>NZ_CP119143.1:0-4987245 GCF_029167005.1 Streptomyces sp. VNUA24
TGCGGCGGCCGTTCCGACCTGAGGGAGGAGGGGCACTCTCGGGTTCGGTCAGTCGTACCGGATCAGTATCGGTCGTTCCGTGATGTGTTCCGTTTCGCGGTCGTCGACTTCGCGGGCGGTGCTGTCGAGGTACTCGACGCTGCGGGCGCCGGTGCCGAGGGGGGTGTCGGCCGTGCCCGTGTGGGTCCAGCGGATGCGGGCCTTGCGGAGGGTGCCGTGCTCGTCGGGCATGAGGAACTCGCACTGCCAGACGTTCTCGGGCAGGGCGATCTGGAGGCCGTGGCCGCAGGAGCGGACATCCGCGTGGGCCAGCCACTGCTGGAGGCGGGCGACGAACAGGCCTGCCTTGGTGGGTGGTTGGCCCTCGGCCTGGAGGACGAGGGGGATCTTGCCGTTGCCCCATGCGTAGAAGTACATGCGGGCCAGGCCCCGGTGCCGGGCGTACAGGCCCGTCAGATAGAAGCGGACCGCGTAGTCGGCCGCCGTGTCGTCCTGCAGCGGATCGTTCAGCGTCACGGTCTGCGTGGTGCCGGTGCTCCACAGCGGCAGGTGGTACCCCGCCCGCTGGAACGTCCGGTCGACATCGCGCACCGCCTCCAGCATGGTCTCCGGCGGGTCGGTGACCTGACGCTGGTACAGCTTGATCCCCGCCGCGTCGCAGTACTGGTAGCCGTCCGCCTCGGCGAACCGCAGCAGGTATTCGTGTGCCTCGGCTGTCCACAGCTCGGTGATCGAGGGGCACACCACGGTCGCGTCCGCGTCGGCCTCCCGGATGATGCGGCTCGCCCGCCGGGTCATCTCGACGAGTGTGGCGACGCTGCCGTTGTAGTGGTGCTCATGGTTCGCCATGACCCACAGCTCGTACGCGTCGATACGGGCACCCGCATGCCCTACGAGAGCACGCACGAAGGCGTCCCAGTCGTCCAGGTCGTCCGGTGGAGCCGCTCGCGAACCGTCCGGATACGCGGCCTTCCGGGCCTCCGGGGCGGCCCAGGCGGGCGTACCGCCGAAGACGAACAACGTGGGCAGGCCCTCCTGTTCGGCACCGTCGAGGAGCCGGTCGAGCGTGGACCAGTCGTACTCCCCGCGTACGGGTTCCACCTGGGCCCAGCGGGTCTCGCTGTCCCACAGCCGCAGCGCGCCGGTCTGGAAGGACGGCATGGCCCCGCTGGAGCTGTTCATCGTCACGCCGAACAGTTCCGGATCGACGGGCTTCGGCGCCTGCGCCCAGCTTGTCGCCCCGGCCGGCGTCGGCACGGTCGTCGTCGCCTCGTACGGGGTGCTCGCGACGGCGGTGCAGAGGACGACCAGTGCCATGACGGCGGCCAGGACGAACCTCGTGCCCAGGGGACGCCGCCGAACGGGCGCCGGCGCCGGCCTCTGCCCTGATTCCCGCCCCGCCCCTCGTTCCGGTTCCTGCCCGGTCGCGGCCCGCCAGCGTCGCAGCAGCGTGTTCAGTTCGTCCGCGTCGGCTCCGCACTCCTTGGCGATACGGACGACGAGGTCGTAGTCGCCCGGCACCCCCTTGCCGCTGCAGTACCGGTGAAGGGTGGAACTGCTGGTGAAGACCCGCCGCCCCAACTCCTGGTAGCTGAGGCCGCTGCGCCTCTTCAGCTCCGCCAGAACGGCGGCCAACTCCTTGGCTTCCCGCGTCCCGTCCAAGGCCTCTACCCCCGTGACACCTTGCTCCGACTTCCGCCCAGCATTCCATGCCCGTCCCAAACCGTCTGCAACGCACCAGGTCAACGGCGTAACCCACGTCCCATGGCGAGTTGAGACGCGCGATCACTGGCCCACGGCCCAAACGGAACAGCACAGTTGATCTCGTCGGCACAGACCAACGTCCGGCACGGAACGAACGAGAAACCGAACGGGGACGAACCACATGTCACGAGTGCGACGCACACTGACGGTCACGGCCATGGCCACCATGCTCACCGCCACACTGGCCGGCGGAACGGCCGCGGCCACCGAGATCGGCACGATGGCGCAGGGCGGCAAGTGCGACTACAACCAGCTGGACAAGCCCACGATCCGCAGCCACAAGGGCAAGGGCGACGACAGGTACAACGACGGCAAAACCAAGAAGTACGGCCGCGAACTGATCCTCTCGACAGGGAAGATCACCGACAACTCCGCGGCAATGCTCAGCGGAAAGGTGCGCAAGGGCGACGAGGTGTGGGTCGACATCAGCCACGACGAGGGCAACAACTGGAAGGGCGCCTGCGGCAACGTCAAGGCCACGAAGAAGGGCCAGAAAATCTACTCCAAGTGGTACAAACACTCCGGCGGTACCGTCAAGAACCGCGTGATCCGCGCCTGCGCACGCACCACCACGGGCGCCTCGGACACTGGCAAGCGCGTCACCTGGTGCGCGGACATCGGCGACGTGAAGTCGAAGGCCGGCGCCCGCTGGTGGTCGGACAAGGACTAGCCGCGGCTGAACACCCGCCCTTCGCCCGCCGTTCGAACCCGCTTGCTTCGATCAAGGTCTCTGAACGAGGAGGCCGACATGACCGAACCGCTGTCGGGGATGCGGGCCGACTACGCCGACGCCGACGACCCGGTCCTGATCCGGCCGGACGGTACTCCCGTGGACGCCTGGCGGGAGGACTAACCGTGACCAGCGCATGGAGCGCGGGGAGTACGACCTGCACAAGCGCCTCCAGCAGATTGAGCTGCTGAAGCTGCGGGGCTGGATCAAGCAGACCGGGCGTCGGCTCGTCGTCATGTTCGAGGACAGGGACGCCGCCGGCAAGGGCGGCACGATCAAACGGTTCACCGGGCATCTCAACCCCCGCGGCGCGCGGGTGGTGGCCGTGGAGAACGCAGCAGTGAAGTTCTCGTATGGCATAGGCCATGCCCCATGGGACATGGGGAGGCACTGTGCGGGGGCACGAGGGGCCCTCAGGCCGCGGGCCTCCTGATTCCAAGTTCCCGCAAGGTCGCCGGAAGCTGGCTCCGCAACTCTTGGCGGGCCGGCCGGTGAACGGGACGGACCGGCACGACAGCGAACACCACAACCAGGAGGAACTCATGGCTTGGCTGAAGAGGGCAGGCGCCACGGCGCTGACCGGCGGGGTCGCGCTGGCCTGCGCGACGACGTTCGGGGTGGCTCCGGCGGTGGCGGCCGTTCCGGACAAGTGCAACAGCGACTACCAGAGCAAGACGTTCGACACCCCGGGTTCCAACGTCACTTTCAAGATCAAGTTGTGCGTGTCGCTGAACAGCAGCACCGGCAAGTACCACGCGTACGCGATGGGGAGCTGGAGCGGCGGGGGCAACTACGTCGTCGGCGAGATGGACAAGTTCCTGCTGGGCCTCAGGCTGGAGCGCAGCGACGCCCTCATGAGGTACGAGAGCTGCGAGTTCAGGAGCGGCATCAACTGGATCGAGGCGGATTCCTTCAAGCCCAGCGACATACCCACCATCATCTCGGGCGAATGCGACCTGAACACGGACTCGACGAACAGCGGCGGAGGCAAGTGGACCGCCGACGGAAAGATCATCTACAACATCAACAACGACGGGGACGGCGACAAGACCTGGGAGCTGGGCGGGTCGCCCGGATACGACGACTGACGCCGACCGCGTGTGTGTAGGGCCCGCCCGCCGACCGGCGGGCCCTGGGGCGTTCCGGACACGCCCCGCGCAGAGGCCACCGAGGCCGGGCACGCTCTCGCTCACAGTGGGCTTTGGCTCGAATCGCAGGACACGCCACCTCACGGCATCCCTTTGATCCAGGCTCCCCCGGCCGTCCGGAAGCGGCCCATGTCAACGGCCTCCGCCGCCCTGTCCCAGCTCCTGGGCCGGTTGCGAGAGGCGACCCGCGAAGTGCGTGCCGAAGTCCTCCGGAGCCCTGCCCGGCAAGAAGTCGACTCGGGCCTGCCGGCCTGCGCCCTGTCTGGTGCGGGACGGTTCGCCACCGCGGACGTCATCGACCAGGACACCTGGCTGGAACTCACCACGGCCACCATCGACCGGCAGCCCGGCCTGTCGGACACCCGCCCCGTCGCCCAACGCGCGGCCCGCTCCCCCCGGCTCCCCCACCGCCCTGCGCATCGCCGCGATCATCCTCAACCACGCCTCTGTCGGCGGTCACCGCCGCAGGCGGGTCATCTGGCGCGCGGCCAGCCTGTATGCCGCGAGCCCGGCCGACGGCAGCCTCGAGCGGAGGCACTACGCGTGGCGTTGATCAACGCCGGAGCCATCGAGGACGCCTAGGGAAACTGACGTATGGCCTGCCGGACGAGGTCGTCGTTTCGAAGGCGTCAGTGCGGGCTGACGCCTTCGAAACAGGGGCAGTACCGGGCGGCATACCTACGGAAGAAGCTGTGCAGGGCCCAAGGCTGCACGGCAGGTTGCCGGTGCACGATGCGCCGTTCGATCGGTCCATGCCCGTCGCCCCTGGAGACCGGCCCGGCATCACCGTGTGCTCATCTACCCCGATGTCAGACCGCACCGAACGGCCGATGCACTGTGCAGCAGCGCAGGGGCTTGGCGGTCTTCGCGCAGGCCGCCACCGTGCCAGGCCTCGGTGACCAGCGTCGAGGAGCCCGAGTGGCGGGTCACCGCGTGGAAGGGCGCGGCTCGCCAGGCCGGTTCGCGTTCTGAGCCAGGTTCGTTTCCTCTCCTGGTTCGGCCCGTCAGATAACGGGAGGGGGCGGTGCAATGCCGGTGGCTAGAATCTGTCTGCGCCGGTCATGCGGGGACAAAATTGGAGAAGGCCGGCGTTAGCGGAGGGGCCGCGGTACGGCAGAGCCGTGGACGGCTTCCTCTTTGGGGCCGTGGGGAGACGGGGCGCATGAAGGTACGGCGGCTGACGCTGCGTAATTTCCGGGGAGTCAGCAGCGGCACGGTGCTGCTGGACGACCAGTCGTTGCTGGTGGGCGCCAACAGCGTCGGCAAGTCCACCGTCTGCGAGGCCCTCGATCTCGTCCTAGGGCCTGAGCGCATGCTGCGTCGGCCCGTCATCGACGAGTTCGACTTCTACGCGGCGCGCTACCAGGAGGTCCAGGGAGAACTCCCCGAGGTCCGCATCGAGGCGGTGCTGACTGATCTGTCTGCCGAGGCGCAGCGCCGGTTCGGTCCTCATCTGAGGCGGTGGGACGAGCGTGTGCAGGACTTCATGGATACCGTTCCTGCGGCGGTGGCGGACGCCGAAACCGGCGAGTGGGCTCTGCCGGTGGTGTTCCTGGGACGCTTCGATCCCGAGGAGGATGATTTTGTCGGGGGGACGTTCTTTGCTCACCCGACGCGTGAAGCCGATGATCTTTTCGGGGAGCTGACCGGGCTGGGAGCCGGTCTGGTCCCGTTCAAGCGGGACGACAAGCGGCTGTGCGGCTTTCTGTATCTGCGGCCCAACCGCACGGGGAACCGGGCGTTGACATTTCAGCGGGGATCGCTGCTGGACACGATCGTGCGCTTGGAGGCGGAGACGGCGCAGGGGCCGTTGTGGGAGAAGGCTCTGGCCGATGTGGCGTCGGTTGCCGTGGCCACGGGCGGCTCGGGCTTCGTCAAGATCCAGAGCGAGGTGCGGGACCGCGTGGCGAAGTTCCTCGCGCTGGCCTCGGCGGACGATCCGGTGGACACGCGTGTCTCGGAGCTGACGCGTGAGCATCTGCGCGAGGTGCTGCGTCTGTTCATCGCCACCCAGCCGGGAACCCATGGCGTCCCGTTCAACCGCCTGAGCACCGGGTCGTTGAACTTGCTGGTCTTTGCCCTGCTCACCTATATCGCGGAGTTGAAGGGCGAGAAGTCCGTCATCTTCGCGATGGAGGAGCCGGAGATCGCGCTGCCCCCGCACGCGCAGCGCCGCCTGGTCGATCACGTGGTCCGCAACATGGGGCAGGTGATCGTGACGTCCCACTCGCCGTATGTGATCGAGCGGTTCTCTCCGGACCGGATCGTCGTCCTGGACCGCACCGCGGAGGGTGCGATGACCAGCGCGGGCATCACCCTCCCCGACGGATTCAAGCCCAAGCGGTACACGCAGAACCGGAGGCAGTTCGCCGAGGCGGTCCTGGCCCGGGCGGTCCTCGTCGTGGAGGGCGCCACGGAGGCTGCGCTGATGCCCGTCATCTCTGACGTCCTGGACCAGGCCGAGGACTCGTCGCTGAAGGACTACCTGCACATCGACCTCGCCGGCGTCAGTGTCTTCGACGCAGGCAACGATGTGTCCGTGCCGCTCTTCGCACCTTTGTTCAAGGCGATGGGCAAACGCGTCTACGGCATCCACGACACCCCCGACAAACCGTTCGCCGACGAACTCGCCGCGAAGACCGGCGACTTCACCCTCTACCGGCCCATCGCCTACAGCGGGGTGGAGGCGCTGCTGGCCGCAGAGGTTCCGGTGCCGGTCCAGCGCCGGTTCCTCGGCGAGGCGGCGGGGCGGCCGGACTACCCTCGGGAGGCCGGTGCGCTCGGCGCCGAGGACACCGACGAGACGGTCCGGAAACTGACCCGCGCGGTGCTGACCAAGCGCAAGCCCGACTACGCAGCGCTGCTGGTCGGCCTGTGCCAGCACCGGGCCGACCTGCCGGCGAGCCTTGCGGACTTCCTCCTCGACATCGATCTCGACCTGCGCGCGTCCTCGTCGGCCGACGAGCCCGAGGCCGAGGAGCCGAGCCAGGACGGAGGTGGCCGTGCAACGGATGCTGCTTGACGACAAGCGCCTGGAGATCCTCCGCGCACCAGGACATCTCCTCATCGAGGGCGGGCCGGGCAGCGGCAAGACCACCATCGCCCTGCTGGCCACAAAGGAATACCTGGACGCTCTCGAGCCGGGCCAACGGGTGCTCTTCCTGAGTTTCTCGCGGGCCGCAGTCCTGCAGATCAGCGAGCGCATGAACGCCGTCCTGCCGCAGCGCGCCCAGGACCTGCTGGAAATCCGTACCTTCCACGCCTTCTTCATGGACCTCGTGCGCAGCCACGGACGTCTACTCACCGGGGTGCCGGCCGCGTTCATCACTCCCGACCGGGAGAAACGCCTGCGTGCCGACTTCGACGGCGACTGGCCCGAGGAGCGTCGCCGGCTGGCCGGCCAGGGCCGGTATGTCTTCGACGAGCTCGCCCCCGCGGCCGCCACCCTGATGGAGAAGAGCAGGGCCGTCCGCAACCTATACGCGGACATGTATCCGACCGTCATCGTCGACGAGTTCCAGGACACCAGCACCGACCAGTGGCGGGCGGTGAAGATGTTCAGCGCGAACTCGAGGGTGATCTGCCTGGCCGATCCGGACCAGCGGATCTACGACTACGTCCCCGGCGTGGATGCCCGACGCATCCACTACGCGGTCGAGCATCTACAGCCGCGGCGCTTCGACCTGTCGGGCGACAACCACCGCAGTCCCTCGGGCGGCCTGCTCGACTACGCCAACGCCGTCCTGCGCGACACCCCCCACGCCATGCCGGACGCCGTCAAACCCATCCGATACCCGACCGCGTACGGCAGCCCGCCCGTCGAAACGTACGCCCACTACGCGGTCACCGCGCTGCGCCGCTACCTTGCCGAGGAGCTGGGTCGGCAGCCCACGATCGCGGTGCTCGCCAGGGAGAACGCCTTCCTGGGCCGGATCTCGGACAAGATCGCCACCGCCGGCAGGCTCGGGGAGCACGCGCTGCCCGCTGTCGAGCACGACCTCGTGTTCGACGCCGAGCTCTCAGCCGCTGCCGGCTACGTCGTCGCGTCCGTCCTCGAATGGCCGGGCCTGACCCGCGCAGAGGCCCTCACCCGCACGCTGCAGGCCGTCGGCGACTACTACCGCATCAAGTACAGCAACGGCACCCTCGGCGCCCGGGCCACAGTGCGGACCCTCGACAACGCCATCACCGCCGTCCGCGACGGAAAGACCGTCAGGGCGAAAACCGCCAAAATACTCGCCGACGCCTACGACTCCGGCGTCCGGCTCAGCGGACAGCCCGTATCCGACTGGCAAAAAGCCCGCGCCCTGCTGACCGGGGCCGCGGAACTGGACGAGTTGTTCAAGCAGGTCCGGATGCTGCGCCTGCTCAAAGCGACCGATCTGCTCGCCTGGACGCTTGCCGGGGCCTGGGACGCCACCTCCTACGCCGACGCGGCCGCCGCGATCAGACGTGCCCTGGGCCAGGAGTACCTCACCGGATCCCAGCAGGAAGCCGCAGACGTCAGCCTGATGAGCATCCACCGTTCGAAGGGCAAGGAATTCGACGGCGTCGTCATCGTCGAGGGAACCTACAGTTCCCGGCTCCTCGACGCAGAGTGGGACGCCAAACGCACGGACGAGGCGCGACGCCTGCTGCGGGTGGCAATTACCCGGGCCCGCCGCACCGTGGTTCTGGTCCGCCCGGCTGACGCCATCCCGCTCACGCCTCCGGCACGGGACGACAACTGACCACTGCCCGGCAAGCCGCATGCGTGCCGGACCCTGCCTGTTGGCGAGGCAACGAGAGCCACGCGGCCCCTTCCGTCGCCGGGTCAGGGTTCAGGGCATTGCCTGATGTGGCCCCCGCAGCCGACGTGAGTGTGGTACGTCAAGCGGTTCGCTGCCGAGAAATCCAAACATCGTCCCGTTGCTCAGCGTCTGCGGAAGGATCTACCTGACGGGCTCATGAACGGAGAGGCAGTGGCAACGACGCAATACCGACCGGTCAATGTCCGGCTGCGGGCGCCGCGGCTCGCCTTGGCCTACTACACCCTGGACAGCTGGATCCCGATGGCGCGTGGCGCGGTGGCCGCCGCCTCCCGGGTCTGGGGCGGAGCAGCCGCCGTCGTGCTGCCGGTGCACGGCATGCCGTCCGCCCAGGCAACGGTGGCCGATGTCCTGCTGCCGTTACTGCGTCTGCACGATCCCGACCACATCGCACTGCTGCAGCTGGCGCTGAGCGACTTGGCGGTCGTGGATCCGTCGGTGGTCGACACGATGGTCGCCCGGTTCGGAGGGCAGGACGAGGACACCGACACGGTGTGGCAGCGCCTGAGCCCGATGCCGCTTCCGGCCCCGGGAGCGGAAGGGCTTGCCGCTCAGGTCAACGACTGGTGCACTCCCTTCAAAAGCGTGGTGCGCCATGCGCAGCAGCGGTTCGAAGCGGGAGACGTCCTGCACGTGGAACACGGCGGAACGTCGCGGGGAAGGTTGGCGACCGTTCCCACACTGCCGGGCAAGCCTCTGCTCACGCTCGACCTGGCTGGCGTGGATCCTGCTCTCGCGCTGATGGTGGAGTCCCGCATCGGCGCCGTGCACCCGCACGCCCGGGACGCGCTTGACATCGTGGAGCTGCCGGTGGAGGAAGAGGACCTGCCGGCACTCGTACATCTGGCCATCACCGGTCGGCCCGCAACGGGCTGGAGGCTGGCAAGCCGCTACCGCTCTGCGACCGGTGGCGGCCCGTCGGACACCCTGACAGCCGACGAGTTCATGGCATGCGTCCCCTTCACCCGCTCCGAAGCCTGGACCAAGCGGCTGACCCGCATCGACACGTCCTCGCCCATCGTCTGGGTCGTGGGCGACACCGCCGACGACCACGCCCTGGCTCAGTTGTGTGACCGCCTCTACCAGCAGTCGGTGTGGATGCCCTCCCGCCTGCTCTCGAACAACCATCCGCTCGTCCGAGCGGTCAGAGGCGCCCTGGGGTCCTTTTACTCTGTGGGAGACCAGCGCAGGCCGCCCATCCTTCTGACCAGCGTCAGTCTCTCCCCCGAGGATCTGCAGAACCTGGCAACTGAGCTGAATGCTCCGTTCACTGGCATGACCATGCGTGTCGGCGACGGGCCACAGGTGCCCTTCAACGTCCGGAAAGCTGAAGCTGTCACCCCTGCGGCTCTCGCTGGATACCAGGGCATCGCTCTTCTCGCCGACCCGGAGGCGCGCCGGATTTCCCAGAGAGTCCCGACCAGCCGCGAAAACGGAAGCACTTCACTTCTTACGTCACTTCAGCTGCCCGAACCGCAAGCCGCAGCCCATCTCGGGGCAGACCTGCACTGGTACGTCGACGTATGGCTTCCCGACCACAACCTCCCCGCACATGCTGCCCTCCCCGGCTCATGTCTTGTTCAGGAGACGAATGGGTTCCCCGAGACCATCGCGCGAACGGCCCGGCACTCGGTCTCGTTCATCTCCGCGAACATGGGATTCGCCACACCAGAAGACAGACACACTCGTCCTCTGCTCCATTTCCCTTCCGCAGACCGCGTGTTTGAAGAACTCGCCCGCGCGCACGACGCCACTCTGGAACGCTCTGACGCAGCCCTACGCGCCGCCATCGCAGCGGAGATGTGGGGCTCGCCCGAGGCTCTTGCGGCAGACCTGCGCGGACCGGCACGCAAAGTGCTCGACTCCTTCCTCCCTACCGGGAAGAAACGGGACGGTGACTACGGGGCCGGCTACGCCATCCGCGGCATCGGCTACGTCGCACTGGAAGACATCGAAAAGACCCTTGGGGACAGCACGTTCGGCCCCGCCCGCGACCTCGTGGATCGGCTGCTGACCACAAACGTCCTGCGCCGCGGCCTGATCCTCAACTGCGCCCGGTGCCGCTTCGAAGCCTTCTACCGCATCGAACAGGTCGGGGCAGCCTTCGACTGCGAAGCATGCGGTCACACCAGCCCACTGGTCCGCGGCCGCTGGTACAGCAACGATCCAGAACCCCACTGGTACTACTCCCTCGACCAGGTGGTGCGGGACCTCCTTCTACAGAATGGTGACGTCCCCCTGCTGGCCACCCGGCTACTCCAGCAGAACACGATGTCGGTGTTGTGGTCACCCGAACTGAAGATCACTGACGCCGAGGGTGCCATCGAACTCGATCTCTGCCTGATCATCGACGGACGAATCGTCATCGGCGAGGCAAAGTCCAACAACACCCTCAAAGCCAGGAAAGGCACCCGGGAGGCGGCGGCCCGGCTCGTCCACGCGGCACAGCTCCTCAGCGCCAACGAGATCGTCCTTGCCACCAGCGCAAGAGCCTGGGCGAAGGACACCATCTCAACGGTCACTCAGGCCATCGAGGACAGCTGGACGAAAGGGCCCCGTCCCACCGTCACCGCGCTGATCGACGTGCGGTCAAGGCACTGAACTACAGTCCTCGAACCGGCCTCAACCAAGCCCTGCCGCACCTCTTTCCTGAAGTCGAGGCACCCCGGCGCAGGACCCTGTACGGCTCGCTTTCGACCGCCTCCCTGCCCGCACCCATAACGGAGACGAGGTATCCACCGTTCCGTCCAAGCCCTAGAACGCGCCGTCCGCGACTGGCTCGCCGACTGGAACGACAACGTCTGCACGAGGACCGCCGACGAGATCCTCGGCAAAGCCGCCGCATATTGCCGACGAGTCTCCGACTCAGCTCAGGTGTCGACCAGGGTTCCGTCAGTGCGCTGTGCCGGTTGCGCAGATGACGACCGTCGATGGCGCCGTGTATCTGGTCGATGTGGCGACCGGCTCTGCGGCCGCGCTCGCTCTCGTCGAAGGCCGGTGGGAGGTGCGCTGGGGCGGCGGTGGGAGCGAGTCGAGCGGGTGCTGTCCGCGTATGGCGAGGCGGACCGGCCCGAGCCGGAGACGTTCACGCTGCGCATCTACGACGGCGAGCAGCATCTGCGGCACCCGCACCCGCACCCGCACCCGCACCCGCACCCGCACCCGCCAAGCCTGCCGCTGCCCAGGTCCTGATCCGGGCCGGCGGCTCCAAAGCCGGCGGGGAGGGTGACGGCGCCGCCCGGGCTCCGTTCGTGCTCGGTCAAGCCGTAGGGGATGACGGGTAGCAGATGAGGTGTCATCCACCAGTCAGGCCACGGCCTTTCTCGCTGAGTCCCCCTGTCGCACGGTCCGGATCACGGCAACGGACCGTGCGGTCGTCATCTTCGATGCGGGCCGTGACATCCGGCGGCGGGGCCCCGCCGGTTCCGCCGGTCGCTTCAGCCACGCAGCGGATTATTCAGGGGCGTCTTCCGGCCCAATTATGAGCGAGTCACATTCGTCCGACCTCGCATTTGCGAGTCGTTTAACTTACTCTAAGTATGAATTCTCGGAAGGATTTCACTGGCTTTTTATCAGTGTGACCCTATGCGAGGTCGTGACGGCCCCAGGGGCGATGCGCTGGCGGCTTGTGGTCGAGGGGCCCGGCACGCGTGACGCGGGTTCGCTGTGGAGTCGGCGTGTCGGGGCCGTGTTGCTGTAGGTGTGGGGATGTGGCTGACGAGGGTTTGACGTCGATGACGGTGAAGGTGCCCCGGGGGACGAGGTCCCGCCTGGAGGCGGTGGTGGCGCGTCATCGCGCGCGGCGGCGGGAGCTGATGCGTGATGCCCGGTGGAGTGTTGCGGGTCTGCCCCGACGTGAGGCCGAGGCGGTGCGGGCGGGGCGCCGCGCGGAGGTGGCACGGTTGCGTGAGGGGGGTTGGCTGCTGGACACGGTTGACTCGTTGGCCTTGTACGGGGTGCGTCACGAGTTGGCGGTGCGCCAGTGGCTGAGGGAGTGGCCGGATGTCGAGGACGGAGCGGGGCAGATGGGGCGGTGGCCGGGGGCTCGGGACGGCGGGTATCCGGAGGCTGTGTCGTTTCGGCTTCCTGTGGTGACGGCACGTCAGGTGTCGGCGGGGTGCTGGTCGGTCTCGAGCGGGGCGGTGGCCGCGTTGCGGGACTGGCGGGATCGGCATCCGGGAGTTGTGGTCTCCCGGGCGGGGCGGGATCGGGGTGCGCAGGAGAGGTTGGCTGAGTACGAGCGATTGGCGGATCAGGTTGTGACGGTGGGTGATTTTCTGCGGGCGGGGCTGGAGTGGGGGATCTGCCAGCAAGAGGCAGATTCTTAGTTTTCAAACTTTAAAAGCGCTGCTCAGCGCCAACATCACACAGTTGCTTCAGCTCTCATTGAGGGATACCTTCACTCCCAGCCGGGCCATCACGGATTGTGAATATTTGGAGGGTTGGGCATGACGGTGCGGTACGAGGACTGGGAGCAGGTGCCGTGGTTCATGGCCTCGAGGACTCAGCTGCTGACGGCTGATCTCCCCCGGGAGCCGGTCGGCCGGGCGGGGGCCCATGTGCGCACCTACCGCGGCGGGCGTCGCGCAGTGGTGGCGCTGTACCGGGTGGAGGCCAGCCGACCGACTGCCGCGTCCGCGCGACAGCTGGAGGTCGCGGCAGGCAGGCGTACGCAGGAGACGCATGTGTGCGAGGGGTGTAATGCCTGTTGCGACCGTCCCCTCGTCGCCCGCGACGGGCGGGGGTTGTGCCCGATGTGCCGGCGGATGCGGGAAGTGGCCGCTTTCCAGGCGTCGTTGGGTGAGCGGCGTGGGCAATTGGCCCGGTGGGCACAAGGGTTGCTGGATGACCCCCGGCTCGCGGTGGTGTGGGTGGAGGGGGTGGAGGGGGGCCTGACTGCGTCGGGGCGGGCACGCCCTTGGGCGGCGACCCGGGTGACGGCGGTTGACGGGAAGGGCAGCTGCCTGGTCGACATCGTGGTGCGGTTCGCCGGGGCACGCGGCTGCGGGGTTCCGGTGGGTGCGTGCGCGCCGCGTGAGGGGGTGGCGGTGCTGGAGCGCGCGCTGGAGGGTCGGCGGGTGCTGGCCTGGACGGAGGATCAGGTGTCGGCTCTGACGCGCCGGCTGCAGGCGCGGGGGTGCCCGTTGCGGCTATCGGTGGTCAGCAGCCGGCCGGGAGCCGATTGGGACGGGTGGCAGACATCGGTGCGAGACCGCGTCGCGCAGTGGCGCGGCCAGCTCGACCCGGCGTCGGGGGCACTGCTTCCGGCGTGGGAGCCGGGGCGGGCCGACCGGCTGCGGCTGCTCCTGACGCGCATGGCGATGTCCCGTGAGTTCGCCGATTCCGAAGGGACTTCGGCGGCCCGGCCGGCTCCCGGGGGAGATCGGCCGTCGGCAGCTGAGTCCTCGGTGCCATCAGCGTGTCATGTGCCTGGGTTCCGGGTCGCTGATGAGGCGAGGCAGGCATCCGAGTTGTAGGCCGGCACGTTGAAGGGGGCAGCGTGGTCAGGATCTTGCGGGGCCGGCGATCTGGACTACGAGAGGGTCAGCGGCAAGGCGCTGACGCGCTTGGAAGAGGTGGGCCCGGACCGTGCTGGGGCTGATGCCCAGCTGCTGCGCGATATGGGCCGTCGGCACGCCGAGTGTCCACAGCCACGTGACCTGCCGCATGCGAAGGGGAAGCCTGCTGAGCGCTTCGGCCAGTCCGCGGTCGCGCAAGGCTTCGACGGCCATGTCTTCGGAGCTCCGCTCGACCTCGTTGCCGTCCAAGAGCTCGCCGGTCGTCACCTCCAGTCTGAAGCGCGCTGAGGCGAAGTGGTCGGCCACAAGATTGCGGGCAATGGTGACCAACCAGGCCCCGAAATCCCGCCCCCGCCAGGTGAACGTATCCAAGCGCGCGTACGCGCGGACGAACACTTCGCTGGTCAGGTCCTCAGCGGTTGGCTTGCCCCCGACCCGGTAGTAGACGTACCGGTACACCGTGTCGCAGTAGGCGGCGTAGAGCTGAGCGAACGCCACGCCATCGCCCGCCTGGGCACGCTCCACACACTGCACGATGTTCTGGATGCCGTGCGCCGGCTCACCGCCCGGAGGGCGGGGAGCCGGCGATGCTGACGTTGGCATCAGCTGTCGGCCGTCGAGGCACTGGGGCGACGCAAGGCCATCCACAAGGCGGCTCCCGCTTGGACAACGGCTGCGGTACTGGCCGCAACTGCAGGGTTCGGCACGGCGATACACACTGTGACCGTCAACAGGAGGATGACCACCAGGACGATCGCTTGGCCGTGACGTGGGACCAGCGCGCCACAGAGTGGCTGACGGCAACGGCCTGTGGGCAGACGCAGCGAATGATGCATGGCGTGAACTCCCGTGTCTGAGAGGGCCTTTCACCGTGCTCCGGCCAAGGACTGCGGCGGAAAGCCCCGTGAGGATGACACTTCGCAGTGTGGGACTGGTCACACGATTCATCCAAGGCCTGGGGAGCGTGGATAAGTTCACATGTTCCGGACTAAACGCCCCTGGTGGCAGCGTCGTTGAACAGTTCGCTGGTGCCTGCAGAGTGGCGTGGCGTTGGTGTTTAGTAGGTACGGGACATCTACGCGTCTGGGAGAGCCCCGCCGTCTTGCTCCGGCCGAGCGACTGAGACGGCGGGCCTTCGCCTGTGGCATGTCACCGGCCTTGCGGACGAGCTCTCATGGCTTGGGCATGCGGGCTTCCTGGGCGAGGCGGTCGCACGCCTGTCCGTGAGGTGGAGTCGGCCCTTGTTGTAGGTGGTCAGCGGCAGGCCGCTCTTGTGCCGCAGGAGGACGCGGAAGAGGGCACGCATTTCTCTTCGTCAACCCACGGGACTTTCCGCACGGGGTCCACCGGGGCGGGTGCGTTCGGTGTTGTCGCTGCTCGCTGGGGGTTACTGATGAGTTGCGCGGTGACTGTCAGTGGGGGCCTTTAACGTGTGGCGGGTGAGTCTGACACAGTTCGGCCCGGTGTACTCCGGGCGGGCCAGTGCGGTCCGTGCTGGCGAGGTTGTCCTGAGCCTGGTGGCGTCAGGACTGGTAGGAATGCGCGGCTGGGCAGGGGTGCGCCGGCTTCAGCACCCCTATGACAGGAGTCTGCAGCTGGGGCTGGACCGGCTGGCCGCCTTGTGCGTGCGGGCAGGCAGCTCCCCTCCCGTGGGCGTGGCCGATCTGGTGGGCGTGTGGTGCGCCGAACGGCCGTTGGACTCCTGGCCCCTGGAATTCGATCCAGATGCGCAGGTGGGCGGGGAGCGGCTCCTGATCGGCGGGGAGCCGAGCGAGTTCTGTCTGGAGTGGGCGGTCGCGGCCAGGGACGTGGTGTCCGAGGTCCACGAGAGTGCGCTGGTCAAGCACATCAAGGACACGGCGGCCCTGCTGGGGCGGCCGGAGTTGTATGCGCAGTGGCGGCTGTTCGTCACCGAGCATGCGGTGCTGGGGCCCGAGGAGTTCCTGGTGGCGAAGAACGCGGTGCTGGATGTTCCGCAGTGGGCGACCTGGATGGAGGAGTCCTACGGGCCGGTGACGGCGGAGGCGTCGGCCGGCGGGCGTGTGGCGGTGTGCGGCGGATGCGGGCAGTGGATCGTCCCGCGGGCGGACGGCCGGGTGCGGTGCCGGGTGTGGCGGTGCGCTCAGCGGCACGACCTCCCGGAGCCGGACCGGGTGCAGGCGCGCGGCGCTAGGCGGCTGGAGCCGGAGCTGGTGAGGTTCGTGGCGCTGCCGGGCCGGCCGGAGCTGGATCTCGCGCGGCGGCTGGCGGCACGGGGGGCTCGGGTGGTGCTGTATCCGAAGCTGGACGCGCTGGACCTGGTGGCCGTATGGCTCGGCGGCTACAGCATCGGGGTGGACGTGAAGGACTGGCACAGTCCCTATCTGCTGGCCCGTCGGATCAAGACGTTCCCGAACTGGGGCGCCGGTGACCCTCACGCGTACCGCAAGGGGTATCTGGTCGTTCCGCACGACCGGCTGCGAGCCAACCGCAGCTACATGAGGATCCTCGCGCAGCGCAGCGAGGCGCTGAAGGCGCAGCCCCACATCGAGGTGGTCTGCGACGACGATCTGGTGGCGTCCTGCCCCGATCTGGGTACGGCTGGGGAGGTCGTCTGTGGCCCGTGATCGCAGTGGCTGGTACAAGAAGCTGGGGCACAAGCTGCGGCGGGCGGCCAAGAGCAACGGCCTGGGCCGCGTGGACGTGCGGCTGGTGGCGTCGGTGGAACTCGGGCTGTTCGCGCTGGAGTCGTGGGCGGATCAGGCGGCGGCCTCGGATGCCTGGGCGCTGATGGGCGGCTACGACTTCCGTACGCGTCGGCAGCGGGCGGTGCCGGCGTCGTCGTCGCTGCGGTGGCTGGTGGGCGAGCTGAAGAGTCCGAGCGAGTGGGGCAAGGCCCTCCAGGCGTATCAGGCGCTGCCGGAGCTGCTGCGGATGTTCGACGTGAAAGACCCGTCGCGGCCTCCCGAGCGGCGTCAGTCGTTGTCGGTGGCGTCCGACCGGGAGCAGGTGTATGCGCAGGCGTTGGCGGCGCTGCCGGCCCACCGTGAGCAGCGGGTGCGGCTGGCCGAGGAGGGGGTGCGCTACCGCATGGGGCGCGGGGACGCCGGTGTGGTGGTCCCGGAGGGGATGAGCCCCTCCCCCGCGCGGCGGCATCGTGCGGGACGGCGGTGCAAGCAGGTGACCTTGCGCTGGCCGGCGCTGACGGCGACCGCCGACCTGATGGATGCGGTGGACGCGCAGCTGGGCCTGCGCAACAACTGGCGCGGGCGGATCGACGACTTGTATCTGCTGGTGCGTCAGAGCGACGGCCGGCTGCGGAAGTCGAAGAAGCTGGTGCTGGCGGATGTGATGCACGTGGTGGGCATGCCGGCCGTCGGCAAGACCACGCTGATCACGGTCGCTGCGGTGTGGGCGTGTGCCGAGCCGCACCGCCGGCACACGCTGACGGTGGTCCTCGGGGACGTCGTGTCCGTTCTCGACATGGTCACCGCGCTGTGCCGGTACGGGGTGAGGGCGGCGCCGATCCTGGGAGCGGCCAACCGCGGCCGGCACCTGCAGCAGGTCCACCGCCCGGTGGACGCGCACGCCCGGGGCCTGGCACTGCTGGAGGACCCCCGGCTGCGGTGGATCTCCACCGAATGTGTCCTGCAGGGCCTGGCTGAGCTGACCGAGCCGCTGGCACTGAAGGACGCCCCCTGTTCGCACCGGCTGCGGCCGTGGAGCGGAGAGGGGCCGGACCAGCAGCAGCGGGAGGCGGCCGTGGGCTGTTCGCTGCTGCCGGTGTGCGGGCGGCACGAGGCCGCGCGGGAGCTGGTGGACGCCGCCGTGTGGGTGGCCACGCCGGCCAGCCTGCTGCACTGCCGGGTGCCCGAGCAGCTGTCGCAGCACGATCTGCGGTACCTGGAGCTGGCCTGGCAGCGCAGCGACGCGTTCGTCGTGGACGAGGCCGACCGGGTGCAGATCCAGTGGGACCAGGCGTTCAGCCCCTCGCAGTCGCTGGCCGGGCCGGGCGAGGACGCCTGGCTGGACGAGGTGCGGCCACTGTTCGAGCGGCACATGCGCCATACCCGCGGCCAGCACCTGTTCAGCGAACCGGTGCGGGACTGGTCTCTCGACATCAGCACGGCCGGACTGCTGGTGACCCACCTGCGCAATCTGCTCGCCGAGCACAGCCACGTGCGGGAATGGCTTGGCCAGGGATACTTCAACGAGTGGCGGCTGGCGGTGGGACTGGCCGGTGAGATCTCCCGCCGCCCGCGGCCGGCGCGGGAGAGCGGCGCCCTGCGGCGGGGGCAGCCGGCGCTGTGGGACTCGGACGAGGAGTGCCGTGCGCGGTGGCTGGCTGTGTTCGCCCAGTGGCTCGACGACCCGGCCGGCCGCTACGCGGGGGCGGATGCGTCCGTCGCGTTCCTGCGTGATCTGAGCGCACGCGGCTACCAGCCGCCCGGCCTGGTCACCCAGGACCTCGTGGAGTGGCTGCGCGGGCAGGACGACGTCGTGCTCACCGGGGAGCAGGCGCTGGAACGGCTGGCCGTGCGGTTCCAGGTCACCATGGTCGTCGCGCTGCTGGCGGGGAAGCTCGCCCTGCTGACCCGCGCCTGCTGGGAAGTGGAGATGGAGACCGGCCTGGAGGCCATGGGATCCAGCCTCGTGCACCGTCCGCCCGCGGAGTACCTGCCGCTGGTGCCGGAGTCCCCCATGGGCAATCTGCTGGGTTTCCAGTACCGGGAGCACGAGGGGGAGCTGGAACAGATCGGTACCCTGTCGTTCTTCCGCTGCTCGGGCATCGGCCGCTGGCTGCTGCTCAACCTCCCGCACCTGTATGAGGAGTCGGCCGGCGAGGAGGATGCGGGGCCGGCGTGCCTGCTGCTGTCGGCCACCAGCTGGGCGGGGAACTCTCCGCGTTACGACGTGCAGGTCCCCGTCGCAGGCATCCTGGCCTCCCGCACCGGCGACCGGGTGCCCCTGCACCAGCGGATCATGCTCACGTACCTGCCGGTCAGGATGCAGTCCTCCAGCGGGGCCGCGTACGCGGTGACCGTGTCGGGCAAGCAGGGCCAGGACCGTCTGGAGGCGCTGCGGGAACTTCTGGCGGGGCTGTGCCGGCAGCAGCCGGGCCTGCGCGGGCCGCGCAAGAGCCGCCTGGAGGAGATCCGCGACGAGCTGCCCGAGGGGCGCCGGCGGGTCCTGCTGCTGGTGGGCAGCTACCGGGAGGCCGAGGAAGTGCTGCGGCACCTGATCAGGATGCGGCCCGAATGGGCGGATCAGATTCTGCAGATGGTGCCCGACGACGACTCCGGCAGCCATCACTGGAGCGGGCGGACCATCGCCCGCGGCAACGTGCACGCGATGGCCAAGCAGCAGGACGCGTGGATCCTGATCGCGCCCCAGCTGGCCATCGAGCGCGGCCACAACATCCTCAACGACGACCACGTCGCCGCGCTGGGGGCCGCGTTCTACCTGGTCCGTCCGCACCTGCACCCCGAAGACCTCAGTTACCACGTGCAGACGATGAACCGGTGGGCGGTGGAGGAGATCCGCCGCACCGTTCCCTCGGCCGGCCCCGACACGGCGCTGGGCGAACGGGCGAGGATGTTCCGCGAACTGGCCCGCCGCACCTGGCTCGACCTGCTGGAGGGCACCCTGCAGTACCGGGCGACCGGCGCCCACTCGGCGCAGCGGCGTGCCATGGACTGGACGAACATCGTCCCGCTGGACCAGATCATCGGCCGGATGCTGCGCGGCGGGGCAACAGCCCACGTGTACTTCTGCGACGCCGCCTTCGACCCCAAACACGACGACAGCATGCTGGTCGGCATGCTCGACGCCCTCGACGAAGCCCTCGACGGCCCGGACGAGGCGATCGCCTCACCGCTGTACCGGCCCCTTCGGCAGTCCCTGCACACCCTCGTGGAGCAGCACCGTGCGCTATGACTTTCTGCAGCCCCTCTCTCTCGTCCTTGAGTCTTTCGCCGACCACCGCCTGGCGCGGTACTGGACGTGCGAGTTTCCCGCAACGTGGGCGCAGCCCCTGCGGGAAAAGGTCTTTCGGCCCGCCACCGCGGAGGACGAGAGCGAGGAGGAGAAGCGGGGCATTCCCCTGTGGGCGGTCAACGGCGCGATCGCCGCGCTGATGCCGCAGGTCCTGACCCACGACGCCCGCGCGCGGCGGGGCGAGATGTGGCTGGCCTGGGCGGCGAACGCGGACGAGAAGGCACCGGACCGCGCCCTGCTGGTGGAGTTCGTCAAGGGCGGGCTGATGGCGGCCGCGACGCACCGCAACCAGTTGGCGCAGCGCCGTGGGCGCCCCCCGGTCATCGACCTCACCGCCTTGGCCGCCGTCCTGGAGACCTTCCGCGGCGAAGACCTGACGTTCACGCGCAAGACCCTCAACCTGGGACCGGGCGCCGATCCGGAGAGCTCCGACTACACCCTGGTCCCGCACGCGCTGGCCACGCACCTGTGCCTGACGGACTGGCACGTCGTCCACGGCGAGCCGGCATCGGGCCCTGCGGCAGAGGAGAACGAGGAGGGCCCCGAGGACGAGGACGGGATGGCTGCCGGGAAAAGCGAGGAGGAGGGAGTGACGGCCCAGGCAGTGCACACGACCCGGTGGCGGCGTACGGCGGCCCGGGACGGGGCCGAGCTGGTGTCCTGGCCGCCGTATGTGTACGAGAGCAAGGGAGGGGTGCGTTATCCCTGGTCCTACACGCTGCGGCTGTCGGTGCAGACCAGGGGCCTGGAAGCGACGGCACAGCCGCGGCTGCACGTGCGGGTCGGGATGCGCCGCTGGGCCCGGTACAACGTGTTCGATGCGAAACGGAACATCGGCGTGCACCTGTTCTCCCCCTCCCCCTGGGCAGATGCCAGCAGCCCGTTCGGGCTCGCTTCCATGGCCTGGCATCGCGGGCCGGCCGGCAAGAAGCAGGGCTTCATGGGCTGGGCTGATGATCTGGTGCCCACGCTGGAGCGTCTGGGCTCGTTCGGCTTCCTGCCCGATCCCGCCGAGCTGGCGGGCGACCCGCTGGCCTTCCTGGAGCCCGGGACGGACGGTGAAGGACACCCCCGGGAACCCATCGCGGGTGTCCCCTACCGGCCCGGGCTGGGCAAGAACACCGGACACGCCGTCGGTGACGGCGTCTCCGCCAAGGACAAGTGGCGCATCTTCAGCCAGCTGGTGCCCGCTCTGAAGGGCTTCGCGGCGCTGGACGAGCCCCACGTACGCGTGCCGGTCCCCACCCGCGTACGCCCGACCGCGGAAGAGCTGCTGCGGATCGACCGCAGCGCACTCGCCACGGCCGCCGGGCCCCGGATCGAGATCGTCCTGTGGTGCGACACCACCACCATGCGCGACGAGGCGCTGAACGCCGTCGCGCTCGCGCTGGACCTGCCGCTGGACGCGGCGGACCAGCCCGAGCAGGTGCAGGCGTGGCGGCAGACCTTCACCCTGCCCGAACTCGAGGTGCTGCTGCGCGTGGAGCCGGTGGGCGCGATCGCCGACGATCTCGACCTGGACGAGAAGATCAAACGGCGCAGCGACCGGCTCAAGGACGCCGGCATCAGCCGCCAGGTACAGGTGCGCAAGCATCTCGGGCAGCCCGAACCGGGGGTGACGTCCCGCTTCGTGCTGGTGGAGATGCGTGGCGCCGACGGATTCACCTCCCTCGACCATGACCCGAAGATGACCGTGCGGGCCGGAGCGGCCACCTGCGGGGCGGTCACCCAGAACCTGCTGCCGCCTGCCGCGACCGCGCCGGACGGCGACGCCGAAGACGAAGACGGCGCTGAGGAAGAGAGCGCGAAGAGCCAGCGCGAGCGCACCCGCAGGGCGGTCGGTGACCTGCTGATCCGGCAGAGCGGCCTGATCAGGCCTCCAGCCCGACAGGGCACCACGGAGCATCCGCTGACCGACGTGGCGTGCCTGGGTCTGTGGGTGGTACGCCGCACCGGTGACTTCAGGACCGTCATGCCCCTGGCCGTGGCGAGCGTGCCCGACCGTCCGAACGTCCTGGTGCGTCTGCCCCATTCCGGCTGGCTCACCTACCATCAGGCCTCCGTCCAGCTGGCCGGGTGGAACCGTCCGCGCACGTTCGACAAGCCGGAGATCCAGGACTTCTTCGCCGACTGCGTGGCCGATTCCTGTGACGGCGGGGATCTCGCCCTGTTCACCCTGGCCCAGAACCTCCGCGCGGAATGCCCGGCGCTGACCAACCCGAAACTGGTCGCCGACCGGCTCGCGTTCCACGCCGACCGGCCTCTCGACGCCGACCGGTACAAGGGGCTGCGGCACATCCGGCTGCGCACCAACGTCCATGACGAGAGCGCGCAGCATTTCGCCTACGGCAAGGCCGGTCCGCAAGGCCGGGTGGGAGTGGGCGGCGGACTGTGGGCCAGCACCGACAACGACCGGCTGTTCTTCGCCACCGCCGACAAGCCCAAGACCGCAGGGCCCGGCAGCCCGGGCGGTTCCCGGCTGGAGCCACATCAGGGCAAGAACCGTGCCAAGGAGACCGTGTGGAAGGTCGACGTGTGCAAGGACGTGTGGAATCCTCAGCTGCTGGAACTGCTCGTGGCGGTCAAACAGAATGACGACTCGGCTGCGGCCTGGGCGGCTCTGGCTCATCAGCGCCGCTCCGCGGCCGCGCACTTCGCCGACCCGGTGACCCTGCCCATCGAACTGCACCTGGCCTACAAACTCGGCAGCGCGCTGCTGCCCTCCCACCAGCTCGAAACGATCGAGCAGCCGGAATCCTCATGACACCGCCGCCCGCACCGCCCACGCCGCACGGCGAGCAGCCCGGCGGCGCGGGCGGACAGGCGGAGGGGTTGAACGCGCGTCAGCAGGCCTATCTGGACGTGCTGTTCACGATCGACCAGGACAACGAACGCGCGCAGGCCCGCCGCTGGCACGCCACACGGGAGCGGCAGCCGGCCGAGCAGTGGCGGTGGATCACCTACGGTGTCGACCATCCGGCTGCCGAGGCCACCGCGGTCCAACAGCAGCTGGGCCTGCGGCATGTGCTCGATGCGGGCGCCGGTGCCACACTGGCCGCCCTGCAGCGGCGGGGGCTGATTGAGCTGCGGCGGGTGGCGCAGGACAGTGTGGCCGGCCCGGTGTGGCATATCCAGGTCCGCCTCACCCGCGCCGGGCGGACCGCCGGACGGGCCCTCCAACCGGCCTCTGCCGAGCAGGTACCCGACCCGCCGCTGCTCCCCGAGTGGCTGCAGGCAGCACTCAATGCTGTCGCCGCCGCCCCTCGGCAGACCCTCGCCAAGGTTGAGATCGGTCGGGTGGCGGCCCGCCGGCTCGGCCCTAGCGGGCACGGCTACATCGAGGACGCCAGCGCCTGGCAGTACCGCCTCACCGAAAGCGGCCGGGCGTACCTCGGCGCGTCCTCCGGTGGCGCACAGGACAAGAGCGACTGACACGACACCGTCGGCGCGGGCGTGCTGACCCTCTTCCACAGCGGAAGCGTCGCAGGGCGATCTACCTTCACACCCGTCTGGATCAGGTTGCTTGCTCCTGTCGCTCACAATCGAAATGCAGATGGACCGTCACCGGCAGGCGGCGAAGGCGGTGACCGTCGCTGAGCGTGGTCGGATCCATCGCAGTCTCCGGCTGTCCGCTCTCCATCGCTCACACCAGACGCTCTGTTCAGCGAGCTGACGGCGGTCGCTCATTGTCCGGTCCGTGTGCTGTGCTGAAGTGGACCGCTCCAGACTCAGACGCGTTAAACAGAACTGCACCGTTTGGGAGTTCACGGGCAAACTCCTTAGAGTCGTGTTGCGTAAGCAACCTGACGCGTGTCTGTAGTTGTTGCGAGAGACGCGGATCAAGCCAAGCCTGATAGGTGGTGTCCGCAAACAGCAGAAGATGTATTCCCAGCCGTCCGCCCGCCTCCGCGACTCGTTGCAGTGCGGTGCGCTGTTCCGGAACTAGCTGCAGGATTTGCGGGACTTCGTCTATGGCAACGATCAGGCGTGATAGCCGAGGTAATTCTGAATTCGTGAGGCATGCCCTCTCGAGCAACCTGATGTCGCGGAAGTTAGTCGCCACATCCAGCAGCCTCTGGCGATCCGTAATCTCGGTGTTGATCTTTTCAGCCAGGGACAGGGCTCTCGTGGGGGCTCCCCGTAGCCCGAGGAAGGCCGTGGTGGTCGAGCGATTCGTGTATCGGTGGAGCCTGCTGCGGCCGCTGTAATCGGCGAGGATGAACTCCATGCGGTCTCGATCAAGCTGGGTCAGTTGCTCTAGTACATGGTGCAGGAGTCCCCGGCGCGCGCTGGCCGGGCGGCCCTGGCACAGCAGGTGCGGCCCTTGTCTCTTGCCTTCCCTGCTCGCCAGGTCGAGTTGCACCGGTGCCCCGTCGGCATCAAATCCGAGGGTCACCGTCAGCTGGCTTTGCCCAGGCTGCTCCTGAACGAGGGCATTGAGGACGCGCAGCAACTCCTGTGCGGTCGGCCTCCGGTCTGGATCGCTCGTCAGGCAGGCTCGCAGACTATTGGCAAGGCCATGAGGGAGTTCCGGCGAGTTCAGGGCTTCGAGGAGTCCTTCGTTCGGGGGGAGGCCGGTCGCCGCCTCGACGAGGATGCAGCCGAGCGCGTAGATATCTCCGGCCTGCGTCGGATCGGCACCGTCCAGAAGCTCTGGGGCCCGGTAGCTTGTGCCTTGTCTGTACCGGGAGCGGTGTCGGCTGGCCAACCCGTCCACCGTGGCCGTCATCCAGCCCGCGATCTGCACCTCACGCCCTGCAATCAGCACGCTGTGTGGTGTCAGTGACCCGTGGACGAGCTTCTTGCGGTGCGCACTGGCCAGTCCGTTTGCGCATTGACGGGCCACCGTGAGTAATCCCGCCTCGTGCAGCAGGCCGTGCCGCTCGGCAAAGGCACGTAGGTCCGGCGCTGGCTGGGAGCCGTCCAGCGCGCATTCGACTGCCAGCCATGGCCGCTTGCGGCCGATGTCCCATGCCAGAAGCCGGGGGGCATGCCTACCCATCCGTTTCAGCGCCGCTACCTCTGCGGCCACCAGGTCCCGGGCGTGCGGTACTTCAGGCTGGCGGATGACGAGGATACGACCCTCGCCGTCGTGTGCCAGGAACAGCCCGATCCTCGACCAGCCGGACACATGCTCGGCGAACACCTCATAGGGCAGAGAGCCGGAACCGTCGAAGCGGGGGTCGGATACGGGCAGGCGCTGCCATCCCGTGGTGTCCGGATGCAGTTCGAACCCTGGCGGCATCTCCCGCAGGGGGCCAGGCGCTGGCGGGGCCGGTTCTGATGTGTCCGGAAGCGAGACCCCCAGTCGGCGCATCACCGTCTCATCCACCCATGCGAACGGTTGGCGACTGCTGGCCGTCACCCGCTCTGGTCCTTGAGGATGCGGCAGCCAGGCCGGGAATTCAGCGGATGATCCTGCCAGTTGTGTGAGCCGTTTCGTCACTGCACGTGTCGTGCGGACCAGGTCGGAGGGTGGCACGGTACCCAGCAGGACCTTCCGCGTCTCCTCCGTGAAGTCGAACTTTCGCTGGTGCGGCAGGTCCTCCGAGCCATCGACGCCGTGCATCAGGCCGCCGAGAAATACCTCGGCCAGGTGGGAGGTGTCAGCAGCCGGGCTCAGAGCATGCTGCACCAGCCGCATCACCGGCACGGGGAGCGGCGCCACCGCGGCCAGGTGCGCTGCGAGACGATACGCGTCCGGGGAAGCCGACTCACGGAATCTCAGGACGGCCGCTTCCGCGCGGGCGGTGCCGCTATGGACAGCCCCCTGCTGGGCGGCGGTTGCGGGCCCTGTGTCCGGCGGGGTCAGCAAGGGCAACACCGCGGTACCGCCTGCGGAGCCGATCAGATGAGCCCAGGCGCCCAGCGATGTCGAATCGGCGCCGAGCACGGGCACGGGCACACCGTCAAAGGGCGCCAGTGCAGGCGGCAACACAGGGTCCTCGATGTGCCAGGATCCGTTGGTCGCACCTCTGCGTCGCGTTGTAACCCGCCACGGCTGAGCGCCGATTCCGGAGCCTGGCCGTAGCCGCGGCGGCAGTACGTGCAGCAGGACCGTCGGGCCGATTGCGGCCGAACGAAACAGGGCGGCGTGCATCTTGCCGTCCCGCCACGCCCTGCCCACGCCATCGCTGACAACGAGCAGCAGAGTGTTGCCCGAGGGGTCGAGCACCGTGGACATCGGTAGCGTGGCGGTGCGTGCACAGAACGGGCGCTGGCTCAGCAGAGGACCATCCGGGCTGCGACTGTCCAGGCCGTGCACACGTACGTGGCGAAAGGCTCCGCAGCGTTCCATCAGCGTTCTGATCTCGCCCGCGAGCCGCTGCCACAGCAGCATAGAGACGCCGTCGTCGACAAGGACTGCCAGATCCAGCCACCGGGTCCTGGCAGGGTGTAGCACCGCCTGCGGCATGCCGGTCTCGGCCATCGCCGTGACCGTAGCCTCGACGTCGAGTTCTGTGCGCAGCACGTCAGGGCGCCAGTGCTTGAGCGGACGGAGCGATCGGCCGAGGCGCAGTTCGGCGCTGCCGAGCGCCTTCATTCCTGGGGTGCGTACGGCTATCCCGGGCCGGTCTGCGCTGGCTGGCTGCTGATGTGCGGCTGCAGGAGCAGCGTGCAGGGTGCTTTGCGGTGCGGGGCGGTGTTCTGGGCCAACGGGCGCTGCGTTGTGATGCGAGTCGTCCAGCGAACCGGAGGGCTGGTGGGGAGCAGCACCAGTGGCTGGCCCGCCGAGCGTCTGGGCGGTGGCCCCAGCAACAGCCGCGTGTGCCAGCGCGGCGGCCGCTGCCGGGGGCAGGCGCGCCGCCAGCCACAAGACGTCGAGCAGTTCCTCGGCGTCCAGTTCCTCGCCGCTGCCGGACAGGATGTTTCGAACTTGCTCCAGCACCGGCGGCTACACCGTCCTGCCGAGACGGTGCAGCACCGCGTCGAGCAACCCCTCGGCGTCCAGTTCGACCCCGCCCCGACGCAGGAAGACGGCGTTGAGCAGTTGGTCGGTTGCGAGTTCGCCCCTGGCCCTGCGGGCGAGGAACGCCCGCATGAGGTCGTCCACGCCCTCCATGTCGGCGTCGGTGCCGTCGGGGTTCAGATGCGCCGAGATGATGGCGCGCAGCCGGTCCTCGTCCGGTTCCGGCAGGTCCAGCCGTACGCACCGGCGCAGGAACGCTGGCGGGAAATCGCGTTCACCGTTGCTGGTGATCACGACGATGGGGAACTCGGAGCAGCGGACCCGACCGCGAACGACATCTGTCGAGGCATCGGGGTCGGCCGTCATCACCCGTACCAGGCTTTGTTCTTCGGGGAGACGTGCCAGTTCCGGGATCTCGAATTCACCCTCCTCGAAGACGTTGAGCAGGTCGTTCGGCAGGTCGACGTCGCCCTTGTCCAGCTCGTCCACGAGCAGCACCCGCGGCGGCGCGGACGGCACGAGCGCTGTGCCAAGAGGGCCGAGGCGCACGTACGAGCCGATGCCGGGTTCCTCGGCCGGCGCCTTGTGCCCCTCATGCGGCCCGCGGCGCATGTTCGTCTCCCGCAGCCGGCCGATGGCGTCGTAGCGGTAGAGCGCTTCCTGGAGGGTGGTGCGGCTGTTGACCGGCCAGTGCAGGACGCGCCCCAGGGACAGCTCATGGGCGACGGCATGCGCCAGGGATGACTTGCCGGTTCCCGGGTGGCCCGTCACCAGCAGGGGCCTGCGCAGCAGCAGTGCGGCGTTGACGACGTCCACCTCTGCCTCGCCGATGAGATACGGCCGCTCGCGGCGGGAGCCTTCCGCCCCTGTGCTGCCGAACCGGCGCCAGGGCGGGGCTGCCGGGAAGGTGATGCTGCGGGTCAGGCCGTCTCCCTTGAACAGCCGCCAGTCGTTGCCGGTCCCGTCGCCGCTTGCGTCGTGTTGCCCCGAAGGTTCGTGGACCGTCATCGAGGTGTCCGCTCCTTGGTTGTGGCTTGGTTCGTTAGCTGTACGCCGCTGGGCCAGCCCTGTCATGAGGGGTCTGCCAGGGCGAGCGGGCCGGGCAGCGGCAGCTCGTCGTCGTCCCATACCAGCGCGGGCCTTGCGGCCGACGACTGCGCGGAACCGAAGGCGGCCGCGCGGAACTCCTGGAGTCGCTGCGGCAGTTTGTGCAGCGCCCCCGTGGGGTCGAGGTCATCCAGCCGGCCCGCGTCCTCATGGGATGAGGCTGCCCGGTCCCACAGCACGACTGGGACCCCCATGGCCAGACAGACGGACAGAAGGGGATCCCGCTGCATGGATGATCCGTGCAGCACGACCCGCGCGGTGTTCCGGTAGGGAGTCTTCAGCAGTTCGTAGAGCTTCTGAGGGTCGACGGAAGGCTCGTCGACGACGAGGGCACCCGGCTCTCCGGCCGCCCACCGTCTACGCATCTCGCTCTCCCTGGCGGAGGAACGGCTGGTGATCTCGGGGCACCGCAGGGCGACCTGGTACCTGATACCAAGAGGCAGGCTAAGTTCGGGGAAGGCATCACCGAGCTCACTGCCTGTTTCCCAGGTGTCAACGGGGATCTGGAGGCTGCGGGGTCCGACGACGACGTCCACCTGCGTTGCTGGGTCGTCGCCCTCGCCTGGGCATCCCTCCACCGTCTCGCGTATGAACCGGCCGATTTCGTCGGGTGCCAGCGGGCCTTTCGTCATGGTCACCGTCGTTCTCGTCCCATCCCCGCGAAACAGCCAGAGTTCGCAGAGGTAGTGTCCCGGGGCGTCCGGTCCAGCCTCGGTCAGGCGGGTGACGACCCGGGCGACTGGTGAGGGGCGGTGCGAGGCCCATGCCTCCGCGTCGGCACGTCGCTCTGCCAGAGCCCCGCGGCTGATTCCCAGCCGACTGGCGACCTGGTCGCACCATTCGTGCAGGATGACGCGGCTGTCGGTGTCGGTTGCGGCGGCCACGAATGCGGCAAGTCTGAGCAGGGCCGGCACGGGAGTCGAACCTGCATTCCCGGCGGGGCCGTCGGGGTAGTCCTCCAGGCTCCACACCACTCCGTCGAGTTCCGTCTGCGTCAGCCGGGCGGTTCTCGCCAGGGGACTCGGGAGTTCCATGAACCGCAGCGCCTCGCGGGCAGCGCGCGGGATCAGGGCGGGATCGGCTGCGGTGACCGTACGAAGCACCGCGAGCAGCCGCTGGTGCTCGTTAACGGACAACAGCCTGATGTTCTTCTCTAGGCGGCCAAGCGCCAGGAGGCCGCTCAGCGCCTGTCGGGCGGCATCGTGATTTTGAATCGTGGGCGCAAGTGACTCAGTCAGCGTGGCCAGCGCCCGGTCTTCGGCCAGCAGCAGGGCGGCCAGCTCGTCCAGCGTGGGAGTCGAGGAGTCGTCAGCGGGCGGGGGCACACAGCCGATACCGACCGCCAGGGCACGGCAGTGATCGGCGCGCCTGACTGGATCGTCCAGCAGGGCGCGCAGCGCGGCGACCAGTAACTGTGCTGTTCTCGACGTCTCCTGCGGCCCTTCCTGCTCTGCGTCGCCCAGGGTGACTACCGCGCACTCGTCGAGAACGTCGCTCGCTCCCGCGCGGGCCAGTTCCTCCCTTACGGTCTGCCACGGCACCGCCCAGCTGCGGCGGACGGTCATCTGCGGCTGCAGCGGTCCCGGGCCGGGCATCACATGGGCCACGACGAGCCCTGCGACCGTCGAGTCGGCCCGTACCCACAGAGGGCCGCCGCTGTATCCAGGTCCGATAGCGGCCCCGGTCAGCTGTCCATCCAGGTAACGACAGCCGTCGTCCTCGGGTCCAGCTACGGTGTCAGCGTAGGTGATGGACGCTCCGCCGCCGTGCCAGGCTCGCAGCCCCAGTCCTTCCCGCATCTCCCGCCACACCACGGGCCTGGTCCAGTCGGGGGCGGGCTCGTCGAGTTCCAGCACGGCGAGGTCGCCGTCCCATACAACCCCGGAGGTGCGCTGTTGCGGGGGCAGCCAGACCGACAGCCGGGCGATCCCGAGACCAGTCGTTCCAGAACCGTGGAACGCAACGTTCAGGGCATGATCCCGCTCCGGCTGCTCGGTGCTCCATAAGTCGCGTCCGAGCGCATCGTTGACGACATGGGCGCAGGTCAGTACCCGGTTTGATGACAGGAGTGCGGCGGCGCCCGCAGCCTTGTCATCACCCACACGCAGCAGCGCAGTATGCGAACCAGGCGATGTCCGGCGACGGAACCAGCCCATTCTCAACCCTGGACGGGATCGGCGGTGGTCTGCTGCTGCCAGGTCGCACTCACAGTCATGGTTGCCTTGCCATTGATGCCGACGATGCCCAGCTTGAGGTCCTGGCCGATCTGAATGCCGAATTCAACCTTGAGCTCATGCGGCGCGTTCTCGGTGCCTGCAACCGCGCCGTGGACCTCCTCCAGGAGTTGCCCCAGCGGGCGCAGTGTTGCTCGCAGGGCATCCGTTGCGAGCGCAGCCGTCCGTCCGCCACGCGCCACTGGAGTGGTGATACCGAATCCCTCGGGTAGGTCCGGTGCCGGTGACGTCTCGGCACGAAGGAGATCTGCTGCCGGCTCTCCGGCGTCGGACAGCTCCACACGCAACGCGGCGCCAGCCAGATCGAGTTCAAGGTATTCGGGCATGACCGTATTCTGCCCGACCGAGGCTTCCGCTGCCTCGCCAGACATGTGCACTCCTATGCGCTGAGGCCGGCTCGTCGATCGTCTGAGTTTGCCTCACCCTCACCTCATAGGGCCGCGCTGCACTTCTCTTCTCGCCTGTCCGGGGAATTCATCTTGTGACACAGATCACGTGAAGGTGCCGCAGGGGTGCACCAGCTACAGCATCAGCAACCAGACCGGCAGCGCCCAAGCCATCGGCCCCTCCCCGGGGGTGGAGAATTCTCACCCGCGGTCTACTTCTTCCACAAGATCATCTACTGACCCGCCGCTGCCCAGCCTCCCGCAGCCGGCACATCCGGCGTGCGAATCCGTGTCCGGGCCCGGCCTGCGGCCGTGCACACCATGCCCGGCTCGATCACGGCCTCGCCCAGGGTGGCCGGCGAGCGGACCCTTCCCACTCGCCGACCCGAAGCGGGCTCCCGGCCGTCTCGCCGACGTCCCGGCAGAAGGTCCGGCGCACATGCCGACGGACGGGATGTCATCCATGGCGCCTCCGGCGGCCGTGCGATGCATCCCGTCCCGCGGCGGGATGTCACGGGCCGCTCCGGGGTCTATGAGCCGAGCGGCTGGCGCAGGTCCAGGTAGCAGCGCAGCCGTACACCGGGCTGGCCCGGGTCGCGCGTGACACGGTCTGCGGTCGCCGTCGCCCACTGTGCGGCGAGAGCCTCCTGGAGGGCGAGCGCGGTCGTGGCGTCGGCGGCCGTGATGTCGACGACGGCCAACCCGGGCTCTTGCACGTGCACTTCGTTGATCGGGTTCATGTACGGCACTACGTCCTGGCGGCGGGCGGGGTTTCGCTGATGCATCAGCATCACCCGACCGAGTAGCGGCTGCCCCGGCTCCGATCCTGTGCCAGGTCCTTCATGGCGTGCTGCACTTCACACGCCCGGGAGGCATCAACGAGGGAACAGGCAGGGGCAGTTCGCTGTTCATGTGTACGTGGCTGCGAAGGGGACAGTGTCCCCGGGCCTCACCTATAGCCCATGGGGACGATCGTTCGGCTGAAGCCCCATGGAGCACTTCGCCGAGAGGCGACCGCCCTCCGCACGCCACCACCCACGGCCCCGGCTGGCCTCCCCCGTCCAGCCGGGGCTTACTGCTGCCCGGTTCCCATGCCCGCGCCGCTACGGGAGCAGGAGCCGTGATCCAGCTGCGGCCTGTGTCTGCCCGCGAGTGCCCTCCAATCTGCGCTACTGGCACGGGATGCGGCAGGACGGTGACCGGGAGGCAGCGGACCGAGTGGAACAGGCTCTGCTCGGCTCTGCTTTTCGTCGTCGTGGACCGCCGACCACGACGCGTTGTCGCTGTCATGGTCAACAATGTCGCAGGAACTGTCCCGGCGAGTCCATGTCGCCGGGTGCCGGGACGACGGGCCCGTGACCAGGTGTTCAGTCTGGCCTGGGCCAGGGAGCCGTGGTGGAGGCTCAGGGGCGGCCCAGGGCGCGGAAGGTCCAGCCGGCCTCGCGCCAGCGGGCGGGGTTGAGGGTGCCGCGGCCGTCGATGACCTTCGGGGTGGTGACGCGGGCGGCGAGGCGGTGCGGGTCGACGTGGGAGAACTGCGGCCACTCGGTCAGGTGCAGGAGCAGATCGGCGTCCTGGGCGGCGGCGATGGGGTCGTCGGCGTAGTCGAGTTCGGGGTGGGCTTTGCGGGCGTTGTCGAGGGCCTTCGGGTCGGTGACGGTGACGCTTGCGCCGAGTTCGTGGAGTTTCTGGGCGACGGCGAGGGCGGGCGAGTCACGGATGTCGTCGGTGTCGGGCTTGAAGGCGGCGCCCCAGACGGTGATCCGCTTGCCGTTGAGGTTGTCGCCGGCCTGTTCGCGGGCGAGGTCGACCATGCGCTCGCGGCGCCGGTTGTTGATCGCGTCGACCTCGCGGAGGATCGTCAGGGCCTGGCCGGCGCCGAGTTCGCCGGCGCGGGCCATGAACCCGCGGAGGTCCTTGGGCAGGCAGCCGCCGCCGAAGCCGAGGCCGGGACGCATCCCGCGTCGGCCGATCCGTGCGTCGTGGCCGAGGATGTCGGCGAGCTGGCCGACGTCGGCGCCGGATGCCTCGCAGATTTCGGCGATGGCGTTGATGAAGGAGATCTTCGTGGCGAGGAAGGCGTTCGCGGAGGCTTTGGCGAGTTCGGCGGTGGCCCAGTCGGTGACGATCGTCGGCGTCCCCGCCTCGATGATCTTCTCGAAGCACTGCCGCAGCACCGCCTCGGCCCAGGAGTGCTCGGTGGCGAAGCCGAGGACGAGACGGTCTGGGCGCAGGGTGTCCTCGACGGCGAACGACTCGCGCAGGAACTCCGGGTTCCAGGCGACCTCGACAGCGTCCCCGGCGGGCGCGAACTCGTGCAGCAGGTCGCGGACGCAGGGTGCGGTGCCGACCGGGACGGTCGACTTCACCGCGATGACCGCCGGGTGTGTGAGGCGGGGCGCGAGCTGGCGGACGGCTGTGAAGAGATGGGTGAGGTCGTAGGCGTGCTCGCCGGGTTGCTGGGGTGTGCCGACGCCGATGAAGTGCAGGTCGGCGAAGGCGGCGGCCTCGGCGTAGGAGGTGGTGAACTTCAGGCGGCCGGAGGCGGTGTGGCGGGCCAGCATCTCGTCGAGGCCGCGTTCGTGGAAGGGTGCTTTGCCGGAGCCCAGGGTGTGGACCTTGTCGATGTCGCAGTCCATGCCGAGGACCTCGTGGCCGAGTTCGGCCATGCAGGCCGCGTGGGTGGCGCCGAGGTAGCCGCAGCCGACGACGGTGAGTTTCATGAGCGGGTTCCTTCGTGAGGGGTGGGGGCCGCCGGCGGGCCCCACCCCTCGCTCCGCCCGTGCGGGCGGGGTGTTCAGGCGGGCCGGGTGGCCAGGTAGTGGTTGATCCCGTCCCGGATGAACGGCGGGATCGTGCGGACTTCGAGGTCTTCGGGGGCGAGGAACTGGAGCTTGACGCCCTCGGCGAGGGGCAGTGCGGTCTCGTCGCCGTCCCAGGAGGCGGCGAAGAAGGTGATGATCTGGCCGGAGCCGTGCTCGTCGCGGATCTCGAAGAGCTCGGTCAAGCCGTCGACGGTCAGGCCGGCTTCCTCGTCGAGTTCGCGGACGATCGCCTGGCGTGGTGTCTCGCCGGGGTCGCAGCCGCCTCCCAGGACGCTCCAGTGGTTCGGCCAGGCGATGCCGGGCAGGTCGTCGCGGAGGTGGAGGAGGAGTTGGCCGCGGTGGTTGGTGATGATCGCGACCGCTCCGCGGGCGGTGGACGGGCTGTCGGCAGTGGTGTCCTGGTGCATCCGGACACCGTAGTGAGGTGAGGGGCCGTCATGCGGCCGCCCTCACTGTCTGGTCGCCCAACCAGGCGGCCGCCATGAGGGCCTGTGTCCGGGTGCGATCGAACCGCCCGCCCGGTTTGAGTCCGCCCTCCAATAACGGGCGCATCGCGGCCGGGGCCTCCGCGAGGGCGGTGCGGATCTGGGCGTCCGCCCAAGCCGCCAGCGGCCCGTTCAGCCAGGCGGGAACCGGAGAGGCGAAGCCGAGCTTGTCCCGGCTGCCCCAGACCTCCCGGGGCAGGCCGACGGCCTTCGCGGCGTCCCGCAGGATCCGCTTGCCCTGGGCCGGGTGGGCGATCTTGTGCTCGGCGGGAAGCCGGTAGGACAACTCGACCAGGTCGCGGGCCAGGTAGGGGGACCGCCGTTCGAGAGCGTAGGCGGAGGCGAGCTTGTCGCTGGTCATCACCAGCGGCCGCCAGGCCGTCGCCAGGTCGGCGAGGGTGAGCCCGCGGGCCAGGTCCCCGCCGGCCTTGTCCATCGTGTCTGCGACCAGGTCGTGGATCCGGTTGTCGGGGTCGGGGCCACGCAGGACGAGCCGGGTGACCGCCTCCGCAGGATCCAGTTCCTCCCTGGCCGGGTGCAGGAGCTTGGCGGCCAGCGGCCGGTAGGCGTCCATCCCGGCGGCCAGCACGGCCTCGGCGCCGAAGAGGACCAGGGAGTGACGGACGTAGCCCATGAGGAACTCGTCCGGGCCGAGGCCGCCGGCCACGACCCGCAGGCCGAGTTCGGCGGTCTTCCGGTAGGCCATGCATTCGGAGAACGTGGAGGCGTTGCCCATCGGGTAGTCCAGCGCGGACATCATGTGCGGCAGGGCCTTGGTGAAGTCGATGTGGTCCGGCTCGACAACCACGAGTTCGGCACCGATGTCGCAGGCGATCCGGGCCGCGATCTGCGACTCGTCGAGCCGGTCCTGGCCCGGATAGCGGACGGTGACGCAGACCGGCGGCCGCAGCAGGTAGGCCAGCACCGACGAATCGAGCCCGCCGGAGAGCAGGAGGGCGAAGTCGCCGGCCGGAGCCCGCAGCGGGACCTGCTCGGTCAGGACGACGGAGAACTTCGCCAGAGCCTCGTTGTAGGTGCCGGTGAAGGGCTGGCGGCCGGTCAGGGTCCAGTAGACGTGCTGGTCCAGGGAGCCGGTGGCGACGTCGAAGGTCAGCAGGGTCGCCGGGGCCAGCAGTTGGATGCCCTGGAACGGGGTGTCGACGCCGGTCGGCGTCTCGATCGCGATCACCTCCGGCCGCAGGACCAGTGGTGCCGGTCCGTAGCCGGTCAGGGTGGTGACCTCGGAGGCGAACGCGAGCCGGCCGCCGTCCAGGCGCCAGTAGAGCGGCTTCTCCCCCAGCCGGTCGCGGGCCAGGAACAGCTTGCCGACGCGCGGGTCGTAGACCGCGAGGGCGAACATGCCGTCCAGTCCGCCCAGGCAGGAAGGGCCGAGTTTGGCCCAGGCCCGCAGCAGCAGATGCGCGTCCGTCTCCCGTTGCGCGAGGGGGATGCCCCAAGCAGCAGCCTGGGCCCGGTAGTTGTAGATCTCGCCGTTGTAGGCCAGCAGGACCCCGCTCTCGCGGTCGAGGTAAGGGCCTGGCAGGGCGTGCGGGTCGACGATCAGTAGCGTGTTCATCGCCAGCACCGCCCGCCCATCCGCGGTGGCGGCGTGGATGGTGCCGTCCGGGCCGCGGTGGGCCTGCGAGGTGCCCATCGCGGCGACCGTGTGCTCGTGCCGGGCGCCGTCGGCTCCGGCCAGTCCTGCGATTCCGCACATATCTGGTTCACCCCCGAGTGTGGTGATGCCTTGACGGCGGCCGCCGCCGGCAGGAACCGGTCCGGGCCCCACCGGGGGGCGGCCTGGGCTCTCATCACAGCCGTCCGGAATGATCCCGGGGAGGGCTCGCAAGGGGGCTCACAACTCGCGGACGCGGTTCACCGCGGCCCGCGAGGACATACCCTCGGTGACTCAACACGCGGAACGCGTACGACTCTTCGTTGCCAGCCGGGCACGGGACCTCGTGCTCCACCGAGTACAGACGCACATGCTCAACCGTCTGTTCGAGTCGTGTGTCCCGCCTGCCGGCAAGGGAGAAGGTCGTGGCATCGACCAAGCGCCGGACCCGTCCGCCCAACGCGGACCTGGCCCGGCTCATCGAGGCCTGCGGCGCGAGCCACAAATCCCTGGCTCTGCGCGTCAACCAGCTTGCCCACCACGCCGGGATAGAGACCGACTACTCGCACACGTCGGTCGCGAACTGGTGCAGGCGGGGGATGACGCCGAAATGGCCGGTCCCGAAACTGCTGGCGCAGGCGCTCGGCGAGAGGCTCGGCCGCCCCGTCGGCCTCGATGAAATCGGGATGGGCGAGGCGGAGACAATCGACGCCTCGGTGGGGTTGGATTTCCCCAGGGACCCCGCCGACGCCATCCGCGTCGCCACCATGTTCTGGAGCTCCGTGAACCGCCGCGACTTCCTCACCCGGGCCGGGTCCGGCTTCGCCGCCTCCGCCTTCACCACCCCCGTCACCCGATGGCTCGTCACCCCGGCCGACGAGACCGCCGACCATGAAGGCGGGAAGCAGGTCGGCCGGGCCGACCTCGCCGAACTGCGCGAGGCCGCAGACGACGCGAGGCGGTGGGACTCGAAATACGGCGGCGGGAACTGGAAGGCCAATTCCGTCACCGACTGTCTCGACCGCCGGGCCGCTCCGCTGCTGCAGGGCTCGTTCTCCGACGGGATCGGCCGCGAACTGTTCTCGGTGACCGCCGAGTTGTCCCGGCTCGCCGGATGGACGGCATTCGACGTCGGCCAGCACGACGCCGCCCAGCGGCACTTCATCCAGGCCCTCCGCCTCGCCCGCGCCGGCGGCGACGTGCAACTGGGCTGCTACGTCCTGACCACGATGGCCATGCAGTCCCTCATGCGGGGATTCGCCAGCGAGGCCGTCGACATGACGCAGGGCGCCTTCGAACGAGCCAGGGGCCATGCCGTGCCCCGGGTGCTGGCGTTCACCAAACTGATCGAGGCCCGCGCTCACGCCCGCGAGAGCGACCCTCAGGCGGCCTCGAAGGCCCTGAAAATGTCCGAGGATCTGCTGGGGCGGGCGAAGGCGGACAGCGGCGACGAGCCCGCGTGGATCGACTTCTATCACCACACCCGTCTGTCAGCGGACGCCGCCGAGATCTTCCGCGACCTGAAGAACCCCAAATCCGCCCTGGCCTGGAACCAGCAGGCCGCCGCCATGCCACCAGGCATCTTCACCCGCTCCGTCGGCATGCGGCTCGCCATCGTGGGAACCGCCCACCTCCAGGCGCGCAACCTCGACCACGGCCTCGCACTCGGCAACCGGTCCATCGACATCCTCGCCCGCGTCCAGTCCAGCCGGGCCAAGGACTACGTCCGCGAGTTCAACGACGCCCTCGCCCCCTGGCGGCGCGAGCCCATGGTCCGCGAGTTCATCCACCGCACCCGCACCGAACTCGGCGTCGCCCCCTGAGAAACCTGCCGTGTCAGGTGCGCGGTCGGCGGGACGGGAACGCCGTTGTCCGGAGTGTCGACGCCAGCAGACTCCCGGGGCCGACGGGGCGTGCCCTGCTGGCGGGTGAGAACAGCGGGGGCCAGAGCGAGAAGTGTCACCTGTCGACGGAGATCCTCGATCTCCGCTGTCCGGTCCGACACCGTCGTCTTCAGCCTGGTGACGTCCTTCCCGCTGCCCCTGTTGGTCGGCCGGTGATGAACTTCTGAAGCAGCCTGACTGCCAGGTCACGGCTGGTTCGGTAAGTGAGAGCAGGCAACGTTTGTCGACGGTTTTGGACAGCATTTAGCGATCAGTTGGCTCGAAAATGTCGATGAGAACCGACAACGCGTGAGTGCCGAGACCCGGTGCCCCGCAGAGAGAGGAAAAGGGTTCGCTGAGTGCAGGCCAAGGGCGTTAGCGTACTTGGCTGTGACTGTTGAAGATCCAAAGGACTTGGTTCGGCGCGGGTATGACGCGCTGTCACTGTGCTATGACGAGGCCTACGACTCCGACACGAAGTACCAATCCTGGATCGCCAGCCTGAACGCGCGGCTTGAGAAGGGCAGCACAGTGCTGGACCTGGGCTGCGGCAGCGGAGCGCCGGTCGTTCGTGACCTTGTGGCGGCTGGACATCACGTCACCGGCGTCGACATCAGCGAGGTGCAGATCCGGCGGGCTCAGAAGCTCGTGCCGCAGGCCAACTTCATCAGGGCCGATGCCACCTCGGTGGATTTCCCGGGCGGATCCTTCGATGCCGTCGTGTCCCTCTATGCGCTGATTCATATTCCGCAGGACGAGCAGCTTCCGCTCCTGGAGAGGATCGCAACGTGGCTCCGGCCCGGCGGCTGGTTTCTCTGCAGCACCGGTCAGCATGAGTGGACCGGCATGGACGAGAACTGGCTGGACAGCGGGGTTGCCATGTGGTGGAGCCACGCAGATGCCGACACCAATCGTGTCTGGATCACCCGCGCGGGGCTGACGGTTGAGCAGGAGGAATTCGCCCCCGAAGGGGACGGCGGGCATGCGCTGTTCTGGGCACGACGTCCTCTGTGACAGAGCAAGCTAGCGGCATCCGTCAGTTGGCGGGGTCCTGCGCTCGGGCTGCCCTGGTGCTGGCGAGTCGGTAGGATTCGGTGCCGGTTTCGATGATGTTCCCGCCGAAGGTGAGGCGGTCGACGATGGCCGCGCAGAGCCGCGGATCGGTGGACGTCCTGGTCCAGCCATCTGGGGCTGGCACTTGTTCCCTCACAAGAGTTGCCGCTGCGACCTGGCCGTATCCCCCTCCTGTGGCCCTCGTTGATTCTCGCGATGACGCCACGATTTTGAAGGTGCCACCTTGACTGTTCAGGCGCGAGGAAGGTGTGCCGGTGGCCGAGGCGAGACTGCAGGTCATCGCGGGCGGGGCCGTCCCGCAGGAGCCGCTGACGACGGATCCGTGGCAGTTCCAGACCGCGTGCGTCGACGCGTTTGTCGCCTCGTGGCGGGCCCGCGGGTTCAGTCCGGTGACCACCGACAACGACATCGGGCAATTGGAGCGGACCCTCAAAGCCCTGGGCATGCCCGCGTGGGAGGTGACGCCCGAGGACATCGACCGCGTGATCGGCGACCTGGCGGTTCAGGGCCGCAAGACGTCCACCCGGCGCGAGTACGTGCAGATCTTCAAGGGCTTCCACCGGTTCCTTCAGGCCCGCAAGGCGCCCGAGATCGAGGCCGCATTCGGCGTCCGCCTGGTCTGCCCGATCGACGAGTTCAACGCCTCCCGTCACGTCGGCGACGATTCACCGGCCCTGCTGGCGCCGCCGACGCCGGAGCGGGTGAATGAGTTCTTCGACTTCATGAAGCGGCGGATCGCGACCGCGAGGAAGTACGGACCCGCCGCCCGGGACTATGCGATGTTCCGGACTCTGTATCACGCCGGACTCCGCTCGGAGGAGGCATCGCTGCTGGAGAGGCCGGACCTGCACTTCACCCGCGGCCCGTTCGGAGAACTCCACGTCCGCTTCGGCAAAGGCGCCCACACCTCCGGCCCCCGGCCACGCCTGGGTGCCCATGCTCGACGGCCTCGACCTGGTCCTGCGATGGTTCCTGGAAGACGTACGGCCCAAGTTCCCCAACTCGCCGGTGCTGTTCGCCGACGAGTCGGGCGGCAACCTGCATCGTGGGACCATCCGCAACCGGCTCCGCTATCTGATGGAACTCGAAGGCCGCCCGGCGACCGACCGCTTCAGCCCGCATGCCCTGCGACGGGCGTGCGCGACCCACAACTATGAACGCGGCGTCGACCTCGTGGCCATCCAGCAGATGCTTGGTCACTGAGATCGTTTCATCTTGAACTCGCAGGTCGCGGTACTGGTGTGGGCCCGTGATGCGGTCCTCGTGCTGGCAGGCGGAGTGATCACTGTCGGGTGATCGTCTGTCACCGCTGGACTTCGCAGGTCGCCAGAACGAGCAGGGCCCGCAGCAACGTAGTGGCGTGATGGGCGTTCATGCGGACCTTGGTCAGGATGCGCCAGGTCTTCAGGTGCGCGAAGCCGTGCTCGACGGCGGCGCGTTCGCGGCTGACCAGCCGGTTCGCCTCCTTCTCGGTGTCGGTGAGGCGGTGGGAGCGGGTCGCCTTGCGGCCGGTGATGATGACCGGATCATCGTCGGGGTCGTCGTCGAGGCCCACGAAGCCGAGGTCGGCCAGGGCGCCGAGGCCGGCCTCACGCAGATGCCTGGTGATGTGGTCGTGGCGGGCGGCGGTGATCTCGCTGGCCCGGCCAAGGGCGGGCGGAGGAGATCCAGATCAGGTTCCCCTTCTCGTCGGTCAGCGCGAGGAAGAGCAGGCCATGGGCCTTGTGTTTCCCGCTGTAGTTCTTGCGGTTGGCCGCCCCGGTGCGGCGGCGGGTGCGTACGAGGGTGCCGTCCAGCAGGACCACCGCACCGCCCCGACGGGCGATCTTCTTCAGGGCCCGGTCCAGACGCGGGGCCCGGGCGGCGAGCAGGTCGATCACTTCCAGGACCCAGCGGCGGACGGTGGCGGCCGAGACGGCGTTGCCGCCGGCCATGTCGGCCAGGCGCTGGTCGTGGCGCAGGACGGCCGGCACGACGATCGCCTGCGTGCCCGGAGCGGCCTTGCGCCAGCGGGTGCCCAGTTGCCTGCGCCTGCGGCGTATCAGGCCGGCGACGAGATCGACGGTCCGCTTCGACACGGGAAGCCGGACCTGGTAGACAACACCGGGAGAGCCCTCGGCGGGCGGCTGCTTCTTCACACAGGCGCCAACTCCCGTCGGGGGCACTCGTGTTGCGGCCGTAACCGGTCGGATGTCGGCGTACGCGCGAACGCGGCTCTGTCAAGATTTTCGTAGGCGGAGATCATCTGTGTGTCGTGGTCGGCCGGTCCGCGTAACGGCGGCGGAGGTGGGCGATCAGGACGACGCGGTGGCGCAGGAGCGGGACGCCGGCACGTCCTGCCATCAGGCGTTTTTGGAGTTTGACGTCGGTGATGCGGCCTTCGTTGACGCCGGAGCTGTAGGTGGTGGAGATCCCCTGGGCGACGGCGTGCTGGTCTTCGCGTAGGGCTCCGGCGATGCCGGCAAGTGGTAATAGTCCGCTGCGGGAGAGTTCGTCGAGCCAGGACGGCAGGGGTGCGGCGTCGCGGTTGTCGAGCATGGCGGCGAACCGGCGGACCAGGTCGTGGGCGTGCTTGAGTTCCGGGCAGTGCTCGAGGAGCCGGTGCAGGCAGTGGGTGGCGTGGAGGCCGCGGCGGTCCGGGTTGGTGGTGATCCAGCGTGCGGTCTCGCGTGGGGACGGCGGGCGCTCGCGGGGCTGGTCCAGCGGCAGCCCGCGTCGCAGGGGTGCGATGGCCATCTTCACGCGCTGGTAGTGCCCGAGGTAGCCCTTGGTGCGGAGTTCCTGATGGAGGACCATCGCGTTGTGTTCGCCCTCGTCCCAGCGTTGTTGCAGGTAGTCGCGGTAGGGGTCCAGGGTGGAGGGCTTGTGGGGTGGGCGGCGCACGACCTCCTGCCAGGTGCTGGCGCGGGCATACTTGCGCACGGTGCGGCGGTCGAGGCCGAGCTCCCGGGCTATGGCGCTGTAGCTCCGGCCGGACCCGGTCAGGGCGTGCACGGCCTCGAACAGTCTCCTGGCGTGCTGCCCGGCTCGCGTGTCCGCCGCGGCTTCCCCGATGGTTGCCTCGGCCGGTGCTGGATCGGCCTCTTCGGCCGGCGGGAGGGCTGCGGGCAGGCAGCCCCTGTGGGCGGAAGCGATGTCCTGAACGCGACGCGACAGCCCCTGCCACAGGTGAAAACGGTCGCTGACCTGCACGGCATCGGGGGCGCCGGCGGCGATGCCCTGCCGGTAGGTGAGCGAACCGTCGCGGCAGACGATCTCGACGCCGGGATGCTCACGAAGCCAGCGGCTGAGCTGTTCGGCGTCCCGTCCCTCCCAGAGCGTCAGGGGCAGACGGGTCGTGGCATCGACCAGGAGGGTTGCGTAGGTGTCGCGGTAGAGGGCGAAGTCGTCCACGCCCAGCACCCGCGGAGTGATCAGGGGCGGCAGCGGCATCCGCATCAGCTGCGACAAGACGGTGCACCGCGACAGCGTGACGTTCAGGACCCGCAGCATCCGGGCCCCACCCCGGCCCGCCAGCAGCACCCCCGCCGCCTCGACCACCCGCTGCAGCAGCGGCGTGCGCCGCTGGTAACGCACGGTCAGACCCGGTACCTGCTCGGCGAACGTCACCTTCACGCAAGCGATGTTCTCGCAGTACAGACGGCGCACGCCCAGCTCGATCAGCACCGGGCGACCGCCCAGCGACGCATCACCGAGCCGTCTGACGTAGCGGCTGTGACACCACCCGCTCGGCGTCCCGCAGCCCGTACACGGCGCGGGAGCAAGCGACCGCGTACGCGCACGGACAACCACCACCGGTCCAGAGCCGTCGACCGAAAGAACCGACACGCCCGCCAAGTGCGGTAACAAGTAAGGCAGTTCAACAGAGCACACCCAAAGGCTGCCCAGTACGCAGACCGGCCGACCACGACACACAGATGATCTCCGCCTACGAAAATCTTGACAGAGCCACAGAGATCTGTACGCCGACGCCGGACCGCAGCCGGTGGTCAGCGCGGCAGATAGCGTCCGGAGCCCGTGCGCGACAGCCAGCCCCAGTCCGATGGCTTGCGCAACTGGCCTCGGACCGGCTCGACCTTGCCCGGGGTGTTCTCCCGGCCCAGCGCGAGCGCGACGTCCTTGCCCATCACCGGCCCCGACGCCTTCGCGACGATCTCCATGATCCGCCAGTACTCCGGCGTGAGCGCCTCCACCCCCATGCCTTCCACGCGGTCCGGGATCAGCCGCATCCCACCCGCCCCGGGCGTCACCACCACCACCGGCTCCGGCTCCGGCTCCGGCTCCGGCTCCGGCTCCGGCTCCGGCTCCACGATGCCTGAGGGCCGCCGTCCTCCGTCCGTCGCCGCGGCCCACTGCCCGAACACCACCTCGGCCGCCTCCAATCGGCCCAGCTCGGCGTCAATCTCCGCCAGCTCCTTGCGCAGCAGTTCGGCCCGCTCAGTCAGTCGCATCCGCCGCTCGATCGTCCACGTCAGCACGTCCACCATGCGCCTCCCTCCCGTTGCGGAACCTACGAGACGCCTCGGGCGGACCACCCCAGAACCCGCGAACCGGCCCGGGCAGACGATCACCTGCTAGCGATCACATCCGAGATCAGCACGAGCACGTCAATCTCCACCCACACCAGTTGCCCCACCTGCGAATTCAGGATGGAAGTCGCCCATTGGGCCCAGCGCGCCGGGTCTTCCATCGACCACTGCAGCAGATCCAGGTAGAACGGCCGTCGTGGACCAAGAGATCCATCGCTGGGTGCTCGGGGCCGCCGATCTCCGACGTCCATGACCGGGATCGCCGGTGACGTTTCCGCGGCGGTGGCGTGATTGAGTCCCGGATTGCTGCCCGGGATCTGTAGCGGCGGCCTGGGCAACGGGCTCGGTATCAGGAGTTGTTTGTGCTGCGGTGGTAGTCGTAGCCGAACAGGCCACGGCGGCCGCCTGCGAAGAGGGCCCGGCCGTCGGGGCTCCAGCTGCAGCAGCGCAGAGGACTGTCTGTGCGCATGAGTGTCAGTACGGTCCCGGTGTCGGGGTCCCAGATGCGCAGGGTCGCGTCGTCGCCGACGGTGGCGAGCCACGGTCCGCTGAACGCGAGGGCGCCGACCGCGCCTTCATGTCCGGTGAGAACACCTCGGAGGACGCCTGTGGTGAGGTTCCACAGACAGACAGTGCCGTGTTCGTCGGCGGTGGCGAGCATTTCCCCATCCGCTCTGAACGCCACCGCCTGTATGGCTTGTGTGCCGTTGTGCGTGAAGGTGTGCTGCACGTTGCCGGTGTCGATGTTCCACAACGACACAGTGCCCCCGTTACCGACTGCTGCAAGCAGTGCCCCGTCTGTGCTGAACGCCAGGGTGCGGGAGCCGCGGTAGTCGGTGGTGAAGGTGCGCCAGACAGCACCGGTTTCGGGATCTCGAAGGTGCAGCGTTCGGTAGTCGTCTGCGGTGGCAAGTACGGTGCCGTCAGGACTGTAGGCGGCGGCCCGTATGCCTCGGATGCTGTCGGTGCCAAAGGATGCCACCGGAATTGCCGTGTTCGGGTCCCAGAGCCACATCTGGCCGTCTTCGCCGACGGTGGCAAGGGATGTGCCGTCCGGTTTGAAGGCTACGGTGCGGACTCCTCTGGCGTAGTCGGTGAGGACGTGAGAGATCGTGCCGGTCGTCGCGTTGCGGATGCGGACCCGTCCGTCGTCGTCGGCTGTGACAAGCCGTGAGCCGGCTGCAACAGCGACCTCGCGTACTCCGGTGCCTTCGTCGCTGGCGGTGTGGGTGGCCGGGTTCCGCAGCCGTACTGCCCTGTCGTGGCCTGCGATGGCGAGCAGCGTCCCGTCGGGGCTGAACGCCAGCGTGTTGACATAGCCTTCATGGCCGGACAGTGTCCGCAGGGCTGCACCGGTGGCAGGGTTCCACAGCCGCACGCTGCGGTCGTAGCCCGCAGTGGCCAGCAGCGTCCCGTCGGGGCTGAATGCGGCTGTGTTCACATAGCCTTCGTGTCCGGAGAGGGTCTGCAAGGCGGCGCCGGTCACCGGATCCCACAGACGCACGCGCCGGTCCTCGCCGCCGGTCGCGAGCAGGGTGCCGTCAGGGCTGAACGCCACCGCCCGGCTCCCGCTGACGTGGTCGGTGAGAGAGTGCCGAAGCATGCCGGTGGCAGCGTTCCAGACCCGCACCCACCCGTCGTCCCCGGCAGTGGTGAGCAGAGTGCCGTCGGGGCTGAACGCCACCGCTCTGATCCCTCCAACGGGGCCGGTGAGACGGCGCAGGGCAGTTCCGGTGGCGGGGTCCCGGCCCCAGATGCATCCGTCGTCTGCGATGTCGGCCAGCGCCAGGCCGTCCGGGCTGAATGCCACAGCGCGTGGGATGCGGCCGTGGAGGGTGCTCAGGCAGGCGCCGGTGGCTGAGTCCCACACTCGCGTGTGTCTGTCGTCGTCGGCGGTGGCGAGCAGGGTGCCGTCAGAGCTGAACGCCACCGCTCTGATCTTGCCGTTGTGGCCGGTGAGAGTGCGTTGGCAGGCGCCGGTGGCCGGGTTCCACAGCCGCACGTACTGATCGTCACCGGCGGTGGCGAGCAGGGTGCCGTCGGGGCTGAAGGCGAGTGTCTGTACGGCAGCGGTGCTGCCGGTCAGGGTGCGCAGCAGGGAGCGGTCCGGTAGGTCGGGCGGCGGCCACCGGTTGGTGAGGAGGTGGTGAACTGTGGGCTGTGGCTGGTTGTTCCCTTGCGACAGCATCGTGAGCCGGCTTCGCAGTATCGCGTCGAGGGCGTGTGGCGGGTCGGCGGGAGACAGCAGGTGGGCGGCTCGGGCGATGTCGGCGGCCAGTGCGCGGGCGGTCGGGCTGGCGATGCCGTCCAGGTCCCGCCAGGGGGCGGTGGGGCCGCGTTGGTGGAGCCTGCTCTGCACCCATCGCGGGTCGCTGGCCACAGTCTCTGCTTCCACCGCGCGGCCGGCGTCCATCAGGTGCTCGATCAGGTGGTCTCGGAGATACCCGTCGCTCACCTGCCACCAGGCCACGTGTGTGTCGGCGTGATCGGCCGGATCCAGGGTGGCGGCGACCGCGTCGGCCAAGACGCCGTTCAACTCCGCCAGGTCGGCCGCGAGTTCGACGCGCAGGTAATCACGGACAACGTCGTGCAGTGCCACGGTGCCTCCTTCGACAGAACCGTCGAGGGTCAGCAGAGACAGTTCGGCCATCTGCATGCACAGGCTGCGGGCCTCAGCCTCGGTGAGGCCTCCGGTGGCTGTCCACAACAGTGCGACCAGAGGAAGCGGAATGGCCTCGTCCTCGGCAAAGATGCCGAGTTCGCAGAATCTGCGTCCGCCGGCGCGCGGTAGGAGTTCGGTGGCGGCCTGGATACTGGCCCGTACCGCGGTGTTGCGCCGGGTGGGGTCGTCGAGATCCACCGGCACGTCCGGATCGGCGCTTGCCGGGCCGAGAGCGCGCAACCGTTCCAGGATCGCCTGTGCGGCGACAGCCTGCGGCACGCCGGTAGCGGCTTGAACCACGATCAGCTGGTTGACCAGGCGCAGTAGCAGGGCCCACCGTCCGGTTGCCTTGACCAAAGCCGCTGCCAAGGGCGCGGGCAGGCCAGGTTCGAGCTGGCGAGTGAGGACGGCATCTGCCTGCGCGAACGACATGCGGTCCACGACAACCCGGCAGGCATCGGGCGGCAGGACAGCCGGCTTGCGGGTCGTCACCAGCCGCACACACTGCTCCTGCGCTCCGCGCAAGAACGGCTCCAGCTGTTCAGGTTCCCAGACGTCGTCGATCACCAAGAGCGTGCGTGGCCGCCTGGCCAGCAGACGGCCGAGGTGATCGCCTGCTCTGCCGGGGTCCTCACCCGATTCGAGAGTGTCGCCTGTGATGAACCGGGTCGCCTCAGCCACCTTGGCGGCGATCGCCGCGCGGCCCCGCACATTGCGCCCGATGGTGACCACGTACACGCGCCCGCGAAAGACACGGCGGACTCTGCGGTGGGCGCACACCATGTGGGCCAGCGTCGTCTTGCCGAACCCTCCGGCTCCGTGCAGGCCCGTGGTGATCCCGACCATGGCACTGCCACTGCGACTGCCGGGAAACCCGAACGGCAGCCGTGCCCCGGCCCGCTCGCAGACCGCAGCGACGACCTGCTCCACTTCGTCACGATCGACAACCCAGTCGGGCACGGCCGGCGGAGCTGGAGGAGGTGGGTCTCCTGTCGTCCTGCCAGCGCCCGGAACGAATCCCAAGGAGAGCAGGAGGGCCGCAATCCCAGCGCCGCCACCGAGAACGCTGGCGACTGGGTCAGCAGCGTCCCAGCCCCCTCGCACGGCCACCACGCACAGCCATACCCCGGCAGCCGCGCACAGCGCAGCCACTACCTGCCCCGCCCTGCGGCCCCCGTCCCTCATGATGAAAGATCCTCGCCTCTCCCCGCGCCCCTGTCAGCACCTTGCCTCGACGCAATGAGGCCTGGGGAACGGTCGAATAGGTCGCCAGCACGCGATTCTCCTACGGCCGGAAGTACCTCCACTCGGGGCCACCGGACAGCGGCCACGCACCATGAGCAAGCGCTGGGCTCCCCCACCGACCGTTCCGAGGCCGAGACCGCGCCCCGACCCCACCCGCGCACGAAGCCGACTACAGCCCCCTGGAGATCAGTCCCGCTCAATGGCGGCAGGGACGGGCAGTCGGTCTCAACCTCGAGCCACCACCCTGACATGCCACTTTAAGTGACCATTCAACCACGCAGAAATGTATGACTATACGACGTCAAGAGATCTGATACAATAAAGGTGGACGACGTCAAGGGAAGGGGGTAGAATGGGCATCAGCAGCAAGGACATCCGCCAGCTTCTGAGGAAGCTGCATGACCAGGGATTCGAGGTCGAAGAGACCAAGAGCAGCCACTATCGCGTCCGAAAGGACGGGGTGTATGTGACCACTTTGGCCAGCACTCCATCAGAGTCGCGCGGATACAAGAATGCACTCGCCGCACTCAAGCGCCACGGCTTCGTCAAGTAGCCAAGGAGCAAGCGGTCCCGCCGGGAGGGAAGCCCGGCGGGACCGCACCACCAGCCAACATCCCGGCAGAGGGAGAAGGAGGTAAGCCCATCATGTCCCAGTCGTGGAGCGTCTACGTAGAGCTTGCCGCACGTGCTGTCGCCGACGCTCTGATCGACGACCTGCATGAAAAGCTCGCAGCACTGGAGCCCGCAGTCGGGTACGCCCCCAACGGCAACCTGTCCGCACGGGTGTTCATCGAGGCCAGTACCGCCCGTCAGGCGACGGAAGCCGCGCTGAGGGAAGTGACCGTGGCCGCACGGGCCCTCGGCATCCCGCACACCATCGTTGGCATCGAGGCCGTCACCGAAGAGGAATTGGACCGCAGGCTCGAAGATCCAGTCGTCCCGGAACTCGCTGGCGTCTCCGAGATCGCCGAGATCCTGGGCGTCACCTCCCGGCAGCGTGCCAACCAGATCACGAAGCTGTCCCATTTCCCGCCGCCCGTCGCCCATCTCAAGTCCGGCCCTGTCTATCTCCGTGAACAGGTCGAGGCTTTCGGAGAGCGCTGGGACCGCTCCGGGGGAAGGCCTTTCAAGCCCGTTGAGGTCACCGGAGCTGAGGCCGCACTCCTGACGGTACTGCGCGACACCATGCACGACCGCGAGCCCGAGACGAAGCTCGTCGGCATGGCTAGTCTGTGGGTAGACCGCAGCAGCGAGGGGGAAAACCGGCTGGAGGCCTTGTTCCCTGCAAGGAACGAGGAAGCTCCAGAGGTCTTGCGCAGCCTCGCAAAGAAGAACCTGCTGCACATCCACGACGAGGAGGAACGCGGTGACAGGGAAGTTGTCACGCTCGAGTTGACCCCTCGCGGTGATCGCGCCCCCCTCGAAAGTGTATAGAAGCAGCTGATTCCTTTCCTTGACGTCGTCCACCGTCATGAAAGCGGCCTAGTGCCCCTCTGGGGCACTAGGCCGCTTTCGTCAGCCCGCTGCGCGCAGAGCCGAAAGGTTGCCCCAGTTCGAGAGAGGCCACCGTGGCAAGGCGTCAGCCCCTCGAGGAGGGCTGCCGGCTCGCCTCGCCGAGTCCGCGCTCGCCGCCCATCCCTGGACCACACAGTCGGCTGGCAAGAAAGCGCCGGGTGGGTCCGGGATGTGAGATGGAGGGCCGGGGTAGTGAGTGATCCCATGGTCGCGGGCGAAGTGGTTGGCCTCGGCCCGCCCTCAACGCAACCACGCCCGCAGTCCTGACGCGTCGAAAGCACGCCGCACCAACATGTTCAGCGCTGAACTCACCGACATCGCCTCATTTCTGAACGGACGCGGAGGCCAAGCTGTGCAGACGCCTGGCCCTCACCACCAGCAAGAACACCCTGCTCCGCCTCCTTCGCACACTGCTCTTCCCCGTGCCGGAGCCTGTCCCGCGTCTGGGTGTCAACGAGACCGACCCCAACGATCTGGGGCAAAAGCGGCCAGCAGGCTGACGCCGATTGCCTGCAGAAGTCGCCCGACTGTCGCTTCATTGGTGCCACGCCGTCTGCTTCCAATGGAGGTCTTCTGTGTTCGGAGCTCCCTTCCATGAATCCAGCAACCCGGCTGCTGTGAGGTGCTCAAGCGTGTCGAACAGTTCAGCAAGTCGAACGGGGAGTGTAAATCTAACGGCGGATCTGACGATCATGGGAGTGACGTCAAGTGACTGATACCGTCGTGGAGTTGGAGACCGTGGAGCCTGTCGAGAGTGCCCAGTCCGGGCAGCCTGCGCCCGTGTCCGACGAGCAACTGGTCGCGATGCTGGTGGAGCGGGCCCGGTCGGAGGGGCTGCAGCTGACCGGGCAGGGTGGGCTGCTGCAGCAGCTGACGAAGCGGGTCTTGGAATCTGCCCTGGAAGGCGAGATCACCGATCACCTCGGCTATGAGAAGCACGATGCCGGCGGCCGGGGCAGTGGCAACTCCCGTAACGGAGGCCGGGCCAAGACCGTGCTGACCGACGTCGGGCCGGTCGAGGTCAAAGTCCCGCGTGACACCTCGGGCACGTTCGAGCCGCAGATCGTCAAGAAGCGGCAGCGGCGGCTGACCGGGGTCGACGAGATGGTGCTGTCGCTGTCCGCGAAGGGGCTCACGCACGGCGAGATCGCCGCTCACCTGGCCGAGGTCTACGGCGCCGAGGTGTCCAAGCAGACCATCTCCACCATCACCGACAAGGTGATGGAGGGCATGGCCGAGTGGCAGAACCGTCCCCTCGACCGCGTCTATCCCGTCCTGTTCGTGGACGCCATCAACGTCAAGATCAGGGACGGGCAGGTCGCGAACCGTCCGGTCTACGTGGTGATGGCGGTGACCGTGGACGGCACCCGCGACATCCTCGGCATCTGGGCCGGCGATGGCGGCGAGGGCGCCAAGTACTGGCTGCACGTGTTCACCGAGCTGAAGAACCGCGGCCTGGACGACGTGCTGATGCTGGTCTGCGACGGGCTCAAGGGCCTTCCCGAGGCCGTGGAGGCCGCCTGGCCTCGCACGATTGTTCAAACGTGTGTGGTTCACCTGCTGCGGAATTCGTTCCGTTACGCCGCCCGTCAGGACTGGGACAAGGTCGCCAAGTCACTCAAGCCCGTCTACACCGCGCCCAGCGAGGACGCGGCGACGGAGCGGTTCCTGGAGTTCCAGGAGGCGTGGGGGAAGAAGTATCCGGCGATCGTGAAGCTGTGGTCGGACGCCTGGGCCGAGTTCGTGCCCTTCCTCGCCTTCGACGTCGAGATCCGCAAGGTCATCTGCAGCACGAACGCGATCGAGAGCGTCAACGCCCGCATCCGCAGGGCCGTCCGCGCCCGCGGACACTTCCCCAACGAAGCCGCCGCTCTGAAGTGCATCTACATGGCGCTGATGAGCCTCGACCCGACCGGGAAGGGCCGCAAGAGGTGGACCATGCGCTGGAAAGCACCACTCAACGCGTTCCAGATCGCCTTCGAAGGCCGCCTCACCCCGAGCAACAACTGACCATCAACAACCAAGATCAGCCGTTAAATTGACACACCCGGCGAACGCCGCAGTCGCGCGCCATCCGGTCACACTCGCTCTGGCCTCGGCCGGTTTCGGGGTCGCTGCATGCTGCAACGTAGACGTTCACTAGTTGCGGGAGCGGGCCGATCGCCCCGGCCAGCGGCGGGCAACTGACGCGCAGTGCCCAGTCCGCCGCATGACATCGGTCAGGGCGTGCGGGCGCCTGGGTGAGCAGCGCGGTATCCAACAGTTGGACCACGACCGCGCCCGTGGCAGGGCCGGAAATTCTACGTAGCCATCGCACGTGCTCAAGTTCTCGCCACGGCCCGGCGTTGGTGCCGAGGCGGAGACTTCGCAACAATCCCAGGGGCAGGGTGACCTGCATGCTGGCGTTGATGCGCAGAGCGCATTGCAGGGCGATGAGCCGAGTGGCGGCGGAGGCGCTGTCCGGGAGCGCGGCGGCCAGGTAGCAGAGCATTTCCCGCACCCGGATCCGCTTGTCTGGTCCGTTGGGCTGTCGTCTGGGCCGGGGGGTGCTGGCAGGTGACGGCTGGGGGTTGAGCAGGGCAGTGTCGGGGACGACGGCGGCGTGGGTTGTGGCTGCGGCGCAGGCGGTGCAGGTGTCGGCTAGCCGCCATACCCGGCCGCCACGCTCGCAGGCGAGGAGGAGTCGGACGGGGCCGGCGCAGCCGCGGTGGGGGCGGTGCCAGCGGCAGCCTCGTTCGTGGCACTGGCAGGTCCGCAGGTGGGGCGGGAGGGTGTCTTTGTGGGCGTGTCGGGCGAGGTGGGTGAGGGCGGCTGATCGGGCGGAGGTTGTTGTGACGGTGTTGCCGTGGGGGCATTGCTGGCAGGTGAGGACGAGTCCGCTGCTGTGCGACCGGAGTTCCACGGTCCAGGCGCGCGGCGCTGGCGTGCCTGGTGCGCGCAGCCTCATGGGCGTGGGTCCTCCTCTTGATGTCCTTGCTGGCGTTTTCCCGGAATTGGGCGGCGGCCAGCGTAGTGCAGAGGTCTGCCCTTGCGATGGGTGCGCCACCTGGGGAAATAGGGCAGAGGTCTGCACTGACAGGGCAGGGGTCTGCACCGTCGGATGGACGGGTGACGATCTTGCCGCCCGATCCGGACCTCAACGCGCTGCGGCTGGAGCTCGCGCGTCTGCGGGCCGTGCGCGGGTGGACGTACGACGAGCTCGCCGCCCGCAGCGGCCTGGCCAGACGCACGGTCATCGAGATCGAGCAGGGTCGCACCATCGGCACGCTCAAGACCTGGCATGCCCTCGCGCACGCCCTGGGAACGCCGTTCGAGGAGCTGTTCGGCACGCTGTGTCACGGTCACGATCTGCCCGGCTCCGCCGGCGACTGACGGCCCGTCCACGCGACCGGAGCAGATCACCTGAAGCGGCGACGCCGTATCGAAAACTTGAGCAGCCTCTCGTACGTCAGTCGCCCTGTCTTGGGCTGTGCGGGCGATACGGCGGCGGCGCCGCCATCGGTGCGGCGTGTTGGCTGGCAGGTTCGCTCGTATGCGATCCCGGCCTTCGTCTTCTGTCAGGCACCGGGACGGCAGCCCGGTTGCCGTTCCTGTGCATCGTCCACTGCGGGTGTCCCCCGGTGGCGGCAGCCGTCTGCTGCGTTGGGGCCAGAACAGCCGCTGCCGCGAGTGCGGCAACCGGATCGAGTGGTACCAGCGCAGTGACGAGCGGATGGTCCATCTCCATCCGCACGAGCTGCCGGCGGCCGCGGTCCCGGCCGCCTGCCGCTGGCACGTCAGCTCCGGTGTCGCCCATCCAGCCGGGGACAACAGCAGCTGGTGCCGTCTTCCGCACGTTCTGTTGTGTCCCGCACGGGATGCCCCGGCGGCAGCCACCGGCCTGGCGGTGCTGCGCAGGGCTCTGGCCGTACACACCCGCCGCATGATCGACACCGGCGCTTTCGTCCCGCCGGCCAGCCCGCCGAACGAACCCGCGCCACAGCCGACCGCGTGCTGGCCGGCCCGGCCGATCGTGCAACTGCTGTATGTCCGTTACCTGGCCACCTGCCCGGTCGAGGCGATCCAGTGTGTCGCCCGGACCCGGCACCGAGACCGCTGTCCGCACCCGCTGCTTGCTCCTGAGACCCCTGCGGGCACCTGGACCCTGATCCCGGCCACAGCAACAACAGCCGGCCAACTGGCGCTTCCGGCCGACGTGATGGCCCTCTACGACCTCAGTCCGCTTCCCTACATTGAGCAGTTGCGCTGGCGTGCCCAGCGCTGCCCGCAGCACGCGGCCAGCCCGACGGTCCCTGACATGGCGGTGGCCGACTGGGAGCCCTTCGACCCGCTGATCCACCACGAGCACATCCACGCCCGCCTTCCCTCCGTCGGCCGCCGCGGGCCGTCGGGCCGCGGACCGAAGGCGGTGCGGTGATGATGCGGCACCAGGCCGTCGAGATCCTGCTGACCCGGCCCCTCTCCCCCAAAGAGCTCAAGCGCGCCGGCCGCAACGTGCCGCTGGCCGTGAACGCCGACCGCACCCGGCTGATGGCCCTGCAGCGGGCCCACGGCCCGGGGAACGCTCTTCACACGCTGCGGCGCCGCCTGGACTCCCGGCTACCCGTCGACGTGCTGAGCACGCACTACGCGGACCGCGACGGCCAGGTATGGCTCAACCTCGCTTTCAGCCGGAGCGACATGGCGGCCATTCGCCGGATGGCAGCTGCCCGGGGCCAGCGTCCGGCAGAGTTCCTCAGCCTGCGGGTGACCGCGGCTGTGGCAGCGCGGGAGCGTGATCGCCTGCATGCGCTGGAGAGGCGGCTCGAGGTCCTGCTCGCCGACCACACGCTCGAGGAAGTCCTGGCCTGCGCCGGCCGCGCCCTGAGCCGGCGCCACCGAACGCCCCGCTGACACAGCGCCCCCTGCGTCATCCCCCGTCATAAGCCCCGGACATGCGTGCCGTCCTCTGTCCTTCGCGGAGCCCTTGTTGCCTACGCCCACCGACGAACAGGTCCACGCCGCCGACGCCTTCCGCGCCGGCCACCACCTCGCTCTGCAGGCCGGCGCCGGCACGGGCAAGACCACCACGCTCGCCCTGCTCGCCACCAGCACCCAGCGCCGCGGCCGCTACCTCGCCTTCAACAAAAGCATCGCCCTCGACGCCGCGGCCCGCTTCCCCCGTACCGTGCAGTGCAAGACGGCCCACGCCACCGCCTACGCGGCCCTCGGCCACCGCTACACCGGCCGCCTCAACAGCCCTCGCCAGCCCGCATGGAAGACCGGCCAGGCACTCGGCATCACCCGGCCCGTCCGCATCGGCGAGCACGAGATCAGCACCAGATCGCTGTCCTACACCGTGCTGCGCACCGTGACCCGCTTCTGCTACTCGGCCGACCGCGCCGTGGGCCGCCACCACGTCCCCGCCCTGCGCCGCCTGGGCACCCCCGGCGAACACGCCCAACTCGCCGAGGCGGTGCTGCCGTTCGCCCGCCGCGCCTGGGCCGACCTGCACAACCCCGACCAGGGAGTGGTCCGCTTCGAGCACGACCACTACCTGAAGATGTGGGCCCTGACCGAGCCGAAGATCAACGCGGACTTCCTCCTGCTCGACGAGGCCCAGGACACCAACCCCGTCCTGGAACAGGTCTTCTCCGCCCAGCGCGGCCACGCGCAGCTCGTCATGGTCGGTGACTCCGCCCAGGCCATCTACGGCTGGCGCGGCGCCCGCGACGTGATGACCGGCTTCGACGCCACGCAACTGGCCCTCACACAGTCCTTCCGCTTCGGGCCCGTCATCGCCGAGCAGGCAAACCGCTGGCTGGAGCTCGCCGAGGCCCCCATCCGGCTGACCGGCAGCACGGCCATCGCCGCGGAAGTCAGTGATCTGGCCCGGCCGGACGCGGTACTGTGCCGCACGAACATCGGTGCCATGACCGAGGTCATGCGCCTGCTCACCGAGGGCCGGCGCGTCGCCCTGACCCGCGGCGCTCAGGCTCTGGCCGCGCTGGCGCTCGCCGCCCGCGACCTCCAGGACGGACGCCCCACCACCCATCCCGAACTCGTTCTCTTCACCTCCTGGGGCGAGTTGCAGGAGTACGCCGAACACGATCCCGCCGGATGCGACCTGCAGCCCTTCGTCAACCTCGTCGACACACACGGCCCCGACGCCATCCTCGCCGCGCTCAGCCAGCTCACCGACGAGAAGACCGCCGACGTCACCGTCTCCACCGCCCACTCCGCCAAAGGCCGCGAATGGCCCACCGTGCGGATCGCCGACGACTTCCCCCCGCCCAAGGACACCGGCGAGCACGACACCCAGGGCCGCCCCATCCCCGAACCCGTCAACGACACCGACGCCCGCCTCGCCTACGTCGCCGTCACCCGCGCCCGCCACCACCTCGACCTCGGCGGCCTCTCCTGGATCAACACCCACTTCGCCCGCCTGTCCGGCTCTTGAGCCAACTTCCTTTCACTCAGGCCCTGTTGAGGAATCACCAGCTCAGTCGCCGCATCGCGCCACTGCCCGCCTCCACAGCCACCCAGGCATCCGCGCTCGGGGCTGCGGCAGACACAAAAAGCCGTCAAGACAGAACGGGTGAGTAACATCCCTCGCCAACAGCACAGTCATTTCCCCAAAGGAGAACGGCCATGGCCGAGACACCCTCCCGAACGACCGCCCTTAAGGAGCAGTACGGCACTCAGGTCGCCACCGACCTTGAGCACAACGCCAAAGAGCAGGACCGTCTCCGCGGGGAGATCGACGCCTTGAACGACCAGCTCCTGAGCCTGCAGCAGGACCACACCGTGCTGGTGAACATGCAACAGGCACTCGGCATCCTCACACCCGAGCCGACTCCCGCCGCCGAGGAAGCCGCAGCAACACCTTCCCTCCCCCGCCAAAAGGCCACCACCCCGGCAACCGGCAAGCGAACCCGTACCAAGAGGGCCACAGCCCCCCAGAGCGGCAAGCAGACAAAGGCAAAGCCCCCTGCCAAGGCCACGGCCCCCAAGGCGACGCAGCCCACCCTCGTCGAACTCATCCGTCAGCACCTCACCGAACAGAGCGAACCACGCTCCGCAGCCGAGATCGCCACCGCGCTCACCCAGACACACCCCGACCGCCGTATCCAGACCAACGTCGTGCGCACCACCCTCGAAGGGCTAGTGGCCAAGAGCAAGGCCCAGCGCACCAGGCAGGGTTCCTCCGTCTACTACACCGCTGCCGCCGAGGCCCAAGAGCCGACCACACCGGCCCAGGCCGACTCCGAGCCCGTGCCGGCCAGCAGCTGAAGCTGCCGGCTGTCCGGCCAATCGCTCACACGGCCGGGAGTACCCCTCCTCGCCGGGGGCGCTGCCACCCTGCCGACGCCCGTACCGATCCCCGCAACCGGCAGGCTCGACCAGTGAGGGGTCGAAGCGGGTGGAGTGCCGTTTCTTCGGTGAACGGCCTCCTCCTACCGGGTGATTCGACCGGGCCCAGGCTCGTGCAGCAGCCCGGCGCCCGGTAGAACCTGCTCCATGATCGAAAACTTCCGGCGAGGCCTTTCCACCGTGGCTACGGCCGTGGCCTTCGCCGTCCTTGCTCCTGCTGTTCCGGCCCAGGCCGATGAAATCTCCCTGACCGCGGGCATCACCTCGCTGCCGGTGGCCGAGGAAGTCCGGGCCGGCTACAAGCGGGAGCTGTACCCGCACTGGAAGGACGACGACAAGAACGGCTGCACCGCCAACAAGGACGTCCTGATCGCCGAGGCCATCGAGGCACCGACGGTCGGAGCCAGTTGCACGCTCACCGGAGGGGTCTGGCACTCCTACTACGACGACACCCTCATCGAGGGCTCCGGCCCCGGCCGGATCGACATCGACCACCTGGTCCCGCTCGCCGAGGCCCACGACTCCGGCGCCTACGGCTGGACCACCGAGAAGCGCCGCCGCTACGCCAACGACCTCGGGTCCGAGATCAGCCTGATCGCGGTCAGCGCCCGCTCCAACCGCCAGAAGTCCGACCAGGACCCCGCCACATGGATGCCGATCCCCTCCGGGCACTGCCGCTACCTCGGCGAGTGGGTGGCCACGAAGATGCGGTGGGGCCTGGCCGTCGATCCGGCCGAGCGCGAGGCCCTGCTGCGCTACGCCGCCGACTGCCCGGACACCACCCTCACCTACGAACCGGCAACGTACTGAGTCCTGCGGTTCGTTGTCGGAGGGCGGGTGAGGTTGCGTGCGGTGCCGGCAGGGCACCGCTTGTTTCCCGGAGCCCTTACACCGTCACGGCGTAGAGATTTCCGTCTCCGCTGCCGGCATAGGCGACGCCATCACTCACAAACGGCGGAGTGACATTTCCTCTGGTTCTAAATTTCCACTGTTGTTGGCCGGTGCGGCCATCCAGGGCGTACAAATGGGTGTCGCCGCTGCCGAGGTACACCACGTTGGCTGTCACGGTCGGCTGCAGGGTCATGCTGCCGTCGTGCGTGAAGATCCATTCTTCTTGGCCCTTACGTGGGTGTAGGGCACGTAAGGTGCTGCCCTTTCTTCCGTGCTCCTCTGCTCCGGATACGTAGACCATGTCTCGAGTGATGATCGGGGGGTTGATGTCTCCCCCGGTTTCATCATTGATCGTGTACTGCCATTTCTGAATGCCGCTAGCGAAATCAAGAGCGTGCAGAGCGGCGGCAGCGTCGGACTCTTTAGTGAAGGCGTACACATGGCCGCTGGTGGTGACACCGAACGAGTCCATCATCCCTGGATGGGTGAACTCCCAACGCACTTGGCCAGTGGACGCCTCGACAGCGTAAAGCCCACGAGAGCTGTGAACGAACACCGTGCCGCGTACGGCGCGCACCGTCAGCCCCGCAGGGCCGCCTACCGGCGCGCTCCACGTCTGCTCGCCAGTGGCCGCATCCAGTGCGTAGAGATTCTTAGCCCCGGCAACAAACACCGTGCCGGACTCAGCGGCAACTGCTACGAAAGCGGAGTCGTCGACCCGGAATTTCCAGTGCTGGTCACCCGTTGCCGCGTCTTTGACCTCCAGCATGCTGTAGGCCTTTCCATTCTTCGTTATCGTCTGGCCGGTGACCAGGCAGGCAAACCCGCCTGCGATAAGTGCACGTGACAAGATCAAGGGAGAATCCCACAAATGTTCTCCGGTGGCGGCACGAAGGGCATACACCCTGCCTCGCGGATCCTCGTCGCTGAGGTACAGAATTCCGTTGGCCACTGCTGGCGACGGATACCTGTCTGCGCGGGCGCTGAACGCCCACTTCTTACGGCCGCTGTTGGCATCAACGGCGTACAGCGTGTTGTCCTTGCTGACCGCGTATACCAATCCATTGGCCTCGGTCGGGGTCCCCAGGATGGCGCCGTCCGTCGCGAATCTCCAACGCTGTCGACCGGGCCGAAAGTCGTCTGACAGCAGTGTCCACCCGGCGAGACCGGCGCCTGCAGCGCCGACGCACGCGAGACCGAATAGGGCCCGTCGGCGCGACATTCTGCTGCCTCCGCCCGATACGGCTGCGCTGCTCGGAGTCTCCGGGCTGCGGCGGGGGCTGTCATCGCCGCGATCAAGAACGGAGCCGTCGGATTCCGGGTCAGGCGATCGCAGCTCACTGCCGGAGGAGCGGTTAACTTGCAGGGAGTAGGCCTGGGGCCGCAGGGTGTGCGCGAGCGCTTCGGGTAGCCAGCCGGTGCCGGTGAACACCTCGGTGACTTCCTGGGTGCTCCCATTGAGTTCCGCGAGTTCGGCCAGCAGGAGCGCTACCGTCGGCCGCTCCCTCGGGTCCTTGGCCAGGCACCGCTCCACAATGTGGACCAAGCAAGTCGGTACACCTGTGACATCCGGCTGCTCATGCACAGTGCGGTAGCCGAGTTCTGGAGACGCTCCCGCCCCGAACGGACCGTGTCCGGTCGCCGCGAAGACTGCAACGGCGCCCAAGGAGAAGACATCACTGGGTGACCCGACCGGACGGCCCTGCAACTGCTCGGGGGACATGAAACCAGGGGTTCCGAACACCTGGTTTCCCTGAGTCAGCAGGCTGCTTCCCTGGACTTTGGAGATCCCAAAGTCGATCACTCTCGGTCCGTCCTCGGCGAGCAACACGTTCGACGGTTTCAGGTCGCGGTGGATCACGCCCGCTCTATGGATTGATCCGATTGCCTCCGTAAGGCCTGCCGCTAGCGCGAGCGCCGACGCTTCCGGCAGAGGCCCGTGCTTGGCAACGGCCTCGCCCAGTGACAAACCAGACACGTAGGCCGTAGCCAGCCACGCCGGCGAGCCTTCGGGGTCGGCATCGACCACGCCGGCGGTAAAGACCCCGCTCACCGCGCGGGCCGAAGCCACCTCACGTGCGAATCGGCGTCGGAAAGCCGAATCCTGCGACAGTTCTGGACGTAACACCTTCACGGCGACCTGTCGTCCGCCGAGCGAGGTCCCCAGATAGACGATGCCCATTCCACCCGTGCCGAGCCGTGTCACGACTCGGTACGGCCCTACCCACTCCGGGTCCCCCGCTGTCAGCCTCGGCATCAACAACCTCCGCAGTGCCCCTGATTGCTTTGATGCGCCATGATCCAAGACCAGCGGAGCCGATGCCTCCCCGCAGACACCGCCGCATCAACTCTGTAGCAACGCTGTTTCATTGACCGGGCTGAAAAGGCCGCACCCTCGGCCCCGGTCGCCGGGGTTCGGCATGCGGTAGCGATCCGCACCATGCGCTCGACCCTCACAGGGGGACGCGGGCCCAGACTGCCTTGCCCTGGCCTTGCGGGCTCCACCCCCAGGCCGTGGAAAGTGCGGAGACGACGTTGAGCCCTCGCCCTGCGGTGGACAGGTTGTCGGCCGGCCGGAGGGCGGGCTTGCCGGGGCTGGGGTCGAGCACGATGCACACGACGGTTCGCGGGCTGGTGCCCAGAGCCATCCAGGTTCCCTCGTCGGCGGCGGCCGTGTGACGCAGAGCGTTGCCGGCAAGTTCCGCCATCACGCTGATCACGTCATCGGTGGCTCCGGGCACGCCCCAGCGCTGGAGCTGGTAGCGCGTGAACTCCCGTGCGTGGGCGAGTCCTTCGACGCTGGCTGTGATCTTCGCGGCGGCGAAGTTGGCGACGGAGACTCCCATGGCCAGGCCCCAGTCCAGCGCCCGTGTTTCGCCAGGAGTCGCTACCCCTGCCAATCCAGCCAAGCTGACCACCGGTGCAGCCTCACCCGGTCGCACAGCCGTCCACCTCCCACTTCTTCGGATGATCACATGGAAAAGAACGCCCTTTCGAGGGACAGCGTGCATGAAAATCACCCTCTAAGATCGACGGAATTCCACGCACCCGTGAAATTTTCACGGGTCCGCGACTCCGCCTTGTGCCCGCTCCCTCGGACCCCGGGCGGGGTCCGGCCATGCGGAACTGCAGCAACGCCAGTGGTGAAAGGACGAAGACTTGGGAGCGTACGCAAACGGGGTGGCAGCCGACGCCATCACCGGTATCGAGTGGGTGAAGAGTTCGGCGAGCACACCGGAGGGCGGCAACTGTGTAGAATTTGCGGCCCTGCCGGACGGGGGAACCGCCGTACGCAACTCGCGATTCCCCGGCGGGCCCGCTTTAGTGTTCACGCGTTCGGAAATTCTAGCGATGCTCGCCGGTGCCAAGGGAGGAGAGTTCGACCACCTGGCCGACTGAAAGTCGCTGCTCCAGGCTTGCGGTCGCACCGGCAGGATCCCCACTCTGGCCCTGGAGTTGAACGAGCGGCTGATCTAGGGAGTCTGCGTGTCTGGCGGTCAAATCCTTCGGGCTGTCCCAGACGGCGACGACCCGGGCAGCCTTCCAGCCGGCGCGGGCCGGGTTGTGGGGGCCCACCTGCGCCAGCTACGTAAGGGCAAGGGCTTGCGGCTGGTGGATGTGGTGCGCGCCGGGGTGATCGGCTCCGTGCCCACGCTCAGCCGCATCGAGACCGGCGCCACCCCGCTCAAGGCGAACACGGTGCTGGCCCTGGCCCAGTTCTACGGGGTCAGCAGTGTCGCGGAGCTCGACTCGCTGGTCCGGCTCGCCGACCGCTCACGGGAGACGCTGTGGTGGGAGGAGTTCCGCGACGCGGTCCCCGGCTGGCTGGAACGTCTCATCAGCGTCGAGACCGCCGCCCGGGAGATCCGCACCTACGAAGTGCAGTACGTGCCCGGCCTGTTGCAGATCCCGGAGTACGCCCGGGTCCTGGCGAAGCATGCCTTTCCGGACATCGACACCGAGGACGGTGAGAAGCAGCGGGAGCGGCGGGAGCGTACGGTCCTGGTGCGCCAGCGGCGCCGGGCGCTGCTGCACGCCGCTGACCCTCCGCACTACTACGCGCTGGTGGACGAGGCTGTGCTCGCCCGGCCGGTCGGCGGGGCGGCGGTGATGCGTCAGCAGCTGCGTGAGCTGTACAGCCTGGAGGAGAACGCGGAGCACATCCACATCCGGGTACTGCCCTTCAGTGCAGGTGATGAGGTCATGGCTCCGGCCCCGTCCATCACCTTCCTCGCCTTTCCCTCCGACCGGGAGGAGGACATGGTGTATCTGGAGGTCCGCCACGGCGGCAGCTATCTGACGCACACCGATGGCGTGGAGGGATACCGGCTGGCGCTGACCAGCCTGTGGGCCAAGGCGAGTTCGCGTGAGGAGACGCTCGCCATGCTGCAGCACTACATCGGGGATCTGACCGAATAGGTGCCCGCCTACGGCTTGAGGGCGACACCGCCGTAGACGGTCCAGGTGCGATCGGTACGCGGGAACCTCAGGTCCGTACCGGGCCTCCAGAATCCGACATCACCGATCAGTCCGCCGACGGGCCGCAGTCCTTCGAAGAACCGATCGACCGCGGCGGGCGACCGAACGGCCCACGGATGTCCGGTGGCACGGCGCATCAGCTGTGAGGCTTCGTCACGCAGGGCGGGATCGTCGCTGACCAGGTGGCTCAGCGCGAGACAGCTGCCCGAGGGCAGCCGGTCGATGAGGTCGTGAACGCGCTGCCAGGGGTCGCGGTCGTCGGCGGTGCAGTGCAGGGAGGAGAAGAACAGCACACCCACCGCCGCACGTCGGTTCAGGACGCCGGCCTGCTCACTGCCGGTGAGGACGGCTGTGGTGTCGAGCATGTCGGCGTCGAGGATGAGGGTGTGGGATCCGTCGAGCATCATGCGGGCGTGTGCCAGCACTATCGGGTCGTTGTCGACGTAGGCCACACGGACTGTGGGGTTGGCGCGGCGGGCGACGTGATGGACGTTGTCCCGCGCGGTGGGCAGGCCTGAGCCGTGGTCGAGGAACTGGTCGATGCCGCGTGTCCCGGCGAGGTAGCGCACCGATTTGGTCAGGAACTGACGGTTGGTGCGGGCCAGTTGCCGGGCTTCGGGGACGATCTCCAGGAGGTGTCTGACGGCTTCACGGTCGGCCCGGTAGTGGTCGGTTTCTCCGAGCAGATAGTTGTAGATGCGTGCGTCGCTGGCCTGGCTTACATCGATCATTAGCACGTGCCCCCGCATGCCGTCGCCTGCCGCACGCCCCGCGCAGGAAGCCCTGCGCGACAACGTGTCAAGTAGGCACTCCATGCTAGGAGTTACGTGTTACATGATCCACCCGGACTGCCGCTTTCGTGTAGCCCCCGCAGGAGTGAAACTGCAGGCATTTCGGCTTGCGCCGGTAGGGCGGCGGAGGGCCGGCGTACGCGGGCGCACGGTGACGCCGGCCCCTGGCGACGGGTTTTCAGGCGGCTGCGCCCCGTACGGCCGTCTTCAGCAGGCAGGTGAATTCGCCCGGCTGCCATCCCATGACCTCGGCTGCCTTGTCATCGGGAAGGCCGAGGCGGTAGCGCAGCAGCACCGCGTCGGCCTGCACGGCCGGCAGCACGCGGTACAGCGCCCGGTTGTCCGCCGCGGCGCGTCCGATCCGGGCGGCAAGCAGCCGCCAGGCCAGGGCGGAGGGGGACGGGCTCTGCAGCGCCTCGGGCCACATCATGGCCAGGTCGCCCAGCGCGGCCTGCGCCAGGGCCCGTGCCTGACGGTCATCGCCCAGCCGCAGGGTGGCATAACGGGTGTAGATGTCCAGGTGGCTCTGGCAGAACGCGGTGAAAGCGGCGGGCATGGCGATTTCGACCTGCGGGTTGCCGTGGTGAGATGCCGGTGTCACTGCTACTTCCGAGGGGGGCCCGGTTCTTCCCGCCTCCCTGTGCCCGCGCTGGGGCAGGCCCCGTCGGCGGCCGGCGAGGGTCCGGTCAGGTGAGTTCTCGCGCACCGGGAACTCCTTGGGTCGGGAAGAAGTCGAGCGCGATCAGGAACGCGTACTGGACCTCGTCCCACAGCGGTCGTACCAGGGCCGGGTTTCCGCCCAGGTGCCGGACGATCCGGTGGGTGGTCTCCCAGTCGGGGACAAGATCACCGTCGAGGACGGCGGCCAGTGTCCGGCCTTCCGTTCTCCGGTTCTCTGCCTGCGGACCGCCGGTGGTGCGGCCCGCGGCCCACAGCAGGCCGCGCAGCGTGCCTTCGAACCTGGCCAGGGCGGTGGCCGCCGAGCTCTTGGGGGCCGGGTGGCGGCCGTGTGCCCACTCCCACAGCAGCCGGAATTCCTCGGGTCGGCCGCCGGCCGCGCTCACCACGGTGAAGACGGTCGGCCAGTCGGGAACGCGCTGTCCGGCCAGCAGCCGGGACAGTCCCGAGGGGGACACGCCCGCTTCCCGGGCCACCTCCTGAGCTGTACGGTCGTGGGCGCGCAGCAGAAAAGACAGGGCTGCTCCGAGCCTTTGCCGGTGCTGCGACGCTCCGGTGGGCGGTACCGCGTCAGCGGCCTCCGTGGCAGTGACAACGGCTTTTTCGGCCCGCATGCGCATCTGTCGTCGCACCGTCTGCCTACCCCATCTGGCGCGGGCTGTCGCCTCGCTGACCCGGGCCTGTTGCGCCACATCGCTCCAGCTGGCGCCCTGGGCCCTGGCGTCGTGGACGGCTGCTCCCAGGTAGTGGGTGACCTCGGCCCCCAGGGCCGCGGCGCGCCCGGCGAGTTCTTCGAAATCACCGCCGCGGTGTTCGGCCTCCACCAGTTCTGCGGCCAGGGTGTGCAGCCGGTGGGCGACGCCCGGCCCCCAGCGCGGGGAATACACCACGGCCGACTCCGGCTCCGGTTCCTGCGGCTGGCTGCGCATCCGCTGGGCCCGTCGTCGGCACGCATCCTGGCAGTACCGGCGCGGGCGGCCCGGTCCTTTGCGTCGTCTGAAGCGGCGCCCGCACAAGGCGAAACCGCACGTGCCGTACTCGTAGCGCTCGTTGTTCCCCGAGCGCTTTCCGCTCTGCTTCATGTTTTCCGCCCATCCGCTGAGTCTGTGGCACCCCGGGAGAGCGGAAACCCGCAGGGTTTCCGCCCCGGGCCTGGCAGCACCGCGGTGCGGGCGGGTCTCCCGACGGTGGGATCCCCGCCCGCACCGCGCCCGTCAACGGCGGCGGAAGCGCTGGTAGCTGAAAACCGTCCGGTCGGCGACCGTGCCGGCCGCCACGACCCACCAGACGTTCTCCGGCACTACCGGGCCGTAGGCGGCCGTGACGGCCACCAGGAACGTCATGGCGACCGTTCCCCAGCGCACTTTCACAGCCAGACAACTCAGCAGGCTGGTTTGAGCGAGCAAAACCAGCGGAATGCTAGTTTCTGTTGCTGCCGGACGAGGCCACATCGGCCACCGGCGGAAGTGAGTCATGTGCAATTCCCTTGCATAGGCGTTGGGCATGGTTCATCTGTCGGGGCCCCTGGATCAGAGGGGTCCCGACGCATGTAGCGAAGAAAACGCTATAGCCGCGCCCTGATCGCCGCCACGTCATCGCCGATCCGTGAAAACGGAGCGCTCAACGGCCCGTTGACGCTCTGAGGATCCTTTGGAGTGCCGATGCGACCGCTTCTGACCATTCGGTGATTGCTCTTGCCGTTATCTATGCGCCAAAGATGAGGAAGCTCCTGTCCGTCCCCCGCGTACCTTTCATCCGACTCTCGCAAAAGTCGCTCGATCGAGTGATGCCAGGCACTGCCCGCTGCTTCTGATGAAAACGGCGTTGTGGCTGTCCCCGGAGTGCCGTTACGCCCGATCCGGTTTGGCCAGCCAGCAAGTTGACCGCCGGATCGGCCAGCACGGCGTCGAAGGCGTGCTGTAGGGCCTGTCAGGTCCTCAGCGGTGAGTCAGGCAGTTGCGGGGCTGGCGTATGCGGCGGCTGTGGAGTTGCTGGAAGGGCCTCCGTCCGTCCCCCGCAGAGGGCACCGAGAGCCTCGGCCATACCGATCGGGCTTTGGATGCGTTCTGGTGACCGCCAGCGACTCGCCGAGACGGTCGTGCGACCGAGCGCATCGGTTGGGCCGCCCTCGTCGTGCGGGGGATGTGGCCATGGGTTCCTGGGCACCCTGCAGCTGGAGTTCAGCGGCAGGGTGCCCAGGCCTGTGGTGCGGGGGCCTGCTCTTGGCCCAGTGTTTCAGGTGGTGGTGCTCTGCCGGGTGAGGACGGAGTAGAGGTGTTCGCCGTGGGCCCAGCGCTTGAGTTCGCGGCGGCCGATGAGGGTGAGGTCGTGGCGCTGGGCGAAGCCGACGGCCGGCTGGGTGAAGCCGTTGAGGCCGATCATCAGTGCCAGGTCCGCGCCGTGCTCGGGACGCGCGGTCCCGTTGAACGTCTGCATCTCCTTGGAGCCGACCGGCCGCGCGTACTGCTTGCATTGCAGGACGAGTTTGCGGCCTTCGTCGTCGTAGGCCACGACATCGGCGCCGAGGTCTCCGGCGCCGCCGACCCGGAGGGCGCGGTTGAATCCGTCCCGGGCGAGCAGCTCGGCGCAGGCTTGTTCGAAACCGGCCGGAGTCATGGCTGACAGTTCCTTCATCCGGTAGGTCAAAACAACCGGGTCGGGATCTTCGACCTGCTCATACGGCTCGTCATACACGGTGACGCCGTCCAGGGCGCGCAGGCGGAGCAGTAGCGTCAAGAGCAGCACCGTGCCGACGGTGAGTCCCGTCCACCACGGGTGTTGGGTGATCCAGTTCCACAGGTCGGCGCTGAACCACCGTGCCACATCGCCGGTCAGCCACTCCCACAGTGTCTTGGCCACTCCCAGGATCACAGCCGTGTACAGCAGGAACTTCAAGAACGGGTCGAGTGAGCCGTCTTCGTCGAACACCAAATCCCCCTCATCCGATGGGCGTTTCAGGCGGCCGTGCGCCAGCGTGCTGTGCGGCGGGGCCCTGCCGGCAGGCGCAGGAGTTCCTGCAGTGCGATGCCGTTCTCGGCCCAGCGGCGCAGCTGGTCCCGGTCGGTCCAGCGGACGCGGTGGCGGTCTCCCCATTGCTTGGCGTTGCGGGTGAGGGCTCCGTTGGTGACGACGACTGCGTGATCGGCGCCGTGGACGGGCCGGGCGGTGCCGTTGACCTGGTACATCACCGACGATCCCACCTTGCCGCCGGTACGGGTGTGTTTGGCCTGCAGGACGATGCGTCCGTGGTGGGGGTGTTGGCCGATGACGTCCGCGGCCTGGTCGCCGCCCTGCCCCACTTTCCAGGCCTGCCAGCCGTCACGGATCAGCAGATCCCTGAGCGCGTACTCGAACTGCTCGTCGTCCATGGCATCGAACTGCGCCAGTGTGATCCTCAGCGTGGCCAGCCGCTCCTGGGCCCGGCGGCGCTGGGCCGCCGTGCGCAGCGCCCGCCACGCCACGGCGCCGACGGCCGTCGCGGCCCCAACCACCAGGAGCGGCCAGCTGCGGAGCAGCGTCTCCCCCGCCGCCACCGTCATCCGGACCGCCAGGACCAGTGCGGCCACGGCGACGAGGGCGGCGGCCAGCCACTCGGCCGCCCCGCGGGGGCGCCGGATCTCTGAGCGGCGCCGGGCCATCAGCGGCCGGCCGTCGCGGAGACAGACGGCCGAGGGGCGACCGGCGGCGCTGAAGCCGCCTCGTCGAACCCGAACACCTGCCCCCACAGCCAGACTCCGGCAACCAGTCCGGCAATCATCCAGGCGCTCATGCGTTTGGAACCCTTGCCCGCCGGATTACGGCGGATGTGCGCTCGTACCCGGTGATAGCCGTCCGGCACCTGCCCCATAGCGTCCCCTCACGCTCATGCGGGCCGCAGCGCAGCCCGTCACTGAGATGGGTCTATCAGCCGCCACTGACAGAAACTGATGGATCATCACCCGCCGTCGCTTTGAACCGGCCAGGGCAACGCACGACATGCCGCCGGGACTGATGCAGTGCCGTGACCTGGGGAGACACGGCTCTGCGGAGCCGGAGTTCGGCATCGCCAGAGCATTGCGCGCCATGAGTAGGCGCTGCCGAACTGCAGGTATGCATGATTAAAAGGATTTAGCAGTGTATCGACAATTGACTCAATGAAGTCGTCCCCGGTCAGGGCATGCGGACTGTGCTCATCCCGTCGCCGCTCCGCGTCTTCCAGATCGCTCAGCAGCGCGGCTGCTGTCTCGGGCTGCGGCTGCGGCTCCATCAGTTCGCGGCCGGCGGCCAACGCGCTCTGGATGCGATCCGCAGTGCTTGCTCCCAAGTGCGCAAACATGTATAGAAGTTGGCTGGCACGTCGGCGCCTGATGCGACCGGTTGTGTGACCGTGGACCTGGACTGCGTTTTGGTGATCGCGCACTCCGACAAGGAAGACGCGGTTGCGACCTGGAAGAAAACCTTCGGCCATCACCCGCTGATGAGCTTCGTCGACCACGGGACGGGCGGGTCCGGCTAGCCGGTGGCCGGTCTACTCAGGCCCGGAAACGCTGGCAGCAACACCGCCGCCGATCACATCACGGCCACCCAACTGTCCCTCGCCCAGCTGCCCAAGTCCTATCGTCGCGGGCGCCGGACGCTGATCCGCACCGACTCCGCGGGCGGCACCCACGAGTTCGTGGCCTGGCTCACGAAACACGGACGGTGGTTGTCGTATTCGGTCGGCATGACCATCACCGACGCAATTCACCAGGCCGTACTCACGGTGCCGCTCGCGGCATGGACGCCGGCCGTCGAGCCAGACGGAGAGATCCGCGACGGGGCCTGGGTCGCCGAACTCACCAGCAGCATGCTCGACGGCTGGCCGAAGGGCATGCGGCTGATCGTCCGGAAGGAACGACCGCCCCTCGGCGCCCGGTTGAGGATCACGGATGCCGACGGCATGCGGATCACGTGCTTCGCCAGCAACACCACCAGCCGCCCCATCGCCGACCTCGAACTCCGCCACCGCCAGCGGGCACGGGCCGAGGACCGCGTCCGGGCTGCCCGCGCGACCGGCCTGAGGGACCTGCCCCTGCACGACACCGCTCAGAACAGGGTCTGGCTGGAGATCGTCCAGATCGCACTCGACCTGCTGGCCTGGATGCCGATGCTTGCGCTGAACGACCAGGCACGGCTCTGGGAGCCCCACCGCCTGTTCAGCCCCGCCCGCCAGCTCGTCACCACCGGCCGCCGCCGGATCCTCCGCCTCGCCCACCACTGACCCTGGGCCCATGTCGTCACCAGCGCCCTCGGACGGATCGACCATCTGCCCAACCCAGTCTGACCAGTAGTTTTCCCGTCCCTGCGAGCAGCACCACGTCTCCGGAGCAGTGGAACTCCGCGCCCGCCCGACACGTCAGCCGGGCCACCGGCCTGCCCGCCAATAGCCACGGAACGCGAAACGGTCCGCCGACTACGTCGGCAGGACCGTCACGAAAGATCGAGGCTTATGCGTCGTTCCGGATCCACGAACCTGTCTCGCACGTCCACGCACGTCCCGTCTCCAGCAGAGAATCCGCCACAGCCCCCGACAACCGCTCACCCGGACTCCGCGAATCCGGCACGAACTTTTGGAAGCCGACGCCGTGCGGCAGCACCAGAACCGGGCAATCGCCCTTCGGCACCTCGACCGTGTTTCGACGAGCTTGTCGGAAGTCGGCCGCGCAGGGATGCCTACCGGGAGGCGCTGGGCGTGGCGGAACACCAGCGTCTGGTCATGGTCAGTTCCACCTGGGGACCGACGTCGGTACTGGGACGCCTCCCCGATCTTCTCCCGCGTCTGCTCGCGCAGCTGCCCTGTGACGAGTACCGGGTCGGCGCGATCATCCACCCCAATGTGTGGTCGGCCCACGGGGCGTGGCAGATCCGCACCCTGTACGCCGCCGCCCTGGACGCGGGGCTGCTCCTGATGCCGGCCGTGCACGCGTGGCGGCCCGCGCTCGTCGCCGCGGACGTCCTCGTGGGCGATCACGGCTCGGTGACGCTGTACGGGGCATCGTCGGGTATGCCACTGTTGCTGGCTTCGTTCGGCGGTGATGCGGTGCCCGGGACGGCCGTCCACGAGCTGGCGGCGGTTGCGCCCCGGCTCGATCCACGCGGGGACCTGCTGCGGCAGGTGGACGATGTCGTGCGCGGGCACCCGCCGCAGCGCTACGCCAGGGTCGCGGATCGGGCTTTCGCCGAGCCGGGACATGCGCTCGCCCGGTTGCGTGCTGTCCTCTGCCGCCTGCTGAAGCTCGCTGAGCCCGCTTCCCCGCCACCGTCTGCGCTGATGCTGCCGATTACGGATCCGCCCCTCTCACCGGTCACCTCCTGGCAGGCGACCACGGTCGTTACCGAGGAAGGCGAGGAGGTCAGCGTCTCTCTGTCCCGTTTCCCGGCTGCCGTCTGCGGGTTCGACGAGGCTCGCCCGGTCCCGCCGGGATCCTTCACCCACCTGGCATGTACGAGCGAGGAGCGCGACCGGCGGCTGGCCGAGAGCGCCTCGGTGCTCGTGCGCAGCCGCCGTGCGGCGACCCCGGTCGAGGCACTGCGCTGGATCCGGAGCACGCTCGCCCAACTGCCCGGAAGCCTCATCGCGGCCTCGGCCGTGCGCCAGGGCGTCTGTCTGGTCGGGCTCCGGGACGGCCGGGTGGTCGAGGCTTCCGCCACGGGCCCGGCCGGGGATCCGGGCCTGTCGGCCACGGTCGTCTACGCGTGTCTGCGCGCGGGGCATCCGCTGGACGGCAGCCGGGTGACGCTGCGGGTCGGTGGTGTGCGGGACGAGGACGTTGTCCTGCGTCTTCGTCCCGCGCTGCCGGCCCGGTAGCCCCGGGCCTGCCACCCCTTCCCCCTCTGTCCGGGCCGGAATTCAGCGGCCGAGACCGTCCAGCCGCTGCCGCAGGCTCTCCGCCGTGTGGCTCCCGGCCGCCTCGTAGATCTCGACGGCCCGGGTCAGGCACTCGTGCACCAGGTCCTCGCGGCCTGCGGTCCGTTGTGCGATGTCGGCGAGCTGCACCAGGGCCTGCGCCTCATAGTGCGTCGCCCCCACCTCCTTCAGAGTCCGGGCCGCCTCGCGCAGGTCGCCGATCGCCTCTTCACTCTGGCCGAGATGGTCACGTGCCCCGCCGATGGCGGCCCGTACCCTGGCTGCCATCCGCCGGTCCGGCTCCTCACGGGACTCCAGGTCCTGCAGCGCCCGGCGCAGGGTGGCCAACGCCTGAGTGTGATCGCCCTGGGCGTTCTGGGCGCATCCGAGGAAGAATGCGGCGATGGCTGCTCCACGCGCCTCCCCGGCGCTCTCGTTGAGTTCCAGGGACCGCTGATACGCCTCGACTGCGCCGGAGGGCTCGAAGAGATCCCGGTAGCGGCCGAGGAATTCCTGCACGGAGGCGCGCAGGACGAGATGGCCGGACGTCTCGGCAAGAACAACAGCCTGCTCCAGCTCGGCTTCCGCGCGGTCGTTCTCGCCGAGGTCCAGCAACGGGCGCGACAGCAGGCTGCGCAGCCGCGCCTCGGCCGCTGTGTCCGCCGACGCCGCAGCGGCCTCGGCCCCCAGTTCCAGCGACTCCTTCCACGTCCCCAGGTAGCGGCGGTACAGGAAGAGGACCGTGAACGCCTCTGCCAGTTGCCAGACCAGGGTGTGCAGCCCGTGCCGGGCAGCCATGCGCAGCACGGCCAGGACTGCGCCGCGCTCGGTGTCCAGCCACTCCAGAGCAGACGGACCGCCGGGGGCGCAGAAGGGGTCGTCCACGTCCCGCAGGACGGCCGACAGGTCGGCGATGCGCAGCCTCTCCCGCCTGAGTGCCCGGTCTGCGAAGGCGGTGAGCGCAAGGTAGTGCGTGCCCACCCGGCCGATGAGCGCCTCCTGTTCGCTCTCCTGTTCCTCGTCCACCGCGCGCTCCCGGGCGTGCAGGCGCACCAGATCGTGCATCCGGTAGCGGCCGTCGCCCCATGCCTCCACCAGGCTCGCCTTCGCAAGGACGCCCAGCAGGCGTTTGGCGCGCGGTGTGTCGAGGTCGGCTGCGACCGCGGCCACGCCGGCGTCGAAGACGCCGACCGGCAGCCATCCGAGCAGGCGGTAGAGCCGGGCGGCGTCAGTCGGCAGCAGTCGGTAGGAGGGACCCAGAACAGCGGACACCGAGGACTCCTCACCGTCCAGTGCCATACCGGCCAGCCGGCTGGCCTCGTCATCAAGTTCGGCGGCCAGTTCGGTCATGCTCAGACTGTCGTCGGTGACCAGACGCGCCGCCACGACCTGCAGTGCCACCGGCAGACCGCCGCACAGCTCCACCAGGCGCTGTGCCGCCTGCGGTTCGGCCGTGACCGTCTCCGGGCCGCAGCGGTCCTTCAGCAGCGCCAGTCCGCCGTGCGCGTCCAGCGGCTTGACGGAGATCAACCGGGCTCCGTCCAAGGCCAGTTCACCGAGTCGGCCCCGGCCGGTGACCAGGACGGCGCTGCCCGGCCCCTTGGGAATCAGCGCACGCACGTGCGCGGGCTGGTTAACGTCGTCCAGGACGAGGAGGATGCGCAGGCCAGCCGAGCGGGAGCGGAACAGGTTGGTCCGCTCCGCGAGCGAACTCGGAATGTCGCTGTCGCTTCCCGGCAGCGATCTCAGGCACATGGCCAGTGCCTCGGAGACGTCCGCACCGGCGCCGGCCGGCGGTGAGGACTGGGTGCGCAGGGCGGCGAAGTCGACATACAGCTGCCCGTCCGGGAACCGCGCCCGGGCCCGTTCCGCCCACCGCCAGGCCATGGTCGTCTTGCCGACTCCAGGCAGTCCGTCCAGTACGCCGACACGGACGGGCCCGAGGCCGCCTTCTTGCGTGCCGAGGGTCTGGTCTAGCACCGCGAGTTCGGCCGTGCGGTTGCTGAACGGGACCATGGTGAGAGGCACTTGGTCAGGCAGAGCGTGAGGCCCCGGTCCGGACGGGGCGGGCTGGACGTTGAACGTAATGCCGCCGTGGATGTGCGAACCCTGGAAGGCCGGACCGTAGTTGACCCCACCGCTCACGAGGCTGACGAACGTGCGTGAGGCGTCGGGCGCCAGCTCGGACAGCAGGCCGGCCAGTTCCTGTGCCGCTCCAGGATCCTCCCGGAAGATCTCCTCCAGCCGCTGCTGCCACCGAGCCTGGAGGTCCGCCCGGGCGCTCACGTCACCCGATACCTGCGCGCTACCCAACTCCGCGCTCGACGCCTGCAGTTCCTCCTCGGCGTTCTCCCCCGCGGCCCGCCGTCCGAAGAACCGGCTCAGTGCACCCTTCGCCCGCTCCCACGACTCCGAAACCATCAGAGCCACCAGCGTCGTCGCCCCCGACGCCGCAAGCGCCGCCAACTCGGCTTCCACACAGCCCCCTTCACACCGTCCATCCCCACCGGGGACAAACACCCACCGTAGAGAGATCTTGGTTGCATGGGCAATCCGGCACCGGCATCGCCGCCACGGCAATTGCCACCGATCGGGCAATCAGCGTGAGACACGCACAGATCAGCTCATCCTTTTGTCCTGGTGGCGACGACAACTCCGGCCCCGGAAGAACCCTTGGTTGTCCGACTGGACGTGCCTAACTCATGGCCTCCCCCTCACCCGTCCTGTCGGTTCTTCCGGTCGGTGCGCGGCACCGCGCCGGACAATTCGGCCGCTGCCAGGGCGAGATGGTGCAGTGCCCTCGCCTCCCTCGTGGCGGCTGCCGCACGTGCGGCTGACGACAACGGCACGCTCCAGCGACTCGGCGCCCTCCCGCGGCTGGCCTCTGCGCAGGTAGCCTCGCCGAGGCAGTTCAGTGCCATGGCCGTGTCCAGGTGCAGGCCCAGGTCGTCCAGTGTGGCAAGCGCGGTCTTCAAATGCCCGATGGCGGCGTCGAACTGGCGCAGCTCCACCTCGGTCAGGCCCGATGCCGCGCAGTGTGATGGCGACGTTACGGCGGGCGCCGCTGCGTGTGTAGTAGGCCAGTGCCGTGCCGAACTCCCGCAGGCCTCGAAGGTGTTCGCCCCGGTAGAAGTGCACCCAGGCTCGGTTGCCGACGGCGTTGGCCGCACCGTGTTCGTCGCCGATGCCGTGGAAGATGCGGTGGGCGCGTTCGTAGTGCGCGGCGGCACCGTCGAGGTCACCGGTCTCGATCAGGGCCAGGCCGAGATTGTTCGCGGTGACCGCCTCGGCTTGCAGTCGTCCAGTGGCCAGGTGGCGGCTGACCTGTGCTTGGCGCATTCCCACGCCGCAGCGAGATCGGCCTGTGTCTCCCCCGTCAGCTGCATGAGTGCACTAGCTGCGGCCCTCACTCGTTCGCCCGACGACAGCACCATGGTGTTCACCCCACTGTTGCAAGTCACCGGGGTGTCCGTGCGGCGTTGTGTTCGGGCCGTGCCTGGTGTGTCGTGACGGGTTCCGTCAGCGGGGCCGCCAGGTGCGGATTTCGAGGTGGAGGATGTGGGCGTCCGGTTGGATACGGCCGGTATCCACGAGCCATTGGTGGACAGCGGCAGTGACGTCGCCTCCGGCGGCGTCGACGCGGCGGGCGAAGTCGGCGGCGTTGAAGCCGCCGGTCTGGGCGGAGCCGTAGGAGCGTTCCTCGGTGTGGTCGGCGCGCTGGATGACGTCGCGGCGGATGCCGGGTGAGTCGGTGCGGCTGCCGGAGGGGTGGAGGTAGGCGGTCTTGGCCAGGCGGACGGTGAAGGCCAGGCGCAGGCCTCGGCGGGCGGCTTCGGCGATCAGGGGGCGCAGGCGGGCGGAGCCGGAGGCGATCGCCTGGGCGGCGACGCGGCCGGTGCCGGAGCCGGTCGGGGTGATGAGGACGGCTTTGCCTCGGACCCGGGCGCGGGCGCCTGAGGCGGTGGTGCGCCGCTGGGTGTGGCGGGCGGCGATCGCGGCGAGTTCGGGCAGGTCGGTGATACCGCCGGTCTCAACGGCGGTGAGGACTTCACGCAGGGCGGTGGCGAAGGCTGCGCCTTTGTTCCTGGTGTAGAACTGCGAGACCAGGGAGGGGTCTCGGTCGATGATGCGGGCGATGTCGCGTTTGGTGTAGCCGGCTTGTTGGAGCCGGTCGGCGAGTTGCGCGGCTTCGTTCAGCTCGGCCTGGCTGGTGGGGCGGTCACGGCGGGCGCGGGGCGGCATCAGGTCTCCTGCCCGGCGGAGGTGAGGGCGGCTCGTCCGGTGTCCCGCAGGGTGAGGAGTTCTTCCTCGGTGGTGGGGGCAGCCAGGGGGCCGGTGAGGTGGCCGCGCAGGAGGTAGTCGCCGGGCTGATGGTGGTGGGGCCAGTTCTGGGGTTCGGTGAGGTAGAGGGCGTCGGTGCGGAAGGCGACGACGGTGCCGGGGGGGGTGTGCAGGGCTCCGGCGTAGGTGTCGTCGTCTCGGTGGTACTGGCTCAGCAGGGCGGCACGGGCGCCGGACCAGATGGTCGCGGCCCATTCGGGGTGGGCGTTGGGATCACGGGCGAACCCGGTGGCCCGCTGCCAGGTGATCAGCTCGTCGTCGAAGCCGATGATTTCCGCGTCCGGCGGTACATCCCGCTCCAGGGTGCGGGGGGTGGTGCCGGTGACCATGCGGGGGCGCTGGGCGAACGAGCCGATGCCGTACAGCAGGATGGCGCGCACGGCGCGCGAGGCCAGGTGAGCGGCGCGGGCCTGGCGTTCATCGCCCTGGTAGTGGGCCTGGGCGGAGAGGTTGGTCCAGGTGTCTTTGAGTTTCTTGGCCCAGTCGGCAAGGGGTTTGTCCGCTTCCCAGAGGATCCCGTCGATGATTTCGATCTTCCAGGGCTGGATCGGGTTGTTGAGTGCCGTGTGGATCTCGGGTCCGCCGGCCCAGGTGGTGAAGGTGCTGCCCGGTGCGCTCGGGTAGTGCCAGGCGCGCTCTCCGGGGGCGGGGGCGGGCAGGATTCCGACGTGGTTCCAGCCGTCGGGGACGGTGACCCGTACGTGCCAGTGGCCGCAGCCGTAAAGGGCGTTGGTCTGTTCCTGCGTCGTCCAGGAGGCGAAGGTGCGGCTGGTGATGCGGCGGGGTGTGCCGACGGGCGACTTCCAGGTGTGTTTGGCGTAGGCGAAGGTGCGGTCGTATTCGACGAGTTGAGGCAGTTGCCCGGGCACGTGCGGCGGAGTGATGAGTTCGTTGCGGCCCTGGCCCGCGGTGGCGTGCAGCAGGCCGCGCAGTTCTTCCGACAGCACGGGATAGCCGTCGGCGTACTTTCCGCGCTGGGGGATGGTGCGGGTCCACAGGTCACGGCCGGTCTGTGAGGGCGAGCCCATGATCACGGCGTCGGGCCAGCGGCGGCGCAGTTCCTGCCACAGGAGCAGGAAGGCGTCGCGGACCGTGGCGGGGTCGTCGCCGTCCGCCAGGTCGAACCACTCCCCCACGGAGCGGATTTCGACGCGGTGGTCGCCGCCCTCGCGCTGGTAGCGGCCGACCGGGTTGCGGGCGTGGACGAAGTGCCCTGCCAGGCGGTCCTTGCCGTGGCCGGTGTCGGTGCGCCAGCCGGGCATGGGGGCGTTCAGCCAGGCGGCGACCGCGTCACGCAGGTAGGGGTAGCGGTCGGCGTCGCGGTGCCAGGGGTCACCGGCGGTGATGTAGATCCGCTCCACGCTGTCGGGGACGGTGTGGAAGACGGCCGTCAGGAGGGCTGCGGCGGACCGGTCGCCGAGATCGAGGCGGGTGGTGTGGTCGCGGTGGACCAGCACGCCGGTGGTGGCGTCCAGGAAGACGGTGGCGCGAGGCCGTTGCACGAAGGGCGGGCGTTGGGAGACCAGTCCGGGGGCGTGGGTGAACCAGCGGTCATCTGTGCTGTCGCCGGGCAGGGATGGCAGGGCGCGGGGGTTGCCGTCTGCGGTGAGGGATGCCTGGGCCTGCCTGGCGTCCGCCGGTGCGACATGAGGCTGCGCCGCGGGCGCGGGGTCCTGTGCCACGGCATGGGTGTGCGGCCCGGAGGAGGGGGCGGTGGTAAGACTGTCGGGGGCGAGCTGGGGGGCGATGGTCACGACCTCGGCCACGCTGATTCCGGCGGCGGGCGCGATCCGGTCGGCCTTGGCCTTGTTGTAGCTGGCGAGTGCGGTGATGGTGTTGGAGCGTTCCGTCTCGAGTCTGGCCAGGGCTGCCGCGGTCTTCTTGATGTTCTCGCGCAGGGTGCGCAGTTCGGCCAGGCCGGTGTTGTAGCTCTGTGCGTCCATCACGGTTCCTCGGGCAGCCGGCGGGTCGCAGGCCTTGTGGTGTGGGTGGTGACGTAGGCGACGGCTCCGCCGGAGTGTGATTCCAGGCGGGTGGCGAGCAGCAGTTCGGCGAGGGTGCGGTCGCTCTTCACCCGGGAGGTCAGTTCAGTTGCGGGGGCGGCCAGGTCGGTGACGTATCCGGCCAGCCGTGCGTCGGGGAAGGCGAAGCGGCCTTGCGTGTTGCGTTCGAAGGGGTCCAGGCCGGTCAGGACGGCGACCACGTACCCGGACAGGGTCACTGGCAGCACTCCGGCGGCGGCGATGCTGGTTGCGTCGCACCGCCACCAGCCTTTCAGGCTGTTGAGGAGGCGGTCTGGGCCCAGGTGAGGTGCGTAGCCGATCCACTGCCGGCCGTCGTCGACCGGGCGTGCCGCGTCGACGCGCAGCACGGCGAGTTCGGTGGCGTGCAGGTGGTGGAGGGGGGCGTGGGAACGTTCTTGCAGGGCCTGGACGACGGGCAGGGGCGTCATGACGCGGACGCCTCGGCGGGACAGGCCGGGCAGGACGCCCGCGTTGATGAGGCGGCGGTAGGTGGTGACGGCGCAGCCTAGTTCCTCGGCTGCCTGTCCCGTGGTCAGCAGCACTGCTGCCTCCTCGGGATGCGGGTGCCTGCCGTGCCTGAACGGTATCGGCTCCCTCACCAGGATGCAAGCCTGATCAGATATCTGATCAGGCTTGTCGCTGGGGCGGTGTGTCCGGGGATGCCGGCCAGCGTCAGAACTCCGGTGTGCGGGCCTTGTCGGCGGCAGGGCCCTGTGCGCCGATGACGCTCAGACGCTTGTTGATGGCTCTCTCACTGCGGCCGAACTCCCGGCTCATCTCCTCGGCTGTGGCGCCCTGGGCGCAGCGCTGGGCGAGCTGCTTCTCCTCGGCCTCCGTCCATCCCTCGTGGGAGCGGCTGTGGGTCTTGCGGCGTTCCTCGAGGGTGGGGCCATGGGTCTGCTTCGGCACGGGCGCGGGCCGGGCGGCGGGCAACGGCGGGGCCGGGCGGGGGGTGAGACCGAGGCGAGCGAGCTGGTGATGGATGGCCAGCGGACTACGCCCGAACTCCCGGCCCAGTGCGGCGAAGTCGCGTTCATGACGGTATCTCTCGGCCAGGTGGGCGCTGTCTTCGTCGGTCCACGGCTCGCCGCGCCGCGGGGCCGCAGGGGCGGGGGGCTCCGAGCCTGTGGCGGGGACGGAGGCGGCGGCTTGTGCCGGGGTGGCGTGGGCCGCGGCACCGAGCAGCCGGGCCAGGCCGTCGAGGTGGGCGGTGTCGATGTCCCCGCACAGTTCTCCTTCGATGTCGCCGGCGAGGGTGCTGACGGTGAGGGTGGCGGCGAGACGGCCGTCGTCGTGGCGGGTGGCGGTCAGGAGGTAACGGCGGCCGTGGTCGGTCGCGGCCAGCTCCAGGTACGGCTCGGGAGTGTTGTCGCGGTCGGGCGGGTTCGGCACGGTGCGGCTGCTGCCGACGGGCGTGGCCAGGAGGGCGTGCACGTGCCAGGAGGCCGTAAAGGTGCCGCCGCTGTCTAGCTGGTAGGCGACAGGGCCGGGGTCCAGGTCGGTGACGGCGAGCAGGACGTTGAGGGTCTGCCCCGCGAAGGGGCTGGCTGCCTCGGGAGTACCGGGCACCGGGAGATAGGTGAGGGTGCCGTACCCGGGGTCTGCGACGAGGGGGGTGTCGAGGTCGCCGTGCCAGTGGCCGGCGGTGTCCTGGAAGGCGTAGATGAGGGCCATGGGCGTGGTGTCTTTCGCATCGGCGGGCGGCCCGGGTCACGGGCGCCGGGGTGTGCGGCTGGCGGCCTGGCGCGGACGCCCCGCTGTTGGGAGGGGTGCTCAGTAGTGGAACTGGACGAGGTGGAGGTCGCTGATGGCGACAGCGGCCTGCTGCTGGTCGGTGGGCAGGGCGCGGAAGAAGTAGGCCTCGCCCATGCCGTCGGCCAGGATGCCGCGCAGTTCGTCCTCGTCCGCGTTGCGGTGGCGGGCCTCGAAGAGCGTCCGGGCGTGGACGGTGGGCAGGTCTTCGATCAGCGAGCGCAGGCGGGGGTCGCAGAACTCGCCACAGCTGGTGGTGTAGGTGAAGCGGGCGTGCAGTTGGACGGTGACGGAGCCGCCGTGGTGCAGGATCTGCTGGTGGGCGCGGCGCCTGACATCTGGCTGCCAGGCGCGGTAGATCTCCCGCTCGATGAGGGCCTGCTGGGCGGGGGTGAGGCCGCTGGTGTCTCCTGCGGCCCACCGGGTGACCGCATCCGGGAAGGCGAACAGCCGGGGTGCCAGCTCTGCGGCGCCCTGGCGGCGCAGCAGATGACGCACGCGCGCGGCGGGCCGGACCGGGGGGCGGCTGGTCCAGTGGCGGGCGTCGGCGAGGTCCAGGGCCTCGGCGACCGACGTGCTGTGGTGGGGCACGGTGCGGGGGTCCTCCTGCCGGGTTGGGGGCGCGTTGCCCCGGCCGGGTGGTGGTCGTTGTCCGGACAGCGGGGCGGGACCGAGCCACGCGGGGGCGCCGAGGGTGAAGTGAGGGGCGGGGCGCGGTGGGTGTGCTGGTGGCGAAACCGGTGGATTTGTCGGCGGTGCGGGGAGAGGCGGCGAGTTCGTTCGTCGTCCGGCTGGCTGCCGCCAACGGCATCCAGCCGGCTGGTGTCCTTGACGATCTGAGGGTCCGGGGACATCACGCACTGGATCCGCGCACGAGCGAGGTACTGCTGAGCAGTCAGGGGATCGGGCTGCTGGCGGTGCTGGCCGGCCGGGACGAGGCGCACCTGCGCCGGACCCTGCCCACCGCCGCTGCGGGGCCGGTTTCCTCGCGGGCGCGGCCGGCGCGCGTCGGCCCGTGGCCTGCGGGCTGGACGGTGCTGGCGGAGTGCTCGGGATGCACGGCCCGCCGCAGCGATGGACTGCCGCCGGTGTGGCTGGCCGTGCGCGCGTCCTGGCAGGTGTGTGTGCGCCACGGGCAGTGGCTGCAGGGCGCCGACCGGGCGCAGCACATCAGTCTTGCGGGGCTGGAGGAGGTGGTGGAGGCGCATCGGCGCCGGATGCGGCTGGAGCAGCGGGTGGGCCCGTACGCGCGGGCCCTGCTGGCCGACGCCCTGCAGGTGGCCGGGTTTTGGTGGCGGTGCCGGCAGATGGGCTCGGACACGGTGTGGGCCCGACGGGAGCGGGCACTGGGCCTGGCGCGCCGGCCGCAGGCCCTGCCGCTGGTGGTCTACCCGGAGGCGGTCACGGTGGCGGAGGCGATGGCCGTGCACGAGCGGCAGCGGTGCTGGGGCCGGGACTTCGACAACGGTGCGCCCGGCTGGGTGTCGCGGCGCTGGATCACGTGGGTCGGTGAGCGGCTGGGCATGACCGAGCAGATGGAGCACGGCGGCTACCGGGCGCTGCGGAGCTGGACGATGAATCACCGCGTCGCCGCCCCGGTGGCGGCCCGCCTCGCGCAGACGGCTCCGCCGCCGGGTTACCGCTCGGGTCAGATGCAGCCGCTGGAGCCGCACCGGCCGCTGTCCGAGACGCTGGAGGACTCCTCCTGCCTGCCCTGGAGGCTGGACGGGCCGGTGACCAGTCTGCCGTGAGGAGCGCGGCGGCCGTTGGGGCGGTGCGGGGCGGCCGGTCCGGGCGGGCGCGGGCGCCGTCACCATGGGACGGCGGTGTCGGTCAGCGCCTGTGCGGGGTTGTGGTCCTGGCGGCAGTGCTCGAGGAACCAGTCCATGGTGCGGACGGCGACCGGCCGGACGTGGCCGGGCGAGATGCCGACCCGGAATCCGCAGTCGGCCTCGCCGGTGATCTCCAAGATGCTGGGGGTCCGGGTGGCGTAGAGGATGTGGCCCGCGTGGACGGCCAGCGGGAAATGTCCCGTGCGGGCGGTCTGGCACAGCTTGCGGTGCACGTTGGCGCGGGTGTTGGCGGTCACTGCGGCCAGCAGGTCGGGGCGCCAGCTGGGGTCGGGCGGGCTCGTCCAGGGCAGGGCGGGGTGGTGGTCGGGGCCGACGGGCTGGGCGGCCAGCCGGGCGAGGCCGCCGTCGGCGGAGGCGTGCACGGCGCGCAGCAGGGACACGCCTGCCGGATCACCGTGGGGCAGATCGTGCAGGGCGGTCTCGAACGCCTGCGGGGTCATCTGGGCGGTGATGCCCAGTCGTTCCAGCGCGGTGAGGTGGGCTTTGCGGAAGCGGTCGTACCAGGGGTTGAGGTAGGGCCCGGGCGGGCTGGCGCGCCGCAGCCAGCCCTTGACGGGCCGGATGGTGACGCCGCGTTCCAGGGCGTAGGCGACCGCCGGGGTGGGGTGCCAGGCCAGGCCTTCGGTGGGGAAGGGGGATGGCAGTTGGGGGTGTTGCGGACGGACGGGGGGCAGGGCGACCAGCCAGCTGCCGGGGGTTTTGCGGTCGAAAGGAGGTTCATCGACCTCGCAGGCCGGACCGTCGGCGACACGGATGTTGTTGCAGTCGGCGACGTAGGGCAGGTTGACGGCCAGGCAGACCACGTATGCGCACTCGGCTTCGGCAGGGGCGGGGGTGCGCCACCAGTTGAGGTCTTCGACGGCGAGGCTGTCGGCGGCCGCCCGGCCCGCAGCGAGATGGTGGCCGGCCGGTGCCTCGCACGGTGCGGGCTCGACGCACTCGGTCAGTGCGCCCGGTGCGCCCGGGCACGGCAGGGCCCCGGAGGCGGGGTGCCGGCGCGCCGGCGGACGCAGGTCGCTCATCAGCCGGTGGCCGCAGTCTCCGGGCGTGCCCAGCGGGGTGCGCAGCAGGCTCGTGTACTGGCCCAGCAGGCTGGCCAGTTGGGCCGCGTCGAGGGTCTCGGGCAGCTTCCACGCGTCGCGGTACAGGGCGCCCCAGGCGGTGACGGCCAGGTGGATGCCGTCGCGGTGGGGGTCTTGGTTGCTGGGGTGGAGGGTGGACCAGGGGCCGAGTCCGTGGGTGTCGGTCTGCCAGCCGATCGCCCGCAGCTGCCGCAGCAGGGGGTGGTCGCTGCGCGGATGCCGCTGTGCCCAGGCGGGCGGGGTGAGCGGCAGGGCCAGGCGGGCGGTGGCCGCCTCGGTCAGGACGAGCAGCGGGCCGGTGTCCAGCCCGGCCCCGGGTTTGACGGCGGGCGTGCCCAGGCCCGCGGTGACGGCCCAGGACAGCAGCTCGGTGCAGTTGTCGGCGGCGAGAGGGCGGCGGTGGCCGTCGGGATAATGGGCGGCGAGTGTCTGCCCGCCGTCGGTGTCGATCACGGCGAGGGGGCCCGCGCTGGTGCGGCGTCCTGCGGTGGGATAGTCCAGGCGCGCGGCAGGAATAGCCGGCGGGAAGACCGCTGCGGGCTGCGTGGGAGCCGGCTGGGCTGGTACGGAGGCCGTCGGCGGTGAGGCGGGGTGTGGGGCGGGGGCGGGGCACCGGGTGCCCAGATGCTGGGGTTTGCCGCCGACGCGCTGGCCGGTGGGCTGCCGGCAGCGCCGGCACGGCTGGTCGGTGCCGGCCTGGGACGGGATCTCGCGGTGGATGGCTCCCAGGGCGGGCCAGTCCGGTGCGGTGGTGTCCGCATAGGCGGGCGCGGGAGTCTGCGTGAGCCGTGCGTGCAGCCCCGCCAGCAGGTTTCGGTAGACGTCGGCGTTGTGGCCGCGCGGGGTGGTGGTGCCGTTCTCCCAGTCCCGGACGGTGGTCTCGGTGACCGAGCAGGCGTCGGCCGCCTGGTGCAGGGACAGGTCGGATTGCCGCCGCAGCCTGCGCCGTTCGTCGGGGGCGGGCAGGTCGCGCGGTGCGGCGGCGGGCAACAGCGCGTTTGTGGGAATGGGTTCGTACACGGCTTGTCCCAACTCCTCGGGTGGTGGGGGCAGATGGCGGCGCGGGGGCTGTTGCCGGCGGGAGCGCTTGGCAGCGGAGCATGCCAGGGCCCGAACACGGCGCGTGGGCCCGCATGAACGTTCTGCCGCCGAGTGTGACGATCTGACCTGTGCCGATGTGCCGTGATTCGAACTCGTTCGGGTGAGGCGCGCGTCGGCGGTCGCCTCACGCCCCCTGCCGGTCCCGCCCCACGCGGCCGACGCCGTGCCGCGCACCGGCCCGGCCGGCGCGGCAGGTGGTTCGTTCACACGATCGAGCGAGGCGCGCGCCGGATTCCCGCGCCTCGCTCGTTCGAGCGTGTTCGAGCCGGTTCGCTTCCCTGGCGGAGGCTCGGGCCGTCACCGTGTTCGACACCGCCCGGATCGATCACACGGGCGACGTCCATGTTTTCGCGATGCGTGAAAAGGGGTGTGCTGTGCGGGATGTGGTGTGGGCCGAGTTCCATTCCCCGGCCGGGCGGCTGGTGCGGCGGCCGGTGAGCCAGCTGCTGCGGGAGGCGTTGGAGGAGCGGGAGCCGGTGTGGAAGCCGGTGCAGTACCGGGGCAAGCAGGCGATCGCGACCTGGTGGCGGCCGGCCGGGGCTGCCCGTCATGCCGGCTGCGCGACGTTGGAGGCGCTGGCTGCGGCCCGCGCGCTGGAGTTCGATCCCGAGGTGGCCACCTTCACCGCGTGGCCGGTGCGGTTGAGCTGGGCGGACGGCGGCGGCACCCATGTGCCGGACTTCTTCGCGCGGCTGGCCGACGGGCGTGCCCGCCTCGTGGTGCGCGCTCCGGGCGGCACGGCGAGCGGCGACTGGCCAGAGGTGCTCCCGCTGCTGGATGCCGCCGGGCGCCAAGCCGGCTGGCAGGTACGGGTGCACACCCCGGCGGACACGTCGGTGGCGGAGGCGGAGAACCGGCGGCGTCTGTCCCGCTACCGGCATGCGCGTCTGGCGGATGCCGAGGCGGCCCGGCTGCTGCACGCCGCGTTCGCCACACCGAGACCCCTCACCGAGGGGGTGGCGGCCACCGGCCTGCCGGAACTTTCCGCCCTGGCGCAGGCTCATCACTTGATCTGGAAGCAGGATCTGCGCATCGACTGGAACCTGCCGTTCGTGCCGGCCCGGTCGCTGGTGTGGACGTCCACGGCATCCCGGGCAATGGCGTGATGGCCGCGCCGCGTGTGCCGGCTGCACGGCAGGGCTCTGTGACGGTGGGGAACGCGGTGCGCTGGCGCGGCAGCAGCTACCTGGTCGCTGCCCTGCAGGGCAGCAGCGTGCATCTGCTCAGCCACGGCGCCGACGGCGAGGACGCCGTCGTCCTGCTCGATGCGCTGCTCGGCGCGCCGGACTTCGCCCGGCTCGCCTCCCCCGACGACAGCACGGACGGCCCGGCAGTGCCGGCACGGGAGGGCCTGGCGAGTGCGGCCCTGCTGGAGGGACTGTCGCCGAAGGCGCGGGAGGAGGCCGAGTTCTGGCTGGACCACGTACTGGAGGTGCACACCGGTCTGCCCGGTTTCGCTGCGCCCGGCTGCGAGCCCCGTCCCGGGTACGACCCGGCGCGTACGACGCTGCGTGAACGGTACGCGCTCAAGGCTGCCGAACTGCAGGCCGCGCACCACCAGGTGTCGGCGGCGACGGTGGAGCGCAAGCGGCTGGCCTGGCTGGCCGAGGGGGTGTGGGGGCTGGTCGACAAACGCAGACTGCGGGCGCCCGGCAGCCGCGGCCGCGTCGACGAGCGGGTCGTGCGGCTGCTGCGGCAGGTGTACGGCCGGCTGAAGAAGAAGTCCACCGGAACCAAGTCACGGCTGTTCGAGCTGCTCAGGAGGGCCTGCGTGAAGAAGTTCAAGAAGAGGGAGGCCGGGCGGCTGCTGCCGTCACGGGCCACGTTCTACCGGCTGCTGAAGCGTCTGGGGATCGCGTGCGGCAGCGGCAAGGACACCGTCCGGCAACGGGAAAGCGACGCCGGCCGCCCGCAGCCGCCGTTCACGCGGGCCATGGCGATCGCGCCGGGTGAGCAGGTGCAGATCGACACCACCCAGCTCGATGTGCTGGCCCTCGACGAAACGGGCCGGGCCGTCTCCGTCGAGCTGACCGCAGCCATCGACGTCGCCACCCGGTCGATCCTGGCGGCGGTCATCCGGCCCAAGTCCAGCGGCACCAAGACCGGTCCCGACAGCCGCCGTCACGGCGGCCGCGCGACCAAGGCCGTCGACGCGCTGCTGCTGCTGGCCCAGATGTGCACGCCGCAGCCGGTGCGGCCGGGCTGGTCGCGCAGGGCCCGCGCCGAGGGCTCGGGGCTGCCGTATGCGCAGCTGGTTCAGGCCGATGAGCGCATGCGGGACGCGGCGGCCCGGCCGGTGATCGTGCCGGACATGATCGTCATGGACAACGGGAAGGTGTTCGCCGGGCGGGCCTTCATGGACGCGTGCGCCTATCTCGGGATCTCGGTACGTCCGGCCTGCTACCACTCCCCCACCCACAAGGCGATCATCGAGCGGACCTTCGGATCGGTGAAAAGCCTCTTCAGCCAGTTCCTCACCGGCTACACCGGCCGGGACTTCACCCACCGCGGCAAGAAGGTCGCATCCGAACGGCTGTGGCGCCTGGACCAGCTCAACGACCTGCTGCAGGAGTGGATCGCCACCGGCTGGCAGCAGCGCCCGCACCAGGAACTGCGCAACCCGTTCCTGCCGTCCATGGCGCCGCGCACGCCCAACCAGATGTTCGCCGCGCACGTGGCCAGCAGCGGCTACGCACCCCTGCGGCTGACCGCAGAGGACCGGCTGCGGCTGCTGCCGACCGCATGGGTGCGCGTCACCGACGCGGGCATCCGGCTGCACCAGCGCACCTACGACAGCCGGGCGCTGAACGGCTACCGGGGCGCCGCCTCCGGCTGGCCGGGCAAGAAAGAGCGCTGGCCGGTGCGCTACCACCCGCACCAGCCCGAAAAGGTATGGCTGCAGGATCACCGCACCGGCACCTGGGCGGAGGCCGACTTCATCCACCAGCGGGTGATCGGCGACGAGTGGAGTGAGCACGTCTGGGACCAGGCCACCGCCGTCCACCTCGCCGAGGGCGGCAGCGCCAAGGACCAGCGTGCCATCGCCCGCGTCGTACGCTCCCTGCTGGAACGCGCCGGCCGCGGCCCCGCCCGCACCGCCGAGCCCGCGCCAGTGCCCCTGGACCGCGGCCCGCAGGTGGGTCCCACGCCGCGCCCCAACCCCTACGCGGGCATCCCCACCCCCGTCTTCGGGAGTATTCCGGCCCTGCCCAGCATGGACGTCGACCCGAGGCGTCTGTCCCTGCCCGCCGCCCACGACCCGGCCGGCCAGGACGTGCCCGGCAGCAGCCTGTACGGCGAGAGCGCTTAGAACCCGTCCACCCCTTCCTCGCCGGGGCGGGTGCGAACCCGCCCGCCCCGGCAGCTTCTCTGACGATCGAAGAAGGCTTCGACATGACCCTTTCTCCCCCTGCTGCCGGCGACGGCGAGCGGCCTGAACGGCCCACCGTCCGCGCCGGCTGGCAGTCCTACGTCCACCGCATCGTCGTACCGCCCGAGCTGGGCGACCTCCCGCCCGCGGACACTCCTGCCGACACTGGGGATGCGCGGCTGCGCTATCACGCCACGATGCGCACGGTGCAAACACCCGCGTTGAAGAAGGCCGTCGTCCTTGCCAGGCGGCTGTGGCTGGCCAGCGGCTCGCGCAGCGAGGGCCCCCTGCATCTGGCTGTCGACGGCCCCGGCGAGACCGGGATGACGACCGTGCTGCGGCAGGTCGGCCGCGTCTTCGAAGGCATCGTCAGCGACCAGTTGCCCGCCGACCGCACCCGGATCCCGGTCATCCACATCAACGTGCCCCTGTCCCCGGCCAGCAAGCTGGACTGGTCCATCCCCTTCGCCGACTTCGTCGGCCACCAGCACACCAAAGATCCCGAAAGCGGCCAGCGCAGCACCGACATGACCGGTCCCGTCTGCCATGTCATGAAGACCCGCGGCACCCGCCTGGTCCTCGTCGACGGCATCGACCGGCTGGAGAACTCCGAGCTGAAGACGGCCTTCGACTACTTCAGCTACCTCGCCGACGAGTTCGGTGTCTCCTTCGTCTACTGCGGTCCCGGCGCCCGGGACGTCGCCAACACCGCCCGCCGCGGCAAACGGGCCGAGGCACCAGCCGGCGGAGCAGGCGGCATCCCCGCCCTCGCGGTCAACCCGATCCCCTACAGCCCCGACGCCTACGACATCTGGCACGAGGTCATCAAGTTCTTCGACCAGGACCTGCGCCTGCACCGGCACAGCCCCGGCGACCTCCTGGCCCTCGCCGCGCATCTGCACGAACGCACCGGCGGCTACATGAAGCCGCTGTCCTACCTGATCTGCCAGGCAGCCCAGGAAGCCATCGAGACCGGCACCGAAGCCGTCACCAAGGAACTCCTCGACAACCAGCTGATCGGACGCTTGGCAGACGATCCGATTCTGCAGATCTGACACGCAACTCCTCAGATCATCCGCTCGTTGCACCCCATGTCACCGACGGGCCGCTGCCGACATCGCGACATGCACCGACAGACACGCGCCGCCAAGCGCCTGCTCCGCCGAGAGCCCTCCTGCCACCACCCCCTGAAAGAGCTTCTTCCCCGTGGCCAAACGCAAAGCCAAAGCCGCCCGTCCCCGCCTGGTACCCGCCATCGTGGTAGCGGACGTGACCGAGATCGGCACCTCGCCCGGCGTCCTCGTGATCAGGACCGGTCCCCTCACCAAGACGCCCAAGGTCATCACCGTGCCCGCCGAGATGATCGATACGTTCGTGTCGAAAATGCAGAAGGCTGCCTGTGCGGCGGAAGAGGACTACTGGGGCCTTCTGCCCGCCTTCCGTGCCGGGGCCGCCACTGACGACACCGCCGAACTGACGCGAGCCAAGGACAAGTGGATCCTTTCCCAGCCCTGGCGGCAGGAAATGCAGCAGGCACTGGGCAACCACCACAGCCGCCTGTTCTTCATGGACTACGCGGGACACGTCGGCGTCGTCGCAGCTGCACCCTACGTAGCCGCTCCTCATCTGCTGATCTTCGATCCGTTGCAACTTCACCGGCTGGCTCCTGCGGTCCGGCGAGCCGCCGCCCAGGCATGGCACAGCCTGCCGGCCGCCGTGGCCGACCCGACCCAACGGCTCACAGCGGCGCAGCACGAGTGGGCTTCGGTTCCCTGGCCGCGCACCCCGGTCACCCTGCCCACCCAGCAGCAGGCGGACAAGGTCATCACGGGGCTGCGCACCGAATTCCTACGCCGGGCCCCGCTCCTGAAGGAGTACTGAGCGCTCCCGGACAGCCGCCCGCTCTGCGCTCGCACGTTGCGGCAGCACGCAGACGAACGGCGCAGCCCCCCATCGGCGTCGATCCGTCGAGGGACTGCGGCCCCTCAGCCCCGGGCCAAACGGCGGACCCGTCCCTCTCATCTCTCTTTCCTCTTTGCCCGCCCGTGCGGCACGCCGCACCGGCGGCGCGCCCCGCCCCCACCCCAGAACAGGGAATGCCTGATGGAGCAGTACCGCACATTGCTGGAAGTGCGTTTCCGCGATGACGACGGCCAGGAAGCCCCCTGGCAGCGCTACGACGAGGTGATGGATCCCTACTACTCGTACGCCCCCCGCAGCGAGCATGAGTACGTAGATGACAGCGACTGGCTTCCGGGCAGTGTCCAGGAACTCGCCCAGGACGATCTCAGGGAGGCTCTCGGCATCGTCATCGACGAGCAGTACCTCGTGCGCGTGGTGCGTGATGGTCCGATGGATGTGCGGGTGCGGCTTGTGGAAGGCGGCTCCGGCGACACCACGGACGACGTCGTTGCCGTGTGCACGCCGTCCCCGGAGGAGGAAGCCCGGGCGTATCTGGAGGCTGCCCTGCGCGGCTACGACGACGTACGGGACGACCTGCGCGGGCGGCTGCTGCAGGCGCACCGAGCGGGTGTCGATGGGGACAAGCTCATCGGCGAGGCCGCTGGGCGGATCGAAGCCACCGAAATCCGCGGCCTGTTCGAGGCAGACCGGCTGGCTGAGGCCGCCCGCGCCGTCGTCGCCGACTGGGAAGACCCGGAAGAGAGGACGGTCGTGAGCGTCGAGAGGGACAACTCGGTCGTTGTCCTGTTGCGGACCTCGTTCCGGCAGGAGAACAACTACGAGGATATGTGCCGCAGCGACGGCGAAGGGTACGAAGACTGCGAGGACGGCGACTTCTGGGGTTACAAAGAGGGCGTACGTGACGCCGAAGCACTGCTGCAGTTGCTGACCGAGCACTACACGGTCACCTGCGGCGACCGCCCGGCGGCGGCGTCCGACCTGGCCCCGCTGGATCCCCACCAGTGGGGACGGGTAAGCATCGCTCCCAAACCGGGGGCGGCGTGGGCGCCGTCCACGCCCTCGCCCTGACGCATCGCCCGGCGCGGCGGAGGGGGCCCTGGGCGGGGCAGGAGGTACGCACTGCCCCGCCCAGGTCGGCTCCCCGCCGCTCCCCCTCGTTTAAGGCAATTGCCCTGCTCAGAAGGGGTTCTCTGCCGAGACGGCGCGCTGCGGGTGGGCAAGCTGGGACACTTGGGCGAGTTGCAGGGCCAGTTGGCGGCGATGCACGTCGTTGGTCGGGGCCACACATTTACGGACGGCCAGGCCGCGGTCGAGCGGGTGGAATCCTGCAGCCTGCACCAGGCGGCCCCCCACTGAGTCCTCGGTGTCGACATCCGCGGCGGCAAGGCGGCACCCCGCACCGAGGAACTCCACTGCCTGGGCGGCCAGGTACGCGCCGAGCCCGAATCCCCTCCAGACCTTCTCCAGTTGGACATGGAGGAGAACCAGCAGATCACCGTGTCCGTGCAGGCCGAGTTGACGCATCTCGCTGTCCGGGTTCTCCCAAGCAGCGAAGACGTCTGCGGCCAGGCGGCCGAGATGGTACTGCTCGCCGTGCACGCTCCCCAGGATGGAGTCCTCCTGCCCCCAGTCCAGTCGTGCCAGCGCCAGCCGGCCGATCTGCCCCAGCACGGGGTCCAGGTCGTCATCCGCCGGCCGGTGGTGCACGCTCACGCTCCACCACTGAGCGTCCTCATGTACCCACCAAGGCGACAGGCGTTCCGGCTCGCAGGAGAACTCCAGCTTCAAATCTCCCGGGTTTCCGGGCAGTTGCAGCGGATCGAGAGGGCCGATCCGCCGTGGAACGCCGCGTCGCGCACCGATCGGCTGCGTGCGAGGCCTGGGGGCCACGGCGCGCTGGAGACGTTCCCGGTCAGCGTTGATCTCTGGCGTTTTCTCTTCGTAGTACCAGTCGTCGACATCGTCGGGGTCGGCGAGGTGGAGCTGCTCGGCGAAGTATTGGGCGTGCGCGACTGCGGGCAGGCCGACCGCGGCCTGCATGAGATTTGTCATGAGGTCGCCTTCAACATGATGCATCCAGTCCCGCTCCTGGCGGTGGCACTCGGCGAACAGGCTGGTCTGGGCGCGGACGGTCTCGGCGCCGCCCGCAATTGTGTGCGCATCGCACAAGGTCCGGTAGCGGGTGGGCCTTTGAGGGCACCGTGGCTGGTCACAGAGCCGGTGAGCATCGCCCCATGGCTCCTCTGGGAGATGGAAGCGCCGCCAGGCGTCGCTAATGACGACGCCGTCCGGGCCGACGGCCTCGACGGAGAGGCTGCGCTTCTCGGCCTCCAGCCAACCCTCTGCCAGAAGGTTGATGACGGCCAGAACGCTCGCGCGGGCGACCTCAGTTCCAAGGATGGCCGAGTGATAGACCACAGATCCGCCGCTGCGGTGCGCCGGAGTGTGGGAGGACTCTTCGATGAGGTCCCAGGCCGAGAAGGGAGCGGGGAGGGGGTCGTCGGGCGGTGATGCGAGCGGTCGGGCTGGTGTAGTGCTGTTCATGGTGTGGCTCCGTTGCGGTGTGGGGGCGGGAAGGATCAGAGATGCTGCATGGGCGGGCAGGCGCAGTGCGAGCACGGCTCGCCGTCAGCGACCTTTCCGGGGTGGCACGACCAGTCGTGTCCGCACGCGCAGAGCAGCCCGCCGTGGGCAGCGGAAAGGGGCACACTGTGCAGGCCGCACTGTCCGGCCGGTGCCGCCCTACAGGGCGGGCAGCCCTTCGGGGAGGCGTTCGAGCGTTCCCGGGTCAGGCCGGAGCGGCCCTGGTTGAGGATGATGTCGGTCAGTTCGTGTTCGAGCCATGCCCGAGTTGGGGGTCTTGGCGATCGGCCAGCTGCGGAGTCCCGCGGGGTGTCTCGAACAGGACGGTGTCCCCCTGCTGCGCCTTCTTCAGGACAGCTGCGAGGCGGTCAGCGAGTTCGGCGCCGGGCGCCGGGCGGTCCCCTGTGGCCTTGCGGGCGTGCAGCAGGCGTCAGGCTCGGACGTATCGTCAGCCTGCCGGTCAGGTCACCGCCGTCGGCGCCCTCCCCGGGGCTGGTGTGCCAGGGACACGTCGTGCTGAGCCGACTGACGTACCAGGTGCGGAAAGCCAAGGGATGGGCGGTGCCTCGCGACCGCCCCCAGTCGACCGCCCAGCCGCACGCCTGCTCCAGCGGCGTCCAGGCGACCTGCGCCGCAGCCATGGCTACGGCTGTGGCTGTGGCTGTGTGTCGGCTCAAGCACGGGCGAGGCGGTCTACGGCGCGGCTTGTTCTTCTGTGTCCGTCCCATGTCTGCCCCTCAGAAAGATCGAGGTTAGAATCCTCAGATGACTGACCTGAATACTTGGCCCTTCATGGATGTATGGAGTCACGGGGACCTGCTTGTACAGCAGGGGAGGCTGGTAATCGATCGCCCTGGCGGTACGCCTCACCCGAAGTTCCCCGAGTTCGTCTACCCGTTGGACTACGGCTTCATCGTAGGGACGCAGGGCGGGGACGGAGAAGGCATCGACGTCTGGATCGGTGCCGCCCCCGATGAAAGGGTAACCGCCATCGCCTGCACGATCGACCCGTTCAAGAAGAACGCCGAACTCAAACTCCTATGGTCCTGCACTCCCGAAGAGATCCGGCAGGTCGAGGAGTTCTATGCCCCGCAGCCACAAGCGGGCCTGGTGATCCGACGCCCTTCATAGTCAACGGTCCGCATGATTCCAACGGTTAGCATCAGCAGAACCTGCCTCACGAATTAGATCATCCATTCTGAGAAGCATCGACTTGATGGAATCCCTATTGATGTAGCAACTGTCATAAAAGAGTCTGGATTGGGCGTCCTGGCCGTAGGAGCGAATCATTAGACCAAAGCGAAGAAGTGTAGAAGCAACCCGATCATCAGGGAGGAATACTCGATTCCCTGTGAAGCCTCCAGCCAGCTCCCTGGAATCCACCTCCGAAGCCGCCTTGCGATAGTTCACGAAATGGTCGAAGGATTCGAAAAGACCATCACTGGAATCGGCGATCAGTTCGCCGACCGCAACAGGATCATAAGAACTGTGCCGCGGCATCCGTATAAGGAATCTCCAAAGTTCCCTAACCGCCCCGGGGAAGTCGGTGGTCGCCGATACCAGTGCCACTCCTTGCTGCGCTATGGTTCCGACATATTCATCACCTAGGCGCCCGGACCGGTTGGCAGACGTGACGATCATAGGAAATCCGTCACCTTTGGTCATTTCCAGAAGCGCCTGACCGAAGGCCGCCATGAAGATGGCCGACTCCCATACACCCCACTGCTCTGCGGTCTGCTGGGCGATCTCGCCGAGCGACTTCGAATACAGCGAGACTCTTGGAAACCTGTCCCCGTCGACGTGCGATCGGGACTCCCCGCGGGAGAGCGGTGGAAACCTGCGCAAGGAATCCTTCCAGTGAGCTAACGCCTGAGTCAGGAACTCCTTTCCGGAAGTGGAATTCTCATATTTCGCCCGGTCCAGCGGCTGATATGGAGAGTTCGATAGGAATAGTTTCCTACCTGTCCCCAGCAGCACATTGAAGTCGCGCTCCAGAATTCCCACAGCAGTCGCATCCGCCGCTACATGCGATATTGCACCGCACACCCAGCGGGGACGCTTCTCCGGACCCAACAGTATGCGAAATCGGGCAGGCCATTCATGGGTGAGGTCAAATCTGCGGCCGGAGAGTTCTCTGACGTGACCCCACGAAAGTGACGGGTTGCACTGATCGTATATTTCTCCCTGCTCGTGCGGGGTCTCCGGGAGCTCCCGTAAGGAGATCTCGTACTCTCCAGTGCGATGAACGACCTGCAGGGGACTTTCCACCGTGCCGGTTATACGTGTGCGCAGCGCCTCATGCCGCTCGACGAGTCGCTTCAGCCCGTCTGTAATTTTCTGTACCGTCACACCATCCGCAACGTTCCACAGGAACGGGATGTTGAATCGCGCATCCTCAGGAGCGATCTTGCATATGCTGATCCACTGCTCGCGCTGGCCCCAGGTCATCGGCCCAGTTCCAGATCGGTCGCCATGGAAAATGAAGTCAATCTCTTCCATTCAACCCTCCTGTCCTGGTGCAGACATACAGGCGGCGACCTGCATCCACAGGTTGCGCGGGGATGCGAAGGTGCGAGCAGTGAGGCCCTCGTCCGGGAAAGTGATCCCATACGCATCTTCCAGCGCGACTAGGAGTGCCACCGATTTGAGGGAATCCATGCCCAGGTCCGGCAAAGAGGCGTCCGGTTCCAGCGGCCGGCCCGGATCCAGTTCAGCAAGGTTCTCCCGGAGAATCTTTTCAAATCGATCGTCCCACGGAGCCTGTAGGGGCAGCGGCATGCGAATCTCCTTCCCATCGACTGATCATAAGTTTATGCAAAGCGGCAGCTGACCTGGAAGACCCTTTTCAACCGCCGACCTTTCTCACGTCAGGCGACAGTTCGTCCTGGCGATCACCACCGCTGAGCGCGAGAGCTCTCGACTGGCGGGCAGGACCGCTCGCCAAGTGGGTGGCGGCGGCCACCAGGCCGATCACCAGGCACGCAATCCACAGTGCTGACGAGGAGGCGTCCCCCAGCAGCAGACCGCCCATGACCGGGCCGGCGAAGACGGCGCTGGAGAAGGCAAACATCGCCACCCCCTGGTATCGGGCACGCTGATCCGGCGGGCTCAGTTCCAAGAGAGCGGCCGGCGCACACGACGTCCCGATGATCTCCCCTACGGACCAGATGCCAGCAGCGATGACGTAGACATAGGGGGCATCGGCCAGCGCGACGCAGCCGAAACCGATGCCAACCAGAACCGCCCCGAGGGCCATGGCAACATGCTTGCGGAGTCCTCCCATCGCCTTGATCAGGAGCGGCTGGAAAAGAACGATGACCATGAAGTTCGCTGCCATCAATGTGCCGTAGACGTGGAGCGAAATGTCGTCCGCGCGGATTGCCAAAGGAAGGGAGAATGTCTTCTGCGAAAGGATCAGAGCGATGAGGAACCCGCAGAGGGCGAACACGAGTAGGACTCGGTCCCCCAGGATGCGTACTGTGCTGCCGCCTCGCTTCCGTTCTCCGGTGGAGAGCGGCTGTCGGTCCTTGACAAACACAAGGATGAGAAGTCCCGCCAGAGCAGTCGTGAGCGCATCGACCGAGAAAGTAAGCCTGAAGTCAACGGTGGCCAACATCCCGCCGGCCACTGACGCGCCGGCTAGACCAATGTTGGTCGCCCAGGAGAGCAGCGAGTAGGCACGCACTCTGTCATTAGGCTCCACCAGCTCACCTACGATCGTGAACAGTGGCGCGCGTGCCGTGCCGTTCCAGTACGAGGCAAGAACGACCAGGACCGCGATGACCGGCCAGTAGGAGACGAAGGCGACCCCGAGGACCGAGAGGGCAGTCACCAAGTATGCCGTCACCAGGGTGCTCTTTCGACCCCAGCGGTCTGCGCAGAGGCCGCCTGCCAGAATGCCGATGGAGTTCGCCCCGCTGGCGCAGCCGACGATGAGTCCTACCGTCGACGCCGAGAGTTGACGCTCAGCAGCCAGATAGAGCGAAAGAAGAATGACCAGAAACGCGCCGAGCTGATTCACGAGTGTCGAGAGCCAGATCAGCCAATACTCCCTGGGCAATCCGGAAAACACTGACCGTAACGGCAGCTTGGACTGCTTGCTCGCCACTAACTTCCCTCCGGAGTTGCTGGCGAAACAGCTTGTTTCGGCCATTCGCGACGGATTCACGCCATGCCCAACAATCATCGGCCACAGTCGGCCGTCTTTCTGTATCCGAACACTCCGCCCCCTGATGCGCGGATTCGCTTTTACTCAACACATGTACTCGCCAAGCGTCCACCCCGACAACGGTATTGTGATGTGCATCACACGACCCTAAGCCCCCTTGACGGTCATAAGTTGGGCATGCAACATTCGATCTTCGGTAAGCGCTATCTATGAGTGCTGGCCCAGGCGCCACCAACCTGCCTGGGTGAAGCGGTCGGAGTTGCTTCCGATCAGCTCTTCCCGCTGCGTTGTGATTGCTCGCGCTCGGCTCTTCGACTCGGCGAATCCGAGTTTCCTGCCGGCCGTTCCAGCACAATCGAGTTCGACTCTTGCGCACGGCTTTACGTACTCGCTGCACTATTGCGCCACGTGTCAAATTTTTCTACTTTCACGCACCGCAGCACCTCGCCCCTGGTGATAGGAGTGCAATGGGAATCACTGGCCTGCCTGAAAACGTCAGGCGCGAGGCTCACCTGGTCCACGCCATGGCCAGGCTGGACTGGAACGACGAACTGGATTCCGCCGTCCGCAGTATTCTGGCCGGCCCGGAGCCCATCGACTGGGCGTATCTGGTGGACCAATGCCTCAGGCAGCACGTCATGCCCCTGGTCGGTCGCAATGTCAGCCGACATCGATTGTGGCACTCGGGCGATGGCAACTATTTGATCCCGTACCCGTGGATCTTCTCAGCGGCCTACGAGGCGAACCTACGGAGGAACCGCTCGTTGTTCCGCGAGTTCGCGACGATCTTCCGGGAGCTCAACAAGGCAGGAGTCCGGTACGCCGTTCGCAAGGGCCCCGTACTGTGCGAGTCCATCTATCGGGACGTGGGCATCAGGCGCATGAACGACCTCGACCTGCTGGTCGAGAGGGACACCGGGGCTGAGAAGGTACTCGCGGATCTGGGCTACGCCCAGGGCATCGTGGCCGAGAACGGCTGCTCCGTGACGCCTTACGCCAGGAGCACCAAAGCGTTCTGGGCTCTGCACGTGAACAACAAGCTCCCTTACAAGAAGGTCACAACCGACCCGGACGTCGTGTACTTCGAGGTGGACCTCTGCGTCGACCTCTATCAGAAGAATTCTTCTGGGGCAGCCGACATGGATGCCATACTGGATCGCGCCGTCACGATGGATATCGGCGGTGAGCCTGCTTATGTGCTGGCCCCCGAGGACCACCTGCTCGATTTGTGCCTCCATCTCTACAAAGAGGCGGTCAGTCTCCTGACCATCGAGTGGGGAAAGGACCTGACGCTGCAGAAGTTCCTCGACGTTGCTACATCATTGAAACGTTCCAGCAGGGAGACCCTCAGTAATTTTTGCGACGCCGCTCAGAACGGCGGAGCCAGGGACGTACATTTCGTACTGCACCACACCCGAACGCTCTACCCCGACGCGGTCCCTGACTTTCTAATCGAGGCTCTGGCACCCGACAGCATGGATCACTTGGACGAGTACGGAAGCCTCGACGGCAAGACAGCTCGCTGGGCGTCCGGCTTCCTGGAACGGCTCTTCGACTCGAACCGTGAACGCCTGGTAGCGGAGAAGTCCACTGTTCCGCACCGATGATGCGAGAGCCGTCATTGCATCAGCACATCAGGAACAGGGAGCAGACTCATGTGGACGTCACGCGAAATGGAGAACTGCGCGTCCTTTCTGACAGGACGTGACTCTCAGGACTGGCGCAGGGTGATCACATCGCTGGAACGCACAGCCGGCCTGCTGGCCGATCAAGCGGAGACCATTCGGCGCGACGTGGACACGACGTCGGTCGCGCACGTGGAGAACGCCTTCCCCAGGTGGCTCTGCGACATCGTCGACACCGGCCTGAGGGACGACCCGCGCATCGTCACGGAACGCGTGGACACTCCGAACGGGCGATGGAGTATCGACTTGATCGACAACTCCTACCAACCGATCGGCGAATCGGACGCCGACGACCCGTTCTCCGTGCTCTGCCTGTCACCGGCCTTCACGACGTTCCTGGCTGACGCGACCGGCTTCACGGAGAAGGTCGTGACCACCCGGCGGTGGGTGAACCGATACGCGGAAGGCGATGCGATCGCGCCGCACGACGACACGACAGGCGATTTCCAGGTCATGATCTGCCTCTCGGCACCGCCATCCGAGTTCGGGGGGACCCTGGTGCTTGAGAACGGCACCGAGGTCGACCTGCAGCAGGGAAGCGTTCTGGTCATGCAGCATGCGGGATTGGTCCACTGGACAACCCCGATCGCCTCAGGTGCTCCACGCCCCCGGGCCACCGCCACGTGCCGGTACTACGTGGAGAACGGTCGGCTCCCGCACAGCAAGGTGCTGCCGCACACCGTTGCTGGGCCACGTACGGGTGTCCGGTCCGGTGGTGCGTGAGCCGGCGGCTGGGACTCACCGGCCCCATCGGCGTCGGCAAGGACACGGTGTACCGCGAGGTCGCCGCACTCATCGCGGGCCACGGCACCGCAGACAGTGTGCGTATCGGTCACCTGGTCATCGCGGACCTCGAAACGGCCTTGGCCCAGGATCCTGAGCTGGATCGCACCGCGCTGACAAGACTGCGCGCCCTCCGGGGCCAGATCGGCTTGTCCGCTTATGACGCCGAGGGCTCGGTGCGCCAGCTGGATCCCGGGAGACGGCGAAGTGTTCTCCAGTGGTGGGGTGCCGTACGGCGGGCTGAACGTCCGGACTACTGGCTCACCGCTCTCGATCAGCGCGTACGCGCCAGCACAGCGGACCTGGTGTGTGTTCCGGACGTGCGGACCAACGCCGAAGGAGAGTTGCTGCGCATCGCCGGCTTTCTCCTGGTGGAGCTCTGGGCTCCGGAATCCGTGTGCGCTCAGCGGCAGCGGCACAGGGACGGCGAGCAGGTGTCGCGTGCGGTGCATGACCAGGACGAACGGCTCACGGTCGGCGCCGCCCGGTGCCATCTGCGGGTCGAGAACGTGCGCAGCCCGCGGGACGCGGCCCTGCGCATCGTCGAGAAGCTCCGCCATTGGGATGGCGAGGGCTGACCGCGAAAGACATAACACGTCGAACGAGCGAAGGAGAGAATCGATGGCTGATCAGCTCCCGCTGATCCAGATCACTTCTGCGAGCGCCGCACGTGCGCAGGAGGACAGGCTCCGCCCGGTGGACCATCCCCAGCCTGCCGTCATGTGGAGCCGAGACGTGCCGGTCTCGGTGAACGATACCTATGGGGACCCGTTCATACCCGAGCAGGTGGACAACACCGTAGCGAAGATCAACCTTTTACAGACGCAGAAAACTCCCATCGCGATCTTCACCAAGGCCGGACCGGACGAGTACGTTCTGGAGCGGTTACGGGACGTGGTGAAGCCTGAGAGCATCATTGTCTTCTACTCCCTGACCGGCCTCGACGAAGGCGGAATCACCTACGCCCAGCGCGAGGAGATGATCGGGCGGCTCACGGAGATCTTCCCCCATGTCATGGTTTTCGCTCGCCCGATCATCCAGGGACGCAATGATCACGAGGAGAACCTCCGCAGAGTTGTTGGTGTGGCCAAGGGCCAGGGCCTGCCGTTCGTGCTGGGCGGCCTCCATGACCCGAACAAGAAGAAGGTTCTCGCCGGCGATGTAGAGCAGCAACTCTTGGACCTGTGCGACCGCGAGGGTGTGCCGTCCTTCTACAAGACCAGCTGTGCGGGAGCGTGGGTCACCGGACTCGACTGCTGGGTGCACGACGTCGGGAAACTCCGCAACCTCGACGTGGCCGAACAACTCGGCTACGACTTCCGCGCGGACGACGGGGTTCTGGTCCTGCGCAAGGGAACCACCGGAGACATCAATTTCCTGCGCATGCTCTGCCGGGCGGATGTCTTCGTCGAAGAGGTGGTGAGCAATTACAACGTCCTCACCCTCCCCCTGGCCCCTGGAATCCTTCTGGAGGCGACCTCAAGTTGGTTCGCCTGGTCGGAAAACATCGAAACGTGCCTCGACTGCGACTACTGCATCATCGTTCAGATCGAATACCTGCGTCGTAAGCGGGTGAGCGTGGGAGTGCACCCCTCGCGGCTGCTCGAAGTCGTGGACCGGCAGAACGGGGAGTACACGCACAAGCGTCTGCGCGGCACCAAGATCAGCCGCAAGGTCGACCGGTCGACACTGCACCGCTATGCCGACATGCGGACGACGAAGCCGTGCCACACTCTGCGGTACGAGCCCCTGTCGTGACGCGGAGCGCGGTTGACACGGAGCCGGAGTTCATCAACGTGGCAACCGTCGCGGGGGTGATTCAGTGGGCCTCGCTCCACACGCCCGCTTTCTTCGCGCGCCCCAAGGAGCCGGCCGCGGTGGTCGTCGTCACAGCGCCGGGAGAGCCGCGCAGCGGATATGGCCGGCTGTACAGCGAGCTCGCCAAGCGTCTCGGCGACCAGGGCATGGCCCTGTTGGTGGTCGGACTCGGAATGCCGTTGGCCGACTTACCGTCGCACCACGGCACATCGATCGTCGAAGGCTGGCGGGAGACGATCGCGGGCGGGCTCGCGTTGCTGCGATCGCGGCGCATGGGCGTCGCCCTGGTCGCTGTACGGGGCGTGGGGCGTGTCGCACTGCCCGAGGGCATCCGTCCCATTCTGGTCTTGCCTCCCGGACCCTTGTCGGCTCCAGACTCCGCCCCGGACCTGCGAGTCGGCGTAGCGGAGCATCCCCCCTCTCCGCTTTTGGAACGACTACTCGCCCTCGTGCAGGACGACGGCCTGTCCGGCATCGACCCGGCCTGGACAGTCGTCGCGCAGTCCGGGCGGGCGGCCGACTCACCTGCGGGATGTCGGGTGATCCAGGCGCCGCCCGGGGTGCACGATCCGTTCTTCCGCCCTGTCTGGGAACGCGAGTGGCTCATCTCCACCCTGTGCTGCATCGTCCGGGAGGACGCCCCATGAACCCTTTGCTCATCGCGGTGTCGGGCATCGACGGATCCGGCAAGTCAACCCTCGTCGACATGGTCAGACGTCGCCTGGAGGCCCAGGGACTGAAGGCGACGGCCTTTCGAGGGCTCGATCACGATTCCGCTTTCCTGTCGGGCGTCCGCAAGCTGGCCCTTCGCGACAGCGGAGCCGACAGGTTCATGGCCACGTATCTGAGCTGGAGTCTGGCGGTCAACACCGAGGCCGCCTGGGCATCCGGTGCGGATGTGCTGCTGGCGGACCGGTATCTGCTCGACCACTGGGCGAACCAGGCGACATTCGGGCATACGTATGAGGAGCTGGCGTGGGTGCGCGGACTCCTCCCTGAGCCCGGTCTGCACGTCTTCCTCGCCATCGATCCCGAGACCGCTTGGCAGCGGATCGTGGAGCGCGATTCCGGTAACCCGGGGTGGCAGACAGCAGGCTTCCTCCAAGAGGTGTCCAGGACCTTCGAGGCCAACCTCGGCCGCCTGGCTCCCCAGCGGCTGCTGCGTCTGCCCGCGGATTCCGCCTCGGACCGCCTTACCGATGCAACGGTCTCTCGAATCCTCTCTTTGCTGGAGCGTGCCTGATGAGCCGCTCACCGGCCCCGAACACGTCTGCTTCCCGAGACATCGTCCTACGCAGCGGCGACGAATGGCTGGCGCTGTCGCTGGACGAACCAGATCAGGCGCCCCGTGCGGCCGTGGTTCTGTGCCACGGGATGGGCGGCGACCGGGTAGGGCCCGGGGGGCTTTTTCCGCAACTGGGACAAGCCGCCGTCGAAGCGGGCTGTGCCGCGGTGCGCTTCGACTTCCGTGGTGCCGGCGAGTCTTCCGGCGCCGCGGAATCGGCCACCTTGGCCAGCATGGTGGATGACGCCTCGCAGGTGGTCGCCTGGGCACGAAGCACTCTCGGGTGCTCACGCGTGCTAATTGCGGGGCACAGCATCGGGGGCCTCGTCGCCGCGGCATTGGCAACCCGTTCACCTGCGGAGGTGCACGCCGCGCTGCTGATGGCCTGCGACATCGGCCGCTACGACTACTCAGCCGGCAGCCCAGTGTTCTTCGCGCAGGACAGCATGTACTTCCCCCACGCGTTCGCCGCCGAACGGGCCAGGACCGATCTCCTCACAGCGCGTTTCACCTGCCCCGTCGCCTACATCGGCGGCACCCTGGAGCGGCCTGGGATTCTCAACACCATGCGGCGGCTGTCGGACGCGGGGCACGCTGTGGCCCGGATCGCCGACGCTGATCACCTGTTCTCCGCGCACCGCACGGAGCTGGCCTCCACCGCCACGGGCCTCTTCCACCGCCTTCTCGTCTCGCCCACGGAGTCTGCCTCATGAATCCCGCCCCGTCCGAGCCGTCGCTGAGCCTGTGCCTCATCGTGCGCAACGAAACCCCGTTCCTCCGCTCCTGCGTGGACTCAGTGCGCGATGTCGTGGACGAGGTCGTCATCGTGGACACCGGATCGACGGATGGCACACAGGAACTGGCGAGCGAGCTCGCGGACCGGATGGACAGTATCGACTTCGACGGCGATTTCTCCTCTGCGCGCAACAAGGCTCTGGAACTGACCCGGACCGAGTGGGTGCTTTTCCTGGACGCCGACGAGCGCCTGGAGCCGAGCCAGTGTGCTCTGCTGCGGCAGTGGTTGCGTAACTGCCCTGCGGACGTCCTGGCGGCGAGCCCCATGGCCTACAACCTCTTCGCCACCGGCGAGTTCTACACAGGCCGTCGGATCCGACTGATACGGCGTCGGCCCGGTGTGCGGTTCGAACGGCGAATCAACGAGTCGGTGCGGGCATCGGTGCTGCGTACAGGAGGAAGGGTCGTTGATGCCCCCTTCTTCATCAACCACTTCGGTCACTGCCGGTCCGCTGCGACGCGCAAGGCCAAAGCGGAACGGTACCTGGGCCTCATGCACCTCCAGCTACAGGACCAGCCGGACGACGCCGTGCTGGAGGGCTACGTGGCTCTGAACCTCAGGGTGCTGGGGCGGTTTGAGGAGGCACTCACCTGGTCCGAACGGTCCATGCGCTCAGGTGGCGACAACGCCACGGTGCTCGGGTTCCGCGGCCACGTCCTGCGTTCGACAGGAGACTCTGATGGGGCGCTGGCGGCCTACAGCAAGGCGTACGAGCTTCAGCCCAGCGCCACCATGGCCAACATGATCGGGGTCATGCGCCTGGAGCAGAGCGACTTCGCCTCAGCCAGGGCCGCCTTCGCGCGGTCGCTTGAGCTCGAACCACTCATGCTCCCGGCCGCAATCAACACCGGACTGTCTTATCAAGCGGGGTGTGACTGGGCGCGGGCCGCCCATGAGTTCGCCGAGGTGGCGGCCCGCAACCCCGCCTTCCTCGTGGACGAGTGGGCGGGCCGGACCGAAGTTGACTGTTTCCGCGCTCTCTACAACGAGACGGTGTTCCGCTTCTCCGGCCTCGCCTACCACTTGGCCTATTGCGAACGTCAGGCAGCGAACCCGCTGCCCACCACCCAGGCGTACGACCGTGGAGTCGGGGCGCGGCGCGATACGGAAAACGTCAGGGACAAGACGCCGTCCTTCTGAGCCTCCCCCACCTATTGCCAGAGGAGGCTCTGTGCCCCAATACGTGATCGAACTCAGCAGACCGGTTCCGGAACCGAAGATCCCCGAACTGGCTAAACGGATCTACTTCGCTTCGCCCGAGATCGTAGATTTCTCCCTCGTGCAGGAAGCCGACCGGGTGACCGGCCTCATCGTGACAGCCGACGGCGATGCCGACCCCGCCGAGCTCCGTCGCAAGCTGGACATCGTCGTCAGCCGGGACGTCCTGCCGCAGCGCGTCCACAGCATGCCTGCCGTCTGGACCTCGCCGCACGCCCGCCACATGGAGGAGCAGGTATTCGCCGAATTAGAAGCGTGCGGCGCCATAGTGGAGATGGGTGAGGGGATGTACGCCGTGGGACAGTCGTTCCTCACCACGATGAACGCCCTAGACCGCAAGCTGCAAGACCTGGCCACCGACGCCTTCCGTGCCGTGGTCTACCGCTACCCGACGCTCCTACGTACCGAGGTCGTCCGGCGGGCCGGTTACCTGGACACGTTCCCGCAGTTCCTGATGAGCGCCAGCCGTATCCACGCCGATGTCGACACCTATGCGGAATTCACCGCCACATTGGCGTCGGCCGACGACGTCGACGCCCACCTGGACCGGTTCAGCGAGCACTTCGGCTACTGTCTGCCACCCACCATGTGCTTCCACACATATCAGCACCTGCGCGACGGGAGATTGCCCGCTGACGGTGCCGTGGTGACCGCACGCGGCAAGTCCTTCCGGTTCGAATCCCGCTACTGGCATTCTCTGGAACGTCTATGGGACTTCACCATCCGGGAGATCGTCTTCCTTGGTGAGGAGGAAGCGGTCGTGGCACAGCGACGACGCTTCATGGACGCCGCGTTCAGGCTGATGACCGAGTTACGCCTTGCCGGCCACACCGAGGTCGCCAACGACCCATTCATCGGCAGCGACCACACCGCAGAGCTCGCGTTGGCGCAACGGATCATGGGGCTCAAATACGAACTCCGGCTACCGGTCGAAGGCGGGCGGACCGTAGCGGCCGGCTCCTTCAACCTGCACGGTACGAAGTTCGGTGCCGCCTTCGGTATCGCCCTGCCCGACGGCCGGCCGGCACACAGCGCATGTGTCGGCTTCGGCCTCGAACGACTGACCTACGCGTTCTACTGTCAGCACGGAACGGACAGGGACCGCTGGCCGTCCGACGTGCACGAGACGCTCGGCACAGGACCCGATTCCTAATGAAGTTGTCAAGCAGCGAGCGCGATGGACACTTTGGTTCGTAACACATTCCGTCACGCATGAAGGTGACGTGCTTGGCGCGGGGACGCCTGTTGCCGTGCAGGTCGGCGCGCTACATCAGTTGTGCCACGGTGCCGTGGCTGAGGTGGATGCTCAGGCCAAGGCGGAGCTCGGCGTGTACCCGGTGGGAGCCGTAGGTGCCGCGGGAGGCGGTGTGGATGCCCGCGATGGCCTCGGTCAGCCAGAGGCGTGCTTGATCAGGCGGTTCGACGGCGGACGATCCCGCCAGGCGTAGTACCGGACTCGGCGACACGCAGAACCCGGCGGACCAGCTGCACCGGCAGGTGCTCGCGGGCCATCATGCGGATGGCTTCGAACCGCGTCTTTTGGGGGCGTCACCTCACCCAGCAGTTCGGTGGCTCGCCGGTGGATGGCCAAGTCGGCCTCCAGCTCAGCGATCCGCTCGCGGGCTGCGGCGAGTTCGGACCGACCGCTGCTGGTCGTGTCGGGCAACTGACCTGTATCGATGAGGTGTTGGCGACGCCAAACAAAGATCGTCTGGTCGCTGATGCCGAGGAGTTGGGCGACCTCGGCGACCTTCCTTCCGGATGCGACGAGATCGAGGACCTCGCAGCGGAACTCTGGCGGATTGCCGCGGGGCATCACGGCCTCCGAAGGCTGCTGGATCGTCAATTGTCCAGCAACCCGACTCCATCAGAACCGGGGCATACCACTCCACCGACCCCAGGGCGGTTCACAGGCGGGGTCGGTGCGCAACTAGCCGAAGACGCGCCAGTTCTTGAGGTGGCAAAGCCGCGCTCGACGAGTGCCTAGACGGCCGCCAGTGCCGTGTTGGACAGCGCCTGGTCTCGCGTCAGGGGGCCGTTCCGGGCGGACCTTGTGCGCAGGCGTGACATCCCGGAGTCGGACCAGGTCGGCGACACGGCAGCTGTGATGCAGGGGATACCTTGCCCCTCCTGCCAAGATCCGTAACAGCAGCCCTAACGAGCTCGTGCATGGTTGGCGGTGAGACGTCGAGCTCTTGATCGTTGATCATGGTTGCGTGGTGGGGAACTCGACTCGTGCACTGGTCATCGGCAACCGGCGGATCACGGGCCTGACGGCCGATGTGATCGCTGAACTCGTTGCCGAAGTCGGCCCGTTGTGGCATCAACGCCACCAGACCAGGCTGGCCTCCCGGCAGCGGAAGCGGGCCATGGGCGCCGGTGCGAAGCACCAGCTGGTGTTCGTCGACCGACTGCTGGCCACTCTCGTCCATCTCCGCCACGGAACCACCCACGACGTGCTGGCCTGCTGGTTCGGCGTGAACCGCTCGACCATCACCCGGGCCATCAACGAGGTGCGGCCCCTGCTCGCCGAGCGAGGGTGCACCATCAGCCCCCACATACGGCTGCGGACCCTGGCCGAAGTCATCGACCATCTCGGCGGGACCGGAAAGACCGGCATCATCGACGGCACCGAGATCCGGGTCCGGCGGCCGGCCCAAGGGCGCAAGGACCGGGACAAGTTCATCTCCGGGAAGAACAAGCAGAACGCCGTCAAGTCCATGGTGGTCACGGACGGCGAAGGACGCGTGCTGTGGTGCAGCCCGACCAGGCCCGGGAGCTGCGCGGACATCACCCACGCACGCCAGTTGGGGCTGGTCGGGCTCCTGGCCGGTGGGCCCGCGGTCGAGATCCTCGCCGATGCCGGCTACCAGGGGCTCGGCGCACAGACCGGCGGACGCGTAGTGACACCACCGCACCGCAAGTTCAAGAAGAACGCCCCGGACTGGTACGAGGAGATGTACGAGCGCCAGCGCAAGGCACATTCCTCACGTCGCATCCGGGTCGAGCACGGCATCGCACATCTCAAGAACTGACGGGCACTGGCCCGCCACCTCGGCCGCCGCGAACACATGAGCGACACGGTGCAAGCCATCGCCGGCCTGCTGTCCCACCAGCAGACCGCGGACCTGACATCGGCTCAGCAGATGTGAACCCCGGGCCCCACCGAAGTCCTCGACGTCTCACCGCCAACCATGCACGAGCTCGTAAGCGCTGTCCCGTAAATGATCTACAACATGCTCATTGACCTGCTTGTTTCCTCGTCACCCGACCAGGGTGAGGTTGTGGAGGCGGGCGATGCCGAGCATGGCGTGGTGGACGCCGTCGCCTTTGAGACGGCAGTCGCGGAGCACCTTCCAGGTCTTCATACGGGCGAAGGCGTGCTCGACGCGGGCGCGGACCTTGCGGTGGGAGGAGTTGTGTTCCTCTTTCCACTCCGGGAGGTCGGCCTGGCCTCTCTCGCGGCGGTGCGGGATGACCAGGCCGGTGCCGCGGTAGCCGCCGTCGGCGATGACGGTGGTGTGGCCGACGGCGGCCTTGGCGCCGGACAGCTCCCATGCTTTGCAGTCGTTGCGGTTGCCGGGCAGCGGCCGGCCGACGGCGACGACGAGCCTGGTGTCGGCGTCGATGACGACCTGGTGGTTGGTGGAGTACCGGTAGTTCTTGGACTGCTCGGCCACCTGGTGGTCGCGGGTGGGGACCAGGGTGCCGTCCACGATCAGCACGGTGTCCCTGCGGAACCTCTTGCGTTGCTGGAGCGCGAGTGCCGGGCCGAGGTGGTCGATGATGCGGTCCGCGGCCGACTTCGACACTCCGAACAGCGGCGCCAGTTGGCGCAGGGTGAGATTCGTGCGCCAGTACGCGGCGACCAGCAGGACCCGGTCCTCCAGCGGCAGGCTCCAGGGCCTGCCCTTGCGGACCGGATCCGCACCCTCGCGCCGCAGCGCGGTGACCAACTTGCCGAACTGGCGCGGGCTCAGCCCGGTAAACGGGGCTATCCAGGAGGGCTCCGACGCCGTGATCACACCAGACACAGCAAGATCATCTCACCCGTGGCCAGCAGTTACGGGACAACCCTTAGACCGAGAAAGCCAATGGGGCTCCCCGCTCACAGGAACGGGAAGCCCCACTTGCCTGCCTGCGCCGGTCAACCGGCCATGGCCGCCACGACCAGCGCAACAGCCGCACCGCACAGCAGCACCACAAGCGGCCATGCCGGCCGGCCGCGCCCGGTACGCCTGCGCCACAGCACCAGCCACAGCGCACACGCCGCCACGAACACGACCGTCACACCGCTCAGGTCGCCCTCCCGCCACGCCACCTGCACAGCGCCGGGGTCAGCACCCCATACAAGGAGCGCAACGAGGACGCCCACGGTCAGCGCACACACCGCTTCCAGCAGCCTGCTCATACAGTGCCCTTCTTCTCCGGCGTCTCTCTCAGGTCACTGCGCCGGCGGAACGGACGGCTCGACCTGGACGGTCTCCGTCTTGCGGCCTTCTGCGTCCGTGCTGGTGGACCGCTTCTCCCCGGCCCGGGGACCGGCCACGGGCGCCTGGGGCGCACCGGACTCCGCGAATTTAACGCGCGTCTTGACCATGAGGGTCTTGCCGTTTGCGTCCTTGACCACCTTGCCGTCCGCCCCGATCAGCGGCATCTCTTCGGGCATCTTGGACACGTCCACCGTGCCGTCGGGGTTCACCCACTCCGGGGTGGGCGGCGCCGGCGGCACCGCAGCCTTCTCGGCCTGCCCGCTGTCGGCGGGGCGGGGCGCATCATCGGCGGAGGCGTTCACCGCCAGGGCGCCCAGCAGCAGCACCCCGGCCACCGCTCCCACAGCAAGGGATACACGGGTCTTCTTCATGCGTAGTGTCTCCAGTCCTTGCAGGTTTACGGCTCGATGAAGTGCTGTCCAGACAAGATGGGAACGTTGCCCCCGTACCAGGTGCCACCGTAGTAGACGTTGCCCCCGGCCTTGGTCTGGTAGTAGCCGCCGCCGCAGGGCGGGTAGATCCCGAAGTCGTAGGTGAGTTCCATCCTGGAGGTCTCGGTGGTGTTGGCGTAGCCGCTCCAGGTGCCGTCGGGGTTCTGGGTGCCCATGAGCTGCCGACACACGCCCCACTGGGCGCCGTCCCACTTGAGGTACTGAAATCCGGTCTTGAGGTCGCCCGGGTTACGGTTCCAGACCAGGATGCACGACTCGGAGAGGGGGATGCCGGAGGAGGCCAGCGCGTAGGACTTGGCGTAGCCGCCTCCGCTGCCGTGGGAGACCTCCGAGTAGGTGTACAGGCACTTGGTGGAATCGGTGTTGGCCCAGACCTCGTCGGACCTGTATACGACGTGCGCCTGGGCGGCGGTGGCGGTGGCGAACACCAGCAGCAGGGATGCGCCGAAGGCGATCAGTGCGCCGAGCGGCCGGGGTAAGCGGCCTCTTGCCCGTGGCGCGGGGTGTCGGGTGAGTTTCACCAGGGATCCTCTCATCTTGTTCGTGCACGACTGATGCGGGCCGTTGGTGCCGACCCGCACACCTAACCTCATGACATGCCCGCGCCAATTTTTCTTTGATTTTGGAGGTGAGCAGGGAGAGGCAGAGCGTGCTACGCAGTCGGCGCACAGTGCTAGCTTCACGGGGTGTGAGGGGGACGTCGCGGATGAGTTACGAGAAGGAGGCGCGGAATATGGCTTCGCCGTTGCGGGTGGTGATAGCGGGGCTGTGGTCGGGTCCCTTCGGTGGACCCACCGAGGCGACTCCAACTGGCCCTGGTTCGCAGATAATGCGTGAAGATCAGGTGTCGTGAGGTGCATCGGGCGGGAAGCACGATCACCCTCGTCGGAGCCGGATTCCGCACACAGTGCTGTCCGGAAGGAAATGCTGCGCAGGCGCCTGGCTGCAGGCAGGGCTGTTCAGCAGCCGTGCAGTGATCCCCCAAAACACGATTCCCCCAAATTTGAGCGCCGCGCGTGACACGGCCTGCTGTCCGCAAGCTCTATGCGTGTAGCGAGCAAGGTCGTTCTGTCGCGCAACTCAGGCCACTGTAGTTGCAGCCGCTATGGGTCATGCACCTCTGAAAATGCGCCAGGCCGGATGGGGCGCCGCGCGCCGCGGTCAAGCGGAATCTGCGCTCCACACATCACAGTAAGCGCTTGCAGTCTTGCGCCGGGAAAGCGGAGGGAGCAACGCCCGTGGCAGGTGTTGATCAGGTTGACCGAATCCAGTCGACAGACGGATCTTGACGTCGAGCATCAGGGCCCGCCCGAGCTGTTCGGCGGTCACCGGACCACGTTCTTCGCTGCCCGCACTCGGAGCGCCAGGCGATGTAGGCCAATGTGCTGATCATGGTTCATCGCCTCCCCGTGGCGGGTCCGGGCTGGATGCGGTGACGGCGGCCATGACAAGCTCCCCATAGGCGGTCATTTACCGCCCCACTGATGGCCACGGGATTCCCCACGTACGGCCAGATATCTCCCCGCTCGCATTGGACGCATCCCGCTCAGCGAGGCTCGGGCGGGTGAAGAACAGCAGGGAGATCATGGAGATCCTTGAGGCGTACGACCTCACGGGCAGTTACCGCGCTGCGGCCGAACTGACCGGCGTCGACCACCACACGGTGGCCCGCTATGTGAAGATGCGGGCCGCCGGCCAGCACCCGGACCAGCGCCGTCACCGGGCCCGCGCGATCGACGACTATCTGCCGAAGATCGAGGAACTGGTGGTCCGCTCGCACGGCAAGATCCGCGCGGACGTGGTGCACAAGAGGATCGTCGCGATGGGCTTCACCGGCGGGGAACGCACCACCCGCCGCACCGTTGCCGAGGCGAAAGCCCAGTTCAGGGCTGGTCGGCGGCGGGTCTATCGACCGTGGGTGACCGAGCCGGGGCTGTGGATTCAGTACGACTTCGGCGACGGACCGACCATCGCCGGCCGCAAGACCATTTTGTGGTGCGCCTGGCTGGCCTGGTCCCGCTTCCGCATCGTGATCCCGATCTGGGACAAGACGCTGCCGACGGTCACCTCGTGTCTGGACGCGACGTTCCGCCGGATCGGCGGGGTGCCGGCCCTACGTCCTGACGGACAACGAGAAGACGGTCACCACCGACCACGTTGCCGGGATCGCCGTCCGCAACCCGGAGATCGTCGAGGTCGCCCGGCACTACGGCACGACCATACGCACCTGCCTGCCCGCGGACCCAGAGACGAAGGGCGGTTCCGAGGCGACGGTCCGGATCGCGAAGGCCGACCTGGTGCCGAAGGACGTCAACCTGCGCGACCACTACAAGACCTTCGGCGAGCTGGAGGCGGCCTGCCGCGCGTTCTGCGACGAGGTCAACTCCCGCACCCACCGGGCGACTCGGCGCAAGCCCATCGAGCGGCTCGCCGAGGAACGACAGCGGCTGCACCCACTGCCGAGGAGGCCGTTCACCGCCGCGTTCGGCACCACCCGGCGGGTGAACTGGGAGTCCACTATCTCGGTCGAAGGGGTCCGCTACTCGGTTCCGCACGAACTGATCGACAACCGGGTCTGGGCCCGGTTCCACGGCGACGAGCTGATCGTCACCGCGGTCGGCGAGGACGGCTCGGCCCTCGAGGCCGCCCGCCACCGCCGCGGGCAGCCGGGCACCCCGGTCCTGGACGACGCCCACTACCCGCCGCGGGAGAACAAGGACAACGACCGCACCCCGAAGGCCACTTCGGCTGAGGAGGCTGCCTTCCTCCAGCTCGGTCCCGGGGCCGCGTCCTGGCTGGTTGAAGCCGGGGCCAGCGGGGTCCGCCGCATCAAGGCGAAGATGGCCGAGGCCGTCGCCCTGTCCAAGCTCTACTCGGTGGCCGAGGTCGACCGAGCCCTGGGCACCGCCGCGGTCACCGGCCGGTTCGCGGACAAGGACCTGCTGTCCATCGTCGACTACCAGGCCACCCGCGAGCACACCGAACCCGTCCGCCGCAGCGAGGAACACTCCCTGCAGCCTGGCACCTCCGCCTGGTCCTCTTTCGGCCTGCCCGCCCAGCCCGCCTCCGACGTCTCCGAGCACGACGAAAGCGATCCCGCCTGATGGCCACCCCACTTCGCACCGTTCCCGGCACCAACGGCGACCCGCTCGCCGAGGCCATCGAGCTGACCCGGCGGCTCAAACTCCCGCACCTGCGTCGGGTATTGGCCGACCTGATCCCCACCGCCAAGGCCCAACGCTGGGACCCGGCCGAGGTCGTCCGCGTCCTGCTGGCCGAGGAGGCCGCCGGCCGCGACCGGGCCAACCTCCACACCCGCCGCAAGCGGGCCGGCTTCCCCACCGGCAAGACCTTCGGCGACTGGGACGAGACCAAGTCCGCCATCCCCCGCCCCACCCAGGACGCCCTCAAGTCCCTGGAATGGATCGGCCGGCGGGAGAACTTCTGCATCTGCGGGCCCTCCGGCACCGGCAAGAGCCACTTCACCGAGGCCCTCGGCCAGACCGCCATCGAGGCCGGGCTGACCGTCTCCTGGTTCACCATCGAGGACCTCGGAGCCCTGGTCCGTCGGCACCGCGCGGACGACTCGATCGCCCGAGCCCTCGCGAAGATCATCCGCTCGGACCTGATCATCGTCGACGACATCGGCCTCCTGCCGGTCTCGCCGGACGCTGCCGAAGGCTTCTACCGCCTGGTCGATGCCGCCTACGAACGCCGGTCGGTCGCCGTCAGCAGCAACCTTCACCCCTCCGGATTCGACGAGATCATGCCCAAGACCCTGGCCACCGCGACGGTCGACCGGCTCATGCACCACGCTCACATCGTCGTCACTCAGGGTGACAGTTACCGGCTCACCCAGGCCACCAGCGGACAGGGGGTGAAGCCCTTCAGCTGACCCGACCGACCCGAGGGCGGGGAATTATCTGGCCGCCACCGGGGACATCTCGATGGCCGCCAGCGGGGCGAACTTCTGGCCGCCTACGGGGAGAACGAAATGGCCGTTGACAATGCGGACCGTAGTCGGCCGGGAGGGGTGTCACGCTGATCGGGGAGGTGGCTCAATCCGGGGGTCGGGCCCGTGTTCCGGTCCGAACAGGCAGTGTGACAGCCGGATCGGGGTGCGTGACACCCGTGAGCGTGACAGCGTTGACAGTCACCCTCGGTGATCACTCGGTGTCCTCAGGCAGGTGATTTCAGCTCTGCCCGGAGCGGGCACCGGCGAGGAACGCGGGCGAGGCCGCCGGCTGCTTCGGGGGCGGCGGTGGCGAGTCGTGCCGCGAACGCCAGCTGGCCGCCGCCGGCGTTCGGGGCGAGGTGCGCGAGTTCGGTGAGTAGCGCGGCGTGGGCGAGCAGATGCGTCGGCAGCAGATCGGCGGCGGTCGCGCGGGCGGCGGGATCCGTAGTGCCCGATGTGCGCGACCAGGGCGTGGGCGAGCCACGCGTCGACGTCCTTCTGTACGTACGAGCCGGCTCGCCGGGTGAGTTCGTCTCGGGCTGCTTCGTCGCCTTCGCGGGGCTCGGTCTGTTCCAGCGTGCCGAGTTCGCGCAGCGCCTGGAGCTCATCGGCGCGGGCGGCGATCCGGGCGGCTTCGCGTAGCTCGGCTTCCCGGGCGGCGGCCGCGGCTTCGGCGGCGAGCTCCTCCTGGACGACGTCGTCGGCGTCCGGGTCGTAGACGGTGTTCGGGGCCGCGGCGGCGAGCAGTTGCTGGTGCGACTTTGACGACAAGTGCAGACGCTGCTGGGATGCCGGTCCTGCCACGGCCACTCACCGGCAGACGCAGGTCCAGTCACGCCACCCGGACAACGACGCGCAGGACGCGGCATCGTGAGCCCGCTGTATGGAGCCAGCCCGCATCGTCTGCGCTCGGCGTGCCGGTGGGATGTGTCTCCTCGGCCTTGCTGTCACCAGCCGGCGCGCTCACGTTCGAGGCGGTTCGGAACGCGTCGGCCGGGGCGTTCCGAACCGCCGGGGTGTCAGCAGCAGGAATAGAGCCTCACCCGCCTGCGCGCGAGATTCACTGAGCGTTTTCAGCGTTGACTCTCCAGGGTGAGGACAGCTTTGGCCATGACGGTCATGCGGTTGGGGCTGATCCGGGACCTGCGGAAGATCTGCCAGGACTTCAGCCGTGCCATGCCGCGTTCGACTGGTGCTCTGGCCGCGGCCAGAGCCCGGTTGACGGTGCGCTGGGTGAGGGAGAGCTCACCACCCGGTGGCCGTTTGAGTCCGGTGGTGACCCAGGGGCCGGCGCCTTGGTAGGCGCGGTCGGCGAGGATCGGGACGCCCTGGCGTTCGCAGATCCGGATGATGCGGTGGGTGCGTGCTGCGGTCAGGTCGTGGGTGCGGCCCGGCAGCGCGGGCGAGATCCACATGACCTCACCGGCGGGGTCGGTGACGACCTGGACGTTCACGCCGTGCCGGCGGTGCTTGGCCGAATAGTCGGCTCGGCTGTCGCCGACGCGGTCGCACTCGGCGAGGGTCCCGTCCAGCAGGACGAACTCCGGATCGTGCTCGCGCAGAGTCTTGAGCAGGCCCGGGGCCCGTTCGGCGAGCAGGCCGGTCACGCCGGTGACATATGCGTGGGCCGTGCCGACGGATATCCCGAAGCCGGACGCGAGCCGGGTAAGGGTGTCGTGGCGGCGTAGGTACACCAGAGCGACGAGCGCCCGCTGGTGCGGCGGGAGTTTGCACCGTCGGTCACCCTCACGGGTGACGATGAGCATCGTGACCCACTCGACGAGGGCATGCGGGAGGTCGAGTGCGGCAGGATAGGAAACCAACAGGGCTCCTGTGCCGATGGGTTGAGACTTCGAACACCTCCCCCAACGGCACGGGGGCTTTGTGCGTTGCGGCCCTCACCTCGACCTCACCGGCGTCACCCGATCAGTGGCCACGCTGAAAATGCTCACTACAAACGAACCGCACCGTTCTTGGATGGGCCAGGAGCTGGCACCCGACTCACATCTGAGGGTTCACTCGCTGCGGCAGCGCAGGCCCTCTAGACAGATGTCGAGCAGACGCGCCTGCCTGGCCACTTCAAGTGCCGGATCATCAACAGGAGATGGGGATGAGCTGATCAGGAGGAGCACATCCTCTACCGTGACATCCGGACGCAGTTCTCCAGAGACGTGTGCACGATGAACGAGTTGGCCCACAACCTCCATCAGGGAGGCCATGCCAGCAGCAGGTAGTTGATCTTGCTGTTCCATGGGCTGGTCCGTCTGGTCACGATGAAGAGGCACGGCCGGAACGAGGCGCCCCCCACCCGATGCGGAAGTCCGCACGAAGCGCGCGAGCGCCGACCAGGGCTCGTCCTCTTGGCCAAGCGCGGCACGTGCCTGTTCGATCAGCCGGGACACTTCCTCCTCAGCGATCCGCCGCACCAGAATGTCCTTGCTGGGGAAGCGCCGGTACACCGTTCCGACGCCGACGCGGGCACGGCGCGCCACGTCCTCTATGGGGGCCCCGTACCCGAGCTCGCCGAAGACCTCCCGGGCCGCACGCAGCACATGCTCCAGATTCCGCTGGGCGTCTACCTTGAGCGGTGTTGAGCGGTCGCGGGTCACACCGCTCCGCGAATCTGCGGGGTCCATAGATGCGGCCACGGCAAGGGTGCCGTGGACGGCAGGCCCACTGCCTGCAGCTTCTTGGGATGCGGAGGCACTGGATGCACGCGGCGACATCCGGCGTACCAATGACAACGGCGGCAGGGGCGCGGAGTCAGGAGCCGCTGGCTCCTTCAACTGCGCGAGTCGCGCCGAAAGTTCCTCTGGGGAGTGCGTGATGTCCTGCACGGCGTCCGCGAGGAGACGAGCAACCTCGTCACTCTCGGTGTGGTCCACTCGATCCCCCTTCCCGAATGGGGTGCGTATCAGTGTCGGCCATCAGGAGGCGAAGAGAGCGGCGGCCATCGTGAAGCTGGGACTTGACCGTTCCCTCGGCTACTTCCAGCGTACGGGCGATGGCACTGACAGGTTGGTCGAGGATGTAGTGCAGGACAACCGTCTCACGCTGCCGTTCTGGAAGTTGCTCCAAGGCACGTACGAGGTCCATGCGTTGGTCCGATGTCGTGAGCGCGTGAGGGGCTGCGCTCGTGGACAAGGGTTCCGCGTTCGCCAGGAGGCTCTGGCGCCGACCCGAGGTGCGACAGTGCGAGATCCACAGGGTGAGGGCGGTTTTGCCTACCCAGGCCAACGGGCTGTCGAGGCCGCCGACCTCGTCCCACTTCTTAAGGGCGACGCCGAAGGCTTCCTGCGCGAGGTCTTCGGCGGTGGCCCGGTCCGACCCCATTAGCACCAGTGTGCGCACGGTCCTGGTGAACCCCTCGGTGAACAGCTCGTCAAAACTCACGGATCGTGAGGGAGGAGCTGGTTCAGGGAATGGTTCGATCATGATCCCGTCGCGTGCTCGGGCAGGGCGGTGGTCGGAGGTACGTAGACGACACGGATATCGCAATTGTTGAGATCGTGGTGCATGAGCAGTTGGACTGCACTCTCACGGGCGAGGCCGACGACCGCAACCAGAGTGGCACGGCGCGCCCGTTCGTACAGCACTCTCGACAGAATGTGCACGACGGTGGGGGCCAGAATCAGCACGAGTCCAGTGCAGATCAGGGTGCAGGCAGTGAGGCCCATGTGCGGTGGTCCTTCCGAAGGGGCACGAGCTACGTCCACGACGTCGTCACGGGGTAACTGTCACCACACGCGGATCCGGTTGGGGCCGTACGAGCGATTTCTTTTGAAGACGGCGCCGAAGTCCGCGGCGAGGAACCGCCGGTGGACTGAGGACTGCTCCCGCAGAACGTCAACCGGAGCCGGGCTGACTCGAAGCCTCACTTCATCACCGACAGGCACAGCACCCCACTCTCGGTTCCTGCTGACCGGCGGCAACCACAACGACGTCACCCAGCTGCTGCCTCTGCTCGACGCGATCCCGCCGGTCCGCGGTCGGGTTGGCTGTCCCCGCTGCAAGTCCGATTCGCTCTTCGCCGACCGTGGCTACGATCACACAGCTACCGCCACCAAGCCCCTGATCTAGGCATCGTGCTCGCAATCGCCCGTCGCGGCACTCGCCATGGCGCGGGCCTGGTGAGGGGCCCCAACAACGCGTGGTCCGCCTCTGGCCTATGGGCAGGCAACCCGTCGGGCACCGCTTCACCTTCAGCCATGGCAGCGATGCGCCCCGCCGGTGACAACGGCCCGCCCCGCCCGCGGCCGTAGGCGGGGCCCAACAGCACAACTAGCAGGGCCACGCCGTGCATGGCGGCTGAAGCAGCCAGGGCAATCGGCCGCGGCTTCCACAACGGCTCACGACCGCCCTACGTCATCATGACCCGTGCCGCCACCAGGCACGCCTCGTCATCCCGGGCAGCTCCCACCTCTGTGGGCACCCCTCGTCGCCGCCCTGAAGTAGCCTTCCCCGGCAAACAGGCCCTCGCCCGCTGCCGCACCCCAGCCGCGTGGCCAGCGCGCCGGATAGGCGCAGCAGCTTGTACAGCCAGTCCGACGCGCAGAGAAAGAGGAAAGGGACAGCTGCCCTCCCGTCTCGCCGAGCTGACCGGACCGGAGCGCGGGAGGGTGGAGCTGCCGCTGCACATCGCGTGGTCGGGACTGCGGACCCTCGATCTGGACCTGTCCCGCCAGCGTATGAGCCTGTACCGGACCGTGCTCGCCGCCCGGGCAGTCGCTGCCCGACACGCGTGGGGCTCTGTACGCGAAGTTCACCAGCCTGCTGCACCGCCGCATGAGCGGCAGGGACCTGTCAGGCGTCCGGAGCCAGGCAGAAGCCGCCCTTACGCGCTTCGGCCCCGCAGCCGTGTCTCAGGCCCACGCCCTGCTCGACCAACTGCCGGACACGATCGACAACCTGGCGGCCGACCAGCACAACGGCAGCGAAGCGTCCTGGGTCAGTGCGCTGGCAGCCCTGGACAGCGCCGAGCGCCCCCGCGCCGTGCCGGAGGACGACTGGAACGGTTTCCTGGCCTCGGCCCTTCGGCGCAGCGGGCTGCTCACCCGCTCCGGGGACAGTTTCGCTTTCCTCCACCAGACCCTTCAGGAGTACTGCGCTGCACGCCACATCGCACGCGACCACCCCTCCCATGCTGCAGAGCTCGACCGGCTACTCGACCCCTGGAAAGGGGATTGGGGAACGAACCCGTGGGGTGCACCGTTGAACACCGCCTCCTACATCGGGTTCCTCATCGACCCCGGGACCGCCTCGCCAATCGACCCCGCCACCGCTCTCCAGGCCCTGGCCGTGCCCGGCAACATCCGCGGGTGCCTGTTGATCGCCACACAGCTGACCCTGGGCACCCTACTCGCCGATGAGTGGAAGCCACTGGTCCGGGCGGCGGCGCAGGCCATGGCGACAGCGAGCGCAGATCCCGATGGCGAGGCCACCCCACGTGTCTGGGCGGCGACCGTGCTGGCGGAACTGGACCTGCAGGAGGGCATCACCGCGCTCGAGACGCTGGCGGACGATCGCCTCCTGGACGAGGAGTTCAATGACGACCCGCACAGCCCGGATTTCAGCGACCGTCTCCTGGCTGCCAGGTCTTTGCTGGAGCTGGACCCGGTGCGTGGGAGAGATGCCTGCTATCGGCTCGTCCGCGACTCTCACGTGTACGAGTCCGTCCGGGTACGGGCCGCTGACGTACTCCTGTCTGTCGGGGACGAACGCGCCCGCCCGGCCTTGGAATACCTCGCCGGAGCGGACATCCTTTTCGACGACCGCCTCGACGCGGCAAACCGGCTCGCACCCCTGGACCGCGAGGCGGCCATTCGCGCGCTGCACAAGCTGATCGAGGACTACCGGGGCGACCCGGACTGGCTCGACTGGTGCGTAGACGCCGCCCAGGCCCTGACCGATCTGGGCGACCCGCGCGGCCGGCAGATCACCGGCGAGCTCTCAACCGGCCTCTGACGATCGAGCAGCTCCGAGACCACCGCGTCCTGCTCAAGATGCTTAACGGACGGAGGGGCCTCCCCGGATCCCAGCTACGCGCCGGGCAACTCCTCACCGCCGCAGTGGAGATCTTCACCGCGCTCCTCGACACCTGGTCCTGTGCCAGTCACGAAGAGCGTCCTTCGGTCGGCGGGCCAGCTGGCGCAGGCGCCAACCGCTATGACGTGGGGCAAAAACAGCGGTTGAGAGCTGCGCTGCACCTGGGTGCGGCCCGACGCGGCGAGATCTGCCGGGCCGGGCCCCACTGCAACGCTACCGCTGGCCACGATTCGCCCAGCGTGCTAGGACCGTTCTGCTCTCACCCGCTTATTGTCGCTGCCGAAGACGACGTGAGGCGTAGTCGTGTGTCGTCAGTGGCCTCTTCCCAGGCCCTCCTGCGGGAGAAGCGGCCCTGGTGAACATAGTGTCTGCGGAGGCGACCGGGGTGATCGTGGGCATAGGCGTGCCGGTCGTACTCCACGACGCGGTGTCCTGGGTGCGCCACCTCCGCAAGGCGAGTGGTCGGGGCATGGAATTGGGCGTTCCAGGCCCGCTGCCAGGCGTCGAGCCAGTCGCCGTGCTCCTTCCCGGGGACGCCGCACACTTCTAGAAATGCCTGGAGTTGGCGGTGGCTGAGCATCGTGTCGCCCTTGAGCATGCGGCTGACGGTGGTCGTCGGCAGACGGCCGTGCCGGGCTCGCCGTTCCATTTCACGCAGGGGCATGTAGCCGGCCCGTGCGTAGGCGGCCTGCAGAGCGAGGCGGAGCTCGGCTGATGTGTTGATCAGCCGCGGCCGGGGCACGACCGCTGGTCCGCGGCGTGCACGGGAGCGGGCCTCGCTCCAGTAGGTGCGGGCCACTGTTACGGAGGCTCCGCAGGCCCGGGCGTATGCCTCTACGACCGGCAGGCGCGGGATGGTGTTACCGCTGGCGGCTCTTTGGAGGGTGCTGACGGAGCAGGGGTGTTCGCTGGCCTGGGTGCGGGCTGCGAGTTCCGCGTAGCACAGGCCGGCTTCCTGGCGGCGTTCGCGCAGCCACGAAGCCAACGCGAGCAGAGCGATGTTGTGTTGTCCGGAATGGTTCAGGGGCTTCTCTGGGCGTCCCATGACTCCTCCTCACGCCGCCGTCATGGCCCAGGACGTGCGCCGGGCCCAGCGCAGTGCGGTGACCGTACCGGCACCGGTGAGGCCTGCGCCGCCTAGGAGCTGCAGGATGGTGGTGGGCTCCAGCCCGCGCGGGGCCAGCCAGGCGGCTGTGAGCACGATGACGATGATGAGGACGGTCTCCGGACCGGAGGGGTGGTGCGGTGCGGGCGTCGTGACGCCGGTGGCGTGTCGGTGACGGCTCATGTGGTTCTCCCCCTTCATTGGGGATCGGCCGGCGGACGACCTGGGGTCGTCTGCAGGCGGCTGCGGACTCCTTCGCGTGGGCGTCCGGTGGTGGCAGCCGACCGGGCGCGTGAAACAAATCGTGCCCTACTGCGCGGGCCTGCGGGCGAGTTGATTCATCCGTGTGCCCTTCCTAGGGCGAGCCCGCCGTGAGGCCCCTGCGAGTCCAGCGGTGCAGTTCGCTGACCTGCTCAAATGCTGGATCACTCGGTGTCGTGTTCCTGCGGGAGGGCGAATTGTTTCAACGGTGCTCCACCTCCTGTTGCCTCGTCCCTGTCTCGGTGCCACGCTCTGGGCAGGTTCTCCTCGACGGTTGCGGACTCCTTCGCTTTGGTCACAGGACACAAGAGCCTTCGGCGCCCATATGTGTGGCAGCACATGGGTGCCCCTGATGAGGGCCGGGCGTCAGACCCCGGCCCTCGTCATGCCGCGGCCCCGTGCGGGGCGCTACCGACCGTTCCAGCTCTTTGACCGACGGCATTCCGCGGCCGTCAAGCGGGGCAGAACACTGACGACCGCCCGCGCGCTCAACTGCTTCTAGTGTTGCGCGCCCAAGCATGCCGCTGTGCTCGACAGCGAGCGTGTGTTGGCGTGGGCGTCGCCGGGGTCTCGGGAGCGGCGTCGGAAGCGGCCCTCGCCGGCTCGTTCCCGGGTGGAACAGGAGGCACCGGAGCGTAGAGGTCGTCCTCTGACAGGATGAGACGGACGGTGACCGTCTTCGGTGACGCGCCCGCCATCAACTACGCCTACTCCTGGCTCCATGAAGACATCCATCGCTCCACCTCACCGCTAGTGGGCCGCGAACTCTGCGCACGGGTCTCCCGTAGCGCCTGCACCCGGGCTTGTACCCGGGTCCGGGCCGAGGAACGGACTGCCTGCGGGTGCGTGCCCTCCGGTATCCAGACGGCCTGTTTGTGCTATCCGTCACTAAAGCGAGGGATGTTGACGATGTGCCAGCGCGCGGCGCCTGTGGCGGATAGGTTCGGCCCCTTGAAGGAGGGTGCGGGGGCGTCCGTTCTGGCCAGGGGGGACCTTGCCTTTAGAGGAGAGCAGCGTCGAGCAGGGTGATCTGTTCGCTGACTTAGCCGATGAGACGCGCCCTGGGCCCCTGGACTACGTGCAGCCGTTTATGGCTCCGGTAGCAGCGTCCGCCAACGCGGTGACGGAGGATCCGCTGTCGCTGCGGCTCGCCGAGGCCATCCATGACGTGTTCGGTGACCTTGCCCCCGAACTGGGACTGACCCGCTCGGAGCTTGCGACGGCGTGCGCTTCGGTGGCGTCGGGAGAAGCGTTCGATGCCCGGTTCAAGGTCTTCGTGGGTCTGCGGCTGCTGGAGCGGCCCCGCGGCAAGGCCTATGAAGGGCGCTACGTCTTCAATCCGACCAGCGGAGCGGCTCTGCTGGTCTTCGAGCGGCTGGCGCAGGCCGGCGGCGTCGAGGAGATCACGACGCTGCTGGACCGCACGCATGACAGCCTGCAACAGGGGCTGCTGGATGAGGGCCAGTTGGCGGCCAAGCTGTTGCGGGCGCGGCGCGATCTGTCCATCAACACCGGGCATCTGCTGCGGCTGGTGCGGTCCAAGCCCATCGAAGAGCTGGTGGGCGAGCGTCATCACCATCGCTCGAAGGCAGTCTTGCTGACCCACGCGCATCGGCTGGTCGAGGCGGTGAGCAGCCATTTTCCGCGGCTGAGGGCATCGGGAACGCGTCTGATCGATGAGGCGCTGCGGTATTCGGCTGCGGTGGATGAGTTCTCTGACCGGTTGCTGGAGCAGGCCAGGGCCCGGCGGGACTTCACCATGCTGCAGCCCGAGCAGTATGTGTCCGCCGCGCTGAGCGCACCGGTAGATGCGCTTGCGGAGGTGTTCGCCGGCGCTGTCTTCGACCCGGCCAGTGTGGAGATTACCGCGGCGCAGGTGCTGGTGGCGGCTGAGGAGCGGCGGCCTCCGGTGCCTCGTCGGCGTCCGGCACGGCCCGCGGCGCTGCCGCCGGGCCCTGATCCGCTGGAGGTGGCCCGTCAGAAGGCACGGCAGCTGCGCCAACGGCGGGCGGCGTCCATGCAGTTGTGGCTGAGCGGTGGTCAGGAGGCGGCTTTGACTGCGCCGTTGCGGGCGCTGCCGTGGCCTGCTGCGATCGCCGCGGTGGTGGACCTGCTGCAGGCGTCCGCAGATCCCACCACTCCGTATTTCGTTCAGGTCAGCGACGGCATCCTGGTGGAGCCGGCTGGCACGGTCACGTACGCCTCCCCGCTGTCGCTGTACCGCCTGCCTGAGGACGTCTCGGGTGCTGCGGATCCGGATGCGTCCGCGGAGCAGGAGGAGCGGTCGTGAACGATGACGCCTATCGGCTGGCACGGGCGCGCGCTGTGCGGGTCGTGTCGTTTGCCGCAGCGGCCGGTGAGCTGCGGGAGTTGCAGCAGGCGGCGGCTGATGTGGAGCGGCGTCTGGTGGAGGTGGCGATGCCGGGCGGTGGCCGGGGCGTCATGGTGCGCTGGTTGCCTGATGTGGAGCCGGTCAGCGGTGTGGTGGCGGATCCAAAGACCCACCGGGAGGCTACGCCGTCGCAGTTGCTGACACTGGGGGCTGCGCTGCGCCTGTGCTGGCCTGATCCCGACCGCGCTGGCCCCTACCCGGGGCGCGCGGTGGCCGAGGAGGACGTGCTCGCGGCCTGCGCCCCGCCGGGCGACGGCCCCCTGCTCGAGGGCATCGCATCCATCGGGCAGACCTCTCCTTATCGCCGTGCGCTGCGGACCCTGCGTGCCTGCGGCTACCTGGCTGCCGATGTGGGGGACGGTCTAGTGCGCCTGGGACCGATGGTGGCCGCATGGAGTGAGCGGGACATCGACGAGCTGCGGCGCGGCTACAGCTGTCTGCCTTGTGCGGAAATGGAGTAGGGCATGGAGCTGACGTTGCTTCAGGCACTGCCGGAACAGCGCCGTGCAGAGGTGCGGGCTGCGGTATGCGCGGTGGAGACCGCACGTCTTCCTGTGCCTGCGGCCCACTTCCGAGCGCTGGCGGAGGTGCCGCTGCGCCGGGTGGTGGAGGAAGTGCTGGCAGCCTCGGGGCGGGAGCTGCTCGCTGTGGGCGAGGGGTTCTTGTCCGGCTACGACGACGCGGTCCGAGAGCGGCTGGCCGCCGAGGGGATCGGAATCCTGCCGTGTGAGGACCGCGCCGTGCTGGCGCTGGTGATGCTGTTCAGTGTCGCCGTCCCCCGGGCTCGCGGCAGCGTTCTGCCGCAAACCTTGTGGACCCAGGGCGTGCCGGTGAGCCGGGAGCGGCTGAAGGAGTCTGCGGTGTCCGACGGTGTGGTGGACGCCGCGCTGCGCCGTCTGGCCGCGGCCGATTTGGTGCGCTTCACGGCTGCGGGGATCGTGCTGGGCAGCCAGCTGCTGCGGCTGACCCCGGCGGCCCAGACAGCCCTGTTCGAGCAGTTGGTGCTGCTGGCTGAGCCGGCAGGGGCGCTCGCCGGGTCGATCCTGCGGCTGAGAGCACGCAACACATCCCAGGCTGACGGGAGCGAAGAGGCGTGGTGAACGAGTATCTGTTTGAGGAAGAGCTGCCCCGGCTCGCCGAACATCGCGGCATCGTCGGCGACCGGCACCTCGTGGCGGTCCAGACGTTCGACATCGCCCGGCTGACCACCCACGCGGTCCCGGTGGTCCCCGAGACGTTCGTCGCCGTATCCGGGATGGGCCCCAAGGAAGACTCCAACGGTTCCGGCAAGACCTCGTTCCTCATCGCGGTCTCCCTGCTGCTGGCCGATCCCCAGTGGCGGTTCGAGTCCAACCACGGGTTGTACGCCAGCGGCATCCTGTTCAAGCCGGATGCGGCAGGGGTGGACCGGGCCCAGCAGATGCCGGCGGCCACCCACGGCTACGTGGTAGGTGTTTTCACCGGCGCTGAAAGCGATCCTGCCGCGGATGCGCTGACGGTGTGGGTGCGCCTCGCCTCGTCCGCCCCCTACGTCCAGGCGAACTGGGCTGAGGGCATCCATGTGGCCGACGCCTCAACCGATGCCGAGCGTGCGGTGCAGGCGGACGATCGGTGGCAGGAGCTGGGGACCGCCCGCATCCTGTCGGTGCGCCGGATGGCCGAAGAGCTCTACGGCAACGCGCCGCGATGCCTGACCTACCTCGACACCCCGCTGCGGCCGGCAGTGCCCTCGCTGCTGAGCCAGCAGCTGACCGCGATGGAACCGCACGAGATCGGGGAGGCCCTGATCGCCCTGTCCGGCATGACCCATTTGCTGGAGCAGGAGGCGGCCCGCCGCGGCAAGGCTCTGGAGCATGCCCGGGAGCTGGAGAAGGTTCAAGCCGATCACGCACAGACCATGGCGGAAGGCGAGGCCGTGCTGGAGGGTGTGAGGGCCCGGGCCCTGGCACGTGCCGCTCTCGAAGAGGGGCGCCGCGCATGGCAGCGCTTCGTGGCATCCTCCTGTCTCCAGTCCGTCCAGGCCGACCAGAGACTGGGGGCGGAGCTGGGCGACAAGAACGAACAGGTGCGCCAGGCGCAGGATCTGGTCGAGCAGGCCCGCAGCCGCTTCGACGAGCTGCGGGCGGCCACCGATCTGGCCGGCCTCGCCGGCACAGCCCGCCAGGCGTGGTCGGACGCCAAACAGATCACCGAGGAGGCCAGTGCGGTACGGACCTCGGCGGCTACCACGCAAGGCCTGGTGCGCCAGGAGATGGCCGGTCTGAGGCCGCAGACCTCCGTGTGGCGGGGGGCGAGCGCCGCCGACGCGCGTACCGGCCTTGAGGAGGCCCGTGGCGGGCTGTACGGCGCACAGCGGCAGGCGGAGGATGCACACCGTGCCGTCGGAGAGGCCCATCAGCTGATGACGGCGGTGGAGCAAGGGCGCAGCGGGGCAGCTGGCCAGGCGCTTGAGGTTCTCGCCGCAGAACGCATCACCGCTCTCGGGTTGATGGACCAGCTGCAGCTGGAAGAGTCGGCCCGTGCGGCGTGGGAGCCGCGTCTGTGGGCCTGGCGTGATGCCGTGGTGGTGCCACACGAGCGGGCCGAACGCGCGCGGGAGACGCTGCGCAGCCTGCCCGGTGCACAGGTCATCGCCGCGGATGCTGATGACGCTGTGGGGGTGTGGCCCCAGGGAGTGCGCAGCCGGATGCCGCTCACCGGGTTCCTGAATACGCTCCAGGAGCGCATGAGCACGGTCGACGAGCCGCTGGCCGTGTGCGATCCCGGCCTGTCCCTGACGGTCCTGGGAGGATTCGACGCCCCGGTCGCAGGTCGGGCTGCCCGGCTCGTCCAGGCCAGGGCGCACCTGGAGCAGTGCAGGAGCAAGGCAGGTACGGCGGACGCGGGCGTGGAGACCGCCGAGGCGCAGCTGGAGATCGCTCAGATCGAGTACGACGCTGCTGTGGCAGCACAGCGCCTGGCCGCTCTGCAGGTGCAGGACGCTGAACTGACCGCCGCGGTGGCGGCTGCGGACGTGGATGTCACCGCCGCCCGTGGCACTGAGGAGAAACTGCAAGGGGCGTGGGAACGGGCCCAGGCCGCCCTGTCAGCCCACCAGGAGAGAGTATTGGCCGCGCAGCTGACTCTGGATACGGCCGTCAAGGCTCACAAGGAGCGGCTCAGGGAGAACGGCACCCTGGAGAAGATCCGGGCCGAGATCGCCTGTCCGGCGTGGCTGCAGTTGTGGGGGGCCTCAGTCGAGGAGGCTGCTGAGCTGCTGGGGGTGGGTGACGTCGGCGCGCCGGTACCCCGGCCCGGCCGGCTGCGGCGCGAGGTCGAGGACCAACTGCGCATCGCCTACGGGCACTACGGCCTGTCGGACGGTGCGCTGGCTGCTGCCGAGGGCGACTTGCGTCTCGCAGGGCAGGCGCGGGCCCGTTTCGCCGAAGAGGACACGTCAGCGCTGCCAGGAACCAGCTTTGACAACATGGCCTTGCCCTTGCAGATCCGGCTTGACGGATACGCCGAACGGGATACCGTCGTGGCCGCCCAGATCGCCGCCGACCGTGCCCTGGGCGAGCAGGCCCTGGCCGAGCTCACCGAGGGGGCGGAGAACAGTGCACGCACCCTTGAGACGCTGCAGGACATGATCGAGCGGCATATCGACGGGCTGCTCACCCAGATCAACGATGCCTTCGACGCCCTGGACCGCCAGCGCGGCGGCGATGGGGCCCGCTTGGAGAAGGCGAGCGTGCGGCCCGAGGGCGCCATGCCCTGGCGCTGGGAGGTCACCCCCCACTGGAAACGCTCAGCTCGCGGCGGCTACGTGCATTACCGGGAGAACGCCAACGGCGCCCAGGTGAAGGTGTATGCTATCCAGCTGGTCCTGGCTGCCCTCCTCGCCGACGCCGAGACCCGTGGCCGCGTCCTGATCCTGGACGAGCTCGGCAACAGCCTGGGCGAGGTCAACCGCAAGGACATGCTCGCCGCCCTGCGCGACGTGGCCCGCCGGCAGCAACTGACCATCCTGGGCACCTGCCAGGACAGCGTCCTGGTGGATGCCGCGGACGTCTGCGACGAGCTGCTGTGGTTCACCCACGCCGCCTCCTCCGACGCCTACAACCAGCCCACCCGCGCCTGGGGATACGACCCGAACGCCCAGCGCGTGGAACTGACCGCCGACTGGATCACCGCGGGACGCTCCCATGCCTGACACCCCCGCGCCCCTCCCCCCTCCTCCGTTGCTGATCGGCGAGGCCTACGGCCGACGGGAGGTGCCGCTCACCGGCCTTCCGGCCGGGGTTGTCGCGGTCACCGTGCCCCGCACCAGCAAGGACGGCGACGAGGTGCTCCTGCGCGTGCCCCTCGACCGCAAACGACGCGTCAAGCCCACCATTGTTGACCTCATCGCCTCCGGCCCTGTCGAGGCCTACGACCCACCGCCCGGCATGTCGAGCGGCGAATTGATCAAGGTCCTGTCGACCCGGACCTACAAGCGGTGGTCGACCATCGAGGCCGAGTTCGGTCCGCAGGAGGCATGGCGCACCGCAGTGTCCCTGATCCGGAGCGGGGCTGTCGTCCTGCGCTGCAAGGTCGTGCAGACCACCGGATTCGTCCCCGACTCCTGGCGACTGACACAGTCCTGGGCCCACCTGCGCGAGGACAAGCTCACACAACTACGGGGACACCCGGACCCGCTGCAGTTGCATGCCGAGCTGCTGCACGCCATGACGGGGGTCCCCCAACTGGCCAATGAACATGCCCTGTTGGCCGCCACTCCCCCGGGCCGTACCGTCAAGGTCCCGGCAGGCAGCGCCACCGGCACCGAGGACTGGCGGGTGTACGAGGTGGCAGTCAGATCCGCCGCGGTGTGGTGGTCCGCCCAGCCCAGATCTCGGCAACTGACTGCCAAAGCCCTGGTCGGCAAGAGCATGCGTGACACCAAGGTCCCCTGGACCCCGCCACGTCGGCAGGCGTTCGCCAACCTCGTCGGTATGCCCTTCGACCAAGCCGTGGAAGAGAGCGAGACCGAGCTGCGGATGCGCGGCCCACTGCGCTGGCGGGTCGACACCGTCATCGCCGACGCCGCGGCATGCCATCCCTGGCTGGGCCTGCCCGCCCGCGGCTTGCTCAGTCTCGGCCTGATCGACTGCTCAGCTGTGGGTGTGCTCCTCATCGAGAACGAGGACACCTTCACTGAGGTGTGCAAGCATCCGAAGATCGCCGACCGGTGGCTGTGCATGTGGGGTGCCGGCTACGCCACGCACGGGCTGGCCGCGTTCCTCAAGGCCATGGCACCGCTGCCGGTGGCCGCCTGGCAGGACTTGGACGCCCACGGCATCCAGATCATCGCCAACCTCACCGAACGCATCGGCCGCACCATCACCCCCGTCGGTATGGACGTCAGCCTGTACAAGGACGGTACGAAGTACCGCCAGAAACCTGGAAAGCAGGAGGAGAACCTCAAGCTCGCCCACCGGCTCGCCGTCAGCGGTCCGCCCTCCTTGCGCGCCCTGGCCGCCGAGATCGCCCGCAACGACGGCGACGGCTGCGAGCACGAAACCCTCTACGACGAAGTCCTGCCGATCCTGACCGACATACTGAACCAGCTCACCGACGGCTCCACCCCCACCCGGCTGGCCAAGGAAGCACCCGGACGCGCAGACACCGCGTGATCACCGCCTCTACAGTGCCCTTCCATGAGCTTGGAATCGATCAACTGGGGTGACGCGCCCACCTGGGCCGGCGCCATATTCGCTGCGGCCGCGGCGGCCTTCACCTTCATCACGTTGCGCAGCCAGCGCCAACAGCTGGGCGAGCAGCGTGTTTTCATCGGCGAGCAGCCGGTGAATCTGCAGGCGGAGCGCGATGCGCTCGCGGCTGCGGCGCAGGACCGGCGCTCCGCTCAGGCCCGCCAGGTCATGCTGCGCACCCGGCTGGTGATCGGTCCCGACGGGCCGACGCAGCCGACGGCTGCTATCTCCAGGCCGTCGTGAGCAACAGCAGCGACCGCCCCATCACCGATGTCGACGTCGAGTTCGGTGATCTCACTGCGGATCAGGTCCAGGCGACCCGTGTAACGGATCACCGCATCGTCGATGCACCGTGCGGCATCGGCCCGCGGCAGGCCTACCAGTTCGCCTCCAAGGACTCCCTGATGGACCGCGTCGGGGAGATCGCCGTCACCACCGTCTTCACCGACGCGTCCGGCGTGACATGGCGGCTGACCGACGAAAACTTCCTGTTGGAAATCTGACGGCCCAACCCGCCGCATCAGCACGGTGGTTGTGCTGCTGGAACCTGGCTCTCGCTCGACGTGAGGGGTGCGTTCGCTCCCCGTGACGTCAGGCCACAGCCGATTCGAACGTGAAGTCCTCTCGAGGCGGCATGCCGTACAACGGTTCCTCCCGCCCGTCGGCTTCCCCGGGCCCGACTTCGACGGCATCGGTCAGGGCAGGGTGCAGTCGAGGGTGAAGGCTGCGACTGGGACCCCTTTGAGGTCTCGTTGCATCTGGGCCTGTTGTTGCTGGTGGCGGTCAACGGACTTGAGTGTGTGATTGGTTGCGGGGCACGATCGCCGCTTGGTGGCCGCCCAGCGGTCGCAGTCGTCGGCGATCAGCCCGCCCAGAGCAGGCAGGACATTCAAGCCCTCATCGACACTGTCCAGGAATACCCACCACTCCCCCGCCTCCCGGGCCGCGGCGGCATCAGCCAGTGCCGAACCGACCTGGCGCTCGGTCTGGCACCGCCCCAGGTTCACCCATCGCGCCGCAGCCTGCGCCGCCTCCAGAGACTGGCGCTCCTGCAGGAGCGCCACTGACTTGCCCGCGCCCCGCTCCCCGAACAGCGCCAGCACCGGCACATCCCGCAACTCCTCCAACCGCCGGCCATGGCCGCCCTCCCCCGCAGCAGGCAAACCGGTCCAGCCGCCTCGGAGTGTGGAATCCGCTAGCGGTGCCGTCTTCCTCGCCCAGGGATAGACCACCCCCGGCAATGCTGCTGTCGTCACAGGCACCGAGCGTAGAGGGCAGCACTGACAGCACCGATGCAGAAGCCGACCGGCCCGTCACCCAGAGGCCAGCACGTACGACCTGCCGTAGCCCGCGACACCCTCTCGGCCAGACGGCCAGACGGCTTTAGCCAAGTGCGTCTTCGAGAACTCCGCCACGCAACCGGCCGGGCACCTGCCTGGACAGTCCGGGGCCGATGAACACCCTGCCTGAGCAAGCGTGCCGTCAGGCAGGGCTACAACACCGGCCTCGCGAGGCTGGCCACGGATCACCGCATCAACGTCGAGAGCTGAGCGGCCATCACCAGATGGCTGGGCGAGGAGGCGTGCTGCGGGGGTGCGAGCAGTCACGACCGGCCAGCACCCGGTGAACAGGCTGCGACCGACTCCCTCAATCGCGCCCTATAGGCGTTCTCATTACATCTGCGGCAATCTCATCCAACATACAGCACCGCAGGTCAAACGGCATGTACAGGTCTGAGAAAGGGTCTCATTGCACCTGCGGTACTGCAGGTCACCGACGTACCGTCACCGCAGCATCAGTGAGACCTCACAACTGCGGTGACGCGCTTTGCCGTTGAGTCTGTTGGGGTGATGTGATATCAGACGGCTTCGGCCACAGGCGAGTTTCTCTTGCTCCGGCGGTGTGCCCGTGGGGGACTGTTCAGCCGAGGAAACGCACCACTTCACGGCAGAGTTTGTCGAATGAGGGTGAGCCCTGGCGGGCTGCGTCGAGGTCGAAGTGCTGGACGAAGGAGGGCTGGTGGGCGGGGGGCTGGTAGGTGCTGCCTGCTGGCATGCGGTCGGACAGCCACTCTTTGGCGCCGCGGATCGACTCCGGGTTGGGCGGTGGGGTGAGGTCGTGGGGCAGTCCCATGTGCCCGGCCAGTCCTCTGACTCCGGCGAGGAACCATGCTTCGAACTCTCTCACGGCCACGACCGCGGTCACCGGGGTGTTGGCGTGGCTGTTCTGCGCCAGGCTGTGTACCTGTGCGGCCAGGTCGACGGCGCAGTCGTCGTCCGCGTCCAGCAGGACGAGAACGGCGGTGGGCCGCGGCTGGCGGGCGGTGACGATGGTGAGTGACTTGGCGAGCGGCTCGGGTTTGAGCATCTGGTCGCGCGGGAGACGGTAGGCGGGCTGGATGTGGGCGTAGGCGCCTTCGCGGAGGTGAGGGACGAGCCGCTGCAGGAGGCCACGGAGTGCCTTCTCCTCCCCGTGGCCCTCCACTACGGGGGCGATCGCCGAGTAGGTGCTGGTCATCTCGGGTCGCCTTCCTGCCTGCCGCCGGGCAGGCCGGGTTCCGGGCGCATCTCTCCGCTGCGTAGAAGTTCAGGCAGGGTGAGTACGCCGTCGGTCAGCAGGCGGCGTCCGGTCTCGTCGACCGGGCCGATGGTGCTGCCGTGGCCGTCGTCTCGGAGCACGAGGAGGTGATCGGGGTCGGCGGTGGGGTTGTCCAGGAGATCGGCGCTCTGGGTGGTCACCATCACCTGGGTGTTGTGCGAGGCGGCCAGGAGGGCGTCGTAGAGGGCGCCCAGCATCGGCGGGTGCAGGGAGATCTCGGGCTCTTCAATGCCGATGAAGGGGATCGATCCGGTCGGGGCCCGGGGCTGGAAGAGCGCGGCGAGGACACCGGCCAGGCGGAGTGTTCCGTCGGACAGTGACCGGCGGTCGACCTCTTTGTGGCTGCCGTCTTCGTGGAAGCGGCCGACGACGTAGGCCAGGTCGGCTTCATCGACCTCCTTGCCGTCCAGACCTGCCGCGTTCTCGATCATTGTCGAGATGTAGCCGTCGATGGCTTCCTTGGCCCAGGGCGCGCTGCGGGCCAGGGAGGCGAGCACACGTGCCAGTCTCTCGCCGCGTTCGCCGAGCACGACGTCACCCCGCCGGCGCCGCGTCTGGTCGATGTCCCGCAGGACGGGGGTGTGCAGTTCGTAGAAGCGCATGGAATACAAGCGCCGGAAGACGCGGGTGAACTCGTCCTTGTCCTTGGGGAGCCGGGACAGCACCAGATGCTCCCGCCAGCTTTCGTGCGGTTCCTGGCCCGGCACGGGCGGTCCGGAGAACAGGTAGGTGCCTTCCGGGACGGACAGTTCTTCGCGCCTGATCGCGGGCCTGCCGTCTCCTTCGGGATCGGCTCCCACTTCCACGAGGTAGGAGGAGTCGAACGTGCGCGGCTCGCCGCGGGGCCCCGGTGCGGGGACGCTCAGGTCCAGACGGATGCGGAAGAAGGCTGCCTGGCTGCCCGCCGGAGACCTGTGGAGGACCTCTTCCAGACCGCCTCGCTGCTCCAGTGCGTGTGCTGGTGTCGAGCTCAGGGCATCCCGGACGAAGCGCAGCGCGTCCAGGAAGTTCGATTTGCCAGCTGCGTTCGGCCCGGCGAGGACCGTCAGCGGGCCGAGCCGCACGTCACACGCGGCGATGGACCGGAAGTTCTCGATCCGCACCTGCTTCAGGAACATGGGCACACGCCGTACGTGGAGGAGACGCCGCGCACTGTCGAGAGGTCTGGCAGCTCGCCGAAGGCCGGCCGGGCACCGCCTCAGGTGCGCTGCTGTCCACGTGTGTCCCCGCTTCCTCATCCGTCGTCACCGTTTGCCGGCCACCGTCCTTCACCGGCAAAGTGCATCGCCGTGTCGATACTCCGGTGCCGAGGCCGCCCATGACCGGGTTGGCCCGCGCCTGCAACCCTACCGAGGCCCCCGGCTCCCTTTCAGCCGCCACTCCCCTGCCGTCACCGGCATCGTCGCCCGCGCACTGGTCCGGGAACCGACACAGCCAGGCGGGTCAGTTCCGTGGGGTGTACCAGGGCACCAGGCGCAGCAGGAGGTCGAGGGTGTGGCGGGCCGCGGTGCGGGTGGCCGCAGTGGGGGCGAAGGATGCGGCGAGGGCGAGGGTGGCGGTGATCGCGGCGAGCGCGGCCGCGAGGACGGCCAGGAGAACCTTCACGTGGCCGGGGTGGTGGAGCGCGGCTGTGATGAGGACGGCCAGGAGCACGGTGGTGAAGGCGGCGGCTGCCCTCGTGCGGATGCGGGTCCGGTGGCTGGGAGTCATGGCGGGGCTGTTCTTCCTGGGAGTTGGCTGGTTGCAGCGGTGCTGGAGACCAGTGAGCCAGAGACAGAATTCCGCGGTAAAAGCCACTTCTCGGGGTTGTAATGGTGGACATGGCGCGAGGAACCGCAAGTCCGGCCGATCAGCAGGTGATCAGTGAACTGAGCGCGCGGGAGGTGGTGGTGACGGCCGGCCAGCTGGAGAGCTGGCGGCGGGCGGGGTTGCTGCCGCGCCACCGGCGGCGCGGGCTCGGACGGGGTCGGGGGACGGTGGTGGACGGAGTCGATCCGGTGGTGGTGGAGAGCGCCGCGGCACTGGCCCGGCATCTGCGCCAGGGGCGGGATCGCCGGCTGGCCGTGCTGGACTGGTTCGCCGAGGCCGGCATGCCCGCGCAGCCGGGCGTGATGGCGGTGCCGGAGCCCCCCATCGGCGCCGTGCGGCAGGCTCTCGTCTGGGCGCTGGAGAAGTCGGTGTCCCACCGGCTCGTGGAGCTCGCTCGCAGCGCGGCCGGGACGGGTGAGGAAGGGCAGGACGCGCTGTATGCGGCCGCCGGGCAACTCGCGGCGCGGCCGCGCCGCGGGGCGGCGAACCCCGCCCTGGTGCGCGCGGCACTCGAAGCCGCCGAGGACGTGCCTCTGGAGGCCGAGGGACCGGACTCCGGGGGCATGGTGCATCTGGTCGCCGCGATCGGCCTGGGGGTGCAGGAGGTCGGGGCAGATGCGCTGGCCGAGGCATTCGCCGCGTTCGGCATGTACGGGCTGACGGTCGAAGACTGGGCGCAGATGCTGGGGGCGGCCGAGCGGGGCGAGGGACCGCCGGTGGACTGGGGGCTGTTGGAGCGGCACGTGGACGCGGTGGATGCGGTGAGGCAGGCCGGTGATGAGGAGCTCGTGCGGGCCCGGACCGTACTGCTCGGCCTGCGCTGGTTCTACGGGCTGTACGTGATGCACGGGCTGCTCATGCCGGACACACCCGCGCAGGCCGCGCTGCGGCAGCTGATCGACGAGTGGGGGATGTTCCCCCTCCTGGACCACGTCATTGCCGTCAGCCCCTCCCCCGGGCAGTTCGCCGAGTCTCTGGTGGTCTGTATGGAGCCGATCTTCGGCAATCTGTACGAGGCGCTGATGGAGCAGCTCGCCGTGGACCCGGACGTCTTCCGTATCCCCGGTGACGAGACGGGGGCCGTCGGCTTCGGGGAGAAGTGGATGCGCGCCATGGCCGAGCTGAAGAACGGCCGGCAGGCGGTGATGCGGACCGCGGGCCCGGTGGATGGGCCGTTTCAAGGTCCTGAAGGGTAGTCGGGCATCATGCGTGGATGCTTTGGAGGCCTGGACCTTGGGGGTGCGCGAGATGCACCGCAAGCGGCTCGTGGCCGGCGCCGGGAACGTCTCGTCGAACTCGGAACGTAACCCGTCCGCCTACGAGGTGTTCGGCGCAGCGGGGGTGACACGAAGGGCCGGAGCCCGACGTGTCACCCCCGCGCGCGAGCGGCGTGATAGCCCGTCGAGGCGCCGACTGTTACGAGATCAGCTCGCGCAGCCAGTCGATTCCGGCGCGGACGGCGCCGCCGATCGCGCCGCCGACGGCGGCGTCGCGCACACCCTCACGGGAGCGGTCCCGACGTCGGCGGGACTTCGGGTCCGGCTTCTTGTTCTTGCGCTTCTTGCTAGGCACGAAGGTGGTTCCTCACCTCGGGGACAACAGGACGGCCGGCCGGCTTGTTGTCCACCGTGGGGCCTGGGAGAGCAGTCACTCTGAGATGCGATGAGGGAGGAAGTCAGCACCGAGAACTCGCAGTTCCGGCCGTGGGCAGAGCGTCGAGTGGCGATGATGGTGCGATGAAAGGCGATGATGCGAGGGCGCGGCAGAAGTCCGGCGGGCTGTCGGCAGGCTCGTCCCGCCCCATTACGCGTCCCAGGCTGCCGCCTGGTCCCCTGAACGAGCTGAAGGGTCTCCTGCACCAGGCGTACCTTGCCGCCGGTGCACCCACCGCGAGCGAGATGGAGCGGATGCTCATAGACGGCGACCTACCGGCATGCCCGTCCAGAGACACCATCATCCGGATCCTCAGCAGCCGTGAGGTCCCGAAGAAGCAGGCGGACATACTCGCCTTGGTCCGTGTTCTGACAAAGTCGGCGGCAGGTGACGCCGATCATGCGAGCAAGGAGGCTGCCCGGCTGTGGAGTCAGGCGCAGCTCGCAGAGCCGCTCGGGATGCCGATCGAAGACGTGGACCCCTACGACCTAGAGGTGCACCGGGCCATTGACCTCAGTGCCGCCGAGCTCGGCGGCACGCAGGTGCCGAACGGGCTGCCCAAGTACGTGCGCCGCGGCCACGATGACCGGCTAGAAGAGCTCGTCGACGCAGCTATCGAGGGTCACAGTGGTCTGGCGCTCCTGGTCGGAACGTCGTCCACGGGCAAGACACGCGCCTGCTGGGAGGCAATCCAGCGCCTGAAGTCGAAGAAGTGGCGGTTGTGGCATCCCCTCCACCCCGACCGCCCCCGCGGGGCTCTCGCGGAACTCGCCCAGGTCCGGCCGCGGACCGTGGTGTGGCTGAATGAGGCACACGAGTACCTGCTGCATCCGGAGCACGGTGAATCGGTCGTCGCGGGTCTGCGGGTTCTGCTCGCCGACGACAGGCTCGCGCCCGTCTTGATCCTCGGCACGATATGGCCCGGGCCCGGCTACTTCGACGACGTGGCCTACCCGCCGGACCCGCACCATCAGGTACGAGTCCTGTTCGCAGGGCGGGCCCTGAGCGTGCCCAGCCAGTTCGACCCGGACCTTGTCGACGCCTTACGGACCTCTCCTGACCCACGTCTCGCCCAGGCGGCCAACCGGGCGCGGGACGGGATGATCACTCAGTACCTTGCTGCGGCCCCCGAACTGCTCCAGCTGTGTGAGCTGGTGCAGCCCGGTCCGAGGGCGTTGCTGTCCGCTGCCATGGACGCCCGCTGGCTCGGCCACCCGAAGGGCCTGCCCCTGCCCTTCCTCGCGGCCGCGGCCGAGGCCTACTTCTCCGACTCCGAGTGGGACCTGCTGCCGGACAACTGGTGCGAGCAGGCGCTGTCCTTGCTGACCCGGCCGGTCAAGGGAACCCGCGGGCCGCTGCACCTCCAAAGGCCTCCTAGGGGCTCCAAGCAGGAGCCCTCAACCGGCTCAGCTGCTGCCGACCGCGTCTACGAGCTGGCGGACATCCTCGAACAGCATGGCCGGGAGACGCGGCGCGACACCCGCGTTCCCGGTTCCTTCTGGGCGGCAGCGATCCGTCACTGCACCGGGGACGCCGCGCGCGCCCTTGCCGAGCAGGCCGAACGTATGGGCCTGCTCGAGCAAGCCTGCCGACTGTGGCTCCGGGCCAACGACCCCTTCCGCGTGGGATCGGTGCTGTCCTCCACCGGCCGGACAGAAGAGGCTCGGCCCTGGTTCGAACAGGCCGCACATCAGGGGCACCCGCGGGCAGCGAGCCGCATTGCGGTAGACCTGGCCCGGGACGGCCGGTTCGAGGAGGCGCTGATCTGGTGCAAGCGCGAGATGGCCGCCAAAGAATCCATAACCACCGCCGCTTGGAGCTTGATCGTCCGGGGCTTCCGCAACAGGAACGATCTGGAGTCCCAGCTCGTGTGGCACGAGGCCGCCGACGCTGCCGCCGAGACCTGGACCACGCAGTCGGCCGGACTGCCGGCAGCCAGCCACAGTGTGGTCGAGCGCCGCATTCTGGAGCTAGCGATCGAGCAGCGCGCCGGCGAGCTGGAGACCATGGCGCACCACCTAGCGAGGGCAGAAAGGTGGGAGGAGGCGTTGGAGTGGTTCGAGCGGGCCGCCGTCTTTTCACCAACAGCGCTGGGCCGGGCGGCGCGGCGACTTGCTGTGGCGGGGCGGCGTGAGCAGGCGTTGACCTATTACGCGCGTGCGGCAGCCCACGGAGACTCGACGGCGTGCAACGAGGTGTGGGATCTCCTCGCGACTTCGAACCCGCCTCACGAGGCGCTCGACTGGTTGGATGGAGTGTCCGCAGCCGGGCGTGCAGAGGCGCTCTTCGTGGCCGCCACCCGGCTCGCCGAGAACGGTGACCTGGAGCGGGCCATGGACTGGTACGGTCGCGCCGCCGAGGCCGGCCACCCGCGAGCCCTGGGGGCCGCCGCCGCTCGGGCCGCCGACGCCGGCGAGATGGAAACTGCACTCATCTGGTACGAGCGGGCTAGCGCCGCTGGCGACTCACGCGCACTCGGACATGCGGCGGCCCGGCTTGCAGAAGCGGGGCACCTGGACACGGCACTCACCTGGTACGAGCGCGCGGCCGCGGCCGGGGATGCCGCTGTTTTGCACTACGCAGCTGGCTGGCTCGCGAGGGCCGGGCGGATAGCGGAAGCCATCAATTACTGGGAACGCGCGGTCGGCGCGGGTTATCTCGCGGCAGCAGGGGTCGCGGCCGAGTGGATGGTGCACACCGGTCGGTTCGATGACGCGCTGGCCTGGTACGAGCGAGTAGCCCAGGTCGGGGCCGGGTCCGTACGCGCCCTTCAGGCCGTACCACTGGCTCTGGCCGGGCGCTGGGACATGGCTCGTGCGGCCTGGCTGCGAGCCCAGGAGGTCGAGCACCGCATCACGGTGCAGTACGTGGCAGACCTGGTCGCTAGAAGGGGCGGGGTAGACGTGGCTCTGGAGTGGCTCTCGCGCGTCCCCGGTGAGCGAGATGCCGAGGTGCTTCTTCACGAGGCGCTCCTGAACGAACGGGCCCAGCGGCCTGACGCGGCTCTGCGCTGCTATCGGGAGGCTGGCGCGGCGGGCAGTATGCACGCACTGCGGCAAGCGGCGCGTCTCCTCGTCGCGGGCGGGCAGCTTGATGAAGCACTCAGATGCCTCGACGACGCAGCACGAAAGGGAGATCAAGAGGCACTTACCGACGCCGCCGACCATCTCGCACGCGCCGGCCGGGTCGACGAGGCATTGATCTGGTACGAACGTGCAGCCGTCGCCGGCTACGACTTGGCCTTGGTCTTCGCCTCTTGGGCCCTCACTGACGCCGGCCGCACCGACGAGGCACAGGTGTGGCGGCAACGGGCGGTGGTGGCGGGCCTGGAGGAGGAGGCCGACATGGCGACGGACGGCAAACCGGAGGCCGAGGAGTACGTGCGCCAGGTGGCTTCGGATCCGACCACTGTGCTGGAGGACTGCGAGAACGCCGTCAGAAAGGGCCGCCTGTCCATAGAGGAGGCGGCCTCGGCACTCGAAGAGGCGGGGCAGGTGCACGTAGCGGGGCGACTGCGCCGGTTCGGGTGGGCTCCGGACGGTGGTGTCGCCCGTGCGTGGGAGTTGGCCGAGGTGCCTTGAAGCCCATGCAGCCCTCACAGCAGCAGAAAACGGTCGCCCCACCCGTGCCGCCCACGGCGCGGCCCGCAGCGGCGGCGGCTCGAACCCCTCCTCGCCAGGCGCAGCCAGCTCGCGGGCAACCGCTCGGCTGTATGAGCTCGCGACCGGCCTGCGGCGGCCGCTGCTGGAAGAGACCGCGAAGGCTGGCGCCACCACCGCTTGGCCCGAGCGGCAAGCACCTGCCCGGCCTTGGCCGGCTCCACCCCGACAACGAATGGCTGCATCCGCCGCGGTGGGCGGTTTCGGTCCAGGCCACCCGCCCGCCGGGAGACGGACAGCGCAGGTACGGAGCCACCGTCGCCAGCCTGGAAAGCCCTGTGGCAGCCGCTTACGGTGCCCGGATGCTGGGCAACTCCTTCGACCACCGCGTCCCCGCCGAACACTCCAGGCACATGGCCACCCGTGGGCCGTAGGGCGGATTCCAACCCTCAGGCGGGCCATGCCGTTTGGTCCCGGAGCAGGGCGCAGGAACGCTACCGTTCGGGCATGCCTGGTAGACCGGTCCCGCGCCCTCCGCAGCGCCCGCGCAAGCCCCAGCAGAACGATGACAGCCGCGACTACGGCACTGTGCGGTGGCGCGACGACGGCCAACTCGGCTCCGACCCACGGAAGAAGTTCGTGCGCAGAGCCACCGAGGTGAGCAGCGGGCGTAAGGGTGTCCTCAAGCACATGTCGGACCCGCCCGTGCCGGGTGAGCGCTACGTGGACAAGGGGCGGCAGGTCCGGCGTCAGCGCTTCTACGACGAAGCGCTCTTTATGCGGCAGGTGAACGGGAGCCCGGGCATCCTGCCGGTCTGGGACATCGACGACGCCCACGGCTCCGCGCCCCGCTGGTACGCGATGCCCCGGGCGCGGCTGCTGGCCAACGTCTTCGATGACTCCTCGACCGTCCTCGATGTGGTCACGCACACCGCGGCTCTGGCCCGCACTCTCGCCGTGCTCGCTGAGCAGGGTATCTATCACCGGGACATCAAGCCCGCCAACCTCTTCTGGTACGACGGGGCACCGGTTCTGGCCGACTTCGGGATCGCGGCCTTCGCCCACCAGCCCGCAGGCCTGACCCGCGTCGGGGACAAGGTCGGTCCCGCCAACTTCATGGCCCCCGAGATGCGCAGCACCGACGGCAAGGACCGCGGCGAGCGGGCCGATGTCTACTCCCTCGCCAAGACCCTTTTCGTCCTGGCCCACCCCCGTCGCGGCGAGTACCCGCCCGACGGGACACACCGGGTGGACGCGGAGGAGTTCAGTCTGTCCTCCCTCGGCGGCGGGAACGCCATGCTCTCCCTGGGGCATGTCCTGGAGGCCGCGACCCAGCACCGGGTGCACGACCGGCTGACCATGGCCGACTTTCATGCCGAACTGATGGCCTGGCTCGACCGCCACACCGCCAGAACAGCCGGCTTCACACCCTTCGGCAGCCGCTCCCCGGGCGGCTGGGGACCTGATCTGCGCGACCGCCACCGCCGCGATGTGGAGGCGACCCGGGCCATGGTGCTGCCCTGTATCCGCCGCATCGCCGAAGCCCTCACGGGTGACCCGAGCGCCTGGACCGAGGGCATCGACCACGGCAACGGGGACCGCACCCTCGGCGAGTACCACTGGATCGACAACTGCGAGGAAGGTTTCATCCCCGACGGAGGCTTCATCTGGGTGTCCACCCACCTCCACGACGGAAGACGTATCGTCCTAGACGCCCTCTTCGACAGCGACCGTGTCTGTTTCCTGGCCGAAGCACAGCGCAGCGGACCGCCGTGGGCCCTGGAACAGCAGTGGGGACCTGCCCCGTGGCATCGTCCGCGGATGCCACGGACTGCCGCGCAGATCCAGCAGCTGACAGACGCGGTCGTCACCTGGCTGTCCCACCCGGCCCCGGCCGCTTCCGTCGCGGAGGATTCCGAGCGGACCGTCACCGGGGTCTGACCCCGAAGACCGTCGAGGAACAGCGGTCGGCAAGGCTGCTCGGAACCTGTCTGAGACACTGCGGATCTGCCATGGTGAGGGCCGCGGCCCCACTCGCTACTGAGGGCGCACGGCTACGTCCCGGGCTCCTGGGCCGTAGCCACCTTGGAGCTGGAGGTGCTGTGGGGCCGCACCATGCGCTCGGAGGGCGGACCGGCACATCGAGGTGCCGTTCCTGTACTCGCCGCCCCTGCCGCCGACCAGGTAATGGGCAGGACAGCGTACGGTCGGGGGCGCGATCCTTGAGCCCATGATGCGGGCACGAGGCAGTGGGGCGACCAGGGACCGGGACTATGTGGCGCGGGTACGCAGGCACCGGCCAAGTGCCCTGCTGCCGCTGATCGCGCGCGCCTCGGCGGCGTATTCGCTGGAGTCGTCGTGGCTTGAGAGCCCGTACCGCAAGTACACGCCGTGGGCGCTGGCTGATGCCGCCCGGGTCTCGCTGGCGTGCGGAAACGAGTACCGCAAGGACGCCGACGATGCGGATCTGCTGAAGATCTTGGACATGTACTCGCAGCTGGAGGACCACTACCTCTACGACCATGACAGCGATGACGACGCTCTGGGCCGGTTCTTGCTGCGCACCTCCGGGGAGCAGATGACGTTCCAGGAGCCGGTCTTCCAGGAGCTGGCGCGGGCCGCGGCCATGCTCACGCAGACGGCGGCAACGCGTGAGGCACGGTGCCTGCGTCCGGGGTGGGAGGAGGAGTTGCTGGGTGCGAGCCTGTCTCAGTACGTGGGGATCGCGCAGCTGCTGTGGGCGTCGGCGATCAGCCGTGCCGGCCGGTTCGACCCGGACTCGCTGCGGGAAGCAGGTGCGCACCGGATCTGTGCGGAGATCCCGGCCGCCACGATCACCTCGGTGACCGAGCAGCACTTCGTGACCGACGCGGCCGCGTTCCGGAAGGCCAACACACGGGCCTGCATGACCACTGATCCGCTCCTGCGCCGCTTCGAGTACAATCCGCTGCGCGGCACGCCCTTCGTGAGGGGCTACGGTCCAGGTCTCCTCGCCCCCGTCAGCCACTTGATCCCGGCCAAGGCCAGCCCGCTGGGCATCTACTACACCGGCGTCGCCCGCTACGGTGACGCCTTCGCCCAGGACCTCGGGGTCCTGTTCGAGGCCTACGTCGGCCGCCAGCTGCAGTTGCTGCCCGACGCGGTGGTCCGGCCCGAGATCGTCTACGGACGCAACCGGGCGCGCAGTGTCGACTGGATCGTCGTCACCGACGAGCTGGTGCTGCTGGTGGAGGTGAAGTCGGTGCGGCCCACCCGGCACCTGCGGCTGGCCACCAACCAGCGGGTCAAAGAGGTGAACCGGATGCTCGGCCGCGCTTACGGGCAGATCGACAACACCGCCGCGCTGATCGCGAGTGGGCAAAAGGAGTTCGCCGGCGTGCCCACAGACCGGCCCGTGCACGGGCTGATCGTCACGATGGAACCGTTCCACATCGTCAACGCGCCGCTGCAGCGGCCGCAGTTGCCGGCCACCACCGTGCCGGTCACTGTGTGCAGCATCAGCGAGCTGGAGAACATGGTCACCATCGACGACGCTCCCGTCGGCAGGCTCCTGCGGGAGCGGGCCGACGACTCCGAGCGCTCCACCTATGCCCTGCGCGAGGCCCTGTTGGGGCACACCCACGCCCGCAACACGGTGCTGGACGCCGGATGGGACAGCTACCCCTGGCGCCATGCCGCAGCCGGGCAGGTGCCGTCCGAGCCCGCCGGTACGGCGGGGGTGTAGGGGCCGCGGGTGGGTGGGAACACGGCCAAGGAGCACCACCTGGTGCCGCAGTACTGGCTGCGGGCCTTCGCCGAGGACGGACACGTCCTCGGACGGTGGCGCGGCGGCGCGGAGCATCGCACCCCCGTGCGGCGCGCTGCCGTGGCTCGGCACTTCAACACCGATCCGCTAGCCGAGGGTGCGCGGCGGGTGGCGCTGGAGACCTACTTGGACCGCCACGTCGACGGTCCGTCCGCGCCGGTTCTGCGTGCCGCCCGCGAGGGGCGGTGGCCGCTGGAGGAGGCGCGGCAGGCGGTGATGCTGGACGCGCTGGCCTGGCAGGTGGTGCGCACCCAGGTGTTCCGGTCCTTCGATGCGCAGGTCGGCCGGCATGTTTTCCCGGCGGCATGGGCGGTTGAGGCAGTCGGCTACTGCGAGGAGCGACTGGGGCGGCCGTTGTCTGAGGAGGAGCGGATGGAGGTGTTCTGGACCGCCGTACGGACGGCTCCCGACCCTTGTGCCATCAGTGATCCGCGTGCGGCGCTGCGCGCCTCGATCCGCGCTTTCCAGCGCACGCGGGACCTCCTTGCGAGCCCGGGGCGGCGCCTGGTGCTGCTGCGATCGGAGGAGCCGTTGCTGGTTCTCGCTGACAGCGGAGTGGCCTTGCGTCGCAGGGACGGCACGTTCTGCCTCACTCCCCCGCTTCTGTCCGACACGATCGAGGTCTTCGCCCCGCTGTCGCCGAGGTGTCTGCTGATTTCTACGACTCGCGCGCACTATCGCGCGCGGGACGGCCTGACCCGCAAGATCGCGGCCAAGGCCAACGCCGGTGCGGCCGCCTGGTGCCACGATGCCGTCTACCGTTTGCCGTCCATGCCCCGGCCCGCCCGACTGCGGCTCGCCGATGCTCCGTTGAAAGTCCGGACACCGAGCCTGTCCGCCGTTCCCGCGCAGCGCCCACCCGGCCCAACCCCGGCTCACCCTGAGATCCGCCACGACGATCTGCGCGCCATCCTGGAGCAGCTCAGCGATGCCTCGGCGTATCCGCCTCCGTTCGCCGACCCCGGTACTGGGACGTGACGTCAGCAGGCCTTACAGGAGCTGCCTTGGCCGGTCCCGTGAGATTCCAGCTCTCGCTACGGTGAGGGACCGACGGGGGGGCAGGACGGCGCCACCCCTGTCGGTCGTGTCCCGGCCGGTGGATCGTCATTCCTGGTTGCTGCGCGGCTCAGGGCGGGGGCCGGTGGCTCCTGTAGCGGGGCGGACGGTCGGGCGGTCGGTGGGGAGTGTGGTCTGGCGGCGCTGCTGGTGATTCCAGCGGGCGCGCCACCAGGCCAGCCTGTGCTCGGATTCCTGGGGGAAGACCGACTGGATGCCGGGGACAACCAGGCCGAGGGCGAAGCAGGTGAAGGCCAGGGCGGTCAGCCACCACGGCCCGCCGATCAGCGCCAGGGCGGCACCGACGACGCCGGCGGCGACGGACGAGATCAGTGGTCGGTTCGGGTTGGGCATGGTTCCCCCTCGGGCGGGCGTACCCGTTCGGTACGCGGGATGTCAGGAATCCGGGCGTCTTTTGCCCGGCCTGCATCCAGTTCTAAGGAACGAGATCCCTCGTGTGGTATCGGTGGGTGTCACACCCGGCCCTTGCCGCGGTTGTCCCTGCGCCCGTACCGGTCGAACGCGTAGCCCCACGCCTGCTGCATGGACTGCTCCAGGATCAGCAAGCTCCTCTCGTGCGCGGCAGCGGCCAGCCACTGCACGAGGTCTGCAGGGGAACCGGCGAGGAGCTCCCCGGTCACCGACAGCCCCGGCCACTGCCACACCGCCTTGCGCACCCGGAAGGCGGATCCGACCTTCTTGTCGAGCCGCTTGGCCACGCGCGTGAACTCGCGGACGCTGCCGCGGGCTTCCTGCAGTTCCTGCAGCTGGTTCTCATCGCGGTCATCGTCTTTGAAGGCGGCGATGATCTCCTCCATGTCCCTCAGGGTCGCCGCGCGTGCCTCGGCCATGGCCCGCGTGCGTTCCTCGGCGGTGATGAGGCCGGCGTCGTACGCCCTGCCTACGGGAAGATCCAACGCAAGACGGAGATCAGGCTCCTCGTCCCACTTGTGGTTCCAGTCGATGAGCACGGCCTCGATGAAGCCGGTGACCTGCTCGGGGCTCAGTCTCTGGGCGGCGGCGAGCAGGGGCGCGACGCCGGGTACGGGTTCCCAGCCCGGCTCACGCGGCTGGTGCCTGAGCGGCCAGACGGCCTGCCGGCTGCCGTAAGGGAAGACCAGCACGCGGCCCTGGGCCGCCCACGCCGCGTACGGCTGTGGCAGCTGGCTCGCGCTCGTGGGGACAGGCGCGACAGCGTTCCAGCCGGAGGGGCGTACCAGCATCCAGCCGGGCCTCTGCATCACGTACTCGGCCATGTCGCCCCTGGCGCCGCCGACCAGCCAGTCTTCGAAGTACTGCACGCAGATCCGGCGCTCGGCCCGCCACACCGCAGTCCCACCGCGCCCGGCCCAGTCGTAGCTCGTGGTCCCCCGCAGCATCCGTGCACGATGCCTCTCGTCGGCGTGGAGAGTGTCCTGGTACAGGTCGTTCCAGGCCTCGCCCTCCTCGTGGAGCAGCCGCTCGTTGTCCTCGGCTTGCGGGCCGGTCAGCAGGTCGCGGGCGATGTTGGCCGCAACCTGGAAGCGGGCCGGGGAGTGCCAGGCCACGTCCTCTTCCAGGGCCGTCACGACATCCAGCAGGTGCCGGTCCTTCTCGTCCAGGGCGGCGTGGGACGCCCAGGCCATCTGAGAGCGCAGCTCTTCGGCGGCGTCCAGGAGCTTGATCTCCGGGCGTGTGCAGAGGGCGGCGGCCGCCAGCTTCCACAGGTTGCGGGCAGTGCGGTGGTGCAGGAGGGGTGGTAGGCCGGGACTCGTCGGTGAACGGCTCGGCAACCGCGATGGCGGTCATCACCGCATCGGTCAGCATCCGCCCCTGGTAGTCACGGAAAGCGCGCTGGTACTGCCCTGGCAGCCGCAGCGAGACCGTCCTGGCCCGCTCCAGCAGTCCGGCCGGTACACGCAGCCGCAGGGGCCTGTCAGTCCGTGGATCGCCCCGCCAGCGCGGCGGCGGCGGATACCGCAGAACGGTGGAGACATGCGTCAGCCGGTCCTCGGGATACTCCTGCTCCTGCCGCTCGACGTGTTCGGCCAGAAGTCGGCGGACCGTCTCGTCCCGTGAGGTCCTCTTGCTCGCTGCCACCGTGGCCAGCGCCTCGAACGCACAGGGCGGGAGCCGGACATTGGTCTCCGTGATCTCCGTATGGCCAGACACCCCGCCATTATCAGGACTGCATCATCACCGGCACCCCAAGCCGTTCGCAGAGCCGGAGAACGCCACGCCGTAGTGCGCTGCATCCGCCCTCAGCACCGCGCTTCAGGAGTCCGGGACGGCACGCCCGGGCTCGGCCGAGGTCACCTGTCCGGTCGCACCTCAAGGTGCGGAGTGCCGACGGCACGCAAGTAGTCGCGATCTGCCAACTCGGCTGCGAGCAGCGGAGTTCGAGTGCTAGTCATTGCTGGACATATCGCGAGGGCTAGGGCAACTGCATGATCATTCTGGACGCGTGCGTGATACGGGGCATGCGCCTCGATGGCAGCAACGTGGACGTCCTCCGCGCCATCGTGGCAACGGGGACCGAGCAGGTCGGTGCGCCCTCGATGGCGGTGGAGGAGCTCGCGGCGCAGAAGGCCCTGGAGTACCTCGAGGCGCACCGGGTCGCGGTCCGGGCGCTGCGGCAGCTCGCGCTCAAGAGCCACCGCACGGAGCCGAAGCTCGAGGAACCGGACGCGGAGGGCGTGCGGGAGATGTGGCGGCGGAAGTACGACTTCCTGCAGGTGCTCCCGACGAGCGGCGCCGCGGCCAGCGAAGGCCTCTACCGGGAGGCCAATGTCCTGCCGCCCGCCACGACGAAAGGCGACGGCAACAAGAAGGTGAAGGTCGGCGCCCGGGACGTCGCGATCTGGCTCACGGCCGTGGAGTACGCCCGGGAACACCCCGACGAGACGGTCTACTTCGTCAGCAGCAACCACACGGACTTCACCAAGGGCGAGGGCCGCTACCCCGCGCCGATGGACAACGACGTCGCGGACCTCGGCAACCGCTTCGTTCACCTGACGAACCTCGCCGAGCTGCTGAAGACCCTCGCCCCGAAGGTCGAGATCGACGCAGCGGAAGTACACGGCCTCCTGGAACAGCACACGGAGTACATCGCTTACCGCTTCCACGGAGCATGGAAGATCGGCATCCCCACGCCCTTCGACATCCGCACCCGGGAAGGCGAGGTCGAAACGGCCCAGAGCTGGGTGTTCCCCGAGCAGGTCCGCGTGCGACTCGTCGACATCCGGGACATCGAGGCCTACCGGCTCGGCGCCACCAGCTGGGTCGTAGCCACGGCCCGCTGGGAGTTCGTCGGCCTGGCCATCGGCAAGACGCTGTTCCAGGGCGCGTGCACGCGAGAGATCCGGATCCTGTTCCCGACCCAGTTGGAGGACGAGCACACACCCGAGTTCATCAAGACGGGCATGGTGCTGCCCGTCGAGAACGCCTCGGCCGTCGACTGGCCGCCGATGATGAGGGGCTGGGACTACGCGCGGCATGTCTTCCAGGCCGCCGAGGCGGAGGGCCGCAGGCTGACAGAGGTCGAGACAATCATGACCATGGTGCGGACTCTCTCGCTGCTGCTGCTGCTGCAGAACAACGAGCTGGACCTGTCGGCATACCCGCCGTATCAACCGCTCCAGCTCACACTCCCCGCCGCCGTCCCCGGCGTGACCGAGGGAGAACAGCCGGAAGCCGAGGAGTGAGGCAACCGCAGCAGCGGCTCGCCCGTCGCTGCCGCTAGCGGGTCAGGGAACCCAGAACGCACTGCCAGATGTCACCAACACGCCTTAACACCCATCCCGGCGGTGACGGTGCCAGCGGCCTACCGCGTTCCTCTACCAGCGGTAGAGGAACGCGGTAGAGTCGGGACATGGCAGCAGACGAGACGAGCATCAAGGTGAGCGCGGCCGCGCGAGACCGGTTGGCGAGGTTGGCGGCCGAGCACGGCACGACCATCCGCAGTCTGGTCGAGGAGTTGGCGCAGGGTACGCCGACGCAGGCTGAGTACGCCGAGCGTGCCGAGCTGGCTCGCGCCGAGCTGGCCTCCGCCCTCGGCAGCGCGCCGAGTCCGGAGGCGGAGGCGAAGGCCCGGGCTCTGCTGGAGCGTCTGGGCGCCGCTTCGCACGGTCCGCGGGCGGCCGCGTAGTGGCGTCGATCGCGGTTGTCCTGGATCACACCACCGCAGCGGCCCTTTATGACCCGAAGGATCCGTTCAACGAAGCGGTCGCCGCGTTCTACGTCCAGGCGTCCGGCGGGCTCGGTGATCTCTATGCGCCGGTGCTGTCGCTGACGGCCGGCGACGCCGAGCGGCCGGGGCTGCTCAGCTACATCAAGGGGCTGCGGTTCATCCGGATCGAGGCGTTCGATACCGACGCCGCGGTCACTGCCACCGAGCTGTTGCGTTTCGGGCACTCCTGGGCCGCCGTCCACGCCATCCACGCCGCCCGGCCGTCGGCCGCCTATCCGAGCGGCCGGTTTCTGCTCACTGTGACGCCGAAGGCGTACGCGGGCACCGGCGTCCAGGCTGTTCACCCCGGCCAGTAGCCCGGCGCTTGGATGCTCTCTCCAGCCCGCCCGCGCCGTCGCGGACCTGGCCCTTTGATCACGCAAGGCCCGGCACCCTTCAGCGGGAGGAGCACCGCTCGAGCAGGGCGGTTGCGTTGTCTGTTCTGATGTGCCCGGCCGCGGGCCGAGGTGTTCTCCGGAGGAACCGTGCAGTTCACTGTCCTGCCCGTAGGCGGGCGGCCCGTCTCCCCCGTGCCGGGGCAGGCTTTCCTGGTCCGGGACAACTGGGACGACTACAGCTTCAAGACGACGTTCCAGCTGCTGTGTGTCGGTCCAGGCGGTGATGTCAGGGAGATCGGCGCGGTCAAGATCGGCCGGTTCGGCATGACAGCGCCGGCCAGGACACAGCTGCCGGACAGCTTTGAAAGCCTGGACGGAGCCTTCTTCTCGCTCGGGTTGCAGGACACCTACTACGAACGGCTCCACGCTCTGGGTCCTGACCTGCAGCGCGCCGTGCTGCGGGCTCTCAACGACGTCTCCTTCGATCGCGAACTCTTCTCCCGTGCCCGCGCCGAGAGCGTGATGGGCACGTCCCTGCTCCGGTCCGTGTCGGCCGACGCCGTCATGGGCCGCTTCAGGGACAGCGGCATACCCGGAGGGCCGTCGGCGGCCATCACCGACGTCACCCGGCGGCACCTGTTCGACGCACTGCGCAGCACCGGGGTGAGCTGGTCGGGCAGCCTGGACGAGGTCACCTTCCTGCGCCGGCTGTACGACCTGGACCGTCTGAAGAGTCATGACCCGCGGTTCGCAACGGCCGAGGACGACATCGTCCAGCACCGCTACAGCAACCCCGAGGACTGGGAAGACGACTGGGTCTTCGGTGACGACCGCTTCCAGCTCGCCGACGGCGCCGACGAGGTCCTGCTCCGCTTCCTGAGGGAGATGATCCACCCCGCCGTGCGGACCGACGCCGACGAGGTCCAGCGGCTGCTGGAACTGGTCAACGACCATCTGGCCCCCGACGGCTACAAGCTCGCCCAGGCGCGCGCCGTCAGTGGCTACCCGGTGTACGAGGCCCGCCGGATCCCGCCGCGCCGCCCCACCGCACGCCCCGCTCCCCCGGCCGCCGTGACGTCCGCACCGCCCGGCCAGGGCGCCTACGCCGCGGTCCGCAGCGCCGCCCGTGGTGAGCGCAAGGACTACGCCTGCCCGCGCGAACCCGAACCGGACGGGGGCCAGGCGGACGTGTTCGAGGCGATTCACAAGGCCACCGGCACGACCGTCGCGCTGAAGAAGCTGCACAGCAAGTACCCGGCCGAACGCCAAGTGGCCCGCATGCGTCGGGAGATCGAGATCGGCCAGCTGCTGGACGGTCATCCCCACGCCATGCCGATTCTCGACTTCGGTGCCGACCACACCTGGTTCGTGATGCCCTGGGCCCAGGCGACCGCCGTGAAGCGCCGAGAACTGCTGCGGGAACCGGCCGAGCTGCGCGCCCTGGTCGACGCTCTGGCATCGGTGCTGGCCGCCGCGCATGGGCACGGCTGGCTGCACCGCGACATCAAACCGTCGAACATCCTCCACTTCGACGACTGCTGGACGCTCGCCGACTGGGGCATCGTCCGCCGTCCGCGCGGCCAGACCACCAAGGTTGGCCGCACCGGCCTCCACATCGGCACCGAGGGCTTCGCCGCCCCCGAACTGTCCGTGGCCCCTCATGAGGCCACGGAGTCCAGCGACATCTACAGCATCGGCAGGGTCATCGCCTGGGCCCTCACCGGCAAGATGCCGGAAACGAACCTGCCGCTGCTGCCCCCTCCCGGACCGTGGCGCCCCGTCGTCCGCGCCGCCACCCACCAAGACCCGCAACGCCGCCCCCAGAGCGTCCACGACCTGCTCGCACTGATCGACCGCGAACACGCGGACGTCCCGGAAGACCCCTTCCCCAGGGCCCAGATCCTGCTCGAGACCACCGGCACCGGCGACACGGCCGCCGCGGACACCCTGCTGGCGCTGGTCGGCGACCATCCCGAGGACTACGAACTCCACGTCGGCGTGCTCACCCGTCTGGACACCCAGCAGGCGGGAGCTGCCCTGGGACGAGAAGCCGCGCAAGCTCACCGTCTCCTGCATGCCCTGGCCGAGCACGTCGGCGGAGACGATACGCACATCGTGCAGTTCGGCGAGGCCGCCACGGTCGTAGTCTGGCTGCAGGGCATCTGCGCCTACGCCGCTGGCCACCGCGACTGGGATCTGCTGGAAGAGGCCGCCCACACCATGTACACCTGGGACGGCACCTGGGACCAGTGGAACGCCCAGGACAAGGTCACCCCCTGGCTGCGAACCCTGACCGATGAGGCCGCAGCTGTCATCGCCGCTGTCCTGCGCGACCACCCGGAATCCGCCCAGCACTTCAGCCACATCGCCGACGACCGCACCGCCGACCCCCGCATACGCCAGGCAGTCCGCACCAGCACCGCCCCCTGACGGCCGGTGAGGCGTACCTCGAGGTCAGCAGGACAGGCTGCCGGGCTCGGACTCACCCTCCGCGCGGGTGGGAGCTACTGAGGCGCAAGGATCGAGCCGGGCGATGAGTGTGCGGCTGACCCGCTGCAGTTCCTCGTCGTGTTCGACGCTCTGGAATCTGCCGCCGCGGCGGGGTGGGGCCAGTTGCTCACGCAGCAGGGGCAGGGCCGGTGCCGCGAGGGGGCCCATGCGGTCCAGGCAGGCAACGACGTGGTTGGCCGTCGCGGGGTTCTTGGTCATGGCCTGCAGCAGGGCGTCCAGGACGGCCGTTGACTCGGTCTCGCCGCCGATCTCCCACAGTGCGGCCGCGCAATGCACCCGCACCCATTCGTAGTCGTGCGTCAGGAGGTTGCGCAGGCGCGGCAGTGCGACAGAGGCGGGCGGGCCTATCTCGCCGAGCACATCAGCCGCGTCACTGATGCGGAAGGTGATCGGGTCGTCGAGGAGGCCGAGCAGGAGTGGCATGACCTCGGTCAGGTCAGCGCCGACGGCCCACAGTGCGGTGACGGCGGCAGGTTGTACGAGCGCGTCGGTGGCGGTGGTCAGCGAGCGGATCACATCCCGTGCGCCGGCTGCGGCCGGGCCGAACGCCCCCAGTGCCTTCAGCGCTGATCGCGTGACGCCGTGCTGCTCATGGCGCACCGCGGCGCCAAGGGTGTCCACCACCAGGGGAACCGCGGCCGGATCGCCCAGCGCCGTCAGGGCGGCCAGGATCGCGTTGACACTCATCTCGGTCCACTGCTGGGAGAGGTCAATCCCGCGCAGATGCTTGCAGAGACGGGGCACCAGCTGGTCCGCGGCCTGCGGCAGATGTCCTGCGACCTGGATCGCGCGCCAGGCGTCAACGTCACTGTCCAGCGCGGCCAGAAGACTCGGCAGCGCGCGCGTGTCGCCGAGGCGCGCCAGGGCCCGGACGGCCTCCTGGTGGCTTCTGCGCAGCGGTGCCTGGGGTGCGGCCCATACGTTGGGGCCGTGGGCCGCGCGTTGGGCGTCGATGTGCGCGGCAAGTGCCTCCTGGGCCGGGGCGGCGATCGGGTGGCAGGCTTCCAGGACTGCCGCGGCCTCGGCGGCGACCTCCTCGTCGGCCGTGGTGAGCTGGTGGGCGACCAGCAGGAGGAGGCGGGTGTGGTCCCCGCGCCAGGTCCGCATCAGTTCCCCGCTCATCCGGACCGCGTCGAGGCGCGCGCCGGGGTCGGGGCTGCTCAGTTGCTCGGCCAGCACTGCGGTGCGCTCGGGTAGCCGGGCGCCCAGGGCTTCGTGGAGCGTACGCAGCAGGGCCGTGGTCGGTGCGTACACGCGCGTGTGCCGGTCGAGATCGGCGAAGGCGGCGACGACCTGGGGTGCGACCGTGTCCGTGGCTGCCAGGTGGCTCGGGTCCGGTGCGATGGGCCGCACGGGTAGGGTGCGGGCGGTCTCGCGCAGCAGGACCACGGCGGCCGGGACGACGTCCTCGCCTATCTCATCCGGGGCGCAGCGGGCCCGCTGGACAAGGGCCGCGAGCCGGGTCACCGGGCCCTGCGCCGGGTCGGCGGCGAGCCCGCCAAGCCAGTCCATCACCTGGTGCGAGGCCGCCGGAAGGCGCAGGGCCAGGGCGGCCGCCGCCTGAACGACCTGTAGCCGCGCGGCGATACCTTGCTCGGCGGCCAGCAGCTCGCGCAGCACTGTGGCGGCCCGGTCGGCGTCGTCGAGGAAGAGCCCGAGCCCGCCGATCGCGGCCAGGCGCACGTCCGGGTCGCTGTCGCGGGCGAGTTCGGCGGGCTCCCCGCCCCGCTCGCGCAGGAAGGTGATGGCCCGCACGTAGCCCGACCGGGGGTAGTACTCGATCTCGGTGCCGTCGTCCTCGAAACCCCTCTCGAGGGATTCTTGGCCGATGCTGACCAGCAGCGCGACGACGGCGGCCCGGTCGGGCGTGGCGCCGTCGGCGGCCAGCTCGAACAGGAAAGGCAGACTGGCCGCCGTGCACGGGTACACGTAGCCCTGATGGTGGACCGCGCCGTAGAAGCGGTCGAGAGCCATGCGGCGCTCCTCGATGTGCGGGGAGCGCAGTGCCCACAGCAGGGCCGGTATCTCCTCGGCGGTGCCGTACGCGTGCTCCATCGACGCCCAGTCGATGCCATCAAGTCCCTCGAACATGATCCGAACCATGCCAGCAGGCACTGACATTTAGCGTTGACGGTGGCTTCCCGGGAACTTCGGGGGCTGCGTAGGGTGCGTCGGGTCCGGTTCTTCCGGCACGGCTGGATCACTGACCGAAGCGTCTGCCTGCAGGCGACTTCTCCACGTTGATCGACGGCTGGTCGAACCTCCCGACGCACGTGCGTCCCTGTTGGGAACCCGTGGCCACGGCAGGCGTGGACCACTGCTACCGAATGTCCGGTCAGCACACCCCTGCGGACCACGTGCCTGGTTGTGGCGGAAGCCCTCCGGACACGGACAGCACCTGCTGCGGGACGGAGGCATCTGTTGAAGCTGCACCTGGGAATCGATGTGGCCTGCCGGGCCCCGCACCGCGCCACCTGCGCCGACGCCACCGGAGAGATCCAGTTCTCCGGACGGCGGTTCACCACCACCGCTGACGACCTCGAACGGTTATGGGACACCCTGCCCGCCACCGACGACGTCGTCGTCATCACGGAACCCACCCGCAACGCCTGGGTCCCGCTCGCCGCCTGGTTCGCCCACCGCGGTGCCAAGGTGGTCCTGGTGCCGCCGGAACAGTCCGCCGACCTGCGCGACTACTACTCCAAGCACACCAAGAACGACCGGCTCGACTCCCGGATCCTTGCCCGGCTGCCCCTGCTGCACCCCGAAGGACTGCGGGAGCTGTCGGACGCAGGTCCGGCCGACCCCCTGCGACGAGCCGTCCGCCGCCGCAGCTCGCTGGTGGAACGCCGCACGGCCACCTTCTACCGGCTCGACGCCCTGCTGGAACTGCTCGGACCCGCCTGGGCAGACGCCCTGGGCACAGGCAGTTACCCCAAAGCGGCCCTGGCCGTGCTGGAGAGGACCGGTGCCGACCCGCACGCCATCCGGCGGCTGGGCCGCAAACGCCTGGCCGCCCTGCTGATCCGGCACAGCCGGGGCCAGTGGCGCGAGGAGCACGCGGAACGGATCGTCAACGCCGCCCGGCAAACCCTTGACCTCTGGCCCGACGGCGCCCTGGACTTCGCCGAACTCGCCGAGGACATCGCCGGTGAGGCCCGCATGGCCGCCCATCTGAACGCACAGATCACCACCCTGGAGGACCGGATCACCGTCCTCTACGAAGAAGCCGACCCCGGCCAGGTCATCGCCTCCGGGCCCGGCTTCGGCGTGATCACGGCCGCGGGCATCCTGGGACGACTCGGCGACCCGAACCGCTTCGCCGGTCTGGCCGGTATCCGCGCCTTCACCGGCCTGGTTCCCCGTGTCAGCCAGTCCGGGCTGACCGGACGCAACGGGCCGCCCACCCGCCAGGGAGATCCCGGACTGCGCGAGACCTTGTTCAAGGCCGCGGACATCGCCCGGCACGTCGACCCCACCCTCGCCGCCCGCTACCACAACCTCGTCGTAGGCAAGGGCAAACACCACAACTCCGCCCTCTGCACACTCGCCGCGGTCCTGGTCACCCGCCTGGCCGCCTGCTGGCGCAACGGCACCCTCTACGAACTCCGCGACACCGACGGACACGAGATCACCGAGACCGAGGGCCGGCAAATCTGCACCACCCGCTACCAGGTCGACAAGACCGCCCGCGCGAAGGTCCACATCCGACGGCGAGCCCAGCAGCTGAAGAACCCAACGACGAGCCGGCGCAAGAAGGAGTCGCGAAGCGCTCCGGCAACCGGCCCGTCTGCCACCACCCTACAAACCAGCCGAGACCACCACGACAGGCTTGACGTCCGTTAGGAACTCACCAAGGGCCGTTCGCCGTGCGGGCTGGAGCACGCCCGAAACGCCGGGGTGTCGTAGCTGCGCAGAGCGGTGAGGTGGACCGACAGCCGCGGCGCCGGCAGCAGCTCCCCCGCGCGCCTGCTTGACCGTGGCCGCACCCGGCGCTTCCATGGGGCCGGGCTCGTGAGCGCCCGGCCGCGCGGCGGACCAAGCCCCCAAGCCTTCCGTCGCCGAGGACCGGCCAGAAGCCTCACCGATCCATCCGCATGACCGTCTGCTTCTTCACACGGCGCGCACCGCCGGGGGCCGGTTACGCGCGGAAGAGACGCCTCATGCATCCTCCAGCCGCCCTGCATCTGACCGCCGACCGGCGGCGCAGCACCGGTGAATCCCACCAGGCTCTGTGCGCTCTGATGCCTGGGTCCGGCCGGCCGTTGTCTATTCCGGCCGCGCGCCATGTCGAGCAGGTCCGGCTGGAGGCCGCGGTCTTTCAGCGGGTGTGCGCGATGGGGGGCTTGAGCGAGCATCCGCTGGGAATCGTCCGGGTCCGTCCGCGCGAGGACCGGCTCAGCCTCCAGCTCGTCGACGAGCCGTCCGTCATCAGTCACTGGATCGACTTCCTGTACCCCAGAGTTGATGGGGAGGTGGGCGGCGCCCCGCGTGACCGGGTGTCCGGTGTGCCGGGGCTGCGCAGTGCCCGCACGGCGAAAGGTATCTGCCTGTACCGGCCGGGCATGGCGGCGGTGATCGCCCTGTCCGGGTTCAACCCGTACTGGTGGGAGCGGATCGCCCACCGGCGCGAGGATGCCTACGGTCCCCTGCTGCGGCACACCGACTGGACGGACGTCGAGCGGGCGGCCTACGACGCCCAGGCGGCCTGCCCGCGAGACGCTTCCGCGTTCCTGTCGCCGCTGCTGCGCCGTATCCGTGCGACCGCCGGACCCGGCACGGTCAACAGCACCGACACCTGGAGCAGCGGCAACGGCGTCCGCCTGGAGACGACGGACGGACCGCCCTGCCCCGACCTCATCCGGCTGCTGACCGACGGGCCCTGCGGACTGGGCTGGAAGGTCGAGTACAAGGTGTGCACCTGCCTGGGCGATCACAGCCACGCCTCGGTCGGATGCACCATCGACTTCCGGGACCCGGCCACCGGACGGCCGGTGTGGTACTCCAACCTGAAATGGGGCCGCACCCTCGACAACGACCGCGGGGAGACCGTCGCCCGGCTGACCAGCGCCGTGTTCGGCTGAAGGAGTGATCGGCAACGAGCAGTCGGACGTGCCGGCGGTTCTGCCCGCGGCGGCCATCGAACTTGATGCGTTTTGGCGGCCCGCTGGCCCGGTCGGCGCGCTCCCCGGCCCGGACCCGCCGGGCTACTTGGAGAAGTACAGGTACTTCCAGGCCCCGTAGGTGGTCGAGTTGACGTTGTCGCCGGACGAACCCTTGATGTAGACGGACCTCATCCGCGCCCGAATTCCGGACTGGCCGGGCGCTTCCAGGGCGACGGCCGATTTTCCGTTCGTGCCGAGCGCGAAGTACTCCGAGCCGCTGGAGCGCCAGGCGCCGTTGTAGTAGACCTGCAGGTCGAAGCGCTGCTTGCGGCCCGGGGAGTAGGTCATGGTCGTCGTGAGCAGCGGGTCGGTGTTCTTGTGGAACCAGGAGTACGACGTCGAGCCGATTTTGGCCGTCTTGTAGTGCTTGGAGACGGCGGTGGCGACCTTTACCCGGGCATAGGCGGTGGAGGTGACCGTTTTGGGCTTGTAGCGGGCGTCGCCCTTGAAGACCGCGGAGACGACGGTGTTCCGGGTCATGTCGACGGTTGCGGAGATGTTGCCGCTGGAGTTGGCCTTCGCGCTCTTGAGGAGCTTGTTGGGCTTGTCGGCGCCGTAGGGGTTGGCCCAGATCTCGACGGTGCGGTTCTTGTAGGTGGTGCCGAGGTGCGCGGTGAAGGAGACGTCGGTGCCGTAGTTGTAGCGGTTGCCGTGCTTGTTCAGGGTCAGTGAGGTGGCCGCGCGGGAGACCGTGACCTGGTCGGTGGCGGCGGCCGGGGTACGGTCGGTGTCGCCGGCGTAGGCGACCTTGTAGGTGACTGTGCCTCCGGCCGGCGGGGTGTCGGTGAAGGAGTAGGTGCCGTCCGGTTTCACCGCGGCGGCCGGCAGTGCCTTGCCGCCGGGGTTCTCCATATCGGTACGGGTGACGGTCAGTTCGGTGCCGGCGGGGAGGGGAAGCGTGGCGGACACCTTGCCGGTGACGGTGAGCTTCTTGGCGCGGGTGGCGGTCGCGGGTGCGTTGATCGTCAGCGTTGGAACGCTCTTGGCCGGGTCGGTGAGCGTTTTGAGGACGTAGCCGCCGGAGGAGGAGACGAGAGCGAAGATCCGGGAGGAGTCCGGGGCCCAGGCGAGGGCGTCCGTGTCGGCGACGTAGGTGCGGACCGGTGTTTTCGCACCCGGGCGGTAGACCGCCACATCCGTGCCGTTCACCTGGGCGACCAGGCCGTTGGGGGCGATGTCCGCGCGCTGCCCCGCCGGGCCGTAGCTGCCGGCGGCGGTGAACTTTCCGTCCGCGTAGGTGTGCCGCTCGGTGCCGTCGACCAGCACCTCCGCCGCGCCGGGCACGAGGTCGATGTCGTTGACGTAGTTCAGTGGGTAGCCGCCGTCGTGCCAGGCCGTCAGCTGCGGTGTAGTGCCGGAGACATCGACGATAGCCATCATGTCCCTGGCCGTGTCGTCGAAGTCGGTCGCACCGAGGGCCAGGAGGCCGGGCGCGGACGGGTCACTGTCGATCCGTGCGCCGCCGTTGATCGCGGGACTGGCGTGCGGGAGCTGTCTGAGTGCCACCACCTCGCTTCCGTCGGCCGGGGTCGCCGCCGGGTCGACCGCGCCCAGGTTGCCGTAGCCGTCGGACGGGTCCTCGTAGGTGAACCAGACCTTCTGGCTGGTGAACTCCAGGTACAGCGGGCCGATGCTGGCGGCCACGGGGTAGCGGGCCTTGACGTCCAGGGTGGCCGCGTCCAGGGCCACGATCTCGTGGCTGCCGCGCGCTGCCGCGTACAGCGTGGCACCGTCGTCGGACAGCGCCAGGTCGAAGACTCCGTCGATACCGCGCACCGAGTCGACGCGGTTGCCGTTGTAGTCGGCGGCGATGATGGAATCGGTGGCATCGTCGCCGATGAAGACCCGCTTCAGCGCGCTGTGCACGACGATGCCGGCGGGCGAGCCGATGGTGGCGGCCGCGGCGGGCCCTGCCGTAACGGCGCTCAAGGCCACCGAGCTGAAGACAACCGCGAGCGCCGTCGCGGTCGAGATGCTGCGCCTACGCACAGTGCTGAAACCCCCACAAGGAAACCCGGTGCTGCACCGGGGAATCGAGGGCGCCGCGCTGCACCCGGACGTGACCGCGACAGTGTTCACGGTGACCTGCGGGGCGCGACTGCCAGAAGCAGCGTATGACATGCCAGCGACAGAACGAGAGAGGGTTATCCGCCCGTGTCCGGCTTCGGCACCCCGACCCAGTCCCGGTGCCCCGGCCTCTGCCTGGCCCGCCGCAGGAGGGCAGATGCCATGGGTCCCTCATACGCAGCTGGCGCGGCACCTGCGGATGGCTACGCGGAACGGCAAGGGGCTGTCCAAGCTGCCGTGCTCTGGAGACCGGGTGTATCGCCGTTACGGCACGGGGATGCTGGCCTTCTCGGGGAGCACGTTGGGGGGCCGATGGGGTACACCGCCCTGCACGCGGGCTGGGGCCGGCTGGATGCGTCGCTGGACGATCTGGGTTGTGGCCGGTCCTGGGCGGACGTCCACCGTGTGAAGGGGCTGGAGCTGGCGTGTCCGGAGTGCCGGGGAAGGGTGTTCGCGCGCCTCTCCCCGCACCGTGCCAGGCACTTCTACCACCAGGTGCGGCCCGACGACTGCGCGCTGGCGAACGAGTCGCCGGAGCATCACCTGCTGAAGCTGGAACTGGCCACCGCCGCCCGGGCAGCGGGCTTCAGAGCTGAGCTGGAGGTCGGCAACGAGGCCCGGACCTGGCGTGCCGACGTGCTGGTCTTCGACCGGGAGGACCGGCCGTTCATGGCGCTGGAGGCACAGCTGTCGCCGATGACGCCGCAGGACGCGCGGATGCGGACGGACCGCTACGCGGCGGACGGTGTGGCGGTGTGCTGGATCTCGATGGAGAAGCGGCCGTGGGAACGCGGCGTCCCCTCCCTGCGGGTAGCGCCCCCCAGGAACCACGGGGACGCATGGACGGTGCGCCATGGCATGGCGCGCTACACCTGGGCCGCGCCACGCACGGTGAAGACGAAGGCGGCGTGGACTCACATCAGCTGTTCCCTGGACGAGGCGGTCCGGCGGATTCTCCAGGGACGGGTCCACACCCATACCGGCCCGGACGGCACGGTGTGGTGGACCGCCCGCTCGTACGTCCGCCTGGCCATCGCCGGGGCCCGGCTGGAGGCCGATGCCGAAGCCGTCCTACAGGCGGCTGCCGTCGAGCAACGCCGACGGACCGCACAGGAGCAGGCCGCTGCCACCGCGCGGGCCCGACTGGCCGCCGAGCAGCGCAGACTGGCTGCCGAGGACCGTCGGCTGGCGATGTTGGAAGAGGCGCACGAGGAGCAGCAGGCGGAGCAGGAGCGGCTGACGGACTTCTTCGAGCACGCGGGCATCAAGGCCGGGCTGTGGCCGGTGTTCATGCAGTTGGTCCGCTCCGCTGCTGGCAAGGACGTCGTGTGCGGCAACCAGAGCCCTGCCCATGGCAATGGGCTGCTCCTCTACAGCAGGCCGCGCAAAGGGGCCGCGTATCAGCCGGCCGGCGTGGTGTGCCCGGACCCCTCGGCGCTCGCCCGGTGGCCTGCGGACCTGACCATCCTGGTCCCCCACCGGGCCTGGCTGTTGCGTATCGAGGAAGCCGCCCAGAGCCCGCTGAAAGTCGCCGTCCTGAACCCGGTCACCAAGCACTGCGCCTACGAACGCATCGGCCCCCGGACCGCGACGCTGACGTGAAACGCATCAGGGTTCAGGCGTGGTGAGCACCAGTCGGCAGCGGGGGTGCGGGCTCGGAAACCCCCGAGCGTGCATACCGCGTACCGGCTGCGTACAGGAGGCGGTCCCCACTGCCCGCTATGGAGCGTCCGCGGGACGAGCTGTCGACGACGGCATAATTCCCCAGGGGCTGTGGTCACGCAATTCCCCAAGGCCTGGCGGGCTCAGACATCATCGAATGGTTCGTCACTCCACCTGAACCAAGCACGACCGTCACTGATGTGCAGAAGAAACTCTGCGACCGGACCTGACGGGGCCGCCAGAGACAAGGTGTCCGCGATCCGGTCGTAGGAGTCGTCGAACCGCTCGTACTCCTCCGCCTCCATCAGAGCCAGCGACTCGTCGAACCACGGCTTCACCTCTCCGAACGTCGGCGTTGGAACGAAGCGACCGTTCAGCCATGGGAAGTCGGCCTGGTCGATCACGATCTCGCCGAGCAGATCCTCCTGCCGCATCAGTCGCCAGACTTCGCCCTCGAAACCCATCCCGCCAGCTCCCCAACCATGTCCTGGTGCCGCCGGGCAGCCTCTCACGCGGCAAGGACAACGAGGCAGGAGCGCCAGCGAGCTGCTGGCCAGCCGCATCGGCGCTCCTGCCCGCGATAGATCAAGGCCGTCAGGGCTTGTCGCTGGGGTTCTTGGGGCGTGGAGCAGCTTGCGTGCCGCCGCGGACGCCCTCGGCGGCGGGCGAGCCCGACGGCTGACGGTCGCGGCCGATACACGGCCGCATGCCTACAGGGTTCTGGGAGTCTGCTTCGGCTCGAAGACGCTTGGCGGGGTGCTCGGCTGGGGGGCGGGAGCCTGGCGCAGGACCTGGGCCAGGTCGCGGTGTATCCGGTCGGCTTCCCCGCGAACCTGGACGGGGACATCGCCGCGTTCGGCGACGAGGCGGTCGTAGACGGGGGTCTGCTGAAACACGGTGGGGCGGTTTCCCTTCAGCGGGCGGTACGCCGGACCGGCGCAGCATACGGGCCCCCGGACCCGCCTGTCGGCAGGGGGCGTTCAGGCCAGGACGGCGGGGACGGCGTCCTCGGTTGTCCAGTCGCCGTCGAAGAGGGCGGCAACCAGGCAGGCATGGGTCTCGGGGAGCTGGCCGGTGCGGTGCTTGGTGCGGGCTTTGGCGAGCCAGGCTCCGATCTTGACGGTGTCGCCGTCGACGCGGATGGTCTCGCGGGCTGTGGGGGCGCGGCTTTCGCGGTGGAGGAAGAGTCCAAGGAGCTGGACGGTCTGTTCGAAGGTGCGGCGGGTACGGCGGGCCGGGGTGAGGGGGTTGGTGTCGGGGGTGAGGCCGAGGGTGGTGAGCAGGTGCTGCTGGCCGGGGTGGAGGGCGGCCCAGGTGGTCAGTTGGCGGTGGAGCCAGGAGCCGATCTTCACCCCTGCCAGGAGGGTGTCGCGGGTGAGGGCAGCCGGGTCGGCGCCGGAGGCGAGGTGGGCGCGGAGCAGGTGGTATTTGCGGTGCCAGTCCGCGCCGTGGGGCAGGCGCCAGTCGGCAGCGAGTGCGGTGAGGGCGTCGGCGCGGGCGGCATCGAGGGTGTTCTTGGCGGCGAGGTGGCGTTGCTCGGCGAGCCAGGAGCCGACGGGGGTGGTGGCAGGGGCGGCGAGGTGGCCGTGCGCGTGGTGGTAGTCGGCTGCGGCGGCGAGGCGGGAGCGCCAGGCGGCGTCGTGCTTGTCCCAGATCATGTCGAGGGTGTCGAGTTCGGCGATCCAGTCGGCTTCGAGGCGGCCGGCGGTGCGGGCGTCGCGCATGGTGGTGATGAAGGTGCCCAGCCGGTAGCCGGTGGGGTCGGTGTGGTCGGCGGGGACGTCGAGGTGGCCGTACTGGTCGCGGTAGGACTGGGCGGCTGCCAGGCCGAGGCGTCGGGAGCGGGAGACGGTCTGGTCGCGGGGGTCGAAGGAGACCAGGTCCATCGCCTGGGCGATGCGTTCGGGGTGGACGGTGAAGTCGAAGTGCCAGCGGCGCTGGATGACGTCGCTGGTCTCGCGCGGGAGGCGGTTGGCCTTGTCGGGCAGGCGCTCCAGGATGCGGTGGTCGTGGCCGGCCAGCGCGCAGGCGATCGCCCAGACGGGTTCGTAAGGAGTGCCGAGGATGTTCTCGCCGTCGGCGCCGGGCGGGACGTAGACGGGGACGATCAGTGAGGCGGTCTTGCCGCTCACGTCGAGGCGCAGGGCGCGGCCCAGGGCCTGGACGCAGCGGATGACGCTGCGGGTGGGGTCGGCGAAGACGATGGCGTCCACGCTGGGGATGTCGACGCCTTCGGCGATCAGGCGGGAGTTGGCGAGGATCGCGCAGTCGGCGGCGGCGAACGCGGTGAAGGTGTCGGCGCGCTGGGCGGGGGTGTGCTCGCCGTGGGCGAAGAACAGGTCGGGGGTGATGTCCGGGACGAGGCCGGGGTCGGTGCGGGCCAGCATGCGCAGCGTGTGGGGGAGTTCGCGGGCGAAGCGGCGGGCGTCGGAGACGAGGGTGAAGTAGACCAGGACTTTCTTCAGCCCGTGTTCGGTCATCGCGCGCAGGACGGACAGGTGCAGGGCGGTGGTGCGCAGCGCGCTGTCCGGCCCGTCGCCGTCGCCGCCGGGGGTGGTGGCGGGGGTGGGGAGGTTTAGGCGGCGGCGCAGGTCGGTGTCGGTGAGGGTGGGCACCACGATGCGGTAGTCCGCCGCCCGGCCGTCCTCGACGGCCTGGGCGAGGGGGTATTCGAAGACCTTCTTCCCGTACATCTGCTCGTTGTCCATGGAGTTGGCGAACGCGTCCACGTCCGGGTTCGGCCCGGTGGTACGGCGGCGGGGGCGGGTGACGTCGGCGGACTCGGCCAGCTCGGGGGCGGCGAAGATGCGGGGGGTGGCGGTCATGTAGAGGCGGCGATCCGCGCGGATCCGCTGCGTGTCGTTGACGATGGCCCACTTCTTGTCAGCCCGTCCGGCGATCCGGTGTGCCTCGTCCATGACCGCGAGGTCGAACGGCGGCACCGCGTATCCGGTGTTCTGCGTTTCCTTGATCTTGTCCAGGGAGTCGTAGGTGCAGATCACCGTCAACGCGGGAATCTGGTCCTCCCCCTCCCCTACCACCGACATCAGCCCGCCCAGCGCGTGGGGGTCGGTGGTCGACATGACGCGGGCCGCGACCAGATCGTCGCGACCGCTGGTGTCCATGGAGGAGACGATCACCAGATGCTCCAGGTGACCGTCCCGGCGCCACGCCAACGCGGTCTGCGCGGCCAGGTCCAGGGTGGGGACCACGAACAGCACCAGCCGCGCTCCGAGTTCATCCGCCGTGCGGATCGACACCAGCGTCTTGCCGGTGCCCGTCGCCGACACGAACAGACCCCGCGTCCCCGCCCGCCGCAGATGCCGCACCAACCGCTCCACTGCCTCCGCCTGGTCAGGGAAGAGCCGCGCACGCCCAGGGCGGCCGGGGCGCGGCAGGTCCACCACCGTCATGACAGCTCCTTGCCGAGTCAGTGACTCCAGTAGTCGCGGCGGGGCAGTTCGACCCACACATCGGGCGGTCCGACGACGGCGCGCCTGTCGGTCAGGCGCAGTCCTGCGAAGGCGCAGGCGTAGGCGACGGCGTTGTGCTGGTAGAGGTAGGAGGCCAGCACCTGCGCGGAGGTGTCGTCCTCGTCCGGGTCTCCGCCGGGGTGCAGGTCCGAGCCCTCGATGCTTCCGTTGCGGGCGATACTGCCCTGGTTGCCGCTCTTGGGATTGGCGTACAGGCCGTAGCAGAGGGTGCCGGCGGACAGCCGGGTCAGCACGCCCGGCATCTGCGGCGCGTATCCCCAGGGCTGGGTGATCACACAGCCGCCCGGCACCGACGTCACGCCGATGATCTGCAGGCTCTCGTCCATGTCGTACGCGTAGGGCTCCTCCAGCAGCTCGTTCAGCACGCCGAGGAGTTCGCCGTCCACCACCGGCGTGGCCTCAAGGCGGCGTACCGCCTCGGCCGCGTCGATGCCCGCCACGCAGGCCAGGCCCGTGCCGTCGTAGTCGAACTCACCCAGCGCCGCGGTGAGGCGGTGTGCCTCCTGCGCTGCCGCACGCTCGGAGTCGCTCAGGGACACCCCTTCCGGCACCGGGAACAGCCCGGGCGTCGGTCCGGCCAGGCTCAGCCGCCCCGGTGACCAGCCGCCCAGCGACAGCCGCCACGGATCGGCCCCGGCAGCGGCGAGCACTCGTGCGTTGGCCGGCTTCCGGGACACGACGGCCTCCCACAGTGCCGTCACCCCGTCCTCCAACGCGTCCACATCCGCAACCCGGCGGGCCAGTTCCGCCACAGCCTCCGAGGAGCCGAACACCGCCGCCCGATGCAGAGGACGGCTCCCGTTCCAGCTCTCCGGATCGGCGCCTCTATCAAGACGACGGCGAATCTCCTCGGCATCCGTCCAGTCCCAACCCATGCCGGCCCACCCGTCGCCCGCTGCCACCGATCCCCCTCCGACCCATCGCATGCTTTCGTCAGCCCCGCCCGATGACATCCCTCAAGGCCGCTGGCACACGACTTTATCACCCCGAACACATCACGTACGCTAAATGTGCGTTAGCTGTACGCCATTGGTACGCCATAGGGACGCTTCAGGGTAGGGTGAGGGACGGAGGTGTCCCATGTCCGAGTTGTTCGACGCGGTCGACGCGCTGATCGCGTCCCGGTCCCCGCTGCCGCCGCCGGCCGAGCGCAGGCGGCTGCGCCAGGCTCACGCGCTCACCCTGGACGAGGTGGCCGCCGCCCTGGCCGTGCGGCGGGCGACCGTCGGCGGCTGGGAGTCGGGCAAGGCCGAGCCGCGCCCCCCGGAGCGGGAGGCATACGCGCGCCTGCTGAAGCAGCTCGCCCAGCTCTACCCCGCCCCCCAGGACACCGGCGCCCCGCAGGATGAGGCCGCCAGGCCGCAGACGCTCACCACGCAGGCGTCCGCAGCACAGGCTCAGCCCCCGGCCGGAGCCCCGGAGGCCCCGGCCACAGCTGAGACCGAAAAGGCCCCGCCCACTCCCCCGCAGGCTGCTGCCGCACCGGCCACCGTGACACCTCCGCGCGCCGCCCGGGCGCCGCAGACCTCGCGCCGCCCGGGCACGAAGAAAGCCGCCCCCGCGGGCACTGCGGTATCCGGGGGTGCGTACGCGCACGGCCCGCTGCTCGTCCTCGACGCCGACTCCGAGCGGAATGTGACCGGCTACGGCGTCGGCGGTCTGATCCTGGACGTGCCCGCCAAGTCGCTGCCCGCGCTGGTGGAGTGGACGCTCACCGAGGCGCAGCTCGGGGCGGAGAAGCTGCACGGCTCGGGCAAGGACGCCGATCCGCTGCTGGTGCTCACCGAGGCCGCGTGCGAACGCTACGGGCTGCCCGCCGCCCTGTCCGATTCCGAGCGGCTCGCCGGACGGCTGCCGGAGGGACACAAGGTCATCAGGCAGCTCGAGCGCGCCGACTGGCAGCTGACCAAGCGCGGGCTGGGGCCGTGGGCGCGGATCTACCGCCCCGCCCAGGGCAGCCGACGTCAGTGCGTGCAGCTGTGCATCCCCTCCTGGCGGGCCCTGGACGACCGTGCCTGGGGCCATGCCGCCCAGCTGGAGCCTGCGGAACTCGCCCGGGTATTGGGGGTGTACGCGGCCCGGGTGATGACGCCGGTCGGCTCCACCGCCGTGACCGGGCTGCAGCTGATGACCGCGCTCAGCCCGCCGACCCGCGCGAGCGAGCCGGACGCCGACGGCAGGCGGCACCGCGAGCACCGGCCCGGCTCGCTGGGCACCGAGCCGGTGGACCCCGCACCGTGCGAGGCGACCGACGGGCACCCCGTCCTGGCCCATCTGCCCCGCTTCCACGTGCGCGGGCCCGACGAGAGGCTGTTCGAGGAGGCCTACGACTGGGCGCGGGACCTGACCGATGACGAGTGCATGCAGCGGCACCTGGTCGGCCTGGATGTGAACCTCGCCTTCGGCGCGGCCGCCAACGGCGCCGTCGTCGGCCTGGCCACGCCTCCCGTCCATGTCACCCGCCCCGCCTTCGATGCGGCGGCGGCTGGCTCCTGGCTGGTCGACCTCTCCCACGTCGACCTGTCCCGGGTGAAGGTCGGCAAGCAGTGGCGCGAGATCGACGCCGCGCTGCTGCCCAGCCCGTTCACTCCGACCGGCGAACGCCCGACCGGTCCGGCCTGGTACGCCACCCCGACGGTCGCCTACGCCGTCGAACTCGGCTACGACGTCACGCCGCTTCAGGCGTGGGTGCGCCGTGAGAGCGGCCGGTTCCTGGACGGCTGGTACAAGCGGCTGCGCGACGCCTACGTCGCCACCATGACGGACCTCGGCGTCGCCGAGAAGCTGCCCCCGGCCGACTTCCTGAAGGCGATGGACGGCTACAAGCAGCGTGACCCCGAGATGGCGATCGTGGTGGACGCGGTCAAGATGACCGTGAAGGGCGGCATCGGCAAGCTGCAGGAGAAGGCGCGCGGCGGCGGCTGGAAGCCGGGTCAGGCCTGGCCCGCCCTCGCCCGGCCGACGTGGCGCCCGGACATCCGTGCGACCGTCATCTCCCGGGCCCGGATCAACATGCACCGCAAGATGCTCAACCTCGCGGCGGCCACCGGCCGTTACCCGGTGGCGGTCCTCTCCGACTGCGCGGTGTACGCCGCCGACGGCCCCAGCCCCCTGGACGTCCTGCCCTACGACGCCGACGGCAAGACCGTGCCGGGCAGCTTCCGGCTGGGGGTGTCGCCCGGGATGGTCAAACATGAGGGCACCCAGAGCGTGCTGTGGGGTGCCAACGTGCTCGAACAGCTCGGCGCCGACGGCCACGTCGCCAACCTCGCCCGCTACATCAAGACCGGCGAGGTCACCGCCAAGGACACCGGAGAATAAGGAGCGTTACGGCGTGGTCACGGTCGGGGAAGAACTCGACAAGGCGGTGCAGGGCGCCTTCACGCGTCCCGTCCCCAAGTCCGCGGGGGCGCAGATGCGCTACCTGGTCAAGCAGCACCAGCGCAGCACCCAGCGCGTCGCCGAACTGCTCGGCATCAGCCAGCGCACCGTCGAGCGGTATGTGAAGAACCAGATCAAAACCCCCCGGCCCGAGCTCGCCGGCCGCCTCGCACACGAAGTCCGCATGCGCTGGCAGCCGCAGATCCGGGCCAGAGCGAAAGAGGCCGCAGCCACCACGAGCGGCATCATGATCGATGTGCAGGCGAGGTTCGGCTACACCGCCGCCGCCGGCAGCACCGACCAGGCCCGTGTGCGTCACCTCACCCTCGCCCTGCCGCCCCGTCACGCCGCCCGCCTCCTTGCAGCCCAGGAGGCAGGGGTCGACGAGGACGAGCTGCGTCAGGTCGCGGCCGAGGCCCTGGGTGAGGTGTACTTCCGCGACAACGGCCGCCGCGCCCACGGCCTCGAAGTGGAACTCAAAGACCTCGTCGACCTGCAGTTCGAGCTGTAGCGCGGGCGGGGCACCGGGAGCAGGAGAACAGGAACTGAGCCGAAGCACGATGGTTGTCACCAAGGCAGGCGTGCTGTCACCAGGCCCGCCGGGCAGCGAGTGCCGAGCAGGGTTCCGGACCGCGGTGCAGTCTCAGGTGTCCACCCCGGCCTCCCACTTGCGTCGGCGCAGCACGTAGTCGCTGAAGAGGTGTCGGCTCCGGTCGAGCAGTTCCCCCACCTCCGCATCACCGCGCCGCGCGTCCGCCGACGGATGCCAGCGCTGCGCGGACTGGCCGGCCCAGGTGCGCAGCTTCACATCCGGGTCCTCCAACAGGCCGACCGCCGCCCGTAGCGCCACGATGCCGCCGCGCGCGTCGAGCAGCCGGAACGCACCGACGCGGACGTGCCGCGGCCGCTCGGAGCTGGTGCGCTCCAACAGCCAGTCGGCAGGCAGTTCCTTGACCGAGGGCAGCAGGGCGACGGCCGTCTCGCGGACGACACCGGCGGCAGGGTCGTCCAGGAGCGGCCGCAACTGGTCCGCGTCCGCGCAGTCCAGTGCCCGCAGCCCTGCCACCGCTCGCGCCCGCACCCCTGCCGCCGGGTGCACGAGCAGCGGCCACAACAGCCCTGCGTCCGCGCGGTTCCCGCACTCGGCCAGCCCGATGACCGCACCGGGCGGCAACTCGGGGTCGTCCGCAGCCGTGCACCGCTCCCGGTACCAGGCCGCCGGATCACCTCCCTGCTGTCGTACGACATACCGTGCGCAAGCACGCACGAGCGCGGAACGGTCGCTGAGAAACGGCTCCGCCTGCTCTGACCTCCCCGCCCGCCGCAGCGCGGTGACGCCGGCCGAACGGGTACGCGGGTTGCGCGCGGACAGCAGTGGAGACAGCACATCCTCGTAGGCCTCCTCATCCCCAAGAACCGTGAGCGCCGCTGTGGCACACAGGTCCTGGACCACGGTGTCCTGGTCCCGGGCGGCCGCGCGGGCCAGCTCGGCGGGACGGAGCAGCCGGCCTTCGACGGCCAGCCGGTAGGCGAACCGACGGACGATGCGGTCGGGGTCAGCAAAGAGTACAGCGAGCTGCCCGTGAGATGCCTGACGCAGAATGTGGCCGAGCGCATCGACACCGAAGGCGCCTCTGTCGCGGCGGCCGACGCGGAGGATGAGCGGCGCGAGGTCGAGGGCAGAGTCGATATTCAGGGCCTCGCACAGCAGTTGTCGGGCGCGCTCGCGCACCGGCTCGACCCAGTCGGTGCAGCGGATCACGACCAACGGCAGCAGGCCGGGGTACCGGACCGACTGGCGCAGGGCCTCCTGACGGATCCGCCCGTCGCGGTGGCAGAGGGCGAGTGCGAGCCGGGACTCGCCGAGCTGAGTGAGGTCGGCGGGCAGTGGGGCGGATTGTTCCCACCCCGGCAGGAACTGCGGGCGGTACCAGGCCACCTCGCGTACTGCTGCGTCCAGCGCGAGCCAGTCAGCGGGGTCGGCGACATCGAGCGTGCTCTGCAGCGGCGCACCTCCCGCGAGCCGCATCGCTGCCGCTGCCCTGTCCTCGATGTCCTCGAGCATTTCCGCCCCTCCAGCAGTCGTACCAGGCGATCGTAGGGGCGGGGATCGCACAGGGCGCTCGAAATACGGCCCGTGATGGCCGAGGGCCGCCGCCCGGCACCCACCACAAGGCGCACGCTCGCCAACAGTCGGGTGGCGACGCCTACGGGGAGTCCTCGGCTCCCGCACCGTGGTGGGGGGCGTCGCAGGTCATGCGGGTGCGGGCCGTGTGGCCTGCATCGACGCGGCGTACTCGTCGGCCGCCGTGACGTCCTCGGGGGCTGCCCACCCGTCGTAGCGGGTGCCCAGGGCTGTGGTGGCCGTTCGGGGGACGAGGCGGCTGTACAGAAGAGCGTCGACGAACTGTGGGAGATCCCGTTCCTCGCCGTGGTCCCAGCTGGCGTGAACAGGGCCGTGCCAGAACGGGCTGGGGTCGCAGACCTCCGCGCAGGCCACGACGCTGAACCGGCGCACGAGCGGGTGCAGACGGATCCACGGCCCGTCCGGCCCTGTGGGACGGTACAGGCGGGCGGCGGGCACCCGGTCGAGCCAGCGCGCGGCGCGGTGCGTGAACCAGACCACGCCGAGGCCGTCGTCCTGGTAGCGGCGGGTGCGCGCGAGGACCTCGTCGACCGACGCGGAGGAGACCTGCGCCTCCAGAGCGGTCCGCGCTCCTGACAGCGCGGTGACGAGGACGTCGGCCCGCCAGCCGCCGTGCGCGGCGCGCACCTCCAGCTCCGCCCGGTGGCCGGTCTCCCGCGCGGCGGCGGCCAAGGCCCTCTTGAGAGCGCGGTGTTCCTCCGTCTCGCCGGCGGCCGCGCAGGTGGTGCTGCGGCGGTCGTGTGCGAAGAACCGCCCACCGCGTCCGGACACCTTCGCGTGCATCGCCAGCCCGCATTCCGTGCAGGCCAGCACCGGCCTCGGCCGCACCCGGTACACCGCCTCCCAGGCCATGCCGACACCGAGACCGTCGAGGGTCACATCCAGCGTCCCGTGCCCGTGCAGGCGCGCGGTCAGTGGCATCGGCACGCTCCCCTTTCACTGATCGGTGCGGGTATCCCTCCAGCCTGCCCGCCCAGTAGCCACAAAGTCGACCGGCCCGCACGTGAGTTGCCCCAGCGAAGCATGACCCGGCACCGGGCGGCGGCCCGCTGGCGCGTGGGGTCCGATCAGGAGACCGGCAGGCGGCGAGGGGCCCGGCGAGAATCACGAGCGGCCTCCGGCTGCGGGCGGCTGTACAGAAATCTGCGGCACGTAGTTGCATCTGGTGGGCGTCGATGTCGCCTGCGGTGATCCGTGCGTCGCGTAGTTCCTGTGTGGGGCGGGCGGGAGTTGGCCAATCGCGGCCTGGAGGCTGCGGGCGTGCTGGCGGACGGTCGCGTCCCGCCACGGGTCGGTACTGAGGCGACGGGCAGGGCAGTAAGGTGCGCGGCTTCGGGCTTGCCTGGGTGGTGGGCTGCGCGTTCGGCGATGTGGTCGGTGTTGCGCAGGGCGGGTGTGTGGCGGATCGAGGCGGAGGGTGAGCTGGCAGGGTGAGGACTGGCAGCGGCATCTGCCATCGCCTCCGGTTGCGCAGGTAGTCGATACGATTGATCACCACTTTTGGCGTATGCGTGCTGTTGATCACCAGGGGGAAGCAATCGTGTCCAGCCGTGTTCAGTCATTGCAGCAAGGTGATCCGCAGCGTGTCGGCCCCTACCGCGTTGTAGGGCGCCTTGGGTCCGGCGGCATGGGCACCGTGTATGCCGCGCTCAGCGGTGCTGGGGAGCGGATGGCTGTCAAGGTCGTGCATCCGGCGCAGGCCGCCGCCGACGAGTTCCGTGCTCGGTTCCGGCGGGAGGTCCACCTGTCCCAGCGTGTTGCGGGGCCCTGCCTGGTCTCGGTGCTTGATGCTGACCCCGATGCGCCCAGTCCGTGGCTCGCTACCGCTTTCGTACCCGGTCCCACCCTCGACCGGTACGTGGCCGCCAGCGGGCACCTGGCCGGGGCCCGTCTGTATGCCTTGGCCGTGGGTACCGCAGCAGCATTGTCCGCAGTCCACGAAGCCGGTGTTGTCCACCGGGATGTGAAGCCCCAGAATGTCATTCTGGCGCCTTCGGGACCGATGGTGCTGGACTTCGGCATCGCTCATGCCTTGGACGGGACTTCCGTCACCCGCACTGGCGTGGTGACGGGCACGCCGGGGTGGATCAGCCCTGAGCATTACCGCACCGGGACGGTCGGCCCAGAGGGCGATGTGTTCGCCTGGGGTGCCCTGGTCGCCTACGCGGCAACAGGGCGTCTTCCCTTCGGCAGCGGTGCTGCGGACGCCGTGGCTTTTCGTGTCCTGTCCGCCGAGCCCGACCTTGACGGCATGGGCGATGATCTGCGCCAGCTGGTGGACAGGGCCCTGTCGAAGGAACCCTCCAGCCGGCCGGCAGCATCCGAACTCGCGCAAGTGTGTGGTGAGTTGCTTGCCAGCCAGACCACAGCCGTCACCGGGCCCGCCGATCTGCCTCAGCCGACGCTGATAGCCGACCTGGTCGGTCTCAATTGGGATCTGCCGTCCGACGAGCCGATCTGGCCTGCCCCCTCGAAACGCACCGGCCGTACTCGCCTGTACCTGGCGGTCGTCGCAGCCGCTGCCGTCGTGGGGAGCCTCGGTGGCGTCCTCGTCGCCACGCAGTCATCCACCGCCGCGCGGGGACCGGCCTCCGCACCCGGCGGTCAGAGAACGCCGGCCGCCGGCCTCACGCCTGCAGCGCAGCACTCAGCCAGCCCTGAAACCGACCCCGCGCTGACCACCTCCGACGTACCGTCATCCTCCTCGCCGATTCCTCGTTCTTCGCCCGCCCCCTCTCCCGCTTACACCCGCAGCGACAGCGCTCAGCCCACCGTTGAGGAGTGGGCCGCCGCCCGGGTACCGGCCACACAGGCGGAGAAAGCCGCCGCACAGCGCCTGCGCGAGGGCGCTGCTCCCGTCCTTCAAGGGCAGCAGTACATGGGCGACGAGGTGACCGTCACGTTCAACCCCTCGGCGCAGACGATGTTCGTCACCTTCGGCCCGGGCATCTACCCGAAGGGCAGAGCTACCAGGACGATGCCGACTGGACCGACATCGTCCGCGGTCTGATGTTCGGCAGCTGCGCAGAAGCCCAGCAGGACTTCCACGACGACATCACCTGGCCCTACGGTCGTGCCGCCGTCGTCTACCGCGAGTCGATGGCCAGCCCCCTCATCGCCAGCTTCCGAGAGGTCACCCACACCGACAGCTGCCGCGTATAGCCGCAGACCTCTACGGCATGCCCGCTGGAGGCGCGCCCTCGTCGGTCCAGTCGCCGTCGAACAGTGCTGCGACCAGAGCTTCTTGCTCGGAGGAAAGCTGGCCGGAGCGGTGCATACGGCATACGGCACGTCCGGGGCGCGGTCAGCTCCCTGGCAGCCACTCGGAGAGGCCAGCGCGGACTTGTGCGTTCCGGAAGAAGCCGCTGTGGACGACGGCGCTCGCCGACGGGACGACGAGCGGATCGGGCACGACGTACGAACCGGCGTGGTGGACGCCATCGGTCGGTACGACGAGGTCGTTGCCGACACCGAACAGCCGGTCCACCAGCCCGTCGAGCGCGCGCATCGTCAACGCCGCGTCCCGTGGGGGCTCGAAGTCGGACGTCACCGCGCGCACCGAACCCTCGGTCGGGACGGCGGAGGCGTTGAGTTCACCGAGCCCCTCCGACGCGGGGTCCATCGCCGCCAGACCGTCCAGCCCGCCGAGGACACCAGTCGCACCGTGCTTCACAACTTCGAGGACGACCTCCAGGGTGGTGCTCACCAGCTCCTCCGGGAACAGCCCGAGCAGGTTGGTGAAGACCCCTAGCAGATCGCTCAGTCGCTGCTTCTCGGCGAGGGCCGTGCCCGCGTTGGGGGTGGCGACATGGACCAGGATGCGGACGGAAGGGGCGGGCCGTCCCGCGCCCGCCAGGCCGTCCCGGCTCAGATGGCGGGCGACGAGACCGCCCCGGGAGTGGGTGACGATGTCGAGGGTGAGTCGCCGGTCAGCGGGCAGGTGCTCCAGGAGCCAGCGTGCGTTGTCGACCGGGTCCAGGTGGACGGTCGGATGGTCGAAGACCAGGACGCGGCCGTCGTAACGCCGGTGAAGGTCATGCAGCAGCAGCTCGTCGTCGGCGATGCCGCGAAAGCCGGTGCGGCACCTGCTGAACGTGCCGTGGACGAAGAGCAGGAAGGGCCGGTCGGCGAGCTCGGCGAGCCGGCCCGCGCTCACCTGCATGCCGGACCCCTCACCGGCCCCGTAACCCGCCATTTCGCCAGTCGCGAGGAATGTCTGCGGGGTGGTCAGCCGGAGCCCGTACGGGCGGTTCCTCTTCTCCCACCGGCTGACCGCGAAGTCGGCCGCGAGTCCGGCCGCCCGCTCGATCGGGAACCGCAGCAGGTGCAGGACCTTGCCGACACCGAACCCGACGATGCCCCGGTCCGCCGCCGGCCCTGTCGGGGGGAGCGCGAACTGCTGCAGCGGAACTCGGAACGTCTGCGTCCCGGCGGCCCGGTCCGTGCGGCTGCCCCGCATCGCCGTCTCGGGGAAAACCCAGCGCAGGACGCCGGTCGCATCTGCCTCCAGCAGGACCTGTCCCTCGTCCGGTGGGGGCTCGGGCGCCTCCATCAGGAGGTGCGGGCCACGAGCGCCGCTCCGATCGGTCCCGCCGGGGAGGCGTGGCACGGCCAAGTCACTCAGCGGCACGGTGAGTACCGGCCGCATCCCGGCCTCCTGCGCCGCGGTGCCCAGCAGGCGCGCGGCGGACTCGGGGACGTGGTCGGCGAGGAGTCGCTCGGGCAGCGCGCCAGGGGCCGCGTCGCGCACCGGCGTTCCGGCCGCGGCCCATCGGCGGACCTCGCCGACACGGCCACCTACCTCTGTGGACCGCAGGACCAGACCGTAGGGGAGTTCGCTGCGTCCGTCCCGTTCGAGGTCAGGCATCGTCGGTTCCTTCCCGTTGCGCTGGAGCGCCTTCCGCGGTCCACTGGACGGTCAGCCGTGGGTGGCCGAAGAAGAGGTAGGCGAGCGGGGTCGACAGCTCGGCCCCGGCCGCGCCGAACGTTCTGGCACGCCGCCTGCGCAGGTACTCGGCGGGGGATGTGCCGCCCTTGAGTACGGCCTTGTAGAAGTCCTGGGCGAAGTTCTTGGCGACCTTGTCGTCGACGTTCCACAGCGGGGCGACGGCTGCCTGCGCGCCGATGCCGAGGAAGGCGGGCACCATGCCCGCGTACGCGCCCAGCTCGCTGCGGCCCTGCCCGACCTGGCAGGCGTTGAGGAAAACGAGCCGCACCCCGCTGACCTCCACTCCGCTGACGGACCGTCGGCTCAAGTACGTGCCGTCCACCATCTGCAGACCGTCCTCCAGCTCTTCCGTGCTGAACTTCCCGTGCACGGCGAGGTGGAGGATGTCCGGCCCCCGCTCGCCCTCCAGAGCCATGAGCACTTGGTCGGTGGTGGCGTCGACGGGGTTTGCGCGGTAGTGCCGGATGAGGTGCTTGGCCTCGGCCTTCGCCTCCTTAAGTTCGGCGACGGCGTAGTCCCCGGTCACCACGGACATCGTGTGGGGTTGCAGATGCGCGGGCGGGGCCGGGGTGCGCTGCCGGTCTCCGTAGATCCAGCGGCCGACGACCGCCTGGGCGCCGAGGTGGGCCGGGGCCGCCGGGTCCAACGGCTCGGACATCAGGGCCAGTTCCCAGGGGATGTACGGGTCCCAGGTGGCCAGGAGCACGCTCGGCGGACCGACACGTTCCCCTGCGCCGCGCAGGGCGGCCCACACCTCCTCCGGCACGGCGCCGCTCGCCTCACGGCCAACTCCCTTGAGGTAGTGGGCCAGGTCGTAGGCGTCCTTGCGCTCCTGCACGCCGCGCATGACGGAGCGGGCCCAGTCGGCCTCACCACCGAGCATGGTCACGAGCGGCTTGTCACAAGCGCCGACGCCCGGGTGCGGCGAGCGGTACAGCCAGCAGTGCTGCCGCCCCTCGGCGTCGTTCCCCGGAGCCACGACGATCTCCAGATCCGGCTGGGTGCCGGCGTCCGCCTCTTCCGGCAGCACCCATACGCCTCCGGCCGCCTGCATCCGCGGCTCGTCACCGGCCGGCTCCCCAGGCACCGCACCCACGCGTACGGTCCGGTGGGCAACCCCGATGACGCTGCCGGCGACCGCGTACACCGCGGTGATCACCCGCTCCGCGGCCAGAGACTGATCGTCCACCGCCCTGAGCCTGAGCATCCGGTAGGGGTACGGATCGTCCGGACCGGCCCGCATGCGCAGAGTGAGCGGGTCCTCGCCGACCACGGCGAAGCCGTGCGCGAGGACGGAAACGTCGAGCGTGAATGTCTCGGCGGGGATGGTGAAGGGGGCGGGCTGGACGACCTCGGGTGTGGGGAGCGGGGCCAGCCCTACGCGCAGCTCGAAGGCTTCGTCAGGCACGACGTGCTGGGGAGCGTCGAGACGAGCGTAGGCCTCGCGGGTGGGGGCGGTCACCGCTAGCGCAGGCTCCTCAGCTGAGACGAGAACCCCCCTGCGCTGGGCGCCCCTGCGCTTCCACCAGTCCAGGACGCGACGAGGCATTGGCGGTCCCCCGCCCACGAATTCCTCCGGTTCCGGGGACGGCGCAAGGGGCCCGGTCGGCGGCCCCGGCGGCTGCGGGGCCTCCTTGCGCTGCAGGGGTGAGGGCGTTTCGAGAGGAAAAGGTGCGTCGTCGTACCAGGGGGGAGGTGCGTACACATACCAGGGGGCTGCAGCGGGCGGCTCGTCGGCTGCCTCGTATCGGGTCGTCGGCTCCAGCAGCCGTGTCAGGTGGGCGAGTTCGCCGGGGCGGGAGGTCGGCTCCGGCCAGCGCACGGGAGGACGGCCCAAGTGGGGCGCGGCCCTGGACAGTTCTCGCAGCGTGGCCAGGCGTTCGTCCAGATCTCCGTCCCTCAGCCGTGCGACGGCGCTGCCGATCACCTCGGCCGGCGGCGCGAGGCTCAGCAGCGCTCCGAGCCAGTCGGCCCGGCCGTCGGGCACCGCCCGAGGGAGCTCGGGCAGATCCGCCGCGAGCGTGTCCGGCAGCACCTCGATGACCTGTCCGAGGCGCTCGGTGGCAGCACGGAGGGTCTCGTCGTCCATATCCACGGCATCTACGAGGGTGGTGATCAGCACCGACAGCAGACGCTGCCTCCCACTTTCGAAGAGGGAGGCGAGCGGGGACAGATCGGACGGGAAGCCACGACCGTCCAGGAGACGTTCGGTCACCGCCGATTCCACGGCCAGCGCGGAATTCCACTCGCCCGCCCCGCCCCGTACCGAAGGTGTGACGGCAGATCGGTCCCGGGTGGCCAGCGCCCGCCGCGCCGCCTCCTGATGGGCCGAGCCATCGTCAGCGGACCACCCTTCCAGGACCGTCCGCACCTCAACCACCGGGAGGTTCCCGGCCGCCTCGACCAGCGAGTCCGGCACCAGGGGCTCCGCCTGGAAACGGCTCAGGACCAGCTCCGCGACCTCCTCCGCCGCCGCCTCGTCCAGCGGGAGCGCGGCGCACGCCGCGAGGGCTTCGGTGCGCACGCTGCGGTTGTCCTCATGGGCGGCGATACGCAGCAGCGGGCCGAGGTCGTCCGGCGTCAGGAAGCGGTGCGAGCGCAAGGCCACGGCTCGGCCCTCCGGGAAGAACGGCCCCACCACCCACGGTAGCCCGGCGAAGCTCCCCGGGCTTCTTGTGCGCCCCAGCGGCGGGACGTCCTCAGCAGCCGCTGTATGTCCTCACCACTCAGCTCACGGACATCGCCTTGTTTCTGGGCGGACGTACGGGAGCCAATGAGAGATCAATGGGCGCTGGATTCCGACCTTCAGGACCTCGGCCTCCCCGACCGGGCCGTGATGCGGTGCCACCCGGTATGCCCACCGCTCTCCCACCTCCATACGCTGCCACTCCCTTCATCAACGTCACGCCCACCATCCTGCTCCTTCGACCGCGTCAGCAGACAGACCCTCCCGGGCTCCAGACCGCCCTTGTCCTGGAGCTGCCGTTCACACGGTCGGCTGTGTGCGGGGGGGGCGGGTGTGCAGTCGGCTGATGAGCGGCTGCGGGTCAGGAAGCACAGACTCCTCCGAGGTGCCGCCGGTAGTGGGACAATGTCGGAGCGCAGGACCTGTGCGGTCGCTCGGGCATCAAGGCTGGTGCGCTTTCCGCGGCGGCCGTAGGCGCGGCTGTACTCCGGGAAGGAGCAGCGGCGTGCTCACGATCGCATCCAGGTGGCGAAGGCATCGACGAGGCCGGTGTAGAACTGTTCGCCCGGCACCGAGCCCGGGTTCTTGCTGGCGTCGTAGAAGGCGACGTTGGTGAAGGTCGCTGAGGCGGAGGCGTTGAGGTTCTTGTAGAAGGCGAGCTTGCCGCGGCCGAATCCCACGAACAGCCAGAACACCCCCAGGGATGCGGTGTTCTGCAGGAGGGAGCGGACTTCTGCTTTGTCCCAGGGTTCGTCCCCGACCTGGGTGACGATGAAGGCGGGGTCAGCCGCGCCGGATTCCTGGTAGTGGCTGACCGCGCGGCGCATCGCGTCGGCGACATTGCCCCAGCCCCAGTCGACTTGCGTGTGCAGCTGCCCGATGCGGCCTCGGTAGTTGTCCAGGCGGATCTCTTCAAGGAACGGCTCGCGTCCGCTGGAGAAGACCACGGGCACGGTGCCGTCATCGTCCAGGTTGGCCGACAAGGCAAGGACCCGTTCGGCGAAAGCCTGGACCGCGAAGGACTCGTACAGCTCTTCCATGTGCCAGTCGTGGTCCAGGATCAGATATACCGCTGCCCGCCGACCTGAAATCCCTCGGTTCACGAGAGCCTGGCCGGCCTGTCGTGCGGGATCCAGCAGGGCAGGAGCCTGCCGTTCCACCTTTGTCAGATCCACCGTTGCTGGCGCAGGAGCAGAACGCGTCTGCGCCGGTAGTGGTGTAGAGGGCGCAGCGGCGGGTTCTGGGTCGACGTCGACGCCGTAGTCCATGGCCAGCCCTGACAGGCCGGAGGCGTAGCCCTGACCGACGGCGCGGACCTTCCAGCCGTCGCCACGCCGGTACAACTCCGCCAGAACCACGACGGTCTCTCCCGCAGCGAAATCCGGTGCGGTGAACGACCAGGCAGGCGCACCGTTCTGGTTGATCGTCAGTTGGGGTGCATGCGTGAAGACGGCCCCTGGCTGCAGCGGATCAGCGCTCGCTACGATCACCACCTGGTGCACGTCAGAGGGTAGGCGGGGCAGGTCAGCGGTGACCGCCGGGCCGACGACCGACACACCGTCCTGTGCCGGATGATTGTAGAAGACGAGGTCGTTGTCGCTTCGGACCTTGCCATCCGGTCCGAGCAGCAACGCGGACACGTCTACCGCAAGCCCCTGCACTGCCATGGACAAGACCGTCGACGCCGTCGCCAGTGCTGTGTTCTCGCCCTTGCGCAGCGATGTCGTCTGCATCCCGTCCTCCTTGATCAGTGGAAAGACACGGTAGTCACCCACACGCCCAACTGTCGCCGCTTTGATCGGAATTCGCCCCACCAGCACCCGCCGAAACGGTGCAGTCTGTGGGCTCTCGACTTTCCTGCGCGGTATTCGGGGGCATGTCGTCCGGGACGCATCAGCCTCGAAGGACGGCTCATCTGTCCGCAGGTTCACGGCGGGCACGTCCCAGCTCCGTGCCCGCCGGCCTGGCACAGCCAACACGCTGCGGCCCGACGGGCATTGCGAGCATGCGTCCTACGCATCGGCATGGACCGCAACGTCGCATCCCTCGGCCGCCACCACGAGGATTCCTTGCTCGTCACCGGACGGCAGTGAGGCGCGGCGCACTCGGGTTTCCCACTGCGCCGGCCACAAGGTCGTTGCATCCCACAGAATTCCCTCCAGGGGCACGTCATCCAACTTGGCGTTGGTGAGGTCTGCTCCGACGAAGTCGTTGCTGGCCCGCTCGACTTCTGCGACAGCCTTGACCAGCGCGTCGGCGTACTCGCAGCTTTGGACTAGATCGTCGATGAGGTCCTGGGCTACTACCTCGACACCGAACAGGTAGGCGCGTCCGGTCGTCACGAGGGCGGCGACGGAAGGAGCCAGTTCCTCGTCCACGAGTTCCCGGATGCTGTGGAGTTCATCGGCGAGGCGCTCGGCCGGATCGGCGAGTGCGGACTCGACTGCGTCGAGATAGTCCAGGCCGGTGACGGCGGCCTGGGACCGATACGGTGCAGGCCGCAGGGACATGCCCTCCAGGTGCTCGCGGAGTTGTTCCACCGCAGTGTCGGCGCGGCTCAGCGGCTGCGTGCTGTCGCCCGCCAGTTCACACAGGTCCTCAACGATACGGACAGCGGTGCGCACCGCATCTGCCAGGTTGAGAGGCCAGTAGTTGCGGACCAGCCGGAGTGCCTCTTCGCGGTACTTCACCCGGATTGTTGCAGGGCGGCGGGCCAGGGGGCCCCGGGTGCCCAGACGTGCTTGGAGGGCGGAATCGCGCTGAGCGGCATAGGCGTCCCGGGACAGACGGCGGCTGACAGCCGTCCCCGTGGCGCGGTGGGTGGCAGCCAGCAGGCGGTCCAGTGCAAGGTCCGGGGTACGCAGTTCGGGCGGCCCGCCATGGGCGTTGAGGCGGTCGACCACGGCAATGCCCAGTTGCCGGTGCGCGCTTGTCAGCAGGGCGTCGAGGCGTTCGTTCTCTTCCGCTGCGCGGGACTCGCTGCCCATCACGCCTTCCTCCTCTCAGTGGTGAACCGGCCCTCGAGCCGCATGCCTTGCCTGAGTGCGGCTCTCGCGCGGGCCAGGTTCTGGCGGACGGCCGCCTGGGTGGCGCCCATGGCACGTGCGCTTTCCTCAGTGGTGAAACCATCCAGATGCCAGGCCATCGCGGCACGTTGCTTGGCCGGCAGTTGATGCAGTAGAGAGATCACCTGGCGTTCCTCCTCCCCTAGTTCGGCGGCGTGAGCCGGCGTCTGCCAGCGCAGGCTGGGCTGCGGTTCCGGCATGTCCGCACAGGTATCTTCGAGTTTCACCTGCTGGCTCACCCAGAACCGCCAGGCCACCGTGCGCAGCCAGGCGCGGGGGTAGGTGATCGTGACGCCTGGCGCGCACATCTGAGTGAAGGCGTCCTGCGCGGCATCCTGGGCCTCTGTCCAGGATGCTCCTTGCAGAAGCAGGAAGCGGACCAGAGCGGGATACTGCTCGTCGTGCAGGGCACCAGCGAGCTTGATACCCGGCAGCGGGGTGGCATCTGCCTCCAGCGGCTCGGCAAGGTGCAAGTCAGTGCTGACGGAGTCGTCCACGCTCGCCACCCCCACTCCGGCCGGCGGGCTCCGCCTCGCGGCCGCCGCGGTAAGGGACGGATGTTGCGGACCGCCCGCTGATGCAGCGAACCCGCTCGGTCTGTGCCGCCTCACTGATGCGCGCTATCTCCACGGAGACGTTCAACCTTCGCTGAGCGATCTTCACTATGGCGTTGATGACACTGACGGCCACGGTCACCACCGCTGCGGTGATCACAGGCTCCATTCCGCACCTTTCCCTCTTCCGTACGGGCTTTTCGCCCGCTCTCACGCGCCCCGCCACCTCAACAGTGCGATTTCCCCTAGGAGTTGTGACATTTTCCTGGTCACGAGGCTGCACCGCATGGAAGGAGGCTGTAGAGGCAGGGCGGCAGCACACCGCCATCCGAATGGGTGCGCCTTCTGTGCGCGCCGAGGACAGGCGTCGGACGGGAGGGCTGTGGCAGGAGACGGAGCGCCGTGGGGGTGATCCGGTGTATGCGGGGCAGCGGTCTGCCTCCGGTCACTGATACGGCCAGAACTCGTTCGTCATCACTTTCATCTGGTGGAGCAGCCAGACGCGCCCAGATTCACCCGGGCCGGCTTGTCTGGTCTGCTGTCGCGCCATTGAGTGCCCCGAGCACGCACAGCGTCTCGCTGCACAAGGCCAGTTCCGACACTCCCGCCTCGGCTATCGACTGATCCCGTCCGCGCCGAGGGAGCCATCCTCATCCGTGCAAGGGGGCAGCAGGCAGCTGCAAAGTGCCCGTCACTACGGAGGCGGCAGGACCCAGTGAAGGTCTTCCGTATCGGCGGAAATCCGCCACGCGTTCAGCAGCCCTGCTGCCGTCATCTGCTGGAGTACGTGGGGCAGTTCCTCGAGTTGGATACCGCACTCGTGGGCTGTCCGGTCGGCTTCATTCAGTCCGTGGCCGGTTTCAGAATGGGTGTGTGCCGCGAGATAGACCATTACTACTTGCGGGAGCGGACCGAGTGCCCCTGCCTGATCCCGGCAACTGGCGCGCAGCGCCCAGTCGGCTGCGTGACAGCGGTCGGTGCGGGTGGGCGCCTGGCCGAGCAGCGCGGCGTCCAGTAGTAAGGCAACGATTTTGCCGGTGGCGCGGTCGGGGATCCGGCGCAGCCATCGCGCTTGTTCCAGTTCCTGCCAGGGGGTCGGGTCGGAGCCGAGCCGGAGGCTGCGCAGCAGGCCCGCGGGAAGGCTGACCTGCATGCTGGCGCTTATGCGCAAGGCGCACTGCAGGGCGATAAGCCGGGTGGCGGGCGAGGTTCCGGCCGGGAGCGCGGCAGCCAGATAGCTGAGCATGTCCCGCACTCTGGTTTGCCTGTCCGGCTCGCTGCGCCGCTGCCGTCGGCGGCGAGGGCGGAGGGTGGCTGGCGTCTGTCGGGGTGCGGGCAGGGCGGTGTCCGGTACGACGGCGGCGTGGGCGGTCGCTGCGGCGCAGGCGGTGCAGGTGTCGGTGAGTCGCCATACGCGGCCGCCGTGTTCGCAGGCGAGGAGCAGGCGGATGGGGCCGGCGCAGCCGCGGTGGCGGCGGTGCCAGTGGCAGCCGCGTTCGTGGCACTGGCAGGTCCTCAGGTGGGGCGGGAGGGTGTCGCTGCGGGCGTGGCGTGCGAGGTGGGCGAGGACGGCCGCGCGGGCGGATACGGCGGGGATGGGGCTGGCGTCGCGGGGGCACTGCCGGCAGGTGAGAACGAGTCCGCCGGTGTGTGGGCGCAGCTCCACGGTCCAGGTGCGTGGGGTCGTGGGGCATGGTGCGCGCAGCCTCATGGGCGGGTGGCCCTCCTTGTCGGTGCCTCCGCTGGTGTCCGTCCGGGAAGGGGCGGCGGCGGACACCGTAGTGCAGACCTCTGCCCTTCAGTTTGTCGCTGCCACCTGGGCAAATAGGGCAGAGGTCTGCACTGACAGGGCAGGGGTCTGCACCGTCGGATGGTCGGGTGACGATCTTGCCGCCCGATCCGGACCTCAACGCGCTGCGGCTGGAGCTCGCGCGCCTGCGGGCGGTGCGCGGGTGGACGTATGACGAGCTCGCCGCCCGCAGTGGCCTGGCCAGGCGCACGGTCATCGAGATCGAGCAGGGCCGCACCATCGGCACCCTGAAGACCTGGCACGCCCTCGCGCACGCCCTGGGGACTCCGTTCGAGCAGCTCTTCGGCACGCTGTGCCACGACCACGATCTTCCCGGCCCCGCCGACGGCTGACGGCTGCCCAAGGGCTGCCGCGGATCACCTGATGCAGCGACGGCGAACCGAACGTTCAGGCGCCTGTTCGCACACCCGTAGCCTCATAGAGGGCCGACCGGGCGACGTGGCGGCGCCAGTTCCGCGCGTGCGGCGTGTTGGGTGGCAGGTTCACGCGTATGCGCTCCACTCATTCGTCTTCTGCCCGGCACTGGGACGGCAGCCCCGTCGCCGTCCCAGTGCATCGTTCTTTGCGGGTGAATCCATGCGGCACCACCCGGCTGCTGCGCTGCGGCCAGCACGGCCGTTGCCGTGAGTGCGGCAACCGGATCGAGTGGTACCACCGCAGCGGCCCGCGGATGGTCCGTCTGCACCCGCGCGAACTGCCCGCCGCCCGGGTACCTGCCGACTGCCGCTGGCACGTCAGTTCCGGCATCGCCCACCCGGCCGGGGACGGCAGCAGCTGGTGCCGCATCCCGCACGCCCTGCTCTGCCCCGCCCGGGACGCCCCCGCGGCAGCCGGGCTGGGAGCGCTGCGCAGAGCGCTCGCGGTGAACACCCGGCGCCTGATCGACGCCGGCACCTTCGTCCCGCCCGCCGCCCCGCCGGACGGGACAGCGGCGCGGCGAGCGGTGTGCCGCCCGGTCCGGCCTGTGGTGCAGTTGCTGTACGTCCGCTATCTCGCCGCCGGCCCGGTGGAGGACATCCAGTGCGTGGCCCTGACCCGGCGCCGCGGCCGCTGTACCCGCCCGGTCCTCGCCCCCAACATCCCGGCCGGCACCTGGACCTTGATGCCCGCCACCTCTGCCACCGGCCAGCTGGCGCTGCCCGCCGACGTGATGGCCGTCTACGACCTCAGCGCTCTTTCCTACGCCGAGCAGCTGCGCTGGCGCGCCCAGCACTGCCCCCAGCACGCGGCCACGACCACGGCACCCGACCTGACGGTGCCGGACTGGGAGTCCTTCGACCCCCTCCTGCACCGTGAGCACATCCACACCCGGCTGCCCACCCGCAGCCGCCCCGGGCCCTCGGGCCGCACGCGGAAGGTGGCCCGGCCGTGACACCCGTGACGCGACACCATGCCGTCGAGATCCTCCTGACCCGGCCCCTCTCCCCCGGTGAACTCAAGCGCGCCCGGCGGGCCGTACCGCTGGCCGCGAATGCCGACCGCACCCGGCTGATGGCCGTGCAGGACGCCCGCAGCCCCAGCCGCGCCCTGCACAGACTGCGGCGCCGCCTGGACTCACGGCTGCCCATCGACGTCCTGAGCACGCACTACCCGGACTGCAAAGGGCAGGTGCAGCTCAATATCGCATTCAGCCGCAGCGATGATGCCGCCATCCGGAAGGCCGCGGCCTGCCGGGGCCAGCGGCCCGGGGAGTTCCTCAGCCGGCGCGTGACCGCGGCCCTCGCCGAACAGGAGCAGCAGCGCCTTCGCGCACAACAAGCACAGGCTGAAACGACGCCTGCGCCACAAATCTCATTGAGGTGCAATGCCTTGAGTGCTACTCGTCGTCAACGTCTTGATCAGCTAATGGAGTTGCTCGCAACCTGCACTCACCGGGAAGACCGTCTCGGCGCTCACGTCGCCACCACCGGCCCCTGACCCGGGGGCCCGCCGTTGGCAGGCCACCGCCGGGGTTCATCACCAGGTGCCGGTGATCAGCCAGCCCTGGGCTACTGCGCGTACCGTTCCAGGTAGATGGAGGTGAACACGGCGACCTTGGCACGCAGAGCCCATGGGTCGAAGGGCTTGCTGATGTAATCGACGGCGCCAGCGGCGTAGCCGCGGGCCGAGTGCTCCGCGTCGACGCCCATCGCGGTCAGGAAGATGATCGGGACGTCGCGGGTGCGGGGGCGGCGTTTGATGTGGGCGCAGGTCTCGTAGCCGTCCATCTCCGGCATCTGCACGTCCATGATGATGACCGCGAAGTCGTCGTGGTCCAGCAGAGCCTTGAGGGCTTCCCGGCCGGAGGAGACGGTGATGAGTTCCTGGTCGAGTGTGGACAGGACCGCGGTCATCGCGAGCAGGTTGTCCGGCTGGTCGTCGACGACGAGGATCTTGGGCATGCCCTGTGGCGTCGCGGGCAGTACAGCCGCCGGAGCAGCCTGCTCGACGGCGTCGAGCTGGCGTTCGAGCAGATCGCAGCGGTCCTCCGCCGCGGCACGCTGGGCCTGGGCCTTGTTGAGGTCCGTCCGCAGGCGTTCGACTTCCTGCTGGAGCTCGTCACGCTCGGCGATGAGGCCCGAGATATCCGGGTGTGCCGCCGCAAATTCGTCTGCCCGCTTCTGCTCCGTGATGCGGTCGGCCTCGAGCTGGTTGAGCCGTGTCTCGAGGTCGGCGATGCGCTGAGTCCGGTCCAGCAGCGCGTCGCCCAGGACGTCGCCGCGGATGCTTGACCGCCGGGAGACGTGGTCGGCGTCGGCGAGTTGCTGCTCGAGGATCTGCACGGCGTGTCTGGGTGAGGACGCGGCGTCCACAGCCAGTCCGTACAGGCCTCGAACGAGTTCGATGGCCTCGGTGGTGACTGCGGTCCCCCGGTGTTCGGCAACGTCCGCGAACAGGTCGTTGATCATCTGCCACGGCGGTAACCGGGTGCCGTTGAGATAGCGCGAAACGGTACCCGGGTCGATTCGACGGCGCGCGGCATACCGTCGGACGGACACCTGCAGACCCTCGAACAACTCCCGCAGGGCCAGGGCCAGCGCGCGTGAGGCGTCGTTGAGGTCCTCCCCCAGAGGCCGCAGCTCAGCCATCGCTTCCCTCCTCACCGGCACCGGCCCCAGCAGGAGCCAGCGGCGGGTGCGTGGGCCTGTCAGGGGCGATGAGGCGGTTGAAGAAAGGGACGGAGATCCCCACGACGGCGAGACCCGCGAGCACACTGCGCGGCGCTGCTTCCCCCGACCACGCCGTGAGGGCACCTGCTGCCGCGCCGGCGAGCACAGCGAGCAGGAACACCAATGCCGATCTCAACGACAGCAAGGAGCGGTCCACCACGAACTCCGATCATCCAACCCACCGCAACGGAAGGGGACTTGCCCCCAACGGATTGCGGGGGAAAGTCCAGAATGAGGGAACCGCAAGGTGTTGCAGACCGTGATCGGCGGACAATCGCGGCCAGATGTTCGGCTGCAACACCCCGCGGCCTCCGCAGCGAGGAAGAGCGGCTGGTCACGAGGCCGGTCCGGTAGAACGTTGCCTCATGTTGCCGTGCAACGGTGCCGGCTCCGGCAACACCGTCACACAGCCGTGAAGTGACCGCCGCCCGGGCACCGCCGGGCAGCGAGCGATATCCGCAGCACGGGGACCGGCTGCACAAACCGGTTCCGGGGGGGGCCGGTTCAGGTCGCCGGAGACCAGCACAAGAGGCCGCTGGGGCTGTCGGAACGCGCAAGCCCCGTTCACTCACCCGACCACCGCACGCAGAAACATCCGGGCAGGACGTGCCCCCAGCCCCTGACGACCTGCGGCTGGGTCGGAGCCTCAACTGCTGCGGCTGGGCTCAGTTGTGGTAGCGGATGTAGCCGTCACCGTCGCCGTCGGATCCGCTCTTGGTGTAGGAGTGGACGTCAGCCCGGCTGCCGGAGGGCTTGTACAGATAGATGGTGTCGCGGTCGTTGTTCCACAGGAAGTTGCAGTTGCCGCGATAGACCACGTTGTATTTGTCGGAGTCGCTGCCGTGACCGCCGCGCAGCTTCACGTAGTCGCCGGGCTCCAGGTAGTGGTTGCCCGTGAACGTGAAGCGGTTGCCGGTGGCGTCCTTGACGACGTAGCCCTTGAGGTTCACGGTCGCCGTGGAGGAGTAGTTCTTCACTGTCAGGTACTCGGCGGCCGTGTTGCCGGTGGAGCAGCCGTTGGAGTCCCTACCGGGTGCGTCGTACTGGACCCCGCGGACCTTGAGCGCCGAGCTGTACTCGGCCGCCTGTGCCGATACGGCGGGAACCAGGGCAGCAACAGTGCCAGCCGTGACGGCTACGGCCTGGATGGAACGCTTACGCAAGAGATGCTCCTCAACAGTGGAACGAACGGGTGCTGCATGTGAAGGACTGCTCAGTGCCTGCGGCAGTTGCACACCAAAAGAGCTGTCACCCATTCGAGTGGCGGAGGTTGGTTCGGTTCGACGAGTGCCGGCGCAGCCAGCCACGCCGTGTGCGCCTCCGCGATGCAGGCGACTTCGACCGCTTCGTGGTCGGCCTCCTGCTTCGGTGCTTCGCCAACGGCGGTGGGCAGGATGAGATCCGTGCCCAGGATGCCTCGCGCCTGCTGATGCCATGGACGAAGGAGTGCATGGGCGCACACGGCTGGTCTTGGCAGGGGGCATCATCTGCCGCGCGGTTCGAGTGTGCTACCAGCCGGTCAGGTCCACGAGGAGATCACAGTGCCACACAAACGCAGAGTCCACGTCAGCGAACCGACGGAGACTCATGAACGAACGATGTTAGACGGCGTTCTATGTGGTGATGGTTCGGTGAGCCATGTATGGGGGTGAGGTATGTGGAGTACTGCGGCCCCTGCGCGGTGTTCCCACGTTGACCGGGCCCTGGAACACTTGAATCACCGGGACCACGAGGGGAGTTCGCTGTGGCGCGAACGTTGCGGTGGGCAGTGGCGGCGACTGCGGTGGTCGTGACCTTCGGAGTCGGACTGTGGCTGACCGGCTCAGTTTTCTCCGGCTGGCTGCCGCGCGGTGAGGCCGAACGCTGGTCGGTCGCCGCCGCCTTCGCCACCGTTGCCGCAGGAGCGGTCGGGGCTCCGCTCGGCTGGTGGGCCGGGCGCGAGACGCGGACAGGAGGCCGGGTGGTCCAGCGGGCGACGGCGAGGGACGCTTCACGGACGGCTCAGATCGGCGGAAGCCGAGGGGGCACAGTCTCACGGGCACCTGGTGACCTGGAGCAGCATGCCGAATCGTCGGGCACCGCGCGCATCACGCAGATCGGCGGCGATCAGCGCACCGGTGGGCAGTAGCCAGATGACGAGAGAAAGACGGCGTGACCACCGCGCAGAACAGCACGCGCGCACCCAAGGAGCAGGGCGTATCCAGCAGTTCGCCGGCGACCAGTACAACATCATCTCCACGGCTACAGGCCCGGTACCGCAGGCAACGGCCGCGCTTCCGGTCCCACCGGCGCATCTCGTCGGCCGCACGTCCGAGGCCGAGAAACTGCTGGAGCTCCTTGATCCCGCAGGACAGGGCCCTTCGGCCGTCGTGGTCTCCGCCGTGTCCGGACTTGCGGGCATCGGCAAGACCGCATTGGCGCTTCATGTTGCTCACGAGGCGGCGATCGTACGCAACTGGTACCCCGGCGGAGTGCTCTTCGTGAATCTGCGCGGTTACGATCCAGAGGGCCAGGTCACGGGCGGACAGGCTCTTGCCGCGCTATTGCGGGCACTCGGCGTGCGTGACAAGGATCTGCCGTCCACGACCGACGAACAGGCGGCCGTCTACCGTTCAGAGCTGGCCCGCATGGCCGACCAAGGCCGACGCGTGCTGCTGGTGGCGGACAACGCCTCAACGACCGCGCAGGTGAGCGTCCTGATCCCCGCGCGTCGCGAACACCGATTAGTGGTGACCTCTCGTGACATCCTCGCGGCCCTCCCCGCGCGCCAAGTCGGCCTGCACGAACTGGCGCCCGGCCCTGCCCGGGAACTCATCAGCGACAGCCTCACCCGCGCGCGCCCTGAGGACCCCCGTCCTTCGCGCGAGCCTGAGGCGCTGGACGAGGTCGTGCGACATTGCGGCAGGCTTCCGCTCGCCCTGGAGATCGCCGCGGCCCGCCTCACCGGCGACCCGGGCCTCTCCCTCGCCGCTTTCGCGACCGAACTGGCAGACAGCCAAGGCCGCCTGGAGCACCTGAGCTACGACGACGGCGGCCACTCCCTCGCTGTACGGGCCGCGTTCGAGGGCTCGTACCGTCGTCTGGACCCCGCACAGGCTCTGCTCTTCCGTCTGTTATCCATCAATCCGGGCCCAGACCTCGCAACGGACACGGCCGCAGCTCTGATCGGCCGCCCGGCCCGGGGCCTGTTGGCGGACCTCGCCCGCATGGCCTTGCTGAGCGAGCAGCCCGTGGGCGCAGAGCGGTGGCGGATGCACGACCTGATCCGGCTTTACGCGGCGGAACTGGCGGAGGATGACGACGCGAGGGTTAGGGAGGAGGCGGCGGATCGCTTGCTGGAGCACTATGCCATGACGTTCGAAGCCGCGACCGCGCTCCTGGTGGACTCCCCGGAGGAGCATAGCCGTCGGCGGTTCGCCAGCCGCGGTGAAGCGCTCAGCTGGCTCAAGGACGAGCGCGCGAACCTCACCGCTGTCGCCCAGACCTTCGCAGTGAGCCACCCGAATGTTGTGGTCCGCATCGCTTTTGATCTCGTGCATCGTCTCTTCCAGTGGCGCTACTTCGACGACGGAACCGCCGTGGCGGAGGCAGCGTTGGCAGTGGCCGACGATCACGGAACGGCGAGCGACAGGGGTGGACTCCACACCATTCTCGGCATGGCACTGTTCGGGGCCGGGCGGCGGGCGGAGGCTGTCGCCGCGACACAGGAGTCCATCAGGATCTACCGGGAACTCGCCCGGAAGCGACCTGACGCCGAACCCCTGGTGGGACGTTCCCTCGCAAACCTCGGCTTCCTGGAGCCCGATCCGGAAAAGCGACGGGCGGCCGCAGAGGAGGCGATCTCCATCGGACGCCGATGGAGACGCTGGGATGACCCCGTCCATCCGCATGTGGAACTGGCGGGAGCGCTGCACAACCTCAGCGTTGCGCTCACGGACCTGGGCCGGCACGCAGAGGCCGTCGCCCCCGCTCAGGAAGCAATGGAGATCCGAAGACGCCAGGCACAGGTGGCCCCGGGAGGCTTCCAGAGGTACTTTGCCGACCTGTTGATCCATCTCAGCGCGAAGCTATTGGAGGCCGGCCGACCGGAGGATGCCGTGCTGCGGGCCGTGGAAGGCGTGGATGTTTTCGATCAGTTGGCCGCAGAGGATCCCAGGGCACACGAACATGCCCTTTGCGAGGCCGTCGCGCGGCTCGGGCTCGCCTACGTCGCTGTCGGGCGCACCGCGGAAGCTCGCGAGCGCCACACACAGGCAACGGCGATGGCGGCGCGACTCACAGAGAACGCCGAGGTGAACGCGGCACTGACCGAACTCACCCACTCACTGCTACCCACTGCCGAGAGACGCGGGCCATGGCACCGCATCACCTCATCACTCTGGGGCAGACGAAGTCTGTGATGCCACGCAGCACGAGCAGGCCGCCCGAATCACCGACTGATATTCCAGTCTCACTTCGCGATCTTGTCCCGGACGCAGTTGGGAACAGGGGTAGCCACCGCGTGATCATCGGGGGTTGTGTGGACTCCTGAAGATCGTGTGGTGGCCGCAGGCCGTAGCGTAGACCCTGCCCGCTGGCAGGCGATGTTCGACCAGGCCACGGCTCGGATCATGGGCAAATTCAGGCGAGTTGAGCCCCTGAGTATGCCGATGAAGGGCAGCAACACCTGTCGGTGAGTTCTAGCAACAGCTGGGCGAGCTCAGTGCCGGAAGTGTCGATGAGTTTCAGCAACACCGCGGTCCGTTGTCCTGTCTCCGATAAGTCCGGGCATCATGCCGCATTGACCTGCGGTGCCCGGACTTGATGAGACGGGATTCGTCGGTGTGTCTCGCCCAAGTCCGGGCAGAGAGCCGCGTTCTCGCAGTCTGGCGGGTTGTGCTCGCCGGGGCTGTGGTGCTCAGGCTTCGAGAGCGGCCGAGTCGAAGCCGGCCGTGGTCAGGACGTCGGAGGCGACTCCGCGGCCGACCTGGGCGAGGCCGATCAGCAGGTCGTCGCAGTCGATGTGGTCGGAGCCGTTCTGCTGGGAGCGTGCCTCGGCGATGGCGATGGCCTTGCGGGAATAGGGCGTCCAGGCGATGCGCTCGGCCGCCTGGGAAGCTCCCATGCTCAGCCTGGTGCCGACGGATCGGTGGACCGTTTCCGGCGAGAGCCCGGCGGCTTGCAGGAGACGGGTGGCGCTGTTGTCCTCCGAGGTCAGTCCCCAGAGCAGGTGCTCGGTGCCGATGTAGTTGTTGCGGTGGTGCACCGCTGCTTGCTTGACGTGGACCATCGCCTGTCGGAGGTCGTCGGTCATTGTGTCGGGGCTGTAGCGCTTGTGCGGCGCATGGAAACGCTGCTGGACCGCCTGTCGGGTCACGCCCAGGGCGGTGCCGATGTCGGTCCATGAGGAGCCGTGCATCCGGCAGTGCTCGACGTAGTCCTCGACCAGGTCGTCTGCCAGCGCCTGCATCTGGCCTGCGAGTTGGGCGGCGACGGTGAGCAGAGCGAGCCAGTCGGGCTGTTCTTGTCCGCCGGGGCTGCGGTGCGCGGTGTCGCAGCGCTGGTCAACTTCCGCGATGAGATCGTCCAGGTCCGGGAGAGCCATGAGGCAAGTACGCCTTGACAATTTAGAATTGTCAAGGCGTACTTGCCTCGCGCTGATGGTGGGCGACGATCGCCCCCTGAACTCGGCAGCTTCTATGGATCGCTCGATGCGCAGCTCACTTGTCCGGAGAGCTCCGCGACTGCCGGACATCACAGAGGCAGGACATCTGTCAGGTAGCTGCTGTCTGCTCGGCTTTGCTCCGGGTGTGGGCGAGGTGGTAGGAGTCGGTGCCGGTCTCGATGATCGTGCCGTTGCAGGTGAGCCGGTCGACGATCGCGGTGCAGAGCCTGGGATCGGTGAAGGTCCTGGTCCAGCCGCCGAAGGACTCGTTGGAGGCGATGGCGATGGCCTTGTTCTCCTCCCGTTCCGTCAACACCTGGAACAGCAACTCGGCGCCGTGACGGTCGAGTTTCATGTAGCCCAGCTCGTCAATGCACAAAAGATCGACGCGCCCGTAGCGGGCGATGGTCTTGGTCAGCTGCTTCTCGTCCGCGGCCTCGACCAGCTCGTTCACGAGCTTCGTCGCCAGGATGTACTTCACCCGGAAGCCGGCCATCGCCGCCTCGGTGCCCATGCTGCCGCTCTGAATCTCTCCGCCAATGAGTACATCCGGCAGACGGTGGCCGACCGGGCTCTGTCCTTACACCGTGAGCAGGACGCCTTCCGTGCGATCGCGCAGCGGCGCGGCTGTACCGTCGAGGAGCTGCTGCAGCTCGGTTCCTTGACCGACGACAGCGGGTCTGTAAATTCATGACACTCCCGCTGAGGGCGGTGCGGTCAGCTGCGTTGTGGGGTGTGGCGGGTGGTGGGGTCGATGCGGCTGAGTACCCAGCGGATGAGGTCCTTGCTGAGGGCGAGGTCGGGGTTCTCCTCAAGTGCGTCGTGGAGGAGGACGGTGATTCTTGCCCAGTTCCGGAACGATCCGTGGCCAGCCATGTCATCGGCGTAGAGGATCAGTTCGGGTTGCGTACCAGCCCAGGTCTGCTGGTAGGCGGGGATGATGGCCTGGACTTCGGTCGGTGTGAGGGGGCTGAACTGGTACCAGTCGAGGATTCGGGAGTGCAGGGCCGGGTTGTTGAGAATCTTCTGCCGGGCGTTGCCGCTGCCGACGAAGATGATGGCTGCTCGGCGGGCGTCGTCGCCCCACAGGTTGCGGAAGTATTCCAGTGCCTTCGTCCCGAGTCCTTGCACTTCATCGATGAGCAGGACGCGTGGTTCTGCTTCGAGTGCGTCTTGGATCTGCTGGTCGCAGGGGCCGACGGACTGCGGTGGTTCTCCCGGCAGGTCGAGGCGGCGCCAGAGTTGGGTTCGGATTTCGTTCATGTTGGCGCCGTTGTTGTAGCGCAGCCGGACGGTGGTTTCGGGGGCGCGGCGGCGTAGGACGGTGTGGACGGCGAAGGTTTTGCCGAGGCCGACGTGTCCGTGGATGCAGACCATGGCGTTGTGCTTGATGGCCTTGAGGATGCGGGCTTCGGTTTCGGCTACGGCTTTGGTGGCCATGGCGTTGGCTCCGGTGAGACCCAGGTAGTGGTCCTGGCTGGGTGGGGGGAGCTGGCTGGGGCGGGGCGAGGTGGTGGGGGTGCTCACGTCTGGTCCTCGGGGGGTGTCGGCGGCTGGGGTGAAGGTGGTGTGTTGGGGTTGAGGGGGAGGGTCCATTCGGCGTCTGGTTCGGGCAGTTGGATGAGGTCGGGTAGTGCCTCTGATGCCGGGTCGAAGCCGTCGAGGGCCCGCAGGTGCTCGATGGCTTCTTCCTCGGGCATCACGTCCAGGGGCGCGGGCGGGGCAGGGCGGGTTGCGGCGGCGTAGCGGGTGTTGCGGTTCTTCTCGGCCTTCTTCAGCTGGGCGCGTAGGCGGTCGGCTTCGCGTCGCCGGGCTCGTTTGAGGATGAGTGTCTGTTCACGGGTCGCTTGTCCGGCCATGACGGCGGCGCCGAGGTGGCGGCCGGTTTGCGGGTCGTAGAGTTCGACGCGGTGGTCGTGGTGGGGGAGGTAGCGCAGGTCTACCTTTTCGCCGACGCGGCCGTGCATCCAGTCGGCGATGTAGTTGCGTTTGTGCCAGCGGACACCACCGTTGTTGATGGTCAGGGGCTTGCCGTGGCGTTCGAGGGTGTAGGTGTGGAGGTCTTCGGCGGTGACGGTGTCGATGAGTGCGGGGTCGGCATCCCAGGCTTGGCGGGGGGTCAGGCCTTTCAGGCTCCTGGGGGTGTTCTCGTGGTTCCAGTGGTGGACCCATTCGAGGACCTGGCCGACGAATGCTTCGAAGTGGAGCAGTGGCTGGTCGGGGTCGACGGGTTTTCCGCCGAGGAGGGTGGGTGCGTGGGTGTAGCCGGGCATGCCGGCGAACAGTGTCTTTTTGATGGCTCCGTTGACTGCTTCGACGTTGCCTTTGCCTTCGGGGCTGAAGGGGGGCAGGGCGATGATTTCGGATCCCAGGACGCCGAGTGCTTCCTTGACTGTGGCGCACAGGAATTCTCTGCCGCCGTCGACGCGCACGTACTGAGGGATGCCGCCGAACGGCCCGTGGTGTTCGTCGATGAGGACGGCATCGCGGATGGCGACCAGGACGGCTTCGCGGCTGGGGCGTTGCGGGGTGATGGCGAGGCCGCAGATGGCTGAGACGGCGGCGTCGATGAAGAAGGTGATCCATGGTTTGCGGATGTGGCCGTCGATGCGGACTTTGACGCTGGCTTCGACGTGGTCGGTTTCCCATGCGTAGTTGCGGTGGTGGCGGTCGCGTTCACCGGACACGTCATAGCGTCGGCGGGCCTTTTCGCCGCCGCGGAGGCCGGCGCGTATTCCGGGTGTGAGGGCTCTGTTCACGGCGCGGTGGAAGGTGGGCAGGGAGGGGACGGGGTGGCCGTCGGCGCGTAGTTCCCTCCATGCGGCGGTGGCGTTGCCGCGCCAGCGGGCCACCGCGTCGAGCATGAGCGGGGTGAGGACAAAGCAGGGGCGGCCTTGGGGTTGGTAGGTGCCGTTGTTGGCGCGGGCGTTGGCGAGCCAGCGGTCGACGGTGCGGGGGTCGACGCCGAAGGCGTCGGCAACACCGATGAGCCGGGAGCGGGTGAGCCGTTCTGACTGCTCGAGGGTGTAGAGGCGGTGCATGGCGGCAGCGCGCAGGGCGTTCTGGTCAGGGATTTGTGGCATGACGGATGTGTTTTCTGCTTGGGGTCAGGCGGGGACGAGTGAGAGAAGGCCAGCTCCGTAGGTCTTTGCCCTGCCGATGCCGTTCTTCAGTGCGTGGGTGAGGAGGCCGGTGTCGGTGATGCAGGCGAAGCCGTCGAACTGGGTCAGCTTGAAGTAGGGGGCCGAGCGTGCGAGGTGGGTGCGGGGGAAGGGCCTGGGGATGGAGGAGATGGTGACGGGTTCGAGTCCGGCGTCTGTGGCGCGGCGTTGCCACCAGGCGATGGCGTCGTCGCCGGTGAGGTGGGTGATTTTGCCGCGGCGTTTCCCGGTGACGGGGTGGGGGTTGGGGTTGCCTGCGGAGAGTGCGGTGGTGGGGGCTGCGGTGATGCGGTAGCGCATGGTGCGCCCGGGGGTGAGGGAGTTCAGCAGGGGGGTGAGGTCGAGGGTGCGTGCTGTGCCGTAGCTGGTGGGCAGAACGGTGAGGTCGGGTGTGTGGGCGGTTTGCACGAGAAGAGTGGGTCCGGTTTCTGTGCGGAAGAGCAGGCCGGCTGTGGCCCGGGGGGTGGGGCCGGTGTGGTCGGGGACCAGGCGCATGAGGGTCTTGTGGAGGCTGTTGACGTCGGCGAGGTCGGCTCTGGCCGCTGGGTGGTGGGGGTCGATGGTGATGCGGGTGAGGCTGGTCATGCGGGTTCTCCGTGCACGTACGTGGTGAGGGCGTCGATCGGTCGGGGTCCTGTGCAGAGGTGGACGGGCAGGAGCTCGGTAGTCATCCACAGGGGGCGTGGCAGGTGGCGTCGGGCATGGCGGGTGAGGTTGGTGGGTTCGCTGGTGCTTTCGCGGTCGGGCGGGGTGGCGGGGTCGGCGCCGGGGGGCGGGTGTTCCCAGACGAACGTGGTGGGCACCTGGGTGTCGGTGGAGCCGGGGGGCGGGTTACGGGTGAGGGGGGTGCGGGTGAGGAGTTCGTCGACGGAGTCGGGGGTGCCAGCGTTGAGGACGAGGGGTTCGTCGGGCAGGCAGACGCGGCGGCCGAGGAACAGTCCGAAGCGGGGCCGTTCGAGGGTTTCGGCGATGTGGCTGATGAGGAGTTCGGGTCCTTCGACGGCGACGGTGAAGACGGCGCCGGTGAGATAGTCGCGGTGGGAGACGAGCGTGGAGGCGGAGAGCTTGCGCCGGGTGCCGTCACCGGTGAGGAGGCTCTGGTCTTTGGGGTGGCCGCCGCCGACAGTGTGGAAGTCGCGGTATAGGGTGCCGGGCTGGTCGACGCGGATGGTGAGGGTCAGGTCGCGGTGGCTCGGGGAGGTGGTGTCGCCCGGCGCCCGCAGGTGGGGGTAGGGGTCGAGGGCGTGTTCTCGGGGGCGGCCCTGGGCCGCGGCGAACATGCCGATGAGTGAAGAGCGGGTGGGGAAGGCGCACGTGTCGCGGTAATGGAAGACGCCGCGTTCGCCGGAGGACTGCAGCATGCCTGCCAGGCGCAGGACAAGGCCGGTCACGGCCGACCTGCGGAGGCCGGAGCAGCGGTCGCGGCGGTGGCGCAGGCGGCGGCGAGGTCGTCGAAGGACGTGTGGTGGGTGCCGAGGTCCTTGATGGGCTTGGCGGAGGTCCCGGTATGTCCGTGGGCGACGAGGTGGCGGGTGCCGAGCAGGCGGGTAATGGTGGCGGCGTAGTCGGTGAGCGTCTGGCGGGCGGGGGCGGTGTAGCCGCCTTGGGGGGCGGCTTTGACTGGCTGTTCGAAGGCGGCACCGTAGGACACGGAGCGGCGGTCGCGGACGGCGTAGTGAACGAGGTCGGGGACGGTGTGCGGTGCGGTGGACGTCTTCTTGCCGCCCGGCATGCTCAGGATGAAGTGCCGGACGAAGAGCTCGACGAGGTTGTTGACCGTGTCGGCGGGGGCACCGGATCCGAGGTTGTGGTGGAGGTCGGTGATGTTGATGGTCGCGAAGCGGTAGAAGAGGCTGGTGGTCAGGAACGCGGTCTGGAGATGGGCGCTGCCAGGGTCTCCGTCCTGGGGCAGGTCTTCCACCGCGGTGAAGAAGTCTGGCTGCGGATCACTTTGGTGCACGGAGAAGGCGGGGGCCATCTGTACGGCTGCTTCGACGTGACCGGCGGACAGCTCGGCGAGCATCCGCCCGAACAGGTTGATGCTCGCAGTGCGGCGAGTGAGGTGCGCGGCGAGGTCTTTGGCGGGCAGGACCGCGTCGATCTTCTTCTTCGGGGTGTGGTCCGCGAAAGCTTCTTCGAGTTCGGTGCGGCGCTTTTCGCACAGGGCGACAATGTCGTCGATGACGTCCGTGGGGAGGTAGAGCATGGCCTGGGTGCGGTAGCCCTCCTTCTCGTTGTGCTTCAGGCCGCCCTTCTTGGCCGAGTGGACGATCTGCGCCGAGGCGAACGTGGCGAGGTCCTCGGGCCACTGGGCTTCCTGCAGTTTCCGGGCGACGAGAGGCGGCACCATGCGGGTGCGGGCGGCGTGCTCGTCCAGGTCCTGTTCGACGTTGAGGCGGATGGGGCGCTTCCATGCCTGGGGCGAGACGAGGGCCCGGATCGCGTTCCCGAAGGAGATGGTCTTGGGGTCGCCGTCGGCGTCGCGGTTGAGGTTCGCCGCGGTCACGGGGTGGAGGACGTGCAGGTCGAGAAATCGTGCCGGGGTGTACATGGGTGTGCTTCTTTCACTGGGGTGACGGGCATGGCGCTGATACGGCCCGCGGGGTACGGGGTGCCGTGGGCTGTGTGAAGGGCCGGGATCGGTCTGTGTACCGCCGGCCGGTCCGGGCGGTCGGGCGGCCTGGGCGGTCAGGCGGGGCCAGGGGGCACCGGGCGGTTCCGGGGCATGGGTCGCCGTGGCGGCGCACCGGGGTGGTGTCCCGATGGGGAGCGTCGGCAGGGAGGGGCGGGGCCGGTTGGTGCGGGAGGGGTCAGGAGCGCCGGGGTTCGGGGGTGGCGAGGTAGAAGGCGTCGCGCCAGCGCAATCCGACCTGGTCACGCTGGTGGGGGCGTTGCACCAGGTCGTGGAGGAGGACACCCCAGTCGGGGGTGATGCCGTCCTTCAGCAGCTGTGTGACAGGTGCGGGCAGGCGGCGGTGCAACTGGTCGTCGCTGAGGCGGGTCAGGACGCTCAGGAGATCCTCGGTGCGCACCGCTCCGTGGCCGGCTCGGTGTACGGCGGTGGCGAGGGTGGCGCCGAAGTTCGGCCTGGCGAACCAGGCCGCCGGATCCGGCGGCGATGGTGCGGGGGCTGGTTCGACGGGGGCGACGAGGCGGGCTCCGGGATCGTCTCCCAGGGTCACGAGGCCGGCGTCGTCGTCCGGGTCGGGGCGCACGCCCGGGGTGTGGGCCTGGGGCCCGGCTGTCGCGATGAGGCTTGCGACGGTGTAGTAGGCGCGGCGCCCGGCGCGGTGTGCGGTGCGCCGGGCCAGGTAGCGGTCCATGGGGGCGCATTCCTCGACGGGCCGGCCCCTTCCCCGGCTGAGGCGGACGCGGACGCCGGGCTCGGTGCAGAGGAGGTGGATGTGGGCGACGAACGCGTCGCAGGAGGCGCGGTGTTCGGCTGCGGTGGGCATCAGGCAGCCTTCCGGGGTGCTGAGGACTGGCGGTAGAGGTCCCTTACGGCATGGGCCACGGCGCGGCCCGCGGAGGTGTGACGGATCCGGGCGGCTTCGGTGACCTCGCGCAGGGCGGCTGCGGCTGCGGCCGCGAAGGCGGTGGGTGCCTCGGTGCCGGGCTCGTCCAGAAGCTGCCAGAACGCAGTCTCGGCTTTCGGCCAGTACCGGGTCAGAGCCTTGCCCGCCCAGGGGGGCTGCGTGGTGCGGCTGCGGGTGACGGTGTCCCATGCCTGTTTGGCGACGGTCGCCAGCCGGTGCGCTGCGTGTTCGGCCTCCCGGCAGCACTCGGCGATGCGCTGGGCTTTGACCGGGTCGTGTTCCTGGGTCCAGTTCAGCAGGGGCGGGGTGAGGGCGGTGTACCACTGCCGGTCGATGGCCTTGCTGCCGTCCTGGTCGAATCCGTGGACGCGGATCCGCAGGCTGCGCCGCACAGGTTCGGGAAGGTCGTTGAGGGTGTCGAAGATGGCCGGCCGGCGGTGCGTGCCGTGTTCATCCGGTGCCAGGAGCAGTGTCTCCAGGTCGCGCCACCATGCGCGGGACGCGTCGGCGCGGTGGATGGTGCGGCGCCGGGCGACGTTCTTGCGTTCGGGGATGAAGCGGTAGGCGAGGTAGGGGTCAGTGGTGATCTGTTTGGGCTGCTGGGTGGCCCAGGTGATGTAGGCGTCGGTGACGGTGGTGCCGTCCTGGCCCGGCACGAGGAGGATCGCGTGGCGGTTCTGTCCGGTCAGTTGGCGGCCGGGCCAGGTCGGCGGGCGGGGCGGGGCCTGCGGTTCGGGCGGGGCGGGTTCTTCCCACGGGCAGGCGTCGGCGCCGGGTGGCTGCTCGTCGCCGGTGAAGGCGGGGACACCGGTGAGGAGCGTTTCGTGCAGGGTGCGGCCCAGGGGGTGGAAGGAGACGCTGGAGCGCAGGGGCCCGCTGGTCTGCTTCATGCTGGTGGCACCGTCCAGAGTGCGGGGGGTGCCTTTGCCGGAACGCCCGTAGTAGTGGTGGATGAGCAGGATCTGCAGGGCCTCGGCAGTGGGAACGGGTTCGGCGGTGTGGTGGCTGTGCGGGCTGAACCAGGCCAGGTTGTTGCCGGCGGGGCGCCCGGGCACGAAGACGTTGATGCCGGTGCTGTGGGGGCACTGGGTGCGCAGCGAGGGGTCCTGCAGCCAGGGCCGTTCCGGGTCGAAGACGTTCCAGCTGTGCTGGTCGAAGTAGGCGTGGACGGCGTCCGGGTCGAAGCTGCCCCGGACCAGGCAGCGGCGGCGCAGGGCGTTCCACTGGGAGGCTGTGAGTTCAGGGTCGTCCAGGCCGGTGATCCGGGCGGTGATGGCGATCGCGACCCGCAGCAGTGCTGAGGCTGCCGGCGGGTGAGGCAAGGCGAGATCGTCGATGCGGTGGGCGTCCAGGAACAGGGCCCGCAGGCCCACTTGGCCGTACTGGTGACCGGAGCGGACGTCGATCCAGGGACTGTCGGCTGCACTGAACGTGGCGGGCGGGGATAACGAGGACAAGAGGGTGTCTTCCGGAAAGAGAGAGGAACGCGAGGAGGTGGAGTGCGGGCCACCGGGACCGGGGCATGTTCTCGGGTGATTTGCTGTTGCGGGGCAACGCGGCGGCCGGGCCGGGCTCGGCCGGCGCCGTGCAGGGGAGATCGCAGCGCCCTTGTGGGGCAGAACCGTGTGCGATGTACGACCGGGCGTTCGGTGGTGTGCGGCACAGCGAATCATGTCGCCACAGCGCTTCGCGACCGGTGAGAAAATCCGACTACCGAAGGGTGGCGTAATGCTTTCAGCCCTGAGTATTACGTGCAGTGATCATTGATGGTCTTTGCGGTGCAGGAGGCCGAGTTCTTCGTCCATGCGGAGCCAGTGATGGCCGAAACGCTGTTCACTCTCCCGTGTTGAAGAATCAGTGGGTAGCAGCACGGTGTCGGCGAGAAGGGGATGCTGCTTCCAGCTTTCGGGCGGCTGATGCCGGTCGGAAGCGCGGGTGACCCAGGCGGCCGGGACGGGCAGTGTGTGTTCCAGGATGCTGCGCAGGTGGCGCCCGCTGAGGTGTTCCTGGTCCGGGAGCGGGAGAAGGCCGGCTGCGTCGAGGGTCAGGGTGCCTTCGAGGCTGCGGTAGCAGGGCAGCAGGCGGCGGGGCAGGATGCCGGGCCGGGTGGCCGCCTGGGCGGTGGTGAGGTGCTGACGGTGCAGGTCGGCCAGGGAAGAGATGCGTGTCGCCGGGGGCACCAGGTGGATCGCGCTGAGCTGCTGCTGACGACTGGTGCGGGTCTGGTGGGTGGCTGCCATCTGCTGCAGATGCGTCGTTTCCGCCGCGAAACCGGAGGTGACACCGTGGACCTGTTCGACGAAGGCCTGGACATCGTCGGGTACGACGAGGGGTTCCTTCTTCAGGGTGAGGAGGAGCCGGGCGGTTTCGTGGAGGGTGACGGCGGGCTCGACCGTGCCCCATCCGGGCGGCAGAGCGGTCGCGCCGAGCGAGTTGACCGGGTTCAGCACCGTCAGCGTCGGGCTGTTGTCACGGTCCCACCAGGCGGGGCGGCGGTCTTGCCCGGCCCACAGACGGGTGAAGCGGCCCAGGCGGCCCAGACGCTGCAGCAGGCGTGCCAGAGAAGCAAGATCGCTGACCATCAGGTCGACATCAAGGTCCAGGCTCATGTCGAGGAGGCTGGTGGTGACGAAGACGAGGCGTGCCGGGCGCGGGCCGGTGGGCCCCAGCCGGGTCCGGAGGTCTCGCAGTGTGCTCTGCCGTCGCCACCCCCGGAGCCGGGCGTGGACGAGGACCAGGTCGTGCGGTGGGCCGGTCCATGTGCGGCGCAGGTACTGGTAGGTGTCCTGCGCGTCGGCGACGGTCGCGCACACCACGGCTGCGCATCCGCCGTGTCCGGTCACCGGCTGGAGCGTGTCGGCGATCACGGCCAGGCGCTCCCCCGGGTCGACGGTGCGGCCGGACTGTTCGAGGCGCCGGTAAGTGACCGGGCGGATGCGGATGTGAGCGGTCCTGCGCTGGGCGGCTCTTTGCCGTTCCTGGGCCGGTTCGGACATGCGGTGGGCGGTGGCGGTTGCCGCGTCCGCGAAGAGCCACCCAGGGTAGCGGGGGGCGAACGAGGCACCGTGGAGACCAGTTTGGCCGGCTCCGGCCAGGTAGGCCCGTACCAGTTCCGTGGCGGTGGACGCAGGCATCGTCGCCGAAAGCAGGACAACCGGGCAGTTCAGGGCTCCCAGCCAGTGCAGCAGCCGCAGCAACTGGAGCTGGCTGAACGGGTCCAGCGCGTGGGCTTCGTCGACCACGACGGTCTTGCCCGACAGGGCCAGCATGCGCAGCGCGCTGTAGCGGACGGGCAGGACAGCCATCTGTGCCTGGTCGGTGGTGGAGACGGTGTACTGGGCCAGGAGCGCGTTGTCCCTTCCGCGCAGCCATCGGTCAGGGCCGGCGGTGCCCGGGCCGGACTCCGTCTCGTCGCCGGCGGCAAGATCGTCCGGGTCGTCGGTGAACGGGTTGTCGGGTGGTCCGTCCAGGATGGACATGTCCGCTGGGGACAGGCTTCGGCCGGTGTAGGCCTCGTTGAGGTCGCTGTGGTGGTGCACCAGCGTCACGGGGGCGTACTCGGGCCGGTGGGCGCGCACGTACCGGTCCAGGACCTCGTAGGCCTGGTCGGCGGCGGCCGTGGCCGGGAGCAGCCACATCACCCCCTGAGTGCCGCAGTGCTCGTTGAAGATTCGAGCCATCTCCAGGGCGGTCACGCTCTTTCCCGCCCCCATGGCATCCGTGACCACCGCGATGCCACTCCCCCGCTCTGCGACCAGCCGCGGCAACTCCTCCATCACGGAGGCCTGAAGAGCGTTGGGTTCCTCAAGCCCCGGGTGGGCGGTGGTGAACGGGACCCGGTCCAATGCGAAGCGTGGAAGACCGAGACGCTCGACCTCCTCCTCGGCCTGCCTGCGGGCGTGACTGTAGTGCTCGGCAGCCCCGAAGGACGGAGTGTCCGCGTTGGGCGCCCAGTACCGGAGCTGGCTCGCGACCCGGTCGGCAACCATCGCCAGACCCGTGATCAGCACCGCGGCCTCGACCGACACCCGATCCGGGGCCTCGTCGACACCGAACAGGTGCCACAACAGCCGGGTATAGCGGCGGCGCAGGTCCTGCCACACAGGCCCGCCCAGGGTGGCCTGCACCCGGCGGGCGGATGCTGCCCCGTCCACGTCGAGCTGCAGGAACCTGCCGTGGTGCCCGCCCAGACACTGAGCGGCACGGACAGCGGGACTGTCGTTACCGCCGACGGCGAATCCCAGCTCGCCCAGCAGATGCAGTCCCGCATGCATCGACGCGCGCGCGTGCGGCACGTGCACCACCGGACCCATGTCTGCCAGCAGGTCCTCCCCCAGCCGTATGCGGACTGAGGGCTCAAAGGACTGCCAACTCGGAATCAGCTTTCCGATGTCATGCATGGCAGCCAGGAAAGAGACCAGCGAACGCGCATGCTCCTGCGAGACGTTGAGCCCGGCACTGATGACCTTACGTTGGCTCGGGGTCAGGAACCGGTCCCACAGCACCCCGGCCACCGCACCCACATCGACCAAGTGGAACAGCAGCGAATACACCCTCCGCGTCGCACGATCGAACTTCCCGCAGGGCCGACGATCAACACCGTCGTACCGGGCGTCCTCAACAGCTCCCATCCCCACACGCTGCCGCCGCCCGGAACCCACAACAACATGATCACGCAAAAGCAAAGCGCTCAGCCCCGCGCCCGCTAAAATCCACCCTCCACCCGTGCATCTCGTACGGGCGCAACCTCTGATGTGACATCATTTCCCTGACCGGCCGCGAGCAAACGACTGGCAAAGCGCCCCAGAGTTCCCAGGTCAAGAAGGGTAGAGTCCGCGCGAGCGGGGATGACTCGGCCGGTGGCAGGAGGGCCAGTTGTGCTGAATCCGTAGAGTCCGCGCGAGCGGGAATGACTCGTCGTCGGTGAACACGACCTTCTTCCCCGCCGGGTAGAGTCCGCGCGAGCGGGGATGACGCGCCTCACGTGTTGTCGAAGTGCTCCCAGTAGTCGTAGAGCCCGCGCGAGCGGGAATGACCCGTGCCGCTGCCACTCCGTCGGCCAAACCGGGTTGCACAGTCCGCGCAAGCGGGAGTGACTCGGCCATATACTCCAAGTTCACTTCGACGTTGGGGTAGGTCCTGCGCGAGCGGGAATGACGTGTACTTCGACCTCGGCCAGGGCGGAAGGGCTGAGTAGAGCCCGCGCGAGCGGGAGTGACTCGATCTGGCGGACGTCGTGGGGGTTGAGGTGGACAGCCACACCAGCGACTCCGGCCGATAGTAGAGTCCGCGCAAGCGGAGTAGGTCGGTCTCCTGGTCCTCTGTGTTCAGACGCAGGGGCACTGCTCGCGCTGGTCTGGAGTGGCCTCTGAGAGGTCGTTCTCTTTCCGAACCCCGTGTGCGGATTCTGCTGGTCAGGCATGAGATTGCGGCTGCCGCGGGAGCCTCGAGTCATTGCTGATCGAGTTGCTGTGGAGGGCGGATGCCGTCGATGCGGGCGGTTCTGGAAGCGCGGCGGAAGGCCGCAGCTGTGCGGGTGGAGGAGCTCGAAGCCGAACTTGAGCGGGTGCGGGTGGACTTGGCGGACGCCGAAGAAGTCCTCAGACGCCGGGCGATCGGCCTCGAGCAGTTTCTGGAAGCGCTGGCCGAAGAAGAACAGCCTGCCGAGATGACTGTCGGTCTGCCGAGAAGGAAGTCGGTGGGACCGCGCCGTGCGGTGCCGCATCGCCAGAACGCGGCCGGCCTCGAGGACCTGTCGGTGGACTACCAGGCGGTGATGGAGGCTGCGGCGCAGGTCGGCGCGGACGGGCTGGGTGCCCGGCGGGCGGCCGTGGTGCTGGGTTGGGACAGCGCCTCCGCCTCACGGGTCGAGGGTGCACGAGCACGGCTGAAGAGGCTGGTGGAACGAGGCTGGCTGGTGGAGGTGAAGCCCGGAAGATTCACCCTGCCGGCAGGACGGCGGACTGATGAGACTGCGCGGCCAGGCGGCGGTTCATCAGGGCGATCATCGACCAGCGGATGACTGCTTCGCTCGTGTCGGTGCGGCGTTCGTAGTCCCGGACCAGGCGCCGACTGCGCAGAAACCAGGCGAAGGACCGCTCGACGACCCAGCGGCGGGGCAGTGGCTGGAAGCCGCGGACGTCTTCGCCTCGGCGGACGATGTCGAGGACGATCCCCAGGTGCCGGCTGGTCCAGTCGGTGAGGTGGCCGGTGTAGCCGCCGTCGGCCCAGACCCGTGCCAGCCGCCTGAAGCGGCCGGCTGCCGTCGGCAGAAGGGTCCGGGCGCCGTCCCGGTCGGTCACGGACGCCGGCGTGACCAGCACGGCCAGGAGGAGCCCGAGCGTGTCGGTGAGCAGGTGCCGCTTGCGTCCATTGATCTTCTTGCCCGCGTCGAACCCGCGTGAGATGTGGGCGACGGTGGCGTCCGCCTTCACCGACTGCGAGTCCATCACCGCCCCACTCGGCTCCGGGCCACGGCCTTCGGCCTGGCGAACGGCCTGGTGCAGGCGATCATGCAGTTCGCCCACCAGCCCGGTGTCCCGCCAGCGGGCGAAGAAGGCATAGACCCGCGGCCACGGCGGAAAGTCGGACGGCATCGCCCGCCACTTGATGCCGTTGTCGACGAGATAGCGCACCGCGTCGATCATCTGTCGGTGGCAGAACCCCTCCGGCCGTCCGCCTCGGCCCGCTAGCCAGCCCGGAACCGGCAGTAGATCTTTCACCACCGCCCACTCGGCATCGCTCATGTCCGAGCCGTACCGGGGCCGGCGCCCCGGCCGGTCAGCCGCGTTCCCGAACCTGTGGGCGAGACAGTCACACCCACGAGTGGACGGACTGGACCCGGCAACCATGACCACGCGACACTTCGACAACAGGGCCTCTTGATCCTCGCTGGACTCGACATCCGCGAGCTACCAAGAGGCCCTTCTTCCATGCACCCGCACCGACCGACTCACCCGAACCAGGCCCCTGTTCGAACCCTGCCGACCACCTGAGCGGATAGAGAACAGCCAGTGAAGCCGAGACCCCACCGGGAACACCTCCCCGTCGAGCCTGCGCGAGCAGGAGTGACCCGACCGCCCTGACCGAACGGCCACGCACGTTCCTGGAGAGCCCGCGCGAGCGGGAGTGGCCCAGACTTCCTATCCAGGACGGTGACCGCCGCGTTGCAGAGCCGACACAAGCAGGAGTAACCGGCCGGTAGCAAGTCCACCTGAGTTGGGGGGAAGTTGAAGCCCGCGCGAGCGGGAGTGACGCGTCGACCCGCGTGATGCCGTTGACCTCCTCGACGTAGTGCCCGCACGAGCGGGAGTGACGCGGCCAGCGACTGCGTCTTGAAGCTGACGATGGAGTAGAGCCCGCGCGAGCGGGAATGACGCGCCATCCGGGCGTACAACACGCCCGACATTCCGGTAGCGGCGTCGACAAGCGGGAGTGACCCAGACTTCCCGTCCAGGACGGTACTGCCACGTTGCGGAACCTGCACGAGCAGAATGGCCCCGGCCGCTGAATCTCCTGGACGCGCCCGAGGCCGGGATGGTCTGGGAGCCAGGCCAGGAAGCGTGGGAGACCAAGCTCGCCGCGCTCCGCTCCTACCGGCGGGCCACCGGGCACCTCGCCCCACGCCAGGACCAGCTGTGGGGCGAGGGCGAGGCGATGGTGCCCATCGGGCAGCACATGGCCAACCTCCGCCGGAAGGGGGGCTCGGGAAGGACCCGAAGCGCGCGGCGGACCGCACGGAGCAGCTGACGGCGATCGACCGACTGGGACTGCCCCTGGTCGTTGAACTGGCAGCGCCACTACCGCGTCCTCGCCGACCTCGTCGACGCCGACGGCCAACTGCCCGACATCGCACCCGGCGTACTCATGGACGACGACGACATCGGACGATGGCTCCAGCAGCAGGCCCAGCCGGCCATCTGGGCGCGGCTCCTGCCCGAGCAGCAGGAACGGCTGACCAGGCTGGGCATGAAGCCGCTTGAGGCGCCCTCTCCCGCCCTGACGGCCTCGCGTTCGAAGGGCCCGAGCAAGGCGCAGCAGGCGTTCCAACGCGACCTGGCGGCACTCACGCAGTGGGTGGAGCGGGAAGGCGCGGACCGGCCGGTGCCAAGGGGCCACAGCGAAGAGATCACGGTCCACGGCGAGGTCGCGCCGGTGACTGTGAAACTGGGCGTGTGGGTCTCGAACACCAAATCGAGGAGGGACCGGCTGGACGTCGACCAGCTGGCCGCGCTCGCGAAGCTCGGCATCGACTGGGTATAAGCCGGGTGGGTGGGCTCCTGTGGTGGAGCCCACCCACCTACTTCTTCTTCGGGCGCCGTACGACGCGCGGGGCCCGGGGAGCAGCAAGTCGAGCGATCTTGGTGTCGCTGGCCAGCTTGTCCGGAGTCCCGGTGAAGGCTCAGATTGAAGCTTCCCCGTGATCTTGGACACTCGATGCTTACGCCGTGAGGGCGTGCTCTTGCTCGTGCCGCTGCCGGGTCTCCAACGGGGTGAGGTAGCCCCAGACTGGATGGCGGCGTAGGCGTCGTCGGTTGTAGAAGGTCTCGACGAAAGCGAAAATGTCCGCGCGTGCGCTGGACCGGTCGGGCCAGCGGCGGGTGCCGATCTCCTCCTTCAGCAATGCGAAGAACGACTCCGCGGCGGCGTTGTCGAAGCACGAGCCGGTGCGGCCCATGCTCTGCCGCAGTCCCAACCGGCTTAGCTCGCACCGGAGTTCATCTGAGGTGTATTCACTGCCGCGGTCCGAGTGCGCGATGCATCCGGGCTGGAGTCGGCCGCGTCCGGCGGCCATCTTCAGCGCGTCCACGACCAGGGATGCGCGGTGGTGGTCGGCCATCGAGTAGCCGACGATCTCGCGGGTTGCGAGGTCCAGCCAGGTCGCCAGATACAGCCAGCCCTCGTCGGTGGGGATGTAGGTGATGTCGCCGACGAGCTTCATCCCCGGCGCCGGTGCGGTGAAGTCGCGGGCGATCAGGTCCGGGGCGGGTACCGCCCTTTTGGCCCGGCGGGTCAGGCCCTTGCTCCTGCGCCGTGTGACGCCGCTGATGCCGCGTTCACGCATGACGCGCTCGATCCTTTTGCGGTTCACGCGGTGCCCGAGCCGCCGCAGTCCGGCATGGATGCGCGGCACCCCGTAGGCGCCCCTGGAGGCGAGGTGCAGCACGGTGATCTCGTGGGCCAGGGCGTCGTCCGCAGCCTGCTTCGCCCGCCGGGTCTTCTCTCCGGCCATCCACGCGTAGAAAGAGGAGCGGGCCACCCTCAGCAGCCGGCACAGCAGAGCAACATGGTGGGTGGCCTTCTCCGCCTCGATGAACGCGTACACATCGTTCATCGATCGCTCTCCTTCGCGAAGAAGACCGCCGCTTTTCGCAGCACCTCGATCGTCTCCGCCTGCTCGGCGGCCAGCCTCCGCAGCCGCCGCAGCTCTTCACGCTCGGCCGTCGTCAGCTCTCCCGGCGTCCCCTGCCCGCGGTCGATCGCATCCTGCTTGACCCAGTTGCGCAGTCCCTCGGCACTGACCCCGAGCTGGCGGGCCACCTCCGTGATGGTCTTCCCGGAAGACGTCACGAGCGCAATCGCGTCCCGTTTGAACTCCTCCGTATACCGCCTGCTGCGGTTGCTCTTGCTTCCCACCTGGCACTACTTCCTCTGGAACTCACGTCCCAGTCTCCAGGTGTCCACGATCAAGGGGAAGGCTCAGATCGAGTCCGTCTTCGCCGAGATCAAAACCCATCAGCGCGGCCCACGCGTCGTACTCAGCAGCAAAACGCCTGAAGGTACCCGCCAACAGATCTGGGCACATCTGCTGGTCCACTACGCCCTGCGCGAGCTCATGCTGAGAACGGCCGCCCCCCGCGGCCTGGACCCCGACCGGGTTTCCTTCACGGAGACCTTGCGCTCCGCCCGGCGCAGCGTGACCGTCACGCCGGGCAGCTTTTCCCCTGACCTGCTGGCCAGCGCCCTGGTGATGCTGGAGCAGGACCTCCTGGAACGGCTCTTGCCCGTCAGACGCCTGCGCAGCCAGGCCCGCGTCGTGAAACGCAAGATGTCCAATTACCATCTCAAGCGGGCTGAACACCGTGACTGGCTCCAACCCACCCGCATCGGCACGAAAGCCGTCCTCATCACAAGACCACGACCCGCAGGCCCGTAATGCAACAGCATTGGCTTTAGCTGGGCTGCTGTGCCAGGTGGTCGGCGAGGGCAGTGACCGATGCCAGGATCTCCGCCGGAGGGCGGGCCAGGTCGAGGGCGTGGGCGGTGAGGGTGATGCCCGTATTGCGGATCGTGTGCGGGACAGGGGCGTCGCCCTGCTGGGCCGCGTAGACGAGGTGGCCGTGCGGGAGGGCCAACGCCGTGCAGTAGCTGAGCAGTTGGTACAGGTTCTCGGTGGTCGGTGTGCCGGCACCGAGGTCCTTGTACTTGGCGTCGACGACCGTCAGCGGGCGGCCGGCGCGGTAGAGGACCAGGTCGGGTCTGATTTGGACGCGGGCGTCGACGTCCAGGCGGTGATGCCGGTCCTGGGATTTGACGCGTACCCCGTGGGGGCGCAGGGCGGCGGTAAGGGTGTCGGTGAGGAACCGCTCGAAGACCTTGGCCAGGTTGAGGACGAAGCCGTCGGTCGTCACGGGGGTGGGCCCGTGCGGGGTGAGGCTGCGGTCGGTGAGGATCAGCTCCGCCAGGCGCAGGACGGGCGCGTAACGGGAGTTGAGGCGGGTCGGCGTCCAGGCGGGGAGCGGGGTGCCGGGGCGCAGGGGTGTGACCTCGGGGAGGCGGGCGGCGAGGTGGCGCAGGGTGCGGCGGGTCGTGTCCGTGACGCCGGGGAGGTGTTCCAGGCGGTGCAGGGCGGCGAGCAGGACGCGGTTCTCGGGGATGTCGGCGGTGAAGTCGTCGTAGCGGACGGCCACGGGGAGCGGGAGTCCGGTGCGGCGCAGCTGGTCGGCGGTGCGGATACGGCCGCGTACGACCGGGAGTTCGTCGTCGGTGACGCGGTAGCCGTGCAGGACGCCCGGGTCGAGGGCGCGGCGGGCGGCGCGGGCGTAGGCGTCGGCGAGGGCGGGGAGCAGGTCGTCATCGGACGCCGATGCGGTGACCTGCTGGTCCTTCCAGGGGGTGCCCGGGGCGTAGGTGAGGAGGAACAGCAGCTGGGCGACGGGGATTTTGGGGTCGATGTGGAGTTCGACGGCGCCGTCTCCGCGTCCGAGGCGGACCAGGCCGACGTGTTCGAGGCCGGAGACACGCCACCGTCCGCCGGGGCCGGGGACGGGGGTGAGCCGGACGAGGCGCGGGCTGTTGATCAGCGTGGCGACCTGGGCGGGGTGCAGGGCGACTTGGACGCCGCTGCCGGTCTCGGTCAGGCGGATGGGTACTGGGCCGGGGATGAGAGCCATCGGGTCACTCGCCCTCGGCGACGACGGCTTGGAGGGCGTCGAGTCCGTACTCCTCCTCCACGTCGACACCCGTGCCGTAGAGCTGGTCCTCCAGGAGGGGCAGGATCTGGGTGCTCCAGATCAGCTCCAGGCCTTCGGGGTCCGCAGCCTGATGGTTCATCAGGTACGACGGTCCGATCGCGCGATCCGGGTCGGCAAGGCGGGAGTTGAGGGTGTCGAGGAGGTCGGCCGGGCGTCCGGGCAGGTCGTGACGGTCCAACCAGCGGCGCAGCAGACCGGCGACGGGCGGGCGGTCCGGGGAGAGCCGGCGGAAGGCGAAGCGGCGGCGCATGGCCGCGTCCACGAGGGCGATGGAACGGTCGGCGGTGTTCATCGTGCCGATGATGTAGACGTTCTTGGGCAGGTCGAACTCCTGCTCGGGCGAGTACTGGGTGGTGATCGGCTCGTCCCGGTACTCCAGCAGGAAGTACAGCTCGCCGAAGACCTTGGCGAGGTTGGCCCGGTTGATCTCGTCGATGACCAGCACATACGGGTTCGCCGGGTCCTTCCGGGCCCGGTCCACCAGCAGCTTGAACGGCCCCGGCACGACCTCGAAGGCCACGCTGCCGCCGTCGTTCCTGACCGGGCGGAACCCTTCGAAGAAGTCCTCGTAGGTGTACGACGGGTGGAACTGCACCAGCTTCGTACGGTCGGACCCGGCCACGTGCTGGGCGAGGCGCCGGGCCAGAAAGGTCTTGCCGGTGCCGGGCGGGCCGTACAGGATGATCTGCTGCATCCGCTCCAGTTGGCGCACGGTGTCCCGCAACCAGCCGACGGGCATGAGCAGTTCACCCGCGAGGTCCTCACCGACCGGTGGCAGCTCGATCGGGCGGGTCGCGTCGACCTTGAGCAGCTCCTCCTCGACGGCGTCGGTCAGGTCCGCGGCTTCGGCGAGTTCGGCGGCTACCGTGCTGATGTCGTAGACGGTGGGCGGGCGTTGGAGCTGGCTCTGCACCTGCTCGGGGAGGTCGGCGCGGCGCAGGGGGCGGGTGGCGGTGGCCCACTTGACCGGGCGGCGGCGGGCCTGGTCGGGGCCGTCGGACAGGTCGTACAGCGCCGGGCCCTCGATGGTGCCCACGTGCACTTCATCGGCGGTGACGGTGACGACGACGTCGCCCTGCTTCATCTGGCTGAGGAACAGGTGGAGTTGGCCGATCGCCTGGCCGCGTGCCTGCGCGGTCGCGTCCGGCATGGCTCGGGCGACGGCCTGCTGGATAGCGGGTTTGGTGGCGCCCGCGGGAATCTCCGTAACCTCGCCGAAGGAGACCGAGCAGTAGCCGTGGGCCAGCCAGTCCGGCAGGAAGCTCTGCCCGGCGGCGCCGAACCCCCGTACCAGCCAGCCCTGTTGACCGACCTGGGCCGCCCCGGGGCGCCAGTGGCTGAGCCAGGGGTCGGCGAAGAAGTTCACCGGGTCCTTGGACTCCTCCTGCAACAGGGTGCGGAGGGCGAGGAGGTCGCGGTCGTCGTCGCCGGTGGGGTTCGGGAGACGCTCGCGATAGCCGGTCAGGATGCGCCGCTTGCTTTGGGTGCTGGCAATGGGGAGGAAGGCCTCGGGGAACAGGAGTGCCTGGAGGACGTGGAGTTGGGCGCGGGCCTTGTTGTGGCCCATGGAGGCGAGCACGTGCCGGCACTCCTCCTGGAAGTGCCACGGGTCGGCGAGCAGGTCCCCCCTCTCGTGGGGAGCCCACTCCAGCAGCTGTTCCACCAGCAGTACAAGGAACTGGAACTGCGCCCAGCGGTAGTTGAGGAAGGCCTGGCCGCCGTTGATGAACCCGGCGAGCGGGGCGTCGAGTTCGGCCGGTATGACGATGTCCCCATTGGCCCAGGAGAGAACCTCGTTCAGGATCTCCCGTTTCCTCGGAACGCCTATCTGTTCCGGCTTCAGCGGTACGAGGTTCACGTAGAGGAGTTCGGCGGCGAGGACGATCGTCGCGTGGGGGGCGCCAGCCAACTGCCGTTCCAGCTTCACCAGGAAGGTATCGGAGGACTGGTCCGGCTGGTCGACGAACCGGCGCCGCAGGTCGACCGCCGTGTCGTACGTCCAGATGGTCAGCCCCGGAACGAGAGCGGAGCGGCCGTCGAGCAGCCCCCGCCGGAAGACACGGCCCACTGCCCTGACGACAGGAGCCCCCTCAACTGTCGTCCCGTATACGCCCGTTCGTGCCCGACGCTGCTCGATCACGTCCACTGTCCCCCAGTCCGCCCCGACGCCGGCCCTCGCGCCACGCGCGCCGCTCATCGTAGGGGCCGACGCGGAACCACACCGCCAGGACGATCGGATACCCGAGGCAGCCGAACCGCCGACAGGTGCCCTGGGAAGCGGTCTCGCCGCCGGGGTGCGGACGCCGGCGCCGTCAGGAGGACGGTCGCGGTAGCCCGAACGGCCCCGCCGTCTGCCCCGCCGTCACGGCGATCAATACGAGGCCGACGGGGAAACAGCGACCAGGCGATCCACTTCAGCTCCGCTGCACGCCGCCCACCCAGCGACGCACGGTGGGGGCGGCGACGCCGTTGCCGCCGGTCATGTCGGCAAGGCGCTGGTCGTGGCGGAGTACGGCGAGCATAACGACCGCCTGGGCGCCCGGGGCACGAGCTTGCGCCAGCGGGAGCCCAGCTCCTTGCGCCGCTTGCGTATCAGGCCGGCGACGAGATCGATGGTCCGCTTCGACAGCGGGAGGCGAACCTGGTAGACAGCTTCCTGAGAGCCCTCGGCGGGGCGGCGGGTCTTCACACACGCGTCAACTCCCACCGGGGGCTCTCCTGTTACGGCCGGAATCAGCCGGTCCGCCGCCGTCCTGGCCGGTCAGCACGGGAGATAACGGCCCGCGCCGGTTCGGGAGATCCAGCCCCGGTCGGCGAGCTTGCGCAGCTGCCCGCGGACCGGCTCGACCTTCGCCGGCGTCCTGTCCCGGCCCAGCGCGATCGCGACGTCCTTGGCCATCACCGGCCCACCCGCACCGGCCACGATCTCCATGATCCGCCGGTACTCCGGGGGGCAGGACCTCTACCCCTCATGCCCTCGGCCCGGTCCGGCACCAGCCGCATCCCGCCCGCACCCGCACCCGCTCCGGCTCCGGCTCCGGCTCCGGCTCCGGCTCCGGCTCCGGCTCCGGCTCCGGCTCCGGCTCCGGCTCCGGCTCCGGCTCCGGCGACACGATGCCCGACGGCCGCCGCCCACCATCGGTCGCCTCGGCCCACTGCCCGAACACCACCTCGACGGCCTCCAGCAGGGCCACCTCCGCTTCGATCCCCGCCAGTTCCTTGCGCAGCAGCCCGGCGCGTTCCGCCAGCTGCAGTGGGTTACGGGCCACAGTGGATGGCGCTTCGCGGTGGTCTTGTCGGTGGCCGTGGGAGCTGATGACGGACCACCGAACAGTGACGTTCTGCCCGCTGATCGGCGCAGGGGTCTACTCCCCGCAGACGACGGCTGCAGAGAACCAGCCGACGAAGGGCTCGTACGGCCCTAACCTCTGATGTGGCATCATTTCCCTAGCTGGCCTTAAGCAAAAGAATGGCAAAGCGCCTCAGAGTGCCCAGGTCAAGAAGAGTAGGGCCCGCGCAAGCGGGAGTGACGCGGATCCCAGTCGCCGTCCTCAGACCGGACCGGGGTAGGGCCCGCGCGAGCGGGAGTGACGCGGACTCCACGGGGTGCAGGACGACGCAGAGCCCGCGCGAGCGGGAGTGACTCGCCCTCCAGCCACACCAGCGACTCCGGCCGATAGTAGAGCCCGCGTGAGCGGGAGTGACGCGGCGATGTACTCCAAGTTCACTTCAACGTTGGGGTAGAGCCTGCGTGAGCGGGAGTGACCCCACCACCCTGGCCGAACGGCCCCGCACGTTCCTGGAGAGCCCGCGCGAGCGGGAGTGACTCGATCCGTGACGCCAGCATCGGTTCACGCTTGAGGTAAAGCCCGTGCGAGCGGGGGACACGGAACTCCAATCTTCGTCATCGCAGGACTAGCGCGCGGGGCTGACGCGGGTTCGGCAAGAACCTGGCCAAGTTCGCCGAGTCATCCCAATCCGCCAGCGGGGCATGCCGACCGACAGGGAGCCGTTACGTCGGGGCGGGACCAACAGCCCGGCGCGAAATGGAGTGGAGGCCGTACTGGCAAAGAAGCGCAAGTCACAGCCGCCCTCGTATTGTGATTCTCCTGGAGCTGAACAGGCAATTCTCATAGCCATGCATCAGGCATTCTCGTCCAATGTCAGGAGCAACTCCCCCACTTGACCTGCATACAGACCCTCCTGGTACTCATCGAGAATGACACCTGTCTGAGAAATTCACGAGACAGCACCGTGAGAGTCAGCACCCGGCGGTACGCCCGTCGTCTTAGCCTCGATCTTTCGTGACGGTCCGCTGACGTAGTCGGTGGACCGTTCCGCTTTCTGGGGCTCATGGCGGGCAGGCCGAGGGCCCGAGTTTCGTCTCGGGTGGACGCCGGGTTCCACTGCTCCGGTGGACTGGTTCCCTCGTAGGGGCGGGAAGGTTGCTGGTCAGCCGGGGTTCGACAAGAGTGCAAGGTGTTCGAGTGCGGTGGTGACCTCACCGGTCCAGGGCCAGTGGCGGGCGAGGCGGAGAACGCGGCGCCGGCCGGTGGTGACGAGTTGCCCGGCTGCGGAGAACAGGCGGAATCGCAGACGGCGGGGTTCCCAGAGGCGGGTCTGGCCTGTCAGGGCGAGCATGGGCATCCAGGCCAGCAGGTCGAGGGCGAGCTGGACGATCTCCAGCCACACCTTGTTCTGCGCGGTGTCGTGCAGGGGCAGGTTGCGCATGCCGGTCGCGCGGGCGGCCCGGATCCGGTCTTCGGCCCGGGCCCGCAGGCGGTGACGGAGCTCAAGCTGGGCGATCGGGCGGTCGGCGGTGTTGGTGGCAAAGCACGTGACCCGCATGCCATCCGCGTCGGTGATCCTCAACTGGGCTCCGGGATGCGGCCGTTCCTTGCGGACGATCAGCCGCATGCCCTTCGGCCAGCCCTCAAGGATGTCGCCGGTGAGTTCGGCGACCCATGCTCCGTCGCGGACCTCGCCGTCGGTCTCGATGGCCGGAGTCCAGGCCGATGCCGGGATCTTCAGAACGTGCTGGTGGATGGTTTCGTTGATCACCATGCCAACGGAGTAGGACAGCCAGCGCCCGCGTTGGGCGAGCCAGGCCACGAACTCGTGGGTGCCGCCCGCGGAGTCGCAGCGGATGAGGGTCTGCCGTCCGCGCCGGTACTTCTTGGGCAGTTGAGCGAGGGCGAGGCGAGTGGTGGTGATGTGGTCGGCGGCGGTGTTCGAGCCCGCGTTCCCAGGACGAAGGAGAGCGGCGACGGGTTCGCCGGTCCCGCCCGGCCCGTGGTCGACGAAGGCCATCAGCGGGTGGTGGCCGTAGGTCTTCTTCCAGGTCGGGGCGGCATCCTGCTTGTCGGAGTGGGAGACGACCAGGACTCCGTCCAGGTCCACGATCACCTGCCCACCGGTGTCCGGTGCCCGGCTGCCGGCCAACGACCAGGCGCGGGCCCGGACTTCGTGCCGGGCGGTGCGGATGGCGTTCAGCGCCTTCTCGTCCGCGGTGGCGAGGGTGTCGATCAGGCGGGAGACCGTGGGGTCGGAGGCGACCGGTCCGAACACGGCCGGCTCGGCCCGCAGCATCGCGATGTCGGCGAGGCAGTCGCCGCCGAGCGCGACCGCCAGCGCAAGGTCTACGAGTATCTTGCCCGGGTCGTGGACGGCCCGCGGTTTCCGCCAGGGGGCGAGTGCTGCGGATATGGCCTGGTCGAGGCCGGTCTTGCGGACGGTTTCGACCAGCAGCACTGAACCGGCCTGCGAGACCACGGCCCGGCCGTCGTCCCGGACAAGGACATGGGGATAGGACCCGATAGGCTGCTTCACCTGGAAAGTGCCTCCGACAGGGGCGGGAACAAGGACCTCAGCAATCCTCATTCTCGCTGGTCAGAGGCACTTTCTGCTTGCCTGATCACCTGCCGGACAGCCCGCTTCGTGAAAGCGCGAGGTTAGAGGTTTGTGAGCACTCCCCCTCGCGGGGCACGCTGCTACCGGCTGGCGGGCTCTTGGCGCTCGCCTCCGGTCCGTCGCTGGCGGCCGGAACGGCACGGGTCGGGCCGGGCGCGCCGGACGTGCTGGCCGAGTGGGTCCGGTTCGGCGGGGCATTGATCGTGACCCTCTGGCTCGCCGGGGCGGTCATCACCACAACGTCACACGGATCCCGCTGGCCGCAGCTGCTCGGGTTCGGCGTCGGCGGTGCGGTCTTCCTCTACACGACGACACCGGCCTCGACCGCGCTCGCCCAGCACCTGGGTGACGCCGTGTACGGATGCGCCGTGGCGTGGCTGGCGATCGAGGTGTGCCGCTCGCAAGGGGTTCGGCTGCGCCCAGGCTTTGCCGTCTCGGACGCTGAGCAGCGGCGCCGGACGTGGATGGTCACCTCACTGTCGTATCTGATCTGCGTGGTCTCGGGCTTCCTGACTGCCCAGATCACGGCTGTCCTGCGGGCCCTCGGGGTCGACGACGCTCTCGTCGTGGGGCTGGAGCAGCGCTCCAGCATCGGTGTGGTGACGGTCGCGGACGGCGTTCTCGCGTTCGTCACGACGGTCGCCATCGAGGACGTCGTGATCGTGGCGGCGGTCGTCACGCTGCTCGCCGCCGCTCGCCGCCCGGCGTGGCAGATCTACGGCGTGGTCTGCCTCGTGGAGATCGCTCTCCACGCCTACCTGGGCGCGGTCGCCCTCACGATCGCCTGGTACGCCGCGGGCCGCGTCTGGCTGTACCGGCGGTACGGGGGTGTCGTTCCTGTGGTGATCGGGCACTTCGTGTTCGACCTCACCGTCCTCGCCAACTGGCTGGCCCCAGCCCCCGTTGCACACATGCTGGCCGGCAGCCTCGCCGTCGCAGCGGTCTGCGGAGCCGCTCAGTTGCGGACGCCGCGCAGGGGAGGCGAGAGGTGATCCGGCGGGAGTCGAGGTGGGGCATCGGCGACTGCCGGCTCGGGTGCCAGAGCACCGGCGTGCTGGTGACCTGGCTCGGCCCGGTGCAGTGGGACGGACAACACGCCCCGTTCATGACGTGCGGGCCGCGCCTCAGCCGCCTCCAGGCCCAGGCCGAGGAGCACTTCATCAACCGGCAGCCAGCCGCCGCTTGATGCCCGGCTGTCTTCGTCGCTGTTCCTCCGGCAAAGACAGCCGGGACCCCGCCAATACATCCGATAAGGACGGGTTTTCTTGAGCCCCACCCCACAGGCCCCGACGTCGGAGCCAGCGCGATGGCCGGCGACCGACGGAGTTCATCGACTCGAGATCACCGCCCGCTGCCAGCACCTGCCCGTCCCTCCACAACGCCCACGCCGGCCCCACCAAGGAGCACGGCGACATGACGGCCGGTGCTGGTTCGTGCCGCCGGGCCGCGAGGAGACCACCACCGACCCCGCCGCACTGGCCGAGGCGATCAGCGACGTGCAGGCCGCGTTCGGGTGGGCCGGACACGACCGGGACGACTCCCCCGAGACTCTGGCGGCCGCCTGGAAGAGGGACCAGTGGACGAGTACGACGACGACGCCGCGGAAGTGGCCCGGGACCGGAGCGAGCCCCGGCCGGTCTGCGGGACCGAGCCGGGAACGGGAGGGTCGACGGCGCCGCTGGTGCCGTATCCCGGGGTGACGTGGACGCTCGACGGCCGGGACCCGCGCACGCCCGCCGAGGCCCGTCACCGGGTCGCCGAGGGATGCCGCATGTGGCGCGTCCCGAAGCTGGTCGCCGACGACCTCACACTGATCGTGTCCGAACTCGCGACCAACGCGGTGACGCACACGACGAGTTCCGAGATCGAGGTGAGCCTCTACCTCACCGGCGAGCAGGTATCCGTAGCCGTGACCGACCAGGGCGCCTACCGGACGCTGTCCGCCCGGCAGGCCGGAGCGGACGCGGAGGGCGGCCGGGGGCTGGTGCTGGTCGAGGCCCTGGCGACCCGGTGGGAGAGCTTCCCCACCGCCTGCGGCACCACCGTGCGGGCCCACATCAGCCTCCCCCCAGAACACCGCACAACCCCCCACACCCCCGAGGACATTTCCGATGCACGCCACTGACGACACGCTCGCGCTCTCGCCCGTGCATGCGGCGGGAGCGGCCCGCACGCAGGGCGCATACCTGCGCTGGACCTGGCCGGTTGGCCCCGGGACGGAAGAGCTGGCGCGCGGCACGGTCACAGAGGCGTTCACTTACTGGGGTTTCACACCGGCTGTCGCCGATCTCCTCGGTGATCTCGTGTGGGAGTTCGCCGGGACCTTCCGGCGCAGCCCCTACGTGAAGGTCGCCGTCGGATGGACCGATCACCAGGCGATGGTCAGCGTGCGCAGTGCCCAGAGCCCCACGAGCGCCGAGTCCGCGATGAGCCTCCAGCCCCGTCCCTCGACCTGGGGCGTACGCGGATACGTGGGCGACACCGACGCGTACGCCGTCATCCGCTTCGCCCGGAGAATTCCCCGGATCCACTGACCCACATACTTCCCGCCCCTGCCCGGGCGGGCAGGCGGAACCCCCCGGGCAAGAGCCCAAGGGACCCGCAGCACCACCCCGTGCGGGCAACCCGCCCGCACCACCACAAGGAAGAAGGAAAAGCCCATGGAAGCCACGTCACAGACCACCGCCAAAACCTCGAACACGCAGACGCACCGACCGAGAAGCGGTGCCGCGACAACGCGACTTGTATGACCACCCCGGTCGCCTTCAGCGCCGCGATCCCCTGACGCCTGCCGATGGCTCGCTGCCGTTCGACCTGGGCCACCGGACAGGGCGATACCCCGGTGCGTGACAACTGCCCATTCGCGCTCCCCCCACGATCAGGCCCCCTGCGCCGGGCCCGCCCACCTTCTGACACGCCTACCCATGGAGGCACCGTGCATCGACTGATCACCAGTCCGTTCCTGGGGCAGTTCCTCGTCCTGCGGCCCGGCCACGGCAGCGGCGTGGGATTACCCGAGTCCCGCTACGAGGAGCTCCGCGCGGCCGTCGCCGACGACCGACCAGCCCCGGCCTGGCTGCGCGAGGCAACTGCACAAGCCTGGCAGATGGCTCTCCCCAACAGCGGGCTGCGGGAGACCGTCCTGGTGCGTGAGCGCTCCCTGTACGGGTACGCGAAGGCCTCGTGGGAGATCAACCTCGGCTGTGACCACGATTGCGGGTTCTGCTACCTGGGAGAGAAGCGCTTCGAGGGCCTTGCGTGGGACGACAAGGTCCGTCTGCTCGACATGCTGCGGGACGCCGGTGTGCTGTGGCTGCAGATCACCGGCGGGGAAGCACTGATCGATCGCGAGTTCGCCGCGGCGTACGAGTACGCCACCGGGCTCGGCATGATGATCCAGATTTCCACGAACGGCTCCCAACTCCACAAGCCACGGATGCAGGAACTGTTCGCGAGGCTGCAGCCCTACCGGCTGACCGTGAGCCTGTACGGGGCGACCGCCGAGACCTACGACGCCGTGACCCGCAACCGTGGCGCCTTCGACCGCTTCACCCGCGGCCTGGACGCCTCCCGCGAGGCAGGCCTGCCCGTCCGGCTGAACCTGATTGTCGCCGAGGAGAACTCCCACGAAGTCGACGACATGGTCCGTCTCGCCGAAGACCGGTGGGGCTTCCCGTACAACGTGTTCACGAACATGTCCCCGACGATCAACGGCGAGGCCAAGCCGCTCGCCTCCCAGGCGCAGAAGTACGTGAAGACCCGCCGCGTCTTCACCGGATGCAACGCAGGCCACACCTTCTTCCACGTCGACCCGCACGGCGTCGCATCCATCTGCAAGATCGGCCGCGACCCCAGCGTGAACCTCATCACGGAGGGCCTCGCCGCTCTCCCCCGACTCGGCGGCATCGCCGAGTCCCTACAGCTCCGCACTGGCGGCTGCTCCGGCTGCTCCAAGGTCGGCACCTGCAGGACATGCCGGCCGCTGGCCAAGCTCCACCAGGAGGCGGGGGACAACCGATCGCTGTACTGCCAACACGGAGGTTACGGAGCATGAGCCCTTCCGCAGCTACCCTCACCCGCCCGGCACCGGTGCCGGTCACCATCAGCCTGCGCCCCCCGGCGCAGGCCACCGGCACCCTTCCCGTGCCGCTGCCCACCCCCTCGGTCGCCGAGGGCACGTTCCAGGTCATCGCCGACCTGGACGTCGACGTCGCCGAGTCCGCCGGCTGCTCCTGCTCGGCCGGTGACGATCAGCCCTACTAGGCCGTAATCCGCTCCACCTCGCTGCCCCGGCCGTACGCTGACCGGGGCAGCCCCGTCTCACCCACCCCTTGAGGAACAGCGCCGTGTCCATGCTCCGCCGACACTTCCACGACCTCCCCTCCGAAGCACGCCAGGTCATCGCCGACAAGACGGGACCAGTGCTCACGGCCCGCACCACCGAGGGAGGCCTGAACTCGGGAATCGCAGCGTTCATCGACACCGCCGACGGCCCGGTATTCGTCAAGGGCATCCCCACCGATCACCCCCAGGCGCCCGCCCAACGCCGCGAGGCCGCCATCGCCCCGCACCTTCCCCGTGCCTGCCCCCGCCTGTACTGGCACATCGAGACGGCCGGCTGGGACCTCCTCGGGTACGAAGTCCTCCAGGGACACCACGCCGACTACACGCCCGGCTCCGCAAACCTGCCGCTGGTCGTCGCGGCGGTCCAAGAGCTGCAGGAGATCAGCGCGCCGCGAGACATCGCGATCAAATCAGCTGAGCAGCGGTGGGCCGCATACGCGCCGCCCGGCACCGCCGACCTGTTCGCCGGGGACACCCTGCTGCACACCGACCTCGCCCCGCACAACGTCCTCGTCAATGACAGGGCGCACATCATCGACTGGGCGTGGCCCACCCGCGGCGCGGCATGGATCGACCCGGCCGTGCTCATCCTGCGCTTGCTCGAGGCCGGGCACTCCCTCGCCTCCGCGGACAGCATCGCCCGACAGCTCCCCTCCTGGCACAGCGCTCCCGTACGCGCGGTGCAGGCATTCGCCGCCGCCAACGCCGCCGCATGGGCAGAGATCGCTCGGCAGGACAGCGCCCCGTGGAAGGCAGCGATGGCCCGCCACGCCGTCGACTTCCACACGTACGTGCGGACGATCAGCGTCAGGCGAGGGCGAGGGCGAGGGCGAGGGCGACAGGCGTAACAGATCATGCCGGTTGGCGTTCCGGACACAAAGAGGGTTGCGCTTTGAACCGCCCCGAGTTCGCTAGAGATTGGTCTGCCCTGGGTCTGATGGAGTCGGGTTGCTGGACAATTGACGATCCAGCAGCCTCCGGAGGCCGTGATGCCCCGCAGCTATCCGCCCGAATTCCGCCGCAAGGTACTCGATCTCGTCGCATCCGGAAGGAAGGTCGCTGAGGTCGCGCGGCTCCTGGGCATCAGCGACCAGACGATCTATGTCTGGCGTCGCCAGCATCTCATCGATACTGGGCAGTTGCCCGGCACGAACAGCAGCGACCTGTCCGAGCTCGCTGCGGCTCGCAAGCGTATCGCCGAGCTGGAGGCTGAGTTGGCCATCCACCGGCGGGCTGCCGAACTGCTGGGTGAGGTGACGTCCCCAAAAGGCGGTTCGAAGCCATCCGCGTGATGGCCCGTGAGCACCTGCCGGTGCAGCTGGCCTGCCAGGTGCTGCATGTCGCCGAATCCGGGTACTACGCCTGGCGGGACCGTCCGCCGTCGAACCGGCTGGTCAAGCACGCCTGGCTGACCGAGGCCATCGTGGGCATCCACGCCGCCTCCCGCGGTACCTACGGCTCCCGCCGGGTGCACGCCGAGCTCCGTCTGGGCCTGAGCATCCATGTCAGCCACGGCACCGTGGAACTGCTGATGCAGCGCGCCGGCCTGCACGGCCTGCCCGGCAACCGGCGCCACCGCGCCAAGCACGTGACCCCGTCCGTCACCGACCTGGTGGAGCGCAACTTCACCCGTCACGCTCGGGACCAGTTATGGGTCACGAACATCACCGAGCATCCCACTCTGGAAGGCAAGGTGTACTGCGCGGTCGTCCTGGACACGTTCTCGCGACGCGTGGTGGGCTGGTCGATCGACGCCTCGCCCACTGCGGCCCTGACCACCAACGCCCTGGCCATGGCCATCGGCAACCGCTCCCCGCGGCCGGGTGGCACCATCATCCATTCCGACCACGGAGTGCAGTTCGGGTCCTGGGCGTTCACCCAGCGCGCGAGAGCCTCCGGCCTGCTGCCCTCGATGGGCTCCATCGGAGACTGCGTGGACAACGCGATGATGGAGTCCTTCTGGGCCCGGGTCCAGGTTGAACTGCTCAACCGCAGACGGTGGCGAACGCGTCTGGAGCTGTCCACCGCACTCTTCGAGTACTTGGAAATCTTCCACAACCGACAGCGCAGGCACTCCGCGCTGGGCATGCTCAGTCCGGTGGAGTACGAACTCCGCACCCCGCCGGTAGCCTGAAACCAAGCAACTCGACTCCACCCAACTCGGGGCAGTCCGGAGGCTCCACTGATCCCGGAGCGGTTCAGTTGGATGACTGCGTGGTCGAATGTGCGGTGCCTGAGCGCTGGGTTGACGGTTGAGGGGGACCGAGTGGGACAGGATCGACAGGCGCAGCGACAGCCTCAACCAGTTGATGACGGGGCGCCGTCCGACTCCACCACGCAGCAGCGGCCGCGGCGCATCGACTGGATGCAGCTCGCCACAGTGGTAGCGGCGCTCGCGGCTGCCGGGGGATTGATCTTCTCCGGCTGGACCGGCTACTACAGCGTTCGGACAGCGCAGGACCAGCTCGACCAGTCACGCGAGGACGCTGACCGAGAGCAGCGCCAGCAGGCTGTGCTGGTCTCGACCTGGGTCCAGAAGGGCGAGAAGGAACAGACCACCGGTTTCTTGACGAATCGCTCACTGGATCCGATTCACCAGGTCGCCATCGGCATCGCGGCGGGGCCCGACGGCGATGTCGACGGGGGCCGTTACAGGGGGCCTAACTGATCGTTTCAGAATGAGTTGAGCAGGACTTGCGCTGGACGATCTTGCTCGGCAGGGTGTCCGAGTGCGTACTGATCTTGTTTCGGACGATCTGTGGAAGCGGGTGGCACCGCTACTGCCGCCTGCTCCCGAGCGGCGCCACCGCTTCCCGGGGCGGCTGCGTGTTCCGGACCGGGCGGCACTCGCCGGCGTCTTGTATGTGCTGCGGACCGGTGTTGCCTGGCGCGATGTCCCTGCGGAGACTGTGGGCTGCTCCGGCGTGACGGCCTGGCGCCGACTGAGGGACTGGACCGAGGCCAGCGTGTGGCCGCGACTGCACGCCGCGCTGCTGGCCGAGTTGCGCCACGCCGACCTGCTGGACCTGGACGACTGTGCTGTGGACGGGTCACACGTCCGGGCACTCAAAGGGGGGATCACGTCGGCCCCTCGCCGGTCGACCGCGCCCGTCCCGGCTCCAAGCACCACTTGATCGTCGACCGCCACGGCACCCCGCTCGCCGTCACACTCACCGGCGGCAACCGACACGACGTCACCCAACTCCTGCCGCTGTTGGACGCGGTCCCATCGATTCGGGGCCTGCGCGGACGCCCTCGGCGCAAGCCGCGGCGCCTGTACGCCGACCGGGGCTACGACTTCGACAAGTACCGCCGCCTGCTGTGGAAGCGCGGCATCAAGCCGCTGATCGCCCGACGCGGCGTCGTCCACGGTTCCGGGCTGGGCAAGGTGCGTTGGGTGGTGGAGCGCGCCTTCGCCTGGCTACACCAGTTCAAACGACTCCGGATCCGCTATGAACGACGCGCCGACCTCCACCAGGGCCTGCTCGAGCTGGCCTGCAGTCTCATCTGCCTCCGTCGCCTGCGCACCACACGATGAAGCAGCCAGTCAGAACAGGATGATCGGATTGGTGAGTGCGGCGACGGTCCCGTTGGGATGGCGGACCTCGATGCGGACGAACGCCGAGTCCTCCGCCGTCGTGTACCACTGCACCACACCTGCTCCATCACCCGGGACGGCGGCGTGGTGAACCTTCCCTCGATCGGTGTGGAAGCTGACGGTCGCCGCCTGGACGCCCTGTACCGCCGCGCGGACCTCGACTTGCCCACCATGAGTTGTAAGCCGCTCTCCCACTTCGGCGATGCGACCCTCCACATGGGCCGCGAACGACACCTCTACGGCTGCCGACTCGGCGATCCAGCTCCGGCCCGAGCGGATCCCCGCCAGGATCGCCTCCGTGCTCAGCTCCTCGGCGAAGACCACCGTGTGGGGGATGCCGACCTGTCCATCCAAGTGCGTGTCGCTGTTGCCCATCGCCGGCCGCCATGAACCCGTCTGAACGTCGGCTGCGAGGCTCCGCCCCCATTCGGCCAGGGCAGCCTCGTTGTCGGCCTGCCAGGGCAGGTCCGAAGTCCATTGCCCGTTCCACACCTCCACCACGTCAAAGCCCTGGAAGGAGTACATGAAGTCGCCCGAGGGATAGGGCGCATGCGGGTGCGCCGCCACGCACAGGCCCCCCACTCGATGGACCTGGTCCAGACACTGATCGATCAGTCCCTCTCCGACCCCGTAGTTCCAGTCGACGGCCTGGCCGGGGCTGAGGCCGAGCGCGAGCCAGTGTCCGGTCTTCGTGGTGACTTCCTGGCCGAGAACAATCAGGAAGTCACCGGCGGCCAGATGCCCCCATGCACCGGGTTCCGCCGCAGCTTTGTGCTCTGTCGTCGCGATGAAGTCGAGCCCGGCGGCGCGGGCTCGGAGCGCCAGCTCTTCGGGAGTGAGTTCACCTCCGCCCGAGCGCACGGAGTGAATATGGCTGTCGCCGCGGTACCAGGTCGCCCCGCGTCCGACCGCCCGCACCGGCGGGAAGCTCAAGCTCGACAAGGTTCATCCCCCTCATAGACCTGTCGAGGCAACGTGCAAGCAGACCAACCGGTTCCGTGGCATCACCCCGTCCCACGTCGCCGACAAGTCGAGATCACGATCTCATTCTGAAACGATCAGTTACAGTCCCAGTACCTGCTGATGAGCGAGCGGGAGAGTCTCGATCCGGTCACCGCGAACCGTGCCCGAATCGGCTCCGCCGACGGCCAGGTGACCGTGGACATCGACGGGGTGCTGGTGCTCGCACACTCCGAGAAGCGGGACGCGACCGCAATCTGGAAGACCTTCGGCCATCATCTGTGGGGCGCGTTCGTCGACCACGGCCAGGCCGTTCCGGGGAGCCGGTGGCCGCGCTGCCGCGCCCCGGCAGCTGATCGCCGACCCACCGTTCTCCGTCTTGCGCGAGTCCCTCTTCATCCGGCGCCCGACTCCCGCTGATTCGGACAGACCGTGGGCGAGGACGGCGATGCTCCCCGCTGTCGCCGCAAGGAGTACCTTTGACTCCCCGGCTGACGTACCTTCAGTACGTGAAGAGCGGGGGACAGGATGACTCAAGGGGTACGGGCTCAGCAGCGGGAGCGGACTCGGCAGGCGTTGGTGCGCGAGAGCAGACGGTTGTTCTCCAGGCTGGGGTACGGAGCCGTGGGGCTGTCGGAGATCGTGCGTGCGGCAGGGGTCACCAAGGGGGCGCTCTACCATCACTTCGCCAGCAAGGCCGAGTTGTTCCGGGCCGTGCTGGAGCAGGTGCAGCAGGAGGTGGCCGACCGGATCGCCGCGACGGCGGACGCCCGGGAGGACACCTGGGACCAACTGGTCTCCGGATGCCAGGCGTTCCTCACCGTGTCCACGGATCCGGCGATCCAGCGCATCATGCTGGTCGACGGCCCTGCGGTCCTCGGGTGGAGCGAGTGGCGGGCCATGAACGAGACGACCTCGGGGCGACATCTGGCACAGGTGCTGGAGGAGTTGATCGGCAAGGGCACGATCGCCGCGCAGCCGGTCGAGCCGCTCACCCATCTGCTGTCGGGTGCGATGAACGAGGCGGCGCTGTGGTTGGCCGCTTCGACGAACCCCCGCGATCTGGAGGACACCCAGACCGCGTTGGTGGCGATGCTGGAGGCCCTGCGGGTCGTGTGACGGCGAGGGCGCCCCGCCGGGTGCGGGGCGCCCTCGCCGTCTGCGGTACTGCTCAGCCTGCCTGCTCAGCGGGCGAGTTCGTCGGCTCGCGCGGAGGGGCGGCAGGCGCGGCGTGCGCAGGTGTAGCAGCCGCCCTGGCCGCGGCGGATGTTGTTGAGCGTGGGGGTGCCGATGTGACCGCATGTCACGCAACGGCACCGCCACCGGTCGCGCACGCGGCCGGGGAAGGGTTCCAGCGGTTCCATGCCGATCGCGAGCATCTCCGCCTCGGCGGTCTCGCGGTCCACCGGCACCCGGCCCGCGCAGGCGCGGCAGCCGCCCTTTCCGGCGCGGATCCCGAAGAGCCGGGGATGGACCGTACGGCCGCAGACGATGTGCCGGCAGGACCATCTCACCCTGGACCCAGGGTATGGCTCCAGCGGTTCGAAGCCGGCCGCCCGCATGTCCGCCTCGGCCCGCTCCCGGCCGGCCGCCCGTCGCCGCTCCCCGGCGGCGAGGCGTCCGCAGTGCCGGCATCCGCCGCTCGCGCCGATGCGCACCGAGGTGAAGGTGGGTGCGACGTGGTGCGCGTTCTTGACGCAGCGGCTGTTCCAGGCCACGTTCGCCCCGGGATAGGGCTCCAGTGGTTCGAGTCCCGCGGCGCGCATGACCGCGACCGCCACACCGGCATCGATTCTTCCGGGCATGACTGCCTTCCCCCTCTTGGCTGTCGATCTCGCGTGCGCGCCGATGGGTCATTTCGGTGCGACGACGCGGATCTGTACTCCGTTCGGATCGGTGACGACCAAGTCGTTCCTCGCGGAACCTCCGGTGTCGGGTGATCGCCTTGCGGCGAATGCGCCGCAGGCGGCGATGCGTTCCCGTTCCCCGCTCTCCATTTCGAGGGTGAAGCGGATCATGCGCACCGGCCGCCGCTGTGCTTCCGGGAGAGCCGGGTGTGTGGTGTCGAGAAGGGCCAGTTCACGGGGCGTCAGCCCGGGACGGCCGAGACCGACGTACCAGTCCGTCCGGTGGGTGACCTTGTAGTCGAACAGCTTGGTGTAGAACTCGCGGGACTCCTCGAGGCGTGAGGTGCGGATCACCGGACAGAGGCTGGTCAGCATGGAGCGCCATCTCCAGTCACGTACCGAAGGTATGCGAGTGAAACTAGTGACATACCATCGGTATGTCAACACGGGCCGCCCCCGGCGCCGTTCATTTCCCGTCCCTGCAAGTCGCCCTGGAAAGCAGCCCAGTTCAGCAGATCGGGCGCGGCGGGCACGTGGGTGCCCGACGGGACGGCCAAGGCCGCGGCATGGGTGGTGTTCTGCGGACCGCAGGACAGGTTCCGGACGGTCCAGCCCGACGGGCGCGCGGGCGTCCTGGGCCCCGCGCGGTCCCCCAGCCAGTCCCGCTCCAGTCCGCGTCCGAGCCCGGTCCCGAGAGCCTTCAGATAGGCCTCCTTGCGCACCCAGAGCCGGCAGAACCGCAAGGACCCCTCCTCCTCGGGAACCGCCAGCAGCTCGCGCCGCTCCTCCGGGTGCAAGCGCTCCAGGCACGCCTCGACGGTCCCGCGGCCGGGTACCCGCTCGGCGTCCACTCCCAGCGGCACGCGACCGATCGCGACGAGGGCCAGGCCCGGGGCATGGGAGAGCGAGAACCACAGACCCGCCTCGCGATCCAGGAGTACGGGCCTGCCGTGCGGGCCGCCGCAGCGCGCACACGGCTCATGCCCGTACAGGACGTCGCCGGGGTGGCATTCGAGATGCGCGGCCAGCAGCAGACGGAGCGCCGTGTGCGCGGCGACGTAGCGGGAACGGTCCGCTTCCCGCCGGAAGGAGCGGGCCCTGCGCCGCTCTGCCGGGTCCAGCAGGGAAAGGCTGAGCGCCTCGTCCCACGGTGGAGAATGCCGCACGGCCCACACCCGCGGATGCTCCGGTTCCCTCGGTCCCTCCACCATCATGTGCTCCCGCTCTCGCACCCGGCGAACGTGACGACGGGTGGCACTCCTCGTTGACACGACGAACGCCACCCGCTCAGACGCCCCGCGACCACCTCGGAAAGGTGCCCCGATGACGTCCTCCGCCATGACCGGTTTCTACCCGGTGATCTGCACCCCGCTGCTCCGGGAATCCGTGAGGTTCTACACCGGCCTGCTCGGATTCGAGACGACCTTCGAGAACGACTGGTACGTCAGCCTCCGGCGGCACGAGCCGCCGCACTACGAACTCGCCCTGGTCGACGCCGGCCACGAGACGATCCCTCCGGCGTTCCGCCGCCCCGCGCAGGGCGTCCTGCTCAACTTCGAGGTGACCGATGTCGACGCCGAGTACGCCCGGCTCGTGGACGACCTCGGCCTGAAACCCGAACTGCCGCTGCGTAGCGAGGACTTCGGGCAGCGGCACTTCATCGTCGCCGCCCCCGACGGTGTACTCATCGACGTCATCACGCCCATCGCGCCCACCGACGAGTACGCCGCCGCCTACACGGATCCCTCCGGGGCCTGAGGGCGGACGGGCCGCTCCCGGGTCAGGAGGCGGTCTGCTGCACGGGCGCGGCAGGGTTCTCGTCGGACTCCCCGGTCGGCTCCTCGGCCGCTCCCGTGGGCGGGAACCTGATGACGACGGCGACGAGCACGGCCGTCCCGAGGGCCACCAGCGCTCCGATGACCCCGATGACGTTCATGCCGTCGGTGAACGCGGCCCGGCCCGAGTCGGCGAACGCCGCCGCCAGGTCCGAGGACAGACCCTTGGCCGCCTCCAGCGCCCCGGCGAGCGTGTCACCGGCGCCGTCCGGGACCTCGGCGGGAACGTCCACACCACTGCGGTACACAGCGGTACCGACACTGCCGAGGATGGCCACGCCGAGCGCCATGCCCAGCTCGGTGCTGGTCTCCGAGATGGCCGCGGCGGACCCGGCCTGCTCGGGCGGCGCCGATCCGACCACGATGTCGGTGCCCAGCGCGATGAGCGGGCCGCCACCGGCGTACACGAAGGCGAAGCCGGTCACGACCTGCGCGATCCCGGAGGTGCTGTCCGCGAGGGCCAGCGTGACGTGGCCGAGCGCCGACACGACCAGGCCGCCGGCGACGACGTACGCGGGCCGGATCCTGCTCGCGGCGATCGGGGACACCACGGCCGTCACGATCAGTGCGAAGGCGGCGGGCAGCAGGTACAGGCCGGCCTTCATCGGGGACAGCCCCCCCACCAGTTGCAGGTACTGCGTCACGAACAGATAGGTGCCGCCCGCGACCAGCATGCTCAGCAGCAGCGTCACCAGGGACGTACGGAAGGCGGGGTTGCCGAACAGGCGGAAGTCCAGCAGCGGGCTCTCCAGGGTGCGCTGGCGACGGACGAACACGGCGCTCACGACCAGGCCCACGACGAGGGCCAGCAGCGGCAGCGCGGACACACCTTCGTTGGCGATCTCCTTCAGGCCGTAGATCACCGGCAGGATCGCCGCCAGGGACAGGGCCACGCTGACCAGGTCGACCCGGCCGGCCTGCTCGTCGCGGTACTCCGGCAGCAGTACCGGGCCCGCCACCAGCAGCAGCGCCATGACGGGCACGCCGAGCAGGAAGACCGACCCCCACCAGAAGTACTCCAGCATGGCGCCCCCGACCACCGGGCCGAGTGCGATGCCGACGGAGAACATGGTGACCCAGACCGCGATGGCCACACCTCGCTGCCGGGCGTCGCGGAACATGTTGCTGATCAGCGCCAGCGTGGAGGGCATCAGGGTGGCGCCGGTGACGCCGAGCGCCGCGCGCGCCGCGATCAGCGCGGCCGGGCTGTCGGCGTAGGCAGCGGCCACCGAGGCGACACCGAAGGCGGCGGCGCCGATCAGCAGCAGCTTCCGGCGGCCGACACGGTCGCCCAGCGTGCCCATGGTCACCAGGAAGCCGGCGATCAGAAAGCCGTAGATATCGATGATCCACAGCATCTGGGAGGCCGACGGGTCCAGGCCCTCACTGATGTGTGGGACCGCCAGGTGCAGCACGCTCACGTCGATCGACAGCAGCAGCGTGGGAAGCGCCAGCACGGCCAGGCCCAGCCACTCCCGTGGTCCGGCCTGGTGGGGGGTATCGGTGATGGTGCTCAACTTGTCTCCTTCAAGGGGTACTTCGAATCGCCGCCCGGAACGGGTACCGGGAGGCTGGGCGGACCAGGGACACGGCCCTCGTCCGGGACGCCCGCATGCGGTGCGCCGGGCCGGCCGGCCACCAGACGGTGGAGGACGGCCGCGGCGTGCGCGGGCTCGTAGAGGTAGAAGTGACCGCCGGTGAACATCAGCCGGCCGAAACCGCCGGTCGTCTCCAGGGACCACAGGTGCAGCCGCTCGGCGACGACGACGGGATCGTCGACGGCCCCGAACGCCAGGATGGGCACGCCGGTGCCCGACAGCGGCCGCTCGTACCGCTCCATCGCCTCCAGGTCCGCGCGGATGGCCCGCAGCGACGGCTGGACGAGATCGGCCCGGTTCATCAGCTGCGGCGTCATACCGCCGATGTCCAGCAGATGTTCCAGCAGTTCGGCGTCGCTCCTGAGGTGGGCGAACGGCGGCTCGTCGGGGAAGCACGGGGGCTGCCGCGCCGAGACGGCCAGCAACTGCGGCGCGAGCCCCTTCTGCTCCATCAGCCGGGTGAGTTCGTAGGCCAGCACGCTGCCGAAACTGTGGCCGACGACCGCGTACGGCAGTGGGGGCAGGTCCGCGAGGTCCCGGCCGAGCGCGTCGACGAGGGGCTCGACGCGGGTCAGGGGCCGCTCCTTGATACGGGCGCCCCGGCCCGGCAGTTGGGCGACGACGAGTTCGACGTCGGCGGGCAGGAGCTGCCACCAGGAGCGGAACGCGGAGGGCCACCCGCCGGCGTGCGGGAAGGCCACCACACGGAACCGGGGCGCCCGGCGGGCGCCGGCGCCGACGGTCATCCACCAGTTACCCATCGGCCGCTCCCCGTCCCGGGCCGGTGGCAGTCACTTGAGGGGCCAGCAGCGGGTGGCGGGCCTCCAGGTGCTCGATCACGCGGCTCTGGTGGCGTTGCAGCCGCTGCCCCGGCAGATGGTCCAGGGAGTGCAGGAACGGGTCCTGCGGGGCGGGCAGACCGGCGATCGCGCTCGCCGTGCCCAGGACGAGCATCGGCTGGTACCAGGCCGAGTAGCCGCCCTCGTGGACGAAGACGATCCGGCCTCCGGACAGTTCGTCGGCCAGTCGGCACAGCGCCGACGTCATGGCGTGGAACGTCCGGCTGGTGCACATCATGCGGCCCATCGGATCGTGGCCGCTCGCGTCGACGCCCGCCGCGACCAGGATCAGATCGGGGCCGAACGCACGGGCCGCGGGCTCCACGACACGGCCGACGACGGCGAGATAGGCGTCGTGCCCCGCCCCCGGGGGCAGCGGGACGTTGAGCGTGCTGCCCGTCCCGGCGCCCGTACCCGTCTCCCCGACGAGGCCGGACGCCGCCGGGAAGAGCCCGTCCTGGTGGATCGACACGTACAGGACGTCGGGGTCGTCGTAGAACACCCGCTGGATGCCGTTGCCGTGGTGCACGTCCCAGTCCAGGATCAGCACCCGGCGCACCCCGCGGCGCTGCGCGGCTCGCGCGGCGACGGCCACGTTGTTGTAGAGGCACAGGGCCATGGCCCGGTCGGGTTCCGCGTGGTGGCCGGGCGGGCGGACCAGGCAGTACGCCCGCCGGAACCGCCCGTCCAGGACCTGCTCGACGGCCTGGACCGAGGCGCCGACGGCGAGCCGCGCGGCCTGTGCGCTGTGGTAGTTGACGTGTGCGTACACGCCGGCGTCACCCCCGCCGGACGCCGACACCGCTTCGACGCGCTCGATGTGCTCCGGCACATGCACCAGCAGCAGGTCCTCGTCCGGGGCGGGCGCGGGTGTGACGCGGGTGTACCGGTCCATCACGCCGGACGCCCGGACCAGTCCCTCGGCCCGGCGCAGATCGGGGTCGACCGCGAACTGGCGGAGCGGTTCGACGCCGGGACCCACCGGCACGTACCCCGAGCCGGGCCCGGGGTCGTGCCAGAAGCACATCTCGTGGCTGAACCACGCGAGGTCGGACGTGTTCACCAGGCGGACACACCCAGGGAGGCCCGGCTGACGCCGGAGACCTTCTCGATGTACTGGAGGTAGTACTCCCGCTCCTCGTCCGGGGTGCGCTTGGCGCGGAACGTGGAGTCGAGCAGGTCCAGCACCTCACCGGTCTCGCCGGAGGTGAGCCGCCGCTCTCCTGCCTCCTCCTCGACGGAGCGTATGCGCGCCGCCGGCTCCACCACGCCCTTGGTGTGCTCGTCCCGGTCGGTACCGTGGTTGCGGGTCGAGGCGATGGTCTTCAGTACCGCCGAGAAGAACGCCGCCTGGTCGAAGTCCGTCATGTCCGTTTCCCCTTGGTCGTCATGTGGTCGTGCGACGTCGTGGCGTGTCGGTTCCGTGGTCAGGTGATGAGGCCGCAGGCCCGGCCGGCCTTCTCCAGCGTCGCGACGGCGGTGTCCAGGTCGGCCTGCGAATGGCCGAGGTTGACGATCGTCCGCAGCCTCGGCAGGGTCCTTGGCACCGCCGGGTAGACGATCGGCTGGACGAACAGCCCGTCGAGCTGGCACGCGCGGGCCATGGCTCCCGCCTGTTCGGCGCTGCGGCAGATGATCGGCACGACCGGCGTCTCCCCGGTGAGCGTGTCGAAGCCCAGCGCCCGCAGCTGCTCCCGGTAGCGGGCGGTCCGGGCCCGCAGTTCGCGGGGCAGTTCCGGCGCCGCGTCGATCACCTCGATCGCGGCCCTGGCCGCCGCCACCTGGGCCGGTGTCGCGGCGGCGGAGAACATCCAGCCCCGCGCGTTGTTCTTCAGCGCGAAGACGAGGTCGCTCGATCCGGCGATGTAACCGCCCGCGCTGGGCACGGTCTTGGACAGCGTGCCCATCTTCACGTCGACGCGGGCCGGGTCGATGCCGAAGTGCTCGGTGATACCGCGTCCGGTACGGCCGAGCACACCGAGGCTGTGCGCCTCGTCCACCATGAGCGGGGCGTCGTACCGCTCGCACAGCTCGACGATGCCCGGCAGGTCGGCCACGTCGCCGTCCATGCTGAAGACGGCGTCGGTGACCACCAGCCGTCCCGCGTCCCCCGCCTTCCTCAGGGCGCGCTCCAGGTCGGCGAGGTCGTTGTGCGCGTACGTGACGACCTTGGCGCCCGACAACCGATAGCCGTCGAGGATGCTGGCGTGGTTGTAGACGTCGCCGATGATGACGTCGCCGGGGCCGACCAGCGCGCCCACCGTGGCCACGTTGGTGATGTAGCCGCTGGAGAAGACGACGGCGTCCTCGGTGCCCAGGAACCGGGCGAGCGTGAGCTCCAGTTCGCGGTGCAGATGGAGGGTGCCCGCGAGGAGCCGTACGCCGTGGGCGCCGGTCCCGTGCCGTTCCAGGGCACGCAGCGCCTGCTGCTCGATGTAGTCGTGTCCGATGAGGCCGAGGTAGCTGTACGAGGCGAAGTTGAGGAACCAGCGGCCGTCGAACTTGATGCGGGCGCCCCGGGCCTCCTCGATGACGGGTTCGTAGAAGTACTCGTCCTTGGCGACGACCACCCGGTCCTCCACGGAGAGGGTGTCGATGCGCCGGTCCAGGAAGGTGCCGTCGGGCCTGCTGGAGAGGCGGCCGGGGAGGGTGCGTCGGGGGATGCGGGCGGTGGGTCGGGGTGCCTCGGGGGCCGGAGCCGTCCGGGACGTGGTCGCCCCGGAAAGCGGCGCGTTCGTGGGGTGCGCTGTGCGTGGAGCGGCCGGGAGGGGTCGGGCGGGTGCCGGGCCGTGCTTGGGGCGGGCGGCGGGTTCCGGGGCGCGGAAACGGTCCCAGTCGGGGACGAAGGAGTCGGCCGTGCTCCGGTGCGCGGCGGCCGGCGCCGGGCGTTCCCTCTCCGGGGCCGGGGCGATGGGGCCAGGGGCCGGCGGGGTGGGCACGGGCGGTGTCGCGGGGGCCTGGGTCGGCGCGGTCGTACGGGTCGGCGGCTGGAGGTGGGCGGCGAGCGCGCCGACCGTGCTGTGCTCGAAGAAGACCACCGGGTCGACCTCGAAGCCGTCGGTGGACAAGGCGGCTGCCAGCTCGACCGCCATCATCGAGTCGAGGCCCAGCTCCAGCAGTTCGTCCTCGGGTGCCACGTCGTCGACGTGCAGGACGTTCGTCAGGGCCGTGGTCAGGGACAGCCAGAGCCCGCGTTCCGGTGTCACAGCGGTCATGGGTTCTTCCTTCGCGTCGACGGCGGCGGACAGGACGTAGTGGGCGGGTGGGCGGCCGAGGACGGTGCGCAGCAGGGCGACTCCGCTGTCCGCCGTGAGGACCGGGACACCGCGTGCGGCGGCCTTCGGGGCGATGCCCTCGCCCATGCCGACGTTCCACAGCCCCCAGCCGAGGCTGAACCAGGGCTCGCCGTCGGCGCGTCTGCGGGCCGCGTAGCCGTCCAGGTAGGCGTTGGCCGCCGCGTAGGAGCTCTGCCCGAGGTTGGCGCGTACGGAGGCGACGGACGAGAAGAGGGCGACGAAGTCCGGGGGGCCGCCGCGGGCGATCAGCTCGGCGATCGCGTGCACCCCGCCGGTCTTGGGGCCGAGGACGTCCCCGATCCGGTCCGGCGTCAGTGTGCGCGCCAGGCCGTCGCGCAGCACTCCGGCGGCGTGGAACACCCCGTCGTAGCGTTCGGCGCCGTCGAGCACCTCCGGGAGCCGGCGGACGTCCGCGGCCACGGTGTCCAGGTCGCAGAGGGCACCGAGTCGGTCGAGCCGTGCCCGCGCCTCCCCCGCGTCCGGGACGGTCCGGCCCACGAGGGTCAGACGGGCACACCCTTCGGCCGCCAGGAACTCCGCGACCCGCAGACCGATGCCGCCCATGCCGCCGGTGATGAGGAAGCGCCCGCCGCGGAACCGGGGAAGCCGCGCGCCGCCGTCGGACGGTGGTTCCGGGGCGCGCCCGCTCGGCTCCAGCGAGGGCCGGTACCAGCCGCCCGTGCGGCGGGCGAGTTCCGGTTCGGTCTGTCCGAGTACCTCCTCCAGCGCGGTCGCCGTGAGCTCGGCACCGGCTTCCAGGTCCACCAGACGGACGGTCGTGCGGGGGTGTTCCACACGCAAGGTGCGGCCGAGTCCCCACAGGGAGGTCATGAAGGGGTCGACGCTCTCCTCTCCCGCCACCTGGTGGGCCCCGGCGGTGACGATCAGCAGATCGGGCATCGGCGGACGTGCCGCGAGCCGCCGTACCAGCGTGAACACCCCCTGCAGGGCCTTTCCCACCCGCTCCTCCCTCGCCGGGACGCCCGTGGGCGCGGCGTACAGCACCGCGCCCACGGGCGTCCCGTCGAGCACGTCCGTGAGGCGCTCCTCGGTCAGCTCGTCCGGCGTCAGACGGACGACGGACCGGCCCTGCGGCGCCGGTATCGGCTGCGCCGAGATGAGGAGCAGCGGGGCATCGGAGGCCCGGGGGACGACGGCCGGTTCGGTCCCGCGCCAGACGACGGTCTCGATCGAGCCGCTCGCCGACCGGGCAGATCGGGCGGACCGGGCCGACCGGTCCCGCTCCCCCACCGCCCCGGCGGGCCGGGGCGGGGCCGGTGACTTGAGAGTGACGCGGTCCAGTTCGAGCAGCACCTCGCCCTGCTGGTTGCAGACGGTGGCTCTCCCCCGTACGGCACCGCCCAGGGACCCGGCCGACGCGTCCCGCTCCACGAGGGCGAGGACCGTGCCGGAGATCCGCCGACGGGCCACGAGCCGGCCCACGAACCACGGCAGGCACGCCCCGGCGGCCCCGTCGTCGACCATGCCCAGGGCCTGGAAGACACTGTCGAGCAGGGGCGGCGGCACGAACCGGGTCCCGTGCAGGTCGTCGTCCGCGCGCAGCACCACCAGCATCCGGTCCGGCCCCCGGTACGCGGACCGGATCGCCCGGTAGGCGGGCCCGTACGTGATGCCGCTGGCCCGCCGCCACGCGGCCACGTCCGTCAGCGGGACGGACCGCGTGCAGTCGGCCCGCAGCCCGGTCAGGTCGACGTAGTGGGGCGGTGGCAGGGGGACGCCACTGGCGTGCGCCGTGCTGTGCTCGACCGGCGCGCCGTCTCGGTCGGCCGGGTGCGAACGCAGCGCGCAGCGCCCGTCGTCGGCCGTGACCACACTCAGGTCGACGCCGGGCCCGGTCACCCGCAGCGGGGCGCGGAAGGTGACGTTCTCCAGCGTCCACACACGGTCGGGCCGTCGGGTGTCGCAGGCGGTGAGCAGGGCGTCGATCTGGGCAGCGGCCGGGACGACGGGGGTGTCACCGATCCGGTGGTCGTAGACCAGCGGATCGGTGGCGGCGAGATGGACCCGGGTGCCGCTCATGTGCGTAGGTCGAACCGCTCGGTGGCCTTGACCAGGCCGTTCACCTGAATGTCGACCGCGTGCTCGCCCGCGTAGTACCGGCGGGTCTGCACCTCCTTGAGGGGGTGGCTCTTGCGTACCACCCGCCGTTCGCCGGCGGCGAGTTCGAGGGTCGTCAGCTTGAAGACCTTGGGGATGCTGCGGCCGTTCTTGCGCACGTGGTGGACCACGTAGTCGACGGTGACGCTGTGGGCCCGGTCGTCGGGGTTCTCGACGGTGAAGTCGATGACGACGGTGTCCCCGACGACCACCGCCCCGGGGGTGACGCGCAGGTCGGTGACCTGGACGAGTTCGCCGCCCGTCGCCCCGAGGAGGGCCAGGGCCTGCTGGTCGCCCTTCTTCACCAGGGTGCGCAGGGCGTGCTTCACGATCCAGTTCGTCTCGGGGGTGGGGCTCTCCTCCAGCCAGCGCAGCGCGGTGGCGAGCGCGATGTCGGGGGTGTCCTTGGAGATGTCGTTGAGGTTGTTGGCGACGGACTTGCGCACGTACTCGGAGGGGTCGCTGCGCAGGGGTTCGAGGATCTCCAGGAGGGGCGCAGGGTCCTTCACGAACACGTCGAGGGTGCGGGCCCAGGGCAGACGCGGGCGGATTCCCTCGCTGGCGAGGCGCCGTACGTTGTGGCTCGGGCTGACCGCCCACTGCGCGACGCGCTTCATGGTCATCGCGTAGTGATGCTCGACGAAGGGCCTGATGGCGTACTCGCCGGTGTGGCGCCGGGTGATCTCCTCGATGGCATCCAGCGAGACCTCGGGGTGGTCCCGGCCGTACTCCTCCACGAACCTGGCCACCGGCATGAGGAACCAGCTGGTGTTGAACATGCCCTCGCCCTCGGCGAGGTCGTCGCCGAGGATCGACACGAGCACGGCCACGGCGGCCGGGTAGTCCTCGGGGAGCCGGGTGCGCAGTCCCTCGGTCAGGACGAGGACGCGGTCCTTGAGTTCCTTGCCGGGGATGCGCTGTTCGACTTCGGTGGCGTATCCCTCGACGTCGAACTCGGGGTGGAGGGCGCGGACCTTGCCGCCGATGAGGCGCGCGGCCTCACCGTTGAAGTGTCGCTTCAGTCCGTATTCGCTAGCCATGGTGCTCGGGCCTCTTCGTCTCGTGCGGATGGGTGCTGTCGGTGGTCGTGGTGTCGGGGCCCGGTGCGGCGGGCGTGCCGGATGCGATCCAGAACCGGCGGCGCCGGAAGGGGTAGCCGGGGACGGTGGCGACGCTCTGGTGTTTGCCGTGATGGAGGCCGGTCCAGTTCAGGTCGGTGCCGGTGTGGTTGTGGTGCGCCGTCAGAGCGGCGTGGAACTCCGGCTGGTCCGCACGGCCCCGCCGGAGGGTGGTGATCCACGCGCAGTCGAGGTCGGGGCGCTCCTCGGTGAGCGTGGCGCGGGCGAGCGGGACCAGTTGCGGATGCGGGCCGATCTCCCAGACGGCGTGGGGGTCCGTCTCGGCCAGGGTGGTGACGGCCTGGGCGAAGCGGACGGGACGGCGGATCGCCTGGGCCCAGTGCCCGGGGTCGGTGGCGGTGACATCGCTGTGCCAGGTGCCGGTGAGGGTGTCGGCGAAGGGGATCGAGGGGGGTGCGAGCGGGGTGGCGGCCACAGCGTCGGCGAAAGGGGCGAGAGCGGGTTCCATCACCGCCGAGTGGAAGGCGTGGCTGACTGTCAGGGGCTGTACGCGGGCGGAGGTTTCCCGGCGGAAGCGGGCCATCACCTCCTCCGGGCCGCTGACGGTGTGGACGCGCGGCGCGTTGTGTGCGGCGATCTCGAGGCCGGGGTACGCCTCCAGTTCGGCCATGAGGGCCTGTGCGTCGGTGTGGACGACGGCCATGGTTCCGGTCGCGGGCTGGGCCTGCATCAGCTCTCCGCGCAGCGCGGTCAGCCGCAGCAGGTCGGGCAGGGCCAGTACCCCGGCCGCCCAGGCCGCGGTCAGTTCGCCCAGGCTGTGCCCGGCGACCACGTCGGGCCGGACCCCGGCCGCCCGCAGGGACGCCACCAGGGCGACCTGGACGCTGACGATGCCGATCTGCGCGTACCGGGTCCGGTCCAGCAGATGCCGGGCGTCGCCGTACAGCAGGTCCGGCAGGTGCACGTCGGTCCAGGGGACGAGCAGGTCGGCGCATTCCTGGAGCGCGTCGCGGAAGTGCGGCTCGGTGGCCCTCAGCCCCTGGCCCATGTCGGCGTACTGCGAGCCCTGCCCGGTGAAGAGGAACGCGGTCGTCGTCGCCGTACGGGTGTGGCGGGTCGGGGGTGTGGTGGCCGAGGCGACCTCCGTGAGCCGGGCGGCCAATTCGCGGGCCGTGGTGCCGTGCACCGCCGTGCGGTAACGGTGGGCAGAGCGTGCGGTGTTGACGGTGCGGGCGAAGTCGCCGAGCCGGTCCTCGGCGGTACCGGCCAGCTGGTCGGCGTAGGCGCCGGCCAGGTCGCGCAGGGTGGCCTCGTCCGCCGCGCCGACCCGCACGATGTGGCTGTCCTGCGGGAGAGGGGTGTCCCGGGGCGCCGCCGGTGGCTCTTCGACGATGACGTGGGCGTTGACGCCGCCCATGCCGAACGCGCTGATCGCGGCCCGCCTCGGGTGACCGCCACGCCGCCACGGCTGAGGGCGGTCGGCGAGGTAGAAGGGCGTGTCCTCGAAACGGATGTGGTCATTGGGGCGGGTCACGTGCAGCGTCTGCGGGATCACCTCGTGCTCCATCGCCAGCAGCACCTTCACCAGACCCGCCAGACCGGCGGCCGGCTCCAGATGACCGACGTTCGACTTCAACGACCCGATCGCACAGAACTGCGCCCGCTCGGTGTGCTCCCGCCACGCCCGGGTCAGCCCGTCGATCTCGATGGGGTCGCCGAGGCTCGTCCCCGTACCGTGCGCCTCCAACAGCCCGACCGTCTCCGGGGGGATCTCCGCGTCCCGCAGCGCCGCCGTGATGACGTCCCGTTGGGCGCGGGGGCTCGGGGCGGAGTAACGGGTGGTACGGCCGCCGTGGTTCACGGCCGCGCCCTTGATGAGGCCCCGGATCCGGTCGCTGTCCCGCCGGGCGTCGTCGTACCGGCGCAGGACGACGGCGACCGCGCCCTCACCGGGGACGAAGCCGTCGCCGGTGCTGTCGAAGGCTCGGCAGCGGTGCCGTGGTGACAGGGCCATCAGATCGCCCATCGAGCGGAAGTACTCCGGGCTGATGGCGGCGTGCACAGCACCGATCACCGCCGTGTCGATGTCCCCGGCGCGCAGGTGCTGCAAGGCCGTGTGCACAGCCACCAGCGAGGACGAGCAGAGGGTGTTGACGAGTGCGCTCGGGCCGTGCCAGTCCATCAGGTAGGACAGCCGGTTCGCGATCATCGCCTCCAGGCCCAGGCCCCGGCCGTCCGGTACGCCGTGGTGGGCGCGCTCCTCGTGGTAGTGGTCGTGGCTGTACGCGATCCACAGTCCGGTACGGCTGTGCTCGGCCCGCTCGCCCGCCCGTGCCCCGTCCTCCAGGGCCTCCCAGATCGTTTCGTACACGATCCTCGCCTGGGGGTCGATCAGGGGCGCTTCCCGGGGCGAGATCCGGAACGGGCCCGGGTCGAACTCGTCCACCGCCTCCAGGAACGAGGCGTGCGGGGCGGGTCCGTGCGACGGCCGACTCCAGCGGCCGTCGGGCAGCGCGCGCACGGTGTCCCGGCCTTCGCGCAGGAGATCCGCGAAGCCGGTGAGGGTACGTGCGGTGGGGAGACGGACCGCCGCACCGACGACGGCGATGTCGCGGGAGCGGGGGGTGTCGGGTGTGGGGCCGGGGGCGGGTGTGCGGTCGGGGGCGGGTGTGGGAGCGGGCGCCGCGGGCCTCGTGGTGGACGGGCGGGGGGCCGGGGTCGGGTCGGCGGTTGTTCGGGGTGTGGTGGTGGGCTCGGCGGGCGCGGGCGGCGCGGCGGGGATTGACGTCCCGTCGGTCGGGCGGGGCGACGGGGTAAGTGCGGCGGCCAGGTCCGGGGCCTCGGTCAGGACGAACTCGGCGAACTGCCGGGGTGTCGGGTGCTCGAAGAACACCGTCGGGTAGAGGGACAGCCCGAACTCCTGGGAGATCCGCTCGCTCAGCGACACCAGGCCCACCGAGTCGAACCCGGCGGACAGGAACTCCGTGTCGGCGTCGTCCGCGGAGGTCCCCGTCAGCTCCAGGAACCAGTCGAGCACCCGCCCGGGCATCGTCGGCCGGTCACCGCGCGCCGCGGGGGCAGGGGCGGGCACAGGGCGGAGGGGAGGCGGGGTGGTGGTGTCGCGGGGCCCGGTCGGGGCCGTACTGCCGGCGACGGTGCCTGCCTTGGCGGCGGGGACGGCCGCAGCCGTACCTCGGGACGCCGCAGCCGTGTCTCCGGCCGCAGCGCCTGTCGTACGGCCGCCGTCGGCCGCCGTCGCCGCACCGCCGAGCGCGGCCACCTCGTCGCTGAACGCCTCCAGCGGCACCCTCTTGGACGACATGTCGCCGAAGACCAGAAGCGGCAGGCCCGTCGCGTCGGTCACCGTCTGGGTGACGCGGCAGGCCTCCTCGTTCCAGAAGGCGATCTCCGTGCGGACGTAGGCCGCGTCGTCCAGCGGGCCGTGGACGTCCACCCGGCCCGCCGAGAGCGGAATGAACGCGGACGCCTCGGCGGCGCCGAACACCGGGTTGTCCGGGGCGATCGCGGCGATGGTGACGCTGTCGAGCAACCCCGGGAACAGCTGGACGCCGGGCGGGTTCGACTCCCGCTGGCGACGCCCCTCGATCCGGGCGAGCGTGCCGCCGTCCGGGAGGCCCGCCACCCAGGAGATGTTCCGGTAGTAGCGGCCGTGGTGGTAGCCGATCCTCCGCAGCCACCGGTAGAGACCGGAGCCGGCGTGCACCTGCGCGCAGGAACCGATGAGTGAGGCGATCGGTACGGGGGCCGGTTCGGCGGCGGGCTCGCGCAGCAGCCGGCCGGTGACGAAGGGGTCCCCGTTCCGGTCGTCCGCCACGGTGAACCGCCCCCGCGCGTCGACGCGGCACACCACGCGGCACGCGCCGGAGGGGATCAGTGGGCGGTGGAACAGCAGGTCCCGTACTCCGTGGAAGGGTTCGCCGCGCAACGCGGCGCCCTCGCGCAGGAACTCGAACCACGCCACCCCCGGCAGCATGATCCTGCGGTACACGGCGTGCTGGGCAAGGGCGGTCTCGCCGGGCCCGAAGACCCGGGTGAAGACGTATCCGTCGGTGCCCTCGTCCCGGACGAGTTCAGCGGGCGTGCCGGGTTCGGGCGAGCGCTGAGGCTCGCGCAGGTCGAGGGCCCGGCCGCGCGGCTGGGCCGACGGCAGCAGGCGCTTGTGCCATGCCGTGTCCCCTTGGCGGGCGGCCCAGTCGATGTCCCGGCCGGCCCCGAAGAGGTCGGCGGTGAGCGCGGCGAGTACCTCGGCCACGTCCCGGCCGTCGCGGGCCCGGGCCAGGCGGGCGCACAGGTCGGCGGCGGCGGTGGGCTGGTGCGCGGGCTCGGGGGCCGGGTCACCGTCGTGGCGCAGGACGTCGGCCAACGCCTCTTCGAGCGGTACGCGGCCCCAGGCGAACTCCCGGATCGCCTCCCACCCCGGGGGCAGGTCCACCGCGCTGTCCGGCAACCCCGCGTCGCGCAGCGCCACCGTGAGGGCGACTCCCTCGCTGATGCGCAGCAGTTCGCCGGTGAAGTCGTTCAGGCGTGCTCCGGTCGCCGTCTCGAAGCGGCCGATGATCTCGTGCACGGGCGGCACCGAGCGGTCGAGGGCGACGAGCCAGTCGGGGGCTGTCTCGTCCTCCCGGGGCCGCACGCATACGGCGAGCAGGCCGGGCGCGGCGGTGTCGGACGCGTCGTACCGCAGGAGCCAGGCGCGCAGGGCGGACGTCAGTGCCGTGGCGTCGGCGCCGCGGACGGCGACCCGCTCGGAGCGGTGCGGACGTGCCAGCCGCGCGGTGGCGCACACGTCGTCGAGGTCGTCGGACACGGTGGGCAGGAACTCGATCCACTGCGCGACCAGTTCCCGCAGCGCGTACGGGGTGTCGGCCGACAGGGGCAGGACGTGGACCGTACGGGGCTGCCCGCCGGAGCGGTTCCGGGCGCGCGGAGCCGGGGGTACGGCTTCGGCGACGACGTGCGCGTTCGTCCCGCCGAAGCCGAAGCCGCTCACCGCGGCGCGTCGCACGGTCGTCTCGGGCCAGGGGCCGTGCGTGGCGGGGAGGTGGAAGGGGCTGTCTGCCAGGCCCAGGCGGGGGTTGGGCTCCTCGACGGTGAGCGCGGGGACGATGCCGTCGCGCAGCATGACGATGACCTTGGCCAGTCCCGCCAGGCCCGACGCCGAGTGCAGATGGCCGATGCGGCGCTTGAGGGAGCCGAGTGCCACGGAGTTGCGGGGCACGCCGTGCCGGCCGAACACCTCGGTGAGGGCGCGCGCCTCGATCGGATCGCCGATGGCCGTGCCGGTGCCGTGGGCCTCGACGTACTGGACGGTCGCGGGGTCGATCCGCTCGTAGACCTTGCCGAGCAGTTCGACCTGGGCCTCCACGTTCGGCGAGGTGACGCCCATGGTGCGGCCGTCGTTGTTGACGGCGGTCGCGGCGATGGCTCCGAGGACCAGGTCGCCGTCGGCCAGTGCCGCCCGCATCGGCTTCAGGACCAGGGCGACGGCCCCCTCGCCGGGCACATACCCGTCGGCCCTGCGGTCGAAGGTCCGGCACAGGCCGTCCGGGGACAGGGCTCCGGTGCGGGAGAGCAGGACGAAGGTGAGCGGGTCGATCAGCAGGTCGACCGCGCCGACGACGGCCAGCTCGCAGGCTCCCGCCGTCAGGCTCTGGCAGGCCAGCCAGACGGCGGACAGGGAGGACGAGCACGCGGTGTCGACGACGAGGCTGGGGCCCGCCAGGTCGAACCGGTCGGACAGCCAGGCCGCCATGAAGTTCTGCGACCGGCCCCAGAGGGAGGCTGCCCTCGGCTCCCCGGCGAGGCCGGGTGCCTGGGCGCCCCCGGGGCCCGGGCTCCGTCCGTGATCGAACCCGTAGCCGTTCATACGGGCGCCGACGAACACGCCCGCGTCGAGCCGCCGACGCGCCCCCAGATAGCCGGAGTCCTCCAGGGCCCGGGCACCGACCTCCAGCATCACGCGCTGCTGCGGGTCGAGGAGGACGGCGTCCTCGGCGCTCATGCCGAACGCCGCGTGGTCGAAGGAGAACGGGTCCAGCAGGAAGGCACCGCGGTGGTGCGTGCCCTGGTGGGCGCCGTCCCCGAGGTACAGCCCCCGGGCCCAGCGGCTCGGCGGGACGTCGTCGACCTCGACCCCGTCGTGCCTCAGCAGGGCCCCGAAGTCCGTGACGTCCTCGGCCCCCGGGAGCCGTACCGCCATGCCGATCACGGCGATTCGGCTGTCGGGCTCGCTCACAGCGGTCCTTTCGTTCGGCTCCGTCGTCATGGCGTCACCGTTCCCCGGTCGCGGGTGACCAGCGGATGCAGCAGGGCGCTCAGGGCCGAGGCGCGCTGGTCGTCGGAGGCCGAGGGCCGACCGGGCGGCGCCTCCTGCTCAAGGGCGGCGGGCCGGCCCGGCGCGGCCGTGGCCGTGGCTGTGGCGAGCGCGGCCGCGATGTCGTCGGCCGTACGGACCCGCATGAACAGGGACGGGTCGACGGTGAGACCGCCGCGCTGTTCCAGGGCGGTGGTCAGCTCGGCGATGACCAGGGAGTCCAGTGCCAGCGCCTGGAGCGAGCGGTCGCCCGGGTCCTCCCCCAGAACGTGCACGAAGGCGTCCCGCACATGCCCGCGCATCTCCTCCCGGTCCCGTCCACCGGTCGCCGGTGCGGGGATCACGGTACGGATCTCCGTGACCGCACCGTACGCCCCGCGCCACGCCGCGCCCTGCGCCGATGCGGCGGGAACGCCGGGCTCCGTGGGCGTGGGTGTGGGTGTGGGTTCAAACGGGGGCGTGGAGGTGGGCGCGGTGCCGGGGAAGACGACCGCGCCGCCCGACCGTAGGTGGTCGAGGAACGCGTCCGCCGCCTCATGGGTGCCGATGGAGTGCGCGGCGGAGTAGGACGCGTCCGCCTCCATGCCGGTGCCCGTCCAGTTGGGCCAGGCGTGCGCGGTGACCGTGGTGGCGATGCCGTTCTCGCGTTCGGCCAGCGCCAGTTGGTAGGCGTTGGCGAGGCCGTAGTCGACCAGGCCGCGGCCGGCCCGGGCCTGGGTGCCTGCGATCGAGGAGACCAGGACCGCGAAGTCGGCGCCCTGCTCCTGAGCAAGCCGTACGGCGTTCAGTGAGCCGGGGATCTTCGGGGCGACCACCTTCGTGGCGTCGCTCCACGGCCGGCGGTGCATCGCGCCGAACGGGTTGACCCCGCCGGAGCAGTGCACGACACCGAGCAGCCGGCCCCAGCGCGCCCCGAACTCCCGCGCCACGGCGGCCAGGGCCGACGCGTCGGACACGTCACAGGGCAGGTACGCCACCTCGGCCCGCCCCGACAGCTCCCGCAGCGGTTCGGAGCGGGTCTCGTCGATCACGGACCGCCCGACCACGCCGACATGACGCGCTCCCCGGTCGACGAGCCGCCGGACCAGATGCCGTCCGACAGCGCCGAGTCCGCCCGTCACCAGGTAGTACCCGTCCCCGGACGGCTCGTACGCCGGACCGGGCGGGGCGGCGACCGTGTGCGGCACATACCTGATGCCGTGGCGGTAGGCCGCGAAGGTGCCGGAGTACGGGTCCGTGCCCGGCTCGGCGTCGGGGCCCTGGGGCAGCGCCGCGTACTCGGCGGCGACCTGCCGGGCCCGTACGTCCGCCGGGTCGGCCGGGTCCAGGTCGACGACGGCGGAGTGCTTCCGGCTCTCCGCGCAGGCCGCCCGTACGGCCATGGCCATGGCGGCGGCCTCCGGACGCAGCCGCCCGCGTTCCGCCGCGTGCACGGCCGCACTGTGGTGTCCCACCCACAGCAGCCGCCCGTGGGCGGGCAACGCCGCGACGAGGGCGCCGAGTTCGGACCAGAACGCGCGCAGGTCGTAGGGCTCGGCGGACTGCGGGGTCGGAGTGTCCATGACGACGATCGTGTCCGCGACGACGGTCGTGTCCGGGCTCGAAGGGGTCTGCTCGGTCCGAACCGTCTGCCCGTTCCGCCCCTCCTGAGCAGCCTCCTCGACGAACGCGCCCTGGTCGCGGAGGGCGGAGGTGAGCGCGTCCCGCAGGGCGGGGTCCGTGGTGACGAGGCGCACGGAGGCCTGTCGCGACGCGGGAGCGGGCGGCGGCAGTTCGTCGGTGCGCCACTCGGTCCGGTGGGCTTCGGGGCGGCGCCCGGCCCGTGCTTCCGCCTTGGGCTGGTGCATGTGCCAGTGCTTCTGCGCGGCGAACGGGTACGTCGGCAGGTCCGTGACCCGTGCTCCCGGCGCGGAGAGCGCCGCCCAGTCGAGGTGCGCGTATCCGGCGCGGACCAGGACGGCGACGGCGGTGTGGCGCTGCCGTTCCCCGGCCGGAGCCCAGTCTCCCCGGGCCTGTTCGCGGGCCTGTTCGGCGGTCAGGCAGCTGTCGGCGCGGGCGATCGGCACACGGCCTGCGGCGACCGCGCGCAGCGCCGTCGCCAGCGCGGCGGCGTCGGGCCCGCTGACGGCCGTCTGGAACTGCAGGGGCGCGCGGCCGACGTTGGCCGTATGGCAGAGGTCGGCGGTCTCCCAGTCGTCGCGTGCCGCGTCGAAGCGGTCCGCGTAGGTGGCTGCGAGGGCGCGCACGGCAGCCTTGTCGACGCCGGTCACCCGTACCAGATGGTTGCCCAGGGCCGCCCCGGCGCGAACCGGCGCCGCCGGTGGCTCTTCGACGATGACGTGGGCGTTGACGCCGCCCATGCCGAACGCGCTGATCGCGGCCCGCCTCGGGTGACCGTCTCGCGGCCAGGCCCGTGGGCGGTCGGCGAGGTAGAAGGGCGTGTCCTCGAAGCGGATGTGGTCGTTGGGGCGGGTCACGTGCAGCGTCGGCGGGATCACCTCGTGCTCCATCGCCAGCAGCACCTTCACCAGACCCGCCAGACCGGCGGCCGGCTCCAGATGACCGATGTTCGACTTCAACGATCCGATCGCACAGAACTGCGCCCGATCGGTGTGCTCCCGCCATGCCCGGGTCAGCCCCTCGACCTCGATGGGATCCCCCAGCCCCGTCCCCGTACCGTGCGCCTCCAGCAGCCCGACCGTCTCCGGCGAGACACCGGCGTCCCGCAGCGCCCCGGCGATGACGTCCCCCTGCGCGCGGGCACTCGGCACCGTCAACCCGCTGGTGCGGCCCCCATGGTTGACCGCGCTGCCCCGGATGACACCGCGCACCCGGTCCCCGTCCCGCAGGGCGGCGGCCAGCGGCTTCACCACCACCGACACCACTCCCTCACCCGGCACGAACCCGTCCGCCGCCGCGTCGAAGGCGCGCGACGCGCCCGAAGGTGACAGGGCCCGCAGGTTCCTCATGGCCACGTAGTGCAACGGCGACATGGCGACCCGGACACCCGCGACGACGGCCTGTTCACACTCGCCGTTCCTGATGCTGCGCACCGCCGTGTGCAGGGCCACCAGGGACGACGAGCAGAGCGTGTCCACCGTCATGCTCGGGCCGCGCAGGTCGAGGAAGTGGCTGAGCCGGTTGGCGAGGAAGGCGTTGTGGTTGCCGAGGCCGCTGTGGGCGTCCAGTTCCGGCGCGATGTTGTAGTCGCGGTAGTGCTGGTAGCTGGCGCCGACGAACACGCCCGTGGACGAAGGGAGTCGACGTGGCGGCAGGCCGGCCGACTCGCATGCCTCCCAGGTCGTCCGCAGCAGCCAGCGGGCCTGGGGGTCGAGCACCTCGGCCTGCTTGGGGAAGAAGTCGAAGAAGCGGGCGTCGAACTCCTCGACGTTGCCGAGGAAGCCGCCGACGTCGGACTCCGTGCCCTGCGCGTACGTTCCCCAGCGGTGGGCGGGCGCGGGGCCGATCTCCGTGCCGCCCCGGGTGAGCAGCGACCACAGCTCCGTCGGGTTCTGGGCCCCGGGCAGGGCGAGGGCGAAGCCGATGACGGCCATGTCCTTCGGGTCGGGCGTCGGCTCGACGGGGACGGCGGGCGTGGTGAGGGTGACGGTCCGTCCAGGCACGTCGTCCTGCCCGCGCCCGTCGGTCTGCTCGGGCACGTCGGTCTGCTCGGCGACCCGTGCGGCCAGGGCGCGGCAGTCCGCCGCGTCCAGGACGTCCGTGGGGCTCAGCCGCACACCGTGGGTCTCCTCGATGTCGGCCGCGATGGCCGTGGCGAGCATGGAGTCGAGCCCGGCGGAGGACAGCGAGGTGGTGGGGGTGACGCTCGGATCGTGCAGGGTGTTCCGCACGAGGGCGAGCACCGAGGCCTGGATCGCGGCCCCGGGGGCGGACGAGGACGCGGTCACGGCCGGCCGGGGCGCGTCCCGCCGCGGCTCCTCGGTCACGTCGGACGCGTCCTCAGCGATCACCGTGCGGTACTCCACGTCCTCAAGGCACACCAGCACCCTGCCGTCCGCGGCCAGCAGGGTGGCGTGGCCGCGTCGTACCCCGTCCGGCGCGGTGGCGTCGGTGTCGGCGTCGAGCAGCACGTAGGCCGTCCGCGCCGGATCGTGCCGCCGTACGACCCGTCCGATGGACACCGGCAGATAGGTCGCCGCCGTCGCGGACGGGTCGGCCAGGGTCAGTACGGCCATGCTCTGCAGGGCGGCGTCGAGGGCGACCACGGCCTTCTCCAGGTCGTCGCCGGTGGTGCCGCCGACCCGGGCGAGCACGCGGGCCGGCCCGAAGCGCACGTCCGTGAGGGAGCGCAGCGGGGCGGCGAAGTCCATGCCCTTGGCCGCGAACCAGGCGTACAGGCCCGTGGGGTCCAGCGTCCGGTCGAGGCCCGCGCGGAGGGCGTCGATGTCCTGGGTGCCGGTCGGGTCGACGAACCCCTCGTCCGCACGGCCCGTTTCGAGGCGGGCGACGATCCGGTCGCCGTACCGAAACGTGACCGGTCCCGTGCGGGTGGGATCGTCCAGGTCGCTGGCGAGGGTGTGGAGTCCGGTCCCCCGGCCCACGAACGCGATCCGCCGCAGGACGTCGGCGCTCCCGAGTGCCAGGGCCGCCGTCAGCGCCCCCGGCAGCGTCGCCTCACCGAACACGCGGTGTGCCCGGGACAGCCGGTGGACGGTCGCGGTCACGTCTGCCGTGCCCGTGACCGCCTGCCGGCTCGCCCGTTGGTACGCCCGCTTGTCCGTCTCCCTGTCCGTCCTCTCGTCCGTGTTCCGCGTCCTCGTGGAGTCCGTCGCCATGAGTTCCGTCCTCTGGAGGTCCGTCTTCTGGAGGTCCGTCCGGAAGGGGTACGGCGGCAGGGCGATCCGTCGCGTGGGCGTTCCCTCGTACACCCGGTGCCAGTCGACGGTTCCGCCACCGACGTGGAAGAAGGCCAGTGCGGTGCGCAACCGGTGCTCCGGGACGCGGAGTTGGTCCGCGAGCCGTTCGGCGGTGTGCGAGGTGAAGGGGGCCAGGCGGGCGGCGAGCGCGGCGTCGGCCGTACGGGCACCGCTCTCCAGGAGTGTGCCGCCGCGCAGGACGGCACCCTGGGCCTCGCCGCCCCGGCGGACGATGTGCGCCAGTCCGGCCGACAGGTCCCCGGCTGTGGAGCCGAGGATCGCGACGCGGTGCCGCAGGTGGTCGCGGCCCACGGCGGCCGAGCGGCAGAGCACGCTCGCGGCGGACGGCTCGGCCCGCAGCAGCTGTTCCAGATCCGCTGCGCGCCGGGCCAGTGCCTCCGGCGTGTGCGCGGACAGGAGCAGGAGGTGTCCGCCCAGGCGGGAGGGTGCGGGGGTGTGCTCGGCGGGCGGTACGGCGGAGTGCCCCTCGTACTGCTCCACGACGATGTGCGCGTTGGTGCCGCCCATACCGAAGGCGCTGATCCCCGCACGGCGCGGCCCGTCCGAGCGCCACGGCCGGGGTTCCGTCGGGATCACGAAGGGTCCGCCGGTGAGGTGGAGGTGCGCGCCGGGGCTCTCGTAGCCGGCGAGGGGCGGAATCTCGCCGTGTCGCAGGCATAAGAGGACCTTGATCAGTCCGGCGAGTCCGGCGGCCGGCTCCAGATGACCGATGTTGGCCTTCACCGAGCCGATGTGCACCGGCGTACGGCGGTCCGGGTCGTCGCCGAACACATCGGTGAGCGCGGCGATCTCGACCGGGTCGCCCAGCCGGGTCGCCGTGCCGTGGCTCTCGATCAGGGTGATGTCCGCCGGGGCCACCCCGGCGTCGTCGAGGGCGGCGCGGACGACGGCGGTCTGGGCCTCGCTGCGGGGCACGGGCAGAGCGCTGCCCCGGCCGCCGTGGTTGACGGCCGTCCCCCGGATCACACCCCAGATGCGGTCGCCGTCGCGCTCGGCGTCCGCACGACGCTTGAGCATGACGGCGATCGCTCCCTCGCCGGGGACGAAGCCGTCGGCACGGTCGTCGAAGGGGTGCGGCAGGGTCTGGGACAGGGCTCCGAGCTGGCTGAGGCTGCGGTAGTACCAGGGGGTGAGCCCGACGTGGCAGCCCGCCACGATCGCGGCGGCGCACGTTCCGGCGCGCAGCGCGGCGACCGCCTGCTGGACGGCGACGAGGGAGGAGGAGCAGAAGGTGTCGACGGTCTGCGAAGGGCCCGTCAGATCGAGCGCGTAGGAGACGCGGTTGGCCAGTACGGCGTTCAGGGAGCCGAGCGCGGTGTGCGGTCCGACGCTGTCCAGGCCCTGGGCGTCGCGGTGGTGGGTGTACGTGGCCCCGACGAAGACGCCGATGTCGCGGCGGCCGACGAGACCGCTCTCGTCGCGTACCGCCCAGGCGTGTTCGAGCAGCAGCTTCTGCTGGGCGTCCATCTCCTCGGCCTCACGCACGGAGATGCCGAAGAACGACGGGTCGAAGCGGTCGATGTCGTCGAGGAAGGCGCCGGTGCGGCAGTAGGTGCCCGTCATATGGGGGCCGCGTTCCTCGAAGTGCGCGTCGATGTCCCAGCGTTCGGCCGGGATCTCGGTGAACGCGTGTCTGCCGGAGCGCAGCAGGGGCCACAGACCGGCGATGTCGGGTGTTCCGGGCAGGTCGCCGGAGACGGCGACCACGGCCACGTCCTTGTCCCGCCCGGTCTCCGCCCGCCGGGCAGGGGCGGCGGCAGGAGCGGCCTCCGGCTCGGGCTCCCGCACGCCCTGTGCCGCCCGCGCCTCCTCTGCCTCCTGTGCTGCGTGTACATCGTCCGCCGCCGGTTCAGCGGTCTCCCCGGCGGCCGGCTTCCGTACCGCGCCGGCCGCGCCGTACCGGTCCGTCAACGCTCGTGCCAGTTCGGTGAAATCGCCGTGTTCCAGGAAGAGGGTGGCCGGGAGGTGGAGGTCCCAGCGGCGGGACAGTTCCTCCGACAGTTCGACGCTCATGATGGAGCTCATGCCGTAGTCGGCGAGGGGGGTACGGCGGTCGAAGGCGGCCACGCCCAGCCGTTCGCCGAGGAAGCGCTCCAGTTCGTCCTCCACCCGCTCCCGGCCCTCGTCGGCGTGTACGACGCCCGTGGTGTCGGGCCCAGGCTCCGCGTCGTCGGGGTGGGCGACGACCACCTGACGGGCGTCTGTGCCCAGGACGGCGATCAAGGCGTCCAGGGCCTCGGTCGTCCTCAGCGGCCGGACGCCCCGGCGGCGGAGCTGGTCCGCGACCGCCGTACCCATGCCGACCTCGCCCCACAGGCCCCAGTCGACGCTGAGCCAGGGCGTGCCGTGCGCGTGGGCGAAGGCGTCCAGATAGGCGTTTGCGGCGGCGTATCCGCCCTGACCGAGGTTGCCGAAGGTGCCGGAAACGGAGGCGAACAGGACGGCGAAGTCGAGGTCCGTTCCGTCCACGGCGGCGGCGAGTTCGCGGACGCCGTCGACTTTGGGCCGCATGACCGCGTCGATGTCCTCGGCGGTCGTGGACCGGATGAGTCCGTCCTTGAGGGTGCCCGCCGCGTGGACCACGCCGTGCGGTTCGCCGTGTTCGTCCCGGACGCGTTCCACGACGGCCCGCAGCTGACCAGGGGCGGTGATGTCGGCGGCGTACGACACGACGGCGCAGCCCGCCGCCTCGATCCCGGCCAGCCGGGACCGGTCGGCGCCCGCCGTGCCGCTCCGGCTGACGAGCGCGACGAGTCCGGCGCCCTCCTCGGCGAACCGGCGGGCCACCTCCAGGCCCAGTCCCCCGTGCCCGCCGAGCACGAGGTAGCGGCCGCCCCGCCTGATGGGACCGCTCGCCGGGCGGTCCGGCACATCGAACGAGCCGAACAGATCGAACAGTCGGACGGGCTCGTGACGGACGCCGTGCCGGTAAGCGACCTCCGTGGGACCCTCGCCGAGTTCCGCCGCGAACGCGTCGACGCCGGCGGTGTCGTCGAGGTCGATGAGCCGGAGGCGCAGGCCGGGGTACTCGATGGCGGCCGTCCGCACGAGACCCCACAGCGCCGCGCGGGCGGGCACGGGCGTGTCGTCGTCCGCCACCGGCTGGGCGTGCCGGGTCACCACGAGGAAGCGGGACTTGCGTTGCCGCTCGCCGAGCGTCTTCAGGGCGGCGAAGCACCCGTACAGTCCGGCGCGGAGGTCGGAGGCCTCCGTACGGTCGTCGGTCGCTCCGGTGGCGTTGCACAGGTGCACGACTCCCGCCACCGGGTCGCCGATGTCCTGCCACAGCCGCCGGAATCCGTCCTCGTCGGCGTGCGGCAGGACGAGGTGGTCGCGGTCCCGCGCCGGGTGTGCCGGGGACGTGCCGAGGCCGGCCTCCACCACGCGGGCGCCCTCGGCGCGCAGCTGCCGGGCGGTGTGCCGGCCCAGCGCGTCGCCGTGGTGCAGCACCACCCAGGTGCCTTGCGCGGGCTCGCGCTCCGGGCCGGGCGCGGGCCGCCAGTGGATGCGGGAGAGCGGCTGGGCGGTCCGCCCCGAGGGCTCGGCCCGCCCCGAGGGCTCGGTGGCCGGGGCCATCGCGGTCGTACGGCGCATACGGACACCGTCGAACTGAGCGGCGATCTCGCCGCCCGGCCCGAGGATCACGGCGTCGGCCGTCGAGTAGGCGCCCTCGACCCCGGTCCGGCGGACCAGGACCGTGGCCCCGGACGACAGGGCCGACAGATCGGTGTGGACGGCGACGCGTGCCACGCCGATCGGTAGCATGGGCCGGGGCGCGGTCGTGCCCGGGAGGTCCTGGAGCGCGCAGCTGACGACCTGGAACACACCGTCCGTCAGCAGGGGGTGGGCGAACCACGGCATGGGCTCGGCGTCGCTGCGCAGGACGGCCCGGGCGGTGCCGTCGCCGACGGTCAGCTCCCGGACCGTACGGTAGTCCGGCCCGTACCGCAGTCCGGCGCGCGACCAGCTGTCGTACAGGTCGTCCGAGGTGATGGTGCGTGTGCCGGTCACCCGGGGGACGGACCCGGGTGCCGAGCCGTCCGGAAGCCGCCGGCCGCGGCCGGTGGACAGCTGTTTGCGTTCCCCGGCCACGACGGTGCTCAGTTCGAAGCGGATGTCCGGGCTGGTGTCCGGGCTGATGTCCGGGTCGTGGGCGATGTCGAGCCGGACGGCGGCCGTCGCGTCGTCGGCGACGGTGAGGGGCCTGAGGAAGGCCACGTCGGTGAGTTCCAGCGGAGTGAACGGCCCGAGCCCGGCGACGCCCACCATCGCCATCTCCAACTGCACGGCGGCGGGCAGCAGTCCGGTGCCCGCGGCGCGGTGCTGGGCGATGAAGGGTTCGTGTCCCGCGAAGGTCTTCTCGTAGGTCTCGGCTCGGTGCGTCACTGTCCCTCGCTCCGGTGCTCGTAGTGGCGGTCGAACAGCGGGTGGCTGACGGCCTTCGTCACGGCGCGGCGGCGAGCGGGGGGCGCGGCCAGCGGCTCTCGGTGGAACGGATAGGTGGGGATGGTGGTCGTGCGGTGCCGCTTGCCCTCGTGGAGCGCGCTCCAGGTCAGGTCGACGCCCGTGCGGTTGTGGTGGGCGGCCAGGGCCGTGTGGAGCTGGATCTGGTCCTCGCGCCCTCGGTGGAGCGTGGTGAGCCAGACGGGGTGCGGCTCACTGAGGGTCGTACGGGCCAGGGGCGTGAGATGGGGGTGGGGCCCGATCTCCCAGACGGCCTGCGGGACGGTCTCGGCGAGCACGGTCAGGGCCTGGGCGAAGCGGACGGGCCGGCGGATGGCCTCGGCCCAGTGCGCGGCGTCGACGGCGGAGTCGGGTGTGTGCCAGGTCCCGGTCAGGGTGGAGACGAACGGAATGGCGGGCGGCTTGAGGGCGGTGGCGGCCACGGCCCCGGCGAAGGGTGCGACGGCCGGTTCCATGTCGGCGGAGTGGAAGGCGTGGCTGACCGGAAGGAGCTGGGTGCGGTGCGGGGTCTGCTCGCGGAACCGGGCGAGCGCGTCGGCGGGGCCGGTGACGGTGTGGACCTGGGTCGCGTTGTAGGCGCCGATCTCCAGGCCGGGGTGGGCCCGCAGTGCGGCGGTGAGTGTGTCGATGTCGGTGTGGACGACGGCCATGGCGCCGGTCGAGGGCTGGTCGTCCATGAGCCGTCCGCGCAGGGCGGTGAGGCGGAGCAGGTCGGGCAGGGAGAGCACGTCGGCGGACCAGGCTGCGGTCAGCTCACCGAGGCTGTGCCCGGCGACGGCGTCGGGGCGCACCCCTGCCGCTTCCAGGTACCGGACCAAAGCCACCTCGACGCTGACGATGGCGGGTTGCGCGTACCGGGTCTGGTCCAGCAGGTGCCGGGCGTCGCCCCACAGCAGGTCGAGCAGCGGGATGTCGGTGCAGGGCGCCAGGAGGTCGGCACACTCGTGCAGCGCGTCGCGGAAGTGCGGTTCCGTGGTGTACAGGTCACGGCCCATGCCGGGGTACTGGGAGCCCTGGCCGGTGAAGAGGAACGCCGTGGTGGCGGGCTTGCCGCTGTCCCGGACGACGGGGGTACGGCCGGCCGCGACCTCGATGAGACGGTCGGCCAGTTCCCGGGGCGTGGCCCCCTGTACGGCGACACGGTGGCGCTGGGCGGCGCGGCCGGTGTTGGCGGTGAAGGCGAGGTGACCCAGCCGGTCCTCCGCCGTGCGGGCCACCTGTTCGGCGTAGACACCGGCGAGGGCGCGCACGGCGGTCTCGTCGGCGCCGGTGACCCGTACGAGATGGCTGTGCTGGGCCAGGTCCGCCGGAGCGGGCGTGTCCGGTGCCTCTTCGACGATGACGTGCGCGTTGACGCCGCCCATGCCGAAGGCGCTCACCGCAGCGCGGCGCGGTCCGCCCGTACGCGGCCACTCCAGGGGCCGGTCGGAGAGGTAGAAGGGGGTGCCCTCGAAACGGATGTGGTCGTTCGGCCGTGTCACGTTCACCGTCGGCGGGACGACCCCGTGCTCCAGCGCCAGCAGGACCTTCACCAGTCCCGCGAGGCCCGCCGCGGGTTCCAGGTGGCCGATGTTGCTCTTCAGGGAGCCCAGTGCGCAGAACTGCGACCGTGCCGTGAAGCGGCGCCACGCGCGTGTCAGCCCCTCCACCTCGATCGGATCGCCCAGTCCGGTGCCCGTGCCGTGGGCCTCGACCAGACCGATCGACTCCGGTGACACCCCGGCGTCCGCCAGGGCCGCGGCCACGACCTCCTGCTGTCCCCCACCGCTGGGAACCGTCAGTCCGCTCGTCCGGCCGCCGTGGTTGACGGCGGTCCCCCGGATCACCCCGCGCACCCGGTCCCCGTCGCGCAGCGCGGCGGCCAGGGGCTTCACCACGACCGACACGACCCCCTCGCCCGGCACGAACCCGTCGGCGCCGGCGTCGAAGGCACGTGAGCTGCCGGTGGGCGAGAACGACCTGAGGCGTGAGCCGAGCTGGAAGTACTGGGGCGACATCCCCAGGTGCACACCGGCGACGATCGCCTGCTCGCACTCCCCGCCCCGGATGCTGCGCACCGCCGTGTGCAGGGCCACCAGGGACGACGAGCAGAGCGTGTCCACCGTCATGCTGGGGCCGTGCAGGTCGAGGAAGTAGCTGAGCCGGTTGGCGAGGATCGCGTTGTGGTTGCCGAGGCCGGCCGCGGTCTGGACGACGTCGTCGACGACCACGTCGCGGTAGTGCTGATAGCTGGCGCCCACGAACACGCCCGTGGAGCGGTCCGGCTTCCCCGCCAGCCCGGCGTCCTCCAGGGCACGCCAGGCCGACTGGATCAGATGCCGCTGCTGCGGGTCGATCCACTGTGCCTCGGCGGGTGACAGCCGGAAGAAACCGGGGTCGAAGTCGGTCAGCCCGTCGACGAAGCCGGCCCGCCTGAGGTACACGGTGCCGGGGGTGCCGTCGGTGCCGTAGTAGGCGTCGACGTCCCAGCGGGAGGCGGGTACTTCGCTGAGGCAGTCGTCACCGTCGAGCAGGACCCGCCACAGTTCGTCGGTGTCGGCGGCGTTCGGGAAGACGCCGTCGACACCGATGACGGCGATGTCGTGCCGGTCCGGGTCGGCCGCGCCGGTGGCCCGCGTCGCGGGAACGGCGAACGGCTCTGCCACCGGGGCGGGTTGCTCGTCCCGGGCAGCCGCTTGTGGGGCGTCGTACAGCTCGGCGGTGTACGTGGCGTGCGTGGCGTATGCGGTGTCGCCCGGGTCCACGGTGTACAGGGTGTCTTGCAGCCCGGTGGTGGACGCGGTGTCGTCGGGGACGGTGGTGACGCCGTACTCCTCGCGGAGTTCGGCGGCGAGCCGGTCGACCGATCCGGTTTCGAGGACGAGGGTGACGGGGATGTCGACGCCCAGCTTGGCGCGGATGTCCTGGGCCAGCGCGACGGCGAGCACGGAGTCAAGCCCCTGCTCCTGCAACGGGCGGTCCGGTTCGAGGTCGTCGATGCCCGTCTCCAGGGCGTCGGCCACCCAACGGGCCAGGGTGGCGTCGAGACCGTCGCCCCGTCCGGGACGCGGGGGCACCGGCCGGTGACCGTTGCTCTCGACGGCCGTGGCCATGGGCCGACCGGAACCGGCGCCGACGCCCTGGGCCGCGACGGGTCGCGGGGTCCCGGCCGACGGCGTGCTCGACAGCCGCTTCCAGGTGATGCCACGGGCTTCGAGCACCGGCTCGTCGCCGTCGAGGATCACCAGGCTGGCGGTCAGCAGACCGGAGTCGGGACCGGTCTCCCGGTCGCGCCGGGCGTACACACGGGCCGTGGCAGGGACCCGGCCGAGGACCGTGAGCCGTTCGACGGTGAACGGCACATACAGGCCCCGCGCACCGCACGCGGTGAGAGCGACCTGGAAGGCGCCGTCGAGGAGCCGCGCGTCGACCACGCCGTCGAGTCCGGCTTCGGCGCGGAGCACGCCCGTCGCCCGGCCGGGTGCGGTGGAGAGGGCGGCGACGGTCCGGTAGGCGGAGCCGTAGGCGAGTCCGTCGCGTTCGAACGCGCGATAGAGCGCGTCGAGTTCGACGGTGGTGAAGCCGTCAGTGCGGGCGTCGGTGAAACCGTCGCCGGACGGGGGGACGGGAAGCACCGGCTGTTCCGGCGGGGTCAGTTCGGCGGTGCAGACGACAGCGCCGTCGCCGTCGCGGAACGTGACCCGTGCTCCCTCCAGTTCGGCGGACAGGGTCGCGGGCGTCTCGACGGCCTTGCGGAACGTCACGTCGCGCAGGCCGAACCGTTCACTGCCGACGAGCTCCGCCACCTTGCCGGGGTAGGCGGCACCGGGCAGGGTCGGCCTGCCGAGGACCACGTGCTCGGCGGCCTCGGGGAGCCGCGCCCACGAGTCGGTCGTACGGCCCCTCGCGGCGGCCTGGCCCGACTCCGGGACCGTCGGCTGCGGCTGCTGCTGGGGCTGCGGCAGGGGCTGCGGCTGCCCGGTGGGCTCCAGCCAGAGGTACTTCTCGTCGTGCGGCGCGGTCGGGAAGCGTACGCCCGCCCGGCCTGGCCCGGTGGAGAGGTCCGCGCCGGCGGCGAACCGCCGTGCCGCCTCACCCAGTTCCTCCCGGCCCGCTCCGTCCCGGACCGTGGCCTTCTCCGTGCGCGGCCCGTTGCCGTCGGCCAGTCCCGGGTGGAGGGAGCGGACTTCGTCCACGCCGGCCAGGAACAGCCGCAGCTTGTCGTCGAGTTGTTCGAGACTGTCGACGACGCAGGCGAGACGATGAGTCGCCGCCGGGCGTCTGCGGCTCGCCTCGCTCAGTGAGGTGAGGGACGGGCAGTACGGGGAGCGCAGCATCAGCACGAGGCGGTGCGCCAGGGTGCGCAGCGCCGCGTCCGACGCCGCCGACAAGGTCAGCAGCCGGGGCAGCCGGTCGTGGTCCGCTGCGGCCCGCGTGGCGTCCGTGACGGGGGGCGCGGCCTCGACCACCACATGGGCGTTGGCGCCGCCGAAGCCGAAACTGCTGACACCCGCGATCCTCGGCCCGTCCCAGGGCAGCGGCCGGTCGGCGACGAACAGCGGCGAGGCCGCGAAGGCGAACGCCTTGTTCAGGGTGGTGAGGTTGAGGGACGGCGGGATGGTGCCGGCCTGGAGGGCGAGGACCGTCTTGATGAGTCCGGCGATGCCGGCGGCCGGCTCCAGATGGCCGATGTTCGTCTTCACCGAGCCCACGGCGACCGGATGCGTGGCCTCCTCGCCGAGCACCGCGTGCAGCGCTTCGAGTTCGATGAGGTCACCGAGCTGGGTACCGGTACCGTGCGCCTCGATGTAGCCGATGTCGCCGGGGGTGACGCCGGCTGCGGCCAGTGCCTTGCGCAGTACCGCCGCCTGGGCGGGCCTGCTCGGCGCGGTGAGGAACCCGGCGCTGCCGCCGGTGTGGTTGACGGCGGTGCCCCGGATCACGGCGAGGACCGGGTCCCCGTCGCGCCGGGCGTCCGCGAGCCGCTTCAGTACGACGACACCGCAGCCCTCTCCGCGGACGTAGCCGTCGGCCCCTTCGTCGAAGGCCCGGCACACGCCCTGGGGGGACAGCATGCCGTTGCGTGCGAAGGAGCGTGTCTTGTCCGGTGTCAGGACCAGGTTGGCCGCGCCCACGACGGCGGCGTCGATGTCACCCGACCGCAGGTGCATGGCGGCCTGATGCAGGGCGACGAGGGACGAAGAACACGCCGTGTCGACGGCGAAGCTCGGTCCCGACCAGTCGAAGACGTGCGACAGCCGGTTGGCGACCATGGAGATCGCGGTGCCCGTGGCGACGTGCGGGTCACCGTGGCCGATGCTCCGTGCCACCAGTTCCGGGAAGTCGCTCGCGATCGTGCCGATGAACACGCCGGTGTCGGCGCCGAGCGACACATGGTCGTGGCCGCCGCTCTCCAGCGCCTCGGCGGTCACGCTCAGCAGGACGCGCTGCAGGGGGTCGAGGCGCCGGGCCTCGCGGTCGGTGAGACCGAAGCGCGCGGGGTCGAAGTACTCGACGCCGTCGACCCAGCCCATCGGCGCCTCGTCGGCGTCGTCCGCGCTCCACAGGTGGGCCCAGCCCCGCCTGCCCGGCGGCGCGTCCCCGACGCTGGAGACGCCGTCGGCCAGATTGCGCCAGAACTCGTCCGGCGTGGCAGCGCCCGGGAACCGGCACGCCATCCCGACCACGGCCAGCGCACCACCGTGGGTGTCCTCCCGCGCGGGTCCGGGGTGGGCGGGTCCGGGGGTTGCGGGCCCCGCCACGGCCGTCGAGGGGCTCGCTTCCGCCGCCGCCTCCTCCTCCATCGTCTCCTGCCCGCGAACGGCGGCCGGGGCGGAAGCGTGCCTCTCCGGCCGCGACTGCGGATCCGGCTCCGGCTCCGGCTCCGGCTCCGGCTCGGCGATCCGCACCAGGCCGTCGGCGGCCAGCAGCCGGGCCAGCCTGGCCGGGGTGCCGGTCGCGAAGACCGACGGAGGGGTGACCTCCGCGCCCAGCTCACGGCTGAGACGTACGGCGGCGACGGTGACGTTGGCCGAGTCGCCGCCGAGGTCGAAGAAGTTGGCGTCCGAGGCGAAGGCGGGCTCTCCCACGGTGTCGGCGAAGACGCGCGCGACGAGTGCGGTCAGCGCCTCCGTGGTCAGGCCGGCGATCGCGGCGGCGACAGCCGGGGCTGCGATCTCAGGTGCCGGGGCGGCGGCTTCGGGTGCCGGAGCGGCGGCCTCGGACACCGCCCCGGTGAGGGCCGCGTCGGCGCGCAGGACCGTGTCGCGTGTCGGCAGGGGCAGCCGGGCCCGCGCCACCTTGCCGTTGTCGGTCAGGGGCAGCGCGTCGAGCCGTACGTACGCGTCCGGCACCATGTACTCGGGCAGCGTGGCGCCGACGAACTCGTCCAGCCGGGCCTTCGTCGGTGCTGCGTCGCCGACCAGATAGGCGGTCAGACGCGGTTCGCCCCGGCCCTCGAAGCGGGCGGCGACGACGACGGCCGCCGTGATCCCGGCGAACCGTTCCAGCACCTGCTCGATCTCGGCGGGCTCGATACGGTTGCCCCGCACCTTGACCTGGGCGTCGGCGCGGCCGAGCCATTCCACGGCGCCGTCCGCGTGGAGCCGTACCTCGTCACCGGTCCGGTAGAGGCGCACCCCGGTGACGGGATGGACGGTGAAGGCGTCCGCCGTGAGGTCGGGCCGGTGGGCATATCCGCGGGCGAGTCCGGCACCGGAGATCCACAGCGAGCCCGTCGTACCGGGCGCGCACGGCTCCAACCGCTCGTCCAGGACGTGCAGTTGCTGGTTCGGCAGCGCTTCGCCGAGCGGGACGAAGTCGCCCACGGAGGTGACGCGGTGGGCGGAGGTCCAGATGGTGGCCTCGGTGGGGCCGTACAGATTCCACAGGGCGCGGGCCGGGGCATGTAGGCCCTCGGCGACGCTCCGCGGCAGCGCTTCGCCGCCCGAGAGGACGGTGAGACCCGCAGGCGGGGTCCACCCGGTCGCCAGCAGGAGCCGCCACATGCTCGGCGTGGCCTGGGCGACGGTCACCTGGTCGGTCAGTTCGGCCAGGCGCTGCGGATCGCGGGCCGTCTCGCGGGAGGCGAGGACGACCTCGGCGCCGACGGTCAGCGGGAGGAGGAGTTCCAGCAGGGAGATGTCGAAGGCCACCGTCGTGTGGGCGAGTACGGCGTCCTGGGCCGAGGAGCCGAGCCGCTCCCCGATCCCCGTGAGGAAGTTGGCGAGGGCCCCGTGCTCGATCTCAACGGCCTTGGGGGTGCCCGTGGATCCGCTGGTGAACAGGAGGTAGGCGAGGTCGTCCGTCTCGACCCGCGGCGGTACTGCCGGTGCCGAACCGTCCGCCTCGGGTAGGCGCAGGGTGGTGCCCAGTGAGGCGCCGAGGGCGTCGGTGGTGTGGTCGGTGAGGATCAGGTCGCACCGCGCGACCTCGGTGTATCCACGCAGGCGGTCCGTGGGGTAGGCCGGGTCGAGCGGGAGGAAGGCGGCGCCGGAGCGGAGGATGCCGAGGAGGGCGGGGATCAGGTGGATGCCCCGTTCGACCAGGACACCGACCACCGATCCGGACTCGATGCCCTGGTCGTGCAGACGGGCGGCGATCGCATCGGCCCAGGCGTCCAAGGCGGCGTAGTCGAGGGTGCGGGTACCGCTGCGGACGGCGGTGGCCGTGGGCCGTTCGGCGACCGCGGCGGCGAACAGATCGAGCAGGGTCGCGCTGCCGGATGCCGGCGTCTCCGCCGTATCGGTTTCCGTCGTCGTCCCAGTCGTCCCAGTCGTCGCAGTCGTCGCAGTCGTCGCAGTCGTCGCAGTCGTCCCGGTCGCCGCCGCGGCCTCGTCGGCTTCGGGGCGGGGCGCGGGCTGTGTCTCCTCGCCGTGGACCAGGGCGGCCAGGGCGAGGTCCTCGACGCGCTCGGTGAACTCCAGTGCCTCGTCGCGGCCCATCGCGGTGTCACGGACGAAGACCGTCGGCGGGCCGTCCCGCAGGCAGAGGAGGGCGATCTCGGTGTGCGGTTCGGCCGACGCCTCCTCCCCCGCGCCGCGTTCGAGGACCATGACATCGGTGAACGTCGGCTCCCCGGAGCCCAGGGGGCGTCCCGCGAGGCCGAGCCGGACCTCCAGGTCGGCGGCGTAGCCGTGCCGGGCGGCGGCCTCGTCGAGCTTGTCGCGCAGGGCGTCGGCGCTGTCGCCGTCGAACAGTACGGGGAAGCGCGCCGCGGCGATGCCATGGGTCTCCCCGGCCCGTGCGCGGGCGTCCGACGGCGACCAGGCGAAGTCGAAGGCCGGCTCGTCGGCGCGCTCGGCCACGACGCCGAGGAAGGCGTGGACGACGGCGAGCGCCTCGTCGCGGGAACCTGGGACGAACGCCATCTCGTAGCGGCCGTAGTGCGCCGCGCCGGCGCTGAAGTCGTCGACGGGCAGCCGTGCCGGACGCAGGTCCCGCAGCCGGGCGCGCCACCAGGGCTCGTGCGCCCGTAGCGGCTTCTGGGCGGCGGCGATGGCGGCGAGCCGTTCCTCGCCTATGGGCGGCAGGGGTGTGCCCTCGATCGCGCCGAGCCGCTGTGCGGCGGCCTGACCGCTGAGGGCGCTGCCGTCGACGGCGGTGAAGTCGCTGAGGACGAGGTCGGCGTCCGGGGCGGCGAGGGTCAGCGCCGATGTGGTCACCGACAGCACGGTGGTGTCCGTGCGGGGCTCGTCCCGGGGGATGAGCCTGATCTGCCGGGTGAGGACGGCGCCCTGTTCGGTGACGAGCGTGGGGATGCCGAGCGGGTTGGGGAAACTGCCGTAGTCCAGGGCCTTGGAGATACGGGCGGCCTCGGCGGCGGAGGTGCCGGCGTGGATGAGCCCGCCGGAGGCCATGCGGGCGGACCGCCGGTAGAACCGCCGTTCGCGGTCGCCGGTGTCGACGCCGTCGGGCAGGGTGCCCGCCACGATGTGCGGAACGAGGTCCTTGAACAGTTCGATGCCGGTCTCGGCGGTCTCGTACGTCAGGGAGAGCGCGGTGGAGTGGTCGCGGACCGGGAACCAGCGCTCCAGCAGGACGCCCCCGGCGTCCACGGCCTCCGTCATGCGGTGCCAGGTCGCCGCGTGCCGGGTCGCGCCCTCGTACAGGGCCCAGGCCGGGGCGTTGCTGCCTGAGTAGCGGGGTAAGGGGCCGTCGTGGAAGTTGACGGCGGCGATCTCGGGCAGGTCCAGGACGCCCGCGGTGAGGATGCGGAAGTTGACCATGCTGAACAGGTAGTCGAACTTCCGCTCGGAGAGCGTCGCCGTCAGGTCGCCGTGCGGATCGAGCACGGGCACGGTGTGTTCGCCGGCCCAGGCCACGGCGGCCGGGTCGTCGCTGAGGATTCCCTCGATGCGTACGCCCACGTCGAGCAGTCGCGCCGCGCACCGGGTGAGTACCCGGGTTCCCCCGATGATGTAGCAGTTGGTCGTCATGCTCACCCCTCCGCCGCGGCGGACTCGGCGGCGCGGGCGGGGTCGGTGGCGTCCGTGTCCTGTACGGCGTCGGCGGTGCGGGCGGCGACCCAGCCGTCGATCTGGGAGACGACCTCTTCGTCGAGGGAGAGCTGACCGGGGGTCCACAGCGGGTTGGACAGACCGCGGTGGGTGCGCTCGCACATCTCCCAGTCCTCGTAGTTCGCCTTGTCCCACAGGGCGAACACGGCTTCGTGGGAGAAATCGCTCTTGGCCGTCTCGGAGGGGTGGAACAGCCAGAAGTGGCGTACGAAGCAGGTGCCGGGGCTCTCGGGCCAGACCCACTGCATCATCACGTAGTCGGCGGTGAATCCGAGCAGCAGGTTGGGCAGGATGGTGATCCAGTTGATCCGCTGCCGGTCGGCGTCGGGCACGAGCGGCATGGGTGTGCGCCTGCTGTGGCCCGTCATGGACACGGAGTTGAAGCCGCCGCGGATGGACTGCCAGGCCCCGACGATGTCGCCTTCGAGGTCGTAGGTGCCCGCGTCGTCGAAGTCTGTGATGCGGTGCAGGTCCTTGTGCGCGGTCGGGAAGTGCAGGCTCTCGTTGACGTTGTGCGCGACGAGCTTCCAGTTGGAGGCGACCGGGTAGTCCTTGGCCTGGACGCACTCCAGGTCGGCGAGTTCGTAGACGCGCGCGAACTCCCCGAACTCCCCGAGGGCCTTGTCAAGGTCGGGGGCGTCGTCGGAGAAGGTGACGAAGACGACGCCGTGGCGGATGTCGGTGCGGATGGGCAGCAGACCGTTCTTCTCCTTCTCGAAGAAGTGGTCGAAGTAGGTGCCGTTGAGGCTCTTCAGTTTGCCGTTCCGGTCGTACACCCAGCAGTGGTAGAGGCATACGAGGCTCTGTCGCTTGCCGCTGGCCTCCTCGACGAGCTTGTAGCCCCGGTGCCGGCAGTAGTTGTGGTAGGCCTGAATGCCGTCGTCGCCGTGGAGGAGCAGGACGGAACCACTGCCGATGTTCAGGGTGCTGTAGGCGCCCTTCTCCTTGAGGCGGGAGACATGATCCACCGGGAGCCAGTGCCGGCCGTAGATACGGGACATCTCCCGCCGGAACTGCTCCTCACCGGTGTAGAACTCGTGCGACCGGCCGATGCCGCCGGACTCGAAGTAGGGCCGCTGCTCGGTCTGCTCGCTGATGAGGTCGAACATGCTGGACGCGCGTGTCATCTGCTGGGCTCCCTCGGGTGAGGTGCGTGGAAGGCGGTGGCGGAGCGCCGGGCCCCTGGGCCCGGGCGAGGGGAGTGTGCGCAGGGAGCCGTCGCGCCACCGGGCCGGCCGCCGCGGTGCGCGGGAACACCCGTCGCCACGCGGTGCGTGCCGTACGCAGGTGATGCCCGGGACTCGGCGCGGCGTGGGGTCACGGCGCCTGGCGCTCGGGGCCGCTTCGGCTGTCCGGTGCACGCCGGTCACTTCGATCGCTGAGGTCACTTCGCGGATACCGGGGCCCGCCCGGGGCCCCGGTTCCGGGAAGTCACGCGGTCGGGTCGTAGACCCGCTCCTCCTGCGGTACGCCCGCGTCGTCGTAGAGAGATTCCAGGGCCTCCGGCGCGTAGATCTCGTAGTCCGGGACGACGCCGCCGATCAGGCCGAGCATCTTGTTCGTCCACTCCTGGCTGGCGCTCATCGCGCTCATCGTCGCCTTGAAGAACGGCGGGAGTTCGGTGAGTTCGCCGAGCGTGGTGGTGAAGTCGTAGACTCCGGCGCTCTCCTCGTCACGCACCTTGTTGTACTCGGCCAGCGCCTCGTCCATCGGCCGTTCTCCGGACAACCCCTGATGGACGCGCTCGGCAAGCAGTTCACCGTGGAGGAAGGCGTCGGTGATGCCCCATCCTGTGTAGGGGTCCTTGTGGTAGCCGGCGTCGCCGACGAGGGCCCAGCCCGGGCCGTGGGCGCGGCGGTAGTAATTGTCGGGGTAGCGCATGGGACGGAAGTTCTCCTCGCGCCGCCCGCTCTCGCGCAGTTGGGCGCCCATCATCGGGTCGACGTCGTCGAAGACAGCCTGGAAGCGGCCCTCCACGTCCTGGCGGAAGTCCTTCAGCTGGCCGCGGGTACAGATGATGGCCAGCATGGTGAGCCCGTCGTTCGTGGGCCAGCTGCCGAACCAGCGCTCGTTGAGCCCCGTTTTGTGGTGCAGGCCCCAGTCGAGGCCGCTGTAGTACGAGTAGTAGACGAAGCCGGCCGCGGGGCGCACGTTGTACAGCGGCGCGCCGACCTTCTTCGCGACCGTGGAGTGGAAGCCGTCCGCGCCGATGACCAGCGAGGCCCGGAACTCCCGCTCCGGCCCGTCGCCCTCGCGTCCGCGGATGCCCGTCACCTGGCCGCCCGAGGCGATCACGTCGGAGACGGTGAAGCCCTCCAGCACCTCGGCGCCGGCCCGGCGGGCGGCATTGACCAGGATCTCGTCGAGGACGGTGCGGCGCGGGCAGTACACGGCGTCGACCCCGTCGACGGAATCGGCGAAGCCGTTGAGCTCGATGCCCCGGTAGGCGTAGTGCATCGTGCGGAGCGCCGGCGTCTTCGCCGCCACGATCTCGTCCAGCAGTCCCCACTCCTGGAGCTTCAGCAGCCCGGCCTGGTGGATGTAGTGCGTCGAGACGGTGTCGCTGGGAAAGGAGGACCGGTCCACCACAAGGACCCGGTGCCCGAGCCGCGCCAGGAGCATGGCGACCGGCGATCCGGCGCAGCGGGCACCCACAACAATGACGTCGTACACGCAATCCCCCATGAATAAGTCCAGCGCCTGAGAGTGCGTCAGGCACGGTTCCGGCGCTCCGTGATCAGCGGCGCCGATATCGACATGCAGGCTATGCGTATCAGCCAAAGAAGTTCAAGAGTTGGTACTGAGATAGTAATTACACACCATTGCCATAAGGTACCTGAATGTTTCATTCCGTTCGGCACTGTGAGACCCGGGCAACCTTATGGACCGCTACGCACTCTTCAAGATGGATACTTTCAACCGAATTGACGCTTATGTCGCTGGTGGAACTCGGATCGCCCCACCACGCTCGGTGAGAGATCCCCTACGCCTGACACGCAGGGTAGGTAAAGCAAAAAGCCCGCTTCCGGAAATCTACTTCCCCCCAGCCACCCCTCTAATTACCCAGTTGACGTAACCCGAGTAATTACATGAATAAATCGCGCGGATGATCGGATTCCGTCGTTCAAACCTTTCGGGTGAGGACGACGATTAACGGGATACACTCCAGACCGCACCAGCCACACCGGCCACGGGCTCGGCGGGCAGCCTCAGCCGATCGCCAGCTGCCGGTACGGCTGCCACGGCCGGCAGCCCACCCGCGTCCTGGCCGACATGGTCACCGTATTCACAGAGCGCGGACCAGCGGAGGGCGCCGCCTCGGCAGCGGCATCGGCCAGTTCCAGTCCCTTTGCCGTGGCCCAGGTGCGTCGCCTGCAGGCTCATGCCGCGCAGGGTGCGGCAGTAGGTGACGTGGTCTTCGGCGGTGCCGGCGAGTTCGAGAGCGCGCAGGTAGCACTTCTGGCCCAGGCCCTGCTGGTTTTCGTACATTGCCATCCAGCCGGTGAGGTACACGAAGTCCGCGACGGCGGCGCTGCGCAGAGCACGCCAGGCCCGTCGGGAGCCTCGCGCAGCTTCTGGGCCAGCCCGTACGACAGGTCGTGTAGGACGATCGCGGTTGTCCCGGACATCTGTCCGGCCGTGCGGCACGGCCGCGCCCGTATCCGGTGCGGGCTGCGGGACGGCGAGCAGCGGGGCAGCCGGCGGGAATCCCGCGCCTGGTGCAACACGGCCGCCCGGGCGGCCTCCGAATCCGGCGACGGCCGGCTGTACGCCTGAGCACGGGCGCGCGAGGCGATGGTCCCGCTCGACTACGGCGCACCGAAGGCAGCAGCCGGACTCGCCGCCCAGGCCCGGCACGCCGTCGGCACCCGGCCGACCGCCGCGGCGACGTCGGCGGCCGCCGTCGCCACCCGCGCCTACGCCCTCGACGGGGGTATAGCCAAGGTGAGCCCAGATGGGGACATGGGGTGATCCCGAAGTCGGGTCGGCGGTCGGTCTCGGTGAGCGAGGATCTGGCCGAAGTCCGGCGTTCGGGTGTAGGTGTCTGCGCTGCTGGCTGCCGTGATTGTCCTCTGCCTGCCGTACGACGAGAGGACTGCTGGTGCCCGGGCTGGAAACGGGAGTTCGTCTGTGATCTCGGAAGGGGCCGTTCGTGAGGAGCGGGTCCGTGAAGGGGCCTGAACGTGTTGCTGTCATCGGAGTGGGCGTCATCGGGGCCAGCGTGGGCTGGAACCTGTCCCGGCACGGCGCCGAGGTGGTCTTGATCGACTCAGGTCAGCCGGGCGAAGGCGTCACCAGTTGGTCTTTCTCGTGGGTCAACGCGAGCAACAAGACCGCGCGCAAGTCCTACTTCGACCTGAACGTCGCGGGCATGGCAGCTCACTGTGAGCTTGCCGGGACCATCGGTCCGGATTCGTGGTGGTATCCCAGCGGCTACCTGCGCTGGGCAGACGATCCCGCAGCGGAGGCGAAGTTCCTGCGAACAGCCGAACTGCTGGCCGGCTGGGACTACCGGGTCGAGGTGTACACGGGGGCCGAGGTCCGCAGCCGCTTCGAACCGGCTCTCACGGTGCCCGACGATGTACCGGTCCTGTTCTACCCCGATGAAGCCTGGGTGCACGGACGCCATCTTGTCGGCCGCTTGGTCGGCCAGGCCAGCGCATCCAGTGCCGAGCTCCGGTTCGGCAACGCGGTATGCGACATCGGCACCGATGCCGGTGGAAGCATCCGGTCAGTTGTGCTGTCCGATGGGAGCCGTCTCGACGTCGACATCGTCGTGAACGCGGCGGGCCCCAGCGCATGCCACGTCGCAGGGCTCGTCGCAGGGCTCGTCGCAGGGCGCTTGCCGATGCGCCGGGAACCGGGCGTCGTCGCCCGGATCGACTGTGCTCAGGTCCCCGTTCACCGGGCCATGCACGCGCCTCACATCGAGATCCGTCCTGCCGGAGACACCTCGGTCGTCCTCCACAGCCGCGAGATCGACGCACTCATCGACACAGGCAAAGATCCAGGCCAACTCGCACGGCTGCTCCACGAATCGGCGCGCCACGTCGTCCCCGAGCTCGGGGACTCCCGCATCGCAGAGACACGAATCGTCGACCGGCCCATCCCTTCCGACGGCTGGCCCTCGGTGGGAGCGGTGCCGTCCGTGCCGGGCTACTACGAGGCCGTTTCCCACAGCGGGATCACGCTGGGGCCGGTCATCGGCCGACTGCTGGCTTCGGAGATCCTCAGCGGAAAGAGAGACGAGCTGCTCACGGACTTCCGCCCCGAGCGATTCCCCTCGTGACAGCCCGGGCTGCGTCACCACGGTCGCAGCCAGGCGGATGCTCCCCGGGCGATCCTGGGCACCGTCGGTGTGACGACGATGAGATGGATGGTGCTCAGGCAGCCGCCGCCATCACGGTCGCAACGGTCGATGCCCGCGTGGGTCGGCGTGTCGGCCTTCGTGTGAGCCGTCGGGTCATCAGGGTGATAGCCGTCCAGGTGATGAGCGCCTCGCTGACCTGCGGCAACCTCTCATGGCCCCGGCAGTGGCGACGGGCCCGCATGATCAACGAAGGCGACTTCTCGACCACCCAGCGGCGCGGCAGGAGGACGAAGCCCTTGGCCCCCGCCCGGGCGCCGGACCGTTCTGACCTTGATGTCGAGACGTTCCTTCGCCCAGTCGACCAGTCCTCCCGCGTAGGCGGAGTCCGCCCAGACGATGGCGATCGCGGGATGCATCAAGTGGAGCCGGAAGAAGTCTCCTGGGCCGCGTTCCGGTCGGTGACATCGGCCGGGGTGACCATGACGAGCAGGACCTTCCTCTGGCTGGCAACGAGGTGCCAAACAGAAGACTGCTGAAGTGGCAGGAGGGTTGTACGGGAGTTCCGGGAAATCTGGGGCGGTCGCGGCCCACTCCGGGCCCGAGAAGCCGACGTCCTCGACCAAAACGCGAACTCAACGTCCACCTCCGCCCGGAATGCCTCGCCCAGATCCCCCCGATTCCCCATCCTTCGATACTTCGAGATCGTCAGCGTCGGCGGAAGACCCAGCCCCGGTGAATCTTCGCGGCCAGAGCACCAGTTGTGGTGTCTCAGGAGATTGGTTCCGCGAAGTCATCGAACGCGTCAGCGACGGACCAGCACCGCGTGCGTGATGGTCGGCGAGCCGACCAGCTCGGACACCCGGTAGCCGTCGATTCCGTCACCCAGGTTGTCGAGCAGGCGCTCCCCGCTCCCGATGAGCATCGGCGCGATCACCAGGTGAAGCTCGTCGATCAGCCTGGCGCGCAGATACTGCCGGATGACCGCCGCGCCGCCGCCGATCCGGACGTCCCTGCCGCCCGCGGCGTCGAAGGCGCGCTGGAGCACCGTCTCCAGCGGCTGGTCGGTGAAGTGGAAGGTCGTTCCGCCGTCCATCTCCAGCGTCGGGCGTCCATGGTGGGTGTGCACGAAAACGTCGTGGTGGTAGGGCGGGTTGTCGCCCCACCAGCCCTTCCAGGACTCGTCCTCCCACTCACCGCGTTGCGGCCCGAACATGTTGCGCCCCATGATCGTGGCGCCGATGTTCTGCTCGCCGCGGGCGAAGTAGTCGACATCGATTCCGGTCTTTCCCGCAGACAAGTCCTCCACCGCGGAGACAAACCAGCTGTGCAGGTCGTCACCCCAACCGAGGCCGTCGCCGAACGGGGCATCCAGTCGCTGGTTCGCCCCAGCCATGAAGCCGTCGAGGGAGACCGTCACATTGTGTACGCGGACCCTGGGCATGGCATTCACCTCTCGTGTTGATGACTTTCTCTCACCCCTGCGTCGAACAGAGCCTCCCTGGATCGACATCCCCGCGCACTTTCTTTCGACAGACCACACCGATGCCCAGCACCGCGCCACAGCGCGTGTGCGAGCCGCGGGCGGGGCGAAGCCGACACCGCGGTGCCGCGGCGCCGAGACTGCCTTGCCCAGTCCTCCGGGGGCACACACCGGGACTGCTACCGCAGGGAACAAATCGGCGTGGCACTAATCTCACGCGACAGGGTCCGGCGCCCGGGCGGGGGCCAAGGGCTTCGTCGTCCTGCCGCGCCGCTGGGTGGTCGAGAGGTCGCATTCGTGGATCATGCGGGCCCGTCGCCACTGCCGGCACCATGAGAGGTTGCCGCAGGTCAGGGAGACGCTCATCACCTGGGCGGCCCTCACCCTTCTCTGCACCATCGTTCGATGCCCTGGCTGACTCCAGTTGACAAGATTGCGCTTGAGGACTGGCAGGCCATTCACATGTGGGCCTGCCTCCCTGAGGCTTGTCGTTTCCAACCCTGAGGGCCAAACACTCAAGACCAGAGACACGATTTCGTGAAGGCAGCAGTCAAGGCTTGGTCGAGCACACCCCAGCAGAGGTTCGCCCATGTGGCGCGCTTCGGGGACGACGTTGTCGGTGTGGGCGAGCTGCATGTCCGCAGTCACACGCAGCGCCAGGGCGAGATTTCCTGCTTTGTGCATCCTCGGGTATGGGGGCAAGGCATTGGCACAGGAATCGGGCGCCAACTTCTCGCACGCGGCTTCGGCCAGTTGGGGCTTCATCGAATCTTCGCCACCTGTGGCCCGCGGAATCTCGGCTCCGCCCGAGTGCTGGCCAAGCTCGGTATGACGTACGCGGGGCATCTTCGGCACACGGCCTGGATACGGGACGGCTGGCGGGACTCCCTGACGCTCGGCGCTGGGCATGTCGCCCCGGTCGGCGCTCCTGTGCACCCGTCGACCAGCTCATCCAGCCGTCCGCCACCCGGCGGTGACGGGCGGGCCGACGGTGGCCGGGCACGCGGTCAGAAGCGTGGGGCCCGGTACCCCGTCGCCGTCAGGATGAACTGGGCGTAGGAGTCGGCGTTCATCAGGGCGCGCTGTCCCATGGCGTACCAGTTCGGCTGGCGGTTGGAACCGTCGTTCGCGCCGCTGTACGTGGAGGGGTCCCGGAGGGCGCGCTTGCCGAGCATGTCCCCCTCGCGTGCCGCCGCCGACTCGGGCACGAGGGTGGCCAGTTCGGCGTTGCGGTCCTCCTCCTCCATCTCCATGTCGCGCGCGCTGTACTGGTAGTCGAGCGTGCCCGCGAACCGGTGGGTCGCCTCGTGGATGATGTACCAGGCGTTCTGGCCCTCGTCGGTGAGGTTGATCGGTCCGCTCCGGCCCGCGTCCATGGTCGGAAGGTCCTCGCTCTTCTGCTGGTTGGGGTTGAACACGCGGTTGTACAGGTCGGTCGCGCTGGGGGCGACCCAGCCCGCGACCCCGGGCGGGGCTCCGCCGTCGCCCACCAGGGCGATCTCCGCGCCCTCGGCGTTCAGGCCGGCCTGGATGCGCCGTACGACCTCGATGATCCGCGGCAGGAAGGTGGCGATCTGCGCGGGCGTCGCGCCCCGGAACGCGGGGAAGCCCGACTGGAGGCCGGTCAGCAGTTGGCCCCCGGGGGCGTTTCCGGCTCCGGCCAGCAGAGCGAGCACCGTCGAGATGGCCTGCTTTGCCTCGACCAGGGCCTTGCGGGTCTGTGTCTCGCGCTGCGGGTACTTGTGGTCCGGGATGGAACCGTTCTTCGAGAACTTCGCGTTCGCGCTGCTGTGCACCTGCCGGGTCGCATCGTCGTAGATGTCGCCGTGCCGCGGCGTGCTCCGGCCGTGGATGCCCAGCTGGGTGGCGGTGCGGATCTCGTCCCGGTTGCCCTGGTTGCGCCAGCGGGTCTCCTGGCCGGCACGGGGGTCGTTGAAGCTGGCGGCCCCTCGCCCTCAACTCCGGAGCCGAGCCCACCCGACCGTTGCCGGAACTCACCGACAAGTATTGCTGCCCCTCGCGAGCACATCGCCGAACTCCTGGGCCTGCCGACGTCGTGCGCATCACCACCGCCAACGGGGATGCGGCGCCGGACGCGGGCGGGCAGGTGATCGTGGACATCGACGGGGTTCTCGTCCTGGCGCACTCCGAGAAGCCGGACGCCGCCGCGACCAGGAAGAAGACCTTCGGTCACCATCCGCTGACGGGGTTCGTCGACCATGGCCGCGGCGGGTCCGGTGAGCCCGTGGTGGGCCTGCTGCGGCCCAGCAACCCGGGCTCCAACACCGCCGCCGACCACATCGAGAGCACCAGCTGTCCCTGGCCCAGCTACCGTAGCGGCCCCGGCGGCACCCACGAGTTCGTCGCCGCTTGCCCCATGACACGGGTCGGTGACGGAACGGCTCGACTTGTTCCAGACGGAGTTCCAGCAGCCGGCAGGGCCCCGCCGGGCTCGGCGGTCATGCCGGGCGCAGGGGCTCGAGCAGAGTGAGCGCCGAATGAGCCGGTTCTCCCTATGCCCGGGGCATGGCGCTGAGGCTGCGCAGTCGTTCGTTGCGCTGCTCCAGGGCCTGGGCGGTGGTGGGGAAGAGGGTGGCGCCGCCCTGGCCGACCAGCCCCTGGTTCGCGGTCACGAACTGCCGGGTGTCGCGTTCGTAGGCGGCGAAGCCCGCGCCGTGACCCCGGTCCGCGAGGCAGCCGGCGAGCATGTACGCGCCGACGAGCGCGAGGCTGGTGCCCTGTCCGGTGAGGAACGAGGGCGCGTACGCGGCGTCGCCGACCAGCGCGACCCTGCCGCTGGACCAGCGGGGCATGCGGATCTGGCTGACCCCGTCGAAGAACAGGTCCTCCGCCTCGCGCAGGGCGGCCAGCATGCCCGGGACCTCCCATCCCGCGTCGGCGAAGACCACGGCGACCAGGTCGCGTTGGGCCTGCGGGTCCCGGAACGCGTCCATGGGCGGCTCCGGCCGGGCGAAGTTCAGGAAGGCGTGCACCTCGTCGTCGTCCCCCACGGCGTAGAGTGCGGCGGCCCTGCCCGGGGCGTTCCACATCACGGTCTCGTGGGAGAGCCCGAAGGTGTTGCGCATGGTGAACACAGCGAAGCAGTAGCCGAGGTAGCGGTGGAACTGCTCTTCGGGGCCGAACAGCATCTCCCGGGTGCGCGAGTGCATGCCGTCCGCACCGAACACCATGTCGAACGTACGGCTGCCGCCCCCGTGGAAGGTGACGTCGACCCCGTCCTCGCTCTGGTCGAGGGTGTCGATGGAGTCGTTGAACAGGAACTCCACGTCGTCACGGACCGCCGTGTACAGCGCTTGCGTCAGATCCCCGCGCCGTACCTCCAGGTCCTGTCCCGCGACGCCGCCGGTGACGGCATGCGGGTGAAGGGAGGTCACCTCGCTGCCGTCCGAATCGAGGAAGGTCAGCCGCCGCAGGTCGATGTGCGCGTCCCGCAGCCGCGGCAGGATCCCCATCCTCCGGACGACTTCCAGTGCGGTGCCGCGCACGTCGATGGGATAGCCACCCCCACGCAGGGTGGGCGCCTTCTCCACGACCGTGACCGCGTATCCGTAGCGGTTCAGCCAGAACGCGAGGGCGGGCCCCGCGATGCCGGCCCCGGATATCAGGACCTTGCGCCTCGGCGTGCCACGGACATCCGTCAGCTGATCGGTGAGGGTCATTCCTTGACTCCTTTGGGCATGGTGCGAGTGACGAACAGGGCCAGCGACGTGACGACGCCGGCTATGACGAAGCCGGTGACGTAGGCCGATTCGGCCGCGACCTGCGACCCGGAAGGGGTTGCGGCGGTGAGGAGCGCACCACCGAGCTGCCCGCCCACGGCGTAGCCGAGTACGCGGCTCACCAGGATCAGGCTGGTGGCGATGCCGGTGTCCTTGGCATCGACGGCCGTGGCGGTGCTGGTCATCATCGCCGTGACGCACAGGCCGTTGGCCAGCGCGATCAGCGCCTTGCCGACGACGACGTGCCAGACCTCGGTGTGCACGGACGCCAGAACGACCAGGGAGACGGCCATCATGACGACTCCGGTGTTGACCACGGCACGCGAGCCGAAAAGCCGGTCCCCGATACCGCCGAGCGGCCCGGCCAGCGTCGCGGCGACGGCGCCGGGCAGCAGGAAGAAGCCGATCTCGGTGGCGCCGGCGCTGAATCCGTACCCGTCGCCGCGCTCGTCGAGCAGCTGCGGAACGAGATAGACCGCCATCGAGGTGCCGAGGCAGATCACGAATGTCAGCGCAAACGCCTTCCAGATCGCGGGCCGTGCCAGCATGTGCAGATCGATCATCGGAGAGGCCGCACGCCGTTCGACGGACACCCAACCGGTGACGAAGACGGCCAGAAACACGACGAGGGCGCCGAGCACGAGTGGTTGCGAGGCCGCTTCGGGCGCCAGCGCGAGTACGAGCATGAGCGTGACCAGTATCCCGCTCAGGAGCAGCAGGCCGGGCCAGTCGATGTCGGCGTCGTCCGACCCGCCCGGCCGGTCGGACGGCATGAGCCTGTTCACGAGCAGGGTGGCCCCGATGACCGCGATCGTGGGCAGCGCGAACATCCAGTGCCGGGAGAGCTCTTCCGCCACCGGCCCGGCCGACAGCATGCCGACCATCCCTCCCCCGACGAAGAGCCCGCTGACCACCCCGATGGCAACCTTCGACTCTCCCGGGGGCAGGTTCTGACGCACGACGATGAACGACAGGGGAAGCGCGCCCACCATCGCCCCTTGCAGCACCTGCCCGAGCAGCAGCACGGGCAGGTTCGGGGCCAGGGCGGACACCGTGCCGCCGACCGCGACGACCGCCATCAGCCGGATCAGGACCCGTTTCCCGCCGTAACGGTCGCCGAACTTGCCTGCCAACGGCGTGATGAGTGCCCCGGTGATGAGGAGCACGATGCTGAGCAGCGCCCCTTCGGACTGGCTCATGTCCAGTTCGCGTTCCAGGAGCGGGATCGTCGGTGACACCACCGACTCCAGAGCGCCGGTGGACAGTGCCAGTAGACCGAGGGCTCCGACAGCGGCCTTCCCGATGGGGACCGGGGGAGCCAGGGTTGCGGTCATGAGTGTCCTACCTTTCTAGACGTGGGTCTGATCTGGTCATTCGTAGGATCGGAGGGCCCAGGGGCTCTGGGTATGGCTGTCATGCGGGCGCCGTTGGCAAGGCTCAAAGGACTTGGCCGCCCGGAGTCCCGCGACGGCTCGACCGCCAATTGGGAGACGCGACTTTGATCGCTGCTGTAGGACAACGTCGGCGAGGTCGTCTGCGGGTTTGACATGAGATGGCGAGCTGGCGGAGGTGACCGTGCCCGAGATCTGGGCCGGGATGGACATCGGCAAGGAACACCACCACTGCGTTGTGATCAGCGCGGACGGCGAACGGCTGCTGTCCCGCCGGGTCCTGAATGACGAGGCCGAGCTGCTCCAGCTCATCGGCGACGTCCTGGAGATATCCGCCGATGTGCTGTGGGCCGTCGACCTCAACCACGGCGGTGCCGCCCTGCTGATCGGCCTGCTCCTCAACCACGGCCAGCCCATGGCCTATCTCACGGGCCTGGCTGTTCACCGGGCCTCGGTCACCTACCGCGGCGAGGGCAAGGCGGACGCGAAGGACGCCTTCGTCATCGCCGACCAGGCGCGTGTCCGCCGGGATCTGGGGCTCCTGCGACCGGGCGACGAGATCGCCGTCGACCTGCGGACCCTGACCACCCGGCGGCTGGACGTGGTCTTCGACCGCACCCGGCAGATCAATCGCCTTCGGGCCCAACTGCTGCAGATCTTCCCGGCGTTGGAGCGGTCGCTGGAGCTGGTCAACAAGGGACCGGTGATGCTGCTGACCGGCTACCAGACTCCTGCCGCGATCCGCCGAGCGGGCGCCAAGCGGATCGAGAGATGGCTGAAGAACCGCAAGGTTCGCAGCTCCGCCGCCCTGGCGAAGACCGCCGTAGAGGCCGCTGAGGCCCAGCAGAGCGCGCTGCCCGGCGAGAAGCTGGCTGCTGCCATGGTGGCCCGCCTCGCGAAAGGGGTGATGGCCCTCGATGAGGAGATCGCCGAGCTCGACGCCCTGATCGAGGCCAGGTTTCGCGAGCATCCGCACGCCGAGGTGATCCGCAGTCTGCCCGGCATGGGCCCGAAGCTCGGTGCCGAGTTCATCGCCGCGACCGGCGGGGACATGGATGCTTTCGGCAGCGCCGACCGGCTGGCAGGCTTCGCCGGCCTGGCGCCCAGACCCCGCGACTCCGGCCGCGTCAGCGGCAACCTGCGCAGGCCCAGGCGGTATCACCGCGGCTTGCTCCGGTCGATGTACCTGTCGGCGATGGTCAGCATCACGGCATGCCCAGCCTCCAAGGCGTACTACCAGCGCAAGCGAAGCGAGGGGAAGGGACACAAGCAGGCCCTGCTCGCGCTCGCCCGCCGCAGGCTGAACGTCCTGTGGGCGATGATCCGTGACGGAGAGTGCTATCAAAGTTCACCTCCCGTCACGGGAGCGGCTTGACATCACGATTGGGAAGTCCTTTCCGTCATTGCCCGGGTGAGGAAGGGGGCAGCGGGGGGCGCGCACAGCATGTGGCGCTGCCGCCCCGCGGCTCGTGCCGGACGCGGGCAAGGGCTGCCGCGGCACGGTGTGCGCTGCTCCGCGGCCCGAGAGACGGGAGCCGATACGGGGTGGGAGCCGGGTACGGGGGCCGATGCGATGCCGGCTGCCGCCCCGGATGGGCTAGGACCAGCGGCGCAGCGTGGCCCGGGCCGACAGCGTGACCGCCGGCAGGGCCAGGCCGCCGGCGGCGACCGCGAAGCATCCGTACACCAGCGGGGGCACGTACGGCATGTCACCGGTCACGCCGCTCATCATCGGGATCAGCGTGGCCGCGGCAATCGCGGAGCCGAGGACCACGCCCACCACAGCGACCAGCAGGCCCTCCCGGCGGAGCATCGTCATCACCTGACGCCGGGTGAAGCCGACGAGGCGCAGCACGCCCAGCTCGCGGCGGCGGTCTAGGACCGTCATCACCAGGGTGTTGACCGCGGCGACGGCGGCGAACCCACCGAGGACCACGGCCATGGTGTTGTTCATCCAGGCGCCCAGCTTCGCGCCGCGGTCCTGCTCGGTGGAGTAGCCGGAGGCGTCGGAGACCTCGCCCAGGGCGGTGAGCGACTTCTCCGAGCCGCCCCGTACCAGGAGCGTGCTGTCGAAGCCCGAGGTGACGTGGCCGGCCAGGGACGCCTGCCCGGTCCATGGTCACCGTGGCCAGGCCGAGGCCGCGGCCGTAAACCGCGACGATCTCGGGGCTGACCTCCGTCCCGTCGGGGAGGTAGAGCGGGAGCCGGTCGCCGACACCGGCGTCCGCCGAGGTCGTCAGGGTCTTGTCGATGGCGATACTCCCCTCGCCGAGCCGGTCGAGGCTGCCGTCGCGTACGTCCAGGTCCTGCACCTTCGCCAGCTCGGCGCCAGAGCCGGTGACGCCCTGGGTGGCCGCGCCCTGGAGCGACTTGAACTCGCCGGAGCCGGTCGGCACCAGCACCTGCGTGTTCAGCAGCCCGACGGCCGCCTCCACGCCCGGCGCGCGGGCGGCGCGTGCCGCCGCGTCCACCGGGAGCCCGGCCGGGTCCGTCACCACGTGGTCCGCGGTGATGCCCGCGCGCAGCTGCTTGTCGGCGGCGTGGGTCTCGCTCGTGTGCATGAACACGAGGGTCGAGGAGAAGGCCACGGCGAGCACGATCGGGGTGATCGCGGAGGCGAGGCGGCGGGCGTTGGTACGGGAGTTGGCGGCCGCGAGTTCGGCGGACGGGCCCGCGCCGTGCAGCGGGAGGCCGAACAGGCCGGCGCACAGCCGTGCCACCAGCGTGCCGAGCAGCCCGACGGCGAGCATGAAGAGCATGACGACGCCGAGGGCGGCGCCGGCCGCGTCGTCCCCGGCGGAGCGGGCGGACACGCCGGTGAGGATCGCGCCTCCGACGAGGGCGCCGACGCCGAGGAGGGTACGGACCGGAACGGACCGCAGCCGCTCCACCGACGCGTCCGACAGCGCTTGTCCGAGCTTGATCTTCGCGGACCGGCGCCCGGCCATCCAGCCTGCGCCGAGCGCGGTGAGCAGCCCCATGACGACGGCGGCGAGCAGCGGAAGCCCGGAGACGTGCAGGTCCACGGCGCGCGGGATGGCGCCCCGGTCCTGGAGCTGCCCGAACCACCAGTGGGCGAGCCCGATGCCGGGCAGGCAGCCGATGATCCCGGCGAGCGGCGCGACGAGCAGTGCTTCGGCGGCGACCGCGCGGCGGGCCTGCCGCGGGGTGGCGCCGATGGCGCGCAGCAGGGCGAACTCGCGGGCCCGCTGACCAACCGAGAGCGCGACGGTTCCGGCGGCCGTGAAGACCGCGAGGACGGCTGCGATGCCGCCGAAGGAGCCGCCGATTGCGAAGAGCGTCACCTTGGCGTACCCGAGGCCCGGGTCCTCGACGGCACCGCGGTCGTCGCCGGTGTGGACCTGGACGCCGGAGCCGGCCAGGGCCTGCTTCACGGCGCCGGCGAGGGCGTCGGTGTCGGTGTCGTCCTCCGCCAGCACGACGACGGCGTCGGCCTTGCCGGGATGCCCGTCGAGCATGGGCGACTGGGTGTCGGCGAACCACGTCAGGGCACCCGCGTCGCCCAAGTCGCGGGCGGTCTCCGCGAGGCCGGCCTCGGCGACGCCGGCGACGCGGAAGTCCTGCCGGCCGGCGGCGGTCTCCAGTACGACGGCGTCGCCGACCGCGGCGTGGGCGGCGCGGGCCGTTCCCGCGTCGAGGACGACTTCCTCCTCGCGGGGTGCGGAGCCGGTGGTCAGCGAGGTGCCGGTGAACGTGTGCGAGCCCCATCCGTGCGCGGTGAGCACCCCGCCCGGAACAGTCGGTGCACGAGCACCGGCGTCCGTCGCGCGCACCGGGAAGGTGAAGTCCGCGACGGCGGTGGCCGCACCCGGCGCCCCGGCGGCCTTCGCCGCCAGCCCGGCGCCCATCCGTGCCGTGTCCGGCAGGGGCGTCGCCTCCTTCGCACGGTCCTCGCCGTTGCCGGTGACGACGTACTTGTTCTGGTCCGCCGCCGCGACGACCAGCGCGTTCGCGTACCGTTCCGGCGGCACGCAGGCGCACAGGCCGGTCTCGAGCAGGATTCCGCAGGCCGAGACGATCAATGCGGACATCAGCAGCGCGAGCAAGGTCCCCGCGAAGGACGCGGGCTTGAAGCGCACGGCCTCACGGGCGAGTCCGTTGGGGCGCGTCATGCCGCCACCCCCGCCATCGCACCGGAGCGGGAGGCGCGCGAGGTGAGCACGGCCGTCCGTGCCGCGATCTGCTCCGCCGAACCGCGCTCGAGGTGGTCGGCGAAGGCGCCGTCGGCGAGGAACAGCACACGGTCGGCCCAGGCGGCCGCGGCCGGGTCGTGGGTGACCATGACAACGGTGGCGCCCAGAGCGTCCACCGCGTTGCGCAGCAGGCCGAGGACCTCGGCGGCGGTGCCGGTGTCGAGGGCGCCGGTGGGTTCGTCCGCGAAGATCACGTCGGGGCTGGTGACCAGGGCGCGGGCGACGGCCACGCGTTGCTGCTGACCGCCGGAGGGCTCTCCGGGCCGACGCTTCGCCTTGTCGGCGAGTCCGACCTGGGCGAGCACCGCCTGCGCCTGGCGCCGGTCCTGGCGCTGCCCGGCCAGGCGCATGGGCAGCAGCACGTTCTGCTCCACGGTCAGCGACGGCAGCAGGTTGAATGCCTGGAAGACGAAGCCGAGGCGGCTGCGGCGCAGCTCGGTGAGCTCGTTCTCGCTCATGCCGGTGATCTCCGTGCCGCCGAGGCGACGGATCCCGCCGTCGGCCGGTCGAGCCCGGCGGCGCGCTGCAGGAAGGTGGACTTCCCGGACCCGGACGGGCCCATGACCGCGGTGAACGTGCCGCGCGGCAGGGCGAGGTCGATGCCCGTGCGGGCGTGCACCGTGCCCGCCCCGCAGCCGTACTGCCGCCGGACGTCGCGCAGTTCGACGGCGAGACCGGGCGTGGCGGCCGGGACCTCGGGCCGGTTGTCCGCCTTCTGCGCTTGCCCCTGCGTAGCCTCATGTCCCGTCTCCCTCCCACGCGCACTTTCTGTGCCGGGTGAAGAGTGCGGGGACGGCCTTGCGCCGGGCGTCATACCGGGGAGCCAATGTGGGGGTGCTACCGCGGTAGGGGGTGGAGGAGGGGCGGGGGCGGTCCTACTCGCCCGGGGCGACCAGCCCCGACTCGTAGGCGAAGACCACCGCCTGGGCGCGGTCGCGCAGGTCAAGCTTGGTCAGGATTCGGCTGACGTGCGTCTTCACCGTCTGCTCAGCCAGCACCAGCGTCTGCGCGATCTCCCCGTTCGACTGCCCGCGGGCCACCAGCATGAGGACCTCGGTCTCGCGTTCCGTCAGGCCTTTGAGCCGCAGCGCGGGCTTGCCCCGGACGGCGGGACGCTGCTTGGCGAAGTCCGCGATGAGGCGGCGCGTCACGGAAGGGGCGAGCAGCGCGTCGCCCGAGGCCACGACGCGGACCGCCGCGATGAGGTCGGCCGGCGGCGCATCCTTGAGGAGGAAGCCGCTCGCGCCCGCCCGGAGCGCCTCGTAGACGTAGTCGTCGACGTCGAAGGTGGTGAGCATCAGGACGCGCGGCCGGTGTGTCACACCGGGTGCCGGCTCCAGGAGGCGGCGTGCGGCCTCCAGCCCGTCCATCTCGGGCATCCGCACGTCCATCAGCACGACGTCCGGGTGGGTACGCCGGCTCAGCTCGACGCCCTGCGCGCCGTCGGGGGCCTCGCCCACCACGTCGATGTCGCTCTGGGCGGCCAGCAGGGCGGCGAAGCCGGCCCGCACCATGGCCTGGTCGTCGACGATGATGACGCGCGTCGTCACGTGAAGTCCTTTTCAGTCAAGGAAGTTCAGGGGAAGTTGGGCGGCGACCCGGAAGCCGCCGTCCGGCAGCGGCCCCGTGTCCAGGCTGCCGCCGACGAGCCGCACGCGCTCGCGCATGCCGACGAGGCCGTGCCCGGTGCCGCCCACCTCTAGCGGCCCGTCGGGCGGCTGGGGCGGCGGTCCGTTGACGACCAGGACGGTGAGCCGCGCACCGTCCTGCGGATCGGAATCCGTCACCGACAGCGACACCTGCGTGCGGGCACCCGGCGCGTGCCGCACAACGTTTGAGAGAGCCTCCTGGACGATGCGGTACGCGGACAGGCCGACCGCCTCGGGCACCTCGACGTCGCAGGGGGTGAACTCCACCGGCCCGCGGGCCCTCGCCGTCACTTCCACCAGCTGCCCGATCTGCGCCAGGCCCGGCTGGGGCACGAGTTCGCCGTGCGCCTCCTCGTTGCGCAGCACGCCGAGGAGCCGTCGCATTTCGCCGAGCGACTCGCGCGCGGTCGCCGCGATGGACGTGAACTCCTCCCGCACGTCCGGCGGCAGCCTGTCGAGGCGGTACTCCGCGGTGTCCGCCTGCACGGTGATGACGGACATGTGGTGTGCCACCACGTCGTGCAGCTCGCGGGCGATCCGGGCGCGCTCCTCCAGCAGCGTCCGCCGGCCACGTTCGGCCTCGCTGATCGTCTCCTGCTCGACCAGCCTGCGCTGCGCCTCGGACCGCTCGCGCAGCGCACCGCCCACCAGGAGCGCGACGCCCCCGAGGATGGTGAACAGCAGGCCCATGGCGTCGAAGCCATGGGGCGCGACGACCCCCAGGGCCACGTTCGCGGCGGCCGTGGCCAGCCACACCAGCAGCAGTGTCCGGCGCCGCTCGCGCAGCCCCAGGGCGAGGCAGAGGCCGACGTACCCGACGATCTCCATGGGCGGGAACGGCCACAGCAGCCGCTCCTGGAAGTCGACGGTGAGCAGGGCGAGCGCCCCGGCGACGTCCGCGACGAAGACCACGTACCAGGCCTGCAGCGGCCGTACGACGGCGAGCAGCAGCGGCGCCGCCTGCGCGACGGCCAACCCGCCGGCGACGCCTCCGGTCAGGCCGTAGTCGGCGGTGAGGACCACGATCGTCGTGGGCAGCAGGGCGACGCACAGCACGAACGCCACGGCCCACGGCAGCAGCCGCACCCATCGCCGCGAAGCCCCCGCGAGCAGTGCGCGCGAGCGTTCCTCCTCCACTGAGGTCATGCGCACTAGCCTATGTGCGCCGCGACGGCGTCCGGAGTGGCGCAAGGCGTCGGCTCCTCATATGTCGGCACACAGCGGTTCTCCCCCATGTGCCGCAGGGCCTGACGGTAGGAGTCGACGAGGTCGGCCTCCGCGTAGGGATGCCGAGGTCGCGGCAGCGGGCCTTCACCACGGACTGGGCGAGCCTCAGGTGCGGGCGGGGCATGCCAGGGCCGGTCTCGGTCGGCTTCCAAAACTCGACGATGCGGCCGGCGGAGTCGAGGGTGACCTTGGTGGAGTGCCCGTTGGCGTCCTTGACGGTGGTCGGGGCGCCCCAGAAGCGGGAGGTCCACACGGTGGAGGTCAGTCCGGTGCGAGTGGAGAAGGCGCCGTCCGGGTCGGGCGTGGTGGTGGTGATGCCGTTGAGGGGCCAAGTGTTGGCCGGGCTGTAGGTGGTGGTGGTGCGGTTGTCCTTGCCGTCCTCGGTCCACACCACGCGGCCTGCGTCGTCATGGCCGGACCGCGTCGAGCGGTTCGATGCACCGGTTGACGTGGCTCAGCTCGACCTTCGCGGGAACCTTGCCGCCGGTGATCTGCGAGGACCAGCCGTACTGGATCTCCTTCACATAGCCGGAGGAGACGTACTGGCGGGCCTTGTCGGTGTTCGCGACCGAGCGGTAGTGGTTGTACTCCTTGTCGTAGAAGTACATCGTCTCGACCTCATTGGCGTCGACCGCGCGGTCAAGGTTCCAGCGCCAGGCTTGCGTGCACGGCTCGGGGAACTGGTCGTGGCAGGGCTCGCCGCTGTCGTTGCCGACGACGGGGACAGTGAAGACGGAGGCGGTCGCGGTGCCTGAGCGCTCGGAGCGGCCCCAGCCGAAGTAGTAACGCTGCCCGTCCTGCGTGGAGATCAGCCAGTACTCGCCGTTACGGCCCGCGCCGTGCCCGTCGAACAGACGCTGCACCCGCCAGCCCGGATCGTCCTTGACGTGGTAGGCGCCGCTGCCGGTGTTGTCCTGGATCAGCTCCGAGGTGACGCCGTTGAGGTTGATGACGTAGACCGCGCCGGACGGCTCCTCCGCGGAGTTCGGGGAGTCCCAGCACATGTCTCCGATCGTCGGCAGCCCGTCCTCGGTGCAGTTGCGGTACCGGCGCTCGATGTAACCGACGCTCAGGTCCCAGCCCATACCCGCCCAGGACGACTGGTTGTTCGATGCCGAGGTACGGCCATCCACCGACTGCGAGTTGTACGTCATCGCCAGCGGCGGCGCCGATCCCATCGGCGGCTGGGGCAGCTGGATCGGCAGGTTGTAGCTGAAGGCGCCCGAGCCGGTGGACACATCCCACGATCCGGTGGGCGACAGCGTGGAGGCCCGGTAGTCGCCCCGGTCGCAGCGCTCTCCGGACTGCAGAAACTTACGATCCAGAGCGCAATCCGAGAACACTGTGCTGCACCACACCCGCGGGAAGATCCTTCTTTCCCGAAGCCCTGGCAGTCAACTCAACAAGGCCAGCCCGGAGTTCGGCGGCGGGCTCACCAAGGACGATCGCGCTGATGATCAGCTCCATCATCAGACAGTCGTGCTCATCGCCTCTGCTCCGATAGCGTTCCCCATCGGCCTCGACCACAGCAGAGGCGATCCTCCTCCCACGACCAGCCGCGGGGGCAAAGGACACCTCATAGACGCCATGACCGGTCCAACTCCGGTGCATGAAAAGGACATCGCCTTCAACGAAGACGTTCCACTTCTCATCCATGTCCCGGGCTCGATATCCGCGCTGGATCCGGTCCCAGTCCTCGTCAGTCCAGACACGATCAGGAATCTGAGACACCGGCCGGGGCGTGCTGATGGGGTGGAGGCGCCGGAACGACTCTCGGGTGAGCGGGGCATCGGCAGTCATCACGCGATCATATGGAAGCACCACTCCAGCAGAACAGTGGATTGTCTCCAAGAGCAGGCAACCTGGGCGGAGGGCGGACTCAGCCGCCTTCCTGACGCGTCCGCAGCTTCCCGAACAGCAGCTTTACCAGAGTCCTTCGCCACTACCTCAGACGGCCTGATCGACTCGTCCCGGGGGAACCCAGCGGCCCTGATCCTGCGCTCCGAGTGGTGTCGGGCCTGGGCGTCGCATTCAGTCATCAGCAGCTCGGCGAGGAAGCCCCGGTAGGTCATATGTTCCTTCGCGGCCCGGTCGGCGATCTCGGCGAACCCGTTGCAGATCGACAGCAGCCGCAGCAGCCGGCAGGCGGTGTCGATGGCCGTGGTCGCGGGCCTGCTCGGTCAGGTTCGTCTGGGCCCCATCCGTATGCGACCACCTCACCGTCAGCGTCTGCACCCGACGGGCCGACGTACACCGCCCCTTGGCCGCCGCAGCCTGGGCCGCACCCAGCCAGACACCGCAGAATGCCTGGCTACGCTGTGATACGGGTGCAGCCACACGTACTAGTGCCGCATCAGACAACGTTTGCCTCGTCATGGGAGACTGCTCCGTCGACTGGGGGGAGAGTGTGGCCGTGGAGACTGCCAACCGCGTGCTGACGCTGGACGTGATCGCGGCACTGCGATACTGGCCCGGTGTCATTTGGGGAGGTCAGAAGAATCCTCCTGACCCGGTGGACATGACCGTCCTGCCACCCTTCTTCAACGACGTGCTGCAGGACCTTCCGTGGTGGAACCGCGACTGGGAGGTCGACCGCGTCCAGCCGGGGCTTCCCGCAGAGACCGGGGATCACCTCTGTGATCCTGCCGTGAGGTTCACCGAGGTGTCGATCCCGGGAACGGTCGCTTCTGGCAACGGCAAGAGCCTGCCGTTCGTCGCGAAGATCGGGTTCATGGGCGACCAACTGATCCGCTTCCAGGCCAAGATCGGTGACGTTGTCATCAGCCCGGCCGTTGCCCCTGCCGGGCGGACGGAGCCGCATCCGTTCGCCCGGATACTCACCGGATTGATGGACCTGCGCGGGATTCCGGTCAGGGACATGGCCAGAGCCGCCGGATTGTCGATGTCCACCATCCACATGCTCCGCCGCGGGCGCAACCCGAACTTGCAGCAGGCCCGCCTGATCGCCGGGATCCTGGACATGTCCGAAGCGGACGTCAGAGTCATCGCCGGACTCGACGACGGCAGCACACAGTAGCTGACAGATGCCGACGTCACTGGTGGGGTGTTGGCGCTGCGTCAAGCGACGTTCGCCCTGGTGACGACTTCGCGTAGGTGTTCATCGGCGGCGTGCTCGTTCCGCCAGATGATGTAGCGGCGGATCATGCTGCCCTGGACCCTGTGGCTGGGGTGATCGGTGCCGCCGAGGGCGAAGTAGCGCAGGGCGGTGAACTGGGCCTCGATCCGGTTGAGCCAGGAACTGTTGGTCGGGGTGTAGGCGATCTCGACGTTGTTCGCCGCGACCCAGATTCCGACCCGCCGGCACCGCTTCGTGGTCAGGTGGCGTGAGTAGTTGTCGCAGACGATCGCGATACGCACGTCCGCCGGGTGCAGCGAGCGCAGATAGCGGCAGAAATCCGGGAACTTGGAGCGATTCTTGGTCATCTTGGCGTGGCCGTAGAGGTAATCCTTGGCGAGGTTGTAGGCGGCGAACAGGTGCCGGACCCGTGCGGTCGGGTGCAGGTCGCCCGCCGTCGGGGCCGGGGCTCGCGGTCGGGGTCCTTGTGCTTGCCGCCGGCCCATTGCCGACCGGGGTGGGGCTGGAGGTTGAGCGGCCCGAACTCGTCCATGCAGAAGATAACTTCGGGCTCGCCCTCCTCTGGTACGACCTCGCCGTCGACGACTGCGTAGAGGTGTTCGACGCGGGCCCTCTTCGCGGCGTAGTCGGGATCACGGGAGGTCTTCCAGATCTTCACGCGTTGAAACGAGACGCCCTCCTCGCGGGGCAGGACCCGAAGGCCCTCGTGGCTGATGTCGTCGACCACCCCCTCGGCGGCCAGGAAATCGGTCAGCTTGGCCAGGCTCCAGGTCGAGAACGGCAGGCCGTGCTCGGCTGGCCTGGACTTGGCGATCTTCTTGATCTCCCGGCGCTCGGGTAGCGTGAACGTCCTCGGCCGCCCGCCCTTGTACTTGGGGTGGAGCGATTCGAAGCCATCGGCGTTGAAGTTGTGGATCACGTCGCGGGCCCGGTCCACCTTGGTGAACGCCACCTCGGCAATCTTCGCCACCGGCATGCCCTGCGCGGAAAGCAGCACCATCCGGGCCCGCCGCCAGGTCACCACCGACCCGGTTCCTCTGCGGATAATCCGCAGCAACCGTCTGCCCTCGTCATCGTCGATCTCACGGACCTGCACACGTTCAACCACGTGATCGTTCTGTCCGTCCGACGCCGCCCTGCACAGCAACCGGGCGACACGTCAGGACGGGGCGAAGGTTGTCTGTTGCGGCACTAGCCCCCTCCGAGCGTCATGGCCGGCCGACTGGCAGCGCCACTACACCGCCCTACGCGCGCTCGTACCCGACGAAGCGGGTCAGGCCGACGTCCTGCCCGGCCTCGCTGTCCACGGCATGGACATCGGAAAGTGGTTGGCCAAGCAGCGGACGCCGAAGGTCTGGGATGCCCTGGGGGCCGGGCAGCGCGAGCGCCTGCAGCAGCTCGGCATCACACCGCCCGCCCCGGAGCCGGAAACGCCCGCGAACCCGTCGACGGCGCTCGTGAGCGCCTTCGAGAAGGGGGTGGCGGCCCCACGCGCAGCACAAGGCACGAGAAGGCCTCGTGACCGTCCCTGGAACCCATGCAGAGGTGGTCGAGATCGACGGCCAGGAGCACGCCATCAAGCTCAGCGTGTGGATCATGAACCAGAAGGGACGCCGCGCCAGACTCGCCCCCGCCAGACTCAAACAGCTCGCGGACCTCGGTCTGTTCGACTGAGGGAAGGCTCACTGACTGGTCGACGCTGCCACGTGGCGAGGGCTGCTGGACGGGACTTCTGAGCGCAGAGTTCTGCCTGCGTCCCGCTTCGCTCAGGAAACCGGCTCGGGAACGTCACCCGGCCTGACCGGCACGATCTCGACACGGGTGCAGCCCACGGCTTTGAGTTCGGTGCGGCGACGCTTCGCCGACCTTTTGTCGTACCTGCCGGCCGACGCCTGCGGTGCGCCGTCAGGGTCGGTCCACAGCAGACCGTAGTGTTGCATCACGCTCTTCATGGCGATCACACTTCCCCTCCCCCGACGGCCATAAGCACGCTGCGCGAAGCCCACCGCCGGCAAACTCACCTCACCCACCACGCTGGAACGGGCGCGCAAGGTTAAGGAATGGGATAAGTTTGTGGGTAAGTTTTACCTGCCGCAGCTGCCGCCTCCGGCGGAGCGGGCCCGGCTGCGTGAGATCGACGGCATCACCCAAGCCCGCCTGGCGGCCGCGTCGAAGACCACGACCCAGTCGGTGAAGAACGGGGAGAACGGCCGCAGCGAGCCGAAGTCGCCGCGCCTTGATGCCTACCAGCGGCTGCTGAGCGGGTGGGCGGCGAAGTACCCCGCTCCTGGTGCGGCTGCGACGGCTCCGGTTGGCGCGACCGTGCCTGCGGCGTCCCACCGCGGGCGGCCAGGCCGACGCTTTCGCCGCCTTCCCCGACGGTGGTGAGCGGCACCCAGGGGTGCTGATGCATACGGACGGCTTCGGCATCCGGCCCGTACTGCGGGAGATGGCCCGCGAACTGACCGGGCACGGGTACTACGTACTCGTGCCCAACCTCCTCTACCGCCACGGCCCGGCACCGGTAATCGAACTACCCGAGCACCTCGGGGAAAAGGTCCGGCCCGAGGTCCGCATCGGCGCCGGCCCGGCCCGGCTCTGCCCGGTCACCGGCCCCGCCCCTGACGAGCTCCGCCTCCTCCTCACCGACCCCAGCACCCGTCAATACGCCGACCTGCTCAGCCGGTGCCATGGCTCGCCCGGATGGACCCCGCCGGCGTGGGGTTGCTCAGGTTCATCGACGAAATGCTCACGGCCAGCGTCCCCGGAACAGCGCTCGACGATCCTTGGGGCGGAGAACCAGCAAGCTGAACCATGCAGCGGTCAGCGAGCTTCGGCGGGAGCCTGGCTCCGCGCCCGGGTCGAGGCCGGCCGGAGACGGTGCCGGTCTCGACGATGGTGCCGTTGCAGGTCAAGCGGTCGACGATGGCCGCTCAGAGGCGAGGGGCGCTGAAGGTCTTGGTCCAGCCGCCAAGCCGCCGACAAACTCCTTGGTCGGCGGCCGCGAGGGCGGGCGTGATGCTGGTTCCCGCGCTGCCTTGAAGCAGGCGCTGTCCGGCGGTGGTGCTGCTGCTGCCCCAGCAGGTGCGGTTCGCGAGCGTAGTGATGCCCTCGGCGCCGTCAGACAGCACCAGCCGTACGGGACGGGTGCCGCTGCCGCTGTCGCTTGGTGATGGCCGATCGGCTCGGCGCCCTCTGCCGATCGGCAGAGGCGGTCCGGAAGGTCGGCAGACGCGGCGGTGCGCCGGGACCGGCGACCTTGGGCGCATGACACAGATCGAAATCCCGCACGAAACGCCGCCTTCACGGCCCGGGGCACCGGCCGGGCCCGTCGGCGTGGCCGGGCAGAAGCCGACGGTGGGGCGGTTGGCCGGGGTGGACCTGGCCCGCGCGCTGGCCGTGTTCGGCATGTTCGCGGTACACGTCGCCCCGGCTCCCGAGGACGTGAGTGGCTTCCGCGGCTGGCTGCTGCAACTGGCCTTCGGCCGGTCGTCCGTCCTGTTCGCCATGCTCGCCGGGTTCTCGCTGATGCTGATCGCGGGCCGCCGGGAGCCGAAGACCGGCCTGGCCGGCCGGCAGGCGAAGGCCCGGATCGCGATCCGTGCCGTGGTCCTGCTGGCACTTGGCACCGCGCTGACGATCCTCCAGAACGGGATCATCGTGATCCTCGCCTTCTACGGGGTGTACTTCCTGCTGGCACTCCCCCTGGTTCGACTGCGGGCCAGGACCCTCGCGATCACCGCGGCCGTGCTCGCCCTCGTCGCGCCGCAGGCGGCATTCGGTCTCGAGCGACTGCTGAGCCCGTCGCTCACGAACACCCTCGACTCGTACGACCCGATAGACCGGCTCGGCGGCGACGGACTGCTCGATCTGCTGCTCAACGGCACCTACCCGACGATCACCTGGCTGCCGTACGTGATCGCGGGCATGGCTCTGGCCCGGGTCGATCTGGCCGCCGGGGTGGTGCAACGTCGGCTGGCCGCGCTCGGCGCCGCACTGACGGCACTCGGATACGGTGCCGCCTGGCTGGCACCCAAGCTGTTCCCGTCACTTCGGGCATACGAGACCGGTGCGAACGGGGCAGACATGGCCAGCATGAAGGAACTCTTCGCGAACATGGAGGTGAAATCCCTGGAACCGGGATCGGCGGAGTTCGAGGCCATCCAGAACAGCTTTCAGGACAGGTTTGACACGAACCCCTCGTCGAGCACGGTCTTGGACCTGCTGGGATCCGATCCGCACACCGGTACGACCTTCGACATCGTCGGCAGCCTCGGTGTGGCGATCACCGTGCTCGTCTGCGCGACCGTGGCCATGGAGCGGCTGGGGTGGCTGCGCCGGCTGGCGAGCCCGCTGGTCGCCGTGGGCACCATGTCCCTGACGCTCTACGTCGCCCACGTCGTGGCCTACGCCATGCTGCCCGAGAGGGCCACCGACACGTTTGTGCCGCTGCTCGGGTTCATCGCCGGGGCGATCCTGTTCGCCGCCGTCTGGTCGCGCTTCTTCCGCCGCGGACCGCTGGAACACCTGCTCAACAGCACCACTAAACTGGCCACGTTCGTCCGGTGAGACCCGGCGTGCCGGAGGGCGCTCCCCCTCCGCCCGTACGAGGCCGGCCCTGGTCGATGCCGGATACGATGACCACGGCCCCCGCCCTCGGGTACGGTCGGCTCCGGTCGCGGGCCACCGGCCGTCCCGGCCGCAGCACCGCTGGGGCCGGCGGGCCCGGCCTGCCCGGCCGGGAGGCTGCCGCGTTCATCGGTGGGCGGCCACCCGGCTCGCCGACCACCACCACCGCCGCCGCCGCCGTCGTCGTGGAGGAGTCGTGGCCTGTCGGGCGAAACTCGCCCAGGTCGTCACCACCGAGGCGGTGACGACCTGGCAGCGCTCGGCACGGCAGGGCAGGTTGCTGCTGGCGTGGTGGTTGCTCCTGCCCGCCGCGGCGATCGTCACCGGCGTCATCAACCTCCCCGAACAGCCCGCCGCGGCGATCGGCCTGCTGATCGCCGCGCTCGCCCTGCTCTGCCGGTTCACCCGGCCGATCACCTCGCTGCTGGCCGGGACCGGCGTCGCGACAGCGGCGTTGACCTGGCCGGGCATGACCCTGTCAGACCTTCTGTGGCCGGTGAGTGTGATACTCGCCTACACGGTGGGCCGCCAGGTGCCGGACACCCGCCGCGCCGTGGCCGCCCTGGCGCTCGCCGCCGGCGTGCAATTCACAGCCAACTTCGCCGATCAGGTCGCCGGACTGGAGACTGACCTGGGGGATGTCGGCCTGGTCCTCGTCGTGACCGTGCTGCTGGTGGTGCTGCCGGGATCCATCGGCATGGCCCAAGGGGAACGAGCCCGCGCCATGGACGCTCTGCAGGAACGCAACGCACTGCTGGAACGCGCCAACCTGCTCGGCGAGTCGCAGGCCCGGATGCAGGAACGGGCGCGCATCACCGGCGAGATGCACGATCTGATCGGACATCGCCTCAGCCTGATTGTCCTGTACGCCGGGGCCCTGGAGATGCGCACCCGCACCGCGGCCCCGGAGATCAACGAGCAGGCCGACCTGCTGCGGACCACCTCCCGGACCGCACTCGACGAACTGCGCACCGTCCTGGGCATCCTGCGCCTGAACGGCGCCGAACGCACCGACGGCACAGAAGCGGTGGTCGGCACACGCGAGGACGTCGGCAACCTGGTCGCCGAGGCCCAGCACGCGGACCTGCCCCTCACCCTGTCCTGGCACGGCGACGACCTCACCGACACCGACCTCGGCATCCGCCGAGCGGTCAACCGCATCGTGCGCGAAGCACTCACCAACGTGCACAAGCACGCCCCGGGCGCGCCCACGCGGCTGACCGTCACCGTCGACACCGACAGACTCACCATCGACGTACGCAACGCCGCACGCCCGCCCGCCGACCCACCGCCCAGCAGCGGCCTGGGACTCGCCGGCCTGCGTGAACGCGTCCGCCTGCTCGGCGGCGACTTCACCACCGGCACAGACCCGGCCACCGGCGACCACACCCTCACCGCCGAACTCCCCCTGCGCCACAAGAGCCCGGCACAATAAGAGATCCTGACACAGGTACTGGACGTGACGGTGAGTGATCAGGCAGGTCACGAGGCCGAGGAATGCCTCGTGGATGTCGTCGCGTCGTGCCCGGCGGATCCGCAGTCGGCGCAAGCCGTGCAGCCAGGCGATCGTGCGCTCGACGATGTAACGGAAGACGCCCAGGCCGGAACCGTGCCGGCCGGCCGACGACGCCGGCCACGGCAGGGACCTTGTCCAGCAGGGGCAGCAAGCTGAGTGACGTCGTTGCGGTTCTCGCCGGTCAGCGACACAACGAGCGGGACGCCCCGGCCATCGGTGAGGACGTCGTGCTTTGCCCGGCCGCGCGCGGCCTACCGGGCCGGACCCGCCTTTGAGCCCCGCCGAGCAGCCCACACGTGCAAAGAGCCAACCACCGCCCACGACCAGTCCATTTTCCCGCGACCCGCAACTTCCCCAGCAGCACCAGGTGCAAGTACGTCCCACACCCCGGCCCCGTCCCAGCCAGCCAGCCACACGCCGCCGACACGTCAAACCCGAACCGAAACCCAACTCCCACGACCCGTCGGCCGGTTCCGTGGTGAGGCGCAGGGCGATGCGGGGAGCCAGGGCGGGCATGGGCAGGTGTTGCTCGTCCGCGTACGTCTTCAGCCTGCCTGCGGCTTCGCGCAGCCACGGCACGGTGGGGCGCAGCGGATGCCATGCGTCTCCGAGCCGTACGGCCCTTCGCAGCCCCGCGTCGCTGTTGCCGCCGCCCCACACCGGGACCCGGCGGTCTCCGTATGCGTCGGTGTCCTTCCAGGCGGCCCGGATGCCCCGCAGGTGGCCCGTCGGTCAGCCGTGCCCGCTGTGCGAACGGGATGCCGAGGGCGGCGAACTCCTGCCGCGCCCAGCCCACTCCCACGCCGAGGACCAACTGGCCGCCGCTCAGCTCGTTCAGATGGGCCGCCATACGGGCGGTGAGCAGCGGGTGCCGGTAGGGAGCGATGAGGAGGACCGTCGTGCCGAGCCGGACACGGGTGGTGAGGGCGGCCAGCCAGGATCTCGCCCAGCGGGTGGACACACTGTCCGGAGACGACCAGAGAGAATCTCGGGGGACGTCCGCGCGGCGGGCCCGCGCGGGATACGGCGGCCGAGCGGCGTATATGCGCCGGTGGTCAGCCGGTGAAGGACTCGGGGCCGAAACGGCCCCATGCGACGAAGGCAGCCAGGGCTAGGTAGATCAGGTCGCCGGCGATCGTGGCCTTCTCGCCACGGCGCAGACGCATGGTGACCGCGCAGGCGAACAGCAGAACAAGTCCGGTGGCGGCCAGCGGCACCAGCACCGGCGCGATGTCGAGCACCGCGGGCAGAATCAGGCCGACCGCAGCCAGCAGCTCGACGGCGCCGATGGCCTTGAGAGCGCCGGGGCTGAACTCCAGGACCCACTGCGCAGAGGAGCCCATCGCGGCCAGCTTCTCCTGCGGCACGAACATCTTGGAGCTGCCCACGAGGCAGACAGCGGCGAGCACCCCAGCGATGATCCACAGCGCGACGTTCATCATCAACTCCCTGATCGCGGACTTCCTTACCCGAGGACGAGGCAGTGACTCGGCCTGTGACATGCCCCAACCCAGACAGCGGAGAGACGTGGGTCACACCGTTGCGTGTCACAGGAGTGAGGGCCGCCTCGTCCTGTGGGTGAAGGCATCGACGAACATGGAGGAGCACACGATGGACGCGCGATTGAACTATTTCGCCAACCCTGCCGCCGGCAAGGCACTCAAGTACCTCATGTCGGCCGGCCGGGAGCTGAAGGAATCGCCACTGCCGACCACGACGCAGGAGTTGGTGGCGCTGCGCGTGAGCCAGATCAATGGCTGCGCGGTCTGCATCGACATGCACACCAAGGAAGCCGCCGCGGCCGGCGAAACCCCGGTGCGGCTGAACCTGGTCGCGGCCTGGCGGGAAGCGACGGTCTTCACCGCGGCCGAGCGCGCCGCACTGGAGCTGGCGGAGCAGGGAACCCGGGTCGCGGACGCAGCCACCGGGGTCAGCGACGACGTGTGGGCCCGCGCCGCTCAGCACTACGACGAGGAGCAGCTCACGGCCCTCGTGCTGCTGGTCTCGTTCATGAACACGGTGAACCGGCTGAACATCATCACCCAGCAGCCGGCCGGCGACTACCAGGTCGGCCAGTTCCACTGAACCACCACCGCACCCCGGCCCAGGTCGGGCCCGCCGGGGCCAGGACGCCGTGGTCAAGGCGGTCGCGGCGCGAGCGTTGTCTGCACCGCCCACACATCGAATGATCTTCGAAGGATGAAGGATGCCTCGCCGGCGCGGGTCCGGCCGGGCACACAGACCGCAAAGAGGGAGTCGGCGTGGGCAAGGTCGAGGAGTTCGAGGAACTGCGGCCGCTGCTGTTCTCGATCGCGTACCGGATCCTGGGCAGCGTGGGCGAGGCGGAGGACGCGGTGCAGGAGACCTGGCTCCGCTACGACGCCTCGACCACCCGGCCCGTGTCGGCCAGGGCGTTCCTGTCGGCCACGGTGACCCGGATCGCCATCGACGTGCTGCGCTCCGCCCGGGTGCGGCGGGAGAAGTACGTCGGACCGTGGCTCCCCGAGCCGTTGCTGGACGATCCGTACCAGGACCCGGCCCGCGCGGCGGAGCTGGCCGACTCGGTGTCCATGGCGGCGCTCCTGCTCCTGGAGCGGCTCAGTCCACTGGAGCGGTCGGTGTTCGTGCTGCGGGAGGTCTTCGCCTTCGGCTTCGACGAGATCGCCGTCGCGGTGGGGCGCTCGGAGGCGGCGTGCCGGCAGCTGCTCGTACGGGCTCGCCGTCACATGCACGAGGGACGGCCCCGGTTCGAAGCGGACCGCCAGGAACGGCAGGAGCTGGCGAGGCGGTTCTTCGAGGCGCTGTCGCAGGGAGATGTGGACGGACTGCGGAATCTGCTGTCCGCCGACGTCCAGCTCGTCGGGGACGGCGGCGGCAAGGCACCACAGCTGGCCAGGGCCGTCACCGGCGCCGAGAACGTGGCCAGGCTGCTCGCCGGCGTCTACCCGCTCATGGCCCGGATCGACATCACGTTCGAACAGCACGAGGTCAACGGCCAGCCGGGCGCGCGCTTCCGCGACCGCGACGGCAGGATCCTCCACGTCCTCGCCCTCGACACACTCGACGGGCAGATCCAGACGATCCGCGCGGTCATCAACCCCGACAAACTCAGCCACCTCGGCCCGGTCGCCGACGCCTGGGCCGTCGACCAGGAAGTGAAGCAGGCCCGTAGAACCCAGTGATCTCCCGACCGGCCTGACAGGGCAGGACCGGAGCTTTCAGTGCCGCACGCCGATGGGTTCTGGCGCACGGCTCGTCCGTGACGTCCTCCCGCGCCCCGAATCGCGCCCGAATCGCGACACAAACGGCGACACGAACCGCGAGCATCCACCGCGCAAGATCGACTATCGACACACCCACGAGAGGTTCAGTCATGATCCTGATCACCGGGGCCACCGGCGTCGTCGGCCGGGAAACCGTCCGCCTCCTGGTCGAGGGGGGAGCGGAAGTCGCCGCTGTCACCCGCGACCCGCACGCCGCATTCCCCGCGGGGACACTGCTCGTCCACCCCGCGAAGGTTGCCGCCCTCGACGGCGTGGAGGCCGTCCTGCTCAGCCCGCGTGCCGCCGGTCCCACCGCCGTCGACCTGTTGGCCCGCGCCCGCGAGACGGGGGCGGCCAGGGTGGTCGTGCTGTCCTCCGTGACCGTGCAGTACCCGGCCGGGCACGCGCGCTTCCGGCAGCAGTTCCAGGCGGTCGAGGACATCGCCCGGGAGAGCGGCCTGGACTGGACGATCCTGCGCTGCGCCGATTTCGCCGCCAACACCCTGGCCTGGGCCGGACAGATCCGGGCGACCGGGACCGTGCGGGGGGCGTACCCGCACGCGAGGACCTCGACCGTCGACGAGCGTGACATCGCCGCGGTGGCCGCCCTCGCCCTGACCCGCCCGCAGCACCGCGGTCAGACGTACCCGCTCACCGGAGAGCAGTCGCTGACTCAGCCGGAGAAGGTCGCCGCGCTCGGTGCGGCGCTCGACCGGACGCTGTCCTTCAGCGAGGCCGCACCGGACGAGATCCGCCGCGGCATGCTCGCCGCCGGCCTGCCCGACGAGGTACCCGACCGGCTGCTCGGCTCGCTGGCCGACTACGCCCGCGAAGCCGGGCCCACCACCGACACCGTACGGCGGCTGCTGGGCCGCCCGGCGCGCACGTACGCCACCTGGGCGCAGGACCACCGCGCCGCCTTCACCGCGGGAGGACGTCGATGAAACTCACGATCGTGGCCGCCACCGGCGGTATCGGACGGCACCTGGTCGAGCAGGCGGTGGCCGACGGGCACGACGTCACCGCCGTGGCCCGCCACCCACGCGGACTGCCGGACGGCGTCCGGACGATCGCCGTCGACCTCACCCGCCCCGACATGCGCGCGCTCGCCGACGCGGTACACGACGCCGACGCCGTACTGTCCGCGCTCGGCCCGCGAAACCCGCGCACGGACGCGGGCATCACCTCCCTCGGTACCCGCGCGATCGTCGCGGCGATGCAGGCCGAGCACGTCCGGCGGATCATCATCGTCAGCGCCGCACCCGTCGGACCGGTGCCGCTGCCGGGCCGGCCCACGCCACCCAGGCACGATCCCGGCGACGGCTTCTTCATGCGCCACCTCGGAGTCCCGTTGACCCGGGCCATGTTCGGCCGGCACTACGCCGACCTCGCCGTCACCGAGCAGATCCTGCGCGACAGCGGACTGCAATGGACGGTGTCGCGCCCACCCAAACTCACCGACAAGCCCCTGACCGGGACGTACCGGACCGCGTGGAACCGCAACATCCGGGGCGGGTTCTCCGTGCCACGCGCCGACGTCGCCCACCACATGCTGGCCATGGTGAACCAGCCGGACACCATCGAGCAGGTCGTAGGAATCGCGAACTGACCCACAACCAGCCACGCACGCGACCCGGGCTGCGACAGAGGAAACAAGCGACGACCCGCGACGGCCACCAACAACGTCGAGAAGACGCCTCGGCCGTCCCGCCCACCCTTCGCCGCCCGGGTCACCCATCCGAAAGCGCGTGATCATGACGAAGTGCGCCCGTTTCGTCAGCCTCGTATGCGCGGGACTGTTCGCCGGATTCCTCACGTCGGTCCTCGTCCTGGAACTCTCGCTGCGCGGCTTCGACAGCACCGTCTGCACCCAGGTCCGGCTGGTCGAACTCGACTCCCGCAACAACCTCGCCGCCACCTACCGGGCGGCGGGGAATCTGGGCCGTGCCATCCCGCTGTACGAGCGGACCCTGGAGGACTCAGTGCGAGTACTGGGCGAGGAGCACCCACCGACCGATGCAGTCCGCCGCGCTCACGCTTCTTCTGCTATCGCCAAGCAGGCAGTCGACGGTCCCAAGTTGATGTGAGGGCGGAGCGTCGTTGCGCGGCGCGGTCGTGTCTTCCCGCAGCATTTTCGTCGATCCACGGCTTGGCCGGGTCCAGGACCGTGGCCCTCGGCGTCGGCCTCTTGCTCGGCGGCGGCACCGCAGACAGCAAAGCCTGTCCCACCGTCCGGCGATGGACCCCGTACTTCTCCGCCAGAGCTGCGACAGTTCCGGATCAAGACGCTTGTCCCTCCGGATCACAGCGAACAGCTCCGCCCGCGACAAACCCATCCCGGCCTCCCGACACGACCGTGGTCAAGCAACACGGCCTCCGACATGACCGTGATCGACGCACAAACCCTGCCGTCGCCGGGCGGACGGACCAGTGCATCCACTCCGAAGAGTGGCACGTCGCGGACCTGCCAGCCGGCCCACTGGCGAACGACGCCCCCTGCGGGGCAGCCAGTCGGATGTTGATCGCGCCTCAGTGCCGAATCAGGCCGCCGACCGGGACGGCAGCAACGTGGCCGGTCGCCGGAAGCGTCTGAGCCAGGGCGAGGCCGACGTCGACCAGCGATGACCGGCGCAGGCGAGCGACATCGGGAATCGGAGTCCAGACCGACTCGGCGATTTCACCGTTCGGTTCCGGCCGCAGCCGGCCGCCGGTGATACGAACCTGGTAGAAGACGCCCACATTCTGATGCTCTGGTCCGCCGGGGATGGCACGTTCGGCCGCGGGGATCACCCGGGAGTCCACGCCCAACAGGCGCTCGACCACCACATCGCAGCCGGTCTCCTCGGCGACCTCCCGGGTCACCGCGTTGAACGGATCCTCCGCGTGCTCGACCCTGCCACCCGGAAGGGTCCAGGTGCTCTCGCCCTTCGGCGGCACGTGACGGGCGAGCAGTACCCGCCCGCCCTGGATGCACACGGCGTACGCCGCCAGCCGGAAACTCATTCCCCCGCACCTCCCACCGGACCCTATCCCGACGTCCGAAAGCCATTCAGCGCCATGAGCGCAGAGTGGAGCCAGATCAGCTTCTTACGCCTGGAGCCACTTCAGTTCCGTGCGGTGGAGCCCGAAGAAGTGCTTACAGACACGGTGGCGTACGGGTTCTGGCTGCACCGGATGACCGGATCAGCGATGGAAGCCAACCACCTAACCCGCGACTATGGCATCACCCACCACCCCGCTCCACACCGGCCCTCTCCCGACCCCCGCACGGCATACCAGCCCTGCGAACATCCGTGAGCGGCATCAACCTCCAGCCCCGGCCTGGCCGCCGCGGCGAGTTCGGGGGCGTCACCGGCGAGGTCAACACCGACGCGGTCCTCTGGTGCGTCAACATGAACACCGGACAGATAGCGGAGGAGTTCCTCACCGGAGCCGGCTCCACCCTCACCTTCCGTGAACCGGAGGGCATGGCCGTTTACACCACCGCCGGAGGAGAGCCCTGCCTCTTCTTCGGCTTCGCCTCCGGTGAGAGAGAGGGCGAACGTCTCTCCAACGTCTTCTACAAGAACGTCCTCGTGTGACGGTCGTCCGGACCGGTCGACCCGGCCGGACCGGTCACACAGCTCGAAGCCGCCCATGCCCTCATCTGGCTGGCACGTCCGCGCCGTCATCGCGGGGTTCCAGCGTCACGACACCCCTCCCTCACACGGACCCCTCGGTGACACGGGGGCATTCGGTGGGCGGGACGACGCAGCAAGCGCTGTGGTGCTCCGTGTCACGCAGCCCTGAAGTCGCGTCAGCCCCACTGTGGACAAGGGGGTCTCGAAGGATGTACGCAAGGCGGAATGGCCGATTTCCCGTGCCTCGTGCGCCTGCCGTGACAGAAAAACATTCTTGTGGTGAGTGGGAGATCGTGTGACGGTTAGGGAACTGACTTGTACATGCGGTCGATGCCTGACCAGTGGATTCACCGCATGCGCCGTATCGGAACGGGCCGATCAACCATCGGCCCGGAATGGGGGAAAAGAAGTATGAACGCATTGCGTGCATCAGCCGGATCGGTTCTCGCTGCAGGCCTGTTGTTCGGGGGCGTCGTCGCCGTACCGGGACAGGCAGGCGCTGCCGAAGGGACCAACGGACACTGCGTGTACAACGTGTCCACGGGTGCTACGGCATGTCACAGCACCTTCCGCGCGGCCGTCGCCGACGCCACCAACGGGAAGGTGACCAACGCGTCGCCCGTAGCCCGTACAGCCCTTTCCGACACGTCGTTCCTGAAGCGGCTGGAGGGGCCCATGTCCGCGACGGAGGCCACCGCCGCAGCCGCCGACTACGTCCTGTCCATCGAGTACGACATCGCCAACCTCAGCCCTTCCGGCGGCACTCTCACCATCACGGCGGGCGGGCCGTGTGTGGAGGACGGGCAGCGGGACTTCACCGTGAACGACGTCCGGGACGCCTGGCCCTCGTGGAACGACCGCATCTCGTCCTTCCAGGGCTTCAACACCTGCGACGTCAACCACTACGAGCACCAGGTCCGCAACGGCGGTGACACCACCGGCCCGAAGCGCTCCATGACGACCATGGGCGACATGTCCAACAAGACTACCGGGCTGACCTTCGGCTGACCCGAGCCGACCGCCCGCCGGGCCGGTGGCATCCCTTGCCACCGGCCCGGCGCACGCATGTACCGCCGGTGCGAACCCGCGCACCACCCGACGGCCGGTCGGGCGTGACCCCGACCGGCCGCATCCCACACTGGTCGGAATGGCGCTGTCGACGACAACACCGAGCCCGCATCAGCCGCTGCAAACGACGCGGACACAGCCCATGCCACTGCCCAGCAGTCAGAACAAGCACATGGCGGTACCAGTGCCGTGGCACAAACAAGCTCGTGCGTGGTTGGCGGTGAGACGTCGAAGACTTCGGTGGGGCCCGGGGTTCACATCTGCTGAGCCGATGTCAGGTCCGCGGTCTGCTGGGGGGACAGCAGGCCGGCGATGGCCTGCACCGTATCGCTTCTATGCTCGCGGCGGCCGAAGTGGCGGGCCAGCGCACCCAGTGCTTGAGATGCGCAATGCCGTGCTCGGCCCTGATACGGCGTGAGGAACGCGCCGCGCGCTGCCGCTCATACTCGAACGCCTCCTCAAAACCCGTTCATCCACCACCCCGAGTGAGTCGAGGCCACTGGTAGACCGACAGTGACACGCCCTGAACTCCCTGTACCGACAAGGGAGTTTAGCGCCACACCTGTCTCATCAGTTACGAATCCATGACATGGGGACGTACAACTGGGATCGCCCGGCTCGAGTCGTACCCACTGCACGCGGCCTTCCGCGTACAGAACCGACCGACTCGAAAGGCTCACGCATGTCCCGAGCACACCGCCGAACCCGTACCGCGCTCACCGCACCCCTGGCAGCCGCGGTGCTGCTCGCCGGAGGATTCGGCGCCATGGCTCTTACCGGGAGCCCGGCGCTGGCGGCCACCGGGTCCGCGGACACCCAGGACGACTTCAACGGCGACGGATACGCCGACCTGGTCGTCTCGGCTCCGGACGCCACGATCTCCGGCAAGGCCAAGGCGGGCTACGTGGCCGTCATGTACGGCTCCGCCCATGGCGTCTCCACCGCCAACAAGAAGCTCATCAGCCGCTCCACCAGCGGCGTTCCCGGCTCCGCCACCGCGAACCAGCGCTTCGGCACCAACTTCACCAAGGGCGACCTGGACGGCGACGGCTTCAGCGACCTGGTGATCTCGGGCGGCAGTCCCGGCTCCGTCATCCTCTGGGGCTCCGCCTCCGGACTCACCGGCGGCACGGCCCTCCCCGGGTACGGGCAGTCCCCCACGACCGGCGACTTCGACGGCGACGGCAAGACGGACCTCGCCCTGTTCTCCTACCTGTCCGGCGCGGGCGACGACCCGGCGAGCGGCGACGCCACCGTGTGGAAGGGCCCGGTCACCCGTGCCGGACAGCCCACCGCCATCCTGCCGCTGCTGGACAAGGCCGACTGGTGGGGCTACGACGCCGGCGACGCGTCCTGCGCCACCAACGGCGGCTGCCAGGAGGACGGCGACTCGATCAGCGGGCCCATCCGCTCCACCCGGACCGGCGACGTCAACGGCGACGGCAAGGACGACATCGTCGCCTGGAAGTACGCGGGCGACGGCCAGTGGGGCAACCGTCTGTTCCTCGGCGGCGGCAGCACGGGCTTCACCAGCGGCTGGGTCCCCGCCGACGGCACGGTGACCGGTGCGGGCACCGACATCGGGGACGTGAACAACGACGGGTTCGACGACGTCGTGGTGGGCAACTCCGGGAACGGCGACAAGGTCCGGATCGCGTTCGGGTCGGCCTCCGCCCTGTCCGAAGAACGCGTACAGACCTTCGACCAGGACCTGCCCGGCTTCCCCGGCGTGGAGGAGGAGGGTGACGGGATCGGCTCCACGATCTCGGTGGCGGACGTCAACGGTGACGGCTTCGGCGACATCGCGCTCGGCATCCCGGGCGAGGACATCGGCGACATCACCGACGCCGGGTCCGTCGCCCTGGTCCCCGGCAGCGCCTCCGGTGTCACGGGCGCCGGTACGCAGGTCTTCCACCAGGACACCGCCGGGGTACCCGGAGTCGCCGAGAACGACGACCAGTTCGGCGCGAGCAGCGCGCTGCTGGACCTCGACGGTGACGGCCACGCCGACCTCGCGGCCGGCTCCGAGGCCGAGAACAGCTGGAACGGCGCGGTCTGGGTGCTGCGCGGCACGGCCACCGGTCTCACGGCCACCTCGTCCCTCGCGTTCGGCGCCGGCGACCTCTCGGCGCCTGCCACGGGCGCCCGCTTCGGCGCGCTCCTGCGCTGAGCCGGCCGACCGGGCAACCGGACGTGACGGTGGGGCGGCCTGGCGCCGCCCCACCGTCATCCCCGGGGCGGAGCCAGCCGGCTCCGGCCGAGGCCCGCGGGCCGCCACACCGCCCCGGCCCCGGCAAGACGGCGCGAACACCTGCACCACCGCACACAGCACGACCACCCAAGCACCCGGCGTGGCACAGGACTTGGCGAGATCACCGGCCGGAAAGTCCGGCAGCGGCGCGTACGCCGGGGACACCGAAGGACTCCGCGAGCGCCGAAAATTCCGGGCGGAACAGCCCTGCCGCCGCGGACCGGCCGAAGGCGTCCGCCATGCACTCGCGCACATGCCGCAACCGCCGTCCCCGACGAATGAGCCAGGTCACGCTCTGGTCGTGCTGCCCGCGGGGGCCCAGTCCCGCACATCCAGCGGGCCTGCCGGGCCCGAAGGGCCGGGCCCGAAGGGCCGGGCCCAACACGGTGATGAGGGTCCGCGCCGCACCACGTACGGGTGGCCCACACAGCGTTCGGTCGGTACCGCCTCACGCCAGCCCATGTCGACGCGCGTACAACGTGGCCGCCGCCCGGTCCCGGGAGCGGGTCTTGGCGAAGACGCGGTTGATGTGCGTCTTGACGGTGTTGCCGCTGAGGAAGAGCCGGTCGGCGATCTCGGCGTTGTTGAGGCCCTGGGCGATGAGCGTGAGGATCTCGGCCTCGCGGCGGGTCAGGCCGTCCGGGAGTTTCTGCGCGGGCCGGTCGGAGACGGCTGTGCCCGAAGCGGCGGCGAGGAGTGTCGCCTGCACCTGAGGGTGCAGTACGGACAGGCCGGCCGCCGCGCTGTGCAGGGTGGCCGCGATGTGCATGCGGTCGGCGTCCTTGGTCAGGTAACTGCGCGCGCCGGCCCGGAGTGTGTCGAGCACGGAACGGTCGTCCGCATACGTGGTGAGGACGACGATGGCCACCTCCGGGTGTTCGGCCGTCAGCCTCCGAGTGGCCTCGATGCCGTCCATCACCGGCATGTGCAGGTCCAGCAGGACGGCATCGGGGCTCAACTCGGCTACCAGGTGCAGTACTTGTTGTCCGTCGGCCGCGGAGCCCACGACGTCGATGTCGGGGAGGAGGTCCAGCATCAGGGACAGGCCTTCGCGGACACTGGCCTGGTCGTCGGCGACGACGACGCGCAGCGGGCGTCCGGTCTCCGGAGGTCGGTTCATCGCGGTACCCGTGCCGTGACCGTCCACAGCTCATCGTTCCCGCCGCGGCTCCGGCCGTCGGCAGCGCCCGCGGTGAGGGTTCCGCCGAGGAGCAGCAGACGTTCACGCATGCCGGTCAGCCCGTAGCCGCCGTCGACAGTGGCGAAGCCGTCGGTGGAGGTGCCGCCCAGCGGGTTGGTGATCTGCAGGGTCACGTCACGGTCCTCATAGGTCAGCGTGAGAGTGACGGGCCGGCGCGGTGCGTGTTTGGCCGCGTTGACGAGCGACTCCTGGGCCGTGCGCACCAGGGCGAGGGTCTGCTCCGGCGGCAGGGACACAGGAGTGCCCTCCACCCGCAGGTCGACGGCGGCCGCGTGCCGCTGCCGGTGGGCCTCGGCCATCGCGGCCAGTTCCTCGTTCAACGGCCGGGTACCCGATCGCAGGGCGTGGACGGCACGCCGGGTCTCCTGCAGCCCCTCGGAAGCCAGCCTATGTGCCACCGCGAGTACAGCATCGGCGCGAGCCGGATCAGGTCCGGTCACCGTGTCGAGAGGCTCGGCGAGCAGTGCGCGGGCCGTCTGGATCTGGATGCTCAGGGCACCCAGAGAATGCGCCAGCACGTCGTGGATCTCACGAGCGATACGGGAGCGCTCGTCGAGGACGGCGCCGCGCTCCTGCTCGGCTCGCAGCTCCTCGGCCTGGGCCAGCAGGACCGCGTTCTGCTCGGCCCGGACCCGGTACGAGCGACGGTTGAGGCCCGCCAGCAGCCCGACGACCAGCATCAACACGACCTCCAGTGCTTCGTGCCCGGCGGACCGGGTCAGCAGTGAGGTGGCGGTCACGGCGGTGGCTCCCGCGGCGAACATCGTCCAGCCGACGGCCAGCCGGGGATCCGCGGCGCCGGCGATCACTGTCACCACGGCCAGACCGGCCATCCACGTGATGCCGCTCTGCGCACTCACCACGCAGGACAGCACCGTGATGACACCGAGGACGACCGGTACCGCCCGGCGGCCGGCCGTTTGCCGCCACTCCATGACGGCCCACCCAACCATCAGAACCCCGCACAGGATGTACACGGTGACGGTCACCGGCAGCGCGACGGGGCCGAGCGAGGACTGGAGGAATACGCCGACCCCCGCGGCGGCGAAGACTCCCGCTCTGATGAGCCAGGTCATGGCGAACAGCACATGCTCACGATATTCCTCCGCCGGACCGTTCCGAAGAAGGCGGATCACGACTGTCCACGTCGGCTCGAGGCCCCGGAGGACTTCGAGTCCCGGCCGCCCATGAACACCGAGCCGTCCTTCTCCGGAGCGAAGGGGATGCCGGACCGGTGCGCACGGAGGGTGACGATCGCGGCCTGGCCGAGCCGGTTGAGGCCGAGTGTCAGCAGAATCGGCTCGGTCGAGGCCGCGACGTGTGCTCCCGCTGCCCCTGCCATCAGCATCAGGGCAATCCGTGTCGCGATCAGGGCAGCCCACCACCCGAGCCCGCCCAGCGGCATCCGGCCCCAGAGGCCGCCGTCGCGGTGCTCCAGACGGAGCGTCGCACCCTGGCCGATCCCGATCACGGCGGCACCGACAGCGCCGACGGCGATGAACCCGATGTCGGCCTGGGTGACGTCCCCGCTCAGCGTTTTCGCCCCGATCGCCGTCAGAATGACAGGAAGCAGGATCACCCGCTTGCCCCGCAGCGGTTCCCCGAGCAGTTGCCGCCCCACGACGTAGACGACGATCGCGACGACGGCCAGTGCTTCCAGCATGACGCAGATCTCCCTGGTGTTCCCCGGCGGGGGCCGGATGCCCCGCCGGGATTCGACATTAGGAAGCGACGCCGAACGGCACGTCACACCGCGGGGTGACGAACGGGGTGACATCGCGGGTGACACGATCTGCACAGGGCAGGGCGACCAGGTGCTGGAGGCCCAGTCGTGGTCGGCCCACAAGGACTGGAACTGGGGGAAGCTCCGTCCAGGGCGATGTGCGGCAAGGTGCCGAGGATCATCGTGGGCCCTGCTCGACTGGCGACGCCTTCGCCTGCCTCAGAGAGTCGTCCTGGGCCAGTGCGGCCTGGGCGGTCTGGGCGATCTGGGCGATCTGGGCAGGGCCGGCCAGTTGCCGGGCCCGCTGAGCGTTCCTCACCGCGAGCAGGCGGAACATGCCGAAATCCATGACGGCCTGCTCGAACTCGCGGGACGAGCGCGGCTGACCGGCTGACCGGCTGACCGGCTGACCGGCTGACCGGCTGACCGGCTGACCGGCCAGGATGACGGTGGCCCGGGCCGTCGACGCGAAGGCGGGCGCGGCCCTGCGCGTTCTGTCGGCCACCCGCCGGGCCGCGCTCCGACCCGCCACTGGCAAGCAGGAACCGAGCCGCGCGGTCGCGGCATCGGGGCCGGTCGCGGGTCGGGGTTTCCCGCCGTGCGTGGGCCGGCCGCCGCGACGTCCCGCACCGGCGTGTCCCGCACTCCGGAACGGTGACTGGCATGTTTCGCCGGTTGTCCCGTCTGCTGGCCTGGCACCCGCCGCTCCCCCACGAGCGGTCCCGTCCAGGTACAGCGCCACGAGGCCCTTCCCCTCACATGATCCCGGAGGTGCACAGGCCGTGCCGCGAGAGTCCACAGCGTTGCCGCTAGGCGGATTCACCCTTGACCGCACCCTGCCCGAGCCCCTCTACCAGCAGCTCTACGAACGGCTCAAGGACTCGATCTGCAGCGGACAACTCCGTCCCGGCGTCCGGCTGCCCGCCACCCGGACGCTCGCCCAGGAGCTCCGGGTCTCCAGGAACACCGTGCTGGTCGCCTACGAACGGCTCGTGACGGAACGGTTCGCCACCGGGCAGGTGGGGTCGGGGACCCATGTGGCCGTCCACCACGGCGAGGGACGACGTAGCAGCGCGAGAACGTCGAAGGTCACCCGGTTGCCGACTCCGCCCGAGGAGCGGGGCCGGACGTCGCAGCTTTCCGGCACCGCGCAGCTGATGCTCCAGGCCACCCGCGCGTTCGACGAGCGACAGCAGACATCGCCCACCGCCGTCGCCCAGCCCTTCGTCCTCGGTGTACCGGCGCTGGACCTCTTCCCCGGCAAGCAGTGGTCCCGCGTCGTCTCACGCCGTGCCGCCCGGCTGCCGAACTCCCTGCTGCACGCGCAGGACCCGGTCGGGTACTGGCCCCTGCGCAAGGAGGTGGCCACCTATCTGGGCCTGGCGCGGGGGGTGTCCTGCACGGCGGAACAGGTGGTGATCACGAACAGCACGCGGACCATCACCCATCTGTTGGCCCGCGTCCTGCTGGAGCCCGGTGACGAGGTGATGGTCGAGAACCCGGGTTTTCCCGGTGCCCGGACCGCGCTCGTGGCGGCCGGTGTCGTGCCCTGCCCGGTGGATGTGGATCACGAGGGGCTGTGCATCTCCTCGGGAGAGAGCCGTCACCCCTCGGCGCGGATGGCTCTGGTGACTCCCAACCACCAGTTCCCGACCGGCTGCCTCATGTCGGAGTTCAGACGCGGTGAGCTGCTCGACTGGGCGGTGCGGTCCGACGGCTGGGTGATCGAGGACGACTACGACGGGGAATTCACCTCAGGCAGTCCGTTCCCGCCGCTCCAACGCATGGACACCGCGGGCCGGGTCATCTATCTGGGCACCCTGAACAAGGCACTGTTCCCCGCACTGCGGCTCGCCTACGCGGTGGTCCCGCCGGATCTCGTCGACATCGTCGCCGCCGCCCAGCACTCCGCGTACGGCGCGCCGCCCGTGCTCGAACAGGCGGCCGTGCACGACTTCATGGCGGAGCACCACTTCGCCCGTCACATCCGCCGGATGCGCCAGGCCTACCGGGAGCGGCGAGAGGGGTGCGTCCGTGCCCTGCGCGACCAGTTCGGCAGCATGGTGCGCGTCATGTCGGCGACGACCGCGGGCACACACCTCGTCGCCGGGTTCCCCCCTGGTACGGACGAGCGGCTGCTGGCCCGGCTCAGCAGCCGTTCCGGGGCGACCGTCTACCCGCTCTCCTCCTACTACTCCACCGGGACGGCCCCCGTTCCGGCGCTCGTCCTGGGCTTCGGCGCCACCCCGCCCGAGCAGGCGGTCCTCGGCGCGCGCCGGATCGCGGCCGCGTTCGAGCGGTCCGCCTGCGCGGAAAGGCCGGGGCACGGCCTCGACGGGTAGACGGCCGGGCCGGGCATGGACCGGGGACCGGGCGCCGCTGGACGGCGTCCGAGGGGCGTCTGGTCGCCCGCCCCTCCGCGCGCTCGTCGGTTCGGTCGTTCGGGTCATACGAGGCTCCCCGTAGCCGTCGGCGTGGTCGCGGCGGGCCCGAGGGCGGCGAGCCCTTCGCCGAGCAGTGCGGCGACGGTGTCCGCGCAGCCGCCGCAGCCGCTGCCGGCGCGGGTGCGGTGGCGTATCGCCGCTGGGGTGGCGCAGCCGTCGCGGACGGCTGAGCGGACCGTGCCGGCCGGGACGTCGTGGCAGTGGCAGATCACCGTCTCGTCCGGGAGCGGTCCGACGGCCGACGGCAGGTCCGGCGGTCGGCCGGGGACGACGAGTTCCTCGACGGGGGCGGGCAGCGGCCGATCGCCGCCCACGAGGGGGCGCAGTGTCGTGTAACCGGAGGTGTCCCCCACGAACGTCCCGCCGAGCAGCCGCCCCTCGCCGGAGACGCGGAGGCTGCGGTACACCCCGGCCCGGGTGTCGAGGTGGGTGGCCTCGTACGCGCCGGGCGCCGCTTCCTCCGGCCGGTCGCCGAGGGAGGCGACCTCCACGCCGAGCAGCTTCAACCGGGTCGCCGCGTCCCAGCCGGTGTAGGTCCGTGTGCCGCCGGTCAACCGGTCGGCGACCACCTGTGCCATCGCGTTGCCGGGGGCCAGCAGTCCGTGAGCGTGTCCGTCGTGGGGAAGCGCGCAGTCCCCGACGGCGTAGATGTGCTCGTCCCGCGTGCGGCACGTCTCGTCGACGAGGACGCCGCCGCGCTCCCCCACGGCGAGCCCGCAGGACCGGGCGAGTTCGTCGCGGGGGCGGACGCCCGCCGCGAACACGACCACGTCGGCCCCGACGCCGACGGGCGGTGCGCCGTCGGGCGGCTGGAGCCGTACGCCGGTGACCTGGTCGTGCGCGTCGGTCTCGACGGCGGTGAGACGGGTGCCCGTATGCACGGTGATCCCGAGGTCCTCGATGTGGCGGCGGAGCGTCCAGCCCGCGTCCTCGTCCAGTTGACGGGGCATCAGCCAGGAGGAGAACTCGACGACGTGGACCGCGAGTCCGAGGGCCCTCAGTGCGCCCGCCGCCTCCAGGCCCAGCAGCCCGCCGCCGATCACCACGCCGGTGCCCTGGGCACCCGCGGGGTCGCAGTGCGCCCGGATGGCCCGTACGTCGGCGGCCGTCCGGTAGGTGAAACAGCCCGTGGCATCGGATCCGGGTACGGGTGGGACGAGGGGGCGGGCTCCGGTGGCGAGGATCAGGACGTCGTAGTCGAGGACACGGCCGGCGGCCGTGGTCACCCGGTGCCGGCGTCGGTCGAGGGCGACGGCCGGGTCCCCGAGGCGGGTGCGGATGCCCGTACGGTCACCGGGGGACCCGAGGAGCAGGCCGGCGGGTCCGGTGCGCCGGAACAGGTGGTCCGCCGGGCCGGTCTCGCGGAGGTACCGGGACAGCTGGATGCGGTCGTAGGCCGGGACGTCCTCCTCGGCGACCACCGTGACCTGGCGGTCCCGCAGCGCGCCTCGGGCGTCGAGGGCCGTCAGGAGGGTGTGACCCACCATGCCGTGGCCGATCAGGACCAGGCGGTCGCTCATCCGTCCCCTCCGAGTGCCGAGACCAGGTGGAGGCGGTCCGGTGGCAGGGGCCGGGTCGCCTCGTAGGCCCGGCGGACGGTGTCGACGGTGGCGAGATCGCCGAGCAGGATGCCGCCGACGACACGGTCGTCCCGGATGGCGATCTTCTTGTAGACGCGTCGCCGGTCGTCCGAGAGCGAGAGGACGTCGGTGCCGGCCGCGCCGGGGAGGGCGGGTCCGACGCCCGCGGTGGCCTCGCCGAACACCGCCAGGTCGACGTCCCCGGCGATGAGCCGGGTGAGGGCGCGGCTTCCCCTGAAGCGTGCGTGCCGGTCGTGCCCCGACAGCCGCGCCGCGAGGACCTCGGCCTGCCGCCAGGCCGGCGCGGCCGTGTCGTGCACGACCCCGCGGTGCTCCGCGCAGTCCCCGATCGCGTACACCCGCGGATCTCCGACGCTGGCGAGCGTGTCGTCGACCGTGACCCCCGCGCCGACCGGGAGCCCCGCCGCACGCGCGAGCCCGACGCACGGCCGGGTCCCGGAGGCGGCCACGACGAAGTCCGCGGTGACGGTGTCGCCGTCACCGAGCAGCACCCCAGGGTTTCCGGGGCCGCGGACCGGACCCGTCGCGGGGGTTCCCGTGCGCACCGTGACGCCCGCGTCCTCCAGGAGAGCGCGGAGCAGCGCTCCGGCCCTGCCGTCCAGCCTGCGGTGGAGCAGGTGGGGGCCCCGGTGGACGAGCGTCACCGGGTGGGCGCGGGCGGCGAGGCCGAGTGCGGCCTCCACGCCCAGGAGACCGCCTCCGACGACGACCGCGCGGGTTCGGGTGCCCACGTGGTCGGCGATGAGGCGCCGGCAGTCGTCGAGAGTGTGGAGACGGTGTTCGCCCGAGGCCCCAAGGGACCGTGGCCAGGGGGCGCGGGGCCGGCTGCCGGTTGCCAGGACCAGCGCGTCGTAGGGGTGTTCGGTGCCGGTGGAGTCGACGACCGTGCGGGCGGCCCGGCGCACGGCCACGACACGGACGCCGGTGCGCAGGTCGATGCCCGGCGGCAGGGGCAGGGCCGTGTCCTCGGGGCGATGGTGACCGGCGAGGACACCGGTCAGGAGTGTGCGGTTGCAGGCGGGGCGGTGCTCGGCGTCGAGGACGGTGATCCGGACGTCGGGGTCGAGCTCTGCCAGTCGGCCGACGAATCGCGCTCCCGCCATGCCGCAGCCGACCACGAGAACACGGTGTGCGGCGCCGTCTTCCCTTCCCATGGGTACCTCCAGGAACCGATGATCACAGGGCTTGTACGGCGGTCGCCGCACACGGCCGTCCCGGCGGGCGGGTACGGGGCGGGGCCACCGGTGCGACGTGTACGGCGCACACCTTGAACTCGGGCATGCGGGAGACCGGGTCGAGCGCGGGGTTGGTGACGGTGTTGGCCCGTCCCGGCCCGGACCAGTGGAAGGGCATGAACACCACGTCGGGGCGGATGTCCGTACTCAGTCTGGCCGGGGCGACGGCCGTCCCCCGTCTGCTGGTCACCGTCACGGGCGCTCCGTCCGTCACCCCGAGCCGGCCGGCCGTGGCGGGGTGGATCTCGACGTACGGTTCCGGGGCGGCGGCCCGTGAAGCGGCCACCCGGCGGGTCTGCGCCCCGCTCTGGTAGTGGGCCAGCACTCGCCCGGTGACCAGGTGCAGGGGGTACCGCTCGTCGGTGGCCTCGGCCGTCGGCCGGTGGTGGACGGGCACCATGCGGGCCCGTCCGTCGGGGGTCGCGAAGGAGTCCAGGAACAGGCGGGGCGTTCCGCGGTGTCCGGCGGAGGGGCACGGCCAGAACACCCCGTTCTCGGCGCTGATCCGTTCGTAGCTGATGCCCGCGTAGTCGGCCCGGCCGCCGGCCGAGGCGGCCCGCAGTTCGTCGAAGACGAGGCGTGGGTCGGCGGGGAAGCCGTCGGTGCGGCCGAGCCGGGCGGCGAGAGCGGAGAGGATCTGCAGATCGGTGCGCACCTGGGCGGGCGGCTCGACGGCCTTGCGGCGCAGGATCACCCTGCCCTCCAGGTTGGTCAGGGTGCCGGTCTCCTCGGCCCACTGGGCCGACGGCAGGACGACATCGGCGAGTTCGGCCGTCTCGGACCGTACGACGTCCGCGACCACCAGCAGGTCCAGTGCGCGCAGCCGGCGTTCCACGTGGCCGGCGTTCGGGGCCGACACGACCGGGTTGGAACCCATGACGAGCAGGGCCCGGACCCCGTCGGGTGTACCGGCGGTGTCGAGCATCTCGTAGGCCGAGGTGCCGGGGCCCGGCAGTTCCTCGGGGGCGACGCCCCAGACACGGGCGACGTGTGCGCGGGCCGCGGGGTCGGTCAGGGAGCGGTAGCCGGGTAACTGGTCGGCCTTCTGGCCGTGTTCGCGCCCGCCCTGTCCGTTGCCCTGGCCGGTGAGGCAGCCGTATCCGCTGTACGGCCGGCCCGCCTTGCCCAGCGCCAGGCAGAGGTTGATCCAGCCGTGCACGGTGTCGGTGCCCTTGCTGTGCTGCTCGGTGCCCCGGGCGGTGAGCACCATGCCGGTGGGCGCCTGGGCGAACATCCGTACGGCCGCGCGGATCTGGTGGGCGGGTACGCCGGTGAGTCCTTCCGCGCGGGCCGGCCAGTACTCCATGGCGGTGGCCCGCACCGCCTCGAATCCGGTCGTGCGGGAGGCGACGAAGTCCTCGTCGACGTGCCCCTCGGCCAGCGCGATGTGCAGCATGCCGAGGGCGAGGGCGAGGTCGGTGCCGGGCAGGGGCCGCAGGTGCAGGTCGGCCCTTGCGGCGGTGCGGGTGCGGCGCGGGTCCACCACGACGAGCCGCCCGCCCCGGTCGGCCAGCCGGGTGAGGTGACGCAGGGCGGGCGGCATGGTGTCGGCCGGGTTGGCGCCGACCAGCAGGACGCAGTCGGTCCCGGCGATGTCGGCGAGCGGGAACGGCAGCCCCCGGTCCAGGCCGAAGGCGCGGTTGACGGCGGCGGCCGCGGACGACATGCAGAACCGGCCGTTGTAGTCGATCGCCGAGGTGCGGAGCGCGACCCGGGCGAACTTGCCCAGCAGATACGCCTTCTCGTTGGTCAGTCCGCCGCCCCCGAACACTCCGACGGCGTCGCTGCCGTGCGCGGTCTGCGTCGACCGGACGCCGGTGACCACGCGCCGGAGTGCCTCGTCCCAGGTGGCGGGCCGCAGTGGTGTGCCCCGGCCGTCGCGGACCAGGGGTGTGCCGAGCCGGGCGGCCGGGTCCAGCAGGTCGACGGCGTGCTGTCCCTTGCCGCACAGCGCGCCCCGGTTGACCGGGAACTCCGGCCACCCGGACACCGCGAGCGGTGCCGGTCCGCCCAGGTCGGGCCGTAGCTCCGTACCGCACTGCAGTGCGCAGTACGGGCAGTGCGTACGGACGGCGCCGGCCCGCTCGGTCATCGGAGCCCGCCCTCCGCGGCGTGTGCCGGTGCCGGGCCGTCGGTCGTGGGCGCGCTGTCCTGGCCGGACGTGCCCGCGAGCAGCACCCGCAGTGATGTGGCCGCCTTCAGCAGCATCTCCTCGTACTCCTCGACGAGATCGGAGTCGAGCACGATGGCGCCCCCGGCGCCGGCGTGCAGGCCCTGATCCGTCAGTACGGCGGTGCGGATGACGATGTTCAGATCGGCCGTGCCGTTGCAGGAGAGGAAGCCGATCGCGCCGGAGTAGACGCCGCGTGCCTGGGTCTCGAGGGAGTCGATGATGTCGAGGGTCCGCAGTTTCGGCGCGCCCGTCATCGAGCCGCCGGGGAAGCAGGCGCGGACGCAGTCCAGGGCGTCGGCGTCGGCTCGGAGGCGGCCGCGGATGGTCGACACCAGCTGGTGCACGGTGGCGTAGGTCTCCGTGCGCATCAGCCGGGGAACGGTGACGCTGCCGACCTCGCAGACCCGGCCGAGGTCGTTGCGGAGCAGGTCGACGATCATCAGGTTCTCGGCCCGGACCTTGGGACTCGTCGTCAGCTCCCGGCGCAGCATGGCGTCCTCCGCCTCGTCCGCGCCGCGCCGGGCGGTGCCCTTGATGGGTTTGGTCTCGACCATGCCGTCGCGCGTGATGCGCAGGAACCGCTCCGGCGAGGAGCAGGCGATCTCCATCCCGTCGAGGCGCAGATAGGCGGCGTACGGGGCGGGGTTGGAGCGCCTGAGGTTCCGGTAGAAGCGCAGTCCGTCGGCCGGGCGGGGGGCCTGGACGGCGTTGGTCAGGCAGATCTCGTAGCTCTCCCCGGCGAGCAACTCCTGTTTGCAGGCGGCTATGTCGGCGAGGTACTGGGCGCGGTCACGCACCAGCGCCGGTTCCAGCAGGGCGTTGTCGACGGCCTGCTGGTCGGGTACGGGGGTCGGCCGGGGGCGGGGCAGAGCGGCGAGCCCGGCGGCGGTCCTCTCCATCCAGACCGTCGCGTCGCGGTCGGAGCGTGGGCTGCCGTCGCTGAGGGCCAGCAGATAGGTGGCGCCCTGCTGGTGGTCGACCGCGATCAGCCGGTCGGAGAAGATCCAGAACGCGTCCGGGGTGGGTGAGGTGTGTGTGGCGGTGGCGCCACAGTCGGCCTTCAGCTCGTAGCCGAAGTAGCCGACGTAGCCGCAGGAGAAGTCGACGGGGAGGGCGGGGTTCTCGACGCGGCGGGCGCGCAACGCCGTCTGGAGGTAGTCGAAGACGGTGCCCTCGACGCGTTGGGGCTGCCCGCCCGCCGCCGTCACCTCGACGGCGCCGTCACCGACGCGGTAGCGGACGATCTCCGCGAGCGGGCCGGAGGCGTCGCCGAGGAACGAGAAGCGGGACAGCCGCGGGTCGATGAGGGAGCTGTCGAGCCAGAAAGCGTGCGAGGAGTCGGCGAAGAGCCGGGTGAACGCCGCCTCGGTGTCCACCGCCGACTCCATGATCCGGGTGTGCAGGCGGTAGGGGCGTGGCTCGACGGGCCGGGGTGCGGGCCGCGTGCCGGTGTCCACGGGCACCAGGTGGGACGCGGAGCGCGCCGGCGTCCGTCGGCGCGCGGAACCGCGCTCGTGGTGGAACCGCTCGGTGAGATCGCGGAAGTTGCCGAGCAGTTCGTAGCCGAACTCCGTGGCGACGGACTCGGGGTGGAACTGCACGCCCCACAGCGGGCGCGTCCGGTGCCGCAGGCCCATCAGCACCCCGTCCTCGGCCCACGCGGTCGGCTCCAGCTCCGGCGGCAGCGGCTCGCGCACGCACAGCGAGTGGTAGCGCACGGCGGTGAAGTCCTGCGGAAGGCCGTGGAAGAGTTCGCGTCCGTCGTGGCGTACGGCGGTGAGGTGGCCGTGCCTGGCCGCGGGCGCCCGCACGATCCGGGCGCCCGACCCGGCGGCGATGCCCTGGTGGCCCAGGCACACGCCGAGAACGGGCAGCCGGGCGGATGCGATGATCGGCGCGCAGGCGCCGAAGTCCTTGGGCCGGGTGGGGTCACCCGGCCCGGGCGAGATCACCACGTTGTCGAAGTCGTTCAGGTCGAGCGAGGCGCAGTCCGGTGAGTCGTTGTGCACGACCACGGGTTCGGCCCCGTTCACCTGCGCGATCAGCTGGAAGAGGTTGTAGGTGTAGGAGTCGTAGTTGTCGACGAGCAGGGTTCGCATGGCGGTCTCCCTGGAGACGGCGCGGCCCTCACCGAGGGCTCGGCGGCTGGGGGTTGTGTCGGAGGAGTGGTCACACGGCGAGCTTGGCGACCATGTCCGCCATGGCCAGGAGCTGCTCGTTGTTGAGCCGGGGGTCGCACAACGACTCGTAGGCGGTGTCCAGTTCGGCTTCGCAGGTGACGCGGGTGCCGCCCACGCACTCGGTGACCTCGGCCGCGGCCGCCTCCAGATGCACCCCGCCGGGCCACTCGCCCAGGCCGCGCAGCACGTCGAAGAAGTCGGTGACCTCGTCCAGCATGTCCTTGAGGTGACGGGTCTTGACGCCGGTGCCGGTGGCCGTGGTGTTGCCGTGCATGGGGTCCGACATCCAGACCACGGGGTGGCCCGCCGCGCGTACGGCCGTGACGAGCGCCGGGAGCCGGCCGCGCAGTTCCCGGGCACCCAGCCGGCAGATCAGGGTGAGCCGGCCCGGCCTGCGGTACGGGTCGAGCCGTTCGCACAGCCGCACGATCTCGGCGGGTTCCGCGCCGGGGCCGATCTTGACGGCGACCGGATTGGCGATGCCCGCCAGGAACTCCACGTGGGCGTCGCCGACCTGGCGGGTACGGTCGCCGATCCACGGCAGATGCGTGGAGAGCAGGAACCATTCACCCGTGACGGGATCCTGGCGGGTCAACGGGCTCTCGTAGTCCAGGAGCAGCGCCTCGTGGCTGGTCCACAGCCCGGTGTGGAGCCAGCCCCGGTCCTCGGTCCAGCGGGTCTGCCCGTACCCGTGGACGAGCGACCTCAGTGAACCGTCGGGCACGCCCTCCTCGCGCCGGTTCCACGGCACCGCACGGGCGGCTGCCGGGTCCCAGGCCCGCGGGGCGAACGAACCGGCCGTCCCGTGGGCGAGGGCGCCGAGTTCGCGCAGGACGTTCCTCGCCGTGTAGTAGCCGGACAGCATCCGGTACGGGTCGGGGGTGCGGGCGTCCTCGTGCGGCTCGGGCCCGTTGACCGTGAGCCCCCGGAACACCGGCAGCGGTCGGCCGTCCACCTCCTCGACGGCGGCCGAGCGGGGCTTGGCGAACTGCCCCGCCAGGCGGCCGACCGTGACCACGGGCAGGTCCAGGCAGCCGCTGAGGCGTTCCGCGACGGCGCCCAGCACCCGGTGCTTGTCCCGGGCGCCGGTGACGGCCGCCGGGCCGAGCGGCTCCGCGCAGTCGCCGCCCTGGAGGACGAACGCCTCCCGGTTCTGCACGCGGGCCAGGGCCGCGAGGACGCTGCGGACGTCGCTGGGCGTGGTGAGGGCCGGCAGCAGGGCGAGTCTGTCGGTGACGGCGGCCACCTCGTCGGGATCGGGCCACTGCGGCTGCTGGCGTATCGGCAGGCCCCGCCAGGCGGGCGGATGCCAGGACGGTGCGCTCGGGCCGGCCTCGGGCTCCTCGCCTTTCCGGGTGTCGGGGACGTGGTCGGCCGGGCCGACGGGTTCGAGCAGGGGCGGAACGGGCATGCGGGTGCTCCTGTTGCGGATCGAGAACGGCATGGCGTCGTGGGCTGTTCGCATCGGGAGGGACGGCCCCGCGGCTCAGAGTCTGCTCCCGATCTCCTGTGCCCGGGCGTGTGCGTCGCGGCGCAGCAGATCGGCGTCGTCGGCGATCTGATGCGCTCTCAGCTGAATGGTGGAGATGTCGGTGATTCCCGCCCACCGCAACCAGCCGTCGAAAGCCGGTGTCTGGTGGTCGTCGCCGAATTCCGTCGGCATACCCGGCCCGTAGATCGAGCTGGTGTAGACGACCGCCGCCTTCTTTCCTCTGAGCAGACCCCGGTAGCCCGATTCCCGGTCGAAGGAGAAGAGCATGTGCGCCTGGCTCACCACGTCGATGAAATGCTTGAGCACATAGGGAATTCCGAAATTCCACATGGGTACGCTGAACACGTATCGGTCGTAACTGTCGAAGTGCTCGAAGACGCGACGGACCTCCTTCCACGCCACGGCGCCCTCGCCGTCGGCCCGTCCCCCGGCGGCCTCCGTCCGCTTGGCCCCGACCGCCGCCGCCCCGAACTCGGGAAGGCGTTCCCGCCAGAGGTCGAGAACATCGGTCGTCGCGCGGGGACGAGTTCGGCGGTAGGCGGTGACCAGGGTCTCGGCGACGGCTCTGGACTGCGAGCGCTCCCCCATGGGAGAGGCGGCGATGTGCAGCAGACGTGAGGGGGCCGAGGGCGTGTCCGCGTTCACCGGACCACCGCTTTGGAGCGCATGAGGAACTCCGCGAGATGGCCGTCGTGCGGGACACCCGGCGCCATCCAGTGCGTGGGACGGTCTCCGACATGGACGTTGCCGATGGTCGGTTCGTCGACCAGTTCGTCGATCAGTTCCTCGACGAGCCGTCCGTCCCGGCCGACGACGGTGAGCACCAGGGTGTTGCGCAGCGGTCCGATGCCGTCCTCGGGCGACCAGGCGGCGACCCAGACACAGGGGAAGGGGAGCTCGACGCCGAGCTGCGGTGCGTCCGGGCGGTCCAGCTGGATCACGGCGGGCCGCAGTGCGGCGCTTCCGTCGCCCAGTTCGTCGGCGATTCCCTCGGCGCCGAGGTGCAGGCGCGCGCCGGCCGCCTGGGTGAGCAGGTACTTCTCCAGCCCGCGCGCCTCGGCGGTGGGGCGGACGGGCAGGACCGCCTTGTCGTCCTCCGGCGGCAGGCTGGGCAGCTGGGCCAGCCGCTCGGCGATGGCCTCGGCGACCGGCGTCGGGTCGCCGGCCACGAGGACGGCGGTGGCGTTGACGCAGGCGACTCCGCCCTCGTCCCGGATCGAGGAGACCACCGTGTCGAGCGCGGACGACAGGCCCGCGGCCCCGCCCGCGCCGGTCACGGCGCCCACATCGGGGTCCGCCAGCAGGATCTTGGACCGGCCCGGGCCCTGGGTCAGCACGTTCGGATGCGTCCGGTACTTCTCCACCACCGCGTCGCCGCCGTACACCAGGGAGAGGTCGGCGCCCCGGACGATGCCGTCGGCCACGTGGTGGTCGGTGGGCAGCAGCAGGAGCCGCTCGTCGCCGATCCCCGCCTCGCGCAACGCGGTCACCAGCCGGTGCGGGGTGAAGGGCTCCCGGCCGGAGGGCCGTACCGCGACCCGGTATCCCAGCATCAGCGCTTCGAGCCAGAGGCTGTGCACACCGGGGTGGTTACCGGCGGCGTGCACGGCGAAGACGTCACCCCGCCGGGCCCAGACCGCGCCGCCGCCCCGCGTCAGCGGATCCCGCCAGTGACCGGCCGTCGCCGTGGGGCGGGCACCGCGCACGGTGCGTTCCACCTCGGCCGCCGCGCGCTCGATCCTGGTGGCGGCGGCCCTCACCACCGCGACCGGCACACCGGCGACCCGGCTCACGAGGCGCTGATGCTCCGGGGCCGACAGGCCGCCCACCGTCGCGTGCGCGAACGCGTGCCCCGCCCGGGCGATGGCCTCGGCGAGTTCACCGGGGCCGGCCGGGCGCGCGGCCCGCAGCGCGGACAGGCCGCGCTGGACGAACAGGCTCGGAACCTGGCTGAGTTCGGCGACCGGCCGCCCGGTGACATCGGCCACGGTCAGTCGGTTCCGGGCCCGGAAGGCGCCACGGGGACCGAGCGCGTCGAGCTGGATCGGGCGGCCCGACGCGGCGTCCGTCGGGGCGTGGGGCGCCGTGCCCGTCGGGGCGCTCATCAGTAGACCCCTTCGATGACGACCTCGTCGTCGAAGGTCTTGACGGGGCTGACGTCGGCCACCGAGTCGCCGAGCTGTCCGGCCCGGGGACGGATACGGGTGGCGACGTCGCGTTCCAGGTTGTTCGGGAACAGGGCGCCTCGGCTGATGTGGTTCATGACGACCTGGCCGCGTGCGCCGTAGGGAACCGGCTCTCCCGTCCCTGGGTCGACGACGGAGAAGGTGACATGGGGCGAGAAGGGATCGAAGACGCACTCCTCGTCGCCTCCGGCGCGCTCGACGGCCCCGCAGAGAATCATGGTGCTGCCGTAGTTCCCGAACAGCTGGACGTCGGGGAAGACCTCGGTGCGGAACAGGTACCGGCTGTCGGCGTCCATGTGGGCGCCGCTCCAGATGATGACCCGGACCTTCTCGTTCACCAGTTTGACGAGGTGCTCGTGCTGTGCGAGGCGTTCCAGCAGCGGGGGCGTGATGACCAGGACGCCGATGTCCTGGGTCTCCAGCAGGAACCGGCCCTGCTCCAGGAGGTGTTCGACATAGCGGCCGGCCTCGTCGGCGCGTCCCTCGGCGAGGCACTTCTTCACCCAGCGCGGGTCGAGGTCGATGGTGGAGGTGAAGCCGCCCCGGCGCCGGGCCTGCCGGGCGACGACCTCTCCCCACAGATGGGGGCCGCTGGGGATCATGGCCAGCCAGTGGGCACCATGGGGGTGGCCGCGCTCGTCCATCCGCCGGGTGGACCAGGTCACGTACCGGTCCATCCAGTCGGCGAGATAGGCGACGCGCTTGGGGGCACCGGTCGTGCCGCCGCTCTCGTAGATGCCGACCACCTCGGCCGCCGAACCGTAGCCCTGCGGGACGAGGTCCCGGGCAGGCACGTCCCTCAGTTCGTTGACCGTGTTGGGGAACAGTCGGAGATCGTCGAAGGTGCGTACGTCCCGGCGCGGGTCGAAGTCCAGGGTCCGGGCCCTGCGGAGCCAGTACGGCGAACCCGTCTCGGGGCTGAAGTGCCACCGCATGGCGGCCTGGACGAACTCCTGCGGATCGGGGACCTGGTCCGGGGGGAAGGTGAGGACGGGGTCGGAGGCGACTGCCATGTGTGCTCCTTCGAGCCGGGTGCGGACCGGCGTGCGGACGGGGATCTCGGATCGGGGTTCAGACCGGTAGGACGGCATCGGGGCGGGAGTCGTGGGCGGTCCGGGGGCGGGGGCGGCGCCTGAGGTAGACGGCCCAGGTGGCCGTGGCGCAGACGGCGTAGAAGACCAGGAAGCCGGTGAACGCCGGGACTCCGCTCCCCCAGCCGGCGAACGAGGCGCGGAAGGCCAGGTTGATGAGGACACCGCCGAGCGCGCCGAGGGCTCCGGTGATACCGATGAGCGCGCCCGACAGCCGCCGGGCCCGCGCCAGCCGGGCGCCGGTTCCCGCGTCGCCCTCGTCGCCCTCGTCGGCCGCGCCGTCCCGGAGCGCCTTCGCCCGGAAGATGGCCGGGATCATCTTGTACGTCGATCCGTTGCCCGCCCCTGCCAGGGCGAGGAGCACGATGAAGTCGGCGACGAACAGACCGAGCGAGTCCGTGCGCGAGGCCACGACCGCGCCCCCGGTCCCGAGCATCAGCGCCACGAACACGCCGAAGGTGACCCTGGCGCCGCCGATCCGGTCCGCCAGCCAGCCACCGACCGGCCGGGTCAGCGAGCCGAGCAGCGGCCCGAGGAACGTGAGCGACGCGGCCTGCAGCGGCGTACGGTCGAACTGCGTCTGCAGCACCAGGCCGAAAGCGAAGCAGTAGCCGATGAACGAGCCGAACGTGCCGAGGTAGAGCAGGGACATCACCCAGCAGTGGGCGTCCCTCAGGACGTCCCTGAGCGCGTCGGTGTCGTTGCGGTTTCCGGGCAGGTCGTCCATGAACAGCGCGGCGCACACGGCGGCCACGACGATCGCCGGGACGAAGACCCCCAGCAGCAGCCGTGGTTCGGACGCTCCGAAGGTTCCCAGGACCGCGAGGGCGGCCAACTGCGTGACGGCGACGCCCAGGTTGCCGCCGCCCGCGTTCAGGCCGAGTGCCCAGCCCTTGTGGCGCTCGGGGAAGAAGGCGTTGATGTTCGCCATGGACGAGGCGAAGTTGCCGCCACCGAGGCCGGCCACGGCGGACACCGTGAGCAGGGTGCCCAGCGAGGTGCCGGGACGCAGGTACACCGCCGCCAGCGCGGTGGGCACCAGCAGGACGACCGCGCTGAGCACGGTCCAGGTGCGTCCGCCGAACCGGCCCACGGCGAGCGCGTAGGGGATCCGCAGGACGGCTCCCGTCAGGGTCGGGACGGAGACGAGCAGGAACTTGTCCGCCGGGGACAGCCCGTACTCCGGTCCCAGGAACAGCACCAGCACGGACCACAGACTCCAGACGGAGAACCCGACGTGCTCGGCGAGTATCGAGAACGCCAGATTCCGCATCGCGATGCGCCGCCCCGTACGGCGCCAGAACGCGTCGTCCTCCGGATCCCAGTAGCGGATCGCGGGCGAGCCGCGCTTCACCTCAGCGCTCATCGACAACCTCCCGAAGCAGACGGACACGTCGGAGCCCGGCCTCGGCACCGGGCCGGCCCGCCCGCCGGCAGTCGGGCGGAGCCATGGCACCGGGCCGGGAGCGCCACCGGTCGGCGACGCCCGTACATGACGCCGGCCGGCGGCGTCGTGATCCCCTCGTCAACGGGCGGAGTCCGCCGCGGCGGTCAGGATCCGGTGGTAGACCGAGGGATCGTCGGACTTCAGGACGACGGCGCTGTCGCCGGGCGCGCCCGCCCACCGGTAGTCGACCCCGGGGTTGGGCCAGGAGCCGCCGTCGGCGGTGAACAGGTGCGGGCTGGTGACCGCGCCTCCGGCAGCGAAGTCGGCGACCTGGGCGAGTGTGGCTGCCCGTGCGCGCCCGGTGTCCAGGGCTTCGCCCAGTGCCGCCGCGTCCACCTCGGGCACCGACCCGGCGACGTCCAGCACCACATGGCGCATCGTGATGCAGGCACTGTCGGCGAAGAACGCCCTGCGCAGGGCCCGGTCGAGGGCTTCGCTCGCCGCCGCCCCCTGCTCCTTCGCCGCCTGCACCGCCTCCGCCGCGAGCAGTCGGCTGACCGGCCAGCGCCAGTCGGGCTCCGTCCAGAGCCGCCAGCCGGCGTCGGGTTCCATCTCCGCCGCGACCGGGATCTCGGCGTCGATGACCGGCTTGGGCAGAGTGCCCCGGTTGACCACCTCGAGAAGGACGGCCCGGTGATCGAACCGTACGGTCCCGGCCAGGCCCAACTCGGCGCGGATCCGCCACAGTCGCTGCACGGCGACATGGGCCCAGGGGCAGGCGAGGTCCGCGTAGACCGCCACGGTGCCCGGCAGCACGCTGATCATGTGTCAGGGTCCCTTCTCCTGTACTGGTGCGTGACCCGGTCCGGCCCCTGCCCGGCGGCAGTCCCGGGCGGGGAGGACCGGGACTGCCGCGGAAGGGGCGGGCGGGGTCTACGCGGCCTTCGCCGGCCGGCGCCGCGAGGCCGGGGCGGGGGCGCTCGGTGTGCTGCGCGCCGAGCGGGTGCGGGCGATGTCGAGCCCGTGGTCGTCGTCGGAGAGGAGGACCTTCTCGTAGGTGGTGCGCACCTCGCGCTTGAGCACCTTGCCGGTCACGCCGAGCGGGATGTCGTTCTCGCCCTTGACCAGCACGACCGCGGAGAGCTCGTGCGCCCCCGCCTTGCGCAGCGCCCCGTTGAGTTGGGCCAGCAGCTCCCGCGAGGTGAGGTCGCAGCGGTCGGCCAGCCGGACCACGGCGATGGGTTCGGACAGGTCCTCGTCGGCGGGGCTGATGGCGGCGGCCACGACGCAGTCCACGGCCTGGCGGCACGCCTTCAGGACGATCTCCTCCGTGGGCAGGCTGTAGACGGGCCCGCGAGCGGTGTGGATCACGTCGGTGGCACGGTCGTACTGGTAGAAGCGCCCCTGCTCGTCGTAGTACCCGATGTCGCCGGTGAGCCAGAAGCCGTCGTGCTTCGAACGGTGCGTCAGATCGGGGTCGTTCCAGTAGCCCAGGGTCTCGGTCGGGGTCTTGACCGCGATGAACCCGATCTCGTTCGGGCCCAGCCGCTTACCGTGCTCGTCGTAGACGGTGGCCTCCTCGACGATGGGTTCCGGGTAGCCGACGCACCGCTTGTAGGCGTCGGTGTCCGGGCCGTGGATGTTCTGGAACACGGCCATGCCCACCTCGGTCGAGGCGAGTCCGTCGATGTAGCGCGAGCCCTGGCGCCACGTGCCGCCGACGCGGTGCCTGCCCAGTCGTACCAGCTCACGGACGTGTGCCTCGTGCGAGGCGTCGGCGGTGCTGAGCCAGGTGGTCACGCGGGAGGCCGCCGACGGCTCCACGCCCAGTGCCGCCAGCTCGCCGAAGGTGATGGGGAAGGCGATGACGACCGTCGGCTTCCACCAGCGCATGACCTCGGCCACGGCCGGTCCGCGCTGCTCCTCCATCACCAGGGTCGGTACGCCGGTCAGGGTGGCCATCATCATGTAGCTGAGGCCGGAGCCGTGGGACGGCGGGAACACCAGCAGGTTCTTGTCGTCGACGCCGGAGGGCATGGTGAGGATGCGGGGGCGCTTGCCGGCGAAGAACTGGCGGTGTCCGAGGATCGGCGCCTTGGGCATGCCGGTGGTGCCGGAGGAGTGCGCGATCAGCACCGGGTCGTGGTCGCCGTGCATGTACGGGTAGCCGACAGGCAGCGGGCCGACGCGGCCCGCCGAGTCCACCTCCTCCTGCGAGACGGTGAAGCCGAACCCCTCGGGGCTGTCGGTGGCCGCCAGCAGGGTCTCCAGCCGGTCGGCGTCGGCGACGACGCCACGCGGCTCCAGCCGCTTCAGGTAGCGTGCCGCGGTCTGGGGCGCCATGTTCGGGTTCACCGGAGCGGGGATGGCACCGATGCTGTTCAGGGCCATGAAGTGGACGAAGTTGGCGATGCCGTCCCCGCTGTAGATGCCGACCCGGTCGCCGCGTGCCACACCGGCGGCGTGGAACCAGCGCGCGTACCGCTCGGTCGCGTCCCGCAGATCCGCCAGGGAGTAGGTGCGGATGTCCTTCTCGCCGCCGCCGCGCGGCAGATGGTGCAGGAGCGGGGCGTCGAGGTCCGCGGCCCGGTCGAGGGTGTGCCACAGGAAGGTCCCCACACCGAGGGAGCGTTCGGACACCAACTCCAGCCGCGCGCGCAGCCCGCGGTGCGAAGGGCCCAGCTTCATACGGCGGACGGACGCCAGATGCCGCTGCAGGGATCGGATCTTCATCTCGGCTCTCCTTGACTCTGTGCGGGGACTCTGTCCTGAACATCGGTGCGGGGGTGGGGTGTTGCGGGTTGGGACGGGGGGTTGGGGTTCAGGCCGGGAAGTGGGGATGCGGTGGTGCTCAGCCCGGGGGCAGGGGTGTCAGGAGCGAGTCCAGGTGGGCCTGCCAGGGGCCGGCCGCCCCGGGGGCGACGGGCGGCGCCGGTGCGTCACCCGGCGCCCAGCCGGTCACGACCCGGATGCCGTGCAGGGCGCTGGTGATCCACACCTCGCAGCGGGCGAGGCGGGCGGGACTCACCCTGGTGTGCCGCACCGTGACCCCGAGCCGGGCGGCGCGGTCGAGCAGCAGCCGCCGGGTGATGCCGGGCAGGATCCGGCCGTCGTCCCGGGCGGTGCACAGGTCGCCGCGGTCCCACCACAGCAGGCTGCTGAAGGCTCCCTCGACCGCGTGGCCGTCGCCGTCGACCAGCAGCGCCTCGTCGGCGCCGTGGGCTCTGGCCCGCTTGCGCAGCCTGCCCTGGGCGGCGAAGTCGGGGCCCTTGACCGTGGGACGGGTGCGCGGGTCGACCTCGTCCGCCACCCAGACCCGGGCGGTGTCCCGCAGCGCGGGGGCGGGGCGCAGCCGCAGGGCGAGCCTGGGCGACGGGCCGGCGAGCAGTTCGACCCGGGGGAACCAGGCGCCGACCCGCGGCAGCCTCGCGGTGACGGCAGCCCGGAAGTCGGCGATCTCGCCCCGGTCGACGCCGTGGGAGCCGACCGAGTCCGAGAACCGGTCCCAGTGCATTTCATAACCCCGGACCCGGCCGTCCCGGACAAGCCAGGAATCCGCCACGACCATTCCCTTGTCATTCTCCTCGGCGATGAGGCCGGCACCGGAATTCCATACGAGAAATGACTGGCTGTCGATTTCGGTACGCATGACGGTGACCCTCCTCATTCCGGAAGAGCTCCGGATGCGAACTTCTGTCAGCCATGAAGGTAATGAAGGCGCGAATGATGCAACAGAGCCATGTGCGGGCCGAATTGAGGGGGCCAATCCCGCTGTATACGAAACACCGAGCGCCCCATTGGCCCCTGTCCGATGGACCGTTCTTCTCGGTGCGTGACTGGGCGCGGTGACCCCGTTCGGAGTCACCGCGCCCAGTCATGCACCGCAAGGCCGGTCAGGCCGCGAAGTCCCGGTCTCGTGTCTCCGGCAGCGCCAGTACGCACAGCAGACTGACCAGGCACAGTCCTCCCGCGTAGACACCGAGAACCAGGGGCGACTTCCAGTGGGAGTTCAGCCAGGTCGCGACCAGTGGAGCGAACCCGCCGCCGAGGGTGTTGGCGAGGATGAAGGTCGCCGAGGCCCCCGTGTAGCGCAGCCGGGCCGGGAACAGTTCCGGCAGGAAGGCCGCAATCGGCGCGAACATCAGGATGAACAGCACCAATCCCACGGTGAACGCGCCGGTGATGACCAGCCCGTTGCCGGTCCCCATGGAGCCGAACATGGGCAGCGCCCACACCACGCACCCGATGGCGCCGGTCATGATGACCGGCCGCCGCCCCACTCTGTCGGCCAGCCGGGCGACCGGTACCACCGCGACGGCGGTGACGCCGGCGGCCACGCTGGTGGCGGCCAGCATCGTGTTCTGCGCGATGCCGAGCGCCTTCGGCCCGTACGACAGGCTGTAGACGATCGTCAGGTAGTAGACGGCCGAGCCGCCGGCCGCCGCGCCGATGCCGAGCAGCAGTCGTCCCGGGAACTCCTTGACCAGGGCGCCCAGCGGGAACCGCGGGGCGGCGGGGCGGTCGTCCCCGGGCTCGGCGCGGAAGACGGGTGACTCGCTGACCCTGGTACGCACCCAGAACCCTACGCCGATGAGCAGCGTGCTCAGCAGGAACGGCACCCGCCACGCCCCGTCGGCGAAGCCGTCCCGGCCGGCGATCGCGATCGTGGGAAGGATCACGGCACTCGACAACAGGAAGCCCAGCAGCGCGCCGATCTGGGGGATGGACGCGTACACCGCGCGCCGCCCCGGCGGAGCGTGCTCGGCGGCCAGCAGGACCGCGCCGCCCCACTCACCGCCCATGCTGACGCCCTGCAGCAGCCGCAGGGCCACCAGGATCACGGGCGCGACGATGCCCACGGTCTCGTACGTCGGCAGCAGTCCGACCCCGACCGTGGCGATGCCCATCAGGACCAGCGAGGTCACCAGGGCCCGCTTGCGGCCGAGGCGGTCGCCGATCGTCCCGAACAGCACGACGCCGACGGGGCGGGCGAGGAACGCGGCGGCGAAGGTGAGGAAGGCCGCGAGGGTCGAGCCCGTGGAACTGGTGGACGGGAAGAAGGCGGGGCCCAGGACGAGCGCGGCGGCCGTGCCGTACACGGCGAAGTCGTAGTACTCGATCGTGGTGCCGACGAGGCTGGCGACGGCGACGCGCGAGACGTTCTCCGTGGGCTCGGGCGGCGGGGCTGGGGCTGCGACGGTACCGACCGCGGCGTCGCTGCTGGTCTCGGACATGGAGCGGTTCACCTCCGACAGGCCCGGGTCTCGGAGTGATACGGGCCACAAGGGGGACTGATGCCGTGGACTGTAGGAAGCCCGGCCGTCCGTCGGCGCTCGACTGTGCCGCCTTGTGGAACGCGGCCGATCGCGCGAGGGAGACACGGTCGAGCGGATGCCATATGCATGCTTTTCCTGGTATGCCGCCCGTCTCTCCCTGGGGCGGGTGGGGCGGGCGGCGTACCGTGCGCGGGGTCAGCGGGTGGGGTTCCGGGCCGACACCAGATCGAGCGCGATGTCGACGATCATGTCCTCCTGTCCGCCGACGAGCCCCCGGCGGCCCACCTCCAGGAGCAGTGCGCGGGCATCGACCCCGTAACGAGCGGCGGCGGTCTCCGCATGGCGCAGGAACGAGGAGTACGCGCCCGCGTAGCCGAGCGTGAGGGTCTCCCGGTCGACCTGGACCGGGCGGTCCCGCAACGGCCGTACCAGGTCGTCGGCGGCGTCCTGGAGGGCGAACAGGTCGCAGCCGTGCTTCCAGTCCTGAAGGTTCGCGACCGCGACGAACACCTCGATCGGGCAGTTGCCGGCACCTGCGCCCTGTCCGGCGAGGGACGCGTCGACGCGGGTGACGCCCTCCTCCACGGCGACCACGCTGTTGGCGACCGAGAGGGACAGGTTCTCGTGTGCGTGGATACCGATCTCGGTGGCCGGGTCCAGCACGTCCCGGTAGGCGCGGACCCGCTCGCGCACGCCGTTCATGGTGAGCCGGCCGCCGGAGTCGGTGACGTACACGCAGTGTGCTCCGAACGACTCCATCAGCCGTGCCTGGGCCGCGAGTTCGGCGGCCGGGGCCATATGGCTCATCATCAGGAACCCGGCGACGTCCATGCCGAGGTCACGGGCCTTGGCGATGTGCTGGGCGGCGATGTCGGCCTCGGTGCAGTGGGTGGCGACGCGCACCGAGCGGACGCCGAGGGCGTGGGCGCGTTCCAGCTCGGCAATGGTGCCGATGCCGGGCAGGAGGAGGGTGGTGAGAACGGCGTCGGTCAGGTGTGCCGCCGCCGTCTCGATCCATTCCCAGTCGGTGTGGCTGCCCGGCCCGTAGTTGAGCGAGCCGCCGGCCAGCCCGTCGCCGTGGGCGACCTCGATCGCGTCGACCCCGGCGGCGTCGAGCGCCGCGACGATCCGCCCGACGTCGACGGGGTCGACGCGGTGCCGGACGGCGTGCATGCCGTCCCGCAGGGTGACGTCCTGGATGTACAGCTTGTGCGTCATGGGCGGCCCTCCGGGGGAACGGCGTCGCGCCGGGCGATCGACTCGGCGACCCGCAGGGCGGCCGACGTCATGATGTCGAGGTTTCCGGCGTAGGCGGGCAAGTAGTGCGCGGCGCCCTCGACTTCGAGGAACACCGACACCCGGGTGCGCACCGGACCCGCGCCCGGCGGCACCAGGGTGTGCACCGGTTCGGTGCCGTCCACCGGGGTGAACTGCACCTCCTGCTTGAGGCGGTAGCCGGGGACGTACTGGGCGACACGGCCGACCATGGCCTCGACCGACGCGCGGACGGCCTCGTGGTCGGCGTCTCCGATGAGGCAGAACACCGTGTCCCTCATGATGAGCGGGGGCTCCGCCGGGTTGAGGACGATGATCGCCTTGCCCCGGGCGGCACCGCCGACGGACTCGATGGCGTGGGATGTGGTCTCGGTGAACTCGTCGATGTTGGCACGGGTGCCCGGTCCCGCCGACCGGGAGGCGATGGAGGCGACGATCTCCGCGTAGTGGACCGGGGTCACCGCCGAGACCGCCCCGACCACGGGGATGGTCGCCTGGCCGCCGCACGTCACCATGTTCACGTTCATGGCGTCCGGTTGGGCGTCCCCGTTGACCGGCGGTACGACGAACGGGCCGATCGCGGCAGGGGTGAGGTCGATGAGCCGCTTCTTGTACGGCGCCAGCCGGGCGGCGTTGGCGATGTGGGCCTTGGCCGAGGTCGCGTCGAAGACGATGCCGATGTCCTCGAAACCGGGGAGCGCGATCAGCCCTTCGACACCCTGGTGGGTGGTGGCTATCTTCAGCCGCGCGGCACGGGCGAGTCCGTCGGAGTCCGGGTCGATGCCGACCATGGCACTCATCTCCAGCGTGTCCGACAGGCGCAGGATCTTGATCATCAGGTCGGTGCCGATGTTGCCGGAGCCGATGACGGCCACCTTGGTTCGTTTCACGCGTCCTCCTCCTCGGGCTGGTGACGCTCCTGCGGCCGCGCGGAGAACAGCGCGGTGACCGTGCCCAGCGAGCTGATCTCGGCGCGTATCCGGGCGCCGGGCGACACCGGGACCATCGGGCCCAGAGCGCCCGACAGGACGATCTGCCCGGCCCTCAGCGGAAGGCCGTGCTCCCTGGCCGTGCGGGCCAGCCAGGCCAGCGCGTTCAACGGGTCACCGAGGCAGGCCGCGCCGTCGCCCTCGGAGACCGGCTCGTCGTCGGCGTACATGCGCATGGTGGTCTCGCGCGGCTCGAAGGCGTCCGGCGTGACCCGGTGTTCCCCCAGCACGAACAGGCCGCTGGAGGCGTTGTCCGCGATGGTGTCCGTGAGCCGGATGTCCCAGGCGGCGATCCGGCTGTCGACGATCTCGATCGCCGCGACGGCGTACTCCACGGCGCCCCGGACCCGGGCGGCGTCGAGATCCCCCTCCGCCAGGTCCTCCCCCAGGACGAAGGCGATCTCGGCCTCGGCCTTCGGCTGCGACAGCCGCGCCATGGGGATCTCCGGCTCGGCCGAGACGTCCATGTCGGCGAACAGCATCCCGAAGTCGGGCTGATCCACACCGAGTTGCTTCTGCACGGCCGGGGAGGTGAGCCCGATCTTGCGTCCGACGACGGTCGCGCCCGCGGCCAGCCTGCGGCGCGTCAACTCCTGCTGCACGGCGTAGGCGACGGCGATGTCGTGCTCACCCAGCAGATCCCGCACCGGAGCGACGGGCCGTCCGTCCTCGACCGCGGCCGCCAGTCGTGCGACGGCTCGCTCCACCGCGTACGTGTCGATGGCCATGGTGGTCACCGTCCCTTCGCCGTCGCGACGGCGAAGCCGGCGATCCAGGCGGGGACGGCCTCGTAGAAGCGTGACGCCAGGTCGTAGGGGCCGGTGGCGGCGAGGGAGGCGAAGGCCGCGATCCAGGTGCGGACCTCGTGGGCGGAGTTGCCGCCCTCCTTCGCCATGCCCTCGACGGTCCAGGTGTCGAACGCGGCCAGCTCGCCGTGCTCGACGTGGTCGAGGAACCGGTTGTCCCAGTCCGGGTTGATCGGGATCATCCCGGTCGAGCCAGCGGCGTAGTCGCGGCCTGCCCGGACGACCCGCTGTTCGGCCTTGGCCCGCTGTTCGGGAGTGGGCGGTCGGCCCTCGATCAGGGCGTCGGCGACCCGGGGCGGTGCCCCGTCCAGGACCGGGACGGGCGGGTCGTGGGAGAGGCCGCCGGAGGCCAGGAACAGCACCCTGCGGTCGATCTCGGCCGCGGCCCGTCCGAGGGCGGTGCCGAGCGCCCGGACCCGGCCGACCGGACCGAGCGGAGTGGCCACACCATTGACGAAGACCGGCACCACGGGCACCTTGTCGATCCCGCCGAACAGCACCTCCAGGGGCTGCGCGAACCCGTGGTCGACGGTCATCCGTGCCGAGACCGTCAGATCGACGCCCCGGTCGAGCACGCCGCGGGCCAGCGTCCTCGCCGCGGCGGTGTCGACCGACAGCGGGCCCGCCGACGTTCCGAAGTCACCCACCGCGTGAGCCTCGGTGGCCAGACAGAAGGGCGGCATCTCCTTGTAGAAGAAGCCGTTGTAGTGGTCGGGCGCGTAGAGGACGACCAACTCCGGGTCGTAGGCGCGGATGAACTCCCGTGCCCCCTCGACGGCCCGGTCGACCCGGGCCAGGACCTCGGGGTCCGGGTCGTTCCTGCCGATGAGGGGTGAGTGGGACAGCCCGACGGCTGCTGCGGTCATGGTGCTTCCTTACTGCTGCGAGGTGCTGGGGCGGGCCGGGCCCGGTGGATGGACGACGAGCTTTCCGGTGAGGCCGCCGTCGATCATGAGCTGGAGGCCCTTGTGGATCTCGGCGAGAGGAAGTGCCCGGTCGATGACCGGCCGGACACCGGTGGCCTCCATCAGCCGCAGCATCGCGACCAGTTCGACGCGGGTGCAGCCGGTGGAGCCGAGGATGCGCTGCTGGAGGTAGAAGATCCGGCCGAGGTCGGCGGGCGGGTTCATACCGCTGGTCGCCCCGGCGATGACGACCGTGCCGCCCGGGCGGAGCGACTTCAGCGAGTGCGACCAGGTCGCCTCGCCGACCGTCTCGATCACCACGTCCACCCGCTCGGGCAGCCGCTCGCCCGTGGCCACGGCGGCACGGGCCCCCCACGACACGGCCTCGGCACGCTTGTCCGCGCTCCGGCTGGTGGCGTACACGACGGCCCCCGCGGCCACCGCGAGCCTGATGGCCGCGGAGGCGACGCCGCCGCCCGCGCCCTGGACGAGCACCCGGTCACCGGCGGTGATCCGGGCCTGGGTGAACAGCATGCGGTAGGCGGTGGTCCAGGCGACGGGCAGACAGGCGGCCTCGTCGAACGAGAGCCAGTCCGGCTTCGGGACCAGGTTGCGGGCGGGAACGGTCAGATACTCCGCGAACGCTCCGTCGTGCCGCTCGGAGAGCAGCGCGCGACCGGGGTCGAGCGTCTCGTCGCCCCGGCCCGCGTCCGGGTCGCCGATCACCGGGTGGACGATGACCTCGTTGCCGTCCTCGTCGTAACCGGCCGCGTCGCACCCGAGGATGACGGGCAGCCGGTCGGGAGGATGTCCTACTCCTCTCAGCGTCCACACGTCGTGCATGTTGAGCGAGGAGGCGACGACGCGGACACGTGACCAGCCCGGACGCGGAGTCGGTTCAGGGACGTCGCGCAGCACCAGCCCCGACAGCGGGTCGGCGGCGCTCTGGGAGATTGCGGTAGCGGCAAGCACGCGGCCACGGTCGCCCCGACCGGCCGAACCGGCCTAGCCCGTGTGCCGCTGTGCAGCACGGGTTCCGTGTACGCACCAGCGATGTGTGTGCGCACGCCACAGCCGCGCCGCGGGCCGGGTCGGTCCCGGCTCGCGGCGCGGCTGTGGCGCGGCTGTGGCGTGGCTGACGGTGTGGTGGGCCCGCTCGGCCGGCCCTTTCAGTGAGGCATGTCGTCGAGGGCGGTGGACAGCCCGGCGAGCTCGGGCGGCTCGGCGGCGAACAGGACCACGGAGCCGTGGGGCAGGTCCGCCTCGGTGATCCTGCGGAACCCTCCCGCCGCCAGGACGCGCTGGGCGTGGCCGTCGTCCTCGTCCGGCGCGGCGACGACCCGGCGGCAGCGGGCGTCGGCGGCGAAGAGCGCGGGGACGAGGACACGCAGCAGGTCCGCGCCTGCCTCCTCGGGCACACGCCCCGCGCGGTCGGCACGGTCGCCGTGATCGGTTTCGTCGTCACCGTGATCGGTTTCGTCGTCACCGTCGCCGAGCCATACGACCACGTCGTGCGCGCCGTAGGGATAGCAGGCCCGCACCGGGTGGTGCGGGACCCCTTGGACATGGACGAGCAACTCCGCGCGCCCGCCTCCACCCCCGTCTGCGCCCCCGCCCCCGCCTCTGCCTCTGCCTCCGCCTCCGGAACGGTCCGTTCCGTCGCAGGAGGCCGCATAGCCGCGCGCGGCCGACCGGCGTACCCCGAGCGGCTCGTCGGACGTGCCGGCGAGCGGCCGCAGGGACCAGCCGTCGCCGATGACGGTCCGCCGCGCGGTGTCGGGAGGTGTGACCACGACTCGTACTCCCCGCACGGTGTTCAGGCCGTCGCCGTGCTGGGCGCGTTCCGCCGCGCCGTCACCCACCGGCGCAGCTCGATCTTGTCCAGCTTGCCGCTGGCGTTGCGGGGCAGCCGGTCGATGACCAGGACGTCGGTGGGGAGCTTGTAGCGGGCCAGATGCCGGTCCGCGAACGCCCGCACCTCCTCCACCGTGGGCTCGGCACCGGACGCGCAGCTCAGGACGGCGAGGACGGTCTCGCCCCACTTGGCGTCCGGTACCCCGACGACGGCGGCCTCCAGGACACCCGGGAGCTCGGCGAGTACGCGCTCCACCTCGGCGGGGTACACGTTCTCCCCGCCGGTGATGATCATGTCTTTGAGGCGGTCCACGATGTAGTAGAAGCCGTCCTTGTCCCGGTAGGCGATGTCCCCGGTGTGGAACCAGCCCATGTCGTCGAAGGCGCCCCGGGTGGCGTCCGGGTTGTCCCAGTAGCCGGGGGTCACGTTGGGGCCGCGTACGCAGATCTCGCCCCGGGTGTCCGGCTCCTCGATCCCGGTCCCCGTGCCCGGGTGCGTCAACCGGATCTCGGTGTACGGCATCGCGACACCGGCCGAGCCGGCCTTCTCGGGGAGCAGCCGGGCAGGCAGATAGGTGGCGAACGGGGCCGTCTCGGTCAGTCCCCAGGCCTGCTGGAGCGACAGGCTTGCCTCGCCGTAGTCCCGGATCAGCTGCGGTGGTACGGGAGCGCCCGCGACGATCGCGGACCGCAGGGCGCCGAGGTCGGCGTCGGCGAAGCCGGGCACCCGGGCGAGGGCCGCGTACATGGCGGGGACCGCGAAGAAGGTGTTCACTCGATGCTCGACGAGGTCCCGCAGGCACTGAGCGGGCTCGAAGGCCCGGCGCAGCACCACGGTGCCGCCGCGCACCAGGGTGCGCAACGTGAAGGCGTTGAGGCCGCCGATGTGGAACAACGGGGCGAGGGCCAGGTTCACGTCGTCGCAGCGGGTGTCCACGACGGCGTCGACGTTGACGGCGTTCCACCAGAGGTTGCCGTGGGTGAGCATGACGCCCTTGGGCCGGCCGGTGGTGCCGGAGGTGTACATCAGGGCCGCGAGGTCGTCGTCGTACAGCGCCACCGGTTCCCGTACGGGGCGGTGCGGGCCGCGCAGCGCGGACAGCGGTGTCCAGGCGGGCGCGGGTGTCCGCGTCGCCGGGCATGCGGGGTCGGTGTCGACGAGCAGGCGGGTGCGGGCGGGGATGTCGTGCAGGATCGACTCCACCAGTTCGCGGTGGCCCTCCTCGACGACGACGGTGTGGGCGCCGCAGTCGTTGAGGATGTGGCGGACCTCGTCGGCCGCGAGGCGGAAGTTGAGGGGGACGAAGACCGCGCCGAGACGGGCCGCGGCGAACAGCGTCTCCAGGAAGGTCACGCTGTTGAGGCCCAGGTAGGCGATCCGGTCGCCCCGGCGCAGTCCGTGCTCGGACAGTCCGGCGGCGAACTCCGCCACCGTGGCGCCGAGTTCCACCGCCGTGATCTCACGGTTCTCGTAGACGACGGCGGGGGACCTGGCGTGCTGGGCTCTGCGGTGCAGCGCGGCGGCGGGACTGATGTCGACGGCGGCCATGACGGCGGCTCCTTCAATGGCTGTCGGGCGAGACGTTCATACGTGGGGGGCACAGCCCCGCGCCGCCTGCGGGAGCGCGGAAACCACGGACGGCGATGCCTCCGTCGGCGGGGATCACGGCACCGGTGATGGTGCCGCTGTCGGTGCGGGAGGCCAGCAGGACGTACGGACCGGTGAAGTCCTCGGGTTCCACACTGGAGTCGTACAACGGGATCAGCGGCGGCGGTTTCTCACCGGAGAGGGCCTGGGCCTCCTCGTTCCTGGCGAAGGACGCGGCGAGCGTGCGGTGGTGCAGGCCGAGGCTCTCGGGGCCGCGCAGTTGGGTGCGCATGCCTCCTACGGCGACCCCGTTGACGCGGACTCTCGGCGCCAGTTCGAAGGCGAACTGACGCAGCAGGCCGAGGCAGGCGTGCTTGCTGGCGGTGTAGAGGGAGCCGCCGCCGTCGGTGTGCAGGGAGGCGTTGGACAGGGTCATCACGATGCTGCCGCGGGTGGCGACCAGCTCCCGCCAGGCGGCCTCCACGGCCAGCGCGTACCCCTTGACGTTGATCGCGAAGATCTCGTCGAAGGCCTCGGCCAGTTCCTTGCCCGACAGACGGGTCACGCTGCGGTGGTAGTCCCAGATGCCGGCGTTCGGGACCAGGATGTCGAGCCTGCCCAGCCGTTCGACGGTGGTCTCCACGGCCCGGTGCAGATCGTCCGGGCTCCGTACGTCGCCGGTGAGGGGCAGTACCCGGTCGCCCAGCTCGCCGGCGGCGCGCACCACCTCTTCCAGCTGCGCGGCCGTACGGCCGAGGATGGCGACGCGAGCGCCCTCGGCGAGGTAGCGCAGGGCGACGGCGCGGCCGATGCCGGAGCCCCCGCCGGTGATCAGTGCGACCTCGTTCTCCAGCCAGCCGCTGCCCATGGTCAGGCCCCCTCGATGAAGTCGGTGACCAGACGTTCGAACTCGGCCCGGCGCTCCAGCTGCACCCAGTGGCCGCAGCCGCCGAACACATGCAGCCGGACGTCACGGATCTGCTTGAGCATCAGCTGTGCACCGTCCAGGGTGATGGTGCGGTCGTCGCGGCCCCAGAGCAGCAGGGTGGGGGCCGTGATCTCGTGGACGCGCTGCCAGAGCGGGTCCATGCCGTGCCGCTTGGCGAAGGCCGCGTTGTAGGCGTGGTAGAAGGCTGTGTGGGACTCGTCGAGCGAGGCCTCGTAGCGGGCCTGGGCGGTGTCCGCCCAGCGTTTGGGCTCGGCGGTCATCACCCCGATGAAGTCCCGCATCTTCTTCAGTGTCGGGCCCTCGCCGTGGTAGTAGCGGAACATGGCCTTCTGCCCCTCGGTCGGGGTGGGTCCGAAGGGCAGCCAGCCGCCGCCGGGGGCCATCAGCACCAACTTCTCCACCCGCTCGGGGACTTCGAGCGCGGTGGCGAGGGCGGCGGCGCCGCCGAGGCTGTTGCCGAGCAGGTGGAAGCGGTCGATGCCGAGGGCGTCCAGGGTCTGCAGCAGCGCGTCGACGGTGATCTCGGTGATGCTGCGGGCGTCGAGATCCGCCTCGGTGGGCCGGTAGCTGCCGCCGAAGCCCGGCTGGTCGGGCAGGACCACGCGGAAGCGGGAGGCGAGGGCGGGCAGGTTCTGGTGGTAGTTGGCGACGGCGCTCGCGCCGGGACCGCCGCCGTGCAGCATCACCAGCACCGGCCCCTCGCCGGTCTCGCTGACCCTGACGGGCCCGAGCGTGGTCCCCACGGTCTGCTCGACGAGCTTCGGCTCTTGGGTCTGGTCTGTGGTCACGGGAGATCTCCTGAGGGGTCGTTCACCCGGCCGTTCCTCCGTCGGGCCGACCGGGACGCGCCCGTCCGACCGCTGGTCGTCCGGTCGGAGGAACGGTCAGAGGAAAGTGCTGATGTTCTTGGCGAGCAGGACGTTCTGGTCGAGCAGGATCGTGCGGCGGGCGATCAGCAGCCGCCCGTCGCCCGGGGCGCGGCGCAGCAGGTCGGTACGGCCGCCCGCGTAGAGGTCGACCTCGCGTTCGAGGCGGTTGCGGTAGCAGAGGAAGGCCGACTCGGCGAGGTACTCCCCCGGCTCCTCGGCGGCCCGGACCATGACGTTGGTGATCAGGTGCCGGGATCGGGACGGCGGGTCCTCGGCCCAGGCCATGCCCGAGTCGAACCGGCGGATCCGCCAGGCCAGACTCGCCCTGGTCTCGTCGAAGATCGCCACCTCGCCGGGTGTCCCGTCGGCCAGCGCCTGCTGTCGCCGCAGCCGGTTGGTGCGTACCGGCGCCCAGTAGTGCAGATCCTCCGTGAACAGCTCCAGCCAGTCCGCGTAGCGGTGCTGGTCGAGCAGCTGCGCCTCCTGGGCGTACAGCCGCTGCACCTCGAAGTGCAGCCGGACATCGGCATCGGACACCGGCTCCGTCCCGGCGACCGCTGGCTCGGGTGCGTGGATGCTCATCGATGGTTCCTCCTACGAGACCTGCTGCTTGCAGGCATTCCAGCGCGGCGGACCGGGTCCGGGGAGCGCGTGTGCCACGGGGCGGCACGGCCGCGTGGGCGGCCGGGCGAACGGCCCCGGGTCAGCGTGTGAGCAGGGTCCGCAGGTCGGTGTGCTCGTCGGTCAGTTCCGCGGCGGACAGCGGGATCGCTCGGTCGATGAGACGCCGGGCGGCCTTGATGTCGCGGGAACGGTCGAGGGCGGCGGCCGCGACCAGACGGTCGCCGCGCAGACCGAAGGCCGTGAAGGCACCGCCGGCGGGGTCGCCGCGCAGGACGTGCCGCCCCGCGTCCGCCATGGTGCCGACCGCCTCCAGGCGCGAGCCGTACCGGTCGGACCAGAACCAGGGCGCTCCCCTGTCCGGCACCGGACGGTCCAGGATGCCCAGGGCCGCGGCCTCACCGTCCCGTTGGGCCGCCTCCCAGTGTTCGTGCCGCACCCGGTGGCCGTCGGGGCGGGCCACGTCGCCGACGGCGAAGACGTGGGGGTGGGACGTGCGCTGTCCGGGGTGGACGACGACGCCGTTGTCGACGCGCAGCCCGGCCGTCTCGGCCGTGTCGGTGGCCGGGCGGATTCCGATGCCGGCCACCAGGACGTCCGCGGCCAGGGTGCCGCCGTGCCCGGTGAGACCCACGCGCAGCCCCAGGGGGCTCCGTTCGACGTGTGCGACCCCGGCGGTGAGCACCTCGACGCCCTCGGCGGTGTGCCTGCGGTGCAGCGCGCCCGCGATGTCGCCGCCGACCGCCGCGGCCAGCGGTACCGGCACCGGATCGACGAGGGTGACCCGGCAGCCCAGGGCGACGGCGACGGCGGCGGTCTCGGCGCCGATCAGGCCGGCACCGACGACGATCACCCGGGCACCGGGCAGCAGCCGTTCCCGGAGGCGGTCGGCGTCCTCCCAGGTCCGCAGCTGATGGACCGCCGGGTCGTCGCCCCCGGGCACCGGCAGCGGGCGCGGTGTGCCTCCCGTGGCCAGCACGATCCGGTCGGCCTCGACGATCGTGCCGTCGGCCAGTTCCACTCCGCCCGCGCGGGGCCGGATCGCCCGGACCCGGGTGCCGTCACGGAGCTGGACGCGCTGCTCCTCGTACCACCCTTCGGGCCGCAGCAGGACGTCCGCGCGCCGGGCCTTGCCGAGCAGGACGTCCTTGCTGAGCGGCGGCCGGTCGTACGGCAGGCCGTGCTCGGCGCCGTACAGGACCACGTGCCCGTCGTACCCCTGGGCGCGCAGCGCGTCACAGGTGGAGACGGCGGCCGGGCCCGTGCCGACGACGGCGATCCGCCGGGGCGGGGGCGGCGGGGCGCTCATGCGCCGACCTCCGCGGCGGTCCGGCCCGGGTGGAGCCAGACGGCGCCGTCGCGGACCTCGACGTGGTGGGTGCGCACGGCGAGGGTGGCGGGCATGCACTGCGGTTCGCCCGACTTCAGACAGAAGCGGGCGCTGTGCAGCGGGCACTCGACCTCGCCGTCCTCGATCCATCCCTCGGACAGGGACGCCCGGCCGTGCGAACAGGTGTCGTCGAGGGCGAAGTAGGCTCCGCCCTCGTGGAACACGGCGATGGCTTCGCCGTGACCGGTGGTCTCGGCCGGCACCTTCAGCGCCTCGCCGTCCTCGATGTCGCCGACAGCGGCGACGCGCACGGCGGTGCCGTTCGCGTTCGTGCTCATCAGGTGTCGTCCTTCTCGTGCCAGGCGGGCGTGTTCATCAGGTCGCGCCAGCGCGTGTACATGGTCCGGGCGGCGCCGTCGGTGTAGAGGCGGCCGGTGGTGCCCGGATGGACACCGTCCTCGGTCTCCAGCCCCAAGCCCATCTGGTAGTTGAGGGTCATGGAACCGGAGACGAACCCATGGGCCGTGGCCTGGCATTCGCTCCAGTTCTCGCCGTCGTCCTGCTCGAAGATCCCGGTGGGTCCGAACGTGCGCAGGTTGTACAACCGTTGGGCGTTCTTCACCTCGTCGGGCATGGACCTGTCGACGAGCGTCCAGGCCCAGACCTCCATCCGGTCCGGGCCCTTGGGGTGCCAGACCCGGATGGAGCCGTTGACCGGGAGGTAGGAGAAGTTGGGGAAGACGGTGGCGTGCCCGGTGGTCATCGGTCCTTCCACCCGGGCGTCGCCGAGCCGCTCGCGCAGCGCCTCGTAGTCGTAGTGGGCGTGCACGATCCGGTCGTCGAAGCGGCTCTTGGGGTGGGTCGGGAAGCCGTGCCCGTGGCCGAGCGGATCGGTGTACTGGCGTCCCGGAGTCTGCACGATCTCCGCCTTGGGCCCCTTGCCGGTCGGCGACATGACCATCAGCGCGGAGGCGTGCGAGATGTTGACGTGGTACCAGTCGGAGGCGAACTGCTCCGCCGCCAGCTTCCAGTTGCCCTCCAACACCCACTTGTGCACGCCGCCGACGGCTTCGGTGCCTTCCGGATCGCGGTCCAGCATCGCGTCCATGTACCAGGTCATCCCGCCCAGCGCCTCGACGAGCGGCGGTGCCTCGGGGTTCCAGGTGGCGAACACGAGGCCCTTGTACGTGTCGAGCCGCGCGACCTCGACCAGTCCCCACCGGTCCTGCTCGAAGTGGTCCGGATAGTCCTCCCGGTTGGGTACGTTGACGAGCTTGCCCGACATGTCGTACGACCAGCCGTGGTAGCTGCAGGTGAACGCCTTGGCCGCGCCGGCGTCGGCCCGGCAGACCCGCATCCCGCGATGCCGGCAGGCGTTGAGGAACGCCCGCAGTTTCCGGTCCCGGCCCATCGCGACGATGACCGGGTCCTCGCCCATGTAGGTGGTGAAGAAGTCGCCGGGCCGCTCGAACTGGCTCTCATGGGCGAGGAACAGCCAGCTGGGCGCGAAGACCCTGCGCAACTCCTGCTGGTACAGGGCCTGGTCACTGAAGATCGTGCGGTCGATCAGCCCGTGGTCGAGGTCGAAGTACGCGCTCACGTCGACAGAGGCGCGCGGCACCCCGGTCACACGCTCTCCGTGCCGTACCGGCGGAGCGGTCATCGCTGGATCTCCTCGGCGCGGGCCTGGGCGAGGTCCGGGCGAACGAACGGCGCGCGTGCGCGTCCGGCAGCGGACGAGGGCGCGGCGGCAAGGTCTGGCGGAAGTACCGCGCGATCACGGTGGAGCACGGGTACCGGGGCGGATCCCAGGCGTCCGGGTCGTGCGCGTGAGACCGGCACGCCACCCGGCTCCCCGGGTCGCGCCGCGCTGTGGTGTCGAGGCACGCGGGGTGCTGAGCGGAGTGTCGGCACGGCGGTTTCGAGTCGGTGCATGCGCTCAGAAGACGACGGACGCGAGGAACGGGCACAGCCCACGTGCCGCGATGTGGCACACCGACAACCGATGTCAACGCACTGTCCCCGGCCGTTTACAACGCGCAAGGGGACCTCTACATTGGACGCGCGTCCATCATGATGGCTGCATCCGCACAGTTCCGGGAGCCCGCCATGTCACTTTCCTCCCCCACACCCCACCTCGCCGAGGGCTCGCTCTCCGAGCCCCCACCCGCAGACCCTGCACGTCCCCAGGCGCGGACGGCCGCGCCGGATCAGCGGACCGCGGTGGACAAGGCACTCGTCCTGCTCAAGTCGCTCGCCGAACAGGACCGGGAGATCGGCGTGAGCGAGTTGGCCCGCCGTACCCGTCTCACCAAGTCGACGGCGTTCCGGCTGCTGGGCATCCTCCAGCGCAACGACCTCGTCGAACGGGTCGGCAGCGACTACCGCCTGGGAGCCCAGCTCTTCGACATCGGTACCCGGGTGTACGGCCCCACCTCCCTGCTGCTGCGCGAGTCGCTCCTGCCCCATCTCGCGGACCTGTACGTACTGACCCAGGAGACCGTTCACCTCGCGGTGCTGCACGATACGGACATCGTGTACGTCAACAAGATCCACGGGCACCGCGCCACCCGCTCCCCCTCACGTATCGGCGCCCGGCTGCCCGCCTATTGCACCGCCGTCGGCAAGGCGCTGCTGGCCTTCGACCACGACGCCATGGAGGCGGCCATCGCGGCGGGACTGCCGAGGCTCACCGAGCACACGATCACCGACCCCGATGTCTTCCGCGCCGAACTGCAGCGCATCCGGCGGGACGGCATCGCCTACGACCACCAGGAGGCCACCCTCGGCCTGACCTGCGTCGCCGTCCCTGTCATGGGACCCGCGGGCCGACCGGTCGCGGCTCTCTCCGTCGCCGGGGCCGATCACCGGTTCGACCGGGCCCGCTTCGCCCCCGCCTTACGCCGCGTGGCCTACGAGGCGGCGCGGGCGATCAACTCGGCCGCGAGGGCCCAGCGGCACGCGGCGTCGAGCCAGGGTGACGCGCCCGCCCTCTGATCCGGCCGGCACACGGCTCAGGGCTCGTCGCCGCCGTGGGTCCGCTGCGTTTTCGTGCCCGCCGTGCCCGGTTGCACTCGCGGCACGCTCACCACGATGTGCACCAGGCTCTCCCCGTCCAGGGACTGGTACACATGCGGCCGGTCACCCGGGTAGCGCACGAAGTCCCCGGCGTCCAACTCCACCGGACTCTCGGCCGGGCCCACGCGCACCCGCCCGCTGATCACATACAGATGCTCCAGCGTGCCCACCGGGTGCGGCTCGATCGGCCTCCTCGTGCCGTCCCGGTCGGGGCCCACGCGCACCAGGTAGTTCTCGATGACACCCGACCCGTACACATGGTCCAGGGCTCGCGTCTCCAACCCCTCGTGCTCCTTCCAGACCACGTCGGCCCCGTGCTGGACGGTCATCACCTGCTCGCGCTCGGCCACGAGCCTGGTGACCGGCACCCCCAGAGCCGTCGCGATCGAGAACAGCGTGTCCACGGTGGGATTGCCCGTGCCCTGTTCCAGATTGGACAACGTCTGCTTGGCGAGGCCCGCCTCCCGGGCCAACCTGGCCAGGGACAGACCTCGCTGCTCTCTGAGAAGGCGCACATTGCGCGCGACGACGGCATTTCCTGCGGACACCACACCACTGTAAGCGGGCTTCGGCCCTGCTCAGCTCGTCCTGTGCCGAACTTCGGCTCGTCGGCGTGACTTTGGATCGCCGAGGCCGGGACGAGGGCCGGAGGGCCGTCGAGGATGCCGGACCGCCGGCGCGGACGCTGGAGCCGGTTGCGTGCGAGCCGCTTCGAGCCGGTCGGCGGTCGGCTCGCGCGCGGCAAGGGAGACGTGGATGTGCCGCCACGGCTGCCCGTGCGCGGTTGGCGCGCGGTTGGCGCGCGGTGAGAGGGTGGTGGGCGCGCGGGCGTCGGCACGGCCTGGCTCGGAAGCCGGGCCGCACCGCGCTCGGTTCCGCCGCCGACACCGTCCCGAGCGGTGTCCGTCGGCAGTCACGACCGGGCGTGTCCGCGTCGGCCCGAGGTGCGTTCGGGGCGGTCCGGAGTGCGTGATGCCGCGCCGGGTTTCCCGGCGGTCACGCCCCGGCCGAGGCGTTCATGCTCACGGACGGACCACGGGGGCGCCGGGCTCCTCCGGGACGACGTGCGGGCTCGGCGGGGCGTCGGTCGGCTCGACGGGTCCGGGAAGTGCCGAGCCGAGCCAGCCCAGCAGGAAGCCGACCGGAACCGCAACGAGCGCCGGGTTGCGGAAAGGGAACACCGAGAAGTCCAGCTGCGGCAGCAGTGCGGTCGCACTTCCGGAAACCTGAGGAGACAGACCCACCAGCACCACGGAGGTGAGCAGACCGCCGTAGATGCTCCACGTCGCGCCCCGGGTGGTGAAGCTCTTCCACAGCATGCTGTACAGCAGAGCGGGAACGATCGCCGACGCGGCCACGGCGAACGCCAGTCCGATGAGGAACGAGACGTTGAGGCTGCGCGCGAACACGGCCAGCAGCGTGGCGGTGGTACCGACCGCCACGGCCGCCACGCGCGCGACGACCAGCTCCTGCTGCCCGGACGCCGTCCCATGCGTGAGGAAGGCGCCGTAGATGTCATGGGCCAGCGAGGTCGCGGCGGCGAGCGTGACGCCCGCGACGACGGCCAGGACGGTGGCGAAGGTCAGACAGGCGACGAACGTGAGCAGGAGCGAGCCACCGATGTGCGCCGCGAGGAGGAGCACCGCTGTGTTGCCGGACGGGCTGTCGCTCGCGATGACCTGTGTGCCGACGAGTGCCGCGCTCCCGAAGCCGAGCACGAGGGCGGCGAGATAGAAGACGACCGTCAGCACTGCCGCGTACTGGACCGACCGACGGGCCGCGCTGGGCGTGGGTACGGTACTGATCCGCATCAGCAGATGCGGCAGACCGGCGGCTCCGATCAGCAGGGCCAGCTGCTCGCTCAGGGAGTCCAGTTGCGTCGATCCACCGCCGAAGCGGAGCCCCGGGCTCAGGAAAGCGTCGCCGTGGCCGCTGCCCTTGGCGGCCGAGCTCAGCAGGGCGCCCGGATCGAAGTCGAACCTGGCCAGGACCAGCACCGCCAGGGCGACACCGCCACCCACGAGCAGAACCGCCTTGACCGTCTGGACCAGCGTGGCCGCGCGCATCCCTCCCAGGACCACGTAGAGGACCATGAGCGCGCCGAGACCGGCCGACACGGCCCCTTCCATGCCCCGTCCGGCCGAGCCCAGGATGCCCACCGTGAGCGCGCTCGCGCCGACGAGTTGGGCGATCAGGTACAGCAGGCAGACGACGAGAGTCGCGACACCCGCCGCCAGATGCACCGGCCGGGACCGCAGACGCCGCGCGAGGCGGTCACCGATGGTGAACTCGGTGGTGCTGTGGTAGCGCTCCGCCACGAGGAGGAGGATGACGATCCATGAGACGGCCGGCCCCAGCACGGAGAGCGTGCCGTCGTAGCCGGTCAGCGCGATCAGGCCGGGGCTGCCCAGCAGGGCGGCCGCGGACATCACGTCCCCGAACAGGGCGACTCCGTTGTGGGCGGGCTTCAGAAGGCCGTCGCTGACGTAGAACTCCGACACCGTCCCCCGTTGGGGTCCGGCCCACATCACCAGGAACAGGGCGCAGACGAGGAAGACGAAGAAGACCGGCAGATCGGCTGTGACATAGGTACCGGTCATGGCTGGTGCTCCAGTCGCTCGTCGGGCGTCACCGGGCTCTCGACGAGCGGGTCGATCGTGGTGCGGCAGTACCAGGCGTACCACTGAACCCATGTCACGACGGCGGCGAGCTGGACCAGACCGAGGAGGAGGCCCACGTTCAACAGGCCCACGACGCGCGTGGCCATGATGGTGGCGGCTGTCTCTCCCAGGCAGCTGATCAGCAGGTACAGCCCGATGACGGGCGCGGCCACCAGGAACGCGCGACGGCGCGCGCGCCGTACGGTGCGGTCCACACCCACCGTTCGGAAGGCTTCGGCCAGGGTGACGCCCGAGCACCAGGGCAGGGAGCGGTCGTAGGGGTGGCGGTGAGCCAGGTGGGAGGCGATGTTCAGCGCCCATTCCCGCCGCTCCTGGACGACCGTCACGGCCTGCCCCACGCTCAGCGACTGCCGATACCAGACGCACAGGTCCGCCACGCTGCCGTACGACCGGTGGCATTCATGGATCGCCCGGCTCAACTCCTCCTCGGAATGCAAGTGTTCGTGGTCGAGATGGCTGAGGTACAGGAGGACGGCGACGAGCGGGTCCTGTAAGGAATCCTGGGGCTGCGGAGTTTGTGGTGGCCGGGGGGTCGGCTGTGGCCGGCGAGGATCCTGGGGATGCCTCTTGCGCAGGTTCATGAGCGGCTCTTCGTGTGGTTGGGTGTGGGGATGCGGGGCGCCCCACATCACACAGCAATCGCCCGACCCCTCACAGCTCGTGTGCCGCCTCACGGCACATGGACTTGCTGCGAGGAGATAGGGGCAGATCGTGGGTCCGCCCCTCGCGGGCACGGTCGCCGGAGCGCGTCGACGACCGGACGCGGCGTCGGCCGACCGCGGCGACGACCTGGCTCGCGTCCACCACGCCCTCGTCCATGATCTCCCCGCCCAGGGCATGGGTCCGCGCCACATCGCAATCCCCGGCGACAGCCAGCTGTACGCCCGGGTCCGGGCGCGCGAGGCGGTGGTCCCGCTCCACTACGGCGCCCCGAAAGCAGCGGCCGGGCTCGCGGACACCCGCCGTGCCCGGGAGAGCCGGCGGCGCGCCTTGGAGCCGTCCACTCCGACCAGCACCATGACGCGCACTCTGCTGAGCATCGACGGCGCCGCCTGCTCCCACCATGAACAGCGCGATCAGTGCCCGCTGATGCGGCGGGAGCTTGCAGCGGCGGTCACCCTCACAGGTGACGACGAGCATGGTGACCCACACAACCACCTAATGCGGCAGGTCGCGTGCGGCAGGGCTTCTGTCTCCGGCTGCGGAGGGTGTGCGACCGTCCCGGTAGTTCATTGGATCAGGTCGGTGTGCGGATGCTCGGGGGAGGTCGGGCAGATGTAGATCTGCATGTTGTCGGTGCTGCCGACTTCGACCTTGGTCGGCTGCGAGGGGCCCTGGCCACAGCAATGACCGGTGGTGTTGGCGGCGGAGGCGGCGGCCTGTTCTTCGTGAGGTGCCCAGCTGTGTCCCTCACCGCCGTCCCATTCGTAGGAGGCGATGGTCAGCAGCGGGACCATCCGTACCTCACAGACGGAGCAGTACCGGGGGTTGGGATCGGTGCGGCCCCATGGAGGCCAGCCGCCGACCTTCCAGCCGGGCGCGTCTGCCAGATGCACGTCATAGAAGTCCCGCGGACAGTCCGCGTGCTCGGAGCCGTCCATGTCGACGCCGGCTGCCTGCCATCTGCTCAAGTCCTCCACCATCAGCCGCATCTGCGGGTTCAGGTCGAGGCTGTTGGGGTACTCGGTGATCGCTTCCGGTGCCAGCACGCACGGTTCCGGCAGATAGCCCTCCCAGTTGACCTCGTACGGCTCGGGCGGTGTGGCGAGGATGTCGCCAACCTCGGCGGCGGACCGCCAGAACAGTGCGGTCGACGGTTTGTGATCCGGATCGTGGTCGTAGGGGCACCAGAGGACCTGGAGCAGGTCGGCCTGTCCGGGCGGCCGCAGCAGGGGAATGTCGCGCAGGTACAGCTGGGCCACGGGCAGCATGGGGACCGGACAGTCCGCGGGCGGGGGGCCGGCGTCGAGCCGCTCCGCGAGCCTCGCGGCGTTCTGTGCCTTGACCGCCGCCTCCTCGGGCGTTGTCCCACGGCCATTGTGATCACGGTGCCACCGGGCCCGCATGCGTCTCTTGAGCCGCACGTCGGCCGGTGACTGACGGAACCCGCTGTCCACGTGCAGGTGCGAGGTCTCGCAGTGCGGCCACGGCTCCTCGGCCGGCCACAGCAACGGCCCCCCGACCGAGCTCTCCCCGACCGAAGGCGACCCGGGACGCGGATGCAGCCGAAGCGCAGGACGCGCCAACGGCGCCAGCTCGGGAAAGACCGCGGCCACGTCCACGGGCCGCGGCGGAGTAGTACGTACGAAAACCATGTGGATGATCCTGCCACCAGCCACCGACAACCCCCTGGCCCCCTCAACCAGCTTCGGTGACAACGGTGTTCAGCAGATCAAGTCCAACGCATGCACCCCGGCCAGAGCGACAGCCGGCCCGCCGACGTGACCACCAGCACACGACGGTGGAGAGGCCGGGGGGCAGGCCGTTCCGGCCGGTGGTCGGCCCGACCGCGCGATTTTGACGTGACAGCCGCCATGCCTTTCACGGTGGCGATCGGCTCGCGAAGAGGGAGGTTGAGTTTGTCCCCCCTATAAACGCAGCCTTCCTCACGGGTGCAGCGGGTTGTTCTCTGGGAGACGTACCCCGATCACAACCCCACGGAGATGAACCTTGAGTACGCGAGGAGCAACCCTCCACGCTCCGGCTGAGGCGGTACGGGATGAAGACGGTCGGCCCCCGTCCGCCCGTCTTCCGCTGGTCGTCCACGTGCTCGCACTGGGCACGTTCCTGATGGGCACCACGGAGTTCGTCGTGGCCGGCCTGCTGCCCGAGATCGCGGGAGACCTGCAGGTCAGCGTCGCCCAGACCGGACTTCTGATCACCGTCTTCGCCGTCGGGATGATCGTCGGCGCGCCGCTGATGGCGATGCTCACGCTGCGGTTGCCCACCCGACGGACCCTGATGCTCGCCCTGGCCGTGTTCGCCCTCGGGCATGTGATCGTCGCCGTCGGCTCCAGCTTCACGCTGTTGCTGGCGGCACGGTTCCTGACGGCGATCGCCACGGGGGCGTTCTGGGCCGTGGCCAACGTGGCCGCCACCCGTGCCGCCGGCCCTGCCGCCGGCGCCCGCGCCCTGGGCCTGGTCGGGGCGGGAGCCATGCTCGCCAACGTCGTCGGCGTGCCTCTGGGCGCGTTCGCCGGACAGCTCATGGGCTGGCGCGGACCCTTCTGGGCCCTGGCTGCTCTGTCCGCCGCGGCCGTCCCGCTGATCGCCCGCACCGTCCCGCGAGGTGGCCCGGCCGCCCAGCAGGCGGGATCGATCCGCTCCGAGCTGACCGTGCTGCGCTCGGGCCGCCTGTGGCTCGTGCTGGCCGCCTGCGCCACCACGACCGGCGGCGTCCTGGCCGCGTACTCCTACATCGCACCGCTGCTGACCGACCGGGCCGGGCTCGCCGCCGGGCTGGTGCCGCTGGTCCTCGTCGGCTTCGGCCTCGGCGCCCTCGCCGGTTCGCTGGTCGGGGGCAGGCTGGGCGACCGCCGCCCGCACCTGGTGACCGTCGTCGCCGCCGCGGGCGCCATGCTCCTGCTCCTGGCGATCGTTCTGTCGGCCGGCTCCGCCCCCGCCACCATCGTCCTGGTCACTCTGCTGGGCTTCTTCGGCCTCGGCGCCAACCCGGTCCTGATGGCCCTGGCCGTCCGTTACGCCGGCCAGGCCCCCACCCTGGCCTCGGCCCTGACCGTCTCGGCGTTCAACCTCGGCACCGCCATCGGCTCCTGGTTCGCCGGCCTCGCCCTGGAGCGCGCCGGCACCACCGGCCCCACCGTGGTCGGCGCCGCCATCGCCGCCCTGACCCTGATCCCCACCGTCACCCTCGCTCTGCGACCGCACCACCGTGCCGGTTCACCCGGCACCACCGTCCGGTATGCGGCCCCCGCCCCTGCCGACCAGGCTTGAACCGTCACGCCCGCTCTGACCGGCACCTCCCCGAAACAGCACTGCCCGGAAACGGCACCGCCCCGAAACAGCACCTGGAGAACACATCATGCGCGCGACACTCCTGTACGGCGCCGGCGACGTCCGCGTCGAGAACGTCCCCGACTCCGTCATCAAGCACCCCACCGACGCCCTGGTCCGCATCACCGCGTCCTGCGTCTGCGGCAGCGACCTGTGGCCCTACGCCTCGGCGAAGCCCGAGGACGGTCCCGCGCGGATGGGGCACGAGTTCATCGGCATCGTCGAGGACACCGGCTCCGAGGTCACCACCGTCAAGCGCGGCGACCTGGTCGTCGCCCCCTTCGCGATCTCGGACAACACCTGTGCGTTCTGCCGCGAGGGCCTGCACACCTCCTGCGCCCACGCCCAAGCCAACTTCTGGGACGGCCTGCCGGACGAGGGCGGCCAGGCCGAGGCGGCCCGTGTCCCGCTCGCCGACGGCACCCTCGTCAAGCTCCCCGTCGCCGCCGACTCCGCCCTGATCCCGTCCCTGCTGACGCTCTCGGACGTGTTCGGCACCGGCTACCACGCCGCCGTCGCGGGCGGGGTCAGCGAGCGGACCCGGGTCACCGTGATCGGTGACGGTGCGGTCGGCCTGCTGGGCGTGCTGTCGGCCAAGCGGCTGGGCGCCGAGCAGATCATCCTGATGGGCCGTCATCAGGCGCGTACCGACCTCGGCCGGGAGTTCGGCGCCACCGATGTCGTCTCCGCACGGGGCGAAGAAGGCATCGCCCGGGTGCGGGAGCTGACCGGCGGACAGGGCACGCACGTGGTCCTGGAGTGCGTCGGCAACATGCCCTCCTACGAGCAGGCCGTCGGCGTCGTCCGCCCGGGCGGCGTGATCAGCCGGGTCGGCGTCCCGCAGTACGAGGAGGCCCCGATCGGCTTCGGCAGCCTCTTCCGCCACAACATCCGGCTGGCCGGCGGACCCGCGCCGGTCCGCGCCTACATCGAGGAGCTGTTGCCCGACATCCTCAGCGGCGCCATCGAGCCCGGCAAGGTCTTCGACGTCACCACCGGCCTCGACGGCGTCCCGGCCGGCTACCAGGACATGGCCGACCGCAAGAGCCTCAAGGTCCTCATCAACCCCTGACCCGACGCCTTGCCGACACAGCGGCAGCACACCGTCTTCGGCGAGGTCGACAGCGGCACCCGCCGCCGTGAGGCGGGCAGGAACAGGTACGGCATTCCATCGCCGCCTGTCCTGCCCGCTCGTCCCCGGGCGGGACCACGGCGGCGGCTTGCCGGACATGCGGGCACCCCCGGTCCCGCGGACCTTGGACCCGGTGACGCAACGACCCCGGCACCCGGCCCCGACCGCAATCGCTGCTGGGTAGCAGGAGAGAACCATGACCACCTCGGACGGCTGCGCCTTCGCGCTGGACGAGAACGTCGAGCGCTCCTCGGTGCGGTTCAGGAACCGCTACGGCATCGAGGTCGCCGGTGACCTCTACGTGCCGAAGAACGCGACAGGCAGGCTGCCCGCCCTGGCGATCGACGGCACGGTGCGCGATGTCGCCTCGCCCGAGATCTGCACCGAGGACTACAGCGCGGCCGTCGACTTCCTCGGCCTGCAGGACGTCGTCGACCGCGAGCGGATCGGGCCGCAGTACCGCCTGGGGGCGTTGAGCGGGTGCGGGCCGCATCCCGCCGGTCTGCCGCCCCGCCTTTCGGCGTGGACGGCGCCCCTGGGACTCCGCCCGGTCCACCGGGCATCCGTTCGCGGCACCCTCGGTCGGAGCGGGGACAGAATCGGGGCTCGGGAGGGGGCACGTCGGCCTCCCGGCCGTAACCGTGCGCGCGACTGCGTCGGCGGAGAGCACGTCGAGAGCGGTGCCCTGGCGAGGCAAACCGTCGGACGCCTCTTCCATGCCTTCGAGAAGCTGCGAGCCGGTCGTATCTCGTGGGCCGCCACCATCAGGCAGAAACGGCACTGTGCTGGGAGCTCCGGCCATGGCCGGAGCTCCCGGCACAGTACGCACGGGCCGCGCCCGCAATCGCCGTCAGCAGTTCTTGATGCTCCAAACGGGTGTCCAGTAGTAGCGGCTGTTGGAGCTGTACGGGGCCGGGGTGGCGTCGTACGCGGCTCCGTCCGCGCCGTAGAAGATCGCCCTCGTACCGGGCGTCTGATCGTTGATCCACGACCCCCAGCCACCCCACGGCATGGCACGCCTTCCGCACTCGTACCAGCGCAGGGCGTCGCCGTTGAATCCCTCCCGGCTGTAGGCGCAGAACCAGCCACTGTGGACCTGCCCTTGCAGGCAGGGGTCGAACGCGGCCCGAGAGCTGTCGCCGGACGCGAAGTCCCTCGGGTGTTTCTCTCCGGGCAGGGCGACCAGCAGGGTGGCATCGCCACCGAGGTCGATCTCGTTGAGTGCGACCTGCTTCCCGCCGGTCCGCTTCATGTATCGGTCGACCTTCGCCTGGAGCGAAGTGGTCTGGGCCTTCGTCAGGTTCGCCTTCGCGGCCTGGTCCGCGAAGGGCACTCCGCCGCTTGCGGCCGAGACGCTCGTGGTGTCGGAGTCCGGCGCGGCGACGGCAGAGGTCGCCCCGGTTCCGAGCAGGAGGGCGGCGGTCGCGGCGACGACCGCGAGTATGGGTACGCGCATGGTGGTGTTCCCCCGATTCTGATGACCCCTCGCGTGACTGGGGGTCAATCTGACTTCAGGGTTCTTCGAGGCACATGAGATGAACAAGTCCCATATCAGCCAGTTCGGTTGGGCGGGACATAACCGGCAACACCCCCGGTCGCATTGCTGTCGGCCTTGCACGACGACGGCGAGCAGGCGTGGAACTCGATCGCCTGGCACGCCGTGGTGGGCCAACTGCACCCGCGCGACGTCGACTTGACCACCCTCGTTGCCGACCTGACGCCGCCGCGAGAGGCGGGACGGGGCGGGAAAGGGCCACAACCATGCGCCGCCTTCGTGCGTCTCAGTGGTGACCAACGCCCTCCGGGCGAAGCAAGCAAGGGGAAACCTTGATCCACCGTACGAGATCCAGAACCTACGCCGCTGCCGTGGGCGCGCTCGTCATGGCCGCAACCGTGCCGCTGCTGACGCCGACGGCCGCCCACGCCGCGAACGCCTGCCACCGCAACAACAACATCCTCGTGACAGCCGAGATCAAAACCCACTATCCCGTGACCCTTCACGGCGCCACCATCAAGCTGTACAGCGAGCGGAGGAACGGAGCCGCGTTCTTCCAGACGGTCGGCGCACGAGCCGGGGACGTCCTCTCCATCCACCGGACCCACAGAGTCGCCACGGGGAGTGCCGAGCACTACTGGTGGAACAACTCTCAGGCGGGCTCCTACGACTACTGCGAGACGACAGCCTCCCGCGACGGCTTCGTCCGGACCGAACGGATCGACGGGGCACACCACGGCGTGCGGGCCTGCCTGCGACGCAACGGCAACCAGCAGTGCGCCGGCTGGTGGTACGCCGACAACGACGACGACTCCGGCGACATCACGTAGTGCCGTGACGGCAGAGGTTCGGCGGCGCCGTGCGTCTGGCGTTGTCAGCGGCCGGGGGTGGACGCTTGCAGGATGGGACGGCGTGTCGATCAGATGTAGGGCGGGCGGCGACGCCGGGTAGTGCCGCAGCTGTGGCACCGCCGGCTGCCGAGAGCCAAAGCCTGAGCCGGAACCGAGCCAGACCAGGGGCCCGGCCCAGCCCCGGCCGCGACCTCAGCTCCAGGAGCGGGAATCGATCGCCATCGTCATCCCCCTGTCGATTTCTCCGCGCTGGGGCCCGACGACGTGTTCCGAGACGCTCTCGGGATGGACTTGCTGGGCTTCCCTGAATTTCGTCGAGATGCTCAGCGAACGCTCCGGTGTACGCAGTGACGCGCCGCATGGACGCCCCCTGCCGTCGTTCATGCGCACCGGGCCCCGGCACAGGACCACCCCCCGCCCGCGCTCTCGCGGCGAGCGGGGAGCGGACCCCTGGTGCGGCACACCACGCGGGGATGGTGTGTGCCGCACCGGCCCGGTCAGGCGCCGGGCAGTACGCCGGTGCGGGCGACCTCGGCGTACCAGCGGGCGCTGGCCTTGGGGATGCGGGTGCCGGTCGGGTAGTCGACGTAGACGGCGCCGAAGCGCTTGCTGTAGCCGTGGCCCCACTCGAAGTTGTCCAGCAGGGACCACAGGAAGTAGCCGCGTACGTCCGAACCGTCCAGGATCGCCTGGTGGACGGCGGCCAGGTGCCCGCGTACGTAGGCGATGCGGGCGGGGTCGTTGACCTGGCCGGACGGGTCGGCGTAGTCGTCGAAGGCGGCACCGTTCTCGGTGATGACCAGCGGCAGCCCGGGGAAGTCGGCGGAGAGGCGGCGCAGCAGGTCGTACAGACCGCTGGGGTCGACGGCCCACCCCATGGCGGTGGTCTCGCCGGGCGGCTGGTGGAAGGCGACCCGGTCGGCGGCCGGCCAGGGGGTGTGGGCGCTGTTGCCGTGCCCGTCGGAGGTGTGGGTGCCGCTGCCGTCGGCCTCGGACACCAGGGTGGGGCTGTAGTAGTTGACGCCCAGGAAGTCCAGCGGCTGGTGGATGGTGCGCAGGTCGCCGTCCTGGACGAAGGACCAGTCGGTCAGCTCGGCGGTGTCCTTGAGCAGGTCCTCCGGGTAGGCGCCGTTCAGCATCGGGCCGGTGAAGACCCGGTTGGCGAGGGCGTCGATCCGGCGGACCGCGTCGGCGTCGCCGTCCGAGTCGGTGAGCGGGCGTACATGGTGGATGTTGAGTGTGACCGAGACCTGAGCGTCCGCGCGCAGGCGGTCGCGCAGTGCCTGGACGGCCAGGCCGTGCCCCAGGTTGAGGTGGTGGGCGGCGCGCAGGGCGGCGACCGGGTCGGTGCGGCCGGGGGCGTGCACGCCCGAGCCGTAGCCCAGGAAGGAGCTGCACCAGGGTTCGTTGAGCGTGGTCCAGGTCTTCACCCGGTCGCCGAGGGCGTCCGCCGCGAGGGCCGCGTACTCGGCGAACCTCTCCGCCGTGGCCCGTTCGGGCCAGCCGCCCGCGTCCTCCAGTTCCTGGGGCAGGTCCCAGTGGTACAGGGTCGCGACGGGCTGGATGTTCTTCTCCAGCAGCGCGTCGACCAGCCGTCGGTAGAAGTCCAGGCCCTTCTGCACGGCCGGGCCTCGGCCGGTGGGCTGGATCCGGGGCCAGGCGAGGGAGAAGCGGTAGGCGCCCAGACCGAGTTCGGCCATCAGGGCGACGTCCTCGTTCCAGCGGTGGTAGTGGTCGGTGGCGATGTCACCGGTGTCGCCGTTGCGGACCCGGCCGGGGGTGCGGGCGTAGGTGTCCCAGATGGACGGCGTACGGCCGTCCTCCGCGGCGGCCCCCTCGATCTGGTAGGAGGCGGTCGCGGAGCCCCAGAGGAAACCCCGGGGGAAGGTGCGTGCGGCGTCCGGGGCGGACCGGCTCTGCTGTGCTGCGGTGACCACGTAAGTCCTTTCGAGGGGGGATGGTGGTGTGCGCGGGTGCGGTGGATGGCACCCGGCGCGGTGGGTTCCGGGGCGCGCCGGCCGGGCGAGGGGGCGGGACTCGGCTGTTCGGCGGCGCGGGGGGCGGGTCAGCCCTTCACGGCGCCCGCCATGATGCCGCTGACGATCTGCCGGCCGAAGACGATGAACATCGCCAGCAGCGGCAGGGTGCCCAGCAGCGCGCCGGCCATGATCAGTGACTGGTCGCGGACGTAGCCCGCGCTGAGCTGGGTGAGGGCGACGGGGACTGTCGGGTTGGTCATGTCGAGGACCACGAACGGCCAGAAGAAGTCGTTCCAGGCGTGCACGAACGTGATCATGAACAGGACGGCCATCGCGGGCCGGGCGACCGGCAGCACGATGCTCCAGAAGATCCGCAGCGAGTGCGCCCCGTCCACGCGTCCGGCCTCGACGAGTTCGTCCGGCAGCGCCTCCGACAGGTACTGCCGCATGAAGAACACGCCCACCGCGCTCACCAGCGTCGGGAAGATGACGGCGGGCAACTGCTGGGACCAGCCCAGCTCCGCCATCATCATGAACAGCGGTACGACACCGAGCTGCGGCGGCACCAGCATCGTGCCGATCACCAGCATGAGCAGCGCGTTGCGGCCCTTGAACCGCAGCTTGGCGAAGGCGAACCCGGCGAGCGTGGCGAACATGACCGTGGACAGGGCGATCACCCCGGCCACGATGAGGCTGTTGACCATGGCCTTGCCCATCGCCGCCTCGTCCCAGGCCCGGGCGAGGTTGCTGAACAGGTTCGGCCCGGGCAGGAAGGGCGGCGGTGTCTGGCTGACCCGGGTGTTGTCGGTGGAGGCCGCCACCATCGTCCAGTACAACGGGAAGATCGACAGCAGCGCCATCACGGCGAGCAGCACATAGGCCAGCGGGCCGGCGTGGTGCTGGCGGCCCGCTCGCTGGCGCAGCAGCCGGCCGCCGCGGCCGGCCGGCTTCCGGGAGGTGCGGACCGCGCTGCCGGTCCGGGCCGGGAGACTCTGAGTGGTCATGGTGACTCCAGGTCAGGACGTGCCGGAGCGCAGGCGCTTGACGAGGCGCTGCACGAGGAAGACGAGGACGAGCAGCAGGAACATCGCCCAGGCGACGGTGGCCGAGCGGCCCATCTGGTAGTTCTTCCAGCCCTCCTCGTACAGCAGCAGGCCCAGCGTCTGGTACTGGTTGTCCGCGCCGCCGGTGATGCCGTTCGGACCCTGGCCGAAGATCAGCGGTTCACCGAACAGCTGGGTGGCGCCGATGGTGGAGAGCACGATGGTGAAGACGATGGTGGAGCGGATCCCGGGCACCGTGACGTGGGTGAACTGCTTCCAGCGGGAGGCGCCGTCCAGGGAGGCCGCCTCGTACCGGTCGGCGGGGATGGCCTGCATGGCGGCCAGGTACAGCAGCGCGTTGTAGCCGGTCCAGCGCCAGATGACGATGGTGGAGATCGCGATCTGGGCGGGCCACTTGCCGCCCTCCCAGTCCAGGGGGTCGATCCCCACCGCGCCGAGCGCCCAGTTGATCATGCCGAAGTCACGCTCGAACAGCATCGTGAAGACGAGGGCGGCGGCCGCGACCGAGGTGGCGTAGGGGACCAGGGAGGCGACCCGGAAGAACAGCGAGGCGCGCATGCGGTAGTTGAGCAGGTGCGCCAGCCCCAGGGCCATCAGCAGTTGCGGCACCGTGGAGATGACACCGATGGTGATCGTGTTCTGCAGCGCGTTCCAGAACCGGGAATCGCCCCACAGTTCCACGTAGTTGTCGAACGCCACCCACTGCATGACGTCGAGGGTGGCGAGTTCCACGTCGTGCAGCGAGATCCACGACGTGTAGATCAGGGGGTAGAAACTGAACGCGGCGAAGACCACGAAGAACGGCGCGACGAACGCGTACGGGGCGCCCTTGAGATCGAGGCGGTGCAGGAGCGCGCCGCGCCGCCGGGCCGGGCGCTTGTCCGGGGAGTGCCCGGCGGGGGCCGTGGTGGTGGAGGTGGCCACCGGAGGATCCTTCCTGAGAGCGGATGGGTGAGCCTGCCGTCCGGGCCCGCCGCCGAAAGGCGGGCCCGGACGGCCGCGGCCGGACGGACGGGGGTCAGCCGACCGCCTTCTCGATGCGCTCCCTGGTGGTCTTCCACGCCTTGTCCCGCGCGGTGCCCTGCTGCTCGATCAGGGTCAGGCCCTGGGAGAAGGTGTCCTTGATCGTGCCGTCCTTGCGGCCGAGGACCTGCTTGTCCGGTATCTCCTGGGCGGCGGCACCGAAGATCTCGCCGATCGGCGCGTCACTGAAGTACGCCGACTTGGCGTTCTTCACGTCGGCGCTCTCCAGTGCCTCACGTGAGGAGGGGATGTTGCCGATCTCCTTGAAGATGTGGGCCTGCTGCTCCGGCGCGGTCAGCCAGGCGACGAGCTTCTGGGCCTCCTCCTTCACCGGGCTCTGCTCGATCACGCCGAGGAAGGACCCGCCCCAGTTGGCGCCCTTGGGTGCCTTGGCCACGTCCCACTTGCCCTTGTTGGCCGCACCGGCCTTCTCGCTGATGTGGCTGAGCATCCAGGCGGGGCACACGGCCGTGGCGAAGGTGCCGTTGGCGAGGCCGGGGTCCCAACCGGGCTGGAACTGGCGCAGCTTGGCCGTCAGACCGTCCTCCGCGGCGTCCGCGGCCAGGTTCCACGCCTCCTTGACGGCCGGGTTGGAGTCGTAGATCAACTCGCCCTTCTCGTCGTAGTACTGCTCGGGGTAGCCGTAGACCATGGCGTTGAACAGGCCGCTGGCCGCGTCCATGTAGGCGACCTTGTCACCCTTGAAGTCCTTCTTGAAGGTGCGGCCGACCTCGACGTACTTCTTCCAGTCGCCCGCCCAGAGCGCCGCGACCTCGTCGCGGTCGGTGGGCAGGCCCGCCTTCTCGAAGTAGTCCTTGCGGTAGCAGACGGCCATCGGGCCGATGTCGGTGCCCAGGCCCAGGACCTTGCCGTCCGCGGTGCTGATCTGGGACTCCTTCCACGGCAGGAAGTGGTCGGTGCCCGACGTCCCGGCGAAGTCGGCGAACTTGGATGCCTGTGTCTCGGTGATCTCCTTGGCACGCCCGATCTCGATGCCCTGGATGTCCTTCAGGCCCTTGCCGGCGGCGAGCCTGGTCTGCAACGCGGTGTAGTAGGTCTGTTCGTCACCGGCGATCTCGGCCTTGATGTCGACCCCGGGGTTCTCCTTCTCGTACTGCTCGAGGAGGCCCGTCTCCTTGATGCCCATCACCCCGAACAGGCCCATGGTGATGGTGACCTTGCCGTCCTTCTTGCCCCCACCCGTGACCGAGTCGTCGCTGCCGCTGCAGCCGACGACGAGTGTCAGCGCGCCGACGGCCGCGACCGTCGCCACCGCCCTTCTGTGCGACCAACCGAAAGTGCCCATGGATCTCCTCCCAGCGGCGGCGCCGGCACATCGGAGTGACGAGTTCTGCGATGGCTACAGCGATGCCGGACAGCGGCTCTGACAGATCGTGGTGGGAACGTGCCCAATTCGGAGTGGGCACGTTCCCACCGCGCATCGAAGACTCGTCGGAGCGGGGCGGGTCTGTCAATGACTTGAACGCAACTCGTCCCGGGGCCGCGGCTTGTGCGGTCGGCGGCGCGGCGTCCGGGGTGCCGTGCCGAGGGCCAGGTCTGCAAGAATTGCCGCAGGTCACCTCCGCGGCAGGCACCGCCGCGCGACGCCGAGGGGGAAGCACATGTCCGGCAACCGCCGCCCAACGATCAAAACGGTCGCCGCCCGCGCCGGTGTGGGCCGCACCACCGTCTCCCGTGTCGTGAACGGCTCCGATCTCGTCAGCGCCGACGCCCGCGCCCGGGTCCTCGCGGCGATCAAGGAACTCAACTACGTGCCCAACTCGGTCGCCCGGGGACTGGTCACCAACCGCACCGACGCCGTGGCCCTGGTGATCCCGGAGTCCGAGAGCCGGCTGGGATCGGAGCCCTTCTTCGCCGCGCTCATCCGCGGCGTCAGCGGCGCCCTCGCCGACAGCCGCACCCAGTTGCAGCTGATGCTCGTCCGCGACCAGGCCGAACGCGATCAGCTGACCGAATCGGTGGCGACCCGCCGTGTGGACGGCGTGCTCCTGGTCTCCGTGCACTCCACGGACCGACTGCCCGGCATGCTCGAGGAGATGGGCCTGCCCACCGTGCTCGCGGGCCGCCGCGACGCCGGCGAACAGCTGAGTTACGTGAACGCCGACAACGCCGGAGGCGCCGCCGCGGCGGTCCGGCACCTGCTCGAACGCGGCCGGCGGCGCGTGGCCACCATCACGGGCCCCTTGGACATGGACGTCAGCCGCAACCGGCTCGCCGGGTGGCACACCGCGCACCGCGAGGCGAACCTTTCCGCGAGCGAGCTGCTCGTCGAGGAAGGTGACTTCACCGAGGAGAGCGGCGTTCGCGCGATGCGTTCGCTTCTTGAACGCGTCCCTGACCTCGACGCGGTCTTCGCCGCCTCGGACCTCATGGCCGTCGGCGCCCTCACCGAACTGAAGCGGCAGAAGCGGCAGGTGCCGCGCGATGTCGCCGTCGCCGGATTCGAGGACTCCGTCCTCGCCCGCCACACCAACCCACCGCTGACCACGGTGCGCCAGCCCGTCGAGGAACTCGGTCGCACGATGGCCCGCATCCTCACCGACATCACCCGGCACGGCGCGCCACGGCGACAGGTCACGCTGCCGACCGAGCTGGTGGTACGCGAGTCCACGTGACGGACCCATGCGTTCAGCGCGGCAGGCCCTGCGGGGCGGCCCACAGGTCTGGCGCGCCTTCGGTCACCGTCGGGCTTGGCGGGAGCCCTGGATGCGGCCTGACGAGGCGCCAGGTCGGGAAGGTGTCAGCTCAGCAAGAGTTGCCGCTATGCTGCCCGCAGACCTCTTCACAGACCCCTTCGCAGGTCTCATCGCAGGTCTCTTCACAGACCTCTGACCAGACCGAGGACGTCCACAACGAGCGTCGGCCGATGCTCGAATCTCGGGCCTGTCGAACGAGGGCTCGTCTGAGCGGCTACCGGCGGCGGCAGCAGAACTCGGCGTGAGTAGCACGGGGTAAGGCGCGGGAGACGATGTCGAACCCGGCTCGTCGCAGCATGCCCTCGACGATCCAGGTGTAGGTGGAGAACTCCTCTCGGACGTGGGCCTCGAAGTCGGCCTTGGTGAAGCCTTCGCCGTCCGGGCGGCTCGCGGTGTTGATCCACTGCCGCAGGTGTGTCTCTGCGCCGGAGGGCTCGAAACTGAAGATCACGTCCCACAAGTAGAAGGACCCGCCGGGGCGAAGCATCCCGGCTGCGTTGATCAGGGCCTGCTGCTTCCAGAAGTCCGGAAGCTGGTGAAGGGCCGACTTCGTGGTCACCACGTCGGCGAGAGGGCCCTGATGGGTGTAGTCGAGAAAGCCGGCGTGGTGCCATTGCGGTGCAACAGCGAAACGATCAGCCCGCGCCTTGGCGAAGGCCAGCATTTCCTCGGAGACGTCCACACCGTGCGCGACAGCCCCGCGCCGTGCGGCTTGGACCGCCAGTGAGCCCGTGCCGCATGCGAGATCGATCAGCTGGGTGCCTTCGGTGACGCCCAGGCGGTCCAGCAGCATGTCGTCAGCCTGCGGGTCGGTGCCCTGGTTGCGGTCATAGGCAGCGACTGCGGCTCTGCTGCCCAGGTCGATGCCGACCGGCGCATATTCCGAGAAGTACCAGGCGGGACGGGAAGGTGCGGTGTCGCTTCGTGGCATGTCCTGTTTGTAGGCTCCCCACAGGGCTTGCGGCAACGGCAACTTACGCACCATGGCATTGCGAAAGGTGAAAGGTGCAGGACCACGACCAGTACCGGCTCTTCCTCCACCTGGCAGAGACGCTCAGCTTCACCCGCACCGCGGCCGACTGCCACGTCAGCCCTGCCACGCTGTCCCGCACCGTGCAGCGGCTCGAGGCCGCCACCGGGCACCGCCTCCTCGACCGCGGTCCTCACGGGGTATGCCTGACCACGCAGGGCCGCGCCTTCCGTCAATACGCGGCCGAAGCCCTGGACCTATGGGCCCGATATCGCAGCGACGACACCGCGGACGACGAACTCGACGGACACCTCCGGGTGTTCGCCTCCGTCACCGCATGCCACACCCTCCTGCCCGAACTGCTCACGCCCCTGCGCGCCGCGCACCCGCGCGTGAGCATCTCCTTACGCACCGGCGACGCCGCGGCCGCCCTTGCCCTGCTTGATCAAGGCGAGGCAGACCTCGCTGTCGCAGCCCTCCCCGCCCGGATACCCGCCACCGTGCTCGCCCGGCAGATCACACAGACCCCACTGGTCCTCGTCCAGGCCAGGTCGACACTCGTCCACGAGGAGTTCACCGCCGCTGAGGAGCCCTTCGTCCTGCCGCGGCAGGGACTCGTGCGCGCTGCCGCGGACCAGTGGTTCCGAGACCTGAGCATGCATCCGAACATCGCCGCCGAAGCCGACGGCCATGAAGCGCTGCTCACTCTGGTCGCCCTGGGCTACGGCACGGGCGTCATCCCCGATCTTGTCCTACAACACAGCGGGCTCCGCGCGAGACTCCGGCAGGTGACCGCCCCATCCCTACCAGCTCGCCTCACCATCGGCGTCTGCATCCGACGGGCCGACGTACACCGCCCCTTGGTCGCCGCAGCCTGGGCGGCAACCCAGCCGGACACGGCGGACCGTCTGGCTCAGCCATGAAACGGATTCAAGGACACGCACGACCAGAGTGGGTCTCAGCAGTTGGTGCGTGATGGCGGATGGGGCGTGTCTTTCCCGTCAGTTGCTTCCAGCGTTCGTCATCGGCGAAGCCGTGTTCGACAGTGACAAACGCTGGAAGCAGACGGCAATGCCCTCGTCGCGGGTGTCGCCGCATCGTGCATACGGCCAGGTCACAAGGCATCGGTCCATGACGTGCGGGCTCGCCAGTCGGCGGTGACGGTAGCCGTCATGGTGTTCTGTTTCGCAGACGCACACGCGGACGAGACCGCGGCGCCGAGGTTCGTCACGATCCCCATGTCCTTGGGTAGCGAGGCGACCCTTGAGGCGTTCCCTGAGCACGAGGGCATCGGTTCCGTCGACCGGGCCCGTGAACTCTTCGCGTCTGGCGCCGCACTCGCGAACGTACAGGGCTGCCCCGCTTGCCCGTCCGCGCGCATCCGCACGCGCCGTCACCGGATGGAGCGGAATCACGCCCCTCCAGCATCGCAATTCGCCCAGGTCTGCGCGGCGAGCCCCATGCCGGCATGCGCTTCCGCGGGGCCGATGGGGTGACCGGCGCATCCGGGAGGGGCGTGCGGAGGGAAGAAGCTCGGTATCCGTACACGGCTGCCGCCTCGGCGCCGCCGGACTCCTGAAGGAGGCTTCTGTGCCCACGTCCCCGAACATTCCCGACGTCCTGGTCATCGGCGCAGGTGTCGCCGGGTTGGCCTGCACGCGGGACCTCCTGGCGGCCGGGTTGGACGTCCAGGTCGTGGAGGCGTCCGACGCCGTGGGCGGCCGGATGCGCTCCGACCGGGTCGACGGGTTCATCGTGGACCGGGGTTTCCAGGTGTTCAACACCTCCTATCCGCAGGTACGCCGCCGGCTGGTGCTGAGCGAACTGCGGCTGCGGCCGTTCACGGCCGGCGTCCTGGTGCACACCGCCGGGCAGGGCACCCTGCGTTTCCAGGACCCCACCCGGCGTCCGCACGCCTGGTCGACGCTGCTGCCGGGACGGCTCGCGGGTCCCCGTGACCTCGCGGCGCTCGGCCTGCTCACGGCCCGCGACCTGTTCAGCCCGGTCAGCCGGGTGAAAGCGGCGCGGGAGCGGACCACCCGCACCGCCCTGGCCGACGCCGGATTCTCCGCGGAGTTCGTCGAACGCTTCTTCCGGCCGTTTCTGTCAGGGGTCTTCCTGGAGGACGAGCTGGAGACCTCCAGCCGCTTCTTCCACCTCGTCTGGCGCAGCATGCTCCGCGGCACCCTGTGTCTGCCGGGCGCCGGGATCGGGGCCGTCCCCGCGGCGCTCGCCGCCGAGCTGCCGGCGAGCATGGTCCGCCTGGAGACCGCCGTAAACGCCCTCAGCGACGACGGCGCCGTGACGGACACCGGACAGGAACTGCCGGCGCGGGCGGTCGTGGTCGCCACCGGCCCCGGCCCCGCGGGACGGCTGCTCGCTGGACTGAAAGTGCCCGACTGCCGTGTGGTGACGACGTATTACCACGTCGCACAGCGGTCGCCGCTGTCCGAGCCGACTCTCCTCGTCGACGAAGGCCGCCGGTTCTTGAACACATGTGTCCTGAGCGAGGTGGTGCCCGCACATGCCCCCGACGGCTACGCCCTCGTGGGGACCTCCGTGCTCGGCGAGGACACCGACGGACGCGAAGCGATCGTGCGCGCCGCGCTGGCCGAGGCGTACGGGACGGACACCGCAGGATGGGACCTCCTCACCGTCCGCACGATCGTCGACGCGCTGCCGGTCATGACGCCACCGCTGCCGCTGAGCCGGACCACCCGGGTGGGGCCGGGACGTCACGTGTGCGGCGATCACCGGGCGACGGGCTCGGTCCAGGGAGCCCTGGCCTCCGGCGCCCGGGCCGCCCGGGAAGTGCTTCGGGAACGCGTCCGTTAGCTTGATCTTCAAGCCGTGCGGCGAGATCGCAAAGTCGCATGATCTCGTGGGTGCCCTGAGTCGAAGTTGCCTCGACGCCATGTCCGTTGCCCCGTAGCGGTGTTACCGTCGCGCCATGTCCAAGATCGAGATTGACGCGATCGCCGCCGAGTTCTTCGGAGCCTTCGACAACCGCGGCGGCAAGGCCGCGGACGTGGCCCGGATCCGTCGGCTGGTCATTCCGGGTGGTGTGATCGTGCTGACCGGGCCGAAGTACACGGTCTACACCGTGGACGAGTTCATCGAGCCGCGCGAACGCCTGCTCGCCGACGGCCGGTTGGTCGAGTTCTCGGAGTGGGAGACCTCCGAGCGAACCGAGATCGCGGGCGACATCGCGTCGCGCTTCGGCGAGTACCGGAAGGCCGGCATCCTGGACGGGGAGCCGTTCGAGGGCGGCGGGACCAAGGCCATCCAATTCGTCCGCACCCCGGAGGGCTGGCGGATCGCGGCGTTCTCCTGGTACGACCAGCCGCTCATCGAAGGATCCGCTGACAAGGACTCAAGGACAAGCTCAGCCGATGATGGGACCCGGCCTGACGGGACATAGGCGGATCAATCGGGTATGGATGAATCTCGTTGACCCCAGCGAGAGGCACAACTGTGAACGGTGACGGGTCCATGCCGCAGTGGCACTTCCTCGAAGGCGAGGGCCTTCCTGGGCATCAGCTGGTCGAGGGGACCATGGCTGCCATCGTCGTCCTCGATGCGCAGTTGCGTCATCTGTACGTCAATCCGGCATGGGCCGAGGTCAGCGGACTGCCCGCGTCCGCGTTCCTGGGGCGCACGCTCGGGGAGGTGCTGCCGGACCTGCAGCGCTCGGACGATGTTCTGGCCGAGGTCCTCGCGGACGGGCAGCCCCGCGAGACGACCATCTCAGGAACGACCGGTGTCTCTTCTCCGCTGGGGCAACGGTTGTGGCGGGCGGTCTACCACCGCATGGAACTGCCCGGGCAGGATGCGGGCCTGTGCGGGGTCGGCGTGGAGATCAGCAGTCTGCGCAGCTACGTGGACGATCTGGAGACCGCTCACCTACGGCTCGCCCTGCTGGATGCTGCGGCCACGCGGGTCGGCACCACCCTCGACATCGAGACCACGTGCCAGGAACTGGCCGACTTCATGGCCCCCTCGCTGGCGGACATGGCCGCAGTGGGCATCCTGGAAGAGGACTTCACCGGCGCTCCCCCGCCTCCGCCCGGCTTCGTGCGGCTGCGCAAAGTGAGAGGTACCGCGCCCGCGGGGATGGAGTGGCTGCTGCACCAGATGGGCGGACCAGGCCCCTACATCGACATCCCTCGCGGTGTCGCCACGCGCCATTGCATGGACGTCGGGCGGCCATGGCTGGGCAATCTGGCCTCGGACGACCTGTTCCAGAAGGTGACCGTGGACCCTGAGCGCACCAGGATCTTCCGCGCGGCCGGCATCCACTCGCTGCTCATCGTTCCTCTGATCACCGCAGGCCGCCCGGTGGGCGTCATCCTGATGGGCAGGGCCGGCACTTCACAGCCCTTCAGCGACGACGACCTCACGACAATCCAGGCGCTGGCCGGCCGGGCAGCCCTGTCCGTCGACAGCGCGCGCCGCTACAGCTACGAGCACACCATGGCACTGGAACTCCAGCGGGCCCTGCTGGCCGAACCCCGCGCTCCTCACCCGGGCGTGGAGGTAGCTGCCCGCTACCTTCCCTCCGGCCGCAGCGTCCTGGTCGGCGGAGACTGGTACGACTCGATCCCCTTGCCCGATGCGCGGACCCTGCTGGTCATGGGCGACGTGATGGGCCACGGCTTCCAGGCCGCCGTCACCATGAGCCAGTACCGCTCCCTGCTGCGCACCATCGCCACCAACGTCACGGGCGTCGAGGAGATCCTCGAAGAATTCGACCGCCAGGTCGCACAGCTCGGGCTCGACCGCCTCGCCACCTGCCTCCTCGCAGTCATGGACCCGCAGAGCGGCACCTGCACCGCGGCCAGCGCAGGACACCTGCCGCCCGCCGTGCTGCGCCCGGACGGCAGCATCGACATCCTCTGGCTGCCGGCCGGCCCGCCCATCGGCACCGGGCTTGGCGGGTACGAACCCCTCACCGCCACCATGGCCCCAGGAACCACACTGGTGCTCTACACCGACGGACTGGTCGAACGACGCGGCACCGACATCGACGACTCCGTAAAGGAATTCCAGGGCCTGAGCCTGCCCGCCGACGCACCTCTCAACGACCTGCTGGACACGGTCCTGGCACGCCTTGCCAACGGCGCGTACGAGGACGACGTCGCAATCCTCGCTGCCCGTCAGCACCAACACGCCGAGTGATCGCTCCCACCCGGGAACCCGCGTTCGTCAACGATCCCCGGCTGCCGGGCCGGGCTGTGCCGGAGTCGACGGCCGGATGCCGCGACCGGCCTACGGGGTGGCACGTCTCTGCGGGCAGAGAGCATCGCTGATCGGGACTGCGCACACCGCGGCGTGTGTCGACCGCACCTCAGCGCGACGCTCATGAACGCCTGAACGATTCGTTCATTTGTCCGCAGGCCCCCGCAGCGTGAGAACCGCTCAAGTCCGTTCGGTCTGCAGCCGATGCCTTCCGGGAAGATCCTCCTCAGGCAAGGACTGAACACTGTGACGTCAGCATCGGTATCCCGGACACTGGACCTGGTCGCTCTGGCACTGGACGATCTGCGGGCGGGGCGTCCGGTGATCGTGGTCGACGACGAGGACCGCGAGAACGAGGGCGATCTCGTCATGGCGGCCGAGTTCGCCACCGCCGAGGCCATCGGTTTCTTCGTGCGCTTCACGAGCGGCCTGATCTGTGCGCCGATGGCGCCGGAGACCGCCGACCGGCTGTGTCTGCCGTTGATGGTCCCTCCGGCCGCGGGGAGCGCCCCCGACGAGGCGACCTCATTCACCGTGTCCGTGGACGCGGCCGGCACCGGCTCGGGAATCAGCGCCGCGGACCGGGCCCGCACCGCACGCGCGCTGGCCGACCCCCGTACGCTCCCCGGGCAGCTGACGCGCCCGGGGCACATGTTCCCGCTGCGGGCCCGGCCGGGCGGGATCGGCGAGCGACGTGGGCACACCGAGGCCACCGTCGACCTTCTGCGGCTGGCGGGCCTGAGTCCGGTCGGGGTGATCAGCGAGGTGTGCCAGGACGACGGATCCGTCGCGCCCTTCGAAGAACTGCGCGTGTTCGCCGACACCCACCGCCTCGCCCTCGTCTCCATCGAGCAGATCGCCCACGCCGTGCAGCAGCCGGGTCCGGACGGCGTCGCCACCTGGGTGAGCGGATGACCGCCGTCATCCGGGCGACCGTGTTCGACCTCGACGACACCCTGGTGGACACCCGCCACCTGTGGCCCAAGGCATGCGCCGCCTTCACCGTCCACCACGGGCATCGCTGGCGGGCCGAGGACACGGCCGCGCTGCACGGCAACGGCGCCTGGGCCGACTACGTCGCCGGCCTCGGCGACGGCACCGCGACTCCCGACGAGGTCACCACCGTATGCACGGACTCGATGATCATCGAAGTGGAGGCCGGACACGTGCGCGCGCTGCCCGGAGCCGTCGACCTGGTCCTGGAAGCCACGCGGTACGGGCCGGTCGCGGTGGCCACCGCGAGCCCCCGGCGTTTCGTCCACGCCGCCCTGGACCGAACCGGGCTGACCGGCCTGCTGCACACCGTGATCTGCGGCGAGGACGTCACACGGCCCAAACCCGCCCCCGACGCCTACCAGCGGGCCGCCGTCGCACTCGGCATCCCCACCGGCGAATGCCTGGCCGTGGAGGACTCCCCGAACGGCATCCGGTCGGCGCACGCCGCGGGCATGCACGTCCTGGCCGTCGCCCGCGACGACACCACCCTGCCCGCCGACATCAGTGCGCTGGTCACGGCATACACCGACAGCGCGATCCAAGCCCGTCCGGCCCTCACCCGCCTGCTCAGCGCCGCGGCCAGACCCGGCCTCCCCGCCGAACCCCAGCCCACACCCTGACCAGCGCGGGCACAGTCCCGGCCCAAGACCACCGGCGACCGTGACGAAGACTCAGAGATCAGCAACATGCCTGACCGTGCAAAAGAGCCGCCGACCGACTCCTCAGCTCCTGCAGCCCGAGGGTGACGGCCGCTTCTACGCTCCTGTGGTGCCGAGGGGGTCAGCCGCCGAGCGTGTGGCCGAACTTGGCGTTCTTCTCGGGGGCACCGAGCTTCACGGGGCTGAGCGTGCCGGCGCCGGTCGTGGACAGGCCGCTCGCGGAGCCGTAGAGGTTCCACAGGGCACCCGAGTCGGCGAAGGCACCACCCTCGCCGGGGGCCGTCGCCGTCAGGTCCGCCTTGCCGTCCTTGTTCAGGTCGGAGAGGCTCACCCGGCGGCCGAAGTCATCGCCCGACTCGGAGACGCCCGGGACGCCCGCAGTGGACTGGTTGTAGGCGAGCGCGCCCTTGCCGGTCATGCCACCGGCGGACTTGGACGCGCCCTTGAGCAGGATCACCGCGCCGGTACCGGTGGCGGCGTCGAGGCTCTTGCCGGGGACGCCGACCGCGACCTCCGCCTTGCCGTCGCCGTTCACGTCACCGGCGCTGAGGGAGGCGCCGAAGGCGTCGTGCGCCTCGCTCGCCCCGGGAACCCCCGCGGTGGCCTGGGTGATGACCTTCTTGCGTGTGTTGCTCGGTCCGGTGGAGCCGCCGTACTGGATGGTGATGCTGCCCGGGGCGTCGTCGATGACCTCGCTGACGGCACCGATGTCGCGGGTGATCAGGTCGCCGTAGCCGTCGCCGTCGACATCGCCGACGGTGCCGCTGTACGCCGTGCCGAGGGCCTTGGAGGTATGGCCGACGCCGGTCCTCGACCCCTTCCAGAAGCGGGCCTCGTGCTGCATCTCCTCGAAGCCGTGCGTGGTGACGATGTCGTCGACACCGTCGCCCGTGAGGTCACCGGTGATGAAGGAACGCAGACCCGAGGAGCCGTCATCCGTGGTGATGCTGTCCTGGGTGCGCGTCTTGCCGTCGCGGGTGAACGGGCCGTACTGGATCGTCATCCCGGAGACGTCCGGGTCGTCGCTCGGGTCGGAGTTCACGACGAGGTCGCGCCTGCCGTCGCCGTTGAAGTCACCGAGGGCGAACTTGGAGTACCGGTACGGCAGAACGGTGTTCTGGCCCGTAAGACCATCCTTGGAGCCCCAGAGCACGGTCGGCTCGCCGCTGTCGCCGCCGCCCGCCACGAGCAGATCGGTGTACGAGTCGCCGTCGAGGTCACCGGGGAGGGTCTGGGCACCGAAGGCGAAGGTGCCCTGGAGGTCGCCGGGGACGCCGGGAGTGGCCCGGCTGATCATCTGGTGGCCGGCCGTTCCGGGCCCGGAGGCGGTGCCGTACACGACCGAGACGTAACCGGCCTTCTCCACACCGCCGACGGTGCCGAAGGGCGCCGCGACCGCGAGGTCGGCGTGTCCGTCGTGGTTGAAGTCGGTCATCGGTGTGCGGGGCGGCACGGGCACGGCCGACGCCGTGCCGGAGGTGGCGAAGAGTGCGAAGGGGGTCGCGAGCGTGGTGACGGCGATCGCGACGGTGAGAGTGCGGCGGGGCACTGTGCCTCCTGAGCGGAACGTGTGTGACGTGACGGGAGACGAGCCACGTCGAGTGAAGGTTGTACACCGCAGGAACTCCCTTGCCCTCTGAAATGGGCTGGGCGCTGCTGCCGTCCAGGGTTGTGCGCAGCAGCCGGCCGGTGGCGATAGTGCGTCGGTTGGTGGCGCTGACCTGGAAGTGGCCGTGAGTGGGGCGTTCAAGTCGTGGCCCATGGCGTCGGTGACGGTCGAGTGCAAGGTGTTCAGCGAGGTCGAATTGTGCACGACCGCCGCACGCAGCGCCCTGGCAGCGTTGTCCGGCTCCCGGCGGTCAGGTGTGGGAGAGGGCGAAGGAGACCAGGAAGCCGCTCACCGTGATCAGGCCGATGGCCAGGTGAGCGTCCTCGAACGCCTCGGGGATCATCGTGTCCGCGATCATGGCGAGGATCGCCCCGGCGGCCACCGCGGTCACCGCGGCGATCACGGCGGGAGAGAAGGACCCGACCACCGTGTAGCCGAGGACGGCCGCCACCGTGCCGGCCGCGGCGATCGCCGCCCAGACACCGAAGACATACCCCCGTCCACGGCCGGCCTTCTTCATACCCGCCGAACTGGACAGCCCTTCAGGGACGTTGCTGATGAACACCGCAGCCACGGTCACCAGGCTCACCGCACCGCCGTCCAGCAGACTCACCCCGATGACCGCCGACTCCGGCACCCCGTCGAGCAGAGCGCCGAGCGCGAGCGCCGTCCCGGATCCGCCCTGCTCGGCCTCCGAGGGCTGCGCTTTGGTCCGCTCGTGACCGGAGCGCTTGCGGTGACGCGCGCCCCTGCGGGCCAGCCACACGTTGCCCCCGGTGTAGGCGAGGGCGCCGATCAGGGTGCCGACGGTCGCCGGAGCAAGCCCCGCCTGCTCGTACGCCTCCCCCACCAGTTCGAAGGAGACCGCTGAGATCAGCACCCCGGCGCCGAAGGCCATCACCGTCGCGATCACCTTCTGTGGCACCCGCAGCCCATAACCCAGCGCGGCACCGAGCAACAGTGCCGAACCCGCCACCAACCCCCACAGACCAGCCTCTACCACTTCCGTCATGCCGCCTCTTCTACCCGCTGTGCATGGGCATCAACGAGCGGCTGCAGCGCGCGTAATGCGTCAGGATGAGGTCGGCGAGCTCCTGCTCGACCATGGCGGGGATCGACGGAGCACGCCGGCGCTTACGACCCTCATACGGTCAGAGCGGCCGGGGGAATGAGGAGCGCCTGGCCGTGGGGGCGAACGTGTAGACGGCAGGTCTCGGGGTGCCGGGGACACGCTCGTGAGTGAGGTGGATGTCGGCCGGGCCCGCGGCCAGGGCCGTGAAGATGAGCCCGATGCCGCGTGTGCCGAGGAGAGCGAGGGGCCGTGTGAGGGCTTGGAGGGACTCCGGCAACCGCTCAGGGCCGGGTTGGTGCGCGGTCTTGTCGTGCCTGTCGCGCCCGTCGTGCCCCTCGCGCCTGCCGTGCAGCGGAGTCATGTCGGTTCCCTTCCCGGTGCGGCGCGCGGGACGGATCGTGGTCTCGCGCGCCGTCCGTCGTGGTGGATGTGTCCGGCGATCGGCCGCCGCCACGCCGTCACCTGTGCCGTGTCCCGGGCTGCGTGTCCCGGGCTGCGTCACGGCGCCGCTGATGAGTGCGAGATGCATGCCGGATGCGAAGGCATCTCGGGCTCGTTCGATCAGTGCGGTGTTGCCCGTGGTGCGGCCAATGTGGTCGGCGGCGGCGAGGGAGGAGCGTGCCGCGTGCGCGACCGGGCCGGGGAGCCCGCCGGTGTCGAGTTCGTCGCGGTACCGAGCACTCTTGAGGGTGCCGAGCACGACGATGCCCAGCGCGCCGCCGAGTTCGCATGACAGGTCGTTCACAACGGCTCCCACGCTCGGTAGGCGTGGCGGCAAGGCGTCGGTGATCGCCGCGGTGGCGGGTGTCGTGGCGAGGCCCATGCCCGCACCGAGTGGCCTGAGTGGTCCCCGAACAGCATTCTCCCTAACGGTAGTTGAGCTCGGCGAGCTCGGTGGCGAGCTTCTTCGGCAGGGACGTGCGGCCGAGCAGCGGGAGCACGGTGTTGCGTGCCCCCCGGGCCATCGGGTTGCGTGTGGTGGCGAGGCGGGTCATCCGGTGGGTGAAGGCGACCACCCTCTGGGCGACGGGACGGCGCTGCGCCTCGTAGCCGTCGAGCTTGCCGTCGGCGAAGGCCCGGCCGAGAGCGTGGCCGTCCTGGATGCCGGTGTTCATTCCCTGCCCGCCGGCCGGGCTGTGTACGTGGGCGGCGTCGCCGGCCAGCAGCAGGCGCCCCGCCCGGTAGTGTTCGGCGACCCGGTGGTGCACCCGGAACCGTGACGACCATGCGAGGTCGGTGACCTGGGCCTGGCCGGGGGCGCGTTCGTCGAGCATCTGCTGCACGAAGTCGAGGTCCGGTGTGGCGGGAGCATCGTCCACGGTGGCGACGACCCGGTAGTGGCCGCCGGGGAGCGGGGCGACGACGGCGAGGCCCGCGGTGCCGAAGGTGAGCGAGACCTCGGCGGGGCCCGGGGCCCAGTCCATCACCACGTCGGCGAGGACGAAGGACTCGGCGTAGGCGCTGCCGGTGAAGGCGATGCCCGCCGCTTCGCGCACGGTGCTGTGCATGCCGTCGGCGCCGACGGCGTACGCGGCGCGCAGCGTCCGGCCGGACGTCATGGTGAGGGTCACCCCGTCCTCGTCCTGGACGACGGAGGCCACTTCGTAGGGTCGGTGCACGTCTCCGCCGAGCGCGCGGAGCCGGTCCAGCAGCACGTTCTCGGTCTCGTACTGCGGGACCATGAGCGTGTACGGGTGGGGCGTGGCCAGCCGGTCGAACGGCACGGTCAGCAGTCTGCGGGCGCCGTCGCGGACGGCGAACCGAGTGACCTGGACGCCTCGCGCGATCAGTTCCTCGGAGGCTCCCAGCTCGTCCAGGACCTCCAGGGTGCGGGCGTGGACGACGGCGGCACGCGAGGTGTTCGCTCCCTCGGCCAGCCGGTCCAGGACGACGAAGTCGATGCCGGCCGAAGCGAGCGTGACGGCGAGCGCGAGCCCGGTCGGGCCGCCGCCCACGATGGCGACCTCCGTGCGGTCGGGGAGTGTGGTGGCGTTCATGTCGTCTCTCCTCCAGGACGCGTCAACAACTGTTTGCCAACACTTGTTGGCCAACGTTCGTTGACATGATGCGCGGCTGTGCACTGGAAAGTCAACATGCGTTGGCCTACAGTCGTTGACATGACGCAAGCCGCCAAGATCACCGGGACCGATCGGCGTTCGGACCGCACCAAGGCCGCGATCCTGCGCGCCGCGCGCGAACGCTTCGCAGCCCAGGGCTACGAACGCACCACCATCCGGGCCGTGGCCTCCGACGCCGGCATCGACCCGTCGATGGTCATGCGCTACTTCGGAAACAAGGCCCAGCTCTTCGACGCGACACTCGCCATCGACCTGCGCCTGCCCGATCTGACGGGCATCCCGGCGGACAAGCTCGCCCAAGCCCTGGTGCGGCACTTCATCGAACGCTGGGAGGGCGACCCGGCCGACGACGCTCTGCTCGTCCTGATGCGGTCGGCGGTCACCAACGAACAGGCGGCGGCGCGGATGCACGAGATCTTCGCGGCGCAGGTCGCCCCGACGCTCGCCGCCGCCCTGGGCCCGGAAGTCGCCGCGCAGCGCGCGGGCCTGGTCTCCGCGCAACTCCTCGGCCTCGGGCTCACCCGCTACCTGCTGCGCCTCCCGGCAGTGACCACCCTGACGCCGGACGAGATCGAAAGAGGACTGGCCCCGGCCATCCAGGCTGTCCTCGACCCCGATTAGGGCCGTCGGCCGCCAACGCCCTTAGGTAGTCGAGCGAACGTGTCCTGGTTGAACGGATGCAGACGTCTTCGCCGCCGGTACACACCCGAGGCTCCACGGCAACGTTCCCAGGGACCTGCCGAGTTGCCTCCCGCCGATGGGTACGCCGGCTTGCTCCTAGCGGTCGGCCTGTGTGGCGCCGTCCAGGACCTGGCGCAGTCGATGCGCGAACTCGTCCGGCTTCCCCGCATATCCGAACTCGCCGTCCAGGAACCCTCCGTGATGGCTCGGGAACACGCTCACCTGCTGTCCGAGCAGTTCAGCGGTCGCGACGGAGGTGCGGTGGGTCAGCGCGTCCTTGGATTCCTCGCCCACCGCGATCACGACACGGGTCGGCGCGGCGGCGATCGCGTCGGCATCCGGCCGATAGCTGCTGACCGCCCATGACCGGTCCGACAGCAAGGGATCGTCGCGTGAGCCGTCGTCCTCCGTGGGCATCCCGAACTCGGCAGGATCGGCCTCCGGCTGTGCGAAGTACGCGTCGGTGAACTCTCCCTTCCACGACGTCATCGCCACGAACGCAGCCATCCCGGCCCCCCATCCCCGCTTCTCGTAGGCCTCGCGCACTCCGGCCCGCGCCCGCACGGCCGCCGGGCCGTCGGGCGTGAGGGTGATGAGCGGCGGCTCGTGCGCGACCAGGGTGGTGATGTCTGCGGGATACGTCGCCACGACCGCGAGCGCGGTGACGGCTCCCCCGCTGCTGGCGAACATCTCGACCGGCCCGGCCCCGAGCGCCTCGATGACGGCGTGCACGTCGTCGGCCTGGGTCTGCGGCGTGTGGTCGACCCGCCCGTCCTTACGCGTGCTGCGACCGAGGCCGCGCGGGTCATAGGTGACCACGGTCCGCTCGGGCAGGCGCGCGGCGAGCGCGGCGAAGCCGGTAGCGTCCATGGGCTGCCCGATCATGAACAACGGCGGGCGTCCATCGGTGGTCGGCAGCGGCCCGCGAACGTCATGGACGAGGTCCGCGCCGGCTGTCTCGAGTGTGTGCGTCTCCATACCTGTGCAGACCGGCCCCGCCCCCGAAACTCATCGGCGCTGCGGGCATCGCAGGCATATCGGCCGCGTCCGTGAGCGAGCACACCGCGACATGCGGGACGCGAACCTGGTCCTGACCGGGTGCGCGAAGATGTGGACTCAGCGTGGGTGGGAGTCCTCGGGCTGGCTCCGTGAGGGTTGTCTGCGCACGGTGCGCCAGCGCGACCGGGTCTGCTCGACGATGCCGTCCCACTGGCGGCGGACCTCGTCCTGGGAGGGACGCAGGCCCTGCCGGATCCGGAGGAGTTCCTCTCGTACCTCCCGCCCCAGCGCCGACGACAGGACGAGGACGAGCATGGCACCGAAGAGGACCGAGGCCATCCCGAATGCCGCGCCGGCCGCGCCGTAGCGCGAGGCGTAGGAATTGAACAGGCGCGGCAGGTAGACCGTCGCGAGCACCGAATAGGCCGCGGTCAGGACAGCGGCGCAGACCGCGAACGGGAGCAGGGCCGCCCCGGCGAGCCGCTTCGCGGAGAGGATGCGGCCGCTGAAGGTGAGGAAGGCGGTGGTGACCGGTACCTCGCACACCGCGGCTGCCAGCCCCAGCCGTCCCCCGCCCAGAGCCACGTAGAGCCAACCGATCACCGCGGTGTAGAAGCTGAGCACGCAGATCCACCACAGGCCGTTGCGCGTGTTGCGCACACCGAGCGGCTTCAGCTCCCAGGTCTGCTCGAACAACCGCTGCATGGTCCGGGAAAAGCTCAGCACCGAGATCGCCAGAAACACCGTCCCGAAAACACCGACGCCGGCACTCGCGGTGTCGGCGGAGAAGACCGCCCGGACCGCCTCGGCGCCTTCACCGGTGAGGCCGTAACGGTTGATGATCCGGTCCGCGGACTCACTGCCGAAGACGGCACCGCTCACCACCGCCAGCGGGATCAGCGCGGTCAGCGCACCCGAGGCCAGAGCCATCGCGCGGTCGAATCCCGCGATCCTCTGGAACCGGCCGATGACACGCAGCACGAACGAAGGACGCAGCCAGAACGTCAGCGTTCTGATCAGCCGCTCGCGGTTGATACGCGCCTCCCGCCCTCCGCCCGTCCAAGGTCACATGTGGCGAAGCGAGCCTAAGGGAGCTTCGGACCCGAATCGGCGGGCGACACAGGTACGGGACGGGGGACGTACCGCGGCTCTGACGCCCAGCCCCACGAGGACGACCGCGGCAACGCCCGGCACCAGCTGCCGCCTCCCGATGTCCGCCGCTCGGCACGAACCCGTCGTCGACGCCGCCGAAGATGTCGTACGCCTGGACCGCCCGGCGGGATCTACGGCCGCGTGGCGTGGCCGTGGAGTCCGAGCCTGGTGATCGTGCGGCGGAGCGCGGTGCGGATCGCCTGCGTTGTCGACGGGTCGAGCGGTGCGGAGAGGTGGTCGATCTCCAGACCCGCGACGACCGAGAGAATGATCTCCGCGTCCGTCTCGGGATCGTCCGAGCCGAGCCGGGTCGCGACGTGACCGACCTGGATCTGCAGCGCCTGGCGCCAGGCCCGCGAGACCCGCGCGAGATCCGGCCTACGGGTTGCTTCGATCAGGAACTCGTACTCCGCGACCAGCCTCGTTCGCGCCTCGGTCAGTCCGTGCTGGATGAACGCCGTGAGGTGCTCGGCGACGTCGTCGGCGTGGTCGCCGTCCACCACACCCGCGAAAGCCGCGAGGACCCGGTCCGCCTCCCGGCGGGTGTGCAACTCGAACGCCTCGAGGATCAGATCGTCCTTGGTCTTGAAGTAGTAGCCGAGAGCTCCGAGCGGCAGTCCCGCTTCCGTCGCGATGGCACGCATGGACAGTCCGGCCAGTCCCTTGTCCCCGATGACCCGCAGGGCTGCTTCGAGGATGGCCGCCTTGCGGACCCCGCCGCGCTCGGTCAGTACGGGGGTGTCTCGTTGCTGGGCGGATCCGCCGGGCCGGCTCATGTCTTTCCTCGTCCCCTTCCCCTGTGGGTGACCGTCGGGCGTAGCACGACGGCAATGCATGGCGCAGTGGCCGCACGGTAGCAATCGCGGAGCAGCCCGCCTGAGCGGTGAGGCTGCCGCAGCCTACCACTCGACCATGACTGGTACGAACGTACAACTTATATCGACTCACGAGTAGGCAGCTCAACAAGCCATTGCCAGAGCGCTTCGACATCCCTACTGTGACGAACGTCCAACTCATTCACGGCATCGAGCATCCAGGAATCCGAGGTTGATCACCACATGAACCCGACCAACGCCGACGGCCGGCCCGTCGCGATCATCACCGGGGTCGGCAGCACGTCCGGCATCGGCTTCGCATGCGCCGAGCGGTTGGCCGACGACTTCTCACTGGTGATCACCTCGACCACCGCACGCATCCACGAGCGGGTGGCCGAGCTGGCGGGCCGCTGCCCCGTCCGTGGGGTCGCGGGCGATCTCACCGATGCCCGGTTCGCGGAGTCGGTGGTGGCCGAGGCACTGGACGCCTTCGGGCGGATCGACGTTCTGGTCAACAACGCCGGCATGGTCTCGGTGGCCGAGCCCGAGGACCCGTCCAGCGTCGCCACCGCCTCGGACGAGCAGTGGCGTTCCGCCCTGGCGCGCAATCTCGACACCGCCTTCCACATGACCCGCGCCGCCCTCCGGCCGATGCTCGACCGCGGATACGGCCGGGTGGTGAACATGTCGTCGCTCTCCGGTCCGGTGATGGCGTACAAGGGCGACATCGCCTATCACACGGCCAAGGCCGCCCTGATCGGCCTCACCCGCTCGGCAGCCATGGACACGGCCTCGCGGGGCGTCACGGTCAACGCCGTCGCCCCCGGCTGGATCGCGACCGGAGGGCTGGACGAGCACGTCGACGCCCTCGGGGCGGCAACGCCGGTGGGTCGCGCCGGGCGTCCCGAGGAGGTGGCCGCTCTGGTGGCGTTCCTGGCCTCGCCGGAGTCCTCCTACGTCACGGGACAGCTGTTCGTGGTGGACGGCGGCAACTCCATCCAGGAGGAGCGCGGGCTGAGCCCGACAGGCGACCCCGCGTCACTTTTCACGCATTAGCCCTTTGCAGGCCCGTACGGCCTCTTGCCCGCACGGCCTTTTGCCCGCCGCCTATCGCCCGCACTGCCCATTGCCCGCACTGCCCATTGCCAAGAGGAGCGAAGAATGGACCTGAACTATTTGTCGGCCGAGGACATGCTGGGGGCGTTTCGGCGGCGCGAGCTGTCCCCGGTGGAAGTCCTGGAGTCGTTGATCGAGCGGGTCTCCAAGACCAGCGAGGTCAACGCGGTCGCCGAGGAGATGTTCGACGAGGCCCACGAGGTCGCGCGGGCGGCCGAGGCCAGGTACGCGGGGAAGGGTTCGGCGCCCCGAGCGCTCGAAGGTGTCCCGGTCGCGGTGAAGGAGGAGATGCCGATCGCCGGCCGGTCCCATCGGCTCGGCTCCCTACTGACCGAGGGCACCGTCGCGACGCGCACGCAGCCGATGGTCCAGCGGCTGATCGACGCCGGTGCGGTCCTGCACCTGCGGACCACGACACCGGAGTTCTCGATCGCCGTGACCACCCACTCCGAGCTGTGGGGCGTCACACGCAATCCGTGGAACCTCGACTACAGCCCCGGCGGTTCGTCGGGCGGCTCGGGTGCGGCACTGGCAGCCGGACTCGCCCCCCTGGCCACCGGCTCCGACATCGCGGGCTCCATCCGGGTGCCGTCGGCCCTGTGCGGCGTCGTCGGGTTCCGGCCCCCTTACGGGCGGGTGCCGTCGCTGCCGCCGACCAGTCTCGACACCTACTGCCAGGACGGGCCGATGGCCCGCACGGTCACCGACTGTGCTCTCTTCCAGAACGTCATCGCCGGACCGGACCCCGTCGACCACACCTCGGTCCCCGCTGCTCCACCGCTCCCCACGACCTTCGGATCGTGTGCGGGACTGAAGGTCGCGCTCGCGGTCACCATCGGTGACTTCCCCGTCGTCCCCGAGGCCGTGGCCAACATCGAGCGCTTCGCGAGCGCCCTGCGGGATGCCGGGGCCGAGGTGACCCAGGTGGAGATCCCGATCACCCGCCAGTCGATCATGGCCACCGCCATGGCGCACTACGGCCTCCTCCTCGGGCCGTCCGTACGGGAGTGCGCGCCGGCCGACGACCCGAGGTGGTCCCGGAACGTCCTCGACGTCGTCGAGGCGTGCGAGGCGGCCCTGAAGAGTCTCGGCACCCTGCGGACCGTCGAGGAGGAAGGCCGTATGCATGCCGTACTCGCCGGGATATTCCGCGACCACGATGCCCTCATCTGCCCGACCATGGCCACCACCGGCTATCCGGCGGACGCCACCTCCGCGGAGTCCGTCGAGCTTGCCGAGGGCGTGCGGTTCGCCAACCTCGTGGGCCAGTGCCTGACCCAGCTTTTCAACATCGCGAGCCGGCATCCGGTCCTCAACGTGCCCTCGGGCCGTGCCGGCAACGGCGTGCCGACCGGGGTGCAGATCGTCGCCCGGCCGTTCGACGATCTGACGGCGTTCCGTCTCGGGGCGGCCGCCGAGGCACGTCTCGGCCTCTGGAGCGACCCGGACTGGCGTCCGGAGCCGGCCCACCATGGCTGAGACGCGACGGCCGTCCACCGAGGAAGCCACAGCCGACGTCACCGTCTCCGCCGCCTCCTCCCCCGCACCCGCACCCGGCACCGGCCCGACGTTGTCGGAGCACGACGCGGCCCGCCTCCTTCGCGAGGAGTGGGGCATCGACGGCCGGCTCACCGACCTGGGCAGCACACAGGACCAGATCATGCTGGTCGAGAACGCCGTGAACGGGCGACGACACGTCCTGCGGGTGACCCCGGCCGACGGCGGTGCCGAGGCGGCCCACGCCGAACACCTGGCGATCCGTCACTTCCGGTCCCGGGATCCGGGTCTCGTCGTACCGGCAGCCGTCCAGACGCTGCGGGACCATGACCTGGTCGACCTCGACGGGCTCCGCATACGGCTGCTGGACTGGGTTCCGGGCACACCGCTGGGCTCCGCCGCGCACCTCTCGCCGAGGGCACTGCGCTGCCTCGGCCGACTGGCCGCGAGATCGGTCACCGCACTCGCCGGGTTCGACCACCCCGGGCTGCACCGTCGCTCCTCATGGGATCCACGCCACGCGGTCGAGACCGTGTCGGACCTCACCGGCCGCTTCACCGACGCGGAGAACGCCCTCATCGAGCGGGCGCTCGCTCCGGTCGCCGAGCTCATCGCTGCCGACACCGCGATCGCTGCCGACACCGCGGACGACACCGTCGGCGACATCGCCGGGCGGTTGCCGGAACAGGCCGTGCACACCGACATCCACGAGCACAACGTGGTCGGTGACGTCGCTGCCGACGGAGAGTTCGTCCCGACCGGGATCATCGACTTCGGGGACCTGGTGTGGACGTGGCGGGCCGCCGAGATCGCGACGCCGATGCTGGCCGCCGTCGCACGTACTCCCGAGGACCCGCTGGGAGCGGTACTGCCCGTCCTCACCGGGTACCTCGACCGGCTGCCCTTGTCCGAGGCGGAGGCGGACGCGCTCTGGACGCTGGTGCGTGCGCGTGCCGTACTCTGCGCGGCGCTCCAGACCGTCGCGTCGCAACAGGATCCGGACGACGAGGGGGTCGCCGAGGTCGCCGCCGAGGACTGGCGGGCGTTGCGCGCCGTGCTGGAGACCGACCCGGCGCTCGCGACGGCGGTGGTGCGCCGGGCCTGCGGCTTCGGCGCGCCGGAGACCGACCTGGCCGATCTCGTCGCCCGGCAGCCGCCGAGCCCGATCCTTCGCGGCCAGGAGTTCGGTCCGCTCCGGCCGGTCGATCTGAGCGTCGAGTCGGAGCTGTTCTCTGCGGGCGACCGGCTGGACGGCGGGGCCTTCCCACTGCTCGGATCCGGCACGGAGACGGCCGTCGGGCGCTTCGACGAGGTCCGCCTCGGCCGACCGGACCAGAGCGACCTGGCCCCCGCCGCACTGCACCTGGGCGCTGATCTGTTCGTCCCCGTCGGCACGGAGGTCTTCGCCCCGTTCGACGCCACGGTGGTCCGGGCCGACGATCGAGCCGTCGTGTTGCAATGCCGCGTCGAGACCACGACGTTCTTCGTCAGGCTCGCCGGAGTGGTCACGCACTTCCCCGTCGGGCACACCGTGCGCCGTGGTGCCGAGGTCGCGGTGGTAGCGCCGCCCATCGGCCCGCTGCCTGCCCACGTCCACGTCCAGCTCGGGCTCTCACCCGACCTGCCGGGCCACGGCAGGGTCCGGGACCGTGCGGCCCTGCTGACGCTCTGTGCGGACCCGTCGCCGCTCGTCGGGACGCCCGTCCGGGCGGAGCGGAAAGAGACCGTCGAGCGCGTGCACGAGCGGCGGGCGAAGTACGTGGCCGGCGCCCAGTCGACGTACTTCGACCCTCCCGTGCGGATGGTCCGGGGGCGGCGGCACTGGCTCTACGACAGCGCGGGCCGACGGTACCTCGACATGATCAACAACGTCGCGGTCGTCGGGCACTCGCACCCCGCGCTCACCTCGGCGGCGGCTCGGCAGATGGCGTTGCTCAACACCAACTCCCGCTTCCTGTACGACGCCATGGGCGAGTACGCGGAACGGCTCGCCGCCACCCTGCCCGAGGAACTGCACACCTTCTTCTTCGTGAACTCGGGCAGCGAGGCCGTCGATCTCGCCGTCCAACTCGCCCGGGTCCACACCGGGCGTCGCTCGGTGGTCGTCGTCGAAGGCGCCTACCACGGCTGGACCTCGGACGTGTTCGCCCTGGACACGCTTCCCCATGACCGCCCGCGCTGGCGCGAGGAGCTCGACGATCACGTCCACGTCGCCGAGACGCCCGACCCGTACCGGGGACGCCACGGTGCCCGCGCGGAGCCGTATGTGGAGTCCGTGCGGCGAGCCTGCGCCGAGGCGGGCCCGGGCGGTGGCGTGGCCGCGTTCGTGGCCGAGCCCCTGCTGGGCAGCCAGGGAGGAATCGTTCCGCCTCCGGGATACCTGGCCGGGGCCTACGCCGCCGTGCGCGAGGCGGGCGGGGTGTGCATCGCCGACGAGATCCAGGTCGGGATGGGGCGGACCGGTCCGGCGTTCTGGGCGTTCGAAGGCCAGGGCGCGACCCCCGACATCGTCGCCGCGGCGAAGGCGACCGGCAACGGCCATCCTCTCGGTGTCGTGGCGTGCCGGGCCGAGATCGCGGCGGAGTTCGGCCGACGAGCCGGGTTCTTCTCCTCCACCGGCGGTGGCCCGGTTGCGTGCCGGATCGGTACGGCGGTCCTCGACGTCCTGCGTGACGAACGCCTGCCGGAGAACGCGCGCACGGTCGGCGCGTACCTCGGCGGCGAGCTCAACACCCTGGCGGCGCGCTTCCCAGAGATCGGCGCCGTCTATGGAGAGGGCCTCTACCGCGGGGTCGACATCGTCGTACCGGGCGGCCACAAGGAGCCGGCGCCCGCCGCCGCAAACCAGATATGCGACCGCATGCTCGATCTCGGTGTCGTCATCCAGCCCACCGGAGTCGCGCTCAACGTCCTGAAGATCAAGCCGCCCCTCTGCTTCGACACAGCGGCCGCCGATTACTTCCTCGCCCGGTTCACCCAGGTGCTCGAGGAGCGGGCGCGATCCCGCGCGGCCTCGGCCCGGTCGGTTCACCGGCACCCCACGACCGGGCAGGGTGGCGAGGGAAAGGAATGAGCCCATGACCGGAACACCCGCCTCTGACACGGGGATCGAACTGCACCATGTCGATCCGGTGCCCGAGTCCCACCGACGAGGGCGCCCCCGCGACCTCTTCCACGTGTGGTTCGCCTCCAACCTGAACGTCGGCAACGCCATCTTCGGCGCGATCATCTACTCGGTCTGCCGCAGCATCCCGCCGGCCCTGCTCGCCGCCGTCATCGGCAACCTGGTCGGGACCGTCCTCATGGCCCTGCACTCGATCCAGGGTGCCAGGCTGGGGATTCCCCAACTGATCCAGAGCCGGGGCCAGTTCGGCTACCTCGGTGCCCTGGTGCCCGTCGTGGTGGGGTCCGTCATGTACGTCGGGTTCACGGTCTCCGTCTCGCTCGCGGGCGGAATCGCGCTCAAGGTGGCCTCGGACGGCAGGATCCCGCTGCCCCTGGCCACGTCACTGGTCGCCGCGCTGAGCGTGGTCCCCGCACTGATGGGCAACCGGGCCATCCACGTCGTCGCCCGCTGTGCGACGTGGCCGCTCACCGTCAGCCTGATCGTCGTCAGCGCCTACACGCTCGTCCGAGGGGACGGCGTGGCGGTGACGTCCGGTCCGGTGTCGCTCACGTCGTTCCTCGCCGGCACCGGGGTCGCCGTGACGTTCGCGCTCACCTACGCGACGGCCGTCTCGGACTACTCGCGCTACCCGCGACGGCCGTCTCGGACTACTCGCGCTACCTGCCGAGCGACGCGTCGGGCCGGGCGGTGTTCTGGTGGACGGCGGCCGGGGTGTTCCTGTCGTCCACCTTCTGCTGCGTCATCGGTGTGCTGCTCGCGGCGAGGTTCGCGGCCGCGGACGTCTTCCAGAGCGCCGGTGCGGCGCTCGGTGGGGGCGCGCTCGCGGCCGTCGTCCTGGTGGTGACCGCCCTGGGCCTGGCCGTGACGAACATGCTGAACCTCTACGGCGGGATGCTGAACTTGATCACCGGCCTGTCGACCTTCGTCAAGATCCCGAACTCGTTCAGGACCCGTGCGGCGATGATGCTGCCGACCCTCGTCATCGGCGTGGGCCTGGCCGTCACGGCGTCACAGGACTTCACCGGCAACCTGACGGCGTTCCTGTCGTTCCTGCTCTTGCTGCTCATTCCCTGGGGAGCGGTGAACCTCGTGGACTTCTACCTCGTCCAGCACGGAGCGTACGACGTCCCCGGCATGTACACCCGCAGCGGAAGGTATTGGAGCGACCCGGCCACGTGGACCCACTACGGAGTCAACCTCAAGGTCCTCATCGCCTTCCTGACCGGCGTGGTGTCCGGCATTCCGGCCATGAGCAACGCCTGGTACGTCGGTCCCGTCGCGCGACAACTCGATGACGCCGACCTGTCCTGGATTCCCGGCATGGTCGTCACCTCGGTCGTCTACCTGGCGCTCGTCCGCGCCGGCCGCGCCACCCGGGGAGAGTCGTCCACGGCAGTCGCGCGCCCGCACGGGACGTCTCCGCCGTGACCCGGGCCCCGGCACGCCGCGGCCGAGCCGCAGGTTCACGGGTGAACGTGTTCGGTCCGTCCGGCGTCGGTGATGCGGAAGGACAGGTGCGCGCCGTGGGGTGTGTCCTGGACCGTCAGGGTGCCTCCGTGGGCGGTGGCGATGTCGCGGGCGATGGCCAGGCCGAGTCCGGATCCGCCCGCGTCGCGGGCCCGGGCCTCGTCCAGTCGGTGGAAGCGCTGGAACACCCGCTCGCGGGAGGCTGCCGGGATGCCCGGGCCGTCGTCGATGACGTCCAGTCCGTCGGCCGTGACCCTGATGGTGATCCGGGAGGCGGCGTGGCGGACCGCGTTGGCGACGAGATTGGCGACCATGCGTTCCAGGTGGGAGCGGGTTCCGGTCACGATGACGTCGGACTCCAGCTCCAGCGTGATCTTCACCGGGGCCGGGCGTGCCGCGGCCTCGGCCGCCACCTGAGCCAGATCGACGTCGGTCCCCATCAGTGGTTCGCCGCCGTCGAGCCGGGCGAGGAGCAACAGATCACCGGTCAATTCCTTGATGCGGGCCACGTCGGTCAGGGCCTCGGTGACGAGGTCGGGTGCCTGCGTCATCCCGAGTTCGAGCCGGGCGCTCAGCGTGGCGACCGGGTTGCGCAGTTCGTGGGCGGCGTCGGCGACGAACTGCTTGTGCCGGTCCACCGCGGACTCCAGCTGGCCCAGGGTGACGTTCATGGTCCGGGCCAGGCGTGCCACCTCGTCGCGGGTGACGGGCTCGGGCACCCGCCGGTGGAGGTTCTTGGCGGTGATGTCGGCGAAGGTGGCCCTGATCGATTCCACGGGGGCCAGCACCCTGCCCATCAACTGCCATGTCATGACGGCCATCAGCACCACCAGCGCCGGGACACCCACCAGGAGCAGCTGCTCGAGCGTGTCGAGGGCGTCGCGGACAGGGGCCAGGGAGACCCGGGCCCTCACCGTCACCGGGCCGTCGACGGTGTCCACGACCTTGCTGGCGGTCGCGTAGCCGTCGGCCATCACCACCTTCTCCCCACCCGTGCCGGCGCCGTGCCCGCTCTGCGGCGGCGTCGGCGACGCGCCGCCGTCCTCGCCGGGTGGAGCGGCGTCGAGGAGCGGTTCCTCCTTGAGTGCGGCGGCACTGGCCCTGACCTTCCGAGTGGCCTCGTCGGCGACGCCGCCTTCCAGACTGTCGTGCATCGTGAGGACCAGCACGAGGGAGGCCGCGGTCAGTACCGTGGCGACGATGACGGTCGCGGCCAGGGTGACCCGCAACCGCACCGACAGCCGGTTCACGGAAGCTCCAGAAGATAGCCGCTGCCTCGCACGGTCGTCAGGGTGCGGACCGCGAAGGGTGCGTCGATCTTGCGGCGCAGGGCACTGACGTAGACCTCGACGATGTTGGGATCGCCCTCGAAGGCGAAGTCCCAGGCGTGCTGGAGCAGTTCCGTCTTGGTGACCACCTGGCCGGCGCGGCGGGCCAGCAGGTGCAGCACCGCGAACTCCTTGGGGGTGAGCGCGATGTGCACGCCGCCGCGCCGGGCGCAGGCCGCCGCCGGGTCCACCTGCAGATCGCCCACCTCGATGACGGCGGGCCGTTCCTGAGCACCCCGGCGGACGAGGGCCCGCAGCCGCGCCAGCAGCACCGCGAAGGAGAACGGTTTGGCCAGGTAGTCGTCCGCGCCGCTGTCCAGCGACTGGACCTCGTCGAGTTCACCGTCCATCGCGGTCAGCATCATGATCGGTGTCCAGTCGCCGGCTTCGCGCAACTTCCGGCACACGGCGAAGCCGTTGAGGCCCGGCAGCATCACGTCCAGCACGATCGCGTCGTACCGGTGCTCCCCGGCCATCCAGACGGCCTCGCTGCCGTCACCGACCACGTCCACGGCGAAACCCCTGTCCACCAGTCCGGACTTGATGACGTCGGCGAGTCGTTGCTCGTCCTCGACCAGAAGCAGGCGCATCCGCTCAGTTTCCGCCATCCGAGCTGAAAAAATCCTGAAGACGTCCCTCAGAACCACTTCAGGTACAGCCCGGCAGTCTCATCGCCATGAACACGATCACTCCACGCTTCCGTGGCAGGCGTCCGGCGACGGCCGGCGCCCTCGCCGCCCTGGTACTCACCGGATGCGGCACCAGCCAGGCGGCCATGACCCCGGACCGGAACAGCACCACGCCGAGGGCTCTCGCCGGAATCTGCGCGGCCGCCACAGAGCGAAACGGCATCGTGCACTGCACGAAACTGTTCCCGGGAACGAAGCCGATCCGACTGCCGGGCGACCCGTCCGGCACACAGCGCTACGGAGCCATCAAGCGCGACGGATCGAAGTTCTCCACCCGCGGCGGCGATCTGCCGCTCGCCGCCGCCGTCACCAAGCAACTGAAGGCGGACGCCGAGGACGGCCGTACCGCCTACGCGAACACGATCTACCTCGCGACGCTCTCCCAGGGCACCGTCACCAAGATCAAACCGGTCGCGGACATCGACGAGAACGCCATCCTGCAGGCCGCCTTCGCAGGCCGGGCCATGGAGGGCACCATCGGTGTCCGCACCCGACAAGGTGACTACGCCTCCGACGCAACCCTCCCCGTCCGTATCGAACTCGCCGAGTCGGCGCTCCACGGGGAACTGCCCGGCAAGATCACCAACGCGACAAGGGCCGTCCGAAGCGCCAAGGGCTCGTGCCTCGCCCCACTCAACCGCACCGAGGCGAATCCTCTTGTCGGAGGGTTCACCGCCAAGATCACGCTTGAGCGCTACCCCTCCATGCATGCGGCGTACGACGACGAACTCGTCCTCAAGTGGAAGAACGGCGCGAGCAACATGGGCCGCGCGTACTACCCGAGCATCGCGACTCTGCTCGGCGGAGACCCCCTCGGCCGGACCTGGCAGGCAGGGCTCCACGGCACACCCACGGCCGGCCCGGGCGTCACCCTCCGCCTCGTCAGCGGCGGCGGCGGAACCTGCTGACGACATGACCGGACAACCATCCCGCCCCTACGGCACCCCCACCGCACCCCGCGTGGCCGTACGCGGTGAAGCCCCCCTCGAAGTCGACCCCGACCTCGCCCGTATCGGCATCACCGTCACCGCCCGCGGCAACGATCGAGGCGGCACCCTCGGCGACCTCGCCCGCCGGAACACCGCCGCACTCGACCTCGTCAGAAGCTACGGCGACGTCGTCGAACGCCTGGAGACCGGCACGCCGGCCATCACCCCTCAACTCACCGAACGGGGCCGCCGCGAACGCGTCCGCGCCTACCACGGCCACATCCGCACCACCGCCGAACTCACCGACTTCACCGCCCTCGGCGAACTCACCACCCGCCTCGCCGAACTCGACCTCACCGGCGTCGACGGTCCCTGGTGGGCCCTGCGCCCCGACTCACCCGTCCACCGCACGGCACGCCTCACCGCCGTCCACGACGCCGTCCGCCGCGCCCGCGACTACGCCGAGTCCCTGGACTCCACACTTGTCGCCCTCCTCGAGCTCTCCGACAGCAGCCTCGACGCCCCGGTGTCGGCCGAACACGACCCGTACGGCGCTGTCGGCACCGAGGGCTGCGACGGAGCCGAACCGCCGGACGCCCTCCACCTGCAACCCGAACGACAGATCGTCTTCGCCCAGGTCGAAGCCCATTTCGTCATGACTCCACCACGACTGGGACCGCAACCACGGATCGTCGGACGGCGATGATCTGCCCCCGCCCGTGCGACCGGTCGGCGGCCTTGTCCAGCCACTCGGCGGGGGTGGACCCGACGGTTGCCGGATGGGCGCGGGGCGGACCGGCTCGCAGGCTGGAGGCATGACACATCGTGCGCGGCGCAAGGAGCCCGACACCCCCCTCGCCCCACCGTCCGACGAACCGGGGCGTGACGTGGTCCCTCGCAGGGGCGACTTCCTGGAGTTCCTCGGCCTGGTGCTGGGAGCGGGCGCCCTCGTCCTGCTCGTCGTACGCCCCGAGGTACCCGAAGCGCTGGTACGCGCCCTCTCCTCGGGCACCGCCGGACTCGTCCGCTGAGCCGCCGCACGATCACGCTCGGCCCGCCACACCCTGTCGCGGTGCCGGACGGACCGCAGAAGGAAGGAAAGCTGTGAACACCGCATCCGCCCCGACGACGGATGAGACGACGTCCCTGTCTGCCCGGGAGACGGTCAGAGCGCTGTACACGTATGTCCGCCCGCACCGCTGGGCCGTCGCCCTCGGTCTGCTGTGCGCCCTGGTCGGCGCCGCCGGAGGGCTGTTGCAGCCGTTGGCCACCAAGGCGCTGGTGGACCGGCTGGCGTCCGGTGGCACCGTCGCCGGGATCCTGATCGCGCTCACCGTCCTGGTGGTGCTCGGCACCGCCGTGGAGGCGTTCGGCGCGTATGTGCTGGAGCGGACGGCGGAGTCGGTGGTGCTGGCCGCCCGGCGCACCGTCGTGGGGCGGCTGTTGCGGCTGCGGATCGCGGAGTGGGAGCGGATCCCGCCGGGCGATCTGATGTCCCGTGTCACCTCGGACACGACCCTGCTGCGGGCGGTCAGCACGCAGGCGGTCGTCTCCGCGGCCACGGGCGCGGTCGCCTTCGTCGCGGCGGTCGTGATGATGGCGTTCCTGGACATCGTGCTGCTGGGCGTGACGCTCGGTGTGGTCGTGCTGGTCGGCGGGGCCACGATGCTGGTGATGCCGAGGATCGCGCGGGCCACCGAACGTTCGCAGGAGGCGGTCGGGGAGATCTCCGTCGCGCTGGAGCGGGCCTTCGGGGCCTTCCGCACGGTGAAGGCGTCCGGTGCCGAGGCGCGGGAGACCGCCCGGGTGGACGCGGCGGCGCGGCGGGCGTGGCGGCACGGTGTGAAGAGCGCGAAATGGGAGGCCGTGGCCGGCTCGGCCGACGAACTCGCCGTCCAGCTCGCGTTCTTGGCGGTGCTCGGGGTCGGCGGGGCGCGGGTCGCGTCCGGCGAGATTCCCGTCTCCACCCTCATCGCCTTCCTGCTGTACCTCTTCTACCTGATCGAACCGGTCTCGCGGCTGGTCGACGCCGTGTCCTCCTACCAGGAGGGAGCGGCCGCGATCTCCCGGATCACGCAGGTGAACCACCTGGCGACCGAGCCGGCCGACCGTGAACCGGTCGGCCTGCCCCAGCAGGGGGCGGCGGCGTCCGGTCCGGCGTCGGTCCGCTTCGAGGACGTGTCCTTCCGCTACCGTTCCGGCCTCCCGCATGTTCACCAGCAGGTGAGCTTCGAGGTGCCGGGCAGCGGGATGACGGCCTTCGTCGGTCCCTCCGGTGCGGGCAAGTCGACGGTGTTCGCGCTCATCGAACGGTTCCACGAGGCCACCGGCGGCCGGATCCTCGTCGACGGCAAGGACGTCCGGGACTGGCCTTTGGCCGAACTGCGGTCCGCCATCGGGTACGTGGAGCAGGACGCCCCGGTGCTGGCCGGCACCCTGCGGGAGAACCTGGTCTTCGCGGCGCCCGCCGCGACGGACGACGACATCCGTGAGGTCCTGGCCCGCACGAGGCTCGATGCCCTCGTCGAACGCCTGCCCCACGGCCTCGACACCCCGGTCGGACACCGCGGTTCGAAGCTGTCGGGCGGCGAGCGGCAGCGCATCGCCATCGCCCGCGCCCTGCTGCGGCGGCCCCGGCTGCTGCTCCTGGACGAGGCGACCTCGCAGCTCGACGCCGTCAACGAGCTCGCGCTGCGGGACGTCGTCGCGGAGGTGGCCCGCGAGACCACCGTGCTGGTGGTGGCCCACCGCCTGTCGACGGTGACCGGCGCCGACCGGATCGTCGTCATGGACGCCGGACGGGTCCGCGCCGTCGGCACCCACAAGGAACTGGTGACCGAGGACCCGCTGTACGCGCAACTGGCGGCCACTCAGCTCCTGACCCCCGCCCGATGACCCCTGGCACACCCGGTTGTCCGGTCGGCCGTCGCCCCACTCCCGGCCGGACAACCACCGGCCCCCGCACGCGCCGAACGGCCGCCGGTGGTGGCGGCGTTGCCCACGACGGTGCTGCTGTGGGGGCCGGTCTCGGCCGGTGGGGCTCCGCAGGCATCGCGTGCGTGGCCTTCGGGATCAACACCGTCCTGCTGCTCGGCTGGGGCCTGCTCGCCTCCCGGACCGCAAGCCGCAAGCCGCAAGCCGACGGAACAGCATGTCAGTCCGTGTTGAGGGGCACCCTCAGCCGCACCCGGTAACCGCCCTGCGCGGTCGGTCCCGCGTCCAGGGTGCCGTGCAGGATGTCGGCCCGTTCCCGCAGACCGACCAGGCCCTGCTGCGAACCGGGCAACGAGAGGGAGGGGCGTGTGGGAGGGCTGTTGGTGACGGTCACCCCGATGCCGTCGCCGTCCTGCCACAGCTCGACACGGGCGTCGGCACCGGGCGCGTGCTTACGGACGTTGGTCAGGGCTTCCTGGACCGTGCGGTAGAGGGCGCGTTGGGCGGGTGTGCCCACGGTGGGCGGCAGCTCACCCGTCAGCTCCGTGTGCGTGCCGCTGGACGCCACCAGTTTGCGCAGGTCGGCCAGGGTGGGCTGCGGAGTCAGATCGGTGGTCCTGCCGCCGGAGGCACGCAGCAGCGTGACCATGGTGCGCAGCTCGTCGAGGGTGGTGACGCTCAGCGAACGGATCGTGCGGGCGGCCTCCTTGGCATCCGCGTCCTTGGTGGCGACCTGCAACGCCCCGGCGCGTACGGCGATCAGGCTGACCTGGTGGGAGACCACGTCGTGCATCTCGCGGGCGAGCTGGGCGCGTTCGCGGGCGAGCACGGCCTGGGCGTGCAGGGTGCGCTCGTGCTCCCTGGCCTCCTCGACCTCGACCAGCCGCCGCGCCAGGTCCCGTTGCGCCTGGAGAAGCTGGCCGAACAGGACCGGGGCGACGCTGGTCGCCAGGCAGTACACGAAGAAGACCAGGGTCATGGTCCGGTCCGCCGCGGCCAGGGGCCAGGGAGCACTGCTCGCGACGGCGGCCAGGACGACGCAGACCGCGAGGAGACGGCGGTTGCGGGAGCGCTCGGACAGGGTGAACAGCGCCGCGAGCACCGCCACGGCGACCTCCTGCATCAGCGCGATGGGCAGGGTGAGCAGGAACACGCCGAGCGGGAACCGGCGCCGGAACGCCAACGCGACGCAGCCGACGGCGGCCAGCACCATCTCCAGGCGCGTGTGCCCCCACATGCTCACCACCCGTACGTCCACGGCCGCCGCCACCACCAGAACGATGTCGACGACGGGCGCGGGAACCCGCTGCCACACGGCACGTGCACGGCTCACCGGCCGGCCCCCGACCGGGTGCGCTCGTCGAGCAGACCGGCCCGCTGCGCCAGGAGCGCGGCCTGCACCCGGCCTGCCACCCGCAGCTTGCCGAGGATCGCGCTGACGTGGTCCTTGACCGTGCCCGCCCCCAGATGGACGCGCGCCCCGATGTCCGCGTTCGACAATCCCTCGGCGACCAGAACGAGGACGTCACGCTCCCGCGCGGTGAGCAGGCGGACCCGGGCCGCCTCCTCGTCGACCGCCGCCTCGGTACCGGAGTGACTGTGCAGCAGGGTCCGCGAGGCCTTGGGCGACAGCACCACGCCGCCCGCGGCCAGGGTGCGGACCAGGTGGGCCAGCTGGTCCGGCTCGGTGTCCTTGAGCAGGAACCCGGCCGCGCCGGAGTGCAGCGCGGTCAGGATGTACTCGTCGGCGTCGAACGTGGTCAGCATCGCCACGACCGGGGCGTCCGGCATCGTCCGCAGCTCGCGCAGCACGGTGAGCCCGTCGACGTCCGGCATCCGGATGTCCAGCAGCACGACGTCCGGCCGCTCCCGCCGTACGGTCTCCACCGCGTGGCCGCCGCCCGCGGTCGCGACGACCTCGATGTCCTCGGACGCGCCCAGAATGAGTTCGAAGCCCGAGCGGACCAGTGCCTCGTCGTCGACCACCACTACCCGGATCACGCGCTCCGCCTCACCTTCGTTCATCCGTCCGGCCCCTGCCGAATCGACCCTAAAGCCACGTACGACTCCTGCGGCCCGGCGAGCGGCAGCTCCAGCCACACGGCGGGGTAGCACCCACCAGTCGGCAGGGGCACGGCAGCCTTGTGCCGGGTAGTCCATGATCGGCCCATTCTCCAGCCTAGGGATCATGACCCGTCACCCGGACTCCGCACAGCTCACGTCCGATACCGCGTCCCCTGAGAGCGAGCATGGCAAGCCCTCCTTCGGTGCCTCCCCGAGGCAGACCACCCGGCAGGCTTCGGTAGCGCCCCCGCCGACCGGCAGGCACCACCCCGCCGACCGGCGGAACGGCACCGCCCGGTCAGGCGGCGGGCCCGGACAGCCAACCGTCCGACTGCATACCGGTGTTACCCACGGCACCCGCAAGCCGACCAACGCGTCCACCTCAGTGAGGCTCCTGGCGGCGTTCGTGCCGCGTACGCCGGCGTGGCCGCGTACGCCACGAGCGGGACGGTGCACAGGAAAGCCGGAAAGCGCGTGGCGGCTCCAAGGACATGCGCATGCACACCCCACGGTCAACCCCGTGACGCGAGCTCGACCCAGCTCCGCAGTCCGGATGCCGGACACCTGCTGGTGCCCGGCATCGAGACCTCGGTCGTGTGCTCCCCTCGCCGCCTACCTTGCCCGTGTCCGCCCCTCCAGGCGGCTCAATCGTCAGATGTCCATGCCCGGCGGGGCGCCTGGGCCGGCTTCGCCGCCTCGGCCTCCGCCTTGGCGTCGCTGACCGCCGCGGCGGCCTGCTTCCCGGCCTCGTCCGCCGCGGCAGCGGCGTCTAGGGACACCAGGGAGCCCGCCTCCAGCTGTGGAGCCCGGATGTCGTCCGGGATGTCGCGATCGTCGGCAGGAGCCGCTTTCTCGGGCTGCCCGGGGGTCGGTGTGACCGTCGTCGACTCGTCACCGAAGGCTCGGGTGACGGTGCGGACCGCCTCGGTCAGCTCCCCCGGGATCACCCAGAACGTGTTGTTGTCGCTGCTGGCCAGGTGCGGGAGCGTCTCCAGGTACTTGTAGGCCAGCACCTTCGGGTCGGCGTTGTTGCGATGGACGGCCTGGAAGACGAGTTCCACCGCCTTGGCCTCACCGTCCGCCCGCAGGATCATGGCCTGTTGCGCACCCTGGGCCTCCAGGATGTCCTTCTGCTTCGTGCCCTCGGCGGTGAGGATCTTGGCCTGCCGCTCCCCCTCGGCATGCAGGATGGCCGCCCGCTTGTCACGCTCGGCCCGCATCTGCTTCTCCATCGCCTCCTTGATGGTGGCCGGCGGATCGATGGCCTTGATCTCGACGCGGTTGACCCGGATGCCCCACTTGCCGGTGGCGTCGTCGAGGACGGCGCGGAGCCGGGAGTTGATCTCCTCGCGCGAGGTGAGCGTCTCCTCCAGGTCCATGCTGCCGATGACGTTGCGGAGCGTGGTCACGGTGAGCTGATCGATCGCCTGGAGGTAGTCGGCGACCTCGTAGGCCGCCGCCCGCGGATCGGTGATCTGGTAGTAGAGCACGGTGTCGATGTTCACCACGAGGTTGTCCTCGGTGATCACCGGCCTGGGGTCGGACGAATAGACCTGCTCGCGCACGTCGAGCTTGGTGTTGATGCGGTCCGCCACCGGCACGACCAGGTTCAGGCCGGGCTGCAGTGTCCGCCGGTACCGTCCGAACCGCTCGATGTTGTAGCGACGCGCCTGCGGGACGATCCGCACGCTGGAAGCCACGAGGAAGACGACGACGAGGGCCGCGACGAGGAGGGGGATGACGACGGGATCCACAGTGCCTCCGTTGCTGTGTGTTCAGCCGCTCACGGAAGGAGTTCGCGGGGGTAGACGATGGCCGTGGCCCCTTCGATCTCCATGACGTCCACCAGCGCTCCCACCGGGATGACAAGGCTTTCGTCGAGGGCGCGGGCGGACCAGTCCTCGCCGGAGAGCCTGATCAGGCCACGGGTCGCGGTGACCTCCTGCATCACCTCCGCCCGCTTGCCGATCAGCGCGTCGGTGCCGTCCCGCACGAGCGGCTGCTGTGCCATGTGCCGCAGCACGACAGGACGCATGATCAGGAGACCCGCCGCCGAGGCCGCCGCGAGGGCCACGAGCTGACCGAGAAGGCCGATGCCCACACCGGCGACCACGGCGGCGACCAACGCGGCGCCCGCCAGCAACCCGAAGACCAGGGTCAGGGTGAAGAACTCCGCGGCGCCCAGCACCGCGGCGGCGACCAGCCAGAACAACCACGGCATCGAATCGCCCTCCTTAAGGGGCTTTCTCCCACCAAGCTACCTTCCGGAAGGCCGGACAGACAGACACGGCAACCGTGGTTCCTACGCGGTGGAGGGGCGTGCCCTGATCGGCGTGGCAACCGCCCAGAGAGTGCTCAGGTGGTGGGCGGGACTTGGTCACACGAGCCGCCTGCCCTGCTTCGGGGCGGCAACTCGCGCCGGGTCGGTGAATCGAGCCGCAGGCTCGGGGGATCAGTCGCGGGCGAGCCGCGGCAGCGACGCACAGAGGTGCTCGGGCACATCCGGCTGGAGTTCGTGGATCCCGGCGCACCCCGCGTCGCCGTTCGTGGCGACCGGCCGCCAGCCCGAGGACGCCGCCCGGTAGAACCAGCGCTGGGAGACAGAGGAGGAGCATCCGTCACCGGCTTCACCGCACGCCGGCCCCATCCGGGTCGACAGGTCCAGCACCAGCCACGTGCCGTCGCAGCCGCGTTCCTCCCAGCTCGTGTGCTCGGGGATGTCCGTGTCGTTGACCGCCTGCCGGTACGAGGACGAGGTGCAGCGCGGCGGCGTGGGGTCGCAGCCGTTCTCACCGCACCGCCGCAGGGCGGGTGGCGTGGCACCGACGGGGGTGTACACGTCCATGCTGTTCACCATGACCTTGCGGGCGCCCAGAGGCTCGCTCAGCCTCACCGTCGCTCTGACTCGCTGCGTGCCGGTGCAGCCCGAGTCCTGGTCCTGGGAACGGCTCTCGTACGTGACCTTCACGTATACCGTGCCGTGCTCGACGGTATCCAGCTCACCGCGCAGGCGGCGCACACACGCGCGTGCCCCGTCGGGCACTTCGGAGTCGACGACCAGAGACCGGCCGCCGTCGGCGGTACGGACGCCGTCGATGCGCATCGGAGCGGCCAGTGTCCAGGCGGAGGCCGCGGTCGAGCCTGTCGCCTCCTCAGCGGGGTCGGCGGTCTCGGAACCGCAGCCGACGAGGACCATCAGGGCCGCGCCGAACACGGCCGCCCACATCCCCCGCTGCCACATGCCATGCCCCCAACCCGCCGAAGAACCGCACTCTAACGTGCGGCCGTCCCTCACCGTCCACGCCCCGGACTGCCGGCAGGGCAGATCCAGACCGAGCACGTCGTCCAGAGCGGGGAAGACGCTCCACCAGTGACCTGCCGTGACGGCTCCTCAAGACCGTGCCGGATCCGCTCAGTCGCCCCACCAAAGGGGTCTGAACGCCATGACCGTGCTCCGGCGCCGAGTCCCGAGTTCCAGCGCACCGGACGGGGCATGGAGCAGGGCTCATCCGGCCCGCCACTGGGGTGGTTGTGAGTTCCGGTGGTCGCTGGGACGTGTACCGCGCAGCCTCTTGAAGGCCACGCTCAGGGCGAAGGCGTTGGCGTAACCGACCTTGCGTGCGATCGTGCCCACCGTATGGTCGGTCTCCCGCAGTAGATCCGCGGCCAAGGTGATCCGCCAGTCGGCGAGATAAGTCATCGGCGGTTCGCCGACCAGGGCGGTGAACCGCCGGGCGAGCGCTGCCCGCGACACCCCCACCCTGGTCGCAAGGTCCGCCACCGTCCACGGATGGGAGGGTGCGCCGTGCAGCAGCCGCAGCGCGGTACCCACGACCGGGTCACCCAGTGCGCGGCACCAGGCCGGGGCATCGGTGTCCGGGCTGTCGAACCAGCCGCGCAGCGCGGAGACCAGCATCAGGTCCAGCAGCCGGTCCAGCACGAGCTGCTGCCCCGGCCGGTCCTGGGCGATCTCCTCGGCCACCGACTCCACTGAGGGGAAGAGGCTGTGACTGACCGGCACCACCAGCACGGGAGGCAGGGCCCCCAGGAGTCGTTCGCTGAGTTCTCCCCGGCGCTCGAAGGCTCCGCTGACCAGAACGACGGCCCCCTCAGCCGGTGTTCCGCAGGTTCGGGCGTACCCGGAGAAGTGCTCGAGGCCCTCGGCCGTCGGGCAGTAGTCCGCGCTGGTCACCACCTGTGAGGGCGTGCTCGCGGGGTCGTCGGCCACCGTGTAGGGAGCGTCGCCCCGGATGACGGCGATGTCGCCGACCCCGATGGGCACCGGCTCATGCTGCTCGGGAACGATCCAACCTCGGCCGCGCACCATGGTGGCCAGCGTGAGTGGGGCGCCGCTGGCCATGCGCAGAGCCCAGGGCGGTCGCATGATCGTCTGCCGGAAGACGGCGCCACGCGCCCGTACCTCTGCCAACAGCTCCGACACCGCATCCATGCCGACAGCGTAGACGCCTGGACATCAAGCAGAGCTTCCCGACCATGGATCGTCTCCACTTCGGCCGGTTCACTGGGGTCATGTCTGAACATCCCATCCTTGTCACCGGCGCGACGGGGAAGTCCGGCCGCCGCGTCGTCAGGCAACTGCGCGCCAAGGGGCTGGCGGTTCGCGCGGCGGCCCGCAACGGCGAGCACCCCTTCGACTGGACCGACAGCGGCACCTGGAATGCCGCTCTGCAGGACGTGCGGGCCATGTACATCGTGCAGTTGGACGGCACGATGCTCGTCCGCCCCTTCATCGAGCGGGCAGTGCGGCACGGGGTACGGCGGGTCGTACTGGCCTCGGGACGCGGCATCGACGACCCGGACTACGCACAGGACAGCAGCGGCATCCTCCCGGGGCTCCTCGACAGCGAGGCCGCCGTACGCGAAAGCGGTCTGGAGTGGACGATCAGCAGGCCGGGCTGGTTCGCGCAGAACTTCAGCGAGGGCTTCTTCGCCGATGCCGTCCGCGCCGGTGAGCTGCGGCTGCCCGCCGGTGACGGAGCAGCCAGCTTCGTCGATGCCGAGGACATCGCCGCGGTGGCGGTCGCCGCACTGACCCAGGACCACCACGTGGGGCACACCTACGAGCTGTCCGGCCCCCAGGCAGTGACACTGGCCGAGGCAGCCGCCACGATCTCCGAGGCCACCGGCCGCGCAATCCGCTACACACCGCTCCGCGTCGAGGACTATGTCGCCGAACTCGTTCAGCAGGGGTTGCCGTTGCCGGACGCCGAAGCCTTCGCGGACGTCATCGAACCGCTCAGAAAGGGCACTGACGCGTACGTCTCCGACGGCGTCCAGCGCGCCCTCCGCCGCCCACCACGGACCTTCACCGAATTCGCCACGTCCACTGCCACCCAAGGCGGCTGGCCGGCTTGAAACGGCCCACAGCACGGCGCGGGCCGCATCGGCTCTGCGCTGCAACTATCACCTACGGCTGTCCGTTCCGGCTGCCGTGCGTGAGCGCGGCGAAGACGCGTTCGCCGATGGCGTGCACGGCGTGAGGAGTGGCGGCCGGAAGTGCCCGGTTACAGCCCCGCGACGGGGCTGGGTGCGGAGAGGCTGTAAGAGATCCGGCCCGGCCGTACATCTCCCCATTGACGGCCACTGAGGGACGGAACATGGAGGCCCTGTGAGACGACGACGAACGACCGCTGGGGAGTACGGTGACCCGGCAGGGCACCGGGACCTGGAAGCTCTGTATACGGCTCATGCCGATCGGGTCCTGGCGTATCTGCTGCACCGTACGGACAGGGAGACAGCTCAGGACATCCTGTCGGAGACCTTCGTGCTGGCCTGGCGCAAGTCCGGGTCCGTGCCCGACGATGCCTTGCCGTGGCTACTCGCCTCGGCCCGGCGGCTGCTCGCCAACCGTGTGCGGTCCGACCGGCGGCACCACGCGTTGACCGCGCGTCTGGCGGTGATGGCCGACCGACCGGAGACCTCGGAGATCGCGGACACCATAGGGGCACGTGCCGAAGTGGCCGCCGCGCTGTCGGCGTTGTCGGAGCAGGACCGGGAGGTACTCGTGCTGAGTGCCTGGTACGGCCTGACGGCCAGGCAGGCGGCCGTCGTCCTGGGCTGTACGGCCCCCGCCTTCGCTGTGCGCCTGCACCGAGCACGCAAACGGTTCAGGGCAGCGCTGCCCCCTGCGGTCCACGCGCAGAAGACCCAAGGCGCCCTTCCCCAGCCCCGCCTCACCCACAGGGAGTCAGCATGAAGCCGACCCGCACCCAGCACGGCCGGGGCCCCGACCTCGCCGCCATCCGAGCCCTGCGACCCTCCGACGTCGACACCGATGGCTGGGCGGCATCCGCCGACGGCCAGGCCGTCCTGGGCGACATCCTGCGACGTACCGAGCAGCCGCGCGGCACGACCGGTGCAGGCAGGCGCCGGCATCTGTTCCTGGTGGGTGCGGTCACGGCCGTCCTCCTGGGCGGTGCCACCACTGCTGCCGTAGCCACTCTCGGGCCTTGGAGCGAGGGCGGGCGCGATGTCTTCTGTGCGCGCACGCTGTCGCCGGAGGCGGACCTGAGCCAGCTGCCGCTCAAAGACATGAAGGATTTCGACCCGCAGGACGCGACGCGTTCCTGCGCCGTGGCCTGGGACCGACTGTGGAACCAGTCCGCACCGGGCACCACGCCCCAGTACCCCAAGCCGACCCGGTTCGCTGCCTGCTACCACCCCAACGCGCAGCCCGACCACGGCGAGTCCTCCGCCACCGACGGCCGCAAGAAACTCGGTGGGCCGGTCATCTATCCCGCGGACGGCTACGCGACGAAGAAGGCGGCCTGCGCGGCCATCGGCTCCAAGCCCGTGGCGGGCGGCTGAAACCGACGGTTCGAACCGGATGACGAGTGACGGCGGTCCAGGGCGCTCCGGGTGGTGGAGCCCGTAAGCCCACCGCTCGCCCCGGTGCACCCAGGGGTACCTAGAAGGCTGGCATCCCGCTCGGACGCCGTCACAGCCGACCTGGACCAGCGGCCCCCGTAGTAGCGGCCAAGGAGCCTGATGGACGACACCACCACAACACCACCGCACCCAACCCGGCCGACGGTCAACCGCGGACGGGATCGGGCGGGCCGCTTACAGCGGTCCGCGGGACCCCCTCGTCCGCCTTCCTGTCGTCCTTGCCCAGCGCTGTTCGCGGCCCTGTCAGGAGGTAGGTGAGGGCGAAGCCCGCGCCGACCACGACCGCGCCGCCGGCCGCGTCGAGGACCCAGTGATTGCCCGTCGCCACGATCGCCAGGACCGTGAAGAAGGGATGCAGCAGACCCAGCACCTTCATCCACACCCTCGGCGCGACGATCGCGATCGTCAGCCCGCACCACAACGACCACCCGAAATGCAGCGACGGCATCGCCGCGTACTGGTTGGCCACCTCCGTCAGCCTGCCGTAGTCCGGACGGGAGAAGTCCTGGACACCATGGATCGTGTCGATGATCCCGAGACCGGGCATCAGCCGCGGCGGCGCCAGCGGATAGAAGAAGAACCCCACCAGCGCCAGCACCGTGGTGAAACCGATCGCCGTGCGGGCCCAGCGGTAGTCCGCCGGACGCCGCCAGTACAGGAGGCCGAGGACCGTCAGCGGGACCACGAAGTGGAACGAGGTGTAGTAGAAGTCGAAGAAACCCCGCAGCCAGCCGATCTGGACGACCGTGTGGTTGAACCAGTGCTCGACATCCAGGAACAGCACCTTCTCCACCGCGAGGATCTGCCCGGCGTGCTCCTCCGCGGCGGCCCGGCTGCCCGTGGCCTCCAGCCGCGTGCGCTGATAAGCCGCATACGTGACCCGGATCAGCAGCAGCTCCAGCAGCAGGTTCGGCCGGGTGGCCACCCGCCGCAGCAGCGGAGCCCAGCGGAAACGCGTCCGCGGCTTCGGGGCGTACCGGGTGGGAACCGGGGTGCGGTAGTACTGCGAGGTCCGGGACAGGAACGGCACCACCAGCGCGGCGGCCAGCGCCGCCAGCAGGACCACGTTGTCGCGCAGCGGCTGCAGGACGGCCGCGTTCGGCACCATCATCTTCGCGGGCAGTGTCATCACCAGGACGACCGCGACCGGCCATGCGTAGCGTGAGGACTGCTTGGTGCCGACCCGGCCGACCACGCTCAGCAGCACCCACAGCAGCTGGTGCTGCCAGGACGTCGGTGAGACGGCGACCACGACGCAGCCGGTGATCGCGACGGCGAGCAGGAGCTGCCCGTCGCGGGCGTAGTGGACGGCCCGCCGCATGCCCAGGACGGCGACCGCGGCGGCCAGCGTGAGGAAGAGGGCGATCTCCGCCGGGCCGGTGAGGCCGAAGCGGAGCAGGGCGCCGTGCAGGGACTGGTTGGCGAGGTCGTCAGCCCGGCCGCCGAGACCGACACCGGCCAGATGGTGCACCCAGTAGGTGTAGGAGTCGTGCGGCAGCGCCACCCAGGCCAGTGCCGTGGCGGCGGCGAACGTGATCCCGGTGCTCACCGCGGCGCGCCGGCGGTCGGTGAACCACAGCAGCACCACGAACAGCAGCACCGTCGGCTGGAACGCCGCGGCGAGCCCCACACAGACACCGCCCGCGCGCTCGCCCCGCACCAGGAAACAGCCCACCAGGACCAGCAGGACCGGCAGGACACTGGTCTGACCCAGATACAGCGTGTTGCGCACCGGCAGCGACAGCATCAGCAAGGTGATCGCCACCGGAGCCGCCAGCAGAGCGGTGCGGCGGGTGACGGGCCCGGGCAGAGCACGGGCGGCGACCAGACCCAGACAGACCACCAGCAACAGCGTGCCGAAGGTCCAGCCCCAACCCAGAGCCTGTTCGCCCGCAGAGGTCGAGGGCACGAGGACGAGGCCGCTGAACGGGGTGCCCGTGAACCGGGTCAGGTCCGTGAGCCGCTCACCCTTCGGTGTGCCCAGCGCGACGGCGACCTGCCGCACCGCCAGGACCGCGGCGACCAGCCACAGCACGGCCCGTACCGTCCCCAACCGGCCCACCGCCGCACCCGCACCGACGGCACCGCCCCGTCCGGTCTGATCCGCGTTCGCCACGCCCCGTCGCCCTTCCCGCCCTGTTCGCCGACCCATCGTGACCCCGCCAACTGCCGATACGCCTGCCGTCAGCATCTGTCCCGGTTGCGCATCAGGCCCACCTGCTGCACGGTCAGGAAGACGTCGGACCGGTTGTCCAGGCCGCTCGCGATGCACTGGGCGATGGGGCTCAAGCGGGAGGCCTCGCTGATGGCGATGAGGTACCGCAGCATGCCGCGTGCCTGAGCGGTGCGGTCGATGCCGCGAAAGCCGAGATCCCCGAGGCTGTTCTCGAGGCTGGACCGGCTCAGATTGACGGAGGTCAGCGGCTGGTTCGCGACGCGGGCGAGGGTGTCGTAGCCCTCCTTGCCGAGGAACCCGTCGTCATCGGTGGCGTCGTCCCCGTGGGCGACGTCGGAGGTGAGCTTCAGGACGATGTCGGACGGGGTGTCGGAGAAGAACCGCACGACGCGGAAGTCGCTGAGCCGTACGACCGCATGCACCGTTGGGGTGTCGTTGTCACAGCTGATCACGATGCCGGCGAAACCCCTGAGGCCCTGTGCGGAGGTCTCCGCGAGGTTCCGCAGGTGGTCCAGCATGGCCAGATAGGCGCCCGAGCCCCGGTTGAGGTCCCAGTGGACCTGTGGGAAGTCAGCGTTTCTCTGACCGTCGGCCGTCTCGGCCGTCTCGGCCGTCTCGGCCGTCTCGGCCGTCTTCGTACGGTCCGCCGTCGTCGATGCCGATGCGTCGGCGCCCCCGAGCGGAAGAAAGATCACCAGAATCCCGAGAAGGACGGAGAGGGCGACCGTGATGAGGACGCTGGTGGGCATGAGGTGCTCCGGTGGTTCGACGTGCAGCGATCTTGCTCACGCTCACAGCCGGAAGGTTGTTTGGCAGGCCCCCTCCACCGCCGCGTACAACTCCGGAGCATCGAATTCTGCGTTGTTCGTACCGATATGCGCGATAACCGAGCCCGCTCTGGCGTCCCGTAGGCGAACGCGTGCGAGTCCGCGCGAGCGACGGGGGCGCGGACCCCGCCACGTAGCGCGACTCCGGCATGGACCGGCCCGGCTCGGTATCGACGTCATGAGGAACATCTGGCGGACGCCCAGGCCGGCCTGCCGGCGGCGACCCGGGCACGCGTACGGGCACGGGCACAGGCACGGGCACGGCAGCGTGCGTCAGGACTGCGGGACCGCCCGGCTGCTTCCCTGATCCGCGGCCGACGAGGATCAGGGACAGACCCGCCGATAGGGCCGGTCCGGAATATGGGTCCGCCACTGCGCACGGGTCAGCTCCGTGTTCCCTGCACGGGAGCAGACGAGGGACACCGCTCGGTCAGGATCCACGACGTAGCGCTGGAGCGGGACGTGCGGGCTGCCCGCATACAGCATGGTGCTGTCCGGGCTGAAGGCGAGCGTGTCGATGCTCTCACCAGGGGTGGGCAGGGAGGGGCCGAGGGGTTGTTGGGTCGCGACGTCCCAGAGCTGGACGGTGCCCCCGTCTCCGCCCACGGCGAGCGTGCGACCGTCCGGACTGAACGCGAGAGCCGTGATCGTCTCGGCCAGGTCGGAGGACTGATCGACGGGCCCCGGAAAGACGTTCCTGAGGATCCCCGCTCGGTGCCGGAGGTCACCGTCCCAGAGGGCCACCCGCCCTGTCGCGTCGCCGGCCGCCATGGTGGAGCCGTCGGGGGCGAAGGCGATCGCTCCGATGTCGTCGTGCTGGACGAGGTCCTGGGCGTGGGACCGGCCCCCTCGGACCAGGCGGTTGTCGGTCACGAGGAGCCCGCCGTCCGGGCTGACGGCCGGGTGACCGCCGCCCGGGCCGGGCAGGAGCGCCGTCCTCCGCTGCCGCGTGGTGTCCCACTTCTCGTTGACGATGCCGTCCAGGGTTCCCCGTGCGGTGAGGAGCGTTCGGCCGCCCGGTCCCAGGGCGATCGCGTCCGTGGGCGCGGCGGCCGCCGTCGTGGCCACGTCCACCGTGCCCTTCGTACGCCCGGCGGTCAGATCCCAGACGGTCAGACGCTGGGGAGCCGTCTCCACACCGGGGTCGGAGACCCCGTACGCGAGCGCGCGGCTGTCGGGGCTGAAGGCCAGCAGAGGGTGCGTGAGGTCGATGGAGTTGGCCAGCTCTCGGTTGACCGGGACGGGACGTGCCGAGGGCGGCAAGGTGCGCAGCACCCTGCCGTCGCGCGTGTTCCGGAGCTGGAAGACGTAGCGGTCACCGATGCGCTCGACGGTGGCGAGCGTCCTGCCGTCGGGGCTGATCCGTATGTCGGTGAGCGGTCTGGTGCGCCAGGCACGGGTGAGGGTGGTGGTGAGGTCGAGGGTGTGGACCGTGCCGCCTTCGAGGTACCTCAGCAGCGGCCGCGAGGGGTCCCAGCCGAGATCGGACAGCGACTCGTTGTTCAGGGAGTGCCGGAAAACGGGTGCGGTGGGCGTGGACAGACGCCACACTCTGACCTCCTGGCCACCGCCGGTCGCCAGGAACGAGCCGTCCGGACTCATGACGGCACGGAAGGCGCCAGGATCCCTGAGGTCGGCGAGCCGACGCCCCGACTCGGTGTCCCAGACCCGCGCCCGGTCGCCGCTGAGGGCGAGGAGGCGGCCGTCGGCCAGCGAGAGGGACGTGCGGTCGCCGCAGACGCCACGAGCACTCGTCCAGGCACCGGACCGGGTGGTGCGTGCGACGGTGTCCCAGACCTGCGGGGCCTTGCCGATCGGGCAGACGGCCAGCAGCCGGCCGTCGTCGGCCGCCACGTCGGCGAGCCGCTCCCCCCGGCCTGCCGAGGGGGTCCGGAAGACCGGACGGCCGTCCGTCAGGGAGCGGAGCTCGGCCCGGGCGTCAGCCGAAATCGACACCAGGTAATGCCGGCCACCGGCTCCGAACCTCACGACGTCCGCGGGCGGCACGGGGGCTCCGATCCAGCGCCTCGCGCGGGTGTCCCACAGTCGGCGGACCCCTTCGGCGCCCAGGATGGCGAGCACCCGGCCGCCGGGAGTTGCGCCCAGCAGCGTTCCCCGAGGTGCCGGCCCGGAGGCGATACGCCGGTGCGTATCGACATCCCATGTCCGCCAGGTTCCCCCCTCGACGCTGAGCAGCGAGCGCCCGGAGTCGTCCAGCATCCGCTCGGGAGTGGAGCCGGGCGCCGGATCGGTGAAGGTGCCCAGTTCGCGCTGGGCCAGTGCGCCGAGGAGGGCGCGGCGGGACTCCGGCAGCGGGGACGTGCGCCACGCCGCGACACCGAGCAGCATCGCGATGCGCGGGTCGGTGGTGCGCAGCGCTTCGGCGACCGCGGCCACCCGGCGGGCCGCCGTGTCGGTGGTCTGCTTCTCGCTGTCCTGGCGCAGCCGTACGGCGGTCAGACCGACGACGACGGCCACCGCCAGCAGGGCGCAGAGCGAGACCGTGAGCGTGCGGCTGCGGCGGCGGGCCCGGGTGGCGGCCCGTTCCTCCGCCGCACGCTGCTGCGCCGCGGCGACCAGGAAGGCCGTCTCCTCCGACGTCAGACCGTCGTGGCCGCCGTCGTCGTCCGCGAACAGTTCCTCGGCCCGCGCCAGGCGGGTGCCCCGGTAGAGCGTGCCCGGGTCGCGGTCGTGCTCCAGCCAGGTGCGGGCGGCGTCGGTCAGCTGTCGGTGGTGGCGCAGCCGCTCCCGGTCCGCGTCGATCCACTCGCGCAGCCTCGGCCAGCCGGTGATGAGCGCCTCGTGGGCGAGCTGCACCCCGTCGTCGTCGGTGGTCAGCAGCCGGGCCCGGGCCAGCCTCCCGGCGACGGCCCGCGCGTCGGGGTCCTCCCACCCGGCCACTTCCTCCCAGCTGAGCGGGCGGCGGGTGTCGGCGTTGCCCTGGCCGGGCTCGACCATCCGCAGGAGCAGATGCCGGGCGGCGTGCGCCTGCGTCGGCGAGAGTTCGCCGTACGCTTCCTCGGCGCTGGCGGCGATCGCGCCGCGCACCCCGCCGGATGCTTCGTACGCGGCCAGGGTCAGCATCCGTCCCTTCCGCCGCCGCCAGGTCTCCAGCAGCGCGTGGGACAGCATCGGCAGCCCGCCCGGCTCGTCGAGCACGTCCTCGACGAGCCGGGCGGTCAGTGTCCGCTCCACGATGAGCCCGGCCGCCTGCGCGGGACCGATCACCGCCTCACGGAGCCCGTCCGCGGTCATGGGCCCGACCAGGAGGCCGCTGCCGTGCAGTGCCTCCGCCAGCCGCGGGTGCTCGGCGCACCGTGCGTAGAAGTCGGACCGTACGGCGATGAGCACGCGCAGCCGGCTGCCCGGGTCGCGCGCGGCGAGCAGGAGGTCGAGGAAGCGGTCCCGTTCGGCGCGCTCGCGGCAGAGGGTGAAGACCTCCTCGAACTGATCCACCACCACCCAGCACTCGGGATCGTCGGCCTCCGGTGTCAGCAGATGACCATAGGTGGTGGCGGGCCGGTCTCCTGGAGTGAGGATCCGGAGCACCGCCTTACGTCCCTGCTGCGCGGCCTTCTCCTGCAGCAGCGGAATCAGACCGGCCCGCAACAGGGAGGATTTGCCGCTGCCGGAGGCCCCGAACACCACGGCGAAGGGGGACCCGCACGCCAGCTCGCTCAGCTCGTCGATGAGCCGGTCCCGGCCGAAGAACAGCTCACGGTCGTCCGCCTCGAAGCGCGCCAGGCCGCGATAGGGCGGGGTGGTGTCGGCGTCCTCCTGCCGCTCCTCCCCTGCCAGCGTCTCGGCCTCCGCCCACCGCGCCTCCCAGGCGTCGGGGTCCGCGCCGCATGCCCGGACATACGCCTGGAGCACGGCCAGCGACGGCAGTCGCTCGCCGCTCGCGGCCTTCGCCAGCGTCGTCACCGAGAAGCCGGCCTTCTCCGCCATGGCCCGGTACGACACGCCACCCGTCGAACGGCGCAGCTCCCGGAGATCATGCGCGAGCCGCTGCACCGGACCGGCGGCCGGGTCGACCGGGAGTTCGGGACGCCCCATCGGTGAAGCCTCTTTCGCCCACGCAAGAACTACAAGCTGATCAGCAGCCCAAGGTACGTTTCGTCTCCCACGGGCGAAAACCCTTTCCGACTGTGACGTTCACCTGTGGCTCAGGGAGGCGGTGGCGCTCGGAAGGGCCGGCTTCGGCCTGCGCCGGGCACCCGCGACAAGCGGCCCGCGCCGGGCCACCGCCCTGGGTGTGCTCCGTGGGCCAAGCCCCGCCCGTGGGTGGGGCAGGCATCCGCGCGTACGACGACGGCTCACGCGCGGTGGCACACCGGCGCGCCGAGGCCGCCGTACCGCATGAGCCGGTCGCGGAGGGCGCATCGCTGCATCGCTGCGACCCTGGCGATTCCCGGAGCCGAATCCGCCGGAGAGGCCAGGTGCCGGGAGCCCCCGACCGCGTCTGCGCCTTCTCACCCCGGCCGGGCAACTCGTGAGCCGACCGGCGTCGGCGAAGCCTCCGCCCGGCCCGGCCCGGCACTGGCCCTGGACGGGCCGCATCACGCGGTCACGTACTCTCCCGCCGCGCATACGGCCGTATGACAGGCAGTCAGCACATCGCCACCCGTGGCGGCCGACGCGGAGCTGCGGTGATCGGGGATGGCCGGCGTCGGACTGGGTGAGGTGATCAGCGCAGGTAGGTGTCGCAGAGGGTTCCTGCTCCCGAGGGGGCGGCGGCCTGGTGCGCGAGGTTGCACACGGTGCGCATGTCGTACGTGGGCTCGGGCGGTGCGGTGCGCGGCCGGACGGTCCGGTGTCGGTTCGCGGAAGGCGGTGCGGGCCTGGCCGGCGCGGGACGGACTGCCGTGCGCGGCCGCGCCGATGGCCGAGGAGCGGCGGGTCGCTGCGGGCTGGTGTCGCTGAGGGAGGACCGCCGTTGTGCGGCGGGCCGGGGGACGTCGGGGCGCTTCGTCCTCACGGTCTTGACGAGGGTCGGGGCGGAGGCGATGAGAGCACTGCGGGCGGAGGGCTCGCTTGGGGACGGCAGCGGCGGGGCTGTACGCGCGGCAGCCGCGTGCGGACGGGGTGCAGGGGGCGGGGTGCCGGCCGGGAGGGCGACGCAGCCCCCGGCGAGCAGAAGGGCGGCCAGAGCGGCGGTGAGGACGAACGGCTGACGCATGCCTACAGGTTGGCCGTGTGGGGCGGAGAGCGGAGGGTGCCCCGCTGGTGATCACCGGCACGAGTGACGGCAGCGGGCGTGCCTTGTACGCCCCGGGGTGCGCGAGTCTCGGCTTCGGCGGTGGCCGAACGACGGCGTGCTCGTGTTCTCCGCCCTCGACGGCTCGTCGTCGGGGCGCCCGGGCGGGAATCCATGGGGAGGGGGCGATCGTGCGAGGTGGGGATCAGGTTCTGTGGAGATCGCCGCCTTCAGGGGATCGCCCCCTTCAGGGGATCGCCGGTTTGAGGGGATCGCCGCCTCTCGAGCCATCTGCCTCTCCCGGGCCGTGCCGGGACCCGTGACCGTCCCGAGGTCTCCCTCACCCCACGCCCACGCCAGTGCCGCTGCGCGGAGCCGGCCCTCCCGCGCGCCCTCCCCTCAGGCGACGAGAGGGCGGGCCACCTCCAGTTCACCGTGGTCGATCAGCCACCGCACCGATTCCAGAACTGCGGCTTCCGGTTCGTAGCGTGGCGCGTAGCCGATGAGGGTCCTGGCCTTCTCGATGGTGAGGCAGTGGCCGCGGTAGAGGTGGTCCCAGCTCCTGTCGGCGTTCTCCTGACTCGTGCCCCGGCGGAACTCCTCCCACGTCACCGGTTCCAGTGACGCGGTCTGCCCGAACCAGCCGGCCGCGATACGGGCGTACCCGCGGACGGTCAGTGCGGTGGGGGCGACGACGTTGAAGTCCTCCCCGGCCGCCGCCTCCCGGTGCTCGATGGCTCGCTCGAAGGACTGGGCGACGTCGTCGGCGTGGACATGGTGCATCGGCTCGGCCCCGATGCCGGGAATCCGCAACGGCTGACCGGCCGACAGGGTGTACCAGACGCCGGGGTCGTTGTTCCCCAGGGGATTCACCGGGTCCCAGCCGGGACCGACGATGTGCCCGGGGTGCAGGGACGTCGTCACCAGGCCGCCGGACGCGGTCTCCGCCTTCAGCATCCGGGCGATCAGGTCCTTCTGGATGCCGTACTCCCCCACCGGAGGTGTACCGGTGGTCTCGGAGATCGGCAGCTTGTCGCTGGGGCCGTAGCGCCACAGGGTGCCGCAGTGCAGGAGGTGACCGACTTCTCCGCGCAGCCGCTCCACCAGCGCGGTGGCCGACTCCAGAGTGAAGCAGACCAGGTCGACGACGGCATCCGGGTTCAGCGCCGCCACCCGGTCGCCGAAGACGCCCTCGCGGTCCTCGTGTTCCCGGTCCGCCACGACCTGCCGTACCTGACGCCACTCGGGAGCGTCGGCGTAGGCGGTGCGGGTGCCACGGCTGATGTTGATCACTTCGTGGCCGGCCCGCACCAGCCGGGGCACGAGGAAGGTGCCGATGTGCCCGCTTCCGCCGATGATGACGATGCGCATGCCTGTCCGTTCCGTGCGAGCTGTGGGTGCCGTGCCGTGCGCGGCACCGCGATGACCGGGACCGCGCCCTGTGCCGTGTCGCGGTTCAGGGCGCGATGCGATGCTACGGCGGGGCTACTTCGCGCACCATCACCTGCCGGCCGGGGCTTCCCTCGCTGAAGACGCGGGCGCCCGCGGTTCGGAACACAGTCGGTGCGCGCACCCCGCTCACCGGGCGTCACAGCAGCACCGCACCGACGCCGACCGCCGCCACGCCCAGCAGGAGCGCCACGACACCGCAGACGGTGTCGAGTGAGCGGGATCGGTGTTCCGCCGCGAGGTCGGGGGTGAACACGGCGGGGTCGTCGGGCGTGTAGTGGATGGTGACGCCGCGGCCGCGGGAGTTCGCCGGGTCGGGCAACCCCTCGGTGCAGTAGGCGGTGACGGTGATGTCCTCCTGGGTCGTGAAGGTGATGACCGGGGTGTGGCTGGTGCTGGTGTGGCCGTCCTCGTCGGTGCTGGTGTCCGTGAGCACCGCGATGACCCGGCCCCGGACAGGGGGCCGGGAGGTCAGCGCGGCGATACGGCGGTTCACCGCGCGTGCGCTCTGCGGCAGATACCAGACTCCGGACACGGTCCAGGGCACACCGAAGCCGATCAGTGCCCACGGCCAGGCCCGGTCGATCGCGGCGAAGACCACCAGGCCGACGTAGACCAGGAAGACCGCGAAGTTCGGCCACCCGAGCCCGCGTCGGCCGGCCCGGAGGTCCCCGACGAACCGGAAGGCGTGGGGCCTCCCGGGCGGATAGCGGACTCCGATCTCCCTGCCTGGCCAGGCCTCCGTGATCCTGTCCCCGTGGTCATCGTCGTTCGTCACGGTGAACTCCTCCCCGGTGGAAGGGTCCTGGAAAGAGACGACCACGGGGATCCCGTCGCGCTGCGAGCTTCCGTGCCGGGGCTCCCGCACCCGCTCCATCCGTCCCATGACCCTCACCGCCCGCTGGGCCCGGGTCATTCCGGCCAGCGACCGGGCGTACCCGACCAGCGCCACCGTGCCGAACACCCCACACCACAGCACCAGATATTCCTGCAGAGCCATGTGCCTTCCCCTCCTCCCTCCCTCACCGCCGCCCGCGACGGCCAGGCGAGCCACGAGACGCGGCCGATGCCGCGTCCGTCAGTGCGCCGGGGTGCGCCGCACCACCTTGCCCCGCGCGTCCGCCTCCAGCGAGGCCGTCCCTTCGGCGCCCGTCACACCGACCCTGATGGTGAGGGAACCCGTGAGGCGCTCGACGGTGAGCTGCCAGGTCTGCGGGGAACCGGCACCCAGCCCGGTCCTCGCCTCCTCGACCAAGGAGGGGAAGCGGTCGTAGGGCAGGGAGTCGAGGTCGAACGTCGGGGTCTGCGCGCCGGTGGGCGCGTACACCACCGACAGCAGCCGATCCTGTACGACGACGGTGAGCGCCGTGCGCGTGTCCGTGCCCTTGGCGAGCGAGTCGACGGCCCGGCGCAGTGTCCCCTTGTCGAGGAACGACTGGTCCGGGCCGAGCGTGACCGTGCCGGACGCCGAAGACACCACCGTGGTCGACGAGGAGGAGGAAGAGGAAGAGGTGGACGAAGACACCGACGGCCCTGCGGCGGGGGGCGCTTGCGTGGAGGCGCTCCGGTCGAACAAGTCGGCACGGAACAGCAGGACCACACCGGCCGCGGCGAGCAGCACGGCGAGCAGCGTGACGAAGCCGACGGCAGCGCTCTCGGGGGTTTCGCTCACGAGGGCCGGGCCGGGCGCCGAGTCGACGCGGGCCCCGGCCGCCCGCTCCTCCCACTCCGGCGTCGGCCGCTTCACGATCCTCACCCTCCACGGCCGGTCCGGCGGGTACTGGACCACCACGACGCCGCCCGGCCTGTAGTCGGCCAGGTCGACGAGGTTGATGTTCTGCGTGAACGCGACGCGGTACGCCGGTACGTCGTCCGGCGCGACCGTCAGATCGAAGCGCACCGCCACGTCGCTCGTCGCCTCGCCCCCGACCGCCTCCAGGCTCTCGACCGACGCGAGAGCGGTGCGGGGAGCGACCGTCGCCTCCCGGGCACGCCGCGGCGCGCCGACGAGGAAGAAGAGCAGACCGTAGACCGCGGGCAGGACCAGCCCTGCGACGAAGAGCGGCACGTTCTCGATGATGGTGCCCACGACGAGAGCGGCCAGCGACGCCCCGATCACACCGCCCGTGAGGAGTCCCAGGGCGACGGTGACGGGGGTGTTGCGCGTGGACGGCGCCATCGTGGTGATCGTCATACGGATGATTGTGCCGGGGTCGGGTGACGGCCGGAAGATCTTCAGGAGGCTCGAAAATCAGGCGCACCAGTGGCCCGGCGTCCACGACAAGCTCCTGGCGTTGGAGATCCTGATCACCGCCTCGCCCACGTGGCTGGGGTGGCCGTCACCGCTCGCACCAGGGCCGACAACGTCCATGGGGTGGCGCGCGTTCTGTCCGAGTTCTCCCTGAGGGCTCCCGGATGCCCGGTGCGGGCGCGGCCGAGTCGAGGTCCGCGTCCCTCGGCTGTGGTGCCGGGTGCCCGAGGTCTGTTGCCTGCGGAACGCCCTGCCCAACAGCCAACAGCCAACAGCCAACAGCCAACAGCCAACAGCCAGAGCCTGCGTGTGCGCCTCGGGGGAGACGGCGGCGTTCGCGCCAAGCGGCGTCGTCACCTGGTGACCGCCGACCGGCCTTACCTCCCCACCCCGGCCGCACACGCATCCACAGTCGCGGTCGCGTCAGGGCGCTTTCGATTCGGTCCCAGGTTCACGGCTCTGTCGATGCCGTTCAGGGCTCTGTCGATGCCGTTCATGGCTCGGCCGACGCGAGGGGCGGACTGCCGCACCCGAGCCGCTGGCCTTCCCAACCGGGTGCCTGAGGTCGGCTGGGCGTGTGCTCCGGTTCAGTTCGATGGTCGATCGGCGGTGTCGGTGACCCCGCGCCGCGGTGGCACCGAGCCAAGGGGCGCCCGGTCACCGGCCGGCCACGGGGCCGGCCGGTGACCGGTGGGGGAACTCGGGCGTCGTTGCACCTCGCGTCAGCGACCCAGCGCGTTCTCCAGCTCCTTCTTGGTCATCGAGGAGCGGCCGTTGATGTTGCGCTTCTTGGCCTCTTCGTACAGCTGGTCCTTGGTAGGCCCCTGCGATCCGCTGTGCGAGCGCTGGCCGCCGCGTTCGTAGGACGACTTCCGGTCACGCGTCGATACCTTGCTGGAGGTTTTCGACTCTCCTGACCTGGCCCGTTCCTTGTTGACCGTGCGTGCCGCGATCTCCTTGGCGCGCTCGGACGATTCACCACGGTCCTCGGCGCTCTTCTTGATATGTTCATACTGACGTTCGCGCTTGGCATTGGATCCGGCAGGCATGCGCCTCTCCTCTCCTGTGTCGGACGGCCACCGAGTCACGGGTGCCGGAGCCGCTGATCCGGCGGTGTCCTCCCGCCCTCGCCACCGCCCTTGCTCCCTTGTCGGTCCTCTGGGCGTGACCGCTCCTGGTCCGAGCGTGACCGGCCATGATCTCGGCGTTGTGCAGTGCCGCTGCTCCGGCTGCCGCGGTCGGGACATCTACGACACCTCGCTCGGGCCGCTCGCGCGACGGCTTCGGATGGGCGGGTTCCCCGGCCGATCCGTCCGAAGCACATGGTGTACGGCTGAATATCGTCCCTGCCGTGCCGTGCCGTCCGCGGCCGAAGGTCAGGGGGGTGGTCCGCGCCCCCGTCGGCATGCGGCGCGGCCAGGCGGGAACCCCGTCGGCATGGGTATGAACCATGCTGAGGCCCCGGTTCTTGAGGCGCTTGCCCGGTACCGGGACGCGGGCGAGTCCGGATTCACGCCCCCGGGACACAAACAGGCACGCGGCGCGGATCCACGTGCTCGCGCGGTCCTGGGTGACGCCGTCTTCTACGGGGATGTCCTGGCCAGTGGGGGCCTGGACGACCGGCTCGCCCGCGGCAAGGTGCTGGAACGCGCCGAGAAACTGATGGCCGATGCGGTGCACGCGGAGCACACCTTCTTCTCGACCTGCGGCAGTTCCCTGTCCGTGAAGGCCGCGATGCTGGCGGTGACCTGCCCGGGGCATCGGCTGCTCGTCGGACGTGACGCGCACAAGTCGGTCGTGGCGGGCCTCATTCTCTCCGGTGTCGATCCCGTGTGGGTGGAACCCCAGTGGGACCCCGTCCGCCACATCGCGCACCCGCCCTCCACCGCCGCCTACGACAAGGCGTTCACGGAACATCCGGACGCCGACGGAGCCCTGGTCACCAGTCCCACGCCGTACGGTGCCGCAGCAGAACTCCAGGGCATCGCCGACGTCTGCCATCGGCACGGCAAGCCCCTCATCGTGGACGAGGCGTGGGGCGCCCATCTGCCCTTCCACGACGACCTGCCGGCCTGGGCCATGGACGCGGGCGGCGACATCTGCGTCACCAGCATCCACAAGATGGGCAGCGGCCTGGAACAGGGCTCGGTGTTCCATCTCCAGGGCGATCTCATCGATCCCGCCGAACTGGCCTCGCGCGCCGACCTTCTCGGCACGACCAGCCCGAGTGTCCTGATCTATGCGGGCATCGACGCGTGGCGACGCCAGATGATGCAGCACGGTCATGAACTCATCGGCCGGGCACGGAAACTGGCGGCAGAGACCCGCACGGCCGTCGAGTCGATCGACGGCCTTCACGTCAACGACGCCCGTGACTTCTGCGGCCCGGGTCTCGCCGCCGACTTCGACCCGCTCCCGCTGGTCATGGACATCAGCGGCCTCGGGACCACCGGCTACCGGGCGGCCGACTGGCTACGGGAGCACCACCACCTCGACACCCATCTCTTCGACCACCGTCGTATCAGCGCGCAACTCACCCACGCCGACGACGAACAGACCACGGCGCGCCTTCTCACAGCCCTGCGGGATCTGGCCGACCACGCCGACGACCTCCACGGCGCCCCGCAGGTACGTGTCCCGCCCCCGGCCGATCTACGGATGGAGCAGGCACGCCTCCCCCGCGACGCCTACTTCGCTCCGCACGCCGAGATCCCCGCGTCCGAGGCCGTCGGCAGGGTCGCGGCCGAGATGATCACGCCTTATCCGCCGGGCATTCCCGTCGTCCTGCCCAGCGAACTCCTCACCGAACCGGTGCTGGAGTACTTGGTCAGCGGGGTGAACGCGGGGATGTTCCTCCCCGACCCAGCCGACCGGCGACTGAAGACCGTACGGGTGGTCGCGGATTCCTGAAACGGCTGGCCGGTACCGATGCGCTGCTCGTGGTCCCGGCCGTCGGGGTCTGCTGAACGGCCGCATTCAGGTCAGGAGTTGGACGGCATAGAGGGTGCCGATGGCGACGGCCAGGGCTCCCAGCAGGAGGCGGAGCGCGGTTTCGGGCAGGTGGGGCTGCAGGTGGGCGCCCAGGTAGCCGCCGATCAGGCCGCCTGTCCCACAGGACAGGCCCAGCAGCCAGTCGGGGGCGACGTCACCCGTGGTGGTCAGCGAGAGCAGAGCGTAGGTGGCCGCACCGACCACGGAGGTGACGAAGGTCGAGGCCAGTGCCGCGGGTGCGACAGTGGCGACGGGCATTCCGCGGCCGACCAGAATCGGGCCGAGGAGAGAGCCGCCTCCGATGCCGTAGATTCCGCCGGCGACTCCGACGACGAGGGCCAGGGTGGCGGTGGCGCGGCGCGTGGGCTGTCCGATGTCCCGCCGTGCGGCCGGGCGCAGCGTGCGGCACCACAGCCACAGCCCCAGGGGGAGCAGCAGGGCGGCGATGAAGAGGCGGAAGACGCGCGGCCCTGGCACGGCGAAGACGCGGATCACCGCCCCGATGACCACACCGGGCACCGTGCCCGCGATCAGCAGCCGGGTCAGTGGCCCGCCCAGGCGCCCGGTCCTGCCGTACCGGAGCAGGGCCCCCGGCCCGGCCACGACGTTGAACAGCAGGTTCGTCGGAGTCACGGCGGGACTCGGCACCCCCAGGACACTGACCTGTACGGGCAGGAGGAATACGGCACCGGAGACGCCCACGGGGGCGGTGGCCACCGATATGAGAAGCCCGGCAGCGAATCCCAGCAGCCCGGTGGACCAGGTCACGACCACTCCCCCCTCGCGAGATCAACGCCCCAGTATCCGCACCGGGGACGTCCGTCCGTCGGCCCAGCCGTTTCTCGCCTGCATGGCACCCCCACGGCAGCTAATGGATCAAGGCGTTCACCATGATGATCAGCAAGCCGATCACCATATCGAGGCCGCCCGCCCGACACGAGGACGGCCATCCCCGCCCAGCCCTGCGGGCGGCCCAGGCACCCAGGCCGAACAAGGCCACGGTGTTGAACAGCAGGGCCGCGTCCACCGCGGTGGCCTCTGCCCACCACCCGGCCACCGCGGCGAGCAGCATCCCCACCGTGGGCAGCACGGCGGCGACCAGGGGCCACTCCGCGAGGACCGACCGCAGTCTGCTGGTGACGGCTACCCCTTCGACGGACGCACGCTGGGCGATGACGTGCGCGTACCCATGGGCGGCACCGGACGCCACTGCCGTGATCAGCACCCACAGCGCGTCCGAACCGGGATCGGCCTCCTCCCCTGCCGCGTCCAGCGCGGCCACCATGGCACTGGCCAGCACCAGCCCGTAGATGCCGCTGAGCAGCCACTGCTCCGACGGCTGTCGCCACAGCGTCCTGCTCGGCGCGGCATGCTCGGGGCGGACACGAGCGGCCTGGTCGGCACGGTCGGCGTGGTCGGGCATCGCATCCCCTTGGCACGGGAAGATGACTGGTTTTGCCCATGCTCATCCACGTGACGCGAGGCAGCACTCCACCACGCGAGCACTCCTGGTCGTTGTGCCCGAAAGGAGGCCCGTACGCAGGAGAGAAAGACTGCCGCACCGCTTCAGAGGCGCAGTCCCGGCTCGTCCATGACCGGCTACTGCTCCGCCGACCCCTGCCGACACGGTCAGTCGCCTGCAGCACGCCGGCTCGCCGCCGAGGGGCGGCCACCCGGCGCACTCACCCTCGGCCGGGAACCTCAGCACACTACGCACGGGTGGTTTACCTGGCACATCCGTCCGGCGATCACATGGCCTCACCTAACTTCGGAGCGTAGTCGAATGACTGCTTTGAGTGATGGGAGACCGTGAATGCGTTCGACGTCTAGGGGCAGGCTGGCAGCCCTCGTCTCGACGACTCTGCCGACCCGTCCTGGCGGAGCCGTACGGCCCACCGCCTCCCGCCTGCGAGCGAGAGCGCTGGCCGTGGGGCTCACGCTGGCCGTGTCCGCGCTCGTGCCCACGGGCGCGGCCGGTGCGGCCGAGCAGTACGAGTGGGCCGCGCTGGGTGACTCGTACACCGCCGGCGTGTTCGTCGGAGACCCGCAGCCCCCGCTCGGCGACGCGTCGCGGGACGGCTGTGACCGCACCAGCGACGCCTACCCGGGAGTGGTCGAGCGGGAGCTCGACGAGTTCCCGCCGGGCAAGTACGTCCACCTGACCAACGTCAGCTGCGGCAATGCCACCATCGCCGACATCGCCGAGAACAGGCAGTCGCCGATCAGCCCGGTCCAGCCTCCCACCGGAGGCTGGCCCGCGGTGGACACGCAGATCCAGCGAGCGAAGCTGAACGACACGACCGACGTCGTCACCATCGGAGTCGGCGGCAACAGCCTGCCCTTCGGCGGCATGCTCCTCAAGTGCCTCGAACTGGGCGCGACGCCCGGCGAGTCCTGCCGCGAGTACTACACCAGTCCCCCCGAGGGGGAGGAGAGCATCCAGGACAAGCTCGCCAGGGTCCAGGACGAGTACATCCAGATGCTGGCGAAGGTGCACGAGGCCGCGCCCAACGCCAAAGTGATCACCGTCGGCTATCCGGCCGTCCTGCCGGAGGAAGGCACCGCCTGCAACCGTCTCTCCCTCACCGAGCTGGCCGCGATCAAGCACGCCGATGTCGACTGGCTCCGTGACACCGTCCTCAAGCCGCTGAACAGCTCGATCGAGCGGGTCACTTCGTTCTTCGGCGACCGCTACGTCGACGTCTACTCGTCGAGCGTGGGCCACGACGCCTGCCAGCCCGCGGGTGACAAGTGGGTCGAGGGAATCTGCGGCGACGCTGCGGACTACTGGCCCGCCAAGCTGGCCGGCACCCTCCTGACCTGCGCCCCCATCAACAAGCGTGTCACCCTCGTCCACCCCAACGCCGAAGGCCACGCCAACGCCGCCGCCCACGTCGAACGAGCCATCCGCATCGCCCTCCTCGATCACTGACCGACGGGCAGGAACCGACGCCACGGTGATCGGCCACGGCAACGCCTACAAGATCCGGACCGGGATCCCCTGGCGTGCCCTCCCGGGACGCTAGCAACGCGGAAGGCCGTCCCTCTCCCCGCTTCCATCGGTACGGTCTCGACGGCATCTCAGCCCGGGCCTGCAGCCATGCAGGCCCGGGCTGACGCGGCATGGGACCGATCCTGCGTGCGTCGGTTCTGTTCACCGTTCGACGCGTGCGACCGCTTCCGCGAGAAGCTCGGCCACCTGGTCGGCGTGCGAGAGGTGCGGGGAGTGTCCCGAGGGGAGGCGCAGGCGGTGGGCGGCGCGCGCGGCCCACTGTTCCTGCACGGGCGGCGGGAGGGACGGGTCCTCGGTGGCCACGACGTACGCCAAGGGAACGGCCGTCGGCGCGGCACCCAGCTTCTCGGTGAAGGCGCGCATGCCCTGCCACTGGAGCCGCTTGACGGCTTCGGCCGTCAGGACCGGGTCGACCCCGCTGAAGATGGACTGCTCCGCGTCCCCGGCCCTGACGGCGAGACCATCGGGAGAAGTGCTCCAGGTGGGCGGAAAGTCACCGCCCATCCAGTCCATCATCGAGACCCCGGGCTCCAGCGCGAAGGCGGCGATGTAGACGAGTTCGGCGACCCGGTCCTCCATCGCGGCGGCCCAGGTGGCGGGCACTCCGCCGTAGGAGTGCGCGGCGAGCACGACGGGCCCGTCGGCGGCCGCGATCTCGGCACGGACCACGGCCACGTCCTCGGTCAGCCCTTGGGCTGCGGCACTGTCGGCGTTGCTGCTGGGCAGTTGCACGGCACGGGAGGCGATACCGCGGGCGGCAAGCCGCTCACGCAGCGGGTCGAAGATCCACGGCGTGTGCATCGCGCCGTGGACGAGTACGACGGTCGGATTCATTTGATGCGTCCTCAGGTACGGGTGATGGTGCGAGGGGGGCGTTCAGCCCTCCCGGCTGTTGCCGAGCCGCGGCAAACCAAGACGGCGGCCGACCCCCGAACCGGGGTTGCCCAGCACGCCTGTCCGGAACGATCTCCAGCCTTTCCCACGCCCTCGTGGCCCACAAGGTGGAAGGGGGACACGGCATGGTGAAACGAGGACGGAGGCGTGCCCTTCCCGATACACGAGTTCAGGCGGCCGTCCCGCCGCCGACGACGGCGCCCGTACCGGGTGGCGAGACCGATGACTCGAAGCCCGGGGCCCCCGCATCTCTGGCGAGTGGACGGCGAGCCGAAGGAGGGCGCCATCCACGGAGCCATCGTCGTCAGCAAGGCCCACGGGAAGCACCGCGATCTCCAGATGTCCTCGAATTACCATGCCGCGTCTTCGGCGGATCTCGCCCGCCTGCGGTTTCGCAACGAAAGTAGAGGACGTCAAGGCGACGCGAAGCCGCCTCCACCTCAAGGAGCATCCCTATGCACGGCACGGTCACGGTCCTCGACAAGGGCCCGGTGCGCCTCCACAGCTACATGTCGCCGGCGGACACCTTCCACACCACCACCCAGTTGATCGAGACCCCGGCCCGGATCCTCGCGATCGACGCCCAACTGCTCCCCGTCTACGCCGACGAGGCCGTCGCCTACGCCAGAGGCCTCGGCAAGCCGATCGACCGGCTCATCGTCACCCACGCCCACCCGGACCACTACAACGGCGCCGCCCGCTTCGGCGTCCCCGTACACGCCCTGCCCCAGGTGCGCCGGCAGATCATCGCCCGCGGCGACAGCACACTGCCCACCGGACAGGTCATCCCCCTCGGAGACTTCACCCCGTCCGTGGACATCGTCCCGGGCACCGAGGTCGTCGACGGCGTCCCCTTCGTCTTCGAGGCCGTCTCCGGCGGTGAGGCCGCCGACGAACTCCTCGTCAAACTGCCCGACCAGGGCGTCCTGATCGCCCAGGACCTCGTCTACCACGACGTCCACCTCTACCTCGGCAACAACGACATCACCGGCTGGCAGCAGGCCGTCGACGCGCTGGCCGCCGAGTCCGGCTACGACACGATCCTCGCGGGCCACGGCCTGCCCACCGGCCCGGAGGTCTACGCAGACGTCCGCCGCTACCTCAGCGACGCCCGTGAACTGCTCGGCGACGACGGCGACGCCTACAAGAAGGCGATCGTCGACAAGTACCCGGCCCACGTCGGCCCGTTCATCATCGACATCGCCAACCGGTCGCTCTTCCCGGTCGGCGACTGAACGCCGCCGAGGTGCACCGCACGCACGCGCCGCGCGGACCAAGGACATTTCGCGCGGCCCGTCCGGCCCTCAGCTCATGACCCCCGCTTGTTGATCAACCGCCCGTCGGCAAGTCGCCGACCACAGCTGGGCCCAGCACGATCAAAATCGTCGCCCCCCTGAGCCGGGCGAGCACAGCGCCGCCGGCCACCTCGGCGACCACCACGACCGCCAAGACCGTCGCCGCGGCGGCCGAGAGCACGTCATGGACTCCGTCCACGCCGGCCGCGAGGCCCCGGCCCGGTCGCGAACGGCAGCAGCGGCCGTACCCCACAGCTTGGAATCGACATCATGTCCCTCCCCGTCCCGAACAGATCCGCCGCATCGGTCGCATCGGCCGCATCGGCCGCCGTGATGCGACCACCATCCGCGGCACCCCGCCCACACCGCGTGCCCCTGGTCCTGATCCTGGGCTCCCTGACCGCGCTCGGCCCGCTCACCATCGACCTGTACCTGCCGGCCCTCCCCCAGGTCAGCGGAGACCTGCACGTCTCCCAGGCGGTCACCCAGCTCACCCTGACCGCTTTCATGATCGGGATCGCCCTGGGTCAGCTGATCCTCGGCCCCCTCAGCGACACCCTCGGCAGACGGCGCCCCTTGCTGCTCGGCCTGAGCGTGTACGTCGTGGCCGGCGCCCTGTGCGCCGTCGCGCCGAACGCGACGGTGCTCATCGGCATGCGTTTGGTCCAGGGGCTGGCGGGCGCCGCCGGCATCGTCATCGCCCGGGCCGTGGTCCGTGACCTGTACGACGGTCTCGGCGCCGCCCGCCTGCTCTCGTCATTGATGCTCGTCTCCGGCACCGCGCCGATCCTCGCCCCCGTGCTCGGAGCCCAACTGCTGCGCCTGACCTCCTGGCGCGGCGTCTTCCTCGCCCTCACCGTGCTGGGCCTGGTCGTCCTGACCGCCACCGCGACCCTGCTGACCGAGACCCTGCCGGCCCACCGACGGCGTGACGGGGGACTCTCCGACACCCTGAGCACCATGCGCGGCCTCGTCGCAGACAGCCACTTCACGGGCTACCTGCTCACCGGCAGCCTCGGCTTCGCCGCCCTGTTCGCCTACATCGCCGGCTCCTCCTTCACGCTCCAGGAGGTCTACGGCGCCTCCCCGCAGACGTACAGCCTGCTGTTCGCCCTCAACTCGATCGGTCTGGTCGTCACCGGACAGCTGAACGGCACAGTGCTGCTCGGCCGCTTTCCCTCGCAGCGCATCCTGGCAACGGGACTTGCCGTGCTCGGCGCCGCGGGCATCGCCTTGGTCCTCCTGATCACCATCACCCACGCGGGCCTGCCCTGGATCGCCCTCGCGCTCTTCCTCACCGCCTGCCCGGTCGGCATGATCCTGCCGACCACCACGGCCCTGTCCCTCCAGCGCGCCCCGCACGCGGCGGGCAGCGCGTCGGCGCTGCTGGGCACCACCCAGTTCCTCATGGGATCCGTCGCCCCGACCCTCACCGGCCTCGGCGGCCAAGGCACCGCCCTGCCCATGGCCCTGTCGGTACTCACCCTCGCACTGACCGCGACGCTCACCTTCCTGATCATCTGCCGCCCATGGCGCCCCACTCCGGATCCGCTGGCCCGGTCCGGCCGGGTCGGCAGCGAGGCGGTGGGGACCGACGATGTGCTCTGAGGGTGCATGATGCCGCCTTGCATCACCCGAGCTGTCGATCACCGCGGAGGCGTCTGGTCGGTCAGGGCAGGATCTCGACGTATCCGTCGGTCGCGTGGACGCGGATGCGCTGTCCGTTCCGGATCAGCCGGGTGGCCTGTTCCACGCCCACGACGGCCGGCAGTCCGTACTCCCGGGCGATCACCGCGCCGTGGGTCATCAGCCCACCCACCTCCGTCACCAGGCCCGCGATCCCGACGAACAGGGGCGACCAGCTGGGGTCGGTGTAGGTGGTGATCAGGATGTCGCCCGTCTCGAGATCGGCCTCCGCCATGTCGAGGACCACGCGGGCCCTTCCCTCGACGACCCCGGCCGAGACCGGGAGGCCGGCCAGGGCGCCGGGCGGTACGTCGTCGCGTCGGTACGCGCCGGTGAGGGCCTCGCCGTCCGAGGTGAGGACGCGAGGCGGTGTCAGCGCGTGGTACGACCGGAACGCGTCCTTGCGCTGCCGGATGAGCTCGTCGTCCACCTGGTGCGAGCGCGAGACCTGGTGGAACTCCTGGAACGTGAGGGAGAAGACGTCCTCCTCCGCGGCGAGCACACCGGCCCGGACGAGACGTGCGGCCTCCCTCATCAGGGCCTGCTTGTAGAGGAAGTAGCGGCTGATGATGCCGTACTTGGGGTATTCGCGGTAGCCGATGAAGGCGCGGACCTGGTCGATCATCCGCTGCGTCTCGTCGGCCCTGCGGTCACCGTCCGGCAGTGCCCGCAGACGTGACACCACCTCGGCCGCCTTCTCCAGCGCTTTCCGCCGGCCCTCCTCGAAGCGCCGCTCGGCGGCACCGGGCTCCATGTTCCTCACGTGATCGAGGATCACGGGCACGAGCGTGGTGGGGCGTTCGCGCCAGCGCGGTCGCGTGATGTCGATCTCGCCGACGCAGCGCATGCCGTACCGGTCGAGGTACGCCTCGATGGCGTCGCGCGCCTCGGCCCCGCCCGGCAGTCGGCCCAGCTCGTCGAGGAAGTCCTCGTCCCGGACGCCCTGGAGGAACGCCACCACTTCCGGATGCGGGCGGATCACGTCCGCGACGTCGAGCAGCGCCAGGCCCATCTCCGACGTGATGTTGTCGGGGGCGGACAGCGTGAGCGTGTCAGCCGCGTTCTTCTCGCCCAGCCACTCCTGCAACCGGTCGTTGAGCCACCAGGTGCCCTCCATCGCCACCATGATCGCCCGGATGTTCAGCGGGTCGCTCAGGACGCGTTTGTGCTCCTCGAATGCCTCTGCCAGGAAGTCGAACAGCTCCGGTCCGCTCTTCGTGCGGATGTCACGCTCCAGTGCGGCGACGGACGCCCGGCTGCGGCCGATCAGTTCGGCGACGACGGACGGGTCGGTCTCGGTCGGGTCGAACTCGCCGCCGACGGGCGGTCGGCCCGGTGCCGTGTCCGGGAGCGATGCCACGAAGTCGTCGCGTTCGAGGACGGTCTCCAGCGCGTCCCTGGTGAGCGGATCGCCCCGCCCGATGACGTCCAGGAGACCGGCACGGCTCGCGGGCGAGGCCAGCCGCGGGGTGACGTCGACGAACAGCCGTCCCCCTGCCTCGTGCATCGGGACCATGGCCGTCAGCCGCCACATGGACAGCCCCAGGGGCTTCATGGGGTCCGTCATCATCTGTCCATGACCCACGGAGACATAGACGTGGTTGTCCTGCTCGCCCGTCTCCCGGTCGCCCGTCTCCCGGTCGCCTGTCTCCCGGTCGCCTGTCTCTCGGACACCTGTCTCCCGGTCGTCGGTCCCTCGGACGGGAACCGGGAACAGCGTCGTGATCGGCCTGCTCTGGACGATCCTGAAGTCGCCGTCGACCAGGCACCATTCGATGTCCTGCGGGCGTCCGAAGTGCGCCTCGATCCGCCGTCCGATTCCGACGAGCCGCACCGCCTGCGTATCCGTGAGCGCCGGCTGCTCCTGCCGCTGCGGGTCGACGGCCACCTCATGCGTACCGCCGCCCGGCAGCGCGTGCAGGGCCAGGGGTTTGGCGGCGATCGTCCTCGCCACGACCTCGCCGTCGCGCACCTCGGAGACGTCCGGGTTCACCAGGCCGGAGACCAGTGCCTCGCCGAGGCCGAAACCCGCGTCCACCGTGGCCACCTTGCGGTTGCCGGTGACGGGGTCGGCCGTGAACAGGATGCCGGACGCCTCGGGGAAGACCATCTGCTGCACGACCACGGCCATGTGCACCCGGCGGTGGTCGATGCCGTTGCGCCGGCGGTACACCACGGCACGCTCGGTGAACAGCGAGGCCCAGCACCTGCTGATGTGCCGGAGAACCTCCGTCGGCCCCACGACGTTCAGATACGTGTCCTGTTGGCCGGCGAAGGACGCCGTCGGAAGGTCCTCCGCCGTCGCGCTGGAGCGAACGGCGCAGGCGGTCCCCTCGCCCAGCTCGGCGAGCGCGGCGGCGATCGCACGCGCCAACTCGTCCGGAACGACGATCCCTTCGATGACCCGGCGGATCTCCGCGCTCACCGTGCGGGTCACCTCCGTGTCCTCCGCGTCCAGACGTGACAGCTGATCGAGGAGATCGTCCACCGACGGCACCTGCGCCAGGACCTGGCGGAAGGCGTCCGTCGTCACACAGAATCCGGCCGGTACGCGGACACCCTCGATCCGTGACAGCCCGCCGAGGTTCGCTCCCTTGCCGCCGACGGCCTCGATCTGCTTCTCGTCGACCTCGTGAAGATTCCACACGTACGGCCCGTTCATCGGCGTGCCTCCTCGGCAGTCGTGTCCCGTCGTCCCACCGCACCGTGCGATCCCTTCGCCCGCGCGCACGGTCTCGACGGCCGCTCGGGTCCCACCGTCGGTCCGACGTCATCGCGTCCCCGGTACGTCGCCCACACACGCACGTCAGTGCCCTCATTTCCGCAGCTTGTGGCTTCGGCCGACGATTTTGCGGCATCACGGGGGCCTTGCCGCAAGGCCCCCGGTGCGCTATACGTTGAGAAGGGTAAGGAGGCTGCTCCTTGCCCTTCGTCGTTTCCGGTGGCGATGTGCGGGGCGAGAGATCGCGCGACGTCGTCCCGGAGCCACGGGGCCCGGATCGCCGCGCGTGCGAGGGGAACTCGTGCGCCTCACCTTTTTTCGGGCCTGCGGGAAATCGGTTCCCGATTGCCAGATCCCTGCAACGGGCGCGTGTATTGGTGCCGTTCACACCATGACGAGCTACGGGATCAGCGATGATGATGCGATGAATGCCGACATCTTGGGCGACTGGCCGATCCTGGACGAGAGCCTGAAGCGGCAGCGACAGCGACAGCGGCAGCGGCAGCGGGCGCGCACGGGCCGGCCGGTGTGTGCTGCGACCGGAGGCTCGCAAAGCCGTTCCTGTGCGCACTCGACACATCGTCCACCCGCGGGACGTCGGTCTTCCGACGGATGCCGCACCCTGTCGGTCTGCCACCTCCTGTCGGCCTGCCACCTCCTGTCGGTCCGTCACCTCCGGTCGGCCTGTTCCGAACCGTCCCTCAGTACAAGGAAATACGTGTGAGCGCTATCGGCTCCGGTGGAAGAGTCCAACCGGCCCGTCCCGGCGATCCCTCCCGCATCGGCCCCTACCGCGTCATCGGCCGTCTCGGCTCCGGCGGCATGGGCACCGTGCACGCCGGAGTCACCTCCGACGGAACGCGTGTGGCGGTCAAGGTGATCCATCCCGAGCAGGCGCAGGAGCCGGAGTTCAGGGCTCGTTTCGCACGTGAGGTGGCGCTGTCGGCCCGTGTCACCGGCCCCTATGTGATCCCCTTGCTCGCAGCCGACACCGATGCGGCGACCCCGTGGCTGGCCACCGCCTACGTCGCCGGCCCGACCCTGGACCAGCATGTGCGCGAACGCGGACCGCTGTCGGAAGGGAGCTTGTACGCGCTCGCGGCGGCCACCGCACAGGCACTGTCCGCCATCCACGCCGTCGGGGTGGTGCACCGCGATGTGAAGCCTCAGAACGTCATCCTCACGCCCACCGGACCGCGCGTTCTGGACTTCGGGATCGCGCACGCGTCCGACACCACGAATGTCACCCGTACCGGAGTCATGACCGGCACACCGGGCTGGATCAGCCCCGAGCAGTACCGGCAGGGCACCGCGGGCCCGGCGGGGGACGTGTTCGCGTGGGGAGCGCTCGTGGCCTACGCGGCGACCGGAAGGCTGCCCTTCGGCGCCGGCCCACCCGACGTGGTCGCCTTCCGCGTGATGTCGGGGGAACCTGACCTGGACGGCGTCACCGCGTCCTTGCGCCGGATTCTGGAGAAGGCGCTGTCGAAGGAGCCGGAGGACCGTCCCACGGCCGCCGAAGTGGCCCAGTCGTGCGCGGCGTTGCTGGCTTCCCAGGCAACCCAGGTCGTGGGCGTACACGCGCTGCCGACCCAGGCCGGGGACGTGGTCGCCCAGGTCTGGGATGTGCCGGCCGGAGAGGACCCGGCATGGCAGGCGGCGGCGCCGGGTCGATCGGCGCGGCGGCGGGTGGGCGCCGTGGTCGTGGCGGCGGCGGTGCTCGGCGGTCTGGTCGGCGGAGTGACGGCCCTGGTGCCCGACACCACCGGGGACGGGAAGTCCGGGGCATCGGCTTCGCCTTCGGCGTCCGCCGGGGCCGGGTCGCAGGCCGTGAAATCCGATGAGGCGGATACCGCGGCGGAGCGGGGCAAGGCCGTGAGCGACGGCGCGGCGAGTGCGGTGAGCTGGGCGGAAGCTCGTACGGCTCAGGGGCAGGGCGAACACGACGTGGCGCGCTCCGTCCTGCACGACCAGAGTGTCCTGTCAGGGGAGTTGAGCGAGGTCCGGCTCTCGCCGGGGAGCGTGACGTTCCATGAGGCACGCCGGGAGGTCTACTTCTCGTACAGCCTGGAAACGGACGCGCACGGAACGTTGATCGCGGAGACGGAGATCGCCAGGGCGATGTGTCTGTCGTTGCGCGATGCGGTTCTCCACGTCCATCCGGATCTGCCGTATCGCACGTACGTCACGGTGCGCGAGGAGGCGGGCCGCGATGCGCAGGTGACGTGGCAGGAGGACTTCGTCGCCGACGAACGGTGTCGGTCGGCCGCGGAGGACGGCACAGCGCGGAGCGACGGCGCCGACGCGGAGGCAGAGGCGGAGTCGGGGGCGGAGTCGGGGGCGGAGTCGGAATGGGCACCGGACGAGAGCGGTCTCGGGGAGGCGATGATCCCGAGTACCGACGGCGACGAGATCCGGGTTGCGGACCGCGCCGCCAAGAAGGTCATCGAGCGCAGCAACGAGATGCGACCGGCGCTCGGCACCGGTCAGGTCCTCGGCCACGAGGAGATCAAAGTGGGCTTCGATCCCGCGCATTCGGCCATGTACGTGTGGTCGGACTACCTGAGGTGGAATCAGAGGCAGGTCGAGACCTGGGCCGACATGGCCGCGGGTGAGGCGTGCCGTGCCCTGGTGAAGCAGCGGCAGAACGCGGGTTCCGGCTGGCCGTACAGGCGCTACGCCGTGGCGGAGATCGGCGGTTCGGGCTATCTCATGATCCGTTGGGGCACGGCGACCTCGCTCGCCTCCTGTCCCGCTTGACCGGGGAATCGGCCGGGGAACGGGACGGGGCCCACGCACCGCGAGGGCGGCGTGATCGGCCTCGTGGACGAGCCTCCTGGTGGGCTCTCCGAACGCCGAGTTCCGCACCGGCCCCTGCCGGAGAGCCTACGTATGCGATTACGTAGTTCTACTGGCGTCTGGGGAAGGCCGCGTTGGGAGACTCGCCTCATGGCTTCCCGCAGGGGGCGTGCTGTCACGGCGGGGAGCCTGCCTCTTCCCTACCCGACGACTGTCGCCGGCGGTTCGACGGGCACGGGGAGCGCATCCTGTCCTGGCCGTTGAGCACAGCTGAACTGGGGAGAGTCCACCGTTGGTTTCCAAGACCCGTGTCCTTCTGGGCATGCTCGTGCTCCTGGCGCTGGCCGTCGGCGCCATCGCGCTGCTCGCGGCCGCGAAGGCAGATGCCACCTGGTTCACGATCGTGCCGCTCGGCATTCTGTTCATCGGCGCGTCCGTCATCCAGTCGCTCGGATGGTTCAACAAGAAGAGCCGGTGAACGACCGGTCCGCCCGCTCGCGCATCGCCTTCGCGGTCGGCCCCTTCCGTGTGTGCTGCCCGTGTCCCTGCCGATGAGCCGAGCAGCGGTAGCGGCCCCGGGGAGGGGATGAGGGTGGCTCGCGGCTACTGCTTCGTACCGACCGAGCGCAGGGTGGCGAGCACCAGTGCCCGGGTGACGGTGACGATTTCGCTCACGCGGACCTGTTCCTGGGGACCGTGGGCGACGCGTACGTCGCCGGGGCCGTACTGCAGCGTGGGAATGCCCGCGCCGGAGTAGAGCCGCAGGTCACTGCCGTAAGGGGCGCCTCGCTCCGAAGGTCGTGGGCCGCTGGTGACGTCGGCGTGCGCGTCGCCGACCAGGGTCGCGAGCGGATGTCCGGCCGGCAGCCGTCCGCTGGCGAACTGTCCGCCGGGCCACGTCACCGTGGCGGGGTGGGTGCGCAGCCAGGGGTCGGCTGCGCAGGCTTCGGCCACGCACGCCTCCAGTTCGGTGCGTGCCCGGTCCGGGTCCTCGCCCAGCCGGACGCCCAGTCTTCCTTCGGCCACCAGCAGGTCGGGCACGCTGCTGGCCCAGTCGCCGGAATGGACGGTGCCGACGGACAGCGGGTAGGGGACCGGGTACGCGGACATGAGCGGATCGGCGTCGGTGTTGCGGCGGGCTTCCAGGTGGGCGAGTGCGCGGTGGATGGGCAGGTAGGCGTCGATGGCGCTCACTCCCACGTACCGGGTGCTGCCGTGGGTGGCCCGGCCGGGTACCTCGATGCGAAAGGTCAGGGCGCCGGCGTTCGCGGTCATGAGCGCGCCGCTGGTCGGTTCGGTGATGATGCAGGCGTCACCGGTGTGGCCGCGCTGGAGGGTGCCGAACGCTCCGAGTCCTCCGTCCTCCTCGCTGACCACGAAGTGCGCGGCCACCTGGCCGCGCAGCCTTGCGCCCGCCTGTCGTATCGCGGCCAGGGCGGCGAGTATCGCCACCATGCCCGCCTTCATGTCGCACGCTCCTCGCGCGCGCACCACGTCCCCGGTGGTCCGGGGGCGGAACGGGTCGCCGTCCCATTGCGCCAGGTCCCCCGGGGGTACGACGTCGACGTGCCCCTGGAGGATCAGGGTCGGCCCGTCACCCTGGGGCCGCGTGCCGCCCACCAGGCCCCACGCCTCCGTGCGCGGGGCCTCGCTGCCGGGAAAGCGGGGGTGGGCGCGGAGCTCGGGCAGGTTCATGGACCACAGGTCCACGTCGAGGTCCAACCGCTCCAGACGTCGGGCGAGGACGTGCTGGAGTTCGGACTCCGCGGCGCTCCCCGTCACGCTCGGAACAGCGAGCAGTTCCAGCAGCGACCGGCCGATGGCCGCCTCGTCCACCGCGGCCAGTGCCGAGGCTTCCACGTCGCTCAGACTTGCTGTCATCTCCACACCGCTCCCGGCACGTGACATCAGGACATGCCGGAGACTATGTTCGGCGGGCGGTGCAAACAATCGCCATTTACTGTTGCCCTCCATCACTTTCTTGCAATACTCGCGGGCTCACGGCTGATTCTTGCGCCGTCGCACCGCGCATTCTGACGTCTGGAGCGAGGTCATGGACGCCATCGATGGAGCGATCATCCGTTGCGTGCTGCACAACGCACGGGCCACGTACGCCGAGATCGGGAAGGCGGCCGGGCTGTCCGCGCCCGCCGCCAAGCGGCGTCTGGACCGGCTGGAAGCCACCGGCGCGATCCGCGGTTACACCGCCCTCATCGATCCTCAGGCATTGGCCTGGCACACCGAGGCCTTCGTCGAGGTCTACTGCAGCGGCAATCCCACCCCCGCCGAACTGCGCCAGGCACTGGAGCACATCCCCGAGGTCGTCGAAGCCTGCACCGTCTCCGGCGCGGCCGACGCCGTCGTCCACATGCTCGCCCGGGACATCCCTCATCTGGAACAGGCCATCCAACGCGTGCGCGCCACCGCTCCTGTCGAACGGACCGAGAGCGCGATCGTGCTCTCCCGGCTGTTGAACCGGCCTCGCGTGTGACCGACCGGCGAACGCGCCATGGTCTAGCGGCGGGTGAGGCGGGTGAGGGTGACCCCGTTGGGGAAGGCGGTGCGCTCGGCGACGTCGAAGACCGTGGGGTCGAAGGCGCCGTCGACCACCGGGATCCCGCTACCCGCGATGACCGGATACGTCTTGATCAGCAGCTCGTCGATCTCGGGCAGCAGGGTGCCGGCGAGTCGGCCGCCCCCGCAGAGCCAGACGTCCAGGTCGGTGCCGACCTCGCCCTTGAGCGCGCGGACGAGGGCGAGCGGGTCGCTCGGCACGACGGTGACGGCTGGGTCGGTGTCCGGCTTGAGAGTGCTGGACACCACGTACTGGCGCAGGTGCGTGTACGGGCTGGTGATCCCGTTGTCGAGGGCTGGGCGGTAGCTGCCGAGGCCCATGACGACGGTGTCGAAACGCCGGTTGGGCGCGTCGGCGACGCCGACGGCCGCGCGGTAGGCGGTGGGGACGGTCTCCGGGTACAGCGCGTTGGTCCATGTCGCATAGGCGGCGGCCTGCTGCTCGTCGCCCTGCGGAAAGAAGTCGAATTCGCCGCCGGGGCCGGCGATCCGGCCGTCGAGCGAGACACCCACGTAGTACACGAGCTTCCGCAAGATATTTCCTCATCCTCATCCGTAGTACTATGACTGAAGTGATTTGAACGTAGTACTACACCTGGAGTGATGTCAATGGTGAGGCGGAACGACCAGCGGCGCGCGGCCCTCGTCGACGCGGCGATCGAGGTGCTGGCCCGGGAGGGCGCACGCGGCCTGACCTTCCGGGCCGTGGACGCCGAGGCGGCCGTTCCCGCCGGTACGGCGTCCAACTACTTCTCCAGCCGCGACGACCTGTTCACCCAGGCCGGCGCCCGGGTCTACGAGCGACTCCAGCCCGACGAGGCCACGATCGCCCGCCAGCAGGCGGCCGGTCGCGACCGGGAGACCTACGCGGAGCTGATGCGCGAACTCGTCGGCCGCATCGCCTCCTTCCGCACCGGCTACCTGGCGCTGCTGGAGCTGCGCCTCGAAGCCACTCGCCGCCCCGAACTGCGCAAGGTCCTCACGGAGCGAGTCCGGGCCGACGTGGATGCCAACGTCGCCTATCACGAGACGTCCGGTCTGCCCGGCGACACCACGGCGGTCAAGCTGCTGATGCTGACGCTGAACTGGCTGATCGTCGAACAGCTCACCCTCCCGGACGTCTTCACGGAGGCGGAGCGCGAACAACTCATCACGGCCGCGGTCGAGCGCATCGTGACGGCGGAGTAGCCGGTCGGCGCCCGGACCGTCGCCGGCCGGCCATCCGCGGATCGGTTTCGAGCAAGGGCCCTTCGAGGGCCGCTGGTCGACGACGGCGGCTCGATCGTCTTCACGACCGACGTCCTCGTCGGCCACGGCTGCCCCGGCACCGGTTCAGCTCCCCCGTCGGTATGCGCCGGGGGCTAGTCCGTACCAGGTGGCCAAGGGGCGGTTGACCGATCAGCGCGGAGAAGCGGCGCGCGAACGCCGCCCGGGACAGGCCCGCTTCCGCGGCGAGCTTCGCCGCGGTCCAGGCTGCGGCCGGGTCCCGGTGATCTGCGCCGGGTTCTGGAGGCCCCTCCCACGTCGCTGTATGTTCGGTCGCTTCGTCGGCAGGAGGTCTTGCCGAGACTGCGGATTCAGGAAGTTCGGTCCCCGCTGGGGCTGTTCAGTCGCCCGTCTCGATGCGCTCCGGGGCGATGCCCAGGATGAGCTTCTCCAGCGCGTCCTGGGCATGGCCGAACGTAGCCAGCCAGGTCTCGACCAGGTAGATCTCGCTGTTCTCGTCGATGCCGAGGAAGAACCTGCCTTCGTCGAGTTCGCCGAGGGGGAAGAGGGCGCGTCCGATGGTGTGACTCCAGTCGGCGAAGCGGTCTTCCTCGCCGATCAGGTTGTCCGGATCGAAGGTGAAGGGGGTCTTGGCACAGGTGATCCCGCGGCCGCTGATCTGGACGTCCAGGCCGCCGAACTCCGCCAAGAAGGCTTCAGCGGCATCGTGCATGCGGATCAGGCCGGTCTTCTCGAGCGTCTTGCGCCAGTGGTCCGTCGAGACGTGTCGTCCCGGCCACCAGCCTGCTGAGCGCAGCGTCTCCTCGATCACGCCCGTTCCGCGTAGACACGTCGCCGTCGCATCGACCCATGCCTTTTCCACCGGCACGTCCTCCGGCCAGCCGGGCCTCCTGTCCGCCTGCCAGTGGGCGAAGTTGTCACGCAGGAACTGCGGGTCAACCGGCTTGAGTCCCACTTGCTCTCGCTGATCGGCCCACCAGACCTCGAACTCGGCCTCGGTTCCTTGGTCCGGCCAGCGTTCTGCGTCCGCCGGCAGCAGCTGAACATCGACGAACCCGTCGACCGGAAGACCGATGTCGACGAAAACGCCGATCGCGCCCGGCCTCGGGACCGCCGTCACCGTCCCCCGGAACCGTTGTCCGAACCGCAGGCCGCGACGGATGCGAATCCACTCCTCAGCGCTGACCACCCGGACATCCTGGCACCCGCTCTCCGCGGCAGGGCCCGTGGGGCAAGGACATCGGTCTGTGGTCGTTCTTCGACGCCGAGGTGATGCGGTCGCTGCCGGACGTGTGGGGGCCTCCTGGGGACTGGCCACGGCCGACCACAGGTGCTGCCGGCGCGGACCCGGAACATACAGCCGCGGCACAAAATCCGGTGCCCGACTCGTCGATATGCCGTACGTTGGTCAGACCGACGCGGGGTGGAGCAGCTCGGTAGCTCGCTGGGCTCATAACCCAGAGGTCGCGTGGTTCAAATCCCGCCCCCGCTACCAGGATCCGGTCCCCGGCGACATCACCTCGCCGGGGACCGGAGTCGTTCGAGAGCATGCCGGGTCAGGGACTACTGACCCGGCGAGTGACGCCCTCGCGCGGCAGGGGTCATCGGCGCCCGCCGAACTCCCAGTCGTGGACCTCGATGTCCGCATACCGGTCCGCGGTCAGGACGGCTCGTGCCGTGTCCGCGTCCGGGGCCCTGAGCAGCACCCCCGTACCCAGCCAGGTGTCTCCGTCGTCGGACAGCAGGGGCCCGTACGCGATGAGTTCCTCCTGATCGGGCGGCGGGGTGAGGTCGGCTGCCGGGCCCTCGCCGAGGCCGATCACCAGGTAACGGTTGCCGCCGGTACGGCCACCGGGGAAGTCCCACATGGTGCGCCCCAGCACGTTGCGCCACCTGCGGATCAGCACGTCCCGGTACGCGCCGGCCTGGTAGCCGGGCTCGTCGAAGGCGAACGCGCGGGCGGCGGCCGGATCGGGCAGGTCGACGATGTGTACGCTGCCCGTCGGTGTTTCCCCGTCATCGGCGAAGGTCGGACCGCGAGCGATCAGCTCCTTCGCGTACCGGTCCATGTAGGACCAGTGTTCCTCCACCAGCTTCTCGCGTAGGGCGAGGGAGCCGGGACGATCGCGGTGGTAGCAGAAGAACTCCATGACCACAGACCCTTCCCCATCAGGGGCACCCTCTCAACTGCCTTTTGGCGACGCCGGGGCAGCAGAGGCGGAACGTCTCAGCTGTCCCGTAGACCGACCGCCAGCGTCAGTTCGAGGACCCGGTGGGGCGATGCGAGATCCGGAAACAGCTCCCGCAGCTGCGCCATCCGGTACCGGACGGTCTGGGGGTGGACGAACAACTCCGCCGCCACCTCGTCCCGTCTGCCATGGTGCAGCAACCACGCCCGCAGCGTCTCCTCCAGCCGCCGGGCGGTCGCGACAGGCAGGGCCCGCAGCGGGGCGAGGGCGCGGACACGCAGGTCCGCGAAAGCGTCCGCGTCGGCGCTCAGCACCAGCTCGGGCAGATGCTCCTCGGTGTCGCGGATGTCGGAGGAGAGGGAGCGCGCGCGGGCGGCTCGTGCGTACGAGGCCGACGCACGCGTCCACGGCCGGGCCGGGCCGACCACGGCGCTGCGGTCGGTGAGCTGCCTCAGGAGATGCGCGCGGTCGGCATCGGGGACGAGCAGCACGCCGAGGGCGTCCGGCAGATCGTCCAGGACGAGGGTGCTTGGGTCGAGCATGCGCCAGGCGGGCCGGGCCTGGGCGGCGGGCAGCAGGACCGCAGTCAGCGAGCCCGGAGGCTGCCATGCTGCCCGTTGCGCCGAGGCCAGCAGCACGTCGGGGCTCGCGTCCGCGAGGAGGTCGCGGACCAGTTGTTCCAGGTGGCGCTCATGAGCCCGGCCCCGGGCCGCCAGTTCGTCGGCATGGCCCGCGGCGCTCGCGGCGGAGAGCTCGTCGATGTAGGCGAAGGTCAGCTCGGCGAACTTGGCGACCTCGGCGGCCGGCAGACCGGCAGGTACGGCACCGGCTGCCAGGCCGCGCCAGGCCACCCGGGCGCCGACGCGGTAGGCGCTGAGCAGGGCGTCCATCGAACGGCCGTCGCGCACCTCGCCGCGGCCCAGCTCGTAGGCCGCGTCACCGGCATCGCCACCCGTGGCGTTCCCGCTCGCGAGGTCCAGGTAGTGCCCCAGGGCGGTGCGGACGGCCCGGCGGATGGTGCCGCCCATGCGGCCCGACAGGGCGTTGGCGTAGGGAGGGACCTCGTCGATGATCGCCTGGACGACCTCGTCGGCGGTGGTCCTCAGCGCGGCCCTGAGTGCGGTGACCGTCGTCTCATCCAGGGCCAGTTCGCTGGCCCTCCGGACTGCATGACTCACGTTTTTGTTCCCTGCGAACAATTCGGCCGACCAGATTCACATCCTGCGGACAGGACTTTACACCCTGTGGCGCATCAAGCTGGAGTCATGACGAGTGCAACCCTCCGCAGTGGGGCGTGGAAACTGCTGGAGATGGTCACGACGCCGCTGCTGCCGTCGGACTACCTGGACCTGGTCAGCCCGCTGCGTGCGGGCGGCGACCTGCGTGGGCGCATCGAGGCCGTGCACCCCGAGACGGGTGACGCCGCGACCATCGTGATCAGACCGGGACGGGGCTGGCGCGGCCACACGGCCGGTCAGTACGTGCGGATCGGCGTCGACGTCGACGGGGTGCGCCTGTGGCGTGCCTACTCGCTCACCTCACCGACAGACCGCCGGGACGGCCGCGTCACGATCACCGTGAAGGCGATCCCGGACGGCAAGGTCAGCAACCACCTGGTCCGCAAGGCGAAGCCGGGCACGCTGATCCAGCTCGACCAGGCGACCGGTGACTTCGTGCTGCCCGAGGCCAAGCCGGCCAAGGTGCTCTACCTGACGGCGGGCAGCGGCATCACGCCGGCGATGGGCATGCTGCGCGACACCGAGTTCGACGACGTCGTCATGGTCCACTCCGCGCCGCGGCCGCACGACGTGATCTTCCGCAGCGAGCTGCACGAGCTGGTCGCGGAGAAGAAGCTGCGTCTCACCGAGCTGCACACCGACACGGACGGCATGCTCGACATCGGCCGCCTCGACGAGCTGGTGCCCGACTGGGCCGAGCGCGAGACCTGGGCCTGCGGGCCCGCGGGCCTGCTCGACGCCGCCGAGGAGCACTGGGCCGAGCACGGCCTCCGTGAGCGTCTGCACACCGAACGCTTCCGTCCCGGCGTCGTCGTGGCCGACGACGGGGGCGGTGGCGCGGTCACGTTCAGTACCACCGGCAGGACCGTCGACGCGGACGGCGTCACGCCGCTGCTGGACGTCGGCGAGGAGGCCGGTGTGCTCATGCCGTCCGGGTGCCGTATGGGCATCTGCTTCGGCTGCGTCACACCGCTCAAGGCGGGCGCCGTCCGCGACCTGCGCACCGGCGAGATCACCGAGGCCGAGCCGGGCGTCCTCATCCAGACCTGTGTGTCCGCCGCGGCGGGCCCCTGCGACATCGAACGGTAGGAGCACCTTGACCGCCATCGACCCCACCGCCCACCTGACCGCGGAGCAGATCGAGGAACTCGGTCGCGAGCTGGACGCGATCCGCGACGAGGTGATCGCCAGCCGTGGTGAGAAGGACGCCGCCTACATCCGCAAGGTCATCTCGGCGCAGCGCAAGCTGGAGCTGGTCAGCCGGGGTGTGCTGCTGTTCTCGATCTTCCCGCCCGCGTGGCTGATCGGCACCGCCGGCCTGTCCGTGGCGAAGATCATGGACAACATGGAGATCGGCCACAACATCCTGCACGGCCAGTGGGACTGGATGCGGGACCCGAAGATCCACTCCACCACCTGGGAGTGGGACCACGTCTCGCCGTCCGAGCAGTGGAAGCACTCGCACAACGAGCTGCACCACACGTACACCAACGTGATCGGCAAGGACAACGATCTCGGCTACGGCATCATGCGCGTCGACGAGGACCAGAGGTGGTACCCGTTCCACCTCGGCCAGCCGCTGTGGAACTTCATCAACGCCTGCTTCTTCGAGTACGGCATCGCCGCGTACGACCTGGAGCTCGGCAAGAACCTGCGCAAGCGCCGCCGCAAGGATCCGGAGTTCCGCGCACGGGCCAGGGCCGTGGGCCGCAAGATCCGCAAGCAGGTGCTCAAGGACTACGTGATCCACCCGCTGCTGTCGGGCCCGTCCTTCCTCCCCACGCTCGCCGCCACGTTCACCGCGAACCTGGTCCGCAACATCTGGTCCCACTCGGTGATCATGTGCGGGCACTTCCCCGAGGGCGTGCAGGTCTTCGAGCGCCGGTCGATCAAGGGTGAGACGCGCGGCCAGTGGTACCTGCGCCAGATGATGGGCTCGGCGAACATCAGCGGCAGCAAGGCCATGCACTTCATGACGGGCAACCTGTCGCACCAGATCGAGCACCACCTGTTCCCGGACCTGCCGAGCAACCGGTACGCCGAGGTCGCGGTGAAGGTGCGTGCGCTGTTCGAGAAGTACGAGCTGGAGTACGTCACCGGGCCGCTGCCCAAGCAGGTGTTCTCCGCGTGGCGCAAGGTCGTCCGGCTCTCGCTGCCGAACAGGAAGCCCAAGGTCAAGACGCCGGACCGCGAGCAGGAGCTCGTCGCAGCCTGATCCCGGCGTTCTGCCCCGACCGTGAGCACGGACTCGTGCTCACGGTCGAGCAGGTTGTCATCGACGTGGGTGGCCTCGGCCCGTACGCCTCCAGTCACCTGCCGGCACGGGGACGCGCCCTGGCCACGACGAACGTCACGTCACGCGCGGCTGCCTCCGGGCGTCGTCCGCTGCGGCCGCCCTGGCGGCCAGCTCGATCTTCGCGCAGTGGGCTGCACGGGCTTCCGCGTCGATCGGCTCCTCGTGTTCGGCACGCAACCCGGTCCGGCCGTCGAGGCCTTCGCGCAGGATGTCGGCCTGCCCGGTATGGCGGACGGACTCGCCGAGGACGTGAACCATGACGGCGAACAGGTTCGTATCGGCGTGAGGCTCCGGCCACCACGGCACATGGCCGGGGGCGTCGAGGGGAAGCGCGTTGATCGTCGCGTCCGACCGGGCCCACGTGCGCCGGTAGAACCCGACGATCTGCTCGCGGGTCTCGTCCTCGGCCGCCCACAGATCGCTGCCGTCGGAGTCCTGCCAGGGCGGCAGCGGTTCCGGCGAAGGACGGTCGAAGACCTCGCCGAAGTACCTGGCCTCGACGGTGGCCACGTGTTTGACCAGGCCGAGGAGATTGGTTCCGGTCGACGTCAAAGGCCGACGGGCGTCGTATGCGGACAAGCCGTCGAGTTTCCAGAGCAGCGCCTGGCGGTCCCGCCGCAGTCGCCCGTGCAGATGGTCCTTCGCGAACTCGTCGATCATGCGGCATGAGCCTGCCACGGGCTGCTCGTCGTCTCAAGATCCAGAAGGCGTAGGGTCTCAACGCTCACGACGGCCGTGCGGGCAGCCTCAACGGAACACCCGCCAGGAACGCCCAGCTAGGACCGCGTCGCCTCCCCGCACTCCTCCTCCGGGGACCCGGCGCTCCCGACGGGCACGCTCCGGTCGTACGGGTCCACCTCCGTGCCGGTCTCGTCCGTACGGCGGTCCGAGCCGAAGGGTGGGGTGAAGTAGCCCGTGGCGGCGCCGCAGCCCCCGTTGGTCACGTCGTACTTGTACGAGACGATCGAGAACGTGCCCGGCTTCGTGATCACCTTGTCAGGGTCGTCCCAGCTCACGACCAGTTCGCGCCGGACGATCGTGCGGACGATCTCGTCGTCGCCGCTCGGGCGAGCGCGGGTGACCGGGTAGACGAAGGTGACATCGGCGGTGACCTGGAGTGCGCCGCGCTCACCCTCCCGGTAGCTGAGCCGGCCCCTGGTCTTCACGACGTCGCCGACCAGGCGGGTCCGGGAGGACTGGAACCGGCTGAAGAGGAGGAGGGGGTCGTTGTCCTCGCTCGGGGACCGGAAAGCGGTGTTCAGAAGATCTTGGACATCCTTCTGGTGCGGGTTGATCAGCGCGATGGCCGCCTTGGGGCGCTCGCCCCTCAAGACGCCCCGGTCCAGGCTGGATTCGACGAGGAAGTCGCGGCTGCGGGCCAGGGCTCGTTCGACCTCGGCCACGCTCATCCAGCCGACCGCCTTTGCCTTGGGCACGGTGATCCCCGCCGCTCCGCTCGCCCAGGCGGCCGCCGGCGAGCCACGGAACGGCCTGTCCAGGGTGGGGCGTTGAGCCATCTCCGTCGGGGGTGCCTGAGTAGGGCGGGCGCTCTCGGCCGCCTCCGGCGAGGAGTCTGCGCCGTCGCCGGCGAACAGGTCCACCATCCGCCCCGGGGCGAGCGCCACGACGAGCAGCACCAGCGAGGCCAGCAGTCCGACCACGTACCAGCGTGTACGTCGCTTCGGTTGCGCGGGCGTGTAGGTGCGCCAGCCCTCCGGCTGCCGCGCAGGCTCCGCGCGCAGCCGATTCGCCACGTCACGGGCCCGCGCCGAGGGCTCCTTGGGCGAGTCGGCGGCACCCGCCACCGACTCGCGCAGGAACTGGTCCCACTCCTCGTCGGACCTGGACGAGCCGTCCGGCTCCCTCCCCGCTCCCATCCCCTGCCCCCTGGCTTTCGTGGACCGCGCGCCCGCCCCCTGGGACGCGCCCGCATCATGACACAGCGCTCTGACAGCAGGGCCGGCCGGGCGGACGGTGAGACCGCGCGGTTCTTCTCAAGTCGCCCCATAGGGCGCATCGATGGGACGTGACCGGAGAGCCACGGCGTGGCCGTATGCCGTCTCCCCCGCCCTACAGACCGGCGGAAGGAGGCTTCGGACCGGGGAAGTTCGGGGCTGCGCCCGGGAAGGGGCCGGACGTCCGGTGCATCACCCGTTCCAGGTCACGGCGTATGCGTTCGGCTTCGCCACGCACTTGGGCGGGGATGTCGCCACGCTCGTCGACGAGGCGGCTGAAGATGGGGGTGTCCTGGAACACAGCGGGATCTGCTCTCTGACGGGCTTTCCGGGCGACGGTGCGAGGCCGGTGCGGTGGTACACAGCTACGAGCGAGGCCCATAACGGGCCACACCCCACACCCTACGGCCGGACACTGACACCGCGGTGCCCGCAGCCCTCCAGCCGCAGCCAGCCGTCCGGCTCCCCCTCCTTCCTTCCGCCCCTAACGGTCCCACCGACCACCGTGCCGTGCCGTCAGATCCCCTCGGCCGGACGAGTTCCAGGCCGGGTCGAGCGCCCTGTTCGGCAGCTTCCAGCGTTGATCGCCGACACCACACGGACAGGCCGCCCGGAGCGAGAACACCGGGCGGCCCGATCCCCCGCTCCCTCGACGCGTGCAGGCCGAAGCGACAGCGGCCACCTACACGGAGCCCTTCCGCTCATCGGCCGTGAGGCGGCGGAGTGTCCGAAACCCGTACAGAGCCAGCAGCGGTTTACCCATCGTCCACTCGCCGAGGCGGTAGTCCTCCGCTCGGACGAGCCTCGCCGCGAGATCGGGGCGCTGCCGCCCCAGGTACGCACGGGCCTTGAGCGCGTGAGCCGGCTGAGAGACGATCTTGATGCGGTCGACGTCCTCGAGCAGCGGGATCACGTTCGTGATGTTCTCCCATGTCGTGGTGCTCCGGTCCTCGATAAGCACGGTGCCGTCGAACCCCAGCACCGACTGCGCGTAGTCGGCCATCAACTCCGCCTCCGCGGCGGAGCTGCCGGTCGCACCGCCGCTGAAGATCACGACGGTGGATCGCCCGCCGTCGGCGGCGACGGAGCGGATTCCGGCACGAACGCGCCAGCGGTTGACGGAGTTCACCGTCGGTCCCGGATTCCGGTAGCCCAGGACGACCACGGCCTCTGTCCCGTCCCCGCTGTGCTCCCTGCTCCCCACGAGGGTGCGGGACCAGCGCCAGTTCAACCATTCGCCCCAGGCCAGGGCCGCAACTCCAGCTATCGCCAGTCCTGTTCCACATCTCATGCGGCGACTGTAGAACGGCGCGACGGACTGGTCGGGTGAACACCGGCCGCCGGCCCACACGTACCGCCGGCGCTTCAGCCGTCCGCGGTGGCGAGGCTGTTGACCGTGCCCCGGATGGTCGGACGGCGGTACAACTCCCGCATCCTCAGCGACGGCAGGCCCTGTGCGCGCATGGCGGCCGCGATACGGACCGCGAACAGGGAGTTGCCGCCCAGTTCGAAGAAGTCGTCGTCGGGGCCGACAGGCGTGCCGAGCACCTCGCCCCAGATCTGCCGCAGCCGGCGCGTGAGGTCGTCCTCGTCCGTGACGGGCTCGGTCCCCCGGTCCGGTGCGGCGGGCGCTGTGGGTGCGGGGAGTCGGGCCGTGTCGAGTTTGCCGTTGGCCGTCAGCGGCAGCGTGTCCAGGGCGGTGACCGTGCTGGGGAGCATGTGGTCGGGGAGGATGCCCGCGGCCCGCTTGCGGAGCGTCGCCGGATCGCCGGCCGAGAGGACCACGTAGGCGTCGATCCTGGCGGTGGCCGCGTCGTCCGGGTCGTCGCGCCGCACCACCACGGCTGCCGCCCGGACGTCCGGGTCTTCCAGCAGCACCGAGCGGATCTCGTCCAGCTCGATCCGGAAGCCGCGGATCTTGACCTGGCTGTCGAGGCGGCCGAGGTGTTCGAGGCGGCCGTCCGGGCGCAGGCGCCCGAGGTCGCCGCTGCGGTACAGGGTGCCGCCGGTGTACGGGTCCGGGACGAAACGCCGGGCCGTCAGTTCCTCCTGGCCGAGGTAGCCGAGCGCGACCCCGGCGCCGCCGACGCGGATCTCCCCCGCCACGCCGGGCGGCTGGAGCCGTCCGGCCGGGTCGGTCACGTACAGGTGCCAGCCGGGCAGTGCCCGGCCCACGGAGCGGGTGGCGGCGAGTGCCAGTCGCCGGGTGAGGGTCTGCTCGGTGACGTGGACCGTCGTCTCCGTGATGCCGAACATGTTCACCGTCCGGCAGACCGATTCGGGGTGCCGGTCGAGCCAGGGCAGCATCATGCGCGTGTCCAGCGGCTCGCCGCCGAAGACGACCAGGCGGACCGGGACCCGGGTGTGGTCGACGTCCAGCAGCTGGGCGAAGGCGGACGGGGTCTGGCTGAGCACCGTGACGTTCTCGGCCACGAGCAGATCGCGGAAGCGGTCGGGTTCGCGGGAGACGAAGTACGGCACCACGACCAGCCGCCCGCCGGTCAGCAGGCACCCCCAGATCTCCCACACCGAGAAGTCGAAGGCGCTGGAGTGGAACCAGGTCCAGACGTCGTCGGCGCCGAAGCCGTACTCCTCGCGGGTCGCGTCGATCAGGGCGATCACGTTGCGGTGCGGCACCTCGACACCCTTGGGGCGGCCGGTGGAGCCGGAGGTGTAGATGACATAGGCGGCGGCATCGGGCCCGGCATCCGTCGGCGGGGCCGGGGCGGCGGTGAACTGCCGGGCCGTGTCGAGCAGTTCGTCCGGAGTGACCGGATCGCAGCCCTCGACGTCCGGGAATTCCGGTAGCCGGGTGACCACCACCCGCAGCCCCGCGTCCCGTGCCGTATGGGCGATGCGGTCCGCCGGGTAGGCCGGGTCGACGGGAACGTAGGTCGCGCCCGCCTTCAGTACGGCGAGCAGGGTGACGACGAGTTCGGCGGTGCGTTCCAGGCAGACGCCCACGCGGTCGCCGGCCGTGACGCCGCGCTCGTGCAGGCCGTCGGCCAGCCGGGTCGCCCGCTCGTCCAGGTCGCCGTAGGTGAGACCGACCGCTCCTTCGGTCACGGCGATGCGCTCGGGTGTCGCCCCCGCGATCCGCGCGAACGCCTCGGGCACGGTGACCGGCGTGGTGACCAGCGTGCGAGTCGGGCGGCCGAGTGCCGCCACACGGACGCGTTCGGCCTCGTCGAGCAGGTCGACGTCGCCGACCGCGGTCCCCGGGTCGGTGAGGATCATGCGGTGCACCCGGGCCAGGTACCGGGCGAACTGCGCGGCGATCTCGCCGGACACATGACCACCGGTGGGGTCGCAGCGCAGCCGCCAGCCGTCGGCGTCCCTGAAGACCGACATCGTGAGCGGGAACGGCGGGGCGAGGCAGGGCACGTACGTGCCGGGGAGTTCGGCGGCGTCGAAGAGCAGCCCGGCGAGGACGGGTCCGTCCGCGGGCACGGGTTTCAACTCACCGAGCGTGGCGGCCTCCGGCACCGTGAACGTGCCGTGGTCGGTGCCGATGACCGGGGTCGTCTCCGGGTCGTGCCGGCGCAGGGTCAGCGCCAGGGCGGCGAGCCAGCTTGCCTCGTCACCGCCGTCGTCGAGGGCGACGAGGTGCGGGAGGGCGGGGCCCTCGTCAGCCAGGCCCCAGGCGGGCGGGGGTGCCGTGGTGAGTGCGGGCACCGGGGCGGATGAGCGTGCCGGGGCGGCGGAACGGCCCCCTTCCTCGCCGACGGAGCCATCAGGCCCCCGGGACCCGCCGGATTCCCGGGACCCGCCAGCCCTCCAGGGCCCGACAGTCCCGGAGGGCCCGCCCGCCTGCCGTTCCGCGGGCTCACCGGCGGCCAGCAGCCCGAGAGCGGCGCGGTCCCACTGGTCCCGCGCGGCCACCACCACCAGATCGCAGGCGCCGTCGGCGTACCGCAGCAGCACCCGGCGCAGTCCCGTGGTCGGGCGGGCGAGTTCGGCGGCCCGGCGGCGCTCGGCGAGCGGGTCGGCCGCCGGCACGGGCACGTCCTCGGTCCACAGTCCCGGAGGGGCCGACGGAAACGGCGAGCGGTCGAAGCGGACACGGACCGCGTGACAGCGGGCCGCGAGGGGGAAGGTGCCTGACACGGTCGTACTCCTTGTTGACGCGGGGAGTTGAGGGGCCGGGACGCCGAAGGTGCCCGGGAGATCTCCTCGAAGGACGGATGCGGGGCGTGGGGCTCAGCGGATGCTGAAGCCGCCGTCCACGGTCAGGACCGAGCCGGTGATCTGGCGGGACTCGTCCGAGGCGAGGAAGACCACCGCGGCGGCGACGTCCTCGGGCTCGATCAGCGCGTTCATCGGCTGCGCCTCGACGAAGGTCTTCTCGTGTTCGTGCACCGGCACGTCGAGCGCCCTGGCGATCTCTGCGAGCATCCGGCCCTCGGCCTGCGCGTCGTCGCGCACCGATCCCGGGCACACCGCGTTCACGCGCACCTTCGTGGGCGCGTAGTCGAGCGCGGCCGCCTTGGTCAGTCCGACGACGGCGTGCTTGGCGGCGACGTACCCGGCGAAGTGCCGGTAGCCGACGAGGCCCGCGGTGGAGGCGACGTTGACGATGCTGCCGGCGCGGCGGGCGCTCATCGCCTTGCCGGCCTCGCGGATCACCCGCCAGGCCCCGGAGAGGTCCACGTCGATCATCAACGACCACTCCTCCTCGCCGATCTCGTGGACCGGCTTGCCCGAGGGGGCGGCGATGCCCGCGTTGTTGACGACGACGTCGATACGGCCGAAGCGGTCCTCGGCGCGGGTCACCGCCTCCCGCACGGCCCGCAGGTCGCGGATGTCGGCCTCGGTGGTGAGGACGGCCGCGCCCGCGCGACGGCACAGGGCGGCCGTGTGCTCCAACTGCCCCGGTGTGCCCAGGGGATAGGGCACACCGGGCAGGTCGGCGCAGATGTCCAGCAGGACGAGGTCGGCGCCCTCGGTGGCACAGGCGAGGGCGGCGGCCCTGCCGAGTCCGCGGGCGGCGCCGGTGACGAGGACGGACTTGCCGTGCAGACGCATCGGTAACTCCTTGCAGAATCAGGCTGGTTGGCGGGGGCGGGCGGAGCGCTACAGCACGGTCGAGACGATCAGCCGGACGAGTGCGGGCGCGGCGTCGGTGAGGTACATGTGGCCCCCGGGCACCTCGACGTGCTCGAAGTCGCGGCCGGCCACCTTGCTCCAGGACTCGGCGTCGTCGTAGCCGACCAGGTCGTCGTCCTCGCCCCGGACGACCGTCAGGGGCGCTTGCAGCGGAAGGCCGGTGGAGGGCGTGTAGTTCTCGTGCATCTCGACGTCCGCGCGCAGCGCGGGGAGGATCATCTCCCGCATCTCCGGGTCGTCCAGGGCGGGGTGGTGGTAGCCGGCGAACTCGCCCACCCGGGCGAGGAATTCCTCGTCGGACAGACCGGTGGCCCGCAGCTCGCGCCCCTGGTTCGGCTCCGGCGATCCGCTGACGAAGGCGTGCAGCAGCTCGACGCCCGGCTCGTCGACCAGCCGGTGGGCTAGTTCGTAGGCGAGGACGGCACCGAGGCTGTGTCCGAAGACGGCGACCCGCTGTCCGCCGTCGTCGCCGAACCCCTCCCTCAGCCGGCCCAGGAGCCCGTCGACGGCTCGGTGGACGTCCCGGTACGGCTCCTCGTCGATCAGCCGCTCACGGCCCGGCAGTTGCAGGGGCACGATCTCCAGCGCGTCCCCGGCGAGGGCCGTCCAGGGCCGGTAGAACGAGGCGCCCGCCCCGGCGTACGGCAGGCAGATCAGCTTGATCGTGTCATGCGTGGTCATGGGTACGGGTCTCTCCTCGGGAAATCTGTGCGTCGGGTGCGGCGGACGGGCGGCGCGGTGAGCCGGGGCCGTCGGGGGTCCAGGGGGTCGTGAGCAGGCCGGCGAGTTCCGCGGCCTCCACGGCGACGCGCAGCGCTCCGGCGGCGCGGTCCGGTCCGGGCAGCCCCGGGCCCACGGGCATCAGGTTGAGCGTGGTGGCTCCGGCCTCGGCGAACGCCGTCATCCGCTCGGCGATGCGCTCCCGGGGTCCGAGCAGCGAGGTGGCGTCGAGGAAGGCGAGGGGCACGGCGGCCATGGCGCCGGGGTAGTCGCCGGCCAGGAACCGTTCCTGGACGGCACGGGCCCCGTCCCCGAAGCCCATGCGCTCGGCCAGCCGGGTGTAGTGGTTGTCCTCCCGTCCGCCCATGCCACCGAGGTAGAGCGCGGCGTACCCCCGTACCCGGCGGGCGCAGGTCCGCCAGTCGGGGCCGGTGACCAGGGGGACGCCGGGCGCGATGTCGAAGCCTTCGAGGGTGCGTCCCGCCTTGGCCAGGCCGGCCTTCAGGGGCACCAGTTGCCGGGCGGCGTGGGCCGGGGAGAAGAACACCGGGAGCCAGCCGTCGGCGATCTCCCCGGTGAGCTCCAGGTTCTTGGGGCCCAGGGCTGCGAGGTAGACCGGTATCTGGTCGCGCGGTGGCCGGATGGTCAGGGCGAGCGCCTTGCCGGGGCCGTCCGGCAGCGGCAGGGTGAAGTGCCGGCCCGCGTGGGCGAGCGGCTCCCGGCGCAGCGCCCGGCGCACGAGGGAGACGTATTCGCGGGTGCGGCCCAGTGGTGAGGCGAACCTGACGCCGTGCCAGCCCTCGGAGACCTGCGGGCCGGACACTCCGAGCCCGAGCCTGAGCCGTCCGCCGGAGAGGGTGTCGAGGGTGGCGGCGGTCATGGCCGTCATCGCGGGTGAGCGGGCGGGGATCTGCAGGACCGCGCTGCCGACGTCGATGCGGGTGGTGCGGGCGGCGATCCAGGACATGACGGTGACGGCGTCGGAGCCGTAGGCCTCCGAGACCCATACCGCCGAGTAGCCGAGATCCTCGGCGAGGGAGGCGAGGGAGAGGTTGGAGGCGTCGTTGCCGCCGACCCAGTAGCCGAGGTTGAGGCCGAGGCGCAGGGCGGGGACGGGCATGGGGGCTCCTGTGGGGGCTGACGAACCGCGGGGTCGTGGCGTGGTCCCGGCCGCGGTCGGGGGGCGAGGGCGGGGTGTGGTCCGCGTCGCAGGGATGCTGGTCCGCGGGTGTGTGCGGCCGCGGTCGGCGAGTCGTGGGCCGCGGGTCAGTGGTCCGTGCGGGTGCGGTAGCGCCAGGTCGACAGGGCGACGAAGAGGGCGATGAGCAGCAGTGAGCAGCCCGCGGTGTAGAGCGCGGGGTGCTGGGCGGGCCAGTCGTGCGGCACGCGGAAGCCCGGCGGGGGCGTGTTGCCGAACAGTCGGCGCAGGGCGTTGGCGAGCGAGGTGATCGGGTTCCAGGCGGCGACCGTGGACAGCGGCCCCGGCAGGGTCGAGCCGGAGACGAATCCGGACGAGATGAACGTGGCGGGGAACAGCCAGATCAGCCCGATGCTGCCGGCGACCTGGACGTTCGGGGCGATGAGGGCGACGAACACGCCGATCCACGACATCGCGAAGGAGAACAGCAGCACCAGCAGCACCCCGGCCGCGACCTCGACGGGCCCGGTGTGCGCGCGCCAGCCCATCAGCAGGCCGCAGCCGGTGGTGACGGCGAGGCTCGCCAGACAGGTGGCGAGGTCGGAGGCGGTCCGGCCCAGCAGCAGGGCCACCCGGGAGATCGGCAGCGTGCGGAAGCGGTCGACCGTCCCACTCTCCAGGTCCCTGGAGAGTCCGACGGTGGTGAAGGTGGTGGTGAAGGCCACCGTCTGGGCGATCAGCCCGCCCATCATGTACGAGCGGTACGCCGGGCCGCCGAGGCTGTTGCCGAAGACGTAGCCGATGAGCAGGGCGTATACGACCGGTTCGACGAGGCAGGAGATGAGCAGGCCGGGACTGCGCCGCAGATGGAGGAGGTTGCGCAGGGCGAGGTCGGTGCTCTCGGCGACGACACGGAGCACCGGGCTCCTGCGGGCGGCGGCCGGGACGGCGCCGGGGGCGGCCGGGTCCGGGGCGCGGCCGGTCCGGTGCGGGGGCAGGGGGGTGTGCGGTACGCGGGCGGGGGCGTTCATCGGGCGGCCGTCCGGCGGGCGTGTCCGGTCAGGCCGAGGAACACGTCGTCGAGGGTGCAGCGGCCAAGGCCGATCTCCAGCACCTCGACGTCCTCGCCCTCCAGTGCGGTGAGGGCGCGGGCGAGGGCGGCCCGGCCGTCGGCGGCGGCCGCCTCCACCCGCCGGGCGCGGCGGTCCACCGTCGGTGTCGTACCGGTCGCCCGGGCGGCGGCGCGGGTCGCGGCGTCGAGTTGGTGGTCCTCGGCGACGCACATGACGAGCCGGTGGCCGGCGGACGCCTTGAGTGCGTCGCTGGTGCCCTCGGCGACGACCTGTCCCCGGTCGATGACGGTGATCCGGTCGGCGAGCCGGTCCGCCTCCTCCAGGTACTGGGTCGTCAGCAGGATGGTGGTGCCGTCCGCCGCGAGTTCGGCGACCGCCTCCCAGGTGTCCAGCCTGCTCTCGGGGTCGAGGCCGGTGGTGGGCTCGTCCAGGACGACCAGGGGTGGCGAGCCGACCAGGGCGGCGGCCAGATCGAGGCGGCGCCGCATCCCGCCGGAGTAGGTGCCGGCCGGGCGTCCCGCCACGTCGGCGAGCCGGAACCGGGACAGCAGATCGTCGGCCACGCGGCGGGCCGTGCGCCGGCCCACTCCACGCAGTTTCGCGAGGAGGTACAGATTCTCGAATCCGGTGAGCAGCCCGTCCACCGTCGCATACTGCCCGGCGAGACCGATGGTCGCACGTACCTTTTCCGGCTCCTCCGCCACATTCCATCCATTCACCAGGACGAATCCGTGATCCGGTTCGAGGAGTGTCGTGAGGATCTTCACCAGCGTGGTTTTACCGGCCCCGTTCGGCCCCAGCAGGCCCCTTATCTCACCCGTCCGCACCTCCAGTTCAACACCGCATAACGCGCGGTTTGTCCGATATTTCTTGTGAAGATCGTCGATGACGACGGCCGACATGGCTGACACATGCACGGAACCGTTCTACGCCCCCCTCCGGACCCAGTCGACCAGGGAAGCGTCAAGGTTTCTTGCCCGTTCGATGGCCATGCTTTAGGTGCACTTGAAGATTTCACTACGGGTTCGAGAAGCATGATCACGTACGGTTCCTGTCGTGCGAGAATTACTTACCGAGCTGACGGAACAGGCAGCGCGTAATCCGCAGCGGCCCGCCGTGACATACGTTTCCGACTTCACCGACTTCGCAAGCACGGTACGCAATCGCTCCGAACTCGATCTGCATTCCCGGCGCATCGCCTCCTGGCTCCGAGAGAGATTCTCGCCAGGAGATCGGGCCCTTCTCCTCTACTCTCCGGGCATCGAATTCACCACGGCTTTCTCCGCCTGCGTGTACGCCGGGGTCGTCGCCGTGCCAGCCCCCTTGCCGGGCCGCTACCGGCATGAACGCCGCCGCCTCGCCGCCATCGCCCGGGACGCCGGCGTACGTGTCGTCCTGACGCAGCGCGGCGATCTGCCGGACGTCGAGAAGTGGGTGGCCGAGGAGGGCATCCTCGGCGCGGTCTGCCACACCACCGACACCGGTGAAGGGGACCCGGACGCCTGGGTCGCCCCCGAGGTGTCGCCCGACACCCTGGCACTGCTGCAGTACACCTCCGGATCGACCGGCGACCCGAAGGGCGTCATGGTCACCCACGGGAACCTCGTCACCAACGTCGAGCGGATGGCGGCCATGTTCCGCAACGACGGCGACACCACGTACGGCGGCTGGATCCCGCTCTACCACGACATGGGCCTGATCGGTCTGATGCTGCCCGGCCTCCTCAGCGGCAACGGCTATGTGCAGATGGACCCCATGTCGTTCCTGCGCCGGCCGTACCACTGGCTGCGGATGCTGGACGTCTGCGGCATCGGGTTCACCGCCGCGCCCGACTTCGGCTACGAGATGTGCGTCCGCCGCGTCACCGACGAACAGCTCGCCGCACTCGACCTGTCCCGGGTCACGTTCTCCGACGGGTCGGAACCGGTCCGCCACGACGTGGTCACCGCCTTCACCGAGCGGTTCTCCGCGGCGGGACTGCGGCCCGAAGCGCTCGTGCCCGCGTACGGCCTCGCCGAGGCGACCCTGATGGTGTCGGGCACCGGCGGACGGCCCCCGCTGCGGACCACGGTCGACGCGGCGGCGCTCGAGAACCGGGAGTTCAGGCCGGCCACCGGCACGCGGCCGTCCCGGACCCTCGTCGGCTGCGGGTCACCGACCGGGTCCGACGTGCTGATCGTCGACCCCGGCACCGGCCGAGCCCTGCCCGAGGGCCGCGTCGGCGAGATATGGCTCAGCGGCCCCTGCGTCACCGCGGGCTACTGGAAGAACGAGCCCGCCACCGACGCCACGTTCCGGGCACACACCGACGACGGACGCGGGCCGTTCCTGCGCACCGGCGACCTCGGAGCCCTGCTCGACGACGATCTCTACATCACCGGCCGCAGCAAGGACGTCCTGGTCCTGCACGGACGCAATCTGCACCCCTCGGACATCGAATACGAACTCCGCTCCCAGCACGAGGAGTTGGAGGGCCTGCACGGCGCCGTCTTCATGGTCGGGGACGACGGGGAGGCGGACGTCACCCCGGCGGTCGTCGTCGTCCACGAGATCCGCGCGCACTGGGGAGCCGAGCGGCTGGGGAGGATCGCCGTCGACATGAAGCAGACCGTGGTCCGGGAGTTCGGCGTCCCCGTCGCGGCGGTCGCCCTGGTCCGGCCCGGCGGCGTACGGCGCACCACCAGCGGCAAGGTGCAGCGCGGGGCGATGCGCGCGCTGCACCTCGCCGGGGAGCTGGACACCCTCCACCTCCGCGAGGACCCGCTGCTCACCGACGCACTGGCCGGACAGCGGCGGCGGGTGAGCGGGCGATGACCACCACGGCCGATCTGGAGTGCCTGCTCACCGCCCACGAGGACGGCCCGTTCTCCCCGGAGACACTCGCCGGGCTCGACGAGCGGGAGGAGTTCCCCGAGGGCGCCGTCCGTGTCCTCGACGCCGCCGGCCTGAGTGCCCACTACGTCCTGCACGAGGGCGGCGACCTCGCCGAGACCGTGGGGCTGCTGCGTGCGGTCGCCCGCCGGGACCTGACCGTCGCCATCGCGCACGGCAAGACGCTCCTGGGGGCGGCACCGACATGGGTGGCGGGCCGCCCGGAGCAGGCCGCCAGGCTCGCCGAACGCGTCCGCGCCGGCGAACCGGTCTGCTGGGGCCTGACCGAACGCGACCACGGCGCGGACCTCCTGGCGGGCGAACTCACGGCGACAGCGGACGAGCCGGCGCAGGCCGCTGCCTTCGCCGTAACCGATGGCATCGCGAGCACAGCCACTGCCACAGCCACAGCCACAGCCGGTCGCACCCGGCCCGATCGCGTCGCCGGCACACCTGGCAGTGCCGAAGTCCGTGCCCCCCGCGGCTGGCTGCTCACCGGGGAGAAGTGGCTCATCAACAACGCCACCCGCGCCGGCCTGGCCTGCGTCCTGGCGCGCACCGACCCGGCGGGCGGCCCACGCGCCTTCAGCCTCTTCCTGGTGGACAGAGGACGGCTCCCGGAAGGGGCCTGGCGGAACCTGCCGAAGGTCGCCACCCATGGCATCCGGGGCGCGGACATCAGCGGCTTCGCCCTGGACGGCGCCCCCGTCCCGGCCGACGCGCTCGTCGGAGAGGAGGGCGACGCGATCCCCGTGGTCCTCAAGACGCTCCAGCTCACCCGCATCGCCTGCACGGCGCTCTCACTCGGCGCCGCCGACCACGCCCTGCGCCTGGCCCGGGACTTCGCGGCCGGACGCGAGCTGTACGGCCGCCGTCTCGCCGACGTCCCGCACGTGCGCCGGATCCTCGGCCGGGCCGCCGCCCGCGCGCTGACCGCCGAGGCGGTGAGCCTGCTCTCCGCCCGCTCGGTGCACACCCTGCCCGGGGAGCTGAGCGCGGTCTCCGCGATCACCAAGGCGTACGTACCGACCGTCACCCAGGAGACCCTCGGCTCGCTCGGCGAACTGCTGGGCGTACGCGGCTTCCTCACCTCTCCCCCGGGCGGCGGCTTCGCGAAGGTGGAGCGCGACCACCGCATCTGCGGCATCTTCGACGGCAGTACGGCCGTCAACCGCGCCGCCCTCCTCAACCAGATGCCGCGTCTGGCCCGCCAGTTGAGCCGCCGCAGGACCGACGGCGACGGGCTGAGCGCCGCCGCGGACCTCACCGCGCCCCTGCCCGCGTTCGACCCGTCCCGGCTGACCCTGCTGTCCGTGACGGGGTGCAGCGCCGTGCAGGCCCTGCCGGACCTGGCGGCCCGCGCACGGGCACACGCGGCACCGGGGACCGGCCCGCTCATCGACCGGGTGCTGGTGGAACTGGCACTGCTGGAAGCGGAGTCGGCCGACTTCGTACCGGTGACGGGCGGCCTCCCCAGCACGGCGTTCCGTCTCGCCGAGGCATACGAACGCGCCTACGCCGCGGCCGCCTGCCTGCTGCTGTGGCTGGAGAACCCATGTCTGCGCACAGGGCTGCTCGGCACGGCCGACCTGTGGCTGCGGTCCTGCCTGACCGCCCTGCTCGGGCAGGACGGCGCGGAGTCCGGCGGGAACGTCTTCGACACCCTCGCCGACGTCCTCCTCCGCATCCCCGCAGCGGAGTTCAGCCTGCTGGGAGGTTCCGCATGACCACCACGACGGGCCTCGCCCCCAAGCGCGCCGACGAACTGGAGGACCTGCTCGGCCCGCTCGCCGACCCGGCCAATCCCACCGGTGCGCGTGCCGTCCTCGCCGCCGACGAACGCGCCGAGACGCTCACCGCCGGGGAGTCCCTGCTGCACTCCTACGGCCTCAACGCCGAGTTCGTCCCACCCGAGCTGGGCGGCCGCCTGGAACGGGCCGACCACCTGGCCGAGGTCATGCGCGCGCTCTACCGCCGCGACCCCGCGCTCGGCCTCGGTTACGGCGCCGGCTCGCTCATCGCCGGGGTCACCGTATGGACGGCCGGCGACGCACGGCAGCGTGAGCACGCCGCCCGGCTGCTGCTGAACGGCCGGCGGATCGCCGTCGCCTTCCACGAACTGGCGCACGGCAACGACATGGCGGGCACGGAGTTCGCCGCGACCACCGAGGCCGACGGCTCGCTGCGGCTCAGCGGCCGCAAGGAGGTCGTCACCAACATCCGGCGCGCCGAGGCCATGGTCGTGCTCGCCCGCACCGATCCCCGGCCGGGTCCGCGCAGCCATTCCCTGGTGCTCGTCGACCGGGCGGGCGCCGACCGGGCGCGCCTGACCGACCTGCCGCGCTTCGGCACCGTGGGGATGCGGGGAGTCCAGCTCGGCGGCCTGAGCTTCGACGCCCTGCCCGTGCCCGCCACGGCGGTCCTCGGCCCGGCCGGTTCCGGCCTGGAGACCGCGCTCAAGGCCCTGCAGATCACCCGCACGGTCCTGCCCACGATGGCCACCGGCATCCTCGACACCGGACTGCGCATCGCCGTCGACCATCTGACGGGGCGCCGGCTGTACGGCGGTGCCGCGACCGACATCCCGCACGTCCGCTCGGAGCTGGCCGGTGTCTTCGCCGACCTGCTGCGGGCCGAGGCGCTGGGCGCGGTCGGTGCCCGTGCGCTGCACCTGGTGCCCCGTGCGGCGAGCGTGTACGCCTCGGCGGTCAAGTTCGAGGTGTCCCGGCTGCTCCTGGGGGCCATGGACCGGCTCGCGGACCTCCTCGGCGCCCACTTCTACCTGCGTGAGGGACCGACCGCGCTGTTCCAGAAGCTGCTGCGCGACCTCGCCCCCGTCGGCTTCGGGCACATCGCCCGCGCCGCCTGCCAGATGAGCCTGCTGCCCCAGCTCCCGCTGCTGGCCCGCCGCACCTGGGCGGGCCCCGGCTCCGAACCGCCCGACGACCTGTTCGCCCTCGCGGAGGCCCTGCCGCCCCTGCGCTACGACCTGCTGGCCCTGCACGCCGCGGGCCGGGACCCCGTCGCCGGCTCCCTGCACGCCCTGGCCGACACGTCCTGGGAGGCCGGGCACGCGGATCTACGCGCGGCGGTCGGTGACGACCGCACCGACCTGGCCGACCTGGCCGCCGTGTGCGAGGGGCTGTCGCCGGTCGAACTCGGCGTCGACGCCCGCCCCGAGCACTACGACCTCGTCACCCGGTACGTGCGCCTGCTGACCCGGGCCGTCTGCGTCCAGGTCTGGCGGCACGCTCCCTCGGGCGGCTTCCTGGCCGACCCGGCCTGGCTGCGCGCCGCCCTGCACCGGTCCACGTCCGGCCCGTACGGGCCCGGCCCGCTGCCCGCCCCGGTCGAGGGAGCGCTCCTCGCGGAGCTCCTGGACCGCCGGGACACCGGCCGCTCCTTCGGTCTGACCGGAAGGCCGCTCGCCCTCTGACGACGGCCGGCCCCTCTCGCACCCCGGTCCGGCCGGGGTGCCGTGGACCGCGGAGGCCGCGCCCGCCCAGGGCGCGCACCCCGTCGTGCGCTGCGCCCTCCCTTCTCCCCCACCCACCTGCCCAGAAAGAGATCCCTCTCATGACCGCTGGCAACCGTGACGTGCACACCTGGCTGACCGCGCGTGTGGCGACGTACCTGCGTCGTTCGCCGCAGGACATCGACACGTCCCTGCCGCTGGCCGAGTACGGCCTGGACTCCCTCACGGCGCTGGCCATCACGGCCGACATCGAGGACGAGTTCGAGGTCACCGTCGACGACGCGCTGACCTGGGACCACCCCACCGTCGACGCGCTCAGCGCGGCCCTGTCCGAGCTGGTGGGCGGGCAGCCGGCGGCGTCGGCGGGCACGAGCGAGAAGCAGGTCTGACGATGACCTCTTCCCTGCCCCTGACGGCGGCCCAGCACGGGGTGTGGGTCGCCCAGCGTCTGGCCCCCGACAGCCCCCTGTACACCTGCGGTGTCTACTACGACGTGCCCGGTCCCGTGGATCGCGCCCTGCTGGCCCGGGCCGTGGCGCGGACCGTGGACGAGACCGAGGCGTTGAGGGTCCGCTTCCACGAGGACGGGGAGACGGTCCGCCAGACCGTGGACCCGTCCGTCCAGGGAGAGTTGGCGTACCTCGACTTCGGGGGCGCGGCCGACCCGGAGGCCGCCGCCCGCGCCTGGACCGGCACCGACCTCGCCACGCCGGTGCCGGTCACCGGCGAACGGCTGTTCCGGCACACCCTGCTGCGACTCGGCCCCGACCGGTACTGGCTGCACTTCCGCTACCACCACATCCTCCTCGACGGCTACGGACAGGTCCTGCACTGCCGTCGGCTGCTGGAGGTCTACACGGCACTGGCGGCGGGCGAACAGCCGTCGCCGAGCGGCTTCGGCACCCTGCGCGAGGTGCTGGACGAGGAGGACGCCTACCTCGGATCCGCCCGCAGGGAACGCGACGGGGCCTACTGGCAACGGGAGTTCGCCGACCTGCCGGTATCCACCGAGCTCGGCGCCACGGTCACCGGCTCCGGCTCCCACTCCGACGGGTCGGACTCCGGCTCCGACGGGTCGGGTTCCGGCTCCGGCTCCGGCTCCGGCTCCGGCTCCGGCTCCGGCTCCGGCTCCGGCTCCGGCTCCGGCTCCGGCTCCGGCTCCGGCTCCGGCTCCGGCTCCGGCTCCGACGAGACTGCCCCCGCGCTCGCCTCCGGCGCCACCGGACTCGCGCCCAGCCTGCCCTCCGCGACCGGCCATGTGGACGAGGCCACCGCCGCACGGGTGCGCGAGCTGGGCAGGTCCCGCTGGTCCCTGCCGGTGATCGCCGCCATGGTCGCCCACACCCACCGCGTCACCGGCGCCCACGACGTGGTCGTCCGGGTGTTCATGGCCGCCCGGCTCAGTCCGCGGGCGCTGGCCACGCCCGCCATGCTCGTCAACGACGTCCCTCTGCGGATCCACCTCGACGGCTCCACCACCTTCACCGCACTCCTGGAACGCGTCGCCACCCGCCTCGCCGAGGCCACCCGCCACCAGCGCTACCCGCACGACGAACTCCGCCGCGACCTCGCGGCGACGGCCCACCCGGGCACGCTGAGCGGCCCGTCGGTGAACGTCCTCTCCTTCGCCTCCGCCCACCTGCCCTGCGGCCCCACCGAGGCGACGGCCCACCAGCTCGCCTCCGGCCCCGTCCGGGACCTCGCCCTGCACGCGTTCGGCGACCCGGGCGCCGACGACGGCATCGAGCTGACCGTCAACGCCCACCCCGGCCGCTTCACCCCCGGGACCGCCGCCGCCCACCGCGACCGCTACACCCGCCTCCTCGCCGCCGCCACCGAGCACCCCGACCTGCCCCTCGGCGCCCTCGACCTGCTCGACGACGCGGAGCGGGAGCGCTTCCACGCCCGCAACGACACCTCCCGTACGACGGACCCGCGTTCCCTGGTGGAACTCTTCGAGGCCCAGGACCCGGCCGCCGAGGCCGTCGTCTTCGAGGGGGAGCGGCTCACGTACGGCGAACTCGACGCCCGCGTGAACCGCCTGGCCCACGCGCTGCGCGCCAAGGGCGTGGGACCGGAGTCGCGGGTCGCGGTGAAGCTGCCGCGCTCGCTCGACCTGATCGTCGCGCTGTGGGCGGTGCTGAAGACCGGCGCCGCTTACGTACCCGTCGACACCGGCTACCCGGACGACCGGATCGCGTACCTGATCGCCGACTCCCGCGCCGCGCTCGTGCTCGACGAGGACAGCATGCGCTCCCTCGGCGAGAGCGAGATCGAGAGCGAGAACGACACCGACCCCGGCGTCGTCCCGCGGGGGGACGGCGCCGCGTACGTCATCCACACCTCGGGCACCACCGGCCGCCCCAAGGGCACCGTGGTCACCCATGCCGGCATCGCCAACATGCTCGCGTGGATGCAGGACGAGTACCGGCTCACCCCGGCGGACCGGGTCGTGCACAAGACTCCGGTCGGGTTCGACGTGTCGGTGTGGGAGGTGTTCTGGACCCTCACGCGTGGCGCGACCCTCGTGGTCGCCCGCCCCGACGGGCACCGCGATCCGGCCTATCTGGCCCGGCTGGTCCGCGAGGAGCAGGTCACGGTCATCCACTTCGTCCCGGCCATGCTCGGCCCCTTCCTCGACGAGTACGTGCCCACGCCCTCCCTGCGCATGGTCAGCTGCGGCGGCGAGGCGCTGCCGGCCGGGCTCGCCGACCGCTTCCACCGCGAGTGCGGCGCCCGGTTGCACAACTCCTACGGCCCCACCGAGTTCTCGGTGACCGCGACCTCCCACGCCTGCACGCCCGGCGAGCCCGTCACCATCGGCGTACCCACCCACAACTCCCGTGCGTATGTGCTCGATCCGGCCCTGCGGCCGGTACCGGACGGTGTCACGGGCGAGCTGTACCTCGCGGGCGTCCAGCTCGCGCGCGGCTACCTCGACCGGCCCGGTGCCACCGCCGAACGGTTCGTCGCCGACCCCTACGGCCCCGAGGCCGGCGGCCGTATGTACCGCACCGGCGACCTCGTGCGACGCCGGGCCGACGGCGCTCTGGAGTTCGCCGGGCGCGCCGACGACCAGGTCAAGATCAACGGGCAGCGGGTGGAGCCCGCCGAGGTGGAGGCCGTTCTCGCGTCGGTGCCCGGCGTGACCCAGGCGGTCGTCCTCGTCCACGACTCCACGGCGGGCGCCCGGCAGCTCGTCGGCTACGTCACGGGCGCCCCGGAGGGCGACCCCCGCAGCCATCTCGCACGCCGACTGCCGGCCCCCATAGTGCCGGTGAGCGTCTTCGTGCTGCCGTCGATCCCGGTCACTCCGCACGGCAAGGTCGACCGCCGTGCCCTGCCCGCCCCAGCCCGCCCGTCCAGCGGACGCGCCCCCTCGACACCTGCCGAGCGCACCCTGCACACCCTTGCCGCCGCACTGCTCCGCCGGCCCGAACTGGGCGTGGACGACGACCTGTTCGCGCTCGGCGCGGACAGTATCCACGCCATCCAGCTGGTCGGCCGCGCTCGCCGCCAGGGCCTCCGTCTGACCCCGCAGGACGTCTTCGACCACCCGACCGTCGCACGCCTGGCCACCGTCGCCGAGACGGCGTCGACGGCCCTCTCGGCCCCGCTCGCCGAGGACGACCCGGTCGGCGAGCTTCCCGAGACCCCCATGGCCCGCCGCCTCGCCGGACGCGGCGGCTCCACACGCGGCTACGCCCAGTCCCTCCTGCTGGCCACCGAACCCGGCCTGTCCTACGACCGGCTGACGGCGGCCCTGCAGCGGGTGCTCGACCGTCACGACGCCCTGCGCACCCACGGCCGGCACGTCCTGCCGGTGGGTGCCGTACGGGCCGAGGACTGCCTGAGCAGGGCCGGGGACGAGGACGTGGCCGCCCGGCGGGAGGCCGCCCGGCGCGCGCTGTCGCCGGAGGACGGTGTGATGGTCCGGGCGGTGTGGTTCGCGTCCGGCCGGCTGCTGCTCGTCCTCCATCACCTGGTCGTCGACGGCGTGTCCTGGCGCATCCTGCTGACCGATCTCGCCGAGGCGCTCGCCGGCGCCGAGCTGTCCGTGCCCGGCACCTCCCTGCGCCGCTGGGCCGCACACCTCGCCGCTCCCGTCGACGAACTCCCGCTGTGGACCGACCTGTTGTCGGCCCGGGAACCCTTGCTCGGCGCCCGCCCCCTCGACCCCGCACAGGACGTCCACGGCACCGCCGGCTCGGTCACCGTCACCGTCCCGGCGGATCTCACCGCCACCGTGCTGGGCGCCCTGCCCGCCGCCTATCGCGCCACCCCGGACGACATCCTGCTCGCCGCGCTCTCGGCGGCCGTACAACGCCACCGGGGCGAGGGACCGGTCCTGGTCGACCTCGAAGGTCACGGTCGCGACCACCTCCCCGACGGGACGGACCTGTCCACCACCGTCGGCTGGTTCACCCGTATCCACCCGGTGCGCCTGGGCCCCGGCACCGAGGCAGACGCCCGTCTGATCAAACGCACCAAGGAGGAACTGCGCGCGATCCCGCACGGCGGGCGGGGCCACGACCTGCTGCGCGACCGGCTCACCGGACTGCCGGCGCCGCAGATCTCCTTCAACTACCTGGGCCGGCTGGACGCGACCGACCTCGGCGGCTGGCGTCTCGCCGACGGCGGGGCCGCCGTGGAACTGCTGGCAGACGACGACCTCGCGCTCACCCACGCCCTCCAGATCGACGCGTACGTCCGCGACGGCGAGCTGACCGCCGAGTGGACCTACCCCTCGGGCGTCCTCACCGAGACCGAGGTCCACGCCCTCGCCGAGGCATGGACGAGGGCCCTGGCCGAACTCGCCCCACACACCCGGGGCGGGCTGACCGTCTCCGACGTGCCCCTGGTCCGCATCACCCAGGAGGAACTCGACAGGTTCCGCGGCGCCACGGACGTCCTGCCGCTCTCCCCGCTCCAGGAGGGCCTGCTCTTCCTCGCCCTGTACGAACCCGACGACCCCTACGTCGGCCAGCTCGTCCTGGAGACGGACACCGCCTTCGACCCCGCTCGGATGCGGGCCGCCGCCACCGCCCTGCTGCACCGCCACCCCACGCTGCGGTCCGCGTTCCGCAGCCGCTCGCAGGGCGCCCCCGTGCAGGTCGTCCCCGCAGACGTGAAGGTCCCCTGGGAGGAGCGCGACGAGGACGACCTGGAGGGGTTCCTCGCCCGTGACCGCGCCCGCGGTTTCAGCGTCGTGCGGCCGCCCCTGTTGCGGTTCACCGCCCTCGGCGACCGCCGGCTGGTCCTGACCCACCACCACCTGCTGCTGGACGGCTGGTCCCTTCCACTGCTCGTGCGTGAACTGTTCACCCTGTACGGTGGCACCGACCTGCCCCCGGCCGCCCCCTACCGCGACCACCTTGCCTGGCTCGACCGGCAGGACCACGCGTCCTCGGCCGCGGTGTGGCGCGAGCGGCTCGCCGGCCTGACGGCACCCACCCTGCTCGCCCGCGCCGATCGCACCGCCGAGGGCCACGACGTCCACGAGCTGGTGCTGTCCGAGGCGCTCACCGACGCCCTGACCTCGACGGCCCGCGCACACCGGCTCACCCTCAGCACCGTCGTCCAGGGCCTGTGGGGGCTGCTGCTGAGCGCCTTCACCGGCCGGGACGACGTCGTGTTCGGTACGACCGTCTCCGGGCGCCCGCCCGAGCTGCCCGGCGCCGAGTCGATGCTCGGGCTGTTCGTCAACACCCTGCCGGTCCGGGTCCGGATCGACCGGGACGAGACGCTCGCCGCACTGCTGGCCCGGCTCCAGCAGGAGCAGCGGTCCCTCCACGCCCACCAGCACGCCTCCCTGGCGGAGCTGATCCGCGCCTCCGGCTTCGACACACTGTTCGACACGGTGGTCGCCTTCGAGAACTACCCTATGGACGACGGCATCGAGGCCGGCGGCCTGCGCCTCGCCCACGCCCACCTCGTCGAGCGCACCCACTACCCGGTCACCCTGTCCGTCTTCCCCGGCGACCGGCTGCGGCTGCGGTTCTCCTTCCTCACCGGAGCCTTCGCCCCGACGGCCGTCCCCCGCCTCGCCGACCTCCTCACCGACCTGATCGACATCGCGGCCACCGAACTCGACGCCCCGGCAGGTGAGTTGATCGAGGTGGGCGAGGCGGACCGGCTGCTCGTCATGGGCGCCGCACCAACGGACACGGGCGCCACGTCAGTGGCATCGGCAGGTGGCGGCGGAGAACCCCGCTCGCCCGAGGAGGCGTCCCTCTGCGCCATCGTCGCCGAGGTCCTCGGTGTCGAACGGGTCGGCGTCGACGACGAGTTCTTCGCACTCGGCGGCACCTCCATCCTGATGATCCGGATGGCCCACCGGGTCCGCGACGAGTTCGGTGTCGACCTGTCGCTGCGCGACCTGTTCGCCGCCCCGACCGTCGCCGGTGTCGCCGCACGGCTGACCGGCCTCGCCCCGCAGGCCAAGCGCATCACCGCCGAGGAGCGGCCCGGCCGTGTACCGCTGTCGTTCGCGCAGGAACGCATGTGGTTCCTGCAGCGCCTCCAGGGCTCCTCCGGTACGTACAACATCCCCCTCGCGATCCGGCTGACCGGTGCCCTCGACAGGGACGCGCTCACCGGCGCGCTGGCCGGTCTCGTAGCCCGGCACGAGGCGCTGCGCACGGTCTACCCGGAGGACGCCGACGGCCCCCACCAGGTCGTCCTGCCGGCCGAGACGCCCTACGCCACCGCGTTCGTCCAGGACTCGGCACCCGACCTCGCCGCCGACGCGGCCCGCCCCTTCGACCTGACGAGCGACGTGCCGCTGCGGACGACGCTGTACGAGACCGGGCCCGACGCGCACGTCCTGCTGCTGGTCGTGCACCACATCGCGGCGGACGGTGCCTCGCTGCGCCCCCTCGCCGAGGACATCACCGCCGGCTACCGCGCCCGGACCGGCGACACGGCAGCCGGGTTCCCCGAACTGACCGTCCAGTACCCGGACTTCGCGATCTGGCAGCGCGAGACGCTCGCCGCCGACCTGCCCCGCCAGATCGCGTACTGGAAGCAGCACCTGGACGGGCTCCCGCCCGAGGTCACCTTCCCCCGGGACCGGCCCCGCCCGGCGGTGGCCACCCACCGCGGCGACCACGTCGAGTTCCCCGTCGCGCCGGAGCTGTACCGGCGGATGCTGGAGCTGGCCGGCCGCACCCGCACGACCCCGTTCATGGTCCTCCAGGCGGCCGTGTCGCTGCTGCTGACCCGGCTCGGCGCGGGCGAGGACATCCCGCTCGGCGGTGTGATCGCCGACCGGCCCGACTCGGTCCTCGACGACGTGGTCGGCGTGTTCATCAACACCCTCGTCTACCGCATGGACACCTCCGGCGACCCGAGCTTCGAGGAGCTGCTGGTCCGCGTCCGCGAGACGGGACTGGCCGCCTACGCCCACCAGGGCGTCCCCTTCGAACGCCTGGTGGAGGAGCTGAACCCGGAGCGCTCCCGCTCCCGCCATGCCTTCTTCCAGGTCATGCTGGCCTGGCTGGACCTCACCGAGGCCCGGTTCGACCTGCCCGGCGTCATCGCCGACCCCGGGCCGGTCACCAGCGGCACCGCCAAGTTCGACGTGCACTTCGACTGCCATGTGCACGAGGGCGGCGGCCTGTTGTGCCGTCTGGAGTACGCCACCGACCTGTTCGACCGCCGTACCGCCGAGAGTTTCGCGACCCGGTTCGTGCGCGTCCTGGAGCACGTCACCGCCGATCCGGCGCAGCGGCTGTCCGAGGTGGACGTCCTCGGCGCCGAGGACCGTGCCCTGGTGCTGCACGGCTGGAACGACACCGCCGTCCGGTTCGACGGCGAGGGCGCGGCGGTCGCGCTGCTGGAGGCGCACGCCCTGCGCACCCCGGCCGCCGAGGCCGTCCGGTGCGAGGGCGAGAGCGTCACGTACGGGGAGTTCAACGCCCGGGTGAACCGGCTCGCCCATGCCCTGCGCGCGCGGGGTGTCGGACCGGAGTCACGGGTCGCCGTGATGCTGCCGCGCTCGGTCGACCTGATGGTGGCCCTGTGGGCGGTGCTCAAGTCGGGCGCCGCGTACGTGCCGATCGACACCGGCTACCCGGCCGACCGGATCGCGTACATCCTCGCCGACTCCGGCGCCCGCCTGCTGGTCTCCGACCGGGACGCGGACGGCTTCGAGCGGATCGCCCCCGATGTCGAGGGGCCCGAGGAGAACCCGGGGGTTGCGGCCCACGGCGACAACGCGGCGTACGTCATCTACACCTCGGGCTCCACCGGCCGTCCCAAGGGCACGGTCAACACGTACGCGGGCATGGCGAACCGGCTGTGGTGGATGCAGCGCGACCACCGACTCGTCCCGGGCGAGCGGGTGCTGCAGTCCACCCCGGTCAGCTTCGACGTGTCGGTGTGGGAGGTCTTCTGGACCCTCATGTACGGCGGCACGCTGGTCGTGGCCCGGCCCGACGGCCACCGCGACCCGCTCTACCTGGAGCGGCTGATGCGTGAGGAGTCCGTCGCGGTCGTCCACCTCAGCGCCTCCATGCTCGGCGCCTATCTGGCCGAGACCCGGCTGCCGAACTCGGTCCGTCTGGTGGTCTCGGGCGACGAGGCCCTGCCGGCCGAGCTGGTCCGCCGCTTCCACGAGGATTCCGGCGCCGTGCTGCTGAACGCCTACGGGCCGACCGAGGCCGCCGTCGACGTCACCGCCTGGGCCGCGCCGGCGGACACCGAGACCGTGCTGATCGGCCCGCCCGTCGCCAACACCCGCGCGTACGTCCTCGACGCCGCGCTGGCCCCGGTCGCCCCCGGCGCGCCCGGCGAGCTGTACGTCGAGGGTGTGCAGCTGGCCCGCGGCTACCTCGACCGGCCCGGCCTGACCGCCGGGCGGTTCGTCGCGAGCCCCTACGGCCCGCCCGGGTCCCGGATGTACCGCACCGGGGACGTGGCGCGCTGGACGGCGGACGGCGCACTGGAGTACCTCGGGCGCGCCGACGACCAGGTCAAGCTGCGCGGGTTCCGTGTCGAGCTCGGCGAGATCGAGGACGCCATGGCCGATCATCCGGCCGTCGCCCGGGCGGCCGCCGCCGTGCACGGGCAGTGGCTCGTCGGCTACGTGGTCCCCGCGGCCCCGGTCGACGTGGAGGACCTGCGCGACCGGCTCGCCGCCCGGCTGCCCGAGTACATGGTCCCGGCCCGGATCGTCGTCCTGGACGTGCTGCCGCTCACCCCGAACGGCAAGCTCGACCGCAGGGCGCTGCCCGCACCCGACCTCGCGCACGCGGCCCGGCGCGGCCCGCGCACCCCGCAGGAGGAGATCCTGTGCGGGCTGTACGCCGAGGTGCTCCGCGTCCCCGAGGTCTCGATCGACGACGACTTCTTCGCGCTCGGCGGCCACTCCCTGCTGGTGACCCGGCTGGCGAGCCGCATCCGCGCCGCCCTCGACACCGACCTCGACCTGTCGGTCCTGTTCGAGGCGACCACGGTGGCCAGGCTCGCGTCCCGGCTCACCGGGGGCGGCGCGCGCCGCTCCGGTGTCACGGCCCAGCCGCGCGAGGGGCGCCTGCCGCTGTCGTACGCGCAGGAAAGGCTGTGGTTCCTGCACCATTTCGAGGGGCCGTCACCGACCTACAACCTGCCGGTCGCGCTGCGGCTGAGCGGCGATCTGGACGTGGCCGCCCTCACCACCGCCCTGGGCGATCTGGCTCAGCGGCACGAGCCCCTGCGTACGGTCTTCGCCGAGGACGGGGAGGGACCTCACCAGGTCGTCCTGTCGTCCGGGCCGTCGCCGGCCGTCGTCCGCGCCACCGAGGAGGAGCTCGACGCGCGTATCGCCGACGCCGTCCGCACCCCGTTCGACCTCACCGCCGAACCCCCGCTGCGCGCGACCCTGTTCACTCTCGGCGCGGGTGAGCACGTGCTCCTCCTCGTCCTGCACCACATCGCGGGCGACGGCGCCTCGATGGCCCCGCTCGCCCGCGACCTCGCCACCGCCTACGCGGCACGCACCCGGGACGAGGAGCCCGAGTGGAGCCGACTGCCCGTGCAGTACGCCGACTTCGCGGCATGGCAGCGGCAGGCGCTGGGGACGGCCGACGACCCGGACAGCGTCCTCTCCCGTCAGCTCGACCACTGGCGCACCACGCTCGCCGGGCTGCCCGAGCAGATGGAGCTGCCCTTCGACCGGCCCCGGCCCGCCGTCCCCACCCATCGCGGCGACACCGTGCCCTTCACGGTCGAACCCGCGGTCCACGAGGCGCTGGCCGGGCTCGCCCGCGAGCACCACACGACCGTCTTCATGGTCGTGCACGCCGCCCTGGTCACCCTGCTGCACCGGCTCGGCGCGGGCGACGACATCGTGATCGGTTCTCCGGTCGTGAACCGCACCGACGAGGCCCTCACTCCCCTGGTCGGCTTCTTCGCCAACAACCTCGTGCTGCGCATCGACCTGACCGGCGATCCCGCCTTCACCGAGGTGCTGCGCCGGGTGAGGGCCGCCGACCTGGCCGCCTACGCCCACCAGGACGTGCCGTTCGAGCGGGTCGTGGAGGCGGTCAATCCGGCGCGCTCCACCGCACGGCACCCGTTGTTCCAGACCGGCCTGAACTTCGCCAACGCCGACCAGCAGGCGGCCCTCGACCTCGCCGTCGACCTGCCCGGCCTCACGGCACGCGTGCTGCCGGTCGCGTCTCCCGCGGCCAAGTTCGACCTGTCGTTCTTCCTGGCCGAGCGGCCCGAGGGCGGGGTGGACGGACTGCTGGAGTTCGCCACCGACCTGTTCGACCGCGACTCGGCCGCCCGTATCGCCGAGCGGTTCACCCGCCTGCTCACCGCCATGACCGCCGAACCCGGGCGCCCGGTGCGGGAGTTCGACGTCGTGGACGCGGACGAGCGGCGGCTGCTGCTCACCGAGTGGAACAGCACCGCCCACGAGGTGCCCGAGCGGACGCTCACCGACCTGATCGAGGCCCAGGCGGCCCGCACCCCGGACGCACCCGCGGTCGTGTTCGGCGCGACGACCCTGTCGTACGCCGAACTCGACGCCCGCGCGAACCGGTTGGCCCGCCGGCTGATCGACCTGGGGGCCGGTCCGGAGCGTTACGTCGCCGTCCTGATGCCGGTCTCCGAGGACATCCCGGTGGTCCTGCTGGCGGCCCTGAAGACCGGCGCCGGCTATCTGCCGCTCGACCCGGCCCACCCGGCCGACCGGCTCGCGTTCATGCTGGCGGACATCGCGCCGGCCGCCGTGGTGACCACGGCCGAACTCACCGACGTCGTCGTCTCGTTGACGGACATCCCGGTCGTACCGACGGACGACCCCGGGATCGCGGAACGGCCCTCCGGCCCGCTGACAGGTGTGGTCCGACGTCCCGAACACGCCGCGTTCGTCATCTTCACCTCCGGGTCCACCGGGCGGCCCAAGGCGGTCGTCGTCGAACACCGCTCACTCGTCGCCTACCTGGCCTGGGCGACCGACGTGTACGAGAGTCTGCGCCGACGCGTCCTGGTGCACTCGCCGGTCTCCTTCGACCTCACCGCCACCGGCATGTTCGGCCCGCTCGTCTCCGGCGGCACCGTGGAACTGGTCCGCTGGAGCGCGAGCGGCCCGGACCCGGACGCGGCCGTCACCCGGCCCGACTTCGTCAAGGCCACCCCCAGCCATCTGCACCTGCTGGGCGTGGTGCCCGAGGAGTACTCGCCGGGCGGACAGCTCGTCCTCGGCGGCGAGTCGCTGCTCGGCGACGTACTGGACGCCTGGCGCGCCCGCCACCCCGGGGTGACCGTCCTCAACGAGTACGGCCCGACCGAGACCACCGTCGGCTGCAGTCTGTTCCGTATCGAACCCGGCGATCCCGTGCCGCCCGGCGTCGTCACCATCGGCACCCCCGCCTGGAACACCCGGATGTACGTGCTGGACGCGCTCCTGCGCCCGGCGCCCGTCGGCACCGCCGGGGAGCTGTACGTCGCGGGCGACCTCGTCACCCGCGGCTACCACGGCCGCCCCGGCCTGACCGCGGGACGCTTCGTCGCCAGCCCCTTCGGCCCGCCCGGCTCCCGGATGTACCGGACCGGCGACCTGGCCCGCTGGACGGCGTCCGGACGGCTGGAGTTCGTCAGCCGCGTGGACGACCAGGTGAAGATCCGCGGCTTCCGTATCGAACTGGGCGAGCTGGAGGCCGTCCTCACGGCCCAGCCGGGCATCGACGCCACCGCCGTGGTCGTCCGCGAGGACACCCCCGGCGACAGGCGCCTCGTCGCGTACGTGGTGCCGGAGCCGGACCGCCCGGCGGACCCGCCCGCCCTGCGCGCCGCGGCCGCGCGGGCCCTGCCCGACTACATGGTCCCCGCCGCGTTCGTCGTGCTGGAGACCCTGCCGCTGACCGCCAACGGCAAGATCGCCCGCAAGGCGCTGCCCGCACCCGACCTCACCGCCGGTGTGCCGCGCACGCCCGCGGCCGAGGGCGTCGAGCGGCAGATCGCGGAGGTCTTCGCCGAGGTCCTGGGCGTCCCCGAGGCCGGGGCGGACGACGACTTCTTCCGCCTCGGCGGCCACTCCCTGCTGGTCGCCCGCCTCGTCAACCGGATCCGGACCCTGTTCGGCGCGGAGCTGTCCCTCCGGGACGTCTTCGAGCACTCCACGGTCGCCGGGATCACCGCGCTGGTCACGGCCTCGGGTGCCGGGTCCGCCCGGCCCGGGCCGGTGCGGCGCGAACGCCCCGAGCGGGTTCCGCTGTCGGCGGCGCAGCGGCGGATGTGGTTCCTCGACCGGCTCGACGGCCCCTCGCAGACGTACACCATCCCGGTCGTCCTGCGGATGACCGGCCCGCTCGACCAGGACGCGCTGCGGGACGCCTTCGGCGACTTGGTGCGGCGGCACGAGGTGCTGCGCACGGTGATCGCGGAGGGTCCGGAGGGCCCGCACCAGGTCGTCGTCGGCACGGCGCCGCAGTTCGCCGTCCGGTCCTGCGACCGGGCCGAGTTCGACGCGGGAGTGGCGGAGGCCGCGCGGACGCCGTTCTCCCTGGAACACCAACTCCCCGTCCGTGCGACGCTGTTCACCGACGGGGAGCGGGAGCACGTCCTGCTGCTGCTCCTGCACCACATCGCCGGCGACGGTTCGTCCATGCGGACGCTCGCCGGCGACCTCTCCACGGCCTACGCCGCCCGCCTCAGCGGCCGGGCCCCCGACTGGGCCCCGCTGCCTCTCCAGTACGCCGACTACGCCCTGTGGGAGCGGGAACTTCCCGCCCGGCGGCTCGACTTCTGGACGAAGGAGCTGGCCGGGATCCCCGACCAGATCGAGCTACCCACCGACCGGGCCCGGCCCGCCGTCGCGTCCCACCGCGGTGGCACGGTGCCCTTCGCGGTGCCGGCCGCGCTGCGCGAGCGGGTCGACGCGCTCGGCCGGAACCGGGGCGCCAGCGCCTTCATGGTGCTGCACGCCACGCTCGTCACCCTGCTGCACCGACTGGGCGCCGGCGACGACATCGTGATCGGCACCCCGGTCGAGGGCCGCCCGGACACCGCACTCGAAGACCTCGTCGGGCTGTTCGCCAACACCCTGGTGCTGCGCGCCGACACCTCCGGCGACCCCACGTTCGAGGAACTGCTCGACCGGGTGCGCGCGGTGGACGTGGCCGCCTACGACCACACCGACGTGCCGTTCGAGCAGCTGGTCGAGGTCCTCAACCCGGAGCGCTCACGCTCCCGGCACCCCCTGTTCCAGGTGATGCTGACGGTCAATCAGCAACCCGCCCCACCCACGCTCCCCGGGCTCGCGGTGACCGTCGGGGACGCGCCCGGCGACCACGCCAAGTTCGACCTGTCGCTGACGCTGGTGGAGAACGGCGAGGGCGGCTGGTCCGGATCGGTCGAGTACGCCTCGGACCTGTTCGACCGGGCCACCGCCGAGAGCGTCGCCACCCGCTGGCTGCGGCTGCTGGAAGCGGTCACCGCCGACCCGGCGCGTCCCGTGCACGCCCTGCCCCTGCTCACCCCCGCCGAGCACACGGACGTCCTGGTCCGGCGCAACGACACCGGGCGGCCGCTGCCGAGGATGTCGCTGCCGGAGATGTTCGAGGCCCAGGTGGCGCGCACCCCGGACGCGGTGGCCGTCATCGGGGGCCCTACGCGGCTGACGTACGACGAGGTGAACCGGCGCGCCAACCGGCTCGCCCGGCACCTGGTCACACTCGGCGCCGGACCGGAGACCGTCGTCGCCGTGGTGCTCCCGCGCCGCCCGGACGTGCTCGTGGCGCTGCTCGCGGTCCTTAAGTCCGGGGCGGCCTATCTGCCGATCGACCCGGCCAACCCCCGGGCGCGCATCGACGCACTGGTCGCCGACGCGGGCGCCCGGATCGTGCTGGACCAGGAGAGCCTCCCGGCCGTCCCCGACCATCTCCCCGACAGAGACCTGGGCCTGCCGGTCCACCCCCACCAGGCCGCCTACCTGATCTACACCTCCGGATCGACGGGCCGTCCGAAGGGAGTGGTCGTCGAGCACGGTTCGCTGGCCGCCTACTTGAGCGAGGCCGTGGCGATGTACCCGGCCGCGTCGGGCGAGTCCCTGGTGCACACCTCCCTCGCCTTCGACATGCCGGTGACCACCCTGTTCACCCCGCTGGTGACAGGCGGGCGGGTGCGGTTCGCCGAACTGGACGAGAACACCCCGACCCCCGACCTGCTCAAGGTCACCCCGAGCCATCTGCGGCTCCTGGAGTCGCTGCCCGACCAGGTCAGCGACGCCCGGAACCTGGTCATCGGCGGGGAGGCACTCGACGGCACGGCGTTGCGGGCCTGGCGCGAGAGGCACCCCGAGGCCGTGGTGATCAACGAGTACGGACCGACCGAGGCGACCGTCGGCTGTGTCGTCCACCGGCTCGAACCGGGCGACACCCTCGACGCGGGCCCGGTGCCCATCGGCCGCCCCCTCGGCAACGCACGGGTGTACGTGCTCGACGAGCATCTCCAGCCCGTCCCCGACGGGGTGTGGGGCGAGCTGTATCTCGCGGGCGCCGGACTGGCCCGCGGGTACTCCGGGCGGCCCGGACAGAGCGCCGGGCGGTTCGTCGCCGACCCGTACGGCCCGCCGGGCACCCGGATGTACCGGGTCGGCGACCGGGCCCGCTGGAACAGGGCCGGGGTGCTGGAGTACGCCGGACGCGTCGACGAACAGGTCAAGATCCGCGGCTACCGGATCGAGCCCGGCGAGATCGAGGCCGCGCTGACGGCGCTCGACGATGTCGCCCGAGCGGCGGTGATCGCCCGCGAGGACCGCCCGGGAGACCGACGGTTGGTCGCCTACGTCGTGCCTCGCCGGCGACACGGGGCAGAGTCCGGGCGGGGCGATCGTCCCCCGCTCCCCCACGCCGCGGGAACCGCCCGTCCGGCGGGGCCCGTCGCTCTCGACCTCGACGCACTGCGGACCCGGCTCGCCGCCACACTGCCCGCCCATCTCGTACCGTCCGCCCTCGTCGAGGTCGACGAGATCCCGCTGAACACCAACGGCAAGCTCGACCGCAGGTCGCTTCCCGCCCCGCCGGATGCCGTCGCCGGCACCGGCAGGACACCCCGCACTCCCGTCGAGGTCCGGCTGTGCGCGCTGTTCGCCGAGGTGCTGGACGTGCCCGAGGTCTCCGCCGACGACGACTTCTTCGCGCTGGGCGGTCACTCCCTGCTCGCCGTCCGTCTGGCCGGCCGGATCGGTGAGGCGCTGGGTGTCCGCTTCACCCTGTCGACGCTTCTCGAAGCACCGACCCCGGCGGGGCTGGCCCGTCGCCTCGCGGAGAGCGGTCCGCAGGCCGCGTCGTGGGTGCCGGACGCGGAGGCCGAGCTGAGCCCCGCCCTGCGCTTCACCCGCGCCCCCTCCACCGCCGGCCCGTCCGGCGCCCCGCACACCGGGCCGTATGCCGGTGGTCCCCAAGAGATCCTGCTGACCGGGGCCACGGGGTTCGTCGGAGCCTTCCTCCTGGCCGAGTTGCTGCACCGGACATCCGCGCGGGTGCACTGCCTGGTCCGTGGGCGGACCGACGCCGAGGCGGCCGAGCGGCTGACCAGGGCCGTGCGGCGCTACGGCATCGCCCTCGGGCTCACGCCGGACGACCCTCGGCTGAACGTCGTCCGGGGGGATCTGGCGGACGTGGACCTCGGCCTCGCCCCCGGGCGGTGGGCGGAGCTGGGCGAGCGGGTCGACACGATCGTGCACAGCGGTGCGCACGTGCATCATCTGTCGCCGTACACGCGGCTGAAGTCGGCCAACGTGGAGGGCACCCGCACCCTGCTGCGTCTGGCGGCCGAGGGACGGCCGAAGGCGTTCCACCACCTGTCCACCCTCGGTGTCTTCGGGCCGGGCCGGGAATCCCGGCTGGTCACCGAGACCTCACCGACCGAGGGTGAGAAACATTCGTTCGGGAGCGGGTACGCGGCGAGCAAATGGGTCGCGGACCGGCTGGTGGAGCGGGCCTTCGAGCGGGGGGCCACCGGAGCCGTCCACCGGCTCGGCCGTATCTGGGCGCACACCTCCACCGGTGCCGTCAGCCAGGACGACATGTTCTCCCGCCTGCTCACCAGCAGCGCCGCGCTCGGCTGCCATCCGGGAGGCCCCGAGGCGGAGGAAGCGCTCCTCCCGGTCGATGTCCTGGCCCACGCCGTCGTGGAGCTGGTCCTGGCCGGGGCCGCGACCGAAACCGGGAACGGGAACGGGAACGGAATCGCGCGAGTCCACCACCTCCACCACCCGCGCAGGGTCGGAGCCGGTGCCTTCATGAGGGTGTACGACCGGATGCACGGGACGACGTCCGAAGAGGTCCCGCTCGCCGTGTGGCTGCGGTGCCTGCGCAGCGCGAGCGAACGGGGACAGGACCTGCCGATCCTGCCCTACCAGGCCTCTCTCGAAGAGCACGTCAGGACGGCTCCGGACCCGCGGCAGCCCGCCCTGCGGTTCGAGAACGGCAGGACGCTGCAACGGCTGCGCGACCTGGCGGTCGCGATCCCGGACATCGACGAGACCGCGATCTCCCGCTACTGGGAGTTCGTCGCGAAGTGAGACGCACCGTGCCGACCGGCCGGTGACGGCCTGTCGGCACGGAAGCACGGAAGCACGGAGCGGCGGAGGCACGGAGGGACGGACAGCGCCCCCGGGCCAGGGCATCCGCCCCGCCCACCCTCCCTCCCCCTGGCTCCTCCACAGCACCCCTTCCCCGCCGACCCATCGACTCATCGACCGAAGGAACATCTACCGTCATGACCAACCCCTTCGAGAACCCCGACGGCATCTACCGGGTTCTGACCAACGACGAGGGCCAGCACTCGCTGTGGCCCGACTTCACCGCCGTGCCCGAGGGCTGGAACACCGTCTTCGGCCCGGACAGCCGCACCGCCTGCCTGGAGTACGTCGAACGCGAGTGGACCGACCTGCGCCCCCAGAGCCTCGTCCGGGCCATGGGCGAGTGACGCGGACACGACGGACGAAAGGGAACACGCACGTGAGCAGCGTCGACGTGACGCAGGCACCGTACGCTCCGGCGAGCGCCGACGGCACGGTGCGGTACGGCGGCCGCACCCTGGCCCGGCTCGGGCATGTGGCGGCGGAACTGCTGGACCGGGCGGGCGACCGGGTCGACGACCCGGCCTGGGTGGCCCTCGCCCGGCACGCCTGGGAGGACGTCCCCGCCGAGATACGGCGCACCGTGCGGGAGTTCCGCAGGCACTCGGGCCCCGACGGCGCCCTGGTCCTGCGGAGGCTCCCCATCGGTGCCGCGCACCTGCCGCGGACCCCGATGGTGAGGGGGTCGGTGCAGCACGCCCCCTCCCTGCCCGCGGCGACCCTGCTGCTGTTCGCGGCCGGGCTCGGCGACCCGGCCGCGTTCGCGGCGGAGAAGTCCGGCGCCCTCGTCCAGGACGTCGTGCCGGTGCCGGGTCAGGAGACGGTCCAGGGCAACGTCGGCTCGGTCGAACTCACCTTCCACACCGAGAACGCCTTCCACCCCCACCGCCCCGACCACGTCATGCTGCTGTGCCTGCGCCTGGACCACGAGGGCACGGCCGAACTGCGCACCAGCTGTGCCCGGCGTGTCCTGCCGCTGCTGACGCCCCGCTCCCGGGAGGCGCTCGGCAGGCCCGAGTACGTCACCGAGGCCCCGCCCTCGTTCGGGCCGGCCGGTGAGGGCACCGCGCACGCCGTGCTCACCGGCGACCCGGACGACCCCGACTGGTGCTTCGACGAGGCCGCCACCAAAGCGGTGACCCCCGAGGGCCGGGCCGCCCTCGCCGAACTGGCCGAGGTGGCGCACCGCACGTACACCGGGGTGCTGCTGCGCCCCGGCGACCTCGCCCTCGTCGACAACCGGACCACCCTGCACGGCCGTTCGGCGTTCACTCCGCGCTACGACGGCCGTGACCGCTGGCTCCAGCGGACGTTCGCCTTCAGCGACCTGCGTCGCTCCCGCGACCACCGTCCCGGTGACGGCACGGTGCTGGCGAAGTGACACCCCAAGTGACGTCGGCCCGCGACGTGTTACGAGAACCGTTGACAGGAAAGGTACGTGCTGACATGACCGAGACCGGCCGGGCACCCCTCGCGGTGTTCGAGCGCCACGAGTCGACCGTACGCAGCTACTGCCGCGACTTCCCGGTGGTCTTCGAACGAGCCGCCGGACACCATCTGTGGGACACCTCGGGACGCCGCTACGTGGACCTGCTGTGCGGAGCCGGCTCGCTCAACTACGGCCACAACCCGCCCGAGATCGTCGACCGGGTGACCGCCTACCTCACGGCCGGCGGACCTGTGCAGTCGCTGGATCTCCACACCACGGCCAAGGCCGACTTCCTGGAGCGGTTCACCCGCCTCGTCCTGGAGCCGCGCGGCCTCGGCGACCATGTCGTCCAGTTCCCGGGACCGGCCGGCACCCTCGCCGTCGAGGCCGCACTGAAGCTGGCCCGCAAGGTCACCGGGCGCACCGAGGTGATCGCTTTCACCGGAGGCTTCCACGGCGCGTCCCTCGGCGCCCTCGCCGCCACCACCTCCCCGCTGCTGCGCGGCGCGGCGGGCGTACCCCTGACCGACGTCACGATCCTGCCGTACGGCGACGCGGCCGAGCCCGATCCGTTCGCCGCCCTCGAAGACGCCCTCGGCCCCGGTGCGACGGCACCCCCGCCCGCCGCGGTCCTCCTGGAGACGGTCCAGGGAGAGGGCGGGCTGCACACCGCTCCCCGTGAGTGGCTGGCCCGGCTCCGCGAACTCGCGGACACGAGCGGCACGTTGGTCATCGTGGACGACATCCAGGCGGGTTGCGGACGCACCGGTACCTTCTTCAGCTTCGAGGACGCCCCCGGGCTCCGTCCCGACCTGGTCTGTCTGTCGAAGTCCCTCAGTGGCATGGGGCTGCCGATGGCGGCCCTGTCGATCCGGCGCGAGCTCGACCGTTGGGCTCCCGGCGAGCACAACGGCACGTTCCGTGGCCACAACCTGGCCTTCGTGGCGGGCTCGGCGGCGCTGGACCACTGGGCCGACCCGCACTTCACCGATCACGTGGCCGAGCTGAGCGCCGCGATCCGCACCAGTCTGGCGAGCATCACCGACGCCCTCCCGGTGGGTACGGCCGAAGTCGTCGGCAAGGGTGCGATGAGCGGACTGAGGTTCCCCGCGTCCGGGACGGCCGAGCGGGTCCGGGAGGCGTTGTTCCGCACCGGCGTCATCGCCGAGACCTCGGGGTCCGGGCATGTGCTGAAGCTCCTGCCACCCCTGACGATGCCCCTCGTCGACTGGAAGGACGTGGCGGACACCTTGGGCACCACCATCCAGGCCGTGGCCACGGCGTAGCCCCCTGCCCCATGCCCAGGGGTCGAGCCGGGCGGGCGCGGCCGTCCCCAGGGCCCGTGACGGGGCCCTGGGGCGGCGACCGCGAGCGACCGCGATCCGCGTCACCGCGGACGCGACACCGCAGACGCGACACCTACCAGGCGAAGGCCTCCGGAGAGGGCCCCGGTCCCGGGAAGATCTCGTCCAGCCCGTCCAGCACCTCCTGGCTCAGTTCCAACTCGACGGCACGCACAGCGGATGCGAGCTGCTCGGCCGTACGAGGGCCGACGATCGGGCCCGTGACGCCGGGGCGGGTGAGGAGCCAGGCCAGGGCGGCCTCGCCGGGCTCCAGGCCGTGCTTGTCGAGCAGGTCCTCGTACGCCTGGATCTTCGCGCGGACCTCGGGGCCCGACATGGCACCCGCGTCGCGCCCCTCGCTGCGCCGGCCGCCCTCGACCATCTTCTTCAGCACGCCGCCGAGCGCACCGCCGTGCAGCGGTGACCAGGGGATGACCCCGAGCCCGTACTCCTGGGCGGCCGGGATGACCTCCATCTCGGCGCGGCGCTCGTAGAGGTTGTAGAGGCACTGCTCGCTCACCAGACCTATGGTGCCGCCGCGGCGGGCGGCGGTCTCGTTGGCCTGAGCGATCTTGTAGCCCGGGAAGTTGGACGAGCCCGCGTAGAGGATCTTCCCCTGCTGGACGAGGACGTCGACGGCCTGCCAGATCTCGTCGAAGGGGGTGTCCCGGTCGACGTGGTGGAACTGGTAGAGATCGATGTGGTCCGTCCGCAGCCGCTTGAGGCTGGTGTCCACGGCCCGCCGGATGTTCAGCGCGGACAGCTTGTCGTGGTTGGGCCAGGCAGCGTCCTCCGTGCCCATGTTGCCGTACACCTTGGTGGCGAGGACCACCTTGTCGCGGCGGTCGCCGCCCTTCGCGAACCAGTTGCCGATGATGCTCTCGGTACGGCCCTTGTCGTCACCCCAGCCGTACACGTTCGCCGTGTCGAAGAAGTTGATGCCCGCGTCCAGCGCGGCGTCCATGATCACGTGACTGTCCGCTTCGTACGTCTGCGGACCGAAGTTCATCGTACCGAGGACCAGCCGGCTGACCTTGAGACCCGTGCGTCCGAGCTGCGTGTACTCCATGGACTGCACGCTAGTCGCGTGGAGTGTGCTCTAGGCAAGAGGCTCTTGCGTCCCGCACGACAGGGACACATCCCGGCCACGCGACAGCCATTGCCGCCCACTCCGTTGTCATGGTTCAGCACGTGGGAGGGGACTCCGATGTGGGCGTGCCGGGCGTGCACGCTGCTTCCTGTGCGGCCATGACGTCGTCGCCGTTCTCGAAGGCCCATACGCCGACGGCGCCGATGGGCGCGAGCAAGGTGCGTCCCAGATCGGTGAGTTGATACTCGACGCGTGACGGTGCGTCTGGGCGTACCTGCCGGGCCACCAGTCCGTTGACCTGCAGTCGCCGCAGGGTCTCGGTGAGGACCTTGGAGCTGATGCCCCCGATCCGCTCCGTCAGTTCGACCGGGCGCCGGGGGCCGTCGCGCAGTGCCCAGAGCACCACGGCGTTCCAGGTGTTGGACAGCAGGTCAAAGCCGAGGCGGGCGCGGCAGTCGGCGAGGAAGGCGTCGTCGGTCACTTACCACATGGTGCCTGAACCCCCTTCTAGCGTCGATGAAAACGGTCGAGGCAGGTAGTCGACGCAGGTAGTCGCCGCGGGGAGTCACCGCAGGCAAGGGAGAGGGTCCACGTGATGAGAATCGGCGTACTGGGCACGGGCAACATGGCCGAAGCGCTCGCCACCCCCTGGGTGCGGGCCGGTCACGAGGTGATCATCGGGGGACGGGACGCACACAAGGCGGAGCGGCTGGCGACGCGCATCGGAGGCGGCGCCACGGCGGCCGGTCTGCGCGCGGCGGCCGCGGCCGGTCAGGTGGTGCTGGCCGCGCTGCCCTTCGGGGTGGGTGCGGAGGTGGCGCGGGACCTGAATGTGGCGCTGGAGGGAAAGGTGCTGATCGACTGCTCCAATCCGATCGGTCCGGGCTTCCGGCTCTTGACGGAAGGAGGCCCCTCGGCCGCGCAGCACCTGGCCGCGGCGGCTCCGGGCGCCCATGTGGTCAAGGCTTTCAACCTCTGCCACGAGGACGTGTGGCGCATGCGGCCGCCCGTCTTCGACGGGCGACCGCTCGCCGTGCCCATCAGCGGGAACGATGAGACGGCCCTGAAGCGTGTAGCCGAGTTGGTGCGGGACATGGGATGTGAACCCCTGGCCGCCGGCGGTCTCGAACGTGCGGGTCTCCTTGAGGCGACCGCCGCGCTGTTCATCGCCCTGTGGGTCGGCGAGGGAGCGGACGCGCAGGCGATCGCACCTCCCCTGGCCTACGCGGCCGGACCGAGCCGCCGGGAAACAGGCAGCGGCAGGGACAGGTCCCGTTAGCGGTTCCTGGCTGTCGCGGTCAGGAGGCCGGTGACGGCGCATAGTGGGCGGCGAGTTGGGTCGCGAGGTCGCTGAGATGAGCCCTGACTTCGGCGGGGCCGTGGACGGTGATGGTGCTCCCGAACGGCAACAGCGTCCGCACGTCCCCCAGACTCAGGAAGCGGATCGTCACCTTGTGGCCGGTGGCGGATTTTTCCTGGGCGTCCGGGACGAGTCGTTGGCCGAAGATGCGTTGCGCTCGCTCGAACTGCGTCCGGTCGATGGTGGCGCTGACCTCTACCGCGTGATTGCGTTCCCACTGGGCAAGGAGCGCCGCAGCGACGGTGGCCAGGGTCTGGCTCTCGCGGATCCGTCGTGGCTGGTCGACTTCGTCCCACGTCGTGATCCGTTCGAGTCGGTACATCCGTGGCGTTCGGGCGCGGTCGGCGACGAGGTACCAGGTGCCGGCCTTCGCGAGCAGCCCGTAGGGATCCACGACCTGGTCGCGTGGGCCCGGCCCTGGCTCGCGTGGGCTGTCGTACGCGATCCGTAGCCGGCGGCCTCGCCGCACCGCGCCGATCAGCGAAGCCGGCGTCGGGCCGGACGTATACGCCTGGAGCCAGGGCCGGCTGTCCACGTGCACCACGTCGGTGAGCGGCAGGAGTTCATCGGCCCGACGTGACTGCGCAGCGGCGATCTTGGAGAGCGCGCGCCTGCTCTCGGCCGAGGCGTCGAGCTCCGCACGCTGCTTCTCGTCCAGCCCGATGAGCGACAGATGATCACGCTCGCCCGGCGTGAGCCGCGTGAGATCGACACCGGACCCGGGCAGCATGGTCACGCCTCCGAGGCGGCCCCGTTGTGCGGTCACCGGCAGACCGGCGTCGCGGAGCCAGTTCAAATCCCGGGTGATGGTGCGCAGGGACACCCCGAGCGCCGAGGCGAGTTCCTGTGTGGTCACGGCGTCCCTCGATGCGAGGAGCAGCATCAGGGAGAAGAAGCGGTCTGGGGTCACTCCCCGAATTTTTCCAGTAATTGCGACATGGTGCGGCGCATATCCCGGCCAGGCTGGTGGATGCGTACACACCACCTGCGAGAAGGAACAACCATGACCACATCCGTCGTATCCATCGTCTACGTGAACGACGCTCCCGCCGCGGCTCGCTTCTACGGCGACCTCCTCGGCAAGAGCCCCTCGTTCGCGACTCCGGGATACATCACCTTCGACCTCGGGCCGGGCGCTGAACTCGGGCTGTGGTCGGGTCAGTTCGAGGATCTGTCTCCGGACGTCCCGCGCACCGGCGAGGTGTGCCTGGCCATCGACGGTGGACCGGACGAGCTCAACGCCATCTTCAAGCAGTGGCAGTCCAAGGGCATCACGGTCCTGCGCGAGCCTCATGACCTGGGGTTCGGGCTGACCTTCCTCGCGGCCGATCCTGACGGGAACCTTCTCCGCGTGGCACCGAAGGGCTGACAGGCCACCATGCGGCAGGCGCGCGCACGCTCGGTGGCGCGCCTGCCGTCGTCCGTCACCGCCGGGCTGGAGGTCTTCCGCGCATGCGCCAGGACGACCACCGGCGGGAAGGGCAAGCCGACACAGCCGGGGCGCGCTGCGCTGTGCGTGCCCTACCAGTACGTGGCCGGTCCCGTGATGACCCAGCCGGCGTCGGTGGGCCTGACCCAGAAGCCCAGGGCCACCTCGATCACCTGCGCGCGGTAGGTGATCTCGACGTAGACATGGCTGCCGGTGTGACCCCAGCGGAAGTCCGCGAGTTCCAGTTCGCCGAGCCAGGACAGATCCCGCTCCCACGCGCCGTCAGCAGGGCTTCTGCTCGCCTCGCCCCCATCGACGGCTGCTGCGACGGATCCGGTCCACAGCGCCTTGAGCACATGGCGGACCGGGGAGTGATCGATGATCTGCTCGGCCTCAGGGATCCTTCCCGCTCGGAGCAGACCGAAGTAGCGGCGAACGACAGCCTCGACGTCCGCCTGTGCAGGGTGCTCGGTCCAGATCCTCACCGCGAGATCATACGAATTCGGTGCCGACCCGAGTCTGCTTTGGTCCTGTGGAAGGATCCCGTTCATGGACGACGTACGTTTCTGGGCGATCATCGCTTCGTTCGACTGGGATCAGACCGGCGATGACAAGGCGGTCCTCGCACCTGCCTCGCACGCGCTCCAGCGGCTGGCGCCGGAAGAGATCGTCGCGTTCGAGGATCTGCTCGCCTCCAAACTCTTCGCACTCGATACGCGAGAGCACGCTCGGTGGTGCTACCGGGGAGAGGCGGACCCGGACAACGGAGACCATTACATCTCCGCCGACGACTTCCTGTACGCACGCTGTGTCGTGGTGGCGAACGGAAGGGAGTTCTACGAGGAGGTGCTCACGGATCCCTCGCGTTTCCCGACCGGGATGGAATTCGAGTCTCTCCTCTACCTCGCCGGGAATGCGTACGAGGCCCTGACCGGTGCACAGCACAACCAGCCCACGAGCATGTCGTGGGAGAGCTTCAGCAATTCCGACGGATGGCGCCCCGGCCAGAGCACGACGCAAGGGCGCTACACCGGTTCGGGAATGCCGCCATTGAACCGCCGGCCTGCATGAGTCCGCCTTTTTCGCCAGCTCGGCCTGGCCCACAGGTCGAACCTCTTCAAGCCACGTTGCAACCCGAAGGCGACGGACCGTTGGGCAGGTCAGGAGAGCGGAGACATGGCTTCATGACTGTGCACAAGGACGCAGCGTTCACACTGCCGCGAGGCGCCACGGGCATGTTCCTGCCGAGGGACGGGCCGCTACCGGAAACCGACCGGCGGATGTTCCGGGCGGCGCTGTTCGCAGCCGCGCGGGCGGCCCGAGGCCATGTGGGCGAGACAGAGGAACGAGCCTGTCCTCGTACGTTTCACACCTCGTCCGTGATCGTAGGTACAGCCGAATGCGTCATCCTTTGCCACGCAAACCACCCCTGGATAGCGTTCGCTCAAGAACGCCGGGACTGGTACACCGACCAGTTCCTCTCACCGCCGCCATGGGCCCGATCCTTCGCAGACCAAGTGTTTACCGTGCTTGATCACGCGCAGCTCACCCTCCCGCTCTCGGCCATCGACACGTCGGTCCTCACACCTGGCGAATGGCGTCAGGTTCGCTCGTACGGCATCACCACATTGGGCGGGTTGCTGTTCAATTCGTGGGACTGACGCACAAGCGGGACGCAAGGCCGACGCCGGACTGTGGGTATCCAACCAACACAACCAACGACATCGATGCGGGGCGATCCTGGTCGCAGAGATGATCCGATGCCTGCGAATGACGAAGGGATGTCTCATCGATGCGTCTCCTCCTGATCGGGCCGCCCGGAGCCGGTAAGGGCACGCAGGCAGTGCTCCTTGCCGGGCGTCTGTCGATCCAGCACATCTCCACCGGTGATCTGTTCCGCGAGCACATCGACCAGGGCACCGCGCTCGGACAGAGCGCCCACACGCACCTGCGCGCCGGCCGACTGGCTCCGGACGACGTCACGGTCGGAATGATCAAAGAGCGCCTGGCCCGGCCGGACATCGAGCGCGGCTTCCTGCTGGACGGCTTCCCTCGCAACCTTGCCCAGGCGGAGGCGCTCGACGGCATCCTGGCCGACTCGGGGTCGAGGCTGGACGCCGTGCTCGCCCTGGAGATTCCCGAGGCGCAGGTGGTCAGGCGTATCGCCGGCCGTCGGTTGTGCCGTCAGGACCGCGCACACCTCTTCCACGTCGAGTACAACCCTCCTACGGTGACGGGAGTTTGCGACGTTTGTGGCGGTGAGCTGTACCAGCGCGATGACGACCATGAGAGCACGGTACGTCTGCGACTGGAGGTGTACCGCAGCGAGACGGCGCCGGTCATCGACCACTACCGGGCCAGGGGCCCGGTGACCACGATCTCGGCCCTCGGCGACGTCCAGGACGTCCTGGACCGCGTGCTGGTCGCGATCGGCCAGGTGGATGTCGCGGGCGCGGCCAAGTCGCCCCTCCCCTCGGCCGGGAGGATGCGAGGCAGCCGCCCCTGACGGCTGTCACCCAGAAAGATGCTCCCCCCGTTAATGGCGTGAATCATGACGGGCTGATCCGACACACTCGTCCGATGCGGCACGATGATGAAGAGCCCTTGTCCGGCGGCAACGTCAGCGCTGGTGTCGTTCGCGTCGGGGACACAGTCCGCCGGCCGGCCGGACCATGGACTCCCGCTGTGCATGCCCTGCTCACCCACCTGCACGAGGCGGGATTCGACGCGGCGCCTCGCCCACTCGGCCTTGACGATCAGGGGCGCGAGGTCCTGACCTTCATGCCGGGGCACGTGGTCTGGCCCGACAGATTCTCGCTGATGGAACCCGCTCGGCAACTGGAGCGCGTTGCACGGCTGATCCGGGACTTCCACGACGCCGTGCAGGGCTTCACGCCGCCGCCCGACGCACGGTGGCAGACACTGATCCCCGCTGACGGCAGTGACATCATCGCCCACAACGACCTGGCCCCCTGGAACCTCGTGGTCGCAGCCGAGGAGCCGTGGGCCTTCATCGACTGGGACGCCGCCGGCCCCGGCTCGCGTCTATGGGATGTCGCCTATGCCATGCACGGCTTCATCCCACTGTCCGCGCATCCGGACTGGCAGAGTCCGGACGCGGCAGCCCGACTGCGCGTCTTCGCCGACGCCTACGGTCTGTCTGAGTCCGAGCGTCGTCGGTTGGTCCCTGTGCTGGGGCGCCGTACGCGTTCCATGCACGACTTCCTGCGCGACCAGGCAGCCCGAGGAGTTCACCCCTGGGCGAGGCTGTGGGCTGAGGGCCACGGCGACGCCTGGCGCAACGACGCCGAGTACATCGAACAACGCGAAGACCAGTGGATGCAGGCCCTGCTCGCCGGATGAGGCATCCGTGCCGTTCGAACGCGGGTGAAAGGATTCCCCCTGTGCCGGACAGGGCAGGGCGTGGAATCCATGAAGGAAAAGAGGGCAGCCCGGGATCAGCGGGCCGAGCGGGCCCGCTTCGAGGCGCTGGCGCAGGTCGTGACCGAACCCCTGCACCGCTACCTGCTGCGCCGGGCAGACCCCGACCAGGTCGACGACGTCCTCTCGGACACGCTGCTCGTTCTGTGGCGGCGGATCGAGGACGTACCGGGCCTGGAACCGGAACCGGAGGCACCGGCGGGACGCGTCCCTGACCCCGACGCCGTACTGCCCTGGTGCTACGGCGTGGCCCGTGGCTGCCTGGCCAACGCCCGCCGCGCGGAGCGCCGCAGACGCTCCCTCCTGGAACGCCTGACGTGGACGGCGAGCACGGCGAACACGGCGAGCACCGCGACCGGGGTGCCGCGGTCCGGTGACGACCACTCCGAGCTGCACGCGGCCCTCGCCCAACTCCGGCCGCTGGACCGGGAGATCGTTCTGCTGTGGGCGTACGAGGAGCTGACACCGAGCCGGATCGCCGAGGTCACCGGGCTGAGCGCGAACGCGGTGAGCATCCGGCTGCACCGGGCCAAGAAGAAACTGGCGGCACGACTGGAGCGAAAGACCGGGCCGCGCCCCGGACACGAGACGGACGAAGGAACCGGAATCCGAACCGGAAACCGAACCGGAAACCAATCCGGCGCCGGCACCGGAAAAGGAAGGAGCAGTCGGTGAACGACGACGAGTTGCTGGCCCAGCTGAAGGCCACGGACCCGGCAGTGCTCTCGAAGGCTCCGCGACCCGACGTCCCCCGTCTTGTGGAGGCCACGATGAACACGACTACCCCTACGACGGTCACGACCGAGAAGACAGCGCCGCGCCGCCTCCTCGTCCCGGCCCTGGCCTTCACGGCACTGCTGCTGGTGGGAGGCGGGATCGCCTGGGGCCCCGAACAGGGCGCGGACGGCGACACCCAGGACAAGCCCCACCTCGCCGTGACCCTGCGTCTGCAGGCCGGCGGGGAGGCGGTGAAGTGCGCCGCACCCACCTTCGAGAGCCTGCGCCGGAACGAACTCGCCTTCGAGGGCACCGTAACCACCAAGAAGGGCGACTCCGTGAGCCTTGAGGTCGACCACTGGTACCGCGCCCCCGCCGACCGCTCCACCACCACGGTCCGCCTCACCCAAGACGCCGCCAACTCGGAGGCCGTCTCCTTCCAGGTCGGCGAGCACTACCTGGTGACCGCCGAGAACGGGACCGTCCCGATCTGCGGCGGCACCACCGTGGCCACGGACCAGACGCGGGCGTGGTTCCGCCACGCCTTCTGAGCTCCAACCCAGGCTCGGGCTCAGGCTCAGGCGCGGGCTCGGGCTCAGGCGCGGGCTCGGGGCTCTCGTACGCGACGGGGGTCTGCGGGGCGGCCTCAGTCGCCGCTCCCGACGCCGCGATCAGGTGCGCTCATGTCCCCCGTGGCGGGCGTGCCGCCGGCGAGTCCGTAGCGGAGGTACACGGTGCCCTTGGTGCCGGCTGCCGGAGGTTCGAGGAGCGTGAGGTTCGTGGGCACCTCACCGCCGTCGAACACCTTCTTCCCGACTCCGAGCACGATCGGGTGCACCCACAGGTCGAGGCGGTCGAAGAGCTTCTCGCGCAGGAGGCTCTGCACCAGGTCCAGGCTCCCGACGACCTTCACGTGCTCGTGCCGGTCCCGGATCTCCCGCACCGCGGCGGCGAGATCCGGGCCCAGCTGTGTGGACCCCGCCCACGACAGATCGGGCTTGCCGCGCGAGGCCACGTACTTCGGTACCCGGTTGAAGAGGTCGGCGATCTCCCCGTCCTCGCCGCCCTTCTGGTGCGGCCAGTACCCGGCGAAGATGTCGTACGTCCGTCGGCCGAGCAGGAGGGCGTCCGTGTCCTCGTACGCGGTACCCACCTGCGCCCCGGTGACCTCGTCCAGCAGGGGTGCCTGCCAGCCGCCGAACGGGAACCCGGCCGGGTCCTCGTCGGGACCGCCGGGCGCCTGCCCGACGAGATCGAGGGTCGCGAACAGTTCGATGTGGATGAGGCCCATGGCTTGCTCCCGATGAGTGGGTCGTCGCGGTCACAACGTAGACCTGCGGGGACCGGCGAACTCATCGCCGCGCCGACCACCCCCGCACGCTCCCCACACGCCGGCCCCAGATGCCCGACCGCAGCCTCGCACGCCGGCCCGCGCCCCCGTTCGGCCGATGGACGCGCCCGAGCTGACGGGCACGCAGACGTGTACGCAGACGGGCGGACAGGCGGACGCACAGGCCGTGCCGGGCCATCCGGCAATCCCGTCCGAACCGTTGACGCGTCGGCCGGATGGCGTTCATCATCGGGCCACCCGCTGTCATCGTTGACACAAGTCATCGTTGACATCCCTGGTCGGCGGTGTGGATCTCAGTCGCGGACCAAGGCGTCACCTTTTCACGGGCCGCCCGCCGCAGGCTGGGGCGCGTGGAGCCCGGATCACAGGAGAGACCATGAGCTCTGCACGTGTCACCCGAAGAGCCCGCCTGCGGACGACCGCGGCCGCGGCGGCCGTCTGCGCGCTGTCGGCCGCCCTGCTCGCCCCCCAGGCATCCGCGGCCGACGCGCCGCCGTACTCCGAGACCTACCGTCCCCAGTTCCACTTCACTCCGGAGAAGAACTGGATGAACGACCCCAACGGCCTGGTCTATTACAAGGGCGAGTACCACCTCTTCTACCAGTACAACCCGAGCGGCAACGGGTGGGGCGACATGTCCTGGGGTCACGCGGTGAGCACGGACCTCGTCCACTGGCAGGAACTGCCGCTCGCCCTGTCGCACGACGACAGGGAAATGGTCTTCTCCGGCAGCGCCGTCGTCGACGAGAACAACACCACCGGCTTCGGCACCAAGAAGAACCCGCCCATGGTGGCGATCTACACCAGGCACGACAAATCCACGGGCATCCAGTCACAGGCGCTCGCCTACAGCACCGACCTCGGCCGCACCTGGACCAGGTACCAGGGCAACCCCGTCATCGACATCGGCTCGAAGGACTTCCGCGACCCCAAGGTCCAGTGGTACGCGCCCACCCAGAGCTGGCTGATGACGGTGTCCCTGTCCGCCGAGCACAAGGTGCGGTTCTACTCCTCCAAGAACCTCAAGGACTGGACCCGCCTCAGCGACTTCGGCCCGGCAGGTGCGACGGGTGGCGTGTGGGAATGCCCCGACCTGTTCCCCCTCCCCGTCGACGGTGACAAGGGCAACACCAAGTGGGTGCTGGTCGTGAACATCAACCCCGGTGGAATCGCGGGCGGTTCGGCCGCGCAGTACTTCATCGGCGACTTCGACGGCACGAAGTTCACCGCCGAGGACGACGGCACCTACACCCCGCCCGCCGGGACCGTCGTGCAGGGCTTCGAGGACAGCGGCTTCGGTCCGTGGACGGCGACGGGCACCGCGTTCGGCCCGGGACCGGCAGCCGGGACGCTCGACGGGCAGCAGACCGTCACCGGCTTCGACGGCAAGGGCCTCGCGAACAGTTTCCACTCCGGGGACGCCGCCACCGGCACCCTCACCTCCCCCGCATTCACCGTCGACAGCCCGTATCTGAACTTCAAGGTCGGCGGCGGCCGGCACCCGCACCAGGCCGGGCGGACCCTCGCCGACTTCGAGGGCGGCACCTACGGCGCCTGGACGGCGACCGGCGACGCCTTCGGCCCGGCACCGGCCACCGGCACCCTCCCCGGCCAGCAGCAGGTCACCGGCTTCCAGGGCGGCGGCCTCGTCAACACGTTCCGCAACGGTGATGCCACCACCGGCACCCTCACCTCGCCCGAGTTCACCATCGACAAGCGCTACGTCAACTTCCTCATCGGCGGCGGCAATCATCCCGCCGGATCCGCCGACCCCACCGCCCTCGAACTCCTCGTCGACGGCCAGGTCGTCCGCAGCGCCACCGGAAGGGACGCCGAAGCACTCCAGGCGGCCTCCTGGGACGTGCGTGACCTCGCCGGCAGGACGGCACGGATCAGAGTGGTCGACGACAACACCGGTGGCTGGGGACACATCAACGCCGACCAGATCACGCTGTCCGACACCCGGGCCCGGCCCGGCACCGAGGAGACCGCCGTCAATCTGGTGGTCGACGGCCAAGTCGTCCGCAGCGTCACCGGATCCGACAGCGAGACGCTGGACTGGGCCTCCTTCGACATGCGCTCCTACCGCGGCAAGAAGGCACAGATCCAGCTCGTCGACCTCAACACCGGGGGCTGGGGCCACATCCTCGCCGACCGGTTCACCACCGCCGACGCCCCCGTCCTCTCCGTACTGCAGCGCGCCGGCTGGGCCGACTACGGCAAGGACTACTACGCGGCCGTATCCTGGGAGAACACCCCGGGCAGCAAGCGGCACATGATCGGCTGGATGAGCAACTGGGACTACGCCGGTGCCACCCCCACCACCCCCTGGCGCGGGGCGCAGAGCATCCCCCGCCAGATGGCCCTGCGCACCGTCGACGGCCGTGTCCGGCTGACCAGCGAGCCGGTGACCAGTGTGAAGTCCCTGCGTCAGGACCCCCCGGCGACCGCGGCCACCACGGTCGTGACGAACACCTCGCAGGCACTGATCGGTCCCGCCGCCCACGGCAAGGCGCTCGACATCGAGGCGACGTTCTCCCCCAGGGACGCCGAACGATTCGGGCTGAAGGTACGCACCGGCACCGCGGGCGAGGAGACCGTCATCGGCTACGACACCACGACCCAGGAGCTGTACGTCGACCGAACCCGCTCCGGCGCAGTGGACTTCAACGACACCTTCCCCGGCGTCCAGGCCGCGCCCATGAAGGCGGCGAACGGCAAGATCAAGCTGCGGATCCTGGTCGACTGGTCGTCCGTGGAGGTCTTCGGCGGCAGCGGTGAAGCGGTGATAACCGACCAGATCTTCCCCGACCCCGCCAGCCAGGGAGTCCAGGTCTTCGCCGAGAACGGCTCGGTGAAGCTGGACAAGGCGACGGTCTGGCATCTCGACTCCGCCCACGACTGATCCCGGCAGGTGCTCGGGCCCGGACGGCCGGCGGGACGATGCGCCCAGCACGCGGACCAGCTCGGGTGGGGTGGTGCGTGGGCTCATGGGAGCCGGACACCGGACCAGGCATCGACCGCGCACTGTCCGTCGGCGTTGTTTCCCGTCGACACGACCGTTCCGTCGGCACACAGGCCGAGGGTGTGCGTCGAACCGGCCGCCACCGCGACGATGTCGCGCCAGTCACCGACGTCGCACTGGCCATGGCTGTTGTCTCCCGTGGCCAGGGCGCGCCCGGCCGCGGTGACCCCGACGGTGTGACGGCTGCCCGCGTCGAGCCCCACGACGTCGTCCCACGCGTCGACCTCGCACGCGCCGGCCGTCCGGTCTCCGGTCGCCACCGCTCTCCCGTCGGCCCGGAGGCCGACGGTATGGCAGTACCCGGCCGCGACGGCGGTGAGGTCACGCCAGCCTGCGACGGCACACTGACGTCGTCGGTCGTTGCCCGCGGCCAGCACGGAACCGTCCGACCGGAGACCGACCGCATGCCAGTCACCGCACGACAGAGCGACCGTCTCGCGCCAGGACCGCACGTCGCACTGTCCTTCCGTGTTCCGGCCGGTCGCCAGCACGCGGCCGTTCGCGAGCAGGCCGAGCGTGTAACGCCAGCCCGCGGCCACCGCCGTGACACCCCGCCAGCCGGCGACGTCGCACTGCCCGTCGCCGTTCCATCCCGTCGCCAGCACGGTGCCGTCCGACCGGAGGGCCACCGTATGGGACTTGCCCGTGTTCCTCGCCGTGTGCACGTTGCCGGCCGCCACCGCGACGACGTCGCTCCACCCCTCGACACGGCATTCGCGGGCCGCGTCGTGGCCCACGGCGAGAACGGTTCCGTCCGAGCGCCGTCCGACCGAGTGACGCCTCCCGGCCGCCAATGCCTGCGCGTGGGCGAACATGTCCGACTCCCTGTCCTGTTGCGGGCGCTGCCAGATGGCTCGCGGTCCTCCTCGGCCTCCTGCGAGGAGGACCGAGGGCGGACCTCCTACGGTTCGACGATGTGCCGGAGATAGGCGTGCGGATCGGCGAGATAGCGGCGCCAGTGATCCACGAGGTCGAGCTCCCGCCAGGTGACCCTGCGCATTCCGTGGTCACCGACCTCGATGATGTCCGCTCCCGGGAGCGCGGTCAGCACGGGCGAGTGCGTGGCGCAGATGACTTGGCCGCCCTGCTTGGCCAACCGGTCGATGTGCCCGATGAGTTCGAGGCACGAGGAGAAGGAGAGCGCCGCCTCCGGCTCGTCGAGGACATAGAGCCCGGCGTGGAGGAACTTCCCGCGGAACGCGGCGAGGAAGCCCTCGCCGTGGCTGACCTCGTCCGGCGAGAAACCCTCCCTGTCCAGGGCGTCCAGCGCGGTCTCGGCACGCAGGAAGAACCCCTTGCGGGCCGACCAACTGGTGGCCATGCGCCGGCCGCGCCCCGAGGCGGCGTCGAACCTCATGCGCTCGCCGAGGGCCGACTTGCCGCGCGGGGAGGCGTAACGCCAGTCGTGGGAGCCGCCGTAGGAGTCCAGGCCGAACCCTTCGGCCAGTGCCTCGACCAGGGTCGACTTGCCCGAACCGTTCTCACCCACCAGGAAGGTCACCGGCGCGGTGAACCGCAGCCCTTCGTGAAGCATCTGCCGTACGCAGGGCACCGACCAGGGCCAGGCATCCTCGTCGTGCGAAGGAAGGTGCGCATACGCGCGTTCGACGATCACCCCACCAGTGTCGCCCAGGCCCGGCGCACGCACGCACGCACGCTCGTCCGGCAGTGGTCGGGCCGACCGGCCTCCACGCCAAGCCGGTCGGCTGTGGAGCGGCGCAGGGCGTGCGCAGGTCAGCGGTCCACCGCAGGCAGGTGTGCCAAGCCGGTCTCGGCCATGATGCGCTCCACGGTCTCCTGCAGGGTGCTGTCCGTCCCGATGACGGTCTCGACGCCGCCGGGCAGCAGATCGCCCGGCCGGTACCACTCCCGCAGTTCCTTCTCGCCGACGTCCTGGGCGAACGGCTTGGTGGCGTGCCGGGCGAGCGTCTCGGCGAACGGCACGTCCAGGTAGTAGCCATGGGTCGGGCCGCGATGGTCGGTGCGCAGTCGCGCGAGCATGTCGCCGTAGTGGTCGGCGTACAGGATCCCCTCGACGACGACGTGATAGCCGGCGTCCAGGGCGTAGCGGGCGGTCAGGTCGATCAGGCCGATGTTCGCGGCTCCCGGCCGGTCGCGCTCGCGCAGCACGGTGCGGCGGAGGACGTCCTGGGCCACCAGGGCCAGGCCGCGGCCGAACCTCTCCCTGAGCTGTTCCGCCACGGACGACTTGCCCGAGGCGCTGTTGCCCCGCACCACGACCAGCCTGGTCTCGTCGGTTCCCACCATGAGGGCCTCCCCGTGCCGAGGCAGCGACGGCACCACCCCTGCCCACTGCGCGCCCGAACGCGATGTCAGGGGTGGCCCTCCCCGCCCGCGCAGGCATGAAAACGCCCCGGGCGGGCAAACGGTCGCTCCCCGAACCTGGAGGACGTCATGGCCCTGACGGAGCGGCCGGCCGAACCGGCGGCAGCACAGGACACCGCCTGCTGTGCCCACCGTGATCATCACCACCCGACGGCTGCGGAGGCCGAAGCGCCGGAATCGGCGCGGGAGAGGGTCAACCGCCGCTGGAACGAGATCCTGCAGGAGACGCGGGTCACCCAGACCGGCGTGCAGATCCTCTTCGGATTCCTGCTCAGCGTGGCCTTCACGCCGTTGTTCCATGAGCTGGAGACGCTGGACCGCAGCATCTACGTCACCACCGTGGTGCTCGGCGCGGCGGCCACCGGAGCGTTGATAGCGCCCGTCTCCCTGCACCGCTTCCTGTCGGGTCAGCGCATGAAGGACGATCTGGTGGAGACGGCCGCACGCATGATGATGTGCGGCATGGTCCTCCTCGCCCTGACCATCGGCTGCACGCTTCTGCTGATCCTGCGGTTCGTGGTCCCGGGCGTGCTGGCCGAACTGCTCGTCGGCGCGGTCATGCTGTGGTTCGGCGTGTGCTGGTACGCGCTGCCGCTGCTGCTGCGCCGCCGTGCCGGCCGGCGCGCCCGGTCCGGCGAGGACGCCTGACCGATGTGGTGACGCCTGACCGGTGTGGTGACGCCTGCCCGGTGTGGTGACGCCTGCCCGGTGTGGTGACGCCTGCCCGGTGTGGTCAGGTCTGTGACCGCGCGGGCAGCGGAATCAGCATGCAGCTGCTCGTGGCGTGGGCCAGGAGGCGGTCCTCGCCGTCGATGAGCGTCGCTTCGGCCAGTGCCGTACGGCGGCCGCCGTTGAGGACCGTGCCGACGGCGCGCACCTTGCCGGTGTCCGCCGTGATGCGCCGCAGGAACTTCACGGTCAGGTCGAGGGAGGTGTAGCCCATGCCGGCCGGCAGTGTGGACTGCACGGCACACCCCGCGGCCGAGTCGAGCAGCGTCGCGAAGACTCCTCCGTGCACACTGCCGATCGGGTTGTAGTGCTCCTCCCCCGGCATCAGCGAGAACACCACCCGGCCGAACTCCACCTCGTCGAGGGCCATGTCCAGGGTGGCCGCGATGGGCGCGGCGGGCAGCCGGCCGTCCTTCACGTCGCGCAGGAACTCCAGACCGGAGACACGGCCGACGGCTGCCGCCGAGAGCTGGGGGTCCTCCCACTCGTACGTCCGCATCCGCCCCACGGTCCCGCCTCCGACTTCCATTCCCACCTGACTTCGTAGATCGAAGTTAGCCGTCCCCTCCTCTGACTGTCAATGACGAAGTCAGGGTCCCTACCATGACGGCATGGAGTGGCTTGAGGTGAGCACGGACAACTGCCCGGTGCAGCGCACGCTCGACGTCGTCGGCGAGAAGTGGAGTCTGCTGATCCTGCGGGACGCCGCCAGCGGCGTACGCAGGTTCGACGACTTCCGCCGCCACATGGGGCTGTCGGAGGCGGTCCTGAGCGACCGGCTGCGCAAACTGACCGCGGCGGGCATCCTCACCACCGTCCCCTACCGGGATCCCGGCAGTCGTGCCCGCCACGAGTACCGGCTCACGCGCAAGGGGTGGGATCTGTGGCCGGTTCTGATCGCTCTGCGCCAGTGGGGGGAGACGTATGCCGCCGACCCGGCGGGTCCCGTGCTCGACCTGAGCCATACCGACTGCGGTGCGCCGGTCCGGGTGGTGGTGGAGTGCGCCGCCGAGCACTCCGCGCTGGCTCCCCGGGATGTCACGGCCCGGCCGGGTCCGGGAGCGCGCCCCTGGAGCGGCTGAGCAACGGCCTCGCGGCCATGGTGCGTCGAGGGGTGCGGGGTGTTCGGCGTCGTCCGAGACCCCCTTGCTCCCCGGTCGTCCCCCTTGGTGGGATGCGAGGAATCGAGATCGGGATACGCCATCGATCCCGCGCCGAGCGGGCCACCGTGGCGGCAGTGGGACGAGTCCGGACCGCACGAGGCCGCGGAACAGGGGTGCTTCGCGCCCTTCGGCGTACTGTCCGACGGACCAGCGCGCACCATTCTGCCCGCACCCGGCGACACACGCGGCACGAGGCTGATCCTGGAGCGGGCCGGGGGCTACTACATGGGCATCGACGGGAAAAGACGGCCCGAACCTCGCCCGCCTGGGCTGCGCTCTTCCGGTCGGGACGCGGATCGACGACTGCGGGTGCCGGCAGGTCGTCCGGCTCGATCCGCAGGCGGTGGTACGGCTGCCCGGCCCGCCCGAGCGGCCGGTCATGGACTGGGCGGAGCTGCCGGCCACGTGCACGGCCGAGGAATTCGGCGGCCGGACCGGGCGCCATCTCGACCGGCCACGGGCGCGCTCCGGCACCGGTTGAGCGCGTACCGGGACATCCCGGCGGGCATGGCCCTCGCCCAGGTGGTGTGGGCAGTGCGTGGGGCGACCCGCGGACGGGAGCCGTATGGCGGCCGAGCGGCGGGGCGGTGCCGGTCCCCATGGATGCCGCGCTCCGGACCGAACTCGCCTTGCCACAGCACCGCACCCGGCTGCCCGTGCTCGGCGGTCTGCCGCCGGGCGTGGAACGGGACGACCCGCTGCCGCCGCACCCGTCGTACCCGTTCCGCCCGTCCCGGGAGGCGTTCCGGTACACGCTCGCGCGGACGCCCGCCGTCAGGGAACCGTGGCCGCGGGCGATCTACGACCGGGGATGCTGATCCGCCAGGAATAAGCCCCTGTCGTCCGATGCCCGTTCATGCATGATGACGGAATGAGCCACAATGACCAGCGCTTCCACGTCATCGTGCTGTCGAACTTCGCGAAGGGCTTCGACAAGTACGCGTACGCCTACGGCAAGGCGGGGATCCCGGAGAGCACCTATCCGGACCGGTTCCACCTGCTGACGCGTGCGGAGTTGGGGATCGGCGTCGGCAAGGCGGGACGGCTGCTCGACCGTCTGGCGATACCGGGCGACCGGTTGCTGGTGCTGGAAACCATGGTGGACCCCGACGAGTTGGTACCGAACGCGTCGACCGGCCTCGGCATGGAACTGCGCCGGCCCCGCATCCGGTTGTCGGCCCTGTACGAACTCGACGAACCCGGCCGAGAGGGCGGCGACTTCACGCTGCGCCCGACCACCGTCGAGGACGCGATGGCGGCCTCGCTGCGCCTTCACCCCTCGGCACGGCGTCGTTACGCCGACGCGCGACCGCGCTCGGTGTCGCTGCTGCCGGTCGCCTCCGCCTGCCAGGCCCGTTGTTCGTTTTGCTTCTCCTCCGCTTCGATCTCCAGCGACCAGCCGCCGGCACGGGTCCCGTGGGACGCGGTCGCCCACTGGCTGGAGCGTGCCCGTGCGGCGGGTGCCGAGCGTGCGGTGATCACCGGCGGCGGGGAGCCCACACTCATCCCCTTCGACCAGCAACTGCGTCTGGTGTCGGCCTGCTCGGCGGCCTTCCCGAAGGTCGTCCTGATCACCAACGCGCACACGCTGGCCAAGGGCGAGCACGCCGACCGGGCCGAACGCCTCGCGGCCCTGAGCACCGCGGGACTGAGCGTGCTCGCCGTCTCCCGGCACCATCAGGACGACGCCGTCAACGAGCGGCTGATGATGCTGCGCACCCCGGTGAGCTCGGTCGTCGACACCTGGCGCGCGGACCGTGACCGCTGGCCGGGGCTGCGGACGAGACTGATCTGCGTGCTCCAGCACGGCGGCGTCGCCGACGCGGCCGGCCTCGCCGGTTACCTCTCGTGGGCCGCGGCTCTCGGTGTCGAGGAGGTCTGCTTCAAGGAACTCTATGTGTCCACGAGCACCGAATCGCTCTACTTCGACCGCACCGCCAACGTCTGGAGCCGGGAGCACCAGGTGTCGCTGTCCCTCGTCACCCGGTTCGCAGAGCGGCACGGCTTCGCCCTGGCGAGCCGGCTGCCCTGGGGGTCGCCGGTCTACGACGGCACCTGGGACGGCCGGCGGATACGGATCGCCGCGTACACCGAACCGAGCCTGCTCTGGGAACGCGCCAACGGGATCGCCCGTAGCTGGAACGTCATGGCCGACGGACGCTGCTACGCCTCCCTGGAGGACCGGGCCAGCGAGATCGTGACGGAAGGCGCGACGGCATGAGGTTCCAGGAGTTCCAGGACTTCCGGCGGCGACAGCTCACCGCTTCCCCCGCGCTCCTGGACGCCGCCGAGACCAACGTGTACGGGGCGCTCGCCCCGCTACGACCGCAACCGCCCACCGGCACACGTACCGTGCACCGTTGCGATCTCGCCCGAGCCTGGCTGCGGCGCTACGGACTGCCGGAGGAGTGGTCCGGCCGTGCCCTGGTCAGCCGAGGGGTCCGGCACGGGCTCGGTGTGGTGTTCCCCTGGCTGCGCGCCGCGCGGGGGCACTTGTGGCTGCCCGCTGACGTGTACCCGGTGTACTTCGAACTCGCCCGCGCCGCGGGTCTGGAGCCCGCTTCCTATCCGACGCTACCGGCACCGGCCCTGCCCAGATCGCCGGCGGTCGACCGGCCCGAGTACCTGCTGCTCGCCAACCCCAGCAAGCCGCTCGGCCGACACCTGTCCGACGCCGAGTGCGCCGAGCTGATCGCGTGGCTGGGGGAATCTCCACAGCGCCGCCTGGTGATCGACAGCGTCTACGACTTGGAGACCCCGTTCGCGACCGGCACCCGTCGTCTGCTGGACACCGGGCGTGCGATCCTGCTGCATTCGGTCACCAAGGGGTGGCTGTGGCCCCGCACGTTCGGTGTGGCCCTGCTGGGTACGGCGGACGCCGAACTGGCCGACGCGTTCCGGGCGGATCCGCCGGCCCCGGCACAGCTGCAGCTCGCCGACCGGCTGCTGACGGAGCACGACGACGTGCCCCGGCAGGTCGTCGCGGAGCTGGCGACACGGGCCGGACGACTGTTCGAACGACTGCCGGAGGACGTGCTCGGGGCGATCCCCGCGGCGAGCCGGTCCTGTCCCGGCAACTACTTCTTTCCCGTCGCCATTCCGGCACAGGTGCTGCGACGCGAGTACGGCGTGCTCGCTGCGCCGGTGAGCGTGTTCGGGGCCAACCACTGGTCCGGCTCCGTCCTGACCAGCCTTGCCGACACCTTCGGCGCGGCACCGACGCCGGGTCCGCACCCCCTGCGTCGGCGTTGAGGCGCGCGGGGAGGAACCACCTGGAGTCGGGTCACCCCTTGCGGGCGGAGTCGGCGGAGTCGGCGTGTCCGAGCCACCGCACCGCCGTGGCTCCGAGGCTGGTGTCGATGTGCCTGCGCATGATCTCCTCGGCCCCGGCCCTGTCACCGAGGGCGACGCATTCGACCAGCAGGTCGTGTTCTCCGGCCTTCTGGTCCCGGGCCTCCTGTCCCCGGTCGGTACGGAGCGCCAGGCGTCGATAGCGGTCGGCCTTGTCCCACAGGGACTCCAACGTCCCGATGAGCAGGTCGTTGTGGGAGGCCGTGTAGATCGCCGCGTGGAAGCGGCGATGAGCCACCAACTGCTCGACGCCCGGGTGCGCAGGGAGCGGGGCCGGCCCGTCCGCCGCGGCGCGGAGGGCGCGGATGTCGGCGTTGGTGCGCCGTTCGGCCGCCAGTGACGCGGCCAGCGGGTCCAAGGACCGGCCGAGCTCCAGGAGATCGCGCGCTTCCTCGGCCCGCAGCGGCGCGACCCGCGCGTCCCGGTGGGCGTCCAGGTCGACCAGGCCCTCCCTGAGCCGGGCTCCAGCATCCCGGAGAGAATCCGGTCGCGGTCCTGGCGGTAGGCGAAGTCGCTCTTCGTCCCCACGGCCAAGGCTTCCTACTCCGGAAGACCATCCGTGCTCCTGGCCCCTCGACTCGCCACCTGGCCTGCCACTCTCGGCTTCTACGAACGGTCATCCAGCAACGTGAACTCGCCCGCTCCATCGGCATCGGCACCGCGCCGCTGCGCAAGGCATTGCGTCGTCTCGAGCACTGTTGCGACGATCGCGTCCGAGGTGCGCAACGTGTCCCTTCGAGAAGGAGGAGCATGACCATCCATCCCCGGCGGAGAGGTCCCGTGACGACGGCAGACCCCCCGCACCGCTACACCCTCGGCGTTCTGTACGGCGACGGCATCGGTCCCGAGATCGTCCCGGCCTCGGTTCTGGTCGCCGACGCGGCACTCGCCGCCGTCGGCGGCGCCCCGGGCGTCACCTGGAAACCACTGCCCGTGGGCCTGCAGGCCATCGAGGAGCAGGGTGAGGCGATCTCCACGGCGACCCTCGCCGCCCTCGCCGAGACCGACGGATGGCTTCTCGGCCCGCACGACAGCGCGGCCTACCCCGAGCCGTTCCGCTCCCGGCTCAACCCCAGCGGCACCATCCGCAAGCACTTCGACCTCTACGCCAATGTGCGCCCCGCCAAGTCGTTTCCCGGCGGCACCGCCGTCGTCCCCGGCACCGACCTGGTCATCGTGCGGGAGAACACCGAGGGCTTCTACGCCGACCGCAACACCCACCGCGGCACCGGCGAGTTCATGCCCACACCGGACATCGCCATCGCGATGGGCATCGTCACCCGCGCGGCGTGCGAGCGCATCGCGCGGGAGGCGTTCGAGCTGGCCTCACGGCGCCGCAAGAAGGTCACCGTCGTCCACAAGGCCAACGTCCTCCAGCTGACCACCGGGCTGTTCCGGGACGTCTGCCGGGAGATCGCCCAGGGCTACCCCGAGGTCGAGGTGGACGACTTCCACATCGACGCCATGACCGTGCATCTGGTGCGCCGGGCGCACGAGTTCGACGTCGTGGTCACCGAGAACATGTTCGGTGACATCCTCTCGGACCTCGCCGCCGAGCTGGCCGGCTCCCTGGGTATCGCCCCCTCCTTGAACGCCTCGCAGGAGCGGGCCATGGCACAGGCCGCACACGGCTCCGCGCCCGACATCGCCGGGCAGGACCTCGCCAACCCGGGGGCGATGATCCTGTCCACGGCCATGCTCCTGCGGTGGCTGGGCACCCGGCACGAGGACGGGGCCCTGGTGCGTGCCGCGAAGATCGTCGAGGAGGGCGTGGCCGCCACCCTCGCGCAGGGCACGGCCACCCGGGACATGGGCGGGACGGCGGGCTGCCGTGCGTTCACGGAGGCGGTCGTGGCCTCGATCGACCGTGCCGTGGGGCTACGGTGACCGTCACCCACGCCACCATCCGCCGGCTCAGCGCGCTTCCTCGGCGGTGCCGGTGATCCGGTACCCCACGCCGGGTGTGGTGGCGATGACCGGGGGATCGCCGAGTTTGCGGCGGAGGCGGCTGACGGTCACCGTGACGGTGTTGGTGAAGGGGTCGGCATGCTCGTCCCAGACCTGTTCGAGGAGACGCTCCGTGCTGAGGAAGGCGGGGCTCGCGTTCAGCAGGGCTTCGAGCACCGCGAACTCCTTGACGGAGAGGTCGAGTTGGTGTCCGTCGCGGGTGGCGGTGCGTCGTAGCGGGTCGAGTTCGATGCCCGCCGCGCTCAGGGTGCGGGACCGGGCGGCGGGGCGGCGGCGGGCCAGGGCACGGATACGCAGGACGAGTTCGGGGAAGTGGAAGGGCTTGGCGAGGTAGTCGTCGGCGCCCAGCGTCAGGCCGCTGACGCGGTCGCCGGGTGAGTCGGCGGCGGTCAGCATCAGGACCATCACGCGACCGTCCTGATCGGTGATCATCTGGCAGAGGGTGTCGCCGTGGATGCCGGGCAGATCGCGGTCGAGTACGACGACGTCGTACGCGTTGACGTCCAGTTTGGCCGCGGCCTCCAGCCCGTCGTGGGCGATGTCCACGGCCATGCCCTGGTCACGCAGCCCTTCGGCGACGACCTCGGCGAGGGGGCGGGCGTCCTCGACCACCAGGACTCTCAACGCACCGCTCCCGCCTCTGTGTCGAGAGCCTTCGCCGTCGCCCTGCCGTCCGTACGAGGGAGGGTGACGGTGACGCCCAGGCCGCCGTCGGGACGGGCACGCAGGTCCAGGGAGCCGTGATGGGACCGGGTGATGGCCGCGACGATGGAGAGGCCGAGGCCGCTGCCCCGGCCGGTGCCGGTCCGGTCCGCGCCGAGGCGGCGGAAGGGCCGGCCGAGCTCCGCCACCCGCCGCCGGTCGAGAACCGGCCCACTGGACTCCACGACGAGGGACACCGTGCCCGTGTCGTCTCCCTCTGCCCGTACCGCGACGCTGATCCAGCCGCCGGGGTCGTTGTGCGCGATCGCGTTGTCGATCACATTGTCGGCCAGCCGGCGCAGCAGCATCCGACTCCCCCGCACCCACGCGCCGTCGTCGATCCCGTCCTCACGCACGGTCAGGCCCTTGGCCGCGATGTCCTCCGCCCGTCCGGTCACGGTGGCGCGTGTGAGGCGACCGAGGCTGAGCCGCTCGGCGTCGGTGAACTCGCCGTGCTGGGAGCGAGCCAGAACGAGGAAACCCTCCAGCAGCCGGTCCACCTGGTCGAGTTCGGTGCGCATCCGGGAGGCCAGCGTGGCCGTCGTCTCGGGGAGCGGCCCCGGCTTGGCGAGGGCCACGTCCAGGGAGGCCCGCATCGTGGTGAGCGGGGTGCGCAGCTCGTGCGCGGCGTTGGCGACGAAGAGACGCTGGGCGTCGAAGGAGTCCTCCAGACGGCCGAGGAGGTCGTCGATGGTGTCGGCGAGGTCCTTCACCTCGTCGCCGGGGCCGTTGATGGCCAGCCGTTCGTGCAGGCTGTCGGCGGTGATCCTGCGGGTGGCCGCGGTCATCACCCGCAGCGGGCGGAGCACGCGGCCGGCGACGAACCAGCCGAGACCGACCGAGATCACCGCCATGACACCGAGGGCGATCGCGGAGCCGACGAGGATCTGCCGGGTCTGGAGGTCGTGTGCCTGGGCCAGTTGCTGCTCCAGGGCGCTGATGCGCCCCTCGACCTGCGCCGCCGTGGCGGGCGGGTCGGCGCCGCCGTCCGGGAGGGTACGCCGGCTGGAGCGCGATCCGCCGGAGGCCACGACGGCCGCGAGGGCGAGCAGTGCCGTCCCCGACAGCAGGAACAGCGTCACGTACCAGCCGGTGAAGCGGGTGCGGGCCGTGCCGCGGCGCAGGCCGAACCGGGCGGCCAGGCCCGCGAGCCCTCCGAACGGGCCCCGTGTCATCCGCATGTCGTCCGCATCCTTCCGTCGCGCCGTCACACCAGGACAGGTACCGGATGACCAGGCTAGGCCGAGGCACCTAACAGCGGGATGACAGCGGCCGTTCGGCCCCTGTGACCCGCACTGCCGCAGGGTGGGCCCATGAGCGACGTGAACACGAGAGCGACGATCGAGGTCGTCGGTCTGCGGAAACGCTATGGACCACAACTAGCCCTGGACGGGATGACGTTCAGCGTGCACCCGGGGAGGGTGACCGGCTTCGTCGGCCCGAACGGGGCGGGCAAGTCCACCACCATGCGGGTGATCCTGGGCCTCGACGCGGCCGAGGAGGGACAGGCTCTGGTCGGCGGGGTTCCCTATCGCACCCTGCGTCGGCCGCTTCGGCGTCTGGGGGCGCTTCTCGACGCCTCCGCCCTGCAGCCGAGCCGTACCGCCCGCAACCACCTGCTGTGGCTGGCCCATTCACAGGGCCTGCCGGCCCGGCGGGTGGACGAGGTCGTCGAACTGGCCGGCCTGGGCCCCGCGGCCCGGCGCAGGGCCGGCGGCTTCTCGCTGGGCATGCGCCAGCGCCTGGGGATCGCGGCGGCCCTGCTCGGTGACCCGCCGGCGGTCATGCTGGACGAGCCGTTCAACGGCCTCGACCCCGACGGCATCGTATGGATGCGCGGCTTCCTGACCTCGCTGGCCCGGCAGGGCCGCGCCGTCCTGGTCTCCAGCCACCTGATGAGCGAACTCCAGGACACCGCGGACCAGCTCGTGGTGATCGGCCGCGGCCGGGTCGTCGCGGACGCGGCTGTCACCGAGCTGCTCGCCGAGGCGTCCGGCGGCCGGGTCACCCTGCGGACCTCCGAACCTCCGCACGCCACCCGGGTGTTGCAGGGCGCGGGCGCCGCCGTTCACGCCAACGGCCCCGACACCCTCGGCGTGACCGGCCTGCCCGACGAGGAGATCGTCGCCCTGCTCGCCCGGAACGGGGTGCCGTTCTCCCAGGTGTCCACGCACCGGGCGACGCTGGAGGAGGTCTACAGGGAACTCACCCGGGACGCGGTGGAGTACCGGGGCATCCCGGCGGGCGGGGCCGCGTCATGACCGCGGCCCTCCTCCCTCCCCCGCCCACCGCGAGCCACGCCGAACGGCATGGGTTCCGCAGGACGCTGCACGCCGAGTGGACCAAGTTCCGTACGGTACGCGGCTGGGTCCTCGCCATGGCGGGGGCACTCCTGGTGACGATCGTGGTCGGCCTGCTCGGCACGGCCGCCCCCGCCCCCGGTCCTCACGGCGCCGACTCCGCCTCGTACCCGACGGGCCCGGGCGGTGTGGCGGTCAACGACAGCTTCTTCTTCGTGCACAGGACGCTCACCGGGGACGGATCCCTCACCGTCGCGCTGCGGTCCCTCACGGGTGTGGCCGACACCGGGACCGGCAAAACCGTTCCGGGCGCCCAGCCGTGGGCGAAGGCCGGGATCATCGTGAAGGAGAGCCTCGCCCAGGGATCGCCGTACGCGGCGGTCCTGGCCACCGGCGGTCACGGCGTGCGCATGCAGTACGCCTACACGCAGGACCGGGCGGGCCCCTCCGGCAGGGTCTCCGAGAAGTCCCCGCGCTGGCTGCGGCTGGTGCGTTCCGGTGACAGGCTCACCGGTTACGCCTCCCTCGACGGCTCCCGCTGGAGCGAGGTCGGCCGGGTTCGGCTGGCAGGGCCGGCGCGGACCGTACGGGCCGGCCTCTTCGCGACGTCACCGGAGGCGAGGCAGGACACCGCGGCGGGCACGGGGTTCAGTCCCGCCGTGGCCACCGGCACCTTCGGCCGCCCCGTCCTCACCGGCCGCTGGTCCCATGAGGCGTGGCAGGGCACGCAGGTGGGTGGCGACGCGGGCACCTCCGGCAGCTACACCGACAGCACCGGCGGCGGCTTCACCCGGACCGACGGCGGCGGGTTCACCGTGACGGGGGCCGGTGACATCGCACCGGTCGTCGGCGGGCCCGTCATGGGGGGCGGTTACTCCGTCGAGAACTTCCTCGTCGGCACCTTCGCGGGGCTCATCGTGTTGATCGCCGTGGGCACGGTGTTCATCACCGGCGAGCACCGGAGCGGCCTGCTGCGAACGACCGTGGCGGCAACTCCCTTGCGGGGACGTGTTCTTGGCGCGAAGGCCGTGGTGGCCGGCGGTGTCGCGTTCACCGTCGGCCTGCTGGCCGCCGCGCTCACCGTTCCCGTCGGGACGCGCGGCGCGCACGGCAGGGGTTTCCATGTCTTCCCCGTCCCGTGGGTGACGGAGGTGCGCGTCATGGTCGGCACCGGCCTGCTCTGCGCGGCCGTCACCGTACTCGCACTCGCCGTCGGGGCCCTGCTGCGGCGCAGCGGTACGGCGGTCACCCTGGTCATCGCGTCGATCGTGCTGCCCTTCCTGCTCGCCGCCTCGGGAGTACTGCCCCCGGGCGTCTCGGACTGGCTGCTGCGGGTGACGCCGGCCGCGGGCTTCGCCGTGCAGCAGACGCTGCCGCGGTACGCGCAGGTGCTCAGCGTGTACGAGCCGTCGACCGGCTACTACCCGCTGCCGCCGTGGGCCGGCCTCGCCGTACTGTGCGGCTACGCCGCGTTCGCCTTCGGTGTGGCCGTCATGCGGCTGCGGGGGAGGGACGTATGACTCTCCCAAGCGGCCCACGATCCACGCGTGCGGCGGAGCGAGTGGGACGAGGAGATTTCGGGCGCGCCCTGCGTGCGGAGTGGACGAAACTGCGTACTTCGGGAGACACGGGCAGGCTGTTGTTGCTCGCCGTCACCCTCACCGTGGCCGTCGGCTGCGTCACCGTCAAGGCGGTGAAGTGCCCGGACGCGGGGTGCGGCAAGGACGCCGTCAGGCTCGCCCTGACCGGTGTCACCGTGGGGCAGGCGGTCGTCGCCGTCCTCGCGGTACTGGCGGTCAGCGCCGAGTACGGCACCGGGATGATCCGCACCACGCTCACTGCCGTGCCGAACCGGATCATCGTCCTCACCGCCAAGGCGTCGGTCCTCGCCACGGTCGTCCTGGCCGCCGGAACGACCGCTGTCCTGGCCTCGCTCCTCGCCGTCCGCTCCCTGCTGCCCGGCAGCGGGTTCACCGAGGCGCACGGCTATGCCCCGCTGTCCCTCGCGGACGGTCCGACGCTGCGCGCGGCCGTCGGCTCGGTCCTCTACCTCGTCCTCGTCGCCCTGCTCGGCCTCGGCGTGGCGACAGCGGTCCGCGAGGCGGCGACCGCCATGGGGATCGTGCTCGGACTGCTCTATCTCTTCCCGGTCGTCGCCCAGGTGGTCGACGACCCGGAATGGCAGCGCCACCTCCAGCAGATCGCGCCCATGCCCGCCGGGCTCGCGGTGCAGGCCACCGTCCGTCTGAACGAGCTGCCCATCGGCCCTTGGTCCGGCTTGGGCGTGCTCGCCGCGTGGGCCGGGGTCGCGCTGCTGACCGGCGGCCTGCTGCTGCGGGGACGCGACGCCTAGGCGGCGGAGCCGGGCCCCGGCCGTGCTGCGGCCCGCAACCGGCTTGTCATACTTCTCCGATGGAGAGTGAAGGCGTGGAGGCTGCGCGGCGCTGGCTCGCTGATCAGGGCGTCAGCCCGGCGGGCGACGGGTGGGTGAGCGACGAGCGGCCGGACGTGTCGCTCACGGCCGGCGAGGTGGCGCACTCCTGGGCCGGCGCCGTGTTCTCCGCGGACCTGGACGCGGCCGCCCGGGTGCGGCTGGCCTTCGGGCTGCTGGACCTCCTCGACGAGTACTGGGTGACGTGCGAGATCCGGTTCGCGTACGGGAGCGCGGAGGGCACGCTGCCTGCCGACGTGCTGTGGGAGGGCTACCGTCGGCGCCTGGAGGCGGACCGGGACAGCGAAGCTGTCACCTATTCGCTGTGGGCGGACTGGTTCGAGGACCGGTCGACGTCCGCGACGGCCTTCGCCGAGGTGCTCGCCCATGACATCGGCCGAGTGGTGGACGAGCGATCGGAACACCTGCTCCGCCGGGCCCGTCGGGTGCTGGAGTGTTCGGGCCCGGTGCGCTGGGTGGAGAAGGAGCCGACGTACCGCACGGCCGCGCGGCTTCCCGCACTGCACCCGTCGCTCCTCCACGCGCTCCGGGCGAGCTTCCACGACGTCAACGGCGACCTGGAGCCGGCTGCCGCGCTCGGCCTCCTCGACGAACTGGTTCTCCCCGCCGCCGCCCGGCACGTCGCCGAACTGCGCCACGTACTGGCCGCGGGGCACAGGAACCACCACCTCAGTCCCGGTGCCTGGGACGAGGCGGTTCGCTCTTGTGGCGGCGGCTGAGCACGGCGCTCACCCAGGGACGACGGACGTACGTGTTCGGCGGCATGTGCCGTCTCCGTCCGCGACGACGAGGTGTTCCGGTGTGCCGGTGTGCCGGTGTTCCGGTGTGCCGGTGTTCCGTGACGGACGGGGGCCTCCCGGCGCCGCGCTGCCTGGCCCTGGTCACGTGCGCGTGGGGTCGTCACTCCCCGCCTCGTCGCTAGCGGCAGGTGCCAGGCCGTGCTCCGCGGCCCATGCGTGCAACGCGGATTCGGCGTCCTCACGGGACAACGGGCCACGGTCGAGGTGGAGTTGCTGGAGAAGGCGGATGGCCGCCCCCACCGTCCGCCCCTGGGGCACACCGAGCAGAGCGATGATCTCCTTGCCGTCGAGCGCCACGGGCACTCCCGGCAGCCGCTCGTACCTGGCTCGCTCAGCCGCGGCCCGTTCCTCGCGCTCCCGCTCGGCCCGCTCTCTCGCGTACCACTCGTCGTAGTCGGCCGTATCGGATGCCCGCAGAGCGGCCTCCCGCCAGTCCTGGTCGTCCCGTCCCCGGCCGAGTCCCACTTCCAGGAACAGGTCGCGGTGGTCCGCCGCGCAAGGGTCGGCCCTCTCGACGCCGAGCCGGGCGAGCGCCGCGTTGATCGGCCACTCCTCCCGAGGGCCGCCGAACTCCGCGGTGTGCACCGGCCCCCACTCCAGCACGCCGGACCGCCACAGGGAGGCGGTCTGATGCCCGTCGCCGGCCCAGAAGTCCGCTTCCACATGGGCGACCGGACCGCCCTGCGAGAGGTCACCCAGTGTTCGCGCCAGACCACCGCCGAGCGCGCTCGGCAGGGCCAACAGCCCCCTGCGCTGCGCGAGCGGGGCGACCATCGCCCATGAAACCCCTGCCGCCCAGCTGCGAAGACGGTCGAAGTCGCCGATGGCGGCGTGGAGTCGGTAGGACATCCGCGCACGGTAGCCGTGTTCTTGTGGCGGTAGCCACTTGTGGTCACCTGCCTCACCGGTCGGCATGTCCGTTGTTCGCCTGATGCGCAGGACCTGACAGGTGAAGGTACAGCCATGACCAACGCCGGCAGGCATCACAGCGGCGCACCCGCCATCTCCGACCGCGCAGCTCTGCTCGCCATCGGCCGAGCCACGATCCACCATGGTCGCGAACCTCACCCGACGTCCATGGTGCTGTCGGCTCCCGGCGGGCTGTGACGTGCTCCCTTTCGTCTACCGGATCACCAAGTACGATCCCGCCGACCGTGATGAACGCGGCAGTTATGTCGGCACCGTCGAGGCGGTCAGCGATCACGGTCCTGTCGAATCGGCGTATCTGCAGGCGGTGGCCGCATGTGCCGAACACGTCGGCATCGACCGCCTCGCCGTCCGGGAGCCGCAGATCGCACCCACCCATGTCGGCTTCGGCGCGGAGCCGACCGTCGAGGGGTACGGACTGGCCGGACTCTTTCCGCCCGATCTCACGGGCTTTCATGACGGCGCGCAGGTCTCGCTCACCGTCGGCCTGGAGCTGGTCCGCGCGATGCTCCGTGACAGCGGCGTGTGATGCCGTCTGGAAGTGGAGGGCAGCCCTACGAGGAAGCGCTGGCTCGCACCCGCGCACTCGGCCTGTTCCCCGAGCGTCTGCACGCGTCCCCCTACGACCCGGACTACGACGAGCCGGGCGAACAGCGGCCCGCCGACGACGTCTTCTGGGCTCGGCTGCGCTGGTGCGTGGCGGAGCGCCGGGCAGCGATCCTGGAGGAGGACTACGTCGGCAACGCCGTTCGCTGGCACCGGCTCACCGACGCCACCCTCGACCAGGTCCGCGCCCGGCTCGCCCCCCGCGCTCAGCTGGCCGTCTGGCCGGACCTGTCCACCGACGTTGCCGCCGTCCTGGCTGGTCTCCCTGAAGAGGGCCCCATCGAGCTCCTCCTGGAGGACGCGGACGGCCGGATCACGAGCACCATCGCCGACGAGACCCGGTTCGCGGAGCAGGCAGCAGAATCCACCGGTGCCCGCGCCGCTGCCGCCCTGTCCCTGTACACGGGTGAGCGCCGCCCGCTGTTCACCGCTGTCCTGCCACAACGACGGTGTCCTGCGCGCTCGTTGGCGGACCGATCCGACTCCGAGCGACCTCCGTTGGTCGTTCCTCAAGTATCTGCACCGAGGCGAGGTCGTCACCGGGACGGTGACGGGGATCGCCGACCGCGGTGTCACCGTCGTCGACCTCGGCGGCTTCACCGCGACGACCCGTCCCGACCGCCGTGCGCACACCGTCCCCGTCGGCCGGGAGGTCACGGCCGAGATCCTCGAGGTCGACATGGTCCGGGAGCGAATGCTGGTGTCGCTCACAGCACTCGGGCCGGGGCCCGAGTCCGGCGAGTGACGCGGCCGCCTCACCGTGCGGCCGGTCGGCAGCCGGCGCGAGCGGACTGGTCGTGGAGGTATCGGGCCTGTTCCTGTGAGGTGAGCGTACGGTCGACGGCCTCGCAGACGATACGCATCGCGCGCACCGGGTCGGGCAGGTCGATGTTCCACAGTGCGACAGAGTTGCCCGTGGCGATGGCCAGGGTGTTCCCGCCCGGGCTGAAGGCCACCGCTGCGACGGGGCGCGTGGGCACAGTGGCTCGCTTCTGGGCGGTCGCGAGGTCCCACAGGCCCACTCCTGTCGTGGTGCCGAGGGCCAGCGTGCGTCCATGGGTGCCGAAGGCCAATGACGTCACCTCACCGTCGGCGCGGAAACTGTCCTGGAGCCTGCCGGTGCGCGCGTCCCACGTCTTCACCGACCCGCCGCTGCTCGCGGCGGCCAGGGTGCGTCCGTCGGGACTGAACGCGAGTGACAGCGAGGTCCGGACGCTCGGTTCGACGGTGCGCCGTGCGCTCCCGGTGGCCGCGTCGAGGAGCGTGATCCGGTCTCCGTCGGCCCCGACGGTCAGGACGGCGAGGGTGCGGCTGTCCGGAGCGAAGAGCACCGTCCTGACGGACTGGTTGCGGCCCGTGCGCAGGGTCCGCAGGACGCCCGTGGACAGGTGCCACATCCTCAGCGCCCCACCGTTCCCGACGAAGGCCAGGCGCCTCCCGTCAGGGCTGAAGACAGGTTTGTCGATGCTGCCCACGGCACGGCTCCGACGCAAACGGCCCGTGGCGACGTCGCGGACCTCCGCCTTTCCGTTCTCGCCGGCTCGGACGGCCAGGGCGTCCTCGTTCGGGGCGAATCCCAGGGCCGCGGGGCGCAGGACCGTGACCGGCAGGTGCCCTCCTCGTCGTGCTGGACCCCCGTCGAGCGGCAGAGTGGCTCTGCGGTCGCCGGTCCCGGCATCCCAGAGCTGTACCGCCGCTCGGCCGAGGGGTCCTTGGCCGACCGTGGAAACGGTCCTCGCGTCCGGGCTGAATGCCAGGTCGGTGACGGAGGTGCCGGGCCGGCCCGCCATGGTGGTCCTGGGCCGGTCGGCGGGCAGGTCGTGCACGCGGACGGCGGGGTCCAGGCTGTTGCCGGTGACCATGCCGCGGCGGTCCGGGCCGAGCGCCACGTGGGTGATCCCCCGGCCGCGGTGACCGGTGGTCAGGGTGCTCAACTCGGTTCCGGTGACGGCGTCCCAGCGGCGTACGGTGCCTCCGGGGCCCGGGACGGCGAGGATGCGTCCGTCCGGGGAGAAGACGACCGTCCGGGAGTTCTGGACACCGTCCCTGATCGTCCGCAGGAGGGTGCCGGTGGTCACCTCTCGCAGCTGCGTCGAACCGTCGTTGCGGACCGTCGCATAGGTCCGGCCGTCGGGGCTGAAGGCCACCGCGGTGGTGCCTTCGCTCCGCCCGTCGCGGACGATACGCGTGCGGCCGGTGTCCGTGTCCCACACTCGCACCAGGCCGTTCTGGCCCACTGCGGCGAGGGTTCGTCCGTCGGCGCCGAAGACGACTGCTTGTGGAGCGTCGTGCCCGGTGAAGTGATGCCGGACGCGTCCCGTGGCCACGTCCCACACCCGGACGGCCGAGGGGTAGGCGGCTGCGACGGTATGTCCGTCAGGGCTGAAGGCCACACCGATGACTGCTCCGTCGGCGGCGGGCAGCGTGGAGATCCTGCTGCCCGTGGTCGCGTCCCATACGCCGATGGTGTCTCCGGTGGCGACGGCGAGCACGCGCCCGCCGCGCCCGAACGCCGCGACGCCTCCGCTGCCGTGTGCGGTGAACGAGTGCCGCAGACGGCCTCCGGGAAGGTCCCAGATCCTCGTGCGGCCGTCCTTGCCGTGCGTGGCGAGAGTACGCCCGTCCGGACTGAGGGCCATGGACATCACGGGTTCGGTACCGGTGACCAGGCGTTTGCGCAACGGCAATGCGGCGGCCGCGTACAGAGCGGCACCGGCTTCGCGGGTGGGGCTGGTCCGGTAGGCGTGGACGGCGAGCAGGGCGGCGAGGTCGGGGTCGGACCGTAGCAACGCCCCTGACTGGGCCGCCAGTTGCCGGGACTCGGCCAGACGCTGCGCGGTGATCGCGCTCTGCCGCTGCGCGATGGCCAGACCGGCGGCCACGAGGGCGAGGCACAGTGCGCCTGTGACCGCGGTGAGCACCCATCGGTATCTGCGGCGCCCCCTCTGCTCGTGATCGCGGCCGGCCTTGAGGAAGGCGTGCTCCAGGTCGGTCAGTTCCCCGCGCGCCGCGTCGTCGAAGTGTTCCCGGGCGGAGGCGAGCCGGCTCCCGCGGAGCAAGGCGTCCTTCTCCCGTGCGAGGTCATGCCAGGTGTGCGCCCCTTCGGTCAGGTTCCGCAGCACACGTAGACGTTCGCGGTCCTCCTCGATCCAGCCGCTCAGCCGGGGCCAGGCCGTGATCAGCGACTCGTGGGCCAGCTCCACCGTGTCGCCGTCGAGGGTGAGCAGCCGCGCCTTGGCGAGGGCCTCCACCATGCCTGCCGAGTCGTGCTCGTCGGTATCCGGCAGTTCCGCACGGTGCACGGGGCGTCGGGTGTCGGCGGTGCCGTCGCCGGGAACCACCATGCGCAGCAACACCCGCCGGGCGGCTACCGCTTGGGCGGGGGTGAACCGGCCGTAGACCTCCTCGGCGGTCTTGGCGATCGCTCCGTCGAGGCACCCGGCCGCCTCGTAGCCCGTCAGGGTGAGGGTCTTTCCGCGGCGGCGGCGCCATGTCTCCAGCAACGCGTGCGACAGCAGCGGCAGCCCACCCGGCGCGTCGGCGACCTCCTCGACCAGCCGGACGGTGAGGGCGCGCTCCACGGTCAGGCCGGCGGCCGTGGCCGGTTTGACGACGGCGTTCCGCAGTTCGGCCGGGCTCATCGGTCCGGCGAGCAGGTTGGCGTCGCGCAGTGCGTCGGCCAGGTCTCGGTGTTCGGCGCAGCGGCCGTAGAAGTCGCCGCGCACCGCCAGCAGCACCCGCAGGCGGCTCAGGGGCTGCCGGGCCGCCAGCAGCAGATCGATGAAGCGAGCGCGCTCGTCCGGGTCATGGCAGAGCGTGAAGACTTCCTCGAACTGGTCGACGAGGATGACCGTGTCGGTCCCGCCGTCACCGTCGGAGGAGAGCACCGGCCTGAGCACGGGTGCGTGGCTGCGGGCGGGGTGTTCGCCCGGTGTCAGGATCCTGATGGCCGCCGGGCGCCGTTCCCGTCCCTGAGCGTTCTGGAGGACGGGTATCAGGCCGGCCCGCAGCAAGGACGACTTGCCACTGCCGGAGGGGCCGAAGACCGCGGCGAAGCGCCGTCGGCGCAGCAGGTCGACCAGGTCGGTGGTGAGCTGTTCCCGGCCGAAGAACAGGCCGCTGTCCCCGGTCTCGAACCGTGCCAGCCCCCGGTAAGGCGCAGGGAATCCGTCGTCGTCCCCGGTGCCGTCGGTGGCGGACTGCGAGACCGTCTCCTTCCAGCGGGCTTCCCACTCCGTCAGGTCTCCCCCGCACGCCCCCACATAGGCCAGGGTCACCGCCAGAGTGGGCAGCCGCTCCCCGGCCGCCGCCTGCGACAGGGTGGTCACCGAGAAGCCGGCGCGCCGGGCCAGCGAGCGGTAGGTGATGCCGCCCGCTTCCGCTCGCAACTCCCGTAATTCGAAAGCGAATCGCTGGACCGGACTGGCTGCCGGGTCCACCGGCACCTCAGGACGTCCCGCCACACCCTCACCCCTTCGGCCGCGTGCACGGCAGCGTTGTTCAACTGCCGGAACGGTACTGCCGAACAAATCCTCAGCCGCTGAACTCGGTGATCACCGCACCCTGACCGGGGCCTGCCCGGCCGAAGAGATTGCTGCTCACCCATGCGATTCCGCCCTCTGGACACCGCCGCACCAGCACCGTCACCTTCCGCGATCAGACGATTACTCGGCGCCCTTGCTCCGTCCGGGCCGTCGCGGCTGGACTGGCCGGACGCGTTGCGCGGCATCGCCGCACTCGTCGTGGTGTTCGACCATTCCTCGTACACCTTCATGCCCGAGTTCCGCCGGGAACTGATGCCCCACTTCAACACCAGTCGCTACGGCATCATGGTGTTCTTCCTGGTGAGCGGGTACATCATTCCGCGTTCGCTGGAGCGCCGGGGCTGCGTGCGGATGTTCTGGATCGGGCGGATCTTCCGTGTCTATCCGCTGTTGGCGGTTGTCGTCACCCTGCTGCTGGCCCTCGACGCTCTCGGCGTCGCGGTGATCCGCGACTTCGGCGGGCAGAGCACGGTCAGTGTGATGGCCGCTCACGTCACCATGCTGCAGGAACTGCTGGGTACTCCCAGCCTCCTGCTCGTCCTGTGGACGCTCTCCTACGAGATGGCCTTCTACTTGCTGGCCGTCGCTCTTTTCACCCTCCGCCTTCACCAGAGCTCCGCGTCGGTCGCGGTCGTCCTGGCCGTGCTCGCCGCCGTGAGCGTGGCGGCCGGGGTGGCACTGCCACCTTCCGCTCTGTCGGGCGTGTTCGGCACCGGCCCGGTGATCGCGTGCGCCTCGATCGCCATGGGTGTCGCCGTCTGGTGCGCGAGTGCCGGGCCGGCCGTACTCCGCCGGTTCGGCGGCGTGTTGGGTGGTGTACTGGCACTCACGCTCGTCCCCTTCAACGGCACGGTCCCGCCGTGGGAGGGTCTGGTGATCCTCGCCGTGATGTTCCTCGGAACCACCGTCCACCGCGCCGAGAACGGCCAGTGCACCTGGCGCCTCGCCGCCGGCACCACCGTTCTCGTGGCCGTCTGCGCCGTGGGCAGTGCGTACTGGTTCGGCGGCGCGGAGCATTTCACGCGGCGCGGCTGGATCAGCGCGTTCCTCCTGGCTCTGGTCACCTTCGGTGCCGGACTGGCGGTACGCGGCCGTGGCCTGCCGCGTGTCCTGACGGGACTGGGCACGATCAGCTACTCGGTCTACCTGGTGCATCCGGTGCTGCTGGCGGTCATCGACAGCACGATCGGCCGACGTCGGCACGACAGCATCGCTCTCGAAGTGGCGTTCTGCATGGCGCTGCTGCCGCTGTGCTGTCTGACCTACCGCTGGATCGAAGCGCCGAGTCAGAGATTCGGGCGCAGATGGGCACGCCGCACACCACGACGCTGACGATCCGCTGCCCCTCCTTCGTGCGCCTGCGCCGTCACGACCTCCATGTACCGCCCGGGGCACGCCCGCTTCGGAGACATGTGTGCCATCGCAACGCCGGCAAGAGAGTTTGCCCATGACAGAAGTCGAACGCATATGCGCGGTGCAATTGAGGGGTGCGGCGGCGAGGCGCTCGGGCTTCGCGCGCCCCGTGGTGCGCGCCGAATGCGCTCTGCCGACGGCGGTCGACCGTACCTTACCTTCACATCGCGGGACAAAAAGTGGTCACCCTACCACCAGCACAGGAAGTGGGGTGGAGTCACCTTTGGCACTGCATTCGTCCGGGAACAGCATTTAGCCGACTTGGGGGAGTTTTATGGATATGCGCTATGAAGCGTATTCGTACGCGGATGCGACGTTCTACGACTCGCCGGTCCGCTGGGCGACCTCGGACGAGTTCGCGGCGGTCGGTGAGCCCCTGCCCTCGGGCTGGACCGGCTCCGCGAGAGAGGTGTGGGTGGGCCGCACGCCGGCCGGGGTCGAACTGCCCGACCAGGGCTGGAAGATCCACGTGTCGGCCTGTCTGGACAACGCCGAGCACATCCTCTCGGTGGTCGGCGCCTACTGCGTCGAGCACCGCATGGCCTACAAGTTCCTGCGCAGTCCCGCCCTGGTGCAGACGCAGAACGCCAAGTACGCCTCCCGCGGGTCCAGCGGCAAATTCATGACCCTCTACCCGGTCGACGAACCTCAGCTGGAACGTTCCCTCAACGACCTCGACGAGGCCCTCGCCGGCCAGCGGGGTCCGTACATCCTCAGCGATCTGAGATGGCGCAACGGGCCGCTGTACCTGCGCTACGGGGGCTTCACCGAGCAGTTCTGCCGGTCGGAGACGGGGGAACTCGTCCTGGCCCTGCGCGAACCGTCGGGCCGGCTGCGCCCCGACGTGCGCCGCGCGGTGTTCGAGGTGCCCGAGTGGGCCCCCGTCCCCGCGGTGCTGGCGAAGGCGCTCGCCGACCGGGCCACGACGAGCATGGCCGACTTCCCCTACACCGTTGAACGGGCCCTGCACTTCTCCAACGGCGGCGGCATCTACCTCGCACGGCACGCCTCGGGCGGTGACGAGGTGGTGCTCAAGGAGGCCCGCCCGGACGCCGGGCTCGACCAGCGCGGCGACGACGCCGTCACCCGCCTCGGCAGAGAGCACGACATCCTGCGCCGGCTGGAGGGCGTGCCCTGCGTCCCCGCCGCCCTCGCCTACCACACCGCGTGGGAACACCACTTCCTGGTGCAGGAGTACATATCCGGTGAGCCGCTGAACAGATGGTTCGGGCAGCGTTACCCCCTCATCCATCCGGACCCCGCTCCCGAGGAGATCGAGCGCTTCAGGGACGAGGCACTGGACGTCCTCGCGAAGATCGAGGAGGGACTGCGTGCCATCCATGCCCGTGGTGTCGTCTTCGGGGACCTCCACCCGCGCAACCTGATCGTCCGCCCCGACGGACGGGTGTGTTTCATCGACTTCGAACTGGCCTCGCCGGCCGACGAGTTCGTCAGACCGGGCCTGGGCGCCGCCGGCTTCGCGGCCCCCGCGGACCTCAAGGGCTACGCGATCGACCACCACGCTCTCGACGCCCTCCGGCTGTGGATCTTCATGCCGCTGACCCAGCTCACGGCGCTGGACCCCGACAAACGCCGCCAGTTGAGCAGAGCCGCCTCCAGACGCTTCGGACTCCCCTCGGCGACGGACGCCGGCCGGTCCGCCCCGCCCTCCTCGCTCTCACCGCCCCCCACCCGCACCCCCACCCCCTCCCCCACGCTGCCGTCCCCGGCACATCCGGCCCGCTCCGCACCCCCCGCGCAGGAGGGCACGTCGGACTTCGACAGACTGTCGGCGCTGTTCAGCGGCGAACGCGCCGACTGGCCCGCCCTGCGGGACTCCCTCGCCGCGGCCATCGCGGCCAGCGCCACCCCGGAACGAACGGACCGTCTCTTCCCCGGGGATCCCAGCCAGTTCACCCACGACGGACTCGGCCTCGCCTACGGCGCGGCGGGCGTGCTGTGGGCCCTGCACTCCGTGGGAGCCCCCGTCGCTCCGGATCACGTCGAGTGGCTGCTGGAAGCCGTCGCACGCCGTCCCTGCCGGCCCGGTCTCTACACCGGCGCCCACGGCGTCGCCCTCACCCTGGACCGTCTCGGTCAGGCCCGGCAGGCGCACAACCTCCTCGACCGGCTCCTCAAGGAACCGCTCGACGGTCAGGGCGGCGACCTCGCGGGTGGGCTCCCGGGAGTCGGGCTGACCCTGCTGCACTTCGCCGCGACCACCTCGGACGCCTCACTCCTGGCCGGTGCCGTCGACGTCGCCGACCGTCTCGCCGCCCGCCTCATGGACGAACCCGACGGGCCCGCCTCCGGCCGGCGCCCGGGGCTCCTGCACGGCCCTTCCGGTTCGGCCCTGCTCTTCCTGAGCCTGTACGACCGCACCGGTGACACGGGGCTGCTCGACCTGGCCGAACAGGCCCTGCGCCTGGATCTCGCCCGCTGCGTCGTCGGCGCGGACGGAACGCTCCAGGTCGACGAAGGCAGCCGGGTGCTGCCGTACCTGGAGACGGGCAGCGCCGGCATCGCCGCCGTCCTGCACGCGGTGCTGCGTCACCGTCCCGACGCCGGGCTGCGCCAGAGCCTGGAGCGGATACGGCTGGCGGCCGAGCCCGAGTTCATCGTCCAGCCCAGCCTGTTCAACGGGCGGGCGGGTCTGATCCTGCTGCTCCACCTGCTCCGGGACGACGCCCCCGACGACGATCCGCTGGTCCGGCGGCACATCCGGCGCCTCGTCTGGCACCTCATCCCCCACCGGGGGCACGCGGCCTTCCCCGGCGAGCAGCTGCTGCGCCTGTCGATGGACCTCGCCACCGGATCCGCGGGCATCCTGCTCGCCCTGGGATCGGCGCTCGCCGGCACCCCGGCGCTGCCCTTCTGGCCCGGCGGCCGACGGGCCACGGCGCCCGCACCTCTGGCGGCTCCGCCGACGCCGGCGCCCGCCCCCTGAGACCGCCAGGCCGTTCCGACCGCCGCATCCCTCGCGGCCACCCGCCGCGCCTCTCGCGGCAACCCGCCGCATCCCTCGCGGCATCCCGCGGCGTCCGCCGTCGCGGCCCAGAGTTTCCGGCGATCGCCGGAAAGCACCAACCCAACCGAAGGAGATCACCATGTCCATCCTCAACCTGCAGGCCCTGGAGACCCCGGACGAGACGGTCGAGTACCTGTCGGTGCTCAGCTCCCTGTCGGTGGTCAACTGCACCAACAGCACCGTCAGCACGCTGCTGTGCCTCTGACCGCACCGCTCCGGGTCGTTCCCCCTCCCCACAAGGGGTGACCTGACCCGCTGAACAGAGCCGGCCCGGGCTGAGGGACAGCCCGGGCCGGCGTTCTCGTGCCGCCCCGACGACCGCCCGTCCACGCACTCAGGAGCCTCGTATGGGACAGGACCAACGACACCGGCCGCAGCGGGACGCGGCTTCCGATCGTACGGCCTGGGCCGTCCTCGCGCGCGGGCCCCGCAGGCGGCCCGGTCCCCCGCCCGGCGCCGCCCGGCCGAGGGCGCGGCCCTGGGGGTGGTCCTGGGGGTGGTCCGCCATTCTCGCCGTGGCGGTGGCGGCGAGTTCGGCCGCCGCACTCGCGCTGCCCGCCGCCCTGGCCGCGGCCGTCGACCGGGCCCTGTCCGCGAGCGCCGGCCAGGGAATCCTGCCCGTCGCGGCCGTCCTGGGGCTGCTCACGGGTGCGGAGGCCCTCGCGCAGTACGCGGGTCCCCGCGCCACCGCCGAGGCGACCGCCCGGCTGCGCGCCGCACTGGTGCGGCACGCCATGACCCTCGGCCCTCATCCCTCCCGGCGGACCACCACCGGCGACCTGGTGGCCCGCCTCACCGCGAGCGCCGCCGAGGCCGGGCTCAGCGTCCAGGCCGCCGTCTACGCCGTCGCCCAACTCGCCATGGCCGCGGGCTCGGTACTCGCCCTGGGGCTGCTCGCCCCCGAGCTGGCCGCCGCCTTCCTGATCACCGCACCCGCGGGCTGGCTGCTGCTGCGGCGTCATCTGCGGCGCACCGTGCGCCGGGGCGAGGGCTACCAGAGCGCGCAGGCCGCCGTCGCCACCCATCTGCTCAACGCGCTGGCCGGCCGTCGTACCATCGCCGCGGCCGGAACCGTGGAGCGCGAGATCGAGCGGGTCCTGCGGCCGCTGCCCGAACTGGGCCGGCACGGACGCGCCCTGTGGGACAGTCAGCGCCGTGTCTCCTGGTCCACGGGGCTGCTCGCCCCCGCGACCCAGATCACCGTCATCGCCGTCGCGGGCCACGAACTGCTCGCCGGCTCACTCGGCCCCGGCGACCTGGTGGCCGCACTCGGCTACGCCACGCTCGGCCTCGGCGGCTTCGGGACGGCCCAGAGCCTGCTGGACCTGGCCCGCGCCCGGGCCGGACACCAACGAGTCCGGGAGGTGCTCGCCCTCACCCCACCCTCGCCGGGTCTGCGCCCGCTGCCCCCGGGGCCGGGGCGCGTCGAACTGCGCGGCATCACCGTGCGCACCCCGGCCGGTGACACCGTCCTGGACGGACTGGACCTCGTCCTGCCCGCACGTCACAGTGTCGCGCTCGTCGGACGCTCCGGTGCGGGAACCTCCCTGCTGGCAGCGGTCGCGGGCGGCCTTCGGGTCCCGGACCGGGGGCTGGTGCTGCTGGACGGCGTGCCCTTGGACGACGTCCGCCCCGCGGACCTGCGCGCCGCCGTCTCCTACGCGTTCAGCGACCCGGAGCTGACCGGCGGCACGATCCTGGACGCCCTGAGCACGGCCGCCGACCGCGTTCCGGAGGAACGGGTCCACGCGGCCGCCCGGGCGGCGCAGGCCGACGCCTTCGTGCGTCGTCTCCCCGCCGGCTACGACACCCTCCTCACCGACGCACCGCTCTCCGGCGGCCAGCGCCAGCGCCTGGGCCTGGCGCGCGCCCTGGCCCGCGACGGCCGGCTGCTCGTCCTGGACGACGCCATGTCGAGCCTGGACTCCGCCGCCGAGGCCGCGGTACTGCGCGCCCTGGACGGCCCGTACGGCGACCGCACCCGGCTGGTCGTGACCCGCCGCACGGCCGCGGCGGCCCGTGCCGACCTCGTGGCCTGGCTGCACGAGGGACGCGTGGCAGCCCTCGCACCCCATCACGAGCTGTGGCGACTGCCCGCCTACCGCGCTCTGTTCGACAGCGCCGAGGACGTGGACGACTGACATGGACCGACGACGCGCGGGTCGCCCCGCACGCCCCCCGAAAACGCTGCGTAGGCCCGCGGCGGACCGTGCCGGGGACCGGCCCGGTGCCTCCTCCCTCACCGCGGCCCACCGGGCGGCCGTGCGCCTGATCCGCGAGGCCCTGACGGCCGACCGTGGGGCCGCGCTCCGGCTGACCTGGTGGACGCTCCTGTCGGCCGCCCCCGCCCTCGTCTGCGGCAAGGCCCTCGCGCTGGCCGTCGACCGCGGGTTCCTGGTGGATCGGCCCCGCACGGCGGCCCTCGGACTGGGCGTGTTCGCCCTGTGCGCCCTCGGCGGCGCCTGGGCCGGCCGGCAGAGCTACCCGTGGCTGGCCGAGATCGTGGAGCCGTTGCGCGACCGGCTGCTGCGGGACGTGGTCACCGGCACCCTCCGCCGCGCCGTCGCGCCCCGCGCCGCCCCGGACGACGGCGCGGCCGTGGCCGTCGCGCGCCTGACGCGGCAGGTGGAGGCCGTACGCGACGCGCTGGCGGGCCAGTTGATGCTGCTGTGGCAGTTCGTCCTGACGGTCGCCGCCGTGATCGCGGGCACCGCCGTCCTCGCGCCCGCCGCCGTGCCCCTGGTCGCCGTGCCGCTCCTGGCCGCGCTCGCCCTGTTCGCCGTCCTCGCCCCCGCCACGGTCCGCAGACAGCGCGCGGCCTTCGACGCCGAGGAGGACCTCGCCGGCCGTACCGTCGCCACGTTCACCGCCCTGCGGGACATCGTCGCCTGCGGGGCGCGGGAGCACGCCCGTGACGAGGCCCTCGACGCCGTCGACAGGCACCTGCGCGCCTCCAACGCCCTCGCCTCCGTGTCCGCGCTGCGGCGGCTGATCGTCGCCCTGGGCGCGCACAGTCCGCTGCTGCTCGTCGTCCTCGCCGCACCCGGCCTGCACGCCCGCGGTGTGAGCGCCGGCGAGATCGTGGGGATCCTCGCCTATGTCCTGGCCACCCTGGAACCCGCCGTCCGTCTGCTGGTGCAGGGGCTCGGCGCGTCCTGGCTGAGGCTGGCCGTGGCCGCCGAACGGCTCGCCGAGGCGGCCCACCACCCCGCGCCCGGCCCGGACCCGGACCCGGCTCTTGTCCCCGCGGACGGTTCGGCGGCTCTGTCGGGCATCGTCTTCGCCTACGGCCCGGGCGCCGAACCGGTCCTGGACGGCCTCGACCTGACCCTCGGCGACGGCGAACACCTGGCGGTCGTCGGCCCGTCCGGGATCGGCAAGTCGACCCTGGCCGACGTCCTCGCTGGCATGCTCCCGCCCGACCGGGGACGCGTCGTCCTGGGCGGCGTGCCCCTGGAGCGCGTCACCCGGGACGCTCTGGCCCGCGCCCGCGTCCTGGCACCGCAGACCCCGTACGTCGTCACCGCCACCCTGCGCGAGAACCTCCGCTATCTCGCGCCGGACACATCCGACGCGGTCCTGACCGCCGCCATGACGGAACTGGGAATGGACGCGCTGGCCGAACGGCTCGGAGGGCTGGACGGCCTGGTCGACCCCGCCGCGCTGTCCTCCGGGGAACGCGCGCTGGTGGCCCTGGCGCGCGTCCACCTCTCCGATGCCCGGCTGGTCATCCTCGACGAGGCCACCCGGCATCTGGACGCGGCGGCCGAGCGACGCGTGGAGGAGGCGTTCCGGCGTCGTCCCGGCACCGTCGTCACCGTCGCGCACCGCTTGTCCGTGGCCCGCCGCGCCGACCGGGTGCTGCTCCTGGACGGAACCCGCCCGGCCATCGGCACGCACGACGCGCTCCTGGCGCAAGTTCCGCTCTACGCCGACCTGATGGGCCACTGGCACGACGGTGCGGCCGGGACCGGACGGCCCCTGACCGGCCGCTCCGGCCCCGGCCGCACCGGGGACGGACTCAGCACCCCGGGCGCAGCATCACGTCGCTCATCGTCGCGTCCTGCGGCAGATCCAGCGCCATGACCAGGGCTGCCGCGACGGACTCCGCACGCATATGGGCCTGCGGCTCGTAGGGGAGACCGAACTGCTCGTGCAGTTTGACCTGCATGGGGGTGTCCGTCTCCCCCGGATACACGGTGGTGACCCGGACCCCGTGCGCGTACTCCTCGGCCCGCAGCGACTCCGCGAGCGCCTTCAGACCGAACTTGGACGCCGCGTAGGCGCTCAGCCGCGGCGGAGCGTGCACACCGGCGCCCGAGTTGACGAACACGACGTGTCCCCCGCCCTCGCGCAGTGCCGGCAGCAGCACGCCCGTCAGTGCGGCCGGGGCCACGAGGTTCACCGCGAGCGTGTCCTGCCAGAGGGCCGCGTCCAGCTCCTCCACCCGGCCCGACTCGACGACTCCGGCCACGTGCACGAGCGAGTCCAGCCGCTCGGGCAGGGCACCGGCTGCCAGCCGGGACCGTATCGACGCCGGCGCGGACAGATCGGCCACCAGCGTCCTGCTCGCCGGGAACCGGTCGCGCAGCTCAGCCGCCCGCGCCTCGTCCCGTGCCAGCAGCCACAGCTCCTCCCCTCGCTCGGCGAACACCTCCGCGACCGCCGCACCGATCCCCGAACCAGCACCTGTGACGAAATGAACTCCCATGGAGGGATACATACCCCATATCCCTATCTCACTCCCGGGAGCGGGAGGGGTGCGCCTGATCCTTCAGTGCAGTTGCTCGGCCAGTCCGACGATGAAGCCCTCCGGGGCCCGGAGGTAGCAGAGCAGGTAGCTGTCCTCGAACCGGGCGATCCCGCCGACGAGTTCGGCGCCGTGCGGGCGCAGGCGGGCGACCGTGTCCTCGATGTCGTCGACGGCGAACATGACGCGGTGCGTGCCCACGATGTTGTGCGGCCTGTCGCGCGCTCCGGCCGCGATCGCCGCGGGACTGCGGTACTTCGCCAGTTCGAGCCGGCTGTGGCCGTCCGGGGTCCGCATCATCGCGATGTCGCAGCGGACGCCGTCGAGCCCGGTGCAGCGGTCGGCGAAGGTGCCCTCCACCTGTCCCCTGCCCTCGAGTTGCATGCCGAGTTCCACGAAGAACGCGATGGCCGCGTCCATGTCCTCGACGACGATGCCGACGTTGTCCATCCGCTGAATCGCCATGCTGCCCTCTCCCTGCTCCTCGACGACGCGTTCGACGCGTTCGACGTGCTCGGCCTGTTCGGCGTGTTCGGCGCGACAGTCCAGCGATCATCAAATAGATCCTATGTATGTACGGACAGCTGGCCGGACGAGCACCCTCGGAACTGCCGCGCAGGACCACTACTAGCATGCTCCAATAGGGATAACGCTGTCGCACCTCTAGACAAAGATACTCCGACGCTCCTATAAATCCATCCGATGTCTCCACTTGAGTCGCGAGCACAGGACCCCGACCGACCCCTGTGCTCGTGGCGCCTTGTCCTGCCTCTCCCTCACCCCCGGAGCCGCACCATGTCCTCAGCCCGTCTCAGCAGACGCGCACTGATGAAGGCCGCAGCACTTGCCGGAGGGTTGGCGGCCGTCGGCCTGCCGCAGGCCCTGTGGCCCGCCACCGCCGAGGCGTACGCCGTCCCCTCGAAGATGGACTGGTGGTATCAGGCCCGGTTCGGCATGTTCATCCACTTCGGGTCCTACTCGCAACTGGGGCAGGGCGAGTGGGCGTTCGACAGCCAGCGGTGGAGCAAGGCGAACTACCAGACTCAGGTGACCCGGAACTTCGATCCGTCCCGGTTCAACGCCGCCACCATCGCCGAACTGGCCAAGAACGCCGGTATGAAGTACGTCGTGATCACGGCCAAGCACCACGAGGGCTACGCGATGTGGAACTCCGACGTGGCGAGCTTCACCGACACCACGGCCACCAAGCTCTACAACCTGCACGACTACAACGGCATCCAGAGCGATCCGCTCCGGGACCTCAAGAGCGAGTGCGAGAGCCGCGGGATCAAGTTCTGCCTGTACTACTCGATCCTCGACTGGAACCACCCCTCCCAGACCGACCGTCACGAGGGGGGCCTCACCACGATGTCGTCGCAGGCGGCCCGCACCGCCTACATCGCCGACATGAAAGCCCAGCTCCAGGAGCTGCTGGACCGTTACGACCCGGCACTGCTGTGGTTCGACGGTGACTGGTTCGACAACCCTTCCAGCCCCACCCTGGAGGACTGGTGGCTGGATTCGGACGGCGTCGACCTCTACAACTGGCTGATCGCGCGCAAGCCCGGTCTCATCGTCAACGAACGCGTCAAGCGGGACCACGGTCTCGGTGACTACGCGGTGGCGGAGTTCGGGATACCCTCCGCGCCGATGGGCCGGCCGTGGGAGCGGTGCAGCACCATGAACGGCGCGTGGGGTTACAACGCGTCGAGCGAGAACGCGTACAGGTCCCTCAAGGACATCGTCCAGGAACTCGTCACCGTCGTCTCCCGGGACGGCAATCTCCTGCTGAACATCGGCCCCAAGGGCGACGGGTCGGTCACCGCGGGAACGCAGACCGTCCTCAACGGCCTCGCCTCGTGGATGTCGACGTACAGCGACAGCATCCACGGCACCAGCGGCAGCCCGTTCGCCGCCGAGCCCGCGTGGGGAAAGGTCACGAGGAAGAGCGGCAAGCTCTTCGCGCACGTCTTCACCTGGCCCACCAACGGCCGGCTCAGGATTCCGATGGTCGACAACACGATCAGCCGCGTCTACCTGCTCGACAACCCCTCGGTCTCCCTCCCCTACACCGTCACCGACCAGATCGACGTGACCGTGCCGGCCACGGCTCCGAACGCCGACGACTCCGTGGTGTGTGTCGAGGTCCAGGGCATGCCGGTGAGGGCCTCGGCCCTGGTGTTCCAGAACGTCGACTACGATGCCGGCCGCGCCGTCCTGCCGCTGGGCAGCTACACCTCCTCCCAGCTCTCCGCGGCCGGCCTCGCGCCCGCCACCGCGTCCTCGATCCTGTTGCCGCCGGGCTTCCAGCTCACGGGCTACTCGGGTGACAACTTCACCGGCACGGCCTGGACGTTCACGGCCGACACCCGGGATCTTCGGGTGACGGGCAACAACGACGCGATCAGATCCCTGAGAGTGACGTTCAGGCCCGACAAGTACTTCCGGCTGACCAATGTCACCAACCATCTGGCCCTGGACAGCGGTGGCAATGTCGCCTCCGGATCGAACCTGAAACTGTGGGAGGCGGTGGTCCACTCGAATCTCCAGTGGCAGGCGATCGAGCTCGGAAACGGGTACTACCGGCTCGTCAACCGCACCAACGGCATGGTCGCCGACGGCTGGGGCGCCACCGCCGACGGTGACCCGGCCCGGCAGAAGTCCTGGGACGGCGGCAACACCCAGCAGTGGCTGATCACCCACCGCGGCCAGGGCCAGTACTCGATCGCCAACCGCGGCACGGGACTCGTCCTCGACGGCGGCGGAATGGTCCCCGGAGGGTCTACCGCCAAGCAGTGGACGTGGCAGCAGAACAACAACCTGCTGTGGACCTTCGACGCCGTGGCCTGACCGACAGCGCCCTCGCCCCGGCCCCGGCGGGGCAGTTCACGGCTCCCCGGCGGGTGTCTACGCAACGGTAGGCACCCGCCGGGGCACTTCTCCGGTGGCCGGCGTCATTTCCCCGTCGCCGCGTCCGGCGCGCTTTTTCTCCGCGTGCCCCGGAGAGATTGGGCGAGGAATTCGAGACTTATGGCCCGACGCCGTCGGCCACCTCTTCCGGTTCCTCGGGCAGTTCTTCCAGAAGCGCGGCCGGCCGTCGCACCACGAGGCGCTGGACCGTGTACGACATCTCCTTCACGTGGGGATTCGGCGGCGGGTGATAACGGCCCGCGCACACCGACAGGTTGACGATGAGATAGGCGTGCCAGGAACGCCCCACACCGCGGCGGTCGGCGAACACCCGGATGCCGTTCACCCACCAGATCACGGACCGCACGCCGAACTCGACGCGGAGGTCGACCCAGGCGCCCGGGCCGATGGCGGGGTCACGGTAGTAGAGGTTGGAACCGCGGACGTGATTGGTCAGTTCCAGCAGGTCGGGGTTGTCGGGGTGGTACTCGAAGACGTCGATCTCCTGGTCGCCGTCCCGCCAGGTCCAGATCGCCGGCCAGGCTCCGGCCTCGTACGGCAGCCTGACGCGCGCCTCCAGCACATCCCCCGCGCGGACGGTGAACCCCTCCTCGCTCTCCTCCGTGGTGAGCAGCCCCGCGTTCCACCGGCCGTCCCTTCGGCGGGTCGCGCGGAACGTGCCGGAGCGGCTGTAGGAGGGGTCGGCCGTCAGGTAATCCAGTTTGTTGTCACCGGGGTTGACCGGCCCGCCGTTCGGATAGGCCCACGAACGCCCCGCCACCCATTGACGGGTGGACGCGAAGTCCGCCGTGAAGACGATCTCAGGTCCGGACAGTAACCCCTCTGCCGACGGTGTCCCGTCAGATGCAGCATTCTCCATGCACGAAGGCTGCTCCGCTTCCGACTACGGCATGCGAATACCGGAGAACCCGCGACGAAGACAACTCGTACGGGCGAGCGCATGGGGGCGTATTCGACTAGGAACCGTCGGGCGATTTCACGATCGCGTTCGGGCGATTTCAGTCCCGGCAGAGCCCAACCTCCCCACTGGAAAAGGCAGATGACATTTCACCGAACCGGACTCCACTCCGCCTACTCCGCCTACTCCGCCTACTCCGCCTACTCCGCCGACTCAGCCGACTCAGCCGGGATACGTGCGGTCAGCGACGGCCGCGGAGTTTGCCCAGCAGGCTCCTGGCCTGACTCCGGCGGCGAGGGTCTGCGGCGGCCCGTCGCGCCTGCTCCGCCACCCGACGCCCCTGCGGGCTGCTCGCGAACTGCTTGATCCGTTCCATCATGCGCGGCATGAGACTCCGTCCCTCGGTGTCGGCAAGACTCTCCTACGGTCCGGCTACCCCCTGTGGGCCGCCTCAGCCCTGTCGGCGGTCGGAATGTGCGCCTCGTTCGTCGCCGTCACCCTGTCGTGTCGTCCGGGCGGCCACCTGCACACAACCCTTCGTCCACCTCGTGTGTCACACCCCCGGGAGCGCATCACCTGCGGCCCTCATTCACCCTTTCTACTCGGGAGTTGACCGTGCGCGCACGCACCTTCGCCGCCACCGCCGCCGTGGTGGCGCTGACCGCAACCGGCCTGACCCTGCCGCTCGCCGGAAGCGCGGCGGCCGCGACGACGGTGCGGTTCGACTTCAACGGCGACGGATACCTGGACATCGCGGTCGGCATGCCGGACTCCACCGTGAACGGCAAGGCCAAGGCGGGCTACGTCAGCGTGATCTACGGCGCCTCGGGGGCCCCGTTCCAGTCCCACGGTGAAATCGGCCAGGCCGAGCCGGGTATCCCCGGCACACCCGAGGCGGGCGACCGCTTCGGTTCCTCCGTGACACCCGTCGACGTGGACGGCGACGGCGACTTCGAACTCGCCGTCGGCGCGAGCGGCGAATCGCTCACCTCCGACCAGTACAAGGACGAGGGCACCATCACCGTCCTGGAGTACTCGAACGGGGACATCAAGGGCACCACCGTGGCCAGGGGCACAACCGAGTACAGCGGCATCGGCAGCACCGTCGCCGCGGGTGACTACGACGGCGACGGTGACGCCGACCTCGCGTACGGGGAGAACAGCGAGGAGGACGGCACGCTCCGGTTCCGCCCGGGCCCGCTCACCTCCGACCGGGTCGCCGCCATCTCCCTGCGCAGGTACAGCATGGGCGGCCGCACACTCGACCTGGCGACCGGCGACTTCGACGGCGACGGCCGGGACGACCTCGCCACCACCTGGCGGGCCCTGGAGGACTCCGGCACCTTCATCACGCGCTGGAACGACCGGGCCGAGCCCGCCCAGTGGTGGTCCGACCCCGACCGGGGCAGTGCGCTCGCCGTCGCCGACTTCGACCGGGACGGCACCGACGACCTCGCGGTCGGTCCCGTACAGCCTAACTCCGAGTCGGACACCACCCATTGCCAGGACCGGCTCGGCGGTGCGGTGCTCCTGTTCAAGGGCTCGAAGAGCACGGCCTTCGGCACCGAGAGCGAGTGCTTCACCCAGTCGAGCCCGGATGTCGGCGGCAACGCCGAGGAGGGCGACGACTTCGGCGCCGCGCTGGCCGCCGGTGACCTGAACGGGGACGACCTGCCCGAACTGGTGGTCGGCGTGCCCGGTGAGGACGTGGGCACCCTCAAGGACGCGGGGGGCTACGTCGTCCTGAACGGTACGAAGGACGGACCTCGTGGCGGCCTCGCCCGCAGCCAGAGCACCCCGAACATGCAGGGCGCGGCCGAGGCCGGTGACCGCTTCGGCGCGCAGGTGGCCGTCGGCGACTACAACAGCGACGGCCTGCGGGACACCGCGGTGAGCGCACCCGGTGAGAACGCGGGCGGGCCCACGTCGGGTGGCGTCTGGTTCGTGCCGAGCAGCACCGTGGAGACGTACACGCCGGGCAAGGCGCTGACCCCGTACGGTTTCGCGCTGGTCAGGGGTGTCTTCAAGTACGGCGAGGTGCTGGGCCTGTAGACACCGGCTCGCCCGGCCACGGCCCGCGGCGAAGGCCGGGCCCGCCGACCTCTGGTCGGCGGGCCCGGTGGCCGGTGGGGTGAGGGATGGGGTGACGGACGGGGTCAGTTGACGCGGACGATCTTCCAGAGCTGGTCGTCGAGGTCGACGCTGTTCCACTGGACGATGCCGGCGCCGTCGGCGGTGGAGGACTGGGCGACGCCCGCGACCAGGGTGCTGTTCACGTTCCGGAGCTTGTAGTAGCCGTTGCCACCGTCGCTGAGCGTCCACTTCTGGGAGTCGGCGCCGGAGGCGGTGTTCTGGACGACGACGGCTCCCGCGGTGGTGGAGGAGGAGCGGATGTCCAGGTTCAGGCTGCTGTTGACGTTCCTGATGTTCCAGGCGCCGCCGCCGGCGGACTGGAAGGTGAACAGCTGGCAGCGGCAGGCCGTGTTGGTCCACTGACCGACCGCGGTGTTGGTGGTGGTGGAGCCGTTGGGGATGTCCAGGTACTTGCCGCTGTTCTTGTTGACGAACGCGTACTGACCTGTGCCCAGGGGCGGCAGGGCCGTCTGGGTCAGGTTCCAGCGCTGGCAGGCACATGTGGTGGTGCTCCACTGGTCCGCGACGGTGCCGACGGTGGTGGAGGCGTCCGGGATTTCGAGGTACTTCCCGGTGACGCGGTTGGTGAGGGTGTAGCCACCGGCCGGGTGCGGGGCGACGGCCCATTCGTGGTCGAGGGTGCCGTTGTCGTCCAACTGCAGGATCCTGGCGCCGTTGGCGGTGGACTGGTTCTGGACGCCCAGCACCTTGCCACTGGCGACGTTGAAGATCTTGAAGTAGCCAGAGGGCTGCTGGACGAAGCGCCACTGCTGGTCCGTGGCGTTGGTCGTCGACTGCTGGGTCGCGTTGGTCCCGTTGGCGGTGGAGCCGCCGGCGATGGTGAGCTTCAGACTGCTGTTGGCGTTGGAGAGGGTGTAGGTGGCGCCGTCGGAGATGCCGCCGCCCAGGTCGATGGTGCTGTACGTCACCGGGTTGACGCCGGTGCTGCGGGCGCGGCCCCCGCTGAGCACCAGCAGACTGTGTCCGTCGGCGAGGGGGAGCATGCCCCGGCTGTAGCCGCCCGCGACGTCGGAGTTGATGCGTGTCCAGCTGTCCGCGGCGCCGTTCCGGGTGTTGAGGAACAGGTCGTCGGCGCTGTTGGCGCTGACCGCGAGCGTGCCGTTCGGACCGCCGGTGGGCAGCCAGGTGACGAAGGGGGTGCTGCGGGGGACCGTGCCGTCCGTCGCGCGCAGGGGAATGCCCGTGACGGAGCCGAACGCCTCCGGGTCGGCGCTGATCTTGTAGTAGACGGCGAAGTCACCGGCCGGGGAGCCGCCGTACTCGTAGGTCATGAGGTAGGTGTTGTCGGGCAGCTTCACGACAGTGGCCATGCCCGGGCGCTGGCTGAAAGTGGGCATCGCCACGTCGTCCACGACCGGACCCCAGGTGCGTATGTCCGTGGACACCTGGTGGACGAGTTTCTGCCCGTGATCGGGGTCGCGCTGGTCGGAGTAGTAGACGATCAGTTTGCCGCCGGAGACGAGGAAGAACGGCTCCCACACGGGAGTGTTGCCGTTGCCGTTCTGGTCGAACGCCGGGCCGCCGGTGGCGATGTTGCTGACGAAGCTCCAGCTCTGTCCGCGGTCGGTGCTGGCGTAGACATCGATCTTGATGGCCGATCGGTCGGCGGGGACGGAGGCGCCGGCGGCCAGGACGGTGCCCGCCGGGAAACCGCCCATGGCCTCGGGCAGTTCGAACAGCTCGGGCTGCCAGCGCATGCCCCAGCCGTTCTGGGTGTCCGTGACATCGGAGATCTTCGTCCAGGAACCGCCGTTGTCGGTGCTGCGGTAGATGGGGAAGACGGGGGTTCCGCTGGTGTACTGCTCGAAGGTGGCGAGCAGGGTGCCGTTGGCCGAGCCGTTGTGCTGCATGCGCATCGCCCGCGGGTAGAACGAGCCGGGCGAGGGCGCGTTCGACGGCGGGGTGTACATGGTCTGGGACGGCCGGGCGAGGGCGTCCGCCCGGCCTGCGGCGGGCAGCACCAGGGTCGCCACGGTGACGATCAGGGCCAGCAGCAGGAACAGGCAGGTGGTGGGGCGGGGACGCGGAGCGGCGCCGGGTCTGGCGCCTCGCTGCGCAGGGGACATGTTGCGGCTCCAGCGGAGAAGAGGGGAAGAGGGGAGGGGAGGAGCGGGGGGTGGGGCTTTGGGGGCCGGCGCTTCCGGGGCGGGCTCGGTGGCGGGCGAAGGAGAGCGACGGAGAGCGAAGGAGAGCGTCGGAGTCGTACGGCGCCGGGCCGGGACCGGGTGGCGGGCCGGTCAGACGGCCGCGGGCGGTGCCGGCCGGGACGGGGACGGGGACGGCGGAGGTGGTGCCGTCGAGCCGCGGACGACGAGTTCGACGGGTGGTTCGCTCGCCGGGGGCGGAGCGATGTCGGGCTTCTCGATCGCGTGCACGAGCAGGCGGATGCCTTCGTTCGCCGCGGCGTCGAAGGGCTGACGGACGGTGGTGAGGGGAGGCGAGACGTAGGCGAAGACGGGGTTGCCGTCGAAGCCGACGACGCTGATGTCGTCCGGTACCCGGCGCCCCGCCTCTCGCAGGGCGTGGATCAGGCCGATGGCCATCTCGTCGCCCGCGGCGAAGACCGCGGTCACGGACCGGTCCGCGGCCAGCGCGCGGCCGGCGGCGTATCCGGAGGCCGCGGACCAGTCGCCGTTCAGCAGCGGCGGCTCGTACGCGCCGCGCGCGTTGAGCGCCGCCCGCCAGCCCTCGATGCGGTCCTTGGTGGCGTACCAGTACCGGGGGCCGGCGAGGTGGTGGACGGTCGGGTGTCCGAGGTCCAGCAGGTGCTCGGTGGCGGCGCGTGCCAGCGGCTGGGCGCCCACGCCGACCGTCAGGGTCCGGGTGGCGGTGAAGGCGGGTGGCGCGCCGAGGAAGAGGACCGGCACGTCGATGCGCAGGGCGACGTCTCCTTCCACGAGGGGCTCGGACACGACGAGGCCGTCCACGCCCTGTTCCAGGAGCGATTCCACGGCCCCGGCGATGCTTCTCGGGGCTCCGTCCGGAGTGTTGACCACACGGAGTGCGTAACCGGCGTTCCGTACGGCCTGCTCGATGCCCATGAGCAGGGAGGCGGTGCCGTAGCCGGCGGTCCCCAGAGCGACCACGCCGATGGAGCGGGTGCGTCCGGAGGCCAGCGCCCGTGCGGCGTGGTTCAGGCGGTAGCCCAGTTCCTCGGTGGCGGCGAGCACGCGTGCGCGGACCTCGTCGGAGACGTACGGCTCGTTGTTGAGGACCCGCGAGACCGTCTTGCGCGAGACGCCGGCCAGCTTGGCGACATCCGCGCTGCGCGGTGCGGAGCCCGCACCGTGCTCGGCTTCTGATGTCATGAGGTCCCCCCACAGTCGTGCATCTGTATCTGTCGAGGTCAACGATATGACCACGCGGTCTGACCGCGCGGTCATTTCTACGCACCCGTCGACCCCACGTCAAGGGTTCCGTCACGGCACGTGCGGGTTCGCACGGTGAGGAGCGGGCTCGACGAGCGGGCACGGCGGGTCGGGGGGCGGGGGCACGGAAGACGCCCCCGCGACACATCAGCGCAGTTCACAGCACATGCGCAAGCCGGGGGACGCTTCCTTCGACTGGCCGGTGAGCGCGGCCCGGCCGCCCGTCTCGGCGTTTCGCGAAGTTCCCGCCGCCGTCGGCGCACTCCGCTCACGGCCTTGACAGGGCACCGCCCGAGCGTTCACTGTTCCTCGCATCAACCGATCAGTCCTGTTTGATCGTGTTGAATTCTGGTCACCTATCTCTGGCACAGGTGACTTCAGGAAGACGCCCTTCGCGTCCGGCTGGGCGTCGACCAGGGCCGACCGGCACCCCTCACCTCCCCGTCCCGCCGTCCCACCTCCCCGTCCCGCCGTCTCCCGGAGCCTCACCTGTGAGCACTGAACGCCGCCTCCGCCTGCCCGGCATCGCCTACGGTGGCGACTACAACCCCGAGCAGTGGCCCGAGGAGGTCTGGGCCGAGGACATGCGTCTGATGCGCGAGGCCGGGGTGACCATGGTCAGCGTCGGCATCTTCTCCTGGGCGCTGCTGGAACCCGCCCAGGGCGTGTACGACTTCGCGCGCATGGACCGCGTCCTGGACCTGCTCCACGAGAACGGTGTCGCCGTCGACCTCGCCACCCCCACGGCGCCCCCGCCCGCCTGGTTCTTCCGCGCCCACCCCGAGGCACTGCCGGTCGACCGGGACGGGCGCACCCTGTCCTACGGCAGCCGCCAGACCTTCTGCCCCTCCAGCCCCGCCTACCGCCGGGCCGCGCTGCGCATCTCGACGGCGGTCGCCGAGCGGTACGCCGACCATCCGGCGCCGGCCATGTGGCACCTCCACAACGAGTACGGCTGCCACAACGCCGAGTGCTACTGCGACACCAGCGCGGGTGCCTTCCGACAGTGGCTGCGGGCGAGGTACGGCGACGACCTCGGCGCCCTCAACCACGCCTGGGGCACCACCTTCTGGAGCCAGTGGTACTCCTCCTGGGACGAGATCCTGCCGCCCCGGGCCACCGCGGCACCGCCCAACCCCACCCACCGGCTCGACTGGCGCCGCTTCTGCTCCGACGAACTGCTGTCGCTGTGCACCGCCGAACGCGAGGTGGTCCGGCAGGCGACCCCCCACCTGCCGGCCACGACCAACTTCATGGTGCTGCGCACCTTCGACTCGCTGGACTACTGGCGCTGGGCACCCGAGCTGGACATCCTCTCCAACGACCACTACCTGATGTCCGACGACCCGGAAGCCGAGATCGACATCGCCCTCAGCGGGGACCTCATGCGTTCCCTCGCGGGCGCCCCGTGGCTGCTGATGGAGCACTCGACCGGAGCGGTCAACTGGCAGCCGGTCAACCGCGCCAAGCGGCCCGGCGAGATGCGCCGCAACGCCCTCGCCCATGTCGCCCACGGTGCCGACGGCATCCTCTTCTTCCAGTGGCGCGCGGCCAGGGCGGGCGCCGAGCAGTGGCATTCGGCGATGCTGCCGCATGCGGGCACCGACAGCCGGACCTGGCAGGACGTCGTCCGACTCGGCGCCGACCTGCGGGCGCTGGGCGAGGTACGCGGCAGCGCGCACGCCGCCCGGGTCGCCGTCGTCTGGGACTGGGACGCCCGTTGGGCCCTGGAACAGCCGTCCCAGCCCACGGGTGAACTCCGCTTCCAGGACCTGGTCAGGGACTGGTACACCCCGCTGTGGCGGGCCGGTGTCGCGGTCGACTTCGTCCGCCCCGACTCCCCCGGCCTCGACTCCTACCGGCTCGTCCTCGCCCCCAGTCTCCATCTCCTCGACGACGCGGGTGCGGCCCGTCTCACCGCCTATGTCGAAGGGGGCGGCACCCTGGCCGTGGGCTTCCACAGCGGGGCGGTCGACGAGAACTGCCATGTCCGCCTCGGCGGCTACCCGGGCGCGTTCCGCGAGATCCTCGGTGTGCGCGGCGACGAGCCGTTTCCCCTGCTGCCCGGCCGATCGGTGGGCCTGGACGGGCAGGTCCCGCCGGGTGCGACCGCCGACCTCTGGACGGAACGCCTCCACCTCACCGGGGCGGAGGCCGTCGCCACCTACTCCGACGGGCCGCTGACCGGCGTCCCCGCGATCACCCGGCACACCTACGGCAGCGGGACCGCCTGGTACGTCGCCACCCATCCGGATCCCGCCACCCTGACGGCGGTCCTGGACCGCATGCGACGTGAGGCCGGGGTGCACCCGGAGGCCGATGCCCCTGCGGGTGTCGAGGTGGTGCGACGATACGGCACGGACGCCGACTACCTCTTCCTCATCGACCACGCCGGAGAGGGGGCCGAGGTGCCCGCCGAAGGCGTCGAACTTCTCACCGGTACAACGGTGTCCGGGAAGGTCACGGTGCCCGCGGGAGGCGTCGCGGTGGTCCGCGAGCCGCGGTCCGCCTCCGACGCTCGGACGACGGCTCGCGCGTACGGTCGCGGGGCCGGCTGACCGAGGGTCACGGTCGGATCGCTGTCCGCGCCGGCGAGGAGTCGAACGGACCATTCCGTGGTGCAGTCGGCACATGGCCTCACCACTCGTGGACGACCAGGACGCCCCGGTGGCCCCTCGGGGCCGCGAACGCCGCTCCTGGCTGCTCGACCTCGCGGTCGCCCTCCTGTTCCTGATCATGGACACCGTGATCGTGATGACCGCCGGGTACCTGCTCATGGTGCTCGGCTACGGCATCATGGCCTCGGCCGTGCACTCCGGCGACGTCCCGGTGCTGACGTGGCTCGTCATCTGGGGCGTCCCGGCCGTGGGGGCGGCAAGCGCGGTCACGCACGGGCTGCTCCGTATGCCGATCACCTGTGTCGTCCAGAGCCTCTTCACACTCGCCTGCACGATCCTGGCCGTGAACGGGACCCGCATGCTCCTGCTGTGACCCCACACGCCTCGCCACCGCGGGTCGCGCGGCGCGGCCCGCCGGCCGGCCCGAGCCGGTCCGCGGGCCGAACAGGCGTGCCGCGTCGGGTGGTTCACACCGTGGCCGGCTCCTCGTCGAGGCGGAACCTCGGATCTCCCGGTACGGAGGCGAGGAGTTGCGCCGTGTACGGGTGGCTCGGCGCGGCGAAGGTGGCCCCGGTCGGGCCGAGTTCGACGAGATCTCCGTGCAGCAGGACCGCGACCGAGTCGCTCACGTGCCGGACCACGGCCAGGTCGTGCGAGATGAACAGCATCGTCAGCGAGAGCCGACGGCGCAGGTCGGCGAGCAGGTTCAGGATCTCGGCCTGGGTCGTCAGGTCGAGGGCCGAGGTGATCTCGTCGGCGATGACGAACCGGGGCCCCGGCGCGAGGGCCCGTGCGATCGCCAGCCGCTGCCGCTGACCGCCGGAGAACTCGTGCGGGTAGCGGTCCATGCCGTCGGGGTCCAGGCTCACCTGGCCGAGCAGCTCGGCGATCCGGGCCCGGGCCGGTCCGACCCTGGCCCGGACGGGATCGAGTGCCTCCGCGAGCGACTGCGCGACGGTACGCCGCGGGTCGAAGGAGGAGTACGGATCCTGCGGAATCATCTGGACCGTCGCGGCGCCCGCCCGTCCGCGCGCGGAGCGCAGCGGGGAGCCGTCCACGAGGATGCGGCCACCGGACGGTCTGTGCACGCCGACGAGGGTCCGCGCGAGCGTCGTCTTGCCCGACCCGGACTCCCCGACGAGGGCGAGGGTGCTGCCGCGGGCGATGTCGAAGGAGACCGACTTGAGCACCCTGCGGGCCGCGACGCCGTGGCCCAGCTCGACGGTGAGGTCCTCGACGCGCAGCAGCGGTGCGGCCGCGTCCAGCTCGGGCGGATTGGCGGTGGCGGACATCAGTGGCTCCCTTCGGCGGCCGGGGAGCGGTCCGCGGCTGGGTCGGAAAGGTCGCAGTCGTCCGTCGGAGCCCCGCCCGGCGGTGCCGCGTGGGCGTCGGCCGTCCACCGGACCGCGCTGAGGGTGCCGCCGGCCTCGACCGCGGCGGGGGTCGCCGCGAGCAGTGCACGGGTGTACGGATGGGTGACGGTCCCCCGGCGCAGGTCGGCGCCCGTCGTCCGGTCGACGACCCGGCCGCCGTGGAGCACCAGAACGGTGTCGCAGAGCACGCCGACCACGCCGATGTCGTGCGAGATGAACAGCATCGCCGTACCGTGCTCGCGGTTGATGCGCCGGAACTGGCGCAGCACCTCCGCCTGCACGGTGACGTCGAGGGCCGTCGTCGGCTCGTCGGCGATGAGCAGCCGCGGGTTCGTCGTCGTCGCGGAGGCGATCGAGGCGCGTTGCAGCATGCCGCCGCTCAGTTCGTGCGGGTGCTGGCGCAGCCGACGTTCCGGTTCGGTGACGCGGATGTCGGCCAGGGCTTGGACCATGTCCTGTGCCGCCTGGCGCCTGGGGGTCCCCAGATGGACCCGGGTCACCTCGGTGAGCTGGGTGCCGAGTCTCAGTGCGGGGTTGAACGTGCCGATCGGGTCCTGGTAGACGATGCCGATCTCGGTGGCGAGCCGTCGCTCCGGCGGGGCGGCGAGCAGGTCGAGGTCGTCGAGGGCGAGGCGGGCGGCGTCCGCCCGCACACCCTCGGGAAGCAGGCCGGCGACCGCCATGGCGATCGTGGACTTGCCGGAGCCCGACTCCCCCACCAGGCCGACGATCTGGCCGGTCCCGATGGTGAACGACACGTCGTCGACGAGGGTCCGGTCGCCGGCCCGCACGGTCAGCCCGGCGACGGTCAGCAGACCGTCCGGGTCCGGGCCGGCCGCTGCCGCCGCGCCGTCCGCGGTCGGCGCCGTTGTCCGGCCCTTCGGTGCCGGGACGGCCTGTCCGGCGGTGTCCGCCGCCTTGGCCGGTGCGGGCGCCGTGGGGCGGGTGCGCGGGTCGACGAGGGAGGCCACGCCGTCGCCGAGGAGCATGGCGCCCACGCCGGTGACGATGAGCATGATCGACGGGGCGAGCACGAGCGACGGCTGGGCGAAGATCGACGGCAGTGCCTCGTTGAGCAGGCGGCCCCAGTCGTACTGCGGGTTCTGCACACCGAGACCGACGAAAGACAGGCTGCTGATGTCGAGCAGGGACAGGGTGAAACTCGAACTGAGGAGCACCAGCAGCGGGCCGCTGATGTTGGGCAGGACGTGCCGGACCAGGATGCGCAGACCGGGGACGCCGAGCAGGCGCGCGGTGAGGACGTAGTCCTTGTCCGCGACGGTCGCGGCGAGATTCGCCGTCAGGCGGGCGAACCCGGGGACGCCGGCGACGGCGATCGCGACGATCGCGGACATCGTGCCCGGTCCGAGCACCGCCGCGATGACGAGGGCGAGGACGAGCGAGGGGAAGGCCACCGCCGAGTCGATGAGCCGCAGACTGGTCTCGCGCAGCCACCCGGGGGCGAGGTGCACCAGCGCGCCGATCGCGACGCCGACGACGAACGAGACGGCGGTGGCCGCGGCGGCCATGAGCAGGGTGAGCCGGGTCGCGACGAGCGCCCGGGCGAGGACGTCGCGGCCGAACGCGTCGGTGCCGAGGAGATGCCCGGCGCCGGGTCCGAGCCGGGTGTCGCCGGTGAGCGTCTCGGCAGGGCCGCGCAGCAGCAGCGGGGCCACGAGGGCGACGAGGACGAGCAGTCCGAGGATCACCGCGCCGGACGTCAGCGACGGGTTGCGGCGCCGGCGGCGCACGGTCGTGTCAGTGGCCACGACGACCTCCGTCGAGGGTGCGGGGGTCGACGATCCCGAGGACGACGTCGACGAGGAGGTTGACGAGCAGGGCCAGCATGCCGACGACGAGGATGATGCCCTGGATCACCGGATAGTCCTTGTAGATGATCGCCTGGACGACCTCGGTGCCGAGCCCCGGATAGGTGAAGACGTTCTCCAGGATGATCGTCCCGCCGAGCAGGGACGTGAGGACGAGGCCGCTCAGGGTGAGGACGCTCGTCACCAGGTTGGGCAGCGCGTGGCGCAGGTGGAGGCGTACGGATCCCAGGCGGTGGCCGCGGGCGGTCCGCATGTAGTCCTGGGCGAGCACCGAGGCCGTCTCCTGCCGGACGACCCGGGCGATGGCGAAGGCCGGGCCGATGCAGAGCGCGGCGATCGGCAGGACGAGCGCGCTCGGTGTGGTGGCACCGCCGGACGGCAGCAGCCCGAGGCTGATCGAGAACAGGACGATGAGCAGGGTCGCGACGACGTAGACCGGCGCCGACGCGAGGAGCCCGGCGAGCGTGCCGAATCCGACGCCGAGCCGGCGGCGGCGTCCGTCGCGGGTGAGGACACCGACGGTCATGCCCAGCGGGACGGCGATGAACAGGGAGAGCAGGACGGCCGGGATGACGAGCTGGACGGTGTACGGCAGCCGGGTCGCGATGATGTCCGCGACCGGGGTGTCGAACCGGAAGGAGGTGCCGAGCCGTCCGGAGGCGATGTCGCCGAGGTAGTGGACGAACCGTGTCGTCAACGGCTCGTCGAGGCCCAGCCGGTCGCGTATCGCCGCGAGCGTGGCCGGGGACGAGCTGGTACCGGCGATCGCGCGGGCCGGGTCCCCGGGCAGCAGGGGCACGATGAGGAACGTCACGACGACGAGCAGCAGCATGGACATCAGCAGCCCGCCCGCCCGGCGGACGGCGAACCCGGCCCAGCCGCCGCGCAGTCGCAGCCGGGGAGCACTCCGGACGGGGGCGGCCGGCAGCGGCCCTGCCGGGGCCGCGGACCCGGCGCTCACAGCGCCGCCGCGAGTGCGGCGTCGTCCGGGCGCCGCTCGTGCCAGCGGAACCGGGGTTCGAGCTGGGCCGACAGGCGCAGCAGCGTCGCCTCGTCGTAGGGCGCGCCGATGAGCTGGGCGCCGACCGGCAGTCCGTCCGCGGTGGTGTGGACGGGCAGCGAGACGGCGGGCAGTCCGGCGATGTTGACGAACGCGGTGAAGGAGACCATCCGGGTCTCGGTGGCCCGCGGGCCGTCCGGGTCGGAGTTCGCCTCGTCGTACACGGGGCCGACCGGGGGCGCCACCACCGCGGTGGTCGGGGTGAGGAGCACGTCGAAGTCCGTGCCCCACTGGGCGACGACGTCGCGGGACTCGGCCTGCAGGCGTGCCGCCGTCCGGGCGTAGTCGCCCGCGCTGACCTCCAGGGCGGTCTCGCGGCGGCGCCGGATGTAGGGGTCCACCGCGTCCGGGTCGTCGACCTCGATGGCGTAGGTGGAGGCGCTGATGATGGTCCAGGTGAAGCCCATGATCGCCTCGTACGAGAACATCCTCGGGCGGGCCTCGACGACGTCGTGCCCCAGGTCGCGCAGGGCCTGCGCGGCCGTGAGCGCCGCCGTGCGGCACTCCTCGTCGACGGGCAGTCCGGTCGGTGCGTCGAGGAGCAGGCCGATCCGCAGCCGCCCGGGGTCGGCTCCGATCTCCTCGATGTACGGGCGGCCCGGGTCGGGCGCGCTGTACCAGGCGAGCCGGTCGGAGCGGCCCATGACGTCGAGCATGAGGGCCGCGTCGCGCACGGTGCGGGTGATCGCGCCTTCGGTGGTCGAGTGCTCCCAGCCCCGGACGAGCGCGGGGACGCGTCCTCGGCTCGGCTTGAGGCCGACGAGGCCGGTGACGGACGCGGGGACGCGGATCGAGCCGCCGCCGTCGCCTGCGTGCGCCACCGGGGCGAGCCCGGCCGCGACGGCCGCGGACGCGCCGCCGCTGGACCCGCCGGAGGTGTGCGCCGGGTTCCACGGGTTGCGCGTCTTGCCGTGCCGGGCGTTCTCGGAGACCGTCAGGGCGCCGAACTCCGGGGAGTTGGTCCGGCCGAGGGGGATCGCGCCGGCGTCGAGGAGGAGTTGGACGTCGGGGTCCGTGACCGTCTGCGGGGTGTCCCGGATCGCCAGCGAGGACATCGTGTTGGGCTGCCCCGCGCAGGAGCTGAGGTCCTTGATCGGGATGGGGACGCCGTGCAGCGGGCCGAGCCGGTCGCCGCGCAGCACCGCGCGCTCGGCCCGGACGGCCGCCGCGCGCACGGCGTCGCTGTCGAGCCAGACGACGGCGTTGACGGCGGGGTTGATCCGCTCGATGCGGTCGAGGTAGGTCTCGGCGACCTCCACGGGGCTGACCTCTTTGGTGCGTATGAGGTCGGCGATCTGCTGGGCGGTGCTGAACGGGTCGATCACCAGAGGGCTCCTGTCGGATGAGTGCGAGGGTCACGGTGCGGGGCTGCGCGACGGCGCGGGACCGTGCGTGCCGGACGCCTTGGGGTCCGGCACGGGTCCGCGCGCCGTGCGGGCGCGGCGTCCGTCAGCCGGTGATGCGCAGGATGGGGTCGTCGAGCGAGCCGCCGAGCATCCGTGCGCTGAATCCCTTGCGCAGTGCGTAGATGAACGGGTCGTTGACCAGCGGCACGGCGTCCACCTGCGAGATCACGGCCTTGGCGGCCTTCTGGTAGGCGGCGCAGCGGGCCTTGGCGGTCTTGGCCTCGGTGCCCTCGGTGAACGCCTTGTCGAGGGCGGGGTTCTTCACCGCGCCGAGGTTGCCGCCGCCCTCGGGCACGGTCGGGCCGACGAAGTGGGCGAGCGGGTTGGCGAGGCTGCCGAGGAAGTTGAGGTCGGCGAAGACGGTGAGGTCCCAGGCGTCGGGCTTGCCGAACACGGTTCCGACCCAGGCGCCGACGTCGACGTTGGCGAGGGTGACGTCCGCGCCCGCGGCCCGCAGCGCCTCCTGGATGTACTGGTTGCCGGCGCCGGCCGGGCCGACGACCTGGGGGCCGACGAGGCGGATCTTCTTGCCCTTGAGCACGTCGGCCGCCGCGGCCTTGTCCTTCGGTACGAGGAAGGAGGTGCCGGGGTCGTTGCAGGGGATGCCCTTCTGCACGAACATCGTCGACGGCTCGCCCGTGTCCTTGGAGACGACCTTGGTGAAGGCGGCGCGGTCGACCGCCTGGGCGACGGCCCGGCGGGTGTCGACGTCCGCGAAGACCGTGCCGGGCCGTTCGTTGAAGAGCAGGTAGAAGTCGGAGAACCGGCTGACGCTCACGCTGCGGCCGTCCACGCCGTCGAAGCGCGGGATGCCGGAGGCGTCGATCTTGCCGATGTCGAGCTGGCCGCTCGTGACGAGGTTGCCCGTCGCGGTCGGGTCGGGCGAGACCAGGTACTCCGTCGTGGCGGCGGCCTTGCCGGGGATCTTCGTGCGCCAGGCCGGCCATGCCTTGTACTCGGGACGCAGTGTGTAGGTGTACGAGACGCCGGACTGGGACTTGGCGAGGACGTACGGTCCGGACTGGGAGCCCTTGGCCTTGCCTGCGGCGAGCGCCTTCAGGTCCTTGAGCCCCGCCGGGCACACGATGCCCGTGCTCGCGACCGACAGACCGGTGACCATGTCGCCCCACGGCCTGGCGAGCGTGACCTTCACGGTGCGCGCCGCGTCGTCGGCGGTCACCTTCACCGTGTTGCCGGGGCCGAAGATCGTGGGGAGGTCGGGCGCGGCCGTCTTCGGGTCGGCGAAGCGGTCGAGGGACGCCTTGACGACCTTCGGCGTGATCGGCGTGCCGTCGGCGCAGGTCGCGTCGGCGCGCAGGGTGAACGTGGCGGCGGAGGGGGTGCTCGTCCATTTGGTGGCGAGCCCGCCCACCAGCCCACCGTCGTCCTTGCGCACGAGGGTGTCGTAGCTGTTCCGGGCGAGCAGGTAGTCCGGGAGCGACAGTGCCTTGGCGGGGTCGAAGCCGGCCGGCACGTCGATCGTCGTCCGGATCTTCGTCGTCGTGGCGGCGTCGCCGCCGCTCGCGTCTCCGGACGTCGATCCCGTGGTGGTACAGCCGGCGAGTACGGCCGTCATGGCCACGGCGGCGGTCACGGGGACCGCGCGGGTACGGGTCTGGCGCATGGGTGCTCCTGGAGAGGGAGTCGCGCTCTGCGCAGGTCGCACGGGATCGGGCGGGACGAGCGCGAGCAGTTCGGGGTGGAGGCGGTGCGCGCGGCGCTCGGTGGACGCCGCTCGGAAGCGAGTCGTGGAGCACTCGGTGTGGAGAGGATGCAGCCAAGTTAACGGCGTAGTCAATACCGTTAACTATCTTTCCGCGCGCCGGTCCGGCCAGCGGTTCGGACGCCACGAGGGCTGCCGATTCCATGCGCCGAGGAGTGACGCGTGTCAGCACACGCGGGGGCGGGCACGGGTGGGCACGGCCCGCGATTCACACGCGGGAGCGACCTGCGCCGACCGCCGGGGAGCGTCACGATCCGCGGCGTCGGCCGCCAGGGAGCGTGGCGCGTCGCCCACGCGGGCGGAAACCGCAGCCGCCCCGAAGAGCACGCCGCGCGTCAACCGCCCGGCAGCGGCGGCAGCCGTCCCGCGAGGACGCCGCGCGCCCGGCACCCGGGAGCGACCCACACCGGGCGAGGGAACGCAGCGAGTCTCCCGCCCGGCAGGGACCGCATCCACCGCACGACAGCGCCGCGCGCGCCCCGCGGGAGCGCGCCGAGCCGGCCGTAAGGGAACCACACGCGACACACGCGAACACCGCGCCCGGTCACGCAGGAGCGGCAAAGGCCGGCCCTATGGGCAGGTCGCGCGTCCGCCACGCAGGTGCTCGCACGGCAGCAGCCCGGGCCGGTCTCCGGAAACCATCGCGCAACCGTCACACCGCAGGGACCGCAACCGACACACCGCAGGGACCGCAGCCGCCACACGGGAACACCGCGCACCTCATCGGGGGGCGAGCAGCGGCAGCCGTCCGGGAGCGGCCCGAGCCGGGCCAAGGGCCGCCGCAGGTCAGTCGCGTGGGAGGGTCGCCGACTCCGCCACCAGGGCGGCGAGGACGAGGTCCGTCTGCCGGTGGAAGACGTCGGTCATGTCGATGCTGCGCAGATGGTCCTTCGCCGCCTCGGCGTAGGGGTACGCGTCCGGATCCGCCGGCTGGTACTCCTGCACCCAGTTCACCTCGGTGCCGAACCGCTGGTTGACGAGCCGCCAGGCGTTGTTGCTGGCGACGGAGAGCAGGAAGTTCGAGAACGCCTGGTAGTGCAGGACGGCCGCCCGGCCGCGCCAGCCACCGCGGTGGAACGCCTCCAGGAGCGCGTCGACGGCACGCAGTTCATGGACGCCCCGCGTCACCCTGCCCATGCAGAGCGCGGCGGCCGCCGGGTGGTCCAGCGCGGTGTCCCAGGCCCGGGTCGCCAGGTCCCGCAGCGACTCGGTCCACGACTCCTGCGGCTCGTACCCCTCCAGGGAGATCCGGTCCAGCTCGTCCGCGACCCCGACCATGATGTGGTCGCGGCTGGCGAAGTACCGGTAGACCGCGGTCGCGGAGGAGGACAGCTCCTTGCCCAGCCGCTGGAAGGTGAGCGCGTCCGGCCCGTCCTCGTCGAGGATCCGCAGCGCGGTGGCCACGATGAGTCCCTGGGAAAGGGTCCCTCGCTGAAGCCGCTTCGACGACCGCCCCCCAGCACCTGCCACGCGAACGTCTCCCTCGGACGGACGGCGGGCGCGCACGCCGCCGCAACCTGTGAACCCGCGTCTCCTCACCGGCGACGAGAAGCCAGCCTAAGCGACCGCTGGGGAACGGAACGCCCAGGGCCCGGTCACCGGGACGGCCACGGCCCCCGACCGTTTCCCCGGTCGCCGGCCGGGCAAGGCGCCGGCGGACGCGGAAGCCGACGACCACGTCCGCTCGATTCCATCGTTCGCACACTTGAATCGAGCGCGAAATTCCGCCATGGTGCTTGAAACAAGCGCCAAGCCCTCAAGGTCACGCGCAGGACGAAAGGGTCTCCCATGGATGACATCGACCGCGCCATCCTGCGGGAGCTGCAGGTCGACGGCCGGATCCCGTACGCCGATCTGGGGCCGAAGGTCGGGCTGTCGCCCTCGGCCGCGCGGCACCGGCTGCAGCGGCTGATCGACAGCCACGCGGTCCAGGTCGTCGGCGTGACCGACCCGATGACCATGGGCCAGCAGGCGATGGCACTGCTGGGTCTGCGCGTCGACGGCGACGCCCGGGGGGTCGCCGACGAACTGTCCCGGCACGACGAGGTCGTGTACACGGTCCTGACGGCGGGCGGCTTCGACCTGTTCGTGGAGGTGGTGTGCGCTCGCCCCCGGGATCTCCTGGACTTCGTCAACGACGTCGTCCGGCCCGTCGAGGGTGTCACGTCCGTGGAGAACTTCCCCTACTTCGCGATCCACACGCACCGCTTCCTGTGGCACGTCGACTGAGGCGTACGAGCGTCCGAGCCACGAGCGTCCGAGCCCTGCTCGCCCACACCAGCCGAGGAACCCGCATGCTGCCCGACGAGTACCGCACGATCGACTTCTTCACCGAGGGCGCCCTGCCCGCGCCCCGCACCACGGCGGCCCAGGCCGAACTCATCGCCGCCGAGCACCTCGGCACCACCGCTCGCGCCCAGGAACTGGGCAGCCAGCAGGACGCCAACTTCCTGCTGCACGCCACCGACGGGACGCCCGCAGCGGTACTGAAGATCGCCAACCCCGCTTTCGGCACGGTGGAGATCGAGGCACAGGACGCCGCGGCCGACCTGATCGCCCGGGCCTGCCCGGACCTGCGGATCGCCACGGTCCTGCGCGATCCGGACGGTTCCCCGCGGCGCACGACGGTGGACACCGAGAACGGTCCGGCCGTCGCCCGTCTGCTGCGCCACCTGCCCGGCGGCACGCTCTCGGGACCCCGGCACCTGTCCCCCGGCACCGTGGCGGGCATGGGCACGATCGCCGGAAAGGTCAGCTCCGCCCTGCGCGACTTCCGGCACCCGGGGCTCGACCGCGTCCTCCAGTGGGACCCGCGGCACGCCGAACGCGTCGTCGCCAGGCTCGCCGAGCACATCGGCGAACCCGAGCGGCGCACCGCCGTCCGGACGGCGACCGCCGAGGCCTGGGCTCATGTCCAACGGCTCGCCCCCTCGCTGCCGTCGCAGGCCGTGCACCTGGACCTCACCGACGACAATCTGGTCCGCCGTCCCGGCAGCCCCACGCCCCTGCCGGACGGAATCATCGACTTCGGTGACGTGACCACGAGTTGGGCGGTCTGCGAACTCGCCGTGTCGGTGTCCTCGGTACTCCACCACGACGGTGCGGAGCCGCACCACGTGCTGCCGGCCGTCCGCGCCTTCCACGCCGTCCGGCCGCTCTCCGCCGAGGAGGCGGAGGCGGTGTGGCCGATCGTGGTCCTGCGTGCCGCCGTCCTGGTGGCGAGCGGCCACCATCAAGCCGCCGTCGACGAGGACAACGCCTACGCCACGGGCGCGCTCGACCACGAATGGCGCATCTTCGAGCAGGCCACCTCACTGCCCCTGACCGTGATGACCGGCCTCATCCGGGACGCGACCGGCACGACCGACGCTCCGGTCCGGACCGCCACCGCCACCGCCACCGCCACTGCCACCGAAGCGAACACCTCGGTGCGCCCCCTCCTGCGGGACCTGGCACCCGAAGACATCGCCCTTCTCGACCTGTCCACCGACGCCGGTTCCCTGGACCGCGGAGCCTGGACGGACCCCGGCACCGAGGACCGGCTCGCGGCCTCCGCCCTCGCCGCCGGAGCCGCCGCCGTGGCCACCCGGTACGCCGACCCGCGGCTGACCCGGACATCGACGCTGTCGCCGGTCTCCCCCGCCACGGTGCCCACCGGAGTCGACGTCCGGCTCGGCCGGGACGCCGTGGTCCAGGCGCCCGCCCCGGGGAGGGTCCTCACGGCGGCACCGGGTCACGTGGAACTCGCCTACGGCAGACGGACCTTGTCCGTGGCCCTCCCCGACGCGGTCCAGCCGCTGGTCACCACCGGTACGACGGTGCAGGCCGGCGACGACATCGCCCGTCTCGGCTCCGGCGCCCGCGTCCACCTCGCGCTGCGCGACACCGACGGCCCCGCCGTGCCCCATCTGGTCCGCCCCGAGTACGCGGCCGGCTGGCTCGCGCTCACCGCCGACCCCGCCCCGCTCCTCGGCCTCCCGGCCACCACCCGCGACCGTACGGACGAGGAGGGCCTGCTCGACCGGCGTGACGCCGCGTTCGCCACCGTGCAGGGGCACTACTACGCCGACCCCCCGCGCATCGAACGGGGTTGGCGCCACCATCTGCTCTCCACCGACGGCCGGTCGTACCTCGACATCGTCAACAACGTCACCCCCCTGGGCCACGCCCACCCTCGCGTCGAGGAGGCGGTCACCCGGCAGTTGCGACGGCTCAACACCAACTCGCGCTTCCACTACGCCGCCGTGGTGGAGTTCACCGAGCGCCTCGCCGCCCTGCTCCCCGACCCCCTGGACACGGTGTTCCTCGTCAACTCCGGTTCGGAGGCGGTCGATCTGGGCCTGCGCCTGGCCATGGGCGCCTCCGGCCGGCACGACGTCGTCGCGCTGCGCGAGGCGTACCACGGCTGGACGTACGCCTCCGACGCGATCTCCACCTCCCTTCAGGACAACCCCAACGCCCTTGCCACCCGACCCAGTTGGGTGCACACGGTGGACTCGCCCAACGCGTACCGCGGCCGCCACCGCGGGGCGGACGCCGTGCGGTACGCGCCCGAGGCCGCCCGGGTGATCGACGAACTGGCCGCCACCGGCCGCCCGCCGGGCGCGTTCATCGGCGAGACCTTCTACGGCAACGCCGGCGGAGTCGCCCTGCCCGACGGCTATCTCGCCCAGGTGTACGCGGCCGTACGACGCCACGGCGGCCTGGCCGTCGCCGACGAGGTCCAGGTCGGATACGGCCGCCTGGGACACTGGTTCTGGGGCTTCGAGCAGCAGCGGGTCGTCCCCGACATCGTCTGCGTCGCCAAGGCCATGGGCAACGGACATCCCCTCGGCGCCGTCATCACGTCCCGGGAGGTCGCGGACCGGTACCGCGACCAGGGCTACTTCTTCTCGTCCACCGGCGGCAGCCCCGTCTCCAGCGTCGTGGGCCTCACCGTGCTGGACACCCTGCGCGACGAGGACCTCCAGGGCAACGCGGCGCGGGTCGGCGGCCATCTGAAGGGCAGGCTCCAGGCACTGGCCGGCCGGCACGGCATCATCGGCGCCGTGCACGGCTCGGGCCTCTACCTCGGCCTCGAACTGGTCCGGGACCGCGCCTCCCTGGAACCCGCCACGGAGGAAACCGCCGAGCTGTGCGACCGCATGCTCGACCTCGGCGTGATCGTCCAGCCCACCGGGGACCACCTCAACATCCTGAAGATCAAGCCGCCGCTGTGCCTCGACACCGCCGCGGCCGACTTCTTCGCCGACATGCTCGACCTGGCCCTCACCCAACTCGGCCACTCCCACTGACAGCGAGGCGGCGGGCCCGCGCATCGGCGCGGGCCCGCCGCCCCCTTCCGCTACGACCAGGGCAGGACCAGAGCGCCCCAGGCGACGATGGGGCCGAGGGCGACGATTCCGCCGGTGTAGCCGATGACCTGGCGGTAGAAGCGGCGGCCGTCCACCCCTCGGGCGTTGCTGAGGACGAGTGCCCCGTTGGTCGAGAAGGGAGAGGTGTCGACGATCGTCGTGGAGACGGCGAGTGCGGCGATCAGTCCGGCGGCGCTGAGGTGGCTGGAGAGCAGCAGCGGTACGGCGATGGGGATGATCGCCGTGAGGATCGCGGTGGAGGAGGCGAAGGCCGAGGTGATGGCCACGGTGAAGCACAGCAGCAGGGCGACGACGAGCGGGGCGCCCAGGTTGGCGGCGTGTTCGGAGATCTCCTCGATGATGCCGGCCTTCTCCAGCATCGCGATGTACGTCATCATGCCCGCGACCAGGAGCAGGGTGGACCAGCTGACGCCGTCCACGGCCTTCTCCTGCCGCTTCATGTCGACCAGGGCCAGCAGCGCGCCGGCCGCCAGGGCGAGGAAGCCGATCTCCAGGTGGAAGCCGAGCGCGCCGACGACCAGCGCGACCAGACAGCCGAGGGTGAGCCACTGCCGCCAGTCGGGCCTGCCGGAGACGGTGAGGTCCTCGTCGTCGGTCGTCTCCACGGAACCTTCCTCGGCCAGCGGGGCAGGACGCTTGGCGAGCAGGGCGTAGGTGAGGATCGAGAGGACCAGGTTGATCACGAAGCTGGCGCTGAACAGCGCCACGGCGGAGACGTGCAGATCGGTCTTGTCGACGAGGCCGAGCACCAGGGCGCCGGAGACGGCCAGCGGGGAGAACGCCCCCGCGTGCCCGCCGCTGATCACCATCATGCCGACGACCAGCGGGTTGAGCTTGTAGCGGTAGGCGAAGTTCATGCCGATCGGCGCGAGGATCGCGACGGCGGCGGGGGTGAACGTGCCGAAGGCCGTCAGCAGCGCGGCCACCAGGAACAGCACCCACGGGATGAGTTCGACCCTGCCGCGGACGAGTCTCACCCCGGCCGCCACGAGCCAGTCGATGGTGCCGTTGCGGCGGGCGACGGAGAACAGATAGGTGACACCGACGATGGTGACGAAGAGTTTGGCCGGGAACCCTTCGAAGATCTCCTCCTCGGTGAGGCCGAGCGAGGCGGTGCCGACGGCGAAGGTGGCGACGAAGGCCAGGATGCCCAGATTGATCGGCAGTACGGTGCCGACCACGAACATCACCAGCAGGGCGCCTATGGAGATCACTTCAGCAGACATCTTTGTCCTTGGTGCGGTGGGGACGGGTGGCGCGCCCCGAGGGCGCGAGGTTATCCCGGTGCGGACGGCACAGAACCCGCCCGGCCGAGGTGATGTTCGTCGCGGATCAGGCGGCCTGGGTGTGGCCGGATTCCGGTACGTAGATACGGGCGTCGGCGAGCAGCCGGGCCGCGCGCTGCACGGTGACCCGGTGCGGCAGGCCGTCGCGCACATCGGTGGCACGGACCGCGACGACACCGGCGGGCGTGCCCAGTCGCAGCCATTCGTCGGTCGGGCCGCCCGTGATCCGGGAGACGACCGAGCCCCGCACCAGTCCGGCCGCGGCGACGGCCACGGCGGAGGTCAGGCCGATCGCGGGGTGCGGGGCGTTCATGCTGAGCATGCGCACCGACACGTCGTAGTCCTCGGCGGCGACGGGTTCGTCCAGGGTGGTGACGTACGGGACCGGGGGGCCGACGAAGCCGACCTTGGGCACCGCGTCACCCGGTTCCTCTCCCGGCCGGACGAGCCCCATCAGCGGCGCGGCGGTATGGCGGACGGTGCGCAGCCAGGGGACGTCCGCGCCGATCCGTTCCAGCGACTCGGCGCCCGTACGTCCGGCACCGGCGGCTTCGACGAGGACGACCGGCGCCCCGGCCGTCACCATGCTCACGCGTACCGGCTCCGCGTCGCCGACCCGCAGGTCCTGGGCGGGCAGGCCGGTGGGCAGCAGTAAGGCGGCGCTGCCGGCGGGGTCGCGGAAGGTGAGGCCGACCGCGACCCCGCCAGCACGGGTGCCCGGTACCGTCTGGCGGCCGAAGTGGTGCACCACTCCGCCGCGGGTGTCCACGGTTCCTTCGAGGACGGCTCCGGTGTTGAGGTTGCGCATCACCACACGGGTGAGGTCGCCGGTGACCGGCACCAGCCCCTTGCTCACCGCGTACAGGGCGACGCCGGTGGCGCAGTTGCCGCAGTTGCTCGTCCACTCCACCGAGCCCGTCCCTATGCCGACCTGCGCGAACAGGTAGTCGACGTCGGTGTCGGGCCGGGAGGAGGCGCTGACCACGGCCGCCTTGGAGGTGGTGGGGGTCGCCCCGCCCACCCCGTCCAGTTCCACGGGATCGGTGGCGCCGTACGCGGCGACCAGCAGCCTTTCGAGGTGGCCGCGGTCGGCGGGGACGTCGACCTGGTTGAACAGCCAGCACTTGCTCGTGCCGCCTCGTACCAGGGTCGCGGGAATGTGCACGTCTGAGGCTCTTTCTCGGGCAGCGGAGGGGAGAGGGGAGGAGCCGACGAACGGTTACGGACGCGTTGCGGGCCGGTGAACCGCTCGGTGGCTGCGGAGACCTTCGCAGAGCCACGACTTGGGAACAATGGCAGTTCGCTTCACCAGGGTTAAGCTCAGCTAAAGTCGTCGGCATGCTCAACGTGCGCCGTCTGCTGCTGCTCACCGAGGCCACCGAACGCGGCTCGCTCACCGCCGCGGCGGAAGCCCTCTCCATGACGACCTCCGCCGCCTCCCAGCAGATGTCCCTGCTGGAACAGGAGGCGGGGCAGCCGCTCATCGAGCGGCTGCCCCGCGGTATCCGTCCCACCCCGGCGGGCGCCGCGCTGGCGGAGCGCGGGCGGACCATCCGCCGGGAACTGCATGCCGCCCAGGCCGACCTGGACTCCTTCACCGCCCTCGACCAGGGCACCTTGCGGCTCGGTTCCTTCCCCACCGCGAGCGCGTCCCTGCTGCCGCTGGCGCTCACCCGGTTCCGGCGTCGGCACGCGGGCATCCGCATCGAGGTGCGCGCCGGAGTCCTCGCGGAGCTGAGGGAGATGCTGCACACCGGTGAGGTGGAGCAGGGACTGCTCTGGGACTACGAGTGGAACCGCCTCGACGACCCGGCGCTCGCCCTCACCCATCTGCTGGACGACCCCACCGTGCTGGTCGTCCCCGCCGACTCGCCCCTGCGCACGCACCCCGCCGTGCGTCTCGGCGACCTCGCCGACCAGGAGTGGATCATCCGCGCCGACAACCATCCCGTCGCCGACGTGCTGCGCCGAAGCTGCCGCCAGGCGGGCTTCGAGCCGCGTATCGCCTACTCGTCGCACGACTACCAGGAGGCGCAGGCCATGGTCGCCGCCGGTCTGGGCATCGCGCTGGCCCCCCGCCTGGCTCTCACCAGCCGACGCAGTGACGTACGTCTGCTGCCGTTCGCCTCGGACGTCCCGGCCCCCACCCGCCGCATCCTCCTGGCGCGCGCCGCGGCCCGCCCGGCCACTCCGCCCGCCCAGGCCATGGCCCGTGTCCTGCGCACGGTGGCGCAGCGCTTCACCGCCGCGGATCTGCACCGGACCCAGCTCGGCGCGGTCCGGCGGGGCTGACGGCCCGTGGGCAGCCACCGCACACATCGGTGGCTGCCCACGGGCCAGGCGCTCCCTTACGCGAGTCGGGTACGGACGGCTGTCATCGCGCCGCCTCGCCGATGTGGTTGACGCAGACAACCTTGGGCTGGGTCATCTCCTCGAAGGCGAAACGCACTCCCTCGCGGCCCATGCTGCCGTACTTGAACCCGCCGAACGGCATCGCGTCGAAGCGGTAGTCGGACGAGTCGTTGATCATGACTCCGCCGGCCTGCAGCAGCCGGGCCGCGTTCAGGGCGTGGTCCAGGCGCGAGGTGAAGATGCCCGCGTGGAGGCTGTAGTCGATGGCGTTGGCCTGCTCGACGGCGTCCTCGAAGGAGGTGAACGGCTGCAGTACGACGACCGGGGCGAACACCTCCTCCTGCCAGATCGAGCAGGCCGCCGGGACGTCCTCCAGGACGGTCGGCGTGTACAGGGCGCCGATGACCTCGTTGCCGCACAGCAGCACCGCGCCCTCGGCCACCGCCGCGTCGACCTTGGCCCGGGTGGCGGCCGCCGCCCGAGGGGTGATCATGGGGCCGACGTCGGTGCGCTCGTCGAGCGGGTCGCCGGTGCGCAGCAGTCCGGTGCGGGCCACGAAGGCGTCGCGGAAGCGTTCGTAGACCTCGGCGGCGATCAGGATGCGCTGGGTGCCGATGCAGTTCTGGCCCGCCGCCCAGAACGCGCCGGAGACGCAGGAGGCCACGGCCTCGTCCAGGTCCGCGTCGTCCATGACGATGACCGGTGCGTTGCCGCCCAGGTCCATGGCGAGCTTCTTGAGGCCGGCGGTGCGGGAGATGGCCTCGCCGGTGGCGAATCCGCCGGTGAAGGACACCATGCGCACGTCGGGGGCGGCCACGATCGCGGCGCCGGTCGCGGCGTCGCCGTTGACGACGGTGACGATCTCCTCGGGCAGGCCGGCCTCGATGAGGGTGTCGACCAGGCGCAGCGCGGACAGCGGCGTCAGCGCGGACGGTTTCAGGATGACCGCGTTGCCTCCGGCGACGGCCGGGCCGAGCTTGTGGGCGACCAGGTTGAGGGGGTCGTTGAACGGGGTGATGGCGGCGATGATGCCCAGCGGTTCGCGGGTGAACCAGCCCTGTCGTTTCTCCGAGCCCTCGAAGGAGTCGAAGGGGATGACCTCTCCGGCGTTGCGCCGGGCCTCGGCGGCGGACAGGGACAGCGTGTTGACCGCGCGGGCGACTTCCTTGCGGGCCTGGGTGATGGTCTTGCCGGCCTCGCTGACGATCAGTCGGGCGAAGGACTCGGTACGCCGCTCGATCAGGTGGGCGGCGCGTTCCAGGATCGCGGCCCGGGAGGCCCGGGACAGCGCGGCGGCCGTGCGGCGTCCGCACCTGGCCTGCTGGAGGATGCCGCCGACGGCGCCCTCGTCGACGGTGGGCACCGAGGCGATGACCTCGCCGGTGTAGGGGTTGTGCACGGGCGTGGTGTCGGTGTCGAGTTCGATGGCGGCGGGCGCGGCGGTGTCAGACACGGTGGGTCTCCTGGAGAGCGGGGCGCGCGTCGTCGTCGGCGTGGCGCTGGTGGATGGCGATGATGTCCGACAGCAGGGCGTAGGCGGTCTCCACGCGGCCGGCGCCGGGCCCGGAGACCGTGACGGTGCCGAGGAGGTCGGTGTGGAAGGCGACCGCGTTGGCCGGGCCGGAGATCCCGGCGAGCGGGTGGTGGGCGGGCAGGGCGACCGGGGCGACGCGGGCGTCGACGCTGCCGTCCTCGTGGCGGGTGGCGGAGCCGACCAGCTTCCAGCGCAGCCCCTTCGAGGCGGCGTCGCGCACCTCGTCGGGGGTGATGGCGCGGATGCCCTCACAGAAGACGTCCTCCCGGCGCAGGTTCGCGCCGAGGACCTCGTTGGCGAGGATCATGACTTTGAGCTGGACGTCGTGGCCCTCGACGTCGGCGGTGGGGTCGGCTTCGGCGTATCCGTGCGCCTGGGCCTCGGTGATGGCCGCCGCCAGGTCGACGCCTTCTTCGAGGCGGCCGAGGATGTAGTTCGAGGTGCCGTTCATGATGCCCTCGACGCCGGTGATCCGCAGGCCGCCGAACATGCGCTCGGCGGTGCGCAGGACGGGGGTGCCGCTGAGCACCGAGCCCTCGTACTCGAAGCTGAGGCCGCGTTCGGCGGCGAGGCCCTTCAGCGTGCGGCCGGCGAGCGCGACGGGCCCCTTGTTGGTGGTGGTCACGTGTTTGCCCGATTCCAGCGCCCAGCGCACGTGGGACAGCGCGGGCTCGCCGTCGGTGGGATTGGTGAAGGTCGCCTCCACGACGATGTCGGCCGGGACCTCGCGGATCACCCACTCGTTGCGCGGCTCGGCGCTGCCGCCGGCGAGGTCCGCGAAGCTCAGCTCTCCGGGCTCGGCGGCCAGCAGCGGCACCAGATCGATGCCGTCGGTGTCCACCAGGGAACCGGCCCTCAGGTCGGTGATCGCCACCACCCGCAGGGCGAAGCCCAGTTCCTTCGCCAGGCGTTCTCCGCTGTGGGCTATGAGTTCGGCGAGCGCGCGGTTGACGCCGCCGAAGCCGATGAGGGCGAGATCGTATCGGCCCATGAGATCGCTCCTTCGCAGTCCGCCGCCTTGACGGTGCGGCTGCTCAGAGCCTCGCTCGTGCGCCTGTCACCCGCCCCCTGTCACAACGGCCACGGCGCATGCCGATCTGCCCTGTCCGGCGGCGATCCGCCCGTCCCCGGGCCGTGCCGTCACAGGGCGATGATCTGCCACTGCTGCTCGGGGCCACGGCGGTAGGTGAGTTGGCAGATGTTGGCGCCGTCGGCGGTCGAGCCTGCGTCGACGTTGAGCGCCAGTCCGCTGTACCGGTTGGTGAAGTAGTAGTGGCCGTCGCCGGTGGGCGTGACCGCCCAGTGCTGTTGGGGCACGTTGTCGTCCGCGTAGATGGCGACGTTTCCGCCCTCTTCCCGGGAGAGTCCGGCCACTTCCATCAGCTTGCCGCTGTTGACGTTCTTGATCTCGTAGTAGCCGTCGCCGGTGGAGGCGAAGGTCCACTTCTGGGCGGTGTTGTTCAGCCACGGCCACTGCTGGATGTTGCTGCCGTTGGCGGTGCCGAAGTTGAACACGTCGACGACCTTGCCGCTCTTGCGGTTGACGATGCGGTAGACCGTGCCGTCGCCCGGCAGGACCCTCGACACCAGGGCCGGCTCGGCCGTCCGGCCGCCGATGTGGACGCCGCCCATGTTGGCGTAGCCGCCGGTGGCCGCGGTGGCCTGGATCCGCACGAAGCCCACGTTCCGGGCGGGCCACTCGACCACCTTGGGGGCACGGTTGCCGGCCCAGGTGCCGGTGGCGACCTGGGTGAAGTTCGTGCCGTCGGTGCTGGTGGAGATGGTGTACGAGGTGATGTCGCCGTCGGTGGTGTTGGTGCGGCCCCACTGCTTGGGCAGGTACTCCAGGGTGGAGACGTCACTCCACACCCCGCCCAGGTCGATCGTGACCGAGTGGGGTAGGGCCGGGGACAGGCCCCAGGTCGACCAGCAGGTCTCGTAGCCCCTGTCGCTCAGCCCGTCGATGACGCGGAGCGGCCCCTCACCCGTGCGGAACGCGGTCGCGTAGGCGTTGACGGGTGTCACGGGGTGCTCGGCGCGCAGGGGCTGTGTCGGCAGGGGCGGGCGGGAGGTGTCGGGGCTCCAGGCCGCGCCGACCTCGGCGAGCCGGTTGACGATGTTGGTGTCCAGCCTGCCGTTGCGGTTGGGCGGGCAGTTGAGGATGAAGGAGGTGTACTTCGGCTCCAGGTCCGCCAGGTGGGACAGGATCGCGTCCTTGCTCATCAGGCCCTCGGTCGGCGTGGACGGATGCCAGAACCAGCCGTTGCTGATCGTCTGCCCCTGCGTGGCGGCGTAGGTGTTTCCGGCGGGTGCGGTGACGCCCAGCGGCTCCTCGAAGTAGATGGCGTCGCCGAGCCACGGCACCGACAGCGCACCGTGGTCGATCATGACGATGTCCGGCTGGAGCGACTTCACGTGCTCGCGGATGCGCTGGTAGGAGACGGCCTGCTGGCCCATCTGCCATGCGTAGCCGTCGGTGATGAACATGTCGATGGTGCCGTAGTGGGTGAGCAGTTCGGTGATCTGGCCGAGGATGAAGGTCATGTCGGCGGGCTGGACGGCGTCCGTGATCTCCAGGCCGGACACCTTGTGCCGGCTCTCCCACGCCTCGACGCCGAACGTGCGGTCCCATATCGAGTAGTAGAACGCGACCCTGAGCCCCTTGGCCCGGAAGGCGTCGCAGTACGCCTTCACCACGTCATGCTTGTAGGAGCTGTTGGCGACGTTCTGGGTTCCGTAGGCGCTCGGCCACAGGGCGAAGCCGTCGTGGTGCTTGGTGGTCAGGATGCCGTAGCTCATCTTCGCCGCAGCGGCGGCGTCCGCCCACTGCGCGCAGTCCACGGCCGTGGGGGCGAACAGGGCCGGGTTCTGGTTCGGCTCGGCCCACTCCTGGTTGGTGAACGTGCCCAGGCTGAAGTGGTTGAACATGCCGAACCGCATATCGGCCAGCTTCTCCAGGTTGGTCTGGGGGTCCGCTGCGGCCGCCTTCGCGAGCAGGGGCGAGAGCGCGGGGACCACGGGCAGCGCGGTCGCGGCCGCGGCGGCGCCCGCGGCACCCAGCAGTGCCCGACGGGACAGTCTTCCTGAAGACATGGGCGTACTCCCTGATGAGGGTGACTCGAATGGGTGGGCAGGGTGTGGGGTGGGACAGGCGGCCGGCCGGCGAGCCGGGAGTGGTGGCCGGTTCCACAGCGCCGGGTGTTACGGCATGAAGTTCGATGACGCGACTGCCCCGTGTCAACGGTTAAGCGGATGAAAGTGCCTTCGAAGAATGCGAATTGACCAGGTTCATCTGAGTGTGCGCCCTGCCATCTCACCCCAGACATGCCATGTCTGGAGGGAGCGTCGGCCACTCTCCGGGGCGCCCGGGGAGGCGGTCGGGAAGCGGGAAGCGGGACGCGGTCGACGGAGCACGATGACCACATTCGGCTCTTGCGCTTGCCGCACTCTCCCTCCGCACATCCAATGTCTGGATCGCCCCCGGAACGCCGGTCGGACACATCTCCCCGAAACGGGGGAGCATTTCCTGTCGCATGACTAGACACGGACACGTTCTTGTCCCTTAATCCATCCCATGTATCAATGGAACGGACACGACGGGCAGGGCCCTCCGAGGGCTCGGGTCCGGCGCTCGGGACGACGGCCGCCGCCGAGGCCCCCGCCGCGATGCCCATGCCCCCGCCGCGATGCCGATGCCCGTGTTCGTGCCGCACCCGACTGCCGGATCCGTGAGTCACCGCCACAGCCGACCGGGCTGTCGCTCTCCCCTCACCGAAAGGTCCCAGATGGCCTCCCCCGTCAGCAGACGGCGCCTCCTGCAGGCCGCCGGGGCCGCCGCGGCCACCTCTGCCGCCGGATCCCTCATCGGCTCGTCCGCCGCTTCCGCGGCCGTCCCGCCCGTACGCGCCGACATCGGGGTCCTCGCGCACCCCTTCGGACTCGACCAGGTCCGGCTCACCGCCGGCCGGTGGCTGGACAACCAGGACCGTACGCGGAACTACCTGCGGTTCGTCGATGTCGACCGGCTGCTGTACAACTTCCGTGCCAATCACCGGCTGTCGACCGCCGGCGCCGCCGCCACCGGCGGCTGGGACGCGCCGACGTTCCCCTTCCGCACCCACGTCCAGGGGCACTTCCTCACGGCGTGGGCCCAGCTCTACGCGGTGACCGGGGACACCACCTGCCGGGACAAGGCGACCCGCATGGTCGCGGAACTGGCCAAGTGCCAGGCCAACAACGGCGCCGCCGGTTTCAACGCCGGGTACCTCTCCGGTTATCCGGAGTCCGACTTCACCGCTCTGGAGCAACGGACCCTGAGCAACGGCAACGTGCCGTACTACACCATCCACAAGACCCTCGTGGGGCTGCTCGACGTCTGGCGCCACATCGGCAGCACCCAGGCCCGTGACGTGCTCCTGGCTCTGGCGGGCTGGGTCGACTGGCGTACCGGGCGGCTGAGCGGCCAGCAGATGCAGGCCATGCTGCAGACCGAGTTCGGCGGCATGAACGCCGTGCTCACCGATCTCCACCAGCAGACCGGCGACGTGCGGTGGCTCACCGCCGCCCGGCGGTTCGACCACGCCGCGGTGTTCGACCCGCTGGCGTCCAACCAGGACCGGCTGAGCGGGCTGCACGCCAACACCCAGGTACCCAAGTGGATCGGGGCCGCCCGGGAGTACAAGGCCACCGGCACCACCCGGTACCGGGACATCGCCACCAACGCCTGGAACATCTGCGTCGACGCGCACACCTATGCCATCGGCGGCAACAGCCAGGCGGAGCACTTCCGCGCCCCGAACGCCATCGCCGGCTACCTGAACCAGGACACCTGCGAAAGCTGCAACACCTTCAACATGCTCGTCCTCACCCGGGAACTGTTCGCGCTGGACCCGAACCGGGCCGCGCTGTTCGACTACTACGAGCGGGCCTGGCTCAACCAGATGATCGGCCAGCAGAACCCGGCCGACGACCACGGGCACGTCACCTACTTCACCCCGCTCAAGCCGGGCGGGCGGCGCGGTGTGGGCCCGGCGTGGGGCGGCGGCACCTGGAGCACCGACTACGGCACCTTCTGGTGCTGCCAGGGAACGGGCCTGGAGATGCACACCAGGCTGATGGACTCCGTGTACTACCGCAGTGACACCACCCTGATCGTGAACCTGTTCGTGCCCTCGGTGCTCACCTGGTCGGAGCGCGGCATCACGGTCACCCAGACCACGGACTTTCCGGCCGGCGACACCACGACCCTGCGGGTCACCGGCAGCGTCGGGGGAACCTGGGCGATGCGCCTGCGCATCCCGGGCTGGACCTCCGGGGCCACGATCAGTGTCAACGGCACACCGCAGAACATCGCCACCACCCCCGGCAGTTACGCCACCCTCACCCGCTCCTGGACCTCCGGCGACACCGTCACCGTCCGGCTGCCCATGCGGATCGTCATGCGGGCGGCCAACGACAACGCGAACATCGCCGCGATCACCTACGGCCCGGTCGTCCTGTCCGGCGACTACGGCGACTCGGCGCTCAGCTCCCCGCCGTCGCTGACGACGTCGTCGATCACCCGGACCGGCACCGGTCCGCTCGCCTTCACCGCCACCGCCAACGGCTCCACCGTCAGGCTGGGCCCGTTCCACGACGCCCACGGCCACAACTACACGGTCTACTGGAACACCGGCGACACCGTCCGTCTGACCAACGTCGGCAGCGGGCTCGTGCTGGGCATCCAGAACATGTCCACGGCCGACGGTGGCCGGGCCCTGCAGTGGAACGACTCGGGCACCGCCGACCACGACTGGCAGATGATCACCGACGGAAGCGCGGTCCGGCTCCGCAACGCCCACAGCGGCAAGGTGCTCGGCGTCCAGGACATGTCCACGGCCGACAACGCGACGGTCCTGCAGTGGTCGGACACCGGCACCGCCGACCACCGGTGGACGCTGCTCGACCAGGGAGACGGAACCTACAAGATCCGCAACGCGCACAGCGGCAAGCTCCTCGCCATCGCGAGCAATTCCACCGCTGTCGGCGCGTTTGCGGTCCAGGCCCCGGACGACGGCACCGCCGACAACCGCTGGCGCATCGTGAAGAACTGACACCACCCCACGACCACCCCACAGCCGACCCGCAGCCGACCCGCAGCCGCCCCACAACCACGCCTCAGGACTGCCCGATCACCCGATCGCCGTTCGAATGACCGAACATCGGCATCCGCTCGCAGCCCTCGGTCCGGGCCCTTCCGTGCCGGACCGATCGGAACACCGCTCCCCCGAAGAGATGAGGTCCCCGTGCTCCGCCGTACCTTCCGCCGTAGACACCTTTCCGTGCTGCTCGCGGCCTTGGTCGCCTCGGCGGCCACCCTCGTCGCCGACCCCGCCCAGGCGGCCACCACCGGCGCCCTTCGGGGCACCGGTTCCGGCCGGTGTCTCGATGTCCCGGGCGCCAACCAGACCGACGGCACGAACGTGCAGATCTGGGACTGCTGGAACGGGACCAACCAGCAGTGGACGCTGACGGACGACAACCGGCTGACCGTGTACGGCACCAAGTGCCTGGACGTCCCGGGTCACGCCACCACACCCGGGACGCGACCGGTGATCTGGGCCTGCAACGGCGGCACGAACCAGGAGTGGCGGGTGAACGCCGACGGCACGGTCGTCGGCGTGGAGTCCGGGCTGTGCCTGGACGTGGCGGGCGGCGCCACGGCCAACGGCACGGCGGTGCAGCTCGCGACCTGCAACGGCTCCGGCAGCCAGAAGTGGACCGGCCTGTCCGGGTCGGGCAGCGCGTGCACGCTCCCGTCGACGTACCGGTGGAGCTCGACAGGGCCGTTGGCGCAGCCGTCGAACGGGTGGTACTCGCTGAAGGACTTCACCACCGTGACGTACAACGGCAAGCACCTGGTCTACGCGACGAACGCCTCGGGGTCGGGTTGGCACTCGATGATGTTCAGCCCGTTCACGAACTGGTCCGACATGGCCTCGGCCCCCCAGACCCAGATGAACCAGGGCGCGGTGGCTCCCACGCTGTTCTACTTCGCGCCCAAGAACATCTGGGTGCTGACCTCGAACGGGTGGGGGACCCAATGGCCCTTCGTCTACCGCACGTCGAGCGACCCCACCAACCCGGGCGGCTGGTCCGCGGGGCAGCCGCTGTTCACGGGCAGCGTCCCCAACGGCACCGCGATCGACCCGACCCTGATCGCCGACGGCCAGAACATGTACATGTTCTTCGCCGGTGACAACGGCCAGATCTACCGGTCGGCCATGCCGATCGGGAACTTCCCGGCGAGCTTCGGCTCGTCGTACACGACGATCATGAGCGACACCGTGAAAAACCTGTTCGAGGCGCCGCAGGTCTACAAGGTGCAGGGCCAGAACCAGTACCTGATGATCGTCGAGGCTCGGGGCGCGAGCGAGCAGCGGTTCTTCCGCTCGTTCACGGCCTCCGGTCTGAACGGCACGTGGACCCCGCAGGCCGCCACCGAGAGCAACCCCTTCGCCGGGAAGGCCAACAGCGGCGCCACCTGGACCAACGACATCAGCCACGGTGACCTGGTCCGCGACAACCCCGACCAGACCATGACCGTCGACCCCTGCAACCTGCGGCTCCTCTACCAGGGCCTGTCCCCCGGCACACCGTCGAACACCCCGTACCAGCAACTGCCGTACAGGCCGGGCCTGCTCACCCTGCAGCGCTGACCGTACGCACCTGATCACCAGCTCGTGACCGTGCCCCCGAGGCCCGCACGGACGGCTTCCGCCGTGCGGGCCAGGAAGGATCCTCCATGGTTCCCCTGCACAAGCGACTGCTGCGTCTCTTCACGGCCACCGCACTGACATTCGCCGCCTGCGTCACCGCCTCCGCCGGCACGACCGCCGAGGCCGCGCCGGGCAGCCCCGCCCTCACCCCGCCGCTGGGCTGGAACAGCTGGAACAGCTTCGGGTGCGGGATCACCGAGGCCCAGGTCCGCCAGGCCGCCGACGCGATGGTGTCCTCGGGGATGCGGGAAGCCGGCTACCGGTACGTGGTGGTCGACGACTGCTGGTTCGATCCGCAGCGCGACGCGGCCGGCAACCTCCGGGCCAACCCGACCAAGTTCCCCGGCGGGATGAAGGCGCTCGGGGACTACATCCACGGCAAGGGCCTGAAGTTCGGCATCTACCAGGCGCCCAACGAGAAGACGTGCGCCCAAGGCGTGGGCACCTACCCCGGCTCCACCGGCAGCAAGGGCCACGAGGCCCAGGACGCCGCGACCTTCGCCTCCTGGGGCGTCGACTACCTCAAGTACGACTGGTGCTCCGGCAGCGGCACCCTCGATCAGCAGATCGCGCAGTTCACCGTCATGCGCGACGCGCTGCGCGCCACCGGGCGGCCGATCGTCTACAGCATCAATCCCAACAGCTTCCACGCCCCGACCGGCCACACCTACGACTGGGGCCAGGTCGCCGACCTGTGGCGGACGACCGAGGACCTGCTCGACATCTGGCAGAACGGGAACACCAACAGTTATCCGATGGGCGTCGGCAACGTCCTGGACATCACCGCGCCGTTGGCCGCCCAGTCGGGCCCGGGCCACTGGAACGACCCCGACATGCTGGTCGTCGGCCGTCCCGGGCTGTCGCTGACCGAGTCCCGCTCCCACTTCGCCCTGTGGTCGCTGCTCTCGGCCCCCCTCATGGCCGGCAACGACATCCGCACCATGTCCGCCGACGTGAGCGCGATCCTGCGCAACCCCCGTCTGCTCGCGGTGAACCAGGACTCCCTCGGCGCGGGCGGACGCAGGGTGCGCGACGACGGGGACACCGAGGTCTTCGCCAAGCCCCTGTCCGACGGTTCGGTCGCCGTGGGGCTGCTCAACCGGGGAGGGAGCGCCACGACCGTCACCGCCACGGCCGCGCAGGTCGGCCTCAGCGGGGGGCCGTTCACCCTCACCGATCTGTGGACCGGCGGCACGTCGAGCACCTCCGGCCAGATCTCCGCGAGCGTACCGGCGCACGGTGTCGCCGTGTTCAGGGTGACCGGCGGCAGCCCGGTGGCCTCCACCACCGCCCGCCTGCGCGGTACCGGATCCGGCCGCTGCCTGGCCGTGGACCGGTCCTCCACCGCGGCCGGGTCGGCGGCGGTGATCTGGGACTGCCGGACCAGCGCCGACCAGCAGTGGACGACCTGGGCGGGCGGCGAGATCCGTGTCTACGGCGACAAGTGCCTGGACGCGTACAACCAGGGCACCGCGAACGGCACCCGGGTCATCATCTGGCCGTGCAACGGCCAGAACAACCAGAAGTGGACCCCGCAGGCCGACGGGTCGATCCGCAACGTCCACGCCGGTCTGTGCCTGGACGCCCAGCAGGGGGCGACCGCCAACGGGACCCCGGCCGTCCTGTGGACCTGCAACGGCCAGAACAACCAGAGGTGGACCACGCTCCGGTGACCCACCCCTGCCTCATCCGAGAGGCTCCGCCGCCTTGACGTCCCCTCCGGCCCCGGAGTACCCCCTCCGGGCCGGTCGGGGGAGTTTTCCGGTGGTCGCGGCGAGGATCGTGGAGGCCACCAGGGCGAGGGTCACCAGCGCGGCACCCGACAGCACGAAGGCGGCCCGCACTCCGACCAGGGAGATGACCGTCGACGCGATGAAGGGGGAGACGGCGAGGGCGCCGGCGATACCGGCCTCCCACAGGCCGAGGGCCTTGGCGAGGTGGCTGTCCGGGATGCGTCGTTGCACCAGGGCGATCAGCGGGATGTCGGTCAGCGCCGAGGCGAGCCCGGTCAGCGCGAGCAGGGCGGCCGCCACGACGGGAGAGGTGGCCAGGCCCAGCGGAAGCCGGAAGACGCCCAGCAGGGCCCAGGCGAGGAGGGCGACCAGGGCGAGCCTGCGGATCGGGATCCGGGCGAGGAGGAGGGCTCCGGCGACCTCCGCCAGCCCGGCGATGCCCAGCAGCAGACCGTACTGACCGCCCTGCCCCACCAGAGCCACCAGGCCGACCGTCAGGAAACCGCTGGTGAGCGTGAGGGCGACGACGAAGGTCAGGATCACCAGCAGGACGTCGGGCTCGGACCGGACCGCTCTGAGGCCCGCCACCAGGTCGGAGCGGAGCCCGGTCGGCCGGTCGCGGCGGTCGGGAGCGCGGACCCGGAGGGCGGCGACCGCGGCCGCCGAGAGCAGAAAGGTCACGCCGTTGAGCGCCACGGCGACGGTCAGGGAGGCGAAGGCCAGCACGGGCGCGAGCACCAGCGGCCCCACGAAGAAGGCAGCGCGGAAGGCCACTTGGAGCAGTCCGTTGGCCTGCTGCAGAAGGGCGGGCGGCACGATCTGCGGCACGATGGCGTTGCGGGCCGGGGCGAACGGGGCACCGACCAGGGCCAGCAGGGCCGTCGCCGTCACCAGCACGGTCAGGTTCATCGCCCCGGACGCGAAGATTCCCACGGCGACCGCCACCAGCGCCGCCCGGAGCACGTCGGTGAGGATCATCAGACGTCGCCGGTCGTAGCGGTCGGCGTAGGAAGCGGCGACGAAGGTCGTCAGAAAGGCCGGAGCGTACGCGGCCACGGTGACCAGCGCCACCGCCGCCGGATCGTGGGTGAGCGACCAGGCGAGCCAGGCGGTGGTGGCGGTGAACATGCCGTCGCCGAAACGCGAGATGCCCTGCCCGGCGAACAGGAGCAGGAAGTTCCGGTCCTTCAGGAGTGTCATGCCCCCACTGTCGGAACGAGCGAAGCATCCGATCAACTGATTGAGAATGACGTTAATCAGTCGGGTCGCTCGCGTGCAGGAACGCCTCCAGACTGGGGGCGAGGGCCGCCACCTGCTCCGGGACCGTCCGGTACAGCACGTAGTAGCCCTCGCGGCGGCGCTCGACCAGACCCGCCTCGCTCAGCACCCGCAGCTGTTTGGAGAGACCGGCCTCGGTGATCCCGACGAGCGGGGCGAGTTCCTGCGTGCTGCGCGGCTGCTCGCTGATCAGCCGCAGGGTCCGCAGGCGGGTGTCGTCGGCCAGCGCCCGGAGGATGCCCGTCAGCCGCGCCGGGGGAATCCGCGGGCGGGCCTCACGGACGATGGAGGACACGGGGAACACCAGCCCGAGCGGCCAGGGGCCGTCACAGTTGACGCGCACGTGCGGCCAGGCGTAGGCGCTGGGCGCCAGGACGAGCGGATGGTCCGGCGTGATCTCGACGTCGTGGTCGTGCGGTCGCTCCAGCCAGACCCGTCCGGCCCCGGGGTCGCTGCGCACTTCCGGCCACAGGCCGCGGAACAGGGCGTACAGCCCGTGCTCGGCGATCCGACGGCCGGCCTCGGCGACGCCCTCGGCGAGATCCGGCTCGATGCGCCGCCACTCGTGCGAGAACGCTTCCTCCCAGTAGCGCTCCAGCATCCTCAGAAACCGTTCCAGCAGTGCGGCGGGATCGTCCAGCAGCAGGCCGGCCAGCCCTGGGTCGCCTGCGGCCGCCGCTCGCTCGTCCAGTCGACGGCGGACCGCGGGTTCGTCGAGTACGGCGGGGTTTCTGCCGGACCCGCCCCCGAAGGGCTCACCGCCCAGCGCGACGGCGAACTCCAGCCGCACCAGCTCCGGGTCGAGCGAGCGCAGTCGTCGCACCTCGTCCTCGAACCCGAGCAGTTCGCCCGTGGGCGAGGGGAAGAAGAACTCCGGGAAGTAGGACCGGAACGCGAAGGAGAGCACGTCGATCTCGCGTTTCAGCGTGGGCGACAGCCGGCGCATGGCCCGCACCCAGGCATGCTGGACGGGATGGTGCTTGGGTTCCACGAGCACGTGCAGGCTCAGTACCGCCTCCATCGACGGCGAGTACGAGAACCCCACGAGTTCGGCGCCGGACGCCGGGATCCGGAAGGTGATGGTCACGGCGACATCATCCCGGTGCGACGGGGGCGACGGCCCTGGACCGCCCCGGTACTAAGATCCGCACCATGGCGCTGACGACGCACGACGTGGACCGGTTCGAGGCGACGCGACCCCGTCTGGAGGCGATCGCGTACCGCCTCCTGGGGTCGGCGGTCGAGGCGGAGGACGCCGTGCAGGAGACGTTCCTGCGCTGGCAGGCGGCCGACACCGCCCGCGTCGAGATCCCCGAGGCGTGGCTGACGAAGGTGCTCACCAACCTGTGCCTCAACCAGCTCACCTCGGCCCGCGCACGCCGGGAGACGTACGTGGGCCAGTGGCTGCCCGAGCCGCTGCTCGCCGGTGACCCGATGCTGGGCCCCGCCGACACCGCCGAACAGCGCGAGTCCGTCTCGTACGCGGTCCTCACCCTGCTGGAGCGCCTCAGCCCCAACGAGCGGGCGGTGTACGTGCTGAAGGAGGCATTCGACTACCCGCACCGGGAGGTCGCGGAGATCCTCGACATCAGCGAGGCCGCCAGTCAGCAGATCTTCCACCGTGCGAAGAAGCACGTGGCGGCGGGCAAGGCCCGTACGGAGATCGACGAGGCGGCCGCCCGGCTGATCGTCGAGGAGTTCCTCGCGGCGGCCACCAGCGGGAAGACCGAGCCGCTGGTCAAGCTGCTGACCGCGGACGCCATCGCGGTCGGCGACGGCGGCGGCAAGGTCCCCGCCCGCGCACGGGCGGTCGAGGGTGCCATCGCGGTCGCGAAGTTCATGCGGGGCCTGTTCAAACCGGCTCCGGCCAAGCGGGCCCTGGTCGGCGGCTCGCCCGAGATCCACGTCTCGACGGTCAACGGCGGTCCCGCGATCCTGGCGGTCGTCGACGGCCGGGTCGTCGGGATCACCTGTCTGGAGATCGGCGCGGACGGCATCCTCGCCCTTCGCAGTCAGGTCAACCCCGACAAGCTGGAACGCGCGACCGAGGTGTGGGCGGCCGGCGAGCACGGAGAACCCCTGTTCCACGCCTTCTGAGCCGCGTACGGCACCGTTCTGCGCACCGGGTCGCACTCCCCGTCGGGGAGTGTGACCTGCTTCACATCCCGATCCTGTCAGGAAATCGCGGGCTGCCCGGTTCAAGGGGCGTAACCGAGCAGGGCAAGCGCCAGACCCGCGCAGACAGGAGCAGACCATGCAGCACCGCATCATCGTCCTCGGAGCCGGCTACACCGGAGCCTCCGCCGCCGGGCGCCTCGCCAAGCGGCTGCACCGGGCCGACGTCGCCATCACCCTCGTCAACTCCGAGCCCGACTTCGTCGAACGCGTGCGGATGCACCAGCTCGCGGCCGGTCAGGAGCTCAAGTCCCGCCCCTTCGCGGAGATGTTCGCGGGCACCGGTGTCGAGGTGAGGGTCGCCGAGGTCGTCGGCGTCGACGCCGACCGCAGGACCGTCACCGTGACCGACGCGCACGGCGCCGAGCCGCGGGAACTGGAGTACGACACCCTCGTCTACGCCCTCGGCAGCGGCTGGAACCCCCAGGGCGTCCCCGGTACCGCCGAGCACGCCCATGAGATCTCCAGCCGCCCCGGAGCGCTGCGGCTGCGTGAGCGGCTGGCCCGGCTGGACGCGGGACAGCCCGTGGTGATCGTCGGCGGCGGACTCACCGGCCTGGAGGCCGCGACCGAGATCGCCGAGTCCCGCCCGGACCTGGACGTGGCACTGGTGGCGCGCGGCGGCTTCGGCGACTGGCTCTCCGACAAGGGCCGAGCCCATCTGCGGAAGGTCTTCGCCGGACTCGGCATCACCGTGCACGAGCACACCGCCGTCACCGCCGTCGAGGCCGACCACGTCCTGGCCGACGGCACGTCGCTCCCGGCCGCCGTCACCGTGTGGGCCACCGGCTTCGCCGTCCACCCGATCGCCGGGGCGAGCACCCTGGAGGTCTCCGGCACGGGCCAGATCGTGGTCGACGCGGACCTGCGCTCGGTCTCGCACCCCGAGGTGTACGCCATCGGTGACGCGGCCCTCGTCCAGGGCCCCGGAGACAAGCCGCTGCGGATGTCGTGCGCCTCGGGCGTGCCCAGCGCATGGCTGGCCGCCGACACCGTCGCGGCCCGCCTCACCGGCGCGAAGCCGCCGAAGATCTCGATCCGCTACTTCCAGCAGTGCATCTCGCTCGGCCGCAAGGAAGGGCTGATCCAGTTCGTCACCGCGGACGACCGCACGCTCCCCAAGGCTCTCACCGGCCGGCTCGCCGCCCTCTACAAGGAGATCATCTGCAAGGGCGCGGCCTGGGGCGTCGCCCACCCGACCGTGGGCATGCCGGTCCGCCGCCGGCGAACGGTACGGTCGGCGGACCAGGCCGGTGTGTACGCCCCCGAGGGGCAGGCGGAGTCGGCGGCGAAGGCCGCGGCCTGACCCCGCCGCGACGGCCCGGACCCCCGGTACTCCGGGTCGTCCGGGCCGCCTCCGAGCAGGGCCGTCGTCATGTCGAGCCCAGGGGCGTCGCAGGGTGGTCCGGGGGCGTCGCGGGTTGGTCCTGGGGCTCCGCCTCCGGCAGCGCCGGGTGGTCGGTCGGATAGAGCCCGGCCGCGAAGCCGTACACCACATCGCCTCCGCGCGGGAGTTGCGTGTAGTCGTTGGCCAGGTCCAGGACCCGCAGCCAGAACTCACGGGCCTGCTCCCGCGGGATCCGTACGTGCCGCACGATCGAGGAGAGTTGATCCGCCCGGTGTGCGGGGGCCGACTCGGCGGCGGCCGTGGCGAGGTCGTTGGTGCAGTGCGGCGTGGCGTCCCCGTCGGCCGGACTGATCGTGCCGACGCGGAAGATGCGCGCGGTGCGGCCGTAGGAGCGCTCTTCGATGGCTCGCACCCGGCGGGTCCGTACGACCTTCAGCAGCTGCGCGTCCGCCAGGGCACTCACGTGGTGCGCGACCGTGCTCTTCGGGCGGCCGAGTGCGGCAGCCAATTCGCTCACCGTCGCGGCGCGTTCGAGGAGCAGTTCGAGGATGGCGTTGCGCAGCGGGTTGGCCAGCGCGCGGAGCTGGGCGGGGGCGGTCACCTCCATGACGTCGGCAAGGTCGTAGTCGGGGAGGCCGGTATTGTTCGACACCTCTCGATTATTCTAGAGTTCCGGATCATTCGCTACCCAAAGGGGTTCGGGCATGACAGAGGTCGTACTGTTCCATCACTCGCAGGGGCTGACCTCGGGAGTCGCCGCTTTCGCCGACGAACTCCGCGCGGCCGGCCACACGGTCCACACGCCCGATCTCTTCGAAGGGCGGACGTTCGGCTCCGTCGAGGAGGGCATGGGCTACGTGAAGGAGGTCGGCTTCGGGGAGATCACCGAGCGCGGCGTCCGCGCGGCCGACCTGCTGCCGCGGGACGCCTTCTACGTCGGCTTCTCACTCGGTGTGGTTCCGGCCCAGAAGCTGGCGCAGACGCGGACGGGTGCGCGGGGCGCGCTCCTGTTCCACGCCTGCATCCCTGTGTCGGAGTTCGGTGCGGTATGGCCCGCCGATGTGCCGGTTCAGGTGCACGCCATGGAAGCCGATCCGTTCTTCGCCGAGGACATCGACGCCGCCCGCGCCCTCGTCTCCGAGTGCGCCGGCGCGGAGATGTTCCTATATCCCGGCGACCAGCACCTGTTCGCGGACGACTCGCTGCCGTCCTACGACCCGGACGCCGCCAAGCTCCTGACCCGACGGGCGATCGAGTTCCTCGGCTCGCGGTAGGTCATGGGCGGGTCCTGGACGCGTGAAGGCCGTCCGGCGTGGCGGGGCCCGAAGCCGGAGGCGAAGGGCTGTGCGCTCCTCGCCTCGTGGAGCGCCTCCGCGGACGTCGCCGCCGACGCCGACCGCGTCCGAGCGGGTGGTCGACCTACGAGGACACCGTCGGCTCGGGCAGGGGTTCGGTGTTGCGGCTGCTGAGGCCGTCGAGGGAGATACGCAGCAGGCGCCGCCACTGGCCCGGGTGGCTCTCGCCTGCCGTCAGGACGGCCTGGCTCAGGGAGCCGCTGAGCAGGACCAGGTCATCGGTGGTGACGTCGGGTCGCAGCAGTCCGGCGTTCATGCACCGGGTGCGCAGCTCGTCGACGAAGGAGTAGCAGCGCTGGGCGCATGAGCTGGTGGGGCCGCCTCTGGCGGCGTAGCTCTCGACGACGGCGCGGTTGTGGGCCTGGGTGGTCAGCATCTGTTCGAAGAATCCGCTCAGCGCCTGCCAGGGGTCCTCGGTGGCGGTGGCCTGCTCGTGGGCCTCCGTGAGCCAGGAGGTGAACTGCTGCTCCAGGACGGTGACGAGCAGGTCGTCCTTGGTCGGGAAGTGGCGGTAGAGCGTTCCCATGCCCACGCCGCTGCGCCGGGCGATCTCACGGACGTCGACGGTGCCGCCGAGCTCGGCGAAGACGGCGCCGGCCGCCTCCAGGATCGCGGCGCGGTTGCGCTCGGCGTCGGCACGGCGGCCGCGAGGGGCGGGCCGCGCGGAGACGGGGGCGGGCTGGTCGGCGGTGGTCACGGCATTCAGGGTACAGGGACTCCCCGCCTTTCGGAGCACCCGCTCCGCTTGTGCTACGTTCAAGAGGAGCACCTGCTCCGTTTCCTTTTCGGCGAGAGCTCCGGCCTGTGTGTGTCCGGCAGCTCACGCCCGAGCACGAGCCGACGTCCGACCACGGCCGGAGCCAGGTCCACGGCCACGGCCACCGACCGAGCACGGCTCCCTACCGCACCCCCGCCGGACGACACGGTCCGCGCGACGACGAGGAGAGAACCCATGACGACACCGACACTCGGCTTCATCGGCAGCGGCAGCATCGGCACGAGCCTCGCCCGGCTCGCGATCGCGGCCGGCATCGACGTCGTCCTGTCCAACTCCCGCGGCCCCGAGACCCTGGCCGCCACGGTGGCGGACCTCGGCGACCGGGCCCGCGCCGCGACCCCGGAAGAGGCGGCCCGCGCGGGCGACCTGGTGGTGGTGAGCATCCCTCTGGCCCCCTACCGGTCGCTGCCGGCCCCCGCGCTTGCGGGGAAGGTCGTGCTCGACACCATCAACTACTACCCGATGCGCGACGGGCACTTCGAGGCGCTCGACTCGGGCAGGGTCACCACCAGCGAACTCGTCCAGGAACACCTGGCCGGTGCGAAGCTCGTCAAGGCGTTCAACAACATCGGCGACGTCCACATCACCACGCTCGCCCGCCCCGCGGGCGCGGCCGACCGCACCGCCCTGCCCATCGCCGGCGACGACCCGCAGGCCAAGGCGAGCGCCGCGGACCTGATCGGCCGGCTCGGCTTCGACACCGTCGACGCCGGCCCCCTGACCGAGAGCTGGCGCTTCGAGCCGGAGACCGACCCCTATGCGGCGCCGTACTTCGCCGATCCCGACACACTGCGGACCTACATGATCCAGGTCGGCGAGGACATCCGCGCCGGCAGGGCGCCCCAGCCGCTGCCCTCCGACACGGGGGCTCCGCTGCCCGCAGCGCGGCTGCGCACCCTGCTCGCCGGGACGCCCCGCAAGCTCACCGCCGACCGCGCGGTGGCCTGACCTCCGCGGGCGGCCGGCCGTAGGGGCAGCAGGGGCGTGCCGCGCCCGGGGCGGCTGTCCTCGTCGGCCGGGCAGTCCCTCAGTCGTGGGCGACGACCGCGACGGGGCAGCGTGCGTGGTGGATGGCCGCGTGCGCCACGTGGTCCAGATGGTGCGTGGCACCGTGCTGATGCATGCGCCGTCCGACGACCAGCAGCGCGGCGCCCTCGGCGGCGTGCACGACGGCCTTGGCGTGGCTGGTGAGGCGGATGCTGTCCTCCGCCTCCACCTGCGGATACTTCTCGCGCCAGGGCTTCAGCGCCCTGCTCAGATCCTCCCGGGCCTTCCGGGTCAGCTCCTCGGTGACGCCGTGGTCGGCACCCCAGGGCATCCGCGCGTGGAGCGGCACGCTGTGCCCCTGGACGGCGAGGAGGGGGATGTCCCGGGCCGCGGCGCTGTGGAAGGCGAAGTCGAGCAGTTCGTCCCGGGACCCGTGGGCCTCCATCGCCACGACGACCTTGTCGCCGGCGGTGGGGGCGGGCTGATTGCCGTCCGGCTCCGCGCGGACCAGGATCACAGGGCGTCCCGCGCGCGCCACGACGGGCAGGCTCACGTCACCCATGAGATAACTCTCGGCCGACCCCAGCCCCCGCGAGCCCAGCACCAGCATCTCGGACTCGGATGCGGCTCGCAGCAACGCCTCCCGCGCGTCGTCGGCGACCAGGCTGCCGACGACGGACAGCCCGGGATGGCGTGTGCTCAACTCCGCCTGCGCGGTGTGGACCAGGCGCTTGGCCCAGTAGTTCTGGTCGACCTCGGCAGGAGCGCCGGCCGGTTCCGGGGCCAGCAGCGGCCACGCGTGCATCAGGCGCAGGGTGAGCCTGCGTTTCTCGGCCTCCTCGGCGGCCCAGCGGGCGGCGGCGAGACTCTCCGGTGAACCGTCCAGGCCCACGGTGACGACTGGTTCCATGGCGGCGGCCTCCTTCTCGGACGAGGCCGGGTACGCCGGTGGCCGACGGCGACGAGTCCGTCCGCCCCTCCGGCCCGGACCTCGCCGACATGCCGAGCGGGTGCTGTGTCCCCTCCTTCGACAACTACCGCAATCCCGGCGGCCTCGCATGTGGAGCCGCTCCGGATCAGGTGGCGGTGAGTTCGGCGGCGCCGAAGGAGACGTCGAAGCGGTCGCACCAGATGGTGACGCTGGTGTAGGAGGAGGGGTCGACGTCGTCGGGCAGCGGGTAGTTCTGGCTTCCCTTGTTGCCCTTGAGCCTGCCGAGACTGACGTACGCGCCGTCGTCGAAGACGTGCCAGCCCGCCCGGCCCTCCTTGACGGGGGCGTCGGTCAGCCACACCCGCAGGTCGGGGCCGTTGCTGGTGTCGAGGTGCTCCAGGCGGACCACGTGGGTGCCGTCGGCGAGTCGTACGAGTTGCGCCGAGCCCGTCGTCGTGTGCTCGTGGCTGATCAGCCCGCCGCTCGCCACGGTCACGGGTCCGCTCGGCGCCGACGGGGAGGGTGACGCTCCTCGGCTCGACGCTCCTCGGTCCGACGCTCCTCGGTCCGACGCTCCTCGGTCCGACGCTCCCGCGTTCGCCTCCGGCGTCGCTTCGGGGAGCGGGGAGGTCTCGACGACCGTTCCCGGGAGGGATTCGGTCACCGTCCGGTCCTGCCAGAGTTTCCACGGCTGGAACCAGTACAGCCCGGCGGTCACGCCCATGACCGCCACCACCACGAGACCGGTGATCAGTCGCTTCCTCGGCGTGTGCCCCATGACGATCCGTCCTCACCTCTGCTTCGCGCGTCCCTGCCGTCGTCCATTCAACGGGGAGCGCGGTCCCCGCGTCCCGGCTCCACCGATGACGAAACCCTTACGTCCGCTACCCGCCCCGGTCGCCGTCTTACGGAACCGTGACGTGCCGGGCGTGGCCCTGCGGAGCGGCCCGCGGGCGGCTCTAGCGTGACCCGTATGCGAGTACTGGTCACCGGCGGTGCCGGGTTCATCGGGTCCCATGTCGTCGACGCGCTGCTGGAGCACGGTCACGAACCCCTCGTGTTCGACAGCGCGGTGGACGCCGGCGCGGACGTGCGGGACGGGGCCGCCGTCCTCCGGGCGCTGGACGGGGTGGACGCGGTGTGTCACCAGGCGGCGATGGTCGGCCTCGGCACCGGGTTCGCCGACGCCCCCGCGTACGTCTCCCACAACGACCTGGGAACGGCCGTGCTGCTCGCCGCCATGGCGGAGGCGTGCGTGCGACGGCTCGTGCTGGCGGGGTCGATGGTGGTGTACGGGGAGGGGCGGTACGCGTGCGTGCGGCACGGGGTGGTGCGGCCGGGGCCCCGGGAGGTCGCCGACCTGGAGGCCGGACGTTTCGAGCCGCTGTGCCCGAGGTGCGGGGACGCGTTGTCGCCGTCTCTGGTCGGGGAGGACGCGCCGGTCGACCCGCGCAACGTGTACGCGACGACGAAGCTCGCCCAGGAGCATCTGGCGGCGGCCTGGGCCCGTGCGACGGACGGCACCGTGGTCTCGCTGCGGTACCACAACGTGTACGGGCCCCGGATGCCTCGGGACACGCCGTACGCCGGGGTGGCCTCCTTCTTCCGTTCGGCGCTCGCCCGCGGGGAGGCGCCCCGGGTCTTCGAGGACGGCCGTCAGCGGCGGGACTTCGTCCATGTCCGGGACGTGGCGGCGGCCAATGTGGCGGCGCTGGAGGCGGCAGCCGCTCCGGGCGCGCTGACCGCGTACAACGCCGGGAGCGGCGAGCCGCACACCGTCGGGGAGATGGCGAGGGCGCTGGCCGCCGCGTGCGGCGGGCCCGAGCCGGTGGTCACCGGGGAGTACCGGCTCGGGGACGTCCGGCACATCACCGCCGACTCGTCACGGCTGCGGGCCGAGCTGGGGTGGAAGCCCGAGGTCGGATTCGTGGAAGGGGTGCGGGAGTTCGCACGGGCCGGGATGCGGGGGTCGTAGCCCCTGGGCCGGTGGTGCCGTCCGTGTTCAGGAAGCGGCCGCGGGCAGCACCACCTCGAAGCGGCAGCCGCCGGGAATGTTGTGCACGGTGGTGTGCCCTCGGTGGGCCTCCACGATGCCGCGGACGATGGCGAGGCCGAGGCCCGCGCCGGCCGGGGGTGTACGGGCGTGCGTGCCGCGCCAGCCGGTGTCGAAGACACGGGGCAGGTCCTCCTCGGCGATGCCGCCGCAGCCGTCGGTGACGGAGAGCACCACGCCGTGGGGGGACCGCTCGGCCGCCACCGCGACCGTGCCGTCGGCCGGGGTGCGGCGGATCGCGTTGACCAGCAGGTTGGCGAGGACACGGCTCATCTCCCGGCCGTCGACCTCGACCGGTACGGGTTCGACGCGTGCGCCGACGAGCCGCACCCCGTGTTCGCGGGCGAGCGGGTCGGCCCCGGCCAGGGCGTCGCCGACGAGGTCGTACAGCGACATCCGGGAGAGGGTGAGGGTCAGGCTGCCCGCGTGGATGCGGGAGAGTTCGAAGAGGTCGCCGACCATGCCGTCGAGGTTCTCGACCTCGGTACGGATCTGCCGGAGGTAGCGGTGGGGGTCGGCGGCGACCCCGTCCTCCAGGGCCTCGGCCATCGCGCGCAGTCCGGCCAGGGGGGTGCGCAGGTCGTGGGAGATCCAGGCGACGAGTTCACGCCGGGAGGACTCCAGGGCGCGTTCGCGTTCCCTGGACGCGGCGAGTTTGGCGCTCGTGGCGGCCAATTCCTCCCCCAGTGCGGCGAGTTCGGCCGTGACCGGTCCGTCGGGGGCGGTGAAGTCGCCGCCGTCGCCGAAGGACCGCGCGGCGGTCTGGAGGGCCCGGCTGCGGGCGACGACCCAGCGGCCGAGCAGCAGCGCGGTGGCCAGGGAGACGACGGCGGCCATCGCGACGACCGTGGTGACGACGCTCAGGTCGTGCGGGGAGAGGAACATGGCCCAGGCGACGGCGAGGGTGCCGGCGAGCATGGCGGTCACCGCGACCGCGGCCACGACGGTGAGCGACGCGGTGAGCGAGCGGCGGCGCAGCGGCCACAGCGCGAGCGCGCCCAGCAGACCGGCGGCGACGGCGCCGAGGAACGCGTACAGCGCGATGAGCAGGGTGTCGCCCATGGGTCAGTCCTTCCCGTCTTCGGTCGGGGCGTGCTCCGCGTCGTCGTCGGCCGGGGTGTCGGCGGGCTCGAAGCGGTAACCGACGCCCCAGACGGTCCGGATCAGCCGGGGCTGCGCCGGGTCGTGTTCGATCTTGCCGCGCAGCCTGCGGACATGGACGGTGACCGTGGACAGGTCGCCGAAGTCCCAGCCCCAGACCTCGCGCATCAGGTCCTCGCGGCTGTGGGCGCGGCCCGGGTTGCGCAGGAAGAAGGCGAGGAGGTCGAACTCCCGCAGGGTCAGGGCGAGTTCCGCGCCGTGGCGGGTGGCGTGCCGGGCGGCCGGGTCGAGGCGGAGACCGGCCGCCGTCAATGCGCGGGCGTCGGACGCGGGCCGTGCGCGGCGCAGTACGGACTCGACGCGCAGGACCAGTTCGCGCGGGCTGAACGGCTTGGTGACGTAGTCGTCGGCGCCGACCTCCAGCCCCAGGATGCGGTCGTCCTCGTCGCCTCGGGCGGTGAGCATGATGACCGGGACCGGGCCGCGCGTCCTCAGCCGACGGCAGACCTCCAGGCCGTCCATGCCCGGCAGCATCAGGTCCAGCACGACCAGGTCGGGCCGGTGCGCGGCGGCGCGGGCCAGCGCGGCCGGGCCGTCGCCCGCGCGGTCCACCGTGTATCCGGCCCGGTCGAGGTAGCCGGTGACGACCTCCGCGACCGTGGGGTCGTCGTCCACCACCAGCACGCGCACGGCCGTCGGTCTGCTCGGTTGCTCTTCCATGCGGTCAGCCTCGCACCTCGCCCGGCGGCGAGTCCGTCCGGACCGTGCCCAGGTCCCCGACGTCCGCGTTTCGTAAGGACACCGCGCCCGATACGCGAACTTCGTCCTCGTAGGGTGAAAGTCGTGACTACCTCTCCCCCGCCTTCGGGCGTCGACGTCGTTCTCCCCTGCCTGGACGAGGCGGAGGCCCTGCCCTGGGTGCTGTCCAGGATTCCGGCCGGCTGGCGCGCCTTGGTCGTGGACAACGGCTCGGCCGACGGCTCCGCGGACCTCGCCCGTGAGCTGGGCGCGACCGTGGTGCACGAACCGCGCCGCGGCTTCGGCGCCGCCTGCCACGCGGGACTGGTCGCCGCCACGGCCGACATCGTGTGCTTCTGCGACTGCGACGCCTCCCTGGATCCCTCGCTCCTCGTTCCCTTCGTCACCGAAGTCGCCCATGGACACGCCGATCTGGTGCTCGGCAGGCGGCGTCCGCGGGAGCGGGGCGTGTGGCCGGTCCACGCCCGGGCCGGGAACCTGGCGCTCGCCCGGATGCTGCGCCGCCGCACGGGCCTGCGTCTGCACGACCTGGGCCCGCTGCGGGCCGCGCGCCGGGAAGCGCTGGTCGACCTCGCACTCACCGACCGCCGCAGCGGCTATCCCCTGCAGATGGTGGTGCGCGCCGCCGACGCGGGCTGGCGCGTCACCGAGCACGACGTGCCGTACCTGCCCCGGAAGGGGGCGTCGAAGGTGACCGGGACCTGGCGTGGCACCTGGCAGGCGGTACGGGACATGAGCCGTGTCCTCAACGAGGCGCCCGAGCCGGCAGGGGCGGGGGTCCGCCGATGACCACGCTCCTCGTCATCGCCAAGGAGCCGAGGCCGGGCCGGGTGAAGACCCGGCTCACCCCGCCCTTCACCCCGCGGGAGGCGGCGGCGCTGGCCGAGGCCGCCCTCGTGGACACCCTGTGCGCGGTGGCGGCGGCCCCCGCGGACCGGCGCGTCCTGGTACTGGCCGGGAAGCCGGGCCCGTGGCTGCCGCCCGGCTTCGACGTCGTACCGCAGGGGGACGGCGGGCTCGACGAGCGGCTCGCCGCGGCCTTCGCGGTCTGCGACGGCCCGGCCCTCCTCATCGGCATGGACACCCCGCAGGTGACGCCGGAGCTGCTGGCCGTGGAACCGGCCGGGTGCGACGCGTACTTCGGTGCGGCCGAGGACGGCGGATTCTGGGCTCTGGGGCTCGCCCGGCCGGACCCCGCGCTCCTGCGCGGGGTGCCCATGTCGACCCCCGTCACGGGTGCGGTCCAGCGCGCCCGGCTGGTCTCCGCCGGCCTGCGGGTCCGGGACCTGCCGGTCCTGAGAGACGTCGACACGGCCGCCGACGCCGAAGCCGTCGCCACGGTGGCGCCGCACAGCCGGTTCGCGGCGGAGCTGTCCCGGCTGCGCGCGGTCAGCGGCCGATGAGCGGGCCGGGGCAGGACACCGTGGCGCGGCCGGACTGGTCCTCGGACCCCTACGCCGACGCCCTGCGCTCCGGACGGGGCCCGCTGTTCCTGCGTCGGGGCGACGGCTGGCTGCTGCCGCTGGAGGTGGAGCGGTGGTGCGCCCGCGCCGACACGGTGGACCTCCAGGTGCTGGAGCGGTGCGAGGGTGCCGTCCTCGACGTGGGGTGCGGGCCGGGCAGGCTGGTCGCCGAACTCGCCGCCCGCGGGCGGCCCGTGCTCGGTGTCGACATCAGCCCGGCCGCCGTCGCCCGCACCCTGCGGCTCGGCGGCCAGGCCCTCACCCGCTCGGTGTTCGACCCGCTGCCGGGCGAGGGGCGCTGGGACACCGTCCTGCTCCTCGACGGCAACCTCGGCATCGGCGGCGACCCGTCCGCCCTCCTGCACCGGATGGCACAACTCCTGCACGCGGAAGGGCTGTTGATCGTCGAGACCGTGCCGATGGACGTGGACGAGCGGGCCGAGGTCCGCCTCGTGAGCGGTGTCGTCGGCGAGGCGGAGGGCGAGGCCGCGTTCCCCTGGGCCCGCCTCGGCACGCCGGCACTGCTGCGGCACGCCCGCCCGCACGGCTGGCGCGCCGCCGATCAGTGGACCGCCGGCGGACGCTCCTTCGTCGCCCTGCGCACCCGCACCGCCAGCAGCAGCGCCGAGCCCGCGAAGAGCAGGGCCGTGATCAGCAGCCAGCGGCCGAGGAAGCCACTCGCCGGCATCCCGGTGGCGGACTCGTAGCGGTCCGCCACCCGCCCGCTGATCAGCGGGAACCACACCAGCAGCAGGAGTCCGGACAGGGCCGCGGGCACACGGACGTACGCGGCCCTGCCCTGGCCCGCCGAGGGCAGGGGCGGCACCCCCACCCGGTGAGCGGTGGCGGACATCGCGCGGACGAGCGCCCGGTCCGCCGCCACGTACAGCGGCAGCAGAAGCAGATCGTGGACCACCGCGGCACCCACGAACCACAGCGCGACGGCGAACCAGTCGTCCTGGAGCAGCCGCACGCCCGCGTACCCGGCGAGCGCGAACGAGCAGGCCAGGAGCAGCAGAGGGAGGGGGCTGCCCAGCGGTGGACGGTACTTTCCCATCACAGGTCTCCGAACGTCATACGGGCCACCCACTTGGTGTTGAGCACACCGGGCGCGGCCGGCACGATGATCCGCGCCGGATGGCCGTGGTCGGGGGACAACCGCTCGCCGTTGACGTCCAGGGCCAGCAGGGAGCGCGGGTCACGGACCTGGTTGGCGCGCAGGGCGGCCCGGCGGAAGGCGCCGTGCCGCTGCAGGGACTCCACCAGGACGTCGGGGGCCGTGCCCGCCGGGTGTCCGACGAGCGCGGCGAGGTCCGCCAGGCGCACGCCCCGCCACCACTGGTCGGAGGTGGACCAGCCCTCCACACAGGCGATCGGCAGCGCCGCACTGTGCAGGGGCAGCTCCAGCAGCTCGGCGCGGCTCAGCCGCACGGTGCCCGAAGGTCCCGTGACGACCAGCCGCCACGCCTCCTCGCTCGTCTCGGCCGGGCTGATCCCCCGGGACGCGGCCGTCTTGTTGATCTGGAAGCCGTTGGGCCCGCCGCCCGGTTCGGGGCCGCCGTGCGGGGCGAGGAGGGCCGTGCGGCGCAGCGGGCCGTCCACGGTCTGCCCCACGGTCGTCCCGAGCAGCAGCAGCGAGCCGCCCCCGACCAGCCACACGGCCCCACGCCGCGACACCGTGGGCTCGGCCGGGTCCGGGGAGACCAGCGAGGGTTCCTGCGAGGGCTCCACGGGCGGTGCCTCGGCCGCTCCGCCCGCCCGCATCCGGCGCAGGTTGCGTACGGCGGCCGGCCCGCGCAGCACCACATGGACCACGAACGCCGCGACGAACACCCAGGCCCCGTAGAAGTGCAGCGGGTAGAAGGAGCCGGGGAAGACGTAGTCGAGCTGCACGTTCAGCACGCCGGTGACGAACTCGAACAGCACACCGCCGACCAGCAGGAGCAATGAGATCCGCTCCAGGGCATGGGCGGCGGACCGCGCCGGAGGCAGCTGGAACAGCCGCGGCACCACCGACCAGAGTTTCGCCAGCAGGACCGGGACCAGTGCGATCCCGAGCGTGACGTGCACGCCTTGGGTCAGCCGGTACAGCCAGTGGGGGTCCGTCGGCCAGGGGAACAGATAGAGGCCGAGGAGCCCCTTGTCCGGGGTCTTGTCGTTCACCGGGGACAGATCCGGGTTGTAGGCGGCGTACGACAGCAGCCCGGTCACGAACAGCACGGTGATCCCGGCGAGCAGGACCAGGCCGAGGAGCGAGGTGAACCAGGGACCGCGCAGCGGGCTGCGCCAGAAGGCGGGCGAGGAAGGAGACCGTTGCATGTCCCCGACGCTAGGCCCGCGGCACCCGGTGAGAGGGTGCGCGACTCATGACGAAACGCTGACGTCCGCGCCTGTCGGGCGGGCCCCGGCTCCCCTGCGGCCTAACGTCTCCCAGCGTGAACCGCGATCTCCGCCGCGACCTGTACGCCGTCGCCGCCGCCGCTCTGCTCGTCGTGACGGCCGCGGCGGTCGGCATCGCCGTCAAACGCTCCGAGGACGTCCTGCACGTCGGTTGGCCGCCCCTGTACGCCGTCTGGCTGCCCCACACCGGCCCCGGCACCCCCGCCGCGATCGCCGTGGCCGTCGCCGTCGTCGCGTACGGCCCCCCGCTGGCCGCCCGGCTGCCCTGGCGCCCGCTCCTGTGGAGCGTGTGGGCCGCCGCCCTGGCGTGGACGTTCTCCCTCGCCCTCGTCGACGGGTGGCACCGGGGCATCGCCCGCAGGCTGACGACCCGGTACGAGTACCTGCAGGTCATCGACCGGTTCGACGACATCCCCGCGACCCTGCGGAGCTTCACCGACCACATTCTGCTCGGGACCGCCGACCACTGGCCCCCGCATGTCGCCGGCCATCCTCCGGGGGCCACGCTCACCTTCGTCCTCCTCGACCGGATCGGCCTGGCCGGCGGAGGCTGGGCGGGCGCCTTCGTCATCACCGTCGGGGCGGCCGGCACGGTCGCGGTCCTCGTCACCGTGCGGACACTGGCGAGCGAGGCACTGGCCCGCCGGGCCGCCCCGTTCCTCGTCCTGGCCCCGGCGGCGGTGTGGACGGGCACCTCGGCGGACGGTTACTTCGCGGCGGTCGCCGCCTGGGCCGTGGCGTTCCTCGCCCTCGCGGTGACGGGACACCGGCCGCTGCCCACCGCGTTCCTCTCCGGACTCCTCTTCGGTCTGGTCCTGTACCTGTCCTACGGCCTCACCCTGTTCGCCGTGATGGCGGCCGCCGTCCTGCTCCTCGGCTCCCGGAGGGCGACGGTCCTCCCCTTCGCGCTCGCCGGACTCGCCGTCGTCCCGCTCGCGTTCACCCTGGCGGGCTTCGACTGGTGGGAGGCGTACCACCTGCTGGTCGAGCGCTACCACCAGGGCGCCGGCGGCTTCCGCCCGTACGCCTACTTCGTGTGGGCCAACCTCGCCTGCACGGTCCTCGTCGTGGGCCCGGCCACGGTCGCGGGACTGCGCCGCACGGGCGCCCTCCTCGGCCGGTGGCACGCCTCGCCCGTCCCCGAGCGCCGTACGGGCCTGCTGCTGTCCGCGGCCCTGCTCATGCTGCTCGTCGCCGACCTGTCGGGGATGAGCAAGGCGGAGACGGAACGGATCTGGCTGCCGTTCGCGCTGTGGCTGCTCGCGTCCGGCGCCTTCCTCGACCGCCCCCGGGTCTGGCTGGTCTCCCAGGCGGCACTGGCTCTGCTCCTCAACCATCTGCTGCTGACGGGCTGGTGAGGGGTCGGCGTCGGTCCGTCCCGCGCTCCCGGCCGTCCTGCGACGACCGGGCCCCGGCCCGGTTCAGCGGTGCTCGGGGTTGTCCGCGCCCGGCCGGCAGCCGGCGTCCCACTCCGTACGCTGGTTGCCGTGGGCGGGGAAGCCTCCGGCGCGCTTGAGCATGGCCGCCAGGTGCATGAGGTTCCAGGTCATGAAGGCGGTGTTGCGGTTGGTGAAGTCGTTCTCCGGACCGCCCGACCCCGGATCGAGGTACGAGGGACCGGGTCCCGCCGCGCCGATCCAGCCCGCGTCGGCCTGCGGTGGGATCGCGTACCCGAGGTGCTGCAGGCTGTAGAGGACGTTCATGGCGCAGTGCTTGACCCCGTCCTCGTTTCCGGTGATCAGGCACCCGCCGGCCCGCCCGTAGTAGGCGTACTGGCCCTGGGGGTTGAGCAGGCTGGAGCAGCTGTACAGGCGCTCGATGACCTGCTTGGTGACGGAGCTGTTGTCACCCAGCCAGATGGGCCCGGCCAGCACCAGGATGTCGGCGGCCATCACCCGCTCGTACAGCGCGGGCCAGGCGTCGGTGGCGAAGCCGTGCTCGGTCATGTCCGGGTACACACCCGGCGCGATGTCCTCGTCGACCGCTCGGACGAAGTCCGTGGTCACCCCCTGCGCCTCCATGATCGCCCTGCTCCTGGCCACGAGCCCTTCGGTGTGGCTGACCTGGGGCGAGGGCTTGAGCGTGCAGTTGATGAACAGGGCGCGCAGGTCGTCGAAGCGGTAGCTGTTCCCGGTGGACGGTGCGGACGGTTCGGCCATGGCGACTTCCTGGGGGAGAGCGGGCAGGGGCGGGCGGCACTCCGCGCGCCCGCACCGCAGCTTCTCGCGGAGTGCGGGCGCTGTCCCGCTGCGACGCACCGGCCGATGTCCGCGGTCCTGTCCCCCGGCAGGCGGGGCCGCCGGTGACAGGCGTGTACTGGAGGGAGGGAGGTCCCGCGGGCCGGGCCGGCCCCGCCTCCGTGCGGGGCCCACCGGCCCGGTGCACGCCCGGTCCCGGGCTGTCGGGGGCCGACGACCTCGGGAAGGGAGCTGGAACCATGGCTTCGCAGACAGTCCCCCCGGACATGACCCCGCCACGGCCGGTACAACCGGTCCGGCTGACCGCCATCTGTGATCCACAGCTGTCGCGCTGGCTGTGGCTGGTGAAGTGGCTGCTCGCGCTCCCCCACTACGTCGTCCTGGCCTTCCTGTGGGTGGCGTTCACCGTGGTGGGCGTGGTGGCGTTCTTCGCGATCCTGTTCACCGGCCGCTATCCGCGCCCCCTGTTCGACTTCACCACCGGGGTCCTGCGCTGGAGCTGGCGGGTGGCCTTCTACTCGTACGGCGCCCTGGGCACCGACCGCTACCCGCCCTTCACCCTCGCCGAGGTGCCGGACTACCCGGCCCATCTGGACGTGGCGTACCCCGAGCAGCTGTCCCGCGGGCTGGTCCTGGTGAAGTGGTGGCTCCTGGCCATCCCCCACTACCTGGTCCTGGGCATCATCGGGGGCGGCATCCACGTGACCTGGAGCTCGGGAGGGCTGATCGCGCTCCTGACGTTCTTCGCCGGCGTCGCCCTGCTCTTCACGGGCGTCTACCCGCGCGGCATCTTCGACCTGGTGATCGGACTCGACCGGTGGGTGCTGCGGGTGGCCGCGTACGCCGCCCTCCTCACGGACGTCTACCCGCCCTTCCGGCTCGACCAGGGCGGCGGCGAACCCAAGACCCGCCCGTGAACCGGACTCGGGCACGGTGATGTGCGGCCGCCCGGCCCGGACCCGTCCGTGGGTCCGCAGGTCCCCGGGCGGGGCCGACCGGCCGGGGGAAGGGTGGCCGCCGGAGGTGGAGAGTGGGTCGGAGGCTCAGTCTCGGTCCCCGTGGCAGCCCGGGGGGGCCGTTCTCCCGGAGGACCGGGGCCGATCGGCCCTACCGCGGCCCGCCCGGCCGCCGTTCCATGGGAGGACGTCCGTACCGCAGTGCGACAGCACCCTCTCACCCGCGCGGAAGTCCATGATGCCGATCAGCAGCCACCACCAAGGAGCCGCCGTGCCCCGGCGGTCGGTCGACCTCGACAGCGACGAGGCCCTGCGGCTGCTCGGCACCGTGTCGTTCGGTCGGATCGTCTTCACCCGGCACGCGCTGCCGACCGTCCGCCCCGTCAACCACGTGCTGGACCGGGGCGAGATCGTCATCCGCACCCACGAGGGCACGGCCCTGACCGCCCACGCCCAGGAGACGGACGGCCGGGGCGTCGTGGTGGCGTACGAGGCCGATGTCATCGACCCCGACACCCACCTCGGCTGGAGCGTGGTCGTCACCGGCTACGCCCGCCCGGTCACCGACCCCGAGGAACTGGCCCGCTACCGGGCGATGCTGCGGCCCTGGGTGAGCGGCACCATGGACCACGCGGTCCGCATCCGCCCCGACCTGGTCACCGGCATCCGCCTCATGACCGTCGACAGGGGCGGCTGACGACAGTCCGGACCGGGCATACGTGGTGTGAATCTCTCAAAATCACTCGATAGAAGGACAGTTGCCGACAAACAGCGGCCCGCCTCGCCTGGATGCAGTGGGATGACCCGATCGTCAGGGAAGGCGGGTGGGGCGGGCATGGACAACTTCGTCCCGGTGGCGCAGGCGCGGCGCGTCGAGGCCATCGACCGGGAGTGCTGCCACTGCGGTGGGCGAACGGATCACGAGGGCGGACCGAGCGTCGTCGAGGAGCGGTTCCGGGGGCTGCTGGAGGCGGCGCCGGACGCCATGGTCATCGTCGACGACACCGGCACCATCCGACTGGTCAACGCGCAGACGGAGGCCCTGTTCGGCTATCGGCGCGAGGAACTGCTGGGCCGGCCGGTCGAGTTGCTCATCCCGCACCGGTTCCGTGAGCACCACACCCGGCACCGCGTCGGCTACGCCGCCAACCGCCAGGTGCGCCCGATGGGCGCCGGACTCGAACTGCACGGCCTGCGCCAGGACGGCACCGAGTTCCCGGTCGAGATCAGTCTCAGTCCGCTGGAGACCGCCGACGGGCTGCTCGTGTCCGCCGCCGTCCGCGACGTCAGTGACCGCAAGGCCGCCGAGCGGCGCATCAACGAACTCGCCGCGCTCGTCGAGTCCTCCCAGGACGCGATCCTCGCCAAGACCCTCGACGGCCACATCACCTACTGGAACGCCGCCGCCCACCGGCTCTACGGCTACACGGCCGAGCAGGCCATCGGCCGCCACATGTCGTTCCTCGCCCCGGCGGACCGCAGGGACGAGATCAACGCGCTCATGGAGCGGCTGCGGCGGGGTGAGAAGGTCGAGCACTTCGAGACGCTCCGGGTCACCCGGGCCGGGGCGCTGCTGGACGTCGACGTCACGCTGTGGCCGACCCGGGACACCGACGGCACGGTCGTCGGCGCCTGCGCCATCGTGCGGGACATCAGCGACCGCAAGCGCGCGGAGGCCGAACTCACGGCCCTGTACGAGCAGCAGCGGCACATCGCGCTCACCCTGCAGCGCAGCCTGATGGGGACCCCGCCCGCGATCGCGGGGCTGGCCACGGCGAGCCGCTACCGGCCCGCCACCCAGGGCGCGGGCGTCGGCGGCGACTGGTTCGACCTCGTTCCGCTGGGCGCGGGCCGGGTCGGCGTGCTGATCGGTGACGTCATGGGCCGCGGTCTGGAGGCGGCCGCCGTGATGGGCCAGTTACGGTCCGCCGCGCACGCCCTCGCCAAGACCGGTATGCAGCCGCGTCAGTTGATGCAGGCCCTCGACACCTGTGTGGCCGACCTCGACGTCCCCGACCAGCTCGTCACCTGCTGCTACCTGGTCGTCGCCCCGGACACGGGCACCGTGACCGCCTGTTCGGCCGGCCATCTGCCGACGCTGATCGCCTCGCCCGGCGACCGCGTCCGCCGGCTCACCACCCCCGTCAACGCGCCCCTCGGGGTCGGCGGCATCCTCTACCAGCAGTCCTGCGAGGAGATCCCGCCGGGAGCGACGCTGGTCCTCTACACGGACGGGCTGGTCGAGACGCCCGGCAGCGACATCGACGACCACATCGGCGAACTCGTCTCCTGTCTCGACGGGTTCTTCGTCCGCGACTCGTGTCTGGAGGCCGCCGCCGACCATGTCCTCGCCCGGCTGCTGCCCGATGTCGTGAGTCACAACGACGACGTCACGCTGCTCCTCGCACAGCTGCCGGCCGCTCCGCTCGCGTCCGTCACCACGGATCTGCCCGCCGTGCCCTCCTCGGTGCCCGAGGGCCGCGCGTTCCTCACCAAGGCGCTCGCCTCCTGGGAGGTCGCCGAGCCGGCCGACCACGCGCTGCTGCTGCTCTCCGAGACGCTGACGAACGCCGTCCAGCACGCCGAGGGCCCGGTCGGCCTGCGGGTGTGCCGTACCGCCACGGACCTGACGGTCGAGGTCAGCGACAGCAGTCCGCAGCTCCCCCAGCCCCGTCTGGCGGCCGAGGACGAGGAGTCGGGGCGTGGGCTGCACCTGGTCCGCGCGCTGTCCGACAGCTGGGGGGTACGCCCCACGGACGACGGAAAGACCACCTGGTTCACCGTCAAGCTGGCGTAGCCGGGCCCTCCGGACCGGCCTGCGGTGCGGAGGAGTCGTCGAGGAACTCACGGATCGCGAAGCCCACCAGCGTGATCACCGCGGTCCACACCACGACGGCCGTGGTCGGATAGGTCCAGGTGAAGAGAACCACCGCCGCGATCAGCAGGATGGCGACGCCGATCCAGTGCTTGAACCGATGGACGAACCGGCCGACCGGTCCCGTGCGGAACCCGGCCGAGGCGGCCACGTCGCGCAGCGCGCCGATGCTCCTGCGGCAGCCCGTGCGCGCCAGCACGGCGGGCCGGGACGGTCCGGCGAGGAAGGCCGCGGCGGCGACGAACAGGGCCGTCGCGCCCAGGGCCCGCGTACCGGCCCGCAGGAACTTGACCACGGCGTCGTACACGGCCCCGGCCGCCGCCTGGGAGGTTCCCGGGGGCAGCCGGTCGAGGTAGATGTCGCGGAAGACGGTCAGGGAGATGCCGAGGACCAGCATGGCGAGGAAGACCGCGAGGCCCGCGCCGATCACGGCGTGCCGGCGGTTGAAGGCCACGTACACACCGGCGGCGGCGACGAGGAGCGCGATGGCCGGGAGCCAGCCGCCGAGGATCTCCAGCACCCGTACGTAGGTCTTGATCTCGCCGATGTCCTTCGAGGCGAAGACCACGAAGTCCGTCTTCACGTCCGGGATCTTCGCGGCGGGCGCGAACCCGGCGTCGACCAGCTTTTCCTTGACCTGCTGGACGATGGGGCCGACGTCGACGACGACCTGGTTGTCCTTCAGCGCGACAGTGCCGCCGGACTCACCGGTCAGGGCCTCGTCCACGGCCGCGTGCGCCCTGCGGTTGGCCTGCACCCAGACCTTCTCGAAGGCGCTGCTGGTCACCACCCGCTCCACCGTGCTGCTGACCAGCTGCCGCAGCCCGCTCTCGATCGGACCGTCCAGATTCTTCAGCAGGTCGGCGGCCTTCGGCGGCACCCCCTGCTGCGAGGCCGCGTCCGTCAGCTGGGCGACCAGCGCGTCCACGTCGACGCGGTCCAGCACGGCGTCGGTGACCCGGTTGGTGACGGCCCGCTGCACATCGGGATTCGAGGCGAGGGGGCCGACGGTGGCGACGTAGCGGTCCGTGTCCTGCATGATGCTGTTCGCCCACACGGCGACGACGGACAGCAGGGAGAGGATCGCGGCCAGCAGGATCAGCAGGAACGCGCCGAACGACCGGAACGGGTGATGCCGCCCGGACCGGGTGCCCTCCAGAGCGCTCACCCGGTGCCGGAGTTGGTCCAGTTCGCTGCGCTCCCGGGCGGAGAGCTCCTCACCACCTGTGTCACTCATGGTGACCAGCAGATTCGTGCGGCGGGCTGTGCGCCACCCGGGAGCGCCGAGCGGGTGAACGGCGGCCGGGGTGCGCGTGTCGTGGCCCGGTGATGCAATGGGTCCGTGGGGGACGTCTCAGGGGGTGGCCGTCGGCACCAGGGATGACACCATGAGCGACGCACTCGAAGAAGAAGTGGGCCCGATCGACTACCTGGTCGTCGAGTTCCCCGGCAGCCGGATGACGGGCGAGGGCCTTCCCATCCTGGTCGATCTCGTGGACCGCGGCCTCATCAGGATCCTGGACCTCGTGTTCGTCCGGAAGAACGACGACGGTTCCGTGACCGGCCTGGAGATCGCCGACTTCACCGGCGACGGCGAACTCGACCTGTCCGTCTTCGAGGGCGCGTCGTCCGGGCTCCTGGGTCAGGACGACGTGGAGGAGGCGGCCGTCGCCCTGCAGCCGGGCAGTTCCGCCGGGATCCTGGTCTACGAGAACCGGTGGGCCGCGCCGTTCGCCGCGGCGCTGCGCCGGGGCGGTGCCGAACTGGTCGCGTCCGGACGCATCCCGGTGCCCGCGCTCGTCGCCGCCCTGGACGCCACCGAATCCACTCGGTGAGAGCGGCCGGACGGTCGACCGACAGAAGTCGACCGACAGAAGGAGAACGGTCATGCCAGGTCTCATCCGCGGGGTCGCCCGCACCGCCGTCGTCGCCGGAACGGCGACCGCGGTGTCGAACCGTGTGACTCGCCGTCAGCAGGGACGATGGGCCGCGCAGCAGCAGTACGCCTACGACGCGCCCGCGCCCGCGCCCCGGCCGACGCCGGCCCCCGACATGGGCGACCGGATCGAACAGCTGAAGCAGCTCGGGGAACTCAAGGCACAGGGCGTGCTCACCGAGACCGAGTTCGAGGAACAGAAGCGCAGGCTCCTGGAGACATGACCACCGGCGGTCACGGCTCCCGAAGAGCCGCGCACCGGCGCCGGTACCTGCCCGGCGGCGACCAGCCGGCAGCGCCGCCGGGCTGACGGATGCGTGCCGCCGGCGTCCGCCCGCGACCGGCGCGGCGGCCACGGCGGGCCACCCGTCCGGACTCCTGCCCGTCCCGGCACTCCCGCCGGGGCGACTCGACCGTCGGGGGTCCTGCCCGACCCGACACTCCCGCCAGGACAACTCGACCGTCCCGAGTCCTGCCCAACCCGGCCTCCCGCCAGGGCAGGCCGCTCGTCCCGAGTCCTGCCCGTCCCGGCGGTTCCGCCAAGGCGACTCGACCGTCAGGGGTCCTGCCCGTCCCGGCACTCCCGCCAGGGCAAACCGCCCGTCAGGAGTCCTGCCCGACCCGGCACTCCCGCCAGGGCAACTCGACCGTCAGGGGTCCTGCCCGTCCCGGCACTCCCGCCAGGGCAAACCGCCCGTCAGGAGTCCTGCCCGACCCGGCACTCCCGCCAGGGCAACTCGACCGTCAGGGGTCCTGCCCGACCCGACACTCCCGCCAGGACAACTCGACCGTCCCGAGTCCTGCCCGACCCGACACTCCCGCCAGGGCGACTCGACCGTCAGGGGTCCTGTCGCTTCCGGCCGTGTGTCGACGGCACCCGCCACACCAGGGTCGTCCCGCCGCCGGGCGGCGCGCTCGTCTCCAGTTCGCCGCCCGCCTCGCGGGCCCGGTCGGCCATGTTGCGCAGGCCGCTGCGGCGGCCACCGGCGGGGATGCCCACCCCGTTGTCGGAGACCGTGAGGCACAGGTGCGAGGCATCGGCCTCCAGGACCACGTCGACCCGGGAGGCGTGAGCGTGCCGGGCGACGTTCGTCAGGGACTCGGAGAGGACGGCGACCACGTGGTCGGCCAGTTCCTTGGAGACCTCGGTGTCCAGCAGGCCCTCCAGCCGCAGACTGGGAGCGAACCCCAGGACCTGTGCCGCCTCACCGACCGCTCGTACCGCGCGGGCCCGCAGCCCGGCTCCGGCGGCACCCTCGCGTGACCGCAGACCGAAGATGGTCGATCTGATGATCTTGATGGTCTCGTCGAGGTCGTCCACGGCCCGCAGCACCCGCTCGGAGGCCTCCGGATGCTCGATGAAGCGGCCGGCGCTCTGCAGCGTCATCCCGGTGGCGAACAGGCGTTGGATGGCGAGGTCGTGCAGGTCCCGGGCGATCCGGTCACGGTCCTCCAGCAGCGCGATCTGTTCGGCGTCCCGGCGGCGCTCCGTCAGCTCCATGACCACCGCCGCCTGCGCGGCGAAACCCTGCAGACGCTCGATCTCCGGCTCGGTGAACTCGGTGCGGCCCGCCGCGCGGGCCAGCAGCAGGATGCCCCGCGTGCCCTCACCCGACCCGATGGGGACCGCCACGGCCGGTCCCAGGCCGGTGAAGCGCGGCGCGCCCGTCGTGCCGGGCTCCTCCTGGGAGACGTCCACGCTGGTGACGGGGGACGCGGAGGTGAAGGCCCGGCCGATCAGCGGGTCCGTCCGGGACAGCACCAGCCCCCGGTGCGTCCGCGCGCCCTCTCCGATGGCCAGGTCGACCGTGAGCGACTCGGTGCCCTCCATCGGCACCGCGACGACGGCCAGCGCCGCGGTCATGATCTCCCGGGCCCGTTCCGCGATCAGCCGCAGGACCTCGCCGGGTCCGTCGCCGGACATCAGGCTGTGCGTGATCTCGGCGGTGGCCCGCAGCCACCGCTCCCGCAACCGCGACTCCTCGTACAGCCGCGCGTTGTCGATCGCCACGCCGGCCGCCACCGCCAGCGTCGACAGCACCGACTCGTCCTCCTCGTCGAACTGCGCCCCGCCCCGCTTCTCCGTGAGGTAGAGGTTGCCGAACACCTGTTCACGCACTCGGATCGGCACCCCCAGGAACGTGCTCATCGGCGGATGGTTCGGCGGGAAGCCGTACGACGCCGGATGCTCGGACAGCCTCGCGAGCCGCAACGGCTCCGGGTGTCTGATCAACTCCCCCAGGATCCCGTGCCCCTCCGGATACGGGCCGATCCGCGCGACCTGCTCCTCGCTCACGCCCACGGTGTGGAAGGCCGACAGCCGCCTGCCGTCCGGGCCGATCACCCCCAGCGCCGCGTACTCCGCGTCCACCAGCACCGCGGCGGCCTCCACGATGCTGCGCAGCGCCTGCTCCAGCTCCAGTTCCCGGCCGACCGACAGCACCGCCTCCAGCAGGCTGTGCACCCGGTCACGCGTCCCCCGCGCCGCGTCCAGCCGGGCCTGCAGCTCCTCCAGCAACTCGTCCAGCCGCAGCTGCGGCAGCCGTACACGAGCCTCCCCGGGCCTCTCGCCGCTCGCCACCGGTGCGCCCCTCCACATGTCCCGCAGGCTGCCGACAGCCGCCCGTTCCGCCGTTGTCGTGAGCCACGGTAACGGTCCGTCAGGGGACGCCGCCTGTTACTGCCCGTCCCGGCGCAGCCGGTCCTGGGCCTGGGTGGCGATGACGGCGGCCTGGACGCGGCGCTCCACACCGAGTTTGGCGAGCAGGCGGGAGATGTGGTTCTTCACCGTCTTCTCGGCGAGGAAGAGCCTCTCACCGATCTGGCGGTTGGTCAGGCCCTCACCGACGAGGGCGAGGATCTCCCGCTCCCGTCCGGTCAGTCCCGGCAGTGCCTCGGGCTCCCGCTCCTCCTGCGGACCCTGGCGCAGCCGGGCCATCAGCCGGGCGGTGGCGCTGGGGTCGAGCAGGGACTGGCCGGCGGCCACCGTGCGCACCGCCGACACCAGGTCCGAGCCACGGATCTGCTTCAGGACGTAGCCCGAGGCACCCGCCATGATCGAGTCCAGCAGGGCCTCCTCGTCGTCGAAGGAGGTCAGCATCAGGCACGCCAGCTCCGGCATGCGCGAGCGCAGCTCCCGGCACACGGTGATCCCGTCGCCGTCGGGCAGCCGGACGTCGAGCACCGCCACCTGCGGGCGCAGGGCCGGGACGCGGACGAGGGCCTGCTCCACGGTTGCGGCCTCGCCGGTCACCGAGATGTCCGGCTCGTCGTTCAGCAGATCGCGCACTCCCCGGCGTACGACCTCGTGGTCGTCCAGCAGGAAGACACGGATCGGGCCGTCCGGGCCCGGCTGCTCGCTGACCGGCATCGATCCACTCCTCGGTTCCGCACTCCGCGCCGTCCTGCCCCCGAGGTCAGTATCGGCCTCCACCCGACGATCCTCGTCCTGTCGGGGCCGGACGGCCAGGGCCGGTCGGCCCTGTTTCGCACGCGGTCCGGGAGCTGCTCACGCCGGAACGGCGAGGACGTCGTGGCGGGGTCCGCCGAGCACGACCTTGAGCGCGCCGGTGTCGTTCGCGCGGGAGAAGACGTCGTACGCCTCCTCCATCCCGTCCAGCGGGAAGGTGTGCGTGACCAGGGAGGAGGTCGGCAGCCGGCCGGCGGCGGCCATCCGCAGCAGGGTGGGCGTGGAGCGGGTGTCCACCAGGCCCGTGGTGATGGTCACGTTCTTGATCCACAGGTCTTCGAGGTGCAGGGTCGCCGGTTCGCCGTGCACACCGATGTTGGCCACGTGTCCGCCGGGGCGCACCATGCGGGTGCAGAGTTCGAAGGTCTCCGGGACGCCGACGGCCTCGATCACGACGTCCGCGCCGAGCCCGTCGGTGAGGTCGGAGACGAGCTGCTCCGGCGCCTCCCGGGCGTCGGCCACGGCGTCCGCCCCGAGCCGTCTGGCGGCCTCCAGCCGGGCCGGGGCCAGGTCGACGGCGACGATCCGCTCGGGCGAGTACAGGCGGGCGGTGGCGATCGCGGCGAGGCCGATGGGGCCGGCGCCGACGACGGCGACGGTATCGCCGGGGCCCACGTGCCCGTTAACCACGCCCACCTCGTAGGAGGTGGGGAAGATGTCCGCCAGCAGCACTGCCTCCTCGCCGTCCAGCGTGCTGGGCAGCGGGTGCACGGACAGGTCCGCGTACGGGACGCGGACGTACTCGGCCTGGGTGCCGTCGATCAGGTGCCCGAGGACCCAGCCTCCGCCGCCCAGGCACTGGCCGTACGCGCCCTCCCGGCAGAAGCGGCAGCGGCCGCAGGCGGTGATGCAGGAGACGAGCACGCGGTCGCCGGGCCGCACGGTGCGTACGTCGCCGCCGACCTCGACGACCTCACCGACGGCCTCGTGCCCCAGGACCGTGCCGGGGCGGACGTCGGGCACGTCGCCCTTGAGGATGTGCAGGTCCGTCCCGCAGATCGTGACGGTGTCGACGCGGACGATCGCGTCGGTGGGGTCCTTGATGCCCGGGTCGGGCACGTCCTGCCAGGACGACTGTCCGGGTCCGTGGAAGACGAAGCCCTTCATGGCGATCCCTGCCTTTCCGTGTCTCTCGGGGTCCCGCGCGGTCCGGCTGGTCCACGCGCGGGCCCGGTCCGTCCGGCCGCGGGGCGGTGCCCTTCCCGCCCCACAGATCCAGCTTGTGCCTTCGGGCCGGACCGCGCACGGGGCCGGGCGGGTGCGGGCCGCCGTTCCGAGGGACGCTGCACGGCGGTGTCAGGCCCAGTGCCAGTCGGCGACCTCCGGCAGATCGGTGCCGTGCTCGCGGATCCAGGCGTGGTGGCGGGTGCGGGTGTCGGCCATCTGCTGGCGTACGGCGGCAGCCCGGACGGCGAGGCCGGGGACGCGGTCGACGACGTCCATGACCAGGCGGTAGCGGTCGAGGTCGTTGCGGACGACCATGTCGAAGGGCGTGGTCGTCGTGCCCGACTCCTTGTAGCCGCGTACGTGCAGGTTCGGGTGGCCGGCGCGGCGGTAGGCGAGGCGGTGGACGAGCCACGGGTAGCCGTGGTAAGCGAAGATCACCGGCTTGTCGGTGGTGAACAGGCCGTCGTACTCGAAGTCGCTCATCCCGTGCGGGTGTTCCTCGCGCGGCATCAGCCGGGTCATGTCGACGACGTTGACCACCCGGACGGCCAGCTGCGGCAGATGGCGGTGCAGCAGCTGCGCCGCGGCCAGGATCTCCTGGGTCGGCACGTCGCCGGCGCAGGCGAGGACGACGTCCGGTTCGCCGCCGTTCTCGCTGCCCGCCCACTCCCAGATCCCGGCTCCGCGCGCGCAGTGGGCGCGGGCCTGGTCCATGGACAGCCAGTCGAAGCACGGCTGTTTGCCAGCCACGATCACGTTGACGTGGTCGCGGCTGCGCAGGGCGTGGTCGGCGACGGACAGAAGGGTGTTGGCGTCCGGGGGCAGATAGACGCGGACGACCTCGGGGCTCTTGTTGAGCACGTGGTCGACGAAGCCGGGGTCCTGGTGGGAGAAGCCGTTGTGGTCCTGGCGCCAGACGTGGGACGTGAGCAGGTAGGTGAGGGAGGCGACGGGCGCCCGCCAGGACAGCTCCCGGGAGGTCCGCAGCCACTTGATGTGCTGGTTGACCATGGAGTCGACGATGTGCACGAACGCCTCGTAGCAGGAGAACAGACCGTGGCGGCCGGTGAGCAGGTAGCCCTCCAGCCAGCCCTGGCAGAGGTGTTCGGAGAGGATCTCCAGTACCCGGCCGTGCCGGTCGAGGTGTTCGTCGACCGGGAGGTGTTCGGCCTGCCATGCCTTGCCGCTGGCGTCGAAGACGGCCTGCAGCCGGTTGGAGGCGGTCTCGTCCGGCCCGACGACCCGGAAGTCCCGGCGCGAGCGGGTGTCCCGCATGATCCGGGCCAGGAGGTCGCCGAGGACCCGGGTCGGTTCGTGGAGCGTCGTGCCCGGCTTGTCCACCGGTACGGCGAAGTCGTCCAGGGGGCGGATGGGGAGGTCGCGGAGGAGGAGGCCGCCGTTGGCGTGCGGGGTGGCGCCCAGCCGCCTGGTGCCGGAGGGGATGTGGGCGAGGACGTCGGCGACGGGCCGGCCGTCCGGGCCGAACAGCTCCTGGGGCCGGTACGAGCGCAGCCAGCTCTCCAACTGCCTGAGGTGTTCGGGGTTCTCGCGTACCCCGGCGAGCGGGACCTGGTGGGCGCGCCAGGTCCCCTCGACGGGCAGGCCGTCGACCTCGGCGGGGCCGGTCCAGCCCTTGGGGGTGCGCAGCACGATCATCGGCCAGTGCGCGCGTTCGGCGACGCCGTCCTCGCGTGCGGTGCGCTGCAGTCGGGCGATGCGGTCCAGTGCCTCGTCGAAGGCGTGGGCCAGGGCGCGGTGGACGGTGGCCGGGTCGTCGCCGGTGACGTGCAGGGGGGTGTGGCCGTAGCCGCGCAGCAGGGCGTCGAGTTCGGCCTGGGGCAGGCGGGACAGGACCGTCGGGTTGGCGATCTTGTAGCCGTTGAGGTGGAGGATCGGCAGGACGGCGCCGTCGTGGACCGGGTCGAGGAACTTGTTGGAGTGCCAGGAGGCGGCCAGCGGCCCGGTCTCCGCCTCGCCGTCGCCGATGACGCAGGTCACCAGCAGGCCGGGGTTGTCGAAGGCGGCGCCGTAGGCGTGGGCCAGGGAGTAGCCGAGTTCACCGCCCTCGTGGATCGAGCCCGGCACCTCGGGGGCCACATGGCTCGGCACCCCGCCGGGGAAGGAGAACTGCCGGAAGAGCCGTTCCATGCCGGGCGCGTCGCGTGTGACGTCCGGGTAGGTCTCGCTGTAACTGCCGTCCAGCCAGGAGCCGGCCAGGACGGACGGCCCGCCGTGACCGGGCCCCCAGACGCACAGGGCGTCCAGGTCGCGCGCTGTGATCACCCGGTTGAGGTGGGTGTAGATCAGGTTCAGGCCCGGCGAGGTGCCCCAGTGACCGAGCAGCCGCGGCTTGATGTGCTCAGGGAGCAGCGGTTCGGTCAGCAGCGGGTTCGCCCGGAGGTAGATCTGCCCGGCCGCGAGGTAGTTGGCGGCCCGCCAGTGGGCGTCCAGGGTGCGCAGCTCGTCGTCGGAAAGTACGGTGACGTTCTGGTGTTCGACCTGGGTCATGGGTGACTCCGGAACTCATCGACGGGGGTCGTCGGGCGGTGGAGGACGGCATGGCCGGCAAGAAGGCGACCAAGGTGTCGCGGGCGGCGTACGAGAAGGAACTGCTGCGGCTGCAGACGGAGTTGGTGAAGCTCCAGGAGTGGGTGCGGGCCGAGGGCGCCCGGCTGGTCGTGGTCTTCGAGGGGCGGGACGCGGCGGGCAAGGGCGGCACCATCAAGCGGGTCGCCGAGCATCTGAACCCCCGGGTCGCCCGGATCGCGGCGCTCCCCAAACCGACGGAGCGCGAGCGCACGCAGTGGTACTTCCAGCGGTACGTCGAGCAGCTGCCCGCGGCCGGGGAGATCGTGCTGTTCGACCGGTCCTGGTACAACCGGGCCGGCGTCGAACACGTCATGGGCTTCTGCACCCAGGAGGAATACCAACTTTTCCTCCGTCAATGCCCCCTTTTCGAGCGCATGTTGGTCGAGGACGGGATCCTGCTGCGCAAGTACTGGTTCTCGGTGAGCGACACCGAGCAGCAGGATCGCTTCCGGCGCCGGCTGGAGGACCCGCTGCGGCGCTGGAAGCTGTCGCCGATGGACCTGGAGTCGCTCACGCACTGGGAGGCGTACTCCCGCGCCAAGGACGCGATGATGGTGCACACCGACATCACCGAGGCGCCCTGGTACGTGGTCGAGAGCGACGACAAGCGCCGCGCCCGGCTGAACATGATCGCCCATCTGCTGGCGTCGGTGCCGTACCACGAGGTGCCGCCGCCGGTGCTCAAGCTGCCCGAGCGCCCGGCGTCGACCGGCTACGAGCGTCCGCCGCGCGATCTGCGGACCTACGTCCCGGATCACGCGGCGGGTCTCTGAGCGGCCGGTCACCGCGCTCACTCCCCCTCGGGCACGATCACGACCGGGCAGGCGGAGTGGTGCAGCACGCCGTGCGTCACCCGGCCGAGCTGGAGCCCGAAGTGCCGGGGCCGGCGCCTGGCGCCCACGATCAGGAGGTCGGCGTCCCGGGACGCCCCCGCCAGCACGGTCCGGGCGTGGCCCTCGACGGTACGGCGGTGCAGCCGCACGTCGTCGGGGGCGTCCTGGAGAGCCGCCTCCAGACCGTGCGCCGCCCGCTCCTCGTGCGGCCGGGCGGCCTCCCCGGCCATCAGGGGATGGTCGGTGGTCGTGTGCGCGGGGCGCCGCCAGGCCCGGACCGCCTCGACCTCGGCGCCACGCCGCCGCGCCTCGTCGAAGGCGAAGTCCAGCGCCGCCGAGGACGCGGGCCCCTCGCCCACGCCGACGACGATCCGGCCGTGGGCGGCGGGCAGGGCCCGGTTGTCGTGGCTGCCGCGTACGACGACCATCGGGCAGTGGGCGTGAGCGGCCACCGTCAGGCTCACCGACCCCACCAGCGCCTCGGTGAGACTGCTGCGGCCCCGGGTGCCCGTCACCAGCAGGGAGGCCGTGCGGCTCTCCCTGAGCAGGGTGTACTCGGGCTCCTCCGGCACCACGTCGGTGGTGACCCTCACCTCCGGGCGGCGGAGCCGGGCGCGCCGGGCCGCAGTCTCCATGATCTCCTCGATCCGCGTCCGTTCGGACGGCTCGCCCAGGTCGTCGGCGAGCACGTCACCCTCGTACCGCTCCCACAGCGAGGCGAACACCAGCCGCAGCGGGGCCCCGCGCAGGGCGGCCTCGTCGGCGGCCCAGTCCACGGCCCGCAGGCTCGGCCCGGAGCCGTCCACGCCGACGACGACCGGCAGGTCCTTCGTCATCCTGCTCACCGTCCCGCATCGAGGTCGCACACGATTCTGTCCCCGACCCGGCCGCGCGGCATCTCGTCGGGGCAGTCGGCGTCCGAGGACGACGGGCGGGGCGCGCGGACGGCCAGGGGCGCGTGGAGGGTTCCGACGACCGCTGCCTTCATGGTTTCTCCTCCTCTCCGGTCGCGGCGTCAGTGGTGGGGGACGACGGCGACGGGTGCGGAGCTGTGGTGCAGGACGGCGTGGGTGACGGGGCCGATGTGGGAGCCGAAGGGGTTCCGGCGGATCCTGCGGCCCACCACGACCAGGGAGGCTTCGCGGGAGGCGTCGGCGAGGTGGTTGCCGGGAGTACCGAAGGGGCACTCCTCGCTGACCTCGATGTCCGGGTGCTTCTCCCGCCACGGGCGCAGGGCCTCGGTCAGGGCGGTGCTCTCCTGGCGGGCGAGCGCGCGGTGCAGTTCGGGGTCGGCGGCGAGGCCGTAGGCGTAGTAGGGGGGCGGGTTCCAGCCGTGGACCACGCGCAGGGTGGTGTTGCGCCGGGCGGCCGCCGCGAACGCGAACTCGATCAGTTCCGCGTCGGGGCTCTCGGTGTCGAGGCCGAGGACGACGGGCCGGAAGGGTGCCGCCGCGGACGGGATGCCGGCGGGGTCCATCTCGTGCTCGTCCGAGGCCAGTTCCTCGGCGCGGACCAGGACGACCGGCCGTTCGGCGTGGGCCACGACCGCCAGCCCGACGGAGCCGACCAGGAAGCCGCCGAGGCCGCTCAGTCCGCGGGAGCCCAGGACCAGCAGGCCGGCGTCCTCGGCCTGGTCGAGCAGCACCTCGGAGGGCCGGCCGGAGGCGTGCTCGGTGACGACCTCCAGTCCCGGGTGGCGCAGGCGGATGCCCTCGGCGGCCTCCCGGGGGACCCGCTCGGTCCAGTGCCGCTGGGTCTCCGTGCCGAGCAGGGGTGCCTGGGCGATCGGATCCGGGACGGGCTCCCAGACGTGGACCAGCTTCAGCGGGACGCCGAGCAACTGGGCCTCACGGGCCGCCCACTCGGCCGCCGAGCGGCTCTCACGGGAGCCGTCGAGACCGACGGTGACGGTGCGGTTCATGATCTCCACCTTGTGGGGTCGGGGTCGGGGTCGGGGTCTGGGTACGGATCGACAGGTTCGAACGGGGGTGCCAGGGGCTCGCTTCCAGCTTCTTCCGTCCGCCGGCCCCTGAGCAGGGGCCTGAGGTCCCTTCGGAGGGCCGAACGGCCCTGTCCGGCGTCCGGGCGGGGCCGGATGCCTGCCCACGGGGCCCGACCTCCCCTCCGCCGCCGGCTCCGGCGTGCCGCGCGGCGCCGCTCCGGCGGTGCGGGCGAGTCCGAGGCCGAGCGGACCGCGCGTGCCCGATCTTCCCCACCGGCGGGCTCCGGACGTGGTGTGATGCCCTCACTCCCGGCGCGTCCGCCGTCCGGGCGCCGGATGCCGAGGGGCTGCGGTCGTCGGGCTGGACGGTCCTGTCGACCGGGCCCTCGGGGCGACAGGCCGCGGCGGGGTACGAGGGGCGTCCCGCCGCCGTGCGGGCCGTCGAAGGACCTGTGGGCAACGGAGAAGGGCACGGCATGAAACTCGGCGGAGAACTGCGGGGTGGTTCGGTGTGGCGCGGTCTCGCGCCCGGCCTCGTCGCCCTCCTCGGCTACCGGCGGGCCTGGCTCAAGGGCGATCTGATCGCCGGGGCGACCGTGGCGGCGTACCTCGTCCCGCAGGTCATGGCGTACGCCGGGGTGGCGGGGCTGCCGCCGGTCGCGGGCCTGTGGGCGATCCTGCCCGCGCTGGCGCTGTACGCGGTGTTCGGTTCCTCGCGGCTGCTGTCGATCGGTCCCGAGTCCACGACCGCCCTGATGACGGCCACGGTGGTCGCCCCGCTGGCCGCCGGCGACCCCGGGCGGTACGCCGTGCTGGCCGCCACCCTCGCGATGACGGTCGGACTGCTGTGTCTGCTGGCGCGGGCGGTGCGCCTGGGGTTCCTCGCGGACCTGCTCTCCCGGCCGGTGCTCATCGGCTATCTGGCGGGAGTCGCGCTGATCATGACGGTGGATCAGCTGCCGAAGCTCACCGGGGTGGACACCACCGGCTCGGCGTTCTTCGCCCAGCTGTGGTCCTTCCTCACCGGCCTGGGCGAGGCCGACGTGCCGACGGTCCTGTTCTCGGCGGCCGTGCTCGTGCTCCTCTTCTCGGTGGCGCGCTTTCGCGCGGTGCCCGGACCGCTGCTGGCCGTCGTCCTCGGCACGGCGGCCGTCGTGGTGCTGAACCTCGACGGCCGGTACGGCCTCGCGGTGATCGGCGAGGTGCCCTCGGGGCTGCCGGGCCTCGCGGTACCGGACCTGGGCGCACTGCCCGAACTGGTCCTGCCCGCGCTGGGCGTCCTGCTGGTGGCCTACACCGACTGCATCCTGACCGCCCGGGCGTTCGACGGCCCGCGCGGCGAAGGCCCCGCCCTGGACGCCAACCAGGAGTTCCTCGCCCTCGGCGCGGTCAACCTGGGCGCGGGCGCGGTGCACGGGTTCCCGGTGAGCAGCAGCGCCAGCCGGACCGCGCTGGCCTCCTCGGCGGGCGCCGGCAGCCAGGCGTACTCCCTGGTCGCGGGTGCCGCCGTCCTCGCCGTCCTGCTCCTGCTCAGTCCGCTGCTCACCCGCATGCCGTCCGCGGTGCTCGGCGCGCTCGTCGTCTACGCCGCCGTCCGCATGGTCGACCTCGCGGGATTCCGCCGGCTGGCCGCGTTCCGCCGTCGCGAACTGCTGCTCGCCCTGGGCTGCCTGGCCGGTGTGCTGGCCCTGGACATCCTGTACGGCGTGCTGGTCGCGGTCGGCCTGTCGGTGGCGGAGCTGCTGACGCGGGTGGCCCGGCCGCACGACGCCGTCCAGGGGCTGGTGCCGGGGCTGGCGGGCATGCACGACGTGGACGACCATCCGACGGCCCGCACGATCCCCGGTCTGCTGGTCTACCGCTACGACTCCCCGCTGTTCTTCGCCAACGCCGAGGACTTCCTGCGGCGCGCCCTGGCCGCCGTCGACGATCAGACCGACGAGGTCCACTGGTTCGTCCTCAACACCGAGGCGAATGTGGAGGTCGACATCACCGCCCTGGACGCCGTCGACGAACTGCGCCGTGAACTGGCCCGCCGCGGCATCGTGTTCGCGCTCGCCCGCGTCAAGCAGGACCTGCTGGACGACCTGAAGGCGTACGGCCTCGTGGACTCGGTCGGTACGGAGTACATCTTCCCGACGCTGCCGACGGCGGTGGCCGCGTACCGCGACCGGCACCCGGATCAGTAGGCGGTGGTGCGGGCCGACGCGGGACGCGGGGCCCCGATCCGTCGCACGGGGGCCGGACGGTTCCTCCGGCGTGCCGACCGGCCCGTGTGTGGGGCCGGACGGCCCATGGCGGACGGGGAGCGGCGGAGCACAGGCTGGGCATGGCAGTTCCGGTAGACCGCCTGGAGGCACGCCATGATCACCACACCCACGCCCAGCATGCTGCGGGCGCTGCCCGCCGAGGACCGGCAGCGGCTGATGCGCGTCGCCCGTGAGGTGGCGTTCACGCAAGGGGAGCGGCTGTTCGAGGAGGGAAGCCGCGCCGACCGCTTCTGGATCGTCCGCACGGGCACGGTCGACCTCGACATGCGGGTGCCGGGCCGTCGGCCGGCCGTCATCGAGTCGCTCCGGCACAACGAACTCGTCGGCTGGTCCTGGCTGTTCGCCCCGCACGTGTGGCATCTGGGCGCCGAGGCGACGACGCCGGTGCGGGCGTACGAGTTCGACGCCACGGCCGTCCGTCTGATGTGCCAGGAGGACCCGGCCATGGGCCGCGCCGTCGGCCTGTGGGTCGGCGAGGTGCTGGCCCACCGCCTCCAGGCCGCACGGACACGGCTGCTGGACCTGTACGCCCCCTACGGCGGCGGCGGTGTCCGCTGAGACCGGCTGCCCCTCCCCCGCGGCCACCCGTGCCGGACCACCCCCGGCGCGGTCTCCTGCCTTCAGGGCCGCCACGCATGGTCCACCCCGAGCCCTGACCGCAGGACACGGTCACGGCACCTCGGGGGCATGTCCTGGTGGGACCTCTGCGGCCTGTGGCGGGCGGCGGACGACGCACCCGGGTCCTCGCGGGCTGCCGTGACCGGGGGTGGGGGCGTCAGACCCTGCCCGTGACCGTCACGGTGACGACGGGCGTGGGGTGCGCGGGCTGCAGGGCGTCCAGACGGCGTTCGACACCGTCACGGACGGCGCGGGCCACCTCGACGGTCCTGGCCTGCCGCAGCACGACGACGTGGATCTCCACGTGCCAGGGGCCGTCGGCCTCGGGCCGGGTCATGCGTACCCCGGCCGGGGGCACGCTCCCGGTGTCCGGCGCGGACCTCCCGGTGGCCGGCGCGGACGAGGAGAGCGCGGAGCGCAGCCGGTCGGTCAGTCCCGGTCGGAGGAAGGCCACCCCGGGAACGCTCTCCACGGTCGCCGCGACCTTCGCCGCGAGTGTCGTGCGAGCGCTGCTCGCGAAGGGCCCGGTCATGGCGTACGCCCTTCCTGGCCGCCGTCGGCCGATGGGTGGTCGAGGTCGGTGACCCGGATGTCCACGGCCCCGACGGCCAGCCCCAGTTCCAGGTCCGCGGCCTCCCGCACCCGTTCCCGCACGCGCGCGGTGAGCGGGGGCAGCGGGACGCCGACCGGGGCGTGGATGTCGAGCCGGACCCCGACCGCGCCGGCGTCGTCGGCCGCACCGAGGTCGAGGAGGCGGCAGGAGCCGGCCCGGACCCCCGGTACCGTCTCCGCGGCGGCGCGCAGGGTGCGGGCCGCGACCGTCTCCATGATCCACAGGTCTTCGCCGGGATCGCCGAGGGGGACGGGACGGCCCGGACGCAGTTCGAGACGGACGACGTCCATGATCCGGCGGGTCAGCGACTCGGTGGCGTCGGCGGAGGGGGCGGCCGTCTCCGCGTCCAGGTCCCGCACCGCGGACTCCAGCCGGTCCAGTCCGGACACGGCCTGTCCGCAGTGCGGGCAGGCCCGCAGGTGGGTGTCGTCGACCTGCTGCTCCCAGTCGTCCCACACCCGCGACAACAGCCGTCCGCACGGCAGGAGTTCGTCGTCGTCACCGTGGGCGGACGCGCTGGGTCGTGGGTCGGTGCGGTCGGTCATCGCCAGGCCCCCAATGCTTGTGTCAGACAACGGCGGGCGCGGAACACCCGGGCCCGGACGGCCTCCTGACTGATACCGACCGCCTCCGCGACGAACTCGTAGGACCGCCCGTCCAGTTCCCGCAGTATCCAGCAGGCACGCTGCTCGGCCGAGAGCAGGTCGAGGGCCTCCCGCAGCTCTCGGACCGCGTCCCGGCCCTCGGTGATCCGGGCCGGGGAGGTGGTGTGCTCGGCCGCGGGGAGGTCGCCCGCCGCCTCCAGCGGGGCAGCGGGTCTCCTGGCCCGCAGCACGTTCAGACAGCGGTTGGTGACGATCCGGTACATCCAGGTGCCGAAGGACGAGCGCCCCTGGAACTCCGGCAGCCGCCGCCAGGCGCTGATGAAGGCCTCCTGCACGGCGTCCTCGGCCTCGGTCCGGGTGCCGAGCAGACGCGTCGCGAGCTGGGTCAGCATCGGCGCGTGCCTCCGTACGAGTACGGCGAACGCCTCCTCGTCCCCCTCCGCCGCACGGACCACCAGCAGGGTGTCGTCCGTGTCGGCCGGGGTGTCCGGTGGTGCGCTCGGTGTGCGGGCCCCCGCCACTGGGCGGCTCCTCTCGTCGGTTCCACAGGGCTTGGACACCGCCGCGCCACCCCTGTTACGGAGAACACGAACCCTTCGGCGGACGCACCCCGATCGGATGCGCGACGCGGTTTTTTCCGGATCCCGCGTCACAGGCGCGGCCCGCCCGGGTCGAACACGGTGAGAGCAACCGAGAACGCCTGCGCATCGAGGCCGGAAAGGACGTGCCATGACCACGCAGACCACGAGGGAAACGCCCGCACCCGTCGCCAAGGAGGTGTCCGGCCCGCAGGGTGCTCCCCGGACCGTCACCGCCGTGTCCAGCGGCACGACGGGAGCCGACCAGCCGGCCGCCGACCGTGGCCGGACCTCCATCGCCGACGTCGTCGTCGTGAAGGTGGCCGGCATCGCCGCGCGGGAGATCCCCGGCGTGTACGACATGGGCGGCAGCCTCTCGCGCACCCTCGGAGCCGTACGCGACCGCGTGCCCGGCGGCCGGCCCAACGTGGGGCGCGGAGTGAAGGTCGAGGTGGGAGAGCGCCAGACGGCCATCGACCTGGACCTGGTCGTCGAGTACGGCGTGCCCATCGCGGACGTGGCCCGGGATGTGCGCGAGAACGTGATCTCCGCCGTGGAACGCGTCACCGGCCTGGAGGTCGTCGAGGTGAACATCACCGTCAACGACGTCCGGCTGCCCGAGGACGAGGACGACCCCACGGCCACGGCCGAGACGCGCGTGGCATAGCCGCGCCGGGGCACGGGAGAAGAGGGGAGCGCATCCGGGTGAGAGGTGGACGGGCATGAGCACGGCGTTCGTAGGGATGATCGCGGGGATGGCCCTGGCGTTCGCCGGTTTCTTCGGCGGGTTCGGTGCCTTCCTGCTGGTGGCGGCGCTCGGCGGCCTGGGCTGGGCACTGGGCCGGTGGGTCGGGGCCGGGGGCGGCCTCCAGGACGTACGGGACGCGTTCGAGCGGAGCCGGCGATGACCGCCGCCGCGCGGCGGGGCACGACCATCGTGTCGGAGCGGGCGGTGCGCACGATCGCCGAGCGGGCGGCCGGCGAGACGCTCCCCCGCCCGGGCGGCACCCGGAGCGTCCCGTCCGCGCGGGCGGCGGCGTCCGTGCGCGGCGGGAGGGCGGACCTGACCCTCGGGGTGACTCTGCCCTACCCGGTTCCGCTGGCCGAGACCGTCGGACACGTGCAGCGGCACGTGGTGGAGCGCACCCGGCAGCTGACGGGGCTCGACGTGCCGACCGCGCGCCTCACCGTCACGGCACTCACCCCGGCGTCCTCGCCGCACCCCCCGGAACCGCCGTCGCCGACGGAAGCGGGGCCGACCGTGCGCACGCCGCGCCGTCGGTGGTCCCGGCGCCGGCTGCCGGTCGCCCTGCTCACCGCGGCCACCGCCGTGGGCTGCGGCGCACTGGCCCTCGACCTGGTGCGGGTGCATCTCGCGGACCGGGCACCCGCCGCCTGGCGCACCGCCGCCGTGCACTGGCTGTCCGGACACGGGCCCGGTGACCCGGCCGTCGTCGTCGGTGGAGCGCTGATGGGCCTGACCGGCGTCTGGATGGTCGTCCTCGCCCTCACCCCGGGCAGGCGTCGCCGGTCCACCGTCCTGTCCATGGCGCCCCGGGTGGACGCGGCGATGGACCGCTCGGCGGTCGCGGCGCTGCTCAGGGAGGTGCTGGGGAGCGTCGAGGGTGTCGGTGCGGTGCGGGTGACGGTGCGACGGCGCCGGGTGGCCGTGCGGGCGGGCCTCGCCTTCGGCGACCTCGGACAGGCGCGGGCCGCCGTCACGGCCGGCGCCCACCACGCGCTGGCCGCCTGCCGCCTGCGTCGCGTGCCTCGACTGCGGGTGAGCGTGGTGCCGGAACCGGTCTGGCGCCCGCCCGTGCCGGACACGACGACAGCGCCGAACACTCCCGGCTCTCCGGTGCCGGTGCACGACACTCCGGTGCCGTCGACCGCTCCGGCTGCCGGAGGTGAGGGATGACACGCCGTACGCGTGCCGCCGTCGACCGGACGGTCCTCGCCCTCGGCGGCCTGGTCCTGGCCCTCGCCGGGGCATGGCTCGCCGCCACGGACCGGACCGTCACGGACCGGCTGCCGTCCTGGTGGCCCACCGCGTCCGCGGGCTCGGTCCTGCTGGACCGTCACAGGCTGGCGCACCTGCGCGTCGAGGGCTGGTGGACACCCACCGTCATGGCCGCGGCGATCGCCCTGACCGTGCTGTGCGCGTACGGGACCCTCGCCCGGTTCCGTTCGGGGCGGGCGCGGCCGATCGCGTTGCCCTCCCCCGGCGGCACGGTGCGCCCCCGGGCACTGGCCGAGGCGCTGTCGGCCCGCGTGGAGGCGCTTCCCGGCGTGGCCCGCGGCCGTGGCCGGGTGCTGCCCCGTCCCGGACGGCGGCTGGAGATCGGGCTGCGGGTCTGGCTGGAACCGGGCGCCGCCCCGGAGACCGTCCTGCCCGCCCTCTGCGCGGTCGCGGCGGAGGCCGAGCGGGCGGCGGCGCCGTACACCGCCCACACCCGGGTCCGGCTCAGCGCCGCCGCACCGCACCGCAGCGCCCATGTCCGCTGACCCGTGCGTCGGCGGCGTCCGCCGGCTCCTGCGGCCGCCCCGGCCGCGCCTGCCCGCCTCGTGGTGGCCCGCACTGCGGCGCACGCCGGTGGCGCTGTGGCGGGACGACGTCACGGACTACGCGGCGGCGCTGACGTACTACGCGATCCTCGCCGTGCTGCCCGCGATGCTGGCCACCGTCCTGGCCTTCGGCATGATCAGCCCGGGCACGGCCGAGGAGTTCGTCACCCATGTCACCGCGTACGCGCCGGCCGGCTCCGGTGCGGACCTGCACGCCGTCCTGGCGAGGATGCTCGGTGTGGGGTCCACGGCGTGGCCCCTGCTGGCGGCCGGTGCGGCAAGTGCGCTGTGGTCGGCCTCCAGTTATCTCGCCGTCTTCCGCCGTGCCCTGCACCGTATGCACCGCGTCGCGGACCGGCGTTCGCCCTGGCGCAAGGCGCACCGCATCGTGCTCACCGCGCTCGCGCTGCTCGGTCTGCTCCTCGTCGGCTCGCTCACCCTGCTGCTGTCCGGCCCGCTCGCGGAGGCCGTCGGCCGGACCCTCGGTCTGAACTCCACCACGGCCTGGGTGTGGAGCCTGGTGCGCTGGCCGGTGCTGCTGTGCCTGGTCGCGCTGCTGGTCGTGGTGGTCTTCCACACCGGCCCGGCACCCGCGCGCCACAGCGGGCGCAGCCTGCCCGGCGGGGTGCTGGCCGCCGCGCTGTGGCTGGTGGTCTCCGCGGGCTTCTCCTCGTACGCCTCGGCGCTCGGCGCCTACAGCAGGCTCTACGGCTCCCTCGCCGGTGTGGTGGTGTTCCTGGTGTGGCTGTGGCTGTCGAACCTCGCCCTGCTCACCGGGGCTCAGTTCGCCGCGGAGCTGGGCGGCGACCGGGAGGAGCGTGGGGAGGCGGACGGCGGGAACACGGCGAAGTCCCCGGCGCCGTAGTGCTTCCGGGACAGGAAACATCACCGGGAAACCGATCGGTTTCCCTTGGGTCCGCTTCGGGTTAACCTCGTGGCATGACCACCGAAGTGAAACCGAGCCCGAGGAAGCGTCTGCTGGAGGCGGCGGCCACGCTCACCTACCGCGACGGTGTCGGCATCGGCGTGGAGGCGCTGTGCAAGGCGGCGGGCGTGTCGAAACGCTCCATGTACCAGCTGTTCGAGAGCAAGGACGAACTCCTGGCGGCAAGCCTCAAGGAGCGCGCCTCCGCCTATGTGACGACGCTCCTGCCCGCGGCGGACGACGGCCGTTCCCCCCGTGAGCGGATCCTGCACGTCTTCGAGCAGGTGGAAGCGCAGGCGGGAGCGCCCGAGTTCCGGGGGTGCCGGTATCTGGCCGTGCAGATCGAACTCAAGGACCAGAGCCATCCCGCGAGCCGCGTGGCCCATCGGATCAAGGCGGACCTGACCGCGTTCTTCCACGGCGAGGCCGAGCGGGGCGGCGCCGGCGATCCCGCACTGCTGGCCCGGCAGCTCAGCCTGGTCTTCGACGGCGCCAGCGCCCGCGCGGGCATTCAGGCCGACGATCTGACCGGGCTGGTCGCACCCACCGTCACGACCCTGCTCGACTCGGCCGGCATGCGCTGAACCGCCGGACCCGGCTCTCCCTGCCTCGCGGTGGGCGCGCGCGTGATCGTCGTGCGTCCCACGCCGGCGACGCGGTGAGTTCCCCGGAGACCTCAGCCGACCGGATGTGCGTGCAGGGGCCTCTCCGCGCCGGTGGTGCCGCCTCCGGCCCGGCGCCGGACGGGGGAGCCGTGGATCGGTCCCGTGCCCTGGGTCAGCGGCAGTCCGGTGGCGCGGTTGGCGTGCGCGATGATCTCCGCGGTGATCGAGACGGCCGTCTCCTCGGGCGTGCGGGCGCCGAGGTCCAGCCCGATCGGTGAGCGCAGCCGGGCCAGCCGGGCTTCGGGCACTCCGGCCTCGCGCAGCCGGAGGAGCCGCGCGTCATGGGTGCGCCGGGATCCCATCGCGCCCACGTAGCCGACGGGCAGAGCGAGCGCCAGCCGCAGCAGGGGGATGTCGAACTTGGCGTCATGGGTGAGGACACAGACGGCGGTGCGGGCGTCGACCTCGGTGCCTTCCAGGTACCGGTGGGGCCAGTCGGCCACCACCTCGTCCGCCTCTGGGAACCGGGCCGCGGTGGCGAAGACCGGGCGCGCGTCGCACACGGTGACCCGGTAGCCGAGGGCGCGCCCGGCCCGGCTGAGGGCGGCGGCGAAGTCGACGGCGCCGAAGACCAGCATCCGGGGCCGGGTGGCATGGACGTGGACGAGGACGGACAGGGCGTCGGGGCAGGTGTCCGTGTCGCCGCCGATCCGGACGCGGGCGGTGCGTCCCGCGCGCAGCAGGGCGGCGGCCTGTGCCGTCATCGCCCGGTCCGTCTCGCCGCCGTCCGGCGTTCCGTGCGCGGCGGAGCCGTCGCCGAACACGCACACCGTACGGCCGAGGAGCCGCTCGGGGCCGTCGACGACCTGGGCCAGGGCCGTGGGCCTGCCCCGGCGGATCTCCTCGAAGGCGGCCGCGAGGTCGGGCTGTGTCGCGGGGTCGACCCGTTGGACGAGGACGTCGAGTTCGCCGCCGCAGGTCAGTCCGACGGCGAAGGCGTCGTCGTCGGAGTAGCCGAACCAGGCGCGCTGGGGCCCCGCTCCGTCCGCGAGGACCTGGCGGCACAGCTCGTACACGGCACCCTCGACGCAGCCGCCGGAGATGCTGCCGATCGCGTTGCCGTCCAGGTCCACCGCGACCGACGTACCGATCGGCAGGGGTGCGCTGCCGTGGACGTCGACGACGGTGGCCAGGGCGAAGGGGCGTGCCGCACGGCACCAGCGGTGCAGAGTGTCCGCGATGTTGAACATGGGCCTGTCTCCGTGGGGATGGGGGAAGGATCGCCGCCGCGCGCGACGGGGAGCGAGCACGCGGCGGCGACCCGGGGGGTCCGGCGACCGGGCGGGGTACGGGTCGCCGGACGGGCGGGGATGCCCCGGGCACCGGGCTTCTCCTCCGCGGCCCGGGGCACCCCGGCTCAGATCAACGCCTCCGCGGTGATGGGCAGTTCGCGGACACGGCGGCCGGTGGCGTTGAAGACCGCGTTGGCGACGGCCGCCGCCACGCCGACCTGGACGATCTCTCCGATCCCCTTCACACCGAGCGGGTTGGCCTGCGGATCCTCGCTCTCCAAGTAGATGGCCCTCAGGTCGGAGATGTCCGCGTTGACCGGGACGAGGTAGTCGGCGAGGCTCGCGTTGACGATTCTTCCGTCGCGGTGGTCGGTGACCGTGTGCTCCAGCAGGGCCTGCCCGATGCCGCCCACCATGCCGCCCAGCGCCTGGCTGTCCGCCAGCTTGGGGCTGACGACACGGCCGACGTCGTACACCCCGAGCATCCGCCGCACCCGGACCAGGCCGAGCGTGGCGTCCACGCCGACCTCGGTGAAGACCGCGCCGTAGGAGAAGTACGCGTGGCGTGCGGGCTCCGGCGCCCCGGCGTACGCGCCGTCGGCTTCGAGGTGGGTGAGCTTGTTGCGGGTCAGCAGCCGCTGGTACGTCTCGCCACGGGCAGGGTCGTCCGGCACGTGCAGCCGGCCGCCGCGTACGACGATGTCCTCGGCCCGGACGCCGTACAGCGGCGACTCCTCGTCCTCGACGGCCAGCTCGATCGCCCGGCGGCGGACCTTGTCGCAGGCGTCGAGGACGGCGGAGCCGACGACGGTCATGGTCATCGAGCCGCCGTGCGGCGGGGTGGGCGGGTAGAGGGAGTCGCCGAGCCGGAAGGTCACCGCGCGCATGCTCAGCCCGAGGGCGTCCGCGGCGACCTGGGTCTGGGAGGTGTAGGTGCCCGGACCCATGTCACTGGAGGCCGCCTCGGCCACCGCGGTGCCGTCGGCGGCCAGGCGCACCCGGGCCTGCGCGGGGAAACGCCCGGGGTCGTACACGGCCGCGGCCATGCCGAGCCCGACCAGCCAGTCGCCGTCCCGCGTCGAGCGCGGCTTCGGCCTGCGCCGGTCCCAGCCGAACTCCCGCGCTCCCACGGTGTAGCACTCACGCAGTTTGCGGGTGGACCAGGGCAGCCCGTTGGACTCGTCCTCGGCCGGCTCGTTGCGCAGCCGCAGTTCGATCGGGTCGACACCGAGCTTGTTCGCAAGTTCGTCCATGGCCGACTCGATGGCGAAGGACGCGTTCGCGAAGCCCGGACCGCGCATCCACAGCGGGGTGTTCACGTCCAGCGGCACCTTGCGGTACGCCTGGCTGACGTGGGGGGTGCTGTAGAACATCTGGCCCGCGAGCATGATGGCCTCTTCGAACTTCTCGTACGACGAGGTCTCCGCGTCCATCTCGTGCACCATGGCCGCCAGCCGGCCCCGCCGGTCGCTGCCGAGGCGCAACCGGTAGTCGTAGGAGGGCCGGAAGCCGGTGCCGAAGTACATCTGGCGGCGGCTCAGGACGACCTTCACGGGCCGTTTCAGTTCGCGGGCGGCGAGAGCCGCGACCACGGTGTGCGGCCAGCAGCGCAGGCCGCTGCCGAAGCCGCCCCCGACGAACGGCGAGATGACCCGCACCGACTTCAGGGGCAGGTCGAACACCGTGGAGAGTTCGGTCTGGGTGCCCACCACCCACTGGGTCTTGTCCCACACCGTCAGCTCGTCGCCCTTCCAGCGGGCGATCGTGGCGTGCGGTTCCATCGGGTTCTGGTGGTTGCGCGCCATGCGGTAGTCGAGGTCCATGCGGACCGCCGCGTCACGCAGACCGGCGGCGGCGTCACCGCGCGCGTACCGGGTCGGCGGGTCCGGCTCGGCCTTCGCCATGTCCGTCGAGGGCTTCCGCGCGTCGTAACCGACCTTCACCAGACTCGCGCCGTGCTGCGCGGCCTCCAGGGTCGTGGCGACGACGACGGCGACCGGCTGGCCGTGGAAGAGGACCTTGTCGTCCTGGAACACCCGCAGGCGGCGGCCCTCGGGGTTGTTGGATCCGGGATTGTCGAGGTACGGCAGCTTCGGCGCGTTGCCGTGGTGGATCACCCGCAGGACCCCGGGGTGGGCTTCGGCGGCGCGGGTGTCGACGGACGTGATACGGCCCGCGCCGACGCCGCTGTCGACGATGACGGCGTGCAGCACACCCTGGACGTCGTGCTCGGCGGCGTACAGGGCCTGTCCGGTGACCTTGAGTCGTCCGTCCACGCGGGACAGCGGGGCGCCGACGGCGGCCCGGGGCTGGGGACTCACTTCGTACCTCCCACGACGCGCAGCTGACGCTCGACGGTCCGTTTCAGCAACTCGGGCTTGAACCGGTTGTACCGCAGGGGACGAGCCCCGTCGGCCGCCTTGTCCGCGGCGGCCGCCCACAGCGCCGCGGAAGGGCGCTCGCCGACCAGGTGCCGTTCCACGGCGGGCAGTTTCCAGGGGACGGTGCCCACTCCCCCGGCCGCGACCCGGGCCTCGCGGATCACCCCGCCGCGCACGTGCAGCGCGACGGCCGCCGAGGTCAGGGCGAACTCGTACGACTGCCGGTCGCGGACCTTCAGGTAGCCCGACCTCAGGGGGCGCGGCAGGGCGGGGATCTCGACGGCCGTGATCAACTCACCCTTACGGAGGGCCTGTTCACGGTTGGGGGTGCTGCCGGGACGCAGCAGGAAGTCGGCGAAGGGGACCCGGCGCCTCCCGTCCGGGCTGAGCAGGTGCACGGTCGCCTCCAGGGCGGCGAAGGCCACCGCGACGTCGGAGGGGTGGGTGGCCACGCAGGCGTCGGAGGTGCCGAGGATCGCGTGGGTGCGGTTGTGTCCCTTCAGCGCGGCGCAACCCGAGCCGGGCTCACGCTTGTTGCACGCGGCGGTCACGTCACGGAAGTAGGTGCAGCGGGTGCGCTGCATGATGTTCCCGCCGATGGTGGCCATGTTCCGCAGCTGGGCCGACGCGCTCAGTTCCAACGCCTCGGCCACGACGGGGTACAGGGTGCGCACCTTGGGGTGGGCGGCGGCCTCGGACATGGTCACCAGCGCGCCGATCCGCAAACCCCCGCGTTCGGTGACGGTGACCTCGTCCCACGGCAGACCGGAGATGTCCACGAGCTTCCCGGGACGCTCGACGGTCTCACGCATCAGGTCGACCAGCGTGGTGCCACCGGCGATGAAGCGCCCACCGCGGCGGCCGGCGTCGAGCGCCGCCCGTGTGTCGGAGACCCGGGTGTAGGAGAAGGGGAACATGACGGCCGCACCTCTACTTCCGGCCGGCGGTCTTGCCGACCGCGCGCACGATTTTCACGTAACAGCCGCAACGGCAGATGTTGCCGCTCATCCACTCCCGGATCTCCGCCGGTGAACCGGTGTGCCCCTCCTCGATGCAGCCGACACCGGACATGATCTGGCCGGGGGTGCAGTAACCGCACTGGAAGGCGTCCTCGTCGATGAACGCCTGCTGCAGCGGGTGCAGTTCGTCGCCGTCGGCCAGGCCCTCGATCGTGGTGACCTCGGCGCCCTCCAGGCGGACGGCGAGGGTCAGGCAGGCGTTGACCCGGCGGCCGTCGACCAGGACGGTGCAGGCGCCGCAGGCGCCGGCGTTGCAGCCCTTCTTGGAACCGGTCAGGTCCAGGTGCTCGCGCAACAGGTCCAGCAGCGAGGTGCGGTTGTCCACCGTCACCGTCCTCCGGGTGCCGTTGACCGTCAGGGACACACGGCCGGCCGGTGGCGCGGCGGCGGGCTCCTCCTCCGCGGCGACGGGGAGGGGTCCCCCGATCACGCCGCCCACGACGGCGACGCCACCGACCGCGCCGGTGGTGGCGATGAAGGTGCGCCGCGTGGGATCCGCGGGGGACGCGTCCGGTGCGGCGGGGGGTGGCAGGGCAGACACTGGTTCAGTGGACATGGGTACGCCTTCGCTCGCTGGGTGGGGGATCGGCCGCGTCTGCGGCAGGTGGGAGGAGAGGCCGTCGCCGGCGGTGACGCTCGGGGCGTCACAACGGCTCGTGGGGCGGCCGGCGTCCGGGGAGTGGGGCGGAGGGGGTCGCCCGTACGCGCGCGCCCGCTCCGGGGCGGACGCCATCCGTCAACTGTGCGGCTCCAGGGTGGTTCTCGTTCAAGCGGTCGATCCCACCGAACAGGATTCGTCGCGCCGGAGGGAGGTTGCGTTTATAGGGGGTATAGCCACAACCCCCTTGCGGACGGCTGCAGTTGCGGCCGCGTCGGCAGTTGCCCCTGTCCGACCGTGCGGTGTGCGACCTGACGCTCTGCGCCGTCGAATCGGGCACCGCCTCCGAGGACCGGCTCACGCTCCTCACCAGCCTGGCGGCCACCCGGCCGCCGCCGACGGAAACCACCGACGACCCTCGCTGACCCACCGCAGGCGTGACCGCGGCGGCCGCGGTCACGCCCTTCCGTCAGACGGCGTTGTGCTGTCGCCGGGAGGCCCAGAGGCTGGTGGCGGTGGTGACGGCGAGGACGAGGACGATGAAGCCCAGGGAGAACGGGATGGAGATCTCCGGGACGTGGACGCCGGACTCGTGCAGGGCGTGCAGCACCAGCTTGACGCCGATGAAGCCGAGGATGATCGACAGGCCGTAGGAGAGGTGGACGAGCTTCTTCAGCAGGCCGCCGATGAGGAAGTACAGCTGGCGCAGGCCCATCAGGGCGAAGGCGTTGGCGGTGAACACGATGTACGGGTCCTGGGTGAGGCCGTAGATCGCGGGGATGGAGTCGAGGGCGAAGAGGACGTCGGTGGAGCCGATCGCGAGCATCACGACCAGCATCGGCGTCATGACGCGCTTGCCGTTCTCCTCGATCCACAGCTTGGTGCCGTGGTAGCGGTCGGCCACCCCGAAACGCCTCTCCACCGCCTTCAGGAGCTTGTTCTCCTCGTACTCCTCCTCGTGGCCGCCCTTGCGGGCGTCCTCCACCAGCTTCCAGGCGGTGTAGATCAGGAACGCGCCGAAGAGGTAGAAGACCCAGGAGAAGGTGGAGATGATCGCCGCGCCGGCCGCGATGAAGATCGCGCGGAGCACAAGCGCCATCAGCACACCGACCATCAGCACCCGCTGCTGGTACTGCGAGGGCACCGCGAACTTCGCCATGATCAGGACGAAGACGAAGAGGTTGTCGACGCTCAGGGACTTCTCGGTGATGAAGCCCGCGAAGAACTCCCCCGCGGGCTTGCCCCCGCCGACGGCCAGCACGACCAGGCCGAAGCCGATGGCCAGGGCGACCCAGACGGCCGACCAGATCCCGGCCTCCTTGATCGACACATCGTGGGGTCTGCGGCCGATGAAGAAGTCGACCCCCACCAGTACGCAGAGGGCGACGATGGTGAACAGCCAGGTGGTCAGGGTGACGTTCAAAGTTCCTCCGGGTAACGGATGGCGCTCGCGCAAGCCTCACCGGCGTCCTTTGCTCCCGCTACCCGGCCCGGGTAAAGAATCACCGAAATGCCGGTAACCGCCTGGTGGGAGGCCCTGTCGGGAGGGCCGCCCACCAGGAGAAGGATGTGCGGACCGCTACGCGCCCGCGTACGCCTTCTCCAGCGCGGCGAGGTCCAGCTTGCCCATCGACATCATCGCCGCCGTCGCGCGGGCCGCCTTCTGCGCGTCCGGGTCGCTGATCATCTCGATGAGGGCGGTGGGCACGACCTGCCAGGACACACCGAACCTGTCCTTGAGCCAGCCGCAGGGGCCGGGCTCGCCCCCTTCGGTGAGGCTGTTCCAGTAGTAGTCGATCTCGTCCTGGTCGGCGCAGAAGATCTGGAAGGAGACGGCCTCGGTGAACGTGAACTGCGGGCCGCCGTTGAGGGCGACGAACCGCTGGCCGTTGGCCTCGAAGTCGACGGTGAGCACCGTGCCGGCCGGCTGGTGCGCACCCTCTCCGTAGTGGGTGACCCGGCCGAGCCGGGAGTCCTTGAAGACCGAGACGTAGTGGGCGGCCGCCTCCTCGGCCTGGCCGTCGAACCACAGGCAGATGGTGAATCCGTCGCCGGACATGAGCTCCTCCTAGGGGCGGGGGTGTGTCGTCTCTGTATCGACCGGACCCGCCGCCGAAACTCATCGGTGGCCGGGTCACCCGATGAGGGGATCACGGTGAGGGATCACGGTGAAAGATCACGGTGAGGGATCACGCTCTGCTGTCGGCGAATCTGCCGTGGGCAGAGAAAGCGCAGGTGAGAGGCGTCTCGTGGGGAGAGTGGCGTCAGCGGCCACCGCGGTCGCGTCCACCCGAGGGAGGAAGAAGTGGCTCCATCGACCACCGGCCGGGCCCCCGCGTACGCCCCGCGTGCCGAGGAGGGCGACACCCCCGCGTCACGCTTCGACGACCATCTCGCGGCGCAGCTCCTCGCCCAGCGGATCGTCTTCCTGGGCACCCAGGTCGACGAGGTCTCCGCCCACCGCGTCTGCGCCCAGTTGCTGCTGCTGTCGGCGGAGGACCCGCGCACCGACATCAGCCTCTGCATCAACAGCCCCGGTGGTTCCGTCACCGCGGGCCTCGCCATCCACGACACCATGCGGCTGATCCCGAACGACGTCTCGACGCTGGCGATGGGCTTCGCGGCGAGCATGGGCCAGTTCCTGCTGAGCGTGGGCGCCCGCGGCAAGCGGTACGCGCTGCCCAACGCGCGGATCATGATGCACCAGCCGTCGGCGGGCATCGGCGGAACCACCGCCGACATCGAGATCCAGGCGGAGAACCTGGAGTTCACCAAGCGGGCCATCGAGCGGATCACCGCCGAGCACACCGGCCAGACCGTGGAGACGATCTCCCGGGACGGAGACCGCGATCGCTGGTTCACGGCCGAACAGGCCAGGGAGTACGGAATGGTCGACCGGGTCGTCGAGACGCTCGACGACGTACGGCCGGCCTCGTCGCGCCGACGGATGGGGCTGCAGTGATGGGGACGTACACGATTCCGAACGTGGTCGAGCGGACCGCGCAGGGCGAGCGGTCGTACGACGTGTTCAGCCGGCTGCTGTCCGAGCGGATCATCTTCCTCGGCACCGAGATCGACGACGGAGTGGCCAACGTCGTCATCGCGCAGCTGCTCCATCTGGAGTCCTCGGCGCCGGAGAGCGAGATCGCGATCTACATCAACTCGCCCGGCGGATCGTTCACTTCACTGATGGCGATCTACGACACGATGTCCTACGTGCGCGCGCCGGTCTCGACGTTCTGCGTCGGGCAGGCGGCCTCCACCGCGGCGGTGCTGCTGGCGGGCGGGGACGCCGGGCGGCGGTTCGTGCTGGAGCACGCGCGGGTGCTGCTGGGGCAGCCCGCCAGCGGGGGCCGTCAGGGCACCGTCTCCGATCTCGCCCTGCAGGCCAAGGAGATGGTGCGGATCCGGTCCCAGGTCGAGGAGGTGCTCGCGCGGCACACGGGCCGCACGACCGCGGAGCTGCGGGCCGACATGGACCGGGACAAGGTGTTCACGGCTCAGGAGGCGGTGGCCTACGGGCTGGCGGACGAGGTGTTGAACAGGCGGCTGGTGGGGGTCTGAGGGGCGCCCCCAAGCGCCCTTCTCCGGCCGGTGGGACTCGGCGTCCGCGCCCCGGCCAGGGGCGCGGACGCGCAGCTCAGGCCACGAGGCACAGGCCGTCGTAGGGGGCCGCGGGTGTCCTGCGGGCGGTGTGCCGGCGGGTCAGCTCGGTCTGGGCCAGCGACAGCAGGTCCCCGAGGCCGAGGCCGAGGGCCTGGGCGGCCGCCGCGAGGACCTCCGAGGAGGCTTCCTTGCGGCCCCGTTCCACCTCGGAGAGGTACGGCATCGAGATGCGGGCCTCGTCGGCGACGTCCTTCAAGGTCCGTTCCTGGGCCAGCCGTTCGCGGCGCAGCACGTCACCGACGAGGTCGCGCCACAGGGGCTCCCTGGCAGCTGGAGCGGGTGGACCCGCCGGACCGACCGGACCGACCGGACGGACCGGGTGGGCCGGGTGGGCCGCCGCCGGGCTCGCCGTCGCCGGGCGCAGCGGGATGACTCGGGCTTCGTTCGGGACGTGTCGGCTCACCTCTCCAGCCTAGGAACTCCGGGCGGGAGGGGAAGGGGGCGGCGTTCCGCCCTCAGGGGAATCGCCGGAGGACGGATCGGGGCTGTCACTCGCCGGGCTCGGGGGTTCACTCGCCGATGCGGCCGTCGATGCGTTCGCGCAGGAGGTCGGCGTGGCCGTTGTGACGGGCGTACTCCTCGATCAGGTGCACCAGGACTTCGCGCAGGGCGATGGGCTCGTCGTCGTGGCGCCCGGTGACGGCGAGGTCGGGGGCCGCCGCCACGAAGCGCTCGGCGAAGGCGACCTCGCCGCGCCAGGTCCGCCAGGCGTCGGCCACGGCGTCCGGGTCGGCGACGGCGTCGTTGAAGTCCCCGTCGGGGTCGTCCCCGGCGCGGTAGTGGCGCGGCGACGGGGGCTCCCCCGCCAGGACCTCGCGGAACCAGTACTGTTCGACGCCCGCCAGGTGGCGCACGAGGCCGAGCAGGGACAGGTTGGACGGCGGCACCGAACGGCGGGCCAGGGCCTCGGCGTCCAGGTCCGCGCACTTCAGCTCCAGGGTGAGCCGCTGGTTGCGCAGGTATCCGACCAGCGTGGCCCGCTCCCCCTCGAAGCCTCCGTCGCCGCGCGGGTCTGCTTCGGGGCCGACGAACCGGTCACCCCAGCCGGGTTTCCGCTCGGGCAGGGGCTGTTCGTCGGGCCGGGTCGCGCCATGGTCACTCATACGGAGGAGCATCGACGGTCCCGGTGCCGCCGCGCCACCCCATTTCCGCCGGTCACACCGATTCCGCCGCGCGAACGCCCTTCTCCGCGGCGGGTGCCGGGGCCCTGCCCGGAGGGCGGGCTTCCTGAACCGGCCGTGTCGTCCCGTACAACCCTTCCTCACCACGAGGTGTCGAACAGGGCGCCGGACGAGGAACGGGCCCTTTCCGGACACCCCCGCGCTGCCCGGCCGTTCTTACTACCAGGAGCCGAACATGCGCAAGAACCGTTCGGCAGCGCTCGCCGCTGCCACCTTTCTTCTCGTCTCGGGCGCGGCGATGGCCGCCGCTCCCTCCGCCTACGCCGGCGCGCCCGGCAGCACCCGGGCCGGTGACCGCAACAGCGACTTCAACGGCGACGGTTACGAGGACGTCCTGGTCGGCGCGCCCGGTGCCACCGTGAGCGGCAAGAAGGGCGCGGGGCTGGTGACCGTGCAGTACGGCTCGTCCAAGGGCATCGGAACGAGCAACGCCGCCCGTTTCAGCCAGTCGACGTCGGGGGTCGCGGGCGCGGCCGAGACGGGCGACGGGTTCGGCCGGGCGGTCGCCACGGGCGACCTGGACGGCGACGGGTACGACGACGCCGTGGTGGGCATCCCCGGCGAGGACATCGGCACGCTGAAGGACGCGGGCGGTGTGACCGTGCTGTGGGGCTCCAAGGCCGGGCTGAAGGGTGCCGCGAGCGACTGGCTGGAGACCGAGGAGCCCGCCGCGGGCGAGCAGTTCGGCACCGGTCTTGCCGCGGGCCGCTTCACCGCCGAGACGGACGGCGACCTCCTCGCCGTCCTCGACCCGTACGGCGTGGAGCTGTTCGCGTACGACGCCGAGGCGCGCAGCTCGATGCGCCGGGAGTCGACCCGGAGCTTCGGCGCCAAGGCCGAGGCCCGCGACATCCGGCCCATGTCCATGACCACCGGTGACTACGACAAGAACGGCTTCGCCGACCTCGTCGTGTCGGGGCTGAGCCTGGGGGACGAGCCCGGGCACGGGTGGTCCGCGTATCTGTCGGGCAACGCGGACGGGCTGACGTACGAGCGGGATCTGCGCGGCGGTCCGGTCGCGGCGTCCGGGGACATCAACAACGACGGGTACGACGACCTGGTGACCGGCGAGCCGAACTCGCCGGACGACCAGCCGGGCGAGACCCGGACGGGCGGGGTGGTCGGCGTGCGCCTGGGCGGCCCGGACGGCCCGGCGGCGGACCCGGACTGGTGGGTGCAGGACTCCGACGGCGTGCCCGGTGTCGCCGAGGCCGGGGACGGCTGGGGCTCGGACCTGTCGGTCGCGGACACCGACGGGGACGGGTACGCGGACGTGGCGATCGGGGCCGCGGGCGAGGACATCGGCACGGTGAGGGACGCCGGCGCCGTGTGGGTGCTGCGCGGCTCCGCCGCCGGGCTGACCGCGGCCGGCGCCCGGTCCTGGGACCAGAACTCCACGGACGTGCCGGGCGCCGCGGAGAAGGGCGACAAGTGGGGCGCCCAGGTCCGGCTGACCGACCCGAACGGCGACGGCCGCTTCGGTCTGCTGGCCGCCGCGCCGGGCGAGAACGCCGGCGACGGTCACATCTGGGTGCTCTCGGCGGGCCCGGGCGGCGTCACGGCGGCCGGGTCGTGGACGTACGGCGCCGCCTCCCTCGGGGCGCCCGCCACGGGCGCCCTGTTCGGGTCGGCGATCGACGAGTGAGGCGGCGGGGCCCCGTACGGCCGCGCGGGCGGGTCAGGAGTCCGGGTCGGCCGGGTCCGGGACACCGTCGAGGGACGCCGACCCGGAGGTCGTGGTGTCGCCCGGCGCGTCGGCCGACTCGGGGCTCTTCGGCGGTGTCGTGGGCCCGGTGGTCGGTGTCTCCGGCGACGACGGGGGCGAGGTGGACGGAGTGGTCACCGAGGACGAGGAGGGGCAGGGGCTGGAGCTGCCGTCGGCCCCGCCCTTCGGGGTCTTCGTGGCGCCGCCCGGGGACGAGGGGCACGGCTTGGGCGACTTCGAGGGCGGTTCCTCGGAGAACGACGTCGACACCGAGGGGGAGGGCTGGTTGACCGGCGGGGTGGTCTTCCTGTCCTTCCCGCCCGTGTCGCCGGCGTGGCGGGTGAACCAGTCGTCGTGCTCGGGGTCGTAGAGGACGAAGACGTCGACGACCACGGTCGAGCGCTCGATGACCACGACGTTCTGCGGCCGGTACGACGGCCAGGAGTCGCCCTTGGGCTCCGGCGTGGTCTTCAGCGCGACCGGGGGCTTCAGCGGGTTGCCGCAGGCGCAGCGGACCCGGGGGATGCCCCGGTCGTCGACGAGGACGGCGGTGCCGGACTGCAGGACGGCCTGGTAGCTGGTGGCGGCGCCGTCGCGGTAGCCGTGGTTGGTCACGCGGGTGTCCATGCGCAGCTGTACGGGGGTGAGTGAGCGCAGGTAGGCGGGTACGCCGGAGGGGTCCACGCCGGCGACGGAGGCGAACGCGTCGTTCTTGGCGGGGTTCGCGCCGAGCACCTTGATCTGTTTCTCCACGTCGCAGCTGGCGACGTTGCGGGTGCCGCCGTAGAGGCCGGGGGACGAACCGTCCACGGCGCGCGTCACGTTGGCGTTTTCCGCACTGCTCGGGGTGGCCGTGGGGGTCTCGGGGACGGTGGAGCTGTCCGTGGCCGTGGACTCGGTGAACGGGTCGGGGCCCGCCTTGCCGGCGGCCTGGAGGAAGACCTCGCCGTCGGCCGAGCCGCCGGAGTCGTCGGAGCGGGTGAGGACGACGATCAGGACCGCCGCGACCACGGCGGCGGTGACCATGAGGGCGATCCGCGGAGCGGACCGCCACCACGGGTGTCCGGGGCTTCCCGGGCCCCCCGCGCCGCTCGGACCGCCGGGCCCGCCCCCGGAGCCGCCGCTGCCGCCCGGACCGCCGGTGCCGCCGGTGCCGCCGGGCCCGGACGTGTCGCCCGGTGGCACCGGTGCGTTCGGCCGCGTGGGGTCGGGCGGCGTGGGGCCGGGCTGCTGCGGCCCGGACAGGGGGCCGGAGGGGGGTCCTGTAGGGCGGCCGGAGGACGGCTGTTCGGAACTCACGGGTCTTCTCCCGGCTCGGGGAATGCGCGGCGACACATGGGGGCGATGACGGTCAAGAGCGGTTGATGCACATGTTTAGCCGCTTTGTCGCTCTTTTCTCCGTAACAGGGCCATTGTGTGCTCTGGTCCGGCGCCACCCGCAAGCCGAACGAGCCGTGCGCCCCGGCGCGCGGAGTGTCACCGTCGTGCTTAGCGTGGCAAGAGTGAGCCCTCGGACCCTGTCGCCCCGGCAGACCGCCGCACCCGAGCGTGCGGTCGCCCGCCACGGCTGGCTCCAGGCCCTCGCCACCGTGCTGGCCGGACTGGTCGCCATGATCGTGGTGGCCTCTCTCGGCCTGTGGGCGGCCGGCGCGGCGGACCTCCCGGACGGCGCGTTCCCCCGGGTCGTCGCGGCCACCGTCGTCACGGCGGTCGGCGGCACGATCGAGCTGTCCGGCGGCGCGGGGTTCTTCGCCGAGACCCGGGCGGGCCTGACCGTGATGCCGCTGTCGGTGACCGTCGTGGGCGCGCTGGTGGTCGCCGCCGGGTTTCTGCGGCCCCTGCGTCATCGGGCGGTGGCGGGGGCGGCCGAACTCGCCGGCTGGGCCGCCCGGATCGCCGTCCTGTGGCTGGCGGCGCTGCTGGGCCTGGCGCTCTACGCCCGGCAGACCTTCGACGTCCCGCTCGGCGACGTGGGCGACTTCCTCGGCACCTCCGCCGACGTGGGGTTCGAGACGGCCGTGGCGCCGACCCTGTTCCTCGGGCTGGTGTGGCTCGCCGGGGTGCTCGTCCTGGCGCTGCTGGTCTCGCGCGGGGCGCCGCTTCCCGCGCGGCTGCTGCGGTTCCAGGAGTCGGTGCGCCCGGCCGCGTACGCGATGGTGGGTCTGCTGCTGGCGTGCCTGGGCATCGGGCTGGTGATCGCGGCCGTGGTGGCGCTGACCCGCGGGCATGCCGCCCAGACGGCCGCGCTGGTCCTGCTGGGCCTGCCGAACGTCGTGTGGCCCGCCTTCACCATCGGCCTGGGCGCCACCTGGGACAGCCAGGTCGAGGGGCCCTTCGGACTGCCGATGCCGAAGATCCTGGACGAGGTGGTGCGCGGGCCCGACGTGTCCACCCTGAACCTGGGCTCGCTCGCCGAGTACGACGGGCGGGTGTGGTGGCTGCCCGCCGTGAACGCGGTGCTGCTGGTCCTGGCCGCGTTCGTGATGGCGGCCCGCTCCCCCGCCCGGGTGCGGCTGTGGCAGCACGCCGTGCACATGGCGGCCGCTCTCGCCGCGACCGTTCTGATGATCTGCCTCGTGGGCCGGATCTCCGCGCACTACGGGCTGTCGGTCATCGGCATAGGTGACCTCGGCGGCGACCTGGGCGGGGAACTGTTCCTGCGGCCCCATCTGTGGAGCGCGCTCGGCCTGGCCGTGCTGTGGGGACTCGTGACCGGGTTCCTGGGCGCGGCGCTGGCCAGGGGGGTGCGGCGCCGGGGCGAGATCGAGGAGGGCGCGAGCCGCCGTTAGGCGGCGCGCGGCGCCCCCGGTTTCAGTCGCTCACGCCCCCAGCGTCAGCCGCTCACGCCCTCAAAGCCGCCGCTCACGCCTCCGCCGTCGCCAGGTCCGCCGCGCGGCGGGCGAGGAGGGAGGCGCAGATCTCCCCGGCCCGGACGGCGGTGGTGGACAGCAGCGTCGAGGTGAGGCCGTGGGTGTGCTCGGTGCCGCCCTGGAGGTAGATGTCCGCGCTGACGTCGGGGGCGGTGGCCACGCGGTGGTCGCGGCCCACCTGGAGGGCGTCCTCCTCGTCGCGCAGGCAGAGTTTGCCGATCTCGCCGAGGTTGTCACCGACCCCGCGCGGCCGGTAGCCGGTGGCGTGGACGAGGAGGTCCGCGCTGAGGGTCTCGCGCTCCCCCGTCGGCAGGAACTCCACGGTCACGCGGACGTCGTCCGTGCCCTCCTCCACCTCGCGCAGCCGGGAGACGTTCATCATCCGCAGCCGTTCCCGGCCCTGCACCTTCTCCTGGTACATGGTCCGGGACAGCGACTCGATCAGATCCATGTCCACGACGGAGTAGTTGGTGCTGCGGTGGTAGTCGAACAGCGACTGCTTCACCTCACGGGGCGAGCCGTAGTACAGGTCGACGGCCTCGGGGTCGAAGATCTTGTTGGCGAAGGGGCTGTCGTCGGCGGGTGTGTAGCCGTACTTGGCGAAGACGGAGCAGATCTCGGCCTCGGGGAAGTTGCGGTGGAGGTAGTCCACGGCCTCCGCCGCGCTCTGCCCGGCGCCCAGGACGACGGCGCGGCGTATCAGCCGGCCGGTGCGCCGGGCCTCCTCGACGCGGGGCAGCAACTCGCTGGTGTGCCAGACGCGGTCGGACAGGACGGCCTCCGGCGGGAGGTGCGGCTCCAGGCCGGCGGCCACGCAGATGCTGCGGGCGCGACGGACGGTGAACCGCTCCGGGTCGCCGGGGGTACGGCTGGTGACGTCGAAGTAGCGGACCTCCCCGTCCCGGCTGACGGGGCGTACGGAGACGACCTCGGAGGAGTACTCGACGAGGTGGGAGACGCGGGCGGCGGCCCACGCGAAGTAGTCGTGGAACTCGATACGCAGCGGGAAGAGGGTCTTCAGGTTGAGGAAGTCCACCAGCCGCCCCTGGTCGCGCAGGTAGCACAGGAAGCTGAAGTCGCTGGTGGGGTCACGCATCGTCACCAGGTCCTTGAGGAAGGACACTTGCATGGTGGCGTCGTCGATGAGCATGCCGCGGTGCCATCCGAAGCGGGGCTGTCTCTCCAGGAATCCGACCCGCAGTCCGTTCTCCGCGCCGGCCCGTGCGGAGTGCTCGTGGAGCGCGATGGCGAGCGCGAGATTCGACGGTCCGAATCCGATCCCCAGTACGTCGTAGATGGAATCCGGCCCGGTGTGCAGCATCGTCACCGCGTCATCGCCTTTCATCGAGAAAAGGGGTCCACACAGTCGCCCCGGCAGGAACACCGCCTCCCCCAGCACGGACATGTTAGATAAGGTAAGCCTTACCTAGCAACGGTTGAGGAGGGCTCATATGCGGATCGCCATGTTCGGATACCAGACGTGGGGACACCGGACGCTGCGTGCGCTGCTGGATTCCGGACACGATGTGGTACTCGTCGTCACCCATCCCCAGAGCGATCACGCGTACGAGAAGATCTGGAACGACTCGGTCGCCGACCTCGCCGAACAGCACGGTGTGCCGGTGCTGTTGCGCAACCGGCCGGGCGACGAGGAACTGCTGCGCGCGCTCAAGGAGGCCGACCCGGACCTCATCGTGGCCAACAACTGGCGCACCTGGCTGCCGCCCGAGATCTTCGACCTGCCGCCGCACGGCACCCTCAACATCCATGACTCGCTGCTCCCGGCGTACGCGGGTTTCTCCCCGCTCATCTGGGCGCTCATCAACGGCGAGCGGGAGGTCGGTGTCACCGCCCACCGCATGGACGGCGAACTCGACATGGGTGACGTGCTGTTGCAGCGTGCGGTGCCGGTCGGGCCGAAGGACACGGCGACGGACCTGTTCCACCGCACGGTCGACCTGATCGGGCCGCTGGTCACCGATTCCCTCGAACTCATCGACTCCGGCCGGGCCGTGTGGACGCCGCAGGACCGCTCCCGGTCGAGTTTCTTCCACAAGCGGTCCCTGGAGGACAGCCGGATCGACTGGACCTGGCCCGCCGAGGACCTAGAGCGCTTCGTACGGGCCCAGTCGGACCCGTACCCCAACGCCTTCACCCACCACCGGGGCGAGCGGATCCGGATCGTCGCGGCCTCCGTCTCCGAGGGACGGTACGGCGGCACGCCGGGGCGGATCTTCATCCGGGAGGGCGACGGGGTCGTGATCGTGGCGGGCGCCGAGGCCCGCTCGGGACGGCTGCCGGGGCTGGTGGTCGAGCGGGTGCGGACGGAGGACGGCACGGAACTCGCCGCGACGGACTACTTCCGCACGATGGGGGGTTATCTGACCCCCCGCCCGTGACGGAACAGACGTGCGGGCCGCCGGGGGGCCGGTGGCCGCCGGTCAGCCGGTGGGGCCCGACACGGACACCGCGGCCTGCGCCGCGTCCACGTCGGCCCCCTCGTGATGACGGCCCATCGGGATGACCAGGGGCGTACGGCTGACCGGGTCCTCGCCGACGACGCAGCGCAGTCCGAAGACGTCCTGGACGGTCTCGGCGGTGATGACGTCGGCGGGGGCGCCCTCGCCCACGATGCGTCCGCCCTTCATGGCGATGATGTGGTCGGCGTACCGGCAGGCCTGGTTGAGGTCGTGCAGGACCATGACGACGGTGCGGCCCCGGTGCCGGTTGAGGTCGGTGACCAGGTCGAGGACGTCGATCTGGTGGGCGAGGTCGAGGTACGTGGTCGGCTCGTCCAGCAGCATCACGGGGGTGCCCTGGGCGACGGCCATGGCGATCCAGGCGCGTTGGCGCTGTCCGCCGGAGAGTTCGTCGACGGGCCGGTGCGCGAGATCGGTCATCCCGGTGGCCCGCAGTGCCTCGTGCACGGCCTCCTCGTCGCTCCGCGACCACTGCCGCCACCAGGTCTGGTGCGGTGTACGCCCCCGCCCGACCAGGTCGACGACCGTCAGTCCCTCGGGGGCGACGGGCGTCTGCGGGAGGATGCCGAGTTTCTGGGCGAGGGTCCGGGCCGGGATGGTGTGCACCGCACGGCCGTCGAGGTGGACGGCACCGGCCTTGGGCGTGAGCAGCCGGGCCAGGGCGCGCAACAGGGTCGACTTGCCGCAGGCGTTGGCGCCGACGATGGCCGTGACCCGGCCGGTGGGGACGACCAGGTCGAGGCCGTCGACGACGATCCGGTCGTCGTAGGCCAGGCGCAGGCCCTCGGCGCGCAGTTCGGGGCCGTCGGCACGAGCGTCCGCGCGGTCGACGGGAGCGACCGGGCGGGTGTCGCGCTCCGCGGCAGCCGGTTCGTACTTCGATGACACGTCTTCAGCCTCCTGAACCGGCGCGGTTGGCGCGGATGAGCAGCCACAGCAGGACGGGGGCGCCGAGCACCCCGGTGACGATCCCGACCGGCAGTTCGGTGTCGGGGATCAGCTTCCGGGCGGCGAGGTCGGACACGAGCACCATCACGGCGCCGCTGAGCCCCGCCGCGAGGGGTGGCGGGAACGGGGTGCCGGCCAGGCGCTGGGCGACCTGGGGCGCGGCGAGGGCCACGAAGGCGATGGGTCCGGCGGTCGCGGTGCCGAAGGCGACGAGCCCGACCGAGACGAGCAGGACGGCCATCCGGACGAGGTGGACCCGGGTGCCGAGGCCCTTGGCGACGTCGTCCCCGAGTTGCAGGACGCGGATCTGCCGGCCGAGCAGGACGGCCGGGGGCACGAGCACGGCCAGGGTGAGGGCGAGCGGGCCGATCTGGTCCCAGGTGCGGCCGTTGAGGTTGCCGACGAGCCAGCCGAGGGCGGCCTGCGCCTGGAAGCGCTGGCCGCGGGCCAGTAGGTAGTCGGTGATGCTGGTGCAGATCCAGGAGACGCCGATGCCGACGAGGACGATGCGGTAGCCGGTGGTGCCGCGTTTCCAGGCCAGCACGTACACCAGCAGCCCGGCGGCCGACGCGCCCAGCAGGCCCAGGGCCTGGGTGCCGAGGCCGCCGTCCCAGCCGAGGACGATGCCAGCGACGACCACCGCGCCGGCGCCCTGGGTGATGCCGATCATGTCGGGGCTGGCCAGCGGGTTGAGCGTCACGGTCTGCAGCAGGGCCCCGGAGATGCCGAACGCGATCCCGACGAGCAGCCCGGCCAGGGCGCGGGGCAGCCGCAGTTCGTGGACGATCAGTTCGGTGCCGGGGTCGCCCACGCCGACGAGGGCCTTCAGCACATCGGCGAGCGGCAGGTCGATGTCCCCCACGGAGGTCTCCACGGCGAACGCCAGGAACGCGGCGGCGGCGAGCAGCAGGGACACGGCCAGCAGCCGGGGCCGTACGACGCCGGAGACGGGCGGCACGGGAAGCCGGAAGGCGAGACGGTCGGCCGTGCGCTGCCGGACAGCCGTCTTCGCGGCACTCTGCGCGGGCGGCACGGGCACGAGGTCGGTCGTCATCGGCTCACCCCTGCGCGGTGGTGGTCTGCATGGGGCGTCGTCACCAGGGCTTCGGGGGCGGGGAGTCGGTGGTGCGGGTGGCCGGCGGGGGCGACGCGGCGCGGCCCGGCCGGCACGGGGTCCGGGCCCGCCGCCCGTGGGTTCCCGGGGAGCGCCCGGGCACGGGGACGGGCCGGGGCCGATCCCCATGGCCCGGCAGTCACGGGTCGGCGCGGCGCGTGGGCGGCCGTCGCGGGTCGGCGCGGCGCGTAGGCCGCCGTCGCGGGTCGGCGCGGCGCGTAGGCCGCCGTCGCGGGTCGGCGGGATTGCCGTGACCCGGCGGTCACGGGCCGGGTGTCCGCCCGCAGTCGGCGTCTCCCCCGTCGAAACGTCATGTCACAGCTCCGCGAGGCGTCGGCGGCGTACCAGGGCGATGAAGAAGGGGCCGCCGAGGAAGGCGACGAGGATGCCCGCCTGGATCTCGGTCGGGCGGGCGATCAGGCGGCCGGCGATGTCGGCGGCCAGGAGGAGACAGGGGGCGAGGACCGCCGACAGGGGCAGCAGCCAGCGGTGGTCCGGGCCGATACCGGCCAGTTGGGCGAGGACGCGGGCGATGTGCGGGACGACGAGGCCGACGAAGACGACGGGGCCGATGACGGCGACCGCTCCGCCGGTGAGGAGGGTGACGGCGACGACGCCCTGGACGCGGACCAGGCCGAGCTTGAGGCCGAGCGACTTCGCCACGTCGTCGCCGAGGGCGAGGCTGTTGAGGGCCGGGGCGCAGGCGAGGGCGAGGAGCGCGCCGACGGCCAGGAACGGCAGGACGCGCAGCAGGACGCCCTCGTCCTGGTCGGCGAGCGAGCCGGCGCTCCAGAACCGGTACCGGTTCAGGGCGTCGGGGTCGGTGAGCGCGATGGCGCTGGTCAGCGAGAACAGCAGGGAGGTCACGGCGACCCCGGCCAGCGCGAGCTTCACCGGGGTGGACCCGGAGCGGCCCAGACCGCCCAGGAGGTACACCAGGACGCTGGCGGCGAACGCGCCGCCGAAGGCGAACCAGATGTAGCCGTAGAGCGACGAGATGCCGAGGACGCCGACGGAGAGGACCACCGCGAACGCGGCGCCCGCGCTGACGCCGAGAATGCCGGGGTCGGCGAGCGGATTGCGGGTCAGCGCCTGCATCAGGGCGCCCGAGAGACCGAGGGCGGCGCCGGTGGCGAGCCCGAGGGCGGTGCGGGGCAGGCGTACGGACCAGATGACGGTGTCGACTCGGGCGTCGGGGGCGTCGCCGAGCAGGGTGTGCCACACCTGGTCGAGAGGGACGCCGAGCGCGCCGAACGCCATGGACAGGGCGCACAGGGTGAGCAGGGCAGCGCCCGAGAGCGTCAGCAGCAGTACCGCGCGGGGGCCTTTCGCCGCCCGGACCGAAGAGGTCCCCACGTCGTCAACTTTCTTTGATGAGGCTTGCCTTAACTGTAGGGCGAGTGCGGGTCGAACTACAGGTCCTCCGTGGATTGCCGTCCCGCCCTCGGGGGCAACCCTCACCAGGAGACCCTGTGAATTAGGTAACCCTTACCTTAGTATGTCGGCGACCCGGCTCAGAACCGGACCCCGACCTGGTGGGAAGGCTCACTGCTGTGTGCGGTACCGAGGAAGTCCTGGCCTACTGGCGGCGGCTGCTGACATCGCTGCCGCTCGAGATCTCACTGCCCGCCGACCGGCCTCACCCGCCACAGCCCCTGCAGCAACGCGACACCCGCACACGGGCGGACGTACCGGACGCCCCCGACGCCGTACACCTGGCCGCCTTCGTCGCCCTGCTGCACCGCTACACCGGGGCGACGGACCTGACGGTCGGCCATGACGGGCTCCCGCTGCGGGTGTCCGTCGAGCACGAACCCTCGTTCGCCGAACTGGTACGGCGCGTGACGCAGGCGCACGAGGAGGCGCAGACCCACCGGGTGCCGGTCGGCCTCCTGGTCGAGGAGCTGCGCCCCCGGCCGACGCGCGGCGGCGGCCTGTTCTTCAACACGGCTCTCGCCACGGCCGCGCGGCCCGCCGGTGACCTGCCCGCCCCGGTGGACGTCCTGCTGGAGGTCGGCGAGGACTCGGCCCGGGCCTCGTACCACCCCGGCGTCTTCGACGCCACGACGATCGACCGGCTCCTCGGCCACTACCGCACGCTCCTCGCCGACGCGCTCGCCCGGCCCGACACCCCCGTCGCCCGCCTGGAGCTGATGAGCCCCGAGGAGTTCCGCCGGGTCGTCGTCGACTGGAACGACACCGCGCACACGGTGCCGGCGGACACCTGGCCGGCGATGTTCGCCGAGCAGGTCCGGCAGCGTCCGGACGCCGTGGCGCTGGTCTTCGAGGACCAGAAACTCACCTACGCGGAGCTGGACTCACGCGCCAACCGCCTGGCGCACGCGCTGCTCGCACGCGGCGCCGGCCCCGAGCGGATCGTCGCCCTGGCCCTGCCGCGCTCGGTCGAGCTGTTCGTGGCGGAGGTGGCCGTCCTGAAGTCGGGCGCCGCCTATCTACCGATCGACCACGACTACCCGGCGGACCGCATCGCGTACATGCTGGGCGACGCGCGGCCCGTCTGCATGGTGACGACCGCGCGGACCGCCCGGGAACTCCCCGGCGCGGACGACGGCATGACCGTCCTGGAACTGGACACACCTGCCACGGCGGCCGAGTTGGCCGGGCGGCCCGACCACGACCCCGGGGAGGCGGACCGCGGAGGGCCGCTCACCGTCCTCAACGCCGCCTACGTGATCTACACCTCGGGCTCGACCGGCCGCCCCAAGGGCGTCGCCCTCTCGCACGGCGGTGTGGCGAAGCTGGTGGCCACGCAGAGCGAGCGGTTCGGCATCGGCCCGCACAGCCGGGTGCTGCAGTTCGCCTCCCCGAGCTTCGACGTCGCCTTCTGGGACCTGTGCCTCGGACTGCTCTCCGGCGGCCGGCTCGTCGTCGTACCCGCGGAGCTGCGGGTGCCCGGAGCGCCGCTCGCCGACTACGCGAACGCGCACGGCGTCACCTTCATGATCCTGCCGCCCGCACTGCTCGCCGCCATGCCCGAGGACGTGCGACTGCCGCCGAACGCGACGCTGTTGGCGGGCACCGAGCGGGTCTCCCCCGAGCTGGTGGGGCGGTACGCGCGCGGGCGGATGATGTTCAACGCGTACGGCCCGACCGAGGCCACCACCAACTCCACGCTGGGACTGTGCGATCCGGACATCCCGGCCGGTGCGATCGTCCCCATCGGTGTGCCCGACCCGGGCACCCGCGCATACGTCCTGGACGCATATCTGCGGCCGGTCCCCGCCGGGGTCACGGGTGAGCTGTATCTCGGCGGCGCGGGTCTGGCCCGGGGCTATCTCGGGCGGCCGGACCTGACCGCCGAGCGGTTCGTCGCGGACCCGTTCGGGGAGCCCGGCGAGCGTCTCTACCGCACCGGTGACCTGGTGCGTTGGCGGGCCGACGGGCGGCTGGAGTTCCTCGGGCGCGCCGACGCCCAGGTCAAGATCCGCGGGTTCCGGATCGAGCCGGGCGAGATCGAGTCGGTGCTGCGCGGCCACCCGGCCGTCGACCAGGTCACCGTGGTCGTCCGCGAGGACCGCCCCGGCGACCGCCGCCTCGCCGCCTATGTCGTCCCCGCCCTCGACGCGGGGCGCGACGCGGACCCGGACGCACGCGTCGAGGAGTGGAAGGAGCTGCACGACCTCCTCTACGGGGCGGCCGGTGCCGAGGACTCGGGCGGCCGGGACACCGACGGCTCCGGCGACTCCGGCAGGGCGGGCACGGTCGACGGCTCCGGTCTCCGTGAGAACTTCGCGGGCTGGAACAGCATGTACGACGGCACACCGATCCCCGTCGAGGAGATGCGCGAGTGGCGGGTCGCGACCGTCGAGCGCATCCGCGAACTCGGCACCGGACAGAAGGTGCTGGAGATCGGGGTCGGCAGCGGGCTGATCCTGTCCCGGATCGCGCCCGGGTCCGAGGCGTACTGGGGCACCGACCTCTCGGCGGCGGCCGTCGCGGCGCTGCGCGCCCAGGTCGACACCGATCCGGAGCTGGCCGCGAAGGTCGAACTGCGGACCCGGCCCGCCCATGACGCCGAGGGCCTGCCCGAGGGGTACTTCGACACGGTCGTCATCAACTCCGTCGCCCAGTACTTCCCCAGCGGGGAGTACCTCGCCGACGTCCTGCGCCAGGTGTCACGGCTGCTGGCCCCCGGCGGCCGGATCTTCGTCGGCGACGTCCGCAATCTGCGGCTGCTGCGCACGCTGCGCGCCGCCGTGGAGACCCGTCGGGCGACCGGTGGCGACGAGGCGGACAAGAGCGCGCTGCGGACGGCCGTCGAGCAGTCGGTGCGCTGGGAGGGCGAACTCCTCCTCGACCCGGACTTCTTCGCCGCGCTCGACGGCTTCGACGCGGACATCCGCGTCAAGCGGGCCGCGCACCACAACGAGCTGAGCCGCTACCGGTACGACGTCGTCCTGCGGCCGGGGGCCGCGACGGCCGCCCGGGACCTGCCGGAGCTGGACTGGGCGGCTGCCGGCGGGCTCGCCGGACTGGCCGGGCTGCTGACCGGTCGGCCGGACGGGCTCCGCGTCACCGGTGTGCCCAACGCACGCCTCGCGGACGACCTGGCGGACCTGCGGCGACTGGAGGGCTCCAGCCGGGAGGCGGCGTCCGGCGCCGACCCCGAGGATCTGTACGCCCTGGCGGCCGAGCACGGCTACCGGGCGGCACTCACCTGGAACGGGAACGCCGACGACGGGGCGCTCGACGCCGTGTTCGTCCTCGACGGGCCCTTCGGGCCCCTGTACCGGACGGCCGGCACCTCTGCGCACGCGAACCGGCCGGCGCCCTTCCGGGACGTGACCGCGCTGATGCGGACCCTGCGCGGACACGCGGCCGAGTGGCTGCCCGACTACATGGTCCCCTCCGCCTTCGTCCCGCTGCACGCCCTGCCGGTCACCCCCAGCGGCAAGATCGACGCACGCGCCCTGCCCGCCCCGGACTACGCGGGCATGAGCTCCGGCCGGGCCCCGCGCACCCCCCGCGAGAAGCTGCTCTGCTCGCTGTACGCCGAGGTGCTGGGGCTGGACTCCGTGACGGCCGAGGACGACTTCCTCGCGCTCGGCGGCGACAGCATCAGCGCCATCCACCTCCTCGTCCGCGCCCGGGAGTCGGGCCTCGGACTGACCACCCGTGAGGTGTTCCGGCACCGTACGGTCGAGGCGCTGGCGCAGGCCGCCGTGGAGCGGGTCGCCGCGCGCACCGCCGACGAGCCGCTGGTGGAGGCCGACGAGGCCGAACTCGCCGAGCTCCAGGGCGCGCACCCGCTGCCGGTCGAGGAACTGCTGCCGCTCACCCCGCTCCAGCAGGGCTTCTTCTTCCACGCCCTCACCGGGGGCGACGGGGACACGTATGTCGTCCAGCAGGTGCTGGACCTCGCCGGCCCCGTCGACGCCTCTTTCCTGCGCCGTGCCGCGCAGCGGCTCCTGGACCGGCACGCCCCGCTGCGGGCCGCGTTCCGTCAGCGCCCGGACGGCACCCCGGTGCAGATCATCACGCGGGACGCCGAACTGCCGTGGCGGGAGGTCGACCTGTCCTCGCAGGACGGCGGGGTCCGGGAGTCGCTCGGCGACGCGGTGGCCGCCGACGAGCGCGCCCGGGGCTTCGACCTGGCCGCGCCGCCCCTGCTGCGCTGCGCCCTGGTCCGTCTCGGCGAGGAGCGCAGCCGCCTCGTGCTGACGTTCCATCACATCGTGGCGGACGGCTGGTCCCTGCCGGTGCTGCACCGCGAACTGATGGCGTTCTACGGCACCGACGCGCCCCCGCTCCCCTCCGTCGCCCCCTACCGCGGCTTCCTGCGCCGCCTGGCCGAGCAGGACTGCGACGCGGCCCGTACCGCCTGGGCCGACGCGCTCGCCGGGCTGGACGAGCCGACCCGTCTGGTCGGTGACCCGGCCGACACGGCGCCCGTGCGTCCGGAACACGTCCGGGTGGAGCTGTCCGAGCGCACCACCGCGCGACTCGCCGAGCGGGCCCGCGAGTACGGGATCACCCTCGGCACGATCGTCCAGGGCGCCTGGGGGCTGCTGCTCGGCAGGCTGACCGGCCGGGACGACCTCGTGTTCGGCACCACGGTCTCCGGGCGCGACGGCGAGGTCGAGGGCATCGCCTCCATGGTGGGCCTGTTCATCAACACCCTGCCGACACGGTTCCGTTGGACCCCCCGGGAGTCCCTGGGCACGCTGCTGGTCCGGCTCCAGGAGGAGCAGGCCCGGCTGCTGGACCACCAGCACCTCGGTCTCGCCGAGATCCAGCGGCTCTCCGGGCACGCGGGCTCCGGCGAACTCTTCGACACCCTCGTGGTGTTCGAGAACTACCCGGCCGAGAACGGCCTGCGGGACGCCTCGGGCACCGTGCACATCACCGGTGACGCCTTCCACGACGCCGTGCACTACCCCCTCGCCCTCGTCGTGAAGCCCGGCCGGCGGCTCGACCTGCGGCTCAAGCACCACGCGGAACGCCTCGACGGTGACACCGCGCGCATGCTGGGCGACCGGCTGGCCCGGGTCCTGGAGGCCGTCGCCGAGTCACCGGACCGTGCGGCCGCCTCCGTCGACCTGCTCTCCCCCGACGAGGCCCTGCAAGCCCATCCCGCCGGCGAGGAACGGGCCCTGCCGGGGACCACCCTGGCGGAGGGGTTCGCGGCGCAGGTCGCCCGAACGCCCGACGCGACCGCCGTCGTGTTCGACGGCGAGCGGCTGAGCTACGCCGAACTGGACAGACGCGCGCTGGAGTTGGCGGCACGGCTGCGCCGCCGGGGTGCCGGGCCGGGCACCTTCGTGGCGGTCGCCGTGCCGCGTTCGGCGGAGCTGATGGTGGCGCTGCTGGGTGTCCTGAAGTCGGGGGCCGCCTATCTGCCGGTGGATCTGGACTATCCGGCGGACCGGGTCACCCACATGCTCACCGACTCGGGCGCCACCACCGTGGTGACCCTGTCGGCCACGGCCGGTCGTCTGCCCGGGCAGGCCCTGCCTTCGGTACTGCTGCTCGACATCCCCGACGGCCTCGACACCCCCGACCAACTCGACCAACTCGACGACCTGGATGACCTGGACGACCTGGACGGCCTCGACGGCGAGCCGTCCGCCGGGCGATCCCCGGACCCCGTGCGTCCCGCGCGCCCCGACGACCCCGCCTACCTCATCTACACCTCCGGCTCGACCGGTCTGCCCAAGGGCGTGGTCGTCAGCCACCGCGCCATCGTGAACCGGCTGGCCTGGATGCAGGCCGAGTACGGGCTCGGCTCCGACGACCGGGTGCTGCAGAAGACGCCGTCCAGCTTCGACGTCTCCGTGTGGGAGTTCTTCTGGCCGCTCCTGGAAGGCGCGAGCGTGGTTCTCGCCCGCCCGGACGGCCATCGCGACCCCGCCTACCTGGCCGGTCTCGTCCGCGAACAGGCCGTCACGACCCTGCACTTCGTGCCGTCGATGCTGGAGGCGTTCCTCGCCCACGACGAGGTCACCGGCGACCCCGCCTGGTCGGCGTCGCTGCGCCGAGTGCTCAGCAGCGGCGAGGCGCTTCCCGTCGCCGCCGCGAACCGCTGGCACGCGCTGACGGGCGTAGCGCTGCACAACCTGTACGGCCCGACCGAGGCGGCCGTCGACGTCACGTACCACCCGTACGTCCCCGAGGAGGACCGGGGCACCGCGGTGCCGATCGGGCGTCCCGTGTGGAACACCGGGCTGCGGGTCCTGGACGCCTGTCTGCGGCCCGTCCCCGACGGTGTCCCCGGTGAGCTGTACCTGACCGGTGTCCAGCTCGCCCGTGGCTACCACGCGCGCCCGGCGCTCACGGCCGAGCGGTTCACCGCCGACCCGTACGGGCGGCCGGGCAGCCGGATGTACCGCACCGGTGACCTGGTCAGACGGCGGGCGGACGGGGTGATCGAGTACCTGGGCCGCACGGACCGGCAGGTGAAGCTGCGCGGCAACCGGATCGAACTCGGCGAGGTAGAGGCGGCGCTCGTCCGGCTGCCGGAGGTCGCGCAGGCCGCGGTGACGGTACGGGACGACGCGCTCGTCGCCTACGTCGTACCCGCCCCGGGCGCCGCCGCCGAGGCCGGTGATCTCCGCGAGAGCGTCACCGGCTCGCTCCCCGCCCCCATGGTGCCGAGCGCCTGGGTGGTCCTCGACGCCCTGCCGCTCACGCCCAGCGGCAAGCTGGACCGGGCCGCGCTGCCCGCCCCGCAAGCCGTCCGCGGCACCGTCACCCGGGCGCCGGGCACCCCCCGGGAGCAGCTGCTCGTCGAGATCTTCGCGGCCGTGCTGAAGCTCGACGAGGTCGGCGTCGACGACGACTTCTTCCTGCTCGGCGGGGACAGCATCAGCTCGATCGCCGTCTCCAGCCGGGCCCGCCGGGCGGGTCTGGCCATCGGCCCGCGCGAGGTGTTCGAGCACCGCACCCCGGCGGCGCTCGCGGCGACGGCCACCCTCGACGAGAGGGACGCCGGCGACCCCCTCGCCGCGTCCACGTTCACTCTGACCGAGGAGGAACGGGAGCACGTCGAGCGGCTCGCCCCGGGCCGGATCGAGGACGTGTGGCCCCTCGCCCCGCTCCAGGAGGGCCTGTTCTTCCACTCGAACTTCGACGCCGGTGCCCTGGACGTCTACACGGTCCACGAGTCCTTCGACTTCGCCGAACGTGTCGACGCCGGGCGGCTGACGGCGGCCGTGCGCACCCTGCTGGACCGCAACCCGTCCCTGCGGGCCGGGTTCACCAGTGAGGGGCTGCGGCGGCCGGCGCAGTTCATCGTGCGGGACGCCGCGATCCCGCTGACCGAGGTGGACCTGGCCGGGCTTCCGACGGCCGAACAGGACGCCCGGATGCGGGAGTTGCTGGACGACTCGCGTGCCCGGCGCTTCGACCTCACCCGGCCCCTCCTCTTCCGTATGCTGCTCGTCCGGCTCGGTGAGGAGCGCGGCGACCGGCTGATCGTCGGCCGCCATCTGATCCTGTGGGACGGCTGGTCCGCCTGGCTGTTCCTGGACCAGCTGTTCGCGCTGTACGAGCGCGGCGGCGACCCGGCGGGTCTCGCCCGCCCCGGTTCGTACCGCGACTATCTGACCTGGCTGGAGCGGCAGGACGACACCGAGGCCACCCGTGCCTGGCGCGCGGCCCTGTCCGGCTTCGAGGAACCCACCCTGCTGGTGCCGGCCGCCTCGGAGCGGGGCCAGGAGCCGGTGATCCCGGAGCAGTTGGACGCCGTGCTGGACGCGCCGGTCGCCGAGCGGCTGCGCGACCTCGCGCGGAGCCAGGGGCTGACCCTCAACACCGTGCTGAACGCGGCCTGGGGTCTGGTCCTGGCCGGTGCGACCGGGCGGACCGACGTCGCGTTCGGTACGACGGTCGCGGGGCGGCCCAGCGAGGTGCCGGACGTCGAGAACGTCATCGGCATGTTCCTGAACACCGTGCCCGCGCGCATCGCCTTCGACCCGCGTGAGCCGGTCGTCGACCTGCTGCGCCGGATCCAGGGCGAGCGTCTTGAGGTCATGCCGTTCGAGCACCTGGGTCTGGGTGTGCTCCAGGCCGAGTCGGGCCACCGACGGCTGTTCGACACCCTGTTCGTGCTGCGCAACGCCGACACCGACGAGCGGCTGGCCGAGCTGCGCGAGCGGCACGGCGCGACGGCCGTGGCCAACGTGGACGCCACGCACTACCCGGCCAACCTAGTCGTCACTCCCGGTGAACGGGTCAGGGCGACGCTCGCGTACCGGCCCGACCTGCTGGACGGCGCGTACGCGCGGAGCCTGCTGGACCGGTTCGTGCTGCTGGTCGCCCGACTGGTGGCCGACCCGCACGCCCCCGTCGGCTCGCTGGACCCCCTGCTGCCCGCCGAGGCCGCCGCGCTCGCCCGCGAGGAGGACGAGCAGCGGCAGCCCGTGCCGCACGAGACGGTGGCGGACATGCTCGCCGCGCAGGCCGCCCGGACCCCGGACGAGACCGCCCTCGTCTTCGGCGCGCAGACCCTCACCTATGCCGAACTGGACGCCCGCTGCGACCGTATGGCCCGGCTGCTGATCGCGCGGGGCGCCGGACCCGAGCGGGTGATCGCGCTCGGTCTGCCGCGCTCGATCGACATGGTGGTGGCGCTGTTCGCGGTGCTGCGCACGGGGTCGGCGTATCTGCCGCTGGAGCTGGACCATCCGGCCGACCGGTTGTCGCTGATGCTGGCGGACGCCCGCCCGCTGCTTCTGCTCTCCACGGCGGGCGTGTCGGCGACGCTGACGGGCGACACGCCGCGTGTGCTGCTCGACGACCCGGCGGTGGCGGACGAGCTGGCCTCCTTCCCGGCCGGCCCGGTGTCGGTGTCTTTCAGCCTGGACCACCCGGCGTACGTCATCTACACCTCCGGGTCGACCGGTCGTCCCAAGGGTGTCGTCACGCCGTACGTCGGTCTGACGAACATGCAGCTCAACCACCAGAAGGAGATCTTCGCCCCGGCGATCGCGTCGGCGGGCGGACGGCGGCTGCGGATCGCGCACACCGTGTCGTTCGCGTTCGACATGTCCTGGGAGGAGCTGCTGTGGCTCGTCGAGGGGCATGAAGTGCACGTCTGCGACGAGGAGTTGCGACGGGACGCGACCGCGCTGGTGGCGTACTGCGAGGAGCACCGCGTCGACGTGGTGAACGTGACCCCGACGTACGCCCATCTCCTGCTGGAGGAGGGCCTGTTGGAGGGGCACCGGCCGCCGCTGGTGCTGCTCGGCGGCGAGGCCGTCACCGAGACGGTGTGGAACACCCTGCGGGACACGGAGGGGACGTACGGCTACAACCTGTACGGCCCGACCGAGTACACGATCAACACGCTCGGCGGCGGCACGGAGGACAGTGCCACCCCGACCGTCGGCAGGCCCATCCGGGCCACCCGCGCCCGTGTCCTCGACCCCTGGCTGCGGCCGGTGCCGGACGGGGTGGCGGGTGAGCTGTACATCGCGGGTGTCGGTCTGGCGCGCGGGTATCTCGACCGGCCCGGTCTGACGGCCGAGCGGTTCGTGGCGGACCCGTACGGGCGGCCGGGCGAGCGGATGTACCGCACCGGTGACCTCGTACGCCGCCGCCCGGACGGCAACCTGGACTTCCTGGGCCGTACCGACGACCAGGTGAAGATCCGGGGCCACCGGGTGGAGCTGGGCGAGATCGAGACCGCGCTCGGGCAGCACCCCGAGGTGTCCCGGGCCGCCGTCGTCGCCCGCGACGACACCTCCGCTCCCGGCACCAAGCGGCTGGTCGGCTACGTCGTCCCGGCCGAACCCGACGCCGAGGCACGGGAGTCGGCCGAGCGGGAGCAGATCGGTGAGTGGCGGGAGATCTACTCCGCCGAGTACACCGAGATCGGCACCGCCCTGTTCACCGAGGACTTCGCGGGCTGGGACAGCTCCTACGACGGCGACCCCATCCCCGTGGAGCACATGCGGGAGTGGCGTGAGGCCACCGTGGAGCGCATCCGTGAGCTGCGGCCCCGCCGCATCCTGGAGATCGGCGTCGGCTCGGGCCTGCTGCTGTCCAAGCTGGCGCCGGACGCGGAGGCGTACTGGGCGACCGACTTCGCCGCACCCGTGATCCGCAAGCTCGCCGAGGGCGTCAAGGGCGACCCCGTGCTGGCGGGGAAGGTCGAACTGCTCTGCCGGCCCGCCGAGGTGACGGACGGGCTGCCCACCGGCTACTTCGACACGGTCGTCATCAACTCCGTCGTCCAGTACTTCCCCAGCCTGGACCACCTCCACCAGGTGATCCGGGGCGCGCTGGACCTGCTCGCGCCCGGCGGTTCGCTGTTCCTCGGTGACGTCCGGGACCTGCGGCAGGCCCGGGTGTTCCAGGCCGGCATCCAGGCCGCGCGCGCCGACGCGCACACGGAGCCCGACGGTCTGCGCCGGGCCGTGGAGCGGGGGCTCGCCCTGGAGAAGGAACTCCTCGTCGACCCGGACTGGTTCACCACCCTCGGCGTCGGTGTCGACCTGCGCACGAAGGCGGGCCGCCACCACAACGAACTGACCCGCTACCGGTACGACGTGGTGCTCTACGAGGGGGACGCCGGGCTCTCGCTGGACGGTGTGCCGGCGGTCGCCTGGACCGGACGGGACGCGCTCCTCGCCCGGCTCGACGGCACCGGACCGCTCCGGGTGCGGGCCGTCCCGGACGCCCGCACCGCCGGCGACCTCGCCGGACTGCGCGCCCTGGACTCCGGACGGCCGACGCCGGTCGCCGCCACGGGCGTGGAGCCGGAGGACCTGCGCGAGACCGCCGAGGCGCACGGCTACCGGCTGCTCACCACCTGGTCCGCCGAACCCGGCTTCTACGAGGCCGTGTTCGTGCCCGACGACCGGGAGCCCAACGGCGGCACGCCCCGTACGGCGGGCCTGTACCGGCCGCGCGCCGACCGGACCGAGGACGCCCCGTACGCCAACACCCCGGCCGCCGGCCGCGGTCACACCGCGCTGATCCGGCGCCTGCGCGACGACCTCGGACAGCGGCTGCCCGGCTACATGGTGCCCGCCGCCTTCGTGGTCCTGCCCGGACTGCCGATGAACGACAACGGCAAGCTGGACGTGCGCGCGTTGCCGGACGCCGAGCCGGCGGTCGCCCTGTCGGCCGGTCGCGGCCCGCACACCCCGGTCGAGGAGGTGCTGTGCCGCCTGTTCGCCGAGGTGCTGGGGCTGCCCCGCACCGGCGCCGAGGACAACTTCTTCGATCTGGGCGGTCATTCGCTGCTCGCCACCCGGCTGATCAGCCGGGCCCGCACCGAGCTGGGCGCCGAACTGGCCATCCGTGACCTGTTCGAGGCGCCCACCCCGGAGACGCTGGCCCTGCGGGCGGCCACCGGGCAGCCGGCCCGGCCCGTGCTGGAGCCTGCCGCCCCACGGCCCGCCCGCATCCCCCTGTCGGCCGCCCAGCGGCGGCTGTGGCTCGTGGAGCGGATCACCGGGGACGGGGTCGCGTACAACTTCCCGCTCGTGTTCCGGCTCCGGGGCACCCTGGACCTGGACGCCCTGCGCACCGCCCTGCGCGATGTGACGGATCGTCACGAGGCGCTGCGGACACGGTTCGTGGAGGCGGACGGGGAGCCGTACCAGTGGATCGCGGAGCCCGGTGAGGCCGAGCCGGAGTTCCGGCTGACCGAGGCGGACGAGAGCCGGATCGCGCAGTGGATCGAGGAGGCCCAGCGCCGCCCGTTCGACCTGGGCTCCGAACTTCCGGTCCGCGCCGAAGTGTTGAGGCTGGCGGCGGACGACCACGTGGTGGCCGTCGTGCTGCACCACATCACCACCGACGAGTGGTCCGACCGGCCGTTCCTCGCCGATCTGCACCGCGCGTACGCGGCCCGCGCCGCGGGCACCGCGCCCGAGTGGGCTCCGCTGCCGGTGCAGTACGCCGACTACACCCTGTGGCAGGAGCGTCTGCTCGCCGAGGTGGAGGACGACCAACTCGCGTACTGGACAGGGGCCCTGAGCGGACTCCCGGCGGAGATCCCGCTGCCGCTGGACCGCCCGGGAGCGCCCCGCGCCACCGGACGCGGGGCCGTGGTCCGCGCCACGCTCCCGGGCGCCATCGGGGACGCGCTGCGCGACCTCGCCGGCACCCACCAGGTCAGTATGTTCATGCTGTTCCAGGCCGCCACGGCGGCGCTGCTGCACCGCCTCGGGGCCGGGGACGACATCCCGCTCGGCGCGCCCATCGCGGGCCGTACCGACAGCGCGGTGGACGACCTGGTCGGCTTCTTCGTCAACACGCTGGTGCTGCGCACCGATCTGTCCGGCGCCCCGTCCTTCGAGGCGCTCCTCGGCCGGGTGCGGGAGGCGGCGCTGGCGGCGTTCGAGCATCAGGACGTGCCGTTCGACCGGGTCGTCGAGGCCGTCAACCCGGTCCGGACCGCCGACCGCAACCCGCTCTTCCAGGTCATGCTCGGCTACCACCACCGCCCCGACGGCGACCCGGAGCTGTTCGGGCTGCCCACCGAGTGGTTCGACATGGACAACGGCATGGCCAAGTTCGACCTGGACTTCACCTTCGTCGACCACGGCCCCGGCCGGGACCTGGCCCTGCTGCTGGAGTACGCCACCGACCTCGCCGACGAGGAGACGGCCGTCTCGCTCGCCGGGCGGCTGCTGGGACTGCTGGAGCGGGTCGTCGCGGAGCCGGGCCGTCCGCTGCGGTCCTTCGACCTCCGCACCGACGAGGAGAGGGCGGCCGTCTGGAACGACACCACCCGTCCCCTGGAGACCCGGTCCGTCCCGGAGATCCTCGACGACGTCGTCCGCTCCCGGCCCGACGCGCCCGCCCTCACCACGGGGGCTTCCCGGCTCACCTTCCGGGAACTGGGCGAGCGGGTGGACGCCGTGGCCCGGCTGCTGCTCCGTCGGGGCGCCGCCGCCGAGCGCGTGGTCGGCCTCGCCCTGCCCCGGCACCTGATGGTTCCGGCACTCCTGGGCGTTTTGAAGTCCGGTGCCGCCTATCTGCCGCTCGACCCCGAACACCCCACCGAACGGCTGGAGTTCATGCTCCGTGACGCGGCACCGCTGTGCGTGCTCAGCACGGCGGAGCTGGCGGCGAAGCTGCCGCAGGGGTCCCCGGCCGTCCTGATCGACGACCTGGTCCCGGACGAGGGGGAGGCACCGGCCGTCGCGCCCCCCGCGCCCTCCGGCACCGCGTACGTCATCTTCACCTCGGGTTCCACCGGCACCCCCAAGGGTGTCGTCGGCACCCACCGCGGCCTGAGCAACCTCTTCGCCGCCCACCGGGACGACCTGATCCGGCCCGCCGAGCGGTCCCTCGGCCGGGACCGGCTGCGGGCCGTGCATGCGGCCTCGTTCAGCTTCGACGGCTCCTGGGAGCCGCTGCTCTGGCTGCTCGCAGGACACGAGGTGCAGGTCGTCGAGGAGGCCGTGATGGCCGACCCGGCCGCGCTGCTCGCCCACCTCGGCCGGGAGGACATCGACTTCCTGGACGTCACTCCGACCTACCTCCGCGAGCTGATCCACCACGGCTTCCTGGAGCCCGGCGCCCCGCTCCCCGGTGTGATCGCCGTGGGCGGCGAGGCGACCCCGGCCCCGCTGTGGGAGCGGCTGTGCGCCCTGCCCGGGGTCCAGGTCCACGACCTGTACGGGCCCACCGAGAGCGCGGTCGACGCCTACGGCTGGCACAGCGACGCCGGCGGACGCCGGGCCGCGCCGCTGGACAACATCCGCGCCCATGTCCTGGACGAGCTGCTGCGGCCCGTCCCCGTGGGCATCACCGGTGAGCTGTACCTCGCCGGGGAGGGCCTGGCGCGGGGCTACCTCGACCGACCGGGCCTGACCGCCGAGCGGTTCACGGCCGACCCGTTCGGCGCGCCCGGCTCCCGGATGTACCGCACGGGCGACCTGGTCCGGCGGCGCCGCGACGGCTCGCTGGAGTTCCTGGGCCGCGCCGACGGCCAGGTCAAGCTGCGCGGCTTCCGTATCGAGCCCGGCGAGATCGAGGCACTGCTCGCCCGCCACCCCGACGTGGCGACGGCAGCCGTGGTGGTCCGCGAGGACACGCCCGGGGTGCGCCGGCTCGTCGCGTACGTCCTGCCGGCCGCTCGGCGCGTCCCGGACCCGGCGGAGCTGCGCGGCCACACAGCCGGGGCGCTGCCCGCGCACATGGTGCCGAGCGCCTTCGTCACCGTGCCGGCGCTGCCGCGCACGGTCGCGGGCAAGCTCGACGAGAAGGCTCTGCCCGCGCCCGACCCCGGCGCGTCCGCGTTCGGCCGCAGGCCGCGCACCCCGCGCGAGGACCTGCTGTGCGAGGCGTTCGCCGCCGTCCTCGGTGTGCCAGAGGTCGGCGTCGACGACGACTTCTTCGCGCTCGGCGGCCACTCGCTGCTCGCGATGCGCCTGACCGCACGGGTCCGGGCCGCGCTCGGCGCCGAGGTGTCGCTGCGCACCGTCTTCGACGCCCCGACACCGGCCCGTCTCGCCCGGCACCTGGCGGGCGGCGTCGACACGGCGGGCGCGGCCCGCCCGGCCCTGACGGTCCGGCCGCGCCCGGAGCTGCTGCCGCTGTCCTCCGCCCAGCAGCGCCTGTGGGTGCTGTACCAGGTGGAGGGTCCCAGTGCCACGTACAACATCCCCTCGGCCTGGCGGCTGACGGGCGCGTTGGACGTCGAGGCGCTGCGGGCCGCCGTGCACGACGTGGTGGTCCGGCACGAGACGCTGCGCACGGTCTTCCCCGACGACGAGGGCCGGGCCCGGCAGCTGGTGCTGGCGCCCGAGGAGGTCCGCGTCCCGTTCGAGGTCGTCGACACCGAGGAGGAGCTGCTGCCGGAACTGCTGGCGGAGGCGGGCACGTACGGCTTCGCGCTGGAGCGTGAACTCCCGCTGCGCGTCCAGGTGTTCCGTACCGGGGAGGAGGAGTGGACCGTTCTGCTGCTTCTGCACCACATCGCCGGTGACGAGTGGTCGGAGGGGCCGCTGCACCGGGACCTCGCGCTCGCCTACGGCGCCCGTACGTCCGGACGCGCCCCCGAGTGGGAGCCGCTGCCGGTGCAGTACGCGGACTACACGCTGTGGCAGCGGGACGTCCTCGGGGACGAGAAGGACGAGGACAGCCTCGCGTCGCGGCAACTCGCGTACTGGAAGCGGACGCTGGCCGGGCTGCCCGAGGAGCTGGCGCTGCCGGTGGACCGGGCCCGACCGCTGGAGTCCACCTACCGCGGCGGCTCCGCCGACCTGTCGCTGGACGCCGAACTCGCAGCCGCCCTGCACGCGTTGGCCCGGGACAACGGGGTCAGTGTGTTCATGGTGCTCCAGGCCGCCGTGGCCGGCCTGCTGTCCCGGCTCGGGGCGGGCCACGACATCCCGGTCGGCAGCCCGATCTCCGGGCGCACCGACGCCGCGCTGGACGACCTGGTCGGGTTCTTCCTCAACACGCTGGTGCTGCGCACCGACACCTCGGGGAACCCGACGTTCCGGCAGCTGCTCGGCCGGGTCAGGGAGACCGACCTGGCCGCGTTCGACCACCAGGACGCGCCCTTCGAGCGGCTGGTGGAGGTCGTCAACCCGGCCCGGTCGCTCGCCCGTCACCCGCTGTTCCAGGTGATGGTCGTGTACCTGGCGTCGGGCGGTGACGACACCGGACTGCCCGGGCTGATCACCCGCCGGGACGACGTGGCGCAGACGACCGCCAAGTTCGACCTGTCCTTCGACTTCGTCGAACGGGGCGACGGCAGCGGCGTGGACGGCGTCCTGGAGTACAGCGCCGACCTGTTCGACCACGCCACCGCCCAGTCGTTCGCGGACCGGCTGCGGCGGGTCCTGCGTGCCGTGACCGCCGACCCGGACACGGCACTCGCCGACGTCGACATCCTCGGCGCGGACGAGCGGGCCCGTCTCGTCGGCGGCTGGCACAGCAGGCCCACCGCCGGGGCGCCGGCCACCGTTCCCGCCCTGTTCGAGGAGCGGGTGCGCCGGCACGGTGACCTGCCCGCCGCCGCGTCCGACGGGGTCGAGCTGACGTTCGCCGAACTCGACGCGGACGCCAACCGGCTGGCCCGGCTGCTGGTGGCGGCCGGGGCCGGTCCGGAGCGGTTCGTGGCGCTCGCGCTGCCGCGCACCGCGCACTTCCTCACGGCCGTCCTCGCGGTCCACAAGGCGGGCGCGGGCTATCTGCCGCTGGACCCGGACGCCCCGGCGGAGCGCACGGCCGACGTCCTGGCCGACGCCCGGCCGGTGCTGACCCTGACCACCCGCGACCTGGCCGCCACCCTGCCGCCCGGCACCGAACCGCTGGTGCTGGACGACCGGACGACGCGGGCACGGCTCGCCCAGCAGGACTCCGCCGTCCTCACCGACGCCGACCGCACGGCCCCGCTGACGCCGGGGCACCCGGCGTACGTCATCTACACCTCGGGCTCCACCGGCCGCCCCAAGGGTGTGGTGATCACCCACGAGACGCTCGGCAACCTGTTCCACAGCCACCGCGAGACGCTGTACGCGCCCGCGGTCGAGGCGGCGGGGCGGCGGCACCTGCGGGTCGGGCACGCCTGGTCGTTCTTCTTCGACGCGTCCTGGCAGCCCCAGCTGTGGCTGCTGGACGGGCACTGCGTACACGTGCTGTCGGAGGAGGTCCGGCGCGACCCCGAGCTGGTCACCGAGGCCGTGCTGCGGCACCGGTTCGACTTCCTGGAGGTCACCCCGTCGTTCTTCACGCAAATGGCCGACAGCGGTCTGCTGCGGGACGGGGACTGCCCGCTCGCGGTCGTCGGCGTGGGCGGCGAGGCCGTCCCCGTCGCCCTGTGGAAGCGGCTGGCGGAGCTGCCCGGCACCGAGGCGTTCAACCTGTACGGGCCGACCGAGTCGACCGTGGACGCGCTCGTGGGACGCGTCCGGGACAGTGAACGGCCGCTCGTGGGACGGCCGGTGGCCGGCACCCGGGCGTACGTCCTCGACGACCGCCTGCAGCCGTTGCCGCCCGGTGTCCCGGGCGAGCTGTACCTCGCCGGCGGCGGTCTCGCCCGCGGCTACCTGGGCGGTCCCGCCCTGACGGCCGAGCGGTTCGTCGCCGACCCGTTCGGTCCGGCCGGATCACGGCTGTACCGCACGGGGGACCTGGCCCGCTGGACCGCCGACGGGCGGATCGACTACCTGGGCCGCGCCGACGACCAGGTGAAGATCCGCGGGTTCCGGATCGAGCCCGCCGAGATCGAGGCCGCGCTCACCTCCCACCCGGAGGCCGGGCAGGCCCTGGTGACGGTCCATCAGGACGGCCCGCGCAAGCTGCTGGTGGCCTACGTCGTCCCGGCCCCGGACACCGCGCCGGACCCGGCACGGCTGCGCGCCCATGTCGGCGGGCGGCTCCCGGACCACATGGTCCCGGCGGCCGTGGTCACGCTGGAGCGGTTCCCGCAGCTGGCCAACGGCAAGCTGGACCGGTCCGCGCTGCCCGCGCCCGACTTCTCCGCCCTGTCCTCCGGACGGGCGCCCGCCACGCCCGTGGAGGAACTGCTCTGCACGGTCTTCGCGGAGGTGCTGGGCCTGACCCGGGTCGGTGTGGACGACGACTTCTTCGCACTCGGCGGGGACAGTATCGTCGCCATGCAGCTCGTGGGCCGGGCCCGTGCGGCGGGCCTCAGGATCAGCCCGCGGCTGGTGTTCCGCCACCGTACGGTCGCCGCGCTGGGCACGGTGGCCGAGGCGGCCGACGTCTCCGTGCCGCGCCCGGCGGACGACGGCACCGGCAGCGTGCCACTCACCCCGGTCATGCACTGGCTGCGCGAACTCGGCGGCCCCTTCGCCTCCTACCACCAGGCGGCCCTCGTGCGCACCCCGGCGGCGCTGGACCTGCCGGGTCTGACGACCGTGCTCCAGGCTCTCGCCGACCGGCACGACCTGCTGCGGGCCACCCTGGTCCGGCCCTCGCGCGAGGACACCGAGGAGTGGTCGCTGCACGTGCCGCCGACCGGTACGGTCGACGCGGCGGGCTGGATCGAGCGGGTCGACGTGTCCGGGCTGGACGCGGCGGCACTGGGCGAGACCGTACGCGAACACACGGCTGCGGCACGGGCGTCGCTCGACCCGGACGCGGGGATCGTGGTCCGGGCGGTGTGGTTCGACGCGGGCGACGCGCCGGGCCGGCTGCTGCTGATGGGCCACCACCTCGTCGTGGACGGTGTGTCCTGGCGGGTGCTGCTGCCCGATCTCGAAGCGGCCTGGCGGGACGTGTCCACCGGTCGGCCGGTCGACCTGCTCCCTGTCGAGACGTCGTTCGCGCGCTGGTCCCGGCTGCTCACCGAGCTGGCCCGGTCGCCGGAACGGGAGGCCGAACTCCCCCTGTGGGAGGCGATCCTGGACGGCGGCGCGGAGTCCCTGCCGCTCACCCGCGAGCGGGACGCGGACCGCGACACCGCCGCCACCCGGCGCGAGGTGGTGCTCCGACTGCCCGCCGAGCGGACCGGGCCGCTGCTGTCGGCCGTGCCCGCCGCGTTCGGCGCCGGCGTCAACGACGTGCTGCTCGCCGGTCTGGCCCTCGCCTTCGCCGACCAGCGGAAGCGGAACGGCGGGACGGACACCTCCCTGCTCGTCGACCTCGAAGGCCACGGCCGTGAGGAGGAGCTGGGCGGCGACGGGGTCGATCTCTCCCGGACGGTCGGCTGGTTCACCAGCGTCTACCCGGTCCGGCTCGACGCGGGACCGGCCGACCCCGCCGACGCCTTCGCCGGCGGTCCGGCCGCCGAGGAGGCGGTACGGCGGGTGCGCGCGCACCTGGCGGCGCTGCCCGCGAACGGCGTCGGGTACGGGCTGCTGCGGCACCTCAACCCCCGTACCCGTGAGGTGCTGGCGGCCTACGAGCCGCCGCGCGTGGAGTTCAACTACCTGGGCCGGTTCGGCGTCCCGGAGGAGACGGACTGGTCGTACGCGCCGGAGGAGGACGCGGCGGACATCGGGTCGGAGGGCTCGACGCGGGAGGGCCACGCCCTGGAGATCAACGTGGTGACCGAGGACCGCGCGGACGGGCCCGTCCTGGCCGCGCACTGGTCCTACCTGGAAGGACTGCTGCCGCGCGACACGGTCCGGGATCTCGCCGAGACCTGGTTCCGGGCCCTGGAGGGGCTCGTCGCCCGGGCGGAGCGGAACACGGACGCGAGCGACGCGAAGTGAGAGAGAGGAACGACATGAGCAACCCGTTCGAGGACCCCGAGGGCACCTATCTGGTGCTGGTCAACGACGAGAACCAGCACAGCCTGTGGCCGGACTTCGTGGAGGTGCCCGCCGGCTGGCGGGTGGTGCACGGCCCCGGCTCGCGGCAGTCCTGCCTGGACCACGTCGAGACCCACTGGACCGACATGCGGCCGCGGAGCCTGGCCGAGTCGATGGACGGCTGACCCGGGCACACGGGCACACGGGCACACGGAAGGGGGCCGGTCGGTGACCGGCCCCCCTTCGCCGTACTCCCCGCCGCGTCAGGACGCGGGCTGCTCCACCTTCGTGTCCGTCTTGCCGTCGACGGCCGCCGCCAGCTGCGGGGCCAGCCGCTCGACCACGTACGGCAGGCTGAGGACGGAGACGAAGGACGTGGCGTTGCCGTAGTCGCCGCTCTCGTTCACGAAGACCTCGCGGCCCTCCTTGACGACCCCCAGGTCCTTGTAGGAGGCGTCCTCGTGCAGCTTCGCGGCGTCCTTGGCCGGGTCGCCGACGATCCACACGAGGGCGTCCTGGTCCAGCAGGTCGGTGCGCTCCTTGCTGATGTTGGCGCCGAACTTGTCCCCGATCGCCTTGTCCAGGTCGGTCGGCAGGGAGAAGCCGAGGCCGGTCAGCAGACGGGAGCGGGCGTCCTGGCTGCCGAAGACGAACATGCCCTCGTACGGAGTGGCCATGACGGCCGTGGAGCCCTTGAACGCCGGGTACTCGTCGGCGGCGGCCTTGATCTTCGCCTCGGTGCCGGCGACCGCGTCGGCGGCCTCCTTCTCCTTGCCGAGCGCCTTGCCGATGGTCTCGGTCTGCTCCTGCCAGGGGACGCCGTAGTCGTTGTACGCCTTAGGCTGGGCGACCACGGGCGCGAACGTGGACAGCGACTCGTACTGCTCCTTGGTGAGTCCTCCGTACACCGCGAGGATCAGGTCGGGCTTGAGGGCGGCGATCTTCTCGATCTGCGGGCCGGTGCCCGTGTCCTTGAGGACGGTCGGCGCCTTCGCGGAGCCCAGCCTGTCCTCGGCCCAGGGGCCGATGGCGCCCGGGTAGCCGCCGAGCCACTCGGTGGTGCCGACGGGGACCTTGCCGAGGGCGAGGACCGCGTCCTGGTCGGTGAGGCCGACGGTGACGATCCGCTCGGGCTCGGCCTTGATCGTCGTACTGCCGTACTTGTGGGCGATGGTGACCGGGAAGGCGGACCCGCCGGAGGTGCTCGCCTTGCCGTCGGAGCCCGACGCGCCGGAGGCGTCGTCCGAGGAGCCGCCACCGCAGGCGGTGGCGAGGAGCAGGGTGGCGGAGGCGAGCACGACGGCGAGCCGTGGCGCTCTGCGGGAGCGGAACATCACAGGTCCTTCGGTTCGGGGTTCTGCGGAGCGGTGCGTGTGGGGGTCTCGGGGGCCGGCCGGGTGCCGGTGTCGCGGGCGTCGGACCAGGCCGACCAGAGGGCCGCGTAGGGGCCTCGCGCGGCGTGGAGTTCGTCGTGGGTGCCGCTCTCGACCACACGGCCGTCCTCCATGACGACGACGCGGTCGGCGGTGGCCGCCTGGCTGAGGCGGTGGGCGACGATCAGCGCGGTCCGTCCGTCCACGGCGCGGGCGACCGCCTTCTCCAGCGTCCGCGCCCCGGCGCTGCCGGCCTCGGCGGTGGCCTCGTCGAGGATCACCAGCGGCGGGTCGGCGAGGATCAGCCGGGCCAGCGCGAGGGCCTGGGTGCGTTCGCCGCTGAGCCGGTGTCCGCCGTCGCCGACGACGGTGGCGAGGCCGTCGGGCAGGGCCTCGGCCCAGGCGAGGGCGTCGACGCGGTCGAGGGCGGCGCGCAGTTCGTCGTCGCCGGCGTCGGGCTTGGCGAGCCGGAGGTCGTCGGCGAGGGGGCCCGCGAAGACATGGGTCTCCTGGGTGATCAGGGCGATCGTGCGGGAGGCGGCGGGGCCGAGTTCCGTGGGCGGGATCCCGCCCACCAGGACGCTGCCGGTGGTGGGCGACTGGATGCCCGCGACGAGCTTGGCCAGGGTGGTCTTGCCGGCTCCGCTGGCGCCGACGAGGGCCACGCGTTCGCCGTGCCGGATCGTCAGGTCGATGTCGTGCAGGACGGGACGGCCGGGCCGGTAGGCGTGGCCGAGGCCGCGCACGGTGACGTCGGCGCCACCGGCCCGCACGGGCTGCTCCGGCGCCGGGGGCACGGGCTCGTCGGTGACGCCGACGAGCCGGGCGAGCCCGGCGGTGGCCGACTGGGCGTCGTCGAGCAGGGCGAGGGCGGCGTTGACGGGGCCGAACAGGCCGTGGAAGTACAGGGCGGCGGCGGTGGCCGTACCGATGCTGGCCGACCCGTCGCGGACCAGCCAGTAGCCGGTGACCAGGACGGCGGCGAGCCCGATGTACTCGGCGATGTGCAGGCGGCAGTAGAAGCCGAGGACGAGCCGTACGCCCCGCATGGTCAGCGCCACCACGGACCAGGAGCGTTCGGTGACCCGTTCGGTGTGCTCCCGGCCCAGCCGGAAGGCGCGCACGGTGGAGCCGCCGCCGATGGTGTCGAGCATCTGCTGCTGCTGGGCGCCGGCGGCCACCCGCTGCTCGGCGTAGAGCGGGACGGCGCGTCGGACGTACCAGCGTGCGGTGGCGGCCTGGACGGGGACGGCGAGCAGCGCGGCCAGCAGGAACCGCCAGTCGAGCAGGGCCATGGCGCCGAGGGTGAGGACGATGGTGAGCACGGAACCGGCGAGCGCGGGCAGCGCGTTGCGGACGGCGTCGGCGATGAGGGAGACGTCGGCGGTGACCCGGGCGGTCAGGTCGCCGGCGCCGGCCTTCTCCACGCGGTCCAGCGGGAGCGCGAGGGCGCGTGCGACGAAGCGTTCGCGCAGCCGGGCCAGGGTCGTCTCGCCCAGGCGGGCGATCTGTGAGAGCCCGAACCCGGCGGTGACGCCCTGCGCCACGGCGACGGCCACCAGCAGGACGGCCGTGAGGGTGATGGCGTCGGCGGACCCGCGGTCGGCTGCCAGGTCGACGATCCGGCCCAGCAGCGGCTGCACGAGCAGGCCGACGGCGGTGGAGGCGACCATCACGGTGAGCGCGGACAGCGCCAACCCCCGCTGTGGGCGCAGCAGTTCGGCGACCGCGGCCCGGGTGCGGGCGGGTGTGGCGACGGGCAGCAGGTCGGGTCCGGTGCGGTCGTCGCCGCGGGGAGCGGCCTCGACGGCGTCGGCGCGCTCGGTCATGCGAGGACCGCCGTACGGTAGTCGGCGCACGCGTGGACGAGGCGCTCGTGGTCGCCGGCCGCGGTGATCCGGCCGTTGTGGAGGAGGACCGCGCGGTCGGTGACGGCGAGCAGGGCGGGGCTGTTGGTCACCAGGAGCGTGGTGCGTCCGCCGCGGACGTCCCTGATCCCGGCGGCGATCCGGGTCTCGGTGACGGCGTCCACGGCGGTCGCGGGCTCGTGCACGACGAGGACCGGCGCGTCGGCGGCCAGGGCGCGGGCCAGGGCGACACGCTGGCGCTGTCCGCCGGAGAGCGAACGGCCGCGCGCGGTGACGGCGGTGTCGACGCCGTGGGGCAGTGCCCGGGCGACCTCGTCGGTGGCGGAGGCGGCCATCGCGGCCGTGACCCCCGCCGGCACGGGCGGTGGGGTGGCGGGGAGTGCCGCCGTGACGTTGTCCAGGACGGTTCCCTCGAACAGGTCCGCGTCGTGCTCGGCGACGAGGATCGCCGCGCGGAGGTCGGTCAGGTCCAGAGCGCTCAGGGCCGTGCCGTCGAGTGCGACGGCGCCCTCGTCGGGGTCGGCGCGGCGGCCGAGGAGGCGGAGCAGGGCGGAGGCGTCGGCGGGGTCGGTGACGGCGATGCCGACCGTCTCGCCGGGGGCGATGTCGAGGTCGAGGCCGCGCAGGGTGCCCGAGGTGACGGATCGCAGGGTGAGCCGTCCTTCGACGGCGTCCGGGGTCGGGGTGTCCGCGGAGGGTGTCCCGGGCACGTCGCCGGGGGCGTCCAGCACCTCGGCGATCCGGGTGGCGGAGGCGCGGCCCTGGGCCAGTTCGGCGTTGATCCAGGCGAACTCGCCGAGCGGGCCGACGAGGAACAGGGCGAGCCCGACGGAGGAGACGAGTTCGCCGAGGCCGATGTCGCCGCGGGCGGCGAGGTGTCCGCCGACGAGGGCGACCAGGGCGATGAAGGCGCCGGTGAGGAGGGTGACGACACCGTGCTGCCACGCCTCGGCGCGGGCCGCGCGCAGGGTGGAGGCGAGGGAGTCCTGGCTGACGCGGCGGTAGCGGGCGACGGCGGCCCGCTCGGCGCCGATGCCCTTGAGGACACGCAGTCCGGCCACCAGGTCGGCGGCGACGCCGGATGCCTGGGCGGCGCGTTCCTGCTCGGTCTCGCTGCGGCGTTCCAGGGGCTTGCTCAGCAGGTGTCCCAGCCACAGCAGCAGGGGGGTGCCGAGGAGGACGAGCAGACCCAGGGCGAGGGAGACCCTCAGCAGCGCCACGGCGCCGACGACGAGACCCGCGGTGGCCGCGCAGGCGACGATGAGGGCCATGGCGACGGCACCGACCCGTTTGGCGTCCTCGGTGGCGATGTTCGTCAGCTCGCCCGGCAGTCTCCCCTCCTCGGCGCCGCCCTCGGGTGCGAGGACGCGGCCGACGAGTTCGGTCCTGAGCCGGTGGGCGGCGGTGACGGCGGCGCGCTCGCCGGCCTTCGCGCTGAAGCGGAAGCTGACGGAGAGTCCGACGTACACGGCGGCCAGGACGCCGAGCCACAGCAGGAGTCCGGGGACGTCGCCGTCCACGACCCCGCGGTCGATGGCCAGTCCGATGAGCACCGGCACCAGCGCCTCGCCCGTCTGGTGCCCCATCCCGAGGACCGCGCCCACCACGACGTCCCTACGCTGTCCGCCGACCGCACGCCACAGGACCTTCCGTCCCGGCGGGTCCGCCTTCCTCACGTGTCCCTCCGGACCGGTTCACCTACAGAGAAAAGTACAGGAAACTTAGGTAAGGCTAACTACACATGCCGTCCCGTGACCAGTCCCGAGACGTCTTCGAGACCTGACGGGGCCTCCTGGACGCCGGGAGACCGGCCCACCGCCCCCTCGACCGGCCGGCCGACCCGGCAACCGCCCTCACGGCAAAGGCCGTCGGCGAACCCAGGTCCACGTTGTATACGGCGGGGGCCGGACGCCCAATACTGTGCCCAGACATCGTCAGGGGGGCACTCGATGAAGTGGTTTCAGCGCGAGCGTGCCGGCCGACGGGCCGTCATGGCACCGCCGTCCGGGCCCGGCGAGAGCGACGCACCGCCGCCGCAGGCACCCCCCGCGCCGCTCACCACGGGAGCACCGGCCCTGCAGCGGATCGGCGGCCACGGCGGCCAGGTCACCCGGCTGACCACCGGGACGGACCCGGTCATCCTCGACATCACCCATGCCGGGGCCGGGCACTTCGCCGTGGACGCCCTGGACGAGCGGCTGCACTCCCAGAGCCAACTCGTCTACATCGGCGGTCCCTTCTCGTGCCGGACCCTGGTGAACGCCGACGGCCGGGCGGTGCGGGCGCTGCGGATCCAGGCGGCCGGTCCCTGGACGGTCGACGTGAGCCCGGTGTCGAGCGCGCTCGCCTGCGAGGGACACGCCCGGCGTCCCGCCTCGGACGTCCTGCGGCACACCGGCGGCCCCGGGATCGCGACCCTCCGGTACGAGGGCGATCCGCGGTCCGACGACGGCGGCTACTTCCTCGTCGACGCCTTCGAACCGGACGGCGCCGCCTTCCTCGGCCAGCTGGCCGACCATGTGGGCCCCTGGCAGGGGGAAGCCCCTCTCACCGGCCCCTGCCTCATCCACGTCCGTTCCGACGGGCCGTGGTCGATCACCGTGCGGCCGCGGGATGCCGCGGCGCCGTCGCCGTCTCAGCCCAGGGACTCGTAGTACGCCTTCTGGGCCGGGTAGTAGTCCTCGAACTCGGGCCGTGGTCCGCCCTCGCGTGCGGCGGTGAGCATGTCCAGGTAGTACTCCCAGCCGGGGCCGATGGCGCCGAGGGCGTCCGGGGGGACGAGATGGTGGACCAGCCGGAGTTCGGTCACCCCCTCGGACTCGGTCAGCAGCAGTTCCAGCGACCAGGAACCCGCCTCGTCCTCCGTCGAGACGGCGAGGCGGCGCGGTGGCTCACAGGCGTCGATCCGCATCGGGGACCAGGAGGCCGACTCCTCGAACGTCATCCGCACCTCGATGGTGCGGCCCGGCGCGGCCTCGCCGCGCCAGGGGCCGAACCAGCGGGCGGTGCGTTCCGGCTCGGTGACGCTCGCCCAGACGTCGGACACGGGGGCGGCGTAGGTACGGGTGAGGACGAGGTCGTGTCCGGACGGCGTGGACAGGAGCTGTCCGGTGGGTTCGGGCGTCATGCCGTGTCCTTCCTGGGGTGGGGCGCGCCGGACGAGGTCCGGTCGGGTGCGGCTCGTTCCCGGTCCCTGCGGGTGCGGCGGACCTCGGTCTCCAGCGCGGCGAGCCGCTGCGACCAGCCGGGCCGGCGGGTGTCGAACAGGGCGAGCCAGGTGGTGAGGTGGGTGAGCGGGGTGGGCAGCAGCGAGTAGCTGCGGTGGCGTCCGATCTGCTCGTCGGCGACCAGTCCGGCCTCGCGCAGCACGCGCAGATGGCGGCTCACGGCGGGCCGGCTGATGGGGAACCGGCCCGCGATCTCCCCGGCCGCCAGCGGCCCGTGACGCAGCATGAGCAGGATCTCCCGGCGCACCGGATCGGCGATGGCCTCGGCCACCTCGCTGAGGTCGTCCACCTCGAAAGCGTAACCTATCGGTTACGCGTCTGTCGGTGTCTCCGGCACGCCGGGTAGCCTCGGGGGTATGCGGATCTCCGTCTCCTCGGACATGGACGAGCCCGTCGCGCGTCTCCTGCTCACGGAGCTGCGCGGCCGGGGCCACGAGGTGCTGACCCATGGCGCGCTGCGCGAGGGCGACGATCCCCGGTGGGCGGTCTGCTCGGAGGCGGCGGCGCGCGATGTCGCGGCCGGGAGGGCGGACCAGGCCGTCGTGTGCTGCTGGACGGGCACCGGCGCGTCCATCGCCGCGAACAAGGTGCCCGGGGTACGGGCCGCCCTGTGCGCGGACGCGTACACGGCCGACGGGGCCCGCCGCTGGAACCACGCCAACGTCCTGGCGATCGGGTTGCGGCTGACCTCCGGGCCGCTGCTCAAGGAGATCCTCGACGCCTGGTTCGCCGCCGAGGACGGCCTGGACGCCGACGACCGGGAGAACGTGGCCCACGTCGACCGGCTCGACGTCAGCCGGGGGCACGGCCGGGCCGGATGAAGACGGGCGCGGCCCACGGCGGCGGGTCCGGCGGCGCCTCGGGCGGCCCGGACGCCTTCGGCGTGGACAGCCTCGGTGGCATCGGCCCCTGCGGGAGGCCGCCGGCGACGTCGGCGGCCCTGAGCGCGGCCACGAAGGACAGACAGGAGTCGTACCGGTCGTCCGGGGACTTGGCGAGCGCCGTCGCCAGCACCCCGTCGACGGCCGGCGGCAGATCGGGGCGCCCCTCGGTCAGCGGGGGCGGCTGGTCGTACTGATGGGCCCACAACAGGGCCATGTCGTCGTCCCGTTGGAAGGGCGGCCGGCCCGCGAGCGTCTCGTGGACGACGCACGCGAGGCTGTACACGTCGCAGCGGCCGTCGACGGGCTTGCCGGAGATCTGCTCCGGGGCCACGTAGTCGAGGGTGCCCACGAACTGGCCCACGCTGGTGAAGCCGGTCAGGGACAGCGACTTCTTCGTCAGGCCGAAGTCGGTGAGGTAGACGTGCTCGGGGTGGTCGCTGTCGGTGCCCTGCGCGACCAGGATGTTGCCGGGCTTGACGTCCCGGTGCACCAGGCCGTGGTCGTGCGCCGCGTCGAGCGCGGAGGCGACCTGGGCGGCGATCCGGGTGGCGGCCCGCACCGGCAACGGGCCCTCCCGGTCGAGGAGATGCCGCAGATCGCTGCCCGCGACGTACCGCATGGCGATGTAGAGGACCCCGTCCGTCTCGCCCGCCTCGAAGACCGGGACGATGTGCGGGTGGTCGATCGCGGCGGCCACCCGTGACTCGTGGGTGAAGCGGCGCCGGAAGGTGTCGTTGCGGGCGAGTTCGGGGGCGAGCAGCTTGAGCGCGACCGTCCGTTCCAGGCGCAGGTCCAGTGCCTGGTAGACGACGGCCATCCCGCCCCGGCCGATCTCGCGTTCGATGCGGTAGCCCGCGATCTGCCGTCCGACCAGTTCGGAGGGGCGCCCCGCGTACGGCTGCGTCTCACTCATCGCGGGTCACCGGCGGGACCAGGCGGGTCGGTTCGTGGTCGCGCGGCCCGGGGTCCGCCGGCCGGTGACCGGCCGGGGCGTCGGTGGTGCGGTCCCGCGCCGGTTCGGGGCCGGGTTCCGCCACGACGCGGGTGGCCTCGGGAGCCGGGGCCGCGGCGGCGGGCGGGTGCGGCGGGGCGGCCGGGGTCGCGCGGGGGGCGTCCCCGACGGCGAAGGCGCTCAGCCGGGTCCCGTCGCAGTACACCCACCGCTCGTGCGCGGCGTCGAACAGCCACAGCGACTCGCCGTCGACGACCACCCCGATCCGCAGCCCCTTCGTACGGTCGTGGAAGGACTCCCCGTCGCGGTGCCCCGCGGCCAGTGCCTCCGCCTCGGTGCGGTAGCGCGACAGGGCCTCCTCCGCCCGGGCCAGCAGCGGCCGCGGATCGGCGGTCCGCGCCGCGTCTGCTCCGGCCGCGGGCGGGTCCCGGGGTACGGCGACGAGGAGACGGGCGTCGACCCACGCGGACCAGCCGTTGGCGCACAGGGCGTGCCCCCAGTCGCCGCGCCGTTCCAGGAGCTGGACGGGCAGCAGCGCGTCGAGCGCCACGGTGGGCCGGGAGGGGTCGGGAAGCTCCCAGGCGGGCAGTCCGCCCGGCGGGACGACATGCGTGGGGAGGAAACCGGGGGTCGTCATCGCGGCTACTTCCGCATCACCGCGGGCTCACGGCGCCGCAGCAGCCGGGCGACGAGCAGGCCGCAGAGCAGCGACAGGACGACGAGCATCCCCATGTCGAGCAGCCACACGCCCGCCGAGTGCCCGAACAGCGGGTCCGATGTGTCGGGGACGATTCGTTCGAGGTCGATCGTGCCGGCCATCGCGGCGAACGCCCAGCGCGAGGGCACCAGCCACGCCAGCTGCTCCAGGACGATCGTGCCGCTGACGTCCAGCAGCGCGCCGCAGAACACGACCTGGACGATCGCGAGGAGCACCAGCAGCGGCATGGTGACCTCCTCCTTGCGCACCAGCGCGGAGACCAGCAGGCCGAGCATCATCGCGGTGAAGGCGAGGAGCGCCACGGCGCAGGTGATCTCGACCAGGGGCGGCATCAGCACGCCTTCCCCGTCCGGGGCGCCCAGGTCGACGCCGAACAGGGCGACCAGGGTGAGGACGACCGCCTGGAGGACGGTGACCGTGCCGAGAACGACGACCTTGGACATCAGATACGCGGATCTGGACAGGCCGACGGCCCGTTCGCGCCGGTAGATCACCCGTTCCTTGACCAGTTCGCGCACGGCGTTCGCCGCACCCGTCAGCACCCCGCCCACGCACAGGATGAGCAGCGCGTTCATGGCGGTCTCCCGGTCCAGCGCGCTCCCCGCGAGTGCCCTCGCCATCGCGCCCATCACGAACGGCAGCGCGATCATGATGGCGAGAAAGGTCCGGTCGGCGGCGAGCGCGGCCGCGTACCGGCGCACCAGTGTGCCCAGTTGGGCGCCCCAGCTCTGCGGTGTGGGCGGCGGTGCCACGGCGAGCGGCTGGGGGTCCTCGGGCAGGTACGGCCGGCCCAGGGAGGCGGTGACGTACCGCTGCCGGAAGGGCGAGTCGCGGTACTCCCCCGCCCAGTCCCGCTCCCGGTCCCGTTCGAACGCCTCGAATGCCTCCGGCCACTGGGCGAAACCGAAGAAGGCGAGGGTGTCCTCCGGCGGTCCGTAGTAGGCGACCTTGCCGCCGGGGGCGAGGACGAGGAGCCGGTCGCAGACGTCGAGGCTGAGGACGCTGTGGGTGACGACGATGACGGTGCGGCCGTCGTCGGCGAGGCCGCGCAGCATGTGCATCACCGAGCGGTCCATGCCCGGGTCGAGTCCGGAGGTCGGTTCGTCCAGGAACAGCAGGGAGGGCTTGGTCAGCAGTTCCAGGGCGACGCTGACACGTTTGCGCTGGCCGCCGGAGAGGCTGTGGATGGGCTGGCCGGCACGCTGTTCGAGGCCCAGTTCGCGGATCACCTCGTCGACCCTGGCCTGCCGCTCGGCCTTCGCGGTGTCCTGGGGGAAGCGGAGTTCGGCGGCGTAGGAGAGGGCTCGGCGGACGGTCAGTTGCGCGTGCAGGATGTCGTCCTGCGGGACCAGGCCGATGCGCTGGCGCAGTTCGGCGTAGTCGCGGTAGAGGTCGCGTCCGTCGTAGAGGACCGTGCCGCTGTCGGCGGGGCGCTGCCCGGTCAGGGCGTTCAGGAGGGTGGACTTGCCGGCGCCGCTGGGGCCGACGACGGCGAGGAGGCATTTCTCGCCGACCGGAAACGAGACCTCGTCCAGCAGCGTCCTGCGGCCGCGGTCGACGGCCACGGTGAGTTCCTGGACATCGAGGGAGACCTCGCCGGTGTCGACGTACTCCTGCAACTGGTCGCCGACCAGGCAGAACGCGGAGTGTCCGATGCCGACGATGTCACCGGCGGTGACGAGGGCCCGGTCGACGGGGGTGCCGTTGAGGAAGGTGCCGTTGTGGCTGCCGAGGTCGACGATCTCGTAGGTGCCCTCCGGTCGCGCCCGCAGTTCGGCGTGCCGGCGGGAGACGACGAGGTCGTCGATGACCAGGTCGTTGTCGGCGGCGCGGCCGATCCGGACGGTCCGTTCGGGCAGCGGGCGGACGCTGGTGGGCCGGCGGAACGTGCCGGTGGAGGCGGGGCGGAAGACGCCGGAGGGGCGCTCGGGGACGAGGCCGGTGAGCACCGCCCGGGGGCCGTCGGGGAGGCTTCCGAAGTGGATGACGGTTCCGGGGCCGACGTCCCACTCGTGGATCCGGTGGCCGTCGGCGTACGTGCCGTTGGTGCTGTGCTCGTCCTCGATCGTCCAGTGGCCGGCCTCGGCCCGCAGTACGGCGTGGTGCCACGAGACCCGGTCGTCGTCGAGGACGACGTCGCTGAGCGGGTCGCGCCCTATGTGGTACGCGTGGCTCGGGGTCATCACCGTGGAGCCCGACTCGGTTTCCAGCACGAGTTCGGGCGCGGTCGGTGCGAGGGACCGCTCTGCCATGCAGAAAATTCTACCGATTCACCCCGGTATGCGCCCGGCCGCCCTGGTGCGGTCGCACGGACCGCGGCGAACGGCGGGACCGAAGGCGTGATCACCCGAGCGGCCCGGGAGGCGGGCCGCGCGCTCAGGCCGCGGGGGCGGCGATGCGCTGGGCGATGCGCTGCATACGGACGGCGTCGACGGACTCCGCGAGCAGCTCGTACTCCGTGGTGTCGTCGTTGGTGGCGATGCGGACCAGGTTTCCGGCGGCCAACTCGTCGGCCACCAGGTCCTGTTGCACTTCGTCGGTGGACCAGGCGCGCAGCTGGGCCGGCACGTCCGGCACGGTGTCGGCGACCGGGACGACCGCGTTCGGGGGGAAGTGGGGGTTCTCGGGGTACGGGTCGAGGCGTTCGGCGATCCATAAGGCGCGGTCGCGCATCCACCACAGGGCCAGCGCCAGCGTGGGCGCGCGATAGGTCCCGAGGGGCACGCCGACGCGCCGGCCGTCGCACCATCCGTACGCGGTGACATGGCACAGGAATTCGTCGTGCACGCTTCGCTCCCCCGATCGCACCGCCGTCCCGCCCGGCCTCGCTCGCCGCGCGGACTTGCTCTCGCCTCACAGATTTGCTGGTCGTACACATCCGGCGACCCGATGGTCACGCACAGTGACGTGATCGACGCACACGGGTGCGCGTTGGTTCATGACTCAATCGCCCTGTCAGTCGAGTATCGCCACGGCTGACACTCTGTCACCATGCCAATTCGGCCAGTCTCCTGGCATATGCGAGCACGCGAATGGCCGAAACGGTACGGCAGGCCCTGCGACCGGGCCTTCCTCGGCATGACCTCCGAGGTAATCGACGCCCTCCGGCGGGTGCGGGCATCGTGTGCGGTGCCGGATCACCGAGAGGCCGCGGACGGCTCCGGATCCGGTCCCCGTCCCATACGCGGATTCCCGATGGAGGGTTCAACGATCATGCCCGCACAGCAGAATCAAGAGCGCCGAGACCGCTACGAGACCGCCGTCGCCCGGTACTTCGAGGCGTGGAACGCGAACGGTGAGGACGAGCGGGCCGAAGCGGTCGCCGCCGCCTGGGCGGCCGACGGCGGCTACACCGACCCCCTGGCCGAGGTGCGCGGCCATGAGGAGATCGCCGCGCTCGTCACGGCGGCCCGGAAACAGTTCCCCGGCCTGGCCTTCCGCCTGACCACGGCCGTGGACGGCCACCACGACACCGCCCGCTTCGGCTGGGAACTGGTGGACGAGGCGGACGGCGCGGCCCCGGTCGCCGGGTTCGACGTGATCACGCTCGACGCGCAGGACCGCATCCGCAGCGTGTACGGCTTCCTGGACCGGGTGCCGGCGGCGTAGGGCTCGTCCGACGTAACCCGGCGGGGTCGCGGGGCGGGGTCACGGAATGGGATCGCCGCCCGGCGATGAGTTCTCCCGCTCCCGGCGGTCTCCTGTTCGTAGCGGACCACCGGAAGCGGAGGACGACATCATGAGCACGCTCGACGAGCAGTTCACGGCGGAGCTGCGCAGGAGCCCCGCCGAAGGCGGCTGGACCTACCTCGTGTGGCCCGGGTCCGCCGCCTTCTTCGGCACGCGCGGCCTGGTCAAGGTCCGCGGCACCATCGACGGGCACCCCTTCCGCAGCTCCTTCATGGCCCTCGGCGACGGCACCCACAAGCTGCCCGTCAAGGCCGAGGTGCGCAGGGCGATCGGGAAGGAGGCGGGCCAGTCGGTGATCGTCCGGCTGGAGGAGCGGATCGACCACTGACCGGAACCGGAGGTCAGCCCTTGCCCTCGATGATCGCGTCGATGCGGGCCAGCTCGTCCGCCTCGAAGTCGAGGCGGGCGACGGCCCCGACGCTGTCCTCGATCTGGCGGGCGCTGCTCGCGCCGACGAGGGCGGAGGTGACCCGGCCGCCGCGCAGCGTCCAGGCCAGGGCGAGCTGGGCGAGCGTCTGCCCGCGGGACTTGGCGACCTCGTCCAGCGCGCGCAGCCTGCCCACCAGCTCCTCGGTGACGGCGTCGGACTTCAGGAACGGGCTGTCGCTCGCCGCGCGGGAGCCCTCCGGGATGCCGTCGAGGTAGCGGGAGGTCAGCAGGCCCTGCTCCAGCGGGGAGAAGACGATGGATCCGACCTGCAGCTCGTCCAGCGCGTCGAGCAGTCCCTCGGTCTCCGGGCGCCGGTCGAGCATCGAGTAGCGCGGCTGGTGGATGAGGAGCGGGGTGCCCAGCTCGCCCAGGATGCGGGCGGCCTCCCGGGTCTGCTCGGCCGAGTAGTTCGAGACGCCGACGTACAGCGCCTTGCCCTGCTGGACGGCCGAGTGCAGCGCGCCCATCGTCTCCTCCAGCGGAGTCTCCGGGTCGGGGCGGTGCGAGTAGAAGATGTCGACGTAGTCCAGGCCCATCCGCTTCAGGCTCTGGTCGAGCGAGGAGAGCACGTACTTCCGGGAGCCCCACTCGCCGTACGGGCCGGGCCACATCAGATAGCCGGCCTTGGTGGAGATGATCAGCTCGTCGCGGTACGGGGCGAAGTCGGCCTTCAGCGCCTCGCCGAGGGCGGACTCGGCGGAGCCGGGCGGCGGGCCGTAGTTGTTGGCCAGGTCGAAGTGGGTGACGCCCAGGTCGAAGGCGCGGCGCAGGATCGAGCGCTGCGTCTCCACGGAACGGTCGGGGCCGAAGTTGTGCCACAGGCCGAGCGAGAGCGCGGGAAGTCTCAGACCACTGCGTCCGGTGCGCCGGTAGGGCATGTCCGCGTAACGGTCGGGGTGTGCGGTGTACAACGCGACTCCAGAGGTTGGCACGGGGGGACCGGGGTCCCTGGGAACCCGTGTCCACTCTTTCGCGACCTGGGGGCATTGGTCCAACAGAAGAATCCGATGGGATTCAGCACCTACGCTTCTCAGTCATGGAACTCCGCCACCTCCAGCACTTCGTCGCGGTCGCCGAGGAGGAGCACTTCACCCGGGCCGCCGAACGGCTGCTCGTCTCCCAGTCCGGCCTGTCCGCCTCCGTACGGGCGCTGGAGCGCGAGCTGCAGACGCCGCTGTTCGTCCGGACCACCCGCCGGGTGACGCTCACACCGGCGGGACGGGCGCTGCTGACCGAGGCGGAGCGGATCCTGGCGCAGGTGCGGTCGGCCCGGGAGGCGGTGGCCGCCGTGCAGGGGGTGCTGCGCGGCATGCTGGCGATCGGGTCCGAGCAGTGTCTGGCCGGGCTGCACGTGGCGGGGCTGCTCGCCTCGTTCCGGCGGCTGCACCCCGACGTGGAGATCTGTCTGCGCCAGGCGGGCTCGGGCGCGCTCGCGGAGGAGGTGGCGAGCGGGCGCCTGGACCTGGCGTTCGCCGTGCGGACCGCGCAGGAGGACACCGACCAGCTGCGGGTCGTCCCGCTGTCCAGCGAGCCGATGACCGTCCTGTGCCATCCCGGTCACCGTCTCGCGGCCGCCGGTGCCGCCGTGACCCCGCAGGAGCTGGGCGGTGAGGTCTTCGTCGACTTCCACCCGGACTGGGGCCCGCGCCGCACCACCGACGCGGTGTTCGCCGCCGCGGGGGTCCGCCGGTCCGTCGCCCTGGAGGTCAACGACGTGCACAGCCTCCTCGACCTCGTCGACGAGGACCTCGGCGTGGCCGTCGTCCCGCGCCACTTCCGGCACAAGCGCGACTCGCTCGTCGCCCTGCCGGTCAAGGACGCCGGCGGGACCGTGTACGAGACGGTGGCCCTGCTTCCTCCCCCGCAGGCCACGAGCCCGGCGGCCCGGGCCCTGCTGGACCTGCTCGAACCGCCGGTCGGCCGGGGCCGGATCATTCCGTGAAGGGCGTCCACCCGTGGCTCTCGGTGGCGTACGAGTAGCGCGGCAGGCCCTTGATCCCGGTCGTGCGGAACGGGCGGCCGCCGTCGTCGATCCGGACGGTGCCCGTGCGGCCCTCGGAGGACCACTCCAGCTCCAGGTACCACTGGCAGTCACAGCTCTCGGTGTCGGCGCTGACGCTCAGGACCGCCGGGTCCCCGGCCGCCACGCTGTACGGAAAGCGCACGGCCGGGATCGGGGTGTCGAGGTCGGCGCCGTCGACCGGGCGGGCGATCGGCCGGTTCCTGTCCAGGTCGACGTCGAAGTACGAGGGGGTGACCCGCCCTCCGCAGCCCTGGTCCATCGCGTAGGCGTTGCCCGTGGCGGGCGCTGCGCGTCCGACGACGCGCACGCGCAGTGCCGTCAGGACGACCGCCGCGGACGTACGGCCGTGCACCGTGACCTCCACGATCGTGTTCCGCCCGTGCACGGCGCCCTGGGTGGCGGCCCAGGCACCCGCGTCCTGCGGCGGCGGGGGCGGGGGCACCTCCTTGGGCGGCTTGGCGATGACGTAGTCGTGCCCGCAGCCGAGGTTCCAGATCTGTGAGTTCGCCGTCCAGGTGACCGGCACACCGGTGGCCCGGGGCCGCGGCTCGTCGGCCGCACCGCCCTTCGTGGCCTTGCTCCGGGGCTCGCCCGGCGCGGGGGTGCCCGTGTCCGAAGGGGTGCCGGTGACGTCAGGTGAAGGGGACGGGCTCGTGGGCCCGGTCGATGGGCGCTGGGCGCCCGCGGTCGTACGGAAGGGTGCCGGGACGTCGCCGGGGGCGGCACGGTCCGGAGCGCCCCCGGACGGCAGGGCGGCGATCCCGCCCAGCGTGGCGAGGAGCACCGCGACGACGGCCGCGCTGACGAGCGTACGGCGGCGCCGGTGCCAGGGGCGGCGGGCCGCGGCCGGGGCGGAGAGCAGGTCCTCCGGAGGTGCCGCCCGCTCACCGGACTGGGCCGCGGCGTCCGGCCCGGAGGGTTGCGGCGCCCCGGCCGGTCCGGCTGCCGCGGCGGTCCCGGACGGACCGGCGGCCCCGGAGGGACGACCTGATGCGGACGCTCCGACGGCATCGGAGGCGCCGACGGCTTCGGCCCGGCCGGCTGACGCGGTGGGACCGGCGGCTTCGGCCCGGCCGGCTGACACGGACGGACCGGCGGCTTCGGAGGACCCTGCGGCTTCGGGTGCCCCGGCAGGCTCCGGCATCCCGGCGGGAGTGTTCGCCCCCGCCGCGCGGCCCCGCCCGGTGGCCGCGGCCGACCCGCCGGTGCCGTCGGCCGGCCCCGCGGTCGCGGCCGACGGGCCCGATGCCGCGGCGGGCGGGCCGGCGGACTCCGTACCGGCGGACTTCGTACCGGCCGCCTCCGGCCCGCCGCCCCGCACCCGCTGCCGCGCCGCCATCGCCGACAGCCACAGGCGGTGGAGCTCCAGCCGCTCCTCCCCCGTCGCCCCGCACAGCACGGCGAAGCGCTCGACGGGTGCGAAGTCGAGCGGCACCGTGCCGCCCGAGCAGTAGCGGTGCAGCGTCGAGGTGTTCATGTTGAGGCGCCGGGCCAGCTGCCCGTAGCTGCGGTCCGTGCGCTCCTTGAGACGCGTGAGCGACGCCGCGAACCGCTGGACGTCGTCCCCTGCTGCCGACACTGTTCCCCCGAGTCCTCACCGGCCCGGGACGGTATCCCAGGCACTCCCTGTATGTGCACGTCAGAGGGGCTGGGATGGTTCCAGGGGCGTGGACCGGACGTCGGGCGTTGCGCCCTCGCCCCGGGACGGTCGATGCTCTTGGTGTCGCCCCGACCGGGGCCGGACCGACCATCCGGCCGTCGGCGCGACGGCGACACCCACTCATCCACGTACCCGTCGAGGTACTCGTTCACGGGGGACACCCATGCCCGAGCGCACCCGAGCGACCCTGCTCACCTCACTCGTCGTCGCGGGTCTCACCGCGGGCTCCGCGCTCGCCGCCGGCGCCGCACCGGCGGCCGCGGCGAAGGCGAGCGGCGCACCGAAGTACCTGTCCGCGTCCCAGCTCCCGCCGCACCCCTCGTCCACCTGGACGGCGGGCGGGATCGAGGACGGCGTCCCCGAGGAGCTGCAGTACTGCCTGGGCGACGCGTTCCTGGCGTACGACGTCAACCACCGCTCCTACCGGACGGACCTGGAGACCAGCGCCCGGCAGGTCGTCGTCGTCACCGGCAGCGACAGCAAGGCCAAGGCGCTCGCAGCGCGGCTGAACAAGGACTTCCGGGACTGTGTGAGCGAGTCCTCCGACCCGGACGTCGAGGTCGACTACCGGGACCTCGGCAGCCTGCCCGTCGAGGAGGGCGCCCGTGTCCACGGCGTCGCGAGCGTCACGTCCTGGGGGGCCATGGACATCCGGCTCCTGTCGGTGGGCCGGGACGGCCGGACCGTGACCGTCGTGGACTGGGGCCAGATGGGCGGCTTCGAGGACGCGCCGGTCAAGGCGTTCAAGAAGACGACCACCACCGCCGTCGACAAGCTCTACTGACGGCACCGCATGGCCCCCCTCGGCAGGAAGGGGCGGCCGGCGGCTGACAGGGCCGTGGGGGCCGGTGCGGGGCCGGCCCGGATGCCCGATGGTGGACGTATGGATGTGAAGGACGTTCTCATCGACGCGTTCGGCCGGATCAAGGAGGAGGTCCACGCCGCCGTGGACGGACTCTCCCCGGCGGACCTGCACGCCCGGCCCGCCCCGGACGCCAACTCCGTCGCCTGGCTGGTGTGGCACCTCACCCGGATCCAGGACGACCATGTGGCCGACGCGGCCGGACACGAACAGGTCTGGCTGTCCCAGGGCTGGGAGAAGCGTTTCGGGCTGGCCCTGCCGGCCCGGGACACGGGGTACGGACACGGCCCGGAGCAGGTCGAGCGGGTGCGGGTCGCCTCGGGTGACCTGCTCACCGGATACTTCGACGCCGTGCACGAACGGACGGGGGAGTTCGTGCGCGGCGTCGATGCCGACGGTCTGGACCGGATCGTGGACGAGCGGTGGACGCCGGCCGTCACCCTCGGCGTGCGCCTGGTCAGTGTCCTGGCCGACGACCTTCAGCATGTCGGCCAGGCGGCGTACGTACGGGGGCTGGTGCTGCGCGAGGACCGCCGGCGGACCGCCGGAACCGGCTAGGAGGCGGCGGCGTAGCCCGGCAGAACGACGTTCTCGATGAGGGCGTTGCGCTCGTCGAACGGGATGAAGGCGCTCTTGAGGGCGTTGACGGTGACCGTGCGCAGGTCGTCGAGGGTCCAGCCGGCGTCCTCGACGAGCAGGGTCATCTCCCGGGTCATGGTGGTGCCCGAGACCAGACGGTTGTCGGTGTTGAGGGTGACGCGGAAGCCGAGGTCCCTCAGCTCCGTGATCGGGTGCTCGGCGATCGAGGTGGCGCACCCGGTCTGCAGGTTGGAGGTGGGGCACATCTCCAGGGCGACCCGGCGGTCGCGGACCCAGGACGCGAGGCGGCCGAGCTTGCCGTCGACGATGTCCTCGGTGATACGGACGCCGTGGCCGATCCGCTGGGCGCCGCAGACCTGGAGTGCCTGGTGGATGCTGGGCAGCCCGTGGGCCTCACCGGCGTGGATGGTGAAGGGGACGCTCTCGCGGCGCAGGTGCTCGAAGGCGGCCAGGTGGTCCGCGGGCGGGAAGCCGTCCTCGGCGCCCGCGATGTCGAAGCCGACGACGCCGGCGTCCCGGAAGACCACCGCCAGCTCGGCGGCCTCGCCGACCCGGTCGAACATGCGCATCCCGCACAGGATCGTGCCGACGCGGACCGGCGTGCCCTGGGCCGCGGCCTTGGCCATACCGGCGGCCAGGCCCTCCTGGACGGTCTCGACGACCTCGCTCATGGTGAGCCCGCCCGCCGTGTTCAGCTCGGGGGCGTAACGCACCTCGCCATAGACGACCCCGTCGGCGGCCAGGTCGAGCACGTACTCCTCGGCGGTGCGCAGCAGGCCCTCGCGGGTCTGCAGCACCGCGAGGGTGTGCTCGAAGGTGGCTATGTAGCGCACCAGGTCACCGGAGTTGGCGGCCTCGTAGAACCAGGCGGCGAGCGCCTCCGGGTCGGTCTCCGGCAGGGTGTGGCCGACCTCGGCCGCGAGCTCCACGAGCGTGGCGGGGCGCAGACCGCCGTCGAGGTGGTCGTGCAGGACGGCCTTGGGGAGGCGGCGGACGGTGTCGGCGTCGATGCGGGGTTCGGTCATGGCGTTCGTTCCTCGGCAGGTGGTGCGGGGGCGGTTCGGAGCGGGTGACCGAGGTGCTCGGTCGGTGGCGGGGCCCGGGGGACGGCTCGGGCGGCCCGGTCAGTCGGCGGCGGGCTGGAGGAGGTCCCAGCGGTTGCCGTACAGGTCCTCGAAGACGGCGACCGAGCCGTAGGGCTCGTGGCGCGGTTCCTCCAGGAACGTGACGCCCGCGGCCCGCATCCGGGCGTGGTCGCGGGCGAAGTCGTCGGTGTGCAGGAAGAAGCCCACCCGTCCGCCGGTCTGGTCGCCGATCCGGGCACGCTGGGCCTCGTCGGTGGCCTTCGCCAGCAGGAGCCCGCCGCTCTGCCCGTCGCCTCCCGGTTCGACGACGACCCAGCGGCGGCCACCGGGCCTCGGCTCGTCCTCGGCGAGCCGGAACCCGAGCGCCTCGGTGTAGAAGCGGATCGCCTCGTCGTAGTCGTCGACCACGAGGGTGACCAGGGCGATACGTCGTCTCATCGGGGCCTTTCGGGTGGGGCGCGGACCGGGCGGAGAGCGCGCGGGATCGTGCGTCGGCGGTCCGTGGGCCGCTCGGGGTTCCCGGGAGGTTATACGTAACACGCACTGGACGGCAAATAGCATTTCGCCCTGGTCGCGTGAGGGGTGTCACGTGGTCGCGGCGAGCGGGGTCCCGGCGGAACGACGGAGGCCCCCTGCCGCGCAGGGGGCCTTTCGCACCGGGGACGGCCGGAGCCCGGGATCACTCGCCCGGCGACGCCTTGCGCAGGGCGGCGATGCAGGTGTTCAGGGCCTGCTGGAGGTCCTCCAGGCGCTGGAGCATGTCGTCCTCGTAGATGGCGTCGAGGTCGACGGCGTCGTCGAGGGTCAGTTCCTCGAAGACCTTCGTCGCCTTCTGGAGGCTGCTGTAGAACTTCGTCCGGCGCTCCTGGACCCGCAGCTCGGGGTCCGCCTCGACGGTCTGCACGACGAGTTCCTTGACGGTGTCGTACGCCTCCGACGCCCACTCGCCGGTGTCCTCGCCGTCGTCCAGCTCGTCGATGAGGGACAGATGCCGCTCGGCCTCGGCGCGCAGCTCGGCGGTGGCGTCGATCACCTGGCCGGCCGGCGTCTTGACCTGGCCGTTCTCCACGATCTGCCGGACGTACCCGATACGGGTGGCCGCCTGGGTCTCGTTCGCGACGGCCTTCTTCAGCTCGTCGGTGCGGGCGATGTCGCGGGCCAGTTCCGTCTGGAGGGAGGGGTCCTCCTTCAGGCGGTCGAGGAGCGCGGTGCGGGCCGCCTGGGCGGTGGACGGGTCGGCGAGGATCGCGGCGCGCAGCGCGGTGGGGTTCTCCGCGACCTCCAGGGCCTTGGTGGGACGGATGCCCTCGGCCTCGGCCGCCGCCGTGATGGCGGTGCCGCGGTCGGAGGTCGCGCTGGAACGGGAGCTGTAGTACGTCAGCCACACATCGGAGTCCGGGAGGTCGATCTCCTCGCCGGGGGCCAGCGCCTCGAAGTGCGGGACCATGCCGTCGTCGGCCGCCCTGTCCCACGCCTTGTAGTAGCGCATGACCCGCTCCGGGGAGCACCCGGCGAGGCCGGCGAACCGCTTCGCCGACACCTTCGCCGTCTCCCCCGCCGTCTCGCCGCCGGGCCGCACGCTCCGCGCCACCTTCAGCGCGAAGGCCCAGCCGCCGGTGCGCGCGTACACCCCGAACTCCCGCGCGTCCCGGGCGACCTGCTCGTCCACGGCGTCCTCGGCGTCCACGGAAGTGTCGTCGTCGAGGGTTGTGTCGTCGGAGACGTCGGCGTCGGCGTCGGAGGCGTCGGGCACCTGGTCGCCGGACGACTGCGCCGGCACCCCGGTTCCGGACGCGGCCCCGGCGGCCTGCTCCCCGGCCGCGACGGGCTCGACCCAGAAACCCTCGTCCCGCGCGGGAGCCGCCTCGGCGGCGTCCGGCGTCGCGGGCGTCCCGTCGGCAGGCGGTACGGCCGATGCGGAGTGGGCGGTGGCTACGCTCACGGGTGACTCTCCCGGGTGGTGACGAACGGCAGGGACAGAACAGGCAGCCTATATGAACCTGTTGACACCCCTTTGCCCCCGACACCGCGCCCAATGTGCGCGGCGTCGGGCGGGGCCGGCTTCCGCCGAAGACCCCGATGACACCGGCGCCGATGCTATCGGCCCGGTCCGGCGGAGCGCTCGGCACCGCGAGAGAGCGCTCGGTGCGACCGCGGAGCAGAACCCCGTGCGAACGGGGAGCGGAGCCGGGGCGTCGCATGCCCTCCCGGTCGCCCGATCGGCCGGACTTTCCCGTGGTCACGCTGGGCGCGAGGGAGCCGGGGTCATGAATACGACGCAGGCCCACCCGTGATCGTCAACCTCAGGAGTCATGTGATGCGCCCTCTCAGAGCAACCTGCCTCGGCTCGGCCACCGCGCTGGTCACCCTTCTCGCCTGCGCCCCCGTCGCGGGCGCCACCGCGACGAACGCGGATACGACCCGCGCCGGGGAGAAGAACAAGGTCATCACCCTCATCGGCCGGCTCGCGCAGCAGACGCGCTTCCCCGTGAACCCCGGCGGCAGCCCCGCCCAGGGTGATCGGACGGTCTTCCGCTCGACCCTGTTCGACGAGAAGGACAACCAGGTCGGCGAAACAGGCGGCACCTGCGACACCACCCGGGTCGACAACGGCGGAGCGGAGGTGTGCGTCGTGACCTACACGCTCCCCGGCGGCCAGCTCTCCGTGCAGGGAATGGTCTTCGGCATCCTCGACCCGGGCCCTCCCCCGTCGTTCGACAACGCGATCACCGGCGGGACCGGGGTGTACGACCGGGCTCGCGGCTCGGTCCACGCCGACACGATCGCTCCTGGCACGAGGCGCTTCACCATCGACCTCGACTGACGGCCCCTGGTCCGTCGGACACCCACATCCCGGGCCCCGGCCGTACGCGGCCGGACCCCGGTGGTAGTCAGGTTCATGACATGCCAGGATCGATGCGGGCGCGTCAGCAGTAGAGGTTGCCGCCCGCCGAGGTGCCGAGGATCTGCACGAACCGCTGGTACGCACTCACCCTGCTCTGCACCTGTGCGGGGTTCTTTCCGTCGCACTCCAGCGAGCCGTTGATGCTGCGGATCGTGTGGCCGAAGCCCGCGCCGGTGACCATCGCGTTGTGGCCGGTCATCGAGCCGGGGCCCTTCTGGGTGTTCCAGTACCACAGCGCGGTCTTCCAGGCGACGGCCGAGTCGTTCTGCACCAGCCAGGGGTTGCCCAGGAGGTTCAGGCCGAGCGCGTCCCCGGCCGCCTTGTAGTTGAAGTTCCAGCTGAGCTGGATGGGACCGCGCCCGTAGTAGGCCGCCTGTCCGGCCGGGCAGCCGTAGGACTGGCTCCGGTCGCAGTACGTGGGGTAGTTGGCGGTGTTCTGCTCGACGATGTGGACGAGCCCGCCCGTCTCGTGGTTGACGTTGGCGAGGAAGGCGGCGGCCTCCTGCTTCTTCACGGTGTCGCTGCCGGTGGTGGCGAAGGCCGGGAAGGCGCTCATGGCCGCCCGGAGCCCGCTGTAGGAGTAGAACGAGTTCCGGTTCGGGAACATCTGGTTGAACTGCGCCTCGCTCACCACGAATCCGGAGGGGTTGCCCGGCCCGTTCTCGCAGGCGTACGGCTCCCAGTACCAGGTGCTGATGGTGGGGTCGTACCCCGGGTTGTCGTGCTCGGCGATGTATGCCTTGCCGTCGGTGTAGCGCACGATGTTGCCGGTGACGTAGGACTTGCCGGCCACCCAGTTCGCGTAACTGGAACAGGGCGCGGCGGACGCGCTCTGGGCGGGCAGCAACAGCGGTGTGGCGCCGCCGATGACCAGGGCGGTCAGTACGGCGGAGATACGGCGCCTCGACACAGGACCAACTCCTTCGTGGAGCACGGCCGCACCCGGGCGGGAGCCCGGTGGGACGGCGGGGACGGACCTCGCGCGCACGCGCCGGCGGCACCGGTCACGGCGTGGGCGCGGCCGTGGTGGGGGGTGTGGGGGCCACTCAACCGCGTTGGTCTGTACCAGTCAAGGGTGTAGACCAGTCAACTCGCATGACGCCCGGTCAGGTACCGCACGACGTCGACGTCCGCCTTCGAGCGGATGCCGGCCGCGCGTCGAGCCGATGCCGGCCGCACGTCGAGCCGATGGCGTCGTCAGCGGTCGGGGCGGGGGTCCACGGCCGTCTCCGCGTGGTCGAGAAAGTCGTCGGCCAACCGGGCGAAGAGGTGGGCGAGTTGCCGCCGGTCCTCCGTCGACCAGTCGCGCAATGCCGCCTCGATGCTCCGACGGCCCGCCTCCCTGACGCTCTCGAAGGCGGCGAGCCCGGCGCCGGTGATCCGGACGCGCTGCGCCCGGCGGTCGTCCGGGTCGGGGACGCGCCGCACATAGCCGACGCCCTCCAACTGCCGCAGCTGCCGGGTGACATGCGAGGCCTCCACGGACAGCCGCACCGCGAGCACCCCCGGGCGCGACGGCTCGCTCTCGGCGATGTGCCGCAGGATCGCCACGGAGACCCGGTCCAGGGACAGCCCGCCGCCGGACGTCACGGGCCCGTGCCGGCGGGCCCGCCCGGACACATACGCGATGCGGGCGAGAAGCCGCTCGATCTCGGTCACGTCCGCGAGAGCGGCCGCTGCGGCGGGGCGCGGTGGGGACATGCGGCCACCGTAACAGGAATTTGCCTAAGTCAAGCAATGGAGGGAGCATACGCTCCGGCCGGGGAAGAGGTGATCTCCGGGGCCTGAGCCGGGGAGAATCACTCCATGACCACGTCACCGCACCCGCTCGTCGTCCAGGCGCACCGACTCGCCGCCGAGGTGCTCGCACCCCGGGCCGAGCGCGTCGACCAGGAGGGGGTGCCCGCCGACAGCATCGAGGCGATCAGGCGGTCGGGGCTGCTCGGGGTGAGCGCACCGGTGGCGTACGGCGGGTCGGGGGCCCCGAACTCCGTGGCACGGGAGACCGCCGAGATCCTCGCCGGGGCCTGCTGCTCGACCTGGTTCGTGCAGACCCAGCACCACACGCCCGTGCTGACCCTGGTGAAGAGCGAACTGCCGGCCCGTGAACGCCTGCTGGGGAGACTGGCCACCGGTGAACTGCTGTCCGGCGTCGCGTACGCGCATCTGCGCAGATATCCGCAGGTGCCGGTCCGGGCGGTGCCGAAGCGGGGTGGCTGGCTGTTCCACGGCACGGTGCCCTGGTACACGGGGTGGGGTCTCAACGACGTGATGCTGCTGGCCGGGGTGACGGACGCGGACGAGGTGGTGTTCGCCTTCGCCGAGGCCAGGGAGCAGTCCGGACTGCGGGCCTCCGCGCCCCTGCGGCTCGCGGCGCTCACGGCGGCCCGTACGGTCTCGCTCCACCTCGACGGGCTGTGGATCTCCGACGACGCGGTGGCCCTGCACGCCCCCTACGAGTCCTGGGCCGCGAGCGACCGCCCCAAGCCCGCCAACGCCTCGCCGGCGGTGTTCGGGGTCGCCGAGTCCGCCCTCGCCCTGCTGGACCAGGACGATCCGCGGACCAAGGGGCTGCGGCTGCGGGTGGACAAGGTGCGGCGGCAGGCGTACGCCCTGGCCGACCACCCCGCGCCCCACGAGCACATGGAGGAGCGGCTCGCCCTGAAGACCAAGGCGTTCGACCTCATGCGCACGGCGACCACCGCCGCGGTCGTCGCCGGCGGCGGCCGGGCCCTCACCCTGGACAGCCGGGCGCAGCGCCTGGCCCGCGAGGCCCTGTTCCTGCTCGTCCAGGGCCAGACCGACGAGGTGCGCCGGGCCCACCTCGGCTCCTTGTCGGACGCGTACTGAACCGGGGCGCCCGGGGGGCCGTGCACGGCCCGGCCGGTGGGCTGCGATGCTGGCGTCATGACTGCTCAGCACCAGGTACGGGTCGTCCGGTGGCCGAACCGGACGGTCCGCACCGGCGATGGTCCGGCCCCGCTGCTGACGGCGTACCACCTGCGGACGGAGGCCGAGAAGGGGGTGCCCGTCGCCGATGCGGCTCAGCTCCCGGACCGCTACCGGGCCGAGATCACCGACCCGGAGTCCGCGTTCGCCGGCGATGTCGTACTGCTGGCCCTGACCGAGGACACGGCGGTGGGCTGCGTGGTGGTGACGGCCCCCGCCGACGGGCACGCGGAGATCAAGAGACTCTGGACGGATCCGGCGTTCCGGGGCCGGGGCGCGGCCTCCGCCCTCCTCACCGCCGCTCTCACCCACGCCGCCGATCGCGGCGCGGACACCGTACGGCTGTCGGTGTGGCGGTGGCGGACCGCCGCCGTCGCCCTGTACGAGCGCCTCGGCTTCCGCGTCACCGCATCGTGGGACGCGCGGGAGCAGTTGGTCTGCATGGAACGCGCGGTGTGACGTCCGCGGCCTAGGCCGGCCGGCCGGCGAACGGCACCTGCGCCGGGGCGGCCGACGGCCCGGTGAACGGGTGCCGCCACAGGCCCCGGGCGGCGAGGCGCGGAAGGACGTTCTCGCCGAACCAGTACGCCTCCTCCAGATGGGGGTAGCCGGAGAGCACGAACTCGTCGATGTCGAGGGCGTGGTACTCCACGATCCGGTCGGCGACCTCGTCGTGGCTGCCGACCAGCGCGGTGCCCGCGCCGCCGCGCACGAGACCGACACCGGCCCAGAGGTTGGGGTGGATCTCCAGGCTGTCGCGGCGGCCGCCGTGCAGGGCGAGCATGCGCCGCTGGCCCTCCGACTCGCTGCGGGCCAGTCCGGCCTGTACGGCCCGTACGGTCTCGGCGTCGAACCCGTCGAGCAGCCGGTTCGCCTCCGCCCACGCCTGCTCGGCCGTGTCGCGGGTGATGACGTGCAGCCTGATCCCGAAACGGAGGGTGCGGCCTTCTTTCGCCGCCAGCCCTCTGATCCAGGCGATCTTCCCAGCCACTTCGGCCGGTGGTTCGCCCCAGGTCAGATAGACGTCGGCGTGCCGCGCGGCCACCTCCCCGGCCGCGGGTGAGGACCCGCCGAAGTACACCTCGGGCACGGGGTCGGGCAGCCGGGCCAGCCGCGCGTCCTCGACCCGGAGATGCTCACCGTCCAGGTCGACGGCCTTGCCCTCCCACAACTCCCTGACGACGTGCAGGAATTCACCGGTACGGCGATACCGGGCGTCCTTGTCGAGGAAGTCGCCGTAGGCGCGCTGCTCGTGGCTCTCGCCGCCGGTGACGACGTTGAGGAGGAGCCGTCCGCCGCTGTGCCGCTGGAACGTGGAGGCCATCTGGGCGGCGAGGGTGGGCGAGACGAAGCCGGGGCGGAAGGCGACCAGGAACTTGAGGCGTTCGGTGTCCCGGCTGACCATCGCGGTGGTGAGCCAGGCGTCCTCGCACCAGGCGCCGGTGGGGGTGAGCGCGCCGACGAAGCCCAGGTCCTCGGCGGCGCGGGCGATCTGGCCCAGATAGGCCACCGTCGGCGGCCGGTCCCGGCCGGACGCGGTGGCGGGGGTGCCGTGGCCGCCGCCGACGACGTGGCGGCTGTCGCCGTTGGTGGGGAGGAACCAGTGGAAGGTGAGGGACACGCGGGGTCTCCGATCGGGGATGTGCCGGGCGACGGGTCTTCGGGTCGTCCGGCTGCTCGTCCGGCGGCTCGTCCGGCGCCGAAGCCCGGGTCAGCTCGCGGCGGCGAGGACCGGCGCGGGACCGAGGGCGGTGAGGAACTGGTCGACGACCTGGCCGAGGGCCTCGGCCGTAGCCGGGGCGACCGTGACCTTGCCGTCCTCCCCGACGACGATGTCCTTGTCGAGGGTGAACCAGCCGGGAACGATGTGCCGGGCGCCCATGGAGCTGAGGACCGGCCGCAGCGCGTAGTCGATGGCGAGGACGTGGGCGGTGGTGCCGCCGGTGGCCAGGGGCAGCACGGTCTTGCCGGTGAGGGCGTACTGCGGGAGCAGGTCGAGCAGGGCTTTGAGCACGCCGGAGTAGGCGGCCTTGTAGACGGGGGTGGCGATGACGATCCCGTCGGCCCGGTCGAAGAGTTCGGCGGCCTCGACGACGGCCGGATGCCTGAAGTCCGCTCCGAGCAGGGCCTCGGCGGGGATCGTCCGGATGTCGAGCGGGACGACCTCGTGGCCCTGGGCGGCCAGGCGCGCGTCGAGGTGGCGTACGAGCTTTGCCGTACGGGAGGAGACGGAGGGGCTGCCGGAGACGGACAGGACGGTGGCCATGGGCCCTCTTTCTGGAAGCCGGTGGTGCCCGAGCGGACGGGCACCCCGGACGGGAGTGGCTGGAAGTGCGGGGTGTGCAGGCGTGGTCGGCCTTCACCGCGGCGCTTTCGCGGAACTTCACGGAGCAGCACCGGACTTCGCGGAAATTCTCCCGGCGTTTCGAATCAGGCACGCCGAATCAGGCACGCCGAATCAGGCACGCCGAATCAGGCACGCCGAATTCGAGGTCGGAGTCCGAGATACGGAGTCGGGGTGCAGGCGCGCGCTCGTGGAGAACGCGTTCGCCTCGACGCGTGCGCCGCCGAGGCGAATTCGGGCGGAAAAAGAAAACGCGCGGCGGATCGGGGAGAGGTGATCAGGCCGCGGAGCGACAGGAGGCGCTGGAGACGCGTGCGAGGTCGACATGGCGTCGCCGCGTGAGGTCCAGTCGCATGTTCATGCCGTTGATCGTGACAGCCGTCGCCGACGACCGTCAAGAAGAAGCCGATCGGGTCTCGTATCGCGGACCGTCACTTTTCACGCCGGACGGCCGGCAGCCCTTGTAAGGGTGGGGAATTCGGCGCGCATTCCGCACCCGTGCGAACGGAATGGGCCGGGGCACTACGGCCGATGACGCGGTACCCGGGGCACTTGCGCCCCGGGCACCGCACGGTCACCTGGCAGCGTTCCCGTCCTCGTCGGCACGTATCTTCCCCGGCCACCAGGCGCGCTCGCCGAGGTCCCGGACCAGTGCCGGCACCAGGAGCGAGCGCACCACGAGGGTGTCGAGGAGGACCCCGAAGGCCACGATGAAGGCGATCTGCACGAGGAAGGCGAGCGGGATGACACCCAGCGCCGCGAAGGTCGCGGCGAGCACCACTCCGGCGGAGGTGATCACCCCGCCCGTGCTGACCAGGCCGCGCAGCACACCTTCGCGTGCACCGTGCCGCAGTGACTCCTCGCGGACCCGGGACATCAGGAAGATGTTGTAGTCGACGCCCAGCGCGACCAGGAAGACGAACCCGTAGAGGGGCACGGAGGGGTCGGTGCCGGTGAACCCGAGGACGTGCCGGAAGACGAGCGCGGAGACGCCCAGCGTGGCCAGGAAGTTCAGGGCGACCGTGGCGACCAGCAGGACAGGCAGCAGCAGGGAGCGCAGCAGGCCGGTCAGGATGAGCAGGATGAGGACGAGGACGACGGGGACGATCAGGGTGCGGTCGCGTTCGGCGGTGCGCAGGGTGTCGTACTGCTGGGCGGTGTAGCCGCCGACGAGGGCGTCGGCGCCGGGCACGGCGTGCAGGGCGGTCCGCAGGCGGGCCACCGTCCGCTTCGCGGCGTCGCTGTCGGCGGCGGCGTCCAGGGTGACGTCGACCCGTACGCGCCCGTCGACCACCAGGGGCTCGCCGCCGGGCCGTCCGGTCCTGTCGACGGCGGCCGCCGTCGCGACGCCGTCGGTGTCCCGGGCGGCGGCGAGCACCCGCTCCAGCCGGTCCGCGTCCGCGACGACGACGGCGGGGTTGCCCGAGCCGCCGGGGAAGTGGTCGCCGAGGGTCTGCTGCGCGGCGACGGAGGGCGCGTCGTTCACGAAGGTCTCGTCCAGGGGCACGCCCTTGGAGGTGAGCGTGGGCGCGAAGGCGGCCCCGGCGAGCAGCAGGGCCAGGGTCAGCGCCCACACCCGGCGCGGCGCCCGGTCGACGAGGTCCGCGACGCGCCGCCACACACCCTCGCCCTTGCCCGGGGCGTCCGACGGGCCGCCGGGCCGGGCGGGCCAGTAGGCGGCGCGGCCGAGCGCGACGAGGACGGCGGGCAGGAACGTGAGGGTGGCGAGGACCGCGCAGGCGATGCCGATGGCGCCCACCGGCCCGAGCGCACGGTTGTTGGTGAGGTCGCTGAGCAGCAGGGCGAGGAGGCCGAGGGCGACGGTAGCGGCGCTGGCCACGATGGCGCCCCAGGACTGGCGCAGCGCGGCCCGCATGGCCGTGAAGCGGTCGGCGTGCGCACCGAGTTCCTCGCGGAACCGGGCGGTGAGCAGCAGGGCGTAGTCGGTGGCGGCGCCGATGACGAGGATCGACAGGATGCCCTGGACCTGCCCGTCGACCCGGACGACGCCCTGGTCGGCGAGCGCGTACACGACCGCGCAGGCGAGGCCGAGGGCGAACACCGCGCCCAGGATGATCACCAGGGGGAGCAGGACGCTGCGGTAGACGAGGAGCAGGATCACCAGCACGGTGAGGAGCGCGACGGCGAGCAGCAGGCCGTCGATCCCGGCGAAGGCGTCGGAGAGGTCCGCCTGGCTGGCGGCGGGGCCCGCCAGCTGGACGGTGGTGCCGGGGACCCGTTCGGCGGCGGCCCGCACCCGGTCCAGGGTGCCGGGCAGGGCGTCGCCGAGGTCGGGTCGCAGCGGGACGACCCCGCGGAGCGCTTCGCGGTCCTCGGACAGCAGGGCGGGCGAGACCTGTCCCGCCACGCCGGGGGTGCCGTCGAGGGAGGCGAGGGCCCGGTCGGCCGCGGCGCGCCGGCCGGCGAGGCCCTCTCCGGTCCAGACGACGATCGCCACGAGCGTCTCGTCCTGACGGAAGGCCCGCTGGGCGGTGATGACCTCGGTGGATTCGGCGCTGCGCGGCAGGAACGCGGCCTGGTCGTTGGTGGCGACCTCGCCGAGGCGTCCGGCGTAGGGGCCGAGGACTCCTCCGACGACGAGCCAGACGGCGATCAGCAGCAGGGGAACGAGCCGGCGGGCGCGTCGGGGGGTGGTGGGCATGGTGCTCCAGGCTCAGGGGCGGACGGATCTCACTGTCGCGATCACGGTCTCGATCACTGTCTCAATGAGAAACAATCTCAATGATTGAGTTTGTTTGTCGGCGGCGATCATAGACGTCACCGCTGCTTCCGCCCGCACCCGGCCCCTGGATGCACCTCGGCCCGCCCGGTCGGCATGTCCCGTCGCCGGGCCGGTCAGCGGGCGCGGTCGGCGCTCGCGCCCAGTTCCTCGTTCATCGCGGCGAGGAAGCGCACCACCACGGCCAGTTCGTCCCCGGTGAACCGTGCGCGGGCGGCGTCCGTGGCCTCCGCGAGCGGCCGGAAGTAGGTACGGGCGGCCGCGCGGGCGTCGGCCGCGTAGTACAGGTGGACCACCCGGCGGTCGGCGCTCTCCCGGACCCGGCGGACGTGCCCGGCGCGCTCCAGCCGGTCCACGCAGGCGGTGACGGCGCCGGAGGTGAGTCCGAGGTGTTCGCGCAGGCGTTTCGGGGTCATGGGGGCGTCCGCGTCCAGGATCGCCGCGAGGGCCTGGACGTCCGTCGCGTGCAGTCCGTGGTCGCCCGCGAACGCGTGCACCAGCCGGTTGATCTCGCCGTTCATCCGGCGCAGCGCGACGGCGAAGGCGTGCAGATCGGTCGCTGCCGCGGGGCCGCCGGACCCGTCCTCGCCCGCCCGGCGCCCGGGGTCGTTCACTGTGGCCACGCGGTCAGCGTAGCCGTCCCGCCGATCACCCGATCGCGCGGCGGTGGCCCTGCGGCGCATCCGCGACCGCGTTCGCGGTGGAAGGGATGACGAGGGGGGACGCCGACGCGAGGAACCGAGGAACCCATGACGGGAGACGCACGCGACAGCGGACCGCTCTGCCTGGTGACCGGCGCGACCGGGTACATCGGCGGGCGGCTCGTCCCGGAGCTGCTGGAGGCGGGCCTGCGGGTGCGCTGTCTGGCGCGCTCCCCGGAGCGGCTGCGCGACCATCCGTGGGCCGGCTCCGTCGAGGTGGTCCGCGGCGATGTCACCGACGCGGAGTCCGTGGCGCGGGCGATGCGGGGTGTCGACGTCGGCTACTACCTGGTGCACGCGCTCGGGACCGGCACGGACTTCGAGGAGACGGACCGGCGGGCGGCACGGATCTTCGGGGAGCACGCCCGGGCCGCCGGGGTGCGCCGGCTCGTGTACCTGGGCGGGCTCACCCCGTACGGCGTGCCGGAGCGGGAACTGTCGCCGCATCTGCGTTCGCGCGCCGAGGTCGGCCGGATCCTGCTGGACTCCGGGGTGCCCACGGCGGTCCTGCGGGCGGCGGTGGTGATCGGCTCGGGGTCGGCCTCCTTCGAGATGCTGCGCTACCTCACCGAGCGGCTGCCGGTGATGGTCACCCCCAGCTGGGTGCACACCCGCATCCAGCCCGTGGCCGTGCGGGACGTGCTGCGGGCGCTCGTCGGCTCGGCCGGGCTGCCGGACGACGTCAGCCGGACCTTCGACATCGGCGGGCCGGACGTGCTGACGTACCGCGCGATGATGCGGCGTTACGCCGTCGTCGCCGGGCTGCCGCACCGGCTCATCCTGCCGGTGCCGATGCTCTCCCCCGGGCTGTCCAGTCACTGGGTCGGGCTGGTGACGCCGGTACCGGCGTCGATCGCCCGGCCGCTCACCGAGTCGCTGCGGCACGAGGTGGTCTGCCGGGAGCACGACATCGCGCGGTACGTGCCGGACCCGCCCGGTCACCCGGTCGGCTTCGACGAGGCGGTACGGCTCGCGCTGCGGCGGGTGCGCGAGGCCAAGGTCGCCACCCGCTGGTCGTCCGCCTCGCTGCCCGGCGCGCCGAGCGACCCGCTGCCCACCGACCCCGACTGGGCCGGCGGCAGCCTCTACACCGACCACCGCGAGCTGTGCGTGGACGCCCCGCGCGCGTCCCTGTGGCGGGTCATCGAGGGCATCGGCGGCGACAACGGCTGGTACTCCTTCCCCCTCGCGTGGGCCGTACGCGGCTGGCTGGACCGGCTCGCGGGCGGGGTGGGCCTGCGCCGGGGCCGCCGGGACGCCGCACGCCTGCGGGTGGGCGACTCGCTGGACTTCTGGCGCGTCGAGGAGATCGAGCCGGGGCGGCTGCTGCGGCTGCGGGCGGAGATGCGGCTGCCGGGTCTGGCGTGGCTGGAGATGTACGCGGACACCGACGGCACGGGACGCACCGTGTTCCGTCAGCGGGCCCTGTTCCACCCGCACGGCCTGCTCGGTCACGCCTACTGGTGGAGCGTTGCCCCCTTCCACTCCGTGGTGTTCGGCGGCATGGCCCGCAACATCGCGCGGGCGGCGACGGCGGACGCGGCCGCCCGGGCGCGGGAGGAGGCGCCTCTGCCCTGACGTGCGCCCGGCGCCCGCGCCCGGCCCGTTCCGGGCGCCCCGCGCCACCGTGCTCCCGCCCCGCCGCCGGTCCGTGCATCCGCCGGGTGCCTGCGGCCGGAAGCAGCCGACGCCCCTCCCTCTTCTTCCCGGAGCCGACATGAACGTCTCGGTCGTCCTGTTCACCTGCGATCTGCGGCTGCACGACCATCCGCCGCTGCGTGCCGCGCTCGACGGATCGCGGCAGGTGGTCCCGTTGTTCGTGCGCGACCGGGACGTGACCGGTGCCGGGTTCGCGGCGCCCAACCGTCTGGCGTTCCTCGCCGACTGTCTGCGCGACCTGGACACCGGGCTGCGCGAGCGGGGCGGCCGGCTCGTGGTCCGCTCCGGGGACGTGGTGGAGGAGGTGTGCAAGGTGGCCGCCGAGGCGGACGCCGACGAGGTGCACCTCGCGGCCGACGTCAGCGCGTACGCCCAGCGCCGCGAGGAGCGGCTGCGGCGCGCGCTGGAGGCCGAGGGCGTACGGCTGCACGTCCACGCCACGGTGACGTCCGCCGTGGACCCCGGCGCGGTGCTGCCGGCCTCCTCGGACCACTTCGCGGTCTTCACCCCGTACTTCGGTCACTGGTCGCGGCAGCGGCTGCGGGAGGCGTCGGCCGCCCCGCGGGCCGTGCGCGTGCCGGACGGTGTCGGCTCGGAGGAACTCCCCTCCCGCGCGGGGCTGTCCGGCGTCTCCCCCGGTCTGGCGTCCGGCGGCGAGACGGAGGGCCGCAGCCGCTTCTCCGCCTGGCTGCGGTCGGGCATCGAGGCGTACGAGGACCGGCACGACGACCTGGCCGGCGACGCCACCTCCCGGCTCTCGCCCCATCTGCACTTCGGCACCCTCTCCCCCGTCGAACTGGTGCACCGGTCCCGGCGGGCGGGCGGTCCGGGCGCCGAGGCGTTCGTCCGGCAGCTGGCCTGGCGGGACTTCAACCGCCAGGTGCTGGCCGCGCGTCCGGCGGCGGCGAAGGCCGACTACCGCGCCAAGCACGACCGTTGGCGTACCGCGCCGGACGAGGCCGAGGCGTGGCGGGACGGCCGCACCGGCTACCCGGTGGTCGACGCGGCCATGCGCCAGCTCCGCCACGAGGGGTGGATGCACAACCGGGGCCGGCTGCTGACGGCGAGCTTCCTCGCCAAGACGCTGTACATCGACTGGCGCGTCGGCGCGCGGCACTTCCTGGACCTGCTGGTCGACGGGGACGTGGCCAACAACCAGCTCAACTGGCAGTGGATGGCCGGCACCGGCACCGACACCCGCCCCAACCGGATCCTCAACCCGGTCACCCAGGCCAAGCGGTACGACCCGGACGGGGAGTACGTACGGCGCTGGGTGCCCGAGCTGGCGGACCTCGCGGCGCCCGCGGTGCACGAGCCCTGGAAGCTGAGGGGACTGGACCGTGCCGGGCTCGACTATCCGGAGCCGGTCGTCGAACTGGCGGAGGGACGGGAGCGGTTCCTGCGCGGGCGCAGTTCCTGATCCGGCCGGGCCGCCCGCCCGTACAGTCCGGCCAGCGCCTCCACCGCCTCCGCCAGCGAGGACGGCCGGACCGTACCGGGCGCGGGGCGTCCGTGCCAGCCGGGGCCGCCGAGCACGACGAGCGGCTGCCGGCGGGCGCCCTTCACCCCCCAGCGCATGGCGGCGACGTGGCCGGCCAGCGGCGGACTCGCCGTGGAGCGGGCCTGGGCCCACAGCACGACGGCCACCGGGCCGAGCCGCTCGACCGCCGCCGTGAGCGCCTCGGCGGGGACGGCCGCGCCGAACATCCGGGCGGGCACGCCGAGTTCGCCGAGTGCCGCGCCGAGCGCCTCCAGCGGCAGGCTGTGCTGTTCGCCGGGCACGCAGGCCAGGACGACGGGGCCGGGGGCGGTGGCGTCGTGACCGGGCGCGGGTGCCCGGGTGTGGCGGCGCAGGGCGGTGGAGACGTGCCAGGACAGCAGGTGCTCCACCTCCACGTAACGGTCGCCGGACGACGCCCACTTGCGGCCCACCGCGTGCAGCGTCGGCACCATCACGTCCTGCCAGGCCACCGTCAGCCCGTGCCGCTCGACGGCCCCGGCCAGCAGGTCCTCCACGGCCGGGGCGTCGAGGCGTACGGCGGCGCGGGCGAGGCCCCGGCACTCCTCGCGGGTGCCCCCCGGGGACGACGGCCGGGCGGGCCCGGGGCGGTCCCCGTGGAACGGCCGCGCTCCCCCGGTTCCCTCCTCCGCCTCACTCTCCGCCGGGATTGCGGTCCCCGCGCGTGCCACGCGTGCCGCCTCGCCCGGGGGCAGTCCGGCGGACGTCAGCCGGCACATCTCCTCCAGCACCGCCACGTCCCGCGGGCTCCAGCGCCGATGGCGGCCGTCGCCGCGCACCGCGGGCCCGATGCCGTAGCGGCGGTCCCAGGACCGCAGCGTGGTGGGTGACACGCCCAGCCGCCGGGCCAGGGCACCGCTGGTCAGTCCCGGATCGGCGGGGCTCTCCTCCCCGTACGCAGCCATGCGGCGATCATACGATGCAGAAGCGATGCGATTTGAAGCCCCGCCTCACGGGCTCGCACGATGGCGCCATGCGCACCGCCCGGCGTGAGGAGCCGCCCTCGTGAGTCCTGTGGGTCCGACCGCCGTGCTCGCGGACGAGGAACTGGCGCGGGGCCTGGTGGCGGGCGACGACGACTGCCTGGCCGCCGCGTACCACCGCTGGTCGACGCTGGTCCACGCGCTCGCCCAGCGCAGTCTCGGGGACAGCGGGGAGGCCGAGGACGTCACCCAGCAGGTGTTCCTGGGGGTGTGGCGTGGCCGGCACGGCTATCGCTCCGAGCGCGGCGCGATGGGGGCCTGGATCGTCGGGATCGCCCGGCGCCGGATCGCCGACGCCCTGTCCGCGCGGACCCGTCGTGCGGACCTGGTCATCTCGGCGGGCGCCGCGCTCACGCACGGCGGCGGGCACGACCGCGCGGGCCCCGAGGCCGTTCTCGACCGGATGCTGATCCGCGCCGAACTCGCCGGGCTTCCCGCGCCCCAGAGGCTGGTCCTGCACCTGGCCTTCTACGAGGACCTCACCCAGCTGCAGATCGCGGAGCGTACGGGCCTGCCCCTCGGCACCGTCAAGAGCCACACCCGGCGAGGTCTGCGGCGGCTGCGGAGCCGTCTGGGCGGCGGGTCCGGCGGCGATTGAGACACCCACATCGCAAGGACATTCGACGCACAAACGTTTCAGTTGATCCGAGAGCGGTCCGCGCATCCGCGCACCGGCCGGTCACGGAAGTAGCAGGCGCGGGGCCGACGACCGGGGCGCTTCCGGTCGAGGGCGCGGCCCCCGCCAGGACCCGCCTCCGAGGAGCGGTCGGCGCTCTTCGGGGGCGGGGTCCGCCCTCCCGGACCCTCGACTCCGACGACTACACATAAGGGAAAAATAAGAGCAGAATGAACGTACGCGGCGCCAACCGCCCACTCGCCGGACGCGGTCGGGCCTGCGGAGTTCAAAGGAGTTCGAGTCATGGCCAACGTCTCACACAGGAGTGACATCACCAGCCACCCCGACGCACCCGAAATGCAGGCCCGGTTCGCCCGCATGCTGGGTGGTCGTGATGTGGCACTCGTGGACGGACCGGTGTTCCTCCTCGGTCTGTACTGCGCCGTGTCCCCGTGGATACTCCACTACACGACGAGCCAGCCGGCGCTCGCGTCCCACAACCTCGTCGTGGGCATCGCCATCGGCCTGCTGGCCCTCGGCTTCACGGCCGCACCGGACCGGATGTACGGGCTGAGCTGGGCCATGTGCGCGCTGGGCGTGTGGATGATCGTCGCGGCGTGGATCGTCGGGGACAGCCCGGACGCCGGTGTCGTGGTCAACAACATCATCATCGGCTGCCTGGCGCTGCTGCTGGGGCTGATGTGCGCCGGTGCGGCGGCGAGGGGCACTCCGCGTGCGGGCCGCACGCCGCAGGTGTAGAACAGGACGCCCGCGAGGGGTAACGGCGGCCGGCTCGCTTCCGCGGGCCGGCCGTCGCCGTCGGGACCGCCGTACGCGTCCTCCCCGGCACCGAGCCGTCAGAGCCTCCGGTCCCACGAGGAGGCCCCGGGTCCGGCGCGGACGGGCGGCATCTGTACGCACCGGAATTGCGTTGCGGGACGTCCTGACCGGTGGCTAGCGTCTCCGGGCCTCGTCATCCGCCCACCGACCTGTCCCGGAGCCCTCTTGCCCCCGCGCGTCACCCCGCTCGTCGATCCCGCCGCCACCCCGTCCGGCCACCGCCTCGCCTGGCTGGCGTCCGCGCCGGACGGCAGCCCTCTCGGATCCGCCTTCCTGCGGCTGTTCACCAGGGACGGTCAGTCCCACCTGGCCGAGCTGGAGGGGGCGGTGCACCCCGCCGAGCGGCGGCAGGGCGTCGGCACCGCGCTCCTCGACGCCGCGCTCGGCTCGGCACGTGCCGACGGCCGGCGCGCGGTCGTCGCCCAGGCCGAGCGGGGCTCCCCGGGCGACGCCTTCCTGGCCGCCCGCGGCTTCCGCCCCGTGCTGACACTGACGTACGCCCGGCTCGACCTCGCCACGATCGACCCCGGCCACTTCACGCGGATCCTCGACGCGCCCCGTCCGGGCTACCACCTGACCAGCTGGACGGGCGTCGTACCGGACGGGCTCGCAGGCAGCTACGCCGCGTCGCGCCGGGCGATGGACGACATGCCGATGGGCGACACCGACTACGGGACGGTGGTCTGGGACGTGGAACGCGTCGTCGCCGCCGCCGAGGCGATCGCGCAGCGCGGCGACTCGCTGTACACCGTGGCCGCGGTGCACACGTCGAGCGGCACCGTCGTGGGCTTCTCGGAGCTCGTCCTGCCCGGCGACGGCCGGGGCGAGGGACAGCACTACGGTACGGCCGTGCTGCCGGAGCACCGGGGCCACGGGCTGGGTCTGTGGATGAAGGCGAAGTCCGTGCTGCACGCCCACGGCCGGGTCCCCGCCCTGCTGACCGACACGGCCGCGGAGAACGTCCCGATGCGCCGGGTCAACGACGCGCTCGGCTACCGGCCCACGCACACGTCCATCGAGTACCAGCTCGACCTGTGACACGAAGGGCGCCGCTCCCCGCCCGGCCGGTCAGGAGGACTCCGCGCTCCCCACGGCGTACTCGTACGGCGTGGTCGTCGTGAGCGGCTCGAAGCCGAGGCGGGCCAGGATCGGGCGGCTGGTGGCGAGCGCGTCGACCTGCACGTAGCGGTAGCCGCGGTCGGCGGCGACGCGGGCGCGGTGGGCGACCAGGGCACGGTAGAGGCCCCGGCCCCGCCATGCCTCGACCGTTCCACCGCCCCACAGGCCGGCGAAGCGGGTACCGGGGACCAGTTCCATCCGGGCGGCGCTCACCGGTTCGTCGCCGACGAGCGCCACCACGGCCACCACGGACTCGGGGTCCCCCGTGAGCTGGGCCAGCAGCTGGTGGCGCATCCGGGTGCTGTCCGTGCCGAAGGCCCGCTCGTGGACGCGGGCCACCATGTCGACGCCCGCGCGGTCGGTGACCGGGAGCAGCCGTACGCCCTCGGGCGGTTCGACGTCGAGGCTCAGGTCGGCGACCTCCGCGACCATCAGCGTCTCCTCCGGGTCGGCCGTGAACCCGGCGTCACGCAGGCGCTGCCCCAGGTCGACGGGGAGGTCGTGGCCGTACAGCTTCCACTCGAAGTCGCGGCCGAGGCCGGAGAAGTACCGGATCTGCTCGGCGATCGCCGCGTCGGCGCCCGCCTCGTCCAGGTCGGACCAGACGACGCCGCTCCAGCCGTTCTCGAAACCGACCTGCCGCACCACCCCGCCGACGCGCTCGATCCGGGCGCCGGGCCCGTCAGGGCGGGCGCCCTCGCGCATGTCCCGGTCGAACAGTGCCAGCACAGCAGCGTGATCCATACCGCTCACTCCATCATCAGTCGTTCACCCTGGCAATGGAATTCGCCCGCGCGCGGTAGCCGAGAAGGAGTGAGCCGGGCGGGACGGGGCAGGCGGTCCGGGTTCCGTCCTCGCAGCCCGGAGACCTCCCCCGATGTCCGAAGACGCGGTGCAGCACACCGGCCCGGCGCCGTCCGTCCCGCCCGAGCGGGCGGGGCCGCGGGCCGGGCGGACCTCGCGGGACCCGTACTTCGACAACGCGAAGTACCTGACCGTCGTCCTGGTGGCCTGCGGGCACGCGTGGGAGCCGCTGACGTACGGCAGCCGGACCGTGACGGCCGCGTATCTGACCGTCTACGCGTTCCACATGCCCGCCTTCGCCCTGATCTCCGGCTACTTCTCGCGGAACTTCGACATGGCGCCGGACCGGCTGAGGCGGCTGATGACGGGGGTGGTGCTGCCGTACGTCGTGTTCGAGACGGCGTACACGCTGTTCTACCGCTGGGCGCAGGACGATCCGGGCTACCCGCTGAGCCTGCTGGACCCCTGGTACGTGATGTGGTTCCTGGTCGCGCTCTTCGTCTGGCGGCTGACCACGCCCCTGTGGCTGATGCTGCGTCATCCGCTGCCCGTCGCGCTGGGCCTGGCGACGCTGGCGGCCGTCTCCCCGGATCTCGGCGACGACGTCTCCCTGCAGCGGGTGCTGGGGTTCCTGCCGTTCTTCGTGCTGGGGCTGACCCTGCGGGCCGAGCACTTCGAGCGGCTGCGGACCCGCCGGGCACGGCTGTGTCTGCTCCCGGTGGGCCTCGGGGCGTTCCTGGCCGCGTACCGGGTGGCCCCGTGGTTCGACGCGGGCTGGCTCTACCACCGGGGCAGTGTCACCGGTCAGGGCGTGTCCCGCTGGACGGGCCTGCTGACCACGCCCGCGCTGTTCTGCCTGGCGGTGCTGCTGACGGCCTGCTTCCTGGCCTGGGTGCCGCGCCGGCGGCTGTGGTTCACCGCGCTGGGCGCCGGCACGATGTACGGCTATCTGCTGCACGGTTTCGTGATCAAGTGGGCGCGTTTCCGGGACTGGTACGCCGTGGAGTGGGTCCACACCCCGCTCGGGCAGCTAGCGGTGACGGCCGTCGCGGCCGGCGGCATCACCCTGCTGTGCACCGCGCCCGTACGAACCGCTCTGCGCTGCGTCGTCGAGCCGCGCATGGAGTGGGCGTTCCGCAAGGAGGACGCCGCCGCCCCGCCGCCCGGGACTCCGGACACTCCGGCCGGGTCCGGGGCGGAGGGCACCGTCCCCTCGTCTAGCCGAGTTCGAGCGTCGTGATCCCGTAGACGCGCTCCGTCGCGTACGGGCGGACCGGGCCGGTGTACATGCGGGCCGTCTCGAAGGACGGGGTCAGCCCGTACTTCTCGACCAGCGCCACGGCCGCCGCGTTCGGCTCCGGCACGTCGATGGCCAGCGCGCGGCCCGCGGCCTCGGCGGCGAGCCCGGCGAGGAGCGCGCGGGCGTCGGCCGGGGTGTCGGCGAACAGGGGGCCGATCCGCAGGGCGTCCCGGCCGGGCCGGATCACGCCGTAGCCGGCGAGCCGCCCGTCGACGATCCGCGCGAGGGCCCGGTGTCCGTCGGTGGTGAGCCAGCGTTCCAGGAAGCGGGGGCGGTCGGCCGGGTGGCAGGCGTTGTCGTACGCGGCGAGGGACGCGGCGTCGCGGACCGGCACGAGGCCGTCGGGCGGGGCGGCATCCGGGATCACTCCCGCGTAACGGTAGGTGCGGTGGGCGGGCTCGAAGCCGGACCGGCGGTAGTTGTCCTGCTGCGCGACCACGCCGTCGAGGCCGACCGTCCGGTCGCCGGCGTGGGCGAGCGCGGTCCTCCAGGTGGCGAGGCCGTGTCCCCGGCCGCGCAGATCCGGGCGGACCAGGTAGAAGCCGAGGAAGGCGTGGTCGGCGCCGTAGGTGACGACGGAGACGGAGGAGACCGGTTCACCGTCGAGCCGGCCGATGAAGAAGCCCTCGGGGTCCTGCGCGAAGAAGCACGCCGGGTCCGAGAGCCCCGGGTTCCAGCCCTCGTCGCCCGCCCATCGGGCGACCACCGCCCAGTCGTCGGGCGTGGCCCGGGTGACGACGAGGTCCTGATGCCCCGCAGAGGTCATCTGCGCGCTCCTTCGCTGACGCGGGTGCGCGGCCGGCGGACGGCCGCGGGCACGGTGGTCGGCCGCGCCCCGCAGCATCCTCGCCGACGCCCGGTCGCGGCCGCGACGCCGGAAACGGCCGATGCCGCCGGGCGAGGGGCCCGCCCGCCGGTCCCCGTCACACGGACGAGCGACCCGCTCCCGGGTGCGCTGCGGCGCAGGGTACGGCGGTTGCGGCCGTTCCGCCCGCTGGGAGGCGTGGCCGGGAGGGGCCGCCTATGGTGATCCGGGGGTCGTCCCCGGTCGCCCCGGCCGGGTGTCCCGGGAGGCACGCATGCGGTCCACGCACAGACGGTGCCCGCTCGCCGGAGCCGCGGTCGCGGTGCTGGCCCTGCTGGGGGCCGGGCTGCCGGCCACGGTGGCGGGCGCCGGCCGGCAGCAGGACGCCGAGCAGGCCGACCTGAACCGCTTCTACCGGCAGAAGATCAAGTGGGCGGCGTGCGAGGGTCTGGAGGCACCCCGGGATCTGCGCTGCGGCAAGGTCACCGTGCCGCTCGACTACGCGCGGCCCCGGGCGGGCACCCTCGACCTGGCGGTGGCCCGCTACCGGGGCACCGGCGACCCGCGCGGCTCGCTGCTGCTGAACTTCGGCGGCCCCGGCGGCCCGGGCGTCCCCGAACTCGCCTACAGCGGCGCGGACTTCATGGATCTCACCAACGGCTACGACCTCGTCTCGTTCGACCCGCGCGGGGTGGGCCGCTCCTCCCCCGTCAGCTGCGGCGACGGCACCGAGGAGGCGCTGGAGGCGACCGACGACGGAACCGACGCCGACCATCCGCAGGAGGCCCTGACCCGGCTGCGGCGGGCCGCCGCCGCGTGCCGGAAGAACTCCGGCCCCGTACTCCCGCACATCGGCACCCTCGACGCCGCCCGCGACCTGGACGTGATGCGGGCCGCCCTCGGCGACAAGAAGCTCAACTACCTCGGTTTCTCCTACGGGACCCGGCTGGGCGCGGTCTACGCGGCGCGGTTCCCCGACAAGGTGGGCCGCATGGTCCTCGACGGGGTGGACACCCTGACCGAACCGCTGACCGAGCAGGGACTGGTCGGCGCGGCGGGTCAGCAGACCGCGCTGGAGGACTACCTCGACGCGTGCACCGAGCAGCTGACGTGCCCGTTCGGGCAGGACTCCCGCTCGGCCCGCGAGCAGGTCGTCGCCCTGGTCCGATCGCTGGACGAGTACCCCGTGCCCTCGGACTTCGGGGCGGACTTCACGGGTCAGGACCTGGTGGGCGCCATCGGTCACGCCCTCTACAGCGAACAGCTGTGGCCGCTGCTCACGCAGGCGCTCAACATGCTCGTCCACGACGGCGACACCCGGGGCGTCATGGCCCTCTCGGGCGGCGGCTTCGCCCCGCACACCGCCCTGTACCGGTCCGTGGCCCCGGCCCGCCCGCACGAGCCCGCCGAACCGACCGCCTCCGGGACCCCGACTCCGCACGCCGGGCTCGTCGACGCCGAGAAGGTGCCGATGGACAACTACCCGGCCGCGCTCATGGCGATCAACTGCGCCGACGATCCCGACCGGCCCACCGCCCGGAGGATCACGGACGACCTGGAGGATCTGCGGGATGCCTACGAGGACGCCTCCCCCGTCTTCGGCGCCTACCGGCTGACGCAGGTGCTGATGTGCTACGGCCGCCCCGCGGGCACCGACTTCATCCGCGAGAAGGTACGGGACGTCGACACCCCGAAAATGCTGCTCGTGGGCACCCGGGGCGACCCGGCCACCCCCTACCGCTGGACGGTGGAGACGGCGAAGCGGCTCGGCTCCTCGGCCGTCGTCCTCGACAACAAGGGCAAGGGGCACACCGGTTACGGGTCCTCCTCCTGCGTGCACGAGAAGGTCGACGACTTCCTGCTGTTCGGGACGCTGCCGGACGACGGAAGTTCATGCGGAGCCGACGACTGAGCATCGGGCTTGTAACACGCACAGGTTCGGTACAACCCCGCGCACACCCCGGACGTCACACTGGGCAGACGTCACGAATGCGCGTGCCGTACCTGTACGTGACCAATACTGGGGGATTCCACCGATGCGTATCCGTTCCTTCCTCACCGTCTCGACCGTGGCGACCGCCGGCGCCGCGCTGCTCATCGCCGCCGCCCCGCAGGGACTGGCCGCCCAGCCCGCCACCAAGACGCCGGTCTGCAAGTCCAAGGTCCTCAAGCTGGCGGCCAAGCAGGCGAAGGACACGCGGGTCGTGCACATCAGTGTCAAGAACACCGGCACCCGCACCTGCACCATCGACCGCCTGCCCGTGGTCACCTTCGGCGACCTGGACGGGGCGGCCCAGCCGGTGCCGTCCGGCGAGAGCGGCCCGTACAAGGTCGGCGCCGGCAAGACGGTCCACGCGGCCGTCCGTACGATCGCCGACCTGAAGGACCCGGAGGCCCGTCGCGTCGACACGGTCACGGTGTCGGCCAACCCCAACCTCTACGGCCGCACGTTCACCCTGAAGCAGCTCGGCGCGAGCAAGAAGGTCAAGGTCTGGGAGCCGGTGACGACCTGGTGGAAGCCGTCCAAGGCCGCCGCCGACAAGGCGCTGGAGAAGGAAGTCGGCTGACCGCGGCGACGGCCGCACGGCACTGAGGCACTACGCCACCACGGCACCGAGGAGCCCGTCGGCGCGCACCCCGAGGGTGCGTACCGGCGGGCTCGCCGCCGTCCTCGGCAGGCCGTCGGAACCTTTCACGGCGAGGTCCGGATTACCCCAAATGCCCGACACGCGGATCGGTCCTATCGTGAAGTCATGGAGCATGCCCTCAGTCCCGCGACCCTCACCGAACTGCGCCGTCCGCGGCCCTACCCCGCGGTCTCGGTGCTGACACCGACCCACCGCAGGGAACCGGAGAAGGCCCAGGATCCGGTCCGGCTGCGCAATGTGGTCGCCGAGGCCAGGAAACGACTGGAGCGCGATCCCGCCGTGACGCGCGAGCGGCGCACCGATGTCGTCCGGCAGCTCGACCAGGCGCTGGCCGAAGTGGATCTGGCGCACACCGAGGACGGTCTGGTGATCTTCGCCGCGCCCGGTGAGCACCAGGTCTGGTCCCTGACCCGGCCCGTACCGGAACGCGTGGTGCTCTCGGACACCTTCCTCACCCGGAACCTGGTGGCGGCGCGGGCAGCCGAGCGGTCCTTCTGGGTGCTCTCGGTCGCCTCGGACCGGGTCACGCTGTGGAGCGGGGACGGCGACCGGGTCACGGAGGCGCACACGGGCGGCTTCCCCCTGACCCGGGAGCGCGACAACTTCGACGCCGAGCGCCAGGAGCGGACCGGCGACCTGCCGTCCGCCTTCCGCGACGAGGACACCCGGCGTTTCCTGCGGAACGCCGACACCGCGCTGGCGCGGGTCATGCGCGCACGGCACCGGCCGCTGTACGTCACCGGGGCGCCGGCCGCGCTGGCCCTGTTCGACGAGATGGGCACGGTCACCCGGGACGCCACCCACCTCCCGCACGGCGGTCTGGCGCACGGCACCCCGGACGCCGTGTGGCAGGCGATCGGGCCCCTGGTCGCCGCCCAGGAGCGCAGGAACGCCGACCTCGTGGCCCGGCGACTGGAGACGGCGCGCGGCAGCAAGGAGTTCGCGGCCGGTCTCGACGAGATCTGGCAGAACGCCCAGCAGGGCCGTGTGGGGCTGCTGGCCGTCGAGGAGAACTACCGCGCGAGCGTCCGCTCCGCCGGGGACGGCGCCGGCCCCGGCGGGGCGGGGGGCGGCCATCTCGTGCCGGCCGAGAGCGGCGACCTCGACGCCCGCGAGGACATCGTGGACGAGATCGTCGAGCGGTGCCTGGACACCGGTGCCGAGATCTTCTTCGTCCCCGACGGCATGCTGGGCGACGCCCGGGGCATCGCGGGGGTCCTGCGCTACTGAGCCGCGCGGGCCGTCACACGCCGCGCAGGAGCGACGTCAGCCCCCGGTCGAGTGCCGGGCCCAGCTCCTCCCGTCCGGCGGGGACGACGCCGTAGCTGCGCAGCAGGAAGCGCTGGAGCGCCGCCTTCTCGAACCGGAGGAGGGCGGTGCCGTACGGGGAGTGCAGTTCCACCACGGTGCGCAGACGGCCGCAGGGCCAGATGTGCACGTCGCCGTTGCCGGAGGGCGCCCCCACCCCCTTCTCCAGCAGCTCACGGGAGAAGGTCCAGGTCACCATGGTGCCGTTCAGCGAGATGTCCGCCGGGAAGTCGAGGTGCACGGCCAGCGGGTCGTCGGAGCAGTAGCGCAGGCTCGCGGGCACCGGCACCTCCCGGTCCTCGGCGGTGACGAGGAGAGCGCGGGCGGGCTGTTCCAGCGTGACGGTCATTGAACGGTCTCCGTTTCGGTGAAGCTCTTTCTGCGACGCGGGCCGACCCGTGCGCCCACGTGCGTTCTCGACCTCGCGGAGGGTTTTCGTGGCCCGCGCCGCTCTGGATTCATCGTTGTGACCCAAGTCACTCAAGCCCCTTGGGGAGCAGTCGCACATATGCCCTTCGAACACGGGAATGAAAGACGTGCGACAGGAACCGACGCTCCGTCAAGTCACGTACTCTTCCTACGACTTGGGGCCGACGAAGACACACCGACACACGGGGGAAGATCCCGACCGCAAGGACGGTGACATATGCCGGAAGCACCACCGCATCGTGTCTTGCCAAATCCCTTACAGCGCGTCGCGGGCTGTGCAACAGTCGTAATCGGCCCTTACGTCAGCGTTGGTCGTACCGTCCCCCATCGGAGTACGTGATGCCGTCCCCTCTCTCTGCGGACCGTTCTTCCGCCCAGCCGCCCCGCCGCGGCACGGTCGACGCCCTCATCTCGCAGACGCGGCGGCTGCGGGGCGACGTGGACGCCGTACGCCGTGACGCGCCCGTCGACACGGAGGACCCCGAGGTCCGCTGGCAGCGCGCGCTCTACGACCTGGCCTTACATCAACTCAGCGACCTCGACGACCACTTGGCCCAGCTGCGGGACGGCCCCGCCCCGCCGCCGGCCCCCGCGTCGGCCGCCCCTCCCCCGGTGCCCCCGCGCCCTTCCCTGCTCAGCCGGGTCGGCAGCGCCGAGTGGAACCTGCTCACGGACGAGGCCGACTGGTCCGGGGAGCTGTACCAGATCCTCGGCCGTGACCCCGCCTCCCCGCCGCTCACCCTCGACGAACTGCCGTCACTGGTCCTCGACGAGGACCGGCCGACGCTGACCGCCATGGTCACGGACTGTCTGATCGACGCCAGACGCATCGACGGAGAGTTCCGGATCGTGCTCCCCGACGGCGGGGTGCGCACCGTGCACATGATGGGCGAGCCCGTCCTCGACGAGGGCGGCGCCACGGCCTCGATGTGGGCCGTCCTGCGGGACGTCAGCGAACTGCGGCGCAGCGAGCGGGTGGAGAGCGAGACCCGTGACTCGCTGCACCGGCAGCGGCACATCGCGCAGACCGAGCACCGGCTCGCGGTCGCACTGCAGGAGGCCGTGCTGCCGCCGTGGCGCGCCTCCCTGCGGCTCCCCCGGCAGGGCCCCGAGAGGCTGGATCTGGCCGCCCACTACCTGCCCTGCTCGACCAGCGCGCTCATCGGCGGCGACTGGTACGACGCCCTCGAACTGCCGGGTGGCGAGAGCCTGTTGAGCGTCGGCGACCTCACCGGACACGGTGTCACCGTCACCTCCGGCATGGCGATGCTGATCGGCGCCCTGCGCGGCATGGCGATGGCGGGCACCGAGCCGGGCCCGCTGATGGCCTGTCTCAACCAGTTGCTGGACAGCACCGTGCAACCGGCCCTCGGCAGCGCCGTCTGCTGCCGCTACCGGCCCGCGACCCGCACCCTCGTATGGGCGCAGGCGGGGCACCCCGCCCCGCTGCTGTTCCGCGACGGGACGGGGCACGTGCTGACGGCGCCGGACGGCGTCCTGCTCGGAGCCACCTCGGGTGCCGTCTACGGGCAGGCCGAAGTGACGCTCGAACAGGGCGACCTGCTGCTCCTGCACACCGATGGACTGGTGCCCCGGCGCGACGGAGAGGCGGCCGTCGAGCGGCTGCTGGACCTGGCCCCGCGGTTCGGCGGAGCCCGTACGGCCCAGGAATGTGTACGGACGGTGGTGGAGGAGTTCGGCGAGGCCGAGCGTGCCGACGACGCCTGTGTGCTCGTCGCCAGGGTCAGCTCCTGAGGACGTACCGGTGACGGCTCCGGACGGTCCGGAGGCCGTGCACGGCGCTCACGCCGGGGCGATGTCGCCCCTGTTCTTCGACTGGGGCTTGGGCAGCGCGAGTTTGAGCTCCTCCCGCAGCTCCTGGATCTTCGGGTAGCTGGAGTACTGACCGGTGAGCCGGTACATCTCACGCAGCCGGTCCCAGGTGCGGTGGGAGGAGTTGGAGCCCATCGACATCAGGGCGAGGCGGGCGTACCGGTCGGCCTGCTCGGGGTCGTCGCCGATGAAGCAGGCCGAGGCCATGGACAGGAAGTCGAAGATCTTGGACCGCTGCCGGCCGTCGACGCGCAGCTCCAGGGCCTTCTGCGCGTAGTGCTGGGCCTGCTTGGCCGCGGCCGGGTCGTGCTCCGCGAGGGTGCGGTAGGCCAGGGCCTGCATGCCGTACAGGTCCTCCTCCTTGAACATCTGCATCCAGCTGGGCGGCGGCACGTCCGACCGGTCGGAGACGAAGAGGTCCTCGGCCTGTCCGAGCGTGCGGCGCATGGCCTGGCCCTTGCCCATGGACGCCTGGGCCCAGGCCTCGACGGTGTGGAGCATGGCCCTGGTGCGGGGCAGCACCTGCTCGCCGGAGCCGGAATGGGCGAGCTTCATCAGGTCGAGCGCCTCGTCGGGCTTGCCGAGGTGCACCAGCTGCCGGGCCGCCCGGGAGAGGGCCTCGCCGGCGCGGGGCCGGTCACCGCCCTCCCGGGCGGCGTGGGCGGCGATGATGAAGTACTTCTGGGCGGTGGGTTCGAGGCCGATGTCGTGCGACATCCAGCCGGCGAGGACGGCGAGGTTGGCGGCGACGCCCCACAGGCGCCGCTGGATGCGTTCGGGGTGGTGGTAGGAGAGCATGCCTCCCACCTCGTTGAGCTGTCCCACGACAGCCTTGCGCTGCAGCCCGCCGCCCCGGGCCGCGTCCCAGGCCCGGAACACCTCGACCGAGCGCTCCAGTTCCTCGATCTCCTGCACCCCGATGGGGGCCGCCTCGTAGCGGTCGTACCCGGCGGGGTCGGCGTGCAGGGGGTCGTCGAGGTCGGGGGCGTCGGCCGCGAGGGCCGGATCGGTGTGCAGCCAGTCGTGCATGGCGCTGCTGAGAGCAGGTCCCGCGGTGAGCGCGACACCCGCGCCCACCAAGCCGCGTCGGTTGAGCATGAGGTCCATTCCCGTGAATTCGGTGAGGACCGCGGCAGTCCGTTCGGGCGCCCACGGCACGCCGTCGGGATGCTCCGCATTCCCGCCGCCCCGCCGTTTCCCCGTACGCCCGTGCCGGACCAGACCGAGGTCCTCGATGGTCACGACACGGCCGAGACGCTCGGTGAACAGGGCCGCCAGCACCCGCGGTACGGGATCGCGCGGGATCTCTCCCATGTCGATCCACCGCCGCACCCGTGAGGTGTCGGTCGCCAGCTGGGGGTGGCCCATGGCCGCCGCCTGCCGGTTGACCAGCCTCGCGAGCTCTCCCTTGGACCAGCCGGCCAGGCCGAACAGGTCTGCGAGTCGAGTGTTGGATGGTCCGCTCACGTCAAGCCCCCAGGTTCTCGGCTGAGTTGAATGTAGCCCGCTGTCAGTTGCACGGGGACTATTCGCCAGGCTTCGCCAGGGTGCGCTACATGGTGTGCCACGGCCCATCCGGTGTCAGGTAGGAAAGCGCCACCCCGACCCGGTCGGCCCGACGGGCACTCCCCAGGGTGCCCCCGGACGGCCGGGGCGGGCAGCGCGTGACATTGCCGGCACACGAAGGGATCTGTCTCCCCCATGTACGCAGCATCGTCCTCCGTGTCCGCTCCTCCCCGGTCGCTGCACCCCCGCCAGCCGGGCGGCGGCGGCCCCTACCTCGACCCCACGCGTACGGCGGCCCCGGTGCTCGGTGCCGGACGGGCGCGGCGCGCGCCGGGGCTCGGCACCCAGCCGCTCAGCGGCAGACTGGACCTGTCGGGTCCTCAGGGCGCGCAGCTGCGCACGGCGATCGCGTCGGTGCATCGCATCTGCCCCGAGTTCACTCCGGTCCAGGTGCTGCGCCGCAGCGGCCGTTCGGTGCTGCTGGTCGGTACGACCGGGCGCAGTACGGCCGTCGCCAAGTGTTTACTGGATCATTCCTCCATCTGGGAGGAGCGGCTCCGGCACGAAATAGCCGCATACCGCTCGTTCGTCCGGCACCGCCCGCCGGTGCGGGCGCCGAGGCTGATCGCGGCGGACCCGGACAACTGCACCCTGGTCATCGAGCGGATGCCCGGCCGGGTGGCCGCCCTGCAGCGGCATCCGGTGGAGGCGCCGCCGCGCGCGGACATCCGGGCGGCGCTCGGCGCGATCTGCCGGCTGAACGCGTGGCGGCCGCCGGCGGGGACGTTCGACGCCCCACTGGACTACGCGGAGCGGATCTCCCGTTTCCATGAGCTGGGGCTGCTGACCGACCGGGACATGGGAGACCTGCAGAAGCTCCTGCACGGCATCGCGCACGCGTCGGGCCGGCAGGGCATGGGCCAGTTCTGCCACGGCGACGCCCTCCTGTCGAACATCCTGCTCTCACCGGCCGGTCCAGTGCTGGTGGACTGGGAGCACGCGGGCTGGTATCTGCCGGGGTACGACCTGGCCACGCTGTGGGCGGTACTCGGGGACGCGCCGGTGGCGCGGCGGCAGATCAGTCAGCTGGCGCAGTCGGCGGGCCCGGCCTCGCGGGACGCCTTCCTGGTGAACCTGATGCTCGTCCTGACCCGGGAGATCCGTACCTACGAGACGGCCGTCCAGCGTTCGATGCACGACACGACCCCGACGGCACCGGGCCCGGCCCACCCGGCTGCCGCGCCGTCCGGCGAGGAACAGCGGTTGCTGCTCAGGCGGCTGCACGACGACTGCCAGTTGGCCCGCAAGGCCGTCCGGGCGGCGGTCGGCACTCGCTGAAGGAACGAAGGTCCGCGGTGCGCCCCTGTGCAAGGGGGTGGCGCACCGCGGGCCTTCGCCGTGTCGGCGGCCCTTCCGCGCCGCGACGCGGGCCGTCGAGCAGGGCGGCCCGCGTCGTCGCGGGTGACCAATCACCGCCGAAGGGACCTCCTGCGGGCATGATTGACGGATCGTCGGCCGACCGGCGGCACCGCTGCCGCCGGTCCCGCACGCCCCCGCCAACGCCCCACCGTTACAGGAGGCCGCCTTGCGAGGTTCCCCCACCGACCGCAGGCCCACCCCGCACCCCGGACGCGCGCGCAGAACGGCGTTCGCCGCCGCCCCCGCCATGCTGCTGCTGCCCCTGCTGGGCGCGGCCCCGCCCACCGGCGAGCCGTCCGCCGCCCCGGCCCGCCTGCAGCGCGCGTTCGGCGCCGCGGCGGCCGAGTACGGCGTGCCGCGCGACGTGCTGCTCGGCGTCTCCTATCTGCAGTCCCGCTGGGACACGCACGGCGGAGCCCCGAGTGTCACCGGCGGCTACGGCCCCATGCACCTGACCGACGCCCGTGCCGCCCTCGCCGAGGCCCCGCACCACGGCGAGGGCGCCGAGGACCCGCGCGGCGACGGCTCCCGGCCGCGCCGGGTCGCGGAGGTCGGCCGGCCCGCACCGGCCGGGATCCCGGCCCGGCTGCGGACGTTGACGCGGGCCGCCGCCCTGACCGGCCTGCCGGAGCGGACACTGCGCACGGACCCCGCCGCGAACCTGGCGGGCGGGGCCGCCCTGCTCGCCGCCGCGCAGCGGGAGCTGGGCGTACGTCCGAGTGCCGATCCGGCGGACTGGTACGGCGCCGTGGCCCGCTTCTCCGGCGCCGACGACCGGGCGACCGCGGCGGCGTACGCGGACGAGGTGTTCGCCGTGATCCGCGACGGCGCCGAGCGCGTCACGGACGGCGGCCAGCGGGTGGTGCTGACCGCCGAGCCCGGTCTCGTCCCCCGGACCGGGCAGCTGTCCCGGGCGGGGCTGCGCAAGTCGGCCGCGGGCGCCACGGAGTGCCCGGCGACGGTGTCCTGCGAGTGGGTCCCGGCCGCCTACGCGGAGTTCGGCGACGACGACTACGGCAACCACGACCTGGCCGACCGGCCGAACTCGCAGCCCGTGCGGTACATCGTCGTCCATGACATCGAGGGCTACTGGGACAGCGCCCTCGAACTGGTCCAGGACCCGACGTACGTGTCGTGGCAGTACTCGCTGCGCTCCACGGACGGGCACATCGCCCAGCACATCAAGGCCAAGGACGTGGGCTGGCACGCGGGCAACTGGTACGTCAACGCGGCGTCGATCGGTCTGGAGCACGAGGGGTTCCTCACGTCGCCGGACGCCTGGTACACGGAGGCGATGTACCGCGCCTCGGCGCGGCTGGTGCGGTATCTCGCCGACCGGCACGGCATCCCGCTGGACCGGCAGCACATCCTCGGCCATGACACCGTGCCCGGCCCGACGACGGCGGCGGTCCCGGGGATGCACACCGACCCCGGCCCGTACTGGGACTGGCGGCACTACTTCGAGCTGCTGGGCGCACCGATCGTCCAGACGTCCGGCGGCGACAGCGACATGGTCACCATCCGCCCGGACTACGCGGGCAACCGGCCCGTCTTCACCGGCTGTACGTCCGGCGGCGCGGCCTGCGCGGTGCACGGCTCCAGCGCGGTGCGGCTGTACAGCAGGCCCGACGCGACCTCGCCCCTGATCAAGGACATCGGGCTGCGGCCGGACGGCAGCGTCTCGACGACCGGGGTGAACGACCTCGGATCACGCGTCTCCACCGGTCAGAGTTACGCGGTGGCCGAGCGGCAGGGCGACTGGACGGCGATCTGGTACCTGGGGCAGAAGGCCTGGTTCAAGAACCCCGCGGACGAGCCGACGGCGGTCGGCGCGGCCGGTCTGCTGGTGACGCCCCGGGACGGTCTCGCGGACATCCCGGTGTACGGCCGCGCCTACCCGGAGGCGGCGGCGTACCCGGCCGGTGTCCCCGTACAGGCGGTGTCGCCGCTGCCGTACAGGCTCCCGAAGGGCCAGCGGTACGTGGCCGGTGACAAGGTGCCCGGCGAGTACTACTACGCCGTCTCCTTCGACACCGGCGGGCATCGGGTCGTGGTCGGCGAGGACCTCTACTACGAGATCCAGTTCGGCCACCGGGTGGCGTTCGTGCGGGCGGCGGACGTGCGGGTGCTGCCCGCCGGGTGAGGACGGGGGCGCGAGGAAGGGCCGGGTGCGCGTGCGCCCGGCCCTCGTCGTCTGCGTCCCCTGCCGCCTTCAGCCCTGCTGGAACAGCTCCGCCGGAAGCGGCTTGAGCAGCGCGTACAGGTCGTCGGTGATGGGGCGGTCCCAGGCGGCGATGGTCACCAGGACGTTGTCGCTGCGGTCGAACTGGACGCAGGAGATCCGGGACTCGGAGAGCTTGAGACGGCGGACGATCAGGAGGTTGTCGCCCTGCATCACCGGCATGTCCTCGGAGCCGACGACGGTGACCTCCTCCTCGTTCTCCAGGGCGATCAGCAGCTGGCTCACCTCGAAGGGGATCTCTCCGTCGGGGACCTCGCGCGCCGGGGAGCCCTCCGGGAGGTTGCCGATGATCATCGCGGGGCCGCGGCCGCCGTAGAGGTCGTAGCGCAGGAAGACGCCCTGACAGCTGCCGTCGGGGGCGGGCAGCAGACCGGCACCGAGATTGCCCGGCCAGTCGCCCGGATCCATGGCCAGTACGTCGAATTCGGGGCCGGCGGGAGTGGCGCTGCGGCGGCGGAGGAAGGACATGCCGCAATGGTACGGCGTGCCGTGCGGCGGTGGGGCCGAGGGAGCGGCGGAGGCGGGGGCGTTCCGGGACGGCCCGGACCGCCGTGCCCGGCGCCGCCCGCGAGGGAGGGAAGGGGGACTCCCCGTCGCGCGGACGAGGCGGGCGAACCGGGCGTCGTGGGCCCTGCGTCAGGGCCCCGGGCGTGCCCGCGCGCCGGAACGGGTGGGCTCGTCGTCGGCCGTGGGTGCCGCGCCCGCGACGGTGTTCCGGCGGGAGGTGTCGACCGCGGGTGCCAGGAAGGCCGCGCAGACGACGAAGGCGAGGACGACGAGCATGGCGGGCCGCAGACCGATGTGTTCGCCCAGGAAGCCGAGTCCCGGCGGGCCGACGAGGAAGGCGACGTAGCCGATGACGGCGACGAGGCTGACGCGGGCCGTCTCGTCGGGGCCGGACTCACCGGCGGCGGAGAGCGCCAGGGGGAAGCCGAGCGAGGCGCCGAGGCCCCAGAACAGCACGGCGGCACCGGCCAGCGCGGGGCTGTCGGAGACGACGACGAGCAGCAGGCCGAGGGCGCCGGAGGCGGCGCTGGCGCGCACCACGGTGGTACGGCCGTAGCGGGCGAGGACGTAGGTGCCGGCGAAGCGGCCCAGGGTCATTGCGGCGGCGAATCCGGCGTAGACGAGGGAGCCCGCGGTGGGGTCCATTCCGTGTCCGTCGACCATGAGCAGGGGCAGCCAGTCGTTGGCCGAGCCCTCGGCCAGTGCCATGGCCAGCACGATCGCGCCGATGAGGAGGAGCCTGCCGTCCTTCCACACCGCCGGGTGCCGTTCCCCGTCGCCGTCCCGGGTCTTCGCGGGGACGGTGCGGCCGGTGCCCGCCGGGATGGAACGCACCGCGTACAGCAGGAGGCCGACGCAGACCGCGACGACCGCCGCGAGATGCCAGTGCACCGGGATTCCGGCCGCGGTCGCCGCCATGCCCGCCACGGCCCCGCACACCGTGCCCAGACTGAAGAAGCCGTGCAGCGGGGGGAGCGTGGTCCGGCCGCTGATCCGCTCGACGTCGGCGCCGTCGACGTTCACCGCCACGTCCCCGACGCCCATGCCGGCGCCGAACGCGCACAGGCCCAGGGTCACCAGGGGCACGGAGGCGGCGAAGCCGCCCCAGCAGATCGTGACCATGCCGGCCAGCAGCAGCCAGGTCCCCCAGGAGATCACCGGGCGTGTGCCGTACCGGGACACCAGCCGTCCCGAGGAGCTGATCCCCAGCATGGAGCCGAGCGACAGCCCGAACAGGACCAGTCCCATCTGCGCGGTGGAGACGTCCAGCCGGTCCCTGATCGCGGGCGTGCGCGTGACCCACGACGAGATCGAGATGCCCGCGAGCAGGAAGACGAGGAACAGCGCCTGCCGGCGTCGGCGCACGGCGTCGTCCATGAGACTGCTTCTCCTAGGGAGCGGAGCCACTGCGGGCCCCCTCGCGGCCCCCTGACCGAACAAATGTACAAGCTCCGGCTGTTCCGGGGCGTCAGGTCAGGTCGAACTCGCCCTCCCGGGCCCCCGACACGAAGGCACCCCATTCGGCGGGGGTGAAGATCAGCGAGGGGCTCTCGGGGCTGCGGCTGTTGCGCATGGCGATGAAGCCCTCGACGAAGGCGATCTGGACATCTCCCCGCCCCTGGCTGCTCGACCGCCAGTCCGCGTTGGTGAGGTCCAGTTCCGCCGGTTTGTGCCAGCCGTCGAGGGATCGCTGCTGCATGGTGGTCTCGGCCACGTCCGTGCTCCTCCCGGTTCGTCGTCCGCCCGCCAGACTAGCGATCGGCCCCCACCGCCGACAGGCCACGTGAGGGGCGGGTTCAGGACGTGGGCGGCTCGGCGCCCACCAGCCACATCGAGAAGAACTGCGATCCGCCGCCGTAGGCATGTCCCAGCACCCGGCGGGCGCCGTCCACCTGGTGTTCTCCCGCGAGGCCCCGCACCTGGAGCGCGGCCTCCGCGAAACGGATCATGCCGGAGGCGCCGATGGGGTTGGTCGACAGGACCCCGCCGGACATGTCGACCGGAAGATCCCCGTCCAGCTCGGTGACACCGGACTCGGTGAGCTTCCAGCCCTCCCCTTCCGCGGCGAAGCCGAGGTTCTCCAGCCACATCGGCTCGTACCAGGAGAACGGCACGTACATCTCCACCGCGTCGATCTCCCGGCGCGGATCGGCGATGCCCGCCTGCCGGTAGACGTCGGCCGCGCAGTCCCGTCCCGCGCGCGGGGACACGCTGTCCTTGCCCGCGAACAGCGTCGGCTCGCTGCGCATCGCGCCGCCGTGCATCCACGCGACGGGCCGGGGCGCCCGGGCGGCCCCCGCGCGGTCGGTGAGGACCATCGCGACGGCCCCGTCGGAGGAGGGGCAGGTCTCGGAGTAGCGGATCGGGTCCCACAGCATGGGCGAGGACTGCACCTTCTCCAGCGTGATGTCGTGCTCGTGAAGGTGGGCGTAGGGGTTCTTCAGCGCGTTGCGGCGGTTCTTGTACGCGACCAGGGAGCCGACGGTGTCGGGGGCGCCGCTGCGTCGCATGTACGCCCGTACGTGCGGGGCGAAGAAGCCTCCGGCGCCGGCCAGCAGCGGCTGCTGGAACGGGATCGGCAGGGACAGGCCCCACATGGCGTTGGACTCGGACTGCTTCTCGAAGGCGAGGGTCAGCACCGTACCGTGGACGCGGGCGGCCACCAGGCTCGCGGCGACCAGCGCGGTCGAGCCGCCGACCGAGCCCGCCGTGTGGACCCGCATCATGGGTTTGCCGACGGCGCCGAGCGCGTCGGCGAGGTACAGCTCGGGCATCATGACGCCCTCGAAGAAGTCGGGCGCCTTGCCGATGACGACGGCCTCGACGTCGGCCCACGTCAGCTCGGCGTCGTCCAGGGCCCGGCGGGCGGCCTCGCGGACGAGTCCGGCGATCGACACGTCCCGGCGCGCCGCCACGTGCTTGGTCTGGCCGACACCGACGACGGCCACGGGCTCCTTGCTCATCGCGGATCCCCTTCGAGTACGGCGACCAGGTTCTGCTGCAGACAGGGCCCGGACGTGGCGTGTGCCAGCGCCCGGTCGGACTCGCCCCGGTGGATGCGGGCGGCGGCCTCGCCGATCCTGATGAGCCCGGCGGCCATGACGGGGTTGGCGGCCAGGGCCCCGCCCGACGGATTGACGCACACGTCGTCGCCGAGCCCCAGGACCTGGCGCAGGATCACCTCCTGCGCACTGAACGGGGCGTGCAACTCGGCGGTGTCCACGGGGCGTTCGAACGCTCCGGCCCGTTCGGCGGCGAGCCGGGCGGACGGCGAGTCGGTGAGGTCGCGCACGCCGATGCCGTGTGCCTCGATGCGGTGGTCGATGCCCCGGATCCAGGCGGGCCGCTCGCACAGTTCCCGGGCCCGCTCGCCCGCGGCGAGGATCACGGCGGCGGCCCCGTCGCCGATGGGCGGGCAGTCCCCGGTGCGCAGCGGCCGTACCAGGTAGTCCCCCTGCGGCACCGGACCGCGCAGCTGGGCGTGGGGGTTGGCGGCGGCGTCCGCGCGGCTGCGGGCCCCGACCGCCGCGAGCGCCGGCTCGTCCGTGGTGCCCGCGTCGATGAGCGCCTGGGCCTGGAGGGCGGCGAGGGCGACGGAGTCGGGCCACAGCGGTGCCACGTAGTACGGGTCCAGTTGCCGGGTCAGGACGTCCCGCACCGATCCGGGCGAGGACTTGCCGTAGGAGTAGACGAGCGCGGTGTCGGCGTCGCCCGTGCGCAGCTTGACCCATGCCTCGTACAGCGCCCAGGCCCCGTCCATCTCGACGTGCGACTCGGAGATCGGCGGCCAGGCGCCGACGCCGTCGAGGGCCAGGGTGAAGGAGAAGGCGCGCCCGGCGAGGTAGTCGCTGGAGCCTGAGCAGGTGAAGCCGATGTCGGAGGTCTTCAGCCCGGTGGCCTGCATGACCTCGTGGAGCACCGGCATGAGCATCTCCACCTCGGAGAGGTCGTCGCTGGTGCGCCGGTGGTCGGTCTGGGCGAAGGCGACGACGGCGATGTCCCGTGCGTCCGTGCCCGGTCGTACCTCGCGGGTCATAGCGTCTCCCTGTACGTCTCGTAGTCCGCGTCGGGTTCGCCGGTGGGCCGGTAGTGGTCGGGATAGCGGGCGCCCTCGGTCCACACCGGCTCGACGCGCAGCCCCATGCGCACCTGGTCGTAGGGGATGCCGGCGATCCGGCCGTGCAGGGCGAGCCCGGCGCCGTCCAGGGCGATGTGGGCGTAGACGTAGGGGACTTCGATGTCCAGGTTCTTCGCCTTGATGTTGACGATGCAGAACGTGGTGACCGTCCCGCCCGGCCCGACCTCCACCTGTTCGGCCGTGGCCACCCCGCAGGTGGGGCAGGCGCCCCTCGGCGGGACGTACACCTTCGCGCAGGAGGGGCAGCGTTCGCCGACCGTGCGGCGGCCGCCGAGGGCGTTGATGTAGCCGGTCTGGGCGCGGCCGGGCGAGTAGGTGTAGTCGAGGCGGGCGGGGGCGACGATCCCGGTGACGGCGTCGTCGAACTCGCCGCTGTGGCCGGTCGGTTCCTCCGCCCGCCCGTCGTACGGCTCGAAGCAGGCGATGTCCGTGATGGCACCGGACCGTTCCTCGGCCCAGCGCACGCGGACCCGCATCCCGGTGCGTACGGCGTCGGGGCCGGGCGCGTCGAGGGCGTGGAGCAGGGCCGTGTCGGCGCCGTCGAGCCGCACCAGCACCCAGGCGAAGGGGGTGGCGAGGGGCTGGCCGCGGCGCGGCTCGTGGTTCCAGGCCCAGGTGGTCACGGTGCCGGTGGGCGCGACCTCGACCAGGTCGCGGATCTCCTCGGCGGTGACGGGGTCGTACTCGACGGGCGGGACCAGCACCCGGCCGTCGCCGGTCCGCACCCCGAGCAGAACACGCTCGCGCAGTCCGGTGAGGAAGGCGCTCTGTACGGGGCCGACGGAGCGGGTGAACGGAAACTCGACGGTGAGGGGGGCCTTGAGGATCGCGGACATCGGAGGTTGCCTCCTTCGCATGAGGGCACGGGGACGCCCCCGTCTTCTGGGGGCGCGGGGAACTGCGCGGTCGGCCACGACACACCCGCGGCCGACTCACGGCATCCCGGGCGGTACGCCTATTCCCGCCGGTAGACAGGGGTCCGCTTCTCGGCGAAGGCGCGAGCCCCTTCCTTGGCGTCGGCCGTGTCGAAGACCGGCCACCCCCGCTTCAACTCGGCCGCCAGCCCCTCCGCCTCGGTCATCTCGGCCGTCTCGTAGACGGACGCCTTGACGGCTTCGACGGCCAGCGGCCCGCACGCGTTGATCTGTTCGGCGATCTCCAGGGCCTTGGCCAGGGCCGTGCCCTCGGGCACGACCTGTCCGATCAGCCCGATCGCGGCGGCCTCGTGCGCGCTGTAGGGCCGCCCGGTGAGCAGCATCTCCAGGGCGTGCGTGCGCGGGATCTGCCGCTGGAGCCGGACCGTGGAGCCGCCGATCGGGAAGAGTCCGCGCCGGACCTCGAAGAGGCCGAACGTCGCCGACTCGCCGGCGACCCGGATGTCGGTGCCCTGGAGGATCTCGGTGCCGCCGGCGACGCAGTGCCCCTCGACGGCGGCGATCACCGGCTTGCGCGGCCGGTGGTGGCGGAGCATGGCCTTCCAGTGCAGGTCGGGGTCGGCCTTGAGCCGGTCCCGGTACTGCTGGCCCTCCATCCCCTTGCCCGCGAGGGCCTTGAGGTCCATGCCCGCGCAGAAGGCGCCGCCCGCTCCGGTGAGGACGATCGAGCGGATCTCCTCGTCCTCGTCGGCCCGGACCCAGCCGTCGTAGAGGCCGACGAGCATCGGCAGCGAGAGCGCGTTCTTGGCTTCGGGCCTGTTGAGCGTGAGCACCAGTGTGCCGCCTTCGCGCCGCACGGTGAGGTGTTCGGTGCCGCCCATCGGGCTTCTCCCTCCACAGGAAACGAGAACAGGTTGCAGGAGACGGGTCGGCACTTCAAGGGTTTTCTGACAGACAGTCAGATTTCTGCGCGAGGACTCTTCACAGTTGTGCCGCCCTTTGCTCTGATGACCGGCAACCCGAGCGCCAGCGAGGTCAGGAGGAGCGCGGTGGAGTACAACCTTGCCGACCTGTTCGAGTCGGTGGTCGACGTGGTTCCCGGCCGGGCGGCGCTCGCGTATCTCGACATCCCCGGCACCGGCGCGGAACACCGCCTCACGTACGCCGAGTTGGACGCGGCGGCCAGCCGGATCGGCCACCATCTGCTGGACAGCGGGATACGGCCCGGCGAGCACGTGGGGCTGCATCTCTACAACGGCGTCGAGTACCTGCAGACCGCGCTGGGATGCCTCAAGGCGCGGATCGTCCCGGTGAACGTCAACTACCGTTATGTGGAAGACGAGTTGGTCTACCTCTACCGGGACGCGGACCTGGCCGGTCTGGTCTTCGACGCGGAGTTCACGCAGCGGGTGGCGGGCGCGCTGCCGCGGACGGAGAAGCTGCGGCACCTGGTGCGGGTGGGGACCCCCGCACCGGACGCACCCGCGCTCGACGCGACCGCCTTCGCCGAGGCGGTGGCCGCCGCCTCCGACGGGCGGGGCTTCCCGGCCCGTTCGGGCGACGACCAGTTCATCATCTACACCGGTGGCACGACGGGCATGCCCAAGGGCGTGATGTGGCGTCAGGAGGACCTGTTCTTCTCGGGCCTGGGCGGCGGGGCCCCCACCGGGGAGCCGGTGAAGTCGCCCGAGGAGCTGGCCGAGCGGGTCGCGGCCGGCGGCGACGGGATCACCTTCTTCCCCACGGCCCCGCTGATGCACGGCACCTCCACGCTCACCGCGTTCATCGGGTTCAACTTCGGCCAACGGGTGCTGATCCACCGCAAGTTCGTGCCCGAGGAGGCCCTGCGGACGATCGAGAAGGAGAAGGTCACCAGTGTGTCGCTGGTCGGCGATGCCATGCTGCGCCCGCTGATCGACGCGCTGAACGGCCCGATGAAGGGCACCGACTGCTCGTCCCTGTTCAGCGTGTCGTCGTCCGGGGCCGTCATGTCGGAGACGGTCCGGCAGGAGTTCCAGGCCCTGGTGCCGAACGCGATGCTGCTGAACAACTTCGGGTCCTCGGAGTCCGGCTTCAACGGCACGGCGACCCAGGACTCGGGCGCGGGCGACGGCTTCCGCATCCGGGTCCACTCCCGTACGCGGGTCGTGGACCCGGCGACGTACGAACCCGTACCGGTCGGCGTGCCGGGGCGGGTCGCCCAGCGCGGGCACGTGCCCCTCGGCTACTACAACGACCCGCGCAAGACCGCCGAGACCTTCTTCGAGCGGGACGGCGAACGCTGGGTGCTCCTCGGCGACATGGCGACCGTCGACGAGGAGGGCGTCGTCACGGTCCTCGGCCGGGGTTCGCAGTGCATCAACACCGGGGGCGAGAAGGTGTACCCGGAGGAGGTCGAGCAGGCCCTCAAGGCGCACCCCGACGTGTACGACGCGCTGGTCGCCGGGGTGCCGGACGCGCGCTGGGGCAGCCATGTCGCCGCCGTGGTGCAGCTGCGCGAGGGCGCGGCCCGGCCGTCCCTGGAGGAGATACAGACCCACTGCCGCACCCGCCTCGCGGGCTACAAGATCCCCCGGCAGCTGGTCCTCGCGGAGACGATCCAGCGTTCCCCCAGCGGCAAGGCGGACTACCGCTGGGCACGGTCGGTGGCGACGGCGGCTGACGGCTGACGACCGACGGCTGAGCCGCTTCGTCACGTCCGTCGGCGGCGGCCGTCGAGGAAGGCCGCCACCTCCCGTACGAACCACTCCGGGTCGTCGAGCCAGGGGAAGTGGCCGGCGCCGGGCTGGACCGTGAACCGGGCCTGCGGGAAGAGGGCGGCCGCGCGCCGGGCCAGTGCCGGGGTCGGGCCCGTGTCGAACTCGCCCGCGAGGACGAGGACCGGCGCCGTCAGTGCGGCGAGCGCGGCCCGGGTGGCGGGCGGGTCGTAGGCGCCGGCCGAGCCGTAGACGTCGGACGCCTCGTCGTTCGTCTGTTCCTCCTCGGCGGCCGTGTGGGCGCGGGCGGTGTCGTCCCAGCGGCCGTAGAACAACGGCATCATCGCGTCGTCGAAGGAGCCGCGGCCGGTCCAGGCCGCCTCGAAGGCCGCGTACGCCTCGGCGAACCAGGGTTCACCCGCTCGCAGGCGGGCGGCACGGAGGCGGTCCTCGACGGTCACCGGCAGACCCACCGCCCAGGGGGTGGCGGTGATCAGCGCCAGGCGGGAGACCCGCTCGGGGTGGCGGGCCGCGTAGAGCGTGGCCAGGTTGCCGCCGGCCGAGTGGGCGAGCAGGTCCATGCGCTCCAGACCCAGGTGGACGCGGAGTGCCTCCACGTCGTCCACCTGACGGTCGCAGCGGTAGGTCGCCGGATCGGCGGGGACGGCCGAGCCGCCGGTGCCCCGCAGGTCGAGCAGGACCAGGCGCCGGTGGGCGGTGAGGCCGCCCAGGTCGCCCAGGTAGGCGGAGGCGCGCATGGCCCCGCCGGGCAGGACGACCAGCGGCTCGCCCTCGCCACGCTCGTGGCAGGCGAGTTCGGTTCCGTCGGGTGCGGTGAAGGTCGGCATGGTGCCGATCTTCGGGGGCGGGCCCCGTACGCCGCAACGCGGTTCACGGCGAGGCCGCGCTCACCCCCGGGCGAAGCGGTCCCGCAGCTCCCGCTTGAGGATCTTCCCGCTCGCGTTGCGCGGCAGATCGTCCACGAAGTGGACCGTCTTGGGGGCCTTGAAGGAGGGGAGCTTCTCGCGGGCGTGGGCGAGGAGTTCGTCCGCCGTGACCTCTTTCCGGCGGACGACGACCGCCGTGACGGCCTCGATCCAGTGGTCGTCGGGCAGGCCGATCACCGCGACCTCGGCGACCGCGTCATGGGTGTGGAGCGCGTCCTCGACCTGGCGGGAGGCGATGAGGACGCCGCCGGAGTTGATGACGTCCTTCACCCGGTCGACGACGGTGAAGTAGCCGTGGGCGTCACGCACGGCGAGGTCCCCGGAGCGGAACCAGCCGTCGCGGAACGCCTCGGCGGTCTCCTCCGGCTTCTCCCAGTAGCCCTCGCAGAGCTGCTGCGACTGGTAGACGATCTCGCCGGGGGTGCCGTCGGGCACCTCCGCGCCGTCCTCGTCGACGACCTTCGCCTCGACGAACATGACGGGGCGGCCGCAGGAGTCCATCCGCCCCTTGTGCTCGTGCGGTCCGAGGACCATCGCCAGCGGACCGATCTCGCTCTGCCCGAAGCAGTTGTGGAAGGCCAGCTCGGGCAGCCGCTCCCGGAGCCGTTCCAGGACGGGCACCGGCATGACGGACGCCCCGTAGTACGCCTTGCGCAGACCGCCGAGGTCACGGGTGTCGAAGTCGGGGCGGTTCGCGAGGGCGATCCACACCGTGGGCGGGGCGAAGAAGCTGTCGGCGCGGCCCTCTTCCACGAGGTCGAGGATGCGGTCGCCGTCGGGTGCGTCGAGGATCGTGTTCGTGGCGCCCACCGCGAGGTACGGCACCAGGAAGACGTGCATCTGCGCGGAGTGGTAGAGCGGCAGGGAGTGCACGGGCAGGTCGCCTGCCTGGAGGTCGAGGGCGGCGATCGCGCTGAGGTACTCGTGCACCAGCGCCCGGTGCGTCATCATCGCGCCCTTGGGGAGCGCGGTGGTGCCGGAGGTGTACAGGAGCTGGACGAGGTCCTCGGCGCGGGGCTCCTCGCCGTCGTACGGCTCGGTGCGGGCGAGCAGGTCCAGGAGCGAGCCGTCCGCGTCCCGCAGGGGCAGGGAGCGGGTGCCCTCGGGGAGGTTCCCGGCGAGGCCGGGGTCGGTGAGGACGAGGCTGCTGCCGGACTGGTCGAGGAGGTAGGCGAGGTCGTCGCCGGTGAGGTGCTGGTTGACGGGGACGTGCACGAGGCCGGCGCGGGCGGCGGCCAGGAACGCGATGAGATAGGCGTCGGAGTTGTGGCCGTAGGCGGCGACGCGGTCGCCGGGCCGCAGTCCGGTGTCGCGCAGGGCGCGGGCCCCGCGGGAGACCGCGTCGTCCAGTTCGGCGTAGGTCCAGGACCGTTCGCCGTAGTGGACGGCGACACGGGCGGGCATGCGCCGGGCACTGCGCCGCAGGGTCCCGTCGACCGTCACGCTGCGGCCTGCCGTCATGTTTCCCGCTCCTTCTTCCACGTTCCCGACGCCCGATCCTCGTTCCGTCCCGCGAGCGAGGTCAAGCCGCCACCCCCGGGACCGGACCCCGCGGCGGCGACCGGATCCGGACGCACATGGCGGGAAGTCACTCAACTCCGGTCAGGGGTCGGCGAGTCACCTTGAGCGGGGATCCCCCGCCCGTATGGACTACGCAGACACGTGTCGACATGCTCAACCGTCCCTTGACACAACGATGTTGGGAGCTCGAATGCGCACCCGTCTCAGACGGCTGGCGGTCTCGGCCGTCGCCCTGCTCACCGCCTCGGCCGTCCTGCCGTCGGCCGCCGCCGACGACACCCGGTCCGAGGGGAACCGCACGTCCCACGGTGGCCTGTCCGCCGTGATCCGCTACACCGAGTACGGCGTTCCGCACATCGTGGCGAAGGACTACGCGAACCTCGGCTTCGGCACCGGCTGGGCGCAGGCCGCCGACCAGGTGTGTGTGCTCGCCGACGGGTTCGTCACCGTGCGGGGGGAGCGCTCCCGCCACTTCGGACCCGACGCGGCACCCGACTTCTCGCTCTCCTCCGCCTCGAAGAACCTCACCAGCGACCTGTACTTCCAGGGCGTCCGGGACGCGGGCACCGTCCAGAAGCTGCTGGACCGGCCCGAACCGCTCGGACCGAGCCGCGAGGTCAGGGACCTGATGCGGGGCTGGGCGGCCGGCTACAACGCGTGGCTGAGGAAGAACCGGATCACGGACCCCGCCTGCAGGGGTGCCGCCTGGGTGCGGCCGGTCTCCACGCTCGACGTGTTCTCCCGCGCGTACGCCCTCGCCGTGCTCGGCGGCGAGGGGCGCGTGGTGGACGCGATCACCACCGCGCAGCCGCCGGCCGCCGGCGCCGCGGGCACGGCTCCCGCGCCGGACGCCAGGGCCGCGGCCCGCGCCGCGAGCGAGCTGTTCGGCGCCGCGAACGCGGACATGGGGTCCAACGCCGTCGCCTTCGGCGGTGACACCACGGCGAACGGCCGCGGTCTGCTGCTGGGCAACCCGCACTATCCGTGGGCCGGCGGGCGCCGCTTCTGGCAGGCGCAGCAGACGATCCCCGGCGAACTGAACGTCTCGGGCGGGTCGCTCCTCGGCTCGCCGATCACCCAGATCGGCTTCAACGCGAAGGTCGCCTGGAGCCACACGGTCGCGACCGGCACCCCCATGAACCTCCATCAGCTGACGCTGGACCCGGCCGACCCGACCACGTACCTCGTGGACGGCGAGGCGGAGCGGATGACGAAGCGGACCGTGACCGTCGGCGTGAAGGACGGCGCCCCGGTCACCCGCACCCAGTGGTGGACCCGGTACGGCCCGGTCGTCACCTCGATCGGCTCCGACCTCGCGCTGCCGTGGACGGCCGGTACCGCGTACGCCCTGAACGACCCCAACACGGCGAACATCCGCTTCACCGACACCTCGCTGGGCTTCGCCAAGGCGGGCGGCACGGCGGACGTGCTCAGGTCCCTCGCCCGGCACCAGGGCCTGCCGTGGGTGAACACGGTGGCCGCGGACTCCGCCGGGCACACCCTGTTCACGCAGTCCCAGACGCTGCCCCGGATCACCGACGACCTGGCCGCCCGCTGCTCGACGCCCCTGGGCAGGGCCACCTACCCGGCGGCGGGCCTGGCGATCCTGGACGGCTCCCGCGCCGACTGCGCGCTCGGCAGCGACGCCGACGCCGTGCAGCCGGGGATCTTCGGGCCCGCCAGGATGCCCACGCTGAAGGACGCGCCGTACGCGGAGAACTCCAACGACAGCGCGTGGCTGGCGAACGCGGACCGGCCGCTGACCGGGTACGAGCGGGTCTTCGGCAACGTCGGGACGCAGCGCTCGATGCGGACGCGTGGCGCGGTCGAGGACGTGGCGGCGATGGCCGACAGGGGCGATCTGACCGTACGGGACCTGCAGCGGCAGCAGTTCGCGAACCGGGTGCCCGCGGCCGACCTCGCGGTGGAGGACGTCGCGCGGGCGTGTGCCGCGCTGCCGGGCGGCACAGCGACGGGCAGTGACGGCACGGCCGTCGACGTGTCCGAGGCGTGCGGTGTGTTCCGGACCTGGGACCGGACCGCGGACAGCGACAGCGCCGGTGCGCTGCTCTTCGACCGGTTCTGGCGGCGGCTGAACGCGGTGGTGCCGCGTGCGCAGTTCTGGAAGGTGCCCTTCTCGGCGGCCGACCCGGTCGGCACCCCGAACACGCTCAACACGGACGCGCCCGGCTTCGCCACGGCCCTCGCCGACACGGTCCGCGATCTGCGGGCGGCGGACGTTGCCCTGGACGCGAGGCTCGGCGAGCACCAGTTCGTCGTACGCGGCGGCCGGCGGATCCCGGTGTCGGGCGGTACGGAGTCGCTGGGCGTGTGGAACAAGATCGAGTCGTCATGGAACCCGGCCGAGGGCGTCTACGCGGAGGTCTCGTCGGGTTCCAGCCATATCCAGGCGGTCGGCTGGGACGGCGGCCGCTGCCCGGTGGCCCGCACGCTGCTGACGTACTCGCAGTCCTCCAACCCGAATTCGCCCCACCACCTGGATCAGACGCGGCTGTTCTCCGCGGAGAAGTGGGTGACGTCCCGCTTCTGCGAGAAGGACATCCTGTCCTCGCCGAAGCTGAAGGTGGTCCGTGTGAGCCAATGAGCCGAGGGATGTGGTGCCGCCCCCTGTCGGGGCGGCACCATTCCTGTGTCAGCAGCATGCCATTGGCATATCACCGCTCTTATCGAGGAGGCCGCCCGGTGGCGCAGGACTCGTTACGTCCCGAGACGGACGCGATCGCCATGATCGACACGACGGTGCCGCACTCGGCCCGTATCTGGAACTACTGGCTGGGCGGCAAGGACAACTATCCCGTCGACCACGCGGCGGGCGACGCCTTCCGCGCGGTGTTCCCCGGCATCACCGACCTGGCCCGCGACTCCCGGGCCTTCCTCCGCCGCGCGGTCACCCATCTCACCGCCGAGGCGGGCATCCGGCAGTTCCTGGACATCGGCACCGGTCTGCCGACCGCCGACAACACGCACGAGATCGCGCAGCGGGTGGCGCCGGACGCGCGGATCGTCTACGTGGACAACGACCCGCTGGTCCTGACCCACGCGCGGGCACTGCTCACCAGCACACCGGAGGGGGTGACCGACTACATCGACTCCGATCTGCGCGACCCGCACACCGTGCTGCGGGAGGCGGCCAGGACCCTGGATCTGTCCCAGCCGGTCGGACTGACGATGATGCAGGTCAGCGGGCACATCGTCGACTACGACGAGGCGCGCTCCATCGTCGGCGCCCTCATGGCCGCCCTGCCGCCGGGCAGCCACCTCGCCTTCAACGACAGCGTGGACACCCACGAGGCCAACGCCGAGGCCACCCGCCGCTACAACGAGAGCGGCGCGGCCCCCTACCGTCTGCGCAGCCCCGCCGAACTCGCCGGGTTCTTCGACGGTCTGGAGCTGCTGGCCCCGGGCGTGGTGCCGTTGAACGACTGGCGGCCGGACCCGGCGGACGTCGGCGGATCCGGCGAGGTGATCGCGGTGGGCGGGGTCGCGCGCAAGCCGTGAGGGCCGCGCGCGGCCCCGGTCCTCACACGGCCTTCTGCCGCCCCTCCCAGTACGGCTCGCGCAGCCGCCGTTTGTAGAGCTTGCCGTTGGGGTCGCGGGGCATCGCCTCGGTGAAGTCGACGCTCTTCGGGCGCTTGTACCCGGCGAGCCGGCGGGCGCAGTGGGCGAGGATCTCCTCGGCGAGCGCCTGCCCCGCCGTGAATCCGGGGGCGGGCTCGACCACGGCCTTGACCTCCTCGCCCCAGTCGTCGTGCGGGATGCCGAAGGCGGCGGCGTCGGCGACCGCGGGATGGGTGAGCAGGGCGGCCTCGATCTCGGCGGGGTAGATGTTGACGCCGCCGGAGATGATGAGGTCGATCTTGCGGTCGCGGAGGAAGAGGTAGCCGTCCTCGTCGAGGAGGCCGAGGTCGCCGACGGTGAAGAAGTCGCCGATGCGGTTCTTGCGGGTCTTGCCCTCGTCCTTGTGGTACGAGAAGCCGCCGGTGCTCATCTTCATGTACACGGTGCCGAGTTCACCCGGCGGCAGCCGGTTGCCGTCGTCGTCGAAGACGGCGAGTTCGCTGATGGGCCATGCCTTGCCGACCGTGCCGGGCTTCTTCAGCCAGTCCTCGGCGGTGGCGAAGGCGCCACCGCCCTCGCTGGCCGCGTAGTACTCCTCCACACAGGCGCCCCACCACTCGATCATGGCCCGCTTCACATGGTCCGGGCAGGGCGCGGCCCCGTGGATGGCGTGCCGCATGGACGACACGTCGTAGCGGGCTCGCACCTCCTCGGGGAGGGCGAGGAGCCGGTGGAACTGGGTGGGCACCATGTGGGTGTGCGTACACCGGTGGGCGTCGATGACGCGGAGCATCTCCTCGGGCGCCCACCGGTCCATGAGCACCAGGCGGTGCCCGATGTGCAGGGACGCGCCGGCGAACTGCAGGACGGCCGTGTGGTAGAGCGGCGAGCAGACCAGATGGACGTTGTCGTCGAACGGCCTGATGCCGAAGATGCCGAGGAAGCCGCCGAGGTAGGACTCCTCGGGGAGCTTGCCGGGCAGCGGGCGGCGGATGCCGCGGGGGCGGCCGGTGGTGCCGGAGGTGTAGTTCATGACCCAGCCAAGGGTGCGGTCGCCGGGCGCCGACTCGGGCTGTCCGTCGAGGAGTTCGGCGTACGGGCGGAAGCCCTCGGCCGTGCCGACGGCGTACCGGTGGCTCGCGGGGAGCTTCGCCTCGTCGGCGGCGTCGCGGGCGGCCTCGGCGAAGCGCTCGTGCGCGATGAGTACCTTGGCGCCCGAGTCGGACACGATCCAGGCGATCTCGGGGCCCACCAGATGGTGGTTGACGGGGACGAGGTAGAAGCCGGCCTGGCTGGCGGCGAGGTAGGCGGTGAGGAACTGGACGCCGTTGGGCAGGACGACCGCGAAGGCGTCGCCGCGCTCCAGCCCGGCCGCCCGCAGTCCGTGCACGAGGCGGTTGGTCTCGGCGTGCAGGCGTCCGGCGGTCCACTCCTCCCCGTCGGGCGCGACGAGCACCGCACGGTCGGGGTCGGCGGCGGCCTGCGCCCAGAAGCCCTGGGGAGGCTGGGCCTGGGGGGCACCGTTGCGGGCGGCCGGGGCGGCCGGTGAGGTGCGGTCCGGGGCGGGCCGGTCCTGAACAGGACGGTCCTGCGCGGGGCGGTCCTGCGCGGGGCGGTCCTGCGCGGGGCGGTCCTGCGCGGGGCGGTCCTGCGCGGGGCGGTCCTGCGCGGGGCGGTCCTGCGCGGGGCGGTCCTGCGCGGGGCGGTCCTGCGCGGGGCGGTCCTGCGCGGGGCGGTCCTGCGCGGGGCGGTCCTGCGCGGGGCGGTCCTGCGCGGGGCGGTCCTGCGCGGGGCGGTCCTGCGCGGGGCGGTCCTGCGCGGGGCGGTCCTGCGCGGGGCGGTCCTGCGCGGGGCGGTCCTCGGACGGCCGGTCCTCGGACGGTCGGTTCTCGGACGGTCGGTCCTGAGAGGCTCGGTTCACTGTCCCCCGCTCCTTCCGGCGATCCGGTTGATGTGGTCCACGGCCCGCTCGAAGCCCCGGGTGAGGTCGTCGAAGACCGCCTGGACGCTGCGTTCGCTGTTCATGCGGCCGACGATCTGCCCGACCGGCGTGCCGAGCAGCGGCTCCACCTCGTACTTCTGGATGCGGGAGACCGCCTCGGCGACGAGCAGCCCCTGGAGGGGCATGGGGAGGGTGCCGGGTCCGGTGGGGTCGTCCCAGGCGTCGGTCCACTCGGTGCGCAGCTGCCGCGCGGGCTTGCCGGTGAGGGCGCGGGAGCGGACGGTGTCGCCGGAGCCGGCGGCGAGCAGCTTCTCGATCAGCCGGGGCGAGGGCAGTTCGGCCTCGGTGGTGGTCAGCCACAGCGAGCCGAGCCAGACGCCCTGGGCGCCGAGCGCGAGGGCGGCGGCCACCTGCTGTCCGCTGCCGATGCCACCGGCGGCGAGGACGGGCAACGGGGCCACGGCGTCGACCACTTCGGGGGTGAGGACCATGGAGCCGATCTCACCGGTGTGGCCGCCCGCCTCGTAGCCCTGTGCCACGACGATGTCGATGCCCGCCTCGGCGTGCTTGCGGGCGTGGCGGGCGCTGCCGGCGAGCGCGGCGACGAGGACACCCCGCTCGTGGGCGCGGTCGATGACGTCGGCGGGCGGTGAGCCGAGCGCGTTGGCCAGCAGCTTGATCGGGTAGTCGAAGGCGACGTCGAGCTGGCTGCGGGCGACCTGCTCCATCCAGCCGGTGATGCGCCAGCCGGACGCCTCGCCCTCGGCCAGCTCGGGCACGCCGTACTTGGCGAGGGTGTCCTGGACGAACTGCCGGTGCGATGCGGGGATCATGGCCTCGACGTCGGCCTCCGTCACCCCCTCGACCTTCTTGGCCGGCATGACGACGTCGAGGCCGTACGGCATGCCGTCGACGTGGGCCTCGATCCAGTCGAGGTCGCGCTTGAGTTCGTCGGGGGCCGTGTAGCGGACCGCGCCCAGCACCCCGAAGCCGCCGGCCCGGCTGATGGCCGCCGCGACCGCGGGGAACGGCGTGAAGCCGAAGACGGCGTACTGGACCCCGAGTGTGTTGCTCAGCTCCGTCTGCATGGTGCGCAGGATGCCGCAGTCCTCCGGACGAGGGAAGAGTTTTTCTGATGCACCGTCAGATTTGGTGGTCTCGCGCCGCTGGGAGGCGGGTGCTTGACTGGGTGTCATGAGTGAAGGCGTGGGGGGCTCGGGGCCCGGGTGGAGCCGACGGCAGCTCGGCCGGCGGGTGCTGGCGGTCGGTGGAGGCTTCGCCGCGCTGCCCTTTCCGGCCGCGCCGGCCGTCGCCGCTCCCTCCCCCGGAGGCGGCCGTCCGCCCCTGCGGCACGGTTCGCCCGCGCGGGCCGGGCTGCTGCCCGAACATCTGGAGCGGCTCGTCACCGATGCCGAGTCGTTCCTCGGCCCGTCGCCCCGGCACCCCTGGTACGCGGGCGCGGTCCTGCTCGCCGGACGGGGCGGAACCGTCGCGCTGCACCGGCCGATCGGGATGGCGGTGCGGTACTCGGCGTACGACGAGAAGACCGACACCGGGGTGGAGTTCCCGGCGGAGCGGCAGATTCCGATGGCCCGGGACACCGTCTTCGACCTCGCGTCCGTGTCGAAGCTGTTCACGTCCCTCCTCGCGGTGCAGCAGATCGAGCGGGGCGCCCTGGCGCTGGAGGGGAAGGTCTCCTCGTACCTGCCCGAGTTCGGGGCCGCGGGCAAACAGGACATCACCCTGCGCCACCTGCTCACCCACACGTCCGGGTTCCGCTCCTGGCTCCCCCTCTACAAGGAGCCGACGTACGAGGGAAAGCTCCGGCTCCTGTGGAACGAGGCGCCGCTGAACCCGCCCGGCTCGGCGTATCTGTACTCGGACCTGAACCTGATCTCCCTGCAGCTCGTCCTGGAGAGGATCACCGGTCACGGTCTGGATCAGCTGCTCCACGACGAGATCACCGCTCCGCTCGGCATGGACCGTACGCGCTTCAACCCGCCGGCCTCCTGGCGGCCGCGCATCGCGGCGACCGAGGACGCCCGGCTCCCCTGGTCGGGTCTGGACCGGGGGCTGGTGTGGGGAGAGGTGCACGACGAGAACGCCTTCGGCCTCGGCGGGGTCGCGGGCCACGCCGGTGTCTTCTCCTGCGCCTGGGACCTGGCCGTCCTGTGCCGCACGCTGCTCGACGGGGGTGTGTACGGCACGACCCGCATCCTGACCCCCGAGTCGGTGGAGCTGATGTTCACCGACTTCAACACCTCGTTCCCCGGCGACGAGCACGGGCTGGGCTTCGAGCTCTACCAGCACTGGTACATGGGCGCGATGGCCACCCCGCGCACGGCGGGCCACACCGGCTTCACCGGCACCTCGCTCGTCCTGGACCCGAGCACCGACTCCTTCCTCGTGGTGCTCGGCAACTCCGTCCATCCGGTGCGCGGCTGGCGGTCCGGATCCGCGCCCCGGGTGGCCGCGGCGAACCACCTCGCCCGGGCCGTCCCCGTACGCCCGGCGCGGGGCCGCGCGTCCTGGTTCTCCGGAATGGCGTCCGGCACCACGGCGACGCTGGCGCTCCCGCCGCTCGACACCGCCGCGGCCGGCGCCCGGCGGCCCCGCCTGCGCTGCGCCCTGTGGTGGGACACCGAGCCGCAGGCGGACGCCCTCGTCCTGGAGACCTCCGCCGACGGCGGCGAGACCTGGCGGCCGGCGGCCTTCACGACGGCACGGGGCTCAGGCGCCCCCGAGGTTCATCCGTCCGGGTCGGTGACGGGGTGGTCGGGCCGGGCCTGGCACCGGGTCACCGCGGAGCTGCCGGAGGCGGAGGCGCTCACCGTGCGCTGGCGGTACACGACCGACCGGAGTTACGTCGGCCGCGGGGTGTACGTCGACCGGCTGCGGGTGACGGCGGGAGGCCGGGCCCTGTTCGACGAGTCACGGGCGGCGGACGCGGGACGGATCGCGACGGCGGGGTGGACGGCTGCCGCCGACTAGCACGGCGTTCGGGCGGCGGCCCCGCTGGTCGCGGCGACTCGGCGGGGCGCTGCCCCCGTGAGCGGTCACGGGCCGTCCGCCCCGGACTCCTCCAGGACCGCCATGGCCGCGTTGTGGCCGGGGACCCCGCTCACCCCGCCGCCCCGCACGGCGCCCGCCCCGCACAGCAGGACATTGGCGTGGCGGGTCTCGACGCCCCACCGTCCGGTGCCCTCCTGGGTGTGGGGCCAGGAGAGGTCGCGGTGGAAGATGTTGCCGCCGGGGAGGCCCAGGTCGCGTTCGAGGTCGAGCGGGGTGCGGGCCTCGATGCAGGGGCGGCCGTCGGTATCGGTGGCCAGGCAGTCGGCGAGGGGTTCGGCGAGATGGGCGTCCAGCTGGGCGAGCGTGGCCTTGAGAAGGTCCTCGCGTACGGCGTCGTTGTCGCTCTCGAACAGTCGCGCGGGCGTGTGCAGACCGAACAGGGTGAGCGTCTGGTAGCCCTGTTCGGCCAGGTCCGGGCCGAGGATGCTCGGGTCGGTGAGGGAGTGGCAGTAGATCTCGGAGGGCGGGGCCTCGGGGAGGCGGCCGGAGGCGGCCTGGGCGTGGGCGGCGGCCAGTTGCTCGTAGCCCTCGGCGATGTGGAAGGTGCCGGAGAACGCCTCGCGCGGGTCGACGGACCGGTCGCGCAGGGCCGGCAGCCGCGTGAGCAGCATGTTCACCTTCAGCTGGGCGCCCTCGGCGGGGGCGGGCGGTTCGTCGCCGGTCAGCGTGGCCAGTTCCTGGGGCGAGGCGTTCACCAGGACGTGCCGGGCGGCGACGCTGCCTTCCGTGTCGGCGGTCCGGTACGTGATCTCGGCGGACCGTCCGTCCGTCACGATCCGGCGTGCCTCGTGGCCGGTGGCGATCACGGCGCCCGCCGCGCGCGCGGCCGTGGCCAGCGCGTCCGTGAGCGCGCCCATACCGCCGACGGGCACGTCCCAGGCGCCCGTACCGCCGCCGATCACGTGGTAGAGGAAGCAGCGGTTCTGCCGGAGCGAGGGGTCGTGAGCGTCCGCGAAGGTGCCGATGAGCGCGTCGGTGAGGACGACACCGCGCACGAGGTCGTCGGCGAACCGCGCTTCGACGGCCCTGCCGATCGGCTCCTCGAACAGGACCCGCCACGCCTCCTCGTCGTCGATCCGTGCGCGCAGGTCGTCGCGGGTGGGCAGGGGCTCGGTGAGCGTCGGGAACACCCGTTCGGCGACATGGCCGGTCATCGCGTAGAACCGCCGCCATGCCTCGTACTCGTGGCCCGAGCCCGTCAGCCGCGCGAACGCCTCACGGGTGCGGCGCTCTCCGCCGCCGACCAGGAGACCGGTGGGGTGACCGTCGCGTTCGACGGGGGTGTACGACGAGATCGTGCGGCCCCGGACGCGGAAGTCGAGGTCCAGGTCCCGCACGATCTTCCGGGGCAGCAGGCTGACCAGGTAGGAGTACCGCGACAGCCGGGCGTCCACCCCCGCGAAGGGCCGGGTGGACACGGCGGCGCCGCCGGTGTGGTCCAGCCGTTCCAGCACGAGCACGGAACGCCCGGCGCGGGCCAGGTAGGCGGCGGCGACCAGGCCGTTGTGGCCGCCTCCGACGATCACCGCGTCGTAGGCGTCGTGCGGCCGGGGTCCGTCGGGGCGTCCGGGGCGGTCGGGGTGCGCGGGACGGTCGGGGTGTGCGGAGGTGGCAGCCATGGCTCTTGGTAACACGCGATGATCGGGATCGGCCAGGGGGACGGGCCGGGCGGACCGGGTCCCGTCCGACGGCCTATCCCCCGGCTTTGTGCGGTGCCGGACGGGAGCCGGGGCCGAGCCGGGCCATGGCGCGGAGGATGTGCTGGGGCGGGAGCCGCCAGCGCAGACGGGCGGGGACGCGGCGCAGCAGGGTGGCGGTGCGGCGCAGACGGCGGGTGACCACGGCCGGCGCGGGGGCCTGCCTGCCGTACAGCTCGTGGGCGTACGGCGGCAGGGAGGCGTACGCGAGGCTCGCCACGTGGCGCCACAGCGCCTCGCGTGCCGGGACGAGCAGCGGGTGGGTGGGGGGCCGGCGCAGGAAGTCGTCGACGTCCCGCGCCTCGGGTCCGGCGGCCAGTTCGGGACGCACGGTCTCGAAGTAGGCCGCCAGCTCCGCCCGGTTCCCGGGTACGGCCTCGGGGTCGAGGCCCACCAGGCGGGCGCTGACCCGGTGTTCGCCGACGTAACGGTCGGCGGCCGCCTCGGTGAGGGGGTAGCCGGAGCGGCGCAGGATGTGGAGGTAGGAGTCGATCTCGGCGCAGTGCACCCACAGCAGCAGGCCGGGTTCGTCGACGCCGTACCGCTCCCCCGTGTCCGGGTCGGTCGCCGTGAGCAGGCGGTGGATGTTCCGGACGCGGGCACCGGCCTGCTCGGCGGCCTCGGAGGTCCCGTACGTCGTCGTACCGACGAAGCTCGCCGTGCGCATCAGCCGGCCCCAGGCGTCCCTGCGGAAGTCGGAGTTCTGCATGACACCGCGCACCGCGCGCGGGTGCAGGGCCTGGAGGTACAGCGCGCGGATCCCGGCGATCCACATGACGGGGTCGCCGTGGACCTGCCAGGTCACGGAGGCGGGCCCGAACAGGCCGGGGTCGGGGGCAGGGGGGTGAGGGGCGTCCACGCCGTCAGTGTGACCGGGCTCGCGGGCCGGCACCAGGCCACGTGCACGACCTGCACTGATGCCAAGTGGCTTCAACATCGTGAGGCGCGACACCAGAGGGACGGTCGGCACTTTGGTGCGGCGATCCTCCGGTGGAGGACGTCCGGAAGGGCCTCGCACGAAGGGCAGCGGCAGGTACAGGAGCCTCCGGGCACGGCATTCGATCACTCCCGCCCCTTGACGCGACGAGCCGGAAGCGTTCGTATAGCGACTGCTTCATAAAACGAGTGAGGGAGATGCCCCCGTGGCCGATGACCTGACATGGCTCAGCGCACATGAGCTCGGACAGCTCTACCGAAGCCGGCAGCTGTCCCCGGTGGAGGTGGTCGGCGCGGCGCTGGACCGCCTGGAGCAGGTGGACTCCCGCCTGAACGTCATGGTGACGGTCACCGCGGACGCCGCCCGGGAGCAGGCACTCAGGGCCGAGCAGCGCTTCGCGGCCGGCGAGGAGCTGCCTGCGCTGTACGGGGTTCCGATCACGGTGAAGGACCTCACCGACACGGCCGGCGTGCGCACCACCTACGGCTGCGTCGCCTACGCCGACCACGTGCCCGACGAGGACGCCGCCGCCTGGACCCGGCTCAAGGACGCCGGGACGATCCTGCTGGGCAAGACCACGACCCCCGAGTTCGGGTTCCTCGGCGTCACCGAGAGCAAGCTGACGGGCACCACCGGCACTCCGTGGGACCCGGCCCGCACGGCCGGCGGCTCCAGCGGCGGAGCCGCGGCCTCGACCGTCGCCGGCGTCGCTCCGGTCTCCTGGGGCTCCGACGGCGGAGGCTCCATCCGCGTACCCGCCTCGCTCTGCGGAGCGGTCGGGGTCAAGCCCTCGACCGGCCGCGTTCCCCACATCGGAAACTCGGAGCCCGACAGCACCGAGGGGCCGATCACCCGCAGCGTGGTGGACGCCGCGCTCCTCCTCGACGCCACCGTCGGCCCCCACCCCCTCGACCGCCTCTCCCTGCCCGCCACCGGGGAACGGTATGCAGAGGCCGCCCTGGCCGAGGGAGATCTGAGCGGACTGCGCATCGCCGCCGACCACGGCGGGCTTCACGGCCCGGTGGACCGGGAGACCCGGCGCGTCTTCGTGGCCGCCCTGGAGGACCTGCGGGCCGCCGGCGCGGTCGTGGAGGAGACCCAGGTGGAACTGCCGGACCCGATGGAGTTCTTCGTGGCCTACTGGGGTCCGGAATACATCACCATCGTCGAACAGATGCGCGCGGCGGAGCTCGACATCTGGCCGCTGGCGGTGGACATCGCCGAACGGGCGGCACGCCTTTCACCCCTGGAGGTCGGACGTGCCGGGCGCAAGGCGAAGACGGCCATCTTCCTCGCCTACGCGAAGGTGTTCGCCGGCTTCGACCTGCTGGTCACCCCCACCACACCCTTCCCGGCCTTTCCGCACGCCGGGGACACGGGCGGCCCGGCCACGGTCAACGGGCAGCCTCTCGCCGATCCGGAGGGACACCTGCACCGGCTGACGGAACCCCCCAGCCACGCCGGGCTCCCCGCCGTCTCCGTGCCCTGCGGATTCACTTCCGAAGGCCTGCCCGTCGGCCTCCAGATCATCGGGCCCCGGTTCGCCGACGCGGCCGTGATCTCCGCCGCCGCCCGCTACGAGCGCTCCACCGACTGGTGGACCCGGCACCCCGCACTGTGAGTCGGGCCCGCACACCGCGTCCGAGACGGAGCCGACGAGGACACCGCACCGCACACCCCGCCGAGATCGGTACCCGCGGCCTCCCGCTCCGACGCGGCCGCGGAGAAGTCCGCCGCGGCCGGCAGTGACGGGACCCGGGTACCGACAGAACGTGCCGGCCCCGAGCCGACCACCGAACGCGTGCGGTCGATGCCCGCAGGCGGTGGGCCGCCGTCCACGACGACGAAAACACAAGTCCGGACAGGCCGGTCGCTCAACGGCCGACGACACCGTCCACCGCGCACTCACGCTCGCCGCGAAGGCCGCGCCGCACGGTCGATCCCCCAGCCGGGCTCATCGCCCGCTCCTTGAGCCCCGCCCCCTCCGGGTCTGGGCGCATCCGGTGCCGTACGAGTCGGTACCCGCGTCCGCGACGAGCGGCGCCCGGCCGAACGTCACAACCTGGAAAACCCCGGCGTAATGCATTGCTTGTTATACATCACTCGCTATACATTCGCCGTCAACTTGGCTCGAAGGCGGCCGCAGGCTGCGACGAAGGGGCGTCCCGATGGCAACACGACACATCCCGAGGGCCGCGGTGCTCAGCCTCGTCCTGGCCGCGTCCACGCTCACGGCGTGTTCCGGCGGCTCGGCGGGCGGGCAGAAGTCGATCTCCGCGGACGACCTGGTCTCCTCGCTCCCCGCCGCGAAGGGGGACGTCGACCGGATCACCTGGAACCTCACCGGCGGCGAGCCGGACACGCTGGATCCGGCCAACGCGGCGACCACCCAGAGCGGTCAGGTGGTCCGCAATCTCTGCGACTCCCTGCTGACCCTGGACGCGAAGTTCAACCTCAAGCCCAACCTGGCGAGTTACGACCAGCGGTCGCCCACCAAGCTCGTGCTCACGATCCGCCCGGGCACCAGGTTCTGGGACGGATCGACCGTCACCGCGGAGGACGTGGCCTTCAGCCTGCGATGGGCGGCTGATCCGTCGAAGATCGCCAGCTATCTCTTCGCCCACGTCGACTCGATCAAGGCGACGGCTGCCCACCAGGTCACCGTCACGTTCAAGCAGCCGGACGAGATGTTCACCGGCGAACTGGCCAACGTGGTGGTCATGAAGAAGTCGTTCGCCGAGAAGGCCGGTTCCAAGCTCGGCACGCCGGCCGGCGGCCTGATGTGCAGCGGACCGTTCAAGCTCGACAAGTGGACCAGCGGCGACAGCATCACGATGAGCCGCAACAACGCCTACTGGAACCACGACCGGCGGCCGTTCGCCAAGTCGGTCAAGTTCACGTTCCTCACGGATGCCACCTCCCTGGCCCAGTCACTGAACGCCGGTGAGATCGACGGCGCCTACGAACTGTCCGCCTCCTCGGTTCCGGCCCTGCAGGACTCCGAGAAGGGCCGACTGGTCTTCGGCCCGTCGCCCCAGTCGATGAACCTCTACGTCACCCGCCCGGACGGTGTGATGACCGACCCCGACCTGCGGGCCGCCCTGCAGCGGATGATCGACCGCGCCGCTCTCGCGAAGGCGGTCTTCCACGGGGCAGCGACGCCGATGTACACCATGACGGCCCCCGCGACCTGGCCCAACGCCCAGCGCGGGGTGTACGAGAAGGCGTACAAGTCGTTCGAGACCACGCGTTCCTACGACATGGACGCGGCGGAGAAACTGGTCAAGTCCTCCTCCTACAAGGGACAGCAGATAGTCCTGGCGATCGCGGCCGGCGACGACGCCCAGTCGCGCACCGCACAGCTCCTGCAGCAGCAGGGCCGGGAAGCCGGCCTCACCATCAAGATCCAGAGCATGCAGCCCCTGGTCTACGCGCAGGCAGGCTACGACGCCTCCAAACGCAAGGGGATCGACCTGATGCTGTCGTCGAACTTCAGCGCCACCCCGGACCCACTGGAGACCATCGGGTTCACCTACCTGCCCCAGCAGACCTACAACTACACGAACTACGACGATCCCCAGGTCACCAAGCTCTTCAACGAGGCGCGCAGCACCTTCGACGGCGCCGGCCGGGCCAAGACCATCGTCCAGATGCAGGCCCAGTTCGAGAAGGCCAACACGACGATCCCGCTGGTCTCCACGAACACCACCACCTTCCTGAACAACCGGCTGACCGGGGCGATCACCTCGTTCGCCTACTGGTCCATGCCGCAGTTGGCCTACGTCGGCGCCGCGCACAAGTAGGGGTCGCGACATGTCCGTATCCACCTCCGCGGCCGGCCTCCCGGTCCGGATCCGCGCCTGCTGGCGCCACCCCGTCCTGTCCCTCGCGGTGACCTACGTGCTCAGCCCGGTCGTCACCGTGCTGTGCGCGACGTTCCTCCTGTTCGCCGTCCTCTCCCTGTCCCCCGGGGATCCGGTGGCCGCACTGCTGGGACCGCACGCCACAGACTCCGCACGAGCCGCGACGCGGGCCAGGCTCGGCCTGGACGATCCGCTGCCGGAGCGCTACTGGCACTGGCTGACCGATGCCCTGCACGGCGACCTCGGTACGTCGCTGACCTACCGGCAGCCGGTCTCCGACCTGCTCGCGCCCCGGCTGCCGACCACACTTCTGCTCGTCGCCCTGTCGGCGGTCCTCATCCTCGCCGCGGGCCTGGTCCTCGGCGGGATCGGAGGGACGAGCCCGCGGTGGCGTCCTTGGACGAACGCCCTGTCGGGGCTGGGCATCGCCGTGCCCGCCTTCGTCGCCACCACCCTGCTGATCAGCGTGTTCGCGGTGAACCTGGGATGGTTCCCGACCAGTGGCGCGGGCAGTGGTCTCACCGACCGGCTGTGGCACCTCACCCTGCCCGCCGTGGCCCTGTCGATCGGCTATGGCGCCTATCTGACCCAGATGACCTCCAGCGCGATCGGCGAGGAGGCCGAAGCCGAGCACGTCGTGACCGGGCGCGGCCGAGGGCTGCCCCGCACCTGGATCTTCCGGCGGCACATCCTGCGCAACGCGGCCCTGCCGGTCCTGACCGCATCCGGTCTGACCGTGGCCGGGCTGGTGGCCGGCGCGGTGGTGGTCGAGCCCGCCTTCGGCATCGACGGCATCGGCTCGCTGCTGATCAGGAGCGTCTCGGCCAAGGACTACCCGGTGGCGACCGCGGTCAGCGTGTTGATCGTCACCGTGTTCGTGGTCGTCACCACGTTGCTCGACGCCGGTCAGCACCTGCTGGACCCCCGGCTGAGGAAAGGACGCTGACCGATGGCCACGCTCACAGCCACCCTCCGGCCGCGCGGCACCACGCGCCGCGGTTTCGGCGACCCCGTGCTGCTGGTCTCGGCGGCACTCGCCGCCGGCCTGGTCGTCCTCGCGGTGATCGGCCCGTGGATCGCGCCCTACGATCCGGCGGCCACCGACGTCCTCGCCGCGAACCAGGGCCCTGGCGGCGCCCACCTGTTCGGCACCGACTCCCTGGGCCGTGACATCTTCTCCCGGGCGCTGACCGGTGCCCGGCTGAGCTTCGCGGGACCGGGCATCATCGTGCTGGGCAGCGCCGGACTCGGGACGCTGCTGGCGCTCGCGGCCGCCTGGCACGGCGGCTGGGTCGACCGGCTGCTGAACCGGATGCTGAACATTCTGTTCGCGATTCCCGGCGTACTGGTGGCGGTCGTCGCGGCGGCGGTGTTCGGCGCCGGATTCTGGGCGCCGGTCCTGGCCCTGACCCTTGTCTACACGCCGTACGTCGCCCGGGTGGTGCGCAGTGTCGCGGTACGGCAGCGGCAGTTGCCCTACATCGAGGCGCTGCGGCTGGCCGAACTGTCGACCTGGCGGATCTGCGGACGGCACCTGCTGCCCAACGTGGCACCGATCGTGCTGGCCCAGGCCACGATCGGCTTCGGATCGGCGCTGATGGACTTCGGCGCGGTGTCCTTCCTGGGGCTCGGCATCCAGCCACCGGAGGCGGAATGGGGAGTGATGGTGGCCGACGGACGGTCCGAGGTGCTGGACGGGGCCGTGCAGCAGAGCCTGGCGGCGGGCCTGTGCATCGTCGTCTCCGTGGTGGCGTTCAACATCCTGGGCGAGCGTCTCACCCGGCGGCTGGGGGGTTCCCGATGAGCGGCTCACCCCTGCTGGAGCTGCGGGACGTCGGCATCACGGCGGGAGATCGCGGGAATCGGCGGACGCTCGTTCGCGACGTGGACCTGACCGTGGCGGCGGGCGAGACCGTGGGACTGGTCGGCGAGTCCGGCTCGGGCAAGTCGATGCTGGTCAAGTCCGCGATGCGACTGCTGCCCCGGCACGCCGGGACGACCGGGCGGATCGACTTCGAAGGACGGTCGGTGCTCGGCTTCTCGCGCCGTGAACTGGCCGCCTACCGGTCCAGGGACGTCGCGCTGATCCACCAGGACCCGCGCGCCCACACCAACCCGCTGCGCACCGTCGGAGACTTCCTCCTCGAAGGTGTCGTGGGCGGCAGGCTGCTCGGCCCGCGTGAAGCCCGGCAGCGCGCGCTGGACCTCATGGCGAGCATCGGCATCACCGACCCGGAGCACCGTCTGACCCAGTACCCGCACCAGCTCTCCGGCGGCCTGCTGCAACGCATGATGATCGTGGCCGCACTGCTGCCGTCACCCAAGCTGGTCTTCGCGGACGAGCCCACCACCGCTCTGGACGTGACCGTGCAGTCGGAGGTGATGGCCATTCTCCAGGAGCAGATCCGGGAGCGGAACCTCGGTCTGCTGTTCATCTCGCACGACCTGGACCTGGCTGCCGCCGTGACCGACTCCCTGGCGGTCATGTACGCCGGGACGGTCGTCGAACGGGGTGCCACGGCGGAGGTCCACTCCCGCCCCCGGCACCCGTACACGGCCGGCCTGCTCGCCTGCCGTCCCAGTGCGACGGCGGTGACCCGGCTGGAGCCGATCCCGGGCCGGCCGGTCTCGGCGTACGAGGTCGGGTCCGGTTGCGCGTTCGCCGCGCGCTGCCGCTTCGCCACCGAGGAGTGCCGGCAGGACCGGCCTCGACTGCGTACCGTGGAGGACCGGTTGGTCGCCTGTCATCGCGTCGAACAGATCAGCGCCGAGCTTCCCCAGGCGGTGCACTCATGACCGAGGAGGCGGTCCCGGTCCGGGACGACGGCCCGGCGCTCGTCGTGGAGCACCTGCGCAAGGAGTTCCCCGCCCGCTCCCGTGGCGGCAGGGCGCTCGTCGCCGTCGACGACGTCTGCTTCACCCTGGAGCGCGGTGGCTCGCTGGCGGTCGTGGGCGAGTCCGGCTCGGGCAAGACGACCACCGCGCGCATCGTCGCCGGGCTGGAGAAGGCGACCAGTGGGACCGTCACCGTCGCCGGCGGCGGGAAGGGCACCGCACGCCCCGTGCAGATGGTCTTCCAGGATCCGTTCGCCTCCTTGGACCCGCGCCAGCGCATCGGCGCCGGTCTGACGGAACTCCTGCGCGTGCGCATCGGGCTCGGGCGCACCGCGGCCCTGGAACGGGCGGTGGGCCTGCTGGCCGAGGTCGGGCTCGACGAGCAGCACGCGGCGCGGCTCCCGCGCGACCTGTCCGGCGGGCAGCGGCAACGTGTCGCCATCGCGCGGGCGTTGGCGCTGGAACCGGAGATCCTGATCCTCGACGAGGCCGTCGCCGCACTCGACGTCAGCGTCCAGGCGCAGGTGCTGAACCTGCTCTCCGACATCCGCGAACGCACCACCGTGGCCTTCCTGTTCGTCTCGCACGACCTCGCGGTGGTCCGCCAGGTCACGGACCACTGCATGGTCATGCGCAACGGCCGTGTCGTGGAGCGGGGGCCCACCGCGGACGTGCTGGACCACCCCCGAAACCCGTACACCCAGGAGCTGTTGGACGCGGTGCCACGGCCCGGGTGGCAGCCCCGGCGGCGCGGCGCCTGACCCCGGTCCCCCGGAGTACGAGCGTACCCACACCCTCGTAATAAAGCAATCGCTACACAAAGGAGCGATCATGGGCATCCTCTCCACCGAGGGAGCCACGACACTGACCGTCCCACACCCCTCCCAGGCGCCGGCACTGCTCGGCGGGACGTTCACGACGCCTTGGTTCGCGGTCGACGGCGAACGTGTGAAGGACTTCGAGAAAGCGTCCTACCACGACGAGTACCCCCACGCCTACGAGGGCGAGGACGGGTACGGCGAGGACCTGGTGGAGGGCTTCCACCTGCTCAGCCTGCTGGACGTGCTGTGCAACCACTCCGTGTGGTCCGAAGGCCCGTGGATAGCCTGGAACTACGGGCTGGACAACGTCCGCTTCGTGTCGGTGATCCGCACCACCGACCCCTTCCGGATCCATGGCGAGGTCCGCGAGGTCATCGACCGCGGGGAGCAGGGCCATCTCGTCGTCACCGACCTGCGCGCCGAGGTCAGGGGCCGGGAACGGCCCGGATTCGTGGCGACACAGCGCGCCCTGTGGTCCACCGTCCGAACCGCCCGAGAGAGGCCGAGAGCATGAAACTCGACGCACACCAGCAGTACCTCCTCGACAAGACCATCCCCGAGGCCCTGGACCACGCCGCCGAGCGGTGGCCGGACCAGCCCGCCCTCACCCACATCGAGGGCGGGGGCCCCACGCTGACGTGGGCACAACTGCGCGAGCGGATCAGCCGGGTGCGCACCGGTCTCGAACGCCTCGGTGTCGCGCCCGGCGAGAAGGTCGGCATCATGCTGCGCAACCAGGTGGAGTTCCCGCTGACCTGGCTCGCGGTCATCGAAGCGGGCGCGGTCGCCGTCCCGATGAACCCCGAGTACACGTCGCGTGAGATCGACTTCGTGCTCGGCGACGCCGGCGCCCGGTGGCTGGTCGCGGCCGAGGACGTCGTCACCGGTGCTCTCTCCGAGGGCCGCGTCGGCCCGGTACCCGGCGAGCGGGTCGTCGTCGTCGGCGAACCCGTCGCCGGACTCCACGACTTCGCCGCGCTGAGCGCACCGGAGCCGACGCCACGCACCCATCGGGCCGATCCCGGGGAGGTGGTCAACATCCAGTTCACGTCCGGCACGACGGGGCTGCCCAAGGGATGCCTGCTCACCCACACCTACTGGATCCGGATCGGCGTCTACGGCTCCGCGCTCGGCGACGCCCAGCGGATCCTGGCGGACCACCCCTTCTACTACATGCAGAACCAGGCATATCTGATGATGGCGCTGGCCTGCGGAGGGGGCCTGTACGTCACCGCGGGGCTGAGCCGGCGCAAGTTCATGAGCTGGCTCGTCGACCACCAGATCGACATGGCGTGGATCGACGAGGGCATGCTCGACCTCCCCGAGAGCGAGGCCGACGGACGACTCGCCCTGAAGAAGGCGCCGGTGTCCGCCCTGCCGCCCTCCCTGCACGAGCCTCTGGAGCGACGCTTCGGCCTGCGGGCGCGCGAGGTGTACGCCAGCACGGAGGTCGGCAACGGCACCTACGTTCCGTACGAGCGCACGGACACGGTCGGCACCGGCTCCATGGGCTGGTGCTTCCCCCAGCGGGAGTCGAAGGTCATCGACCAAAACGGCGCCGAGGTCGGGCCGGGCCGTTCGGGCGAACTGTGCCTGCGGGGCGACGGAATGATGCTCGGCTACCACAACCGTCCGGAGGCCAACGCCGAACTCTTCCTGCCCGGCGGCTGGTTCCGCACCGGTGACATCGTGCGCAAGGACGCCGACGGACAGCACTACTACGAGGGCCGCCTCCGCGATGTCATCCGCCGCAGCGGGGAGAACATCGCCGCGGCCGAGGTCGAGCTGCAGATCATGGCCCTGCCCGAAGTGGACGAGGTGGGTGTCGTACCGGTCCCCGACCCCGATCGCGACGAAGAGGTGAAGGCGGTCGTCGTGCTCAAGGCGGGAGCGAGCCTGACCGCCCGGGAGATCGAGGCGTGGTGCCTGCAGGGGCTCGCCCGCTTCAAGGTGCCGCGCTACGTGGAGTTCCGAGACAGCCTGCCGTACACCTCCAGCGGCAAGATCGCGAAGGCGGAGCTCCGCGCCGAGCCACCCAGCGATCGCGTCGTGGACCTGCGTGCGTCCTGAAGCAGGTCGGCGGATCGGCCGACGCCCACCGGGCGATCCGCTCCCCCGCTCGTTCCGTTCAGCCGGCCGGGACCTCCGTGAACGACAGCACCTTGAGGAAGCGCTCCAGCGCGGCGAGTTGGTGCTCCGGCGTCCAGATCTCCGGATGCTCGACCACGGACAGGGCTATACCGGACACCCAGATCCGCAGCATGTCGACCGTGCCCTCCAGTTCGTCGGCCGGGACCAGTTCCTCGACGGCCCGTACCAGGACCGCTCGCATCGCCGGCTCCATGCGCTGCAGGTGCCGCCCGATGACCGGCTCCGCACCCTGGTGGGTCAGCAACGCCACCCGTGCCCGCTCCTGGGTCAGCGCTTCCGGGGTGTCCGGCAGGAACCACCGCAGGGCGACCCGCAGCCGCTCACGGGGGTCCGCGACCTGCTCCAGCTCTTCAAGGATGGCGTCCGCGTCGGAGAGCGCGTACTCCAGTACGGCATCGAGCAGGACCTCCCGGTTGGCGAAGTAGTGCGTGATCAGCGTGATGGACCCGCCCATCCGCTTCGCGATCTTCCGCAGTGTCAGCTCGGCGAGTCCCCCCTCGCTCAAGGCATCCAACGAGGCCACCACGATGTCGCGGACACGCTCCTCCGGATCCACATACCGCGGCACCCAGACCTCCTCGTCCCTCACGGTCGACCGGCATCCGGCACGACCCACATCGCCGTTATATAACAAGCGAAATATATCGGAGGCAAGCCATGAGCCTCACCCTCGTCGAGACCATGACATCAAAACCACCGTCCGGCCATGCCCGGGAACACCTGGTCACCATGCGTGACGGCGTCGAACCAGTCCGATCCAGGGGCCGTAGCGCGAGGAGCCGGTCGCGGCGCTCGAAGCCACCGGGAGACTACTTCCCGCCCAGGAGACGCCGCGCTCCGCGTCGCCGGAGTCCTCAGCCACCCCCTTGCACGGGTGCTGATCCGTCACCTTCCGCAGCCCTGGCAACCCGCACCCGTCGCTCCTCGCGAGCAGAGCCGACGTCCCGTTCCAGGGGTGTGCGGCTCACGGCTGTCGCGAGGTTGGCCGAACTCCGGTGAGCGCCGCTGGTTCGGCCTCTGCGGAGTCAGGGTGACCGCCACCCGTCACCCGGACTGGTCCGGGTGACGGGTGGCGGGCGGCGGTCCCTGGGTTCCTATCGCTTGCTGCCGTTCCCGTGTCCGTTGGGATGCAGGACCACCTTGGTCCAGCCCTCGTCACGGGCGTCGAAGTGCTCGTAGGCCGTGGGGGCCTCGTCCAGGCCGAGCTCGTGCGAGACGACGAAGCTCGGCGTCGCCCTCCCGCCGGCGATCAGGTCCCGCAGCGCCCGGTTGTACCTCTTCACCGGTGCCTGACCCGTGCCCATGCGCTGGCCCTTGAACCACATCATCCCGAAGTCGATCGGCACCTTGCCCTGTGCCTCCAGCTCGCCCTGAGCTTCGTCGCCGCCGGGGTCCTGGGGCAGGAAGACGCCCACCACGCCGATGTCGCCCGTGAACCTGACCGAGTCGATCAGGCCGTTGAGCGTGAGGCTGGCATCCTCGTGTCCCTCGTGATCGTGTGCCTGGTAGCCGACACACTCACACCCGTTGTCGGCACCCAGACCGAGGGTGGCTTCCTTGACGACCTCCGCCGGGTCCTGCTCGGCGGTGTTGATCGGGATGGCCCCGATCTCCTCCGCCTTGCGCAGCCGGTCGGGCTGGTGGTCGGCCACCCAGACGCGGCCGGCACCCTTGAGCACGGCGGAGTAGGCCGCCATCAGCCCGACGGGACCGGCCCCGAAGACGATGGTCTGGTCGCCCGGTTTGACGTTGGCCATCTCGGTGGCGTGATAGCCGGTGGGGAAGATGTCGGCGAGCATCACGTAGTCGGTCTGCCGCTCGGCGGCGTCCTCGCCCAGGCGCAGGGCGTTGAAGTCGCCGTAGGGCACGCGCAGCAATTCTGCCTGGCCGCCCTGGTAGGGGCCCATGTCGGCGAAGCCGTAAGCGGCTCCGGCGAGGGCCGGTTCCGGCTGCATGGTCAGGCAGTAGTTGGTCAGCCCCCGCTCGCACTGCTTGCAGAAGCCGCAGGCGATGTTGAAGGGCAGGACCACGTACTCGCCGACCTGGACCTTGCGTACGGCCGGGCCGACCTCCACGACCTGGCCCATGTTCTCGTGTCCCAGCGTGCGGCCGGACTCGAACGAGGTGCGGCCCTCGTACATGTGCAGGTCCGAACCGCAGATGTTGGTGGTGGTGATCTTGACGATGATGTCGCAGGGGTGCTCGATCCTCGCGTCCGGCACGTCCTTCACGGTGACCGTACGCGGGCCTTCGTAAACCGCTGCTTTCATGATTGCGCTCCCTTGCTGCCGCGGCATGACCGCACCACGGCGGTGATGGAGCCGGCGCGAAAGGCCCTCACTCCCCGGGCGTTGAACGAGGGGTGCGGGACGCGCTCCCTGACTCCGGCATGCCTCTGCGGGTCGTTCACCCGGATCGGGTGCAACGGCGCGGCCGACGGCTTGCGATGCGGAATACCGGCGGCGTGCTGCCCGGGTCCCCGTCGGCTCTCGACGCGAAACGAACACACGCACATCAATCAGAAAAATCTACCCTCCGGATGACCACCGACCACCGACCACCGCCGTAGCCCCGACGGGGATTCCGGCCAGGTCGTGTGGTGGACGTCGCGGGCGGCCGGCCGAATGATGAGGTCGCTCGAGATCCGACCGATGCCGTTCTCAGTGGTCACGTGGCGTTCGCGGCAGGGACGGAGCGCGCCGGAACGTGGCCATGGAGCGCCGCGAGAACCTGGGCGAGGCGTTTGCGGGAGAGCGCGAGTGTCAGCTCGACGAAGGCGGCGGTGCCGTCGACAACGTGCGCCGCATCGTCAGCTGTTGACCGCAACCCGTAGGCAGATCTGCCTTTCCCAGGTCTCGACCAGGGCGTCCGCCCCGCGACTCTCCGCCCGTCGGTCAGGACCGCCGTCCGTGGTGGCCGCTTGACATATTTCAGGCCAGTGTGACGCTGGAGAAGAGGCGGTTCCGCCGCCGTATCGCGTGAGCCTGGCAGAGCCGCCCATCGGGTGCAGTCACCCACCAGTTCGCGGCGGCGACGGATGCCCCACCGCTGTTCCATAGGGGGAAGTCTCCGGGACGCGAAGTGAGGCCATCCAATGGACCGGGTTCCCGAGGTGGCCGTGGTAGGAGCCGGCATCGTCGGACTCTGCACCGCCTATGCACTGGCCGAACGCGGAACGACGGCGCGGGTCTACGAAAGCGGCGTTCCCGGCAACGGGCAGTCCGGTGGCGAGTCCCGCATATTCCGTCACGCGCACGACGACGCCCGCCTGGTTCAATTCACACGGCAGGGCCGCGCAATCTGGGACGAGTGGGCCGACCGGTTGGGCGCCGAACTGATCTCCCAGGATGGAGTGGTCGCCCTGGGCGATCCCGTTCCTGGAAGGCTTCGCATTCTGCAGGATGTCGGCGGCATACCGGTCCGGACCGTGGACAGCGCCGAGCTTCAGGCCAGCATGCCGCTGCTCGCGGCCTATCGCGGTCCCGCGATGCTCGACGAGGACGGCGGTGCCATCCGCACCCGTGTCGCGGTCGCGCGCCTGACCGAGGCACTGGGTGACTCCGTGGTCACCGACGAGGTCCTCTCGTTGCATCCCACGGGCCGCGGCACGGTGGAGGTGCTCAGCGTCGCCGGCCGCGAAGAGTACGCAAGCGTCGTGGTGTGCGCCGGCCTGGGCACCGCTCGACTCGCGCGCAATGTGGGGCTTTCGCTCCCCATACGGTCGGCGGCCCACGTCCGCCTCACCTTCCAGGTCAGGGGAGCGCCCCCGGAACGGGTCGCCTGTCTGCAGGACAGCAGCGGCGACTTCGGGGAGGTCGGCGTCTACGCGGCCCCCTACCCGGGCAACAGCCGCTATGCGGTGGGCCTCAGCCAAGCGGTCGAGGTGCGGGAGGACGGCAGCGTCGTGGACCCCGAAGCACTGGCGGCACTCGGCGACCGCGCCGGCGCGTACGTCTCCCGCGCATTGCCCCGCCTCGACCCCGAACCCGTAGAGCACCTGCACTGCTGGGTGACGAGCCTGCCGTGGAGCGAGGACGGCATGGCGGTCTGGGAAGCCGACAGTGTCTTTTTCGCAGCCGGGCACAACCTCTTCAAGCAGGCACCTCGACTGGGACGGGCATTGGCCGGCGCGGCCATGGCCGAAAAACTCGAGGAGAACCTGCGTCCGGCGGCAACACTCGGCCGACCCCGCTGAACGCCCCGACAGTGGGGACCTGTCGCTGGACGCCCTGCGGACGCCCCCCGCCGCGTCGCCTGGCCAAGCGGGTGCGTGGTAGGCGGTGAGGTGTCGAGGATGGCGGGGGGCTCGTTGTGCACATCCGGCGTGCCGACGTCTGCCGTGCCGATGTCTGCCGTGCCGACGTCAAGGCCGCGGCCTGCCGGTGGGACAGCAGACCGGCGACGGCTGGGACGATGTCGCTCCACCGAGCACGAGCTCGTTACCCGTCTTGGCCGTTCTGCAGCTTGCGGCGACGTTCCTGTTCGCGCTTGGAGTAGGCGGCCGCCCGGATCGCCTCGTCGCTCTCCAATCCTGATCCCAGTGCGCCGCCCACGGTGGCGACCGAAGCGACGAACCAGGCCAGCGTCAGGTACTCCTCGGCGTGCAGCGGGGTTCGCGTCATGGAAGCGAACACTTGGTCGTTGAGGATGAACAACGCCCACACCCAGTTGATGAGCATCAGACCCACGTAGCAGACGAGCACCCCGATACCCACGGTCGCGACCGTCGAGGCGTTGTACAGCCGCGCCCTCTGCCTCGCCTCCGGCGAGCTCTCCGCTGATCGATGCCACAGGTCCGCGTCTATGATCAGCCAGCCGATCATGATCGCGACAGATCCTACGGTGGCGATCACAAGGCGTGGCATGCTGAGGGACGCGGCCAGGTTCCAGACGGTGGAGTTCACGGTGGCGACGGCCCCCGTGGCGAGCGCGGCCGCCAGGGCTTTCGACAAGCCCGGCACCAACCGCCACGGCCGATTGGCTCGGACCATACCGGCGAGCACTCGCAGGTAACCGCGCGGCCCGCTGACGACGTACCGAAGGTCGTCGGTCTCCTTCTGGCCGGGGCGGCCCGGATGAACAGGCGCGAGACGTCGGGCGGAGGGCCCAGGACGCGGCTGACTTCGCGGAGGTCCTTCAGCACCAGTGGTCTGCGTGCCCGCCATGTCGAGCACGGCTTCTTCGACGGCCCGCCGGGCCCTCGTCAGCAGCCGCAGGCCTCCCAGTGAAGGAAGGGAGAGCAGCGCCAGGCCGTGTTCGTGATTCAGATTCACAGCGAGCCTGCGCCCGTGTGAGTGCAGCGGAAGGTCGGTGAGGGCCACGACGATGTCCCAGTTCTCCGCACTCCCTCGGTCCATGATCCGGCGCATCAAAGTGGGCGGGTCTTCCGCCCCAGTGGTGAAGGGCTCACTGACCACCTCGACGTCGAACCGCCGTCCCTGGCCCGACTTGTCGGCGAGCCGAGCGGAGAGTGTCCGGGCCATGCGCTGCGCGATCTCTGTCGGCGCGTCCGGATCCGCCAGGAGAGCCACGACGGTAACGCCCCGAGAAGTCACCTGCATGGCTGAACCCTCCTCATCGGCTGCCCCGATCGGCTGCCCCGCCGCTCCCGGGTGCCCACAGACACCGCCGACGTAACGTCGATGCCGCGTGACACGCGACCTCCGCCTGCAGGTGCGGGCGGTCACACAGCCCGCTCCCACCGCTCCACGAGCGCGTCCACCATCACCGCGAAGACCCGCTCCGGCATCACTCCGGCACGCACCGCTGCTCACCTGCCTCTCCCGATCGCTCTCCGGCGCCCTGCCGTCGGAACTCCGTGACATCCGCCAATGGCGTCCACGCGACTGCGGTCGTCGCGCCTCCCACCGTGGATTCGATCAGTCATCCGAGCCAGGCGGACTCCTTCGCACGGATGTGCGGGGAGCTGTCGGTGCCGCCGGGAGCGGCCGTGTGGCCCAGGCAGCGGTGCACGAAGTGGATGCTCATCGCGCCTTCGCCGACCGCGGAGGCCACGCGTTTCACCGAGCCGCTGCGGATGTCGCCGGCGGCGAAGACGCCAGGCAGGCTGGTCTCCAGCGTCAGGCAGTCGCGGCCCTGGCTCTGCCAGACTTCGGGAACGGAGCGGGCCTGCGCCTCCGCGCCGGTGAGCACGAAGCCGCGCGCGTCGAGGGCGAGCGCGCCCGACAACCACTCGGTGTGGGGGTCGGCGCCGGTGAAGACGAACAGGGCCCGCACCGCGAGCTGCCGGTGCTCGCCCGTACGGTGGTCGACCATGTCGACGGCCTCCAGCGTCTTGTCGCCGAGCGCCTCGGTCACTTCGGTGCGCAGCAGCACCCGCACCCGCGGGTGGCGCTCGACCTGGTCGATCAAGTAGCGGGACATATGCGCATCGAGGCGCGGCCCACGGACGAGCAGATACACCCGCGGTGCGTACCCGGCCAGGAAGAGTACGGCCTGGCCCGCGGAGTTGCCTCCGCCGACGACGGCCACCGGGTCGGTGCGGCACTGCTGGGCCTCGTAGAGGGTCGCCGAGTAGTGGACGCTCGTTCCCTCCAGGCGTTCGATGCCGGGCACCTGGAGGCGGCGGTAGCGAGCGCCGGTGGCCAGGACGACGGTGCGGGCGGTGATCTCTCCGCCGTCGGCGAAAGCGACGGCGTAGTGGCCCTCCCGCGGTTCGAGACGGGCCGCCTCCGCCGGGACACTGATCTGGGTGCCGAACTTGGCGGCCTGGAGCACGGCGCGGTCGGTGAGTTCGGCGCCGGAGATGCCGGAGGGGAAGCCGAGCAGATTCTCGATGCGGGACGACGTCCCGGCCTGGCCGCCGGTGGCCATCGCCTCGACCAGGGTGGTGCCGAGACCTTCCGAGGCGGCGTTCACCGCGGCGGCGAGACCGGCGGGTCCGGAGCCGATGATCAGGAGATCGCCGTGATGGTTTCCCGCGGGCAGCGCGGGCAGGCCCATGAGCCGGGCCAGTTCCGCGTTGCTGGGGTTGCGCAGCAGTGTGGTGTCCCGCCAGATGACGAGCGGTGTCTCTTCCGGGCCTACGCCGAAGCGGCGCAGCAACTCCTCGGCCTCCTCGTCCGTCTCCAGGTCGATCCAGCGGTACGGCAGCCGGTTGCGGGCGGCGAACTCACGCAGCCGCCGGGTGTCGGGCGAATAGCGCGAACCCACGATGCGGAAGCCGGCGCCCTGCCCGACGAGCAGGGCACGGCGGCCCAGGCAGGCGCGCAGCACCAGATCGCCCAGGACGGAGTCCCGGGTCACCAGGTCACGCAGCTGATCCATGGACAGGGCGAGGACCTCACCGGGGTCCCTGACGGTAGCGGTGTAGAAGGCCACCTGCCCGTTCAGGAGGCCGAGTTCGCCGATGAAGCGGCCGGGGCCGTGCACGCGCAGCAGACGTTCGTCGGGCGTGCCGTAGCCCTCGACGACGGCGACCGAGCCGCTGAGGACGACGTAGAACGTCTCGCACCGCTCCCCCTCCCGGATCAGCACGTCGCCGGCGTCGACTTCGCGCCGTCGGCCACGCTGCGCCAGGCGGTCCGTCTGGTCCTCCGTCAGGCGGGGGTAGGCGCCGTGGATGTCGGCGGTCTCGAAGGGGACGCTCCCCTCCGTCTCGTCCGGCACCTGCGCTGCGCTCGGCCGCCTCTCGTCGCCGGGCATCACACGAACGCCTCGTGGACGAAGCACCACCGCCAGTCCTCGCCGGGCTCCAGCGACGCCGCGATCGGGTGGCCGTCGCCGGCGGAGTGACGGCGCGCGTGCCGGTTCGGCGAGGAATCGCAGCAGCCGACGTGTCCGCAGGTCAGGCAGAGCCTCAGGTGAACCCACGGAGACCCGAGCAGCAGACACTCCTCACACCCTTCGGGGGTCAGTGGCTGGACCGGCCGGACGAGCGTGAGGTGGGGGTCGGTTCGTACGGTCATGGCTGATCACCCTTTCCCGGCCGGTTCGCGGCCCGCGATCGACTGCTCCACCCACCGCCGCAGGGCCGGGGCAGGTGCCGCGCCCGCTTGCCGGGCGATGGTCCGCCCCTTGTCGAGGACCAACAGTGTCGGTACCGCCTGGACCTCGAACCGCTGCGCCAGGCGTGGGTTCTTGTCGATGTCGACCTTGACCAGCTTGATCTTTCCCGCGAGATCGGTGGCGACCTTCTCCAGTGCGGGGCTCACCATGCGGCAGGGACCGCACCACGTGGCCCACAGGTCGACGACGACGGGCACCGTGGCCCGCTCGACGACCTCGGTGAAGTCGTCGTCGCCCGCGTCGGCCGTCCACGGCAGCGGCTGTTCGCAGTTGCCGCACGTGGGGCGGCCCTCGGCGGCCACGGGTACCCGGTTGGTGCGCCCGCAGTGCGGGCAGGTGACGTGGGTGGCCTGCACGGTACTCATGCCGCCCTCGCCCCCTTCTCGTCCTCGGGCTGGTCGTAGGTCACCACCAGCTCTCCGTGCTCGGCTCCGACACGGACCTTCGCGCCGTCCTGGACGTCGCCGCGCAGCAGGGCGCGACCGACCAGCGTCTCGACCTCGTGGGAGATGTAACGCCGCAGCGGCCGGGCCCCGTACACCGGGTCGTAGCCCTGGTGGGCGATCAACTCACGCGCCTCCTCGGTGAGTTCGACGGTGATGCGACGCTCGGCGAGGCGGCGGCGCAGTTCGTCGAACTGCAGCTCCACGATCCGCTCGATCTGCCGCTCACCGAGCGGCTTGAACAGCACGATGTCGTCGACACGGTTGAGGAACTCCGGGCGGAAGTGCCCGCGCAGCTCGCCCATCACCAGGGCGCGGGCGTCCGGCTTGATCTCACCCTCGGCGGTGGCGCCGTCGAGGAGGTGCTCGGAGCCGATGTTGGACGTCATGATGATCACGGTGTTGCGGAAGTCGACGGTCCGGCCCTGGGAGTCGGTGATGCGGCCGTCGTCGAGGACCTGCAGCAGGGTGTTGAAGACATCGGTGTGCGCCTTCTCGACCTCGTCGAACAGCACGACCGAGTACGGCTTGCGGCGTACGGCCTCGGTGAGCTGTCCGCCTTCCTCGTAGCCGACGTATCCGGGCGGAGCGCCCATGAGCCGGCTGACGGTGTGCCGCTCCTGGTACTCGCTCATGTCGAGGCGGACGATGTTCTCCTCGGAGTCGAACAGGGCCGCCGCGAGGGTCTTGGCCAGCTCGGTCTTCCCGACGCCGGTCGGGCCGAGGAAGATGAAGGAGCCGATGGGGCGGCGCGGGTCGCGGATACCGGAGCGGGCGCGGATGATGGCGTCGGCGACGAGCTTGACGGGCTCGTCCTGGCCGATGACGCGCTCGCGCAGGATCTCGTCGAGGCGCAGCAGCTTCTCGCGTTCGCCCTCCTGGAGGCGGGCGACGGGAACGCCGGTCCAGGCGGCGACGATCTCGGCGATCTCCTCCTCGGTGACGACCTCGCGCAGCAGCCGGTTCTCCCCCTGCTTCGAGGCCAGTTGCTCCTCCTCGGCCTTCAGCCGGCGCTCCAGATCCTGGAGGCGGCCGTAGCGGAGTTCGGCGGCGCGGTTGAGGTCGTAGGCGCGTTCGGCCTCCTCCGCATCGTGCCGGACCTGTTCCAGTTCCTGGCGCAGTTCCTGCACACGGCGGATCGCCTGCCGTTCGGCCTCCCACTGGGCGTGTTTGGCGTCGGCCTCGCCGCGCAGGTCGGCGAGTTCCTTGCGCAGTTCCTCCAGGCGGGTCCGGCTCGCGGGGTCGGTCTCCTTGGAGAGGGCGGCCTCCTCGATCTCCAGACGGGTGACGCGGCGGGTGATCTCGTCAAGTTCGGCGGGCATCGAGTCGATCTCGGTACGCAACCGGGCGCATGCTTCGTCGACGAGGTCGATGGCCTTGTCGGGCAGGAACCGGTCGGTGATGTAGCGGTGGCTGAGGGTGGCCGCGGAGACCAGCGCGGTGTCCTGGATCTTCACGCCGTGGAAGATCTCCAGGCGTTCGCGCAGTCCGCGCAGGATGGAGATGGTGTCCTCCACGCTCGGCTCGTCGACCAGGACCTGCTGGAAGCGGCGTTCGAGGGCGGCGTCCTTCTCGATGTGCTTGCGGTACTCGTCGAGGGTGGTGGCGCCGATCATGTGCAGTTCGCCGCGGGCGAGCATCGGCTTGAGCATGTTGCCCGCGTCCATGGCTCCTTCGGCGGCGCCCGCGCCGACGACGGTGTGGAGTTCGTCGACGAAGAGCAGGATGTGCCCCTGGGCCGCCTTCACTTCGGACAGCACGGCCTTGAGGCGTTCCTCGAACTCGCCCCGGTACTTGGCTCCGGCGACCAGAGAGCCCATGTCGAGTGCGAACACGGTCTTGTCGCGCAGTCCTTCGGGCACGTCACCGCGGACGATGCGCTGGGCGAGGCCCTCGACGATGGCGGTCTTGCCGACGCCGGGGTCGCCGATGAGGACGGGGTTGTTCTTGGTCTTGCGGCTGAGGATCTGGGTGACGCGGCGGATCTCGGCGTCCCGGCCGATGACCGGGTCGAGCTTGCCGTCCCTGGCCTCGGCGACGAGGTCGCGGCCGTACTTCTCCAGGGCTTCATAGGCCACTTCGGGATTGGCGGAGGTGACCCGCTGGTTGCCGCGGATCCGGGTGAGCGCGCTCAGGAACGAGTCCCGGGTGATGCCGTGCTCCTTGAGCAGGCGTCCGGCGGCGGTCGCCGAGCCCTCCTCGGCCAGGGCGAGCAGGAGGTGCTCCACGGACACGTACTCGTCCTTGAGGCGTTTGGCCTCCCGCTCGGCCGCGTCCAGCAGCCGGGACAGGCGCTGGGTGACGAACACCTGGCCCGGCGCCGCACCCGGGCCGGTCACCTTGGGCCGGCGGGAAAGCTCGTCACGCACGGCCGCACGGAGCTCCTCGGGCTCCCTGCCCGCCTGTCGCAGCAGCCGCGGGATCAGGCCGTTCTCGTGGTCGAGGAGCGCGAGCAGCAGATGCTCACCGTCGACCTCGGTCTGGCCCATGCCGACGGCGGCGGTCTGCGCCTCCTGGAGGGCTTCCTGTGACTTCTGGGTGAGACGGTTCATGTCCATGGCGGTATGTCACTCCTCGTACCGGCGCGGCGCAGTGCGGCTTCGAGCAGGCTGATGCGGTCCAGCAGATCGAGCACCAGACCGATGGATGCGTAGTTGAGACACAGACCGGAGCGCAGCCGCTGGACGCGGGCGAGAACCGCCGGGGCCGCGGAGTCGAACACCAGGCGCCCCGCGGCGTCATGCTCGGCGTCGACCAGACCCAGGGCGACGAACCGGCGGACCAGGTCGGGATGGACGCCGGCGCGTCGGGCAACGGTGTCCAGGGAAAGCCTGGGCACGGGGACGAGCGCGTAGCGCACGGCCGTGGAGCCGACGCTCGTCCGTACGGGACGCCCGCCCGCGTCGGCCCGGGCGGCCCGACCGCCGGTCGCAGCCCATGAGGGTCGGTCGCTCATCACGTCCTCCTGGGGTCGTACGAAGAGGTGGCGGCGAGCTCCTCGAACAGCTCGCGCTCCCGGTCGCCGAGCTTGGGCGGCACCATGACGCGGAGTTCGGCGTAGAGGTTGCCGTCGGCACCGCGCGGGTTCGGCATGCCCTCGCCGCGCAGTCGCAGCCGCCTGCCGCTGGAGGAGCCCGCGGGCACCGTGACCTTGGCCGTGGAGCCGCCGGGGGTGGGCACCGGCACGGTCGCGCCCAGGGCCGCCTCCCAGGGGGTGACGGGGACCTGTACGTGGACGTCGCGGCCGTCCAGCCGGAACCGGGGGTCGGGCTTGATGCGCACCCGCAGGTACAGATCGCCCGCGGGGGCGTCGCCGCTTCCCCGTCCGCCCTCGCCCGCGAGCCGGATACGCTGCCCGTCGGTGACGCCGGGCGGTACATCGACCTCGTACCGCCGCGGCTGCCCGGTGGGGCCGGCGAGCGTGACGGTGCGGCGGCCGCCCCTGTACGCCTCCTCGACGGTGAGCGGCAGCTCGGCCTCCTGGTCGGCTCCCGGTACCCGGCCGGGGGCGCCGCCCGCTCCGAAGAGCGAGCCGATCAGGTCGTCGATGTCGACGCCCTCCGCCGCGAAGTCGTCGCCGTAGCCGGTGTACCGGACACGGGGGCCGCCCGCGCCCGCGGTCCTCCGAGCGCGGAAGCCGCCGCCGGGTCCGGCGCCTGCACCGACCCGCTCCTCCCAGTCCTCGGGGACCTTCCGGAAGTCCTCGCCGAAGCGGTCGTAACGGGCCCGGGTCTTGGGGTCCGACAGGACGCTGTACGCCTCGTTGAGGTCCTTGAAGCGTTCCTCCGCCCCCGGGTCCTTGTTGACGTCGGGGTGGTACTTGCGGGCGAGTTGGCGATATGCCTGCTGGACCTCGTCCTGGCTCGCGGTCCGTGACACGCCCAGTACCTCGTAGAAGTCCCGTGCCATGACCGGTCACTCCCGCTTCGCGACCGTCACAGCGGCGGGCCTGAGCTGGCGTTCGCCGTCCCCGTAGCCCGGGCGGAGCACCTCGACGACCGTGCCCGGCGGGGCGTCGGGGTCCTGGACCACGCCGACCACCTCATGCAGGGCCGGGTCGAAGGCGACGCCGGTCTCCGCGTGCCGCGGGTAACCGAGCAGGTCGAGGACGTTCACCCCCTGGTCGCGGACCGCCCGGACGCCCTCCACGATCGCACCGGGATCGGATCCGGCATGAGTCAGGGCGAGTTCGAGGTTGTCCAGGACGGGCAGGAAGGCCGCGGCCGTGCGGGACCGCTCGACCGTCCGTTCCCGCTCCAGTTCCCTGGCGTGGCGCTTGCGGAGGTTGTCGAGGTCGGCGAGCGCGCGCCGCCAGCGGTCCTCGAGTTCCTTGAGCGCGGCCGTGTGCTCGGCCAGGTGCTCGTCCTCGGGCGGGGCGGGGCCACCGGCCGCGTCGGGGCCGGGTTCCTCGTCCGTGTCGGGCCCCGGACCGGCCGGCGAACCCGAACGCGGAAGATCTCCGCGAGGAGGGCGTACGGCGCCCTCCGGAGCCGGGTCGGCCGGGTCCGGCACGGCCGGGTCGGATTCCCTGGGGTGGATCGGCATGGCGGTTCCTCAGCTCTTGTCGAACTCGGCGTCGATGACGTCGTCGTCACCGCCACCGCCGCTCGGGCCGCCGCCGGTCGCGCCGTCCCCGGTGGTGTCCTGGTCGGGACCGCCCGTGGTGGCGCCGGCCTGATGCGCCGCCAGCCCTGCCAGCACCTGCTGGAGTTCGGAGGTCAAGGGCCGCACCCGCTCCACGCTCGCCTCCTCCTTGACCGCCGCCCGGGCGTCCGACACCAGCAGCTCGGCGCGTGACTTCTCGTGCGCGGGGGCGGCGTCGCCCAGCTCGGCGAGGCGCTTCTCGACCTGGTACGCGACCGCGTCGAGCTCGTTGCGGGCGTCGACGGCCTCGCGCAGGGCCTGGTCCTCGCCCTGGTTGCGCTCGGCCTCCTGGACCATGCGTTCGACCTCGCCGCGGTCGAGGTTGGAGCTCTCGGTGATGGTGATGCCCTGTTCCTTGCCGGTGTCCCGGTCTTTGGCCTTGACGTTGAGAATGCCGTTGGCGTCGACGTCGAAGGTGACCTCGATCTGCGCTTCGCCGCGCGGCGCCGGGCGGATGTCGGTGAGCTGGAAGCGGCCGAGCACCCGGTTGTCGGCGGCCCGTTCGCGCTCGCCCTGGAGGACGACGATGTCGACGGCGGGCTGGTTGTCCTCGGCGGTGGAGAAGGTCTCGGTACGGCGCACGGGGATGGTGGTGTTGCGCTCGATGATCTTCGTCATCACGCCGCCGCGTGTCTCGACACCCAGCGACAGGGGCGTGACGTCGAGCAGCAGGACGTCCTTGACCTCGCCCTTGAGCACCCCGGCCTGGATCGCGGCACCCAGGGCCACGACCTCGTCGGGGTTGACGCTCATGTTGGGTTCCTTGCCACCGGTCAGCCGGCGCACCAGCGCCTGGACGGCGGGAATGCGGGTGGAACCCCCGACGAGGATCACCTCGTCGATGTCGCTCTCGCCGACCTTGGCATCGGCCATGGCCTGCTGGACCGGATCCAGGCACCGCTCCACCAGGTCGCTGGTAATCTGCTCGAACGTGGACCGCATGACGGAGTCGGTGAGGTGCTTGGGGCCCGCGGCGTCGGCGGTGATGAACGGCAGGCTGACCTGCGTCTGCGTCACCGAACTGAGCTCGGTCTTGGCCTTCTCCGCCGCCTCGAACAGGCGTTGCAGGGCCTGCGGGTCCTGGCGCAGGTCGATGCCGTTCTCCTTCTGGAAGTCGTCCGCGAGGTGATCCACCAGACGCCGGTCGAAGTCGTCACCGCCCAGGTGACTGTCGCCCGCCGTGGAACGCACCTCCACCACGCCGTCGCCCACGTCGAGGATGCTCACATCGAACGTGCCGCCGCCGAGGTCGAAGACCAGCACCGTCTCGTGCTGCTTCTTGTCCATCCCGTACGCGAGGGCGGCCGCGGTCGGCTCGTTGATGATCCGCAGCACCTCAAGGCCCGCGATCCGCCCGGCGTCCTTGGTGGCGGTGCGCTGGGCGTCGTTGAAGTAGGCCGGCACGGTGACGACCGCCTCCGTGACCCGCTCCCCGAGCTGCTTGGACGCGTCGTCGGCGAGCTTGCGCAGCACCTGGGCGCTGATCTCCTCGGGCGCGTAGAGCTTGTCGCGCACCTTGAAACGGGCGACGCCGCCCGGACCCTCGACGACGTCGTACGCCACCGCCCTGGCCTCGTCCGAGATCTCGTCGAAGTGCCGGCCGATGAACCGTTTGGCCGAGTAGATGGTGCCCTTGGGATTGAGGATCGCCTGGCGCCGGGCGAGCTGGCCCACCAGCCGTTCCCCGGTGTCGGTGAAGGCCACCACGGACGGTGTCGTACGGTTGCCCTCGGTGTTGGGCACGACGGAAGGCTCGCCGCCCTCCCACACGGCGATCACCGAGTTCGTGGTGCCCAGGTCGATGCCCACTGCCTTGGCCATGAGGAACTCCTCCCGGTGCGGCGGCATGCGCCGCACCTGCGGATCCGATCGTTCATGTATGGGCGGGACGTGCGCCGGCGCCGGTGGCCCGCAGCCCGCCGAGCAGCCGTACGGCCTCGTCGGCCACCGCCTCGTCCACGACGACGTCGTACCGGCTGGGCTGCATCGAGCGGACCGAGGTGAAGTCCCGGCGGCCGCCCTGCAGCGCGTACAGCAGGAGACCGAACAGCGCGCCCACGATCGCCCCGAAGATCAAGCCGTAGAGGGCGACGAGCAGGGCGGACACGAGCGGGTCCACCCAGTTGAGCAAGCCGAAGAGCCAGCCGATCAGCGCACCGGGAAGGGCCCCGCTCGCCGCACCGTGCAGGACGGCCCGGCCGTAGTTCATCCGTCCGACGACCTGCTCGACGAGGCGGACGTCCTGGCCGATGATGGCCACCCTCTCCACGGGAAACCCCTGGTCCGAGAGGTGGTCGACGGCGCGTTCGGCTTCCTGGTACGTCTCGTACACGGCAACGGGCCTACGAGGCTGCTCGGTCATCGTCCAGTCCTTCCTGCAGGTGTGCACGGCGGCCCCCGGCACGCCCAGAGTGGCGAACCGAGGAGCTCTGCGCCTGCGCCCGGCAGGTCGAAGAACGACGGCGCCCGTCCCCCCGTGAGCACGAGGGGAAAACTCCGAGACCTCGGGTGAGCCGGTCGCAGAGGGGTACGCGAAGTGCGCCCACCTCTCCGAGGGCTCGGGAAAGGGAGTGATCCCATGGTGCGGAGCCGTCCGGGCGGCACCCCTCGGTCTCGTGGAGTGGGTCCCGCCGACACCTTCCCGGCCCGGGCGACCCGGCCGCCCCGCGAACTGCTGGCAGTCTTCCGCGCCCTGTTCGACACCCGGAACGAGGGCGAGATCCTGCGCCTGGCCATGGACCATGTGTCGGCCGTGGGACCGTACCGAGCCGAGGCCGGATACCTCAGGGTGGACGGCCATCTGGTCCCCAGCCCGCAGGACGCGGACCATGCGTCGGGCGTCGACCGGACGGTGCGAGAGCTGACAGGGCGGGACGGCCCCGTGGCCGTTCCCGGCCGGTCACGGGGCCGGGCACTGGCCCTGCACGGGCCCGGTGGACTGCACGGCTACCTCGTGGTGACGTCCGGCTCCCGGCCCACCCATGCCCAGCACTTCCTGCTCGCCGTGCTGGCACGCCTGACCGCCGCGGCCCTGTCGGTCGCCGTCGCGCACCGCCGCCGGCAGGAGGACGCTCTGGAACTGCACCGACTGCGACGCGAACGAGCGGCACTCCAGCAGCGGATGATCTCCCTCGTGGTCAAGGCGGGATATCAGCGGGCCGTGCACGACGCGCTCGCCGAGGCCGCGGCCTCGGGCGGCGGCGAGGAGGCCATCACCGGCGCACTGCATGAGCTCACCGGATTTCCGGTGCTGGTGGAGGACCGCTTCGGCCGACTGCGGTCCTGGACCGGTCCCGGCCGGCCCGACCCCTATCCGGAACCGGACGCCGTACGCCATGAGGCGATGCTCCAGGAGGTCGCCCGGAGAGGCAAGCCCGTGCGCATCAAGGACCGGCTGATCTCCCTGGTACGCCCCCGCGGTGAGGTTCTCGGAGTGCTGGCCCTGGTCGATCCCCGGGACGACGCCGACGAGTACACCGTGTTCGCTCTGGAGCATGCCGCCACGTCACTCGCCCTGGAACTGTCGCATCTGCGCCATCTGGCTGAGGTGGAGCTGCGACTGCGCCGCGAACTGGTCGACGATCTTCTGGGGGGCACGGACGAGGCGAGCGCCTACGCCCGGTCCGAGGCGTTCGGACACGACCTGCACCGCATCCAGTACGTGGTCGTCGTGCAGTGGAGGAGCCAGGTCAACGACGACGCCTTCGCGCGGACCGTGGGCCGGGCGGCGTCGGCCGTGGGCATGCCGTCATTGGTGACTCGGCGTTCCGACCACGTGGTCCTGGTCGCCGAGGGCAGGCCCCACGAACACGCTTTGTACGAGGCGCTCGCCCGGGAGACCGGCACACCGGACGGGACGATCGGGGTGAGCGCCCGCTGTGACACCCCGGACGGTATCCCCGGCCGCTACCAGGAAGCACTGCGTGCCCTGGAGGTACGCCGCCGGTCTCGAAGCCGGTACGGCACGACGTTCTTCGACGATCTGGGCCTCTATCGCATCCTGGGACCTGGGAACGACTACCAGGAGCTGGAGGGGTTCGTTCGGGAATGGCTCGGACAGCTCGTCGACTACGACGGCCGGCACCGTGCGGCGCTCGTGGAGACTCTGTCCCGGTACTTCGACTGCGGCGGCAACTACGCCGAGACCGCCGAGTCCCTCACGATCCACCGCAGCACGCTTCGCTACCGGCTCCAGCGCATTCGCGAGATCAGCGGCCACGACCTCACGGACGTGGAGGACCGCCTCAACCTGCAGGTCGCGACCCGGGTGTGGAAGATCATGCTGGGCGGCCCCGGCTAGCGCCGCACCCTGGGCATGCCGAGGCCGATCCACGAGATGATCTCGCGCTGGATCTCATTGTTGCCGCCGCCGAAGGTGAAGATGACCGCCGAGCGGTAGCCGCGTTCGAGTTCGCCGTGCAGGACGGTGCCGGCGGAACCCTCCTTGAGGGCGCCGGCGGCGGCGACGATCTCCATGAGCCAGGCGTAGGCGTCGCGGCGGGCCTCGGAGCCGTAGACCTTGACGGCGGAGGCGTCCTGCGGGGTGAGGGTGCCTTCCTGCAGGGCGCTGACCATGCGCCAGTTGAGGAGCTTGAGGGCGTCGAGCCGGGTGTGGGTCTGGGCGAGGCGGCGGCGGACCCAGGGCAGGTCGATGACGCGGCGGCCGTCCGCGAGCTTGGTCTCCATGGCCCAGCGCTGGACGTTGTGCAGCGAGCGGATGGCCATGGTGCCGTGGGCGGCGAGGGTGACGCGTTCGTGGTTGAGCTGGTTGGTGATCAGCCGCCAGCCCTTGTTCTCCTCGCCGACGCGGCGGGAGACGGGGACGCGGATGTTCTCGTAGTAGCTGGCGGTGGTGTCGTGCGAGGCGAGGGTGTTGATGAGGGTGCAGGAGTAGCCGGGCTCCGTGGTCGGCACGAGGAGCATCGTGATGCCCTTGTGGGGCGGGGCGTCGGGGTCGGTGCGGACCGCGAGCCACACCCAGTCGGCGGTGTCGCCGTTGGTGGTCCAGATCTTCTGCCCGTTGACGACGTAGTGGTCGCCGTCCCGGACCGCGCGTGTCTTCAGCGAGGCCAGGTCCGTGCCGGCGTCGGGTTCGCTGTAGCCGATGGCGAAGTCCAGCTCGCCGGAGAGGATCCGGGGCAGGAAGTACGCCTTCTGCTCCTCGGTGCCGAACTGCATGATCGTCGGGCCGACCGTGTTGAGCGCCATCAGCGGGAGCGGGACGCCCGCCTGGGCGGCCTCGTCGAAGAAGACGAACTGCTCGATCGCGGTCAGGCCGCGTCCGCCGTACTCCTTCGGCCAGCCCACGCCGAGCCAGCCGTCGGCGCCGAGCCGGCGGATGGTCGTGCGGTAGAAGCGCTTCTGCGCGGCCGGGTCGGCGTGGCGGGTGTAGGCGCCCTCCGGTACCAACTGTGCGAAGTAGGTGCGCAGTTCGGTGCGCAGCCGCTGCTGCTCGGGCGTGTATTCGAGGTGCACGGCGCCTCCAGGCTCCCCAGGCGGACCTGACGGCGCACACGCTAGAACGTGTTCCAGTAATTGGGAACAGCGGGAGCGGGGGCCTTTTCCGGCACCCCGTGGCTCAGCGGAGGGTGGCCAGGAAGTCCGTGCAGGCCCGGGCGCACGCGCGGCACGCCTCGGCACCGTCCTGGGCGCCGGGGGATCCGTCGAAGGCGCGCGCGCACTCCAGGGCGACAGTGCGGCACCACTCCACCTGGAGGCGGATGGCCGCCTCGTCGAGGTTGGCCTCCTCGGAGAGCGCCCTGCACGTGGCGTCGCACACCTCCGCGCACATGATGCCCTTACGGCGCGTCTTCTCCTCGGCCTCGGGACCGTCGGGGTCGACCAGGCTCGCCCGCAGGGCACACTCCCGCGCACACTCGGTGCACGCCTGCGCACAGGCGAAGCGGTCTTCCAGGAATTTGATGAGTTCCCGCTGGGATGTCGTCGTCGTGGTCACCCCGGGCGGGTAGCCGGTGCCCCTCCCGCCAAACACGGGCCGCCGGGATCCGCCCGGTGCGCGGTTCGAGGGTTCCGTTTCCGGAGGTCCGGACCGGGCACCCGGGCACGAGCCGTGCGAAGCGGGCCGGTTCACTCGACATATTGGGGGTATTCATCCCTTATGAACATGGAATGGACTGATATAGCCGCAGAACGAAGCGTCCTGGCCGGTGCCGCCCCGTTCGTGGCAGGGCTCGTGGTGGTCGCCATGCTCATCGGCGCCCTGTGGCTGGGCGCCCGCGTACGCGCTCGTGAGCCGCGCCGGCCCCGTCCCGACGAGCAGCCCCGGCTCCCCGAGAGCGGCCCCGTCCGTGAGGAGCAGTTGAACCGCGAACCGGACGAGATCCCGCAGAGCGACCGCCGGCTGACCCCGTACGAGGTGCACGGCAATCAGGGGACCCGGCCGAGCGCGGACAAGAAGCGGCCGCGCTGGAGCGGGAAGAGCAGCGGCGGCTTCGGCAGCGGCGGACTGGGCGCGCACTGACACCGGGGCCGCCCGGCCGAAAGCGGCGCCGAGTGCGCCGGGCACGACCGAAGGTACCGAGGGGCGGGCGTCGAACGGAGATTCGTTCGACGCCCGCCCTCGGTGTCGTCACCGCCCCTCGGTGTCGTCACAGCCCCTCGCTGTCGTCCCCGTCGGCCACCGGCCCCGTCGGGCGAGCCGGGCCGACGGCACGGTCAGGAGCCGGTCTCCAGCGACAGCCCCGTGTAGTTCTCCGCGAGTTCGGCCGCCGCGTGGCGCGAGGTGGCGACCCGGTCGAGCTGGGCGAGCTGGAGTCTGGTCTCGAACGGGGACTGGTCCGGGTCCGCGTGCAGGGTCGTGGTCATGAAGTACGAGAAGTGCTCGGCCCGCCAGACCCGGCGCAGACAGGTGTCCGAGTAGGCGTCGAGCAGCTCGGTCGACCCGGTCTCCCTGAGCCGGGCGAAGGCGCGGGCCAGCACGATGACGTCGGTCGCCGCGAGGTTGAGCCCCTTGGCGCCGGTGGGCGGCACGATGTGCGCCGCGTCGCCTGCCAGGAAGACCCGGCCGTAGCGCATCGGCTCGGTGACGTGGCTGCGCATCGGGAGGACGGCCTTGGAGGTGACGGGCCCGCGCTTGAGCCGCCAGCCGGGGTTCGCGGTGAGCGCGAGGCGGGCGTCCAGCTCGTCCCAGATCCGCTCGTCGGACCAGTCGCCCGGGTCGGTGCCGTTGGGGACCTGGAGGTAGAGGCGGCTCACGGACGGCGACCGCATGCTGGCCAGCGCGAAGCCGCGCTCGGAGTGGGCGTAGATCAGCTCGTCGTAGACGGGCGGGGCGTCGGCGAGGATGCCCAGCCAGGAGTAGGGGTACGTCCGCTCGTACGTCGTGCGCACGCCGTCCGGAACGGCGTCGCGGGCCACGCCGTGGAAGCCGTCGCAGCCGACCACGTAGTCACAGGTCAGGGTCTGTTCGCGGCCCTCGTGGGTGTACCGGATCGACGGCCGGTCGGTGTCGGCCCCCTCCACGGCGTGCACCTCGGCCTCGAACAGCAGCGGGCCGCCGCCGGTGAGCTGGAGGGCGATGAGGTCCTTGACGACCTCGGTCTGGGCGTAGACCCACACCCGGCGTCCGCCGGTCAGCCCGGGGAAGTCGACGCGGTGGGCACGGCCGTCGAAGCGCAGTTCGATGCCGTCGTGGGGGATGCCCTCGGCGTCCAGCCGCGCCCCCGCCCCGGCCGAGCGCAGCACGTCGACGGTGGCCTGCTCCAGGATGCCGGCGCGCTGACGCTGCTCGACGTAGGCCCGGTCCTTGCGTTCCAGAACCACACTGTCGATTCCCGCGTTGTGCAGCAGACGGGCCAGCAGCAGCCCCGCCGGGCCGCCGCCGATGATGCCGACAGTGGTGTGCATGGAGTACTCCTCGTCGTGGAAGACGGGCCGCGTCCCGTCCCGGGGCACCGACTTTGTTCGTCAGGTGAAATTCACTTCACTCTCTTGTGCGCATGAGTCTGCGCCCGGCCTGCCCGGCTGTCAACGGTCACACCCCCTCAGAGGGCCGGGGCGGGCGGTCGGGTTCCGTGTCGGAGCGGTCGAGGATCAGTCGACGAAGTGGAAACCGGGGCGCGGGTGCATGAGGAAGTCGTGGTGCGAGATGTTCCAGGCGTAGGCGCCCGCCAGCGCGAAGACGACCCTGTCCCCCGCCCGCAGCCCCGGCGCGCGCACGTGACGCGCGAGGACGTCCTTCGGCGTGCACAGCTGTCCGGCGAGGGTGACGCGGTCCTCCTCGGCCGACGGGCGCGGCCACGGGTGCGGCCACCGCTCCACCGGCAGGACCGAGCACGGCTGGTCATGGCCCTTGGTGGCGGGGGTGCGCAAGTGGTGGGTGCCGCCCCGGACCACGGCGAACTCCTCACCGTGGCTGCGCTTCACGTCCAGCACCTCGGTGGCGTACCAGCCGCAGTACGCGGTCAGCGCCCGGCCCGGCTCGATGCACAGGGTCAGGTCCGGGTGCGCGTCGGCGAGCCGGGCGAGGCCCGCGCCGTACTCCTGCCAGTCGAAGCGGCTCTCGGGGCGGGTGTAGTCGACGGCCATCCCGCCGCCGACGTTCACCTCGCGCACCGGGATGTCCAGGGCCGTCGCCCAGTCCACGACCGCACGGGCGACGGAGAGCAGGGCGGAGGCGTCGAGCCCGCTCGCCAGGTGGGCGTGGACGCCGAGCGGTTCCAGGTGCGGGTAGGTGCCGTCGGTGAGGGGGCGCAGCACGTCCGCGGTCCGGCCGGGGTCCAGGCCGAACGGGGTGGGACGTCCGCCCATCGCGAGCGCACTGCCCGCCAGCGAGCCGTCGGCCACCGCGAGGTTGAAGCGCAGGAGCACCCCGACGGGCCGGGCCGGCGCCGCACGCCGGGCCAGCTCGCCGAGCATCCGCAGTTCGTGCTCGCTCTCGACGTGGAAGCGGGCGACGCCGCGCTCCAGGGCGTCCCGGATCTCGTCCGGGGTCTTGCCGGGCCCGCCGAAGGCCGACGGTCCGCCGGAGACGGCCTTCGCGACATGGGCGAGTTCGCCGCCGGAGGCCACCTCGTAGCCGTCGACGTACGGGCCGAGCGCGGCCAGGATCTCCGGCTCGGGGTTGGCCTTGGCCGCGTAGTACAGCTCGACCCGTTCGGGGAGGGCTGCCCGCACCCGTGCGGCGTGGTCGCGCAGGGCCGTCAGGTCGTACACGTACGCGGGGAGGTGGGCGGAGGTCAGCGACAGGACACAGTCGCGTACGGCGGGGGTGGGCTGGGTCATCGACGGCTCCTGGTCATCGGGCGCCCCGGTGGAGGACGTCCTCGGCGAAAGGGGAGGGCAGGCGGACGTAGCCGGCCTCGCGGTCGGCCCTGCGTTCCCAGCGGGTGAGCAGATTGGTCTTGGCGGGGAGCGGGGCTCCGGCGAGGAGCTCGGCCAGCAGGGGCGGGCAGCCGGCCTCGTCGGCGTGGGCCCGGAGGGTCGCGCGGACCTCCGCCCACAGGTCGTGCTCGGTCCCGGGGTGCAGGTCGGCGAGGACGGCGAGCAGTTCGGCGACGTGGTTGACGAGGAGGCAGTACACGACGCGGTCCCAGCCGCGCCGGGCGTCGTACGCCATCGGTCCGGCGACCTCGGGCGGCAGGGCGGCGAGGGCGTCGGCGTGGTGGCCGGGGAGGAGCTTGGCGCCCTCCAGGTCGCGGAAGAGGACCTGGGCGGGCATGCCGTCGGGGTCGACGCAGACGAGGACGTTCTGGAGGTGGGGTTCGAGGACGAGCCCGTGGTCGAAGTAGGCGGCGAGGACCGGCGGCAGGAGGAGGCGCAGGTACGCCTTCCACCAGGTCAGGGCCGCCCGGGGACCCGCGCCGTCGAGGAGGCGGGAGAGATGGGCGGCGCCGGTCGGGTACTCGTCGGCGACGGCGGCCGCGAGCAGCGGGGTGGTGCCGGGCAGCAGCCGCCGGGACAGGCCCTCGCGGACGATCACACCGAAGCCTTCGAGGAGGGTCCGGTCGGGGGTGCCGTCGGGGCCGGGGACGGCGAGGCTGCGGTAGGCGGGCTCGCGCAGCACCGCGCTGCCGGGGAAACGGCTCTCCAGGTCGGTGAGGACCGGGGCGAGGACGCGGGTGAGGGCGACGGCGCCGGAGAGTTCGTAACTGGCGTTCTTGCGAAGGCAGTTGGTGATCCGGACGTTCAGGCTGAACTTCAGGAAGGCGTCACCGTCGAAGAGGGTGCGCACGGAGGCGGTGGCTGCGTACTCCCGGTCTCCGGGGCCGAGGTCGAGGATGTCGCCGCGGCCCAGGGCCTCGCGCAGCAGCCGGTGTCCGCGCAGCATCTCGTACTGCCAGGGGTGCGCGGGCAGCACGCGATAGCCGTCGGGGACGCCGCCGGACTCCCGGTCGAGCACGGCGGTCGCCCCGGCCTCGGCGCTCTCCTCGGCGATCAGGTGGTCGCGGACGGCGAGGCGGCGGAGCGGGAAGGAGGCACCGTCCTCGGGGGCGTACGACCGCCAGGACTCCGCGTCGCCGGTACGGGCCTTCGGGGTGGGGTGGAAGCGGTGGCCGAACAGCAGGGACCGCTCGGAGGCGAGATAGTCCGGGCGCCCGTGCGGGGCGTGCGCGCCGGCCTCGCGGGTGGTGAGCGTGGCGGCGAGGGTGCGGTGGCTGGAGTCGACCTGGTGCAGGAACTCGGGGTTGCGGACGCCGGTGCGCAGGGTCAGCTCGTCGTGCGTGTACGCGGCGAGGCGGCGCCAGTCGAGCGGTCTCCAGCCGGTGCCCGACCGCTCGTGGACGGGGCCGGTGAAACGGTGGGCGCCCAGCAGGGACGTGCGGCGCAGTGCGACCCGGAGGAGGAGTCCGCGGCGGGGCAGACGCAGCAGCAGGTGGCCGTCGCTGACGGCGGTCTGGTGTTCGGGGCCGGACACCTCGCGCAGCAGGCAGTTCAGGAGGGTGTGGGCGACGGCGTCGCCGGCGGCGGGGAGGCGGGTGGTGCCGGGCGAGTCGGTGAGCGGGGGCATGCGGCGGCTCCAGCGGGTGCGCGGTCGTGGGGGCGGGTCGGACGCGAAGGGAGGGCCGGCGGCCGCGCCGGCCGCGAAGTCATCCCGGAGCACCGGGCCGGAGCAGGTAGTTGGGCCCGGTGGTGTAGTGCTTGTTGATGTCGGCGGCGCCCGTCCTCTCCTTGCCGAGCAGGGTCCCGGCGGTCACCATCGCCTTCACCGGCAGCTCGGCGGCGTGCAGCACATGGGCGCGCAGGACGGCCGCCGCGTCGCCGCCGAGGCGGTCGACGGCCTCGGTGAGCCGGTCCCGGACGAAGCGCAGCAGCTCGGGCAGCGGCGCGCGGCCGTGGCGGGCGAGGCCGAACGCGTAGGCCCCGGCGCACAGATGGACGGTGATGGTGGTGAAGACGTCGGTCAGTGCGCGGTCGTCGGTGGTGAAGGTGCGGGCGTCGTCGAAGCCCCAGCCGCCTTCGCCCACCCCTTCGTGGGTGCCGAGGGCGGCGGCCAGGCGGACGGGGTCGACGCGCGGTCCGTCGTTGTCCTTCAGCAGCAGACGCAGCGCGCCGGAGTCCGGGCCGAGGACCAGGGAGACGTTCTGCTGGTGCGACTCCAGGGCGATCCCGTACCCGAAGAGCGTGGTCTGCCAGTCGAACAGCAGGGTCAGCACGGCGTCGAGCAGCGCGATCGGGTCACCGCCGTGGAACCGGTCGGCGAGGTGGTCCAGGACCAGTCGCCCGCCGGGTGCCGGGGCCAGGAGGGCGGCCAGGGGGACGACGAGCGAGTCGTCGAGGTCCGCCGGGAGGCGGCGGCACAGGACGGCGAGGAGTTCGTGTCCGGCGTGCGCGTACACCGACTCGTCGGCGTGCAGGATCCGGCCCCGGAAGCGGGGTTCGCGGTCGAGGACCGCCGCCAGGAGACGCTGTCCGGCGGCGCCGTCGGCGAGGGTGCCGGGCTTGATGGAGCGCTTGTTGCGCAGCCCCAGGGTGGCGGTCGCCAGGGGGAGTTTGAGGTGCAGTCCGGGGGCGGCGGCCGGTGCGACCGTCCGCATCGACAGGGTGGGCACGACCGTGAGGTACGGCCGGTCGGCGAGGACGGCGTGGTCGGCGAGCCCCGCCTCGCGCAGGGCCGCTTCGAGAGGTGCGCCGGCGGTCAACGGGTGCACGGGCAGGGTGAGATGCGTGCGGTCGAGGCCCGCGAGGCCGAGCCCGGCGGGGGTGGGCCAGGCGTCCGGGAGGGCTCCGGACACGGTGACGGCCGCCCGGGGCAGGGCGAGCCAGCGGAGAGCGAAGCTCGGGTGGAACTCCGGTGCGCAGCGGCGCAGTTGGTCGCGGTCCAGGCCCGCGCGGCCGCGCGCGGTCGGGTAGACCGGGTGGTCGAGGCGTGCGGCGAGGGTGTCGAACGCGAGTCCGGCGCGCGGTCCGGTCCAGTCGGCGGGGTCGGCCCCGTACAGGTCGACGAGCCCGGCGGCGGTCTCCTCCCCCGTCTCCTCGTGCAGCAGCATCGTCGCGAGGGTCTGGCGGCACTCCTCGGCGAACGCGTCGAAGCCGGCGCGGTCGACGGGCTCGGCGAGGGCGCGCAGCGCGGCGAGGACGGCCTCGCAGGTGCCGAGGCGGGCGCCGTCCGACTCCCGGAGCAGCAGGGGTTCCCGGGCGGCGTACGGGGACTGGAAGCCGTCCTCGGTGACGGGCAGGAGGAGGGCGTCGTCCGCGGCGGCCAGGCGCAGCCAGGGGCCGTCGGCGCGGTGGACGAGGGTGCCGCGGGAGCGCAGGCCGACGACGTCCTCGCGGAGCAGGGCGCCGAGCACGCGGGTGAGGAGGCCGGCTTCGACGGCGTCCGCGGCATCCGTGGTGACGGGCGCCGCGGGCGCGGCATCGGTGGTGACGGGCGAGGCGGCGGTGGTGGACGCGGCATCGGTGGTGTGCTCGGCGGGGGCCACGGGGCGGGCGTAGGCGGTCACGGCCGGATCTCCCAGCGCTGGGCGGCGAGGAAGTCCGCCGCCACCCGGTCGACGGCCTGCTGACCGGCGGCGGAGGCGGTCCCCGTGGCGGTGGTGGTGGCGGTGAGGACGCCGAGGTAGTCGCGGTTGGTCCGGTACAGCTCGTGGTGCTCCCCGATCCTGCGGAGCGGACGGTACGTCAGGTCGACTCCGTCGACGTGGAGTTCGGTGGCGGCGGGGCCGGCGACCAGGGTTCCGGCCCGGTCGGCGCAGGGGTACTCCAGGCGGGCGGCGGCGGCACGTCCGGCGCCCAGGCCGGCGGGCAGCGGCTCGCCGAGGTGGGTGCGGAGGATGTGCTCGAAGAGCGGGAGGCCGAGCAGCCGGGCGAGCAGCAGGTCGCAGCGGTCGCCGATGGCACGGTAGTTGACCTCGATGACACGGGCCCGGCCGTCGTGGACCACGAACTCGGTGTGGCAGGCCCCGAACCCGACGCCGAGCACGTCCAGTTGGGCGAGGATCTGTGCGACGACCGGTTCGGGGTGGGCCGGGACGAAGGCCATCCGCCGCTCCACGAAGTACGGCGGCGGGGACAGCTCGGTATGAAAACCACCGACGACGTGCCGGACCCGGGCGTCACCGAGGGTCTCCAGGGTGTACAGCTCACCCGGTAGGTACTCCTCGACGACGAGGGCGGCCCCCGGACGCCGGGCCAGGATCTCCTTGCCGCGGGCCACCAGGTCCCCGGCGTCGGCCACGAGGACGACGTCCTCGCTGGCGACGCCCTCGCGGGGCTTGACGACGCAGGGGTACGGGGCGTCGGCGACGCGGGGGCCGGTGAGGTCGGCCGGGTCGCGGATCTCGGCTGACCAGACGGTGTCGACACCGGCGGCGGCCAGCCGGCGGCGCATCTCGCCCTTGTCCTTGGTGCGCAGGGCGGCCCGCCAGTCCTTGCCGGGCAGTGCGAAGTAGTGGGCGGCGAGGGCGGCCTGGGCCTGGAGGTGGTCGCTGTTGGTGAAGACCGCGTCGGGCCGGTGGTGGGTGGAGATCCGGGTGACGACGGCACGGTGGTCCCGTACGTCGCACGCCAGGATCTCGGTCCCGGGGTACGCGGCGCGATGGTCGTCGGGCCGGTCGGTGAGGACGGTGACGTCCAGGCCGAGCCGGGCCGCGGCGGGCAGGAAGCCCTCGGTGACGGAATCGGTGGGGTTGAGGGCGAGCAGGTACAGACGCATGGGGTGGTGCACTACTTCCGCTGACGGGTCGGGGGCGGCGGGGCGGGCCGGTCTCGTGGTGGGGCCCGCCCCGCGAACCGCGGGAGTCACCGCCCGGGAAGCCGTACGCCGGTGGCTCGGGGTGGAGCCTGGTCATCGCTGGGCGATCTTGTGGATAAGGTAAGCCTCACCTACCCCGACTGCAAAACCTCTTCACGCTCTGGAGTGACGGATGACCGTGGTTCATCTGGAGGACGCCCGGGCCGGCACCGCCACGCACGTCCCGGACCTCCTGGCCGCCGCCTACCGCCGTCTGGACGCGATCTGCGACGCCCTGTCCGTACACGTGGCCCGGTCCGGCGGCCGGCCGGCGCCCTCCCCGGACCGGCGGACACCTCAAGCCGGGCCCCACACCATCAACCTGATGGGCGGTCAGGAGAGCGTGGAAGCCTTCGTCGAGGCGGAGGCCGCCCGCATCCGGGACCGCCACGACCACCGCGCACCCCGCCATGTCGCCGCCTCCCGCGCCCTGCACGACTACGCCTGGTCGGCCGCCCTGCTGATGAGCGGGGTCTGGTACCTGGAACGGCGGGTGCCCCGCGTCGCCCCCGACGACCTCCGGGTCGACCTCGGGACCGGCGCCTTCGAGATCCGGCCCGGCTCCGGCCTCGTCTGCCTGCCGGACGACCCCGCCGCGGGCCTGCCCGGCGCTCGCACCGTCGCCCACCCGGAGGCGCTGCGCGCGGAGTTGCGGGCCGCCGTCGCGGACCACATGGCCCCGGTGCTGGAGGCGTTCGGCCCGTTCGTCCGCCGGGGCTCGCGGGCCCTGTGGGGTCTGGTCTCGGACGACCTGGTCTCCGGGCTGTGGTACCTCGGCCGTGCGCGCGGCGACGAGGCCGCCGGCGTCCGGGCCGCCTCCGCGGTCCTGCCCGGCGCGCACGCCCCCTTCCCCGGCGGCGCCGACTTCCGCCTGCTGCGCACCGGTGACGGCCGCGAACACCCGACCCGCACCCGCCTGGGCTGCTGCCTCTACTACACGATCCGCCCGGCCGAGGCGTGCTCCACCTGCCCGCGCACCTGCGACGCGGAACGGATCCGCCGCCTGGAGGGCTGACCGCGCGGGAGCGCACCCCCGCGCCGAAACTTTTCGACGCCGCCCCCGGCCCCTGAGCCGATTGACGCCGCCGGACACAGATAGCAACACTCTTCGACGGAGCTTCCGCACAGGAAGCCTCAAAAGGTCGCAGCTCTGGAGGTCGGCTTGCAGGAGTACGCCGGATACGTCTTCGTCTACTTCACCGGCGAGGGAAGCCCGGACGGTGAGCGGATCCGGTTCGCGCTCAGCCGGGGGAACGACCCGTTGCGCTGGCGCGAGCTGAACGGCGGGGCGCCGGTGCTCACTTCGGACGTCGGCACGGGCGGGCTGCGCGATCCCTTCCTCGTGCGCGCCCCGGAGGGTGACCGCTTCTACCTGATCGCCACCGACCTCAGGATGCACGGGGAGCCGGACGGCGACTGGGACCGGGTGCAGCGCACCGGGAGCACCTCCCTCATGGTCTGGGAGAGCACCGATCTGGTGCACTGGACCGACCGTCGACGGGTGCGCGTCGCCCCCGACACCGCCGGCAACGTCTGGGCGCCCGAGGCCGTTCACGACCCGGAGCGGGGCGAGTTCGTCGTCTTCTGGGCGTCCAAGCTGTACGCGCGGGACGACCCGGACCACACCGCCGACACCCACAACCGGATGCTGTACGCGACCACCCGCGACTTCCGTGTCTTCAGCGAGCCCCGGCTGTGGAACGACCCCGGCCACTCGGTGATCGACTCGACCGTCGTCCGCCACGACGGCACCTACTACCGCTTCACCAAGGACGAGCGCGGCAACTCCCCCGCCGCTCCCGGCGGCAAGTTCATCACCGTGGAGAAGGCGAAGGAGCTGCGCGCCACCTCGTACGACTTCGTGGCCGACCGGATCGGGCACGGGGCGGTCGAGCAGGGTGAGGGACCGATCGTCTTCCGGTCCACCACGGACGACCGCAGGTGGTACCTGTTCGTCGACGAGTTCAGCGGGCGTGGCTACGTACCCTTCGAGACCACCGACCTGGACTCCGGGCGGTGGACGCCCTGTGCGGAGTTCGCGCTGCCGCCCGGCGCGCGCCACGGCTCGGTGCTGCCGGTGACGCGGGCCGAGTACGAACGGCTCCTCGCCGGGTACGCGCCGGCGGCGTCCGTCGTCGACGCCGACGTACCGGAGGGCCTGAAGGCGTACGCGCTCGTCGACCGGGCCGCGTCCAGGGTCGTCCTGCCCCTGCACCCGGGGGCCGGACTCGACGCTCTCGCGCCGGAGTTCACCCTGTCGGCGGGCTCCCGGATCGATCCTCCGTCCGGCACCCCGCGCGACTTCCGCACCCCGCGGGAGTACACCGTCACCGCGGCCGACGGTACCGCCCGCACCTGGACGGTCGAGGCGGTGCCGATGCGCAGCCCTCTGCTGCCGGGTCTGTACGCCGACCCCAACATCCAGGAATTCCACGGCCGTTACTACATCTATCCGACGACGGACGGCTTCGAGGGCTGGGGCGGCACCCGCTTCGAGGTGTTCTCCTCCGACGACCTGGTCACCTGGGAGAACCACGGCGTCGTCCTCGACCTGGAATCGGACGTGAGCTGGGCGGACCGCCACGCCTGGGCACCGGCCGCCGGAGAGCGCGACGGGTCCTACTACTTCTACTTCTGCGCCGACCAGCAGATCGGTGTGGCCGTGGCCGACAGCCCGACCGGCCCCTTCCGGGACGCCCTGGACCGGCCGCTCGTCGCGCGCGACGACTACGCGGGCCAGATGATCGACCCGGCCGTCTTCCGGGACGACGACGGCACCGCGTATCTCTACTGGGGCAACTGCGAGGCGTACGGCGTCCCGTTGAACGAGGACATGGTGTCCTTCGACCCGGCGCGGGTGCGCCGGTTCACCCCGGAGAACTTCCGTGAGGGGGCCTTCGTCGTCAAACGGCGGGGCGTCTACTACTACATGTGGTCGGAGGACGACACCCGCAGCGAGGACTACCGTGTCGCCTACGCCACCGGCCCCACGCCGCTCGGCCCGTGGACCGAGCGGGGCGTGATCCTGCGCAAGCGCCCGGAGTACGGGATCCTCGCCACCGGCCACCACACGGTCGTGAACGTGCCCGGCACCGACGACTGGTTCATCTGCTACCACCGGTTCGCGGTCCCGGGCCCCGGCACTGCGCGCGGTGACGGCGTGCGCCGGGAGTCCACCCTGGACCGGCTGGTGTTCGCGGCCGACGGCTCGATCGAGGAGGTCGTGCCGACGCTGGAGTCCATCGCGCCGGTGGCCCGCCCGAGGTGATCCGGGCGGCGGCCGGGACCACGGTCCGGTGGCCCGGTCGGCGCCCCGCGGTCAGTCGTGCGGCGCCTGTCCGCTGACCCGGTGGTCCGCGTGGCTGAGGGCCTCCACGACCAGCCGTCTGAGGTGGCCGTCGGCGAGGCTGTAGTAGATGTGACGCCCCGCGCGGCGGGTGTCCACCAGCCCGGCGAGCCGGAGCTTCGCCAGATGCTGGCTGACCGCCGTGCGGGAGGCCTCGCAGCGGTCGGCCAGGGAACCCACGTCCGACTCGCCCTGGGCGAGCAGCCACAGCAGATGGAGCCGGGTGGCGTCGGAGAGCATCGCGAACACGCCGGTCGCCTCGGCGAGCCGCGCGCTGTCGGGGGCCCGCAGATGCGCACCGGACGCAGCTGACACGGCGTGGCGTTCTGGCATGGGCCCAGCGTAGGCGTTCCGGCCGCGGGTCGGGGCGTCATGTACCGGAGCGCCCTCATGTGCGCACGTGCGCACATGAGGGCTACACTCGTGCGTACCGACACCCGACCGCTCGACGTCCCGCCGAGGGGAGCCGTCCGTATGCTCGCCGTTCTGCGTCATCGCGCCTACCGGCGGCTGTTCGCCGCCCAGGTCGTCGCTCTCGTGGGCACGGGGCTCGCGACGGTCGCCCTCGGACTGCTGGCCTACGATCTCGCGGGCGCCGACGCCGGTTCCGTCCTCGGGACGGCCCTGGCGATCAAGATGGTGGCGTACGTGGTGATCGCCCCGGCCGTCGGCGCGGTCGCCGACCGGCTGCCGCGCCGGGCGCTCATGGTGACGGCCGATCTGGTGCGCGCCGCGATCGCCGTGTCCCTGCCGTTCGTCGGCGAGGTCTGGCAGGTGTACGTGCTGGTGTTCCTGCTGCAGTCCGCCTCGGCCGCGTTCACGCCCACGTTCCAGGCCGTCATCCCCGACGTACTGCCCGAGGAGCGCGACTACACACGGGCGCTGTCGATGTCCCGGCTCGCGTACGACCTGGAGAGCCTCCTCTCCCCCGTCCTCGCGGCCGCCCTGCTGTCCGTCGTCACCTACGACCGGCTGTTCACCGGCACCGTCCTCGGTTTCCTCGCCTCGGCCGCGCTGGTGCTCTCGACCGCGCTGCCCGAGCGGCCCGCCCCCGGCCGCCCCCGCGCCGACGGCGTGTACGCCAGGGCCACGGCCGGCACCCGTCTCTCCCTCGGTGTCCCCGCGCTGCGGGCCCTGCTCGCGCTGAACCTCGCGGTCGCGGCGGCCGGTGCGATGGTGACGGTCAACTCGGTGGTCTACGTCCGCGAGGTGCTGGGCCTGTCCGCGGGCTCCGTCGCGGTGGCGCTCGGGGCGTACGGTGCCGGGTCGATGGCCGTGGCCCTGCTGCTGCCGCGTGTCCTGGACAGGATGTCCGACCGGACGGTGATGCTGCCGGGCGCGCTGTCCCTGCCCCTCGTCTTCGCCGGACTCGGCCTCGTCACGGCCGCCCGGGACGGGATGTGGCGGCTGCCCGCGCTGCTGCTCCTCTGGGCCGCGTTCGGCGCCGCGTCCTCGGCGGTGCTCACCCCGGCCGGGCGGCTGGTGCGACGCTCGGTGGCGCCCGGGGACCGTACGGCCGCGTTCGCCGCGCAGTTCTCCCTCTCGCACGGCTGCTGGCTGCTGACGTACCCGCTGGCCGGATGGCTGGGAGCGGCGGGGCTGGGCAGGGCGGTGTTCGCCCTGGGGGCGATCGCCCTGGCGGCGGCCGTGCTGGCCGTCCGTCTGTGGCCGCCGGCGCGGTCGACGGCCGGCCTGCCCGCGGCTCCGGCGCCGACGGACCACGTGCACGCGGATCTCCCGCTCGGCCATCCCCATCTGGTGGGTGCCCTGCGCGTGCCGACGGGCTGGCGGCACAGCCACGGACACCTCGCCGACGGACTGCACGCCCGGTAGCGCGGCGGCCCGGGGACGGCGACGATCGCCACGACCTGCCCGCGAGCGGTGTGGTGCCCGGCGGTAGGCTCCGGGCAGTGCCGTCGCGGGGGCGGCGGCAGGCGAGTCGAGGAGTGCCATGGCGAGGCCGCCCGAGGAACTGCTCCATCTGCTGAGCCGGGCGGAGCGCCTGTCCGTACGCCGAGTCCAGTCCGTGCTCGACGAGTTCGACTGTTCGGTGGAGGCGTGGCGCGTCCTCGACCTGCTCTCCGACGAGCACGGCCATCACATGACGGCCCTCGCCGAGCACGCCTTCCTGGCGGCGCCGAGCCTGACCAAGCTGATCGACCAATTGGTGGACCAGAACCTGGTGTTCCGTCGCGTCGACCCCGTCGACCGGCGCCGCGTCCTGGCCCATCTCACCCCGCGCGGCAGGCAGCGGTGGCAGCTGCTCGCCGGTGAGGTGCGCGCCGGCTGGACCGGGTCGGAACCGCCGCTCGACGACGAGGACGACAGACAGCTCGGCATCCTGCTGGACCGGCTGGCCCTCGCCCTGGAGGAGGGCGGGGGCGCCGAGGGCCGGGGCGGGGTCAGCGCAGGTCGTGCGGAGCGCGCAGCTGGGCGAGGACGGTGAAGTCGTACCCGTCCGCCCGCGCCAGGTAGATGCGCTGGCGGACGTGGCGTCCGTCCAGGCCCAGCAGTCCCCGTGGGCCCTCGTACGTGACGGTGTCGGCGACCGCTCCGATCCTCGTCACGTCCGCGGCGCCCGCCCGTTCGGCCAGCGCGGCCAGCAGCAGGACCCCCTCGTAGCAGGACTCGCCGAAACTGCCCGGGACCGGTGCCTCCAGGCCGAAGCGGGCGGTGTACTGCCCGAGGAAGTCCAGGGTGTTCCGGTCGGCGAGCGAGGCGAAGTAACCGGCGGCGCTGTACAGGTCGAAGGTGTCCTCGGGGCCGCCGCCCAGCAGCATGTTCTCGTCCATCAGCGTGCTCAGCCGCAGGCATCGCCGGTCCAGCCCGGCCGTGGCGAAGGCCCGGTTGAAGCGGACCGCGTCGCTGCCGACCAGGAGCATCAGGACCCCGTCGGCGTCGGCCCGCTCGATACGGCGCAGCACGCCCTCGAAGTCCTCGGTGCCCAGCGGCAGATACACCTCACCGCCGACCCGGCCCCGGCACGCGCGGGCGTAGCGCCGGGCCGCCCGCGCGGTGCGGCGGGGCCAGACGTAGTCGTTGCCGACGACGAACCAGCGGCGGATCCCGCGTGACTCGGCGAGCAGCCGCATGGCGGGCAGCAGTTGCCAGGACGGCGTCTCGCTCGTCATGAAGACGCCCTCGGTGCGCTCCCCGCCCTCGTACAGGGCCGTGTAGACGTAGGGCACCCGGTGGGCGATCCGCGGGGCCACGGCCTGCCGTACGGAGGAGATGTGCCAGCCGGTGACGCCCTGCACCACGCCCGCGGCGACCAGGGACTCGACCTCCTCGGCGACCCGCCGGGGCTCGGCTCCACCGTCGACCTCGACCAGCCGCAGCTCCCTGCCCAGCACTCCCCCGGCCTTGTTGACCTCCTCGGCGGCCAGCCGCGCGCACGCCCCGCAGGTGGGGCCGAAGAGGCCGGCGGGGCCGCGCATCGGGTAGACGAGCGCGACGCCGAAGGCCGAGGGGTCGGCCCTGTGCCACGGTGGGGTGTGGAGACGCGGGGGTGGCCCGTTCATGGGCTCATGATGGCGTGACCGTCATCGGCACCCCAGGTGCTGCCCACGGATCGAGACCGACGCGGGTCGCACGGCCGGCGCCCCGGACAGCGATCGGGTCATGAGGCGGGCGCGTCGGGAGCCGGTGTGCGGTCCGTCGTCCACTTCTCCTCGATCCGCGCGAACCGCCACACCAGCAGGGCGACCGCCCAGGTGACGAGGAACAGGCCGACGACGACGTAGCCGACCGCGTTGAGGTCGAGGCCGGCGATCCCGTCCCAGAACGGACCGTGCAGGCCGGCCTTGGCGGCGACGAGCCCGAGCAGTTCGACGGTGCCGATGACGAGGGCCACGGCGACCGAGAGACCGGTGACGGTGAGGTTGTAGTAGACCTTCCGCACCGGCTGGGAGAACGCCCAGCCGTAGGCGAAGTTCATGAACGTGCCGTCGATCGTGTCGAGGAGGGACATGCCGGCCGCGAACAGGACGGGCAGGCACAGGATCGCGTACCAGGGGAGCCCGGAGGCGGCGCCCGAGCCGGCCAGGACCAGGAGCGCGACCTCGGTCGCCGTGTCGAAGCCCAGACCGAAGAGGAAGCCCAGCGGGTACATCTGCCAGGGGCTGGTGATCGACCTCGTCAGGCGTCCCAGGAGGCGGTTCATGAAGCCCCGGCTGTTCAGCCGCTCCTCCAGCGCCGCCTCGTCGAAGGAGCCCGAGCGCATCTGGCGGAACACCTTCCACATGCCCACCATGACCACCAGGTTGACGATCGCGATGACGTACAGGAACGTCCCCGACACGGTGGTGCCGATCCAGCCGGCGACGTCGTGCAGCCCGGAGCCGTCGTCGCGCACGGGGTCCGCGAGTGCCTTGACGCCGACGGTGAGCAGGAAGGTGAGGGCGAGGACGACGGAGGAGTGCCCGAGGGAGAACCAGAAGCCGACCGACAGCGGGCGCCGCCCCTCCCCCATCAGCTTGCGGGTGGTGTTGTCGATGGCGGCGATGTGGTCGGCGTCGAAGGCGTGGCGCATCCCCAGGGTGTAGGCGGTGACGCCCATGCCGATGCCGAACGCCTTTCCGCCGACGCTGTAGTGCTCGGGGGCGACGAGCACGACCAGCGTGAACCAACCGATGACGTGCAGCGCCAGGACGAAGCCCGCCATCCCGCCGAGGTTCGCCCACTCCCCGCGCGTCAGCGCGGCACGGATGCGGCGCCGGGAGGCAGAGCCCCGGTCGGTCGCGGCCGGAGGGGCGGGGTCGGTGAGGGGAGCCATGGGGCGTGCGCCTTCTCTCGGGGGCGGGCCGGCGCCGCGCCGGTGATGTCGAGCCCTCTCACACTGGTGCGAGCATCTGGTAGCTGCAAGAAGGTCGCAGTAAAGCTCGTGTCAGGTTTCGGTCAGGTGAGGGTCGGTCAGGTGGGAACGAGGCGGAGAACTCCAGGTCGGTGGGGCGTGCGCCGGGGTGTGAGCTGTTGCACGGCGTCCGCGCGCCCCTCGTCTCCGCTTGTCAGCGCCCTTATCCGGGCACTACTGTCACCACGCCTTGGTGAACGGGAAATCCGGTGTGATGCCGGTGCGGCCCTCGCCACTGTGATCGGGAAGTCCGGCTCCAGTCCTCGCGGACAGCCACTGGGTCCTTGTGAACCGGGAAGGCGGAGCACGGGCGGTGGTACCCGTCAGCCAGGAGACCGGCCAAGGCGCGTCAACCATCCACGAGGTGCTGGAGAGGGTCTGCTGAGCCATGCACATAGCCGAGGGTTTCCTTCCCCCGGCGCACGCGATCGCCTGGGGTGTCGCGTCCGCGCCGTTCGTCGTCCACGGAGTCCGGGCTCTCTCCCGTGAGGTCCGGGAGCATCCCGAGAGCACCCTGCTGCTCGGCGCCTCCGGAGCCTTCACCTTCGTCCTGTCCGCGCTGAAACTGCCGTCGGTCACCGGAAGTTGCTCCCACCCCACCGGCACCGGGCTGGGCGCCATCCTGTTCCGGCCGCCGATCATGGCGGTGCTGGGCACCATCACCCTGCTCTTCCAGGCGCTGTTGCTCGCGCACGGCGGCCTGACCACGCTCGGCGCCAACGTCTTCTCGATGGCGATCGCGGGCCCCTGGGCGGGCTACGGCGTCTACCGGCTGCTGCGGCGGTTCGACGTGCCGCTGATGGTCACGGTGTTCTTCGGCGCGTTCGTCGCCGACCTGGTCACCTACTGCGTCACCAGCGTGCAGCTGGCGCTCGCCTTCCCGGACCCGAGCAGCGGTGTGCTGGGCGCGCTCGGCAAGTTCGGTTCCATCTTCGCCGTCACGCAGATCCCGCTCGCGGTCAGCGAGGGACTTCTCACCGTACTGGTGATGCGTCTGCTCGTGCAGTCGAGCAAGGGCGAACTGACCCGGCTCGGCGTGCTCCTGACGGGCGGCCGCGACGGCGCCGGGGCCGAGTCCGAGACGAAGGCGGTGGCCCGGTGAACCGGAACACGAAGATCAACCTCCTGCTGCTGCTCGTCGTGGCCGCGCTCGCCGTCCTGCCGCTGGCCCTCGGCCTCGGCGACCACAAGAAGGAGCCGTTCACGGGCGCCGACGGCGAGGCGGAGACCGCGATCACGGAGATCGAGCCGGACTACCGGCCCTGGTTCTCCCCGCTGTACGAGCCGCCGTCGGGTGAGATCGAGTCCGCTCTCTTCTCGCTGCAGGCCGCGCTCGGCGCGGGCGTCCTCGCCTACTACTTCGGCCTCCACCGGGGCCGGCGGCAGGGCGAGGCCCGGGCCCGGGCGCAGCTGGACGGGGCGGACACCGGCACAGTCGCGGCTTCCACGGCGGAGGCTGGGGCCGGGGCGGGCGCGACCGGCGTGGAACGCGCGGCCGGCGGAACCACCGGGGAGAACTCCCCCACCGGGCGGGTCTGACCCTCGTGCTGCCGATCGACGCGGCGGCGCACAGCAGTCGCTGGCGCCACCGCCATCCCGTGGACAAGGCCGTGCTCGGGCTCGGCCTCACCGTGCTCGCCATCTCCCTGCCGCCCTGGCCCGGCGCGGCGCTGGTCCTGTCGGCCGCGCTCGTCGTGCTGCTGGGCCCGGCGGGCGTCCCCGGCCGCCGGCTGTGGCGTGCCTACCGGGTGCCGCTGGGGTTCTGCGTGACCGGCGCGCTGCCGCTGCTCGTCCAGGTCGGCGGGCCCGAGGGGTTCGTCACCCTGGCCGACGGCGGTCCGGTCCGCGCCGGGGAACTGCTGCTGCGCACCTCGGCCGCCTCCCTCGGCGTCCTGCTGTTCGCCTTCACCACACCCATGTCGGACCTGCTGCCGCGGCTGGTGCGGGCGGGAGTGCCCGCGCCGGTGGTGGACGTCGCGCTGGTCACGTACCGGATGAGCTTTCTCCTGCTGGACTCCGTGCGCCGGATCCGGGAGGCGCAGGCGGCCCGGCTCGGGCACACCACGCGGGCCGCGACCTGGCGTTCGCTCGCCGGTCTCGGCGCCACCGCGTTCGTGCGGGCCTTCGACCGGGCGGCCCGGCTGCAGACCGGCCTCGCCGGGCGCGGGTACGACGGCACGCTGCGCGTCCTGGTGCCCGAGGCCCGGATATCCGCCCGTTTCATCGGCGCCGGCATCGCGCTGCTCGCCGCCCTCGCCGCCCTCACCTTCGTCCTGGAAAGGCCGCTGACATGAGCGACCCCGTGCTGGTCACCCTGCGGGGCGCCTCCTTCGCCTACGAGGACGGCCCGGTCGTGCTCGACGGCCTCGACTTCGAGGTGGGCGAGGGGCGTGCGCTCGCCCTGCTGGGCCGCAACGGCAGCGGCAAGACGACACTGATGCGGCTGCTCAGCGGCGGACTGCGGCCCCGTACCGGCGAACTCGCGGTCGAGGGGCGGCCGGTGACGTACGACCGCACGGGGCTGACCCGGCTGCGGACGACGGTCCAGCTGGTCGTCCAGGACCCGGACGACCAGTTGTTCGCGGCGTCCGTCGCGCAGGACGTCTCGTTCGGCCCGCTGAACCTCGGGCTGTCCGACACCGAGGTGCGGGCCCGGGTGGACGAGGCGCTCGGCGCGCTCGGCATCGGCGCCCTGGCCGACCGGCCCACCCACCTGCTCTCCTACGGCCAGCGCAAACGGACCGCCATCGCGGGCGCGGTCGCCATGCGGCCCCGGGTCCTGATCCTCGACGAGCCGACGGCCGGGCTCGACCCCGACGGGCAGGAACGCCTGCTCGCCACCCTGGACGGGCTGCGCCGGTCCGGCACCACCGTGGTCATGGCCACGCATGACGTCGACCTCGCCCTGCGCTGGGCCGACGACGCGGCCCTGCTCACCCCGTCCGGGGCGCGCACGGGCCCGGTGGCCGAGATGCTGGCCCGCACGGACCTCCTCCGGCAGGCCGGGCTGCGGCTGCCCTGGGGCATCGCCGTCGCCGAGTTGCTGCGCGAGCAGGGCCTGCTGGCCGACGACGCGGCCGGACCGCGCACCCCCGAAGGGCTGGCGGCCCTGGCTCAGGTCCGCAGGCCGTAGACGCGGACGGCGGTGCCCGCGAAGACCTCCCGGTGTTCCGCCGGGCCGAGTCCGGACAGCAACTCCGCCGCCGTGTCGAGGACTTCGCGGTAGTCCGAGGCCAGCCGGCAGACGGGCCAGTCGGAGCCGAACATCAGCCGGTGCGGGCCGAAGGCGTCGAGCAGGGTGTCGGCGTACGGGCGGAGTCCGGCGACGGACCAGTTCCTCCAGTCCGCCTCCGTGACCAGGCCGGAGAGCTTGCAGACGGTGTTGGGGAGGGCGGCCAGGCGTCGTATCTCCCCGGCCCACGGCCGCAGTTCACCGGTGGCGACGGGCGGCTTCGCCGCGTGGTCCAGGACGAAGGTGAGGTGCGGGAGGCGGGCCGCCGCCTCCACCGCGGCCGGCAGCTGGTGGGGCTTGACCAGCAGGTCGTAGACCAGTCCCGCGTCCGCGACGGCGGCCAGGCCCCGCAGCACGTCCGGGCGTACCAGCCAGCGGGGATCGGGTTCGCCCTGCACCTGGTGGCGGATGCCCACGAGGTGCTCGCCGCCCGGCTGTTCACGCAGCCCGGCGAGGGCGGCGCCGGCCTCGGCGGAGGTGAGGTCGGTCCAGCCGACGACCCCGGCCACCAGGTCGCTGCCCGCGGCCAGGGCCAGGAACTCGGGGGTCTCCTCCGGCACGGTGACCGTCTGCACCAGCACGGTGGCGGTGACGCCGGCCGCGCGCGCCTGCGGTTCCAGGTCGCGGAGAGTGAAGTCGCGGCGGAGCGGAGCGAGTTCGGGGCCGGTGATCCAGTCCTGGTCGCGGACGGAGAGGTCCCACACATGGTGGTGGGCGTCGACGATCCCGGTGGGCGGGGCGGGCGTGCCGGCCGGTGTCACTGCTCCCACACCGGGACCTCGCGGTGGGCCGCCTCGTACTCCTCGACGCGGTCGGCGCGGACCCTGGTGTGCAGGGCGACCCTCACGACGGCTCCTTCTCCTCGGCGGGCGTTTCGGCGGGTACGGGGGCGTCCGGGGCGATGAGGCGGGCCGCGCGCAGTTCGTCCCAGAGGGCGTCCGGCACGGGGTGCCGGCACTGCCGTACGGTGTCGCGGACCTCGTCGGACGAGCGGGCGCCGGTGAGGACGCCGGCGACCGCCGGGTGACCGAGAGGGAAGCGGAGGGCGGCGGCCCGCAGCGGCACGCCGTGGCGTTCGGTGACCTCCTTCAGGCGCAGGGCCCGCTGGAGCACGGGTTCGGGGGCGGGGGCGTAGTCGTAGGTGGCGCCCGGCCTCGGGTCGGTGAGCAGACCGGAGTTGAAGACGCCTCCGATGAGGACGCTCCGGCCGCGGGCGGCGGCCTCGGGGAGCAGTTCGGTGAGGCCCTCCTGTTCCAGAAGGGTGTAGCGGCCGGCGAGGAGGACGACATCGATGTCGGTCTCGCGGAGGAAGCGGGCCGGGAGGGCGGTCTGGTTCATGCCGACGCCGATCGCTCCGACGACGCCTTCGCCGCGCAGTTGTTCGAGGGCCGGGTAGGCCTCGTCGAGGGCCTGGTCGGCGTGGTCGTCGGGGTCGTGGAGGAGGACGACGTCCACCCGGTCCAGGCCGAGGCGCTCCAGGCTGGCTTCGAGGGAGCGGCGGACACCGTCGGCGCTGAAGTCCCAGACGCGGCGCAGGGTCGCGGGGACCGCGAAGCCGTGGGCCAGGTCGTCGATCGGACCGCCGTCCTCGGCGGGCACCAGCAGACGTCCGACCTTGGTGGAGACGGTGTAGCCGTCCCGGGGGCGCTCGCGCAGGGCGGCGCCCAGGCGCCGTTCGGAGAGGCCGAGGCCGTAGTGGGGTGCCGTGTCGAAGGCGCGGATCCCGGCGTCCCAGGCGGCGTCGACCGCGGCGGCGGCCTCCTCGTCGGAGACGGGCCGGAACAGGTTGCCGATGCCGGCGGCCCCGTACGCCAGCTCGGTGACGCGGACGGCGGTGCGGCCGAGGGTGCGGGTTCTCATGAGCCCACCGGGCGCAGCCGCAGGCCCTGCATTCCGCCGTCGACGGCCAGGGCGGTGCCGGTGACGGAGGCCGCGGCGGGGCTCGCCAGGTAGGCGATGGCCGCGGCGACCTCGTCGGCGGTGACCAGGCGGCCCAGGGGCTGGCGTGCGTTCAGGGCGGCGCGCTCGGCCTCGGGGTCGTCGGCGGCGTCGAGGAGGCGGCCGACCCAGGGGGTGTCGGCGGTGCCGGGGTTGACGCAGTTGACGCGGACGCCCTCGCGGACGTGGTCGGCGGCCATGGCGAGGGTGAGGGAGAGCACGGCTCCCTTGCTGGCGCAGTAGAGGGCGCGCTGCGGCAGGCCGGCGGTGGCGCCGATGGAGCAGGTGTTGACGATGGCCGCGTGGAACGATTCCCGCAGGTGGGGCAGGGCGGCGCGGCTGGTGCGCACGATACCGAGGACGTTGACGTCCAGGACGCGGTGCCACTGTTCGTCGGGGTTGTCCTCGACGGTGCCGATGGCGCCGATGCCCGCGTTGTTGACAAGGATGTCGAGACCGCCGAGCCGCTGGACGGCGTCGGCGACGGCGGCCCGTACGGAGGTGTCGTCGGTGACGTCGGCCTTCAGTCCGAGCAGGGGGGCCGGTGCCCCGGCGGGGTCGAGGTCGAACACGGCGACGGCGGCGCCCCGGGCGGCCAGCAGCCGGGCGGTGGCGAGCCCGATGCCGGACGCGCCTCCGGTGACGATCGCCCTGAGTCCCGCCAGTTCCCCGCTCGGCCCGGTGGGTCCGGCCGTCGGTCCGGTCGGTGCGTCCGTCTGCCCGGTCATGCGACTTCCTCTCGTCCGGCGAGGTCGGCGGCCCAGAACGTGCCGTCGGGGTAACGGTATTGGGCGATCGACGCCGGATGCATGGTGGCGGAGAATCCGGGGGTCAGAGGGGCGACGTAGTGGCCCTCGCGCATCACCACGGGTGCGGTGAAGTGCTCGTGGAGGTGGTCGACGTACTCGATGACCCGGTCGTCGGTGGTGCCGGACAGGGCCAGGTAGTCGAACATCGACAGGTGCTGGACCAGTTCGCACAGGCCCACGCCCCCGGCGTGCGGGCAGACGGGGACGCCGAACTTCGCGGCGAGCAGCAGGATCGCCAGGTTCTCATTGACGCCGCCGACGCGGGCCGCGTCGATCTGGAGGACGTCGAGGGCGCCGGCCTGGAGGAGTTGTTTGAAGACGATGCGGTTCTGAACGTGTTCGCCGGTCGCGACCTTCACGGGGGCGACCCCCCGGCGGACGGCGGCGTGACCGAGGATGTCGTCGGGGCTGGTGGGTTCCTCGATCCAGTACGGGTCGAACTCGGCGAGCGCCCGGGTCCACTCGACGGCCTCGCCGATGTTCCACCGCTGGTTGGCGTCGATGGCGATGCGCACGCCGGCGCCGACGGCGGCGCGGGCGGTACGCAACCGGCGGACGTCGTCGTCGAGGTCGGCGCCGACCTTCAGCTTGATCTGGGTGAAGCCGTCGGCGACGGCCTGCTCGGCCAGCCGGGTCAGCTTCTCGTCGGAGTAGCCGAGCCAGCCCGGCGAGGTGGTGTAGCCGGGGTAGCCGCGCTCCAGCAGCCGGCTCTCGCGCTCGGCGAGCCCCGTACGGCCCCGCCGGAGCAGGTCCAGGGCCTCCTCGGGGGTGAGGGCGTCGGCGATGTAGCGGAAGTCGATCTGGGAGACCAGCCACTCGGGTTCGGCGTGGGCGAGCAGCTGCCACAGGGGCCGGCCGGCGCGTTTGGCGGCCAGGTCCCACACGGCGTTGACGACGGCGCCGACGGCCATGTGCATCACGCCCTTCTCGGGGCCGAGCCAGCGCAGCTGGCTGTCGCCGATCAGGTCGCGGTTGACCGAGCCGGGGTCGGCGCACAGCTCCTCGACCGAGCGGCCGACGACATGGGGCCGCAGGGCGCCGATGGCGGCGACCTGGACGTCGTTGCCGCGCCCGATGGTGAAGGTGAAGCCGTGCCCTTCGAGGCCGTCCCCGGCGTCCGTGCGCAGGACGACGTAGGCGGCGGAGTAGTCGGGGTCCGGGTTCATGGCGTCGGAGCCGTCCAGTTCCCGCGAGGTGGGGAACCGGATGTCGTAGGTGTCGACCGCGGTGATCCGGGCGGGGGTTGCTGTCACGGGGGTGCCTTTCACGCTTGGCCGAACGTCTGGCGCTGGCTTCCGAGCCCGTCGATCTCCAGCTCGACGGTGTCACCGGGGCGGAGGTAGGGGGTGCCGGGCAGGCCGAGGGCGACACCGGCGGGCGTGCCGGTGTTGATCACGTCGCCGGGCTCCAGGACCATGTACCGGCTGAGGTAGGCCACGATCTCGTGGACCGGGAAGATCATGTCGCGGGTGTGCCCGTCCTGGCGCTCGACGCCGTTGACGCTCAGGCGCAGCCCGAGGTCCTGCGGGTCGCCGGCCTCGTCGGCGGTGACCAGCCACGGGCCCATCGGGTTGAAGGTCTCGCAGGACTTGCCGAGGTCCCACTGCGAGGAGTGCTCCAGCTGGAACTCGCGCTCGGAGACGTCGTGGCTGACCACGTATCCGGCGATCACCGCGGCCGCCTCCTCGGGGCCCTCCAGGTAGCGGGCCCGCCGCCCGACGACGACGCCCAGCTCGACCTCCCAGTCGGTCTTCCCGGAGCCGCGCGGGATCAGCACCTCGTCGTACGGGCCGACGACCGTGCCCGGGTCCTTCATGAAGACCACCGGGCGGGGCGGGATCGCGGCGCCGGTCTCGGCGGCGTGGTCGCGGTAGTTCAGCCCGACGCAGACGATCTTGCCGGGGCGGGCGAGGGGGGCGCCGACCCGCAGGCCCTCGGTGCCGAGCACGGGCAGTCCGCCCGCCGCGACCGCCGCGCGGGCCCGGTCGACGCCCCCGGAGGCGAGGAAGGCACCGTCGATGTCGGGGGTCACGGAGGACAGGTCCAGCAGCCGGCCGTCGTCGGTGCGGACGGCGGGCCGCTCCTCTCCCGGGGCGCCGACGCGTAGCAGTTTCACTGGGGAAGCTCCCTTGCCATGGAGTGACACCTTCATTCATCGGAGGAATGGCGCACCGTGACTGTAGGGGCAGTTCGGCGCGCTGACAACGCATTCCTCGGATGTATGTGACCGGCGAGGACTGCTCCGCAGGTCACGGATCGGTCATGTGCGACATCCTTCCCCCGATGTTCACCACCTCCCCCCTCGATCATGCGCACAACTCATCGGGAAAGACCTCTTGTCAACTCCGGCAATGCCGTCGTAACGTCCTCGACGTCCGAGATACATCGGAGGAATCGCCCCACTGCCTCGTGGCCGGTCAAACTCCGCTGCTCGTTCACCGGTTGACCCCCGACCCTCCCCTTCGACGGTCCCCTCACGCCTGTCCCGGAGGGCGGCCTCCCCGTCCTGGCTAAGGAGAACCCGGCCATGAAGCTCGCTCGCACCCGCTCCACCGCCGCAGCGGCCTGCGCCCTCGCGGCCCTCACCCTCCTGACCGCGTGCAATCGCGACAGCTCCTCCGGCTCGGCCGGCTCGGGCGGCTCGGGCGGCGACAGGCCCGCCATCGGGATCGACCTGCCGCGCTCCGACTCGGACTTCTGGAACTCCTACGCCGAGTACCTGAAGAAGGACGTCAAGTCCGAGGACATCAACGCCCTGCCCCTCAGCAACTCGCAGAACGACGTGACCAAGCTGGTCGCCAACGTGCAGGTGTTCCAGAACACAGGCGCGAAGGCCGTCGTCATGGCGCCGCAGGACACCGGCGCCATCGCCTCCACCCTCGACACCCTGGCCTCGAAGAAGATCCCCGTGGTCAGCGTCGACACCCGGCCCGACAAGGGCGACGTCTACATGGTCGTACGCGCCGACAACCGGGCCTACGGCACCAAGGCATGCGAGTTCCTCGGCAAGCAGCTCGGCGGCAAGGGCAAGGTCGCCGAACTGCAGGGCGCCCTGGACTCCATCAACGGCCGCGACCGCTCCGAGGCGTTCGCCGCGTGCATGAAGACGAAGTTCCCCAAGATCAAGTTCTTTGAGCTGCCCACCGACTGGAAGGGCGACGTGGCCTCCGCCAAGCTGCAGAGCCTGCTCGCCCAGCACCCCGACCTGAACGGCATCTACATGCAGGCCGGCGGCGTCTTCCTGCAGCCCACCCTGGCCCTGCTGGAGCAGAAGGGTCTGCTGAAGCCGGCCGGGCAGAAGGGCCACATCTCGATCGTCTCCAACGACGGCATCCCGCAGGAGTTCGACGCCATCCGCAAGGGCCAGATCGACGCCACCGTCTCCCAGCCCGCCGACCTCTACGCCAAGTACGCGCTGTACTACGCCGAGGCCGCGGCCGAGGGCAAGACGTTCGAGCCCGGTGCCACCGACCACGACTCCACGATCATCAAGATCCCGAACGGTCTGGAGGACCAGCTGCCGGCGCCTCTGGTGACCAAGGACAACGTGGACGACAAGACCCTGTGGGGCAACAACGTCGGCTAGCCGGTGCCGGACCGGCACCGGGGCGGAGGGGCGCGGCCCGTCCCTCCGCCGCACCCTCCCGTACCCACCCCACGAAGGACGGTATCCACATGGCGGACACCGCGACCGCCGCGGCGAACGGCGGCGGGCACCCCGCCGCCGGGAGTCCCGCCCCGGTGGCCGAGGCCACCGGTATCAGCAAGAGGTTCGGCGCCACCGTCGCGCTGCGCGACGCCCGGATCACCATCGCCCCCGGCGAGTCGCACGCGCTCGTCGGCCGCAACGGCGCCGGCAAGTCGACGCTGGTGTCCATCCTGACCGGACTGCAGCCCGCCGACACCGGGACCCTGCGCTTCTCCGGCAAAGCGGCGCCCGCCGTCGGCGACATCGACGCCTGGCGCTCCCGGGTCGCCTGCGTCTACCAGAAGTCCACGATCATCCCGGACCTGACCGTCGCCGAGAACCTCTTCCTGAACCGGCAGAGCGACGGCGCGGTCCGCCCCATCCGCTGGAAGCGCCTGCGGTCGAGGGCGGAGGAGCTGCTGGCCGGATACGGCGTCGACGTGCGGGCCGGCGCCCGGGCGAGGGATCTCACCGTCGAACAGCGGCAGTTCGTGGAGATCGCGCGGGCGCTGTCGTTCGGCGCGCGCTTCATCATCCTCGACGAACCGACCGCGAAGCTCGACGCCCGCGGCATCGGCCGCCTCTTCGACAAGCTCCGCGACCTCCAGCGCCAGGGCGTCGCCTTCCTCTTCATCTCGCACCATCTGCAAGAGGTGTACGACCTCTGCACCACCGTCACGGTCTACCGCGACGCCGCCCACATCCTGACCGCGCCCGTCGCCCGGCTCGGCCATCAGGAGCTGGTGGAGGCCATGACCGGGGAGACCACCGTCACGGCGGCGGCGGCCGTCGAGAACCGCCCCCCGGTACGGCCGGACTCCCCCGACCTCCTCACGGTCCAGGGCCTCACCCTGCCCGGCGCCTGCGAGGACCTGTCGCTGTCGGTGCGCGCGGGCGAGGTGGTCGGCCTCGCCGGCGCTGCCGCCAGCGGCAATGTGCGGGTCGGCGAGACCGTCGCCGGGCTGCACCGCCCCGAGCGGGGCACGATCTCGGTCGGCGGGCGGCGGGTGAAGGGCGGCAGCGTGCCCTCGGCGCTCGCCGTCGGCGTGGGGCTCGTCCCCGAGGACCGGCACCTCCAGGGCCTGGTCAACAACCGCAGCGTGGCGGAGAACGCCACCCTCACCGTCACCGACCAGCTCGGCCCGTACGGCACGGTGCTGCCCGCCCGGACCAGGAGCTTCGCGCGGCGCATGATCCGCGACCTCGACATCAAGACCCCGGGCGGCTCCACCCCGGTGTCGGCCCTGTCGGGCGGCAACCAGCAGAAGGTGGTGGTCGCCCGCGCCCTGGCCACCGACCCCCAGGTGCTGGTCGCCATCCGCCCCACCAACGGGGTGGACGTGAAGTCCAAGGAGTTCCTGCTGCGCCGGATCCGGCAGGTCGCGGACGCCGGGAAGGCCGCGCTGATCGTCTCCGACGAGCTGGACGACCTCAAGGTCTGCGACCGGCTCGTGGTGATGTTCCACGGGCGGGCGGTCGCCGAGTTCGACCGCGGCTGGAAGGACGAGCACGTGGTCGCCGCCATGGAAGGCGTGGCCGGGCGCGGGGAGACCTCCGCAGAGGCCACGGCGGGCCGGGCCGGGGCGTCCGGCACCGCCATCGACGACCGGGCGGACACCGCGCCGGACACCACCGAAGAGCACGGAAGGTAGTCATGTCCGCCACCACTGATGTCACCGACCCCGCCACCGCGGCGGCGCGGGAGACCACCGGGGACACCCGCCGCGGGCTCGACCTCGGTCGCTTCCGTGAGCTGTCCCTGGTCCCGGCGATCCTCGTCCTCGGACTGATCGGGTTCATCGTCTCGCCGGCCTTCCTGACCGCCGACAACCTCATCGGCGTGGCCCAGCAGTCCACCGAGCTGAGCCTGCTGGTGCTGGCCACCGCGCTGATCCTGGTCTGCGGCCGGATGGACCTGTCCCTGGAGTCCACCATCGGCGTGGCGCCCGTCATCGCCGTCTGGCTGGTCCTGCCGACCAGCGGCGCCCGGTTCACCGGGCTCGGACTGCTGCCCGAGTGGACGGCCGTACCGCTGTGTCTGCTGGTGGGCGTGGTGATCGGGGCCGTCAACGGGTTCCTGATCCTGAAGCTGCGCCTCAACGGCTTCATCGTCACCCTCGGCATGCTCACCATGCTGCGCGGTCTCCAGGTTGCCCTCTCCGAGGGCCAGTCCATCGTCGAGCTGCCCTCCTCGTTCACCTACCTGGGCAAGGCGTCCTGGCTGGGTGTGCCGGCCGCGATCTGGATCTGTGCGGTGCTGTTCGCGGCGGGCGGCGGCGCGCTGGCCTGGCTGCGGCACGGCCGGGCGCTGTACGCGATCGGCGGGAACGCGGAGGCGGCCCGCACCGCCGGTATCCGGGTGGACCGGATCGTGTGGACGGTGCTGATCCTCGGCAGCGTGCTGGCCGCGTTCGCCGGCATCCTCTACAGCGGTCACTACGGCTCGATCTCCGCCACCCAGGGCAGCGGCTGGATCTTCCAGGTCTTCGCCGCGACCGTCATCGGCGGGGTGAGCCTCAACGGCGGCAAGGGGTCCGTGTTCGGCGCGCTCACCGGTGTGCTGACGCTCCAGCTCGTCGTGAACGTCATGACGCTGGCGGGGGTCCCGCCCCTGTGGAACCAGTTCCTCAACGGCGCGATCATCATCGTCGCGCTGATCATCTCCCGCTTCGCCTCCGGCGAGAAGCAGGAATAGGCCGCGACAGGGAGGTCTCTCGTGGCACTGACCGACGAGGCGATGGACAAGATCAAGGCGATGATCGTGGCCGGTGAGCTGGCGCCGGGGTCCCGTCTGCCCAAGGAGGAGATCCTCGCCGCCCAGCTCGGCCTGTCCCGCAGCTCGCTGCGGGAGGCGGTACGGGCCCTGACCGCGATGCGCATCCTGGTCACCCGGCAGGGCGACGGCACCTATGTGTCCAGCCTGGAGCCGCACCTCCTGCTGGAGTCCCTCTCCTTCGCCTCCGACGTCTCCCAGGGACGGACGGCCCTGCAACTGCTCCACGTACGGCGGCTGCTGGAACCCCAGGCCACCGGGGCGGCGGCCGCCCTGCTCACCGCCGACGACCTCCGTGACCTCGGCACCATCCTGGAGCGGTCACGGGCCGCCGCCACCGTCGAGGAGTTCGTCGGGCACGACATCGCCTTCCATCTGGGGATCGTGGAGGCGGTCGGCAACCCGGTGCTGTCCATGCTGATGAAGGTGCTCTCCACCCGCACCCAGCGGGCCCGGATCGTCCGGGGCACCCGCGCGGAGCGGGCCGTGGAGCATGCCCACCGCGAGCACGAGGCGATCCTTCGCGCCCTGCGGGCCCGTGACGCCGCGCTGGCGGTCTCCGCCGCGACGGTCCATGTGGCGGCCCTGGAGCAGTGGATGGCGGACGGACTGGACGAGGACCCCCTCTGCGCGATCGGGGACTGACCGCGCGGAGGGGGCGGAGACGGGGCGGCCGCACCCGGCGGGGGCGGGTCGGCGGAAGGCTGGGGCGGGTCGGCGGAGGGCCGGCGCTCACATGCCGGTGGCGTCCACCAGGTCCCCGAGATCGACGAACTTGAAGCCGGTGGAGGTGCGAGTGCCGCCCTCCCCGTCCGGGACGCCGGGGGTCTCGTGGCCGTCCTGGACGACGAGGAGCCCGCGCGGATAGCGGCGGCCCAGCGGGGCGTTGAGGACGGCGGCGCCGTCGCACTCCTGCACGCCGTCGAGGGTGTCCGACGCCGCCCCGATCCGGAAGCCGCCCTCGTACTCGTTGCCTTCGCGCACCTCCCGGTCGTACAGGGCGAAGGTGTCGTCGCCCTGGCTGGAGGCGAGCAGGTACCCGTCCCCGTCCGGCTCCTGATAGATCGTCAGGCCCTCGACGTCGGCCGACAGACGCTTCCCGCCGAAGCCGGGATCGGCCCCCGGCACGCACTCCTCGCTCTCCTCGTCGTACCGTCCGGGGACGCCGTACTGCCGGGTCCTGTCGATCAGGACGGGCCTGCCGGTGAGGTCGGCGCGCAGGCGCCACACACCGATGTCCTCCTGCCCGGCGTAGAGGGTGCCGGTGACGGGGTCGACGGCCATCCCCTCGACCTGCGGGAGTTCGCCGGGCTCGCCGCAGGGACTCCACGTCGTGCCGTCGGGCAGCCGGAAGGAGGAGGGCAGGTCGAGGGTGCGGACCTTGCGGTAGCCGACCTTGCCGTTCGCCGCCGGGAGGAGTTCGAGCAGGGCGAGGCGGGTGCGCTCGCGCCGGCTGACGAGGGCGTAGGAGCGGCCGGTGGCCCGGTCCGTCCAGGTGGCGAGGCCGTACGCGGTCTGCTGGTCGTTGATCTCGGTCTGGTCGGCGGAGAAGACGGGAGCGGCGGCCGGGTCGGTGATGTCGGTCAGCGGGCCGCCGCGGCGGGCGGGGTCGATGCGGTAGATCCGCAGCCGGTCGTTGCCCCGGTCGCTGACCACGGCCACGTCGGTCCGGCCCGCCGGGGTGCGCAGGCCGGTGACGAGGTCGACGTTGTTGTAGCGGCCGGGGGCGTCGTCCCGCGTCGGCGGCTGCGGCGCGGGCAGTGACTGCACCAGGCGGGCGTCCAGGTCGTAGACGCGCAGGCCGCCCTCCTTCGCGGTGGCGACGACGAGGCTGCGGCCGGGGTCGGCGGGGTTGCGCCAGATCGCCGGGTCGTCGGCGTCGGAGTTGCCGCCCGCATCGTCGTCGTACAGCGGGGCGGTCTCGCTCGTCGCGGTCACCGTCGGGAGGGCGGACTCAGCGGCTCCCGCTCCCGTTCGCGCTCCCGCGGGGGAGATCACGAGCGAGGTGGTCAGCGCGGTGACCGAGACGAGGAGGGCGGCTCTTCCAGCAGTGCGGGGCGTTCTCACAGGTTCGCTTCCTTACCGTCGTGCAGGCCGTCGAGGGTCGTGACACGCAGATGGTGCGAAGAGAATCTTGCGCCCGCACAGACGTGACCTGTCCATGCCGATTCGGTCAACGGGCCCGGGTTCGGCCGAAGTTCGCCTCGTCGTCACCTGATGTGGCGGGCCGGGCGCGTGGCGAAGTGGAGGAGATGCTCCAGGGGGCCGCGACGGAACCGCCGGGTCCAGAGGGTGGCGAGCAGCAGTGCGAGCGACGCGTGGAGGAGGAGGTCGGCCAGGGCGGGTCCCGTCCCGTCCTTCATGCCGAACTCCCGGACGGCGAGGATGTGCAGCACGTACGCGGTCAGGGCCGTCATGCCGAGGGCGCGTACGGGCCCGGCGAGGCGCGCGGCGCGCGGCAGGCACTCCGTGGCCGTCACGCACCCCACCACGACCAGCAGCGCGACACCGGTGTTGCCGAGGATCGAGAAGGTGGTCTGGCTGTGGGGCGCGCCCACCAGGAGCCAGGCTGCCGGGGTGCCGTCGCCGAGGTCGCCGACGGTGTCGGACCACCAGGCCGAGGCCGCCGGCCCGCCGTCCGTGGCGGCGGCGACGGTGGACCGCGCGTGCGGGACGAGGTCCAGGGCGAGCCAGGAGCCGCCGTGCCCGAGCACGGCCGACCCGACCGCGACGACGGCCAGTCGGGCCCGCACCGCGCTCCGGGTGAGGTCGAGCCGGGCGACCGCCATCCCGGCGAGCATGTACGACGCCCAGGTGAGCACGGGGTACGCGCCCGTGAACAGCAACTCCACGAACCCGTCGGTGCCGGTGATCCGGGCCAGCGGGTCGGCGGCGACGATCGCGTCCACTCGGTTACCCCGCTCGATGAACGGCCGCACCACGTGGAGGACCTGGGGCAGGACGAGCGCGCCGGCGGCGGCCAGGAGGGCGAGCGTCCGGGCGCGCAGCCGGTACAGCGGGAGGATGACGAGGAAGGTCAGCCCGTAGAAGGCGAGGATCACGTCGATGTCGGTGTCCAGGGCGGTCAGGGCGAACCCCAGGGCCATCAGCACGACGGAGCGGACGACGATCCGGGCCACCGCCTGCCGCCCGGCCCGCCCGGTGCGCGGGTGCGGCCGACCGGTGATCAGGACCAGGGTGAAGCCGGCGAGCACCGCGAACAACGCGGAGGAACGGCCCCGTGCCAGCTCCATGACGAAGCCCAGCGGTCCGCCCGCTTCGGGTTCGGGGCCGACATGGGCGGCGAACATGCCGAGGACGGCGAGCCCCCGGGCCAGATCGACACCGAGCAGCCGCCCGGCCGAGGACCCCGGGGCGGGCCCGGCGGGGCGGCCGGCGACGGACGGGGCGGCCGGGGCGACGACAGTGGGTGGGGCGTCGGACGGAGCGGCGGAGGACGGAGCGGCGGAGGGTCGGGACGACAGGTGCGAGGACGTGTCGGGTGTCATGGCCTTCAGCGTCGGGGGCGCACGGGGCGCGAACCCATCCGGCGGGTGGCTGGAGCCTTCCCCGCCGACCGGCCGGGGCACCCCCGCCGGGTGACCGGAGAACGGGAGGAACGGGAACCCGTCGACCGTCCCGGACGTCGTAGGGATTCAGGACATTTCCCCCGATGGTCCGACGGCGAGCGGAGCACGGATGATCCGGGTACTGGTGGTCGACGACGAAGCCCTGATCCGCACGGGCTTCGAGCACATCCTCAACTCCGCCGACGGCATCGACGTGGTGGCGGCGGTCCCCGGCGGCCGCGCGGTCCACGCCGTGCGGGACCTGTCCCCCGAGGTCGTCCTGCTGGACATCCGCATGCCGGACGTGGACGGGCTCACCGTCCTCGCCGAACTCCGCGGGCTCCCCCGCCCTCCCGTGGTGGCCATGCTCACCACCTTCGACATGGACGAGTACGTGGCGGCGGCGCTGCGTTCGGGGGCCGCCGGGTTCCTCCTCAAGGACACCGACCCGGAACACCTGCCGCATCTCGTACGTACGCTGGCGGCGGGCGGGGTCGTGCTGTCGTCCCGGGTGACCCGCACCGTCGTGGACGGCTATCTGGACAACGGCCCCCGGCAGGCGGCCGCCCGGCTCGTCGGGCGGCTCACCGCACGCGAGCGGGCGGTGCTCGTCCTCATCACCGAGGGGCTGTCCAACGCCGACATCGGTGACCGGATGCATCTGAGCACGGGGACGGTCAAGGACCATGTGAGCGCGCTGCTCACCAAGCTGGAGGTGGGCAGCCGGGTGCAGGCGGCGCTGCTGGCCGAGCGGGCGGGCATGCTCAGGGCGCCGGGTTCCGCGGACGGGCAGGGGGACGGCGGTTGAGGTCCCCGACCCGCCGACGGACTACCCGACGCCCAGGGGCTGGGCGCGGACCCCGCTGCGCCCCGTCAAGCGGAACGTTTCGTCGAGGCGGTCGAGCGGGTCCGTCCGCAGCGCGAGGATTCCCGCGCACAGCGCCGTGACGACGAGATGCGTACGGTTCTTCGCACACAACTTCTCCCTGATGCTGCGCATATGGGCGGCCACCGTGCGAGGTGAGATCGACAGTCTCCGGGACATGTCCGCGTCCGACATGCCGTGGGCCGCCAGCAGGAGGATCTCCAGTTCCCGGGCGCTGAGCCGGCCGTCGCTGTCCACTGCCATGGGGTGCCTGCCTTGTTCGGTAGGGGTCGCGGACCCGTGGGTCGTGCGTCGATTGCGCTGTGACTCTCCCGTGACATCCCGTTCCCGGGCATCGACCGTTCGACCGATACCGGGCAGTAGTCATCAGTCGATCGGCCCGGTCCTGCCACCGGGGCACGCCTTTCGCCGGGAAAGAGCCAACCGCCCGATTCGGCACGGCAGTTCGGTCCGCCGGCTTCCCCGTACGGCCGGATCGTCCACGTGATCCATGGCATGCTCGCCGCGTGAGCGACACCCCCATACGCGTGATGATCGCCGACGATCAGGACCTGGTCCGGGCCGGCTTCCGTCTCATCCTGGACGCCCAGCAGGGCATCGAGGTGGTCGGGGAGGCCGCCGACGGGCTCGCGTGCGTGGAGTCGGCACGCGTACTGCGGCCGGACGTGTGCCTGGTGGACGTCCGGATGCCGAAGCTGGACGGTCTGGAGGTCACCCGGCTGCTCGCCGGGCCGGGAGCGACGCACCCGACCCAGGTCGTGGTGGTCACCAGCTTCGACCAGGACGACTACCTCAACATCGCGCTGCGCAACGGCGCGTGCGGCTTCCTGCTGAAGGACGCCGCGCCCGCCCTGCTGATCGAGGCGGTGCGGGCGGCTGCGCGTGGCGACGCGCTGGTCTCGCCCGGGGTGACGGTCCGGCTGCTGAGGCTGCTGGAGGAGCGGACGTCGGCCGCCGTCGGCGGGGTGCCCGGATCGGCGCTCAGCGCACGGGAACTGGAGGTCGCCCGGCTCGTCGCGGTGGGCCGCACCAACCAGGAGATCAGCGACGAGCTGTGCCTGTCCCTGTCCACGGTGAAGACGCATCTGGGCCACATCCACCACAAGCTGGGGGTGCGCAACCGTGTCGAGGTGGCCGCGTGGGCCTGGGCCAACGGGACGGTGCGGACGGAGCGTTGAGGGAGAAGTCGTGCTCACCCCGTGGATGATCTGTGTCCCTCCCCACAGATCGGACTTCCGTCTCCCGGAAGGACATGTGCATGCCTAGCCTCCGGTGGCATGACCACCTCGTCACTCACGGCACTTTCGGCACAGGCGACCCGGCCGCACCACGGTGCTCCCCGGTTACCCATGCGGCAGTTGAAGCACCGCGCCCTGTACCCGGCGCTGGGGGCGCTGTTGGTTCTCGACGTGGTCGTCATCGGGGTTCATCAGCGCGGTCCCGTGGACTGGCTGCCGCTGGTGACCGGCCCGCTCGCCCTGGCGCTGGTGGTCGTACCGGCCCCGCGGCTGAGCACCGAGTGGCGGGCGGGGATCTGTGCGGGCCTGTCCACGGCGGTGACACTGGGCACCTCCCTGATGGGGTCGGACCTGCCCGCGTGGGGGCTGCTGGAGACGGCGTGCATGCTCGTCCTCTTGATGCGCATCTGCCGCAACGTCTCCCGGCCCGGCGTCGTCCTGGCCCTGGCCGCCGCGCTGGGGGCGAGCGTCATCGACGAACCCCTGCGCACCGGGGGCACGGGCATCACGCTGACGTACCCCTTCCTGCTGACGTTCGCGGTCGGCGGGGCCGTGGGCGGGGGCTGCTACCTGCGGACGCTGGACGCCCGGCGGCGTCGTACGATCTCCGCCGTCCGGCTCGCCGAGCGGATCCAACTCGCCCGGGAGCTGCACGACTTCGTGGCTCACCATGTGACGGGCATCATCGCGCAGGCCCACGCCGCCGGGGTGATCCACGAGAGCGCGCCCCATCAGGTCGGCCCCATTCTGGGCAACATCGCCGAGGCCGGGCAGCGGACCATGGACTCCATGCGGCGTCTGATCAGTGTGCTGCGCGAGGACGGTGAGCAGGGTGCCATCGAGTGCCCCGAGGCTCCGTACGCCGAACTCGCCCGACTCGTCTCGGCCTTCAGCGGCCAGGGGGACGGATCGTCCGCCCAGCTGGAGGTCACCGGAGTCGCCCGCAGGAGCACGCTGCTGCCCGAAGTGGGCTGCGCGGTCCACCGCGTGGTGCAGGAGGCGCTGACGAACGTACGGCGGCACGCGCCGGGCACCCGGGCGACCGTACGCGTCCAGCGCACCCGTGGCGATCTGCTCCGGGTGGACGTCCACAACGGCGGCCCCGAGGGCCGGGTCTCCCGTCCCACCGGAGGCCGCGGCGGCTACGGCCTGATCGGGCTGCGCGAGCGGGTCGAGGCCGTGGGCGGCTCTCTGACGGCGGGACCGGCCGACGACGGCGGCTGGTGGCTCATCGCCCATTTCCCGGTCCTCGCGGACGCCGCGCCCGCGAGCACGGAGAAGTCCGCGGCGGCGCCCCGGCGTCCGGCCGGCCGGCACGCCAAGCCGCACGCGCACGCGGAACCGGAGCCGGACATGAGCTGGGACGCGGGATAGGCGTTCCGGGAGGCGCGGGCACACGACGCGGCGGGGAATTAGGCAATTCTGCGCATCGCGCCGGGCCGGTGGACGCATTAATGTCGGAGAGCCAAAGGCGCCGGGACGTTCTTCCCTCGTCCCGCAGAGCGGTGAACCGGCCCGGGAACGGGCCCTTTCGAGGGCCCGCTCCTTTCTTTTCCGGCCCGCCGTTCCACGCCTTTCGGCGGACCGACACCCCCTGCGGGAAAGCGCAGGAGAACGCAGAAAAAGGCAGGAAAAGCGCTGACGCGCAGGACGCGGGAAACTCGAAGGACACGGGAGACACATGACTACGGCCGTCGTGGTGGGCAGCGGTCCGAACGGTCTCGCGGCCGCCGTGTACCTCGCCCGGGAGGGCGTCGAGGTCACCGTCCTGGAGGCAGCCGACACCATCGGCGGCGGCACTCGCACCAGCGAACTGACCCCGGGACTGCTGCACGACCACTGCTCCGCCACCCACCCGATGGCCGTCGGTTCGCCGTTCCTGCGCAGCCTCGACCTGGGGCGCCACGGCCTGACCTGGCGCCTGCCGGACATCGACTGCGCGCATCCGCTGGACTCCGGCGAGGCCGGTGTGCTGCACCGGTCGGTCCAGGAGACGGCGGACGGACTCGGCGGGGCCGACGGACGCCGGTGGCGGAGGGTGTTCGGGCCACTGGCGGACGGCTTCGACGCGCTGGCCGAGGACCTCATGCGGCCGCTCACCCATGTGCCCCGCCATCCCCTGCGGCTGGCGGCCTTCGGGCCGCAGGCGCTGTTGCCGGCCGCCGTGACGGCCCGGCTGTGGCGGTCACCGGCCGCCCGGGCCCTCTTCGCCGGGGTGGCCGCACACGCCTTCCGTCCGTTCCACCGGCCGGCGAGCGCCGCCGTCGGGCTGACGATCATCGCGGCGGGCCACCGGCACGGCTGGCCGGTGGCGGCGGGCGGTTCCCGGGCCATCGCCGACGCGCTCGCGGCGCGGCTCGCGGAATGCGGCGGCCGGATCGAGACCGGTGTACGGGTACGCACACCGGCCGATCTGCCACCGGCCGACGTGGTGCTCTTCGACCTCGCCCCCCGCGCGGTGGCCGACATCCTGGGCGACCGGCTGCCGCGGCGGGTCGCGCGCGCCTACCGCCGCTTCCGCCACGGACCCGGAGCCTTCAAGGCCGACTTCGCGGTCGAGGGCGGTGTCCCGTGGACCAGCGAGGCGGCCCGCCGGGCGGGCACCGTCCACCTGGGCGGGACGTTCGAGGAGGTCGCCCACACCGAGCGGACGATCCACGCCGGGCGTATGCCGGAGCGGCCCTTCGTCCTGGTCGGCCAGCAGTACCTGGCCGATCCGAGCCGTTCGAAGGGCGACCTCCACCCGGTCTGGACCTACGCCCACGTCCCGCACGGCTACGACGGTGACGCGACGGAGGCGATCATCGGGCAGATCGAGCGGTTCGCTCCCGGATTCCGTGAGCGCGTCCTCGACATGGCCGTCCGCCCGCCGGCCGCGTTCGAGACCTACAACCCGAACTACGTCGGCGGCGACATCGTCACCGGGGCCAACACCGCCCTGCAGCTGGCGATGCGCCCCCGTGTGGCGCTCGACCCGTACCGCACGGGAGTCCCCGGCATGTACCTCTGCTCCGCCGCCTCGCCGCCGGGCGCCGGCGCCCACGGCATGTGCGGAGCGAACGCCGCCGCGTCGGCCCTGCGCCACCTCGGGCGGCGGCGCGGCGGGGGATGAGACGCGCGAAGGAATACGAAAGGGCCTGGACCGATTCGGTCCGGGCCCTTTCCGTTACCCGTTCGCAAATAGGCATTTTTATCGATGCGCAGGCGGTCGGCGGAAGCCTATTGTTTTCTCCAGAAGGACACCGGGAGAAAAGAACTTCCGAAGTCCCGAACGCGAGAGGACAAAAGAAATGAGCAGCATCGAGAACGCGCTGAACAGCGTCGAGATCCCCGTCGAGGGTGTCGTCTACGTCGCCGCTCGCCCGACCCTGGGCACCCCGCGCATCGCGCGGATCGGCCGGATCGCCCAGGCGGCCGAGGGCATCGGGGCCGTCGCCGCGGCGGCCACCGCCGCGGTCGGTGTCGCCCAGGCGGCCGAGGCCAACAACCTGGCGGCGGAGGCCAACGCCCAGAACGCCGCCGCTCTCGCCGCGGTCGGTGGCGCGCCCGCCTCCTGACCCGGCGGTGAACACCGGGCGGTGAGCACCGGGCGGTGAACACCCGGCGGTGAACGCACAAGGAACCCGCTGTCGGACCAGAGGGCTGTTCTGGTCCGGCAGCGGGTTCCTCCGCACGCGAAAAACGTGCTCAAAAGTACCAGGAAAAGAGGTTCCATGAAACTCGTCCGAAGGATCAACTCCGCCGTGCCGGGCCGGGTCGCCTCCGCGGTGTTCAGCCCGATACCGGTGGGCCGGGACCGTGCGCTGGGCCTGTCGGAGCGGCTGGCCGCCGCGACGAGCCTCACCTCGTCCCTCGAATACCTCACCCAGCGCCACGAGATGGGCAAGGGGGGCATGAACGACTGGGAGATCGCCCGGGACAGCATCGCGCACGCGAACCCGCTGGTGCGCCGGCTGATCGACCTCGCCAGCGGTCAGCGGACCACGACGGCCCTGCACGTGACGCGCGCCGCGGTCGCCTCCGCGATGCTGCTGCCGGGCAGGTCGGCCTGGCGCGGGGCGGGCAGCCTCTTCCTCGGCGCGACCTCGGCCCTGCTCGGCCCCCGCCAGCACTACGGCAGCGACGGCGCCGACCAGGTGGCGACCCTCGTCCAACTCGCCACCGGAGGCGCCCGCCTGGTGCCCTCGCCGGCCGCCAAGGACGCCCTTCTGTGGTACGTCGCCCTGCAGTCCAACCTCTCCTACCTGGTCTCCGGCTGGGTGAAGCTGCTGGGCCCCGACTGGCGCGACGGCTCCGCCCTGCCCGGCGTGATGCGCACCCACACCTACGGCCACCAGGGCATGCACACCTGGATCCGGAACAACCCCCGGGCCGCCAAACTGCTCGCCCACAGCGTGCTGGCGCTGGAGTGCCTCTTCCCGCTCGCCTACCTCAAGGGCGGCCGGCTGACCCGGCCGGTGCTCGCGAGCGCCGCCGCGTTCCACCTGGCCAACGGCTACTTCATGGGGCTCGGCCGGTTCGCGACCGCGTTCCCCGCGATGCACCCCCTGATCGCCTACACCGCGGCTCCCCGCACGCATCCCGCCGTCGCGGGACGCGACGACCGCGCTCTGCCCGCGGCGCTCACCGCGCTCGCGGGGGCGACGGCGGCCGCGGCCGTCACCGCCGTCCAGCGGCGCATGCGCGCCACCGAGGGCTGGCGGACCTCCCGAGTGCTGACGACCCGTCACGGCAACCGGCTCCAGTACGAGGAGATGGCGGCGGGCGACACCGACCGGCCGGTCTTCGTGCTGGCCGCCGGCCTGCTGTCCACCAGCGAGCACTACGCCTGGATCAGCGAGCGCCTGTCCTACGAGACCACGTACGGCGTCCTCACCTACGCCCGCGCCGGCTACGCCGGAAGCCGCCGCCGCGCGGTCACCGCCTACCGGCTCTCGGAGTCCGTCGACGATCTCGTCGACCTGGTGAACGGGGCCGTGGCACCGCACCGCAAGGTGATCCTGGTGGGCCACTCGATCGGCGGCGAACTCGCCCGTCGTGCCGTCCGGCAGCTCGGTGACCGCGTGCACGGCGTCGTCTACCTCGACTCCTCGCACCCCGACCAGTTCAACCGCTCCGCCCAGCAGCGGGTGACCGGGGCAGGTCTGGGCAGCTCCTTCGCGTCCATGAGCCGGGCACTGCGCCTGGGCACCGGTGCCCTGCTGACCCGCCCGTGGTGGATCAAGGAACTGCCCACCGCCTACCACGACAAGGTCTTCGCCCAGTACGGGGACGCGCGCATGTGGTACGCGGCCCGCCGCGAATGGGCGGCGCTGCAGGAGGACTTCAAGACGTTCTCCGGACCGCTCGACCGGATCGACGGGGTGCCCGCCCTGGTGATCTCCGCCCAGCGGACGGTGGACCGCGACCCCGAGCAGCTGCTGATGCACCGTGAACTCGCCGAGGCGCACCGCCGGGCGCCCAGCGAGACGGTCGTCGTCGAGGGCGCGGGGCACGACTCGCTGCTGATCAACAGCCGTTACGCCCACCAGGTCACCGACCGTGTCCTCGCGTTCTTCCAGGGCGTCGAGGAAAAGGCGGGGGCTCCCCGGCCGGCCCGGTCCGTCACGCTCGACAAGGAGACCGCGCGATGAGCACCCCCCGACGACTCCTGTCGCGCAACCCGTTCACCGGCGAGGGCGCGGCCTGGCGGATCGCCGGCGCGGCCATGCTGGTCGTCACCGTCGCCGGCCAGCACCCCTTCGAGCAGTTCTCCCGGTTCCGTGCCAAGGACGTGCTGTCCCTGATTCCGAACTGGCGGTTCTTCGCCCCCAACCCCTGTATGCACGACAGCCACTTCCTGTACCGCACGGTGGACGCGGACGGCAGCGCCTCGGCGTGGCAGGACGCGTTCGCGACGGAGACCCGCAAGCCCCAGCACCTCGTGTGGTTCCCGACCCGCCGCGCGGACAAGGGGATCGTCGACGCGTGCGCCGACATCCTGCCGACCCTGGAGTTCGGCGGCTTCGAGGGGGCCGCACGCACCCCCGGGTACCGGATGGTCACCGAGCACCTGCGCGTCCTCATCAGGTCCCGGGGGCCCGTGCCCGCGGACGTCCGCGGCTTCCAGTTCGCCCTGGCCAAGGACACCGGCTACGACACGCGCCACCGTCCCTCGCTGCTGTTCGTCTCCCCCTTCGTCCCGCTGGACCCGCAAGCCCCGGGCACGCCGCTGACGCGGACCCCGGCCAAGACCCCCGCAAAGGTGTGACCCATGGACAACGCGACCCCCTTCATCCTCCTCGGCCTGCTGATCTTCGCGGTCGGTCTGCTCAAGGCGGGCCTGCGGCTCGCCCGGGACCGCGCGGAACCGGACGAGGACGGCGGGGAGCACGAGTGACCCGGGTCCGGGCGGCCACGGCGGGGCCGGGGGCGCGCGATGAGTGACCGTCCGGCCGGCCGGGGGCGGCACACCCGCCCGCAGGATCCGCCGGTGAGCCTGGAGAAGGAGGGCGCCCCCGGTGCCGGACGGCGTGCCGCGCACCGGGCGGTGCCCCAGCTCAACCTGCATCTGCTGTGGGGCGAGGGGGCCCGGCCCTGGCGTGCCATGGGCCGGCACCGCCGCATGGTCCTGCTGGGCATCCTCCTCGGCCTGCTGGGCGCCGCGACGTCCCTGGCCCAGCCCGCGGTCATCGGTCAACTGGTCGGTGCCGTCGGCGAGGGGCGCTCGCTGACCGGCCCGATCATGGTGGGCGCGGCCCTGTTCATCGCCGACGCCACCCTGGGCGCGCTCCACTCGTACGTCATCGGGCTGGCCGGGGAGAACATCGTCTACGACATCCGCAGGAACCTGGCCTCGCGGCTGCTGCGCTCCCGGTTTCGCGCGTACAGCGGACTCCAGCAGGGCGATGTGTTCTCCCGGATGGTCAGCGACACCATGCTCGCCCGCTCCACGATGACGCACGCGATCGACAGCATCCTCAACAACAGTTTCCTGGTCGTCGGCGGTGTCGTCCTGATGGCCTATATCGACACGGTGCTCCTCGCCGCCACCCTGGTCTGTCTGGGCGCCACCAGCGTCGTCTCGCTCTATCTGGCGCGCGGCGTACGGAAGGTGTCGTTGCTCAACCAGACCGACCTGGGCACCTTCGGCACCGCCCTGCTGCGGGTGCTCGGGGCGATGCCCACCGTGAAGGCGTCCCGGGCCGAGGACCGGGAGGCCGAGGGGATCGCGGCCATCGCCCGGCGGGCCCGGAAGTCGGGGATCAAGGTGACGGTGATGTCGTCGCTGCTGGACCCGACCATGAGCATCGGCACCCAGCTCGCCCTGACGGTCGTCATCGGTCTGGGCGCGGCCCGCACCGCGACCGGGGCCATGCCGACGGCCGACCTCACGGCCTTCATCCTCTACCTGTTCTATCTGGTGGCCCCGCTGCTGACGCTGTTCGAGTCGATCGCGCAGTTCCAGATCGGCAGGGCGTCGGTGGAACGGCTCGCGGAACTCGGGAGGATCGAGGTCGAGACGGACCCGGACGGCAGCCGTCCGGCGGAACAGCCGCGTACCGTCCGCGCGTTCGGGCGCGGATACGAACCCGGCCTGGTCTTCGACGGCGTCCGGTTCTCCTATCCCGGCAGCGACAAGGTCGTCCTCGACGGCGTCTCGTTCACCGTCCCCGCCGAGGGGCTGACCGCCGTCGTCGGCCCCTCCGGCGGCGGCAAGTCCACCGTCTTCCAGCTGATCGAGCGGCTCTTCGACCCGGTGGCCGGCGTGATCCGCATCGACGGCACGGACATCACCGACCTGCCGCTCAACCGCCTGCGGTCCATCGTCGGGTACGTCGACCAGGACCACACCCTGCTGCGGGGCACCGTCCGGGAGAACCTCACCTACAGCGCGCCGGACGCCGACGACAAGGACATCGCCGAGGCGCTGCGCATGGCCAACCTGACCGAGGTGATCGCCGCGCTCCCCCAGGGTCTCGACACCGCGCTCGGCGACCGCGGCGCCGGCCTGTCGGGCGGTCAGCGTCAACGCCTCGCCATCGCCCGTACGTTGCTGCAGGCGCCCCGTTTCCTGCTGCTGGACGAGGCCACCGCGAACCTCGACACCGAATCGGAGAACGCGCTGCGCGACAGCATCGCGATGATCTCCGGCTTCTGCGCGGTCATCGCCATCGCCCACCGCCTGTCCACGGTCACCGAGCCCCGGCAGATCGTCGTCCTCGACCGGGGGCGCGTGCACGCCGTGGGCACGCACGACGAACTCCACCGGCACAGCGAGCTGTACCGCCGGCTCGCCCGGCTCCAGGAACTCAGCGACCTGGCGTCCTGAGCCGGCGGGGACCGGCGGCACCACCGGATCCACCCCGACAGGAGAAAGACATCCCGACAGGAGAAGTCCATGAACGACTTTCTGCTCATCCCGTCCGTGGTAGCCCTCGGCATCATCGGCTTCCTCATCGCCACCGGGGCCGTCAGCACCCCCGCCGTCATCGGCGTCGCCCTCGTGGTGCTGTGGGGCGCCTGCTCCCAGGCCAGAAGCACCGTCCACCCGAGGCACACCCCGTCCAAGAAGCGGAGGCAGCACCCATGAGCAGCACCACGACACCCCCTGCGCCCGGCGCCCCGTCGAGCGCCGTCGTCGAGGACATCGGCTACGGCCGGCAGTTCGGCGACTGGTACCACCGGCTGTTCCCGGACGACGCCTCGGTAACCGACGAGGTGGAGCGCCTGGTCCTCCTGCATCCCGATCCGGCCCTGGGCACCGTCGAGTTCGGTGTCGGCACCGGCCGGATAGCGCTCCCGCTGTCGCGTCGCGTCGGACCGGTCACCGGCGTCGACTCCTCTCCGGAGATGCTCGACGTGCTCCGCCGCGACCTGGCCGACGACACCCCCGTCGAGCCCGTGCACGACGACATCTGCGTCTACACCGCCGAGCGGACCGTGGGGCTCGTGTACTGCGTCTGCGCGACCCTGTCGATGCTGCTCACGCCCGAGGAGCAGCAGTCGGCGGTGCGTCGTGCGGCCGAACTGCTGGCCCCCGGCGGCAGGCTGGTGATCGAGACCCACAACAAGCCGGCCATCGTCGCCCTGCACGAGGGCAGCGCCCGCGCCACGTACTTCTCGCCCTACCCGGAGCCGGGCACCGGTCTGCAGAGCCACTCCGTCCTGCTGCCGCAGGGGTCGCTGTGGCACCTGTCCCACGTCTGGTACGAGGCCGACGGCACGACCCGCGTCGGCACCGAGATCTCCCGGCTCACCGACCCGGACGAGATGGACGCCTACGCCCGCGCCGCCGGGCTCGTCCCCGAGAACCGCTTCGGCGACTGGCCCGCCGACGCGCCCCCCTACTCCCCGGAGTCCCCGCTGGCCATCTGCACCTACGTCAAACCCTGACCGCCGGGGCAGCACGGGGGGCCGGGGCACGTCCCGGCCCCCCGTCACAGTGCGATCAGACCGGCCGCCGTGTCCTTGAACCCGCAGGCGTCGACGTAGAACGGCCGCAGGTGCTCCTCGAAGTCGACGTGCAGCCACCGGCATCCCGCGGCACGGGCTTCGCGGGCCGCGGTCTCGATCAGCGCGACGCCGACGCCGCTGCCACGACGATGTGCCGCGACCACCGTGTCCAGGACGAAGGCGTGGACGCCGCCGTCCCAGACGACATTGACGAAGCCGGTCAGCGCTCCGTCCTCCCGCGCGCAGACCCAGCCGAGACTGTGCCGTTCCAGTCGTCCGCGCCAGTCCGTCGCGGTCACCGGATGGCCGAAGCCGTCCGCGTGCAGTGCGTCGAGGGCCGTGTTGTCGAAGTGGCCCCGCCACTCGTACGAGATCGTCACACGCCGATCGTAGGGCGACCGCCGACCGCCGCGAGAAAGGGGACGGCGGCGACGTCCGGGAGGTCGGGCCGGGTGACGGTCCGCGGCTGCCCGGGGTTCACCCGGACGCGGCACGGGGCGCCATGACCGGTGGCATCCGTGCCCGTAGTTCACCGACCAGCCGGCGGCCGACCAGGTCGACGCCGGTCCGGTCCGCCTCGGCGAGGGCCTCGACGAGTCCGGCACGGTCGTCGTCCGTCCAGATCACGGTCGCCGGGCGCAGTACGTACGTCCCTTCCGCCTCCCCCGTCCGGCCCGGGCGAACGCTCCGGACGAGGGTGTGCAGATACCACCGGAGCAGGCAGCGCAGTGTCTCCACCTGGTACTCCGGAGCCTCCTCGGCGTCGGCGCGTTCACGGGCGTAGGCGCGCACCAGAGCGTCGAGGTGGTAGCGGAAGTGGTCGTGCTCGCGCAGCAGGTGTGCGTCGACCAGCACGTCGAGCACGTCCTCGGCGTTCTCCTGGGAGCAGCCCAGCAGCACCGCCGCGGTCTCGCCCCGGACGTACGGCATGTTGCCCGCGCCCAGTGTGCGGAACGCCGCCGCGAGATCGATGCCGTGCACGGACCGGCCGCGCAGGGCGGCATATCCCGCGTCGAGTCCGGTGCGGACCGACAGGTCGCCGATGTGCAGTTCGTCGAGCAGGCGCCGCTGTTCGAGCAGGCGGTGGGCCAGGGCTCCGAGGCTGCGGCGGGGGCGTGAGCGCAGCCGGGTGCCGACGATGCGCAGGGCCAGCGGCACACCGGCGCACGCTTCGACGAGCCGGTGTGCGGCGGCGCGTTCGGCGTCCATGCGGGAACGGCCGGCGAATCGTTCCAGCAGTTGCAGCGAGGCTTCCTCGTCGAGCGCGTCCAGGGTGACGTCGTGGACCCCTTCGAGGTCGGCGAGCCGGTGGCGGCTGGTGACGATCACCCGGCTTCCGCCGCTGCCGGGGACGAGGGGGCGGACCTGGGCGGTGCTCGCGGCGTCGTCGAGCACGATGAGCATGCGGCGGTCGGCGACCAGGGACCGGAAGAGAGAGGCGCGGTTGACCATCGTTCTCGGCACGGCGACATCGGGCACCCCGAGGCCGACGAGCAACCGGGCGAGAACCTCCGCGGGTTGCGCGGGTTTTTCGGTGCTGCCCTCCAGGTCCGCGTAGACCTGTCCGTCGGCGAAGTCGCCGCGGACGGCGTGGGCCGCGTGCAGGGCCAGCGCGGTCTTGCCGATGCCGGCGGCACCGTTGATCACGACCGTGGTGGCCGGGCCCGCGGCGGGCGCCTTGCCGCGCAGCAGCCGTTCCAGCGCGGCGGTCTCCCGGTCCCGGGCGGTGAAGTCAGTGACGCCCTGCGGCAGTTGGGCGGGGGTCGGCCAGCCGGGCCAGGAGCGGCCGGGGCCGCCGTGCACCTCGGGGCGCTCCTCGAAGGCGGCCCGGTGCCGCGGCGGTTCGTCCTCGGCGCGCAGGATGCGCCGCTGAACGGCCCGCAGTTCGGAGCCGGGCTCGGTGCCGAGCTGGTCGATGAGCGCGGCGCGGGTCCGCTGGAACAGGTCGAGGGCCTCCGGCTGCTGGCCCGAGCGGAACAGCGCCAGCATGAGACGGCCGATGAGCCCCTCGTGGAGCGGATGTTCCCGCACCAGCTGCCACAGCTCGGGCAGGATCTCGGCATGGCGCTGCAGATCGAGTTCGAGGTCCACGCACCAGGTGCGCGTCTGCAGATGGAGCCGCTGCAGATGGGAGACCTCCATGTCCTGAAGGATGCGCGAGGGTACGTCCATCAGCGGGTCGTGCCGCCACAGGGCGAGCGCTTTGCGGAGTTCCTCGGCGGCTTGCGCGGTGCGGCCCGCCTGGACGAGGGCGTCGGCGGTCTTCCGGTGGGCGGTGAACCGTCCGAGGTCGGTCTCGTCCTCCTCCAGTTCGATCAGATAGCCGGGCGCTCGGGTGGTGATCCGCGCCCTCCCGGCCCTGCCCAGGACCTGACGTAACCTCATGACATAGGTGCGGATCGTGGCGACGGCGCTGGGCGGCGGGGTGCCGTCCCAGACAAAGCTCGCGATGTTGTCCACCGGGACCACTCGGTTCGCGTTGAGCACGAGGGCGGCGAGAATCACCCGCTGCCTCGCGGCGGGCACTCGCAACTCGTTCCCGCCCGACCGGATGACCAGGGGACCTAGCAACAAGAACTCCATAACTGCCTCACCCCTACGAAAACATGATGCGATTTCCGTCGATCGCGAGGTCCCCCGTGGCACGCTGGGCGCGCACCACGCGACGCGACAGTGGGTGGAACCCTGTCCTCGACCGTCACCCGTGTGCGGGTGGCCGAGCGGGCAGGACGATCGCGGTGACGGACAGGCCGTCCCGCACCAGCCAGCGGCCGGAGAGTTCCGTGAGCATGGATGGACCGGGCACCAGCAGCCGGGCGTCGAAGACACCCGACGCGTGTCCCGGGGCGATGTCCCGGGCACGGAAATCGACCACGGCCTCGTCGAAGTCCAGTTCTCGGCCCGTGAGTGGGTACCAGACCTTGAAGACGGCTTCCTTGGCACCGAACAGCAGCCGGTCCCACCACACTCCGGTACCACCGCCCTGCCCTGTGATCCAGGAGCGTTCCTCGGGCCGGGCCACGACGTCGAGGACCCCCTCCGGCAGGGGCTGGTGGGGTTCGGCGTCGATCCCCAGGGCGAGGGCGTCGGACGCCCGGGCGAGGGCGGCGGCACGGTAGCCGGCGCAGTGCGTCATGCTTCCCACCAGCCCGTCCGGCCATCGCGGCGCCCCGCGGTGGCCGGGGACGACGGGGGCCGGTTCCATGCCGAGCTGGGTGAAGGCCCTGCGGGCGCAGGCCCGTACGGTGGTGTACTCGCGGCGGCGTCTGTCGACGGCGTCGCCGAGTGCCGCTTCCTCCTCCGGGTACAGGCGGGTGTCGGGCAGGTCCTCCCGGGACCAGGCGGAGGCCACCGTGGCGGGCAGCAACTGGTCGATCACGCGGTCACCGCCGGAAGGATCTGGCGCAGGACACCGCGAGGCATGCCGCGTTGCCGGTGCTCGCGGGGGTAACCGACCGAGACCTCCTCGAAGCGGACCCCGTCGTGCCAGGTGGTGCGGGGGATGTGCAGATGGCCGTAGACGACGACCTTGGCGTCGAACCGCACGTGCCACTTGGCGGTCTGCTCGGTTCCGCACCACTGGGCGAACTCCGGGTGGTACAGGACTCTCGTCGGATCCCGTACCAGGGGAAAGTGGTTGACCAGTACGGTCGGCAGCTCGGGATCGCGCTCGGCGAGCCGGCGCTCGGTCTCCACCAGCCGGGCGTGGCACCACGCCTCGCGGCTCGGGTAGGGGTCGGGGTGCAGGAGCATCTCGTCGGTGCACACCACACCGGCCTCGTACGCCTGGGCGAGCGCCTGCTCCTTGGTCGCGGCGGTGGGGGTGCGGAAGCTGTAGTCGTAGAGGACGAAGAGGGGCGCGACGGTGACGGGGCCGCCCGGTCCGTCCCACACGGGATAGGGGTCCTGCGGGGTGAGGACACCGAGCCCGCGGCAGATGTCCACGAGGTGGCGGTAGCGTTCCTCCCCGCGCAACTGGACGGGGTCGCCGGGAGGGGTCCAGAGTTCGTGATTCCCCGGCGCCCAGATAACAGTGTCGAATCGTTCTCGCAGCAGGGTCAGCGCCCACGTGAAGTCCTCGGTAATCTCACCGACGTCGCCGGCCACGATGAGCCAGTCGTCGTCGGACTGGGGACGCATGCCGGCCACGATGTGCCGGTTCTCCGGATAGGCCACATGGAGATCACTTGTTGCCATGAGCCTGCCTGGTACCCGTCCGGAAGATCTCATGCAGCACTTTCTACCGGCTGCTGCCCGCGCCGAGGCAGCGGATCTGGGGTGGCTGGAAGGATCTCTGGGGGTTGTAGGGGGTGGCTAGGGGTGGCCGCCACCGATTCGGGCTGCCTAACCTCCGTTACGTTGCCGCCAGGCGCATGAACTACCAGGGCGAAGGACGGACGATGGATCGAAGCGCCGAGGAACCGGACCTGTGGCTCCGGTGCTTCGTGGCCGCCCCCCGGGCCCGGACACGGCTCGTGTGTTTCCCGCACGCCGGAGGATCGGCGAGTGCCTACCACGCCATGGCGGGCGCGCTGCCGCCCGCCGCGGAGGTGCTGGCCGTGCAGTACCCGGGCCGTCAGGACCGGCGGGGCGAGAAGTGCGTCGACAATGTTCCGGAGCTGGTCGACCGGCTGGTTCCGGTCCTGACCGCATCGGCCGACGACCGGCCGCTGGCGCTGTTCGGGCACAGCATGGGCGCCACCCTCGCCTACGAGGTGGCGCGCCGACTGGAGCGGGAGGGCGGGGCGAACAGCCCGGTCACCGTGTTTCTCTCCGGGCGCCGGGCGCCGCGCTTCGAACGCAGTGAGTACATCCACCAGCGCGATGACCAGGGGATCCTGCGGGAGTTGGAGCTGCTGGGCGGATCCGGCGCCGTGGCACTGGCCGACCCGGAGATCCTCCAGATGGTCATGCCCGCCATCCGCGGCGACTATCGCGCGGCGGAGACCTACGTCCATGTGCCGGGACCGCCACTGCGCTGCCCGGTGGTCGCGCTGACGGGGGACGCCGACCCGCGTGCGGCCGTGGCGGAGGTCGAGGCGTGGCGCGAGTACACGGAAGGGCCGTTCGCCACGCAGGTGTTCCAGGGCGGTCACTTCTTTCTCAATGATCATGCGGACGCGGTGCACCGCACGGTCCGCGATCGCCTGAGCTCGCTCCCGGTCTTCGGCGCGGGCACGCACTAGGCAGACTCGGAGGAAGCTCGATGCCCCCAGCCGCCGTCAGAGAACTGCTCCACACCCTCGACCGGCTGGCGCACTGCGTCGGCTCACTGCGGTCCTCCGGGTTCGGCGAGCCTCCCGCGCTCACCAGACTGGCCGACGACGTGGAGCGGCTGCGCCTGCATGCCCGCTCACTCGTCGGTGTACCGGCCGACGCCGTGTCGGCCCGCCCGCCGGCCGGAGGACGGGCCACCATTCCGGTGCCCGACATTCCCTACGACGCCCGGCTGTGGCACGGCGCCGACGACGAGGGCGTGGGCGGCCACGGCCCCCAGGTTTCCCCCACCCCCGGGCACGCCGGGCGCTGACCGCGCGGAACGACGCCGAGGCGGGTCCGTACCCGACCACGCACGGCTCGTCGTCCGGCGCTCCCCCGCCGCCCGGCGTGCCGCTCACACCGACTCCCACCGGGACGGAGATCCCCCATGGCCGAACAGATCGGCATGACGCCACGGCTTCTGGAGTACGTCAGGCAGACCTCGCTGCGCGAGGACGGCCTCCTGCTGGAACTGCGCGAAGCGACCGCCGAGCTGCCCGGCGGTGTCGCGCTTCAAGTACCCGCGGAGGAAGGCCAGTTCCTCGCGCTGCTGGTCCGGCTCACCCGGGCGGCCGCGGTCCTGGAGATCGGCACCTTCACCGGCTACAGCACCCTGTGCATGGCCCGCGCCCTGCCGGCCCACGGCCGACTGGTGACGTGCGACATCACCGATCGCTGGCCGTCGATCGGCGCGGAGTTCTGGAAGCGGGCCGGCGTGGACGGCCTGATCGACCTCCGGGTGGGCGACGCGGCGGAGACTCTGGAGAAACTGCTCGCCGACGAGGGCCAGGGCGTCTTCGACCTGGTGTTCATCGACGCGGACAAGGCGAACTACCCGCGCTACTACGAGCTGTCCATGGAACTGCTCGCACCCGGCGGCCTCGTCGTCGTGGACAACACGCTCTTCTTCGGCCGGGTCACCGATCCGCAGTTCACGGACGCCGACACCACGGGCATCCGTGAACTCAACGCCCGCCTGCGCACGGACGAGCGGGTCGACCTGAGCATGCTCACCATGGCCGACGGCATCACGCTCGCCCGACGCAAGGACGCCTGACGGCGCCGGACTCCGGTCGAGGGCGCGTTCGAGGGGTCGTTCGAGGGGTCGTTGCCGCACTGCTGGTCATCCGGCCAGGTCCAGCGGCTTGGCGAGGCCCACGCGTGGAGCACTCAGCAGGTGCGCAGAGCGGTACGTCTTGCGCAGGACGGTGAGATCGCAGACGCGGGGCAGGGCAGGGCACCGAACCGACCCGGCGGCTCGCCGTTCCGATCGGCCGTATGCGGGGTGGCACAGTGCCGCATCGCACGCAGGGGTCGATCCCGATGAAAGGGCGCTCGTCACGCTCGACAGCGCGGCCGAGGAGATCCTGGCGGGGCGGCCGGCGCCGGTGCGCGCCGGCCGCTTGCTCTCAGGCGAGCTGCCGGCTCTTGAGGGGCTCCCACCAGTCCCGGTTGTCGCGGTACCAGGCGAAAGTCTCGGCCAGCCCGGACTCGAAGTCGCGCCGCGGGCGGTAGCCCAACTCGGTCCGCAACCTGGTGCAGTCGATCGCGTAGCGCCGGTCGTGGCCCTTGCGGTCCGGTACCTGCCGTACGCGCGCCCAGGTCGCGCCGACCGCCGCGAGCAGCCGCGCGGTCAGTTCCCGGTTGCTCAGCTCGATACCGCCGCTGATGTTGTAGACACGGCCCGCGACACCGCCGGCGCGGACCAGCTCCACGGCCGCGCAGTGGTCCTCGACGTGCAGCCAGTCGCGCCGGTTGAGCCCGTCGCCGTACAGCGGGACGTCACCGCCGTCGAGCAGCGTCGTGAGGAACAGCGGGATGATCTTCTCGGGGAACTGCCGCGGCCCGTAGTTGTTGCTGCACCGGGTGACCCGCACGTCGAGACCGTGGGTGCGGTGGTACGACAGGGCCAGAAGGTCCGAGGCCGCCTTGGAGGCCGCGTAGGGGGAGTTGGGGTCGAGGGGGTCCCCCTCGGTGCGCGAGCCGGTCTCCACCGAGCCGTAGACCTCGTCCGTGGACACGTGCACGAAGCGGTCGACGCCGTGTCGCAGCGCGGCGTCCAGCAGGGTCTGGGTGCCCGTGACGTTGGTACGCACGAAAGCGTCGGCAGAGACGATCGAGCGGTCCACATGGGACTCGGCGGCGAAGTGCACCACCTGGTCGGCCTGTCGCATCAGCTTGTCGACGAGGGGGGCGTCGCAGATGTCGCCCCGGACGAACGTCAGCCGGGGATCGCCGAGATCGAGGTTGTCCAGGCTCCCGGCGTAGGTCAGGCTGTCCAGCACCGTGACCTGGGACACCCCGCCGCGCTGCGCGGTGTCGCCCGCGAGCAGCATCCGTACATAGGCGGAGCCGATGAAGCCGGCGGCGCCGGTGACCAGCAGATTCACAGACCCTCCGAAGGAAGCGGAAGCACCAGGCCCGCCTTGCGCAGGCGTGCGCGCTCCATGACGTACTCGCCGTAGGGCGAATTGCCCATGCTCGCACCCAGCGCCTGGCAGTCGTCGGGGTCGATGTAACCCATGTGCATGGCGATCTCCTCGATGCAGCCGAGGCGGGTGCCCTGTCTGCGCTGTGTGTCCCTCACGAACGTGCCCGCTTCGAGCAGGGATTCATGAGTGCCGGTGTCCAGCCACGTGACGCCCCTGCCGAGCCACACCAGTTCGGCGGTGCCCATCTCCAGATAGACGCGCAGCAGGTCGGTGATCTCCAGCTCGCCCCGGGGGGACGGCTCCAGGTCTCTGGCGATGTCCGTGACCTGGGTGTCGAAGAAGTACATCCCCGGGATGGCGAGCTTCGAGCGCGGATGGAGGGGCTTCTCCTCGATGGAGACGAGTTCGCCCCGCGCGTCGATCTCGGCGACTCCGAACCGCTCCGGGTCGGCCACCTCGTGGCCGAACAGCACACAGCCCCCCATCTTGAGCGCGGTACGCCGCAGCATGGCGGGCAGGTTGGCGCCGTGGAAGAGATTGTCGCCGAGGACCAGCGCGCACTGCTCGCCGCGGATGTGGTCCTCCCCCACGAGGAAGGCGTCGGCGATGCCGCGCGGCTCGTCCTGCGGGGCGTAGTCGAGGGACAGCCCCAGCTGCCGGCCGTCGCCCAGCAGCGCCTGGAAGGCGGGGAGGTCGGCAGGACGCGTGATGACGAGGATGTCCCGGATGCCCGCCAGCATGAGCATGGAGAGCGGGTAGTAGATCATCGGTTTGTCGTAGACCGGTGCGAGTTGTTTGGAACCCGCGAAGGTGAGGGGCTGCAGGCGGGTGCCGTTGCCGCCCGCCAGAATGATCCCCTTCATGCGTGCCACGCTCCCTCGTGGTCGGTGTTCGGGCATCGTCGGGGGCCCGTCCCGAGCCGTTCTCCTGCGCGTCTTGGTGGAGCGGGCCGACGACCGGGCGCGGGGGACTTCGAGCAGGGTCGCCGCATGTACGGGATCGGTCCGGTTCGTGCCGGCCTCGTCCATGACGTGACGTCATATCCCGTGCTGGGTTGGGAAGTTCACCGGGAAGCAGGTGGGCACGGCAGCCGCACCGGTTCCCGGTGCGTGCGTCCGCTCGGATCGACGGCCCCGCGCCGCAGGGCGGGCCCTCCTCGTTCTCGTCGAGGCCGTCGCTCCTCCGGACGGGCGTCAGGCCGGGGTCAGCGTCAGGTACCGCTGCTGCCAGATGTCGTACAGCTCGGCACGCACCTCGTCGGGGACGACACCGGCCTCCTTCGCCAGCTCGCCGACGGTGCGCACGCCGTCCACGACGCCGAGCAGCGTGAACAGTTCCTCCGACACCCTGGCCACCGGAGCTCCGGCGTAGTCCAGGGAGATCTCGTGCCAGGCGGGACCCGCTGCGGCGGCCCCGGTGCCGTGCCGGCGTGCCAGCCTGGTCACCGGCCGCATCCGGGGAACGAGTGCGTCCAGACCGGCCGACGGGTCCGCCGAACGCCGGCGCACCAGGAAGTCCTCGACCACCAGGTAGTCCAGATCGGTGGTGAGGAAGCACGTCACCACGTCGTCGACGGTCTGCACGATCGGCTCCGCGTTGTTGTTGAAGGACGTGTTGAGCAGCACCGGTGTGCCGGTGCGCTCGCCGAAGTCCGCGACGAGCCGGTGGAACCGTTCGTTCGCGACCGGGTCGACGACCTGCACGCGCGCGGTGCCGTCGATGTGGGTGACCGCGCCCAGTTCCGGCCGGCGCTCCTCGCGGACGGGAACCACGTAAGACATGAAGTCGTAGTTCGCCTTGGTGGCGGGCAGGTCGAAGTAGTCGGCCGCGGCCTCGGCGGTGACCACGGGCGCGAACGGCCGGTAGCTCTCCCGCTGCTTCACCATCGCGTTGATCCTGGTCTGGTTCTCCGCCGGCCGGGCGTCCGCGATGATGCTCCGGTTGCCCAGCGCCCGCGGGCCGAACTCCGAACGTCCTTGCGCCCAGCCCAGGACGGAGCCGTCGGCCAGCAGTCCGGCCGCGACCGGCACGATGTCCTCGTGCCGCTCGACGTCGACCACCACACCCCACGCGCCCAGGCGGTCGCGGACCTCCGCCTCGGTGCCCAGCGCGGGGCCCGAACTCGCGGTGCGGGACCGGCGCACCGGCCGGGCCGCACCGCCCAGCTGGTCGGCCGCGAGGAAAGCGGCACCCTCGCTCGCGCCGGCGTCGTGCGACGCCGGGTGCACGAACACCTCGCGGAACAGCCCGGAGCGCAGGATGTTGCCGTTCAGGGTGGAATTGTGGGCCACGCCGCCGCCGAAACACAGCCGGGACAGGCCGGTCGACTCCGCCCAGTGCGTCAGCACGTGCAGCACGATCCTCTCCAGCGCCTCCTGGGTCGCGGCGGCGAGGTCCTTGTGCTGCTGGGTGAACGGCTCGCCCTTGCGGCGCGGCGTGATGCCCCTCGCGAGCATCGACGGGCCGACCAGGTCGGGCACCGTCATGTTCGGCAGCAGGTTGTAGTCGCCCTTGTCGCCCAGCATGTACAGCGAGCCGACGGCGTCGCGGAAGGTCGCCGGGTCGCCGTAGGGTGCCAGGCCCATCACCTTGTACTCGTCGCCGAAGCCGTAGCCGAGCAGCTGGGTGGCGTTGAGGTAGAGCATGCCCAGTGACTTGAAGACCGGGTAGTCGGCCAGCTTCTCCAGCTGTCCCTCGCCCGATCGGTAGACGGTGCCGGAGTTCTCCTCGCCGCGGCCGTCCAGGACCAGCACCAGCGACTCCGGTATCCCGGACCGGGCCACCGCCGCCACGGCGTGCGCGTCGTGGTGCGGGGTGAAGACGAGCTTGTCGTCGCCGAGATCCCAGTCGAACTCCTCGGCGAACCACTGCTTGATCAGCTGGCGGCAGTACACCGTGGGCACCTTCGGGTGGACGGTGTAGAAGAAGTTGAGCGTGGTGTCGACGAATTCCTCGGGGAAGTAGTACGCCACGCCGTCGAGCTGGTCGACCGTCACCCCCGCCGCGTCCAGGCACGCGCGGATCGCGTTGACCGGGAACTTGGTGGTCTTTTTGATCCGGTTGAACCGTTCCTCCTCGACGGCGGCGATCACCTCGCCGTCCCGCACCAGACAGGCGGCCGAGTCGTGGAACAACTGGTCCGGCATGAGGGGGACCAGATCCGAGTCCCGCGCGGAGAAGTTTCCGCTCAGCCCGAGCACCAACATCGTGACCACCCCAACCTGTCGTTGATTTGACGATCCGTCAGCCGTCGGGCTGCGGCCCCTGCCGGACCACGACACTGCGTGGACGCGGGCCCTGGGAGTTCTGCTGCAGCCTAGGCGGCACGGATAGCGGATGAATATCGCCGACGGCCGGTCCGGACGCGCCTGGTCAGGACGACGATCCGGTGCGCGGCAGCGCAAGCCGGCGGCCGGCGGGAAACACCGGCCGGGGGCGAGTTCAGCCGGCGTAGTCGGCCACGTACCGGTCGAGCAGCCGATCGAGGTGGCCGGCGCCGCCCGGCAGGACGGCGTTCGGCAGCAGGGCCCGCAACCGGGCGGTGGAGACCGTGGTGCGCGCCGGCGGGGCGTCGACGACCTCGAGCCGGGCCGGCAGGCCCATCCGAGCCCGCACCCCGGCGGCGATCGCGGTCACCGGAACCGGTGTGCCGGAGGCGACGTGCACCACCTCGCCGTGCACGCCGGCCGCCAGCAGACCGTCCGCGACGGACACGACATCGCGCACGTCGACCAGATCGCGATAGGTGTCCCGGTACAGTCGGACGGTTCCCGAACGCACCTGCTCGACGAACGCGGGCAGCAGTTGGTGCGGCCGCTGGCGTGCGCCGACGACGTGCGCCAGCCGCAGCACGAGCCAGTTCGCGCCCGAGTCCGCCACCTGCCGCTCCAGCCCGAGTTTGTGCCGCCCGTAGGGCGAACCCGGCGAGACGGGTTCCCGTTCCTCCACGCTGTGGTCGGTCGAGCCGTACATCGCGTGCGACGCGGTCGACAGCACCACCACGGTCAGCTTCTCCCGCAGGCAGCGCCGCGTCACATCGGCCATGAGCGCCCGCTCCCGGGCGAACTCCGCCGGATCGGTCACCCGTACGCTGGACACACCGGCGGCCACCACCACGGCGTGCGGGTGCCGGTCGGCGATCGTGCTGAGGTGGCTCGCGATGAAGCCCCGGCCGATGACGCGCATCAGTGCCCTCCGGACACGGTGACGACGCGCGCGGATGCCCTGACGGCGTCGAGGAGTTCGGCGGTGCACAGGGTGTCGGCGTTGGACGCCGCTGCCGGGTCCGGCACTCCGGCTCGGCGGGCTCGGACCTCGGCGGTAAAGGCGGCAGCCGATCGGGCGAACTGGTCGGCGGCCGGCGTCACGATCTCCTCGGCATGGTCCTGTTCATCGATGCGCAGCACCGGCTGGTGGGTCGCGGGTGGGGTGAACGCGCGCTCCAGCAGCAGCTGGGCGGACGAGCCCCACAGCCGGTAGCGGGAACCGTAGCTGTGCCGGAAGCCGAACTCGGCCGTCACGACCACGTCGCCGGCCGTGAGCAGCACGCTGCCGGACACGTCGACTCCGGTGACCGGATCCGCGTGCAGCACCGCGCCCGCGACCTCGATCTCGTTGCCGAACAACAGTTGTGCCGCCCGGATCGGGTAGACGCCGACGTCCAGCAGCGCCCCGCCGCCCAGTTCGGGCCGGTAACGCACGTCGGCTTCGGGAAGCGGCGGGAAGCAGAACGAGCTGGTGAAGTGCCGAGGCTCGCCGATGCGACCGGCGGTCACCAGGTCCCGCACGACCGCGTGCACCGGGTGGTGCAGGAACGTGAAGTTCTCCCGCAGCACGAGGTTGTTCGCTTCGGCCAGGCGCACCAGATCCGCGGTGTCGGCGGCGCACGTCGTCAGCGGTTTCTCCGCCAGGACGTGCTTTCCGGCCGCGAGCGCGGCCGCAGCCCACGGGTGATGGAGGGAGTTAGGCAGCGGGATGTAGACCGCGTCGATGTCGGCGCGCTCCAGCAGCGCCGCGTACCCTTCGATCGGCTCGCCGCCGAACCGCTCGGTGAACGCCGCGGCCCTGGACCGATCCCGGCTCGCGACGGCCGCGACCGACACCCCGGCCGTACCGGTCAGGGCAGGCAGCATGCGCCGCCACGCGATGGATGCCGCCCCGAGCACACCGATCCGTACCGTCGCCGCCGGGTCGACGTCCGCTCCGGGGGCGGGTTCCGTGAGAGGCCGGGCCATCAGGCGCCCCCACCCGGCGCGACCGGACGGTCGTCATCGGGGCGGGCCACGAGGCTGTGCAGGCACGCCACCAGACTGCGGCCCTGCACGTTCATGTAGTGGCTGTGCCGTAGCAACCCGACGATCTGGGCCAGGGTCATCCACCGGTGCCGGGCCGGTCCGGCGCCGTTCGCGACCACCGGGTCGACCTCGACGATCACATGCCGGGTACGGGCGTGGAAGAACCGGCCGCCCTCCTCGGAGAGTTCGGTGTCGAACCGGATCCGGTCGGCCGGTGCGGCCAGCACGTCGTCCAGGAAGGGTGGCCTGGCCTCGGCCGGCAGGTGCTCGTAGTTGTCCGGCGTGCACTGCACCGTAGGCGCCAGCTCGACGAAGTCCAGGCCCGGCTCCGTCTGGACGCCGACCAGTATGTGCAGCACCCCGGAGAACCGGGCGACCAGGAACGCCACGACGCCGAGCCCGTGCGGGGCGATCATCGGCTGCGTCCAGCTGTCGATCTCGCGGCCCCCGCCGTCCACCGCGACCGCGCGGACGTCGAAGAAGGCGCCCGTGTCGTGAGTGATCCGGTCGGGCCGGCGGCGCCAGCCGCGCACCTCGCGCAGCGGGATCGGGGTGGCCTCGATCTCGCGGCGGGACCGCAGGTCGGTGATCCAGCTCAGGATCTCGCCGTCGGTGTGCAGCGCGCCCCACTCCGTGTCGATCGACCGCACGAGGGCCGCCCGGAACCCCGACGCGCCACCGCCGAGTTCGCCCACGAGGTTCGGCCCGGAGAAGGACAGGCAGGACAGCACCGTGCGCGTGTTCATGTTGACCACGTGGTCCTCGGCGAGCAGCGCGTGCACCTGGCCCAGTGACAGCCAGCAGAAACCGGGCAGCACCTCGACGTCCGCGGTGGCCTCCACGACGATGTTGCGGTTGCGTTTGCGGTAGAACCACGAGCCCTGCTCGGACTGCAGCACGTCGGCGAGCACCGACCGCGGTGGCGCGGACAGGAACATGTCCAGATAGGGCACCGGGCGGCCGCGGTGTACCCCGGTGTAGTTGCTCTGCGTGGCCTGCACGGTCGGGGACAGTTGCAGCATGGTGCAGTTGCCCGGCTCCATCTTGGCCTGCATCAGGCAGTGCAGCACCCCGTCGAACTCCTTGACCAGGATGCCCAGCACACCGGTCTCCGGCTGGTCGATGATCGGCTGCGACCAGCTCGCCACCGGGCCGTGAGCGGCGGCCACCGACAGGCCCTCGACGACGAAGAACTTCCCGCTGTCGTGCACCAGGTTGCCGGTGTCGTCGGCGAAGCGCCAGCCGACCAGGTCGGCGAAGTCGATACCGGCGACCGTGGTGGTCCCGGCCATGGCCAGCCGTTCGGCGAACCAGGACCGGAAGTCCGGTGCGGCCGTCACGGTGCCCCGGGTGGACCGTGCCGATCGGGCGACACGCAGCGCCGCCGACGGGTCGTGGGTCCGAGGCAGACCACCGGGGGCGACCGGGGATGCGGTCATTCGGACTCCTTCGGGGATGCCCCGGCCCGCTGGCCGGGAAGAGAACGAACTTCTGCGGAGCGGGACAGGAAACGGGGTTCACCCGGAGGGCGAACAAGCGTCGTGCACGTTCCGTCGGCCGCTCCGGGGCGAAGCCGAGCCGCGGACCGGGCTGCCACCGGAAGCCGTCAGCGCGAGGTGACGGCGTGCTTCTCGATGACGTCCGCGGCGGCGGCCACGCCTCGATCGGCGCGCACCGCGGCCGCCAGCGCCGCCGCCCGCGTGGCGATCGCCGGATCGTCGACGGCGGTTCGCACGGCGGCGGCCAGCTGGTCGCCGGTCAACCGGGAGAACGGCACCGGCGGCGGTGCGACGCCCAGCGCGGCCATCCGGCTCGCCCACACCGGCTGGTCCGCGAAGCACGGTACGACGACCTGTGGCACGCCGGCGGACACCACGGCCGCGGTGGTGCCCTGGCCGCCGTGGTGCAGTACGGCGGCGGCGCGGGGCAGCAGCCAGACGAAGTCGGCGCTCTCGGTCCGGATCGCCTCGGCCCCGGCGGGCAGCGGGCCGTCCGGGCCGCCGACGACCAGCAGCCGGTGTCCGGTCGCCGTCGCTGCCGCCAGGCTCGCCGCGAGCAGGCCGGGACCGTCCACCGCCCAGGCACTGCCGAAGGAGGCCACCAGCGGCGGATCGCCGCGTTCGACGAACTCGGTCACCTCCGCCGGATTGTCCCACCGCGCGTCGTCCGACCAGTACCCGGTGATGTGACACTGCTCCGGCCAGTCCGCGGGCGGCGCGAACACGTGCGGGCTGAACTGGTACAGCAGCGGCCGGGTGGCCCCGTCGTCACGGAAGGGTGAGCGGAGCCCGAGTCGCGGCAGCCCGGCGGCGGTCCGGCCGCGGTTCACGCTGGGCCGGTACACCAGCCACTCCAGTGCGCCCATGGCCCGGTGGGTGAACCGGTTGTAACCGCCGCCCAGCGACAGCTTCGGCGCGCCCAGCGCGGGCCACGCGGCCGTCTCGGTCACCGGCCAGGACGCGACCGAACACCACGGCACGTCCGGCCGGCCCAGCGCGCCGATCCGGGTCAGCGTGGTGTTGACGACCATGTCCGCGCCCTCGCCGGCGGCCACCATCTCGTCGATCAGGGCCTGCTGCTGGGCACCGGTCAGCCGTGGCGCCGCCATGGCCATCCGGTACATCGACGGCCCACGCCGCAGGGCGGCCTGCACCTTCGGATCGCGCAGCACCGAGTCGGCGTACCCGGCGGGCAGCGCTTCGAGAGCCCGGAAGCCGAGACCGGCCCGGTCGGCCATGCTCTTGAACTCCGCCCCGGCTGCCAGCACCACCTCGTGCCCGCGAGCCTTCAGCTCGACGCCGAGCACCACGAACGGCTGCACGTCACCGCGCGAACCGATGGTCAGCAGGACGATCCGCATCGTTCTCCTCGAGTCCGTCACTCCGCCGGACGGGCGTCAGGCCGGGGTCGGCGTCAGGTACCGGTGCTGTCGGTGGCCCTCGCCCGTCGATGAGCCGACAGCCCGTCCGCCGTCGAGCGGTCCCGGCCGGGCCGAGCCTAGGCGGGACGGATAGCGTCGGAATATCGCCGGACGGCGGACCCCGGATCGGGTCGTGGCCGGTGCGCTCCCGGCGGACCGGCCACGCCCATGGCGCACGCGTTCTCGGCGGGCTCCCGGACGAGGTGGTCCGGACGCCCGCCGTGGGCCGTCCTCGGCAGGGGGACCCTCACGCCGGGGCCACGACCGAGGTGTCCGTGGCGGGTCGCGCCGTCAGGTCGGGGGCGATGAGCCGGACGGTCGTGGAGGGGGGCCGGGGTGCGGCGACGAGATGGAGCCGTTCGACCTCGGCCGACTCCTGCTCCTCCGCTCCCTCCGCTCCCTCCGCTCCCTCCGCTCCCTGCGCCGCCCGTGCCGGCGCGGTCCGCACGGCGTCGCGACAGGCGCAGGGCTCCTCGTCGAAGCCGGCGAACCGGTAGGCGACCTCCATCATGCGGTTGCGGTCCGTCCGCCGGAAGTCGGCCACGAGATGGACGCCGGCCGCGGCGGCCCGGTCCACGAGCCAGTTCAGGATGACCGATCCGGCGCCGAAGGAGACCACGCGGCAGGAGGTGGCGAGCAGCTTCAGGTGCCACACGGCCGGGTGCTTCTCGACCAGCGTGACGCCGACGGCCCCGTGCGGTCCGAACCGGTCGGTGAGGGTGGTGACCAGGACCTCGTGGCCGGGGTCCGCCGACAGCTCGCGCAGTGTCCGGTCGGAGTAGTGCACTCCGGTGGCGTTCATCTGGCTGGTGCGCAGGGTGAGTTCCTCGACCCTGGTGATCTCCTCCTCGGTGGCCCGTCCGATGCGCATGACCAGGTCGAGGGAGCGGAGGAACTCCTCGTCGGGGCCCTCGTAGGCGGACCGTTCGGTCTCCCTGCGGAAGCCGGCCTGGTACATCTCGCGCCGGCGCCGGGAGTCCACCGTGCTCACGGCGGGGCTGAACTCGGGCAGGCCGGTGAGGGCGACCGCCTCCTCGGCGGGGTAGCACCGGACGTCCGGGAGGTGGTAGGCGACCTCGGCCCGTTCGGCGGGCTGGTCGTCGATGAAGGCGATGGTCCGGTGGGCGAAGTTCAGGCCCTCGGCGATCCGCCGGACCGCCTCGGACTTGGGTCCCCAGCCGATCTCGGGCAGGACGAAGTACTCGGCGACGCCCAGCGCTTCGAGACGTGCCCAGGCCAGATCGTGGTCGTTGCGGCTGCAGACGGACTGCAGGACGCCCCGCGCGTCGAGTTCGACGATCGCCGCCCGTATCGCGTCGGACAGCGATACCTCCGCGTCCTCCAGCAGCGTGCCCTGCCAGAGGGTGTTGTCCAGGTCCCAGACCAGGCACTTCACCAGGGCCGGCGCGTCGGCGCCGGTCTTGTCGCTCATGTCTGCTCCACACTTGTCAACGCGTGCTGGGCGAGCAGGAGTTCGCACATCTCGTTGCTGCCCTCGATGATCTCCATGAGTTTGGCGTCCCGGTAGGCGCGGGCCACCGGATGGCCGTCCTGGGCTCCCGCCGACGCCATGACCTGGACGGCGGACGCGGCCCCGCGGGCGGCGTGGCCGGCGCTGACGTGTTTGGCGAGGATGGTGGCGACGACCATGTCGGGGGACCCGTTGTCCCAGCGGTGGCTGGCGTGTTCGCAGGCGCGGGAGGCGACCTGTTCCGCGACGAAGAGGTCGGCCAGGTGCTTGGCGACGAGCTGGTGACGGGCCAGCGGCTGCCCGAACTGCTCGCGGGACGCGGCGTGCCGGGTCGTCGCGGCCAGGCAGGCGCGCAGGATTCCGACGCATCCCCAGGCGACCGACATCCGCCCGTAGGCCAGGGCGGTGGTCACGAGCAGCGGCAGGGACAGGCCCTCGCCGCCCAGCACGCTGTCGGCGGGGAGGCGTACGGAGTCGAGGCGGACCTCGGCGTGGCCTGCGGCGCGGCAGCCCAGGGGGTCGGCCACCCGCCGTACGTCGACGCCCGGGGCCCGGGCGGGCACGACCACGGCGGCGGCGCCGTCGCCCATCCGTCCGAAGACGATGAGCAGGTCGGCGTAGTGGGCGGCGGTCATCCACACCTTGTGGCCGTCGACCACGACGGTGTCGCCGTCGACGGTGATGCGGGTGTCGATGCCCGACAGATCGCTGCCGGCCTGGCTCTCGCTGAAGCCGACGGCGGCCAGTTCGCCCGAGGTGAGACGGGGCAGCAGTGCGCGGCGCTGCGCCTCGTCGCCGAGCCGTTCGACGGTCCAGGCGGCCATGCCCTGGGAGGTCATGACGCTGCGCAGGGAGCTGCACAGACTGCCGACGTGGGCGGTGAACTCGCCACCGGTGCGGCTGTCCCAGCCGAGGCCGCCGTACTCGGTGGGCACGCCGGTGCACAACTGCCCGGCGGCGCCGAGCTTTCTCAGCAGCTCGGCGGGGAGCAGTCCCGAGCGGTCCCAGTCACCGGCCCGGTCACCGACGAGGCCGGTGACCGAGGCGGTCGCCTCGGCGAGGAGCTCACTCACCGCCGTCCCCGGCTGCCGCGCGCAGACGGCGGACCAGTGCCGCCATTCCCGTGACGGTACGGAAGTTGTCCAGCCGCAGGTCGGCGCCCCGGATCGCGATGCCGTAGGACTTCTCCAGGTGGACGACGAGTTCCATGGCGAACAGGGACGAGAGCCCGCCGGCCGCGAAGAGGTCGGTGTCCTCCTCCCAGACGGTCTTGGTGCGTACGTGCAGGAAGTCGAGGAGTTCCTTCTCCACGGTTCCCTCGGATGGCATGGTCATGACTTTCATCCCTCGTATTCGTAGAAACCACGGCCGGACTTCCGGCCGATGTCGCCCGCCCGGACCTTCTCCAACAGCAGGTCGCACGGACGGCAGCCGCCGTCGCCGGTGCGCTCGTACAGCACGTTCAGCGAGTCGACGAGGTTGTCGATGCCGATGAGGTCCGCGGTGCGCAGCGGACCCGTGGCGTGCCCCAGGCAGCCCTGCATCAGGGCGTCGACGTCCTCGGCGGTCGCGGTCCCCTCCTGCACCACCCGGGCCGCGTCGTTGATCATCGGGTGCAGGACCCGGCTGGTCACGAAGCCGGGGGCGTCCCGGACCACGACGGGCCGGCGGCGCAGGGTGGTGAGCAGGGTCCGTACGGAGTCCATGGCGGCCTCGCCGGTGCGGGCGCCGCGGATGACCTCGACCGTGCGGATCAGATAGGACGGGTTCATGAAATGCGTGCCGACGAGTTCTGCCGGACGCACGGCGGCCGAGGCCAGTTCGTCAATGGGAATGGACGACGTGTTGGACACCAGGAGAGTACCAGGCGAAACGATCGCGGAAACCTCCGCGATCACTTTCTCCTTGAGCTCCGCGATTTCCGTGACGGCTTCGATGACCGCGGTCGATCCGGCCGCTTCCGACACCGAATCACCGATGACGAGTCCCCCGACGGGAAGGTCGTCCGGCAGGGCGCCCATCAGCCGCGCGAGCCGTAGTTCGTGGGCGATGCGGGCTTCCGCCTCCGCGCGTTTGGCCTGGTCGACGTCGATGAGCGTCACGGGCACACCGTGTCCGACCGCCAGCGTGGTGATGCCGACACCCATGACGCCGGCGCCGAGCACGGCGAGACGGAGCTTTTCACCCGAGGCTTCGGAATCGTTTTCCAACATATCGCTCCACTTTTCTTCGGCGGGTTCTTCAGGGTTCTTGAAGTGAATTACGAAATGACCGAATCCAGCCATCCCGTGACGGCGTCGACCGTCGTGCGCAGATGCTGTTCCATCATCGACCAGTGATTTCCCGGAACGTCCAGGACGGAATGCGCGGACGGCCACGAGGCCCGCCAGTCGATGTCGCTGTCCGGTGCCGGTTCCGCCAGCGGGCTGGATGCCCGGACCAGCAGCACGGGCGCCGCGACGGGGGGCGGCTCCCAGTCGTCCAGGAGCTGGAAGTAGCGGCCCATGGCGGTCAGCCGGGTGCCGTCCATGGGGGCGGCCCGGTCCTCGCGCTCGAACATGCCGCTGACCAGTACGTCGTCGAACTGGGTCATCGCCTCGTCCCCGGACAGATACGTGTCCAGCAGCACCACGGCGGCCGGGCCGGCCCCGAGCGCTTCCAGGCGGGCGGCGGCGGCGTGCGCGAGGGTGCCGCCCGACGAGGAACCGAGCAGCACCTTCGGCCGGTCGCCGAGGCGCCGCAGGAGGACCTCGGTCTGGAAGTCCAGCAGGGCGGACATGCCCGCGGGCAGCGGCTCGTCGGGGGCGAAGCCGGGCGCGTCCAGCGCGCTGACGCCGTAGCGGCCCTCGAAGGCGGACGCGAAACGGCTGTACTGATGGGCTCCGCCGAGCGCCACCACCGAGGCGAAGCAGACCAGTTCGGGCGCGTCGTCGCGGATGTGCAGCCGCAGCAGCTCCGGACGCCGTCCGGACGAGCTCAGCAGCTCGGGGCCGGACCCGAAGTCGGGGCGGAGCTTCGCGGCCTGCTGGAGGATCTGGATGCCCTCGTGGATCCGGCCCACCTCGCACGCCTGCCGGAACAGGGCGCTGACCGGGTCGTGCGGCGGTTCACCGGCCTGTCGCCCGGCTCCGGGAGCGGTAGCGCGGGTCAGTTCCGCCCGCAGGTGCTCGGCCAGCCGGGCGGGGGTTCCCGCGTCGAGTACGGCGGTGGGGCGCAGCCGCAGGTCGAGCGCGGCGGCGAGGCGGTTGCGCAGTTCGACGGCGGTCAGCGAGTCGAAGCCGCTCTCCAGGAAGGCGTCACCCCCGGACAGCGCGTCCGGGTCGGCGTGGCCGAGCACCTCGGCCGCCTGGGTTCGCACCAGCCGCAGCAGGATCTCACCCTGTTCGGCCTCCGGCGCGGCGGCCAGCCGCGGCCGCAACGACACGTCGGCCTGCGGGCCGCGCCGACGTGCGGCGGGGGTCCGGACCAGCGCCCGCAGCAGGTGGGGCACCGGGCCACCGGGCCGGGCCCGGAGGTCGAGGCCCACCGGCACGAGGACCGGGTCGTCGCCCGCCAGTGCGGCGTCGAACAGGGCCAGGCCCTCCTCGGTGGGCAGGGCGCGCACCCCGCTCCGGGCCATCCGCCGCAGATCCGTGTCGCCGAGGCCGTCGGTCAGACCGGTGCGCTGTTCCCACAGGCCCCAGGCCAGGGAGGTGCCGGGCAGCCCCGCCCGGTGGCGGGCGGCGGCCAGGGCGTCGGTGAAGGCGTTGGCGGCGGCGTAGGCGGACTGGCCCGGACTGCCGAAGACACCGGCGGAGGAGGAGAACAGGACGAACGCCGTCAGGTCCTGGTCCCGGGTCAGCTCGTGCAGGTTCCAGGCGCCGTCGGCCTTGGGGCGCAGGACGGCCGACAGCCGCTCGGGGGTGAGGGCGGTCACCAGCCCGTCGTCCAGCACGCCCGCCGTGTGCACCACGGCGCGCAGCGGGTGCTCCGGGGGGATGGCCGCGAGGCAGCCGGCCAGCGCCTCCCGGTCGGCCACGTCGCACGCCGCGACGGTGACCTCGGCTCCCGCCGCGCTCAGCTCCTCCGTGAGCGCGGCCATGCCCTCGGCGGCGGCGCCCCGGCGGCCGAGCAGCAGCAGATGCCGTACGCCGTGAGTGGTGACCAGGTGACGGGCCACCAGTCCGCCCAGGGTGCCTCCGCCGCCGGTGACGAGGACGGTCCCCTCCGGGCCGAACCCGGCGAGCCGGTCGGCGACGGGCGGGCGGCCCAGGCGGGGCACGTACAAGATGCCGTCGCGCAGGGCCAGTTGGGGTTCGCCCTCGGCCAGGGCGGTGGCGAGGGCCGCTTCGAGGCCGTCGCCGCCGTCGGTGTCCAGCAGGACGAAGCGGCCGGGGTGCTCCAGCTGGGCGGTGCGCAGCAGCCCCCAGGCGGCGGCGCCCCCGAGGTCCGCGGGGGCGCCGTCGAGGTCGACCGCGCCACGGGTGAGCAGCACCAGCGGGGTGTCGGTGAACTTCGGCTCCGCCAGCCAGCGTCGGAGCAGGTCCAGTACGGCGCCCACGCTGGCGCGGGCCGCTTCGGGGCCCGTGCCCTCGGCGGGCGGGCACAGGGCCAGCACGGCGTCGGACGTGGCGGGCACGTCGGCGAGGCCGGGGCACCGGTCGGCCCGGAAGCCGGCCGGCAGCAGGTCGCCGTCGCAGGCGCCGAGCGCGGCCCAGGTGCCGTGGGACGGTTCGGTGCCGGGCAACCGGGTCCAGTCGAGGCGGAACAGGGACCGCTCGGCGGCGGCCGGAGCACCCGCCGCCGCCCGCAGGGTCAGCGCGCCGACGGTGACGACCGGGCGGCCGGTGCGGTCGGTGATCCGTACCGACACGGCATCGCCGCCCTGCTCGGCCGGGGCCAGCACGACCCTCAGGACCGGGTCGGCCGCCGGGGCGAGGGTGACGTCGTGCCAGGAGAAGGGCAGCGGCACGGCTCCCGTGCGGCCCGGGGCCGTGCCCCGGGTGCCGTCGGGGCGCAGAGCCACCGTCTGCAGCGCGGCGTCGAGCAGGGCCGGGTGGACGGCGAAGCCGCTCTCGCGGGTCCCCGGCACCGACTCGGGCAGAGCCACCTCGGCATGGATCTCGTCGCCGACCCGCCAGGCGGCACGCAGGCCCTGGAAGAGCGGGCCGTAGTGGACCCCGGCCGCCTCGAAGTCCGCGTACAGGTGGTCGAGGTCGAGGCGTTCGGCGCCGTCGCCGGGCGGCCACCGGCCGGGGTCACCCTGTGCGGCCGCGGGCATCCCGGCCAGGGTGCCCCCCGCGTGGCGGACCCACGGTTCGGTGGACTCGGGGTCGTCGGGGCGGGAGTACAGCGCCACGGCCCGGCGGCCGTCGGGGTCGGGCGCGTCCACGGTCAGGCGGAGTCGTCGGGCCTCGTCGGCGGCGAGGACCAGGGGTGCGGCCAGGGTGAGTTCCTCGACGGTGGCGCAGCCGACGTGGGCGGCGGCGTGGGCGGCCATCTCCACGAAGGCGACGCCGGGCAGCAGCACCGTGCCGGAGACCGCGTGGTCCGCGAGCCAGGGGTGGGTGCGCAGGGCGAGGCGCCCGGTGAAGAGGACGCCGTCGCCGTCGGGCAGATCCACGGCCGCGGTCAGCAGCGGGTGCCCCGTCTCCGTCTGGCCCGCCGACTCGGGGTCCCCGGCGTGCGCGGGCACGTCGAGCCAGTAGTGGGTGCGCTGGAAGGCGTACGTCGGCAGGTCGGTCAGGCGCGCCCCGGTGCCGTCGAACGCGCGCCGCCAGTCGACGGCCACGCCGTTCGCGTGCGCCTCGCCGAGCGCCAGCAGCATCCGGTGCAGACCGCCCTCGTCGCGCCGCAGGGTGCCCAGCACCACGGCGTCGTCCGCGCCGGCGTCGGCCGCGGTGTCGCCGATGCCGTAGGTGAGCAGCGGGTGGGGGCTCACCTCGACGAAGGTGCGGTGCCCGGCGTCGAGGAGCAGGCGTATCGCGTCGTGGAAGCGGACGGTCTGGCGGAGGTTGCGGTACCAGTACGCGTGGGTGAGGTCGCCGGCACCGATCCAGTCGGCGTCCACGGTGGACACCAGGGGCACGGCCGGGGCCTGGGGAGCGAGCGAGGACAGGTCCTCGCGCAGCCGGTCCCGTACGGTGCTCACGTCGTCCGAGTGGGAGGCGTAGTCCACCGGGATGCGCCAGGCCATGACGCCCTCGGCGGAGAGTTCGTCGACGAGGGCGCCGACCTCGTCGCCGGGTCCGGCGACGACGAGCACGCGTGGCCCGTTGACGGCGGCGACCGTGACCTTGCCCGAGCGGCGTTCCAGGTACGGGGCGAGTTCGGCCGCGGAGAGCACGACGGTGGCCATGCCCCCGCCACCGGCGAGCCCGGCCAGCGCCCGGCTGCGCAGCGCCACCACGCGGGCCCCGTCCTCCAGGGTGAGAGCACCCGCGACACAGGCGGCGGCGACCTCGCCCTGGCTGTGGCCGACGACGGCGGCGGGCTCGACGCCGTACGACCGCCACAGCGCGGCCAGCGACACCATCACGGAGAACAGCACGGGCTGGAGGACGTCCACCCGGTCCAGCGACGGCGCACCGGGCGCGCCGCGCAGGACGTCGGTGACCGACCAGTCGATGTGCGGGGCGAGTGCCTGGGCGCAGTCCGCCATGCCGGCCGCGAACGCGGGTGACTCGTCGAGCAGTTCGGCGGCCATGCCGGGCCACTGCGAGCCGAGGCCGGGGAAGACGAAGACGGCCTTGCGTCCGGGCAGCGCGCGGGCGGAGACGACCGCCGCATCGGGCCGTCCGGCGGCCAGCGCGGCCAGGCCGGACAGCAGGGCGGGACGGTCGTCGCCGACGACGACGGCACGGTCGGCGAAGGAGGACCGGGCCGTGGCCAGGGAGAAGCCCACGTCCAGGGGGTGTGCCCGCGGGGTGTCGGTCAGTTGGGCGTGCAGGGCGGCGGCCTGGCCGCGCAGTGCCGCCTCGCCCTTCGCGGACAGCGCCCAGGCCACGGGGCCGGGTCCCTCGGCACGTCCCTCGTCCTCGGCGGGTACGTCGGCGGGCGCCGCCTCCAGAACGGTGTGGGCGTTGGTGCCGCTCGCGCCGAAGGAGGAGACGCCGGCGCGGCGGGGGTGATCGGTCTCCGGCCAGGGGGTGGCCGTGGTGAGCAGGGCGATGTTGCCCTCGGTCCAGTCGACCTGCGGGGTGGGACGGTCGAGGTGCAGGGTGCGGGGCAGCAGGCCGTGGCGCATCGCGAGCACCATCTTCATGACGCCGCCGACGCCGGCGGCGGCCTGGGTGTGGGTGAGGTTGGACTTGAGCGAGCCGAGCAGCAGCGGCCGGTCCGCCGGGCGGTCCTGGCCGTAGGTGGCCAGCAGCGCCTGAGCCTCGATGGGGTCGCCGAGGCGGGTCCCCGTGCCGTGGGCCTCCACCGCGTCGACCTCGGCCGGCGCGAGGCCGGCCGACGCCAGGGCCTGCTGGATCACCCGTTGCTGGGAGGGGCCGTTGGGGGCGGTCATGCCGTTGCTGGCGCCGTCCTGGTTGACCGCCGAGCCCCGCACCAGGGCGAGCACGGGGTGGCCGTTGCGCCGGGCGTCCGAGAGCCGTTCGAGGAGCAGCACGCCGACGCCCTCGCCGAAGCCGGCGCCGTCGGCGGCCGCGGCGAACGACTTGCTGCGGCCGTCCGGCGCCAGTCCGCGCTGGCGGCTGAACCCGACGTACAGGCTCGGTGTGGACATCACCGTGACACCGCCCGCCAGGGCGAGGGAGATCTCCCCCGCCCGCAGCGCCTGGCAGGCCAGGTGGAGGGCGACCAGCGACGACGAGCACGCGGTGTCGATGGTGACGGCCGGGCCCTCCAGGCCGAGGGTGTAGGCGATCCGGCCGGTGACCACGCTGGGCACGGTGCCGGTGCCGATGAACGCCTCGACGTCCGCCGGTATCCGGGCCAGCCGGGCGCCGTACTCGTTGTACATGACGCCCGCGTAGACGCCGGTGCGGCTGCCGCGCAGGGACAGCGGGTCGATGCCACCGCGTTCGACGGCCTCCCAGCAGGTCTCCAGCAGGAGCCGCTGCTGGGGGTCCATGGCCAGGGCCTCACGGGGCGAGATCCCGAAGAAGCCGGCGTCGAAGCCGCAGGCGTCGTGCAGGAAGCCGCCCTCCCGGGTGGTGGACGTCCCCGGGGTGTCGGGGTCGGGGTCGTACAGCGCGGCGGCGTCCCAGCCCCGGTCGGCGGGGAACTCGCTGACCGCGTCGCGTTCTTCGGCGAGCAGCCGCCACAGGTCCTCCGGGGTGCGGACCCCGCCCGGGAAGCGGCAGCTCATGGCGACGATGGCGACCGGTTCCCGGGACCGGTCGCGCAGCCGTGTGTTCTCGCCGCGCAGCCGCTCGTTCTCCAGCAGGGAGGCGCGCAGCGCCTCGACCACCTTGTCCGTGGACATCCCTCTCCTCACATCCTCTTCCGGGCCGGCACGCGGGTGTCAGTCACGTTCGCTCCCCAGCGCCAGCCGTACGAGGTCGTCCACGTCCATCTCCTGGATGCCGGTCGCCCGCCCGGACGACTCCTGTTCCTCTGTGTCCGGTCCGGCCAGCTTCAGCAGCGCCTCCAGCAGGCCGGAGTCGCGCAGCTTGGCAGGCGGGATCGTCGACAGGGCCCGGGTGATGTCGGCGTCGGCCGGGGCCGCCGCCGGCAGGGTCTGCGGGGGGCCCGCCGGCGCGAGCCGTTCGGCGCAGTACCCGGCGACGGCCGCCGGGCTCGGGTAGTCGAACACCAGGGTCGCGGGGAGCCGCAGGCCCGTGGCCGCGTTGAGGCGGTTGCGCAGTTCCACCGCGGTCAGCGAGTCGAAGCCGAGCTGCCGGAAGGCGCGTTCGGGGTCGACGGCCGAGGCTCCGGCGTGCCCGAGCACATCGGCGGCGTGCGCGCACACCAGGTCGGCGAGGACGGCGCGGGCGTCGTCGGCGGCCAGGCCCGCGAGCCGCCCGCGCAGGGTGTCCGCCGCGTCGGCGGCGCCGCCGGTGGCCGCCGCGCGGCGGGCTGCGCCGCGCACCAGGGCGCGGAAGAGGGCGGGTACGGGGCCGGTGCCCGCCCTGGCGCGCAGCCTGGCCAGGTCGAGCCGGACCGGGACCAGGACCGCGTCGTCCCGTTCGAGCGCGGCGTCGAACAGGGCGAGACCCTCGTCGGAGGTGAGTGCCCCCACGCCGCCGCGTGCCATGCGCCGCAGGTCGACCTCGTCGAGGGTGCCGGTCAGTGCGGAGCGCTCGGCCCACATGCCCCAGGCGATCGACTGGCCGGGCAGGCCCCGGGCGCGACGGTGCTGGGCGAGCGCGTCGAGGAAGGCGTTGGCCGCCGCGTAGTTGCCCTGCCCGGAGCTGCCGACGGTGCCGGAGGCGGACGAGAAGAGCACGAACGCGGCCAACGGCAGGTCGCGGGTCAGTTCGTGCAGGTGGAGCGCGGCGTCCGCCTTGGGGCGCAGGACGCGGTCCAGGCGCTCGGGGGTGAGCGAGCCGATGACCCCGTCGTCGAGGACGCCGGCCGAGTGGACCACGGCGGTGAGCGGGTGGGTGTCGGGGACGCCCGCGAGGAGCCCGGCCAGGGCGTCCCGGTCGGCCGTGTCGCAGGCGGCGGTCTCCACCCGGGCGCCCAGGGCGGTGAGTTCGTCGACCAGGGCGGTGGCCTCGGGGGTGTCGGCGCCGCGCCGCCCGGTCAGCAGCAGGTGACGTGCCCCGTGCTCGGTGACCAGGTGACGGGCCACCAGGCCGCCGAGGACGCCGAAGGCGCCCGTGACGAGCACCGTGCCCTCGGGGTCCCAGGGCTTGCCGGCCGCGGCCTCGGCATCCGTCGGCGGGGTCCTGGTCAGGCGGGGTGCGAGGGTCCGGCCGTCGCGTACCGCGAGCTGGGGTTCCGTGGCGGACAGGGCGGCGGGCAGGGCCTTCAGGGCCTCGGCCGGGTCCTCGGCGTCGACGAGGACGAACCGGTCGGGGTGTTCGGACTGCGCGGAGCGCACGAGCCCCCACACGGCGGCGGCGGCCAGGTCGCCGATGTCCTCGCCGCGCGCTGTGGCGACACCGCCCCGGGTGACGAGGACCAGACGGGTGTCGGCCCAGCGGTCGTCGGCCAGCCAGGTCTGCAGCAGGCGCAGGGTGCCGGCGAGCGCGGTACGGGCCGCGTCCGCGCTGTTCCCTCCGGGCGGGCAGGCCGTGACGACCACGTCGGGCACGGCGGCGCCCCCGTCCACGGCGGCGGTGAGCGCGTCGAGGTCGTCGTGCGTCTCGGGCAGCAGTCCGCCCTCGCCGAGCGCGGCCCATCGGCCGACGGGCGGCTCGGTGGTGGCGGGCAGGGCGGTCCAGCCCAGAGTGAACAGCGAGTCGCGTCCCGGCGCCGCGGCGCCGCGCAGGGCGTCGACGGCGATGGGCCGGATGGCCAGCGCGGCCACGTCGGCGACCGGCCGGCCGGCCGGGTCGGCGGCGGCCAGCGCCACCGACCCGGTGTCGTCGTAGCTCAGCCGCACACGCAGTTCGGTCGCGCCGGAGGCGTGCAGGCGGACGCCTTCCCAGGAGAAGGGCAGCCTGGCGGTGCCGGGCGCGTCGTTCCGGTCGGCACCGTCCGGGGTGGCCAGCCACAGACCGTGCAGGGCCGCGTCCAGCAGCGCCGGGTGCAGACCGAAGCCGGCGGCCCCCGGGTGCTGGTCCTCCGGCAGCCGGACCTCCACGTAGACGTCCTGGCCGAGGCGCCAGGCGGCGCGCAGACCGTGGAAGGCGGGGCCGTACCCGTAGCCGGCGTCCGCGAACCGCTCGTAGAGGCCGTCGACGGGCACCGGTTCCGCCCCGGCGGGCGGCCATGCCGCGCCGTACGGGTGGGTCTCCCGGTCGGTGGCCCCGGCGGGGGCGAGGACACCGGTGGCGTGCCCGGTCCACGGAGTGGCGGCGCCGTCCTCGCCCCGGGAGAACACGCCGAGGGTGCGCCGCCCGGAGTCGTCGGGCGCGCCGACCCGCACCTGGATCTGGACGGCGGCGTCCCGGTCGAACACCAGCGGTGCCTGGAGGGTCAGTTCCTCGACCCGGGGGCAGTCCGCCTCGTCGCCGGCGCGTACGGCCAGTTCGACGAAGCCGGTGCCGGGCAGCAGGACCACGCCGGAGACCGCGTGGTCCGCGAGCCAGGGGTGGGTGCGGGTCGACAGGCTGCCGGTGAGCACGAGATCCCCGGTGTCGGCGACCTCGACGGCCGTGCCGAGCAGCGGGTGCCCGGTGGCGCCGGGCCCGCGGGGCGTCGCCGCGGGCGGCTGGATCCAGTAGCGGCGCCGCTGGAAGGCGTACGTCGGCAGCTCGGCCGTGCTCTCGCCGGGGAACGCGGCGGTCCAGTCGACCGCACCGCCGCGCACCCACAGGTCGGCCGCCGACAGCAGGACGCGGCGCAGGCCGCCCTCGTCGCGGCGCAGGGTGCCGAGGACGACGGCCTCGCGTCCGGCGGTCTCGGCGGTCTCCTCGATGGCCATGGTGAGCACGGGGTGCGGGCTGACCTCGACGAAGGAGGTGAACCCCTCGGCGGCCAGGACGCGGACGGCGGGGTCGAAGCCGACGGTCTGCCGCAGGTTGCGGTACCAGTAACCGGCGTGCATGCCGGTGGTGTCGAGCCAGCCGCCGTCCACCGTGGAGTACAGCGGGACCTCGCTCGGCAGCGGCTTGATGCCCGCCAGGGCGTCCATGAGGATGCCGTGGATCTCCTCGACGTGCTCGGAGTGCGAGGCGTAGTCGACGTCGATGCGCCGGGCCCGTACGCCCTGGGCCTCGCACTGCGCGAGCAGGGCCGCCAGGGCCCCGGCGTCGCCCGCGACCACGGTGGTGGCGGGGCCGTTCAGCGCGGCGACCGACAGGGCGCCGGCCCAGGGGGCGAGGGCGGCCTCGGCCCGGTCGGCGGGCAGGGACAGGGAGGCCATGCCGCCGCGTCCCGCGAGCGCGTCGAGGGTCTTGCTGCGCAGGGCGACCACCTGGGCCCCGTCCTCCAGGGACAGCGCGCCCGCCACGACGGCGGCGGCGATCTCGCCCTGGGAGTGGCCGACGACGGCGTCCGGTACGACACCGAACGACCGCCAGACCTCGGCCAACGACACCATCGCCGCGAACAGCGCGGGCTGGACGACGTCCACCCGGTCCCAGGCACCGCCCGAGCGCACGGCGTCGAGCAGCGACCAGTCGACGAAGGGGGCCAGGGCCCGTTCGCACTCCTCCATGCGGGCCGCGAACACCGGCGACTCGTCCAGCAACTCCCGTGCCATACCGGCCCATTGGGAACCCTGGCCGGGGAAGACGAAGACCGTACGGCCCACGGTGTCGGCGACGCCGCGTACCAGGTCGGGGGCGGTGCCGTCGTCGGCGAGGGCGGTCAGCGCGGCGGGCAGCCGGGTGCCGTCGCCGACGAGGACGGCGCGGTGTTCGAACGCCGTGCGGGTGGTCAGGGCCCGGCCGATGGCGGCGGGCGGGAGGCCCGGCGTGTCGGCCAGGTGGGCGGTCAGCCGCTCGGCCTGGCCGCGCAGGGCGTCCGGGGACTTGGCGGAGAGCGGCCAGGCGACGGGCCCGACGGTCCGGGCCGGCGTCTCGTCGGGTGTCTCCTGCGGGCTCTCCTCGGGAGCCTCCGCGGGCGCCTGCTCCAGGATCGCGTGCACGTTGGTGCCGCTCATGCCGAACGCGGAGATCCCGGCGCGGCGCGGGCGGCCCGTCGCGGGCCACGGGGTCGTGTCGGTGACCACGTCCACGGCACCGGCCGTCCAGTCGACCTGGGTCGAGGGCCGGTCGACGTGCAGGGTGCGCGGCACCTGCCCGTGCCGGAGCGCGAGGACGGTCTTGATCACACCGGCGACGCCCGCGGCGGCCTGCGTGTGGCCGATGTTGGACTTCAGGGAGCCGATGAGCAGGGGGTGCCCGTCGGAGCGTTCCTGTCCGTACGTGGCGAGCAGGGCCTGGGCCTCGATGGGGTCGCCGAGCCTGGTGCCGGTGCCGTGGGCCTCGACGACGTCGATGTCGGCCGCCGAGAGCCGGGCGTTGGCGAGGGCGGCCCGGATGACCCGCTGCTGGGAGGGGCCGTTGGGGGCGGTCAGGCCGTTGCTGGCGCCGTCCTGGTTGACGGCGCTGCCGCGCAGGACGGCCAGCACGGGGTGCCCGTGCCGCTGTGCCTCGGAGAGGCGTTCGAGGAGGATCACGCCGACGCCCTCGGCCATGCCCATGCCGTCGGCGGTGTCGGAGAACGCCTTGCAGCGGCCGTCGGCGGCGAGTCCGCGCTGGCGGGCGAAGCTGATGATGGCGCCCGGGCTGGACATCACCGCGACGCCGCCGGCCAGGGCGAGTGAGCAGTCCCCGGCGCGCAGCGCCTGGGCGGCCAGGTGCACCGCGACGAGGGAGGCGGAGCAGGCGGTGTCGACGGTGACGGCGGGGCCCTCCAGGCCGAGGGTGTAGGAGATCCGGCCGGAGATCACGCTGGCCGCGCTGCCGGTGAGGAGGTGGCCCTCGTTCTCCTGGGTCTGGGCCACGGAGGCGCCGTAGTCCTGGTAGTTGACGCCGGTGAAGACGCCGGTGTCGGTGCCGCGCAGGCGGTCCGGGTCGAGACCGGCGCGTTCGAAGGTCTCCCAGGAGGTCTCCAGGAGCAGCCGCTGCTGCGGGTCCATGGCGACCGCCTCGCGCGGGGAGATGCCGAAGAAGTCGGCGTCGAACTCACCGGCGTCGTAGAGGAATCCGCCGTGCCGCACATAGCTGGTGCCGGGCTGGTCCGGGTCGGGGTCGAACATGGACTCCAGTGGCCAGCCGCGGTCGGTCGGGAACTCCGAGACGACGTCGCCGCCCTCCTCCAGCAGCCGCCACAGCTGTTCGGGGGTGTGCACCCCGCCGGGGAAGCGGCAGCTCATCGCGACGATCGCGATCGGCTCGTCGGCCGCGCCGGTGCCGGTGGGCGCGGGTTCCCGCGCCTCGGACGCCTGGTGCTCGCCCAGTACCCCGGCGCGGATGTGCTCGGCGAGCACGGCCGACGACGGGTAGTCGAAGACGAGGGTGGCGGGCAGCCGCAGGCCGGTGGCGGTGCGCAGCCGGTTGCGGAGTTCGACGGCGGTGAGCGAGTCGAAGCCGAGTTCCTGGAACGCCTTGCCGGGGCGCAGTTCCTCCGGGGAGTCGTGCCCGAGGACGGCCGCCGCGTGGGTGCGGACGAGGTCCAGGGTGACGCGGCGCTGCTCGGCCTCGGCGAGCCCGTCCAGGCGCTCGCGCAGCACGTTGGCGGCCGGGGTGACGTCCGCGCCGGGCGCGGCGGCCTCCTCCAGCTGCCGCCTGGCCTCGGGTACGCCGGTGAGGAGGCGGCTGGGGCGTACGGAGCCGAAGACGTCCGCGAACTGCTCCCAGTCGACGTTGGCGACGGCGATGACCGTCTCGTCGTCGTCGAGGGCCTGCTGGAGGCCGGTGAGCGCGAGGTCGGGCTCGATGAGGGGCAGGCCCTGCTTCTGGACCCGGTAGAAGTCGGAGTCGTCGACGGTGTCGCGGACGGTCCAGGGGTTGGCGGCCGACCAGACACCCCAGTCGACGGTGGTGGCGCTCAGGCCCCGGGCCCTGCGGTGTTCGGCGAGGGCGTCGAGGTAGGCGTTGCCCGCGGTGTAGGCGGCGTGGTTGCTGCTGCCCCAGACGCCGGCGATGGAGGAGAACATGACGAACGCGTCGAGTTCGTGGTCGAGGAGTTCGTCCAGGTGCCGGGCGCCGTCCGCCTTGGCGGCGACGACCTCGGCGAAGGCGTCGAGCGGGGTGTCGTCCAGGGAGGCGAGCTGGATGTAGGCGGCGGCGTGGAACACGGCGGTGACCGGTGTGCCTTGCTCCTCCAGTCCGGCGAGCAGTCCGGCGATCTGGTCGCGGTCGGCGAAGTCGCACGCGGGCAGGGACAACTCGGTGCCCAGCTCGGCGAGTTCGGCGCGCAGTTCGTCCGCGCCGGGTACGTCGCCGCCGCGCCGTCCGGGCAGCACGAGGTGCTCGGCGCCGCCTCGGGCGAGCCAGCGGGCGACGTGCGGGCCGAGGGCGCCCGTGCCGCCGGTGACGAGGACGGTGCCGCGGGGCTTCCAGACGGGCCGGTTGCCGGGCAGGCGCGGGGCGCGGACCAGGCGGCGGGCGAGCAGTCCGGTGGAGCGGACGGCGAGCTGGTCCTCGCCGGTGGCGCCCGCGAGGACCGCGCGGAGGCGGTCGCGGGAGCGGGAGTTGAGGGCGGTCGGCAGGTCGACGAGGCCGCCCCAGCGGGTGGGGTGCTCCAGTGCGGCGACCATGCCGGTGCCCCAGATCAGTGCCTGGTCGGGGGCGGTGAGGGTGTCGGTGTCGCCGGTGGCGACGGCGCCGTGGGTGGCGCACCACAGCGGGGCATCGACGCCGAGGTCGCCGAGCGCCTGGACGAGGACGAGGGTGAGCGCCGAGCCCGCGGAGACGGCGGGGTGGTCGGGGTGCGGGTGTCCGGCGACCGCGAGGAGCGACAGGGCGCCCTGCGGGGTACGGCCGTCCAGGGCGACGGCGAGCCGGTCCGAGAGGCCGGCGCGGTCGACATCGGTGTCCGCGAGGAGCACGGTGACGGCCTCGGCGCCGGCTTCGGTGACGGTCAGGAGGGCGTCCCGTACGAGCCGGTCGTCCTGGTGGCCTTCGGGCAGGACGACGAGCCAGGTGCCGGTCAGGGCGGCGGCGGGCGGGTCGGTGACCGGCTGCCAGTCGACGCGGTAGCGCCAGTCGTCGACGGCGGCGCCGTCGCGCTGCCTGCGGCGCCAGGCATTCAGGGCGGGCAGGACCGTGCCGAGCGTCTCGGCGTCGACGGCGAGGTTTCCGGCGGCCTCCTCGGCGTCGCCGCGCTCGACGATCCGCCAGAACTCGGAGTCCGCCTCGTCCCCGGTACCCGCCCGCGCGGTGGGTTCGGCGCCCTGGAGCCAGTAGCGCTTGTGCTCGAACGGGTAGGTGGGCAGGTCGGCGCGGCGGGCGCCGGTGCCCTCGAAGAGGACCGGCCACCGGACGGGGACGCCACGCACCCACAGTTCGGCGGCCGAGGTGAGCGCGCGGGCGAGGCCGCCCTCGTCACGGCGCAGGGTGCCGGTCACGACGGTCTGCGGGGCCTCGACGGCCGCGCCTGCCTCGATGGTCTCCTCGACGGACATGGTGAGCACCGGGTGCGGCGAGACCTCGACGAAGACCTGGTGGCGCTGGTCGGCGAGGGCGCGTACGGCACCGTCGAACTCGACGGTCTCGCGCAGGTTCCGGTACCAGTACCCGGCGTCCATCGTGGTCGTGTCGAGCCAGTCCCCGGTGAGGGTGGAGAACAGCGGCACCTGTCCGGCGACGGGCTCGATACCGGCCAGCACCTCGGACAGCTCGTCGCGGATGCGTTCGACGTGCGCGGAGTGGGAGGCGTAGTCGACGGCGATGGTGCGGGCCCGTACGCCTGCCTCCTCGCAGTGGGCGATCAGTTCGCGCAGCGCCTCCGCGTCGCCGGAGACGACCACGGCGGACGGTCCGTTGACGGCGGCGAGGGAGAGCCGCCCGGACCACCGGGCGACGAGTTCGACGGCGCGCTCGCGCGGGACGGCCACGGAGACCATGCCCCCGTGCCCGGCGAGGGCGAGGATGGCCCGGCTGCGCAGGGCCACAACCTTGGCGCCGTCGTCCAGGGAGAGGGCCCCGGCGACCACGGCGGCGGCGATCTCGCCCTGGCTGTGGCCGAGGACGGCGTCGGGCTCGACACCCCAGGAGCGCCACAGGGCGGCCAGTGACACCATCACGGCCCACAGGGCGGGCTGGACGACGTCGACCCGTTCGAAGGGGGGCGTGTCCGGGGCGCCGCGCAGCACGGCGTCGAGCGACCAGTCGACGTACGGCGTCAGTGCCTGCTCGCAGGCGGCGACGGAGGCGGCGAACACCGTCGAGGTGTCCAGGAGTTCCCCGGCCATGCCGGCCCACTGGGCGCCCTGGCCGGGGAAGACGAACACGCGGCGGCCGTCGGTGTCGGCGGTGCCGCGGATCAGCCCGGGGACGTCCTCACCGACGGCCAGGCCGTCCAGGGCGGCCGCCGGGGCGCCGCCCTCCGTGCCGAGGAGCACCGCGCGGTGTTCGAAGGCGGTGCGGCCTGTCGCCAGGGAGTAGCCGGTGTCGAGCGGGCCGGGTGCGTCCGCCTCGGCGAGGCGGTCGCGCAGGCGCCGGGCCTGGTGGGCCAGGGCCTGCGGCGACTTGGCGGACAGCACCCAGGGCAGGTCCCGCGGCCCGGCTTCGGGCGCGGTCCCGGCCTCGGTCTCCTCGGGGGCGGGCGGTGCCTGTTCGAGGATGGCGTGGACGTTGGTGCCGCTGAAGCCGAAGGAGGAGATGCCCGCGCGGCGGGGTGCGCCGGTGTCGGGCCAGTCGCGTGCCTCGGTGAGCAGTTCCACCTCGCCGGAGGCCCAGTCGACGTGCGGGGAGGGCTCGTCGGCGTGCAGGGTGCGCGGGAGGACGCCGTGCCGCAGGGAGAGCACGGTCTTGATCATTCCGGCGACTCCGGAGGCGGCCTGGGTGTGGCCGATGTTGGACTTGAGTGCGCCGAGCCTGAGCGGGCGGCCGTGCGGGCGGTCCTGCCCGTAGGTGGCGAGCAGGGCGTCCGCCTCGATGGGGTCGCCGAGGGTGGTGCCGGTGCCGTGCGCCTCGACGACGTCGACGTCGGCCGCGGTCAGTCCGGCGTTGGTGAGGGCCTGGCGGATGACGCGCTGCTGGGCGAGGCCGTTGGGGGCGGACAGGCCGTTGCTGGCGCCGTCCTGGTTGACGGCGCTGCCGCGCAGCACGGCGAGCACCGGGTGGCCGTTGCGGCGGGCGTCCGAGAGCCGTTCCAGGAGCACCACGCCGACGCCTTCGGCGAGGCCCATGCCGTCCGCGGAGGCGCCGAACGCCTTGCAGCGGCCGTCGGCGGCGAGGCCGCGCTGCCGGGAGAAGCCGACGAAGACGCCCGGGGTGGCCATCACGGCGACACCGCCGGCGAGGGCGAGGGAGCAGTCGCCGCCGCGCAGGGCCTGCGCCGCGAGGTGCGTCGCGACCAGGGAGGAGGAGCAGGCGGTGTCGACGGTGACCGCCGGGCCCTCCAGACCGAGGGTGTACGCGACGCGCCCGGAGACCACGCTGGCGGCGCCGCCCGCGACCAGATGTCCTTCGCCGCCCTCCGGCGAGGAGCCGGCGAGGGAGGTGTAGTCCTGGTAGTTGACGCCGGCGAAGACACCGGTGGGGGTGGTGCGCAGGGACGCCGGGTCGATGCCCGCCCGTTCGAACGCCTCCCAGGAGGTCTCCAGGAGCAGCCGCTGCTGCGGGTCCATGGCGACCGCCTCGCGCGGCGAGATGCCGAAGAAGGCCGGGTCGAAGTCGCCCGCGTCGTGCAGGAAGCTGCCCTCGCGGACGTAGGAGGTGCCCTGGTGGTCGGGGTCGGGGTGATAGAGGCGGTCCAGGGGCCAGCCGCGGTCGGCGGGCATGCCGGACAGCACCTCGCCGCCGTCGACGAGCAGTTGCCACAGCCGCTCGGGGGTGTCGATGCCCCCGGGGAAGCGGCAGCTCATCGCGACGATGGCGATGGGCTCGTCGGGGTCCGCGACGGGGACGACGGCCGCCGTGGCCGCGGCGGGGGCGGTGTCGCCGAGGAGTTCGGTGCGCAGGTGCTCGGCGAGGAGCGCGGCGCAGGAGTAGTCGAAGACGACGGTGGCGCGCAGCCGCAGGCCGGTGACCTGGTTGAGACGGTTGCGCAGTTCGACGGCGATCAGTGAGTCGAAGCCCAGTTCGCGGAAGGCCCGGTCGGGCAGGACGGCGTCGGCGGACTCGTGGCCGAGGACCGCGGCGGCGTTGGTGCGCACGAGTTCCAGCAGGGTCCGGCGGACCTCCGGTTCGGCCAGCCCCGCGAGGGTGCGGCGCAGCGCGGAGGAGCCGTCGGCGTCGTCCGGGTCGGGTTCGGTCCGGTCCTCGGCGGTGGCCAGGGCGCGGACGTCCGGGAGGTCGGCGATGAGGGGGCTGGGCCGTACGGAGGTGAAGACGGGCACGAACCGGGCCCAGTCGACGTCGGCGACCACGACGACGGTCTCGTCGTCGTCCAGGACGCGCTGGAGCCCGCCGACGGCCAACCGCGGGTCCATGAAGGGGATGCCGCGTTCGAGGAGGGCGCGTTCGAGGTCGCTGGTGGCGAGGCCGCCGCCCTCGGCGCTCCAGATGCCCCAGACGACGGAGGTGGCGGCGAGGCCCCGGCCGCGTCGGTGGGCGGCGAGGGCGTCGAGGTAGGCGTTGCCCGCCGCGTAGGCGGCGTGGTCCGCGCTGCCCCACACCCCGGAGACGGAGGAGTACAGGACGAACGCGTCGAGGTCGGTGTCGGCGAAGACGGCGTCGAGGTGGGCGGCGCCCTGGACCTTGGCTGCCAGGGTGGCGGCCATGCTCTGAGGGTTCTCGTCGCGTACGGGGAACAGCTGGGCGGCCGCGGCGGTGTGCAGGACGGCGCGGACGGGGTGGCCCTCGGCGGCGACCCGGTCGACGAGCGCGGCGAGCGCCTCGCGGTCGGTGATGTCGCAGGCGGCCAGGGTCACACCGGTGCCCAGGGCGGTGAGTTCGGCCGCCAGTTCGTCGGCGCCGGGGGCGTCGGCACCCCGGCGGCTGACGAGGACCAGGTGGTCGGCGCCGCCCCGGGCGAGCCAGCGGGCGGCGTGCGCGCCGAGCCCGCCCGTGCCGCCGGTGACGAGGACCGTGCCGGAGGGCCGCCAGGGAGCCGACGGCGCGGGGGTGGAGGGGGTGGCGCGGACGAGCCGGCGGGCGTGCGCCCCGGAGGACCGTACGGCGAGCTGGTCCTCGTCGCCGGCTCCGGCCAGGAGGTCGGCGAGCAGGTGCCCGGCGCGTGCGTCGCACCGCTCGGGCAGGTCGATCAGACCGCCCCACAGGTTCGGGTGCTCCAGCGCCACCGTGCGGCCGAAGCCCCAGACGAGGGCCTGGACCGGGTGGGGCACCGGCTCGGACGGGTGCACCGGGACGGCGCCGGAGGTGACGCACCACAGCGTGGTCCGGACCCCGAGGTCGTCCAGCGCCTGGACGAGGGCGGTGGTGAGCGCCAGGCCGACGGGCAGGGCGGGCAGGCCCTCGTGCGGCCGCTCGTCGAGGGCCAGCAGGGACAGCACTCCGGCGGGGGCGGCCTGCGTGCCGGGCTCGGTGGCCAGCACCTCGCGCAGGTGGTCGGTGAGCCGGGACCGGTCGGTGTGGGTGTGGTCGAGGACGACGAGTTCGGGGTCGGCGCCGCGCTCGCGCAGGGCCTCGACGGCACGGGTCACCGCCGCGTCGGCGGTGTGGCCGTCCGGGACGAGGACCGGCCAGCGGCCCCCCAGCGGTGCGGCTGCCTTGGCAGTGAGCCGCTGCCACGAGATGTGGTAGCGCCAGCCGTCGAGGACGGCCCGGTCACGGCGGTCGCGGCGCCAGGCGGAGAGCGCGGGCAGCACGTCGCTCCAGCTGGCGGCCTCGACCCCGAGCGTGGCGGCGACCGCGGCGACGTCCTCGCGTTCGACGGCGGCCCAGAAGGCGGCGTCCGCGGGGTCGGTGGTGTCCTGCGTGGTGCCGGGCCGGGTCTGCGGCTCCAGCCAGAAGCGCCGGTTCTGGAAGGCGTACGTCGGCAGTTCGACCCGCTCGGGCCGGTGGGCGGCGAACACGGCCGCCCAGTCCACGGGCACGCCGTGCACGTGCACCTGGGCGAGGGCGGTGAGCACCCGGTGCAGGCCGCCCTCGTCGCGGCGCAGGGTGCCGGTGACCAGGGTCGGCGGGGCCGGGACCGCGGCGTCGGGATCGGCGAGGTCGTCGAGGGTGTCCTGCGTCGGGACGGTGAGCACGGGGTGCGGGCTGATCTCGACGAAGACGCTGTGTCCGCGCCGGACGAGGTCGCGCACGGCGGCGTCGAACTCGACGGTCTGCCGCATGTTCCGGAACCAGTAGTCGGCGTCCAGGCCGGTCGTGTCGAGGGATCCACCGGTCACCGTGGAGCAGAACGGGATCGTGGCGGCGGTGGGCCGGACGCCGACGAGCGCGTCGAGCATGCCGTCGCGCAGCGGGTCCATGTGCGCGGAGTGGCCCGCCACGTCGGCCGCGACCCGCCGGGTCCGCACCTCGCGTTCCTCGCACTGGCGGAGGAACTCCTCCAGGGCCTCCGGGTCCCCGGAGACGACCGCGGAGGCCGGGCCGTTGACGGCGGCGACCGACAGGCGGCCCTCCCAGGCACGCAGGCGGTCCCGCAGGGTGTCGGCGGGCAGCGCCACGGAGGCCATGCCGCCGGTGCCGGACAGTTCCAGCTGGGCGCGGCTGCGTAGGGCGACGATGCGGGCTGCGTCGTCGAGCGACAGGGCGCCGGCGACGTACGCGGCGGCGATCTCGCCCTGGGAGTGGCCCACGACGGCGTCGGGTTCGACCCCGTAGGACCGCCATACGGCGGCGAGGGAGACCATCACGGCGAACAGCACCGGCTGGACGACGTCGATGCGGTCCAGCGACGCCGCGTCGGGCTCGCCGCGCACGACCGCCGACAGCGACCAGTCCAGGTGCGGGGCGAGGGCTTGTTCGCAGTCGGCCATGCGGGCGGCGAACACCGCTGACTCGTCGAGGAGTTGGCGGGCCATGCCGACCCACTGGGAGCCCTGGCCGGGGAAGACGAAGACGGTCCTGCCGTCGCCCGCGCCGGTGCGACCGGTGACCGTCTCGGCGGCGCTGGTGCCCGCGGCGACGGCGGCGAGCCCGCGCAGGAAGCCCTCGGGCCGGTCGGCCACGACGACGGCCCGGTGCTCGAAGGCGGAGCGGGTGGCCGCCAGCGAGTGGCCGACATCGGCCGGGCGGAGTCCGGGCCGGTCGGCGAGCCAGGAGGCGAGCCGGGCGGCCTGGTCGCGCAGCGCCTCCGGGCTGCGGCCGGACAGCGGCCAGGGCACGGTCGGCAGGGGTTCCGCGCCGGACGCGGAGTCGGACCCGGACTCCGGCGCGCCGCCCGGTGTCCGGCCGACGGCGCTCTCCCGCTCGGCGCCGGGCGCCGGCTCGGCGGTGCTCCGCGGACCGCCCGCGCGCTCCTGCTGGTCGGCGGACCGCGGCCCGGTGCCGGACATCTGCCCAAGGGCGCTCCCCTGTCCGGTGCCGGACATCGGCTCGGCCGAGCCCTGCCGGACGCCCTCGGGCGCCCGCTCGGCGGCGGGCCGCTGCTCGGCCTCGGGTGCCTGCTCGATGATGACGTGCGCGTTGGTGCCGCTCATGCCGAACGAGGAGACGCCCGCACGGCGCGGGCGGTCGGCGACGGGCCAGTCGCGCCGCTCGGTGAGCAGCCGCACGCCGCCGGAGCTCCAGTCGACGTGCGGGGTGGGCGCGTCCACGTGCAGGGTCTGCGGCAGGACGCCGTGCCGGATCGCCATGACGACCTTGATGACACCGGCCAGGCCCGCCGCGGCCTGGGTGTGGCCGATGTTGGACTTGATGGAGCCGAGCCACAGCGGCCGGTCCCCGTCGCGGTCCCGGCCGTAGGCGGCGAGCAGGGCGTCGGCCTCGATGGGGTCGCCGAGCCGGGTGCCGGTGCCGTGTGCCTCGACGGCGTCGACGTCGGCCGGTGCCAGCTGGGCGTCGGCGAGCGCGGCGCGGATCACGCGCTGCTGCGAGGGGCCGTTGGGGGCGGTCAGGCCGTTGCTGGCGCCGTCCTGGTTGATGGCGCTGCCCCGCAGCACCGCGAGGACCGGGTGGCCGTTGGCGCGGGCGTCGGAGAGGCGTTCCACGAGGAGCACGCCGATGCCCTCGCCCCAGCCGGTGCCGTCGGCGGCCGCCGCGAAGGGCTTCGCGCGGCCGTCCCCGGCGAGGCCGCCCTGGCGGGAGATCTCCACGTAGGCGCCCGGCATGGCCATCACGTTGACGCCGCCGACGAGCGCGAGCGAGCACTCGTCGTTGCGCAGGGACTGCGCCGCGAGGTGCAGCGCCACCAGCGAGGCGGAGCAGGCGGTGTCGACGGTGACCGAGGGCCCCTCCAGGCCCATGACGTAGGAGACGCGCCCGGACATGACGCTGATCGCGTTGCCGGTCATCAGGAAGCCCTGGACGCCCTCGGGCGCCCCGTCGGCCAGCGACATGTACCCCTGGTCGATGGAGGCGGCGAACACGCCGGTACGGCTGCCGCGCAGCGACACGGGGTCGATGCCGCCTCGTTCGACGGCCTCCCAGCAGGTCTGGAGCATCAGCCGCTGCTGGGGGTCCATGGCGAGCGCCTCGCGGGGCGAGATGCCGAAGAAGGCCGGGTCGAAGCCGCCGGCCTCGTCCAGGAAGGCCCCGGTGACGGGGACGCCGGAGCCGGCCAGTCCGGTGGTGTCCCAGCCCCGGTCGGCGGGGATCCCGGAGTAGGTGTCGCGGCCGTCCGCCACCAGCTCCCACAGGTCCTCCGGACTGTGCACCCCGCCGGGGAAGTGGCAGCTCATCGCGACGACGGCGATGGGCTCACGGCTGCGCTCCTCGACGTCCCGCAGCCGTCGCCGGGTCTGCTGGAGGTCGATGGTGACGCGGTTGAGGTAGTCGCGGAGCTTCTGCTCGGTCCGGTCGCTCACTGTGCGTTCTCGCCTTCTCCTGGAAACTGCCGTACGTGGATCCGGGGCGTCACGAGATGCCCAGCTGGTTGTCGATGAGGTCGAAGATCTCGTCGTGCGAGGCGGACTCGATGTGGTCCGCGGTGACCTGTCCGGCGGGTTCGCCGGCTTCGAGGCGGGCCAGCACCTCGCGCAGCCGCTGGGAGAGCCGGTCGCGGTCGGGGGCGTCGGGCGCGAGGCCGGCGACCAGTTCCGCGAACCGGTCCAGTTCCACGAGCGGCGCGGACGCCTTGGCCGGGGCCGGCCGGCCGGTGGTGGCCGCGAGGTGGCGGGCCAGTACGTCGGGGGTGGGGTGGTCGAAGACCATGCCCGCCGGCAGCCGGACGCCGGTCGCGGACGACAGCCGGTTGCGCAGCTCGACGCCGGTGAGGGAGTCGAAGCCGAGTTCCTTGAACGCCCGGGTGGGCTGGACCAGTTCGGGCGAGGGGTGGCCGAGGACGGCCGCCGCGTGGCCGCGCACCAGGTCCAGCAGCGCGGCGTGGGCGTCCGCCTCGGACAGCCCGGCGAGCCGTTCGGCGAGGCCCGCGGCCCGGCCGCCGCCGTCGCCGTTCGCCGCGGCGGCCCGCCGGCGCGGTGCCCGGACCAGGCCGCGGAGCAGCGCCGGGACGTCCTGTCCGCCGCCGGCGCGCAGCGCGGCGGTGTCCAGTCGCGCGGCCAGCAGATAGGCGTCCTCGGAGCGCAGGGCCGCGTCGAAGAGGGCCAGCCCTTCCTCGGAGGTCAGCGGGGTGACGCCGCTGCGGCTCATGCGCCGTAGGTCCACCTCGCCAAGATGGCCGGTCATGCCGCTGCGTTCCTCCCACATGCCCCAGCCGATGGAGAGGCCCGGCAGGCCCTCGGCGCGGCGGCGTTCGGCGAGCGCGTCCAAGGCGGCGTTGGCGGCCGCGTAGTTGGCCTGCCCGCCACCGCCGAGCAGGGCCGCGGCGGAGGAGAACAGGACGAAGGCGGCGAGGTCGTGGTCGCGGGTCAGCTCGTGCAGGTTCACCGCCGCGTCCGTCTTCGGGCGCAGGACGCGCTCCACCTGCTCGGCGGTGAGGGAGGAGACCACGGCGTCGTCGAGGAGTCCCGCGGCGTGGACGACAGCCGTCAGCGGATGCCGTACGCCGGCCAGGACCTCGGCGAGCCGGTCGCGGTCGGCGGCGTCGCAGGCGACGACGCTCACCTCCGCGCCGAGCGCGGCCAGTTCCTCGCACAGCTCGGCCGCGCCGGGGGCGTCGGGGCCGCTGCGGCTGGTCAGCAGCAGGTGCCGTATCCCGTGTTCGGCGACGAGGTGACGGGCCACCAGACGGCCGAGGGTGCCGGTGCCGCCGGTGACGAGAGCGGTGCCGTCGGCGTCGAGGGCGGTGGGCGGCAGCAGCACGTTCTTGCCGGTGTGCCGGGCCTGGCCGACGTACCGGAACGCCTCGGGGGCCCGCCGTACGTCCCAGCAGGTCAGCGGCAGCGGGGTGAGCGTGCCCTGACGGAACAGGTCGAGGATCAGCTCCAGCGTCTGCGCGATCCGTTCCGGGCCCGCCTCCGCCAGGTCGTACGCCCGGTAGCGGACCCCGGGATGGGCGGCGGCCACGGTGCCGGCGTCACGGATGTCGGTCTTGCCCATCTCCAGGAACCGCCCGCCGCGCGGCAGCAGCCGCAGGGAGGCGTCGACGAACTCCCGTGCCAGACAGTCCAGTACGACGTCGGCGCCGCGTCCGCCGGTCGCGTCGAGGAAGCGGTCGGCGAAGTCGAGGGTGCGGGAGGAGGCGATGTGGGCGTCGTCGAGGCCGAGGCCGCGCAGGACGTCCCACTTGCCGGGGCTCGCGGTGCCGTACACCTCGGCCCCGGCGTGCCGGGCGAGCTGGACGGCGGCCATGCCGACACCGCCGGCCGCGGAGTGCACCACGACCGTCTCGCCCGCCTTCAGGCCGCCGAGGTCGAACAGGCCGTAGTGGGCGGTGAGGAAGGCGATGGGCACGGTGGCGGCCCGGGCGTAGGACCAGCCGGGCGGGATCGGGGCGAGGGTGCGCCGGTCGGCGACCGCGACGGGGCCGAAGGCGCCGCCGAAGACACCGAACACACGGTCGCCGGGGGCGAGATCGGTCACGCCGGGCCCGGTCTCCAGGACGGTGCCCGCCCCTTCGCTGCCGAGGATCCGCTGGTCGGGGGCGAGGCCGAGGCAGACCGCGATGTCCCGGAAGTTCAGGCCGGCGGCCCGGACGGCCACCCGGACCTCGCCGGGGGCCAGCGGGGCAGCCGCCTCCGGGGACGGTAGGAGCGCGAGGCCGTCGAGGCTGCCCTCACCGGTGGTGTCCAGCCGCCAGACCGCTTCGCCGGCCGGCGGTGTCAGCGTGCCGGGCCGCCCTGCCCGGGCCAGCCGGGGGGCGAGCGGGTTCCCCGCGCGGGCGGCGAGCTGGGGTTCCCGTGTGGCGAGGGCGAGGCCGAGCAGGCGGGGCAGGGCGTCCGCCGAGTCGTCGGTGTCGTCCAGGTCCAGCAGGACGAAACGGTCCGGGTGTTCGGTCTGGGCGGCCCGGACCAGGCCCCAGGCGGCGGCCTGTGCCGGGTCGGCGGGATGTCCGCCGGGCCCGGTCGCGACCGCGTGCCGGGTGACGACCACGAGGGGGGCGTCGCCGGAGCGGGGGTCGGACGGCCACCGCTGGACGACGGCGAGGGCGGCGGTCACGGTGTCCCGGACGCGGGCGGCCTCGTCGGGGCCGGTGGCGGTGGGGCAGGTCCAGACGACCGCCGTGGGCTGCGCGCCGGAGCCGGTGTCGTCGTGGTCCGCCCAGCCCGTGAGCGGGGCGGTGGCCTCGGCGCCGGGGGCGGGTGTCCAGTCCAGGCGGTACAGGCCGTCCCGGCCCGCCACGGCCGCCGCCAGCAGGTCCGGGGACAGCGGGCGCAGCACCAGCGACTCGGCGGACAGCACCGGCTGCCCGGTCGGGTCCCAGGCGTCCAGGCTCACCGCGTCGGGCCCGGCCGGGCCGATCCGGACGCGCAGTGCGGCGGCCCCGGTGGCGTGGGCGGTGACACCGTTCCAGGAGAAGGGCAGCCGGGCGGGGCCGGGCCGGTCGTCGAGGAGTGCGGACGCCTGGAGGGCGCCGTCCAGCAGGGCCGGGTGGACGAGGTAACCGCCGCTGTCCGACTGCCGTTCGAGCGCGACCTCCGCGTACACGTCGGTGCCGTCGCGCCAGGCGGCGCGCAGCCCTTGGAAGGCGGGGCCGTAGCGGTAACCGGCCTCGGCGAAGCGGTCGTAGACGCCGTCCAGGTCGACCGGCTCGGTACCTGCCGGGGGCCAGGTGGGCGGCGCGGGCGGGCCGTCGGCGCGGGCGCCGGGGGCGAGGGTGCCGGTGGCGTGCGGGGTCCAGTCCGCGCCGGGGTCGCTCTCGGGGCGGGAGTGGAGGCCGAGGGGGCGCCTGCCGCTGTCGTCGGGCGGTCCGACGCGCAGCTGGACGTGGACGGCGTCCCGCTCGGGGAGGATCAGCGGGGCCTGGAGGGTGAGTTCGTCGACGAGGGCGCTGTCGGCCTCGTCGGCGGCGCGCAGGGCGAGTTCCAGGAAGGCGGTGCCGGGCAGCAGGTTGGTTCCGGAGACGACGTGGTCGGCGAGCCACGGGTGGGTCCGGGTCGACAGCCGCCCGGTGAGCAGCTGCTCCCCCGAATCGGCCAGGTCCACGGCGGCCCCCAGCAACGGGTGGTCCGTGGCGCCCAGCCCGGCGGCGGCCACGTCTCCGGTGCGGACGGGGGCGTCGAGCCAGTAGCGGGTGCGCTGGAAGGCGTAGGTCGGCAGGTCCGGCGGCCGGCTCGTGCGGACACGGCCTAGGGCCGCGGGCCAGTCGACGGGTACGCCCTGGACATGGGCCTCGCCCAGCGACAGCAGCAGCCGGTCCCGGCCTCCGTCGTCGCGGCGCAGCGAGCCGACGACCACGCCCGTGACGGCGCCGTCCTCCAGCACCTCCTGGACGGCCGGGGCGAGCACGGGGTGCGGGCTCGACTCGACGAAGGTGGTGAATCCGGCTCCCGTCAGGGCCCGGACGGCGGGCTCGAACTCGACCGTGCCCCGCAGGTTGCGGAACCAGTAGTCGGCGGTGAGTTCGGGCCCCTCGATCCAGTCGGCCTCCAGAGTGGAGAACATCCGGGTGCCTGCCGTGGTGGGGGTGATGTCGGCGAGGACGTCGAGGAGTTCGGCGCGCAGGGGATCCATCTCGGCGGAGTGGGACGCGTAGTCGACCTCGATGCGGCGGGCGCGTACGCCGTCCTTCTCGCAGGAGGTGAGGAGTTCGGCGAGGGCCACGGTCTCGCCCGCGACCACGGTGGAGCGCGGGCCGTTGACGGCCGCGACCGAGATCTTCTCCCCCCAGCCGGCCAGCAGTTCGCGCACGCGGTCGGCGGGCAGCGCCACCGAGGCCATGCCGCCGTGCCCGGCGACGGCGCGCAGCAGCCTGCTGCGCAGGGCGACGACCTTGGCGCCGTCCTCCAGGGTGAGCGCCCCGGCGACGACCGCCGCCGCGATCTCGCCCTGGCTGTGGCCGAGGACGGCGTCCGGTTCGACACCGCAGGACCGCCAGGTCTCGGCCAGCGACACCATGACCGCCCAGAGCGCGGGCTGGACCACGTCCACACGCTCCAGGTCCGTGGCGGAGGCCAGGACCCCGGTCAGGGACCAGTCGACGTACGGGGCGAGGGCGCGTTCGCAGGCGGCCATGCGGGCGGCGAACACCGGCGAGGAGTCGAGCAGGTCGAGTGCCATGCCGGTCCACTGGGCGCCCTGGCCGGGGAAGACGAACACGGTGCGGCCGACGGCGGTCGCGGTGCCCCGGGCCACGGTGGCGAGGGGTGCGTCGGCCGCCAGGGCCCGCAGTCCGGCGGTCAGTTGCTCGCGGTCGCCGACGAGGACGGCCCGGTGGTCGTGCCGGGTGCGGGTGGTGGCGAGGGCCAGGCCGATGGCGGCGGCGCCCTGCCCGGGGTGGGCGTCTGCGTGGTCGGCGAGTCGTTCGGCTTGGGCGCGCAGGGCTTCGGGGGTGTGGCCGGAGAGGACCCAGGGGACGGCGGGTCCCTCGGGGGGCGCGGGCTGCGCGACATCCTCGTCGACGTGGTCGACGTGCTCCAGGACCAGGTGGGCGTTGGTGCCGCTCATGCCGAAGGAGGAGACTCCGGCGCGGCGGGGCCGGTCGGGACCGGCGGGCCAGGAGCGTTCCTCGGTCAGCAGTTCCACCGCGCCGGCGGACCAGTCGACCTGCGGGGTCGGGGCGTCCACGTGCAGCGTCCGGGGCAGCACCCCGTGCCGCATCGCCTCCACCATCTTGATCACACCGCCCACGCCGGCGGCCGCCGAGGTGTGCCCGATGTTCGACTTCAACGACCCCAGCCACAGCGGCTCTTCGCGGTCCTGGCCGTAGGCGGCCAGCACCGCCTGCGCCTCGATCGGGTCCCCGAGCCGGGTTCCGGTGCCGTGCGCCTCGACCACGTCCACGTCACCGGGTGACAGCCGGGCGTCGGCGAGCGCCGCGCGGATCACGCGCTGCTGCGAGGGACCGTTGGGCGCGGTGAGCCCGTTGCTGGCGCCGTCCTGGTTGACGGCGCTGCCCCGCACGAGGGCCAGCACCCGGTGGCCGTTGCGGCGGGCGTCGGACAGCCGCTCCAGCAGCACCATGCCCACGCCCTCGCCGAAGCCGACACCGTCGGCGGCCGCGGCGAAGGGTTTGGAGCGGCCGTCGGGGGCCAGGCCGCGCTGGCGGCTGAACTCGACGAACAGTTCGGGGCTGGACATGACGGTGACACCGCCGGCCAGGGCGAGGGAGCATTCACCGGAGCGCAGCGCCCGTGTCGCGAGATGCAGGGCGACCAGCGAGGACGAGCACGCCGTGTCGACGGTCACCGCCGGGCCCTCCAGGCCGAGGACGTAGGCGACGCGGCCGGAGACGACACTGCCCGAGTTGCCGGCGCCGAGGAAGCCCTCGACCTCCTCGGGGATGTGGGGCAGGAGGCGGGCGGCGTAGTCCTGGTGCATGACGCCGACGAAGACGCCGGTCGCGGTGCCCTTCAGGGCCGCCGGGTCGAGGCCCGCGCGCTCCAGCGTCTCCCAGGAGGTCTCCAGGAGCAGCCGCTGCTGCGGGTCCATGGCGAGCGCCTCACGCGGCGAGATGCCGAAGAAGCCCGCGTCGAACTCCCCCGCGTCGTACAGGAAGCCGCCCTCCCGCGCGTACGAGGTGCCGTGGCGTTCGGTGTCGGGGTCGTGGAGGGCGTCCAGGTCCCAGCCGCGGTCGGCCGGGAAGGCGGCGATGCCGTCGGTGCCGGAGGAGACCAGGTTCCACAGGTCCTCGGGCGAGCGGACACCGCCGGGGTAGCGGCAGCCCATGGCGACGACGGCGATCGGGTCCTCGCCGGTCGCCGCGCCCCTGCCGGCGGCCGGGACGGCGGCCGGCACGGGGCCGGTGTCCGCGCCGAGCAGTTCGCCGCCGAGGTGGGCCGCGAGGACCTCGGGGGTCGGGTGGTCGAAGACGAGGGTGGCGGGCAGCCGCAGTCCGGTGGCGTTGCCGAGGCGGTTGCGGAGGTCGACGGCGGCCAGCGAGTCGAAGCCGAGGTCCCGGAAGGCGCGGCCCGGCTCGACGGCCTCGGGCGACGGGTGGCCGAGTACGGCGGCGACCTGGGCGCGTACCAGGTCGAGGAGTTCACGGCGGCGGCCGGGGGCATCCAGCGCGGCCAGCCGTTCGGCCAGCGGGCTCCGGTCGTCCTCGGCGGCGGTGGCGAGGGCGGCCTGGCGGCGGGCGGGCAGCCGGACCACTCCGTGCAGCAGACGGGGTACGGGTTCGCTCTCGGCGCGGGCGCGCAGCGCGGCCGTGTCCAGCCGGAGGGCCACCAGCAGCGGTTCGTCGACGGTGAGCGCGGAGTCGAGGAGGGCGAGGCCCTGCGCGTCGGTCAGGGGCGGCAGGCCCGAGCGGGCGATCCGGCGGACCTCGTCGTCGCCGAGGTGCCCGGTCATGGCGCTGCGCCGCTCCCACAGCGTCCAGGCGACGGACCGCCCGGCCAGGCCCTGGGCCCGGCGGTGGTGGGCCAGGGCGTCCAGGAAGGCGTTGGCGGCGGCGTAGTTGCCCTGTCCGGGGCCGCCGAAGGTACCGGCGGCGGAGGAGAAGAGCACGAACGCCGCGAGGTCCAGGCCGGCGGTGAGCCGGTGCAGGTTGAGTGCCGCGTCGGTCTTGGGCCGCAGGACGGCGTCGACGCGCTCGGGGGTGAGCGAGGAGATCACGCCGTCGTCGAGCACTCCGGCGGCGTGGACGACGGCCGTCAGCGGACGCCGTACGCCGGCCAGGACCTCGGCGAGCCGCTCGGCGTCGGCAGCGTCGCAGGCGACGACGTCCACCTCCGCGCCGAGCGCCGCCAGTTCCTCGCGCAGCGCGTCCGCACCGGGGGCGTCCGGGCCGCCGCGGCTGGTCAGCAGCAGGTGCCGTACGCCGTGTGCGGTGACGAGGTGACGGGCGACGCGGGCGCCGAGCAGTCCGGTGCCGCCGGTGATCAGGACGGTGCCGTCGGGGTCCAGGGGCGGGGCCGCGTCGTCGTCCTGTACGGGGATCCTGGCCAGCCTCGGTACGAGGACCTCGGAACCGCGCACCGCGAACTGCGTCTCGCCGGTGGCGGTGAGCACGGCGGCGAGGGCGGCCGGCAGGTCGGCGTCCGGGTCGAGGTCGACGAGGTGGAGGCGGTCCGGGTGCTCGGTCTGCGCGGAGCGCACCAGCCCCCACACCGCGCTGTGCGGCAGGTTCGGTACGTCCTCGCCGGGCCGGGCGGCGATCGCGCCCCGGGTGACGAGGACGAGCCGTGTTCCGGTGAACCGGTCGTCGGCGAGCCAGTCCTGGACGAGGGCGAGGGCGTCGTGCACGGCGGTGCGGGTGGCGTCGGCGAGCCCGTCGGCCCGGTCGGCCGGGGCCGCGCCGAGGTCGGCGAGGACGAACTCCGGCAGCGGCCCGTCGGCGTCGCGGAGCGCGGCGAGGTCCGCGTGGCGGGCGACTCCCAGGGTGTCCTCGGTGGGGCCCAGGACCGCCCAGGAAGGCGTCGTGGGGCCGGGCACCGGGCGGACCGGTGTCCAGTCGAGACGGAACAGGGAGTCGTGGTGGCGTCCGGCGGCCGGGGCCGTGAGACTCCCGGCGCCGACCGGCCGCAGGGCCAGGCCCGCCACGGTCAGGACGGGCCGTCCGGCCTGGTCGAGGGCGCGCAGGGTCACCGTGTCGGGGCCGGCGGGGGTGAGGCGCATCCGCAGACCGGTCGCGCCCTGCGCGTGGAGGACGGCCCCGGTCCACACGAACGGCATCCGGCCCTCGGCCGCCTCGCCGAGGCCGGTCGCGTGCAGGGCGCCGTCGAGGAGCGCGGGATGCAGCCCGAACCGTGCGGCCTCGGCCTGCAGCTCCGCCGGCAGGCTCGCCTCCGCGAACACCTCCTCCCCCAGCCGCCACGCCGCACGCAGGGCCTGGAACGCCGGCCCGTACGCGAAGCCGCCCTCCGCGAAGCGCTCGTACAGCCCGTCCAGGTCCACCGGTTCCGCGCCCGCCGGCGGCCAGGCCGCCGCCTCCGGCTCCGCCTCCTCGGCGGCGGGAGCCAGCAGCCCCCGGGCGTGGCACGTCCACGGCGCGTCGTCGGTGCCGTCCGGGCGGGCGTGCAGGCTCAGCGGGCGGCGCCCGTCCCGGTCCGGGGCGCCGACGGCGAGCTGTACGGCGACGCCGCCGTCCGGGGGCAGGACGAGCGGGGCCTCCAGGGTGAGTTCCTCGACCTGGCCGCAGCCGACCTGGTCGCCCGCCCGTACCGCCAGCTCCAGGAAGGCGGTGCCGGGCAGCAGGGCGGCGTCACGGACGGCGTGGTCAGCGAGCCAGGGGTGGGTGCGGGTGGAGAGACGGCCGGTGAGGAGCAGTCCGTCCCCGTCGGCGAGGGCGACGACCGCGCCGAGCAGCGGGTGGTCGGCGGCGGCGAGCCCGGCCGAGGCCATGTCGCCCTGGGGGGCGGCGGAGTCCTCCAGCCAGTACCGGCGGCGCTGGAACGCGTACGTCGGCAGGTCGGCCCGGCGGGTGCGCCGTCCGGCGTAGGCGACACGCCAGTCGACGCGTACGCCGTGGACGTACAGCTCGCCGACGGCGGCGAGGAACCTGGCCCGGCCGCCGTCGTCCCGGCGCAGCGTGCCGATGACCACGGCCTCGTCGGCTCCGGCCGCTCTGGCGGTCTCCTCCATCGGGACGGTGAGCACCGGGTGGGGGCTGACCTCGACGAGGACGTGGTGGCCGGCGGCCAGCAGGGCGCGGGTGGTCTGTTCGAACTCGACGGTCCGGCGCAGGTTGCGGTACCAGTAGCCGGCGTCGAGGCCGGTGGTGTCGAGCGGTTCGGCGGTGACGGTCGAGTAGAAGGGGATGTCGGAGGGGCGGGGGCGGATGTCGGCCAGCAGGCCGAGCAGTTCGTCGTGGATGCGCTCGACGTGGGCGCTGTGCGAGGCGTAGTCGACGGGGATCCGTCGGACTCTGAGGTCGCGGGCGGTGAGCCGGTCGATCAGGTCGTCCAGCGCCGCCCGGTCGCCGGAGACGACCACGGAGGCGGGCCCGTTGACGGCGGCGACGGACAGACCGCCGTCCGCGTCGCCCAGCAGGGCGCGGACCTCGTCGACCGGCAACGGCACGGACGCCATGCCGCCGGCCCCGGCGAGCGCGACGATGGCCCTGCTGCGCAGCGCGACGACCTTGGCGCCGTCCTCCAGGGACAGCGCCCCGGCGACCACGGCGGCGGCGATCTCGCCCTGGCTGTGCCCGGCGACGGCGGACGGCTCGACACCGTACGACTGCCAGAGCGCCGCCAGTGACACCATCACGGCCCACAGCGCGGGCTGGACCACGTCGACGCGGTCCAGCGGCGGGGCGCCGGGGGCGTCGCGCAGTACGTCGGTCAGGGACCAGTCGGTGTGGGGGGCCAGGGCGCGTGCGCAGTCGGCGATCCGCTCCGCGAAGACGGGCGCGGTGTCGAGGAGTTCGGCTGCCATGCCGGTCCACTGCGAGCCCTGGCCGGGGAAGACGAACGCGGTGTCGGCTCCGGGGCCGCCGGTGCCGCGGAGCAGTCCGGGCTCGGGGGTGTCCTCGGCCAGGGCCCGCAGGCCGCGCAGGAACCCCTCCTCGTCGGCGGCGACCACGACGGCACGGTGTTCGAGGGCGGCCCGGGTGGTGGCCAGGGCGTGGCCGATGTCGAGGGGCCGCTGTCCGGGGTGCGTGTCGAGGTGGGCGGCGAGGCGGCGGGCCTGGGCGCGCAGGGCCTCGCGGCTGCGGGCGGAGACGGGCCAGGGGAGGGCGGTCAGGAGGCTGGGCTCGTCGGCCGTGCCGGACGGGTCGGCCTCGCCCTCGGGGGCCGGGTCCGGCTCGGTGCCCGCCTGTTCGAGGACGATGTGCCCGTTGGTGCCGCTGATCCCGAAGGACGACACGGACGCGCGGCGCGGGGCGCCGGTCTCCGGCCAGGCGACGGCCTCGGTGACGAGTTCGACGGCGCCGGCCGACCAGTCGACGGTGGGGGTGCGTCGCTCGGCGTGCAGGGTGGGCGGCACGGTGCCGTGGCGCATCGCCATGACCATCTTGATGATGCCGCCGACGCCCGCGGCGGCCTGGGTGTGCCCCAGGTTGGACTTCAGCGAGCCCAGCAGCAACGGCCGGTCGGCGGGCCGGTCCTGCCCGTACGTGGCCAGCAGGGCCTGTGCCTCGATGGGGTCGCCGAGCGGGGTGCCGGTGCCGTGCGCCTCGACCACGTCGACGTCGGCGGGGGTGAGCCCGGCGTCGGCGAGCGCCCGTCGGATGACCCGCTGCTGGGCGGGCCCGTTGGGGGCGGTCAGCCGGCTGCTCGCGCCGTCCTGGTTGACGGCGGTGCCACGGACCAGGGCGAGCACGGGGTGACCGTTGCGGCGGGCGTCGGAGAGCCGCTCCAGCAGGAGCATGCCGACGCCCTCGCCCCAGCCGGTGCCGTCGGCCCCGGCGGCGAAGGACTTGCAGCGGCCGTCGGCGGCGAGCCCGCCCTGCCGGCTCATCTCGACGAACGGCACCGGCGTCGACATGACCATGGCGCCACCGGCCAGCGCCAGCCCGCACTCCCCCCGGCGCAGCGCCTGGGCGGCCAGGTGGAGGGCGACGAGCGAGGAGGAGCACGCGGTGTCGACCGTGACCGCCGGACCCTCCAGGCCGAAGGTGTACGAGAGCCGGCCGGAGGCGACGCTGTCGGAGTTCCCGTTGCCGATGTACCCCTGGATGTCGTCGGCGACCTGGCGCAGCCGTAGTCCGTAGTCCTGGTACATCACGCCGACGAACACGCCGGTGTCGCTGCCGCGCAGCCCGCCCGGGTCGAGGCCCGCGCGTTCGAACGCCTCCCAGGTGGTCTCCAGCAGCAACCGCTGCTGCGGGTCCATGGCGAGCGCCTCGCGGGGCGAGATGCCGAAGAAGCCGGGGTCGAAGTCGGCGGCGCCGGTGAGGAATCCGCCCTCGGCGGCGTACGTCGTGCCCGGGCGCTCCCGGGTCGGGTCGTACAGCGCGCCGAGGTCCCAGCCCCGGTCGGCGGGGAAGGCGTCGACCGCGTCGGTGCCGGAGGCGACGAGCTGCCACAGCTTCTCCGGGGAGTCGACCCCGCCCGGGTAGCGGCAGCCGATGCCGACGATGGCCACGGGCTCCTGCTGCCGGCCCTCGACCTCCTGGAGCCGCCGCCGGGTGCGGTGCAGGTCGGCCGCGACCCGCTTGAGGTAGTCGCGGAGCTTGTCGTCGTTGAGCGTGCCGTCAGTCACTGTGCACCGTCACCTTCGGGGCCTTCGTGCGGGAGGGGCCGGGCGTGGGGAGCCGCCGTCGCGCGGATGGGGGCAGGGGGGTCACGACATACCGAGTTCGTTGTCGATGAACTCGAAGAGCTCGTCGTCGCTGGCCGTTTCCATCCGCTCCTCCAGGCGGTCCTGCGCCGCGCCGCCGGTTCCCGGGCGCAGCCTGCTGATCAGTTCTTCGAGTCGGCCGAGCAGTTCGGGCCCGGCCGTGCCGTTGTCCAGGGCGCCTTCCAGCAGGCCGAGTTCGGCCAGGCCCGCGGTGTCGGCGACGAGGTCGGGTCCGGCGCTCTCGGGGGCGAGTTCGACGGACAGTTGGCGGGCGATGGCCGCCGAGGTGGGGTGGTCAAACAGCAGGGTGGCGGGCAGCCTGAGGCCGGTGGCGGCGCCGAGCCGGTTGCGCAGTTCGACCGCGGTCAGCGAGTCGAAGCCCAGTTCCAGCAGGCCGCGTTCGGCGTCCACCGAGGCCGGGCCGGGGAAACCGAGCACCGTGGCGGCGTGCCCGCGCACCAGGTCGAGCAGGGTCCGTGCGCGCCGCTGCTCGGGCTGGCCGGCCAGGGTGCGGCGCAGGGTGTCGGCCGCGTCCGGGGCCGCCTCGCCGGCCGCCGCGCTCCGGCGGGCGGGCGTACGTACGAGTCCGCGCAGCAGCGCCGGGACGCCGCCGGTGCCGGACTGGGCGGCCAGGGCCCCGGTGTCCAGTCGCAGCGGCAGGACGACGGGTTCGCCGGTGGCGTTGGCCGAGTCGAACAGGGCCGCCCCCTCCGCCGGGGAGAAGGCGACGATGCCGCCGCGGGCGATGCGCCGGAAGTCGGCCTCGTCAAGACCTCCGCTCATGCCGCCCTTGTTCGCCCACAGGCCCCAGGCGAGCGACGCGGCGGGCAGGCCGTTCGCCCTGCGGTGGTGGGCCAGCGCGTCCAGGAAGGCGTTGGCCGCCGCGTAGTTGCCCTGGCCCATGCCGCCGAAGATCCCGGCGATGGAGGAGAACACCACGAACGCGGTCAGGTCCATGCCCTCGGTCAGCTCGTGGAGGTTCCAGGCCGCGTCGACCTTGGGCCGCAGGGCGGTGTCCAGCCGGGCCGGTGTCATCGCGTCCACGACCCCGTCGGCGATGGTCCCCGCCGCGTGCACGACGGCGGTCAGCGGGTGGGCCTCGGGCAGCGAACCGAGCAGCCGGGCCAGTGCCTCCCGGTCGGCGACGTCACAGGCCACCACCTCCGCGTGGGCGCCGAGGGCGGCGAGGCCGACGACCAGGTCGGCGGCGCCCTCGGCGGCGGGGCCCCGGCGGCTGGTGAGCAGCAGGCGCTTCACGCCGTGTTCGGCGGCCAGGTGCCGGGCGAGGACGGAGCCGATGGCGCCGGTGCCGCCGGTGATCAGGACCGTGCCGGGGCGTCCCCAGTCGGGTGTCCCGGGCTGTTCGGTGACGGGCACCTTGGCCAGCCGGGCGATGTGCGTCCGGCCCTTGCGCAGGGCGAGTTGGGGTTCGCCACTGGCGACGGCGGCGACGAGCGCGTCCTCGGAGGCGTCGTCGAGGTCGGCGAGGACGAAGCGGCCGGGGTTCTCGGTCTGCGTGGACCGCACCAGCCCCCACACGGCGGCGTGGGCCAGGTCCGGTGCGACGCCGTCGGCGCTCACCGGGACGCCGCCCCGGGTGACGAGCACCAGCTTGGCGTCGGCGAACGTGTCGTCGGCCAGCCACTCCCGTACGAGGGCGAGGACGTGCCCGGTGACGTGCCGTACCGCGGCGGGCTGCCCGAGTCCGGCCGGCGCGGCGGGGACGTGGGCGAGGACGACAGCGGGCGGCACGACTCCCCCGGCGCCTTCGGCGATCTCGCGGGACAGCGCTTCGAGGCCGGTGGCGGAGCGTGTGATGCCGTGGGCGGCCCAGTCGGGTGCCTCGGCGCCGATGACGGCCCAGCCGTCGGGGTCGGCGGCGGCCTGCCGGGACAGCGTGGGCCATTCGACGCGGTACAGGTCGTCGTGGTGTGCGGTCCGGGCGGCGCGTACCTGGTCGGGGTCGACCGGACGGAGCACCAGGGAGCGGATGGAGGCGACCGGCTGCCCGGCCGTGTCGGTGGCACGCACCGACACGGCGTTGTTGCCGGTGGGCGTCAGCCGGATGCGTACGGCGCGGGCTCCGGAGGCGTGCAGACGGATGCCGTTCCAGGAGAACGGCAGCCAGCCCTGGGTGGTGCCTTCGAGGACGCCGAAGATCAGCGCGTGCAGGGCGCTGTCGAGGAGCGCGGGGTGCAGCCCGAACTTCCCGGCCTCGGCCTGCTGTTCGGACGGCAGGCTCGCCTCCGCGTACACGTCGTCGCCGAGCCGCCACACCTCGCGCAGCCCCTGGAAGGCGGGCCCGTATCCGAAGCCGCCCTCCGCGAACCGCTCGTACAGCCCGTCGATCGGCACGGGCTGCGCGCCGGCCGGCGGCCAGGTCACGGAGCCGGCCGGTTCCGTCTCGTCGGCGGCGGGGACGAGCAGCCCCCGGGCGTGGCAGGTCCAGCCCATGTCGTCCGTGTCTCCCGGGCGGGTGTGGACGCTGAGCGGGCGGGCGCCGGTGGAGTCCGGGGCGCCGACGGTGAGCTGCAGTGCCACCGAGCCCTGGGCGGGGATCACCAGCGGGGTTTCCAGGGTGAGTTCCTCGACCTGGCCGCAGCCGACCTGGTCGCCGGCCCGGACCGCCAGTTCCAGCAGGGCGGTGGCGGGGAGCAGGGCGGTGCCGAAGACACCGTGGTCGGCCAGCCAGGGGTGGGTGCGTACGGAGAGCCTGCTGGTGAACAGGACTCCGTCGGTGTCGGCGAGCGGGACGGCGGCGCCGAGCAGCGGGTGGTCCGCCGGCAGGAGCCCGGCGGCGGCCATGCCGCCGGATGCCGCGGTGGCCTCCAGCCAGTACCGCTCGCGCTGGAAGGCGTAGGTGGGCAGCTCGACCCGGCCGCCCCTGCCGGTGGTTTCCAGGACCGTGGGCCAGTCGACGGCCGTGCCCCGGACGTACAGCTGGGCGAGGGCGTCGGTGAGGGCCCGGGTCTCGGTGCGGTCCTTGCGCAGCAGCGGCACGAGGGGGCCGGCGGCGGACGGGTCCACCGGGTCGTCGGAGCCGATGGGGTCGGCTTCGGCGAGGCAGTCGCGTCCCATGGCGGTCAGCGAGCCGTCGGGGCCGAGTTCGAGGTAGGTGACGGCGCCCTCGGCGGCGAGCCGCCGCATGCCGTCGTGGAAGCGGACCGCCTCACGGACGTGCCGCACCCAGTACTCGGGCGACATCAGCTGCTCGGGGGTGGCCAGTTCACCGGTGATGTCGGAGACCAGGGGGATGCGCGGCGCCCGGAGGTCCAGGCGTTCGGCGACCCGCCGGAACTCGTCGAGCATGCCGTCCATGTGCGGCGAGTGGAACGCGTGGCTGACGGTGAGCCGCCGGGCCTTGCCGCCGCGTGCGCGCCACCGTTCGGCGGCGTCCAGGACGGCGTCCTCGTCGCCGGAGACGACGACGGAGGCCGGGCCGTTGACGGCGGCCACCGCGACGCGGCCCTCGTGGGAGGCGAGCAGTTCGGTGGCCTCCTCCTCGGAGGCGGTCAGCGCGACCATGGCGCCGCCCTCGGGCAGGGCCTGCATCAGCCGGCCTCGGGCCGCGACCAGCGCGGCGGCGTCGGGGGCCGTGAGGACCCCGGCGACATGAGCGGCCGCCAGTTCGCCGATGGAGTGCCCGAACAGCAGGTCTGGTACCACGCCCCCGTGCTCGACCAGACGGAAGAGGGCGACCTCGACCGCGAAGAGCGCCGGCTGGGTGTACTCCGTGCGGTCCAGCAGGGCCGCCGCGTCGGAACCGGCCGGGGCGAAGACGACCTCGCGCAGCGGGCGATCCAGCAGCGGGTCCAGTTCGGCGCAGATCTCGTCGAAGGCGTCCGCGAACACGGGGTACCGGGCGTACAGTTCGGCGCCCATCTCGGCGCGCTGGCTGCCCTGTCCGGCGAAGAGGAAGGCGAGCTTCCCCGCCACGGCCGTGCCCTGGGTGACGCCGGACGCGCTTCCGCCGGTGGCGAGTGCCTTCAGGCCGCCGGTCAGCGCCTCGCGGCTGTCGCCCACGACGGCGCCCCGGTACTCGAAGGCGCTGCGGCCGGTGGCCAGGGTGTGCGCGATGTCCGCCGGACGCAGGCCGGGCCGGGCGTCGGTGTGCTCCAGCAGCCGCTGGGCCTGGGCTCGCAGCGCGGCTCGGCTGCGGGCCGACAGCAGCCACGGCAGGACGGTCCCCTCGTCGGCGGTGTCATCTCCGACCTCGTCCGCGCCGTCCAGGGCGTACTCGTCCGGTACGTGTTCCAGAATCGTGTGCGCGTTGGTGCCGCTCACGCCGAAGGACGAGATGCCGGCGCGGCGCGGGTGGCCGTTGTCCGGCCACGGGGTGTCCTCGGTGAGCAGCGACACGGCGCCCGCCGACCAGTCGACGAACGGGGTCGGCGCGTCGACGTGGAGGGTGCGCGGCAGGACTCCGTGCCGCATGGCCAGCACCATCTTCTGCAGGCCCGCGATACCGGCGGCGGCCTGGGCGTGTCCCATGTTGGACTTGAGGGAGCCGAGGAGCAGCGGCCGGTCGGCGGGCCGGTCCTGGCCGTACGTCGCCAGCAGGGCCTGCGCCTCGATCGGGTCGCCGAGCCGCGTGCCCGTGCCGTGCGCCTCGACCGCGTCGACGTCGGCGCTGTTCAGTCCCGCCGAGGCGAGGGCCTGCCGGATGACGCGCTGCTGGGAGGGTCCGTTGGGGGCGGTGAGACCGTTGCTGGCACCGTCCTGGTTGACGGCCGAGCCCCGGACCAGGGCGAGCACCGGGTGGCCGTTGCGGCGGGCGTCGGACAGCCGTTCCAGTACGACCATGCCGGCGCCCTCGGCCCAGGCGGTGCCGTCGGCGGCCTCGGCGAAGGGCTTGCAGCGGCCGTCGGCGGCGAGGCCCCGCTGCCTGCTGAACTCGACGAACGCGTCGGGGGTGGACATCACCGTGACACCGCCCGCGAGGGCGAGCGTGCACTCGCCGGAGCGCAGCGCCTGGGCCGCGAGGTGCACGGCGACCAGGGAGGACGAGCAGGCCGTGTCGACGGTGACCGCCGGGCCCTCCAGGCCGAAGGTGTAGGAGATGCGGCCGGAGGCGACGCTGCCCGCGCTGCCGATGCCGAGGTAGCCCTCGGTCTCCTCGGTGGGTTCCTGGACGCGGGAGCCGTAGTCGCGGTAGCTGGACCCGACGAAGACGCCGGCCCTGCTGCCCTTCAGCGACGCCGGGTCGATGCCGGCCCGTTCGAACGCCTCCCAGGAGATCTCCAGGAGCAGCCGCTGCTGCGGGTCGATCGCCAGCGCCTCACGCGGGGAGATCCCGAAGAACGCCGGGTCGAAGTGGTCGGCGTCGTGCAGGAATCCGCCCTCGCGGGCGTAGGTGCGGCCGATCTTCTCCGGGTCCGGGTCGTACAGCTCGTCGAGGTTCCAGCCGCGGCCGGTGGGGAACTCGGTGATGGCGTCGGCGCCCGAGGCCACCAGCCGCCACAGCTCCTCCGGGGTGGTGACACCGCCGGGGTAGCGGCAGCTCATCGAGACGACGGCGATGGCGTCGTCGTCGACGACCGGCAGGGCCGGCGAGTCGGGCACCACCGGGGCGGAGGTCGACACCGACGCTGTGCCGCCGAGTTCGGACCGTACGTGGTCCACCAGGGCGGTGACGGTGGGGTGGTCGAAGACCAGGGTGACCGACAGGCGCAATCCGGTGGCCTCGGAGAGGCGGTTGCGCAGGTCGACGGCGGTGAGCGAGTCGAAGCCGAGGTCCTTGAAGACGCGGTCGGGGTCGATGCCGGCGGGGTCGGGGTAGCCGAGGACGGCGGCGACCTCGGTGGCGACCAGACGGGTCAGTTCCTCCTGCCGCTCCTGTGCGGACAGGGCGGCGAGGCGGGCGGCGAGGGAGTCCGCCCCGGTGTCCTGCCCGTCGGCCCCGGCGGCGGGCAGGATGTCGCGGGCCTCGGGCAGGTCGCGCAGGACGGCGCTGGGCCGCAGCGCGGTGTAGGCGGGGGCGAACCGGTCCCAGGCGAAGTCACAGAGGATCAGCCTGTTCTCGCCCTGTTCCACGGCCTGTTCGAGGGCGGTGACGGCCAGCTCCGGGTCCATCGGCGGGATGCCGTTGCGGACGAGCTGTTCGCGGGCGGAGTTGGCGGCGCTGTCACCCGCCCACAGGCCCCAGGCCACGGCGGTGGCCGGAAGGCCGAGTGAACGCCGGTGCTCGGCGAGGGCGTCGAGGTAGGCGTTGGCGGCGGCGTAGCTGCCCTGGCCGGTGCCGCCGAGGGTGCCGGCGAGGGAGGAGAACAGGACGAACGCGGTCAGGTCCAGGTCGCGGGTGAGGGCGTCCAGGTTGCGGGCGGCGTCCATCTTGGGGCGCAGGACGCCGGCGGCCCGTTCGGGGGTGAGGGTGTCGAGGACGCCGTCGTCGAGGACGCCGGCGGCGTGCACGACGGCGCGCAGCGGGCGGTCGTCGGGGATGCCGGCGAGGAGGGCGGCGAGCGCGTCGCGGTCGGCGGCGTCGCAGGCGGCGATCCGTGCCTCGGCGCCCAGGTCGGCGAGTTCGGCGACGAGTTCGGCGGCGCCGGGGGTGTCGGGGCCCCGGCGGCCGGTGAGCAGCAGGTGCCGGGTGCCGGAGCGGGCGAGCCTGCGGGCGATGTGGGCGCCGAGGGCGCCGGTGCCGCCGGTGATCAGTACGGTGCCGTCGGGTTTCCAGGCGACCGGGGCCGTCTCGTCGCCGGGCAGGGCCCGTACGAGCCTGCGGCCGTAGATCCCCGAGGGCCGGATCGCGACCTGGTCCTCGCCGTCGAGGCCGGCCAGGACGGCGGCGAGCCGCCCGCCGGAGCGGTCGTCGAGGTCGGCCGGCAGGTCGACCAGTCCGGCCCAGCGTTCCGGGTACTCCACGCCGGCCACGGCGCCGAGTCCCCACAGGGTCGCCTGGGCGGGTGCGGTGAGGGCGTCGGAGCGTCCGACGGACACCGCGCCGCAGGTCGCGGACCACAGGGGGGCGTTGATGCCGGCGTCGCCGAGCGCCTGGAGGAGGGTGGTGGTGAGGGTGAGCCCGGTCGGCAGAGCGGTCCCGTCGGTGTACGGCTGCTCGGCGAGGGCGAGCAGGGAGAGCACGCCGCCGCTCGGGGCGGTCAGGGCGCCCAGCCGGGCGGCGAGCGCGGCCCGGTCGGTGTCGGCGGCGCCGATCTCGACCGCTACGGCCAGGGCGCCGTGCCGTTCGAGGGCCCGCAGCGCGCCCGTCACTACGGGGTGGTCGGCCGCGTCGGCGGGTACGACGACCCACCAGGCGCCGGTGAGGGCGGGGGTGCCGGGGGCGGGGTGCAGGGTCTTGTAGGTGACCCGGTAACGCCAGCCGTCGATGGCGCTGCGGCTGCGGCGGCCGCGCTGCCAGTCGGCGAGCGCGGGGAGGACTCCGCCCAGGGAGGTGCGGGCGCCGTCGTCCTCGTCGGGCAGGTTCAGCGCGGTGGCGACGGCGCTGAGGTCGTTCCGCTCGACGGCGTCCCAGAAGGCGGTGTCGCCGGGCCGGTCCGCGCCCGGGGCCCCGGTCGCGGCCTCGGCGGGCGTGGCGATGGGCTCCAGCCAGTACCGCTGCCGCTGGAAGGCGTAGGTGGGCAGTTCGACGGGTCGGGGGGCGACGCCCCCGAACACGGCGGACCAGTCCACCGGGACGCCGTGGACGTGCGGTGCGGCCAGGGCGGTCAGGAACCGGTCGGGGCCGCCGTCGTCGGTGAGGAGGGTGCCGGTGACCCGGCCGGTGACGTCCGCGGCCTCCAGGCTCCGTTCGATCCAGACGGTCAGCACCGGGTGCGGCCCGGTCTCGACGAAGGTGTCGTGGCCGTCCTCGATCAGCGCGGCGACGGTCCGGTGGAACTCGACGGGCTCGCGGAGGTTGCGGTACCAGTACTCGGTGTCCAGGGCCGTGGTGTCGAGGACGCCCCCGGTCACGGTGGAGTAGAAGGCGATGTCGGATCGGCGCGGCGTGATACCGGCGAGCGCGTCCAGCAGTTCCCCGCGCACCTCGTCCACCTGGGGCGAGTGTCCGGCGAAGGTGACGCCCGGGATCGTCCAGCGCATCACGCCGTCCTCGGACAGCCGCTCGCCGAACTCCTCCAGGGCCTCGGGGTCACCGGAGACGGTCACGGCGGCGGCCCCGTTGACGGCGGCGACGGACAGCTTCCCCGACCAGGGCGCGAGCCGTTCGCGTACCTCCTCGTCGGGGAGGGCGACGAAGAGCATCGCGCCCCGGTCGACGAGCGTGGTCAGGATCCGGCTGCGCAGGGCGACGATCCTGGCGCCGTCCTCCAGGGTCAGCGCCCCCGCCACGACGGCGGCGGCGATCTCGCCCTGGCTGTGCCCGACGACGGCCGAGGGCTCGACGCCGTACGACCGCCAGAGCGCGGCCAGCGACACCATCATGGAGAACAGCACCGGCTGGACCACGTCCACCCGGTCCAGCGGCGGGCTGCCGGGGGCGGCCCGCAGTACGTCCGTCAACGACCAGTCCAGGTACGGCGACAGGGCGCGCTCGCACGCGGCGATCCGTTCCGCGAAGACGGGCGCGGAGTCCAGCAGCCCGACCGCCATGCCGACCCACTGCGAGCCCTGGCCGGGGAAGACGAAGACGGTACGGCCCGGGGTGGTCGCGGTGCCGCGCACCACAGTGGGGTCGTTCTCTCCGGCGGCGAGCGCGGCCAGGCCGGTGAGCAGGGTGTCACGGTCGGTGCCGACGACGACGGCCCGGTGCTCGAACGCCGACCTGGTGGTGGCCAGCGCCCGGCCGACCTCGGCGGGCGGCAGCTGCGGACGGTCCGTCAGGCTGGTGTGCAGGCGCGCGGCCTGCTCGCGCAGGGCCTCCGGGGTGCGGGCCGAGAGCAGCCACGGGACGGCGGCACCGAGCGCGCTCCCGTCCGCCGGAGCACCGGACTCCTCGTCCTCGGACGGCTCCTCGATGATCACGTGGGCGTTGGTGCCGCTGAGACCGAAGGAGGAGACGCCGGCGCGGCGCGGGTGGCCGGCCCGGGCCCACGGCCGGGGCTCCGTCAGGAGTTCCACGGCGCCCGCGGACCAGTCGACGTTGGGGGTCGGCTCCTCGGCGTGCAGGGTGCGGGGCAGTTCCTCATGGCGCATCGCCTGGACCATCTTGATGATCCCGGCGACGCCCGCGGCGGCCTGGCTGTGCCCGATGTTGGACTTCAGCGAGCCGAGCAGCAGCGGCCGGTCCGCGGGGCGGTCCTGCCCGTACGTCGCGAGCAGCGCCTGCGCCTCGATCGGGTCACCGAGCCGGGTGCCCGTACCGTGTGCCTCGACGACGTCGACCTCGGCGGGGGCCAGGCCCGCGCCGGCCAGCGCGCTGCGGATGACCCGCTGCTGTGCCAGGCCGCTGGGGGCGGTCAGTCCGTTGCTGGCCCCGTCCTGGTTGACGGCCGAGCCCCGTACGAGGGCGAGCACACGGTGGCCGTTGCGGCGGGCGTCCGACAATCGCTCCAGGAGCAGCAGTCCGGCGCCTTCGGCCATGCCGAAGCCGTCGGCGTCGGCGCCGAAGGACTTGCAGCGGCCGTCCGCGGCGAGACCCCGCTGCCTGCTGAAGCCGGTGAAGGACAGCGGGGTGCCCATGACGGTCACACCGCCCGCCAGCGCCAGGGAGCACTCGCCGGAGCGCAGGGCCTGGGCCGCCAGGTGGACGGCGACCAGCGAGGACGAGCAGGCCGTGTCGACGGTGACCGCCGGCCCTTCGAGGCCGAGGGTGTAGGCGATCCGGCCGGACAGGATGCTGGTGGAGATACCGGCGATGAGGTGCCCCTCGACCTCCTCGGGTACGTCGCTCAGGCCGCCGTAGCCCTGGTAGGCGGCGCCGGCGAACACGCCGACCTGTCCGCCGCGCAGGGACGCGGGGTCGATGCCGGCCCGTTCCAGGGCCTCCCAGGAGGTCTCCAGGAGCAGCCGCTGCTGCGGGTCCATGGCCAGCGCCTCGCGCGGGGAGATCCCGAAGAAGGCGGGGTCGAACTGCCCGGCGTCGTAGAGGAATCCGCCTTCGGAGCTGTAGGTCGTACCGGGCCGGTCGGGGTCGGTGTCGTAGAGGCCGTCCAGGTCCCAGCCGCGGTCGGCGGGCAGTGCGGAGATGACGTCCCGGCCCTCGGCGACGAGCCGCCAGAGGTCGTCCGGGGTGCGGACGTCGCCGGGGTAGCGGCAGCTCATGCCGACGATGGCGATCGGGTCGTCGGCGTCGGCGGGCACATGGGCGGGCACGGCCGGCCCGGCCGGGGCGGCGGTGTCGGGGCCGAGCAGTTCCTCGCGCAGATGCCGGGCGAGCGCGTCGGCCGAGGCGTAGTCGAAGAGGACGGTGAGCGGGAGCCGCAGACCGGTGGCGGCGTTGAGCCGGTTGCGCATCTCCACGGCGGTCAGCGAGTCGAAGCCCAGTTCACGGAAGGCGCGTTCGGGGGCGATGGCGTCGGCGGAGCCGTGGCCGAGGACGGCGGCCGCGTGGGTGCGCACGAGGTCGGTGAGCAGGCGGTCGCGGTCGGCGGGGGGCAGGTCCGCGATGCGGTCGCGCAGCGAGGAGGCGGTGTCGTCGCCGTCCTGGCCGGGCGCGGTCTCCTCGGCGAGCGCGCGGCGGACCTCGGGCAGGTCGCCGATGAGCGGGCTGGGCCGGGCCGAGGTGAACACGGGCGCGAAGCGGTCCCAGTCGACGGCGGTGACGAGGACGACGGTCTCGTCGTCGGTGAGGACCTGCTGGAACGCGGTCAGCGCGACCTGAGGGGCCATGAACGGGATGCCACGGCCGCGCAGTTGCTCCTCGACGAGGTTGGCGGCCATGCCCGCGCCGCCCTCGGGGTCCCAGATGCCCCACACCACGGAGGTGGCGGTGCGGCCCCGGGCACGGCGGCGGTCGGCGAGCGCGTCGAGGTAGGCGTTGGCGGAGGCGTAGGCGCCGTGGTCGCCGCTGCCCCAGACGCCGGAGATGGAGGAGAACAGGACGAAGGAGTCCAGGTCGTCCCGGTCGAAGACGGCGTCGAGATTCTCGGCGCCCGCGACCTTGGCGTACAGGACGTCGGCGAACTCGTCGGGGTCGGTGTCGGCCAGCGGCACGAGCAGGCCCGTGCCGGCGGCGTGGATGACGGTGCTGATCCGGGTGCCGTCCTGTTCGATCCCGGCCACCAGTTCGGCGAGCCGGTCGCGGTCGGCGACGTCGCAGGCGGCGACGGTGACCCGGGTACCGAGCGCGGTCAGTTCGGCGGCCAGGTCGGCCGCGCCGGGGGTGTCCGCGCCCCGGCGGCCGACCAGGACGAGGTGCTCGGCACCGCCCTCGGCCAGCCAGCGCGCGAGGTGCGCGCCGACGCCGCCGGTGCCGCCGGTGACCAGGACCGTGCCGCGCGGCTGCCAGGCGTCCGCGCGGGCGGGGTCGGCGGGCCGGGCGCGGACCAGCCGCCGGCCGTACGCGCCGGAGGGGCGTACGGCGACCTGGTCCTCGTCGTCCCGGCCGGCCAGGATGCCGCACAGCCGGGCGGCGGCCCGCTCGTCGAGTGTGTCGGGCAGGTCGACCAGACCGCCCCAGCGCTGCGGGTGCTCCAGCGCGGCACACCGGCCGAGGCCCCAGACCATGTGCTGTCCGGGACTGGTCACCGCGTCGTCGCGGCCCGTGGTGACCGCTCCCCGGGTGGCGCACCAGAGCGGGGCGGTGACGCCGGAGTCGCCCAGGGCCTGCACGAGCGTCAGGGTGAGCGCGAGGCCCAGGGGAAGGTGGGGGTGGCCCGGGTGGGGGCGCTCGTCGAGGGCGACGAGGGAGAGGACACCGTGGACGGGGCCGGTGCTCGCCTCGGTCAGGTGCGCGGTCAGCGTGGCCCGGTCGGTGTGGGCCTCGGTCAGGACGACGGGCACGGGGACGGCGCCGGCCTCGCGCAGCGCCCGGACCACGGCGTCCCGTGCCGGGTCGCCCTCCGTGCCGTCGGTGACCGCCACCAGCCAGGTGCCGGTCGGGGCGGCGGCGGTGCGGCCGGCCGGGGAATCGTCGGCGAGGGGCCGCCAGTCGACCCGGTAGCGCCAGGAGTCCACGGTCGCGCGTTCGTCGCGCCGCCTGCGCCAGTCGGCCAGGGCGGGCAGGACGACGGTCAGCGGATCCTCGGGGCGGACGCCGAGCGTCGTGGTGAGCGCCGGGAGGTCCTGTCCGCCGACGCTCTCCCAGAAGGCGGCGTCCGCCGGGTCGCCGGCGGCGGTGTCCTCGGCGTCGGTCGAGGGCCGTTCCAGCCAGTACCTGCGCCGCTGGAAGGGGTAGGTAGGCAGGTCGACGGTGTCGCCCGGGTGCCCGGCGAGCAGGGTGTCCCAGTCCGGCGCGAGGCCGCCGGTGTGGGCCTCGGCGAGGGAGAGCAGGAACCGGTCCAGGCCGCCCTGGTCGCGGCGGAGGGTGCCGACGGCGACGGCGTCGGACTCCTCGGCCTCGGCGGTCTGGCTGATGCCCACGGTGAGCACCGGGTGGGCGCTGGACTCGACGAAGAAGCGGAAGCCCTGGGCGAGCAGGGTGCGGGTGGCCTCCTCGAACCGCACGGTCTGCCGCAGGTTGCGGTACCAGTACTCGGCGTCCAGCGCGCCGGGGGCCTGCCAGTTCAGGTCCACGGTGGAGAAGAACGGCACCCGGCCGGTCGTCGGCTCGATGTCCGCGAGGCACTCCAGGAGCCGTTCGCGGATCTCCTCGACGTGCGCGGAGTGGGAGGCGTAGTCGACGGGGATGCGGCGGGCCCGTACGTCCTCGGCCTGCAACTGGGCCACGATGCCGTCGATCGCCTCGGTGTCGCCCGACAGCACGGTGGCGGCCGGGCCGTTGGCGGCGGCGACGGACAGCCGGTCGCCCCACGGGCCGAGATGGCCGGCCAACTCCCCCGGCGCCAGCGGGACGGAGGCCATTCCCCCGCGTCCGGCGATGGCCGTGATGGCCCGGCTGCGCAGGGCGACGACCTTCGCGCCGTCCTCCAGGGACAACGCACCCGCCACGACGGCGGCGGCGATCTCGCCCTGGCTGTGGCCGAGCACGGCGTCCGGCTCGACACCGGCCGAGCGCCACAGCGCGGCCAGGGAGACCATGACGGCCCACAGCGCGGGCTGGACCACGTCGACGCGTTCCAGGTCCGTGGCGGAGGACAGGACGCCGGTGAGGGACCAGTCGACGTGCGGGGCGAGGGCGCGCTCGCAGGCGGCCATGCGGGCGGCGAACACCGGTGAGGTGTCGAGGAGTTCGAGGGCCATCCCGGTCCACTGGGTCCCCTGGCCGGGGAACACGAACACGGTCCGGCCGGCGGGTCCCGCGAGCCCTCGGACCACGTTGGCGGCCTCGGCGCCGGTCGCCAGCGCGGTGAGTCCCGTACGGAATCCCTCGGCGTCGCCCGCGACCACCACGGCGCGGTGTTCGAGCGGCGAGCGGCTGGTGGCGAGGGCGCGGGCGACGGCGCCCGGGCTCACGGCGTCCGCGTCGGCGAGGGCCAGCAGTTGGCGGGCCCGGTCGGCGAGGGCGTCCTCGCCACGGGCGGAGAGGACCCAGGGCACCAGCGGCAGGGGGGTGGCGGTTTCCGGGGCCTCCGGGGTCTCGGCGGACTCCGGTGCCTCCTCCAGGATCACGTGGGCGTTGGTGCCGCTCACGCCGAACCCGGAGACGGCGGCCCGGCGGGGGCGGTCGGGGTCGAAGGCCCACGGGCGTTCCTCCGTGAGGAGTTCGACCGCGCCCGCCGACCAGTCGACCTGCGGGGTCGGCGCGTCGACGTGCAGGGTCCGGGGCAGCACCTCGTGGCGCAGCGCCTGGACCATCTTGATGACGCCGCCCACACCGGCGGCGGCCGAGGTGTGCCCGATGTTCGACTTCAACGACCCCAGCCACAACGGCTCCGCGCGGTCCTGGCCGTACGTCGCGAGCAGCGCCTGTGCCTCGATCGGGTCACCGAGGCGGGTGCCCGTGCCGTGCGCCTCCACCGCGTCCACATCACCCGGCAGCAGCCGGGCGTCCGCCAGCGCCGCCCGGATGACCCGCTGCTGCGAAGGACCGTTCGGCGCCGTCAGACCGTTGCTCGCCCCGTCCTGGTTAACCGCGCTGCCCCGTACCACCGCCAGCACCCGGCGGCCGTGGCGGCGCGCGTCCGACAGCCGCTCCAGCAGCAGTACACCCACGCCCTCGGACCACGAGGTGCCGTCGGCGCCGGCCGCGAAAGCCTTGCAGCGGCCGTCGGGTGCCAGGGCGCGCTGGCGGCTGAACGCGACGAAGGGGTCGGGGTGCGGCATGACGGTGACACCGCACGCGAGGGCGAGGGAGCACTCGCCGGAGCGCAGCGCCCGTATCGCGAGATGCAGGGCGACCAGCGAGGACGAGCACGCGGTGTCGACCGTCACCGCCGGGCCCTCCAGGCCCAGGGTGTAGGAGATCCGGCCGGAGATCACACTGCCGGCGGTGCCGGTGTGGAGCAGGCCCTGGACGTCGGACCGGTCGCGGGAGCCGTCGCCGTAGCCGTTGGTCATGGCGCCGACGAAGACGCCGGTCGCGGTGCCCTTCAGGACGGCGGGGTCGATGCCCGCGCGTTCCAGCGTCTCCCAGGAGGTCTCCAGGAGCAGCCGCTGCTGCGGGTCGGTGGCGAGGGCCTCGCGCGGCGACATGCCGAAGAACGCGGCGTCGAACTCCCCCGCCCGGTGCAGGAATCCGCCGTGCCGGGTGTAGGAGGTGCCCGGCCGGTCGGGGTCGGGGTCGTAGAGGGCGGCCGTGTCCCAGCCCCGGTCGGACGGCCACTCGGAGATGGCGTCGGTGCCGGAGGAGACCATGTCCCACAGCTGTTCGGGGTCGTCGGCGCCACCGGGGTAGCGGCAGCTCATCGAGACGATCGCGATCGGCTCGTGCCTGGCGTCCTCCTCCTCGCGCAGTCGCTGACGCGCCTGCCCGAGGTCCGCGGTCGCCCGCCTGAGGTACTCAAGAAGCTTCTGTTCGTCCGGCATCTTCGCGGTGCTCCTCAGGCCATTCCGAAGTTGTTGTCGAGCAGGTCGAACAGTTCGTCGGCGCTGGCCGAACCGATCGCGTCGGTGTCCGCCGGGCCGGTGTCGGGTGCTGTGCGCCGGGCCCAGGTCCGTACGAGGTCCTGCAGGCGCGCGCCTAGCTCGTCGGCGCCGTCGGAGCGGGGGTCGGCGGAGGTCAGGGCCGCCTCCAGCGCCCGGAGTTCGGCGAGCGCGGGAACGGCCGGTCCGGGACGGGCGCACAGCCCGTCGTACAGGTGGTCGGCGAGGGCGGTGGGGGTGGGATGGTCGAACACCACCGTCGCGGCGATGGGGACGCCGGTCGCCGTGCGCAGCCGGTTGCGGAAGGACACGGCGAGCATCGAGTCGAACCCGACGGCGGAGAACGCCTGGTCGGCCGGGACGGCCTGGCGGCCGGTGTGGCCGAGGACCGCGGCCGCGTGGTCGCACACCAGGTCGAGCAGCAGCCGGCGTCGCGCGGGTTCGTCCAACGGTTCGAGCCGGCGGGCGAGTTCGGCGGCCGCGTCGTCCTCGTCGTCCCCCGTGGTGTCCCCCGGGGCGGAGGCCGCCTCGGGCAGTTCGCCGAGCAGCCGCAGCGCGCGGGGGTCGGGCACGGCGGCCACGACGCGGTCCCAGCGGACGTCGGCGAGGATCGCGGCGGGTTCGTCGTGGTCCAGCGACTGCTGCAGGGCTGCGAGGACGGTGTTCACGTCCAGCGGGCGCTCCACCGGGTCGGAGCCGGCGGGCGCGGGTTCCAGGCCGCCGAGGGCGAGGGTGACGCACCGGCTGCCCCGGTCGCGGCGGTCGCGGGCCAGCGCTTCGAGGGCGGCGTAGGCGCTGGTGGCGGCGCCGCGCCGGGCGGCCCCCCAGACACCGCTCAACGGGAACAGCACGGCGAGGGCGACGGAGTCCGGTGCCGGGTGGCCGTCGAGCAGCGCGTCGAGGTCGGCCACCGGGCCGAGGGCGGAACGCAGGGCGCCCTCCAGGTCCTCGGGGGTGAGTTCGGCGAGCGAGGCGCCGGGGTCGTGGGCACGGGCGAGGTGGACGGCGACGGTCAGGGGTGCCCCGCCGAGCAGGCCGGCCGGGGCGTCCGGGCCGTCGGGCACGGTCAACTCGGCTCCCAGTGCGGCGAGTTCGTCACGCAGGGCGGCCACGGTCTCCCGATCCGCGCTCCGGTCCCCGGCCAGGACGACCTGGCGGGCGCCGCGCCGGGCCAGCCAGCGCGCGATGTCCGCGCCCAGCACCCCGGTGTCGCCGGTGATCAGGGCGGTGCCTGCGGCCGGCGTCCAGTCGCGGCCCGCCGAGGTGTCGGGGGCCGGGGCGTGGACGAGTCGGCGCGCGTGCGCGCCGGTGGGCCGGACGGCGAGGTGGTCCTCCTCGTGGCCGCCCGCGAGGAAGGCGGCGAGGCGGCGCGCCTCGTCCGGGCCGGGGCTCGGCGGCAGGTCGGCGATGCCGCCCCAGCGCCCCGGCTGTTCCAGGCCGACGACCCGGCCGAGCCCCCACAGCTGCGCCCCGCCCGGACGAGTGAGCCGCTCGTCGGGGTGGACGGCGACGGCGCCGCCGGTCACGCACCACAGCGGGGCGTCGATCCCCAGGGTGTCCAGGGCCTTGAGCAGTTCGAGGGTGGCGGCGGTCCCGGCGAGCACGGCGGCCCCTTCCGCCGCCGCACGCTCGTCCAGGGCCAGCAGCGACAGCACGCCGGAGACCGGCCGGGGCGCGTCCGCGACGGCGTCGGCGACGTCCTGCGCGGTCCGGGCCGCGTCGCCCGCGTCGACGGTGACGGCACGGGCCCGCGCGCCGCCCAGTCGCAGCGCGTCCTGGCACGCGCCGACGAGCGGGTCGTCGGCGTGCTGCTTCGGTACGACGAGGAGCCAGTCGCCGTCGAGCGGCGCGGCCGGCGGGTCGGCCACCGGCTGCCAGCGGACCCGGTAGCCGAGGGACCGTACGGCGTCCCGGTCGAGCCGGGCGCGGCGCCAGCCGGACAGCACCGGCAGCACCTCGCGCAGCGCCGGGGCGAAGCCCTCCGGTGTGGCGTCGGCGTCCGCGCCCAGGGCGGCGGCAAGCCCGGCCGGGTCGCCGCTGTCGACGGCCGCCCAGAAGCGGTCCTGTGCGGCGCCGCCGGACACGCCGGCCGCCGGGGCGGTGCGGCCCGGGGTGGGCAGCCAGAACCGGGTCCGCTGGAAGGCGTAGGTGGGCAGGGGGACGGGTCGGGCGCCGGGCGCGGCCTGGGCCACGACGTCCGGCCAGGCCACCTCGGCTCCGGTGGTCCAGGTCTCGGCGAGCGAGGCGAGGAACCGTGCGGGGCCACCGTCGTCGCGGCGCAGCGTCCCGACGGTGGTGACGGTCAGACCCGCGCGTTCGGCGGTTCCCTCGACTCCGGCGGTGAGCACGGGGTGCGGGCTCGCCTCGACGAAGAGGTCGAATCCGGCGTCCAGCAGCCGTTCGGTGGCACGCGCGAACTCGACGGGTTCACGCAGGTTCCGGTACCAGTAGTCCGCCGTCAGCAGCGATCCGTCGAGGGGTTCGCCGGTGACCGTGGAGTACAGCAGTGTCCCGCCCGTGCGGGGCGTCACGCCGGCCAGCGCGTCGAGCAGGTCGTCGCGGACCCGGGCCACCTCGGCCGAGTGTGCCGCGTAGTCGACGGGGATGCGCCGGGCCCGTACGCCGTCCCGCTCGCAGGCCGCGAGGAGGTCCGTGAGCGCGTCCGGCCGACCGGCCACCACCACCGCGTCGGGGCCGTTCACGGCGGCCACGCAGACGTGGTCGCCGTGCGGTGCGAGGAGGGCGCGGGCCCGGTCCTCGGAGACGGCGAGGGACACCATGCCGCCGGCCCCGGCCAGCGCCACGAGGGCCCGGCTGCGCAGGGCCACGATCCTGGCCCCGTCCTCCAGGGACAACGCCCCTGCCACCACGGCGGCCGCGATCTCCCCCTGGCTGTGCCCGACCACCGCCGACGGCTCGACACCGCAGGACCGCCAGAGCGCGGCCAACGACACCATCACCGCCCACAACACGGGCTGCACCACGTCCACCCGCTCCAGCGACGGCGCACCGGACCCGCCGCGCAGCACAGCGGTCAACGACCAGTCCACGTACGGCGACAGCGCCCGCTCGCACTGCGCCACCCGCTCCGCGAAGACCGGAGCCGCGTCCAGCAGATCCGCTCCCATCCCCGCCCACTGCGACCCCTGCCCGGGAAAGACGAAGACGGTACGGCCGCCGCCGCGGGCCTGTCCCTCGACGGCCCCGGACGCGGCCGACCGGTCCGCGAGGGCGACCAGCGCGTCCAGCAGTTCACCGCGGCCGGTGCCGACGACGACGGCCCGGTGCGGGAGCGCGGACCTGGTGGTCGCCAACGCGTGGGCCACGTCGGCCGGCCGCAGGTCGGGTCGGCCGGTGAGGTGGGCGTGCAGCCGTGCGGCCTGTTCGCGCAGGGCCGGCTGCGAACGGGCGGACAGGAGCCAGGGCAGTGCGGGCGACGAGGGGGCGTCGGGCCGGACGCCGCTGTCCTGAGCGGCGGTCGGCGGCTCCGGGGCGGCGCGCTCCAGGGCGACCGGCTCCGGGGGCGCCTCCTCCAGGACCACATGGGCGTTGGTGCCGCTCATGCCGAACGCCGAGACTCCGGCGCGTCGGGGGCGGCCGGGGGCCGTCCAGGGGCGGGCCCGGTCGAGGAGCCGGACGGCGCCGCCGGACCAGTCGACCCGGGAGGTGGGTTCGTCGGCGTGCAGGGTCCTGGGCAGTGTGGCGTGCCCCATGGCCAGGACGGTCTTCATCAGTCCCGCGACGCCCGCCGCGGCCTGGGTGTGGCCGAGGTTGGACTTCAGCGAGCCCAGCCACAGCGGCCGGTCCGCCGGGCGGCCCTGGCCGTAGGTGGCCAGCAGTGCCTGGGCCTCGACGGGGTCGCCGAGGACGGTGCCGGTGCCGTGCGCCTCGACCATGTCGACGTCGGCGGTGGTCAGGCGGGCGTGGGCGAGTGCCTCGCGGATCACGCGCTGCTGGGCGAGGCCGCTCGGGGCGGTGAGGCCGTTGCTGGCGCCGTCCTGGTTGACCGCCGTACCGCGAACGAGCGCGAGCACGGGGTGCCCGAGGCGCCGGGCGTCGGACAGCCGCTCGACGAGGATCATGCCGGCGCCCTCGCCCCAGCCGGTGCCGTCGGCGCCGTCGGCGAAGGAGCGGCAGTGGCCGTCGGGCGAGAGACCGCCCTGCTTGCTGAACTCCACGAACACGTCCGGGGCGGCCATCACGGCGGCGCCGCCGACAAGCGCGAAGGAGCAGTCACCGGCGCGCAGCGCCTGACCGGCGAGGTGCAGGGCGACCAGGGAGGAGGAGCAGGCGGTGTCGAGGGTGACGGCCGGGCCCTCGATGCCGAGCGTGTAGGCGATCCGGCCGGACGCCACGCTGGTGACGTTGCCGCTCAGCAGGTGCCCTTCGACGCCGTCGGCCGAGGTGCCCGGTCCGGTGCCGTAGCCCTGGGAGGCCACGCCGACGAAGACGCCGCCGCGGCTGCCGCGGACCGACAGGGGGTCGATCCCGGCGCGTTCGAGGACCTCCCAGGACGTCTCCAGGAGGAGCCGCTGCTGCGGGTCCATGGCCAGGGCCTCGCGGGGCGATATCCCGAAGAAAGCGGCGTCGAAGTCGCCCGCCCCGTCGAGGAATCCGCCGCCGGAGCTGTAGAAGGTGCCCGGCCGGTCCGGGTCGGGGTCGTACAGGGAGTCCAGGTCCCAGCCCCGGTCGGTGGGGAAGGCGCCGATGGCGTCCACCTCGTCGGCCACCAGCCGCCACAGGTCCTCGGGGGCGCGCACGCCCGCGGGGAAGCGGCAGGCCATCGCGACCACGGCGAGCGGGTCGTCGGCGGGGTCGGGGGCGTGCGGGGCCGGGGGTGCGGTGGTGTCCGGGACGGGTGCGGGCCGTGCGGCGCCCGTCAGGCCCTCACGGATGTGCCGGGCGAGGCCGGTCGCCGTGGGGTGGTCGAAGAGCCCGGTGACCGGCAGGCGGAAGCCGGTGGCGGAGACGAGCCGGTTGCGCAGTTCGACGGCCGTGATGGAGTCGAAGCCGATGTCGCGCAGCGGGCGTTCGGGGTCGACGCGCCTGGCGGACTCGTGGCCGAGGATCGCCGCCGCCTCGGTGGTGATCAGTTCGACGAGGAGCCGGTCGCCCTCCGCCTCGGGGAGGGCCGTAAGCCGGTCGCGCCACCGGTCGGCGTGGTCCTCGGGTGCCGTGGTGCCGGCCGTCGGCCCGCCCTCGACAGGAGCGGGGGCAGCGGCGGCCCCGGTGGTCTCGGGCAGTGTTCCCAGGAGCCTGCTGGAGCGTCCGGAGGTGAAGACGGGGACGAACCGCCGCCAGTCCACATCGGCGACCACGGCCTCCGTGCGGCCCGTGTCCAGCGCCTGGCGGAGTGCGGTCAGCGCCGTTTCGGGCCGCAGGCCGACGAGGCCGTGCCGGCGCAGTCCGGCGCCGGCGTCGCCGTCGGCCATGCCGGTGCCCTCCCAGGGGCCCCACGCGACGGAGAGCGCGGTGCGCCCGTGGGCCCTGCGCCGGGCGGCGAGGGCGTCCAGGTGCGCGTTGGCGGCGGCGTACGCGGCCTGGCCGCCGCTGCCCCAGGTGCCCGCGATGGAGGAGAACAGCACGAAGGCGTCGAGCGGTTCGTCGGCGAGGAGGGCGTCGAGGTGGTCGGCTCCGTCCGCCTTGGCGGCCAGTTCGGCGTGGAGCTGTGCGGGTGTGCACTGGTCGGTGCGGGTGTCGGAGACGGTGCCCGCCGCGTGGAAGACCGCGCGCGGTGTGTCCCCGGCCGCCCGGAGCCGCTCGACGAGCGCGGCCGTCGCGGCCCGGTCGGCGAGGTCGCAGGCGGCCAAGGTGACCCGGGCCCCCGCCTGCTCCAGTTCGGCGACGAGCGCCGCCACGCCGGGGGCGGCCGCTCCCCGCCGGCCGGCCAGCACGAGGTGCTCGGCCCCTTCCCGGGCCAGCCGGCGGGCGACCTGCCCGCCGATACCGCCCGTGCCGCCGGTGACCAGAACGGTTCCCCGGGGGCGCCAGCCGGTGGGGGCCGGTCCGGCGCCGGGGGTGGCTTCATCGCCGATGGCGGCGTCGTGGCCGCCGATGACCCGGCCGCCGGAGGCCGGAACGCCCTCCGGAGCGGCTGTCAGCCGCCGGCCGAGCAGGCCGGACGGGCGGACCGCGATCTGGTCCTCACCGGCGAGCCCGTCCGTCGTACCGTCACCGTGACCGGCGTCGACGCCGTCCGCGCCGCCCAGGCACGCGCACAGACCGCGCAGGGCGGCGGGGTCGAGCCGTTCGGGGAGGTCGACCAGGCCGCCCCAGCGGTCGGGGTGTTCCAGGGCGGCGACCCTGCCGAGTCCCCACACCCGGGCCTGGGCGGGCGACGGCGGCGTGTCCTGGCCCGCCGCGACCGCGCCGGACGTGACGCACCAGAGCCGGGCGCGGCTGCCGGTGTCGCCGAGTGCCTGGAGCAGGGTCAGGGTGAGGGCGAGTCCGGCCCCGAGCGGCGGGTGGTCCGGGTGCGGGAGGTCGGTGAGGGCCAGCAGGGAGAGCACACCGGTGACTCCGGCGGGGAGCCGTTCGGCCAGTTCCGCGCGCCCGGTGCCGGCACCGATCCGCACGACGGTCGTCTCGGCGCCGTGCTCCGCGAGGGCTCGTTCGACGGCCGCGGCCGTCTCCGTGACCGCGGGGTCGTCCGGCACCGCGAGGAGCCACGAGCCGGACAGCCGGACGCGGGCGGGCAGGGCCAGCGGCTGCCAGGCGACGCGGTAGTGGTGCCGGGCGGCGGCCGCCTCCTCGTCCCGGCGCGCGCGCCAGGCGGACAGCGCGGGCAGTACGTCACCGAGCGGTGCCCGCTCGTCGAGTCCCAGCAGCGAGGCGACCGACGGCGCGTCGGCCGTGCCGACCAGGTCCCAGAAGGCGTCGGAGTCCGTGGGGGCGCCGTCCGCGTCCTTCCGCGCGGCCGGGCGCGGCCAGAACCGCTCGTGCTGGAACGGATAGGTGGGCAGGTCGACATGCGGGGCGGCGGTGCCCTCGTGCCCGGCGGTCCAGTCGACGGCGACCGCACGGACGTGCAGGCGGGCGAGGGCCGCGACGACCGAGGCCGCCTCCGGCCGGCCCTTGGGCAGCAACGGGATCGCCGTCACGCCGGGCTTTCCGGGCCCGTCCTCCGGCAGACAGGCCGGCACCAGCGCGGAGAGCACTCCCCCCGGCCCGGCCTCCAGGAACGTCGTCGCGCCCTCGACCACCAGACGCCGTACGCCGTCCATGAACCGCACCGCGCCGCGCACGTGCCGCACCCAGTACTCCGGGGAGCACAACTCGGAGGCGGGGGCGGGCTCACCGGTCAGGTCGGAGATCACGGGGATGCGGGGCTCGGCGTACGTCAGGCCCTCGGCCACCTCACGGAAGGCGTCGAGCATGCCGTCCATCCGGGCGGAGTGGAACGCGTGGCTCACGGTGAGCCGGCGGGTCCGGCGCCCCCGGCGGCGGAACTCCTCGGCCGCGCGCAGGACGGCGTCCTCGTCACCGCTGATCACGGTGGCCGCCGGTCCGTTGACGGCCGCGACGGCGACCGTGCCGTCCGCGGCCTCTTCCAGGAGGCCGAGCACACCGAGCACTTCGTCCTCGCCCGCCTCGACCGCCACCATCGCGCCGCCGCCGGGCAGTTCGTCCATCAGACGGCCACGCGCGGCGACCAGGGCGCAGGCGTCGGGCAGGTCCAGCACCCCGGCGACGTGCGCGGCGGCGAGTTCGCCGACCGAGTGGCCGATGAGCAGGTCCGGGACGACTCCCCAGTGGTCCAGCAGCCGGAACAGGGCCACCTCCAGCGCGAACAGCGCGGGCTGGGTGTACCGGGTGCGGTCCAGCAGCGGGGCCCGCTCGTCGCCCTCGGCGGCGAACAGGATGTCGCGCAGCGGCAGGTCGAGGTGGGGGGCGAAGTGGGCGAGTACGTCGTCCAGCGCGTCGGCGAACACCGGCTCGTCGCAGTACAGCGCGGCTCCGGCGGCGGCCCGCTGGCTTCCCTGGCCGGGGAAGAGCAGCACGGTACGCCCGGGTGCCGCCAGGCCGGTGACCAGATCCGGGTCGGACGTCCCGGCGGCCAGGGCGCCCAGGGCGCGGCGCGCGGCCGTCTCGTCGTCCCCGGGCACGGCGGCCCGGTGCTCCAGCGCGGCCCGGCCGCGGACGAGCGCCAGGGCCACGTCGGGCAGCGGGGTGCCGGGGCTCGTGTCGAGGTGGGCGAGCAGCCGGGCCGCCTGGGCGCGCAGCGCGGCGGGCGTCCGGGCGGACAGGAGCAGCGGCAGCGTCCGGGCCGGGGACGGTCGGGTCTCGCCCGCGCCGCCGGTCGCGGACTCTCCGGCCGTGCCGCCCGCCTCGCCCGTGGCCTCCGCCTCGCCCGCGTCGGGTGCCTGTTCCACGATCACGTGGGCGTTGGTTCCGCTGATGCCGAACGAGGAGACGCCGGCGCGGCGCGGGCGTCCGGTCCGGGGCCACGGGGTGGGCTCGCCGAGGAGCCGTAGGCCCGCCGTGTCCCAGTCGATGTGGGTGCTGGGCTCGTCGGCGTGCAGGGTCCGGGGCAGTTCGCCGTGGCCGATGGCGAGCACCATCTTGATGACGCCGGCGACGCCGGCGGCGGCCTGGGTGTGGCCGATGTTGGACTTGACCGACCCCAGCCACAGCGGCTCCTCGGCGGTCCGTCCGGCGCCGTACACGGCCTGGAGGGCCTGGGCCTCGATGGGGTCGCCGAGCCGGGTGCCGGTGCCGTGCGCCTCCACGGCGTCGATCTCCGCGGCCGTGACCCGGGCGTCGACGAGCGCGGCCCGGATGACGCGCTGCTGCGCGGGTCCGTTGGGCGCGGTCAGGCCGTTGCTGGCGCCGTCCTGGTTGACGGCGGTGCCGCTGAGCACCGCGAGCACCCGGTGGCCGTGGCGGCGGGCGTCCGAGAGGCGTTCGAGGAGGAGCATGCCGACGCCCTCGGCCCAGCCCGTGCCGTCGGCGCCGGCCGCGAACGCCTTGCAGCGGCCGTCCGGGGCCAGTCCGCGCTGGCGGCTGAACTCGACGAACAGCTTGGGCGTGGTCATGAGGGTGACGCCACCGGCGAGGGCCTGCGCGCACTCGCCCCGGCGCAGGGCCTGGGCCGCCAGGTGCAGGGTCACCAGCGAGGAGGAGCACGCGGTGTCCACGGTCAACGCGGGCCCGTCGAGGCCCAGTTCGTACGAGATCCGGCCCGACATCACGCTGGCGGTGTTGCCCGTCATGACGTGGCCCTCGGAGACGCCGGGCGCGCCGTCGAGGACGCCGGGGTAGTCCTGGCCGTTGGTGCCGACGAACACGCCGACGGGGCGGCCGCGCAGGGCGGTCGGGTCGATACCGGCGTGCTCGACGGTCTCCCAGCAGGTCTCCAGGAGCAGCCGCTGCTGCGGGTCCATGGCCAGGGCCTCGCGGGGCGAGATCCCGAAGAAGGCGGCGTCGAAGCCTCCGGCGTCGTGGAGGAATCCGCCGCGTCGGCTGTAGGTGGTGCCGGGCCGGTCCGGGTCGGGGTCGTAGAGCCGGTCGGCGTCCCAGCCCCGGTCCGCCGGCCAGTCGACGATGACGTCCCGTCCCTCGGTGAGCAGCTGCCAGAAGGCGTCCGGGCCGTGGGCGGCGCCGGGGAAGCGGCAGCCGATGCCGATGATCGCGATCGGGTCGTCGTCGACGGCGGCCGTCCCCCCGGGGAGGGCCGCGCCCACCTCCTCGGCCGCGGGGTCCGACGGGGCGAGTTCGGCGAGCAGGTGGGCGGCCAGTGCCTGGGGTGTGGGGTGGTCGAAGAGCAGGGTGGTGGGCAGCCGCAGTCCGGTGGCCGTGCCGAGCCGGTTGCGCAGTTCCACCGCGGTGAGGGAGTCGAAGCCGAGTTCGGCGAAGGCCCGGCCGGGGGCGATGTCCGTGGCCGCGCCGTGGCGCAGCACCGTCGCGGCGTGGGTGCGCACGAGGTCGGTGATGTGACGGGACCGTTCGGCGGCGGGGAGCGCGACGAGCTGCCCGCGCACCTGCCCGTCCTGCTCGGCGGGTCCGGCCGGTGCGGGGGTCCGCGCGTCGGCGGCTCCGGGCAGGCCGCTCAGCAGCGCCGTGGCGCGCAGCCCGACGGACTCGCGGAAGCGCTGCCAGTCCACGTCGGCGACGACGCAGAGTTCGTCGTGGTCCGCGAGCGCGGCGGTCATGGCCCGGACGGCGGCCCTGGGCTCCATGGGGGTGATGCCGAGGCGGCGGAGGCGGTCGGCGATCCGGTCGTCGACCATGCCGCCGCCGGCCCAGGCGCCCCAGGCGACGGAGGTGCCGGGCAGTCCGGCGGCCCGGCGTTCGGCGACCAGGGCGTCGAGCGCGGCGTTGGCGGCGGCGTAGTTGCCCTGGCCGGCGCTGCCGAGGACGCCCATGAAGGAGGAGAACACGACGAAGTCGGCGAGGCCGATGCCGTCGGTGACCTCGTGCAGGGTGCGGGCGGCGGTGACCTTGACGCGCATCAGGGTGGCGAGGCGGGCCGGGTCGAGGGCGTCGAGGGTGCCGTCGTCGAGGACCCCGGCGGCGTGCACGACCGTGGTGAGCGGCTCCTCCCCGGGGATCGCGGCGACGACCGCCGCCAGCTGCGCGCGGTCGGCGACGTCACAGGCGGCGACGGTCACCCGTGCGCCGAGCGCGGTGAGTTCGGCCCGCAGTTCGTCCGCGCCGGGGGCGTCGGGTCCGCGGCGGCTGAGCAGCAGGAGGTGGGCGGCTCCCCGCTCGGCGAGTTCGCGGGCGACCTGGGCCCCGATCCCGCCGGTGCCGCCGGTGATGAGGACGGTGCCGCTCGGGCTGGGGCGGGCCTCGGCCGGACGGCCGGGACCGACCGGGAGCAGGCGGCGGCCGTACACGCCGGAGGAGCGCACGGCGACCTGGTCCTCGTCGGTGACGCCGGCGAGGACCGCGCCCAGCCGGTCCGCGGCCCGCTCGTCCAGCACGGCGGGCAGGTCGACGAGGCCGCCCCAGGTGTCGGGCCGTTCCAGGGCGACGGTCCGGCCCAGTCCGGCGACCGCGGCCTGCGCACTCGCTCCCGGCCGCTCGCCTCCGCCCACGGCCGCCAGGGTCCGGGTGGCGCACCACAGCGGGGCGTCCGTCCCGGTGTCGCCGAGCGCCTGGACGAGGGCGAGGGTCAGGGACAGCCCGGCGGGCACGTCGGGATGCGCCGGGTGCGGGCGGGTCTCCTCGGCCAGCAACGAGAGCACGCCGGTCACGGGCTCCGCGCCCGACGCCGTACGCAGGGAGGCCGCGAGGGAGACCCGGTCCTGGTCGGGGGCGGAGACGACGACGGGGACCGCTTCGGCCCCGGCCGCCGTCAGCGCGGCCAGCACATCGGCACCGCTGTCGGCCGCCGGAAGCACGACGAGCCACCGCCCGGACAGCGACGCCCTCGGCGCGAGCGTCAGCGGACGCCACCCCACACGGTGACGCCAGCCGTCGGCGCGCCGCCCCCGTATCCGCTCGGAGCGCCACGCGGACAGGGCGGGCACCACCTCGCCGACCGCGTCGGGGTCGACCCCCAGGGTGTGGGCGAGGACGTCGGAGTCCTGGGTCTCGATCTCCCGCCACAGTCCGTCGTCGGCCGGGGCGGCCGGGTCCGACGCCCGCGGGGTCTCCAGCCAGTAGCGGCGGCGCTGGAACGGGTAGGTGGGCAGGTCCACGAGGCGGGCACCGGTGCCGGCGAGGGCTGGCTCCCAGTCGACGGGGAGCCCGCGTACGAAGGCTTCGCCGAGCGCGTGGTGCAGGCGCCGCAGGCCGCCCTCGTCACGCCGGAGCGTACCGAGCACGACGGCCTCGCAGCCCGCCTCGTGGACGGTCTCCTCGATGCCCATGGTGAGCACGGGGTGCGGGCTGACCTCGATGAACCCGGTGTACCCGGACTCGGCGAGGGTGCGGACGGCGGGTGCGAAGCCGACGGTGGCCCGCAGGTTGCGGTACCAGTAGTCGGCGTCCATCCGGGCGGTGTCCAGCCACCCGCCCTCGACGGTGGAGTACAGCGGCACGTGGGCGGCCGCCGGCCGCAGTCCGGTCAGGGCCTCCAGAAGCGTCTCGCGTATCTCCTCCACATGGGCGGAGTGCGAGGCGTAGTCGACGTCGATGCGCCGGGCCCGTACGCCCTGGGCCTCGCACTCCGCCAGCAACGCGGCCAGGGCGTCGGGGTCGCCGGACACCACCCCGGCGGAGGGGGCGTTGACGGCGGCGACCGACAGTCCGGGGCGGTCGGCGAGCAGGTCGGCCAGGCGGTCGTGCCCCAGGGCCACGGAGACCATGCCGCCGCGTCCGGCCAGCACACCCAGCGCCTTGCTGCGCAGGGCCACGACCTTGGCCCCGTCCTCCAGGGACAGCGCGCCCGCCACGACGGCGGCGGCGATCTCACCCTGGCTGTGACCCACGACCGCGTCCGGCACCACACCGAACGACCGCCACGCCTCCGCCAGCGACACCATCACCGCGAAGAGAGCGGGTTGGACCACATCGACCCGGTCCCACGCCCGCCCCGAGCGCACGGCGTCCAGCAACGACCAGTCCACGAAAGGCGCGAGCGCCCGCTCGCACTCCTCCATCCGGGACGCGAACACCGCCGACTCGTCCAGCAACTCCCGCGCCATACCGGCCCATTGGGAGCCCTGGCCGGGGAAGACGAACACGACCGGTCCGGTGGCGGATGCCTCGCCCGCCGTCACGTCCGCGCCGGGCTCACCGCCGGCGAGCGCCGTGAGCCCTTCCTCCCAGGCCCGCCGGTCCCCGCCGACCACGGCACGGTGGTCGAACAGCGAACGGGACGTCAGCAAGGAGAAGGCGAGGTCGCGGGCGGTGGGCCCGGCGGTGTCCCGCAGCAGGGGCAGCAGGCGCCGTGCCTGGTCGCGCAGCGCGTCCGGGGTACGGGCGGAGAGCACCAGGGGCACCGGGGAGGTGTCGGGCTCGGGGGTCGCTTCCGGTTGCGGGGCGGGGGGCGCTTCCTCCAGGACGAGGTGGGCGTTGGTGCCACTGATCCCGAACGAGGACACCCCGGCCCGGCGCGGACGCCCCTCGACCGCCTCCCACTCCCGCTGCTCGGTCAGCAACTCGACCCCACCCGAGGCCCAGTCCACCAACGGTGTCGGCTCGTCGACGTGCAGCGTCTTCGGCAACGCGCGCCGTTGCAGCGCCATCACCATCTTGATCACACCAGCCACACCCGCAGCCGCCTGCGCATGCCCGATGTTCGACTTCAACGACCCCAGCCACAACGGCCGCCCCGCCGACCGCTCCCGACCGTACGTCGCCAGCAACGCCTGCGCCTCGATCGGATCACCCAACCGCGTCCCCGTACCATGCGCCTCCACCACATCCACCTCAGCAGCGGACACACCCGCCGACGCCAACGCCGCCCGGATCACCCGCTCCTGCGCCGGACCACTCGGCGCCGTCAACCCATTACTCGCACCGTCCTGATTGACCGCACTCCCCCGCACCACCGCCAGCACACGGTGGCCATGGCGCCGCGCATCGGAGAGCCGCTCCAACACCAGCAGACCGACTCCCTCGGCCCACCCCGTCCCACCCGCCGACGCCGCGAACGACCGACACCGCCCATCCACCGACAACCCACGCTGCCGCGAAAACTCCACAAACGTCCCCGGCGACGACATCACCGTCACCCCACCCGCCAACGCCAGCGAACACTCCCCCGCCCGCAACGCCGACACCGCCAGATGCACCGCCACCAACGACGACGAACACGCCGTATCCACCGTCACCGCAGGACCCTCAAGCCCCAACGAAAACGCCACCCGACCCGACAGGACGCTGCCCGCGCCGCCGGTCAGCCGCTGCCCGTCGACGCCTCCGGCGGGGATGTGAAGTGCGGGCCCGTAGTCGTGGTACATGATCCCGGCGAAGACGCCGGTGCGGCTGCCGCGCAGCGAGTGCGGATCGATACCCGCCGACTCCACCGCCTCCCACGACGACTCCAACAACAACCGCTGCTGCGGATCCATCGCCAACGCCTCACGCGGCGAAATCCCGAAGAACTCCGCATCGAACTCCGCCGCATCATGCAAAAACCCGCCATGCCGCGCATACGACGTCCCCGGCCGATCCGGATCCGGATCGAACAACCCCTCCACATCCCAACCCCGGTCCACCGGAAACCCCGACACACCGTCCCGCCCCTCAGCCACCAACTCCCACAACCCCGCAGGCGACACCACCCCACCCGGCAACCGACACGCCATCCCCACCACCGCCACCGGCTCCCCCACACCCGCCTGGAGTTGCCGGTTCTCGCGGCGCAGCCGGGCGGTTTCCTTGAGGGCGTCCCTCAGCGCCTCCACGACGGTCGGGTCGGAGGAAGATGAAGGTGACGAAGAAGGTGCCGGGGACGACGACGGCGTTCGGGTCATGAGCGTTCTTCTCCCAGTGCTGTTCAGGACTCGATGCCTTCGCGGGCCATCCGGACCAGTTCCGCCACATCCATGGCGTCGATCAGTTCTTCCTCGGCGGCCAGTTCCTCCGCGTCGGCCGCGCGATCCGGCCCGTCGGGGACGGTGTCGTCTGCCCGGTCCGGGAAGAGTTCGGCCCGCAGCCGTCCGGCCAGTGCGGTGGGGGTCGGATGGTCGAAGACGACGGTCGCGGACAGCCGTAGTCCGGTCGCCCTGCCGAGGCGGTTGCGCAGTTCCACGGCGCTGAGGGAGTCGGCGCCGAGTTCCTTGAAGCTCCGGCGCGCGTCGACCGTCTCCGCTCGGTCGTAGTTCAGGACGGCGGCGGCCTCGGTCCGCACCAGGGCGAGCAGCTGCTTCTCCTGGGCCGCGGCGTCGAGTTCGACGAGCCGGGCCACGAGCCGGGCGCCCGGCGCCTCGCCGGACGTGCTCGGGCCGGGGCCCGCCGCTTCGCGGTTGCGCGCCGGAACGAGCCCGCGCAGCAACGGCGGTACGCCGGTGCCGGCCGCCCGCAGCGCGGCGGTGTCGAGGGCGAGCGGCACCGAGCAGGCGTCGCCAGTGGCCAGCGCGGCGTCGAGGAGTCGCAGGCCCTGGCCGGGGGTGAGCGCGTGGATGCCCATACGGGCGAACCGGCGGCGGTCGGTCTCGCCGAGCCCGGCGGCCATACCGCCCTCCGCCCACGGGCCCCAGGCCAGTGAGGTGGCCGCGAGACCGCCGGCCCGCCGGTGCTGTGCCAGGGCGTCCAGGAAGGTGTTGGCCGCCGCGTAGTTGGCCTGCCCCGCGCCGCCGAGCAACCCCTGCACGGAGGAGAAGAGGACGAAGGCGGCGAGGTCGAGATCACGGGTGAGGTCGCTGAGGTGCCGGGCGGCGTCCGCCTTCGGCCGGAGGACCGCTGCGAGGCTCTCGGGGGTGAGGGCGTCGAAGACGCGGTCGTCCAGGACACCGGCGGCGTGGACGACGGCCGTCAGCGGACGGTCGGCGGGCACCGTGGCGAGCAGGGCCGCGAGCGCCGCACGATCGGCGACGTCGCAGGCGGCAAGGGTGGCCGTGGCCCCCAACTCCGCCAGCTCCTGACGGAGTTCGACGGCGCCCGGGGCGGCGTCGCCGCGTCGGCCGACGAGCAGCAGATCGCGTACGCCGTGCGCGGTGACCAGGTGACGGGCCACGGCGGCACCCAGGGCGCCGGTCGCGCCGGTGATCAGTACGGTGCCGTCCGTCGGCCACGGCCCCTCACCGGGCCCGGGGGGCACGGGGGGCACGGGCGTCATGGCACGTGTCAGCCGGGGAACGAGTACGCGCCCGGCGCGGACGGCGAGTTGGGCCTCGCCCGCGGCCTCCGCGGCGGTGAGGGCCGCCGCCATGACCCGCCGCGAGGCGGGTTCGTCGTCGAGGTCGAGCAGGGTGATGCGGTCGGGGTGCTCGGTCTGTGCCGAGCGGACGAGCCCCCAGACAGCGCTGTGCGCGAGGTCGGACACGTCCTCGTCGGGCCCCGCGGCGACCGCGCCCCGGGTGACGACGACCAGACGGGAGGCGGCGAAACGCTCGTCGGCCAGCCAGCCCTGCGCCAGGGTCAGCGCACGCCCGGCGGCCCGTGCCGCGTCCGTACCGTCCGGGGAGGAGCCGGTCAGGGGTGCCAGGACGACGGCCGGGACGTCCGCCGTACGGTCGATGTCCTCGGCGAGCGCCGGAAGATCCGGATGGGTCCGGACCTCGGCACCGGCGGCCGTCGGCGTTTCGGCCATGCGGGCCATGACGGCCGCGGCGGCCGTGTCGGCCGCGTCGCCGACGACCGCCCACCGCTCGGGGATCGCGCCGGAGCCCGGACCGGCGATGCCGGGCAGCACGGTCCACTCCACCCGGTACAGCGGGTCGCGTCCCCCGCTCCGTGCCGCGCGGAGTCGCTCGGCGGAGACCGGCCGCCGCGACAGCGCGCCCACCGACGCCACCGTACGACCCGCCGCGTCGGCGAAGGCGAGGGTGACCGTGTCGGGTCCGGCGGGTGCCAGCCGGACGCGTGCCGCGGTGGCCCCGGCCGCGTGCAGGCGTACCCCGCTCCACGCGAAGGGCAGCCGGGTCTCGTCGCCGCCGGGCAGCGCGCCCAGTTCGATGGCGTGCAGTGCGGCGTCGAGCAGCGCGGGGTGCAGTCCGTACCCGGCCGCGGCGGTGGCCTGTTCCTCGGGGAGGGCCAGTTCGGCGAAGACCTCCGTGCCGCGGCGCCACGCGGCACGCAGCCCGCGGAAGGCGGGGCCGTAGCCGAAGCCCTGTGCGGCGAGCGTGTCGTACCAGCCGGACAGGTCCATCTCCTCGGCGTCGGGCGGCCAGTTCGCGAAGTGGTCGGCGTCGGCCGCCGCCCCGGCGGCCTGGGCGAGCACTCCGACGGCGTGCAGCGTCCAGTCGCCGCCGTCGGTCCCGCCGTCCTCCTGGTCGCGGCCCGAGGCGGACGCCGGCCGGGTGTGCACGGTCACGGACCGCCGCCCGTCGGAGTCGGCCCCGGCCACCTGGACCTGGAGCTCTACTGCCCCTTCGTCCGGCAGCACGAGCGGCGCCTGCAGGGTCAGCTCCTCCAGCAGGTCGCAGCCGGTGCGGCGGGCGGCGTGCAGCGCCAGTTCCACCAGCCCCGCGCCGGGGAAGAGGACGGTGCCGAGGACGGTGTGGTCGGCGAGCCAGGGGTGGGTGTCCAGGGACAGCCGCCCGGTGAGCACCAGCGTGTCGGAGTCCGCGGGCCGTACCGCGGCACCGAGGAGGGGATGCCCGCCGGTACCGAGCCCGAGCGCGGGCGCGTCCCCGCCGGTGACCGGTCCGGCGCTCGCCCAGTAACGCCTGCGCTGGAAGGCGTACGTGGGCAGGTCGACGCGGGACGCGCCCGTACCGGCGAACACCGCCGCCCAGTCGGGTCCGACGCCTCGGACGTGGAGCCGGGCGACTGCCTCCGCGAGGGTCCGCTCCTCGGGGTGGTCACGCCGCAGCAGGGGGACGAACTCCGCCTGGGCGTCCTCGGCCTCGTCGTCGGGGAGACAGTCGCGGCCCATGGCGGTCAGGACGGCGTCGGGTCCGATCTCGACGAACGTCGTCACTCCGTCCGCCCGCAGAGCGCGTACGACATCGGCGAACCGCACCGTCTCCCGGACGTGGCGCGCCCAGTACTCCGCGTCGGCCGGGCTGCCGTCGGCCGGCCCGGTGACGGGCCGTGCCGTCATGTCGGACAGCAGCGGTACGGCGGGCGCCGACAGGTCGAGCCCCTGGGCCACCCGGCGGAACTCGTCCAGCATGGGATCCATGCGGGGCGAGTGGAAGGCGTGGCTGACCCGCAGTCGCCTGGTCCTGCGACCGCGCGCCGCCAGTTCGTCGGCGATCTCCGCGACCGCGTCCTCGTCTCCGGAGAGCACGCAGGAGAGCGGGCCGTTGACGGCGGCGATCGCCACCCGTGTCTCCCGGCCGCGCAGCAGTTCGGCGACCTCCTCCTCCGGTGCCCGGACCGAGACCATCGCGCCGCCCTCGGGCAGCGCCTCCATGAGACGGCCGCGCTCGGCGACCAGAGTCACCGCGTCCGGCAGCGACAGCATCCCCACGGCGTGCGCCGCCGCCAGTTCGCCGACCGAGTGTCCGGCCACCCGGTCCGGCCGTATGCCGAGGTGTTCGACGAGCCGGAAGAGGGCCACCTCGACGGCGAACAGCCCGGCCTGGGTGAACACGGTCCGGTCCAGCAGGGCGGCCTCCGGGGAGTCCGCGCCGGCGAGGACGACGTCGCGCAGCGGGCGCCCGAGGCGGTCGCCGAACGCCTCGAAGACCTCGTCCAATGCCTCGGCGAACACCGGGAACCGCGCGTGGAGTTCACGTCCCATGCCGACGCGCTGGCTGCCCTGCCCGGTGAAGAGGAACGCCGTTCTCCCGCCGCTCGGCACGCCGTACGGCACACGGGACGGCGGGTCGCCGTCCGCGAGCGCCGCCAGATCCACGAGCATCCGGTCCGGGTCGTCGCCGACCAGCACCGCCCGGTGCTCCAGCGCGGCGCGCGTGGTGGCCAGCGAGAGACCCACGTCGGCGAGTCCCGCCCGGGGCGTCACGCTCAGGTGCTCACGCAGCCGCCGCGCCTGCGCGCGCAGAGCCTGCTCGGTCCGGCCGGACAACGGCCACAGGACCGTTCCGGGCGAGGACTCGGGAGTCGCCTCCGGTTCCGGCTCGCGGGTCGCTTCCGGTTGCGGGGCGGGGGTCGCTTCCGGTTCCGGGACGGGGGGCGCTTCCTCCAGGACAAGGTGGGCGTTGGTGCCACTGATCCCGAACGAGGACACCCCGGCCCGGCGCGGACGCCCCTCGACCGCCTCCCACTCCCGCTGCTCCGTCAGCAACTCGACCCCACCCGAGGCCCAGTCCACCAGCGGTGTCGGCTCGTCGACGTGCAACGTCTTCGGCAATGCGCGCTGTTGAAGCGCCATCACCATCTTGATCACACCAGCCACACCCGCAGCCGCCTGCGCATGCCCGATGTTCGACTTCAACGACCCCAGCCACAACGGCCGCCCCGCCGACCGCTCCCGACCGTACGTCGCCAGCAACGCCTGCGCCTCGATCGGATCACCCAACCGCGTCCCCGTACCATGCGCCTCCACCACATCCACCTCAGCAGCAGACACACCCGCCGACGCCAACGCCGCCCGGATCACCCGCTCCTGCGCCCGCCCACTCGGCGCCGTCAACCCATTACTCGCACCGTCCTGATTGACCGCACTCCCCCGCACCACCGCCAGCACCCGATGCCCAAGCCGCCGCGCATCGGACAAACGCTCCAACACCAGCAGACCGACCCCCTCGGCCCACCCCGTCCCACCCGCCGACGCCGCGAACGACCGACACCGCCCATCCACCGACAACCCACGCTGCCGCGAAAACTCCACAAACGTCCCCGGCGACGACATCACCGTCACCCCACCCGCCAACGCCAGCGAACACTCCCCCGCCCGCAACGCCGACACCGCCAGATGCACCGCCACCAACGACGACGAACACGCCGTATCCACCGTCACCGCAGGACCCTCAAGCCCCAACGAAAACGCCACCCGACCCGACAACACACTCGCGGCACCACCGGTCAGCCGGCGCCCCTCCGAGGAGTCGGGCAGCCTGACACCGCTGTCGGAGTCCCGGAAGGTGAAGGTGCCGGCGAAGACGCCGGTGCGGCTGCCGCGCAACGCGTGCGGATCGATACCCGCCGACTCCACCGCCTCCCACGACGACTCCAGCAACAACCGCTGCTGCGGATCCATCGCCAACGCCTCACGCGGCGAAATCCCGAAGAACTCCGCATCGAACTCCGCCGCATCATGCAAAAACCCGCCATGCCGCGTATACGACGTCCCCGGCCGATCCGGATCCGGATCGAACAACCCCTCCACATCCCAACCCCGGTCCACCGGAAACCCCGACACACCGTCCCGACCCTCAGCCACCAACTCCCACAACCCAGCAGGCGACACCACCCCACCCGGCAACCGACACGCCATCCCCACCACCGCCACCGGCTCCCCCACACCCGCCTGCGCGAGGGCCTCCGGGGCCGGCGTGCCGTCGCCCGGCGCGTTCCCCAGGTGGCGGATCAGGGCCTCGGGTGTCGGGTGGTCGTAGATCAGGGTGCTGGGCTGACGTGTGCCGGTCGATCTGCTGAGGATGTCGCTCAGTTCGACGCCCATGAGGGAGCTGAAACCGAGTTCCTTGAAGGTGGTGCCGATCCGCACGGCGTCGGCCGAGTCGTGGCCGAGGACGTGGGCCACGTGTGCGCGCACCAGCTCCGCCGGTGCGGTTCGGCGGTCGCCGGGGGCGGCCGGGGAGACCATGTCGAGTTCCGGCGAAGGGAGTTCCGGGGCGGCCGGGCTCCGCGGGAGCGATGTGCCGGGGGAGCCGAGCCAGTGGCGCTGCCGCTGGAAGGCGTAGGTGGGCAGGGCGACGCGGCGCGCTCGGGAGCGGGCGAAGAGCTGGTTCAGGGTCCCGGTGGCGCCGCCCACGTGGAGTTCCGCGAGTGCCGAGTAGAGAGTGGCTCCTTCGTCGCGGTCCCTCCGCACGGCGGGGACGAAGAGCTGGTCGGCGCCGTCGGGCGCGCAGTCGCGGGCCATGGTGGAGAGCACCGCGTCCGGTCCGATCTCCAGGTGGAGGACGATCCCGCGGGCGTGCAGGGTCCTGACCCCGTCGAGGAAGCGGACCGCGTCGCGGGCGTGGCGGACCCAGTGGTCGGGAGAGCGGAGTTCGTCCTCGGTGGCGGTCCGGCCGGTCAGGTTGGAGACCACGGGGAGGTGCGGTGTGCGGTAGGTGAGACTCTCGGCGACCTGGCGGAACTCGTCGAGCATGCCGTCCATGTGGGGTGAGTGGAAGGCGTGACTCACCCGTAGTCGCCTGGTCCTGCGGCCGCGGTCGCGCCAGCGTCCGGCGAGGCGGAGCACGGCGCCCTCGTCGCCGGAGAGCACGGTCGAGGCGGGTCCGTTGACCGCGGCCACGGCGACCTGGCCGGCGAACTCGGCAAGGTCGGAGCGGAGTTCCTCCTCGGACGCCTGGACCGACACCATGGCGCCGCCACCCGGCAGTTCGTCCATCAGACGGCCCCGTGCCGCGACGAGCGTGCAGGCGTCCGGCAGGTCCAGTACGCCGGCCGCGTGTGCCGCGACCAGTTCGCCGACGGAGTGGCCCAGTACGGCGTCGGGAGTCAGACCCCAGTGTTCGAGCAGCCGGTAGAGCGCGGTCTCGAAGGCGAAGAGCGCCGGCTGGGTGTAGCCGGTCCGGTCGAGCAGGGCCGCGTCGGGGGTGCCGCCGCTGTCGAGGACCAGGTCCCGCAGCGGCCGGTCGAGGTGGCGGTCCATCTCCTCGCACGCCGCGTCGAAGGCGTCCGCGAAGACGGGGAAGGTGGTGTGCAGCGCCGCGCCCATGCCGGGCCGCTGGCTGCCCTGCCCGGTGAACAGGAACGCGAGGCCGCCCTCGCGTGCGGTGCCCTCCACCAGACGCGGCACGGGGCGGCCTTCGGTCAGGGCCGCGATCGACGCGAGGAGGTCGTCGCGATCGGTGGCGAGGGCGACCGCGCGTCGCGCGAAGTGGGTGCGGGTCGTGGCGCAGGAGTACGCGATCTCGCCGGTCCCGAGTTCGGGGCGGTCGGCGAGATGGTCGAGCAGGCGTGCCGCCTGGGCGCGCAGGGCGGGCTCGTCGCGCCCGGAGAGGGCGACGGGGGTGACGGGGGCGGGCAGCGGGGCGTACGACGGTTCGGGGGCCGCGGGCGTGCCCCGGCCGCGCCAGTCGGACAGCACCAGGTGGCAGTTGGTGCCGCCCAGGCCGAACGAGCTCACCCCCGCGGTCCTCGGCAGGTCGTCGTGGGGCCAGGGCGCGAGTTCCCGCTGGACCGTCAGATTGAGGCGGTCCAGGGGTACCGAGGGGGGCGGGGCGGTGAAGTTGAGGCTGGGGGGAAGGGCCTGGTACTCGATGGACAGGATGACCTTGAGCAGGCCCACGACACCGGCGGCGGCCTCCAGATGGCCCACGTTGGTCTTGGCGGAGCCGACGGCCAGGGGCCTGCCGGGCGTCCTCGCGGTGCCGAGGGCCGCGCCGAGTGCCGCGGCCTCGACGGGGTCGCCGGCCTTCGTCCCGGTGCCGTGCAGTTCGACGTACTGCACCTGGTCGGGGCGTGTCCCGGCGCGCCGGTGGGCGAGTCGGATCACCTCGCGCTGGGCGCTCTCGTCGGGAACGGTCAGCCCGGAGGAGGCGTTGCCGGCGTTGTTCACGGCGCCGCCGAGGATGAGGCAGCGGATGCGGTCGTCGTCGGCCATGGCCCGGTCGAGGGTCTTGAGGACGACCAGAGCTCCGCCCTCGCCGCGTACATAGCCGTTGGCGCGTGCGTCGAAGGTGTGGCACCGCCCGTCCGGCGAGAGGGCGCCGGAGCCGGCGGCGACGAGTGCGCCGTCCAGGGCGAGGTTGAGGTTGACGCCGCCGGCCAGGGCGGCGGTGCAGTCGCCCGCGCGCAGGCTCTCGCAGGCCAGTTGGACGGCGACGAGGGACGAGGACTGTCCGCTGTCGACGGTCTGGCTCGGCCCCCGCAGGTCGAGGGTGTGGGAGAGCCGGTTGGCGATCATGGTGCGCTGGGTGCCGACGGCCGTGTGGCGGGTGATGCCGGCGGCGCCCAGGCGGGCGCGCAGGGTCGCGTAGTCGTCGGTGGCGGCGCCGACGAAGACCGCGGTCGGGCTGTCGGCCAGGGTGCCGGGGACGATGCCGGCGTGTTCCAGGGCCTCCCAGCCGAGTTCCAGCACCAGGCGCTGTTGGGGGTCCATGGCGGCGGCCTCGCGCGGGGAGATCCCGAAGAAGGAGGCGTCGAAGAGGTCGGCCCGGTCGAGGAAACCGCCCCATCGCACGCGTTCGGCGTCCGGTGCCGCCCCGGCCGACCTGATCGCGTCGGCGTCCCAGCGGTCGGACGGCGCCTCGGTGATGGCGTGCCGGCCCGTCGCGAGCAGCCGCCAGAACGTCTCCGGGTCGGGCGCGCCAGGCAGTCGGCAGGAGTATCCGACGACCGCAATCGGCGTGCCGGCATCACCGTCGTCCTTGTTCGGCATTTCTTCCATTTCCGGCTTCCCGGCCATCCGGGCAAGAGGAATTACTCGGGCCACGCAAGAACTCTGACAGTCCCGCATATCGTCTCGATAGCGCGGCCCGCGACACCCGACGGTGGCTGGAAACAGAGTCGGATGGCTCTTTCCGCAGGGCCGGGCGGTGGGTACGGTAGCTGCGCATCAGTGGCCTCGAAGACCCGGTCGCGCGGTAGGCACACCGAGAGCACCAGGTCCTGTTCACGCCTTTTTTGTTCGAGATACACAGGAGTCGGCCATGACGTTGGGCTTTCTGTTCGGCGGCGGAGTCGGCGCGGATGTGCACGGTCTGGAGATGTACAGGGCCCATCCCGTGATGCGGGACCTGTACGAGCAGGTCTCGGAGTGGACGGGTCTCACGGTGGGCCAGATCCTCGAGGAGGAGCTGCCGGAGCCCCAGGAGGAGCGGCAGAGCGCCGGGACGATCCGCGAGACGGCACTCGCCCTCGGCATCCACGACGTGCTGGCGGAACAGGGGCTCTGCCCGGCGGTGCTGGGCGGACTGAACCTCGGCGCCATGACGGCGAGCTGCCTGGCGGGCTCGATCGGACGGCGGGAACTGTTCGAGATGCTGGCGTACGCCCGTCACACACCCGAACTGTGCGCCGAGGAGCCGGAGCAGGGCCTCGCGCTGGCGTTCGCGCCGGCCGAGGGCGACCTGGTGGCGGCGTACCGGGGCGAGGGCCGGGCCGGGGTGCATCTGTCCGGGGACTTGGGTCCGACGGCCGACGGGGCCGTGCGGATCCTGATGCTGTCGGGCGAGCGGAAGGCACTGGACGCGCTGGCGGCGGACCTTCCGCCGGGCAGTGTCGCCCCCTTGCCGGACCGGCCGATCGCCGTGCACTCGCCGCTGCGCGGTCGGTTCCGCGCGTTCATGGCGCCGTACATCGACGCGATGCCGTTCAAGGCGCCCGAACTGCCTCTGGTCTCCTGCCTGGAGCGCAAGACCTTGACCACGGCGGAGGACGTACGGGATCTGTTCGACCGGAACCCCACGGACCCGATCAGTCTGGTGGACGTCTGCGACGAGATGAAGGACCAGGGCGTGCGCCTCGGCCTCATCATCGGCGGCTCGATCCCGGACGGCATCCTCGGATTCCCGTTCCCGGTGGTGCACGTCGACAAGCCGGAGCACATCCAGCAGGTGCTGACCAGTGTGAACGAGTTCGGCATGGACCTTTCGCCGGCGTGGGCCCGGTGAGCGCGGCGGCCGACGTGTCGCCCGCCGCGCTGGGGGCGGGCTGCGACACGTTGATCGAAGACTGGCTCGAAACCGACCTCGACGCGTGGACCTCGAAGGCGGTGGTGGCTCGGTACTTCCCCCCGGAGACCGGCAGCCCGTACCGGCCGCCTCGCGCCGCCCGACTCGACCCCGACGCGCGGGACATCACCCGCTATGAGCGGCTCACGGCGTTCGGCCCGTTTCCGGTGGACGTCCCGCGCTCCCGGGACCCGGCGGACCTGATACCGCTCGACGTGCCGCGCCCGCCGACCGGCCGCGTCCGGGACACCGGCGGCACGAGGGGCGCGAGCGGCACGACCGGCACGTCCTCCCGGACCTGGCTCCGGGCGACCCCCACGAGACCAGGTCTGATCGGCGACGGCGTGCGGGAGGTGCCGGACCTGTACGCCGGGCAGGCGCACTCCGTCGGCATGGACCCGCGCCGGGTCGAGCGACGCATCCGGGCCGACCGACCGGCAGACGCGGCCAAGTGCACCACCCATCCGCTGGAGCAGGTGGGCCGACGTGCTCGTCCACGCCCGGATCGACGGCGGCATCCGCGGTCGCGGCTACGGCAACACCTTCGGCAACGCGGCGAGCCTGCCCGTCGGGCAGAACACCGAACGCAAGCCATATGGCCCGAATTGCCCGCAGGCGACAATGAATGTCATACGCAAAGTGGGCTGGTCAACGGCGGTGGAATACGGCACCGTAGGACAGGTCCGGCCGACCGTGCCGCACGAAGACCCCTGCCTTCCGACATCTTCGAACGCGACCGGGCGCTACTTTACGACACCGGCTCGAAATGGCCGTCCGGCGGAGTCGCGAATGGGACTCCGCTGCAGACTACTTCGTCGGCCCCCGAGGGACTCCGCTAAGAGTCCGCAAAGAAACCCGAGGCCTCCGGCAATCTACTCGTGAGTTTACGAATAGAATTCCGATGTGTTGCAAAGAGTACACGCATGATACTGATCGACCGCAAAGACGAACTGTCCGCGTTACACGAATTCCTCGCGGACAGCCGCCACGGCAATGGACACGTCGCCCTCGTCAGCGGCTCCGTGGGCATCGGCAAGTCGGAGTTGCTCTATGCCTTTGCCGAGGAGGCGTCCGCGACCGGTTCCGAGGTTCTGCGAGCCGTCGGCCGGGAAGAGGAGCGCGACGTCCCGTTCGGTATCATCCATCAGCTCGTCCGGGACATCTCACTGCCCGCACCGCTCCGTACGCAGATGACCGCCCTGGAGAACAGCTTCGCCTCGGGTCGTCCGCCCGCCCGTCATGAGTCGGCCGCCCTGCAGGCCCATGTCGCCCGCAGCCTGTGCCGTGCGCTGCTGCACGCGGCCGGGCCGCGCGGCCTGCTGCTCTGCGTCGACGACGTCCAGCACACCGACTCCGCCTCCCTGAGCTGTCTGCTGCAACTGCTCCCGCACACGAGATCCGCCCCCGTGATGCTGGTGTTCAGCCGCCCGGACAGTGCCCGCCACTGTCTCCCGCAGTTGAGCACCGAACTGCTCCGCCATCCCTTCTACCGGCGTGTCCGGTTGGCTCCCCTGTCCTCGGAGGGCACGACCGAGCTCACGACGAAGGCCCTGGGCACACAGGAGGCACAGGCCTACGGCCCCGTCTACCACTCCCTCGGCGGAGGCAATCCCCTGCTCGTCCACGCCCTGTTGAGGGACCACCGCGACAGGCTGGTGGACGGTGACGACGACAGCGCCGGCGACGGCGACGCAGGGTCCGAAGTCCCGCCCGCGGGAGAGGAGTTCGCCCAGGCGGTCCTCGCCTGTCTGCACGGCCGGGAGCCGGACGTCCTCGGCGTGGCCCGCACGATGGCGTTACTGGACTCCTGCTCCTCCCCCGACCGCCTGGGCCGCCTGCTCCGGCTCGGTCCGTCCTCGGTGGCGAACGCGCTGCGGCATTTGGAGGCCGCCGGGCTCGTCGCCGGCGACCGTTTCCGTCATCCGGCGGCACGGTCGGCCGTCCTGGACGACATCCCCTGGGGCGTGCTCCGGCGACAGCGACTGGACGTCGCGGAGTTGCTCCACCACGAAGGACTTCCGACACCCACGGTCGCCCGGCATCTCGTCGCGGTGCGACACGTGCCACCCGGCTGGGCCGTCCCCGTGCTGATGGACGCCGCCGAGCAGGCGCGCCGAAGCGGCGACGTCGGCTTCGCCCTGGAGTGCCTGGAACTGGCGCTGTCCGGCTCCGACGACGCGCGGGAGCAAGCGCTCACGGCGATGAAGCTCGTGCGGCTGGAGTGGCAGCTCAACCCCTCCATGGTGACTGCCCGTCTGGGGCCCCTGTCCGAAGCGCTGCTGACGGGTGTCCTGCCCGCCCATCTGGCCGTCCCGCTCTCCCGTGCCCTGCTGTGGCACGGGCGCCTGGACGAGGCCGCCGAGGTGATCCGTGCGCTGGACCCGAAGGTCCCGGGCCCCCACGGCCTGTACACGGAAACCAGGGAGTGGCTGCGGAACCGCTACCCCGTGATGGTGCCTCTCCTCCCTTCCGCCGCCGAGGACGGCCCGGGCATCCGCGACAGCAGGGAACCCGCGGCCGCCAGACCCCTCCTGCTCGCCGAGACCGTCCTCGGCTCGACACTGCGCAACGGCGGCGACGAGTCCAGCGCCAGGAGTGCCGAACAGGTGCTGCGCTCCTGCCCCCTGGACGACACCAGTCTGTACGCGCTGGAGTCCGCGCTGCTCGCGCTCGTCTACGCGGACCGGCTCGGCCAGGCTTCCGTATGGTCGGCCAAGCTCCTGCAGGAGGCCACCGTCCGGCAGGCGCCCACCTGGCAGGCGAAGCTCACCGCGATCCGCGCCGAACTGGCCCTGCGGCAGGGCGATCTGCACGAGGCATGCGCCCTGGCCCGCTCCGCCATGACCCACCTCTCGCCCCGCAGTTGGGGGGTCGCCGTCGGTGCGCCGCTGAGCACGCTCGTCCTGGCCGCGACCGCCATGGGGGCGGACGACGTCACCGAGGAGTACCTGCGGCACTCGGTACCGGAGGCGATCTCCGAGTCGCGGTACGGCCTGCAGTACCTCTACGCCCGGGGCCATCACCACCTGGCCGCGGGCCGGGTGCACGCGGCCCTGGACGACTTTCTGCGCTGCGGCGACCAGGCCCGCGCCTGGGACATGGATCTGCCCGCCTTCCTGCCCTGGCGCAGCGGCGCGGCGGCCGCGCATCTGCGCCTCGGGCAGCGGGACCAGGTCCGACGACTCGCGGATGCGGAGCTGGCCCGCCCCGGCAGCGCCAAATCCCGCAGTCGCGGCGTCGCCATGTGCCTGCTGGCCGAGATCGCCGAACCGCGGCGCCGGGCGAGCCTGCTGCTGGAGGCGGTCAGTGTCCTGCGGCTCACCGGGGACAGGCTCGAACTGGCCCGGGCACTGGCCGCGTTGAGTTCCGCGCAGCGCGCGATCGGTGAGGTGGAACAGGCACGGCGAGCGCTGTACCAGGCGCTGCACCTGGCCGATGTGTGCGGCGCCGACCGTCTGCAGCCCTACCTGCCGCCGCGCGGCAGGGAAGGGGCACCGCCCGACCAGGTCACCGTTCCCCGCGACCCCCTCAGCGCGGCGGAGCGACGGGTCGCCTCCCTGGCCGCCCTGGGCAACTCCAACCGCGAGATCGCCGACCAACTGTGCGTCACCATCAGCACGGTGGAACAGCATCTGACCCGCGTCTACCGCAAGCTCAACGTCACCAGGCGCGCGGACCTCCCCAGAGAGTTCAAAGCCCTGGCCGTCGGCTCCATCTGAGCGACCGCACCGCCGTTCCCCTGACGGGCGCCGCCGAGTCCCGCGGCGCCTCCGGCACCGGTCGCGGTGATGGGTGCATCACCGTCGCCCAGACAATCCGAACCGGGACCTCGTGAAGGATATCGGGCCCGGTCTCGTCAATGGATGTGGGAACCGCCGTTGACGTCGTACGTCGCCCCGGTGAGGTAGCCCGACTCAGGGCGCGCGAGGAAGGCGATCACGTCGGCCACGTCCTCGACGCTGCCGATCCGGCGGACCGGAACGTCCGCGATCATGGCCGCCTTGCGCTCCCCGTCCAGTTTGCCCTGTGTGATGTCGGTGTCGATCAGGCCCGGGGCGACGGAGTTGACGGTCACACCGGAAGGACCGAGTTCGCGGGCGAGGGAGCGGGCGAAGCCGAGGAGCGCTGCCTTGGCCGCCGAGTACGCCACTCCCCCGAACACCCCGCCGCCGCGTTCGGCCGAGACGGACGACAGGAATACGATCCGGCCGAAGCCCCGTTCGGCCATCCCCGCCGCCACACGGTGCGTGACCAGGAAGCTGCCGCGGACGTTGACGTCGAAGATCCTGTCCCACTCCGTGGATGTCACGTCGAGGAAGCGGGTCGGGGAGGTGATCCCCGCGTTGTTCACCAGGACACCGACCGGCGGCAGCGCCGCCTCCGTCTGCGCCAGCGCGGCGCCGACCGCGTCGGCGTCGCAGACGTCCGCCGCCACGCCCAGGGCCTCCACCCCGTGCTGGGCGGCAACCTCCCGGGCGGCCTCCTGGGCGGCCTCCTTGTCGAGATCGAGTACGGCGATGTGGTATCCGGATGCGGCGAGCGCGTGCGCGGTGGCGCGCCCGATGCCGCGACGGGAGCCGGCACCGGTGATGACGGCGGTGCGGGAGATGTGATCAACGGACATACGGTTCTCCTGAGGGTGGGAAGGTCGGTGGTCTGGGGTCAGAGGGCGTGCCTCACCCGCTCCTTGATCGCTGCGACCGAGAGTCCGTAGCGGTCGTGGAGTGTGGGCAGTGCTCCCGCGGCGAGGAACTCGTCCGGCAGCCCGATCGGGACGATGCCCGCCGTCTGCCGGGCGAAGGCCAGGCAGGAGGCGACGGACTCGGCGAGACCTCCGACGACGCTGTGGTTCTCGAGCGTCACCACGAGACGTCCCTTTGCCGCCTCCCGCAGCACGGTCTCGCGGTCGAAGGGCTTGATCGTCGGTACGTGGAGGACGGCGACGTCGACATGGTCGGCCGCGAGTTCCTCGGCAACGGTCAGTGCCCGTACCGTCATCAGACCCGTGGAGATGAACAACACATCGCGTCCGTCGCGTAGTTGTGCCGCCTTGCCGACTTCGAACCGGTAGTCGTACTCGTCCAGGACCGTGGGTACGGCCCCGCGCAGCAGCCGCATGTAGGTGGGGCCCGGGTGGGCGGCCAGCGCCGGAACGGCCTGTTCGATGTCGACGGAGTCCGCGGGGTCCACGATCGTCAGTCCGGGCATGCCGCGCAGGATGGCGAGGTCCTCGGTCGCCTGGTGGCTCGGTCCGTAGCCGGTGGTCAGGCCGGGCAGGGCGCCCACGACGTTGACGTTCAGCTGTGGCTCGGCGATGTCGAGGCAGAGGAAGTCGTAGGCGCGGCGGGTGGCGAAGACGGGATAGGTGGAGGCGAACGGGGTCAGGCCCACCTCGGCCAGTCCCGCAGCCGCGCCCAGCATCACCTGTTCCGCCATGCCCATCTGGAAGAAGCGTCCGGGGTGGGCCTCCCGGAAGACGTGCATGTCGGTGTACTTGGCCAGGTCCGCGGAGAGACCGACCACGTCCGGGCGTTCGTCGGCGAGGCGAGCGAGTGCGCGGCCGAAGGGCGCCTTGGTGGTGCGCTGCCCCTCCTCGGCGATCGAGGCGATCATCGCGGACGTGGTCAGCTTGCGCCCTGGGGCCCTGGACGGCACGAAGGTGCTCATCGAACGGTTTCCTCTCCCTCGGCGGCTGTGTGGTGCTGCTCCGTCAACTGGTCACGGGCGAGCTGCCATTCGTGTTCCTCGACTCGCATGAAGTGCGCCTTCTCCCGGCTCTCCAGCATCGGCACGCCACATCCGATCCGGGTGTCACAGATGACCACGGCTGGTGAACCACGGTGCCCGCGCAGGCTGTCGAAGGCCCCGACGAGCGCCTCGATGTCGTTGCCGTCCACCCGGACCGCGTGCCAGCCGAACGCCTCCCACTTGGCCGTGACCGGCTCGGTGCGCAGCACGCCCTTGGTGGGGCCGTCCGCCTGGAGGGCGTTGACGTCGACGAGGGCGGTGACGTTGTCCAGACCGTGGTGTGCGCAGGCGAGCGCCGCCTCCCAGGTGGAGCCCTCGTCCAGTTCACCGTCGGAGAGCAGGTTGTAGACACGTGCGTCGCTGCCCTGGTGGCGCAGGCCGAGCGCCATGCCGGTGGCGACGCCCAGGCCGTGGCCGAGGGAACCGCCGGAGATCTCCATGCCGGGCGTGTAGGAGGCCATGCCCGACATGGGCAGGCGCGAATCGTCGCTTCCGTAGGTGGCGAGTTCCGCGACGTCCAGCACACCGGCCTCCGCGAGCGCCGCGTACAGGGCGATCGCGTAGTGGCCGATCGACAGCAGGAACCTGTCGCGCTGCTGCCAGTCCGGTTCGTCCGCACGGAAGTCGAGGACGTCCTTGTAGACGACGGCCAGAAGGTCGGCCACGCCCAGCGCCTGTCCGATGTAGCCCTGGCCCTGGGTCTCCCCCATGTCCAGCGCGTGCCTGCGGATACGGTGGGCGGAGTCACGCAGGGCTTGGATGCGCCGGGTGGACGACACCCTTGTTTCGGATGCCTGAGTGGACATCACATCGATCCTCTTCTCTGTCAGCGAGCGGTGGGCAGTGCGGGTTCGGCGGTCGCGGTCATGGCGTGGTCGGCCGCTCGGCGCTCCTCGGCACCCCATGTCTCGCGCGTCATGAAGGTCGCCAGGAGTCCCAGAAACCCGTAGCAGCTGAAGAGAACAGCGGGCCCCACCCATCCGGTGACGGAGTAGAGCGCGGTGGCGATCATGGGGGTGAATCCGGAGACCACTGCGGAGAGTTGGTAGGCCAAGGACGTTCCCGCGGTACGGGTCCTGGTGTCGAAGAGCTCGCAGAACCAGGCCCCTTGAACGCCGGCGAGGCAGTTCTGGCAGATGGCATAGCTGATCACGAAGGCGATCAGGACGAATGCGGCGGTCTCCGTGTTGACCAGCAGGAAGAGCGGGACACCCCAGAGCACGCTGACCGCGCAGCCCAGGAGGTAGACGGGACGACGGCCGACCCGGTCCGACAGACGGGCCCAGAGCACGGTGGCCGCTATGCCGAGCGCGGCCGCGGTGACCAGGGCGGTGAGGGTGGTGGTGCTCGTGACGTCGGGGGCGTCGCCGTCGCCCAGGTAGGACAGCACGAAGGTGACGGAGACGGCGTACCCGGCGGTCTCCGTGATGCGCAGGCAGAAAGCCCGCAGGACGTTGCGCCAGTCCTCCCGCACGACTTCGAGCAGCGGATTCCTGACGACCTCGCCGGACTCCTTGAGCGCTTCGAACTCGGGCGACTCCTCGATCTTCAGCCGGATGAAGATGCCGACCGCGATCAGGACGGCACTGAGCAGGAACGGCACGCGCCAGACCCAGGTGCCGTCCAGGGTGTGCCGACTGAACAGGAAGGCGAGGTTGGCGAGCAGCAGCCCGACCGGGAAACCCGCCTGGGTGATGCCCGTGTACAGGCCACGCCGTCGCCACGGGGCGTGCTCGAAGGTCATCAGGATGGCGCCGCCCCACTCGGCGCCGAAGGCGAGTCCCTGTATGACCCGGACGACCACCAGCAGGATCGGCGCCCAGATCCCGACCGTCTGATAGGTGGGCAGGCACCCGATCAGCACGGTCGCGATGCCCATCAGCAGCAGGGATCCGACCAGCACAGGCTTGCGACCGACACGGTCCCCGAGATGACCGGCCACGATGCCGCCCAGCGGCCGTGCCGCGAAGCCGATGCCCAGGGTCGCGAACGACAGCAGGGTGGCTGAGAGCGGGTCGGAGTCGGGGAAGAACACATCGCCGAAGTAGAGCGCCGCCGCGGTTCCGAAGCCGATGAAGTCGTACGTCTCGATGGTCGCGCCGACTCCGCATCCCACGGCGACCCGCAGCCGCTCGGGCGACCCCTCGGCCGACGGCGGCGCTTTGGACTCAGCCATACCGGTCCTCCTTGACCGTAGGCGAAACTGTTGTCTGTCGACTGTTAACAGTCGAGAGTCGATGCTGAGTCCGACGGCGAGAGCTGTCAACCCATGCGGCGAGATCGGCCAGGAAAGTGCTGACTGTCAACAGACAACACCGATGCGGGTTACTCTGATCACTCGTGGACTTCAAGGAGGGTTCGACCGTGTCCGGTCAGGCGCTGCCCAGTCTCACCCGCTCGACCACCCTTCGGGAGCGCGCGCTCGTGGCGCTGCGGACGGCGATCATCACGGGCCAGTACCGCCCCGGCGACCACCTCGGCGAGGTGGAGATCGCCGAGCACCTGTCGGTGAGCCGGGGCACGGTACGGGAAGCCCTCCGCCACCTCCAGCAGGAAGGGCTCGTCACACCCGGCGCACGCGGCATGCTGCGGGTCTCCCGGCTCACGCCGACCGAGGTCCGGGAGCTCTTCCAGGTCCGGGAGGCGCTGGAGGGCCTGGCGCTGACGCAGATCATCGCCTCACCGCGCAGAAGCGAAGCGGCCGACGCGCTCCGCCAGGCCCTGACGAGGCTCCACGACGCCTTCGCGTCGGGCGCGGACCTGGCGGCGAAGGTCGAGGCCGATCTCGGCTTCCACCTCCTGCTGTGCGAGCTGTCGGGCAATTCGGTGCTTCTCAAGACCTGGCGGCAGCTTGAGGGTCCGATGCGCGTGGTGATCATGAGCGCGGCCGGCGAACGCCGCGAATCGGCCATGTCCGCGACGGCCCATGAGCCCATCGCCGACGCGATCGCCCGCGGAGACGCCGCGGCCGCCCAGCGGATTCTGCACACCCACATGACGTCGGCGATCGAACAGTTGGGCATCGAGCCAGAAGGCGCGCGCAAGACCGCCTGATTCCGACGGTCGATCGCGCCGGGGCCGGCGATGCGATACCGGACCCGGGAAGGGGCCTACGCCCCGCTCCTCCTGTCCGGTTACCAGCGGCTGACCGGCACCCGGTTGTGTCCCTCGGAAGCCGAGGTGACCCGGTTCACCGGCCCTACGAGGAAGCGCCGTTCGGAACGCTCGCACACGACGCGAGCGCGGACCCCATGTTCGTGACCCGAACAGAACCGCCCAGGCAGTGCTGCGCACTCTCCTGGCCGGCACCTGGGCCTGGGCCGACCAGCCGCACACCCCCATCGAAGCCACGCAGGCCCTAACCGGCGCGATGCCGAGCGCCCCGGCGACTGGACGCCCGCGCAGCGGCACTTCCGTGACGGGCACACCGAAACCTGGTGGGCCGCCGACGCCCCGGTCCGGGTGGGGATGCGAGCCCTGGACGGAGCGCCGAGTTCGACAGCCGGCCGAGGGCGGCGCCGTGCGGCCGGACCAGGGCGTCCGGGGCCCCACCACCTTCCCCCGGGAGCAGGCATCCTTGGTCCCCCGGACCGGTACGTGCGGTCATGCGGCGGGGACGACGACCACCGGGCAGTGCGCGCGGTGCAGCAGGACCGGAGCCACCGCTGTCCGGTGCGGCGCGACGGCGGATGTGCGGCGGTGTGAACCGACGACCACCAGACCGGCCTCGCGGGTGGATTCCACCAACGCCTCCGGGGCGCTCGTCCGTACCGTGACGGCCTCCACCGGAACATCGGCGTACCGCTCCCGCAACGCGGCGAGGGCGAAGCGCGGAACGGCCTCCTCGACCTGTTCGTACGAGGTGGCCGGGTCCGGTCGTCGGCACTCCGTGCTCACCGGCGGTGGCAGTGCGGGTGTGACGTGGCGGTGGGACCAGGAGTGCAGGACACGCAGCCGGGTGCCTCGGCGGCGGGCCTCCTCGAAGGCGTAGACCGCGGCCCGCTCGTCCCTGTCGTCCTCCAGGCCCAGCACCACCTCACGCCCCCCGTCGCACGGATGGTCGCCGCGCACGACGAGCAGCGGACCGCGCACATGCCGGGCCAGCCGCAGACTGACGGAACCGAGGAACAGGCCGGCGGTGCGGCCCATGCTCCGGGTGCCGACCACGGTGAGGACCGCGTCGGCGCTCTCGCGCGCCAGCGCCCCCACGGCTCCGCCTTCGGCCGCGACGGCTCGTACGGGGAGGCCTGGGTGCCGCCCCCGGACGCGCGAGAGGGCGGCCTGCAGGATCGGTGCGGCCTCGTCGCGGTCCGGCACGGCGTACACCAGGCGCAGCCCGACGCCACGCCGGACCGCTTCCCCGGCGGCCCAGTCCAGGGCCCTGGTGGAGGAGAGGGTGCCGTCCACCCCGACGACGACTGGCTTGTGAGTCATGGCTCCGCTTCCCTTTCGACAGGCTGTGACCGGGGAGCACCGGGCGGTGGCCCCCTCACGAGGCTGGCCGTGTCCCGCCTCCCCGGGGAGGAGCCGGGAGAACCCCGTGTCGTGCCGAACGGCCCCTGCCCTCAGGGCCGTTCGGGCCGTGGCGCCGCGACGGTGCGGCTCTCACGGGAGCCGTCCATGCCGACGGTGACGGTGCGGTTCATGAACTCCGCCTTGTGGGGGCGGAATACTGATCGGAGGGTTCGCGCGAGGGCTCTGGGTGCGGGCCCGCCGTCGGGCCCGCCGCCTCCCCCGCGGTCAACGCAGCCAGGGGCTGCGGCGCACCAGCGGAAGTCCGGCCCAGAACCTGCCCAGGCCCAGGGTGCCGCCGGCGGCCGTGGCGGCGAACACGACCAGGACGACGGCGTAGACGAGGTGGTACTCCGCGAACGGATTCGTCGACATGCTCGGCGAGCCGTCCGACAGGTGCCGCGCGGGCGGCCATTCGGCGATCCACATCAGCGCCATCATCACGGTGCCGGCGACGGCCGCGAGCCGCAGCGCCACTCCGGCGGCGAGGGCCAGCCCGATGCCGAGCAGCCCCAGCATGAACAGCCAGTCCGCCCAGGTGTCTCCCGCCCAGGAGTGGAAGGTGGACTCCATCGGCCCGACGGCCACGGAGCCGAGGAAGCCGCGCGTCGGCGAGCCGCCGTCGATCCAGCCCTTGCCGGACGGGGTGGCGTAGCCGAGACCGAAGGTCTTGTCGAGGAAGGCCCACAGGAAGACGAACCCGGTGAGCAGACGCAGGGACGCGAGGGCGTAGGCCGCCACCGCGTGCGTTCCGGTCGCCGCCGCGAGGGTGGGCTCGGCCGACGAGGCGGCCCGGCTCCCGCGGAAGGACGGCAGGTGGAGGCCGGGCCTCCGGTGAGGGTTCTCGTGCACGGCCATGATGGACTTCCCTTCGAAAACGGAGGGGACGTGGTGTGATGCCTTCACTCTCGTCGCGTCCGCCGGTCCGCGCCGGATGCCGAAGGTCTGTAACCGTGGGGCTGAACGTCCCTGTCCGCAAGGCCTGTTGGACGACGGCTCGCTACCGGGCGGTGCGAGTGGTAGCGGACCGCGCCGCAGCCGTGATCAGTGGGCGCGCCCGCCGTGCGTCCTGAACCTTTCACGGATCCGTTCGGTCAGGTCGGCGTCCGGGCAGGGGGTGTCGCGGAGCGGGAACGGCAGCCCCAGGGCCTCGTACTTGGCGGCGCCGAGCTTGTGGAACGGCAGGACGTCCAGGCGGTCGACCGTGCCGAGCCCGGCCACGAAGCGGGCGAGGACCTCGACGGACTCCGGTTCGTCCGTCCAGCCGGGCACCAGGACGTATCTGATCCACATGGGGACGCCGAGCCTGTCGAGGCGGGTGGCGAAGTTCAGGGTGGGGCCCAGTTCGCCGCCCGTCAGCCGTCGGTAGGTGGTGACGTCGAAGGACTTGATGTCCAGCAGAACCAGGGCGGTGGCGTCCAGGAGTTCGTGGGTGGCGCGGGCGCCGAGGAAGCCCGAGGTGTCGAGGGCGGTGTGCAGCCCCAGCGCCTTGCTGCGGCGCAGGATCTCACCGGTAAAGCCGGGCTGCAGGAGGGGTTCGCCGCCCGTGAGGGTGACGCCGCCGCCGGCTGTGGTGAGGAAGGCGCGGTACTTCTCGATCTCCGCCATGACCTCGTCGACCGTGGTCTCCTTTCCGTCCCGCATGTGCCAGGTGTCGGGGTTGGCGCAGTACAGGCAGCGCAGCGGACAGCCGGCGACGAACAGGACGAACCGGGTCCCGGGACCGTCCACGCCGGTGGACAGGTCCCAGGAGTGGATCCGGCCCCTGGGCGACGGCATCCGGCTCACATCGATCCGTGGAAGGTGCGGCTGATGACGTCGAGTTGCTGCTCGCGGGTCAGCCGGACGAAGTTGACGGCGTATCCGGAGACGCGCACCGTCAGGTCGGGGTAGTTCTCCGGGTGCTCCATCGCGTCCTGGAGCGTGGCACGGTCGAGGACGTTGACGTTCATGTGGAAGCCGCCCGATGCGGTGTAGGCGTCGAGGATGCCGACGAGGTGGCCCGCGCGTTCCTCGGGGCGGTGGCCCAGTCCCTCCGGGGTGATGGTCGTCGTCAGTGAGATGCCGTCGCGGGCCTGCTCGTACGGCAGTTTGGCGACCGACAGGGCGGAGGCGGCGACCCCGTGCAGGTCGCGGCCGTTCATGGGGTTCGCGCCGGGCGCGAAGGGCCGTCCGGCGCGGCGGCCGTCCGGGGTGTTGCCGGTGTGCTTGCCGTAGACCACGTTGGAGGTGATGGTGAGGACCGACTGGGTGTGCTCGGCGTCCCGGTAGGTGGGGTGCTCGCGCACCTTCGCCATGAACGACTCGACCAGGTGGACGGCGATGTCGTCGGCCCGGTCGTCGTTGTTGCCGTAGGTCGGGAAGTCCCCCTCGGTGCGGAAGTCGACGGCGAGGCCGCCGGCGTCCCGGAACACTTTCACCCGCGCGTACTTGACGGCAGACAGGCTGTCGACGGCAACCGACAGACCGGCGATACCGCAGGCCATGAAACGGTGCACCGGGTGGTCGTGCAGCGCCATCTCTATGCGCTCGTAGGCGTACTTGTCGTGCATGTAGTGGATGACGTTCAGCGCGTCGACGTACGTCGCGGCCAGCCAGTCCAGGACGCGGTCGTACGCCGCCGACAGTTCCTCGTAGTCCAGGTACTCCCCGGTGAGCGGCGGCGCGGCCGGGGCGATCTGCTCGGCGGTCATCTCGTCCCGGCCACCGTTGACCGCGTACAGCAGTGCCTTGGCGAGGTTCACCCGGGCACCGAAGAACTGCATCTGTCGGCCCACGGCCATGGCGGAGACACAGCAGGCGATCGCCGTGTCGTCCCCGGTGCGGGGGCGCGTCAGCTCGTCGGACTCGTACTGGACGGCGCTGGTGTCGATGGAGACCTGCGCACAGAACCGCTTGAAGCCGTCGGGCAGGCGCGGCGACCAGAGCACCGTGAGGTTCGGCTCCGGAGCGGGGCCCAGGTTGTACAGCGTCTGCAGGAAACGGAAGGAGGTCCGGGTGACCAGTGGACGTCCGTCGGCCCCGATGCCGCCCAGGGACTCCGTGACCCACGTCGGGTCACCGGAGAACAGCGCGTCGTACTCGGGAGTGCGCAGGAAGCGCACGATCCGCAGCTTGATGACGAAGTCGTCGATCAGCTCCTGGGCCCGGGTCTCGTCGAGCAGCCCGGCCGTCAGGTCCCGCTGGAGGTAGACGTCGAGGAACGTCGAGGTGCGTCCCAGCGACATCGCGGCGCCGTTCTGTTCCTTGACGGCGGCGAGGTAGCCGAGGTAGAGCCACTGCACGGCTTCGTGGGCGGTCTCGGCGGGGCGGGAGACGTCACAGCCGTACGTGGCGGCCATCCGGGCGAGTTCGCCCAACGCCCTTATTTGTTCGGCGAGTTCCTCCCGGTCGCGGATGACGTCGGCGGTGGAGGTGCGGGCGTCCAGCAGGGCGCGCTCGGCCCTCTTGGCCTCGGTCAGCCGGCCCGTGCCGTAGAGCGCCACGCGCCGGTAGTCGCCGATGATCCGGCCCCGTCCGTAGGAGTCCGGGAGCCCGGTGATGATGCCTGCCCTGCGGGCGGCCCGCATCTCGGGGGTGTAGGCGTCGAAGACGCCGTCGTTGTGGGTCTTGCGGTAGGTGCCGAAAACCCGGCTGACGAACGGGTCGGGCTCGTAGCCGTAGGCGCGCAGGCCGTTCTCGACCATCCGCAGGCCGCCGTTCGGCATGATCGCGCGCTTGAGCGGCGCGTCCGTCTGCAGGCCGACGATCAGTTCGCGCTCGCGGTCGATGTACCCGGGCGCGTGCGAGTTGATCGTCGAAGGGGTCGCGGTGTCGATATCGAGGACGCCCCGGCTTCGCTCCTCGGGGAACAGCGCGACGATCTTCGCCCAGACGGCGAGGGTACGGTCCGTCGGACCGCTGAGGAAGCCGTCGTCACCCTCGTACGGGGTGTAGTTGGCCTGGATGAAGTCACGTACGTCGACCTGTTCGCGCCAGTGTGTCCCGGCGAAGTCCCGCCAGGCGTCGGGGGTTCGGCTGCCCACTGTCGTCGTCGTGGTCGTGGTCATCGCAGGTCCTCTCTTCGGTTCGTCGTACCTGCCTGCGCGTCGGATGCTCGCCGCTGCGCGCCGGTCGGAGGGAGTGCCGACAGGGCACGCGGGGCCGGGCCGCACGGCCCTGCTCCACCAGGCCGAGCGGCCCGGGGATCCGCGCAGCGGACGAAGCCGGACCGCGCCCGCGACCCTGGGCCCATGGACCGTCGGGGGACCCGCGCCCGCGCAGTCGGTCGGGGGCGTCGAGCATGCGACGCTGGTCCAGAGTGGCTGATGGGGACGACGGCCTGTCGGCCGTCGCCTGCCACAGCTCTGCGGCCGGCATCAGTCCCTGAGGGTCGCACTCGGCGCCACGCGGGCGCCGTGGTCCCAGACGGTCGGGGCTCGCTGTCACCGGTGCGCGGGCGTCCGCCGAGGCGGACGCGGGGTTCGGTCCGCCGGGGCCGTGGGCGGGTGGCCCGGTGTACGGTCCGCGGAGGTGTCGGACGGGTGGTCCTCGATCCGGTCCGCGCGAGCGTCGCGCTGTCGGGCCTGCCGCCGCAGCCGCCGTACGAACAGCGAGTCGAACACGGCGCTCAACACGAACGTGAGCGTCGCGGACACGACCAGGAGTACGGCGAACAGCCTCCAGAAGTCGGGAGTCAGTGAGGTACCCACGGTGCTCATCCCCCTCGGTCGGGCGAGTCGTCCCATGCCTTCATGGAACAGCGGGGCCCGAGCCGCCACAGGATGCCGGAAGGCTCGTCCGCCCCGCCGACCGGCCCGGGTGAGGGACCGGACGGCCCATGGCGGGCGGGGAGCGGCAGGCACAGGCTGGCCATGGCGGTTCCTGCAGACCGCCGGGAGGGCGCATCATGATCACCACGCGCACGTCCACGCCCATGCCCACGCCCAGCCTGCCGCGGGCGCTGCCCGCCGAGGACCGGCAGCGGCTGATGCGCGTCGCCCGTGAGGTGGCGTTCACGCAAGGGGAGCGGCTGTTCGAGGAGGGAAGCCGTGCCGACCGCTTCTGGATCGTCCGCATGGGCACGGTCGACCTCGACATGCGGGTGCCGGGCCGTCGGCCGGCCGTCATCGAGTCGCTCCGGCACAACGAACTCGTGGGCTGGTCCTGGCTGTTCGCCCCGCACATGTGGTATCTGGGCGCCGAGGCGACGACGCCGGTGCGGGCGTACGAGTTCGACGCCACGGCCGTCCGTCTGATGTGCCAGGAGGACCCGGCCATGGGCCGCGCCGTCGGCCTGTGGGTCGGCGAGGTGCTCGCCCATCGTCCGCAGAACGCACGGACACGACTGCTGAACCTGAACGTCCCCTGCGGCTTCGGCAGCATCGGCTGAAACCGTCCTCCCGCTCCCCCGCCCCACGGAACCGAAGGAGCTCTCATGCACGACACACCGCACGTCGTCGGCGACGTCATGACCGGCACGGTCACGACAGTCGGTCGAGGGACGGCCTTCAAGGAGATCGTCCAGCTGATGCGGCAAAGGAGGATCAGCGCCGTGCCTGTCGTGGAGGCGGGAGGTCGTGTGGTCGGCATCGTCTCCGAGGCCGACCTGCTGCCCAAGGAGGAATTTCGACACAGCGTTCCAGACCAGTACACCCAGCTGCGGCGCCTTGCCGACCTGGCGAAGGCCGGCGCGGTGACCGCCGAGGAGCTGATGACCGCCCCCGCCCTGACGGTCCGGGCAGGGGCAACACTCGCCCAGGCCGCTCGCACGATGGCCCGGGCCAGGGTCAAGCGGCTTGTGGTGGTCGACGAGGAGGACGTGCTGGAAGGCGTCGTGAGCCGCGCGGACCTGCTGAAGGTCTTTCTCCGCACCGACGAGGAGATCGCCGAGGAGGTCCGGCGCAACATCGTCGCCGACCTCTTCCCCTCCCCGGACTGCGCCATGCGGGTGGATGTCCGGGACGGCGTCGTGCTGCTCGGCGGCCGGATACGGGACACGTCCCTGGTACCGGTGGCGGCTCGTCTGGTCCGTGCCGTCGAGGGTGTGGTGTCCGTCGACTTCGACCTGGAGCCGACCGGAACGTCGGCGCAGTCGCGGGAAGCGACCGTACCGCGGTGAAGGGCGTCGGCGATCCCTCGGGCGAACGCTGCGGCGGCGTACGCGTCGGCCGGCGTCAGGCCGGGCCCGACGAGGGCGAGGGCGGCGCACGTGTCGGCAGGTCTGCCGGTGTGGGGGCCGGCGGTGTGGTGGCCGCGTTCGGCGGTGCCGGGGTGGCGCCGAGGTGGCGCCGGCCAGGTCGCGGCTCGCGGTGACGACGGCGACCGGTTCGCCGGGGCGAAACCGGTGGGCCATACCGATGCGCCAGACTCTGCCCGGACCCGCTCGGCCTCGGAGCTTCAGGTCACCACCGCCGTTGACGCAGGTGTGGCGCGCGCCCGCGTCGTGGAGGGGCCGGGACGCGGTCACCGTCTCGGCCAGGGCCCGGCGGATGACGGGGGTCGGCTGGTCGCGGATGGCGAAGGGGAGGACCGTGCCCATGGCGTGCTCGACGTGGCGCCGCCCCGGAGTGTCAGGCATGGGCCTGGTCCAGAGCGCTCTGGAGGGACTGGACGTAGCCCTGGCTGGTGTAGCTGGCTCCGGAGACGGCGTCGATGTGGGCGTTTTGCGCTCCGAGCGCTTCCCGGGTGAGCCGCGGCAGGGCGTAGGCGGCGATCTGCCGGTCCCGGCCGTTGCGGTCCGGGGCCTGGAGGACCTTCACCGAGGTGATCTTTCCCTCGGCGAGTGTGGCGGCGACCTGCACGGTTCCGTACGGGGTGTCGATGGCATCCCCGGTGAACGTGCCCGTTGCCGTGGGCGTGCCCGGCGACGTACCCGCGGGAGTGTGCGCCGCCGCGGGAGCACGGGGAGTCACACCGGCGAGTATGGGGTTCTGGTGGGGTTTGAGACTGAGCAGAGCGACGACCAGGGTGCTGATCCCGGTGGTCGTGAGGACGGCTCGGCGCATGGCGGTCACCTCAGAAGACGAAGGACTCGTGGTGGATGCGCCGGGCGGGGACGCCGGCTTCGCGCAGGGCTTCGATCGCTGCCCCGGCCATGCCGGGAGGGCCGCAGAGGTAGACGTCGTGCGCGCCCAGGTCGGGGACCAGGGCGCTCAGGGCCCCGGCGGTGAGGGGGGAGGAGTATCCGGCCGGCTCGTCGACGACGTAGTGCACGGTGGCCCGGCGGTGGGCGGCTATCGCGTCGAGTTCACCGCGCAGGGCGAGGTCGATGGCGCGGCGCGCACGGTAGACGAGGGTCACCTGGCCCGGGAGCGTCTCGAAGAGCGCACGCAGGGGGGTGATGCCGACCCCACCGGCGAGGAGCAGGACCTTGGGTGCGGTGCGGCGGTTCGCGGTGAACGCTCCGTAGGGTCCCTCGGCCCACACCCGGGTTCCGGGCCTCAAGCGGGCGAGGGCTGCGCTGTGCCCGCCGGCGGTCTTCACCGTGATGCGCAGGTGGCCGGGGTCGGCGGGGGCGGAGAGGGAATAGGGGTTCGCGGTCCACCACAGTCCGCGGGTGAGGAAACGCCAGCGCAGGAACTGCCCCGGCTCGCCCCCGAGGTCGTCGAGGTGCCGGCCTGTGAGATGGACGGAGACCACGCCGGGTGCTTCGGGGTGGATCGCGGTCACGCTCAGGCGGTGGCGCAGTCCTCGCCGGACGGGGAGGGCGAAGCGGTACCAGGCGACCAGAGCGGCGACGCCGAGGAACAGTGTGTACCAGGCGGCCTGCGCGAAGCGGTTGCCGACGAAGTCGGCTCCGTCGGAAAGCTGGTGGCCGAAGGTGAGGAAGACGGCCAGATAGGTCGCGAAGTGCAGGTAGTGCCAGGTCTCGTAGCTCATCCTGCGCCGGGCGGCACGGGCGGAGAGGATCCCCGTGGCGACCAGCAGCAGGAAACCGGCCGTGCCCTTGAGGAGGTCGGGGTGGTGAAGGACGAGCGTGGATGTCTGCCCGACGACGCTCGTGTGTGAGGTCAGTGAGTAGCCCCAGATGATCAGCAGGGTGTGGGCGAGGGCGAGAGACACGGTGCACCGACCGCCCCAGGCGTGCCAGCGGGCGAGGCGGTCGGTGCCGACGGTGTGGTCCAGGAGCGGCACCCTGGCCATCAACGCCAGCAGGACCGCGCAGGCGTACCCGGCCAGGAGACCGGTGATACGCCCCGCTCCGGTGAGCCAGTCCGCGGGGCCGACCACCGAGGTCGTGTCGCTCCACCACAGGGCCAGTACCCCTGCGGCGCCGGCCCAGATCCCCAGCGGGACCAGCAACAGGGCAGGGGTGCGGCGCGGGCGCCGGTGTCGCATCCCGCGGCTCGCGTACGTCGTGGTCGTGGACGTGGTGGTCATCGGGCTCCTCAGGGACACGGGACACGCTCCGGCGATGGGCGGCCAGCCTCACAGCCCGACCTCTGCGTACCTTCTGAAACGGCCTCGCCGGACCGATTCCGGCTCCGGTTCAGAGGAAACTCAGAGACACACCCCGCCCCGCGGCGGCCCGCGCCGGGGGATGCTGAAGGAACCATGGACGAGCCGCGTACGACATCACTTCTGCACCGCCCGGACGGAGACCCCGTCCGGGTCCTCGTCGTCGACGACGAACCCGACGTCACCGACGTCCTGGCCGGAGTCGTCACCGGTGAGGGGTGGCAGGTGCGCACCGCCGGCGACGGAGCGACCGCGCTGGCGACGGCCCGTGTCTTCCGCCCCGACGCCGTGATACTGGACTGGATGCTCCCCGACCTGGACGGCCTTCAGGTCCTGCGGGCGCTCAGACGGGAGATGCCCGAGGTGTGCGTCCTGTTCCTGACCGCCCGCGACGCGGTCGAGGACCGCATCGCGGGGATCACCGCGGGCGGTGACGACTACGTCACCAAGCCCTACAGTCTGGAGGAGGTCCTGGCCCGGCTGCGCGGGCTGCTGCGGCGGGCCGGAATGACCGCCGGGCAGGGCACGAACCGGCTCACGGTCGGAGACCTCACCATGGACGAGGAGGCCCGGGAGGTCCGGCGCGGCGGGGCCGTCGTCGAGCTGTCCCGCACCGAGTTCGAACTCCTGCGCTTCCTCATGCGCAACCCCCGCCGGGTCCTGTCCAAGGAGCAGATCCTCGACCGGGTGTGGTCCTACGACTTCGGCGGCCGCGCCCACGTCGTCGAGCTCTACATCAGCTACCTGCGCAAGAAGATCGACGCCGGACGCTCCCCGATGATCCACACCGTGCGCGGCGTCGGCTACGTCCTCAAGCCGGAAGCCTCGTGAGGCGCCCGCCGCCCCGCACCCTGCGCGGCCAGCTCACCGCCGGACTCGTCACCCTGCTCGCTCTGGCCTGCCTCGCCGTCGGGATCACCACCGCTCTCGCTCTGCGGGGTTTCCTGATGGGCCGCCTGGACGAGCAGCTCTCCGCGTCCGGCGGGCGGTTCGCGGCCAGCCTGGAGCACGAGGCCGACCCCGACGCCGACAACCGCCCCGACACCCGGGGTCAGGCCGACGCGACCTTCGGCGCGCGTCTCCTCGACGGCCACGTCACCCAGGCCGCCGTTGTCGACGACGCCACCGACCGCCCCCTCCGCCTCACTCCCGGGGAGCAGCGCGCCCTGGCCGGAATCCCCGTGGACGGGAAGGGGCACAGCATCCGCCTCTCCGGTCTGGGCGAATACCGTGTCACGGCTGTCCGGGGCGACGACCAGGACATCCTGATCACCGGGCTGCCCCTGCACCCGGTCGAAGAAACCGTCCACCGCCTCCAAGCGGTCGAGGCGGTGCTGTTCGCTGCCGCCCTGTCGGCCACCGGGATCGCCGGGGCCGCGTGGGTGCGTTTCTCCCTCCTCCCTCTGCAGAAGGTCACCGCCCGTGCGACCGAGGTCGCCGGACTGCCACTGGCCGGCGGCGAGGTCGCCATGCCCGCGCCGCTCCCCGACACCGACCCCCGTACCGAGGTCGGCCGGGTCGGCAACGCCCTCAACCACATGCTCGGCCACATCGAGGACGCCCTGACCCGTCGCCACGCGAGTGAGGAGAGGCTCCGCCACTTCGCCGCCGACGCCAGCCACGAACTGCGCACCCCCGTCGCCAACATCCGCGGCCACGCCGAGCTCGCCCTCCGCCACAACGGCCCCGTCCCCACCGAAGTCCGCCATGCCCTGGAACGCATCGACAGTGAGTCCCGGCGCATGACCCGCCTCGTCGACGACCTGCTGCTCCTCGCGCGACTCGATGCCGGGCGGCCCCTCGAACACGAGCCGGTCGACCTGACGCTGCTGATCCTCGACGCGACCGAGGACGCCCGCGCCGCCGGCCCCGGCCACCACTGGCTCCTCGACCTCCCCGAAGAACCGGTCGTCGTCACCGGGGACGCCCATCGCCTCCACCAGGCGATCGGCAACCTTCTTGCCAACGCCCGAACCCACACGCCGGCCGGCACCGAAGTGACCGTCACGCTCAGCAGGCAACAGGGCACCGTCCTCGTGAACGTGAGTGACAACGGCCCCGGGATCCCCGGCACACTCCAGGCCGACGTCTTCGGCCGTTTCGTCCGCGCCGACCACGCCCGCTCCCGCAGCACCGGAAGCACCGGACTCGGCCTCGCCATCGTCGACGCCGTCATCACCGCCCACGGCGGAACCGCCACGGTCACCAGCGGCCCCGGACACACCACCTTCCGCCTCACACTCCCCGGCTAGACCGGTCGCCCTGCCGGACCGGCGGAGAGCAGGCGACGCCGCACCGCTCCACCTCACGAAGAAGACTGCAACGGACGGTCAGGACAGGACAGGTCAGGACCGAGCACGCGCGCGAAGCCGGATGTCACGACGCTGATCCGACCCACCGGTCCGCCGGCGCCCTCAGCAGCACGCCACCTGCGATTTCACCACCACCGCAACCAATCCGACCGCTCAGAGGGAACGGATTACGCCCGGACATGTCCCGACCGTGGAGGCCCTCGGTGAAAGAAGCAGTACATATCGGCCGAAATCCGGCGACGGAACCTGACCTCCAGGATCTGGTCGCCCAGGTGGCACTGGGTGACGAGGACGCCTTCACCCGTGTCTACGACACCGTCGCCGGGCCGGTACTGGGTTTGGTGCGGGCCGTCCTGCGCGATCGCGCGCAGTCGGAGGAGGTGGCACAGGAGGTGCTGGTGGAGGTGTGGCGGACCGCTCCCCGCTACCGCCCCGACCGAGGGACGGCCATCAACTGGATCCTCACCCTGGCACATCGCAGGGCGGTGGACCGGGTGCGCTCGGTGGAGGCCGCGGTGGTCCGGGACCACAAGGCAGCCCTCCTGGAGCGGACGCCCGAGTTCGACGATGTGACCGAGCAGGTGGAGGCACGGCTGGAGCGGGAACAGGTGCGGCGCTGCCTGCGCACGCTGACCGAGATCCAGCGCCAGGCGGTCACCCTGGCGTACTACCGCGGACTGACCTATCGCCAGGTGGCCGAGGCGCTGTCACTGCCCCTCGGGACCGTGAAGACCCGTCTGCGCGACGGACTCATCCGACTGCGCGACTGCCTGGGGGTGACCGCATGACCACCGCCGAACTGCACCGTCTGACCGGCGCCTACTCCCTGCACGCACTGTCCGACGAGGAGCACGAGGCGTTCGAGCGTCACCTCGCGGACTGCGAGCCGTGCGCGCAGGAGACCGCCGAGCTGTGCGCGACAGCGGCCCGACTGGGCCTCGCCGTCTCCACCACCCCGCCTCCGGTGATGCGCGAACGGGTGCTGCGCAGGATCGCCACCGTCCGGCAGGAGGCTCCCGGCGGATCGACGCCGAGCCGCCCGGGCGGGGTCCGGCCGCGCACCCGGCCGCTGTCCCGGTGGACACTCGCCGCCTGCCTGGCGGCGGCCGCGGCGCTCGGTGGGACCACCGTCTGGCAGTACCAGCGTGCCGAGGAAGCGGTCGAACAGGCGCGCCGCGCCGAGCGCGGGGCGGACGAGATCGCGGCAGTGCTGGCCGCGCCGGACGCACGGAGCCGCAGCGGCGAACTGGCAGGCGGGGCCAGCGGCACCGTGGTCGTCTCCCGCAGCCTGGACAGGGCCGTGTTCGTGGCCTCCGGGCTGGCGCGTCCGTCCGGAGACAAGGTCTACCAGCTGTGGTTCGACGACGACGGCACGATGCGGTCCGCCGGTCTCATGGACCCCCGGCGCAGGGACCAGACCGTGCTGATGCGCGGAGCACTCGACGGGGCGTCCGGCATGGGCGTGACCGTCGAACCCGCCGGCGGCTCGAAGCAGCCGACGTCCGCCCCGCTCGCGGTCATGTCCTTCCCGGGCTGAACGGCTTGCCTCAGCCCTCCCATGCCGTCGCATCCACGCCGCCGGGACGGGAAGACCCCGCTGCTCGCTCCCGAGGAGCGGGCCCGGCTACGCCGGGTGTGTGGGCTCACCGAAGGACCGGTGGCCGACGCTTTCGGCGTGGCGGTGGCGATGCTCAGGTCCTGGGAGGCAGGGCGCTCCGCACCGCAGGGCCTGTGCCGGGCCGCCCAGGCCGCCTTCCTGGGCGGGCCGGCCCACGGACCGGTCCCCGGATACGCGAGCCCGTCCACAGGTCTTCGCCGGGGTCACCGAGAGGACCGGAGCGGCCCCGGACTCCGTTCGGGACGGACGACGTCCATGATCCGACGAGTCAGTGGCTCAGTGCCGAGCAACCGCGTCGCCAGCCCGGTGAGCGTCGGCGCGTGCCGCCGCACGAGCACGCCGAAGGCCTCCTCACCCACACCGCCACGCGAACCGCCAGAGAGTGTCCTCCGTGGATGCCGAACTCGCCAGGAACGCGATCCGAAGTCCATGTCATCCGTAGCCGAGGCGTGAACGGATTGGCCGGAAAGGGAAATTCATCCGATCGTGGGGCAGACCAATCCGCGCGGCTGTCGGAACCGGATTCCCCGCGTGACGGAGAACGAGAAGGAACCATCTGACCGGCGCGGCCTGACGCGGCCGCTGCTGGGTGCGCTCAGCGGCGCACTCGCGGGCTTCACGGCGCTCGCCGTCGCGGAGCTCGTGTCGGTGGCCGTGCGCCCGCAGGCGGGTCCGGTCGTCGCGGTGGGCGGTGCGGCGATCGACCGGACGCCCGCGGCGGTCAAGGACTGGGCGATCCGGCATTTCGGCACGGACGACAAGCTGGTTCTCCAACTGGGAATCCTCGCGGGACTGGCCCTGTTCGCGTTGGGGCTGGGCATCGCGGCGCTGCGGTTCCGGCGTACCGGGGCTGCGGGCGTGCTGCTGTTCGGGGCCGTCGGCGCGGTCGCGGCGACCGGCAGGCCCGACTCGACCGGCATGGCCGACGCGCTGCCGTCGGCCGTAGGCGCCGCCGCCGGAGCCGTCCTCCTTTACGTGCTGACGGGTCGCCTCGCTCCACGAGAACACGGGACGCCCGAGGGCGCGGTACGGCCGGAAGCGGACGGGGACCGTCGTGGTTTCGTGGTCGCGGCGACAGCCGCTGCCGCCGCCTCGGCCGGGGCCGGTCTGCTCGGCCGGACGCTCAACGCCTCCCGAGGACAGGACGCGGTCGCCTACCGCGACCGGCTCTCCCTGCCCCGCCCCGCCTCCCCGGCTGCTGCCGTTCCCCGGGGCGCCGGGCTCCGGATTCCCGGTGTCAGCCCCTTCACCACACCGAACGGCGGCTTCTACCGCGTCGACACCGCCCTGGTGGTGCCGAAGGTGGACGCGGCCGGCTGGCGGCTCCGCGTCCACGGCAGGGGCGTCACCCGGCCCCTCACTCTGTCCTTCGACGCCCTGCTGCGACGTGAGCTGATCGAGCGGGACATCACGCTCACCTGTGTCTCCAACGAGGTCGGCGGGCCCTATGTCGGCAACGCCCGCTGGATCGGCGTACGCCTGGCGGACGTGTTGGCCGAGTGCGGAGTGCGGCCGCCGTCGAAGGGCGGGCCGGCCGATCAGCTGGTCGCGCGCTCGGTGGACGGCATGACGATCGGCAGTCCCGTCGAGGATCTGATGGACGGCCGCGACGCCCTTCTCGCTCTCGGCATGAACGGCCAACCGCTGCCCTTCGAACACGGCTTCCCGGTCCGCATGGTGGTGCCCGGCCTGTACGGCTTCGTCTCCGCCTGCAAGTGGATCAAGGACATCGAGCTCACCACCTTCGACTCCTACGACCCCTACTGGGTCAAGCGCGGCTGGGCCCGCGACGCCCCGATCAAGACCCAGTCGCGGATCGACACACCCAAACCGTTCGCCCGTCCCAAGGCCGGCACGGTCATGGTCGCCGGGGTCGCCTGGGCCCAGCATCGCGGTATCGACAAGGTCGAGGTCCGTATCGACGACGGCCCGTGGCAGCGGGCCCGGCTCGCCGCCGAGGACACCCGCGACACCTGGCGCCAGTGGTCCTACCCCTGGCAGGCGGCCAGGGGCGGCCACACCCTCACCGTGCGCGCCACCGACCGTACCGGCCGGGTGCAGACCGAGAAACGCACCCGGACCGTCCCGGACGGGGCGAGCGGATGGCACTCCGTGGTCGTCACCGTCGACTGACCGCTTCCCTGACCACTTTCCCCTTTCCCCCAAAGCAGGCAGCACCCGCTGCCGTGACAAGCAGGAGAAACATCGTGAACACCCGAATCCGCCGCATCGCCGTGACCGTCGCCGCAGCGGCCGTCCTCCCGCTGGCCCTGAGTGCCTGCTCCGACAGCGGCGGCGACTCGACCAAGTCGGACTCCTCGTCCAAGGCGTCGGCCTCCGCATCGGACGACGGCATGACCGGATCCGGCAGCACCACCGCCATGGACAAGCCGTTCGGTTCCGCCTGCTCCGCGGTACCCACCAGCGGTGCCGGTTCCTTCGACGGCATGGCCAAGGACCCGGTCGCCACGGCCGCCTCCAACAACCCCGCCCTGTCCACCCTGGTGGCGGCGGTGAAGAAGGCCGGCCTGGTCGACACCCTGAACAACGCCCAGGACATCACCGTGTTCGCGCCGACCAACGACGCCTTCGCCAAGATCCCGAAGGCCACCCTGGACAAGGTCCTGAACGACAAGGCCCAGCTGACGAAGATCCTCACCTACCACGTCGTCGGCCAGAAGCTCACCCCGAAGGACCTCGAGAACGGCTCCTTCGACACTCTGGAGAAGTCCAGGCTCACCACCTCCGGCTCCGGCGAGTCCTACACCGTCAATGACTCCGCGAAGGTCGTCTGCGGCAACGTGAAGACCGCCAACGCCAACGTGTACATCATCGACACCGTTCTCATGCCCACCAACTGACGCACCGCCGCCTGCCGAGCACCGCGGACCGCGGTGCCCGGCAGGCCCGTCTCCGTCACATGGAATGGACCAAGGAACATGCCGGCGCTCTTCCGCCTACGCGTCCTCGCCGTCTGCGGCACCCGACTGTGGTGCGCCGGGACGGGACCACTGACCCCCGGCCTCAGCTGGGCCGTACACGACGAACTGACCGAACTGTGCGCCGGCATGTCCGTGACCGGCCTCGACCTACGGCAACTCCTGCTGCCCACCGACGACTTCCTGCCGAGCGTGCCGTGGCCGGACGGCCTGAACACCATCCATCTGCTGGCCCCGGACGCACTACGCTCCCGCACCACCGACGACCGACGAGTCCACTGGCACAGTGACCTGCGGACGGCCTGGGAGGCGTGGTGCGGCCACCTCATCTGATCACCGGCCAGACATTCACCGCTCCGCCCGCGCCCGAGCTTGCGTGAAGGCGCACGTCACAGAACCGGTTCGGAGCGGGTTCGCTCCGCGCGAGGGCGGAGCACAGCAGAGAACGTGATCTCCGCGGTGGAACGCGTCACCGGCCTGGAGGTCGCCGAGGTGAACATCACCGTAAACGACGTCCGGCTCCGCGAGGACGAGGACGCCCCCACGGCCACGACCGAGACCCGCGTGGCCTGGCCACGGCCCGGCGGAATCCCGTCCGCGGGCTGTGGCCGTAGAACCCCGCCCCGCTCACCGGGACGCGGTTCGCCGCGGAACCCGGCGGGCCCGGCGGCGGGCGTGGCACGCCGGTCGGTCAGAGCTCGGGGAAGGCCCCGGCGCCGTAGCACTCCTCGGGCAGCGGGTCGGGGACGCCGTCGGGGTCGAGGAGGTGGGCGACGACGGCCGAGGCGGTACGGTGCCAGAAGCGGTGCCGGCGCAGCATCGCGTGGTCGCCGTCGCCGACGACGGCCATCCCGGCCCGCGCCGCCGTCCCCCGCGCCCTACGGACGCACTCCGCCGTCTCCGCGGCCGAGGTGACGCGGTCACGGTCCCCGTGCAACGCGACGACATGCCGGCCCGCCGTCTGCGCGACCGGCTCGCCCGCCGGCCACCACGGCGCCAGAGCGAGCACCCCGGACACCCTCGGATGGCCGGCGGCACGCAGGGCGGCCCGGCCGCCCATGGAGTGGCCGAGCAGCACCGTGGGAACGGAACCGGCCAGTTCGGCGAGCTCGTCCAGGGCACGCCGAGTGTCCCGCAGGGCATCGGCACGCTCTCCGTTCCAGCCGCGCAGGCGGTAGCGGACCCCGGCGACCAGAACGTCGTCGTGGGGCAGCGCGGCTGTCAGCGCACGCACGATCGGATCCATCCGCAGCGCGGCCAACTGCCGGGGGCTGGTGGGACGCTCGCTCGTCGCCTGTCCGCCGTGCAGCACCAGGACGGCCGCACTGGGCCGGGCCGGTCGCCGTCGGGGCAGCAGCGCACCGAAGTCGGCTCCCGTCACTGTGGCCTCCCCTCAGCGGTCCGGCGCCGCTTCGGCGGGAGGGGGAAGAAGCCGCTGGTCCGGGCCACGTAGTCGGCGTATCCGGGCCGGCCGGCCATGTGTCGTTCCAGCAGCCGCTTCCCGCTGCCCCGGATCAGCAGCAGACTCATCACCACCGGGGACGCCACGCACACGGCGGCGGCCTCCGGGGAGTCGCAGGCGATCAGGAACAGTCCCCACCACACGCAGAAGTCGCCGAAGTAGTTGGGGTGCCGCGTCCAGGCCCACAGGCCGCGGTCCATGATCCGGCCGCGGCCCTCCGCGCTCGCCCTGAATCGGGCCAGTTGGGCGTCCCCGACCGCCTCGAAGCCGAGGCCGACGGCCCACAGCCCCACACCGGCCCAGGCCAGAGCCGAGGGCCGACCGGGAACGTACTGCGCGGCCTGGACGGGCAGCGACACCAGCCAGACCAGGGCGCCCTGGAGCAGGTAGACCACGCGCAGGGCGTACACGTTCCGGTTGCCGGGGGCCTTCGCGAGCATCGCCTCGTAGCGAGGGTCCTCGCCGTGGCCCCGTCCGCGCCGGGCGATGTGCACGGCCAGCCTCAGCCCCCAGGCCGCCGTGAGCACGGTCACCAGCAGCCGTCGTACGGGATCGCCCTCCTCCTGCGCAGCGGAGGCGGCGAAGCTCACGGCCGCCACCACGGTGAAACCGAGCCCCCAGGCGATGTCCACGATGCGGTGCAGGCCCACGCGGACCGCGAGCACGAAGGTGACGAGCATGACCGTGAGGGCCGCGGCGGCGGACCAGGCGAGGTTGGCCGCGAACGCGCCCCACGGGAATCCGCTCACGGCTTGTCCAGCCCTTCGTACCAGGCAGGCGTGGCCGTGGGCATGCCGCTCACGCCACCAGGCCCCGGCCGCACGCTGAGGACCTGGTCCACGCCCATCCGGCCCTCCTCGAACGCCAGGGCGGCGCCGACCAGGTACAACCGCCACACCCGGGCGGCCTCCTCACCGGCCTGCGCCAGGAACCGCTCCCAGTGTTCCTCAAGAGTGCGGTGCCATGCCTCGATGCTGCGGACGTAGTGCTCGCGCAGCGACTCGGAATGCCGGACCTCCAGTCCCGCCTCCTCCAGCAGGGCGACGGTCTCCCCGAGGGGCCGCATGTGCATGTCCGGGGCGATGTACGCCTCGATGAACGCCCCGCCGCCGGGGGCGTTGCGCCGCCGTGACATCTGCTGCACCAGCACCCTGCCGCCCGGCCGGACCAGCCGGTGCAGGGCGGCGGCGAAGGCCGGGTACTCCGCGTCGCCGACGTGCTCGCCCATCTCGACCGTGGCGACGGCGTCGTACCCGCCACCCTGAATGTCCCGGTAGTCCCGGCAGACCACGTCCACCAGTTCACCCAGACCCCGTTCGCGGACCTGCTCACGGACGTACGCCGCCTGCTCGCGGGCCAGGGTGACGGCGGTGACCTGGACGCCATGCCGTTCGGCCGCGTACAGCGTGAGCGAGCCCCAGCCGCAGCCGATGTCCAGCAGCCGGGACCCGGGGACCAGGGCCAGCTTGCGGCAGATCAGCTCCAGCTTGGCCCGCTGGGCGTCGGCGGGCCCGAAGCCGTCGTCGTCGCTCGCCCAGTAGCCGCACGAGTAGGCCATGGTCTCGTCGAGCAGCAGACGGTAGAAGTCGTTGGACAGGTCGTAGTGGTGGCTGATGGCGGCCCGGTCGCGGGCCTTGCTGTGCAGGCCGCCACGCAGTCGCGCCTGGGAGTCCGGCACGGGCGGACGCGGGCCGACCGCGCCGAGACGTACGACGACGGCGAGCGCACGGGCCCGGTCCGCGGCGGTGAGCCGGGGCGGGCGCAGTCCGCGCTCCCGCTGGGCGGCCCACATCGTCCTCAGCCCGTGCGCGAGGTCGCCGTCGACGTCGAGTTCGCCGGTGATGTACGCCTGGGCCAGGCCGAGTTCGTCAGGCTGAAGTTTGCCCGTAATCTCGGACACTCGATGGTTATGCCGCGAGGGTGTGGTGATGCCGCTGCCTGGTCTCGGCTGGGGTGAGGTAGCCGAAGGTCTTGTGCTTGCGCAGGCGGCGGCGGTTGTAGAAGGTCTCGACGAAGTTGAAGACCTCGGCGCGGGCGGTGGCCCGGTCGGGCCAGATTCTCGTGCCGATTTCCTCTTTGAGTAGGGCCCAGAAACTTTCCGCGGCGGCGTTGTCGAAGCATGATCCGGTGCGTCCGCAGCTCTGCCGCAGCCCCAACTCGCGGATGCGGTCGCGGAATTGGGCCGATGTGTACTCGCTTCCGCGATCACTGTGTATGACGCAGCCGGGTTTCAGATCGGCTCGGCCGTGGGCCATGTTGAGGGCATCCACGACGAGTTCGGCCCGGTGATGGTCGGCCATGGCATAGCCGACAACCTCGCGGGTGGCCAGGTCCAGCCAGCAGGCGAGGTAGAGCCAGCCCTCGGCCGTCGGAAGGAAAGTGATGTCTCCGACCAGCTTCGTGCCGGGGATGTCGGCGTGGAAGTCGCGGCCGATCAGGTCCGGAGCCGGCCTGGCTTTCTTGTCCGGCCGCGTCAGCGACCGGCGACGGCGACGGTGGGCGCCCTGGATGCCGTGCTCACGCATCAGGCGGGCGACGCGCTTGTGGTTCACAGGCCGTCCCAGACGCCGCAGTTCGGCATGGACGCGCGGGACGCCGTAGGTTCCACGGGAGGCGAAGTGGATGACGGTGATCTCGTGGGTCAAGGCCGCGTCGGCGGCCTGGCGGGCGGCGCGGGTCTTCTGCGCGGCGAGCCAGGCGTAGAAAGAGGAGCGGGCCACCTTCAGCAGCCTGCAGAGGAAAGCGACGCCGTGGGCGGTCTTCTCCGCCTCGATGAACGCGTACGTATCGTTCACCGATCGCTCTCTTTCGCGAAGAAGACCGCGGCTTTTCGCAGGACCTCGATCGTCTTTGCCTGCTCGGCGTTCTGCCTGCGCAGCCGCCTGAGCTCCTCGCGCTCCTGCGTGGTGAGTTCGCCAGGGCGGCCCTCGCCCTGGTCGGCCTTGGCCTTGCGGTACCAGCCGCGCAGGGACTCCGAGCTGATGCCGAGTTCCCGGGCGATGGCGGTGACCGTCTTGCCCGAGGAGTCGACGAGCGCGATCGCGTCCCGCTTGAACTCCTCGGTGTACCGCTTCGTGTACTTGTTTCCCACCTGGTGCTACTTCCTCTGGAACCTCAGGTCCCAGTCTCCAGGTGTCCACGATCAAGGGGAAGCTTCAGGCTGCCAGAGCAGGCGGCGCAGCGCGCGCCGGGACCGCAGGACGACCACGGGTGCGTCGGCGGGGCCGCTCTCGCTGCCGTCCCAGGCGCGCAGCCGCAGGGGCAACGGGCCGCCGAGGACGTCCTGGGCGAGGGCACTGAGCAGGAAAGCGGCGCCCGTGGCCTTCGCGGGAACGGTGCTGGTCATCGCGCGGGATTCTCCTTGGTGAACAGGTACTGCTGCACGTCGAGATAGCCGGAGCGGAAGCCGGCCTCGGAGTAGGCGAGGTAGAACGTCCACAGCCTGCGGAAGGTCTCGTCGAAGCCGAGCGCCTCGACGTCGTCGGCGCGCCGGGTGAACCTCTCCCGCCACAGTCGCAGCGTCTCGGCGTAGTGAGCGCCGAACGCGTCACGGCGGGCGAGGCGCAGCCCGGTGTGGTCGCGAACGGTCTCCTCGATCGCCTGCGTGGAGGGGATGAACCCGCCGGGGAAGACGTACTTGTGGATCCAGGTGAAGGTGGAGCGGGTGGCCAGCATCCGCTCGTGCGGCATGGTGATGGCCTGGAGCGCCGCCCGGCCGCCCGGTGCCAGCCGCTCGTCGAGGGTGCGGAAGTACACCGGCCAGAAGTCCGCGCCGACCGCCTCGATCATCTCCACGCTGACGACGGCGTCGTACTGCCCGCGTGCCTCGCGGTAATCGCACAGCTCGATGGAGACACGGTCCTGGAGACCCGCCGCGCGCACCCGCTCCAGGGCCAGGGCCTGCTGTTCCCGGGACAGGGTGAGCGAGGTGACGCGGGCGCCGCGGACGGCGGCGCGCAGGGCGAGTTCGCCCCAGCCGGTGCCGATCTCCAGCAGGCGGGTTCCCTCCACCACGCCGGCCAGGTCGAGAAGGCGGTCGATCTTGCGGTGCTGGGCTGCGGCGAGCAGGTCCCAGGTGGCCGGGAAACCCCGGAAGAGGGCTGAGGAATAGGTGAGGGTGTCGTCGAGGAAGAGCGCGAACAGGTCGTTGGACAGGTCGTAGTGACGGCTGATGTTGGCGCGGGAGCCGTCGGGTGTGTTGCGCTCGTCGTGCGGGTGCCGCGGTGCCCACAGGCCGCGCAGTCGCTGCAAGGGGACCGGGATTAGTTCGGCCGCGTGGGCGGCGAGCACGGTGAGCGCCGCGACCAGATCGGGGGCGTCCCACTCGCCGGCCATGTAGGACTCGCCGAATCCGACCAGGCCGCCGACACCGACTCGCGCGTGGAAGGCGTCCGAATCCCGCACGTCGAGCAGCGGACCTCCGAGGCCCGTGGTGTCGGAACCGGCGAACCTGACCCGCAGCGGCAGTCCCCCGAGCGCCCGCCGCACCAGCAGCGCGGTCCCCGCGCTCCGGAGGGGAGATGCCCGGGGCACGGTGACGATGTCGGGCCAGCGGGCGGGATCGGCCGGGGTGGGGGTGCCGAGCGCTGCGGGGGCCGCGCCCACCGGGGACGGCGGCGCTTCGGAGCCGGTGCGGCCTCGGGGGGCGGGGGTCTTCCCCGGGGCCGCGTTCCCGGAAGCGGTCCGGTCGGCGACGGCGCCCGCCTCGGCGGTGGTCGGGTCAGTGGGAACGGCATGTCCCTCAGTGGTCGTACGGGACGCTGCTGTCGTCATGTCGCTCTCTCCGGGGTGCGGTGATCGGAGCGGGGCTGGACGGGCAGTCCCCGCAGGTACAGGCGGATGCCGTGGAAGCGGATCGCGGCCGACACGGCGAGGGTCGAGAAGGGGTGACGCAGCGCCAGCCGCAGCAGGGCCCGGGCGGTCACCGCGCGGCGGGCACCACGGACGGTCGCGGTGAAGGCCCGGCCGCCCTCGCGGTCCAGGTGCACGGCGAGGTCGAGCCGGTCGTCCGGCAGGGGCAGCCGCATGCGGTAGCCGCCGTCGACGGGGAAGAACGGGGAGACGTAGAACGCCTTGTCCGTGCGGGCCGTGCCGGTGGCGTCCGGTCGCAGGAGATAGCAGTGACGGCCGCCGTACGTGTTGTGCACCTCGGCCACCACGCAGCGCAGCTCGCCGTCGGTGCCGTGGCACCAGTACAGGGTGAGCGGGTTGAACACGTACCCGAAGACGCGCGCGTGGGTCAGCATCACCACCCGGCCACCGCCCAGGTGGACGCCCTGTGCGGCGAGGTAGGCGTCCAGGCCGGCCCGGATCGAGGACTGGTCCCCGCTGAAGTGGTCACGCGGGTCGAACCGGGCCAACAGCCTTAGTGGGAGCGGGAGTCGTGGCGGGCGGTCGGGGTCGAGGAACCACATGTAGGTGCGGTGGCGCAGGGTGTACAGGCGGGGGCCGGTCCGCACGTGCGCGACCGTGCAGGAGTACAGCGCGGGCAGGACGTTCACCAGCGCACCCCCAACGCGGCCGCGGCCTCCACGCCCGACCGGCAGCCGTCCTCGTGAAAGCCCCAGCCGTGGTAGGCACCGGCGAACGCGCAGACGGGGCTTCTCAGTTCGGGCAGACGCCACTGTGCGGCCACCGACTCGGGCGTGTAGACGGGGTGTTCGTAGACCATGCGGGCCAGCACCCGGTCCGGGTCGACACGGTCCTCTCCGCCCAGGGTGACCACGAACCTCTCTGTGGCGTCCAGGCGTTGCAGCCGGTTCATGTCGTAGCTGACCCGTACCCGGTCGGCCCCGGCCTCGCATCCGGGCATCAGGTAGTTCCAGGAGGCGCGGGCGCCGGGGGACCGCGGCAGCAGCCGGGTGTCGGTGTGCAGGAGCGTGGTGTTGCGGGAGTAGCGGAACGCTCCCAGCACCTCCCGCTCCCGCTCGGTCGGGTCGGCGAGCAGGCGCAGCGCCTGGTCCGGGTGGACCGCGATCACCACCGCGTCGTACGACCGCGTGGTGCCGTCGTCGGTCGTGACGTCGGCACCGTCGGCATGGCGGTGCACAGCCCGCACCGGAGTGCCGATGCGGATCTCGCCGATGCGTTTGGCGACACGGTCGACGTAGGCCCGGGAACCGCCGGTGACCGTGCGCCACACGGGCGAGCCACTCACCGACAGCAAACCGTGGTGTTCCAGGAAACGGAACAGGTAGGCGGCCGGGTAGCGCTGGGCGGTACCGGCGTCGCAGGACCACACGGCCGACACCACGGGCGTCACGAAGTGGGTACGGAAGTAGGCGGAGAAGCCCTCCCGGTCCAGGAACTCGCCCAGTGTGAGGGTCCCCTCGTGGCCCTGCGCCAGCAGCCGCCGGGCCGCCCGGTGGAAGGCGGGCACCTCGGCCAGCAGCCGCAGATAGCGGCCGCTCACGAGGTTGCCGCGCTGGGCGAACAGCCCGGACGGGCCGCGGGCACCGGCGTACTCCAGCCCGCAGCCCTCGCACCGCACCGACATGGTCATCTCCGACTCCTGCGTGGTCACGCCGAGTTCGTCGAAGAGCCGCAGCAGATGCGGGTAGGTGCGCCGGTTGTGCACGATGAACCCGGAGTCCACACGGTGCACCCGTCCGTCGTGCGGCGATGTCAGCTCGTGGGTGTGCGCGTGTCCACCGAGCCGGTCGTCGGCCTCGTACAGGACGACGTGCCGGGTCCGGCCCAGCAGGTACGCGGCGGTCAGCCCCGCGACTCCCGACCCGATCACGGCCGTCCGCCGCTCGTGCCGTGACCCGCCTTCCGGGCCGCGCACCGCCTCCGGCTCGGTTTCCATCTCTCTCCTCCCGCCTCCGCGATCTGCGGTCCCCGCGTAATCCGGAGCAGGTCGGGTGGTGGATTGGCCGTTCTCGCAGATCGGCGCCGCGGTATCTCATCGACGCCAAGGAGCCGCTCGACCTCGCGAGGGCACGGCGCACCCGCGCATGCCGGCTCGGCAGCCGGGGGCCGCCAGGTCTGCGCTCAGGGGCGGTCCCCCACATCGAGGTGGGCGGCCGGACCGGCGCGGTGACATCGGCTTTCCCCGACGGCTCGGCGACAGTTGCCGACCTCAAGGCCGGCGCCTGGGGCCGGGCGCCCGCCCCGCCGCGAACCCCACCATGGGACTACCCTGCCGACGTGCCCTCCACCTATCGCGGCGCGGAATGCCAACGGCAGGTGCAGAACTGGTGTCTCGAACAGCTCGATGAGTGGCACCTTCCGCACCAACGCCATGAAATCCCTACGGCCGCCGGGCTCACCAGCATCATCGCCGTGGGCCCTGAACCTGCGCCCGCCGTACCCACTGTGGTACTGGTGCCCGGCACGAACACCAACAACTCCACCTACCGTCACGCCTCCGAGGCGCTGTCGGCCCACTGGCCCATCGTGGTGCTCGACATGCCCGGGCAGCCGGGCCTCAGCGCGGGCGTCCGCCCGCGTCGAAGACGGTCCCTGTGGTACGGCCGGTGGCTCATCGAGACGTTGGAGCAGGTGGTGCCGGGACCGGCCGTGGTCGTCGGGCACTCGCTGGGCGGCGCCATCGCGCTCGCCGCCGACTCCCCACGCATCGTCGGCCGGGTGCTGCTGTCCAGCGCCGGACTGGTGCGGCTGCTGGTCCCGCCGGCCGTGGTGGCCACCACCGTGCCCTGGCTGGTTCGGCCGTCGGCGCCGCGGGCCGCCCGGGTGCTGCGCCGGATGGTGGCACCCGGCGGTCGGGTACCGGACGAGCTGGCGGAGTGGATGGCCCTGGTCGCCCGCTGCTGCCACAGCAGTCTCGCCCCTCCCCCGCTCCCACCACGGCTGCTGTCCGCACGCCGGTCGATGCCGTGCCTGGTGGCCACCGGCCGCCACGACGTCTTCCTGCCGCCACATCGCGTGGCACCGGCCGCACAGCGGCATCTGGGAGCCACCCTGCACGTCCTGGACGCCATCGGACACCTGCTGCTGGACGAGGCACCCGCCAAGGTCGTGGCGCTGGTGGGAGCGTCCTCGCCAGGTGCGCCGGCGAAGGCACGTGAGCCGTGGGCGGGCCGATGGCGGTCGAGTCGTACCCATGGCCCGCGCCCACCCGGTCGGCCGGGCTCGCGGCGACCGAACGCGTCTGCGCAAGGGGTGATACGGCGCCTGGCTCCGGGCGCGGCATGAGCCGGCCGAGACGGCGGCCGCCCACACAGGCTCGCAGCGCGATCGCCCCGCTGGGCTGGCCGTCCTTCTCCAGGCCCCACCGGGTCACACACATGTGATCGACCATCGTATGGGGCACGCCATGACGATCCGGGCCCGGCCCAGCCGCGCGCCCCGGGCCACGGGCAGCCCGCGCCCCTTGCCCGCCTCGTCATGGGGCCGGGAAGGGGGCGACCAACCAGCAGATGTACCGCTCGCACGGCAAGGAAGGCGTGCACTGGAAGAACCTCAACGGCGGCGGTATGGTCCTGCGCTCCGGATGCCGAAGAGTCAGCCTCGCACCGCTGCGCGTGTCATGGGGTGCGCGTGCACCACAGCGCGCTGTCAACACTCGGGAGACGGTCGCGGTTCAAGGGCCGTCGCTACGACGGCGGCTTTCCCTCTCCCTGCGTGGCCCGCAGATCGGCCAGCAGCTCGGCCTGGCCGGCGAGCACCCCGGACAGGATGCTCCGCGCGACCCGCAGCAGCTCCGCGATCTGTGGGCTGGTCAGTGAGTAGTACACGGTCGAGCGCTCCTTGCGGGTCGTGACCAGATTCGCCCGCCGCAGTACGGCCAGTTGCTGGGACAGATGGGCGGGCTCGATGCCCACTTCGGGAAGCATCTCCGCCACAGCGTGCTCGCGCTCGCTCAGCAGCTCCAGCACCCGGATGCGGGCAGGATGACCCAGCGTCTTGAAGAACTCGGCCTTCATCTGGTAGAGCGGCGTACTCATCGTGCCGCCTCCTCCCCGAGCCAACAGCACGGCCCCATCGGCCGGAGCACGGCGCATTGCATCCACCCACTCGTCCAGAACATGCGGTCCATCCTCGCCTGCGGCACCGGCCACACCGAACCCGCGGGCCGGAAGCCAAGCATCCGATTCCAACGCTAATGACCTCATGAATTGCCAATATTAGCAATTCACTGGTTCTCGTGAGGAGGTTCGGGGTGAGGATCACCACGCTGCGCGGCATCGGCGTCACGTGGTTCAAGTGCCCGAGTGCCCGTCTCACGTGCAGCCCCTCCACTGTGGGCTCGGACGGCGCCTGCCCGCGCTGCGGCCATGCCCGCATGCTCCTGCTGTCATTCGGCGAGCATCCCGCTCAGCCGGTCCGGAACATGGACCGGCGTCCGGCACCCACCGGGTCTGATTCGCACGCGAGCACGCGCATCAGGGGGAGCGATGGCTGGCTGGGACGCAATCCGGCAGCGGCATCCGTTTCGAGTGGGGACCTGCGGGCGCAAGCCATCTCGCTCCGGAGGTGACCCGTCCGGTCGCCGTCGATGTGCTGTCGTTCACCACGGAGTGAGCATCGCCGCCCAGGGCCTCCGTATCCTTCCCTTCTGGTGGCCTCCCGCAGCCGCACTGGGAGCGAGCGGACGAGCGCCGCGAAGGCCGCCGCGGCCTATGCCCGGTACTCGGGCACCCTGCTTGCTGTCGACCGGGGTGACGTCACACGCCGCCCCCTGGTCCCTGTCGCCCACGCACCTGCCAGCGGCCCCCTTCGCCGCCCCTTGGAGCTGTCGCCCAACGGCGCGTCCATGGCAGCCGCCGCGCCGCCGGCTGTGCAGCTGGTCGCCGTCTGTCCGCGGAGCATCACCGCGGTCGACGGCCGGCTCGCCTGCCGGGACTACGGCGCCCCGCAGTGCCCCGTCGCCGTGATCGCCGAAGGCGAGGGGTGGCTGGACGGCTGTCTGCGCCCTGTGAACACCGCCCGAGACGTCGTCCCGGGCGGTCGGAACAGCAAGGCACCGGGTCAAGCCTTCTTGACCACGCTGGACTTGAGCTGCATGGCGCCGAAGCCGTCGACCTTGCAGTCGATGTCGTGGCCGTCCACGCCGTCGACGAGGCGGATGTGGCGTACCTTGGTGCCCGCCTTGATCCCGGTCGGGCTGCCCTTGACCTTCAGCGTCTTGACCACCATCACGGTGTCACCGTCGGCAAGCACGTTGCCGACCGCGTCCCGGATCACCTTGCTCCCGGTGCCGACTGCGGATTCCTCGGAGGGCGACCATTCGTGCCCGCACTCGGGGCAGACCAGCAGCGCGCCCGTCTCGTAGGTGTACGCACTGGAGCATGCGGGGCAGGCAGGAAGGTTGTTGTCAGTCATGGCACAGGAGTCTTTCCGTCGGTGAGCCGATGCAGGGAACAGGTGTCAGGTGGGTCGGCCGTCGGTGCGCCACGCCTGCTGCCACTCTTCGAGGGCCGACGAGTGCCGGGCGTGGGCGGCGAGGGCGTCGGCCAGGTCGCAGTGAACGCGGATGTCCGGGCAGTCGCCGGGCGGGACCAGCGAGCCGTCGGCGGGGATGGCGGCCAGTTCCAGGCTACGGCCCGCCCCGGCGAGTCGGCGTGCGGCCTCGGTGATGGCCAGCTGGCCTTCGGCGGACCAGCTGCGCAGCTCGGTCAGGTCGAGGATGACCGATCCGGTGCCGCGGGCGACGACCCAGCCGATCGCACCGGCGAAGCGGTGTACCGCGTCCGGGCCCAGGTATCCGGTAACGGAGAGGATGCCGAGATCCTGCTCGATGGTGTAGCGCCACTCGATGGTCATGGGGTGAACGTCCTTGCGGTGCGGCCCGTCGGATTCGGAAAAGGGCGTGATTCTCAGAGCGGGAGGGTGATCCAGATGCTTTTGCCCCGACCGTCGGCGTCCGCGCGGACGACCGCACTGCCGCCCAGGCCCAGGGTCAGCTCCATCACGGTGGCCAGCCCACCGTTCCCGCCTCCACCGGGCGTGCCGTGCAGCGGGGGTTGGTAGGGGTGCCGGTCGTGGACGGCGAAGGCCAGGCAGTCCCGGCCGGCCGCGTAGATCACGGTCAGCTGTGGGGAGCAGACGGCGGCGTGTCGGACGCTGTTGGTCACCAGCTCACCCAGGATCAGCAAGGCCGGATTCACAGCCGGGTGCCGCAGGCCGATCCCCCAGGCGGCAAGGGCCTGTTCGGCCGTCTCGCGGGCTGTGCGCACGGCGGCCGGCATGGTCGGCATGGTGAGCACATGCCGGTAGGGAAGTGCTTCCAGCTGTGAGGACATCACGCCTCCGCGCGGGCGAGGCGGAAGCCGCTGACCGTCTCGGACTGCAGGCGCAGCAGGGTGTCGTGCGGGCCATGGGCCCAGCCGGGCAGGCTGCGCCGGTAGTGGGCGGCCTCGTCGGGATCGACGATCACCTCGGCGGGGCGGGACACAGTGACCGTCCAGCCGGTGCAGGCCACGGCGCGGATCTCGTCCACCTGGTACGTCGCCGTCGCGGGCAGTGCCGCGGCCGGGACCGTCATACGCACTGCGAGGCGGCCGTACTCCCCCACGTGTCGGTCGGGCCGCACCGCGGCCAGATCACCTCGCACATGTACCGGTCGGCCCAGACTGCTGTCTTCCGGTAGCCGCAGGGTTTCCGCTCCGGAGACCTCGGCCATACGCAAGGCGGCGGGGGACATGCTCATCGGAGGGCTTCCTCGCTGGAGGTTCGGGGCTGCTGGGCGGGGAGGGCGGGCAGGACGCCTGCTGCCGCAAGGTGGTCACGGGCAGCCAGGATCGCCTCGGGAGTGGTGGCGTACTCCCGGTCCTCGTGCCGCAGAAGTTCCAGCGCGCCGACGGAGTTCAGGACCTGGCGCTGGTCGGTGCGGATACCGGAGGCCAGGACGAGGATGCCTCGCCGTGTCAGCTTCTCCACCGCGTCCTTCAGGACGAGGGCACCGGTGGCGTCCATCGTCGACACCCGCGACATGCGCAGGATGACGATTCGTACGTCGGCCACGTCGGTCAGCTCCAGCAGGAAGCGGTGGGCGGCGGCGAAGAACAGCGGCCCGTCGATGCGGTAGGCGACGATGTGCTCGGCCAGCAGGGCGTGCTCCTCGGCACTGTGGTCGCCCCGGTCGAGCGGCACTTGATCGAGGCGGGCCTGCTTGGCCACGGCATGCAGGGCGAGGGCGCCCGCGACGACCAAGCCGATGATCACCGCGTACACGAGGTCCAGGGCGAGGGTCGCGATCGCGGTCAGGGCGAGGATCAGCGCATCGGAGCGGGTGGCCCTGGCCATCGCCCTGAGCGAGCCGACCTCGACCATGCGGATGGCGGTGGCCAGCAGTACACCGGCGAGGGCGGCGAGCGGAATCTTCGACACCAGGGGCGCGGCCGCGAAGACGATCGACGCGAGGATCGCGGCGTGGGTGAGGGCGGCGAGCCGGGAGCCGGCGCCGGTGCGGACGTTGACCGCGGTGCGGGCGATCGCGCCGGTCGCGGGCACGCCGCCGAACAGCGGGGCTGCTATGTTCGCCAGCCCTTGGCCGAACAGCTCGCGATCGGGGTCGTGCTTCTGGCCCACCGTCATGCCGTCCGCCACCGAGGCGGAAAGCAGAGACTCCAGCGCCCCGAGTGCCGCCACGGCCACGGCCGGGGCGAGCAGGGAGCCGAGCGAACCGACATCCAGGAAGCCGAGCGAGGGCGCGGGCAGCCCGGACGGCAGGTCGCCGATCGGCTGTGCCGCATCCAGGCCCGCGACCTGCGTGAGGACCGTGGCCGCGATGACGGCGACGATGGAGAACGGGACGGTTGGCCGCCAGCGGGCGCCGATCAGCATCGCCGCGGCCACCGCAGTCGCGAGTCCGACGGCCGTCCAGTGCGGATGCTTGGCGAATTCCGCGACGGCTCGCCAGGTCATCACCAGTACGCGGTCGCCCTCGGGTTTGGGGACGCCGAGTGCGTTCGGCACCTGCTGGAGTCCGATCACGCAGGCGATACCGAGGGTGAAGCCCTCTACGACGGGTGCGGGCACGTACTGCATGTACTTCCCTGCCCGCAGCGCGGCCAGCGCCACGAGCATGATGCCCGCCATCAGCCCGACGGTCAGCACGCCGGTGGGACCGTACTCGCCGACGATCGGCACGAGCACCACGGTCATGGCCCCGGTGGGCCCGGACACCTGGAGGTTGGACCCGCCGAACACGGCGGCGAGCGCGCCGGCAACCACTGCGGTCGCCAGGCCCGCCTCCGCGCCGAGACCGGAGGAGACACCGAAGCCGAGCGCGAGTGGCAGCGCCACGATCGCCACGGTCAGTCCGGCGAGCAGGTCCCGCCGCGGGGCCCGTCGCACGGCCGCCAGGTCGGCACGAGCGGGGAGGAGTGCTGTGAGCCGGGACTTTGCCCGGTTGATCGCCGAGGTCATCACGCGGGGACCTCGGCTTCGCGCAGCTGGGCGAGCAGCTCGCCTTGCCCGGCGAGCATCTCGGTCAGGATCCGCCGCGCGGCTCTCGTCAGGTCCGCGTCGTCTCCGCTCCCCAGTTCGTAGACGACGGTGGGGCCCTCCCGGGTCGAGGTGACGATCCCGGACCGGCGCAGCTCTGCCGGCTGCTTGGACAGGCCGGACGGCTCCACCGCAATGGCGGCCACCAGGTCCCGCACCGGTCGCGGTCCCTCCTGCAGCAGTTCCGGCACCCGGATCCGTACGGGATGCCCCAGCATCCGGAAGAACTCAGCCTTGGCTTGGTAGAGCGGAACGGTCACAACCCCTCGGCTTCTCCTACGACACCCCGCCTCGGGGCGGTTCCGACTGCGCTGCGCCCGTGGCCACCGATGGAGTGGGCTTAGCCCATCCAGCATCTAATCAATTGCGAAATTTTGCAATTCAGCATCTCATCGCAGCCCGGTCGGCTGTCACACCCTGGGCACACTGTTGATCTGGCGGCAGCGGATCTGTGCGATGCACAGAGGTCTCCATGACCCGCCTACCAGAAGGTGATCGCGGGAACACCGAGTGGGCCCCGAGGGCACTGCAGCCACTGAAGCAGCCCGGCACGGCGCCGACTCCGCCCGGGCGCCCGGATGGTGAGTGAAAATCAGGCTCACCGCTTGCCGCACCGGGCCCTGCCCCATCGACGGCATCTCGACCGGCGCTCCGCCGCTCTGACCACCGAACGGCGTGCCCACAAGGACGCCCTGCGTTCCCGCACCGCCACCCGCCCCCTCTGTAGCGGGTCCCACGTCGCCGGTCGGCCCCCGATCGCCACCAACTCACCCCGGGGATCCCCGCCCACAACGATGGAACCGAAGGGCTCCATCTGTCGGATGTCCACGCCCTCCCGCAGGTCAGAGCCGACCACACGCCCGCGGGCCGAAGCCTTCATCGAGCACACTGCAAATTTTACTCAGAGCAATGATTCAATCGCCCGTCCCCTCCGTACCCCTTGGCGACCCAGCCGCACCCGTTTTCAGGAGATGCCAAGGCCCGCATCAGAAACATAGGAACGATCTTCGTGAGCGGCGGTCTGCTGCTGATCGTCGCCGCGCTCGCCTACCCCGCCATGCTGGGAATCGACAAGACGGCCACGGGCACGGAGCGGATCATCGCCCACACCCAGTACGGCCCCCTGACGGAGGCCGACCGGGACTTCGTCATCAAGGTGCGCTCCGTCGGCCTGTGGGAGTACCCGCTGGGCGAGATGGCCATGGAGCGCGGTACGACAGCGGAGATGAAGGAGGCCGGTGAACATCTGTTCGTCGGGCAAGCTGGCCTCGATGAGATGTGCCCCAGGATCGCTCCAGAGCTGAACATCACGCTCAACAACCAGGCGAGCCCTCAGCAGCAACAATTCGTCGCGAACGTCGACGCTGCCCAGGGCAAGGAGTTCGACTCCACCGCGGTGCACATCATGCGCGTCACGCACGGTCAGATCTTCCCCGCCATCGCCAAGATCCGCGCCAGCACGCGCAACACCTTGGTACGTCAGATGGCCGACCTGGCCAACGACACCTTACTCGACCACATCACCGTGCTGAAGAAGACCGGGCTGGTCAACCACGACCAGGTCAACTACCAGCAGACCAACCCGCCGAAGCTCCCCAGCGAGCAGGTCACACCGCCCGTACCCCAACAGGGAGCCCTCATGGTCGTCCTCACCCCGCGCCCGGACCTGAACGTACAGACCGCCGCCCCGACGGCGGCCCCGACCCCTACCCCTTCGCCGTCGTCAGAGTGAGGAGGTCGGGCACCCACTGCGCCCGTCTCGTTCTCCATCGCCGACAGGACGGGGCCGGGGCCCGGTCGTTACCGACAGGGCCCATCCGGAAGGAGCGCACCACCGCGACCGCACCACCGGTGATCAGGGCATGCGCCAGAGCCGGGGACACCGCTCCGTCGCGTGCGCTCCCCCTCGGGGTCCATGCCACGGGGTGGAACATGGCCTTCGGGGTCGTACACCACTGCACCGCGTCGCCGACCCGGGTCGTCCTGCCGCAGCCCCGCCAGATCCGCGTATTGAGGGGCCCTTCCGGGCCGGTCACCGAGCACAGGTGACGGCCGCTCCGGAGTTTCGCGCCGGGCCCAGCCTCGACCGCGGTGACCACGATGGGCTCCACTCGCCCCCGCGCCTCCAGCACAGCCCGGCTGTGGCCGACGGCGCTTGCGACTCGAGGCACAGCCCGAGCACCGCACCGATCCCGACAAACGCCTGCCCGGCCCGACCAGATGGGCACACAGGATGACGGCGACAGCCAGTCCCGCCTCCCCATCGGCCAGGAACGGCAGACCGACCCACGGGATCTCACACGACCGACCTCACGTGCGACGACAGTCCCACTACCGCCACGCGCGGTCGTCGACGCAGCCTGGGCATCCGCCCCCACCTCGGATCGCCCCGCTCGTCAGGTTCCACCAGGGTCAGCAGCGCGGGCCGCAGACCCGGATCAAGGTCCACGGCCTTCTTCCGGCTACCACCGGGCCTGCGTACCCGGCCCAGAGGGTCCTCGCCGGCCTCCAAACTCGTCCACACCCTTGCGGACCGTTGTCTCGCTGACCTGGGCCGCCCTCGCGACCGCCCGGATACCGCCGTGCCCCAGCATCCGGGCCTCGGCCCCATCACCAGCCGCCGCTTCCTCTCGTCCAGATGCGGGAACAACACGCCGAACTTCACGGCGAGTTGACCACGGACCTCATCAGAGGCGCCCATATCACGACAACGAGCCGCATCACGGGAAGCAACACGTTGATTCTCTGCGAGCCCTAACGGGCTCGTGCACAGTAGGCGGTGACGCGTCGTAGGCCGGGATGTGGCTCGGCGTTTCACATGGCGATGTCACGTTGTTGGCTGTGTGACTGCCGGACGGCGCGTCGGGGCAGGGTGGGTTTGGGAGCTGGACCTGGGCTCAGGCCGCGGTGGCAAGGCCGGCGACGCCGGTGATCAGCTCCCAGATGGCGAAGCGGACGGTCATCTCGGCTCGGTAGTCGTGGGCGGGCATCAGATGGCGGCAGGGGCCGGAAGTGGAGCGAGATACCGCTGAAACGGACAGGAACCGCCGGGCCGCGCCAACGGAGCGGAAGCCCTTCATCGCCCGTTCAGGCTGCCGGGTCGGCTGGGTGGCTGTTCTCGGCCCGGTTGTTCAGGTATTTCGACTGGCGGTGCTCGACGCAGGGCATGACCTCGCGGTGGGCGGCGCTGTAGGAGCGGAGCTTGTCGCTGACGCCCACCCGTGGCACCGCGCCCGTCCTCTTCATCAACCTGCGGAAGAAGCGCCTGGCCGCAGCCCTGTTCCGCCGGTTCTGCGTCAGGGTGTCCAGGACGTTGCCGTTTTGGTCGACGGTCCGCCACAGATAGTGCAACCGCCCGCTGATCTTGATGAAACCTCGTCCAGGTGCCACTTGCCCCCGGGCCGGGGCTGCCTGCGGCGCAGCGCGCCTGAGTAGGCCTGCCCGAACTTGGTGCACCAGCGGCGGATCGTCTCGTAGGAGACGGTCACGCCGCGCTCGAGCATGAGCTCCTCGACCTCGCGGAAGCTGAGCGGGAAGCGGCGGTACAGCCACACACAGTGGGAGATGACCTCGACCGGGTACCGGTGCCCCTTGTACGACAGCGACGCGCTCCCCACGGACGACCTTTCCCAGGCTGACCAACCAGAAGATCATCCCACGGGTCAGCCATCGCGACAGTGCCCTTGTACGAGCCGAAGTCCATCGTCTTCACGAAGCGGCGGTCCGTCACCGACGGACCGTCCTTCGTGCCCGCCGGCACCCAGTAACCGGCTTCTTTCCGGGGCGTGTTGAAGCCGAACGTGCCGATCAGCAGCTCGTCCCGGCCGTCCGCATCCAGATCGCACAGCACCAGATCCCACCCGAACTCGTCCTTGTCGCCGGAGTGCGTCGGCTTGCCACCGAGGCCGATGGAGTACCGGTCGATCCGTTTCGGTGGTGAGGCCGTCGGGGGTGCCCAGCCGAACCGAGACCCGGCCGATGCGCCGGTACTCGCCGAGCGACTCGGTGGCCAGGTCCGCGTAGCCGTCGCCGTTGATGTCCCCGGTGACGGCGCGGGACAGGTGGAGCCTGTGGAGGTCGGTGGTGGAGCGGCCCTGCCCAGGGCCCTGCTTGCTGCCGTGGACGACATGCGTTCCGCCGGTGTTCCCCGTCAGCAGATCCGCGCGCTTGTCGCCGTTGAAATCGACGGCGACAAGCGGCTCCCCGCCGGAGGAGGTGTCCTCAGCCCTGATGCCGGGGACGGGCGCCGCCTCGCTGAGGCCCTTCTCCGTGCCGCGGTAGTACGAGCTGCCGTCGACCTCCGGCATGTCGTCGTCTTCGAAGCGGGCGTCCTCCTCGTCGTACTGCGCCTTCGTCACGAGATCGTCATGGCCGTCGCCGTCGAAATCGCCGATCGCGGTGTATACCACGGGCACCCAGCCCTCGTGGCTGACATCGATCCGGGTGGTGGTGCGGGGTGTCGCGTGGGAGCGGTTGAACGGGCCGTGCAGGACGGTGGCGTACTGCCGCTTGCCCTGGTGGCCGTGGTCGCTCACTGCCTCGTCGAGGGTGAGGAGGTCGAGCGCGCCGTCCCCGTCGACATCTCCGGTTCCGATGGGCCTCGCGATGCTACGGGAAAGCACGGTGGCACCGGCGGCGTCGTCGGAGCCGCCCCAGACGATGCGCCGATTCGTGGTGTATGTTCCGTTGGGGCTGCTCAACACGTTGTCGACGACGACATCGACATGGCCGTCGTCGTCCAGGTCTCCGGTGAACTGGGCCGACCGGTCCTGATAGGCGGGGGCGGAGGTCAGCCGGGGATCAGGCTTCGCCCAGCGGTGCGCGAGCCGTACGGCCTTCGCCGGGTCGAGGCCGGAGGGCGAGGCGAGGGCGACGAAGCGGTTGTTGCACCACTTGCCGCCGCTCTTCGGATGCTTGTACCGGCCGTTGACGAGGGCGTCGTCCTTGCCGTCACCGTTGAAGTCGCGGCGGTTGACATCGCCCTGGTCCTGCCAGGCGGGGGCGGGCCCGCCTGGCGTCTCCTCGGACGAGCAGGCCGCGCCGACGGTAGCCGCGCAGAGGACGGCTGCGAGGCGAAGATACGGACGGTGCATGCCGCCAGTGTGCGCACCCGGGTGTCACACGGCGGTAGAGGCCAGATCCCGATGCGGAGCTGCAGGCCAGGCGATCGCCTGCCGCGCAGCACCTGGACCGAGCGGCTCCATGAAGCCGCCACGGCGGAAGCCGCGCTCCGCGACACACTGCTCCCCGCCGCCACACCCCCGCCCGCCCCGGTGGGCGATCGCGTCTACGCGTAGACGTAGAAGTCGAACCCGGTGCAGACCTCCTCGGAGCCCTTCACCAGGCACGCGTTGAGCATCATCCGTTGCCCCTCGGTGATGTTGCCGGTCTGCCACGGGGTCGTGTAGGGGGACGCGTGGCCCGCCGTCGAAGCCACGCGGTAGACCTGGCCGTTCATGACGGTCCCCTCGACGCCCCACCCGTCGGCCCCGCCGTCATGCGCCCGGAGTGCGTCTCCGGGGGTGCCGAAGCTGTCCGGGTCCGAGTTCCAGTTCACATATCCGGCGTAGTTGCCGTCGGCGTAGAGGTAGACGATGACCGAATCGTTGTCCTGATACCAGCTCGTCGTGTAGGTGAGCCGGGGCGCTGCCGCGGCGGTGCCCGCGCCGGCGCCGAAGGAGACGCCGACCGTCACGGCGGTCGCCGCCAGCAGGGTGACGATCCGGTTTTTCATCTTGGCCATCAGGAGCTCCTCGCAGCCGAAACGATCAGGTGGGAGAGAGACTGCCGGATGGCCTCGCGGGTGTCGTTGGCGCTCGGTCCACAGTTTGATTGTCTGAGCGTCCACACAGCCGTGCCGGGACCGGCTGGCCGTCGCGGTCTGCGGCCCATCAGGGCCGACGGGGGGCTTGGGGCTTGCCGGTAATCAACACGTCGGTTTGATCTTGGTCTTATCGGGGTCGAGGAATCTGGCGATGTCTTCCGGTGTGCGGAAACGGGCTGTTGAGGCGGAGAGACAGACGCCGTCGGCTTCCAGGAGCGGGCGGACTTCTTTCACTGCACGGCTGATGGTCATGGCGGTAGTGTTGAAAAGCTGGCCGAGAAGCTCCTGAAGAGAGTGTTTCCGCAGGTGGAGGACGGTGACCAGGATCTGCTCGGCGGGGGTGAGCGTGGGTTTGCGGCCGGTGCCCCGGGCGAGGCGGCGTGGTCCGCCGCGGGCTGCGTGGCGGACCTGCTCGCGGCGCTCTTCCAACCTGGGGATCAAGGTGTAGGTCAGGTCGCTGAGCTGCTTGCGGGACATGCCGGTCAGCTCGGGGCACTGTAGGTCGTGGAGCGTGAGGGGGCGAGAGCTCTCGGCTGGCCATCCGCGTTGCCGGGGAAGGACTGGGCCTGGTTGGTGATCTGCGGGGTGAAAGGTGTAGTTCCAGTCTCCGTGGAAGCGGTGGCGTGTGATCGGCAAGGCGGCGATGGCTTGGTCGCTGACCCGGATGCCGGTGGGGTACTCACCGCTGTCGAGTTCGGCATGCACGGTCAGACCGGTGCGACTGGTCGTCGCGGCTATGGCCCGAAGCATGACTTCATGGCTGGTCAGGGGCCTGCCACGCCGGTTCATGGAGATGCGGGAGAACAGCCGGTGTTCGATCTTGTTCCACTTCGACGTGCCCGGCCAATGCCGTTGTTTGAGGGTTCATTCAGTTCCGTGACGGGTTGGCAGTCGGGCCGTCGTGCTGGGTATGCATCCATGGGCGGGGATATCGGAGCGAGTGCGGCTGGGAGTGGTCACGAGGTGGGTGACGTCGGAGCTGGTGGACGAGGTCCTGGCGGAGTGTCGTAAACGCGACCGTAGGCCGGGTGCGCTGCCCGCCCGCTTCATGGTCTATTCCTCACTTGCCCTGGCGCTGTTCCACCAGGACTCCTACGACGATGTGGCGGAGCATCTGGTCGGCGGTGTCCCGGAGTTGAGCGAGCACATCCCGAACAGGGCATCGTTCACCCGGGCTCGAGAACGGTTGGGTCCTGATGTGCTGCGGATGTTGTTCCACCGCCTGGCCGGACCGGTGGCTCCCGCGGAGCTGGCGGGGTCCTTCTACCGGGGGATGCGTCTCGCAGCGGTGGACGGGTTCCTGCTGGACGTACCGGACAACGAAGCCAACCGCCGCGCTTTTGGCGGGCCGAAGGGATGGTGTGGCAAACCCGGAGGGTTCCCCCAGATCCGGGTCGTGACGCTGACCGAGACCGGCACCCATACGGCCATCGACGCGCGGGTGGGCGGGTTCAATGGTGGCGAGCGCGACCTGGACGACGCGATGGCCGCCTCGGCCGCCGGAATGCTCGTCATCATGGACCGTGGCTTTCCCGGCGTGGAGTTGTGGAAGGCATATACCGGTGCCGATGCGCACCTGCTGTTGCGGGCGCGGTCCTGCGTCGCTCGCCGGCCGGTGCGGCGTCTGCCCGACGGCACCTATCTGGCCAGGATGAATCTTGCCGGGCAGAAGGGGGCACATCCGGGCGGTGTGCTGGTTCGCGTGATCGAGTACCAGGTGGACGGCGGCGAGGTGATCCGGCTGCTGACTGACCTGTTCGACACGGTCGCCTATCCTGCCGCCGAGTTAGCGCACCTCTATCACGAAAGGTGGGAGGTGGAGGCTTCGTACCGGCAGATCGGGCCTTCCCCCGTGAAGGTGGGCACGCGGTTATTGATCACGCGGCGAGCGTGAGTTTAGCGGTGTGGTGTCGGTGTTCGTATTCGTTGGGGCTGAGGTGGCCGTTGGCGGAGTGCCGGCGGCGGGTGTTGTAGCGGGTCAGCCAGGCGAAGACGGTCCTGCGGCAGGTGTCGGCGTCGCCGTAGTCGTGGGCACCCCGGAGGGTCTCGCGTTTGAGGGACGCGTGGAAGCTTTCGCAGGCCGCGTTGTCGGCGCTGGTGCCGATGGCACCCATCGACCGGGTGACCCCGAGTTGGTCGCAGAGGCCGGCGAAGGCCCGGGAGCCGTACTGGGCGGATTCAACCGGTCGTCGCAACACCCCCAAATACGGAGGTGTGATGGGCAGGCCGGCAGGGTGGATGAAGGCGCTGACAGGCAGGTCGCCGATGAAGTCGCCGGGGGCGCCGTCGTTGAGGCGGGAGATCGAGCGCGAGTTCTGGCGTGAGATCGCCAAGGGGCTCCTGAGCGAGGAGGCCGCTGCTGTGGTCGGTGTGTCCTCGGCAGCCGGCACCCGGTGGTTCCGGCAGCGTGGGGGCATGCCGTCGTTTGATCTTGCTCCGCTCGCGGGGCGGTACCTGTCGTTTCATGAGCGTGAAGAAATAGCCCTGCTGCGAGCACAAGGAGCCGGAGTCCGTGAGATCGGGCGCCGGTTGGGCCGTGCTCCCTCGACGATCTCCCGCGAGCTTCGTCGCAACGCGGCGACCCGCGGGGGCAAGCTGGACTACCGGGCCTCGGTCGCGCAGTGGAAAGCGGACCTGCTGGCGCTGCGTCCGAAGGAAGCGAAGCTCGTCACGCATCAACGGCTGCGCAAGTACGTGCAGGAGAGGTTGTCCGGGCAGGTCCGCCGCCCGGACGGGACCCTGGCGCAGGGACCGGAGACGGAGCGTTGGAAGGGCCGCAACAAACCCCATCGTCAGGACCGCAAGTGGATGCTGGCCTGGAGCCCGGAGCAGATCTCTCACCGACTGAAGGTCGACTTCCCCGAGGACGAGTCGATGCGAATCTCGCACGAAGCGATCTACCAGGCTCTCTACGTCGAGAGCCGCGGCGCGCTCAAACGCGAGCTGGTCGCATGCCTGCGCACCGGGCGAGCCCTGCGTGTCCCGCGAGCCCGCAGCCGACGCAAAGCCTGGGCCCACGTCTCGCCCGAGGTGATGATCAGCGAGCGTCCGGCCGAGGCCGAAGACCGTGCCGTCCCCGGGCACTGGGAGGGGGACCTGATCATCGGGCTGCAGCGGTCGGCGATCGGCACGCTGGTCGAGCGGACCACCCGGTTCACCATGTTGGTCCACCTGCCTCGCGAGGAGGGCTACGGCACCATCCCGCGAACCAAGAACGGACCTGCCCTGGCCGGCTATGGCGCGCAGTCGATGAACAAGGCACTCACGCCGGTGATCACCACGCTTCCCGAGCAACTCCGGCGGTCGCTGACCTGGGACCGTGGCAAGGAGCTGTCCCAGCACGCCCAGTTCAGGCTAGACACAGGCGTCGCGGTTTACTTCGCGGACCCGCACAGCCCCTGGCAGTGAGGGACGAACGAGAACACCAACGGGCTGCTCCGCCAGTACTTTCCCAAGGGCACTGACCTGGCCAGGTGGTCACCCGAGGAGCTCCAGGCCGTGGCACACACCCTCAACAGCAGGCCCCGGAAAACGCTCGGTTGGAAGACGCCTGCTGAAGCCTTGAACGAGCACCTACTATCGATACAAGAAGCCGGTGTTGCGACGACCGGTTGAATCCGCCTTGTACTCGCCGATCAGCTCCTTCTTCTTGGTGTCCACGCTGATCACCGGGTCCCCGGCGTCCCGGTGAAGAACAAGCGCCGCGCATGCGAGCAAACCGTCGGAGAACATGGCAAACCAGACCTCGCGGTCCTGACGTCCATGCCCGGCATCGGCGTCAGGACCGGCGCCCGCATCCTCATCGACGTTGGCGACGGCACCTCGTTCCCGTCCGCCGCCCATCTCACCACCTACGCAGGCCCCGCCCCGGCGACCCGATGCTCCGGGTCGTCCATCCGTGGCGAGCAGCCTTCACGGAGAGGAAACAAGCAGCTCAAGCGAGCCTTCTCCCTCTCCGCGTTCACCGCACTGGCCGACCCGGCCTCCCGCACCTCCTACGACAAGAAGATCACCCAGGGCAAGCACCACACCCAGGCCATCCTCTGACTCGCCCGACGCCGAGCCGACGTGCTCTTCGCAATGCTCCGCGACGGCGCCTTCTGCCAACCACCAACCCGAGCACCCCTTGACCAAAGTCATAAGGGCCCTCGAACCACCGGGCACCGTCTGCCCCTCGTCGTGTGGACAGGACACGGCCCACTCCGCCCCGCCCGCCCGACGGCACCCGCGCTCCCGGCCCCCGCGGACCGCCCCCGGCCCGGCGCTACAGGCCGCGCGCGGGCAGGCCGCACGTCTGCAACACCTTCTCGTCGTAGCCGATGCCTGCGACCTGGGGCGGCCGGACCAGACCGTCCGGGCCCACCGCGGGTTCCCGCCGCACGGGGTCGGTGTCGATCAGCGACTCGTAGTACGTGTTGTTCGCGATGGCCACACCGAGATGAGCGCTGATCGGGCCCGGGCTGTGGACCTCGGCCCGCAGATGGAAGGCCTCGGCGAGGTGGGCGGTACGCAGGGCGCCCGTGATGCCGCCGCGCAGGTGCCAGCTGGTGCGGACCATGGTGGCACAGCCCGACGCGATGAAGTCCGCGGTGTTCATGTGCGCACCGTCCGAGCACTCGCCGACCAGCAGCGGGGTGCGCACCCGCTCGCCGAGCCACTTGTGCGCGGTGACGTTGAACTCGCGCATCGGCTCCTCGTACCAGAGGTACCCGGCGTCGTCGAGGGCGCGGCCGAGGTAGACGGCGTCGGCGAGGTCGAAGCCGGCCGAGCCGTCGTACATCAGCGGGACGTCGTCGCCGACGTGTTCACGCAGGGCGGTCACCAGTCGGGCATCTCGGCGCGCATCGCCCCAGGCGTGCAGCTTGATGGCCGGATAGCCGAGTTCGAGGCACTGGTCGGCCACGTGCAGGTACTGCTCGACGCTGTCGAACGTGACAGTGGAGGCATAGGCGGGCACGGCATCGCGGAAGCCGCCCAGCAGCCGGTACAGGGGCAGTCCGGCGGCCTGGGCGGCGATGTCCCACAGGGCGATGTCGACGGCGCCGAGCACGTAGATGGGCATCTCCTCGATCCGGTCGAGTTCCCACACCCGGTGCCACAGGAACTCCCGCATCAAGGCATCGGCACCGAGCAGTTCCTCGCGCAGCCGGCGGTTCACGATGTCGGCCAGGATCGCACCGCGGGCGACCGGCGCGATGCCGCTGATGCCTTCGTCGGTGCCGATCACGAGGTAGCCGGTGGTGTTGACGCGCTCCGAGCCGGGCAGGCCGTCTCGCCATCTGAACTGGGGTCCGACGTCCTTCGGGTCTGCGAGGTGGACATCGATGCTGGTGATACGCACGGTGCGGGTCCTTTCGGCGAGGCGGGTGAGGTGACTCCAGATCCGGATTTCAAATCTCAGATCTCAAATCTCTTGTCGGACGGTAGATGTCGTGCTTCCCTTGCGTCAATCCCCCCAAGGACACGGCCTCTCCTCCGCCGCGTCCCGGCCGCGAGACGTCGTCTCGGGCCTCGGGCCGACACACCCCCACCAGAGCCGACCGCCCTTCCCTCTCTGCGAGGTCACCCTTGAGAAGAACCCCGCTCAGCGTCGCCGTACTTGTCACGGCGCTCGCCCTGTCCGCCGCCGCGTGCGGAGACGCCACACCCCCTGTCCCGTCGGCGGCCCCCGACGGCGCCGCGTTCAAGCCGGTCAAGCAGGCGCCCGGCAGCACGCTGACCGTCTGGGCCGACTCGACCCGCCAGCCGGCGGTGGAGGCGTACCGCAAGGCGCATCCCGACGTGAAGATCGACCTTGTCACCTACAGCGGCCAGGACACCGATCTGCGTACCAAGATCCAGCTGTTCGACCGCTCCGGCAGCGGCTGGCCTGACGTCGTGTTCTCGACGTCCCTCACCTCGGCTTCCTGGACGGCCACCGGCGACCAGCCCTACGCCGCCCCGCTCGACAAGGGCCTGCTGTCCAAGGACACCCTCTCCGGCTTCTCCAAGGGCGCACTCGACCCGTGCACGTCCGGCGGCACGATCCGCTGCCTGCGCAACGACGTCGCCCCGACACTGCTCTGGTACGACAAGAAGCTCATGGACAAGTGGGGTTACCAGGTACCTACGACCTGGGAGGAGTACCAGGAACTGGGCGAGAAGGTCGCCAAGGAGCACCCTGGCTATCTGGTCGGCTCCGTCGACGTCGCCCCGAACACGTATCTGTGGCCCAGCCGGTGCCCGGCCGAGGGGCTCACCGGGCCCAAGGAGATCCACGTCGATCTCTCGGACCCCAAGTGCACCCGGGCCACCGAGATGCTGGACGCGCTGCTGAAGGCGGGCTCGCTCACGGCGGAGAGCCCCTGGGACGCCTCGTTCGCCAAGAAGAAGGCGGACAAGGTGCTGATGATGCCCGGCCCGACGTGGTATGGCCAGTACCTCTTCGCCGGCCCGCTGAAGGTCCCCGCCGAGCGGATGGCCGCCGCGGCCCCCCTGAAGTGGAGCGACGACGACCAGACCTACACCGGCGACTACGGCGGCGGTGTGTGGATCGTCTCCTCCCACAGCAGGAACCTCAAGGGCTCGGCCGACCTGGTCAAGTGGCTGACGACGGACAACTCCGTCCAGGTGGTCAACCCGGGCTTCCCCGCGTACGCGGAGGCCGCCAAGGCCTGGCTGGTCAACCCGAAGAACACCTCGTACTTCGCCGGTGATGTGGCCCCCGCCTTCGGGCAGGCGTCCGGACAGATCTGGCCCGGCTGGACCGACACCACGGAGTTCAACGTGACCGAGCTCTACAAGTCGACCGTCCTGTCGAAGGTGACCCAGGGCGCGACGATCACCTCCCTGCTGCCCGACCTGCAGAAGGCGATCACCGACAAGGCCACGTCGCTCGGATACAAGGTGAAGTGACGCCATGCGACTGGCAACCGACCCCGCCCGCCGATCCCGAGGCGGGCGGGCGTCCGGCCCCCGCCCGGGTCTATCCCAGCGAGCCGGCTACCTCTTCGTCAGCGGGTACACCGTGCTGCTGATCGCGTTCGGCATCCTGCCCGCCGCGTACGCGATCTGGCTGGCTCTTTCGAACTCCCGCGGCCAGCTCGTCGGCCTCGGCAACTTCACCCGTACGTTCACCGACTACCGCTTCGCCGCAGCACTGGGCAACGTGATGCTGTACGTCGCCATCTGGCTGGTCTCGCTGACCGTCCTGGTCCTGGCCGCCGCCCTGATGCTGCACGGGCGGATGCCCCGCACCGGCAAGGTACTGCGGTTCGTCTACTACATACCGGGGGCCCTGGCCGGCGCGGCCAGTGTGGTGCTGTGGCTGATCATGCTCGACCCGGCCGTAAGTCCGGCCGGCTTCCTCCTGCGAGCCATGGGCCAGGAATCCCTGCCCGAGGTCATCCTGCCGGATCACCTGCCGGTGGTGTTCACGGTCATCGCCTTCTGGACCGGTGCAGGCGGCTGGATCATCGTCATGTACGGGGCCCTGAACAACATCCCGTCCGAACTCCTGGAGGCCGCCCGCGTGGACGGCGCGAGCGTGCTGCAGACCACCCTGCGGATCCAGCTGCCGATGCTGCGGAAATGGATCACCTACATGGTCATCCTGGCCTTCGCGGGCGGCACCCAACTGTTCGTCGAGCCGCAGCTCGTCACCACCGCGAGCCAGCGCATGGTCTCCGACTCCTGGTCGCTCAACCAGCTCACCGTCCAGTACGCCTTCCAGGCCAACGACTTCAACGGCGCCGCCGCCCTGTCAGTGGACCTGCTGCTCATCGGCGTGATCGCCGCGGCTGCGGTGGTCTTCCGCGGCGGCCTGTTCGAGAGGGACTGATGCCCCGTGTCCGTCGTCGACTCCCCACCCGCCCGCGACACGGCCGAGACCGTGGGCGCGGCGCCCACCGCCCGCCGGGAGACTCCCGGCCGCCGGATCATGGCGCGCGCCGCGGCGGCTCGCGGTCTGTGGTGGCTCTGCTCCGCCGGTTTTGTCCTGTTCTTCGCCGTGCCCATCGTGTGGCTGGTGCTCGCTCCCACCAAGAGCGATGCCCAGATCATCGCCGACAACCCCTTCGCGCCGGGTTCCCTGGACGGTCTGACCCGCACCTGGAACAAGCTGTTCGGCTACGAGGACGGGGCGATCCTCACCTGGATCAAGAACTCCGTCGTCTACTCGTTCGGCGCGCTGGCCCTGACCCTGGCCACCTCGGTGCCCGCCGGCTACGCGCTCGCGCTGACCGGGTTCGTCGGCCGCAAGCTGCTGCTCACGGTCACTCTGATCGTGATGATCATGCCGGCGTCGGTCCTCGTCCTGCCGATCTACCTGGAGGTCAACGCGGTCCATCTGACCGGGACCATCTGGTCGGTCCTGCTGCCGCTCTCGTTCTTCCCGTTCGGGGTCTATCTCACCTACATCTACTTCTCGTCCACGATCCCGGCGGATGTCCTCGCCGCGGCCCGCATGGACGGGTGCAGCGAGTGGCAGGTGTTCACCCGGATCGCGCTGCCGCTGGCCCGGCCTGTGATCGCACTGGTGGGTTTCTTCAGCTTCGTCGGCAGCTGGAACAACTTCTTCCTCCCGTTCATGATGCTGCCGTCCAGCTCGCAGTACCCGGCCCAGGTGGGACTGAGCAACCTGCTGGCCTCCTCCCAGATCGTCTATCCGGCCGCCGCCAGCGGGATGGGCCGCCCCGAACTGGCGCTCGCCGCCCTCGTCACGGTCCTTCCCGTGCTGCTGGTCTTCCTCTTCTCCCAGCGCTCCCTGGTCTCCGGCATGCTCGCGGGAGCCTCGAAGGAATGACCGCCCGAAGCCGCGGAACGACTATCGGGAGCCGCACGCGCCCCCCTTGGAAATTCCGAATTCCGTATCTAGTGTGGTCGCGACGAGTCGCGCCTCACCCCAGGCGTGGCCCACAGGACCCAGAAGAGCGAAGAGTTCATGACGCACCCGGTCAACCAGCGCGACAGCGAGCTGATCTCACGCAGGCCTCGCGTGGCGGACGAGGTCACCGACTCCCTCCGCCGCGTGCTGCTGGAGCAGGAACTCCTTCCCGGCGACAGGCTGCTCGTCGCCGACCTCGCCCAGCGGTTCGGGGTCTCGCCCACACCGGTGCGCGAGGCGCTCTCCCTGCTGGAGGCCGAGGGCCTGGTGGCCAAGCGGCCGCGTCAGGGCTATGTGGTGGGCGACCTGCTGGATCGCGCCACGCTGGAGAGCCTCTACGCCCTCCGGCTCCGGTTGGAACCCTGGGCGGCCGGACTGGCGGCCACGCATGGCACCACCGAACAGATCGGGCGGCTGGACGCGATGTGCGGCCCACCCCCTTCAGACGCCGACGTGGCGTCCTACCACGGGTACAGCAGTGTGTCCGACCAGGACCTGGGCTTCCACCGTGTGGTCGCCGACGCGTCGGGCAACGTGGTCCTGGGGGACGTCCTGGGCAGACTCGCCCCCAAACTCCGACAGTTCCACGCCTACCATCAAGCAGGCGCCACGGCACTGGCGTGGACGGAACACCGTGCCATCACCGACGCGATCGTCCGGGGTGACGCCGAAGCGGCCGAGGCCGCGATGACGGCTCATCTCCGGGCGGCACTGGAGCGGATCCGCGCCTCCATCGCTCCCTGAGTCCGGCGTCGCTCCGGGAAGCCGACTCCCGGACGACCGGTCCGCCGGAGTCCACGGATCGCGAGCGCGCACCCGTCGGCGCCCCGCTTCGGCGATCGAGTCGACGTCCGAAGCGCCGACGGCCCCACCGGACCTTCCGCGCGCGGTGCCCCGCCGGGCGGGGCGGATCCCTCGGGCCACTCGTCCCACACACCTGAACCGTCCACCCCCGGGGCCGCTCCGCACACGCGGCCCCGCCACCCCATCGCCTGGAGACACCCGTGAAACTGCAGCGCGTCGGCCCGCCCGGCGAAGAGATACCCGTCGTCACGGCGGCAGACGGTCGGACCTACTCCCTCACCGCGCTGACGGACGACATCGACGCGGCCTTCCTCGCCGCCGACGGAGCGGGCCGGACGCGCCGAGCCCTGGCAGCGCGCGCCCTGCCCGAGATCGACATCACCGGGCTGCGGACCGGTGCCCCGATCGCTCGGCCGGGCAAGGTCATCTGCATCGGACTGAACTATCGGGACCACGCCGAGGAGACCGGCCTGCCGATTCCTCCTCGTCCGGTGGTGTTCATGAAGGACCCGTACACCGTGGTCGGCCCCTTCGACCGGGTCCTGATCCCACGCAACTCGGTCAGGACCGACTGGGAGGTGGAGCTGGCCGTCGTGATCGGCCGACGAGCCCGCTATCTGGACTCGCCCGACGACTCCGCGAGCGTCATCGCCGGGTACGCGATCAGCCACGACGTCTCCGAACGCGAGTTCCAGCTGGAGTACTCGGCCCAGTGGGACCTCGGCAAGTCGTGCGAGACCTTCAACCCACTCGGCCCCTGGCTCGTCACCGCCGACGAGATCACCGACCCCCAGAGCCTGGAACTGCGGCTGACCGTCAACGGAGAGCCGCGCCAGACCGGCAGCACCAAGAACATGATCTTCGACGTGGCGCACATCGTCTGGTACCTGAGCCAGTACATGGTCCTGGAACCCGGCGACGTCATCAACACCGGCACCCCGGCCGGCGTCGCCCTCGGGCTGCCCGGCACCCCGTTCCTACGCGCCGGAGACGTGGTCGAACTGTCGATCGACGGCCTCGGAGCCCAGCGCCAGACCTTCGCCCAGGCATGAGAAAGGTGGCTCCGTGAATGCCTCCACCCCGACCGCCGACACAGGCGGCACCCGTTGCTCCGCCGCTCCCGACACCCTCTCGCGCGTCGATACGGACCGGAACGCGCATGCCACGGCAGGTGTCATCATGACCGGCCGGGCGGATCCGTCATGACCGATCTCGATGGACTGCGGGCGATCGTCACCGGCGGAGCCTCCGGAATCGGGCGGGCCACGGCCGAGGAACTCACCGGACGCGGTGCCACCGTCGCCGTGCTCGACCTCGACCCGGCCGACGCCGTCCACGGGTTCCGGGCCGACGTGGGCGACGACGCCTCCGTACGTGCCGCGGTAGAGGCCGCGACGACGGCCCTGGGCGGTCTCGACATCCTGGTCAACAACGCGGGGGCCGGCGCGACCGGCACCGTGGAGGACAACCCGGACGAACAGTGGCACCGGATCCTGGACGTCAACGTGCTGGGCGTCGTCCGCACGACCCGTGCCGCGCTGCCCCATCTGCGCCGTTCGCGACACGCGGCCGTCGTCAACGTCTGCTCCATCGCCGCCACCGCCGGTCTGCCCCGGCGCGCCCTGTACTCGGCGAGCAAGGGGGCGGTGCTCTCGCTCACCCTGGCGATGGCGGCCGACCATGTGCGCGAGGGCGTCCGGGTCAACTGTGTGCATCCCGGTACCGTCGACACCCCGTGGGTCGGCCGTCTCGTCGACTCGGCGGACGATCCTGTGGCGGAACGTGCCGCCCTGAACGCCCGCCAGCCCACCGGACGCCTGGTTTCCGCCCGCGAAGTCGCCGCCGCCATCGCCTACCTGGCGAGTCCCGCCGCCGCCTCGGTCACCGGCGCCGCACTGGCCGTCGACGGGGGTATGGCGGGACTGCGGCTACCCGCCGACCCCGAACGGCAAGGGCCGTCATGACGCTTCCAGGGCGACAGCGCGTCGGTCGCGGCACGACCTGGGTCGGTGAACTGTCCTTCGGTGCCGCCGGCATCGGCAACCTCTTCACTCCGGTCAGCGACGACGAGGCAGCCGACACCCTCGCCGCCGCCTGGGAGTCGGGCATCCGTAGTTTCGACACCGCACCGCACTACGGTCTCGGGCTGTCGGAGCGTCGCCTCGGCGCCGCGCTCCGTGACAGACCTCGACACGAGTACACCGTCTCCACCAAGGTCGGCCGCCTCCTGGAACCCGTGCCCGGCCCGGTCGGCGACGACCTCGACAACGGTTTCGCGGTCCCCGCGACCCACCGGCGGGTCTGGGACTTCAGCGCCGACGGCGTACGGCGATGCCTTGAGGCCAGCCTGGAACGGCTCGGCCTGGATCATGTGGACACCGTCTACCTGCACGACCCCGACGACCACGCCGAGCAGGCGCTCACCGAGGCGTACCCGGCCCTGGAGCGGCTGCGCGCCGAGGGCCTGGTGCGCGCCATCGGCATCGGTATGAACCAGACAGCTGTCCCCACCCGCTTCGTCCGCGAGACCGACATCGACGTCGTGCTGCTGGCGGGCCGCTACTCGTTGATCGACCAGCGCGGCCTGGCGGACCTCCTGCCGGAGGCCCACCGGCACGGCACCTCCGTCGTGGTGGCCGGAGTCTTCAACTCCGGCCTGCTGGCCGCCCCCGGCCCCGAAGTCACCTACGACTACGCCCCCGTCCCCGAGGCGATGCTCCGGCGCGCACTGCGCCTGCAGGAGATCTGTGAACGGCACGGCGTACCGCTCCGGGCCGCCGCCGCACGCTTTCCCCTCGGGCATCCGGCGGTCGCCGCGGTGCTGATCGGACTGCGGAACGCGACAGAGGTCCTCGACGCCGTCGAGCAGTTCCGTCGCCCCGTCCCCGACGGCCTGTGGCACGAGCTGCGCGCCGTCGGCCTGCTCGCAGCCGACGTACCGGTGCCCTGCGGGGACGCCGACAGACGCCCGCCGGGTGACCATCGGGGCAGCCTCCGAGACCCGTAGGGGGCTGCTCGGGCCCGGACTCGCCCGCCGACGCAGCGCCCACCGCACCGCACCGCACCGCCGCGGAAGCGACGCCACCGGACCCCACGAAAGGACCCGCGCCCCGGCGAGCAGTGGCGTCCTCCCGCGCTCCGGGTCCACTCGGCGCGCGGCGCGGGAGGTACCGCTCCGTGGGCTCAGCCCCGGGGCAGGGCCTCGGGGCTGAACCCACGCGGGCGGGTCCGGCCCCGGACGGGCCGAGGCCGGACCCGGTCACCCGGTCACACGGTCACACGGTCACGATCCGCCACTGCTGCCGCTCTGCCCGCGTGTAGGTCCACTGGTTGATGTCCGCGCCGTCCGCCGTCGATCCGTTGTCGACGTTGAGGGCGAGCCCGGAGAGCCGGTTGGTGAGGTAGAAGTAGCCGTCACCGGTCGGCGTCACGGCCCAGTGCTGCTGCGGAACGCTGTCGTCCGACCAGATGCCCGCCTTGCCACCGTTCGCCCGCGACAGACCGGCCACCTCCAGGACCTTGCCACTGCTCACGCCCCGGATGCGGTAGTAGCCGTCGCCCGTGGAGACGAAGGTCCACTTCTGGCTCGACTGGTTCCGCCAGGGCTGCTGACGCACTTCGGTGCCGTTGGCGGTGCCGTCCCCGAGAACGTCGGCCACCTTGCCGCTGGCACGGTTCACCAGTTGGTACACCGTCGCGTTGCCCGGCAGGACACGCGACACCAGAACGGGCTTCTTCTTCCTGCCGCCGATCCGCACACCCCCCATGTTCGAGTAGCCGCCGGTGCCCTCCACGGCCTCGATCCGCACGAACCCCACCTGGCGCGGACTCCATTCCACGACCTTGAGGGCCCTGCTGCCGCCCCAGATGCCGCCCCCCACTTCCGTGAAGCTGCTGCCGTCGGTGCTGGTGGAGATCTTGTACGAGATGATGTCCCCGTCACTGGAGTTGTTGCGGCCCCACTGCTTCGGCAGGTATTCGAGCGTGGACACATTGCTCCACACCCCGCCGAGATCGATGGTGATCGAGTGCGGCAGGCGCAGGTTCCAGGTGGACCAGCAGGTCTCGAAGTTCCTGTCGCTGAGCCCGTCGATCGCGTTCATCGGGCCCTCGCCGTCGTGGAAACCGGTGGCGTAGGCGCTGACCGGTGTCACCGGGTGCTCGGCGCGCGGCAGTTGCTCGGGCAGCTTCGGGCGGGATGTGTCGGGCCGCCAGACCGCACCCACTTCGGCCAGCCTCTTCACGATGTTGTCGTCCAGTCTGCCGTCGCGGTTGGGCGGGCAGTTGAGGATGAACGAGGTGTACTTCGGCTCCAGATCCACCAGATGGGACAGGATCGACGCCTTGCTGATGGGGTTGGTCTTCGGCGTCGAGGGATGCCAGAACCATCCGTCGCTGATCGTCTGCCCCTGTATCGCGGCATGCGTGTTCCCCTCCGGCGCCGTGATGCCCAACGGCTCCTCGAAGTAGATCGCGTCGCCGAGGAACGGCACCGAGAGACCGCCGTGGTCGATCATGACGATGTCCGGCTGAAGGGACTTCACGTGCTCGCGGATCCGCTGGTACGAGACGGCCTGCTGGCCCATCTGCCAGCCGTAGCCGTCCGTGACGAACATGTCGATCTCGCCGTAGTTGGTCAGCAGTTCGGTGATCTGGTTGAGCATGTAGGTCATGTCACCGGGCACGATGGTCTGGTCGGCCCCCACCCCGTGCCGGGTGTCGTACCCCTGCACACTGTACGAGCGGTCCCAGATCGAGAAGTAGAGACCGATGCGGAGTCCCTCCGCCCGGAACGCCTTCACGTACTGGTCGACGATGTCGCGCTTGTAACCACTCTTGGCGACGTTGTAGTCGTTGTACTTCGTCGGCCAGAGGCAGAAGCCGTCGTGGTGCTTGGTGGTGAGCACCCCGTAGCTCATCCCCGCGGCCTTGGCGGCCTTGGCCCACTGCGCGCAGTCCACGCTGGGAGGAGCGAAGAGAGCAGGGCTCTGGTTGGGCGCGGCCCACTCCTCGTCGGTGAACGTCCCCATGTTGAAGTGGTTGAACATGCCGAACCGCATGTCCACGAGCCTTCTCAGCGCCGACTTCGAACTGTTGGCGGCCACCGCGGAGGAGGCGGTGAAGGCGGGCATCGCCGTAGCCGCGGCGGTGACTCCGGCGGCGGTCAGGACGGAACGGCGGGACGGGCTTCCTGGCGGCATGGTCTGGCTCCTGGTTTCACATGGGTGCGTTTGTCCGGCACCGAGGGCGCCCCTCGGAGGCAACGGGTCGTGGGTGGACTGCTGACGGCCTGCAGAAGTGATGCAGGGTCATGCCGTGGGGTGGCCCTCCCGATTCCGCGGAACACGTGTTGCCGCCCGCCGAGCGAATGGCAGACCCGCGCTGTCGACGTCCACGCGCAGTCGCAGGGGTGCCAGCCGGCCACGGTGCGGGCGTCGCCGGATGTCAGGCTTGAACTTCTTGCATGGAACCGGACCATGTCAACCATCTTGCTGGGATGAAAAACGCATCAACCTCAACACCCGACCCTTCATGTCCCATTTACTCCATTTCACTCCCGCCACTCATCCCATGTTTCGCGGGAATCGCCCTCGGTAGGACGTCACGTCGGCGCCCGCCGAGGGCATGACACCCACGACGGAGCCGCTCTGGAAGATGGAGCCCACACCCCTCCGGCCGACCGGCCCGCGTCCGCGTGAACACGTCAGAGTCGAGGAAAGTGGTCCGAGCATGATCACCGACGAGGCCAGCAGGGGTAGTCAGTCAGGCTTCCATTGCGGTAGCGAATGGGTGCCCTTCACACCGGCGTCGGCACCACCCCCGGCGAAGACCGCGGCACGGACCATCTCCCCCGGCGCCGAGGAGGCATCCGTCCCCCACGAGGGGGGCGACGCTGTCCCGCTCGCCAGCCGCATGGGAAGAACCCCTGTGGACAGCCATGTCGGCATGGTGTCGTCGCCCATGCCGCCCTCACGCTCGCTCACCCTGCCGTCGTCGCCACGACGCGCGCTCGGCCGGGACCGCCGCGGGATCCGTCGCCGTGAACCGGACTCAATCGACCGACGCACTGGGCACCGGCACGCGCCGACGTCGGGCGGACCGATGCGCAGGCGCGACCGGTAACCGGAGGAAGGAGTCAGCGGGCGAGCCGTGACCAGAGGGGGGCGGCTGCGCCAGGAAGCCCGTCGCTTGTGCGACGCATCGCGTACGAGCGACGGGATCCGCAGGCTGCCGACCGGCAGGACCCGATCGCGGTCCATGCGCTCCGGCGATCGACACCAGACACTGACGTTCATCTTCCGATCACCTCAAGGACTCCTGCAATACACCCGCCATTTTCATGGGCCCTTCATGAGCCGCTGGTTGCGTATACGTCGCTGGCTGGTCCGCACGGAGAGCAAGGAGGCAGATGGTGTTCCGGTCGAAGACAGCCGCACCCAAACATGCTCGGGCCCGCGAGGCTCGGACTGACGCGGGCAGCGGCAACGCCGAACACGGGGACGAGGCTCCACTGCACGTGGCCAGTCGGCTGCACGCGTTCAACCGGTTCGAACTGAAGTATCTCGTACCGGTCGAACAGGCGGCCGACATCCGTGACGAGTTGGCCGAGCGGATGGACCGGGACCTGCACAGCCCGGTCGGCGGCTACGGGGTGTGGAGCCTGTACTACGACACCCCGCAACTCCGCTTCTACTGGGAGAAGATCGAGGGACTGAAGTTCCGGCGCAAGCTGCGCATCCGCCACTACGGCAACCTCGACGGCGTCACCGAGGAGTCACCGGTGTGCGTGGAGATCAAGCAGCGGGTCAACCGGGTCACGCAGAAGCGCCGCATCACCCTGCCCTACGAGGTCGCCCGCCGACTGTGTGACGGCCGGGAGATGGTGGAGCACTCGCCGAAGGAGAGTGCCTTCATCCAGGAGGTGCTGGAACTGATCGTCCGACTGAACCTGCAGCCCACCGCGATCACCGGCTACCAGCGTGAGGCTCTGGTGGGGCGCGACGCGGACACCGGTCTGCGCGTGACCTTCGACCGGCGGGTCCGCGGCCGGGACCGGGACTTCCACTTCGGGATCTCCACACCCGAGAACAGATTCACCATCCCGCCGCACCTTTCGGTGATGGAGATCAAGGTGAACGAGCGTACTCCGCACTGGATCACGGATCTCGCGGCCCGCCGGAACCTGAACCTCGTCCGGATCTCCAAGTACGTCCAGTCCGTCGAGGCGTTCGGCCTGGCGCCCCGGTCGGTCTTCCATGTCAACGAGGCGGACTACCCGCCTCCCACCCCCGCACAACAGCCGCCACACGAGCGGCCGGCGCCGGAAGCGCCGATGAAGGCAGGAGCACAGTGAATTTCGAACTGCAGGAACTCAGCGGCACCTTCAGCGTGGCCGACGTGGTGGCGGCGATGGCGCTGTCGTTCATCCTGAGCACGGTGATCGGCTACGTGTACCGCTACACGCACCGGAACGTCTCCTACAGCCAGTCGTACGTCCAGACCCTCGTCATCGTCGGCATGATCGTCGCGTTGATCATGTTGGTGGTCGGATCGAACCTGGCCCGGGCGTTCTCATTGGTCGGCGCATTGTCCGTGATTCGCTTCCGCAACGCGATCAAGGAAACCAGGGACGTCGGCTTCGTCTTCCTGGCGATGGCGATCGGCATGGCCTGCGGCGCCCGCTTCTACACCCTGGCCGCAGTCGGCGCCGTGGTGATCTGCACGGTCGTCGTCATCATGTTCAAGTTCAACTGGTTCGCGCTCAACGTCCAGCGTCAGGTCGTCAAGGTCCAGGTACCGGCCGGTGAGAACTACACTCCGGCCATCACCGACGTGCTGATCAAGTACACCAGCGAGTTCGAACTGGTGAGCACCGAGACAATTCGGGGCGGGGCGCTCAACGAGGTGTTCTACACCGTCCGTATGAAGAAGGGCACCGAGCCGGGCGATCTGGTGTCGGCACTGCAGGCACGCACGTCCGGGCAGCGGGTGACAGTCCTGACCGGCTACGACACGACCGATCTGTGATGGCCGGCCGTTCCCGGGCGTTCAAGCGACGCGTGCGAGACCGGCTGCCCGTCCGTTTGCGCCACCACTGGAGGCCGGCCGCCGCGCTGGGCGTCGGACTCGCGTCGATGGTGTACTTCCTCGGCGACGCGCGCATCTCCCCATACGTCACCTCGGCATCACAGGTGGAAGCCGACCCCATCACCGACGATGTCAAGGGCACGGTGGACCTCTACGACCGGACGGTGTCGCACTCGATCCAGCTCACCTACGACCAGAGCAAGTTCGAGAAGATGATGAAGGAGTTCCGCGACGACGGCACCAAGGACTACATAGAGGCCGACCTCACGATCGACGGCGTCTATCTGGAGGATGTCGGAATCCGGTTGAAGGGAAACTCCACACTGATGTCCCTGCGCGGCACTTCGGGCATGCCCGGTGGCGGCCGGACCGCGCCGAACGCCGCGCAGGGCGCTCCCCAAGACGCAGGTGAGCCCGAGGGAGGCGCAACGGGCGGAGCAGCGAGCGGGACCACAGGCAGGGACGGGGACACGACGGCCGACGGAACCGACGGTCAGGACGGCGCCCAGAACACGAGGGGCGGAGGCGGCGGCATGGTGTCGTACAACCTGTCCGAGGACAAGCCCGAGGAACTGCCCTGGCTCATCAAGATCGACGAGTATGTCGAGGGGCGCGCCTACCAGGGAGAGCGGGAGATCTCGCTCAGGCCGGGCAGCGACGAGCAGGTGCCGCTGAACGAGGCGCTCTCGCTGTCGCTGACCGAGGAGAGCGGTCAGAAGGCCGAGGAGTTCGGCTTCGCGTCCGTACAGGTGAACAACCGGCCGGCCGTGACACGCCTGATGGTCGAGAGCCCCGACACCGACTATGCGGACGACATGGGCGACGGGGTGCTCTACAAGGCGAAGGCGGGAGGCAGCTTCTCCTACACCGGCGATGACCCGACCGACTACGAGTCGTCCTTCAAGCAGCTGAACAAGAAGGGCAGCCAGGACCTCGAACCGGTCATGAAGCTCGTCAAGTGGGTCAACAACGCTTCCGACGAGGAGTTCGAGCAGGATCTCGACAAGTACGTGGACGTCGATTCCCTGGCCAACTACGTCGCCATGCAGAACCTGCTGATGAACGCCGACGACATGGCCGGACCCGGCAAGAACTACCTGCTGTGGTACGACCTGGACACCGAGAAGTTCTCCGTCCTCGGCTGGGACTACAACCTCACCTTCAGCGGGGACGCCACGGCCGGGCCGGACGACACCTTCAGCCTCGGCGGAGGAGGCGGAGGCGGAGGCGGAGGCCAGGGCGATGGAGGAGCGAACGGCACGCCACCCGTCGGACAGGACGGTGAAGCGTCCGGTACTCCACAGGGCATGCCCTCCGGTGCTCCACAGGACATGCCCGAAGGGGCGCCCGAGGGAATGCCGGGCGGAGCCACCGGCGGCGGCCAGGGTGAGGGTGACGAAGGCCAGAACCGCGCCGGTGGTGGTGGATTCTCTTCGGGGCACATCCTCAAGGAACGATTCCTGGAGTCCGATGCCCTGGACAGCGTCTACAAGGACGCCTACCGGTCGCTCTACGAGAAGCTCTACGCGTCAGGGACCGCCACCGACGCGCTGCAGAGCGTCTCCGACGAGGCCCAGGCGGCCGGGGCCGACAGCGAAGGCCTGGAATCCGCTGCCTCGGCCCTGAAACAGACCGTCACCCAGCGGACCGAGGCACTCGCCGAGGACCCGCAGGTGACCGGCTGAGACACCGGCATCCCGGGCTTCCCGTCTGTCGTACCCGCCCGGGATGCCGGCCCCCCTCACCGACCGGCCCCCAGGGGTCCTCGCACCTGGCACGCTCTCATCGTGTGCTCATGGGCGAGGACCCCTCACTCATGTCCCGCACAGGAACCGCGGCTAGCATCACGCCTCCGTCCCAGGCCAGGCCCACGGGCCCGGCCTGCCCAGATGCCCGAGGTGAGTCGCACCCATGAGCCAGAACTCTGCCGCCCTGTGGGCACCCGGTTCCCGCCACACCGTCCTGGTGGTGGAGGACGACCCGGGCATACGCGCCCTGCTCACGTCCGCCCTGCGCGCAGCGGGTTACGCGGTGGTGGCCGTCGGCACCGGGCAGGAGGCCATGTTCGAAGCGGGCCGCGGCAGCCCGGGCCTCATCGTGATGGACGTGATGCTCCCGGACACCGACGGGTTCGCGCTGACCCGGGAGTTAAGGACGCTGGGTGTGTACACCCCTGTCCTGTTCCTCACCGCCCGCAGCGAGATCGAGGACCGGATCGTCGGGCTCAGCTCCGGCGGTGACGACTACGTGACCAAGCCCTTCCATGTGCAGGAGGTACTGCTGCGAATCCGGGCCATCCTGCGTCGCGGCAGCGTGCCCGCGTCTGCGTGGAGCCGCCGCCCGGAGCTGCGCTATGCCGATCTGACCCTGGACGAGGGCACACACGACGTGCGGCGTGCGGACCGGTCGCTGAAGCTGTCTCCCACCGAGTTCCGGCTGCTGACCTGTCTGTTGTCCCATCCCGAGCGTGTGCTGGAGAAGGCCGAGATCCTACGGCTGGTCTGGAAGTACGACTTCGCGGGCGACACCCGCATCGTCGACACGTATGTGAAGAACCTCCGCCGCAAGATCGACCAGACACCACCCGCTCTGATCCACACCGTCCGAGGGGTCGGCTACTGCCTGCGCCTGCCACGCCAGGCAGCCGGAATGGTCGCCCCGTGAGAAGGTGGCCGCGACCGCCGTTCCCACGCTCCCTGCGCGGACGCCTCATAGGGATCTCCTGTCTGTCGGCCGCGGCGGCGGTTCTCGTGTGCCAGGTCGCCGGGCTGATCGCGCTGCGGTCCTGGCTCATCGACCAGACCGACGACCGGCTCCTCGACTTCCGTCCCCCCACCCATGTGTACCGGCAGATCGCCGATACCGGGGTCCTGCGACATCCCGACCCTGACGACGGCCTGCCCTCGGACTACCACGTGTACTTCTACGGCACGGACGGACTCCTGCTCGCCGACTCCCTCGGCAACGGGGCGGGCCCACCCCTGCCGGAGACAAGCGCCGGTCTGCAACTGTCCGACGGCGAACCCGTCACGCTACGGGACGAGACCGGGAACCAGGAACGGAGTTGGCGCCTCGTCGCGGACTCCGGGCCCCGGAACATGCGTGCCGTGGTGGCGCTCCCCCTGGACACCGTGGACGGCGCGACCGACAAACTCCTCTGGTTCGGCCTCACGCTGGACGCGAGTGTCGCCGTCGGTGTCGTTCTGCTGAGCAACGCCGCCGTCCGTCTCGGCCTGAGACCGCTCACCAGGATCGAGCACGCGGCTCAGCGCATCACGGACGGCGCGCCGGACCTCGGTGTTCCCGCACTCGACCCGAAAACCGAGGTCGGTCGCCTCGGTCTGGCGCTGAACACCATGCTCGACCGATTGCGCGCCGCCCGGCGACGAGCCGAGGCGTCCGAGACCAGTCTGAGCCACTTCATGGCGGACTCCGGCCACGAGTTGCGAACACCACTCACCTCGATCCAGGGCTTCGCCGAACTCCTCCTCCATGAGCCCGGGATGAGCGACCGACGGCGCATCGAGGCGTACGAGCAGATCGCGCGCAACGCCGACCGCATGACACGTCTGGTGGGCGATCTGTTCACGCTCGCCAAACTCGGCGACGCGCCACCGCCGAATCGCGAGATCGTCGACATGCTCGCCCTGGCCGCAGACGCGGTGACGACAGCCGCCGTACGTCATTCCAGTCACCGTGTCGGGCTGGAGCCGGTGGGCGACAGTCACGAGGCCGACCCGGACGGCGAACTCTCTGTTGTGGAGACGCTCGGTGATCCGCACCAGCTGGCTCAGGTGATCGAGAACCTCCTGGCCAACGCCTGCACCCACACCCCCGACGGGACCTGGGTCCGTGTCGGGGTCGGCACGGCGTGGACCGGCGCGGGAGCCATGGGCGCGGACCGCCCCGGACGGAACAGCGTCTGTCCGCCGCTGCCGCCGGGCGTCCCCGTGTGCGTGGTCGAGGTCTCCGACGGCGGCCCCGGCATCGCACCGGACGAGGCACGCCATGTCTTCGACCGGTTCTACCGGGCCGCCGACGGTCGCGGCGTGGAGGCCGAGGCGGGGTCCGGCCTCGGCCTCGCCATCGCGTCGGCCATCGCCGAGTCCCACGGCGGACGGCTGGAACTGGACACCCTTCCCGGCCGGGGCTGCACCTTCCGCCTTCTTCTTCCCCTCGCCCGCCCCGGGGAACGGAACGATCACCGATGCGTGCCGGGCGGGCACCGTGACGGTGACCTCCGTACGCGGGGGAAGCAGTAGCTGCCGGAGGATTGTCAAGCGGTCTTCGTCCGTCGTCGCAGGGCACTCGACCGCGGTCGACAAGGGGACGGAGTGCCGGCGCCGCCGCTGAGGCGACAGCGCGCTACCGTGGCTCGGCGCCGACTCCGTCGTCCGCTCGTGGGGAGCCGGATGAAGGCGTTCGGTGCGAGAGGTATTGACGCTCTCCCTGAGCCTTCTAGTATCCATGGTGACCGACTGGTCGGTCGACGGTCGAAATATCGAACGTGATTGTCGGGCCGATCCGTGCACGCGGCACGACCCAGGCATGACAGCACCCGCATCATCCGCACCGGCAAGGCCCTCCGACGCGCCACCACGCCGGACGCACGACGACGCGCATGGTGGCCGTAAGGCGGGCCCCGACCACCCATGGAGTCCGTATGCCTGTGGACACACAACACCTTCGCCCACGCCCTCACGGCGCAGCCCTGATCGTCCCGCCGAAGCCGGCGATGTCACTCGTCGCCCTCCTTCCGGAGCCGTCTTCCGCAGTGGGCCCGGGGCCCGGGGACGGGCGGAACCAGCACCGCCGCACGGTTGCCGAGCAGCTTCCGTTGGTCTTCCGCCGAACAGCTGATCGCCTCCAGGCCCGACGCGAACCACCCGGTCGTCCCCGTCGAAGATCCCACGGTGACCCGCGCCGACGGCGAGGGGCACGTCTTCATGACGACCCTCGGCACCTCGGGAGGTCGGAGGCCGGCCCACAACGGCTTCACAAACCAATAGCAGGCCGGGGCCCCGCCGGCACTCCCGACTACTGGATCATCTGCGACGGCGCCATGCGCTACTTGTTCTCCGCTGACGCGAACGATCATGTGCACTGCTCGAAGACCAGCGTCGGCAAGTTCCCCAGCGGCTTCCGCGACACCCGACTCGTCGTCCAGGACTCCAAACTCGCCCTGTTCGAGGGCGCCGCGGCCCATGGCGTCCAGGAGACCGACGGGCTCCTCCGGGAGGCGACCGGCGGCGACGGTCCTCTACCTCTCCTTTACCCCGCAGGCCCTCCCCGGCCGGGGGACGCCCTTGGCCGCCGCCGAGGCCAACCCTTCGCCCGCGACGGCAACGACCAGACCATGACCATCGCCTTCTGTCGTATGCAACTCCTCCGGCAGAGCCTCCACCCGTCCGCCGACGGTGACTACTCCCGGCTTCCCTGGCGTCTGGGACTGCTGCCCCGGACGAACAACGCCTGCTGAGGCGTCCCGACCCCGTTCCGGCAACCCGCACACGACCGCCACCCGGCGACACCTCGTCCCGTCGTTCAAGGAGAACGATCACCCATGTCATGGCTCAACCGAGAACACAGTCGCCGCTCAACGCTGGCCGCGGCCACCGGTCTGTTGGCCGGGGCCTCGTTACCTGCCGCGCCCGAAGCACGCGCGGAAGCGTCCAGGCCCACCGCCGCGAGTCCCGAGGCCGTCGCCGCCTCCTACAACAACCCGGTGATCTGGCAGGACTTCGCGGACATCGACATCATCCGTGTCGGCAACACCTATTACTGCTCGGCCTCCACCATGCACTACTCGCCGGGGGCACCCGTCCTGCGCAGTTACGACCTGGTCAACTGGGAGTTCGCCGGCCACTCCGTGCCGACGCTGGACTTCGGCGCGAAGTACGACCTGAACGGCGCCCGGGGCTACGTCAGGGGCGTCTGGGCCTCGTCCCTCAACTACCGCCCGAGCAACAAGACGTTCTACTGGCTGGGGCAGATCGACTTCTCCAAGACGTACATCTACACCGCCATGTCCGTCGAAAGCACCTGGAGCAGGCTCACGACGATCGACAACGCCTACTTCGACGCGGGCCTGCTCATCGATGATGACGACACCATGTACGTGGCCTACGGCAACACCACCATCAACGTCGCCCAACTCTCCGCGGACGGACGCAGTCAGGTCCGGACCCAGCAGGTCTTCACCACACCATCGAGTGTCGGCGCCCTGGAGGGCTCCCGCTTCTACAGGATCAACGGCAACCACTACATCTTCCTCACCCGTCCGGCGAACGGGCAGTACGTCCTGAAGTCCACCACCGGCCCCTTCGGGCCCTACACCCTGCGGCAGGTCCTCCTCGACCTACCCGGCCCGGTCTCCGGCGGCGGGGTCCCGCACCAGGGCGGACTCGTCCAGACGCAGAACGGCGCCTGGTACTACATGGCTTTCGTCGACGCCTACCCCGGCGGTCGCATCCCCGTCCTCGCCCCGATCACCTGGACCTCGGACGGCTGGCCGACCGTACAGCTCGTCGGCAACACCTGGGGCGTCTCGTACCCCACCCCCGCCGTCCCGACCCCGCCCCGCCAGGTCACGCCCCTGACCGGCGTCGACACCTTCAGCGGGACGACCCTCACACCGAAGTGGGAGTGGAACCACAACCCCGACAACAGCAAGTGGTCCGTCAACAACGGCCTGACCCTCCGGACCGCCACGGTCACGGACGACCTGTACTGGGCCCGGAACACCCTCACCCACCGCATCCAGGGCCCCACGTCCACCGCGACGATCCAGCTAGACCACTCCGCCATGAAGGAGGGCGACCGCGCCGGGCTCGCGCTGCTGCGCAACTCCTCGGCCTGGATCGGCGTCAAGCGCGACGGCGGCGCGACGCGTGTGGTCATGGTGAACGGCCTGACCATGGACAGCAGCTACAACACCACCGGTACCGGCACCGAGGTCGCGAGCGCCACCCTCTCGGGGAGCCGCGTCTGGCTGCGTGCGGACGCGGACATCCGCCCCGGCGCTGCCCGACCGGGAACCTTCTCTTACAGCACCGACGGCACCACCTTCGTCCGTCTCGGGCCCGCGTTCACGATGGGCAACGAATGGCGGTTCTTCATGGGCTACCGGTACGCCGTCTTCAACTACGCAACCCAGGCGCTCGGCGGCTCGGTCAAGGTCACCCGATTCGAACTGACCGGCCCCTGACCGGACACCCTCTGTGTGGTCGCCGGAGCACCGGGCCCCGCCCGGAACCCGGCTCCCGCACCGCCGCACACCTCTCAAAACGCCTGCCACCTCGACGGCTCACAACTGCCGCCGGTCGTGGCGATGGCCTGGACGAACCGACCAGAGTCTCTCCCCGTCATGGAAAGGGCACACGATGTCTTCCTCCGTCAGCAGACGCCGCCTCCTGCAGGTGGCCGGGGCCACAGCAGTCGCCTCATCCGCCGGGTCCCTGCTCGGCAGTGTCCCCGCGCGGGCCGCCGTCGTACCTCCGGCCCGCGCGGACATCGGGGCGCTGGCACACCCCTTCGAGTTCGGCCAGGTCCGGCTGACCGCGAGCCGGTGGCTGGACAACCAGAACCGCACCAGCAGCTACCTCCGGTTCGTCGACGTGGACCGGCTGCTCTACGTCTTCCGCGCCAACCACGGTTTGTCCACGGGCGGCGCCGCCGCGAACGGCGGCTGGGACGCACCGTCGTTCCCCTTCCGCAGCCACGTCCAGGGCCACTTCCTCACCGCCTGGGCCCAGCTGTACGCCGTGACCGGCGACACCGTCTGCCGGGACAAGGCGACGTACATGGTCGCGGAACTGGCCAAGTGCCAGGCCAACAACGGCGCCGTCGGCTTCGGCACCGGATATCTCTCCGGCTACCCCGAGTCCGACTTCACGGCCCTGGAAGCACGCACCCTGAGCAACGGCAACGTGCCGTACTACACGATCCACAAGACCCTCGCCGGCCTGTTGGACGTGTGGCGCTACATCGGCAGCACCCAGGCCCGCAGCGTCCTGCTGGCCCTGGCGGGCTGGGTCGACACGCGCACCGGCCGACTCACCACGGCGCAGACACAGGCCATGCTCGGCACGGAGTTCGGCGGTATGAACACCGTACTGACCGACCTCTACCAGCAGACGGGGGACGACCGCTGGCTGACCGTGGCCAAGCGGTTCGACCACGCCACGGTGTTCGACCCGCTGGCGGCCGGCACGGACGCACTCAGCGGGCTGCACGCCAACACCCAGGTACCGAAGTGGATCGGCGCCGCCCGCGAGTACAAGGCCACCGGCACCACGCGCTACCGGGACATCGCGACCAACGCCTGGAACATCTGCGTCGGCACCCACACCTACGCGATCGGCGGCAACAGCCAGGCAGAGCACTTCCGCGCTCCCAACGCCATCGCCACCTACCTCAACCAGGACACCTGCGAGAGCTGCAACACCGTCAACATGCTCAGTCTCACCCGGGAGCTCTACGCCCTCACCCCCGACCGGGCGGCTCTGTTCGACTACTACGAGCAGGCGTGGCTCAACCAGATGATCGGCCAGCAGAACCCGGCCGACCCGCACGGCCACGTCACCTACTTCACTCCCCTCAAGCCCGGGGGCCGGCGCGGTGTGGGCCCGGCCTGGGGCGGTGGCACCTGGAGCACCGACTACACCACTTTCTGGTGCTGTCAGGGCACGGGCCTGGAGATGCACACCCGGCTGATGGACTCCGTCTACTTCCACGACGGCGGCAGCACCCTCACCGTGAACCTGTTCGTACCGTCCGTCCTCACCTGGACCGAGCGCGGCCTCACCGTCACGCAAACCACGTCCTTCCCCGCGACCGACACCAGCACCCTGGTCGTCACCGGCAACGCCTCCGGGACGTGGACGATGCGCATCCGTATCCCGGGCTGGACCACCGGGGCCGTGATCAGTGTCAACGGCACACCGCAGAACGTCACCGCCATCCCCGGCAGCTACGCCGCCCTCACCCGCTCCTGGACCGCCGGCGACACGGTGACCGTCCGCCTGCCCATGCGGTTCATCATGCGGTCGGCCAACGACAACTCCAAGGTCGCCGCGATCACCTACGGTCCGCTCGTCCTGTCCGGTGACTACGGTGACACCGCGCTGAGTTCCCCGCCCTCCCTGGACACCTCCACGATCAAACGGACCTCCACCGGCCCGCTCACCTTCACCGCCACCGCGAACGGCACCACCGTCGGCCTCGGGCCGTTCCATGACGCGCACGGCCACAACTACACGGTCTACTGGAGCATCGGCTCCGCCCCCACCGTCCGCCTCGTCAACGCCGGCAGCGGTCTCGTCCTGGGCATCCAGAACATGTCCACGGCCGACGGCGGCCGGGCCCTGCAGTGGAACGACAGCGGCACGGCCGACCACAACTGGGAGCTGGTCAATGACGGCGCCGCCTTCCGCATCCGCAACGCCCACAGCGGCAAGGTCCTCGGCGTCCAGGACATGTCCACTGCCGACGGCGCGACCGTCCTGCAATGGTCGGACACCGGAACCGCCGACCACCGCTGGAGCCTGCTGGACCAGAACGACGGCACCTGCAAGATCCGCAACGCGAACAGCGGCAAGCTCCTCGCCGTCGCGGGCGGCTCCACCACCGTCGGCGCGTTCGCGGTCCAGGCTTCGGACGACGGCACAGCCGACAACCGGTGGCGCGTCGTACGGAATTAGCGCTGCGGCCCCCTCCGGGACCGACGGGTGCCGGGCCGGCGGTATGACGGTGACATCCAGGTAAGGGAAGAGCGGAAGTCCCCGGAGGATGTCGTTGCGCCGGTCGTTGTCGGTGCGAAGAGCACGAAGGGTACCTCTGGGCTGCACGGCGGCATGGCGCCGGCCACACGGGGCGCGTTCGGGCCGGCCGGCATCGCGCGGCTGTTGGGTGACGGGACGGGAGCGGACCGGTGGGCCGCCCCGCGCGGCGCCCCCCGTGCCGGGGCCGGACACCGGCACCAGAGCGTACTAGGGCGGCGATCACAGGGCCATCCGGAACCGCCCCTTGACCGCCGCCCTCGGCCTGCCCCAGCTCCCCAACCACGGCGCCGGGCGGGTCAGGGCTCCGCGGCCGGAGCCCGACCGGTGTGCACTGACGGCCGGAACCCCATGCCCCCCGGTGCGTCGCCGTGACGCCGCTTCCGACCGGCCTCAGCCGAGATGCATCCAGACGCCCTTGACCTCGGTGTAGACGTCGAGGGCGTACTTCCCCATCTCACGGCCCCAGCCGCTGGCCTTGAACCCGCCCCAGGGCGCCGCACTGTCCGGGATCGGCAGCATGTTCACGAAGACCGCGCCGGCCCGGACCCGGGCGGCGAGATGGTGGGCGGTGGACAGGTCCCGGGTCCACAGGGCCGCCGCGAGACCGTAGTCGCTGTCGTTCACCCGGGTGGCCAGTTCGTCCGGATCGTCGTAGGCGAGTACGGGGAGCACCGGGCCGAAGATCTCCTCGCGGGCGATGGCCATGTCGTCGTGGACGCCGCCGAAGACCGTGGGGCGGTAGAAGTTGCCCCGCTCCAGCGCGCCGTTCTCCCGGCTGCCGCCGGTGACGAGATGCGCCCCCTCGGCCACGCCCCGCCGGACGTAGGAGTCGACCTTGGCGAGGTGCTCGTCGCTGACGAGCGGGCCGAGTTGGGTGTCGGGGTCGATGCCGGGGCCGAGGCGCAGTCCGGCGGCGGCGCGGGCGAGTTTCTCGGTGAACTCGTCGGCGCGACGGCGGTCCACATAGAAGCGGGAGTAGGCGGCGCAGACCTGGCCGCTGTTGAGCAGAGCGCCCTGGAGGCAGCCCTCGACGGCGGAGTCGATGTCGGCGTCGGCGGCGACGACGCTGGCCGCCTTGCCGCCGAGTTCCAGCGTGACCCGCTTGAGGTTGCCCGCCGAGGCCCGCACGATCTCACGGCCCACGGCGGTGGAGCCGGTGAAGGAGACCTTGTCGACGCCGGGGTGCTCGACCAGGGCCCTTCCCACGTCCGGTCCGCCGGTGAGCAGGTTGACGACACCGGCCGGAACACCGGCCCGCTCGATCAGCTCCACGAGCCGCAGCGTGGTGAGCGGGGTCTGCTCGGCGGGCTTGACCACGACCGTGTTGCCGCAGGCCAGCGCCGGGGCGATCTTCCAGCTCGCGATCATCAGGGGGAAGTTCCAGGGGGTGATCAGCGCGCAGACGCCGACCGGCTCGCGCCGGGTGTAGTGCAGGGTGTCCGGGAAGGACACCGGCGTGACCGTGCCCTCGATCTTGGTGCACCAGCCGGCGTAGTACCGGAAGTGCTCGGCCGCGCCGGCCACGCTCACACCCTGGGCGATCCCCAGCGGCTGCCCCTGGTCGCGGGTCTCCAACTCGGCCAGTTCTCCGGCGTGTTCCTCGATCAGGTCGGCCACCCGCCACAGCAGTCGGGCTCGGGCGGCGGCCGTGATGCCGGCCCAGCCGGGCGCGAAAAGCGCCTCGCTCGCCGCCTCCACGGCCTGGTCCACGTCCGTCCGGCCGGCCTCCGCGAAGAGCCCGACGGGCTCGCCGGTCGCCGGGTCGAAGCTGGTGAACTCCGCCCCGCCGGCGGCACCGGCCCATTCGCCACCGATGAACAAACTGCCCCGAACGACGTCCATACCGGTGCCCGCCTCATCTTGTCCCGTTGGTACCCGCTGGTCTGCCGCAGGCCGCCGACGCGGTCCTGCCAGGCTGCGTGACCAGCGTCTCCGTTGGGGGCCGGGGGGTCTTGTCCGTGAGGGAACAGCGGTTGACGGGTCGTGCCCAGTCGGCGGGTGACCGGCGCGGATCAGTCGAGCGACAGGGTGAGACCGCCGGCCGGCTCGCTGGTGAGCCGGTACTCGCGCGGGCTCGCCCCGTAAGCGGACCGGAAGATCCGGCTGAAGTGGGCGGCGTCGGCGAAGCCCCACCGGGACGCGATCGCCCCCACGGGGCGGCTCAGTTGCAGCGGGTCGCGCAGGTCCCGGCGACAGTGCTCCAGGCGCCGCTCGCGGATCCAGGCGGACACCGTGGTGCCCTCGTCGCGGAAGAGCTTGTGCAGGTAGCGGGTGGAGATGAAGTGCGCGGCCGCGACGCTCTCGGGGCCGAGGTCGTGGTCTCCCAGGTGCCGCTCGATGAACGACGCGATCCGCATCATCAGCGCGCGCCGCCCGGAGTCGGGTGACGGCGCCTCGGTCTCCAGCCGCTCCGACAGCAGGGTCACCAGCAGGTCGACGATGTTGTCGGCCAGCCGGAGACTGCCGACGTTCTCGTACTCGTCCAGATGGTCGGCGAGCCGCAGCAGCAGGGGGGAGACCAGGGCGCCGATGCCGTTGCGCCCGGACACCCGGACGGCCGTGATCCGGGAGACCTTGTCCGGCGGCACACGCAGCACGGTGCGCGGCACCATGAGCACGAGCTGCCGGTAGCTGTCGTCGAAGGACAGGGTGTACGGGCGGGTCGTGTCGTAGATAGCGAAGTCACCGGGGGTGAGCGGGGCCTCGCGTCCGTCCTGGGCGAGCAGGCAGTAGCCCCGCAGCTGGAGGCCGAGCTTGAAGTAGTCGGCGTCGGAGCAGGCGATGGTGCGTGGTGTGCGGTACACCGTGTGCGCGGTGGCCTCGATCTCGGTGACCTGCAGCTCCCCCAGACTCAGGCCGCGCAGTTGACCGCGGAAGGGACCCTCGCCCGGTTCGGCGCGCAGCGGGACGAAGGCGTCGCAGACGATGTCGCGCCAGAAGTCGAAGCGTTCGGACTGGGGCAGATCGGCTGTACGCAGGGCCAGCGACATGGTGCCTCCCTCGGGGGTCCCGGCTGGTCAGTCATGGTGCACCCGATTGGACGTTTCGCATATTTCGGTCAGGTCACAATCGTTTGAACCCCAACGACTGAGCCCACTGTGCCGTGCGGACGGTCCCGCGCCAAGGGTCCGGCCCCGTCGGCGTTCGCTGGCGGTCAACGGGTGTGCGTCCCCGCACAAGCCGCCCGGGCCGCCGCCGGGAGACCGTGGACGGCGCCGCGTGTTCCGGCGCGTCCGGCCGTACGGCCCCCGGACCGTCCGCTTCCAGACCCATCGCTCGGAGAGCCCCCATGCCGCATCCCCTGGGCGTCAGCCCCGGCAAGGTCGTCGCCGTCCACCTGAACTACCGCAGCCGTGCCGCCGAGCGCGGTCGCGTCCCCGATCATCCCTCCTACTTCCTCAAACCGGCCACCTCCCTCGCCGGCACCGGGGACGAACTGGTCCGCCCGCGGGGCTGCGAGCTGATGTCCATCGAGGGCGAGATCGCGCTGGTCGTCGGCGAACGGGCGCACCGGGTGCCGCCCGACCGGGCCTGGCGGCACATCCGGTGGGTGACGGCCGCGAACGACGCGGGAGTGTACGACCTCCGCTACGCAGACCGCGGTTCCAACCTGCGCTCCAAGGGCTCCGACGGCTTCACCCCGCTCGGCCCCCGGCTGCTGGACGCCCGCTCGGTCGACCCGGCGGCGCTGCGCCTGCGCACCTGGGTCAACGGCGAGGTGGTGCAGGACGACACCAGCGACACGCTGCTCTTCGACTTCGCGCGCCTGGTGGCCGACCTCAGCCGCACGGTCACCCTGGAGCCGGGGGACGTCATCCTCACCGGTACGCCGAGCGGCGCGGGCGTGGTGGGGCCGGGCGATTTGGTCGAGGTCGAGGTCAGCGGCTCCGGGCAGAGCACGGGCAGGCTCGCCAACGCGGTCGTGGAGGCCGGGGGTCCGCTGGCCGAGTACGGGGCGATGCCCCGTGCCCTGCCCGAGGACCGGGCCGCGGCGTACGGGACCCCCGTCGAACCGGTACTGACCCCGGAGCGGCGGGAAGCTCTGACGTCGCTCTCCGTCGCCACCCTCGCCTCACAGCTGCGCAAGCGGGGCCTCGGCGGCTGCTACGTCGACGGTGTCCGGCCGGTACGACCGGACCTGCGGATGGTCGGCACCGCCCGCACCCTGCGCTATCTGCCGTTGCGCGACGATCTGTTCGCCCGCCACGGCGGCGGTATGAACGCCCAGAAACGGGCCGTGGAGTCCGTCCTGCCCGGCGAGGTGCTGGTCATGGACGCCCGCCGGGAGGCCGACGCGGGCACCCTGGGCGACATCCTCGCCCTGCGGGCGCTGCGGCGCGGCGCGGCCGGTGTCGTCACCGACGGAGGCCTGCGGGACAGCGCTGCCGTGGCCGGGCTGGGTCTGCCCGTGTACTCGACCTCGGTGCACTCCGCGGTCCTGGGCCGCAAGCACGTCCCCTGGGACACCGACGTACCCATCGCCTGCGGCAACGCGCTCGTACAGCCCGGGGACGTACTCGTCGGCGACGCCGACGGGGTCCTGGTGCTGCCGCCGCACCTGCTGGACGAACTGATCTCCGACTCCGTCGAGCAGGAGCGGCAGGAGGCCTTCATCGCCGAACGCGTGGCCGAGGGCGCCTCGGTCGCCGGTCTCTACCCGATCGGCCCGGACTGGCGGGAGGCGTATCGCGCCTGGTGCAACGCCCGGTCGGCCGCCGGGTCGTCACGACTCCCCGCCTCCCCCGCCCCCAAGTCCGACGTCCCCCCGACCCCCGCACCCCAGGAGAGCCGACCGTGAAGTTCCGCAGCGACCCCGCCCTCATCCGGGGCTCCCTCGCCCCCGTGGTCACCCCGTTCACCGAGGACGGCACCGTGGACCTCGACGGTCTGCGCCGTCTGGTCCGCTGGCAGATCGACTCCGGTTCGCACGGCATCTCGCTGGGCGGCTCGACCGGCGAGCCCGGTGCGCAGACGGTCGCCGAGCGGATCTCGGCGATGCGCGCGGCCGTGGAGGTGATCGGCGAACGGGTGCCGTTCCTGCCCGGCACCGGCACGGCCAAGATCGACGAGACCCTCGAACTCACCGCCGCCGCGAGGGACCTGGGAGCGGACGCCGCCCTGGTCATCACGCCGTACTACGCCCGTCCCACGCAGGAGGCGCTGTACCGCTGGTACGCGACGGTGGCCCGGGAGTTCCCCGATCTGCCGCTGGTGGTCTACAACGTGCCCTCGCGCACCGCCGTCGACATCGACCCCGAGACGGTGGCCCGGCTCTTCCGGGACTTCGACAACATCGTCGGGATCAAGGAGACCACCAAGGACTTCGAGCACTTCTCCCGCACCTTCCACGCCTGCGGCAAGGACCTGCTGATGTGGTCCGGGATCGAGCTGCTGTGCCTGCCGGTGCTGTCCCTCGGCGGCTCGGGCTTCGTCTCCGCGCTCGCCAACATCGCCCCGGCGGCCGTGTCCCGGATGTACACACTGTGGGAGTCCGGCGACCACGAGGCCGCACGTGACCTGCACTACCGGCTGCACCCACTGGTCGACCTGCTCTTCGTGGAGACCAACCCGGCGCCCGCGAAGTGGGTGCTGAAGGAGGCCGGGCTGCTGGACTCCGCCCATGTGCGTCCGCCGCTGGTCGAGCCCACCGAAGCGGGCCTCACCCGGATCCGGGCCCTGCGCGCCGCGGGCGCCGACCTCCTCGACTTCGACCTCTGAGGACCAGACATGTCCGAGACACCCGACGACCTGCCCAAGCTGATCCAGCACTACATCGACGGGACGTACACCGACTCGGCCGACGGGAGGACGTTCCCGAACGCCGACCCGGCGAGCAACGTGCCCTACTGCGCGGTGGCCTCGGGCGGGCCCGCCGACATCGACGCGGCGGTCGCCGCCGCGCACCGGGCGTTCACCCAGGGCCCCTGGCCGGGGATGAGCCCCCGCGAGCGCGGCCGGATCCTGCAGCGGATCGCCGACGCCATCGAGGCCCGCGAGGACCGGCTCGCCGAGCTGGAGTCCTTCGACACCGGGCTGCCGATCACCCAGGCCCGGGGGCAGGCCCGCCGGGCCGCCGAGAACTTCCGCTACTTCGCCGACGTGATCAACGCCCTGCACGAGGACGCCTTCCGCAGCGCCGCGCAGGTCGGCTACGTGGTCCGCAAGCCGATCGGCGTCGCCGGACTGATCACCCCGTGGAACACCCCGTTCATGCTGGAGAGCTGGAAGCTGGCCCCTGCCCTGGCCTCCGGCTGCACGGTGGTGCTCAAGCCCGCCGAGTTCACCCCGCTGTCCGCCTCCCTGTGGCCGCAGATCATGGAGGAGGCCGGGCTTCCGCAGGGCGTCTTCAACCTCGTCCACGGAATCGGCGAGGAGGCCGGCGCGGCCCTGGTGGAGCACCCGGACGTGCCGCTGCTCTCCTTCACCGGCGAGACCACCACCGGGCAGGTCATCATGCGGGCCGCCGCCTCCGGCCTCAAGGGGCTGTCCATGGAGCTGGGCGGCAAATCCCCTTGCGTGGTTTTCGCGGACGCCGACCTGGACGCGGCCGTGGACGGGGCCCTGTTCGGCGTGTACTCCCTCAACGGAGAGCGCTGCACGGCCGGTTCGCGGATCATCGTCGAGGCGTCCGTCTACGACGAGTTCGTGGCCCGCTTCGCCGAACGCGCCGCCCGCGTCCGCGTCGGCCTCCCGCGGGACCCGGCGACCGAGATCGGAGCTCTGGTCCACCCGGAGCACTACGAGCGCGTCCTGGGCTATGTGGAGTCCGGCCGGGAGGAGGGCGCCCGGCTGGTCGCGGGCGGCGGGCGGCCCGCGCACCTGCCGGAGGGCAACTACCTCGCGGCCACCGCCTTCGCCGACGTCGACCCGTCGATGCGGATCTGGCGCGAGGAGATCTTCGGCCCGGTCGTCGCCCTCACGTCCTTCCAGGACGAGGCGGACGCGATCCGTCTGGCCAACGACACCCGCTTCGGTCTGGCCGGCTACATCTGGACCTCCGACCTCAAGCGCGGTCACCGCGTCGCCCAGTCGATCGAGGCCGGCATGGTCTGGCTCAACTCCCACAACGTCCGCGACCTGCGCACCCCCTTCGGCGGCGTCAAGGCCTCCGGCCTCGGCCAGGAGGGCGGGGTGCACAGCATCGACTTCTACACCGACCGGCAGATCGTCTCGGTCGCCCTCGGCGACACCCACGTCCCGCGCTTCGGAGCCCGCCGATGACGACCGCACCCGATGTGATCCGTTCCGCCTACGCCCAGCTCGCCGTCACGGATCTCGGCGCCGCCCGCTGGTTCTGGGTCGACATGCTCGGCTTCCATGTGCAGTACGAGGATGCCGACTCCCTCTACCTGCGGGGCACCGACGAGCTCACCCACCACTCCCTCGTCCTGCGCAGGGGTGAGATCGCCGCACTCGACCACATCGCCTACCGGGTCCGCACCCCCGAGGACCTCGACCGGGCGGAGCGGTTCTTCGGGGCGCTGGGCTGCCCGGTCCGGCGGTTGAGGAAGGACGAGGGCACCCACGGCGTGGGCGACGCCGTCCGCGTGATCGACCCGCTCGGCTTCCCCGTGGAGTTCTTCCACGAGATCGACCGCGCCGAGCGCCTGATCCAGCGCTACGACCTCCACCGGGGTGCCCAGATCGCCCGTCTGGACCACTTCAACATCTGCACGCCCGACATCCCGGCCGCCTACGACCACTACCGGTCCCTCGGCTTCGGCTGCTCGGAGACGATCGAGGGCGACGAGCACGAGCTGTACGCGGCCTGGATGTACCGCAAGCAGACCGTCCACGACGTGGCGTTCACGGGCGGGGCGGGCCCCCGGCTCCACCACCTGGGTGTGGCCACCCATGAGTCGCACCAGGTCCTGCGGGCCGCCGACATCTTCGGCGCGCTCCACAAGGAGCACCACATCGAGCGCGGTCCGGGGCGTCACGGCGTCTCCAACGCCTTCTACCTCTACCTGCGCGACCCCGACGGCCACCGCGTGGAGATCTACACCTCCGACTACTACACCGGCGACCCCGATCACGAAACGTACCGCTGGAACGTCCACGACGACCGCCGCCGCGACTTCTGGGGCAACGCGGTCATAGAGTCCTGGTACAAGGAGGCCACCCCGGTCCTCGACCTCGACGGGCGCCCGCAGCCCGTCTCCGACGCCGTGCTGGACGAGTCGGCCGTACAGGTCGGGGCGGACGGTCTCGGCTGAGCCCGGCCTGCCCCACTGCCCCGCCCCGCTCTCCCCGGAGCGGCTCCCGGTGTGCCGCTTCGGGCAAGTGCAGGTCGCTGGGGGACAAGACCCCGGTCCACTCCGACGAATAGACAAGAACCATGACCACTCCATCCGATCTCGACGCCGACGCCGGATCCCTCGGGCTCGGTGACACCTTCCTCACCAACAGGCCCGCGCCCAGCGAGGCACTGCACGGCCGTCGGCTCGTCGTCGTCCTCGACGACGGCGCCGAGGTCGTGGTCGACCTCCGTGAGCCGTCGGCAGCGGTGGACTCGTCCGGCGGCTCGGCGGTGCGGCCCACCCACCGCTACGAGGTGTTCGAAGTCGCCCCCGACCTGTTCTTCCTGCGCCGGGAGGCGATCACCGACGGGAACACCTCCCGGTCGGCGCTCGTCGACCTGCGCGACGGCAGGGCCCTCGTCGTCGACAGCACGGTTGAAGGGACGAAGGTCCCCGGGCAGCCCAAGGTCGGACAGCGGTTCCGGCACGGCGCCCTGGCCGGGTCCGGGGCCACCGCCCGGTTCAAGCGCTCCCGGGAGCTGGTCGGCCGCCGGATCATGTGGGCATACAGCCCCACCGACGTCTACGAGCACATCTACCTCAACGAGGACTGGTACGTGTGGCACTGCCTGGCCGGTGAGGAGTTCCGGCTGGCGGAGGTCGACCCGTGCGTGATGTTCGAGGTCCGCGACGGCATCCATCTCCTGGGATTCGGCGAGCGGATCCTGCCCATCGCCGCCGTCATGGTGCTGAACCTGTCGACCATGCAGTCGTACGCCTCGATGCTCGGTGAGGAGGAGGACGGTTCGCTCAACGCCTTCTCCTTCGGCGCCCACGGCACCGAGGTCAGCAGCACCTCGTTCCCGGAGCCGTACGATCCCCGCACCTCCGAGCCCTCGGGAGACGCCCGTGAACCCCGGCACTGACGCGGGCCGGCGCCCGGACACCCCGGTGGCCGTCGTCACCGGGGGCGCCACGGGGATCGGTTTCGCCGTCGCCGAGGCGCTGGCGGGACGGGGTTACGACGTCGTCGTGGCCGGCCGTCGCGCCGAGACCCTGACCGAAGCGGTGGAACAGCTCCGTACGACCGTCCCCGGCGCCCGCGTCACCGGCGTGCCGACCGATGTCGGCGCCCCCGCGGACGTGGACGCCCTGTTCGCCCGTGTGGAGGCCGAGTACGGGCGGATCGACGCGCTGGTCACCGCGGCGGCGGCGCTGCACGTGGCGCCGTTCGACGAACTGACGCCGTCCGACTGGCACTCGATGATCGACGTGGTGGTCAACGGCGCCGCCCTGTCCTGCATGCACGCCACCCGGCTGATGAAGGCCCGGGGCGACGGGCGGATCGTGCTGATCGGCTCGGTCAGCGGCATGGTCAGCGACGCGGGGCTCGCGCACTACAACGCGGCGAAGGCAGCCGTGCACTCGCTCGCCCGCAGCCTCGCCGTCGACCTCGCCCCGTACGGGATCACGGCCAACGCGATCGCGCCCGGCTGGATCCGCACCCCGATGATCTCCGACTTCGTGGACACGGTGGACGCGGAGTGGCTGCGGCACATGAACCCGATGTCCCGCGCCGCCGAACCCGCCGAGGTCGCGGACGTCGTGCGCTACCTGGTCACCGAGGCGCCGACGTTCCTGACCGGCGCGACCATCGCCGTCGACGGCGGCCAGACCGCCATGAACCACTACCACTGAGCATCCGGCCCCGCCGACCGAACCGGAGAGACCCCCGCCATGAGTGATGTCAAACCCCTCGACCCCGCCCACACCGCCCTGCTGGTGCTCGACATGCACGAGAGCGTGGCCGGCCCGAGCGCCGAGGACGGGGCGGGCGCGCACGCGATCGAACAGAACGTGGTGGCGCATATCACCTCGCTGCTCGACGCGGCCAGGGCGGGCGGCCTCCAGGTGATCCATGTGCATCACCGAAGCGCGAAGGGCGTACGGCCCAACGGCCGGCTCCCCGAACTGTTCCGCGAGCTGGCCGGCGAACAGCGCCTCCAGGAGGGGGACCCCGGCATGGACGTGCTGGCCGGCCTCGAACCGGTCGACGGCGACCTGGTGATCCACAAGGAGCGGGTCAGCGCGTTCACCGGGACCGAGTTGGACATCGTGCTGCGCGCCGCCGACATCGACACGTTGATCCTGACCGGAACGTGGACGAACCTGTCCGTGGAGAGCACCGCCCGTTACGGTGCCGACATCGGCTACCGGATCGTCCTGGCCAGTGACGGCCTCTGCTCGGTCAGCCGCGAGTGGCACGAGAGCGCCCTGTCCCTCGGTCTGTCGGTGCTCTGCGAGATCGGTACCACCGCCGAGGTGCTGGCCGCTCTCAAGTAGCGCGCCCGCCGCCCGCCCGGCCTCGACCCACGTGCTCCCGCGAGAGGGCCTTCCATGATCGAAACCGTTGCCCCCGTCATGACCGGCGGTGCCGTGGGCCGGGCCGCACGCCGTGTCCGCAGTTCCCGGCACCTGTGGATCCTGGCGCGGATCGGCTCCGGCGCGCTGGTGCTGCTGGCCGTGTCCGTCGTGATCTTCTTCGCCACCCAGCTGCTTCCCTCGGACCCCGCGCGGACCATCCTCGGCAAACAGGCGACACCCGCCCTGGTCGCCGAACTGAGAATCAAGCTGGGCCTGGACCAGCCGCTGTCCAGCCAGTACTGGCACTGGCTCAGCCACGCCGTCCGCGGCGACTTCGGGCAGTCCATCGCCTCGCAGCGGCCGGTGGGGTCCCTCCTGGCCGACCGGGCGGTGAACTCGCTGTCCCTGCTGCTCGTGGTCGCGGCCCTGATGATTCCGCTGTCGCTCGCCCTCGGCATCGCCCTCGCCGTGCGGCGCGACCGGCTCGCCGACCGCTCGGTGAACACCGTCCTGGTCGGGCTGATGGCGCTGCCGGACTTCGTCATCGGCGCGTTCGTGCTGATCGTCCTGTCCACCACCGTGGTCGCCTGGTTCCCGTCCGCGTCACTGATCCCGCCCGGGTCGAGCCCCTTCGCGCACCCCTCGGCGCTGGTGCTGCCCTGTCTGACCCTGCTGCTCACCACGACGCCGTTCCTGGCCAGGATGGTGCGCGCCTCGGTGATCGAGGTCCTGGAGTCCGACTACGTGGCGATGGCGCGGCTGCGCGGCATCCCCGAACGGCGGATCGTCTGGCGGCACGCCCTGCCCAACGCGCTGGTGCCCGCGGTCCAGGGCACGGCACTCATGCTCAGCTATCTGCTCGGCGGGGTGGTCGTCATCGAGTACGTCTTCACCTACCCGGGTCTCGGCGGCGCGCTCAACGACGCCGTGTCCTACCGGGACATGCCGGTGATCCAGTCGATCACCCTGCTCTTCTCCGCCGGAGTCGTGATGTTCAACCTGCTCGCCGACGTCGTCACCGTGTACGTGACACCCAAGCTGCGCACCAGGGGGCTGCGATGACGGCCCTCGACCTCGCGCTGCCGAAGGCCCGGGTCCGGCGCGACCGGCAGCTGCTGTGGGGCGCGGTCGCCACCGGGCTGATGGTCCTCCTCGCGCTGACCGGACCGTACCTGGCGCCGCACGCCCCGTCGGACATCGTGGGCGCGCCGTACCAGCCGCCGGGCACCGGGCACCCGCTCGGCACCGACTACCTCGGGCAGGACGTGCTCTCCCGGGTCCTCGCGGGCGGCAGGTCCGTGGTGTGGATGGCGGTGGCCACCACCGCTCTCGGGGTGGCGCTGGGCACCGTACTGGGGCTGGTTGCCGGTTACGTCCGCCGCTTCCTGGGCGGCTTCATCGTGTGGCTGATGGACGTGCTGCTGGCCTTCCCGCAGATCGTGTTCGTGCTGCTATTCGTGTCCCTGCTCGGCCACAGCCCCCTGCTGATCGTGGTCCTGGTGGCCCTCGGCTGGAGCCCCACCGTGGGACGTCTCGTCCGCGGGGTGACTCTGCAGACCGCCGAGCAGGAGTTCGTGGAGGTGGCCGAGATGATGGGTGTCCCCCGGCGGCGGATCCTGCTGCGCGAGGTACTGCCCAACATCGTCGCCCCGCTTGTGGTCCAGACCGGGGCGATCCTGACCTGGTCGATCGGTGTGATCGCCGGACTGAGCTTCCTGGGCTACGGCATCCAGGCACCCCAGGCGGACTGGGGCCTGATAGTGAACGAGAACCGTGCGGGCCTGGTGCTCCAGCCCTGGGCGGCGGCCCTGCCGGTGATCCTGATCGCCCTGTTCACGCTGGCCACCAACACCCTCGGTGAGGGAATCAGCCGCCGGACGGCCGGGCTCACGGACGGGAACGGCGCATGACGACGACCACGACTGCCACGGAAGGGCGGCGCCCGGTGACACAACAGCACACGGTCGAGGTGTCGGGGCTGCGCGTCGAACTGACGGCCGGCGGCGCCGACGTGGTCAGCGACGTCGGGTTCACCCTCGACGCCGGGGAGATCGTCGCCCTGGTCGGCGAGTCCGGCAGCGGCAAGACCACCGTCGGATCGGCCCTGCTGGGCTACGCCCGCAAGGGTGCCCGGATCGCCGCCGGCCGGGTCGTCGTCGACGGCGTGGACGTCCTCGGCCTCGACCGGGCCCGCCTGGCCGACGTGCGCGGGCGCCTGGTGGCGTACATCCCGCAGGACCCCGGCGCGGCCCTCAACCCCGCGCACCGGATCGGAACCCAGCTGCGCGAGGTCGTGACCGTGCACCGGCCCGGCGTCTCGGACGAGGAGCTGGAAAGCCTGCTCGCACGCGCGCTGGACGAGGTCAAACTGCCGGCCGACAAGGGGTTCCTCGCCCGCTTCCCGCATCAGCTCTCCGGCGGTCAGCAGCAGCGGCTCGCCCTGGCCATGGCCTTCGTGCTGCGGCCCAGGGCGATCGTCCTGGACGAGCCCACCACGGGTCTCGACGTCATCACCCAGGCGCACGTCCTGGAGACCGTCAAGGAGCTGTGCCGCAGGCACGGGGTCGCGGCGCTGTACGTGAGCCACGACCTGGCGGTCGTGCAGGAACTGGCGGACCGGGTCATCGTGCTGTACGCGGGCCGGATCGTCGAGTCCGCGCCGGCGCCCGCGCTGTTCACCGGGCCCCGGCACCCGTACAGCCGCGGCCTTCTCGCGACCGTCCCGGACGTCACCGAGCGGCGGGTGCTGACCCCGGTTCCGGGACACGCGCCGTCCCCCGGCTCCCGCCCGCCCGGGTGTTTCTTCGCTCCGCGCTGCGTGTTCCACGAGGCCCGGTGCGACGAGCCGGACCCGGTCCTGCACCGACTGGGCCCCGACCACGCGGTGCGCTGTTCCCGGGTGACCGAACTGGACCCGCCCCTGCGGATAGCCGGTGAACCGGATGCCCGGCGCCCGTCGGGCGACAGCGAGCGGCCGGTGCTGGACGTGCGCGGGGTGAGCGTGGGCTACGGCGGTCTGCCCGTGATCCGGGACGCCACCTTCTCCGTGGCCGCCGGCGAGTGTCTCGCCGTGGTGGGCGAGTCCGGTTCCGGCAAGACCACGCTGTCGCGGTCGCTGGTGGGACTGGCCGCGCCCGACGCCGGGACGATCAGCTGTCTCGGCGAGCACCTGGCCGCCCGCTCCCGGGAGCGTACCGCGCAGCAGCGGCGCACGATCCAGTACGTCTTCCAGAACCCGTACCGCTCCCTCAATCCGCGTCACACCATCGGCGAGTCCCTGGCGGTACCGGTGCGGCACTTCTTCGGCCTGGGCCGGGCGGAGGCCGAGGAACGGGCCGGGGCGGCGCTGGACCAGGTGTCGCTGCCCCGGCGGCTGGCCGAGGCACATCCCCGGGACCTCTCCGGCGGCGAACGCCAGCGGGTCGCCATCGCCCGCGCGCTGCTGTGCGAGCCGAAGGTGCTGGTCTGTGACGAGATCACCTCGGCGCTCGACGTCTCCGTCCAGGCCGCGATCATCGAACTGCTGGACCGGCTGCGCGCCGAGCGGGAGCTGGCCCTGGTGTTCGTGACGCACAACCTGGGTGTCGTACGGGCTCTCGCCGACCGGGTCGTGGTGCTCAACGGCGGACGGACGATCGAGTCGGGCACGACGGCGGACGTCCTGGACAGCCCCGCCGAGGACTACACGCGCGCCCTGATCGCGAACTCGCCCCGGCTGATGGTCTCCTGACGGTGCGGGACCTGGTCCGGGCACGACCGAACGTGTGCGGGCCGGGTACGGCATCCGTACCCGGCCCGCACCCCGTACGGATCAGGGCACGGGTGGAGTCTCGCCGCCGGTCAGGAAGAAGGTCTTGCTGGCGATGGCCCACTCACCCTTCTCCCGCACCAGAGTGAAGTAGTTGGTGAAGTCGGATCCGATGTATCCGGTCTCCTCCAGCACCGCCGCCGCCACGTTCCCCGTGACCTCCACGGAACGGATCGTGTGCGCGTATCCGTCGAGCCAGAGCGCGGGATCGGGGCTGCCGGCCACCACATCGAGGAATCCCCCGATGGGAACCGTCACCATTTCATCCCCCAGATATCCCCACATGTGCGCGTCGGAACGGAACGCCGATCCGACGAGTGCGGAATCGGACGCGGTGACACCCGCCACGTATGTCCCGATCACCTCGCGTACGGCGTTGATGTCGTCCATGCCAGTCGCCATTCCCGTGGTTCCTTTCTCTCGTCAGCTGTTCGATTCGACCACACCGACGCGCGGATACATCGACCTCTTCGGACTCCGTGACGTGGCGGTCAAGGACTGTGCGCGGCTGGACAAGACCGTACTGTGGTCACTCCGCCATCCTTCGGAAAGTGACCGATGTCCCCGAAGCCGTGGAGGGCTCGATGGAACTGAGTAGACGCGGAGTGCTCCGGACCGGGGCGCTGGGCGGTGCCACCCTGCTGAGCGGCGGTTTTCTGTCCGCCTGTGCCGGCGGAGCGGGTACGGACGGAGACGTCTCGGGTACCGCCGGACCGACCGGCGCCCCCCGGCGCGGCGGTACTTTTGTGCACGGTATCTCCGGTGGGAGTTCGAAGGACAGTCTCAGCGCCTTTGTGATCAACTCCGCCTCGGACTTCGGCCGGTTCTGCGCGATGTACGAAACCCTGTGGTTCCCGTCGGCGAACTACACCATTCAGAAGAAACTCGTCGACGATTATTCCGTCAACGAGACCGCGGACGAATGGACGATCAGGATCAAGGCCGGTGTCGAGTTCCACAACGGGAAGAAACTGACCGCCGACGACGTCCTGTACTCGTTCGCCCGGCTACTGGACCCGAAGACCGCCGCGGCCTACGCCGGCTCCCTTTCGGACCTGGACCTGGCGAACAGCAGGAAGGTCGACGAACTCACCGTCCGGTTGAAACTGAAGTCGGGTCTGACGAATCTTCCCGAGATCCTGTCGACGTTCATCCCGATCATCCCGGTCGGCTACGACCCGGCGAAGCCGGTCGGCACCGGCCCGTTCAAGCTGAAGAGTTTCGAACCCGGCCGGCAGACCACGTTCACCCGCCACGAGAACTACTGGCAGCACGGAAAGCCCTACCTCGACTCCCTGACGATCATCGACTTCGCCGACGAGTCCAGCCGGGTCAACGCGCTGCTCTCGGGCCAGGTGACGGGCGCGGACACCATCGAGTTCTCTCTGCTCCCGCAGCTCCAGGGCAAGTCGGGTGTCAGTCTGCTGCACCAGCAGACCAACAGTTTCGTGCCTCTGCAGATGCGGACCGACAAGGCACCCTTCGACGACCCCCGGGTACGCCAGGCGTTCCGGCTGCTCGTCGACCGCAAGGCGCTCAACGAGGCGGCGTTCCTCGGGCACGCCCGCATCGCCAACGACCTCTACTCGCCGTCCGACCCGCTGTTCGACGCCTCGCTCCCGCAACGCGAGCAGGACGTCGCGCAGGCGAAGTACCTGCTGAAGAAGGCGGGCGCGGAGAACCTCAAGGTCACGCTGACCACCGCCGACCTGGGAGCGGGCATCGTCAGCCTGTCGCAGGCGTTCGCCGCACAGGCGAGGCGGGCCGGGGTGACGGTCACCGTCGACAAGGTGGACCAGGCCACGTTCTACGGCCCGAACTACGGCAACTGGCTGTTCTCCCCGAACCTGACGACCCCGGCGAACTACTTCTACACCTGTCAGTCCAGCGACGCCCCGACCTCGACGACGAACTTCACCCATTTCAAGGACACGGAGTTCGACGCCCTCTACCGGCAGGCCGTCTCCGAGACCGACCCCGCGAAGCAGAAGGACCTGGCCCACCGCATGCAGAAGATCCAGTACGACCGGGGCGGTTACATCATCGCCGGGTTCTACGACGCCTTCGACGGCCACAGCAACCGGCTCGGCGGCCTGAAGCCCGACGTGTCCGGCCTGGCCCTGTACCGCTACGCCGACCTGTGGCTGGCGTGACCGTGACCGCTCCTGCCGTTCTCGCCGAGGGGCTCGGCCATCCGCAGGGCCCCGACGTGCTCGGCGACGGTTCGGTCGTCTTCGCCGAGACCTACCGGGGCCGGATCGCCCGCTACCGCGCCAGGGACGGTGTGACCACGCTCGCCGAGACCGGCGGCGGCCCGAACGCGGTGCTGGCGGCGCCGGACGGCTCCCTGTACGTCACCCAGAACGGGGGCCAGGCAGGTCCGTGGCGGTCCCCGGACCAGCGTCCGCCGGCTGTCCTGCGGCTCGCCGCGGGGTCGTACGCGTCGGAGACCGTGGCGACCGAGGCGGACGGTGTGCCGCTCCTCGCCCCGCACGATCTCGCCCTGGGCCCCGACGGCACGCTGTACTTCACGGACTCCGGCACCTGGGCGCCCGAGACCCGCCCCGATCCGGGCCGGCTGATCGCCGTGGCCCCCGACGGAGGCGTCCGCACGGTGGTGCACACCGGGCACACCTTCCCCAGCGGCATCGCGGTGGCCGACGACGGCTCGCTGCTGTGGGCCGAGTGCTACACCAACCGGATCCTGCGGCTGCCGCCCGGCGGCGAACCGGAGATTCTGTGCACCTTGCCCGAGGAACAGTTGCCCGAGTCCCTCAAGACCGGCCCGGACGGCACTCTGTGGGTCGCCGGGCTGTTCGCGGAGGGGGTCGTGGTCCTGGACCGGCGCGGCCGGCAGACCGACTTCGTGCGCACCGGGGGTCTGCCGCTCAACTCCGTCCTCGCGGACGGCACCCTGTACGTCACCGACCTCGGCCCCTACGACGACTCCGCCCCGGACGACACGGCACAGATGGTGGGACGGCTGCTGGCGGTGGCGCTGTGAGCGACGGAACCGAGATCCTGGCAGACCTGCTCGGCCACCCGGAGACCCCCGAACTCCTTCCGGACGGCGGGGTGTTGTTCGCCGAGACCGACAGCGGCCGGATCTGTGTGCGCTATCCCGACGGTCTGCTCGCCACCTTCGCGGTGCCCGGCGGCCGTCCGTACGGCTGCCTCTTCGGCAGCGACGGCCACCTGTACGTCACCCAGAGCGGCCACGACGGGGAGGGGCGGCTCGCTCCCCGCTCGGTGCCGCCCTCACTGCAGCGGGTGAGCCCGGACGGCACCCGGGCCGACGTGCTCGTGACCGAGGCCGACGGGCTGCCGTTCACCGCCCCCAACTCACTCGCCTGGGCCCCCGACGGACGCCTGTACGTCACCGACTCCGGGCACTGGGACCCCGACCTGCGCTCCGATCCAGGGTACCTGTACGCGGTCCGCCAGGACCACCGTGCCGAGATCGTCCTGGAACTCGGCCCCACCTTCCCCAACGGCGTACTCGCGGAGAGCGACGGCTGTGTGGTGTGGGTCGAGTCCTACACCCGGCGGGTGTGCCGCCTGCTGCCCGACGGACGCACCGAGCACATCACGACCCTCCCCGAGGGCCACACCCCGGAGGCGGTCAAGGCCGACGCGGACGGCAACCTCTGGATCGCCAACTTCGAGGCGGGCGGTATCGACGTGATCGCCCGGGACGGCACCCCGCTGCGCGAGGTCGTGCTCGGTGGCGTGCCGATCAACTTCGCCTTCGGTGACGGGGAGCTGTACGTCGTCGACTTCGGCCTCACCGCCCACGAGACCCCGTACGGCTACCGCCCCGGGCAGCTGAAGCGGACGGCCTGCCGGACCGCCGGGGCGCCCGTCCTGCGCGGCGCGCTGGATCCCTCCGGCGCCTGACGGACCACGAACGGCCACGAACACCAGGAGAGCGACCATCATGTCCACCCCGCTCACGATCGACGTACTGGAGACCGACTTCGGCGGCATGCCGCAGGGCGGCGACCTGCTGCCCGACGGCCGGTTCGTCAGCGTCGACACCCACACCGGCCGGCTCGTCGGCTGGTCCCCCGAGACCGGGGCGCACACCCTCGGCAAGACCACCTCCGGACCGATCGCGGTCGCCATGGGCACCGACGGTGCCGCCTACCTGGCCCACACGGGCGGCCGGATCGGTGACTTCTGGGTCGCCGACGACGCCACCGAGCCCTGTGTGCAGCGGCTGCGGCTCGGCACCGAGGAGGCGGAGACGGTGCTCACCGAGGTGCGGGGGGTGCCGCTCGTCGCGCCGCATGATCTGGCCTGGGGGGCCGACGGACGGCTCTGGGTCGCCGACTCGCACATCTGGGAGTGGGACGAGGGCCTGCGCGAAGAACGCAGCGGCAACGGCCGGATCATCGCGGTCGAGACCGACGGCACCGCCGAGACCGTGGTCGACACGGGCGTCAGCTTCCCGGCGGGCATCGCCGCCGAGGCGGACGGCTCGATCGTGTGGACCGAGGCCTACCTCGACCGCGTGCGGCGCCGGCGTCCGGACGGCACCGTCGAGACCGTCGCCCAGCTCCCCCACGGACACATCCCGCACGGCATCCGCTGCGCGGCGGACGGCAGCCTCTGGATCACCTCCTTCGGCTCGTCCACCCTCGACGTGGTGGCCGCCGACGGAAGCTCGGTGCGGTCGCTGCCGCTCGGGGAGAACGACCGTCCCATGAACCTGACCTTCGACGGGGAGTCCCTCTACGTGGTGGAGTTCCTGGAGGACGACCAGGGCGAGATGACGGGCCGTCTGCTGCGCGTCGACACCGGGGTCCCGGGGGCACCCATGGCCCGGGGCGCGCTGCTGTGAGGGTCCGCCCACCGCGCTGAGCCGGGTCCGGGAAGGCCGACGGCAGGCCCCGGGGCCTCTCCGGCTCCCCTCCCCCGCCGCCCACACCTCACCGGCACACGCCGGGGGTGTGGGCGGCTGCGTGTCTCGGGGAAGGCCGGGCAGTACTGCCGTACAGGTCGCGTGCGCGGCGCACGCGAAAGGCCCATGGGGTCGGTCACCGGGTTCGCGCGTCACGCCCGCGCCCGCAGTGCGCCTGTGCGGCGGACCCGGCACCGAGCCGTGGTCCGCCGCACACGCGCACCGGGATGTCAGTCGAGCCAGCACGCCGTGCGGTGGCCCTCAGGGCCGACGGGGGTGAGTTCCAAGGGGTCGTCGTGCCGGCAGCGTTCGAGTCGCCGCGGGCACCGCGGGTGGAAGCGGCAGCCCGCGGGGAGCAGCGACGCGTCGGGCACCTCGCCCTTCAGGACCTCCCGTCGTTCCCCCGCCTCGCGCGAGGGCCGGGGCACGGCTGCCAGGAGCGAGCGTGTGTAGGGATGCCGGGGGTCGGAGATCACCTCCGTGGTGGGGCCCGTCTCCACGATCCGGCCCAGGTACATCACGGCGACCCGGTCGCACAGCACCCAGGCCAGGCCGAGGTCGTGGGTGATGAGCACGAGCCCCAGGCCCCGGTCCCTCCTCAGGTTCATCAGGACATGCAGTACCTGGTTGCGGACGGAGACGTCCAGCGCGGAGACCGGTTCGTCGCAGATCAGCCCTTCGGGCTCCAGTACCACCGCCGCCGCTATCGCCACCCGCTGCCGCTGTCCGCCGGACAGCTCGTGCGGGTAGCGTCCCCAGAACCGCTCGGGGGGCTGCAGTCCGACCGCTTCGAGCGCGGCCAGGGCGAGTCTCTCGCGGTCCTCCCGTCCCTGTCCGATCCTGTGGATCTCCAACGGCTCCAGCACGATCTGCCCTACCCGCTGACGTGGGTCGAGGGCCTGGTAGGGGTCCTGGAACACCATCTGGACGCGTCGGCGCAGGTCACGCAGCCGGGCCCGGGACAGCGCCGTGTCGTCCAGGAGCACCTGCCCTGCGGTCGGTCTCTCCAGGCCCAGCAGGGCGCGGCCCAGCGTCGACTTGCCCGACCCCGACTCCCCGACGACGCCGAGGACCTCCCCCTGGTGCCAGGTGAGGTCGAGGCCGTCGACGGCCTTCACTGTGGTCCGGCGACCGGGGCGGCCACGTACGGGGAAATGGACCTCCAGTCCTCGTGCCTGGAGCAGTGGCCGCTGTGGCCGGGGCCCGGCGTGGGAGGCGTTGGGGACGGGGACGGTACTCATGTGGCTGCTTCCCTTCCCGGGCTCTGCGATGTCTGCGCGGTGTGCGACGCCGTCGAGGCCTCCGATGCGGTGTGCGACCCGTCCGAGGTCTCGCGCCTGTCCTGGGCCGGCGAGGAACCCTGCGCCGCCGGTCCGATCGGCCGCAGACAGCGGGCCTGCCGCTCGGGGCCGAGGTCGCGCGGTTCCGGTACCTCGGTCCGGCAGTCGTCGTCGGCCCGGTGGCAGCGGGGGTGGAAGACACAGCCGGGCGGCAGCGCGGCCGGGTCGGGCGGGGCGCCGGGGATCGGCGCGGCGAGGACCCGGGGGCCGCCGATGACGGGCAGCACTCCGAGGAGGCGATCGGTGTAGGGATGCGCCGGCGCGCGGTGGACGTCGGCGACCGGCCCCGTCTCGACGATCCGGCCGCCGTACATGATCGCGAGCCGGTCGCAGGTCTCCGCCAGGACCGACATGTCGTGCGAGATGAGGATCAAGGAGAGTCCAAGCTCCTGTCTGAGCTCCTCCAGGATCCGCAGGATCTGTGCCTGCGTCACGACGTCCAGGGCGGTGGTCGGCTCGTCGGCGATCACCAGTTCCGGTCGGCAGGCGAGCGCGAGGGCGATCATGATGCGCTGCCGCATGCCGCCGGAGAACTCGTGCGGGTGGCGGCGAGCCCGTGCCGCCGGGATGCCCACCATCTCCATGAGTTCCACGACCCGGGCGCGGACCTCGCCGCGGTCCGGCTCCGGGTCGTGCAGCCGGATCGCCTCGGCGAGCTGGTCGCCCACCCTGACGACCGGGTCGAGGGCGTTCATCGCTCCCTGGAACACGACGGAGACGGTGCGCCAGCGCAGGTCGCGCAGTCCGGCCTCGGTCCGCCGGTGGACTCTCATGAGTCCGCGCCGCGAGTGCAGGTCGATCTCCCCGCCGAGCAGTTCCAGGCCCGTCGGCAGCAGGCCGAGCAGCGCGAGGGCGGTGGTGGTCTTTCCCGAACCGGACTCGCCGGCCAGTCCGAGCGCCTCGCCCCGGCGAAGGTGGAACGACGCGTCGTCGACGATCCGCACCGTCTTCCCGGTCTCGCCGCGGTACCCCACCGTCAGGCCTCGCACGTCGACCAGCAGGTCACCGTCCGGTGCGGCGGGCCGCCCGGCTCTCCCGTCCGTCATCGGCGCTCCCGGAGGCGTGGGTTGACGATCTCCTCGACGGCGTGGCCGACGAGGTTGAAGGACAGTACGGCGAGCACGATGCACACGCCCGGCGGGAGGAAGTACCACCACGCGCCCTGGGTCAGCGCGCCGGACTCGTTGGCGCCGTCGAGCATGGAGCCCCAGGACGGGTTGAGCGGGTCGCCCAGGCCCAGGAAGGCGAGGGCCGACTCGGTGAGGATGGCGGCCGAGACGACGAGTGCCGTGTTCGCGAGGACCAGGGGCAGCACGTGCGGGAGGACGTGCTTGCGGGCGATCCACCACTGGGACGCTCCCAGGGCACGGGCGCGCTCGACGAACTGGCGCTCCTTCACCGAGATGACCTGGCTGCGGATGATCCGGGAGGTGCCCGCCCACAGGGTCAGCCCGATGACACCGACGAGGATGCCCAGCCGGCCGCCGGGTACGTCGTCCGCCCGCTCGCTCAGCAGGGAGGTCAGGACGACCGCCAGCGGCAGGAAGGGAAGGACGAGGAAGAAGTCGTCGACCGCCGAGAGGAGCCGGTCGACCCAGCCGCCCGCGAGGCCGGACGTGATTCCCACGGCCGCGCCGATCACGACGGAGACCAGCGCCGCCGCGAACCCGACCGTGATGGAGGACCGGGCCCCGAGGATCAGCCGGCTCAGGACGTCGCGTCCGTTGTCGTCGGTGCCCAGCCAGTGGCGCCAGGAGGGGGCGGCGAGGAGGTCGGTGGAGTACGAGGAGGAGGCGTTCGTGTTCTCCGGCGCGATCCACGGCCCCGCGACGGCGACGGCCACGAACACGAGGAGGACGACGCATCCGACCGTGCCGGACGGGGATCGTGAGATCAGGGCGGTGGCCCGGCGAAGACGCGCCCGGGTCTCGCCGGCGGGTCCGGCCGGACGCGGGTGGGCCGCGGTGGATGTGGTCACGTTCATCTCTCCGCCCTCACCCGTGGGTCGAGGAGTGGGTAGGCGAGGTCCGTGAGGAGGTTCAGCACGATCACCACGAGCGCGATGACCAGGAAGACGCCCTGCATGACCGGATAGTCCTTCGCCTGGATGGCCTGGTAGGTGAGGTCGCCCAGGCCGGGCCAGGAGAAGATGGCCTCGACCGTCACCGCGCCCGCTACGACGAACCCCAGGTTGAGGGTGGCGAGCGTCATCACGGGGAGTACGGCGTTGCGGGTCGCGTGCCGGATGACGCGCCGGGGGACCATGCCGATGGCGCGGGCCGTCCTGACGAAGTCCTCGTCGAGGACCTCCGACAGCGACGCCCGCATGACGACGGCGTACATCCCGAGCAGTCCGAGGGTCAGGGAGAGCACCGGCAGCACCGCGTGCTCGGCAACGTCTACGACGTGCCCGAGCGTCGTGAAGGTGGCCCCGGGGTCGGACCTCTGACCGGTGGGGAACAGTCCGAGGCCCACGGCGAACACCCCGATGAGCGTCATGCCGAGCCAGTACTCGGGCATGGAGTAGAACAGCAGCGAGCCCTGGGTGACGGCCGTGTCGGTCCTCGTGTGCCGGCGGGCCGCGGCGACGACGCCCAGCCAGATGCCGGCCAGGGCGGCGAGGAGGTTGGCGACGCCGACGAGGATCAGGGTGTTGGGCAGGGCCTGCAGCAGGTCGTGGGAGACCGTGTGCCCGGTGCGGAAGCTGGTGCCGAGGTCACCGTGGAACAGCTGTTTGAGGTAGGCCACGAACTGGGTGAACAGGTCCTGGTCGAGTCCTCGTTCGTGGATGAGCCGCCTTCGGGCCTCGGCCGTGATGTTCTTGCGGAGGAGGTCGTTCTTCGGGTCCCCGGCGGCCCGGAACAGGAAGAAGTTGAAGGTGAGCACGGCGAACAGGGTCGTCGCCGCCACGGCGGTCCTCGCCGCCAGATGTCCGAGGCGGTTCATGTGCCCGCCGCGTCGACGGTCCCGTCCGGGTGCACACGGCGAAGCACCGCGAAGAACGCGGAGACGATACGGTCCGCCTCGGCGTCGGTGGTGACGAGCGGCGGCATGATGTTGATGACGCCGTTGTAGTACATCGTGATGATGCCGTACTCGTCCTCGAAGAGCGTGTCGATGACCGACTCCTCGACGAGCGGCGGCCCGCCTCCCTCACTGTCCCCGGTGAGGTGGACGCCCATCATGAGTCCCTCGCCGGAGACATGACTCACGACGGGCAGCTCGCACAGTCCCTGCAGCCGGGCCTTCATCCGCCGTCCCAGGTCCGCGGACCTCTCGACCAGGCCGTCCTTCTCGATGACGTCGATGTTGGCGAGGGCGACCGCGCAGGCGACGGCATGACCCCCGTACGATCCGCCGCCGTCCGCGCCCTCGACGGCCTCGGCGACCCCCTCTGCGAGGAGGATCGCGGCGAGCGGGGCGTAGCCGCTGGCGATGCCCTTGGCCAGCGTGATGATGTCGGGCCGCACGCCGTAGAGGTTGGCGGCGAACCAGTCCCCGCAGCGGCCGAAGGCGGTGACGACCTCGTCGAGCACGAACAGGATGCCGTGCTCCGCGAGCACCTCGGCCACTCTCGGCCAGTAGTCCCTCGGCAGTTCCGCCATGCCGGGCCCGGTCATCACGGCCTCGGCGAACAGCGCGGCGATGTTCTCGGCGCCGAGTTCGGCGATGGTGCGGCGGAGTTCGGCGACGCAGTACTCCGTGGCGTCGCCGTCGCCCCACAGGGCCCTGTTGCCGGCGTGCGGGGCGACGACCTGGCGGACGTGCTCCAGCATCGGCCCGAGGCCCTGCTCCTCGGTGAACCCCTGGAGCGCGGCACCGGCGTAGCTGCGGCCGTGGAAGCAGCCCTCCAGCGAGAGCACCCAGGTGCGCGACCGCTCGCCGCGGACGGCGTGGTAGAGCCGGGCGTACTTGAACGCCTCGTCGTCCGCCTCGGAGCCGCAACTGGCGAACCGCACCCGGGAGATGTTGTCGGGAGCCTTCTCCACCAGGCGTTCGGCCAGCTCGACGGCGGGTTTGTTGCTGAACATCCCGCCCGTGGAGAAGTGCTCCAGGGAGAGGATCTGCGCCCGCGCCGCCTCGGCGAGTTCGGGGCGGGCGTGACCCACGTGCGCGAGCCAGGCCCCGGACTGGGCGTCGAGGTACTCGCATCCCTCGCTGTCCCACACGGTGGCTCCCCGGCCGCGCACGATGACCGTGCGCCGCCGGTCCTCGGGGCCCATGCCTGGATGCTGGAGCACCGCGAGATCACGCTCGGCCCAGCTCCCGGTGTCCGCCGTCCCCGGTTCCTCGATGCCCGTGCTCATCACTTCACTCCTTCGATACTGCCGTCGGGGCCGACCCTGGCGAGGACGTCGTACAGGGCGTCGGCGACGGTGTCCGCCTCCTCGGCGGACAGCGTCAACGGCGGTGTGATCGCGACGGAGTTCCCCGCACCTCCCGCGATGATCCGGTGCTGTGCGCGCAGGACGTCCACGACGGCCGCGGGGCTCACCCTGGGCGGTGCGAACGTCTCGGCGTCCGCGACGAGTTCGACGCCGATCATCAGGCCCGCGCCGTGGACGTCCCCCACGACGGGGAGTTCGCGCAGCCGCCCGAGCCGGTCGAGGAGCCGGGCCCCCACCCGGGCGGCGTTACCGACGAGGTCCTCCCGCTCGATGATGTCGACGCTCGCGCAGCCGGCGGCGCAGGCCGCGGTGTGTCCGCCGTATGAGCCGCCGGTGTCGGCGTCGGCGAGGACGGCGGCGGTGCGTTCGCCGAACAGGATCGCGGCGAGCGGCAGATATCCGCTGGCGATGCCCTTGGCCATGACCGTCAGATCGGGTGAGAGGTCCGCGAGGTGGGATCCGAACCAGTGTCCGGTGCGGCCGAAGCCGGTCACCACCTCGTCGGCGACGAGGAGGATCCCGTGCTCGGCGAGGATCTCCCGCACCCCGGTCCAGTACGCGGCGGGGAGCGGGATCATTCCGGCGGGTCCCATCACCGGCTCGACGAAGAGGGCGGCGACCCGGTCCGGTCCGATGCGTTCGACGGTCCGGCGAAGGCCGGTGAGGGCGTGGGCCACCAGCTCCGCCTCGGTGGCGGGCCCGCCGAAGCGGCGGACCGGCGCGGGTACCTGGGCGAAGCCCGGCAGGACGGGTCCCCAGCCGCAGTCGTCACCGGCGCCCGCGAGGGCCGTGCCCGCCAGGGTCCGCCCGTGGTAGCCGCCCTGGAGGGAGAGCACCCAGTGCCGTTCGCGGTGCCCGAGGCGGTGGTGGTACTCACGGGCCAGCCGCACAGCCTCGTCGACGGCCTCGGAGCCGCTGCTGAGGAACGTCACCTTGGAGGCCCCGCGCGGGCCGAGGCGTACGATCCGCTCGGCCAGTTCGATCGCCCGGGGGTTGGCGTGGGGGCCGCCGACACCGAAGTGTTCCAGCTGGAGCATCTGGTCGGCGACGGCGTCGGCCACCTCCCGGCGTCCGTGCCCGATCTGACAGAGCCAGGCGCCGCCGTGGGCGTCGAGGTAGTCGACTCCGGTGTCGTCAGTGACCCGGGTGCCCTCGCCGGAGACGATCACGACTCGTTCCCTGACCGAGGGCGGCAGCCAGGGGTGCTGGAGGACGGAGCGGTCCCGGGCCGCCCAGCTCCGTCCGGCCGGGTCCGTGTCCCGGTCCGTCGTCAGTCCGGTTGACGTCGCGATAAGCCATCACCCTCTGTGTGTCTCATGAGCCCGGCCGTACGGCGGACCCGGCTGGTCCGGATCGGGGGCGGGCCACGTCACCGCCGGTGGGGTCATCGCGCGGCCCGGACTCGCGGGCCGGGCCCGTCCTCGAATTCGAGAGGTTCGGTCGACTCCCGTCGGCGCCTGCGCACGGCCAGCCCGCCGGCGACCAGCAGCAGGAACCCGCCCGCGCTCACGGTCAGCAGCAGCCCGCGCTTCTCGGGCCGCGCGCTCGCGGCGGGGACGATGTGCTGCAGTTGCGACCAGGCCACGAAGTAGGGCTGGCCGAGGACCGGCTCGTAACCCTTCCAGGTGTCGTTGCGGGTCAGCACGATGATGTTCTGGTGGACCAGGGGGATGTAGGGGCCGTCCGCGAGCGCCATACGGTCGGCGGCGCGCAGCAGGTTCACGCGTTCCGCCCGGTCCACCTCGGTGAGGGCGGCGTCCGCCAGTCTGTCGAAACGGGGGTCGCACCAGTACGAGTCGGTGGTCGGTGAGTGGCAGTTCAGCAGGTCCAGCAGTCCGTCCGGGGTGGTGGGGTCGCCCAGTTCGTTCCACATGAACGCGTCGTAGGCGGGCTGGAACCGCTCGTCGTCGGAGGATGTCGCGTAGATGTCCTCCTGGAGCCGGTCGGTGGTGACGTACTGCAGTTTGATCCTGATGCCGACGTCGCCCGCCCAGGCCACGATCCGCTGGGCGGCGTTCTGGTCCTCCGCCGACTCCGAGCGGACGGACAGGGTGAACTCGGCCGTGACGCCGTCGCGCCGGCAGGTTCCGCCGCGCGGGCAGGTCCATCCGCCGTCGGCCAGGACGCGTCGGGCCCGGTCCGGATCGAACCGGTACCCCACCTCGGGGTCCGAGGACCAGTCGGTCCACAAGCCGTAGGGCTTGTAGTAGGGCGGTATGAACGACACCCCCGGCCCGCCGACGCCCCGGTAGGCGGTGGCGAGGAGGTTCGGGCGGTCGATGGCCCACTTGAGGGCGTCGCGGATCGCCGGGTCCTGGACCACTTTCCAGTCGACGTGCGAACCCGGCGCCTTGCAGGTGTCGTTGCCCTGCGGAGGGCAGGAGTTGAAGACCAGGACGTTGTTCAGGGGGGACGGGGCGTTCCACACCTTGACGCCGTCCTGGCCGCGCAGCATCCCGACCCACTTCGACTCGCCCTCCACCATCGCGTCCAGGCTTCCGGCCCGCAGGTCGCGCAGCTGCGACTCCTTGTCGCCGTACTTGATGAGGAGGATGCGTCTGATGTGGCCTCTCGGGCCGTAGAAGTACGGGTTCGGCTCCAGGACCGTCGTGCCGTTGCCGTCGAGACGGGTGATCGTGAACGGGCCCGAACCGACCACGGAGCAGCACGGGTCGTAGGTGGCCAGCTTGTCCTTAGGTACTTTCTCCCAGATGTGCCGGGGGACGATGTACACGAAGGCGGACGGGATGCGGGCGTCGGGCCGCTTCATGTCGATCCGCACGGTGTGGGCGTCGACGGCGACGGCCCGGTCGACGTTCGTCAGGTAGCGGCTGAAGAGGATCGACTCGGGTCCCACCTCGTTCCACGAGTAGAGCACGTCCTGGACGGTCAGCGGCCGGCCGTCGGACCATCTGACGCCCCGGCGCAGATGGAACGTGTAGTGCCTGCCGTCCTTGGAGACCTCGTAGGCCGTGGCCAGCGAGTGCGCGAAGTCCGGTGCGCCGTGCCGATCCATGCTCAGGAGCGTCTCGAAGACCTCCGTCATGATGAACCCGGGCCCGCCGAACTGGTCGGAGAACGGGTTGGCGTCGAAGTCGTAGTCGGTGCTGATGCGCCAGTCCCGGTCCGGTTCCGGGCCCGTGGCGGCGGTCGCCGGGCCCGTCGTCCCCACCACGAACACGCCGGCCAGGGCCAGCAGAAGGGCGAGGAGTGGGCGAGCCGGAGCGGCTCCGGGCGCATGACACCGTGTGACCATCGGAATCCCGTCGCTTTCTGCTCCGAACGTTCCGTCACCGGCCGGGAAGGCCGTCCATGGTCACCGTAGGAGAGGCTCCGCCCGCCGACTTGTCGTCGTGCGCCGTGGTGTTGTTCCCGGGCGAACTACGGCTCGGGGAACGGGCGTGGAAGGCGTTCCGTCGTGCGGCGGCACATGGGCGAGCCCCCGCCGGGCGCCTCTCGGAAGTCCCGAGGGGCCCCGACCCGCCGGACTTCGGCCGATCCGGGGCCCTGCGGGACGGGTGTTCACGCTCGGTACGACGATGGGCAGCCGTGCACCGGGCTTCAGCAGCGGCCCGGCGCCGTCACGCAGGGAAGGCGGAACGGGCCAGTGCCCCGAAGTCCATGACGTGGGCGGTGCCGTTGACGCCGCGCGCCAGGTCGGACACGAGGTAGCAGATGGCCGACGCGATCTCCTCGGTGCGGTGCACGGGGTAGGGCTGGCCCTCGAAGCCCGCCTCGGTCAGACCGAGGTCGGTACGGGACATCGGGGTGTCTACGATGCTGGGGGCCACGCAGTTGACCCGTACGCCGTCGGGTTCGAGGTCGGTGGCGAGGGCCTTGGCGAGCATCAGGACGCCGCCCTTGGAAGCGCAGTACGGCACCATGCCGGGCGCGGCCACGAAGCCGGAGTCCGAGGCGACGAAGACGATCGCGCCGCCGCCCCGGACGCGCATGGCGGCCGAGGCGTGCTTCGCCAGCAGGAACTGGCCGGTGAGGTTGACCTCGATCGTCCGCGAGAACTCCGCCTGGGTGATGTCCGCCGGTGACCTGCCCATCGGGCCGGAGACGCCCGCGCAGCCCACGGCGATGTCGAGTCCGCCGCAGCCGCGCACCGCGTCGGCGACGGACTCCTCGTCGGTGACGTCTCCGGTGTGCCAGCGCATGCCGTCCGGGAGGTCCGCCGGGGGTGGTGTCCGGTCGAGCACGGTCACGGTGACGCCCTCGGCGAGGAGAGCGCCGACGGTGGCCCGGCCGATGCCGCTGCCCCCGCCGGTGACCAGGGCCGTACGGCCCTTGAGGTGGAGGTCCACTGTCAGTCCTCGTTCTGACGGGGGGTGAGGGTGAAGTCGAAGGGCACGGCTCCGGGGTCGACCATCGTGGTGCCGCCGTCCACGGTGAGGGTGGTGCCGTTGACGTACGACGACCCGGGGCCGAGCAGCCAGAGCACGGCGTCGGCGATCTCCTCCGCCAGAGCCGGGCGGCGCTGCGGAACGAGGGCCGTGACGGCCTCGTACGACGCGTCGATGCCCAGGCCGAGCGGTTCGCCGAACTCGCGCATCTCCTGGTCGGCCATCTCCGTACGGGTCCAGCCCGGACAGACGGTGTTCGCGCGCACGCCGAGCGGCCCGAACTCGGTGGCGATCGACGCGGTCAGCATCGCCGCGCCCGCCTTGGAAGCGGCGTACGCGGCCATGCCGGACGGGGCGCGCAGCCCCGCTATGGAACCGACCGTGACGAACGCGCCCCGGGAGCGGGTGAGTTCGGGGAGGGCTGCGCGGGCGAGGAGGAACACGGAGGTGAGGTTGGTGCGCAGGGTGGCGTCCCAGTCCTCGTCGGAGAGGTCGGCCACCCCGCCGGGGCGCATGACGCCGGCGTTCGCGACGACCCCGTCGAGCCGGCCGTGCTCCCGTACGACGGCGGCGACCAGGTCCTCGACGTCACCGCGCACGGTGACGTCGGCGACGTGCGCGGTGCCGCCGCAGCCGTCCGCCACCTTGACGAGCGCGTCGCGCCGCCGTCCGCAGACGGCGACGCGGGCTCCGGCGGCCCCCGCCCGGTGGGCGACGGCGGCACCGATGCCGCTGCTCGCCCCCGCGACCAGGTACACCGGTGCGGATCGCGCGGTCACGAGGCCGACACCGTGCGGGCCCTGGCGGCGAACCCGCCGACGACGGCGACCACGACCAGTCCTATGGCGGCGTAGGCAGCGTAGATCGACGGTGCGGGCACCTTGTAGACGGCGCCGAAGAGCGCGCCTCCGGTGATCACCAGGCCGACGACGGTGGCGATCCACGTCCGGGCCGGGCTCGCATGCCCCTTGAGTCCGCGCGGTGCGCCGAGGCACATGGCGAGGTAGATCGCGGCGAGGCAGAAGATACCGAAGGCGGACAGCCAGGCGTACCAGCCGAAGTAGTCGGGCAGGCCCGGGACCGCCACGCTCTTGGGGAAGGCCTGACTGACCAGGACGACCAGCAGGTAGACGACGGCCACGACCGCCGTGCCGCCGACGGGGGTGCCCCGGCGCGCGCTGACCCGGGTGAGAGGCTTGGGCAGCCAGCCGTCGCGGGCCATGGTCAGCACGCCGCGGGTGACAGCGACCGAGACGCCGATGTACACGGCCAGCATGTCGAGCAGGATGACCAGTTCGACCAGGCGTGCGACCCAGGTGGTGCCGAAGGCGCCCGGCGAGGCGAGGGCGACGAGCGGGGCCCCGGCGTTCTCGGCCACCGCGTCCACGCTGAAGTGGAATCCGGCGATCTGGGCGTAGCAGCCGAGCAGGAAGAACACGGCGGAGGCGACCAGGGAGATCATGACGGCCCGGGGGATCGACCGCTTCGGGTCGGCGGTCTCCTCGGCGAGGTTGGCGGCGGACTCGAAGCCGGTGAAGAGCAGCACACCGTAGATGACGGAGAAGGCGATACCGCTCCAGCCCTGTGCGGAGCTGGACGGTTTGAAGGCGGTGATGCTGTTGTCTCCGCCGACCTTGACGATCAGGTACACGAAGAACACCGCCAGGACTCCCATGGAGATCAGCGCGAGGGCCAGCTGGACCTTCACGGAGATCTGGACGCCGATGTGCACGATGGCGGTCACCAGGGCCAGGCAGGCCAGTTGCCAGACCCATACCGGTACGGCGTCGAAGCCGAACTCGGCCTTGAGGTCGTCGTACACGGTGCCGCCGATGAGGACGGCGATGCCAGCGCCGAGGACGAGGACACCGGCGTAGTAGACGTAGCCGGCGGCCCCGCCAAGGCGGGCGCCGAGCCCCTCGGTGACGTAGTTGTACAGGGAACCGGCGGCCCGGATGCGGCGGGCGTAGGTGGCGACGATCCAGCCGATGGCGAGCATGCCGACCGTGCCGATCAGCACGGAGAGCGGGGCGGCGGCGCCGGCGCCGTTGCCGGTCGCTGTGGTGATGCCGACCAGCATCGGGAGCAGGACGGAGACGGAGAACACGGGGCCCATGAATCCGACGGACTGGGCCACCACATCGGTGAGGGACAGCTTGCCGGGGGGCGCGGGCGCCAGGGATCCGGTGCTGGGTGGTGCGCTCTGGTGCGACATGGATCGCTCCATCCGGGAAGGCGCGCCTGCACGGGCTGCGATGCGCGGGACAGGAAGGCGGGGCCAGACGGCCAAGCACTCGTTTGGGTCCGTACAATATGGATACCGGGGCCCGCCGACAAGGGGTCGGGAACGGAGTTCGGCAAATCCGCGACGAGCTTGCCCCATGGGCCACACGACCCTATGGTTTGGACCCGAACAACTTTGCCCGGCGCGGCGGTCCGGCCCCTCATGGCAGAGGAACGCCGGGGCCCGGCACGGACCCGCCCCCGCTCGACACGAGAGCGCGACCGGGAAGAGGAAGCGACCCCACCGGCCCGCCGACTTCGGGCGCCGGGCGACCGGAAGGAAGGATCCGACCTTGCGGGCCCTTGTCCTGCGCCACGACCACGCATCACTGTCCGGGCCCGTGGGCGACCGCCTGGCCCAGCACGGCTTCGCGCTCGACGAACGCACCGTCGTACCCGTGGAGCGGCAGGACGACCCCGCCGTCGAGTTCTCCTTCCCGGCACCCGGGGATTACGACCTGGTCCTGGCCCTCGGCGCACCATGGTCCGTCTATGACAGATCGGCCGTCGGACCATGGATCGACGGCGAACTGGACCTGTTGCGTCGGGCCCACGCGGCGGACCTGCCCGTTCTCGCGATCTGCTTCGGGGCGCAGGCCCTGGCCACCGCCCTGGGCGGGAGTGTCGAGCGCGCGCCGCGCCCGGAGATCGGCTGGATGACCGTCCGGTCGGACGCTCCGGACCTGATCCCGGAGGGGCCGTGGTTCCAGTGGCATTTCGACCGCTTCACCGTCCCGCCGGGCGCCTTGGAACTCGCCCGCAGTCCGGTCGGCCCCCAGGCGTTCCGGATCGGGCGCTCGCTCGGCGTGCAGTTCCACCCCGAACTCACCGAGGAGACCCTGAGCCAGTGGCTCGACCTCGGCGGAGCGCGCCAGGCCGAGGAGCACGGCAGCGATCCCGACCGACTCCTCGGGGAAACCCGCGCGCGCCGCGAGGAGGCCCGGCAGCGGGCCTACGGGCTGGTGGACGGGTTCCTGCGCATGACGCTCCGCGGCCGTCGCGGACGCCCGGCCGAGCCCACCCAGACGTGAGTGCCCCGACACCCGGGGCGCTCCGACACCCCCCACCCGGAGGAGACGACACGATGAACAGGAAGACCACCCTCGTAGCCGGCCTCGCCGCCGCCACGCTCACGCTCGGCGGCACGGCGTTCGCCACCCAGGGTTCGACGTCCGCGCACCACCACGGCAAGGCCGCGAAGGCAAAGTCGACGACCGAGCGCAACAAGCGGACGGCACTGGCCTTCATCGACCTGGCGTTCAACAAGAAGAAGCCCCAGCGGGCCGCCGACCGCTACATCGGCGCCACGTACACACAGCACAACCCGAACTTCGCCGACGGCAAGGCGGCGTTCGTCTCCGCCGTCACGGACTACACGAAGCAGTTCCCGCAGCTCAACGAGGACGTGAAGCGGGTCTCCGCCGAGGGCGACCTGGTCTACGTCCACACGCACGAGACCACGACGCCGACCGACCTCGGCAGCGCGGTCGTGGACATCTTCCGGTTCAAGGACGGCAAGATCGTCGAGCACTGGGACGTCACCCAGGCCGTGCCGGAGACCTCGGCCAACGACAACACCATGTTCTGAGCCATCGACGACACCATGTCCCGACCGGACCACCCGGTCGGCGCGGCGCGTCGGCGGATCCACTCCCCCGGCGCGCCGCATGGTTGCGGGCACAGCACCGCAACCATATTGTTTGACTTCAAACGACATCTGGATGAACCGGAGGCCCCCGGTGTCCGACCGCACATCCCCCTCTGCCGCCGACCGGATCTCGCATCTCGCGGCCGAGCTCGCCGGTCGGGACATCGACCTGGTCCGTGTGCTCTGGAGCGACCTGCACGGCGTCGCGCGCGGCAAGGAGATCCCCACCGACGAGCTCACCCGGTTCGCCGACCACGGCGTCGCCTTCTGCCAGGCCCTCATGGTCACCGACCTGGCGGGCAACCCGCTGCACGTACCCGAGTCCGCGAGCAGCGGCTGGCCCGACGCGGACGCCCGCATCGACCCGGACACCCTGGCCGTACCCGGCTACGCGCCGGGAATCGCGTACCTGCTCGCCGAGGTGACCGACCCGGCCGCGCAGGGGGCTCCGCTGCGCTTCGACCCGCGCTCGCTGCTGCGCGGCCAGATCGACCGCCTGACGGCACGCGGGCTGCACCCGGTGGCCGCTCCGGAGCTGGAGTTCTACCTCCTGCGGGCGGATCCCGAGGCACCGCACGGCTGGCGCAGGTACCTGGAGCGGGACACCGCGGGCTATGTCGTCGGCACCGCCTACGACCCGGACGACATGCTTCCGCTGCTCATCCGGGAGTGTCGCGCCCTCGGCCTCGGAGTCCAGGCCGGCATCCAGGAGTTCAGCGGCGGACAGTACGAGATCAACCAGTCGCACGGCCCGGCGCTGGACGCCGCTGACCGGGCCTTCCTGTTCAAGTACGCGGTGAAGGAGATCGCCGCCCGCCACGGGATGCGCGCCACCTTCATGGGCAAGCCCTTCGCCGACCGCTCGGGCAGCGGCCACCACGTCCATCTGTCCCTCACCGACGGACAGGAACGCAATCTGTTCGCCGACGACAGCACCGAGGACGGACTGTCAGCGCTCGCCAGGTCCTTCCTGGCCGGGGTGCTGGAACACGCACCGGCGCTCATGGCGGTGCTCAACCCGACCGTCAACGCCTACAAACGCCTGGCCGCCGCCGGTTCGCTCGCGCCCACCGCGGCCAACTGGGGCTACGACAACCGGCTCGCCTACGCCAGGATCCCGCCCGAACGCGGTGCCGGCACCCGGATCGAGGTCCGCATCGGGGACGGTGCGGGCAACCCCTACCTGACGATCGCGGCCCTGCTGGCGGCCGGCCTCGACGGCGTCGAACGCGATCTCCTGCCACCGCCGCCCATCACCGGAGACCGCGGCGACGACGGGGCCCCGCTGCCGTCCTCGTTCCGCGAGGCACTGTCGGCCCTGAACCAGGACAAGGCGCTGGGCGAGGCACTGGGCGAGCGGTTCGTCCAGGTGTTCACGGAGTTGAAGCGCATGGAGATCGCCCGCTTCGAACAGGCCGTCACCGACTGGGAGTTCCACGAGTACTCCTGGATGCTCTGACACGCGGGACCGTCCCCGGACGCTCACGAACGGAGAACGTACGACCATGACCACCTCTCCCCGCATGCAACTGGTGCTCAGCGAGAACTGGACGATGACCGGCGGCCGGGCCGACCTTCCGCTGCTGGTGCGCTGGGCGCGCGAGGCCGAGGACGCGGGCTTCGACTCGGTGATGATCAGTGAGCACATCGTCCTCGGCCCGGACGCCGGCGCGAACGGCGTCATGGGCAACCCCCGGGACTACGCCCTGCCCGGGAACCAGGACCCGTTCACTCCTTGGCCCAACTCCCTGATGCTGCTGAGCGCCATCGCCGCCGTCACCGAACGGCTGCGCCTCGCGGCCTCGGCCGTCATCGCACCGCTGCGTCACCCGCTGCTGCTGGCCCGCGAACTCGGCACCCTGGACCTGCTGTCGGAGGGACGCCTGATGGTGCTGCCCAACGTCAGCTGGAGCCGTGACGAGTACACCGCCCTGGGCGTGCCCTTCGCCAGGCGGGGCAGGCTCCTGGACGAGCACCTGGAGATCTGGGCCAGGCTGTGGGGCCCCTCCCCGGTGTCGTACCAGGGTGAGCACCACGCGTTCGAGGACATCTACTTCGAGCCCAAGGCACACCGGCCGGACGGGCCTCGCCTGTGCTTCGGCGGCGCGGGCATGCACGACGCCATGGTCCGCCGCATCGTCCGGTACGGTCACGCCTTCAACCCGCTCGGCCGCCCCACCGCGGAGGAGATGGACAAGCTGGCCCTGGCCATGAAGGCCGCCGGCCGGGACCTCTCCGAGCTGGAGCTGATCGGCGGCACCCGGGCGGTCTTCCCCGACGACAGCTCGTGCGCGGACCTGGCCCGGGCCCTGGAGTCCGTTCCCGAGCAGATGGCACAGGGCTTCACCACCTTCTGTGTGAAGCCGTCCCAGTTCACCGACGACCCTCACGCGGTCGGGGCCTTCTGCCGTGAGGTCATGCGCCGGGTGTCCGACCTGGGCTGACCCGTGGCGAGCGGCCGACCCGCCTCGGCAGTGCCTTCGCACCATCCGATTCCGAACAAACCGTTCTCCGGCCCGGAAGGGCAGCCTGGACGCGCGGGAGGACACAGGAGGGGCCGTGCCCGGACACCGATCGATCACCGAAGCCGAGCGGCTCGCGTCGGCCAGGCTCGGCGGGTTTCCGATCCGGCGCGAGCAGATGGCGGCCGTGGCCAACATCCACCGTGCCGCTCACGCCGTGCGGCAGCACCTGGAGAACTCGGTGCTGCGCGGCTCGGACCTGACCTGGACGGCGTTCGTCGTGCTCTGGGTGATCTGGATCTGGGGCGAGTCCGAGACCCGGAGCGTCGCCGAGGAAGCGGGGATCTCCAAGAGCACGCTCACCGGAGTGGCCCGGACCCTGGAGAGCCGCGGGCTCCTCCAGCGGGCCGACCACCCGGGCGACGGCCGTCTGGTGCTGCTGCGCCTCACCGACAGGGGCGCGGAGGTGATGCGGCGGGTCTTCCCGGAGTTCAACGCGGAAGAAGCCTTCGTCACAGAGCAGTTGAGTGACGCCGAGTGCCGCGGCCTCGCTGATTCGCTGCGCCGCGTGGTGCTCCAGGTCGAGGAGAACGGTGGGGAGCGACGCCACTCCCTGCTCGACGGCGCCGATCCCGCGCCCCGGCGGAGTGGGCGGCGTCCCAAGAGCTGAACGTCGGGTGCGGGCGGCTCCCACGAGAGCGTCCGACTTCCCTTGCCGGCACGGGATGTCGTGTGTGGTGACCCTGCCGAGCCACTGGACGGTGGTCAACCAGCCACGTCCGGTGGGGAGTTTTAGAGCCGCGACCGCCCTGTCGGCCCCGGTGGCGGCCACGGTCGGTCTCTCACCGAGGCGCTCGACACGCTGGTGGGGGAAGTAGCAGGACGCGTCGGTCGTCTTCTCGCCCTCGGCCAGGACGAGCGGTCGACCAGCCGGCTCCGGGGCGACCGGGTGCACGAGGTACCGGTGTTCGCGGTCCATGCCGCCCCCGGTCCTGCTTCAGGGGCTTCCGACGGCGTCGACGACCTGCCCCGTCGGCGGCGGGCCCAGGTCCGGCGCGGTCAGGACCGCTTCGAGGCCGAAGGCACCCTGCGGGTCGTCGACATCAACGACAACGTCTGCGCCACCGCCCCGAACAGCCGCACCTGGAGCGTGTCCTGACGTACGGACAGCACAGCAGGCGGCTGCCGTCAGCGGCCCGCGCCCTGCTCGTCCCGGACGCACGCCCCCTGTCTCCCGCCGGGTGGGCCGGTTCGGACGGAGCGGACTTCGTCCGGCGGGATCCTGACGTACCGGATCGCCTGCCGCCAGTGGGTGAAGGCGATGTGCAGGGAGCCGTCCGGCGTCTGTTGGACCGAAGGATAGGACAGTTCGCGGTTCAGGCGGTCCCGGGAATTGTTGGTGAGACAGTGACCGTCGCCGGTGGCCACGTCGAGGACACGGGACCAGGAACGGCCGCCGTCCGGGGAGAGCGCGAGCGACAGCGGGGCACGCGGGGCACCCCAGAACGCCGTCCTGCCCTCGGGGTCCGCCGTGCCGGTGGCGGAAATCCGGGCCGGAGCGATGGCCGTAGGCGCTGGAGCTTTGGCCGTCTGCTCGGTGACGATGCCCGTGTCGTCGATCTCGTCGTACAGCGAGAGCCTGCGGGCCACGGCGTCCGCGGCACTGCTGTGGTTGTAGACGAGGGCGAGCCGGCCGTCGGCGAGTGGGACGAACTGGACGGAGGAGTTGTTGTTGGGCAGTTCCGTGGCCTCCGGCTCGGTCCAGGTCTCTCCGTGGTCGTACGAGTACGAGCGGTGGATCCGGTCCGCCCAGCGGCTCCGGAACAGCGCGAGCAGGCCGCCGTCACCGAGTGGGTGGACGTTCATGTGGACCTGGCCCGTCGATCCGGGGACCGGACGTTCGCGCCAGGTACGCCCCCCGTCGTCGCTGATCATGACGGAGCTGGTGTCCAGATCACCCACCCACTTCCCGCCGGGTTCCGCCACGCAGTGGAAGACGGGCAACAGCAGACGTCCGGAGGCGGGTACGACGATCGGCTGGCGGATGAACACCCCGCCGCGGTCGGTCGCCGGGAAGAGGGTGCGGGGCCGGTCCCAGGTGGTGCCCCCATCCGCCGAGACACGCATCCGTACCTCGGCGGTGTCCTGGTCGCCGGCCCGTTGCGCGGTGTAGAGCAGCCAGAGCTCGCCCGACGGGGCCGGGAACAGCAGCGGATTCTGCTCGGAACGCGTCGCGTCGTCAGAGAGCCGGACCGGTCGGCTCCAGGAGTCTCCGGAGGGGGCGAGCCGGGACATCCACACGGAGATGTCCGACACGCCCTCCTGCGTGCCGGCGAACCAGACACAGGCGAGGCCGCCATCGGGAAGCACGGTCAGGTTGGCGGCGTGGTTCTGCACCGCCGGCGCTGACAGGAACGCCTCCGCGCGGCCAGGACGACCGTCGCAGGGGCGCACGATGCCGTCGGTGCGTGGGGAGGCCGGTGGTGTCCGTGAGGTGGGGGTGTCCATCAGGTCGGTGCTCCTTGAGGGCTGTACCACGATGTTGCGGGGTGGCACGGGTGGCCTGGTGATACGGGGGCGCGAAGGTCATGGAGGAGGCGCGGGCCCGGGTGGTACGACCGGCGTGGGTGTCAGACCGGGCGCCCCGGGCGGGCGGCTTCGAGATGAGTGGCCGCGATCTGCTGGAGATGGACGATGTCGCAGGCGACGGTGGCGTAGGTGAAACCCTCGGCCAGCCGTCCGGCCGCGGTGGCACCGTCGGGGGTGTGGATGCCGGCGGCGATGCCCGCGGCTTCCGCGGCCTTGCGGACACGGGCCAGGGCGGCTTCGAACCCGTCCTGGACGGCCCGGTCGCTGGAGGTTGCTCCGCCGATGGCCAGCCGCAGGTCGGAGGGGCCGACGTAGACACCGTCGAGACCGGGGGTGGCGCAGATCGCCTCGACGTCGGCGAGGCCGTCGGCGGTCTCGATCATGGCGAGGACCACGGTCTGGAGGTGCGTGTCGGCGGGGTCGGGGCCGATGCGCAGTTGGGAGCGCATCGGGCCGTAGGAGCGACGTCCCAGGGGTGGGTAGCGGACGGCGGCGACCGCGTCCGCGGCGTCCAGGGCACTGTCGACGAGCGGGACGATGACCCCGGTGGCGCCCGCGTCGAGCGCCCGGCCGATCGGGGCCGGGTCGTTGGCCTCGACGCGGACGATGCCGACGGCGGTGGAGCCCTTGGTGTCCACCGCCATGAGGTTGTCCAGCATGCCCTGGTAGCCGAACAGACCGTGCTGGGCGTCGAAGGCGAGATAGTCGTAGCCGAGCCGGGCCAGACGTTCGGCGGCGACCGGCGCGTCGAGCAACGACCAGTAGCCGACGAGGGGTTGCCGGTCGCGGAGAGCCGCGGCGAACTCTGCTGGGGTCATGAGGTCCTACCTTCTTGCACGGGATGAGCGAGCCATTCGTAGGGTGGGCTCGCCCGGGGATGGCGGGTGTGGCTTTCACGGGGTTGCCGCTCATGGCCCAGATGACCTGCCGCCCGGTCTTCCACACCTCCGCGCTGACCAGCATCCGATGCTGCCACGAGCCGCGCCGGTTCTACGACAGGAAGCGCGCCGAGGGCAAACGGCATATCCCGGCGGTCCTCACGCTCGCGCGTCGCAGCGTCGACGTTCTGTGGGCACTGCTGCGTGACGGACGGCGCTACCAGGCGATACCTCCCGTCACTGACGCGGCTCGACAACTTCATTGGGAGGTCTTCTCCGTACGAGGTCACGGGCTGGTCGGTACCGGAGTGGCCGAGGCGACGGGGGAGGTTGCGGGGCCGTCACCGGCCGGCCGGCCGGTGGTGGACCGTCACCGGTTGTAGGCCGGCATCGGGCCGCGCAGCCGGCCGCCCACCTCTGCGCAGGCCTCGGTCACGTCGGCCGGGAGCGGCCCGGCCGAGGCGGCGGCGATGTTGGCGAGCAGGTGCTCGGTCCTCGAACCGCCGAGGAGAAGCGCGTCGGTGGAGGGGCGGTCGAGCAGCCAGCGCAGGGCGAGTTCAGTGAGCGGGATTCCCGCACCGTCGGCGATGCGGGCCAGGTCGGCGACCGCGCGGAACAGTTCCTCGTTCCAGTAGCGCTGCCGGTACATTGCGGCGAGCCCGGAGTCACCGAAGCGGCCGGTGGTGGGGTTCTGCTCGAAACGGTGGCGACCGGTGAGCAGGCCGCCACCGAGAGGGTTGTAGACCATGGTGCGCAGGCCTGTGGTGGCCGCGTACTCGACGTACTCCTCCTCGATCCTGCGCGCGAGCAGGTTGTGCAACTGCTGGGCGACGACCGGGCGGGGCGCGCCGGCCTCGTCGGCCGCTCGGACCAGCTCCGAGATCTGCCAGGCCGCGTGGTTGGAGACCCCCAGGGCGAGCACCTTGCCCTCGCCGACGAACTCGGCGACGGTGGCCAGGGTCTCGGCGAGCGGGGTCGCGCGATCCGGCTGGTGCAGATAGAACAGGTCGACACGGTCGGTGGCGAGCCGCTTGAGGCTTCCTTCCAGGGCGGCCCGCAATCCCGCGGCGGAAAGCGGGGCGTTCGCTCCCTGGTCGGGGTGGGGAATGCCGGCTTTGGTGGCCAGGACCACCTTGTCCCGGCGCCCGCGCAGCAACTCGGCGAGGATGGCCTCGCTCGCGCCGCCCGCGTAACCGTTGGCGGTGTCCACGCCGGTCACCCCCGCGTCCAGGGCGGCGTCGAGCAAGGCGGCAGCGCCCTCGCGGTCGACGGTGTCGCCGAAGGTCATGGTGCCCAGCACCAGCCGCGACAAAGGGACGGGGATGTTCGGCAGAAGCGTGCCGCTGGTCACGAATGCGTTCCTTCCACCGGGCGGACTGGGAGCGTGGGCGTGGCCGCGGGAGGGCGGGCGCGTCGAGGGCCCCTCTGCCCGTGGGACGGCGGGGTCAGAGGGCGCGGGTCGGAGGCCGGGGCCGTGGAGCCGGGACGGGAGCCGGACGCCCCGAAGGCTCCTCGCGTTCGACCATACGGCCTCCGAGCGCGCGGGGCCCGGCACGGACAGCTCGCTCCGGGAGAGTCGGACATCATCGGCCTCCTCGGTTGTCGGTGGTGGCCTGGGCCCGTCGCCAGCCGATGCTGAAGTGGTTGCCCGGCTGGAAAAAGGTGACACGATTGCGCGATACGCGCAAGACACCTCGCGCAAATCACGCAAGATGTGTCATCATCAGGGTCCCAGGACGCCCAAGGAGGTGCCCGTGTTTCTCTCGAACAGCAGCGGACCCGGCTTCCGCCGCGTCCTGGCCCTGGCGGACGACCTGTCCGGTGCCGCGGAGACCGCCGCCGCGCTCGGTCTCCACGGCACGCTGGTTCTGAGTGCCGCCGGCGCGGGCGCGTGCGATGACCATGCGGGAGCCGTCGCGCGCGGTCGGCCCGATGCCTGTCACGCGCATGCGCGGTCCGGCGCGGGCGACGCTCCCTGGGTCGTGGTCGCCGACCTGGACTCCCGATGGCTGCCGCCAGCCGAGGCCGCCGGGTCCGTGCACGCGGCACTCGCCGGGGCCTGTCCCGGAACCATGCTCTTCAAGAAAGCCGACTCTCTGCTGCGCGGCAACATCTCGGCCGAGGCAGTGGCCTACGCGGCGGGCGCACACGCCGTGGTGACCGCGTTGGCGCTGCCCGTAGCGGGGCGCACCGTACGCGACGGCGTGGTTCATCTGCCGGGAGGGCCCCTGCACCGTACCGATGCCTGGCGTGCCGAGGGCCGGGCGGCACCGGCCTCGGTGGCCGATGCCCTGCACGGGCTCGTGACCGAGGGGGTACCCCTGGACCGCGTCAGGCGAGGGCCGGGGCCGCTCACCGACAGGTTGCGGGATGTCGCAGCTCGCGGACTGCACCCGGTGTGCGACGCGGAGACGGACGACGACCTGGACACGATCGCCGAGGCGGTGCTACTGCTCGGCCCGGAGTACCGGCCGCTGGGGACCAGTGCACTGGCCGCCGCGCTGTGGCGACGGTCGGTGGCCCGCCCGGGCCATCAACTCGCCGGAACCGGACGAGACCACGTCCCGGCCGCCGGGGCCGGCAGGCCCCTGGAACCTGGGGGCGGGACGGAGCGCCGCCCCGTCCTCGTGGTGGTGGGCACGGCCGAACCCACAGCGACTGCGCAGATCGCGCAACTCACGGCGGTCGGCGCCAGACATGTGGCAGTGTCTCCGGATCTTCTGCGCAGGGCGGGGCAGGGCCGGACGCCCGAGGTGCCGCTGGTGCCCGGCCGTGTCACGGTCCTCGGCATCGACGGCTCCGGCGGCCTCGACCCTGGCGCATCGGTGGACGTGGCGGCGGGACTCGGCCGCGTCGTGGCCATGCTGCGGACCCCGGCCGACCTCGTCCTCACCGGGGGCGAGACAGCCCGCCGGGTCCTTGACGCCCTGGGCGTCCGTGAACTTGCTCCGCTGCGCGAGATCCACCACGGCGCGGTGCACTCGCGCACCCCGGACGGCCGGGCCGTCGTGATCCGCCCCGGAAGTTTCGGGGGCATCGATTCACTGCTCTCCATAGCCCGCGCGCTGGGCGCGGACCTCCCTCCTCACCGCTAGCGGGCCGCGCGGGCCTCGAAGACGACCGCGTCGTGGCGGCGCCGGCTCGGCCCGCGATCCAACCCCTTCCTCTCTTCCTGCTAGGAGAACCCCCTTGAACGCACGTGCCGCCGACAGTTCGCTCCCCCTCATCGCGGTCACCATGGGCGACGGGGCCGGCATCGGTCCGGAAGTCGTCGTACCCGCGGTACTGGACCCCGGCACCCTCGCCCGCTGCCGCCCCGTGGTCATCGGTGACGCGGGCAGGCTGCGCCAGGCGGCCGTGCTTCTGGGCATCGACTGCGAGGTCGTCGACGTACAGGATCCCGCCGAGGCGGTGTTCCTCCCCCACCGGATCAACGTCGTCGACCTCGGACTGCTCCCCGCCGACCTGCCCTGGGGCCGACTGTCCCCGGTGGCCGGCGACGCGGCGTACGAGTACGTGAAGCGGGCCGCCGAACTCGCGGTCGCCGGTCAGGTGCGGGCCATCTGCACAGCCCCTTTGAACAAGGAGGCGCTGCATGCCGCCGGTCACCTCTACCCCGGCCACACCGAACTGCTCGCCCATCTCACCGGCACCGACGAGGTGTCCATGATGCTCTCCACCGAGAAGGTCAAGGTCATCCACGTCACCACGCACATCGGCCTCATCGACGCCGTAGGCCGCATCGAACCCGGGCTCGTGGCACGGACCGTGCGCCGAGGCCACGAGGCCATGGTCGGGGCCGGAGTTCCCGAGCCGGTCATCGGGGTCTGCGGGATCAATCCGCACGCCGGTGAGAACGGCCTGTTCGGCTACGGCGAGGAAGAGGAGAAGATCGTCCCCGCGCTGGAGGCGGTCCGTACCGAGGGCATCGACGCACGCGGACCGCTCCCCGCGGACACCGCCTTCTTCCTCGCCTCGCGCGGCGACTACGACCTCATCGTGGCCATGTACCACGATCAGGGTCACGGGCCGGTGAAGGTGCTGGGCATCGAAGCCGGGGTCAACCTCACCGTAGGACTGCCGGTGATCCGTACGTCCGTCGACCACGGCACCGCCTTCGACATAGCCGGAAAGGGCGTCGCGGAAGCCGGTAGCATGCTGGAAGCACTGCGCCAGGCCGCCGAGATGTCCACCGGACTCGCGACCGCGCGCTGACCATCACCGTACGGCGGCCGCTCGTGCCGAAGGGAAGACCACCGCATGCCCACCGCGTCCCAGGCCCGGCGTGACCGTATCCTCAAGCTGGCCACCAGCACGGGGCTGGCCAGTGTGGAGGAACTCTCCCAGGCACTGGGGGTCACGGCCTCCACCATCCGTCGCGACCTGGCCAAGCTGACCGCCGAAGGGCATCTCGCGCGCACCTACGGCGGGGCGGTGTCGCTCGCCGCCCACCCCGAGGCGTCCCTGCGCCAGCGCATCGGTGAGGCGTACGAGGCCAAGTGGGCCATCGCCCGTTGGGCGGCCTCGCAGATCGGTGCCGGCGAGACGGTCCTGCTGGACGCCGGTTCGACCGTGGGCGCGCTCGCCCACGAACTACGGACGGCCAAGGGCCTGACGGTGGCCACGACCGGCGTGACGGCGCTTCAGGAACTGTCCGACGCGCCCGGGGTCCAGGTGGAGTGTCTCGGGGGCACCCTGCGCCCCCTCAGCCAGGGCTTCGTCGGCCCCCTGACCGAGGTGGCGCTGGAACGGATGACCTTCGACCGTGTCTTCCTCGGGACGGACGGGGTCACCGCCGAGTACGGCATCTGCGAGGCCGATCTGCGGCAGACCCGGCTGAAGGAACTGATGGCCCGCAGGGCCGAACACGTGTACGTCCTCGCCCACGCGGCGAAACTCGGGCTCCGCCCCTTTCACGCCTGGGTCACCCTGCCGTCCGGCTGGACCCTGGTGACGGACACGTCGGCCGCTCCCGGCGTCCTCACCGCCCTGCGGGATCGGGGCGTACGCGTGGTACTGGTCGAGCCCGCACCCGAGGAGTCCGCCGTGCGGGCCGACACCCAGCTCCCCAAGTGATCGAACGGGCGTTCCGCCACCGAATCCCGCACCCTCTCCCCTGACAGGACCACCCGATCCGGCACCCCACCGCCGGCATCGCAACGCGCCACGACAGCCCGACACCACGGCACCTGGCCCGACACGGTGCGAGTAGCACCACGTCGCAAGCACTCGCCCCGCAGACCATCCGGCGCGCGGCCGGGCCGCGATCGAGGCTTTCTCGCCCCTCACCCATGCCGGTCGCCGCAGGCTGTCGGCCCCTCGGACCCGCCGTCGAGTGGCCTGAATCCAGTACTCGGACGACGAGAGCACACCCCACCGGACGCTACTGACCCGGCGCCTCCGGCATCCCCCGGCACATCCCCACCTGTTGCGTGAATAGCGCACGTCAACTCAGCATTGCTGCGCGAATAACGCAAAATCAAACCAGAGTCTTGCGCATTTCATGCAGAGATGTGCATGCTGGCCATCCCAGTTCACCTCACGGGCGAGGTGCTGGACGTTCGGGAAATGAGGACCAATGGCTGCTCCTACGAACAGATCGCGCCGTGCCTTCACTGCGGCAGCGATAGCGGTCGGGATCGCCTTCGCTTCGACCGGGTGCGCCGGCGGTGACGTGAGCGCCGCCGCCGGCGACACCCTGACGATCGCCATCAACGGCGACCCCCAGAGCCTCGATCCGGCCAAGAACGGCTCCGGGCCCCAGCAGCTGGTGCAGTGGCTCTCCTACGAGCCGCTGATCCGCACCAACGCCGACGGGTCCTTCAGCCCCGCCCTCGCCGAGTCCTGGAAGTACACCGGAGCCGACAACACGGCGTTCGAGATGACGCTGCGCGAGGGCGCGACCTTCGCGGACGGAACGCCCGTGACAGCCGACGCGGTCGTCAGGACGCTGAAGTACTTCATCGCCACGCCGAGCCCTTCCCACTCCACGATCGAGACGGTGTCCGACGTGACCGCGCCGGACGAGCGGACCGTACGGATCACGTTCTCCCAGCCCACCCCGAACGCCCCGCGCGTCTTCAGCCAACTGACCAACTACGGCGACATCATCAGCCCCGCCGGCCTCAAGAAGAAGTCGGCCCTGGGCACGGCCACCTTCGGCGCCGGCGCCTACACCCTGGACAAGGGACAGTCGGTGTCCGGCGACCGCTACACGTTCGTGAAGAACGACAAGTACTGGAACCCGAAGGCACAGCACTACAAGAAGATCGTCGTACGGATCATCGGCGACAGCAAGACGGCGCTCAGCGCCCTCCGCACGGGTCAGATCGACGTCAGCACCGTGACCGAACAGTCGCAGGTGGACCAGGCCGAGTCGGCCGGCCTGGACGTGGTCGCCGGTGGCAAGGTGTCCATCATGGTGTGGCTCATGGACGGCAAGGGCAAGGTCGCCCCGGCCATGGCCGACCCCCGGGTGCGCAAGGCCCTCAACCTGGCGATCGACCGCAAGGCCGTCGCGACCACGCTCGGCAAGGCGTACCAGCCGCTCTCCCAGTTCGCCTCACCCGGTGCCGAGGGCTACTCCGACGCGGTCCAGGCGTACGAGTACGACCCCGCCCAGGCGAAGAAGCTGCTCGACGAAGCCGGTGTCGGCAAGGGCTTCACCCTCGCTCTGGGGACCAACACCGACAACCGGGACGCCGAGGTCTCCCAGATCCTGGTGGAGCAGTGGGCCAAGATCGGTGTCAAGGTGTCGCTGCGGACCTTCGACAACCAGCCGAGTGAGATGTTCGGTTCCCTGGCCGCGGGGAAGTTCTCCGCCATCACCTTCGCTGTCAGCATGCCGCTCAGCGAGATGTCCGCGCAGCTCACGCGCAAGGCGGTGTTCAATCCGTTCGGTGTGACGGAACCCGCCGTGAACGACGCTTTCGCCCAGTACGCGAAGGCCGGATCCGGCAAGACCGCCGACGCCGCGCAGAACGTCGGCCAAGTGGTCCACGAGGCCGCGCTGTTCGTACCCGTCGCCTCCGTCGAGCGGTACCTGTTCGCCAAGAACGTCGACGACCTCGGCCGGTTCGGCAGCTACGGCGAGTACGACGTCCTGAACTGGAAGCCCGGTTCCTGACGAAGCCCAGCTCCTGACAGCCCGTGGAGTCAACACATGCGTCTCGCGTCCGTGATGGCACGGCGGCTCGCCTGGTCGGTGCCGCTGCTGCTCCTGGTCTCCTTGATCAGTTTCGTACTCGCCTCACTGGGTCCCGGTGACGTCGCCGGGGTCATCCTGGGCACCGGCGCCACCGACGCCCAGCGAGCGGAGGTCACCCGTCAGCTCGGCCTCGACGCCCCACTGCCCGAGCAGTACTGGAACTGGCTGAGTCACGCCCTGCGCGGTGATCTCGGCAGTTCGCTCTACAGTCACGAGAGCGTCACCTCGATGCTGTCCTCGCGACTGCCCGTGACGCTGTCCCTGACCCTGCTGACCCTCGTACTGTCCGTGGTCCTGGGGATCCTCCTGGGCACGGTGTCGGCCATCCGGGGTGGCGCGGCGGCCCGGCTGGTCGACGCGTCCTCCCTCATGGCCATGGCGGTGCCGAGTTTCTGGTTCGCCGCCCTTCTCGTGGTGGCCTTCGCCGTCTGGCTGCCGCTGTTCCCCGCGTCCGGGTACGTGCCGTTCACGATGTCCCCGTCCATGTGGCTGAGCTCGCTGGCACTGCCGGTCGTCTGTCTGGCGACGAGCAGTGTGGCGGGCCTGGCCCTGCAGACACGCGGCCAGATGGTGGTGACGTTCCAGAGCGACTTCGTCCGCGCGCTGCGGGCGAACGGTCTTCCGACGCGGTCGGTGCTGTTCCGCCATGTCCTGAAGAACGCCTCCGGACCCGTGGTGACCCTGTCGGGGCTCCTCGTCGTCTCGCTCCTGGGCGGAACCGTCCTGATGGAGGCGATCTTCGGCATGGCCGGCCTCGGCACACTCGCCGTCGAGGCGACCACCAGGCACGACCTGCCGGTGATCCAGGGCGTGGTCGTCTACTTCACCGTGATCGTCATCCTCGTCAACCTCCTGACCGACCTGGCACAGGCCGCGCTCAACCCGAGAGTGGATTCCGCATGACCCTCGACACCGAACCGACCGGCCCGGTCCGGGGTGCCGGGCAGCCGGCGCGGCCGCACTTCCTGCGTGCCGTCCTGCGACGCCCCAGCGCCGTGGGCTCCCTGGCCGTCCTGACGCTGATCGTCCTCGGCTGCGCCATGGCCTCGCTCGTCGCGCCCTACTCCCCGCTGGCGCAGGACTACCGCGCGGTGAACACGCCGCCCTCCGGGGCCCACCCCCTGGGCACCGACTCGCTCGGCCGGGACGTGCTCAGCCGTCTGCTGTACGGCGGCCAGGTGACCCTCACCGGCGCGCTCGTGGCGGTGGTCGTCTTCACCGTGATCGGTGTGACGGTGGGTCTGGTCTCCGGCTCCACCGGTGGGCGCCTGGACACCGTGGTGATGCGTGTGACCGAGCTGATCCAGGCCAGCCCGGGTCTGATCATCCTGCTGGTGGTGCTGGCGATCTTCGGTTCCAACGAGACGGCCGCGATGCTCACTCTCGGTGTCCTCGCCTCTCCCGTCCTCGTCCGGGTGGTCCGCGCGGCGTCCGCCGAGGCCCGTACGGAACTCTTCGTGACCGCGGCACGTGTGGCCGGGCTGACTCCGGGACAGGTGCGGCGCCGCCACATCCTTCCCGCCGTGGCCGGCCCGGCCCTCACCCAGGTGATGCTGTTCGCCGCGACGGCCATCCTGACCGAAGCCGGCCTGGGCTTCCTCGGCCTCGGGGTGCAGCCTCCCCAGCCGAACTGGGGCAACATGATCACCGATGCGCAGAACGTGATGACCGAGAACCCGTGGATGCTCGTTCCCACCGGCGGGACCCTGGTCGTGGTCTGCCTCGCGCTGGGGCTGCTCGGCAACGCCGTCCGCGACGCCTACTCCGGCCGCTCGACACGTGACGTCGGCGTGGAACTGACCTGGCGTTCGATGCGGGTTCCAGCCCGGTCACTGCCCGCCTCCTCGCAGCCGTCGGCCCCTGAGGCGCTGCTCTGCGTCCGCGATCTCTCCGTGACCGTGGACGACGGGAGGACGACTCTCGTGGACGGCGTCTGCTTCGACGTCGCGCCGGGCGAGGCCCTGGGCATCGTGGGCGAGTCGGGCTGTGGGAAGACCACCGCCGTCACGGCACTGCTACGGGTGACCCCACCCGGCTCGCGGATCAGCGCGGGTGCCTGTCTCCTCGAAGGCCAGGACCTGATGGGGCTCGACGACCGGGAGATCAACCGGGTCCGCGGCCGCAGGATCGGCTACATCTCGCAGGAACCCGTCTCCAGCCTCGATCCGTCGTTCACCGCGGGCCGGCAACTCGCCGAGGCCGTACGACATCACCGCGGGGTGGGCCGGCGGGACGCTCGGCGCATCACGCTGGAGTTGCTGAAGCAGGTGCGTCTGCCGGACCCGGAGCGGGTGGCCAGGTCATATCCGCACGAGCTCTCGGGCGGCATGGCCCAGCGGGTGGCGATCGCCCGCGCCCTGGCGGGCCGGCCCCGACTGCTGATCGCCGACGAACCCACAACGGCCCTCGACGTCACCGTGCAGGCCGAGATCCTGGATCTCCTGCGGGACATCCGCGAGGAGACGGGCATGGCGATGATCCTCGTCACCCACGACTGGGGCGTCCTCTCCGACGCCTGCGACCGGGCCGTGGTGATGTACGCGGGTCAGGTGGTGGAGGAGGCCCGGGTCGCGGACCTCGTGGCCTCGCCCCGGCATCCGTACTCCCGCGCCCTGCTGGAGTCGAACCCTTCCGAGTCCACCGTCGGCGAGCGGCTGCCCACCATCCCGGGCATCGTTCCGGACCCGGACGACTGGCCGGTGTCCTGCCGGTTCGCCGACCGCTGTGCCTTCGCCGAGGCGGACTGCCGGGAGTCCGCCGTCGCGACCGCGGACAGTGCGGACCGCCGGGTGCGGTGTCTGCACCCTGTCCCCGTCGATCTGATGAGGAGCCGGGCATGACCGAACCATTGCTGGAGGTCGGATCGCTGACGGTGAGTTACCGGAGCCGTCGGCGCCGTCCCACCGCACCCGCCCTGCGGGACGTCTCCCTGAGCCTGGACCCCGGCGAGACCCTGGGCATCGTCGGGGAGTCGGGCTCCGGGAAGTCGACCCTGGGCAAGGCGGTCCTCGGGCTGGCACCCGTGGTCAGCGGGAACATCCGCTGGCGGGGGCGGGACATCACCTCCGCGACCGCGCGTGAGCGGCGCGCGCTGAGCCGGGAGATCCAGGTCGTCTTCCAGGATCCCTACAGCTCGCTGAACCCGCACAGGACCGTGGGGCAGAGCATCCTGGAGACGCTGGCGGCCTCCGGTGAGGAACACAGCACCGACGCGCGGTCACGCGCGGCGCGCCTGCTCACCCGGGTCGGGCTCGACCCCACCGCGTTCGACCGGTACCCGCGGCAGTTCTCCGGTGGCCAGCGCCAGCGCATCGCCATCGCCCGGGCGGTTCTGCCCGGCCCTTCACTGATCATCTGCGACGAGGTGGTGTCTGCGCTCGACCTCTCGGTGCAGGCGCAGGTGATCAACCTGCTCACCGACCTGCAGACCGATCACGAACTGTCCTATCTGTTCATCACCCACGACCTCTCCGTGGTCCGTCACCTCTGCCGGCGCGTCGTCGTCCTCGAACACGGTCGTCTGGTCGAGCAGGGACCGACACAGCGGGTGCTGGACCACCCCGAGGACCCCTACACCGAGCGCCTCTGCCTCGCCGCTCCCGTCCTCGACCCCGATCAGCAGCGGACGCGCCGGGAAGCCCGCCGCGCCGCACCAGCTCGTTAGGCGGAATCCCCGTGCCCTTTGTGCAGATCGACGGAACCGACATCCACTACACCGACCAGGGCGAGGGCCGTCCCGTCGTGCTGCTGCACGGCCGGTCGGCGTCCGCGGCCTGCTGGGACTGGCACATCACCCGGCTGCGGAAGCACTGCCGGGTCATCGCCTACGACAGCGTCAACCACGGCTTCTCCGACAACTCGCCCCGGGACGTACCCGAACCCGACCGGCGCGAGGAACTCGACGGCTTCCTCGGCGCCCTGGGCCTGGAGCGCCCGGTGCTGGTCGGACAGTCCCAGGGCGCGATGACCGTCCTGCGCTGGGCGGTCCGCAACCCCGGCCGGGCCGCCTCGCTCGTCGTGACCGGGATGGGCTGGCCCCTCACCGGCGACCACCCGATGAACCCTTTGGTGGACGGGCTGTGGATCGACTCCCGCGGCTTCGAGGCGGGCTGGGCGGCCGAGCACCCGGAGGTGCCCGCGCAGTACTCCCGCGTCCGGTCCACCGCGACCAGCATCGAGGCCACCCGGCACCCCCGGCCCCTCTCCCCCGGCGCCAGGGAGTTCTTCGACGAGGACTTCGGCGACCGGCTGCGGACCATCACGGACCCCGTCCACATCGCCGTCGGCGACCTGGACTTCGCGGCGGCTCCCGCCAGGAACCTGGCGACGCTCCTGCCCCATGCCGAACTCACCGTCCTGGAGGGCGCCGCCCACAGCGCCTACCTCCAGTCCCTCGACACCTTCCTCGACGTGGTGTTCCGCGCACTCGACGACTGAGAACCCGCCCCGCCTCCCCATTCCGGCCCTTCGCCCGCCGGCCCGCTGCGAGGGGTCGACGGGGGTTCGCGGCCGGCTGGCCGCAGGATCGCTCGTCGACCGCGTCCACCGCTTCGACGCCGGCCGATCCCGCGCTCTCCCCGGAGTACGGGACGGTCCGGGGCCGGTTCGGCCTCGGACCGCTCGCGAGACGACCTCACAGCGGGGCCCGGTCACGCCCTCCCGCGCCCCGCTACGGAATCCGCCCGGAGCCGGCTCCGCCGTCGGCCAGGTGACGCCCGGCAAGGTGTCCGAAGACCATCGCCGAGCCGATCGGCGCCCCGGGCCCGGGGTAGTACGGGCCCGCCACCGACGCCATGGTGTTGCCGGTGGCGTAGAGGCCCGGTATCACCGCCCCGTCCGCGCGCACGACCCGGGCCATGGTGTCCGTGCGCAGTCCTCCCTTGGTTCCGAGGTCGCCCAGCACGAGCCGCACCGCGTGGAAGGGGCCCTGGTCGACCGGCACGAGGCACGGGTTGGGCCCGGTACCGTCGGCGAAGAACCTGTCGTACGGGTCCTCGCCCCGGTGGTGGTCGGCGTCGGACCCTTCGGCCGCGTAGGTGTTGAAGGCACGGACTGTCTCGGCGAGCCCTGTGGCGTCGATGCCGGTGGACACGGCCAGTTCGTCCAGGGTGTCGGCCGTGTGCCAGAGCCCGGCCTCCGCGAAGGACTTGCGGTCGGCCGGGACGACGACGATGCCGGGCGGCTCCTCTCCCCAGCGGCCGTCGAAGACCCACCACACCGGCCGGTCGGGCGCGTTGCCGACATCGGCGGCGAGCATCGCGCGGCCCATGCGGTCGTAGGGCAGGCACTCGTTGGCGAAGCGGCGGCCGTCGCGGCCCACGAAGACTCCGCCCCGGAAGCCCAGGGCGAAGTTGGCCGAGCCGTCCGGAAAGAGCACCGACGGGCACCACCAGGACTCGGCGAGCAGCGCGGTGTCGGCCCCGATCGCCTGGGCGGCGAGGATGGCGTCCCCCGTGTTGCCGCCGGGGGCGCCCATGGTCCAGTCGGCGCCGGGCAGTCGCTGCCACTCGCGCCGCAGCCGGTGGCTGGCCTCGAAGCCGCCGGCCGCGAGGAGGACACCCTTGCGGGCACGGACGCGCAGCGTCCCCTCTCCGCCGGAGGTGCTCAGCTCCGCGCCGGTGACGGCCCCGTCGGTGTCCGTGACCAGGGCGGTGAGGGCGGTGCGCAGGCGGGTCCTGCCCTGCCCGGTCGCCCGCAGGGCCACCAGCAGCCGGGCGATCAGCGCGCGTCCGTCGGTGAACGGTCCCTCCGGGCCCCGGACACCGAGGCGCTCCTCCCAGGCCGCGGGCCGGACCGCCGCCAGCAGGTCGTCGCCGGCCTCCGGCGCCGGGTACTCCACGGGGAACACACCGCGCCCGAGCGGGAACCGGCCGGGGGCGTCGAAGTAGTCGGGGAACGGCCGGTGTTCGAAGAGGACGTCGTGGTCCCGCTCCAGGAAGTCGACCGTCGGGCCCGCGTTGTCGATGTACGCGTCCTGCAGGTCGGCCGAAGTGCTGTCACCGACGATCGCCCGGAAGTAGGCCCTGCCCAGTTCGGCCGAGTCCTCGACCCCGGCCCTCGCCTGGGCCGCGTTGCCGGGCAGCCACAGGCAGGCGCCGGCATACGCGGTGGTTCCGCCGTAGGAGCCGGTCTTCTCGACGACCAGCGTGTCGAGCCCGGCGGCGGCGGTCGTGCAGGCACCGGTCAGCCCGCCTCCGCCGGAGCCGATCACGAGGACGTCGCACTCCTCGTCCCAGTCGGTGGTCGTCGCCTCTTCGGTCATGTCCGTGACTCCTCGGTCGTGCGTGTGGCTGGGGAGAGGGGATGGGCGGGGCCGGTGTCACCAGCGGGGCGCGGTGACGGTGCGCAGGTCGTACCAGAGCGGGAAAACCTCCCGGCGGGCGATCCGCCAGCCTTCGGCCGTCCGTACGCAGGAGTCGCGGTACCGCACCGGGCAGTACAGATCGGTGGCGTTCCCGTCGGGCCCCGTGCTGTGATGATGCGCCTCCGCCGCGACCACCGCGGTGGCCGATCCGCCGCCGTCGGTCACCTCCGCCACATGTCCGCCGACGAGGTGGTGGACCCGGTCGAACCCGCCGAGGTCGTCGAACTCCTTGAGGAGTTCCGCCGGCCCCCGCCGCTCCTGCACCACGGATCCGTCCGGGCCGTGGATCACCACGACGCCGTCCCGGGTGAACACGGAGAGGTAGTCCTCGCGGTCGCCGCGATCCAGCGCCGCCGCGTAGCGCTCGGCCAGGGCGCGCAGTTCCGCGCCGTCCGCGTGCGCATGGTCAGTGGGCCCGTGCTCGGGCGGCGGGACGGGAGCGGGCGTCATGGTGATTCCTCCGGGCGGTGGCAGGTACGGACGAACAGACCGCTGGAGCGAGTGTCGGACCGGGACAGCCCGCCTGCCACGACAGGTCCCGGCGACCGGGAGCGGCCCTCGCCACGACCACCTGAGCCAAGCAAATGCTTGGTCGTCTCTGTTCACCTACCTAGCGCTTGATTGGTCTTCGTGGCTAGGGTGTCGCCATGCCGATCCAGTTGGACATGTCAGGGAAGGTCGTCCTGGTCACAGGAGGGGCCAGGGGCGTGGGTGAGGGCATCGTGGAGGTGTTCCTGAGGGCGGGCGCGCAGGTCGAGACCTGCGGGCGCGGCACGCCGGGTGCCGCGCGAACGGTCGAGGACCGGACGGCGCACTTCAGCAAGGTCGACGTGCGCGACCCGGACCAGGTCGACCGCTGGGTCGAGGACATCACGGCCCGCCGGGGCCGGATCGACGTCGCGGTCAACAACGCGGGCGGCGCGCCGTTCGCCGACTTCGCGACGGCCTCGCCCCGCTTCCACCGCAAGGTCACCGACCTCAACTTCCTCGCCCCGGTCTTCGTCAGCCGCGCGGTCTTCCCGGTCATGGACGCCCAGGACGACGGCGGCGTGGTGCTCAACATCAGCTCCATCAGCGCCCGGCGGCCCAGCCCCGGGTCCGCCGTCTACGGCGCGGCGAAGGCGGCTCTGGAGAGCCTGACCCGCACCCTGGCCGTGGAGTGGGCGCCCCGGGTGCGGGTCAACGCGGTCAGCTGCGGACTGGTGGCGACACCGGGGTCGACGGACCACTACGGCGACGCGGAGCAGACCGCCCGCGTCGCGGCGACCATCCCGCGCGGGGTCTTCGCCCGGCCCGACGACATCGGCGGGGCGTGTCTGCTGCTCGCCTCCCCGCTCGCCGCGCACATCACCGGCGCCGTGCTGAACGTGGACGGCGGGGGCGAGTGGCCGGCCTTCCTCCAGCACTCGCCCAACACCGGTGTGATGGCCGCGAGGTCACGCGAACGATGAATCCCGACCACCAAGGGGAGTCCCCATGCCCGAAGCAGTGATCGTGTCCGCCGTGCGCTCCCCCATCGGGCGGGCACACAAGGGGTCGCTCAGGGATCTGCGCCCCGACGACATCGCCGCACAGATCGTCGGGGCCGCGCTCGCCGAGGTGCCCGCGCTCGATCCGTCCGAGGTCGGCGACCTGATGCTGGGCTGTGCGCAGCCGGCCGGCGAACAGGGCTACAACCTGGCCCGGATGACCGCGCTGCGGCTCGGCCTCGACACCGTGCCGGGCACCACGGTCCAGCGCTACTGCTCCTCGTCGCTGCAGACGACCCGGATGGCCTTCCACGCCGTCCGGGCGGGAGAGGGCGAGGTGTTCGTGTCGGCCGGGGTGGAGATGGTGTCCCGGTTCGGCAGGGGCAAGGCCGACGGGATGCCGGACACCCGCAACCCGGTGTACGCGCGGGCCGCCGAGCGCACCGCCCGCCGCGCCGCGGGCGAGGGTACGGACTGGACCGATCCGCGGGTGGCCGGTGGCCTGCCCGACGTCTACATCGGCATGGGCGACACCGCCGAGAACGTGGCGCTGATGTGCGGGGTGTCACGGCGCGAGCAGGACGAGTTCGCCGTACGCAGCCAGCAGTTGGCGGAGGCGGCCGACGCGCGGGGCTTCTGGAAGCGGGACATCACTCCGGTCACCCTCCCGGACGGCACCGTGGTCGCCGCCGACGACGGGCCCCGCAAGGGGGTGACGCCGGAGAAGGTGTCGGCGCTGAAGCCGGTGTTCCGGCCGGACGGGACCGTCACCGCCGCCAACTGCTGCCCGCTGAACGACGGGGCGGCGGCCCTGGTCGTGATGAGTGACCGCCGCGCGGCCGAACTGGGCCTCGCCCCGCTGGCGCGGATCGTCTCCACCGGGGTGTCCGCGCTCAGCCCGGAGATCATGGGCCTCGGACCGGTGGAGGCGAGCCGTGAGGCGCTGCGGCGGGCCGGACTCACCGTGGGCGACATCGACCTGTTCGAGTTCAACGAGGCGTTCGCAGCCCAGGTCATCCCCTCCGTACGGCAGTTGGGAGCCGACCCGGAACGGGTCAACGTCAACGGCGGCGCGATCGCGCTCGGTCACCCCTTCGGCATGACGGGGGCCCGGATCACCACGACCCTCATCCACGCCCTCCAGGAGCGGGACGGCCGGTTCGGCCTGGAGACCATGTGCGTGGCCGGCGGCCAGGGCATGGCCATGGTGATCGAGCGGCTCGGCTGAGCGGTTGCCCGGCGGCTCGCGAGCTGGTCCAACCGCGCGGCCGTCGGGCGGTCCCGCCCGGACAACGAGCGCGGGCCGTGTGTGGCAGCCATGGTGACCGGGCGGCTGGATCGGCCGGTGCAGCCGCACGACCGCCGCGCGTCCCGCTCGGAAGACAGACGCGGGCCCGTGTCCCCGGCCATGGCGAGGACACGGCTCGGCCCGCAACGTGGCACATTCGCCCCGGGCGGCCCGGCCCGCCCGGTCACCGGGTGGCCGGTGTTCAGCCGAGCCGCTCCCGCAGCCCCGTCTTGAGGATCTTGCCGGCGGCGTTCCTCGGCAGCTCGGGCACCACGATCACCCTGCGTGGCACCTTGAAGTTGGCCAATCGTTCCCTGCAGTGCGCGATGACGTCCCGCGCCGAGGGTTCCGAGCCCCGGCGCGGGACCACGTAGGCGCAGGCCACGGAGCCGAGCCGGGCGTCGGGCATGCCGACCACCGCGGACTCGGCGACCAGGGGGTGTCCGGCCAGGACGTTCTCCACCTCGGCCGGATAGACGTTGAAGCCGCCGACGATGATCATGTCCTTGATCCGGTCGGTGATCTTCAGGCAGCCGTGCTCGTCGAGCCGCCCGACGTCCCCGGTACGCAGCCAGCCGTCGGCGTCGATCGCCGCCCGGGTCGCGGCCTCGTCCTCGAAGTAGCCGAGCATCACGTTGTCGCCACGCAGCAGGACCTCGCCGTCCTGGCCGGTCGCCACCTCTTCGCCGTCCGCGTCGACGACCCGGATCTCGATACCCGGCACGGCGGGACCGGTCGTCTGCTCCACATGGGCGGGATCCTCTCCGGGGCGGGACCGCGTGGCCACGGTGCACTCGGTCAGGCCGTACGCCTGTGCCACGGTCCGGAAGCCCAACTCCTCGCGCATGCGCCGGAAGAGGGACTCTGGGACGGTGGCGGCCCCGGCGGTCGCGAAGCGCAGCGTGGACGGCCGCAGTTCCGCCAGCCGAGGGTGGTCCAGGAGCGACACGAAGATGGTCGGCGCGCCCGGGAGCACGGTGATACCGGCGGACCGGATCAGTTCCAGGAGGCGGCCCGCGTCGAACGTCGCCACCGGGTAGACGGTGGCACCGGCTGCGAGGGCGGCGAGCACGCCCGCCTTGTAGCCGAAGCCGTGGAAGAACGGGTTGACGATCGCGTAGCGGTCGGCGGGGCTCAGGGCCGCGCCCTCGGCCCAGACCACGGCCGCTCCGATGGTCTGTCGGTGAGCGCTCATCACCCCCTTGGGCACGCCCGTCGTGCCGGAGGTGAACATGATGTCGCAGATGTCGTCGGCGCCGACCGCCGCCGCGATCCGCGCTCCCTCCTCCTGCGGTACCTCGTCCGCGCGGGCGGTGAAGTCGCCCCAGGACAGGGCGGCGTCGCAGGACACGCGCGCGGCGATGTCCACCACGGTCCGCAGCGCGGGCAGCCCCGGGACGGGGCCGGTCTCCCCCGGCGCCGCCTCCTCGGCCGCCGCCGTCCGCAGCATCTCCATGTAGTCGACGCCGAGGAAGCCGTTCGCAAGGACGAGCGCCGAGGCGCGCGAGCGGCGCAGGACGACCGCGGCCTCATGACCGCGGTAGCGGGTGTTCATGGGCACCACGGACGCCCCGGCGCACTGCGCGCCGAGCAGGGCGAGAATGAACTCCAGCCGGTTGGGGGCCCACACCGCGACCCGGTCTCCCGGGCGGACTCCCACGGCGGCGCATGCCCGCGCGGTCCGCCCGACGAGCTCGGCCAACTGCCGGTAACCGACCTCGACGGCGCCGTCGACGACCGCCGGATGGTCGCCATGGCGCTCCGCCGCCCGGGCCAGCAGCCCGGGAACGGTCGAGGGAGCCGGCTCTTCGATCACGCGAGACCTCCGAACAACCAAATGCTTGGTAGGTATGCTGGGCAGTGCACGGCCCGGGTCAGCGGTCCGCAAGTCGCCGTCCCGTTCAATGAGACGGCGGGGAACGGGGCCTGTGGCAGGATTCGAGCACATGCTTGCCGGCCGGAGGACGATCCCCGGCGGAAGGGACGAACGACATGGCGGCACGACGCCCCGCCCGAGCGGCAGCCCCGGCACGGACGGCGGCCAGGAACGGCACCGGTTCCGAGCGCAGGGCGGAGCTCCTGCAGATCGCGGCCGGCCTGTTCGCCACCCGCGGGTACACCCAGACCACCGTGCGGGACATCGCCGACGAGGCGGGCATCCTGTCGGGCAGCCTGTACCACCACTTCAGCTCGAAGGAGGACATGCTCGACGAGATCCTCCGGGGTTTCCTGGAGCGGCTCCACGAGCGCTTCACGGAGATCGAGAAGGAAGGGACGGACCCGAGGGAGGTCCTCGACCAGCTCATCACCCATGCCTTCACCACCATCCATGAGACGCCGGAGGCCGTGGCCCTCTACCAGAGCGAGGCGGACACGCTCGTCGGGCTGTCCGGTTTCGAGTACGTCGACCAACTGGGCAAGAAGATCGAGAAGATCTGGCTCCGGACGCTCACGGCGGGCCAGCGGTCCGGGGTCTTCCGCGCCGATGTCGACGTGAGCCTGACGTACCGGTTCATCCGGGACACCGTGTGGTGCAGTGTGCGGTGGTACCGCCCGCGCGGCAAGTTCCGTGCCGAGGCGCTGGCCGAGCAGTACCTCCGCGTGCTGCACGGCGGTCTCGTCAACGGGTGACCGGGACCTCGCGGTCGCGCAGGCCCCGGGGGTCGACCACCTCGCGGATGAGCCGCAGTTCGCCCGCGTCGGGCAGGCGGGTCTCGGCGGCGCCGCTCGTGTCGATCGCGAACCCGGTGTTCTGACGGACCTCTTCCGCGGTGACACCGGGATGCAGCGATCGTACGCGCAGGTGCCCCTCCGAGTCGTAGTCGAGGACCGCGAGGTCGGTGATCACCACGCCCAGGTGGTGGAAGCCCAGCCCCTTGGTGCCGCGGGCGCGGTCGTTGCCGACGCCGCAGACGACGTCCACCTTCTCGACGAAGACCTTGGGCGTGTGCCGGGCCACCCAGTAGTCGGTGCGGTGGTTGGCCGTGTTGCCGGGCGCCCCGCGCACTCCGATGAGCTGCCGCTTCGGACGTCGCCAGTCGCCGATGAGCGAGATGTTCTGGTTACCGTACCGGTCGATCTGGCTGGCCCCCATCATGCTCTGCCGGCGCCCGCTGGCGACAAGGTCGAAGACCCGCCGGTAGGGCACCCAGCCCTCGACCACTCCCCCGTCGGCGGCGGTCCGGCCGAGCGGCGGCGGCTCGCTCATGAAGTAGGCCTCGCCGTCGGTGAGGACGAGGTCCGGGCTGGTCGTCAGCCGGGCGAGCCGCGCCCCGATCGAGGGAACCACACCGACCGCGTGCGCCAGCACCTCCCCGGCGTCGCGCCACACGTCGGCGCACGCGGCGGCGCACACCTCGGCCCGGGTGATCTCCGTCATCGGCCCTCCTCCTGTCCGTCGCGCCGGGCGTGGAAGTCCGCCACGGCCGCGTGGTATGCCTGCTCGTCGCCGTCGAGGAACGTCTTGCGGAACAGCTCCCAGGACCCGGTGTCCCGCGCCGCCGCCGCGTAGTGCGCCTGGAAGGCCTCGTCCCGCCCGTAGTCGGGTTCGCACGAGGTGAAGTGCGCGCCCCGGGGCGCCTCGATCACCCCGTTCACGAAGAGGCGGCTGATCAGCACCGACTGGGCGGGGGCGGCGGCGAGTAGTTCCCCGGGGCCGACGATCCGCTCGGTGCTGACGAAGCAGCGGTCGGCGGCCATCGCGAACAGGTCGTCGAAGTACGGGTCGGGGCCCAGGTACTGGGCGTTGCCCGCCGCGTCGGCGCGGTTGACGTGCACCAGGGCCACGTCGAGCCGCAGGGCCCGCATCGCCACGTACTCGTCGTCGGAGTACGGGGAGGGAATCGTCACCAGGTCGGGGTTCATGGTGAGGACGTCGGAGCCGAGGCCCGCCCGGGTGGGCAGGAAGTCCAGCCGGTTCGCCGCGGCGCGCAGCCCGGTGACGAACATACCCTCGTCGTACTCCGCCGTCTCGACGGCGCCCCTCTCCCGTACCGACCGGAAATGCGGGTCGAGGGCGATACTGTCCAGCGAGACGAAGCCGTAGACCAGCTTGCGTACCCGGCCCGCCGCGCACAGCAGTCCCACGTCCGGGCCGCCGAACGTGACGACGGTCAGGTCGCGGACGTCGGTGCGCAACAGTTCACGCACCAGCGCCATCGGTTTCCGCCGTGATCCCCAGCCGCCGATGCCGACCGTCATGCCCGACTCGACGGTCCCGGCGAAGTCCTCCAGGGACATCGCTTTGTCACCCATGGACACTTCCTCTCACACCCGGAGGGCTCGACGTTCCCGAATTAACCTAGCGCTTGCTTGGTGACGAAGCAATTGTTAGGTTGCCTCGGGCCGACCGATGACTGCCCGGCGACCGGGAACGGGCGGAGCACCCGCGAAGGAGTCTCAATGACGAAGTCAAGCCGCCTGCGTGACCGGTGGGGCGGAGGTGAACATCCTTCCGTCACGCAGCAGTGCCCACAACACGCTCGCCCGTCGGCGGGCCAGAGCGATGACGGCCTGGACGTGTTTGCAGCCCTCGGCGCGCTTCTTGAGGTAGAAGTCCCGGTTCGGGCCCTCTCGGATGATGCTGGTCTGCGCGGACATGTAGAACACGCGTCGCAGGCGGCGGCTGTAGCGCTTGGGCCGGTGGAGGTTGCCGGTGCGGCGGCCGGAGTCACGCGGGACGGGCACCAGCCCGGCCGCCGAGGCCAGATGGCCGGCATCGGTGTAGGCCGAGAGGTCCCCGGCGGCGACGACGAACTCGGCGCCGAGTATCGGGCCCATGCCGGGCAGGGACTCGATGATCTCCGCCTGCGGGTGGCTGCGGAACGTCTCGCGGATCTGCTTGTCGATCCGCTTCAGCCGGTTGTCCAGGGCCAGGATCTGCGCGGCCAGGTCGGCGACGATCTGGGCGGCGACGTCCTCGCCGGACAGTGCGGTCTGCTGGGTCTGCGCGGCCTCCAGCGCGGTCGCGGCGACCGCGTCCGCGCTTCGGACGCCGCGGTTGGCCAGCCAGGCCGTCAGGCGGGCCCGGCCATGGCGGCGGATCCCGGCGGGGGTCTGGTCACCCGTCAGCAGGACCAGCGCGCCCTTCTGCGAGCTGTAGTCGAAGGCCCGTTCCAGTGCGGGGAAGATTCCGGTCAGCACGTCGCGCAGCCGGTTGATGAGTCTCACCCGGTCGGCCACCAGATCGGACCGGTGGGCGGTCAGCAGCGCGAGGTCGGCAGTCAGCTGGGCAGGCACGTCGATCGCGGTGAAGTCGTTGCGGTGGCGGGCGGTTTCGGCGATGACACAGGCGTCGCGGGCATCGGTCTTCGCCTCGCCCCGGTAAGCGCCCGACATGCGGTTGACCGTGCGGCCGGGGACGTAGACGGCCTGCTGGTCGTGGACTGCGAGCAGGGCCAGCAGCAGAGCCGAGGACGTGCCGGAGATGTCCACTGCCCAGTGAACCTCGTCCGCCAGGTCGAGGATCTCGCCGAGCGCGGTCAGGATCGCCGACTCGTCGTTGTCGATCTTCTTCGACCACAAGGTCGCGCCGGTCTCGTCGACCACAGCCGCCCAGTGGTGTCCCTTGCCTGCGTCGACACCTGCCCAGACCTGGGCCTTCCGCCTGCTCATTCGCCCCTCCTCGTGCCGTTCGGCATCCCGTCGGCCCGAGGAACACCCCGCTGTCATCTCCGTAATCAGCGACCGCACGAAGCGCGCACATCTCAATCAGCAGCCAGGGCGCCCCGGAGAGCCGGACGGCCACTCCTTCGGAGCCACGACTGGCAAGACCCCATCAGCCACATCCGGCCCTCCCGGGCCGCCTAACAACTTACGGAGACCACATGACCGACTCCGTTTCGACTCCGAGGAAGCGAACCCTGGGCGGGACCCGGGTCTTCCCGGTGGGCATGGGCGCGATGACCCTGACCCAGGTGCCCGGCTACGACGAGGCACGGGCGGTCCGCACCGTGCACGCGGCCCTGGACGCCGGAGTGACGCTCTTCGACACCGCGGACGTGTACGGCCCCGCGGCCGGGTACGGCGTGAACGAGTCGATGCTGGCCAAGGCCCTCGCGGACCACCCGGGTCCGGTCGACCACGTGGTCGTGGCGACGAAGGGCGGCCACCTGCGGCCCGGCGACCAGGAATGGGACGTCGACGGCCGACCCGAGCACCTGCGCCGCGCGTGCGAGGACTCGCTGCGCCGCCTGGGGTTGGAGGCCCTGCCGCTGTACCTGCACCACCGGCCCGACCCGAAGGTCCCGTACGCCGAGACCATGGGTGGGCTGCGCGAGCTGTACGAGGCGGGGCTGATCCGGCGCGCCGGGATCTCCAACGCGAATCCGGAGCAGATCCGGCTGGCGCACGGGATCCTCGGCGACACGCTGGTCGCGGTGGAGAACGAGTACTCGCCGGGGTTCCGCTCCAGCGAACCGGAGATCGCGCTCTGCGAGGAACTCGGCCTGACGTTCCTGGCCTGGGGGCCGTTCGGCGGGATGCGCCAGGCGAAGGGACTCGGCGCGCGGTACGCGGCGTTCGAGGACGTCGCACGGGAGCGGGGTGTCAGCACGTACCAGGTGGTGCTCGCCTGGCAGCTGCACAGGTCGCCGGTGGTGGTCCCGATCCCCGGGGCCAGCCGGCCCGAGTCGGTCCGGGACTCCGCCGCCGCGGCCGGCCTCGCACTCAGCGGCGAGGAGTTGGCGCGGCTGGAGCGGGACGAGCCCTGAACAGGGAGACGACCGGGCTCCGGTCAGGAATCGCTCCCCGCGTCCGGCGGCTCCACGAGTTCGACCCGGACCCGGTCCGGGTCGAGCACGTAGACGAGACGGCAGCCCTCCAACGGGCCCTCTCCGGCCGTGATGGGCTCCGACAGCACGGCGACCTCCTCGGCCCGCATCCGGGCGAGCATGGCGTCGAGCCCGTCCACGTCGACGGCCAGATGGACCGAGCCCGCGCGGCCGTGGTCCGGGTCGGTCACCTCTGGGGAACCGCCGACGTACTGGAGCAGTTCGATGAGTGTCGCCCCCCGGGACAGGCGGACGAAGGCCTGGCGGACCACGACGCCCGGGTAGCCGGTCACGGCGTCGATCCTCGGGCCGCTGCGTTCCCAGGAACCGACCGGCTCGCCCCCGAGGATCCGCGCGTAGAAGTCGAGCGAACGGTCCAGGTCGCTGACGGTGATTCCCACATGGTTGACCGAGTAGGTCACGACGGCCCTCCTGACGGCTCCTGGAGTTAGACTAACAAGCAATTGCTTGGTTAAGGGATATCGGCGGGGAGGAGCCCGGAAGTGGTCGTGCACGCCGTGGACCTGAGGGACAGGATCGCCTTCGTCACCGGAGCCGGCCAGGGACAGGGCGCGGAGCACGCGCGGACCCTGGCAGGACTCGGCGCGAGCGTCGTCCTCACCGACCTCGACGAGCGCGGCGTGCGGGCGGTCGCCGGCCGTATCGCGGGCGACACCCTGACCTGTCCCCTCGACGTGGGGGACAAGAGCGCCTGGGCGGCGGCGATGGCCCGGACCGCGGACCGTTTCGGACGGGTCGACATCCTGGTCAACAACGCGGGCATCTCGATCGGGGAACCGCTCGCCGAACTGTCCGAGGAGAGTCTGGCGGCCACGCTCAGGGTCAACCTCGTGGGAGCCGTCCTCGGGATGCAGGCGGTGCTTCCCCTGATGCGCGGGCGCGGCGGTTCCATCGTCAACATCGCCTCCACGGCCGGACTCACGGGCTACCCCGGCGGCCTCGCCTACTCCGCGTCGAAGTGGGCGCTGCGCGGCGCCACCAGGTCGGCGGCCAAGGAGCTGGGCGGGTACGGGATCCGGGTCAACTGCGTCTGCCCGGGAGCGGTCGACACCGCGATGATCAGCGAGGAGACCCGGGCGGGCGGCGGGGCGGTCGCCGGGCAGCCCATCCCCCGGGTCGGCACGCCCTCGGAGGTGTCCGCCATGGTGGCCTTTCTCGCCAGTGACGCGGCGAGTTACTGCACCGGCCAGGACTTCGTCGTCGACGGCGGGCAGTCCGCGTGACCGTGAGGAGGAGCGGGGTGATCCGTGGGCCACGGGAGACGGAGCGGGACCGGGCGAGGGAGGACCTCGTCGAGGCGACGCGGGCACTGGCCCACGCCGTCGCCGTGACCGACGTCCCCGGCGGCGAGCTGGCCCGTGCCACCGAGACCCTCGCGTCCGTGACCCGGGCCCTGGAGAAGCGGGCCGGGACCCGTTGCGTGCCGCTGCCCGTGGCGGAGACCGTCGGCGTACCGCGGGTGCTCCTCGACCAGTACAACCCGGTGCACCTCCCCCTGGAGGTGTCGTTCGCGGCGGACGGCCGCAGCGCGACGGCCGCCACCGTCGTGAACGCCCTGTACGAGGGCCCCACCGACTCGGTGCACGGCGGTGTCTGCGCCCGGCTCATGGACAACATGCTGGGCATCCTCGTCCAGTCCACCGGGCTGCTGTGTGTGACCGGGTCGCTGTCCGTGCGCTATCTCGCGCGCACGCCGCTGGAGCGCACCCTGCTGCTGCGCTCCGAGATCGTTGAGCACTCCGGACGCAAGGTCGGCGTCATCGGACGGATCGAGTGCGAGGGCGTGCGCACGGTCGAGGCCGAGGCGGTGTTCATCGAGGTCCCGCACCGATGACCTGGCGGAAGAGCCGCTGCCGGTGCTCGTGCGGCTGACCGAACAGCTGGGACAGCGCGTGGGCCCGCTTGAACACGAGCTGGGCGTCGTGCTCCCAGGTGATCGCGATTCCGCCGTGCAGCTGGACGGTCTCGGCGGCGACCTTGTTCAGTGCCTCGGAGCACCAGGCCTTGGCCAGCGCCGCCCGTGCCGGCAGCTCCGGGTCGTCTTCCGCCGCGGCGGCCCGGGCCGCCGCCCAGGAGGCGGACCTCGCCGTCTCGACCTCGACCAGCATGTCGGCCATACGGTGCTTCAGCGCCTGGAACGACCCGATGGGGCGGCCGAACTGGACGCGCTCCCTGCTGTAGGCGACGGTCATGTCGAGCGCCCGCTGGGCGGTGCCGACCTGCAGGGCGGTGACGGCGACGGCGGCGATGTCGTACAGGGTGCCGAGCAGGCCGGACGCGTCGAGGGTCAGGGGGGCCGCGGGCGCCGCGTCGAACTCGATCCTGGCCAGGCTCAGCGTCGGGTCCATCGCCGGAGTGGGGGTGCGCCGCACCCGGTCGTCGTCCGGGTCGACCTCGAACAGGCCCACCTGTCCCGGGCCGGTCCGGGCCACCACCAGCAGGACGTCGGCGTGGACGCCCTCCAGGACCAGGGGAGCCGTCCCGGTCAAGGACCAGGCGCTCCCGCCCGTGGCACGTACGTCACTGCGGTCGGTGCGCCAGTGGCCGTCCTCACCGGCCCAGCAGACGGCCGCCACGGAGGTGCCCCCGGCGATGCCGGGAAGCAGCCGCTCGCAGGCCGCCCCGTCGCCGCTGAGCAGCAGCGCCCGGGCCGCGAGCACACCGGAGCCGAGCAGCGGAGAGGGAGTCAGCGCCGCGCCCAACTGCTCCAGCACCATGTGCGTCTCGAACAGGGTGAAGCCCGCGCCGCCGTAGCACTCCGGGACGGCCAGGGCCGCCGCACCCACCTGTTCGCACAGGGTGCGCCACAGGGCCGTGTCGTAGCCCGGGGCCCGCGCGACGGCGGCCCGCACCGCACCACTGTCACTGCGGCGCTCCAGCAGCCGCCGTACGGTCACGGCGAGTTCGTTCTGTTCCTCGGTGGGTGCGAACGTCATCGGGTCCCCTTCGGAAAGGATCCTGGGCGGAACGGGAAGATCCCCGGGCAGAGCGGGTGCCGTCCTCAGTCGCTGCCCGCCGCCTGCCGTCCCGAGTCGCGCATCGCCCGCGCGTCCATACCCGCGAGGGAGTCGACACTCACCTCGGCATTGTGGGAGTGGGCGGCGTGGTGCAGGCCGAACACCGAGTCCATGCCGGTGCGCATGCCCTGCAGGTCCTCCGCCTGGTTGATCGCCCGCTTGGTGAGCGCGAGGCCGAAGCGGGGCATCGCGCTGATCCGCTCGGCGAGCGCGAAGACTGCCGACTCCAGCTCCTCGCGGGGCACGACATGGTTGACCATACCGAGCTGGTGCGCGCGCTCGGCGCTGAAGCGGTCGCCGGTGTACAGGAACTCCTTGGCCGCGCGCGGGTTCATCACCCACGGGTGGGCGAAGAACTCCACGCCCGGGATGCCCATGCGGACGACGGGGTCACAGAAGAAGGCGTCCTCCGAGGCGACGATGAAGTCGCAGGACCAGGCCAGCATCAGCCCGCCCGCGACGCACGCGCCCTGGACCATGGCGATCATCGGCTTGGGGATCTCCCGCCAGCGGCGGCACATCCCCAGGTACACCTCGGACTCCCGGGCCAGGCGGGCGTCGACGCCCTCCTTGTCGGTGTGGTCCCACATGATGACGGCTCTGCGCTCGAAGCTCTCGTGGATGTCGCGGCCCGGCGTGCCGATGTCGTGGCCGCCGCTGAAGTGCTCGCCGCTGCCCGCGAGTACGACGACCTTCACCGCGTCGTCGTCGACGGCCCGGGTGAAGGCGGCGTCGAGGGCGTACGTCACCTTCGAGTTCTGCGCGTTGCGGTACCGGGGGCGGTTCACCGTCACCACGGCGACCGTGCCGCGGACCTCGTAGGTGACGACCTGTTCCTCGGCCGGGCGGCTCTCCGCAGCGGACATGCCAGCTCCTTCACAGGGACCACGGATACATACCAAACAAGTGCTTGGTGGGTTAGTGTAGGCGATGCCCCAGCTCCCGAACAGCACGATCGCGAACCGACGGCATCTTCTAGGGGGAAAGCGTGCAACTGCCAGGCTCAGCGCAGGACGAGGCCTTCCGCCGTGAGGTCCGGGACTGGCTGGAGACCCATCTGTCCGGCGACTTCGCCGGCCTGCGGGGCCTCGGCGGCTCCGGCCGGGAGCACGAAGCGTACGAGGAACGGCTGGCCTGGGACCGGCATCTCGCCGCCCACGGCTGGACCTGCATCGGCTGGCCCGAGGAGTACGGCGGCAGAGGGCTCGACCTCGCCCGGCAGGTGGTGTTCCACGAGGAGTACGCCCGCGCCGACGGGCCCGCCCGCGTCAACCACCTGGGCGAGGAACTGCTCGGGCCGACCCTCCTCGCCTTCGGCACCCAGGAGCAGAAGGACCGCTTCCTGCCCGGTATCCGCGCCGTCGAGGAGCTGTGGTGCCAGGGCTACTCCGAGCCCGGCGCGGGCTCCGACCTGGCCGCGGTGTCCACCCGGGCCCGGCTGGAGCGGGCGGCGGGGGCGGGAGAGCCGGACCAGTGGGTGATCGACGGCCAGAAGGTGTGGACGTCCCTCGCGCACCTGGCCGACTGGTGCTTCGTGGTCGCGCGGACCGAACCGGGCTCGGTGCGGCACGCGGGGCTGTCGTACCTGCTGGTGCCGATGCGCCAGGAGGGCGTCACCGTACGGCCCATCACCCAGCTGACCGGCACCTCCGAGTTCAACGAGGTGTTCTTCGACGGCGCGCGGACCGACGGCTCGCTGGTGGTCGGCGCGCCCGGCGACGGCTGGAAGGTCGCCATGGCCACGCTCGGCTTCGAGCGGGGTGTCTCCACACTCGGCCAGCAGATCGGCTTCGCCCGCGAGCTGGACGCGGTGGTGGAGCTGGCCCGGCGGACCGGTGCCATCGAGGACCCCTCGATCCAGGACCGGATCACCCGCGCCCACATGGGTCTTGAGATCATCCGGCTCAACGCGCTGCGGATGCTGGGCGGTTCGGGCTCCCAGCGGCCCGAGGCGTCGATCGCCAAGCTGCTGTGGGGCACCTGGCACCGGGGGCTCGGGGAGCTGGCCATGGAGGTGGCGGGCGCCTCCTCGCTGGTGGCGCAGGGACCGCCGTACGACCTGGACGCCTTCCAGCGGCTGTTCCTGTTCAGCCGGGCCGACACGATCTACGGCGGCTCGAACGAGATCCAGCGCAACATCATCGCCGAGCGGGTGCTCGGCCTGCCCAGGGAGCCGAAAGCATGAACACGCGACGAGCCGGACAGGCACCGCCCGACTACGTACCCGGACACGGGCTGCTCGCCGGCCTGACCGTAGTGGTCACGGCCGCCGCGGGCGCGGGCATCGGCTCCGCGGTCGTACGGCGCTGCCTGGAGGAGGGGGCGCGGGCCGTGGTCCTCGGTGACGTCCACGAGCGGCGGCTGGGCGAGACCGGAAAGGAACTGACCGAGGAGTTCGGGGCGGAACGGGTCGCCACCGCCCTGTGCGACGTGACCCGCGAGGAACAGGTGAACGCCCTGCTGGACGCGGCGGAGCCGTTCGGCGGGGTCGACGTGATGGTGAACAACGCCGGGCTCGGCGGAACCCGTTCGGTTCTGGAGATGACCGACGAGGAGTGGTCGCGGGTCCTGGACATCACCCTCACCGGAACCTTCCGCTGTGTGCGCGCCGCCGGCAACCGGATGGTCCGCGCGGGCCGCCGGGGCGTCATCGTGAACAACGCCTCGGTGGTCGGCTGGCGGGCCCAGGAGGGGCAGGCGCACTACGCCGCCGCCAAGGCCGGGGTGATGGCCCTCACCCGCAGCGCGGCGGCCGACCTGGCCCCCCACGGCATCCGGGTCAACGCGGTCTCGCCGAGCCTGGCGCTGCACCCGTTCCTGGCGAAGGTCACCACCGAGGAGTTCCTCGACGAGCTCAAGGGCCGCGAGGCGTTCGGCCGGGCCGCGGAGCCGTGGGAGGTGGCCAACGTGATGGTGTTCCTGGCCAGCGCGTACTCCTCGTACATGACGGGTGAGGTCGTCTCCGTCAGCAGCCAGCACGCCTGAAGTCCCGCACCCCGCAGAAGAAGGAGGAGGACGACCGTGGCCGAGGCCTACATCGTCGACGCCGTGCGCACCCCGGTGGGGCGGCGCGGCGGATCCCTGTCCGCCGTGCACTCCGCGGACCTCGCGGCCCATGTGATCGGCGCGCTCGTACGGCGTTCGGGCGTCGACCCGGCCGCCGTCGACGACGTCATCCTGGGCTGCAACGACACCATCGGCTCCCAGGCCGGGGACGTGGCCCGCACCGCCTGGCTGGTGGCGGGGCTCCCGGACCACGTGCCCGGGGTGACCATCGACCGGCAGTGCGGCTCCAGCCAGCAGGCCGTGCACTTCGCGGCGCAGGGCGTCATGTCCGGCACCGCCGACCTGATCGTCGCGGGCGGGGTGCAGAACATGTCCGCGATCCCGATGTCCGCCTCCATGACGCTGGGTGAGCGGTACGGCTTCACCACGCCGTTCGCCGAGTCGCCGGGCTGGGTGGCTCGCTACGGCGAGCAGGAGGTCTCGCAGTTCCGGGCCGCCGAGATGATCGCGGAGCGGTGGCGGCTGTCGCGGGAGGAGATGGAAGCCTTCGCGCTGCGCAGCCACCGGCGGGCGGCGGCCGCGATCGACCAGGGGCGGTTCAAGGACGAGATCGAGCCGTTCGCGGACTTCGCCGCCGACGAGTGCCCGCGCCGCGACACCTCGCCGGAGCGGATGGCCGCGCTGGCCCCGCTCCGGGAGGGCGGCCGGCTCACCGCCGCGCTGGCCTCGCAGATCAGCGACGCCGCCTCGGCCCTGCTGGTGGCCTCGGAGCGGGCGGTGCGCGAGCACGGGCTCACGCCTCGCGCCCGGATCCACCACCTCTCCGTGTACGCCGACGACCCGGTGTGGATGTTGACCGGCCCCATCGCGGCGACCCGGCGCGCCCTGGACCGGGCGGGGATGGCGGTCGGTGACATCGACCTGTTCGAGGTGAACGAGGCCTTCGCCTCGGTGGTCCTCGCCTGGGCCGCGGAGACCGGCGCCGACCTGGACCGGGTCAACGTCAACGGCGGCGCGATCGCCCTCGGCCATCCCATCGGCGCCACCGGCACCCGCTTGATGACCTCACTGCTGGGCGAACTGGAACGCACGGGCGGCCGGTACGGGCTCCAGACCATGTGCGAGGGCGGCGGTCAGGCCAACGTCACCATCGTCGAGCGGCTCTGACCGGCGGGCGCGGCACGGGATGACCCGCACGAGAACGGGCCCGTCCCAGGGGCGGGCCCGTTCTCCCGTCAGGCGGCGGGCACGTCCAGAGGTGCCAGAGCCGGGTACTCTCGGGGCGCCATGGCGTGGACGTCCGTGAGCAGGGCGATGAAGTCGCGGTCGGTCATGGGGTCGGAGGGCTCGCTGAACCGCACCCCGCGCGCCCTCAGATCGGCGATCAGCACGTCGAAGACCTTGTCAAAGGTGAGGTCGTCGGTGTGGTCCAGATACCGGGTGACGTCCGCCAGGTCCTCGAAGACCAGCGCGGTGTAGTGGAACAGCGACCGGCTGTCGCGGTGCGCGAAGCGCGCGATCTCGGTGTCGCCGTCCCGGACGACCCACGCGTCGTCGCCGTCGGCTGTCAGGAGCGATCCCATGGTCAGGGCGGGCAGATCGCGGCGGTCGCGCGGGCCGTTGGCCTCGCGGCGGTGGAACATCCGGGAGTTGTCCGAGAGGACCGCCGTGTTGCGGAACGGCGCCACCAGCCGGCTCGGCGCCCGCTCCGGGCCCTCGGGCCAGTAGGTGAAGCCACCGTCGACGTCGGAGTCGTAGAAGTAGGTGATCACCTGGCCCGACTTGACCTCCCAGGCGTCGAACAGGCCGGACTTGGCCATCACGCTCATCAGCCAGATCGGGGCGTTCACCGAGCTGACCCCGCGCCAGTTGCCGCTGTCGAAGTGGCCGGCGTCGAAACTGCGCGAAGGGCCGCAGAGGTTGAACAGCATGTGGTGGGCGAAGCCGTAGCGGGCCTTGTGCATCCGCAGCACCGGCTCCAGGAGCTTGCGGCTGAAGTAGAGGTCGTGGAGGTCCGGGTACAGGACCGCGCCCTCCCGGGCGAGGTAGCCGCGGAACACCGGGGCGACGAAGTCGGCGAGTCCGGCGTCCGGGGGGCGCTCCCTGGCGCCGGACACCGCGAAGTACTCCTCGGCGGAGGCGAAGTGGTGGGCGAGCACCAGCTTCCAGGGGGCGTTGGCGCGTACGACGCCGAAGAGGGTGCCGACCTCCTCGGGCGTGTAGAAGCCCTCCAGGACTTCGGGGGGTGCTACGGGCGTCAGCGGGTGTCGCTCTCGATGCGCAGGGGCCATGGGCGGGTCCTCGTGACGGTGGGGGTGGCCGGAGCTGTGCGGGTGTCTCACAGCGACTGGACGAGTTCGAGGCGGTGCCCCTCGGGGTCGCGCACGAACGCGGCCCTGAGCTTGAAGTCGGACACCTCGAACGGAGCCTGCTCGACGGTGCCGCCGGCCTCGGACACCCGGCGCACGGTGTCGTCCAGGTCGGGCACGGTGAAACCGAGGATGGCCTCGCCGGGCGCCTGCCCCGGCCGGTTCAGGAAGTGCACCAGGACCAGCGTGGGGTCACCGCCGGCGGCGGAGGTCATGATGATCTCCTCCAGGGCGTCGTCCCCCGTGCCATGGGCGTACCGGTACTTCTCGGCCATGCCCAGCACGGAGGCGTAGAAAGCGAACTGGGACTCGATGTCGGTCACCAGGATCTTGGTGAAGTGGAAACGGGCGTCGTGAGTCATGTAGGTCCTCCTTCCCTGCGGAGTATGACCATCTCGTCCGACACAAACAAGCACTTGCTAGGTACCGCACGCCGGGCTCCCGGTCCCGCACCGGATCGGTCCCGATCAGCGGGAGTTCCCGCCCTGCCTCCGCAGGCTCGTGCATCACACTGCACTACGGGATCCACGAGGCCGTCCGTATGGCCGGCCAGGCCCACGCAGGTTCCCGGAGACCTTTCGTGGGTCCCGGGCAAGGCCGTACGCGAGTCGCGCCCGGGTCCGGCCGCCTCCCCGGTGGAGGTCCTCGGCCCCGCCGGTCTTCAGCCGCCCGCACACGGAGGGGTACGACGATGTCCCAGCACGTTCCCACGCCCGACCCGGACGCCGCCGCGCTGTACGAGCTGCGGAACACGCAGAGCGGGGGCGCCGGCATGCGGGAGCGGGGGCTGGCTGCCGTACGTGCCGTACTGGAGGCGCTGCCTCATCCGGTGGACATGCCCAAGATGGCAGCCGTGGAGGACCGCGACATCCCGTGCGTCCACGGGCAGCTGCCGATCCGCGTCTACAGCCCCACCGCGGACGCCGAGCTGCCGGGCCTGGTGTACTTCCACGCGGGCGGGCTCGTCATGGGTACGAACCACTCCTTCGAGCCGCTCGCCCGCGCCCTCGCCGAGGCCACGGGGCATCGCGTGTTCGCCGTCGAGTACCACCTCGCTCCGGAACATCCGCCGCCGGGGCAGATCGAGGACGCGTGGGCGGCGACCGAGTGGGTGGCCGCGCACGCCGCGGAACTCGGTGTCCTGCCCGACCGGATCTCCGTCCTGGGCGACAGCGCGGGCGGCACTCTGGCGGCGCTCGTCGCGCTGCGCGCCCGCGACCGGGGAGGCCCCCGGCTGCTGTGCCAGGTCCTGGTGTACGGCGGGCTCGACCGGGACATGGCAGCCGCCTCGATGCACGAGATGGACGATGTCGCGGGGCTGTCCCGTGACGACCTCCTCTACCTGCACGAGCTCGCGAGGGCCGGGAGCCCCGAACCCGCCTCCGGTGAGGAGATCCCCGCGTACTGCCCCGATCTGCGCGGTGTGGCGCCCGCGATCGTCGCCGTAGGCGAACTCGACCCGGTCCGTGACTGGTCGCAGCGGTACGCCGCCCGGCTCGGCGAGGCCGGCGTACAGACCACGTTCACCCGCTACCCCGGGGTCGGCCACGGCTTCCTGATGCAGCAGCAGCACCTCGCGCGCGGCCGACTGGCGCTGCGCGAGATCGCCGGGCTCCTGCGGGCCAAGGCCGAGTACCCACTGCCCTGGTGAGCGCCACCCGCGGGGAGAGTCCGCAGGCCCCACAGCACGCCGCTCCGTCCCAGCCCTCCCCGAAGCGAGGCCCCATGACGACATCGGTCATCCCCGACGACCGGCCGACCCGGACGGTACGCCCCGTGCCGGACGCGGACCCCGAGCGTCTGCACGCGGCGATCGACGCGGCCGAGCCGGGCCCTCTGCTGATGACGCTGGTGCACCTGACGGACGACCGTGCTCTGCTCACCGAGTTCCGGGAACGGATCGCGGCGGCGAAGGCGGCCCACCCCGAGCGGGTGCTGAGGCCCGGCGAGTACCCCGAGGAGGTCGCGGACGAGGTGCGCCGCCGCGCCCACGACATCCTGCCCCGGCTGCCGGGCGGACTGGTCCCCTCGCTGCGCGTGCCGGACGAGGAACTGTTCATGGAGATGGTCCGGGTGGCCACCGACGACACGGTCGGCCCCGAGTACGGGCCCTATCTGCGGGAGCAGGGCGGTTTCGCCGGTCTGCCCGAGTCCGTTCCGGCACACCGACCGGTGCCGCCCGGCTTCCGGGTCGCGGTGGTCGGCGCCGGGATGATCGGCATCAACGCGGCGGTGAAACTCGCCGAGGCCGGTTTCGAGTACCGGGTGTTCGAGGCCGGCGACGACATCGGCGGGACCTGGGCACGCAACACGTATCCCGGGGCCGCGGTGGACACGCCGAGTCACTTCTACTCGTACTCGTTCGAACTCAACCCGGAATGGTCGAAGTTCTACCCGGCGGGTCCCGAGTACCTGCGTTATCTCCACCACGTCGCGGACAAGTACAAGATCCGCGACGACATCGCCCTCTCCCACCGGGTGCTCGGCTGCGCGTGGGTGGACGAACGGCAGATCTGGCGGGTCACCGTGGCGGGTCCGGACGGGGCCACCGAGGTGTACGAGGCGAACGCGGTCATCACCGCGACCGGCGTCCTCAACAGCGCGTACGTCCCCGAGGTGCCCGGTCGGGAATCGTTCGCCGGTGCCACGATGCACACCGCGGCATGGGACGACTCCGTCGACCTGGACGGCAAGCGGGTGGTGGTGCTCGGCACCGGCTGCACCTCGGTGCAGGTCGTGGCGAGCCTCGCGGGGCGGGCCGGGCACCTCGATGTCGTCTTCCGGCAACCGCACTGGATCGCGCCGGAGCGCAATGTGATCAGCCGGGTCGACGACGCCACCCGGTGGGCGATGCGGCACGTGCCGTACTACCAGCAGTGGTACCGGCTGGTCACGCACTGGTTCACCGCGGACAAGAGCTTCGCGATCCCGAGGATCGACGAGGAGTGGTACGCCACTCATGTGTCCTCCTCGCCCGCCAACGACGTCCTGATGCGGATCTGTCTCCAGCACCTGCACGAGGAGTTGGGCGACCGGCCGGACCTGGTGGAGATGCTCACCCCCGACTTTCCGCCGTTCGCCAAGCGGATCGTGAAGGATCCGGGCTTCCTGGCGGCGCTGCGCCGCGACGACGTGGCGCTGCACCGGGCGTCGTTCGAACGGATCGAGCCGAACGGGGTGCTGCTGACCAGCGGCGACTTCCTGCCCGCAGACGTGATCATCTGGGCCACCGGGTTCCGGCTGGAGTACCTGGGCTTCCTCGACGTCATCGGTCGGGACGGGGTGACGCTGGCCGAGCGCTGGGACGGCGGCCGTGATCCGCGCGCCCACCTGGGCGTCACCGTCCCCGGGTTCCCCAACTTCTTCGTCACCGCCGGGCCGAACGCCGCGCCCAACCACGGTGGCGGGCACAACGTGACGAGCGAGGAGCACGTCCACTACGTCATCGAGTGCCTGCGCCACCTGGTCGACCACGGCTACACCGCGATGGAGCCGACGCCGGAGGCGACCCGGGAGTACAACGAGCGGGTCGACGCCGAACTCGACCGCACGGTCTGGCAGCACCCCGGCACCGCGAACGGCTACTACCGCAACACCGCCGGACGCGCCTGGGTGACCTGCCCGTGGCGGCTCGTCGACTACTGGACGATGCTGCGCGCACCCGACCCGGAGAGCTTGCTGCTGTACGACGGGCCGGCCTCGCGGACCACCGGAGCAGGCGGGTGAACGGTCGTAGGAGCAGGTGGCGGCACAGCTGACACCGGAGCCGACGTGCCGCCACCAACGGAGGTTGGTGGCGGCGGGTGTCAGAAGCGGGCTGCCGCCGCCGGGGCGGGCCGGCCCGGCGGGCGGCCCGCGCTCAGGTGTGCAGGCCGCGCAGAAGCAAGGGCGCCTTGACCCCGATACCGGCCGCGGGGGCGTCCAGCAGGCCGATCTGGGTGAGTACCGAGGCGTGGTCCCACATCAGGTGCTCGTACTTGATCAGGTCGCCCTCGAAGCCGACCACGACGTTCATCACCACCTCCACCGGCTTGCCGGTCGGGGGGACACCGGGGATCTTCCAGGGCATCTCGCGGTCATGGGTGAACCGGAAGATGAACTCGTCCCAGATGTGGTTGTCGTCCATCACCCGGGTGGTCAGCTCCTGTTCGACGTCGGCCGGGACATTCGGCAGGAACCACTGCGAGTAGAACTCGTAGACCTCGTCCCGGCCGTCGAGCAACTGGCCGAGCGGTGCACAGTAGATGTACGGGTCGTCGCACATCGTCGCGATGGCCGCGTCGGGGTCGTGGAGAGCGAACTCGGCGTAGCCGTGTCGCTCCCAGACCTCCAGCATGTGACGCTGCCGGTCGTTGGCCGGTTCGAACATCATGTCCTCCTGTCGTCGTTGAGCGGGCGGAACCCGGACAGCAAACGGCGACGACAGGACAGGCGCCACTCTTCCGGCCCGTTGAGTGGACCGGCGGCGTCCATTCAGTCGGCCTGGTACTCGAAGGCCCCGTCGACGAGGATCATCTCGGTGACCGAGTGCCGTTGCCGGATCGCGACGGCCCTCTGGTACTCCGGCGAGTGGTAGAACGCCGACGCGGCTTCCTTGGTGGGGAACTCCTGGATGAAGTAGGCGCCCTCCCGCGGCTCTCCTTCGAGCACCTCGGCGACGACGCCCTGCGCGAGGTGGGTGTGCGGGTGGTCCTCGACGACCCGGAGATAGGCCTCGACGTACTCCTGCATCCCGCGCTTGGACTCCTCGCTGGAGTCCTTCAGGTGACTGCGGGCGATGATGTATGCGGGCATCGACACGACCTTCCCATGCAGCGACCGCCGCGTTGCGGTCCTGGTGGGAAGATTGAAGTACCCGTCCCCGCCGTCGACCAGCTCCCTGGTCCGCTCAGTGGACTCCGGCGCCGGGGACTTCGGAGCCGGGGGACTCCCGCGTCCCGCCCCGTCGGACCGCTCGGCCCGCGCCGCGGGACGGATCCTCGTCCGGCGATCCCCCGGCGGTCCCGGTCAGCGGGATCTGTCCTCCGTGATCGTGCGGGCCCCGAAGCAGACTCCGTCGCAGGTGCGCTGAGGGGACCGCAGCCGGTGGTGCCTCGATTCCCGGGCCGCACCGAGGGCATCTCCGCCTCCGGTGTCCGCCTTCGTGGAGAAGGGGTGCAGCGACGTCCCACCAGGGGCCCACGCCGGACCTGGACGAGGACGAGGGGGACCGGGCGCCCGTGCGGCACCGGCACCGCAGCGGGCCCGGAACGGGCGGCCCGCATCGCGCAGACGAAGGGAACCGAACGACCATGGGCATGTTCGACCTGACCGGACACGTGGCGCTGGTGACCGGTGCCGGCCAGAACGCCGGGGCCGGCATCGCCCGCGCGCTGGCGGAGCAGGGCGCCGCGGTGGCGGTGAACGATCTCCGGCCCGAACGCGCCGAGGCGACGTGCGCCGAGATCGGGAAGGCGGGGGGCCGGGCGGTACCGGTGCCGTTCGACGTCACCGACATCGACGCCGTCCGCGCGGGAGTCGCGCGGGCCGGGGAGGCATTCGGCGGGACCGTCGACATCCTGGTGAACAACGCCGGGATCCCCGCCGACATGGGCTACGGGCCCTTCCGGGACATCGCGCCGGAGCGCTGGCGCGGCCCGGTGGAGATCAACCTGTTCGGCGCGATGAACTGCGTGCACGCCGTCCTGCCGGGCATGCGGGCGACCGGCTGGGGCCGTGTCGTGCAGATCTCCTCGGGCGCGGGACGGACCGGCCTCGCCATCGGGGTGTCGCTCTACGGAGCGGGCAAGAGCGGTGTCGAGGGGTTCGTCCGGCACATCTCCCAGGAGGAGGCGAAGGCCGGGATCACGGCGAACACGCTGGCGCTCGGGCTGATGCAGAGCGCGGGCGGGCCGGGGATCGACCGGATCGCGGAGGGCATCCCGGTCGGGCGGCTCGGCCGGCCCGAGGACGTCGGCGCGGCCGTCGCCTTCCTCGTGTCCCCCGAGGCGTCCTGGCTCACCGGCCAGACGATCGACCTCAACGGCGGGAGCCACACGCGCTGAGGACGACGGCGCCCGGCACCCCGTGCGTACCGATGGCGGTCCGCGCACCGACACCGACCTAGCAGAGAGGACCAGGACAGTGGGGTTTCCGCTGGCGGGCGTCCGCGTCATCGACGTGAGTTCCACGTTCATGGGGCCGTACTGCACGATGCTCCTCGCCCAGTGGGGCGCCGAGGTGACCAAGGTGGAGCCGCCCGGCGGAGACGTGGTCCGCAGGATCGGGGATGTGCGGGGCACGTCGATGGGGCCGGTCTTCCTCAACGTCAACCGGGGCAAGCGGAGCGTCGTGCTGGACCTCAAGCAGGACGGCGGCCGGAGGCTCCTGGAGCGTCTGGTGGCGGGGGCCGACGTGGTGGTGCACAACATGCGGTCCGGTGCGGCCGAGCGCCTCGGCCTGTCGGCGGACGCCGTGCTGCGGGCCAACCCCCGTGCCGTGCACTGCGCGTTCCGCGGGTTCGGAGCCGGCGGGCCGTACGAGGACCGGCCGGCCTACGACGACGTCATCCAGGCGGCCAGCGGCATGGCCGCGCTGCAGGGCGGGGCGGGCGGAGCGGAGTACGTCCGCACGGCCGCGGCGGACAAGATCGTCGGGCTGATGGGTGCGGCGGCCGTGCTGGCCGCGCTGCACGGGCGCGAGGTGACGGGCCGGGGCCAGGCGGTCGAGGTACCCATGCTGGAGACGATGACCCAGTTCATGCTCCTGGAACAGCAGGGCGGCTGGGTGTTCGACCCGCCCGCCGGGCCGGCCGGGTACGCGCGTACGGCGTCACCGCACCGGCGGCCGTGCCGGACCAAGGACGGGCACCTGGCCGTGATGATCTACACGGACGCCCAGTGGAGGTCGTTCTTCACCTGCGTCGGCCGGCCGGAACTCGCCGATGATCCGCGGTACCGCACGATCCGGGAGCGTACCGAGCACATCGATGAGCTGTATGCCTTCCTCAACGAGGAGATGGCGGCCAGGACGACCGCCGACTGGCTCGCCGAGCTGGAACGCCGGGACATCCCGGCCGCCCCGGTCAACACCGTCACCAATCTGTTCGAGGACCCGCATCTGCGGGCGACGGGTTTCTTCGAGGACGTCGACCACCCCAGTGAGGGCCCGCTCCGGCTGCCCCGCCAGCCCGTCCGCTTCGCGCAGGGGCCGCGCGCGGAGGTGACCGGCGGCCCCGGTGACGGGGGCGGCCTGCTACCTGCGTTCGTCCGGGGCAGAGCCGCAGCCGCCGGGCCCGACGCCCCGCGCAGTGCGGGGCCTGACGAGATCGGACTCGCCCGCACCGTCGGCCCGGGGCAGCGCGACCTTTCCCACAGCCCTCGCCCGGACGTACACGCCCTCGCCGACACTCCTGGCCCGGCCGAGCACACGCTCCCTCTCACCTCCGGCCCGGACGAGCACTTCCCCCACGCCCCGCGCCTGGGCGAGCACAGCGTCGACGTGGCACGGGAGGCCGGTCTCGACGACGCCGAGATCGGCCTCCTCGTCGCCTCGGGGGTCTTGGGCGTGCCCCGGGCCGACGGGACCCGTACCGGGCATCCGCCGCGCAGGGGGGCGGAGCGCTCGGCGCGCGGCTCGGCGGGACCACTCGAATGACAGCAAGGGCACCGGTGACACCGGCACGGCGACTGGGACGGACATGGCAGACCTCGAATACTCCGTGAAAGATCACATCGCGACGGTTCGGCTGAATCGTCCGCAGCGCAGGAACGCGTTCACCCTGGACATGGTCGACGCCTGGGCGGACCGGCTGCGCGAGGCCGAGGACGACCCGGAGGTCCGCGTCATCGTCGTCACGGGCTCGGGCGGCTCCTTCTGCTCCGGGGTGGACCTGTCCGACTTCAAGGGCGAACAGCGCGACCCGCTGGCCGAGAAGGAGCTGCTGACGCGGCGGGTGCACCGGGTCGCGCTGACCCTGGAGGACGTCTCCAAGCCGGTGCTGGCCGCGGTCGACGGGCCGGCCGTGGGCGCCGGGATGGACATGGCGCTGCTCTGCGACATCCGGTTCGCCTCGCGCACGGCCCGCTTCAGCGAGGGCTACATCAAGGTCGGGCTCGTCCCCGGTGACGGCGGGTGCTGGCTGCTTCCGCGCGCGGTCGGCACCGCGACCGCGCTGCGGCTGCTGTGGACGGGCGACTTCGTGGCGGCCGACGAGGCGCTGCGGATCGGCCTCGTGGAGGAGGTGTACGAGGCCGACGAACTCCTCGACCGTGTGTACGCCTTCGCGGCACGGCTCGCCGAACGGCCCCCGGCCGCCGTCCAGATGATCAAACGTGCGGTGCGCCAGGGCGCGCGGCACGATCTGCGCACCGCCCTGGACCTCATCTCCTCCCACCAGGCCGTGATCACGTCGACCCGGGACTCGGCCGAGGCGTACGCCGCTTTCCGGGAGAAGCGTCCCGGGGTCTTCACCGGCCGCTGACCACGGATGCTTTCGCCGAACCCCCAGAGAGGTCCCTCATGAGCCCACCGCCGCCCCTCGACGCCGGCGCCGAACTCCGCGCCCGGGTCAGGGAACTGACCGCGTCCTGGCGTGCGGCCGGCCGGTACGTGCCCCGCAGCGACTCCTGGCTGCGCTCGTTCGACCTGGAGTTCAGCAAGGCGCTCGCCGCGGACGGGCTGATCGCCATGACATACCCGAAGGAGTACGGCGGCGCGGGCCGCAGCAACGTGGAGCGGCTGGCCGTCACCGAGGAGCTGCTGCGGGCGGGGGCGCCGGTCGCGGCCCACTGGATCGGCGACCGGCAGATCGGCCCGGCGATCCTGAGGCACGGCAGCCCCGCGCTGCGTGCGGAGATCCTGCCCCGGATCGCCGCCGCCGAGGCCGTGTTCTGTCTGGGCATGAGCGAACCCGAGGCGGGCTCCGACCTGGCCGCCGTACGCACGTCCGCGACCCCGGTCGAGGGTGGATGGCTGGTCTCCGGACACAAGATCTGGACCAGCCACGCCCACCGGGCGACCCACGCCTACGTCCTGGCGCGCACGGCGCGGACGGAACGCAAGCACGAGGGGCTGACCGAGTTCGTCCTCGACATGGACGCCGACGGGGTTTCCACGACACCGATCCCGGACCTGGCCGGTGAACACCACTTCAACGAGGTGCGCTTCGAAGAGGTGTTCGTGCCCGCGCGCCGGGTGATCGGGACGGTCGGCGACGGCTGGCGGCAGGTCGTCGAGCAGTTGTCGTTCGAGCGCGGCGGCGCCGAGCGCGTCCTGTCCACCTACCCGGTACTGGCCGAACTGGTGGCGCACGCCGCCGAGGAGCGGGACGACGCCGAACTCCGGTCTCTTCTCGGGTCGTTGGTCGCACGCCTCGCCGTGCTGCGGCGGCTGTGCCGCGACGTGGCCGAACGGCTGGACGCCGGTCAGGCGCCCGTGCAGGAGGCCGCCGCGCTGAAGTACCTCGGGAACGCCTTCGAGGTCGACGTCGTCGAGGCGCTGCGCCGCACCGGTCTGTGCCATGAGCCCTCCCCCGACGGCGTGTTCGGCCAGGCTCTGCTCGCCTCCCCCGGCTTCGGGCTGCGCGGCGGCGCGGCCGAGGTCCTGCTGTCCCTCGTGGCCCGTCAGGAGACACGTGCATGAGCGAGTACGCGGAGGAGTTGCGGGAGCTGGTGGCGTCCGTCGTCCCCGACGGCACGTCGGCGGCGGGGCCCGACGGGGTGCGGGAGGCATGGGAGAGCCTGAGTGGTCTGGGGCTGCCCCGGATCGGCGTACCCGAGGAACGCGAGGGCTCGGGCGGCGTCCTGGAGGACCTGCTGGTGGTCGTCGCGGCGCTGGCCGCCCGCGGAGTCGGCGTGCCGGTGGTCGAGTCCTCGGTCGCGGACTGGGTGATCAGCCACGAACGGCCGCTGGACGACTCCCCCGCCACCCTGGTGCTGTCGGACGGGCCGCCGACGGCCTGGGACGACATGGGCGGCGGGACGCTCACCGGCGAGATACCGCTGGTCCCTTGGGCGCGCGACGCGGCGCTCCTGGTGGTGTGCCAGCCCGGGTTGGAGGCCCTGGTCGTCGACCTGCGGCACGCGTCGGTGAGCGTCGTTCCGGTTGAGAACCTGGCCGGGGAACCGCGGGACACCGTACTGCTGGACGGCACGCCCGCCCTGCCGGTCGCCGCCGGGCCCGGTTACGAGGCGGTCCGCGCGCGGCTGGCCCTGCTGTGGTCCACCGCGGTGGCCGGGGCCGCGCACGGCGCGTACCTGCTGACGAAGACGTACGTGTGCGAACGCCGGCAGTTCGGCGCCCCCTTGACACGTCTGCCGGCGGTGTCGTCCGGGCTGGCGCAGATGAAGGTGCACCTGCTGCAGGCGGACGCCGCGCTCGCCCTCGCCCGGGAGGCGATGACGGCGGGCGGCCCGAACGCGGCCGGTACCGGGCCGCGGGTTGCGGACGCCGTCGCCGTGGCGCGCCTCACCACCGCGCGCACGGCGACCGAAGTCGCCCGCACGGCACACCAGTTGCACGGCGCCATGGGCATCACCCAGGAGTACCCGCTGCACCACCTCACCCGCAGGCTGTGGGCCTGGCGCGACGCCGTGGCCGGCGAGCGTGACTGGGCCGACGAACTCGGCCGACGGGCGGCGGACCTGGGCGAGGCGGGCGTCTGGACGCGTCTGACCATGGGCCCCTTCTAGGGCCTGTATTGAGTTCCCCGTCGTCGCCCGAAGGGCGGCCCCGCGGCGTGCGGTGCGGTGCCTCGGCGTGCGGCCGGATCACCCTCGTACTGGACGTACTTGGTTGATTCACCTAGGGCACTGCCGCCGCGGTCGCGGAACCGTGACGTCGAACCGCGTCCGCACGTCCGGTGCGCGTCCCGGGAGCCCCGCCCGCGCTCCGGTGCCTGGGCACTCGCGAACCGCACGACCCGCGATCAGCTCACCCTCGGCGCGGTGCTGACGGAGCAGGAAGAGCGGGAACAGGAGTTCGCCGCGCGGGCCGAGGCCGCCGAGGAGCGGTTCGCGGAGCTTGCCGCGCGGCTCAAGAAGTCTCACCGGGCCGTCGCAGAGATCCCGATCACCCGCAGAACACGGCTGGAGCCGCCCGAGCCCGTCCCGCACGCACCGCCAGCTCCCGTCCCCGCCTACGGCCGAGGCCCCGCTCCCGGCGCGACAGGTGTGCGAGGCGACGGACCTGGAGGTCGCGCCCGGCCCTATCGACAACACCGCGGCCGTAGCTGCCCGGCGGCCCCTCGACCGGTCCGCCCGCCACAACCGACGAGGCGATTCCGCAGTCGACACCCGAGGCCGCGGGCATCCGAAAAAGCGAGAACGGTGTTCTTGACATGGGTCGGCGCGCGGGGCAGGCTTACCCGCAAGAGAGAACAGTGTTCTCGAAAATCACCCGAAAGGACCTCCGCCATGACCACGGCATCCTCTTCCTGGATCCACCGCTCCCCCTCCCGTCGCTGGGACCGCATCGGTCGCGGCCTGATGGCCTTCAACGCCGCGCTCACCTTCGCCGTGTTCGTGAATGGGTTCTTCCTGATGGCCGACGCCGGCGACGACCGCATGATGGTGGAGGGATGGCGCACCTTCGGCTATTTCGTGTTCAGCGCCATGTGGGCCCTGCTCGCGTTCCGACCGCGTCAGGCTCCGGCCGTGTGGGAACTGATCATGTTCCACAAGATCGCGGCATCGGTGCTCGCCCTGTCCATCACCCACACCACCGAGGGTGCGCAGTCCGCGATCAGCGACCCCTGGGTCGCACTGTCCACGATCTTCGCGTACATCGCCTGCAGCGGATGGCAGTCGTGGCGCGTCCTGAGGCGCGAGGCCGCGCCGTCGACCGCCGTGTGAGCCCGCACCACCCCGCGTACGTGCCGACCAAGGGAGAGATCATGAACGACCAGCCGCTTCCCCGCGAAGAGCGCACTCCCCAAGGCAACTCCACGCCGATGCGAAAATCCGTCCTCGTCTCCGCGCTGCTCATCCCCATCATGATCGTGGGCGGCTTCGCCATGCTCGCGGTGATCCCGGTGATCATCGTCGTCCACCTCACCCTGCGCGACCCGCGGTTACGAGCCCTCCGGCCCTGGGCGGCCCTGCTCGGCGCCGCCTACGCCATCCCGCTCGCCCTGTGGGGCGCACTACCGGACCGCGCACCCAGCCTCACCAAGGACATGCACCCCGCATTCGCAGTCGGCATCGTCCTCGCAGCCCTCGCCTACAGCGCCGCCCACCTCCTGCACCGGCGCCGCGCTGACCGACAATGACCTGGAAAGCAGTCACACCAGCCCCTCCCCGCCACACGGACCGACAGCGAAACCCTCGGCCGACGGCACCCCGCACCCCCGCCCAAGCACCCCCCTACGAAGTGAGCACCAGGTGACATCGCGGCAAGCAGCGCGTGAGCAGATGATGGCCCAGATCGTGCACATCGGCCGGCAGCACCTGAAGACGGTGCTCCCGGCCGACCTGTCACTACGCGCCGTCGCCCGTGACATCGGCGTCGTACCGTCCGCGCTCTACCGCTACGTCCGCGACCGCGAAGCACTCATCACCCTGCTCATCGTCGACGCCTACGACGAACTCGCCGACGACGTGGACGCCGCCCTCGCAGCCGCCGCACACCGTACCCACCGCGAACGGCTCGAAGTGGCAGTACTCGCCTTCCGCGCCTGGGCCTCCCACGAGCCCTCCCGCTTCGCTCTGCTCTACGGCACACCCGTACCCGGCTACGCCGCCCCCGGCCACCGGACCGTCGAACCCGGCACACGCTTCGCCCTCGCCCTGACCGGCATCGCCGAAGACGCCTGGCGCACAGGACACCTCAAGAAGATCGACACGGCACTCAGCCCAACCCTCCGCGCCGACATGGAACGCCTGCGACACCGATACGGCCTCCACATGCCCTCAGAGAACATCGCCCGCGTCTACGGCCTGTGGTCGGCCGTCATCGGCGCCGTCCTGTTCGACGTCTTCGGCCACCACGGCCCGGATACCGTCAGCGACCACGAGGACTTCCTGCGCACCCACACCGCCGGCCTTGCGACCACCATCGGCCTGTGACCCCGAGGGACCCTGTGGACGCGCGGTCCAGGGCCATCCGCGAGGAGGCCCTGCGGATCTGGATCCGGCAGGACCCCATACAACTCCTCACCACCAAGTGCCTCATCAGGAAATGGGCGAGTTGAACGCGTTGCGTTCGCGTCCCGGGCCGGTGAAGACGAAGTCCAGCTCCACCACCGAGCCGAACAGGCTGAGCCCGGTCGCGAAGAGGTCGGTGCGGATGTGGACCTGGGCGCCGTGCCGCCCGTAGGCGTACTCCTCGGTCCGGGAGAACACCTCCGAGGCCGCCATGCGCTCGTCGATCTCCCGGTCGCCGTCCTCGCCGCGGGCCTTGAGGACCTGCAGGCCCTGAACGCGGGCGGCGAACTCCGGGTTCGCCGCGATCTCCTCCCGCAGCCCGGTCACCGCGGCCTCCAGGTCCTCCAGCCGGCCGTAGTGGAGACCGAAGTGCAGGTACGACTCCGGCCACTGGGCCCGCTGTTCGAGGAACGCCGTGAGCGCGGGGTGCTCGTCGTCGGTGCCGGCGCCCAGCTGCCGGGCGATGACGGCTTCGAGTTCGAGCTGTGCGGGCTTCAGCGCGAAGAGGTAGACGATGTTGTCGGCGCGGGCGGGGGTGTCCCGGTCCATCGCGATGACGTACAGCGGCTCGTCGGAGAACTGGTTGGGGAACTCCTGGACCCTGGCCCCGAGCAGTTCGAAGAACCGGGTCGCGAGCGCCCGTTCCCCCGGGCGGAAGTGGAGGGCGAGGTGCCCCAGGCTCGTGCTCGGCAGGGGTACCGTCGCCGACGGTGTCCGCTCGGGTGCGGGGTTCTTCGTCGCCATGTCTGGCTCAACTCCTCGGTGTCGTAGCCGGGTTCGGGTGGGACGGCGGCCGGGTTCACTGGGACGGCGGCGGGGTGAAGCGGCTGCGCGCGGGCGCCGGCGGGCGGCGCGCGGTCAGCTGGTCGGCGCGGTCGCGCATGGCGGCCAGCACCGACTCGGGCTGGGTGACGATGTAGAACTCGCCGTCGGCGGCCTGTTGCAGGACGGTCGCGGCGGCCTCCTCGGCGCCGATGGCCCGTTCCCGGACCCGGAACATGGCCTCGCGCTCCTTCTCGGCCGCGGCCAGGTCACCGCTGTCGACCCCGCCCGCCCGGTCGAAGATGCGTGAGGTCACGGCCCCGGGCAGCACCGCGCCCACCTGGATGTGCCCGGCCCCGGCCAGGCCGACCTCCTGGTGGAGACACTCGGTCATGGCCAGGACGGCGTGCTTGCTCATGATGTACGGGGTCTGCAGCGGCCACGCGGTCACGGCGCCGACGGACGCCATGTTGAGCACGCAGGCCGGTTCGGACTGGGCCAGCAGATATGGCATGAAGGCCCGTATCCCGTGGAACACGCCGCTGATGTTGACCGACACCAGGCGTTCGAAGTTGGCCACCGGGGTGTCCCAGAGATAGCCGAACTGCAGGATGCCCGCGTTGTTGACCAGCAGGCGCACCGGTCCTGACTCCTTGACCACGCAGTCGGCCAGCGCCTGTACGGCGGTCGCGTCCCGCACGTCCACGAGGGCCGCGGTCGCCCGCCCCCCGTCGCGCGTGATGCCGGAGCAGGTGTGCTCCAGCGCGGCCTCGTCGACGTCCGCGAGGACGACGTTCATCCCGAGGGCGAGCGCGGCATGACGGGCGAGCCCCGCTCCGACGCCGGCGCCCGCCCCCGTGATCACGGCGGTTCCGCCGCCGAACACCTCGACTGAGCTGGGCATGGCCTCTCCCTTTCCGGTTGCCTGGCCTGTGTGTACGGCGGGCCGGGCGACCGCCCCGCCGTCTCCCCCGTGCGCGGTCGCGCCGTCTCCTGCTCGTCCCGCGCCTTCGCCTCACCCGTGTGCCGCCGCGCGTCCGGCACGGCGGCCGAAGAAGCTGCCGTCGCCGAGGGAGATCCCGCTCGCGTATCCGCCCGCGGCGATCCCGGCGGTCGTACGCCCCGCCGCGTACAGTCCGTCGATCGCCTCGCCGTCGATGTCGAGGACGGCACCGTCGACGTCGGTGCGCAGGCCCCCCAGGGTGAATCCGGAGGTCTGGCCGCGCAGGTCGTAGACCCCGTACGGCGGGCGCAGCGGACGTACCCACGGGGCGGCCTTGTGGTGGACCGGGTCATGGCCCTCGGCGGCGTGCCGGTTGTAGAGGCCGAGCGTGGCCGCGAGTGCTCCGGCCGGCACGTCCATGGCCTGCTCCAGCTCGGCGATGTCCTCGGAGACCCAGGTCGGCGGCGGCGCCGGCATCGACGTGCCGGCGCGGTCTGCCGCGGCGGCGTCGGCGGCCTCCTCGTCGGCGACCACGAAGCTCTGGCTGCCGTGGTGGAGGAGCAGTTCCTGGCCGATGCGGCCGGGGTAGGTGTCCTCGTTGATGACACGTTCGCCGCGGCCGTTGACGACGACGCCCCGGATCATCAGACCGGGGTCGGCGTGCACGGCTGCCTCGCAGGCCCACAGGTGAGCGATGTCCGCACCGACGGCCTGCGCGGCCCGGATCGCCCGGCCGTCGTGCTGCTCGACCGCCGAGCCGGGGCGTCCGCCGAGCGCCGGGACGTGCCGGGCGACCATGTCCGCGTTGAAGGTGAAGCTCCCGGCCGCGAGGACGACACCGCGGCGTGCCCGGATCGCCACGTCCTCGCCGAGGCTGCGCGCGACCACTCCGCACACGCGGCCGTCGTCGGTCACGACGAGCCGCAGGAAGCGGGTGCCGTAACGCGCTCGGGCGCCCGTCTGCTCGGCGGTGGTGGCGAGATGCAGCATGAGCTGATATCCGGCGCCCCGTTCGCCGGTGCGCTTGTCCGCCATGCGCGGCAGGTGCCCGCGGGGAGCGGGCGGGGCGATCGCGGCAAACGGGTGTGCGTTCTCGCCACCGGAGTACATCAGGCCCTCGTCGCCCGGGGGTTCCCAGGCCGGACGGTCGTAGAAAGCCGCGCGGAAGGGCACTCCGCAGCGCACCAGCCAGTCGAAGTGCTCGACGCTGCGCTCGCTGTAGACCTCGATCTTGGCGGCGTCGGCCGCCGGTCCCATGGCTGCGGTCAGGAAGCGATGCATGGCCTCCGGTGTGTCGTGGAAGCCGCAGGCCTTCTGCACGCCGGTGCCACCGCCCAGGTAGACGAACCCGCCCGCGAGCGCGGCGGCGCCACCCCAGCCTCCGGTGTGTTCGAGGACCAGCACGTCGGCGCCCTCCACGGCGGCGCCGATCGCGGCGGCGGCACCCGCCACGCCGTATCCGACGACCACGACGTCCGCCTCGCCGTCCCACTCACGCACGTCGGCCTCACGGCACGGCCGCGCGGTCATACCGGCCGCCCCGGGGCACCGGCCGCCCGGGGCCCGTCTCCCGCCCCGTGCGGGGCACCTGCGCCCCCGCGGCCGGTCCCGACCGCGGCAAGGCGCTCGACCGGTCGCCGTGAGGCCCGACGCTCCCGAACCACCCACATGTCCGGCTCCCTTCGCTCCGCGTCCCCTGCCTACCGCGCCCGCCCCGGCCGGGCATCGGCCCACTCTCACTGAGCGGGAGCCGGACGGGGCGAAACGGGCCGAGCCACCAGCGCCGTTGACTGCTCCGGACCTGTTCCCTACCCTCCGCCTGACCAAGCGAGCGCTTGATTGGACAACGAAATGGGCCATGCCATGGATAACCGGACGGGTGATGCGACGGACCGGGGAGAACCCGGATCGGCCGGCAGGTGGCGTGGCCGTGATCTCGGTACCAGGACGGTCTCCTACGACGAGCGGGACGCGATCCTCTACGCGCTCGCCGTGGGCGCCCGTCCCGTCGAGGATCTTGACCTGGTGTTCGAGCGCGGGCTGCGGGTGCTGCCCACCTTCGCGCTCTCCCTGGCCCAGTGGGCCCCCGACGTCCTGGCCGGACGAGGGGCGTTCGGCGACGGCACCGCGCTGCACGGGGCGCAACGGCTGACGGTCCACAAGGAGTTGCCCCCGTCCGGGGAGGTCACGTGCTCGGCCGCCGTGACCGACGTGTGGGACAAAGGCGGTGCGGCCGTCTTCGAGGTGACGGTGGACAGCGTGTACTTCCACGCGGTCTGGTCGATCTTCGCCCCGGGCCGGGGCGGGTTCGACGGCGAACGGGGTCCGGGCCGGCCACCCGCGCCCCAGGGCGACCCCAGCCACCGCACGCGGCAGCACACCTTCCCGGCACAGGCGGCGCTGTACCGTCTCACCGGCGACCGGCACCTGATCCACGTCGACCCGGTCGCCGCGGCCGCCGTCGGACAGCCGCGTCCGATCCTGCACGGGCTGTGCACCCTGGCGGGCACCGTCCTGCGGCTCGCCGACGTTCTCGGCGCCCACCCCGCCGATCTGGCGGAGGTGGACGGCCGGTTCGCCGCGCCCGTCCTCCCCGGGGACACCCTCGATGTCACCGCCTGGCGGGACACCGAGGGGGAAGGAGCCGCCTTCGAGGTGGCCCGGGAGGGGGAGGCCGTACTCACCGGCGGGCGGGTTCGTTTCGGGCGGACCGGATGACCGGGCCGCCGGCTCGCCACCCGTCGTCCGCCCAGCGGGGTTGCGGCTGCGTCGACCGGTCGCGCACCCCGCGCCCCGGGACACTGTGGCCGTAGGGGCCGGCGCGAGGGAGCCGGTGCCCGTGACAGCGGGCGGTCGGCCGGGCGGGCGAGTTCGGTGAAGTACCGCGGCGTCCTCGTCACCGACGAGAACCCGAGCACCCGTCCGCGTCGGCGAGCGGAGACTCCGAGCCGGTGCTCGTCCCGCCCCGCCTCGACGCCCGACCTGCGCGAAGGATCTACGCAACCAATCAAGCGCTTGGTAGAGTGCACCTCGTTACGATCCCGAGGTGGGAGTCTTCCGATACCGGGCCCGACGGTCCGGTGAAGCGCGAACTCCCTGCGTACCGAGGGACGTTGCTGGCACAGGCCCCAGGATTCCCCCGGCCGGCCGGGCACCGCCCCGGTCCGGGCGAGCGGAGCGAGAAGGAGAACCGGCATGGCCGCCCCCGTCGATCCCGTTCACCCCGTCCTGCGCACCCGGCTGTGCGAGCTGGTCGGCGTCCGCTACCCGATCGTGCAGACCGGGATGGGGTACGTCTCGGGTCCCGAGCTCACCGCCGCGACCGCGGCGGCCGGCGGACTCGGCATCCTGGCGAGCGCGACGCTGACCCTGGAACAGACACGGGACGCGATCCGCGCCGTACGTGAACGCACCGACGCCCCGTTCGGCGTGAACATGCGCGGCGACGCGTCGGACGTGCTGGAGCGCGGGGACCTGCTGGTGCGCGAGGGCGTGCGGATCGCGTCCTTCGCGCTCGCCCCCAATGAACGCGTCATCCGCACACTGAAGGACTCCGGGCTGGTGGTCATCCCGTCCATCGGCGCCCGCCGCCACGCCGAGAAGGTGCAGGCGTGGGGGGTGGACGCGGTGGTCGTCCAGGGCGCGGAGGGGGGTGGGCACACCGGTGGCGTGCCCACCTCGATCCTGGTCCCGCAGGTCGTGGACGCCGTCGACATCCCGGTCATCGCGGCGGGCGGCTTCCGTGACGGCCGCGGTCTGGTGGCCGCGCTCGCACAGGGCGCCGTCGGTATCGCGATGGGCACCCGCTTCCTGCTGACCAGCGACAGCACGGTACGCGACTCGGTCAAGGCCGAGTACCTCCGACGCGGGGTCACCGACACCGTCGTCACTCCGGTTCTCGACGGCATACCCCAGCGGGTGCTGCGCACCGACCCGGTGGAACGGCTCCTCAAGGAACGGGCGCCGGCCCGTCTCGTCCGTTCCCTGCGCCACGCCGTCGCCTTCCGCAGGACGTCCGGCACGTCATGGTCCGACATGGTCCGCGAGGGCCTGGCCATGCGCCGCGGCCACGACCTGGGGTGGTCCCAGGTCCTGATGGCGGCGAACACGCCGATGATGCTGCGGGCCAGCATGGTCGACGGCCGGACCGACCTCGGCACACTCGCCTCCGGCCAGATCGCGGGCGTGATCGAGGACCTGCCCAGCTGCAAGGAGCTCATCGAGGGAATCGTCGCGGAGGCCGACGCCGTACTGAGGCGCCTGACCGCGCCGGGGGCTCGGGAATGACGGCGCGCCGACCTGCCTCCGGCCACCGCCCCGGCCCGCCCTTGTCCCCGGCCGTCCGCCCCGACCATCCAGGACGCCCAAGCACTCGGGCCGCCCATACGTTCCCGGCCCGGCCCCTCTCGCCTCCCAGCCCCCCAGAGCCTCTCTCCTTCCCGGCCACTCCGGCCTCCCACTCACCGCGGCGGACCCGGCGACCTCGCAGCCACCCGACCGTCCCGTCCCCCCTCCAGCCCTCATCCCAGCTGCCCTCCCCGGGCGCCCCGACACCCCACGGAGTCCCCATGGGCACTGACATCATCCGGACCACGGTCGACGAACACGGCATCGCCGAGGTCGTCGTCGACTGCCCGCCCGTGAACGCCCTGCCGGTTGCGGGCTGGTTCCGGCTGGCCGAGACCGTCGAGCGGCTCGGCCGCGACCCGGACGTACGGGTCGTGCTGCTGCGCGCCGAGGGCCGCGGCTTCAACGCCGGCGTGGACATCAAGGAACTCCAGGCCGACACCGGCCACACCACGATCATCGGCGTGAACCGCGGCTGCTTCGCCGCGTTCGCCGCGGTCTACGACTGCCCGGTGCCCGTGGTCACCGCGGTCCAGGGCTTCTGCGTGGGCGGCGGGATCGGCCTGGTCGGCAACTCGGACGTGATCGTCGCGGCCGAGGACGCGTACTTCGGGCTGCCCGAGGTGGACCGCGGCGCGCTGGGGGCCGCCACCCACCTGTCCCGGCTCGTCCCGCAGCACAAGGCCAGGGCCATGATGTACACCTGCGCCACCGCATCCGCAGCCGAACTGCACGCCTTCGGCTCCGTGCTCGACGTCGTGCCCGGCGACCGGCTACGGGAGCGGGCCCTGGAGGTGGCGGCACAGATCGCCGGGAAGAACCCGGTGGTGATCCGCGCCGCCAAGGAGGCGTTCAACGGCATCGACCTGTGGGACGTGAAGCGCAGTTACCGCTACGAGCAGGGCTTCACGTTCGAGGTCAACCTGTCGGGCGTCGCCGCCGAGGTCCGTGACGCCTTCGGCCGCGCCACGGACGCGGAGGGGTGAGCGATGGACCTCACCTGGAGCGACGAGGAGCGGGCCTTCCGGGCCGAGGCCCGTCAGTGGCTCACGGCGAACGTGCCGGACGGGCCGCTGCCGTCGGGCGACACCCGGGAGGGCTTCGCCGCCCATCTGGAGTGGGAGCGCGCCCTGTTCGAGGCCCGCTGGTCGGTGGTCTCCTGGCCCGAGGAGTACGGCGGCCGGGACGCCTCCCTGTGGCAGTGGCTGATCTTCGAGGACGAGTACTACCGGGCCGGGGCTCCCTCCCGGGTGACCCAGAACGGCATCTTCCTGCTGGCGCCCACCGTCTTCGCGTTCGGTACCGAGGAGCAGCAGCGGCGCATCCTGCCGCGGATGGCGTCCGCCCAGGACCTGTGGGCGCAGGGCTGGTCCGAACCGGGCGCGGGCAGCGACCTGGCCGCGACCCGCAGCCGGGCGGTCCGTGACGAGGGGTCCGGTGGCTGGCGTCTGACCGGCCAGAAGACCTGGACCACCCGCGGCGCCTTCTGCACCCACCTCTTCGGTCTCTTCCGCACCGACCCGGACGCCGAGCGCCACCGCGGGCTGACCTACTTCCTGGTCCCCCTGGACGCCCCCGGTGTCACCGTCCGCGGCTTCGAACGCCTGGACGGCGACGAGGGGTTCGCGGAGGTGTTCCTCGACGACGTGTTCGTCCCCGACGCCGATGTGCTCGGCGGGGTCGGGGAGGGCTGGCGGGTGGCCATGGCGACGACCGGTTCCGAACGCGGGCTGACGCTGCGCTCCCCCGGCCGCTTCCTGCACGCCGCCGACCGGCTGCTCGACCTCGCCCGCACCACACCGGGCGGGACCGGAGCACACCGGGACCGGGTGGCGCAGTCGTGGATCGAGGCGCAGGCCTACGAGTTGTTCACCCTGGACCAGGTCACGTCGATTGTCGAGGGACGGCAGATCGGCGCGGAGTCCAGCCTGAACAAACTGTTCTGGTCCCGGCTCGACATCTCCCTGCACGAGACCGCCGTCGATCTGCTCGGGCCCGAGGCCGAGGTCGACGGCCCCTGGAGCCGCGGTTTCCTGTTCTCCCTGGCGGGGCCCATCTACGCCGGCACCAACGAGATCCAGCGCAACATCGTCGCCGAGCGGCTGCTCGGCCTGCCGAGGAGGTGACGGCTCACCATGCGCTTCGCAGTGGCCGAACAGGACACGGCCCTCGCCGAGGCCGCCGGAGAGGTGCTGGCCAAGCAGGCCGGTCCCGACCGGATCAGGGCCGGCTGGCCCGGCGGCCGAACCGACCAGGTCGACACGGTGTGGCGCACCCTCGCCGGGGTCGGCGTCACCGCCGTTCTGGTACCGGAGAGCGCGGACGGTCTCGGGCTCGACGAGAACGCGCTGCCCCCGCTCATGGAGGCCCTGGGCCGCAGCGGCCTGCCGGTGCCCGCGGCGGAGACGGTGGCGGTCGGCGCCCCGCTGCTCGCCGCCGCCGGAGCGCGCGCACTCCCCGACGTGCTCGCGGGTTCGGCGACTCTGACGGTCTCGCTCGTACCCGGCGCCCCGGTCCCCTTCGCCGCGCACGCCGACCTGATCGCCGTGGCGAGCGAGGACCGGCTGCTGCTGTACCGGCGGGACGAGGTGCGCGTCGAACCGGTCGGCTCGGTTGACGGCTCCCGTGCGCTCGCCCGGGTCACCGCCCCGGCCGGCTCGGGGCTGCCGCTCGCGGAGGGCGCGGACGCCCTGGCCGCCGCACGGTGGCGCGGGGTGCTGGCGACCTCCGGTCTCCTCGTCGGGCTCAGCCGGCGGATGCTCGACCTGACGGTGGGCTATGTGGGGCAGCGCCACCAGTTCGGTGTTCCGGTCGGCTCGTTCCAGGCCGTCAAACACGCCCTCGCGGATGCGGAGTTGGCGGTCCGGTTCGCCCGCCCGGCGGTCCTCGCGGCGGGCTGGGCACAGGCGGCCGGGGACCCCGGGGCAGCGGTGCGGACGGCGATGGCGAAGGTCCTCGCCTCGGACGCGGCGCGTGCGGTGGCCCGTACGGCGATCCAGTGCCACGGCGCCATGGGCTACACCACCGAGTACGACCTCCACCTGTACGCCAAGCGGGCCTGGGCGCTCGCCGCGGACTGGGGTGGCCCGGCGGAGCACCGGGAGTTCATCGCGCGGCGGCTGGGACTCGCCGGGGCAACCGACGGCATCGGCGAAGGAGCGGGACTGTGAGCGAGAACGTGACCGACGGAATCGGGAGTGAGAACGGCGGCCTGATCTGCCGTGACCGGGTCGTCATCGTGACCGGCGCCGGTCAGGGGCTGGGCCGGGAGCACGCCCTGGCGTTGGCCGCCGAGGGCGCGCGGGTCGTCGTGAACGACCTGGGCGAGACCGCGAAGGCCGTGGCCGAGGAGATCGTCGCCGCCGGCGGGAGGGCTGTCGCCGACCTGGGCGACGTGAGCGACTGGGACTACGCCGAGCGACTGGTCGGCCGGGCGGTCGCGGAGTACGGAACGCTGCACGCGCTGGTCAACAACGCGGGGCTCAACCGCGACCGGATGCTGGTCTCCATGACCGAGGCGGAGTGGGACCTGGTGCTGAAGGTCGACCTCAAGGGGCATGCCGCGCCGCTGCGCCACGCCGCCGCGTACTGGCGGGAGCGGAGCAAGCAGGGGGATCCGGTGGACGCCCGCATCGTCAACACCAGCTCGGGCGCCGGGCTGATGGGCAGTGTCGGCCAGGGGAACTACGGTGCCGCGAAGGCCGGCATCGCCGCCCTCACGGTGATCGCCGCCGCCGAACTCGCCCGCTACGGCGTCACCGTGAACGCGATCGCCCCGTCCGCCCGCACCCCGATGACGGAGGCCGTCGAGGCGTTCGCCGACAGGATGCGGGTACCGGAGTCCGGATTCGACACCATGCACCCCGGCAACATCTCACCGCTCGTGGTGTGGCTGGCCTCCGCGGACTCCGGCAACGTGACCGGCCGGGTGTTCGAGGCCGAGGGCGGGGTGCTCGGCCTCGCCGACGGCTGGCGGCACGGCCCTCAGCGGGTACGCGACCGCCGCTGGGCTCCCGGCGAGGTCGGGCCGGCGGTACGCGAGTTGCTCGCCGACGCCCCGGCGCCGGCGCCGGTCTACGGAGCCTGAGCGAGGGGTTCGCGAGGGGCGCCCCGACGCTCGGAACAGCGCCCGTGGTCCGACCGCCGGCGCTCTGCCGTGGAGCCCCGGAGTGGACGAGGCCGGGCAGGGACGGCCGGTGCCGGTTCCGGACGGCGATGCCCGGCCGTCGGCGGAAACCGGCGCCGGCGGCGGAGAAGGGGCACTCGGCGGACACGGGCATCGACGAGGTCGGGGCGTCGGCCGACGTCGTACCACCCACGGTGCGGCTCCTCTGCAGCCCTGCCGGCCCCGGCGTTCCACTCGACCGACCACGCACAGCGCCGGACGCCACACATGTCGCGTACCGGTGAGCGGAATGCAGGGTTGGGCCGACGGACGTCACAGCCCTACCCTGAGCGCACCTCCATGAGGTGGGTCACACGCCCTGCCTTCGGGAGCCGCAGATGTCGGGTTCGACAAGGAGCGGACGCCGGATGGGGACCAGAAGGGACACCCGACCGCGTCACTCCGGCCGCGGGGACACGTCTCCGCCGCCGGGGACCGGCCCGCGAGGACAACCCGGGTACGCGGACGGACCCGGCCGTGGACAGCCATCCACGGCGAGTGCCGTCCCACGTCCGAGGCCTGTGAGGTATGCCGGTCGGACCCGGCATGGCCCGGACCGTCCGTGGCCCGGTCGTGGTGGCGACACTCCTGGCACCCTCCCCGTCCGTCCGCGACCCGACGTCGATCCAGCAGGAGACAAGGAGCGAATTCATGGGTAACGCAGTCGTGATGGTGTGTGACATGCAGAACGACATCGCGCGCTTTCACCAGCGGCCCGAGGAGGCTGACCGCCTGGTCGGCAAGATTGGGAAGTTCATCGCCTGGGCACGGGAACAGGGCATGCCCGTCATCTACTCCTGTGTGGGCTACCGGCCCGACTACGTCGACGTGATCCCGCGGCTGGCGGCCGTGATCAAGGAACACGGGCTGCTGGTGGAGGGTACGCCGGGCTGCGCCGTCATCGACGAGCTGGCTCCGAAGGAGGGGGACGTCCTGCTGACTCGTCGTCGTAGCAGCTCGTTCTACGGAACCGACCTCGACCTCATCCTCAAGTCGCTGGATGTCGACACGATCATCCTCACCGGCATGTCGACGCAGCGGGTCGTGGAGTCGACGGCGCGTGCGGCCAGCGACCGTGACCTGCGGGTCCTGGTCGTCGAGGACTGCTGCAGCGCCGACTCCCAAGAGCTGCACGACGGAGCGCTGCGTGCGATCGCCGACTGGTTCGGTGAGGTCGGCAGCGCCGAAGAGATCATGAAGGAGTTCACTTCCTGACCTCCGCCACCGCCCGGCGATCCGTTCAGCGAACCGGATCGCTGGGCGTCATGCTGATCCTGGCCGCATCGTTCTGGGGAACGTCACGGACGACGAGGAGCAGCCAGTGAGCGCAACAACCCCAGCGACCCCCAGGAGCACGGTGTGGGCCGACCTTCTCGGCTCGGAGGTCCGGTGGTACGACGCGGGAGGCATCCGGACCCGGTGCGTCGAGGCCGGTGACGGGCCGCCGCTGATCCTCCTCCACGGGGTCGGGGGCCACGCGGAGGCCTTCGCGCGCAACGTCGTACCGCTCTCCGAGCACTTCCGGGTGCTGGCGGTGGACCTGCTCGGTTCCGGGCTCACCGACAAGCCGGAGGGACCGGCCGACCTGGACGCGTATCTCTCCCACATGACCGCCTTCATGGACGCCGCCGGCGTGGAGAAGGCGCACTTCGGCGGGGAGTCCCTGGGCGGCTGGATCGCGATGTGGCTGGCGCTGCGCCGGCCCGAGCGGGTCGACAACCTGGTGTCCATCTGTGGGGCACGGCTGATGGTCGAGACGGACCCGGAGTCCCGGAAGTGGACCGACGCCGGCCGGGACGAACTGCGCCGGCTGACCGACCAGTTCGTGAAGGACCCCACGCGGGAGAACACGCGCCGGCGCATGGAGTGGCTCTTCCACAAGCCGGACCGGGACCTCAGCGAGGAACTGGTCGACATCCGGTGGCGCATGTACCAGCGCACCGACGCGGTCGCGTCGATGAAGGAGTCGGGGAAGATGCTCGGGAAGAACCCCGAGCGCAAGGACGGTCTGGACTTCACCCCGGACGTGCTGAAGCAGGTCACGCACCGCACCCTGATGCTGTGGAGCTCCCACAACCCCTCCAACACCGCGGCCACCGCCGAGCGGGCCGCCGCCTACCTGCCGGACTGCGAGTTCCAGGTGATGGACGACTGCGGGCACTGGCCGCAGTGGGAGGACCCGGAGACGTTCAACCGCATCCTGGTCGACTTCCTGTCGCGCTGAAGCGGTCACCGGCCGCCCTCTGGCCCGGCGCGTCCGGCCTCCTTCGGGAGCGGCCTTTCCATTCACCGATCCGTTTCGCTTGGGTCGGGGGTTCTCCGGTCGCACCATCGAGGAGTCGAGGACCTGGCGGACGCCGTTTCCCGGTCCGTCCTCCCTTCCGAGCCGCCCCCTTCCCGACCCGCCCGGTATCCGGGCTTCGACGCGAGGAGCACTGAAACCCATGACCGCACTGACATCGGGGCCGAAGGAGTTGGTGGGTCACTCCGCCAAACTGCTGGCCGAGGGCATGGTCGACCGCCGGATCTACAGCGATCCCGAGATCTACCGGATGGAGCAGGAGCTCGTCTTCGCCCGGTCGTGGCTGGTGGTCGGGCACGACACCCAGATTCCCCGCCCCGGGGACTTCATCGAGTCCTACATGGGTGAGGAGTCGGTGATCGTCACCCGCAACCGGGAGGGTGACATCCGTGTCATGCTCAACACCTGCCGCCACCGGGGCAACAAGGTCTGCCGGGCCGAGCTGGGCACCACCCGCGCCTTCATGTGCCAGTACCACGGCTGGACGTACGACATCGACGGGAACTTCGTCGGCGCCCCGCAGTTCGAGAAGGTCTACCAGGACGACCTCGACAAGTCGAAGTGGGGGCTGCACCGGGCCAGGGTGGCGCTCTACAAGGGCCTGATCTTCGCCACGTTCGACACCAGCCTGCCGCCGCTGGAGGAGTTCCTCGGTGACTTCACCTGGCTCCTCGACATGAGCCTCGACCCGCGGCCCGGTGGTGTCGAGGTCGCCGGCGGCTTCCTGCGCTGGAACATCAGGACGAACTGGAAGTTCGGCGCCGAGAACTCCGGCGGCGACCTGTACCACGGTGGTACGACGCACCGATCGGCCGTCGACATCGGCCACCGGGCGATCGCGACCGGCAAGAACGACCCCAAGCACGCCACCGACGAGGAGCTCGACCCGGGCGGCACCATGACCAGCTCGTTCGGACACGGGGTGAACTGGAGCGACCGCCGGCCCGAACCCGAGGGCGGTGCCCACGTCCCGCCGGACGAGACCCCCCTGGCACGGTACCTGCGGGAGAACCGGGAGCTCACCCGGCAGCACCTCGGCGACTTCCGGAGCAGGACGATCCGGCGCTTCAACGCCAACATCTTCCCCAACGCCGGCTTCCACTCCAGTGCCCAGACCATCCACATCTTCCACCCGCGTGGGCCGGGCCGGTCCGAGGTGTGGCTCATCCCCCTGGTCGACAAGGCCGCCCCGCAGGACGTCAAGGACTGGGTGCGCCGACACACCGACTCGCACTTCGGTCCCGGCGGCTTCTTCGAGGAGGACGACGGCGAGAACTGGGAGCAGGCCACCGCCGCCACCCGGGGTGTGGTCGCCTCGCGGCTGCCCTTCAACTACCAGATGGGCTTCGGGCGGGAGAAGGTGATCTCGGAGCCGGGCGTCCCGGACCGGATGGACGGCGGCTTCAACGACTACGGGCAGCGCGCGCTGCTGGAGCGCTGGCACGACATGATGAGGACTCCCTGACATGGCGACGAGCAAGAGTGACCTGGTCCTCGACCCCGGCTCGGTCGGGACGCCGGACGGCGTGGTGGACGACCCCGCGCTGTACCGGCGGGTGACCGCCTGTCTGTACCACGAGGCGTGGCTGCTGGACGACGCCCGGTTCGAGGAGTGGCTGGAGTGGATGTCGCCGGACATCCGCTACTGGATGCCGACCCGGTTCGTCCGCAAGGCGACCGAGCGGGACCTCGAGTTCGCCACACTTGAGCGCGGCGTCTCGTTCCTCGACGAGGACTACGAGGCCATGGCCATGCGCGTGGCCAAGACCCGCCACCGGATGTCGTGGACCGACAACCCCGCCGGGCGGACGGTGCACTCCGTCAGCAACATCCAGATCGTGTCGGTCGTCGACGGCCGGGCCACCGTCCGGTCGGTCGCGAGCGTCGAGCGCAGCCGGTTCGCCAACGAGTCCGACCGCTGGGTGTTCCGGCGCGAGGACACCATCAACATCAGCGAGGACCCCTGGAAACTGGAGGAGCGGAAGATCTTCTACCCCTCCCCGGTGCTGGAGTCGTCCAACCTGGCGATCTTCTTCTGAAGGGAGAGTGACGGACATGAAGGTCTCCGTCGACGAATGGCTGTGTGCGGGACACGGGCTGTGCGAGGCCGCTTCCCCCGAGGTGTTCGAGGTCAACGACGACGGCATCGCCGTGGTGCTCCAGGAGTCCCCCGGTGAGTCGTTGCGGCCCTCGGTCAAGGACGCAGCGCGGCTCTGCCCGGCCGACGCCATCCTCATCAAGGAGAACTCCTGATGTCGCGGCCGACGGTGGGGCGCGCATGAGTCTGCGCGTGGTCCACCAGCGCGTGGTCGAGCCCGGCGCGCAGGCGGCGTGGCCGGCGCACGCGGCCGTGCTGCGGGACACCAAGGGGTGCCTGGAGGCGGGGGTCTACCGCTCGCTCGACGATCCGGAGCGGTTGGCGCTGGTCGAACTCTGGGAGGACGACGGCGCGTTCGGCCGGGCCTGGGGCGAGCTGCTCACCGCGGGCTCGCCACCGCCGGGTCTGGCCTCCGGTCCGCCCGAGGGCGCGGCCGGGGACGGCTGGGTGTCGGAGTTCTACCGGCACGGCTACACGGACCGCGCCTCCGGCAACTGGCTTCCGGCCGGCCGGGCCGACGAGGCCTGGCGGGTGGCGTGGCCGGCCCGGGGCCAGGTGCGTGTGGTCGTCCAGACCAGCACCCGTCCGACCCAGGAGGAGCCGTGGCCCGGCGGGGTCGAGGCTCTGCTGGAGACGCGCCGCGAACCGGGCTGCCTGCAGTTCGAGGTGTTCGCCGGTGTCGAGTTCGAACAGGACGGCCTGCTCCTGGAGCTCTGGGAGGACCAGTCCCGGTACGACGCGCACTGGCGGCTGCGGACGCGGGTACGGGAGGCCGGCGGTGCCGGAGGCGGAGGCGGCGGAGCGCGGCCCGTCCAGCACGAGCGCGGGCAGGGGGACAACGGGGTGGAGTTCTACCGCCACCAGCAGTTCGTCCACCTCTACGACCGCTGGCTGCCCGCCGCTCCCGAGGCCTGGTCCGACACGGTCGCCTGGCCCGACTGACACCGCCGGCCCGGTACCGGGGACGGCGCATCACGCGGGGACGGGAGCCCGGACCGGGCTCCCGCACCACGACACCCTGACGGGATCCCGTACACACGGTGATCCCGTCCGTACGTTGAAGGAGGATCCATGTCCGGACTGATACCGGTCGACCGCCTCTACTCGATCGGCGTGGTCGTCCGTGACCTAGAGGCGGCCACGAGGCGCTACGCCGAACTGTTCGGCATCGACGAGTGGGAGGTACGTGACTTCGGGCCGGAGCGCGTGACCTCGGCGACGGCGCACGGCCGACAGGTCACGCCGACGTTCCGCACGGCGACCGGGACCTCCGTGCCGCCGGGCGAGGGCACCTCGCTGATGGGCAACCCGGTCATCCCGGTGACCTTCGAGCTGGTGCAGCCGCTCACGGGAGAGAGCCCGTTCCAGGAGTTCCGTTTCGTCCGCGGACAGGGCGTGAGCCACCTGACGCTGGCCGTGCGGGACCGGGAGGAGTTCGGCCGGCTGCGTGCCCGGCTGGAGGCGGAGGGGCTGTCGCTGGCGGGCTCGCTCACCCTCGACGACCGCCTCGAACGGCACTTCGTCGACACCCGTTCCACGCTCGGCGGATACCTCGTGGAGATCCGGGTGCCGCTGGCCGGGGACGGTGCTCTGGAGGTCACCGAACACTGGGACCACTCGGGCGGCTACACCCGGCCCGAGGGCAGGGAGCCGCTGGGGCTCAGCGGAGTCAACCATCTCGGGATCGTGGTCCAGGACGTGATGGGCACCCTGCCCCACTACGACCGGCTCCTCGGTGTTCCCGCCTGGAAGATGCGCGACTGGCGCACCGAGAAGGACCGGCTGGAGCAGCCCCACTACCGGGGCGAGTCGGTCGACCACGAGTACTTCACGGCGCGCGCCCAGATCGCCGACTTCGGGTTCGAGATCATCCAGCCGACGCTCGGTCCGAGCCACTACAACCGGGAGTTCGGCGACCGCTTCGGCTCCGGGGTGCACCACCTGATGCTGCACATGACAGACGACGAGAAGGCCTGGCACGAGGACCAGCAGTGGCTGGTCGACGCCGGTGTCCCGCTGGCGATGGGCGCGGTGCTCTACGGGGGAGGCGTCGAGTTCGCCTATCTCGACACCGCGCCGGACCTGGGTGGCTTCGTGCTGGAGAGCGTGCTGATGAAGGGGCCGCTCGACCGTGAGCTGATGAAGCCCGACTACGTCATCGACTTCTCGGCGTAGAACGGGCCCGCAAGGGGTGTGGGACGGGCCTGGAGGGGGCCCGTCCCACACCTTTCGGCGTGGTACCCCTCACCGGCTCCCGCTCTCCTGGTGTCCCGTCGACCCGACCCACTGGCGGTTGATGCCCAGGGCCGTCGTACGCACCGCTGCGGCGACCCGTTCGGGATGGAAGCGGCTGGTCGGGCCGGTGACCGAGATGGCGCCGCGTCCTCGGCCGCTGCGGTCCAGCAGAGGGCTTGCGACACAGGTGACGCCGAGGGCGTACTCCTCGCGGTCGTAGGCGACCCCGCTCTCGCGTACCCGGGCAAGCTGTTGGTGCAGCAGACCCGGGACCGCGATGGTGTGGCGGGTGCGGCGCTCCAGCCCCTGCTCGACCACCGTGGCGAGCAGTTCCGTGCCCGAGAACGCGAGCATGGCCTTGCCCAGGGCCGTGCAGTGCAGGGGTTTTCGGTCGCCGACCTCGGTGGTGGAGGAGGGCCGGCGCCGTCCGGAGATCTTGTCCAGGTACAGCACCTCCGTGCCGTTGAGGACCGCGAGGTGGACGGTCTCGTGCACGGCCTCGTAGAGGTCCTCCAGGTAGGGCGTGGCCACCGCGCGCAGAGCCTGGCTCCGGGTGCCGGCGCCGAGTTCGAAGAGCTTCTGGCCGAGCCGGTACTCCAGTCCGTTGCGCTCCAGGATCTTCAGCTCGACGAGCTGGGTGGCCAGCCGGAACGCGGTCGCCTTGGGCAGCCGGGCACGCCTGGCCAGCTCGGCCAGACCGAGGCCCGGAGCCTCCTCACGCAGCACGTCCAGGAGCGTGAAGGCCCGGCCGAGCACCGTGGTGCCGACCCTGTCGTCGGTGATCCTCATATCCGGATCGTGGGCGCGCCTTCCGCGCATGTCAAGGCCGCGGGACGTTTCGATGACGGCTGTATGACGGCCGAGGTCAGAGGCGCATCGTTCCATTGGCCGACCCGGAACGCTGGCGGTGACCGGTGCCGCATTCCTACGGTCGTGGAGCCGGGTGCGACACCGTTCCGCCCGGCCACGACCCCCCTTGGAGGTACACCATGCTTGCCCTGGGAATCGCCCTCTCCCACTCACCGACGATGTTCGTCCCGGTCGAGGAGTGGCCCGACCTTCACAAGTCGCTGGTCGGCGACGTACCCCAGCCGAAGGCGCTCGCCGACGAGACGCCGGAGGCCAACGTCGTCTCCAAGGAGCGGATCGACGCGGGCCTGGACGCCCTGAGCGCCAAGATCGCCAAGGCCGAGCCGGACGTGGTCGTGATCGTCGGGGACGACCAGAGCGAGGTCTTCGGCAAGGCGTTCAACCCCACCCTGGCCGTGTACGCCGGGCCCAAGGTCAGCGGGGTCACCCTGCGCCGCTTCCAGGACAAGCCCGGCATCAACCACGACCTCACGCTCACCTGTGACGCCGACTTCGGACTCGAACTCGCCACGGGGCTGATCGACCGCGGCTTCGACCCGGCGGTGATGAGCGAACTGCGCCCTCTCAGCCGCCCCGAGGGCCTGGGGCACGCGTTCACCCGCCCCGCCCACCGGCTCGGGATCGCCGAGGCCGACATCCCGCTGGTCCCGGTCTTCCTCAACGGCTACCACGACCCGCTGCCCAGCGGGCAGCGCTGCTGGGAGCTCGGCGCGGCGCTCCGCGAGATCGCCGAGGCCAGCGACAAGCGGGTCGTGCTCGTCGCGTCGGGCGGGCTGACCCACGACCCGATGGGTCCGCGGGCCGGCTGGATCGACGAGCGGCTGGACCGGTGGGTGCTCAGCCGGATCTCGGAGGGCCGCGGCGAGGAACTGGCGCAGCTGTTCGCCTTCGACTCCGACACGCTGCGCGGCGGCAGCGGCGAGATCCGCGCCTGGATCACCGTCGCGGGGGCGTTCGCGGGCCGTGCGGGCACGGTCGTGGACTACATCCCGCTGCACCACGCGGTCACCGGCCTGGGCCTCGCGTACTGGGAGCCCGAGGGCGCGTGAGCACATTCCCCGTTCAGCGGTCCAGGCCCGTACGTCGCCTTCCGGAGGAAGCATGAGTGGCACCGAGCAGTACGTCGTCGTCGGAGGCTGCGCCGCGGGCGTCTCGGCGGCGTTCGCCCTGCGCCAGCACGGGTTCGAGGGCTCCGTGGTCCTCCTTGAGGCCGGGACGGAGGCCCCGTACCGCCGGCCGCAGCTGTCGAAGGTACTCGGAGACACCCCGGACGCGCTCCGCCCGATCGCCGACCCCGAGTCCTACGCCGAGCGGCGCATCGACCTGCGCCTCGGTACCCGGGTCGAACGAATCGACCCGGCCACCCGCACGGTGCGTCTGGCCGACGGCACGTCGCTGCGCGCCGACAAGGTGCTGCTCGCCACAGGGGTCGCGGCCCGCCGCCCGGAGCTGCCGGGTATCGGCCTGGACGGCGTGCTGAGCCTGCGGGACCCCGACGACGCCCTGCGGCTCGGCAAGGCGATACGGGAGGGCGGCCCGGTCGTCGTCCTCGGCGGTGGCTTCATCGGCATGGAGGTCGCGGCGGTGGCCCGGACCGCGGGCTGTGAGGTGACGGTGCTGGAGGCCGCGGCGGCGCCGATGCTGGCCGCGCTCGGCCGCGAGCTCGCCGACCTCGTCACCGCCTTCCACCGCGAACGAGGCGTCCGCGTGCTGACGGATGCCGAGGTCACGGCGCTGGACGGGAACGGCGCGGTCGAGGCCGTGGTCCTCGCCTCCGGTGAGCGGATCCCCGCGACCACGGTGGTGGTCGGGGTGGGAGTCGTACCCAACGACCGGCTCGCCGCCGCGGCGGGTGTGCGCTGCGACGGCGGCATCGTCGTCGACCTGCACGGGCGCACCTCCGATCCGTGGGTCTTCGCCGCCGGTGACGTCACCGTCCAGCCGCACCCGCATCTAGCCGCCGCCGGGCGGATCGAGCACTGGGACAACGCCCAGCAGCAGGGCGTCGTCGCCGCGCGGGCCATGCTGGGCGAGCTCCACGACCACGACACCGTCCCGTACTTCTGGTCCGAGCAGTACGGCCTGCAACTGCAGATGGTGGGCCGGCCGCGTCCCGGCGACACGCAGGTGCTGCGCAAGGACGCCACACCCAGCAGGTTCATGGCGTTCTGGCTGCGGGACGGCGGGGTCGTCGCCGCCGCCGGTCTCGACACCGTCCGTGACGTGGTGGCCGCGAGACGGCTGATCGCACGGTCGGCCTCGTACCCGGTCGACCAGCTCGCCGATCCCGGCACCGACCTGCGCGCCCTCGCGCGATCGTGACCCCCGCCCGCCCCGCGTCGCTTGTAGGAAGGCACGCGGGGCGGGCAACGCAATGTGAAACCTTCGTACAGCGAAAGACCAAGGAGGGCCCCCGTGGCCAACACCACCGTCCGGATGCTCTGCAGCGACATCTCGCACATGGCGATCGGCCATGTCTGGCGTGAGAGCGGCGTGACCCAGAAGCACGGCTTCGACCTGGTCACCCACATCGCGAACGCCGACGTTCCCGGCCAGCCCCGGGTGGAGATGGGTGAGCGCGGGCCGAAGGTCCTGGCCGGCGAGTACGACTTCATGAGCGGCCTGCACCACGACACCTACGCCCATCGTGCGCGCGGCGACAAGCGCTTCGTCTACCTCGCACAGGCTCAGAACGACTGGGACGACGTCCTGGTCGCCTCGCCCGCGGTCGACGGCCTGAAGGGGCTCGAGGGCAAGCGGGTCATCGTCAGCACTTCTGCTCCCTGCGTCTACGGCAACTTCAGGCGGGCGCTGACCCACGCCGGCGTCGACGTGGACGCGGTGGAGTTCGACGTCTGGAAGGAACAGGGCACCGGAGTGGCGCTGCGCGCGGTCCAGGCCGTCCTCGACGGTGAGGCCGACGCCGCCGACGTGGACATCCCGTTCGACCGCTACGGCACCCAGCGCGGCCTGCAGGTGCTCGACCTTCCGCAGATGCCGGTGATCCACAACACCACCATCTGCGCCAACCGCGAGTGGGTGAAGCAGAACGAGGAACTCACCCGCTCGTTCCTGCGCTCGATGATCGAGACCGTGCACTTCTTCAAGACCCGCCCGAAGGACGTCTGCGACATCCTGCAGGAGCACCTCGCCCCACAGATCGGGATCGAGGATCCCGAGGACATCGCCCACCTCCAGCGCTTCTGGTCGCAGGCACTCAGCCCCAAGCCCTACCCGCACCCCCTGGCGATCTGGAACGTCTACCAGCTGGACACCCTCAAGGACGAGCGGTCCAACCACATCGGGCCCCTGGAGATCTGGGACACCGGCTACCTGCGGGACATCGACGACACCGACTTCATCGACTCCCTCTACGGGGGGATCAAGAACACCGCCGCCCCGGCGGTGAACGCTCTCATCTGAGCCACGTCACGGGCCCCGGCCCGCGGAAACGTCGTCCCGCACCCGAGCGGCACCGCGCGCGCCGTCGGACGTCCCGCCGCCCTCGGCTTGCCGGGGGCGGCGGCAGCGACCTCGCTATGAGCCGACCGAATTAACCCGTTTATCCGCAGGTTGCGACGGAGGCCGGTTTGACACAGCCCCCGAATCTTCGTATAACGAATAATTGTGCTGAACAGTGGTGAGCAGAAGAGCCCTCCGGCGACGTCCGGCAGCCCTGCGCGCCAGGAGGTCATGGGCGGCCTCGCCAAGGGGCTGGCCATCCTTGAGGCCTTCTCGCCCCTGCGCCCCCGGCTCACGGTCACGGAGGCGTCGCAGGCCTCGGGAACGACCCCCGCGGCCGCCCGGCGCTGCCTGCTGACCCTGATGGAACTGGGGTACGTCAGTCACGACGGCAAGTACTACACCCCCACACCCCGGGTGATGCGGCTGACCTCCGCGTGGACCGCCACGGCCGTGCTGCCCTCCCTCGCCCAACCACGCCTGGTCGCCGTGCGCAACGAGCTCGGCGAGTCGGCCTCGCTGGCCGTCCTCGAAGGGGGCCAGTCATTGTTCGTCGCACGTGCCGAGGCCGCACGCATCGCCTCGGCGGGCGTGAGACTCGGTGCCACCCTTCCCCTGCTCGGCTCGGCAACCGGACGGATCCTGCTGAGCGGATGGCCCAAGGAGCGGGTCGAGGAACTCATCGCGACGACCCCCGTCGAGCGCAAGACCCCCCACACTGTGGTTGACCCGGGTGAGCTGCTCGACCGTGTCGAGGAGGCACGCCGCGAGGGCGTCGCCTTCACCGACGAGGAACTCGACCTCGGCGTGCGCACGATGGCGGTCGCGGTGCGGGACGTCACCGGCGTCCTGCACGGGGCCATGAGCGTGAGCGCCTTTGCCTCCCAAGTGAGCCTCGCACAGATGCGCGAGGACTACTGGCCTGTGCTCGACCGGGAGGCCAAGCACCTCGGGCGCATGCTCTGACGGACCCGGACGGCGCTGCGGACTTTCTCCCACGGGCCGTCGCTCGCCGCGAGGCCTGATGCCCCCGGCGGACACCGTACCGACGGAAGCCCCGGATTCGCGACCGCTTCCCGCCGGGCTTCGCCGACAAGCGGCGACGCCGTGGCATACAGCCCCGCAGGGACGGATGCCACGGCGTCGCAGGCAACGGAGGTCCGCGCCGCGTGCGGCGGGACCTCGACGCTCCTAGGAAGTCCCCTGCCCCGCCGTCGCTGAGGGCGTGCGGTCGAAGCCGCACAGCAGGCGCAGCAGGCGCGGGCCGTCCTCAGGCTGCTCGTCGCCCGACCACCCGACGTGCATGTCCGGACGCACCAGTACCAGTCGCCGTTCATACACGCCCCCGGCCTCGTCGGGCAGGTCCAGCACCGTGAGAGGGATCCCAGCGTCCCGTGCGGCCTCGACCAGCCCTGCCGCTTCCGGTGCGTCGGAGCCGACCCTCAGCAGGGTCAGGCCCTGGCCCAGCCGGTCGAACACCGCGTCGCCCTCGGCGAGCCAGAGGTGCGGCAACCGGACGCCCGGCAGCACGCTGGGCACGTAGCTGCCCATACCGCCCTCCCCCTCCGGCGGCTCCGCGTCCGCGTCGACGGCCAGGCCCGGCGAGTCGGCATAGCGCGTGCCGAGCTGGATGCCGAGGCTGTGCCACTGGGCCCGGTCGACCTGGTGCAGCCGCGCGCCGACCTCCGTACGCAGCTCCGCACCCTCCTCGGTGTCCTCGTGGAGCCGCGGATCGGCCAGGGCGTCCTCGATGTAGCCGCCGATCGAGGCCGCGGCGCGTGAGGTCGACTCGCCGACCGACCGTCGCTCCAGGGCGTAGTCGTCGAGGAGGTCCGGGGTTCCCCACCCGGCGTGGAGCGCGGCGAGCCGCCAGCCGAGGGCCACGGCGTCGGCGATCCCGGCGTTCATCCCGAAGCCGCCGAGGTTGACCCAGATGTGGGCGGCGTCGCCGGCGAGCAGCACCCGGCCCTGGCGGAACGTGTCGGCGACCATCCGGCGCGGGGTCCAGCGGACCACGTCGATGATCTCGTAGGGGAAGTCGCGGCCGACGGCCTCGCGCAGGGCGAGGTGCGGATCGGCGCTCTCGAGGTCCTGCCCCTCCCGCACACGGGCATGGCACAGATACTGGGAATGCCCGTCGAGCTGCATGAAGGCTCCGTGGTGGTGCTCACCGTGCCACCAGTACCACCAACCGGGGCGGGGTCCGGGGATCTCCAGCTTCTCGCTGCGGAAGTGGATCGACATCCTGCGGTCGCCCACCCTCGGGTCACCCACGAACCTGGCGCCCACGGCCCGGCGCACCTCGCTGGCCCCGCCGTCGCAGCCGATCACGTACCCGGCCCGGTAGCTCACGGACCGCCCGGTGGCCACCTCGGTCCCGTGCACCGTGACCGAGTCCTCGTCCTGCGTGAGCCCCTCGACCCGGACGCCCCGGCGCACGGTGACGCTCGCGTAGCGTCGCAGTTCTTCTTCGAGAATCGGCTCCAGGTAGATCTGCGAGATCCGGTGCTGGAGTTCGGGCGTCGGCCACTCGGCCGCCTCGGGCGCGGTGCCCGCGAAGACCTCGTCGGAGGAGGAGAGCCGGAAGCGGGTCAGTTCGTACCCGGTGATGCTCGTGGTGTAGACGGCGTCGGTGGCCTGGTCACCGGGCAGCCCGGCACGCCGGATCCGGTCGGCCAGCCCCCAGCGGCGGAAGTACTCCATCGAGCGGGCGTTTGTGGTGTTGCAGCGCGGGTTGACTGTGGTGTGGGTGCTCTGTTCGAGCAGGATCACGGGGATACCGCGCCAGCCGAGGTCGAGAGCCAGACTCATCCCGACCGGGCCGCCACCGACGATGACATAGGGCGCGTCCGGACCGGCGGAGGTCGTCGCGGCGCTGACGCCGGGACGGTCGGCCTGCGCGGGGCGCGCCGTCGAGGGCCCGTTCCGCGGGCCGCTCATGACTCCACCGCCGAGGTCCGCAGGGGCCGGCGTGCCGCAGTGCGCGCGCACCGGTTTCCGATGGGCCGGGCAGCCCGGTGCCGCCCGGGCGGGGTGCACGGTCGCCCCCGCAGCGCCAGCGGCGACGCTTCGCCCGAGGTACCGCACGAGAGGGACCACGACCGCGGGTCCCGCCGGTTCAGGGACAAGGATGCTCGAACTGTTTGACAGGCCATGACACCGAAGATAGCTTAGCGAATATATTTCGTATAGCGAAACGAGGTGTGTTGTGGTCGATCAGATCCGCGTGGCGGTGGTCGGAGGAGGGATCGGAGGACTGGCCGCGGCCGGGGCCCTGCTGCACCGTGGCGTCGACGTGCACGTGTACGAGCAGGCGCCCGAACTCGGCGAGGTGGGCGCGGGTGTCCTGGTCACCCCCAACAGCCTCCGGCTGCTGGAGCGCGTCGGCCTGACCGAAGAGCTTGCCCGAGTGGGCGGAGCCGTCGGAGAGGGGTCCACCTACTACCGGCACGACGGTCAACCGGTCTCCCGGATCCTCACCGCCGACTCGAACGGCTGGAACGGCATGTACGGCATGCACCGCGCCGATCTGCTCGGGGTGCTGGCCGACGCGCTCCCCACAGAGCGGATACACACCGGTCACCAGTGTGTCGACTTCCGACAGGACGCCGACGGCTGCACGGTGGTCTTCGCGAACGGCGAGGAGGTCCGTGCCGACGTCGTCATCGCCGCCGACGGCATCAACTCCACACTGCGCCTGCACGTCGTGCCCCCCGTGGAGGTCATCGACTCCGGATCCGTCGCCTACCGCGGTCTCGTGCCCGCCGAGGCGGTCCCGTCCTGGCGGCCGGGCGTCTCACAACTGTGGATGGGCGAACAGAAACACTTCCTGACCTATCCGCTGCGCCGCGGCGAGCTGATCACCTACATCGCCTTCGTGCCCTCGCAGCGGCAGGCCGCGGAGTCCTGGTCGGCGCCGGGGGACGCCGACGAGCTGCGTGCCGCGTTCGCGGGCTGGGACGAGCCCGTCACCACCCTGCTCAACGCGGTCGAGACCACCTACTGGTGGGGGCTCTACGACCGGACGCCCCTGGACCGCTGGACCGCCGGCCGCCTCACCCTGCTCGGCGACGCGGCGCATCCGATGCTCCCGCACCTCGGCCAGGGCGCCAACCAGGCGATCGAGGACGGCTTCGCCCTGGCCGCCCACCTCGCGACCGCCGCCGACATCGCCTCCGCCCTGCAGGCCTACGAGGCCCAGCGCCGCCCGCGCACCAGCCGGGTGCAGCACGAGGCGCGGCTCAACGGCCGACGCTACGACTCCCACTTCGACGACCTCGAGGAGCGGGACAGCCAGATCACCAACACCGTCGACCTGCGACTCTGGTTGTACGACCACGACGCCGAGCTCGAAGCTCTGAGCAGGGCGTCCTCCGCCGCCCAGGCCGGCTGACCCAGGAAGGATCCACAGCATGCGCATCCAACTCGACGACATCACCGGGGTACTGGCGATCATGCCGACCCCGGCGACCCCGGACGCGTCGGATCCCTCCGTGCTCGACACCGTCGACCACGAGGAGTCCCGCCGGGCCGTCGACGCCCTGATCGCCGACGGGGTCGACGCCGTGATGATCACCGGCACCTTCGGCGAGTGCGCCACGCTCACCTGGGACGAGCACCGGGCCTTCGTGACCACGGTGGTCGAGCAGGCGGCCGGCCGGGTGCCGGTGTTCGCCGGCGCGACCACGCTCAACACCCGCGACACCATCGCGCGGGCCCGGGTCTTCGCCGACATCGGCGTCTCGGGGCTGTTGCTGGGACGTCCCATGTGGTCGCCCTGCGACGACTCCGCGGTGGTCGGGTTCTACCGTGACGTGGCGGCCGCCGTCCCCGACCTCGGCATCGTCGTGTACGACAACCCGGTCTCCTTCGGCGGCAAGATCTCCCCGAAGGCCTACGCCCAGCTCGCCGCCATCCCGCAGGTGATCGCCGCGAAGTACCCCGTCCTCGGCCCGTCCTTCCTCGCCGATCTCGACGCCGTGGCGGGCCGGATGCGGCTGCTCCCCGTCGAGCGGGACTGGTACTACACCTGGCGCTGGGCGCCGGACGCGATGACGGCGTGCTGGAGCGGCAGCGCCTCCTGCGGTCCGGCCCCCGCGGTCGCCCTGCGGGACGCCATCCGCGAGGGACGCGCCGAGGACGCCGAGGCCATCGCCCGTGGCTATCGCCATGCCGCGCAGACCTTCTTCCCCCAGGGCAGCTTCGAGCTGTTCTCCAAGTACAACGTGCAGCTGGAGAAGATCCGTATCGACGAGGCCGGCTACCTGCGCGCGGGCCCGAGCCGGCCGCCGTACGTGGAGTGCCCCGAGCCGTACGCCGAGGGGGCCCGCGAGTCCGGCCGGCGACTGGCCGAGCTGCACCGCAGGTACGCCGCCGTCCCCACCGCCGCGCGATGACGGCCACGGCGCACGAGACCGTGGGGACACTGCTCCACCTCGTCGGCGGGTCGCACGAGGAGGGGCGCGGCAGCTTCGAGGTGCGCGACCCCGGCCGCCCCGACGACGTGGTCGCCGTGGTCGCCGACGGCGGTGCGGCGGAGGTGGACCGAGCCGTCGCCGCGGCCCGTGCCGCAGGCCCCGGCTGGGCCGGCACCGCCGTCGCCGAGCGGATCGCCCGGATCGAGGCCGGGCTGGAGACGGTGACCGCCGCCGGCGACGACCTGGCGGAGACCCTGGCCCGCGAGAACGGCGCCCTGCGGCGCGAGGCCCGGCTGGACCTCGACCGCAGCATCGCCCTGTTCCGCAGCCTGCTCGACCTCGCCCCGGCCCACCTCGAACCCGTCGTGCTCGACAGCCCGGCCGACCGGGTGACCATCCACAAGAAGCCGGTCGGCGTGGTGGGCATCGTGGTGCCCTGGAACTCCCCCATGGTGCTCGCCGCGAGCAAGGTCGCTCCGGCCCTGGTCACCGGCAGCACCGTGGTGGTCAAGCCGTCCCCGGAGGCCCCGGTGGCGCTGACCCGGGCGCTGGCGCTGCTGGCCCGCTCCCTGCCGGACGGCGTCGTCAACGTGGTCAACAGCACCGGCGACGCCGGCCCCGCACTGACCGCCCACCCGGATGTCCGCAAGATCTCCTTCACGGGCAGCACCCAGGTCGGCCGGCAGGTCATGGCCGGCGCGGCGGGCACCCTGAAGCGGATCAGTCTGGAACTGGGCGGCAACGACCCGGCGGTACTGCTCGACGACATCGACGTCGAGTCCGTGGTCGGACCACTGGCCGCGGGCGCGTTCACCCGCGCCGGGCAGATCTGCTTCGGGGTGAAACGGGTCTACGTCGCCCGCTCACGGTACGACGAGCTCGTCGAGGCGCTGCGCGCGCACCTGGCCGGCTTCACCGTCGGTCACGGCCTCACCGACGAGGTGTCCTTCGGCCCCGTCATCAACCAGGCCCAGGCCGTCCGGCTGCGGGAACTGGTGGACCGTACCCGCGCGAGCGGGGCGAGCGTGACCGAGCTGGGGTCGCTCACCGACGAGGCGGCCACGAGCGGCGGCGCCTACCTCCTGCCGACCCTGGTGACCGGCATCGGCCAGGACGCCGAACTGGTCGCCACCGAGCAGTTCGGACCGGTGCTCCCCGTACTCCCGTACGACACCGTGGACGAGGCGGTGGCGCTGGCCAACGACAGTGAGTTCGGGCTCGCGTCCTCGGTGTGGGCGACGGACGTCGAACGCGCCGCCGAGGTGGCGCTGCGGCTGGAGGCGGGATGCACCTTCGTCAACAGCCACAACCTGTGGTCGCTTTCGTTCGCGATGCCCTTCGGAGGCGTCAAGCAGAGCGGCATCGGCCGTGAGCGTACGGCCCTGGGGCTGCAGGAGTACGTGGAAGACCATGCGATCCGCTGGATCAAACCGAGCGGTTCCTGAACCGAGAGACAGGAGACGATGACGTGACGACAGACGACGAGCTCGCGGAGTTCCGTCGGGGGATCGCCGAGCAGCGCGAACCCCTGCCCCGCGGCAACAAGCAGGCGCGGATGGTCATCCGGGGGGCCGATCTGAAGTGGTACACCCCGCCCGGCCACAACCCCTCGCATCTCGCGCCGGTGCTGGGCACCCCCATCCGCTCCTTCGAGCTGTTCATGCAGGAGCTGCCCCCGGGTATGGCCTCGGACATGCAGCAGCACCATCACGAGGCGGTGCACTGCATCCTCTCCGGCAGCGGGTACAGCGAGATCGGTGACCAGCGCTGGGAGTGGGAGGCGGGTGACTTCGTCTGTGTCCCGCCGATGGAGTGGCACCGCCACTACAACGGCAGCGACGAGCATCCGGTGCGGATGCTGCTGGTGGAGAACTCCCGGCTGCTGGACGCCCTGGGGCTGAACTACCGGACCTCGGAGGGCTTCATCACCTGGGCGGAGCTGGTGGAGCGGCAGCGCGGCACCACGGATCAGCCGGGGTCCTGACGCATCCCTCCGGTTGCTGCGACCGGCGGGGCGCGTCGCCGGCGCTCCGCCGCGTCGCGTCACCGCCGCCGGAAGCCCGAACAGTGTCTTGACGTCACAAGTCATCCGTGATTAGGCTGAAAAAACTTTCGGAATACGAAAAAAGGAGCCCGAGGTGAGTCAGACCACCGTCCAGCGCGGGGTCGAGACGGATCGCGCCTGGGTGTGCCTGTCGCACAGCCCCTTCATGACCCTTCCCGGCAACCAGGACGCGGGGCCCGAGTACCGCGCCGCCGTCGAGGACGTGAAGAAGTTCATCGCCGACTTCGCACCCGACCTGGTGGTGATGTTCGCGCCCGACCACATGAACATGCTCATGGAGGTCCGGCCCCCCTTCACCGGCGTCCTGTCCGGCTCGACCCTGCCCGAGTTCGACATTCCCAGGATTCCGCTCACCGTCCACCCGCTCGCCGCCGAGGTGTACGCCTCGGTCGTGCAGAACGGCGTCGACCTCGCGGTCGGCGAAGGGGTCAGTGTCGACCACGGCACGGGACTGACACTGCTGCAGCTCTTCGACGAGCCGGGCGCGGTGCCGCTGCTGCCCGTCGTGGTGAACGCCATCGGCTTCCCGCTCTTCCCGGTCTCCCGGGCGGTGCGTCTCGGAGAGGCCTTCGGACAGGCCCTCGCGGCACGCGAGGAACGCGTCCTCTACATCGGCACCGGTGGCCTGAGCCACCACCCGCCGTTCCCCGAGCCGCAGCCCGGCGCCCGGCGGTTCGACCCCGAGCAGCGCGCGGCCTCGCTGGCGACGGCCCTGGACTATCTCGATCCGGAGTGGGACCAGGCACTGCTGGCCGGCATGGCGGGGGGGCAGGCGGACCTCTTCGCCCGCGTCGAGCAGCCCGAGATCGACCCGCGGGGCGGCGGCGCCAACGAGATCCGCACCTGGGCCGCGGCCTGGGCGGCAGGCGGCTCCACACCGGCCACCCACACCTCGTACGAACTGGTCGAGAAGTGGATCACCGGGATGGGCGTGGCCTTCGGATCGGGCCGCCGGCCCGTGAGCAGCTGAGGCAGGAAAGGTGCCCCCCATGAATTCCGTCGTCAACGAGCTCGGCGAGGACACCGTCGAGCACACCCTCGACCAGGTCGACCCGCGCGCCATGGCCCTGCAGTGGAGCATCGCGCAGTTCCTGTACCGCGAGGCCGACCTGCTCGACGAGCGCCGCTTCGACGAGTGGCTCACCCTGCTCCACGCGGACGTCGAGTACCAGGTGCCGATCCGCCGCAACGTCCACTCCGGCGACCTCGCCCGCGAGAACACGAGGGGCGGCCGGGACACGATGTGGTTCGACGACGACAAGCGCACCCTGACGATGCGGGTGACCCAGCTGAACACCGGCGAGCACTGGGCCGAGGAACCGGTCTCCCGGGTCTCGCACCTGGTCACCAACATCCGCCCCGTCCTCGTGGCGGACGACCGGGTCGAGGTCACCAGCCGTTTCGTGGTCCAGCGCAACCGCGTCGACACCGAGAGCGACCTGTTCGTCGGGCGGCGCCACGACACGCTCGTACCCGCCGCGGGCTCGTGGCTGGTCCGCAAGCGGGTGGTGCTCGTCGACCAGAGCGTTCTCCTGGCCAAGAACCTGACGATCTTCCTGTGAATCATGCCGAGGCGCACCCGACGGGACGGGCAGCGGCTGAGCAGAAATGAGAGCAACAACGATGACACCCGGTGAACGCAACGACCCTCTCGACCTCTCGACGCTGGTCGACGCCGAGCAGGGGATCATCAGCCGAAGGATCTTCGTCGACGAGGACATCTTCAAGGCCGAACTCGCCCACCTGTTCCGACGCGCCTGGCTGTTCGTCGGCCACGAGTCGCAGATCCCGGAGCCCGGGGACTTCTTCTCCTCCCGGATGGGCACCGACTCGGTGCTGCTGACCCGGGACACGGAGGGCGAGGTGCACGTCCTCCTCAACTCCTGCCGGCACCGGGGCATGAAGGTGTGCCGCTACGACTCCGGCAACACCCTGGACTTCACCTGCCCCTACCACGGCTGGTCCTACTCGGTCGACGGCGAACTGGTGGACACCCCCGGGGACCTGTTCGGAGTGCCGCACCTGCGCAACGCCTACGGCGGCAAGCTCCGCCGCGAGGACTGGGGGCTGGTGCGGCCGGGACGGACCGAGAACTACCGCGGACTGATCTTCGCCACCTGGGATCGCGACGCCCCCTCCTTCGAGGACTACGTCGGCAGCTTCCGCTTCTGGCTCAACAACCTCGCCGACAGCCTCGGCGGAATCGAGGCCGGCGCCGAGACGATCGCCGGTGTGCAGAAGTGGCGGGTGCCCGCCAACTGGAAGTTCGTGGCGGAGAACTTCCTCGGCGACTCCTACCACGCCGACACCACCCACGCGAGCGTCGAGGCCGTCGGCATCGGTCCCGCGGGGGCGGGCGGCACCCGGCACGGGACGGGGCCCGGCGCCCTGGCGGCCCGGCGGGCCACGTTCCAGCGCTCGGTCTCCTGGCCCGACCTCGGCCACGGCGCCTGCGACTCGCCCGACGAGGACCGGCCCTCGCCGACGTTCGCCGACCACCCCGAACTGACCGAGTACTTCGCCGAGCTCTCCCGCGCTCGCCGCGAGACCAGGCTCGCCGCCGGTCACCCGGTCGGTGCGAACGGTCCCGCCACCATGTTCCCGAACATGTCCCTGCACGCGCTGGGCTTCCCCAAGACCATCATGGTCGCCCATCCCGTCTCGGCCCACGAGACCGAGATCTGGCGGTGGTACGTCGCCGACAAGGACGCCCGCGAGGACGCCCGCGACTGGCTGCGCCACTACTACCTGCGCTACTCCGGCCCGGGCGGCCTCACCGAGCAGGACGACCTGGAGAACTGGGACTACGCCACACAGGCCAGCCGCGGCACCCGCGCGAGCGAGCTGCCCTACAACTACGCCCAGGGCCTGGGCATGACCCGGCCTGCCTCTGTCGAGGGGGCACTGGAGTCGACCCACTGGTCGACCGAGGAGAACGCGCGCAACTTCTACGCCCGTTGGGCCCGTCTGGTCCAGGGCGAGAGCTGGGAATCCCTGATGAAGTCGGCCGGCACGCGCCACCAGACCGAGGTGAACCATGGCTGAGATCCGACGCACCGCGATCGTCACGGGTGCCGGCTCCGGCATCGGAGCCGCCGTGGCGACCCGCCTGACCGCCTCCGGCTACGAGGTGGTCGCACTCGACAGGTCCTTCCCGGAAGCCACCTCCGGAAAGGCCCAGCACCGCGTGACGGGTGACATCGCCGATCCGGACACCGCGCGGGCGGCCCTCGACCGGCTGAGCGGCCCGGTGGACGTGATCGTCAACGCGGCGGCCATCCGTCCGACCGGTCCGGCCACCCAGGTCTCCGACGACGACTGGCGGCGCACCTTCGAGGTGAACGTCGTGGGGTCGGCGTCGTTGGTGAAAGCCGCCGCGCCGCGGTTGCGCGACGACCACGCCTCCATCGTCAATGTCGCCTCCGGAGCGGCGTTCGGAAAGCCGAGCCTCGGCGCCTACGGAGCGACCAAGGCCGCGCTCGTGAGCTGGTCACGCACCCTCGCCACTGAGCTGGCGCCGCGCGGCATCCGGGTCAACGTGGTGGTGCCCGGCGCCACCGAGACGGGGATGCTGGTCGAGGCGAGAGCCACCGGGACCGGCACGGACAGCGCTCGGGCCTCGCGCAACCTGGGCGGCGTGGTGCTGGACCCGGACACGGTGGCAGCGGCGGTCGAAGGTGTCATCGGTCTGCCCGCGGTCACCGGGGCCGTCGTCCCGATCGGCCTGCTGCCATGGGTGTGGTGAAGGTGCCCGAACAGGTGGTGGTGGTCGGCGCCTCGCTGGCCGGCGTCCGCGCCGTACAGGCCCTGCGCGAAGAGGGTCACACCGGCCGGATCGTACTGTTGGGTGAGGAGCCGCATCTCCCCTACGACCGGCCGCCGTTGTCGAAGCGGATACTCACCAAGAACTGGCCCGTCGAGCACATCGCCCTGCTCGATCAGGACGAGTGGGACGAGCTCGAGGTCGACATCCGGCTCGGGAGCAGAGCCGTGGGACTGGACGTGTCCGCCCACGAGGTGCGTCTCGCCCACGGCGAGGTCGTCGCCTACGACGGGCTGGTCATCGCCACCGGGGCCAGCGCGCGGACACTTCCGGGAACGCCCGTATCGGCCCCTGGCGTGCACACGCTGCGCTCTCGCGACGACGCCCTCCGGCTGCGGACGGCGCTGCGCGGGTCCCGGAGCCTGGGCGTGATCGGCGGAGGCTTCATCGGCTCCGAGGTCGCCTACGGAGCAAGCGGCCTGGGCCTGGAGGTCACGGTGCTCGAACGGGGGGCAGGTCCGATGGCCGAGGTGCTCGGCCCGGACGTGGCCGAGGGCCTGGCGAAGCTGCAGGCCGCCTACGGGATCGACCTGCGGACCGGGGTCGAGGTGACCCGGCTGGTGCCGCGCGACGACTCCGGCACGCGGGTCGAGGTGCACACCGCCGACGGGAACGTCCTCGCCTTCGACGAGGTCCTGGTCAGCATTGGTTCCATGCCCCGCGTCGAGTGGCTGGAAGGCTCCTCGCTCCGGGTCGACCGCGGACTGCTGTGCGAGCCCACCCTGTTCGCCGGTGATGATGTCGTCGCCGCCGGGGACGTCGTGCGCCTGGTGGACGTCGACGGCTCGGTCGGGCGCCGCGTGGAGCACTGGACCGACGCGTCCCAGCAGGGCGAGCTCGCAGCCGCCAACCTGCTGGCGGGCAGCGAGAACGCCGAGCCCTACACGGCACTGCCCTACGTGTGGTCGGACCAGTTCGGGCTGCGGATCGAGGTCCTCGGCGACCCGGCCGGGGCGGACGAGGTGGTCGACGTTCCGCTGTCCGACGGCACGGCCGCGGGGGGCGGGAGCGGCGAACCCCGCCTCTACCGCTACCACCGGCGCGACGAGACCGTCGCGTACGTCGGCATAGATGTGCCCAAGGAGATCCTGGCGCTGCGCCGGGCCGCCCCGACCCGCTCCGACCTGACGCGGGTCCACCAGGACGTCAAGAGCAAGAGGCAGAGGTGACCTCATGAAGATCGAAGCCGACCAGTCCGCCTGTATGGCCTACGGCAACTGCGTGGCCGTCTCCCCCGATGTCTACGACCTCCCGGACCAGGTGGTCGAGGTGATCCTGCCCGAGCCCCCACCGGAGCTGGAGGCGGCTGCCCGCAAGGGTGCCCGCAGGTGCCCGGCCAAGGCCCTGACGGTCCTGGACTGACCGACCGGTCCGGGCGCGCTGTGCCTCACCGGAACGTGCCGCGGACCGGGCGACCGGCTCATACCGGGACGGTATCGGCCCCCACCGAATGGGACTTGGACAGGGCGGCCCTCGCAGGGTTGGCTGGTCCTACGACCTACCGGCTTCCGGACGACTCGTCGTCGGGGCCTGCTCTCCCGGGCAACAGGGGCCCGCGTGCCGCACCCGTCCGGCAGCTGAAGCAGACCTGAGGTCGAGATCGTTTCCCCCCACACCCCTGGCCACCGCGAGCACGCGGTCGGCGCCGGCCGGACCGGCGCCGACCCGGCAGATGACCAGGCCGGTCCGGCCACCTGATGCAGGGAGACGGGCCACGGTGCGTCCGCGCTGCGGGACGGAGCCGATCGGACCCGGGGTGGATCGTGTCCGCGCCGAGCCCGTCTCATACGCACACCATGGAGGTAATCACACATGACCACCACACCCCAGTCCTCCGAGGAAGAGCCGACCACAGTACGGCCACTGGTGTGGGACCCGGAGGAAATCCAGAAGCGGGTCTCGCTCGTCGAGGCCGGAGACGGCGAGATCACTCTGGACGGCACGCTGCAGATGAAGCTGCTGGAGGCGGGTGACACCACCGCCGGAAGGCTGGCCGTGGGGATCGCGACCGTGCAGAAGGGCCGCAACTCGGGTCTTCAGCACCGGCACCAGCAGCACGACGAGGGCTTCTACGTCCTGTCCGGCCGGGTGGAGTTCAGCGTCGAGAAGGAGACGCGGGTCGTCGGCCCGGGCACCTTCATCATGGTCCCGCCCGGGGCACCGCACGGCTTCCACAACCCCTTCGACGAGGAGGCCGTGATGTTCTGCACCTTCTCGCCGAGCCTGTACGTCGGCCTGTTCCGGGAGATGGCCGAGATCATGCGTAAGGACCCCACCCAGCTGGGTCCGGTCCAGGAAGTGGCGAGGCGTTACTTCACCGAGTTCTCGGAGGAGTACGCCCGGCCTCCGATCGACTGACGTCCGGCCGTCGCTCACGGCCGGAGCACCAGGAACGGACCGCGCCGACGCCGGCGGCGCGGTACCGCCGGGACCTCTCGTGGGACCCGGCACGCAGGACCGCGCCGGCATTCACTCAGGGACAAGGAAGTTTCTCGTGAAGAACCAGCTTCGTGTGGGAATAGTAGGCGGCTCTCTCGTCGGCATGACCGCAGCGGTCCTACTCCGGCGCCAAGGGCACGCCGTGACCGTGTTCGAACGCTCCAAGGGAACGTTGGACGAGCGGGGTGCGGGCCTCGGCCTTCCGCACACCTTCCTCGACCAGCTCACGGAACTCGGACTGTTCGACCCGGAGGCACGCGGTCTGCGCAGCTCGACACGTCGGGTGTTCTCCGTCAACTCCGGGGATCTGCCGCTGGGCAGGGTCGTCGGGACCCAGCCCATGATCGTCGAGATGCAGCACTGGGGCCTGGTCTACCAGCAGATCTCCTCTCGGGCCCAGGACGTGGACATCCGTCGGGGCACGACGGTGTCGAAGGTGGTCCCGGGCGAGCGGAGTTCCGCGGTCCATCTCCCCTCGGGAGCCGTCGAGGAGTTCGATCTCGTCGTCGGCGCGGACGGGTACCGCTCCCGCGTCCGGACCGATCTGTTCCCGGACGCACGGCCGGAGTACAGCGGGTACCCGGTCTGGCGCGGGGTCGTGGACGAGGACCGGATCGCCGACATCACTCCCGTGGAGGACAGCTTCCAGAGCATCGGCACCAAGAACGGCGGCACGGCGATCTACCTGGTCCCCGGGCACAAGGGCGAGCACGGGAAGGGACGGCGCCGGCTCAACTGGGCGTGGTACGACGGCAACGCCCCGCTGGACGTGCTCGGGGCCGAGTACGACGACCAGGGCAAGGTCGCACAGCTGCAGGCCGTCAGTGCGGGCGAGAAGATGCCGGACGCCATGCTGGAGTACCTGCACACCGCAGCGGCCAGGTACCTCCCACCGTGGCACCGCGACATCGTGGTAAACACCCCTGATCCCGCCATGCAGGGGATCTGGGACCTGGAGCTGGCCCACTACGTCAACGGCACGGCCTGTCTGGCGGGCGACGCCGGCAGCATCGCCCGCCCCCACACGGCCAGTGGAGGCGTGAAGGGGATCACGGACGCGTTGGCGCTGGCCCGCCTCGTCGGTGACTCCGACACCGTCGAGGAGGCACTCGCCGCCTACGACGTCGAGCGGCCTGCGGCGGGCGCGGCCCTGGTGAAGGTGGGCAAGGCCTTCGGCTCCCAGCAGGTCCTCGACGCGCCCGACTACAGCACCATGGACCAGAAGGGCTTCGAAGCCTGGATCGCCCAGGGCGCGAGCGCCATGCACTACGCCTTCCGGGAAGCGGCGAAGGCCTGAACGTCGAGGCCTTCACCAGTGGTCGGACAGCGGGGATGCGCCTTCGGCTGATCGCCGTGCTCGACTTCCGCGTCGGCCGATGTGCGGCGAGATCTCCTCCGGCACGGCTCGGTTCCCGCCGCCGTCCGGTGTCTGCACGAGGCGGGGCGCCCGGCTCAAACAGAGTCGCGTGCCCCGCCTCGTACGTGTGAGGGCCCTCAAACGCACGGCTGAGGACCCGCAACCAACGCCTGACTTCGGTGTCGCCCGCGTCCTGGCCCCGTCCTGCCCCGCTGCGAAGTCGCCGTGGGGCAGGACGGGGCCAGGTGGCCGGCGGGGCGGGCTCAGTGAGCGGCTCCGGTGTGCACGGGTATCTCCAGGGGTCCGAAGATGCTGGACTCGTGCCGGAACCGCAGTTCGGAGACCGGCACGGCCAGTCGCAGATCAGGGACTCGCCTGGCAAGGGTTCCCAGGGCGATCTCCAGCTCCGCGCGCGCCAGGTTCGCACCGAGGCACAGATGGGGACCGAACCCGAACGCGAGGTGCTGCCGGCTCGCCTGGTCCGGGTCGATCACGCCAGGATGCGCGACCGCCTCGGGGTCGTGATTGGCCGCGTTCGTCAGCAGCAGGACGCCGTCCCCGGCCCGGATCTGTCGGCCGTGCAGTTCGACGTCCTCGACGGCCACCCGGACGGTGACCCTCTCGGCGATCGTGAACCAGCGCAACAATTCCTCCACGACATCGGGGACACGGTGGGGCTCGGTGCGTACGACCTTCCAGAGCGGAGGGCGCTGCAGGAGTGCGAGGGTGCCGAGCCCGATCATGCTCGCCGTGGTCTCGTGTCCCGCGACCAGCAGCAGCACACCCAGCTCCACGAGGTAGTCGTGGTCGGCGCCGTCCCGCGCCTGACGACCGAGCAGGTCGTCGGTGGGGCGCCGTTCCTTGTCAGCGACCAGGGAGTGCATGTAGTCACGCAACTCCTCAAGCGCCGCCGCGCGTTCTTCCCGACTCGCCGCCGCGGAGAGGAAGCGGCTCGACCGCTCTTCGAAGAACGCGTGATCGCCGTAGGGCACGCCGATGAGTTCACAGATGACCAGCGAGGGGACCGGCAGGGCCAGGACCTCGAACAGGTCGACCGGCTGTGTTGCGTGCAGGAGTCGGTCGATCCGCTGGTCGACCACCTCCTGGATCCTCGGTCGCAGCCGGTTGATCCGGCGTGAGGTGAACTCCTGGGTCACCGCACGCCTGGCCAGGGGGTGTTCGGGAGGGTCCATCGTGATGATGTTGCGCGGCACGTCCCGCCGCCGGGTGGGCTGGCTGGCGCTGAGCAGCGGGTAGCCCTCCCGCCTGCGATCGGTGCTGAACCGGACGTCGTTCAGCACCTCACGGACGACCGAGTGCCGTGCGACGGCCCAGACCTCGCGCCCGTCGTGCAGCGTGGCAGGGAACGCAGGTTCGAGTGCCAGCATCCCGGCGTAGTCCGCCGGAGGTGCCAGCCCGTCCTCCCGGCGTACCGGCAGATGGACTACGGGGCAGGTCCTGTCAGAAGTCCGTTGCATGGGCGACCCCATCTCTAAGTGGACGAATTCTGTCCACTTGACGGTAGCTAGGCTGGACCCGAATGTCGAGGGACGGCCGGCCACCCAGGAGGAGCCCGTGGGGACGCACCCGCCAGGAGCCACGCCGACGAGGCTGCGTGGCGACGCGCGGCAGAACCGCGACCAGATCCTCCAGGCCGCCCGCCAGCAGTTCAGCCGGTACGGGTTCGACGTGGCCATGCAGGATGTGGCCCGCGCGGCCCGGGTGGGCGTCGGGACGCTGTATCGAAGGTTCCCGAGCCGGGAGGCGCTGGTGAGCGCGGTCGTGCTCGACAGCCTGGAGCTGGCGATGGACCGGATACGCGAGGCGCGGGCCACGGAAGCGGATGCGTGGAGTGCGCTGGAGCGGGTGATGGCCGAGGCCGCCGCGCTGCAGCTCGCGATCGACGCGACGCTGCACGGCGCCGGATCCCGCGCCGAGTTGCGGACGCCCGAAGTCCTGGCCGGACGCCGGCGCCTGCTGGACCTCTTCGGGGAGATCGTGTGCGAGGCCCGGACCGAGGGCACTCTGCGTGCGGACGTCGGGGTGGGCGATGTGGCCATGGCGGTCGCCATGCTCGCGGGCGTCCGCCCGTCGACCCTCCCGGAGGGCGCTCACCGCCGACTGCTGGCCATGGTCATGTCCGGCCTGCGTGTCGACGGCACGTTCGTCGCACTGCCGGGAGAGCCGGTCACCCGCGAGGACTACGAGAACCGGGGCCACTGAGACCGTACGGCCGGGCCGCTCGCCCCGGACCACTCAGGCCGGGACGCGACATCGCCGGGCGACGGAAGCTGCTCGCGACCGGAAGCCGAGGACTCGTTTTCCGCTTTCACACATCTTGACGGGGGATATCACCGTCACTAATCTCCGAAGAAGTTTCGCCAAGCGAAAAATCTGGGAAACGGCGAGGACATAGGAGATCGAACAATGGCCATCACAGAGTCCGAGGTCGGGGCGAGACTTGACCGCCTGCCCATCTGGCCTCACCCGAAGTCCCTGCTGTTCATGCTGGGCGCCGGGTTCTTCTTCGCCTACTTCGAGGGCGTGAACATCGGGATCGCGCTCCCGGGCGCCCTGGACCAGTTCAATGCCTCGCTCGGCGACGGCGCCAGGGTGGTCAGCCTGGGCCTCTGGGGCACCCTGCTCGGTACGCTCAGCAGTGGCTACCTGTCCGACCGCAAGGGCCGTCGCGCCGCCCTGTTCTCCGGCGTCCTGCTCTGCGGAGCGGGCTCACTGGTCAGCGCGTTCGCCCCGTCCCTGACGGTGTTCACCGGCGCGCGTTTCCTGGCCAACATGGGCGCCGCGGCGGCCTCGATCACCATCGGCTCCTACCTCAGCGAGCTCTCCCCCGCCGCCCGACGTGGCCGCCACGTGGCCACGGCCGTCATCCCCGGAATGGCCGGACTGGCCAGCGTGCCGTTCATCGGCCTCGCGGTGGTGCCCGCGTTCGACGCCGGCTGGCGGGTCATGCTGGCGATCCCGGCCCTGGCAGCGGTGATCTACCTGGCCGGGTACCGCATGATGCCGGAGTCGCCACGCTGGCTCGTCACCCACGGCCGTGCGGACGAGGCGGAGAAGGTCCTCCGCAAGGCGGAGGACCACGTACGCAGCCGGATATCCGGCGAACTGCCGCCGGTCGACACTCGACAGACCGCGCGGCCCGGCACCGTCCTGGACGCAAAGGAGACCGGTCAGACCTGGAAACTGTTCCAGCCCCCCAACCTGCGCTGGACCGTCCTCTTCGCCCTGATCTGGTTCGGCTTCCAGGTTCCGGTGAAGTCCGTACTCGGACTCGGCGTCGAGTTGCTGACCAGACGCGGCTTCGACATCGCACAGAGCATCGCGCTCTCGATCGGCCTGAGCGTGGGTGTCGTCATCGGTGCGCTGCTGGCGTTCGCCGTCACCGACATGTTCCCCCGCAAGCACTCGCTGGCGGCCATGACGGCCGCCAGCGCGGTGCTGATCATCCTCATGGGGATCTTCCCGACCACCGCGTTGATCGTCGTGGCCTGGGTGGCCATGGGAATGGTGATCGGCTTCAGTACTCCCATCCTGAACCTGATCACCGCCGAGCACTTCCCCACCAGGATCCGCAACCGGGGCGCCTCCGTGTCCTCCGCGCTCGGCGACCTGGGCGGAGTGGCGGGCCCCTACATCGCCGTGGCGGCGTTCACCGCCGTCGGGTTCTCGGGAGCGTGGTTCGCCTTCGGTGGTTTCCTTCTCGTGTTGCTGATCCCGCTCGCGATGACCCGCAACACGAACGGGACGGCCCTCGAGAGCGTCACGACCGATCTGCCGGCGGACGTGCCGGCCGGCAGCGAAGCCGGGACGGCCACCCGCACCCCTGCCTAGGTTCTCCCGGCCCGACGTGCCGGACCTCTCCCGAAAGCGCCCGCACAGGTCGCGCCGACGGACGCCTTCCCTCAAGTCCGGCCCCTCTCCGTGCAGTCGCCCCTGCCATACGGAGAGGGGGACGTCGGTCCCCACACGGACCGAGGTCGCCGGGCCAGGGGCAACCGGCCCCGCTTGTGCGGGTTCGTCGGGCCCCTCAGGGTCACAGGGCCCTGATGTCGTCCACGTACACGACCCCCTTGAGAGCCCCGCTGGTGCCGTGCCCGAGGTACAGGTTGAACGCCGTCACCTTGGCGAGATGAGCCGCGTCGAGCAGAGCATCGGCGTGTGCGGTGTCCCAGGGGGCGGGTCTGAAGTCGGTGAAGAGTGCCTGGATCCGCTGCCCGGTGGTGTCGGACAGCGGAACCCCGTACTCGAAATAGGCTCCGTCCGCGACAATCTGGAGCGTCGCGCCGTTTCCCGATCCGTCGCCCTGGAGCCACAGCGCCATGGTGGTGAAGGCGGACCAGTCGGCGTCGACGGACCTGCCGATGCCGGTGTACTCGGCGCTGCTGAAGTCGTAGGCGTAGGCCAGCCCGTAGGAACCCGCGGCCTTGTGCTCGCTGGACAGGGTGGTGACGTTGGAGTTGACGTGGCTGTAGGCCTCGCTGAGGCTGACGTCGTCCCCGGCGTAGCCCTCGAAGTCGTCCACCCACCCGTTGGGCAGGGGCACGACCTCGCCGAGGAGCACCACGGCCGAGTCGGTGAGCGTCCTGCCGTCCACCCGTGCGCTCACCGTGACGTCGGCCTTGCGGTTGTCCAGCCAGGCCGGGTCGACCGACCAGACACCCGAGTAGAAGCCGTCGGCGTCGAGGCGCAGCGGTCTGGGGCGTCCGCCGTTCACGGCCCAGGTGACTCCGCTCGCCCGCGCCGGTGTGACCCGCAGCCGCACGGTGGTCCTGGATGTCGTCACGCGCTGCCGGTCCGTGGGCGTCACCAGGTGCAGGAACGGCTCGTTCCTGACGGCGGTGGTGCGTGCGGAGAACACCCCCCGCAGATCGTCGGCGAAGACGGTGTACGGGTCTTCGTAGTACGACACGAAGTCCGCCCACAGCGGATGGCCCGGGTAGGGCACATAGGCGCGGTTGGTGCCTCCGAAGTTGGCCCAGGTCAGCATGTACGTCGCCTGACGGGCCAGCGGGTCCGCCTTGACGGCGGCCAGTAGCCGGGTGAACCACTTCACGTCGCGTCCCTCGGTGCCGCTCTCCCCAAACTCGCTGAGGGCCGGTGCCTTGCCCCGCTCGTTCGCCAGCCGAACCACCATGGCCAGGTCCTTCACCAGGCCGTTCAGCCAGCCGGCCGAGCCGGCCGAATCGTCGTAGGCGTCGTAGCCGAGGATGTCGACGAACCGGTCGCCGGGGTAGGTCCTGAGATAGCCGGTCGGGTCGCCTCCGAAACTCTGGTTGGGCGAGTAGGCGTAGAGCAGGTTGTGGACGCCTTTGGTGTCGCGCAGGTACTCGACGGTGTAGCGGTACAGCTCGATGTACTCCGCCGAGGTGGTGTGGCCCGCGCCCCACCAGAACCAGCCGCCGTTGTTCTCGTGGAAGGGACGGAAGATCACCGGGATCTCGGTGCCGTCGGGGCGACGCGCGCCCTTGACCGCCCTGGCTATGCGGTCGAGGAAGGAGGTGAACCGCGCGTGCTGCGCACCTCCGGGAAGGATCCGGCCGACCACTCGGCCCGCCGTGTCGTTGAAGTTCCCGCCGGTGACGAAGTTCGGCATGTGTGCGCTGAGGGTGTTGATGCCGCCACGGGCGTCGCCCTGCCTGATGACTCGGCTGAGCGCGGCGATGTTCTCGGCGTGGGTTCCGCCCTCGACGCCGGGCCGCTCACCGCCGTCGAGGATGAGGGTGTCCCAGCCGAAGACCGCGGGATGGTCGCCCACCGCCCGCTCGGTGTCGGACGCTCTGCCGTTCGGAGTGCCGAAGGTGAAACCGTAGGTGAGGTCGTGCTGGTGGCCGAAGAGGATGCCCTTGCCCTGTTGGCGCTTGAGGAAGGCGAACAGGGAACGGGTGGCGGGGTTCGCCCTGTCGTCGACGAGTCGGACCGGCGTCGGCACACCGGCGGATGTCCGGGACGACGGTGAGGCGACGGCCGTCGACAGCTGGGAGCCCGCTGCAACGGCGACCGAGGCGCCGAGGAGGACGAACGCGCGGCGGTTCAGGGGTGGGTTGGGCATGGACGTCTCCTTTGACGTGGGTAGCCCTGCTCATGGAAATGACTCACTGCGGTGGAGTGGGGGTGGGGGAACGGCCCTCACTGTGCCGGCCCTCACTGCCCCGGCCCCCGTGGACCGGGCAACGGGTCGGCCGTGGGCTGCGGGGCGCGGCGTCGTGGAAGTGGCACCGTGAACCGGTCGGGCGGGCACGGCCACGTGTCCGGTCGTGGGGCTGCGCCCGTTCACTTCGTGGCGCCGCGTGCAAACCCGTTGTAGATGTAGCGCTGGAGGAAGAGGAAGACGACGAGGGTGGGCACGATGACGAGGATCGCGCCGGCCGAGATGGCCTCCCAGTGGGCGCCGAAGGGGCCCTTGAAACGGAACAGGGCGGTGGAGATGGTGCCCAGGTCCTCGGAGGGCATGTAGAGGAAGGGGATGTAGAAGTCGTTGTAGACGGTGATGCCCTTGATGATGACGACGGTGGCGATCGCCGGTTTGAGCAGCGGGAAGATGATCCGCCAGTAGATGCTGAGGGCGTTCGCGCCGTCGAGCCGCGCGGCCTCGTCGAGGGAGACGGGGATGGAGCGGATGAACTGCAGGAAGATGTAGATGGACACGATGTCGGTGCCCATGTACAGCAGGATCGGCGCCCACCGGGTGTCGAACAGACCGAAGCTGTTGACCACTTGGAAGGTGGCGACCTGCGTGGTCACGCCGGGCACCAGGGTGGCGACGAGGAACAGCCCCATGACGAGCTTCTTGCCGCGGAAGCCGAACCGGTCGATGGCGTACGCGGTCATCGAGCCGATCAGCACGGTGCCGGTGATCGAGAACAGCAGGATGAAGGCGGTGTTCCCGAACGCGGTCAGCATGTGGCCGTCGCGGAACGCGGTGGTGTAGTTGGACCAGTTGAGCCAGTCGTCGGGGAGCCGGAACGCTCCTCCCCCCTCCGTCACCTCCCTCGTCGTCTTCAGCGAGGTGAGGAACACGACGACCAGGGGGACCAGCACCACCGACGAGGCGGCGACCAGCGACAGATAGATCAGGACCGTGCCGAGGCCGCGGGGGCGACGGCTGTCCACGGTGTTGGTGGTCATACGAGATCCACCTTCTCGTCGGGCACCAGGCGGCGCTGGATCCAGGTGATCAGCAGGATGATCAGGAGCAGGACGACGGCCGCGGCCGAGGCCAGGCCCGTCTTGTTGAACTGGAACGCGAGCTTCACCGTCTGGATGACGAAGGTCGTGGTGCCGGTGGCGCCGCCGGTCATGATGTAGGGGATCTCGAACACCGACAGCGACCCGGACACGGCGAGGATCACGCTCAGGCTGATCACCGGCCGGATGCTCGGCACGATCAGATACCGGAACTGGTGCCACCGCGTGGCGCCGTCGAGTTCGGCCGCCTCGTACAGCTCGCCGGGGATCGACTGGATCGCCCCCAGGAACAGCACGAAGTTCAGGCCGGTGAAGCGCCAGACGGAGACGCCTGCCAGGGAGACGTTCGCGGACGTGGGGTCGCCGAGCCAGGCGTGGTCGGTGCCCGCGCCGAACCAGGACAGCACCGAGTCGAGGGTGCCGCCGTCCTGGAAGAAGTACAGGAACACGAAGCCGATGGCGACGCCGTTGATGAGATAGGGGAAGAACAGGATGCCCTTGAAGAGGTTGCGCAGCCGCAGGTTGAAGCTGAGAACGGTCGCGAAGTACAGGGCGACGACGATCTGTACGACTGACGCGGCCAGGTAGTAGAAGCTGACCAGGAACACCCGGAACAGCTCGGGCCGGGTGAACAGTTCGGTGTAGTTGTCGGTGCCGACGACGTGGATCTCGGGGCTGACACCGTCCCAGTCGGTGAAGCTGTAATAGATCATGTTCGCCACGGGCACGTAGGTGAACGTGATCAGCAGGGCCAGCGGGACCAGCAGGAACAGCCAGGGGGTGGCCCTGCGCAGGACTCCGCGGCCGGGACGGGGGCTCTTCGTGGCCTTCCGGGGTGTCGTGCGCGGGGCGGCGCTCTCCTTGGCCACACGTGTAGTAGTGGGCGTCTGTGTGGTGGGGGTCATGTCGGCCTTTCGGTCGTCCGCTGGATGCGGTCGGCGGGCTGGACCCGGAAGCGGGGAGGCTCTGGCCGGGCCCGCGCGCCGCGCGCCGTCAGGAGCCCGCGGTCTTCTCCGCCTCGTTCCACTTCTTGTCGAGTTCGGCGAAGTAGTCCTTCAGGCTTCCGCTCTGGACGCCTCGGGCCATGTCGACCAGCTTCTGCCGGTAGTCGGGCTTGGCCAGGCCGATCTCGGCGGCGTTGTCGATGGCGTTCACCTGGGCGCTCTTGGCCTGGGACTGTTCGAGGAGGGTGACACCGTTGTCCTCGAAGGGCTTCAGGGTGTCCGGCAGGGCGCCCGACTTGAGCGTCGGGATCGAGCCCTCGTTCTGGGCGAAGCCGGACTTCTCGGTGAACCAGTCGACCCATGCCCGCGCGGCGGCCTTGTGCGTCGAGTGGACGCTCACCGCCTGCTGGTAGTCGGAGGAGGTGATCGCGCAGAACTTGCCGTTCTTCTGCGCCGGGAACGGCATGAACCCGATGTCGTCGGGGTTCGTCCCGGCGGTCTCGGCAGCCTTCTGCATCTGGCTGATGGCCCACGAGCCGAGCTGCATGGTGGCGATCTCCCCGCGGGCGATCATGCCCTTGGAGTTCTCCCAGTTGGTGGTGGTGGGGTCCTTCTCGACGAGCTTGTCGTGGACGACGTCGTAGAGCAGGGTGTCGATGACGTTGAGGTCGCTGCCCTCGGCCCAGGGGGCGGTGGAGGTCGCCAGCTTGTCGTTGGCCCGCGCGTCGCAGCTGACCGAGCCGATGCTCGCGGTACCGGCCGTCAGCGGCCACATGTCCTTGAAGTTCGTGTAGTACGGCACCGCGCTCGTCCTGGCCTTGACGGTCTTGAGGTCGGTCAGGAACTCCTGCGGGGTGGTGGGCCAGTCAGTGACGCCGGCCTTCTTCCAGACCGCCTTGTTGTAGACGAACCCGTTGGCGTTGCCCACCGTGGCGAGGCCGTACACCTTGCCGCCGACGGTCGTGTTGCCCGTGAAACGGTACTTCTGGCTCAGTTCGGCGGTGCTGCCCAGCGAGGCGAAGAACGAGGGGTAGTCCTTCTTGGCGATCGCGTTCGGGATCATCAGCACGTCACCGTAGTTCTCGGTGTTCATGCGGATCTTGACCTCGCCCTCGTAGTCGGTGATGCCCTCGAACTTCACCGTCACCTTGGGATAGGTCTTGTTGAACGCGGTCGCGTACTTCTTCATCGTGCCGTTCTGCACGAGGTCCGTGCGGTGCGTCAGGACCGTGATGGTGCCGGACACGTCGGCCGGGTCCTTCGCCGCGTTGGCGGACCCCTCCTTCGTCGCCGCCGCCCCCGTGCATGCCGTCGCGGTGAGCGCCGTGACGGCGATCAGCGTGGCGACGGCGAGCGTCTTCCTCCCCATATGTGCAGCTCCTTCCAGATTTGCGGCTCAGACCCGCCTTTGGGCTGTCGGCACTATGGCACCGCTGGATTGAACCGGTAAAGCTGTCGGTTCGGTCGCGATACGCAATCGTTACCTGATCACTTCACAGCGTGGCCGACCTATCGGGAAAAAGGGAACACATCAACCAAACAGCACCAGATCGCCGATACCTAAACCGGTTTATGGACATCCCTGCAACGGACAGCTAGGTTGACTGGGCCGTCACCGGAACCGACCTTGCCTCACGTGAGGGGAGCCGCACATGAAGGACGTCACCCTGCTCAGCGACGGGTGGGGACTGCGCCACGGGGACACGGTGCTGCCCGCCCGGGTGCCGGGCTGCGTGCACACCGACCTGCTGGCCGCGGGGATCATCTCCGACCCTTTCCTCGGCACCAACGAGCACGACATCGCCTGGGTCGGCGACCAGGCCTGGGCCTACACCACCCACCTCACGGCCGACACCGCGCACGAGCGCACGGACCTGGTCTTCGACGGCCTGGACACCGCGGCCGAGATCACCCTCGACGGCAAGGTGCTCGGCCGGACCCGCAACATGCACCGGACCCACCGCTTCGACGTCACCGGCCGCGCCGGAGAACTCCAGGTGCGCTTCGCTCCGGCCCGCGAGGAGGCCGAGGCCGTACGCAAGACGGTCGGCGACCGGCCGAACGTCTATCCCGAGCCCTCCCAGTACATCCGTAAGATGGCATGCAGCTTCGGCTGGGACTGGGGCCCCACCGTCGTCACCGCCGGAATCTGGCGGCCCGCGCGTCTGGAGCACTGGTCGACCGCCCGGATCGCCCGGGCCCGGCCCATGGTCACGGTCACCGGGACACACGGCCGTGTCGAGATCCACCTCACGGTGGAACGCACCGTCGGTGGCACCGGCCGCCTCCTGACCGCGCGGGCGTCGGTGGCCGGGACGGACACCGAGGTCACCTTCGCGGACGGGCACGCCGTGCTCGTGCTGGACGTTCCCGAGCCGGAGCTGTGGTGGCCGCGAGGGTACGGTGAGCAGCCGCTGTACGACCTGACGGTCACCCTCGCCGACGGCGACGACGCACTGGACACCTGGCAACGGCGGATCGGCTTCCGCACCATCGAACTGGACCGCACCCCCGACGAGTACGGCACCGGCTTCACCCTGGTCGTCAACGGGGTACGCCTCTTCGCGCGCGGCGTGAACTGGATCCCCGACGACATCCTGCCCTCCCGCGTCACCCCGGAGCGCTACCGGCACCGTCTCACCCAGGCCGCGGACGCCAACGTCGACCTCGTGCGCGTCTGGGGCGGCGGCATCTACGAGGACGACGCCTTCTACGACGTGTGCGACGAACTCGGGCTCATGGTCTGGCAGGACTTCCTGTTCGCCTGCTCCACCTACCCCGAGGAGCAGCCCCTGCGCGGCGAGGTGGAGGCCGAGGCCCGGGAGAACGTCGTACGGCTGATGCCGCACCCCTCGCTGGTGCTGTGGAACGGCAACAACGAGAACCTGTGGGGCTTCCGGGACTGGGGCTGGGAGGCCGAACTGGCCGGTGACTCCTGGGGCGGGGGGTACTACCTGGAGCTGCTGCCGCGTGTCGTCGCCGAGTTGGACCCGACCCGGCCGTACACGGCCGGCAGCCCCTGGTCCGGTTCCTGGGACCACCACCCCAACGACCCGGCGCACGGCACCCACCACTCGTGGGAGGTGTGGAACCGGAGGGACTACGCGGAGTACCGCGACAGCGTGCCGCGCTTCGTCGCCGAGTTCGGCTGGCAGGCGCCGCCCGCCCTGGCCACCCTGCGGCGTGCCCTGCCCGGCGAGGACCTCGCCCCCGACTCGCCCGGCATGCTCCACCACCAGAAGGCCGAGGACGGCAACGGCAAACTCGACCGCGGGGTCGCCCGCCACTTCGCTCTCCCGAAGGGCACCGGGGCCGGTTTCGACCGCTGGCACTACCTGACCCAGCTGGTGCAGGCCCGGGCCGTCGCCGCAGGCATCGAGCACTGGCGCTCCCACTGGCCGCGCTGCGCGGGAACCGTCGTATGGCAGCTGAACGACTGCTGGCCGGTGAGCTCCTGGTCGGCCGTCGACGGCGACGGACGGCTCAAGCCACTCCACCACGAGCTGCGCCGTCTGTACGCCGACCGGCTACTCACCCTCCAGCCCACCGCGGACGGCGTCGCGCTCTGCCTGGTCAACCAGGCGGCTCTCCCCTGGCGGGCCGAGGTCACCGTACGCAGGACGGCCGCCGACGGGACGGTGACCGCCCGGGTGCCGCTCACCGTGGAGGTGGGCGCTCGTGACGCGGTACGGACGCCGCTGCCCGCGGATCTGGTCGGGCTCGACGGTGAGTTCCTGGTCGCGGACGTGGACGGGCTGCGCGCGGTGCACTTCCCCGTACCGGACCGTGAGTTCCCCTATGTGCGCCCGGCCTTCGACGTACGGGTGGAACCAGTCCCCGGTGCTGCCGATACAGTCGACGTCGTGGTCAGCGCATGCACCCTCGTCAGGGATCTCCTTCTGCAACCCGACCGGCTCGCCCCCGACGCCGTGTCCGACACCGGCCTCGTCACCCTGCTGCCCGGCGAGGAGAGCAGAATCCGCGTCGGCGGCTGGGCCGAGCCCGACGCCGGACAGGCCCGTGCGGCGATCTTCTGTGTGGAACCGTCGTGAGCGCGCCCCCGCAACGCGTCACCATCAAGGACGTCGCGGCCCTGGCCGGCGTGTCGAAGGGCGCGGTGTCGCTCGCGTTCAACGGCAGGCCCGGGCTGTCCGTCACCACCCGGGACCGCATCTTCGATGCGGCCCGGGAACTGGGATGGACACCCGACGTACGAGCCCGCAGCCTGTCCTCCGGCGCCGAGGTGGACACCATCGGGCTGGCGATCTGCCGACCGGCCCGCCTGCTCGGCCTCGAACCCTTCTACATGGAGTTCATCTCCGGGGTCGAAAGCGTGCTGGTCGAGCGGTCCTGCTCACTCCTGCTGCACCTGGTGCGTGATGTGGACGAGGAGATCGCGCTGCAGCAGAGATGGTGGCGGGGCAGGCAGATCGGCGGATCAATCCTGGTCGACTTCCGCGAGAACGACCCTCGCGTCCCGGCACTGCGCGCCGCCGGGCTGCCCGCGGTGGCGGTCGGCCACCCTTCGCTGACAGGCGGATTCACCTCGGTGTGGACGGACGACGCCACCGCCGCCACCGAGGCCGTACGGTATCTGGCGGCGCTCGGTCATCGCCGCATCGCCCGCGTCGGGGGACCCACCGGGCTCGGCCACAGCGCCATCCGTGCGAAGGCGTTCGCCGAGGCCGCGCGGGACCTGGGCCTCGCCGACGACCTCCAGATCGCCACGGGCTACGAGGGCGAGGAAGGAGCGCGCGCCACCCGTTCGCTGCTGCTCATGACCGACCGTCCGACGGCCATCCTCTACGACAACGACATCATGGCCGTGGCGGGAGCCGCCGTCGCCGCGGAACTGGGTGTCTCGGTGCCGCGTGACCTCTCCCTGCTCGCCTGGGACGACTCCCAGCTGTGCCGGCTGACCCACCCTCCGTTGTCCGCGATGAGCCACGACGTGCACGGATTCGGCGCCGACGTGGCCCGGACCCTGTTCGCGGTCATCGCCGACGAGGAACCCGGGTCCCACCAGGTCGCCACCCCCTCGCTCACCCCGCGCGGCTCGACAGCACCGCCGCCGCGGTAGGGCCGCGGCCCGCGGTGGAGGTTCCGGGGCCGCAGGGCGACGGCGGTGCAAAGGCGTGTAAAGGCCGGTCTCGGGTTCCATCGCCGGCTGGGCCTTGAAGCCGTCCTGCTGATTGCTGCGGGTCTTGTGGCCGTGGCGGGACTGAGGATCGACGGTGGAGACCATCCGGCTGGGGGCCTGTTCGTCGTTCCAGGCGATCTTCGGCCTGCCTCGCCGGGCGACCCGGGTCGGTGTCGTCGTGAGCGGTGCACTGGGCAGCGGCTACCGCGGCGGCGCCGGGGACCTCGCGGATCACCGCGCGGACGGCTGCGGTGATCCGGGTGACGGTGTCCTGGGTGGCGACCGCCTCGTCCAGCACGGTGGAGTCCCGTGCCCGGCGGTACTTTTCCCTTGAGCACGCCGGTCGCCTTCACGACCTCGCACACGACCTCGCACACGGCCTCGAAGACGCGGTGGGGCGGGTGAAGCGGGCCCGTCGGCGGCGGAAGCAGGCCGGCAGCCACAGGTCGAAGGCCATGTCGTGAAAGCCCGGCCCGCATGCGGCCTTCCAGCGCAGGTCGCATCGCAGTCCCTGGACCGTTGCGAAGTCCGACAGCCTGTCAAGGGCAGGCGAGGTGGTCGCGGCGGCCAGGAGACGCGGCGGCATGCTCGGCCGCCCGTTCACCGACGGGTACATGTCCGTGAACATCTCAGTCGGGAACAGCTCGCCGCGATGCCCGGCCAGGAACACCGCACTCCCGCGGTGGCAGGTGTTGCGCGCGAGCGCACATGCGGTTGCGCGTCCGGAGCAGCACCGCCGCCCGCCCCCGTCCATGCTGGGAACCATGCGAAACGACATCGAATTCCGGACCACCGACGGGACTCTGCTGCGCGGCTGGCACTACGTACCCGAGGGCCCCGGTCCTTTCCCCACCGTGGTCATGGCCACCGGCCTCTCCGGAGTCAAGGAGGGCGGACGCCTGCCCGACCTGGCCGAACGGTTCGCGGCGGCCGGTCTGGCCGCCGTCGTCTACGACCACCGCAACCTCGGCACCAGCCAGGGCACCCCGCGCCAGGAGATCGACCCGCTCCTGCAGATGCGCGACTACAGCGACGCCGTGACCTTCGCGGAGACCTTGCCGCAGACCGACCCGGAGCGCATCGGGGCCTGGGGCTCCAGCCTCTCCGGCGGACATGTGATCGTCCTCGCCGGCCAGGATCGCCGCGTGCGCGCCATCGTCGCCCAGGTGCCCATGGTCAGCGGCCGCGAATGCGGCCAGCGGCTGGTGCCCGCGCCGGCGCTCGCCGCCGCGGCAGCCTTCCAGCGGGCCGACCGCAGGGCGCGCATGGTGGGCGAGACTCCCGCGATGATCCCCGTGGCCTCCCCCGACCCCACCGCCCCGGCCGCCCTACCGACCCCGGACTCCTGGGAGTTCGTCCAGACGCACAACGACCTCCCCACCTATCGCAACGAAGTGACTCTCCGCAGTATGGAGCTGCTGACCGGCTACGAACCGGGCCTGCTCATCGAGCGCGTCAGCCCCACCCCCATGTTGATGATCGTCGCGGACGACGACCTCGTCTGCCCGCCGGAGCTCCAGTTCGCCGCGTACTCCCGCGCCCACGAGCCCAAGAAGTACGTCAGCATCCGCGGCGGCCACTTCGACGTCTACCGTGACGCCCCTGCCTTCGACCGGGCGGCGGAGGCGGCCGTCGCCTTCTTCACGGAGCACCTCGGCGCTGCCGGCTGAGGGCCGTCGCGCGCACCTCGCGCGGACTCGCACCGTAGCGTTCGTGGAACGAGCGACTGAAGTGTCCGGCGTTGGCGAACCCGACGGCGAAGGCGATCTCGGTGACACTGCGGCCGTCGGCTCGGCTCAGCTCCACATGGGCGCGGCCGAGGCGGAGGGCCTTGACGTATCCCCGCACCGTGTGGCCTCGCTGGGCGAACACGTCCTGGAGAGTGCGCAGCGGCACCTTCAGTTCGACGGCCAGGCCCCTGGGGCTCAGATCCGGGTCCTCCATCCGTCCCTCGACATGGGCGCAGGCACGCTTGAACAGCGCGGCCTGAAGCGCCGCTCGCCCGTGCAGCACCCGCGGCCGCAGACATGCCACCAGCAGTTCGGCGAGGGCCCGGGACGAGGCGTGCCGACCCGTGTCGTCCAGATCCGGCGCGTAGCGGGCCACATCGGCCGTCACCGCCCGGAACAGGCCGACAGCCGGGTCCGCGGACGGCAGCTCGAGCACGGGGCGGGCGTCGAGTGTCGGGCACAGCGTGGAGAGGAACTCACGCGGGAAGAAGACACTGCGCTTGTGGTCCTTCTTCCTGATGTCGAACCAGACCGGTGCCGTGCTGTCCCACACCACGACGCCACCCGGCCTGAGTTCCAGCGGCTCTTCGCCACCACCGATGACCATGCGTCCCCGGAGCTGGATCAGGGCGACGACCCATTCGTCCTCGGTACGCGCGATCTCCTCCGGCCCGCGCCGCCCGCCCACGGGAGCCGCCGAGGACTCCACTATCCGGGACCGCGTCAGTTCGTGGGCGCGCATCCACCCGATCTCGCCACCACCCGGCCGGGAATCGCCGGACTCCCGGGGCTCCAGCCGCCACGGGACATGGACGGCTGACAGCACGTCCTGTTCTCGTGTGCGGCCGCCGCCCCCGACCGGCCGGATCCGCGTCGCTCCGGTAGCCATGAGACCAGTGAAACACACCCGCTTCTCTCTGTACGCCGTCTCAGATCCCGGCGTTGAGCCGCCCGGAGCGGAACGGCTCGACGCTACGGGGCGGTTCGGTGAAGCCGGCGTCCGTCGGCACTTCGGCGATCGCCGGGCGTGCGGCGACCCGGGCGACGAGGCCGGGAGCCACCTCCAGGCGCACTGACCCTTCGAAGTCACGGCCCCGCAGATCCGCCATGACGAGTCCGGCACGGTCCAGGACCGCCCCTACGGCCGTCTCGGCACGGTCGACGCGGGCCGACCGGCATGGAGTGACCTCGACACCATGGCGGATACGACTCGCGAGACAGGGCGCCGCCGGCTTGTCCCAGGTCGACAGGGCCCACTCGCGGCTGAGCAGGCGCACCTCCTGCTTGGTCAGCCCGACGTGAGGAGGGGCGTGTGGATCCCGCGTTCACCCCGGCGTTGATGCCCGGGCTACGAAGGTCCCGGGCATCGTCGGCGTTGGTGCCGGCCACCTGCTCGAATCCGCGCTCGCGGGCGACAGCGTCGATGGTGTCCAGGACCTCGGACTCGCAGAAGCAGCAGCGGTCCCGGCCGTTGGCCCGGTACCCGGGACGGTCCAGTTCGCCGGTGCCGGGTGTCAGATGGGCGACCCCGAGATCGGCACGATCAGCTCACCGAAGGCCCACTCACGTACGACGAGAGCGGTCCGCATCCCAGGAGGACCGTCGGCCGCATACGCAGGTCCCCCGGGGTCCGGAGTGCTGTGCCACTCCGGACCCCGGGGGACCTGTCGGTTGCGCCGATGTGCGGGGCACCCCGGGCCCGGGCGGTCGCGCGCAGGGCCGCACCGGGAAGGCCGTGCCCTGATGGTGGCACACTACGACGAGAGCCTGGGCGGAGCCCCACGTCGCACGCCTGAAGCCCGTGCGGCGGCGCCCCGTTCTCCCGTCCGCGCCTTGAGCAGCCGTCAGTAAGCCACGGTGATACGGCGACGGATCGCGTCGCCCTTCTCCAACTCGTCGACCAGCGCGACCGCGAAGTCCTCGGCGCTGATGGCGCTGCTGCCGTCGGGCGCGTAGAGCATCTGGTCACCGCCGAGCCGGAACACACCCGTACGCTCGCCGGGGCCGATCTCGTCCGCCGGGGACAGGTACGTCCAGTCGAGGTCGGTCACCTCGCCCCGGAACAACCGCAGGACCTCGCGAAGGGCACGCGACTCGGGCTTGTAGATGTCGAGGAAGTCCGGGGTGTCCACCCGGTCCACACCCGAGGGAGTCTGGAGGCTGCCCGCCCCGCCGACGACCAGGAAGCGCCGTACGTCCGCCGTGCGCAGTCCCTCGATCAGGGAGCGGTAGGTCGCCAGGAGCGACACCGCCGGGTCGACGGAGCCGTCACGGGCCGGGGAGATCGCCGAGACCACCGCGTCGTGGCCGACGGCACCCTTGGCCACCTCGGCGGAGTCCGAGGCGTCGAGGGTCGCCGTGGTCAGCGCGGGGTTCTCCGGCAGGTCGCCGGAACGACCCGATCGGGTCGCCGCGGTCACCTCGTGTCCACGGGCCAGCGCTTCCGCGGCGATGCGCGAGCCGACCATGCCGGTGGCGCCGATCAGAAGGATCTTCACAGGGTGTCTCCGTTCGTCTCTTTCACATGGGGTGAGTCCGGGTGCGCCGCCTGGGCCGTGCATGACCCCGGCGCCGTCTGCCGCGGGCCCAGGGCATCGCTCGCCAGCACCTTGCTGACCAGCTCGCGCAGGATGAGCCGCTCGATCCTGGTGAGCGGCTCCAGCAGATCCGCGGTGACCTGCGGCACGTGGGCCTCAAGCGCGCGTGTCAACTGTTCCCGGCCGTGGTCGGTCGGTTCCAGCAGCATCGCCCGTCTGTCGTCAGGGTGCGGATGGCGCGTCAGCAGGCCCGCGGTCTCCATTCGGGCGACCAGTCGGGTCAGCCCACCGGAGTCGACGGACAGCTCCTGGGCCAGGCGGGCGTTCGTGGTGCCGTTCTCCGGATGGCGGGCCAGCCGCAGCAGGACCTCGAACTCCGTACCGGTGAGCCCGGTGGCCTCGCGCATGACACGCGACGCCCGGTCACCGATGGTGTTCACCAGCCGCAGGATGTCGCCGAACAGCACGACGCCCTCGTCGTTCACCAGCGAACCGCGATCCGCGACACCGTCACTCATAAGACTGACTGTACAGCAGACTGCCGATCCATCTTCACACGAAAAGAGGCATGTACTAGCACAAATCATCCACTGTCCGGCAGATCAATCGATGACTCGTCAGCGTTTTGGTTCGTACGTGTACTCCTTGACCTGCCGCAGGATGAGCGCGGTCTCGACGGACTGGACGCCGTCGAGCGCCCCGATCCTGTCGCTGAGGTAGGTGTACAGCTCGGCCGTGTCGCGGTGCAGGGTCGCCGCCACGACGTTGGCCTGACCGGTGGTGGCCGCGGCGAAGCGCACCTCCGGATGTGCCGCGAGAGCGCGGCCGACCGCGGCGAGCGCTGCGGGCGCCACCGTGAGCCAGAGCATCGCCTCCACCGTTCGACCGAGCGGTTCGTGATCGAACTGGACATCCAAGTAAAGGACACCGGTGGAGCGAAGGCGGTCGAGGCGGCGCCTCACCACTCCCTCCGACAGGCCCGTGGCCGCCTGGAGCTCGGTGAGCGGAGCGCGCCCGTCGCCTCGGAGCACGGCCAGCAGTGTCTCGTCGACCTGGTCAAGGGGGACGGGTGTTCCGGCGGTGTCCACGGAGGGCAGCCGCAGCGCCGCCACCTCTTCGGGCCCGAGAGCGTCGATCTTGCTCGGCAGGCTGAGCGGACCGCCGTAGAAGTGACGCAGCACGCAGTGGGCGCTCACCGAGATGACGCTCGGTGAGCGCGGGAGCCGCCCGAAGAGCAGCTCGTCGCGCTCCTGCCGGCTGCGCGGCTTCATTCCGCACATCACCTCGGTACCGCCGGAGATCAGGCCGAGGTAGGCGGTGTCCGGACGCCGGGCGAGCGCGTCCGCCAGCTGGGGTGCGATGTCGGGGGTGCAGCGCAGTCGGACGATCCATGTGTCCCGGCCGAGCCGGCTGCCGTCCGTGATACCGAGCACCCGGAGGCGCACGGTGTCACGCAGCCGCCGGAATCGGCGCGCGACGGTGTGGTCGGACACCCCCAGTACCTCCGCGATGCGGTTGAAGGGCGCCCTGCCGTCCAGTTGCAGAGCATGCAGCACCTTCAGGTCGATCGAGTCGAGCACGCCGTACTCCAAGTCGTCTCTGTTCAGCCTGATGTCTTGCGTGTGGGCTCGGCCCCGGACGAGGGGGCCGAGCCCACACGCAAGACACCGCCCTGAACGCCCGCGATGTTCCGACCCGTGACATGAGACATGCTCCCAGAGGCGCACCGGGAGGTGGTCCGCGGTCCGCCAGGGGGCGACCCCTCCTGACGGACCCTTCCGGCATGCCGACCCGTCCCTGCCCTACCGGACCGGATCGGGCAGCTGTCCGGTCTCCGCTCCCCCGGCGAGCCGGTGCGGAGCGTCCGAGCCACCGGGAGACGCCGTGGCCGGCTTCGGACGCAGCAGTACGACGCCGACCAGGGCGGCGAACAGCACCAGACCGGCGGACACACCGATGCACAGCCTCAGTCCGTCGAGGAAGGCGTCCGAGAGCGCGCCGAGTGCTCGCCCTGCGTTGGCGCCCAGGTCCATGCGGGCGACGGCGCCCAGACCGCCGGCGTCCACGGCCGCGGTGACCTGGTGCACCGTCGCACCGGGGAGTCCGGCCTCGGTGAGGTGGCCGGGCAGGGAGTCGGTGGCCCTGGTGGTCAGCAGGGTGCCCAGCACCGCCGGTCCGAGTGCGCCGCCGACCTGCCGGAAGGCGTTGTTGCCCGCTGAAGCCATGCCCGCCTGGTGGTGGGGCACGGCGGCGACCGCGGTGGCCGTCATGGGCGTGATGACGGTGCCGAGGCCCACTCCCAGCAGGAACAACCGCCAGGCGAGGGAGATGAACGAGACATCGGCGTCGATACCGATCAAGGCCAGCAGCGAGGCCGAGACCAGGAGCAGACCGGCGGTGATCAGCGCGCGCGGCGTGAACCGGTGCATCAACTTGCCCGCCGGCATGCCCGCCAGGATCGCCCCGAAGGTGATCATGAAGAGCCGGTACCCCGCTTCCAGGGTGTCGAGTTGCTGCACCATGCCGAAGAACAGGCTCAGGACGAAGAAGAAACCGATCATCCCCAGGAAGGTGATCATGGCGACCAGGGTGGTCGCGGTGAACGCCGGACTGCGGAACAGAGTGAGGTCCAGCATCGGGCTGCTGCTGCGTCGCTCCACGAGGACGAAGGCGGCACCGGCGATCACCGCCAACGACAGCGCAACCAGGACCTTGACGTCGGTGAACGATTCGGCGCCGCCCTCGATGACGCCGTAGACCAGCGCGGTGACGGCCACCATGCCGGTGAGCTGGCCCGGCCAGTCCAGGCGTCGCGAGCCGGGGGCACGGGAGTCGGGCACCAGCCGCGCGGCGACCACGATGGCGATCAACGAGACCGGGACGGGCAGCAGGTAGATCCAGCGCCAGGCGAAGTGTTCGAGGATCACTCCGGACAGGAGCGGGCCCAGGTTGAGGGCCGCCATCAGCGCGGTCGCCCACAGGCCGATGAACTTGCCGCGCTCCCGGTGGTCGGGGACGGCGTGGCTGATCAGAGCCAGCGTGGTCGGCAGGAGTGCCGCCGCTCCGAGCCCGGCAACCGCCTGCCCCACCCACAGGACCTCGACGGACTGCGCGCTCAGCGCGATGGCGGCCCCTCCCCCGGCCATCGCCAGACCCGCGAGATAGACCTTCTTACGGCCGTGGACGTCTCCGAAGACCCCGGCGGTCAGAATCAGTGCGGCCATGGACAGGACGAACGCATCCGTCACCCAGGCCAGTTGGGACGTGGACGCGTGCAGCGCCCCCTGGATGGCCGGCAGGCTCACCGAGACGGTGGTCACCGGCAGGTAGGCGATGAACACGCCGAGGCAGGCCATGACGAGCGTCACCGTCCGTCCCTCGCCAGGCGCTCCCGCCCTTGTCGTGCCGTTCACGTGAATCCCTCCATGACGTCGTGCGCCAGATTGACTGCAACCGGCGACAGCCTCCGTCTCCCCTGCGTCAACAGGCCAGCCACAAGGGACGGAACGCGGAAAGTCGATGTTCGACCCAGGGGTGACGTGGATTTCCGACAGCGGGCTGGACGACTCACGGTCACCGGGGCCGCCGTCACTTACCCACGCCACCAAGGTGCACCGGACGCACTGAATGCAGATTTAGAAAACTTTGCAGAATGTGCAAGAATCTTGGCCATGGCTCGCCCCACCGAAAGCCTGCGTGAGCGCAGGCGCCGTGAGACACGACGAGAGATTCACGCAGCCACCCTGCGGCTGGCCAGGGAACACGGCTTCGACAAGGTCACCACCGAGATGATCAGCGAAGAGGCCGGCGTCTCCCCACGCACCTTCTTCAACTACTTCGCGAGCAAGGAAGCGGCGGTCATCCAAGAGCCGCCGCAACCGTCGCAGGAGTACGTCGACGCCTTCCTCGAAGCCGGGACGGCGGCACCCCGCGAGGTGCTCGCGGACCTCACCCGGTTCCTCCTGCAGGGTATGGTCGAACACCCGCCGCAGCGCGACGAGTTCCAGGCCACGTTCGGGGCGGCCGCCGAGCACCCACCCGTCCTCGCGGCGCTGCTCGCCCGCTTCCAGGCGTTCGAGCGGACCCTGGCGGCGATGGTGGCGACCCGCACACAGCAGAACCCGGGGGACGAGTTGCCCCGTCTGATGGCCGCCCTGGCCATGACCGCCGTCAAGACCGGCATGGAGAGCTGGGCATCGGCCGACCCCACCGACGAACACGACAGCCCGATCCCGTACATCGAGCGCGTGCTCGCCGTACTCCGCGGCCTTCTCGCCCCCTGACCACTCTCTGCCCTCCCCTCCTTCCGACCCGCCCAACCCCCGGACGCGGCAGGCCGCGTACCGCCCCCTGTCTTCGGAGTGACCCGTGACCGACATCATCCCTGCCGAGGAGGCGGAGGAGAACGACTCCTCCGCCCTGCCTCCGCACTTCGCCCTGATTTTCGCCGGCCTGATGACCGCGATGCTCCTGTCCTCCCTCGACCAGACGATCGTGGCCACCGCGCTGCCGACGATCGTCGGCGAGTTGCAGGGCGTCAGCCACATGGCGTGGGTGACGACCGCGTACATCCTCGCCGCCACGATCGGCATGCCCGTTTACGGCCGCTTCGGCGACCTGGTCGGCCGGAAGGCCCTCTTCCTCAGTGGCATCGGCATCTTCATGGCGGGCTCCGCGATCGCCGGTGCCGCGCCCAACATGACCACGCTGATCATCGGACGGGCGGTCCAGGGCCTGGGCGGAGGTGGTCTGATGATCACCTCCCAGGCGATCATCGCCGACCTCGTGCCGCCCCGGCAGCGCGCCAAGTACATGGCTCCCATCGGGGCCGTCTTCGGTCTGTCCGCGGTGGTCGGACCACTGCTCGGCGGCTTCTTCACCGACCACGCGGACTGGCGCTGGTGCTTCTGGATCAACCTCCCGATCGGCGCCGTCGCCCTCGGAGTGTGCGCCTACACGCTGCGTCTGCCGCGCCGCTCGGGCAAGGTCACCATCGACTACGCGGGCATCGCCCTGATGGCCGCCGCCGTCACCGGCACCGTGCTCGTCGCGGACTGGGGAGGCACGGACTACTCCTGGACGGACCCGGTGATCCTCGCTCTGGGCGCGGGTACGGTCGCCGTCTGGACGCTGTTCTTCCTCTCGCAGCGCCGCTCGGCGGAGCCGATCATCCCGCTGTGGCTGTTCCGCAGCCCGATCTTCAACATCGCCACGCTGATCAGCATGATCATGGTGGGCATCGGTATGTTCGCGGTGATCGGTTACCTGCCGACCTATCTGCAGATGGTGTACGGGGTGAGCGCGACCGAGTCCGGACTGCTGCTGCTTCCCATGGTCGTGGGCATCATGGCGACGGCCGTCCCGTCCGGACAGCTGATCAGCAAGACGGGGCGCTACAAGGTCTACCCGATCATCGGCGCCGTCCTGATCGGCGTCACCGCCCTGCTGATGTCCCTCACCCTCGACATCGACACCCCGATAGCCCTGATCCTGGTGTACGTGTTCCTGCTCGGCGCCGGCTGCGGTCTGCTGATGCAGAACCTCGTTCTGGCCGTGCAGAACGCCTTCCCGGCCAGGGACGTCGGAACCGCCACCTCCGCGAACAACTTCTTCCGCGAGATCGGGGCCACGCTGGGCACGGCGGCCGTCGGCGCCATCTTCACGCACCGGCTCGCCGACCAGCTGGCCGACCGCCTGCCCGGCGGAGCTCTCAAGGCCACCGGTGACACCAACTCCCTCACACCGGCCCTGGTGCACTCGCTGCCCGACAAGGTCCAGGACGCCGTGGTCAGCTCCTATCAGCACGCGCTGACCCCGGTCTTCGGGTATCTGGTGCCACTGTTCGCCGTAGGTGTGGTGCTGGCCTTCCTGCTGCCGGAGAAGCCCCTGTCCAACACTCGCGCCGAGACAGAGACAGAGACAGCTGACGCGGTGGCCGTCACCCCGTAGAGGTCGACACACGCCCGGACTCCGGCCCGCCCCCTCCCGTGTGCGCACGGTGAGGGGGTGCTTCCGTGTCCGGCCTCAGTCGGCGGCCGTCGCCGAGCCGTAGAACCTGGCGGCGATGTCGGTGAACGAACGGATCAGCGGATCGCCGTTCGCACTGCTCCACGCCACGACCAGACGGCTCTCGGGCATGTCGGTGACAGGAACGCAGACGAGTCCGGCGGGCAGTGCGTGCCCGAGCGGCATCAGCCCGACCGTGCCGTTCCACAGGACCGCCTGGACGCACTCGTGGACCGTGCGCACCACAGGTCCCTCCCGCAGTTCTCCGCTGGCCGCGCTCCAGTACGCGCGCCAGACGGGGTCACTGTCGTCGGGAAGCCGGAACCAGCGGCGGTCTGCGAGGTCGGCGATGCCCAGGCTGTCCCGCCCTGCCAGCGGGTCGTCGGTGCGCAGTACCGCGCCGACGGCGTCGGAGCGCAGCACATGGACTCTGATTCCGGTGTCGTCGAACGGCCACCGGGTGAGGGCCACGTCGACCAGGCCGCCGTGCAGCCCCGTCGCAGGGTCGGTGAGGTCCGCCTCGCGGACCCGCACGTCGACATCGGGGTGCAGCTTCCTGAACGCCTCGACGAGGCCGGAGCCGGCCTCGTCCGCGCTGCCGGCGAGGGTGCCGATGGTGAGGGTGGCGGTGCCGGACGCCGCGGTGACCCGGGCGCGTACGTGCTCGGCCTGGTCCAGCAGGGTCCGCGCCTCGTCGTAGAGAACGCTGCCCGCGGCGGTGAGGGAGACCCCCGTGGCGGAGCGGTGCAGCAGGACCGCACCGAGGTCCGACTCCAGCTGCTTGATCGCCCGGCTCAGCGGCGGCTGGGTCATGTGCAGACGCAGCGCGGCTCGCCCGAAGTGCCGTTCCTCAGCGACGGCGACGAAGTAGCGCAGAGAGCGTAGGTCCATCACCAGCAACGATACCGGCAAGGCATGGGGGTTGCGCAATGGGTGTTGGACAGCTCGGTCAGGGCGCGGTGAGGTGGAGCACGGACAATTCGCCGGGCCATGGCCCGGCGATGTCCCCGCCCAGCAGCCAAGAACGACGAAGGAGCCGTTTCATGGCCGAACACCCGGCGCCCGAGCCCGCTCTGCACGTCATAAGGCCGCGGGAACTCGCGCGGGACCTGTTGGTGATCCCTCAGCTGCCGGGCGAGCTGGCCGCCAACATGGGCGTCATCGGGGGGACGCACTCCGTGCTGGTCGTCGAGACCGGCATGGGTCCGCGCAACGGCGAGGCCCTGCTCCGGTTCGCGACCGAGTACGCCCGTGGCCGCAAGCTCTTCCTGACGACCACTCACTTCCACCCCGAGCACGCCTTCGGCGCCCAGGCCTTCGCCGGGGAGGCGGAGTATCTGGTGAACCGGGCACAGGCCAAGGACCTGTCCACGAAGGGGGCCGGCTACCTGGACATGTTCCGCGGGTTCGGCGGGCCGATCTCCGAGCAGTTGGAGGGCGTCGAACTGGTCGCCCCCGACCTCGTCTACGACGGCAACCACGTCCTCGACCTCGGCAGCCGCGTGGTGCATCTGCGCGCCACCGGCCGGGCCCACACCCTCGGCGACCAGGTGATCACGGTCCCTGACACGGGGGTCATGTTCACCGGCGACCTGGTCGAGGCCGGCCAGTTCTCGATCTTCCCCTGGTTCCCCCCTTACGACACCGATGTGTCCGGCACCCGCTGGATCACGGTGATGGAGAAGCTCCTCGCCGCACAGCCCGAGGTAGTCGTACCCGGGCACGGCGCCGTCGGCGGCCCCCAGTTGCTCGCCGACGTCCGGGACTACCTCCGGCTGCTGCGCGACGAGACCTGGCGGCGCCGGGACTCGGCGGTGAGCGAGGAGACGATCGTCGAGGAGGTCACCGCGCTGATGCTCGAACGGCATCCCGAGTGGATCGGCCAGGAGTGGATCGAGAAGGGCGTCGGCTGCCTGTGCGCCGAGCACACCCACTGACGGCGCACGGCTCCCACCCATGACACCTCAGGAAGGCGCACCCTTGCCCAGAACCCCGATCACCCGCCGCAGAGCCGTCACCACCGCCCTCGCGGCAGCTGCTTTCACGGGCGTCGGCGCCCTGCCCGCCTCCGCGCGGCCCGACACCTTCCCGCGTTCCCGTAGGGGACAGGGGGACCGCGCCCACCTGGAGTACCAGAAGCGAGTCTCGGTACGTCTGCAGAAAGCACTGTGGCAGGACGGCGACACCTCACTGGTGGACAGGTTCGTCAGCCCCACCTACATCCAGCACAACCCGCTTGCCGCGGACGGCCCCGAGGTCCTCAAGGCCATCGCCGCCGCCGTGCACCAGCAGTTCCCCGAGGAAACGTTCGACATCGTCCGGGTACTGGCCGAGGGCGATCTCGTGGTCATGCACACCCACCAGGTCTTCGTACCCGGCACCCCCGGCCGGAACGTCATCGACATCGTGCGCTTCGAGCACGGGAGGATCGCCGAACACTGGGACGTCATCCAGGACGTGCCCTCGATCCCGTCGGTCAACGGCCACGACATGTTCGCCACGCTCAGCGCCCCACGCACCGACCAGCCGGGACCGGAGCGGCTCACAGCCCACAGCAAGCGGGTCGTCCTGGAGTACGTCAACCGGCTGGCACGCCAGGACCTGTCCGTCCTGGACGACCTGCTGGCTCCCCGTGTCATCCAGCACAACCCGAACCTGCCGGACGGCGCGAAGGCCACCAAGGCCGTCTACGCCGAACACTTCAAGCAGTTCCCCAACCTCACGTTCGACCTGAAGCGGGTCGTCGCCGAGGGGGACCTGGTGGCAGTGCACGCGCACCTCATCGACACGCCGGGGGCGCTCGGCCAGGCCGTGGCGGAGGTCTTCCGGGTTCGCGACGGAAAGATCATCGAACACTGGGACGACTTCCAGGACGTGCCCGCCACTTCTCAGAACAGCAACACCATGTTCTGATCCGGTGGGCGGAGCCCGCGGCAGTGCCGGCCCCGCCCCCCGACCCTGTCAGCCCTGTCCGACCGACCGAGCATCCACGGGAGTAACCATGAGCAACGCCGACGCGGTCATCGCCGTACTACGCACCGGACACAACTCCCTGGCCGAGTCGGTGTCGCGGTTCGGCGACGACGACCTGGCCCGTCCCTCGGGCGCGGCCGAGTGGGACGTCTCCCAAGTGCTCAGTCACCTGGGCAGCGGCGCCGAGATCTTCGGCGCCCGTCTGCGCGCCGCCGTCGACGCCACCGAGTACCCCGGGCCCGATCTCAACCAGGACATCTGGGACAGGTGGAACGCCATGAGCCGTCGGGAACGCGCCGACGGCTTCCTCAAGGCCGACGAAGCCCTGGTGGCGCTGTACGAATCCCTGGACACCGCCACGCGCGACAAGCTCCGCATCGACATGGGCTTCCTGCCCGAACCGGTCGACGTGGCGACCTCGGCGCGGCTGCGGCTGAGTGAGTTCGCCCTGCACTCGTGGGATGTCACGGTCGCCTTCGACGAGCACGCCACGCTCGCCCCGGACGCCGCCGCGGCCCTGCTGCACGCCAAGCCCGACATGCTCGCCTGGGTGGGCAGGGCCGACGCTCTGGAAGGCCGCACCGCGGTCGTCCACGTCACCACCTCCGACCCCGACTCCGTGTTCGCACTGCGGCTGCAGGCGCCCATCAGCGTGGAGTTCGATCTGCCCGAGCAGTCCGAGGGCACGCTCAGGCTCCCCGCCGAGGCCTGGCTGCGGCTGGTAGCGGGCAGGCTGACCGACCGGCACACCCCGGCCGACGTGACCGCCACGGGCGCCGCCGACCTCGACCTGCTTCGCCGGGTCTTCCCCGGTTACTAGAGGTCGGCGAGCAAGAGCACCGGTCTGACGCCGAACCAGGCTCCAGCCGGGATCCGATCATCGGTGACTCCACGCGGTTGGTCGCACGGTCTCGACATGCGCCGTACGAGGCTGCGGTGACGCTTGGGCAGGGGCCGTGAATGGTTCCGGACATCGGAACGGCACTGCTCATTGCGCAAGCCGGAAATGGGGCCATAACATCCTCTAGAACGATGGTTCTAGCCTCAACGCGGAGGTCAGACCCCATGATGGACCAGTCCCCAGCGGGCAGCCGGATCCCTTCCGGAGCCATCGCACCGTCCGTGCTGTGGAAGGCCTTTGACGTTCTGAGCGCGTTCAACCACAAGGAACGCGTTCTCACCCTCGCCCAGATCGCACGTCAGAGCGGTCTGCCCAAGTCGACCGTGCACCGTGTGCTCGCCATGCTCTCGGACATCGGCGCAGTCGAGCCCCACGAGGGCGGATACCGCATCGGTTTGCGCATGTTCACTCTCGGAGCGCTGCCGCCCGAGGCGGCGTTGCGTGAGACGGCACTGATGCACCTGGAAGAACTCCACCGCTATACGGGCCAGACCCTGCACCTGGCGGTACTTCGCGGCTCCGACGTCGTGTACCTGGAGAAACTGCCAAGCCGCAAGAGCCTCCCCACACCGGCGACCGTCGGTGATCGGCTCCCGGCCCACTGCACAGCGGTGGGCAAGGTACTTCTGGCCTTCTCCGGCGACAGTGTCGCCGCGACCGCGCTCGCCGGGCCGTTGCAGCGCAGGACCGCGAAGTCGCTGGCCTCCTCGGACCAGATCCGCAGCCAGATGGAGACGATCAGAGCGCGCGGTTACGCAGCCGACCGCGAGGAGGCCGCCGACGGTCTGGCATGCATGGCCGTACCCGTGATGAGGGGTGATCGTGCCGTCGCCGCGGTCTCGGTGGCCTTCCCGGCGTCCGCGGGCAGCGGTCAGGTGCTCGTCACCGCGCTGCGCCAGGCTGCCGTCGCGATCTCCAGATCGACGGCGGCGGTCTCCACCGACCTGCTGACAGCCATCGAGTAGGCGGGATGGACAGCTCACGGGACCAGATCCTGGACGCCGCGGAGCACCTGTTCGGCACCCACGGGTACGCGAATGTGAGTATCCATCAGGTGTGCGCGGAGTCCGGTCTGCCGGTCGGCTCGGTCTACCACCACTTCGGCAGCAAGGCGGGCGTGCTCAGAGCGGTGCTCAAGCGCGGCATGGGTTCGTTCTTCGACGCGTTGCCCACGTTCGACGACCTGGAGGGCTCCCCTGTCGAGCGCCTCGCCGAGCACTACGCGATCGCGGGCGACCTCATCGCGAAACGGCTCGCGTTGTTCCGGCTGTTCGCCTCGCTTCAGTTGCACCAGGCCGAGAACGAAGAGGTGCGGACGATTGTCGATGCCAGCGTGCAGTGTGGCTTCACGCGGGTCCTGGACTTCATCGAGGCAGTCGCCGGGAACTGCGGTGTCCGCGACTCAGCCGAGTGCGCGAGAGAACTCGCGACGCTCAACATCGTGTTCACCACCGGTCTGGTGACCACGGGCGGCGACGCGGGGCTGGATGTCGTGACGGGCATCAGCCGCCACCTGCACCGGCTCATCCTGGCGTCGATCATGGACCGCGCCACCGGCTCACCGCCGGGCGGGTGATCCGTTCCGTTCCTCCAACAGGCCCGGCCCTGGTCCCGCCGGCCGGTTCCGGCGAGAGCCGCTCCGGATCCGATGGCGTCTCCACAGATCCGGAGCGGTTCCTTCGGGCGACGGACCCGACACCGGTTCCGGTCAGCGCATGACGACGTCCAGCCGGAGGGGGCGGTGCAGGATGTCGCCCGGGGTCTTCTCCCAGACGTAGTCGTCGGTCAGCCTCATGCCGGGGTAGCGGTCGAGCAGTGTTTCCAGCATGATCCGCACCTCCAGCCGGGCCAGCGGGGCGCCCAGGCAGGTGTGGATGCCGTAGCCGAGGGACAGGTGCGCGGGGAGGGTCTCCCGGTCGAGGCTGAACTCCTGCGCCTCCGGTCCCCATACGTTTTCGTCGGCTCCGGCCGACTGAAGGCTGAGCAGGACCTTGCTGCCGCTCGGGATGGGGTTTCCGGAGAGTTCCGCGCCGTCCTTCGCGGTGCGGATGACGAACCGGAGCGGGGGATCGTGGCGGAGCGACTCCTCCATCGCCATGGGCAGCAGTGCCCGGTCCTGGCGCACGCGCTCCCAGCGGCCGGGCTCACGCAGCAGTTCGTAGGTGAGGTTGGTCGCCAGGCTCCGGGTGGTGTCGGTGCCCGCGAAGACGAGTTGCAGCATGTGGCCGGCCGCCTCGCGCGCGGTGAAGTCCTGCTCGCCCGGTTCGGCGTGGACGAGTCCGTCGATGACGTCGTTCCCGGTCGGGCCGGCCGCCCGACGGCGTTCCACCTCGCTGGTCAGGAACCGGAAGAGGGCCTCGAAGTCGGGGCCCCGGAATCCGTTCGGCACCAGTTCCGCGGAGACCCGGTCCGTCCAGCCCTGGACCTCGTACCACGAATCCTCCGGAAGGCCCAGCAGCGCGAAGACGACCTGTGCCGGGATCCGGTTGAAGAACAGGGCGTACAGGTCCACGGTTCCGCTGTCGGGCAGGCCGTCGGCGATCCGTTCCGTGATCTCCCGGATCCGCGGTTCCTGCTTGCGCAGTTTGACGGGGGCGAACCACTTGCGCAGCCGGGCCCGCAGCGCGGTGTGGTCCGGCGGGTCCATGCGGGTGATCGCCGCGGAGGGTGGGGCAACCGAGTCGTCCAGGGTGAAGTTGCCGTGGTTGGAGAAGTACGCCGGGCAGTTGAGCGCTTCGCGTACGTCCTTCTCCGCCGCGACGACGCTGATTCCGGCCCGGGGATGCGACACCGGGCAGCTGCGACGGGCCTCGGCGAGACGTTCGGCCGCCTCCTGCTGGTGCTGGGGGTTCAGCGGGTCGAAGGGGGCGGAGGGGGTGGTGGATCCGGTGGGTGCGGAAGTCGTCATGGCGGCTCTCCATGAGGTGGGGTGAGTCGAGGGGCAGGCGCGCGAACCACGGAAATGGGGCGGAGGAGAAGGGGAAGGCGGAGGTGCGAAGGGGCGGTTCGGCCGCCGTGTCCGCGGTCGTCAGCCGTGCACGCGCAGGGCGGCGACCGGACAGGTGCGTGCGCCCGCCTCGGCCTTGGCGAGCAGCTCCGGCGGCACCTCGGTGACCAACAGCTCCAGCGCGCCCTCGTCATCGAGCCGGTAGACCTCGGGAGCCACCTGCTCGCACAGCCCGTGGCCTTCGCAACGGTCGTGGTCGAGGTCGAGGTACGTCATCTTCGATCTCCTCGGTCGGGACGGTGGACGGAAAGGAGCGAGCGCGTCCGCGGTGGCCCTTGTCGCCGTCGTCGGTTCCGCGATGGCCGCGTACACGCAACGGACACGTCCCGGAACCGGGCTCACTGGCGGATGGCCCTCATATGTTCCAGCAAACTGCGAACCCCTTGAGGTTCTTGTTCCGGCCGCCGGAACACCGGGCCCGGCTCGGGGGCCAAATCCGGTGCCGGTCCGCCGATGCGCCTCAACGCCCATGACGCAACGGGTCGTTCCGTTCGTCGGGACGCTCGTACGCAGGTGCGCGTGCGGGGTGTGAGACTGCGATGAGGTGATCAGCAGGACCCGGTGGGCGGGCAGCCGGTCACCGCGATGGACCGCACGCCCAGTCGCCGCAGCACACCGCAACGTCCGAGGAGCCAGCGCATGACCGAACGGAAGGCCGCCATCGTGACCGGAAGCTCCCGGGGCATCGGCAGAGCGATCGCCGTGCGGCTGGCGGCCGACGGGATCGATGTGATCGTCAACTGCCGCAGCCGGCGTGAGGCCGCGGACAAGGTCGTCGCCGAGATCGAGGCCGCGGGGGGACGGGCCGTGGCCGTCCAGGCCGACGTCGCCGTTCCCGAACAGATCCGCGCACTGTTCGCCGCGGCGGAGCAGCACTTCGGCGGAGTGGACATCCTGGTTCACAACGCGGGCTCACCGCGTTTCACCACGATCGCCGACGCCACGGACGAGGATTTCGAGATCGCCTTCGTCCGGAGCGCACGAGCCGCCTTCGTCGCGCTCCGCGAGGCGGCGAACCAACTGCGCGACGGCGGCAGGATCGTCGTCATCTCCAGCGGAAGTTCCGTCGACCACATACCGAACGGCGGAATCTACGGCGCCGGCAAGGCGGCCACCGACCGCATGGTCCGCACTGTCGCCCAGGAACTCGGGCCCCGCCGGATCACGGCCAACAGCGTCCTTCCCGGCGCCACCCGGACCGACGGGCTGCTCGAACACCTGCCCGCCGGGGCGGTGGACCGGCTTGCCGCGCTGAGCCCGCTGGGCCGGATCGCCGAGCCCGAGGACATCGCCGACGTCGTCGCCTTCCTCACCTCCGACGCGGGCCGATGGGTCACTGGTCAGGCCATCCGCGCGCACGGCGGCGCGTCCTGAGGCGACGGCACCACCCGCCCGCCCGCCTCCGGACGCGCGGCACGAGCGCACCCCGTCCTCGGCGCTCGTGCGGGGAGTTGTCGTGCCGAACGCGTGGCGGGGGTCCGGCCGCCGGACGCTCCGGACCACGGCAGTCCGCGTGGCGTCTCCCTTCGCGCAGTGTGTTCGCGGTCGGTTTCCTGGACCGCGGAGCCCCCGTGCCCGGTGAGCGCTGTGCGGCACCGGGCACGGGGGCCGGGACGGTCCACTCCGGCGACGATCGACACGGGACCGGCGCCGCCTGGGACGTACGGCTTCCGTCGTCTCAGGCGGCGCCGGTTCGTCGGGCGGCGTACTACCTCCTGGTGCGGCGATGGGCGACCAACGCGAGGGACACGGCGATGATGAGGGCGGCTCCGTTGAAGAGGTCGGACACGTAGGTCGGGGCACCGGCCAGTTGGAGTCCGTAGATCCCCGTGCCCAGCAGTGCGACGGCGAGCAGGGTGCCCAGGACGTTCACCCGGCCGTTGGTCTTCACCTGGGTGGCGCCGAGCAGCACCGCGGAGAACGCCGGCAGGAGGTACGGCGGCCCGACGTTGGGGTCGGTGGCGCCGAGTTCCGCGGCCAGGACGACTCCGGCCACGGTCGCCATGAGGCTGGAGGCGAGGAGCGCGCACACCGACACCCGGCCGACCCGGACTCCGATGAGCCGTGCGGCCTCCTTGTTGCCGCCGACCGCGTACGCGTAGCGCCCGGCCGTGGTGAGTTCGGTGACGTAGAACAGGATCAGGCCGACCGCGGCGACGTACCAGACCGGTGTGGGTACCCCCCACAGGGATCCCTGCCCGAAGCTGGTGAGGTTGCTGTCCGGGGGCAGGATCACCTGGTTGCCCCCCGTGATCCAGTAGGCGAACGCCGACAGGAGGCTGCTGGTGCCGAGCGTGGCGATGAACGAGTCGATGCCGACGCCGACCACGAGCAGGCTGTTGAGCAGGCCGACGCCCAGCCCGGTCAGCACCACGACGAGGAGCGTGACGCCCAGGCTCCTGCCGTCGGCCTGGAGCTGAACGGTCAGCACGGCGCCGACTCCGAGGGTGGCCGCGACGGACAGGTCGAACAGCCCGGCCGCGACCGGAAGAACCAGGGCCATCGCGGCGATCGCGGTGACGGACTGGTTCGCGCTGACGGTGCGCAGCGTGGTGGTGGTCAGGAAGGTGTCCGGCACCCAGAGTCCGTAGAGGACGACGAGTGCGGCCAGGGCGTACACCCCGCTGAGCCGGTCGAGCCCGGCGCGGTGCACCAACGCGGTACGGACCGTGGACCGTTCAGGCGGTACGTCGAGGATCGACCGGGTGTCCGGCTCGCGCAGGTCTTCGGCAGAACTCATCCCCGGTCTCCTTCGCTCTCGATGAGGCATGCGGCGGCGAGTGCGTCCGCGTCGACCGGCGCGGCGAACTCCGCGCTCAGTCGGCCGCGGGAGAGGACGACCACCCGTGTGCACAGCCGTGCCAGTTCTTCGTTGTCGGTCGAGCAGACCAGCACGGCGGCCCCTTCGGCCGCCGCCTCCTCGACGTGCCGGTGGATCTCCTCCCGGGCTCCGATGTCGACGCCCTGTGTCGGTTCGTCGAGCAGCAGGACGGACGGACGCAGCCGCAGCAGCCGGGCGAGCACGACCTTCTGGCTGTTGCCGCCGGACAGCTGGCTGAGCGGACTGCGCGGACGCGGGGTCCGGATGTCGAGCCGCCCGACCCAGGCGGCCGTCTCCTCGGTCTCCAGCCGGCGCCGGTACATCAGGCGCCGCACGAAGTCGCGGGGCCGGGAGATCGCGATGTTCTCGGCGACGTCGTGCCCGTGCAGCACCGCGTTGGCCGCGCGGTCCGCGGGCACCAGGGCCATCCCGGCGGCGATCGACCTGTCGGGACGGCCGGGCGGCAGGGATGTGCCCTCAAGGGTCACCGTGCCCTTGCGTTGGAGCGCCCCGAACAGCAGCGGGGCCAGTTCCTCCCGGCCGGAACCGGTGATGCCCGCGACACCGAGCACCTCGCCGGCCCGTACGTCGAGGTCGACGCCGTGCACGGACCGGCCGCGCACCGCTCGGGCGGCGAGCTTGACGGGGGCGGTACCCGCCGGGGGCCGCCCGGCCAGTCGATCCACCTTCCGTCCGACCATCAGTTCGATCAGTTCGTTCTCGTCGGTGGCGGCGACGGGCATGGTGGCGACGACGCGTCCCCCCCTCAGCACGCTGACCCGGTCGGCGAGTTCGAAGACCTCGGAAAGATGGTGCGAGATGAGCACCACTCCGATCCCTCGCGCCCGCACCCGGCGGACCAGGTCGAACAGCTGGGCGACCTCGGGGCCGGGCAGGTTCGCGGTCGGCTCGTCCAGGACGAGCACCCGGGCCGGAGTCCGGTGGGGCGCGACCGCTCGGGCCACCGCCACCGCCGAACGCTCACTGGCGGCCAGCTGCTGGACCGGCCGGTTCACGTCGAAGTACCGGCTCAGCGAGGCCAGCAGCTCCTCCGCCTCACGTCGGCGGGCGCGCCAGCGCACCGGCATCCCGCGGCCGGCGCCGTAGCCTCGCCCGAGTCCGAGGTTCTCGACCGTGGTCAGACCGCCGACCAGGCCGAGGTCCTGGTGGACGAAGCGCAGCCCGGCGCGGTCGCTCGCGTCGGGGTGGTGCTGTGACAGGGGCTCACCGTCGACCGCGATACTCGATCCCGGGTCGGGCTCGTGATAACCGGCGAGGATCTTGACCAGTGTGGACTTGCCCGATCCGTTCTCCCCCACCAGGGCGTGCACCTCCGAACGGGCGACGGACAGGCCGACACGGTCCAGGACGGTGTTCCCGCCGAAGGTCTTGCTCGTCTCCCGCACGACCAGGGCGGGCACATCACGCCCCACCGGAGTGTCCGTGGCCGTGGTCGGTTCCTTGCCGGTGGTCAACTGACCCGCCACAGCTTCTTGAACTGGTCCTGGTAGCCGGCCACCCCGATGTAGTAGCCGCTCGCGTCGTCGGCGACCTCTTCGACGTTGGCCGAGGTGATCACCTGCAGGGGCAGCAGGGCGGCCGCGGCGGCCTCCGTGTCGGTCTTGACGTAGTTCCTCGCGAGCACGTCGAGCAGCCGCCAGTTCGCGATGTCGACCATGTTGCCGACCCAGGCCGACTCGGTGCCCGCCTTGACGTTCACGAGGTCGGCCGGGCCGGGTGACGTACCGGCGATGTGGATGTCCTTCAGGCCCGCTGTGGCGAGGGCGGCCGGCACGCCCTGGGCGAGGTCGCCCGTCCCGAACATGAGCCACTTGACGTCGGGGTTGCGCTGGAGGAATCCCACGACGTTGGCCGGTGTCTTCGTCCCCTGGTCGGTGACCTGCTGATTGACGACGGACGTCTCGCACCCCGGGCACCACTCCTTGACCCAGGACTGGAACGCGGTGACGAACGGCGCCAGGATCGGAAAGGCCTGGATGCTGAAGACACCCGCCTTGCCCTTCCCGCCGGACTCGGTCACGAAGTACGCGGCGAGCAACTTGCCGTACAACTTCATCTGTGGCGCGCCCAGAACGCTGCCCAGGACGCCGTCGGTCTTCCCGTCGCCGGTGGCGGTGCTGACCACGTCGATGCCGGCGGCCTTCGCCTCGGCGATCTGCTTGGCGAACACGGCCGCGGGAAATCCGGCGAAGAGGATGGCGTCGGGATGCCGCGCTATCGCGGCGTCGAACGCCGCCGCGGCCGAGGCCGGCGTCGGTCCCGTGGCGATCGAGTCGAAGGACCAGCCGAGGAGTCTCGCTGCCGCCTTCTGAGCCGCGGCGGCCCTTTGCGCGATGGCCGTCGACGCCTGCAGATTGATGATGGACTTCCCCGTCGGGGGTCTCTCGGGAAGGGTTTTCAGATCACCGACGGATGTCGGGTTGGCGCTGTACTTCGCCAGATACTCGGCCGCCTCCTTCTGGCCTGCTGTGGCGGGTCCGTTTGTTTCCGTGGAGGTTGTGGCGGAACTCGAATCGGAAGAGCAGGCGGTGAGAGAAGTGGCCGCCAGGCCGGCGGCCAGGACGGCCATGAAGGACTTGGTGATACGACTGCCCACGGGGGCCTCCTCGGGATCGAACGCTACGGCTCGGCTGGAGTATTGCCCTCGATTCGGCGGGTGGCCGAAATTCGTCCCGGCGAACGGAACGCCCCTGTTCGCGTGCCTGATACACGCACCGGTCGACGGGTTTTCCATAACGAGTCCGGCCGGATCGCGGACGCCTTTTCACGTCGTGCCGACCCGCTCCGGAAGCGTCGGCGGAAACGGCTGACGCATGCGAAGTCCTAAGCGCCATCGGGTCGCCCGCATTCCACAGAGAACACGACGAAAGGCCGTCCACCTCGCACAACCACTGGGCATGGCTGCGCCGGAACGACGGCATCATCTTGTGCCGACTCCTCCCTGGCCGAGACATCCCGGACGTCCGGGACAGCCGACAGGTGCCACATGGCCCGGGCGATTCACGGGTCCACGGACGCGGTCGGGAGAACCGCATGCGGATCGGACGCCATGCGGACGAGACTCCTGCTTCGCGCGCGAACGGGACCTTCGTCCCCGTCCGCGCGTCGCGGCGGGCGATGGCCGACGGTGCCGGTACCGGCGTTCGCCGTCGGCGCATCGCGTGGCCGTCATCCGGACCTTCTCCGGCGGGACGGGCTCAGGCGGGGTGGGTGCGGTCGAGTGCCCGCTCCAGCGCGTGACGGACCCGGGCGGGGTCCGGCAGGGGGCTCGGCCTTCCGTCCTGGCGGAAGTACACGCGGCAGGTCAGCGCCGCCGGCGTGTCCGCCTCCGGTGGCTCGATGTCCGTGCCGTCGACGCGGACGGTGGGGGAACCGGTGAAGCGTTCCCGGACCGCGTCCTCGTCGGTGACGACCTGCACGGTCTCGATGTCGGCGGGGTTCAGTCCCAGTTCCGTCATCGCCTCCGCGACCATGGTCCTGGCCGACCCGTGAGAGGGACAGCCGGACCACCACAGCAGTTCCACCCGTGGGGTCGTCATCACCGCGTCCACTTGATCGAACAGCCGACGGGGTCGGTGTCGGCGGGGTCCGGGACAGTGCCGGCCAGGACATGGTCGAGCGCCCCGCGCAGCCAGCCCGCGTTCAGCGATTCGTCGCCGACATCCGCGTCAGGGGCGCCGTGGTACACCACCGTGCCGAGCTCGTCGAGAACGAACACCTCCGGGGTGTGACGGGCGCCCCAGCGACGTGCCACCGCCTGGTCCTCGTCGACGAGGTAGGGCCCGGGGAACTCCCCGTCGGCGACCCGCTTCCGGGAGTGCTCGACTCCGTCCTTGGGGTTCACGGCGGGGTCGTTGGGATTGATGTGGAGGAAGCGCACGCCGCGTGCCGCGTAGTCACCCGCGGCCTGTTGAACCCGGTTGTGCCATCCCAGGGAGAACGGGCAATGGTTGCAGGTGAACACCACGACCGTGGCCCTCACCCCCTCCTGGCGCAGAGAGACCTCGGCACCATCGACGTCCGGCAGAGCGAAGTCGGGCGCGATGTCCCCCGGCCGCAACGGCTGGACCAGGTCGTCGGGTTCCGGGTGGTGCGGCTGTGGGGCGATCTCGGTGATCAGGCCGTCGGCACCCAGCGTGAACGTGAAGTCGATGGCGCCCATCGGCCCGCCGGGGCTGGGCAGCGGGGCGCCGCCGGAGCCGACCCCACGCACCGTCACCCGGTCGTCCCCCACGGCGGGCAGCAGACTCCACTCGACATCGCCCAGCCACCCGGCGGGCATCATGAGTCCGACGATCATGACGACGTTGTCGATGCCCTGAGTCCGGCGTCCGCCGAAGTCGAAGACGACATCGGGCGCGAGCACGGCCCGCAGCCCCGCCGCCGGGTCGGCGGACCCCTCGGCCGCGAACCAGCCCTGAACGCTGGCGGGCGCCTTTTCCGGATACGTCATGTGTATGCCTCCCAGAAGTCGTGACGTGGCCCGGACGACGTGCCAAGCCGCCGCTCCGGGCCACGCCGTGCGTGCGGGGTCCTCATCGTTTCGTCCACTTGATCGAGCAGCCGACGGGCTCGGTGTCGGCGGGGTCCGGGACGGTGCCGGCCAGGACGTGATCGAGCGCGCCACGCAGCCAGCCCGCGTTCGTCGAGTCGTCGGTCGCGTCCCAGTCGGGGGCGCCGTGGTAGGCGACTGTGCCGTGTTCGTCCAGGACGAACACCTCCGGGGTGCGCCGGGCGCCCCAGCGGCGCGCCACCACCTGGCCCTCGTCCACCAGGTACGGACCGGTGAAGTGCCCGGCGGCGACCCGCTCGCGGCAGTGGTCGAGGCCGTCCTTGACGCCCTGCGCGGGGTCGTTGGAGTTGATGTGCAGGAGGCGCACGCCGCGTGCCGTGTAGTCCCGGCCGACCTGCTCCACTCTGTCGTGCCAGGCCAGGGAGAACGGGCAGTGGTTGCTGACAAAGACGACGACTGTGGCCCTCGCCCCCTCCTGGCGCAGGGAGACCTCGGCACCTTCGACGTCCGGCAGAGCGAAGTCGGGCCCGGTGTCCCCCGGTCGCAACGGCCGGGGCAGGCCGGGTGGTTCGGGGTGGTGGGCCTGTCCGGCCAGGCCCACGATCAGACCGTGCTCGTCCAGGGTGAACATGAGGTCCATCGCGTCCATCGCCTGCGGCGGCGCTCCCGGCACGAACACCTGCAACCGGGTTCCACCGGGACCGGTGGCCCGGACCGTCACCTGACCCGGCGCGCCCACGGGCAGCAGGCTCCACTCTGCGTCGCCGAGCCAGCCGGCCGGCATCGCGAAGGTGACCGTGGCGACGACGGCTTCGACGCCGCGTATCTTCTGGCCGCCGAAGTCCATCACGACGTCGGGTCCGAGCACGGTCCGCAGTCCCGCCGCCTGGTCGGCGGAGTCCTCCGCGGCGAACCAGCCCTGCACGGCGGCGGGCGCGTCCTGCAGCGAGGTCATGCGGGGACCGTCCATGAGTCGTTCCGAGCCCGGCGACCGCCGGCCGGAACCCGGGCCGGGCCGGTCCGGACCCGGCAGTGGTCCGCGCTCTCCGCGCACCCGATGGCGCACGCTCTGATCCATGCCACCGCACGACCTCCTGATCGGTGAGTCACCCAAGGCGTCGACGTACAGGTCGTCGAGAACGGCAGCGCCTCGGTGAGGCGACACCTCGTCACGTCGGCCACCCGCGCGAGACTAGAAGGACCGCTCGGCCGGTGTGCCGTTCCGTTCCGGTCTCCGGTACGGCGAAATGCGGGGCGGCCACGGCGTCTTGCACCGTCACTCCGCGGGCCGAGGTCTCCGGGGCGAGGACGCCGCGACCGCCCTCGGGCCCTGGCTCGTCGTCGCCGACGAACTCGACGCCCAACGCGACGACCAGGGACGCCCGGACCTGGGACTCCGCGCCGACGTCAACGGCGTCACCATCGGTCGCGACAGGCTCGCCAACATGGCCGGGACGTTCGAGACGTGCTCGGCTCGGACACCTGCGGCAACGCATGCCTCGCCGAGTTCCGGGGTCGGCGGGGCAAGGTGGACTCTCCCCCATTCGTCCCCGGCGACAGGGTGACCATGACGGTGGAAGGTCTCGGTACCACCAGCAACACCGTCGTCGAGGGCGGAGAACCGGTTCCAGTCCGCAGGGCCCGCAGCAGCACCCTCATAAGACTGACATGACACCAATCCTTGGTGGAGTAAATGGGGCATAGTGCCTCAATATTTGGACAAATTCCCCAAGAACCGCGAGATACTTAGCTGCATAGTCAGCGAAATGACTTGCCTTACAACATCACCTGCAGGCAGACTGGCGCTTACCCGTGGTTAGCGCTACCTCGTGGTAAGTATTTTTCGATCTTGAAACCACTCAGGAGAGTCCATGTCTGCCCGCACGTCTGCCCGCAGGGCCGCCACCGCCGCACTCGCGGCGGTGGCACTCACCGCCGTCGGCATCGTTCCCGCCGCGTCGGCCACCACCACGACCGTCACCCAGCGGCACCACCAGGGCGACAGCCCTCGGCACGCCCACCAGAAGTCGGTCGCCGTCCAGGTCCTCAAGGGCGTGTTCGAACGGGGCGACACCGCCGTCGTCGACCGGTTCGTACGCGCGGACTACATCCAGCACAATCCGCAGGTCGGCGACGGCGCGGCGGCCCTCAAGGCGGTCGGCCGCTCCTTCCACCAGCAGTTCCCACGGGCCACGTACTCGGTGAAGCGCGTCATCGCGGAGGGCGACCTGGTTCTCGTGCACTCGAACCTCGTCGCGACGCCGGGTACCCGGGGCAGCGCGGTCGTCGACATCTTCCGCTTCCAGGGCGGGAGGATCGCCGAGCACTGGGACGTGCTCCAGGACGTGCCGGCGACCTCCGTCAGCGGCAACGACATGTTCTCCACGCTCAGCCGGCCGCGGACGTCGGCCCCCGGACAGCATCGGCTCACCGAGCGCAACAAGAAGCTGGCCGTCGACTACTACGACCAGCTCCTCGTCCGCAAGGACCTGTCCGCCATCGACACCTACGTGGCACCTGAGTACCACCAGCACAACCCCGGCATCGCCGACGGCCCGGAAGGGGCCCGGAGCGGCCTGGCCGGCCTGTACCAGCAGTCCCCGCAGCTCGAGGTCAAGCCCAAGAGAATCATCGCGGAAGGCGATCTGGTGGCGTTCCACAGCCACTTCGTCCCCTCGCCCGGTGACCCCGGCCTGGCCATCGTGGACATCTTCCGCATCCGCGACGGCAAGGTCGTGGAGCACTGGGACGTGATCCAGGGCGTGCCGACGACCTCCGCGAACGACAACACCATGTTCTGACGGGCACGGCCGCCACCCCGCGGCCGTACGGTGGACGACCGCCGTTGCCGCGGAGTGTCGGACACTCCGCGGCAACGGCACGGCACGGGAGCCCGCCACAAAACCTAGTCACGTTCGGTATTGGGGGGGTATGGTTTCGGCCAGCCCCGACCCAGCTGGCGGACGTTGCCATCCGCCAGAGGGCGCCAACCGCGCCCGCCCGGCTGTCCGGTCACCCGGATCCGTGCACGCCCGGGGCCCCGAGCCGCGTCCAAGGGGAGACCCACGTGTACAGACACAGACCTCTGTTCCGCACTCTGTTCGCCTGCGCGACAGCCGCGCTCGTCACCGCGGCGGCCCTGGTACCGTCCGCGACAGCCGCCGGGGACGGCGCCACGGCGTACCGCGGCTGCTCGCTCCAGCCGGGCCGCACGACCCTCACCGTCCGTTCCGGCGGGCTGGACAGGGTCGTCGTGGTGTACGCACCGCAGCGCACGACACCCCGCGGCCGCCTGCCGCTGGTGCTCAATCTGCACGGCAGCCAGGGCACCGCGACCAACCAGCTGGACGGCAGCCAGCTGGAGGAGACCGCCGAGAACGAGGGCTTCCTGGTGGCCGCGCCTCAGGGTGCCATGGTCCTGGGCGCCGGGTACCAGTGGAACGTCCCCCACGTCACCGAGGGGGACGGGCCGGACGACGAGCAGTTCCTGACCGACACGATCACACGGCTCGTCCGCAGCGGCTGTGCCGACGACGACAGGGTCTACGCGACCGGCTACTCCGGCGGTGCCCGGATGGTGTCCCAGTACGCCTGCGACCATCCCGGCCGGCTGGCGGCGATCGCGCCGGTGGCGGGCCTTCGGGCGGGCGCCCCGATGACGGGGGCCGACGGCGGCCTCGTACCCGATCCCGGGACGTGTACGCCCGAACGGCCGGTGCCGGTCGTGGCGTTCGCCGGCACCGCCGACTGGATCAACCCGTTCCCGGGTGGCGGCGCGGCGTACTGGGGCTACGGCGTCGTCGCCGCCCAGAGCAGGTGGGCCGCGCTCGACGGCTGCCGCCGGGGCCCCCGGGACACCCGGATCTCGGAGCACGTGACCCGCACCGCCTACACCCGTTGCCGTGGGGGCTCGGAGGTCACTCTGTACGCCATCGAGGGCGGCGGCCACACCTGGCCGGGGGCGACCGTCCCGTGGCCGCCCGTGCTCGGTACGGTCACCCAGGAGATCAGCGCCAACCAGATCATGTGGCGGTTCTTCCGGGACCACTGACGTCGGCCGGTCCGTGACCCACCCGGCACTGCGGCGCGAGCCCTTCGCGGGTCCGTCACGGACCGCGCGGAACCGGACCGACCGGCACTTCGCGGAGGCCTCGCGCCGACCGGTGCCGAGGACGCCCCGCCGGGTGGTGCAGGCGATCAGAGAACCGAAACTCGCTGGTCATGCCGGGCACTTCGGCCGACCGGGCCACTCCCGGCACCTGGCCGGGGGGCGTGGCGTCCCGCGCCGACGGGGAGATCGTCGCGAGCCCGGGACCCGAGGCCGAAGCACATGATCGCCCGGCACCACCCTCGCGGGACGCGACCCCGGTGCCGGGCGGACCCGAACCACTCGTGGCCGGCGCCGAAACGCCCCAGCGCCGGCCACGACTCGCACTCCCGGGACGTTCAGCGCCGGACGGGCGTGTTCGGCGGCCCGCCCCAGTTCCATGACACGATCTTCCACCGCGCATCGGAGCGTGCCAGTACGAACGTCCAGGTCCCCCGTGCCTCGACGGCGAGTTCCGGGCCTGATACGTGCGCGGTCGCGTGGGCGACGGCGTACGCGTGGTCCCCGGCGACGAAGACCCGCTGCCAGTCGCCGAGTTCGAACTCGACCGTGGTCAGGCCCGCCGACCCGATGGCGGCCTGGAGATCCTTCCACCACTTCCGGGTCGGTGCGTCCCCGTCCCAGACGAAGGGCGGGAACGCGTCGACCAGCGTGCCGGAGGGCGCCCAGTCTTCCGCGATGGCGTCCTCGTCGGCACTGTTCAGGGCGAGCACGTGGTGTCGGACGACGTCCTCCACGGCCGCGTTCTCCGCGTCCCGGGACGGTGCCGCCGTGGCCGCGGAACCTGTGGCCTCGCTCATGAGTACTTCCTCGTGGTCGTGTCTGACGGAATCCTGCGTCCCCGGGGGCACCGACGCTACGACCCGTCGACACGGCCCACAAGAAGGAACTTCGCGAAGACCAGGTCGCAGCCGTGTGACCCTGGGAGGGAACGGAAGGCTCTGTCATGTCACTCACCACGTCGGAACTCCTGGAGAAGCGGAAGGCCGCAACCGACCCCCACTGCGTCGTCCGCGACATCCTGAACCGGGTCGGCGACCAGTGGACCCTGCTCGTCGTCACGACACTCGCGGACGGGACGAAACGCTTCAGCGACCTGTCGCGGGAGATCGGCGACGTCTCGAAGCAGATGCTGGCGCGCACCCTGCGCCGGCTCGAACAGGACGGACTCGTCCGGCGGACGGTCTTCCCGGAGGTACCCCCTCGCGTGGAGTACACCCTGACGGAACTGGGTCGCTCGTTCCTCCAGCCGGTCGTCGCCCTCGTGGAGTGGGCCGACTCGCACCACGCCGCCATCACCGCCGCGCGGGACGAATACCAAGGCCGCACCCTGGAACGGTGAGCTCCGCGAAGGGGAGCCGGGAGCCCGAGCGACCCGTACCCGGTGACACCCGTGCGGTCCGGACGCCGTGGCGCTCGATGACTTCGGCGGCCAGACGCGCAAGCCTTCGACGACCCCAAAACCTTGCATCATTCGATTTTCGCGCCTAATCTGTGGCCTATACATGGAATGTCTCCACCGGTCCGAGGTCCGTGCTGTCGTCCTCGGCCCTTGTCAACGGCGGGCGTGGCCCCGTCCGGTGAGACCCGATCAGACCGCGAGGCACGGATGAGAACGGTGCGGATCGGCTGCGGCGCCGGATTCGCGGACGACCGGGTGGAGCCGGCGGTCGAGCTCGTCGAGAGTGGCGCACTGGACTACCTGGTGTTCGAGTGCCTGGCCGAGCGGACGGTGGCCCTGGCCCAGCTGGAACGCCTGTCCGACCCGCGGTCGGGGTACAGCGAGTGGCTCGTCGAGCGCATGGAAGCGGTCCTCGCACCGTGCGCGGCACGCGGGGTGCGGGTGGTGACCAACATGGGCGCGGCCAACCCCCTCGCCGCCGCCCGGGCGGTTCTCGACGTCGCCCGCCGCCTGGGCCTGAAGGGGCTGCGGGTCGCCGCGGTGACCGGGGACGACGTACTGGATCTCGTCCGGGGGTCGGAGCTGCCGCTGGCCGGCGCCTCGGGAACGGTCGCGGGCCTGGGCGGGCGGGTCGTCGCCGCCAACGCCTACCTCGGCATCGGCCCGGTGGTGAGGGCGCTGGAGACGGGCGCGGACGTGGTGGTGTGCGGACGCGTGGCCGACCCGTCGTTGTTCCTGGCGCCGTTGGCGCACGAGTTCGGCTGGGCCGAGGACGACTGGGAGACCCTGGCACGCGGCACGGCCGCGGGGCACCTCCTGGAGTGCGCGGGACAGGTCACCGGCGGCTACTTCGCCGATCCCGGGGTGAAGGAGGTGCCTGGACTGGCGCGGCTCGGTTTTCCCTTCGCGGACGTCGGCGCCGATGGCCGCTTCAGCGTGTCGAAGGTGTCCGGATCGGGCGGCCGGGTCACCGAGGCGACCGTCGCCGAGCAACTGCTGTACGAGGTGCACGACCCGGCCGCGTACGTGACCCCTGACACGGTGGCCGACTTCTCCGGGGCCCGCGCGGCGCGGGTCGGCGAGGACCGGGTGGCCGTGTCGGGCATCACCGGTGGGCCACGCCCCGAGCGGCTGAAGGTGTCGGTGGCGTACCGCGACGGGTTCATCGGTGAGGGCCAGATCTCCTACGCCGGCGCGAACGCCGAGGCCCGCGGGCGCCTCGCGCTGGACATCGTCCGTGAACGTCTGCGCGTGCTGGGTCTGGACGCGGAGACACGGTTCGACCTGATCGGCGTCGACGCCGTCCACCGCGGCCCCGCCGACGGCGGACCGGGCCAGCGCCCGGCACCCGAGGTCCGTGCGCGGGTCGCCGCGCGTACCGCCACGTCGGCCGATGCCCGCCGGGTGGGGCGGGAGGTGACGGCGCTGTGGCTCAACGGCCCGGCCGGCGGGGCCGGGGCGACACGCACAGCGCGGGAGAACATCGCCGTGGCCTCGGTCCTGCTCCCGCGCCGTCTGGTGCGCACCGACGTCCATCTGCTGGAGGCATGACCGGTGAAGCTGTACGACCTCGCCCACGCCCGCTCCGGCGACAAGGGCACCTGCGCGGACATCACGGTGATCGCGCGCCGCCCGGCCGACTTCCCGTTGCTACGGGACCAGGTCACCGCCGACCGTGTGCGCGCCCACCTGGCAGGAACGGTCCGGGGCACGGTACGGCGCTACGAAGTGGCTGGGCTGGGAGCGCTGAAGTTCGTCCTGGAGGACGCGCTGGACGGCGGGGTGACCCGTTCTCTGGCCGTGGACGCGCACGGCAAGGCGCTGGCCATGTGCCTGCTGGAGATGGATATGGCTGATGGGGCGTCCGACGGACAGCCCACGGAGCCGACACCCGCGCGGCACCGACTGTGAGAGGGAGCGCGGGACGACCCGCCTCCGGCCGAGGGCACGCCTGGTGGTGACGATCGCCCAGCCGTGCCCCGGCCTCAGGGCCGGTGGGATCGTGTCCCACCCAGCGTCATCGTGATACCCCGGCGCCTCAGCACGTGATCGCCGGTCCCTCTCCCGGCCGCCTTCCCCGCTTACCCGAACACCCTCCGCTGGATCTCCTGCCGGTAGTTGTCGAGAGTCCTGTCGAGGTGCAGAGCGGTGGCGTCGGCCGCCGCCTGGGGTCGGCCGTCCCGGATGGCCTCGTAGATCGCAGCGTGCTCCTCGACGGCGGCCTCGGAGCGAGGACCAAGCGTGTCGTGCAGCCCGAAGTTGCTGGACTGCCGCTGCAGACGGCGGGCGTCGCGCACGGCACCCACCAGGAAGCTGTTGCGCGCCGCCCCCGCGACGGCCGCGTGGAAGTCCTCGTCCGCCTGGTTGAACACCTCGACCTGGCCGTGGACGAACCCGTGACGACAGGTCTCCACAGCCATTTCGATGGCCCGCAGATCGGCGGGGGTGGCGCGCGTGGCGGCCAGGGTCGCGGCTGCCATCTCCTGCACCCTGCGGAACTCGAACAGCATGAAGATGTGATCGAGGTCTGTGGGCCGGAAGAAGCCGCCCCAGCGGCTCGCCGTCAGCATGCCTTCGTCGTCGGCGACGAAGAGGCCCCGCCCCTTGTGCGCCCGTACGCGACCCAGCGCCGAGAGGATCTTGACGGCTTCCCTCACCACCGCTCTGCTGGTCCCCAACCGCCCGGCGAGATCGGTCTCCGTGGGCAGCCTGTCGCCCGGAGCCAGGCTCGATTCACCGATGAAATCCAGGATCCGCTCCGCGATCAGTTCATAGCCCGGTCGGTAGTCACGCGGCGCCTTCTCTGCCTTCACCACAACAGGCGCGGTGTCGGACGTCTCGCTCATCTGCTTTCTGCCTCCCCTGACGGTCCCGAGCGGCCGCACCTGGCCACCTCGAATTCATTCGTATGCTATCCCATCCCCTCAATGAATCGTACTTATCTTGGAGAGGAACATACCCTCCTCTGGAATCTCCACGTCAAAATGAGTTACATATATGGACATATCGCCAATATCAACTGCAACTTGTCCATGATCAATAAAAAACGTGACTGCACAACCCCTTGACCCAGATCGATATGAGGCGCCTAATTTCTTCCGGCAGCAGGCACGGAAGCAGTCGCCCGTGACACCTGTGTCCCGACGTCGTCACTCGCGGCGTCACCTGGTCCCCGCCCTCCCCGCTTCTGCTCGGGCGCCCGCAACGTAGTGGAGTTACTCATGACCGCAATGAAGCAGTCCGGTACCCGAGGAAGAACGCCGGCCAGGAGGCGTTCAGCACTCCTGGCGGGGTGCGTGGTCACGGTGCTGGCGGCCGCCACGGCCTGCGGTGGTGGCGGCGGCACCGCGACGACCACCAAGGACGGCTTCGCCCAGGTCCCGCAGAAGGACGGCGCGTTGACCGTGTGGGTGGACTCGACCCGGGTGGCCGCCGCGAAGCTGTACCAGAAGGAACACCCCGAGGTGAAGATGGACATCGTCACCTACGACGGTAACGCCAACGGGTCGAACTACCTGCAGACGAAGGTCCAGCTCTTCGACCGCACCGGCAAGGGCTGGCCGGACGTCGTCTTCAGCTCGCAGAACAACGAGGCCACATGGGCGGTCGACCAGAAGTTCGTGGCTCCGCTGAACAAGGGCCTGATCCCCGAGGCGACCCTCGGCAACTTCGCCAAGGGCGCCAACGACGTCTGCACGGTGAACGGAACCGTCTACTGCCTGCGCAACGACCTCTCGCAGGCCGTCCTCTGGTACAACGCCCCACTGATGAAGAAGTTCGGCTACCAGGTGCCGACGACGTGGGAGGACTTCCAGAAGCTCGGCGACAAGGTGGCCAAGGAACACCCCGGGTACCTCGTCGGTGACGCCGGCGACTCCTACACGCCGGAGATCTACCTCTGGGCGAGCAAGTGCGGCGCCAACGACATCACCGGCCCCAAGGCCGTCTCGGTGAACACCACCAGCGAGAACTGCACGAAGATGGCCAAGCTCATGGACGGGCTCATCGCGAACAAGTCCATGTCGATCAGCGGGGTGTTCAGCACCGACTTCGGCAAGAACAAGGCCGACAAGGTGCTGATGATGCCCGGTCCGGCCTGGTACGGGGGCGCGCTGTTCCAGGGCACCTTCAAGACGCCGGCCAAGACCATCGGCGCGGCCCCCATGCCGCAGTGGCAGGGCGAGACCTCGCCGTCCACCGGAAACGTCGGCGGCGGCACCTGGCTGCTGTCGCGGCACTCGGCGCACCTGAAGGCGGCCACCGACTTCCTGACCTGGGTCACCACGGACAACGCCTACCAGGGCACGGTCGCACCAGGCTTCCCGGCGTACGCGCCGGCCGCCGAGGCCTGGCTGAAGCAGCAGAACGACTCGGGTTACTTCGCGGGCGACATCGGCGTCCTCAAGGACGCCTCGACCCAGGTGTGGTCGGGCTGGGGCTCCGGCCAGTTCAGCCAGGAGGCCATCTGGGCGGCCACCGTCAAGCCGGGCCTGACCCAGGGCAAGAGCATCGTCTCGCTGCTGCCGGCCTGGAAGGACTCGATCGTCAAGTACGCCGAGTCCGACGGATACAAGGTCTCCCAGTGACCCTGACGCACTCCTCGGCCGGCTCTGCCTCGCGTCGCCCCCTGGGCGGCCTGCGGCAGAGCCGGGCCGGCATGGCCTTCGTCGCCGCCTACGTGGTCCTGCTGATCGCGTTCGGCATTGTTCCCACCGCCTACGCCGTCTACTTCGCCTTCACGGACGCCGGGGGCGTCTTCACCGGCTTCGACAACTTCGTCACCACCGCACAGGACTTCCGGTTCGTTCCCGCGATCGGCCACGTGGCGCTCTACCTCCTTTTCTGGCTGGTCTCGCTGGTCGTCATCGTGGTGGGGCTGGCCCTGCTGCTGCACCGGCTGGCGTCCGGGGCGGCGAGCAAGGCGCTCCGGTTCCTCTTCTACATCCCCGGCGCCCTCGCCGGTGCCGCGAGCGTGCTGGTGTGGCTCTTCATGCTCGACCCGACGGTCAGCCCTGTCTCCGCACTGCTGGGCGCCTTGGGGTACGACACCTTCGGTCAGGTCATCGCCCCCGGACATCTGCCCGTGCTGTTCACCCTCATCGCCTTCTGGACCGGCGCGGGCGGCTGGATCGTCGTCATCTACGGCGCGCTGAACAACATTCCCCAGGACGTGATGGAGGCCGCCCGCATCGACGGCGCGGGGCCCTGGCAGACGGCGTGGCGGGTACAGATCCCCATGCTGCGCAAGTGGATCGTCTACATGGTCATCCTCGCCTTCGCCGGTGGCGCGCAGCTGTTCGTCGAACCCCAGCTGCTGTCCCTGGCCAGCGTCGGAGTGGCCGGGCGCGACTACTCGCTCAACCAGTTGTCGTACGACTTCGCCTTCCAGATGAACAACATCAACGGCGCCGCGGCCGTCTCCGTCGAACTCCTCGTCGTCAGCCTCTCGGCCGCCGCCGTCTTCGTCGCACGATCGGGATTCTTCGATGCCGACTGAGACCGCCGAGAGCCCCGCCGTACGTCCGCGTCCCGGAGAGAACACCGTGAGCCCGAACCCCGTGCCGCACAAGACGCCCAGGCCACGCCCCGTTCTCGTACGCCGGCAGGGGTCCCGGCTGATGGTGGCCGCTGTACTCGTGGTGTTCACGGTGTTCTTCGTCCTGCCGGTGCTCTGGCTCCTCCTGGCCGCGACCAAGACGGACCACCAGCTGGTCCACGGCAACCCGCTGTCGTTCGGGTCCTGGCACACGCTGAAGGCCAACTGGCACGCGCTCGACTCGTTCCAGGACGGCGCGATCCTGACCTGGCTGGGCAACTCCGCCCTCTACGCGGGCGTCTCGCTGGTCATCACGTTGTGTGTGGCCGTGCCCGCGGGATACGCGCTGGCGATGACGGAGTTCCGGGGCCGGCACATCTTGCTGGTCTCGACGCTGGTCGTGATGCTGATGCCGAACGCGACCCTGGTGGTGCCGCTGTTCCTGGAGATCAACGCGGTACACCTGATCGGCACGATGTGGTCGATCATCCTGCCGTACTCGTTCTATCCGTTTGGCGTGTACCTGACATACATCTACTTCACCACCGCGGTGCCCAAGGACCTGCTGGCCGCCGCGCGCATGGACGGCTGCAGCGAGTTCGGGGTGTTCCGGCACATCGCCCTCCCCCTCGCCACGCCCGTCGTCGCACTCGTCGGATTCTTCAGCTTCGTGGCCAACTGGACCAACTACTTCCTGCCGTACGTGATGCTCCCGGAGAGCGACCAGATGCCCGTACAGGTGGGAGTCGGCACCCTGCTCAGCAGTGTCCCGTCCTTCAACCCGACGGTCGGCTCCCTCGCGATCGAGCGGCCCCAGCTCGCGCTGGCCACCCTGCTGGCCATCACCCCCGTCTTGGTCGTCTTCCTCTTCTCCCAGCGCTTCCTTGTCACGGGGATGCTCGCGGGCGCCACCAAGGAATGACGTTCTGATCCGCAGCCCGGGTCCGGCCACCGCCACCCGTCAGGCGCCTCCCCCACCCGAACGGAGACCGTTCCATGTCCCTCACTCCGGCCGGCCATGCCTCCGGCGAGGCCCCCTCGCCCCATGCCTCGCCAGAACTGCGAGCCCGCGTCCCGCTGCTCGAACCCCCCGGCTGGGCCGTTGCCCAGCGTGCCCTGTTCGACTTGCTCGACCATGCCTGGCGACGCTTCGCCCGTGACTTCACCGGCCCTGACGGGCGGCTGAGATACGGCGGCGAGCTCACCACCCGCGACGGCGTGGACGACTTCTACGAGGTGTTCTTCAACTGGCCGCAGCTGTACCTCCTCGGCGGCGCCGACGACCTGCTGCCCGCCAGCGAGCGCCACTGGGAGGGCGTCACCCGGCAACTGACCGAACTGGGCATGCTGAAGGACGAGTACGAACGCGGCTACGACTGGTTCCACCAGGGCGAGAGCCTGCTGCTGCTCTACTTCCTGTGCATGGCCGCCCCCGAGCGCTGGTCCGAACGCGCCCTGCGGTTCGCCGAGTTGTACGTGGACCCGGCCAAGGGCAACTACGACCCGGAGCACCGTGTCATCACCCGCCCGCACAACGGCAGCGACCCCGACCGCACCGGTCTGTTCGACGGCGACGTCTACCCGTGGCTCGTCAAGGAGGCGGAGACCTACGGCTTCCCGCTCGACTGGATCCTGCCGGCCGTCGCGCCGGACCACCCGCTCTCCGAGGATCCCCGTCTCGGCCAGGTGATGCGTGAGCGCATGGGGACGGGCGACACGGCGGTGAACCTCGCGGCCGCCGGGCTGGTCCTCAACGCGTGGATCCTGTCCGGCGACGACCGCTACCGCGACTGGATCACCGAGTACGTCGGTGCGTGGCGCGAGCGGGCGGAGGCCAACGGCGGGGTCCTGCCCGACAACGTGGGCCCGGACGGCGTGGTCGGCAGCCTCCTGGAGGGCCGCTGGTACGGCGGCCACTACGGCTGGTCCTGGCCGCACGGCTGGCACAGCGTGGGGCACGCGGCATGCGTGGCGGCGCTCGCCGCCGCCACGGTGACCGGCGACGACGGCTTCCTGGACATGGTCGCGACCACCCTCGAAACCGTCGTCGAGAACGGCAAGGTGATGGCCTTCGCCGATTCCGACTCCAGCCTGCCGTCGAAGTGGCAGGCACAGCTCGGCCCGGACGACATCGGCACACCGACCCTGCACGTCCCGTTCCGCAGGAACGACACGGGGTGGTTCGACTACAACCCGGTCACCCCCGCCGTACCGGTGGCCCTGTGGCACCACACTGCCTCCGAGTGCGACCGGGCCCGGCTGGAGAAGCTGCGTGAGGCCTCCGGCATCGACTGGCGCACCGTTCGCTCCTACCGGGCCAAGGAGGAGTCCGGTCACGAGGAGGCGTGGTTCGCCTTCCTCGCCGGTGACGACCCGGACTACCCGGAGCGGATCCTCGCCGCGGCCCAGGCCCAGGTACGCCACCGGCTGGCCCGCATGGAGCGCTACCGCGACCTAGACGTGCCGGAGGCCGACATCCACCTGTGGCAGCAGTCGAACCCGGTGGCGACGGAGGCCCTGGTCCAGCTGACCTGGGGCGGCCCGCAGGTCCTCTACAACGGCGGTCTGCAGCAGGCACGGGTGCGGTACCACGACGCCGACGCCGGCCGACCGGGTCTGCCGCCGGAGGTCGCGGCCCTGGTCACGTCCATCGCCCCCGAGGCCACCACCGTCGAACTGGTCAACCTCTCCCCCGGGTCCACCCGCACCGTCGTCGTCCAGGCCGGCGCCTTCGCCGAGCACACGATCAGATCGGTGCACTACAGCACCTGCCAGGACGACGCCTGGGTCGGTGACATGTACGACTACGGGCACGGGGAGCCGGTCGTCACCGAAGCCGAGGCCGCCGTCGACGGCAGTCTGCTCACGGTCGTCCTGCCCGCGTCCACCCGCATACGGCTGACACTCCGCCTGGACCTGCGCACGCACAGGCCCACCTACGGCACCCCCTTCGCCACCGACCGCCCCGGAACGTCCGCCGCCGAGACGGGTACCGAGGAGGACCCGCGGTGAGGAGGATCGCCCAGACCATCAGGCTCCGGCCGGAACGCCGGACGGAGTACCTCGCGCTGCACTCCGCCGTATGGCCCGGAGTCGAGGCGGCGCTGCACCGCGCGCACATCCGCAACTACAGCATCTTCCTCCACCAGGACGTTCTCTTCGCCTACTTCGAGTACCACGGCGAGGACTTCGAGGCGGACATGGCGTCGATCGCCGCCGACCCCGAGACCCGGGAGTGGTGGAAGCTGACCGATCCGTGCCAGGAGGCCTGGCCGGACCGGGGCACCGGGGGGCAGTGGTCGGACATACCGGAGATCTGGCACCTGAGGGATCACGGCTCCGACGGCCCCGCTTGAGGTGTGGACGCGTACGGGTCCGTCCGTCACGCGCCGCGCTGTCCAGGTAAGGAGAAACATCGGATGAGACCCGCACGGCTCATCACAGGACTGGTCCAGGTCCTGCTGATGGCGTCTGCCGTCGTGCTGCCCACCCAGGCGGCGCAGGCGGCACAGCCGACGCCCGACACCACTTTCTACGTCGACCCATCGGGCGGCAGCGACAGCAACCCGGGCACCCGGGAGTCCAAGCCCTTCAAGACGATCCAGCGGGCCCGTGCCGCGGTGCGCGCGGTCAACTCCCACATGTCCGGGGACATCACCGTCTATCTGCGCGGAGGCACCTACCAGCTGTCCAAGCCGGTCCGCTTCGCGGCCCAGGACTCGGGAACCGACGGCCACACCGTGATCTGGAAGGCGTACGGCTCCGAAACCCCGGTCGTCACCAGCGCCCGGACGGTCACTGGCTGGACCCCCGCCGGAAACGGCCAGTACAAGGCGGAGATCGGGAAACTCGACTTCCGTCAGCTGTACGTGAACGGGGTACGGGCCACACGTTCCCGCTACCCCGACGTGGGCTCGAACTTCCAACTCCATTCGAGTGACAAGCAGAAGCAGGTCCTCCGGGTACTCAGCTCGCAGGTGGCGAACTGGAAGCAGCTCAACCATGTCGAGATGGTGCTGCAACTGCAGTGGGCGGAGAACCACCTGCGGTTGAAGTCCTTCAAGAACGACAACGGTGTGGCGAGCGTGTCGCTCCAGGACCACGAGGCCGGCATCCTCTTCAAGCGTCCCTATCCGCTGCTGTCCGACGGATCGCCCCTGCACTTCGAGAACGCGCGCGAGTTCATCACCGAACCGGGTGAGTTCTACCTGGACGGCAAAGCGCGTATCCTCTACTACCTGCCCCGCGAGGGGGAGAACATGTCGACGGCCACCGTGCAGGTCCCGACCCTGGAAACCCTCTTCGACATCCAGGGCAAGAGCCTCGACTCCCCGGTACACAACATCCGGTTCTCCGGCATCACCTTCGCCCAGACGAACTGGACCGAGGCGAGCCGGAACGGTCTGCTGAACGCGCAGGGCGGCAACTACAACATCTCCGCCGACACCAGCAACAACCAGTACGTCGACCGCCCCCCGGCCGGTGTCCAGGCCTCGAACGCCGACCGCCTGTCCTTCACCGGCAACACCTTCACGCAGATGGGCTCCACCGCCCTGGACCTGCACCACGGCGTCCACGACTCCACCGTCACCGGCAACACCATCACCGACGTCGCCGGCAACGGCATCACCCTCGGCAAGTTCTCCGACCCCACCGTCGAATACCACACCGTCTACAACCCACCCACCTCACCGGCCGGCGAAGACGCACGCGAAGTCGTCAAGGGCATCACCGTGACCAACAACCTGATCAACCGGACCGGCCAGGACTACCTCGGCACCGCCGGCATCAACGCGGGCTTCGTCAACAGCACCACCATCGACCACAACGACATCTCCGACTCCCCCTGGGCCGGAATCTCCCTCGGCTGGGGCTGGCAGTCCGCCGCCAACGCCCTCGGCGACAACTCCGTCAGCCGCAACCGCATCGGCAACGTCGTCAACCAGCTCTGCGACACCGCAGGCATCTACCACCTCTCCAACGACCCCGGCACCGTCATCAACGAGAACTACATCCACGACGTCGTACGCACACCCACCGCATGCCCCGGATCCGCCGTCTCCGGCATCTACCTCGACGAGGGCTCCAACAACCTGACCGTCGCCAACAACGTCCTGTCCCGCACCGACGGCTTCATCCAACGCAACGCCAACGGCTCCAAGGTCACCATCTCCGGCAACACCACCACCGGCACCTCGGTCATCAAGGCCTCCGGACTGGAGCCCGCGTACCAGGGGCTGCTGACCAAGACCGACCTCGCCTACGGCAAGAGCACCACATCCTCCTCCAACTACAGTTCGAGCTGGACAGCCAACCGGGCCAACGACAACGACCCCGCCACGGGCTGGTCCCCCACCTCCGGCGACACCTCCGCCTGGTGGCAGGTCGACCTCGGCAAGGCATACGCGATCGGCCAGTTCTCGCTGACCACGCGGCAGGACATCGACCAGCCGGCCACCCGCGCCAACTTCGAGATCCGCGGCTCCAACGACCCCGCCTTCGCCGACTACACCGTCCTGGGCCGCCAGGACGACAGCACCCTGCCGTACACGGCCACACTCACCGCCAAGGTCGACGTACGCAAGAAGTTCCGCTACATCCGGGTCGCCAAGACCGACGGCGGCTACTTCTTCATCGGTGACCTCAGCGTGCAGCAGGCCGGCGGCGCGCAGGACGACTCGGCGGCCGTCCCGACCTTCGACCCGTCGAGAAGCTACACGATCAAGAACGTGAACAGCGGTCTGCTGGCCGAGGTCTACAACAGCTCCACCAGCGATGGCGGGACCGTGGACCAGTGGGCCGGCAACTCGGGCACCAACCAGCAGTGGAACATCGTCCGCGTCAGCGGAAACCTCTTCAAGATCGTCAACCGCAACAGCGGCAAGGTCCTCGACGTCTACTTCAAGTCCCACAACAAGGGGGCGTCCCTGGTCCAGTGGACCTACAACGCCGGCAACAACCAGCTCTGGTACTTCGAACCGAGCGGCGACGGCTACGTCATCCGCAACTTCGAGACCAAGCAGGCCATCGAGGTCTACAACAACTCGACCAGCAACGGCGCGGCCCTCGACCAGTGGATGGCACTGAACCAGACCAACCAGCTCTGGACCATCCAGTGACCCGCCCCGCGTGACTCGGCGGCCACCGCCGCGACCGGTGCTCCACACCGACCGGTCGCAGCGGTGGCCGCACCGGCCCACCCGAGCCGGAACCACCTGCCGTCCCTCCCCATCCCTCCAGCGCTTCCGTGGAGACTCCGTGTCCGGCCTTCCTTCCCCCCGTTATGTTTTCCGCGGTCCTGCAAGAGGGCCGCTGGCCTCCGGGCCCGGCATGACTGTGTCCCCCTGTCGAACGGATGACCTGGGGGGTGATGTCACCGGGCCCGGAAGGTGCCGTCGGAGACGCTGATGAGAGGTCCGGCCACCGTCCGGTCCGGCGCAATGCCGGACAGCTCGCGGGCGGCAGGTCTGCATAACGTGGATGCGCGCGTACGACACCACTGCCGAGGCCGGCACACTCAACTCCCCTGGAAGGGCACGATGGTCGACACCGAAGACGTGGGCGTGTTCCTCGGCCTGGACGTCGGCAAGACGGCCCACCACGGCCACGGGCTCACCCCGGCCGGGAAGAAGGTCTTCGACAAGCAGCTGCCCAACAGCGAGCCGAAACTGCGGGCCGTCTTCGACAAACTGACCGAGAAGTTCGGCACCGTCCTGGTGATCGTGGACCAGCCCGCCTCGATCGGAGCCCTGCCCCTGACCGTCGCCCGGGATGCGGGCTGCCAGGTCGCCTATCTGCCCGGACTGGCCATGCGCCGGATCGCCGACCTCTACCCGGGCGAGGCGAAGACCGACGCCAAGGACGCCGCGGTGATCGCGGACGCCGCCCGCACCATGCCCCACACCCTGCGCACCCTGGAGCTGGCCGACGAGATCACCGCCGAGCTGACCGTGCTGACCGGCTTCGACCAGGACCTCGCGGCCGAGGCCACCCGCACCTCCAACCGGATACGCGGCCTGCTCACCCAGTTCCACCCGTCACTGGAACGCGTCCTCGGCCCCCGCCTCGACCACCCCGCCGTCACCTGGCTGCTGGAGCGTTACGGCTCTCCGGCCGCACTGCGAAAGGCCGGCCGCCGTCGGCTGGCCGAGGTGATCCGTCCGAAGGCACCGCGCATGGCCGCACGACTGATCGACGATGTCTTCGATGCCCTCGACGAGCAGACCGTCGTCGTCCCCGGCACCGGCACCCTCGACATCGTGATCCCCTCCCTGGCCGCCTCGCTCGCCGCCGTCCACACCCAGCGCAGGGCCCTGGAAGCCCAGATCAACGCCCTGCTGGAGGCCCACCCTCTTTCCCCGGTCCTGACGTCGATGCCCGGCGTCGGCGTCAGGACCGCCGCAGTCCTGCTGGTCACCGTCGGCGACGGCACCGGCTTCCCCACCGCCGCCCACCTCGCCTCCTACGCCGGCCTCGCCCCGACCACGAAGTCGTCCGGGACCTCGATCCACGGCGAACACGCACCCCGAGGCGGAAACCGGCAGCTCAAACGCGCCATGTTCCTCTCCGCCTTCGCCTGCATGAACGCCGACCCGGCCTCCCGCACCTACTACGACCGCCAGCGAGCCCGCGGCAAAACCCACACCCAGGCCCTCCTCCGCCTCGCCCGTCAACGCATCAGCGTCCTGTTCGCCATGCTCCGCGACGGCACCTTCTACGAACCCCGCATCCCCAAGGACGTCGAACTCGCCGCATGACCCCAGCCAGCCAATCCACCCCAACCTGGGCGCCTTGACGAAAGGCATAGAGGCACCCCCCCGCCCTCGTCGACGCCCACCACCATGTCTGGGACCTCGACCGCCACACGCAACCCTGGCTGCGGGAGACCGGACTGGAACCGATCCGTCGGTCCTTCACCGTGGACGACCTGAGCGCCCAGGCGACCCACCGGATCGCGGGGCGTTCCCTGGCGACCACCGTGGTCGTGCAGTGCACAGCCTCCGTACCCGAGACGGAGGACCTCCTCGCTCTGGCCGACCGGAACCCCCTGGTCGGAGCAGTCGTCGGCTGGGCGAACCTCACCTCCCCCCCCCGATCGGCGACACCCTCGACGCCCTGCTCGCCGGGCCGGGCAGCGCCTGGCTGCGTTCGCTGCGCCATCTCGTCCAGGCAGAGACCGGCCCCGGATGGCCGACGGGGAGCAGCACCTGCGCCTTCTCGCCGCCCAGCCGCACGTGATGTGCAAGGTGGCCGGCCTCGCCACCGAGGCCGGCCACGCCACCTGGTCGTCACGGGACATCCGGCCGGTGTGGGACACGCCGCTCTCCGCGTTCGGCCCCGAGCGGCTCATGGTCGGTTCGGACTGGCCGCTGTGCCTGCTGGCCGGCGGCTGGAACCGCTGGGGCGACGCCGTGCAGGACTTGCAGGCGTGGGACCCGGCCGCGGTCGACGTGCCCGAACTGGTCCGGGAGTGGACCGGTGACGCGGGTGCGGATGTCGCCTTCGAGGTGTCGGGCGCGGCGGGCGGGGTGGAGACCGCGGTCGACGTGCTGGGGGTGCGGGGCCGGCTGTGCATGGTCGCCATCCACCCGAGGCCGCGTGAGGTGAACCTGCACCGGTTCTTCTGGCGTGAGCCGACCCGTGTCGGGGCGCGATTGTATGACCGGTCCGATTTCGAGCGGGCGGTCGCACTGGTCGCGGACGGCACGATCCCGGCCGACCGGCTGATCAGCAAGGTGGTGGCGCCGGCCGAGGCGCCGTCGGCGTTCGAGGCGCTGGAGGAGGGCGGAGACGTGATGAAGATCCTTGTCGACTGCGGCGACTCCCAGGGGGCCCGGGCATGAGCCTGTTCGATCTGACCGGGAAGTTGGCGGCGGTCACCGGGGCGCGGCGCGGGATCGGCCGGGCCATGGCCCGGGCGCTGGCGGAGGCGGGCGCGGACGTCATCGGGGTGAGCGCGAACCTGGAGGAGACCGGCAGCGACGTGGAGAGGGACGTGATCGCGGCGGGCCGTTCGTTCGAGGCGGTCCGCGCCGACTTCGCCGACCCGGATGCGGTAGGGGCCCTGGGCGCGGACCTCGCCGCGCGGGAGCGGCCGGTGGACATCCTGGTCAACAACGCGGGCGCGATCCGGCGTACTCCGGCCGCCGAACACGCCGACGCGGACTGGGACCTGGTCCTGCAGGTCAACCTGACCGCCCAGTTCGCACTCACCCGCGCGGTCGGCGCCACGATGGTGGCCCGTGGCCGGGGCAAGGTCGTCTTCACGGCGTCGTTGTTGAGTTTCCAGGGCGGTATCACGGTGCCCGGCTACACGGCGGCCAAGCACGGCATCGCCGGGCTGACCAAGGCACTGGCCAACGAGTGGGCGCCGCACGGCGTCAACGTCAAAGCGATCGCCCCCGGCTACATCGCCACCGACAACACCCAGGCCCTGCGCGCCGACCCGGCCCGCAGCCAGGCCATCCTGGACCGGATCCCGGCCGGACGCTGGGGCAGCGCGGACGACCTCGCCGGCGCCACCGTCTTCCTCGCCTCCGACGCCGCCGCCTACGCCTACGCCCACGGCACCGTCCTGCCCGTCGACGGCGGATGGCTCGGCCGATGACCACACACCCCGCCGTCCCGGTGAAGGACACTCTGCGCACACCGCTCATCGGAACCGTCACGGCCGACGGTCGCCAGTTCCGCTGGACGACGACGGGCAGCACCACATGACGCGCCCCCAGGAGCACACACGGCACCGCGGAAGCATCGCCGACACCGGCCTCGAACTCACCGAACTCGGCTTCGGCGGCTCCGTCATCGGGAACCTCTACCGGGTGTCACCCGACGAAGACGCGGCCGCCGCCCTCGACGACGTCCTGCCCACCGCGCGGGAACACGGCAAGAGCGTCGTCGCCGCCGGCGTCTTCAACTCCGGACTCCTCGCCCGCGACCGCCCCGCGCAGGGCATGACGTACGACTACCGGGCCGCCCCCGCCCACATCCTGGAACGCGCCCGGGCGATCGCGGAGGTCTGCGAGTGGCACGGTTCGAGCCTGCGGGCGGCGGCCGTCGCCTTCCCCTTCACCCATCCCGCCGTCGCCAACGTCACCCTCGGCATGGGCACGGCGGCGCACGTCCTGCAGAACGTGGACCTGCACCGCCAGGCGCCTCCCCCGGCGCTCTGGACGGACCTGCGGGCCCGGGGGCTGCTGCGCGGGGACGTTCCGGTGTGAGGAGGAGCCTCAAGTCTGCGGGGGCCGGCGCCCGGTCAGGCGCCAGCCCCCGTTCGCGACGCCCGCCAGGTGGCGCCGTTCTCAAGCCGGGCGAACCTCTGCTCCGGTTCGGTGAGGAAGATCTCGCCGCCGAGCCGCCTCATCCCGACCACACACAGGCGCGTCCCGGTGCGGGGACACCCACGACGAACACCTCTTGAATGGATTCACGAGGCTGGCGACCCAAAACTTTCTGGCCGAAACTCTAGCCATGAAAACCGAACACAGCTAGGTTTCTGACGTGTGAACTCCGGTTCGCACTGGTCCGCTCAACCCGGCAGCACTCGAGCCGCTCCCCGGGTCGGCCGCGTCGCCGTCGGCGCGGATCCGCCCAGACGGCACGGGACTGCCGAGTTCAGGGGCCGCCCCCACACCGGCCGCCCACGGACGTGAAAGGTTCCGCCTCAGAACACAGGTACGGGCATCGAACCCACCGCCCTTCCTGCGCCGCCCCGCGGCACCCAGGCGCGTGCACTCCCCCGTGTCCGGCCCCGGTCAACGGGACCCCGCACCCGCTTCCCCGCCGAAGCGACGCGGAGCAACCTCTCCCCACGAGAACACAAGGGAACACCCATGCAACGACTGACCGACCGCCGCATTCTCGTCACGGGCGCCGCCTCGGGCATCGGCCGCGCCACCACACTGCGCCTCCTGTCCGAGGGAGCCCGGGTCACCGGCACCGACATCGCCGGGGACGGCCTCGCGGAGACCGCGGAACTCGCGGCCAAGGCCGGCACGGCGAGCCGGCTGAGCACCGCCGCGCTCGACGTGTCCGACGAGACCGCGGTGGGGACCGTCGTGTCCGAGGCGGTCGCCTCGCTGGGCGGGCTGGACGCCCTGGTCAACGTGGCCGGGATGCTGCGCGGGGCCCACACGCACGAGTGCACCCTGGATCTGTGGAACCGCGTCATCACGGTGAACCTCACCGGCACGTTCCTGGTCACCCGCGCCGCCCTGCCCGCCCTGCTGGAGACCGGCAAGGGCGTCGTGGTGAACTTCAGCTCCACCTCCGCCCAGTTCGCCCACCCGATGATGGCCGCCTACTCCGCGAGCAAGGGCGGCATCCTCTCCTTCACCCACAGCATCGCCCAGGAATACGGCAAACAGGGACTGCGCGCCGTCAACGTCAACCCCGGCAGCATCTCCTCCGGCATCACCCAGAACATCTTCTCCCTCATGCCCGAGGACACCGACTGGAGCCTCCTGGGCAAGCTCACCCCCGCCATCGGCGAGGGCTTCGGCTCACCCGACGCCGTCGCCGGCGTCGTCGCCATGGTCGTCTCCGACGACGGCGCCTTCCTCACCGGCACCGAGATCCGCATCGACGGCGGAACCCACCAGTAGATCAGCACGGGCACCCCGACACCGGGTGCCCTTTTCGCCCGCTTCCTCACACGTGTACCCTCACGTGTCCGCACGGCCGGAGGCCAAGATGACACAACACGCCACCGGGCTTTCCGCCGCCGAGGACGGCCCGAAGGGTCCTCAGGACGGACCCCCGCCGGTCAGCCGCCGGTTCATCGCCCTGTACGTGATCGCCTATCTGGGCGTCTACGTCGCCGTGATGACCCCGTTGCTGGTGTCGCTGGCGATCCGGCTGGAGACCATCGACCCGGACGGCAAGACCGGCAGCCTGGGCCTGGTGGTGGGCGTGGGAACCCTGGTCGGCATGGCGTCCGGCCTGGTCTTCGGGGTGCTCAGCGACAACACCACGTCCCGGCTGGGGCGCCGCAAGCCCTGGATGCTCGCCGGAATGCCGGTCCTGCTCGCCGGTGCGGCCGTCACCGGCGCGGGCACGTCGGTGGCCGTCCTGCTGGCCGGTTTCGTCGTCGGTCAGGTCGGGCTGAGCGCGCTCATGACCCCACTGGTGGCAATGCTCCCCGACCAGGTGCCCGAACAGCAGCGCGGCAAGGTCTCCGGCCTGCTCGGCTTCACCGCGCAGATCGCCGGGGTCGCCGGCTTCCAGCTGGCCACACCACTGGGGCATTCCGGGCTGCTGCTCTTCCTCGTCCCCGCGGTCATCGCCTGCCTGGCCCTGTTGCCCGTGGTCCTCTTCCTGCCCGATCCGGCGGTCCGGCGCGCCGACCGGGAACGACAGGGTCTGGTGGCCATGTTCCGGGACCTCACCTTCAACCCCCGGCGCCACCCCGACCTGGGCTGGACCTGGGGCGGCCGGTTCCTGATCCAGCTCAGCCTGATGTTCCTGTCGACGTACCAGCTCTACTTCCTCACCGACCATCTGCACTACGAGCTGAGCAAGGTGACGGGACTGCTGGCACTCACCGGCGGTGTCGGCCTGCTAATGACCTCCGCGGGCGCCGTGGTGAGCGGCATCCTCTCGGACCGTCTGCGGCGAAGGAAACGGTTCATCTACCTCGCCGCCACCGCGTTCGCCGTCGGCTTCGTCTTGATCGCCTTCGCCTCGTCGTTCACACAGGTGTTCGTCGGCTCGCAGATCATCCTGCTGGGGGCGGGCATGTTCGGCGCCGTGGACATCGCCCTCATCACCGATGTCATCCCCAACCGGGAGACGGAGGGCGCGAAGTACATGAGCGTCTTCGCCGTCGCGGCCGCCCTGCCGCAGTCGGTCGCCCCGCTGATCGCGCCGTTCATCCTCGCCGTAGGCGGTGGGGACAACTACACACTTCTCTTCCTGAGCGCGGCAGGGGTCGCGGTGGCCGGCGGGCTGACCGTACGGCCCATCCAGGGAGTCCGCTGAACCGGAGACACCCTTCACCGGGCCTCTGCGACCGCGCTCCCCACGCACGTCCACCGCAGACACCTCACGGCCACCCCCGAAGACGCGCTCTCCAGGCACGCATCAAAAACCGAGCTCCATTCGGTTTTGTACTACGATCCACCTGAAAGCGCTCTCACGAGCCGTTCCGCTCGCCGATCGCCGACGGCCGTCCGTCCGTCCGTCTGCCACCGACCCCCTCCGAGGAACTCGCATCATGTCCCAGAACCCCACCCAGCTCGATCTGGACCGGAAGACCGCGCTGCTCTCCGGACTGAACATGTGGTCCAGCAAGCCCGACGAGGAGGCCGGATTCCCCGCGCTGGTACTCAGCGACGGTCCGAACGGCGTCCGGCGCCAGAAGGGCGAGGCCGACCACCTCGGAGTCCACCGAAGCGAGCCCGCCACCTGTTTCCCGCCCGGTGCCGCCCTCGGCTCCAGCTGGGACCCCGACCTCGTGCGCCGGGTCGGCGAGGCGCTGGCCGTCGAGGCCCGCGCACTCGACGTGGACGTGCTCCTCGGCCCCGCGATCAACATCAAGCGCTCCCCGCTGTGCGGCCGCAACTTCGAGTACCTCTCCGAGGACCCGCTGATCAGCGGCGTACTCGGCTCAAGCCTCGTCGAGGGGATGCAGAGCGGGGGTGTCGCCGCCTCGGTCAAGCACTTCGCGGCCAACAACCAGGAGACCGACCGGATGCGGGTCAGCTCCGACGTCGACGACCGCGCCCTGCGCGAGATCTACTTCCCGGCCTTCGAGCGCGTCGTGAAGCAGACGCGTCCGGCCACCGTCATGTGCTCCTACAACAAGATCAACGGGGTCCACGCCGCCGAGAACCGCTGGCTGCTCACCCAGGTGCTGCGCGAGGAGTGGGGCTTCGACGGGCTGGTCGTCTCCGACTGGGGCGCCGTCGGCGACCGCGTCGCGGCGCTGGCGGCCGGGATGGACCTGGAGATGCCCGGCAACGGCGGTGTCACCGACGCCGAGGTCGCCGAGGCGGTGCGGTCGGGCCGTCTCGAGGAGTCCGTGGTCGACACGGCCCTGGCACGCCTGCGCGACCTCACCGGGCGTGTCCGGCCCGCGGGTGAGGTCGAACTGGACCACGAGGCCCACCACCGGCTCGCCCGCGAGGTCGCCGGCGAGTGCCTGGTCCTGCTGAGGAACCGGGACGGGGCCCTGCCGCTCGCGTCCGTCGGCCGTGTCGCCGTCGTCGGCGAGTTCGCGGAGGAACTGCGCTACCAAGGGGGTGGCAGCTCGCACGTCAACGCCACCCGGGTCGACAGCACCCTCGCCGAGCTGCGCGCCCTGCTGCCGGAGGCGGAGGTCGGCTTCGCCCGGGGCTACGACATCACGGGACAGACGGACGCGGTGCGGCTGCGCGAGGAGGCCGTCGCGCTCGCGACCGGAGCCGACACCGCGGTCCTGGTCATCGGCCTGCGCGAGGCGGACGAGTCCGAGGGCTTCGACCGCGAGCACATCCGGCTCCCCGAGGACCAGGTCGAGCTGGTGCGCGCCGTGGCCCAGGCGGCCCGCCGTACCGTGGTCGTGGTGCTCAACGGCGGTGTGGTGACCCTGGAGGGATGGCACGACGAGGTGGACGCGATCGTGGAGGCATGGCTGCCCGGCCAGGCCGGCGGCGGCGCCGTCGCCGATGTGCTCACCGGCCGGGTCAACCCCTCCGGACACCTCGCGGAGTCCATCCCGTTCCGGCTCAACGACACCCCCGCCTACCTGAACTTCCCCGGTGAGCAGGGGCACGTCCGCTACGGCGAGGGCGTGATGGTCGGCTACCGCTACTACGAGACCGCCGACGTCGCCGTGCGTTACCCCTTCGGCCACGGCCTGAGCTACACCACCTTCGAACAGAGCGGCTTCCAGGTCACCGCGACCGGCGAGGACACCGCCAGGGCCACTGTCACCGTCACCAACACCGGGGACCGCTTCGGCAAGCACGTGGTGCAGGTCTACGTCAGCGCGCCGCAGCGACCGGTCAGCAGCCCCGCCCGTGAGCTGCGGGGCTTCGCCAAGGTGGCGCTGGAGCCCGGTGAGAGCACGGTCGTCGAGATCGACCTCGACCGCCGCGCCTTCGCCTTCTGGGACATCACCCGCGACGACTGGACCGTGGCCGCCGGACGGTACGAGGTCCAGCTCGGCGAGAACGCCCACGACGTGGTCGCCGTGCAGCCGCTGGACCTCGTGGGTGACCTCCTGGTGGCGCCCCTGACCCTGGACTCCACGGTCGGCGAGTGGTTCGGCCACACGACGGTCGGCCCGGTGCTCACCGAGGCCATGATGGCCGGGATGTCCGAGGAGCAGGCCGCCGCCGCCGCGGAGAGCCAGGACGCGATGCGCATGGTCGAGTCCATGCCGATGCGCCAGTTCCTCGGCTTCCTGCCGACGCCGATCCCGGCGGAGTTCCTCGACCAGCTGATGACGATGAGCCGGTCCTCCGAGCCGGTGGCTTCGTAGTCGGCGGGCCGGCAAGGGACCGGCCCCGCTCACGTCCGGCGGCCGCGGCGGGACGGCACTCAGGTGCCCGCCCCGCCGCGGCCGCCCTGTCGTTCGGTCACGGCGGGCGCCCGGCAACGGAGTGCGTACGGCTACGGCGCCCGGCGCGGTGGCATCTGGTAGGTGAGCTGCTTGACCTGCCGCAGGAACGGAGTCGCCTCCACGTGCTGTACGCCTTCCAGGTGTCCGAGCGGGCCGCTGAGGTAGTCGTACAGGCCGACGGTGCTCTTCGCACGGACGGTGGCCATGAGGTTGGAGGGTCCCGCGGTCGCGGTGACGTGGGTGACCTCGGTGTGGTGGGCGAGCGCCTCGCCCACCGTGCGCAGGGCAGCCGGGGCGGCCGTCACCCAGAGGACGGCGGAGACCGGGTGGCCGAGGATCGCGGAGTCGTACTCGACGTCGAAGTACAGGGCCCCTGATGCCGTCAGTGCCGCCAGGCGGCGCTTGACGGCCGACTCGGAGCGGCCCGTGGCGTGCTGCAACTCGGCGTGGACGGCGCGTCCGTCCCGTTCGAGGACGGCGACGAGGGCTTCGTCCTCGGGCGCGATACCGGCCGGGCCCGGCTCCGGCACCGGCTCGGGGCGCAGGACGGCGATCTGCTCCTCGGACAGCGCCCCGAACTTCCGCAGCCAGCCGCTCGGACCGCCGTAGAAGCGGAAGAGGAGCTGGTGGGCGCGGATCTCGACGATGCTGGGGGTGCGGGGCAGCTTGCCCAGCAGCAGGTCGTCGCGGTCCCAGGGGTTGCGCGGCAGGGTTCCGCAGATCACCTCGGTGCCGCCCGACGCGAGCGCGATCCAGCCGGTGTCGGGGCGTTGGGCCAGCGCGTCCGCGATGGTCAGCGCGGTGTCGGGGACGCAGCGCAGTCGGAGCATCCACTGGTCCAGGCCGAGGCGTTCGGGGTCGCGGACGGCCACCACCCGCAGCCCCGCCTCGGCACAGAGTCTGCGGTAACGACGGGCGACGGTCTGGTCGGAGACGCCGAGCGCCGCGCCGATCCGTTTGAAGGACGCCCGCCCGTTCACCTCCAGTGCCGAGAGGATCAGCAGGTCGAGGTCGTCGGACCCCGACGGGTCGCTTCGAGGGGCATTGTTTTTCGTCGCCTGCACTGAGTCTCCTGTCGCGTTTCACCGGTCAGCGGCCTGTTTCCGCTTCGCCCGGCCGCGCGAGGGCCATCGTACGGAGCCGTACCTGATCAATGCGCAAGGAGTTGAGGACATGCGTAAATGGGGGCCGCTCACGGCGATCTGCCTGAGCACGTTCATGTTGTTGCTGGACGTGACGATCGTGGTGGTGGCGCTGCCGGACATGGCGCACTCACTGGACGCCTCGTTGAGCGATCTGCAGTGGGTCGTCGACGGATACGCCCTGGCGTTGGCAGCGCTGCTGCTGGGTGCCGGCGCCGCCGCCGACATCGTCGGGCGCCGCCGGGTGCATGTGGCGGGCGTGGTGCTGTTCGCGCTCGCCTCACTGCTGTGCGGTGTCTCGTCCGGGCCCGGCATGCTGGTGGCCGCGCGGGTGCTGCAGGGGCTGGGCGCGGCGGCGATGTTCGCGACCACCCTGCCGCTGATCGGCTCCGTCTACCAGGGGCGGGAGCGCGGCGCCGCGCTCGGTGTGTGGGGCGCGGTCAGCGGTGTGGCCGCGGCCGTGGGACCGCTGCTCGGCGGCGTGCTGACCGAGGGCCCGGGCTGGCGGTGGATCTTCTTCGTGAACGTGCCGGTGAGCGTCGTCACGGTGTGGCTGTCGCTGAAGGTGGTGCCGGAGTCGCGGGGAACGCGGGGGATGCGGATCGACTGGGCGGGCATGGCGACGTTCGCGGTGTTCGCGGGCGGGATGACGTACGCGATGGTCCGGGCCGGGGAGCACGGCTGGACCTCCACCGGGACGCTGACGGCGTTCGGTCTCGCCGCCGCGGCGCTGGTGGCGTTCGTGCTTGTCGAACGCAAGGTGGCGCACCCGCTGTTGGACCTGCGGCTGCTGAGCAAGCCGGCGTTCGTCGGTGTGCTGATCGGCGCGCTCGCCTTCGACGGTGTGGCGTTCGGGGTGATCGCCTACGAGTCGATCTGGATGCAGACCCTGCTGGGCATGGACCCGGTGGACGGCGGTCTCGCGCTGCTGCCGCTGCCGGCCGCGGCCATGGTCGTCGCGATGACGGTCGGCGCGCTGTCCCACAAGATGGCCGCGCGATGGACCATGGGAGCGGGCCTGCTGCTCCTCGCCGCCGGATCCTTCGCGCAGGCTTTCCTCGACGCGGGACCCGGCTGGCCGTCCCTGATGCTGGGGCTGGTCCTGGTGGGCGTGGGTACCGGACTCCTCTCCCCCACCATCTCCGGCGCGGCGCTCGCCGCGGTTCCCGCGGAGCGGTCGGGCATGGCGGGCGGTGTGGTGAACACCCTCCGGCAGCTGGGGTACGCGCTCATGGTCGCCGTCTACGGCACCGTGCTGACCTCGCGCATGGGTGACACCCTGCCGCACGACGCGGCGCACACCCTGGCGGGCGGCGGCGCGGCCTTCCTGCGGCAGGCGTTCCCCGAGCACGTGCTGCGGTCGGCGTTCGCCTCGGGGCTGAACTCGGCACTGGTGACCGCCGGTTCCGTCGGCCTCGTCGCGGGCCTGGTGGTCCTGGCCCTGGTCCGCGCCCCCCGCCGGAGGGCCGGTGCGGGCGAGGACACGGCTCCGGCGGTACCGGCGCAGGTCACGGCCCACTGACCGCGGGGTCCCGCCCGGAGCCTTCGCGGCTTCGGGCGGGACCCCGTGCGCCCCCACGGTCGCTTCCGGCAGCTATCCCGGTCGCGGGAGGGATGGTGGGCGTCGCCCCCTCGTCGGGTCAGGAGCCTCCTGTCGGGGCCCTGACCGTGGGCGCTTCACCGTTGTCCTGGGTCTGCTGCCCGTCTGCCCGGGGGCGCCGCCCGAACGCCGCGTCGTACGGGCCGCGTTCGCGCACCTTGGCCGCCGTGAGGGCGTCCAGTTCAGGCGCCATCCGGCGCAACGGCCGGTCCATCAGCGAGCGGATCACACCGCGCAGGACGTACTGGGTCCGCAGCGACCCCGGGACGAAGATCCGCGCCGCCCGGCGTTCGACACCCCGCGCCAGGATGCCGGCGGCCGTCTCGACGGGGATGGTGCGCCCGGCGGCTCCCGGAAGCCGACGGCGCATCAGCTCCAGGTCGGGGTGGTCCCGGTCACCCTGGCGGACCATGGGCGTGTCGACGAACATCAGGTACGCCACGCCGACATCGACACCCAGGTGCGCGATCTCGGTGCGCAGCGTGTCGAGGAGCGCTTCGAGGCCCGCCTTGCTCGCGCCGTAGAAGGACTCGCCGGGCGGAGCCATCAGGGCCGCCGCCGAGGCGACCCCCAGCAGATAGCCCCGGCTCGCCTCCAGGTGCGGAAGGCAGGCGTGCAGGAAGCGCCAGTTGCCGGTGACGTTGACGTCGAGTTGTCTCGCCAGGGCGTCCGGGTCCAGGTGGCGGGCGGCGCCCGCGGAACCGATGCCGGCGTTGGAGACGGCGACGTCGATGCCGCCGAAGCGCTCGACGACCGCCTGCACGGCCGCCGCGACGGAGTCGGCGTCGGTGATGTCGCAGCCGACCGCCAGCGCGTCGCCGCCGATCTCCGCCGCCGCCCGTCCGGCCGCCGGTCCGTCGACGTCGAGCAGCGCGACCCGGTGCGTACGGCTCAGCCGGCGGACGAGTTCGAGTCCGATGCCACTCGCCGCGCCGGTGACCACGGCCAGCGGAGGGGCGTTCCGACCGGTGGCGCTCACTCGGGGTCCGCCACCTTCAGCAGCAGCTTGCCGGGCTGTTTGCCGCTGAACATCGTCGGCAGCAGGGCGGGCGCGTGCTCGAAGCCCTCCACGATCTCCTCCGCCACGTGCAGGCGGCCCTCCCCTACCCACGCGCCGAGTTGGGCGGCGCCCTCGGCGAGGCGGTCGGCGTAGAAGAAGAGCAGGATCCCGCGCACCGTGAGCTGGTGGGTGCAGATGCGCATGTAGTTGGTGGGGCCCTGCAGCTTGACGTCGGTGTAGCCGGAGGACATGGCCCCGCAGATCAGCACGCGTCCCCGGGGTGCCATGTGCAGGAGCAGGGTGTCGAGCATGTCTCCGCCGACGTTGTCGAAGTAGGCGTCGACGCCGTCAGGGCACAACTCCCGCAGGCGTTCGTCGAGTTTGTCGTTCTTGTAGTCGATCGCGTCGTCGTAGCCGGCCTGTTCGACGATCCACCGGCACTTCTCCGGGCCGCCCGCGATGCCGATCACCTTCTTGGCGCCCAGCGCCTTGGCGATCTGTCCGGCGAGGGAACCGGTGGCCCCCGTGGCGGCGGAGACCACCACCGTGTCGCCGGGTTTCACGCCGAGGCCGTCGGCGACGCCGAAGTACGCCGTGAGACCGCCGACACCGAACACCCCGAGGTTCCAGGACAGCGGGTGGTCGGCGCGGGGCAGCGCGCGCAGCGGCATCGGGCCGTCGCCGCGGACGAGGGCGTAGTCCTGCCAGCTCATGAAGCCCTCCACCAGGTCGCCCGGCCGGTAGGCGGGGTCGCGGGAGTCGACGACCTGGCCGATGCCCATGGTGCGCATCGGTTCGCCGACCTGGATCGGCTCCATGTAGCCGCCGTCGTCGGTGAGCCAGATGCGCTGGCTGGCGTCGTAGCCGAAGTACAGGCTGCGGACGAGGACGTCGCCCTCGCCGGGTGTCGGTACGTCGCCCTCGTGGTAGCGGAAGTCGTCGGTGGTGACGGCGCCGACGGGGCGGCGGGCCAGAAGCCACTGGCGGTTGACGGTGCTTGCGGACATGCGGGTGCCCTCCATCGGTCGGTCGTTCGGGGATGTGCTAGAGGCCCAGGTCACGGCCGATGACTTCCTTCATGATCTCGTTGGACCCGGCCCAGATCTTGGTCACGCGGGCGTCCCGCCAGGCGCGGGCGACGCGGTACTCGTTCATGTAGCCGTAGCCGCCGTACAGTTGGACGCACTCGTCGAGTACGGCGTTCTGGACCTCGGCGGACCACCACTTGACCTTGGCGGCGTCCACGGCGCTCAACTCACCCCGCGTGTGGGCGAGTAGGCAGCTGTCGAGGTAGGCCTGGGCCGCCTCCACCCGGGTGACCACCTCGGCGATCCTGAACTTGTTGTGCTGGAAGGATCCGATGGCCTGCCCGAACGCCTTGCGCTCACGGGCGTACTCGATGGTCTCGCTCAGGATGCGGGAGACGTGACCCATGGAGGTGACCGACGTGGACAGCCGTTCCTGCGGCAGGAGCCGCATCATCGAGGCGAAGCCCTGGCCCACCTCGCCGAGGCGGTTCGCGTCGGGTACACGGACGTCGGTGAAGAACAGTTCGGCGGTGTCCGCCTCCTCCTGGCCCACCTTGTCGAGCTTGCGCCCGCGTTCGAAGCCGGGGGTGCTCGCCTCCACCACGAAGAGCGTGATGCCCTTGGCGCGTTCACCGGGGCCGGTGCGGGCAGCGACGATGACCAGGTCGGCCTGGTGGCCGTTGGTGATGAACGTCTTGGAGCCGTTGATCACCCAGTGGTCGCCGTCGCGGACCGCGGTGGTGCGCAGCGCGGCGAGGTCGGAGCCGCCGGAGGGCTCGGTCATGGCGATGGCGGTGATGAGGTCGCCGGAGGCGACGCCCGGGAGCCAGCGGTGCTTCTGTTCCTCGGTGCCGAGTTCGACGAGGTAGGGCGGGCAGGTGTCGGTGTGCAGGGCGAAGCTGGCGCCGACGCCGAAGCTGAAGCCGGCGAGTTCCTCGTCGGCGACGGCGTTGAAGCGGAAGTCGCCCGCGCCGGAGCCACCGTACTCCTCGGGACGGAGAGGCCGAGGATGCCGAGTTCGCCGGCCTCCCGCCAGATGTCCCGGGCGATGGACTTCCGCTCCAGCATCTCCTCGTGGCGGGGTGCCAGGGTGCGTTCGGCGAACGTCCGGACCACCGCGCGGAAGCTCTCGTGGTCCTTGTCGAAGACGGTGCGTTTCACGGGGTCTCAGATCCTTCGCTCGTGGTCGCGCCAGAACGGTGCGCGGACGTCCTTCTTGAGGACCTTGCCGTTGGGGCTGCGCGGGAGTTCGGTGACGAACTCGACCCGTTTGGGCGTCCTGATGCCGCCGAGCCGGGCGCGGCAGTACGCGATGAGGTCCGCCTCGGTCAGCTCCTCGCCCTCGTTGAGTTCGACCACGGCGGTGACGGCCTCGCCCCAGTCCGGGTGCGGTGCCCCGACGACGGCGCAGTCCTGGACGGCCGGGTGCCGCCAGATGATCTGCTCGACCTCGCTCGGGTAGACGTTGAAGCCACCCGAGATGATCATGTCCTTCTTGCGGTCGGTGATGTGCAGGAAGCCCTCGTGGTCGAGGTGGCCGATGTCGCCGGTGTGCAGCCAGCCGTCGACGATGGTCTCGGCGGTCCTGACCGGGTCCTTGTAGTAGCCCTTCATGACGAGATCGCCCCGCACACAGATCTCGCCCGGTTCGCCCGTGGGCAGGATCCGTCCGTCGCCGTCGAGGATCTCCACGCGGACCAGGGGTGCCGGACGGCCGGCCGCCGACAGCCGTGCGTCGTCAGCTATCCGGCCGTCGGTGAAGTGCTCCTCGGGGCGCAGGAAGGCGATTCCGGAGGGCGCCTCCGTCTGGCCGTATCCCTGGAACAGCACGGGGCCGAAGACCTCGATCGCGCGGCGCAGCTTCTCCGTCGACATGGGAGCGGAGCCGTACATCAGGTACTTCAGCGAGGAGAAGTCGCGTCGCTCGATGCCGGGGATCTCCAGCAGGCGGTAGATGACGGTGGGCGGCAGGAACAGCTCGGTGACGCGGTGCCGTTCGATGAGGTCCAGGAGCTTCAGCGGGTCGGGGCGGGACATCACGACGACCGTGCCGCCGCGCGCCGCGCAGGGCAGGGTGAGCAGCCCGGCGGTGTGGGTCATCGGGGCCGCGGCGAGGTTCACCACGGGTTCGTCCGCCGGGTAGGAGGCGGCCAGCATCTGGTGGACGACGCTGACGCCGAGGCCCCGGTGGGTGTTCATGACGCCTTTCGGGGCGCCGGTGGTGCCGCCGGTCGGCATGATGCCCGCGACCGCGTCGGGGTCGGGTGTGTGGCCGGGGAGTCCTGCGGGCGCGTCCGCGATGAAAGCCTCCAGCGTGGTGACGGCCGCCGAGTCCGTGGACTCGCCGAGGGACACCACCGTGCGCAGTCCGGCCAGGTCGGGGCGCAGCTTCTCGACAAGCGGCACGAACTGCTCGTGACAGAACAGCACTTCGCAGTCGAAGCCCGACAGCAGGCGCCGTATCTCCTCGGGCGGGTTGGCCGGGTTGACCGGCACCCAGGCCAGTCCCGCCCGCCACATCCCGAGCACGCAGGCCCAGGCGACGGGGTCGTTCGCGGCGAGTACCGCGCCCTTCGTCTCGCGTGGAACGCCGGAGTTCGCAAGGGCGTTGGCGATACGGCAGGACAGCTCGCCGATCTCGCGGTAGGTGAAGGTCCGGTCGTCCGCGACGAAGGCGACGGCCTCGGGGGCGGACCGCCAGCCGCGGTCGAAGAAGTCAGTGATCGCCACGGCCGTCTCCTCGCTGTCGGGCTGCACCGAGCCGGCCGTCCTGGTGCAGGAGGCTCGCAAGATGGCCGAACTTCATGGTCAGCAGATGGTTCTCGCCGTCCTCGACGCGTGCGGCGCGCGCGTCGCGGAACAGCTTCTCGGCGGGATACTCCCGGGTGAGGCCGTTGCCGCCCATGAGCTGCAGCGCCTCGTCGGCGACCTCGAACGCCAGGTCGGTGCAGAAGGCCTTGGACTGGGCGGTGTAGTACGGGTGCCTGGCCGGCGAGAGGGCCGTGTAATCGGTCGCGCGGCGGGACACCGCCCGCATGGCCTCCACCTGGCTGCCCATACGGCCCAGCCGGTACTGGACCAGCTGGTGCTCGGCCAGCAGCGCACCGCCCTGACGGCGCTCGTGGGTGTAGGCGAGCGCCGTCTCGAAGGCGGCCCGGGCCAGCCCTGTCATCAGCTGCCCCATGGCGACCCCGGCCGAGGACCAGGTCGCCGCGTGGCCGTGCCAGTAGGCGTCCTCGGCGGACAGGGCGTGGCGCAACGGCACCTTGACGTCGTCGAAGAAGATCTCGCCCTGGGGCAGGGCGCGTTTGCCGAGCTTCTCCAGTGGCTTTCCGCGGCTGACACCCGGCAGGTCCAGAGGGACGATCACCTCGATGCCCCTCGGGTGACCGTCCTCGTCGTAGAAGCCCTCGCCGTAGTCGGCCGCGATGGAGGCGAGGCCGACCTGGGCCACCGGACCGTTGGACACCCAGGCCGAGCTCTGGCCGTTGACGACGATGTCACCGCCCCGGACCCGGGCGGTCAGGTTGCCCTTGTTGCCGTGGGGCGCGCTCGGGTGCCGCTCCTCGGGGTACAGGCTCAGTCCGTCCGAGCCCCGGTCGGGCTGGGTGCCGATCCAGCAGCCGAGGCGGCCCGCGCACAGGTCGGCGAGTTCGGGGGTTCCGGCCCGCCGGGCCATCAGCGCCGGGAAACCGCCGACGCCGAGCGAGACCGCCAACCCCGCGTCGCCCCAGCCCAGTTCCTCGACGGCTACGGCCGCCATACGGGCCAGCAGCGCTGGCGGAACGTCGTCCCCGGCCTCCGGTCCGTCGCTCAGGCCGGACTTGGCGGCCACGGCGTGGACCTCCCAGAAGGGCGAGTCCGCAGCGATGACCTCCTCGGCCGTCATCCGGTCCAGGGCGCGCCCGGCCGGGCGCAGGACCTCCGCGGCGAAGGCGTGCACCGCCTGCTGCAGCGCGCGCTCCTCGTCGGTCAACTGCGGCTCGAAGCCGCTGAGTTCGGTGTACGGCAGCCCGGGGCGGACGTCGTCCTTGTCGCCGCGCACGGTCATCGGGCCGCCTCCGCGATCGTCGCCGGCAGGTCCCGCTCGTGCTCGACGTCCTGGAGTTCCGCCAGCTTCCTCAGGTGCTCCTGCACGGCGGGGACACCGAGCAGGGTGCGCATGGCCTCGTTCTCGACGGCGAAGCCGGCGAACTGGGCGTCCACGGCGCCGCCGAGGACCTTGGTGAGGACCTGGTTGACGGCGGCCACGGAACCCGCGGACCGGGCGGCGGCCCGCCGGGCGAGGTCGTCGACGTAGGCGCGGATGCCGTCGGCGGGCAGGGCGCGGTTGACCATGCCGTACGCGGCGGCCTCCTCGCCGCTGAAGTCCCGTGCGGAGAGCAGGACTTCGCGGGCGCGGGCCGGGCCGATGTGGAGGGCGAGTCGGGTGGTGCCGCCGCCGGTGGGGAGGAAGCCGCCGCTGGTCTCGGGGAAGCAGAACCTGCTGCGCGGGGTGGCGAACCGCATGTGGGTGGCGAGCAGGAACTCCAGTCCGCCGCCGCGCACGATGCCGTCGACGAGGCCGATCGTCACCTGGGGCAGTGCTTCCCACATGGTGGTGAGCGCCTGGACGACGTTGATGTCCGGGTACTTGCTCTGCGGCACGTCCGGGTCGTTCATCGAGCGGAACAGGTCGTCGAGGTCGAAGTGGGCGATGAAGAACTCGGGGTTGGCGCTGCCGAGGACGACGACGCCCGTCTCCTGGTCGAAGACCAGCTTCCCGGCGAGGTCGAAGAGTTCACCGACCATCTGGATCGTCATCAGGTTCAGCGGGCCGTTGTCGATGTCGACGTACAGGATCCGGCCGTCGCGGCGGAGGGAAAGGGTCTGGTAACTCATGAGGGCTCCAAGGGGGTTGTTCAGGCGCCGAGCAGGGTGATGGCAGCGATGGCTTCCTCGCCCGCGAACATGCCGCCACCGTTTTCGGCGAGGGCGACCCGGGCGCGGGGCACCTGGCGGGAGGCGCACTCGCCCCTCAGCTGCCGGACGAGTTCGTGTATCTGGGCCAGACCGGAGGCGCCCATGGGGTGGCCCTTGGACTCCAGCCCGCCGGAGGGGTTGACCGGGAGCCCGCCGCCGAGTGTCGTGGCACCGGAGGCGGCGAAGTCGCCGCCGCGCCCGATCGGGCAGAAGCCCATCAGCTCGGTCTGCAGCAGCTCGCCGAAGGCGGCGGCGTCGTGCACCTCGGCGACGGAGACGTCCTCGGGGCCGATCCCGGCCTCCTCGTACGCCTGCCGGGCGGCGAGGCGGCTGACCGAGCTCTCCCAGTCGGTGACCGGCCGTACGCTGCCGGTGGCGATGACGGAGGCCAGCAGCCGTACGGGGCGGGTGGCCGCGAGTCGGCGCAGGCCGGCCTCGTTGACGACGACCGCCGCGGCGGCGCCGTCGGTGAGCGGGGCGCACATGGGTACGGTGAGCGGCTCGTTGACCGTGCGGGCGGCGAGGATCTCCTCGGCCGTCATGGCCTTGCGGAAGTGCGCGAGGGGGTTGTCCACGGCGTGCGCGTGGTTCTTGGCGGAGATCAGCGCCAGTTGTTCCTTCGTGGTGCCGAACTCACGCATGTGGGCGCGGGCGAGAGCGGCGTAGACGTCCATGAAGCGGCTGCGCGGCGCTGTCCGCTCCGGCACCTCGCCGCCCAGTTCGCGCAGGACCGCGTCGACGCCGTCCGGGTCGTGGACGTCCACGCCGCCGTCGAAGAGGCCGAGCATCTTCTTCTTGTCGTCGGTGTTGGTCTTCTCCACGCCGACCGCGAGCACCACGTCGGCGGCGCCGGACCGCACGTGCAGGGCGGCCTGGTGCAGCGCGGTGGCACCGGTGGCGCAGGCGTTCTCCACGTTGACGACGGGTATCCGCTCGAAACCCATGCTCCGCAGCGCGATCTGGCCGCCGACCACGACCTGGCCCTCCAGCACGTCCTGGCAGGTGTTGCCGTAGTACGCGGCCTCTACGTCGCCGAGTCCGGCGCCCGCGTCCTTGAGCGCCTCGGTGACGGCGTCCCGGGTGAGGTCCTTGACCGAGGCGTCGCGGCGCACTCCGAACGCCGTCATGCCGACCCCGACGATCCAGACCCGCTCGCCGCGGCTCACGAGCGGGACTCCTCGGTGACACGGGCGAAGCCGTAGGACTCGATGGCCCCCATCAGCTCACGGTGGCCCAGCAGCTCGGCGGGCGAGCGGAAGCCGGTGCCGTGGTAGGTGGTGCCCAGCAGCCGCATGGCCGCGTACGCCTGGATCAGGCCGGTCATCTGGTAGCCGGTGGTGCACTGGATGACCACGCGTGTGGTGACCGTGTTGCCACGGCCGACGCACCAGTCGAGGGACCGCTGGTGCTGCCGGTTCTCGCGCGGCGGGCTGTCCGCGGTCATGCCGGACGCCATCTTGTCGAGTACGGGGTAGAGGGCCTCCTCGGGCAGCCACTGCAGGGAGACCTTGAACAGGCGTTCCAGGTCGACCACCCGCCGCCAGATGTCCTGGTTGCGCATCGCCACGAACATCCGGCAGTCCCGCACCCGGCGGTCGTCCCGGAAGAACACCGGGAGCGCGGTGCCGCCCCAGTTGGTGCCGGTGAGGACGAGACCGGAGCCGGGTACGACGACGTCCTGCACGACGACGCCGTCGTACTTCTTCAGCCGCCCGTCCTCCAGGTAGTGCGCCTCGGCCCGGATCACGTCGAAGATCGACTGGGTGGAACCGACGGTGGGGATGGCGTTGGCGTACGAGCCCAGTTCCAGGCTGTCGATGCCGGGGGTCTCCAGGCAGATACGGGCGGCGATGTCATGGACGGCGTACTGGACGGACATGGCGCTGGAGGCGGCCCTGCCGTTCGCCGCGAACCGCGGACCCCACTCGTCGAGGAACCGCAGCATGTGCGTCTGCTCGCCTGCCGTGTCGAGGTAGTGGATTCCGGCGGCCAGGGCCGCCTCGACCACCGGCGGGGCGTAGCGCAGGAACGGGCCGACGGTGTTGCAGACGACCTGGCGGCCCTCGAAGAGCCGGGTGAGGGACTCGACCGAGCCGTCGGTCTCGGCGATCTCGTAGTCGGCGGTCTCGATGCCCGGGACCTTGTCCATCACCTCCTGAAGACGCGCCTTGTTGCGGCCCGCGGCGACGAACGGGATGTCGTACTCGCGGAGGTACTCGGCGACCAGGCGACCCGTGGATCCGCTGGCCCCGTAGACGACGACCGGACGACGATCGCTCACGGCTGCTCCCTTCCGTGGTGCGCCGGGTGACGTCCGGACGTCGTTCCCGACGTCGGGCCCGGCTTCTGTGACGGTGAGGAGAACCGTGCGTCACGGACGGCGGCTCCGCTTGTCCCGGAGCGCAGCCGCGTTTGGTCATTTGCGCATCCACGGCCCCGCGGGAGATCACTTCGGGGTCGGTCGGCACAGAGCGTTGCGCGAAACCGGCTCGTCCGGTTTCACTGGGCGGCGAGGAGGTGGTCCCGGATGACCGTCGCGGACACATGGTCGAGTCAGGGGCTGCCGGCGACCGCGGTGCGGGACGCCTGGAGCCAGAAGATGTCCGAGCTGCACCTGACCTGGACGCTCTCCTTCCCCCGGCAGGAGCACTTCGACGCCGCGGTCCGCTACCGCAGGCTCGACGAGCTCACCGTGTCGGAGTTCCGGGGCGGCGGATACGCCGGGCGGCAGCGGGCCGACGCGGGCTCCGAGCACCGGATCGGGGTGCTGCTCAACCTCAGCGGGCGACTGGTGTGCCGCCACGGCGACCGGGAGCTGCTGGTCGGTCCGGACGAACTGCTGCTGTGGGACAGCGAGATCGCCCACGGCTTCGACGCCGTCGACCCCCACCACGAGCTGTCCCTGCTGCTGCCCCGCGACCACGTCCCGCAGGGCCTGGCCGACGCGGCGGTCCGTGGCCGGGGTGCCGTCTCCGTCGCCGCCGGGTCCGGCCTGACCGCCATCGCCGCCGACCAACTGCGCGCCATCAACCGCGAGTTGGACCATCTCGGCGACGCCGGGCTGGCGATCGCCGCGCAGAGCTTCTTCGACACCCTCGACACGGCGCTCACGCTCACGGCTCCCCGCGCCCCCTCCCCCACGGCGCGGGAGGCGCTGCTGCTGCGGGCCCACCGGTACATCGAGGACCACCTCGACGACCCCGACCTGTGCGCCTCCTCCGTGGCCGAGGAGTTCGACGTCTCGGTGCGCACCCTGCATCTGGCGTTCGGCGACACGGGCAGCACGGTGGGGCGCTGGATCCGCGAGCGGCGCCTGAGGGTCTGCTACAGGGAACTCGCCCGAGCCGGTGGCAACACGACGGTCACCGATGTGGCCTTCCGCTGGGGCTTCAACGACATGGCGCACTTCAGCCGTGTCTTCAAGCAGGCGTACGGGGTCACACCGAGCAGCGTCGTCGCCCGGCACCGGCGGGTGGCCGCCGCGGACTGACGGCACGGGGCGGACACCCGGGTGGACACGGCCCTCACGCCCCCGGTGGGACACACACCTCGGGACCCCGGGGACGCACCGGACGGTTTCCGACAGAGGCGAGATGCCGCCGCGCTTCCGGCACGGACCGCGGAACCGCTCCGCTTCCCGTGCGGCCACCGCCGACACGCGTGCGCTCTGCGCCGGACCGCCCCCGGCTCTTCCCAGGGGGCGGTCCGGCGCACACAGAACCGATGTGTCCCCGAACAATCCGAAGCGGCCGAGTGAGAACTCGACCGCTTCGGTGCGGGACGCACGACCGGGGAGGAGGAAGGCGACCCGGGCTTGTCTCCTGACGTGTCTCCGGTCCCTGCTACACCGCGAGGCGCCCCACGACCTCCTTGGCCCTGGCGGCCGCCTGCTCAAGGGCGTCCGCCAGGGCCTTCTCGCCGAGCGGGATGAGCTCCTCCATCCCGGGCATGAGCTTGGCCAGCGTCAGGTCGGCGACGATGAAGTGGGGCTCCACCTCCAGGGTCGCCGTCAGGACGGCCTCCAGGTAGTTGAGGACGTACTCGTAGGGGGCCATGGGCGTGCCGGGTGCGTACGAGCCACCGCGGCTGGTGACCACGGTGACGGGCGTGCCCTTGACCTTCGAGTCCTCGCCCCGCGCCGTGCGGCCCAGAAGGATCACGTGGTCCAGCCACGCCTTGAGGCTGGAGGGGATCGAGAAGTTGTACATGGGGGCGCCGATCACGACGGCGTCCGCGCTCTCCAGCTCCTCTATGAGCTGCTGCCGCAGGGCGAAGGCTGCGATCTGCTCGGGCGTCCGCTGTGCCGGGTCGACCATGCCGGCCAGGTACGTGTCGGCTGTGATGTGGGGCACCGGGTCAGCGGCGAGGTCGCGGTAGATCACGGTCCCGGTGGGGTGCTGCTCCTCCCACGCGGCGCGGAAGGCCTCCGTCACCACGCGGGACGTGGACGCCTGGCCGGGGTAGGCGGAGGAATCGATGTGCAGCAGGGTGGCCATGTCTGTTCTCCAAGTGTGTGGGGTAAAAAACGCTGAGGCCGGCCGTCAGCGCCCGCGGACCGGCTGGTAGGCCGGGCGAGTGGGGAGCGAGACGAGGAAGAGGTCGGCGGAGTCGGCCGCCTCGACGGTCATCGCGGATGCGCCGCTCAGGGAAACGGTGTCGTCGGCCGACGCACGGGCGCCGTTGACCACGGCCTCGCCGCCGAGAACGTGGACCAGAGTGAAGCGGTCCACGCCGACGTCCAGCTCCGCCCGGGCTCCGCGCGGCAGGGCGACACGACGGATCGACAGCCCCTCCGTGTGCGCCTTCACCGGCCCCTCGCCGCCGACCTGGTCGGTGACGAGGGCATCACCCACCGGTCGCGCCGTGAACTGCGCGGCGGGGTGGTCGGTGTAGGACGGTTCGGTTCGCAGAGCGGTGTCGAAGCCCGGGTCGAACCACATCTGGAACACCCGCGCGCCTGCGGTGGCGCCTTCGCGATGCCACAGACCCGAGCCCGACCGGATGATCTGGACGTCTCCGCCCCGAAGGTCCGACCAACGGTCGGTCTTCGTGTCGAAGTGGCGCGTACGCCCTTCGAGGACGAACGAGATGATCTCGAACCCCTCGTGGGGGTGCAGTCCGAAGGTGAAGTCGCTCAGGAAGCGCGTGTGGGACCAGAAGAACAGCGCGGCGGACGGCTGCCCGTCAGCCGCGTAACCGCCCTCCACCACCCGGTTGGACAGTGCGTCGACCCCGGGCGCGGGCTTGGCGCGGTGCTGCTTCGGGAGCACGGTCGCCCCGTTTGTTTCCATGGAACCGAAACTAGAGCATATTTAGTTTCCATGTCAACAAATGTTAGGGTGGCCGACATGGAACCGAGGTGGCTCGACGAGCGGGAAGAGCGGGCCTGGCGCGGCTTCCAGGAGATGCGCATCAACATGACGGCGCTCCTGGCGAGGCGGCTCACCCGTAAGTGCGGCCTGAGCGAGGCCGACTACTCGGTCCTTCTCCATGTGTCGGAAGCGCCCGGGCGACGGATCCGGTCCCGCGACCTCTGCCGGATCCTGCAGTGGGACCGGAGCCGCCTGTCCCGGCAGATCGTCCGCATGGAGAGCCGCGGCACCATCACGCGGGCCTCCTGCGACGACGCCCGCGGCTTCGACGTCGTGCTCACCGAATCGGGACTCGCCGCCGTCCGGGTCGCCTCCCGCATCCAGCTCGAAGCCGTACGCCACTGCTTCGCCGACCTGCTGACCGCCGAGCAACTCGAGACTCTGGGCGACATCACCGAGCTCGTGACCAGGCACCTGGCCACCGAACACGACGAGGTTCCGGCCGACTGAGGCCGCGGGCCGCCTTCGCGACCGCCGAGCGGCCCGCGGAGCGCCGACCGCCTCGTGTGCCCTCGTCGACGTACCGACCGGCGGCTTCGGAGTTGACGACACCGACGGAACACCTCGGCGGGAGCGAGTCGGCAGACCCGCCCGCATCCGGGGCGACCGCTGCGCGGGCTGCGGGTCGGCCCCGGCCCGTTCGAGCCCCGTCCAGGACGTCTCCGGGACCGTGCGTCGCTGCGGATCCGTGACACGAGACCCCGCACCCCGGCTCCCGCTGCCCTGTGACATGCCGCGTTCTTGGCCCTGACCGACACGCAACGCCCGGCACATCAGCGCCGACCGAACCGGTGTCCGGGTCCGGCACACCCCCTCCGCGTGCAGTTCAGCGGGCCTTCCCGGAGCGCATCAGGATCCCGCACAACAGCGCCGCGCCCGCGAAGACGGCCGCCATGGTCAGGAACGCCGCGTTGTAGCCGTGCACGGCCGCGGCGTCGCGGGAACCGGCGTGGGAGCTCAGGTATCCGGCGGTGACGGTGCTGGCGACGGTCGACAGCAGGGCCGTTCCGACGGAACCACCGAGTTGCTGCATCACGGAGAACAGGGCGGATCCCACTCCGACGTCGTCGGGGTCGAGCCCGACCAGCGCGTTGCTCATGGCGAGTGTGGTGTTGACCCCCTGGCCGATGCCGAAGAGGAACAGAGGGCCCAGTACCGCGGTCCAGTACGACGACGAGGGATCGAGCCTGCTGAGCCACACCAGGCTGGCGGCCGTGAGGACCAGGCTGGCGATGATGACCACCTTCGGCCGGATGCGCACCAGCCAGGGGGCGCTGCCGAGAACGTTCGACGAGACGATGACTCCGATGACCACCGGCAGGGTGCCCAGGCCCGCCAGCACCGGGGACAGACGCATGTTCTCCTGGAGGAAGAAGGTGGTGAAGAAGATGATGCCGAAGTTGCCCGTGGAGGAGGCGAAGCGGTTGACGTAGGCGGCGACGCGTTCACGGTTGCGCAGCACCCGCAGCGGCAGCAGGGGCGTCGGCGCGAGGTGCTGCCGCAGCACGAAGCCCGCCAGGACCACCACACCCCCGAGCAGCGCCCCCAGCACGACCGGTGAGGCCCAGCCCCGGGTCTCGGCCTGGGCGAAGCCGAACACGACACCCAGGAGACCCACGCACGCCAGAACGGTTCCGATCAGGTCCATCCGGGGTCGCTCGTCGGCCCGCCGGCTCGGCAGGAGCAGCCACGCGCCGAGGGCCGCCCCGACCGCGAACACGACGTTGACGTACATCGTCCATCGCCAGTTGATGTACTCGGTGAGGACGCCTCCCAGGACGAGGCCCATCCCGCCTCCGGCGCTGACGATCGTGCCGACGATGGCGAACGCGCGCGTGCGCGACCTTCCGCCGGGGAACGTCGTGGTGATCAGAGAGAGCACCGCCGGGGCGAGCAGGGCGCCCGCCGCCCCTTGTGCGGCGCGGGCCGCGATCAGCATGCCGAAACCGGTGGCCGCGCCACCGGCGGCGGAGGCGCCGGCGAAACCGATCAGGCCGATGATGAACGCCCGCTTGCGCCCCATCAGGTCGGTCAGGCGTCCGCCCAGCAGGAGCAGGCTCCCGAAGGCCAGCGCGTAGGCGGTGACGACCCACTGCCGGCCACCGGTGCCGAAGCCGAGGTCCGCCTGCGCCGAGGGCAGCGCGACGTTCACTATCGTGTTGTCGAGCACGACCATCAGCTGCGCCGCCCCCAGCACCGCCAGAATCCACCCCCGGCGGTCGGGCACCGGCGCGGAGGCCTCGGTCACCGGTGGACGGTCCGCGGTTTCTCCTGGGCCCGACGCCTGCTCGACCTTGTTCATGTGACGCCTTCCCAGAAGCACGGACGGTGACGGCATACGTTGCCGCAGTCCGCGAATGATCCAGTTCTTCCGCCGCCCGGACACGGAGGACATGCCCCCCGTGTCCGCCGTCCCGCGCTGCCCCTCGATCACTTGGACACCGGCGGAGTCGCGGGCGGCCTGCCGTGGCGCGCGCGGGACGACGAGGGTTCCCCCCGGTCACATTGCGGCACCTGACGCAGGTACGCGAGAATCCCGCCCCCGGCCCGGCGATTCATCAAAGTCCGATCGGATCACGTCGAAGTGACAGTCGGCGTTCTCGCGGATGAACGACCTGATCCTGGTCCACCTCGTGGGCACGGCGTGAAGGTGAGGCGTTCCGCGACGTGGGCGCAGACCCGGCGGAACGGCCCCCTGGTGCCTCCCCCGCCTGCGGCGCGGCTTTGAGCGACGTATCTCTCGGACAGTGCATCGCGCCCACGCCGGTCGGCCGACTCCGGCCGTTCCCAGGCGGAACGGGCACGCTGTTTGTTGACACGGAACCAAAATAGATCAGGTTCGTTTCTATGTCAACAAATGACTGCGGGCAGGGCAGAGTCCAGGACGAGCGCCGGTCTGCCCAGTTCGACCGTTGCCGCGGCCGACCTGTTCAACCTCCTGGGCCACGAGCAGCCCTACTACCCTGTGCCCTGCCGTCTCTGAAACCTGCCGCAGCAGACGGCGTCCGACATCAGCAGGGGCGACTTCGGCCTGAGCCTGCCCGCCTGACGGGGCCTCGGGAGCCGCCCGGGGACTTCGGCGGCTACTGAGGCACCGGGCGAGCCTGCCCGCCTACAGCGATGCCCCGCACACCCCGGCGCGGAGAGATCACCCCGACAGTCGGGGAGGACGGCGTGAACCTGCGGCCAGTGCTCGCCGAGGTGGGGCTCTCCGAGGAGCTGATGCGTTCGGCGGCCCTGCGGGTCCTCCTACTGGCAGGGCGCCGCGGTGATCCGGAGCGCGGTGGAGCCGACCGGGGACGATTCCTGGGCTTGCGCGTAGGTGCGGCGCCGCCTCGACGTCGTGGGGCCTGATCGGCTTGCGCACGCTCGCTCCTCCAGCGACCCTACGCGGGCCCGAGGCTGACGCAGGTGCACGGGGGCGGTTGTCCTACCGCCTCAGCGGCCACTCGATGTCGGTTCAGCGCCCACTCGGCGTCAGCGCCGCGTCCGGCAGGTCGTGGCCGCCCCGGAAGAAGAGCAGGGGGGCGTCCTGCCGTTCCACGCTCAGTTCCAACACCCGGCCCACGACGATGTCGTGGTCGCCGCCGTCGTACACGGTCTCGACGGCGCAGCCGAGCCAGGCCAGGACGCCGTCCAGCACGACGGTCCCGCCGGGGGTGCGCCGGGAGCCGACCGCGCCGAACTTGGGGCCGGTCGTGCTGCCGAACGCCTCGCAGACCGCCCGCTGGTCCTCAGCCAGGACGTTGACCCCGAAGCGACCTGAGCCGCGGATGCGCGGCCAACTGGTCGAGGTGTGCCCGGGGCAGAACAGCACCAGCGGCGGGTCGAGGGACAGTGAGGAGAATGCCTGGCAGGCCAGACCGACCGGTTCGTCGCCGTCCAGTCCGGTGATCACGGTGACGCCGGTGGCGAACTGGCCCAGGGCGGTGCGGAACGTCCGCGCGTTCACGCTCGGGCGCATCGGAACTCCTAAGGTTGAGTGGTGAGCGGTGCGGCTCAGTCGTAGACGACCTCGACTTGGTCGGAGAGCGGTACCGCCTGGCAGGCCAGGACGTAGCCCTCGGCGAGGTCTTCCTCCTCCAGCACGGTGTTGCGGAGCATCTTCACCTCGCCGTGGACGACCCGGCAGGCGCAGGCGCTGCACGCGCCCTCCCGGCAGGAGAACGGGGCGTCGATGTCGCGGGCGCGCAGCAGGTCGAGCAGGGTCGTCCGGGCGGGCCACGGCAGGGTCCGCCGTTCGCCGTCGATCCGGACGGTCACGGTGCCGGCACCCGGCTCGTCGGCGGCGGGTGTAGCGGGCGCCGCGGTCAGGCCCGCGAACGGGTCGGAATCGAGGGAGCGGTACTCCTCGGTGAGCACCCTGGACCGGGGCGTCCCCAGCCGGTCCAGCGCCTCGGCCGCCGCCCGCATGTAGGGCGCCGGCCCGCAGAGCAGGGCCGCGTCGGCGCCCGCCCAGGGCCGCGAGAGCGCGGCCAGCCGGGCGGGGTCGGGCAGGCCGTGGAGCGTCTCCAGCCAGTGGACCACCCGGATCCGGTCCGGGTGCGCCTCGGTCAGACGGCGCAGTTGGTCGGCGAAGATCACCGACCGTTCGTCGCGGTTGGCGTACACCAGCACGGCTGTACCGCCTTCGCGGACCCGTGCCCGAAGGATCGACATCACCGGCGTGATGCCGCTGCCCGCCGCGAAGAGCAGCAGGTCTCGCTGGTCCGGGGCGGGAGTGAACCGGCCCGCCGGGGCGAGCGTGTCGACGGTGTCGCCGGGGCGCAGCCGGTCGCAGATCCAGTTCGAGGCGATCCCGCCGGGCACCCGTTTGACCGTGACGGTCGGACGGGCGTCGCCGGGAGCGCTGGACAGCGAGTAGCAGCGGGCCACCCAGCCGTCCGGCGCCGGTATCCGCAGCGTGAGGAACTGGCCGGGCCGGTGACGGAGTTCGTCGCCGTCCGCGGCCTCGAAGGAGACGGAGACCGCGTCGTCCGTCTCCGGGGTCACCTCGGTGACGCGCAGGGTGCGGATCGGAGTGCTCACCCGTCGACCACCGTCAGCCGGCCCGCCCGTACGGCCTCCTCGATCGTCGCCCGCAGCCGGGTGCAGGTGGGTATCACCGCGGTGCGCGGCGGTCCGTCCCCGGCGCGCACCTCGGCGAACTCGGCACAGCCCCCGGCTCCGTCGGGCCACTGCACGGAGGTCTGCGCCAGACTGCTCTTGCGCACCAGCACGGTGGTGGCGCAGCGTTCGCAGGACAGGGCCTGCACCTGGGAGGTGCGCACCGGGTCCGCCAGCGGGACCCGCACTTCGGCGCTCACGCCGGCCGGAGCGGTACGCCGCCCTGGCGCTTGAGGTTCTCCTCGACCTGGCCGGTCCAGAACTCCACGGCGCGCTCGGTGTCGAGTTCGAACTCGAAGCGGTTCGTCATCTCCGGGGTGACGTCCTCCACGTCGACGTAGAACTGCTCGTACCAGCGCCTGAGTTGGTAGACCGGGCCGTCCTCCTCGCACAGCAGCGGGTTGTCGATCCGGGTCTTGTTCCGCCAGATGGCGACGTCCTGGAGGAAGCCGGCCTCGACGCCCTTCGCGGTCGCCTGGGCGATCTGCTGCGCCACTTCGTCGGGCTGGCCCGGCGTCTTCTTGACGATGCAGCCCCACTGCAGCACGAAACTGGTCGGGCTCACCGGGTAGTGGCAGTTGATGAGGACGGTCTCGGTCTCGATGAGCCCGTTGGAGCCGTACAACCAGTCGATCATGTACGACGGTCCGAAGTACGTCGCCTCGGAGCGGCTGACGCGCTTCTGCTCACCCTCCGCCTTGGAGTACGTGGTGCCGAGGTTGACGTCGTCGCGGGCGGTGGAGTTCATGTACTGGGTGGCGAGATGGCCCTCGAACACGTTCTTGAAGTACACGGGGAACGAGTAGTGCACGTAGAAGAAGTGGGCCATGTCGACCACGTTGTCCACGATCTCACGGCAGTTGGAGCCCTCGATCAGGAGCGAGTTCCAGGTCCAGTCCGACCACTCGTCGGAGAAGGCCCCGTCGACACGCGGGATGTCCAGCTCGGGCGGCGGCGGGTTGCCCTGCGGGTCGTGGTACACGAAGAGCTGCTTGTTCTGCTCCAGGACCGGCCAGGACTTGGTGCGGGCGCGTACCGGCACGCGTTTGGAGTACGGGATGCTCGCGCAGCGGCCGTTGCCGGACCAGCGCCAGTCGTGGAAGGGGCAGGCGATCTCGTCGCCCTTGACCTCGCCCTGGGTCAGGTCGCCGCCCATGTGCGGGCAGTAGCCGTTGAGGACGCGCAGTTCGCCGCCGCTGTCGGCGAAGACCACGAGCTTGGTGCCGAAAGCCTGGACCGCGTGCGGCCTGCCGTCCCGGAAGGTGTCGGCGAGGCCCAGGCAGTGCCAGCCCCTCGCGTACCGGACGGGGGGCGCTCCCACCTCGATGACGCGGACCTGCTCGCCCGACTCGGCTGTTGTCATCGGTCCTCCATGATGTGCGCGGCGATGGCTCTCGGCGCGGCGGCGGCGCACACCTGGTCGGCTGTGCGGCGCCACCTTCGATCGACATCGTGCGAACCGGGCCCGTGTCCCCAAAGGCCCGCTCCCGCTGACCGGGATGCAGAGGGCGCTCCCGGGCGGCGCTCGTGGTGCGCACTCCTGCACGCCGCGAGGCGGGGAGCGGGCGCCTCCGGCACACGGCGGTCCCGTTCAGCGGGAGACACATGCGGGAGCCGTTCCCGCTCGGGCCTAGCGTCGGGCCGACCGGGCGACGGTGCCGCGGGGAGGCGTACCCGTGGGCCGGTTCGGGCGAGGATCGGGAGGTTGGGATGGCGCACGAGGTGGTCCACCGGGTCGAGGAGGCCGCGACCCTCCTGGCGGCGACGGCCGAGGAGACGGAGAACCTGGGCCGCCTGTCGGACGAGAGCGTCAAACTCGTCCGACAGGCGGGCGTGATGCGGCTGTTGCAGCCGACCGACTTCGGCGGCTACGCCGCACATCCGAGGGACTTCGCCGAGGCGGTCATGGCGGTGGCCCGGCACTGCGGGTCGACCGGCTGGGTGTGCGGCGTCGGCGGTGTGCATCCGTGGGAGATGGCGGTGATGGACCGCCGTCTGCAGACGGAGGTGTGGGGCGAGGACCCGGACACCTGGATCGCCTCGCCGTACGCGGCCCAGGGCATCGCCACACCCGTCGACGGCGGGTACACGCTGAGGGGCCACTGGAACTTCTCCTCCGGGACCGACCACTGCGACTGGGTGTTCCTCGGCGCGCTGGTCGGGGGCCCCGACGGCAAGCCGCAGCAGCCGGTGAAGATGCTGCACGTGGTCCTGCCCCGTTCCGACTACACGATCGTGCCGGACTCCTGGGACGTGATCGGCCTGTGCGGCACGGGCAGCAAGGACGTCGTCGTGGACGGCGCCTTCGTGCCCGAGTACCGGACCATCGAGATGGCGGACGTCGCTGAGGGACCGACGGCGGCGGACCGGACGGGCCGTTCCGAGACGCTGTACCGGCTGCCGTTCTGGGCGATGTTCCCGCTGGGCATCACGGCGGCGGTGGTGGGCATCGCCGAGGGCGCGCTCGCCGCGCATCTCGACTACCAGCGCGACCGTGTCACGGCGATGGGCACGAAGATCAAGGACGACCCGTACGTACTGTCCGCGATCGCGGAGGCGGCCGCCGAGATCGGCGCGTCCCGCACCCAACTCCTGGACGGCATCAGCCGGTTGTACGACCAGGCCGAGTCCGGGCGGCCGATCACCTTCGAGGACCGGGCGGTCGTACGGCGCAACCAGATCCGGTGTGCCTGGCGCGCGGTCGGCGCGGTCGACGAGATCTTCGCCCGCTCCGGCGGGAACGCGGTGCGCCGGCACAACGTCATGCAGCGCTTCTGGCGCGACGCGCACGTCGGTCTCCAGCACGCCATCCACACCCCCGGTTCGATCTACCACTCCGCCGCGCTCACCTCGCTGGGCGTCGAGCCGGAGGGGGCGCTGCGCGCGCTGATCTGATCACCCGCCTCCCACCGAGGCGCACCACGCAGAGACGTCAAGTCGACTGGAAAGAGGGGAACTTCATGGGCGACATCAGCTCGCTGGGCTACGTCCGGGTACGGACCGCCGACATGGCACCGTGGCGGGCCTTCGCCTTCGAGACGGCGGGGTTCGCCGAGGGAAGCGGCCCGGAGACCGACGCGCTCTACCTGCGCGCGGACGAACGCGGCGGCCGGATCATGGTCCTGCCCGGTGCCGAGGACCGGGTCGAGGCGGTGGGCTGGGAGGTCCGCGACCACCTCGCGCTCGGCCGGGTCCAGGCGGCGGTGGAGGCCGCGGGCATCCCCGCGAAGCCGCTGTCGCAGCAGGAGTGCGACCTGCGCCGGGTGGAGGCGGCCGTCGCCTTCGAGGCGCCCGGCGGGACACCCGTGGAGATCTTCCACGGGCCGGCCCTGGACCACAGCCCGCTCGCCACGCCGTACGGCAACCGCTTCGTCACCGGCAAGCTCGGCGCGGGCCATGTCGTGGTGCCGGTGGGCGATCTGGACGGCGCCTACCACTTCTACACGGAGACACTGGGCTTCCTGCCGCGCGGCGCGTTCCGGCTTCCCGCGCCGCCGGAGTTCGGGCCGGTCCGGCTGCGGTTCCTCGGGGTCAACGCCCGCCACCACAGTCTCGCCCTGCTCCCCTCGCCGGAGCTGAAGGCGCCGGCGCTGGTGCACATCATGGTCGAGTGCGAGACCCTCGACGAGGTCGGGCGAGCGCTGGACCGGGTCCTGAAGGCGGGCTACCACGTGTCGTCCACACTGGGCCGGCACACCAACGACAAGATGGTCTCCTTCTACGTACGCACGCCCGGCGGCTGGGACCTGGAGATCGGCTGCGAGGGCCTGCTCGTGGACGAGGACTCCTACACCGCCGAGGAGATCACCGCGGACAGCTACTGGGGGCACAGCTGGGACTTCGGCGCCTGACGCCGTTCCCGCCCACCATGCATCACCCACCGCCCGGGAGGCCCGTCGCCTCCCGGGCGGTTCCGTTGAACGGGACCTGGTCTGGTCCGGGCGGGCTCCACATCCGAGGATCGGGCCGCACCAGTTCGGCACCAGCACGGAGGTCCCACATGGCCACGACTCCCCCGGCTCCCGAGCCCCGTCCCGCCGTCGACGGGGACACCGCACAGCGCGACGACGGCGCGTGGGACGAGGAGGTCGACCTCCTCGTGGTCGGCAGCGGCGCGGCCGGCATGGTCGGCGCCATCGCCGCGCACGACGCCGGACTGACGGCCCTCGTGGTGGAGAAGGCCGACGTGTTCGGCGGTTCGACCGCGCTGTCCGGTGGCGGGATCTGGATCCCCGACAACCCGACGCTGCGGGCCGCGGGCCGCGGGGACTCGCGTACCGAGGTGCGCCGCTACCTCCAGGCGGTGGTCGGCGACCGGGTCCCGGCGGACCGGCTCGACGTCTACGCGCAGCGAGGGCCCGAGGTCCTGGAGATGCTGCACCGCGTCAGCCGCCACATGGAGTTCAGCTGGTGCCCCGGCTACTCGGACTACCACCCGGAGGAGCCGGGCGGCCGGCCGCTGGGCCGCACCATCGAGCCCCGCCCGATCGACGGACGGCTGCTCGGCGAGGACGAACGGCACCTGAAAGGCCTGGACGTGCCCGCGCCGATGGGCCTGTGGCTCACGGGGTACGAGGCACGGGTGCTGATGATGGTCCAGCGCGACTGGCGGTCCTGGCGGATGCTCCCGGTGGCCGGCTGGCGCGTGGTGTCCAACCTCTTCCGCCGCCGCCGGATGAAGTCACTCGGTGCGGCGCTGATCGCCCGGCTGCGCCTGACCATGAAGGACCTCGGCATCCCGCTGTGGCTGCGGGCGCCCGTGACGCGGCTGGTCGTGGAGGACGGACGGGTGACCGGTGCCGTGGTCGGGCGGGTGGGCGGCGAGGTGCGCGTGCGGGCCCGGCACGGCGTGCTGCTGGCCACCGGCGGCTTCGACCACGACATGGAGATGCGCAAGGCGCACCTGCCGGAGGCGGGCCGCCCCGACCACAGCATGGGGGCGCCCGGCAACACCGGCGACGGCCATCGTCTCGGCGCACAGGTGGGCGCCGCCACCGACCTGATGGACGACGCGTGGTGGATGCCGGGCGTGGCCCTGCCGGAGGGTGGCGTCTTCCCGCTGGTCTCCGAGCGCTGCATCCCGCCGATGGTCATCGTGAACTCCGAGGGCCGCCGGTTCGCCAACGAGTCGGCGCCGTACGTCAACTTCGTGCACGCCCAGCTCGACGGCGGCCACATCCCGGCGTACGAGATCTTCGACGCGAAGGCACGCCGCCGTTACCAGTTCGCGGGTGTGCTGCCCGGCAAGGACTTCCCGGCGGAGTGGTACCGCACCGGTCTGGCCGCCAAGGCGGAGAGCCTGTCCGCGCTGGCCGAGGCGATCGGGGTGCCCGCGGACGCGCTGCGGGAGACCGTGGAGCGTTTCAACACCTTCGCCCGGGAGGGCAAGGACCGCGACTTCGGCCGGGGCGACAGCGCGTACGACCACTACTACGGCGACCCGACCCTGCCCAACCCGGTGCTCGACACCATCGACGCCGGGCCCTACTACGCCGTCCGGATCGAGGCCGGTGACCTCGGCACGAAGGGCGGTCTCGTCACCGACCCGGCGGGACGGGTACTGCGCGAGGACGGCGGCGCGGTGGAGGGGCTGTACGCCTCGGGGAACGTGTCCGCCTCGGTGATGGGCAACGACTACGCGGGCGCGGGGGCCACGATCGGCCCCGCCATGGTGTTCGCGCATCTCGCGGTGGAACACGCGGCCGGGCGGGCGCGGCAGGCGGTGGCGGCGGACTGAGCGGGGGCGGCCGGGCGCCGGCGGGGGTTCACCGCGCCGGCGTCTCCTCCCCCGGTGCCTCGCCCGCCAGGAGTCGCCGCGCCGCCAGCTCGATCTGCTGTCGTGCCTCGTCCGGGCTCGTCCGTCCACTGAGGCAGGACACGAGGACGCCCCACCAGCCGTACACCAGCATGCGGACGGCGGTCTCCAGCTCGGGGCCGGGGTCCTCCACGCCGAGCGTGCGCAGGGTCGCGCGGTAGATGTGGGCCTCGGCCATCGGCGCGTGCGGCTCCGACGGGTCGCAGTAGTCGACGGTGGTCGCCCGGACCATCGACCCGCACAGCAGCGGCTGTTCGACGAGGCGGCGGGTGAGGGCCGTGAGCCGCTCGCCCACCCTCTGGACGCCGCCCCCGTCGCCGGTCGGCCATTCCTCCGCGACGAACCGGGCGATCCGGGCGTTGAACACCGCGGTGAACAGCCGTGCCTTGGACGGGAAGTAGCGGTAGAGGGTGCCGAGCGCCACGTCGGCGACGCGCGCGATCTCCTGCATCTGGACCTGCTCGTAGGCGGTGTGGGCCCCGAGCTCGGCGGCGGCGGCCAGCATGCGGTCCCAGCGCTCGTTCTGACGCTCGGACGAGGGTGCAGCCGCGCTTTTGCGTACCTCGGCGACTCGTGGCACCGGTCTCCCTGTCTGTCGGTTCTCCGGGGTCGGGCCCTCGGCCGTTCCAGGATAGAGGCCGCCGCGCCGGCGTCCGGATGTGGACGGTGGTCTCAGGTCTCGTCGCCGGGCCTGGTGAGGAAGGCGAGTACGGCGCTCTCCCAGGCGGCCTGCTGCTCGATCATCACCCAGTGACCGCACCGGGGCAGGACGTGCAGCTCCGCGCTCGGCATGGTGCGCATGGGCACCAGGGACATGTCCAGCGGGCTGACCCGGTCGTCGCGGCCCCAGGTGACCAGGGTGGGGGCGGTGACCTTGTGCAGCATGGCCCAGTACGGCGGCCGGTCGCTCGCCTCCGCCGCCGCGAAGCCCGCCGCGATCGCCTTGCGTCCGTACATCCGCCGGGCCGCGGCGAGGGTGTCCGGGTCGGTGGCCTGCGTCCAGCGTTCCTCCACCATCTCGTCGGTGACGACAGCCGGGTCGTACACCATCGCGTGCATCCAGCGCACCAGGGCTTCCCGGGTCGGGTTCTCGGTGAAGTCCACCAGCAGGTTGATGCCCTCGCCCGGGGCCGGGCTGAACAGACTGCGGCCGATCCCACCGACGGTCACGATGCGCCGGAACAGGCCGGGCCGGGCGATCGCCAGGTTCACCGCGACGATCCCGCCCATGGAGTTGCCCACCACGTCGACCCGGTCGAGGCCCAGCCCGTCCAGGAAGCGTGACACGGCCTTCGGCGCGGCCACCATCGGGTGCTCGTCGGTCGGATCGCTCACCCCGAACCCCGGGAACTCCAGGACGAGGCAGCGGAAGTGCCGGGCGAACGTGGCGAGGTTGCCCCGGTAGTTGCGCCAGCCGGTCACCCCGGGGCCGGAACCGTGCAGCAACAGCAGGGGCGGACCGTCCCCGACCTCGTGGTAGCGCAACATGCCTTCGTCCGTCGGAAGTTCGCGCAGGGTCTCGGCGTAGCCGGGCGCCCGGTGCGTCGCCTCGGTCATGGTCCTCGCCACCTCCGGGATCGGGAGCACTGTCCTCACGGACGCTAACCGGGGGCGCGTCGAGCCGGGGCACACGCGTCCCGTCCAGCGGGACCGGCCCGGATGCCGGCGGGCTACCCGACCTCGGCGACGGGCCGCTCGGTAGTGGCCCGGAGGGTGGGGTGCGGGGCCTTGCGCGCACGACGGGCGGGCAGCGCGGCGGGCGGCGGCATCCGCGGCAGGCCGGTGAGTTCTTCCACGATTCCGCGTGCGGCGGCGAGCACGAGCGGCGCGAACCGTTCGAGGGGCGCGTCCGCCTCGCCGACGACGGAGAGCGCGCCCAGGGGGCCGGCCGCACCCCGCAGGGCGACGCCGACGCAGCCGACACCACCGAAACACTCGCCCCGCTCGTAGGCGAGGCCGTGGCGCTCCCGGACCCGGTTGAGTTCCTGGTGCAGCCGGTCCCGGCTGGCGATGCTGCCGGCCGTACGGGCCGGGACGCCCTCGGCGTACTCGTACTCGATCTGGTCGGGTGTCAGCCAGGCGAGCATGGCCTTGCCGAGCGCCGTGCAGTGGGCCGGCGCGCGTCCGCCGACCCGGGAGGGCACGTCGACGGCGGACCTGCCACCGACCTTGTCCAAGTAGTAGATCTCGGTGTCCTCCAGGACCGCGAGATGCACCACCATCCCGGTACGCACGGCGAGTTGGTGGAGCGCGGGAGCGGCGGCGGCGCGCAGCGCGCTGTGGCCGGTGTCCCGGCCGCCGAGTCCGAGGGCCCTGGGGCCGAGCCGGTAGCCCGTCGCCATGTGCTCCAGCCAGCCCACGCCCACGAGTTGGTCCAGAATCCGGTGCGACGTGGAACGGGGCAGACGGGTGCGGCAGGTGACGTCCTCCAGGCTCAGGTGGGCGTACGGACGGTCGAAGAGATCCATGATCAGGGTGATCCGCTCGACCATCGACGGGGGTAGCGCCTCCCGCTGAAGTGTGGACCCGGCCAGCCTGCTCAGCGCTGAGTTCATGACAGCACCTCTCGCCGAAACTAGAATGAAATCTAATTTTGACGTTAGCAGCGGCACATACGACTGGGAAGATGTCCGACGGACAGTATTTTGCGGAACTTCGGGCGGACCCGGAAACGGCAAGGGGCGGGAGGCACTCACGGCCCCTCCCGCCCCAAACCGGCCTGCTCCGGGTCTCGCCCTCACCCCTTCGTCGCGGCCACGACGAGGTCGAGCGCGATGTCCACGATCATGTCCTCCTGGCCGCCGACCAGCCCTCGTCGCCCGACCTCCACGAGGATGTCCCGGGCGTCCAGGCCGTAGCGATCGGCAGCGGCCTCGGCATGGCGCAGGAAGCTGGAGTACGCGCCCGCGTACCCGAGGGTGAGCGTCTCCCGGTCCACGCGGACGGGCCGGTCCTGCAGCGGCCGTACGAGGTCGTCGGCGGCGTCCTGCAGGGCGAACAGGTCACAGTCGTGCTTCCAGCCGCTCAGGTTGGCCACGGCGATGAAGGCCTCGACGGGGCAGTTGCCCGCTCCTGCGCCCTGCCCGGCCAGCGAGGCGTCGACCCGGATCGCCCCCTCCTCCACCGCCACCACCGAGTTGGCGACCGACAGGGAGAGGTTCTCATGGGCGTGGATGCCGATCTGGGTGCCCTCGTCCAGGACGTCACGGTAGGCGCGGACTCGGTCGCGGACGCCCTGCATGGTGAGGCGTCCGCCGGAGTCGGTGACGTAGACGCAGTGGGCGCCGTAGGACTCCATGAGGGCGGCCTGGCGGGCCAGTTCGGCGGGGGGCGCCATGTGCGCCATCATCAGGAAGCCGGCGACGTCCATGCCCAGCTCGCGTGCGGTGGAGATGTGCTGGGCCGACACGTCGGCCTCCGTGCAGTGGGTGGCGATGCGCACCGAGCGCACGCCGAGCGCGTAGGCCTGCTTGAGCTCGGCGATGGTGCCGATGCCGGGCAGCAACAGAGAGGTGAGGACGGCCCGGTCGATCGCGTCGGCCGCTGCCTCGATCCACTCCCAGTCGCTGTGGCTGCCGGGCCCGTAGTTGAGGCTGCCGCCGGCCAGGCCGTCGCCGTGGGCCACCTCGATGGCGTCCACTCCGGCGGCGTCGAGAGCGCGCACGATTCGGGTGACGTCGGCGGGCTGGATGCGGTGCCGGACGGCGTGCATGCCGTCCCGCAGAGTGACGTCCTGGACGTAGAGGCGGGGCGAGGCGGTACCGGTCACCGGTCCACCGTCCTTTCTGCGGGCGCCGGTCGGGGGCTCGTTGTGGTCATCGGGTCGCCTCGGTCAGGACGCGCTCGGCGAAGCGCTCGGCGACGCGGAGGGCGGCGGAGGTCATGATGTCGAGATTGCCGGCGTAGGCGGGCAGGTAGTGGGCGGCGCCCTCGACCTCCAGGAAGACGGTGACCTTGGTGGTCACCTCGGGTGCTCCGGGCGGCAGCAGGGTGTGCACCGGCTCGTCCGGCGGCACGGGTGTGAACTGGACCTCCTGCTTGAGCCGGTAGCCCGGCACGTACTCGGCGACGGCCGCCACCATCGCGGCGACCGAGTCGGCGACCGCCCGCTCGTCCACGTCACCGGTCAGGCAGTAGACGGTGTCCCGCATGATCAGCGGCGGTTCGGCCGGGTTGAGCACGATGACCGCCTTGCCGCGCAGGGCACCGCCGACGGAGGCGATGGCCGCGGAGGTGGTCTCCGTGAACTCGTCGATGTTGGCCCGGGTGCCGGGGCCGGCCGAGCGGGACGCGATCGACGCGACGATCTCGGCGTAGGCGACCGGGGTGATCCGGCTGACCGCGTGCACGATCGGGATGGTGGCCTGGCCGCCGCAGGTCACCATGTTGAGGTTCGTCGCGGACGTCTCCACATGCTCGTCCAGGTTGACCGGCGGGACGACGTAGGGTCCGATGGCGGCGGGGGTGAGATCCACCAGGATCTTGCCGTACGGGGCGAGCCGCTTCGCGTTCTCCACGTGGGCCTTGGCGGAGGTGGCGTCGAAGATGACAGCGATGTCCTCGAAGCCCTCCATCGCGATCAGGCCTTCCACACCCTCCGCGGTGGTGGGCACCTTGAGCCGGGCGGCGCGGGCGAGGCCGTCCGACTCCGGGTCGATGCCCACCAGCGCGGCCATCTCCAGGCTGTCCGAGAGCCGCATCACTTTGATCATCAGATCGGTGCCGATGTTGCCGGACCCGATGACGGCGACCTTGGTCTTCTTCACCTCGACCTCACTTCGTGTCGGTGAACGTGGCGGATACGGAGCCGAGCCCGGAGATCTCGGCGTGTACGACGGCTCCGGGACCTACCGGCACCAGGGGGCCGAGCGCCCCCGAGAGCACGACCTGCCCGGCGCGCAGCGGCTCCCCGAACTCGCGGGCGGTGTGCGCGAGCCAGAGCAGGGCTTCCAGCGGATCCCCGAGACAGGCGGCTCCGTCGCCCGTCGACGCCTCAAGCCCGTCGAGGGTCATCGTCATGGTGGCCTCGCGCGGCTCGAAGCCGTCGAGGGTCACCTGCTCGGGACCCAGGACGAACAGGCCGGAGGAGGCGTTGTCGGCGATGGTGTCCGCGATCGCGATGTCCCAGCCGGCGATCCGGCTGTCCACGATCTCCAGGGCGGCCCGGGCATGGTCCACGGCCTCGCGCACCCGTTTGAGGTCCAGATCCTCCACGTCCAGGTCGGCGCCGAGGACGAACGCGATCTCGGCCTCGACGCGGGGCTGCAGCAGCCGCTCGCTGGGCACGGCTGCGGCCCGGTCCGACACGTCCATGTCGTCGAAGAGGATGCCGAAGTCGGGACGGTCGACGCCCACCTGGCGCTGTACCGCCGCCGAGGTCAGGCCGATCTTGCGGCCCACCACGCGCGCGCCGAGGTCCAGTTTCCGCTGTGCCAGCTGCCGCTGCACCTCGTACGCCGCCGCTATGTCCGTCGCTCCGAGCACGTCACGGACCGGAGCGCACGGACTACGCTCCGTCCCGGCGCGGGACAACCGCTCAGCCGCCACGCGCACTGCGGCGGCCTTGTCCACTGCCGTCCCTCCGTGGGTTCGGTCTGCCATCCGTGTACTTCCTCACTAGTTCGGGAACCGCCCCCGTGCGGGACGTCCAGCTCCACGCGGCCGACACTAATCACCGGCCGAGACGACGGGCCACGCCACGTTCCGCTCAGTGGACTCGTGGCGCGAATCACGGCCCGGGGCCGGCGGTCGGCCCACCGGCCCCACGAGCACGGTGGCGCGTCACGGGACACGCGACACGGCGTCCTGACCGTGCCGCCCGCGCCCTGCCGGTCACGGACGGGTCCCGCGCCACCCACTCGGCAGCGCCGCGATGTACGGGGTGTCCGCCCCGATAGGGCCCAGATCACGCGCGCCGCCGGGCGCCGGTCCGAGCGGGGTGTCCCGTCCCGGCAACGACTGGCTGAAGAAGGCCTCGTTGTCGGCGACAGCCCAGCGCAGCGCGTCGGGCACGTCGTCCTCGATGTAGATGGCCTCCACCGGACAGAGCGGCTCGCAGGCACCACAGTCGATGCATTCGGCGGGGTTGATGTACAGCTTGCGGTCGCCCTCGTAGATGCAGTCGACGGGGCACACGGACGTGCAGGTCCGGTCCTTGACATCGACGCAGGCGTCGCCGATCAAGAAGGCCACGGCAGTTCCTCCGGTTCCGCTGGTACGAGGTGGGGCGAACGGCCGATCCGCGTCAGCGTCGGCCAGTCGGCGATCTTCGTACGGTCCCGGCCACGGCTCGCACCGAGTTCCCGCTCGGCGGAATCGATCCTGGCCCAGCCGGACAGGCCGACGGGGCGGACTCCGCGCCTGATCAGCATGGCTTCAAGATCGAGGAGTCTCCGGTCCGGCAAGCGGTCCAGGTCGTCGACGAGCAGCGCCACCGTCTCGGCGGAATCGAGCTTGTTGGTGCCGATGACACCGCTGGGCCCGCGTTTGAGCCAGCCGGTGACATACTCCCCCGGGCACAGCGCCCCCTTCGCGTCGAGCACCCGCCCTCGGTCGTTGGGTACGACACCACGGGTTTCGTCGAAGGGAACGGTGTCCAGCGGGAGACCTCGATAGCCGACCGCGCGCAGCACGGCGCCGACCCGCAGGGTGTCGAGTTCGCCGGTACCCACCGACGCGCCGTCGGGCCCGTCATGGGTGCGCTCCGTCATCAGCCCCGCCACCCGGTGCTCCCCCAGCACCCGGCGTGGCCTGGCGTGGAAGCGCAGTTCGATGCGGCGTGGTGCGCCACGGAGCGGGGCGGCCGCGAGTTCGGCCAGGGCGCGGAGGTTGGCCTTGGTCGAACGGTCCGGTTCCGCGCCCTCCGGCAGGACGAGCTGCCGCGGGTCGACGATGACGTCCACCCCGTCGAGTCCGCCCAGCTCCCGCAACTCCTTGGGGGTGAAGCGGGCGTGCTGGGGCCCGCGCCTGGCGAGCACCACGATCTCGCGAACCGCGCTGGCGCGCAGCGCGGCCAGCACCGGCTCCGGCATGTCCGTGCGCTCCAGGTCCGCGACCGGTCGGGCGAGGACCCGCGCCACGTCGAGAGCCACGTTCCCGGCGCCGACCACGGCCAGTCGCTCCATGTCGAGCGGTAGCGGCGCGGGCGCGTCCGGGTGACCGCTGTACCAGGACACGAACGCCCTTGCGGAGCAACTCCCGGCAAGGTCCTCGCCGGGGATGCCGAGGCGGCGGTCGCCCGCCGCACCGGCCGCGTAGACCACCGCGTCGTAGTGGTCGAGGAGCTCGCTCCGTGTGACGTCCGTCCCCAGTTCGACCCCGCCGTGAAAGGCGACGCGCGGATCGTCCAGCACCTTGCGCAGCGAGCCGGTGATCGACTTGATCCGGGGATGGTCGGGGGCGACGCCGTAGCGCACCAGGCCGTACGGGGCCGGCAACCGGTCCAGCACGTCGACGCGCACGTCGTGCCGACCCTGGCGGATCAGTTCTTCGGCCGCGTAGAGGCCGGCGGGGCCGGCGCCGACGACCGCCACACGTCGTGCCACCGGCGGCGGGGACAGGTCGCTCACCAGGCCACGGGCAGGCTGCTGACGCCGCCGGTCAGGGTCTCCGTCACCTCGACGGCCTCGCCCGTCAGGCGCAGTCCGGGCAGTCGGCGGAAGACGGCGGCCAGGGCCACCTGCATCTCCATCCGCGCCAGGGGCGCGCCCAGGCAGTGGTGCAGGCCGTGACTGAGCGTCAGGTGCGGGTTGGGCTTGCGGGTGATGTCGAAGGCGTGCGGGGCCTCGAAGGCGTTCTCGTCGTGGTTGGCGGCTGTGATGTCCACGAGCACGCATTCGCCCGCGCGGATCAACTGACCGTCGATCTCCACGTCCTCGCTCGCGAGGTGCGGGGGCAGGCCCCCGCCGCCACCGACGGGTTGTCCCTGCACGAACCCTCCGTGGCGGAGTGTCTCCTCGACCAGGGTGGGGGTGATGGTGTCGATGTCCGTCAGGAGCAGCTTCAGATGGTCGGGGTTGTGCATCATCGTGGTGACACCGAGCGTGATGAAGTTGGCGGTGTTGTCGAATCCGCCGACCAGGACGAGCATCGCGATGGGCAGAATCTCGTCGTCGGTGAGCGAGTCGTCCTTCTGCTCCGCCACGGCCAGCAAGCTGAGCAGGTCCTCCCGAGGCTCGGCGCGCCGCCGTGCGATGAGCTCGGCGAGGTAGCCGTACAGCTCGATGCTGTTCTGCGTGACCTGCTCCTCCGTCATCCCGGAGACCGCGAGCAGGGCGTGGGACCAGCCGATGAACCTGTCCCGGTCCTCCTCCGGGACACCGATCAGCTCACACAGCACCCGGATGGGGAAGGGGATGGCGAATTCCTTGGCGAAGTCCCCCTCCGTACGTCCGTCGGCGGTCATACGGTCGAGGAGGGTGTCCGCCATCTCCTGTGCGCGCAGCCGGAGTTGCTCGACGCGACGGGCGGTGAAGGCGCGGGCGACCAGCCGGCGCAAGCGGGTGTGCTCCGGCGGGTCGGCCCACTGGAAGGTACTCAGCAGGAACGGCGGGAACTGGACGAAGTACGGCACCTCCCGCTCGCGGAAGGGCTGCCGGACGAAGCGGCGGTCCTCAAGCATCCGTTTGGCGGCGGCGTGCCGGTGGATCACCCACACGTCACCGCCGTAGGGCATCGTCACCTTGGTCATCGGCCGGTCCGCGCGCACCTTGCGGAAGGCCTCCAGGGCCTCCTCCGGTGGCATCGGCGGGAACGGGAAGGGCGCGGTCTCACTGGTCATCGCGTGTCTCCCTCGACAGAGGCGGAAGCGGAAGTGGAAACGGGTGGAACGGTGGGAAGAGGAGGGAACCGGGTCATTCGACGGGTTCGCCGACTCCGTCGCGGACGATGACGGCCGCACCGGGGCACAGGACGACCACGTCGCGCAACTCCTCGACGGGTGCCACGCGTTCGGCACGGGGCTGGGATCTTCCGTCCTCGACGGAGAAGTGGAGGGGTGCGACGGAGGCGCAGACGCCCGAGCCGATGCATGCTTCCCTGTCCACCTCCACGGTCCATGTCTCGTCCGCCATGGGTTCCCTCCTAGACATACGGGTCCTGATGATGGGTGGGAGCGGGGTGGTGGGCCATGGGGCTTGGTACCCCGGCCGGAGTCGACTCGACGTCAGGGCTGAGCCTGGGGCAGCATCATGGCGACGGGCTGCGCGCCGTCGGTGCCGAGGATCTCCTCGATGCGCTCGGCGACCGTCTCCGGGGTGAGGTCCGGGTCGACGATGCCCGTGGTGTTGACCATGACCATGCGGTTGACCAGGCCACCCGCGACGTTGAAGACCTCGCCGTTGACGGCACAGCTCTCGTGCGCCAGGTAGGCCGCGACCGGTGACACCAGCTCGGGCGGCATGCTGGTCATCATGTACTCCAGCATCCCCTCCGGCAGGGTGTCGCCGGTGAGCTCGACCATGCGGGTGCCCGCGCCGGGGGCCACCGCGTTCACCTTGATCCCGGCCGTGTGGCCCGCGACGGCGAGGTTGCGGGTCAGGCCGTAGACGGCCCCCTTGGCGGAGCCGTAGTGGACCATGTCGGGTACGCCGAGCAGGGAGGCCGAGACGGTGTTGACGATGCGTCCGTCTCCCGAGGCCGCGAGATGCGGCCAGGCGGCGCGGGACACCAGGAGGCTGCCGAGGTAGTGCACGTCCAGGTACTTCTGGTACGTCTCCGGGGCGACCTCGGCGAAGGGTTCCGGCCGGAAGATGCCGGCGTTGTTGATCACGGCGTCGAGGCGGCCGAAGGAGTCGAGCGCGGCCTGCACGATCGCCGCGGCACCCTCCTCGGTGGCGACGGACGCCGTCGAGGCCACAGCGGTACCGCCGGCCGCGACGATCTCCTTGACGACCTCCTCGGCGGGTGCGGCGGAGGGGTTCGCGCCGTCCGTGTCGCCACCGGGGTCGCAGACGACCACGGACGCGCCGCGGGCGGCGAGCAGCCTGGCGTGGGCGCGGCCGATACCGCGGCCGGCGCCGGTGACGACGACCGCGCGTCCGGTGAAGTCGAGTGATGCCATGTCAGTACCTCGTCGTTCTCGTCATTGAGCCGGTGTGGTCGACGGCGTTGGCCGGAGAGGGGAGACGTGAGCAGCGTGGCTGCGGAGGGGACCCGCACAGGTGGCGCGAGGGCGTGGTCCTGAGGATCCGGGAAGTGGTCGGTGCCCCGGGGCGGCTTCACCGACCGCCGTGGGACGGGCGGATCGAAGGCACCGGAGGGCCGGTGGCCCCGGAGCCGATCCGTTCGCGCGTCAGGGGCGGGTGGTCCCGCCCGGCACGTGGACCCGGGCGGCCCAGATCGAACCCTGGCCCTCCTTACGGGACTTCTGTCGGTCGAAGACCTCCTTGCCGCAGGTGATGAACAGGGTTCTGCGGTCGGCGCCCCCGAGTGTGCACGACACACTCATGCCCGCCTGCTCGGTCGGAAGGCCGACGGAGGCCACGGCCGGACCGCCTTCCGGGATCCGCTGCACACCGCTGATCGGAGAGGCCCCCCAGACCGCGCCCTTCTCGTCGACGCACAACCCGTCGATCATGAGCCCGCCGTCGAAGAACGTGCGGCGGGCTCCGAACGAGCCGTCGTCCTCGATCTCCACGGCGGTCAGCCGCAGTCCGTCGATCTCGGCGGTGATCAGCGTGCGGCCGTCCGCGGTGATGCCCATTCCGTTGGCGCCGTCGAAGAGGCCGCCCTCCTCGGCGACGCGCGGGGTACCGTCCGGCTCCACGACCAGCAGGGGGGCCTTGGCCGGGCTCTCGCCGACGAAGAGGTTGTAGCCGAGCTGGCTGATGTAGGCCCGGCCGTGGGCGTCCACCACCATGTCGTTGATCGGGCTGGCCGCCAGGCCGCGCAGGTCCGCGTAGACCTCCGTGGTGCTGCCGTCGTACACCAGGACGACCTGCTCCCACATGGAGTTGACGAGGAGGCGGCCGTCCGGGAGGAATCCGGTACCGACGCACACGACTTCCTCGTCGACGAGGCTCTTGCGGTCGCTCAGGTCGAGGTAGACGTCGGCCTCACCGTCCTCGGTCACGGTGACGACGCGGTGGTTGTACATGTCGGAGAAGTAGAGGCGCCCGTCGTGCCAGCGCGGACACTCTGTCCAGCTGTAGCCGGTGGTCAGCTGCCGGGCTTCGTAGATCTCGGTCATACGTACCTCCGTGAGGTTCGTTGGGCTCGCTCCCGGACAGTTGCGTCGCCGTCGAGGGTGCGGGGGACTGCAGCGGATGGACGGCGGGGCGCCTGAGCGACGGAAGTCGGGCGGCCGCCGGGAAGGACGTACGGCTCTCTCGGTGTAGCGCTCCAGGAGCGGATACCGGGCTTCCGCCTCGGCGGCCACTGGCCCGGGTCTGGGGTCATGCCCCACGAACGCTCCCTCGTCCGGGGGGATCGAGCACAATCCGCATACCAGGTGCGTGCCGGTGCTGGCCCGACGGCGCGACGAAGGAACGGTTCGGCGATGTGCGGGCGGTCACGGCTCGCCCCGATCGCGGCCCGGGACATGCCGCCATTTACTGTCCCGTGGACAGTAAACCCGCCCCGCACCGAGGGCAAGGGTTCGTTCCGGATCGGTCCGCACGGAGCACGGCGGGGGCAGGGCCGCTGTACCACCGCACGCCGCGATGAGATCATGACGGCGACGGCTGTCCGGATGCACGGAAGGGCACCCGGATCGGCAGAAAGGACAAGTACACATGGCGCGAGCGACACCGAGCGACGCCGCGACCACATCGGAGGTGGCCGGACTGACCGTGCTTCACGACTCCTTCGCCAACATCCTGAGCCGCTGGGCCGCGGCCGGAATGCAGGAGATCATCATCGAGCGCGCGGGGGCGGGCATCGATCCGGCATCGATGACGGTGCTCAACGTCCTGATGCGCGCGGGCGGTTCGGCCCGGCCCTCGCACGTGGCGCAGCAGACCGGAACCGGCGCCTCCAACGTGAGCAAGGTGCTTGCCCGCATGGAGACCCGAGGGCTCGTCGAACGAGCGACCGACGAGAACGACCAGCGTGCCGTGAGCATCACCGTGACCGTGGCCGGCCGTCGCACCCACCAGGCCGTCGTGGACACGTCGATCGCCATGCTCGGCGAGTTGCTGCACGACTGGTCGCAGGACGACATCACCCTGTTCGGCGCACTGCTCGACCGCTACGCCACAGCTCTCCAGAACACCGTCTTCGGCTGAGGACAGGACGCCGCCACAGCGGACGATCTCGATGCGCCGCCCACGAGCGGCGAGCGGTGTTCCCGCCACCCGACCGTCACGTCGGGAACCGTCACGGAGAGGACCGTCTCCATCCCGTCCCCTACGCCCGCACGGACCGAGAGTGCCGTTCTCCGGCATGGCTTTGCCCCTGTTCAGGGCTTTGACGCTCGCATCCGCTGGTGTAAGCAGGTATTCCCCTCACAGGTCGACCCGAGAGACCCGTGGACCCGGCCTCCGGTCCGGTCCGGCGACTCGGCGATCTGCGTGAGTTGCGCAGCCCGCGCCCACGGAGCGATCCTCACCCCGCCGAGTGGCGCTCCCGGGTTCAGGACGTGCCGTACGTGCGCGCCCGCGACGGGCGACGCCCTGGGAAGTGACGCGACGGCGCAGCTCGGCGTCGCACCGGTGTCCCGTCCCCCACCGAACCATCGCACCCGGGTCACAGAGTGATTGCCCTCGGCAGCAGGGGACACAACCGACTCCCGAGGCGGGATCATGGTCCTCGCCCACCTGGGTCACAGACGTCCGCTCTCCCCCGGGCACCCGGTGACCGGGCCCGAGCGCCCCCGACGGACACTCCCTCCGCGCCGCCTGGGGCGCTCGTCGGCGGAGGCCCGGACAGCCTCCGTTCCGACTCACCCGGAGTCTCCGATCACCGAGCTGGGATGACAAGGGGGCGGGAGGGCCCGCTACGGCGGGGCCGACGCTCACGAATGGTCCGGCAGCCGTCCGGGCCCGGGGCGATTGCGCTCCTTCCCGGGACGGAACCGGACTCCCCCATGCCTGCACACGTGCCCGCCCGGCGGCATTCGTCGCCGGGCGGGTGTGGGGACATGTCAGCCTGTGGCCGTCTCAGCAGCGGTCGGACGAGGTGACCGCGCGGTCACGCGCCACGTACTGGCCCGCAGGCTTGCCCTGGCCGTCGAGCACGTTGCCGACGGCGTCGTAGTAGGCACCCTGCGAGTTGATGTTGGAGTAACCACGGCCGCGCCACGAGTTGGACCGGGTCACGTGCCCGTGACCGTCGCCCCAGCTGTAGCTGTCGATGTGGAAGAACGGGTTGCTGCGGACCGTCCGCATCTCGGGCCGCAGGGCCAGCCAGCCGACCCGCTTCGGGGGCACCGTGATGCCGGTGGTGGTGGACCAGCCCGAGGCCTTCGCGTACGACCAGCTCTTCGTGTACTCGGCCCCCGCGTTGAACTCGAGGACCTTCTCCAGAGCGGACCACTTGATGCCGCCGCCGACCTTCACACTGCTGGTCGTGGTGCTGGTGGTGGAACCGTTCATCTGCAGTTGCTGGCTGAGCTGGCTGCCGGAGCTGCAGTTGACAAGGGTGTTGCTCACCCGCGACTCCGAGCCCGTCCAGGTCCAGCTGGACGACTTGGGGTAGGAGCAGTGGCCCTGGAACATCTCGATCGGAGGCGGCAGGTCCTTCGGCGGCAGGCCGTGGCCCGAGTCGGCGGTGAGCTGACCGGTCTGCACGTTGATGAACCAGTACGTGGTGCCGGTGTCACCGTTGCACAGGGAGTTCAGCAGTGTGTCCGTGTTGAAGGACTCCTTGCCGCGGATGTTGACGACCCCGTTGTCGGCGTGTGCCGGGGCGACGAGCCCCAGGGTCGCGGTGAGGCTGACGGCGCCGGCTATGACCGCACGCTTGAGGGCTGTCCGGGAAAGCGGTTGACGCATGGTGAATGCACTCCGGTTCCTGAAATTCTTGTCCGACGTGGTCACTGCCGGACCGGGAAAAGAGTGACATCCAAGGGCGAATCACAGGGTTCGATGTCATGGCGATACATCAGCGGCGCTGTGCTGACACTTCATCACTCGTTCACCAGGGGCCTCTCGCGTACGGACGATCACCGGGTCGCCCGCCCCCGGCGGACACGGACGTTCCCCGCTCAGCGAGGAGCCGGCACAGACGCCTCAGGCCCGGCCAGGCCTCCGACCCACCAGAGAACCGCCCCTGAACAGCGCTTCCACTGTCCAGAGGCGGTTGGCGGCAGAGGAGTCGGCCGCGCGCCGGGGATGTCCGACCCGCCCGTCCGGCCTGCGGGTCATGGCGGTGCCGGCGCGGTCCGGGGCCGTGCATGACGCTGACGGCAGGTCAGCCGTCCCACCCCGCCCCCGCGCGGTCGGCGGCGAAGGGATCCGTTCGCGCCGGGTACGCGAGGGCTCCTCAGCGCGGACCGCAGTTCAGTGCGGCCGGGTCGACCGTCCCCCGCTGCACCTTCGCGTCGTGGGGCACGGGGAAGCCGGCGTTGGTGACGTAGATCCGGTTTCCGCGTACCGCGACGGAGGTGGGAGAAGCGAGGCCGTCCGAGGCGGTCAGGACGGTCTCGGTGGCCCCGCCGGGGCGGACGACCACGACCTGGCCGAGGCGGTTCAGCGCGGCGAACACCACGTCGGAGCGGTCGTTGAGGAAGGTGAAGTCGTCGACGCCGGTGAGGCCGCCGGCCACGGTGCCGATACGGCCGGGAGTACCTGCGACGGTGACCGGGATCCGCAGCAGGGTGCCCCGCGCGGCGTTGGAGACCCAGACCGCCCCCCGGTGGAAGCGGAGCCCGTTGACGCCGAACGGGTTGGAGGGGTCGGCCGCGAGGGCGGGGTCGGTCAGCCAGGCGGTCGCCCTTCCGCCGGAGGCCGGGACGGCCCAGACGGCGCCCTTGCTGCTGTCGGCCACGTACAGGGTGCGCCCGGTGGGGTCGAGGGCCAGGCCGTTGGGGAGTCCGTCGGCGGGCAGGGCGGCGATACGGCCGGGGGTGCCGCCCGGGGACAGCTTCCAGACGCCGGCCCGGGAGGTGTCGGAGGAGTACACGTTGTAGTAGACGGTGCCGTCGCGCCCTCGCGCGAGACCGGTGAACCCGTCGCCCGGCTGCCCCTCCACGATCACCCTGGTCCGCCCGGACGGGTCGATCCGCAGCAGTGCCGGACGCTCGCCCGCCGCGCTGCTCCCGCCCAGCGTGGAGACGGTCAGCGAGTTGTCGGGGTTGAGGGTGATGTTCTCGGGGGATTCGCCGGCGGCGAAGTCGAGTGCGGCGAGGGTCCTCACGCCGGTGACGACCGGCCGCGGGGACTCCTTCCGCGGCGCCGCCGACGCGTACGGCGCCGAGACCAGGAGGGTTGCCGCAGCGATCACCGCCGCGGGTCCGGACCGCCTTTTCAGGAGGGTTGCCACGGGTACTGCTGTGGAGATTTCCATACGGTTCATCGCGCTTTTCTGAAACGGCGCAGCTGAGGCTGCGCGGAAAATCGGGCATGGGTCGCACCAGATGACACCAGGACGCGTCGCGGGTCCGCTCCCGGTCCGGCGACTCGACCGGCGTCCGCTCCTGGCGGGCGGAAGACACGCCGGACAGGGCAAGATATTCCAACTTGAACGACTCAGACGTTAGCCCGAAGTTCTAATTTGAACAAGTTCTGGTAAGGTAAGCACACATGAACCACTCGCGGCCGCTGAATCAACGCGAAGAGCGGGCCTGGCACACACTGGTCACCGCCACCACACTGCTCGACCGGGTGCTCGATCAGCAGTTGCGCACCGATGCCGGGTTGTCCCATGTGCAGTACGCCATCCTGGCCCACCTCGGCCACTCCCCCGGCGGGTCGATGCGCATGGTGGCGCTCACCGAAGCGTTGAAGGTCACCAAGAGCGGTCTGACCTATCAGATCGCGCAACTGGAGAAGGGCGGCTTGGTCGTTCGCGGGGCCTGCCGCACGGACGACCGCGGAGTGGTCGCCACCCTCACTCCGCGCGGCAGGGAGTTGATGGACCGGGCGGCGCCCGGTCACATCAGGCTGGTCCGCGAGCTGGTCATCGACGCCCTCACTGCGGAGCAACTGGACACCTTGGCCGCAGGCTTCGCGGAGATCCTGCGCCGGATCGTCGACACCAGGATGTAGGCGGCACCCAGCGTTCGGCCACCGGGGCCGCTGTCGTCGCGGATACTGCACCCCAAAGGACCGTCAGGTGTCTCCACTGATCCGACACACCTCTTGTTCGACGGATCTCCCTTGCCGCAGGGCCTGAGTTCATATGCTTCCCATCTCGACAAGCCCGACCAGAGGGGGACTTGGGCGGGCCATTCAAGTTCCCGTGGGGGGTTCATGCGATAGGCGTCGCGGCACCGTGATTCCGGGGACCACCTTCCTGTCCACGCTCACTCTTCCGGTTGCCGCGCGGGCTTCGGAGCACGCGAGTGTGCCACCTGAGCCCGGTTCCTTCGCCTGGAGGACCATCCAGCCGAACGACTTCGCTGGGCAACACCAGGTTCTCGAGCGCAGTTGTCAACGGCGGCAAGGACACCGTCTTCGGCACCACAGGTACCGGGGCCGTCACCGTCATGTACACCGCCACGAACCAGAACGGCATGGCCGGGACCTGGAGGCTGTACCTGAGCGCGTGGGACCTGTACACGAATGCCGACTACGACGACGTCGCCACCGTCGCGGTCAGGAAGCTCTCCATGCTGACGACAGATGCGACCCCGCGCCGGTCAAGAACGGCAAGACGATGACGGGTACGGGCAAGCTCGCCCGCACGGACCCATCGACCGGCAAGTACGTCGGCTACGCGTCCCAGGCCGCGAAGCTGCAGTTCCGCAAAAAGGGCGGCAGCACCTTCACCGCCCTCAAGACTGTCAGGACCAGCGACACCGGCATCCTGAAGTCCACCACCCGGTCCACGGTCAACGTTCACCACCGTTACCTGTTCGCCGGCACCACCATCTGAACAGCACCCGGGGACCTCGTCGACGTCTCTGGCCTCCGCGATGCCGGGCCGCTGGGACCCGGCCACGGCGCCACGGGTGGATCGGCCGAAACCGCAGCCGCGATCCTGAACCGGACGGGTTGGGCGCCGGGCATCTCGCGGGCGACGAGACGGTCCGGCCGGCCCGAGGACAGCATGTGGCCCTGCCCGCAGGACCCGATTACGGTTCTCGGGGCATGGCTGCCGATGTGGACGCGAGCCGTCACGGCGGTGCGTCGCGGCACATGCACCCGTGGAGCGGCGGTGCGCGTCGGCCGGGTCCGGCCCAATACCCCTCCCGGTCGTTCGCCGGCCTGCCTGACATCATGACGACATGAGACTCCCGCTGCGCGTGATCCTCTGGATCTACATCGTCTTCAACCTGGTCCAGACCCTCGTGCTCATCTTCACACCCGGTGTGATCGACCGCGCCTATCTCGGCGGCGAGATGACACCCACCCGGCATTTCCAGTGGTACGCCGTCGCCGGCTACCACATGCTGATCATCGCCGTCACCATCGTCGCGATGAGCCTCGGGCGCGCCTCCGACCGCCGCAAGCTCATCGTCGTCAACGCGCTGATGTACATCATCTGGGACGCCGGATCGCAGCTCGCCTACTGGGGCCGCGCCATCGGCATGGCCACCTCGGACCTGTTGGTCAACTCCGGCGTCAGCCTCACCGTCGGCCTCGTCCTGCTCCTCGTGGCCTGGCGCGACCACGACACCAAACCCGTGACCAGGTCCCCCGCGTACGGCACCGACGGGACGAACTCCGTCGACTCCGGTGAGCGCGCGACGAACTGACCGTACTCCGGACACTCGAAATGTGCGGCTCCGGCACGGCGTCCGTCAGATCCCGCACCTCGGCCGCCTCTTCGACGGATGCCCCGTGGCCGACGGCAGTTGTCGGCCACGGGGACGTGGGCCTCATCCAGGTACTCACAGCGCCTGCATCCGGCGCCCGGGACACCGATCAGTTCCGGACGGCCAGGACACCAAGCCCTGGCAGCGCTTCGTTACCTTCAGGGATCTCGACTGTTCGTGGGTTGCTTCCCGGTGCGAGGTTGGGGATGGGGACGGCTCCGGGTAAGTTTGGCAGAGAGGCATTGGGGCGCGGCATGTACGTCATAGCGGTGTCAGCGGGGGTTCTTCGGAGGATGGTTGCCCGGTCCGGTACGGGCGGCCCAGAAGGCGAGTGCCTGGTCGAACCAGCCGTTGGCCGGTGTGCCGATGCCGAGCCCGAAGCCGTGGCCACCGGTGTCGTATCGCCGGTAGTCCACGGTCACGCCGAGGCCCCGGAGCTTGTCGACCAGCGCGTCCACCCCCGCGATCGGCGCAATGTCGTCGTCGGCGGCGTGGATGACGAAGGAGTCGGGAAAGGACGGCCCGACGAAGTCGCTGTACCGCGGGGTCATGTAGGCGCTGATGATGGCCGCCGGGTCGCGGAAGCCATGAGCCTGCGCACCGTACTGGTTGTCGACGCCCCAGGCGCCGACGATGGAGGCACCGGCCGAACTGCCCCAGAGCGCATAGTCGTCCATGCGGTAGTTCTTGTGGAGCAGCTTCGACCGGGTGAATCTCAACGCCTGCGCCAGGTCGTCCGTTCCGTCCGCCATCGCCTTCAACTCCCCTTCGCGACCCGGCAGGCGGCCGTCGGGACTGACACGGTACTTCAAGACGGCGACGTTGTACCCGGCCTCGTGGAGCCGCTTGGCGTGGGGGAACGCCTCCTGGATCGAGGCCACCGAGGTGAACCCTCCGCCCGCGAGGACGACCGCGAGCGGTGCGTTGGGCTTCCCGGGAATGAAGAACACTCCGGCCGTTCCCTTCGCGGGGTCGGCCGCGACAGCGGCGTCGGAGTATATCTGGTGGAACAGCCGGTTGCCCTTGTTCCGCTGGTCGATGAGGAAGTTGACGCCGTCCACCATCGTCGGCACGTCCCAGCCGTACGCCGACAAGTACGGCGCCACCTGGGTGATGGGCAGGTCCTTGACAGCCTCCCACGTCGGTCCGGCTTCCCACGGACCGATGTACCGGCCGAAGCCGGCGAAAGCGGGATGCTCGGCGAGCTGACGGAACGTTTCATCTCCGGTGATGTGCGCGAAACAGGCCTTCTTGCACGCCGGGGTCCCCGGCCTGCCCGTGGGCGCCGCAGAGGCCGCGCCGGCGACCACCGGCACCGTCAACACCGCGAGGGCGACCGCGCCCGACGCAAGCCTGCGCCAGTGTCGAAGCGCCCCGACCCTCGCGGGTCTGCGCCCGTCAGCATCCAGGTAGTAGGTCATGGACAGTCCTCCTTGAGGAAGCGCCGCTGTCGGCCCGGCATAAAATCCTGGCGGTCCGATGTCGGCCCCGCCCAGGACCGTCCCGCACGCGGAACGTCGTCGAAGACTGCTGGCGATCATCGCACCCGACGCCCAGCTCATGGCCGCATCAGCGATTGAAACGGTTCAGAAACATGGCGAAACCTAGAGGAAAAAACCTAGCGGCACAAGGTTTTCGGCGCATGACCGCTTGCACAGCAGCATCAGCGGACATACGACGAGGCAGGCGCGGCGCCATCGTCCACCGCGACACCCTGGACTGACTGCTCGACCGTGCCCGCCCCGGCGACACCCCAGGCTCAACCTCAGTCACGACCTGCGTGTACAGGGGATCGGCGCACGCACTCTGGTCGCCCTGATCCGGATCGACACCCGCGACACCAGCGGCGCGGCGCGATCGCCGTCCTCATGGTCGCGCCCTTCGCCCGGACGGAACGCGTCTTCGTCCGAGAGCGCGACGCCCCCTGTCCGCTCGGTGGCCGCAAGGACCGGACGCAGGCCGGGCCGGCCCCACAGGATGGCCGAGGACCAGGTCCGCCGGGCAGGGGTCGCACTGGATTCCAGGGAGTCCCTCGTCAACATCGCGGAGGCCGGGCGCCGGGTGGATACGCGCAGGAAACAACATGCGAGACACACGGCGTGAACCGGGCGGCAAGGTACCACGAGCTGCCGTAGAAGGTCGCGGAGCCGCGACCCCGGTACCCGCAGGCCGCCACGGTCGAGGTCATCGCCCACGGCGCGATGACCTCGCCGGGTCCGGCCGCCGCGGTCACGATCCTCGCGCGCACGGACGATGCCGTGGATCATGGAACCGGACTCCGTTGTGCCGTCCCCGTTGGCCGCGCTGGGCATGGGCGCCTTCCCAGCCGACGGGTGGAACCTCGGTGCACTCGGTGACCACCAATCGATCACCCGGGAAGGTACTCCCTTCGCACACAATCCGAGCCCGATCCACAGGTCTTGAACACTGTCTGTCAACGACTCGTCCCGGGGCGCAGACCGGATGGCCGAATCGTCGCCTCCGACGGTGGATCCGCCCGCAGGGCCAGCGCATGGCGCTCGTCGACCGCCCTCACACGGTCAAGCGATGCGTAGCTTCGTGGGCGACCTCGGGGCGTGGGGGAGGTGTGTTCACGTCTTTCCTCGACTCAGGGCCGAACCAGGTCGTTCCGTCGGTGCAGCCGCGAACCGGAGGGACGCGTAGGGAAGGAGCGCCCTCGGTGGCGCTCCTTCCAAAACCAAATTACACTTGGTTTTCATGGCGTCCCGGGGCACATCGGATCACGTACTCCCCGACGGCTCTACGCCCTGCGGCCACAAAGCGCACATGCTGTCGGCCGAGCCGCGGGGTCCGTACCGTCAGGATGCCTTGCGGTCGGATCCGAAGGACGTCTCCCGGGAGACCTCCCCGAACGACGCCGACGAACGGAGGTGCTCGCGCAACCACTCCTCGGTGTTGCTGACATGCAGGAGCGCCGCGGCCTGGCTGAGGGCGAAGTCCCGCGCCGAGAGCGCCGCGTAGATCGCCTCGTGCTCCGCGAGGGTTCGCCCCGCGGCCTGGTCGTCGACGAGCCCGCGCCAGATACGGGCCCGCAGCGTACGTCCGGAGATCCCTTCCAAGAGCGTGAGCAGTGACTCGTTGCCCGTCGCGGTGACGACGGCGCGGTGGAACGCCGCGTCGTGCAAGTTCAGCAGCTCGACATCCTCACGGGCCTCCCGCATGGCGTCCAGGTGGCGTTTGACCTCGGCCAGGCCGTCATCGGTGATCCGGGGGGCGGCGAGGGCCGTGGCGAGGGGCTCCAGCAGTCGCCGTACCTCCATCAGGTCGAGCAGGGCCCCCTTGTCGCTCTGCATCAGCTCGACCGCTCCCCCGAGCCCTTCCAGCAGCAGGCTCGGCTGAAGGCTGGTGACATAAGTGCCGTCGCCCCGTTTGACCTCCAGCACTCTCGCGACCGCGAGCGCCTTCACCGCTTCCCTGGCGAGGTTGCGGGACAGTCCGAGTTGGGCCGACAGCTCCTGCTCGGGTGGCAGCTTGGAGCCCGGCGGTAGCGCTCCGCTCCGGATCAGTTCCCGGATCTGCTCGATTGCCTTGTCCGTGAGAGACAACGCGAACTCCTTCCCTGAGCCTGCTCAAGCGGGGACATCCGGGCTGATCAGTTCCTGGTCCCGAAGATCATCCCAGAGACCGGTGGAGACGTGTCGTCCGCGAAGCTCGACGTTTCGCACGACCTGATCAGGATTCCGCATGCCGAGGGTGACATTGATGACAGTGGGATGGGTGAACGGGAAGGCCAGCGCGGCTGCGGGGAGGCTCGTCCCGTGCTGCTCGCAGATCTCCGCGATGCGTTGCGCACGGGTGACAAGGTGGGCGGGGGCGTCCTGGTAGTCGTATTTCATGCCCTCGGTGGGACGGTCACGGGCGAGGAGTCCTGAGTTGAAGACGCCTACCGCCACGACGCTCTTGCCGTGCTCCTGCGCGGCGGGCAGGACGTCGTCGAGGCCGGACTGGTCAAGGAGGGTGTAGCGGCCGGCGAGCATCACCAGGTCGGCCGCCGTCTCCCGCAGGAAGCGGGCAAGCATGGCCGACTGGTTCATGCCGGCTCCGATCGCGCCGATCACGCCCTGGCCACGCAGGTCGGCGAGGGCGGGCATGGCCTCATCGGCTGCCTGGGGCCAGTGGTCGTCGGGGTCGTGGAGATACACGACGTCCAGGCGGTCGAGGCCGGTGCGCTCCAGCGTGGCCTCGACGGACCGGAGGACGCCGTCCCGGCTGAAGTCCCACTGCCGGCGCAGGTCGTCGCGGACGACGAACCCCTCGCTGTCGACGCCTCGCGGGGCCTCGTTGGGCACCAGCAGACGGCCGACCTTCGAGGAGACGACGTATTCTGCTCGCGGCCGGTCCCGCAGGGCCGCGCCCAGTCGTCGCTCCGACAGCCCCAGGCCGTAGTGGGGCGCGGTGTCGAAGTAGCGGATGCCGGCCTCCCAGGCCGCGTCCACCGCGCCGGCCGCGTCCTCGGCGGGGGTCACCCGGAACAGGTTGCCGATGACGGAGGCGCCGAAGCCGAGCTCGCTGAGCTTGACCGTGGTGTTCGTGATCTTCCTGCGCTGCAAGGGGGTCCTCCAGGAGCGGACGGTTCGGTGCCGGGCTTCAGCGACGGACGGCGGCGGAGCCTCCGGCCAGCAGTGCCTCCACCTCGGCGAGTGAGGCCATCGAGACGTCGCCGGGCGTGGTCATGGTGAGGGCTCCGTGGGCCGTGCCGTAGGCGAGGGCCCGCCCAAGGCTCTCGCCAGACAGCAGGCCGTGGATCAGGCCCGCGGCGAAGCCGTCGCCGGAGCCGATGCGGTCCAGCACGTGCAGGCCGGGCATCCAGGGACCGGTGAGGAAACCGGTCTCGGACGACCACGCCGCCGAGGACCAGTCGTTGACCCCCGCCGAGGGCACTTCACGCAGAGTCGTCGCCAACACACTTGCCCCTGGCAGGAGTGCGGCGACCTCGGCGAGGGCGTCCGGAAGTTCGTCGGCACCGACACGTACCGCACCCGGGTGGCTTCCGGCCAGCCCCAGGGCGCCCACCACCACATCGGCGTGCCGGGCCAGTCGCAGGTCCACCTCGCGGGCCGCGGCGGCGCCACCGCGGCCTTCCCAGAGGCTGGGTCGGTAGTTGGGGTCGTAGGAGACCGTCGCGCCGTGGCGTCGAGCCGCTGCCATCGCCTCGTCCGAGACGTCCACGGTGGTGTCCGACAGCCCGGCGAAGATACCCCCGGTGTGGAACCAGCGCACGCCGGAGGAGAAGACGGCGTCCCAGTCGACGTGGCCCTTCCGGAGCTGGGAGACAGCCGTGTGCGCGCGGTCGCTCACGCCGAGCGCGCCGCGGATGCCGTAGCCGCGTTCGACGAAGTTGAGGCCGTTGCGGGCGGTGCGGCCGATACCGTCCGAGGGAACCCAGCGGATCAGCGAGGTGTCGACGCCGCCCTGGAGGATCAGATCCTCGGCGAGCCTGCCCACCGCGTTGTCGGCCAGGGCGGTCACGACGGCCGTCCGCCAGCCGAAGCAGCGGCGCAGACTGCGGACCACGTTGTACTCGCCGCCTCCCTCCCAGACCTGGAAGGAGCGCGCGGTGCGGATCCGGCCCTCCCCCGGATCGAAGCGGAGCATCACCTCGCCGAGGGCCACCACGTCGGTCATCGCGTGCTCCTCTCCACCGCCTGCGCGGTCAGTCGCCGGATCTCCGCGTGGTCGCCGCGCTCCAGGAGGGCGCCGGGAGCCATCCAACTGCCGCCCACGGCAAGCACCGAGGGCTCGGCAAGATACCCGCTCAGACGATCGGGACCGATGCCGCCGGTCGGCACGAAACGTGCCTGCGGAAACGGCGCGGCGAGGGCTCGGAGGGTGTCCACGCCGCCCAACGACTCCGCGGGGAACAGCTTCACCGTGTCCAGCCCGGCCCGCAGGGCCCGCATCAGCTCGGTGGCCGTCGCGACGCCCGGCACGACGGGCACTCCCAACTCAAGGCACTTCGCCACGACTTCGTCGTCGAAGCCGGGCGATACGACGAACCGGGCACCGGCGGCGACAGCGCGTTTCGCCTGCTCGGCGGTAAGGACGGTGCCGGCGCCGACGACGAGGCCGCCGTGCGCTGCCATCGCCTTCACCACCTGCTCGGCGGCAGCGGTGCGGAAGGTGACCTCGGCACACCGGGCCCCGCCCGCCACGAGCGCGGCGGCCAGCGGAGCGGCCATCTCCTCGGAGGGCACGGTCAGCACCGGCAGGATCCTGGCGCCGGCCAACGCGGACGTGAGATCGGTGGTCATCGGCCGAGCCATCCGCCGTCGACGGGGAGGGTGGTGCCGTGGACGTAGGCGGCTGCGTCGGAGGCGAGGAAGACGGTGGCGCCGGCGAGGTCGCCCGCGTCGCCCCAACGGCCGGCGGGGATGCGGTCGAGGATCGCCTTGCTGCGGGCCGGGTCCTCGCGCAGGGCCTGGGTGTTGTCGGTGGCGATGTAGCCCGGCGCGATCGCGTTGACGTTCACCCCGTGCGGCGCCCACTCGTTGGCCAGTGCCTTCGTCAGCCCCGTGACGCCGTGCTTGGCGGCGGTGTAGCCGGGGACGGTGATGCCGCCCTGGTAGCTGAGCAGCGACGCGGTGAAGATGATCTTCCCTTGGCCGCGGGCCACCATCGACGCGCCGACCGCGCGGGTCAGCGCGAACTGCGCGTTGAGGTTGACCTGGAGTACCAACTCCCAGTCTGCGTCGGTGTGTTCGGAGGCCGGGGCGCGGCGGATGGTGCCCGCGTTGTTGACCAGGATGTCGACCGGGCGTTCGCGTGCGGCGAGGTCCGCGCCGAGCGCCCGGACCGCGTCGGGGTCGGCGAAGTCGGTCCGCACCGCCTCGAAGGTGCGACCCGCGGCCAGCACGTCCTTCTCCACCGCGCTGCCCGACTCCTCCAACTGCGCGCTCACACCGATGACATCCGCGCCGGCCTCGGCGAGCGCGCGGGCCATCGCCCGGCCGATACCCCGCCGGGCACCGGTGACGACGGCCAGCTTCCCGGTCAGATCGAACAGGCTCATGCGTCCGCTCCCGCCGACTCGTTGCCGCAGTCCACCAGGATCTTCATCACGTCCCCGCCCGCCTCCAGCGCCTCGAAGGCGGCCGGCGCCTCGGTGAGCGGAACCACCTTGCTGATCAGCCGGTCCGCCGGGATCGTCCCGTCCGCCACCAGCTCCACCGCCCGCTCGAAGTCGGACCGGTCGTACAGCCGGGCCCCGACCAGCGTCAGCTCACGCCAGAAGAACCGATGCAGATTCACCTCACGCGGCCGTGGATGGATGGCGACCAGGCACAACCGGCCCCGCACCCCGAGCACGTCCACCGCCGTGTCCACCCCGGCCGCCGCACCCGACACCTCGAACGCCACGTCCGCACCCGCGTCGCCCGTCCACTCCCCCACCAGCTCGGGCACGTTGTCCGCGGCCGGGTCCCAGGTGGTCAGCCCTGATTCCTCGGCGAGCGCGCGCCGGTGGGCGCTGAGTTCGGCGATCCGTACGTCGGCTCCGGCGGCCCGCGCGACCAGCGCGATCAGGACGCCCACGGGCCCTCCGCCGACCACGACGACCCGCTCGCCCCCCTGCACCGCGGCCCGGCCCACGTCGTGCACGGCGACGGCCGTGGGTTCGACGAGTGCCGCCCGGTCCAGGGCGAGCGTGTCGGGCAGCCGGACCAGGGTGCCGGCGGGCACGGTCCAGCGCTGCTGCATCGCGCCCGGGGAGTCGATACCGATGAAGTCGAGGTTCTGGCAGACGTGCCGGTGCCCGGAGCGGCATGCGGGGCAGCTGTCGTCCCAGCGCAGCGGCATGACGGTCACGGCGTCGCCGGGTGCCCAGCCCGCCACGTCCGGGCCGACGCGTACGACACGGCCGGACATCTCGTGGCCGAGGACGGCGGGTGTGTGGACCCGGGCGTCCATGTCGCCGTGGAAGATGTGCAGGTCGGTGCCGCAGATGCCGACGTAGGCGGGTGCCAGTTCGACCTCGCCGGGGCCGGGGGAACGCGTTTCGGCGGGGGCGGTGTCCAGGGTGCGGGCGGCCGTGTAGCGGACGGCGAGCGTCATCGTGTGTTCAGGGTCCCTTCAGCGCGGACGCCGATGGTCAGCAGCAGGTTGGCGTAGGTACGGGTGTCGGCGGTGACGATGGCCAGCGCCAGGTCGGGGGAGCACGCGGCGTCGTAGAACTCGAAGCGGTCGAGCGTGCCGACCGGGGCGGGTGCCAGTCGGGCGCGGTACTCGGCGATGGCCGGCGGTTCCGGTTCGCCCTCGGGCGGCACCATCACCTGGGCCGACTCGACGGGGACGGCGGTCAGCAGGACGTCGAGCACGGTGGTGACGTCCAATACCCCGGGGGTCAGGTTGAGGTGGACGGTTCGGGCGCGTTCACCGATGGAGGTGCTCGCCGGGTAGTGGCCGTCGGCGAGCAGCACACGGGCGCCGTGACCGGCCCCGGCCAGCGCTTCCAGGATCCCGGGGTGCAGCAGGTCGGTCAGGAGCATGGTGTTCCCTCCTTCCTCTCAAGAGGCGGTCGGTTCAAGGGAGTTCAGTCCGTAGAAGTGGGTGGCGGTGCCGGCGAGGATCGCCTCGGTCTCGGCGGCGGAGCAGTCGCCCTGCAACTCCTCGACGGTGGCGGCCCACTGGTTCCAACCGCCTGCGAGGACACAGACAGGCCAGTCCGAGCCGAACATCAGCCGGTCGGATCCGAAGGCGGAGAGCAGGACGTCCCACACCGGGCGCATGTCCTCGACCGCCCAGTTCCGGTGGTCGGCCTCCGTCACCAGACCCGAGACCTTGCAGCACACCTGGGGATGGGCGGCCAGCCGCCGCAGGTCCTGCTCCCAGAGCCCCAGTTCACCCGAGGCGACGGGCGGTTTACCCGCGTGGTCGAGGACGAGCGGCAACCCCGGGAAGCGCTCGGCCAGCCGGATCGCCTGCGGGAACTGGTGGCTGCGGATCAGCACGTCGTAGCCGAGGCCGCGTTCCTGGACCGCGCGCAGCCCCCGCTCCACGGAGGGCCGCTGCAGCCACGCGGGATCCGGCTCGCCCTGCACGATGTGTCGTAGGGCTCGCAGGTACCCGCCGCCAGGGCCCTCCCGCAGCGCGTCGAGCACGTCTCCGACCTCGGGCGAGGTCAGGTCCGCCCAGCCGACGACCGCGCCGACCAAGGGGTCCTCGTCTGCCAGGGCGAGGAGTTCGCGGGTCTCGGGCAACGATGTCACGCACTGGACGACCACCGTGCTCGTCAGCCGACGCCCGGCGAGCGGGCGGGTGGCTGCCGAGCGCAGGTCGGCGGGTCCGTACGAGCGGCGGATCGGCTCGTGACCGGGCTCGTCGAGCCAGGGCTGGGGACGGTGGTCGAGGTCCCAGACGTGGTGGTGGGCGTCGACCAGGGCGCGGGGCTCAGACACGGGCGGACCAGACCGGTCCGTCGGGGTAGGTGTACTCCTTGAGGGAGGCCGGGTGCATCTGGGCGCTCAGGCCGGGGAGTTCGGGTGCGAGGTAGTTCCCGTCGGCGATGCGTACCGGGTCGACGAAGTGCTCGTGCAGGTGGTCGACGTACTCGATGACACGGTCTTCGGTCGTGCCGGTGACGGCGACGTAGTCGAACATGGAAAGGTGCTGGACCATCTCGCACAGGCCCACTCCGCCGGCGTGCGGGCAGACCGGGACGCCGAACTTGGCGGCGAGCAGCAGGATGGCGATGTTCTCGTTGACGCCGCCGACCCGTGCGGAGTCGATCTGGACGATGTCCACCGCGCCGGCCTGGAGGAGCTGCTTGAAGACGACCCGGTTGGCGATGTGCTCGCCGGTGGCGACCTTGATGGGAGCAACGGCCTTGCGGACCTCCGCGTGGCCGAGGATGTCGTCCGGGGATGTGGGCTCCTCGATCCAGTACGGGTCGTAGGAGGCCAGTTCACTCATCCAGTCGATGGCGGGCCGGACGTCCCACCGCTGGTTGGCGTCCACGGCTATGCGGATGTCCGGGCCGACGGTCTCGCGGGCAGTACGCATCCGGCGGATGTCGTCCTGGAGGTCGGCGCCGACCTTCAGTTTGATCTGGGTGAAGCCGTCGGCGACGGCCTCGCGGGCGAGACGGGACAGCTTCTCGTCGGAGTAGCCGAGCCAGCCGGGGGTGGTGGTGTAAGCGGGGTAACCGCGTTCCAGCAGGCGGCTGATGCGCTCCTCGCGGCCGGGCTCGGCGCGCCGCAGGATCTCCAGCGCGTCCTCGGGGGTGAGGGCGTCGCTCAGCCAGCGGAAGTCCACCTGGGCGACCAGATCCTCCGGCGACATCTCGGCCAGGAAACGCCAGACGGGCTTGCCCGCGCGCTTGGCCGCGAGGTCCCAGGCGGCGTTGACGACCGCGCCGGTCGCCATGTGGATGGCGCCCTTCTCCGGCCCCAGCCAGCGCAGTTGGGGGTCGTGGACCAGGGAGCGGGCGAAGCCGCCGAGGTCGCCACAGACCTCGGCGACCGACCGGCCCACGACATGCGGGGCGAGGGTGGAGATGGCGGCGGCCTGCGCGTCGTTGCCACGGCCGGTGGTGAAGGCCAGGGCGTGGCCCTCCAGGCCGTCACCGGCGTCGGTGCGCAGGACGACATAGGCGGCCGAGTAGTCGGGTTCGGGGTTCATCGCGTCCGACCCGTCCAGGTGCTCGGACGTCGGGAACCGTACGTCGAGGACGTCCAGGGCGGTGATGCGGGCGGATGCGGGCACGGCAGACGTCATGACGGGACTCCCTGTGAGGGTCGATCGGGCACGCGGCCCTCTGTGACGGGTTGTTCGGGACTGCGGTCGGCGTTCCGGCATCGTCGCCGGTCCGTTCAGTCCTGGACCTTGCCTCCGGTGATGCGCGAGATCATCAGCGCGACGAGGATGATCAGGCCGTTGAGGGCGCCGATCCACTGGGCGGGGACGCCGGCCAGGGTGAGCACGTTCTGGATCATGAAGAGCAGCAGGATGCCGGTGAAGGCGCCGAACATGGTGCCCTTGCCGCCGTTGAGGCTGATCCCGCCGATCACGGCGGCGGCGAAGACGGTGAAGATGTAGCCGTTGCCCTGTGCCGAGGCGACGGAGGCGAGCCGCCCGGAGAGCAGCAGCCCGGCGAGGGCGGCGAGCAGGCTTCCGGAGATGATGACGATGGCGAGCACCCGGTCGGTGCGGATGCCGGCCGCCTTCGCGGCGTCGATGTTGCCGCCGATGGCGTAGAGCGAGCGGCCGAAGCTGGTCCAGCCGAGGACCACGATCGCGATGGCGAAGAGCACCAGGCACAACCAGATCGAGGCCGGCATCCCGAACCATTGGGCCGTGCCCAGGTAGAGCATCGATTCCGGCAGCTGGAAGAAGGTCTGGCCGCCGGAGATGCCGGTCAGGACACCGCGCAGCACGATCAGCATGCCGAGGGTGACGATGAAGCCGTTGAGGCCGAAGCGGATGATCAGCAGGGCGTTGACCACGCCGATGAGCGCGCCCACGGCGAGGGTGACCGGGATCGCCCAGGCGCCGGGGAGGAGTCCGAGGCCGTGTCCCGCGCCGGTCGGTACGACCAGCCAGGCCGCGACGCCGGGCGCGAGGCCCATGGTGGACTCCAGCGACAGGTCCATCTTCTTCACGATCAGGATCATCGTCTGGGCGAGGACCAACAGGGCGATCTCAGACATGGTCTGCAGAACATTGATCAGGTTGTCGGTCTGCAGGAAGATCGGGTTGACGATCTGCCCGACGATCGCGATGACGACGATCGCGGGGACCAGTGCGAGGTCGCGCAGCCGGGCGAGGGGTATCCGCCCGCCCAGCAGTCCACGCCGCTCAGGCTTCTTCCCCGTCTCGGGCGCGAGGGTCTCCGCGAGGACGGTTTCAGGCATCGAGGTCCACTCCTTCCATCGCGGCGACGAGGTCGTGGTCGTGCCAGCCGCGGGCGATCTCTGTCGTCATCCGGCCCTGGAACATCACCAGGACCCGGTCGCACATGCGCAGGTCGTCGAGTTCGTCGGAGGCGATGAGCACTCCGGTGCCGGTGTCCGCGGTCTCCTCGACCTTGCCGAGAAGGAACTCCTTGGAGCGCACGTCCACGCCCGCCGTGGGGTTGATCAGCACCAGCAGCCGGGGGTCGTCGGCCAGGGCACGGGCCATCACGACCTTCTGCTGGTTGCCGCCGGACAGTGCCGAGACGGGCAGTTCGGGACCCGGCGTCTTGATCGCCAGGTTCTCGATCATCTCCTCGGCGAGCCGGTCCCGGCGGGCCCGGCTCAGCAGCCCGCGCTGCCCGATACGGCCGGGCACCGACAGAGTGGCGTTGTCCGCTATCGACATGTCGGGGACGAAACCCTGGTGGTGCCGGTCCTGCGGCACGAAGCCGGCGCCCGCGGCGAGCGCCGCGGGGACACTGCCCGGCCGGGGCCGGTTGCCGGCTATTTCCAGCTCCCCGGTCCTGGCCGCCCGCAGCCCTACGACCGTCTCGGCGACCTCGGTGCGACCGCTGCCGGCAGCCCCGGCGAGCCCGACGATCTCGCCGGCGCCCACCTGGAACGTGATGCCGCCGTAGGCGTCGCCGCACAGGTCGCTGACGCTCAGCGCCGCAGCCGCGTCCGTGTCCAGGGAACCGGTCCGCTCCTGGTGCCGGTCGGCCGCTGCCTCGCCGGTCATGGCAGCGACCAGTTCGGTGCGCGGCAGTTCGGTGACCGGTGCGGTCAGGATGTGCCCGGCGTCCCGGAACACCGTCACCATGTCGCAGATCTCGTAGACCTCCTGGAGATGGTGACTGATGAACAGGAAGGTCACGCCCTGGCGTTGCAGGTCGCGGATCCGCTCGAAGAGCCGGTTGATCGCGGCACCGTCGAGCTGGGCGGTCGGCTCGTCGAGGATGATGAACCGGGCGCCGAAGGACAGCGCACGGGCGATCTCCACGAACTGCCGCTGCTCCACGTTCAGGTCGCCGGCCATGGTCTGCGGTGAGACATCCACCGACCAGGTCGACAGCAGCTCCGTCGCCTGGCGGCGCATACCCTGCCAGCTGATCAGACGGTTGCGGCCGCGATGGTGGCGGTTGAGGAAGAGGTTCTCGGCGACGGTCAGCGTGGGAATGATCGTCGACTTCTGGTAGACGCAGGCCACGCGCTGCCGCCAGGCGTCCCGGTCGACGAGCCGGGGCGCCGGGGCGCCACCGAAGGCCACCACGCCCTCGTCCGGTGCCTGCAGACCGGTGAGGACGGACACCAGGGTCGATTTCCCGGCCCCGTTCCGCCCGACCAGGGCGTGCGTCTCACCCGGCCGAACGGTGATCCGGGCGTCACGCAGAGCAACCGTCGGGCCGAATCGTTTGACTATGCCCGTCGCCTCGACGACGGGCGGGCCCGCCGGAGCCCGTCCGTCGTCCGTCGGGGCGGGCGCGGGGGTGACTGTTCGCTCCCCGTCGCTCATCTCAACCGCCTTGCACTCGTATACCGTTGACTTTTCCGACGACCGTCAGTCGAGGTTGTTGCCCCACAGCGACTTGTCGTCGCTCTTCACGCTGGGCACGCCGCCGTAGGTGCCACCGTCAGCGGTGACGAGCGGGGCGGAGAGCTGGTCCTCCAGCAGTCCCTCACGGACCTTGACGATGGTGCTGTCGTGGTCCGTCTTGCCGGGCTTGAACGTCTTCCCGTCGATCGCAGCCTTCAGGTAGTACAAGGCGTACTTGGCGTACAGGTCCGCCGGCTGGGAGACGGTGGCGTCGATCTTCCCCTCCGCGATGGACTTGAGCTCCTCGGGGATGCCGTCGTTCGAGACGACGAACACGTGCTTCTTGTCCTCGGGGCCGACCAGCAAGCCCTTCTGCTTGAGGACCTGGAGGGTGCCGGACAGGGCGAAACTGGACTGCATGTAGATGCCCTTGATGTCCGGGTGGGCGGTCAGGTCCGTCTGCAGCTTCTGCGCGGCGACGGCACCGTCCCAGTTGGTGGCCTCACCGAACACCTTGATGTCCGGATAGTTCTTCTTCATGCACTCGTTGAACGCCTCGGTGCGGTCACGGCCGTTGATGGAGTCCAGGCCGCCCTGGAGCATCACGACCTTGCCCTTGCCGCCGAGCTTGGTGCCCAGGTACTGGCACGCCTTCTCGCCGTAGGCCCGGTTGTCGGCGCGCACGACCATGTAGACCTTGCCGCTGTCGGGGCGGGTGTCGACCGTGACGACCGGTATCTTCTTCGCCGCCAGCTGTTCCAGCGTCGGCGCGATGGCGGCCGTGTCCTGCGGGGCCATCGCCAGCCCCTTCACACCCTGGCTGATGAACGTCTGCGCGTTCGCCGCGAGCTTGGCGACGTCGTTCTGCGAGTTCGTGGTCTTGAGCGAGAGACCGAGTTCCTTGGCGTACTCCGGCGTGTACTTGATGTACGAGTTCCAGAAGTCGGTGTCGGAACGCGGATAGTCGACGCCGACCAGCGGCGCATCGCCCTCCGTGGACGCGGAGTCGGAGCTGGAGCTGGAGCTGCAGGCGGCGAGCAGCGCCAGAGCCGAGCAGGCTGAGACCGCGGTGAAGAGAGCAGTTCTGAGTCTCGTCATTGTTCCTCGCACTGATCCGGTGGGCGACGGGTGACCCCAAGAGATGGGATGTCTTTATAGGCAGGAGGCGACCACGCTGTCCAGAGCCCGGGCCGAAAAACCTGAAATCTGCTGGTAACGAAGAGGAATCGGGGAGGCGCGAACCCCCGTGCCCCTCTAATCAATCCCATCAATACCTGAGGCGGAGGCACAGAGGCAGAGACCCGAGAACCCAAGGCGGCCGGGCCACGGATCACGACAGCCCCGCCCATGGCCGACAGTCGACACGGAGGGGCGGATTCAGCCCTGCTCACGCACCAGACGGACGAGTACGGAGCATAGTCGTCCACGGCCAGATCCCGCGGTAGCCCCTGGCTGAGCAGGACAGCCCCGTGCTGGACGGCCCCGTTGCGACATCCCGGTAGCGGGCGGCCGGATCGAGCGAACGCAGCCGCAGCGGGCGGTCGTGTTGGCCGAAGCGCCGCGCCCGGCCGAGGACGATCACCACGGTCACACGAGTGTCCGGCGCGAGGTACCGCACGGCGATCGGCTCGCCGTCGCCTGCGGGCCACAGCCGGTACTGCTCGTCCAGCCGCACCAGGTTGCCCTTCGCCCCGGTAGGCGGCCACATGCTCCGCGACTCGGGCCAGTTGGGCCTCGTCCCGTCGGCGGTCGAGGTCGCCGCCGACGCCCGGGACGCCGGCCATGGCGGCCTGGGGACGGAAGTCCACCGGCAGCCGCCGCCCCGGTGTACGGGTTGGGCCCGTCCTCGGCCTCGGCAGCCATGACGGCCGCGAGAAGTGCTGGATCTCCACGCCGTCGGCCGCGTCGATGGTGTCGGAAGGTCCACACCTGGTCGGTGCGGGCGAGGATACCGCGGTGCACTCGGCCCCTGCCGGCGCAGGATTCGATGCGCGGCCCCGGGTGATTGACGCGCAGCCGGTCGATGACTGTGTACAGGTACATGGCGCCGACGGTGCCGAGGTCCATGGTCCCCGTCCCCGGGGTCCTCGAAGGAGCGTCGGCCGGGGCGGCCCAGAGGACGCCGCCCGCACGAGGGCGAGCCGTCGGCGGCCCCGGTACAGGCCGCGCAGTCAGCCGTGGTTTTCGAGGTGGAGGACGTAGCCGGACGCGGAGCCGGACAGGACCCACAGCCGCTGTTCCAGCTGTTGACGGATGCTGGACACGGCCCCCTTCCCAGGGAACGCGTGGCGTCGGCGTGAGCGGACGCATCCGGTGGCGGCGCTCTCACCGGGCGCGACCCCGTCGTTGCCGCACGGCGCCGCGATGACCTGCTGGGCGGCCGGCTCCGCCGGCCCCACGTCGACAGCGTTACCGCTGAGATCCCGGCGACAAGCACAACACGGGCGAAACGGGCGCTATACATGTGATGTCTGGTGCTAAATATGAAGGCATTTACCAGAAGAAAGTATCTCAACTCCCAACTTAATCAAGCCGATTCATCCCTGCACGAGGGTTGACCTGTCTGACACACGGATGAGATTCATAGGTCACATCAGCCCCTCCCCCTTCGAAGCTCCGGGAGTGAAACGTGTCTGGAAGTCTGTCCCGCCGCCGGCTCATGGGTGTCACGGGCGCCGCACTGGCCGCCTCCGCCCTGCCCGTCGTCCCGGGTCTCGATTCACTGAGCCGCGCTGCCGCTGCCACCCCACAGGAGAAGCTGAGCAAGCTGGCCGATCTGCGCTTCGGCATGTTCAACCACTTCAGCCTCGGTACCTTCACCGACGAGGAGTGGGCGGCCCCCCACCAGGACCCGGCCCTGTTCGCCCCGACCGCCGTGGACTGCGCCCAGTGGGCCGCCGCCGCCGCCGCGGCGAAGATGAGCTACGGCGTCCTGACCACCAAGCACCACGACGGCTTCGCCCTGTGGCCCACCGCCTACGGCGACCAGAACGTCACCCAGAGCGGCTACCAGCACGACATCGTCGACCAGTACGTCAAGGCCTTCCGCGCCAAGGGACTCAAGGTCGGCTTCTACTTCTCCATCTGGGACCGCACCCACAGTGTCGAGGCCTACGACACCCGCCACGGCGTCGGCAGCGCCGAAGCCGTCCAGCCCTCCGACCTCACCCACATGCTCGGCCAGATCACCGAACTCCTCACCAACTACGGCACCATCGACATGTTCGTCACCGACGGCTACGCCTGGCAGATGGGGCAGCAGGCCGTCTCCTACCAACGCATCCGCGAACACGTACTGTCCCTGCAACCCGACACCGTCATCGTCGACCACGGAGCGCTGTCGGTCCCCTTCCTCGGCGACGCGATCTACTTCGAGGAGCCGCTGGGGATCACCTCGCCGACCGGGAACACCTACGCCTCGCTGCAGGGGCAGACGATCAGCAACGGCTGGTTCTGGCACCCCAGCACACCCACGACCGACCCCATGAGCAGGGCCTCGATCCTCTCTCACCTCGCCGACCTGGAACCCAAGTACACCTCCTTCATCCTCAACTGCCCGCCGAACCGCGACGGCCGCCTCGACACCAACATCGTCAACCGCCTCGCCGAGGTCGGCGCCGCCTGGAACCCCGACACCTCCAGAGCCCCGCTGCCCGCGCAACCCCTGCGCGTCGAACACCCTGTCAACGCCGTCAACGCCTACGCCACCGGCTTCCACACCGGCGAGGGCCCTTTCAACGCCATCGACGGACTCAGCGACAGGGGCTTCGAGACCTGCTGGTCGACCTGGAGCCTGGCCCTGCCCCAGACCATCACCATCGACCTCGGCGGGGTCTGGAGCGGTGTCTCGTGTCTGGAGTACCTGCCCAAGCAGTGGAACCGCAACAACTCCACCGACGGCGACATCACCTCCTGCACCATCTCCACCAGCACCGACGGCACCACCTTCACCCAGGTCGCCACCCCCACCTGGACCGGCGACCGCACCCTGAAGTTCGCCGAGTGGTCCGCCCGCGACGTCGGATACCTCCGTATCAAGGTCGACGCCGCCACCGGCGACTACGCCAACATCGGAGGCCTGAGAATCGGCGGTCGTACGACCACTCCCGCGCTGCGGTCCCGCGTGCTGCCCGGCGACAGCACCGTCTACCGCCTCACCGCCCGTCACAGCGGGAAGGTCGCCGACGTCTCCGGCGCCGGCACCGCCAACAACACCGCCGTCCTGCAATGGTCTTGGAAGAACACCGCCAACCAGAAGTGGACCTTCATCAGTACGGGCGACGGCTACTACAAGATCCGCGGCGTCGGCAGCGGCAAGCTCCTGGAGATCGGCGGCCTCTCCCGCGCCGAGGCCGCCACCGCCGACATCTGGACCGACGCCGACGCGCCCCAGCAACACTGGGCCATCACCCCCACCGGTGACGGCTACTACCTCCTCACCAACCGCTTCAGCGGACTCACCCTCGACATCACGGACGGCTCCACCACCGACGGAGCCAAGCTCGACCAGCGCACCTACACCGGCGCCACACGCCAGCAGTGGCAGATCGCCGCCCTCTGACCCGGCCCGTACATCCAGGCCTTCGGCCGCATGCGCCGCCGACCCCGTCTTGGACCCCGCACGAGTGTTGGCGCGGCCGTGCCGCGCTACCGCTCCTGCGGGGGAACCGGTACGCAGGCGGACCACCGGAGGCGGATCGGCCCGGAAGCGAGGCGTGACGGGCGCGGGCAGGCCGTACACCTCCCACAGCCGACGCCGGACACGGTCGACCGGATACCGGTCGGTGTGGACGGAGACGGCGTCCCTGAAGCCCCACGCCTTCCAGAACAGTGCGCAGCAGCACGTTCTCCGGTGCCGGATCCCCGGCACCCCGAGCGGCGAACAGCGGGCGGGTCGCGGGGCGGATCACCAGGGAGAGGGTCATGCGCTGGGCATCCGCGGTGGTCGCCTCGGTGCGCAGGACCCCGCCGCCGATCGCGGCGAGACGCTCGTCCGTGCTGTCTGAGCCGTCGACCAGAGCCGCCACGCCGTCCAGGTAACGGTAGGGGAGTTCGTCGACCGGATTCCGCTTGTCCGGGAAGTGGTGGTTCAGCAGACCATGTGAGACTCCGGCACGCTCGGTGACGTCGGAGACCGTCGTCTCAGGGGCCCTTTCTCCGGGAAGACCTCCAACGCGGCAGCAAGAATACGCTCTCGGCTGCTCCCCCGGTTCCCCGTCGGCCCGCGCCGACCGTGGTGACACTGCGGTTACCGTAACTCCACCATGAGCAGGGCCGGTTGTTCGTCGACACCGTGGCGTTACGCAGTTCGCAGACAGGTGGTAGGTCTGCGAACTGCGCAGGTTCCAGCCGGCGGCGCGGTCGCTGTCGGCACCGGTGAGTTCGCCGGCCGGCGCCCTGCCGCGAACACCGACCAGGCCGCCGGAGACCACGGGCGGGTCAGGGCGCCTGTGCCGTTGGGCAGCACCAGGTGGTGGTGCTTGAAGACCGCCTCCTCCTGCGTGGACGCGCCGTACAGCGCGGCACCGTACTCGCCGTGGCCGGTGAGGAAACCGTCCGTCCAGGCGGAGGCAGGGCCGCGGCTCCCGCGGTCAGGGCGACAGGCGTGATGAACCGTCTGCGGTCCATGCGAGGGTGTCCCGCTGAGGGCCCCTTACGGATGGCGAACGCCGAGTGGGCGCTCGGCGGGCGTGGGAAGGCATCGCCGTGATGTCGCGCCGGCCTGCGAACTCGACTGCCGGACACTGCTGTTGGGCTTCCGGAGGCGCCCGGACCCTCCAGTGGCGGCAGACGGGCCCGTCAGGAAGCGTCGTGCCGGAACTGCTGATTCGCGCCGGAGCCGCAGGGCCACTGGACCAGTTCGGCACCGTCGGCGGTGGAGGCGCCGACCACGTCCAGACACTTGCCGCTGCGTCGCGAGACGAGCTGGACGTAGCCGTCCGACGTGTCCTTGACCTGCCACTGCTGGTTGGCTCCACCGCCGCAGGGCCACTGGACGACGGGATTGCCGTCGGCCGTGGAGTTGTCGGCCACGTCCAGGCATTTCCCGCTGTGCCGGGCGACGAGCTGTACGTATCCGCCACCCGCGGCCTTGAACCAGAAGGCCTGGTTCAGGCCGCCGTTGCAGGTGTACTGGGCGATGTGAAGACCGTCGGTGACCGACTTCCCGGGCACGTCGACGCACTTGCCGCTGTGGCGCGCGGTCAGTGGGCCCCAGGGGCCGCCGACACCCTCGACCTTCCCGGCCTCGGTGTCGACGCTGATCTGCGGGTACCAGTCCATCGTCATGCTGGTGTCGGTGGGGAAGCGCAGCGGCAGCCAGACGTACTGCGAGGCGTTGACGTTCTGTCCGAAGGAGTTGCCCCAGCGGTCGCCCATGTAGAGGTACGAGGTGGCCGAAGTGCCCTGGACCGGCAGGACGTAGGCGGTCTGGGAGCCGTAGGTGGTGGGGTCTCCGACGTCGTGCAGGGCGCTCCAGGTTCCGGTGACGCTGGTGGCGGTGCCGTACTTCTGCTGGTTCGGGCTCCAGCCGGTCGCGCCGGAGGTGAGCAGGAAGTACACGCCGTTGCGCTTGAACATCGCCGGCGCCTCGCGGTAGGAGCCCTGCCAGAGGTTCCGGACCATGCTGTCGATGCCGAGGTAGTCGGCGGTGAGACGGTAGACATGCAGGTCGGCGTTGTTGTTCGACGCCGAGATCATGTAGCCGGTGCCGTCGTCGTCCTTGAACAGGGTGATGTCACGGGACATCTGGTCCAGCGGCCGGAAGCTGCCCTTCCAGGTGTAGTCCCCGTCGACGGTGTCGGAGACCGCGACCGCGGCACGGGCCTCGTTGTAGTCCTTGCCGTTCTCCTTGTGCATCCACATCACGAACTTGCCCGTGGTGCTGTTGTAGATCACCTTCGGGCGCTCGATGTTGGCGAGGGCCAGCTCGGGGTCACTGCCCTGGGTGAGGACGTCGTGCCGGAACTCCCAGGTCTTGAGGTCGGTGGAGCGGTAGGCGGAGACCGACTTGAAGGTGTTGTCGGCGTTGCGGTTCTCGCCGAACCAGTAGTAGTAGGTACCGACTTTGATCACTCCGCCGCCATGCGCGTGGACGACGGCTCCGGTGGTGTCCGTGAACTGGGTCGCGTTGGTCACGGTGGCGGGGGCGGCCTGGGCGGGGGATCCGGTGAGCGCCAGTGCGAGCACGGCCAGGACGGCGGCGAGCAGGCAGGCGAGGGTGCGTCGAAGCATGTGGGTTCCTTCGATGACGCGGTTCGCTAATTGTTTGAATATGTGCGGCTCCGTGCGTGACGTTAAGCACTTACCGTGTCCGCGTCAATGGTTACGACGGGTAACAGGCGCCATCGAGCCGAGATGCCCGAACCAGCCCCGCGTCGGCTTCACCCCCTCCGCTCCACTCCGCCATACATCCCATGTCAATCATGGCAAGGCCACATCGATCCGCGCCCAACAGGGGCATTATCAACAGAACTTCGCCTTCCCTCTGGACAACGACCCGATCTATGACGCTTAATCCATCCCGTGTCGTCACCGTGTCCGACGCGCCGTGTGCGGCCCCGCTCGTGTTGCTCCGCGGTGACGACCCGTCCTGTTCCCCGTTTGCAGACTCGGCCCGGACCTCCGCCCCCCACTGCCTACGGGCAGTCAGGAGAGAGAACCTTGACAGAATCCATCAGCCGCCGACGCGTGCTCACCGGCATGGCGGCCATGACAGTCGCAGGCGCCACCGCTCCCCTTCTCGCGACCCCGTCGTACGCTGCGACCCAGCCCCTCCCGATCCCCCCGCTGCGAATCCCCAAGGTGGACAAGGACATCGAGCAGCAGCCTGACGACAGGATCCAGTGGCTACGGGACGCCAAGCTGGGCATGTTCATCCACTGGGGCGTCTACTCCGGCCCCGCCAAGGGCGAGTGGTACATGGAGAACGCCGCCGTCACGCCGGAGAACTACCGCAAGTACGTCACCGAAGCCACCGGCGAACAGTTCACGGCGAGCGCCTACGACCCGGCCTCCTGGGCCGAGTTGGCCAAGGACATGGGCGCGAAGTACACCGTCCTGACGGCCCGTCACCACGACGGCTTCGCGCTGTGGCCGTCCAGCCATGCCAACGCCTGGACCGCCGGACAGGCGCCCCTGAAGAAGGACTTCATCGCCCAGTACGTCAGCGCCGTCCGTGACGCCGGACTCCGGGTGGGTCTCTACTACTCGCCGCTGAGCTGGCGTTATCCCGGCTACTACGACGTCACGGGCACCAACTGCCTGTCCAACACATGGGGTTACACAACCGATCCGGCGCACAAGGAGAACGCGCGGATCATGAAGAACGAGGTGTACCAGCAGGTCAGGGAACTCGTCACGCAGTACGGGAAGATCGACGACCTGTGGTGGGACGGTGGCTGGCTGGGCCAGCAGGGAAGCGACGCGGACGCCGCGTTCTTCTGGGAGCCGGGCAGGTTCCGTGACCCGTCCAACCAGTGGCCGGTGGACGCAGCCCACAGCGAGAACGACTCCGCCACCGGGCGCCCCCTCGGTCTGACCGGCCTGGTGCGCAAGCACCAGCCGGACATCGTGACCACCCTGCGCGCGGGCTGGATCGGCGACTTCACCAGCGAGGAGGGCCCCTCCGTGCCCTCCGGCGCGATCCGCGCCGGAGGGCTCGCGGAGAAGTGCTTCACCGTCGGCGGCGCCTGGGGATACAAGGCAGGCAGCGGCGTGATGAGCTACGGCACGCTGATGAACCTCCTGGTCAACTCCTGGGTGCGGAACATGACCTGCCTGGTCAACGTCGGCCCGGACCGCACCGGCGTGGTCCCGTCCGACCAGGCGAGCCTTGTGCGCCGCGTCGGCACCTTTCTCGGCGCCTACGGCCAGTCGGTGTACGGCACCCGTGGCGGCCCCTGGAACCCGCTCGACGGCAAGTACGGCTTCACGTACAAGGACAACACCTTCTACGTCCATCTGCTGCCGGGTTACAGCGGCACCTCGTTCACCACTCCTTCGATCGGCGACGCCCAGGTCAGCCGGGTCTTCGACGTCGCCACCGGCAACGACCTGGCGTACACCACCGGCGCGGACGGCAAGGTGACGGTCACCGGCATCGACCGCGTCGGCAGCCCGGAGGACAGCGTCTTCGGGGTCGAGCTGGACCGGCTCGTACAACCGGTCGACATCGCGGCCGGCCGCACGGTCACCGCGAGCAGCGAGGAGACGTCCAAGGGGAACACCGCGGCGAAGGCGGTGGACGGTTCGACCGCCACCCGCTGGTGCGCGAACAACGGCGGCACGGGTCACTGGCTGCGGGTCGACCTGGGCTCCGTCCGGCCCGTGACGGGAGCGCGCATCGCTTGGGAGTTCGACGCGACGAACTACCGCTACCGCGTCGAGGGCTCCGCTGACGGCTCACACTGGACCACCCTGGCCGACCTCACCGCGACCACCGCCACCAGCCAGGTACAGACCTCGTCGTTCACCGCGCAGGCCCGGTACATACGGGTGACGGCGACCGGACTGCCCTCGGGCGTCTGGGCGTCGGTTCGGAGTCTGGAGGTCTACGACCGGCCGTTCACCACGTCACAGACGGCCGGCGCCTGACGCGGCCGACGTGCTCACCCCCCTCCCCGCACGACAAGAAGGACAGAGACATGTCCCCTCGCAGAACCCGCCCACGCAGATCCTGGCGGTCCCTGTTCAGCGTTCTGACCCTGGTCGCGGCCTCGACGCTGGGCGCCGTGACCGTCGGTCAGCTCCCTGCGCACGCCGCGTCCGACACCGTCACGATCGACGGCGCCGAAGCCGGCCGCACCTTCGACGGAGTCGGCGCGATCAGCGGCGGCGGCGGCAACAGCCGGCTGCTGATCGACTACCCGGAGCCCTTCCGCGGCCAGATCCTCGACTACCTGTTCAAGCCCGGATACGGCGCCTCGCTGCAGATCCTCAAGGTCGAGATAGGCGGGGACACCAACTCCACCTCCGGCTCCGAGTCCAGCCACTCGCACGCCGTCGGCGACCTCGACTGCGACCGCGGTTACGAGTGGTGGCTGATGGAGCAGGCCAAGGCCCGCAACCCGAAGATCAAGCTGGCGGCGCTGGCCTGGGGCGCACCGGGCCACCTGGGCAGCTTCACCTCCACCGCCACCGTCGACTACCTGACGGACTGGCTGGGTTGCGCGTCCCGGCACCATCTGACCATCGACTACCTCGGCGGCAGCCAGAACGAGAAGGCCTACGACAAGACCTTCTACGGGAACCTGCACGACGCGATCCACGAGGCGGGCTACGCCACGCAGATCGTTGGCAACGACCAGGTCGGCTGGTCGATCGCCGACGACATGCTCAAGGACTCGGCCTTCTCGTCGAGTGTGGACGTCATCGGCGCCCACTACCCCTGCGGCTACCTCAACGCCATGAGCAACTGCCCGAGTTCGTCGAACGCGGTGGCCACCGGCAAGCCGCTCTGGGCCAGCGAGAACGGCTCGCAGGACTACAACGTGGGGGGTGCCCCGACCGTCCGTGCGATCAACCGCGGATACCTCGACGGCAGGATGAGCGGCTACGTCAACTGGCCGATCATCGGGTCGATCCACGACAACGTGCCCTGGCCCACCGCCGGGCTGATCTATGCCAACCAGCCCTGGTCCGGGTACTACGACCCGGGCAAGGCGATGTGGGGGATCGCGCACACCACCCAGGTCACCTCGCCGGGCTGGAAGTACATCGACTCGGCCTCCGGGTACTTCGGCGGCAACCGCGCAAACGGCTCGTACGTCAGCTACCAGTCGGCCGACCACGGCGACTACAGCGTCGTGGCGGAGACCCTGGACGCGACCGCCTCCCGTGATGTCACCTTCACCGTGACCGGCGGGCTGCCGGCCTCGGCGAAGGTGCACGTGTGGGCGAGCGACTTCAACTCCGGTGATCTGTCCGGCTACTGGGTCGAACAGTCCGACATCTCCCCGGGCGGCGGCTCGTTCACAGCCACCCTGAAGCCCGGCTACGCGTACTCGTTCACCACCCTGTCCACCACGGGTAAGGGCACCGCCGCGAGCCCTCCCCGGGCGCCGCTGGCACTGCCGTACGACAACGGCTTCGAGTCCGACACCCCCGGCCACGAACCGCAGTACACGGCCCAGCAGCAGGGCGCCTTCGAGACCGTCTCCTGCCCCGGCGGCCGGTCCGGGCGGTGCGTACGCCAGATGGCCCCTACCGCCCCCATCAAGTGGAACCACACCGGCACGCCCTACACCATCGTGGGCAACCCGAACTGGACCGACTACACCGTGAGCGTCGACGCCTACCTGGCGCAGGCCGGCGCGGTGCAGGTGATCGGCCGGGCGGGCGCCGAACCTTCCGGCGAGACCGCGAAGATGGCCAAGTACTACCTGCAGGTGGACGACAGCGGCGCCTGGTCCCTCGTCAGGAACGACACCGACGGCGCCCTGACCACACTCAGGTCGGGCACCACCGGCGCACTGGGCACCGGCAGTTGGCACAGGCTGGCCGTCTCCTTCGAGGGGTCGACCATCACCGCGAAGATCGACGGCAGCACCGTCGGCAGCGTCACCGACACATCCTTCACCGCGGGTGAGGCCGGGCTGGGCACGGCCGGATACCAGACCCAGGCGTTCGACAACCTGTCGGTCACCCCGATCGGCGACCCGACTCCGGCAGGCGCCTACGCCGTACTCAACAGGAAGAGCGGGAAGGCGCTGACGGTGAACTCCTCCGGGTACACCACCCAGTCCGCCTACGCCTCCTCCGGCGCGCAGCAGTGGGAGCTGACCGGGAGCCGGACCGGCTGGCTCACGCTCACCAACATCGGGTCGGGCAAAGTGCTCGACGTGCCCGACGCCGCCACCGGCCGGGGCGTCCAGCTGGAGCAATGGAGCGCCAACGGCGGCACCCACCAGCAGTGGCAGCTGCGGGCCAACGGTGACGGAACGTACCAGATCCTCGGCCGCAAGTCCGGTCTGGTCGCCGATGTGTCCGGCGGCTCCACCGCCGACGGGGCACCCGTCGTCCAGTGGACCGCCAACGGCGGGGACAACCAGGACTGGAGCCTGGTGCCGGTGCCCGTGGACGGCGCCACCTACGCACTGACCAACCGCACCAGCGGCATGGCCATGGACGTCAGCGGCGGCTCGACGGCAGACGGGGCCAAGGTCATCCAGTGGCCGTACAAGGGCAGGACCTGCACCTGGGTCTGTACGGCCGCGACCAACCAGCAGTGGCGCGTGGAGTCGGTCGGCTCGGGCTACGTGAAACTCGTGAACGTCACCAGCGGAAAGGTCCTGGAGTCTCCGGACAGCAACAGTGGCACCCAGCTCGACCAGGCCACGTACACCGGTGCGACCACGCAGCAGTGGCGCTTCGTGTACGCCTCCGGCGGCTACTTCAGTCTGACGAACCGGGCCACAGGCTATCTGACCGACGTCGGGGACGCCGTCGGCCAGGGGGCCGCCGTCGTCGCCCGGTCCTCCACCGGCGGCAACGGGCAGCAGTGGCGGCTGCGGCCCGTCTCGTAGGGACCGCAGCCGAAGGGCCGTGCTCCCGGGGCGATTCCCCGGGAGCACGGCCCTTCATACATGCGATGTATACCCACTGCGATAGCCCAGATTCCCATGCTTTGACGCTAATAGCCCCTAAACTCAAGGACATTCATCCCTGCATTGGGGTTGACCTGTCTGACACACTGATGAGATTCATAGGTCACATCAGCCCCTCCCCCCTCCGAAACACCGGGAGTGAAACGTGTCCGGAAGTCTGTCCCGCCGCCGGCTCATGGGTGTCACGGGCGCCGCACTGGCCGCCTCCGCCCTGCCCGTCGTCCCCGGCCTGGGATCCCTGGCCCAGGCGGCCACCGCCACCCCGCAGGAGAAGCTGAGCAAGCTGGTCGACCTGCGCTTCGGCATGTTCAACCACTTCAGCCTCGGCACCTTCACCGACGAGGAGTGGGCGGCCCCCCACCAGGACCCGGCCCTGTTCGCCCCGACCGCCGTGGACTGCGCCCAGTGGGCCGCCGCCGCCGCCGCGGCGAAGATGAGCTACGGCGTCCTGACCACCAAGCACCACGACGGCTTCTCCCTGTGGCCCACCGCCCACAGCGACCAGAGCGTCGCCCGCAGCATGTACCGGCACGACATCGTCGACCAGTACGTCAAGGCCTTCCGCGCCAAGGGACTCAAGGTCGGCCTCTACTTCTCCGTCTGGGACCGCACCCACACCGTCGAGGCCTACGACACCCGCCACGGCGTCGGCAGCAAGGAAGCCGTCCAGCCCGCAGACCTCACCTTCATCCTCGGCCAGATCACCGAACTCCTCACCGACTACGGCAAGATCGACATATTCATGACGGACGGATACGCGTGGCAGATGGGCCAGCAGGCCGTCTCCTACCAACGCATCCGCACCCTGGTGCAGTCACTCCAGCCGAACTGCGTCATGGTCGACATCGGCGGCCTGTCGGTGCCTTTCCTCAGTGACGCGATCTTCTTCGAGGAGCCGCTGGGTATCAGCGCGCCTGCCGGGAACACCTTCGCCGGGATGCAGGGGCAGACGATCAGCGACGGCTGGTTCTGGCACCCCTCGACGCCGACCAAGGACCCCATGAGCAAGGCCTCGATCCTCTCCCACCTCGCCGACCTGGAACCCAAGTACACCTCCTTCATCCTCAACTGCCCGCCGAACCGCGACGGCCGCCTCGACACCAACATCGTCAACCGCCTCGCCGAGGTCGGCGCCGCCTGGAACCCCGACACCTCCAGAGCCCCCCTGCCCGCGCAGCCCCTGCGCGCCGAACATCCCGTCACCCCCGTCAACGCCTACGCCACCGGCTTCCACACCGGCGAAGGTCCCCTCAACGCCATCGACGGACTCAGCGACAAGGGCTTCGAGACCTGCTGGTCGACCTGGAGCCTGGCCCTGCCCCAGACCATCACCATCGACCTCGGCGGCGTCTGGAACAACATCACCACCCTCGAGTACCTGCCCAAGCAGTGGAACCGCAACAACTCCACCGACGGCGACATCACCTCCTGCACCATCTCCACCAGCACCGACGGCACCACCTTCACCCAGGTCGCCACCCCCACCTGGACCGGCGACCGCAACCTCAAGACCGTCGAATGGTCCGCCCGTGACGTCGGATACCTCCGCATCAAGGTCAACGCCGCCACCGGCGACTACGCCAACATCGGCAACCTCCGCGTCGGCGGACGCACCACCATGCCCAAGCTCCAGCGCTCCGCCTTCCCCGCCGACTACACCATCTATCGCATCACCGCCCGCCACAGCGGCAAGACCCTCACCATCGCCGGCGCCGCCAACGGCAGCCCGCTCACACAGACCACCTGGGACAAGGAGAGGACCCAGAAGTGGACCCTGATCCCCACAGGTGACGGCTACTTCAAGATCCGCAACGCCGCGACCCGCACACTTCTCGAAACTGCGGGTCTCTCCCGCGCCGACGGCGGTCCCACCGACATATGGACCGACGCCGACGTGCCCCAGCAGCACTGGGCCGTCACACCCACCGGCGACGGCCATTACCTGCTCACCAACCGCTTCAGCGGACTCGCCCTCAACGTCGACGCGGCTTCCACCGACGACGACGCCACCGTCAACCAGTGGGGCTACCAGGCCGCTCCACAGCAGCAATGGAAGATCACCAAGCTCTGAGCGGACCGGTACGCCGTCCGGTGGTGGGAGCCTCCGCCGGACCGTGTACGCGACACGATGAGCGGCCATGGAAGTGACAAGGCCGGAGGCTGCCGGGTGCGCACGCCGGGCGCGAGCGGGACAGGTACACCATCGGTCACCCGGACCGACCGCGCCCATGGTGCGAGTTCCCACCGCCACCTGCGGCCCTCACTGGCGGGCGGGGGACTGGACGGGACCGTGTTGGGCTCCGCTGCGCTGCGCGTCTCCTACCGCCCGGGCAGCGCCGCCATCCGGCGTGCGGTCGCACCCACCGGCGATCCGCATCCGGGCCTGCGGGTGGGGCGGCGCACCATCTGACCGCCTGGGGAAGCTCGGCCTCGCGCTGCCGGCGCCGACACCCTGCAGGACCCCGCCTCCCGTCGACACGGGCGTGCGCTTCCAGAACCTGTCCGGGGCCACGGTGGTCTGGACGGCCCGGCCGGAGGAGGCCGGTCTCGCGCTGCGGGCCGGGCTGCCCGACCCGGCCCTCGATCCGCCGGTCGCGGTCTTCCTCGCCGAGGAGGCGTTCGTCAGTGTCGTCACACTCACCCGGCTCAGCGGGGGGCGACTTCGCCCCGAGAAGCGTCGGGTTCGCCTGCCCCGCACCGGGTGACACGCGGCCGTTCACCGACGTCTTTCCGCTGTCCGGTGCGGTTCGCCTCAGCGGAGAACCGTCTGGTGCTCCCCGCGGTGCGGATCCGCCGGCCGATGCCGGGCCGCGGCCGGGTCGCCTACGCCTCGGCGATGGAACTCCTGGAGCAGGAGACCACGGCCCGCCACGATGAGCAGGAACTGCTGGAAGTGCTGGAGGTCTCGATCGCGCAGAGCCTCCCCGCTGTGCCGTCCTTCGTCGAGCAGGTGCGTAGGCACGCTCGACGTTCTTCGTCACGTCGCGGACTTCCCTGCCGAACCCCATACGGCCCCTCAGTCCGTACGCCTCGGCGAACGACGTCAGGTAGGACAGGACCTGCCGATGTGGCGGGTGGTCCGCGAAGTGGTCCGGCATGGGGTGACCGCCGAAACCGGTGAGCGCCCTGCCGGAGATGGAGCGGGCCGGCTCGCACATCGGGCCGCCGGGATCGTATGCCCCAGAGCCCGCCGGGGCCGGTGTGCCGTTCGATGCGCGTGTACGGCAGATCCGCTCGGCCAGCGCCCTGGTTACCGCGAGCCCCGCTCCTATCACACACGTTCGTACGGGATCTCGCTCACCAGCCCGCCTCCTTGCAGCGATGTCCCGGGTGTTGCACGGAACCTCCGCAGGTCCGGACCGACGGGAACCGACCCACGCGGCCACGGAGGGGACCCCAACGACCGGCGGTGTGCCCTGCCCGCTCCTGTCCGGCACTCCCCTGTCCGGCACCCCTGTCGAGACGGACGACTGCGGTGAAGAAGGAGAGATCCGGGTCAGGTTCCGGTGGCCGGCGCGGAGGACGGGGATCGATGATCTAGGCTCCGATCGACACCGGGACGGCGAGAACGGGACAGCCGAAGCAGGGCGAGCAAGTCAGCCGCGACCATCGCGATGGAGGCGATGGACGCACCACGCCGGGTCGGATCGCCGGGGATTCCCACGCGAAGGGCGAGCGCCGGCGTGCGGCGGACCTGCGTCCTCGGCCGCGCGTCCCCGGTCCGTCACCGAAGAACGACCGATTGATCCACAGGAAGGATTCACTCGTGACCGAGCTGAGCATCTCCACCGCTGCGGGCACGTTCGACGCCCTCGTGGCCGGGCCGCCCGAGGGCCGCCCGGTCCTGCTGCTGCACGGTTTCCCGCAGACGGGACGTGCGTGGGAGCGGCAGATCGAGGCCCTTGCCGCACAGGGCCACCGCGTCGTCGCACCGGACCAGCGCGGCTACTCCCCCGGTGTGCGCCCCGAGCGGCCCGAGGACTACCGGCTCGACATTCTGGCCGACGACGTCGTCGCGATCACGGAGGAACTGGGCTGGGCGGCGTTCGACCTCGTCGGCCATGACTGGGGAGGCGCGGTCGCGTGGTGGGTCGCCGGTGCCCACCCCGGCCGCGTGCGTACTTTGACCGTCGTCTCGACACCGCACCCCGGCGCCCTGGCCGAGGCCCTGGGCACCGACGAGGACCAGCGCAAGCGTTCCCAGTACATGATCGACTGGCGCGAGACACCGGCGACCGAGAACCGCATGCTCGCCGACGACGCCGCGGAGCTGCGCGCCGCCTACGCGGGCAGGATCCCCCAGGCAAGTGCCGACGCCCACGCCCGGCACCTGTCCCGGCCGGGTGCCCTCACCGCGGCACTGAACTGGTACCGGGCCGGCCGCTCCGACGGCGAGGTCGGCGTCATCAGCGTCCCCACGCTCTACGTCTGGAGCACGGACGACGCCGTGTTCGGCCCGGTGGCGGCGCGGAACACCGGCCGGTGGGTCGGCGGGCCGTACCGCTTCGAGACCCTTGAGGGCGTCAGCCACTGGATCCCCGAGGAGGCGCCCGAGACGCTGAACAGCCTCCTCCTCGAACATCTGCGGGCGCACGGCTGACAGGGGCGCGTCGCACGCCCTGCCGACCGTTTCCCACGGCGCCCGGTCCGAGAGCCGGACCGGGCGCAGGTGCGGGCTGTACCCAGCAGGCGGTGGGCGTACCACCGCACAACCGCCGAGAGAGACCGGGCAGTCGTCGAGCCCCGCCGGCAAGGGATCCATGGAGGCCGGCGCGACCGGGGCGAGATCCGGGAGGTCTTCGAGCGAGAGAGGAGCGAGTGGGGGCGCTCCACGCCCGAAGGGGCGGCGCCCCGCCAAGTGCTGTCGGGGATCAAGGCCGGAATCCGCATGTCGGAGGTGGTGCCTCCGCCGGATCGGGCCTTGACACACCTCAGCCGGACGCTTCGCGGCATGCAGGCTCCAGAGAGATCGCCATGGGCCTGGAACCGGAACGCCGAGCGCTTGATCCCCTGCAGCATGCCCTGACACGTCCTGGGACACGACCCCCAAGGGCCTCACCGACACGCCCGCCGAACTCACCGAGGCGGCGCGGCTCGATCTGCGCGAGACGTCTCTGCGCGCCAAGGTCGGTGTCTCCGGCGCCGACTCGCGAACGACGCAGGTAGGACAGGACCTGCCGATGTGGCGGGTGGTCCGCGAAGTGGTCCGGCATGGGGTGACCGCCGAAACCGGAGAGCGCCCTGCCGGAGATGGAGCGGGCCGGCTCGCACATCGGGCCGCCGGGATCGTCGATGCCCCAGAGCCCGCCGGGGCCGGTGTGCCGTTCGATGCGCGTGTACGGCAGATCCGCTCGGCCGACGCCCTCCCTCCGGCGCCTCACACCCCACATTTCACCTCAACTTGATCGATCGACTAAATCAGAAGACCAAGTCGCTATAGTGGATGCATGGCTCATGTGTCTGCGGCGGAGCGCCGCCCCCAGCTGATCAACGCGGCCATCGACCTCATGACCAGGGAGGGAGTGGCCGCCGGAAGCACCCGCGCCATCGCCGCCGAGCTGGGCGTGGCCCAGGCGACGGTGCACTACACCTTCGGTACCAAGGAGGATCTGTACCGGGCCGTCATGGAGCAGTTGACCCACGATCTGATCGAGCAGGTGGAAGGCGCCGTACCGGACGGCGCCGGTTTCGAGGAGACGGTGGCCGCGCTGGCCTCGGCGCTCTGGCGGACCCTGCGGGAGCAGCCGACCAGTCATCAACTCCTCACCGAGCTGTCCATGTTCGCACTGCGTACGCCCCGTCTGCGGGAGGCCCTGGAAGGCCACTACCGCGAGGTCATGGGCGTGACGACGAAGCTCGTGGCCGAGGCCGCCGAACGCACCGGGCACCAGCTCGCCCGGTCCGCCGAGACCATCGCACGGCTCTTCCTGGCGGGCTTCGACGGTCTGTCGGTGCAGCATCTCTCGCTGCGCGACGAGGAAGCCGAACTCGACTGCCTCCAAGCGCTGGTGTCGGCGGCCGTGGCCCTGGCCGGAGGCCGCCTGGAGCTGGTGGCACTGCCGGACGGCCCCTGACGGATCTCACCACGGCCCACCGGGACCCTGCGGCCTGCTGTCCATCCGCCCCAGACCACCCGAGCGGCACGGCGAGGCGCACGCAGTCAGCATCGAACGGTTCGCAGGGCTGCGCGGCGCGTCGCCTGACGGCCCACGCACGACACAGCAGGGCCGCCCCGCACCCCACATGGCGGTACGGGGTGGCCCTGGCATACGAGACTTTGGCGTACGCGCTCCGAAAGCCGGGGCGGTCGGACCGCGCGTGACGCGACCCGACCGCCCCGGCCTCGGTCCCTCCGCGGACGGCCCCTCTCCGGGACCGGCCGACATGGACGGCGCCGGTCACCGCACGGGCGAGGCCACCGACCGTCGGTCCTGCGCGGCCTTCGCGCTCGCCACCGTCATCCTCATCAGAGGGATGGAGGCCACCATGGTTCCGCAGGCCAGGACGAGGCTCAGTACGCCGGCTCCGGCGCCGTCGAGGATTCCTCCGACCATCAGCGGTCCGATGCCGGTGCCCAGGGCACCCGCCCCGCTCAGGGAGGCCACCAGGCGTCCGGTCTGATCGATGAGCGCCGCGGCGGCGAGCATCTGCACCAGGACTGCCAGCTGACACGCCTGCCAGAGAACAGCCGCGACGACGAACAACACGGGATCGTGGGTGAAGGTCAGGAGCGCCATCGCGAGAGCCTGGGCCGTGACGAAGCCGGCCATGGACCGCATCCGCCCGAAGTGCCGGGCGGCGATGGGCCCCACGACGGCGCCGGCCAGCCCCACGACGCTGGAGCCGGCGAGGACGGCCGCGACGGCGGAGTGCGACATCCCGGTGTGCTGGCGGCCCAGGACCGAGGCGTACGACCACGCGCCCTGCGTGACCGCCCACAGCAACGCGGTACCGACGAGCAGTACCACCGAGGGCCTGCCCGAGGCCGCCTCGGCCGTGCCGGAGGACTCCGGGCCCGGTGCCGGAGGGCCGTCGGGGAGCCGGCGGACCAGGGGCCAGGCGAGCAGGCAGCACAGTGCCATGAGCAGGAACCCGGCACCCTCCGCCAGGTCGTTGTTGGCCACCGGAACACCCATGATCAGCAGAGCGGTCGCAGCGACCACGCCGCAGACGGTGACCGCGGACGCCTTGTCGGCGTCGTCGGTGGCGGCGAGTGCCGCGGTGGCCGCCGCGTAGACCGCGCCGAGCCCCGCGCCGAGGACCAGGTTGGCCAGGATCAGGGTCACCGGGTCGGTGGCCAACGCCGCCCACAGGAAGCCCGCTCCCGACAGCGCCAGGCCCAGACGGGTCATTCGTACGCGCCCGGGGCGGGCGGCCCGCCGGGCCAGCAGCAGGGTGACGACCGCGGTGGCCATGAGCTGGGTCGCCGCAACAAGCCCGGCGCCGGAGTCCGACAGTGTGAAGCGCGAGGCGAAGTCGTCGACGAAGACGGGCATCACGTTCGCTCCGCCGTTGCCCAGGGTCACTCCGGTGACGAGGGCCACCGCGACGCCGAAGGTCAGGACGGTTCCGCCGCGGGCGCTCACCGGGCGCTCGCCTGCGAGGAGCGGGCGACGGCCGGGAATCCTCGGCGTGGTGCCGAACGTGCAACAGGCATGGGAACCTCACGAGTTCGAGAAGGAGCGGGACATGTGGCGGGAAAGGGGGGCCACGGACGTGCCGCACGTCCGTGGCCCCTGCGGCGGCGAGGCGGGCGCGAGGACCGTGGCCGTCGCGCCCGGGGCGTCAGCCGGCCCAGACGTCCTCGACGTAGCGGCCGGACTCGATCATGGCGCTCAGCCAGGCGATGGCCTCCTGGTCGTCGGCGCCGGTGTGCTTGCGGTAGGTGGCCATGAACGCCTCCCGCACGGCGGGGGCCATGCGGCGGCCGTCACCGCAGACGTACACCCGCCCGTCGGCCTCCAGGGCCGCCCAGACCTCGTCGCTCTCCCTCGCGATGCGGTCCTGGACGAAACGGGCGCCGTCCTCAGGGGCGTGGGAGAAGGTGGGCCGCATGCTGACGGCCCCGGCCGCCTCCGCCGCCTCGAACTCCTCGCGGTGCAGGTAGTCGACGTCCGGGTGGTCGCAGCCGAAGTAGCACAGCAGGGTTCCGGTGGACCGCGTGTGGTGGCGGTCGAGCACGGCCCCGCGGAACGGCGCGAGCCCGGTCCCCGCGCTGACCAGGATCACGGGTACGGACGGGTCCCCCGGCAGGCGGAAGTCCTCGTTGCAGGGCAGGACCCTGGCCTGGACGGTGTCACCGGCCCGGACGGTCTGCACGTGGTGCGAGGCGATGCCGTGGAACGTGCCCTCGCCGGCCCGGTGGGGTGCGGCGAGCAGCGAGACCATCAGGTCGATCTCGCCGGGTGCCGCCACGGCGGACGAGGAGATCGAGTAGTGGCGCGGACGCAGCACCGGCAACAGCTCAAGGAAGATCTCGAACGGCAACTCGCAGGCCCGGTAACGCTCCAGCAGGTCCAGGAGGCTGCGCCCGGTGGCCGTCACCTGCTCGCGGAAGCCCTCGGGGTCCATCGCGGCGAGTTCGGCCAGGGGACGCTTCTCGGGCGGGCAGGCGGTGTGCTCGGCGAGGACGGCGACCTGTTCCGGCGAGGCGGGGTCCTGCAGTTCGACGAAGTCGGTGAGCAGGCGGCGCAGGGTGAGCGGGCGGTCCACGGGCAGGGCGCCCCGGCTGCGCCGGCGGGCCCGCAGCCGGACGGTGCGGTCCAGGTCGAGTCCGAAGCGGTCCGCGACCCGCCGGACCAGGGAGTCGGGGTTGCTGGGGAGGACCGCCAGGTGGTCACCGGTGCGATAGGTGACGCCCTCGGGCAGCCGCAACCGCAGGAAGCGCTTCGAACGCCCCAGTTCGTGCTCCATGTCGGCCAGTTCGCGGGCTTCGAGTACTTCCATCGGCTGGACGCCGTGCCGTGCCGCCAGTCCACCGATGACGGAGTCCGTCGTGTCCTCCAGCTCGTAGAGCCCCGTCTCCGCTCCGGTGGTGTCCGGCTCCGTCGTGGCCGCCTCCCCGGTGGCGCCGTACCGCTCCAGCAGTGCGGTCCACAGATCGTCGGTCCAGCGGTCCACCGTTCCGGCGAAGTCTCCGGAGGCGTCCGCGGCACCACGCTCCAGCAGTGACGTCGCACCGGCCGCGGCGAGCCGCTCGTCGATGAGGGCCGGGACGCGCTGGTAGGTGGCGGCCCAGTTGCGGTCGCCCACACCGAGAAGGGCGTAGTGGAGGCCGTCGAGCGAGCCGGGCTCAAGCCCCTCCAGCCACTCCATGAACTCGGCGGCGTCATCGGTGGGCCTGCCGTTGTAGGAGGCCGCCACGATCACCACGGGTCCACCGGTGGCCGGCAGCTTGCCCGCGGCGTCGTTGAGCGAGGTCACGGTCGGGGAGAAGCCTCGTTCGCCGCTGTCCGCCGCCAGGTCGTGCGCGATGCCCGCACAGGTGCCCAGGTTGGAGCCGTGCAGCAGGGTCAGCGCGGTTCCTGTGGCACGCCGTGTCGTGGTCCGGTCGCCGGCCGCGGGAGCGCCGGCGGCGGCAGCGGCGGTGGGCAGGCGTCGCTCGCCGCTCGTACGCCGGGCAAGGGCCAGCGTGAACTCGTCGGGCTTGAGGGTCAGCGACTGCTTGATCTTCAGCTGGTAGTCGGTGTGGTCGATCAGCCGGTAGCGGTGGATCACCAACGCGAGGACCAGTGTCGCCTCGTGCAGCGCGAACTGACGGCCGATGCAGGCGCGTTCACCGCTGCCGAACGGCTTGAACAGGTGCACCGGCCGCTCCGCCTCCCGCTCGGGCAGGAAGCGGTCGGGGTCGAACAACTCGACGTTCTCGCCCCAGGCCGGATCCCGGTGCAGTCGGGGGATGAGCACCTGGATCGACTCGCCCTTGCTCATCGCGTACTTCCCGCCGACGACCGTGTCCTCCAACGGCTCCACCGCGTAGGCGGGAGCCGTCGGCCACAGCCGCAGGCCCTCGTTGAGCACCTGACGGATGTACGTCAGCTTCCCGATGTCGCCGTAGTCGGGCTCGGGATCGTCGGTGTCACCCCACAGCGCGTCGACCTCCGCCTGGGCGCGGGCGAGGACCTCGGGGTGCTTGGTCAGGTAGTACAGGGCGAACGACAGGGCGCCGCTGGTGGTCTCGTGGCCGGCGATGAGGAACGTGATCGCCTGGTGGCGGATGTTGACGTCGTCCAGGGGTTCGCCCGTCACCGCGTCACGGGTGTGCAGCATGCGGCCGAGCAGGTCGTCGGTGGCGGTGTCACCGGAGGCCCTGCGCTGCCGGATCACCTCGTCCACGAGGTCCCGCATCACCGCGACGTCGGCGCGGAACCGCTCGGCCTGCCGCCACTTGAACAGGTCCATACCGGGGATGGACTCCCCCTTCGCCTGGGCGAAGCCGAGCGCGCGCGTCAGCGCGGAGACGAAGGGGTGCGCCTCCTCCCGGCCGAACGACTCGAAGTCGAAGCCGAAGCCGCACAGCCCGATCGTGTCGAAGGTCAACCGCGTCATGTCCTCGGCGACGTCCACGGGCTCCGTCCCGGCCGCCCGGTCCCACTTCCCGATCAGCTCACGGGCCACCTTGAGCATCGTCGCGTGATAGCCGCGCATCGCGCCGAGGGAGAACGCCGGCATGAGAACGTCGTGCGCCTTGCGCCAGTTGGGCTCGTCGTTGAAGGCCGTGAACAGCCCGTCGCCACCGATCTCCCGGAGGATCACGAGGTCCGGATGCACGTTCTTGCGGAACCTCGTCTCGTCCGCCAGCTCGGTGACCAGGTCGAGGCCGGAGGCGAAGTTGATCTCATTGCCGAAGACGCGGAGTTTGAACAGGGGGCCGAGTTCCTTGGCCTCCTTCATCACGTAGAGGAGACCGTCGGCGCCACCAGGAATGTCGAAGGCGTGGCCCACCAGAGGCAGGGCGGGACGCTGGGGGATCGGTTCCGTTCCGCGCACGTTCGCATGAGTCATGAGCTGGCCTTTCGTTCCGCGCAGGCTGTCGTGACCGACCATACAGGCGACATTGTCAGTTGACAATGTCGTACGATTTTATTGATCGACACAGTCGATGCCGGAATCGCAGGGACGCGGCACACCACCTTGCGAACCGGCCTCGCGCACCCACACACTCCCGGCCGCCGGACGGGCGCCCTCGCGGCACGGGACCGCCACCACCCACCGAGCCCTCGACCGGCGTCGCGAGAGACAGCAAGCGGGGCCCGGCCGACGGCGACCACCGCAGACCTTGAACAGATCCCGAAATCACCCCTTACCGCCTGCAAGGTCAGCAACTGACATCTATTAGCATCTGACCCTCTTTGCACGACACATCGCGAGGTGCAGCGTGACCAGCATGATCACAACCGCGGGCAATCTGCCCGCGCCCCTCACCAGCTTCACGGGCAGGCGCCGCGAGGTCGCCGAGATCCAGCGTCTGCTCGGCGAAGTGCGCCTCCTGACACTCACGGGAGCCGGCGGGGTGGGCAAGACCCGGCTGGCCCTGGAAGCAGCCACGGGGATGAGCAAGTCGTTTCCCGACGGCTTGTGGTTGATCGACCTGGCCCCGGTCCCGGACCCCGCGATGGTGGCGCCCACCATCGCGAGCACCCTCCGGCTACCAGATCTCGGCACCAGACCCGCCCTCGACCAGATCACGGATCACCTCACGCACAACCGGGCACTGATCGTCCTGGACAACTGCGAGCACCTGGTCGACGCGTCCGCCGAGCTGGCGAAGAAACTGCTCCTGGCCTGCCCGGGGCTGCGCCTCCTGACCACGAGCCGTCAGACGCTGGGGGTCACGGGCGAGCACGTCCTCCCCGTTCCCCCCCTTTCGATACCGGACGAGGCGATCGAACTGCTGCAGGAACGGGCCATCGCCGTCCGGCCGGACTTCCGCATCACCGACTCGAACCGCGCTCAGGCCATCCAGCTGTGCACTGAGCTGGACGGGCTGCCCCTGGCCATCGAACTGGCCGCCTCCCGCCTGCGCACACTCCCCGTCGACCAGCTGACGGACCGTCTGCGAAACAGGTTCGCCCTGCTCAACGGCGGCTGCCGGACCAAGTCCCCACGCCAGCGCACGTTGCACGGCATGATCGAGTGGAGCTACGACCTGTGCACGCCGGCCGAACGACTGCTGTGGAACCGGCTGTCGGTCTTCGTCGGCGGCTTCGGCTTGGACGCCGCCGAGGAGGTCTGCGCGGGTGAGGGCATCGCGGAACACGAGGTTCTGGACCTGCTCGACCGGCTGGTGGCCCAGTCCGTCGTACTGGCGACCGAAGCCGAAGGGCTGCACCGCTACCGCCTGCTGGAGACCATCAGGGAGTACGGAAGAGCTCGGCTCACCGAGTCGGGAGGAGAGCAACGAGTGCTGCGGCGGCACCGGGACTTCTTCCTGGCCCTCGCCGAACGGACCGCAGCCGCGTGGTTCGGCCCGGGCCAGGAGGAGACCCTGACCCGGCTGCGCGCCGAGCACTGCAACCTCCTGGTGGCACTGGACCTCCGCAGGACGGCGGTCGCGGAAGCTCAGGAGCACCCCCGGGCCCGGCTGGAACTTTCCGGACCGGAGGGACCGGAGGATGCGGAGGAGGTGGAGGAGGTGGAGGAGGTGGATCAGGATCAGGACCAGGACCAGGCAGACGGTCAGACCACACTCCGCCTGGCCACGGCGCTCCGCTTCCACTGGTGTGCCGACGGCTTCCTCCGCGAGGGGCGCCGTCAGTTCGAGCGGCTGCTGGCGGCGACACCCGAGCCGACTCCTGTCCGGGCGAGGGCGCTGTGGGCGGCCGCCTGGGTGGCACTGCTGCAAGGCGCTCTCGCGACGGCCGACCAGTGGCTGGACGAAGCCGAAGAGCTCGGTGAACGGCTCAACGATCCCTCCGTCCTGCCGTATGTGCACGGCTTCCGCGGTGCGTCGGCGGCGTTCCGGGGCCGGATGGAGGAGGCCGTACCCCTCTACGAGGAGGCCCTGGCCGCCCACCGGGCGGCCGGCGAGGGGCCCGAGATGCTGTTCTGGCAGTTCCAGGTGGCCATCACCCAGGCCCACCTCGGAGACCCGCGTTCGGCGGACACCAGCAGGCGTGCGGTGGAGGTCGCGAAGGCCCACGGCGAACGGCTCTTCGGATCCTACGCACTGTGGGCGCTGGGTTACGCGCTGTGGGCGGACGGTGACACGGAAGAAGGCCTGTCGTTGACCCGGGCCGCGCTGGAGACCCTCCGAGGCTTCAACGACTACGCCGGGACCGCGGCGGCACTGGAGGTGTTCACCTGGATCACGGCGTCTCGCGGCCATCACGAGCGGGCGGCTCAGCTGCTGGGCTCCGTGTACGCCCTGTCCCGGGAGATCGGCGCCTGCCCCGTCTCCACCCTGGGCCAGCATCGCGCTCACTGCCGGGAGACAGTCCTCTCCGCACTGGGCGAGACCGGATACGACAAGGCCGTGGCGGAAGGCGCCAGGCACGACAGTCCGGCTCAGGCCATCGCCCTCGCTCTGGACCCGGGAACCGACACCGGGCAAGGAACCGCGGCCACGGCCACGAACTCGTTGACCTGCCGGGAACAGGAAGTGGCCGCGCTGGTGGCCAAGGGCATGACCAACCGGAAGATAGCGACGATGCTCAGTCTGTCGCCGCGCACCGCGGACCGCCACATCGAGAACATCAGGGCCAAGCTCGGCGTCAGCTCCCGCGCCCAGATAGCGGCCTGGTGGGTGGAGAGCCGGGGGTCCCTCCCGTAGGAGCAGCAGGGTGGAACTACCCATCCCGCCCGACGGGGGAAGTACCCATTGAGTCACGGGAACCCTGCGGCGATGCTCCTCACATGAAACGCACAGGCGGAGCCCGGAGGCGCGCCAAGGCCGCCTCCGGTCCGCCACCCACCGCGCGAGCGCTGACGAGGCGTCACCGCCCTCGGTGGCGGTTCGTCGCGCGGGGCGCGCCCCTGAAGAAGCACGGACCGACCCGCGAACGCCACCAACACCCTGGCGATCGCGATCCGATGTCGCACCGGGAGCCGCGGACGAACCCGCCGCCTCACGCATGCGCGGCCGGCCGCACGGCCGCACGGTGAACAGTGCCCGATGGCGCGACCCGGGCAAGGATCCGGACGCCCCGACCGCCCGCAGCGCTTCATGGGAGCGCTCCCGCATCTCATCTGAGCAGGGAACAAATGCGCATGAAAATTCCCCCGATCCGGCCACCCCCTGGGGTGAGGGTCGGAAATCTCCCGATACGAGACGGCTCACCGAAAGCCTCTTCCCCTTCGGGAGAAAAGTGACGGATCCCTGGTTCTCCACACGTACGAAAAGGGGAAAAGTGAGAAGAAGCACAAGAATGAAGCGCCTCATCGGAGTGACTCTCGCAAGCGTCACCGCATTCGCGTTTCCGATGACGGCCGACGCCACGGCGGCAGCCTCCCCGGAAGTCCCGCAGAAGGCACCGAGCCAGACGCAGCTGCAGCAGCTCGACAGGGTCGCCACCGCGCACTCCGCACTCGGCGTCTTCGGTGAGGCCGGCACGTCCAGCCCTCTGCTGGTGCTGCCCTCCGGGACATCTGCCGCCGAGAAGGCACAGGTCAAGGCAGAGATCCCCGCCGGCTTGAAGGTCAGGATCAAAGTCAGCAAGCTCACCAGGAACGAGGTCTCCGGCGTCTTCAAGACCCTCAAGGAGGCCAAGTGGCACAAGGATGCGCGCAAGTACGGCGTCGGCTACACCTACGACGGCGAGAAGGACAAGGTAGTCGTCAACCTTGAGGCTCCCAAGTCTGCGGCGAGTTCCTTGCAGTCACGGTTCCCGGACGCGGTCGAGACGATGCCCGGCCGCTTCACGCCGAACAACAACCGGTTCAACGACTACTCACCCTTCTGGGGCGGAGGTTCGATCAACGGCGGTGGAATGACTTGCACGGCCGGCTTCACCGTCAAGCACAAGGTGGACGGCCAGAAGCAAATGATCACCGCGTCGCACTGTTTCGACTGGAACACAGAGGTCAGGACCCCGACCGGAAATTCGCTCGGTCGTGTCACGCGAATTCACCAGTGGATCGACGCCGAGGCAATCGCGGGCAATAACTACACCGGGCGCATCTACACCGGGGGTTATGCCGCGAGCGAATCCAACGCCTGGGTCAGCAACTACACCGACTGGATGTACTGGGGCCGCAAGCTCTGTGTGAGCGGGCAGACCACCTTCAACCACTGTGGTCACCCGATCTCGTACTCCACTTACGGCTTCTGCTACATGTGGTTCGGCAGCTGGCACTGTGTCGACCAGAACGACGCCTTCCTCATGGACCGTGGAGGGACCAACAACCCCTGCTACTGCAACGGAAACTTCACCAAGCCCGGTGACTCGGGCGCGCCCGTCTACGAGCAGGGTGCCTGGGGAGATGCCATCATCGCGGGCATTCACCACGGTGCCGCGTGGAACTACAACGGCGCCGACCGCATGATCAACATCAGGGCGGCCACGATCCTTCGGTCGATGAACGCCGACATGGTGTACGGAGACAGCTGAGCCTGCGTGTCGGCCACGGGGTGGCCCCGGATCACCGCGGGCCACCGCGCGGCATCATCGCTTCAGCCTCTCGTCCCTGTCCGCAGGACAGCAAGCCCATGAAGGACGGCCTCTGACCCGGGCCCGGTCACGACCGGGCCCGGGTCACCCTCCCTGCGGACACCGTCCCTGTCGCCGAGCGGCCCCGCATCTTTCCGGTCGCTCCCCAGCCGGTCGCCGACGCGAAGCGTCATCACTCCGTCGAACCTCCTGCCGGCCATGACACGGCAGCCGCCCGCAAGGCGCTGCCCCCACGCACCTGGAGTCTCACCATGAAACCCTCCGGCCGCCGAGCCACCACCCCATCGAGCGCCCGCACGGACCACGGTTCCGGTCACAGCGGACATGTCGGCATCCGGATCGGTGGATGGCTCGCCGCCAGCACGCCCTATGTGGCGCCCCTGGCCGCCATCGGCGGGCTGCTGACCGTCCTCGCCTTCGCCATCGGCGGCCCCGACATCACCACGACGATGTCCACGCTCCTGAACGACGGCTCGTGGACGGACCCCGACACCTGGGCCGCGCTGCTGCTGCAGACCGGCGTCAGCGCACTGGCCCTCTTCGCACCGCTCGTCGCCGGGTACGTCGCCTACGGCATGGCCGGACTGCCGGCGCTGACCCCCGGTGTCATCGGCGGCATGGTCGCCATGAACTTCCAGTCCGGCTATCTCGGCGGTCTGGCCGCCGGTGTGACAGCGGGCGCGGTCACCCTGCTTCTCCAGCGGATCACCGTGCCCTCCTCACTACGGAACGCCGCCTCCATGGTGGTCTTCCCGTTCCTCTCCACAGTGGTCACCACGGCGGCGGTCTATGTGGTGGCCGGACCGCAGATCGCCTCTCTCGCGCAGTGGCTGAACCACGAACTGCCGCCACTGACCTGGGGAAGCTCCGCCGTGTGCGGCATGGTGCTCGGCCTGATGGTCACCTTCGACCTCAGCGGAACCCTCAGCAAAACGGCCATCGCCTTCGCCGTCGCAGGCATCGAGACAGCGCCGAACAGCCTCAACTTCACCCTCATGGCGACGGTGGTGGCGTCCGCCATGGTCCCGCCACTGGCCCTGTCCCTGGCCACCCTGGTGCGGGGCTCCCTGTTCACACCGGCCGAGCGGACCTACGGAAAGGGCGCCTGGCTGTTCGGGGCCGCCTTCGTCCCGGAGGGGGCCATCCCGTTCGCGCTGGCCGACCCGTTGCGGGTGATCCCGGCCTCCATGGTGGGCGGCGCCGCCGCCGGAGCCCTGACGATGACCTTCGGCAGCACCCTGACGATGCCCTACGGCGGCGTCTTCGCCGCAGGGCACCTCGGCGGGCCGTTGCTCTTCCTGGCGGCCGTGGCCGTGGGCGTGCTCGTGACGACAGCCCTCGTGCTCGTCCTCAAGGGCCTGCCACGTACGGCGGCCGGGACAATCCCCGTCATCCGCGCGAAGGTCGGGGCGGCACGCTGACCACTTCCACCCTCAGCCCGGCCGCGTGCGGACCGCACGCGGCCGGGCGAGGTCGTTCGCGCGGCCCGGAGCCGCTCCCTCGCCGGCACAGCCCTTGGCCCCGGGCTCAGCCGGCGGTGGCGTGCGACCGCCAGAACGCGACCGCGTCGTCGAGCCAGCCGTCGGCGGGCGTACCGACGCCGAGACCGTATCCATGTCCCCCGGAATCGGTCCTGTGGTAGTCCACCGCGACACCGATGGCGCGCAGGTCGTCGACAAGACGGTCGACCTCGGGCACCGAGATCACCTCGTCGTCCGCGGCGACGGTGACGAAGTACGGCGGAAAGGACGCCGAGTACGGCCCGAACGGAGTGCCCGGATAGGCGGCGATGACGGCGGCGGGACCGTGGAACCCGTGCGCGCGGGCGCCCAGTGGGCCATCAGTGCCCCAGCTCGACACGAGCCGTCCGCCGGCCGAGCTGCCCCAGACCGAGTAGCCGTCCAGGCTGACGCCCCACGAGTCCGCGTGTTCGGCGAGCAGGCCCATGGCCCGGGCCATGTCCTCGTTGGCGCGTGCCAGCGGCACCGAGACGTCGTCGTGGTCTTCCTTGCCGATGCGGTACTTGAGCACCGCGACGTTGTATCCGAGCGCGTGCAGGGCCTTGGCGTGCGGAAATGCCTCCTGGATCGAGGCGACCGAGGTGAATCCGCCACCGGCGGCGACGAAGGCGAGCGGGCTGCCCGGGGCTCCGGGGACGAAGAACATACCTGCCGTGGCCTTGGACGGTTCGGCGGCGATCTCGCTCTCACCGTAGAGGGCGTGGAAAATGGTACGGCCCTGGTTGACCTGGTCGACGAGGAAGTTGAGGCCGTCGACCATCGTCCGGGGATCCCAGGCGCCCAGGTGCGGTGCCAGCGCCTCGACGGTGAGCGGGCGGGTGACCTCGGCGTACTCGCCGGACTCCCAGGGCACCATGTAGTCGCCGAAGCCCGCGAACGCCGGATGGTTCACGATGTCCGCGAAGGTCGAGGTGGTCGACAGGTGCGCGAACTCGCGGGCCTCCACGGTTTCGGGTGTGACGTCAGCGTCGGTCATCGAGGTTCTCCAATCGGTGGACGCGTCGTACACGCAAAGGGTCAGAAGGCGCGCGGGTCGGCGCCGGTCCTACAGATGCCGAGGCCCGGCGGGTACGAACCGCAGGGCCCCGGGACCTCATGGGTACGTCGGGATCCGTGCGGCGGCAAGTGCCTGGCGGCCGGCACCGGCTGGTTGCGGCAATGCCATGGATCCGACGGGGGCCTGAGCACTGCGCCCCGGCCGTCCCTGCCGTTCGCCTGAGCACTGCGCCTCGGCCGTCCCTGCCGTTCGACAGATCGCGAAGTCGACAGGTGCCCAGCAGTCTTCCGGCACTGTGTCGTCGGCGCCCGGTCCGCGGTCGACGACACTGTTGCCCCCGGTGAGAAGCCGAGCGCGGCAGACCGAGGCAGCACGTATCACCACCTCGCCATCGGTGAGGGGCTCTTACAAGACCTCTTCGAGGCTCGCCGGCCCGCCCAGCAGCGCCGGTCCGTCGACGAAACGGCCGTCGGCGACGCGCCGCACGAACGCGGCGGTCCGGGCCACCGCCTCGGTCGCCTCGGGCAGGAAGCCGACCCCCGCCTGCCAGACGTGGAACATCTTCGGCCACACCTCCAGCTCGACCTCCACACCCGCGCGGGCCGCCCGGTCGGCCACCGTCAGTGAATCGTCAAGGAGCCGCTCCGCACCGGAGACCTGAAGGAACAGGGGCGGCAGGCCCCGCAGATCTGCGACGACGGGGCTGACCAGAGGGTCGTCCGCACGGTGCCCGGCGAGGTAGTCGTCGTGCATGGCCTGGCCGAGCTCGTCCGGCAACAGCGGGTCGGTGTCCGCGTTGTCGGTCCAGCTGCCCTCGGAGAACCGTTCCGTGCGCAGGTCGAACACACCGGCGTAGAGCACCCCCGCGAGAATGCCGGGGCGGTTCTCCGACAAGCGGCGCAGCATGACCGCGAGCGCGAGGTTCGCACCTGCGGACTCGCCCGCCACCACGATTCTGGGCGCCAGCGAAGCGGCGTGGTCGAAGGCGGCCAGGCAGTCGTCGAGTCCCGCCGGGTAGGGGTCCTCCGGAGCCAGCCGGTACTCAGGCAGCAGCACCCGTGCCTTGGTCGCCAGGGCGAGGTGCGCTCCCAGCCCGCGTGACCCTCTGGCCAGCCCGGAGCGGAACCCGCCGCCGTGGATGAAGAGGACGACGAGGTCGTCACGGGCTCCGGCCGGAGTCAGCAGGTAAGAGCCTGCCCTGAGCTCCCCGGCCGGCTCCACGACGACGCTGGGAATCTCTCGGTACATGTCCGCGAGGGCGGCAGCCTGCTCGCGCTCCGCCGCGAGATTCATGGGTCCCCGTTGGGCAGCGGACTCCTGGAACCAACCCTTCATCAGGGCGTAGGTGGCACTGGGCATGGCGATCGGCTCCTACTCGGCGCCCCGGGTGGGGATTCTCATCGCATCGGCGACGTCGTACAGGAGCACCCTAACCTTGAATCCCGAACTCAAGTAGGTTTTCATTGCCCCAAGGGGCACAGGGGTCCACCCCGGACACCCCGACCGGAGGGGCCTCGGCCGCAGATCTCCGGCCGCTGGAGCCACGCCGCCACAGTGGAACCTCCCCGCTTCGGTCGACAGCCGGAGCCGCTTGACGGACACCACCGGGGAAGCTAGCTTCCAGCTCCAAAATGAATCGATTCAACAAGACTCAGGCCGCGCCCTGTTCCGGGGCCGTGCCGTATCCCGAGGTTGACATGCCTGACATCGCTGCAGTGAAGGCCGCCCTCAAGACCCAGGCCGTCGAGACGCCGTCGTGGGCGTACGGGAACTCCGGGACGCGCTTCAAGGTGTTCGCCCAGCAGGGTGTTCCGCGTGATCCGTGGGAGAAGCTGGACGACGCCGGGAAGGTGCACGAGTTCACCGGCGTGGCTCCGACGGTCGCGCTGCACATTCCCTGGGACAGGGTCGAGGACTATGCGGCGCTCGCCAAGCACGCCGAGGAGCGTGGCGTGCGGCTGGGCGCGATCAACTCCAACACCTTCCAGGACGACGACTACAAGCTGGGCAGCGTCTGCCACCCGGACGCGGCGGTGCGCCGCAAGGCCGTCGGCCACTTGCTGGAGTGCGTCGACATCATGGACGCGACCGGGTCCCGGGACCTGAAGCTGTGGTTCGCGGACGGGACGAACTATCCCGGCCAGGACGACATCCGCGCACGTCAGGACCGGCTGGCCGAGGCCCTCGCCGAGGTGTACGGGCGGCTCGGGGACGACCAGCGGATGCTGCTGGAGTACAAGTTCTTCGAGCCGGCCTTCTACACGACGGACGTGCCGGACTGGGGCACCGCCTACGCCCACTGTCTGAAGCTCGGGCCCAAGGCGCAGGTCGTGGTCGACACCGGGCATCACGCGCCGGGGACCAACATCGAGTTCATCGTGGCGACGCTGCTGCGCGAGGGGAAACTCGGCGCGTTCGACTTCAACTCCCGCTTCTACGCGGACGACGACCTGATGGTCGGCTCCGCGGACCCGTTCCAGCTGTTCCGGATCATGTACGAGGTCGTGCGCGGCGGCGGCTTCACCCCCGAGGTCGCGTTCATGCTCGACCAGTGCCACAACATCGAGGCGAAGATCCCGGCGATCATCCGCTCGGTGATGAACGTGCAGGAGGCCACCGCCAAGGCGCTGCTGGTCGACGGGGACGCGCTGGGCGCCGCCCAGCGGGCCGGGGACGTGCTGGAGGCCAACGCGGTCGTGATGGACGCGTACAACACGGATGTGCGGCCGCTGCTGCGCGAGGTGCGCGAGGAGATGGGGCTGGACCCCGAGCCGCTCCAGGCGTACCGCCGGTCCGGGTGGGCGTCGAAGATCGTCGAGGAGCGGGTGGGCGGGGAGCAGGCGGGGTGGGGGGCGTGACCGCCGCGGTGGGCTGACGCCGACTGCCGAGTTCCGTCTGCCGAGTTCCGTCGGATGCGGGCTGCGGGCCGGTTCGTGGCTGGTCGCGCAGTTCCCCGCGCCCCTAAAAGACCAGGCCCCTGCGGGCCTGAAAGACCACGGGCCCCGCGGGCCTGAAAGGCGACCAGGGGCGGGTCTGAAAAGCACGGGGCGCAGCCCCTGCTTTTCAGGGGCGCGGGGAACTGCGCGAGACGCCCCACTCACCCGCACCCGGCGACGCACCCCCACCCCCGAGCTGGACCCCGCGCCCCACACCCGCACCGCCCACCCCGTACCCCGTCTCACCGTAAGGATTGATCGCACATGGCAACCCATCCCGAAGCCGCAGCCCTGCTCGCCCGTTCTCGTCGGCTCGGTGCCGATCCGCGGAACACCAACTACGCCGGGGGGAACGCGTCGGCGAAGGGGACCGACACCGACCCCGTGACCGGGGGTGAGGTGGAGCTGATGTGGGTGAAGGGGTCCGGGGGCGACCTCGGGACGCTCACCGAGGCGGGGCTCGCCGTGCTGCGGCTGGACCGGATGCGGGCGCTGGTCGAGGTGTATCCGGGGGTGGAGCGCGAGGACGAGATGGTGGCCGCGTTCGACTACTGCCTGCACGGCAAGGGCGGCGCGGCCCCGTCGATCGACACCGCGATGCACGGGCTCGTGGATGCCGCCCATGTCGATCATCTGCACCCCGACTCCGGGATCGCGCTCGCCTGTGCGGTGGACGGGGAGAAGCTGACCGCGGAGTGTTTCGGGGACAGCGTGGTGTGGGTGCCGTGGCGGCGTCCCGGGTTCCAGCTGGGGCTGGACATCGCGGCCGTGAAGCGGGAGAACCCGCAGGCCGTCGGGTGTGTCCTCGGCGGGCACGGCATCACCGCCTGGGGCGAGAGTGCCGAGGAGTGCGAGAAGAACTCGCTGCACATCATCCGGACCGCCGAGCGGTTCCTTGAGGAGAAGGGGAAGGCGGAGCCGTTCGGGCCCGTCGTCGAGGGGTACCAGGCCCTCGAAGCCGCCGCGCGCCGGGAGCGGGCCGCCGCACTCGCCCCGCACGTCCGGGCGATCGCCTCGCAGGACCGGGCCCAGGTCGGGCACTTCACCGACTCCGACGTGGTCCTCGACTTCCTGGCGAGCGCGGAGCACCCCCGGCTCGCCGCGCTGGGCACCTCCTGCCCCGACCACTTCCTCCGGACGAAGGTCCGGCCGCTGGTCCTCGACCTGCCGCCCACCGCCGACCTGGACTCCGCGATCGCCCGGCTCAAGGAGCTGCACGCCGGGTACCGGGAGGAGTACGCCGCCTACTACCGGCGGCACGCCGGGCCCGGCTCCCCCGCGATGCGCGGCGCCGACCCGGCGATCGTGCTGGTCCCGGGCGTGGGCATGTTCAGCTTCGGCAAGGACAAGCAGACCGCGCGGGTGGCCGGCGAGTTCTACGTCAACGCGATCAACGTGATGCGCGGCGCCGAGGCGGTGTCGACGTACGCGCCGATCGAGGAGTCGGAGAAGTTCCGCATCGAGTACTGGGCGCTGGAGGAGGCCAAGCTCCAGCGGATGCCGAAGCCGAAGGCCCTGGCGACCCGCATCGCGCTGGTCACCGGCGCGGGCAGCGGGATCGGCAAGGCCATCGCGCACCGGCTGGTCGCCGAGGGCGCCTGTGTCGTCGTCGCCGATCTCGACGCCGGGAACGCCGCCGCCGTCGCCGAGGAGCTGGGCGGGGCGGACAAGGCCGTCGCGGTGACCGTCGACGTGACGGACGAGACGCAGATCGCCGAGGCGTTCAAGACCGCCGCGCTGGCCTACGGCGGGGTCGATCTCGTCGTCAACAACGCCGGTATCTCGATCTCCAAGCCGCTGCTGGAGACGTCGGCGAAGGACTGGGACCTCCAGCACGACATCATGGCCCGCGGGTCGTTCCTGGTGTCGCGTGAGGCGGCCCGGGTGATGATCGCGCAGGGGCTGGGCGGTGACATCGTCTACATCGCCTCCAAGAACGCCGTCTTCGCCGGTCCCAACAACATCGCGTACTCCGCCACCAAGGCCGACCAGGCCCACCAGGTACGGCTGCTGGCCGCCGAGCTGGGCGAGCACGGCATCCGCGTCAACGGGGTCAACCCCGACGGTGTGGTGCGCGGTTCCGGGATCTTCGCGGCCGGCTGGGGCGCCCAGCGGGCGGCCACCTACGGGATCGAGGAGGAGAAGCTGGGCGAGTTCTACGCGCAGCGGACCATCCTCAAGCGCGAGGTGCTCCCCGAGCACGTGGCGAACGCGGTGTTCGCACTGACGGGCGGGGAACTGACGCACACCACCGGTCTGCACGTCCCGGTCGACGCCGGCGTGGCCGCCGCATTCCTCCGATGACGGTCGACGCTCCACGAGCGCGCCTGGCACCGCCGTTTCCGTGCGGTGGCCCCAGGCGCGCGGACCGGCGTCCGGCATCGTCCCACCCCCGAGGCGCCTCCGCCTCACCCGTTCCCCTCGGCTAACCGCGCATCCCGCAGAGGTACACCACGTGAGCACCGTCCCTCCGTCCTCCGCCTTTCCCTCCGCATTCGCGGCCGTCGACCTCGGGGCGACCAGCGGACGAGTCATCCTCGGCCGGGTCGGACCGGACAACCTCGACCTGACCGAGGCCCACCGGTTCGCCAACACCCCCGTCCAGCTGCCCGACGGGCTGCGCTGGGATGCCCTCGCCCTGTTCCAGGGCATCCTCGACGGGCTCCGCGAAGCGGCCCGCGCCGGCGACGTCAGCTCCGTCGGCGTGGACACCTGGGCCGTGGACTACGGACTCCTCGACGCCTTCGGTTCACCGGTCGGCCACCCCTTCCACTACCGGGACAGCCGTACCGACGGGATCGCCGACCAGGTCTGGTCCAAGATCGGGCCCACGGAGCTGTACGAGATCACCGGATTGCAGCATCTGCCGTTCAACACCGTCTTCCAACTCGCCTCCGAAACGGGAGGCGCCCGGCTCGCCTCGGCCCGCACGCTGCTGCTCATGCCCGACCTCTTGGTCCACTGGTTGACGGGATCGATCGGCGCCGAGGAGACCAATGCCTCCACCACCGGGCTCTTCGACGCACGAACCGGAACCTGGTCCAAGGACGTGCTCGACCGCCTCTCCATCGATCCCCGGCTGCTACCGGCGTTGCGCGCGCCAGGCGACCCGGCCGGGGTCGTCCTGCCGCATGTCGCCGCCTACACCGGGCTGGTGGCGGACACGCCCGTCACCACGGTCGCCTCGCACGACACCGCGTCCGCGGTCGTCGCCGTGCCGGCCACGGAGCCCCACTTCGCCTACATCTCCTGCGGCACCTGGTCGTTGGCCGGTCTCGAACTGGACAGCCCGGTCCTGACCGAGGCCTCCCGGGCCGCGAACTTCACCAACGAGCGCGGTGTCGACGGCACCATCCGCTATCTGCGCAACATCATGGGGATGTGGCTGTTGGAGGAGTGCAGGCGCACCTGGACCGCGCAGGGCCTGTCCTCGCACATCCCCAGCCTGCTCGCCGACGCGGCCCGTGCCGAGCCGTTCGCGGCGGTCGTCGATCCGGACTCCCCCGACTTCCTCCCGCCCGGCGACATGCCCGAACGTATCCGGGAGCAATGCCGTCGCACCGGCCAACCGGTGCCCGGCACTCAGGGGGCCGTGGTCCGCTGCATCCTGGAGAGCCTCGCGCTGGCCCATCGCCGCACGCTCCGCCAGGCCGCCGAACTGGCCGGCCGTGACATCACCCATGTCCACCTCGTGGGCGGTGCCTCCCGCAACGACCTGCTGTGCCAGCTGACGTCCGACGCCACCGGCCTTCCCGTGATCGCCGGCCCGACCGAGGCCACCGCTCTGGGTAACATCCTCGTGCAGGCCAGGGCCGCCGGCCTGGTCGGCGACCTGCCCGCGATGCGTCGACTCGTCGCCGACACCCAGCATCTGCGGCGGTACGCCCCTCGGGGCGACAGGGCTGTCTGGGACGCCGCCGAGGCCAGGATCTCGCCCACCGGAAAGGACTCGTGATGCGCGTCGCGCTCTTCGCCACCTGTGTCAACGACGCCGTCTACCCGTCCACCGCCATCGCCACGGTCAAGCTGCTCGAACGTCTCGGCGTGGAGGTGGATTTCCCCGCCGCACAGACCTGCTGCGGTCAGCCTCAGTTCAACACCGGCTATCGCCGGGAGACCGAGCCGCTGGTCCGCCGTATGGCCCGTGCCTTCGAAGGTTACGAGCACGTGGTCACCCCGTCGGGATCCTGTGCCGCGATGGTACGGGACAACTACCCGCGCATCGGTGCCCGGGCCAGCGCCGAAGGACGCGGCGAGGACCTCTCCGACGCCGCCGCGTCGCTCGTGCCCCGTACCTACGAGCTGACCGAGTTCCTGGTGGACGTCCTGGGCGTGACGGACGTCGGCGCGTACTACCCGCACAAGGTGACCTACCACCCCTCCTGCCACGGTCTGCGCATGTTGGGATTGGGCGACAGACCCCGCAGGCTGCTCGGGGCCGTGAAGGGGCTGGAGTTGGTGGAGCTTCCGGGGGCCGACGAGTGCTGTGGCTTCGGCGGCACCTTCGCCGTGAAGAACTCCGATGTCTCGGCGGCCATGGGCGCGGACAAGGTGCGCAACGCCGAGTCGACGGGCGCCGAGGTGCTGTGCGCGGCCGACAACTCGTGTCTCATGCACCTCGGCGGCACGATGACCCGGCTGCGCACGGCCGTCCGGCCCGTCCACATCGCGGAGATCCTGGCGAGCACGGAAGAGGAGCCCCTCGCATGAGCGGGACGTATCTCGGCATGCCGTCCTTCCCGAAGGCCGCGCACGAAGCCGTCCACGACACGACGCTGCGCGGCAATCTGCGCCACGCCACGCACACCATCCGCGCCAAGCGCGCCGCCGCGGTCGCGGAGGTCTCCGACTGGGCCGCGCTGCGCGAGGCCGGAAAGCAGATCAAGGACCACACGCTCCGCCATCTCGACCGCTATCTCGTGCAGTTGGAGGAGTCGGTCACGGCGGCGGGCGGCACGGTCCACTGGGCCGCCGACGCGGACGAGGCCAACCGGATCGTCACGTATCTCGTGAAGGCGACCGGCCAGAGCGAGGTCGTCAAGGTCAAGTCGATGGCCACCCAGGAGATCGGGCTGAACGAGGCGCTGGAGGCCGAGGGCATCCGCGCCTACGAGACCGATCTCGCCGAACTCATCGTCCAGCTGGGCAAGGACCGGCCCTCGCACATCCTCGTCCCCGCGATCCACCGCAACCGGGGCGAGATCCGGGACATCTTCGCGCGCGAGATGGCCGCGTGGGGCCGCCCGGCCCCCGAGGGCCTCACCGACACGCCCGCCGAGCTGGCGGAGGCCGCGCGGCTGCATCTGCGGGAGAAGTTCCTGCGTGCCGAGGTCGGCATCTCCGGCGCCAACTTCATGGTCGCCGAGACCGGCACCATGGTGGTCGTGGAGTCCGAGGGCAACGGCCGGATGTGCCTCACCCTCCCCGAGACCCTGATCTCGGTCGTCGGCATCGAGAAGATCGTGCCCACCTGGCAGGACCTGGAGGTGTTCCTGCAGACCCTCCCCCGCTCCTCCACCGCCGAGCGCATGAACCCCTACACCTCCACCTGGACCGGCACCACCGACGAGGACGGCCCGCAGACCTTCCACCTCGTCCTCGTCGACAACGGCCGCACCGACACCCTCGCCGACGAGGTCGGCCGCCAGGCCCTGCGCTGCATCCGCTGCTCGGCCTGCCTCAACGTCTGCCCGGTGTACGAGCGGGCCGGCGGCCACGCGTACGGCTCGGTCTACCCGGGCCCGATCGGCGCCATCCTCAGCCCCCAGCTGAGGGGCACCGCAAGCGAGATCGACGCCTCCCTGCCGTACGCCTCCTCGCTGTGCGGCGCCTGCTACGAGGTGTGCCCGGTCGCCATCGACATCCCCGAGGTGCTGGTACATCTACGGGAACGGGTCGCGGATCAGGGTGGAGCCGGGCACCGGCTGGAAAGGGCCGCGATCAAGGCGGCGGGCTGGGTCCTCGACCGTCCGGCCGCGCTCGCAGCCGGTGAACGGCTCGCGTCCAAGACCCGTGGGCTGCATCCCAACCGGCTCCCGTTCCCCGGCGCCCGTCAGTGGACCGAGAGTCGCGACCTGCCGAAGATGCCCGCCGAACCGTTCCGCGACTGGTGGAGGAAGAACCGCCCATGACCACCTCCCGTGACCGGATCCTCACCCGCGTACGAAGCGCGCTCGTCGGCGCGCCCGATGTCCCCCGGATCTCCCGCGACTACCTCGTCAGCCACACCCCGGACGTGCCCGCCACGATCCTAGATCTCCTGCACGAGAACCTCACCGACTACCGGGCCGTGGTCCACCGCACCTCTCAGGACGAACTCCCGGCCCTGATCGGTCGTCTGCTCGCCCGACACGGGGTCGGCAGCGTCGCAGTCCCACCGGGGTTGCCGTCCGCGTGGCTGGCCACCACCGACGCGGAACAGCTTGCTGACGACGGTTCGTTGTCCCCGTACGAGCTCGACGCCATCGACGCCGTGGTCACCGGCTGTGCCCTGGCCATCGCGGAGACCGGGACCATCGTTCTGGACTGTGGTCCCGGGCAGGGCCGCCGTGCCCTGACTCTCGTCCCCGACCTGCACATCTGCGTCGTTCGTGCGGCAGACCAGGTCGTGGCATCCGTGCCTCAGGCCCTGCCCCGTCTCGATCCCGCCCGCCCGCTGACGTGGATCTCCGGCCCGTCGGCGACCAGCGACATCGAACTCGACCGGGTCGAAGGAGTGCACGGGCCGCGAACCCTGGAAGTGGTCATCGTGGCCGACTGAACGTCGCGGCCGTCGGCGGGGCCCACCCGGCCATGTCCGACACAGGAAGCCGGGGCCACCGACCACCGACACCCCGGGGCGCCGCCTACTCGCCTCGACCGCCCGCGCGGGCGGTGATCCGCTCGGTTTCCTCCTGCTGCGGGCGCGGGCCCGGCACCGAGGTCGTACCGGCCATCCGGCGCGTCAGCCGCTCCCCCTCGATGTCCACGTCGGGCAGGGATCGCTTGAGGAACCTCGGCAACCACCACGCCCGGTCGCCGAGGACAGCCATCACCGCCGGCACCAAGGCCATCCGGACGACGAACGCGTCCAGCAGCACACCGACACCGAGGGCGAATCCCATCCCCTTGATGACCTGCATATCGGCGAAGACGAAGGACCCGAAGACGGCGATCATGATCAGGGCGGCAGCGGTGACGACCTTCGCACCGTGCCCGAAACCGCTGATCGTGGCGTCGGTGGCCGACCGCCCGGCCACGTACTCCTCACGCATCCGCGAGACGAGGAACACTTCGTAGTCCATCGCCAGGCCGAAGAGGATCCCCACGAGCAACATCGGCAGGAAGCTCAGCACCGGGCCCGTGTCCTTGATCCCGAGCAGGCCGGACAGCCAGCCCCACTGGAACACCGCCACCAGAGCGCCCAGGGAGGCGCCCAGGGACAGCAGAAAACCCAGGGCCGCCTTGACAGGTACGGCGATCGCGCGGAAGACCACGATCAGCAACACGAGCGCCAGGCCCATCACCAGCAGGCAGTACACGGGCAGGGCGGCGGAGAGCTTGTCCGCCACGTCGATGTTGACCGCGGTGGTGCCGGTGACGTTGATGTCCGTGTCCGTGCGGGCCTCGATGGCGTCACGGACGTGTCGGATCCCGGCCAGGAGCCGCTTCGTGGCGTCCGTCTCGGGACCGCTGGAGGGTGTGACGCTGATCAGGGCCGCGTCGCCGGACGCCGCCGGCACCACGGGCGACACGGCGGCCACGCCGGGCAGACTCTTCACGATCGAGGTGAGTTCCTCGGCCGTGGACACCGTCGTCTTTTTCCCGCCCTGGACCAGGACGACCAGGGTGCTGCTGTAGCCGGGCCCGAAGCCGTCGTCGACGAGCTTCTGTGCGCGGGCGGCGGAGGTGTCGGGGTCCTGAGTGCCGCCGAGCCCGAGCCGTAGGTCGGCGGCCGGGACTGCGAGGGTTCCCAAGGCCAGGAGAGAGAGCACGAGCACGGTCGAGCGGCGCCGCGCCACCAGGGCGGCCCAGCGAAGGCCCGCGGTCGTACGGTCCGTCCGACGGGCGGCCCGCTCCGTGGAACGACGCAGCACCGGCACCCGGCTGGTGGCGATGCCCGCGCCCATCAGCCCCAGCACGGCGGGGAGGAGGGTGACGGCGATCAGTACGGACACCACCACGGTACCGGCGGCGCCGAGCCCCATCACCGTGAGGAAGGGGATGTTCACCACAGAAAGGGCGGCCAACGCGATCACGACCGTGGCACCCGCGAACACCACCGCGCCGCCCGCCGTGCCGGTCGCGAGCCCGGCCGACTCCTCCGGATCCATACCGTCCCTGACCTGTGTCTGGTGGCGGGAGACGATGAAGAGGGCGTAGTCGATGCCGACGGCGAGTCCGAGCATCACGGCAAGGATGACCGATGTGCTGTCCATGGTGACGACGCTTGTCAGGGACAACAGACCCAGCACGCCGACGGCCACGCCGACGAGCGCGGTGGCCACCGGGATGATCGCGGCGCGAAGGGAGCGGAAGACGAACACCAGCACACCCAGGGCGATCAGTACACCCACGGCCTCCCCGGGCCCCATCACCTCGACCTCGGCATGGGAGAACGCGTCACCGCCCAGTTCCACGACCAACCCGGCATGCCGGGCCTCGGCTGCGGCCTTCTCGACGCCCTGCTCGGTGGCCGCGGGCAGGGCGTCGCCCTTCTTGACGGAGAAGGTCAGCCGGGCGATACCGGTGCGGCCGTCTGCCGACACCGTTCCGGCCTGCGCGTCCGGGGCGACGACCGCGGTCACGCCCGGCACGCCGGCAGCCTCACCGGCGGCCCGGTGCACGGCCTTGGCACTGTCTCCGGCGCTGACGGTCGCACCGTCCCGTGCCCGGAAGACCATCGTCCCGGTGGTGTGTTCCTCGTCCGAGGGGAACTCCGCGCGCACCACGTCGAGTGTGCGCTGGGCCTCGGTTCCCGGAATGGTGGTGGCTGCAGCGAACGGCTTCATCAAGCCGAGTGCGGCGCCTACCGCCACGAGAAGCAGGACGGACCAGGCGCCGATGACGGACCATTTACGCCGATAGGCGAAACGGCCCAGGCGGTACAAGAGCGTGGACACGCAAGAACTCCCGAAGGCCAGGAACGGAGAAGCGATCTGTGTGATCCAGGCTAGGAACGCGGAACCCTGTGTCCCGCGGAAACGGCCTCCGGCAGCCGGTCTTCACACAGAACTCCCATGGAACGGAACGGCGACGGTCCGGCATGATCGAATCGACACCAGGACAGGGCGTGGTGAGGGGAGACGCAACGAGATGAGTGACCTGGCCTCCACCGGAGCCGTCGCGCAGCGGCCGCCGCTCGGACGACTGCTGGTGGTGGACGACGAGCCGGCGATCCTGGACACCGTCGGCCGTTTCCTGCGGTACATCGGATACGAGGTCCACACGGCCGCCACGGCGAAAGAGGCCCTGACCGCGGCACGGGACCTGTTGCCCGAGCTGATCCTGCTCGACATCATGCTGCCGGACGGGGACGGCTTCGAGGTGATGCGCCGGCTGCGGGCCGACGGTCTGCCGCACGCCGTGGTCTTCCTCACCGCCCGCGACACCCGGCAGGATCTGGTCAGGGCTCTCTCCGCGGGCGGTGACGACTACATCACCAAACCGTTCGGTCTCGACGAGGTGGCCGCCCGGATCGGCGCCGTGCTGCGTCGTAGCAGGCGTACCGACAGGGACGGCCCCGTACTGCGGGTGGCCGACCTGGAACTGGACGCGGCCACGTACACCGTGCGGCGCGCCGGGACCCGTGTGGACCTCTCCCCGACCGAGTTCCGGCTGCTGCGCTACCTGATGCTGCACAGCGAACGGGTCGTCCCGCGCGCCCAGCTCCTGGAGCATGTCTGGTCATACGGCTTCAACGGCGACGACACCGTGGTCGCCACCTACGTCAGCTACCTGCGTCGCAAACTCGACCCGCTCGGCCCACCGCTGATCCACACCCAGCGCGGCGTCGGTTACAGCATCCGGGAGCCGCAGTGCTGAGCCGTGTACGGCAGTGGCCGTTGCGGACCAGGCTCGGCGCCCTCGTCACCGCCCTGTGCGCGAACGCGATGGCAGCCACCGCGTTCGCCTGGGTCGTCAGCGGGGACCCGGCCGTCATCGTGACCGTCGAACTGGCCGGACTGACCGGTGTGGCCGTGGGCAGCACGGCGGTGGTGCGCCGCGAACTGCGGTCTCTGGAGCGGGCCGCGGACACCGCCGACGCGATCGCCGCCGGCGAGTTCGGACACCGGCTCACCGTGGCCACCACTGCCCCGAACACCGAGGTCGGCCGACTCGCCGAGGCGCTGAACCGGATGCTCGACCAGATCCAGGCCGCCCTCGTCGCGCGCGAACGGTCCGAGGACCGCATGCGGCAGTTCGTGGCCGACGCCTCGCACGAACTGCGCACCCCGCTGCAGTCCCTGCGAGGCTACGCCGAGCTGTACCAGCGGGGCGCACTGCCGGACACGGCTGCGGTCGACGACGCCGTGGAGCGCATGCTGTCCGAGATCCACCGTATGACGCGGCTCGTCGAATCCCTGCTGGCCCTTGCCCGCTTCGACGAGGAGGACGAGACGGACCTGGAGCCGGTCGACCTCAGCCGGATCGCCCGCGACTCCTGCCGTGACGCGGCCACGGTCGAACCGACCCGCCCGTTGCGGCCTGGCATCGCCCCCGGGGTGATCGTCCTGGGCGACGAGGCGCAACTGCGCAGCCTGTTGGCCAACCTTCTCGGCAACGTCCGTATGCACACCGGCACCGGCACCGCCTGCCGGGTCGAGGTGCGCACGGTCGGCGACAGGGCGTTGCTCCGGGTCGAGGACGAGGGGCCGGGCATCCCCGAGGACGCCGTCGCCCACGTATTCGACCGCTTCTACCGTGCTGACAAGGGCCGTAGCCGGGCCGACGGCGGCAGCGGGCTCGGCCTGTCCATCGTCGCCGCCGTCACGGAACTGCACGGCGGCCGGGTCCGTCTCGACAGCACCCCCGGCCAGGGCACCCGGGTGGATGTCTTCCTGCCTCTCCTGCGCCGGCCACCTTCTCGTCGGGGTGACGCCGCCGCGGACCGGCAGGTCTGAAACACTGCGAGGACGAGGCCGACACGCCCCGGGGCCGCCGTCCCTGCGAACAAGGGAACACCATGGCGAGGATCACGGACAGCACCATGCTGATCGTCGGCGCCTCGTCGGGCATCGGCGCTGAAGTGGCGCGCCGACTCGTCGGCCGAGGCAATCGGTTCGTCCTCACGGCGCGGCGATCCGCCGAACTGGCCGCGGTGACGGAGGCGGTACGGGCGGCGGACGGCGCCTGTCTGACCGTCCCCGCCGACGCTCTCGACCCGCAGGCTGCTGCCGCGGTGGTGAGGGCCGCCGTCGCGGAGTTCTGAGGCGTCGACGTCGCACTGCTCAACGCGGGTCAAGGCCCGGACATGTCGCTGGACCGGGTCTCCGTGGCCGACGTATCACGGATCATGGCACTCAACTACGACGTGCTGGTCAACTACCTCGTCCCGCTGATCGGACAGATGCGTGACCAGCGGGGCGGAGGCCTGATCGCGCACACCAACTCACTGGCGGGGTTGATCGGCCTTCCCCCGTCAAGGCCCCTACTCGGCGGCGAAGGCCGCGGCGCGGACGCTCCTCGACGCGGCGCGTGTCGAGCTGGCGCCACGGAATATCCGGTTCACCTCGATCCACCCCGGTTTCGTCGCCACCGACAGGATCAGTGGCGACGGGCTGCCCAAGCCCTTCCAGATCAGCCAAAAGCCAAGAGCGAGCGGCACGCCATGTCGTACGGGCCCTGGAGAGGGAACCGGCGTAGGCGTACTTCCCCTGGCGCACCGCGACGCTGGTCCGCACGCTGCGTGTTCTGCCCACGCCGGTCTCCGCACTCCTGCTCCGGAAGCCGGCCTCCCGCTAGGGGTGTTTCGAAGGTCCTGTGCGGTGCGGAACCTTCGAAACACCCCTGGGCAGCGGGCCGTCAGGCCCGGCCCTCCAGTTCCGCGAACTTCTCCTCCAGGTCGGCCAGGAACTTCTCGGTGTTCGGCACCATTCCCGCGATCGTCCTGACCGTGGTGCCGGCGGGGGCGGGCCCCGATCCACCCTCGATGAACTCGGCCGCCTCCGGGATGTAGGAGATCAGCAGGTCCTTGAAGGCGCGCGCTGCCTCCTCTCGGTCCATCAGGGCATCGATGTCCATGTCCACCGACAGCGGGGGCAGTTCGACCACCTCGGATGTGAGGGTAACCGTCCAGCTGTGGCGGCCCGATCCGACCTCGACGGTGTCGGATCCCTCGGGCAGGACCACCTCGGCGGTGGTGTTGGGCGGCACCAGGGCCTCGACCGTCAGTTCCGTCCCGGTCAGGGTCCAGGACACCTCCGCCTCGCCGTACGGGGTGCGCAGCTTCGCGCCCGCGTGGGTGAGTCCGCCGCCCGGGCGGGGCTCGATCCGCAGTCGGCGGTAGCCGGGGGCTGCCGGGGCGAGCCCGGCGACCGTTCGATGCAGCCAGTCGGCGACGGCGCCCAACGCGTAGTGGTTGAAGGAAGTCATCCCGCTCGGGTTGACGGTGCCGTCGGGCAACAGGCTGTCCCAGCGCTCCCAGATGGTGGTGGCGCCCATGGTGACGGGGTAGAGCCAGGACGGGCACTCCCGCTGGAGAAGCAGACGGTACGCGGTGTCGGCGTGGCCTGTGCGAGTCAATGCGTCGCAGATGAGCGGCGTGCCGACGAAGCCCGTGGCGATCTTGTGGCCGTGGCCGCGGACCAGCTTCGCGAGTCGCTCGCCGGCACGGGCGCGCTGCTCCTCGGAGTCCAGCAGTTCGAAGCAGATCGCCAGGGCGTACGCGGTCGGCGCGTCGGACATCATGCGGCCCGCGCCTGTGACGTACTCCGTCTGGAAGACCGTTCTCACCTCCTGGGCCAGCGCACCGTAGCGCGCGGCGTCCGCGGAGTGGCCCAGGATCTCGGCGGTGCGGGCGAGGAGTTCGGTGGAGCGGGCGAAGTAGGCGGTGGCGACCAGCTCGCCCGGGGTCGCGGCGCCGTCCGGCCGCCCGGCGGGGGCCGTGGGGTCGAGCCAGTCACCGAACTGGAAGCCGCTGTCCCACAACCGGCTGTCACCGGCGAGCGAGGCCACGTGCTCCACCCAGGCCCGCATCGAACCGTACTGGGCGGCCAGGACACCCGTGTCGCCATAGCGCTCGTGCAACACCCAGGGCACGAACACGGCCGCGTCCCCCCAGGCCGCGGTCGGGGTGTCGGCACCGGCCACGCCCACCCGGGGCACCACGAACGGCACCACTCCGTCGGCCCCCTGCTCGACGGCGAGATCCGCCAGCCAGGAACCCAGGAAGCCGGCGCTGTCGTAGAGGTAGGAGGCGGTGGGCGAGAAGACCTGGATGTCACCGGTCCAGCCGAGCCGCTCGTCGCGCTGCGGGCAGTCGGTGGGGACGTCGAGGAAGTTGCCCCGCATGCCCCACACCACGTTCTCGTGCAACCGGTTGACGAGATCGTCGGAGCACTCGAACGAGCCCGTGCGCTCCAGGTCGGAGTGCAGGACCACGGCGCGCACCGCGGTCGGGTCGAAGTCGTCGGGCTGTCCCGTGATCTCGGCGTAGCGGAATCCGTGGAAGGTGAACCGGGGTTCGAAGGTCTCCGCACCCTCCCCGTGCAGGGTGTAGGTGTCGGTCGCGGCGGCCGTGCGCAGCGGCCTGGTGCACAGTTCCCCGTCCTCCAGAACCTCCGCGTGGCGCAGGGTGACGACACTGCCGGCTTCACCGGACACGGTCAGACGCAGCCGACCGACCAGGTTCTGTCCGAAGTCCAGGAGTGTCCTACCGGACGGGGTGGTGGTCACCGAGACAGGGGCGATCTCCTCGACGCGGCGCACCGGCGGCCCGTCGGGCGCCACGAGGGTGCCGAGGTCGCGTTCGAGCACGCGTACCCCGCGCCAGCCGGACTCGTCGTGGCCGGGCTCCGACCAGCCCGACCGTTCCAGGCGGGCGTCGTAGGCCTCACCGTCATAGAGGCCGGAGGAGACGACCGGGCCGGTGGCGGCCCGCCAGGAGTCGTCGGTCGTGATCCGTTCGGTCGTCCCGTCCTCGTACTCCAGCTCCAGTTGGGCGAGGAGGGCGAGCCGGTCGCCGTAGACGGCGCGGGTCTTGCCGTCGAAGCCGATACGGCCGCGGAACCAGCCGTCGGAGAGGATCGCGCCGAGGGCGTTGCGGCCGGGGCGCAGCAGTTCGGTGATGTCGTGGGCCTGGTAGCGCAGGCGCTTGTCGTACGCGGTCCAGCCCGGGGCGAGCACGTGGTCACCGACCTGGGTGCCGTTGATCTCCGCCTCGTACACACCTAGGGCGGTCGCGTACAGCCGGGCCCGGCGCAAGGGCCCCCGTACGTCGAACTCGCGGCGCAGGAACGGGGAGGGCTGGTCCGTCTGAGCGTCCTCGTCCCAGTCCGGCGTGACGAAGACGGCCGACCAGTCGCCCGGGGTGAGCAGACCGACCTCGGCCACCGCGGGCTCGCTCCACGCCGAGACCCCTCCCTCTGAGCCGGTGACGCGGACGCGGACAGTGGCCCGGTCGCGCGACTGAAGCGGCCCGAAGGGCCAGGGCACCAGGACGGAGTCGGCCGACTCGACCCGCGCCGTTTCGGCCGGACCGTCGCTGCCGGGGACGGTCAGCTCGATCTCGTACGCCGTCTGGGTCCAGTCCCGGCCCTGGGTCAGCGTGGTCCACGACAGCCTCGGGCTACCAGTTCCGAGGCCGAGCGCATCGCGCACATGCTCGAAACGGACATCGGCCACCACATCCGTCCGGCCGAGGGTTTCCTGACTCACCTGTGGTCCTCACTCTCATACCTGGCACGACCATGTGCTCGCTTGACTCACGAGTCGACCTTGAAACGATTCATCGATGACATACAGGAGATTGCTCGCACTGCGGGAACGATCGAAGATCCAGATGGCGACTCAAAAATGTTATGGCCGAAACCCTAGCCACGAATCCCGAACGTAGCTAGGTTTCCGTCATGTGAACTTCTCGTTCACTGTGGATCGGGCAGGTCCAGGGGCTCACGGGAGGCCCGCTCCAGCCTGTGCACCCTGTTCGCACCTCGCATTCGACGGCTTGGTCCGGACGGGTTGACACAGCGGAGCGTGACTCCCACCATGGCCGCCACTGGGATTGAAAGGTTCCAATTCTCGGAGACAGTTTCACTGTCGCCCACATCCCTCGACTGCGTCGTTCGTCCGTACGAACCTCCCCCACCGCCACGACGAGGTCATCGGTCACACAACCGCCGCTCACCCCTACCTCGAAGAGAGGCCACACCGCCGTGTCTTCTTCCAGCACGTCTTCGCCGCCACCCTCGACCACACAGGCATCGGCGGACAAAGCCCCCAGAGCCGGAATGGGGGCACGTCTCGCCCTCATCGCCCTCGCGCTGATGTGGCCCACCCAGTTGCTGTCGCTGGCCGGCCTGCTCGGCGGTAACGCCCAAGCCTCCGTCGCGCTGCACTTCCGCACCACGGAGATCGCCTGGTTCATCCTGGTCAACGCGTTGGTCGCTACGGTGATCATGCCGTTCGTCGTGAAGTTCGCCGACTTCTACGGCAAGCGCAACGTCATGATCGTCCTTTCGGTGCTCGGCCTCGCCGGTGACATCGTCGCCGCACTGGCCACCAACTACGAGATGCTCCTCATCGGGCGGGGGATCGCAGGCTTCTACGGCCCGATCGGCGCCCTCGCCTACGCCAGTGTGCGTGAGCTCTTCCCGCCCAAGCACGTGGGCGCGGCCAGCGGCATGATCGGCAGCGGTATCGCCTTCGTGGCCCTGGGCGGCCCTTTCCTCACCGGCTGGGTCATCGACAGCTTCGGATGGCGCGGGGTGATGTGGTCCCTGACCATCGCCACCGCCATCGGACTGCTGCTCCTGCTGTTCGTCGTACCGGAGACGCCGCAACGCACAGCGCGTACGAAGGTGAACTGGCTCGGCGGCGCCCTCCTCGGCGGCGGTGCCGGCCTTCTCACCTACGGCATCGGCAAGGGCGGCGAGTGGGGCTGGACGGACACCGGCGCGCTGGCGTTCATGCTCGGCGGTGTCGCCGCCGTGGTGCTCTACGTGGTGTCCGACCTGAAGGTGGCGCACCCCCTGTTCGACCTGAGCATGATGGCGCGCAAGTCGGTGTGGACCATGATGCTGGCCACGGCCCTCATCGCCGCAACCATGTACGGCACCGGTGTGATCGGGCAGCTGCTGGTGCTCTTCCCCAAGATCCCCGGCGTCTCCGACGGCCTCGGCATGACCGCCACGCACTACGCGGTCATCGGCATCCCCGCCAGCATCCTCATCCTGCTCATCGGCTTCGGTACCGGCGTCGCGCTGCGCAAGGTCGACGCACGGCTGCCGCTGGCCCTCGGCGCCGCGTTCGCCGCGGTCGGGTTCCTGCTTCAGCGGAACTGGCACTACACCGACGTCCAGCTGGCGCTGCTGGGCACCTTCACCGCCATCGCCATGGGCCTCGTCGTGGCCTCGGTGCCGGTCCTGATCATCGAGGCCGTCACTCCCGAGGAGCAGGCCACGGCCAACGGACTGCACGCCATGATCCAGGGCGTCTTCACCACGGTGATCACCCAGCTCGTCTACGTGATCCTTTCCCAGAAGAGCATGGTGGCGCAGGGTACCCGCTTCTACCTCGACGCCGGATACAAGAACGCCATGCTCTTCGGCGCGGGTCTCGCCGTGCTCGGACTCCTGGCCTGCGCGCTGATCCCGCGGCTGAAGCCCGCGGAGGACATCGAAACCGGAAAGGCAACGACGGCGGTCTGATCCCCGCGCACAGACCCCGGGGCTGCCGATCCATCACCGTCCCGCCTGCGGCAGCCCCGGCCCCACACGCTGCGAAAGGAACGACTCATGGCCCGTCGGCAGACGGTCGACGAAGCGGATCTCACCCGGCGCCTCGGCGCCATGTCCCTCAAGGACAAGGTGACCCTGCTCACCGGCGGCGGCACCTGGACCCTGACACCGGTCGTCGCCGCCGGCCTCGCTTCCCTCGCCCTGTCCGACGGGCCGGCGGGCCCGCGCGGCACCGCCTTCGGCGACGCCGTGACCCCCTCGCTCCTCTTTCCCAGCCCCACCTCGCTCGCCGCCGCCTGGGACGAGGAGACCGCGTACGAGGCCGGTCGGCTCATGGGGCTCAAGGCTAGGGAGATGGGCATTCACGTCCTGCTCACCCCCACGGTCAACCTGCACCGCTCGCCCCTGGGGGGACGGCACTTCGAGTGCTACTCCGAGGACCCGACCCTCACCGCCCGCACCGCGGTGGGCTTCGTCAAGGGATTGCAGTCCACAGGCGTGGCAGCCACTGTCAAGCACTTCGTGGGCAACGAGTCCGAGACCGAACGCCGAACCTACGACGCCCGGATCGACGACCGGACGTTGCGCCAGACATATCTGCCGCCTTTCGAGGCCGCCGTGAAGGAGGCCGGCGCCTGGGTGGTGATGGCCGCCTACAACTCGGTCAACGGCACGACGATGACCGAGAACGACGAACTGCTCAACGGCCTCTTGAAGGAGGAGTGGGACTTCGACGGCGTCGTCGTCTCCGACTGGCAGGCCACCAGGTCCACGGAGGCGTCGGCTCTCGCCGGGCTCGACCTGGTGATGCCGGGCCCCGACGGGCCGTGGGGCCCCGCGCTGCTGGCCGCCGTGGAGGACGGCCGGATCCCCGAAGCCGTGCTCGACGACAAGGTCCGCCGCGTCATGCGGCTGGCCGCCCGGGTCGGGGCGCTGGAGGGCGTGGAGGCACCCGAAACCGAGGAGGTGCCCCGGGACGTGCGGTCCCGGATACGGGATCTCGCGGTCCGCGGTTCCGTACTGCTGCGCAACGACGGGATGCTGCCCCTGCGTCCGGACACCCTGCGCAAGGTGGCCCTCATAGGCCCCAACGCCGTCCGCTTCGCCGCGCAGGGGGGCGGGAGCGCCCATGTCGTCCCCGAGCACATCGTCACACCGCTCGAAGGACTGCGCCGGGCACTGGGGGACGATGCCGAGATCACCGTCCACCCGGGCGTCTTCCCCCATACGACGCTTCCGCCGCTGGACGAAGACACCGCCACCGACCCGGTGACCGGGGAACCCGGTGTTCGTTTGGAGCACCGGAAGGCCGACGGCACGGTGCTCTCCGAGGAGCGCAGGGCCCCGGCGGCCCACTGGTTCCCGATCCTTCTCGCCGACGAGGCGGCGGAACTGGTCGTACGGACGCGGCTCACGCTGAGGGAATCAGGCGTCCACCGGTTGTCGGTCCTCGGCCCCGGCCACATCACGCTCCACGTCCCGGGACAGGAACCTCAGACACACGAACAGCTCCAGGACGACGAGGACATCGTCTCACTGGCGCTCCACCCGCCCACCCACACCTTCGTCTTCGCTGCCGTCAAGGGCGAGACCGAGATCCAGGTGCGCTTCCGGCCGCAGCGGCAACTGCCCTATCCCGTCACCCTGCTGGGCCTCGGGTACGACACCCCTCGCGGCACCGACGCCGAGGAACTGGAGGCCGCTGTCGCCGCGGCCTCGGAGGCCGACGCCGTCATTCTGATGGTCGGCAGCGATGCCCTCACCGAGAGCGCGGACCGCGCGACCCTCGACTTGCGCGGGCGGCAGGACGAGCTGGTGGAGCGAGTCTGCGCCGTCAACCCGAGCACGGTCGTGGTCGTCAACGCCGGCTCCCCCTTTCTCCTCCCCTGGGCCGACCGGCCCGCCGCCTTGCTCTGGTCCTGGTTCCCCGGCCAGGAGGGCGGGGACGCCATCGCCGACATCCTCACCGGTGCCGAGCCCGGCGGCCGACTGCCCACCTGCTTCCCCGCCGCCGAGACCGACGCGCCGGCCCTGTCGACCCGGCCGCAGGACGGAACACTGGACTACGCGGAAGGCGACCTGATCGGCTACCGCGCCTACGCCGCGTCCGGCATCGCTCCCCTCTTCCCCTTCGGGCACGGACTGTCGTACACGACCTGGGACTATCAGGACTTCGTCGTGACCGGTTCCATGGAGCGCGGGCTCACGATCCGGGTCACGATCCGCAACACGGGGTCACGTACGGGCCGCGAGATCGTGCAGGCGTACCTGGACCCGGTCGGCGACGAGCCACAGCGTCTGATCGGATTCGCCGCGGTAGACGCTGAGGCGAGTGCGGGTGCGATCGCCACGATCACCGTCCCGCACGAGGCCCTCACCGTCTGGGGCGCGGACGGCTGGACATCGCGTACCGGCCCGCACCGTCTGCGCGTCGGACGTTCGGCCACCGACATCCGACTGACCGCGGCCGTCCCCCGCGCGTCGTGATCACAGCCGTGCCCCGGCGCTCCCACACACCCCTGAGTGAAGTACGGTCGGACCGTGAGCACGCCACGCAAGCCCAGAGGGCCCTATCGCAAGGGTTTGGAACGCCGCAAGCAGATTCTGCGCGCGGCGCTGGAGGTCTACAGCGAGCAGGGCGAGCGAGGCTCGTCGCTCAAGGAGATCGCCGACCGCGTCGGTATGTCCCAGGCGGGCGTGCTGCACTACTTCGACTCCCGGGAGGAGTTGCTGCTGGCCGTGCTGGCCGAGCGGGATGCCCTGGACACCGAAGCGACCATCGATGTGATGTCGCCGGGCGAGGCGGTTGCCCGCACCGTCGATCACAACGCCCAGCAACCGGGCCTGGTCGACCTGTTCGTGACCCTGTCAGCCGCGGCCTCGGATCCGGCTCATCCTGCCCACGCGTTCTTCAAGCGGCGTTACACGGATCTGAGTGCCCGGATTCAGGACGGCCTGGACCATGGCCAACAGCAGGAACGGGTCCGTGGGGACGTCGACTCCGCGCTCATGGCACGATTGCTGCTCGCGGTTTCCGACGGCATCCAGTTGCAGTGGCTGCTGGATCCGAGCGTGGACATGACCGCGCTGGTCACGGCCTTCAACCGGATGTGCGCCCCTCAGGTGGATCAGGGCGCGGCCCTGCCCTCACCCATCGAAGGCGACTGACCCCCACAGCCATCACTCCACCACGGGCAACGGCGTCGGTCTCGACACCGCGGTCCGCGTCGCGCTGCTCCTGCAGATCTTCGAAATGCCGACGTGCTGTCCGGTGTGCCCTCCCGGACCTCGCCCGTCACCTCACCGGACGTCGTCACACCATGCCAATTCGCCCCGGACCACCGATGCTGTCGCACTCACCGCCGACCGCATCGGGATCGTGCTCGCACACGGGTTCAACAGACAGCGGAGAACAGGAAGAACTCATATGGAACGGCTGACCGACCGACGCATTCTGGTCACCGGGGCAGCCTCGGGCATAGGCCGGGCGACAGCGCTGAGGCTTCTGTCCGAAGGCGCCCACGTGGTCGCCGTCGACGTCGCCGACGAGGCGCTGGCGGAAACGGCAGCCCTCTCAGGCAAGGCCGGCACCGGTGACCGACTCGTCACAGCGCTGATGGACGTCTCCGACAAAACCGCCGTCGACGAGGGCGTGGCGCGGTCGGTCGCCTCGCTGGGCGGGCTGGACGCCCTGGTCAACGTGGCCGGGATGCTACGCGGGGCCCACACCCACACCTGCTCCCTCGACCTGTGGAACCAGGTCATCGCAGTGAACCTCACCGGCACGTTCCTGGTCACCCGCGCCGCCCTGCCCGCCCTGCTGGAAACCGGCAAAGGCGTCGTGGTCAACTTCAGCTCCACCTCCGCCCAGTTCGCCCACCCGATGATGGCCGCCTACTCCGCGAGCAAGGGCGGCATCCTCTCCTTCACCCACAGCATCGCCCAGGAATACGGCAAACAGGGACTGCGCGCCGTCAACGTCAACCCCGGCAGCATCTCCTCCGGCATCACCGAGAACATCTTCTCCCTCATGCCCGAGGACACCGACTGGAACCTCCTGGGCAAACTCACCCCCGCCATCGGCGAGGGCTTCGGCTCACCCGACGCCGTCGCCGGCGTCGTCGCCATGGTCGTCTCCGACGACGGCGCCTTCCTCACCGGCACCGAAATCCGCATCGACGGCGGAACCCACCAGTAGGTCAGCATGGGGCAGGCTTCGTCATCGGGTCCGGAGTCTGCCCGATCATCCGCCCCCACCTGTGTGTCCACCAGCCCGAACGGACCGACGCCGACATGGCACACCCTTCAGCCGATCTTCACGCCCCGCCCGGCAATGGGCAGGAAGCACACGGCCCCGCGCCGGTCGGCCGCCGGTTCATCGCCCTCTATGTCGTTGCCTACCTGGGGCTGTACATGGCGGTGATGACTCCCCTGCTGGTGTCCCCGACGATCCGGCTGGAGGGCATCGATCCGCTGGGCAAGCCCTGGAGCCTCGGTCTGGTGGTGGGTCTGGGGACGCTGGTGAGCATCGTGGCCGGTCTGATCGTCGGAGTGCGAAGCGACCGGACGACGTCCCGGCCGGGCCGGCGACGGCGTTGGTTCCTGGGTGGTATGCCGGTCCTGGTGCTGGGGCCGAATGAAGGACATGGGTTCTTCCGTGACCGTTGTCCTCGTCGGGTCCCTGATCAGCCACCTGGGGCTCAGCTCGATCATGACACCGTTACAGGCGTTCCTGCCGGAACAGCAGCGCGGAAAGGTGTCCGGGCCGCTCGGTTTCACCGCGCAGATCGCCGGAGTCGTCGGCTACCAGCCAGCCGATCTCCTGAGGGATTCGGGTCTGCTGCTCTTCCTGATGCCCGCGATGGTCGCCTGTGCGACGCAGATCCCGGTGGTGGTGTTCCTGCCCGATCCCGCCGTACGACGCGAGGCGGAGGAAGCCCAGGGTGTGGCCGCCATGTTCCGCAGCCTCATCTTGGATCCGCGGTGCCAGCCGGACTCGGGCTGGACCTGGGCCGGCCGCTTCCTGATCCAGCTCAGGCCGATGTTCCTGTCCACCTACCAGCTCCACTTCCTCACCGACCACCTCGGGTACGACCCGGACGAGGTGACCGGTCTGCTTGCCCTCTCCGGCGGAATCGGGCTGTTCATGACCCTCCGTGGGAGCCGTCGTCGGCGGTGTCCTGTCCGACCGGCTCAGACGCCGGAAGATCTTCATGTGTACTGCGGCCCGCGGCGTTCGCAGTCGGCTTCGTCACGGTCGCAATCGCATCGTTCTTCACCCAGGTCCTCATCGGCTCGCAGGCGCTCTTGTTGGGCGCGGCCGTCTTCGGCGCGGTCGACATCGCCCTGGTCATCGCCGTCATCCCCGACAGGGAGACGCACGGCGTCAAGTACGTGTGCATCTTCGGCATCGCCGGATCCCTGCCGTCCTCGGTCGCTCCGCTGATCGCCCCGTTCGTCCTGGCGGTCGGCGGCGACCGCCCCCTGCTCTTCCTCACGGCGGCCGGGGTCGCGTTGGTCGACGAACTGACCGTGCGACCGATCCGAGGTGTTCGTGGAGTGCCTGCGGCACCACACATGCCTCCACGGACATTCCCACAACAGACGAGGAACTATGACCTCACGCTTCCGGCATGTCGCGGCGCTCGGCAGCTCGTTCGCCGCAGGACCCGGTATCCAGCCGATCGAGAACCGGGCGGCAGCCCGCTCCGCACACAACTATCCCCATCTGGTCGCCCAGCGGCTCGGCGCCGGACTCACCGATCTGACGGTGTCCGGAGCGACGACCGAAACTGTCCTGGACCGTCCGCAACGGCGTATGCGCAGGGAGTTCCCCCCACAGCTCGACGGGGTGCCGTCGTACGCGGATCTGGTGACGATCACTGTGGGAGGCAACGACCTCAACTACATCGGCAGCATGTTCGCTCTCGGCATCGCCGGACGTCTGTCGGAATCCCCCTGGACACGACCACTGCGAGCGGTACTGCCCACACCCCAGGTACCGAACCCGACGGCCGAAGACGTCGAGCGCGCGGCCGTCGGCCTCTCCCGGGTGGTCGAGGCCGTCCGCCACCGGGCTCCTGACGCCAGGATCCTCCTCGTCGACTATCTCGCCGTCATCGGCCCCGCCACCCGCCCCAGCTGTGCGGCACCGTTCGACGAGGCTGCCATCGACGCACTGCGGCGACTGGGCGTGACGGTCTCCGAGGTCTTCGAGAACGCCTCGTCCCGGTCCGGTGCGGAACTCGTACGGATGAACGAGCTCAGCCGCGAGCACGCGCTGGGATCCGCGGATCCATGGGTGACCGGGCTACCCGACCGGCTCCGTCACCTCGGGAGAACGACCCCGTTCCATCCGACAGCGGAGGGAATGCGCGCCGTCGCAGAAGCCGTCGTCGTTCATCTGGGGACATGACCGACGTCGGTCCGCGTCGCACCACCGCGGTGTGGCCCCGGACCGACGGTACCGAGCGCGCCACGCCCAGCCGTCTCCCTCGACTCGGCTGCCGCTGCGGCCGCTGGAAAATCTTCTCGAAGGCGACAGCCACCCCACAGACGACCCGCTGCGGCTCCACCACGGGCGTCGGCGGGCGGAGACCCGCAGCCCTTCTGGCCGAACACGATCCAGGACGGGCGAGTGCAGCGTTCACGCTGTCTCGCCCGGTCTTGGGCGAGAGATCCACTCGCTGCCGACGGTCCACCAGGCACTGGTCCGCGCGGAAGGCGACTGTCCGGCATTTTCCGGGACCAAGTTGTCTAAAATCTCACGAATCCTCCCAGCGGCAGGCACCGACTGTGCGCGTCGGCTCGCTCACGGTGGATCCGAGGGAGACCTTCGCGGTAGGCAGCGACCATGGGATCGATGACCATGGCTGTGCTGTCAAGCGCGGCACTCAGAACGAGCGGGGTGTCGCGCCGATGTGGAGGGCGGCCACTGTGAAGGCACTGGCGCACAGGTGAGCCGGGAGACGAAGAACGCGCCACCGGGACGCTCGTATGCGGTGAACCACGGATCGGCAACCGGAACCACGAGATCAGGAACCTACGCGGCACCCGCACACATGCAATATGTTCATAACAGCACATTTCACCCTCTTTCCTTCCGGAGTGGATGGGTAGCCATGCGTAGTCCCCGGGCCGACGAGCGGTCGTACGCTTTCGACGGGCTCGCTGTAGCCATACTCGACCCTGTAGGCGTGATTCTTCGGTGGACCGACTCGGCGGAGGAACTCACCGGACTCACCACTGAAGAGGTCTGCGGTCGCCCCGTGTGCGATCTGATGGCCGACCACCCGAAGCGCGACGCGCCCCGCATCGAAGGCAGTGCCGGTGTCCCGGCGTCAGGACGCGTGCGCCTTCGGCAGCGTTCCGGTGCCGCCATCGAGGTCGAATTCCGGACCACCGCCCTGGACGGTTCGACCGACCTCATGGTCCTGGCTGTGCCCGTACACCGCTCGGCCGTGCAGAGCAGGGGTGTCGCACTTCTGCGGGCACTCTCGTCGCAGAGCCTCATCGGAATCGCTCTGCATGACACGGACCTGGCCATCGTGCATACGAACGGCACAGCTGGTCTCTTCGGAGGCCCATCAGTGATGCTCGGTAGCCGGCTACAGGATGTGCTTGCGCCTGTGGCCGCGAAGGAGATCGAATCCACGCTGCGCCAGGTCCTGAACACCGGCACCCCCACACTGCGTGGCGAACAGTGGGTGAGTCTGAAGGCGGACCCCACACGGCAGTGGGGCCTGTCGCTGTCCGCTTTCCGTCTGGAAGATCCACGGGGACGACCCACAGGGGTGGCGGTGATGTTCGAAGATAACACCGAACAGTTGCTGTCCCGTAGGCGTCTGCGGCTCTCGCACGAGGCGGCCCTGCGGTTCGGCGGTTCGCTGAACGTCGTGCACACGGCCCAGGAACTGGCGGATGTACTCGCACCGGCGCTCGGAGACGTCGCAGGCGTCGAACTGGCCCAAGGCGTACTTGAGGGCGATGACCCTCCCAAAGGGCTGGGGGGAGGGAATCTCCACATGTTCCATGCCGCGCTCGCACCCGCCGACGTAGGGAGCGGCGCCCAGATCGCTCCGGGCGATCCGATCCCTCCGGTCCCGGACTCCCCCTTGCTGCGCAATCTGCAACAAGGCAGAACGACCGTGCTGGACCGCACCGGCCTCATGGCCATGTTGGACGATCCGGCCCTTGCGGAGTTCCTGCTCCCGCCGTCCTTTCACTCGGTGATGTTCGCGCCGCTGTGGGCCCGCGGATTCCTGCTGGGGGATGTCACGGTCTGGCGCATCAACAGGTCCGACGCGTTCACTCAGGAAGACGCCGACCTACTGACCGAGGTAGCCTCGCGAGCCGCTCTCGCCATCGACAACGCCCGCCGCTACACGCGTGAGCACCGTGCGGCCGTCGTGTTGCAGGAGCACCTGCTTCCGCCCGCCACCACCGACACCCCCGCGGCCGAGACGGCCGGCGCCTACCTGCCCGCCGGAGACGGGGCGGAGATCGGCGGCGACTGGTTCGACGCACTGGCCCTGCCGTCCCTCAGGCTTGCCCTCGTCGTCGGCGACGTGGTTGGCCACGGTATGCACGCGACCGCCGGCATGGGCCGCCTGCGAGCCGCGATCCGGACCCTGGCGGATCTCGAACTGGAACCCGACGAACTTCTTGCCCGGATGGCGGACCTGGTCCAGCGGCTCGCGGCTGAAGCGCCCTCCGCCGAGCAGGACGCCGTCGGCGCCACCTGCCTGTTCGCGGTCTACGACCCGGTGACCCGGCGCTGCGTGATGGCCAGCGCAGGTCATCCGCCACCCATCGTGCTTCGCCCCGATGGTGTGGCCAGGATCGTCGAGATTTCTGCGGGGCCGCCGCTCTCCGTCGGCGGCGTCCCCTACGAGACCGCCACAATCGAACTTGAACCGGACAGCGTCATTGCCCTCTATACCGATGGTGTGATCGAGCGGGACAGCCAAGACCTCGACGACGGACTACGGCGCCTGACGGACTCTCTCGCCACATCGTGCCGTTCCCCGTGCGACCTGGCCACCGTCGGCCGGGAAATCCTCGCGGACCTCGCGGACGGGGCGCGCCACGACGACATGGCTTTGTTGTTGGCCCGAATCCACGCAGTCCCCGCCGATTCCACCGTCGACTGGGAGTTCCGACCCGATCCTTCCGTCGTCGCCGAGGCACGGAAGTTGACGATGCGTCAGCTGAATGTCTGGGGGCTTGACGATCTCGCGTTCACCACCGAACTCGTCGTCAGCGAACTGGTGACCAATGCCATCCGCTATGCGAACGCATCGGTGGGGCTTCGTCTGATCCGCCACGATGTGTTGATCTGCGAGGTGACCGACGCAAGCAGCACCCAGCCGCGCCTGCGGCATGCCCGGACAACCGACGAGGGTGGGCGCGGCCTGTTTCTCGTAGCCCAGCTCACCACGCGCTGGGGTTGTCGCTATGGCCTGGACGGCAAGACGATCTGGGCCGAACAGCCCATCAAAGGGACCGCCAAACTAGTGACTCCGTCCCGTTACTGACCTTGTCGGATTAGCTTCGGGTGGTCTGGATGGGGGTCAGTCCGGTCTCGGTGAGGCAGCCGTCGATGAGTTCGGGATGGGGTTGGATGTGGGCGAGGTCTCGTCGGAGGGTGCGGGTGAGGTGGTCGGGATCGGCGAATGCAGTGTTGGCCATCGGCCCTCGTCGCCACAGGGCCCAGACGCCTTCCACCGGATTCAAGTCCGGACTGCAGGAAGGAAGTTGGATGACCGTGAGCCAGTCGTGGCCGGCGGCGTACGCGCGCAGTCCGGCGGCACGATGGGTGTTCAGATTGTCCCAGACGACAACGATCGGGGCGCCGAGTTGTAGGTGTGCGCGGACCAGGAGGTCTCGGTAGTCCTGCCAGGCAGAACTCTTGCGTGCTCCTTTGAGCAACGAGTGGAAGCGAGGCCGGTAGATCAGCCGGGACCTCTCGCCGGGCCGGTAACAGCACATCGCGGCGACCGAGATCCGTCGCCGGGACCGTCTCCCCGCACTCCCCGCGCCGGCCCCACGTGCGGGCTCGTGGCGGCGTCATCGCGAACCCGGCCTCGTCCTCGAAGACGATCCAGGCATCGAGCGCCGCCGCGATCCTTCCACCTGCGGCCACACGTCCTTCTTCCAGAGCCCGACCGCGTGCTCGTAACGTTCCAGTGCGCGACGGGCCGGGCTCTGCCAGGACCAGCCGTGGCGGTGCAGGAGCCGCCACACTCCCGCGATCGAGCAACTGACCCTGAACCGGCGGCCGATCAGCGTTCTGACGCGTTCCAGCGTCCACTGCTGATCTTCCCAGCCATATGAGCTGTACTGAGATTTGTGGAGTCCCTGATGCCAGGGTTACGGTCCTGGCGAAGGAGATCCACCAGCACCATGCCAGCACCCCGTAAGTACCCCGATGAACTTCGTGAGCGGGCGGTCCGCGAGGTCCGCGCCACCGGCCGCCCGATCGCGCACGTCGCGAAGGACCTCGGCATCCACAAGGAGGCCCTGCGCGGCTGGGTCCGCCAGGCAGAGGCCGACCATGGCGAACGCGACGACCGGCTGACCACCGCCGAGCACGACGAGCTCAGACAACTCCGCAAAGAAGTGGCGGAGTTGAGGCGGGCCAACGAGATTCTCAAGGCCGCCTCGGTGTTTTTTGCCCAGGAGATCGGCCGTCCCCGGACGAGGCCGAGCAGGTGATCGACCACCTGCGTGACAACGGTCTCGGGGTCGATCCCGTCTGCCGGGTGCTGGACCTGTCGCCGTCGACATACTTCGCCCGCAAGAAGCGGCCGAAGTCGGCCCGCCGGCTCCGCGACGAACAGCTCGTGCCGGTGATCGAGCAGGTCCACGCCGAGTCCGGCGGCACGTATGGGGCCCGTCGGATCACCCGCGCCCTGCGGCGCAAGGGTGTTGAGGTGGCCCGCTGCACCGTCGAGCGGCTCATGGCCGAACGCGGCCTGGAGGGCGTGATCCGTGGCCGGCGGCGCCGCACCACGATCCCGGAGCCGTCGGCGCCCCGACCGCCGGACCTGGTGGACCGCAACTTCACCGCGGCGCGGCCCGATCAGCTGTGGGTGGCGGACATGACGTATGTCCGCACGTGGTCGGGCTGGGCATATGTGGCGTTCGTCCTGGACGTGTACTCACGGATGATCGTCGGCTGGCAGATCGCCGACCACATGCGGACCGAACTGCCCCTGGACGCCCTGGAGATGGCACTCTGGCGCCGACGCATCAAGAAGGACTCCGGCCTCATTCACCACAGCGACAGGGGCTCGCAATATGTGTCGATTCGCTACACCGACCGGCTCGCGGACATCGGCGCCTCCGCGTCGGTCGGTTCCGTCGCGGACTCGTACGACAATGCCATGGCCGAGGCACTGAACGGCACTTTCAAGGCCGAGCTGATCGAGATGCAGGGCCCCTGGAAGGACCCCGCCCAGGTCGAACGGGCGATCTTCCAGTGGATCACCTGGTACAACGAAGAACGCCTGCACTCCGCGCTCGACTACGTGCCACCCGCCGAGTACGAACGCGACTTCTGGCAGCGCCAGGAACGAGTCCCGCAGTCCGCCTGAAACAAGATCACCGGACTCTACGAAACTCGGGGCAGCTCAATATGCGGCCGGCCCCTTGGCCAGCTCCATTTCAGTTCGAAGCCATCCGCGTGATGGCCCGTGAACACCTGCCGGTGCAACTGGCCTGCCGAGTGCTGCACGTCACGGAGTCCGGCTACTACGACTGGCGGGACCGTCCGCCGTCGAACCGCCTGGTCAAGCACCCCTGGCTGACCGAGGCCATCGTGGGCATCCACACCGCCTCTCGCGGCACCTACGGCTCCCGTCGAGTGCACGCCGAGCTCGGTCTGGGCCTGCACATTCATGTCAGCCACGGCACCGTGGGGCTGCTGACGCAGCGCGCCGGCCTGCACGGTCCATCCGGCAACCGACGCCCCCGCACCAAGCATGTGACGCCCTCGGCCGCCGACCTGGTGGAGCGGAACTTCACCCGTCACGCCCGGGACCAGCTCTGGGTCACCGATATCACCGAGCACCCACCTTTGAAGGCAAGGTGGACTGCGCGGTCGTCCTGGACACGTTCTCGCGACGGGTGGTGGGCTGGTCGATCGACGCCTCACCCGCAGCGGCGCTGACCACCAACGCCCTGGCCATGGCCATCGGCAACCGCTCCCCACGGCCGGGCGGCACCATCACCCACTCCGATCACGGAGTGCAGTTCGGGTCCTGGGCATTCCCCGACACGCGAGGGCATCCGGCCTGCTGCCCTTGATGGGCTCCATCGGGGACTGCGTGGACAACGCGATGATGGAATCCTTCTGGGCCCGGGTCCGGGTCGAACGGCTCAACCGCAGACGGTGGCGGACCCGGCTGGAGCTGTCCACCGCGCTCTTCGAGTACCTGGAAATCTTCCACAATCGCCAGCGCAGACACTCCGCGCTGGGCATGCTCAGCCCGGTGGAGTATGAACTCCGCAACCCGCCAGTAGCCTGAAACCAAGCAACTCGACTCCCCCCAACTCGGGACAGTCCTGAGCCTCCATCAGACCCGGAGCGGTTCAGCCCGAGGGCTGGGTGCCCGTGGTATACACCGCGATCGGCGATTTCGACGGCGACGGCCACGACGATCTCGTGACGAAGGCGCAGTACGACGAGGAGGACGCCCGCTTCGAAGACGACGACATGCCGGAGGTCGACGGCAGCTCGTACTACCGCGGCACGGAGAAGGGCCTCAGCGAGGCGGCGCCCGTCCCCGGCATCAGGGCTGAGGACACCTCCTCCGGCGGGGAGCCGCTTGTCGCCGTCGATTTCAACGGCGACAAGCGCGCGGATCTGCTGACGGGGAACACCGGCGGAACGCATGTCGTCCACGGCAGCAAGCAGGGCCCTGGGCAGGGCCGCTCCACCACCGACCTCCACAGGCTCCACCTGACCCGCGCCGTCACCGGGGACATCAACGGCGACGGCTACGCGGACCTGGCCACCGAGTCGCTCGGCGAGTACCGGCGCATCGGCCGGGTCTCGGTTCGGCTGGGAACGTTTTCCGCCGGTGGCGACGGTGGCTTCACCGTCGCACCCCCTCGCCGGAACCTCTGCCTCACCACCGCGCCCCGGGCCGGCACCGCCCTCACCGCCGCCGCCGGCGTCACGGTCACCGTCCGGATGTACGCGACCCACCCCCGCACCTGATCCGATGGTGGTCGACAGGCGACTGTTCCCTGGGTGGCGACGTCTCCGGCGCGGGCCTCTACGGCGCGCGCCGTACGACGTGCCAGGTGGGCCGGTCGGTCACATCGGCGTCATCGACGGCTGCAGGCCGGGCAGCAGCCAGTCCTGGAAAGGCGCCAGCACGGCCAGCACCAGGAACGCTACGCCGGCCACCCGAGCAAGCTGCGGTCCCCGGTACCAGAGCTTCTCCAGGAAGATCAGCGCCGCCAGCCCCGCCATCGCCGCGATGTTCATCACGCCCAACGGGATCAGCACCACCATCAGCGCCCAGCAGCAGCCGACGCAGTACGCACCGTGATGCAGCCCCACCCGCAGGTCGCGCAGCCGCGGCCGGTACGAGGCGTAGTGCATCAGCTGGGCCATCGGACTGCGGCAGTGGCGCAGGCAGATGTTCTTGAGCGGACCCAGCTGGTACAGGCCGGCCAGGGCGAAAGCCGCCGCGCCGATCCACCTCCCCGCGTCCGGGTCCCGGTCGACCAGGGCGCCGGTGAGCGCGAGCCCGCCGTAGGCGAGCAGGCCGACCGCCGTCCACGCGACCAGGTAGCCGACGATGAACTCGGTGGTGCGAAGCGCCCGGGCGGCCCCGCTGGACTGCCGGGCGATCCCTCTGGCCCAGGTCACGGCGACGGGTGCGACGGAGGGCAGCATCATCGCGGCCATCATCGCCAGCCACAACGCCAGGAACAGGGGCAGCGCCATCCCCATCGTGCCGGGCTCGACGCCCATGTCCAGGGCCTGCCCGACGGTGAGCACCCAGGCAAGGACGGCGATCACGACCACGAGCGCCCAGGCGCGGGCGAGCTGCCGAGCCGGCAGCAGCACGCCCGGCCGCAGCGGATGGTCATTGGTGATCGGGCGCTGAACCGTACGCATGACGCACTCCCGTCGGACCCTTCCAGCACAGCACGGATCCCGGCACCGCGACACTCCCGCCGTCACCACTGGCTGCCGTGCCGTGTGGCGGTGCACCATGGAAGAAGGAGTAGGTCGACCCATCCTGGCCGCCGGGCGCGGCGGGACGAACACGGAACACTCGTCCGACGCTCCGCTCCCTGGGCCCGCGGCCGCGGCTGTGTGAGGAGTGAGGACGATGACGCAGGCGGCAACGACAGTGCCGGCCTGGCGTGTGGCGGGTGACTGGTTCGACGTGTGCAAGTGCAACGTTCCGTGCCCGTGTTCGTTCGCCCAACCGCCGACCACCGGTGACTGCGAGGGCATCCTGATCTGGCACATCCGGGAGGGCAGCTACGGCGACGTCCGCCTGGACGGCCTGAACATGGCGATGCTCGGCTCCTTCGTCGGAAACATCTGGGGCGAGCACTCGGACTCGTACGCGGCCCTCATCTTCGACGAACGGGCCGATGACGGCCAGCGCCAGGCGCTGCAGATGATCTTCAGCGGCCAGGCCGGCAGCTGGCCCGCCCAGCTGGTCGGGATGGCCGGCTTCGAAGTGCGGGGCATGGAGTTCGCTCCCATCACGGTGGAGATCGACGAGGACCTGGCCACCTGGCGCGCCAGCGTGCCGGGCCGCCTCGAAGCCCGCGCCGAGGCACTGACCGGCCCGACCACGCCGGAGGGTGCCCGGGTCCAGTCGACCGGTCTCCCCGGCTGCGAGACCGGCCCCGGCCAACTCGCCACCTGGGGCCGCGCCACCACCGACCGGGCCGACGGCTTCGGCTTCGCCTGGAACCGCTCCGGCAAGTCCAGTAAGACCATCACCTTCGACTGGTCCGGCCCTGACTGAGATCACGGCCGCAGCGGCACGATCGCGGCCTCGGGGATCAGCGGAACCGTGGTCGTCGGCGAGAACGATCATGGCGCTGGAGCAGGCCCCACTCGGCCTTCAAGAAACCATGGCACCCTCAAGTGATCAACGCACCACCCATGGATGATCGTGGTCGTGGAGGCACGGGTGCGGGACGACGGTTTTCGCTGGCTCAGCGTTCGCGGCTGCCGATGACGCGGCACACGGCACTTGTTGTGGTTGGTTGCGGCAGAAGGCGTTGATGACATGATCTTCTGTCCACGGCGGCTTTGTACCTCCCGTCCACATTCGCGCCTTTCGTCGGCCATCGCGGACAATCTGCTGTGGCTGACTCGCCGGGCTTGCTCCGTGCCGTCCACCGCACGGCGTGCCCACGAGCTGACACTGCGCCCAGCCTGCCGGTCGCAACACCTCAGCACTGGGCCCGGTTTTAGCCGTATCGGCTGAGCCCATGGGGCGCTGATCATCCGGTGCTGCGCCAGGAACGCAGCCGGTCGGCGATGTCGTAGACGGTGAGCCGCAGCGCGCGAGTATCGGCGATCAGGTCTCGCCACGGCTCGAAGGAGTCGTCGACGTCCTCCCCCGAGGCCCGGAGGTACGCCACCGCCACGCCGTACGCGAAGTACACGTTGCGGGCCGGCAGCGGGCGCAGCAGGACGAGCTGCTCCAACAGGGCGGCGGCTCGCCAGCAGGCGTCGGGCTCGCCCGCCTCCAGTTGGGGTGTGTTCACCCGGTGCCGGGCGACAGCGGCCACCAGGCCTGAGTAGTCCCGGACTCCGAGTTCCTTGCCGAGCAGTTCTTCCTGTCGGTCAAGGAGCCACCGGATGTCGATATGCAGTTCCAAGGGTCAGGCCGCCTGCCCCGTCGGCCGGGCCGGTGCGTCGTCGGGAAAGGCAGTGTCGAACGCCTCGGCCAGACCAGGCCGGGCGATGATGTCGCGGAACGTGGCCGTCGCCTTGCTCAGGGCGATCTGGTTCTCTTCCTCTATGGCCAGCTCTGCCAGGTAGGCCCGCACGCTCTGTCCGCGGGCTGCGGCGACCGCAGCGAACCGGTCCCTGGTCTGAGAGTCGACCTTTACGGTGGTATCAGCCATACCCCGAGTATGCACCCATGGGTACCTTCGCGAATACCTCGTCGAGGCTTCAGCCGCATTTCGATCACCGGAAGTGCATGGTCGACGCCGAGTGGGCTGAGACGAGAGTCCCGTGCGGCTGAGTCGTGCGGACCTTCCCGCTGCCCCGGTATTCCCGAACAACCTCACTGGTGTGCGCTGATAGGCTCCCGTCGCCCACTTAGGGCATGCACATTTCATTCACGGCTGTCGGGGCTCTCGGGGTCGCGGCCGGCAGGGTGAGGGACGGGGGTTCCGTGGAGGTCAGCAAGGTCGTGCGACGCCGTCTGTTCGGCAGAGGGGGCGCGGCCCTGGCACTGAGCGTGGCCCTTGCCGCGGGCGCTCCGGCCCCGCGGTGCCGACAGGGACGGCGATGGCCGTCGGGGGCGACCGGACCGTCGGGGCGGGTGAGATCGTGCTTCCCGCCGCAGACCGTACAGGCACGCGCAACCCGGTGTTCATCGGCTTCGGTGACACAGGTGTGCTGTCGAACCCGAAGGTTCCACCGGCTGGAGCTGGACCGACTACACGACGCGCCGGACCCGGCAGGTGACCGAGTTCGCCGGCACTCAGCAGCCCAGTGGGCTCGCTCAGTCGGACACCTCCTACACCTTGTCGACCGACGCCGAGGGCGGACGCGTCGTGCGGTTCCGCGCGATGGGCTCCGGCAAGGACAAAGGCTCATCAGCGGGGACGGGAAAGCCGACCTGGTCTCCCGGGACAGCGTGGGCACTCTCTGGCACAACAACGGCGACGGCAAGGGAGCCTTCGGAGCGCGGGTGAAGGTCGCCATCGGCCGGCAGGGGTACGAGAGCTTTTTCTAGGCGGGCACCTCTCGGCCACGTCGTGACGTGCGTCATGCCCCTGGTGCGGGAATCGCAAGGGGCATGAATGCCGACGTGCCCTGTCCACGCGGACGAACAGGTCCGCTGGCTGCCCCGGCGACAGCCATCCGGTATCGCCCTGCCCGGCAACGACTCGGGCGGGCCAACAGCGCCTTCCCGGCACCATAGCGAGGTACTGACATGCGCCACACCCTTCTCACACCTCTGGTGGCGCTTGCCCTGACCGGATGCTCGTTCCTGGGCCAGGAGACCACGTGCACCGAGGCCGACGCGGACTCACAGGTCGCCGCCGTGTGGCGGCCCGCCGACTTCGGCACTCGGGATGCCGCGTGGATCCGGCTGTGCGTGGACGGCATGTGCGAGGAGCGGACATCAGGCAGTCCTGACGACCCGTTCGCCACGCTGGCCATCCCGCTCACCGACGACATCGGCGACGCCACCGTGCCGGTACAGCTCACCGTGACTTCCGTGGCTCGATCACCGACGCGGACGTCTCGACAGTCAGCACTCCCGTCAGGCACTGCACGGCTTCGGCGGCTGTCGCCTCGCCGTTGATCAGCATGTCCCAGGCCGTGGTGACGGCGACACCTCGCGCGGTCGCGGTGGGCAGGCGGGCGGCGTTGCGGAAGAACGCGTCTCTGGTCGTGGCGTCAGGTCTCGTCGAGGCGAAGGTCAGGTCTTCGTCGTTGACCAGATACAGGTCGGCTCCCGCCGGCAGGTCGAGCCGAGTCCGTTCGCCCGCTACCTCGACCTCGACGAGTGCCATCCGCTCAAGATGATCCCCGGAACCCTCGTAAGCGCCGACGGCAAGCACATGCGGGCGCGGCCGGCCCCCCGGACCCTGGGCGACCAGGGTGAACCCATCTCCGTCGCGGTCAAGAGTCAGCCGGTCGGTGCCCGCTGTTTCCAGCCATCCCGCACGCCACTGGTCCAGGTCACGTCCGCCGGCATCGGCGACCGCGTCGATCAGGTCCTCCAGCGTGGTGCTGCCCCAGGCATGCGTGGCGAAGTAGCTGGTCAGACCCGCGGAGAACCGTGCCTCGCCGACGTACGTCATCAACTGCCGCAGCACGGAAGCGCCCTTGGGGTAGGTGATGGCGTCGAACGTCGCTGCGGCCTCGGAGACGTCGCGGACCTGCTGGCGGATCGGGTGCGTCGTGGGTCCCTGATCCATGAAATAAGCTTTGAGCTTCTCGCCGGCCAGATGTGCTGTCCAGGCATCGGTGTACGACGTCACGCTCACCGCGGCCCAGTTGCTCGCGAACTCCGCGAACGCCTCGTTCAGCCACAGGTCGTCCCACCAGCGCATCGTTGTCAACGGCCATTTCGTTCTCCCCGTAGGCGGCCAGAAGTTCGCCCCGCTGGCGGCCATCGAGATGTCCCCGGTGGCGGCCAGATAATTCCCCGCCCTCGGGTCGGTCGGGTCAGCTGAAGGGCTTCACCCCCTGTCCGCTGGTGGCCTGGGTGAGCCGGTAACTGTCACCCTGAGTGACGACGATGTGAGCGTGGTGCATGAGCCGGTCGACCGTCGCGGTGGCCAGGGTCTTGGGCATGATCTCGTCGAATCCGGAGGGGTGAAGGTTGCTGCTGACGGCGACCGACCGGCGTTCGTAGGCGGCATCGACCAGGCGGTAGAAGCCTTCGGCAGCGTCCGGCGAGACCGGCAGGAGGCCGATGTCGTCGACGATGATCAGGTCCGAGCGGATGATCTTCGCGAGGGCTCGGGCGATCGAGTCGTCCGCGCGGTGCCGACGGACCAGGGCTCCGAGGTCCTCGATGGTGAACCAGGAGACGGTCAGCCCGGCCTCGATGGCGGTCTGGCCGAGGGCCTCGGTGAAGTGGCTCTTGCCGGTGCCGGAGGGCCCGCAGATGCAGAAGTTCTCCCGCCGGCCGATCCATTCCAGGGACTTGAGGGCGTCCTGGGTGGGGCGGGGGATGGCGGACTTGGTCTCGTCCCAGTCGCCGAAGGTCTTGCCGGTGGGGAAGCCGGCCCGCTTGCGGCGGGTGTGGAGGTTGGCCCGGTCGCGGCCGGCGGCCTCCTCGGCCAGCAGGACGCGGACGACCTCGGCCGGGTCCCAGCGTTGGGCCTTGGCGGTGGGGATCAGGTCGGCCAATACCCGACGCAGGTGCGGGAGTTTGAGCCGCCGGGTCAGCTCGATGGCCTCGGCGAGCGGGTCGCCGTTGGTGCCGGGAACGGTGCGAAGTGGGGTGGCCATCAGGCGGGATCGCTTTCGTCGTGCTCGGAGACGTCGGAGGCGGGCTGGGCGGGCAGGCCGAAAGAGGACCAGGCGGAGGTGCCAGGCTGCAGGGAGTGTTCCTCGCTGCGGCGGACGGGTTCGGTGTGCTCGCGGGTGGCCTGGTAGTCGACGATGGACAGCAGGTCCTTGTCCGCGAACCGGCCGGTGACCGCGGCGGTGCCCAGGGCTCGGTCGACCTCGGCCACCGAGTAGAGCTTGGACAGGGCGACGGCCTCGGCCATCTTCGCCTTGATGCGGCGGACCCCGCTGGCCCCGGCTTCAACCAGCCAGGACGCGGCCCCGGGACCGAGCTGGAGGAAGGCAGCCTCCTCAGCCGAAGTGGCCTTCGGGGTGCGGTCGTTGTCCTTGTTCTCCCGCGGCGGGTAGTGGGCGTCGTCCAGGACCGGGGTGCCCGGCTGCCCGCGGCGGTGGCGGGCGGCCTCGAGGGCCGAGCCGTCCTCGCCGACCGCGGTGACGATCAGCTCGTCGCCGTGGAACCGGGCCCAGACCCGGTTGTCGATCAGTTCGTGCGGAACCGAGTAGCGGACCCCTTCGACCGAGATAGTGGACTCCCAGTTCACCCGCCGGGTGGTGCCGAACGCGGCGGTGAACGGCCTCCTCGGCAGTGGGTGCAGCCGCTGTCGTTCCTCGGCGAGCCGCTCGATGGGCTTGCGCCGAGTCGCCCGGTGGGTGCGGGAGTTGACCTCGTCGCAGAACGCGCGGCAGGCCGCCTCCAGCTCGCCGAAGGTCTTGTAGTGGTCGCGCAGGTTGACGTCCTTCGGCACCAGGTCGGCCTTCGCGATCCGGACCGTCGCCTCGGAACCGCCCTTCGTCTCTGGGTCCGCGGGCAGGCAGGTGCGTATGGTCGTGCCGTAGTGCCGGGCGACCTCGACGATCTCCGGGTTGCGGACGGCGATCCCGGCAACGTGGTCGGTGGTGACCGTCTTCTCGTTGTCCGTCAGGACGTAGGCCGGCACCCCGCCGATCCGGCGGAACGTCGCGTCCAGACACGAGGTGACCGTCGGCAGCGTCTTGTCCCAGATCGGGATCACGATGCGGAAGCGGGACCAGGCCAGCCAGGCGCACCACAAAATGGTCTTGCGGCCGGCGATGGTCGGTCCGTCGCCGAAGTCGTACTGAATCCACAGCCCCGGCTCGGTCACCCACGGTCGATAGACCCGCCGCCGACCAGCCCTGAACTGGGCTTTCGCCTCGGCAACGGTGCGGCGGGTGGTGCGTTCCCCGCCGGTGAAGCCCATCGCGACGATCCTCTTGTGCACCACGTCCGCGCGGATCTTGCCGTGCGAGCGGACCACCAGTTCCTCGATCTTCGGCAGATAGTCGTCGATCGCGCGGGCCCGGTGACGGCGCTGGTCCGGGTGCTGGCCGGCGGCCCGCATCTTCACATAGCGGGCCACCGTGTGGTGGTCGACGCCGGTCAGTTCGGCCGCAGCGCGGTAACTGCCCGTGAGGTCGTACGCCTCAAGGATCTCCATGATCTCCCTGCTGTTCTTCACCCGCCCGAGCCTCGCTGAGCGGGATGCGTCCAATGCGAGCGGGGAGATATCTGGCCGTACGTGGGGAATCCCGTGGCCATCAGTGGGGCGGTAAATGACCGCCTATGGGGAGCTTGTCATGGCCGCCGTCACATCGTGACGATGTTGCCGAACCACATATGCGCGAGCTCGTGCAACAGGTACCGCGAGAAGACGTCCCACTCCGCCCTGGTCGGCGTGCTCCTGCGCAGGAACCAGTCCATCCAGGTGACGCAGCCGAAGTTCTCCAGTGCGCCAGGGAACTCGGGCGTGAAGACCTGGTCGTACTTGTGCTGCGGAAAGGGCATGCCGAACTTGCCGGCGAAGAACTCGAGCCCCTGGGTGGTCAGGGTGAACAGCTCGTCGGCGTCCCGGTCCAGGACCGAAGCCAGCGACTGCCGGCAGAAGAGCCCGAGATCATGACCAGCTCCGCGACGCCTCAACTCGTAGTACGGGCCCGCATTGATCACAGTGTTGTACGCCGCCAGCGGCGGCGTCGGCGGGAAGGTCCAGCGTCGCACGGAGCCGAGGTCCTCGATCCGCGGGTCACCGCTGTTGCTCAGCACCCGCCAGCCGGCAGGAGCGGTCACGGTGAACGCCCACGGTGCCTTGAGATCCGGCTGATCGAAGCAGGCCACCACGTACCGGGCGTAGTCGGGGCTGAAGTCGGTGAAGACATACGTCTCGCCGTCGGCGGGATCGACCGCCTTGTGCACGCCCCGGCCGTCGGCCGAGCACTCCGTCACCGAAACCACCGCGAGGACGTTGCGCTCGGCAAGACCGGTCAGCGCGATCCGGCCCTCAACAGCCGACCGCAACACGACCCCGTTGAGCGTGGCGCTCTCCACCATCGCCGCACAATCGACAAAGGTCTCGGCCCCGGGCCGGTGACACGTAAAGGTGATCGTCGACTCACAACGGACCCGCGAGCCGGTCAGCAGATCCGAAAGGTCCACGGCAACGTCATACCGCTCGACCGTCAGCAGGCTCGCCCGCCCCTCGGCCTCGGTTTGGGTCAGACTCCTGTCGCTCATCACTTTCCCTCTCGAAGATTCAGGGCGTCCAGTCGCCTGCCACCACGCTCGTCCGGCCTTTTCGGAAGCACCCGCACCGCACATCTCCTGTGTCGCCATCCGTCTTGGATTCTCCCGCTTCACACCAGCCACCCGGTCTTCCCGCATACAGGCCGACTCCGGCCCCGGACGGCTCCGCCGAACCTCTGGGATCACCCCCGGTACGCGGCGCTGCGCAAATGGCCAAGGCGATTGCACGGGGAGACATGCAGCAACCCGGCACCGTTCCTACCTTTGCCGCACGGTTTTTACACGCCGTCTGCAAGTCCGATACGCGGCTCTGCCGGTTCGGTGCGCGGTCCCGGCAGACGGGTCGGCCGATCGGTCATGACCCGCGCCGTGGCACCACCGTGTCAAGGCGGACGGCAGCCCTGGAGGAGCATCCATGAACAGCCGTACCGACATCGAAATCCCCTGTGGCGACACCTTCCTGGCGGCGTGGCTGTACCGACCGGCCGGCGAGGGCCGGCACCCCCTCGTGGTCATGGCCCACGGCATCGGGGCGGTGCGTGAGATGCGTCTGGAAGCGTTCGCCGAACGCTTCCAGGCCGCAGGGCTGGGTGTCCTCGTGTTCGACTACCGCCACTTGGGCGCAAGCGGCGGGCAACCGCGACAGCTGGTGAACATCGAACGCCAGCTCGACGACTGGGCCACCGCGACCGCATCGGCGCGATCGGTCGACTGGGTCGATCCGGACCGTGTCGCCCTGTGGGGCACCTCCTTCGCGGGGGGCCACGTGCTCGTCGCCGCGGCGCGAGACCCGCGTGTGGCGGCCGTGGTCGCGCAGTGCCCCTTCATCGACGGACGGACAGTCGTCCGGGCAACACCCCTCAAGGCCGCGTTCGGCATCAACGCCCTGGCGGTCGCCGACCTCGCGACCGGCGTCCTGCGGCGGGGACCGGTACTCGTCCGGGGAGCCGGTGAGCCCGGGTCCGTCGCCCTGATGACGACCCCGGAGGCACTGCCCGCCCTGCGCCGCATGGCACCCGACGGCTACCTCAACGGGGTGGCGGCCCGGCTCGCCTTCAGCACCGGCAGATACCGGCCGGGACGCGAGGCCGCGAAGGTCGACTGCCCCGTCCTGTTCGCGATCTGCGAGAAGGACCAGGTGACTCCGCCGGAGGACGCACGGCGGGCGGCCGCCGAGGCCCGGCGGGCCGAGGTGAGGACCTACCCCGTCGATCACTTCGGCATCTACTTCGACGACGCCTTCGAATCAGCCGTGGCCGATCAGTGCGCGTTCCTGACCGGTCATCTCCTGCCCGTCACCGACTGAGCCGCACCGCACCATCCCGAACCGCACCACCCCGCCCCGCCCCGCACCGCACCGCCGAAGGGAACGACCCGTGACGACGACCTCAGCCCCAGCCCGCCCCGGCGGCCACTCCGCCCTGCCGCCGACGGGACTGAGCCGCCTCTGGCACCGTCAGCTGAACCACTACCCCGAGACGGGCCCGCGCTCCGTCTACCTCGGCATCACCGTCCTCGCGACGGTGATCCTCTACTACGAGTTCTATGTGCAGGGCGCGGTCGCCACCCAGATCATCCGCGACTTCGGCTTCTCGTTCAGGGCCTTCGTGTTCGTCCAGGTCATCGGGGCGGCGGTCGGGGCCTGCGCGTCGGTCTTCGCCGGACTCGCGGACCGCTGGGGCCGCGCGAACCTCGTCGTCGGCGGCCTGCTGATCACCGGTCTCATCATTCTGGTCGGCCTTCCCAACGTGACCAGCGGAACCGGATACGCCGTCCTGTTCGCCCTGCTGAGCGTCGTCGAGGGCATCGTGCTCGTCGCCACTCCCGCGCTGATACGCGACTTCTCGCCCCAGGTGGGCCGCGCGACGGCCATGGGATTCTGGGCCCTGGGGCCGGTGCTGGGCAGCCTGCTGGTGACGGAGGTGTCCAGCTTCACGCTGGACGACCACCCCGACTGGCGGTTCCAGTTCCACGTCTGCGGGATCGCCGGTCTGGTCGTCTTCGTCATCACGCTCATCGGCCTGCGCGAGCTGTCGCCCGCGCTGCGCGACCAGCTGATGGTCAACATGCGCGACCGGGCACTGATCGAGGCGCGGGCCGCGGGCCTCGACACCGAGAAGGCACTCAAGGGCCACTGGCGTCAGATGCTGCGCCTCGACGTCGTCGGGTCCGCCTTCGCGATCAGCACCTACCTCCTGCTGTACTACACCCTGGTCGGCTTCACCGTCGTCTACTTCGCGACGGTCTACGGGTACTCCGAAGCGAGAGCGAACGCGCTCGCCAACTGGTACTGGATCGCCAACGCGCTCACCCTCGTGGTGATCGGCCTGCTCTCGGACCGCCTCCGGGTGCGCAAACCGTTCATGATCGTGGGCACGGTGATCGGCCTGGTCGGCGCGGCGCTCTTCGCGCTGTCGGCCACCGAGCACCAGAGCTACTACACGCTCGCGGGCTACTTCGTGCTCAGCTCGTGCGGTGCCGCCATGACCTACGCGCCGTGGATGGCGAGCTTCACCGAGACCGTGGAGAAGCACAATCCGGCCGCCACGGCGACCGGCCTGGCCATCTACGCCTGGACCGTCCGCATCGTGGTGACCGTGGCGCTCGCCGTCTTCACCCTCGCCGTCCCGGCCACGTCGACTCTGGTGGACAAGGCTCCGCCGATCCAGGCGATGCAGGCCGAGGACCCGCTGTCGTTCAGCATCCTGACCGGACTCGACCCGGCGACGGCCAAGGCTCTCGCGGCCCGGCCGACCCCGGAACCGGCCGTGCTGGCCAAGGCGTTGTCGACGGTGGCCGTCATCGAGGGAGCGAGCCAGGGCGAGGCCCGGGGCGTTGCCGAGACCGTCACCTCGGGTCAGGCCGCCGCCCAGGCGGTCGATCCCGCCACGCTGGCCGCGCTGAAGGCCGACCCCGCCGACCGGACCGCCGGATCGAAGGCGGCCCAGCAGATCCAACAGAGCCTGGGTGTCTCCCGGAGCCAGGCACTGAGACTCCTGACCGATCTCGGCGATCCGTCCGTCCAGGCCAGCCTGACGGCCGCGCAGAAGTACGGCGCGGACCTGCGGAAGTCGTCGACCGCCTTCACCCCGGAGCAGCTCGCCACGCTCAGGGCGGACGGCAAGGCGGTGGCGCGGGCCGCCCAGGAGAGCCCGGGCCAGTGGCAGACCTGGTGGTGGGTCTGCGCCGCCGGGCAACTGGTGTTCCTGCCCTTCGTGTTCCTGATGGCCGGCCGGTGGAGTCCACGCCGGGCCCGGGAGGACGAGCAGGCCCACGAGGAGATGGTCCGGCGTGAACTGGATTCCCTGCGGCAGCCCGAGGGCGTCTGAGCCCGTAGGACAGGGTCCGGGCCGGCCGGCGAGTGTTCCCGCCGGCCCGGACCGACCCGGCGGGCGACAGGCACGTACACGTCTGACGCCTGCCACCCTCAACCAACCACCAAGCCGGACGTAGGTCCGTACGTACGACAGGAGACGACATGTCCACCATGACCGCGGCCCGCTTTCACTCCGGGACCGGACGATTCGAACTCGCGGAGGTCGGCATCCCTGAGCCGGGGGAAGGGGAGGTTCTGGTCAAGGTGGAGGCGTGTGGCATCTGCATGTCCGACGTGCACCTGATCCAGGGCATGCTGCCGCCCATGGTCCCCGACGTGACACCCGGGCACGAGGCCGCCGGCACCGTCGCAGCGGTGGGAGACCGTGTTCCGGACCGGTGGAAGGCGGGTACCCGGGTGGCGCTCACCGCGGGCCGGTACTGCGGAGCGTGCCGGGCGTGCGAGCGCGGAACGGGACCGGACTCCTGCCTCGAACCCCAGGTCATGGGGTTGCACTACGACGGCGCCTGGGCGGAGTACGTGGTCGTCGACTCCGACCAGTTGGCCGCGATCCCCGACGGCCTTCCGTTCGAGCAGGCAGCCATCCTCGCCGACGCGGTCACCACGCCCTACGCGGCCCTGCTGGATACCGCGGCACTGCGCCCGTCCGAGGGCATCGGCATCTGGGGGCTCGGAGGACTGGGCACCCACGCCGTCCAGATCGCCCGGATGATGGGCGCGGCACCGATCATCGCGGTCGACATCGACCCCGCCACTCGGGAACGGGCGCTGAAGCTGGGCGCGGACGTGGCGCTCGATCCCGCCGAGGACGGCTTCTCCGAGCGTGTCCTGGAGCTCACCGGGGGACGCGGGCTCGAGGTGGCCGCGGAGTTCGTCGGACTGAACGCCGTACGCGTCCAGGCGGTCGCCTCGCTGGGGTACGGCGGCCGCGCCGTTCTCGTCGGACTGACCCCGGAACCGATCGTGCTGAGTGATCCGATCCCGTTCCAGACTCGGATGCAGAGCATCCAGGGTCAGCTGGGCGGAAGGCTGCGTCATCTGGAGGAACTGATCAAGCTGGTCACCCTGGGGCGGCTCGACGTCTCCGGATCGGTCACCGGCACCGTCGCGCTGACGGACATCCACGACGGGGTCCGGCGTCTCGACCGACGCGAGGGCAACCCGGTCCGCATCGTCGTCACTCCCCCGGTGTGACGGACCTGTTCCGGGTGTTTCCCGTCTCTTGGTTGTTGAGGTTCGTTCCTGAAGCGGTCACGCAAGCATCGGAGGGTACCCACAGGATGGTGGGCCGCGAGTGATGGCCGTCGCTGGAGCGCGCTCGCTGTTGCCCATCACTGCATCGTCTATCGCGCTGTCCGGTAGCTGGCTCTGTGTGACGCTCGGGCTTCCGTGGCGCACACCTATCATGTCTGTCATGACCACTCGGGCGGAGACGGTTCGTGCCAGCTATCACCACGGCGGCCTGCCTGCTGCTCTGCGTGCTGCTGCGATCGAGATCGTCCAGGAGTCCGGGGTGGCGGGTTTCTCCCTCTCGAAGGCGGCCAGGCGGGTGGGTGTCAGCAGCGGAGCACCGTACCAGCACTACCGCGACGGGGAGGCGCTGCTCGCTGACGTCGCGGTTGAGGGCTACCGCGAGATCGGCGGCGAGATGCGCCGTATCACCGATCTCGACCCGGCCGAGTGGCTCGGCGGGCTCGCCGCTGTGCAGACACGGTTCGCCCGCGAGCACCCGGCTGTGTTCGCCGTGATGTGCCACTGCGGGCTGGGTCCGGCCACCGACCCCGTACTCGCCGCCGAGGTCGAACGCACGGTCGACCTCGTCCGCGAGGTCGCGCGCCAGGCCGCTGGAGCAGACGGAGCCCACGAGCTGGCGCTCGCCTGTGTCGCCGTGGCCCAGGGTTTTGCCCGGCTCAGTTCCGACGCGTGCCTGGCGGCGGGGGCCACCCCGAGCGAGATGGCCGACCGAGCGAGGGAAGTGGTCACGCTGCTTGCCCGGAACGCCGCGGTCCGATCGCCTGTCCGTCACTCGGACGGACTGCCGACCGCAGGGAAGTGACGGAGCACTGGCGGCAGCGGCTCGGCCCGCCCCTGCAGTAGACCCAGCGGGAGTTGTTCCGCCCGGTGCAGGGTGCTACCAGGCCCGCGAGGGCCAGAGCGTTGCCGATTCGCGGAGGAGGTTGCGCGGAGCCCTGTCAGATCACGGATGTGGGTGTGCTGATCTCCTGTCGGATGGTGCGGGCGGCCACGGCGCCCACGGGGGCTCCGCTGTAGACGGCAAGCAGGCTTGCCATGCCTTCCAGTTCCTCCTGGGTGGTGCCGTTGGCGACGGCGAGGCGGATGTGCGGGCGCAGGCCGTCCGGTGCGGTGCCGGCGGCGGCGAGAGCGGCAATGCTGATCAGGCTGCGGTCACGGTGGGTGAGGACGCCGTCGCTCCAGGCGTCGCCGGTTGACCGGACGACCTGGCGGGCGACGAGTTCGCCGACGTGTTCGCGCAGGGTGGCGAAGACCCGGCCGACGGGCAGCCCGAGCTCCCGGCTGATCACCTCCAGGCCCGTGGCCCAGCGCTTGCCGGGGCCGTCGGCGAGTTCGGTGTGGACCGCGTCGATGGTGAGAGCCGAGAAGCCGCTGTTGGCCCAGTCGGGACGTTCGGCCGCCATCGAGTCCATAAGGACCGGCAGGTATTCCTCCAGCGACGTCCCGGCCTCCTGGGCAGCCTGGACCCCGTCCCGCAGGTCGGTGAGGTACGTGCGGTAGTCGGAGATCAGGGAGACGTCGGTGACGTTGCCGTGGCCGGGGATGACGATCGACGGGTCCAGCCGCTCCAAGGCACCGAGCAGATCGAGCCACTTGGCGGAGCCGTTGCCCGCGGAACCGGACTCCAGCACCGGATGCTGCCTGTTCTCCAGCAGATCGCCAGCGAACATGATCCGCTCGCCGGGCAGAAAGACGATCTGGTCGCCCGCGGTGTGCCCAGGGCCGAAGTGGCGCAGCTGCACGACCCGGCCGCCCAGGTCCAGGTCGAGTTCGGTGTCGTAGACAAGGTGAGGCAGCACGGTCTCGACGTCGGCGAGCAGGTCGGCGAAGTCACCGCCGAGGGCACGGATGGAACCGAGATGCCTCTCGCCCTCGGCGAGGAGTTCGTCCCGCTGGCTGCGATTGCAGATGATGGTCGCCTTGCCGGCAAATGCCTGTGCGCCCATCCCGTGCTCGGCGTGGAAGTGGGTCGCGGTGAGGTAGAGCCTGCGGTCACCCGCGACCTCACGGGCGGCGCTCAGTACCCGCTCGCCGTTGGCGCGCCCCAGACCGGTGTCGACGACCAGGGCGGAGTGCTGGCCGACGATGATCCCTACATTGGGAACCAGGAGCATGCCCCGGTCGGGGACGACAAAGACGCCGCGGGCGATCTCCTCTCGCCCGCTCGTGTCCACCAGGGGTGCCGGAAACGCTCCGAACGGCGTCGCGTTGACGTGCTCGTGCCCGCATGCTGCGGACGGGGTGTCGTTCATGGCCTGTCTCCTGTGCTGGCGATGCGACGGGTGAGACGTAGGGAATCCGGGGGCGGACGCCCGGTCGTCGGGCGGCCTTCCATCGATCTAAGAGATTCTTAGATCGATGGAGGGAATCTACCACGGAGATGGGTCCAGCCTGCGGGGAGTGCCCGCATGACATGTCGGTGGTCGTGACCTGCCGGGAACGGCTCGTTGGTCCGAGATGGACACGGTGGTTGAGCAGTTGCGGGCGAAGCTCGTGCGGATGTGCGGTCACGGCCTGGGGCCTCATCGGAAACCTGATCCCAAGGGGGACGAACCGCCCCAGCCAGGACCTCGATGTCTCCACCGAGAATCCGGCACCCGTGGCCAGTCTCTTGACGTCCAGGGGGGGAAGGAGGTCACCGCCCGGGTTGCCCAGGGCAATCGGCAGATCGCTTCGGTGCTCCAACTGTCGCCGCGCACGCTGGAAGGACATGTGAAGAACATCCTGAACAGGCTGGGATTCCATTTCCGCGCGAAGCTCGCGGCCCGGTGGGCGGCAGGCCACGAACTCACCCACGACATCCCTCGCTGAGCGAGCCCCGATCCGAGCGCGCACTCCACCGCCGCAGGCAACCGATTCAGGCAGCAATCGTTATCATCAACTCCCCCTCAGTCTTCTGATCAACGGCTGGCGCAAGGCGAGAGTCCGGGATGGCCACTGAGCTACACGCGGCTCTTGCCCCTCACCTCCTCCTCCCCTACCCTCGACGAGTAATAGAAATCGTTAACTGTCCTCCCGAAGGAAGCCCATGAGTGAGTCGCCCGCACCCGCGACGGCGTACTGGGAGAACCGTCTCCCCGGCAGCGGAAGGCGCCGGCCCCGGACGTCCCTCGGGGGCAGCACCCCCCGGATCGACCTCAACGGATCATGGCGCTTTCGGCTCTCGCCCCGTGTGCCCCGGGAGCACGACTTCGCGAAGGCCGATTTCGACGACTCGCTGTGGGCCCAGATCGTCGTGCCCTCCCATTGGCAGCTCCAGGGACACGGCGCACCCGCGTACACCAACATCACCTACCCGTTCGACATCGATCCGCCCCACGTCCCGGACGAGAACCCCACCGGTGACTACCGACGCACCTTCGAGGCTCCCTTCGAGCAGGGCGTGCTGCGGTTCGAGGGGGTGGACTCGTGCTTCAAGGTGTGGCTCAACGGTGAGGAACTGGGCTGGTCGACGGGAAGCCGACTACCCGTCGAGTTCGATGTCGTCCTGCGGCCGGGAGCCAATGTCCTCGCCGTGCGGGTGCACCAGTGGTCCGCCGCGAGCTACCTGGAGGACCAGGACATGTGGTGGCTCTCGGGCATCTTCCGTGATGTGTCGCTCCTGCCGCGCCCCGTGCTGGACGACCACTTCGTCCACGCCGGGTACGACCACCTGACCGGGACCGGCACGCTCAGCGTCGAGACCGGGGTTCCGGCCCGGCTGTCCGTGCCGGAGCTGGGGCTGTTCGACGTACCCGCCGAAGCCGAGCACTCCGTCGGGCCCGTGGAACCGTGGACGGCGGAGACGCCCCGGCTGTACGACGGCGAGCTCATCGCCGGAGACGAGCGCACCACGGTACGGATCGGGTTCCGGACCGTGGTGGTCGAGGACGGCATCCTGAAGGTCAACGGCCGCCGGGTGCTGTTCCGGGGCGTCAACCGGCACGAGTTCCACCCGGAGCACGGACGGGCCGTACCGTACGAGACGATGCGTCAGGACGTGCTGCTGATGAAGCGGCACAACATCGACGCCGTGCGCACCAGCCACTATCCGCCCCACCCGGCCTTCCTCGACCTGTGCGACGAACTCGGCCTGTGGGTGATCGACGAGTGCGACCTGGAAACCCACGGCTTCGAACGTGTGGCCTGGCGGAACAACCCCAGCGCCGACCCGGGTTGGCGCGAGGCGTACCTCGACCGGATGCTCCGCACGGTCGAGCGGGACAAGAACCACCCCAGCGTGGTCATGTGGTCGCTCGGCAACGAGTCCGGTACCGGCGACAACCTGCGCGCTATGGCCGAGTGGACGCACGACCGCGATCCGTCCCGCCCCGTCCACTACGAGGGCGACTGGACGAGCGACTACGTCGACGTCTACAGCCGCATGTACGCCGACACCGGGGAGGTGGAGCTGATCGGACGCCGCGCCGAGGCCCCGCTGGACGACCCGGTGGCCGACGGCCACCGGCGCCGGCAGCCCTTCGTCCTGTGCGAGTACGCGCACGCGATGGGCAACGGCCCCGGCGGACTGAGCGAGTATCAGGCACTGTTCGAGAAGTACCCCCGCTGCCAGGGCGGTTTCGTGTGGGAGTGGATCGACCACGGTCTCGCCCACCCGCTGCACGGCTACGCGTACGGCGGTGACTACGGCGAGCCCGTGCACGACGGCAACTTCGTCACCGACGGCCTGCTCTTCCCCGACCGCACCCCCTCCCCCGGTCTCGTGGAGTACAAGAAGGTGATCGAGCCGGTCAGGATCGAGGGGGAGGTCCCCGGTGAGCTACGGGTCACCAATCTGCACGGACGGCGCGATCTGTCGTACCTCACCTTCACGTGGGCCCTGGAACGTGAAGGAGAGACCGAGGCCGAGGGTGTTCTCACCGTGCCCCCGACGGGTCCCGGTGAGACCGTCACCGTGCCCGTACCGGATCTGCCTGTCACGTCAGGTGAGACCTGGCTGACCGTGCGCGCCGTGCTGGCCGAGGGCGAGCCCTGGGCGGAGCCGGGTCACGAGGTCGCCTGGGGACAGCTCCCGGTCCGGCCGCCCGCACCGGCCCTCGCGGCGGCCGGACCGGGTCCGGTGCTGTGGCGGGACTCCGGTTTCGCACTCGGACCCGCGCTGTTCGACGCCGAGGGGCACCTGGTCCAGCTCGGGGACCTGGCCGTCCGAGGGCCACGCCTGGACGTGTGGCGCGCGCCGACGGACAACGACCGCGGCGGCTACGAACCGGTCGAGCGCGCGTGGCGGTCCATGGGGCTGCACCGGACGCGGCACCGGCTGATCGAGGTGTCCGACGACGGCGACGGTCTGCTGGTCCGCGCCCGGGTCGGTGTCGCCGGACACGACCGCGCTCTCTTCGCCGAGTACCGCTGGAGGGCGGAGGAGGACGCCGTACGGCTCGTCCTGAAGGTGTCCCCGCACGGAGACTGGTCCCATCCGCTCCCCCGCATCGGTGTGCGCATGGAACTGCCCCGACACCTCGGCGCCGTCCGCTGGTACGGTCTCGGCCCCGGTGAGGCGTACCCGGACAGCCGCCGGGCCGGCCGCGTCGGCCGGTTCAGCAGGACGGTGGAGGAGATGCAGACGCCGTACGTGTTCCCGCAGGAGAACGGCCACCGGGCCGATGTGCGGTGGGCGGAGCTGACCGGCCCCGACCGCTCCGGGCTGCGGGTGCGCGGGCAGGAGCTGTTCGGGCTCACCGTGCGTCGCTGGACGACCGAGGATCTCGACGTCGCTCGGCATCTGCCTGACCTGGTGCCCGGCGAGACGGTCCACCTGACGCTCGATCTCGCTCAGCACGGCCTCGGTTCGGCGTCCTGCGGGCCGGGGGTGCTGCCGGAGTACACCCTGACGGCCACCCCCGTCGAGGCGTCCTTCGTCTTCTCCCCGCTGTCCGGCGACTCGAACTCCTGACACACCGCACCCGCAACACACCGCACCCGCACGGGAAAGAACCCATGACCGTCCACCACATCCACGACGACCGTCCCGCCGACCGATGGGAGGACGCGTTCCTCTCCGGCAACGGCGAGTACGGAATCATGGTCCACGGCGATCCGCATACCGAGCGCGTCGTCTTCAACCACCACCGCTTCGTGCTGCCCAACGGGACCCGCGACCTACCGCCCCCCGCTCTGGCCGGACGGATGGAGGAGATCCGCGATCTCATCCTCCAAGGACGGCCGTACGAGGCGCAGAAGTCGGCGGCCGAGGGACACCCGATCCTCTGGACGCAGCCGTTCCACCCCGGATACGTGATGCAGGTGGACGGTCGGGCGAACGGTCCGGTCCGCGGCTACCGGCGGACGACCGACTTCACCACCGGCGAGATCACCGTGCGCTGGAGCGACGACACCGGGGACCGGCTGCGGCGCAGCTTCGTCTCCCGTGCCGACGCGGTGGTCGTCCAGGCGTTCTCGGGGAAGGACCAGGACCTCATGGTCTCGCTCACCGGCAAACTGCCGGGCCGCCCCCCTCAGGTCGGCTACGAGCGCACCGTGTACGAGGAGGACGGCCGGACCTTCCTCCACATCGCCGGCCGGTACCCCGAGGGCCAGGGCGCATACGGATTCGAGGGCCTGGTCCTGCTGCACGCGCCCGGTGCCACGGTGGAGTTCGTGGGCGACACCGTGTACGTGCAGAACGCCGATGAGGTGCTGCTGCTGTCCAAACTGGGGCGGCACGAGACGGAGCGGAAGGACACGGCGGCCCTGGCGTCGGCGCTCACGGAGCTGACGGCCGACTACGCCGAACTGCTCGCCCGGCACACGGCCCTGCACACTCCCGCCTATCGCCGTACCGAGCTCGACCTCGGCGTCGACCCCGCCGACCGCGAGCGCCGGGTGCACGAACTGATCGCCCAGGGCTGCCAAGCCGCTCTGCTGGAGCGGATGTTCCACTCCGGCCGCTATCTGCTGCTCAGCTCCAGCGGGGTACTGCCCCCGCGGCTGACCGGCCTGTGGCTGGGCGCCTGGGGCGCCGCCTGGTCGGGCGACTTCACCACGGACGCCAACATCAACCTCCAGATGGCGGGCGCCAACCTGGGTGGGCTCCCGGAGGTCACCGAAGCCTACCGCTCACTCGTCCGCGGCCAGATCGACCACTGGCGGGACAACGCCCGTGCGGTGTACGGGGCGCGCGGCCTGCTGGCGCCGAGCCGGACGGACGGGGAGAGCGGCCACATCTTCCACTTCGATACCGACTGGCCGCTGATGATGTGGGTGGCGGGCGCCGACTGGCTGCTGTACCCGCTGCACGAACACGAGTCGGTGTCCGGCGAGCGCTCACCGGAGCTGGCCGGCTGGCTGACCGAGGCCGCCGAGTTCTTCGAGGACTTCCTGACCCGGACCGACGACAGCGGCCGGGTGGTGTTCGTCCCGTCGTTCTCCCCGGAGAACGCGCCGCGTTCGGCGTACGAGCCGTTCGCCGCCGTCAACGCCACGATGGACATCGCCGCGGCCCGCCACGCGCTGACCGTCAGCGGGGACCCGCGCTTCGCCGCGCTCCTCGACCGGCTTCCGCCCTATCTCGTCGACGAGCGCGGCGCGCTCGCCGAATGGGCCTGGCCGGGGGCGGAGCCCAGCGAGGAGCACCGGCACGTCAGCCACCTCTACCCGGTCTGGCCGCTGCACGAGATCACCCCGGACGACACCCCCGGCCTGGCGCGGGCCGCGCACCGTGCCCTGGAGCTGCGCGGCGACGAGAACCTGTCGGCGCACGGCAGCCTGCACCGGGCCTTCGCCGCGGCCCGGCTCAAGGACGCCGTGCTCGCCGAAGCCAATCTCCGCAAGATCCTCGACCGCGACATGGTCTTCCGGTCCCTGATGACCTCCCACAACCCGGACCTGGACATCTACAACGCGGACGCCGCCCACGCCCTGCCCGGGCTGCTCCTGGAAATGCTGGTGTACACCAGGCCGGGCGTCGTCGAACTGCTGCCCGCCCCGCCCGGCGCACTGACCCGCGGTGTGCTCCGCGGTGTCCGCTGTCACGGCGGGATCGTCATCGAGGAACTGCGGTGGAGTGCCGAGAGCCTGACGGTGGCTCTGCGGTCGGCCACCGCCCAGACGGTCACCTTGGTCCACCGCGCTTCGGGTCTGCGGGAGAACGTGTCGCTGCCCGCGGGAGAAGAGGTGAGGCGGGAAGTCGTCGTCTGACGGTCTGCCCGGCACGAGCGGGCCGGGCCCGGCCGCCCCCTGGCGGACAGGCCCGGCCGCACGAGCTACCCCACTTTCACCGCCCGCCATCGCTGGGGCGTGCCGCGGTTCACCGCCCACTGGACGCAACCGGCGCCGTCGGCCGTGCCGCTGCCGTTGTCCAGGCCCTTGCCGCTCATCCGGCTGACCAGGGTGTAGCAGCCGTTGCCGGCGTCGGACACCGTCCACTGCTGGGCGTTGCCGCCGTTCGCGGTCCACTGGACAACGTTGCCACCCTCGATGGTGGTGTTGCCGTTGTCCAGACACTTGCCGCTGTACAGGCTGGTCACCGTCCAATGGCCGTTACCCGCGTCGGTCAGGCGCCAGCGCTGGGAGTCGGCGCCGCTGTTCGCGGTCCACTGCATGGTCCGGGCGCCCTCCGACGACGTGCTGCCGTTGTCGAGGTTCTTGCCGCTGTACTCGTTGGTGAAGGTGTAGACGCCGGCCGTGATCGTTCCCTTGTCGCGGATCGCGGTGAGCGTGCCGAAGCCATGATGGTCGTAGCCGCCGCTGTTGGGGCCGTAGTCGCCTCCGCCGCCCTCGGCCCGGCTCTGGGACGCGTACCGCGCGGTGTAGGGCGCCGAGAGCCCCCTGCGGCCCACATAGTGGCTGTAGATCGACTCCCAGACCGGGCGGACGGAGCCACGACCGTCGGCGCCGATCGTGTCGTACTCGTCCCAGCGCTCCCAGACACCGGGCGCTCCGACGTGGACGGTGTAAGGCGGTGAACGGGACGTCGTAGCCGAGGTTGTACTTGGCGACGTACTCGCAGGCCTTCAGGAAGCGGTTGTTGCCGGCTCCGTAGAGGTCGTACCCCTGGTTCCAGGCCATCTCGCAGACCGTGCTCATGAGGCCGATCCCGAGTGCGGTGTGTCCTTGGTCCCGGCCGCTCTCCTGCCACTGTGCCAGGCCCTGGGAGTCGTACACGTAAGGGACGGCGTTGTTCAGCGACCCGTTGCCCGCGCCGTCGTGGAAGTAGTCGACGGCCCGTGTCACCAGGGTGTCGTCGTCGCAGAGGATGCCGATGGCGAGGACGGAGGCCATGTTGCACAGGTCCCAGCCGGCCCAGTAGTTGGTGATGTACGCCCCGTTGTGGTTGTCCAGGAACGAGTCGTTCAGCGGGTAGAACACCACGCGCATCATGTTCTTGAACGCGGTGAGGTCGAACGCGGAGTGCCCTCGCATCAGTTCGCCGGCGTTGGCGAACTGGTAGCCGTAGATTCCGGCGGCCAGGAACCGGTCGGCGCTGCCGTCGATCTTGGTGAGGGTGTGTGCCCACGCGTTGAGGATGTTCGCGGCGGTCTGACCGCAGGCCGTGTTCTGCGAGATCTTCCAGCGCAGGGCGTTCTGGTAGGCGGCGGCGATGTCGTGGTACAGGGTTCCGTAGTTGTCCGACGATGCGCTGCCTCGGTAGACGGTGGTCTGCGGGTTCGGGGTCCAGCCCGACTGGGCGTGGGAGTTGGCGAGCAGCTTCGACCAGCCGTCCCGCCAGGGCTGCAGTCCGGCGTTGACGACGGAGGTCATCCGGGCGAGGTCGCCCGCCGTGTGCAGGGCACTCGGGTGCTGGGTGACGGCTGCGGCCGGCCAGGCTCTGGTCAGGAGGCCGGCCGTCACGAGGGCCGCACCGCCCAGCAGGCGGCGTCGGCTCGGCCCGCGGTCGGGCAGGGGGCCGGAAGCGGTACTGCGGGGTCGCGGCTCACTGGGCGGATGCGTCATCGCATGTCCCTTTCTCGTGATCGAGACGGTGTTCCGGAAGTCGGAACCGCCTGTATCCGGAGCGGCATGACGCGCGCCCGGACACCGGAGGGCGGCCGACCGAAGAAGCCACCGCTTCGAGGGCCCGGTGATGGACTGGAGGATGACGTCGATGAGGACCAGGACGGGCGAGCCCCCGGTGGCGGGCAGGCTTCGACCACCCGAGCAGAGTGGACAACGTTTGCCCGGGTCTGACAGACAGCGTTAACCGTCGCGACCCATCACCTTAAGGACCGGGAACAAGGCTTTACCCACTCTTTACTGTCCCTACAGATGAGCGGTCGCGGCCTGCGGGAGCGTCAGCATGAGCTACGAACTGGGCATTCAGCCAATCCGTCCGATCTTCCCACCGAAGAAGCGAGACCCTCCTGGACTGCCAGCCTGGCAGAAATCGTTGGCTGCTCAAGGGTCCGAGCCGGGGCGCGCGTACTAGACTCGGCGAACCAGTAGGGAACGATCACCAAAGGGGCCCCGGGTTGGCAATGGAGATGTCCCGCGCGACGCTCAAGGAGGTCGCCTCCCTGGCCGGGGTATCGGCGACCACGGTGTCACGCGTCCTCGCGGGCAACTATCCGGTGGCTAGAGGCACCCGCCAGCGCGTGATGAGCGCGGTCCAGGAGCTGAACTACGTCGCCAATTCCCATGCCCGGGCCTTGCGCGGCATGGAGACACCCCAGGTTGGATTTGTTCTCGCGAGCGTGCTGGGGCAGCCGTTCGCCCACGCGGTCATGGGTGCCGAGCGCGAGGCGGCACGGCACGGCTACGTCTGCATGGTCGGCTTCAGCGACCACAACCCGCAGCGCGAACTCACCGTCCTGCAGTCCATGCGCGAGCGCTCCGCCAGAGCCGTCATCCTCATCGGCGGTGTCGTGGACGACGAGGCGTACCGCGAGCGAATGGTGGAGATCGCCCGCGGCCTCGACCAGGCCGGCTCACGACTGGTCCTGTGCGGGAGGCCACCGCTGGCCCCCGATGTGCCGACCACGGTGATCGAGTACGACAACGAGGGCGGTGCGTACGCCGCCACGGGTCACCTGCTGTCGCAGGGCCACAAGCGCATCCTGTACCTCGGCGGCGACCCCGCCCACACGACGACCGCCGGGCGCCTCGCGGGCTACCGGCGTGCACTCGCGACGCTCGGCGGTGGCCGGGCAGCAGAAATGATCGAGCGGGTCGACTTCAATCGGCCGACGGTCTACGAGCGGATGCGCCGGCTCTCGGCCGACGGCCCGGCGTTCACCGCCGTCTTCGCCGAGACCGACCTGCTGGCGGCGGCCGCACTCAACGCCTTGCTCGACAGTGGTCTGGATGTGCCGGGCGACGTCTCGGTGGTGGGCTACGACGACAGTGAGTTGGCCGCCGACGTCCGCCCGAAGCTGACCTCTGTGCGCGTTCCGTACGAGGAACTGGGGCGACTCGCCCTCTCCACCGCCCTCGGCCTGCGCGACAACAGGTTCCCGCCGGCCGATCAGCATCAGGTGCTCGGCACGTCACTCGTCCTGCGGGACTCGGTCGGGCCCCCGCGCGCCATGGGCTGAAGCAAGGGTCCTGTCGTCCAGGGCGGCCCCGGATGGTCACCTCCCCCCGCAGATCCGGGGTGCGGGCAGCCGAGATCAGCCCGGTGAGGCAGGGGGCGCACCTCGGGCGAGGCGGGCACAGCAGCCACGCCCCCTCACTCGTCGGCGCCCCGGCCGTCAGCCACCCACTGAGCCAGAACCGGTGACCCGGCGGCGGCGAAGGCGTCGTCACACCGGCGAAGCGGAGTCCGCCTCGTACCAATCCCTGATGAGGCGGATGGTGCGCTCCACGTGTTCCTCGTGCGGACACCACGGAACGCGAAACGGTCTGCCGACGGAGTCGGCAGACCGTCACGAAGGATCGAGGCTAGGCGGTGTAGTCCTCCTGCTTGCAGTTCTTGGGCGCATAGCCGGACTTGGTGTTGCACACCTTCAGGGTCACCGTGGCATCTTCGGGGATATTGCCCGAAGCCCATGGGCTGCAGTAGCCGGCAGGGTGCCCGCTCGTCGTAGCGGTACGGTCGAAGACTCCGTTGTGATTGGAGTCGAGGTAAGCCGTCACGCCCCAGCCGTCCGCAAAGCCGTCGCACGCCCTGATCGAGTCACCGGGTATGTCCTGGTACGGGTCCTGCTCGAAGTTGCCCCAGTCCCGGAAGTCGTTGATCTTCAGTGCGAACAACTGTCCGGTGCCGGCACTGGCGGAGGTCGCGTTGACTCCTACGAGAAGGGCCGCAGCGACAGCAGTCATCACCGGAAGCGCCTTCGTTCGGAACAAGTTTCTACCCCTCATGGACCCTGTCTTGGCCATGCCCAGCCCTTCCGAAGTGAGTGATCAAGTCAGAGCAAGGATGCTTGGCCGAACCCAACTAGTCGTTAGCAATCCGTCGCATGTCATGTTGCCAATGCGTCCACATGGCGATCGTGTGCCTTCCGACATCCCACCCGGGTTCCTCCCTTGTGTCCGCGAAAGCGGCAACGCACGGTCAGCCACTTGACAATGCCGGGCGTGCGGGCCGCCCGGATGCGGCGTACCAGACCAGGGCCGCACAGATGAAGGCCGTCGCCGCGGAGGTCAAGGACCTGGTGAGCGTGTCGTCCCGGGCGCCCGAGACGAGGGCGACGGCCGCGGCCAGCGTCAGGGTGATGACGGGCAGCGCACGAGGGCTCCGCGTGGTGGCCGGTGGCAGCAGCCAGGTGGCGAGGCCGTAGCAGGCGCAGGCCAGCAGGGTGGCCCCCAGCACCTCGCTGGGCCGGTGGCCGCCCATGGTCGCGGTGGCGGCGGCGATGCAGGCGAGCCACAGCACACCGGCCGTGACGACGTAGGGGCGGACACGGGGGGAGGCCACGAGGGCGGCGGCGAGAGTCAGCGCGGCCGGGATGACGGTGTGCCCGCTGGGGAAACCCTGGTCGAGGAGGTTCTCGGGCGCGCCCACCAGGTCCGGGCGGGGCAGGGTCGATTTGAGGACCTCCTTGCCTCCGGTCGTGAGAATGACGACGCCGAGCGCCGCGCATCCCTGCCGCCAGCACCGGCGCAGCAGGGTGAGGATCGCGATGACGGCCAGGCCCACCATCAGGGTGGGCTTGGCGCTCAGTTCCATCGGCGGCAGGGGCGTCGAGCCGTAGACCGCTCCGGACAGGGGGTAGATCCATGCTTCTTCGCCGCCCTGTTCACCGAGACCGAACAGGGCGTTCTCGGCCCGCTGCCCCCACGGGGTGCAGATGGCCAGCAGGTAGAGCGTCACGAACCCCAGGGTGTACAGCAGAGCCGGTATCCACGGCCGTGACGGACCCGACCTGCTGGGGCCGTCAGGGGCGTCGGGGGCTGCGGGGGCTTGCCTCGGGGCCCTGGGGCTGTGCGCGGGCAGGGTCGGAGAGTCGTGCTGGGTCATCGTTGTGTTTCTTCCGTCGAGGGAGAGTTGGTTCGCGCATGTCTTGCGGCACGACGTGGGCCCGCCGGACTCGGCCGGCCCGGCCGGGGGGGCCGACCGGGGGGCCGATCGGGGGGCCGCTCCTATTCGGCAAGTGCCTGCCGCTGTCGGCGGTGGGCGGTGATCGCCAGGGCGGGCAGGGGTGCGATCAGCAGGATGAGGACGACCAGGTCCGGGAAGGACTGCATGAACGCGTCCGGACGGTCGACGATCGCCTGCGTGCGGACGAGCGCGACCGCCGCGACGGGGATCAGCCAGCGGTGGTCGCCGGTGGCGGCCGTCGCCGCCCACGCGCCGAGCAGCGCGGCGACTTCCAGGACGAACAGACCGCGCTGGAACGTCGGACTGACGGAGATGATGTGCAGGCCACCGGCCACGAACACGGCGAGCACGACAGGGACCAGCCAGCGGTAGGAGCGGCGTCGCAGACGGCCGGGACGGCAGAGCGCCAGCACGGCGCACGCCGCGCACAGAACCCCCGACAGCACCAGGTCACGGGCCGTCAGCGGGGCACCCAGACCGTAGTAGCTCAAGCCCGCCTTGCCCTCGTCCCCGAAGACGGTGCGGCCGTGGGACGTGGCGCCGGCCCAGATCATGGCTGTCGCGGCCGGCAGCGCGATCCACGCTCTGCCGCGCAGCAGAGCGATCAGGCAGCCCAACGGGAGCAGCCCGTAGGGCAGCAGCCGTGTCCGGCCGCCGGGACCTTGCGCCCACGGGTACCAGCCGGAGAAGGGGAAGGCGATGGCGTGCCGGCCGGGGTCGATGCGCAGGGCCCAGTGCCACACGTCCTGCAGGTACGGAACCAGCGCCAGCGCGGCGAGGGCCAGGGCGGCCAGGTGGATGCCGTCCAGCCACCAGGGGCGGGTGGTGTCGTCGACGACGGCACGGGCACGGGCCTGCACTCCGGCCCGGGCGAGGGCGGCAATCTCCCGTGGCGGGGGCCAGGAACGGCCGGGGTAGGCCTCGGCGAGGCAGGCCAGTACCTCCTCTCCCTGCCGGGAGCGGTAGGAGTCGGGATAGACCGCGAGCAGGAGACGGTTCATGCCGGGGCTGCTCCGGCATCCCGCGAACGTCCGATGACGACAGCCGCCGCCTGCTGCATCCGCAGCGCCTCCCGGCCGAGCGCCTCGCTGCCGTCCTCGGTGAGCCGGTAGTAGCGCCGCGCCCGCCCGTCCACGATTTCCTCATGGCCGGCGGCCACCCACCCGGCCCGCTCCATCCGCTCCAGCGCGCCGTAGAGCGTGCCGACAGCGATCCGCAACCGCCCCTCGGTGGCCCGCTCGGCCGCCTTGATGATGCCGTAACCGTGCAGGGGGCCATCCATCAGTGCGGCGAGGATGAAGTACTGCGGTTCCGTCAGAGGCGGATTCTGTCTGGTCATACATCAAGCATATATCGAGCTACGAAATATATCTGCCGGTGTTGGATGATCGATGGCTGCGCCTCCACGCTCGCCGTAGGCCGAGCGGTTCGCACGGTGTCGCGGGCCTCGCTCGCTCCCGCCGGCCAGAGCGGCAGTGGCCTCCTCCTCGACACCCGGCGGCGGTGACGGATACTCACCGCAGCCCAGTCCGGGCCGATCGAACGCGATCACCGAAGACGAGCCCGAAGCCGGCTCCCGCACCAACGAGTTCGGGCCGCTCAAGCCCCAGCCCCACCCCGACCGACAGGGGGCCGGACAGGGCGGCCTCCACAAGGACCCCGCCCAGGGACCGAGACCCCGCCGGTCGGCGGCCTGCACCCGCTCGGGACGAGGCCAGGCACCTCTGAACCGCCTACGGCCTGGCCAGGGGAAAGGCCCCACGGGGTCACATCAAACCGATGGCGGTGGCAACCACGTGGCGGCCAGGGCCCGCAGTGCGGCGACCGGCTTGCGCAGTCCGTAGGCGACCGCCGTCGACGTTCCGTACGCGCCCTGCTCCGCGGCACCGATGAGGGTGAGCGGTCCGATGTGGCCGAGGGTGCGCAGGTGGCGGGCGGCCGTGGTGCCGGCGAGGGACTCGCCGACGACGAGCACCGAGCGCGGTGCGCTCACGGCAGGACTCGCAGGGCGGCGACCGGGCAGGCGTTGACGGCCGCGCGGGCGGCGGGCCGGTGCTCGTCGGGGACGTCGGTGTTCTCGAAGCGGTAGGCGAGTTCGGCGTCGTCGTCCAGGCTGAAGACGTCGGGGGCCTGGTCGGCGCACAGGCCGTGGCCTTCGCAGCGTGGACGGTCGACGGAGATCTTCATGAGACTGTCCTCAGCTGTCCTCGAACGGGCGGGCGGCGGGTTCAGGCGGGGATGAGTTCGAGCGGGAGGCGCTCAAGGCGGTGGATGACGTTGTTCAGGGCCCACTCGGGCGGGCCGGTCAACTCGATGCGGTCGACGCGGTCGGCCAGGGCGCGCAGGATCGCGGAGGTCTCCATACGGGCCAGGCCCTGTCCGGCGCAGCCGTGGGTGCCCCGCCCGAAGCCGAGCTGGCGGGTGGCGTCACGGCGGATGTCGAAGGTGTCCGGGTCGTCCCACTCCAACGGGTCGCGGTTGGCTGAACCGTAGAGGACCAGCAGCCGGGAGCCCTTGGGGATGGCGATGCCGGCGAGTTCCGTGTCACGGGCGGCGGTCCGGGAGAAGGCCCGGATCGGGGATTCGTAGCGGACGACCTCGTTGACCGCTTTCGGGACGAGGTCCGGGTCGGCCTTCAACAGGCGCCACTGTTCGGGGTGAACGGCGAACAGGTACAAGGCACTTGAGATGGCGCTGATGGTGGTGTCCAGGGAGGGCGCCAGGTAGTCGATCATCATGGTGGCGCACTCCGCGGGCATGATCCGGCCCTCGTCGGCGGCGAGCAGCAGGTCGTGGCCCATGCTGCCGTCCAGTACGGACCGGTCGCGCACGACGGCGCGCGCGTAGCGCAGCATGCCGAGGGACGCGGGAAGCGTGCGTGCCGCCTGGCAGTTGAGCGGGCCCAGGGCGTCGAAGGTGGCGCCGGCCCAGCGCAGCAGGTGTTCACGGCCTTCGCGGGGCCAGCCGACCAGGTCGGGGACGACGGACATCGGCAGCGCCGTGGCGACCTCCACGGCATCGACCGTCCGGCGGGCCACGGCGTCCTCGACTATGGCGGCGGCCTGCCGGTCGACGGTGTCCTTCATCGTGCGCAGCGCCCGGGGAGTGAGGCGGTGCCCGAGCAGAGAGCGGCGGCGAGCGTGGTCCTCGCCGTCGCTGAACAGCGTGGTGCCCTGGCCCACACGGTTGGCGACCGGGTTGAGGGCGACGCCACCGGAGGAGATGAAGGTGTCGTCGTCCAGCAGTACTTGCCTGCACTCGGCGTAACGCGGCAGGGCGTAGACGCGGTGCTTGCTCAGGTGGACCACGGGGCCGAGTGCGCGCAGCGCGGCGTAGTGCGGATAGGTGTCGCGGATGGCCGAGGCCGCATACAGATCGGGGTGGTAGACGGGGATCTCTGTACGCATGGGCATGAGGAGCCCTCCTGAAGGAGCTGTGAGAAAGCGGAGGCAGGGCGGTGCACGTGAAGGGCGGAGGCAGGGCGGTGCACGTGAGGGGCGGGGCGGGCAGGTCCATGGGCGTCGGCGGGAGCGCAGCGTGGGTGGTGCTCGCTGCCCGCTCCTCGCTCCTCGTCCGTTGCGCACCTACGGGTCGCGTCAGCGCAGCAGCGCCGCGACGACGGTGACTCGTGAGCCTCGGGCATCGCCGGTCCCCGCTCGATACCGCCTGCACACTCCGGGGTGTCAGCCGGCGGCGATGACGGCCCCGGCGTATGCCGTCGCCGTCAGGGCCAGTACGGCCGCGGGCAGGGCTCGCGCGGGCGGGTCACCGTGGCGCAGGTGGACCACGGCGGCCGCCGTCATGAGCAGAGCGAGCCCGGCAGCGGCGGCCACGCCGAGCGGAGCCGAGGCCGGGCCGAGCAGCAGACCCGCGGCTCCGGCGATCTCCAGTGCACCGATCACCCGGTAGAGGGTCAGTGACAGGCCCAGGTGCGCGGCTGCCTGACGCATGAAAGGAGCGGCGGCGATCTTCGCCGTTCCGAAGGAGAAGAAGATCAGTGACAGTGCGACGGCGAGGGTGATGCGTGCGGTGGTCATGCCGATCGGTCCCGGTGCTCGGCGCCCAGGCGGGCGTAGAGGTCGATGAGGTGGGGCGCGTCCACGGCGGCCAGGTCGACGGCCTGCTCGACCGGGACGCCCTGGAGGAGGCGTTTCACGGGGACCTCCAGCTTCTTGCCGGTGCGGGTGTGCGGGATCCCGGGCACTTCGAGGATCTCGTCGGGGACGTGACGGGGTGAGGCACCGCTCCGGATGGCTTCACGGATGCGGTCGCGCAGAGTGTCGTTCAGTTCGGCTCCGGCGGCCGGCACCACGAACAGCGGCATCCAGTAGCTGCCGTCGGGTTCCTCCGCGCCGATGACGAGGGCCTCGGCGATCTCCGGAAGGCGTTCGACGACGTCGTGGATGTCGGCGCTGCCGAGCCGGACGCCGTTGCGGTTGAGCGTGCTGTCGGAGCGGCCGTGGACGATGACCGAGCCGTGTGCGGTGACCGTGATCCAGTCGCCGTGCCGCCACACGCCGGGATGGAAGGAGAAGTAGGCGTCGCGGTAGCGGGTGCCGTCGGGGTCGTTCCAGAAGGACAGCGGCATCGACGGCATCGGGCGGGTGACCACCAGTTCACCGACCTCGCCCACCACCGGAAAGCCCTCGCTGTCGTACGCGGCCAGCGCCACTCCCAGGTGCGGCGCGGACAACTCCCCCGCCCACACCGGGGTGTTGGGCGCGCTGCCCGCGAAGCCGGAGACGATGTCCGTGCCGCCGCTGACCGAGGCCAGCAGCACGCGGTCGCCGACGTGCTCGCGGACCCAGGGGTAGGCGGAGGCCGGCAGGGCGGATCCGGTGCAGCCGACCACCCGGATCGACGACAGGTCGTGCACCGAGGGGTCGATGCCGAACTTGGCCATGCCCAGCAGGTACTGGGGACTGGTGCCGAAGACGGTCACCCGGTGGCGGGCGGCCAGCTTCCACAGGATGTCGGGCTGGGCCAGGGGTGCCGGGCTGCCGTCGTAGGTGCAGGTCGTGGCGCCGGTCAGGAGGGTGGAGGCGACCAGGTTCCACATCATCCAATGGGTGTTCGTGTACCACAGGAGCCTTTCGCCGGGGCCGAGGTCGCAGTGCAGGCCGAGGGTCTTGAGATGCTCCAGCAGGACACCGCCGTGCCCGTGGACGATGCCCTTGGGCAGGCCGGTGGTGCCGGAGGAGAACACCACCCACAGCGGATGGTCGAACGGCACCGGTACGCACATGTGTTCCTCGGAGCGGGTCGAGGCGTCCTCCCAGGGGACGACGAGCGACGGGTACGCTTTCGACGGCCACGGCAGGCCCACGTGGTCCACCAGCAGGGTCGCCTTCAACGTCGGTAGCTGTGCGGCCAGTTCTAGGGTGGCGTCGCGGCGGTCGTGGGTGGTGCCGTTGAACAGGTAGCCGTCGGCGGCGATCAGCACGGTGGGTTCGAGCTGTGCGAACCGGTCGGCGGCGGCCTTGGGGGCGTAGTCCTGTCCGCACACCGACCACACCGCGCCCAGGCTCGCGGCGGCGAGGAACGCGACGATCGCGTGCGGGGTGTTGGGCAGGTACCCCACCACGCGGTCCCCCCGGCCGACACCCAGATCGCGCAGGGTCGCGGCGACGGACGCGACCTCGGCGCGCAGGCGGCTCGCGGTCATCTCGTAGCAGGAGCCGGTCTCGTCGAGGGCGACGATCGCCACGGCGTCGTCGGCGAGGTTGCGCAGGGCGTGGTGGGCGTAGTTGAGGGTGGCGCCGGGGAACCAGCGGGCGCCGGGCATCCGCTCCTCGGCCAGGACCCGCTCGTGGGGAGTGTCCGCGTCGATGTCGAAGTACTCCCACACCATCCCCCAGAAGCCCTCCAGGTCGGTGACCGACCACCGGTGCAGGGCGGCGTAGTCGGAGCCGGCCCTCCCGGCGTGACGGGCGAAGTCCATGATGGTGCTGTCCGCGACGGCCTGCGGATCAGGCGTCATGAAAGGGCTGGGCACGGTCATCGTGTGGCGCTCCTCAGCGGGCTTGTGCCGGCGGTCCGCCGGAGAGGGTGGGGGTTGCGGGTGGTGTACAGGAGGGGTGCCCAGGCGGCGGTGCCGGTGAAGGCGGAGCCCCCGGCGGGAACGACGTCCAGGACGACACGGTCGGGTCGCAGGAGTACGGCGTCCGCCCGGCCGGCGCGCAGCCAGGCGGCGAGGGTGCCGTCGTCGCCGACGTCGGCCACGGTGATCGCCCGCGCGCCGAGGGCGTGGGTGAGCGCACTCAGCGAGGGCCAGGGATCCGCGGCGGTCAGGACGGCGAAGGAATCACCGAGCAGCTCGTCGAGACGGGCGCGTCGTCCTGCGACGCTCACCCACGGTTGCGGGCAGTGGGTGCCCACGAGGCCCCGGCGGTCCGTGCGCCGCACCAGGGGCCCGGCGGTCAGGGGCGGGCTGAGATCGCGGCCCGCCACGGTGGTGAGCCCGGGTATGCGGCAGGCCGCGGCCAGGAGCCTGCGGCGCACCGCGGCGGCACCGTCCTGGCCGCCGGTCATGGCCCAGCCCATGGCGACCGCCAGCCGGATCACATGCCGGGCATGCGGCTTCCGCTCGCTCTCGTAGGTGTCCAACAGCCTTTCGTCCCCGCCCTGTCGCAGGACGCGGGCGAGCTTCCAGGTGAGGTTGTAGGCGTCCCGCAGTCCCGCGCACAGGCCCTGCCCGACGAACGGCGGGGTGAGGTGGGCCGCGTCGCCGAGGAGGAAGACCCGGCCGCTGCGCCACCGGTCGGCGATCCGCGCCCGGAACGTGTACCGCGTGTCACGGACGACCTCGACGTCCCCGTCGTACGACGGTGGCAGCCACGGGGCGATCAGCTCGCGCACCGGCACCTCGGTGTCCCCGAGCCGGAACTCCCAGCGGTAGCGGTCCTCACCGACGCGCATGAAGGTCGCCGGGCGGCGCGGATCGCAGACCTGGTCGACGCCCTCCCAACAGCGCACATCGGCCTTGGTCCGGACGTCGATGACCCTCCAGCGTTCCTCGAAGCGCAGGTCCTCCCATACGGCGCCGACGGCCGCGCGGGTGAGGCTGCCCGCGCCGTCGCAGCCCAGCACCGCCGCGGCCCACACCTCGCGCTCGCCGCCGCCGTCGCGGTAGGTCACCCGCACCGGGCCCGCGGTGTCCGGGCCGACACCCGTGACCTCCACACCGCCGCGCAGTTCGCACTCCGGGTGCCGGGCGAGGGCGGCGCGCAGCAGCCGTTCCAGTTCGGGCTGGTCGAACATGCTGGTCTGGGGATAGCCGTGGTGGCCGTCCTCGGTACGGCGGAACTCGGCCATCACCCGGTGCCGGGCATCCAGCAGCCGCAGCCCGTTCGCCGGGCGGGCGATCGCGGTGAACTCCTCCCCCACGCCCGCCGCCTGGAGGATCCTGCACACCTCGTCGTCGGTGGCGACGGCACGCGGGAGGGGGTAGACGTCCCTGTGGCGTTCCAGAACGACGGTACGGACCCCGCGTCCGGCGAGAAGGAGCGCGGCGGTCACGCCCACCGGCCCGGCGCCGATGATCACCACCGGCAGGTCGCACTCGTTGTGTTCGGCGGTCATGTGCGGCTCACTTCGGGTCGTGTCGCGGGTCGGCGACGGGGGTGCTCTGCACGCCGAGGTCGATCCGGCCGTCCGGGGTGGCGATCGTCGCCGTGATCACATCACCGGCGTGCAGATAACGCGGGTTCCTGGCCTGCGTCTTGAAGAACGACTTCCACTTCAGGGCCGGCGGGAGCAGTGCGCCGATCTTCTCGACGGGTTTGGGCGGAGCCTTGAGGGCCGTGCCGCCGGGGGTGCCGGTGAGCAGCAGGTCGCCGGGGTCGAGGGTCTGGAAGCGGGCCAGCAGTGTGAGGGCCTGCGCAGGGCGGACGATCATGTCGGCGAGGGTGCGGTCCTGGCGCGGCTCGCCGTTGACGCAGAGCCGCAGCCGCAGGTCGAGGAGATGCACGAAGTCCTCCGGTTCCAGCAGGGCCAGGTGGGGCCCGGTCGGCGTGAAGGTCGGGTAGGACTTGCTCTCGTAGAACTGCGTCCTGGTCAGCTGGATCTCTCGGGCGCTGACGTCGTTCGTGATCACCAGCCCGGCGACGTACGCCGGCAGGTCCCGCTCCTCGACCACGGTGCCGACGGGCAGCGGTGCCCCCATGACGAGGCCGAGTTCGATCTCGTAGTCCAGGAACCTCACATGGGAGGGGCGGACGACGGCCTCGACCGGCCCGCTGACCGAGCCGGACGCCTTGCGGAAGAAGGCGGGCGGGATGTCCCCGGTGAAGCCCGAATCCCGGGCGTGGCTGCGGTAGTTGACCATCTGGGCCACCACCCGGCAGGGGGTGGTGACCGGGGAGAGGACGGCCAGGTCGGCGACGGGCGTGCCCGCGTCGGCCGACCGTGCCGCCTCCCGTACGGCGTCACGGTCGGCGATCAGTTCAGCGGTGGTCAGGGCCTTGGTGTCGACCTGGACGGCTCGGTCGCCGCAAAGGACCCACCAGCCGTCGGCGGTGCGCAGGACATTGGTGCTCATGGCAGTACCTTCGTGAGGGGGTGGAGGCTCAGGGCGTGGCGGCCCTGAGCAGGCCCAGCAGGCGTGCGGGGTCCATCTCGTTGTCACCGCGCAGGGCCTCGACGACGTCCCGGATCCGCTGTGGGGAGGGGCTCGCGCCGAGGAAGTCGCGGGTGGCAGGCGGGCCCCACTGGGCCAGGCCGCCGGCCGACATGGGGGCCCAGCCCGGCTCGACGTCACAGGTGAACAGGTCGCCGTCGGCGAAGTGCTCCAGCATGAAGTGGTCGGGGTCGCGCCAGTAGTCGAAGAGCTGGCTGCCCTGGATGTGCCGGCCGATGCCCCAACTACGCCGGTAGCCACGCTCCTTGAGGTACTCGCCGCCCGCCGCGATCGAGTCCAGGTCACTCACCTGGTAGGCGGAGTGGACGTAACCCGTTCCCGGTCCCAGGTGCATCGCCAGCGTGTGGTGGTCGGCCGGCACGCCGCCCAGATCGCAGCGCATGAACGCCATCGTCGGACCCCGGTCGCGCTGCCCGTCCAGGAACAGGAAGTCCGACACGATCATCCCGAGCGTGTCCAGGTACCACTGAAGGGCCCGCGCGAACACCCGCGTCTCCAGCACCACATGACCCAGCCGCTGGATCCTGGACGGTTCCCGCGGCGGACGCTGCACGGCATCGACACGACGGTGGTCCGTACCGAAGTTGAGGAGCAGCGGCTGCTGTCCCGGCAGTGCGGGGAGCTGTTCGGCGCAGTGCACGACCCGAACCGGGAGGCCGGACGGGTCGAGCAGGCCGACCACCTTGCCGCCGCCGGGCACATCCGCGTCCCGTACGGCCGATCCCGTCGCCCGCGCAAGCCGGTCCAGGTCGGCCCGCTCGGCCGCACGGAACACCGGGCCGACGAAACGGGACGCACGGCCGCGCCGGATCACCATGCAGGGCGGACCGGCGAAGGTGCCGCGCAGCCACAGCTCCCCCGCCGTGCGAGCGGCGATCCCGAACCCGAAGTCCCGCGCGAAGACCTCGGCGCGGTCCAGGTCGGGCTTCTCGAACTCCAGCCACGCCAGGTCCGTCACCTTGATCACGGGGTTCCGGGAACGGCCCGGGCGCTCGCCGCGCAGGGCGCCGTGTTCGCTGTGCAAGTCCTGGTGGGCGGTCTCGACATCGCCCCCGAGCGTGCGGGTTTCAGACATGGCGCCCTCCGACGGCCTCCTCATGATGAGGAAATCATCAATCTTGACGGTGCCGTCGTCAAGGGTCCGCCTCAAGTAAATGATGAAACCATCAGAGATGCAGTCGCCATCGATCACGCGGATAGACTCTGGGCATGCCCAGCCCAGCCCCCTCCAGCAACCGGTTCGAGCGACGTCGCGCCGAGACCCGTCGCGCGCTCATCCACGCGGCCCGGCAGATACTCGCCGAGAGCGGCGACACGAGCGCCAGCATCCAGGCGATCGCCGAACGCGCGGACGTCGGCTTCGGCTCCTTCTACAACCACTTCGACTCCAAGACGGAGCTGTTCGAGGCGGCGGTGGTGGACGCCATGGAAGAGTTCGGCCAGACCTTCGACGAGCACCTGACCGGGATCGACGACCCCGCGGAACTCGTCGCGTCCGGCTTCCGGCTCAGCGCCCGCATGGCCGACTCCCAGCCGGAGCTCATGCAGGTCCTGCGCCGCCGCGGTCTCGGGCACATCCACTCGGACAACGGCCTGGCCCGCCGGGCCCTGCGCGACCTCGAGGCCGGCCTGGCCTCCGGCCGCTTCACCCCGGTCGACCCGGCGGTCGCCCTGACCGCACTCGGCGGAACCCTGCTCTCCCTGGCGGAGCTGAGATTCGCCCGCCCCGACCTGGACGGCGACCAGGCCGCGACCGACCTCGCCGAGATGGTCCTGCGCATGCTGGGCGTACCCCCCGACGACGCCCATGAGGTCGCCCGGCGCCCCCTCCCCGACACCGCCGCACAGGCCGGCCCCACTCGATAACCGGCGAGCTGACCTCTCAGACCGCGCGGAGGGCGTCGGACCGCACAGGTGCGTCCGTCTTCGCGCGAAGCTCCCCCAGGGCGACGCCGGGGGCCGTCTCGACGAGCGTGAAGCCCCCGGGGGTGACGTCGAGGACTCCCAGGTCGGTGATGACACGGTGGACACACGCCTGGCCGGTCAGCGGCAGGGTGCACTCGGTGAGGAGCTTCGGGCTGCCGTCCTTGGCGGTGTGCTCCATCAGGACGATCACCCGGCGGGCGCCGTGGACCAGGTCCATCGCGCCGCCCATGCCCTTGACCATCTTGCCGGGGATCATCCAGTTGGCCAGGTCACCGCGCTGCGACACCTGCATGGCGCCCAGCACCGCGGTGTCGATGTGGCCGCCGCGGATCATGCCGAAGGACAGGGCCGAGTCGAAGAAGGACGCGCCGGGCAGCACCGTGACGGTCTCCTTCCCGGCGTTGACGAGGTCGGGGTCGACCTCGTCCTCGCGGGGGTAGGGGCCCGTGCCGAGGATGCCGTTCTCGGAGTGCAGCACCACGTGCACGCCGGGCGGGAGGTGGCCGGGGACGAGGGTGGGCAGCCCGATTCCGAGGTTGACGTAGGAACCGTCGGTGAGTTCGGCGGCGGCGCGGGCGGCCATCTGCTCGCGGGTCCAGCTCATGCGCGTACGGTCCTCTTCTCGATCTGCTTGTCGGCGGCCTGCTCCGGGGTGAGGGGCACCACCCGCTGGACGAAGACGCCCGGCAGATGGATCTCACCCGGGTCCAGCGCGCCCGGTTCCACGAGCTGCTCCACCTCGGCGACGGTGATCCGGCCGGCCATCGCGGCGAGCGGGTTGAAGTTGGCGGACGCCTTGCGGAAGACCAGATTGCCGTGCCGGTCGCCGCGCCAGGCCCTGACCAGGGCGAAGTCGGTGGTGATGGCGTGCTCCAGCACGTGCGGCCGGCCGCGGAAGTCGCGGGTCTCCTTGGGCGGAGAGGCCACGGCGACCGAGCCGTCCGCCGCGTACCGCCACGGCAGGCCGCCGTCCGCCACCTGTGTGCCGACACCGGCAGGGGTGTAGAAGGCGGGGATGCCCGCGCCGCCCGCGCGCAGCCGCTCGGCCAGCGTGCCCTGCGGCACCAGCTCCACCTCCAGCTCACCCGACAGGTACCGGCGGGCGAACTCCTTGTTCTCGCCGACGTAGCTGCCCGTCACGCGGGCGATGCGGCCGGCGGCGAGCAGGACTCCCAGGCCGCGGTCGTCCACACCGCAGTTGTTCGAGACGACCTCCAGACCGGTGGCGCCCAGCTCGTGCAGGGCCCGGATCACGGTTTCGGGGATGCCGCTGAGGCCGAAGCCGCCGACGGCCAGGGACGCGCCGTCACAGATGTCGGCGACCGCCTCTGCGGCGGACGCGCTCACCTTGTTCATGAGAAGGGAGCCCTTTCCGTCTTTGCTTTGCGGAGGTCCGGCGCCGCGGGCGAACTCATGGCGTCCGCGATGGACTTGGCACCGCCGTGTGCGGTGAGGCCGCCGTCGACCGGGATCTCGGCGCCCGTGATGAACGAGGACGCGTCGGACAGAAGGAAGACGACGAGCGGGGTGACCTCGTCGACCGTGCCGGTGCGGCCCAGGGGCGTCTCCCGGATGTTCGCTTCACGGAAGACGGGCGCCGCGGAAGCGGTCATCTCGGTCTCGATGAAACCGGGGTGGACCGTGTTGACGCGGATGCCGCGCGGGCCGAGCTCCGTGGCGGCTGTCCTCGACAGTCCGCGCAGCGCCCATTTACTGGTCGTGTAGGCGACCGGGTAATGACCGGTGAGCGCTGCGGTCGAGCCCACGTTGACGATGGACGCCCCGGGCGGCATCAGCGGCGTCAGGTGCTGGATGCCCAGGAGCGGGCCGGTGACGTTGACGGCGTGGACGCGGGCGAGGTCGTCGGGCATGACGTCGCCGAGACGAGCGCGCCAGGTGATGCCCGCGTTATTGACCAGGCCGTGCACCCTGCCGTACGTGGCGTGCAGTTCCGCTGCGAGATCGGCCCATTGCTCGCCGTCGGTGACGTCGAGGAGGCGGCAGTCGGGAGCCTCGGTCACGTCGGTGGCGATGACATGGGCTCCCTCGCGCCTCAGGGCCTCGGCCTCCGCGGCGCCCTGGCCGCGCGCGGCGCCGGTGACGACGACGACCCTGCCGTGCAGTCTGGTGGGGTGCGGGGCGCTCACGGGCGCTCCCGGGTGCGGCGGCGGGCCGTCGGCAGCGGCACCGGGGCGCTTCCGGCGACCACGGTGTTGGAGACGGTACCGATGCCCTCCACCGTGAGCGTGACCGTGTCGCCGGGCTTCAGGGGAGGCGGTGACTGCTCGCCCCGCACGCCCCACAGCTCGGCGAGGCAGCCGCCGTTGCCGCAGGTTCCCGAGCCGAGGATGTCGCCGGGACGGACGACGGTGCCGCGGGAGGCGTAGGCCGCCATCTCCTCGAAGGTCCAGCTCATGTTGGACAGCAGGTCCTTGCCGACGACCTCACCGTTGACGGCGGCGGTGAGCCCGAGGCGCAGGAATCCGTCGGCGTCGCGGTACGGCTCCAGTTCGTCGGCGGTCACCAGGTACGGGCCGAGGGTGGCGGCGGTGTCCTTGCCCTTGCACGGGCCGAGACGGACCTGCATCTCACGGGACTGCAGGTCGCGGGCCGACCAGTCGTTGAAGACGGTGTAGCCGATGATGTGGTCGCGTGCCTGCTGAGGGCTGAGGTTCCGCCCTTCCCGGCCGATGACGGCGGCGACCTCCAGCTCGAAGTCGAGGGCGCTGCTGCCGGGCGGTACGGGGACGTCGTCGTGGGCGCCGATCAGCGCGTAGGGGTTGGTGAAGTAGAAGGTCGGGGCGTCGTACCAGGCTTCGGGCACCCCGCCGACACCGTCCACGGACCGTCGTACGCCCTCGACGTGCTCCTCGAAGGTGACGAAGTCCCGGATGGTGGGCGGCTGGAGCGGGGGCAGGAGCCGGACCTCGGAGACGTGGGGGCCGGCCGGGAGGTCCAGTGTGGCGTTGCCCTCCTTCAGCAGCTCGGGCAGGCCGCCGCCCCGGGCCAGCAGGCCGGTCAGGGAGCCGACACCGGGGAGAGGGAAGAGCGTGCCGTCCTCTTCCACGACGGCCACGTGTCGTCGGTTGCGGTGCTCGTACGTGGCGAAACGCATGGTGGTTTCCTGTCGGCTGACGGCGTTGGGGGCGGGTGCGAAGGCCGGGGGCGCGGCGTGGGAGTCAGGGCCTGACAGGGCCACCGCGCCCCCGGGGACCGGGGGGCTGCGCCGATCAGACCGGCGGGGCGACGAACACTCCGCGGTCGACGTCGTTGAAGGATTCCTTGGTGACCAGTTCGTTCATGGGGTTGGCGGTGCCCCACTGGTCGGTGACCTCGGGCTCGGAGAAGTCGTAGACGTGCGGGTGCCAGGTGTCCTCGTCCAGCAGCTCCAGCTCCGTCGTGTACTCGACGGTGTTGCCGTGCGGGTCGAGGAAGTAGGTGAAGGTGTTGTCGCCCGCCATGTGCCGGCCCGGCCCCCAGATCTTGCGGGCGCCGGAACGGATGACACGGCCGGAGCCGCGCATGTACTCGTCGATTCCGCGCAGCTCGAAGGAGACGTGGTGCAGCGAGGTGTGCGGTCCCCTGGCGATGGCCATGGAGTGGTGCTGGTTGCTGATCCGCATGAAGTGCATGACGTCGCCGATGTGCGGATGGCCGAGCGTGTCGGACAGCCGGAATCCGAGGTGCTCCTCGTACCACGCCCTGGTCTTGTCCAGGTCCGGGGAGTTGAGCACGACGTGCGACAGCTTGACCGGGATGGACTCCTTCTCCTCGATCTTGCGGTGCTGCCGTACCTCGACGTCGGCCGAGACCTCGATGGTGCGCCCGTCGATGTCGAAGAAGCGGAAGCCGTAGCCGCCGCCGGGAGTGTCGACCTTGCCCGGTTCGGAGATCAACTGCACACCGCCCGCCGACAGTTGTTCGGCGAGGGTGTCCACGGCGACGGCGCTCGCGGCACCGTAGGACACCAGGTCGAGGCGCTTCTCCTCGGCCTTGCGCAGCCGGACGACGTACTGCTCCGGGGAGCCCTCGGCGGCGAGGAAGGCGATGCCGGAGTCCTCGGCGACCTTGGTCAGGCCCCAGACGCCGGCGTAGAAGTCGAGTTGCTTGTCGTAGTCGGGCACGGCGAGGTCGACGTGCCGGAGGTGGGTGAGCAGGCGGCTGTTCATGGGGGAAGCTCCTCACACGAGGTTGAGCAGAGCGGCGGCGTTCCCGCCGCGGACGGAGTGGAAGTCGGTGTCGGGGAGGTCCGCGGCGCGCAGCGCGCCGAGCGGGTCCTCGGTGCCCATGTCGAAGGGGAAGTCGGAGCCGAGCAGGACACGGTCGGCGCCGACGACGTGGATCAACTCCCGTAGCGTGCGCGGGTCGTGGACCAGGGAGTCGAACCAGATCCGCCCGAGGTAGCTGCTCGGCGGGTGGGCGCAGCCGGCGTGCGCGTCGGGGCGGACGGACCAGGCGTGGTCGGAGCGGCCGATGTGGGTGGGCAGGTAGCCGCCGCCGTGGGCGGCGATCAGCTTCAGCCGCGGGTGCCGGTCGAGCACGCCGGAGAAGATGAGGTGGGACAGGGCGACCGCGTTCTCCGTGGGCTGCCCGACGGTGTTGGAGAGGTACCACTGGTCGAGGCGTTCGTCGAGCGTGCAGCCGAAGGGGTGCAGGAAGAGGATCGCGCCCGTCTCCTCGGCGCGCGTCCAGAAGGGTTCGTACGCCGGGTCCGACAGTTCGCGGCCCGGTGCGTGCGAGGACATCTCGACGCCCAGCAGACCGATTCCCAGGGCGTGTTCGAGTGATCGCACCGCCAGGTCGGGGTGTTGCAGCGGGACGAGCCCGAGGCCGTGCAGCCGGCCGGGCGCCTGCGCGCAGTGCGCGGCCGTCGCCTCGTTCGCGAGCAGGCACAGCTTCTCGGCCGTGTCCTGGTCCGCCCAGTAGTGGTAGTGCGAGGGGGAAGGGCTGACCATCTGGACGTCCACGCCCTGCGCGTCCATCGCGGCGGTGCGTACGGCGGCGTCGGTCAGCTGCGGGATGCGCTCGCGCACCATCGGGCCGTTGACGGTGAGGGCTGCCTGTCCGTTGCGGCGGGCGTCCAGTGCCCGGGCTTCGGAGAGGCCGGGCTGGTCGGCCACCAGGGCCTCGACCTCGGGCAGCAGGACGTGTGCGTGGACGTCGACGGTCGGGGCGGAGCGGGTGCCGGCGTCGGGACCGTGGGCTGTCACGGCAGCTCCCTGAGGGTGGCCATGATGGGGCCGGTCAGTCCGGGCACGTCACCACGGACACCGTCGAGCTGCCACTGCCCGATCTGCACGGACGCGTCGACGACCATCCGTACGCGATCGATCCGCCGCTCGTAGTAGCGCGTGAGCGTGTCGGTGCCCCATGGGGACCCCTCGGTCAGCAGCTGGGCCAGCACCCAGGCGTCCTCCAGAGCCATGGCCGCGCCGAGCGCCATGGTGGGCGGACAGCAGTGCGCGGCGTCGCCGACGAGGACGACCCGGCCGCGGTGCCAGGAGTCCTTCACCAGCAGCCGGTCGAACCAAGTGTAGTTGACCTGCGCAGGGTCGGTGATCGACTCGCGGATCTCCTCCCAGACACCGCCGTAGCCCTCGGCGAGGCGGCGCATCTCCTGCGCGTAGGTCTCGGGCGGGATCGTGGCACGGTCGCGGGAGCGCTCCACCAGGATGGCGTAGATCGTGTTCTCGCTGGTGGGGGTGTAGCCGGCGATGAGACAGGGGCCTCCGAAGGAGAGGTCGCTGCGTCGTACTCCGGCCGGGCGGGGCGCCGGGGTGCGCCAGATGGCCATGCCGGTCGGCTCGGGCTTGTCGTCGATGCCGATGGCGGCGCGGGTCGTGGAGTTGAGGCCGTCGGCGGCGACGACGAGGTCGTAGCGGCCCTCGGTACCGTCGCTGAAGCGGGCGGTCACCGAGGTGTCGTCCTGGGTGACGATCTCGGTGCCGGTGCCGAGGCGGACGTGTGCGCCGGAGGCCCGGACGGCGTCGATGAGGATGCGCTGGAGCACCGGGCGCTGCATGCCGAGGGTGGCGGGGAGGTCGTCGCCGCCGGTGCGGGCGACCTCACCCACGTGGAGCACGGTGCCGTCGGGCGCCGTCATGCCCAGGGTGTCGTAACCGAAGCCGTGCTCGCGGACCTCGTCCCAGACGCCGATCTCGCGCAGCACGCGCAGGGCGTTGCCCTGAAGGGTGATGCCGGAGCCGCGTACGTTCCAGTCCGGCTTGATCTCGACGAGGTCGACGTCGATTCCGGCCCGGCGCAGCAGCACGGTCAGGACGTTGCCCGAGGTGCCCCCTCCGATGACCAGGACTCTCTTCGTTTCCTTGTTCTCCATGGCCAACTCCTTCGTTGGGCTGGTCATTTGACGGCGACCGGGTTGACGGGGGAGCCGACGGCTCCGGTGATGGGCAGGGGTGCGGCGGTGAGCCAGAACTCGTACACGCCGTCGGCCGCGCAGTCGTCGGCGAGGGTGTCGGGGTCCCACATCTCACCGATCAGCAGGCCGATGTGGGGGATGGCGATCTGGTGCAGCGGCTGGAAGGCGTCGTCGAACTCGTTCGGCCGTACCTCGAAGCCCCAGGTGTCGGTGGCGATCGCGGCGATCTCGCTGGTGTGCAGCCAGCCGGCCGTGGTGAACGACAGTCCGGGTGAGTCGCCGCCCGCGTAGTCGCCCCAGCCCTCGCGGCGGGCGCGCGCCAGCCGCCCGGTCCGTACGACGACGATGTCACCGCGGCCGACGGCCACGCCGTGCGCCCGGGCCGTCGCGGTCAGATGGTCCTCGGTGATCGCGTGTCCGTCGGGGAGTTCTCCGTGATCGTCGCCGATCACCCGGCCGACGTCGAGCAGCACGCCGCGTCCGGCGACGTACGGGGCCATGTGCTCGATGCCGGTGACCAGATCGCCGTCCGAGGTGACGGTCTTCGCGGCGTCCCGTCCGTTCCACGCCCTGCCGTGGTCGAAGATGTGCCCGAGCCCGTCCCACTGGGTGGAGCACTGCAGGGGCATGGCGATCACGTCGTCGGCGCCGCCGATGCCGTGCGGAAAGCCCTGGTTGCCGAGGGCGGCGTCGGTGCCCGTGTCCAGCATGGTGTGGACGGGGTTGGTGCGGCGGCGCCAGCCCTTCTGCGGCCCGTTCATGTCGAACGACTGCGACAGCGAGAAGCTCACGCCCCGGCGGACCAGTGCGGCACCCTCGCGCCGCTTGGCCTCGTCGAGGAAGTTCAGGGTGCCGAGGACGTCGTCCTCTCCCCAACGCCCCCAGTTGGAGCAGCGCTTGGCCGCCTCGGCGATCGCGCCCTCGGGATCGCGCCGGTCGGGACTCATGCCGGTACCTGCGCCACACAGCGGGTGCGCTGCGCGCCGAGTCCGGTGATGGAGCCCTCCATGACGTCGCCGTCGCGCAGCAGCCGTCCCCAGTGGATGCCGTTGCCGGCCGGGCTGCCGGTGAGCACCAGATCGCCCGGCAGGAGCCGGGAGGTCTGTGAGATGTGCGAGACCAGACGCGCGACACCGAAGAGCATGTCCTTGGTGGATTCGTCCTGCATGGTGTCGCCGTTGAGCTTCAGGGTGACCCGCAGGTCACCGGGGTCGGCGATCGACTCGGCGGGCACGATCCACGGCCCGAGCGGTGTGAAACCCGGCGCGTTCTTGCAGCGCAGCCAGTCCGTGCCGATGGCCTTCATGTCCCGGCGGAACACGGTGGCACGGTCGGTGAGGTCGTTGGCGATGGTGTATCCGGCGACGGCTTCCCGTGCTTCCTCGACGGACAGCCGGTAGGCGGGCCTGCCGATGACGGCCGCCAACTCCAGCTCCCAGTCGGGCTGTTCGGCCCAGTCGGGGAGTACGACATCGTCGTAGGGGCCCGCGATCGTGCTCGGCAGGCCGATGAACACATACGGCAGGTCCTCGGCGGCCCGCCGGTCCATGACCGCGGCGATCTCCGCCCGCGCCTCCTCGACGGTGCGCGGGTCGTCCGGGGCGCGGTGGGCGACCTCCAGGTCGATGACGTGCTGGCGGTAGTTGGCGCCGGACTGGAAGATCTGGCGCGGCTCGACGGGTGCGTGCACCCGCAGGCCCTGCAGCGGCTGCCACGCGGCCGACCCGTCGGACGCGAGGGCGCGCAGGCGCGGGAGCAACTCCTCCCAGCGCTCGCATATCTGACGATTCGTCAGGGCTGGTTCGTCGAGGGCGTCGCGCAGATCCAGCACACGGTCTCCGGGCACGACCAGGCCGGGATACGAGGACCGGTCAGGGGCGGAGAGGGTGCCGAGGGCGAAGGGTCCGGAGAAGGGCTGGGGAGCGGCTGCGGGTTTCACGGGGATGTCCTCCAGATGGCGATGCAAACAATGTGGCGCCCACCTCGTAATCTGGGAAATAGATTCTTTAGATGTTGATCATCCATCCCGTAGATGCTGCGGTGTCCGGCAGCCACGCTCTGGAGGCGTCGTGTCCCTCTCCGGCCTCGATCTCAATCTCGTCCTGTCCCTGCGGGCCCTGCTGGAGGAACGCAACGTCACCCGTGCCGGGCAGCGCGTCGGGCTCAGTCAGCCGGCGATGAGCGCGGCGCTGGCCCGTCTGCGCCGCCACTTCGACGACGACCTCCTCTCCCGCGTCGGCAAGCAGTACGAACTGACCGCCCTCGGCCGCGCTCTCCTGGACCGCACCACGACCGCGTGCGACCTGCTGGAACGCGTCTTCAGCAGCAGGGCCGACTTCGCACCCGGCAGCGAGGAGTACGAGTTCACCCTGCTCACCTCCGACTACGCCCTCACCGTGTTCGGCGCCGAACTCGCCCGGACCGTGCACGCCGAAGCCCCGGGGGTGCGGCTGCGCTTCCAGCGCACGCCCGGCGATGTCACGGAGGACACCGCGCCCCTGCTCAGCACGGCCGACGGACTCCTGATGCCACGCGGTGTCATCAGCGGCTTCCCCGCCGTCGACCTGTTCACCGACCGCTGGGCCTTCCTGGTCGCCGAGGGCAACGACGAGGTCGGCGACGAGCTCACCATGGACGACCTCGCGCGGCTGCCCTGGGTCGTCTATCAGCGCGCCCACGACGCCCCGGCCGCCCGGCAGCTCAGCATGCTCGGCGTCGATCCCCGCGTGGAGATCTTTGTCGACAGCTTCCAGGCGCTGCCCTTTCTGGTCGCGGGCACCCGTCGGATCGCGCTGGTGCAACAGCGCCTGGCCGAGCTGCTGAGCGGCGTGGCACCGGTACGTCTCATGGAACCCCCTTACGCGGCGGTTCCGCTCCAGGAGGCACTGTGGTGGCATCCGGTACACACCCACGACGCGGCCCACATCTGGCTGCGCGAGGTCACGGCGCGCGTCGGAGCGGCGCTCGCCGTGTCGGAGCCCCGCCGCATTGCCGCGGTGTCATCGAGGTAGCGGGCGGGTACAGGTGCTCGGCATCCAGGTCTTGGATGATCCACATCTTCGATCCCGATCGGACGAGGGCTAGGCAGGGCCTGCCCGCTGGCCCATAGTCGTCTCAACCCGGCGCCGGAGCCGCACCATCGTCCCCTGCCGGCAGCGCGCAGGCGCCGGCCGGCCATCCGCGCGCTCCGGACGTCTTCCACGGGTGCCGGACGGCCCGACCGTGACGGCCGCGCACCACCCGTACCCTCCCGACACGCCACGTGGAGTTCCCGCATGCCTGCACCCCTGCCTCCGCTTCCCAGCCCGCCGTCCGACGCCGTGGCGGACGCACCGTCCGGGCAGGTCGTGTCCGGCCCGGGCCACCGGCTTCGCCTCACGCTGCTGATGGCCGGTGCCTGTCTGCCCATCCTGGGCGCCGTGCTCATCGCCCCGGTCCTGCCGAAGATGCACGACCACTTCGCCCACGTGCCGGGGGCCGACGCACTCGTCCCCATGGCCCTGACGATCCCCGCTCTGTCGCTGGCGCTGCTGGCCCCGTTCGCCGGCGTCGTCGTCGACCGGCTCGGCCGCAAGCGGCTGCTCATCGTCGCGACGGTGGTGTACGCGTTGTTCGGCACCGCGCCCCTCTGGCTGGACTCCCTCGGCGCCATCGTCGCCAGCCGCGCCCTCGTGGGTGTCACCGAGGCCGCCATCATGACGTGCTGCACCACACTGATCGGCGACTACTACACCGGCCGGCAACGCGACCGCTATCTCGCGATGCAGACGATGTGCGCCGCGATCTCCGCGACGGCCTTCCTGCTCGTGGGCGGCGCGGCGGGGTCGGCCGGCTGGCGCGCACCGTTCTGGGCGTACGCCGTGAGCCTGCTGCTCGCCCCCGCCATGGCGGCGTTCCTGCCCCGGCCCCGACCCGACGACCGCGCCCCGGCCCTCTCCCCCACGGTCTCGGAGCCCCTGGTCAAGCGGCCCTTTCCCTGGCGTCCGCTGGCCGGCACCTGCGCGCTGACGGTCTTCGGCGCCGTCCTGTTCTACACCCTCCAGGTGGAAATGGCGTTCCTCCTGGACGACATGGGCGTGACCGAGACCAGCATGATCGGACTGGCCGCCGCCATCACCAGTGCCGCGATCGTGGTCGGCTCCGTCGTGTTCACCAGGACCGGCCGCACCCCGCAAGCCTGGCTGCCGACCGCCTTCGGCCTGTGCGCCGCCGGCTTCGCCGTCGTCTGGCTCGCTCCCAATCCCCTCGTGCTGACCATCGGTGCCGTGATCAACTGCCTCGGTGGCGGCATCATGCTGCCGAGCCTGCTCACCCTCGCCATGTCCAGGCTGGAGTTCGCCGACCGCGGTCGTGGCATCGGCCTGTGGACGGGGTCCTTCTTCCTCGGTCAGTTCCTGTGCCCGCTGGTGGTGCTCGCGCTGACCTCGGCCGTCGGCTCCACCGCGGCATCCATGGGCGTGCTGGCTCTCTCCGGGGCCGTCGCGAGCGCCGCACTCGGCCTCGCCGCACGGCGCCGCCGTGCGGGGGCCGCGCCCGCGCCGATCCAGCAGATCGCGGGCTGATCCGGCGCCGCCCTCGGGGCACGTCCCCGACGTGACCACCTGGAAACCCCACTCGACGAGATCGGCATCGCGGACATCCCGCGATGCCGATCGCACCCCGCCCCACGGAGCCACAGGATGCTGACCCTGATCGCCGCCGTCCGCCGCAGGCCGGGCATGACGCACCGGGCGTTCGTGCACCACCTCCACCATGTGCACGGCCCGCTGGCCGCCGCGAAGCCTCTCGGGGTTCGGCGATACGTCCAGAACCACGTCTTCGACGCGTCCTTCGGAACCGAGGGCGATGCGGCCCACCTGACCGAGTTCGGCCGGGACGCCGTCACCGAGCTGCAGTTCGACGACCAGGACGCGTTGGCCGCCACGATGTCCGACCCGTACACGCGCGAGGTGATCGGCCCCGACGGCGCACACTTCAACGACATGACCTCGGCCGTGGCCCTGCTGACGAGGCCCGCGGCGGTCACACCGCCGCCACCGCCGTCGCCGTCGCCGTCGCCGCCCGAGTCCGACGGACGGGTCAAGGTGCTGCACTTCCTGAGCAGGGCGGAGGGTGTGAGCCTGGACCACTTCACCGAACGGTCGCTCGGCGCCCACGCGACCGCCCTCTCGCGGGACGAGCCGCACACCAAGGCGGTACGCGCGCACGTCCAGCACGTGCGGGCACCGGGGGCCGAGCAGGCCCTGCGCCACTTCGGCGGTCGGGACCGTCATGCGTACGAGGGGATCACCGCCCTGTACTACGACTCCGCGGACGAGGCCCTGACCCACTTCCCGGCGTACGAGCGGGCGCTGCGCGAGCCCTCGGCGGAAGGCGGCCGCTTCTACGACCCGTCCCGCTCGTTCGCTCTGTACTGCCGCGAGGTGACGATCTTCGAGCAGCCGTGACTGATGGCGTGTCCCTCGACGACCTACTCGCGCACGTCGTCGTGGACGGCTCCGACATCCCAAGTGGCCCTGCACAGCGGTTGCGCATTGCCGTACGGGGTGCCTCCCCGGCCCACTCTGCGGTCGTCCGGCCCGCCATCGAACGCCTTCTGACAGCGGACAAGGTCTACGCTGTGACCTACGGCCACCGCGTGATCGTTTGCCTTTGACGCACCGATGATCAACGTGGCCGCACCCGTCGCGACAGCGCGCCAGGGGAGCGCGGCATACGCATGCGGTCCGGTGTCGGGAGGACATGTGCAACGTGGCGAAGTCTGGTGGGTCGAGTTCGACGAGCGGCGGCCGGTCGTACTGCTGTCGGAAGGCGACACGTCCGGTTTCCGGGTGATGCAGGTCGTGGCTCCGGCGGGCGTCGACATCAGCGGTCTCGGCGTCGAAGTGATGGTGGGCGCCATGGAAGGACTGCCCTTTGAAGGCGTGCTGCGGTTCGCGTTCCCGGCTCCGGGCTTTACCCCTTGCACGTGGCTGACCACCGTGTCCCGGGACGACCTGATCGAGCGGGCGGGTGCCCTGCCCTACGCGAAACTCGACGAGATCGAGGGTGCCCTCCGACTCGCTGGACAGGTGAAGGAGCGGACCCCGGCGACGACCGAGAAGCTCAGGGAACTCAAGGAAGCCCTCCGTCTCGGTGGACTTGAGTAGTCGGGGACCATCTGCCTCCTCGGCGCCCCTCATCATCCCGGTGGTCGGGGGGGCTGACGATCAGCATGTACTTTCCGGTCGACATCAGTCCTCGATGAGGGCCAGTTGTTTCTGGATCTCGCGGGGGTTGGTGTCGCCCGCGACCTTCTGCAGCAGCGGCGTGTGGTCGAAGACGAAGTCACGTATCGGCCGCAGCGGTGCCGGCACGTGGTGGAAGACCTTGCCGAGCATCCATGCCTGCTGGACCTGGCGGGCGGTGTGGGGCTTGCGCGGGTCCTCGTAGCCTTGCAGCGCACGCTGTACGGCGGTGAGGTCGGTGAGGTCGACGCCGCGCAGGGCCCGGCCGAGGAAGTAGCCGTCCTCGATGGACATGCCCGCACCGTAGGCGGCGTAGGGCGAGGTCGGGTGCGCGGCGTCGCCCACGAGGGTGGCCCGTCCCTGGGACCACTGCGGCAGGCGGGGCCGGTCGCGCAGCACCCAGCGCTGGACGTTGTCCGGCTCGGTCCCGGCGATCAGCCCGGGCAGCGGCGCGGGGAACTCCGCGGCCAGCGCGGTGGCCGCGGCCTTGAGGTCGGACGGCGGCGGGGCGTCGGGGTCGGTGGCGGTGAGCACCCACCACTGGAAGCCGTCGCGGCCCTTGTGCCGGATCGATGTCCAGCTTCCCTGCACCGTCCTGCCGTGCGTCAGGACGCACATGTTCGGTTCGGTGCCGGGGACGTCGGTGAAGGTGAATCCGCCGAAGATGTGCAGCCGGTGCTCGCGCTTGGGCGCGTCCCCCCACAGCGTGCGCCGTACCAGCGAGTCGATGCCGTCGGCGCCGACCAGTACGTCGTGCTCGGCTGTGGTGCCGTCGGCGAAGTGCAGAGTGACCGCCCGCTCGTCCTGCTCGATCCGGGTCACGTGCTGGTTGAACCGGAGTGTGCCCGGCGGGATGGCGGCGAGCATCCGCTCGTACAGTTCGGGCCGCAGCAGGCCGATGAACCCGCCGCCGTAGGCGCGCTTGGTCTCCGGGTCCTGCTTGACGCGTACGCGGACGCGGCCACGGAGGTTACGGAACTCGGAATCCGTGGGGGAGCCGAGGTCTTCGGTGTCCACTCCGAGCGCGCGCAGCGCCTTCAGCGGCGGCGGCCACAGGTTGAGGATGTTGCCGGCCGGCCGCGCCTCGCGGTAGCGCTCGTAGAGGGTGACCTCGTGACCGGCCTGGGCTATGGACAGGGCCGCGGCCATACCGGCCGGACCGGCGCCGAGGACGGCGACACGGCCGCCGGAATTGTTCGGCATGGGCATGGAGCACCTCGCGTCATCCGGAGAAACAGTAGTGGGAACTACTGTTAGCAGCAGACTGTAGTCTGGACTACGATTCAGTCAAGACCCGTGCACGCACCCGGGGAACGAAAGGCTGAGGTCATGGGCGAGGCCCGAGCAGCACAGGCGGCCGACCTGGAGATCCGACCGCCCAAGCAGCGGCGCAGCCGCGAGGCGTGGAACCGGGTGCTCGATGCCGGTGTGTCGCTCCTGGAGGACGGCGGATACGAGGCGTTCACCATCGCCGCCGTATGCGAGCGGGCCGAGGTCGCGCCGCCGGCGATCTATGCCCGAACGACCAGCAAGGACGCTCTCTTCCTCGCCGTCTACGAGCACGCCATGCAGCGCCTGCGCGCGGAGCAGCGGGTCTTCTCCGACGACAGCCGATGGGCAGACCTGGACGCGGCCGAACTCGTCCGCGCAGCAGTGGCCGAAACGGTCGGCATGTTCCTGCGCCATGAACGGTTCCTGCGGGCCGTCGTGCTGACCTCGGCGTCACATCCCGAGGTTCGCCGCCGGGGTTCCCACTACAGCCAGGAGCTCGGGAGCGGATTCGCCAAGGTGGTCCTTCGCGCGGCGGACGCGATCACACTCCCCGACATCGAGACCGCGGTCCACTCCTGCTTCAGCACCGTCTTCGCCGCGTCGGTCATCCGGGTTGCCTACGGTCCGGGATTCGCCAGGCCCGTACCCGTGCAGGACGACGCGTTCATCGCCGATCTGACGGAGACGGCGGTGCGCTACCTGCTGTCCGACTGACGGTGTCGGGCATATCTCTGCCCTCTACGGCACCGCTGTAGCGTCACACACGGCGACGGGATCACTCGCTCACGGGTCCGCCCGAGGCACCCGGTTCGGACGCAGGCCGGGTCCACCGACCGAGCGGGATGCCTTACGGAAGAGAGCGGGCGGGGCTGGTCGGCTCCCGCGACTCGCAGACCCGCCCCTTGCGGGGAGGCGGTCCGGCTCACCCGCACCGGCCCGCCCGGGGCATCGTGCTGTGTCACCGCCGCCGGCCCGGTTTCGAGCGCGTGCGGGTCGGAGTAACTGCCGGGGTCGATGACGATGACGACGCCGCCCTGCTCCAGCCGGACGCAGGCATGGCCGCACAGCCTCCGCCAACCGCGACGAACGCAAGTGGGGCGACCCGGAGCGCTTCGACATCACGCGGAAGCCTTCCGATCACCTCACCTTCGGCGTCGGCATCCACGCCTGCGTCGGCCAGAACCTGGCCAAGCTGGAGGCACACGCCCTGCTCACAGCACTACTGGCACGGGTGCGCCGGTTCGAGATCGGCAAGCCGGAGTTCATCGTGAACAACACCCTGCACGGGCTGAGCAGTCTTCCGTGCCGGATCGTCACCTGAGCGAGCCGTGCGGCCGCGCCTCGGGCGACAGCCGGGCCGAGCTGCCGACCGACCTGGCCTTGATGGCGGCACGTGGGCGGCGGGGGTCGCGAGCTGTCAGATGCCCGGGGCCCCGCGCCGGGTCAGGGAGCGTCAGGAACTGCCGGCTGCCGTCAGGCCAGGTCGTAGACGGTGACGGGCACCCCGCGCCGGGTCAACGCATCCACGATGAGCGGCTCGACCAGTTCCCACCGGCCGCCGGCGAGTCCGCAACCGATCCGAGGCATGTGCACCGAGGCCCGATGGTGCAGCGCACGGTCGGCGACGGTGGCGAGCGCGGCACCGATGGCCTCGTACCTGACGGGTGGGGTGCTGCTGGGACGGTAGCCGTGCTGGCCGATCATGTTGGCGACGAGGAGGTCGGCCTCGGCGGGCACGAACTGCACCGCGCCGAGCGCGAAGCCGCTGGTGTCCCGGTCGCGGTACCAGGTCTTGTACGCAGTCCTGGTCTGCGGCCACCGTCGGGCGAGCAGCAGCACGAAGCCCTTGCCCCAGCCGCCCGCGTCGTTGCAGACGTGCGCGATGATCTTCGGGCCTTCGCCCTGGGGTGCGGTGGCGTCGCCGACGACGTAACTGATCTCCTGAGTCACGACGCGACTCTAGCCAGCGGGCCTGCCAGGCAACCACGGCATTACGACTCTCGCTCGGCAGAGCGGAGTCGTGCCGGAAAGCCGTCCGGTCGACGCGAGCATCCGGGCCCGCTCCAGCACCTGACCGCGCCCCCCGCCCCGCATCGGCCTGCCGACCGTCGCCACCCCTGGCCTTCGTCCTGGCACTGCCCGCGCACACCACTTGACCGCGATGGGATCAGAGTTGATACTTTCATCAATATACCCTTGCGGTCAGCTCCTCGCCGCCCCCAGCACCGACTGAGGCTCCATGATCACCACCCCTCACCCGGACGCAGCGCCACCCGTCGCCACCGGCCGTGCCGGAACCCGCGGCGTGCTGTTCGCGATGTGCCTGTCCCTCGTCCTGGTCGTCGCGTCCGTCTCCGCCCTCAATCTCGCCCTTCCCGAACTGGCCATCGACCTGTCGGCCTCCAACGGGGCACTGACCTGGATCGCCGACGCCTACACCGTCGCACTGGCCGCCCTCGTCCTGCCGCTCGGCGCGATCGGCGACCGTCTGGGCCGCCGCAACGTACTCGTCGTCGGCACGGTCGTCTTCGGCGCCGCATCCCTCGCCGCCTCGTTCGCGGACTCCACGAGCCCACTCATCGCCTGGCGTGCCGTCATGGGCCTGGGCGCCGCGATGATCATGCCGGGAACACTGTCGACGATCACCGCGGCCTTCCCGCCCGAGCGACGCGCCAAGGGCGTGGCCACATGGTCGGGCTTCGCGGCCGCCGGAGCGATCATCGGCATGCTCGCCGCCGGGGCCCTGCTGGAGTGGTTCTCCTGGCGCTCGATCTTCGTCGCCGGCGCCGGCGTCGCCGTGGCCGCCGCGCTCGCCGCCCTCCTGCTGGCCCCCAACACCAAGGACGGCCACCCGCACCGCCCTGACGTAGCCGGCGCGATCACCACCGCCGTGGCCATCGGCACCCTGGTCTTCGCCATCATCGAGGGTAACGAGCGGGGCTGGACCGAGCCTGTGGTGATCGGCGCCTTCGTCGTCACGGCCGCCTCCTTCGCCGCCTACGCCTACCTCGGCCTGCGCACCGAACACCCTCTGCTCGACCCCGCCCTGTTCGGCATCCGAGGCTTCCGGGCCGGCGCCGTCACCGTCCTGGTGCAGTTCATGGCCGTCTTCGGGTTCTTCTTCGTCGGCCTGCAGTACCTCCAACTGATCCTGGACTACAGCCCGTTGAAGGCCGCCGTCGCACTGGTCCCGGTCGCGCTGGCGGTGCTGCCCACATCCGCGGCCACCCCGCACCTGGTCCACCGTTACGGTATGAAGGCAGTCATGTCGGTCGGCTTGCTCCTGCTCGCCGTCGGCCTCCACGCCATCTCCTTCCTCGGTGTCGACTCCGGCTACCTGCCCTTCCTCGGCGGTCTGGTCCTGGCGGGCCTCGGCATCGGCTTGAGCGGCGCCGTCGGCACGGCGGCCATCACCGGCTCCCTGGGCCGGGGGCAGCAGGGCGTCGCTTCCGCCATGAACGACACCACCCGCGAGGTCGGTTCGGCGATCGGCATCGCGCTCATGGGCTCGATCTACGGAAGCCGCTACCGCTCCTCCCTCCCCGACTCGGTCGACCGGCTCCCCGCCGACGCCGCCGAATCCGTACGCCACTCGGCGGCCGCCGGCCTCCACGTCGCCGACCAGCTCGGCGCCCGGGGCGCGGCCATGGCCGATGGCGTCAAGAGCGCGTTCATGGACGGCCTGTCCGCTTCCCTGATCGCCGTGAGTGTCGTCGTGGCCGCCGCCGCGATCGGCGCCCTGCTGCGCGCACCGAAGGCACCGCCGACGGCCGACTGATCCCCCGTGACGGAAGGGGCGGCGAGGAGCCGGTACGCACGCGCTCCTCGCCGACCTCTGCATGCCCTCGCCGCCGACCGGCGCGGCGTGGCGACCCCTCCGAACAACCACCGTGACGCTCACCAGCACAGCGGACCCACCACTCCCCCGGACAAGACCGCTCGCCCTCGACGCTCGGGGGTTCGCACTTGACACGACCACTTATCGGCAACAGTGTATCCATTATGAGTACCTGGTCTGAGCCGCAGCCCGACTCCCGGTTCGCCGCGGTGGACGGTCTGCGCATCCACTACAAACGCGCTGGTCACGGTCCGGCTCTCGTGCTGCTGCACGGCAGCGGTTCGTCACTGCAGCACTTCGACCGTGCGGCGGCCCTGCTGTCCGAAGCCTTCGACGTCATCCGCCCCGACCTGCCGGCGTTCGGCCTGACCGGCCCTCGAAAGGACCGCGACTACCGCATCCCCACGTACGCCGCGACGGTGGCGGCCTTCGCGGCGGCGCTGGAGGTGGAGCACTACGCGGTGGTCGGCAATTCGCTGGGCGGCAACATCGCCTGGAACCTGGCGCTGGATCACCCGGAGCGACTGAGCGGTCTGGTGCTGGTCAATGCCACCGGATATCCGGAGAAGGAGATGCCCGCGGGCATGCGCCTCACCCGCAACCCGCTGTTGCGGCCCGTACTGCGCCGTGTGATGCCGCGTGGTGCCATCGAGCGCAATCTGCGCGCGAACGTCGGCCCCCGTTCGGCGATCGTGGACGACGCCATGGTGAACCGAGCCCATCAGCTCATGAACCGGCCCGGCAACCGCTCGGCCTTCGTCGACCTCTGCAACACCGACCAGCCCGACCGCAGCGCGCAGATCCCCCACATCACCGTGCCCACGCTCGCGCTGCGCAGCGCGGCCATCGACGGCCAGCACTTCGCCCGCGACATCCCCGGCGCCCAGGAACAGGTCCATCCCCACGGCGGGCACCTGCTGCCGGAAGAGGAACCGCAGTGGGTCGCCGACGCGATCACGAAGTTCCTCGCTCCCCTCACCGACACCCCCACGCACTGAGGCCAGGAGGCCCGTTCCCATGAAGTACTTCGTCGCAGCAGGCGAGGACCGGCAGCTCACCGCCGATGCACGGCAGGAGCTGTCCGGCGGTTTCATCGAACTGTCCGACGGTGTCACCCACTACGAACTGGCCGGCCCCGAGGACGGCGACCTGGTCGTGATGGCGGGCGGACTGACCGTCCCGCTGTTCTACTGGGACAGCCTCGCCACCGAGCTTCAGGTCCGCGGGCTGCGGACCTTGACCTGCAGCGCGTACGGCCGCGGCTACTCGGACCGGATACGGGCGCGCTACGACGAGACGCTGTTCGCGCGGCAACTGGTCGAGCTGACGCAACGGCTCGATCTGGCAGCTCGGCCACTGCACCTCGTCGGCACGTCCATGGGCGCGCTGGTCGCCATGGCCTACGCCGCCCGGTACCCCTCGTCGGTGTCCACCCTCACCATCGTCGGCCCTGCTGGTCTCGCGAAACCCCGGCTGACATCCCCTCACCGGCTGCTGCGCAGCGACCTGCTGGCCGGTTTCGTCGCCCGGCGGCGTGGCCGTCAGATCCTCCAGGGGCACCTCGGACACAACGTCCGCGACCCCGAACTGGGCGCGGAACTCACCGAGATGGTCCTCGACGCGTTCCGCTTCGAAGGATCGCTGTACGCGGTCTTCGACACGCTGCAGCATCTGCCGGTCGCCGGCCGGGACGACCTCTTCCGGCAGACGGGTGCCCTGGGCATCCCGACGTTGCTGCTGTGGGGCGATCAGGACGAGGTCACGCCCCTGGCCCACCTCGACACGGCACGCCGGTTGCTGAAGCCCGAGCGCCATCACGTCATTCCCGAATGCGGCCACATGGCCCCCTTCGAACGGCCCCGCGACGTCGCCGATCAGATCGTCCCGTTCGTGGCCGCTCGCGGCGAAAGGCTCCACTCGTGAACAACGCGCAGGTCATCGATGTCCTGGTCGTCGGCGCGGGCCCTTCGGGCTCCGCCGTCGCGATCGATCTCGTACGGCGAGGACTCGTCGTACGGATCATCGACAGGTCTCCCCATGCCTTCGACGGTTCCCGTGCCAAGGGCGTCCAGCCCCGCAGTCTCGAAGTCCTGGAAGACCTCGGTGCCTTGGAGGACGTGCTGGCAGGCGGCAGCGTCTACCCCAAACTCGGGATCCATGCGGGACCGCTCGCCGTGCCGTGGAAGATGTTCCCGAACAAGGAGGCGACACCGGATGTTCCCTATCCGAACACCTGGTTGATCCCTCAGTTCCGCACGGACCGCGCCCTGCATGCCCGGCTCGGCGAGCTGGGGTGCGAGGTCGAGTTCGGGCGTGAACTGACCGAACTGACGCAGGACGAGGACACCGTGGTCGCCAAGGTGACGGGTGTGGACGGGACGCACGAGATCGTCGCCCGTTATGTCGTGGGCGCCGACGGTGGTTCCAGTGCGGTGCGCAAGCACCTCGGTGTCGGTTTCGTCGGGACGACGGACGAGAGCGACCGGATGCTCATCGTCGACGCTTCGGTGACAGGGCTGGCCCGTGACCGATGGCACATGTGGCCCGGCCTGGGCGGCAGGTTCATCGGCGCCTGTCCTCTGCCCGACAGCGATACGTTCCAGTGGATGATCCGCCTCACGCCGGACGAGGAACCCCCCTCGGAGAAGCACGACATCCTCCGACGGATCCACGACCACACCCGCGACCGGCGCATCCACCTGCACGGCATCCACTGGACGTCGGTGTTCCGGCCCAACATCCGCCTGGCGGAGAGCTACGGCCGCGGACGGGTCTTCCTCGCCGGCGACGCCGCGCACGTCCACACCCCGGCCGGCGCCCAGGGCCTGAACACCGGCATGCAGGACGGTTACAACCTCGGCTGGAAGATCGGACAGGTCCTCGCCGGAGCGGACCCCGCACTGCTGGACACCTACGAGGCCGAGCGGCAGCCGATCGCCGCCGGGGTCCTGGGCCTGTCCACGCAGAAATGGGGAGGCATCGCCAAGCTCGACCCGTCGAGCATGAAGCGGGGCAAGGACGAGCAGCAACTCGCCCTGACCTACTACGGCGGCCCGCTCGCCCCCGCCGACGGCACGGCCACCGAGACCCTGCGCGTGGGCGACCGTGCCCCGGACGCCGAGCTGCGCGGCGCCGACGGCTCCGCGATCCGGCTCTTCGACGCCTTCCGTGGCCCGCACTTCACCGCTCTCGCCTACGGCCCCCGCGCCGCCCGCGACCTCGAACACATCGCCTGGCCCCCGGCGGGCGCCCCGCTCAAGCGACTCGCCGTGAGGCCGACTGCCGCCGACGGCCTCTGCTTCAGCGACCCTGCGAAGAGCCTGCGGCGCGCCTACGGGCTGACCGGCGACACCCTGCTGCTGATCCGCCCCGACGGCTACATCGGGCACATCGCCACGTCGGACTTTCTCGCCACCACCCGATCCGCCGCACGCGCCATGACGCCGTAGGCAAGGAGTCGCACCATGATTCAGCCGAGCCACCTCGCCCTCGCCCTCGCCCTCGCCCGGAGGGCTGCCGCATGAGCCGCGTACTGCTGCGCGGAGCGCGGGTCATCACGATGGTGCCGGACCGACCCGACGCCGAGCATGTCGACATCCTCGTCGACGGCGACCGCATCGCGGCCGTCGGCGAGAGCGTCGAGGCACCCGACGCCGAAGTCGTCGACTTCTCCGGCCGCATCGTCATCCCCGGCCTGGTCAACGCCCATCTGCACACCTGGCAGACGGCACTGCGCTCCGCAGGCGCCGACTGGACCCTGGTGCAGTACCTCACCCACCTCCACGGCGAGTGCGTCGGGCACTTCGCCCCCGCCGACATGCACATCAGCAATCTCGTCGGCGCACTGAACCAGATCAACTGCGGTACGACCTCTGTCGGCGACTGGTGTCACAACGTGCTGTCGCCCGAGCACGCCGACGCGGCTGTCGAGGGCCTGGCCCAGGCCGGCATCCGGGCCGTCTTCCTGCACGGCACGCCCTACCGGTCACCGGACGTCCCCCACCCCCTCGCCGAGATCGACCGGTTGCTCGACGGACCCGTACGCGATCACGCCCTCCTCACCCTGGGCATGGCACTGCAAGGACCGCAGTACTCCTCGCCCGACACCGCCGTGGCCGATTTCCGAGCCGGCGCGGAACGCGGTCTCGTCGTCTCGATGCACCAGAGCGGCGGAGAACCCTCGTCCGGCTGGGAGGCCGTGCGCGACGCCGGGCTCTTCAGTCCCCTGACCAACGTCGCACACGGGATCGACCTGCCCGACGACTGGATCAAGAAACTCGTCGAGGCGGGTGTCACCTTCACCACCACCCCGGAGAACGAACTGGGCCAGGGACACGGCACCCCCCTCACCGGCGCCCTGCTACGCCAAGGCGCGGCCCCCTCGCTCGGTACGGACATCGACACGGCCGTGCCCGGCAATCTCCTCACCGCCGCCCGCATCGCCCTGGCCCATCAGCGCGCCTTGGACCACGCCCAGCACCGGCAGGCGACCGGCATGCACGCCGGCACCGCTTCGATCACCGCCAGGCAGGCGCTGGCCTGGGCCACGGTCGAAGGGGCCAAGGCACTGGGCCTCGCCGACCGGGTGGGCCGTATCGAGGCGGGCATGCAGGCCGACCTTGTCGCCATCGACGCCAGGGCACTCAACCTGTGGCCGGCACACGACCCCGTCGCCACGGCTCTGCACGCCGACATCGCCAACATCGAGGCCGTCATGGTCGCCGGCAACTGGCGCAAACGCGATCACGCCCTGCTCACCACCGGCCTCGACGACCTCAAACACCGACTCCGCGAGTCCGGCGAACGCCTGCTGCGCCATGTCCGACCCACGGCCTCCCCCGCCTGACAACAGAAGGTGACGTGAACAGCCCCCTGGAGCGGTGGCACCGGAGAGCCCCGTACCGCCGCACTGGTCGCGCCACGCACGGCGGATCGGGTCGGGCTCGTGGCTCGGTCAGGTCTCGCGCAGGTGGGCAAGCCCGTTGAGGAGGAGTTCGAGGCCGAAGGAGAACTCCTCCTCGATCGGGACGGGCATCACCGCGGCCACGGTCACGGTGGCCGGGAACAGCTTCGGATCGATGCTCTGGAACACGGCCGCGAGTTGTGTGTCGCCGGGTTGCCCGGTGGCGCCATGTCCGTTGACCTGTATGGCGAAGCCGAGCACATAGCGGGCCAGGGTCGCGTACGCGTACGCGGCTGTACGCGGCGCGAAACCGCTGTCGAGCAACACCGCGACACAACGCTCCCGCAGGGCCATGGCGTTCGGCCCCAGCGGAACCTGCTCGACCAGCAGGCGAGCCGCGTTCCGGTGCCGGGCCAAGGCGTCGAACATGGCATGCGCACCCGTTCGCAGCGCCTGCTGCCAGCCCAGCGAGGACAGTTCGTCGCCGTGGAACGCCACGGCGCCGAACATGCGGTCCACGACATGGGCGACCAGGGCTGCCCGGTTGTCGAAGTGCCGGTACAGCGTCGCCGTGCCCGATCCCAGGCGCTGGGCCAATGTCCGCATCGAGAGAGCGTCGGAGCCCTCCTCGTCCACGATCTGCAGTGCGGTCGCGACGATGCGCTCCAACGGGACGGGTGGCCGCCCCGGAGAACGCCGAGCCGATCCCGCACCCGCTTTGGCAAGATCAGGTTCTGCCACGGAACGTCCCACCTCCTCAGCCAGCACCATAACAGCAACGCCGTAGCCGATACCGGGCTCACCTATCGGCGTCGAGCCCTCAGAGCCTCCTCTCCATGATGGGCGCCGATCGCGCTCATCGGCCGGCTCCCCGCTCGGACGTGAGCCGCTCGCGCTGCCGCAGCCCCCTGGCTTCGGCGACGGGGAGGATCCGGCGCATGAGCCGGGGGAAGACTCCGGCGATCCGCTGGACGCGGCCTGCGAGGGGCGGGAAGACGACCTCGACCGGTTTGGTGGCGAGGGCGTCGAGGACGGCCCGGGCGATCTGCTGCGGTGCGTAGGACTTCTCCGCGAAGGCGATGGCACAGGACGGGTCGGCCATCTCCTGTTCGAGCATGGCGGTCCGGGTGGACGGCGGATGGACGAGGGTGAAGTCCAGCGGCCCGTCGCGCTCTTCGATGGCGACGCTGTGGTGGAAGGCCCGCAGACCGTACTTCGAGGCGCAGTAGGTCGCGTATCCGGGCAGGGGCAGGAACGAGGTCATGCTGCAGACGTTGACGATGTGACCGTGGCCCTGGGCGGTCATCCGCTCCAGCGCCGTACAGACCCCGGTGATGGTGCCGAGCAGGTTCACCTCGACGATGTCACGGTGCTGCTGCTGACGGAGGTTGCGTGCCACTCCGGTGTGGGTGATGCCCGCGTTGTTGACGAGTACGTCGACTCCCCCGAAGGCGGCTTCCGCCGCCTCGAAGGCTCTGGTCCATTCCGCGGAACTGCGGATGTCCAGCGCGCAGGCGGCGGCTCTGGGACCCAGGCCGCGGGCGCGGCTGACGACGGCCGCTTCGTCGACGTCGGTCAGCATCACGCGATGCCCGCGTGCGACGGCGAGTTCCGCGATGGCAGCGCCGATGCCGTTGGCCGCGCCGGTCACCAGGATGATCTGCTCCTGCTCAGTTCTCCGGCCCATGGCCACACGCTCCTTCGTTCATGTCGTTCCGGCGTCGTGCCTCCGTCATCAGGTGCGTCACAGGCGCACCATCTCGATACGGCCGCCGCTCAGGGCCGCGGCGCGGACGGGATCGTCCGTGGGGACGGTGGCGGCGAAGAGGGTGCGTCCGTCATGGCCGGCCACCAGGCAGCTGAGGGTCTGCTGGCTGGTCGCCACTCGATCGAGGATCCGGCCGCCCTCCGCCACGCGCACGCATTCGCCCCGCAGGGCGTTCGCCACCCAGATCGTCTCGCCGTCGGTGTCCCAGGCGATGCCGTCCGGTGCGACCGGTGACGCGGAGTGCTTGGCTATGGCGGGACGGTCGAGGAGGGCGGAGATCCTTCGGGTGATGCGTCCGGGCAGGCCCGGATGGTTCAGGAGGCGCCACAGGAGAGGTGAGATCAGAGCGGCCCAGGGCTGCGGGCCTTCGAGCGTGCCGTCGCCTGTGACGGGGAGGCGGGTCAGTCGCATGGCGAGTGTTTCGGCCACCACGAGAGCCGAGCCGTCGGCCGTCAGGAGCATGCCGTTGGGAAACAGCAACGGCTCCGACAACCCGATCACACGTCCGTCCGGGGCGAGGCAGGCGACCGGGGTGCGCGGGGGGCCGGGCGGCGCGTAGAGCGATGAGTTCGGGTGCTTGCGCGTGAAGGCGTGGTAGTCGAAACCGAAGTTGCCGACGTACGCCCGCCCTTGCGGGTCGACCAGCATGTCGTTGACCGGCCCACCGACGATGTGGCGCAGGTCGGTGTGCTCGACCAGGTCGCCGCCCGCTTCCCGCCGGTACACCCGGCCCTCGTCCATGGACACGACCAACAGGCGACCGTCGGGAAGCCAGCCGATTCCGCCGGCCCGGCCCGGCACCCTCAGGACCGTCTCCGGCGCCCCGCTGCCGTCCCAGCGATGCACCGTGCCGTGCGCCAGATCGGAGAACCACAGAGCCCCTTCGTGCCAGCGCAGGCATTCCGGAACACCGAGGCCGCTCAAGGCGAGCGCTGCCGTCGTTTTCATTCAGCCACTCCTCGGGCGACCGGCTGACAGGGCTCGCACCACCGCAACCAGAAGTTGGACGCTTGTACTGGACGGTTGACTTGCACGGGTGACCGTCTCATTCCGGGTGAACCGAAGTCAACGTTCCGGTGGGAGTCTTCGTGGCTGAGATGCGAACCCTCGGAGCAGGCGACGCTCCTGCGGGCGCAGCCGGGTTGGGCGGCGCAGGACGCCCGGACGCGTGCGGAGTCTTCGCGCGCCCGTACGACCTCGCGGCCTACCGCGTCGTTCTCCCACCGTGGCGGAAGCGCGGACCGGAATGCGCTGCCACCGAGAACTCCGGGCCGGGGGCTGTTACTTGCTTTCGGCGAGGGTCAGAAGATGCTCGCCGGTCAGACGCAGCACTGCACGACTGTCCTCGCCCTTGCGGTCGACCAGCCAGCACAGGATGAGACCGTCCAGCACCGCGTTGAGGTAGCGGGCAAGAACCGGTACAGGAGCGGTCCAACGGATCCCCTCGGCCTCGGCGACCTCCACGAGGAGCCCTTGGTGGACCTCCAGGTAACTCTGGTACTGCCGACGAGCCAGTTCCTCGAAGCCGGCCTGCCGCAAGGCGTAGTGCGTGAGTTCGTAGGTCACCTGGTGCTCTCCCGGGCCGCGTTCCACACCGTCCCAGAACGCGCCCAGGCTCTTGGAGATCCTCACACCGAGGTCGCCACCCTCCTGGAGGGCGTTCCGCGCCGCGTCGGCACTCCGAGCGGTGAAGCGGGTGAGGACCTCCTGCAGGAGTTCTTCCCGGGAGCTGAAGCAGTAGTGGAAAACACCCAACGGCATCTTCGCCTCGTTGACGATCGCGCGCGTTGTCGCTTTCGTCACTCCGTCGCGGACCATCACCCGGAACGCTGCCGCAATCAGCTCTTCCCGTCGGTCCTTCGCCGCCATGCGAGCCATGCAGTCCGCTTTCCCCTGTGAGATCGAAACGCCTGTTCACAGGCATGGTAGCCCAGCGTCTTGGACGAGCGACCAACATGAGGTCGAAGGTGAGTGGCGGTCGAGGCGGGTCGGCGATCGCCAGACGGCGGGAGCCCGGATCGGCCGGCGCCCGCCGGGCCGTGCCGAGCCGCCGTTCGAGTACGTACCGGGAAGGGCCCACCCCGGTCGGCCGGAAGATACGGCCGAGGTGCCGCGCGGACACACCGATCGCCTCGGCGACCCGCCCCGCGCCCAGCCCGGGGTAGGCGAGGTGCCGGGCCATGCAGTCCTTGGCCACCGCCAACAGGGCGAACAGGGCTCCTTCGACGCCCGACCCCCTGCCGAGCTTCGAGGGCCGCCGCCCACTGCCGAGCAGTGTCGGCGCGGACACCTCGTCGGCGGCACATCCCGCGGCGAACACCTCGCGGCGCGACCTCATCGGCCCCTTGGCACACCCGTCGCGAGCAGCCCGTTGACCACGAGCGTCGCCAGCGCCTCCGCCGTGCCCGTCAACTGCCGGGACGAGGCGGGCCCGGGCCTGCCCAGGCGCCGCGCCAGCGGGCCGTCCACCATCCCCGAGACGGGCGGAACGACGGCGAAGAACAGGACGTCCATCGGAACGGGCGCCATGCGCCCGGAGGCGACGAGCCGCTCGATGCCGGGGGCCATGAGCTGCAGCGTCGGAACGATGTGCCGCTCGTAAAGGTAGTCCAGCCGTTCGGTGTCCCGGGACGACTCGTCGACGAGGATGCGTCCGATCAACGGAGTGTCCGCCGCCGCACGATAGAAGCCGGCGATGATCTGCCGCAGCCGATCAGCGTCGTCGACCCCGGAATCCTGCTGCGGCGGGCCCTTCGGTCGCGACTCCAGCGCGTGGTCCATCACCGCCCGCCAGAAGGCCGCCTTCGACCCGTACCGGTCGTTGATGAAGTTGTGGCTGACGCCCAGACGGCGGGCCAGCTCACGTGCGGAGGCGCGGTCGTAGCCGAGCTCCGCGAAGGCTTCCAGGCCCCGCTGGAGGATGCTTTCCCGCCCGGGCACCGCCGGAGTGCCGGCACCAGGGCGCCCAGGCCGCCTGACGGATTCGGTTCGTCCTCCCATCACTGCCTCCATGACTACTGGTTCGTACCTGCGCAGCGCGCACCTCACGGGCATCGTGCGGCGGTGAGCCCTCGCTCTCCTCCCCAAGCGGCTTCCCACGAGAACACCTTACTTGACACCCGTCAGATTACAGCTAATCTGACGGGTGTCAGAGAATGTCTGTGGCGGACCTCCCCACCTTCCCGGCCGGCTCGGACAGCCGCGTGCGTCCGACGCTCCGGGTCGCGCCTTCTCGGAAATGAGAGTCACATGACCGCGCACCACACCCCCCACACAGCTTCCGTACAGGCGAGCGCTCCGCCGGCGCTGGGCCGTTGGCCCTCCATGAAGGCGGAGCACATGGAGTCGCCGCTCACCGCCGGGGATCCGCTCGCCGACGCCGTCATCGCCGAACTGGACGCCTGCGGCCCCAGGACACGGCACGCGCTCGACACCGGACTGAGGAAAGGGCTGGCAGGTCTCGACGAGCAGCCCTCGGAAGCCGTTGCCGCACTGCTGAAGCAGGTGGAGACACCCCCTTCCTGGGCCGACCCCCTGATGCTCCACCGCGGCGATGTCGTGAGCCTGTCGGTCCCGCCCATGTGGTTCGGACTGTGCGCGATCACCAGCGCGCTCGTCCACACCTACGCCTCCCCGGCCGCCGCGCGGCTGCTGCTGCTGCGACCCGACAGGCCGGCTCAGGCCGTTCCGCGCCGGCTCGTGGAGGCGGGGGTGTGGGCACGGCAGGCCATCCGGCCGGGTGGGCTGCTGCGCGGACAGCCCGGGCACGTGGCCACCGTGGAAGCCCGGCTGCGCCATGCCCGCCTGCGGGCCACAGCCCTCACCGACCGGCACATGGGCATGCCGGGCATGCCGGTCGGCCGGCTCGACATGGCACGCACCTGGCTCGGCTTCACCCTCGTCGCCCACCAGGCCCTGGCCGCCGTCGGCATCGACGTCTCCGGCGAGGAGGAGCGCCGGCTCTACCGGTACTGGGCGTACGTCGCCCATCTCCTGGGGGTGGACGAGAGCCTGTACCAAGGCGTCGCCGACCACGCCGGCGCCCGCCGCCTGCAGGACACACTGGACGCCGTGGCGCCCTCCCCCGACGACACGTCACGCACCGCCACGGCTGCCGTGATCGGCGCGCAGGCCCACGCGACGGCGCAGGCATCGGGCACGGTCCTGTCCGAGGAGCGGCTGCGCGATCTCATCCACTGGGTGCTCCGGCGGTCCCTCGGAAGCCCCGCGGCCGATCGGCTGGGCATCAGCGACGGCCCGGCCGTAACCGATCTCATGCCGTTGATCAGCACGTTGAACCGTCGGGCCCGGCACTGGCAGACCTTCTCCCCCGCCTCGGCCCAGGCAGCGCGCCGCCAGACCGCCGACGCGCCCGAGCCCGGAACGGACCCGATCGCGGCCGTTCTCGCCCTTGGCGTCACGTCCCGGCGTCGGGCGGGCGTCCGTCGTTCGGGTACGCCCGCGGCCTGACAGCCACGCGATCACCGACCGCACCACGTGACGAGCTCCGACGAAGCAGCCGTCCGCATCGCATCACCGCACCTTCCTGCTCCCTCACCCTTCCTCTGGAGACCTCGTCATGTCTCGAACCTCCCTCGGCGCACCGGCCACGGCCGACGTGTCCCCGCTGCCTTCCTCCGGCACACCACCGCGCCATCGCTGGTGGATTCTCACCGTCATCGGCGTGGCCCAGCTCATGGTGGTGCTGGACTCGACGATCGTGAACATCGCCCTGCCCTCGGCCCAGAAGGACCTGGGCTTCTCCGACGGCGACCGGCAGTGGGTCGTCACCGCCTACGCCCTCGCCTTCGGCAGCCTGCTGCTGCTCGGCGGACGCATAGCCGACCTGTTCGGCCGCAAGAGCACGTTCCTGGTCGGACTGGTCGGCTTCGCCGGTGCCTCCGCCCTGGGCGGGGCCGCGAACAGCTTCGAGACGCTGGTAGCCGCGCGCGTCGGCCAGGGCCTGTTCGGGGCCCTGCTCGCCCCGGCCGCGATGTCTCTGCTGACCACGACGTTCACCGACCCCAAGGAACGCGCCAGGGCCTTCGGTGTCTACGGCGCCATCGCCGGCGCCGGCGGTGCCGTGGGCCTGCTGCTCGGCGGTGTGCTCACCGAGCACCTCGACTGGCGCTGGACGCTCTACGTCAACCTTGTCTTCGCCGGTGCGGCGGTCCTCGGAGGTGCCCTCCTTCTGCGCCGCAGCACCCGGGACGAGACCACCAGCCTGGACGTCCCCGGCGCCGTTCTCGTAGGCGGCGGCCTGTTCAGCCTGGTCTACGGCTTCGCCAACGCCGAGAGCCACGACTGGAGTTCGCCGCGGACATGGGGCTGGCTGGTCGTCGGAGCCGTCCTGCTCGCCGCGTTCACCGTGTGGCAGACCAGGTCCTCCCACCCCCTGCTGCCCCTGCGCGTGCTGCTCGACCGCAACCGCGGCGCCTCTTTCATCTCCGTGCTGATCAGCGGAGCCGGCATGTTCGGGGTCTTCCTCTTCCTCACCTACTACCTGCAGCAGAGCCTCGGGTACTCGCCCATCGAGACCGGGCTGGCCTTCCTGCCCATGACCGGGGCACTCATGATCACCTCCGCCCTCGCCACCAGCGTGCTGCTCCCCCGCATCGGCCCCAAGCCGGTGGTCCCGCTCGGCATGGGCCTGGCCGCCGTCGGCATGGTCTGGATGACCAGCCTCGACCTCCACAGCTCGTACGGCATGGACATCCTGCCGACTCTGGTCGTGACCGGCCTCGGCCTCGGCCTGGTGATGCCCCCTGCCATGAGCCTGGCCGTCACAGGCGTGGACGCCGAGCACTCCGGGGTCGCCTCCGCCACCGTCAACGCCATGATGCAGGTCGGCGGTTCGATCGGCACCGCCCTGCTCAACACCCTCGCCACCGGCGCCGCAACCGACTACCTGACCGGCAAGGACCCCAGGGACCCCGCCGTGCAGGCCCAAGCGGGCCTGGAGGCCTACTCCACCGCCTACTGGTGGTCGGCCGTCTTCTTCGCCGTCGGCCTGGTCATCAGCGTCATCCTCTACCGCCGCGGTGTACCGGAGCAGGATCCCGACGCGGCACCCGTCGTCCACATGTGACGCCCGGGCAAGGGCTGCTCGGGGGCGGCGAGGTGTCCGTCCGGCTCCGGGCAGCCACGCCGAGGGCGACCGTACGCTGTCCGGTGACCGGCACAGGAGTCGGGGAACGCGACGGCAGCGCCGCATGCCCGCTCGGGAGCAACTCGACTCGCCGGGGCCTGAGTCGTGAATCGACTGAGGCCCCGGGGGGGTCGTCGCGTCAGCGGATCATGACAGCGGCGGGTAGGCGTTCTGCATCAAATGGTGGAACCGCGCGGAGAACCATTCTCCGGTTGCAGCGGCAACTTCACCAAGTGGGCCTCCTTCAGCCTCAACGGGACGTCCTGCACCATCGCGTAGCCCGAAGGAGGCTGTTTCCGTCGGGGGCTCGCCCGACCGCCGCCTATGCCGAACAGGGAGGGCCCCACCACCCTCCTCCCGGAGCTTGTCGCCGAATCCGGCAATAAAGCGCAAAGCATCCATTCCGCAACAACCCGCACCCCACATCCCCTTGGCCGACACTGCACGGGTTCCCCGCGCAGGGCGTGTGCCCCGGTTCTTTCGGCCCGTAGGATCGGCTACTTCATGGGGGAGGTGGTCATGGGCACGCGACGCCCCGGCTCGCCGAGGCTGGAAGAGGTGGCCGCGCACGCCGGGGTGGGGCGGGGCACGGCATCCCGCGTCATCAACAACGCGGCAGGCGTGAAGGCATCGACGCGCCGAGCCGTACAGCAAGCCATCGAGGAACTTGGGTACGTCCCCAACCTCGCGGCCCGCTCGCTGGCCGGCCAGCGAAGCAATGCCGTCGCTCTCGTCCTGACCGAACCCGACTGGAGAGTGTTCGCGGAGCCTTTCTTCTCAGAAGTCGTCCGCTCCCTGGGAGACGCGCTGGCGGACATCGGGATGCAGCTGATGCTGACCCTGGTCCGCTCGGACACGGACCGGAAGCACTTCTTGGAGTACGCCCGCGGCAGCCGCGTCGACGGAGTTCTGCTGCTGTCCGTGCGCGCCGGGGACCGGCTGCCGGACATGCTCGCCGAGGCGCGGTTGCCGACCGTGATGCTGGGTCGCCGCTCGGGCGACGAGTACGTCAGTCACGTCGACGCGGACAACCTGGGCGGTGCCCGCAGCGCCGTCTCCCACCTCGTGTCGCGCGGCCGCAGGACCATCGCCACCATCACCGGGCCACTGGACATGGACGCCGCCCGGTGCCGACTGCGCGGCTATCAGGACGCTCTGGCACTGGCCGGCCTCGACAGCGTGAAGTCCCTGGTGGCCGAAGGTGATTTCTCGCAGGACAGCGGACGCCGCGCCATGACCGAACTGCTCGAACGCCACCCGGACATCGACGGTGTTCTCGCCGCGTCGGACACCACGGCCGCGGGGGCTCTGCAAGCCTTGCGCGCGGCGGGACGGCGCGTGCCACACGACGTCGCCGTGATCGGCTTCGACGACTTCCCCCTGGCCCGGCGCACGAAGCCGCAGCTCACCCCGGTGCGTCAACCGCTGGAGGAGATGGGCCGGGCCATGATCAGGCTGCTCCTGGAGGACATGGAGGAGCCGTCGGTGGCCTACCGTCACGTCATCCTCCGTACCGCGCTGGTCGTCCGCGAGTCGGCCTGAGAAACGCCGGCTGCTTGCCCCGGAATTGCTCGGCCGAGTTTGGGAGCCTCCCAGCCTTCAGGCCCGGAGGCCCGTCCTGCACCTGACAGGCGTCCCTGGGCCACGCAAAGTCGGCGGCAACGTTTTCGCCGTGGGCGGGCACTGACGAGTGCACCATCGGCACCATCCTGAACGGACAGGTCATCATGACAACGAGGCAACTCGCGCGGCAGCGCAGGCGCAGACGCAGACTCGTCCTGGGCTCCACGGTGGCGCTGACCGCCGCGAGCGTTCTCGCCTACCTGGTCACGGCGCTGCTCCCCGGCCACAAGGTCGATGCCGGGCCGGCCGCGGCCACGCCCCTCGTCACCACGCAACCGAAAGCCGCCCGCACCTCCGGCACGGCATCTCCCAGCTCGACGCCGAGCCCGTCGTCGAGCCCGAGTCCTAGCGACTCCACCAGCCCCAAGACCAAGAAACCCCCCAAGGCGGCGAAGGACTCGTCCAAGGGCGCCCCGAAGACCTCACGCACGTCCACCACGCCCCCGTCGGCAGGGCGGATCCGGCCCGACACCTCGTATCAGGGCGTCGCCACCGCCTACGAGGCCGGTGTCGGGGACGGGGCCTGTCTGTTCGGTCCGAGCCCGGACATGATGATCGCGGCGATGAACACCACCGACTACGAGACCTCCCGGGCCTGCGGCGCGTACGTTCTCGTCCGCGCGGCCAACGGTAAGTCGATCACGGTACGGATCACCAACGAATGTCCTCTGCCCTGCGCACCCGGGCAGATCGACCTCAGTCAGCAGGCCTTCGCCAAACTCGCCGACCTCAAGGTCGGCAGGCTCCCCGTCACCTGGAGCCTGGTGAGCCCCAGCTCCGTCGGCACGATGTCCATCCGGTACAAGACCGGCTCCAGCGTCTACTGGTGCGGCATCCAGGCGATCGGTCATCGCAACCCGGTCGCGCGGCTGGAGGTCGGCACCGGGGGCGGCTGGCGGCAGCTGCCCCGCACCAGCTTCAACTACTTCGTCTCCGCCGACGGCACCGGCTGTGGCAAGTCGATCAGAATCACCGACATCTACGGGGAGCAGCTGACCGTCGGCGGACTCGCGGTGCTGCCGAATGTCCTCCAACCGACGCAGGTGCAGTTCGCCCGGCACTGACCCGTGCGAGCACCGCCCGCGCCGGACGTGCTGCACAGGCTTGGTGACTTCCGCCGGCAAGGGAGCGGGACGCCGGTGTCATCGGTGATCCCGTCCCCGGCAGTTCGCACTCCGGGGACGGGCCGACGGCCGTGATCGGCTGCGGCGACTTCCCCCACGTTCGCGGTCACGATTCGCCGCCGGGGCGGTGATCGTCGTGGGCTATTCCGTTGCTCCACAGCGCGGCCGATGAGTTTGTGGCTCCCCGCCGGTCCAAGCTCATGACACCCCAGGAAAGGACACCGCCATGTCGGAGCTTCTCGTCGACTTCATCACCTCCCTCGACGGCTACGCGTCGGGAGAGGGGTGGCCCGGCTTCTGGGGCCTAGAGGGCCCTGAGTACCTCGCATGGCTCGGCGAGCAGCCCGAGGCCACGTACCTGATGGGAGCGAACACCTACCGCCTGATGTCAGGCTTCGCCGCGGGTCAGGTCCCCGCTGGCCAAGACGAGTTCAGGCCCGAGGAAGAGGCGTCCGTCGACGAGCTCACGCGAGCGTCCAAGGTGGTGTTCTCCTCCTCGCTCGAGGAGCCGCTGACGTGGGCCAACTCCAGGCTCGTCCGTGACGACGCCGTCGAGGCGGTCCGCGCCATGAAGTCGCACGGCTCAGGGCTCCTCAGCACGATCGGGAGCCTCAGCCTGTGCCGGTCCCTGCTGCGAGCCGGACTCGTCGACCGCTTCCGGGTCGTGATGTTCCCGGTGATCACCGGGGCCACGGGCGAGGAACGTATCTACGACGGCTATCCGGACGTCGCCCTCGAGATGATCGACCACCGCACCTTCGACGGCCGCACCCAGCTGGTCGAGTACAGGCCCCGCGTACTGGAGCACCCCCCGCTCGGTGCCCCGGCCTGACGTCGCCCGCAGAGTGGCGAGTGCCGTGTCGACCGCCGCCGGCATCACCGTCGGCGGTCTCGCGCACCCGCACTCCTCGCGGCACGCAGGCTCGCACGTCAACCGCCGCCTCAGTGCCGCTCCTCGTACCGCGGGCACATCTGTCCGCCGTGAGGGCGGTGAGGACGTTCAGCGGGGCCGCCCGGCGGGCGGACCCCAGTCCTGCCACCACGCCGGCGAGTACGGCGCCGACGAGAGCCACGGCGATGCCGCCCCAGGGGACGATCATCCTGGTATCCCTGGATGCCGATGCTCAGCAGGGCTCCGAACAGCGAGATGAGGACGGACTCCAGGTGGATCATCCGCTTGGTGCCGTAGAGGAGGTTGAGGATCAGGGTGATGTCCTCGCCACCGGGGGACTCGGCCAACCAAGCTCCATGACCTCATCACGTGGCTCATCCGTTATGGCCAGGACACCCAGGAATTCCACAGCACCTCGGCCCCGCTCGCGAGGCACACACCCTCCTCGCCGTGACCGATGGCCTTACGGTCCACGTCCTGTCCTGTCGTTGCTGCCGGTGACGGCGACGGGCCGACCGTCCACCACCGCTGTCGCCACCGCCTCCTCCCCGTCGGTGTGGCCTGTCAGCGGCTCACCGAGAGGTAGCCGATGCTTCCCGCACCGTGACTCTCGGCTCTCGGAACCGTTGCCTGACCTACCCGCGAGCTCATGCTGCTACATCGGACCGGCTGTCGGCGCTGACAAAGCGCTGGTCATGTGATCCTGGTGCCGGTGGAACCTCAGCGTCGGGCGTGACGGATCTTCAATCGTCCGAATCCCATAGTCCCGGAGATTCGAATCTTCGGTCCGCCGGGGTGGGAACGCCGCGAGGCTTTGTACCGCACGTCTTTCCATCCGTTGCGCAAGCCCTCGGCGTCGACCACCGCGTCGCGAGGCACTGTGATTCTGGCCCCACCGGTTCCAAGCTGCAGCTCAATGTCGACGACCGGATGCTCGATGATCGCCCGGGCCAGGTTCAGGCGCACTCTTCCGTAGGCGGACTCGACCCTGAGGAAACGAGGAACCCGCCATACGCCTCGTCGCTGGATCCGCCCGCCGGCAGCAGCGATCGTTGAGGTGGTTCCCGGGTTCCCCTCCGGGAGTGAGGCCAGGGCCGACACGACCTCGCTGTGCGCCTCGGCGGTCAGCACCTGGTGGAGGCGCTCGTCCAACTCCCCGTGCGAGATGAGACCTTCGGCGTACGCCTCCTGCAGGCGCTGTACTGCCGTGTCGCGGTCGTCTTCGCCGAACAGCGGCGGCGTCTCTTCCGGTAAGGGGGCCACCGTTTCACCTTACTGCCGTGCCGGCGATCCGAGTGCGCAAAGTCCGGAGAGGCAAGGCATCGGATAAGGAAGCCGACCTCTCGTCACCAAAACCTTGACGTCCTGCCCGGCCGACCTACGCAGTCAGAGCACAGCACCCGCCGGAGCCGAACGGAAGAGTCCGCCTGACACACCGACTGATCGTGACGTCCTGATCGGTGCTCGTGGTGCCCGAGCAGAGCCCCTGCCGAGGGGAGCCTGGTCTGGACGAGTGAGGGCGAACGCATCGTCGCGTCAGACGGCCCGACTCTCCTGGGCGACCCCTGGATCCGCCGCGCCACCACCACCGGTGCCTACACCGGACAGCTCCCGGTGCCTCCTCAACTGCACACGACCTCGCAGGAGTTCGGGCCACGCAAGAACCAGACCCTGGAAGGAGTCACCTTCACCCCGGACGGACGGCGGATCGTCTCCGCATTGGAGGACCCCCTCTACCAGGACGGCGACGACCCCACCCCCGAGCACGGCGCGCTCACCCGCATCACCGTCCACGACACACGCACCGGACAGCCACGGTCCCAGTACGCCTACCCCCTGTAGCCGCTGTTCGCCGCCACCCCGGCAGGCAGCGCCGACACCAATGGCATCAGCGACCTCGTGGCCCTCGGCCACGACCACTTCCTGGTCCTGGAGCGCGCATCCCTCTTCGCCGACAACACCTGGAAGGCCCGGATCTACCTGGTCGACCTGCGGCGCCACCGACATCCTCAGTCGCGACTCCCTCACCGACCCGTCCGCGCGGCCCGTCCGGCCGGTCCGCAAGACACTGGTGACGGACCTGTCCGACGTGCCCGGACTGCACCGGGTCGACGACATCGAAGGCATCACCCTCGGCCCTCGCCTCCCCGAAGGCCGTCGCACCGTCGTCCTGGTCTCCGACGACAACTTCGACGCCCGCCTGGAAGGACTCGGTCCGCTACACCTCCGCCTGCCAGACCGTCGGCGGAACCTCCGGCTCGCCGGTGATCGACCAGTCCACCGGTGAGGTCGTCGCCGTCCACAACACCGGCAACGAGAACGGCGCCTCCTGCACGTTGAACAACCCCTGCGAGGTGGACCCCAGGGGCAATGTCGCCGTTCACAAGGGCATCAACTACGGCCAGCAGACCTACCAGATCCCGGCCTGCTTCACGACCGGCAACCAGCTGGACCTGAACGCCACCGGGTGCACCCTGCCGAGACCGTAGGGCCGATGCAGGGTCGGCGCGTTTCCGATCCTTGAGCGGCATCGTCCGCGCCGCAGGGCCCATCCGGCCCCGCCACCGGTGCGGACGGCCCTGCGTCGTGCGAGGCCGTCCGACAGGGGCGCACCCAGCAGGAACCTAAGGGACTTGAGACCGTGGCCCCTTACGTCCTCGGGGTTCGGGGGCACAGCCGGTCGATCTCAGTGAGCACGCGGTCCGCAGGCGGGCGTGCCTGCGCCCGCGAACCGTCGCTCCAGCTCTCCTCGGATCCGCCTGCTGCGCGGGGCCGCCGCCGACTTGCGGCGGCCATGAGCGGGGTGGCGCCGAGGCCCCGCGCGGCGCCGGTCAGTCGGTGTGGGCCGGCGTGTGCAGGACCCGTTCGTGGCCTGCCCTGCGGACCGGGCCGGTGAGACGGAGGGTGCCGGTGAGGCGGATGTCGGTGCTGGAGGCGCCGAGCATGACGGTGATGTCGCCGGGTTCGACGATGCGGTGCAGGTCGGGGCCGGTGTACGCGAGACGGTCGGTGTGGAGGCGGAAGGTGACCCTGCGCTGCTCGCCGGGGTCGAGACGGACCCGGGTGAATCCCGTCAACTGGGTGACCGGGCGTGGCAGTTGCGCGATCGGGTCGGCGGTGTAGAGCTGGACGACCTCCGTGCCGGGGCGGTCGCCGGTGTTGCGGACGAGGCAGCTGATGTCGACCTCTCCGTCGGTGGGGACGGTGTCGGCGCTCAGGGCGAGAGCGTCGTACGTGAAGGTCGTGTACGAGAGTCCGTGGCCGAACGGGTAGGCGGGTGTGGGGTCGAGGTTGCTGACCCCCTGGGTGTTGCCGCCCAGCGGCGCGTGCAGGTAGGTGCCGGGCTGGCCGCCCGGGGTGCGCGGGACCTGGACGGGCAGCTTGCCCGACGGCACGACGCGTCCGGCGAGGATGCCGGCCAGGGCGGGGCCGCCCTCCTCGCCGGGGAAGAACGCCTGGACGACCGCGGCCGCCCGGTCGGTGTACGCGCCGAGGGCGTAAGGGCGTCCGGAGACGACGAGCAGGACGACAGGGGTGCCGGTGGCGAGCAGTGCCTCGACCAGCTCGCCCTGGACGCCGGGCAGGGAGAGGTTCTCGGCGTCGCAGCCCTCGCCGGAGGTGCCGAGGCCGAAGAGGCCCGCCCGGTCGCCGACGACGGCCACGCAGACGTCCGCGTTCCGGGCGGCCGCCACGGCCGCGTCGATGCCGTCGCGGTCGGTGTCCTTGACGGGGCAGCCCTGTTCGTAGGCGATCAGGGTCTCGGGAAGCTCCGCGGTCAGGGCGTCCAGCAGGGAGCGGGCCTCGATGCCGTTGTCGTGGCCGGGGTGGTGAGGCAGGACGTGGTTGGGGAAGGAGTAGCAGCCGAAGAAGGCGTTCGGGTCGTCGGCGCAGGGGCCGACGAGGGCGAGGGAGGCCGTGTCGGCGGCCAGGGGGAGGATGCCGGCGCGGTTGTCGAGCAGGACGACGCTCTGCTCGGCCAGCGCGCGGGCCAGTGCCCGGTGCTCGGGTGGGTCGAGGTCGACCGGTTCGGTGGAGGTGGAGGTGGTGGCATCCGGGACGAAGTCGGCGTCCAGGAGGCCCAGTTCGACCTTCTGACGCAGTACGCGGCGCACGGCGCGGTCGACCAGGTCCTCCGGGACGGTGCCTTCGCGGACGAGTTCGGCGAGGGGTTCGCCGTAGCAGAGGGTGTCGGGGAGTTCGACGTCGATGCCGGCTTCGAGGGCGCGGGCGCCGGCCTCGCCGTACGTCTCGCCGATGCGGTGCATCGTGCGGAGGAAGGCGACCGACCAGTAGTCGGAGACGACCGTCCCCTTGAAGCCCCACTCGTCGCGCAGGAGCCGGGTGAGCAGTCCGGCGTCCGCGCCCGCCGGTACGCCGTCCACGTCGGCGTAGGAGTTCATGACCGAGCGGGCGCCGCCGTCCCGCAGGGCCGCTTCGAACGGGGGCAGGATCACGTCGGCGAGTTCCCGCGGGCCCATGGAGACGGGTGCGTGGTTGCGGGCGCCCTTGGAGGCGGAGTAGCCGGCGAAGTGCTTGAGGGTGGCGATGATCCCGGCGCTCTCCAGGCCGCGCACATAGGCGGTGCCGTTGGCCGCGACGAGGTACGGGTCCTCGCCGAGGGTCTCCTCGACCCGGCCCCAGCGGTAGTCGCGGACGACGTCCAGGACCGGTGAGAGCCCCTGGTGGACGCCGACCCGGCGCATGCTCGTGCCGATGGCGCCCGCCATGCGTTCGACGAGTGCGGGGTGGAAGGCGGCGGCCCAGGCGAGGGCGGTGGGGAAGACCGTCGCGTGGTGCGCGGTGAACCCGGTCAGGCACTCCTCGTGGGCGATGGCGGGGATGCCCAGCCGGGTGGCGTCCATCAACTCACGCTGAATAGCGGCCAGTTGGGATGCCCCCGTCGACGGGTCGACCGGCTTGGTGCCGAACGGGCGGGTGAGATGCCCCAGTCCGTCCTTGCTGGCCTGCTCGAACTCGGTGTGGCGGGCGAAGACGTCCTGCATGGGGGCCACGTTGCCGCTGACGTGTTCCACACCCGGCCAGGCGCTGCCGAGCTGGGCGAGTTTCTCTTCCAGGGTCATCTGGGCGAGCAGGGCCTCGACCCTGTCGTCACGGGGGCAGGCCGGATCGGCCCAAGGCGTGGTCATGGCATGTCCTCGGGGTGGTGTGGGCGGTGGCCGCAGGGGCGGCTGTCTAGGAAGAGGGGGGCGGCGGGGCGGTGGAGGAGCGGACGACGAGCTGGGTGGCCAGCTCCACCCGGTGGCTGTCCAGGGGCTCTCCCGCGGTGAGCCGGAGCAGGGTGCGCAGCGCGGCGCGGCCGATCTCGACGAAGGGCTGACGGACGGTGGTCAGGGGCGGGGCCGAGGTGCTGGCCGCGCCGGTGTCGTCGAAACCGACGACGCTGAGGTCCTCGGGCACCCGCAAGCCGTGCCGGCGGGCGGCCTCGATGACGCCGAACGCCGACTGGTCGTTGCCGGCGAAGACCGCGGTCGGCGGGTCGTCGAGGGCGAAGAGTTCCAGAGCGGCCCGGTGCGCGGGTTCGAAGCGGAAGTCGCCCTGCTTGATGAGCCGGGGATCGGGGGTGATGCCGGCGCCGGTGAGCGCGGCCTGGTAGCCGTGCAGACGGGCGGTGTTGCAGACGGCGTCGTGCCGGCCCTCGATCATCGCGATCCGTCGGTGGCCGAGTTTCAGCAGGTGCTCGGTCGCGGTCATGCCGCCGGTGAAGTTGGTCGCGCCGATGCTCGGCACGCTCTCGTCCGGCACGTTCGCCGGGTCGATCAGCACCACCGGGATGCCGGCCTGCGCGAACTGGGCGCGCTGCCGTGCGCTCAGCTCGGACGTCACCAGGATGACGCCCTCACGGCCGGCGTTGGTGATCTTCCGGGCCCAGGCCGCACCGAGCGGGTCCTCGGGAGCCGTACCGAGGACGACGTCGACGCCCGCCTCGCCCGCCGCCTGGATCACCCCCTGCGCGATGACCAGGTTGTTGGGGTTGACCAGCGCGTCGAAGGTCAGGTCGATCGTGCGCACCGGCGACTGCGCGCCGCCCGGGCCACGGGCCACGTAGTCGTGCTCGACGAGCAGTTGTTCGACGCGCGCCCGGGTCTCGGGAGAGACGTCGCTGCGACCGTTGACCACCTTCGACACGGTGGCCACGGAGACCCCGGCCGCTTCGGCAACACCGGTCAGGGTGGTCCGGCTCCGCGGAGCGGCCCTCTTCGGCATGCTGATCCTTTCGAACGTTTACGGGGACGGTAGCGCAAATCTTTCGTACCGGTCCAGAGCGAAATTGCCGCGAAGATTCATCTGTCGGCCATCTTGACCCCCTCGAACCGCGCACCTACTTTATCGGCCAGAAATCGCAGAGATTTCGAAAATTTTCGAACCGCGCTCTCTGCAGAGCGAAGGAGCTCCCGATGGCCCTGAGAACCCCGATCCGTGCCATGGTCACCGCCTCGACGGCGGCACTCGCCCTCACCCTGACCGCCTGCGGAAGCGGCGGGCGCGGCATCGACGGCGGAGCCGGTGGCGGCGCGCTGGTCTGGGCCCTGACCCAGGGGTCCGAGGCGACCTTCCGGGCCTCCGCCACCGAGTGGAACAAGCGGCACCCGGACAGCAAGGTCACCTACCAGTACTTCCAGAACGACCCCTACAAGCAGAAGCTGCGCACCGCCGTCGGCGCCGGCAACGGCCCGGTCCTCTTCGAGAACTGGGGCGGCGGCGGGCTCAAGAGCTACGTGGACGCGGGCAAGGTCGCCGATCTCACCGCCGACCTCGACGCCGACCCGGAATGGAAGGACCGCATCTTCCCCTCCGTCCTGAAGTCGGCCACCTTCGACGGCAAGACCTACGGCGTCCCCGTCAACGGCGTGCAGCCCGTGATCCTGTACTTCAACCAGGAGCTGTTCGAGAAGGCCGGCGCCGAGCCGCCGAAGACCTGGGACAACCTGCTCGCCCTGGTGAAGAGGTTCAAGGCCGAGGGCATCGCGCCGATCTCCATGGGCGGCGCCTCCAAGTGGCCGGACCTGATGTGGCTGGAGTACCTCGTCGACCGCGTCGGCGGCCCCGACACCTTCGCCGCCATCGCCGACGGCAAGAAGGGCGCCTGGTCCGACCCGGCCGTCCTGAAGGCCGCCCAGATGATCAAGCAACTCGTCGACGCGGGCGGCTTCGCCAAGGGCTTCACCTCCGTCTCCGCCGACACCGGCCAGGCCGAGGCCCAGCTCTACACCGGCAAAGCCGCGATGACCCTCCAGGGCAGCTGGGGATACGGAACCATCGCCACCGCCGCACCCGAGTTCGTCTCCGCGGGGAACCTCGGCTGGACCGGCTTCCCGGCCGTCACCGGCGGCAAGGGCAGCGCGAGCAACATCGTCGGCAACACCGCCAACTTCTTCTCCCTGTCCGCGCAGGCGAGCGCCAAGGAGAAGAAGACGGCCGTGTCGTACCTCAAGGACGGCGTCTACAACGACACGTACATCGACAACCTGCTCAAGAACGGCGACGTCCCGCCGGTGAAGGACCTGGACGCCAAGATCAAGGCGTCGGACAACGCGGACTGGTCGTCGTACGTCTACCACCTCACGCGCGACGCCGAGAGCTTCCAGCTCTCCTGGGACCAGGCCCTCAGCCCCGAACTCGGCAACGACCTGCTCACCCACCTCGACCAGCTGTTCCTCGGCCAGATCAGCCCCGAGCAGTTCTGCGCGCAGATGGACGAGGCGGCGGCGAAGTGAGCACCGCCAAGGTCGCCGCGCCGCCCCGGCAGCAGGGCGGCGGCCCGCCCTTCCTCATGGCCCTGCCCGCCCTGCTGCTCTTCGCCGTCTTCGCGCTGGTGCCGATGGGGATCGTGGTCTACCTCAGCTTCACCCGCTGGGACGGACTGGGAAGTCCGGCGTGGGCAGGCGCCGACAACTGGCGCGAGGTGCTGACCGGTGACGTCACCCGGCACGCCCTCTGGCTCACCCTCAAGTTCATGCTGGTCTCCTGGCTGGTCCAGACCCCGATCAGCCTGCTGCTGGGGGTCTTCGTCGCCGGAAAACAGCGTTACCGGGCCCTTCTCGCGGTCTTCTACTTCGTCCCTCTGCTGATCTCCACGGCGGCCGTCGCCATCATCTTCAAGAACCTGCTCGACCCCAACTTCGGCCTGGGCGCGAGCCTCGACCTGCCGCTGCTGAACCAGAACTGGCTGGGCGATCCCGAACTCGCCTTCTACGCCGTCGTGTTCGTCATCGCCTGGCAGTTCGTGCCGTTCCACACCCTCCTCTACCAGGCGGGCACCCGGCAGATCCCGGGCTCGCTGTACGAGGCCGCGGCGATCGACGGGGCGGGCCGGCTCGCCCGGTTCTGGCACATCACGCTCCCCCAGCTGCGCTACACCGTCGTCACCTCGTCGATGCTGATGCTGGTGGGCTCGCTCACCTACTTCGACCTCGTCTTCGTCCTCACCGGCGGCGGCCCCGGCTATGCCACCCGGCTCCTTCCGCTCGACATGTACATCACCGGCTTCCAGAGCAACGAGATGGGCCTCGCCAGCGCGATCTCCGTCGTGCTGGTCGCCGCCGGCCTCCTCCTCTCCCTGATCGTCGTCCGTTTCTCCGGCTTCTCCCGGATGCGCAGCCAGCAGGCAGGTGTGTGATGTCCACGCTCTCCCACGCCCCGCAGACCGACTCCGAAGCCCGTGCGACCCCGCCGTCCACGGCGCCGTCCACGCCGCCGGGTGTCCTCTCCCGCCTGCGCCGCGCCAATGCGCCGGGTGCCCTCGGCGGCCTGGTCTGGCTGCTGATCGTCCTCGTACCGGTGTACTGGGTCGTCGTCACCAGCCTCCGCACCCGTGAGGGCTTCTTCGACACCAACCCCCTCGCGGTCCCGACCCACCCGACGCTGGACAACTACCGTCTCGTCCTGGACAACGGGTTCGCCCATTTCCTGTGGAACAGTGTCGTGGTGACGACCGGCGCCACACTGCTGACCCTGGTGGTGTCCTTCCTGGCCGCCTACGCCATCGTCCGCGGCACCGGCCGGGCCCTGCGCTGGGCGTTCAGCCTCTTCCTGCTGGGGCTCGCCATCCCGCTGCAGGCCACGATCATCCCCGTCTACTACCTGATCGCCAAGGCACAGATGTACGACACCCTGGGCGCGGTCGTGCTCCCCTCGGCGGCGTTCGCCATCCCGCTCACCGTGATCATCCTCGTCAACTTCCTGAGGGACATCCCGGACGAGCTGTACGAGTCGATGCGCGCGGACGGCGCGGGCCACTGGCGCATGCTGTGGAATCTGGCACTGCCGCTCTCCCGGCCCGCCCTGATCACGGTCACGATCTACGACGCGCTCAACGTCTGGAACGGCTTCCTCTTCCCGCTGATCCTCACCCAGAGCCCCGACAAACGCGTCCTGCCGTTGTTCGTGTGGAGCTTCCAGGGTGAGTTCACCATCAACATCCCCGCCATCCTGGCAGCGGTCGTCCTGTCCACCCTCCCGATCCTGGCCCTCTACATTCTCGGCCGCCGCCAGTTGATCGGCGGCCTCACCGCCGGCTTCGGCAAGTAGCAGCCGCCGCCGACGGAAACGCCGCGGTGGACCGTCCGGTCGATGCGCACGGCGTCTCCGGTCGGTGCGCATGGCCTCAGTGTCCGCGGCAGAGCGGGCGCGCCCGGAGACCCGGCATGCCCGCTACCGCCGCACCCCTGCCGGCCGCACCGGGGCGAACCGGCCGAGGCACTGGGACCCGGCTGCTAGTACTGCAACGGTCTTTGCCGTGACTGCTGGCCAGCTCTGTCGTTGTTGTGGTCATGGGTGGGGACCTTGCTGATGTCAGGTTGTGGGCGGGTGAACTGGGTGCTCTGCATGAGCGGTTCGTGCACCGGTTCAACCGGGAGGAGCCGCGTCAGTCGGCGCTGGCTTACATGCGTGGGCTGGTTGCGCCGCTGCAGCGCAAGAACGGCTGGACGCTGGCGGAGGAGGCAGGACACGCGGGTCCCGATCGCATCCACCGGCTGCTGAACCGGATCGAGTGGGACGCCGACGAGGTCCTGAACGACGTACGCGACTACGTGGTGGAACACCTCGGAGACAGCGATGCCGTCCTGATCGTCGACGACACCGGCTTTCTGAAGAAGGGCGTCCGTTCGGCCGGGGTGCAAAGGCAGTACTCCGGCACCGCCGGCCGCACGGAGAACTGCCAGATCGGCGTGTTCCTCGCCTACGCCACCGGCCGCGGACGCACGTTGATCGACCGCCGTCTGTATCTGCCCACGTCCTGGACGGACGACCGGGAACGCTGCCGCCGGGCGGGCATCGACGACCACGTCGCCTTTGCCACGAAGGTGGCCATGGCCAAGGCGATGGTCCGCCGGGCCATCGCCGACAAGATCCCGTTCGCCTGGGTCACGGCGGACGCCGCCTACGGCTACAGCAAGGGCTGGCGGTTCGAGCTCGAGCAAGCGGACGTCTTCCACGTCATGGCCACCACCAGGCACGACACCGTCGTCACCCGCTGGGCACTCGACCACCCCGTCCACGACCTGTTCCCCGGCCTGCCCCGGCAGAAATGGAAACGCCGTTCCTGCGGCGAGGGAGCCCATGGCCGACGGATCTACGACTGGGCCCGCGTCGAAGTGAGGCCCTGGCACCGCGAGGACCGCCGGCACTGGGTCCTCGCCCGCCGCAGCGTGAGCAGGCCCGAGGAGATCTGAGCTGCCCCGAGTTTCGTAGAGTCCGGTGATCTTGTTTCAGGCGGACTGCGGGACTCGTTCCTGGCGCTGCCAGAAGTCGCGTTCGTACTCGGCGGGTGGCACGTAGTCGAGCGCGGAGTGCAGGCGTTCTTCGTTGTACCAGGTGATCCACTGGAAGATCGCCCGTTCGACCTGGGCGGGGTCCTTCCAGGGGCCCTGCATCTCGATCAGCTCGGCCTTGAAAGTGCCGTTCAGTGCCTCGGCCATGGCATTGTCGTACGAGTCCGCGACGGAACCGACCGACGCGGAGGCGCCGATGTCCGCGAGCCGGTCGGTGTAGCGAATCGACACATATTGCGAGCCCCTGTCGCTGTGGTGAATGAGGCCGGAGTCCTTCTTGATGCGTCGGCGCCAGAGTGCCATCTCCAGGGCGTCCAGGGGCAGTTCGGTCCGCATGTGGTCGGCGATCTGCCAGCCGACGATCATCCGTGAGTACACGTCCAGGACGAACGCCACATATGCCCAGCCCGACCACGTGCGGACATACGTCATGTCCGCCACCCACAGCTGATCGGGCCGCGCCGCGGTGAAGTTGCGGTCCACCAGGTCCGGCGGTCGGGGCGCCGACGGCTCCGGGATCGTGGTGCGGCGCCGCCGGCCACGGATCACGCCCTCCAGGCCGCGTTCGGCCATGAGCCGCTCGACGGTGCAGCGGGCCACCTCAACACCCTTGCGCCGCAGGGCGCGGGTGATCCGACGGGCCCCATACGTGCCGCCGGACTCGGCGTGGACCTGCTCGATCACCGGCACGAGCTGTTCGTCGCGGAGCCGGCGGGCCGACTTCGGCCGCTTCTTGCGGGCGAAGTATGTCGACGGCGACAGGTCCAGCACCCGGCAGACGGGATCGACCCCGAGACCGTTGTCACGCAGGTGGTCGATCACCTGCTCGGCCTCGTCCGGGGACGGCCGATCTCCTGGGCAAAAAACACCGAGGCGGCCTTGAGAATCTCGTTGGCCCGCCTCAACTCCGCCACTTCTTTGCGGAGTTGTCTGAGCTCGTCGTGCTCGGCGGTGGTCAGCCGGTCGTCGCGTTCGCCATGGTCGGCCTCTGCCTGGCGGACCCAGCCGCGCAGGGCCTCCTTGTGGATGCCGAGGTCCTTCGCGACGTGCGCGATCGGGCGGCCGGTGGCGCGGACCTCGCGGACCGCCCGCTCACGAAGTTCATCGGGGTACTTACGGGGTGCTGGCATGGTGCTGGTGGATCTCCTTCGCCAGGACCGTAACCCTGGCATCAGGGACTCCACAAATCTCAGTACAGCTCAATCTCCTACTACATCGCCTACTGTCCCGCCGACACCACGCTGGACGAGCTGATCCGCATCGCGGGCAGCCGCTGGGCTGTCGAGGAATGCTTCCAGACCGCCAAGCAGGAATGCGGCCTGGACGACTACCAGGTCCGCCGCTACCCCGGCTGGCACCGCCACATGACCTTGGCCATGGCCGCCCATGCCTGTCTGACCGTCCTGCGGGCCCGACAGCTGGACACGGACAAAGCAGAAACGGATCCTCCCAGCTCATCCACCTCAGCCTCGCCGAAATCCGACGCCTGATAACCCGCCTCACCAACCGCCGACCAGCACCGGTCGACCACATCCTGCACTGGTCCCACTGGCGCCGCCGACGCCAGCACCAAGCCCGCATCAGCCACTACAAACGACGCGGACACAGCCCCTGAACTGCCCAGTACTCAGAACAAGCACCGTTGCAGTACTAGGGGCTGTTTGGGGTTCGGATCATGTGGTTGAGGTGAGGTGCTTCAGCCACATGATCGAGCCTCGGAGGTGGAGTCCGGCCTCGAAGCTCTCTGGGCTCTTGTCGTAGCGGGTGGCCACACCGCGCCAGGTCTTGATCTTCTGAAAGCAGCGTTCGACAGTGTTTCTCTGCTTGTAGAGCTCGGTGTCGTGGCTGACGGGCCGGCCTCCCTTGCTGCCTTTCTTCGTGCGGTTGGCGGCCTGGTCCCTCTTCTCCGGGATGACGGCCTTGATGCCCCGCTTGCGCAGGTAGGCCCGGTTGCCCCTGGAGGAATAGGCCTTGTCGGCGGCGACCGCGTCCGGGCGGGTGCGTGGGCGGCCGACCCGCCCGCGGACCCAGATCTTCTCCAGCACAGCCTTGAACTGCGGGCAGTCCGCCGCCTGGCCAGGTGTCAGGACGAAGACCAGCGGCAGCCCGGCCGCGTCGACCGCGGCATGGACCTTGCTGCTCAGACCGCCCCGGGACCTGCCGAGTCCGGCAGCCTGCGCACGGGCCTTGCGACGCCGCCGCTCCGTGGCACGGTGCGCACCGGCCGTGTCCGCCCCGGCCTGCGTTGCACCACCCGCCACACCGGCGGCTGGTGCTCCAGCGGAGCCCCCTTTTCCTCGGTCAGCGCCTGCTCCAGAGCGTCCAGGGTCTCCCCGGCGACGGCCAGCCCCGCAGAGTCCTGGTGCGCGCGCACCACAGTGGAGTCCACGCTCACCAACTCCAGGCCGACCAGCCCACGCCCGGCCGCCTCCGCGATCAACGCATCCATCAGCCCCTGGAACACCCCGGCCCTGGCCCAACTGCTGAACCGGGAGTACACCGTGGACCAGGGCCCATACCGTTCAGGGACATCACGCCAGCCGGACCCGGTACGAAAACGCCAGATCACCCCGTTGAACTGGTCCCTCACCCGCCGAGGTAACGGCCCCGTGGCCGCCACCGGCAGAAGCGGCTCGATCAGAGCCCACTCGGCATCCGTCACATCAAAACGCGCCACACCCGAGTTCTACCAGCAGACACCACGACAAAGAGATCCGAACCCCGAACGGCTCCTAGACCTTCTGCAGCCGCAGTTGCATCTGACAGCCGCCGGAGCGGTTGTCGGTGTCGATGCCGATGGTCACCGGGCTGCCCGCGAACGCCGTGTGGTTCTGGTCGGAGGGGAGGGAGTTCAGGCACTGGCCGCCGTCGCCGTCCGCGAAGTACCTCACCTCGAGGATGACGTCGGAGCGGCCGGAGACCGCGAAGGTGAGGTTGCAGCCGCCCGGCCTGCCGTCGGTGTCGACCCGGACCTGGGACCCGAAAGTCTTGAACCGCTGGATCGGCATCTGATAGGTGCCCGGGTTTCCGCACTGTCCCGCGTCGCCACCGGCAGTGGCCCGGAAGCTGTAGGTGATGGACGCGCCCGAGAGGGTGTTGTCGGGGTCGAAGATGCCGAAGGACAGCTGGCAGCCGCCCGAGCGGTTGTCGGTGTCGAACCGGATCGACCGGGTGAAGTCCGGGCTGCGGCCCCACTGCTGCCCCGCCAACCCTCCGCACTGCCCTGCATCACCGTCGGGGTTGAACCGGATGCCGATCTCCGCCACGGCGGCGGCAGCGGTGCTCTCCGACGCCTGCGCCGTCGAACCGGACAGACCGGCGATGAGCGCACCGGCGGCAAGGACACCGGAGAGCACTCTCAGGCGTGAATTCCTCATACTGCTTCCCCTCCCAGGGCATCGTGGGCACACGTCGGCCACGGACTGGCGTGAGTGAACGCGATGGCCGCGTGAACCTCGGCGGCGCCTGGTCGGTGGCGCCGCGTTTCCTGCGTGGTGTTGCGGTCCAAGACGCAACATGAGCCCCCGTTGTCGCGCGGACTCAGTATGGTTGCCCGGGGCCAGGTCCGCACTGTCGGTAACGGGCCAATCCGCACAGCGTGACGCCCTAACAACGCAAACCGGTCGCCCGGTACATCTTCCCTGGAGCGCAATTCCACCTCAGAGCCCGCAAGTGCCGCAGACCAACTTCCGTACAGGGAAGCCATATTCAGTCGGCAAAGTCCGACGCCCACCCAAAGCGGGTACGGGAATGGGCTTGCATTGATCTTGACGCCCCCACCCGACGGACCCAGGGTCCGGACGACCGCGTTCGGTCTCAACTACCGCTCCAGACAAGGGAGTTCACCGAACGCCGCAAGTCGGGCGACATGGGACGCCCCCGACAGCCGCACCGTTGGCGGCCTTAGGGAGTCGGTCCCGCCCGGCGCGCACCACCTCCGGCGCGCGCCGATCCCCGGCAATGTCCACGCTGCCCATGAGTAGGTGGCCGAGAATCCTGCGACTCCCGACCCGATCGCGGGCGTCCGCCACTCGTGCCTGCCGTGGCCGGTGTTCCGGGCCGCGCGCCTCCTCCGGCTCGGTTTGCATCGCTTCTCCTCGCGTCTTCGCGATCTGCGGTTTCCGCGGTCACGAAGGTCTTCGCCGCATCCCGGCGCCCGCTCCAGGGCTCACTCGTTACGTCTCGTCCCCCAGTCGGCGTACCAGCCGTTCCGCTCACTCGTCGCGCAGACACGCGATCCGCGGTGTTCTCCGCCACGGGTGTCCGACCCCCTCTCAGAACCGCGGTGCCGCGCCGACGGAGCAGGCCGCGTCCAAGTCCGCACCAGCGTCGGACAGTTCCCGGCACTCGGCCGACAGGTGGTCAGGAGTCGAGCACGAGGAGCGCCCGGCGACTGCCCAGCCACGTGGGGCTTGCCTCCGTCGGCGTCCGGGACGTGGGGCCACGGCCATCAGGTCCCCCTCATGGGCCCCGTCGACGAAAGAGCCTTCTGTGTCCTGCAGCGTCCCCAACCGATCATCAGCGGCAGCACGGCACTGTCCGACCTGCGGCCGAAAGCAGAAGGGGAACTGGCACGCTGCTGGTGACGTCTTTCCCTTCCCATGACGCCGGACTGGTTGAGGGAGCGTTGTGCGCACCATGATCGAAAGCCGTCGGCCAGGCGGCGGCCGGGACGGCCGCCTCGCACATGCCCTATGGCCGCCGTCTTTCCCGGACGCCCCGCATGCCCGCTCAGCTGCTCATGGTCTGGCCGTACTTGTCCTGGAGCTGTCCGTCGCCGCGGCCTTCGACAACTACTGGGCTGACAGTTACCGGCCCCGGCCGCCGCTGCGCTGGCTCTGGGTGGCAGGAACCGCCCCATCGATCCTGCTCATGTGCGCGGCTCTCCTCGGCGCCCTCGTCACCGGGCGGAAAAGCATACTCCGCCGTTCGTTGTCCGCCCTCGCCTGGACGGTAGCCGCATGCACCAGCCTCATCCTGCCGTTGCTGCTGTTTGCTTCCGGTGCCGACCTGTGCGAAACGATTCCGCCTCCGGTGCCGGTGTACCTGGATCCGGTCCTCATGGTCCCGGTCTGCCTGGCAGCCTCGCTTGCCGTCGGATCGATGGCCAGTGCCGGCGCATGGGCCGTGACACGGCGTCGCATGCACGACGTCGGGTTGTACGCGGTCTGGATCGCATCCGCCGGAGTCGCAGTCCTTCTCCTCCTCGGACCGATCCTCGCCGCGTCCCCCACGTGCTCCCCCATGCGCGGCGGATGACCGACTCCCGCCCGCGGATCCAGTGCCCGGGTGCGCTCAAGGTGTCACCAACGGGAGGGGACGGACCAACTCGTCCGCCCCCTCCGGCGCAGAACGTCGTGTTACGCGTTCGTGGGCTCCGGCTGTGCCTCACGCGCTGGTGGTACCAGGCGGCCCGTACGGTGCAGCCCGTGGAGAGCCGCCGCGCAGGCGAGGCCGAGGGCCAGCAGCGCCACCCACGGCAGCGCGGACATCCCGGCGCCCCTGGCGGCGTCCAGCGCCGCACCCGTCAGCAGGTTGCCGAGGGTGATGCCGATGCCGCAGATGGTGTTGTACAGGCCGTAGTGGGTGGCGACGAGGCGGTTGCCGGAGAGGCGGACGATGGTGTCCATCTCGAAGGGGTACGCGATCATCGTGCCGACCGCCAGCAGCAGCGCGGAGAGCGCCGGCGGCACGGCCGCCAGCAGCCACAGCCCCGGGCCGCCGTCCGTTACCGGGGCCGCGGCGGCCACCAGCAGCGGGACGAACGCCAGCCCCATGGTCAGCAGCCCCCAGGTCAGTGCGCGACCCGGTTCCATACGGGCCTTGCACCAGGCGGTCACCTTCGTCTGGCCGAGGATCGTACTCAGCCCGGACACGGCGAAGAGCAGCGCCACCGCGGCCGTTCCGAAGGCCCCCTGTCCGCCGAGCCGCCGTACTTCGAGCGGCAGCGCAAGGTAGACCTGGAAGGACATGACGTACGAGCCGATCATGGCCATGGAGAACAACAGGAACGGCCGGTTGGCGAAGATGCCGCGCCACTGCTTCAGCACGCCCTCGCCCTGCTCGTTCCTGCTGGCCTCGGCGTCGTCGCCCCGGCGTGCGGGCAGGGCCCTGATCTGGACGACGCTCAGCAGAGCAAAGATCCCCGCCGCGACAAGGCACGTGACGCGGAAGCTCACGCCAGTCAGCAGCATGCCCACCAGGGGGCCGAGCAGGATCCCGGCCTGGTAGAAGATGTTGAACAGCGCGAACGCCTCGATGCGCCGCTCGCCCGCGTCCGCCGCCAGATAGGCCCGCACGGCCGGGTTGAACAGCGCGCCGGCCAGCCCCGTCGCCGCCGAAGCGGCCAGCAGGGCGGGTACGGACTCCACCAGTCCGAGGGTCGCGAAGCCGATGATGCGCAGCATCAGCCCGGCTATGATCATGGGCTTGTACCCGAGCCGGTCGGCCAGCGTTCCGCCGAGCAGGAACATCCCCTGCTGGCTGAAGTTGCGTACGCCGAGGATCAGCCCGACCAGCCAGCCCGCCAGACCCACCGGACCGGCCAGATGCGCGGCCAGGTACGGCATCAACATGTAGAACCCGAGGTTGATGGTGAACTGATTGACCATCAACAACTGGACGCTGCGCTCGTAGGAACGAACCTGGGTGATGATCGACCTCACCGGTTGCCCTCCGCTCGACCGTCCTCGTCGGGCCGACCGGGCTTGTCGGGCCGTGCCTGCGCACCCGCCAGCGTGAGCGGGTCGATGACGTTCTCGCACCGCGTCCAGCGTGTGATCTCCTTCTCGTCCAGGCGGCCGACGACCTCCGGTTCGGGTGCGGGCGGGGCATCGAGCAGACCGTGAGCGGCGCAGTAGTCGTCGTCGTAGACCGTGCCGAGATAGCGCTGCGGCCCGTCGGGGAAGATCGCCGCGATCCGGCTGTCGGCGGGCAGGGTGCGGGCCAGCCAACCGGCGACCATCGCCACCGCGCCGACGCTCCAGCCGCCGGTGGCGTAGTGCGAGGCAGCCAGCCGGCGGCAGTTCCACACCGCCTCCGCCGGGGCGACCCAGTGCACCTCGCTGAAGTTGTCGTAGGCGACGTTGCGGGGGTAGATGCTGGAGCCCAGGCCCCGCATCAGGCGGGGACGGGCCGGCTGGCCGAAGATCGTCGAGCCGATGGTGTCGACGCCGACCAGCTTGAGGTCCGGGTAGAGCTGCTGAAGTACGCGGGAGACTCCGGCGGAGTGTCCGCCGGTGCCGACGCTGCACACCAGCACGTCGATATGGCCGAGTTCTGTGGCCAGTTCGAGGGCGAGCGGGGTGTACGCGGTGGTGTTGTCCGGGTTGTTGTACTGATCGGGGCACCACGAGCCGGGATGCTGCTCCATCAGCCGGCCGACCCGGTCACGGCGGGCCTGCTGCCAGCCACCGGTGGGGTGTGGCTCGGAGACGAGATTGACCTGGGCCCCGTACGCGGTCAGCAGCCGGGTCATGGACATCTCCAGACCCGGGTCGGTGACCAGCGTGACCGGGTGCCCGTAGACCATCCCGGCCAGGGCGAGCCCCAGGCCGAGGGTGCCGCTGGTCGACTCGATGATCCTGGCACCCGGCTGAAGTTCCCCGCGGGCGCGGGCGCGCTCGACCATGTGCAGGCCCGGACGGTCCTTGATGCCACCGGGATTGAAGCCTTCCAGCTTCGCCCAGAAACCGCGGTCCGGCTCGGTGAAGGGCTGGGAGACGTGGAGGAGCGGGGTGTTGCCCACGAGCCCCCGTAGGGCGGAACCGGAGCCGGACCCGGCCGGGTTGAGGTCACTCTTGGTCATGGAGTGCATGGTGTCTTCGCTCTCGAATCGGTGAGGATGCGTGCGGACGCTCATCTCGCGCCTCGGCGGTCGAGGCGCGTCGGGGCGGGGTGGGGCGGCCGAAGCCGACCCGCCCGGTGGCTCCTATAAGCGCCACCTGCAGATGACCGGGAGAGCAGATCGGCAGCCGCTCACCAGCGGTCTTGGAACGGTGCCGGGGAGTTGGCCCATGGAAGCCGCTGCGTCGTCCGCCGACGACGGCACGGCGAGGGTGCGCGGTGGGACCCAAGGAGTCGACTGCGTGAAGACGGCCTTCCAGGGGCGTGCGTCGTGACAGCGATCGAAGGGCTCGGACGGGTCATGAACCGCACCGTCGGAGGCCTCCGCGGGCAGCAGGGCATCAGTCGACGCAGCGACCGAACGAGCGCGCGACTCCAGCGTCTCGTTTCGGTGATCGCCTGGGCACGCCAGAAGGGCGAACAGCATGGCGCACAGCGCCAGTTGGGCGAGTCGGCTCCTTCGGAGCGAACGCAGGCATGGGGTATCGGCATGGACGAGGACAGGGGTGGGCGGCACAGGTCCTCCGCGCGGCGGTCACTGCCCGTGGGGAACTCTCCCGGTCAGGGCGGCGATCGGTGGGGGTGAGGGAACGGAGCCGTCGACCGTCGCTGCGTCACGCTGTGGGCGGTGTGCCACGGGGCGGTGTGCGCAGGAGGTCGGACGCCATGGAACGGTCGCCGGGACACGATGTGACACGGCCGGCCATGGGCCGAAGTCACAAGTGCCGGGAAGGGGCGACCGTTTCGAGACGCGTTGCCCTAGATGCGAAGGACCGCGGAGTCCGCCGTCCGCGTTCTCGGAACAGCCGAGTCGCGTGCCGCGGTGGCGAGCCGGGCGGGCGCGGAGCCCGGCTCGTCGTCACCGCTTTCCGAACTCAGCGGGGACAGACAGGGAACCGCCACAGCGGGGCTCTGGGAGGGCTGCCCGACCACACAGGTTTCACCTGTGTGCGGCTGCCCGTGCCCGTCGTGATGGCCCTGCGACTCCCCTGCCGGCTGCTGCGACGTGGCACTCGCAACGTCTTCGAGTTCCACAGTTGGCTCGAAATGCCCGCCGGGCGCCACGACGCCCTTGCCAGACGCGAGGTGACTCACCGTCGCGTCAGGGCTGACGGCGTGCGTATACAGCAGGCCGAAGAGGAACAGACCCAGCCCCAGCACACGCACCAGAGCCGCTGATGAGCGGCTCCTCGGCAGACGAGAAGGGGACCAGGCCGTAATCACGTCGTGATCCTAACCCGGTCGCCGGGCGCCGGCGCGCCACCTCGGCGGAACAACGCCTGAACCCAGCCACATGGCAGCTGAGTAGCACCGAGGCGGCACCAACTACCTTGCACAGTTACGTACTTCAGTATGCGCAAACGGCTGGTCCCGTGCGCCGCGTCGAATCACGGGCACCGGTGCGGCCGGTGGGTAGCGACCTCTACGAGGAGCGTCCCGAGCGGACGATCGAGCCGACCGAGGACGCCGCGTCACCGCTGAGAGTGCGCCCACTGCGACGGGTGCTCCCCTCATGGTCGCCACCGGGGTGGGTGCCCGTTTCGGCGCTCGAAGGAAGGCGTTCGGAGGTGGAGGACGGCGTTCAGCGGTAGAAGCCGGCGTTCAGCTCAGCACCGCTATGGCTTCGATTTCCACCAGGTGGTCGGGTACGTCCAATGCCGCAACGCCCAGCAGCGTGGCCAGGGGGGCCGGGGTGACGCCCAGCTTCACGGATGCCCGATGGATGCCCTCCAGGAGCTGGGGCATTTTGTCGGGGGTCCAGTCGACGACGTGGACCGTCAGTTTCGCCACATCGTCGAAGGAACCTCCGACCTCGGCCAAGGCGGTGGCGATGTTGAGGTAGCACTGCTCCACCTGGGCGGGGAGATCACCTTCGCCCACCGTGGCCCCCTCGGCGTCCCAGGCGACCTGCCCGGCGATGAAGACCAGTTTCGTCCCGGTCGCGACCGCCACCTGCCGGTAGACGTCGATCTTGGGCAATCCGCCGGGGTTCACCAGTGTGATGGCCATGCTGCCTGCCTCCTCGTCATGGGAGCCCGTGGGCTCGCCGCCACCGGACCAAGGGCACCTTGGTCTCTTGTGGTTACTCAGGCACCGTAGGAGAGTGTCCGCTGACGTGGAAGTACGCACTTTTCAGTGACTGGAGTACCTGACGGTGACCAAGCAGTTCACGGGCTCGCCCGACGAAGCGGATCTTCGGCGCGCGGACTCTCTGGCACGGGAGATCTTTTCTGACGTTGCCAACAAATGGGCCCTTCTGATCATCGAGGCCCTGGGAGAGCACACCCTGCGCTTCGGCGAGCTGCGAAACGAGATCCAGGGCATCAGCCACAAGATGCTCACCCAGAACCTGCGCATGCTCGAGCGCAACGGCCTGGTCGAGCGAACGGTGCACCCGGTCGTGCCGCCCCGGGTCGAGTACACCCTCACCGAGCCGGGCCAGGCCCTGCGGGTGACCATCGACGGACTGTGCGACTGGACCCACCGATACCTCGGGCACATCGAGACGTCCCGCCACCGCTTCGACACCTGAAGCGGACGGCTGCGTCGCCGGCCCGGCGTTGCGCCGCGGCCACGGCACCTTCTGCGGATGCGGCGGCGCAGCACATGGGGGAACGTATCGACGCGAGGGTCGTCGCAGTCCTGGGCGGCGACCGGACTGGGCGTCCCGCGTCGGGAACCGCAGGTACGGCGTGGCAACGCCCACCCCGGCCCGTCGAGGCACCGTCGCCGGGAGGGCGTTTCAGGTAGTGCGGCCGAGGACCGTCATCAGCAGCGCCGCAGGTCCCCGCGCAGCGGCTCGCTCCGGCTGCTCCGCCGGCTGCGGCGATGCCCTCGGCCTCCCTCCCGGCAGCCACCCGGACGTACGGCGCTCTCCCTCGCCAAGTAGCTTGGGCGGCACACGCCCGGTACGTGCGGCCGGACACACCAGGACCAAGGACCAAGGACAACGGGGGTTCCATGATTCGGTCGCTCCTACGACGTCGCCGGGTAGCCTCGGCTCTCCCGGTCCCTGGCGTCTGCACCCCTGGCCGACACGCCGTGGCCACCCCGCACCTGCTGCTCTACACACCGGTGACCAAGCTCGACGCGTTGGCGGCCGTCGCCGCCGCCGCCGACCCCGAGGCCCAACGCTGGCACGGGAACCAGATGGACCAGCTCGTACCGGACCCCGACATCAGACAGGCCCTGCTGCGCCTGGGCCCCGCCGGCGCCACCCCCCGCTGGTTCACCAAGGCCAACCCCGAACTGGCCGAGCCCTTCGCGCCCGACCCCGAGACACCCGAGTTCATGGTCTGCGTACACCGCCCTACCGGCCGCTACGCCGGCCATCTCGAAATCCACCGCGACACTCAAGAGATGGGCGGCACCCTCGCCCCCGACCACCGAGGCCGGGGACTCGGAGCCGAACTGTTCCTGGCGGGCGCGAAGTTCGCCCATGAACACGCCGGTCTCCCGACGGTACGGGCGGGCACGGCGACGACGAACCTCGCGTGCCGCGGCGCCCTGGAACGCGCCGGATTCGTCCCGGCACCCGGCCCCGCCCGCTACACCCTGCCGGACGGCCGTGAACTGGACACAGTCTGGTACCAGCACGAGGGCGCGGCATCGACGTGCACGAGGCACTGAAGCAGGCCGTCCCCTCGCCCTTTCTCCGTGGAACATGACGCACCCGGGCCACCGGCCACTCGATCGCAAGCCGCGCATAGTTCACGGGGCCGTACAGGGCCGGTACAGGGCCGGTACAGCGCTCTTGCAGTCCCAGAGGTCCTGCTCGCCGCCCATCCCCGTAATCAACTCCGTCCACTTCATTGACATCTCACTCAGAAATCCTGACGCTGGGAGCGCTCCCATAACAGCCTCGCCACTGGAAGGAGTCCCCCCACATGCGCAACAAAGGTCCGTTAACCGGGCGTTCGCAGGCGTCCCCCCGCCGGTCTCTCCAGGCGCTCGTCATGCTGTTCGCCGTGGTCGTCGGCGCCCTCGCCTGGTCGACCCCCGCCCAGGCCCACGGCACCGTCGTCGGCCCCGCCACCCGTGCGTACCAGTGCTGGAAGACGTGGGGCAACAACCACACGAACCCGGCCATGCAGACCCAGGACCCCATGTGCTGGCAGGCCTTCCAGGCCAACGCCGACACCATGTGGAACTGGATGAGCGCGCTCCGGGACGGCCTCGGAGGCCAGTTCCAGGCGCGGACCCCCGACGGGACACTCTGCAGCAACAACCTCTCGAGGAACGCCAGCCTGGACAAGCCCGGAGCGTGGAAGACCACCACCATCGGCAGCAACTTCTCGGTCCAGCTGTACGACCAGGCGTCCCACGGTGCCGACTACTTCAAGGTCTACGTGAGCAAGCAGGGCTTCAACCCCAAGACCCAGACCCTGGGCTGGAGCAACCTCGACTTCATCACGCAGACCGGCCGCTTCGCCCCGGCACAGAACATCACGTTCCCCGTCCGGACCTCCGGCTACACCGGACACCACATCGTGTTCGTGATCTGGCAGGCCTCGCACCTCGACCAGGCCTACATGTGGTGCAGCGACGTGAACTTCGGCTGAGCCGCGCAGCACCGCTCACGGCGCCGGCCTCTGCCGGGCGCCGGTGACCCGTCGAATCCCGGCGGTCGTCGCCCGGCCGAATACCGAGCCCCGTCGAGGCAAGGGCCCCCTGTGGTCGCTCTGCCCCGACGGGGCTTCCCGCGTCCCTCACGTGAGCCGTCGTCCACCGTCGAAGACGGAATCCGGACTTCGCCGCGAAAGATTCGGGGCCCTCGCCCCTTGCCCCGGTCCGGTGGGTCTGGTTCTGTACCTCGCTACACATGCGTGATCACGGAAGACACGAGGAGAAGCGAGCGGCGTGGACGGGGAAACACGGACGAGGACCAGGGACTCCCTGCCGGAAGGGCTCGGTCGGGCGATACGGGAGACCGCCGCTGCCATCGCCGCGCTCCTGGACGGGGCGGCGGACACGACCGCACCCGTACCGGGGTTGGAGTGGACCGTCGGCGAGACTGCCGCCCACCTTGCCTTGGCCAACGGCTTGATGGCCGAGCTCGCGTCCGGCCAGGAACGCGTCTACGGAGACGGGACGTCGCAGAGTCTCGCGGCGGCCAACGCACGGAGTCTCGTCGAGTTCCCCGAGCGCGCGGCGGAACCGCTGGCCGCGATGATCGTCGAGCAGGCCGACGTGTTCCTGGACGCGGTGGACCGAGCCGTGGCGGACGGGACCGCGGGCCGGACCCTCCTCACGCCGCTCGGTCCCATGGACCAGGACGTTCTCGCCTCGTACCTGCTGACCCACATGCTGGGTCACGGTTACGATCTCGCCCGCGGGCTGCGTCGACCGCACATGATCGACTCCAGGCGGGTCGAGTTGTGCCTGCCGTTCCTCCGGACGGCGATGCCTCGCGTCGCCGTCGCCTCCGCGCTGACGGCCCGTTACACCTTGCGGGTCCGGGGCGGCTCGGTCTTCGGCGTCACGTTCACCGGCGGGACGGTCGAGGTTCTTGCTGACGCGCCGGAGCGGTCGGACTGCACCATCCAGATCGAGCCGGTCGCCTTCCTCCTCATCGCGCTCGGACGACTGGGCCCCTGGCAGGCCATGGCACGCGGCGCCGTGCTGGCCTGGGGCCGCAAACCCTGGCTCGCCCCCGGCTTCCCCACTCTGTTCGACGCACCCTGACCTGGGCGTTCTTGGCAGGCCCGGCGCTGAGAGTCGCCACGGCTCTCAGCGGTCGCCGCTGAGCTCGAACACGCGCAGCAGCAGGTCGCCGCGCTCACCGGACCCTTTCGAAGCCGGCGCTCCCGAGGATCGCCGCGATCACCGGACCACTCGACCTCAGGACGTCCGCCATGAAGCGCCCTCGCCCGACGCCGAGCCTGCGCAGGGCCCGCCCGTGATCGGCGGCCACGACGAGTGCCGCGCCGAGGAGCATGACCTGCCAGCCCGCCAGCAGGGGCCGCCGGGCCGCGCGCGGCAGTTCGGCGACCGACGCGCGCAGCCGTGCGCAGTGGAACGGCACGTGCCGCTCCTCGTCCGCCAGGATGCGGCCGGCGACCTCCGACGTCAGTGGATCGCCGGACCCGTCACGCAGCGCCCGGTAGTAGCGCAGGGCCACCACCTCCGCGACCATCAGGAGCAGCAACTCCGTCCGCAGCCCCGGCACGCGGCGCAGTCGCGCGAAGGCCGTGTCGCTCCAGTGCCCGGCCTGCTTCGTCGCCCCGCCCGCCTTGAGCAGCAGAGCGAGGAGTCTCGCGTGGTTCTTCTCCTCGGCAACGAACAGGCGCAGCGCCGCCGCGTACTCCGGATCGCCCGCCGCGTCCGCCTTGTCGAACAGGGCCGAGCTGTCGCCGTCCTCGCCGGCCTGGAATCGCTGGATGCTCGCCCGCACCTCCGGAGGCAGTGAGGCGCCCGCCTCCCAGCGCGGGTCGGGGCGGGCTGCGCGGCGGTCCCGTTCGGTCTCGAAGTGACGGGCCCATTCCGCGAATCCCGATGCGCTCATGCTGCTCTCTTCCCTGCGCCACCCCGCCTGGACGGGCGGGGTACCCCCGGCCGTGGGGACGCGGCGGGAGATGGCACAGTTCCCGTCCCGAAGCCGCCGGGCCGACAGCGTCCGCTCCGCCGGGCGGGGTCCGGGAGTTGCAGAACAGGGACAACTCGGTGCAACCGTCCCCCACCCGTCCGCGTCTCCGCTCCTGCCCAGCGGGATGCCGGGCCACAGTGCGACGGGAGTGACAAGTGAACCGATCCAGGGGATGGGCGAGACGGGTGTCCCAGGTGACCGCCGCGGGGCTGGTCGCGGGGCTGGTCGTGGCCTGCGGGCCGAAGGACTCGGCTGCGGGGGAAGCGGCCGTGAGCGGGAAGCCGGGCAAGACGTCCAAGCCGGCGACCGCCGCACCGACCAAGAAGCCCGACAGCCCTGCGAAGACCCCCGGCGCCTCCACCACACCCCCGTCCGCGAAGCCGAGTGGTACGGCAGGCGACGGAGCCAAGGCCCTGACCTGTGATCAGCTGCGGAACGCGTCGCTGGACGGTGGAGGGCTGGAGGGCTACGGCATCTCGGGAGCCGCCCTCAGCGCAGGACGCTGGGAGGGTGCGGACGGCGTCGTGATCGAGTTGCAGCCGCAGTGCGCGATCGGCGACATCACCGGGGACGGCGCGCCCGACGCCGTGGGGGCCCTGAAGATCTCGACCGGCGGCACCGGGAAGTTCTACACGCTGGTGACCTGGCGCAACGACGGCGGAACCCCCGTCCCCGCGGCCGCCGCCGAGCTCGGCGACCGTACGCCCGTGGTCTCCATCGACTTCCCGTCCAGCGGGCCGGCACGACAGGTGACCGTCGTCTACCGGACGCGCGGCGATGACGATCCGGCGGCCGTCGTCACCCTCACCCGTACCGCCGTGTACGAGGTCAGCGAGCCCACGATGGTGGAACTCCACCACAGCGACGCCCCGTACACCCCCTAACCGACCACACCTGGCACGCGCGGGCACGCCGGACGGGGCGCCGCTGACGGCCACCAGGGCGCGGGCGGTGTCGCAGGGCCCCTGTGGACCCAGTCCTCCGCACGCCTGGGGTATGTCACTTTTCAGCCATGCAACATCCCTGCACGGAAAGGTACTTCCGCACAGGGGCATGCACCTGTCATTTTGCATCCACCATTCGTTTCGTACGGCCCGGCCTGTGCCCTCGGCACGGTCGGGCCGTCTCCGGAGGACGCATTGATACCCCACATATCCAGCCGCACCAGACGCACGCTGGTGCTGGCGGCCACGCTCGGCACCGTCCTCGCACTCGGCGCCCCGGGCGCCCTCGCGGGCACACTCCCCGTCGTCCCCTCCACCGCGCCGGCCGCCAAGGCCCACGCCCCGGCGGCCATGTCGGTCTCGAAGAGCGCGGCCTGGGTGGCCGGCACGCGCGCCTACCTCGTGATCACCGCCCCCGGTGACAACGCGGCGGTCCGCTCCGCGATCACGGCCAACGGCGGCACCGTCTTCTCGAACTTCGACGCCATCGGCGTGATCGTCGCCCACTCGGCGTCCAGCGGATTCGCCGCCACGATGCGCGGCGTCGCCGGCGTGCAGCAGGTCGGCGCCACGCGCACCTCGGACGTCCCTGCCGACGCGTACAACCCGGCGCTTCCCGCCAATCCGTCCCAGTCCTCGACCCCGGCCGGAGAACCGGTCCGGGCCGACATGAGCCAGATCAAGGCCGACCAGGCCTGGGCGGTCAACCCGGGCTCCGCCTCCGTCACGGTGGGCATCCTGGACACGGGTGTGGACGACCAGCACCAGGACCTGGCGCCCAACTTCGACGCGGCCGACTCCGTCTCCTGCGCCTACGGCAAGCCCGACACCCGTACGGGCGCCTGGCGGGACGTCGACACGCACGGCACCCATGTGGCGGGAACCGTCGCCGCGGCGAAGAACGGCAAGGGAGTCGTCGGCGTGGCCCCCGGAGTGAAGATCGCCGCGGTCCGGGTCGCCGAGCCGGGCAACGCCTTCTTCTTCGCCGAGAACACCATCTGCGGCTTCGTCTGGGCCGGTGACCACGGCTTCAAGGTCACCAACAACAGCTACTACACGGACCCGTGGCAGTTCAACTGCCCGGACAACATCGACCAGGCCGCCATCATCGAGGGCGTCGAGCGCGCCCAGGAGTACGCCGAGAGCAAGGGCTCCCTCCAGGTCGCCGCGGCGGGCAACGAGAACTACGACCTCGCCCACAAGACGACCGACTCCGCGAGCCCGAACGACTCGACGCCGGTCACCCGCACCATCACCAACGCCTGCCTCGACATCCCGACCGAGCTGCCGGGCGTGGTCACGGTCGCGGCCAACGGCACAGGCGTCACCAAGGCCTCGTTCTCCAACTTCGGGCAGGGCGTCATCGACGTCGCGGCGCCGGGCAGCAACGTGTACTCCACCGTCCCCGGCGGCGGCTACGGCAGCAAGAGCGGCACCTCGATGGCCACCCCGCACGTGGCCGGTGTGGCGGCGCTCATCGCCAGCGCCAACCCGGGTATCACCCCGGCGCAACTCCGCGCGAAGCTGGCCACGCAGGCCAACGACATCGCCTGCCCCTCGGACAGCCGCTGCACGGGCACGACGGCCAACAACGCGTTCTTCGGCGAGGGACAGGTCGACGCCCTCAAGGCCGTCGGCGCCACCCCGCCGCCCGGCACGTACTTCGAGAACCTCACGGACGTCGCGGTCAACGACAACGCGACCGTGGAGAGCTCGATCGCCGTGACCGGCGTGACCGGCAACGCCCCGGCCACGCTCAAGGTGGGGGTGGACATCAAGCACACCTACATCGGTGATCTGAAGGTCGACCTGGTGGCGCCGGACGGCACCGTCTACACGCTGCACAACCGCACCGGTGGCAGCACCGACAACATCGCCCAGACCTACACCGTGAACGCCTCCTCGGAGGTAGCGAACGGCACCTGGAAGCTGCGCGTCAACGACAACGCAGCCTCCGACACGGGCAAGATCGACGCCTGGAACCTGACCTTCTAGCGCAGGACCCGGCAACACCCGAGAGGCATATGGGCCCGCGCATGGTGACCCGGCGGCGGCGTACGCCGCGGTCGGGTCACCATGAAGCAAGCCGCACCCCGTCGAACCGGTGAAAGCGTCCGGCAAACCCGCGCCCATACGCCTCCGGCTGCAGTCCCCACGGCGCTTCGCCTGGCCCCACGACCCTGCGCTGATCTCGGAGACGCCAGCTCGCGTCCCGCCGGGCCAGCCCCGGGAGACTCATAGGTACGCGAGTTCGCCGGGGACGTACTGCCGTCGGGGCGGGCCGACGCGGTTCAGTTCGGACTGGAGGTATAGGGGCAGGGCGTCGTGGACGGCCTGCCCCCAGCGCCAGGATGTTCCCTCCGCGGACTGGTCTTTCCCGTCGGCCACGGTGAGCCATACGTTGCCGCTCTTTGCTTGACGGGTCGACGGCCAAAGCCCAGCGGGTGGGTCCTCAATCACGCCAGCGGCCGGCCACACTCACCGACGTGCTCGACGGCTGCCCGGAAGTGCATCGCCCCTGTGCGCCGGTCACGTGCTTCCGGCGCCGTGCGACAGCGCCTTGGCGGCGGGCGTGCTCCTGCCTACGCAGGAGACATGGATGGATTCGCCGTCTTCATCATCGTCGTCGCCGTCGTCTGGACGATCTGGGAGTTCTCTCGGCCCCTCGCCCCCGACGCGTGCCGAGCGTGCCGCGGCAGGGGGCGCACGCCGGATTGGAATCGGGATCACATGCAGGACCGGATGCGGTGCACGTGGGTGCAGTGCCGTAGCTGTCGAGGCTCGGGGAAGGTGTGAGGAGGCCCTTGGCTGTCGCACTCGTCGTTCGGCTCACGGCGTGAGCGCTGGTGCCCGTCGCGCGGAGCCACCGCATCGTTGCGACAAGCTCCTCCTCGAAGTCCTCGCACAGCGCGAGCAGTTCGCGACCGGTGGTGAATGAGGTCGTCGAGGTGGTCCGCCAGACCGGCCGAGCCTTCGATCATCCGCTCTGCCGTGGCCACGTCCGGCTCGTCCAGCAACTCGTCGGAGGTCAGCAGGCTGCTGATGGTCTCCGACGGGAGGAGCCGGACCGCGTCCGGGTCGACCGGAGGCGCGTTCCCGGGCGCGCTCCGCGGCCTTGCCGGAAGAGGTCAGCACCCCTGCCGTCGCGGGGAGTTGTGCCCGTCCGGTGCCGCAGTTGTGACGGAGCCCGCCCAGTCCGGACGGGGGGTCGGCCAGGGAGATAGCATCACGCACTTCTGCCCTCTCCCCCACCATGCTCTGGAGTCCCCCCATGAACCACACCCCCGGTCTCCCCTTCTCCCGCCGCGGCCTCATACGCACCGGCGCCGGCGCCTCGCTCGCCGCGCTGGGGCTCGCCGCCGGCGTGCAGACGGCTTCCGCGGCGGTGGCCACCACCAAGCGGTTCGACCTCACGGAGCCGTCGTACGACCTGTTCCGTTCCAAGGACACACACGGTGCGCGGGTCCAGCAGAGCTTCGCCTTCGACTGGGTGAACAAGTTCCTCTTCGTGGCGACCAAGCGGAGTGACAGCCCCGAGTCCGCCGGTGACCTGTGCATCAACAAGATGGACTTCGACGGGAACTACCTCTCGTACATGCACCTCAACGGCTTCGGTCACGGCGTCGCCTTCGCCGCGCTGCCGAGCGGTTCCGGCACCGAGCTGTGGATCGAGTGTGCCGCGAACACCAGCGGATACGGCACCGCGCTCACCCCGGTCACGTACACCGCCGGCACCACGCTCAGCTCACCGGCCGGGTCGGCCGCCTACCGGCCGATCGCGGGGGCCACCGAGTACACCTGCTCCGCCGACCCGGTCTACCAGCGCATGATCGTGCGGTACCACACCAGCTCGGGCAAGCGCATCGCCGTGTACCCCCTCTCCGCCTTCGCGACGGGCAACTTCGGCTCGCCTCTGGTCGACTTCAAGCAGCCGACGATCTCCGGCACACCGCAGGGCTACACGTTGTACGGCTCGTACATGTACTACCTGACGGGTGACGCGTACCCCGGCGACGGTACGCCCACCGGCGACGGCAACACCTATGTCACCAGCATCGACATCAACACCGGCACCGTGAAGCAGGGTCCTGTCCTCACCAAGGCCGGCTCCACCCTGCACCATCGCGAGCCCGAGGGCCTGGCGATCTACCGCACCGACGCCGGTGAGGCCCGCCTCTTCATCGGTTTCGCCACCGGGGTGGAGGGTGACCGGCGTTCCAGCATCTTCTACAAGAACGCGCTGATCTGAGCCGTCGCGCCGTGCCAGGACCGCCCCACCCGGGCTCGCGGCGTGGGGGCCGAGGTCAGCGGCGCATCCGGGGGCGCTCCGCGTTCGTGAGGGCCCGGAGTGCCCATTCGGCCGGGCCGTACCGGTATCGCGCCATCCAGTGTCGGCTCAGCCACAGTTGGAGCGCGAAGACAGCGACGGCGACGACCGGCACGGCCGCCGGCGGCGTGTCTCCGGTCAGCCCGAGCCCCACTCCGGTGAAGATCAGCACGCCCAGCAGGGACTGACCGAGATAGTTCGACAGCGCCATCTGGCCGGCCGGCGCGAGCACCCGTGCCAGGCGGGCACCGCGCGGGGTGGCGAACACCCGTAGCAGGGTCGCCACATAGGCGCCGACCAGCAGCGGCGCCATCACGATGCTCACCGCCAGCCCGGCCAGGCCGACCGTGCCGCCGCCGATCGCGAAGACCAACGCGCCCGCGAGCCCGATCGGGTAGCCGACCCGTTCCAGTCGACGCAGCGCGACCGTGTGCCTGCCCGTCCCGTCGGCGAGCGTCCGGCGCCGGCCCGCGGCCAGCCCGACGAGGAACGCGGCGAACGCGAGCGGGCCCTGCACGGCGAGGCTCCCGGCCATCGTCGGCAGCGAGCGGACGTGCTCGCCGATCACCGAACCAAGGCCGCCGGCCAGCGCGTCGGTGGACGCGCGACCGTCGGCGAGCGCGGCGCCCTGGTCGGTGACCAGTTCGACCCCGGCCAGAGCAGCCGCGGCCACCCCGGCCGCCATGACGCCGATGATCGCCGCCGCGGTGATGACCGCGGTCCTCGGCTGGATGCGGCGCACGGCAAGCAGGACCAGGCCGAGCAGGGCGTAGGTGGTCAGGATGTCGCCGTGGAACAGCAGCACCGCGTGCAGGCCGCCGAGCACGAAGAGTCCGCCGAGCCGGCGGAGGAAGCGTGCGGTGAAGTTCGCGCCGGCCCTGCCCGCGGCGGCCAGCTGCAGGGTGAAGCTGTATCCGAACAGGAAGGAGAACAGCAAGTAGAACTTCATCTCGAACAGCAGACGGACCCCGAACTCGGCAGTCCGGTCCGGCCACGAGTCATGGGCTGGATCGGCGACGAGGTGGAAGGGGTAACCGGAGGCGAAGAAGGCGAGGTTCACGACAAGGATCCCGAACAGCGCGAACCCGCGCAGCGCGTCGACATCCAGTAACCGGGTTGCGGTGCGCGGTGGCAGCGTTTCCGTCATACGAGAACGCTAGGAACGGTGGGAGCGTGGCACGAGCCAGTGCTCCCGAGGATCCTTGGTGGGGCCAACCCCACCGACCGGGGCGGGGCCGGCCCCACCGGCACCGGTCGCGGGTCGACCGGCTTCCGCTACCGGTTCCGTCACGTGAGCCACGGCAGGACGTGCAACGCCTACGCCATCGACGGCACGGACCAACCCGGCCCGGCCCGCCCCCGCCCGGCCCACAGACTTGACCCGGAGCTGGTGTGGTCGGGACCGACCGTTGCATAGCCTGAGGCTCGCATGATCACACCACCCCCCTCTGGAGAGCACCCGTGACCCCATCCCCTCGGCGCCCCGCCGTCCTCGGCCGCCCCACCATCGCGTTCACCGTCCCTGCCGTCGTCGCGGCCCTGCTCACCGCGGCCGGACCCGCCACCGCGGCCGAACAGGCGGGCGCCCCGGGCGTCGGTGACCCCTACTTCCCCCTTGCCGGCAACGGTGGTTACCACGTCACGCACTACGGCCTGACGCTCGGTTACGACACGACGAGCCGGAAGCTCACCGGAAAGGCGGTCCTCACCGCCCGCGCCACCCAGCGGCTGACCCGCTTCGACCTCGACCTCAAGGGCCTCAAGATCACCGGCCTGACCGTCGACCGGTCCAGAGCGACGTACAGACGCAGCGGACAGGAACTCGTCGTCACGCCTCGGCACGCCCTGCACAAGGGGCAGAAGTTCCGCGTCGCCGTCACCTACCGGGGCAAGCCCGGTCCGGTCACCGACCCCGACGGCTCCCTCGACGGCTGGATCCCCACGAAGGACGGTGTGTTCGTCGCCGGCGAACCGCAGGGCGCCATGACCTGGTTCCCGGCCAACAACCACCCGCTCGACAAGTCGTCGTACGACATCACGATCACCGTGCCCGAGGGGCGCACCGCCGTCTCCAACGGCGTCCTGCTCGGGAAGAGCACCCGCAAGGGCAGGACCACCTTCCGCTGGCGGCAGAAGGAACCCATGGCCGCCTACCTCGCCACCGCGACCATCGGAAAGTTCAACGTCAAGCAGTACACGACCCGCGACGGGATCAAGGTCTACGACGCCGTCGATCCGCGCCTCGCGAAGGACGCCGCACCGGTCCTGAAGCAGCTGCCGAACGTGCTGGAGTGGGGAAGCAAGCTGTTCGGGCCCTACCCGTACCGCGCCGCCGGCTCCATAGTCGACCACGCGCCCGACGTCGGCTACGCCCTGGAAACGCAGACACGGCCCGTCTACAGCAGCGCCCCGGACCTGAGCACCCTCGTCCACGAGAGCGCCCATCAGTGGTTCGGTGACTCCGTCACCCTCACGTCCTGGAAGGACATCTGGCTCAACGAGGGCTTCGCCGGCTACGCCGAATGGCTCTACGCCGAGCAGCACGGTGGCACCAGCGCCCAGCAGACCTTCGACGACCTGTACGCCACTCCCGCGCGTGACTCCCTGTGGGCGTTCCCGCCCGGCGATCCCGGCAGCGGCGCCAAGATCTTCGAACGCCCCGTCTACGACCGCGGGGCCATGACCCTGCACGCCCTGCGCACCGCGGTCGGGGACCGTGTCTTCTTCCGTATCCTGCGCACCTGGGCCACAGAGCAGCGTCATGGACACGGCACCACCGCCCAGTTCCGGAAGCTCGCGGAACAGCTCTCCGGGAAGAAGCTCGGTCCGTTGTTCGACAAGTGGCTCTACACCCAGGGAAAGCCCAGCACCCCCTGACACACCGACACCTCGCTCGCCCCGGCGCCGGCCGCATCGGTTCGGTGCCGGGTGGCGAGCACGGAGCCGCCGCCCGGCCGGTCGGCCCTGTCATCCGATCGGCAGCCTGTGAGGAGTCCGAATGATCCCCGTACTCAACCGGCGCGTGGCGCCCGTCCTTCTGCTCCTGCAGGTGGCCTACATCGCGCTGTTCACCTTGCTGGTCATAGTTCTCCCGCCGGACACGGCGGAACTCGACCACACCGACCCCGCGCCGTGGAACCCGTCGTACGCCGCGATCCTGCTCGGCATCGTGGTTGCCTTGGCAGGCGCCGCCGGGATCCTGGCCCTGGACGTGATCCGCGCTCGCACCCCGCGGGCCGTACGCATGGGGTGGCTCGGTGCCGTCGCGCTGGGCCAGCTCGTCCTCGCCGCTCGGGCCCTGGTCGACGTACGCGACCAGAGCCCCGGCCCGGACATGGTGTTCGGTGTCGCCATGGCGGTGGCTGCTCTGGGCGTCGCCGCCGCATGCGCCGTCGAGGCGCGCGTCTCCCCGCCGGCCCCCGCGAGGGCCGCCCGCGGTGCCGTGCCGTGATCCGGACGAAGAAGCCGTCGGTCGAGGCGGCGCGGACCGGGATCCGTCCTGCCGTACGGTCCCGCCAGGCCCCCCTGTCCAGGCCGTACGGCAGCACGCCGACGAGTGCTGCCGGTGGGGCCGAGTCCGGTGATCATGGCGGCAAGCCGGGCATGAACATGCGTTCCCGCCTGGCTCACTATCCGCTTTGTTGTAGTTACGATTGATTTCGTGCCTACTTCGAGGCGACAGCGACGCGGGCGTCCATACGGTGACCGATGGGACGCTGTCCGACTGTCACCGGTGATCCTCACCCTCCTCATCGGCGCGCTGGCGTTCGCGACACCGAGAGGCATCGCCATCAGCCGCCTCCTGCCTGCCGCGCCCGCCCTGGCCGCCTCGATGTGGCCGGTGCTCCCCACGGTCCTGCTGGGTGCGTTCTGCGCGCTGATCATGCTGGGCCTCGGCCTCGTCTACAGCGACCTGGGCACCCCCTACACCGCGGCCGCGATCGCCGCCGTCACCCTGGCTGCCGCCTACGCGAGCCACGTCCGACTCCGCCGGGAGGAGGCGCTCCTCCAGATCCGGCTCGTGGCCGACACCGCCCAGCAGGTCCTGTTCCGACCGCTGCCGAGCCACCTGGGGGACATCGAGATCGAATCGCTGTACGTCGCGGCGCAGGCCCAGGCACGGATCGGCGGCGACTTCTACGAGGCGGCCGAGACACCGCACGGCGTCCGGCTGCTGCTGGGCGACGTACGGGGCAAGGGCCTCTCCGCCGTGGGGGCGGCCTCGGCGCTGATCAGCTGCTTCCGAGAGGCCGCGCACGACGAACCGGACCTGACGAGCATCATCCGGCGCCTGGAGATCAGCATCGGCCGCCACAGCGCCGCCCACCCCTCCCAGGATCTGCCGGAGCGCTTCGCCACCGCCCTGCTCGCCGAGATCCCGCGCGGCGGCGGCCACGTCACACTTCTCAACTGCGGGCACCCGCCGCCGCTTCTCGTGCACCGGGGCGAGACACGCGTCCTGGAGCCCAGCGAACCCTCGCCACCGCTCAACCTCGCGGCACTCGTCCAGGACAACTACCGCACCGACACCGTGCCCTTCGCCCCGGGCGACGAACTCCTGCTCTACACCGACGGTGTGACGGAGACCCGGGATCACGCCGGCGAGTTCTTCCCGTTGCAGGACTGGATGGGCCGGCAGGGCCCGGTGTCACCCCACGGCCTGCTCGACCGACTCCACCAGGACCTCCTCGGCTTCAGCGGCGGCAGACTGGACGACGACATCGCGGCCCTCGCCGTGCGCTACCCGAAGTCCGGCCCTCTGGACCTGGACTGACGTGGACGAGGGGGACGCACGGTCAGGCCCGGTCGGCGGGGAGGGGAAGGAGTCGCCGGTAGGCGGGGACGGCGACGGCGGCGACCACGACGTGCATGACCATCAGGGCGAGCGCGGCCCCCCAACTGCTGCCGGGCTGACTGTCCGTGGCGCCGACCATGATGTCCGGGACCAGACTGACGATCACGACGACCGGGACCAGGACGCGCAGCAGCCGAGCCGGCCGGGCGGCACGTGCGCGGATGATCGCCCAGGCGGCAGCGGCTGCCAGGACACCGAAGACGGTGAAGGGCGCGTAGGCGGACGGCTGGAGGGGCTGGAACTCCTGCGAGGCGCCGGCGGCGTGGGCTGCCGCGGCGACAACGGCGTTGAGGGCGATCGCGACCACGGCGGTGCCGATCAGACCGCCGGTCACGACGAGACCGCGGGGGCGGGCCGGGCTGGTGGCGAGTTGCTGGCTCATGGCGTTCTCCGGATCAGGTGTGGGGTGGGGACGAGGAGTGGATCGGGTCGGCCGACGACGACGTCGGTACGACGGCTCACGGCGACCGTGAGAGCGGAGGCGTCCAGGACGCGACGTCAGGGGTGGCCGACGGTGTCGCTCACGGTCAGGGCGTCGACACGGGCCTCAGCCTGGTGGCACCCGGACAGTCACTTCAAGGTTTAACCGAAAAGTAGTCCTGATGACTTCAAGCGTCAAGTGATGACGAGGTTGATTAATTTCAAGCGTGAAGCACCGGTTACATTGGAGGGCATGACGAACCCCCCGGCCGACGAGGCGCCGCACTGGCTCGACGAGGAGGAGCGCCGCGCCTGGCTCGGCCTGGTCGGCATCATGCGACGCCTGGAACACGCGCTCGACGCGCAGCTGCGCGAAGAAGGGCTGACGCACTTCGAGTACGGCGTGATGGCGGCGCTGTCGGAGTCACCGCGACGTGAACTGCGCATGAGCGACCTGGCCGCCTGCGCCGAGGGCTCGCTCTCGCGCCTTTCCCAGGTCGTGGCCCGTCTGGAACGCAAGGGCTTCGTCCACCGCCGCCCCGACCCGGCCGACGGTCGCTACACCCTCGCCACCCTCACCGACGAGGGACACCAGAAGATGCTCGGCGCCGCTCCCGGACACGTCGCACTGGTGCGCCAACTGGTGTTCGACCCGTTGACCAGAACACAGGTCAAACAGCTCACCCAGGTCAGCCGGCGCATCCTGCACGCCATCGCGCCGGGCGAGGGCCACGGCGACCTCCGCCGCGACCCCTCCGGCTGACCCCTCGACGGATCGCGTCAGGGGTGGAACCGCCACCGGCCTTCAGAGACGACATCCGCCTTGCCGTCTCTGACGCGTACGGCCGTCTCGTCGTCGAGGAAGTAGATCGGGAAGTCGGCCCGCTCGGCGATGCGATCCGCCCAGGCGTCGTCCCGGTTCGGGAAATCCGACGAGTAGAGGTGAGGCTTGAGGTACCAGTCGAAGAGGCCGAACGGGGGTTCCACGGTCGTCGCGCCGAGCGCGTGGAGGTCGGCGGTGTCCCCGATGACGTCGGCGGAGTGTTCGGTGAGTTGACGGCTGAAGATCATTGATCCGGCACTGAATCCCACGTAGACCCGGCTCCGGAGCGCCTCCAGGAAGCCATCGGCCAGGCCGTTGCCGGTGATGCTGCGCGCGAGGTGGTACTGGTTGCCGCCCGCACAGTAGATGACGTCGGCGCGGAGCAGCCGGTCCAGCACGGTCTGCCGCGGCAGGCCGTTCAGCTCCAGGACGTCGAACTCCCGCCAGCCGAGGCCGTGCACGCGGTTCATGTCGGCGAGCAGCCACCCATGGTCCCCGGACTCGGCGACGGACGCCGTGGGCACGTAGACGACGTTCGCCGCTCCGAACGGCTTGCCCAGCATCTCCCTGAGCGCCTCCCGCAGCGTCTCGTTACGCAGGCCACTCGCCGTCAGCAGAAAGTCCATCGGGCGAGCCAAGCACGACTCACGGGGCCACGCAACGGACTTCAGGAGCCATCGGTACCGCGGCCTCGGTCGGCCGAGCACACCGGCCCGGCTCGACCGTGGCGATCACCACCGATGTTCGCCGAGCTCACGGCCGTCGCTGTGGTGTGGATCACCATGGCCGAATTGAGTGGCACTCCGGGGGAAGTTCCGTACCATCCCGTGACGCGTGGGACCCGGACTGTGAGGATGAGGCGTCATGACTGCAGGGTGGTGTTCTCGCACGCTCAGGGCCGCTGTGTTCGCGGCCGTCTGCGTGCTGCTCGCCTCCCTGGGACACGTGACGATGTCGGGAACCGCGGTTCCCTGGTGGGCCATGGCCGCGGGGACGTCGACGGCCGGCGGGACAGGCTGGCTGTTGGCCCGCCGGGAGCGCGGGCCGGTCCTGGTCGGCTCCTGCGTGGTCGCGGCCCAAGCCGTGCTGCACGTGTCGTTCTCGCTCGCGCAAGCCCTCGTCGCTCCCCGGACATCGGGCGAGGCGACGTCCTTGGCGTCCCTGCACCACGGGATGGGTGCGGCGCACTCCATGGGGCCCATGGACCACTCCGGGATCGTGCATTCCCTGCACCATGGCACGGGTGGTACGTCGTGGGCCGGCATGCTCGCCGCCCACCTGCTGGCCGCGTCGCTGTGCGGGCTGTGGCTCGCCCTCGGTGAACGTGCCGCGTTCCGCGTCCTGCGGGCCTGCGCCGCACGGCTCGTCGCTCCGCTGCTTCTGATCCTCCGGCTGCCCGCGCCGCCGTGCCGGCCTCGCGTCCGCGCCGGGCGAGCGCGTTCGGACCGCATGCCGCGACGGCTGCTGCTCGCCCACGCCCTCACGTCTCGGGGTCCACCCACGGGGACCGCTGTCGCCTGACGACAGCCGATCGACCGGGGCCGCTCAGGGAGACGACGAGCCGTCGACTCCTCGCCCCGGGCTCGGCCTTCGCCCAGCGCGCCCGGCCGTCCACCTCGTCGAGCCTCATCGGTCCCGGCGTTCCACCGTGCCGCTCGCGCGACTCCGCGACCATCGCCCCGGACACAGGTGCTCCGCACGAGTGCACGGGGAGACGCCAGGCGCTCACTCCTGCCCTGTCAGGGACTCAGTGCAGTCTCCGCACCATCGAAACTTGGGAGTTCCCCATGCACCGCTCGCACCTCGTACGCAACCTGCGCCTCGCCGGCGCCCTCTCCGCAGCCGCGTTCGCGGTCACCCTCGCCGCCGCGGGCCCGGCCGCAGCCCACGCCGAAGTCGAGGCGGACGGTGCCCGCGCCCTCGACCAGAACGTCGAACTGACCTTCTCCGCCGAGTCGGAGTCCGCCTCGGCCGGCATCACCAAGCTGGAGGTGATCCTGCCCAAGGGCATCACGCCGCAGGACCTCACCTACGGGGAAGGCCCCGAGAACTGGAAGTTCGCCCCCACCGACCGGGGTTACACCGTGTCGGGGCCGAAGCTCCCGGTGGGCGAGGACGTCGAGTACGTCGTGACCGTCCGGCAGCTGCCGGACGCGAAGGCGCTGGCCTTCAAGACCCTGCAGACCTACAGCGACGGCAAGGTCGACCGCTGGATCGAACTGGACGACGAGGCGGAGGGCGACGGACACGGGCACGGGCATCCCGCGCCCCGACTGGAGCTCAAGGCCGCCGCACCCGGCGCGAAGCCCGTGAGCCCCAGCCCCACACCGGAACCGACGACCGCCGCTCCCACGACGGCCACCCCCGCCGACGAGCCCGCGGCCGAGAAGACGTCGGCCCAGCCGGCGGCGGCCGACACGAAGGACGACGACGGCATGCCGATGTCCGTCCCCCTGGGCATCGGTGCCGCGGTCCTCGTGCTCGGCGGCGGCGCGTGGTGGCTGAGGAGCCGCCGCGGCGGATCGGCGTGAGCCCGGACCCGGTCACCAAGCCTGGCACCCCTCCCCCGGGGTGCCGGGCGGCAAGCCCCCCGGCCGCCACGGCGGGGGACCTCGGAAGCCGCCGGCATGAGATGCCGCCGCCGCGTGCCGGCGACCGCGGCGGAATCGACGAGCGGCGTGTTCTGCTCGTCGTCTACGACGGCGCGCAACTCCTCGACGTCGCCTGTCCCGGCGGTGCCCTCGACATCGCCAACCGGTACGGCGCACGGCCGCCCTACTCCATCGAGCTGGGCACCCTGGGCCGCCGCGCCGCCCGGAGCTCGGCGGGGATCATGCTGGGCGCCGGGCAGTGCCTGGAGGCGGTCGGGGGGCCGTTGGACACGCTCATCGTCGTGGGCGGCATCGGCTGCGAGGACGCGGCGGCCGACGGGCTATTACTGGATCAGGTGCGGCGGCTGGCCGCACGCAGCCGACGGGTGGCCTCGGTCTGCACCGGCGCCTACGTGCTGGCCGCTGCCGGGCTGCTGGACCACCGACGGGTGACCACCCACTGGGGATGGGCGGATCGGCTCGCCGAGCGCCATCCTGCCGTGGCCGTGGACGCCGCTCCCCTCTACGTCCGCGACGGCAACGTCTACACCTCGGCCGGTGTCACCAGTGCCCTCGACCTGACACTGGCCCTGATCGAGGACGACCACGGCCCGACGCTGGCCCGCGCCGTCGCCCGGGAACTCGTCACGCATCTGCACCGGCCCGCCGACCAGGCCCAGATATCCATGTTCCTGGCAGCCCCGCCGCCGGAGGACCGGCTGGTGCGGGACCTGATGGGCCACATCGCCGGAAACCTGGCCGGGGACCTCACCCCCGCCGCCCTGGCCGCCCGGGCGGGAATCAGCTCCCGGCACCTCACCCGCCTGTTCACCGCGCACCTCGGCACGACTCCGGCACGGGCCGTACGTGCGGCGCGCGCCGAAGCCGCCGCACACCTGACACGCTCCAGCTCACTGCCCATGGCGGCGATCGCCCGTCGCTGTGGATTCAGGTCGCCGGAGACACTGCGGCAGGCGTTCCTCCACCACTACGGAGTCACCGGGGACAGGATGCGCAGGATGCCGGACATCCCGCCCCCACGCGTCCCGCCCGGTCAGCAGACTCCCCTTCCATGAACAACTCGACGACACGCAGAAACGTCCTTCGCGGGACCCTGGCCACCGCCGCGCTCGCGGCCACCGCCACGGCCGTGGCCCCGGCCGACGAGGCGCACGGGGCTCCGGCCGGTGGCGGAACCGGCCCGCACATCGGCATCCTGCTCTACGACGGCTACAGCCTGCTGGACCCCACCGGCCCGGCCGAGATCCTGTCCCGTCTCCCTGACGCCACCGTGACGATGATCGCCGAGCGGCGGGGGCCCGTCCGTACGGACACGGCCGACGTGGCCGTGCTCGCCGAGCGGTCCCTCTCCGAGGTCGACCGGCTCGACGTCCTGCTGGTGCCCGGGGCCGGCAACCGCGGCACGGTGGAAGCGATGAACAACCAGGCGCTGCTGCACTGGATCCGTGAGATGCACCGTCACACCCGGTGGACGACCTCCGTGTGCACCGGCAGCATCGTCCTCGCGGCGGCCGGACTGCTGACCGGCCGCAGGGCGACCACCTACTGGGCCTCCGCCGACTACCTCCGGTCCACCTTCGACGTCACCTACCTGCCACGGCGCTACGTACGGTCCGGAAAGATCATCACCGCGGCCGGCGTGTCGGCGGGCGTGGACATGTCCCTGTATCTGGCGTCACTGATCGCGGACGACGACACGGCGAAGGCGATCCAGCTGGCCGTCGAGTACGACCCTCGACCCCCCTTCGACTCCGGTGACGCAGCGGCCGCCAGTCCCCGGCTGAAGGAGCGGGCACTGCAGTTGCTGGCCGCGTCGCAGGTGTAGACGAGGCCGGCCCCGATGCCGGTGAGCCGCTTCCCGCTGCCCGCGTGTGGGTGGGCGTGGGCGTCACGCTCCTGGTTCGGCGCCGGTCATCAGGGCGAGGACGCTGTGCGGTGCATGGTCGTCGATCATGATCCGGTAGAAGCCGTCGTCGTTCGCTTCCACCTCGGCGGCGCGGGCGAACATGGTCCGCTCGTGTGCGGCGAGGGCGGCTTCCACGTCGCCGGGGTGGCGGGCGAGGGCCCGGCCGAGTTCCGCGCCGTCCCGCATGGCCGAGTTGGCGCCTTCGCCGTTCGGCGCACGCAAGTGAGCGGCGTCGCCGAGCAGGGTCACCCCTCGTACGCGCTCCCAGCGGTGCACGGCCGGCAGGGTGAAGACGGGGCGAACGGCCGGTGGGGTGTCGCCGGCGGTGATCAGAGCGGTGAGTTCGGGAGCCCAGCCGTCGAACTCCCCGGCGACCCGGGCGGTGAGGGCTGCGGCATCGGTGGTGTCGAGGCCGTCGAACCAGTCCTGCGGTTTCCTCAGTTGCGCGTAGGTGTGCAGGGTTCCGCCGGCCTCCCGGTGGGCCAGCAGGCCCCTGCCCGGTGCGAGGGCGAAGAGTGATCCGGCGCCGACCGCCTTCGCGGAGGCGGGGTGGCGGGTTTCCGCGTCGAAGAGGAACGTCTCCACGCTCAGCACGCCGAAGTACCGCGGGCCGGCCTGCGAGAGCAGGGGGCGTACGCGCGACCAGGCTCCGTCGGCGCCGATGAGCAGGTCCGCGACCACGGAGGTGCCGTCGGCGAAGTCCACCCGGTGACGGCCGTCGCCGACGGTCCGCACGGCGGTGGCCTTGCGGCCCCAGCGGACCGTGCTAGCGGGCAGGGAGTCGAGCAGCATCTGCCGCAGTGCGCCGCGTGGTATCTCCGGGCGTTCGCCGGTTCCGGTGTCGGGCAGGTCGAGGAGCACCTTTCCCGCCTGGTCCATGATCCGGTACGCCTCGCGGCCGGGCAGGACCCGCTTGCGGAACTCCTCGATCAGGCCGGCCGCCTCCAGAGCCGCCTGGCCGCTGTCGGGGTGCAGATCGAGCAGGCCGCCCTGGCGGCGGGCGTCCGGCGCGGGCTCCGCCTCGTAGACGGTGGCCGAGATGCCGTGCACCCGCAGGACGCGAGCGAGCGTCAGCCCGCCCAGACCCGCTCCGATGATGGTGACAGGTGTCTTCATGGTGTCCTCCCTGGCCCCTGAGGGGTGGCCCGAGCGTCTTGTTGGATCGGCGCTCCAATCAAGCTAGCACGGAGTTGGATCGGCGCTCCATCCGTGGGATGCTGGGGCCATGGTGAAGAGAGCGGCGAAGGGATCCGGGCGGGCCCCGCGGCGGACGGACAGCCTGTCGAGGGAGCTGATCATCCGGACCGCGATCGAGATGCTGGACGAGGGCGGCGAGAAGGCCCTGACGCTGCGCGCGCTCACCGTGCGGCTGAGCACCGGCTACGGGGCGATCTACCACCACGTCGCGGACAAGGGCGATCTGCTCGCCGCGGCCGCCGACGACGTCATCACCGGCGTGGTCTCCGGCGCGGCCGGCGACACGGACCCCCGTGCCGCGCTGCGGCAGCTCGCCGCCGGCCTGTTCGATGCGATCGACGCCCACCCCTGGGTCGGGGCGGAACTCTCCCGCGCACCGTGGCGGCCCGCGCTGCTGGACTTCTACGAGAGCGTCGGCCGGCTGCTGCACGCGCTCGCCGTTCCGGAGAAGGCACGCTTCGACGCGGCCGGGGCGCTGGTGAACTACGTCCTCGGCGTCGCCGCGCAGAACGCCGCGAACGCACGGCTGCGCCCGGGCGACGACAGCGACCGGGAGACCTTCCTGGAGCACGCCGCCACGCAGTGGGCGCAGATCGATCCGGGCCGCTACCCGTTCGTGCACGCGGCGGCGACCCGGCTGAGCGAGCACGACGACCGCGAACAGTTCCTCGTGGGAGTCGACATCTTCCTCGCCGGTGTCGCGGCCCTGGGCTGAGGGCGTCGAGGGGCCTGCCGCGGACGGTCGCGGCGGGTGCCGGGCAGGCCCGGAATCGCCCTGCCTACAGGCCGAACGCCCCGCCCTCGACCAGGATGAGCAGGCCGATCGCGATCAGCACCAGGGGCAGCAGGACGTGGCCCCAGCGGCTGAGCGTCCTGGCGACGACCGGGCGTGTGGCGAGGTACCTTCCCGCACAGCACCACACCCCCACCAGGATCAGAAAGATCACGGCGTACACGCTCATCCCGCCGACGCCGGCGGTGGCGAACACGGGGACGTAGACACCGATGTTGTCGCCGCCGTTGGCGAAGGTGACGGCGGCGACCTCCAGCGGGCCCGGGCCGCCCCCGCCCCTCTCCTCCTCGCCCGTCCCCTCCTCGCCCGCGTCCTCACCGGCACGGTGGTTCCCCCATGCCTGCCATGCCGCCTTGAGGCCCAGTGCGAGCGGCAGCAGGCCGAGATACGGGATCGCGGCCTGCGGCAGGAACGTCGCTCCGAACGCGGCGGCGGCCGCGACCACGAGGATGCCGGCGAAGCCGAGATACTGCCCGGTCACGATCCGGCGGGCCGCGTGCCGGTGGCCCGCGGCCTGGGCGAAGAACAGGGACAGGATCAGGATGTCGTCGATGTTGGTGACGGCGAACAGCCCGGCTGCCTGCCCCACGATGCCCAGGTCCACCGGCGGTCGTCCCCCTCGGATGCGGCTGCCGACGACCCTATCCGCACCGTGTCGCCGGCTTCCGATGCACCCGGCTCAGTGCGGGTCCCCCAGCTTGAGCAGCAGCTTTCCGGGCTGTTTGCCGGTGAACATCGTCGGGAGCAGGGCGGGCGCGTTCTCGAACCCCTCGACGACACTCTCCTCGACGTGCAGTCGGCCCTCCTTCACCCACTGGCCGAGTCGCGCTGCGCCCTCGGCGAGGCGGTCGGCGTAGTGGAACAGCAGGATGCCCCGGACGGTCAGCTGGTGGGTGGCGATGCGCATGTAGTTGACGGGGCCCTGCACTCTGACATCCGTGTAGCCGGACGACATGGCCCCGCAGATCAACACGCGTCCCCGCGGTGCCATGCTCAGCAGCAGGGTGTCGAGCATGTCGCCGCCGACGTTGTCGAAGTAGGCGTCGACACCGTCCGGGCACAGTTCGCGCAGCCGCTCGTCGAGCTTGTCGTTCTTGTAGTCGATGGCCGCGTCGTAGCCGGCCTTCTCGACGATCCAGCGGCATTTCTCCGGGCCGCCGGCGATGCCGATCACCGTCTTGGCGCCGAGCGCCTTGGCGATCCCTCCGGCCAGCGACCCGGTGGCTCCGGTCGCGGCCGAGATCACGACGGTGTCGCCCGCCTGCACCCGGAGACCGTCGGTGACACCGAAGTACGCGGTCAGTCCGCCGACCCCGAACACACCGAGGTTCCAGGAGAGCGGGTAGTCACTCGCGGGCAGGACGCGCAGGGGCATCGGGCCGTCGGCGCGCAGGAGGACGTAGTCCTGCCAGCTCATGAAGCCCTCGACCAGATCGCCGGGCCGGTAGTCCGGGTCGCGTGAGGCGACGACCTGGCCTATGCCCATGGTCCGCATCGGCTCACCGACCTGGATCGGCGGCATGTAGCCGCCGTCGTCGGTGAGCCAGATGCGCTGGCTGGCGTCGTAGCCGAAGTACAGGGTGCGGACCAGGACGTCCCCCTCCCCGGGCAGCGGCGGGTCGGACTCGGTGTAGCGGAAGTCTTCGGTGGTGACGGCGCCGACGGGGCGACGGGCCAGCAGCCATTGGCGGTTGACGGTGGGCAGAGCCATGAGTGTTTCTCCATCCGGGAGTTCGAGGGGACGGTGCTACAGGCCCAGGTCACGGCCGATGACCTCCTTCATGATCTCGTTGGACCCGGCCCAGATCTTCGTCACGCGGGCGTCCCGCCAGGCGCGTGCGATGCGGTACTCGTTCATGTAGCCGTAGCCGCCGTGCAGTTGGACGCACTCGTCCAGGACGGCGTTCTGCGTCTCGGCGGCCCACCATTTGGCCTTGGCCGCGTCCACGTGTGTGAGCTTGCCGCGCGTGTGCGCGAGGACGCACTGGTCGACGTACGCCTGGGTCACCTCCACACGGGTGACCAGTTCGGCGATCCGGAACTTGTTGTGCTGGAAGGAGCCGATGGTCTCCCCGAACGCGCGGCGTTCCTTGGCGTACGCGATCGTCTCGTGCAGGAGCCGTGTGACATGGCCGATGTTGGTGACGGCCGTCGAGAGCCGTTCCTGCGGCAGGAGCCGCATCATCGAGACGAACCCCTGGCCGACCTCACCGAGGCGGTGGGAGTCGGGGACGCGGACGTCGGTGAAGAACAGTTCGGCGGTGTCGGCCTCCTCCTGTCCGACCTTGTCCAGCTTGCGGCCCCGCTCGAAGCCCGGGGTGCCGGCCTCGACGACGAACAGGCTGATGCCCTTGGCCCGTTCGCCGGGGCCGGTGCGGGCGGCCACGATGACGAGGTCCGCCTGGTGGCCGTTGGTGATGAAGGTCTTGGAGCCGTTGAGCAGCCAGTTCCCGCCGTCCCGGACCGCGGTGGTCTTCAACGCGGCGAGGTCGGAGCCGCCGGAGGGTTCGGTCATGGCGATGGCGCTGATCAGGTCGCCCGAGGCGATGCCGGGCAGCCAGCGCCGCTTCTGTTCCTCGGTGCCGAGTTCCACCAGGTACGGCGGGCAGGTGTCGGTGTGCAGGGCGAGACTGGCCCCGACGCCGAAACTGAAGCCGGCGAGTTCCTCGTCCGCGACGGCGTTGAAGCGGAAGTCCCCCGCCCCCGTCCCGCCGTACTCCTCCGGGACCGACAGGCCGAGGATGCCGAGCGCGCCCGCCTCCTGCCAGATGTCCCGGGGGATGGATTTCTGCCGGAGCATCTCCTCGTGGCGGGGCGCGAGGACGCGTTCGGTGAACTGGCGGACGGCGTCACGGAAGCTGTCGTGGTCCTTGTCGAAAAGGGTGCGGTCCATGCTGTGCTCCGATCCTCAGATCTGCCGCGCGTGCTCGCGCCAGAAGGGTTCACGGACGTCCTTCTTGAGGACCTTTCCGTTGGCGCTGCGCGGGAGTTCGGACACGAAGACGACCCGCTTGGGTGTCTTGATGCCGCCGAGCCGTGGACGGCAGTACGCGATGAGTTCCGCCTCGGTCAGTGCCTCGCCGTCGTTCAGTTCCACGACGGCGGTGACGGCCTCGCCCCAGTCCTCGTCCGGGACACCGATGACGGCGCAGTCCTGGACCGCCGGGTGCTTCCAGACGACCTGTTCGACCTCGCTCGGGTAGACGTTGAACCCGCCCGAGATGATCATGTCCTTCTTGCGGTCGGTGAGGTGCAGGAAGCCCTCGTCGTCGAGGAACCCGATGTCACCGGTGTGCAGCCGGCCGTCGACGATGGTCTCGGCGGTCCTGACGGGGTCCTTGTAGTAGCCCTTCATGACGAGATCGCCGCGTACGCAGATCTCGCCGTTCTCGCCCGGGGGCAGAACCCGGCCCTCGCCGTCCAGCACCTCGACCTGTACGAGGGGTGCCGGGCGGCCCGCTGCCGAGAGCCGGAAGTCACTGCCGTCGCCGGTCAGATGCTCCTCGGGGCGCAGGAAGGCGATCCCCGAGGGCGCCTCCGTCTGGCCGTACCCCTGGAACATCACCGGCCCGAACACCTCGATGGCCCGGCGCAGTTTCTCGGTCGACATGGGTGCGGAGCCGTACATCAGGTACTTGAGCGAGGAGAAGTCGCGTCGCTCGATGCCGGGGGTCTCCAGCAGGCGGTAGATGACGGTGGGCGGGAGGAAGAGTTCGGTGACCCGGTGCTTCTCGATCAGGTCGAGCAGCCGGACGGGGTCGGGACGGGTCGTCACGACGACCGTGCCGCCCCGTGCGGTGCAGGGCAGGGTGAGGGTGCCGGCGGTGTGGGTCATGGGGGCGGCGAGCAGGTTCACGATCGGTTCGTCGGCCGCGTAGGAGGCGGCCAGCATCTGGTGGACCGCGCTCACGCTCAGGCCGCGATGCGTGTTCATGACCCCTTTCGGGGCGCCGGTCGTGCCGCCGGTCGGCATGATGCCCGCCACCGCGTCGGGCTCCGGAACATGGTCCGGAAGGTCGGTGGACGCGTCCTTGAGGAAGTCGTCGAGTGTGACGGCGCCGGCCTTGGACGCCAGGCGCGGGTCCTCGCCCAGGGAGACCACGGTCCGCAGCCTCTTCAGGTCGGCGCGCAGGGGCTCGACGACAGGGAGCAGGGTCTCGTGGCAGAAGAGCACCTCGCAGTCGAAGCCGTCGAGAAGCCGGCCGATCTCGGCGCGGGTGCCGGCCGGGTTGACCGGCACCCAGGCCAGTCCGGCCCGCCATATGCCGAGGACACAGGCCCAGCCGACGGGATCGTTGGACGTCAGCACGGCCCCCTTGGCCTCCGGTTGGAGGCCCGACGCCAGCAGGGCGTTGGCGACGCGGTGGGAGAGCTCTCCGATCTCCCGGTAGGTGAAGGTCCGTTCGTCCATGACGAAGGCGGTGCCCTCGGGCCGCGCACGCCACCCGCGGTCGAAGAAGTCAGTGATCGCCACGGTGATGTCCTTCCTTCCTGTGCGGGTCGGTCACGGAACCGGCCGTCCCGGCCTTGTCGGCGCCCCGGAACGCCCGGTCGCTACTGCCCGGCCGGTGCGGGACGGGCCGGTGCCCGGCCGGCGGCGCACCGCCCTGACGGTGCTGGTGGAGGCGGCCGACTGCCCTGTCGAACGCGGCGCGGGCGAGCCCGGTCATGACCGGGCCCACGGCCGGGCCGGCCGAGGACCCGCTCGCCGCGCGGCCCCGCCGGCAGGCGGCCCGGGCCGACGCGGTGTGGTGCGGCGGTGCCTCGATCGAGTCGAAGAAGATCTCGCCCTTGGGCTGCCTGGGGCGTGCACCCGGCTCCTTGTCCCGGCCGGCCATCAGGACACCGAGGCGATCGTCGCCGGCAGATCCCGCTCGTGCTCGATGTCCTGGAGCTGTGCGAGCCTCTTCAGGCGCTCCAGCACCGCGGGCACCGCGAGCAGGTTCCGCATGGCCTCGCTCTCGACGGCGAAGCCCGCGAACTGCGCGTCCACGGCGCCGTTCAGGACCTTGGCCAGTACCTGGTTGACGGCCGCGACGGACTCGGCGGACCGGGCGGCGGAGCGCTGGGCGAGGTCGTCGACGTAGGAGTGGATGTCCTCGGTGGGCAGGCAGCGGTTGACGATGCCGTACGCCGCCGCCTCGTCCCCGGTGAAGTCCCGTGCGCTGAGGATGAATTCACGGGTCCGCGCGGGGCCGATGCGGAGCGCGAGGCGGGTCGTGCCGCCGCCTGCGGGCAGGAAGCCGCCGCTGGCCTCGGGGAGACAGAGCCTGCTCCGGGGGGTGGCGAAGCTCATCTGCGTGGCGAGCAGGAACTCCAGGCCGCCGCCGCGCACGATGCCGTCGAGCACCCCGATCGTCACCTGCGGCAGGGCTTCCCACATGGTCGTCAGTGCCTGGACGACGTTGATGTCCGGGTACTTGCTCTGCGGCACGTCCGGGTCGTTCATCGAGCGGAACATGTCGTCGAGGTCGAAGTGGGCGAGGAAGAAGTCGGGGTTGGCGCTGCCGAGGACGACGACGCCCGTGTCCCGGTCGAAGACCAGCCTCCCGGCGAGGTCGAAGAGTTCGCCGACCATCTGGATCGTCATCAGGTTCAGCGGGCCGTTGTCGAGGTCGACGTGCAGGATGCGGCCGTCGCGGCGCAGGGAGAGGGTCTGGTAACTCGTCGTCGGGTAACTCATCAGAGACTCCAAGTGGGTTGGTCAGGCGCCGAGCAGGGTGACGGCCGCGACGGCTTCTTCGCCGGCGTACATGCCGCCGCCGTTCTCGGCGAGGGCGATCCGGGCGCCGGGCACCTGGCGGGTGCCGCACTCGCCCCGCAGCTGCCGGGCGAGTTCGTGGACCTGGGCGAGGCCGGAGGCGCCCATGGGGTGGCCCTTGGACTCCAGGCCGCCGGAGGGGTTGACCGGGAGCCGTCCGCCGAGGGTGGTGGCGCCGGAGTCGGCGAACTCGCCGCCCGCGCCGATCGGACAGAAGCCCATCAGTTCGGTCTGCAGGAGTTCACCGAAGGCGGCGGCGTCGTGGACCTCGGCCACCGAGACGTCGTCGGGGCCGACACCGGCCTCCTCGTACGCCCGCTGCGCGGTGAGGCGGCTGACGGAGGTCGCCCAGTCGGCCGGCGCGCGCCCGGTGCCGGTGCCGAGCACGCAGGCGAGGACCCGCACTGGCCGGGCCGCGGTGAGGCGGCGCAGTCCGGCCGTGTCGACCACGACCGCCGCCGCGGCGCCGTCGGTGAGCGGGGCGCACATGGGCACGGTGAGCGGGTCGTTGACCGTGCGGGCGGCCAGGACGGCCTCGGCCGTCATCGCCACGCGGTAGTGGGCGAGCGGGTTGTCGACGGCGTGGGCGTGGTTCTTGGCTGAGATCCGGGCCAGTTGCGCCTTGGTGGTCCCGAAGTCCCGCATGTGGGCGCGGGCGAGTGCCGCGTAGATGTCCATGAACCGGCTGCGTGGGACCGTGTCGTCCGGCACCTCGCCGCCGAGTTCACGCAGGACCGCCTCGACGCCCTCGGGGTCGTGGACGTCCATGCCGCCGTCGAAGAGGCCGAGCATGCGCTGTTTGTCGCCGGTGTTGGTCTTCTCGACGCCGACGGCCAGCACGGTGTCGGCCGCGCCGGAGCGGACGTGCAGCACGGCCTGGTGCAGGGCGGTGGTGGCGGTGGCGCAGGCGTTCTCGACGTTGGTCACGGGGATCCGCTCGAAGCCCATGGAGCGCAGCGCCATCTGGCCGCCCACGACGTTCTGGCCCTCCAGCACGTCCTGGCAGGTGTTGCCGAAGTACGCCGCCTGGATGTCGCCGAGTTCGGCACCGGCGTCCTTGAGTGCCTCGGTCACGGCCTCCCGGGTGAGTTCCTTGACCGAGGTGTCGAGGCGCACCCCGAACGAGGTCATGCCGGTGCCGACGATCCACACGGGCTCGGTCGCGCTCACGCCCGGGACTCCTCGGTGATGCGCGCGAAGCCGTACGACTCCAGGGCGCCCATCAGCTCGCGGTGGCCGAGGAGTTCGGCGGGCGAGCGGAAGCCGGTGCCGTGGTAGGTGTTGCCGAGCAGCCGCATGGCCGCGTACGCCTGGATGAGTCCGGTCATCTGGTAGCCGGTGGTGCCGTGGATGACGACCCGGGCGGTGGCGGTGTTGCCGCGGGCGGTGCACCAGTCGATGGACCGCTGGTGCTGGCGGTTCTCGCGCGGCGGGCTGTCCGCCGTCATGCCGGAGGCCATCTTGTCGAGGACGGGATAGAGGGCTTCCTCCGGGAGCCACTGGAGGGAGACCTTGAAGAGGCGTTCCAGGTCGACGACCCGTCGCCAGATGGTCTGGTTGCGCATGGCCACGAACATGCGGCAGTCGCGCACCCGGCGGTCGTCCCGGAAGAACACCGGGAGGGCGGTGCCGCCCCAGTTGGTGCCGGTGAGCACCAGGCCGGAGCCGGGTACGACCACGTCCTGGACCTGGACGCCGTCGTACTTCTTCAGCAGGCCGTCCTCCAGGTAGAAGGCGTCGGCCCGGATCACGTCGAAGATCGACTGGGTGGAGCCGACGGTGGGGATGGCGTTGGCGTACGACCCCAGTTCGAGCGTGTCGACGCCCGGGGTCTCCAGACAGATGCGGGCGGCGATGTCGTGGACCGCGTACTGGACGGACATGGCGCTCGACGCGGCCCGGCCGACGGCGGCGAACTGCGGCCCCCACTCGTCGAGGAAGCGCAGCATGTGGGTCTGTTCGCCGGCGGTGTCGATGTAGTGGCATCCGGCCGCGATCGCCGCTTCCACGACGGCGGGCGCGTACCGCAGGAACGGCCCGACCGTGTTGCAGACGACCTGCCGGCCTTCGAAGAGGCGGGTCAGGGACTCCACCGAGCCGTCCGTCTCGGCGATCTCGTAGTCGGCGGTCTCGATGCCCGGGACCTTGTCCATCACCTCCTGCAGCCGCGCCTTGTTCCGGCCCGCGGCGACGAAGGGTATGTGGTACTCACGCAGATACTCGGCCACCAGACGGCCTGTGGAACCGCTGGCTCCGTAGATGACGACCGGACGCAGGTCGGTCACGGCTGCTCCCTTCCGTGGGGTGCCGGGAGGTGCCCGAAGGAGGCGGCTCCGGCTTCTGTGACGGTGAGGAGAACAGTGCGTGACATCGGTTCGCGGTGCTTGCACGGCAGCGCAACCGCAGTTGTCCATTCGTGCACGGGGCGGGCGCGGGACGCCCGGTGACCGGTGGACGTGACACCGTTCGTTGCGCGGAAGCCGCCGCCTGCGTTAACTAGGGTCCCTGGAGGTGGTGCGTGTGAACGCCACGGTCACCTGGTCGACGCGAGGGCTGCCGCCGGCATCGGTCCGGGACGCGTGGAGCGAGAAGATGGCGGAGGTCCATCTGCCGTGGGACCTGTCCTACTCCCGGCAGGACCACCTCGACGCCACCGTCCGCTACCGGCAGCTCGACTCGTTGATCGTCTCGCAGTTCAGCGGCGGGGGGTATTCCGGGCACCGGAGTCCCGACACGGACTCCCGGCTCGGCGGCCCGCGCATCGGCGTCATGATCAATCTCAGTGGGCGGCTGGTCTGCCGCCAGGGTGACGACACACTGGTCCTCGGTCCCGACCAGCTGCTGCTGTGGGACAGCGAGACGGCCGAGGGCTTCGACGCGGTCGAGCCCCGCCGTGAGCTGTCGCTGATACTCCCCCGCGAGCAGGCGCCGCCCGCCCTGGCGGCCGTCGCGACGAGCGGCCGCGGGGCGGTGTCCGTCACCGCGGGATCCGGACTGGCCTCGATAGCCGCCGACCAGCTCCGGGCCATCACCCGCGAACTCGACCACCTCAGCGACGCCGGGCTCGCGATCGCGTGCCAGAGCCTCTTCGACACCCTGGACACGGCCCTGGACTCGGCCCGGGCCCCGGCCGGCGCCCGCTCGGCGCTCCGCGAGGCCCTCCTGGTCCGCGTGCGCCGGTACATCGATCACCACCTCGACGACGCCGACCTGTGCGCCTCCTCCGTCGCCGAGGCCCACGACGTCTCCGTACGGACGCTGCACCTGGCGTTCGCCGACACCGGCACCACGGTCGGCCGGTGGATCCGCGCACGGCGGTTGCGGGCCTGCTACCGGGACCTGACCCGGGCCGGCGGCACGGCCTCGGTCACGGACGTCGCCTTCCGGTGGGGCTTCAACGACGTGGCGCACTTCAGCCGTGTCTTCAAGCAGGCGTACGGCGTCACCCCGAGCAGTGTGCGCAGGGGGTCCGCCCGGTAGTTCACTGCGCTCGTCGTTCATCGCGAGCATGTGCGCAACTGTCGACAATCGAGTATCGACCATGTACAAATGGGGGACCGCACGGAGAGTGGCGGCACACGCGGAAGGCTGCGCGCACGGAGGGCTCGGGTGTCACGGTGAGATTTCCGTTCAGGAGGCCCGCGACGGACTCCGTTCTGGAGCAGGAGTGGCGCTCGGCCGAGTACTGCGTGATCGATCTCGAGACGACGGGGCTGGACCTGCGGCGCGACGACATCATCTCCGTGGGCGCGGTGCCCGTCCGCGAGGGCCGCGTCGACCTCGGTGACAGCTTCTACTCCCTCGTACGTCCACGATGTGCCGTCTCGGTGGCCTCCATCAAGGTCCACGGGCTGCGACCGGGCGATCTCGACAGCGCGCCCGATCCGGCCGCCGTGGGGCAGGCGCTCTCCCCACGCCTGTCAGGCCGCGTGGTCGTGGCCCACGCCGCGTGGATCGAGCGGGCGTTCCTCGGCCGCATGCGGAGCACCGTGGGGTGGTCGGGGGTGCGGGCGGTCATCGACACGGCGGCGCTCGCCCGCGCCACCGGCTGCTGGACCGGACACGATTCCGGCCGCGAGCCGCCGCTGGAACTGCTGGCCCGCCGGCTGGGGCTTCCCGTGTGCACCCCTCATCACGCCCTGGGCGACGCCCTCACCACCGCGACCGTGTTCCTGGCTCTGGCGGCCAGGGCGGAGCGCACCCGCCACCCGTCCGCCCTCTCGGTCCGCGACCTGTGCGCGCTGTCGAACGCGCACGCCCACTGAGCCACACCGGCACCCACGAAAGGGGCACGAGTGAGCAGCACCCCATCCGTCGAGGCGGTCCTCTTCGACTGGGACGGAACCCTGGCCGATTCGGAGCACATCACCGTGGCCGCCCTCAGGACGGCCTGGTCGCATGTCGGCGCACCGGGCGAGCCCCCGGTCGAGCGCTTCCTCGCCATGGCGGGTCAGCCGGCGGCCGACATCCTCGCGCGGCTGGGCCTCCCCCCGGCCGCGCTCGAACCGTACAGCCGGACGGCTCGCGCCCTGGTGGACCGGACGCGCCTCTTCGACGGTGCCCGGGAGCTGCTGACCGAGTTGCGCGGGCGGGGCGTACGCGTCGGCGTGATCACCGGCAAGGACCGGGACCGCATCGAACCGACCATGGAGTTCCTCGGTGTCGGCCACCTGGTGGAGGCACTGGTCACGCCCGACGACGAGCCCGCGCCCAAACCCTCGGCGGAAGGAGTCCGGTGGCTGCTCCGAGAACTCGACGTCGCTGCCGGGCGGGCGGTGCTGGTCGGTGACTCGGTCGCGGACATGGAGGCCGGACGGGCCGCCGGTGTACGGACGGTCGCCTGCACGTGGGGGACGGGACGCGAGGACGATCTGGCCCGCTGCGAGCCCTGGAAGACCCTCTCCTGCTTTTCTCAACTGACCGACCTGCTGCTCCACTTGACCTCGGCGCCCCTCCCCTCGCCTCGGCCGGTTCCTGGGAGATGAGCCTGCGCCACTCCGAAGTCTCGGACCACAAGGTGCCGTGACGTGTTCTCCGGCTCCTCGTGCCGGCCGTGGGTGGCTGTCCGGCGTGATCGTGGAAGATGGACGTATGACGGGGGACATCAGAGAGATCGTTCTGAGCACACAGGACCTCCGTGAGGTCACCGCGTTCGCCGCGGCCTGTGCGGAGGCGGTGCTCGCGCTGTTCGAGGCCGATCGGCCGGACGACTCGCGGCCTCGCGACGCCGTCCGTACCGCGTGGGAGTTCGCTCGGGGCGGCGAACGCGGAAAGTCCCTGCGCGAGACCGCGTGGGCGGCACTCAAGGCGGCCAAGACCGCGGACACCGCGGCCGCGCGCGAGGCGGCGTGGGCGGCGATGTCCGCGGCAGGCGCCGCCTATCTGCACCCGCTGCCCAAGGCCACCCAGGTCAAGCACATCCTCGGAGCCGCCGCCCACGCGGCCAGAGCGGCCGAACTCGTCGCAGGCGACGACCGGAACGTCGGTGCGGAGTACGTCGAGCAGGCGGTACACCGTGCGACACCGGTCGTGGTCGACGTGCTCCGACGCTTCCCCGTGGCACCGAGCGGGGGCGGACGGGTGGGTGAGTTGATCCGCATGCTGGACGCCGACCTGCGTGCACGCGGGCTCGCCGGGTGACCTTCGGCGCTCGGACGACGTGGCCTCTCCGGTGAGCGGTCAGCAGGTGAGGGGGAACCGGTCGGTGGTCCGGCCGTGGTGTGACGGCGTATGGCACTTGTGGAAGCAGGGGTCGGCTCGGCATCGTTCGGGACATCGTCTGTTCCGGTCGGGACATCGTCTGTTCCGGCCGACTCGTGTCCCGAGGAGGGCCTTCCCTTGGCTGTCACTCCCGTACATCGTCTGGCCCTGCTCGGGGGCGGCTTCTCCACGGACGACGACGGTCTGCTCGACGACTGGGTGCTCGGTCTCGCACGGGTTTCCCGGCCCAAGGTGTGCTTCGTGCCCACCGCCGGCGGCGATGCCCCCGCCTACGTCGACCGGTTCCTCTCCGCGTTCGCGCCACGCGCCTGTGAACCCGGTGTTCTGCCGCTGTTCCGGCGGGAGTTCGATGACGCCGCGTTGCGCACGTTTCTGCTGTCCCAGGACATCGTGTACGTAGGGGGCGGCAACACGGCGAACCTGCTCGCGGTCTGGCGTGCTCATGGTGTGGACCGGCTGATGCACGAGGCCTACGACGCCGGCACCGTGCTGTGCGGGATCAGTGCCGGGGCCAACTGCTGGGCCGAAGGGTCGCTTACCGACTCCTTCGGACCGCTGACGTTCCTGCCGGACGGACTGGGCCTGTTGTCCGGCTCGGTCTGTCCGCACTACGACAGTGAGCCGGGCCGCCGCTCCTCCTACCGGGCGGCCGTGGGCACCGGCGCACTCCCCGCAGGGTGGGCGCTGGAGGACGGCGTCGGCGCTCTCTTCACCGACGGCCTCCTGACGGACACGGTGACCCGCACGCCGCGGGCTTGCCTGTACCGGGTCGAGCCGAATGAAGGGAAGGCAGCCACGGAGCGTGCTCTGCCATGTTCCTTGCTCCTGGACAGACCTGCGCCGGGCGCCGCGTCCGCCCCCGTTCAAGAGGGTTGACGCAGCGCCCGGCATCAGGCCCGTTCGGGAGGCTGGACCGCGGGGAGGCGCGGTGGTCAGTCCAGGCTGATGACGACCTGCTTGACGCGGGTGAACTCCTCGATGCCGGCGGTGCCTCCTTCCTTGCCGTGCCCGGAGGCGCCGAAGCCGCCGATGGGCAGTTCGGGGCCGACGACCATGTGGTTGTTGATCCACACGTTGCCGAAGTCGAAGGCGTTGGCCACGCGCAGGGCCCGGCCGACGTCGCGGGTCCATACCGAGGCGGCGAGGCCGTACGGGACGTCGTTCGACTTGGCGATGGCGTCGGCCTCGTCGGTGAAGGTCTGGACGGTGACGACCGGGCCGAAGATCTCCTCCTGGACGAGGTCGTCGTCCTGGCGGAGACCGGTCATGAGGGTCGCCTGGTAGTAGTAGCCCGGCCGGTCCACGGGCGCTCCGCCCAGCACCAGCGTCGCGTGGTCGGGGCGGTTCTCCACCAGACGGTGGACGCTGTCCCGTTGGTGCTGGGAGATGAGCGGGCCGAGGACCGTGTTCTTGTCCGAGGTGTCGCCGATGACGACACTGCCCAGGCTCTCCTTGAGGGCTTCGACCACCCGGTCGTGGGCGGACTCCTGCACCAGCAGCCGGGTGGCGGACATGCATTCCTGACCGGCGTTGTAGAGCGCCCCGTTGGTCAGGACGGGTACGGCCTTCTCCAGGTCGACGTCGTCGAAGACGACGACGGGGGCGTTGCCGCCGAGTTCCAGGAGGGCGCGCTTGGGGGCCTCCGCGGCCACCTGTCCGATGCGGCGGCCCGCCCGGGTCGAGCCCGTGAAGGAGACCAGGTCCACCAGCGGGTGGGCGACCAGCGCCTCCCCCACCACGGCGCCCGTGCCGAGGACGACGTTCAGGACGCCGGGCGGCAGGATCTCCCCCGCGAGTTCCACGAAGCGGGTCGTGGACAGCGGCGTGTTCTCGGCGGGCTTGACGACGACCGCGTTGCCGGCGGCGAGCGCCGGCACGATCTTCCAGACCGCCTGCCACAGCGGGAAGTTCCACGGTGTGATCGCGGCGACCACGCCGACCGGTTCGCGGCGCAGGAACGAGGTGTTGCCCTTGGCGTACTCCCCGGCCGGCTGCCCGGTGGTGGCCCGCGCGGCCCCGGCGAAGTGCCGCAACGCGTCCACGATGCCGGGCAGTTCGCCGGTGTGGGCGGCGGTCCACGGCTTGCCGGCGTCGGCCACCTCCAGGTCCGCCAGTTCCGTCAGCCTGGACGTGACCAGGTCCGCGAGGCGGTGCAGGGCCGCGGAGCGCTCGCCGGGAGGCGTGGCCGCCCAGCCGGGGGCGGCCCGGTGGGCGGCGCGCACCGCCGCGTCGACGTCGTCCGCGGTCGAGTCGGTGAAGGAGGCGATGTGGGCCCCCGTGCTCGGGTCCAGCACGTCGATCGTTTCGCCGGAGGAGCCCGGACGGCTCACCCCGTCGACGATGTTGACCACGGTGGGCTCGGGCGAGGTGCTCATGAGGGCATCTCCTTCGCTGTCGTAGAGGGTCCGGAGACAATCAGGCCGAGGCTTCCACATCGTCGGGTGCGACATGCGAGGCCCCTTCGGAGTGTCGTCCGTGCTTGGGGATGAGGGCGTACAGCACCGCGCCGACGACGATGGCGCCCAGCATGCCGCCTCCGACCTGCTCGGGGTTCTGCCAGATCAGGACCACGACCAGCAGCAGGGACCAGGCGACGGCGAGGACGAAGACGAGCGGGCTGAGCCGGCCCAGGTTGAAGGGGCGGGCGGGGAGCTTGCGTGCCAGCAGGCCGTACAGGCCGCTGGTGACGACCACTCCGTAGGCGAGGGCCCAGGCCAGTGAGGTGAGTCCGGCGAGGACCGCCAGTGCGGTCGCGGAGAAGGAGGCGGTGACGGCGAACACGACGGACATCGCGAACAGCACCAGCGTGGCGTTGACCGGGATGCGGTTGGCGGCGACCTTGCGCAGGGTCTTCGCGGCCGGGATCTGCCCGTCGCGGGCCTGGGACCACAGGACGCGGACGCCGGTGAGCTGGAGCATGGTGCACGTCGCGACGAGCGCGACGATGGCGACGACCTCGAAGATCTCGGTGACCTGGGTGCCGACGGCGCTGTCGAGGATGAACTTGACCGGGGTGTCGCTGCCCATGACGGCGTCGACGTCGGGGATGGCCAGGTAGAGCAGGGCGATGAACAGGATGCCGTACAGCCATGCCGCGCTGTTGGCGAGGAAGGCGCCGAGCGGCGCCTTGCGGGCGGCGTCGCGGGTCTCCTCCGCGGCGTTCCCGGTCGAGTCGAAGCTGGAGATGATGTAGGCGGGCAGCAGGAACGCGAAGAGGAACGGGGTGAGCCACTGGCCGTTCGTGACCGTGCCGCCGGTGTCGTTGAGGATGGAGGCGGGCTGGGTGTCGTGGCTGACGAACAGCAGGGCACCGACGACCAGGACGGCACCGACGAGTTCCGCGACGACACCGATGTTGTTGGCGAGGGCGGCGATCCGCACTCCGGCCACGTTGATCAGGGTGACGAACGCGATGATGCCGAGGGCCCACCACATGGTCTCGGCGTTGGTGAGGGTCTCGACGTCGAACCATCCGGCGACGTACGGCACCATGCTCCAGGCCACGGCCGCCACCGACACGGCGTGGGCGAGGACGATCCACCAGCCGGACTGCCATCCGAGCCAGGGGTGGCGTACGAGGCGGTTCTTGCTCTGGGACAGGATGCGGGTGTTGATCTGGTAGACGCCGCCGGCGAGCGGATAGGCGGACACGAGTTCGCCGACCGCCAGACCCACGATGAACACCTGGAAGAAGCCGCCGATCACCCATGACCAGAACGAGGCGGGCCCGAAGAAGCCCAGTCCCACGATGAGCGTGGTGAAGCAGGCGGAGGCCACGGCGATGGAGCTGAACTGGACACCGAAGCTGGAGAACAGGCCGATGGCCCGGTTCAGTTCCTGCTTGTAGCCGAGCTTGGCCAGGTAGGCGGTGTCGTCGAGGGCGGACGCGTCGAGCTGGGCGTCCGACTCGTAGGAGTCTGCGGGTCTTGCATCGGGTGACTGCGCCGGGGAGCGGTCTGACATGGTGACCTCACTGTGCTCTGGGTCCTTCGGGGACGAGCGGGGCAGGGGGCGACGGGGGGTGGCGTGTGGACCGGTACGGGTGCCGCCGCGCAGGGCCGGAGGGTGAGGAGGCTCCGGCCCTGCGGCGTCAGGCGCTGTGGGGCTTGAGCAGCGCTTCGAGCTCGGCGTAGCGCTCGCTCTCCAGGGGGCCGATGGGCTCCCGGGCCGGGCCCGCGGAGTGGCCGGTGATGTCCAGTGCGGCCCGGACCGCGGGGACGTATCCGCCGCTGACCAGGAACTGCATGATCGGGAAGATGCGGTCCCAGTCCTTCTTGGCCGAGGAGATCTGGCCGGCCTGGACCGCGTCGTAGATGGCTACCAGTTCGGGGGCGATGAAGTTGGCCGCGCCGACGATGGATCCGGCGGCGCCTTCCAGGAGGGAGGCGAAGAAGAGGGTGTCCCAGCCCACGAGGGTCTTGATCTCGTCGCCGTGGTCGTGGATGAGGCGTGCGGCCTGGCTGAGGTCGCCGGTGGTGTCCTTGACGTGCGTGATGTTGCCGGCCCGCCGGGCCAGGTCGACGACGTGCTCCGCGGTCAGGTTGACGCCGGTCGCCACCGGGAGGTTGTAGACGACGACCGGGACGGAGACCGATCCGGCGATGGTGAGGAAGTACTTCTTGATCTCCTCGATGGTCAGCGGCTCGTAGTAGGGGGCCACGGCCATCACCGCGGCCGCGCCGGCGGCCTCGGCGTGCCGCGCGAGGCTCACGGCCTCCTTCGTCGTCATGGCGGCGACGTGCGGGACCACCGGAACGCGTCCGGCGGCCTGGTCGATGACCACCTCGGCCACCTCGCGGCGCTCGTCCCCGCTGAGCGAGGGGAACTCCCCCGTCGACCCGTTCGGGACCAGGCCGTGGATGCCGCCCGTGATGGTCCGCTCGACGAGGTCACGCAGTCCGCCCACGTCGAGGGAGGCATCCTCCGGCCGGAACGGAGTGGCCACCGCGGAGAACACTCCAGCGAGCTCGGTCATAGGACTCGTCCTTTCGAGTGGAAACTGTCGACAATCTACTCTCGACCGTCTCCACTAACAAGAGTCCACGCATCCGGCCGCTGTCAATACCCCGCTCATCAGCGAGAACCCGGGACCACCCCGAACCGGGCGGTAATCTGTGGGAAGCTAGCGGTCGACAATCGACCAAGAACGAAGGGGCAGGGATCTCCGGTGGCCGTCACACGGATCGCGTCGAATACCAGGTCGGAGAGCGTGGTGACGATGCTGCGCAACGCCATCCTCGACGGCACCTTCCCCGCCGGGAGTCAGCTTCGCGAGACCCACCTCGCCGAGGAGATGGGTGTCAGCCGCACGACCCTGCGCGAGGGCCTCCAGCGGCTGGACGAGGAGGGCCTGGTCACCCGCGTCCCCTTCCGCGGTTCCTTCGTGGCCGAGGTCAGCAGGGAGGTCATCGCCGAGATCGAGAGCCTGCGGTCGGTCCTGGAGCCGTTCGCGATCGAGCGGGCCCTGCCGTCCCTCATGACCGCGGAGGGCAGCGCGGAACTCGTGGAGGCGGTCGAGGCGCTGACGGAGAAGGCCGAGGCGGGGGACGTCGCCGGCTGCATCGACACCCACCTCGCCGTCCACCGGGCGCTCTACCGCGCGGCCGACCACCGAATGCTGTTCGACATGTGGCTGAGCTGGGAGTCCCAGCTGCGGCTCTTCCTCGCCGTGGACCACCAGTCCTTCGCCCACCTCTCCGACCTGGCGGCCAACCACCAGCGGCTGCTCGCATGCATCCGCTCGGGCGACCTCGACCGGGTGCGGGAGGAACTGACCACTCACATCCGCCCGGGACTCCCCGCCCCCGACAGCCCCGAGGAGGAGAGGCCGGCCCCGCGAGCCGGGAAGCCGTCCCGGGCGAGGAAGAAGGCGTAGGGCCCGGCCACGCCGAACAGATCGGCGAAGGCCCCCTTGACAGGGGGCCTTTCCTTTGGAAGTTTTCTGTCGACAATCGTCAGTCGATAGTTGGACGAGAGCTAGGTGATCCCCATGGGTCTGCTGCTGGAGAAGGTCGTGCTCGTGACCGGTGCGTCGGCGGGCATCGGTCTCGCGACGGCCAAGCACCTGCACGACGAAGGGGCCAAGGTGGTCGCCACGACCCACAGCGAGGCCGGCCTCAAGGTCCTCACCGACCTGGTGGACAGTGACCGCTGGGAGGTCCGCATCCTCGACGTCACCAATGAGCGACAGGTCGAGGAGGCCGTGGAGTTCACCGTCCGGCGCTTCGGGCGCCTGGACGGCATCGTCAACAACGCCGGGGTCCTCCTCCCCAACGACACGGCCTCCGCCACCGTCGACGAGTACGACCGCACGTTCGACGTGAACGTCAAGGGCGTCTTCCTGGGCTCGAAGTACGCCATCCCGGCACTGGTCGCGGCCGGCGGCGGCGCCATCGTGAACATCGGATCGATCAACTCGCTGGCGGCCGAGAAGCAGCTCGCGCTCTACACCGCCAGCAAGGGCGCGGTCCTGATGCTGACCAAGGCCATCGCCCTGGACCACGGCGGCGAGGGCATCCGCGCCAACGCGGTCTGCCCCGGCTTCGTCGACACCAAGCTCAACGTCCCCCACTACAACCGGCTCGGCGGCCGCGAGGCGCTGGACGCGGCGCTGCCGGAGTGGCAGCCGATCGGCCGGGCCATCGAGCCGGTGGAGATCGCGCAGTCGGTCGCCTTCCTGCTCTCCGACCATGCCAGGGCGATCACGGGAACCGCGTTCGTCGTCGACGGCGGCGTGCTCTCCAAGGCCTGAGGCACCACGTCGGACGGAGCGGTGAGGTACGGCAATGACAGAGAATGTGCTCGCCATCGACCAGGGCACCTCCGGAACCAAGGCGATCGTCGTGTGCCCCGAACGGGGCGTCATCGGCCGGGCCGAGGCGGAGGTCCGCCCCTCGTACGGCCCGGGCGGCTCGGTGGAACAGGACCCGACGGAGCTGCTGATGTCCGTCCTCACCGCCGCCCGCGAGGCGGTGCGTGACAGCGGGGAGGACGTCGGTGCCGTGGGGCTCGCCAACCAGGGCGAGACGGTACTGGCCTGGGACCGCACCACCGGCAAGGCGCTGACCCCGGCCCTCGGCTGGCAGGACCGCCGCGCCGCGACCGTCTGCGAGCGGCTGCGGGACCGGGGCGAGGAGCTGGCCGCACTCACCGGCCTCCCTCTGGACCCCTACTTCGCCGCTCCCAAGATGGCCTGGCTGCGCGAGCGGTGGACACGCGAGGGAGTCGTCACGACGTCCGACGCCTGGCTGCTGCACCAGCTCACCGGCCGCTTCGTGACCGACGCGGCCACCGCGTCCCGCACCCAGCTGATGGACCTGGACACCACCGGCTGGTCGGACACGGCGCTCGCGGTCTTCGGACTGGACGACGAGCCGCTCCCGGAGATCGTCGACTGCGCCGGGACGATCGGCGAGACCGAGGTCCTGACCGGTGACCTGGTCCCGGTGACCGCGGCGATCGTGGACCAGCCCGCGGCCCTGTTCGGCCACGGCCTCCTGGCCGCCGCCACGGCCAAGTGCACCTACGGCACCGGCGCGTTCCTGGTCCTGAACCAGGGCACGGACAGCAGACGGTCCACGGCCGGCCTCACCGCCTCGGTCGCCTGGCGGCTGAACGGGAAGGCGACGTACTCGCTGGACGGCCAGGTCTACACCGCCGCGTCGGCGGTGCGCTGGCTGGTGGATCTGGGACTCATCGAGAGCGCCGCCGACCTGGACCGTGTCGGCGGCGGCGTCCCCGACAGCGGCGGGGTCGTCTTCCTGCCCGCGCTCGCGGGACTGGGGGCGCCCCAGTGGCAGCCCCAGGCCCGCGGCTCCCTGACGGGACTGGCCCTGGACACCACGACGGCCCATGTCGTCCGGGCACTCGCCGAAGGCATCGCCGCGCAGGTGGCCTGTCTCGTCGACAGCGCGAGCACCGACACCGGGCGCGGCATCCGGTCCCTGCGGGTGGACGGCGGGCTGACCCGTTCCGCCCTCCTCATGCAGGCCCAGGCCGACCTGCTCCAGGTGCCGGTCGAGGCCGACCCCGCGGCGGACACCACCGCACTGGGCGTCGCGGCCCTGGCCGCCTACGGCATCGACCCCCGGCGCGAACCGGGCACGGCGGTCCCCCGACGCGGCCCGGCCAGAACCTACGAACCACGCATCGGCCCGGACGAGGCACAGGAGCGGCTGGACCGGTTCCGGCGCGCCGCCGAAGCGTCCGTCGCACACGCGCGGGAGACGACATGACCCTCACGTCCAGGCAGACACAGTTCGACGTCCTCATCATCGGCGGCGGCGACGTGGGAGCCGCCATCGCCCGGACACTGGGCCGGCATCCGCTGCGGGTGGGACTGGCCGAAGCCTCCTCCGACATCGGCGACGGCACCTCGAAGGCCAACACGGCGATCCTGCACACCGGCTTCGACGCCACACCCGGCACGCTGGAGTCCGAGCTGGTCGCGAAGGGCTACCACCTCCTGCGGGACTACGCCGCCGCGGCCGGTATCCCCATGGAACCCCTGGGCGCCCTGCTGGTCGCCTGGGACCGGGAGCAGCTGGACGCCCTGCCGGGTCTGGCGGAGAAGGCCGCCAGGAACGGCTACACCGAGACCCGGCACGTCGAACGTGACGAGCTCTACCGCCGCGAGCCCCATCTGGGCCCGGGCGCGCTGGGCGCCCTGGAGATCCCCGGGGAGAGCATCATCTGCCCCTGGACCACACCGTTCGCCTTCGCCGTGGAGGCACTCGGCTACGGCGTGGAGATCCTCCTCGACACCGAGGTGCGCGGCGTACGGCCGCAGCCCGACGGCAGCACGCTGGTCGAGACCGGCAACGGGACACTGCGCACCCGTTATCTGGTCAACGCCGCCGGGCTGCGCAGCGACGAGATCGACCGCATGCTCGGCCACGAGGACTTCACGGTCACCCCGCGCCGCGGCGAGCTGATCGTCTTCGACAAGTTCGCCCGCTCCCTCGTCCGCCACATCCTGCTGCCCGTGCCGACCGCGCTCGGCAAGGGGGTCCTGATCTCCCCCACCGTCTTCGGCAACGTGATGCTCGGCCCCACGGCCGAGGACCTCGACGACAAGACGAGGACGGCCTCCTCCCCCGAGGGGATCGACACCCTGCTGGCCAAGGGCAGGCGGCTGATGCCGGACCTCCTGGAGGATGAGGTCACCACGGTCTACGCCGGGCTGCGCGCCGCCACCGAGCACGGTGACTACCAGCTGCGCCTGCACGCCGACCAGCGCTACGTCTGCGTCGGCGGCATCCGCTCCACCGGGCTGACCTCGGCCCTGGCCATCGGCGAACACGTACGGGACCTGCTGGGCAAGGCCGGACTCGAACTCGGCGAGCCTGTGCCCGCCCGCATCCCTCACATGCCCACGATCGGCGAGGCCTCGCTGCGGCCCTACCAGCGGCCCGACCTCATCGCCGAGGACCCGGAGTACGGAACCATGGTCTGCCATTGTGAGCGCGTCTCCCGGGGCGAGATCCGCGACGCCCTCGCCTCGCCGCTGCCCGCCCGCACCCTGGAGGGCCTGCGCCGTCGCACCCGCGCCACGCTCGGCCGCTGCCAGGGCTTCTACTGCGGTGCCGAGGTCCGTCACTTGCTGGCGCAGTCGGCTCCGGCGGGTGAGGGCCGGTGAGCGGGCAGGCCCGTGCCGACGGGCGCACGCGGCGGCACGTGGACGTCGCCGTGATCGGTGCCGGCCCCGCCGGGCTCGCCGCCGCGACGGAACTGGCCCGGCAGGGCGCCGGGCACGTGGAGGTGCTGGAACGCGAGCAGGAGGGCGGCGGCATCCCCCGCCACTCCCACCACACCGGCTACGGGATGCGCGACCTGCACCGGGTCATGAGCGGACCCGCCTACGCGCGGCACCTCCTCGACGCGGCACGGAGAGCGGGGGTCACCGTACGGACCGGTGTCTCGGTGACCGGCTGGGACGGGGGGACGGCCGAGACGCTGACCCTGGAGGCGACGAGCCCGCGGGGCCTGGAGAGGGTGACGGCCCGCGCGGTCGTCCTCGCGACGGGCGCCCGCGAACGGCCGCGTACCGCACGCCTGGTGGCGGGCAGCCGCCCGGCCGGTGTCTTCACCACGGGCCAGCTCCAGCAGACGGTGTACACCCACGGGCTGCCGGTCGGCCGCGAGGCGGTGATCGTGGGTGCCGAGCACGTGAGCTACTCGGCGCTCACGACGCTCTCGCACGCCGGTGTGAAGGTACGCGCCATGATCACCGGTCACGACCGGCCGCAGACGTACGAGGCGTTCCGGATCGGGGCGCGGCTGATGTGGCGTACGCCCGTGCTGACCCGGACCAGCGTCGAGGAGATCGTCGGACGGCGTCGCGTCGAGGGCGTCGTGGTGCGGCACGCCGACGGGAGGCGGGCGTCCCTCGGCTGCGACACGGTCGTCTTCACCGGCGACTGGATCCCCGACCACGAACTGGCCCGCCACGGGGGCGTGCTGCTCGACCCGGGCACGCTGGGGCCCGCGGTGGGGACCGACCTGAGTACGTCGGTCCCGGGCGTCTTCGCGGCCGGCAACGTGCTGCACGCCGTGGAGACCGCCGACGTGGCCGCGCTCGACGGGCGGGCCGTCGCGCGCGGTGTGCTCGGGCACCTCGCGGCCCGCGGAGACACCCCGCCGGGCAGGCGTCTCGTCCCCCTGCGCGTCAGCGAGCCGCTGGCCTGGGTGGCACCCAACCTCGTCTCGGCCGTCGCTCCCGCACCGCCGCGCGGGCACTTCGTCCTCTGGAGTGCGGCCGTGATCCCGGGCCCCGCGGTCACCGTGGTCCAGGACGGCCGCGTGCTGCACCGGCAGAAGTGGTCGCGCACGCTGCTGCCGGGACGGCCGCGGTATCTCGCGGCGGACTGGACGACCGGCGTGGACGACTCCGGCGGGCCCGTTCGGGTGCGCGTGGATTCCGCCTGACGGTCGGCGTTGACTTGCCTCGAAACCCACCACATGATGGACAACAGTCGACAATCGACAGAGGAGTGGACCGCATGGTCTCAGCACCCAGCGACGTGGCCGACGTTCTCGTCATCGGCTCCGGGCCCTCCGGCGGGGTCATCGCGCACACGCTGGCCGCACGCGGTTTCCGCGTGGTCTGCCTGGAGCAGGGCGACTGGGTCAACCCGACGGACTACCCGGTCAACCATCCCGAGTGGGAGCTGCTGATCCAGAACCAGTGGGCCCACGACCCGAACGTCCGGAACCTGCCGGCGGACTACCCGCTGGACCTGTCCGACTCGGACATGGCGCCGATCATGTACAACGCGGTCGGCGGCTCCAGCCTCTTCTACGGCGCCGAGTGGCCCCGGCTGCTGCCGTCCGACTTCGCCGTCCGCAGCCTCGACGGCGTGTGCGACGACTGGCCCATCTCGTACGCCGACCTCGCCCCGTACTACGACCGGATGGACCAGTTCATCGGCGTCTCCGGCCTCGGCGGCGACCCCGCCTACCCCGAGGGCCTCGACTACCCGCTGCCCCCGCACCCCCTCGGCAAGGCGGGCCGCCGGGCGGCCGCGGGCATGAACGCGCTGGGCCGGCACTGGTGGCCGGGCACCAACGCGATCCCGAGCCAGAAGTTCAAGGAGCTGTCGCAGTGCGCCCGTTGGGGCACCTGCGAATGGGGCTGTCCGGAGAGCTCCAAGGCCTCCGCCGACATCGCCTTCTGGCCGCACGCCCTGCGCTCCGGGGCGACCCTGGTCACCGGCGCCCGAGTCAGCCGGATCCTCACCGGCAAGGACGGCCGCGCCGAGGGCGCCCTGTGGATCGACCGCGAAGGCGTCGAACACCGGCAGCTCGCCCACGCGGTCGTCGTCTGCGCCAACGGCATCGGCACCCCGCGCCTGCTCCTGCTCTCCGCCTCCGCCCAGCACCCCGACGGCCTGGCCAACTCCTCCGGCCTCGTCGGCAAGAACCTGATGCTCCACCCCAACTGCTCCGTCACGGGCTTCTACGACGAGGACCTGGAGAGCTGGCGCGGACCCGCCGGGCAGCTCATCCACTCGATGGAGTTCTACGACACCGACCCCAAGCACGACTTCGTCCGGGGCAGCAAGATGCACGCGCTGCCCACCCCCGGACCGCTCACCGCCCTGGAGACCCAACGCTCGCTGCCGTACGACGAGTTGTGGGGTCCGGCGATCCACCGTATGGCGCGCTCCCATGCCGGGGGCATCCTGTGGGCCGCCAACACCGAGGACCTGCCGGACGAGGCCAACCAGGTCACCCTCTCCCCCGACCGGACCGACGCGCACGGGATCCCCGCGCCGAAGATCAACTACCGGATCAGCGAGAACACCCGCAAGATCCTCAAGTTCTCGGTCGCTCGCATGGAGGAGGCCCACGCGGCGTCCGGAGCCGAGCGGACCTTCGCCGTCGAACTCTGGACCGACCAGCCGGGGCACCTGCTCGGCACGGCGCGCATGGGCGACGACCCGGCCACCTCCGTCGTCGACTCCTACGGCCGCGCTCACGACGTACCGAACCTCTTCCTCGCGGACGGCAGCATCTTCGTCACGAGCGGCTCGGCGAACCCGACCTGCACGATCGCGGCACTCGCCCTCCGCGTGGCCGAGAACATCGCCGACACCGCCTCCGATCAGAAGGTGACGCTGTGACTCCTCCGACCTCCTCGCCACAGCCCCCGCGCCTGTCCGTCCCGGCGAAGTTCCGGGCTCCACGGCTGGTCACGGACGTGGAGCTGGCCACTCTGCGGGCCGTGGCCGACGTACTGATCCCGGAGACCGACACCGACCCCGCCGCCACCCGGGCCGCGGAGTACGACGTCTGGCTGCGCCGCGCCGTGGACGCCCGGGCGGACTCCTTCGACCTGCTCGCGGGCACGCTCGCCGCGCTGGAGGGCCAGTCCCCGGCCCTCCTCGACGCCGCCCTGCGCCGCCTGCACGCCGAGGAACCGCCGGCGTTCGCCGTGCTGTCGGCGGTCGTCGCCGGCGCCTGGCTGATGGTCCCCGAGGTGAAGGCCGCCGTCGGCTATCCCGGCCAGAAGCGTGACGTGCCCCGTCTGGAGGAGGCCGTCGACCAGATCTCCGACGGCATCCTCGACCCGGTCCTCGAACGCGGCCACTTCTACACGCCGGCTCCCGAGTGACCGGTCCCGGGTGTCACACCCGGTGGACCCTGTTCCCCGTCCTCCCCACCTCCCCGTACGCCAACGAAGCACGACGCGGCCACCGCGCCGCGTGAGGAGTCCCCATGCGCTGGAGCAAGGTCCTGAACGTGGTCGAGTGCCATGCCGCCGGTGAGATCGGCAAGGTCGTCACAGGGGGCGTCGGCGACGTCCCGGGCGAGACCATGTTCGACAAGAAGCGCTACCTCGAAGAGCATCTCGACGACATCCGCAAGCTGCTTCTCTTCGAGCCGCGCGGTGGCGTCGTGCACAGCGCGAACATCGTGCTGCCGTCCAACCACCCCGAGGCCCAACTCGGTTATGTGATCGCCGAGTCCACCGAGTATCCGGCGATGTCGGGCAGCAACACCATCTGTACGGCGACCGTGCTGCTGGAGACCGGCATGCTCCCCATGCGGGAGCCGTACACCGATGTGGTCCTGGAGTCGCCGGCCGGTCTCATCCGGCTGCGCTGCGCGTGCAAGGACGGCAAGGTCACCGGCGTCCGCTTCACCAACCAGCCCGCCTTCGTGTACCACCTCGACGCGAAGGTGGAGGTACCCGGGCTGGGCACCCTGACCGTCGACGTGGCCTGGGGCGGCATGGCCTACGTCATCGCCGACGCGCCGGCGCTCGGCTTCGGGCTCACCCCGGACGAGGGCCGCGACCTCTGCGTCACCGGCCAGAAGATCAAGGAGGCGGCGGCCGAACAGCTCCCGGCCGTCCACCCCGAGCACCCGGAGTACGCCGGCATCACCCAGACCGAGTTCGCGGGACCCCTGCACCGCGAGGACGACGTCCTCACCTCACGCAACGCCGTGGTGGTCTCGCCGGGCCGCCTCGACCGTTCCCCGTGCGGCACCGGGACCAGCGCACGGCTGGCCGTCATGCACCGGCGCGGGCAGATCAAGGCCGGGGAGACCTTTGTCCACGAGTCGGTCATCGGCACCCGCTTCTCCAGCAGGATCGAGGAACTCACCCGGGTCGGCGACGTCCCGGCGGTCGTCCCGAGCGTGACGGGACAGGCGTGGATCACCGAACTGTGCCAGGTCGGCTACGACCCGAGCGACCCGTTCCCCGCCGGCTACACCCTGTCCGACACCTGGCTCACCACCCTCTGACGCGCGCCCGATCCTGAGAGACCCCCATGCAGGAGTTCACCGATTTCCTCGGAGCCCAGGCCCCGTTCGACGACCTCGACGCCAAGGACCTGGCGGCACTCGCACGCAGCATCCAGGTCGAGTACTTCTCCGAGGGCACGATGATCGTGGCCGAGGGCGCCCCGGCCCTCGACCACGTCTACGTGGTGCGCAGCGGCGCGGTGGAGGTCCTCGACCGGGGCCGGACCGTCGACCTGCTCGGCACCGGCGACACCTTCGGCCACATCTCGGTGCTGACCGGACTGTCCCCGGCGCTGTCGGTCCGGGCCGCCGAGGACACGCTCTGCTACCGCATCCCCGACCCCAGGACCCTGGTGTCCCAGCCCGAACGACTGCGGTTCGCCCACTTCGGGACCATGATCTCCCGGCAGCGGCTCACCCGTGACGGTCTGCTCGGCCAGAGCCGGGCCCCGGTCAGCCAGTTCATGCGGCCCGTCGTCTGGTGCAGCCACAGCACACCGGTCCGGGACGTCGCCGTCGCCATCAGCGACGCCGACCAGTCCTGCGCCCTCGTGCGGCTGCACGAGGGACTGGGCATCATCACCGACCAGGACTTCCGCCGGAAGGTGGCCACCGGGCTCCTCACGACCGACGCACCCGCCCGTGAGCTCGCCACGCGTCCGGTGGTCATGGTGGACGCGCGGACCCCGCTCGCCACGGCCTTCGTCCAGATGGTGGAGTCCGGCGTCCACCATCTCGTCGTCACCGACGACAACGGGCGTCCCGCCGGCGTCGTCCGGGCCATCGACCTCGCGTCGGTGGAGGTGCGCGATCCGCTCGTCATCCGTTCGGCGATCGAGTCGGCGACGACCATCCCCGAACTCGCCGAGGCATGTTCCCTCATCCCCGCCACCGCCGTCGAACTGCACGACAACAACGTCCCCGCCGCCCACATCGGCGCGCTCCTCGCCGCCGTCACCGACGCCGTACTGCACCGGTTGCTGGCCCTGACCGCCACCGACGCCTTTCCCGTCGCGGGTGGGACGTCCTGGCTGGTGCTGGGCTCCTCCGCCCGTCGCGAACCGCTGCCCGGCTCGGACGTGGACACCGGTCTGATGTGGGACAGCCTGCTCCTGCCCACCGTGGACCCGCCCTCGTCCGCCGCCATCCGCGCGCAGGCCGCCAAGGTCCTGGACGCGATGGAAGTCTGCGGACTGCGGCGGTGCCCGGACGGCGCGAACGCGGACAACCCGCTGTTCAGCCGGTCCCGCGCCTCATGGACCAAGGCCGCGCAGGGATGGATCACGCATCCCACCCAGGAGGGCGCGCTCCTGCTCTCCTCCATGGTCGCCGACAGCCGGCCGATCACCGCCATCACGCTCGGCCGCAGCGTCACGGACACGATCCGCCGGACCACCCGCAGCACCGAGTTCCTCAGCGCCCTGCTGCGCTTCACCCTCGCCACGAAGCCGCCCACCGGGTTCGTGCGGGACTTCGTGGTCGAGTCCTCGGGGGAGCACCGCGGCGGACTCGACCTGAAGGCCGGCGGGCTTCGGCCCGTCGCGTCACTGGCCCGTTGGCTCGCCATCGTCAGCGGCGACGTCCACGGCACCACGCCCGACCGGCTGCGCCGCGGTGCCGCGAACGGCATGCTGACCGACGAAGAGGCCGAGACCCTGATCGGTGCGTTCACCGACATCTACGAACTCGCCATCGAGCGAGAGGTCGCCGCCATCCGCAGCGGCGGCACCGCGTCGACCTGGATCGCCCCCAAGGAACTGGACACGCTCACCCGCCGCCATCTGCGGGAGTCCTTCCGGGTGATCGCCTCGGTGCAGAACCGCGTCGATGGCGAGTGGAAGTCCCGTCTGAGATAAGGAAGTTGCTCAAGTGAGGATCGTTGTCACTGTGAAGTACGTGCCCGACGCCACTGGCGACCGGCACTTCGCCGATGACCTGACCGTCGACCGTGACGACGTGGACGGTCTGCTCTCCGAGCTGGACGAGTACGCGGTGGAGCAGGCGCTCCAGATCGCCGACGAGGCCGACGACGCCGAGATCACCGTGCTGACCGTGGGTCCGGAGGACGCCAAGGACGCGCTGCGCAAGGCGCTGTCGATGGGTGCGGACAAGGCGATCCACGTCGAGGACGACGACCTGCACGGCACCGACGCGCTGGGCACCTCGCTGGTGCTGGCGAAGGCGATCGAGAAGGCCGGCTTCGACCTGGTGATCTCCGGTATGGCCTCCACCGACGGCACGATGGGTGTCGTCCCGGCGCTGCTGGCCGAGCGGCTGGGTGTCCCGCAGGTCACCCTGCTCTCCGAGATCTCCGTCGGGGACGGGGTCGTCACGGGCCGCCGTGACGGCGACGCCGCTTCCGAGCAGCTTCAGGCGTCCCTGCCGGCGGTGGTCTCCGTCACCGACCAGTCGGGCGAGGCGCGTTACCCCTCCTTCAAGGGCATCATGGCGGCGAAGAAGAAGCCGGTGCAGTCCTGGGACCTGTCCGACCTCGACATCGAGGCCGAGGACGTCGGTCTGGAGGGCGCCTGGACGGCCGTGGACTCCGCGACCGCCCGCCCGGCGCGCACCGCCGGCACGATCGTCAAGGACGAGGGCGAGGGCGGCAAGCAGCTCGCCGAGTTCCTCGCGGGCCAGAAGTTCATCTGAGGCCCCCGCGGCCCGTCGCGACCGTCGCCGGTCACGGCCGGGGCCGCCCCTCCCCTTCCCTCACGCCTTCGCAATCCGCAGGAGAGCAATCCCATGGCTGAAGTCCTCGTCTACGTCGACCACGCGGGCGGTGCCGTCCGCAAGCCCACCCTGGAACTGCTGACGCTGGCCCGCCGCATCGGCGAGCCCGTCGCCGTCGCGCTCGGCGCGGGTGCCGCCGACACCGCCGCCGCCCTCGCCGAGCACGGCGCGACCCGGGTCCTCACCCACGACGCCGCCGAGTACGCCGACTACCTCGTCGTCCCCAAGGTCGACGCACTGCAGGCCGCCGTCGCCGCCGTCTCCCCGGCCGCCGTACTCGTGCCCTCCTCCGCCGAGGGCAAGGAGATCGCCGCCCGCCTGGCGCTGCGCATCGGCTCCGGCATCATCACCGACGCCGTCGACCTCGAAGCGTCCGGCGAGGGCCCGGTGGCCACCCAGTCGGTGTTCGCCGCCTCCTTCACCACCAAGACCCGCATCACCAAGGGCACCCCGGTCATCACCGTCAAGCCCAACTCCGCCGCCGTCGAGGCCGCCCCGGCCGCCGGCACGGTCGAGGCCCTGGAGGTGACGTTCGGTGCGCTGGCCACCGGCACCAAGGTCACCGGCCGCACCCCGCGCGAGTCGACCGGCCGTCCGGAGCTGACCGAGGCCGCGATCGTGGTCTCCGGCGGCCGCGGCGTCAACGGCAGCGAGAACTTCGCCCTCATCGAGGCCCTCGCCGACTCCCTCGGCGCGGCCGTCGGCGCCTCCCGCGCCGCCGTCGACGCCGGCTGGTACCCCCACACCAACCAGGTCGGCCAGACCGGCAAGTCCGTCTCCCCGCAGCTGTACATCGCCAACGGCATCTCCGGCGCCATCCAGCACCGCGCCGGTATGCAGACCTCCAAGACCATCGTCGCCGTCAACAAGGACGCCGAAGCCCCCATCTTCGACCTCGTCGACTACGGCGTCGTCGGCGACCTCTTCGACGTCGTCCCCCAGCTCACCGACGAGATCAACACCCGCAAGGGCTGAGCCCCGCAAGCCCCTCCTCCTGCCCCTGACATGCGTCATGCCCCCGCACCACGCCTTCTTGGCCAACCCCGTACGGATCGGCTCGTGATCGAAGACTCGCAGACCCAGCCACGCCGCAGGCCGACCCTGGAGTCGGTCGCCACACTCGCCGGAGTCGGCAGAGGAACGGCCTCGCGTGTGATCAACGGCTCCGGCAACGTCAGCCCGGCCGCCCGCACCGCCGTCATGGAGGCCGTCCGTGAGCTGGGCTACGTACCCAACCACGCCGCCCGCGCCCTGGTCCGGCGGCGCACCGACACCTGTGCGTTCGTGGCGTCGCCGACGGAGGGCCTCCGGTCCTGGGAGGACCCGTTCTCCGCCCTGCTCGTGCAGGGGGCCACAGCCGAACTGGCCGCAGGCGGGATCCAGTTGCTGTCGGCCGTCGCCCGGTCCGAGCGGGAGCACGCGCGACTCGGTGCCTTTCTCACGGCGGGTCACATCGACGGTGTCCTCCTTGCCTCGCCGCGCGGTGACGACCCGCTGCCCGGCCGGCTGGAAGCGGTGGGCGTTCCCACCGTGACGATAGAGGCGCCGGCCGACTCCGCAGCCCGGCACTCGGTGGGCTTCGACGACGAGGGCGGGGGCCGGTGCGCTGCCGAGCACCTGCTGCGGCGCGGCCGCCGACGCTTCGCCGTCATCACGGGACCCTTGGGTCTGCGGGCCGGCATGGTCCGCCGGAGAGGCTTCGACGCCGTCCTGGCGGAGGCGGGCCATGCGCATGCCGAGACTGCCCACGGTGGCCTCACCCGAGACTCCGGCGCCGCCGCGATGCGGGAACTCCTGGCTCGCGGCAGGGACATCGACGCCGTGTTCGCCACCGGCGACGCGATCGCGGCCGGCGCGCTGGCCGCTCTGCGTGCCGCAGGGCTCAAGGTTCCGGACGACGTCGCGCTCATCGGCTTCCGCGACCACGAGGAGGCCCCGGAGACGGAACCTCAGCTCACCGCGGTCCACCGGCCCGTCGAGGACATGGGCCGCCGGGCCGCCCACCTCCTGCTCGCCCAGCTCCACGGTGTCGCCGTTCCCGAGCGCAAGGTGACCCTGAGCGCGCATCTGGTCGTCCGTGACTCGACGTGAGGGCGGCACGGACGGTGGCAACCGTGGCCCCGGCCACCGGAAGGAAGGTGCCCCCCGTGCCGTCACCCGATGGCATGATCCCGGCATGACAGCAGCGCTACCAAGGACGATCCGGGCCATCGACACCGAGCGGCTCCTGCTGCTGGAAGAGGAAGCGGAGCGGGCGGGGTTCAGCCGGCGGCTGCCGGTCGACTGGCTCCGGGAACACACCCGGGCCGCGGCGATGCACTACCTCTTCCCGGTGATGGAGCACCGGCTCACTCACCGGCCGGAGGTGTCGCCGCAATGGAGGTGCCGGCTGCTGCTCACGGTCCGCACCGGCGAGGAGGTGTTGAGCCTGCTCGACGTGCTGCCCGCCACGTTCCACGCACTGGCGGAGACCCTGGACGCGGCAGCGAAATCGGACATCGCCTCCCGCATGGAGAACGCACCCGCCGTACGGGAATGGACCGAGCGGGTGCGGTGACCTTCCGAAGCACACCCAGCCGAAAACTGACCTACCGTCAAAGTGCGCACGGGTAGAGCGAGACGTTGTCCCGGGCGATGAAGAGTTCGACCCAGGAACCGGCGACACCGTCGGGCAGCGGGTCGGCGATGTCCAACAAGACCGCGGAGCCGTCCAGGTCCAGCAGAGCGGCACCGTCCTCCGTGAGCATCAACCGCCCTCGCAACACCACGCAGTGCCCGCCGGTCCGGAGCCCGGGACCGACACCAGCGGCCGGCTTGGCGTTCCGCCCCCAGACGATGTCCTCGTCGATGCTCCACTCGACGTGGTACTCGCCGGGTGCCGCGGCCCGGTCACCGCACCAGCGAACTCCGCTGTGCCCGAAGCCGGTTCGGACCTGGGCCAGCAACGGCGTGCCCGGAAAAGCCGCGACCTTCACCAGTTCGATCAGCATGCATCGATCATGCCGCACCACCGGGACCAGCGTCCTCGGGCCACACCCGGCGCCCGACCGCTCTGCTGGTGCGGTCGGCGGACCGGCTGTCCCGGCGTCTGTGCACCGACATCCTGGTCACCGTCGACTCACGGGACACGGCCACGGCGACCACCTGCTTCGCCACGTACCGAGGCGACGCCTACACCGACGGGGCGCCGGTGGCACCCCGGCTGCCGGCGAACATCGGCCACGCGCCCACGAGGACACGTTCCGCGCGATCGACGGCTCCTGGCTCTTGCCTGACCGCTCCCGGCGCCCCCTCGGCGTCCGCACGGCGTCGGGCGCCCCGCTGAGGATCGGCGGGGCGGGGCGCCGGTAGGGTCCCTCGGTATGACCGTCGCTCGCTCCCTTGCCCTGTTCGCCGTCGCCGCCCTCTTCGAGATCGGCGGGGCCTGGCTGGTGTGGCAGGGCATCCGCGAGCACAAGGGCTGGATCTGGATCGGCGCCGGCGTCATCGCCCTCGGCCTGTACGGGGTGGTGGCCACCTGGCAGACCGAGGACAACTTCGGACGCGTCCTCGCCGCGTACGGCGGGGTCTTCGTGGCCGGGTCCATCGCCTGGGGCATGGTCGCCGACGGCTACCGCCCCGACCGGTACGACGTCGTCGGAGCCCTGGTCTGCCTCGCAGGCATGGCCGTGATCATGTACGCGCCCCGCAGCCACTGAGCCGGCCTGCTCTGCCGAAGGGGTGACCCTTCGGGCTCGGCCGTGAACGCCTTGGACGAGACGCGGGGCTTCGCCACCGTTCACCCGAACACGCGCCGCTGGATCTCCCGCCGGTAGTCCTCCAGAGTCCTGTCGAGGTGGGCGGCCGTGGCCCGGGCCGCCTCGTCGGGCAGGCCGTCACGAATGGCCCGGTAGATCGCCTCGTGCTCCTCGACCGCGGACCGCGTGTTCTCCCCGAAGGAGTCGTGGATCCCGATCGCGCTGGACTGCCGCTGCAGCCGCCGGGCATCGCGTACGGCGTTGACCAGGAAGGTGTTGTGCGAGGCGGCGGCCACTGCCGCGTGGAAGTCCTCGTCCGCCTTGTTGAAGACGTCGACCTGGCCGTCGAGGAACCCCTGCCGGCCTTCCTGCATGGCGAGTTCGATCGCGCGCAGTTCGGCGGGCGTGGCGCGGGTGGCCGCGAGGCTGCTGGCGGACATCTCCTGGACCCTGCGGAACTCGAACAGCATCAGGACGTGGTCGAGGTCGACCGGCCGGAAGAAGCCGCCCCAGCGGCTGGTGCTGAGCATGCCCTCGTCGTCCGCGACGAACAGTCCGCGGCCCTTGTGCGCCCGCACGCGGCCCAGCGCCGAAAGGATCTTCACAGCCTCGCGGACGACGGCCCTGCTGGTGTCCAGCCGCTGGGCGAGATCGATCTCCGTGGGCATCCGGTCGCCCGGCACCAGCCGTTCCTCGGCGATGAACTCGAGGATGTGCTCGGCCACGACCTCGTAACCGGGACGGTAGTCACGCTGCCCGTCCGAGTCCTTCGCCGCGGCTGTCGCGGCGGGAGATGCCTGTACAGGCGGGGCCGCCGCGAGCGCGGGCGTGTCGTTCATCTGTCCAGCCTCCGGGAGTGACGGCGAGGAGTGCGGCTGACCACTGTGGAGCCTCGCTCATCGTACACCAGAGACTCGATGAGTCGTACTTATCTGCCACAGAGAGCTGACGATAAGCCATGCATCATGCCCATGATGCCCACATTTGAAGGCATAAGAGGGGATTATCTCTACGATCACTGCCGCACATTCGCCACAAGAATGCCAACTCAACCCCTTGACGCAGACCTCGATAAGGCGGCTAATTTCTACCGCGACGGCAGCCGCACAGCCGTCCTCACCCATCCGACGCCGGACCGGGACTGCCCGGCGTCGCCACCTCTCACGCGCCGCACTCCCGAGCTGCTCGGGGCGCCAGCACACCCAGTGGAGTCGTTCATGACCGTCATCAAGCCTTCAGCCGACCGGGGAAGAGCGTTCGGCAAGAGAAGTTCGGCGTTGCTGGCCGGCTGCGCGGCCGGCGTGGTGCTGACCGTGACCGCCTGTGGCGGCGGAGGCACCACCGGCACGACCGCCAAGGACGGCTTCAACCAGGCGCCCCAGAAGGACGGCGCGTTGACCGTCTGGGTGGACGCCACCCGCATGGACGCCGCGAAGCTGTACCAGAAGCTGCACCCGGAGGTGAAGCTCGACATCGTCAGCTACGACGGCAACGCCAACGGCTCGAACTACCTCCAGACCAAGGTCCAGCTGTTCAACCGCACCGGCAAGGGCTGGCCCGACGTCGTCTTCAGCTCCCAGAACAACGAGGTGACCTGGGCCGTCGACGCGGGCTTCGCCGCGCCGCTCGACAAGGGGCTGATACCGAAGTCGACGCTGGGGCAGTTCGCCAAGGGTGCCAACGACGTCTGCACGGTGAAGGGCACCCTGTACTGCCTGCGCAACGACCTCTCCCAGGCGGTGCTCTGGTACAACGCGCCGCTGCTGAAGAAGTTCGGCTACGCCGTCCCCACGACCTGGGAGGAGTACCAGCAGATCGGCAAGAAGGTCGCCAAGGACCACCCCGGTTACCTGGTCGGCGACGCCGGGGACTCCTTCACCCCCGAGATCTACCTGTGGGCGAGCAAGTGCGGTGCGAACGACATCACGGGCCCCAAGTCCGTGTCGGTGAACACCACCAGCGAGAACTGCACCAAGATGGCGAAGCTCATGGACGTACTGATCAAGAACAAGTCCATGTCCGTCACCGGGGTGTTCAGCACCGACTTCGCCAAGAACAAGGCCGACAAGGTCCTGCTGATGCCCGGCCCCGCCTGGTTCGGCGGCGCGGTGTTCAAGGACGGCCTGAAGACCCCGGCCGGGCAGATCGCGGCGGCGCCCATCCCCCAGTGGCAGGGTGACTCCTCGCCGTCCACGGGCAACGTCGGCGGCGGCACCTGGCTGCTGTCCCAGCACTCCGCCCACGTCGAGGCGGCCACCGACTTCCTGAAGTGGGTCACCACCGACAAGGCTTACCAGGGCGAGAAGGCGCCCGGCTTCCCGGCCTACGCGCCGGCGGCCGAGACCTGGCTCAAGGGCCAGGACGCCTCCGGGTACTACGCCACCGACCTCGGCGCCCTGGCGTCCGCCTCCTCCCAGGTGTGGCCGGGCTGGGGCTCGGGCCAGTTCAGCCAGGAGGCGATCTGGGCCGCCACGGTCAAGCCGGGCCTGACCCAGGGCAAGACCATCGTCTCGATGCTGCCGGCCTGGCAGGACTCCATCGTCAAGTACGCCAAGTCCAACGGATACAAGGTCTCCCAGTGACCCTCACCCGCACCATGGCGGCCGGAGCGCGAGGGCGCCGTCGCGGCGCCCTCGGGCGGGGCCGGGCCGGCATGGCCTTCGTCGCCGCCTATGTTCTGCTGCTGATCGCCTTCGGCATCCTTCCCACCGGGTACGCGGTCTACTTCGCGTTCACCGACGCCGGCGGCCGGTTCACCGGATTCACCAACTTCCTCACCACGGCCCAGGACTTCCGCTTCACCGACGCCGTCGGCCACGTCGCGGTGTACCTCGTCCTCTGGCTCGTCTCGCTGGTGGTGTTCGTGGTCGGCCTCGCGCTGCTGCTGCACCGTCTTGCCTCCGGTCCGGCCGGCCAGGCGCTCCGGTTCCTCTACTACATCCCCGGGGCACTCGCCGGGGCCGCGAGCGTGCTGGTGTGGCTGTTCATGCTCGATCCGACGGTGAGTCCGGTCAGTTCGCTGCTGGGCCTGCTGGGATTCGACACCTTCGGCGAGGTCATCGCCCCTGGAAACCTGGCCCTGTTGTTCACGGTCATCGCGTTCTGGACCGGGGCGGGCGGCTGGATCGTCGTCATGTACGGCGCGCTCAACAACATCCCCAAGGACGTGATGGAAGCCGCGCACATCGACGGCGCCGGCGCCTGGCAGACCGCCTGGCACGTCCAGATCCCCATGCTCCGCAAGTGGATCGTGTACATGGTGATCCTGGCCTTCGCGGGCGGTGCGCAGCTCTTCGTCGAGCCGCAGCTGCTCTCCCTCGCCAGCGTGGGCGTGGCCGGACGCGACTACTCGCTCAACCAGCTGACGTACGACTTCGCCTTCCAGATGAACAACGTCAACGGCGCCGCCGCGGTCTCGGTGGAGCTCCTGGTCGTCAGTGTGTCGGCCGCCGCCCTGTTCGTCGCACGGTCTGGATTCTTCGATGCCGACTGAGACCTCCGCCAGCCCTGTCGCCGCCCGGCCCCGCACGGAACGGGAGCACAGCGCCATGAGCCCGACCCCCCACCGTGCCGCAAGGCAGCGGCGTCGGCCCGCACGCGACCTGCCGTCCCGGTTGCTGGCCGGCTCCGTCCTGACCGTGTTCGTGGTGTTCTTCGTCCTGCCGGTGCTGTGGCTCGTCCTCGCGGCGACCAAGACCGACCAGCAACTGGTCCACGGTCACCCGCTCTCCGTCGGCTCCTGGCACACGCTCAAGGCCAACTGGGACGCGCTCACGGCCTTCCAGGACAACGCCGTGCTGCTGTGGCTGCGCAACTCCGCGCTCTACGCGGTGATCTCGCTGGCCATCACGCTCTGCGTGGCCGTGCCCGCGGGATACGCGCTGGCGATGACCGAGTTCCGGGGCAGACGCGCCCTGCTGCTCTCGACACTCGTCGTGATGCTCATGCCGAACGCCACGCTGGTGGTCCCGCTGTTCCTGGAGATCAACGCGGTCGGTCTGATCGGCACGATGTGGTCGATCATCCTGCCCTACTCGTTCTACCCGTTCGGGGTGTACCTGACGTACATCTACTTCACGACCGCCGTACCGAAGGACCTGCTGGCGGCCGCGCGGATGGACGGCTGCTCGGAGTTCGAGGTCTTCCGCCTGGTGGCGTTGCCGTTGGCTACCCCGGTCATCGCGCTCGTCGGCTTCTTCAGCTTCGTCGCCAACTGGACCAACTACTTCCTGCCGTACGTGATGCTCCCCGCGAGCGACCAGATGCCCATCCAGGTGGGCGTCGGCAACCTGCTCAGCAGCGTTCCCTCGTTCAACCCGACGGTCGGCTCGCTCGCGATCGAGCGCCCGCAACTGGCGCTCGCGACGCTGGTGGCCATCACCCCCGTCCTCGTCGTCTTCCTGTTCGCGCAGCGCTTCCTGGTCAGCGGGATGCTCGCCGGCGCCACCAAGGAATGACGCCCTGCGCGGCACCCGCCACCGACCCCCTCCCCGACAGCACACCGAGCCACCCCCGAACGGAGATCCCTCCCATGCCCTCCAGCTCCGCCGACCACTCCGGTGAGGACGCCACGGCCTCCTCGCCCGGCATCCGGGCCGGGGTGCCGCTGCTCGAACCGCCCGGCTGGGCCGTGGCCCAGCGGGCCCTGTTCGACCTCCTCGACCACGCCTGGCGCCGCTTCGCCCGCGACTTCACCGGCCCGGACGGACGCCTGAACTACACCGGCGGGCTGACCACCCGCGACGGGGTGGACGACTTCTACGAGGTGTTCTTCAACTGGCCGCAGCTCTACCTCCTCGGCGGCGCCGACGACCTGCTCCCCGCCAGCGAGAAGCACTGGGAGGGCGTCACCCGTCAGCTCACCGAGATGGACATGGTCCGCGACGAGTACGAGCGCGGCTACGACTGGTTCCACCAGGGCGAGAGCCTGCTGCTGCTCTACTTCCTGTGCATGGCCGCCCCCGACCGCTGGAGCGAGCGCGCGCTGCGCTTCGCCGACCTGTACGTCGACCCGGCCAAGGGCAACTACGACCCCGAGCACCATGTCATCACCCGCCCCCACAACGGCAGCGACCCGGACCGCCGGGGCCTGTTCGACGGCGACGTCTACCCCTGGCTGGCGAAGGAGGCGGAGACGTACGGTTACCCGCTCGACTGGCTCCCCGAGGCGCAGGACGGCCCGTACCCGCTCTCCTCCGACCCGCGCCTCGGTGCGCAGATGCGCGACCGGATGGGTGCCGGCGACACCGCGGTCAACCTCGCCGCGGCCGGACTGGTCCTCAACGCCTGGATCCTGTCCGGCGAGGACCGCTACCGCGACTGGATCGTCGCGTACGTGGGCGCGTGGCGCGAGCGCACCCGGGCCAACGAGGGGCTGATCCCGGACAACGCCGGTCCGGACGGGAACGTCGGCAGCCTGCTGGAGGGACGCTGGTACGGCGGTCACTACGGCTGGTCCTGGCCGCACGGCTGGCACAGCGTGGGCCACGCGGCCTGTGTGGCGGCGCTGGCGGCGGCGACGGTCACCGGGGACGACGACTACCTCTCGATGGTCGCGACCTCGCTCGACACCCTCATCGGCCACGCCAAGGTGATGCCCCACACCGAGGCGGACTCCAGCCTGCCCTCCAAGTGGGTCGTCGAACTCGGCCCGGACATCCACACCCCCACCCCGCACCTGCCGTTCCGGCACAACGACTCGGGCTGGTTCGACTACAACCCGCTCACCCCGCCCGTACCGGTGGCCCTGTGGCACCACACGGCCTCCGACGCCGACCGGTCCCGGCTGGAGCGGCTGCGGGAGGCCGACGGCATCGACTGGCGTACCGTCCGGCCGTTCCGCGCCAAGGAGGAGTCCGGGCACGAGAAGGCGTGGTTCGCCTTCCTCGCCGGCGACGACCCCGGCTACCCGGAGCGGATCCTGGCCGCGGCCCAGGCCCAGGTCCGCCACCGCCTGCGACGCGTCGACCGGTACCGGGACCTGGACGTGCCCGAGGCCGACATCCACGTGTGGCAGCTGTGCAACCCGGTGGCCACCGAAGCGCTCGTCCAGCTCACCTGGGGCGGCCCGCAGGTGCTGTACAACGGCGGTCTGCAACAGGCCCGGCTGCGCTACCACGACGCCGAGGCCCGCCGTCCCGGCCTGCCGCCGGAGGTGGCGGCGCTCGTCACCTCGATCGACCCCGAGGCGACCACCGTCGAGCTGGTGAACCTCTCCCCCGGCACCGATCGCACGGTGATCGTCCAGGCGGGCGCCTTCGCCGAGCACACCATCACCGCCGTCCGGTACACGACCTGCGAGGACGACGGCTGGATCGGGGACATGTACGACTACGGTCACACGGAGCCCGTGGTCGGTGAGGCGGAGCAGTCCTGCGACAGCAGCCTCCTGACCGTCGAGCTGCCCGCGTCGACCCGCATCCGGCTGACTCTCCGCCTCCGGCTGCGCGCCAACCCTCCCAGTTACGGCACACCGTTCGACACTCAGGGCCACACGTCCGGCCCGGACACCGAAGGGGAGACCTCATGAAGCGCATCGCCCAGACCATCCGGCTCCGGCCCGAGCGACGCGAGGAGTACCTCGCGCTGCACGCCGCGGTCTGGCCCGGAGTCGAGGCCGCCCTGCACCGGGCACACATCCGCAACTACAGCATCTTCCTGCACGGTGACGCGCTGTTCGCCTACTTCGAGTACCACGGCGAGGACTTCGACGCCGACATCGCCGGACTCGAAGCCGACCCCGAGACCCAGGAGTGGTGGAAGCTCACCGACCCCTGCCAGGAGCCCTGGCCCGACCGGGGCGACTCGCGCCAGTGGACGGAACTCACCGAGATCTGGCACCTCGGCACACCCGACGACAGCGCCACCGCTTGACACCACCACCTGACGCCGCCGCCTGACGCCGCCATCCGACAGTTCACACCGGACCGAACCGACTTGGACCGCCCAGTGACCTCCAGCCCCTTCCTCATCGACGCCCACCATCATCTGTGGGATCTCGACCGGCGCCCGCAGCCCTGGCTCGACGATCCCACCGTGGCGACGATCCGCCGGACCTTCACCCCCGCCGACCTGCGCTCCACCGCCACCCGCCCGATCGCGGGCCGTGCCCTGCACAGCACGGTGGTCGTCCAGTGCGTGCCGGACGTGCCCGAGACCGAGGACCTGCTCGCCCTCGCGGAGCAGGAGCCGCTGATCGGGGCCGTGGTCGGCTGGGCGGACCTGACGTCCCCGGCCATCGGTGACGTGCTCGACCGGCTGCTCGCCGGGCCGGGGGGCTCGTATCTGCGGTCCCTGCGCCACCTCGTCCAGAGCGAGACGGATCCGGGATGGCTGCAGCGCCCCGACGTGGAACGCGGTCTGGCGGCGGTCCGGGGACGCGGGCTCGGCTACGACGTGCTCGTCCGCAGCCACCAGCTCGACCAGGCCATCCGGCTCGCGGAGCGCTTCCCGGACCTGCCCCAGGTGCTCAACCACGCGGGCAAGCCGTCCGTCGCCCGGGGCGAACTGGCCGACTGGGAACACCAGGTCCGCCTGCTCGCCAGGCACCCGCAGGTGGTCTGCAAGGTGTCAGGGCTGATCACCGAGGCCGAGCACGACTCCTGGACCACCGCCGACATCCGCCCCTTCTGGGACGTCCTGCTCGCGGCCTTCGGACCCGGCCGGCTGATGTTCGGCTCGGACTGGCCGGTAGCGAACCTCGCGGGGGGCTGGAACCGCTGGGCCGCCACCGTGGACGAGCTGCTCGACGGCTGTTCCGAGGACGAGATCCACGCGCTGCTCGCCGGCACCGCCGGTGCCTTCTACCGCCTCCCCGCCCGCGGCTGACCATCGGCACGCGTGCCGCAGGAACACAGGAGAAGACCATGACGCTCGCCGTTCGTTACACGGCCGCCCGTACGTTGGACACGGCTCCGGCACTCGATGTGCCGCCGGGTCCCGGTGAGGTGGAGCTGGCTCCCGCCTACGTCGGGATCTGCGGGACCGACCTGCACATCTTCCACGGCGACATGGACGCCCGGGTCGCCGCACCCGCGGTCCTGGGCCACGAGATGTCCGGCCGCGTCGTCCGCGTCGGACCCGACGTGGAAGGCTGGGCACCCGGAGACGCCGTCACCGTGATGCCCCTGCGCTGGGACGACACCTGCCCCGCCTGCCGGGCCGGCCACCACCACATCTGCCACCACCTCGACTTCATCGGCATCGACTCCCCCGGCGCCATGCAGCAACGCTGGACCGTACCCGCCTCCACCCTCATCCGCCTCCCCCACACCCTGCCCCTGGACCACGCCGCACTGGTCGAACCCACCGCCGTCGCCGTGCACGACGTCGGCCGCGCCGCCGTGCGTGACGGCGAGAAGACCGTGGTCATCGGCGGCGGACCCGTCGGCATCCTCATCGCCCTGGTCGCACAGGCCGCCGGCGCCGAGGTGTGCGTGGTGGAACTGAGCGCACACCGGCGGGCACTCGCCCAGGAGCTGGGCCTGACCGCCTGGGACCCCGCCGCGGACGACATCGGCGTTCTGGTCGGTGAGTGGACTGGTGGTGCAGGGGCGGAGGTCGCCTTCGAGGTGTCCGGAGCCGCGGGCGGCGTGGACACCGCCGTCGAGGTTCTCGGCGTACGCGGCCGACTGTGCCTGGTCGCCATCCACCCCCGCCCCCGCGAGATCAACCTCCACCGCTTCTTCTGGCGCGAACTCACCCTCGTCGGCGCACGACTCTACGACCGCACCGACTTCGAGAAGGCAGTCGCCCTGGTCGCCGACGGCACCATCCCCGCCGACCGGCTCATCACCAAGACCGTGCCCCTCACCGAGGCACCGGCCGCCTTCGAAGCACTCGAATCAGGCGGAGACGTGATGAAGATCCTCGTCGACTGCACCGACACCACGGCACCCACTCACCTCACCGACGACGCCGCCCAGGGGGCCGCCATATGAACGCCTTCGACCTCACCGGGAAGCTCGCCGTCGTCACCGGCGCCCGCCGCGGCATCGGCCGCGCCATGGCCCGCGCCCTCGCCGAAGCCGGCGCCGACATCATCGGCGTCAGCGCCACCCTCGAAAACACCGGCAGCGACATCGAAAAAGACGTCCACGCCACCGGCCGCACCTTCGAAGCCCTCCGCACCGACTTCGCCGACCCCGACGCCGTACGAGCCCTCGGCGCAGACCTCGCCGGACGCGAGCGCCCCGTCGACATCCTCGTCAACAACGCGGGCACCATCCGCCGCGCACCCGCCGCCGAACACACCGACGCCGACTGGGAGTTGGTACTCCAGGTCAACCTGAGCGCCCAGTTCACCCTCACCCGCGCAGTGGGGGCCGCGATGGTCGCCCACGGCCACGGCAAAATCATCTTCACCGCCTCCCTCCTCAGCTACCAGGGCGGCATCACCGTCCCCGGCTACACCGCCGCCAAACACGGCATCACCGGACTCACCAAAGCCCTCGCCAACGAATGGGCACCCCACGGCGTCAACGTCAACGCCCTCGCCCCCGGCTACATCGCCACCGACAACACCCAGGCCCTCCAGGACGACCCCGTCCGCAGCAGGGCCATCCTCGACCGCATCCCCGCCGGACGCTGGGGCAACGCCGACGACCTCGCCGGCGCCACCGTCTTCCTCGCCTCCGACGCCGCCACCTACATCCACGGCACCACCCTCCCCGTCGACGGCGGCTGGCTCGGCCGATGACCACCCAGGAGCCCTCCGTGCACCACCGGAAGATTCAGCGGACGTCGGTCGCCGTCAGCGAGCTGGGCTTCGGGGCCTCCGTCATCGGCAACCTCTACCGCGAGACCACCGCCGATGACGCGTCGGCCGCCGTCGATGCCGCCTGGGACGCGGGCATCCGCTACTTCGACACGGCCCCGCACTACGGGCTGGGCCTGTCCGAACTGCGCCTGGGAGCCGCGCTGCGGGACCGTCCGCGCGGCGAGTACGTCGTCTCCTCCAAGGTCGGCCGCCTCCTCGTCCCCAACGAGGCGCCCCGGGGCGTCGACTCCGAGGGCTTCGTCGTCCGGGACGACCTGCGCCGGCAGTGGGACTTCAGCCGCGACGGCGTCCTGCGGTCCATCGAGGAGACCCTGCGCCGCACCGGCCTGGACCGGCTCGACATCGTCTACCTCCACGACCCCGACGACCACTGGCAGCAAGCCGCCGACGAGGCCATGCCCACCCTCGCCGACCTCCGCGACCAAGGCATGATCGGCGCCATCGGCGCCGGCATGAACCAGTCCGCCATGCTCGCCCGCTTCCTGCGCGACACCCCCGCCGACATCGTCATGCTCGCCGGCCGCTACACCCTCCTCGACCAGACCGCCCTCGACGACGTCCTCCCCGCCGCACACGAACACGGCAAGAGCGTCGTCGCCGTCGGCGTCTTCAACTCCGGCCTCCTCTCCCGCGACCGGCCCGCCGAAGGCATGAAGTACGACTACCAGGACGCCCCCACCGCCCTCGTCGACCGGGCACGAGCCATCGCCGACATCTGCGCCGCCCACGGAACGACCCTGCCCGCAGCCGCCATCGCCTTCCCGTACACGCATCCCGGCGTCGTGAACGTCACGCTCGGGATGCGGACGGCGCGGCAGGTGCGGCACAACGTGGAACTCCACCGCAGCGTCGTCCCCCAGGCCCTCTGGGACGACCTCCGGGCCCAGGGGTTCATCAGGCCCGACGTCCCCTCCGCCGCGCACGGTGACGCCACCCCGTAATCCCGCGCCCCCTCCCCCTGAATCCGCGCACCGAGGAAGTCCCCGTCATGCGTGACCGCCGAGCCAGAACCGTCCACCGCCGCCCGCCCGACCGATTACGGCCCCGCTCCGTCTCCGTCGGAGCCGCACCATCGCTGCCGACGTCGTGAACCCACCCCTCGACGAGGGGCTGTGCCGGTCACCGACGTGCCTCGGCCTCCGAGGCGCAGGACCGGGCGTACCGAAGATCCGCGTCAACCGCATCGAGTAGCACCCAGGAGCCGCCGCATGAACGCTCGCTCGACCGTCCGAACCAGCAGGAGGGGCAGACGATGAGCCACGTCACCTCTCCCGTCCGCAAGTTGTCAGCCGTGCTCGCGCTGTCGGTCTCCGCCGCGCTGCTGACCTCCCTGACGGCGCCGACCCCGGCCTCGGCCGCGACCCAGGCGACCTACTACGTCTCCCCCGACGGCAACGACTCCGACTCCGGAACGATCTCGGCGCCGTTCAAGACCCTGCAGCACGCCCGGGACGTCGTGCGCACGGTCAACGACGACATGACCGGTGACATCAACGTCTTTCTCCGCGGCGGCACCTACCCGGTGACCAGCACGATCAACTTCACCTCGGCCGACTCCGGGACCAACGGCAACCGTGTCGTGTACGCCGCCTACCCGGGCGAGAAGCCGGTCCTGGAGGGAGGCGTCCCGGTGACCGGCTGGACCCAGCACAGCGGGAACATCTGGAAGGCCACCCTCGACCGCGACAACAAGCTCCGCGCGCTCTACGTCGACGGCAAGCGCGCCGAGATGGCCTCGAAGACGATCAGCTCGGCCGGATGCTACGGGGCGAACTACAAGGTCGAGGCCCCCTTGCCCTCCTGGGCCTGGGAGACGGGTCAGACATGTGACGCCTCCAAGTACAGTCTCTCCGACCTGCCCGCCATCGCGTCCAACCAGGACGACGTGGAGATCAAGACGGCGACGACCTGGACCACGGCGATCGTGGGCGTCAAGGAGGTGACCACCAGCGCGGACGGCACCAATCGCGTGGCGAAGTTCCAGGAGCCGGGCGCCGCGATAGCCCAGGCCGCGTTCAACGCGAACTTCCAGGCCAGTGGTACCCAGACGTTCATGAACGCGTACGAGTTCCTGGACCAGCCGGGCGAGTTCTACTTCGACAAGACCAGTCACACGCTGTACTACTACAAGTCCGGCTCCGAGGACATGACGACGGCGAAGGTCTTCGCGCCGAACAACGTCTCCACCATCCTCAAGATCGCCGGCACGTCCAGGACCGACCACGCGCGCAACATCACGTTCTCCGGGCTCACGGTCGAACACTCCGACTGGAACCTGGTCAAGGTCGGGGACTCCGTCTTCCGGCAGGGCCAGCAGGGCAACGTCACCGCGACCGTGTACGCGAAACAGAACTTCCACGCCTACACGTACCGCAACGTCGATCTGCAGCCGGCGATGATCCAGGTCGAGAGCGCCGACGGGATCAACCTGCAGCGCAACACGGTGCAGCACACCGGTGCCGACGCGATCACCCTGGCGAACGACGTGACCGACTCGCAGGTGACCGGCAACTACGTCAATGACACGGCCGGGTCCGCGATCACCGTGGGACACCCCCAGCACGTGTACATCGGGGACTACACCTCGACCAACAACGAGAAGTACCCGGTGAACGTCGAGGGCGTCTGCAAGAACATCACCGTCAGGAACAACTACCTCTACGACAGCGCGGTGCTGTTCGAGGGCTCCAACCCCGTGTCGGCGTACTTCGCCGACACCCTGGCCGTGGAGCACAACCGGATCGAGAAATCCCCGTGGGCGGGCATCTCGCTCGGCTGGGGCTGGTGGAACTTCAACGGGGACTCGGACTCGGTCCGGCCCGGCACGCCGACCACCACGGCGAAGAACAACTCCATCAGGTACAACGAGATCGTCGACACGATGCAGACGCTCGGCGACGCCGGTCCGATCTACACGCTGGGCAGCCAGCCGGGAACGGAGATCAGCGGCAACTACATGCAGGGTGTCCCGGCCGGACACAAGTACGGCATCCACCCCGACGAGGGCTCCGCCCACATCACCTTCCACGACAACGTGCTCGACGTGGACCCGGGGCTCACCTCCACCATCCACTCCGGCAACTGGGGTCGCCAGAACAACCTGTCGATCACCAACACCTACGGCACCGTCAACAAGATCTTCGACCAGTCCGTCACGGCCAGCACCATCCAGGACGTGCGCGCGTACGCGGACAACGTGTGGCCGTCCGAGGCGTACGACATCGCCCTCGACGCGGGCCTGGAGGACGCCTACAAGGACCTCGTCCCCCGGAGCAGGGTGGCCCTGCAGGACTACGTACTGCCCGCCGCGACGTTCGCCGGCAAGGGGGTGTCGTCCGTCCCCGTCCGCAGCACCGGCGACGCGACGAAGACCCTCTGGCTCGCACCGTCCGGTACGACGACGTTCGCCGTCGGCGCCACCATGACCAAGGCGAGCGGGACCGCGACGTCCATCGACGTCCCCCCGTCGGCCGGTGACTACCGTCTCTACGTCGTGGACGCACAGGGCGACGCGTCCGCCGCGTCGAAGGCGCTGGTGCGGCAGCGCTGGGCCTACGCCGACGACAAGGCCGCGAGCGTCACCTACTCCTCCGGCTGGTCGAACTGGAACGACACGAAGGACTTCAACGGGTCCGAGAAGTTCACGAGCGCGTCGGGCAACTACGCCGAGTACTCCTTCACCGGCACGGGCATCCGCTACCTCTCCATGAAGCAGCCGAACATGGGCAAGGTGGACGTCTACCTCGACGGCACCCTCGCGCAGTCGGGCATCGACGCCTACGCCTCCACGGTGACCAAGCAGGTCACGCTGTTCGAGAAGACGGATCTCGCCGCCGGCCCCCACACGATCAGAATCGTGTGCACCGGAACGAAGAACGCGTCCTCCTCCAACACGGTCTGCGCGCTGGACGCGTTCGCCCACATCGCGTTCCCCGCCAAGAACGGCTTCTACAAGATGCTCAACAAGAGCAGCGGCAAGGCGGTCGACATCTCCGGTGGATCGAATTCCGACGGAGCGTCCATCATCCACTGGACCGACAGCTGGGCGCAGAACCAGCGCTGGCGGTATGTCCCGGTGGGAGACGGCAGTTACGAGATCGTCAGCCAGGACACCGGCAAACTGCTGGACGTCAGTAACGGTTCCACCGCGGACGGCGCGCCCGTCGTCCAGTGGTCCGACAACAACGGTGCGAACCAGCACTGGACCCTGGTCGCCACCGGAAACGGCTACTACAAGATCAAGAACGTGAAGAGCGACAAGGTGCTGGCGCTCCCCGCGTCGGGCTCCCAGCTCGTCCAGACGACCGACACGAGCGCCGACGGCCAGCTCTGGAAGATCGTGAACGTGGACTGATCGGGTCCGCCGCCACGATCAGCACGATCCGCCCGTGGGGCGGTGCCGACGACACGAGTCGGCACCGCCCCACGCGAGCTCGGCAAGGCAGGAGGAGCGTGCGGAGGGCGGCAAATAAATGGCGTGCGACCGCTCATCGCATCGACTAGCGTGCGTGCCCGACGCCTTCCGATGCGCTGTGCCCCGGTTACTTCCTGTCTGAGATAGCAACACCACCCCGGTGCCACTACTGATCTCGGAAGGCGTCTCTCCTTCTTCCAGGAACGTCTCCCAAGGGACCTTCTGCATGCCCCATTTCAACCGTCAGCGAGCCAAGTCCGAAGCCAGGAACGAGATCCAGGCGGAGATACCGGGCCTGACCGCCGGCGGAGCGACATCGTCGCTCTCCACCCACGGCCGGTGGCTGCTCCCGCCGTCCGGCACGGCAGCGGGCCCGCACCGGCCCTCCACGCGCCGACTCCCCCGCCTCACCCACCAGGGTGGGCCCGCGTACGCCCGCACGCCCAAGGGGGAACTCTTCCTGTTGGCCGTGGCCAACATGGTCGGCCATCACACCTTCTACGAGGACGCCGCAGCCCGCGACGAGCGCTACGAGCAGCTGGTGCGCACGCTCGCCGTCAGCGATCCGGAGTGGACCCTCGGCCTGCTGGGCTGGCTGCGCACCGAGGCCCATATGCGCACCGCGTCCCTCGTGGGCGCCGCCGAGTTCGTGCGGGCCAGGCTGGACGCGGGGGCCGTCGGCTTCTCCCGGCAGGCCGTGTCCGCCGTCCTGCAACGGGCCGACGAGCCGGGTGAGTTGCTGGCGTACTGGATCTCCCGGCACGGGCGCGGACTCCCGCAGCCGCTCAAGCGCGGAGTCGCCGACGCCGTCCGGCGTCTGTACACCGGTCGCGCACTCCTCAAGTACGACACCGCCTCACGCCCCTATCGCTTCGCCGACGTCATCGAACTCACCCACCCCTCCCCCGACCCCGGACGTCCATGGCAGGGGCCCCTGTTCAAGTACGCGATCGACCGCCGTCACCGTCCGGACCGTGCTCTTCCCCCGGCCGGCGAGACACTGCTCGGCGCACACCGGGAGCTGATGGCCGTACCGGTCGAGGAACGGCGTGCTCTGGTCACCGCGCCGGGTGGCGCCGAACGGCTGAACGCGGCCGGGATGACCTGGGAGTCGGTGGCAGGCTGGCTCCAGGGGCCGCTGGACGCGGCGGTGTGGGAGGCGCTGATTCCCTCGATGGGGGCGATGGCCCTCGTACGCAACCTGCGCAACCTCGACCTCGCCGGCGTGAGCGACCGGGTGGCCGCCGAGGTCGCCGCGCGGATCTCCTCCCCGGACGAGGTGCGCAGATCCCGGCAGTTCCCGTTCCGGTATCTGGCCGCCCATCGCAACGCGCCGTCGCCCCGCTGGGAGGAGGCTCTGGAGACGGCCCTCGGCCACTCCCTCGCCCACGTCCCCGCACTGCCCGGCCGCACCCTGATCCTGGTGGACCGGTCGGGCTCGATGTTCGACACGCCCGGTGAGCACACCCAGCTCAACCGGGCCGATTCGGCGGCCATTTTCGGTACGTCGCTGGCGCTGCGGGCCGAGTCCGCCGACCTGGTGGAGTTCGGGTCGGACAGCCGTCGCGTGGAACTCGCCCCGGGTGAGCCCGTACTGCGCGTCCTGGAGCGCTTCCACGACCTCGGCGGCACCCACACGGCCGCGGCGCTCAGGCGGCACTACGCCGGTCACGACCGGGTGGTCATGGTGACCGACGAACAGACCGGGCCCGCTCAGTGGTCCAACCCGTTGCGAGCGATCCCTTTCCGCGTCCCCGTCTACACCTGGAATCTGGCCGGCTACTCCCCGGCCCATGCCCCGCCCGGCCCGCACCACCACACCTTCGGCGGCCTGAGCGACGCCGCGTTCCGGCTGATCCCGCTCATCGAGGCGGGCCGGGACTCCACGTGGCCCTGGGAGGCGGGTTCGCGCGAGGGGTGAGTCCGGGCACGCGGACCGCCCGTGCGGCCGGGTCTCGGCCGCACGGGCGGTGGTCGGTGCGGTGGCGCGGGGCCGTCTCAGAGGTGCTGCTCGGTGGCCCTGATGCGGTCGTACTCGTCCTGGCGCTCGTCCTTGATGTACGCCGGGATCGGGAAGTCCCACCAGCCGGGGACCCAGGGGCCCGCGGCGTCGCGGTCCGTGGGGACCTCGATCAGGGCGGGGGCTCCCGACTGGACGGCCTTGCGCAGGGTCGGCTCCAGGGACGCGGCGTCGTTCACCTTCCACGACTCGATCCCGAAGGACCGGCCCATGGCCGCGAAGTCGGGGCTGTACGGCGAACCGTCGGGGTGCGAGAACTCCGTGCCGATGTGCCGGGAGGTCTGCTTGCGCTGACCGCCGCGGATCGACATGTAGCCCGCGTTGTTCTGGACGACGAAGATCACCGGTGCGCCGGCGGTGACGCTCAGGGCGATCTCCTGGGAGGTCATCAGGAAGTCGCCGTCGCCGAGGACGCACACGACCGGGCTGTTCGGCCGGGCGAGCTTGGCACCGACGGCGGCCGGGATGGCCCAGCCCATGGAGGAGAAGCCGCCGGAGGTGAGGTGGGTGCGCGGCGAGTAGACCGGGAAGGTCTGCTTGACCGCGCCCTGGGTGTTGCCCGAGCCGGCGACGATGATCGCGTCGCGCGGGAGCACGTTGCGCAGGGCACCGAGCGGGCGCTGCGAGGTGAACGGGAAACGGTCGCTGTCGCGGCGGCCGGCGAGCTTCTCCTCCCAGTCCTGCTTGAGCTGGGCGAGTTCGGCGAGGTACTCGGAGCGGTCGACGCCCTTGGCGGGGAGGGAGTCGACGATGGCGGCCACGGCGCGCTGGGCGTCCGCGACGATGCCCACCTCGGCGGGGTAGTTCTTGCCGATCTCGTGCGGGTCGATGTCGATGTGGATGAGCTTCGCGGGCGGGATCGAGAAACTGATGCCCTTGGCATAGCTGGAGGCCGACCAGTCGGTGAAGCGGCAGCCGACCGAGATGACGACGTCGGCCGAGCTGGCGATCGCGTTGCCGGTCATCGTGCCGGTCTGGCCGACGCTGCCGGCGAACAGCTCGTGGTCCTCGGGGAAGGCGCTCTTGCCGTTCCACGTGGTGACGACCGGGATCTGCCAGCGCTCGGCGAGCGCGAGGACCTCGTCGGACGCCTCGGAGGTGATCGCACCGCCGCCGACCACGATGACCGGCCGGGTGGCCGCCCGCAGTACGTCGACCGCGCGGTCCACCGCTTCCGGGTCGGGGTGCTGGCGGCCGACAGGGATACGCCGCTCCAGGTCGTGGAGTTCGACGTTCGCGGCCTCGGCCTGGACGTCCATGGGGACTTCGAGGTGCACCGGGCCCGGGCGGCCGGTCAGCATGGAGTTGAAACAGCGGTGCAGGACGAAGGGGAGCTCCTCGACACGGGTGACGACCCAGTGCCGCTTGCTGACCGCCTCGGCCACCTTGGGGAAGTCGTTGGCCGTGTAGCGGTCCAGTTCCTGCAGCAGTCCGTGGCCGCGCATGTGGGTCGGCGGGCCGCCCGTGACGACGAGGACGCTGGTGGAGTCCGTGAAGGCGGTGCCCATGCCGATGACGGTGTTGCTGGCGCCGGCGCCGATGGAGGTCACCGCGGCCTGCGGGCGGCCGGTGACGCGGTAGTAGCCGTCGGCGAGGTGGACGGCGCTCTGCTCGTGGAAGGTCTGGATGAAGGGGATCCTGGACTCGTCGTCGAGGAAGGCGTCGGTCAGTGACCAGATGCCGTGGCCGGGGATGCCGGCGACGACGTCGACCCCGTAGTTGCGCAGGGTCCGCGCGACGATCTGGCCTCCGGTGAGGACAGGCATGGTGTGCTCCCAATCAGCTTGGGTCGGACGGAGGGATCAGGCGTTCTGACGGGCGGCCCAGGCGAAGCCCTGGGTGCACAGGCGGGTGACGTCCGGGTTCTGGAGGTCGTCGAGGTCGTGTCCGACCGCGCTGTAGAAGACGCGGCCCTCGCCCCAGGTCCTGGTCCATGCCTGGGGGATCGTCCTCCCCTCCAGCCAGGGCAGGTGTTCGCCGGTGAAGGTGGACTCGGCGAGGACGTGGTTGTTGGGGTCGACGGACATGTAGTACTGCTCCGAGGCGACCCGGAAGTCCTTCACCCCGGCGGTGATCGGGTGGTCGGTGTCCGTGATCGCGACCTCGTACGGGTACTTCACTCCTTCACCGGCGGGGTGTTCGAGGAAGCTGCCGCCGAGGAGCCAGTGGTACTTGAGGCTGGTGCGGAACGCGGCGGCCGCGCCGTGCCAGGCGGCGATCCCGGTGCCGCTTTCCACCGCGCCCAGCAGGTTCGACTCCTGGGCGGCGGTCAGTCCCTCGGACAGCAGGGCGTTGTTCCAGTTGAGGGCGATGAGGTCGTAGCCGGTGAGGTCGGCGTCGAGGGCGAAGATGTCGTTGGTCTCGTCGACGTCGAACCCGAGGTTCTTGAAGATCGGGAGGGCCCATTCCTCGGCCACCTGGTACGGCTTGTGCCCCGGCCAGCCTCCGTACAGATACAGGACGCGGGTCATGCGTTGCTTCCTCCGCTCGTGCCGGCGAGGGCCGCGGCGCGGCTGCGCAGGCGCTCGGCCACCTCGATCGCGTCGCCTTCCGGCGCGGTCGACTTGCGCTCCGGCTTGGCGGCCAGCAGGTACACCAGGCCCACGGCCGAGACGACGAGGAAGCCGACGAGTGCGATCCACTGGTCCAGCAGCGGTGTTCCCGGGCCGCCGGTGGGCATGGCGAGAAGGACCATTCCGAACACTCCGTAGACCAGGGCCGCCACGTTGACCACCATGCCCCAGCGGCCGAGGGTCCAGGCTCCGGCGGGACGCCACCCCTTCATGCGCATTCGCAGCGCGGCCAGTACGACCATCATGAACGCCGCGTATCCGGCCAGCATCTGGAACGCCGCGATCTTGGTGAGGGAGTCGGGCGAGTAGTAGACGAACACGAAGATCACCAGCGGGAGGACGTTCACGGCCAGCAGCGCGTTCAGGGGAACGCGGTGCTCGCGGGAGATCTTCGAGAAGACGCGGGATCCCGGGAACATGTCGTCACGGGCGAAGGAGAAGACGATCCGGCTCGCGGCGGCCTGCTGGCTCATCACACCCGCGATGAAGGACGTGATGATGACCGCGAGCACCGCCTTCGTGCCCACCGTGCCGAGGGAGTTCTGCAGGATCGAGGGGATGGGGTTGGTGTCCTTGCCCTCGAGGATCGAGGCGAGGTCCGGGGCCGCGAGGGCGTAGCCGACGAAGGCGAGCAGTGCGGCCACTCCGCCGACGGCCACGGTCAGCTGCATGGCCCGCGGGATGCTGCGGGAGGGGTTGGGAACCTCTTCGGCGATCTCGCCGCACGCCTCGAAGCCGTAGAAGAGGAAGAGGCCGACGAGCGAGGCGGCGATGAAGGCCATGAGGTAGCTGTCGTGGTTGGAGCTGCTGGCCTCGAAGAAGATCGAGACGGAGTTGTGCCGCTCGAAGATCAGCAGGTAGAGACCCACGATCACGATGCCGATCAGTTCCGCGGCGAGTCCGATCTTCGAGATCAGAGCCAGGGTCCTGGTACCGAAGCAGTTGCAGATCAGGCAGACGACCGTCATGGCGATGGCGATCCACAGCCGCTGGGCGGGGGTGGAGCTGATGGCGGGCTCGTCGGCCGTTCCGGCGAAGAGGCTGGCCGCGAAGTCCGAGCTGAAGAGCGCGGTGCTGGTGATGCCGATGGTGATACAGCAGATGTACGTCCACGCGTTGAACCAGGCGTAGCGCCCGTTCCACAAGCGTCTGACCCACTGGTACAGGCCGCCCGCGAGCGGGAACTGCGAGACGATCTCGCCGAAGGTCAGGGCGACCAGGAACTGCCCGGCCCCGACGATGCCGATCCAGAAGATGGACGGTCCGCCTCCGGTCGCCAGACCGACGGCGAAGAGGGCCACGACGCCCACGAGGGGCGAGAGGTACACGAAGCCCAGGGCGAAGTTGCCCCACAGGCTGACCTTGCGGTCGAACTTCTGCTCATAGCCGAGGACGGCGAGCATGTTGGCGTCCTCGGCGGACGAGATGGGGGTGGCTTCCCCGCCCGAGGTGCCGGCGGGGGTGGGTCTGGGCGCCGCGTGCGCCTCGTTGTCCGTAGCTGACATGACGATCTCCGTGGGTCGAGGGGGAACTGCTCCTTGTCGAACGGCTGCCGTACCGCGACGGCGGCCCGGCGTAAAACGTGATCCGTCATCGCGGATCAGCTCTGCTCGAAGGTGTGGTCGGACCAGTCCAGGCGGGCCGATCCGTAGCGCGCGGCGCGGACGTCTCCCGAGCGCGCGTGCCCCTCGAAGTTCTCGATGCGTGAGGCCCTGCCGCAGATCTCGCCGAGGCGGGCGCTGGACCCCGCGTCCCCGATCTCCTGGTAGGTCACGGTCTTGAGGTACTTGCCGACCCAGAGACCGCCGGTGTAGCGGGCCGCTCCCAGGGTGGGCAGGACGTGGTTGGTGCCGATGACCTTGTCGCCGTACGCGACGCAGGTCTTGTCCCCGAGGAAGAGGGCGCCGTAGTTGCGCATCCGGTGCAGGGCCTCGCGGGGCTCGGCGGTCAGGATCTGGACGTGCTCGCTGGCGTACTCGTCGGCGAGGGCGTAGGCGGCGTCCAGGTCGGGGACCACGATCACCTCTCCGTGGTCGCGCCAGGCGCGCCCGGCGACCTCTCCGGTGGACAGGTCCGGCAGCAGCTTGTCCACCCAGGCGATGGTCCCGTCGGCCACGTCGTGCGAGGTGGTGATGAGGACGACCGGGGAGTCGGGTCCGTGCTCGGCCTGGGACAGCAGGTCCGTCGCGACCACGAACGGGTCCGCGGTCTCGTCCGCGACGATCAGCACCTCCGTCGGCCCGGCGAAGAGGTCGATCCCGACCTCGCCGAAGAGCTGCCGCTTGGCCTCCGCCACGTAGGCGTTGCCGGGTCCGGCGAGCATGTCGACCGGGTCGATCGTCTCGGTGCCCAGGGCCAGTGCGGCCACGGCCTGGACGCCGCCCATGACGTAGATCTCGTCGGCCCCGGCCAGGTGCATCGCGGCGATGCTGACGGGCGGCGGCGCGCCTCGGTCGGGCGGGGTCGTCGCGGCGACCCGTCCGACGCCCGCGACCTTGGCGGTCAGGACGGTCATGTGGGCCGAGGCGGTGAGGGGGTAGCGGCCGCCGGGCACATAGGCGCCGGCCGCGCCGATGGGGATGTTGCGCTGCCCCAGGAACACTCCGGGCAGTGTCTCCACCTCGAAGTCGGTGAGCGAGTCGCGCTGCGCCTGGGCGAAGCCGCGGACCTGCGTCTGGACGAAGCGCAGGTCGTCGAGGACCGTCTCGGGGACGGAGGAGACGACGGCGGCGATCTGGTCGGGTCCGAGCCGATAGGACTCCGGGCTCCAGTCGTCGAACTTCTGCGACCAGCGGCGCACGGCGGCGTCGCCGTTGGCCCGTACGTCGGCGATCACGTCCGCGACGGTCTCGATGATTTCCGGCCGACTGGTCCGCGGGGTCTTCGCGGCGGCGGGAGCCTTGATGGTCTGGTGTGTTGCTGACACTCTGCACTCCTTGCAGGGGTCTTGCCTGCGGGCTTGACCTGAAGTCTGGGGAAACGGGCGGTGGGACGACAGGCACAGGGTGTGCAATATTGGCCGTGGAACCTGCACACACCGAGGTAATGGCTCATGGCTGAAGTCCTGACTGTCCGCGCGGCTCTGGAGCTGGAGGTGTTCACGCGCACCACGGTGCGGGTGTACGCCGGGGAGAGGAATCTGGACCGCCCGGTGCGCTGGGTGCACACCGGCGAGATCCCGGACATCCACCGCTTTCTCACCGGGCAGGAGATGCTCCTGACGGCCGGCCTCGGCATGGGCGTGACCCACCATGAGCAGCGCGCCTTCGTCCGCCGGCTCGCGGACGCCCACGCGGCCGTCCTCGTGGTGGAACTGGCCGGGCGTATGTTCGACTCGATGCCGGAAGCGGCGATCGAGGAGGCCGAGGCGGTCGGCCTGCCCCTGGTGGGACTCGCCGACGAGATTCCCTTCGTCGAGACGTCGGCCCAGGTCCACGAGGTGCTCGTCGGCATGCGCGTCAAGCAGCTGATCGCCGAGGAGGCCACCAGCCAGGCGTTCATGGATCTGCTGCTGGCGGACGAGGACTACGTCGGGGTGGTGAGGGAGCTGGCCCGTCGCACGGGGCACCCCGTCGTGCTGGAGGACGTCGCCCATCAGATGCTGGCGTACGGCGGCGCGACGCCGGAGGCCGACCGGGTGGTGGACGAGTGGAGTGCGCACTCCCGGGCGATCCATGAGCGCCACCCCACGGTCTCGGCGCAGGGTCCCGGGGTGCCGACCGCGCCGGCGGCGTCGTTCCGCGAGGTCGCGCCGTGCGCACGCCAGCCGGTGGTGCTGCGGGGCGAGTCATGGGGGTGGCTCCACCTGCTGCACGGGGGTGCACGGCCGAGCCCGCCCGAACTGCGCACGCTGGAGCGGGCCGCCGCGGCCATCGCGATCTCCCTGCTGAGCGAGCGGGAGAGCGGCGCCCGCGCCTCCCAGCGCCAGACGGCCCTGCTCAACCGGCTGCTGCTCGGCGACATCACGGGAGAGCGGTTCGTGACCCTCGGTCTGGCGCTCGGCCAGGATCTGCGCGGGCGGGACCTGGTCGTCGTCACGGCCTGGGCGGGGGACGAGGAGCCCACCAAGGACCACCTCCTCGCGCGCCTGCTGCAGGAGGCGGGATGGCCGGCCGTCGTGGGCGACACCGGGGACTTCGACGTGGCGGTCGTGGGCCTGCCCACCCGCGCCGACGCCGGTCATGTGCGCACGCTGCTGGCCGATCACGGGATACGGGGCGGCATCAGCCGGATCGTGGAGCCGCCGGTGCTGCCCTTGGCGCTGCGCCAGAGCCGCAGTGCGGCGTCCGTCGCCGCCGCGGCCTCGACCGCGGAGGTGCGTCACTTCGACGATCTGGGGGCGCTGCGCCTCCTGGTCGCCCTCTCCGAGGGTCCCGAGCTGCGGCGGTACGTGGAGGACGAACTCGGGTCGCTCCTGGAGCACGACGCGCTGGCGAAGAACCCTCTGCTGCCCACCCTGCGGACGTTCCTCGACTGCGGGGGCAACAAGGCGCGGGCCGCGGAGGAACTCTTCATCCAGCGGCGCACCCTGTACCACCGCCTCGACAGGCTCTCCGAGATCCTCGGCCTGGACCTCGCGCAGGTCAGCAATCAGCAGCGGCTGCAACTGGCCGTCCGCGGACACGATCTGCTGCGCAAGCCGACACTGCGGCGCACCTGACCAGGGGGCCGGGCCCGGGATGCGGGCCCGGCCACCACGACGTCAGCCCTTCGTCGCCCGGGCCAGGGACGGCGCGATGCGCAGGGCGTTCGCCCCGATCGTCAGCGCCGGATTGAGCGCCGCGGAGGACGGGAAGAACGACGAGTCGGTCACCCAGAGGTTGTCGATGTCATGGCTGCGGCACAGGGGATCGAGCACGCTCTCGGCCGGGTCGTGACCCGCCACGGCCGTTCCGCACATGTGGGAGTTGGTCTCGATCCCCATGCGCTGGGTGAAGATCAGCGGATAGCCGGCCCTGCGGACGGCCCGGGTCACCCGGCGCACGAGTTCGTGATGGGGTGCGAGGTTGGTCGGCTTCCAGTCGATGAGGATGCGGTCGCCGTCCACGCGGACCCGGTTGTTGCGGGACGGCAGGTCCTCGGTGGTCAGGTAGATGTCGAGACTTCTGGCCGCCATGAGTTTCAGGGCCCACGTCGGCGCCCACGGACGCGCGGGCTTGAGCATGGGGGCCTGCAGCTTGCCCAGCATCTGGAGGTTCCCGAGCGGGAAGCGGGTTCCCGGTCCGGCCTCGTAGAAGTCGTTCAGGCCGAGCGTCTTCTGCCACTTGGTGGGGTTGGTCCGCAAGGGGTTCACCCCGACGAAGAACGTGCTGTTGTGGACCATGTAGTTGCGGCCGAGCAGGCCCGAGGAGTTGGCGAGTCCCTGGGGGTGCGCGTCGTCGGCCGAACGGAGCAGCAGGGCGGCCGAGTTGACGGCGCCTCCGGCGAGGGCGAAGGACTTGGCGTTGATCCGGAGGGTCCGGCCCGCGTGCCGTGCCTCGGCGGCGACGATGCGCCGGCCGTCGGGCGAGGTGATCAGACGGGTGATCTCCGCGCCGGTGAGGATCCGCGCGCCGTCGCGCAGCGCGGGGAGCAGGATCCGGTTCTCGGCGTCGGACTTCATGCCCGTCTCGTCCGGGCAGCCGTCGGCGGTGGTCACGGCGGCGCGGTCGGCCTGCGTCTCGATGTTCAGGGCGTTCGGGGTGTGGAACGGGTGCAGCCCCTGCCGGCGCAGCGACCGGGCGAACCGCTCGATCTCCGGTTCGTGCTGGAGCGCCGGGTAGGGGTAGGGCTTGGAGCGGGGCGGCTCGGTCGGGTCCTCGCCGGTCTGCCCGTGCACCTGGAGCAGCTCCTCCATCGCGGTGTAGAAGGGCTCCAGGTCGTCGTAGTCGAAGGGCCAGGCCCGCGAGACGCCTTCGTGGTGTTCCACCTCGGTGAAGTCGCTGCGGCGGAAGCGGGGCAGCATGGCGCCGTAGAAGCGCGTGTTTCCGCCGACCCAGTAGTACACGCCGGGCGCGAACGGCTCGCCGTTGCTGCCGTCGTACCAGTAGCCGGCGTTCTTGTACCGGCCCTTCATGTACATCTCGGCGGGCTGCGAGTTCTCGGGTTCGCGGGGAAGGAAGCGGCCCCGTTCCACGACGAGGACGTCGAGTCCGGAGTCCTTCAGCGCCCAGGCCAGCGAGGACCCGCCCATGCCGGAGCCGACGATCAGGACGTCGGTGCTGATCTCTGCTGCGGTGCCGGGTGAGACGAGGGCTTCGGGCCGAAGCTCCGGGGGTGTGTAATCCTGACGGACCGGGTCGGACATGGGTCGCAATCCCCTTGGACGCTCGGGTACGGGCTCGGGAGGCGGGACTTCGAAGGCCCCCTGTGGCCATGGTTCCCCGTGAGCCTAAGCATCGGTGGGGATTCGTCCCATGCACGAGATGCGTAATGACGGCCGACCGGGGCACACAGTGTGTGCACCGTCCACCGCTCCCCTGGACGCCGCTTCGGGCCCGCGGTCGCGGAAGTCGGCTTCCCGGAGCACCCGCTCGGCCCGCCACCCGTGGCGGCGGCGACCATGGTGTGTATGCGCCTGGCCGAATTTTGCTCACCTCGTGCATGTGCCGGGTGTCCCCGGCGTCTCTAGCGTCTCCAGGAGCCACGGCGTCGATCAGGGCCGCGGAACTTTCATGGAGGCGCAATGGACAGCGAATCGTATGACTACATCGTCGTCGGAGCCGGCTCGTCCGGCTGTGCGGTCGCGGCCCGCCTGTCCGAGAATCCAGACGTCACGGTCGCGCTCATCGAAGCGGGGCCGCCGGCCCGGGGCCGTCTCTTCGAGATCCCCGCGCTGTTCTCGCAGCAGCTGAAGACGGCGTACGACTGGGACTTCGAGACGGACCCCGAGCCGCAGCTCGGCGGGCGCCGTGCCTACCTGCCCCGCGGCCGGGTGGTCGGCGGCACCAGCTCGATGAACACGATGCTCTACGTGCGCGGTCACCGCTACGACTACGACACCTGGGAGCGGCTCGGCAACCCGGGCTGGGGGTACGACGACGTCCTGCCGTTCTTCAAGAAGTCCGAGGACAACGAGCGCGGGGCGGACGACTTCCACGGTGTCGGCGGCCCCCTCACCGTCAGCAACCCCAACTCCGTCCACCCGCTGCTCACGGCCTGGGTCGAGGCGGCCCAGGACGCGGGCCACAAGTACAACGCGGACTTCAACGGAGCCGAGCAGGAGGGCGTCGGCTACCACCAGGTCACCCAGCGCAACGGTCTGCGCTGCAGCAGCGCGCGGGCGTTCCTGGAGCCGGCCGCGGGGCGCCCGAACCTCACCGTCCTGCCCTCGACGACCGCTCTGCGCCTGAGCTTCGACGGCTCCCGGGCCACCGGCCTGGAGGTCGACCACCTCGGCAGCGTCCGGACGATCCGGGTCGACCGCGAGATCGTGCTGTCCCTCGGGGCGTACAACTCGCCCCACCTGCTCCTCCAGTCCGGTGTCGGACCGGCCGACGAGCTGACCGCGGGAGGGATCACCCCGCTGCACGACCTGCCGGACGTGGGCCGGAACATGCAGGACCACACCGGGTGCTTCATCAGTTTCTTCAGCGAGACGGAGCCGCTGCTCGGCCCGGACACCTCGCGCGAGGAGGAACTCCTGCGCCGGGAGGGCATCGGCCCGATGGCCTGGAACGAGACCGGCGGCTTCTTCAGCTCCAGCGACGACCTCCCCGCGCCCGACATCCAGGTGCATGCCGCACTGGGCATCGTCCGTGACGAGGGGCTTGCCGCCCCGCTGGAGCCCGGAATGTCGTTCGGTCCGTACGTGGCGCGGCCCGCGAGCCGCGGCGCGGTGCGGCTGCGGCACTCCCACCCCTACGCCAAGCCCCGCATCTTCCACAACTACCTCGCCGACCCCGACGACCGCCGACGGCTGCGGGAGGGCGTCCGGCTGTGTATGCGCATCGCGCGCGAGCAGCGGCTGACGTCCCTGCTGCAGGCGGACCTGCGTGCGGCCGCCGACGCCGGACTCGCCCCAATCTCGGACAGTGACCAGGACATCGACGACTTCATTCGCACGCAGTCGTTCTCGTTCTACCACCCGTCGGGCACCTGCATGATGGGCAAGGTCGTCGACCATGAACTCCGGGTGCGGGGGCTCGAGAACGTCCGCGTGGCGGACACGTCGATCATGCCGACCCTCGTCACCGGGAACACCAATGCTCCCGCCATCATGATCGGGGAGAGGGCCGCCGCGTTCATCCGGGCGTCGGCGGGGTGAGCCCGGCTCTCCGGCTCGCCCCGGCGGCCGTCGCCGGACCGGTACGAGGCGCGGAAGGCCGTCGGGCGGTGTGCGCGGGTCCGTCACACGGTCCGGACGACGGTGCCGCCGGCCTCCAGTGCGGCGACTTCGCCGGCATCGGCCGTGGTGTCGGTGACGAGGGTGTGCAGGAGGGCCGCGGGGCCGACGTAGGCGTAGGCGGTGTGGCCGAGCTTGCCGGCGTCGGAGGCGGCGATCACGCGGCGGGCGGAGGCGATGCCCGCCTTCTTCACCGCCGCGTCGTCGAGGTCGTACGCGGTGAGACCGTCCGCCGCGGTCAGCCCGCAGCAGCCGATGACGGCGGTGTCGAAGCGCAGGGCGGCCAGGGAGGCGAGGGTGAGGGGGCCGGTGAGGGCGCCCTCGGCCGCGCGGGGCTGTCCGCCGGGTACGACCAGGGTGGCCGGGCCGGGTGTCTCGCCGAGCAGCTGGATGGCCTGCAGGGACAGCGGCATCACGGTGACGGGCCGCTCGCGCAGGAGGCGCGCGACCTCCAGGCAGGTGGTGCCGCTGTCCAGCAGGACGGTCTCACCGTCGGCGACGAGTGCGCAGACCTCGGCGGCGATCCGGCGTTTGACCTCGACCCCCTCGTGGGCGCGCAGCGCGAAGGGCGGCTCCTCGCCCCGCAGCAGCAGGGTGCGCGCTCCTCCGCGGACCCGTTCGAGGACGCCCTGGGCGGCGAGGGTGTCGAGGTCGCGCCGGATCGTCATCTCCGAGGCTCCGGTCAGCTCCGCGAGTTCCTGGACCGTGGCTCCTCCGGAGTCCCTGACGGTCTTCGCGATCAACCCGTGCCGGTCTGCGTTGCTCATGCCGTGATTGAACACCACCAGCAAGCGCACATCCAACGTGTGAGTTATCCCCATTTTCGAACACCACAGATGTTCGTTACGATGGTCTGCATGGAACACCCCCTGCGATCCGCCCGTGTGGCGACCTACGCCTACTTCGTCCTGTACGGCACCCTGCTGGGCACCTGGGTGGTGCACATCCCCGCCGTCGAGGAGCGGGTGGGCATCAGCCACGCCGAGCTCGGCGGCCTGCTGGTGGTGCTCGGCGTCGGGGCCTTCGCGGGGATGCGGGTGGCGGGTCCCCTGACCGACCGCCTCGGCACCCGTGTGGTGGTGCCCGTCGGCGGCGTGCTCTGCGGCACGACCCTGTTCCTGCCGGGTCTCGCCCACGACGCGTGGACGCTGGCCGGCGCGCTGCTGGTCTTCGGCTTCTGCAACGGCTGCCTGGACGTGAGCATGAACGCCCACGCCGTACACGTGGAGAAGGCGTACGGTCGCCCCGTGATGTCCGGCTTCCACGCCACGTTCTCCGTCGGCGGTGTCCTCGCCGCGCTCGCCGGAGCGGGTACGGCGAGCACGGGCCTGAACCCGGCCGTGGGCATGGCCGCCGTGGGAGCCGTGGGCATCGTGACCGCCCTGGTCGCGGCCCGTGGTCTGCTGCCCGCCGCTCCCGCCGCCGAGAGCCCCGCTTCCGCGCGGGAGTCGGGGACGTCACCGGCCGCCGGGCGTGCCCCCACGGGCCGGGGCCGGGTCTGGCTGCTGGCCGTCCTGGCGCTGATGGTCATGCTGTGCGAAGGCGCCGCGAACGACTGGAGCGCCCTGCACCTCAAGGACGCCCTCGGCGCCTCGGCGGGCACGGCGGCCTTCGCCTACGGCACGTTCGCCGCGGCCATGACCGTCGGCCGACTGCTCGCGGACCGCGTCGTCATGCGGTTCGGTTCCCCGGCGATCCTGCGGTACGGGGCGGCCACGGCCGCCGTCGGCATCACCCTCGTGATCCTCGGTCCGTCGATACCGGTCGTGTTCACCGGCTGGGCGCTGTTCGGCCTGGGCCTGTCCGGCTGCGTCCCCCAGCTGTTCAGCGCGGCCGGACACGCCGACCCCTCCGCCGCCGGCGCGAACATGTCCCGCGTCGCCGGGCTCGGCTACGTCGGCATGCTCGCCGGGCCCGCCGTGATCGGCTGGCTGACCCACCTCGTCGCCCTCGACCACGCCTTCGTGCTGCTGGCCCTGCTGTGCCTGACCACCGCCGTGGGCGCCCGCGTCCTGCGCACCGACCCCGTCGTCGTCCGCCGCGGCGAAGGCACGGCGGACCCTGCGCGCGAGCGCGACATGGCAGCCCACACCCACTGACCGCTTGTGCGGCACGGTCCCTGACACCCGTGCCGCACAAGCTCTCCTCTCCCCCGGTCACCACGGCCGGTCCACGAGCCCTCAGCCGACCGAAGGAGCCCCCGATGTCCGAGTCCCCCGCACGTCCCGCCCGCGGCGCCGTCGGTGTCATGCTGCCCCTGGACCTCCCGGTCGCCCAGGTGCTGCCCTACGTCCGGCGCGCCGAGGAGCTGGGGTTCGACCAGGTCTGGGTGGTGGAAGACCTCGGCTGGCGCGGCGGTGTCGCCCAGGCCGCCACCGTCCTGGCCTCCACCACGAAGCTGACGGTCGGGATCGGCATCATGCCCGCCGGCGCCCGCAACGTGTGCTTCGCGGCGATGGAGCTGGCCACGCTCGCGCAGCTCCACCCCGGCCGGCTCGTCGCGGGGATCGGCCACGGCATGCCCGGCTGGATGCGGCAGGCCGGGTCCTGGCCCGCCAGCCCCCTGACGTTGATCAAGGAGTACGCGCGGGCGCTGCGCCTGCTCGTCGCCGGTGAGCCGGGCCCCGAGAACGGCCGGTACGTGCGCTGCGAGGGCGTGGTCATCACCGAGGTCCCGGACGTGGTGCCCCCGGTGATCCTGGGTGTGCGCGGCCCCAAGTCGCAGGCGGTCGCGGGTGAGGTCGCCGACGGACTCCTCCTGGCCGAACCCGCCGCACCCGGCTACATCACCGCCTCCCTGCGCCACCTGGGCCCCGCCGCGGCGCACTCCCCGGAGATCGTGGTCTACGACGCCGCCGCCGTGGACGACGACGAGGAGGCCGCTCTGGCCCGCGTCCGCACCGTCCTGGAATCGGTCGGCGAACCGCAGTGGGCCGCGCACATCGACCCCCTGCCCTTCGCCGCCGAGCTGCGCGCACACCGCGCCGCCTGCTCCGACGGACGGCAGTTCGCCCGGACCATGCCCGCCGAGTGGGTCCGTGCGCTGAGCGTCTCCGGCACTCCCGCCCAGGCCCGCGCCGCGATCGACGCCCGTCACGCGGCCGGCGCGACCAGTGTCGTCCTCGCCCCGGCGGGCCCCGATCCCCTGGCCGCGCTCGACGCACTCGCCCGCGCCCTGCCCCCGCGGCACTGAACCGGACCACACCCAAAGCCCGAGGGAAGGGACCCCCATGTCCATCGACCGTCGCCGTGTCGTGCTCTTCGACCTCTTCGGGGTCATCGCCCGCCACCAGCGCCCGGGTGCCCTGGAGACGATGGCCGCCCGCTGCCACGCCGCGCCCGACGCGTTCACCACGGCCTACTGGGCCCACCGCCCGCCCTACGACGCCGGCCGGCATTCCGCTTCCGCGTACTGGACGGACGTACTGCAGTCGTTGTTCCGGCCCGCCGACCCCGAGACGGCCGAGGAGCTGCGGCTCACCGACATCGACAGCTGGTCCCGCGTCGACGACGGCATGGTGGCCTATGTGCGCAGCCTCCGCGGCCGTGCCCGGGTCGCCCTGCTGTCCAACATCCCCGCGGACCACGCGGACGCCTTCCTCACCGCCCAGCCCTGGCTGCACGACCTCGACCACGTCGCCTTCTCCGGCAAGATCGCTACGGCCAAGCCGGACCCGGCCGCCTTCCTGCACTGCGTCGACGCGATGCACACCTCGCCCGCCGACTTCCTCTTCGTCGACGACCGTGAGGAGAACGTCCTCGCGGCCGAGGCCGTCGGCATGAACGGCCATCTGTTCCGAGGGCAGGAGGAACTCGCGGCCGTCCTCGACACCTGGCTGCCGACGGCCGGCTGAACCGGGGACCGGATCGCGTCCCGCCCGTGCCCTGCCGCGGCACTCACAGGGCGTGGACCAACCTCCCCGCCTCCGAGGCCATCTGACGCAGCCACATGTGCGCGGGTTCACGCTCGTGCAGCGGATGCCACCACAGGGACTCCACCAGGGGCCCCGCCTCGAAGGGCAGGTCGACGATGACCGTGCCGGTGTCCGCGAGGAAGAGACGGGCCGCGCGCTCCGGGACCACGCCCACCCGGTCGGTGCCGGCCACCAGATGGGGCACGGTCAGGAAGCTCTCGCTGGTCAGTTCCAGCCGCGGCTCCAGCCCGCGGGCCCGCAGCCAGTGCAGCGGAGGAAGCGCGAACCGGGGGGAGTTGTACGGCATCACCCAGGGCCGGGCCGCCAGCTCCACGGGGCTCGTCGGCAGCGGGGCCTCCGACGCCACGACACAGACCCAGCGGTCGTCGTAGAGGTCGATGGACGGAACCCTGGCCAGCAGCCCCTGGGGAAGCAGGATGCCGTCGACGGTGCGCAGGTCCTCCTGGGCGCGCCGCACGATCTGCGAGGTGAGGTGCTGGAAGTGCACCCGCACCCCCGGCGCGACCTCGCGCATCAGTCCGGTCAGTGCCCGGCCGAAGAGGGCCAGATGGGCGTCGGTGCCCACCAGGGTGAACTGGTGATCCGCACGGGCCGGATCGAAGTCGGGGCCGGTCTGGAAGACCCGGTCGGCCAGGGCGAGCGCCTGTGCCGTGTTCTCGGACAGGCGCTCGGCCAGGGGCGTCAGCTCGTAGGAGTTCCCGACCCGGGTGAGCAGGTCGTCGCCGTAGTGGCGGCGCAGCCGGGCCAGGGCGGCGCTCAGCGTCGGCTGGCTCAGACCGAGCCGGAGGGCCGCCCGGGTCACACTGCGCTCCTGCAGCAGGGCGTTGAGGGACACCAGCAGGTTCAGGTCCAGACTCATGGCGTCGAGCCTCCGCGGGGTTATCGGTCCGACCGATGAGCACCATCGGCGATTGCATGTTCCCCGATACCCCGGCCCACGGCTAGAACTGTGCGTGAAGCCGCTCAGAACCCACCGCACCGCACGCCGCACCGCACGCCGAACCGCACGTCGCGGACCGAACCCTTCGCCACGCAGCCGCCGTTCCGGTCTGCTCGGGCTGTGCCGGTCCGTCCGGGACTCCGCGTCCCGGGGACGCGCGGGCCGACCGGTCGGCCGCCCCGGTGCGTTCCCCCATCTGCCGAGGAGCCGTCATGCCGTCGTTCCATGTCATCGTCGCCGGAGGCGGCATCGGTGGGCTGTGCCTGGCCCAGGGCCTGCGCAAGGCCGGTGTCAGCTGCGCCGTGTACGAGAGCGCTCCCGACATCGTGCGGACCGGGTACCGCCTGCACATGAACGGTGACGGCGGACGGGCGCTGCAGCGATGCCTGCCCGACCCGCTGTTCGAGCTGTACGCCCAGACCTCACGGGTCGCCCCGCGCCGCGCCCTCATGGTCCACCTCGACCACCTGGGCAACGAACTGGGCACCCGCCCCCACATCGACCCGCCCAACGACCCGGTGCGCCCGCACACGGCGGTCAACCGGCGCACCCTGCGCCAGATCATGGCCGTCGGCCTGGAGGACGTGCTCCACTTCGGCCACACCGTCAGCGGCTTCGAGGCCGACGAGGACGGCGTACGCGTGGTGTTCGAGGACGGCTCCTCCGCCACCGGGGACGTGCTGGTGGCCGCCGACGGCATCAACTCCGTCGTCCGTGGACAACTGCTTCCCGAGGTACCGGTCGTCGACACCGGTCTGCGCGGCCTGTACGCGGTCGCCCCGCTCACCGACGCGCTGGCGGCGGCCCTGCCCGACGGAGTCTTCGACGGGTTCTCCATGGCCTCCGCCCCGAACGGGGCCGTGCTCGTGGCCGGCGTCTACCAGCCGCGTCGGCCGATCGCCGAGGCCGTGGCCGAGCTGGTGCCGGGCGCCGCCGTGGACCCCGTCGGACCGTATGTGATGGCCGGGCTGTTCGCCCCGCCGCACGGTGAACTCTTCCCCGGCGACGAGGAGCTGTACCGGGCCACGAGCGAGGCCCGCCATGCGGTGATGTGCGAGGTCGTGAAGGACTGGCATCCCGGCCTGTCCGCCCTGGTGGAGCGCGCCGACCGGTCGACCGTCTTCCCCGTGGCCGTACGCCACCTGCAGCCGGCCGACCCGTGGCCCACCAGCCGGGTCACCCTGCTCGGCGACGCCATCCACGGCATGCCGCCCTCGTACGGCACCGGCGCCAACACCACGCTGCGCGACGCCGCCGCCCTCACCGAGACCCTGAGCCGGGTCGCCCGCGGCGAGGCCCCGCTGCTGGAGGCGATCGCCGCGTACGAGGAGGAGATGCGGGCGGAGGTCTTCCCGATCCTGCGCGCCGCGTCCGACCCGCGGGCGCAGGAGCCCGAGTTCGTGCCGGAGGACCTTCCGGTGGCGAAGGTCTGAGCCGCCGTTCTTGACGGCTGTCCCCCGCCCGCGGTGACCGCCGCCACCGAGCGCCCCCACGGATCACCCCCCACTGCCCCGCCCGTGACATCACAAGGAGGTGTGTCCTCATGACCGACGCCATCGACCGTGACCGGCCGCAGACCGAGCCGTCGCCGATCTCGACGGACCAGGCGACTGCGGCAGATCGAGCGACCGCAGCAGATCAGGCGGTTCCCACGCCGACCGGACGCCGGGCAGGCCATGCCCAGCTGGCGCTGCTCCTGACGGGGATCTGCATGCCGGTACTCGGCACCGCCCTGATCGCGCCCGTACTGCCGCAGATGCAACGGCACTTCGCCGACACCCCGGGCAGCGATGTCCTGGTGCCCATGGTGCTCGCCCTGCCGGGACTGCTCCTCGCCCTGTCCGCCCCGCTCGCCGGCTTCTTCGCCGACCGGACCAACCGCAAGATGCTCCTGCTGATCGCCATGGGCCTGTACGCCGTGGTCGGCAGCGCCCCGCTCTACCTGGGCTCGCTGACGGCGATCGCCGTCAGCAGGGTCCTGCTGGGGGCCTGCGAAGGCGTGATCATGACCTGTTGCACGACGCTGATCGGCGACTACTGGTCCGGAGCGCGGCGAGCGAAGTACCTCTCCCTGTCCACGCTGGTGACGGCGCTCGCCGCGACGGTCTTCCTGGCCATCGGCGGAGTCCTCGGGGTGTCGGGCTGGCGGACCCCGTTCTGGATGTACGTGCTGCCGCTGCTGTTGCTGGTGCCGATGGCCCGGCTGCTGTGGCAGCCGCCCCGCGCGGACGCCCCGGGCGTCAGAACACCTCTGGAGCCGTTGCCGCGCCGCCAGGTCGCGGTGACGAGTCTGGTGACGCTGTTCGGCGGGGTGTTCTTCTTCGTCCTGGTCGTCGAACTGCCCTTCATCCTGGACGGGATCGGCATCCGCTCCACCGCCACCGTCGGTGCCGTCTCCGCCGTCATGGCGCTGGCCACGGCCGCCGGTTCGGCACTCTTCCCCCGGCTGTCCGGGCACCCGGCGCGCGTACTCGTGCCGCTCGAGTTCGTCGGTGTGGCCCTCGGTCTCGCCACCGTCTTCGCGACCGGGGCGCTGCCCGTCGTCGTGGCCGGCTCGATGGTCACCGGATTCAGCACCGGACTGCTGCTGCCGACGCTGCTGGTGTGGGCGGTCCACCGGCTGAGCTACACCCAGCGCGGCCGGGGCACCGGCTGGTGGGGCGGTGCCCTGACCCTCGGGCAGTTCTTCTGCCCTCTGATCGTCGCCGCCCTGAGTGCCGCGGCGGGCGGTCTCCGGCCGGCCCTGGCCGCGCTGACGGCGGTGGCCGTGCTGCTCGCCGCAGCCGTGCTGTGGGGCCTGCGCCGCCAGAGCGACCCGCTGATACCGCCCGCCGCCGAACCGGTCGCCTCCCCGGTCGCCCACTGACCCCGTCGCGACGGACCCGTGGCCTCCGTCGCGGCACCACGCCGACCGGAGGCCCGCCTCCTTCCCGTATCCCGCCACGGACCCCGAGCACCGAAGGACCCACGTACATGAAGTTCGCCAACATCGGCGGGCGCGCGCACCTGATCGCCGCCGGACTCTGCTTCGACCTCGAACAGGCCGGTGCCGGCCGCTTCTCCTCGGATCCACAGGCCGTCTACGCCCGCTGGGACGAGTTGACCGACTGGGCCGCCGCACACGACCTGCGCGGCGGACGGCCGTACCGGAACGAGGAGTTGCTGACTCCGGTGCCCCGTCCGCATCAGATCTTCGCCATCGGTCTCAACTACCGGGCGCATGCGGACGAGGCGGAGGTGGTGCCGCCGAAGGAACCGATGGTCTTCACCAAGTACGCCTCCAGCCTCACCGGCCCGACCGGCCCCGTCGCCCTGACCGGCACCTCGGTGGACTGGGAGGTCGAACTGGTCGTGGTGATCGGACGCACCGCCCGCTGCGTCCCGGCGGAGCGGGCCTGGGAGTACGTGGCCGGCCTGACGGTGGGACAGGACCTGTCCGACCGGGAACGGCAGTTCACCGACTCGCCGCCCCAGTTCAGTCTGGCCAAGTCGGCACCGGGATTCAGCCCGGTGGGACCGTACGTCGTCACCACGGACGAGGTGCCCGATCCCGACGATCTCGCTCTGGAGTGCTCCGTCAACGGCGAGGTGATGCAGCGCGACCGCACCTCCTCGATGTTGTTCGGCGTCGGAGAACTCATCGCCCGCCTCTCGCGCGTGCTGCCGCTGCTGCCCGGCGACCTGCTGTTCACCGGAACGCCGGCGGGCGTGGGCCTCGGCCGTACCCCGCGCCGCTTCCTGCACAGCGGTGACCGGCTCGTCAGCCGTATCGAAGGGCTCGGCGAGATGTCCCACGTCATGACGGACGCCGTCACCACCGTCGGTGCCGCGCCGGAGCGGGCGGTCGGCACGGGCACGTCTCACCCGCTGGGAGGCAGGCCGTGATCACTCCGGCACTGCTGGCGGCCCTGCGTGAGGCCGTCCAGCCCGACCCCCTCGGCCAGCCCCTGCCGGCCGCGCGGACGCTGTACCCGGGAGTGCGCTCCTACTGCGACATCGAGTTCGCGGCCGAGGAGGGCTACCGGCCGCTGCTGCTGGACGTGCACCGTCCCGCTCCCCCGGGCCGCGCCGGGCTCCTCGTCCATGTGCACGGAGGCGGGTGGATGCGGGGTTCACGGCGCAGGCACTCCCTGCCGGTGCCGGAGATCACCGCGTCCGGATTCGCTGTCGCGTGCCTGGACTACCGGCTGAGCGGCGAGGCCGCCTTCCCCGCCCAACTCGCCGACGTCCACGCCGGACTGCGCTGGCTCGCCGCCCGTGGCGAGGATCCCGAACTCGACCTCGACATGGCCGGTGTCGTGCTCTGGGGCGAGTCGGCGGGCGCCCACCTCGCGGCCCTGGCGGGCCTGGGCGCGCCCGCCGGACAGGATGCCCCCGCCGGCGCGCCGGGGCCGGCGATCGTCGGCGTCGTCGACTGGTTCGGTCCGGCCGACCTGCTCACGATGGGCGATCCGGCCGATCCGCGCACCCGGGAGGCCCGGCTGCTGGGCGGTCCGCCGGCCGAGCGCCCCGCCGAGGCCCGCGCGGCCGGCCCGGTCACCCATGTCCGCCCGGACGCCCCGCCGTTCCTCATCATGCACGGCACCGCGGACTCCCTGGTGCCCTTCGAACAGAGCCGGCAGCTGGCCGAGGCGCTGACCCGTGTGGGAGCCGCGGCCGAACTGATCGCCGTGCCCGGCGGCGAGCACGGGTGGTTCGGGATGGACGACACCGGGCCGCTCGTCGCCACCGTTCTCGAGTTCGCCGGACGGCACCTGTACGCCGGCACACCTTCAGGAGGAGACCGATGACCACCGTGTTCACCGACGCGCGGATCTTCGACGGCAGCGGAAGCGATCCCTTCGAAGGGGAAGTGCGCGTCGAGGGCGACCGGATCACCCAACTGGCCGCGGGCCGGGAACGGGTCAGCCGGGAGGGCGCCGATGTCGTCGACGCCGCGGGGAAGACCCTGCTGCCGGGTCTCGTCGAGGCCCACGCGCACATCTCCTGGCCGTCGGCGGTGGACCGGCCGATCCCCACCATGGAACTGCCCGTGGAGGAGCATCTGCTGATCACCGCGCGCAACGCCCGTGTCCTGCTGGACGCCGGGTTCACCAGCGCGTACTCCGCCGGTTCGCTCGGAGCGCGGTTCGAGATCGCGTTGCGTGCGGAGATCGACGGCGGGTGGCTGCCGGGGCCGAGGCTGCGCGCCTCGTGCATCGAGCGGGCGCCGGAGGGCGACACCGCGGTTCCGGACGTGCACGACGCCGACGACCACCGCCGCGGCCCCGAGGCCGTACGCGAGTTCGTCCGCAAGTGGGCCGCGAACGGCGTGGACACCATCAAGTTCCTGCTGTCCAGCGACGACGCGTTCGTTCCCGGCGGCTCGAAGCAGCTCCTCTACACCGACGAGGAGGTCAGGGCGGCCGGGGAGCAGGCCAGGGAGTCGGGCGTGTGGCTCGCCTGCCACGCCCATGCCGCCGGCTCGATCAAGCAGGCCGTGAACAACGGCTTCCGCATCATCTACCACTGCACGCACGCCGACGAGGAGGCCCTGGATCTCCTGGAGGCGGCGAAGGACCGGGTCTTCGTGGCACCGGCGGTCGGGGTGATCTACACCGGCGCCCACGAGGCACAGCGGTTCGGCGTGACGCAGGAGGCCGCCGCCGAGAAGGGGCTGCTGGAGACCCTCGAACGCTGGAGCAAGGTCATTCCCGAGATGCGGCGCCGGGGCATCCGCGTCCTGCCCGGCGGCGACTACGGCTTCCTGTGGAACCCCAACGGCGCCAATGCGCGCGACCTGCAGTACTTCGTCGAGCTGTACGGCTTCACCCCTGCCGAGGCGCTCCGCGCGGCCACCATGTACGGCGGGCAGCTGATGGGCATGGGCGACGAGCTCGGCCTGGTCCGTGAGGGGTACCTCGCCGACCTGCTGCTGGTCGACGGCGACCCGCTCCAGGACATCTCGCTCCTGCGCGACCGCGACCGGATCACCCACATCATGCAGGGCGGCCGCTTCCACAAGCGCCCGCAGCGTGAGGAGTACGAGCGTCTGTTCACACCGGCAGGGCAGGCGTCCTCCGCCTGACGACCGGCGCACGGCGGCAGGTTGTATGCGTCGCCTTCCCGGGACCAGCACTGGTCCGGCCCCGGGAAGGGGACGGATGGCCGCGGTGAACGGCGGAGCCGGAGGTGGGCCGTGCGGGGACGGCCCGTCCGGCATGCGCGGACGCGCGGACGCGCCGCCGGGCCGCGGGCCGCTGGGCCGCTGGGCCGCCGGGCCGCCGGGCCACCGGGCCACCGGGCCACCGGGCCACCGGGCCACCGGGCCACCGGGCCACCGGGCCACCGGGCGGTCGTACCCCGCTGCCGGATCAGGGCCGGGGGCGGGTCACGTCGTGCCGCGGACGTCCAGGGTCGGTGTCAGGACGATCGGGGGTGGCAGTTCGCCCGCGAGCAGCCGGTCGACCTGGTGGACGGCCAGTTCGCCCAGTCGTCGCTTGTCGAGATGGAGCGTGGTCAGCGGGGGGTCGACGAGATCGACGACACTCAGCCCGTCGTAGCCGACCAGGGCACAGTCGTCCGGTACCCGGACGCCCAGTCGACGGGTGGCCCGGAGCGCGCCGAGCGCGACCAGGTCGTTGAAGGCGACCACCGCGGTGAGGTCCGGGTGCGCGGCATGCAGCGCCTCGAACGCGGCGGCGCCGCCGGCCGGGGACTGCTCCCCCCTCACGATCCAGTCCTCGTCGACGGGCAGCGCCTGCTCGCCGACGACCTCCAGGAAGGTGCGGCGCCGGAGCATCGGGGCGGTCACGCACTCGCAGTCGATCATGCCGATCCTGCGGTGCCCCCGGTCGACGAGGTGCTGCAGACCGGCCCGGATTCCGGCCGCGGCGTCGATATGGACCAGCGCGTGCTTCGACGAGTCCAGCCCGCGATCGACCAGGACCAGCGGCACCGTTCCCACATGCGGCTCCAGCTCCGCGTCGGGTTGGCTGAGGTAGCCGACGAGAGCGTCCACCTGCCGGCCGAGTGAACGGACCAGGGACAGCTCCCGGGACCGGTCGTTCTCCGTGCTGGCCACGAGCACCTGCCAGCCGCGTTCGTCCGCGGCGGCGATCACTCCCGCCACGAACTCCGGGAAGAAGGGGTTGACCACGTCGGGAACGATGAGGCCGACGGAGACGACATCCTGCTGGACGAGGCCCCGGCCGAACCGGCTGGGCCGGTAGCGCAGTTCGCGGGCGACATCGAGCACGCGCTGCTGGGTCTTCGGGTCGATCTCCCCCTTGCCGTTGATCGCCCGGGAGACGGTCTGATGGGACACGCCCGCCGCCTGCGCGACATCGCGGAGCGTGACGCGCTTGACGGTTCCCGCACCCCGCGCCCGCTGGTCTTCCGTTTCCCGCCGTCCGGCCACGCTGCCCACTCACTTCTCGTCCTGTGCCGCCCTGTGCGCCAGTCAATCAGGTTCACCGGCCTGCCGCGTCATCGCCGGCCCGGGCGCAGGCGTTGACGATGCCCGCCCCTCTGAGCAACAATCCCGTTAACGGTCACGTTAACGTTAACGGCACACGGTGAGGAGAGCATGATGACGGCTTCGAGGGGTCCCGTACCGCACGAGCCCCACGGGATGTTCCGGAGCGTGTTCCGCGGCTGGCACGCGCAGGCCGACGTCTTCTCGGCTCTGCCGGACGCCCCTGTGCAGCCGGATGATCCGCCTCCCTGGTGGCACCGGCTGAGGGTGCGACGGCGACAGAGGCCGCGCAGTGGCGCCCCCTCGCCCAGCCGGTCCACGGCACCCGCCCGGGGCGGCTGCCCTGCTCCCAGCGGGGGCGGCCGCACTTGACCCTGTCGAGCGCGTACCGGCTGTCCTCCCGGTCGGTCCGATCCGCTGCGGGCTCCGATCGGCTTCCGGCGTCGCGCATCGGGGCGGGGGACGGGACCGCGGGAGGTGACCATGCACGATGACCAGGTGGAGGTGGCCACCGACACCGTCGCGGCCCTGGTCCGGGAACAGTTCCCTCAGTGGAGCGGCAAGAAGATCCGCCCCCTGGCGTCGACCGGGACGGTCAACGCCGTCTTCCGCATCGGCGACGGTCTCTCCGCACGTTTCCCGCTCCGCCGGGCCGACGCCGCCGAGGCGCTGGCGACCCTGGAACGGGAGGCGGAGGCAAGCGCCGAGCTGGCACGAGTGTCCCCGTTCCCCGCACCCGAGCCGGTCGCCCTGGGAAAGCCCGGCGCGGGTCACCCCATGCCCTGGTCGGTCCAGACATGGCTGCCGGGAACGGTCGCCGCCGATGCCGACCCCAGCGGGTCGGACGCCTTCGCCGAGGACCTCGCGGCCTTCATCTCAGCGCTGCGGGAAGCCGATACGCGAGGGCGCTCGTTCGACGGCGACCATCGCGGCGGCGCTCTCACGCGCCATGACACCTGGATGGAGACGTGCTTCGCGCAGAGCGAGGGACTGCTCGACGTGCCCCGTCTGCGCCGGGCGTGGAGCCGCTTCCGGGAGTTGCCACGCCGGGGCGCCGACGTGATGAGCCACGGTGACCTGATCCCCGGCAATGTCCTGGTCGCGGGAGGCCGACTCGGCGGGGTCCTCGACACCGGTGGCTTCGGACCGGCCGACCCGGCGCTCGACCTGGTCAGCGCCTGGCACCTGTTGCGGCCGGGCCCCCGGGACGTGCTCCGGCGGGCACTGCGCTGCGACGATCTGGAGTGGGAGCGCGGCAAGGCATGGGCGTTCGAACAGGCGGTGGGCCTGGTCTGGTACTACGTCGAGAGCAATCCCGCGATGAGCGGCTTGGGACGCCGGACGCTCGACCGCATCATGAAGTCGACGGGGTGAGGCCGCCGCGCGCCCACGAGGGGCCGCGTGCGGCCCGTGCGACGGGACACGCGCGAGGGGGCCCGTGCGAGGATGGCGGCCGTGAGCGGATCGTCGTCCTTACCTGTCGCTGAAGGCAACCCGCGTGGTCGCGGCCTGGGTTCACGGGCCGCTGCCGCGTTGGTGTTCGGTTCCTCGGCCGCGGTGCTGGTGGTCGAGATCGTCGCTCTGCGCCTGCTGGCCCCCTATCTCGGCCTTACGCTGGAGACCAGCACCATGGTGATCGGGATCGCCCTCACGGCCATCGCCGTCGGCTCCTGGCTCGGCGGGCGCGTCGCCGACCAGCTCGATCCCCGGCGGCTCCTGGGCCCCTCCCTCGGGGTGTCGGGAGTGGTCGTGGCACTCACCCCCGCGGTGCTGCGCAGCACCGCGGAAGGGGCGCCCGCGCTGCTGCTGTTGATCGCGTCGCTGACCATCCTGGTGCCGGGCGCGCTGCTCTCCGCGGTGACGCCGATCGTGACGAAGTTGCGTCTCACCAGACTCGCCGACACCGGGACGGTCGTCGGCGGACTGTCCGGCGTCGGTACGTTCGGCGCCATCGTCGGCACTGTTCTCACCGGCTTCGTCCTGGTGGCGCGGTTGCCAGTCAGCGGCATCCTGATCGGTCTGGGAACGCTGCTGGTGGCGGGTGCGGCGCTGGTCGAGTGGCGCACGCGCGGGTGGACCGGGACCCCTGCCCTGACGGCCGTGGTCGTCGCCGGCGGCCTCGCCACCACGGTGGCGCCCGGCGGCTGCGACGCGGAGACCCGGTACCACTGCGCGCAGGTCGTCACGGACCCCGACCGGGACGGCGGCCGCACACTGCTGCTGGACGGCGTGCGGCACTCCTACGTCGACCTCGACGATCCGACCTTCCTGGAGTTCACCTATGTGCGCGCCCTCGCGTCGGTGGTCGACTCCGCCTTCCCCGAGGGCGAGCCTCTCACCGCCCATCATCTCGGCGGTGGCGGACTCACCTTCCCCCGCTATCTCGCCGCCACGCGGCCCGGGACGCGCAGTCTCGTGTCCGAGATCGACGGCGGGGTCGTGCGCATCGACCGTGAGCGCCTCGGTCTCTCGCCGGAAGCCGGTTCCGGGATCGACGTACGGGTCGAGGACGGCAGGCTCGGTCTGCGGCGGCTGGAGGACGGCAGTCGGGACCTCGTCGTCGGCGACGCCTTCGGGGGCGTGAGCGTGCCGTGGCACCTGACCACGGTGGAGGCGATGACCGACGTACGGCGGGTGCTCGACGAGGACGGCGTGTACCTCGCCAACCTCATCGACCACGGGCACCTGGACTTCGCACGTGCCGAAGTGGCCACCCTCGGCGAGACGTTCGAGCACATCGCCCTCGTCGGCGCCCCGGTCGACATCGGCCTCGACCCGACGACCGCGCCCGAGGGCGGCAACCTGGTGGTGCTCGCCTCCGACCGGCCCGTCGACCTGCGCGCGGCGCAGAAGATCCTCGACGCCCGGCGAACCGGCTGGAAGATCGCCACCGGCGACGCACTCACCGCCTGGATCGACGACGCCCGACCGCTCACCGACGACTACGCGCCCGTCGACCAACTTCTCCAGCCGTCCCGCACCCACCGCGATCGGTGACGCGGCACCCCTGACGCCCCGGCGCTCGGCCCCGACTCGTCCGCGCCGGCGTCCAGTTCGGCGTCCGGTCCGGCGTCGAGCGCTGCCCGCGCGGTCGCGACGTACTCCCGTGGCCGCGCGCGCCCGGCCGGAGGGCGCGTCGCCTCACGGCGCGCGCCCCACCTCACTGCTACGGCCCTTCCCATTCAGGTGATTTATGTCAAGTAAGTCACTTCATGGGACCTACCATCCCCTTTCGTGACAGACAAACAAACCCGGAATGCGACCGATGTGATCATCCTCGGAGCCGGACCGGCCGGGCTCGTGCTCGGGAATCTTCTGCAGAACAGCGGGGTCGACTGTGTCGTCCTGGAGCGCGCCGAGCAGGCGTACGTCCGGACGCGGGCGCGTGCCGGGTTCCTGGCGGCCCACACCGTGCGCATCCTGGAACGGCACGGGCTGGCGGACGGCTTGCGGCAGCGCGGGCAGGCGCACAGCGTGTGCGAGTTCCGCAGCGCGGACGGCCGGTTCCGACTGGACTACGGCGGGCTCGGACGCGGTGAGCGGCACACCGTGTACCCCCAACAGCTCCTGGTCACCGACCTGTTGACACGGTTCGTCGCCTCCGGCGGACGAATCGACTTCGGCACCGAGGCGGTCGCCGTCCTGGACGCCGACACCGATCGGCCCTCCGTGGCCGTACGGGACGCGGACGGGCGGCCCGGCCGATGGCAGGGACGGTACGTGGCCGGGTGCGACGGGCGGCACGGCGCGGCACGGCGGTCGCTGCCGGCCGATTCCGTACGCCGGTACCACTGCGACCACGGCGTGACCTGGCTCGGGCTTCTCGCCGAGGCACCGCCGAGCATGGACGCCGTCGGGTACGCGGTGCACGAGCGGGGCTTCGCCGGGCACATGGCGCGGACCCCCGAGGTCACGCGCTACTACCTGCAGTGCGCACGCGGGACGCCGGCCGACGCCTGGTCCGAGGAGCGGATCTGGGACGAGCTGGAACTGCGCATGCGCGGGAGGGAGTACGGCCCGCTCAACCGTGGCCGTGTCGTGCAGCGGAGCGTCGTCGACCTGGAGTCCGACGTGCTCGAACCACTGCGACACGGCTCGCTGTTCCTGGCCGGCGACGCCGCCGGTCTCGTCAGCCCCTCCGCGGCCAAGGGCGCCAATCTCGCGGTCCTGGAGGCGGAGATCCTCGCCGAGGCTCTCGTCTCCGACCTCGTCGACGGCGATTCCGCCGGGCTCGACGCCTACTCCGCCCGGTGCCTGGCGTACCTGTGGCGTGCCCAGGAGTTCTCGCACTGGATGATCCGGTTGCTGCACGGGACGAACCGCCCGGCGGACAGCAGGCCGGACGGCAGCACGGCGGACGGCAGCACGGCGGACGGCGGGGCGCTCGGGGCAGGGTGCGGCACGTCACTGTTCCACGACTCCCTGCGGCGTTCCCGCATCGCTTCGCTGCGGACCTCGCGCAGCCACCAGGACTGGTTCGCCGAGCACTACGTGGGCGTATGAGGCTCCCTCCCCCACGTCCCTCACATCCCTCGTTTCCTTCGCCCTGCCTTCGCCCTGCATTCCGGTCTTCCGCCCCGCCTTTCCGATTTTTCGCCTCGCTTTCCGATCTTTCGTCTTGCCTTTTCCGACATGTACCGAATGAGGTTCCCCAACATGATCACGACGTTGCCGGACGACTCGTCACGGCTGCTCGCGACGGTCGACTTCGTCAAGGAGCAGGACACCGCCACCCTGCTTCCGCTGCTGTTTCCGGGACTGGACGGTCCGGAGCTGCGCACGCTCGTGGAGCACTGCCGCTTCTCCCATGCCGCCCTGCTCGTCTTCCCTTCGGACGAGGCCGAGTTGCGGGCCCTGCTCTCCGGCTGCGGCCTCGACGCGGTCGCTCCGCCGCGGCCGAGTGTGGTCGTACGCGAGCGGCTGGCCGTACGGCATCGGCGTCCGGCCGCCGAACTGGACGTCGGCATCCTGCGCCCCGGGGTGCTCGGCGCGGACGGTGATCGCCGTACGGTCGAGGTCTTCGCACTGACCGTGGCACCGGGATCGGGGCTCGACGCGATCGCCGCGCATGAGCGTGCACACGAGCACGAGACGCATGTCGCCTTCGACGTCGCCTCGCCCAGCTCGTTGGTGTTGCGCGGCCTGTGCGCGACCTTCGCGCGCTTCGGAGCGACCCCGGACGGCGGGGGCTACAACCCGCACGAGAACGGCACCGTCTTCTACTTCGGCGCCGCCGCGGAGGCCAAGGTCGGGTACCGGCGCGTGGAGCTGTACGTGCCCGGCGACCACCGGGACGTACTCGCCGCGCATCTCGACGAGCACCGCGCCCGGCAGCCTGCCGAAACGCTCCTGCGCCTGCTGACCGGGGCGTGGACGACCCAGGCGCTGGCCGTCTTCGCCCAGCTCGGGGTGCCCAACGCGATGGGGACCGAGCGCGGGACCGGCGTCGAGGAACTGGCACGGGAGGTCGGTGCGAGGCCGCGGAACCTGGCGACGCTGCTGCGCTATCTGGCGATGCTGGGCGCGGTGACGGAAGGCCGCGACGGCTTCCGTCTCACTGAGGTGGGCGCACTGCTGCGGGCCGGCGCGCCGGGGTCGATGCGAGCACTGGCGCTGATGTACGGCGGCCCGTTCTACGAGTCGTTCGCCGCACTCGGCCACACCGTGCGCACGGGCCAGGTCGGCTTCGAGCATCTCTTCGGCGAGAACCACTTCGACCACTTCGCCCGCGACCCCCACCTCGCCGAACTCTTCGACGGGTCCATGGCCGCCGGAGCGGCGATGTTCGACCCGGTGCCCACGCATCCGGCGCTCACCGTCGCCGCCGAGGCTCCCGCCGGGGCGACGGTGGTCGATGTGGCGGGAGGCAACGGGGAGTTGCTCGGCCGTGTCCTCGCCGCGCACCCCCGGCTGAGCGGGGTGCTGCTGGAGCGTCCGCACGCGGTCGAGGCCGCTCGCCTCCGGCTGGAGCAGGCGGGTCTGGGCGGTCGATGTGCCTTCCTGGCGGGCGACTTCGCGGACGTGCCCGCGGGCGGTGACGTCTATCTCCTGTCCCGCGTCCTGCACGACTGGGACGACGAGCGCTGCCGCGAGATCCTGCGCCACTGTGCCCGTGCGATGCCCGATCACGCCGATCTTCTCGTCGTCGAACGCGTACTGCCGTCCGACGGCTCCGCCTCGCTGGCGATCGCCTGGGACCTGCACATGATGTGCAACGTCGGTGGGCGCGAGCGGCGGATCGGCCACTACGGCGACCTGTTCGCCGACGCCGGCCTCACTCTGGTGGGCCGGACACCGCTGCCCCTGGACGGCCATGTGCTGTACGTCAGGAAGGCCGGGGCGGATCCGGCTCCGGTGTGACGCAGGAGCCCCGGCGCCGGCTCGACGGCGGAGCTTCAAGCGGTTCGTGGGTACGGCGTTCGCGGTGGCGGGCCTGGCCGCGACGCAGTCCGGCGGAGAGGGCTACCGCATGGCGACCGCACGCGGCCACGCGGCGGTGTACCTGTCCGGTCACAAGACCGGCAACATCGCGAAAGGAACCCCCATCACCGTCACGGTCTGCGCCGTGAAGGGCGCGAAGGCGCAGTGCGGCTCCGCCCACGGTCGGGCGTAGCCGACGCGACCGCCGACGCGACCGCCGGCGGAACACGACGACGCGCCCGGCGCCTCGGGGCTGGGCGCGTCCGTCCGCGCGCCCGGCGCCCTCGGCGGCTTCTGTAGCCTGGCGGCGCTGGACGTCGGGGGGAGCTGACCGTGCTGAACATCCTGTCCGTGGCCATCGGGGCCGCCATCGGCCTCATGGGGGCGGTGTTCGGTGTGTGGTTCACCGCGCGCCGGCAGGACCGCATGTGGCTCCGCGAGCAGAAACTCAAAGCCGGGATCGGCTTCAACACGGCCGTGGTCCAACTGCTGGACCATCTGAAGGAAACACGCCTGGGTGACGACGGTCCGGGCGCCAACGAGTTGGCGAACCAGCTGCAGGAAGCACGCTCTGCCCTCTACCTGCTCTGCGCCGACGACACCGTCGCTCTCGCCGATGCTCTCGCGCGCCGGGTGTGTAGCACCAGGCCCACCGAGGGCCGGGACGACCGCCGCGCCGAGTTCCGGGAGACGTTGGACCTCCTGCGCCGCTTCACCCAGCAGCTCCGGCAGGAGATCACCCGATCGTAGGCACCCCCCGAGACGTCGCGCGTGCTCCGCACGGCCGTCGGTGATCGCCGTGACGGATCAGACGACCGTCAGGGCATAGCAGGCGAAGGCTCCCGCCAGTACCGCGACCGCCGCTCGGCGGGGCCCTCGGATGCCGGTCCAGGGTGCTTCGAAGCGGTGGGTGAGGCGGCCCAGGGCGATGAGCGCCGCGGCGATGAGGGGCAGCCAGGCGAGCCGGGCGAGGATCCAGGCGATGCTGTCCGGGGGTGTGGTGAGTCCGGGTATCGGGCTGCCGAGGAGTGAGCCGGGGATCGCCAGGGTGAGCAGGGCCGTCTGGTGCCAGCAGAAGATGGTCATCGCGCAGAGGTTGACGGTCACGACCGCCGCCCACAGCGAGCGCCGGCGCCGCAGGAGGCCGTCGAGCCGGTTCCGCAGCAGGATCGCCGCACCGCACTGGACGGAGGCCAGCGCGAGCACGAGCAGGGACGGCGGATGGGAGTTGGTGCGCTGCGTGCCCGGCACGCCCACCATGCTCGCCGGGTAGTGGAAGGCGAGGAGCAGCACGGCGAACAGCGCGCCGCCGCCGAGCAGCAGCAGCCGGGCACCGCGCCGCCCCAGCCTCCCCTCGCCCCAGCAGACGCCCAGCTGGTACGCGAACAGCCAGCCGGGTCCGAGGTTGAGCAGGCCCAGCCAGGAGGGCATGGTGTCCGCCCAGGGGCCGTAGCGCAGCAGGTCCACGACGGCGACCGAGCCGAGCAGGGGTACGGCGGTCCACGCGCCCCAGGTCCGCGCGGCGCGCACGCACCACGGTGTCAGGGCTGTCACCAGTACGTAGATGCCGACGAACCAGAGCGGCTGGACGACCAGCACCGCCCCGGTGCGCAGGGTCGCGGCCGGCACCCCGGCGGTGTACAGCACCGGCAGGAGGACGGCCCACACCGCGGCGACGCCCAGGACGGGGCGGCCGAGACGGGCCAGCCGCCCGCGCAGCCAGACGCCCGTCGGCACTCCGCGTTCGGCGGAGCGGCGCAGGGACAGCGTGGAGGCGCGACCGCCGACCAGGAAGAAGATGCCGAGCATCTGCAGCACCCAGCTGACCGGGGCGAGAAAGCCGAACGCGGTCAGCGGGCTCGCGTTGTGCAGCGCGCCCTCGGGGCCGAGGGTGAGGCCCGCGAGCATCCAGTGGCCCATGGGGACGGCGAGCAGGGCGAGGGCGCGCAGTCCGTCGAGCGCTCGGTCGCGGTGGGCGGGTGTGCGCGCTTCGATACGCGCGGCGGCCGCGGAGAGCACGGTGGGCACGGAGAGGTCAGCGAAGGCCATGGCGGCAGTCCTTCGTGGGGGTGCCGGCGGTCGGGTGGGCGCAGGTGACGGCCCCGTAGTCGCCGAGGGCGATGGCGGCGTAGTTGGTCAGGGAGGCGGTGCCGGGGGCGAAGTAGCCGGCGTGGCCCTCGGCCCTGTCGGAGGAGACGACTCGGGCCCCGAAGGCCGGGTCGGCGGGATCCGCGCCGTGGCCGAGGCCGAGCAGTTCGACAGGGGGAACCCGGTGGATCCAGTCGGTCGCGTTCCGGGCCGTCGCCCACAGGTGGGCCCGTGTCCCGACCGGGACCTGGCCCGCGTGGTCGAGTCGCATGCCGGGCGATGCCACGACGACGAGGTCCGACCCCTGCCGCCCGGTCATCCGGTGGGCGGCGGCGCCGCACAGCACGGAGCCGTAGCTGTGGCAGAACACCGCGGGCGGGGCGGCCGGGTGGGTGGTCGCGGCCAGTCCGTCGAGGAAGCGGAGCAGCCGGGGAGCGCCCTCTTCGGCCAGGTGTCCGGTGGCGGCGTCCCAGCCGACGCCGACCGGGGTGGTGTAGCCGACCCACACAATCACGGCGGGGTGGTCCGCCGGGGAGAGCCGGGTCATCTCGGCGCGCAGGTCGCGGGCCATGCTGGCCGCGGCGTCGTACGAGGTCAGGTCCGTGTCGGAGCCGGGCACGACGACCGCCACGCGGCGCGCGGTCCGCAGATCCCCGTACACCTCGGCGACCTGCCCACGGCCCCGAAGGTCGAGGGCGAGGATGTGACGCCCGGGTGCCAGGAGTTCGCCGTACGTCGCCGCCCGCGCCCGGGCCTCGCGGCGGGCGCCGTCGGGCTGCTCGGGGTCCGCGGCGCGGGCCAGTTCCCGGTCGCGTCCGGTGGTGAGTGCGCGGACGTCGGCGGCGTACCGGAGGTCGGGCGGGGCGCCGTCGAGGCCGCCGACGACGAGGGGGTGTCGCTCGGCCAGCGCCGTCCGTCGGGCCGCCGTCAGGCCGGCGAAGAACCGTGCGACCTGGTCGGGTGTGGCCGATGCGGGGTCCGGCAGTGGTCTGCCGAGGATCCGGTCGGCCGTCCACGCCTTCGTGCCGGCGGGCGGGCCGGTGACGGCGGTCTGGATGTCGCCCGCCGCCCAGCCCGCCGTCCCCGCGACCGACGCGAGCGCCAGTGCGCAGGCGACGAGCCCTCGTCCGAAACGCCTCATGGTGTGTCTCCCCGCTTCCCCGTCGTACGTCCTGGTGGTGGGCGGAAGGTAGGGAGCGGGGTGGCCGGTGGGCGTCACACCGGGGAGCCAACCTGCGCGTAGCACCCTGGTAGGGGGTGGTTGGCGGGACCTCAGCGCAGAGTGAAGAAGATCATCGGATTGTCGGTGCTCTCCCGGACGGGGTGAGCCAGCGCGAGGGAGCGCTTGATGTCCTTCAGGCGGTCGTGGATCTCGGGGGCGCGCGCCCGGGACGCGGTGAAGGGCACGTTGTCCCGTTCCGCGAGCCAGCGCAGGACCACCGCCCCCTCGGTGAACGGCAGCGCGCGGCGGCCGTGGAACACGTCGTGGACGCAGACCGGTATGCCGGCCCGCAGCAGCGGGAACAGCTCGGCGAGGTACCAGCGGGCGAAGCTCGCGGAGTGCGCGGCGTCGATGAACAGGAAGTCGGCGCCGGCGGCGGGGATCTTCGCCAGGTTCTCCCGCGCGTCGCCCTGCGTGAAGGTCCAGCGGCCGGCGGAGAGGCTGTCGGGGACCTCCCGTACGACGTGGTCGACGATGTCGTACGAGTACAGGTGTCCGGTGCCGTTGTCGCGCAGGGCACGCAGGATCCAGGTGGTGGACCAGCCGTGGAAGGTGCCGATCTCCACCACCGTCTCGGGCCGTGCCTCGCGCAGCAGGAGATACGTGATCTCCGCCTCGATGTCGTCGAGTTGGGCCTTCATCGAGTGGGGCGGCGCGAGCAGGGTGCGCTGACGTTCACGGGCCCGGTCGAGGTCCTCGGCGAACGTGCGGTAGAGGCGGCCGATGTGGTCGAGGTCGATGGTCCGCCCGGCGAGGGGCCGTCCTTCCGCGGACCCGTCGACGGGCCCGCCGTCGTTCGTGGGGTGGCCGATGGGCTGGTTCATGCCGCACGCTCCTGCGAAGCCGTTTCCTTGATCGGGACCCGGTGATGCTGGAACGAGGGCCGGGGGTCGCACATCACACCCAGGTGCCAAACCTCATGTCACCCCCGGGTATGACGCGCGACCGGTCAGGCGGTGGGCTCCCCGGGCACGACGAGCCCCGACTCGTAGGCGAACACGACGAGTTGGGCCCGGTCACGCGCGCCGAGCTTGGCGAGGAGGCGGGTCATGTGCGTCTTGACGGTCTGCTCGGCCACCACCAGGCGCGCCGCGATCTCGGTGTTCGACAGCCCTTGGGCCACCAGCGACAGGACCTCCGCCTCCCGGGGCGTGAGACCGTTCAGACGGAGCCGGGCGGCCCGGGGCGCGGCGGGGCGGCGCCGGGCCATGTCCTCGATGAGGCGACGGGTGACGGAGGGTGCGAGCAGCGCGTCCCCCGCGGCGATGACGCGTACCGCCTGAACGAGTTCGGCGACCGGTGCGTCCTTGAGCAGGAAGCCACTGGCACCCGCGTGCAGTGCCTCGTAGACGTAGTCGTCGATGTCGAAGGTGGTCAGCATGAGCACCCGGGGCCGGTGCACCACGCCGCGCGGTGGGTCCAGCAGCCGGCGGGTGGCCTCCAGCCCGTCCATCTCGGGCATCCGGATGTCCATCAGTACGACGTCGGGGTGCGTGCGCCGGCTGACGTCGACGCCGACCCGGCCGTTCGGTGCCTCGCCCACGACGTCGATGTCGCTCTGCGCGGACAGCAGCGCGGCGAACCCCGATCGCACCATGTCCTGGTCGTCGACGACGACCACCCGAATTGCCGTACCGCCTGTCATGCCACCCCTGCTTTCCCGAGTACGCGCCGGTCCGTCGTGGTCAGAGGGCGCCGTGGCCCGTCACCGAGGCGAGCCACTGCGTGCCGATCAGCACGGCGACGGCCAGCGTGGTGACCCGCGCCAGGTGCCGGTTCGTCCGCGTGCCCCGCGATCCTGCCTTCGCCATCTCCGACTCCCTCGCCGCGCCCGTGTCGGCCCCGCGCACTGTCGCGGGGCCCGGCGCGGTCCAATCTGCCGCCCCGGGGAACGGCGTCGCCTCGGCCGAACGGCCAGGAGCGGGGCCCCGGAACCGCCGGCGCACCGGCCGAATGGTGGAGGAGGGGGCTCACTTCGGGCACAGAGAACGTCGTACCGGCTCCGAGGACGTCCTCGGAGCCGGTACGACGGCGCGCGCACGTGCCGGGGGAAGCACGGCGGCGCGTGTCCCACCTCGTCCTACGGCTTCGTAGTGCCGGGGTGGGTGCCCAGTCGGCCCGGGGTCGGGGCTCCCTCGGCCTCGCCGAGGTACACCGTCATCGCTGACGCACGGCACCTACCGGGGGCGCGGTCACCGTGGTGCCCGGCGGCACGGTGACCGCGCGGTCTGCGTTCTGGGTCATGCGTCCAGACTGTCGGGCATCGGGCGCCCGGAGTATCCGGCGAAGGTCCGGCGCACCCCCGCCACCCGGGGGGCCCGACCCCCACCGAACGGTGGGCCCACCCGTCCAGGGCCGATCATGGTCGCCCGCTCGGCGGAAGGACGGGTACGAGGGCGGAGAGTCCGCTACGCGCTAGAAGGCCGTGGTCCCGGCCGGCCATGCCCCACGGCCCACCAGGTCGAGGACGAGTGCGGCGATGTTCCACGCGTCGTCCTCGCCGCGGTGGTGGCGTCCCTCCAGCGGCAGTCCGGCGATCTGGAGAGCGTGGGCCATGCCGGGTTTCCTGCGCAGTCCGTACGCCTCGGTGAAGACGGCCTTGGCATTGGTGTGGGTGCGCTCCGTGGGATGGCCGAACGGGTACGCCACCGCGTCGGCCTGACTCTGCCGGGCGAACTGCCGGCGGTCGTACTCGCCCCAGCTCGCCCAGGGGCGCTCCCCGGCCTCGTACTCCTCGACGAGGATCCGGCAGGCCTCGGCGAAGGTGACGCCCTGTTCCACCTCGGCCTGCGTGAGTCCGGTCAGTTCCGTGCAGAAGTCGCTCACGGTCGACCGGACGGGGCGGACCAGGAGGCGATGCCGGGAGACGCGGCGCCCGGCGGACACGTCCACGACCGTGAGACCGATCTCGATGATCTCGTTCACGGAGCCGGGCGGCGGCTGTCCGTCCCAGCACGTGGCTTCCAGATCGATGACGTTGAGCAGGGAGGATTGCCGGCGCATGGGCCGAGGTTAGGGAAGCGCTCCGGGTTCCGGCACCTCATTTTCCGCCCGGCGGCGGGCCGACTCGGCGAAGCGGAACAGGACTTCGGCCGGGGCGGCGCTGCTGACCGGCCAGGCTCAGTGGCGAACCCGACCCGCCGGACAGGCGCCGTCCTCGCGCCACGCCCCGGTCCGCGCCCCTGCGCCCGCGCCGGTCAACGACGGGTGAACGGCGCCCGGACCCCTTGGGTCATGACACCCGTTCACCATGCCCCGCCGGGGAGCCCTGCAGTTCCCACTGTCTGGCCGCCAGGGCCCTCGCCAGCATCTTCGCCCGGTAGGGGTTCGCCCCGTCGAGGGCGCTCGCCACTCGCACCGCTTCCTCCAACAGGGCCAGCCGCCGCTCGGGCATCTCCCGCAGCAGAGGCGAACCGCTGACCTCCACCAGGACGTACGCGAGCTTCGACCCGTACGTCTCCGGTTCGACCTGGGTCAGCAGACGGTAGATCCACAACCCTTCGGCGCCCCGCACCACCCGCCGGTTGGCGCCCAGCAGCCTGACCCTCGCCAGCACGACCATGTCCTGATCCATGGATCCCCCCTCGTCGGCCACTCCCGGCCCGTGCATGTCACACGGTGAGACAGCACGGCGACCGCGCCGACAGCCGGGAACGGCTGCCGGCACGGGGGCCGGAGAGTGGATGACGACGAGTCTGACGCGCGGTACCCACGGCCACAAGAAAATGCGGGCGTGCTCTGCGTCCTACCGAAAAGCGCCTGCGAACAGGCATGATGGACCTGACACTCACTCAAGACCTAGGAGAAGCGGCGCAGGAAGACGTCCGACTTGCCGTTGGTGTCTCCCGGCACGATGTCGTCGGCCGTGGAATGGAAGACCACCTCGCGCCCACCGGAACTGACCGCGTCGGTCCCGGCCGTGGCGGGCTGCGCCGAGACGACCTCGTCGGAACCCGTCTCCAGGTCACGGAGCACCAGCGACGGTCCGCTCGTGTCGTGGGGCGCGTACAGCAGATAGCGGCCGGTGGGATCGATGGCCACGCCGCGCGCGTTCGGCACCAGTTGCTCGGTGCCGGAGCTTGCGTCGTGGACGTGGGTGTCGGAGCCCGAGAGGTAGACGACCTTCCGCCCGTCCTTGCTGAGCTGGACCAGGGTGGCCGCCTCGGCGGGGCCCTCGATCGGACCGGAGGAGGTGTCGTCGGTCCGGTCCCACACGAAGACGTCCTCCGCCCGGCCGTCCTGGTAGGCGACGAAGCGGCCGTCGCCGCTGACGGACGGCCGGGCCGAGACGGTGTGGCCGAGTTCGGCAACGGTCCGCGCGGTGTCGGTCTGCCAGTCCCGTACCTCGATGCGCTGCCGGGTCGGCGGCCGGCTGAAGGTGGCCACGTGGGCCATGGAGCGGCCGTCCGTGCTCAGCGACGGCTGACTGCAGCTGAGGCCGGGGCAGTTGATGCCGATGGTGCTTCCCGAACTCACCTGGGACAGGAAGGTCTTCGTGTCCCTGAACAGCATGCCCCACAGGGCGACGTACTGCCCGTCACCGCTGATCACCGGCCGCTGCATCGGAGAGGTGATGGTGGTCATCTGCTTGTTCAGGCCGGTCCGTCGGTCACGGACGAACACCCGCTCCGCCGAGGACGGGTCGGAGGTGAGGTTCTTCGCGAACGACGAGAAGGCGATGCGCCGGCCGTCCGCGGTGATCGTGGCACCGGCGGAATCGCCGTCGCCCTGGGTGCCGTCGGCCGCGACACTGACCCGCTCGACTCCGGCTCCGCCGTCGTTCGCGACGCCCGGCACGGTCCTGGGCTCGGCCGAAGCGGCTCCGGGCAGCACCGTCATGACCGTGCAGACCACTGCCGTGGCTCCTAAGAGGGCGCGCACACGCCGGGTGGCGCCCCGTTTCGCGGTTTCTCTCATGTCTTCCCCCTGATCGCTGGACGCGACTTTTCTCCCCGGCTCCCCACCGGAGGACCACCAGCATGCAACCGCGAGGGGGCCAGGGGGTCAATGCGTCGTCCGGCCGTCGACGCAGGATCTGTCGGGCCGGCGGTCAGGTTGGCTGAAGCTGGTCGAAGAGGGCGAGGGCCTGCTCGGGGTGCGGGCTCACGAGGCGTTCCAGACCGGCCGTCGTGATCTCCGCCCATCGGGCGGCCCGGGCCCCCATCCGCTGCTCGAAGTCGCGGACGGCCTCGTCCAGTTCTCCGGGGCCGGACGCGGTCGCGATGGCCTCGGCGAGTTCGGCGCCGTCCAGCATGGCGAGGTTCGCGCCCGCCCCCAGCGGGGGCATCAGATGGGCGGCGTCGCCCAGGAGCGTCACCCCGGCGACATGGGTCCAGGTGTGGGAGACGGGCAGGGCGTGGAGGGGGCGGCTGCTGAATGCGGTGCCGTGCCGCAGGAGGTCGAGTACGGGAGGGGCCCAGCCGTCGAACAGGGCCAGCAGGCTCGATCGTGTGGCTTCGGCGTCGGCCTGGTCCCGTTCCGCGCACCGGTCCAGCGGCGTACGGAACTGGGCGTACACCTTGACGTGTCCGCCGCTGTTGCGCTGGGCGACGAGAGCGCGGTTCACCCCGAACACCGCCAGGGAACCGTCCCCGATCAGCCGGGCGAGGTCCGGGTGGCGGGTGTCGACGTCGTCCAGGGAGGTCTCGACCGAGGTGACACCGGTGTAGTGCGGCGTCACCGGCGAGAGGGCCGGGCGGACCCGGGACCGGGCGCCGTCCGCGCCGACCACGAGGTCGAAGGTCTCGTGGCGCCCGTCCGCGAAGTGGACCACCGTGCCGTCGCCGGTCCCGGGCACCACGCCGGTCACGCCCCGGCCCCAGCGGACGTCGAGGGGGCCGAGCAGCAGGTCGCGGAGCTGTCCGCGGTCGATCTCGGGATTGGCCCGGTCCTCCGGACGGGGTCGCCAGTCGCGCAGGGTCGCCCCGGCCGGGTCCAGGATGCGCATGGCCTGCCCCTCGGAACGGGACAGCGTCTGGAACTCCGGCAGCAATCCTGCCTTGTCCAGTGCGAGTTGGCCCAGCCCTTCGTGCAGGTCCAGGGTGCCGCCGGGCGGTCGGGCGTCCGGTCCGGCGTCGCGTTCGAAGAGGGCGACGGAACGGCCGTGGCGGTGCAGGACGCGGGCGAAGGTCAGACCGGCCGGGCCGCTGCCGACCACGGCGATGCGATGTCTCATGTCGATACACTGTATTGACTCGGTACATCGTCTTGCAACAGTACGATGTGGCCATGACTGTGTGGGACCGACCGGAGCGACCCGCCCGCCCCGTGCCGCTCGACCGGCAGCGGATCGTCGACGCGGCCGTCGCGCTGGCGGACGAGGGCGGGCTGGAGGCGGTGTCGCTGCGCAAGGTCGCCGCCCGCCTCGACGCCGGCCCCATGCGGCTGTACGGGTTCATCTCCACCAAGGAGGAGCTGTTCGACCTCATGGTGGACGAGGTCCAGGCCGAGATCCTCCCCGAGGTGCGTCCCGGTGACTGGCGGGAGGCGCTGAGCATGCTCGCCCACCGCACCCGCGAAGCCGCACTGCGCCATGAGTGGCTGGCCGACCTGTTGGGTGGCCGTCCGGCCCTCGGCCCGAACGGTCTCGCCGTGACGGAGACCACGCTGGCCGCCCTCGACGGCCACACCGACATCGACACCGTGATGCGTGCCGTGGAGACCGTCAGCGCGTACGTCATCGGCGCGATCAGGCGCGAGATCGCGAACCTGCGGGCCGAACGCGCCTCGGGCCTGTCCAAGCACGACTGGCAGCGCGCCAACGGCCCGCACGTGACGAGGATGCTGGCCACCGGCCGTTTCCCGGCACTGGCCAAGGCCGTGCACGACGGCACGGACGTGGACGCCAGAACGTCCTTCGCGACGGGCCTGGACTGGGTCCTCAACGCCGTGGCCGCCAAGCTCCCCCCGCACACCGGGTGAAGCCCGTCGGCGCTCCCTAGCCCTGCACCGTGAGCCGAGCCCGGTCGAAGCGGCGGGCGGCCAGGTCTTCTGGACGGATGAGCCAGTAGAGGGCGCCGTCATCGCCCCAGGTCATCCCCGCCTCACTGTCGCCGGCGAACTGTGCGAGCAGGACCCAGCGTTCGGCTTCCCGGTCCAGCGGTTCGTCGCCCCACGCGTACCCGCCTCCGCTCGTGGCGTGCGCGATCTCGTACTCCACCGGGCCCTGCACGGGCATGGCATGACCGCCGATCCGGTGGTCGATCCGGGTGCGCAGCCGCCCGAAGGCGCGGGTGAACGCTCTGAGTTCGGCGGGGGTGTCGCGGGGGTGCGGCCAGGGCCGGGTGTCGCCGAGCAGGGCTCGCCGGGCCTGCGGCAACCAGATGTCCGGAGCGCTGCGCTCGGTGTCCGCCGCGAGTTCCACGCGCGGGTACGCCTCCAGCGCCGAAGGCGTCTCGGCGGGTGCGACCGGGGTGTTCTGCGGGATGTACCGCACCTGGGCTCCAGCCAGGGTCTCGGGGTCGTCGACGGACACGACGACCTCCTCGTCCACCTGACCGTCGAAGCAGAAGAAGAGCAGGGTTCCGTCGTTCGGGAACTCCTCGGCCAGTCCCTCTCGGGGCAGTGCGGCGCACCGCACCGACGCGACGAAGGACAGGGGCCCGCGTCCGGGCCACTCGGGCCAGCCGGCCCCGGCCGGAAGCTCCGGGGTCCCGCCGAGGACGGCCACGACCCGCTCGCCGGTGTCGGCTCGGCGCAGGCGGGCGCACGGGCGCAGAAGTGCTGTCCAGCGCTCGGCGAGATCGTCGGGAAGGTGCTCGGCGGCGAGCCGGGAGTACTGCTCATCAGTCATGGCAGACATCATCGCCGCGCCCGTGGCCGTCCGCCGTGCTGCGGTCAGCCGCGGGCGACCCAGTACGTGCGTGTGGTGGTGAACTCCCGGATGCCTGCCGCCGCCAGTTCGCGGCCGTAGCCGCTGCGCTTGGTGCCGCCGAAGGGCAGGCGTGGATCGGAGGCGACGATCGCGTTGACGAAGGCCGCGCCGCTGGTGATCCGGCGCGCGAGGGCGACGCCGCGGCCGGGGTCGGCCGTCCAGACGCTCACCCCGAGTCCGTAGGCGGTGGCGTTCGCGAGCCGTACGGCGTCCTCCTCGTCCCGGGCGACGGTGAGTGCGGCGAGGGGGCCGAAGGTCTCCTCGTCGAAGGCGGGCATGCCCGGGCCGGTGTCCGCCAGGACGGTCGGCCGGTAGAAGTAACCGTCGCCCGGGAGCGGTTCGCCTCCCGTCAGCAGGCGGGCACCGGCGGCGACGGACTCCTCGACCTGCCGCTGGATCGCCGCTCGGAGGTCGTCGCGGGCGAGCGGGCCGACCTGGGTGGCCCGTTCGCGCGGGTCGCCGACCCGCAGGGCTTCCACGGCCGCCACGAACGCGGTGGTGAAGGCGTCCGCGACCGGCGCGGCGACGATGAACCGCTTCGCGCACACGCAACTCTGCCCGCAGTTGGTGAAACGCGCCCTCACCGCACTCGCCGCCGCCGCTTCGGCATCGGCGTCGTCCAGGACCACGAAGGCGTCCGAACCACCCAGTTCCAGTACGGACTTCTTCGCCGCGCGCCCTGCCGCCGATCCGACGGCCGCGCCCGCCCGGTTGCTCCCGGTCAGGGTGACGGCGGCGACCCGGTCGTCCTCGATGAGCCGGGCGGTGGCCTCCGGTACGTCCGCCTCGGCGATCAGCAGTGTGGTCACCAGATGCTCGGGAATGCCGGCGTCGGCGAAGAGATGCTGCAGGGCGAGCGCGCTGCCGGTGACGTTGGGGGCGTGCTTGAGCAGGATCCCGTTGCCCGCCATCAGGGAGGGGACGGCGAAGCGCATGACCTGCCAGACGGGGAAGTTCCACGGCATGACCGCCAGGATCAGACCGGCCGGTTCGTGGGCGATCCAGGCTTCGGCTCCGTCGATGTCCACGCGTTCGTCGGCGAGAATGCGGGGGCCGTGCTCGGCGTAGTACTCGGCGGTCAGCGCGGACTTGCTCACCTCGGCCTCCGCCTCGACGACCGGCTTGCCCATCTCGGTGACGGCCAGCTGGGCCAGCTTCTCCCGGTGTTCGCGTAGAACGGTCGCCAAGTGCGCGACGCGTGTGGCGCGTTCGGACACGGGGACGAGGGCCCAGGCGCGGGCGGCGGCCCGGCCGCGCTCCACGGCCGCGTCGATGCGTGCCGCGTCCCAGGTGGCGTACTCGGCGATCGGCCGGCCCGTGGCGGGGTTCGTCGTGCGCAGGGTGGCGCTCATACGGTGGGCGCCCCTCCCTTGTCGTGCGCGGAGAGGTGCTCGAAGGTCTCGCCGGTGGCGGTGATGGTGCGGGTGACGTCCCGGCCGCCGTAGACCCAGTAGATCCGCATGACGCCCTCTCCCCGGTTGAGGAACCGGTGCGGGACGCCCGCCGGTACCCAGGTCGCCTGGCCGGCCTCCAGGTCGAAGAACGCGCCGTCGATCTCGGCGGTCGCCTCACCGTCGAGGACCAGGACCGACTCCTCGACGTTGTGACTGTGCAGGGGCAGTCCGGTGCCGGGCTGGAACACGGTCTGGCCGGTGGTGACGGTCGCGGTCTCGGAGTTCCACCTGCCGACGTAGGGAAGGGTGGTCACTCCGCCGCCCCGGTCGAAGCGTTCGACCCGGTCGGGGTGGATGAGCAGGTTCGGCGGGGTGGGCTCCGTGCACATGCGGCGGCTCCGATCGAGAGGTCGGGGGGGTAGGGGGTCAGGAGGTCAGGAGTGGTGGAACAGGCGGCGCGAGAGCGTGTTCACCTGGCTGCCGGGGACGACGTACTGCGCGGCGGCCTCCCGCCAGACCCGGAAGTGGGGTGCGGCGCGGTGGGCCTCGACGGCGGCCTCGTCGTCGTAGATCTCGTGGAAGACGAAGTGGTGGTCGTCCCGCAGGTCGCAGACGACGTCGAAGGAGCGGCAGCCCGGCTCGTCGGTGAAGGAACGTTCGGCGTTCTCCTCGATGGCCGCGAGGAAGGCGTCACGGCAGCCGGGGACGACCTGGAGGGACACAGTCAGCGCGATCATGCGGACAGCTCCTGAGAAGGGACGGGGGTGGGCAGGGGGACGGCGGTGGCGTCGGCGATACGGCCGAGGGAGGTCCAGGTGTCGTCGGCGAGGGTGATTCCCTCGCCGCGCAGGCGCTCGGCGGTGCGGGCCTCCGGCTCGCCGGGGACGAAGATCTCGGCCGTGCCCGGGGCAGCGGGGACGGCTTTGGTCTCCTCGATCAGAGCCTCCATGCGGGTGCCGAACTCGGCCGGGTCGGCCATCGCCGCGATGTCGACGCAGATCAGCAGGTGGCCGACACCGCTGCGGCCGGTGGGCTGGTACGGGCCGACGACAGCCGTACCGAAGGCACTGCCGGTCAGCACGCCCGCCAGCACGTCGAACATGAAGGAGATGGCGTAGCCCTTGTGGCCGGCCATCGGCAGGATCAGGCCCTCGATCGCGCGGCGCGGGTCGGTGGTGGGCACGCCGCCCGCGTCCGCCGCCCAGCCGTCCGGGATGGCCTCGCCGCGTTCCCTGGCGTGGTAGATCTTGCCGCGCGCCACGGCGGTGTTGGCGATGTCCATCACGACCGTGCCGTGGCGGCCGCCCGGTGCGGCGATCGACCACGGGTTGGTGCCGACCCGCTTCTCCCGGCCTCCCCAAGGGGCCATCGCCGGGCTGGCGTTGGTGGCCAGCAGTGCCACGCAGCCCTGTTCGGCGGCCTTGCGGGTGAAGTACGCGGCCGTACCGAAGTGACCGGAGTTCCGGACCGCGACGGCGCTGATCCCGTGCCGGCGGGCGCGCTCCACCCCCCATGTCACCGCACGGCCGGCGAGTACCTGGCCGAGACCGTCGCGCCCGTCCACGACCAGGACGGCGCCGCTGTCGGTCACGGTCTCGGGAGCGGAGACGGCGGTGGTCGCGCCGCTCGCCAGCCGGTCGAGGTACCAGGGCAGGCGCAGCATCCCGTGGGACGGATGGCCCCACAGCTCCGCGGTCACCAGGGTGTCCGCGAGCAGACGCGCGTCCTCGGCCGGAACCCCGTGGGCTTCGGCGGTGGCGGCGGCGAAATCCAGCAGGTCGGCGGAGCCGACGGTATGCGGCATGGGACGGCCCCTCGTATCGAGTCGTGCTGTATTCATTCCTGTATACAGCACTGTCTCCGGAGAAGCCACCGCAATCGCGGCTCCTTGGGACCGGTGAGGACGGGCGGGCGCTAACGGCGGGCGACATCCAGGTGGACGTCGGTGCCGACCATGAGGTCCTGGCCGGTCAGGCTCTCGATGAGCGCCTGGAGGGTCTGCGCGAGATGGTGCCGGCCGGCCGCCTCCGCCGCCTGCGCGTCCCCCTGCACGATCGCCTTCAGCATCGCGCGATGCTCCTCCAGAGAGGTGAGCATGCGGCGCGGCCCGCTGTGCGACAGATGCCGCAGCCGTACGGTCTCGCTGCGCAGGTCGCGGATCGTGCGGGCGAGGTAGGGGTTGCGGCAGGCGACGATGACGGCCTGGTCGAAGGCTTCGGTCACCTCGTAGAACTCCTGGTAGGAACGCGCCTGCGCGGCGGAGTCCTGCGCGCGGAAGGACGCGTCGAACTCCTCCAGCCGCTCCAGCAGTTCACGGAACGGCGCCCGTGCGCGCTCGTCGGCCGCCCCCGCCGTCGCGACCGACGCGGCCGCACGGGGCTCCAGCAGCATCCGGAACTCGAACAGGGCCCGCACGCCGCCCAGCGAGATGGCGGCCACCCGGGCCACCTCCCCCGGCACGAAGTCGACCAGCCCTTCGCGGGCCAGCCGCCGGATCGCCTCCCGCACCGGCGTCCGCGAGGCGCCGAACTCCTCGCCCAGCTGGACCTCGCTCAGCTTGGCTCCCGGCCGCAGCCGCAGCGACTCGATGTCGCTCTTCAGGCGCTCGTAGACCGCCTCGCTCTTACCGGTCGCCCGGGCCATGGGACTCCTCGTCGCTCCTGCGGCACACATCCGTGTATACAGCCTAGCGAGGTCGTCCGCCGGAGTGCGCCGATCAGCTCACCGAGGGCGCCGTCCGGTGCCGAACTCGGGGCGGACCGTCCGCCCCACGCGCGGCGGAAGCGGATCGCGCAGCCTGGCCACCCACCGCCGATACGCCCGCGCCTCGGGCGTGTCGTCCGCGACCGCGGCGAGTGGGTCGGGGAACATCACCCCTCCCGCGTGCGATGGGACCCGCGTCCCGAACCGGTTGCCCTGCAGGCGGCCGGTGACCAGCCGGCCCCGGTTCCAGGCCGACCGGGCCCGGCCGTTCGTCAGGCGCCCTCCGGTACCCCCGCGGAGCCATTCCGCGCGGTGGTTGCCGACCTGGAACCAGACCTCACGGCCGTTGCCGAACCGCACGACGCTCTCCCGCAGGTCCCGCACGTCGGTGAACACGTCGAAGTCCCAGTCGCCCGGCGCCCCTGGCGGGGCGTGGTGTCCACGAAGGTGATGCATGAAACGACCCAGGTCGACCGGCGCACCGAACGGGATCACCGCGTCGGCATAGGGCTCACCGGCGACGAAATGAAGTCTGAACTCCAGCCCGTACAGCCGTCCGCGCACCTTCTTCCTGATGGTGAGGGAGAAGGTGTGGGCGTCGCCCGAAACGGAGCGATGCGCCGCGCGGACGTACCGGCTCAGATGCGCGAACGACAGCGTCTCGCGTTCGGCCGGCAGGCCGGGGATCCGTTCGAGCGAGCCGTGCAACAGATACAGACACATCAGGTCCACCGGATGCGACTCGTGGGCCAGCCGCGTGAGGAATCCCTCGGAAAAACCGTCCCGCACAGGCATCTCCAGTCGTTCTGCCGTCCCGCCCGAGAGCCGGCACGGTCACTCCGTGAACGCGCCCATCGCCCGGTCGAGGAGGTCGGCCAGGGGGACGGTGCCGTCACACGCCACCCACGCCGTGGACGCCACGTCCAGGCAGGCGAGCGCGGCGGCGGCCAGCGCTCCCGGCCTCGGGTCCTCGGGCCGGTCGGGGTCGGCGCCCAGCCGCCGGGCGACCTCCGGCACTAGGCCGCTCTGCCAGCCCAGTTGCTTCTCGTGGTGCCGGGCACGCAGGGACGGGGTCTCCTGCAGCATGCGCAGATAGCTGAGCACCTGCTCGCGCGGCGCCGCCTCGTTGATCCGCATCAGCACGTCGAAGGCGCGGCGCAGCGACTGCCAGGGGTGTTCGTCGTCGGGCCGGGCGGCGAGCTCCGCCGCGATCTGGCGGCCGGAATCCTCCAGGCGCCCCAGGACGATGTCCTCCTTGGTGCCGAAGTACCGGAACAGGCTGGCGCGCGAGAGGCCCACCTCGGCGGCGATCTGGTCGACGGTGGTCCGGTCGAACCCCTGCTCGGTGAAGAGCCGGTGCGCCACCTCGACCACTTCCGCCTGAACCGTCGCGCGCATGCGTTCACGCAGGCCGGGCGGCTTGCGTGCGGACGGGGTGGTGCCACGAGCGGTTTCAGACATGCCCGAAGGGTACTGCAAGGGCTCAGTTTGATACCGAGTATCAGGCACTCCGGCCCGGGACTGCGCCCCGCAAGCAGCCCGGGCCGACGCCGAGGACGACGGGGTGTTACGCGGCGCCGCCCTGGGCCTCGGTGGCGACGTCGGCCCACTCCTCCCAGGTCTTGAGCCGCTCGGCGTAGACCTGCGGGACGAGCTGGAGCGGGGAGGTGCCGAAGAAGACCCGCAGGGGCGGGTTGTCGGCGTCCACGACCTTCAGCAGGGCCGCGCCGGTGGCAGCCGGGTCGCCGGGCCGGAAGGTGCTCCAGTAGGCGGCGAGGGCCGTGCGCAGGTCGTCGTAGGCGGGCAGGTGGTCGGCGAAGGTGCCCGAGGAGCCGCCCCAGTCGGTGGCGAAGCCGCCGGGCTCCACGAGGGTGACCTTGATGCCGAATCCGGCGACCTCCTGGGCGAGGCCCTCACTCATGGCCTCCAGGGCCCACTTGGAGGCGTTGTAGATGCCGAGGTTCGGGAAGGCCGTGACGCCGCCGACGCTGGAGATCTGCACGATGTGCCCACCGCCCTGGGCCCGCAGGAGGGGCAGGACGGCCTGGGTGACCCACAGGGCGCCGAAGAAGTTGGTCTCCATCTGGTCGCGGACCTGCCGCTCCGTGGATTCCTCGACCGTGCCGAACAGTCCGTACCCGGCGTTGTTGACGACGACGTCCAGGCGGCCGAAGTGCGCGTGCGCCCGCTCCACGGCCGCGGTGACGGCCGCCCTGTCGGTGACGTCCAGCGACAGGGGAAGGATCGCCTCGCCGTGCGCGGCCACCAGGTCCGCCAGGGAGTCGGTATCGCGGGCGGTGGCCGCGACCTTGTCTCCGCGCTCCAGTGCCGCGGTGACGAACTCGCGGCCGAAGCCGCGCGAGGAACCGGTGATGAACCAGATCTTGCTCACGAGAAACACTCCCGTTCGAGATGAAGTCTTATGGAGAGACTCTACGTCGTACTGATACTGAGTATCAAGAAGATTCGCGGAGTCGATGTTGTACGCTGCTGCGCACCAGCGAGGCACGTGTGACGAACCGGAGGGCAGAGATGTCTTCAGATGTGGCGCCCGGTGACCACGGGGCGTCCGGACTCGACCGGCGTACCGAACTGAGGGACTTCCTCCGCTCACGCAGAGCCCGGATCAAGCCCGAGGACGTCAGCCTCCCCTCGTACGGCCGGCGGCGGGTCCCGGGGCTGCACCGCGAGGAGTTGGCGCAGTTGGCGGGGGTGTCGTACGCCTACTACGCGCGCCTGGAGCAGGGGTACGGCGAGACCATGTCGGCCGAGGTACTGGACGCGATCGCCCGCGCCCTTCGCCTGGACGAGGAGGAGCGGGACCATCTGGTCCGGCTGGCCCAGCCCGAGCGGCAGAGCGAGCCGCAGGCCATGCCCTCGCCCCGGGGAGTGCGGCCCAGCGTGCAGCACCTGCTCGACGCGCTCGGGTTGCCCGCCTACGTCGTCGACAGGGGCCTGAACATCCTGGCGTGGAACCGCCTCGCCACCACCGTCTTCGGCGACTGGGGCCTGCTGCCGCCGGAGGAACGCAACACGGCCCGCCTGGCCTTCCTCTCGTCCGAGGCGCGCAAGAGGTTCGCCGATCCCGAGGGCACCGCTCCGAGGATCGCGCGCGTGCTGCGCATGAACGCGGGCAAGAGCCCCGGGGATCCGCAACTCTCCGCGCTGATAGCGGAGTTGTCGCAGAAGAGCGAGGAGTTCCGGCGGCTGTGGGCACGGCACGAGGTGAGCTGCGGAACGGTCGGCGAGATCGTGCGGATGCGGCACCCGCTGGTGGGAGAGTTCGACCTCGTCCACGAGCCCATGGCCCTGCCCGGGGGCGCCCCCATGCGGCTGGTCACCTACCACGCCGTGCCCGGCTCCCCCTCGGAGGAAGCACTGCGGACGCTGGCCGGTCGGGAGAGGGAGCCGCAAGGCTGAGGGCGGGTGACGCACGGGCCGCCTCGGTCTCGTCCTCGGTCTCGTCCTTGGTCTCGTCCTTGGTGTCGATGAGCACGTGCACCTCATACGGTCAGGTGGACAGTGGGTGCCCGCCGCCGCGCCCATGGGGGGAGTACGGGCACGGCGGCGGGCCGTTCGGAGGGCGACCGGCCAGGACCCCGTACGCGTGGCCGGAAGGTCCCGTTGCCGCCGGGGTCACATCAGGGCTTCGGCGGTGAGGGGCAGTTCGCGGACACGCTTTCCGGTGGCGTGGAAGACCGCGTTGGCGATGGCGGGGGCGACCCCGACCTTGACGATCTCGCCCAGGCCCTTGACGCCGAGGGGGTCGGCGTGGAGGTCCTCCCCGTCCAGGAACATCGCCTTGAGGTCGGGAACGTCGGCGTTGACGGGGACGAGGTAGGCGGCGAGGTCGGCGTTGACGACACGGCCGTCGCGGTGGTCGACGGCCGTGTGTTCCAGCAGCGCCTGCCCGATGCCGCCCACCATGGCGCCGAGGGCCTGACTGTCGGCCAGCTTGGGGCTGATGATCCGTCCGACGTCGTAGACGCCGAGCATCCTGCGCATCCGCACCAGGCCGAGCCGCCGGTCGACGGCCACTTCGGCGAAGACCGCGCTGTAGGCGTACATGGAGAACCGGTCGTCCCCGGTCGGAGTGAAGGTCCCGGTCACCTCCAGGTGGGTACGGCCGTTGCGGGCCAGCAGCTGTCGGTAGGTCTCGCCGCGTGCGGGGTCGCCCTTCACGTGCATCCGGCCCGCGCGGACCACGACGTCGCCGGCGTCCACGCCGTGCAGCGGTGAGCGCTCGTCGCCGACGGCCAGCCCGATCGCCTGCCGGCGCAGTCTGTCGCAGCCGTCCTGGACGGCCGAGCCGACGCCGGCCATGGTCTGCGAGCCGCCGTGCGGCGGTGATACGGGGAAGGTGGAGTCGCCGAGTTCGAAGCGGACCGTGCGCATCGTCAGGCCGAGGGCATCGGCGGCGACCTGGGTGATCGAGGTGTACGTGCCGGGACCCATGTCGCTGGTCGACGCCTGGACGAGGGCCGTGCCGTCGGCGTCCAGCCTGACGCGGGCGGCGGACTGCATGCGCAGGGTGTCGTAGACGCCCCCGGCCATGCCCGTGCCGATCAGCCAGTCGCCCTCCTGCCGGGAGCGGGGCCTGGGGTCGCGGCCGCTCCAGCGGAACGCGCGGGCTCCGGCCCGCAGGCACTCGCGCAGCCGCCGGGTGGAGAACGGCAGCCCGTTGGACGGGTCCTCCTGTGGTTCGTTGCGCAGCCGCAACTCGATCGGGTCGATGCCGAGTTCGTGCGCGAGTTCGTCGAGACCGGACTCCAGGGCGAAGGCAGCGGTGGAGTAGCCGGGGCCCCGCATGAACGTCGGCGTGTTCACGTCCAACGGCACGGTCCGGTAGGTCTGGCGGACGTGCGGCGTGGCGTAGAACATCTGCCCCGGGATCATCACGCCCTCGCCGTAGTTCTCGTACGAGGACGTCTCGGCCCGTATGTGGTGGACCGCGGCGGTCAGCCGCCCGCCCCGGGTGCTGCCCAGACCCAGCCTGTACTCGTAGGCGGGCCGATAGCCCACCCCGTAGTACAGCTGTCGGCGGGTCAGGACCAGCTTGACCACGGCGACGGGCTGCCCGAAGAAGCGGACCGTGTCGTCCTGGAAGACATGCAGCCGTTCGCCGACGGGCGGGTCCAGCCAGGCGCCCGGGTTGTCGCGGTAGACCAGCTCGGGTCTGTCGAGGTGACTGATGACGCCGAGGACTCCGGGCTGGGCCTCGGCGGCGCGGGTGTCGATGCCGGTGACGCGGCCCCGCGCGACAGCGCTGTCGACGACGACGGCGTGGACGACGCCGTGGAGGGCGTGATCGGCGGCGTACTTGGCCTGACCGGTCACCTTCAGCCGCCCGTCCACCCGGGACAGGGGCGCTCCGACGGCTGCCTGCGGCTGCCGGCTCACCTGCCACCTCCTACGACGCGCAGCTGACGTTCGACGGTCCGTGTCAGCAGCTCGACCTTGAAACGGTTGTGCCGGAGGGGTTTGGCCCCGTCCGTCGCCCGGTCGGCGGCCCTCCTCCACAGTGCCTCGGACGGCCGCCGCCCGATGAGCGCCTGTTCGACGGCGGGCAGCTTCCACGGCACGGTGCCCACTCCCCCGGCGGCGACCTTGGCCTCGCGGACCACTCCGCCGCGGAGGTACAGCGCGACGGCCGCCGAGGTCAGCGCGAACTCGTACGACTGCCGGTCGCGCACTTTCAGATAGCCCGACCGGAGCGGCCGCGGGAAGGCCGGGATCTCGACCGCGGTGATCAACTCGCCCTTGCTCAGTGCCTGTTCGCGGTTCGGGGTGCTGCCGGGCCTGTGCAGGAAGTCGGCGAAGGGCACGCTGCGTTCCCCCTCCGGACCGAGCAGGTGCACCGTCGCCTCCAGCGCGGAGAACGCCACGGCGACGTCGGAGGGGTGGGTCGCCACGCAGTCGTCGGAGGTGCCGAGGATCGCGTGGGTGCGGTTGACGCCGTGCAGGGCCGCACAACCCGATCCCGGCGCACGCTTGTTGCAGGCGGCGCTCACATCACGGAAGTAGGTGCAGCGGGTGCGTTGCATGATGTTGCCGCCGATGGTCGCCATGTTGCGCAGTTGCGCCGACGCGCTCAGCTCCAGCGCCTGCGAGATCACCGGGTACAGCGCACGCACGCCCCGGTGGGCGGCGGCCTCGGACATCCGCACCAGCGCGCCGATGCGCAGGCCCCCGCGCCGGGTGACCATGATGTCGCGCAGCGGCAGACCACTGATGTCGACGATCGTGCTCGGGCGTTCCACGGTCTCGCGCATCAGGTCGACCAGGGTGGTGCCGCCGGCGATGTAGCGCCCGCCGGCGCGGCCCGCGTCGAGCGCCTGGCGGGTGGTCGCCGCCTTCGTGAAGGAGAAGGGATGCATCGGTCCTCACTTCCGGTCGGCGGTCTGCCCGATGGCCCGCACGATCTTCACGTAGCAGCCGCAGCGGCAGATGTTCCCGCTCATGAACTCCCGGATCTCCTCCGGCGAGTCGGCGTGCCCCTCCTCGATGCAGCCGACACCGGACATGATCTGGCCGGGGGTGCAGTAGCCGCACTGGAAGGCGTCCTGGTAGATGAACGCCTGCTGCAGCGGGTGCAGCCGCTCGCCCTTCGCCAGGCCCTCGATGGTGGTGACCTCGGCACCGTCGAGCCGGACGGCGAGGGTCAGGCAGCCGTTGACGCGGCGGCCGTCGACCAGGACCGTGCACGCGCCGCAGGCACCCGCGTCGCAGCCCTTCTTGGAACCGGTCAGGCCGAGGCGTTCGCGCAGCAGATCCAGCAGCGAGGTCCGGTTGTCGACCGTGAGGGTGTGGCGCCTGCCGTTGACGGTCACCGTGACGCGGCTGGTGGGCGGCGCCTTCGCGGCCGCCGCGGGCTCCGCCCCCAACACGGACGGCCCGGTGGTCAGACCGCCCGCGACGACCGCGCCGCCGACGACCGTGGTGGTCGCGACGAACGTGCGCCGGGAGGGGTCGGGGGATGTGCCGGCGGCAGCCCTCTCGGGTGGGGCGACTGTCGGCTCGGGGGATTCGACGGGCATGGTGACTCTCTCGGTCGGCGGAGGACGGATGCCGGTATCCCGGGGTGCCGCGAGCGGTCAGGCGGCGGATCCCCTGTCGGACTCGGGCCGCGCGAAGCTGTGGGGGAAGCGGGCGGGCGGCGCGTAGCGGGCGAAGAACGTCCTGGCGTGCGCCGGCGCGTCGGCGTCCTTCAGGACGTCACCCGGTGCGGTGCCGTTGCCGGTGCCGGTGCCGTTGCCGTGCAGGACGCCGCCGAAGTTCATCCGCAGGTGCGCGGCCAGGTTGTTGAGGGTGCCGACCAGCGGTTCGGCCACCCTGCTCGGGTCACCCGCGGAGGCGGTGACGGCCCACAGGGTGCGCCCGGCCATGGCCGCGCCGAAGTCGACACCCGGGGCGTACAGCCAGGTCGTCCAGTGGTCGAGGTAGCGCTTGGTGCGCGAGGACAGCGAGAACCAGTGCACCGGTGAGGCGATGACGATGTCCGTCGCGGCGTACGTGGCCTCGAAGAGCCGCGCGAGGTTGCTGCCCTCCTCCGGCCGCGTGGTGGGCCCCACGCCGTGCCGCAGGTCGTCGTAGTCGGGAAGCGGGTGCTCGGCGAGCGAGAGCCACTCCTGCTCGCAGTCGGCGGGCAGCCGCGCGGCGGCCCGGCGCGCGAGCAACTCGGTGTTCCCGTGGCCGGGGTGGCTGTCGAGGACGAAGAGGAAACGGCGGGACAAGAGCGATCTCCTTGGTGGGGGGCGTGGCGACTGCCGGTGTGAGGCGGTCCTGCCAGGAGGCGTCGTGGCTGCCGCGGTGCCGGTCGGGCCGGCCTCGGGACACGGTTCGGGCCGCGGCGGGCGAGGCCGCCCGTCGGCCCGGGCGGAGTGCGGCGGCCGAGGGGGATCGGCAGCCGCCTCACCGGGCCGTCGGTGCGGTTCGGCTCCACTGTGGCGCACGGGGTGTGATCCAACGAGCGAGCGGTTTTGGGACGACGCGGGGATGTATCACTGGCGTTGGTACGTCTGGCAGTAGCACCTTGAGCGGCCCGGGTGGCCGAGACTCGCGCACCCCGTCGCGCGCAGGTCTCGGCCACCCTTCGCACAGGCGCAAAGGTGCGTTGAGTGCCTCGTGGGGCGTCCCTAGCCTCGTTCCACAACAGAATGGAGGCACATCCGTGGCCCGAACATGGAAGTTCCTGTCGACGGCGACCCTGGCGTGCGGCGCGCTGCTGGGCGGCGTCACACCGGCCGGCGCGGCCGATCCGGTGCCGGAGGTCATCCCCGTCGACCTCCTGCTGGCCGGCTCCTACACGGACGCGTCCCGCGAGGCCATCGCGATCTGGAACAAGGCGGTCCCCACCATCAGGTTCGTCGAGCAGGACACCCCGGCGGCGCTGCGGGTCATGGAGTACAAGACGGCCAAGGGCATCCAGTCCCACGTCAACATCAAGGGCGCGGGCCGGGGTTGGGTGTATCTGGAGGTCGGGGACGCCCAGCTGTACAAGCCCTCGCGCATCGTCGTCCACGAGCTGGGCCACATCCTCTCGCTTCCCGACATCGGCCCCGGCAGCCCGTGCTCGAAGGTGATGTCCGGGGCCTGGGCGGGCTCGGAGTGCGCCAACGACCAGCCGGATGCCGCGGAGACCGCCGCCGTCCAGGACTTCTTCGCCGTCAACGACGTCGGCGATCGGGTCCCGTGGTGGGGGTCGGGAGCCGCCGCGCGGTAGAGAGTGCCGCACCGGACACCGTTCGCCCGGGCACTGTCACGGCGGCCCCTGAACGGCCGTGTCAGCCGAGGTGCCGGGCGAAGAACCGCAGTGTGCTGTCCCGCTCGAAAGCCGGGACCTCACCGTGCTTGCCGGGGTTGGCGTGCAGTGTCTTCTCGGTGGAGGCGAAGGCGTCGAACAGTGCCAGGCCCTGGGGCCGCGGCACTCGTTCGTCGTCCCACTGCATGAGGAACTCCACCGGAACGGTCACCCGCGCGGCGGCCTCGGCCGAGACCTCGGCGCCGCCCAGCCCCAGCACCGCCGCCCGCACCCGCGGCTCGGCGGCGATGAGCGGGACGCCGATCACGCAGCCCAGCGACAGACCCCAGTAACCGACGGGCCCGGAACCGACATGACCGAGCTTCTGGACCGCGTCGAGGACCGTCTGCCATTCCGGCACGATCCGGCGGACGACGAGCGCCTGGAAAGCGGCGATGAGCGAACCCAGCTCCTCACCGGTGCCGAGCCGGGCCTCGTACTCCGTCGCGATCCGGGTGAACTCCTCATGGTCCGGGCGGTCACCGTGGCTGGGCGCGTCGACCGCCACCACGGCGAAGCCGCACTCGGCCACGAAACGGCGCGCACGGTCCACGAGGTCAGGGACCTTCTTGTGCTGGCCGCCGCCGTGCCCCAGGGCGATCAGGGGGCGCGTCCCGTCGGCGCCTCGGGGAGTCCACAGCACGCCGGGAAGGTCGCCGAGGAGGAAGACCTGTTCGAAGACGCCGTCGGACACCTCCTCTGAGGTGAAGCGCAGGGGCCGCTGCCCCTCGTCGTCGCCCCTCGCCCGGACTCGCACACGTTCAGCCACATGAGCATGGTGGCAGGCCGGCAGCGGCGAACGCGGCAAGTAGGACAGGATCCGGCCTACTCCGCGCCTAACGTCAGTCCCTGACAGCCGACATCCGTGAAGGGACCGCGATGCCCGAGCAGACAAGTGCCACACCGGAGGGTTACACCACCGTCGCCCCCTGGGTCGTCACCGACGACACGGGAGCCTTCCTCGACTTCGTCACCCAGGTGTTCGAGGGCGAGGAACTCAGGCGGGTGTCGACCGAGGACGGCTCGATCGGGCACGCCGAGATCCGCGTCGGCGACACCGTCGTGCTGGCCTTCGACCGGCACGCGGACTGGCCCGCCCTGCCGAGCCTGCTCCGTGTGTACGTCGCCGACGCGGACCGTGCGTTCGCCCGCGCCCTCACCTCCGGCGGGCAGATCGTCACCGCCCTGGCCGATGACGCCTTCGGACAGCGTGGGGGCCGTATCAAGGACCCCTTCGGCAACATCTGGTGGGTGGTCAGCCGCGTGGAGGACGTACCCGAGGCCGAGATGTGGCGGAGGCTGCAGGATCCGGTCTACGCCGAGGCCATGCGCGTAGCCCAGGAGACGCTCGACGCCGAGCTCGGCTCCCGCGACCACGGGCGCAGCAGCGCACCCGTCAGGACGACCGGCTGACCCACGGCGTCCGGGCACCGAGGACCGTCACCGGCCACAGGCGCCTGCTGCGTCCGCAGTACACGGGAATGTCTGCGGACGGCCAACGACGTGAGGCCCGGGAACTGCGAGCGTGAGGGTGGGCCGTGATCGTCGGCCCGGTACACCCGCAGTCCCCTGGAAAGGCACGTCGATGTCCTCTCTCGCCCGCTGGTGCCATAGGCACCGGCTCGCCGTCGTCCTGGTCTGGGTGGGGCTGTTGCTCGTCCTGGGCGCCGGGGCCGGTGCGGCCGGCAGCGCCTTCGGCACCAGCCCGATCTCGCAGGACACCGACTCGGCCCGGGCCACGGCCCTGCTGCGGAAGGCGTCCGACAGCGCGGCGGGCAAGAGCGGCAGGGTGGTCTGGCAGCTGAACGGCGGCAAGGTCACCGAGCCCGCGGCCGAGCGGACGATGACCGCGGCGCTGAAGGACATCGCCGACGCGCCGGGCGTCGCCGCGGTGACCAGCCCGTACACACCCGCGGGCAAGAGGCAGATCAGCGCGGACGGCGGGACGGCCTACGCGACGGTCGCCTTCGACGAGGACGTCTCGGACGCCCGGATCGACCACGTGAAGGACCTGGCCGCAGAAGCGGGCACGGACAGCCTGCACATCGCCCTCAACGGGCAGGCGTTCACCGTCAACCCGGAGCCGAACGCCGTCGCCGACGCGATGGGCATCGTCCTCGCCTTCATCGTCCTGCTGTTCGTCTTCCGGGCGGTGTGGGTGGCGGCGCTGCCCATCATCACGGCCGTCGTCGGCGTGGGCACGTCGGCGGTCACGGTCATCCTGCTCAGCCACGTCATCACCCTCTCCGACACGACGCTGACGCTGGGCTCGCTGATCGGTCTGGGTGTGGGCATCGACTACGCCCTCTTCGTCGTCAACCGGCACCGGGGCAACCTGATGTCCGGCATGAGCGTGGCCGACTCGGTCGCCAAGTCCCTCAACACCTCCGGCCGTGCCGTGGTGTTCGCCGGGCTCACCGTCGTCGTCGCGCTGCTCGGCATGCTCACCCTGAACGTCGGCATCATCGACGGCATGGCGATCGGCGCCGCCGTCACCGTGGTCCTGACCGTCCTGGCCGCCCTCACCCTGCTGCCGGCCATGCTCGGCCTGATCGGTCCGCGGGTCCTCGGCCGCGGGGAGCGCGGCACGACGGCCGGACGGACGCGGTCCCGTTCCGCGGGACGGGCCGGGGTGTGGGGCCGGTGGGCCGAGCGCGTCCAGGCCCGGCCCAGGGCACTGGGTCTCGTGGCCCTGGCCGTACTGACGGCACTGGCGTTCCCGGCCCTCTCCCTGCGGCTGGGCGCGTCCGACGACGGCAACCTCCCCACGACCTCCACGAACCGCCAGGCGTACGACATGATCGCGGACGGTTTCGGGCCCGGTTCCAACGGACCGCTCGTGCTGGCCGTCCAGGCCCCCGCCCCCACCGCCAAGGCGGCCGCGGCACGGCTGGTCACCGCACTCGGGGAGGTCGACGGCGTGGCCAGTGCCGGTGCCGCGCCCATGAAGGACGGGCAGAGCGTCGGTGTGGTCTCCGTGGTCCCGACGACCTCCCCGCAGTCGGCGGCGACGTCCGACCTGATCCACCACCTGCGTGACGACGTGATCCCGCGCGCCGAGCGGGGCACGTCGATGAAGGTCTACGTCGGCGGTGTCACGGCGAGCAACGACGACTTCGCGTCGGTGCTGATGGGCAAGCTCCCCCTCTTCGTCCTGGTGATCGCCGCGCTCGGCTTCCTGCTGCTGGCGGTCGCCTTCCGCAGCCTGCTCGTCCCGGCGGTCGGCGCGCTGCTGAACATCCTCAGCATCGGCGTGGCCTTCGGCGCGATCGTGGTCGTCTTCCAGTACGGCTACGGAGCCGGGCTCCTGGGGCTCGGGTCCGCCGGTCCGATCGAGTCGTTCGTGCCGATCCTGGTCGTCGGCATCATGTTCGGTCTGTCCATGGACTACCAGGTCTTCCTGGTCAGCCGCATGCGTGAGGAGTGGGCCCACACCGGGGACAGCGCCCGCGCGGTCCGGGTCGGGCAGGCGGAGACCGGCAAGGTCATCGCCGTGGCCGCCGCCATCATGGTCTGTGTCTTCGGTTCCTTCGTCTTCGGCGGGATGCGGGTGATCTCCGAGTTCGGGGTCAGTCTCGCGGTCGCGGTCGCGGCGGACGCCCTGCTGATCCGCATGATCGTCGTTCCCGCGCTCATGCACCTGTGCGGGAAGGCGAACTGGTGGCTGCCCCGACGGCTGGACAGGGCGCTGCCGAACGTCTCCGTCGAAGGCCCCGCCGACGAGCCGGCCCCTGCGCGGCACCCGGTGCGTGAACGGGAGACCGCCGGCCTGGCCAACTGACCGACGACACGACGGACCTGGCACGCGGGTCGGCGGAGCACGGGGCCTCCCGCCTTCCGCCGGCCCCGCGCTGCCTAGAGTGAGGGAATGGAACTGCCCATGGTGTGGCGACAGTGGCTGGCCGGCCACGACCGGATCAGAGACGTGCTGCCCGCGGTTCCCCTGATCCTGATCGCCGCCGCGGCGACCGCCGTCGGAGACTCCGGCTGGCACGAGCCGCGCTGGGACGAGGTGGTGTGGACGGCGCTGTCGTGCGTGCCGCTGGCCTTCCGCAGCCGCTGGCCCCTGGCGGTGGCCCTCTTCACCCTGGCGGGCGACCTCACGCTGATGGCCGTGGCCTCGCACATCTCACCGACCCCGGCGGCGACCCTGGTCGCCCTGTACACGCTCGCCCTCCACGGCAGTCGGCGTACCGCGTGGATCGTCGGCTCCACCGCGGCCGTGGCGGTCACGGGCGTCTACGCGGCCACGCACATGGAGTCCCTGGTGGGCGGAGCGGGCCTGCTGCGCTTCGACGCCGTGATCGCGGCCACCGCGATCGGCCGCACCGTCCTCGGCCGCCGCCAGAACCTCGCGGCGGCCAGGGAGCGCGCGGAGCACGCCGAGCGCACGCGCGAGGAGGAGGCCCGGCGCCGGGTGACCGAGGAGCGGGTGCGCATCGCGCGGGACCTGCACGACGTGGTCGCCCACCACATCACCCTGGTCAACGCCCAGGCGGGGGTGGCCCACCACCTCATGCGCGCCAACCCGCAGCAGGCGTACGAGGCACTGGCCCACATCAAGGACAACAGCCGTGCCGCGCTGGACGAACTGCGGGCCACCGTCGGGTTGTTGCGGCAGTACGACGACGCGCCGGACTCGCGTGCCCCCATTCCCCGTCTGGCCGATCTCGACGCCCTCGTGAGCGGGTTCCGGGCGAGTGGACTGTCCGTGCGGGTGACCCGTACCGGCGATCCGTCGCCTCTGGCGTCCGCGACCGAACTGACCGCCTACCGGATCGTCCAGGAAGCGCTCACCAACACCCACAAGCACGCCTCCGCGACCCGGACCACGGTGGTTCTGGACTACGGAGTCCACGCGCTGCGGGTCACCGTCACCGACGACGGACCGCCGGGCGCGCCGAAGGGCCCGGGCACCGGCCATGGACTCATGGGCATGCGCGAACGGGCCACCGCCATCGGCGGTACCGTGACGGCCGGGCCGCGCCCGGAAGGGGGCTTCCAAGTGGTCGCCGACCTGCCGCTCTCGCTCCCCACCACCGTCTGACACCCGTGAGAGAAGACCGTCCATGACCGTTCGCGTCCTGCTCGCCGACGACCAGGCCCTCCTCCGGGGCACGTTCCGTCTTCTCGTCGACGCACAGCCCGACATGGAGGTCGTCGGGGAGGCCGCCAACGGGCGGGAGGCCGTACGGCTGGCCCGCTCGGAGCGTGCCGAGGTCGTGGTGATGGACATCCGCATGCCCGAGGTGGACGGTATCGAGGCCACCCGGCTGATCGGTCAGGACGAGGACCTGGCCGGGGTCAAGGTCCTCGTGCTGACCACGTTCGAGGAGGACGAACTCGTCGTCGAGGCCCTCCGGGCCGGCGCGAGCGGCTTCCTGGGCAAGGGGGTCGAACCGGTGCAGCTGCTCGACGCCGTCCGGCTCGTGGCGGCCGGCGAGGCGTTGCTGTCCCCGGCCGCCACCAAGGGTCTCATCGCCCGTGTCCTGGCCGCTCCGTCCCCCGGCGACCTGGTCGACCCCCGGAGGCTGGCCACGCTGACCCCGCGGGAGCGGGAGGTGCTGACGCTGGTGGGATCCGGTCTGTCCAACGACGAGATCGCCGAACGCCTCTTCGTCACCCCGGTCACGGTCAAGACGCATGCCAACCGGGCCATGACGAAACTCGGCGCCCGCGACCGGGCGCAGCTGGTCGTCATCGCGTACGAGACCGGTCTGGTGCGCGCGGGAGAACGACAGGGCGGACCGATCTGACGGCCGGGACCGCCCCGCGCCCGGGACCGGAGGGCTCGGGCAGATCCGGAGCCCGTCGGCACAGCGGAGGCGGTGTTCGGAGGCGGTATTCGGAGGCGATGTTCACCGGATGCGTGCCGTGCACCTTTCGGGCGTGAGCGGTCAGACCGTCTCAGCCGGACGGCCGGTGGTGACGGCCGGACATCGGCCGTTCGGCCGAGTCCGCCGGGAGGCACCGCTTCCGTATCCTGCGGGGCGTGAAATCCGATACTCCGCTGTTGCGCCGGGCAACGATCGCCGTCGGCTGGATCTTCCTCGGCACACTGTGGCTGCTGGACGTGTTCGCCGACGGGGTGCCCGACTACCGCTGGACGAGCTGGCTGACGACGGTGTCCGGTCCGCTCGCCTGCCTGGCACTGCTGTGGCCCACGCGTCGGCCGAGCGCGCAGGTACGTGCCCTGTGCGCCGCGGGCGGCTCGCTGACGATCACGGCCGTGATCGTCACGTGGGCGGGCCCGAACGGCGGCGGTACGTTCGGGGTGCTGGAGAGTGTCGCCCTGCTGGTGCTGCTGTCCCGCGTCGTGCGGACCGTGCCATGCCCGAGGACCGCGGCGGCCGCGGCCGCGGCCCTGGCCGTGGCCGCCGTCGCGATCCCGCTGCGCCTGCTGCCGACGGACCTGCGCTACGACGTCAACAACGCTGTCACCGGGTCCCTGGCGATGACGCTCGGCGTCGGCCTGGCTCTCGTCTGGGGACTGCGCGCGCGACTGCTGGAGGAGCAGCGGGCCCGCGACGTCGCCGCCGTCCGCCAGCGTCAGCGCCTGGAACTCGCGCACGACCTGCACGACTTCGTGGCCCACCACGTCACCGGCATCATCGTGCAGGCCAACGCCGCCCTGGCCCTCCAGCACACCGCACCCGAACAGATCACACCGCTGCTGGAGAACATCAGCCGCTCCGGATCGGAGACCCTGGACTCCATGCGCCGCCTGGTACGGGTCCTGCGTGAGGACGACCGCGCGGGCATCCGGCCCGGCCGGCTGTGGTCGGAACTCGGCCGGCTGGTCTCCACGTACTCCGACGACGAGGCGAACACCCGGTTGCACGTCGCCGCGGCGGCGCGCGACGTGCGGCTCGCCCCCGAGGTGGAGACGTCCGTGCACCGAGTGGTGCAGGAGGCGCTGACCAATGTGCGCCGGCACGCCCCCGGCGCCGCGGTCGCCGTACGGATCGACACGGACGGGCACCGACTGCGGGTCGAGGTGCACAACACCGCACCGGACGCGCACCAGCCGGGCCCGGTCGGCGGTCGCGGCGGCCTGGGGCTCGTCGGCCTGAGCGAACGGGTCGAGGCGGTGGAGGGCACGCTGACCGCCGCCCCCACCGACGACGGCGGCTGGCGGGTCACCGCCGCCTTCCCCACACTCGCCGCTGTGGCAGGATCACCGGCGTGAGCGACACGGCGATCCGCGTACTGATCGCGGACGACCAGGAACTGGTCCGCATGGGCTTCCGCCTGATCCTCGGCGCCCAGCCCGACATCGAGATCGTCGGCGAGGCCGCCGACGGCGCCACCTGTGTGGAACTGGCCCGCCGGCTCCGCCCCGACGTCTGTCTGGTCGACATCCGCATGCCCAGGCTGGACGGCCTGGACGTCACCCGCGCACTGGCGGGCCCCGGCGTCCGCACCCCCTTGCGCGTCGTCGTGATCACCACCTTCGACCAGGACGACTACGTCCACACCGCCCTGCGCAACGGAGCCTGCGGCTTCCTCCTCAAGGACGCCCCGCCCAGCCTGCTGATCGAAGCGGTACGCGCGGCCGCCCGGGGCGACGCGCTGGTCTCCCCCGCCGTCACCGTCCGGCTCCTCAAGCACCTCTCCCCCACGCGCCCCGACCCGGACGTCGGCAGTGTCCTCACCGAACGGGAACAGGACGTCGCCCGGCTCGTCGCGGTGGGCCGCACCAACCAGGAGATCTGCGACCGGCTGGTGGTGTCCCTGTCCACCGTCAAGACACACCTGGCCAACATCCAGCAGAAGATCGACGCCCGCAACCGCGTCGAGATCGCCGCCTGGGCCTGGGAACAGGGCATGGTCCGGGAGCGATAGGCGTCCGCGATCCACGCCACGACGGATCACAGGGTGGCCCGCAGATGGCTGACGGTGACGAAGTGGTAGCCGCGGGCGCTCAGCGTCCGCAGGATCTCGGGGACGGCCGCGACCGAGGTGGGATGGATGTCGTGCAGGAGGACGACGTCGTTGGGCTGGGCCTTGTCGATGACGGTCCGGGCCACCCGGGCGGGGTCGCGGTACTTCCAGTCCTCGGTGTCGACGTCCCACAGGACCGGCGAGAGGGTCGTCACGGACTTGACCGTGTGGTTGACGGCGCCGTACGGCGGACGGAAGAGGGTGGGCGCCTTGCCGGTGGCCGCCTTGATGGCGGCGCTGGTGCGGTTGAGCTGGGAGGCGACCTGGCGTGGGCTGAGCCTGGTGAGGTCGGGGTGGTTCCAGGAGTGGTTGCCGATCTCGTGGCCGGCCCGGGCCTCGGCACGGACGAGGTCGGGGTGGGCGGCGACGTTCTGGCCGACGGTGAAGAACGTGACGCGGGCCCGGTACCGGGCGAGGTGGGTCAGCAGGTTCGCGGTCTCGGGGGCGGCGGGTCCGTCGTCGAAGGTCAGGGCGATGCATTTGACCTTCCTGCAGTCGGTGTCGTCGTCACCGGAGGCGGTGTGGGTGGGGACGGCCGGGGCGGGTTCATGGGGCGCGCCAAGGTCGAGTGAGCGGCCGGGGCGCACGGTCTGCCGCTGGGCGCGCTCGCCGAACCCGGACAGCCACGGGGTGACCGTCTCGCTGGGCAGGACCACCGACAGGCGGCCGGCGGCCGGGACGCCCACCTCGCCGCGGTCGAAGGTCACCCGTAGCCCGCCGTCGGCCGTGAAGTCCATGTCGTTCAGGACGGCGGCGCGGGACGCCGTGTCGGAGAACGTGTCGTCCAGGGTGGTGGCGTTCACGCCCTCCCGTCCTGCGAGCCGGTCCTTCAGAGCGGTGGTCAAGGCGTCCCGGGAGCCTTCGGCGACGAGTGCGAGCGGGGTGCGGTAGGCGCCGGCCCTGCCGTCGTACCAGTAGACCGTGTCGGACCGTCCGTCCCCGACGGAGCTGTGGTCCTGGGTGGTGAGGCGGACACCGAGCACGTCCCCGGAGGCCACCAGGAACTGGTGGCTGATGTTGAGGTCGCGGCTCTCCGCGCCGTCGGCACCCGACGCGCACGCCCCGGAGCGGAAGCTCGCCAGGCGCTGATCCACGTCCTTCTTCATCGCGGCCGTCATCGCCTCCGCTCCCGGGACGTCGGGGTAGCTGGTCGCGAAGGGGCAGGAGCTGTTCTCGCTGCTGTCGCCGACGATCCGCAGGCCCTTGATCTTCGAGGGGTCGACCGTGCGGACCGGGGCGGGCGACGCGCCGGGCCGGGCGCCGTCGGGTGCCGCGGCCGGCGGGTCGGACGTGCCGTGCGCGCAGGCCGCGGTGAGCGAGCCGAGCAGCAGGAGGACGGGGAGGAGGGGGCGAGGGCGCATGTGACCAGAACCTGAGGAGAGGGGACCTCCCGCGCGTCACGGACCGGACGCCGGGCGGCCGTCGCGTACGGGGACGCGGACGGCCGCTGTGGTCTCCGATCGTGCTGGTCAGGGACGTTTTTCAGCGAGACCCGGGGTCGCTGTGAACAATTCCGCGGCTGGTTCCCCAGGCGCTCTCTCTCCTTGTCGGTCAGTGCGCCGGTGGGCAGATCTGCCGGTACGGCGCGTCGGGGACGTACCGCTGCCACAGGGCCCGGGTCAGTCCGCCGCCCGCTCGTGCGCAGATGGCGCGGACGGCCGCCTCGGGGGCGATGCGGTGGCGTTGGAGCAGCATGTCCGGGCCGGCGGCGTAGAGCGTGCCGTCGTCGTGGCCGAAGGCGAGCGAGCGGATCTCGGCCCCCGGCGTGGGCAGGTCCCCGCCGAGGATCCGCTGGCCGCCGGTGTCCCACAGCCGGAGGGTGCCCTCCGAGCCTCCGACGGCGAGGGTGCGGCCGTCGGAGGAGAACGCCACCGCGCCCACGGCCTCGGTCGGGCCGCTGGGGGCCGTGTCGGCGGTGCCGGTCAGGACGCCTGTGGTGCGCCGCAGGTCCCGGTCCCAGAGGGTCACGTGCCCGGTGCTGTCACCGACGGCGAGTCGGGTGCCGTCGGGAGTGAAGGCCAGGGCGGTGACCTGGCGGCCGTCGGCGAGTGCCCACCCGGTGACCTTGCCGGCGGGGAGGCCGGCGTACCGGTCGCCGGAGTCGACGAGCAGCCGTCCGTCCGGTCGCACGGCCAGCGCCGGACCGGACAGGCCGCGCAGGGTGCCGGATGTGCGGTGCGTCCGCGTGTCCCAGACCTCCGCCCCGCCGCCGTCGCCCGCGGAGCGTGCGGCCAGCAGCGTGCGCCCGGCGGGTCCCAGAGCGATCGCGGAGACGGGGCGGTCGGCCGCTCCGGAGGTGGTGAGGACCGTGAGGACCGTGCGGTCGAGGACGTTCCACAGGGTGAAGCGCTGTCTCAGCGAGCCGCCCGAGGACGTGGTGTCGGCGACGGCGAGGGCGCGGCCGTCCGGGCTGAACGCGAGCAGAGGCGTCTCGTCGCCGGTGGCACTCGGCAGGGGGCCGAGGGTGCGCCGGACGGGGTCCGCGGGGGTGCCGGTGGAGCGCAGTTCGAAACGGTAGCCCTGGCCGGCGCGGGTGACGGTGGCGAGGGTGGTGCCGTCCGGGCCGAGGAGCGTGGCGTCGGCCGGGGGGTTCTGCCAGGCGGTGGTGAGGCGGTCGGTCAGGTCGAGACTGCGGACGGTGGCGCGGTCCAGGTAGCGCAGGGTGCGCCGGCCGTGGTCCGGGACCCATGACAGGGCTCTGACCTCCGCGCCGGCCAGCGGCCGGTGGAAGGCCAGCCCGCCGCCCGAGGCGAGCCCCCATACGGCGATCTCGTGGTCGTCGACCGTGGCGAGGAACTCCCCGTCGGGGGAGAGGTCGGCCTGGGTGAAGCCGGTGGCGCCGCCGCTGGTGAAGTCGGCGACACCCTTTCCGCTGCGGACGTCCCAGACGGTCACCGTGGTGCCGTGGACCGCGGCCAGCCGTCCGCCGTCGGGGCTGAGGCGCAGCAGGCGCTCCCCGCCGTCCGCTCCCGAGCCGGTGCCGCAGACGGTCCCGTCCGCCTTGTCCCAGTCGCCGGGCAGTCGCCTGCCGTGCACGACGTCCCACACCTGCGGCGGGCCGTCGGCGGGGCAGAACGCGGCCAGGCGTCCGCCGGGGCCGAGGGCGGTCGTGGTGAGGGCACGGGCGACGTCGGTGCCGAAGAGGACGTGACCGTCGTCCGTCCGGCGGACCTCCAGCCGTCCGGGACGGCCGAACGGCCGGGTGAGGTACGCGTCGCCGTCGGGCGCGGCGGTCGCGAACTCCGCGTCTCCCAGATCGGCGGCGGACCGCGCCCCGGACAGGTTCCACAGCATGTCGCTGTCGCCGTCGGCGGAGTTCAGCAGCAGGAACCGGGCGTCGGGGCCGACGTCGTACGCCTCGGTACCGCCCGGCAGGTGGTAGCTGCCGGTGCGGCGGTGCTCCGCCACGCTCCATCTGGTGACCTGGCCGCCGTCGACCGTGAGCAGGGTGCGGCCCCGGTCGGTGAGGAAGCGTCGGACGTCGCGTCCGGTCCGCGGGTCGGTGAAGGCGTCCCGTTCCGGCTGCGCGAGCGCGCCCAGCAGGGCCGAGCGGGACTCGGTGAGCGGGGCGATCCGCCATGCGGCGGCGCCGAGCAGGGACGCGGTGCGGGGGTCGGTGGCGCGCAGGCTCTCGGCGACGGTGGCCAGGCGACGGGCGGCGGCCTTGGCGGCCTCCTCCTCGCTGAGCCGGTCGCGCTGCCAGGCGACCAGTCCCGCGGTCAGCGCGAGGACAAGGAACACGCAGACACCGACGACGAGGGCACGGGTGCGCCGGGCGGCGCGCGCGCCGGCGTCCCGCTCGGTGTCACGGGCCACGGCGGACGCGGTCAGGAAGGCCCGCTCCGGCCCGGTGAGGTCGTCGTCGTCCTCCGTCTCCCGCCCGGCGCCGAACAACTCCTCGGCGCGGGCCAGCCGTGCGCCCCGGTACAGCGCGCCGGTGTCACGGTCCAGTTCCTCCCAGGCGCGGGCGGCCTCACCGAGGAGCCGCTGGGCGCGCAGCCGCTCCCGGCTCTCCTCGATCCAGCCCGCGAGGCGGGGCCAGCCGGTGATCAGTGCCTCGTGGGCGAGTTCGACGGTGTCGCCGTCCAGTGTGACCAGGCGGGCGGCGGCCAGTCGTTCCAGGACGTCCGGCGCGCCGGGACCCAGCTCGGAGCGGGACGCCGGGCGGCGCGTGTCGGCCGTGCGGTCTCCCGGGGCGATCAGCCGGAGCAGGATGCGCCGCGCCCTGCGGGCCTGCCCCTCGTCCAGGCCGCCGTGGACCTGCTCGGCGGTGGCGGCGATCGCTCCGCGGACACCGCCCGACTCCTCGTAACCGGCCAGCGTCAGCGTGCGGCCCCGCCGACGGCGCCAGGTCTCCAGCAGCGCGTGCGAGAGCATCGGCAGCGCCCCCGGCCGGTCGCCGACCTCCTCGACGATCCGCGCCGTCAGCACCCGTTCCACATTGAGCCCGGCCGTGGCGGCGGGGCCGGTGACGACCTCGCGGAGCTCGTCCGCGTTCATCGGCCCCACCAGCAGGCTCGCGTGTCCGACCGCCTCGGCGAGCGCCCGGTGCTCGGCGCAGTGGCCGTAGAAGTCGCCGCGGACCGCGACGACCACCCGCAGCCGGCTCTCCGGCCGGCGCGCGACGAGCAGCGCGTCCAGGAAGCGGTCCCGTTCCTCCCGGTCGTGGCAGAGCGTGAACAGCTCCTCGAACTGGTCGACGATCACCCAGGTGTCCAGCTCGCCGTCCTTCGGGACGAGCGCCTCCCGGTGCGTGTGGGCGGGACGTTCGCCCGGGGTGAGCACCCGGATCACCGCCGGGCGTCCCGCGCCCTCCCCCTCCCGCAGCAGTGGGACGAGCCCCGCGCGCAGCAGCGAGGACTTGCCACTGCCGGAAGGCCCGAACACCGCCGCGAACCGGTGCGCGCGGGCCAGGTCCCGCAGGTCTGCGATCAGAGCCTGCCGGCCGAAGAAGAGGTCGCTGTCGGCCGGTTCGAAACGGGCCAGGCCCCGGAACGGCGCCCGTTCGTCGGCCGCGGGAGCACGCAGTTCGGTGTCGGCCTCCCGCCAGCGTGCCTCCCACTCGTCGGGGTCCGCGTCGAGTGCCTCCGCGTAGGCGCGCACCACCGCCAGGGTCGGCAGCTGGTCACCGCCGGCCGCGGCCTGCGACAGCGCGGTCGTGGAGTAGCCCGCCCGCTGGGCCATCTCCCGGTACGGCGGCTTCCCGGCCTTCTCCCTCAGCAGGCGCAGCTCGTGCGCGAGCCGCTGCACCGGACCGGCGTCGGGGTCCACCGGCTTCTCGCGACGACCCACCAGCCGACATCCTTCGAATCTCGAACACAAGAACGGGCGCTCAACCTACGTTTTTCGCCCACCCGGCGGCAATCCCGGCCCGGCCGATGAGTCCCGGGCCACATACGGCTCAGGGCACCAGCTCGACGACGTCGTACGACACTCCGGGGCTGAGGAAGGCGGTGCCGCCGGAGCCGCTGACGATGTCGATCGTCAGCTCCTGATGGGCGTCCGCCGACCTCACCCAGGCGCTCGCGGGGATCGCGTAGCTGTAGGTGTGGTTGTTGCCGCGGTAGGAGCCGACGGTGAGGGAGCGGGTCGTGGGCTCGTCGGCGGGCACGGGCACGGTCGAGACCCAGTCGTTGACCCTGATCCGGGGCCTGCCCTTGGCGAACGCGGTGGTGATACCGATGTGGAGGGTGTGGCCGGAGGCCAGCTGCTCCCGTGTGAGCCGGAAACGGATCTTCCGGCCGTTGTTGACGGCCGCCCACTGGTAGCAGGGAAAGTCCGCCGAGGACGAGGAGCCCACGGTGTGGACACCCTGCGTCCATGGTCGGGCCCGGGCGTCGGAGGGGTGCATCGTCGTCATCAGGGAGGCGTTGGCGAAGCCGCGCGGTGTGCCGGACCAGTCGCCGATGCGCCAGATCGCGGGCCGCTGGCCCGGATCCGCGGTGATCTTCAAGGTGTGCAGGGCCGTCGTCCGCCCGGCCGTCACGGTCACGGACGTCGTGTGCACGGCGAGTTCGTCCTTGTAGACGGTGAGCTCGTACGCGCCCGGCAGCATGTACGGCGACTGGAAACGGCCGGTGTCCGGGTCGGCCTTCGCCCAGTACTGGGCGTCGGGGTTGGCGAAGCCGACCGTGTAGGCGGTGCCCTCGGCGCGGCCGCCGATGCCGACACCGGCGACCCGCCCGCGGCCACGGCGGCCGACCCAGCCGACCAGGCCCAGACCATCCACCCACGAGGTGTCGATGGCGTCGTGGGACAGGGCGCGGGCGGGCGCGCCGCCGTCGGTGAAGGCGAGGACGTACGGGCCCTGGAGGCCGAAGCGCATCGGCTCGGTCTGGTTCTCGCCGTAGTAGAGGATCTCGTACAGGCCGGCGCCGTCCTCGTAGTGGTGACGCATGAGCGAGCGGTAGAACGGTCCGCCGGACGCCTTCTCGTGATTGCTGCGGACCATCCACATGCCGACCTTGCCGTCGCTCCAGCCGACGTGGCTGTAGTCGATGACGCGTTGGTTGGAGTAGTGCTTGGAGCGGGTGGTGCCGTTGGGCCGGCGGCGGATGTCCTGTGCCTCGTCAGGGTGTCGGTGCGGGCGTCCCAGGAGTCGGGGTCGTCGTTGGGGAACAGGCCGGGCCGCACGCGGACGATGTAGCGGGTGGCGGTGATGGAGGCGTCCGCCTTGTTCGTCCACATGTAGACGTTGTTCTCGCCCCGGCGGGCGGCGTAGTAGTGGTGCATGGTGCCGTGGACGACGGTGACCAGGACGGTGTCGGCGGTCCCGCGGATGCTCACCGACGAGGCGCCCAGGCCGGTTTCGACGTGCGAGTCGCGATTGCCGTAGCCCTGGTACTCGGTGCCCCTGTACACCAGGGAGGTCAGGTCGCCGGTGCGGTGGTCGACCTTGAACACGAGGCCGGCGCCGGTGTCGATGACGTGGGCCCGCCCGTCGTCGCGGTGTCCGAAGGTGTTTCCCGCCGCGTCGGCGGTGGAGAGCAACGGGCCGCAGACCGCGGCGCCACCGCCGAGGACGAGTCCGCCGGCGGCGGTTCTGAGCAGGACATCGCGGCGGGTGAGACGCCGGCGACCGTGTGCGGCCATGGTGGTTCCGTTCATGTGCGAGGAGCTGAGGGAGCGGTGGTGCGTCAGGCGGTGGCACAGGGCACCAGCGCCGGGGACTGTCCTCAGGGAGACGGTCCGGGGCCTCTCCGGGTTGGTAAAGGTGGGGTAAGGCTCGCCGCTCGCCGCGCCGTGCACGGAGGGACGGGGACCCCGGGCCGCCTGTCAGGGAGCCGATGACACGGGGGGCGTGCCATCGGCCGACACCGACTCTGCAGGGTCGGGGAGTTGTTCAGCAGGCCCTGACCAGCACTGAACAATACGGAGGCGGCCTTGATGTGCCGATCGTGGTCAGGGCCGCTCGAACTTCCAGGTGATGCTGGTGGCGTCGGCCTCGACGACGGTGACCGGGACGGACAGGTCCTTGCCGTCGCCGTCCTTCGCGAGACACCTCACCTCGGTGCCGGCCACCGCTTTGAGGGCGGGGCACTTCACGATGTCCGTACCGGCGCCGATCCACGGCAGCGGACTGTACTTGGACGCGGTGCGGCCGGTGACGATCCGCCCGCTGAGCGCCTTCTGGCCGTCCACGGTCACCGTCGTGAACTCGTCGAGCCCGGTGGTCGACTCCGTACCGCTCATCGCGTAGGTGAGGGCTCCGCCGCCGACGGCCAGCGCGGCCACCGCGCCGGCGGTGATGACGAGGGGCTTGCGTGCCATGAGGTGCTCCTGGTGCAGAGGGTGGGTTGCGGTACCCAACCTCTCCCGTCGGCACGGGCCCGCGCCTCGGCCGAACGGCCGGGCTTCCGGTCCGGCCGGGCGCGTTCCCTCGGCCGTACGGCCGATGCAGGCGCGGCCGGCCCGTAGGCCGACCGCCCCCGTGCCGCCGTCACCTCCTGCGTCACCGCTCCTGGAGCACCGAGAGGACGTTCCCGGCGGGGTCGGTGAACCACGCGATCCCCGCGGGGCCGTCGCCGCCGGCCCGGACGATGCCCTTCTCGTCGTGGTCGAACCCGGGGTAGCGCTCAAGGCTCACGCCGCGCCGCTCCAGTTCGCCGACCGCCGACTCGATGTCGTCCACGGGGAAGTTGAGGATCGTGAACGTCGCGGGGGTGTGCGTCGGCTTCAGGTAGACGAAGACGCGTGCGCCGCTGCCGAGGGTGAGGATCAGCATCCGCATCTCCCCCTGTCCGCTCTCCTCCACCCGCAGCCCCAGCGTCTCCCCGTAGAACCTGCGGGCCGCGTCGAGGTCGTCGACCGCGAAGCCGCTGAACGCCTGTGCCTGTCCGAACATGCCGTGTGTCTCCTTCTCGCATGGGCGCCCCGAGGACCTCAGCGCACACCACGCAGCCCTGGACGGACGGCACGCCACACGGACGAGGTCCGGATGGTGGCGCGCCCTTCACCCGCGCGAAGCCGCGTGTCCCGGACGGCATACCGTCCGGGACACGCATCGCACTCGTGAGTCAGCGTGATGTCCCGGCCATCTCCGGGACGGAGGTGTCGAGGGCGTCGAGGGCGCGCAGGATGTCCTCGACCCGCTGCTTGGCGTCACCGAAGAGCATCTGGGTGTTCTCCCGGAAGAACAGCGGGTTCTGCACGCCCGCGTAGCCGACGGCCATGGACCGCTTGAAGACCACCACGTTCGCGGCCTCCCAGACGTGCAGCACGGGCATCCCGGCGATGGGGCCGGCCGGGTCGTCGACGGCGGCCGGGTTGACGGTGTCGTTGGCGCCGATGACGAGGACGACCGAGGTGGCGGGGAAGTCGTCGTTGATCTCGTCCATCTCGAGGACGATGTCGTAGGGCACATGGGCCTCGGCGAGCAGCACGTTCATGTGTCCGGGCAGCCGGCCGGCGACGGGGTGGATGCCGAAGCGCACCTCGACACCGCGCTCGCGCAGTCGGCGCGCCAGTTCGGCCACCGGGTACTGGGCCTGGGCGACCGCCATGCCGTAGCCGGGCGTGATGATCACCGACGAGGCGTCGTGCAGCAGCTGCGCGGTCTCCTCGGCGTCGATCTCGCGGTGCTCGCCCTGCTCGCCGTCGGCCACCGCCGCCGGACTGCCGAAGCCGCCCGCGATCACGGAGAGGAAGGAGCGGTTCATCGCCTTGCACATGATGTACGAGAGGTAGGCGCCGGAGGAGCCGACGAGCGCGCCGGTGACGATGAGCAGGTTGTTGGCGAGGAGGAAACCGGAGGCCGCGGCGGCCCAGCCGGAGTAGCTGTTGAGCATGGAGACGACCACCGGCATGTCACCGCCGCCGATGGAGGCGACCAGGTGCGCCCCGAGGGCGAGCGCGATCACGGTGACGGCGATGAGCAGGCCGATGCCGGGGCGGGCCACGAAGGCGACGGTGAGCACGACGAAGGCGACCAGGGCGCTCACGTTGAGGACGTGTTTGCCGGGCAGGGTGAGGGGCCGGGAGTCGATGCGCGCCGACAGCTTCAGGTAGGCGACGACCGAGCCGGTGAAGGTGACGGCGCCGATGAACACGCCGATGAACACCTCGGCGTGGTGGATGCCCAGCAGCGACCCGGTGAGGCCGGCGTCCACGTCGAGGTAGCCGTTCCAGCCGACGAACGCGGCGGAGAGGCCGACGAGGCTGTGCATGATGGCGATCAGCTCGGGCATGCCGGTCATCTCCACGACCCGGGCCCGCCACAGTCCGATGCCGGCGCCGAGGACCATGGCGACGGCGATCAGCACGAGACCGGTGGCCGGGATGCTCCGGGACGCGAGCCCGACGGTGGCGGCCAGGGCGATGACCATGCCCGCGATGCCCCAGACGACTCCCGAGCGGGACGTCCGGTGCTGGGAGAGCCCCGCGAGGCTGAGGATGAACAGCAGGGCGGCGACGACGTAGGCGGCTTCTGCGGCCGTGACAATGGTCAACGCTGATCAGCCCTTCGAGAACATGCCGAGCATGCGGCGGGTGACGGCGAATCCGCCGAAGACGTTGATGCTCGCCAGCAGGATCGCGGCGAACGACAGCACGGTGACGGCGGTGTTCCCGTGCCCGATCTGCAGCAGTGCGCCGACCACGACGATCCCGGAGATGGCGTTGGTGACCGACATCAACGGGGTGTGGAGCGCGTGGTGCACCTGGCCGATCACATAGAAGCCGATGACGATGGCCAGCACGAACACCGTGAAGTGGCCGATGAGTTCGCTCGGCGAGAAGGCGGTCACCAGGAACAGGGCGAGCGCTCCGGCGCCGACGAGGGCGTAGGCGGACCGGGCCGGGCGTGCGGGCTTCGCCGCCGCCGTCCCGGAGGAGTCGGGCGTCGCGGGGTCCGGGGGCGCGTCGGGGGCGGGCGCGGCGGACACCTGCACCGGGGGCGGGGGCCAGGTCTTCTCGCCGTCATGGACCACGGTCATCGAGCGCTGCACGACGTCGTCGAGGTCGAGGACGAGGCGGCCGTCCTTGCCGGGGGTGAGCAGCTTCATCAGGTGGACGAGGTTGGTGCCGTAGAGCTGGGAGGCCTGGGCGGGGAGCCGGCCGGGCAGGTCGGTGTAGCCGATGATCGTCACGTCGTTGTCGGTGACGACGGCCCTGCCGGCGACCGTGCCCTCGACGTTGCCGCCCTGGGCGGCCGCCATGTCGACGATGACACTGCCGGGCTTCATGCGCGCGACGTCCTCGGCGGTGATGAGCCGGGGTGCCGGACGGCCCGGGACGAGCGCGGTGGTGATGACGATGTCGACGTCGGCCGTCTGCTCGGCGTACAGCCGTGCGGCGAGCCGGTTGTAGTCGTCCGAGGTGGCCCTGGCGTAGCCGTCGGTGCTGACGTCCCGCGCGGCGGAGACGGTGAGGAACTCGCCGCCCAGGGAGCGGACCTGTTCGGCGACCTCGGGCCGGGGGTCGGTGGCGCGGACCACGGCGCCGAGACTGCGGGCCGCGCCGATCGCCGCGAGTCCGGCGACCCCGGCGCCGGCCACCAGGACCTTGGCGGGCGGCACCTTGCCCGCGGCGGTCACCTGGCCGGTGAAGAAGCGTCCGAAGGCGTGCGCGGCCTCGACGACGGCCCGGTACCCGGCGATGTTCGCCATCGAGCTGAGGACGTCCAGCGACTGGGCCCGCGAGATGCGGGGCACGGCGTCCATGGCGAGGACGGTGACGGGCCGCCGGGCCAGTTCGTCGACCAGCTCCGCGTGGTGGGCCGGACCGATCAGCGCGATCAGGGTCGCCCCGTCGCGCAGCCTGCCGGTCTCCTCGGTGGAGGGGCCGTTCACCTTGAGCACGATCTCCGCCGCCCACGGGTCGCCGAGCCGGGCGCCGGCCTCCTCGTAGGCCGCGTCGGAGAAGCGGGACGAGGCCCCTGCCCCCGGTTCGACCACCACGTCGTACCCGAGCGCGACGAGTCTGCGCACGGTGACCGGCGTCGCGGCCACCCGGGTCTCGCCCGGGGTGGACTCGGCCGGGACGCCGATGCTCTGGGGTTCGGGTTCCGCTTGGACCATCCTCTGTCCCTCTTCCCGTGGACGTCGTGGTGCCGGACGTCTCCGCCCGGCGCTTGGCGTGCTCGTCCGTTCCTCGGTGCTCTCGTGCCCGGGCACTCACGCCTGGGGCTCCTGTGCCCGCTTGTGGACCCACTTGTTGACCCATGCCCCGTGAGTGCGGGGTGGATACGGGGCGGACGCACTCAATCGCCGCGCGAGGAGGAAGGGGGACGGTCGCCGCCGGTCATCCGAGGGGAAGAAGGACGCGGTACTCCAGCAGACCCGCGTGGTCGATCAGCAGGGAGGTCAGGGCCGCGGCGATCCCGGCCGACAGCGGGGGAAGCAGATACAGGACCGTTCGATGCGGTGGCCGGTCCCGGGACGGCAGCAGGGGGATGAACACGGCGAGAAGGAGGACGGACACGGCCAGCACCGCGAGCGGTGTCACCAGGAAGCGCCGGGCGGTTTCGACGGGGTCGCTCCACGTGGTCGCCCATCGGAGGTAGATCGCCACGAAGGTGAGCGCGGTGGCCGGTGGCGCCGCGCGCAGGATGTCGGGCACGGATCCGGCTCCGGCGACGAGAAGGGCCAGGAGCACGGCCACTCCGGCCGCGGACGCCGACCACATGTCGAGCAGTTGGACCGCGGCTTTCTCGTCCGCCTCGACGGGCGCCACCGTCCGCAGACGCACCGTGCAGGCCGCCGCGGCCGCGGCGCCGGCGGAGAGCAGGACGATCAGGGGTGGGACGCGCGGTACGACGGGCCCCGGCACCACGGTCACGGACATGGCGGTGCCCGTCGCCGCGGCCCTCCGGAGACGCCACGCGAACGCACAGCCCAGGGCGGTGAAGACCGCGAGAGGCCCGGCCCAGGGCGCCTCGGTCGCGAGGATCGGATAGGCCGACGGTCGGAACACCCGCACGGAGACCACCGAGGTGGTGCCGATCCAGAACGCGAGGCCGTACAGGATCGTGGTCACCAGAAGGGGCACCATCCAGCCGCCCACGCGATCGGCACGCCGCCACACCCGGGCCAGGGACACACAGATCACGGTCGCCCCGGCCGTCGCCAGGGACAGGGTGAGCAGCACCCACCAGCTGCCGTACGGGCCGTCGCCCGTGGAGCCGGTGCGATTGACCCCGATGTACAGCCCGACCGGAACGGCCGACGGGACCGTCAGACAGGCGCCCGCACGGTGCCACCAGGGCACCCGCGCGTCCGGGGGCGGCTGATGCCACCAGGCAGGACCGCACGCCACCGCCAGCAGCGCGCCGGCGAGGAGGGCGTCGATCGCCAGGGTCCAGCCGGCCACCGGCGTGGCGGTGAACGCCGGCGTCGTCACCTGGTAGGAGGTCGTGAGCACGGTCACCGCGAGGACTCCGGCGACCCACTCGTCGAGCCGGCCGAGTACGGCCGGTGGTGTCCGGTTGCCCAGATGGGCCAGTCGTTGCCGGGGAGTGGGGTGCGTGCCGGCCAGCCGCTCACGCAGCCGGCGGGGGCCGGCCTCGGCCCGCTCCAGCAGGGTGGTCAGGCCGGGGCCCGCGCCGTCGGCCGCGGCTACGGCGTCCGCCTCGTGTTCCCGGGCTCGGCCGATGCGGGCGCCGATGATCCACGCGGCCACCGCCAGCAGGCCGACGCGGGCCCCGTAGTCCAGCCAGACCCAGCTGAACAAGGAGCCGAGGACCGAACGGTCGTGTCCGGCGAGAGCCGCGACCGTGGTCACGAGAACCGGAAGCACGGCGACGATCGGCAGGGCCCGTCGCAGCCCGCGCACCAGCCATGCCAGGCGTACGTCACCGGCCGCGACGTGCGCGCACTCGTGCCGCAACGCCGCCGCGACCTCGGCCGCGGGCAGACGCCTCGCGCCGCGCGGCATCACGATGTGCGGTGTGCCGAGGTGCTGCACCGTGAACGGCTCGACCAGGTCGGGTCCGCCGAGCAGCACGGGCGGGCCTGGGGAGGGCCAGCGTGGCGGAGGGGCGGTCAGTGGTCCGATCCGGCGGATCAGCCGGCGAGGCAGCCACCAGGTCAGCGTCAGTCCGAGCGCGACGACGGCCGCGCCGCCCGCGAACCCGGCCGCGGCCCGCTGCCGCTCCGCGGGGGCGACACAGGACAGGATCTCGATCTGGAGCCGCAGCCACTCCTTTGGATCGCCGGGCAAGGGTCCGACCGACTCCGCGCAGGCGAGCTGCGTCCGGAGCCACGCCTCACCGTGCACCTCGTTGAAGACCAGCGCACCGGCGGTGATTCCGGCGACCGCGAGGACGACCATCAGCAGCAGGTAGTGCCCGCGGGTCGGTGAGGTGAGCTGGGCCGGGCGTGCCGGGACGGCGACCGCCCTCGCATCCGCCAAGGGCGTCTCAGTCACGGCGGCCACCGTCGCCGCCGATGCCCCCGTCGCCGCCGTTGCCGCCGTTCCGGAGGCGCAACGCACCGACCACGGCCAGCCCCAGCGTGTCGGCCTCCTCGGGGGTGACCTTCCCCTTGAGCATGAGGACGACCGCGGCGCGGACCTCCTCCTCCTGCTCGGGGGCCAAGGGGTCGAAGGTGTGGTGCGCCTCGCCGCGCAGCCGCGCCAAGCCCGCCCTGGTCTTCTCGCTCAGCACCGTGGCGGTCTGCTCCGCCAGAGCGCCGCCCACCGCACCGAAGAGAGCCGCCACCGCCGGAAGCAGGTGGTCGGCCAGCGGCAGCATGTCGACGCCCATGCCGACCGGTGGCCGCGCCCGGGAACGGCCCTGGCGCTCCCACCGTTCCAGGGCCGCGTCGAGATCCTCGGCCTCCTCGGGACAGGACGCCAGAAGAGCCTGCCGGGTGATGTCCATGACTGCGGGGTCCATGAGAACTCCTCACGCTCGATGCCGGACGGACACGGAGGAGTTGCCCTCACCTCCGCCTTCCGCGGCTCAGAAAATATGGTCACCACACCGAAGTCGACGGGGAGTTAGTCGATGTTCACTCGGACGGACCGAAGTCGACGACACCGCTTGACAATTGCGTGCGACGCCACCAGCGACCGAAGCGGCGGCCGCCCCGAAAGAGCCTGCCGCAGCCACATCGTGCACGCGGAGAACACAGCGACTTCACTGCTGGACAAGCCTCGTGCGGACGAACCTGTAACTTCCGCTTGCACGGGCCTTTCCGCGATCGGCGGGGCCCGGCGCGCCGCTTTCAGGGAAGTGAGATGCATGGGTCACCGGACGAAGGTATTCGGCTTCGGAATGCCGTGGGAGTCGTTGTACGGATACAGCCAGGCCACACAGGTCGGTGACACGGTGTACGTGTCGGGTCAGCTGTCCCATGACCGAGACGGCAACTTCGTCGGTGCGGACGACTACGAACTGCAGGTCCGGACCACACTGGAGAATCTGGACCTGGTGCTCCAGCAGGTCGGGGCCGTGCGGGGCCAGATAGTGGAGACGACGGTGCTGGTGCGCGACCTGCGAAAGCACTTCGACACGACAGCACGCCTGCACGCCGAGTACTTCGGGGAGCACCGGCCCGCCAGCACGGTGATGGGCGTATCCGACCTGGCCCTGCCGGACCAACTCGTGGAGATCGGGGCGCTCGTGCGTCTCGACGCGCAGCCCTAGGCAAGCGGCCGGTCACGCCTGGGACACTCGCGCCGTGAGGGATGTCGAGGATTTCCGGGCCCTGTTGAGCGAGGCGTGCGCCGAGGTCGACGCGCCGGAACCGGACTCCGGCGACCGGCCCGCGCGGCGATCGAGCGCGCGCTCGCGGATCCGGACTCCCTCGCCGGCCACCCGGCGGTGCGGAGCGGCGGTGACGTGCTCATCGGGAACGAGGACTTCATCCAGGCTGCGCACCGTGCCTACGCACGTGTCACCGGTGAACCGGACGGGCTCGACGGGGCGCTGGAGACGTCCCCCGAAGCCGGCTCGCTCAGCGCCCTGACCGAGCCGGCCGGAGTCGGGTGGGACGTCACCGGCGGCGACGAGACGCGTCGCCGCCTGCTCCGCCTTGCCGGAATCTTTCCGGACCAGAGGGAGAAGGCCCGGGCGGCGAGGAGTTCACCGGTGCGGTCAGTGAGACTCGCGGGTCACCTCCGAGCCGCTGGAGCCGACCAGGAAGTCCAGGTCGGCCCCCGTGTCGGCCTGCAGGACGTGGTCGACGTAGAGGCGTTCCCAGCCTCGCCGGGGGGCGGCGAAGGCGTCGACGGTGGCCGGGTCGGGCTTGCGGGCGGCGAGTTCGGCGGCGGGGACGTCGACGTCGATGCGGCGGGCCTCGACGTCGAGGGTGATGACGTCGCCGGTGCGGACGAGCGCGAGCGGGCCGCCGGCGGCCGCTTCCGGGGCGACGTGCAGGACGACCGTGCCGTACGCCGTCCCGCTCATCCGGCCGTCGCAGACGCGGACCATGTCACGGACGCCCTGTTCGAGGAGTTTCTTCGGCAGGGGCATGTTGGAGACCTCGGGCATGCCCGGGTAGCCCTTGGGGCCGCAGCCGCGCAGCACCAGGACGGAGTCGGCGTCCACGTCGAGGTCCGGGTCGTCGACGCGGGCGTGGAAGTCCTCGATGGAGTCGAACACGACGGCCCTCCCCCGGTGCCGGAGCAGGTGCGGGGAGGCGGCGGCCGGCTTGATCACCGCGCCGTCGGGGGCGAGGTTGCCGCGCAGGACGGCGATGCCGCCCTCGGCGACCAGCGGTTCGGCGCGGGTGCGGATGACCTCGGAGTCCCAGATCGGGGCGTCGTCGAGGAAGTCGACCAGCGGGGTGCCGGTGACGGTCAGCGCGCCGGGGTCGAGGAGGTCGCGTACTTCGCGCAGGACGGCGAGCAGGCCGCCGGCGCGGTGGAAGTCCTCCATGAGGAAGCGGCCGGCGGGCTGGAGGTCCACCAGGACGGGCACGCGGGAGCCGATGCGGTCGAAGTCGTCCAGGGTGAGCGGGATGCCGAGCCGGCCGGCGATGGCCAGGAGGTGGACGACGGCGTTGGTGGAGCCGCCGACGGCGGCGAGCGCGACGATCGCGTTGTGGAAGGACGCCTCGGTCAGGAAGGTGCCCGGCCGCCGGTCACGGGCGACCATGTCGACGGCCAGCCGACCGGTGTGGTGCGCGGCCTCCAGCAGCCTACTGTCGGGTGCGGGGGTCCCGGCGACGCCGGGGACGACCGTGCCCAGCGCCTCCGCGACCAGGGCCATCGTCGAGGCGGTGCCCATGGTGTTGCAGTGGCCGCGGCTGCGGATCATCGAGGACTCGGAGCGTACGAACTGCTCCTGCGAGAGCGTGCCCGCGCGGACCTCCTCCGACAGCTGCCACACCCCGGTGCCGCAGCCCAGCAGGCCGCCGCGGAAGGTGCCGTTGAGCATCGGTCCGCCGGGGACGACGACCGCGGGCAGATCGACCGACGCGGCGGCCATCAGCAGCGAGGGGATGGTCTTGTCGCAGCCGCCCAGCAGCACCACGCCGTCGATGGGGTTCGCCCGCAGCATCTCCTCCGTGGCCATCGCGGCCATGTTCCGCCACAGCATGGCCGTGGGCCGCACGTTCGTCTCCCCCAGCGACACCACCGGCAGGTCCAGGGGGATGCCGCCGGCCTCGTACACGCCGTTGCGGACCGAGGCCGCGACCTCGTCGAGGTGGGCGTTGCAGGGGGTCAGGTCGGAAGCGGTGTTGGCGATGGCGATCTGGGGGCGGCCGGTGAAGGCGTCGTCCGGCACGCCCCGCCGCATCCACGCCCGGTGGATGTAGGCGTTGCGGTCCTGGCCCGCGTACCACTGTGCGCTGCGTAGAGGCATCCCGGCACCGCTTCCAATAATCGGTATGACGATCTAAATTTTGGAACGCCATGAAGCATATGCAGACATCCGAGGGATCGACAGACCCCGGCGACTCGACGGACCCCGGCAGGCCGGCAGACCCCGGCGGGGACGGCGCGGTCGGCGCCGACGGCGGCCGGCTCGTCGGCTCGGACCGGGTACTCGCCGTCCTCAAGGAACTCGCGCGCCACCCCGACGGGGTGGGCCTGGACGAGCTGACCCGCGCGATCGGCAGCCCGAAGCCGACCGTGCACCGCGCGCTCGGCGCCCTGCGCCGGGCGGGCCTCGCCGATCGGGACGCCGGCAGCCGCTATGTGCTCGGGGACGAGTTCCTGCGCATGGCGTTCGCCCACCACGAGGCCCGCCCCGACCACGTCCGGGTCCGCCCGGCGCTGGAGGCGCTGGCGGAGCGGTTCGGCGAGACGGCGCACTACGCGGTCCTGGACGGCCGGGAGGTCGTCTACCGGGCCAAGGTCGACCCGCCGTCCGGCGCCGCGAAGCTGACCTCGACCATCGGCGGCCGCAACGCGGCCCACACCACGGCGGTCGGCAAACTGCTGCTGTCCGGCGAGCTGACGACCCTGGAGGCGGTCGAGACCTGGGCCGGCGGCCTCCCGCTGGAGCGCCGCACTCCCCGGTCGCTGTGCACGGCCGCCGAACTGCACCGCGCACTGGAGACCGCGGCCGCCCAGGGCTACGCCTGCGACGACCAGGAGAACGAGACCGGCGTCAACTGCCTCGCCGTGCCCGTGTACCTCACCTCGCCCACGACCCCCTCCGGGGCGGTGAGCGTCAGCGCGCTCGCCTACCGGACCCCGCTGTCCGACCTGGTGAACGGGTTCGAGGAGATCCGCGCCCTGCTCGGCCCGCTCGCGGCACCCCACACCTGACGCACCGCCACATCAACAACCTCCGCCCTCACCTTCACTCACCCGTCCCGCACCACCCCTGGAGACAGCCCCGTGTACCTCATGCGCATCGGCGCCCCTGGCGCAGAGAAGCCCGTCGCCCGCATCGACGACCGGACCTACGTCGACCTCTCCGACGTGGTCACCGACTTCGACGAGCAGTTCTTCGGATCGGGCGGCATCGACCGCGTCCGTCCCGTCGTGGCCGAGCGGACGGCCGCCGGCCAGGTGGCACGGTTCGCCGGGGAGCGCGTCGGCGCCCCGTTCGCACGCCCTCACCAGATCCTGTGCATCGGCCTCAACTACCGTGACCACGCGGCCGAGAGCGGGATGCCCGTACCCGACGAGCCGATCCTGTTCACCAAGTCGCCCAACACCCTGATCGGCCCCCACGACGACGTGCGTATCCCGCGCGGCTCCACGAAGACCGACTGGGAGGTCGAGCTGGGCATCGTCATCGGCCGTCGCACCGCCTACCTCGACTCGGTGGACGCGGCGCGGGACGCCATCGCCGGATACGTCGTCGTCAACGACGTCAGTGAGCGCGCCTTCCAGCTGGAGCGCGGCGGCCAGTGGGCCAAGGGCAAGTCCGCCGAGACCTTCAACCCGGCCGGCCCCTGGCTCGCCACCGCCGACGAGATCGACGACGTCCTCGACCTCGGCATGTGGCTGGACGTCAACGGCGTGCGCCGGCAGACCGGCAGCACCAAGACGATGATCTTCGATCCGTACGTCATCGTGCACTACCTCAGCCAGTTCCTCGTCCTGGAGCCCGGCGACCTCATCAACACCGGCACCCCGCCGGGCGTCGGCCTGGGCCTCACGCCGCCCGTCTACCTCCGGCCGGGCGACGTGATGGAGCTGGGCATCGACCGTCTCGGCACCCAGCGCCAGCACGTGCTGGCCCCCCGGTGAGCACTGCCCTCGTACGCGCCTTCGTCCTGACCGGCCCCGGGACGTACGAGGTGCGGGAGCTGCCCGCACCGGTGGCCGGGCCCGGCGAGGTCGTGGTCGACGTGGCGCGGGTCGGTGTGTGCGGCACCGACCTGGAGTTCTTCAGCGGCGAGATGGCTTATCTGCGTCAGGGGCACGCCGCCTATCCGATGCGGCTGGGCCACGAATGGTCCGGCCGGGTCGTGTCCGTCGGCGAGCACGTCGACCCCGGCTGGGTCGGCCGCCGGGTCATGGGCGACACCATGCTCGGCTGCGGTGCCTGCCGCCGCTGCCTGCGCGGGCGTCAGCACGTGTGCGAACAGCGTCAGGAGGTCGGCATCCGCGGTGGCCGGGCCGGTGCGCTGGCGGAGCGGCTCGCCGTGCCGGCCTCCTCGTTGCACGCCCTGCCCGACGCGGTCGACGACGCCCTCGGCGCGCTCGTGGAACCCGGCGGCAACGCGCTGCGCGCCGCGCGGGCGGCCGCGCTGCACCCGGGCGACCGTGCCCTGGTCCTGGGCCCGGGCACGATCGGCCTGCTGGTGGCCCTGTTCCTGCGCGCCGCCGGCGCCGAGGTCCATCTGATGGGCGCCACCGAGACCTCCCTCGCCTTCGCCCGGCGGCTGGGCTTCGAGCATGCCTGGACGGCAGAATCGGTCCCCGGCCTGCCCTTCGACGCGATCGTCGACGCCACCAACGCCGCCCCGCTGCCCGCCCGCGCGCTGGACCTCGTCGAGCCGGGCGGGCGGCTCGTGTACATCGGGCTGGCCGCCGAGCCCAGTCGCATCGACACCCGGACCCTGGTCCTCAAGGACGTCACCGCGGTCGGCATCCTGTCCGCCTCCCCCGGGCTCGGCGCCACCATCCGCGCGTACGCCGACGGGACGGTCGACCCCAGACCGCTCATCGCGGCCACCGTGGGCCTCGACGACGTCGGCCCCGTACTCGCCGGCCGGCGCCCGGCGGACGCGGGACCCGGCCCCAAGATCCATGTCGACCCGCGCTCCATCGCGGCGAGGTCGGTCCCGTGAGCGGCTTCAAGGACGCCGGAACTCCGAGACCGCGTCCCCTGACCGAGGCCGGGGCGCAGCAGATCGAGCACTGGTTCGATCACCCCGAGGTCCGGCGGCGCCTCGGCGGCCGGTCCTGGATCCACGGTCGACCACGGCTGATCGGCCAGGACTCCGGCGCCACGTTCCGCGGCGCGACCGTGCTGCGCTCCCACGGGTGGATCGCCCTGGACGAGGCCGGGGCACCGGTCGCCGTCCTCAGCGGCGACTTCTACGACCGCTGGGTCCGCTACCACGGCGAGGGCCCCGACGGCCCCGTTCTGTCCGACACCGACCCCCGCCCCGCCCTGGGACTGGCCCATCTGGTCGCCCCCGACCGGTGGCGGCTCGGCTACGGCCGCGCCGTCCTCCGGGCCGTTCTCTCCCACCCCGACGCCGACGACGTCCGGACGTTCTTCTGCGGCATCGAGCCCGACAACCACGCCAGTCGCCGGTGCGCCGCATCGGCGGGCTTCACCCTCGTCGACCACACGCCGGACCACGAGGGGATGCTCTCCTACCGCCACCGCCGACCGACGGCGGAGTGACACCGGACGGCGTGCGCCGCGAGCCCGGTGATCAGACGCCGGATCTCTCGTCGTGGTGCAACAGGGCCAGGTGCCGGTGGACGGCGGCCGTCACCCGGCGTTCGTCGTCGGTGGCGAGTAGGTCGAGCAGCGCTCCTCGCAGCACCGCCAGCGTGAGCGTGCGGAGGACGGCGCCGGCCTCGCTCTCCCGGTCCGGCCGCGCCTGACAGGCGGCCAGCACATCGAGCCAGTCCTCCACGGTGGACCTGGCGAACCCGGCCCAGGGGCCGTCCGGTTCGACGAGGGAGCGGGCGTACGCCTCGGCCCACAGACGCAGCAGCGGGCGGTGTTCTTCGGCGGCGAGCCACGACCACACCTGTTCGGCCGCCGCGCCCAGGCCGACCGGCCGGTCGTGCCGGCGCAGGTGCGCCAGAAGGGTCAGTTCCTCGGTACGGGCCCGCTCCAGCAACGCCCGCACCAGCCCGTCCTTGTTGCCGAACAGGAACATCAGCACCCGGGTGCTGGAGCCGATCGCCTCGGCCAGCGGGCGCAAGGACAGATCGGCCAGACCATGAGCGAGGACGTACTCGTGAGCGGCTTCGAGCAGTTCTCTCTGCCGGGCGGACGGGATTGCGGTCTTCGGAGGCATGGACCTAGCCTAGGGCCTTCACTGACACGACCGTGTCAGTAACGGTGAGATGTCGTGCGTGACGGAGTGTGCGTGATGGTGAAGGAAGATCGTCGGCGGCAGGTCGTGATCCGCCGCGCCGACCAGCCGGGCGACCTGGGCTGGGTGGTGATGGCCCACGGCGAGCTGTACGCCCGGCAGTTCGGCTTCACCGGTGACTTCGAGGCGATCGTGGCGAAGATCGTCGCCGACTACGCGGCCAAGGGCTCCTCGGCCACGGAGGCGGCCTGGATCGCCGAGGTCGACGGCGAGCGCGCGGGGTGCGTGTTCCTGGTCGCCGCCGACCAGCCGGGCGTGGCGAAGCTGCGCGTCCTGCTCGTCACGCCGGCCGCCCGGGGCCTGGGGCTCGGCACCCGCCTGGTCGAGCGGTCCCTCGCCTTCGCCCGCGGGGCCGGTTACCGGCGCGTGACCCTGTGGACCACCGACCAGCAGGTGTCCGCCCGCAGGATCTACGAGCACTTCGGGTTCACCCTCACCGACGAAGCGCCCCACCACGCCTTCGGCCAGGATCTCGTCGACGAGACCTGGGACCTCGACCTCGTCGACACCGCCGGCTGAGCACGCGGGACCCGCCCGTTCGGCGGGCTCCCCGCATGGCCGTCCGCAGTGGTGCTCTTCAGGACTCGGTTCGCTCGCCGACGACCGTCCGAGCGGCGCTCGTGGTCACGATCTCGGTGGCCGTGCCCAGCGGTGTCTCCGCCCAGCCGAGCAGTGCCCGGGTGATGGCGATCGACTCGATGACGCCCGCGCCGCGCTCGGCCAGCAGATGCTGTACGGCCTCCATCCCGTCGTCGGCGAGCACGGGCCCGCACTCCTCGGCGAGCGCGGTCCATCGAGCGGCTTGTCCGGGCCGCAGCCCGGCGATGTGGTCGAACATGGGTCGATCCTCCCTGACGTGGCAGGGCACGGGAACGGCACCCGGTGGAGCCCGTCCCTGCGTCACCTGGCCCGGGAGAACTCAGGCCGTGGGCGCCTGTGCGGGGTCCGGCAGAGCCGGACCCCGCACACAAGGCCCCCTCACAGGGGCGTGCCTACGGTGTGTCGAGCACCGTCCCCGTCAGGACGGGCCTGCCGGACAGGGGTTCGCCGTGCCGGTCGGTCAGCGCGAGCCGCATCGACTCGGTCGGCTCGGCCACCTGCTCGCGGACGGTGGGGACGTCGAAGTCCACTCCGGGGCTGCCGGGCGGGATGTGCACCCACACCCACAGGGCCGCGGCGGACAGCGGCCGCTCGGGGTCCGCCTCGTCACCGGACTGCTCCATGAGCCACCGCGGGTCCACGTCCTTGGTGGACAGGTCGGCGCCCTCAGTGGCCGGCAGCACCCGCACCGCCTCCCAGAGGTCCGACGCCGCCGGTACGTCCACGGACAGCCGCCAGGTCAGTGGCCTCCCCTCGGTCACCCGGTCCGCGACCGGCGACAGGGTGATCTCCGGCGCGGGGTCGTCGTTCCGCACGGTGAGCCCGCCCCGGTGCTTGCCGACGACGGCCCCTCGGACGGCCTTGACCGCGATGTCGTGCTCCACGTCGTCGCTGTAGACCTTGTCGCCCTTCACCTTGACCGGCACGTCGATCGCGTCGCCGCCCGGCCGTACGGTCACGAGGCGTGTCCTGGTCCGGCCGCCGTCCGGGTCGAGGACGTACACGCGGACCTGTCCGCTGCCGCGCCCGGAGATCTGGACCGGGATCCGGTAGGTGCGGGTGCCCGAGTCGCCCTCCTCGACCAGCGTGCGGCCCACGTCGACACGCGGCAGCGCCGTCGCCTTCACCGCCGGCGTGCCGGGCGCCCAGCCCCAGGCGTCCATCAGCCAGGCCCGCCCGGACCGTGAACGGGGCGTCAGTTCGAGCGAGGTGACGCGCGCGAGATCGAGTCCGGCCCGCTTCGCCGCCGACAGCGGGACGCGCAGTTCCTGCGCCCAGTAGGAGGAGGTGTCCGCGGAGCCAGGGAGCCCGTCCACCCGGATCCGGCCCAGCGTCGCACGGCGGTGGGAGGAGTCGGTGACGGACACGTCGAACTTCGTGCCGGTCGTGTTCGGTGGTACGAAGACCCGCAGCGCGAGCTTCCGGGAGCCGCGGAGGGAGACCGGCTCGGCCGGAGTGACCCGCGCGGTGGTGCCCGGCGCGGACCACTTCAGGGCGACCGCGCCGCGGCCGGTCTCCCGTTCCGTCTCCCACGACGCGAAGTGCGGTGACGATCCGTGCGTCCTCGGGTGCAGACAGGCCACGGCCGGGTCGGGGTGGACCGCCGAGCACAGCCGGGCGCCCTTGACCTTCGCCCCGGCGTCCGGCAGGAACGCGCCGCCGCGCCGGCCGCCGACCGCGTGGGTCAGTACCCGGGCCGGGTCCGCGGAGGGAGCACGCTTGCCCGAGCCGTCGAGCAGCGGACGCACCCGGTCGTCCCCCGCGACGAAGAGCCGGGCCGCGGCGGCGATGTAGGTGGCTCCCGCCCTGTGCTGCTGGGCGGCGCTCAGCCGCGTCGCGGCACCCGGGGAGCACACCCGGTCCGGGTGCTCCGGGTCGGTCGGGAAGTCGTCGTCGGCCGGTGCGACGGCCTCGCCCGGGGTCCACTCGCTGTTGAAGTAGTTGTGGTTGGCGCCGACCATGTAGACCGCGCTGTGCAGGGCCTTGCCCTTGCCGGTGCCGCGCGTCCCGTCGACGAAGTTCTCGCCCTGCAGGTCGGACACGTCGCCGTCACAGCCGGGCAGGAGCGTCACGGACGGCACGTCGGCGACCGGGTTCTGACCGAAGATCGTCGGTGCGATGAGCACCGTTCCGCGTATCTTCCAGCGCACCGGGCCGTGGTACCCGTCCTCGGCGGCCGGCGGCGGGTAGAGGCTGTCCATGGCCGCCCGGTTGACGCCCTCGCCACCGCGCGAATGGCCGACGAGCAGGACGCGGGACAGGTCGGCCTTCGGCGCCTGACGTACGACGGCCGGGGCGGTGGACCGCCGGGCGCTCCACTCGGCCCAGCGGGCGAGGTGCTGCCGTACGAGCGAGGAGCGCGCCTGCGCGCCGGAGTCCTCGATGTCCCCGTCCTGGGCGTTGATGCCGTTCGCCGAGATCGACACCGTCACATAGCCCTGGGAGGCCAGCAGTCGCTGGTCCCGCAGATAGCCCGAGTGGCTCGGGACGGGTCTGTAGCCGTCCGCACAGGGCCAGTCGAGGGTCACGTCGTCCTCGGTGCCCGGCTTGTAGCAGGTCATGTGACGGCCGTGCAGGAACAGGGCCAGCGGCCGGCTGCCCTGGGCGCCCTTCGGTGCCACGACCCGGGCGGTCATCTCCACCGGGGTGGCGTAGCCGGGCAGACGCACCGGGTCGAGGTCGTAGGTCCCGGTGACGGTGCGGTACCAGCCGGGCCTGCCCGGATCGACGCCGTTCGCCGGAAGCTGCGCGGGCACCCGTACCGCGCCCGGTACGAGCCCGCGCGTGTCGTCGGCCGCCGCGTCCAGACGGCGCCCCGCGGCGGTCACTTGCAGATCCGTCAGCTGTCCGGGCCGTGCGCGGCCGAGGTCGAGCCGGAAGGTCCGCCCGTCGCTCGCCGGTTTCGGCACCCCGAGCAGCCGGTCCCCGGTACGGAACTCGACCCGCGCGTCCCGCGCGGGCACGCTCGTCGGCGCCCGCCAGACCAGCTCGTGCGCCCCGCCCTTGCTGTCGATCCGCCATCCCGGCGGAAGCGGGCCGTCGTCCGTCACGTCCGACGACCTTGGCGTGTGCGGCTGTTCGGCCAGCGCCGGTCCGGGCGAGCCGGTCAGGGCCGCCAGCACCACCACGGCGGTCACACCTATTCGCCGGGCACGCATCAATGGTCCTCTCCTCAAACCCCCGTATCGCAGACGTCCGGTCGGTCCCAGGCGTCTCACGCGTCACGTAGGACGAGAAGAGGAGTCCGTGGGTTGACCCGCTCCCGGTGTTTACGGGCGGGGGAACCGCCCCTCACCTCTGGGCCGTACCAGTGCGCACGCATGTGTCCCGTTTCGTGGAGGACGGTTTCCGCGGCCGCCGGTTCGTCCGCCGTGCGCGGGCCGACGGGGCACTACGATCGCCCGCGTGTCCTGCGCGGCCCGGTGCCGCAAAGGGGGGTCTGCGGGGTCTTCGGGTGGTTGAGGGAGCGTCATGGCGGGGCGAATGCTGGCGGGTCGCTACGAGTTGGAGGTGCTGCTGGGGCGCGGGGGGATGGGCGAGGTCTGGGTCGCGCACGACACCCGTATCCGGCGGCGGGTGGCGGTCAAGCTCCTCCAGCCGCATCTGGAGGGCGGTGAGGGGACCCGGCTGTTCTTCCGCGAGGCGCGCACGGCCGGTGGTCTGAACCATCCCGGCATCGTCACCGTCCACGATCTGGGCGAGGACACGGACGGCACGCTCTTCCTGGTCATGGAGATGCTCTCGGGGCGGGACCTGTCGACCGTGCTCCGCAAGGACGGCCCTCCGCCCGTCGCGGACGCGCTGGACTGGACCGCCCAGGCGGCGGACGCCCTGGCCGCCGCCCATGCCGCGGGGATCGTGCACCGCGACCTCAAGCCGGCGAACCTGATGCTCACCGACAGCGGCCTGCTCAAGATCCTCGACTTCGGCATCGCGCGCTACGCGGCCACGACCACGGCGAGCAGCGCGGTGGTGGGGACCGTGGCCTACATGCCGCCGGAGCGGCTGTCCGGGCAGGCGGGCGACGGCCGGGCCGATCTGTACGCGCTGGGCTGCGTGCTGTACGAACTCCTCACCGGTGAGCGCCTGTTCGGGGACCTGGAGACCGCCGCACTGCTGGTGGCCCATCTGCAGCAGGTTCCGTCGGCTCCCAGCCGGGTGCGTCCGGGTCCGGGGCCGGCGGTGGACGCGCTGGTGCTGGAGATGCTGGCGAAGGACCCCGGGGACCGTCCCGCCACGGCGGACGAGGTCCGTGACCGGCTGCGGGCCGCCCTGCCGGCCCCCTCGCAGCCCGGGCGGGCCACCGCGACGGTGCCCGCCGACCCGGCGGCGGTGACACGGCCGACCGCTCCCGCGGGACCCCGCCGACCGGGTTCGCCGCCCGGAGCGCCGGACGGCTCGGCCGCCCCGGGCCCGGCGGCCGGCGAAGACGCGCCGACCGCCGTCGTCACGTCGTTCGCACCGACCGCGCCGGGCTCCCCGGCATGGGCCACTCCGCCCCAGGGGCGCACCCGGGCCCACTCCCTGCCGTTCGGCGCTCCGGCATGGGCCACGCAGACCGCACCGGGCTCACCGCCGCCGGCCGGTGGCGGCCCCTTCACGGACCCGTTGTCCGTGTCGGTCACCGTCGGGCCGGGTGCGCGCCGTGCCCGCCCCTGGGCCGCGGTACTGGGAGGCGGTCTGGCGGCCGCCGTCGTGGTCGCGGGTCTCGCCGTCGGCGGGACGGCCCTCATCTCGAGCCTGTCCCATGTGTACGACGGCATCGACGCCGAGGACTCCCCCACGGGCGGCAACCGGTGGACGTTCGCCACGACCGGGGCCGTGAAGTCGGCGCCCGTGGTGTCGGACGGCACCGTCTACGTGACCAGCAACGACCGCAAGGTGTACGCGCTGGACGCGGCCACCGGCGACAGGAAGTGGGCGTACCGCACCGGGGAGGCGATCGAGGCCTCGCCGTTCGTGTCGGGCGGCACGGTCTACGTCGGCAGCCGTGACGGCAAGGTGTACGCCCTGGACGCGGCCACCGGGGACAAGAAATGGGCGTACACCACCGGGGCGGGCGTCGAGTCCACACCGGTCGAGGCCGGCGGCACGGTGTACGTCGGCAGCGGTGACGCCCAGGTGTACGCGCTCGACGCGCGGACGGGCGCCCGGAAGTGGGCCCACCGCACCGAGGGTGCCGTCGAGAGCCGCCCCGTGGTGTCGGACGGCACGGTCTACGTCGGCAGCGGCGACAGCAAGGTGTACGCCCTGGACGCGGCCACCGGCGACGAGAAGTGGACGTATCCGACCCGTGACTGGATCGAGTCGGCACCCGTCCTGTCGGGTGACACGCTCTACGTCGGCAGCCGGGACGAGACGCTCTACGCCCTGGACGCGGCGACCGGCGCGGAGAAGTGGTCCGTGGCCAGCGGCGACTGGCAGGGCTCCGCGCCCGCGGTGGTCGGCGACACCGTCTACGCCTCCGGGGAGGGCGAGTTGATGGCCCTGCACGCGGCGACCGGCCGCCACAAGTGGCGCAGTAAGTCCGTCGGTTACGGAACCCCCTACGCCCCGGTGGTGTCGAAAGGCGTCGTGTACGTGGTCAGCGGCGACCACGTGTACGCGGTCGACGCGGGCACGGGCGACACGAAGTGGAACGCGACCACGACCGCCATGGCCGGCTCCGCGCCGGCCGTGGCCGACGGCACGGTCTATGTGGGCGACGACGAGGGCAAGGTGTACGCGATCAGCGAGGACGGCGACTGAGCCTGCCCGCCGGTTTGCCGTGCGTCAGGACTTCGGCCTGGCCCGTGGGCCCACCAGGTCCTCGTACAGGGCACGCCGTGCCGGGGAGCCGTCCTCGGTCTCCGCCAGCGCGGCGTCCCACTGCTTCTTGATCTCGTCCAGGAAGGTGCGCCAGTCGCCGCTGGAATGGGCCGCCCCCATCTCCGCCAGTTCGACCAGCCGTTCGTTCTTTCCGAGGCCGCCCGAGCCGACCTTGTCGCCCTTGTGACCGTGCAGGACCGATTCCGGGTTCGCGGTGGCCTCGGTGGAGCGGAAGTCGTGCTCGTAGCCCACCGGGCTCACGGCATGCGGCGCGAGGGTCTCGATCCCGATCTGCAGCGAACCGTCCTTCCTGGTGGTCGGCCGGTGGTGGACCAGCAGCATGTGGCCGTGCGTCCCGTCCGGCAGGACGACGTCGCCGTTCCAGTCCTGGGAGCCGAGGCCGCCGCCGGAGAGGTTCTGGCCCCACAGATCCGGACGGTCGGCGCCGACGGAGACCACGTTGGTGAGCGACGCCATGGGGCCGCCCTTCTCCTTGAACGCGCCGGGTTTTCCCTCCTTGTTGGCCGTGATCGAGGTGCGGTGCGTGGCGAAACCACGGTCGATGACGTCCCCCGCCCGGGTGTTCGTCCGGTCGTCCTGGGTCACGCCCAGGAACTCCGGCAGGGAGTAGGCCGGTTCGTCCGCGGATTTCAGGGCGGGGATACGGATGTTGACCCGCCCGCCGTGGGCGAGGGCCCGGATGACGTCCTTGTCGTAGTCGGCCACGTGGGTCTCGGCCTTCGGGTCGTACAGCTTCAGCCCGTTCCGCAGGATGAGCAGGACCTTGGTGAGCATCTCGCGGGCCCGGGCGTCCTTGGCCGCGAAGTCCGAGGCCGTGCTCCGGCCCTTGCCCTTGCCCTTGGCCGTCGTGGGGCCCGTCTCGGGGATGCCGTCCGGGTGCAGGCGCTCGGGGGCGATCCCGGCCGGGTGCAGGGTGTCGACGGCGGTCTCCCGGATCTGCGCGGCGGCGTCGTCCCGGCCGAGCAGCCGCACGACGGCCGCGTTTCCGGCCGTGTCCTGGAGGTGGGCCAGGCGGGCGACCACGGAGACCTCCGGAGCGGACCGCGCGATTGTCGTCTCCACGGCGGACGGCTCCTCGTGCCGCACCCCGGTCGTCGCCGTCGAGTCCCGCGACGCCTCGCTCTCCACCACACTCCACCGTTCCGGCCCACCCGACCGGTCCGGCCGCGGGCCGGACCACTCCGCCCCCTCCTTGTAACCGACGCGCCGCCCCCGGAGGAAGGTCCGAAACGGGCAGGAACCGGTGCCCTCAGGTCCCCTTGCGCCCTGCCTCCAGCACGGCAACGGAACGCCTGAGCCAGGCCACGGGTGTGCGCCGCGTTCAGGCCGCGGCCCGGAAGACGTACGCCGTCATCGGGGCGGTGACCGGACCCGGGCCCAGACGGGCCGTCATCTCCTCGACGACGGTGGCCCGGACAGCCTCGAAGTCGCCGCGCTCCGCGACGGCCGCGCACACCGGTGTGCCGGTGAGGTACCCGGTGGCGAGGTCGGCGACCGACTCGGCACGCCCCCGCAGCGTCAGTTCCTGCTCCTCCTCGACGGTGAACCCCGCGGCCGCCAGATCGGCGGCCACGACGGCAGGATCGGCGTAGCCGTGCGGAACCGTCGGGAAGAAGCGCGGCGGGTCGACCGGAAACGCCCGCTCCAACCCTGCCTGCAGCGCGACTTCGAAGGCGTGCGTGGCGAGCGGGCCCCAGGTGTTGAACAGGAACCGGCCACCCGGGGCCAGCACACGCCGGATCTCCGTGAAGGCCGCGACGCGGTCCGGGAAGAACATCACGCCGAACTGGCAGACGACCAGGTCGAAGTCGTCGTCCGGGAACGGCAACCGCTGTGCGTCGGCCTGCCGCCACACGGCGCCCGGAGCGCGGGCGGACCCGAGAGCGACCATGGCCTCGTTCAGGTCGGTGGCCGTCATGTCGGCCGACGGTACCGCCGCGAGCAGCCGTGAGGTCAACACGCCTGTCCCTGCGGCAAGTTCGAGAACGCGGCGAAGATCGCCCCAGGAGTGGAGTGCCTCCGCCCTCCCGGTCAGGTCCTCGGCGAACGGCCGGAAGACCACCGGCACCAGGTACCGCTCGTAGGCCGCCGGCATGGACGCGGACCACCGGTGGTCGGCATTGATTCCCGTCATCCCACGACCGTAGCGCCGCGCCCGGAGACCTCCGCCCCGGCTCGCCGCGGCACACTTTCGGCCAGTTCTGCTCCGCGAGGCAACCCCGGAGGGCCCCGGCCCCTCAGACCAGTCGAAGCACGGGGATACTCGGAGAGGGGCGTTCGTTGGCGCGTCAGTTGTCCCGCCGGAAGTTCGTCGTCTACACGCTCGCGGCGTCCACCCTGACCGTGGCCGCGCCGCTGGGCTGCGACGCGGCGCCGGCGGAAGGAGCCGAGCCCTCCGCGGACGTCACGCGCCGACCGTCCGACGTCCTGGTGACCGGCGCCGACGAGGAGATGCTGGTTCTCGAGGTCACCAAGGCCAACAAGGTCGTCGTCCGACTGCCCCGCGTCGAGGTCGGCCAGGGGGTCACCACCGCGGTCGCCATGATGATCGCCGAAGAGCTGGACGCCCGGCTCGCCGACGTCGAGATCCCGCTCGCCGACGCCCGTGCGCGGGGCAACCAGTTCACCGGCGGTTCGAGTTCGGTCAGTTCGCTCTACGGCCCGGCCCGCGAGCTGGCCGCCCTGGCGCGCGCCAAGCTGGTGACCGCGGCGGCCAGGCGCTGGAAGGTGCCCGCGCGGACCCTGAGGACGCGGAACACCGAGGTCGTCGCACCGGACGGACGCAAGGCCACCTTCGGCTCGCTGACCGCGAGTGCCGCGGGGATCGGCCGGCCGGCCGTGTCGGCCACACCCAAGCCGGCCTCCCGGCACCGGGTGATCGGAAAGGCGACGACCCGGATCGACGCCCGGGACATCGTCACCGGCAAGGCCGACTACACCGGAGACCTGACCGTGGCCGGGGCCAAGCCGACCGTGGTGGCCCGGCCGCCGACGCTCGGCGGGAAGGCCCTCTCCGTCGACTCCCGGGCCGCGCGGGGCATGCCCGGCGTCCACGCGGTCGTCGAGATCGCGGGCGGGGTCGCCGTGGTGGCGGAGACGTTCCATCACGCCTTCGAGGCGAGGGACGCCCTGCGGATCACCTGGGCCCCGGGCCCGCTCGTGCCGCTCTCCGACGCCGCGATCCGCTCACGGCTGCGGGCCGCCGTCCCCCGGCTCGGCACCCCGCCGCGCGGTTCGGCGCAGACCGAGGCCGAGTTCGAGTTCGCCTTCGTCGGGCACGCCCCGATGGAGGTGCTGACCGCGGTGGCGGACGTCCGCGCGACCCGGGCCGAGATCTGGTTCTCCTCCCAGTCTCCGATGGACGCGCGGGACACCATCGCCTCGGAGGTCGGACTGTCCGCGTCGAAGGTGAAGGTCCACGTCGTACGGGGCGGCGGCTCCTTCGGGCGGAGGCTCAACCATGACGCCGCGATCGAGGCCGCGCTCATCTCCAAGGCGGCACACCTGCCGGTCAAACTGATGTGGAGCCGGGCGGACGACATCCGGCACGGCAGGATGCGCCCGGCCAGTCACCACCGGATCCGGGCCAGCCACGCACGGGGCAGGGTGGTGGCGTTCGCCCACACGATGGCTTCGGTGAGCGAGGCGTACGAGGAACAGGGACTCTCCGGCCAGGGAGGCGCCCGGGGGCCCGTCCAGGGCCGGGTGAGCCGGGCGGTCGCCCGCGCAGCCGGTCCGCTGCCCAGTGACAGCGGCCTGTACAACTTCGGCCGTGTCACCGGGGATTCGGGCTCGGTCGACCTGGCGATCCCGCTCGGCGCCTGGCGGTCGGTGGACTCCGGGACCATGCGGACGGCGGAGGAGATCGTCGTCGACGAGGTCGCGTGGAGCCTGGGCAAGGATCCCGTCGCCTTCCGACGCGCCACGCTCAGGAGCAAGGCCGTCAAGGCCGTACTGGACAAGGTCGCCGACGCCGGGCGATGGGGCCGCGCCCTGCCCGAAGGCCGGGCGCAGGGGGTCGCGGTCCACGAGGAGTACGGCTCGTGCGTGGCGTGCCTGGTCGAGATCGACGCCACGGACCCGAAGAACCCGCGGGTGACCAAGGCGGTGATGGCGGCCGACGTCGGAACGGCCGTCAATCCCCGGGGGCTCGAAGCCCAGCTCATGGGCACCGCGATCGACGGCATCTCCACCGTCCTGCACGCCGGCCTGCACATCGACCGGGGCGCCGTCCGCGAGAGCAGCTACGCCGACTTCCGGTACGCCCGCCAGCGACACGCCCCGCTGCGCTTCGAGGCGCACATCATGCCCTCCCGACGGGAGCCGGGCGGGGCGGGTGAACTCGGTGTCCCCGCGGCGGCGGGAGCCGTGGCCAACGCCTACGCCCGGGCGACCGGAACCAAGCCCCGCCGCTTCCCGCTCGACTTCTGAGCCGATCTCCGAAAAGGTACCGATGCCCTCCTACTCCTTCGTCCTCAACGGGAAGCCGGTCACGGTCGACGCACCGGCCGACATGCCGCTGCTCTGGGTCCTGCGGGACATGCTGAACGTCACCGGCCCCAAGTACGGCTGCGGTGTCGGCGTCTGCCGCGCCTGCACGAGCCACCTCGACGGCGGGGAGATCCAGCCCTGCGTGGTTCCGGTCGCCGACTGCGCGGACCGTGAGGTCACCACGATCGAAGGGCTGGCCGACGGCGACGAGCTGCACCCCGTGCAGCAGGCGTGGCTCGACCGGGACGTGGCGCAGTGCGGTTTCTGCCAGCCGGGTCAGATCATGGCCGCGGTGGCGCTGCTGAAGAAGACGTCCCACCCGACCGACGCGGACATCGACCGCATCGAGAACGTCTGCCGCTGCGGGACGTACTCCCGGATCCGCGAAGCGATCAAGAAGGCCGCGGCGAGCGGCTGACTGCCACCCGGGGCGCCCTGCGGCACGACTCGGCCCTCGCCTCCGCGTAGGGGGGCGGGCGCCGAGTCGTGGCGTGCTCGGGGCCCCTGCGGGCGCCGGCCGGGGGCCGGACGAGGCCGGGACGCGGCCGCCGGGAACAAGCGGCGGTGCCGGGAACAGTCGGTACGGCCGTCACGGTTAGACCCACGGAGAGCCGAGGCATGCCCGCCACGTGCTCGGACCGACACGTATGTCCGCTGGAGGACTTCTTTCATGAGCGACCGTCCCTTGACGCTGATGGCCGTGCACGCCCACCCCGACGACGAGGCCACCGGAACCGGAGGGGTCCTCGCGCGGTACGCGGCGGAGGGTGTCCGCACGGTGCTCGTGACGTGTACCGACGGCGGATGCGGTGACGGTCCGGGCGGCGTCAAGCCCGGCGATCCCGGGCACGACCCCGCGGCCGTCGCCTCGATGCGCCGCCGGGAACTGGAAGCGAGCTGTGAGGTCCTGAAGATCAGCGATCTGGAGACGCTGGACTACGCCGACTCCGGAATGATGGGCTGGCCGAGCAACGACGCCCCCGGATCCTTCTGGCAGACCCCGGTGCGGGAGGGCGCGGCCCGGCTCGCGGAACTCATGCGGCACTACCGCCCTGACGTGGTCGTCACCTACGACGAGAACGGCTTCTACGGCCACCCCGACCACATCCAGGCCCATCGCATCACGATGGCGGCACTGGAGATGACGGACCTGACACCGAAGGTGTACTGGACCACGATGCCCCGCTCCATGATGCAGCGGTTCGGCGAGATCATGCGCGAGTTCCATCCGGAGATGCCGGAGCCGGACCCCGCCGAGGTCGCCGCGATGGCCAAGATCGGCCTGCCGGACGACGAGATCAGCACCTGGGTGGACACCACCGCGTTCAGTGACCAGAAGTACGACTCGCTGGCCGCGCACGCCAGTCAGGGCGAGAACATCTTCTTCCTCAAGATGGGCAAGGAGCGGTTCGGCGGGTTCATGGGCGTGGAGACCTTCGCCCGCGTCCAGGACCCCACCGGCGCGGCCCTGCCCGAGGACGACCTCTTCGCGGGACTGCGCTGATCCGCCGCCGTCGTCCCCACCGGGAGAGCGCCGGCCCTGCAGGGTCGCGCCCCCGGCCGTCACCGGCGAGAAATCGGGCAGCCCCGCCGCGCCGTCCCGCTAGGGTCGAGGCATGCCTGAGCTGAAGCGGCTGCACGTGCGGCACGCGCCGGCGGTCCTGGCCTTCGAGCGTGCGAACCGTGCCTACTTCGCCGCCTCGGTCACCGACCGTGGTGACGATTTCTTCGACCGGTTCGCCGACCGGTACCACGCCCTTCTGGCCGAGCAGGAGGCCGGCATCTGCGCCTTCCATGTGCTGCTCGCCGAGGACGGTTCCGTACTGGGCAGGTTCAACCTGGTCGACATCGAGGACTGCGGTGCTGGGCTACCGGGTCGCGCAGCACGTCACCGGCCGCGGGGTGGCGACCGCGACGGTACGGCAGCTGTGCCTGCTCGCGGCGTCACGGCACGGGCTGCACACGCTCCGGGCCGCGACCGCCCACGAGAACCTCGCGTCCCAAAGGGTGCTGGTCAAGGCCGGGTTCGTCAGGACGGGTCCGGCCGAACCGGCCGATCTGGGCGGAAAGTCGGGGACCTGGTACCGACGGGATCTGCCGCGCCGGCCGTAGTCCACGCCCGCTCCCGCAAAAGGCTTTGAGCGCGAGGGAGTCCGGCTGTTACCGTCGCGGCGGACCGTGAAGTCGTCGTAGGAGGTGAGTCCCCGTGAACACAGTTACCCGTGGGTGCTCCCTCGATCCGTCACGGTTCGGCGGCTGACGTTCGGTGTCGCCGGGAGCGCCTGAGATCGAGGCACTCCTGGAGGGAGACTCCGATGAACACACAGCCTTTCCCATCCGGCCTGAGCGAGAACGCGGTGCAGATCACGCGTGTCGCGGACGGGCAATGGCATGCGCTGGACGACGACTTGGTCGTCGGGCGGGGGCATGCGCAACACCGGGCCGACGGGCGTCTGTTCGTCAGCATCGACGCCTGGCACGACGCCGCTTTCCACCGGCTCGCGCAAGCGATGCTGGCGCGACTGCCGGGGCCGCTGCACACGGTGGTCGACGAAGCGGACGTCGAGCTGACGGCTCGCTGGCGGGGGGCCGGTTTCACGGTCCGGCGCCGGGAGTGGGAGTACGCCGTACCGACCGACCCGCACGTCACAGGGCTGCGGACGGTCCGGCCGCCGTCCGGCGTGCGCATCGTGCCTGCCGGGCAGGCGGACGAGCGACTGTTGCGAGCGGTGGACCGTGCCGTCCGTGACGAGGTCGAGGCGGGCGCCGGGTGGCAGTCGATGCCCGCGGAGGTGATTCCGTTTCCGGAGGGCGACAGCATCGTCGACCCGTCGAAGTACGCGGTGGCCTCCGCACCGGACCGCTACCTGGGGCTGATCCGGGTGGTGATCCCGATCCGGCCGCGCATCGGGCTGCTCGCGGTCCGGGCCGGCGAGCAGCGCCGCGGTATCGCACGGGCACTGCTCGCCCACGCGCTGGGGGCACTCCACGCATCCGGGTTCGCGACGGCCTGGACCGAGGTGCAGGAGTCCAACCGGGCGGCGAGGGCGCTGTTCGAGGGCATCGGCGCCCGGCCCATGAGCAGCAACCTGGAGCTGGTGCGATGACGAGGAACAGGAACGTCATCGAGGTCGAGGGCAAGGTCGTCGAATGCCTGCGCAGCGCCATGTTCACGGTGGAGCTGGAGAACGGCCACCAGGTGCTGGCGCACATCAGCGGGAAGATCCGCAAGAACTACATCAAGATCATGCTGGAGGACCGGGTGCTGGTGGAGCTGCCGCCGTATGACCTGGCGCGCGGCCGGATCGTGTTCCGGTACCGGAACTAGCGCCGCGAGCCCCTGGCTCGACAGCTGATCGTGAGCCCCGGGACGCGGTTTCCGCGTCCCGGGGCGTCGGCGGGAGCGGCCGGCTTCGCACCGGCGGTCGCTCCGGGTGATCGTTCGCCCACTGTGCGCTGTGAGGCAAGGACCGGAGCACCGACAGTCGACCCGGGCGTCGAGCCCGGCCCTAGCGTCGAGGAGACCCGCCCCGTAAGGGGGCCGCTGCTCGGTCGTCGGTGTGCGTCGGCCGACTCGCCACGTGAAGGAAGCAGACCTGTCATGTTCCCTCTGAAATTTCTCGCCCGAGCGGGACAACGCGCAGTAGGCGCCCTGGTGGCGTTGGCTTTATCGATCGGCCTGGTGGGGCTCTCCGCTCCGGCGGCGTCCGCCGATCCCGACCGGATCCTCACCGTGCACGACTGGGTCATCGACGACCTGGAGAACGGGGGCCAGGACCCCCACCAGCAGTACTGGAACATGGTCGCGGCGATGCATCGCGTCACCGGCCACGACTTCTTCCGTGACACCCTCGACGAGACCACCACCAACGGCAACGCCCTCTTCCAGGTCAGCGTGCACCGGTACGGCACCTACGTGGGCGCCTTGTACTTCTGGACCAACGACCTGTACCTGGCCGGCTTCTACCAGGCAGGGGCGGGCGGCGGCCACTACGCCTTCAACGAGCCCCGGCGCGCCAGGTTCAACGAGTTGCTCCGCATCCAGTCCACGACGCTCCCGTGGAGCGGCAGTTACACCGGCTTCTCCGGCAACGCCGGTGACCAGGGCAGCCGCAGCAACCTCCAGATCAACGGCCTGCGCCTCGACAACGCCCTGCAGCAGCTGGGCCGGGCCAACTCACACCTGCAGAGCCAGAACGGCAGGGCGGTGCTGAGCCAGGCCCTCGTCATGATCATCCAGGCCACGTCCGAAGCCGCCCGCTTCGGCCGGATCTTCGACAACATCCGGACCAACATCCGGGACTACCACACCGGCGGCGCCCAGATGGGCGCGGAGAACGTCAACCTGCAGCAGAACTGGGGAACCATCTCCAACTGGCTCTACCGGGTGCTCCAGAACGCGGGCACACCTCCCCTCACCATCGGCACACGCGACCTCCAGCGCACGTTCGCCACATTCCAGCAATTGATCGCCTACGTGTTCTACATGGAGCTGGCCAGCGGATCACGCCCCCGCTGACCCGGCACCGCCGGCGCCGGGTCGACTCTCGTGCCGCCGCCGCGTGGCGTCAGTCGAAGCCGAAGGTGGCCACGACGGGGGCGTGGTCGGACTCCGGGTACTTGACGTCGGTGGCGGCGGCGATGGAGTCGTCCTTTGCTCAGGGGTTGTCTGTTCCGGCCCGGTGTCCGATGGTGAAGGACCGTCGATCGCCCTGCCTGGAAGGCGAGTTGACGTCAGAGAGAGGGACCTCCACATGTCAGTACGCAAGTTGGCGGCGGCGCTGTTCGCGGCGGCGGCGATCGTGACCTCGACGCTCGGGCTCGACGGTACGGCGGCCGCCGACAGCAGCGGCGTCCCGGGGACGAACGGCATCCTGACGTCCGAGGACGCCCGTCAGCCGTCCCTGACGGCGGCCCAGATGAAGAACGCCGTCGTACCCGGCGAGGCGCGGGCGAGCACGCTCGCCGCTCCGCTGAACTGTGCCTATTACTACGTGTGCGGAAAGGGCGGGAACGGCAACAGATTCGACTACACCGTATGCGGCACGACGTACACGCTGCCCAACCTCGTGGGCTGGGGATCCCTCCACAACAACCAGACTCCGGGAACCAGGGCGCACTTCTACGACGCGAACGGCGCCTGGATGTTCTCCATCGACGCTCCCGCCAAGAACGACGTCTTCTGGACCCCGGTCTGGTACGTCATCGCCTGCTGAGCCTCCGGCCCCGGGCGGCCTCGTGGGGAGGACGGGCCTCTCGGGGCGGGGTCAGTCCGCCGTCTGTACGGGGCCCGCCGTCACCTTCCGCAGCAGCGGCCTGCTGCCGGCGATCGCGGCGATCATGGCCAGCGCGCCGACCACGCCACAGATGACCAGCTGAACGGCACCGGAGGTGTTCATCGTCGTGCCCGCGACCTTGTTGAGCTGCATGGCTCCGAAGGCCCCCATCGCCGTGGTGCCGCCGGCCAGCACGGCCAACGGGATGACCGTCTCCCGGACCCGCGCGCTGTCCAGCACCTTCAGCGGGGTCCCGGCGAGCCTCAGCAAGCCGTAGACCCGACGCCGGTCCAGGACGTTCGCGGCCGAGGTGAGGCCCGCCGAGGCTGCGGCGACGAGGAAGCTCACGACCAGGGTCGCGGTGCTGACCGTGGCGACACGCGCGGTGACGGTGTCGTCGGCAGCGGACACGTACTCCTGTGTGAGCGGATACCTGCCCGAGCCGAGGGGCGTCAACGCCGTCACGGCGGTGTCGATGTGTGCCTGCCCGCCGGAGACCTGGACGGTCACGCCGTCCATGCCGCCGAGCAGACTGTCGTACGCGTCCTCGCTCGTCACGGTGACGTTCGCCCTCACTCCCGCCTTCCGCAGGAGTGCCCGGGCCTCACCGGCGGCGTGCCGGGCGTCGGCGGCGTTCGCGGTGATCACGGCCACCTGCCCCTGATGACTCGTGCCCTGTGCGCCCAGCGTGCTGATGGAGAAGAATCCGGCCACGAACCCCGCCAGCACCAGCCCGCTGACGGTGCGCCAGGCCGCGCGCGGGTCGTCGCTGAGGCGGCGCGCGGCGAGCAGCGTGGCGGGGCGCTTGGCGCGACGGCCCACCAGCCGGCCCAGACGGTCCACGACCCAGGGGCCGAACAGCCAGAAGGCTCCGTAGAAGAGGACCAGCAGGGCGATCAGCTGCCGGGCGTTCAGCTGGCCGCTGTCGCCGGTGGAGATCCAGATGTAGGCGAGGGCGGCGAGGAACAGCACCAGCCGGATCGCGCGGGTGCGGCGTGGATTCGCCTGCTGGGCGACGCCCAGGGGGGAGGTGGCCACCTGGCGGAGCATCGTCACCGCGCTCAGTGTGATCAGCACGGTGACGGCGAGCACGATCACCGTCAGCCAGGGCAGCCCCACCCACAACTGTCCGGTGTACCAGGCGCCGACACCGTAGGGGAGTTCGGCGAGGGCGGGCAGCAGCAGCGTGTAGGCGAGCGCGCCGGCCAGGGCGCCGGCCGCGCCGACCCCCGCCGCCTCGACGGCGGTCATGGCGAGGATCTGCCGCGGTGTCGCCCCGGCCAGACGCAGCGCGGCGAGCCGCTGTTCGCGCCGGGCCGCGCCGAGCCGGCCGGCGGCCGAGGCCAGCACCACGACCGGCATGACGAGAAGGACCACCCCCAGCAGCACGGTTCCCTGGTCGCTGCCGGTGAACAGGTCGGCCTTCGTGCCGGTGAACCCGGCGATCGGGGCGCGCTCGGTGAGCCCCTCGTCGTAGTAGTTCAGCAGGTCGTCATGTGGGGCGACGGCCGCGGCGGTGGGGGCCCGGCCGACCACCGCGACCAGGTCGTCGGGCGAGGCCAGACCGGCGGTGCCGATGGTGCCGTAGGACGTCGACTGGGCGAAGCGGTCCGCGAGTTGGTTCGCGGGGAGATCGTGGAGCAGAGCTGCCAGGGCGGGCGAGACATACACCTCGCCGTCCTTCGGGAAGCGCTGGACACCGGGTGGCGCGGGCGTCCGCTCCCGCCCGGGCAACTGGGCCAGGCTGACGACGGTGACGGGTTCCCGGCGTACGTACGTCACGGTCGTCGCCTGGACGGCCGTCGCCCGCTTCGCCGGTACGGAGTCGGGGGTGCGCCAGGCCGTGTGATCGGCGCGGGCGCCCGCGCCGAGAGCGGCGGCGGTCATCACCAGCAGGAGGAACGCGCCGACCGCGGCGGCGCCGACCGCGAGCAGCTGGGCCTGGAGGCCGCGGCGGCCGGAGGACCTGGCGAGGTGCCAGGTCAGGGGCAGGACGGGGGAAGGCATGGGAAGCGCTCCTGCGGGATCAGGCGACGGTGTACTGGGTGTGGCCGCTGATGCGGCCGTCACGGACCTGGAGGACCCGGTCGCAGTGGGCGGCCACGTCCGCGTCGTGGGTGACCATGACCAGGGCGGCGCCGGTCTGCCGGGTCGCAAAGGTCAGCAGCTGGACGACCTCCGTGCTGGTGCGCTGGTCCAGGGCACCGGTCGGCTCGTCGGCGAAGACCACGTCCGGTTCGACGGCCAGGGCGCGCGCGATGGCGACCCGTTGGGCCTGCCCGCCGGAGAGCTGACCGGGCCGACGGCCTTCCAGACCCTCCAGCCCTAGAGGCATGAACCAACGGCGGGCCCGGACGACGGCCTCGGCACGCGGTACGCCCTCCAGCATCAGCGGCAGGGCGGCGTTCTCCTCTGCGGGCAGTTCGGGCAGCAACTGGCCGAACTGGAAGACGAACCCGAAGCGCTTGCGGCGCAGGGCACTGAGCCTGTTCTCACCGAGGTTGTCGATGCGGTCGCCGCCCAGCAGCACCTGGCCGGCGTCGGGTCGGACGATCCCGGCGAGGGTGTGCAGCAGGGTCGACTTGCCGGATCCCGACGGGCCCATGATCGCCAGTGAGTCGCGCTCACGGATCTCCACGTCCACGCCGGCGAGGGCGCGGGTGGAACCGTACTTCTTCACGAGGCCGTGTCCGGCCAGGACCGTGTTCATGGGGCGTCGTGGCTCCTTCTCCGTGCTCTGATGTCCGGGTGACGCTCGTGGCGCGGGCCTTGGCCGCACGCCCCGGGATGCCGGCGGCGGCGCCGTAGCTCCGGGCGCCGATGCGGACGAGGGCGACTCCGGCTACGGCTACGGCTACGACTACGGCTACGGTTCCGAGCCCAGCCGGGGAGGAACCTGTCGCACCGCAGCGCGTGCTCCGGATGTCCGTGGTGGGGACACGGCTCCAATCTCGCCCACGCGCCCGGACACTCGCCTCGGCCGAACGGTCAGGATCGGGGAGCCACCCCCACCGTTCCCTCGACCATTCGGCCGATTCGGCTGCCGCTGCCACTGCCACTGCCACTGCCACTGCCACTGCTCATGCTCGGGCCGGGACCGCACCCGGGCGTGGGGGTGATCGGCATGAAGACCGCCGGTCGCCGAGCGCCGGACTACGGGCGGGCCACGTACCGGAGATCACCCTGCTCAGGTGGAGTGGACCTCGACGGTGCGGCCGTCGGGGTCGGTGAGCAGATGGCGCCCCGGGGAGAGCGGCGGAGTGGAGGTCGTGCCGTCGACCCGCAGGCCCAGACGCAGGGCGTCGGTCTGCCGGTCCGGGCGGGCCGGATAGAGCTCGAAGACCACTCCGTCGCCCAGGACGGCGGCATAGTGCGCGGGCCCCTGGCCATGCCGCTCCGCCGCGAAGCTCAGGCCGAGCCCCTGGTAGAAGTGCCGGCATTCCTCGAGCCGGGGCGAGTACAGCACCAGCAGGGTGACGCGGGCCGAGTGCGCGTGGGTCATGGGCTCCTGTCCTCCGACGGGGACGATGATCAACGGTACGCGACGACGATCGGCATGAACCGGACGGAGTGCCGCGAACGCGGAGCCGCGCGCTACGGGGCGGTCGGGCCCCGGGGCGGACGCGACGTCAGGCGGTTCGGGACCGGGAGTGTCCGTGCGATCCGTTCCTGTCGGCGGTTCCCGTTCCACGGTCGATCCTGTGACAATCAGCAGCGACGTACGGCCCGCAACGTACGCACAACTACGACGAGGCGGAGCGCGAGTGATCCGGGTCATGGTGGTCGACGACGAGGCGCTGGTGCGCTCGGGCTTCCGGCTCATCCTGAACGCGGCCCCCGACATCGACGTCGTCGCGACCGCGGTCGGTGCCGAAGCGGTCGACACCGTACGGCGGGAGGCTCCCGACGTCGTGCTGCTGGACATCAGGATGCCGGACGTGGACGGGCTGACCGTGCTGGGGCAGCTGTGTGCCCTCCCGGACCCGCCGGTGGTGGCCATGCTGACGACGTTCGACGCCGACGAGTACATCCTCACCGCGCTGCGCTCGGGTGCGGCCGGCTTCCTGCTCAAGGACACCGAGCCCGACCAACTCGCCCAGGTCGTACGCACGCTGGCCGCGGGCGGGGTCGTGATGTCACCGAAGGCGTCCCGCGCCGTCTGGCAGAGCCATCCCCGCGCCGCGACCGTCGACGACGAGGACGTCGTCCGCTTCGGCCTGCTCACCCAACGTGAGCGCGAGGTCCTCCTGCTGGTGGCGGAGGGACTGTCCAACGCCGAGATCGGTACGGTCGTCCATCTCAGCGCGGGTACCGTCAAGGACCATGTCAGCGCGATCCTCGGCAAGCTCGGGGTCGCCGGCAGGGTGCAGGCGGCCCTGCTCGCCCAGCGGGCCGGGCTGCTCGACGGTCGGCAGCGGCCTGCCGAGGCGGGGCGGTGACCGCGCCGCGAGCCTGGTGGGCGCGGATCCCGGATCGGGTGCTCGACCTCGTGGTCGTCGCGATCGCTGTCGTGGACGTCCTGTTCTGCCTGGAGGACTCCACCCCCGTCTCCCAGGGCATGGCCGCGCTGGCGTGCGCCGCTCTCGTGGTGCGACGGCGCTTCCCCCTGCCGGTCTTCCTTCTGGCGCTTCCCGCCACCCTCATGCTGGACATCGTGTTCGCCCCGTTCGCCGCCCTGTTCACGCTGGCCGAACGCTCCCGCAACCGCCGGCTGCTCGTCTCCTGCGCCGTGATGTTCGCGCTGGCCTCCGCCACCCCGTGGCCGCTGAGCGACCTCAGCGCGCACGACCGAGCATGGACCCTGGTCTATTTCTTCTACACACTCGCCACCGCCGCGGCCCCGGTCCTGCTCGGCCAGCTCGTGCAGGCCCGCCGGGACCTGGCCCGCCGTATCGTCGAGATCGAGGAGGCGCGTGAGCACGAGCGCCTGCTGCACTCCCAGGCCGTGCTCGCGCACGAACGCGCCCAGCTCGCCCGTGAGATGCATGACGTCGTCTCCCACCAGGTCAGCCTGATCGCCGTGCAGGCCGGGGCCCTCCAGGTCGCCGCCATCGACCCGGCGTTCAAGGAGGGGGCGCGCACCATCCGTTCCCTGAGCGTGGACACGCTCGACGAACTACGGCACATGGTCACCCTGTTGCGTGCCTCCGGGGGCAGGGCCACCGAACTCACCCCGCAGCCCACCCTCGCCGACCTGCACAAACTCGTCGGGAGCAGCGGCATCGACACCGAGCTGACCGGCGAACTCCCGCCGGAGGTGAGCACCACCGCACAGCGCACCGTCTACCGCACCGTCCAGGAAGCCCTCACCAACGTCCGCAAACACGCCCCGGGTGCCCGGGCGACCGTACGGCTCTGGAGCGCCGACGACCGCGCCACCTTCGGCGTGACCATCACGAACACACCCCCCACCCGCCCCTCACTGCCCCTCCCCGGCTCCCGGCAGGGCCTCATCGGTCTCAGAGAACGCGCCGAACTCCTCGACGGCACCTTTCGCTCCGGGCCCACCCCGGACGGCGGCTACGAGGTGAGTCTGCGGATTCCGGCCGACCGGGACTCCTGACGGAAAGCGAATCGCCCCGCCGAGTGAACGGCGGGGCGACCCATGGGCCAGGTACGCGTTCACCTGGCCCCCACGTGTCTACCGGGCGACGGCCTTCTTCGCGCCCGAGAAGGCGGCGAAAGCGCCGATGCCGAGGAACAGGAAGGTCATCGGGTCGGCCGTCTCGCTCCACCCGTCGGTCAGCACGTCGAAGTGGTCGAGGAACAGAGAGGTCGCGGAGACACCGATTTCGTCGGCACCGATCATCGCGAGGCCGATGAGCTGGCCGAGGTAGACGGCGCCCACCGACAGCAGTGCGCTGACCACCGGCAGCACGGGACTGGCGCCGCCGATCCTGCCCGCCGCGAAGCCGATGAGGAAGCCGACGCCGACAGCCGCGTACCCGATCTCGTACTCGGTCGCGCCGACTATCGCGCCGTAGACGCCGGCGGTGACCAGCGCCGTGACGACGGCGGCCACCAGGCCCATGACGAGGCTGCTGTCGAACGAAGCCGCCGGAGGCGCGTAGGGGGCCGGAGGCGGCACAGCGGCACCGGGCTGCTGAGCGAACGGATTGCCGTCGGTGGGCTGCTGGGCGAACGGGTTGCCGTCGGCAGGCTGCTGCGCGTACGGATTGGCGTCGGCAGGCTGCTGGGCGAACGGGTTACCGCTCGATGGCGACGACGGCGATGGCGATGACTCGGACATGACAGAATTCCCCCGTCAGACAGGTGCAACGAATGGCGTGATGTATGCGCACGAATGTGCGACAAGACGCCGAAGACTAGCAGGCCCGGGGAGCCTCTTCACCAGAGATTGCCCGAAGGATTCCCAGGGGAGAACGGGCGGCGAAACCAGGTCGGCGAACCGCGGGAATCCCTGGACGAGCCCACCCGACATCCCCCCTGCAGCAAGCGATCCGAGGACCGGCGTGCGACGCACCGCGAGCCGGCGGGGCCGGCGCCCGACACCCCACGCGTGCTTCGAGCCCGGACCGGCGGCTCCCCGTCCGCAACGGCCGCACCGGACCTGCCTGTTCACCGCCGAGACCGCTACCGAGACACTGGTTCCAGCCAACTGGGCGGCGACGTTCACGGCACATCGAGCAGATCCCGGCGGGCGCCGCGACAGACCTCGGTCGGGCCGCGGCGCCCTTTCTCACGTGCTGTCAGGCGGTCACACGGTGCGGGCCGTGAACAGCAGGTACTCCCACTCCATCGCCGTGCTGCCCGCTCCCCGGTCGTGCCGCTGGGCGAGTTCGGCGAGGTCCCGGTCCAGCGCGGCCGTGCGGGCGGGGTCGTCGGCCACGGCCCGGTAGGCCGCGATGGTGGGGCCGTAGCGTGCCTTGAAGTAGTCGCGGAACTCCTCGGGGCTCTTGAAACGGTCGACGAGGACCGTCTGCTTGCGTGCCTCGACGTCCGTGACCCGGTCCCCGAGCAGGGCGCGGACATGCGCCTCGTCCCCCCACAGGGGCGGCGGCTGCGCACCGGGCGGCGGGGGCGGCATGTACGGCTTCATGGTGGCGAGCATCTTGCCGAGGAAGCCCTCGGGCGTCCAGCTCAGCAGGCCGATCGTGCCTCCGGGGCGGCAGACGCGGACCAGCTCGTCGGCGGCTGCCTGGTGATGCGGGGCGAACATGACCCCGACGCAGGACAGCACCGTGTCGAACTCGTCGTCCTCGAACGGCAGCGCCTCGGCGTCGGCCTGTCGCCACTCCACCTCGACGCCCCGCTCCGCCGCGAGCCGCCGTCCGGCCTCGAACAGCTCCGGGGTCAGGTCGCTCGCCACCACGCTCGCGCCGGCCAGCGCCGCGGGGATCGCCGCGTTGCCGGAACCGGCCGCCACGTCCAGCACACGGACCGGCCGCCCCGCGGCGCCGGAAGCTCCTCGGCCGCCCTCGCCGCGCAACCCGCACGCCTCGACCAGGACCGGGCCCAGTTCGGGGATGATCTCGGCGGCCACGGCCGGGTAGTCACCCTGTGCCCACATCGCCCTGTGCTTGGCCTTGAGGGCGCGGTCGGCCTCGACCGGGTCGGGAAGTTCGCTCACGACGGTTCTCCTTCTGCGCGCACGCGGGACCGCGACGACGGTGACGGAGCGAGCGAACGCGCCGCCCGCCACGGAACGAAACGGTACAGAAATGAACAGACTCCAGGAACGGGGTACACCGTCCCGTAGTACCAGATCTGTACCGGAGCGTCAGCCTGCGGCGCCGTCAGGCGGCCACCGGGCCGGTCCTTCCGGCCATGACCGCCTCACCCGTTCGGCACGGCGTCCCGTACGACTCCCCCGGCCGGGCGGCCGAAGCCCCGAGGCCGCTCGAAGGCGCGGTCACTCGCCGGCCGCCTCCTTGGCGATCCGGTCGAACTGGGCGCCCATCGCTTCGGACAGTGCCATCGCGGCCGAGAGCGGACGCACCATCACCGTGAACTCGTCGATGCGGCCGTGCTCGTCGAAGTGCAGGAAGTCGCAGCCCTGGAGCTTCTTGCCGCCGACGGTGGCAGTGAAGACGAGGGCGTGGTCGCGGCCGTCGGGGTTGGCGATCTCACGGACGTACGTGAAGTCCTCGAAGACGCGGGAGACCGCGCGCAGGATCGCGGCGGTGATCGGCTTGCCCGAGTACGGCTGGAAGGCGACCGGACTGGTGAAGACGACGTCGTCGGCCAGCAGCGCGGCCACCGCGTCCATGTCGTCGCTCTCGACGGCCTTGCGGAAGGGATGCATGAAACCGACCTCTCTTATGCAACTAATTGAATAACCGTGAGGGAGGCTAGAGGCTGGACCCTTGCTCTGTCCATAAGCATGGGCAGGACATGGAGAGCAGACACGAAGAGCTGCCATAGAGAGCGGACGTAGAGAGCGAGACTCTACTCACCTCGTTGATTAGTCACTCTGCTGTTAGCGTGTGCCCATGGCACTGCGGAACGCGGTCATGGCCGCACTGTTGGAGGGCGAGGCGTCCGGGTACGACCTCGCGAAGGCGTTCGACGCGACGGTCGCCAACTTCTGGATGTCGACGCCTCAGCAGCTCTACCGGGAGCTGGACCGCATGGAGACGGACGGGCTGGTCACCGCCCGGGTGGTCGAGCAGGAACGCCGTCCCAACAAACGGCTGTTCTCACTGACGGAAGCGGGCCGGGAGGCCGTCCGCGCCTACACCGCGGAACCCTTGGGCAAACCGGCGGTGATCCGGGACGAGTTGCTGGTCAAGGTGCAGTGTCTGGACGCGGGCGACCTCGACGCCGTACGGGCCGCCGTCACCGAGCGCATGGACTGGGCCACCGCCAAGCTCGCCCGCTACGAGCGGCTCCGCCTGCGTCTCCTCGACGGGCGCTCGGAGGAGGCGTACTTCGCCGAGGCCGAACGCATCGGCCCCTACCTCACCCTGTTGCGCGGGATGTCTTTCGAACGGGACAACCTGCAGTGGGGGGACATGGCGCTGCGCAGGCTCGATCAGCGCGCGGCCGTGGAGCAGACGGGCGATTAGGGGCGTCGGGCGTCATCCGCCCGGGGTCAGGAGGCGTTCCAGGTGCGGTGGCAGCGGATACACCCGTTCCGCCGGGAACAGCCGCTGGGCCTTGGCGGCATGCCCGGTCTGTGTCAGTGTCGCGGCCTTGCGGACCTGGGGGGTGAGGTCCGTGAGGCTGACGATCCAGTCGTCGGTGAAGGTGCGGATGAGATCGCGGCCGATGCCGACCTGGATGCTGTAATGGTTCAGCGCGGCTCCGCGCGACGAGCGTTCCGGGTCCCACTGGACGTGCACCGCCGCCCGGGCGACGGCTGCCGGATCCGCGGTGGTGAGCACGGCCCGGGACAGGGCCTCCTCCCAGCCCTGCCGGGACATCCGCACGGCGAGCACGCGTTCCTGGCCGGGTTTGCGGGCCCAGTTGCTGCGGTGCATCAGCCACGGGAACGAGGGCTTGATCCATGTCATCCTGCGGAACGAGAACGGTGCGACGAAGCGGCCCGCTCGCAGCGCCGCGTCGGCTATGGCGGGCGCGTACGCCTGGTAGACGACGATCGTGTCGGCGTCGTGGTCCGCTCGGATCTGGTACGGGGGTGCCATGTGCCGCACCCTGTCATTCGCTCCACCGACGTCGCGAACCGTTTTCCCGCCGTGGCCGGTGTGCCGGGTGTCCTGCCACGGACTCCCCCACCGCACGTCCGTCGGCTCAGAGCGCCGCCACGGCGTCCGAGGCCGCGGCCAGGAGGCGGTGCAGGACGGGGACCGGGATCGCCGGATTGGTGACCGCCACGCCTGCCGTGTCGCGGTCGTGCAGGAGCCCGGCCAGGACACGGGCCGGCAGCCTGGGACTGCGCGTCGCCGTGTGACGGACGAAGGACTCCGGGTCGTCCAGCAGCCGCACGGCGTCGATCGGTGACAGCCGGGGGTCCTCGGCCGCGCGGCGGCGCACCTCGGGTTCGGGATCCCGGACCAGGCGTGCGACATCGGCCGGTGTCGACTCCGGGTCGTCCAGGACCAGACGGCGCATCCGCCCGCTGGGGTCGTCCGCATGGCGCAGCAGGCCCGTCCGGGGGAAGTTGGGGTGGCTGCGCGGGCGGCCGGGGTGGCTGAAGCTGCCGTCCCACCAGCCCCAGACCTCCAACAGCAGGTCGGCCGGTGCGTCGTCGCACGATTCGGCGAGGAACAGGCGAACGGCCCGGTCCTCGTCCCGGGCCAGAAGCTCCACGACGTCCGGCGGAAGGTGCCGGGCTCGCGCCACGCTGCGGCGGACCAGCGGGTGGGACGACGCGGCGAGCCGGCGCAGGGCATCGGCATCACCGTGCAGGTCGCGCACCCAGGGCAGGGTGTGCGACATCAGCTTGGGGTCGAAGTCGTGGCGTACGCCGGCTCGTTGCTCCTCGGTGAGGTCGGGGCGCAGCGCCACCGCCGAGCGAACGCCTGCCTGGGGATCCTCCGCCAGCACGGCGACGCCTGCGGCGCTCAGGCCCGGATTGGCGGCCAGCGCACGGCGCGCCCCGGCGTCCCCGTCCCGGACCAGCTCCGCCTCCAACTCGGGTGCGAGGCGGCATCGTTCGAGCGCCCGCGACGGGTCGGGCAGGGCGGCGAAGACCTCGCGCGGCATGGGGACACCGGCGTGGTGGGCGAGCAACGCGGCCGTACGGACGGTGTCGTCGGTGTCGGCCAGCAGCCGCTCCCGCAGTGCCGCGGTGAGGTCGTCCCACCGGGCGCAGGCAGCCTCCCTCACCCCGGGATCGGCGTCGGCCGCGAGGTCCGGGAGACGGTCGGCGGGGAGTCCGGGGAACCGGGCGGCCAGGTCACGGGACGGACCGGCGAGGAACTCGTCGTACAGGTCCTCGGGCAGTTCGACGCCGCACACGCAGGCCTGCTCCGCCCAGAGCACGCGCCGGCTCGGTGAGGGTTCGGAGCGGACGAGGCGTATCCACTGATCGGGCGTGAGCTTGGGACGGAAGGTGTCGGCCGACCTCGCGCGCACCCGTGGATCGGGGTGCGCGACGGCGGCGTCGAGAACGGCGGGCCGCTCGCAGCCGTGCAGGAAGCCCTCCGCGACATCCAGCAGTTCGATCAGCAGGTCGTCCGGTGCGGCCGGATTCGAGCCGATGCCCTCCGCCCAGCGCAGCGGCCACGCGGGCCGGCCGGGCACCGCGGCCCACACCTCGGCACGCTCGGCCTCCGTCTCGCGCGCGACGGCCGCGGCGGCCTCCTCCAGTCGCTCCGGCAGCCGGTCCACCGCGGTCACCCGGGTGCCGTCCTCGGCGGGCACCTCGGCGAGCAGCACCTGCCCGTCGAGGGAGAGCGCCACGAAGCCGGGGTCCCCGGTCAGCCCCGGCACACCCGTGCCGTCGTGTCGGACGCGGGTCCACCAGGCGTCGTTGCCGCCGATCCTGTGTCCGAGGACGGCCACCAGGAACTCGCCTTCGGCGTCCGCGAGCCGGCGCCACCACCCGGCGTCGAGCGCTTCCCGCACGACACCGTCCGGTGCCGCGATGCCTCGTGCGACGCGCCAGCCAGCCTCCGGCGGGAACAGGCTCCCTGGACGTACGTCCTCGACAAGCGTGAGTCCGGCGCACGGGAGCAGGGCGTGGAGTCTCTCTCGGGGATGCACGCGATCATGATCCCCGCCGGCTCGGCGGTCGGACAAGAGCGCGGGACAAGGGCGTGGGACAGGGGCGCGGGACAAGGGCGTGAGACAAGGACGTGGAACAAGGGCGTAGGAGAAGGCCGTCAGCCCTGGCGCTGGGCCTGGTCGGACGCCGGCCCGCCCGGTGCGTTGATCTTGCCGAAGGGCACATGCACGCTGGGCGTGCTGCGGGCGGTGCCGGTCAGATGCCCCACCTGATCGTCGAAGAAGATATGGGGCCTGAGGACTTCCATGATCGTGCTCTTGTCTATGCCGCCGAGGAAGAAGGCGTTGTTGACGGTCACGCCCCAGTTCTTCAGGCTGCGCACCGACCGTTCGTGGGCGGGCGCGTCGCGGGCCGTGACGAGGGAGACGTGGACGCGGCTCGCGTAGTCGGCGTCTGCGGCCCGTCGCTCCTCCTCCCGCCGCTGGAGCATGTTCACGCCTGCGAGGAAGTCGCGCAGCGGGCCCGGGTCGTGCGGAGTGGCGGCGTTCGCCGTCTCGTGGAAGCGGAAGCCCTCGATGCCGTCGGCCTGGTAGACCTGTTCCGCGGCGTCGTCGGCGAGGACGCCGTCGAAGTCGAAGGCGATCCGCAGATCCTGGTCGTCGCCCACGTCCGCCACGGCTGGACCGATCACGCGCCCGGCGGGCAGCCCGAGCGCGACGGCCTCGCGGACGTCGTCCTCGTTCGCGGACAGGAACAGGGACATGTTCAGGGCGGGCATGAAGTGGTACGGCGAGCGGCCCTGCATGAAGATCGCCCGGCTGATCGGCAGATGGTGGGTCTGGATCGACCGCATGACCCGCAGACCGGTGTCGGGATCGTTGCGGGACAGGATGATGACCTCGACCAAGGGGTCCTCGGGTGAGAGGTCGTTCAGGGACAACAGCCTGCGGATGAAGGGGAACGCGACCCCTTTCCCCAGTGTGTCGTCGACATGGTCCTCCTGGTACGCGCGATAGGCGTCCTCACCCTGGTCGCGGAAGACGGCGTCCGCCTCGGCCAGGTCGAACAGTGCGCTGGAGGCGATACCGACGACCAGACGGTTCCTCAGCTCGTAGACGGCCACGTCATCCTCCCCCGCACTGCTGCGCGCACACGCCCCCACATCGTAGATCGGCGCACACCACGGGGGTGGGCGGCGCCGGGGGCGCACTGGGGGCGGACGAGCGCGACGGCACCGCCCGTACGCGAGAGTGCCTGACGGGAAAGCTGTCCTGTCAGGCACTCGTTCATCGGCGTCCCGGACGCGCCGGGTCAGCGCTGCAGGGTCAGGACGCCCGGCCGCCAGGGCAGTTGGTTGTACGGACCGCTCGCCGAGGGGGACTTGCCCTGGTAGAGGAACTGCAGGTTGCAGGGGTCGATGGTCATGGTCTGGTCGGGGTTGTTGCGGACCAGGTCGCCGTGGCTGATGTCGTTGGTCCACCCGGCACCGCTGTTGGCCTTGCCCGCGAAGGGGTTGTTCTCGCTGGCCGCCTGTGGCGTCCACGAACCGCCCAGGCTGCTGGCCGTGAACGAGCGGAAGTAGCGCCGCTCGCTCGCGCCCCGAGCCTCGACGATCATGAGGTACTGGTTCGCACCCTGGACCTTGTAGACCTGCGGAGCCTCGAACAGGTTCTTCTCGGTGTCGCTCATGATCGTCGTGTACGACGAACCGAAGCTGCCCGGGAAGTTCCCGATCGGCATGCTCGCCCGGTAGATCTTGCCGTTGTCACCGGCGAAGAACAGGTACATGTTCTGGCCGTCGGCGATCAGCGTCTGGTCGATCGGACCGGTGCCCGAGCCCGAGATGCTGCCGGTGAACAGCGGCTTCGGCGCGGACCAGCCGTTGGGATTGGTGGGGTCGCTCGACGTGCGGTAGATGAAGGGCCACGAACCCCACTGGTACGCCAGCACCCACACGTTCTTGGGTGCGAAGTAGAACAGGGTCGGTGCCACCGCGGCCTGGTTCATGCCGGCCTGGCCGGCCGAGGCCATGTCCGACCAGTTCGTGAAGGGGCTGAACCGCATCGAGCCGTAGGACGAGCCCGCCACGTTCGACGCGTAGACCAGGTGTTTTCCGTTGTACGTCACGGTGGTGAAGTCCTTCACCGAGGTCCACCCGTTCGCCGGCTGCGCCAACGCGCCGGTCGATGTCCAGCGGTACGTCGACGGAAGGGCGCACGCGTTGGTGGCCGCCTGAGCCGGGTTGGCGACGAGCGACGCCGCTGTCGAGACCAGGGCCGCGACCGTGGCGGCCAGGCCCATGGACAGACGCTTACGGGTGAAGTTCGCTTTGCGCATGACGACCTCTCGATTCTTGGGTGAGGGGCTGGGGCTCCGTGTGGCGCGGCCCGTCGGACCGCCGTCCGTGAGCAGCCGGGGTCCGGCAGAGCCGCGGGTCTCGCCTCAGGTGCGGTAGTGACGCGTGCATGACATAGACATGAGCGACGTACTCCCTGCGGCTCGGCATGGCGTGGGCGCGACCCGGAACCGCCTCGCTCTGCGAGCGGGCAGGTCTGGCGTGTGCGTAATATCGAACGAGGGGCGAAGTGTCGACCAGTCGGATCATAGGGAAGCGACAGGCGACGTCAATACTTCACGCAAGATTCGCCATGGACGCCGAATTTTTCGAATCGCCCCGCCGCTGTCGGTTGCCACTGAAGCCGCCGACCGCGCCTTGCATCAGCGAAGAGAGTCCGTCCCCCGGGGCGCCGCGCCGAAGAGGGTCCGGTGGCACTGCCGCCGCGCCGCGCCGCGCCGAAGCGCGGGCCGCAGATGTGCCGCCGCCCGCCCTCCGGTTCAGCGCGGCGGCGCCACCCTCTCGAACAGGTACATGCCGACGATCTTCCCCTTGATCGCCACCCGCTGCCCCGACGACAACCACTTGTCGCGTGACTCCTCGCCCAGCTGTACGTAGATGTACTGAGCGGTATGCAGCTTCCAGCCGACATCCTCGATGCGGGAGAGCAGGTCGCCACGCGGCGAGGGAGGCGCTTCAGGGCGGTCCACCTTGACCCTGCCCACGGCCGGCGAGCCGAGGTCCATCCCTGTGTTGCCGTAGGGGTTCAGACTGCCCGAGCTGCGCTGGTCGATCTCGGTCTCGAACCAGCCGTCACCGCGTTCGAACGCCAGCCGCGCCTGTTCGAGGATGGGGCCCTGGAGCCGTTCCACGAAATCGTCCCATTGATCGGCGGCGGCGCCCTCTCGGACTTCCGCCTGAGCCGCGAGCTCTTCCTGTCTGCTCTGCCACCGCTCCTGGAACCCCATCGGCATCTCCTCACCTCGGCCGGCCGTCGAGTGCGGCAGCCCGTTCAGTCCGCTACCTACACCGGGCGACTCGAACGCGGCAAGGTCAGGAGCACATCGCACCGACCGAGGCCGGTGGCCCACAGGGGCTCCGCTCGATGACTGACCCGAAACTTTCGCCGAACTCCCGGGGCACGGAAATCGCCGCGCCCACCTGCCGTACCCCGTGTCCTGGGCTTGAGGACATGGGTGTCCCAGGGATGGGCGTAGGGCAGGTGGGCGCGTGGGGAACTGTCGTGTCACCGGCCGGTGTTGAGCCAGTGATCAGCGGGACCCCGGGGTCCGGTCGATCACCGGGAAACGGTGCCGGTCGGGGTCCGTCACAGCGACATGATGAAATCCAGGGCGAAACCGGATGCGGTCGTCCAGTAGGTGACCCGCTGGAAGTCGTTGGCGTACAGCGTCGGGACGGGCATGGGGACATCGATCGGCTTGCCCGCGGCGCTGCCGGGCTTGCTGCCCTGGAGGCTGAGGGTGATGCTCTTGGCCTCGTATTCGTCCATGGGGCCGTTGACGAGCAGAGCGGCATACGCCTCCTGCCCCGGAGCGAGGGTGACGGGCACCCCCGGGGTGGCGTCGCTCTCCTTGATCACGGGGGCCGTGTTCCGGCCGGCGCCGAGCCGTACCAGGGGGTACCGGTAGAGGTTGCACTTCTTGTCGCCGGCGTTCTGGACGGTCAGGAGAAGGTGCCGGGCGTCCTTGCTGTCCGCGGGCTCCTTCGTGGCGGAGACCCCGAGGTCCTTCTGGGAGCAGGCGGCGATGGTGGCCTTGGCGTCGACCGTCTGCGGCCCGGCGGTGGACGCCTGTGCCGACACACCGCATCCGAGAGCCAGGACGAGCCCTGCGGCCACGGCCACTCGGCGGGCGGGGAGGGGCTTCGTGTTCATGTGCGTGTTCCTCTTTCTGATCGGTGTGTCGGTGTATCGACGTATTGGCCCACCCGGTATCGGCATGTCGGTATGGCGGCATGTTGATATGCGTGAGCCGCAGTGTCGCGGCGGCGCCGTCGTGACGGCCGCTCAGCCGGTGCGACGGACATAGCGTCGGCTGCCTCATGGGCCGGGAGCAACGCCAGCCCTCAAGATGCAACGGTGGGGTGATCCCACCCCCGGTGACCTGCAGAAACACGGCAGCCTGGGATGCCCGTCCGGGATGGGGAGCCCGGCCTGCGACGTTGTCGCGCGCGAGGAGACGCAGGCGTACGAGGGTGGGGCCGAGGACCTAGCGGTCGGTCGTGTCGCCGTCGATGGATTCCGCCAGTGCGGCGGCGGCCGTGGTGAGGGCGGTGTGCAGGGTGCGCTCGCGGGAGAGCAGGTCCTGCTGTCTGCCGACGACCGACACGGCGGCGCGGATGTGCCCGTCGGTGTCGCGGACGGGTACGGCGTACTCGGTGACGCCATGTTCGAACTCGCCGTGCGCCGCGATGATGCCGCGCAGGCGGTCTCGGTCGTTGGCGGCGGTCAGTTCCGCGGCGGAGTGGGCGGCGTTGGGGCCGCCGACGCCGATCAGCTCGTAGTCGTCGAGCAGGGCGGAGATGTCCTCGGCGCTGTGGTCGAGGAGGAGCGCACGGCCCGCGCCGGTGCACCAGCACGGGGTGACGAGACCGGCCCGGCCCGGCCACTCGTGGACGAAGTCCGCGGCGGACTCGGCACGCAGCAGCCGGACCTGGACGCCGTCGCGGACGGACAGGCGTGCGCCGACGCCGTGTTCGACGGCGATGCGGCGCAGGAGGGGGCGGCTGCGGCGCAGCAGCCCCGGGTGCAGGGACGCGGCGGCGGCGAAGAAGGCGTTGCCGGCGCGCAGGGTCGAGTCGTCGCGACGTTCGAGGAAGCCCTTGTCGCACAGGTCCTGGGTGGTGCGTGACGCCTTGCTGCGCTCGACACCGACCTCGTCGGCGAGCCTGCTGACGTTGAAGCCGGTCCGGCCGGAGGCTTCGCGGTCCAGCACGGTGTTGACCATGCGCAGGGCCATCCGCAGCGAGGAGGCCGCTCCCAGGCCCGGCTGTCCGGATGTGGGGCCGTTGGTCGTCACCCGGGCACTATATCGGGCCGATGATCCACGGCTCGGGGTCGTGGCGGAGGGACGGCAGGACGAGTGGCGTGGGACCGGAGCGCATCGGCAGCCGCGTCGGCCGTTTCGGCATGGCCGTACCGACCTCGCGGGGCGGGACGCTGAGCGAGGTCGCGCCGCCGGACGGGTGGCGTACCGGAGAGGAAGGAGGAGGTCCGCATGGCTGGACACGACCTCGCGCTCAGCGGATTCGGCGGGGCGAACCGTGCTCGGGGCACCGGGTTCCGGATCGAGAGCGACGCGCTGGGTGATGCGGCGGTGCCCGCGGAGGCGTACTGGGGCGTGCATACGGCACGGGCCCTGGAGAACTTCCGCGTCAGCGGTGTTCCCGTCCGCGTCCATGCCCACCTCGTACGGGCCCTGGCCCAGGTGAAGCATGCCGCGGCCCTGGCCAACGGCGAGATCGGTGTGCTGGAGCCGCACAAGGTACGGGCCATCGCGGCGGCCTGCCGGGCCGTCGCGCAGGGGCGGCACCATGAGCAGTTCGTCGTGGACGTCGTCCAGGGCGGTGCGGGCACCAGCACGAACATGAACGCCAACGAGGTGATCGCGAACCTGGCCCTGGAACACCTGGGTCACCCGCGTGGACGGTACGAGCACCTGGACCCGCTCGACGACGTCAACCGCTGTCAGTCCACCAACGACACCTACCCGACCGCCCTGCGGATCGCGATCAGCGCCTGTCTCGCCGAACTGCGCACCGAACTCACGCTGCTGGCGGCCGAGTTCGCGGCGAAGGGCGAGGAGTTCGCCACGGTGGTGAAGGTCGGCCGTACCCAGTTGCAGGACGCCGTGCCGATGACGCTCGGCCGGGAGTTCGCGGCCTTCGGTGTCACGCTCACCGAGGACGTCGCCCGGATCGGCGAGACGCTGCCGCTGCTGGCCGAGACCAGCCTCGGCGCGACGGCGATCGGTACGGGCGTCGCCGCGGAACCGGGCTACGCGGCGGCGGTCGTACGGCACCTGCGGGAGCTGACGGGGCTCGATGTCACTCCGGCCGCCGACCTGGTGGAGGCCACGTCGGACACGGGTGTGTTCCTGCTGGTGTCGGGTGTGCTGAAGCGGACGGCGGTGAAGCTGTCGAAGGTGTGCAGCGATCTGCGGCTGCTCGCCAGCGGACCGCACGCGGGTCTGGCGGAGATCAACCTGCCGCCGCGACAGGCCGGTTCGTCGGTCATGCCGGGCAAGGTGAACCCGGTGATCCCCGAGATGGTGAACCAGATCGCGTTCGCCACCGCGGGCGCGGACGTCGCCATCACCATGGCCGCCGACAACGGGCAGCTGCAGCTCAACGCGTTCGAGCCGCTGATCGGGCATCTGCTGCTGACACACATCGTCTGGCTCACGCGTGGCTGCGCAGCGCTGCGCACCCTGTGCGTGGAGGGCATCACCGCCAACCGGGAGCATCTCGCGCGCGGGGCCGCCGGGACGGTCGGCGCGGCGACGGCGCTCGCCCCGCACATCGGGCACGAGGCCGCCGCGGAGGCGGCCCGCCGGGCGTCGCGGACCGGGACCGACATGGCCGACGTCGTCGTCGAACTCGGTCTGCTGGACCGGGAGACCGTGCTGCGGATCATGAGCGGCGCGGCCGGCTGACGACCCGGGACAGCGCCAGCGCTGTCACCGTGTCCCGTACACCGGGCATCTGGGCGATCTGTTCCCAGATGCCCTGTACGCGTTCCAGGGAGGCGGCCTCCACACTGACCAGCAGGTCGAACTGGCCGCTGAGGACGTCGCAGGAGACCACCTCGGGGATGCGTTTGAGCGCGGCGAGGACGTCTCCGCCGCGCATCCGGTCCTCCCGGTAGACCAGGACGTGTGCCGCGACCGTGGTCCGGTCCGGTCCGCACGAGGGACGGACGATCGTGTAGCCGCCGATGTGCCCCTGCCGTTCCAGACGTTCGACGCGCTGGCGTACGGCGTTGCGGGACAGCCGTACGCGCTGGCCCAGTTCGGCGTGGGAGATCCGGGCGTTGCGGGTGAGTTCGGTGATGATCTGCTCGTCGATGGAGTCCATGGCGCGGTCCGTCTCCTGACTGGCCGAAGGCTCCGGTGGCCTGGGGCCACCGGAGCCGTGTGTGCGGGTACGACCGGGTTCAGTCCTGGTGGTGCAGGGCGAAGACGCGGGCGGGGAAGCCCGAACCGCCCTGCGGCTTGGGCCAGGTGGCGACGATCAGCGCGCCCGCCTCGGGCACCCGGTCGAGGCCGGCCATCAGCTCGATCTGCCAGCGGTCCCGTTCCAGGACGTAGCTCTCCAGGCTGAAGTCGCCCGCCGAGGTGGCCAGTCCGGGGTCGGTGTCGGTCTGCTCGTGGCCGATCGCGGTGACGCCGGCCTCCTCGAAGAGGTAACGCAGGACGTCCGCCGACCAGCCGGGGTAGTGGCTGACGCCCGCCTCGTCCTTGTTGGCCATGGCGTCCGGGTCGGGCCAGCGGCGGCCCCAGCCGGTGCGCAGGGCGACGAACGACCCTTGCGGGACACGGCCGTTGCGGGACTCCCAGGCCGCGACGTCGTCGAGGGTGGGTACGGCGTCGGGATCGGCGGCGACGCGGTCGGAGATGTCGAGGACGACGAGCGGGAGGATCATCTCGTCGACGGGGATCTCGTCCAGGGCGCGGGCTCCGGCGACGAAGTGCACGGGCGGGTCGACATGGGTGCCCCACTGTCCGACGATCGTGTAGAGGTGCACGTTGAAGCCGTCGCCGCGGGACATGTCGAAGGGCATCTCGCGCTTCTCGTCCGGGAAGGCGGGGAAGTGCGGCTGACCGGGGTGGAAGGCGTGCGTGAGGTCGGTGCGGACCGTCTTGCCCATCAGCTCCCGGTGCAGGGCCCACAGGGGCGGTACGACGGTGGTCGTGGCGGCGGTGGTGGCGGGTGTCATACGTGCTCGTCCTCTGTCTCGGTGATCATGGTTGTCTCTGCCGGCCCCGTGGTCCGCGGGCGGCGTCACGCGACCGTGTCCGCGGTGCCTGAGGTGCGGTCCCGGCCGTGCCGCAGCCAGTGGTAGAGGTAGCAGCCCGCGACGAAGGGGACGCCGAAGTACAGGGCGGTCGCCTGGGCCGGGTCCAGCGCGATACCGACCAGCGAGGCGAGGCACAGGACGAAGGCGAGGACGGGCACCACCGGATAGAAGGGCGTCCGGTAGGCCAGGGTGCGCGGGTCCCCTCCCCCGCGGACGAAGGCCCGTCGGTGGAAAAACTGCGCGGCGACGATGGACATCCAGACCCCCACCGCGGCGAATCCGGCGATCGACACCAGCACCAGGTAGACCGTCTCCGGCGCCGCGACACTGCTGACCAGGGAGGCCAGACCGCCGAGCATGCTGAGCGACAGCGCGGTCAGGGGGATGCCGCGGCGGGTGAGCCGGCGCAGCGCCTGCGGCGCCTGCTTCTCCTGCGCGAGGGAGAACAGCATGCGGGCGCAGGAGTAGAGACCGCTGTTGCCGGCCGACAGCAGCGCCGTGATGATCACGAAGTTCATGACGTCGGCGGCGTAGGGGATGCCGATGGAGGAGAAGACGGTGACGAACGGGCTCTCGTCCAGGCCCACTTCGTCGTACGGGATGGTCGCGGCGATCACGGTGATCGCGCCGACGAAGAAGACCAGCAGCCGGATGACCGTGACGCGCAGCGCCTTGGGCACGGCCTGGGCCGGGTTCTCGGTCTCGCCGGCGGCGACGCCGATCAGCTCGGATCCGGAGAAGGCGTAGAACGCGGCGAGCACGGTGACCAGGACGCCGGAGAAGCCGTGCGGGAACAGGCCGTCCTCGGTGCTGAAGTTCTCCAGCAGGAACGGGTGGGAACCACCCTCGGCGAGGGGGTGGAAACCGGCCAGCGCCGCGCCTCCGAGGACGATGAGGGCGACCACGGCGACGACCTTCACCAGTGAGAACCAGTACTCGGTCTCACCGAAGACGCGGGCCGAGAAGGCGTTCACCCCGAAGACGACGGCGGCGAAGACCACGCACCAGATCCAGACGTCGACGCCCGGGAACCATCGCTGCATCAGCAGTCCGCACGCGGTGAACTCGGAGCCGAGGGCGACGGCCCAGGTCAGCCAGTACAGCCAGGCGGTGGCGAAGCCCGTGGCCGGGCCGATCGAGCGGCTGGCGTAGACGTGGAAGGCACCGGAGACGGGGTAGGTGACGGCGAGTTCGCCGAGGCAGGCCATCACCAGCCAGACGACGAACGCCCCCACGAGGTAGGCGAGGACGGCACCGAGCGGGCCGGCCTGGGAGACGGTGAATCCGGAGCTGAGGAAGAGCCCGGAGCCGATGACACCGCCCATGGCGATCATGACGAGGTGCCGGGAGCGCATGGTGCGGCGCAGGCCGTCGCCGGGCGGCTCGGGGGCGGAGTCGGCGGTGGCCGGAGCGTTCTCCGGTACGGCTGAGACGGACATGGCGGTCTCCTCTGCGGAGCTGAGCGGAAGGTGCGGGGTGGGGTGGGGGGTGATCGGCACGGCATGGCTGTGGGGTGGGGCCACTTTCGACGGGTGGGGGTGCGCGTCGGGGTGTTCGCGCACGTCCGAGGGGGGTGGGCGGGCTGAGGGGGTGGGTCAGGCCCGGGAGACGAGGTCCAGCGGGGCGGAGAGTTCGATCACGGGGATCTCCCAGGGGTGGGCGTCGGCGAGGCGGGCGAGCACCCGCGCCAGGTCGTCGTCGTCCGCCTCGGCGTCGACGTACGTGGTGACGGCGAGGGTGGAGGAGAGGAACCGTCCGCCGACCGAGCCGAGGGACGGGCGGGCGCCGGGCCGGACGGTGAAGCCCTCCGCGCCGAAGGCGACCTCGAAGACGTCGCCGTAGACGCCGAAGTCCCCCAGTTCGGGTGAGGACTCCAGGACTCGCAGCAGCGAGGCGAAGGACTCGTCGGCGCGCAGTGCTTCGAGGTCCCCCTCCGCGCACGCGGCGAGGGTGGCCGCTCCGACCGGCCAGTACACCTTGACCGTCCGGACCGTCCGCCGTCGGACGGAGGCGAGGGCGGCACTCCGCTCCTCTCCGGCTCCGGCTCCGGCTCCGGCTCCGGCTCCGGGTGTGAACGTCGTCGTGGCCATGCGCATGCGTCCCTCGGCTTTCGGGCGGTGGCTGATGGAGGGATGCTAGGCCGTGCATTAAATGCACGGCAAGATGCAGATGCTGCACAATTTTGGGCAGGATGTCAGGGCGGCGATACAGTGCGGACCGACAGTCACGCGGCCGGCACCCCGGCGCAGGCACACGTCGGCACGGCGGAGGAGCACGTGGACTCAAGCGTGACGAAGGGCCTTGACGCCCTGTCGGCGCTCGCCCGAGGTACGGCCGGAGGACCCCGGTCCGGTCCCGCCCCGTCCGTCTCGGAGCTGGCCCGGCAGATGGGACGCGACCGCAGCCAGCTGTCCCGCATGCTCACCGCCATGGCCGCGGAGGAGTTCGTCGTCCGCGACGACGTGTCGGGGGGTGTCACACCGCACTGGCGGCTCTACACGGCGGCACGCGACCTCACGGCCCACCGGCTGCGCACGGACGGGCTCACCGCCCTGGAAGGCATGGCGACCGAGACCGGCGAGAGCTGCTACCTCGGCGTCCTGGCAGGCGACACCACCGTCACCATCGCGGAGCGGGTGCCCCCCGGCAGCCGTCAGCTCGGCTCGTGGATCGGCCGTCCCTACCCGGCCTACTGCAGCGACTGCGGCCAGGCCCTGCTGAGCGACGCCGACGAAGACGAGGTGGCCGCGGTCTTCAGCCGCACCGAGTTCGTCCGCCACGGCCCCAACACACCCACCGACCTGGACGACTTCCTGCGCCGGCTGGAGCTGACGCGACGACGTGGCTACTCCGTCGTCGACGAGGAGGCCGAGCCGGGCCTGTACTCGGTCGCCGTACCGGTCCGTGACTTCACCGGCGAGGTCGTCGCCGCCGTGCAGGTCGTGGGCCCGCGGCGACGCCTGGAACCCAGGACCCAGGAGTGCGTGGCCGCCGCCCTGCGCTGGGGCCGCCACCTGGAGACGGCTCTGCTCGGCGCCTGACCGCACACCGCCGGACATGACCGGAGAGTCCGGCACGGCTCCAACACGGCGCCGAGTGCGGGTGGTTGTGACGGCAGGGCGGGCACACGCGTGCAACCGTCCCGGGCGCCCGGGCGTACAGGTAGGGAGAGGGCCTGGATGCGGTCCCGGTTCTGGACACGAGGGCCCGGGCACACGGATGGATGCGAGTACGACCACATGGATGCAATCCACGACGACGTTGTGGAGCTGGCGCTTCTGCTGACGCGTCTGAAGGAGCGCACGGACCGCAGCTACGCGGCACTGGCCCGGAGGCTGGGCATGCATGCCTCCACGCTGCACCGCTACTGCGCGGGTGAGGCCGTTCCCGCGGACTTCAACGGGATCGAGCGGTTCGCCACGCTCTGCGGAGCCTCCCCGGAGGAGCGCGTGGAGTTGCACCGCCGGTGGATCCTGGCCGTCGCGGCCCGGCAACGCTCACGCGCGTCCGACGCGCGGCGGGCCCCCGCGCACCCTGGCCCGCGCGGAGCGGCCGCGGCGGTGCCCGCGCCCCACGACACCGGAACGGCGGCTTCTGCCGCAGCCACGCCGCACGGCGTCGACACCGCGGACTCCGCCGCCTGCGCGTCCGGCAGCGGTTCCGCTGCCTCCGCCGGGCCCACGCCCGACGGCATCGCCACCGCCGCCTCAGCCCTGTCCACGTCCCCCGGCGACCCGGCGGAGGAGGCCCCCGGGCCTGCCGCACCGGCCGGGCGACGGCCCGGTGCCAGGCGTCTCCGGCGACGGTCCGTGCGGTCGCTGGCGCTGGCGGCCTCGTTGACCCTCGCGCTCGCCGGTCTCGCCTCGTCCGCCGCCGGGCGCCCTTCCGGGGGCGGCGAGTCGTCGGCTTCCGCCCGCACCGCACCGAGGTCCCCCGTGTCGGCCCCGCGCCGCGACGGCGTCCCGCGCTCCGCTGCCGCGCCTCCCTCCCGTGATCCCGAGTCGCCGTCCTCCGCCCGCACCACCCCGCAGCCCTCGGAACCCGCCCCGCAGGCCGACAGCGGTTCGCGGGAGACGCGGGCGAGCGCCGACGCGGACGCGCCGAAGGTCCCGCTCACCTGGACGGCCGACTCGCAGCTCTGGCAGCACGAGTGCGCCCATGACTACGTCATCGCCAAGCCGCCCGGGCAGGTCCCACCGCCGCCGTCCCCGACGGACGCGGCGGTGTGGGCGGCGTCCCAGGGCGCCGTACACGGGCGCACCACGGATCTGAGGATCTCGGTGCAGGGGCGCGGCTCCGCCGCCGTCGTGCTGGAGGCCCTGCGGGTACGCATGGTGGACCGCGGCGTCCCCGCCGCCGACCGGGGTATCGCCTACTCCACGTACGAAGGCTGCGGCGCCATCCTCGTCCCTCGCCACTTCGCCGTGGACCTCGACGCGCGCCGTCCGCTGGCCCGTTCGATGCCCAGCAACGACCCGGACAGGCCGGGTCCGGCGATCGACTTCCCCTATCAGGTGTCCCTGCGGAAGCCCGAGATCCTGCTGGTCTCCGCGCAGACCGAGTCCTGCACCTGCGACTGGTACCTCGAACTCGACTGGTCCTCCCAGGACCGCTCCGGCACGGTGCGCATCGACGACCACGGCCGCCCGTTCCGCACCACGAGCATCGAGGGGCTCAAGCAGTACTGGTACCGGAACTCCGAGGGCTGGATTCCCATGACCCCCGCCTCGGAAGCGGCGGAGACGGGCGACTGACCCGTCCCTTTCCCCGCGCCTGCGGAGGCAATGTCCCTGCGACCTTACTCTTCGCATGGAAAGCCTTGATCGACCTTTCGGTTCGGTCGACGATCACCATCAAGGGGACCGTCAATGGACGAAGTGGCGTGAAATCCCCGGCACCGCGTTTCAAATCAATCGGCTGATTCGACGAAGAGGATGGACGGCCGGACAGGGCGTGGAGGGCGGGCGATCATCGCGCTCGCCCCTCCTCCCGATCCGCTCCCGGGGCGACGCGCCCGAGGAACTGTCGTCGACTTCCGTTTGACTGCGTCTCTCTTGGAAACACGTCTGGCGAATCGAAGAGAACGCAAGGGAGAATCGCTGCCATGAGCATCATCGCGTGGATAGCTATCGGTCTGCTCGCCGGGGCCATTGCCAAGGCGCTCATGCCGGGCAAGGACCCGGGCGGAATTATCGTCACCATGCTCATCGGTATCGCCGGAGGTCTGCTCGGAGGATTCCTCGGCAAGGTGATATTCGGGGTCGACTCGATCGACGGATTCTTCGATCTCTCCACCTGGATCGCGGCCATCATCGGGTCCGTCATCCTCCTCGCGCTGTACCGGCTGTTCACGAACCGCGGACACCGGCGCGGGCACGCTCACGCCTGACGGGCCGATCAGGCGGAGTGTGAGGGGCACAGCCCCGAGAAGTGAGGCAAGCGGGACAAGGGAAGTGGAAGTGAGCGAGCGCCCCCGTCGGCAGACGGGGGCGCTCGCTGTCGTCCACCTGGAGCCGCCAGACGGCGGCCCCGTGCTGGTGAGAAGGACCATGACCAGGCCGAAGGGCGGGGCGGCATAGGGGACGCCCGACAGGGGACGCCTAGGACGGCACAGGCGCCGGGCGGCTTCCGGCGGTTGGCTCCTGGCCGCGCCGCCCCTGCCTTGTCGGCAGGGGTGCCACCAGGGCTGGTTCCGTCGTGTCACGCCCTCGCGTTCAGCAGGTCGGCCAGGACGTCGGGCCGCTCCAGGGCGATGAAGTGGCCCGCCGACGGCACGTGCGTGAAGGCGGCGTCCGGCAGCAGCAGCCTGTTCGCTTCCCGGTCCGAGGGCCGGGACCAGTCGTGCTCGCCGTAGACGAGGTGGACGGGGGCCTTCACCTCGGGGTAGCGCGAGCGGGCCGCGATCAGGGTGGGCAGGGCCTGGTACACGGCTCGGGCGACGGCCGGGTAGCCGGGGCGGCTGCCCACCCGGAGGAGTTCGTCCACGTAGTCCTCACGCAGTGCGTTCCGGTCGCCGAGACCGTCCCGGAGGATTCTGGCGAGGGCGGGCCGGGGCTCCACCCCCGCGATCACCGGGCCCACTCCCGGCGTGAGCACTCCGCCGACCACCACGCGGGCGAGGAGGCCGGAGCGGGCGATCCCGCCGCGGAAGTCGTAGGTGTTGACCGCGACGACGCGCCGCACCCGCTCCGGGAGATCGGCCGCGGTGGTGAGGGCGAGCACCGCCCCCATGGACTCCCCCGCCAGGGTCACGTCGTGGAGGTCGAGTGCGGTGAGGAGCCGGTGGACGCCCGCGCGCATGGCCGGCTCGTCGTAGGACGCGCCGGGCACGATCTCGGAGTACCCCATCCCGGGCAGGTCGAGGGCGTACACGGTGTGGTGGTCCGCGATCAGCGGGATGAGGTGGCGGAAGTGCTCGGCCTGGGTGCGCACGGTGTGCAGCAGGACCAGCGGAGCGCCGGTGCCCGCCTTGAGGTAGCGCAGCCGTCCTTCGTGGCCGTGTCCGCCCGCGCGCGGGGCGATGGTGTGGCTGGTGGTCCCGGGGATCGTGATGGTGGGACGTGACCCGTGGTGGGGCATCTCGTCGGCTCCTCGTGCGTGCGGGCTATTTCGCCAACTGGGGGTACAGCCCTGCCAGGTCACCGGCCAGGCCCGCCTTGACCTGCCGCGAGATGTCGTCGGCGAGCACCTCGTGGGCATCCGCCTCGACGCCGTCGAGGGCGAGGGCGGCGACGGCGCGGGGGTCGGACTTGGGCGCGTCGACGCCGGCGGCGAGGTCGGTGTCCACGTAGCCGACGTGCAGTCCGGTGACGGCGATGCCGCGCGGGCGCAGCTCCAGGCGCAGGGAGTTGGTCTGTGACCACAGGGCGGCCTTGGAGGCGCTGTAGGAGCCGCCGAGGGCGAGCCAGGAGAGCACGGAGTGCACGTTGAGCAGGTGGCCGCCGCCGTTGCGCTCGATCACCGGCACCAGGGCCCGGGTGACCAGGAGGGGGCCGTAGAAGTTGGTCTCGAACTCCCGGCGTACGTGCTCCACCGGGGAGTCGAGGAAGGACGCGCCGACCGAGGCGCCGGCGTTGTTGATCAGCACGGTGATGTCCTGCGCCTGTGCGGCGGCTGCCGCCACGGACGCCGGGTCGGTGACCTCCAGGGCCAGGGGGACCGCGTCGGGGTGCGTCACGTCGCGCGGGTCGCGGGCCGTGGCGTAGACCTTGCCGGCGCCGCGCGCGTAGAGCTCCTCCACCAGGGCCTTGCCCATGCCCCGGCTGCCGCCGGTGACGAGGACGTGTGCGCCCTTCAATGCGGTCATGCTTGCCTCCACACCAGGAAACCGATCGGTTTCCACCAAGGTAAACCGATCGGTTTCCTCGCGCAAGTTCGATGGGTGCCTGAAGTAAGGCCCCGCCGAGCCGCCGAGCCGCCGAGCCACCGCGCCCCTCGCTCATGCCGGACACACCACATCGGGGGACGGTCTTTGACACCGCATTCCCTGGCGTTCCACGGGGACGTCGTCACCACCGGCACGGCGCTCGGGGCGGGTCCCGCGGACTCCCCCGCACGGGTCGCCGAGATCCTGGGGCCGGCCTTCGCCGAGGACACCTTCGGCGACCACGGCATGTGCCGCGACTACGGGCTCACCGAGTTCTACTGGGACCGCACCCGTACCGACGACACGCTCCGCACGCGGTACGGACGGTTCGCCCGCGGGCTGCGGTTCGAGAAGCTGCACCGTCTGCTGGTGCGCCGCGGTGTCCACCTGACAGAGGTCCCGGCGATACCCGCGGCCGCCCCGCACTTCCGGACCTTCTGACAGCCCGGCTCGCGCGTCGCCGTCACGATCGTGAGCGCCGGCCGACCGGGAAGCGGAGGCAGCACTGCGACAACTCCGGCCGGCCTCCCGGACGTCCGCCCACCTCCACCGCGTTCAAGATCGATTGTCAGTGGTGGGTGAGAAGGTAGAAGCATCAGGTCGGGAAGCCAACAGGCCGCGAAATTGGGGGATTTTCCATGTCCGGAAGCCAGAACTACATCAACCACGTCGCTCTCGTGCTGGATGCCAGTTCGTCCATGTCGCACCTGAGCCGCAAGGTCGTGGAGGTCGCCGACCAGCAGATCGCCTACCTCGCCCGCCGGTCGGGGGAGCTGGACCAGGAGACCCGGGTGACCGTGTACGTCTTCTCGGACAAGGTGGAGTGCGTCATCTACGACAAGGACGTGCTGCGGATGCCGTCCTTGAAGCAGCTGTACCGCGCCGGCGGAATGACCGCCCTGCTGGCGGCGGCCCTGAAGTCGCAGCGGGAGCTGGCACAGACGGCCCAACTGTACGGCGACCACAGCTTCCTGACGTTCGTGCTGACCGACGGGCAGGAGAACGCGAGCCACCGCTGCCCGGACGCCCCGGCCAGGAACCAGCGTGAACTGGTCAAGGCCGTGGCCGAGATGATCGCGACCCAGGACGACAACTGGACGCTGGCCGTCCTGGTGCCGGACCAGATGGGCAAGCGCGAAGCCATGCAGTGCGGTTTCCCGAAGGACAACATCGCCATCTGGGACGCCACCAGCACCCAGGGTCTGGAGGAGGCCGGTCAGGTCATCCGACAGGCCACCGAGAACTTCATGGTGGGCCGCACCCAGGGCATCAGGGGATCGCGGGCGGTGTTCTCCACCGGCGCGGAGGCCGTCAACAAGGAGACCATCGCGGCGGCCGGCCTCACCCCGGTGGAGGCGTCGAAGTACCAGCTCATCCCGGTGGCCCGGGACGCGGCGATCCGGGACTGGGTCGTCGAGTGCGGGCACACCTACCGCACCGGGTGCGCCTTCTACCAGCTGAGCAAGTCGGAGAAGGTCCAGTCCCGCAAGCAGATAGCGGTGCTGGAGAAGAAGACGGACCGTGTGTACACCGGGCCCGAGGCGCGAGCCCTGCTCGGCCTGCCGAACACGGAGGTCCGCGTCAAGCCGGACCACAACGACGACTTCACGATCTTCGTGCAGAGCACCAGCGTGAACCGCAAGCTCGTTCCGAACACCCGCCTGCTGCTGATGCTCTGACGCTCGCTCACCACCTCGGGCCGCGGAGGGCCGTGCCCTCCCGGCGGCCCACCGGTCGGGGAGACCGACGGGGTGGAAGGTGCCGTCCGGGGAACGGCAGTAGGGGTATGGACATGACAGGGCTGCGGCCTCTTGAATGCCAGGACAAGATCAGCGCTGCCTCCGGCGCCGCTCTCAGCGTCATGCCTACGCGCCACCCACGGCGCCACCCCCACACGCGCCCGACGGCGCCTTTCTCCAGGAGACAGAGAACCGCGATGAGTTGGATACGGCAGCACGCCCGGGCCTCGCGTCTCGCCACGGCCGGCCTCGCCTCCACCGCCACGCTGCTGGCAGGCTTACTCTCCCCGGCCGCCGACGCGGCCGACGGGCCCGCCCGCGCCACCGTCCTCGACAACGCGGCGGCGGCTCTCGTCGACCGGGCGGCGGCCCTGGGCCTCACCTCCGCGCAGGACACCTCCGTGACGGACGTGATCGTGGACGAGGACGGGACCCAGCACGTTCGTTACGACCGCACGTACCGTCAACTCCCCGTGCTGGGCGGCGACTTCGTCGTCCACCTGAATCCTGACGGAACCTTCCGCGGTGCCGACCGGGCGACGAGGGCCGTGATCTCGCTTCCTGCCACCACCCCGAAGGTGTCGGCCGCCGAGGCGGAACGCGTCGCCGTGAACGCCCTGCGCGCCGCCCACCCGGGGGACGCGCTGCGGCAGGCCGGGGCCGAGCCCCGGCTCGTCGTCGACGCCCTGCACGGTGCCCCGAGACTGGCCTGGCGCACGGAAGCCACCGGGCTGGACCCGCTCGGCAACCCGGTCGCCCGTACGGTGCTGACCGACGCCCGCACCGGTGCCCGGATCGACGCCTGGGACACCATGCAGACCGTCACCGGTGAGGGCAAGTCCCTGTACAGCGGTACGGTCCCGCTGGAGACGACCCTCTCCGGTTCGGCGTACCAGCTCAAGGACGCCACGCGCGGTCACACCCACACCATCGACGCGGCCGACAGGACCGACACCTGCACCGCAGGTACCTGCGGCGGTGTCGCCACCACCCCCTTCACCGACGACGACAACCGCTGGGGCACGGGCACGACCGCCGACCGTTCGACCGCCGCCGTCGACGCGCAGTACGGCAGCGACATGACCTGGGACTACTACAAGGACGTCCACGGCCGCAACGGCATCGCCGACGACGGCAGGGGCTCCTTCAACCGCGTCCACTACGGCAAGAATCTCTCCAACGCCTTCTGGAGCGACAATTGCTTCTGCATGACCTACGGCGACGGTAACGGCACCCAGTTCGGGCCGCTGGTCGGACTGGACGTGGCCGCGCACGAGATGTCCCACGGCGTGACCTCCAGGACGGCCAAGCTGGTCTACTCGGGCGAGTCCGGCGGGCTGAACGAGGCCACGTCCGACATCTTCGCCATGCTGGTCGAGTTCCACGCGGGGAACGCGCAGGACCCGGGGGACTACCTGATCGGTGAGAAGGTCGTCCGCTCCGGCTTGGGACGGGCCGCCCTGCGCTTCATGGACAAGCCGAGCAAGGACGGCGGCTCGGTCGACTACTGGAGCAGTGCGGTCGCCCGGCTCGACGTCCACTCCTCGTCCGGCGTCGGCAACCACTTCGCGTACCTCCTCGCGGAGGGCAGCGGCAGCAAGACCGTCAACGGCGTCAGCTACCACTCCGAGACGTACAACGGCTCGACCGTCACCGGTATCGGCCGCGCCGGGCTCGGCGCGATCTGGTACCGCGCCCTGACCGTCTACATGACGTCCTCGACGAACTACGCCGGGGCGCGGACGGCCACCCTGAACGCGGCCCGCGACCTCTACGGCGCGGACAGCACCGAGTACGCCGCGGTGGCGGCGGCCTGGAGCGCGGTCAACGTGAACTGAGCGCCGCCCGCGCCGGACATGTCACGCGGCCGCTCCGATCCCGGATCCGGGATCGGAGCGGCCGCCGCCTTTCGCGGGCCGCCTCGGAGCACGGGCCCCCACGGGGGGACTTCACGCGGCCCCGGGCCGCACCAGCCGCTCATCGGGGATGACCGCGACTCCCACGATCTCGATCAGAGCCTCGGGCTGCCACAGCGCCGTGGTGCCGATGCCGGCCATCGCGGGATAGACCGGGCCCGCCAGTTCGCGCCACACCTTGCCGATCTCCCTGCCGTGCGCCTGGTAGTCGGGAATGTCGGTCAGGTAGATCGTGATGCTCACCATGTCCTCGGGGAGGCCGCCCGCCTCCGACAGCGTGGCGAGGATGTTGGTGAAAGCCTGCCGGAACTGCTCCACGATGCCGCCGGGCACGATCCGCATGTTCCGGTCGAGGGCGGTCTGGCCGCCCAGGTGAAGCGTGTTGCCGCTGAGTGTCCCGTGCGAGTAGCCGCTGGGCTCGGGCAGGGACGCGGGGTTGATCGGAACCGGGGCCGAGTGGGTCGCCATAGAAAGCTCCTGCGGAACGTTGCCGTGGCTGGCTGCCTGCCGCCTCACCGTAGCATCTATTGACACGACACTGACGGTCGTAGAAATAATGAAATACCCCGAGGGTCGGAACACGGCCCGGAGAGGGATCACTCATGCGTCTATCGACCGTCTCCCACACAGCGGGTACGAGCGCCGCGGTCCTCCACGGAGGCACGTGGCGAGCACTCCCCGCCCCCGACCTGTCGGCGCTGCTGACCACCACGCCACCGCAACGGTTCGCGGACCTGGCCGGCGACGTCCTCGACGATGCCGTTCCCGTGCTTCCGCTCCCCGCCCCCACCAAGGTGATCTGCTGCGGACTGAACTACGCCGACCACATCCGGGAGACGGGCCGGGAGCTTCCGGCCCACCCCACGCTCTTTCCCAAGTACGCCGACACCCTCACCGGCCCCGATGCCGACATCGTCCTGCCCGGCGGCCTCCAGGTCGACTGGGAGGCCGAACTCGCCGTCGTGGTGGGCGCGACCCTGCGGCGCGCGGACCGGGAGACCGCGCTCGCCGGAATCGCCGGCTACACGGTGGCGAACGACCTGTCCGTACGCGACTGGCAGTACCGCACCCTGGAGTGGTTCCAGGGCAAGGCGTGGGACGCGTCCACTCCCCTGGGTCCCGTGGTCGTGACACCGGAGGAGATCGACCCCGCCGACGGCCTCGACGTGATCTGCCGCGTCAACGGCGAGCAGGTCCAGCACGACACCACCCGGACGCTGGTGTTCGACGCCGCCGACCTGCTCGCGTACATCTCCGCCTTCACCGTGCTGCGGCCCGGCGACCTCGTGCTCACGGGTACGCCCGGCGGCGTCGGGGCGGCCCGGACGCCCCCGCGCTACCTCCGCGACGGAGATGTCGTGGAGACCGAGATCGCCGGCATCGGCACCCTGCGCAACACCGTGCGCTTCACCGACTGACGCCCCCCGTTTCCCTCTGCCGCCCCCGCCTTCTGCTACCGCTCCCCCTCCTTCTCCGACCGCTCCCCTTATCTCCTCCTGCCCGACCCTCTCCGCCTCTTGCCCGACCCTCTCCGCCTCTTGCCCGTCGCGACCGACCAGGAGACCGCGTGAACCCCGATCCCGATCGATTCGTCCCAGGTCATTCCCTCCCCGGTCAATCCCTCCCGGGACATTCCCTCCCCGGTCATGCCCTGCCGGTGCGGCCCGACCCCGGGCCGTACGTCCTCGACGGCGACAACTCGATGTACGCCGACGCGAGCGGCCTGGTCGTACCGGTCGTCACACGGGCCGGTGCGGAGCCCGGGGACACCGGGCAGTCCGCCGGCGCGACCCGGATCTCGGGGGTCAGCGTCCAGCACACCCCGGCGACCAGGATCTGGTTCGGCAAGGTCCACAACGACGGCGGCTACCGCTCCGTGCCCCACCATCACGGTGAGGCGGAGACCGGCGGCTACGTGCTCTCCGGCCGGGCGCGGATCTACTTCGGCGCCCGGTTCGAGGACTACATCGACATGGCGGAGGGCGACTGGGTCTTCGTCCCGCCGTTCCTGCCCCACGTCGAGTGCAACCTCGACCGCAATCGGCCGCTGACCTGGATGACGACCCGGACTCCGGAGAACATCGTGGTCAACCTCCCCCAGGTCGACGACACGGACCTGCGTGACTGGACGGACCGCCCCTGATGACCGACACCACCTCGGACGTCTTCACCGCCGCCGTCACCCTGACCCCGGTCGAGGCCGAGCGCTTCGACCTCGCCTTCACCGCGGTCACCCAGCCCTGCCCCTGGCCGAAGGCGTACGGCGGCGACCTGGTCGCGCAGGCCGCGGCGGCGGCCATGAGGTCCGTCGACGACGGCAAGACGCTGCACTCCATGCACTCCTACTTCATGCGCCCCGCCGACATCGGCGCCGACGTGCGCTACGAGGTGGAGCTGCTGCGGGACGGCCGCGGTTACGCGACCCGGCAGGTGCGCGGCTACCAGAACGGCAAGCCGCTCTACGTCTGCCTGGCGAACTTCGCGGCGGGCGAGCCCGGCGGAACGCACACCGGCGCCGTCCCCGACTGGCTGGGCAGGGACCTGCCCGATCCCGAGGAACTGCCCAGCTCCGCGGAGTACCTCGCGGGACGCACCGGCGGCACGATGACCGCCGAGTCGCAGCGCTACTGGGCGGAGGGCCGGGGCTTCGACATGCGCCATGTGCCGGGTCCGGTCTACCTCGACGTCGAGGGTGCCCGGGAGCCGCACCAGGCGGTCTGGGTCAAGCCGTTCGACGCCCTGCGGCCGGTGGACGGGCTCACCGACGCACAGCGTGACGCGGCCGCCCTCGCGTACGTCTGCGACTACACCGTCCTGGAGCCCGTCCTGCGGGTCCTCGGTCTGCCCTGGGCACAGGAGGGGCTGGTCACCGCCAGCCTCGACCACGCGATGTGGTTCCACCGCGCTCCGCGTGCGGGGGTGACGGACGGCTGGCTGCTGTACACGCAGCAGGCGGTCGCGGCCGACGGCGGACGCGGGCTCGGCTCCGGCCGGTTCTTCACCCCGGACGGCACCCACCTGGCGACCGTCGCCCAGGAGGGAATGATCCGGGCGGCAGGCTTCCGCGCCTCGCGGCCCCTGTCCGAGGGAGGACCGGCATGACCCTGTCGCCCTCGGGCCACGTCGACACCTTCGCCCGGGACCACCTCCCCGGGGCCGGGGACTGGCCGGTGCTGGAGTTCACCACGGACCAGCTGCGGTACCCCGAACGCCTCAACGCGGCCGTCGAGTTGATCGACCGTCCGGCCGCCGCCCTCGGCCCCGACCGGCCCGCGCTGCGCACGCCCGACGGGGAGGTATGGAGCTACGGCGAGCTGCGGCGGCGCTCCGCGCAGATCGCCGAGGTGCTCACGGAGGACCTGGGTCTGGTGCCCGGCAACCGGGTCCTGCTGCGCTCCCCCAACACGCCCTGGGCCGTGGCCGCCTGGCTGGGCGTGCTCCGGGCGGGCGGCATAGCCGTCGCCGTCATGACCGCGCTGCGGGCCCGCGAGCTGGCGCCGATCGTGGCGAAGACGCGGCCCGCCGTGGCGCTGGTGGACCCCCGTTTCCTGGACGACGTGCTCGCGGTGCGGGACACGGTCGCACCGGAGCTGACCGTGGTGCCATGCGGCGGGGCCGGGGCCGACGACCTCAGCGGCCGGGCCGGGCGGAAGCCGGGCCGCTTCGCGGCGGTCGACACCGCAGCGGACGACGTCGCGCTGTTCGGCCCGACCTCGGGCACCACCGGCGTCCCCAAGATCACCACCCATTTCCACCGCGACCTCCTCTCGATCGACAACACCTTCGGCAGGAACACGCTCGGGCTGCGCTCCGACGACCTGGTCGCCTGCACCGCGCCGCTCGCCTTCACCTTCGGCCTCGGCATGCTGGTCGTCTTCACCCTCCGGGCGGGCGCCTGCGCGTTCCTCACCGAACCCGTGCCGCCCCCGCGGCTCGCCGACCTGGTGGCCGAGCACGGGGTGAGCGTCCTGGCCACCGCCCCGACCGCCTACCGGCAGATCCTCCACGCGGGGAAGGTGTCGCGGCTGGCCGGACTGCGCCGGGCGGTCAGCGCCGGCGAGCACATCCCGCAGGGCCTGTGGGAGGAACTGCGCGACCGGCTCGGCCTCCGGGTCATCGACGGGATCGGCGCCACGGAGATGCTGCACATCTTCATCTCGGCGGCCGGCGACGACATCCGCCCCGGGGCGACCGGCAGACCCGTACCGGGCTACCGTGCGGCGATCCTCGGGCCGGACGGCGAGGAACTGGGCCCGGGAACCGAGGGCCTGCTCGGGGTGATCGGCCCGGTCGGCTGCCGCTACCTCGACGACGAACGGCAGGCCGGCTACGTCGTCAACGGCTGGAACATCACCGGTGACACCTTCCTCCGGGACGAGGACGGCTACTTCTGGTACCGGGCGCGCAACGACAGCCTGATCGTGTCGTCCGGCTACAACATCGCCGGTCCCGAGGTGGAGGCCGCCATCGACACGCACCCGGACGTCGTCGAGGCGGCCGTCGTCGGCGCGCCGGACGCCGAACGCGGCGCGATCGTCTGCGCGTTCGTCGTACTGCGCGACGGGGTCGTCGGTGACGCCGTGCGGGCGAAGGACATCCAGGACCACGTGAAACAGCAGATCGCGCCGTACAAGTACCCGCGCGAGGTGCGCTTCGTGGAGGCCCTGCCACGCAATCCCAGCGGCAAACTGCAGCATTTCAAGCTCCGTCGGCTCCTGGAGGAGCGAGCATGAGGATCGCCATCGTCGGCGGCGGCCCGGGCGGGCTGTACTTCGCGGCCCTGATGAAGCAGCTGGATCCGGCGCACGAACTCACCGTCTGGGAACGCAACGCGCCCGACGACACCTTCGGGTTCGGAGTCGTCTTCTCCGACGAGACCCTGGGCGGCATCGACAACGCCGACGACACCGTGCACGCCGCGATGGAGAGCCGCTTCGCCCGCTGGACGGACATCGACGTCGAGTTCGGCGGCAGCCGCTTCACCGTCGGCGGCCAGGGCTTCGCGGCGATGAGCCGCAAGGAGCTGCTGCAGATCCTGCAGCGGAGGGCCGCGGACCTCGGCGTCACCGTCCACTACCGGACCGAGGCCCCGGACGTGGACGAACTGCGGGCCTCCCACGACCTGGTGCTGGCCGCCGACGGCCTCAACTCGGCCGTCCGCACCAAGTACGCGGACGTCTTCGGACCGTCGCTGGACACCCGGCGCAACAAGTACATCTGGCTGGGCACCGACCTGGTCTTCGAGGCGTTCCAGTTCTTCGTCAAGCAGACGCGGTGGGGCACCATGCAGATCCATGGCTACCCCTACTCCGCCACGGGTTCGACCTTCATCGTCGAGATGCACGAGGACGTGTGGCGGCGGGCCGGCTTCGACCGGACGGCGGACGAGGTGTTCCCGCCGGGTGTCTCCGACGAGCACGCGGTCGCGCGGATCGGGGAGATCTTCGCCGACGAGCTGAAGGGCCACCGGATCCTCACCAACAACTCCAAGTGGCTGAACTTCACGACGGTCCGCAACGAGCGCTGGTACGACGGCAATGTGGTCCTGCTCGGCGACGCCGCCCACACCGCCCACTTCTCCATCGGCTCGGGCACCAAGCTGGCCATGGAGGACGCTCTCGCGCTGGCGGCCTGCCTGCACGAGCACCCGACGGTGGCCGACGCGCTCGCCGCCTACCAGAGCGAACGCAAGCCCGTCGTCGAGTCGACCCAGCGGGCGGCGCAGGCGTCGCTGGAGTGGTTCGAGAACATCGGGATGTACGCCGGTCAGGAGCCGGCGCAGTTCGTCTTCAACCTCCTCACCCGCTCGCGGCGCATCACCTTCGACAGTCTCAGGGAACGCGACGGCGAGTTCGCCGCGCTGATGGAGGCGGAGTTCGCCCGGAGCCAGCGGGCGCCGGAGGTGGCCCCGGCGATGTTCCAGCCGGTCCGGATCGGTCCGCTCGCGCTGGAGAACCGGGTCGTCGTCTCCCCGATGGACATGTACTCCTGCGACTCCGGCGTCCCCGGTGACTTCCATCTGGTGCACCTGGGCTCCAAGGCGCTGGGCGGAGCCGGGCTGGTGATGAGCGAGATGGTCTGCGTGTCCCCGGAGGGGCGGATCACCCCGGGCTGCCCGGGGCTGTGGTCCGACGAGCAGCGCGACGCCTGGCGCCGGGTCACCGGCTTCGTGCACGAGCGGACGAGCGGGAAGATCGGTCTGCAGCTCGGCCACTCGGGGCGCAAGGGCTCGACCAAGCTGATGTGGGAGGGCATCGACGAGCCGCTGGAGGACGGCAACTGGGAGGTGATCGGCCCCTCGCCGCTGCCGTACGGCGCCGGGTGCCATGTCCCCCGCGAGGCCACCCGCGCGGACCTGGACAAGGTGGTCGCGGACTTCGCCCGTGCCGCCCGGCGCGGGGTGGAGGCGGGTTTCGACCTGATCGAGGTGCACGCCGCCCACGGGTACCTGCTCTCGTCCTTCCTCTCCCCCGTCGCCAACCGGCGCACCGACGCGTACGGCGGCTCCCTGGAGAACCGGCTGCGGTTCCCCCTGGAGGTCTTCGACGCGGTGCGCCGGGCCGTCCCCTCCTCCGTCCCGGTCACCGTCCGTATCTCGGCGACCGACTGGATGCCCGACGGCAACACCGAGGACGACGCCGTGGACATCGCCCGCGCGTTCATCGAGCACGGCGCGGCCGCCATCGACGTCTCCTCCGGGCAGGTCGCCCGGGACGAACAGCCCGCCTACGGCCGCTCCTACCAGACGCCGTTCGCCGACCGGATCCGGCACAAGGTGGCCGGGCCCGCCGGGGTGCCGGTGATCGCCGTCGGGGCCATCTCCTCCTACGACGACGTGAACTCGATCCTGCTGGCCGGGCGGGCCGACCTGTGCGCGCTGGGGCGTACCCATCTGTACAACCCGCAGTGGACGCTGCAGGCGGCGGCGGAGCAGGAGTACCGCGGGCCCGGCGCGCGGTGGCCGGTGCAGTGGTCGGCGGGTCGCCGCAAGCCGCCCTCCTCCCGCACCGACAAGGTCGCGCCCCGACTGTCGCTGCTGCGCGAGGGGGCCGCGGCCGATGTGCACCTGCGGTGGACCCCCGCTTCCGGCACGGTGCCCGCGTGAGCACCTCGCTCCGGGCCGGCGGTCCGGTCGGCGTGCACCGGACACGGATCGAGTGGATCGACACCGACGCGGCCGGGATCTACCACAACAGCACGGTCGTACGCTTCGTGGAGGCCGCGGAGGCGTCGCTCATGCACGGGCTCGGCCTGCACGGCTACTTCCCGGTCGCTCCGCGCGTGCGCTACGAGGTGGACTTCGAGGCGCCGCTCTTCTTCGGCCAGGACGTGTGCGCGGTGGTGGAGCCGGTGCGGATCGGCACCACGTCGATGACCTTCGACTTCGAGGTCTGGGGCGAGGAGTTCCGCGGCCGCCCGCGCGGCCGGGCCGCGCAAGGCCGTTATGTGACCGTCCACATCGGCGGGGACCACCGCGGTGGTGCCGCGAGCGCTCCGTGGCCGAAGGAGTGGGTCGCCGCGCTCACCGGGCCGGTCGGGTCGCCGCAGGACCGTCCGGCATACTCACTGGAATGAGTACGATCAAAGGCGACCGGCCCTCCCCGGCCGCCCGGCGTTCCCGGACAGTGCTCGTGAGCTTCCTCGGCGCCGTCGTCCGCAAGATGGGCAACTGGATGCCCATCGCCGGCACGGTCGAGCTGCTGACCGGTCTGGGGCTGGACGCGCCGAGCGTCCGCACGGCGGTCTTCCGGCTCAAGAAACGCGGCTGGCTGGTCTCGGAGAGCCGTGCGGGCATGCGCGGCTACACCCTGACCCCGGCCGCTCTGGAGGCGCTCGTCGCCGGTGACGAGGTCATCTGGCACGCCCGGCAGCCCGCCGACCTCGGCGACGGCTGGTGCTTCGTGAACTTCTCCGTACCGGAGTCCGCTCGTGCCCTGCGGCACCGGCTCACCGCACACCTCACCTCCCTCGGCTTCGGCAACATCGGATCGGCGGTCTGGATCGCCCCGGCGCGGATGCTCCCGGCCGCCCAGCGCGCCATCGCCGAACTCGACCTCACCGCGCAGTGCGCCGTCTTCGTCGGCGACTACGTCGCCGGACAGGATCTGACGGCCATGGTCCGCGGCGGCTGGGACCTCGACGAGATCGACCGCCGCTACCGGGAGTTCATCGACGAGTACGAGGGGGAGGCCGACCGGCTCGGCGAGGCCGCCGTCATCGACGGCGACCACGCCTTCGTCACCTATCTCGCGGTCGTCGACCACTGGCGCAAGCTGCCGTTCCGCGACCCCGGGCTGCCGCGCGAGGTGCTGGCCGAGGACTGGAGCGGCCCGGACGCCGTCCGGCTCTTCGAGCGGATGGTCACGCTGCTGGAGGGCCGGGCGCTGGCCCACGCCGCCGCCTACTGGCCGGCGCAGCCGAGGACGGCAGGGCGCACGGACGACACGAGGGCGCTGCAGCGCAGTTCCTGACCGTCCGGGGGCTACGGCCGTCGGACCGGCGTACGGGCGCCCGCGCCGAACCAGCGGGCGAGGTGTTCGTCGGTGCCGGTCACGGCCACGGGTAGAACCCCTGTCCGCTCTTGCGGCCGAGTTCACCGCGGGCGACCTTCTCCCGCAGCAGCCGGGGCGGCGCGAACCGTTCGCCGAGGGTGGCGTGCAGGTGGTCGGCGATGGCGAGGCGTACGTCGAGACCGACGAGGTCGGTCAGGCGCAGGGGTCCGGTGGGGTGCTTGTAGCCCAGGGACATGGCGGTGTCGATGGCGTCCGGGGTGGCGACGCCCTCCTCCACCATGCGGATCGCCTCCAGGCCGAGGGCGAGTCCCAGGCGGCTGCTGGCGAAGCCGGGCGAGTCACCGACGATCACCTCCTGTTTGCGGAGGGCCCTGGTCCAGCGGACGGCGGACTCCAGCGTGTCGCCGGTGGTGTCGGGTGCCGTGACCAGCTCGATGAGGGCGGAGACCGGTACGGGGTTGAAGAAGTGCATGCCCAGGAACCGTCCGGGGTGCCGCAGGGCCGCCGCGAGGTCGGTGACCGAGAGGGAGCTGGTGTTGCTGGCGAGCACGCACCGCTCCCCCACGCGCTGTTCGGCGGCGGCGAGCAGGCGGGCCTTGAGTGCCGCGTTCTCCGGGACCGCCTCGACGACCAGGTCGGCGTCGCGCGGCAGTTCGGTCACCGAGGCGACCGCGGTGACCCGGGGCACGGCCTCCTCGGCCCCGGCCCGCCGCAGACCAACCGCGATGCGCGCCAGGGCGGCGTCCGTGGCATCGGCGTCCTGTTCCACGACCACCACCGCCGACCCGGCGGCGGCGAAGGACTGGGCGATCCCCGCGCCCATACGCCCGCCGCCGATCACCCCGACGACGGCGGGTGCCGTCGATGCTGCCGAGGTCATGCCCGGCCTCCCTTCTTCTCCAGGAAGCGCGTCATGCGTTCCTGCTTGTCCCGGCCCTCGAACAGCACGGCCTGGGCGAGGTCGTCGGCGACCGGGTGGCCGCCGGGGGCGTCCGTCACGAGCTTGGTCAGCCGCAGGGCGAGCGCGGAGGCGCGGGCCATCCGGTCGAGCAGGGCGTGCGCCTCGGCGGCCAGCCGCTCGGCCGGTACGACGTCCATGACCAGCCCACAGGCGAGTGCGGCGGGCGCGTCGAGGGTCCGGCCGGCGAGCAGCACCTGCTTGGCCACCGACTCGCCGACCAGTTCCCTGAGCCGCCAGCAGGCCCCGGCGGCGGCGAGGATGCCCAGGCCCGGCTCGGGGTTGCCGAAGACCGCGCCGGGGGCGGCGATCCGCAGGTCGCAGGCGTAGGCCAGTTCTGCGCCCCCGCCGAGCGCCCAGCCGTCGACGGCGGCCACGGTGGGCAGGGGCAGCCTGCGAACCCGTTCGAAGAGGCGACTGTTGATGCCCTGGAGGGCCTCGTCGCGGCCCCGGTCGCGCAGTTCGGCGATGTCGGCACCGCCGGCGAAGACGCCCCCGTGCCCGGTGAGCAGCAGCAGACGCGGGTGACGCTCCAACTCCTCGCAGAGACGGTGGAGTTCGGCGATCATGTGGGCGTCGATCGCGTTGCGGGCCTCGGGCCGGTGCAGGGTGACCACGACCCTGTCCGCGCGTTCCTCGACGAGGAGTGTGTCGTAGGCGTACGAGTCTGCCGTCGTGGTGCTCATACGCGCTCCACCAGCAGCGACACGCCCAGTCCGACTCCCACGCACATGGTCGCCAGACCGCGGCGGCCGTCCTCGCGCTCCAGCCGGCCGAGCAGGGTGAGCACGATCCGGGTGCCGGAGCAGCCGAGCGGGTGCCCGAGGGCGATCGCGCCGCCGTCGGCGTTGACCCGGTCCTCGTCGACCTTCAGGCGGCGCACCACCGCCAGTACCTGGGCGGCGATGTTCCAGCCGGCCCGGTCCAGTGCCTTGGCGGTGGCGGGCACCGGGCCGAGCCCCATGAGACGGGGCTCGACCCCGGCCGAGGCGGCGGTGACGACACGGGCCCGTGGCGTGAGGCCGTACCGTTCGACCGCCGCCCCGCTCGCCACCACCACAGCGGCCGCCCCGTCGGACAGTGGCGAGGAGTTGCCCGCGGTGACGATGCCGTCGCCGCGGAAGGAGGGGCGCAGCCCGCTCAGCCGCTCCAGCGAGGTGGACGGCCGGGGGCCTTCGTCCCGGGTGACCTCGCCGTCCGGCACCGGCACGGGGACGATCTCCCGGTCGAGCCGGCCGGCCTGCTGGGCGGCGACGGCCCGGCGGTGGCTGCGCAGCGCGAACGCGTCCGCCTCGACTCGGGTGATGCCGTCCAGGGCGGCGAGTTCCTCGGCGGTCTCGCCCATCGACAGGGTGGTGTCGGCGGGGAAACGCGGGTTGGTGAACCGCCAGCCGAGCGGGGTGTCGTGCACCTCGCCGGGCCGGGACCAGGGCGTGCCGGGCTTGGCCATCACCCAGGGGGCGCGGGTCATCGACTCCACTCCGCCCGCCACGACCAGGTCGGCCTCGCCCGCCCGGACGGTCTGGGCGGCGGACGCCACGGCCGTCAGGCCGGACGCACAGAGCCGGTTGACGGTGTATCCGGGCACGGAGTGCGGCAGTCCGGCCAGCAGGGCCGCCATCCGGGCCACGTTGCGGTTGTCCTCGCCGGCCTGGTTGGCGGCGCCGAGGATCACCTCGTCCACGGCCTCGGCGGGGATCGCGGAGCGCCGTACCGCCTCGGCGACGACGCGTGCGGCCAGGTCGTCGGGACGGACGGAGGCCAGGGCTCCGCGATGGCGGCCCAGCGGGGTGCGGGCGCCGTCGATCAGATAGACCTCGTCGGGCATGGGGCGGACTCCTTCACGGAGGTGTGGCGGCGGGTGGCAGAGGGAGGGAGAAGACAGGTCCGTCAGAGGTCGGCGAGCAGGGTCGACGGGCGTTCCACGCAGTCGGCGACGTACCGCAGGAAGCCGCCGGCCACGCCGCCGTCGCAGACGCGGTGGTCGAAGCTGAGCGACAGCTGGGTGACCTTGCGGACGGTCAGCTCTCCGTCCACGACCCACGGCTTGTCGACGATGCGGCCCACGCCGAGGAGGGCCGCCTCCGGGTGGTTGATGATGGGCGTCGAGCCGTCGACGCCGAACACCCCGTAGTTGTTGAGGGTGAACGTGCCGCCGGTCAGCGCCGCCGGCGGGAGGCTGCCGCTTCGGGCGAGGTCGGTCAACCGGGCCAGCTCCGCCGCCAGTCGGACCGTGGTCAGACGGTGGGCGTCACGGACGACGGGCACCATCAGGCCGCGGTCGGTCTGGGCGGCGAAGCCCAGGTGCACCTCGTCGTAGCGGACGATCTCGCGGCGCTCGGTGTCGATGGTGGAGTTCAGCTCCGGGTAGCGGGCCAGTCCGGCGACACAGACGCGGGCCAGCAGGGCGAGCAGCCCGATGCCGCTGCCCGGGCGGGCCGCGGCCAGTTCCCTCTTCGCCCGCAGCAGTCCGGTGGCGTCCACGTCCACCCAGGTGGTGGCGTCGGGGATCTCGGTGCGGCTGCGGGACAGCTTGTCGGCGACCGCACGGCGCAGTCCGCGCAGGGGGATGCGTTCGGGTCCCGCCGGTACGGGGTTCTTCTGTGGCTCGGGGGCCGGTACGGGCGTGGGGCGCGGCACGGGCCGCCGGGCCGACTCGACGGCCTGCTCCACGTCACGGCGCAGCACGATCCCGGCCGGGCCGGAGGGGGTCAGTTCGGTGAGATCGATCCCGTGGTCCCGGGCCATCCTGCGGACGAGGGGTGAGATGACGCGGGGCGCGGCCCGGTGCGGGGCGCCGCCGGCCGGTGCGGGCGTTTCGTCCCCCGTCGCGACGGCCGCGGATGCCGGGCGACGAACGGCCGTGTCGCCGTCCCCGCGCAGCCCGGCACACGCGGCGAGCGGCGCCCCGGCGGTCAAGGCTGCGGTGGCCGGGGCGTCGGCGGCTGAGGCCCGGGCGGACTCGGCCCCGGCGGCCGAGGCTCCGGCGACCGAGGCTCCGGCGGCCGGCGGCGGGCCCGGGCGCCCGCGTCGGCGGCGGGGGGCCGGGCCGTGGCCGGTGCCGTAGCCGATCAGCACGTTGCCGGAGCCCGCCTGCTCCTCCTCGCGGTACCGCTCCGCCGCGGTGCCGTCCGGCCGCCCCGCTTCCGCCCGGGCCCCTTCCTCCGGGGTGTCCGGCCGGCCGGCGGCCGTCGCGCCCGGACCGTCCCGTCCGTCGGAGGCCGCCGCGCCCACCGTGATCAGCGGCTCCCCCACCGCCAGGGGCGTGCCCGCGTCCGCGTGCAGGCACAGCACCGTGCCCGCGTACGGGACCGGTACCTCCACCGCCGCCTTGGCGGTCTCGACCTCGACCACGATCTGGTCGATCGTCACGGTGTCGCCGACCGCGACCTTCCACTCGACGATCTCGGCGTCGGTGAGACCCTCACCGAGGTCAGGGAGCCTGAACAGCTGTTCGGCGTGTGTCGTGGTGGTCATGCGGCCGCTCCCTTCGGCAGGTGCCGGACGTCCGGGTCGTCGGCGAACTGGAGGCGGTCGACGGCGTCGAGGACGCGGTCGACGCCGGGCAGATGGGCGTGCTCCAGCTTGGGCGGCGGGTAGGGGATGTCGAAGCCGGTCACCCGCAGGACGGGCGCGGCCAGGGAGTGGAAGCAACGCTCCTGCACGCGTGCGGCGATCTCCGCTCCGACGCCGGCGAAACCCTGGGCCTCCTGGACGACCAGGCAGCGCCCGGTGCGGCGCACGGAGGCGGTGACCGTCTCGTCGTCGAAGGGGACGAGGGTGCGCAGGTCGACGACCTCCAGGTCGATGCCCTCGGCCGCCGCCGCCTCGGCCGCCGCCAGGGCGACCGGCACGGACGGGCCGTAGGCGACGAGCGTGGCGTCGCGGCCCTCCCGCCGGATCGCCGCCCGGCCGAAGGGCAGGGCCGCGCGGTGCCGGAGGTCGGTCTCCTCCTTCGACCAGTACAGCTTCTTCGGCTCCAGGAAGACCACCGGGTCGGGGTCGGCGACGGCGTCCCGCAGCAGCCAGTACGCGTCCTCGGCCGTCGCCGGGGTGACGACCTTCAGGCCGGGGGTGTGCGCGTAGTACGCCTCGCTGGAGTCGCAGTGGTGCTCGACTCCGCCGATGCCGCCCGCGTAGGGGATGCGGATGACCATCGGCAGGGTGAGCCGTCCCCGGGTGCGGTTGCGCAGCTTGGCGACGTGCGAGGCGATCTGTTCGAACGCCGGGTAGGCGAAGGCGTCGAACTGCATCTCGACGACGGGCCGGAAGCCGCCCATCGCCATGCCGACTGCCAGGCCCACGATGCCCGCCTCGGCGAGCGGGGTGTCGAAGCAGCGTTCCTCGCCGAAGTCACGGGTCAGCCCGTCGGTGATCCGGAAGACACCGCCGAGCGGGCCGACGTCCTCACCGAAGACCAGCACCCGCTCGTCCTCGCTCAGCGCGTCGCGCAGTGCGGTGTTCAGCGCCTGCGCCATCGTCACTCTGGTCATGGCGGTCAGTCCTTCCGGGCGGGCGACGTGGCGGTTTCCGCGGGCGCGGCGTGCTCGGCCGCCTCGGCGGCCTGGGTCAGTTCGGCGGCCAGCAGCGCGCGCTGTTCGCGCAGTTGCGGGGTCGGCTCGGCGTAGACGTGGTCGAACAGCTCCAGCGGGTCGGCGACGGTCTCGGCGTTCATCCCGGCGCGCAGTTCCGCGGCCAGGGCCTCCGCCTCCTCCTCCACCGCCGCGACGTCCCGGTCGGTGAGCGCGCCGCGCGCCCGCAAGTACGTCTCCAGCCGGCCGATCGGGTCTGCGGCCCGCCATCGCTCGACCTCGTCGGTGTCCCGGTAGCGGGTGGCGTCGTCGGCGTTGGTGTGGGCGTCCATGCGGTAGGTGTGCGCCTCGACGAGGAAGGGGCCGTGGCCGGCGCGGGCGTGTGCCACGGCCTCGGTCAGCACGGCCAGGACGGCGACCGGGTCGTTGCCGTCGACCTGTTCGGAGCGCATCCCGTGGCCGACGCCCTTGTAGGCGAGGGCGGGCGCGGCGGTCTGCCGGGCCAGGGGGACGGAGATCGCGTACTTGTTGTTCTGGACGAGGAAGACGACCGGCGCGCGGAAGACCGCCGCGAAGTTCAGCGCCTCGTGGAAGTCGCCCTCGCTGGTGGCGCCGTCGCCGATCAGGGCCATGGCCACCGCGTCCTCGCCCGTGCGGCGCAGGGACTCCGCCATGCCGGTGGCGTGCAGGACCTGGGTGGCCAGCGGGGTGCACTGGGGCGCCGTACGGGTGGCGGCGGGGTCGTAGCCGCAGTGCCAGTCGCCGCGCAGCAGGGTCAGCACCTCGACGGGGTCGATGCCGCGGGTGACCAGGGCGACGGAGTCCCGGTAGGTCGGGAAGAGCCAGTCGTCCGGGCGCAGCGCGAGCGCGGCGCCGACCTGGCAGGCATCCTGCCCCCGGCTGGAGGGGTAGACGGCGAGCCGCCCCTGCTTGGTGAGCGCGGTCGCCTGGGTGTCGAACCGGCGTCCCAGCACCATCCGCCGGTGGGCCTCGCGCAGCATCTCGACCGGGGGCTCCGCGTACGCGGCAGGCGGCCTGGCCACCGGCGTGCCGTCCTCGGCCAGGAACCGCACCGGGGTGAGCGACGGCAGGAGGCCCTGGACCGTCTGTCGGAGGCTCTTCACGGACATGGAGGGCGCTCGCTTTCTCTGGACACTTGACGGGAGAATGGTGGCTACTGCGGAATATGTGTTCAATACTTCGGCGGAACCGGCGATGAACTGCCGGATCCAGCGTTCCGGGAGAGCAATGTGTCCGAGGAATTCCCCGCGCCGGTCCAGGAGACCGGACGAACTGCCGCCCCCGTCCCGCTCGACGCCGTCGACCGGCAGATCCTGGCCCGGCTGCTGAAGGACGGCCGGGTGTCGGTCCGTGCCCTCGCCGACCAGGTGCACATCTCGCGCGCCAACGCCTACACGCGGATCGGCAGGCTGCTGGCGGACGAGGTCGTCACCGGCTTCACCGCCCAGCTGAATCCGCAGCGGGCGGGGCTCGGCACCAGCGCGTACGTCACGATGTCGATCGAGCAGAACGCGTGGCGGGACATCGCACGCGAGCTGCGCGAGATCCCCTACATCGAGCATGTCGCCCTCGTCACCGGGGACTTCGACGTCCTCGCCCTCGTCCGCACGCCCGACAACGCGCTGCTGCGCCGGATCGTGCTGGAGAACATCCAGGCGATCGCGGGAGTGCGGTCGACCCGCACCTGGCTGGTCTTCGACGAGGTGCGGGGGCGCGGGGCCGACTGGGGCGCCTGAGCGTGCCGGTCACGCCGCCGCGGCCACGTGCCGCCGGGAGCGGACGACCCGGAACCGCCCGGTGACGAAGTGGGCGCCCGCGGCCGGGAGGTCCGAACCGCCCGAGGAGGGGTCGGCGGGGAGGTCGTCCGCGAGGTTCTGCACCAGATGCGCTCCGGCGTCCAGCGCCGCCGACTCGGCGACCGCCAGCACGAGCGGATCGGTCGAGTGCACCGCCGCGTACAGCGCGCCGTGCCGGCCCACGGTGCGGCGGAACACCTCCAGGCTGTGCGCGGTCGAGTCGGTGCCCACCAGGAAGGCCACCGGCCCCGGCCACTCCCGTCCGTAGACCCGTTCGTCCCGCGCCTGCAGCCGGACGAGCAGCGGGCTGCGGACGTCGGCGTGCGGATGGTCGGGATGGCGCAGCGCCCGCGCGGCGTGGACGACCGTGCCGTACCGTGCGGCCCGCTCCACCTCCGCCGCCACCGTGTCGTCGGCGATCGCCCCGACCAGCCTCGCCACCCGCGCGGGATGCCCGAGCAGCCGGTCCACCGCCTCGCCGAGGTCGGCCCCGAGGTCCCGCAGACTCTTGGGTCCCTCGTCGGTCGCGATGCCCGCCGCCGGAGCCAGGAGGTTCTGCGGAGTGGTGCGGAGCCTGCCGTTGCACCGGCACAGGGAGGACGCGAGCCCGCGCACGAGGGAGCGGTAGTCGTCGGTGGAGTCGACGACGACCGTGTTCGGGCCGGTCCGCTGCGCGAACACGACGGCCTGGCGGGCGTACTGCTCCAGCCAGTCGGCGAACCGCGCCGACCCGGTGAAGTCGATGATGCGCACCGCCGGGTCCGTGGCCAGCCGCCGGTGCAGCCGTTCCTCCGGCGGGGCCACCGCGAGCGTCACGATGTCCGGGGAATGGCCGGCCTCCGCCAGCACCTGCCGGGCGACGCGCACGGTGATCGCCAGCGGCAGCACGGCCCTGGGATGCGGGGCCACGATCACGGGGTTGCCGGTCACCAGGCTGGCGAAGAGGCCCGGGTAGCCGTTCCAGAGCGGATAGTCGGCGCAGCCGACGAGGAGGGACACCCCGCGGGGCACCAGCGTGCAGGTGCCCCGCATCTCCAGCGGCCGTCCGCGCCGCCCCCGGACGCTCTCCCAGCGCAGGTCGGCCGGGACTCGTTCCGACTCGGCGAAGGCCTGGGCCACCGCCTCCAGCGCGCGGTCCTGGGCACGCGGCCCGGCGGCCCGGAACGCGGCCCCCGGCGGCTGACCGGTGGTGTGGTGCACCGCGAGGGCCAGTTCATGGCTGCGGGTGTTGAGCCGGCGCAGTATCTCCACGGCCAGACCGGCGCGTTCGGCCGGGCCCGCGGCGCGCCAGCCGGCGGTCGCCCGCGAGGCCGCCGCCACCAGGGCCGCGGGATCACAGTGCGGATAACGGATGCCCATGGCGATCCCGTACGGGGAGAACTCCGTGGCCACCCGGCCCAGTTCGCCCGGCTGGTCGAGGTCGAAGGGACGTCCCAGGAGGGAGGCGAAGACCTTGGCGGCCGTCCGGGTCGAGCGCATGCCCGCGTCCGCGGCGTCCTGTCCGGTCGCCGCCGTGAAGGGCAGCCGGCACTCCCCGGCCGCCATGGCGCGTACGACGTCGTGGAGCAGCGCCCGGTGCCGCTCGTAGGCGGTGGGGCCCACGGCCGTCAGCCTCTCCACGCCGCGGCGAGGGCGAGGAAGGTGTCGTTCTCCTCCGGGAGCCCGATCGTCACGCGGACGCCCTCCCCCGGGAACGGGCGGACCACGACCCGCCCGTCCAGACAGTGCAGGGCGAAGTCGGCGCTGTCGTCGGCGAGCGGCAGCCACACGAAGTTGGCCTGGGAATCGGGGACTTCGAAGCCGAGGTCGCGCAGCCGGCCGGTCACCCGCCCCCGTTCGGCGGCGGTCAGCGCGGCGCGGCGGGCGACCTCGGCCCGCTCGCCGAGGGCGACGACGGCCGCTTCCTGCGCGAGGGCGCTGACACTGAACGGCACCTGGGTCTTGCGCACATGGGCCGCGATCTCCGCCGGCGCGACGCAGTACCCGGCGCGCAGGCCCGCCAGGCCGTAGGCCTTGGAGAAGGTGCGCAGCACCACGACGTTGGGACGGTCGCCGAAGAGGGCCAGGGCGTCGGGCACCAGGGCCGGGTCGGCGTACTCCCGGTACGCCTCGTCGACGACCACCAGGACGTCCTCGGGCACGCGGTCCACGAAGTCGCGCAGCGCCCGCTCACCGACCGCGGTCGAGGTCGGATTGTTGGGGTTGCAGACGAAGACCAGCCGGGTCCGGGGGGTGAGGGCCGCCGCCATGGCGTCGAGGTCGAGCGCGTGGTCGCGCAGCGGCACCTTCACGGCCGTACCGCCGGCCACGGCCGTGAGGATCGGGTACGCCTCGAAGGACCGCCAGCCGAAGACGGCCTCGTCGCCCGGGCCGAGGACCGCGTGCAGCAGCTGGCCGCAGACCTCCGAGGAGCCCGCGCCGACCGCGATCCGCTCGGGGTCGACCCCGTGGTGGTCGGCGACGGCCCGCACGAGGCGGGTGGCGCTCAGGTCGGGATAGCGCGACACGCCGCCCGCGAGTTCGGCGAGCCGTCCGGCGACGCCCGGCAGCAGTCCGTACGGGGTCTCGTTGCTGGCCAGCACCACCGCGCCGGGCAGTTTGCGGCCCGGTACGTAGGAGGGCAGCTCCGCCAGGGAGGAACGGACACGCACCATGCTCGACTCGCTTCCGCGGTGGTGAGGCCCGGGATCGTGCCTCCGGGCACCTGTGACAGGGAAATGGTGGAGACAGCGCGACACACGCTCAACCTTTCGGCGAATTCGACGACACATCGCCGGGGGCCGCCGGTCCGGGCGGCAAACCGTCTTCGTACCGGCGGGTACCGGGTGCCCCCGCGAGACGGACGGCGGGACGGACGGCGGGGTGGCGCGACGGGGACGCTGCGAGCGGCCCTGCGGGGTGGAGGCCGCGGAGGCGCGGGCGACCGCGCGCGGCGTAGCGTGGAAGGCGTGAGGACGGGGAACGTGACGGCCCCCGCCCTCACCCATGTGGTGCGGGATCCCGCCGGTGCGCGCCGCGCTGTCGCGGGCGCCCCGCCGGGACCGGCATGCCCTCGGGGTCAGGAGACGGGCGGGCCGTCGTCCGCCGTCCGCTCGCGCCCGTCGGTGGTCGCGTCCCTTGGATCCGCGTGTGCGGCGGCGGCTTGCGCCCGGGTCAGCGCGGCGTCGAGCGCCTTGTGGACCTCGTCGGACAGCTGCCGGGTGAGCGCCCAGTCGACGACGAGACCGGCGATCTCGCGCAGTTTGATGTTCGTGTGCTGGGAGACGTCCCTGAGCACGTCGAATCCCTGCTGCGGACGCAGTCCCCCGAGAGCGATGATCACCCCGATCGCCTGGTCGATCACGGCATGGGACGTGAGGGCCGTCTGCAGGTGGTCGTTGTCCCGCTGCAGGTCGCTGATCCTGGTGGCCGGATCGTCCGGCTCCTGCGGATGGCGCACTTCAGCCGGTTCGGGACGGCTGCTGTGCGGGACACCCATCGTTGTCACGCTCCCCTGGCGGCTTCGGTCCCCGTCCGGACGGCTGCCGTCGGTCCGGACGGCTGCCGTCGGGACGGGGCACGGACGACAACTCCACTCCTACCCGCAAACCCCGCGTGCTCGCATCTCCCGGTCGCTTGTGTCTCTGCGCCGCCCCCGAGGCAGGAGTAGCCTCGCTGGTACGCGGAGGTCGGTTCCCGGGAGCCCATCAGCGCGAGGCTCCCTCCGTTCGGCAGTTGAGCTGAGGGAGCCATCCTGCGTGCCCCTTCAGCGAGTTCGTCCCCGTGACCACGGGGACGTGGTGTGCCGGCACGGCGGCGGGCCCTCAGACTCCGCCGGACTCCGCCCGCCCCGGCCCCTGTTCGGTGGCGGACGCCGTCCCCGCGACGGTCCAGGCCGCCGTGGCCCACAGCGAGAGCGCGCAGGCGAGGCCCACCACGAGCCGTACGCTCTCGTCCGGACCGTCCGCGAGCCAGACCGTCGTGCCCGCGGCCCCGGAAGCGACCAACAGGGCCGCCGGTACGCGAAGTCGAGGCTGGTCGAACACCACCGCCAAGGGCAGGAAGTGGAGCCCGACGACCACGGCGACCAGCGGAGGGACCAGCACCGGCACCCCCACCTGACGGCAGACCGCGACGATGGCGATGATCAGCAGCCACTGCAGCCCGTTGATCTGGTGGAACCGCCGTCGTCGGTCGGCGGGGAACGGTCCTCCTGCCGACGCCGGAAGGAACCGGCGCGCGGCGAGCATCAGCCCCACCGCGACGGCACAGCCGAGGGCGATCAGAACCGGCCGCACCACGCCCGCGAACGCGCTCGACCCCAGCAGCCACCAGCCGAGCCCGAACAACGCGAGAAAACCCACCCCTGACTTGAACATGATCAAAACCCTAGACGGGAGCGGCTCGCGGCGCCCGGGGTTTCACGGCCCGGCTCCGGGGCCACGCCCGCCCGTGCGTCCGCCCGCCCGTGCGTCCGCCCGCCCGTGCGTCCGTCCGTCTGTCCGTGTCCGTCCGTCCGTCCGCAGGGCATCCAGGGAGAACGTCTCTACTGTGTGCACAGCGAGCGACACCCGGTCCCAAGGAACGCCATGCCTCCCAGCCCCACCCCGGCGCAGTCACCGGGCACCAGCCGCAGCACCTCCGCGACCATTCCGCCGAACATCCTGCGCTGCCTCACCCCGGTCACCGACGGGTACGGGGTCGATCTACGGCCCGAGCTGACCCGGGTCGGGCTGGACGAGGAGATGATGCGGTCGGCGGCGCTGCGGGTCTCCTACCGGCAGGGCAGTGCCGTCATCCGGCGGGCGCTGGAACTCACCGGTGACGCTCATCTGGGGCTGAGGGTGGGTGCCGCGCAGCATCTGACCTCCTGGGGGCTGCTGGGCTTCGCGCAGATGGCCGCCGACACGCTGCGGGACGCCATCGAGACGGGCGTGCGGTTCCAGAACCTGTCCGGGGCGATGGTGGTCTGGTCGGCCGAGGCGGAGGAGGCCGGCTATGTGCTGCGGGCCGAACTGCCCGATCCCGCGCTCGATCCGCCCGTCGCGGTCTTCCTCGCCGAGGAGGCCTTCGCCAGCGTCGTCGCCCTCACACGGCTGAGTTCCGGGGCGGAATTCGCGCCGCGGAGCGTGGAGTTCGCCTTCCCCGCCCCGCCCGACACCGGTCCCTTCACCGAGTTGTTCCGCTGTCCGCTGCGTTTCGGCGCGGCGGGGAACCGTCTGGTGTTCCCCGCCGCCTGGGCCGCGCGGCCGATGCCGGGCCGCGACCGGGCCACCTACACCGCCGTCGTGGAGCTGCTGGGAGAGCAGGTGGCGGCCCGGCGCGATCAGCAGGACCTGCTGGAGGTGCTGGAGGTCTCGATCGCGCAGAGCCTGCCGGAGGTGCCGTCCTTCGTCGAGCAGGCCCGGCGGCACGCCTCCAGCGAGCGCACGCTGCGCCGCCGGCTGGCCGAGTGCGGCACGACGTACGAGGCGGTCGTCGACGGGGTGCGCCGGGAGCGGGTGGAGCAGTTGCTGCGCCGCCCCGAACTCACCCTGCGGGACGTCGCCCGGCGGGCCGGGTTCTCCGATGTGCGCGCGTTGCGGCGGGCGGTGCACCGCTGGCACGGAGTGTCCCCGGCCCGGCTGCGCGAGGCGTCGCGGCGATAGGGCCCCGGCCCGTCAGCGCGTACGGATCCAGACCGTCTTCTCCCTGGTCCACTGCGCGAACGCGTCGGTGGACTTCTCCGCGCCGCCGAACCCGGACTGCTTCCAGCCGCCGAAGGGCGTGGTGATGTCGCCCTCGCTGTAGGCGTTGACGGAGACCACTCCGGCCTCGATCCGCCGGGCGAGCCGGAACGCGGCGTCGAGGTCGCGGGTCCACACCGAGGCCGCGAGTCCGTACTCGGTGGCGTTGGCGAGCCCCACCGCCTCGTCCTCGGTGGTGAAGGTCTGGACGGTGACGACCGGCCCGAACAGCTCCTCGGTGAGGACGGTGCTGCCCGCCGGGGCCCGGCTGACCACGGTGGGCGGGTAGTAGGCGCCGTGCGGCGGCAGACCGTGCGGGAGACCGCCGGTGTGGATGCGGGCTCCGGCCGAGCGGGCCGCGTCCACGGCCGCCGCGACCCGGTCGAGGGCGGCCCGGCTGATGAGCGGCCCCACCCGGGTGCGGGGGTCGGCGGGGTCGCCGACGGTGAGGCTGCGCGCGGCGGCGGTGAACCGGTCCAGCACCTCCTCGGCGATGCTCTGGTGCACCAGGACGCGGGAGCCGGCGGTGCAGTTCTGCCCCATGGTCAGGAACGCGCCCTCGATCATGTGGTCGATCAGTTCGTCGCCGTAGTCGAGCGCGTCCGGCAGGAGGATCTGGGGGCTCTTGCCGCCCATCTCCAGGGAGACGCGCTTGAAGTTGGTCTCGGCCGCGTCGGCCAGGACGCGCCGCCCGGTGGCGGTGGATCCGGTGAACGACAGGGCGCGCACCAGCGGGTCGCGGGCGAGGGCCCTGCCGGTGACGGAGCCATGGCCGGTCAGCACGGTGAGCACGTCGTCGGGCAGGCCGGCCTCGGCCGCCAGGGCGGCCAGGCGCAGGGTGGAGCGCGGGGTGGCCTCGGCGGGCTTGAGCAGCAGGGAGTTGCCCGCGGCGAGCGCGGGGCCGACCTTCCAGGCGGCCATGGCCAGCGGGTAGTTCCAGGGCAGGATCGCGGCGCCCACCCCGACCGGTTCCCGGCTCACCAGACCGAGGCTCGTGGGACCGGTGGGAGCGACGCGGCCGAAGACCTTGTCGGCGGCCTCGGCGAACCAGCGGATCGACTCGATCGCCGAGGGCACGTCGCCCGTGCGGCACTCGGTGATCGGTTTGCCCGCGTCCTCGCAGTCCAGGCGGGCCAGGACTTCGGCGTCGCGCTCCATGAGGTCGGCCAGGCGCAGGAGGACGGCGGCCCGCTCCCGGGGGGAGCGGCCGGACCAGACGCCGCTCGCGAACGCCCGGTGCGCCCGCTCGGCCGCCCGTACGACGTCCTGCTCGCTCGCCGCGGGCACGGTCGTGAGGCGTTCGCCCGTCGTGGGACTGACGATGTCGAGGCCGGTCTCGACGGCGGTGGTCCGCGGGCCGCTCATGCCTCCTCCACCAGTTCCCAGCGGCCGCCGGCGACCTGGCGGGCCAGCCCTCGGCGGCGCAGGTCCTCCAGATAGCGGGCCATGCCCCGCTCGCCCCGCCTGCGGAACAGCGGGAAGAGTTTCGGCAGCAGGTTCGGCGCCAGCATCGCGAACCGCACCAGCCAGGACTCGCCCGTTCTGACGTAGGACTCCAGACGGGGCCTGTCCAGCAGGCTCACCACCGCCCTGACGACGTCGGCGGGCTGCTGGGGCGCGTCCTGGAACTGCATCGAGTTCCCTCCGTCGACGGCCTCCTGCCGGAGCATCCGCGTGTCGGTCGCCGACGGGAGCACCGAACCGGCCTGGATGCCCTTGCCCCGCAGGTCCAGCCCGATGGCGAGCATCGCGCCGCGCAGCCCGAACTTGGAGGCGGTGTAGATCGGGGTCTCGCCGAGCGGGAAGATCCCGCCCAGGGAGACGGTCGTGACCACCCGGGGGTCGGCGGACGCCCGCAGCAGCGGGACGGCGAGCCGGGTGGTGACCAGCGGGGCGACCAGGTTGACGTCGATCTCCCGCTCGATGCTCTCGACGCTGCGCACGTCGAACCGTTCGGCGCTGGTCATGCCGAGGTTGTTCACGAGGACGTCGACCCGGCCGTGGGTGGTCGCGACGCCGTCGAGCAGTCGCCGTACGGCGGTGGCGTCCAGCAGGTCGCAGCCCAGCCCGGCATGGCCGGTCCCGGGCAGCTCGGCGGCGGTCCGCTCGGCCCGCTCCCGGTCGATGTCGACGACGAGGAGGCTCGCCCCGCCCGCCGCGAAGCGCCGGCACAGGGCGCTGCCGATGCCGCCGGCGCCGCCCGTCACGAGGATGACCTTGTCGTGGAAGTCGTACGTCATGACGCCACCGCTTCCTGCCGGGCGGAGGCGGCGCGGGGCGGACGGCCCGCGGTGCGCCATCCCAGGTCCCCGGCCACCTTGCCGAGGTGTTTCACGAACGCCTCGCTGTGGACGTAGCCGGTGTGGCGGGGCGAGTCGACGAACCGCAGTCCCCCGGACAGGTCCGGCCGGTCGGCGCGGATCCTGCGGGCGAACCGCTCGGCGGTCGGCAGTCCGGCGCGAGTGTCGCGGATGAAGGAGGCGATGAGCTGCGCCTGGCTGTCGAAGAGCTGGTAGGCACCGGAGTTGGTCTCCACGAAGCCGACGCCGAACAGGCCCTCGTGCTCGCGGGAGAAGGAGGACAGGTAGAGGTCGGGGTGCTGCTCGTCGCCGAAGTACTTCTGCGCGACCGGCACCCGGTGGACGTATCCCGTGGCCAGCAGGATCAGGTCGAACTCGTCGCTGGTGCCGTCGGTGAAGCGGACCGTGCGGCCCTCGGTGTGCGCGATGCCGGGCCGGGCGGTGATGTCGCCGTGCTGGAGGTGGTGGATCAGCTGCGAATTGAGGGCCGGGTGGGTCTCGAACAGCTTGTGGTCCGGCTTCTGCAGGCCGAGCCTGCGCGGGTCGCCGTTGAGGAGTCGCAGCAGGCCGCCGAACAGCTTCTGCTGCAGCCACATCGGCAGATGGGGCCCGCCCGCGGCGATGGTGTCCACCGGTCGGCCGAACAGGTGCTTGGGGATGAACCAGTAGCCGCGGCGCATGCTGATCGCCGCGTGGTCGGCGGAGCGCGCGGCGTCGCAGGCGATGTCCAGTCCGGAGTTCCCCGCGCCGACCACGAGCACCCGCTTGCCCCGGAGTTCGGCGCTGCCGCGGTAGGTGACCGTGTGCCGGATCTCGCCGCCGAAGCGGCCGGGAAGCTCGGGGACGTTGGGGTGCCACTGGGACCCCGTGCAGACGACGACCTGCCGGTGCGTACTGGTCCGGCCGTCGGTCCGGGTGACGGTCCAGCGGCCGTCCGCGTTCTTGTCGACGCTCCGGACCTCGGTGCCGAACTCGATGCGGTCACGCAGTCCGTAGGCGTCGGCGAACGAGGTCAGGTAGGACAGGATCTGCCGGTGCGGCGGGTAGTCGGCGAAGTGGTCCGGCATCGGATAGCCGCCGAAGCCGGACAGGGTCCGGCTGGAGATGAAGTGGGCCGACTCGTACATCGGGCTGCCCGGGTTGTCGATGTCCCACAGCCCGCCGGGTCCCGTGTGGCGCTCGATGTGGGTGTACGGCAGGTCCCGCTCGGCGAGCGCCCTCGCGACCGCCAGTCCCGCGGGTCCCGCACCGATCACGCATGTGTCGTCCTGGTGCTCAGTCACCGGTCCGCTCCCTTCTCCGCTGCTTCTGGAACGGGAACCTACGCAGCGGCGGGCGGCCGGGAACTGACCGCTGCGGCCATGGAGGGGACCACAGCGGCCACGGGCGGGCCGCCGGCGCCCGCGGACACGGTCAGGGGCCGGCGTGGCGCCGCAGCAGGGAACGGACGCTGTACGGCTGCACCTCCAGGAGGACGATGGTGGTGTTGGAGCGGACGACGCCGGGCGCTTCGAGCACCAGGTTCGTGATGCGGTGCAGATCCTCGGTGTCGCGGGCCACGACCCGGGCGAGCAGGTCGCCGTCACCGGTGGTGACGAGCAGCTCGACCACCTCGGGGATGCGCAGGATCGCCTCCCCGGTGGGCGCGCCCACGCGCTGGCTGATCGACATCGTGATCAGCGCCAGCAGCGGATAGCCGAGAGCCGCGGGGTCCACGCGGCGGCTGGGCTCCTTGAGCACGCCGCTCTCCTCCAGCCGCTTCAGCCGGGCGTGCACGGTGTTGCGGGCCAGACCCAGCCGGTCGGCCAGGGCCAGCGTGGTGGCGCGTGGATCCGCGTCGAGCGCCAGGAGGATCCGGGCGTCCAGGGCATCGAGGGTGTCGGCATGTCGCATGGTGCCCATGGTCACACATCATCTTCGAGCCATATTGAGCATAGTGCTCAATCTTTCTGTCACATATTGCGCATTCCAGGGGTCGTTTCTAGGTTCTCGCCATGCAAAAAGCTCAGAGTGACAGCAGCCCGCCGCACGCGATGTCCCTGGTCGGCGACCGGTTGTGGGGCGATGAGGACGAGGTCGTGGCGACCGCCATGGGCTATGCCTGGCGGCGCATCATGCAGGCTCCCGACCAGGTGGCGAGCGCTCGTCCCGCCCGGGACCTCGCCGTCGCCGCGGGCCCGGCCATCACCCCGCGGGGCATGGGCGGATCCGCGGTGCTCAGACTGTTCGACCAGGTCCTGTCCCCCGCCACCCGCGCCCAGAACGGGCCGACGAACCTCGCGTACATCCCGGCGGCGCCCACGCGTGCCGCGCTCGCCTTCGAGGCGGTCACCGGAGCGGCGAACATCTTCGCGGGAACCTGGGAGTCCGGAGCGGGCGCGATCCACGCCGAGAACGAGGCGCTGCACTGGCTCACCCGGCTCCTCGGTTGGCCGGACACCGCGGCCGGATGCTTCGTCAGCGGCGGCACCCTGGGCAATCTCTCCGCCCTCATCACGGCCCGGGCCGCCGCCGGTGCCGCGCGGGGGCGGCCGGCCGACGGCTGGAGGATCGTGTGCGCGGAGAGCGCCCACTCCTCCGTCGCCTCCGCCGCCCGCGCGATGGACGTGGACCTCGTCACCGCGCCCGTGGACGCGACGGGTCGCCTCACCGGATCCGCCGTGCACGCGGTCCTGGAGTCCACCACCGGTGTCTTCGCCGTGGTGGCGACCGCCGGGACCACCAACGCCGGGCTGATCGACGACCTCGACGGCATCGCGGACGCCTGCGCACACCACCAGGTGTGGCTGCACGTGGACGGGGCCTACGGCGGGGCCGGCCTGGCGGCGCCCAGCGTGCGGCATCTCTACACCGGCATCGAGCGGGCCGACAGCTTCATCGTGGATCCGCACAAGTGGCTGTTCGCGCCCTACGACTGCTGTGCGCTGCTCTACCGGGACCCGGCCGCGGCCCGCGCCGCGCACCGCCAGTCGGCGAGCTATCTGGACGCCATCGACCGCGATGTCCACAACCCGGCGGACCTGGCCCTGCACCTGAGCCGCCGTGCCCGGGGGCTGCCGTTCTGGTTCAGCCTGGCCGTCCACGGAACCGACCGCTACACACACGCCGTGGAACGGACGCTCGCCACCAGCCGCCTGGTCGCCGACGCGATACGCGCCGCCGACCACCTGCGGCTGATCATCGAGCCCGAGCTGTCCGTCCTCCTCTTCGACCGGCCGGGGTGGAGTCCGGGCGACTACGCGGCCTGGTCCGCCCGGGCCGCCGAAACGGGCACCATCCTGTGCGTGCCGACGCTGTGGAACGGCGCCACGGTGCTGCGCCTGGCCTTCGTCAACCCGGACACCGACGCGGAGGACGTCATCCGCACGCTCGGCACCCTCCGCTAGCCGGCCCGCCAGGAGCAGGCCGCCGTTCCCCCGACCGTCACGGGGAGGCCGAGCACCGCGCCGGAGGCCGCGGTCGGGTTCGTCACGCCGTACCGGGCCGTGGTGACGAAGAGGCGGCCGCCGTCCGGGGGCAGGCACACGGACGTGGGGTGCGGGGCGGGGACGGTCAGGGTGCGCAGCGGGCGGCCGTCGGGGTGGTAGCGGCGGACCGTCCCTGCGCCCCACAGCGCGACCCAGAGGCACCCCTCCGCGTCGACGGTCATCCCGTCGGGGCTGCCCTCGTCCTTTCGCAGTCGCGCGAAGGTCTCCGGGGCGCCGCGCAGGTCGCCCGAGACGGGGTCGACCCGGCAGCGCAGGACGGTGCCGACGGCCGTGTCGGCGAGGTACATGACGGTGCCGTCGGCGGTGAACGCCGGACCGTTGGCGATGGTCAGGCCGTCGAGGACGCGTACGACGGTGCCGTCGGCGTCCGTGCGGTACAGCGACCCCGCTCCGGGGGTGGCGTCGTAGGCCATGCTGCCCGCCCAGAAGCGCCCGGCGGGGTCGGCGACGCCGTCGTTCATCCGGCTGGGGGCGGGGGTGCGCTCCTCGGGGCGGTCCAGCCATTCCAGGGCGCCGTCGGGCGTGAGCAGCGCGATGCCGGTGCCCGCGGCGGCGATCCAGGTGCCCGGGCGGCCGTGGACCGGCGCGACGGCGCCCAAGGGCACGTCGAGACGGGCGAGTTGGCCGGGGCCGGTGCCCGCACGGTCGTCGCGCAGTTCGAGGAGCCGGCCGCTGAGGATGTCGACGTACACGTACCGTCCGTCGAACCAGCGTCCTCCTTCGGCGAGTTCGTACGCTCCGTCCACGACGAGGGTCGCCGACGCTTCCGTCGAGGTCATGTGTCGTCTCCTGGTCAGCGGACGGTCGTGCCGTCGGGCCGGTCGAGCAGGGCGAGTTCGTCCCGGGTGGGAAGGCCCTCCCAGTCGCCGCGGGTGGCGACGGCGAAGGCCGCGGTGGTGACGGCCCGGTGCAGCCGGGCCGGGACGTCCGCGCCGTCGAGGAGGCCGGAGAGGTAGCCGGCCACGAAGGCGTCGCCCGCACCGACCAGGTCGACGGCGTCGACCCGGCGAGCCGCCCGGTCGGCCGACCCCTCGGCGGTGAAGCCGGTCGCACCGCGGGCGCCGCGTTTGACGACCACCTCGGTCACGCCCGCGGCCAGGATGTCGCGCACGGCCTGGGACTCGTCCGCACGGGGCCGTTCCAGCACCAGGGGCAGTTCGTCCTCGGAGGCGATGAGCAGGTCGGTGCGGGCCAGCAGCGGCCGGAGCGCGGTGCGGGCGCGGTCGGCGGTCCACAGCCGGGAGCGGTGGTTGACGTCGAGGCACACGGTGATGCCGGCGTCGCGGGCCGCGGTGGCGGCGGCCAGGACCGCCTCGGCCGCCGAAGGGCTGAGCGCCGGGGTGATGCCGGTCAGGTGCAGAACGCGAGGGCCCGGAGCCAGTGCGGGCAGGACGTCGGCCGGGGTGAGGGCCGAGCCGGCCGATCCGGCCCGGTGGTAGTTGACCCGGGTGAGCGTGCCGAGGCGGGGTTCGGTGATCAGCAGTCCCGTGGGGCGGCCGGTGTCGTCGGTGCTCGCGTGGCCGGTGTCGACGCCCTCGGCGCGCAGGGTGCGCAGGACGAGCGCGCCCAGTTCGTCGGCGCCGACCCGGCCGGCCCAGCTCACCCGGTGTCCGAGCCGGGCGAGGCCGATGGCGACGTTGGACTCGGCTCCCGCGACGGACAGTCCGAGGCTGCCGCCGAGGCGCAGGGGGCCGTGGGCGCGGAACGCCGCCATGGTCTCGCCGAAGGTCACGACCTCGGGCGGGTTCCGGTCCGTCGGTGTCGTCACGGCGCCTCTCCCCCGGTCACCTCGCGGAACCGGGCCGCACGGACGCGGAGCCGCTCCAGGTCGCCGCCGTCGGCCGCGTCCCCGACCAGGGGTGAGCCGACACCGACGGCGAGGGCGCCGCGGTCCAGGTAGGCGCGGGCGGCCTGTGCGTCCACCCCGCCGACGGGCACGAACGGCACCTCCGGGAAGGGGTCGCGCAGGGCCCGCAGGTAGGCGGGTCCGCCCAGCATGCCGGGGAAGAGCTTGATCGCGGCGGCGCCCCGGGCGAGGGCGCCTTCGATCTCGGTCGGTGTGAGGGCGCCCATCAGCACGGGCACGCCGTGGGGCGCGAGCCCGTCGACGAGGGCGGGGGTGACGAGGTAGGAGGCGCCGGCGTCCACGGCGCGGGCCGCGTCCGCCGCCGAGCGTACGGTTCCGGCGCCGAGGAGTGCGTCGGGCCCCAGGTCCGCGCGGGCCTGCCTGATGACGCTCAGGGCGTCGGCGGTGGTCAGGGAGACCTCGATCGCCGCGATCCCCTCCTCGGCGAGGGTGTGGACGGTGCGCAGGGCGGCGGCGGGATCCTTGCCCCGTACGATCGCCAGCAGGCGGTGGGTTCGGAGGGATTCCACCAGGTTCATGGGAGCGGGCTCTCCTTGGGTTCGGGGTGTGGGGGCCTGGTGGTGCTCACCATTCGGTGAACGCCCCGTCGGCGCCCCGCCAGACGGGGTTGCGCCAGCGGTGTCCGGTCTCGGCGGCCCGGCGGACCGCCTTCTCGTCGATGTCGACGCCGAGGCCCGGGCGGGTGGAGGCGACGGCGTACCCGTCCCGGAAGCGGAAGGGTTCGGGGTCCATCACGTACTCCAGCAGGTCGCACTGCCGGTTGTAGTGGATGCCCATGCTCTGTTCCTGGATGAGGAAGTTCGGCACGGAGAAGGCGATCTGCAGGCTCGCGGCGAGGGCGATGGGGCCGAGGGGGCAGTGCGGGGCCATGGCGACGTCGTAGGTCTCGGCCATGGCGGCGATGCGGCGGACCTCTGAGATGCCGCCGGCGTGCGACAGGTCGGGCTGGGCGACGGCGATGCCGCTGGCCAGGACCTCGCGGAAGTCCCAGCGGGAGTAGAGGCGTTCGCCGGTGGCGAGCGGGATTTTCGTGGACTCCACCAGGCTGCGCAGGTGGTGCGAGTGTTCCGGTGCGACGGGTTCCTCGACGAACAGCGGGTGCAGGGGTTCGAGCAGGGGCAGCAGCCGGCGGGACATGGCGGTGGAGGCCCGGCCGTGGAAGTCGACGGCGATGTCCCGCTCGTCGCCGAGGACGTCGCGGACGGCCGCGACGCGTTCGACGACCTCGGCGGTGCGTGCCGGGGTGTCGATGGGGGCGAGTTCGGCCGAGGCGTTCATCTTGACGGCGGTGAAGCCCGCCTTCATCTGTTCCTCGGCCAGTTCGGCGACGTCCTCGGGCCGGTCCCCGCCGATCCAGGCGTACATCCGGACGCGGTCGCGGACGGGTCCGCCGAGGAGGCGGTGCACGGGGACGCCGTAGGTCTTGCCGGCGATGTCCCACAGGGCCTGGTCGATGCCGGCGACGGCGCTGGAGAGGATGGGGCCGCCGCGGTAGAAGCCGCCCTTGGTGAGCACCTGCCAGTGGTCCTCGATGCGCAGCGGGTCCCGGCCGACGAGGTGGTCGGCCAGTTCGTGGACGGCCGCGCGCACGGTCTCGGCGCGACCCTCGATCACGGGCTCGCCCCAGCCGGTCACGCCCTCGTCGGTGGTGACGCGCAGGAACAGCCAGCGCGGGGCGACCAGGAAGGTCTCAAGTCCGGTTATCTTCAAGGGGTTTCCTCGGGAAGCGGGTCGGTCGCGAGAGCGTCGTGACCGTCCCGGGCCTGGACGGCGGCCAGGTCGTGGGACGCCTGCGCGAGCAGGGACTCGACGGCGGCCACCGCCGCGTCCGGGTCACCCGCCTCGACGGCCGTCAGCAGGTCCTGGTGAACGGGGATGGAGTCGGAGAAGTGCAGGGCGCCGTGCACGATGCGGTCGCGGACGCGCAGGCCGGCCTCGATGACGACCTCCATCCGGCTCAGCAGTTCGTTGTGCGCGGCCTCCAGCAGGGCGCGGTGGAAGGCCAGGTCCGCCTCGACCATCGCCTCCGCGTCCGTGCCGGCCGCCGCCATCGCGTCGAGCGCCCGGCGCAGTGCGTCGAGGTCGGCGGGGGTCCGGCGGGTCGCGGCGAGCCGTGCTCCGGCGGGTTCGACGATGGCGCGGACCTCGGCGAGGTCCTCCAGGAAGCCGTCGGTGGGGGCGCTGCTGCCCTGCCAGCGCAGCAGGTCGCTGTCGAGCAGGTTCCAGTCGGCGCGGGGACGGATGGTCGTCCCGCGTTTCTGCTTCGATTCGAGCAGGCCCTTGGACGCCAGCACACGCAGCGCCTCGCGCACCACGGTCTTGCTGACGCCGAGTTCGGTCTCGAACTTGACCGGGTCCACCACGGAGCCCGGAGGGTAGTCGCCGCGGATGATGCGTCGGCCCAGTTCCTCCACCGCCTGGCCGTGCAGCCCCCTGCCGGGATGGGTCACCACGTTCTCCGTTTCCGTGCCGGTCCTGTGCGGGGCGGCCTGGTACCCACCGTCGGGGACGTCGTACCCACCGTCGGGGACGTGCCGCTCACGAGGACTCCTTCATGACGCTCCATCCTCCATCAACCACGAGACTCGCTCCGGTCACATAGGAGGCGTCCGGTGATGCCAGGAAGGCGACGGCGGCGGCGACTTCCTCCGGCTGTCCGAACCGTTTCGCGGCCGTGGCCGCCACGCTGCGCGCGCGGTCGGCCTCCGGGATCCCGTCCCACGCGGCGGTGAGGACGGGGCCGGGCAGAACGGTGTTGACCCGGATGTCCGGTCCGTACTCGACGGCCAGCTGCCGCCCCAGTGAGCACAGGGCGCCCTTCGCGGCGGCGTAGGCGGCATGACCCGGCAGGCCCATGACCGCGTGGACCGAGGAGGTGAGGACCACGCACCCCTCGGCCTCGCGCAGCCGGGACGCGAAGGTCTTCATCCCGCGCCAGGCCGGCTTCAGCAGGACGGCCATCTGGCCGTCCCACTCGGCCTCGCTCAACTCGTGCGCCGCCTTGTTGAGTTGAGCGAAGGCGTTGCTGTGCAGGACGTCCAGCCGGCCGTGGTGCTCGTCGACGTGCCGGGCCAGGTTCTCCCAGTCGGCGGCCGAGGTCACGTCGCAGCGGACGTACTCCGCCCGTCCGCCGCCGTTCTCGATGTCCGCGGCCAGCGCCTTGCCCGCGGCGTCGTCCACGTCCGTGAGCACGACGGTCGCGCCCTCGTCGGCGAGTCTTCGGGCGGTGGCCGCACCGATCCCGTGCGCGGCGCCGGTGATCACCGCCACGCGTCCCGCCATCCTGCGGCACTGCGTCATCGTGTCCGTCTCCTGTCTCGCTGCTGCACCCACCATAGCTGTTTCAATTAATTATGAATATATCTTGACGGCGTGGTGATGTCGCTCCAACACTGACCGGCAGACAACAGGCGCCTCCCGCACGAAGCCAGGAAGGACCTCACCCCGATGAGCCGCACCACACACCTCCGCAGAAAGAGCCGGGCCGCACTCGCAGTGACCCTTGCCGCCACCGCCCTGCTGATCTCCGCCTGCGGGGGTTCCGGCGGTTCGAAGGACCCCGCCCTCCAGGAACCCGCCAAGCCCGGTGAGAAGGTCGACCTGCGCTTCTGGTCGTGGGTTCCCGGCGTGGACAAGGCCGTCGACAAGTGGAACGCCACCCACCCCGACATCCACGTCAAACTGGAGAAGATCCCGGCGGGCAGCAGCGGCGGCTACGCGAAGATGCGCGCCGCGCTCAAGAGCGGCAACGCACCCGACCTGGCCCAGGTGGAGTACCAGGAGATCCCGTCGTTCCTGCTGGACAAGGGCCTGGTGAACCTGTCCCCGTACGGCGCGGACAAGGCCCGGTCGAAGTTCGTGGACTGGCAGTGGCAGCAGGGAGTCTTCGGCTCGGCCGTCTACGCGATCCCCCAGGCGTCCGGTCCGATGGGCCTGTTCTACCGCGCCGACCTGTTCGAGAAGTGGGGCATCGAGCCGCCCGCCACCTGGGACGAGTTCGCCCGGGCCGCGCAGAAGGTCCACGACGCCGACCCGAAGGCGTACATCAGCACCTTTCCCCCCGGCAACTCCGCCTGGTTCACCGCGCTCGCCTGGCAGGCCGGCGCGAAGTGGTTCGGCGTGGACGGTGACACCTGGTCGGTGAACATCGACTCCCCGCAGACCCTCAAGGTCGCCGCGTTCTGGGACGACCTGCGCAAGAAGAAAGTGATCAAGACCGAACCCGACTTCGCCAACGGCTGGTACAAGGACCTGCAGTCCGGGGGCATCACCTCGTGGGTCAGTGCCCAGTGGGGTGACGCCATCATCAGCGGAAACGCTCCCAAGACCAGCGGCAAGTGGGCGGTCGCCCCCATGCCGCAGTGGACGAAGGGGGCGAACGTCTCCGCGAACTGGGGCGGTTCCTCCACCGCCGTCCTCAAGGGCGCCCAGCACATCCCCGAGGCCCTGAAGTTCGCCGAGTGGCTGAACACCGACCCCGCGAGCGTCGACCTGCTGCTCCAGGGCGGATACGGCTGGCCCGCCTCGGCCGACGGGTACAAGGGCTCCTCCCTGGACAAGCCGTCGCCGTTCTTCGGGGGCCAGAAGTACAACGAGGTCTTCGCGCAGGCGGACAAGAGCATCGACAACTCGTGGAAGTGGATCCCGACGATCGACGCCACCTACCAGCATCTCAACGACGGCTTCCAGGCCGCCCTGGCCAGCAAGGGCTCCTTCGTCTCCGCGGTCGAGCAGGCACAGCAGCAGACCGTCGACGACCTCAAGCAGAAGGGACTGAAGGTCTCCACCGGCAAGTGACCGCCTCCGGAGGGCACGACACGGCCCTCGTCGTCGTGCCCTCCGGACTCCAGAAAGAACCCGGATGACCACCCGAGCGCCCCGCCGCCGCAGAAACCTGGCGCCCTTCGCCTTCGTCGCGCCGTTCCTCCTGCTGTTCCTCCTGGCCTTCGCCCTCCCCATCGGCTACGCCGTCCACCAGAGCGTCATGGACGTCGAGTACACCGGAGCCCTGGGGCTCGGCGGCAGCCACAGCGTCTTCGTGGGGCTGAACAACTACTCCGACGCGCTGTCCGACCACACCTTCCTGCGCAGCATCGGCCGCGTCCTGCTGTTCGCGGCCGTCCAGGTGCCGCTGATGGTCGCGTTGTCCGCCGGGCTCGCGCTGCTGCTGGACAGCGCCTCGGCCCGAGGCGTGCGGTTCTTCCGCGCCGCCTACTTCCTGCCCTACGGCGTCCCCGGCGTCATCGCGTCCATCCTGTGGGGCTTCCTGTACGTACCGGGAGTCAGCCCTCTCGTGGACGGCATGCGCCATCTGGGGATCTCGGTCGACCTGCTCGGCGGAGACACGGTGCTGTGGTCCATCGCGAACATCGTCACCTGGGAGTTCGCCGGCTACAACGTCCTCGTTCTCGTCGCCCAGTTGCGCACGATCCCCGCGGAGCTGTACGAGGCCGCCCGCATCGACGGCGCCGGTGCCTGGGCGACGGTCCGGCACGTCAAACTGCCGCTGCTGCGCCCGGCACTCATCCTCACCACGGTCTTCACCATCATCGGCACGCTGCAGCTGTTCGCGGAACCGCTGGTGCTCAAGCCCGTCTCGTCGAGCATCGACAGCGCCTACACCCCCAACCTCAGCGCCTACAACGAGGCGTTCACCAACGACAACTACCACCTCGCCGCCGCCGAGGCGGTACTGCTCGCCCTCGCCGCGTTCGTGCTCTCCTTCGGATTCCTGCGGCTGATCAACAAGAAGGGAGGGGACGCGTGAGCCTCCGGACACCGGCCCGCACGGTCCCGCCGAGGGACGAGACGCCGGCCCCCGACGACGGACCGACACCGCACGGCGGCATCACCGGGGTCACCACGCGCAGCCGCATCCTGGTCACCGGCCTGCTCGTGGCGGCCGCCGGATACTTCCTGCTCCCGGTGTACTGGTTGGTCGTGGCGTCCACCAAGTCCACCGGCGACCTGTTCGGCACCTTCGGGCTGTGGTTCGCCCGTCCCCGGTTCCTGAGCAACCTGCACCAGGTGGTCACCTACGACGGCGCGATCTATCTGCGCTGGGCCGCCAACAGCGTGCTGTACGCGGGCGTCGGCGCGGGCGTGGCGACGCTCCTGGCCGCGATGTGCGGCTACGCGTTGGCCAAGTTCTCCTTCACCGGCCGCGACACGCTCTTCAACATCGTGCTGGGCGGCGTCCTGATCCCCGCGACGGCACTGGCCCTGCCCATGTACCTGCTGTTCAGCAAGGCGGGCCTGGCCAACACCTACTGGGCCGTGCTGCTGCCGAGCTTCGTCAGTCCCTTCGGCGTGTACCTGTGCCGGATCTATGCCGCGGCCTCGATACCGGACGAGCTGCTGGAGGCCGCCCGCATCGACGGCGCGGGAGAGGTCCGCATCTTCACGGTCGTGGGACTGCGCATCATGACCCCCGCCCTGGTGACGATCTTCCTCTTCCAGTTCGTCGGCATCTGGAACAACTACTTCCTGCCGCTGGTCATGCTGTCCGACTCCAAGCTGTATCCCATCACCCTCGGACTGACGTCGTGGCAGTCCTTCGCCGACCGCCAGCCGCAGCTCTACCAGCTGACCGTGGGAGGCGCCTTCGTCTCCGTCGTCCCGCTGATGATCGCCATGATCGCCCTGCAGCGCTTCTGGCGCAGCGGCCTCACCGAGGGCAGCGTCAAGGGCTGACACCACCGGAACGTACGCCTGCGTGAGGGTGGGGAGGGCACCACAAGGGGAGGGGCGGATCGCCCCTCCCCTGCTCGTACGGCCGCCGAAGGGTCACCGCCCCTTCGGAACCGCGGCCTTCCGGAACACGTCGTGGACCAGTTTGGGGCGCTCCTCACCGAAGGTGATCAGGCCCATGACCGAGATGCCGTTGTAGTCCTGGTTGTATCCGGCTCGCTGCTTGTAGTCCTTGAGCACCCAGTAGGTGAACCCGGCGACGAACTCGCTGCGCGCGGTCACCTGCTCCCAGTGGGCGGTGAAGCTCGCCGCCTGCCACTCCTCCGTGCCCTGCGTGGTGGCGGAGCCGTGGGTGCCGGCCACGGACCAGGTGCCGTTCTCGGTGATCAGGATCGGCTTGTCGGGATACTTCGCGTGCACCGCGTCCAGGGTGGGTCCGAGGTCGGCGTCCTTGCCGTAGAAGTAGCCGAAGTACTCGTTGAAGCCGATGACGTCGGCGAGGTCGAACGCGGGGTCGTTGCTGGTGTTGGAGGCCCACGTCACCGGGCGGGCGGTGAGGTCGACGGACTTGACGGCCGCCTTCAGGTCGGCGAGCCAGGCCCGGTAGACCGGGGCGCCGCCGGTGTCGATCTCCGACTCGTTCTGCAGTCCCCACAGGATCACCGAGGGGTGGTTGTGCTGGTTCCACGCCATGGTCAGGGCCAGGGCGCGGGCGAGGCCGTAGCGCTCGGTCTGGAGCTTCTCCTGGGCGGTGTTGAGCCACATGGTGTCGATGTCGTCCATGACCAGCACGCCGTGTTCGTCCGCCCAGTCGTAGACGTACGGGTGGCGGTTGTAGACGCAGTTGCGCAGGAAGTTGGCGCCCACCGCCTTGACGTGGCCCAGTTCCCGGTCGTACTCGGCCGGCGTCATCGCCCTGCCGTGCGCGGCCGTCTCCTCGTGCCAGTTGAGGCCCTTGAGGAACAGCGGCTCGCCGTTCAGTCTCATCCGGGCGTCGGCGACCGTGAGTTCGCGGACGCCGTACCGGGTGGACAGCGTGTCCACCCGCGGACCCGCGTGCCTTCCGGCGGTCAGGGTGGCGCGGGCGGTGAGCGTGCGCGGCGCGGCCGGGCTCCAGCGGGGGGCGCCGGGTATGCGGACCGCGACCCGTACGACACCCGCCGACCGGGCGGGGATCCGGGCCGCGACGACGGTGGGCCGGCCGCCGCTGCCCCGGCCGGGGTCGAGGGTGAGCCGGCCGTCGAAGTCGGCGGCGCCGTGGTTCTCGACGACCGCGTGGGCCTCCAGGCGTCCGTTCTCGGTGGACACGAGCAGTTTGGCGAGGGTGACCTTCGGGACCGCCTCGATCCAGACCGACCGGGTGAGTCCCGCGTAGGGCCAGTAGTCGACGGGCTTGTAGGGCAGTTCGTGGTCGTCGGTGACGGGCTGCGGCGTCGCGGAGGTGTAGTCGGTGTAGCTCGCGCGGCGGAAGACGCGTACGGCGATCGTCTGGCGGGTTCCCGGCCGCAGGGCACCGGCGACCGGGAGCGCGAAGGGCGAGTTGGCACCCTCGTGCTTGCCGAGGTGTCTGCCGTCGAGCCAGACCTCGGCGCTGTAGCCGGCGGCCAGGAAGGCGATGCGGACGTGCCGGGCCCGCCAGGACGCGGGTACGTCGACGGTGGTGCGGTACCAGGCGTAGCCGTCCTCGAACGCCGTGCCCTTGCCGAAGGGGGTGGACTCCGAGCCGAAGCCGGGGGTGTCCAGCAGGTCCCAGGCCGACGGGACGTCGATACGGCCCCAGCCCCGGTCGTCGTGGCGCGGGGACTGCCAGCCCTGGTCCAGTCCCTCGTCGGCGGGGTCGAAGCGGAAACGCCATCGCTTGTCGAGGGACAGGTACTCGCGCGTGGGCTCGTGGGTGCGCCGGCCGTCGAAGGCGGGAAGCACCGTGCCGTACTGGAAGACGACGCGGGTGCCGCCGATGTCGCGCACATGGGTGCCGGAGGGTTCCGTGGCCGGGTGGGAGTCGAGCACCGGGCCGTTCGCGGGGGCGGAGGCGGAGCCGTCCGCGGCGAGCGCCGTCTGCGGCCAGGCCGGCAGGGCGACGGCGGCCACGCCGAGCGCCGTGACGACGGTGCGCCGTGACGGGTGGATGGGTTCGGTCATGGCACATGAGCCTGGGCAGTCCCGACACCCCTGTCAAGCATTATTCATAATTAATGAATTGAGCTACCGTGCCCTCATGACGACACAGCAGCAAGCGATGACCATCACCCTGTGGGACTTCAGCTGGTACACCCAGGCAGGACCCGGCGAGCCGTTCGCCGACCTCGACCGCGCGTTCGCCGAGGCGGTCGACCGGGGCTTCAACACCGTGCGCGTCTGCGCCATGCCCTTCCTGCTGTTCTCCGGGCGCGTGAAGGACCCGGAGTCGATCCGGGTCCGTGGCCTGGGCGAGGAGTTCGGCCGGCGCACGCGCTGGTACGACGTGCGCGGCGGCTATCCCCTGGACGGCCGCCGGCGGCTCGTCGAGCTGTTCGAGGCGGCCGCCCGCCACGACTGCAAGGTGATCGTGTCGTCCTGGGAGTACCAGCAGTCCCCCAGCTTCGCCGACACCGACGCCTGGCACCGCGCCCTGGCCGAGGTGCCCGGCCCGGACCGCGCGGAGGCCGTGGCCGAGTCGCTCGCCGGGCTCCTCGACTCCCTCACCGAGCGCGGACTGGCCGAACAGGTCGCCTACGTCGAGGTGCACAACGAGGTCGACAACTGCTCCCTGGTCCCGCGCGACGGCGTCACCCACTACGCCTACCTGTACGGCCCCCTCGACCGCGCCGTGAAGCTGCTGCGGGCCCGCCACCCCGGCGTCACCGTCACCTACTCGCTGGGCGAGCCCTGGCCGGGCGAGATCGACGACCTGCCGGAGGGGGCGCAGGTCGCCCACTTCCACTTCTACGTCTACGGGGTGCTCGGCGCCCTCTACGAGGCGGTCGGACTCGGCCACGGCACGGAAGCCGCCCCCGAGACGACCACGTGGCCCACCCCCGAACTGGCCGCCATGCTGCGCCCCGACGCACCCGCCTTCGCCGACCACCAGCCCGACGAGCCCTGGCGCCTGGCCGCCACCGGCATCCCGCGCGAGTTGTTCTACGCGCACGACTGGGTCGACCCCGACCGCTGGGACCTGTGGCTCTACGAGAACTACGCCGCCCACCGGCAGGCCATGCGGGAGACGCTGGCCTCGTGGGTCGACTCCGTCGCCGCGTTCGCCGCCCGCCGGGGCATCCCGGCCGTCCTCGGCGAGGGCGTCGTGGGGTACACCCCGCTGCTGACCCGCTTCGAGGAGGACGCCGTCGGCAAGGACATCGCCGAGTTCGTCGTCGACCGCTGTCTCGCCGCGGGCTTCCGGGGCGTGGTCCTGACCTCCAACGCAGCCCCGCACCACCCCATGTGGCACACCGACCGCGACTGGATGCGACGGGTCAACGCCCGCGTCACCGCACCCTGACGGCGGCGGCATCCACCCGGATCCCCTCTCCCGTTCCTGCCTAACCCTATCGAGATTCGATAGATTCCCATCGCAACTCGATGGAAGGACAGGTCATGGGAAAGCTGACCGTGGGGGCGTTGCGCGCCGTGCTCGTGGTGGTGCTCGTCGGCACCGTGTTCGTCCAGGTGTCGATGGTGTACACGCTGGTCAGCGGCAACGATCCGGAGGACGGCTCGCTCCCGCTGACCCCGCTGCGCGTGATCACGGCCCTGGGCATGGTGGCGGCCCAGGTCGTCCTGGTCTGCGTCTGGCGGCTGGTGACGATGGTGCGCCGCGGAACCGTGTTCTCCCACGCCGCCTTCCGGTACGTGGACTACGTGATCGGAGCCATCGCGGCCGCCTCGCTCCTGTGGTTCGCGGTCACCGCCCTGAACGCGCCGGGCCAGCGGGACGACCCGGGCGTCACCGTCATCATGGCCGGTGTCGGCGTGGCCATCCTCGGGGTCGCGCTCCTCGTGCTGGTCCTGCGGATGCTGCTCGCCCAGGCCGTCGCGCGCGATGTCGCGGCGACGCGGATGCAGGCCGAGCTGGACGAGGTGATCTGAGTGCGACACGAAGTCGCTCCCGCTGAGTGGGTGATGCGCGAGGAAAGGCAACGCAGCGCATCATCCCGGACCAGTGTCCAGGTCCGTCCCCACGTTCGCGTGCGTCACCGGTAACGGTGGGGTGCGAAGCCGAGCGGAAAGCCCAAGGGGGTCCCGGCCATCGGGACGCCACAGGTCAGGGGAAGGCTGGACGGGCGAACGCAAGTGAACCCTTGATGATGTCTCGTTACCTCGCGGTCGCAGATGGCGGAATCGGCGACCTTTAGGATCTGGCGCTGGAAAGCGCAAAGCGACCCCTGAGCTCAGATACAGGGAAGCGGACACCGCAGATCCCGGGATTAAGAGGGCGCCCACCCCAGCCGTATCTCAAGGAGTGGAACGTGGAAACCCCGTTTGGGTCCGGACGTCGTCCGGTAGGCCGGAGGTAACGATGGCTCAACTCCCCAGCGGGACAGGATGATCCGAGAAGCGAATGCCGGTAGGGCGAAAGCCCAGAGGAAATCAGGGAGCCCCCTCAACTCCTCGCATAACTCGCCGGATACGGGAAACGATCCCGGCCCGAAAGGGAGCCCACGCGGATCAGGTAGGCCCGCAAGATGACCTGTCACAAGAATCGGAACCACAGGGCAAGTTAGACGCTAAGGGGAGGCGGAGATGAGCACAATTGAGGCCACGATGTCTACCGACGCGAACGGACCTGTGGACCATGCGAACGTCTGGAACAACATCGATTGGGCTCCAGCGGAAGCATCGGTACGACGACTGCGCCAGAGGATCTTCGCGGCTACGCGGAACGGGGACCTGAAAAGGGTCCGTAACTTGCAGAAGCTCATGCTGAGATCACGCGCCAACACATTCGTAAGTGTGAAGCGCGTGACCCAATTGAGCCCAGGCCGCCGGACGCCCGGGGTGGACCGACATACTGCCCTCACTCCGCAGGAGCGAGGAATGTTGGTATCGGAGTTACTTGCCGGCGCCAGCAGCGTGAAGGCTCATCCAGTCCGGCGGGTGTACATCCCGAAGAGCAACGGGAAGCAGCGCCCGATTGGAATCCCGGTCATTCGGGACCGGGCTCATCAGGCCCGGGTGAAGAATGCTCTGGAACCAGAGTGGGAAGCCCGGTTCGAGGCGCGGAGTTACGGCTTCCGTCCCGGCCGGGGCTGTCAGGACGCCATCCAAACGATCTATCTGGTGGCAAAAAGCGGAGGGCGCAGGCGATGGGCCCTCGACGCCGACCTGTCAGCGGCCTTCGACCGCATCAACCATGACCACCTGCTGTCGGTCATCGGAACCTTTCCTGCAAAGGACATGGTTCGTGGCTGGCTCAAGGCCGGCGTCATGGACAGCGGTCGCTTCTCGCCTACAAGCGAGGGAACCCCGCAAGGTGGGGTCATCAGCCCTCTGCTTCTCAACATCGCCCTCCACGGGATGAGTACGGCTGTCGGTTGTCTCGAAGGCGCCACGCCCTGGAGCCGCAGAGACGCACCGGTGCTTGTTCGGTACGCAGATGACTTCGTTGTGCTCTGTCACAGCGAGGCGGAAGCACACCAAGCCAAAGAGAGATTGACGAACTGGCTGGAGCCGAGAGGGCTGTTCTTCAATGAGGAGAAGACTCAGGTCGTTCATCTCGAAGAAGGGTTTGACTTTCTCGGGTTCAACGTGCGCTCCTACAGCGGGAAACTGCTCATCAAACCGAGCAAGGATGCCGTCAAGAGGATCCGGAAGAGGCTCCGAGATGAGATGCTTGCCCTGAGAGGAGCAAACGCGGACGCGGTTATCCGCAAGCTCAGGCCGATCATCCGCGGATGGGCCACCTACTACCGGACGGTGGTGTCCAAGGATATATTCAGCGCCTTGGACGACTATGTGTGGCTGCTCACTTACAAGTGGGCGAAACACAGCCACCCGAGGAAGCCCAGGTACTGGACTGTTGCGAGGTACTTCGGGCGGTTCAATTCAACCAGGATGGACAACTGGGTATTTGGCAGCCGCGTTTCTGGTGCCTATCTCTACAAGTTCAACTGGACCCGGATCGAACGGCACGTGCTCGTCAAGGGAGGAAACTCCGTCGACGACCCGACGCTGACCGACTACTGGGCCAGCCGCCGAAAGAAGAATATCCCGGCAACGATCGACCGCACGTCGATCACGCTGGCTGCCCGCCAGAAGGGGATCTGCCCGCTGTGTAAACAGCCCTTGATCTCCGGTGCCGAATACGAACCAGACAGCCCGCGTGAATGGGCTGCATGGTTCTCGGCATCCATGAAGCCACTGCACAAGCACCACTTCATGTATCGGCGGGACGGCGGCTCGGATGAAAGAACCAACCTCCGCCTCGTACACGCCGAATGCCACCGCCAGCATCACGCAGGCGATAACAGGAAGGCCACGCAAGCATGACCAGTTCACGTAGCCATCAGGGCCCGCTTGAGCCGGATGCGGTGAACAGCCGCACGTCCGGTTCTGAGGGGGCCGGGGCGCGGAAACGCGCTCCGGCTACCCGACTGCCCATCACCGTCGACATCGACGTGATGCTGGCCAGGCGGAAGATGTCCGTGGGAGAGCTGGCGGACCGTGTGGGGATCACCCCGGCCAACCTGGCGGTGCTCAAGAACGGCCGCGCCAAGGCGGTCCGCTTCGCGACGCTCGCCGCGCTGTGCGAGGTGCTCGACTGCCAGCCGGGCGACCTGCTGCGCTGGGAGGCGGAGGACACCGTGTCATAGACGCGCCCGGGGCGTTTGACTGCCGCACTGAGGGCTACTTGCCGTAGTGACACCGAGGTCAGACCTGTCAGGGAGTGATGAACGGTGGCACGAGAGCAGAAGGCCAAGGCGAAGAAAGAAACGATCAAGGGCAAGGCCAAGGAGGCGGCGGGCCGCGTGCTGGGCAACGAGCAGATGGAGGCCGAGGGCCGCGGCAGCCAGGCGAAGGGCGACGCCCGCCAGGCCAAGGAGAAGACGAAGGACGTCTTCCGGCACTGACGATCCACACCCTCGACGGACCCCCGACGAACCGCGGGGGTCCGTCGGCCGTTCCGCCTCAGCCGGCCGTCGGCCAGGTCCGCAGCAGGGCGGCGATCCTCCCGGCCGTGCAGGCGGGGTCGAGGAGCAGGTCCTTGAGGGCGACGGCGTCCTCGCGCGCGGGCTTGACGGATATCCCCGACGCTTCGAGGTACATGACGCCGGTGGCCGCGGCGACCGCCATGTTGGACCGCTCCAGCCAGCGGCACCGGCCGAGGGTGTGGACCAGGGCGGCGGCCTTGGCGTAGCGGCCGTCGTAGACGGGCTGCTCGAACAGTTCGGCACGGTGGCGGGCTACCGCCGAGAGGGGGACGCCGTAGTCGTCGGGCGCCGGATCGTTCGCCCCGGCGACCTCGGCGACCTGCAGGATCCAGGGGACGTCGATGTGCAGATCCATCAGGCGGCGCGCGTTCCCCGAGGTGTCGCCTCCGCTTCCTCGGCCTCGTCGAAGACGGCCTGGTGCTCGGCCAGGAAGCGGGCGGCGGCCTCCACCCCGCGGGCGCGCAGGCCGCCGACGTCCTCCTGCACCAGCCGGGCCAGATAGTCCCCGATGCTCAGCCCCAGGTCGGCGGCGCGCCGCTTCGCGAGGTCCGCCACATCCTCGTCCACGCGCGCGCCCAGCTGCTTCTTCGCCATGGAGGCATGGTAACAGCCGTTACCACACCTCGGACAGGTTCGGGCGGCGCGGGCGTCCCTCTTCGGCAGCGCGTCCCTTCGGCACCGGCCACCGACAGCAACTCGCCCACACGCAAGCCTCTTTGGGGGCGCCCGTCCCTGCGGAACCGTTTCACCCCCGGGCTCGTGTCCTCCAGCACAAAGGTGGTTCCACACCGTTGGAGCACCGGTGAAGGGGGAGGGCCATGGGGGAGATACGCGAGGGAGCCCGGTGGGGGGCGTGGGCCGTGGGCGGGGTCGTCGGCCTGGCGGTGCTGTACGTGGTCGGCGCGTTCGCCTTCGGCGGCGCGGCCTGGATCACCGCCCCGTTCCGGGGAGCGGCGGACGAGCGCGAGAACACGGTCGGCTCGGGCGAGTTCCGGCAGAGCACGTACGAGGAGTTCTTCCAGCTCTGCGAGGCCGCGCAGAACGCCGAGGGGACGATCAAGGCGCTCGAGGAGGAGCGCGAGAACGCCTCGAAGACGCGCACGGCACAGATCGACCAGTCGATCACCGCGCTGAAGGCCACTCGGATCGAGTCGGTCAACGACTACAACTCCAAGGCCGCCCAGGAGCATCGCGCGCCCTTCCGCGACAAGGACCTGCCCTACCGGCTGGATGCCGACGCCGAGCGCACGACGTGCACCAACTGATCCGCATCCCGACACCGGAAGAGGGCAGCACCGTATGAAGAAGTTCGCACGCCTGGCCCAGGCCGCCGCCGTGACGCTCGTCGTGGGCCTCGCCCTGACGTCCTGCACCGATGACTCCAGCCAGGACAAGGAGAACGCCGCAAAACAGCAGAACTACGACCACCTCGTCGCCCAGCAGCCGGCGGGCCGCATGGAGTACTCGCCGACCCGCGAGGCGATCAACCAGTGGATCAAGACCTGGGGGAAGCGGGGCAAGCTCTCGTACGTCTACATCCAGAACGCCAAGGGCGATTACGGGTACTTCATCATGAAGGGCCTGCCGGTGCCGCGCTGCAAGATGCTCACGCCGACGGAGAAGGTGGAATCCTCCTCCGAGGGCATCGCGGTACTCGCCCAGCCCGGCATGGACGGCACGTACACCTCGGGGTCCACCTGCAACGCCTACTACGGTTTCGACGCCACGACGGGCGCGTACATGGAGTTCACGGTCGGCACGAACCAGTCGTTCTTCCTGTTCGACAAGCCCATGACGATGCCGGAATACGCCAGCGCCAAGCAGTTGGGCCCGACATCGGTGAAGGATGTCGCGAAGCGGTCCTGAGCGGCCGGGAGACGACGCCGCCCCCGCACGGCCACCCGGCCCTGCGGGGGCCCCTTCGCCGTGCCATGCTGTGGCCGGTTCCGAATGGGGAGGATGCGATGACCGATACGCCGTTGACGTACAAGGAGGCGCTCTCCGCGGTGATTCAGGCGCTCGGGGGCGTGTGGGACACGCGGCGTGCCGCGCTGGCTCTGCGGGTCGCCGGTCATGAGCCGAAGGACCGGGAGGCGGCGGAGAAGGCGGCCCGCACCTATCTGCGGGCCCTGGCCGAGGACGGGGTCATCGTCCGACCCGATCCGGACGAGGCGGTGTACCGGCTGCCGTGACCGTGGCGGTGTGCCACGCCGGGTCCGGTTCCCGTCCGGGAGGTCACCGGTACTCCGCTTCAGCGGGTGTCAGGGCGGGCGGCACCTCGACGGGCCGGAGCACCGTGAGGCGCCCCTCCCGGCCGGCCACCATCGCGAAGGGGAACCGGTCGACGTCCAGGCAGAGTTCGACGTCGTCCGGGTGCCAGCCGCCGCGCAGGCCGGCGGCGAGGTCGGCCGCGGCACGGGACTTCCTCGCGCGGTGAAGGTAGGGGTCCGGTGCGACGTCGCCTCCGGCCGTCCGGCGCCCGATGTATTCGGCACAGGCCAAATCCTCGTCGGCCCGGCCGTCCTCGCCGGTGACGACGAACGTCACCGGGCCCGCGTCCCGGGCCCGCAGCAACCGGGCGGTCGGGCCCGCCACGACGAAGCTCGCACACAGCACCAGCGGTGCGCCGGCGACGGCCAGCGCGCCCACGGTTCCCGCCGTCGTCTTCTGCACCAGCGTGCGGCCGGCGAAGTCGCGGGTCCTGAGCAGGCCGGGCGAGTTCACCGCGTCGAAGCCCGCTGCCGGTGCCCCGTCCTTCAACGCCAGCCAGCCCGGGTGGCGTTGCTTCAGGTCGAGCGCCTCGCTCTCGGTCGAGGCCAGGACGATCTTCTCCACGCCGCGCGAGAAGGCCCAGGCGGCGACGGTGAAGGCGCGCATGACGTCGATGACGACCGCGACGCGCGGAACACCGGTCAACTCCGGTATGCCGACGAAGTGATGATCCATCGCACCATTCTGGGGCCTCCGGGCAGCCGACCCTAACGCCACGGGTCCGTGATCTCCCTCAGCAGGAGCAGGGCTTCCCGCAGCTGCCTCGACCGCCGCTTGCCGAGGTGTTCCTCCCATTCCTTCTCCACCTCGGCGACCACCGCGTCGGCGACCTCCTTGGCCGCCCACGCCTTGGCCGCGCCGCACACCAGCCGGGCGCGCTTGTCGGTCGGATCGGCGACCCGGGTGACGTAGCCCGCCTTCTCCAGCTGGTCGACGAGAAACCCGGCCGTCTGCTTGGTGATCTGGGCCTGCTCCGCGAGTTCGGTGAGGCGGGTGCCGTGGGGGCCGATGCGCTGCATGACCCGGGCCTGAGCGGGCGTGAAGTCGTCGAACCCGGCCTCGGCGAGCGCGGCGAAGACTCGGTTCTCCAGAGCCCTGTACGGCAGGAACAGCAGGACACCCGTGTTGGGTTCGTCGGCCGTCACCCTCGCCGCACCCCCTCTCGCGGAATCGTCGACAGCCACCCTCTCCTCCTTGACATTGGTCAGATACCCTGACTACTTTGGTCAGAGAATCTTACCACTTGAGTGGGTGATCACCGTGGGTGCAGCACTGGACACCGACGAGCTCTGGCGGATCGTCGACGAGGAGCGCACGAGCCTGGCCGATCTGCTGGCGGGCCTGAGCCCCGAGGAGTGGGAGACACGCACCGGGTGCGGGGACTGGCGGGTGCGGGACGTGGCCGCGCACCTGACCATCGCGGCACGCTTCTCGTACGGGCAGGTGCTGCGCGAGATGATCCGGGCCCGCGGGAACTGGAACCGTCTCATCCACGACTCGGCGGTCCGCGAGGCTTCGCTGCCCGTGACCGAGATCGTCGGGAACCTGCGCTCGACCGTCGGCTCCCGTCGCCTGGCACCCACCACCTCGCCTCGCGAGCCGCTGATCGACCTGCTCGTCCACGGCCAGGACATCTCGCTCGCGCTCGGCAGGAGCCGCACGATGCCGCCGACGGCCGCCCGTGACGCCGCCGACCGCGTGTGGACCATGCGGATGCCGCCCCGCCCCTGGCCCCTGCCGAAGGCCCGGCTCGTCGCCACCGACATCGAGTGGACGCGCGGCGGCGGCGAGGAGGTCCGCGGTCCGATCGCGGCCCACCTCCTGCTGCTGACCGGCCGCCCGGAGGCGGCCCGGGCATGGGCCGAGCGCGCCGGAGAGCCGTGGAAGGGGGTCACGGCTCCTTGATCTCGCCTCGTCGGCCTACGCCTACGCGGTACGGGTGCGAAAGGCTCAGGCGGCTCCCCGCGCGGGAGTGATCCGCCGCGGAGCGCCACGGCGCGCGGGCCCGTCCGCGGCGGCGGTGACGGCGGTCCGGTGACGCCACAGCCACAGCGACGTCACGGAGAACAGCCCGGTGAAGACCACGAGCAGGAGTGCCGACACCCACATGGGCCGACTGCCGGGATGCTGCCACCCCTCCCAGGCCGCCAGGGCGGCCCACACGGACGCGGCCGTCGCGTAGAACGCGCGGATCCGGCGCAGCTGTCGCACGGCCCGCGAGGGCAGGAGGTGATCGTTTGTCGGTGGCATGCCGCCCGTGTACCCCCATCCCTCACGGAATCACCGGCCGCGCACCCGCGAAAGCTCCGGCGCCCGCAGCTCCTGGCCACGGACGCCGCGGAACCGGCCGGGACAGGCGTCGGGGTGGGTGCGGGACGCCGTCACGTCCGCACCCACCCCGGGGCTCACACTCCGTCAGCGTCTGCGGGCGGACCAGCCGCTGCCGATGCCCGCGACATGCAGGGCCAGGACCATCAGGCCGAGGAGCATGATGTTCGTGGAGGAGAAGGCGTCGTTCGTCGAGATCTCCGCTGCGTTGATCAGGAAGGCGATGAAGAACAGTACGGCCGCGGCTATACCCAGCATGGAGCGGTTCCTTTCGTACGGGTGACGTCCGTGTGCCCCCGTATCGCCGGGCCAGACGTCGGGACGCGGGTCCGTGTTCCGCGGCTCAGGCCGGCGCGGTGAGGCGTCGCAGTGCGGCATGGGCGGGCGGGCCCCAGGTGGCCTTGCCCCCGGGACGGCCGTGGACACCGGCATGTCCGATGTGGATGCCGCCGAGGGCGCGCAGCACCGCCCAGCCGCGGGCGCGGCGCAGGGTCGCGGCGTCCGGGGCCGGCCGGTAGGTGCGGTGGAAGAGGTCGGCCTCGCCGTCCGGCAGCAGGGTCCAGGCGGCGGCGAGGTCGCAGGCCGGGTCGCCGGCGAAGAGGTCGCCGAAGTCGATCACTCCGCAGAAGGTGCCGTCCCTGGTGAGGATGTTGGCCGCGTGCAGGTCGCCGTGGAGCCAGAGCCTCGGGCCCGTCCATTCGGGGGCGGCCGCCGCGTCCTCCCACACGGCACGGACGGCGTCCGGGTCCTGGATCAGCCCCAGTTCGGCGGCCGACGCGAGTCCCCGGGTGAACTGCTCGGCGGTGTCGGCCAGCGAGCCACCCCGGTCCCGGCCAGCGGGCGCTCCGTCGGGGGCGGGGCGGTGGAGGGCGGTGAGGAAGGCGGCCAGGGCCACGGCGGCGTCCGGGGTGCGCGTGGCGGGGGCGCGGTCGGCGGGCTCCCCCGGGACCCAGGTGGTGACGAGCCAGGGGCGCGGGAACCGTTCGGACGGCTCACCGAGGCGCTGCGGTACGGGTATGGGCAGAGGAAGGTGCGGAGCGAGGCCGGGCAGCCACGCGTGTTCCTTGTGGAGCAGCGCGTCCGCGGTGTCCGTCGCCCAGGGGAGCCGGACGGCGAGGTCGTCGCCGAGCCGCCACACCTGGTTGTCCCAGCCGAGCGCTCCCAACTTCAAGGGGAGATGCGCCAGGTCGGGGCACTGCTCACGCAGCAGTTCCCGGATCAGGTCCTCGGTGATGTCCGACTCGGTGGCTGTCATGAGGGGAAACGGTAACCGGGATCGCGGGGAGGTGAGGTCGCCCTCGCCTCCCGGCGATCCCGGTGCCGTACTCGTCGCGGACCCGCGCGCCCTCAGTCGCGCTTCGGCATGGGCGCGTCCTCTGCTTCGCGCATGCGCTCAGGCGTCCAGTAGTCGCCGAGCCGCTCCGGGTTGTCCTGCCGTACGTCGTGGACCGTGGTTCCCGGTTCCGGCTGTGGCTCGGATTCCGTGGCGGCGGCCGCGGTGCGCCAGGCCGCCACCGCCACGACGGCGGCGACGAGGGCGGCGGCCACCGCCCAGCGGCTCAGGTTGCTGCGACGCATGGAAGGGGCTCCTTGTCCGGTGTGCGGGGGTCCGGTGGTGCGGGTCCGTCAGGTGACGTTGCCCTGGGCGTCGTACATGGCCTTGACCGCGTCGTCGAAGTAGGCGGCCTCGTTCCAGCCGGTCGAAGTGACGGTGCTCATCACGCCGTTGACGGATCCGAGACCGTTGGAGTCGTTGAACTCCCGCAGCCACGGTCCACCGCTGGAGCCGCCGCCGAAGTTGCACTGGAGCTCGATGCCGTTGTCACTGGCCGCGCGTGTGGTGCCGGTGCACGCCCACTGGAGTTCCCCGCTGTCGTGGTTCCCGGGGTAGCCCAGAATGGTGACGGGCTGCTGGCGCGAGAAGTTCCAGCTCATCCCGTGTCCGCCGGTGACATTGACGACCTTGTTGTTGTTGAGCGGCCAGGTCGTCACCATGGCGACGTCCCGCCTGAGGTCGCTGCTGTTGATCCACGCGTTGAACGTGCGCATCTGCTTGGCGGCGAAGGTGCCGAACGGGCGGGCTCCGGAGCGATAGCGCGGCACATAGACCCAGTTCGTCATCCAGGTGCCGCCGCTGCCGCCGTGGACACAGTGCCCGGCGGTGACGACCATCTGTTTGGAACCGCTGTTGAGCGCGCTCGCCGAACACGCGTAGGTGCCGCCGTTACTGGGGTTGGTGAAGAACACCTTGCCCACCGCGGCGGATTCGTTGATGCGTATGGACGCGGTCTTGGAGCGGGCGGGCGCGGACGGTACGGATCCGGGCGCCCCGGTCGGCCCGACGGGCTTGGAGAGACCCTTGCGCGAGGTGGTGGCCACCTTGTCGAGCGAGATGGCCTTCGCCATGCGTTCCGGTGTCCAGTAACGCGCCATTGCCGCCGCGTCCTTCGCCGAGTCGACCGCGGCCCCGTTGGACAGGCGTGCGGTCCGGTCCACGCTGGTCGTGTCGTTCGCGGCGGCGGTGAGGGCGCCGGCCCCGGTTCGGGCTTCGGCCGCGACGGGTGCCGCCTCTGCCGTGGTGGCACCGATCAGGGCCAGCACGGTGGCCGCGGCGAGCGGAAGTATCGAGAGTCTGAGACTGCGCACGAGTTTTCTCCTTCGATTGTCGTCGGAGTGCGTGTTTCTGACGGAATGACCGATCAGTGTGCGGAGCACAGCGAACCTAGGCGGGGCGGGAACGCGCGAAACAGCCTCAGATCAGCCGCTCTGCTCCCCCCGGTGCGAGGGCCTTCTTTTCGGCCGGTCCGGATTACCGCTTGCCGTCTCTGACGGCACGTCATATGCGCCTGGCGCGGCGGCTGTCGCCACGCCGCTCGCACGCCCGGCCAGGGGTGCGGAACGGCTGCGTTCCAAGGCCGGCCACTGTCGACGGGTGAGACGCCCGTCACTCGCCCGGCCGTCGCGAACAGGCCGGGCGAGCAGTCGGCCCGACGGAACCGCACCGGTCATATCTGGCGGGTCCATGCCATTGATGGGGGCGACAGGAACACCGGGGGCCGGACTTGTTCGGTCGTCGGAACGCCGGAAACAGCCCGGGGAGCGGCCCCGCGGCCTGCCCCTCCGGACACTTCAGCATCGTTCGGCCACTCCGGCCGGTGGCACACCAGGTCACGCACGCCTCTCGACAGCGCCAACTCGCCCATATACAGCCGGAGTTACGGCAGCGACCGGACCCGGCGGAGTTGGTCGTCCGCGGGAAGGGCGCGGCCTGATGCCGACGTTGGGAGACGGCCGCCCGTGCCCGCTTCCCTCGGAAGCCCAACCGCCCTCACACCCGGTTCAGGTCAGGTCCACGTCCGCGTACACCAGGTTGTGGTCCGAGGACTCGGAGAGCCGCACCCGCTGGGCCAGCGGGGAGACGCCCCGCAGGAAGACGTAGTCGAACTTGCTCTGCCAGTCGGTGGTCAGCCCGCAGGCAGCGTCGGACGGGGGACGGCATGCGGTGTCCGCGTCCTTGGCCACCTTCCACATCGGGGCCAGCTCGGCCGCGTCCGGCACGGCGTTGAAGTCACCGAGGACGATCGCGCGGTCGTGGCGGGCGACCTCCTCGGCCAGGACATCGATCTGGTCCGCCCTGATCGCCTCCTGGCGCCGCTGGGCGAGGTGCGTGTTGAAGATCCTCACCGGCTGACCGCCCACCGTCGCGGTGACCGCCATGTATCCCCGGTCCTCCGAGCCGCCCTCCGGGTACTCGACGCCGACGCGGTCCGTCAACGGCCCGGCCGAGAGAATGGCCTGCCCGAAGCCTCCCGGGTTCCACGGCGCTCCCCCGCACCGGCTCCAACTCCCGAGGACCGAGCCGTACTCGACGTGGTACACGAGCCCGTGGAAGGTCTCCAGATACTCCCGAATCCTCTCCACGTCCCGCACACACGCCTCCTGCAGTCCGATGACCTGGGGAGCCACCGCGGCGATCTCCGCGGCCCGGTCGACGTTGCTCTCGTCGCAGGGGTTGCAGATGTTCCACGTCATGACGCGGTCGGGGTGGACCTTCTTGACGGCGTCCGCGGGAAGCGATCTGGCGAAGACGCCGTCGCCGGGTGTGCTGGGACCGACGACCGCCAGGCAGGCCACGGCCACGGCACCCGCGACCACCCACGTGCCCCTTCCGAACACCGCAGCCTCCTCGATGTGCGTCCCCGGTGGCATCCCACGTCACCGTCCTCACGCTTGAGGGTAGGCGACGAAGCTGTGACCATCCCGAGGACTGTCGCCCGCCGACACGGACACAGGCGCACACACAGACGCACACACTGGCACTGGCACTGGCACTGGCACTGGCACTGGCACTGGCACTGGCACTGGCACCGAAGCACACTGAGGTTGAATGACCGGATGGAACTCATCGAGGCCGAGCTGCTCACGGACCCCGGGAACGACGCGGTCGTCCGTCTCCCCCAGCGTCGTTTCCCGGGCGTACTGATCCAGGGCGACTCCCTGTCGGTCATCCGTTCCGACGTCGCGGACATCGTGGAATCCTGCGACCGGGGCGACATCGGCGAAGCCCGCGAGACGGCAGCCATCCTCCTGTCCGGCATCGACGAGCTGCTGACCCGCTACACCGAGGCCCTCCAGGCGCACGGCATCCCCATCCCGTTCGTAGTCCCCCGGCAGGTCCCCTGATCGCCCGGAGCCGCTGCCGCCGGCTCAGGTGGTGGGGCGGGCGTGCACGCTCACCGCGTAGCCGCAGCCGTCGGCGTAGGGTTCGGCGCCCCAGGTGGCGAAGCGCTGTTCGAGGGTGAGACCGGCCTGGGCGCACCAGTGGTCGAAGTCCTCCAGTGTCAGGGGCGGTTCGGGCAGCGGCAGGTGCGCCGCGTCGAGGCCCATGCCCGTGACCAGCAGTCCGCCGGGCCGTAGTACCGCCGCCAACTGCCGGACCACGGCCGGTTCGGTGCCGGGGGCGAGCAGGGGAATGACGTTCCCGGCGGCGACGACCAGGTCGAAGACCGGCTCCAGGCCGAGGGTGTCGAGACGGGCCAGGTCGGCCAGGAGCCATTCCTGCGCCGGGGCGGTACGGCGGGCGACGGCGAGCATTGAGGGGTCGACGTCCACGCCGGTGCATGCATGGCCCAGCTCGGCGAGCCGGATCGCGACCCTGCCGGTGCCGCAGCCGGCGTCCAGGACCCGGGCGGGGGTTTCCAGCAGTGCGGTGCAGAAGGCCGCTTCACCGTGGACGTCCTGCCCTGACTCGGCCAGCCGGGCGAAACGCCGGGCGTACTCCTCTCCGGCCTGTCCGCCGGTCAGTTCCGCCCAACGGTCGCGTTGCCCGGTCATGTACAGCGTGCCTTCCGGTCGGCGTCAGCCTCGCCCGGCAGGGACGAGGACGGTGTCCTCGCACCCTACGCGGGAGTCCGGAGATCCCGCGGCCCGCCGTGCGCGTGGCAGGCGCCGCCCACGGCCGACCGGGTCCACCGGCCGCCGTCAACCCGGGGGACGCGCCCCACCCTGGCGGACACGACGAACTGGCGGCCGAAACGGCCCCGGGTGACGGGGGTCCCGAAGGCGCGCGCTCCTGGTCGGAGCACGCGTCCGGCAGGAAGTGCGGGCGGCGGCGGCCGTCGCGAGAGAAGACCGCGCGGCACGGGTGGGCGGCCGGGCAGGACCCCGGGTGATCCTCCACAGGTCTCGGCGACGATACTGGTGGACGCACATGGCCCCTGCTCCCCGATGGACTCATGCCGACTTCCCCAGCGCGTCCCACGACTCCTCCGACGGTGTGGCCGGCCCGCGGCCGCCATGTCGGGCCCGACGCGGAGGACGTACTCCGCCGCACCTTGCGCCGGCTCAAGGACAGCGAAGTCATCGACGACTTCATGGAGCTGCCCGACACCGACGGCGACGCGCCGGAACGGGTCTTCGAGGCCCGATGGCGGGTGGCCGACGAGGTGACCGTCCGGGCCCGGCTCGGGCTCGCGGCCGATCTTGGCGGCGGGCGGGAGTGGACCCTGCTCGCGGAGGCGGAACAGCCGTGGGACCCGGCGTGGCCGTCCCCCGTCACCCGGTTCTGGCCGGAGTACGGCGACTGGGACCACGACGCCGCGACCGGCCTGTCGCTGAGCAGGATCAACGCCCTGCCCGAGGACGACAAGGACGTACGCCGCGTGCTCAGGGACGCCGGGCGCAGCGGCTGGGGCGTGCATGTCGTCGTCCACGAGGCCATGACCACGGACGAACGCGGCCGGCTGCCCCTGTCACGGTGGCTGCCGCCGAGCCTGCGGCACCGGATCGTCGAGCACCGGGCGGCGCCGCAGCAGCTGCGGGTCGTGAACTGGGCGCTGCGGGAGTTCGGTGTGGAGGTGCCGCGCGGCGGCGCGGCGGTGCTGCCCGGGTCCCCGCCCCCGTCCGGGTACGACGCGGAGGACTTCACCGTACGGACGGTGTTCCTGGACGGTTCCGAGCCGGCCGACCTCGTCGCGGCGGTGACGCGGTTCGACTCCCTTCTCCGGCCGCTGCCGGACGGGGCCGGTGACGCCCTCACCGCGCTGCGCAAGGACTGGCACGTCCTCACCCTGGAGGAGGAGCTGGTGCGGGAACGGCAGCGGGTGGCCCAGTACGCCGAGGCGTTGAAGGCCATGACGGAGTCCCGGGACCTGTACCGGGAGGCGACCGAGCGTGCCCATGAGGCGCTCGCCGCCTACCGGGAGGCCGCCGAGGCCGCTCCGGCCCCGCAACGACAGTCCGGGGCCCCGGCGATGTCCCCGTTCCAGCAGCTCACGCGCACGCTGGAGCGATTCAAGGGCGGCGGCAGGATCCCGCGCCCCGCCGCCGAGCCCCGGGGCGGGGAGAGCCGCGGCCAGGAGAACGCCCCGGACCGGGACGCCCCGGACTCCCCTCCGGCCGCCCCCTAGCGCCGCCCGGCCGGCACGTCGGCCCGGCCCCTCCCGCCGAGGCGGAGCGGGGCCGGGGAGGGTCATCGGGCCGCCAGTACGGCCTCCAGCTGTCCGAGCGGGTCCTCGCCCACGAAGCGCAGGACGACCGTGTCCGCTCCGGCCTCCGCGAGTGCGCGGATACCGGCCGCGGCCCCGGCGGCGTCGCCGGAAACCGTGAAGACCTCGTCCTGGGGCCGGCCCAGCCAGGCACCGTGGCCCTCGGTGTGGGGGTGGAGGGTGCGGGCCACCGCGTCGGGGTCGTCACCGGCACAGGCGAAGGCGAAGACCGTCAGCGTGTGGTCGCCTGCGGCGCCCTTGGCGGTCAGCTCGCGGATGCGTGCGAGATCTCGCGGACCGTGGCCCTCGGCGATCAGTGTGCCGTCGGCGACCCGGCCGGACAGTTCGAGGGAGCGGGCGCGCACGACGCCTGCGACGACCGGCGGCACCTCGGCCGGCGGGTGCACCAACTTCACCCCGTCCAGCCGCACTTCACGTCCTTCCAGGTCGACCCGCTCACCGCGCAGCAGCGCGCGCACGGAGGTGATCGTCTCCTCCAGCAGGGCGAGCGGGGAGCGGGGTGCGACGCCGACCTGAGCCATCCACTCCCGCACGCCGTGCCCGATCCCGGCCACCAGTCGCCCGGGGAACACGCGCGCCAGCGTGGCCAGTTCCATCGCCAGCAGCGCCGGGCTGCGCAGCGGGGCCGGGGCGATGCCGATGCCCACCCGCAGGCGCTGCGTCGCTCCCAGGGCCACGGCCGCCGCGGACACACCGCCGTTCCAGCCGAGGTCCTCCACCACCCACAGGTCGTCCACGCCGAGCGCCTCGGCCCGCCGGGCGAACTCGGGCAGCCCTTCCGGGGCCCAGTCGCGGTCGTGCATCACACCGATCCGTACGTTCGTCATACGAGCGAACCTATGCGGCGGACGACGAGCGGATCAACGGCGTCATCCGGCTGCGAGGCGCCGGGCCGAGGACGGCGAGGCCGTCCCGAGCCGGCCTCGCCGTACCGGCCCCGAGGCCGTATGCCGTCCCCGTCGCCACCGGTCTCCGCCCTCCGGCCTCAGACGCCGCCGCTCTCGCGCAGCGCCCGGTCGATCTCGCTCAGGGCGCCGGTCAGTCTGGTGTAGTCCGCGGCGGCGAGCGGCCGGACGAAGAACTCCTCCACCACGCGGGCGTGGACGGCGGCGGCCCGCAGGAAGGTGGTACGGCCCTCGGCGGTCGGCTCCACGAGGGCGACCCGCCGGTCCCCGGGAGAGGGCACACGGCGGACCAGGTCGGCCTCCTCCATCCGGTCGATCAACCGGGTCGTGCCGCTGCTGGTGAGGGTGAGGTCGTCGGCCAGCTGCCGCTGCGAGACCTCCTCGCCGGGCAGGCGGCACAGCCGGATGAACACCTCCAGCATGGTGTGGCTGATGCCGCACTCGCGGCGCAGCGCGGCATCGATCCGCTGTTCCATACGGGTCGCGGACTTGATCAGCAGACCGAAGTCCCGGACGAGCCCGCTGTTGGCGGCGCGGGCGGCCGCCGCCGCGTTCGGCTCGGGTGTGTCGTTCATCGTCGCGAGTCTACTGATCACCTACTGCCGGGTCACCTACTGCCCAGACACCTACTGCCGAATCAATTGCTGACTAGTCAATCACTGAGGAGTCAAATACATTCTCTTCGCACACCCCCGAGAACAACCGAGGTCGACCGAGAACGACCGAAAACGACTCAGAGCGACCGAGAAAGGGACGGACATCGATGGATCTGCAGCACTGGCTCGGCCGAGCCACCCGGGCGATACAGGACTGGGCCGACACCTTCGGCCCCTACCAGCCCCACCCGTCACTCCAGGTGGACGACGAGCGCTTCGCCGAGACCTTCGCCCTGTTCACCGGACGACTGAAGGACAACTACCCCTTCTTCCATCCGCACTACGCGGGCCAGATGCTCAAGCCTCCGCACCCCGCGGCCGTGGTCGGCTATCTCACGGCGATGCTGATCAACCCCAACAACCACGCCCTGGACGGCGGCCCGGCCACCGCGGCGATGGAACGGGAGGTCGTCGGACAGCTGGCGGCCATGTTCGGCTACGAGACGCACCTGGGCCACCTCACCACCAGCGGCACGATCGCCAACCTCGAAGCCCTGTTCGTGGCCCGCGAACTCCATCCGGGCCAGGGTGTCGCGTACAGCGCCGACGCCCACTACACCCACAGCCGTATGTGCCACGTCCTCGGCATACAGGGCCACCCCGTGCCCACCGACGACCGGGGCCGTATGGACCTCGGCGCGCTGGAGGATGTCCTGCGCACCGGGCAGGTCGGCACCGTCGTCGTCACCACCGGCACCACCGGACTGGGAGCCGTCGACCCCATCCACGAGATCCTGCCCCTCGCCCGACGCCACGGCGTCCGGGTCCACGTCGACGCCGCGTACGGCGGGTTCTTCACGCTCCTCGCCGGAGGCCAGGGCCCCGCGGGACTGCCTCCCGAGCCCTGGCGGGCCATCGCCGGGGCCGACTCCCTCGTGGTCGACCCCCACAAACACGGACTCCAACCCTACGGCTGCGGGGCCGTCCTCTTCCGCGATCCCGACGTGGGCCGCTTCTACCTCCACGACTCGCCCTACACCTACTTCACCTCGGCCGACCTCCACCTCGGCGAGATCAGTCTGGAGTGCTCACGCGCGGGCGCCTCGGCCGCCGCTCTCTGGCTCACCTTCCAACTCCTCCCGCCCACACCCGCGGGCCTCGGACAGGTCCTGGCGGCCGGCCGGCGCGCGGCGCTGAACTGGGCGCGGCTCATCGACGAGTCCGAGCACCTGACGCTCTACCAACGGCCCGAGCTGGACATCGTCAGCTACTTCCCGACCGTGGAACCGGCCGCTCTGACCGCCGTGGACAACGCTTCCGCCCGCATCCTCACCGACGGCATGACCGGCCCCGACCCCGTCTTCCTCAGCACCTTCAGGGCCGACCGGGACGCCTTCGCCGCACGGCACCCCAAGATCACCGCGGACGGCGACGGCGCCCGCATCCTGCGCAGCGTACTGATGAAGCCGGAGTCGGAGCACCACGTCGAGGAACTGCACGCCCGGGCCGAACGTCTCGCCCGCAACCGCGGCTGACGGCCCGGGAGGCGGACCTCCGGCGCCCCGCAGGCGCAGACGGGCAGGCAGGTCTACGGCCGGTGCAGGCCCGCCGCCTCCAGCGCCCTGAGCATCGCGGGACGGTCCTGTTCGGCAGAGCCGGGCCCGGTGACGAAGGAGAGCAGGACGTCCGGCGTCAGCCGGTAGGTCTCGGCGTGTTCCAGCAGGGTCTCGGCGTCATGGGCCGGCATGGCGCCGTGGTCCTCGTCGGCGATCACTTGCAGGACGTCCTTCCTGTCGACGAAGCGGCTCATACCGCAGTCGAGCCCGTCGTCGTCCAGGGTGGAGGGGTACGGGGCACGGGCCCAGGTGCTGTCCTCGTACCAGTAGACACAGCCCAGTTCACACCCCTCCAGCAGGTCCCGCAGTTGCTCGTGCGGGAGCCACTCGGGGGCTCCGACGAGCATGTCGACCGGCGGCCTGTGCCACTTGACCGCACTCGACTCGTCCTCGCCGAAGAGCACGAACCGGCCCTCTCCCCGCCGTGCGAAACCCCACCACGTGCAACCGGCGTCGTCCAGATGGAGCCCTTCGCCGTCCACCCAGGTTCCCCTGCGATGGACGCCCACCCGCTCGTTCGCCCTACGGGCCTCCAGTACGGCGATGAGCGCCCAGCGCGCCCACAGAATCTCCGCCGACGGCAGATCCCCGGGCAGCCCCGGCCGGTTCACAGTCATGTCCCACTCCGGGCTCGACACCGATCATGATCAGGGCAAGGTTCTCATAGGGGGCGCGCCTCGACCGATTCCACGAGGCCGGCGTTACCGTCCTTGCGGGGAAACGGAGTTGAGCGAGACGGTGAACTTCTCGATCTTGGGCACACGGTGAGTTGATCTTCCCACCGGTCCTACGAGGGGGCATGCCGTGACCACACCCGCGCGACGTACACCGCCTGCGAACCGCCGACGAGGGTTCGACCTCCGCTCCACCGCTCTGTTCTTCGTCTTTCTCGCACTGGTCGTCAGCATGGCGGGCTTCGCGGTCCACACGGTGGCGGGCGCCCTGGAGCGGCGCCCCGCCTGGGTGTTCGTCCTGGTCGTCGTGGCCGTCGCGGGTGTCGTGGCTTCCCTGCGTCTGCGGCGGCGGTGGCACGTGGCGAGCGCGGCACGCCGGGCGGCGGCCGCACTCGACCGGGCTGCGAGGGAAGCCGCCGCCTGCCTGGAGGCCGAGGTCGAAGCCCGGGCCGAAGCCGAGCCCGACACTCTGGCCGTCCCCCGTCCACGTCCGGCCGCCGACCCCACCATCGATGTCGTCGACGTCGTAGATGGCGCCGAAGTCGCCGAAGTCGACTACGACGCCCTGACACCCGAGGGGTTCGAGGAGGCGATCGCCGCCCTCTGCGAACACCACGGCTGTAGCGCCGTCGAGGTGGTGGGTGGGGCCGGGGACCTCGGCGCCGATGTGGTCGCCGCCGCGCCCGACGGCAGCCGGGTCGTCATCCAGTGCAAGCAGTACGGCACATCACACCGGGTCGGCTCCCAGGACCTCCAGCGCTTCGGCGGAACCTGCTTCACCGTCCACGAGGCCGACGTGGCCGTACTGGTCACCACCAGCGACTTCACCGCGCCCGCACTGGAGTACGCCGAGCAGTGCGGGATCGTCTGCGTGGACGGGGAAGCCCTGCGGGCATGGACGGACGGCACCGGCCCCCGCCCCTGGGAGGCTCCCCTCGTGGAAGAGGCGACCGGGTAGGCGGGACGGACTCAGTCGAGACAGAACTCGTTGCCCTCGATGTCCTGCATCACGATGCACGAGTCGGTGCCGTCGTACAGGAGCCGCACGCGCACCGCGCCCAGCGCGAGCAGGCGCGTGCATTCGGCCTCCAGCGTGGCCAGGCGTTCCTCACCCACGAGCCCGGTGCCGACCCGGACATCGAGATGGACCCGGTTCTTGGCGGCCTTGCCCTCGGGAACACGCTGGAAATACAGGCGCGGGCCGACACCCGAGGGGTCGCCGCAGGCGAACCAGGAGCCCCGGTCCTCCGGGGACCGCGAGCGATGGAAGTCGTCCCAGGTGCCGAACCCCTGGGGCGGCGCGGGCACTTCGTACCCGAGGACCTGGCACCAGAAGCGGGCGAGGCGCTCGGGCTCCGCGCAGTCGAAAGTGACCTGGAACTGCCTGATCGGTGACATCGGCGCACCCTATCCCGTCCGGCGCGAGCGAGACGGACGGGGCCGAGCGGGGGTCGTCAGCCGTCGAGGTAGAAGCGGACGGTGGTGCCGTCCGGCGCGGTGTGGAGGCGGACGAGGTCGGTGACGTAGTGGACGAGCATCAGTCCTCGCCCGCCCACCTGGTCGCGGGCCGGTGGCCGGCGGCCGGCCAGTGGATCGGTCAGCCGGCCTCGGTCGTGGACCTCGCAGACGATCCGGTGACCGTCCGCCCAGATCCGCAGGGTGCCCGTGCCACCGCCGTGCACCACGCTGTTGGTGGTCAGTTCCGCCACCGCCAGCATCAGGTCCTGTCGGCGGTCCTCCGCGAGGCCCAGTCGGCCGGCCTCGCGGACCGCGAAGGAGCGGGCCTCGGGGAGCGCGTCGGCGTCGAACGACAGGGAGGCGGCGCCGGGAGGACGGGCGAGCGGCTGGTTGTAGCGGGCGACGACACGGTCGGGATCGTAGGCGTCGCTGGCCCGTTCGACTCCGGTGTCGATGACGACGGGATGGGTGGCACGGGCGTCGGCGAGCACCTCCGGCTTCAGTGCGTCCGCGTCGTACGGGCAGAGGATCGTCACCTCACGGCCCTGGAAGGCCGCGTTGATGAGTGCCTCGTGCTGGACGCACGCCGGGTACTCGACCGCCGAGCGACCGGCCCAGATCGGCTCCCCGACGATCCGTACCCGGCGCGTCGGGTGGGCGTCGGCGAAGGCGCGCAGGACACCGGGGATGATCCGTCCCGGGTTGCGGCCCACCCGGGTCATGTCGAGGAACTCGACCTCGGCGGCGCCCGCTCCCAGACCGGCCCTGATCCGTTCGAGGTGGGGGCCGGGAACGGCGACCGCGACGGCTTCTCCGGCGGCCAGCCCCTCCGCCAGGAACGGCACCGTGCCCGCCGTGTACTGCTCCGTTCCCCGGTAGAACAGGGCGGGGTGCACGAAACGTTCGCCAGAGGTGGCCGTACTCACCGTGCCGCCACCTCGATCCTCGTATGGCCGGGCCAGAAGATGTGCAGGATGCGCTCCAGCTCCGGCGGCGGGCGGTCCACCACGATGCGGCCGCTGTCCAGGCGCTGCGCGGTGACCGCCAGCGCCGCCGCGCCGCCCACGTCGATGGACATCAGATCGGACAGTTCCACGAACGAGACGTCGGTGTGGACGCTCGCCAGGTCCTCCAGTCCTCGTTCCCAGGACGCTCGGGTGATCACGTTGACTTCTCCAGCAGCACGAATACCAGGACGACCGGGCAGAGAGCGGATCTCCAGCACCGCGCCGCCGTGCGACGACCCGGGTACCGTCCTGTCCGCGCCATGAGAGACGTCCACGTTCTCTCCCCCTGCCTCAGGCTGCCCCCGCGGGCCACGGACACGTCATCGTATAACCCGTGGCCTTGTCGGTCGGATGCCCGGAATCGTGCGCGAAATACGCAGGCATGACCGTGGACGGACGGGGTAGGCGCCTCGCCGGCGGCCGAGTCCACGGACGGCGGCCGGCTGACCAGTGAGGGAGGAAAGCAAGGATGACGGCGACAACGACTGTGGGGACGAGTGTCGGTCGCACCACCGCTCGGCTGCCGGAAGTCTCCGATCCGCTGAAGGTGGCGCCCAGGGACGCGCGCTCGTTGTCCAAACTGTTCTTCGAGCAGCTGACCGTCCTCGAAGAGGGAACCCGCGAGTACCAGTACGCGCGGAACACCCTGATCGAGATGAACATCTCCCTCGTCCGCTACGCGGCCGGCCGGTTCCGCAGCCGGGGCGCGGACGAGATGGAGGACATCGTCCAGGTCGGCATGATCGGTCTGATCAAGGCCATCGACCGGTTCGAACTCTCGCGCGAGGTGGAGTTCACGACCTTCGCCGTCCCCTACATCGTCGGGGAGATCAGGCGGTTCTTCCGCGACACCTCCTGGGCCGTGCACGTGCCCCGGCGGCTGAAGGAGGCCCGCGTCGAACTCGCCCGGGCCACCGACGAGCTGAGCAGCCGCCTGGGCCGCGGCCCGACGGTCAAGGAGCTGGCCGAGCTGATGAACCTCTCCGAGGACGAGGTCGTCGAAGCGCGCCTGGCCGCCAACGGCTACAACTCCTCCTCCCTCGACGCCGCCATCGGCGGTGACGAGACCGGGGAGGCGGCGCTCGCGGACTTCATCGGCAGCGAGGACGCCGGCATGGAACTGGTCGAGGACTTCCACGCCCTGGCTCCGCTCCTCTCCGAACTGGGCGACCGGGACCGGCGGATCATCCACATGCGGTTCGTGGAGGAACTCACCCAGGCCCAGATCGCCGAACACCTCGGCTGCTCGCAGATGCATGTGTCCCGCCTGCTCTCACGCACCCTCACCCGCCTGCGCCGGGGCATGCTGACCACGAACTGAAACCGGCCGTCCCGCCCGGCCCTCCCGCACGTTCCGCTCTCGTCCTCCGTCCGGCCGCTACCGTCCTCCAGCGGCCGGACGGAAGCATGCCGAGACCGTCTTGCCGTGCCGCTGGCACTTCATCTCCAGCTCGTCGGCGAGCATCCGTACGATGCCCACGCCACGGCCGGAAACCTCACCGGCCTGCGGATGGCGCTGGCGCGGGAGAGTGGGGTCCTCGTCGTGGACGCTCACCTGGAGGCACTCACCGTCCCAGGTGAGGATGAGACGCGCGTCGCTGTGGGCGTGCACATGGGCGTTGGTGAGCAGTTCGGACACCGCGAGCACGATGGCGTCCACCGTCTGCGGCTCGGCGGCGGTCCACGGCAGGGACTCCAGCGTCCTGCGTGTCCACCGCCGCCCGGCCCGTACTCCCCCGGAGACGGGAAACGAATGTGCCCAGCCCTTCGCCTTGATCGTCACCGGCTTCCCCGTTCTGTCATCGAACCGTCCTCGAAACCGTCGTCGTACGGTCCGTGTGCCCGTCTCTCGCGTTCACAGACGTCCCGTCGCACGGAGAGGTCGTGAACGTCCGGATCCGGGCCGCCGCACACGCGGGTGCGCCCGGGCGTGGGCGACGGCCGGCAGAGGGCCCGGTCAGGCCACCTGGACGCCCACGATGCAGGTGTCGTCGTCCGTGTCGGACCTGCTGTGGGTGAGCAGACGGTCCAGCTGCTGGTCGAGCGTCGGCGGGACCGTGCGCGCGGCTGTGAGCAGCTGGGCCAGAGACTCCTCGACGGACCGGTCACGGCGCTCGATCAGGCCGTCCGTGTACATCAACAGCGTGTCGTCGACGGCCAGTTGGGCCTCGTGCTCCTCGTAGGTCGCCTCCGGCAGCGCGCCGAGCAGCAGGCCCTTGACCAGGGGCAGCGGTGTCGCTTCGCCGGCGCGCACCAGGACGGGCGGCAGATGGCCCGCCCTGGCCCAGCGCAGGGTGTGGCGGTCGGGGTCGTACAGGCCGCAGACGGCCGTGGCGGTGACGGCGCCGGTGAGATGGTGGGCGACCATGTTGAGCCAGGACAGCAGCTGGCCCGGCCCCGCGCCGGTCACGGCGAGTCCGCGCAGGGCGTTGCGCAGGACGACCATGCTGGTGGCGGCCTCTATGCCGTGCCCGGCGACGTCTCCCACGCACAGCAGGACCAGCCCGGACGGCAGCACCACCGCGTCGTACCAGTCGCCGCCCACCAGGTTCTGGGTCTCGGCGGGCCGGTAGCGCACGGCCACGCGCAGCCCGGGCGCCTCCAGCGGTGCCTGCGCCGGCGGCATGATCGCGTGCTGGAGCTGGAGGGTGAGGCGGTCGCGTTCGCTCGCCTGCTGCTCGGAGTGGGCGAGCTGGTCGCGGGTGGCGGCGAGGGCGACCTCCGTCCAGTGGTGGGCGGAGATGTCCTGGTAGGCGCCGCGGACCACGAACAGCCGGCCGTCGGATTCGAGGACCGGTTCGGCCACGACGCGGATGTGCCGGGTGACGCCGTCGGGACGCTGGAGCCGGAAGGCCGCGGAGGCGGGTCGGCGGTGGTGCAGCAGGGTGCGCAGGAACCGGCCGATGGCGACGGCGTCGTCGGGGTGGGCGTGGGCGGGCAGGTCCTCCAGGGGGACCGGGCCGCTGATGGACGGCTTGCCGTAGAGGCTGTAGAGCTGGCCGTTCCAGGTGATCTCGCCGGTGAGGAGGTTCTCCTCGAAGCCGCCGATGCGGCCGAGGCGCTGGGCGTGCTGCAGCAGGCTCGCCAGCCGGGCGGTCTCGTCCTCCACGCGCCAGATGAGCAGCACGCTGCCGCCGTGGCGGCTGATGTTGATGTCGGCGACCGCGGCCAGCGGGACCTCGTCCACCAGGGACGTCAGGCGCATACGGCGGGCCCGGAACGGCTCGCCGGTGGCGTAGACCCGCTCGACCTGCCCGAACAGCTCGCTCTCGCCGGCGGCCATCGGATAGGTCTCCAGCAGCAGGGCCCCGTTGACGACGCCGCGCGGCCGGCCGGCCGGGTCGAGGAAGCGGCTGTTGACGTGCTGGATACGGAAGTCGACGAGTTCCCCGGTGGCGTCCAGGTACGGGACGAGCACCAGCGCGGGATCGTGCAGACCGTCGGCCAGGTGGATCAGCTCGGCGACGTCCGGCTGTGCCTCGGTCCGGGCTCCCCCGTCGGCGGGCGACGGGACGAAGGTCTCCAGGGCGTGCGCGCACAGCTCGGCCAGCGCCTCGATCTGGCGGACGATCTGCGGGGGCTGGGCCGGCTGCGGTGTGGGCCAGACGATCTCCAGTACGCCGTGGATGCGGCCGCCGACGCCCGCGGGTACGGCGGCCCGGCCGCCGTCGGGGTGGTGGTGCCTGCCGATGGAGGGCAGGCCGGTCTCCGAGAGGCAGCCGATCCAGTGGCCCCGTCGCTCGCCGAGGCCGTGGCGGGCGACCGTGGCGACCCCCGGCGGGACGTACCGCCAGCGGGCCGCCTCCGCCGCCGGGAAGCCGGCGCTGCCCGCCAGGGTGAGGGAGCCGTCGGCGCCCAGCGCCCAGATGGCCACCGCTTCGGCGCCGAGCGGGGTCAGCGCGTGTTCCAGCAGGGAGTCGGCCACGGCCTGGGCGTCGTGGGCGGCCAGCGCGCCGCTCTCGGCGGTCCGCAGCCGTACGGCCGGGGAGCCGGCCACCGGCGTGTCGGGGGCGTCGTCGCGGCCCTCCGTGATCGCGAGGAAGGTGGTCGTGACCTCGGAGAGCCGGTCGCGCGCGGCCTGGTTGATGACGTCGACGGCGAATTCGAGGGGGGTCACGCCCGCCTGTTCGGTCAGCTCGGTGAGCTGGCGTGCCGCCTGCGAGGGCCCGCAGCCCAGCCGCTCGACGAGGATGCCCTTGGCGAGTTCGATCAGGGCCCGTCCGTCGGCCTCCGCCTGGGCCTCCTGCACCTCGCGGCGCAGCCGCTCCACGGTCGCCGCGAGCCGGCCGACCGGGGAGGAGGGCCCGGTACCGTCCGGCGCGCTCTCGTCCGTCCTCGCCGTGTCCGCCTGGCTCCCCTCTTCGTCCGCCGTGCCTTTTTTCCGGGGCGCCGTGACCGGGAGGTCGTCGCGGGCGACGGACAGCATGGCGAAGGGGTCGTCGGACAGCAGGCCGAGGTCCGCCGCCGGGTCGGCGGCGGACGGTCCGTCCTTCGGCGCGCCGGTGTCCTGCGGCTCGGCCGGCTGATGGGGATTGCTCACGTTCGACCTGTTCCTCGGCTCGGGTGTCCGTGGACACCACGGGGTCGGCTGGTGCGCGGGGCGGCCGGTGTCCTCGTCATTCGGACAGCCAGCGTCGGACGCGGCCGATGAGGTCGTTGGTGTCGACCGGCTTGGTGACGTAGTCGTTCGCGCCCGAGGCGAGACTCTTCTCCTGGTCGCCGGGCATGGCCTTGGCGGTGACGGCGATGATGGGCAGTTCGGCGTACTGGGGCATGGAGCGGATCTCCGAGGTGGCCGAGTACCCGTCCATCTCGGGCATCATCACGTCCATCAGGACCAGGGAGATGTCCGGGTGGGCGAGCAGCATCTCGATGCCCCTGCGGCCGTTGTCGGCGTGCAGGACCTGGAAGCCGTGCAGTTCGAGCATCCCGCTCAGTGCGAAGAGGTTGCGCGCGTCGTCGTCGACCACGAGCACCGTTCGGCCGAGGAAGGCGCCGTCGACGACCTGGGCGGCGGGGCGCTGGGATTCGTCGGCGCGGACCAGGGACAGCACGTCGCCCGGCTCCTCGGCGGACAGATGCAGCGTGATCCGTTCGCGCAGTTCGTCCAGGCTGGAGAGGAAGTCCAGCGGGCGGCCCTCGGCGCGGGTCCGCAGGGCCTGCTCCTGGGCCAGGTCCACGCGGTGGCCGGTGTGCACGAGGACGGGCACGCTGGCGAGCGCCGAGTCGCCCTCCATGGCCTCCAGCAGGCGGGCGCCCTCGCCGTCGGGCATGCCCAGTTCGAGGACCACGCAGTGGCAGGGTTCGGCGGCCAGCATGCTCGCCGCCTCCTGGGCGCCGATCGCGGTGATGATGTCGATCGCCCCGGGCGCGTCGTCACCGGGTGCCAGGTCCGCGACCGCGCGTTCGGCGACGAGGGTCAGCAGCCCGCGCGGGCGGTCCTCCACGACCAGCAGACGGCGGCGGCGCTGTTCCGATGCCGTGGGAGAGGCAGGCTCCGGGCGGTCCGCCGGCGGCAGTTCCCGGCCGTCGGTGTGCGGGGTGTCCGTCGACGCGCCTCCGCCGTCGAGCACTTCGGCGAAGTCCGCGCGGGCCACGGGCAGATAGAGGGTGAAGGTGCTGCCCTGGCCGGGCGTGCTGTCGACGGTGACGGCGCCGCCGAGCAGATGGGCGATCTCCCGGGTGATGGACAGGCCGAGGCCGGTGCCGCCGTACTTGCGGCTGGTGGTGCCGTCCGCCTGCTGGAAGGCTCCGAAGATCGTCTCCAGCTGCTGCTGGGGGATGCCGATGCCGGTGTCCTTCACCCGGAAGGCCACGACGGCGCCGCCGCGCAGGACGCCGGTGGGCACCTCGCGGTCGGCGGCGGGCTCGATGCTCAGGGTGACACCGCCGTGTTCGGTGAACTTCACGGCGTTGGACAGCAGGTTGCGCAGGATCTGCCGCAGCCGGGAGTCGTCGGTGAGGAGGTCCGCGGGGGTGCCCGGCGCGGTGGCCACCGTGAAGTCCAGGCTCTTCTGCGTCGTCATCGGGCGGAACGTCGCCTCGACGTACTCCAGCAGCTTGCGCAGCGGCACCCGTTCGGGGGTGACGTCCATCTTGCCCGCCTCGACCTTGGACAGGTCGAGGATGTCGTTGATCAGCTGCAGCAGGTCCGAGCCGGCCGAGTGGATGATGCCCGCGTACTCGACCTGTTTGGGCGTCAGGTTGCGGGAGGGGTTCTGGGCCAGCAACTGGGCGAGGATCAGCAGGCTGTTGAGCGGTGTGCGCAGTTCGTGGCTCATGTTCGCCAGGAACTCGGACTTGTACTTGGACGCCAGCGCCAGCTGCTGCGCGCGGGTCTCCAGTTCCTGCCGGGCCTGTTCGATCTCCAGGTTCTTGGCCTCGATGTCGCTGTTCTGCGAGGCCAGGAGGGATGCCTTCTCCTCCAGTTCGGCGTTGGAGCGCTGCAGTTCGTCCTGCTGGACCTGCAACTCCTCGGAGCGTGCCTGGAGTTCGGCGGTCAGCCGCTGGGACTCCCCCAGCAGCTCGTCGGTGCGCGCGTTGGCCACGATGGTGTTGAGGTTGACACCGATGGTCGGCATCAGCTGGGAGAGGAAGTCCTGGTGGATCTGGGTGAAGGGGGTGACGGAGCCCAGTTCGATGACACCGAGGACCTGGTCCTCGACCACGATGGGCAGCACCACCAGGGCGCTGGGCACGGCCTCTCCGAGACCGGAGGAGATGGTCACGTAGTTCGGGGGCAGTTCCTCGACGCTGATGGGGCGGCGGTTGCGGGCGGCCTGCCCGACCAGGGAGCGTCCGACGGGGATGCGCTCGGGCCGGTCGGTGTCGTCGGGGTAGCCGTAGGAGCCCACCAGCCGCAGTTCGTGACCGCGCTCGGTGTCCTCGGCGAGGTAGAAGGCGCCGTACTGGGCGGAGGCGAGCGGCGCGAGCTCGTCCATGATGAGTTCGGCGACGACGGGCAGCTCGCGGTGGCCCTGCATCAGGCCGGAGATGCGGGCCAGGTTGGTCTTCAGCCAGTCCTGTTCCTGGTTGGCCCGGGTGGTCTCCCGCAGCGACTCCACCATGGAGTTGATGTTGTCCTTGAGGTCGGCGACCTCGCCCGACGCCTCCACGGTGATGGAGCGCGTCAGGTCGCCCTCGGCGACGGCGCTGGTGACCTCGGCGATCGCCCGGACCTGACGGGTGAGGTTCCCGGCGAGTTCGTTGACGTTCTCGGTGAGGCGCTTCCAGGTGCCCTCGACACCCTCCACCTCGGCCTGTCCGCCGAGCCGCCCCTCACTGCCGACCTCGCGGGCGACACGGGTGACCTCGGCGGCGAACGACGACAGCTGGTCGACCATCGTGTTGATGGTGGTCTTCAGCTCCAGGATCTCGCCCCGGGCGTCGACGTCGATCTTCTTCGAGAGGTCGCCGCCGGCCACGGCCGTGGTCACCAGGGCGATGTTGCGGACCTGGCCGGTGAGGTTGTTGGCCATGGAGTTGACGTTGTCGGTGAGGTCCTTCCACGTGCCCGCGACGTTGGGTACGTGGGCCTGGCCGCCGAGGCGCCCCTCGGTGCCGACCTCGCGGGCGACGCGGGTGACCTCGTCGGCGAACGCGGAGAGCGTGTCGACCATGGTGTTGATGACGTCCGCGAGGGCCGCGACCTCGCCCTTGGCCTCGACTGTGATCTTCTGGGAGAGGTCGCCGCGCGCGACGGCGGTGGCGACCTGGGCGATCGAGCGGACCTGTCCGGTCAGGTTCGACGCCATCACGTTGACGTTGTCCGTCAGGTCCTTCCAGGTCCCCGACGCGCCCCGGACGATGGCCTGTCCGCCGAGGTTGCCCTCGGTGCCGACCTCGCGGGCGACGCGCGTGACCTCGTCGGCGAAACCGGACAGCTGATCCACCATCGTATTGATGGTGTTCTTCAACTCCAGGATCTCGCCCCGCGCGTCCACGGTGATCTTCTGCGACAGATCACCCTGCGCCACCGCCGTGGCCACCTGGGCGACGTTGCGGACCTGCGCGGTGAGGTTGCCCGCCATGAAGTTCACGGAGTCCGTGAGGTCGCGCCAAGTCCCCTTGACGCCCTGGACGTCCGCCTGACCGCCGAGCCGTCCCTCGGTGCCGACCTCGCGGGCGACGCGCGTGACCTCGTCCGCGAAACCGGACAGCTGATCCACCATCGTATTGATGGTGTTCTTCAACTCCAGGATCTCGCCCCGCGCGTCCACGGTGATCTTCTGCGACAGATCACCCTGCGCCACCGCCGTGGTCACCTGGGCGACGTTGCGGACCTGGGAAGTGAGGTTGCCCGCCATGAAGTTGACCGAATCGGTCAGGTCGCGCCAGACGCCGCCGACGCCCGGAACCTGCGCCTGACCGCCGAGCCGTCCCTCGCTGCCGACCTCACGGGCGACGCGCGTGACCTCGTCGGCGAACGCGGAGAGCTGGTCGACCATCGTGTTGACGGTCTCCTTGAGCTGCAGGATCTCGCCGCGCGCGGGCACGTCGATCTTCTGCGACAGATCGCCCTTGGCGACCGCGGTCGCCACCTGCGCGATGTCACGTACCTGGGTGGTCAGATTGCCCGCCATGGCGTTGACCGAGTCGGTCAGGTCGGCCCAGGTGCCGGAGACGCCCGGCACCTCGGCCTGGCCGCCGAGCGTGCCCTCGGTGCCGACCTCCCGCGCCACCCGCGTCACTTCCGACGTGAACACGGACAACTGGTCCACCATGCCGTTGAAGACCGTGGCGATGTCGCCGAGCAGGCCCTCGCCGTCGGACGGCAGCCGGGTACCGAAGTCACCGTCCCGTACGGCGGTCAGCCCGGCCAGGAGCTGACGTAGCTCCTGCTCGCCGGGCGCCCGGTCGGCGGCCTCGATCGTCTTGCTGCTCATGCGCACCCTCGTTCCGCTCCCCAAGAGCCCTCGCGCCGAGGACTCGGAACCCGCGCCGGACCCGGACAGGCCCGCTCATCGCCCGCGTTTCCGCAGTTCACGCATCCGCCCGATGAGAAAATTCGGTGAAGGTTAACTCAGTTGTCGTCCGACAACCAAAGCCTGATTCGGGGATCCGGGCCACCCCGAAAAGATACCGCCCGGGGTGGCATACATACCCGCGGGTGGGGCACTCGTCGGGGTTCGCCGAAGCCCCGGCCGAACCCGGCCGAACCCCGGCCGGACCCCGGACGAAGCCCGGCCGAACCCCTGACGAAGCCCTGACCGCCGCCCCGGACGAAGCCCCGACCGAAGGTCCCGACCGAAGCTCCCGACGAAGCCCGGCGGAGCCCCGTGCGGGTACCGCCCCGGCCCCGTACGAACGCCCTCGCAGGATTCCGGAAAAAAATGTGGTCGGCGATGTCGAGAACCCGCATCCAGCTCCGTCCCCGGTGCGAACGCGGCCACAATGGCCGCACCGGTACCGAGGAGAACCACGATGGCCAAGTACCTGCTGCTCAAGCACTACCGCGGCGCACCGGCCGCGGTGAACGACGTACAGATGGATCAGTGGACACCGGAGGAGATCTCGGCGCACATCCAGTACATGAACGACTTCGCGGCCCGGCTGGAGAAGACCGGCGAGTTCGTGGACGGCCAGGCGCTCGCCCCCGAGGGGACCTGGGTCCGGTACGACGGCGAGGGCCGCCCGCCGGTCACCGACGGCCCGTTCGCCGAGACCAAGGACCTCATCGCCGGCTGGATGGTGATCGACGTCGACAGCCACGCACGGGCCGTCGAGCTGGCCGGGGAGCTGTCGGCCGCCCCCGGGGCCGGCGGGAAGCCGATCCACGAGTGGCTGGAGCTGCGCCCCTTCCTGTCCGCGCCGCCCACCATCACGGAGTGACCCCGTCGATGGACGAGGCACTGCTGCGCGGCCTCACCCCCGGTGTGCTCGCCGTTCTCGTCCGCCGCGGAGCCGACTTCGCGGCGGCCGAGGACGCCGTGCAGGACGCGCTGCTGGAGGCGCTGCGCGTCTGGCCGTCCGATCCGCCGCGGGACGCGAAGGGCTGGCTGGTCACCGTGGCCTGGCGCCGGTTCCTCGACGCGACCCGCGCGGACGCCGCCCGGCGCCGGCGCGAGGACCTCGTCGAGGAGGAGCCGGCGCCCGGGCCCGCGCCCGGCACGGACGACACGCTCCGGCTCTACTTCCTGTGCGCCCATCCCTCGCTCACGCCGTCGTCGGCGGTCGCGCTCACCCTGCGCGCCGTCGGCGGGCTGACCACCCGCCAGATCGCGCAGGCGTATCTGGTGCCCGAGGCGACCATGGCGCAGCGGATCAGCCGGGCCAAGCGCACGGTCTCGGGTGTGCGCTTCGACCGGCCCGGCGACGTCGCCACCGTGCTGCGCGTCCTGTACCTGGTCTTCAACGAGGGCTACTCGGGGGACGTCGACCTCGCCGCCGAGGCCGTCCGGCTCACCCGGCAGCTGGCGGCCGCGATCGATCATCCGGAGGTGGCGGGACTGCTCGCCCTCATGCTGCTGCACCACGCCCGGCGGGCCGCCCGTACCGCGCCCGACGGCAGCCTGGTGCCGCTCGCCGAGCAGGACCGCGGCCGATGGGACACCGCGTCCATCGCCGAGGGCATCGGCATCCTGCAGAAGGCACTCGCCCGCGACCGGCTGGGCGAGTTCCAGGCCCAGGCCGCCATCGCCGCGCTGCACGCGGACGCTCCCACGGCCGAGGAGACCGACTGGGTGCAGATCGTCGAGTGGTACGACGAACTCGCGCGGCTGACCGACAGTCCGGTCGTGCGGCTCAACCGCGCGGTGGCCGTGGGCGAGGCCGACGGCCCGCGCGCCGGACTGGCGGCGCTCGCGCTCGTTCCGGACGCGACCCCTCGGCACACGGCGGTGGCGGCGTATCTCCATGAGCGCGACGGGGATGCGGCGACGGCGGTACGGCTGTACGCCGAGGCGGCGCGGCAGGCGCCCAACCTCGCCGAGCGCGACCATCTGACCCGCCAGGCGGCCCGGCTGAATGCCCACCGGCACGGCTGATCACCGACGCTCGGCCCGACCGGGGCACGCGGCACACCCTCGCAGACCGATATGTGCCGATATGACTTGAATCCTGCGAGGCGGGGTACTCCGTCCATCGCGACGACGCCACGACCGGCGTCCCCTCGACCAGGAACAGGCAGGTCGGCCCATGTCGAAGCACACACGATCGTCCGAGCCACCGCACGGGAAGGGCCCGAGCCGTCACGAGGGCACCGGGCAGCACGGCTGGTCGCCCGATGTGGACGAGACATCTCAGCAGGACAACCCGAGCGCCCCCCGTTCGTTCCGCACGGCCCAGCACGCCGAGGAGAGGGGCCGGGGCCGCACGAAGTCGGCGCAGGAGAAGAAGTCCGTCCCGGGCGACACGGCGAAGAGCCACGGCACACGTGGCGAGGAGTACGGCGACGCGGACGAGAAGGGCCGTCGCGACACCGGCCGCCGGGGCCGCTCCCAGCGCCCCAGCGGCGGTAGGGACGCCTCCTCCTCGACCGGCGTGGATCCCCAGGACTCGCCGCCGTCCGGTCACCGGTAGGCGGTGCCCGCCGGTGTCCGGACGGCGGCCGCCCCGGCGGGGCGAGCCGCCGGAGCGGGTCAGCAGATCCGCGGCAGCTGCTCGCCGATCGGCTGATCGACCACCCGCGTCCCGCCCAGTCCGGTACGGGCGACGACCATGCCGGGATGCGCCTCGACGGCCTCCCCGATGATCACGGAATCGGCGCCGAGGGGGTGGGCTCGCATCGCCTCCAGGACGGCGTCGGCGTGCTCGCGCGGGACGAACGCCACGAGCTTGCCCTCGTTGGCGATGTACATCGGGTCCAGCCCGAGGATGGCGCAGGCATTGGCCACGGGCTCCGGAACCGGCACCGCGCGTTCCCGGATCACGACCCCGGTGCCGGAGGCCGCCGCGATCTCGTTGAGGGAGGCCGCGAGACCCCCTCGGGTGGGATCACGCAGGACGTGCAGGTCGGGGGTGACGGCGAGCATGGTCTCGACGAGACCGCCGAGAGCCGCGCAGTCGCTCGTGATCTCCACGCCGAACTCCAGGCCCTCGCGCACGCTCATGATCGCGACCCCGTGGACGCCGATGGCACCGCTGACGATCACCACGTCGCCGGGGACGACCCGCTGCGGCCGCAGATCGACGCCCGCCGGTACGAGGCCGATGCCCGCCGTGTTGATGAAGATCCCGTCGCCGTGGCCGGCCTCCACCACCTTGGTGTCACCGGTGGCCACCTCCACACCGGCGGCGCGCGCGGCCGCCCCCAGCGCCCGGGAGACCCGGGTGACCGTCTCCAGTTCGACGCCCTCCTCCAGGATGAATCCGCAGGAGAGGTAGGCGGCACGGGCGCCGCTCATGGCGAGGTCGTTGACGGTTCCGTTGACCGCCAGGTCGCCGATGCTGCCGCCGGGGAAGAACAGCGGGCGCACGACGTAGGAGTCGGTGGAGAACGCCAGCCGTGCGCCGCCCAGGGAGAGGACGGCCGCGTCGCCCAACTGGGAGAGGGCCTCGCCCCCGTAGGCGGGCGTGAAGATCTGCTGGACCAGTTCGGCGGAGAGGACTCCGCCGCCGCCGTGGCCCATGACGACGCGGGGCCGGTCCCGCACGGGTGCGGGGCAGGTCCACGCCTCGATGTCGAGCGCGGCGGGGGCGGGGAGGTCGGTGGTGTCAGACAACGGGGCTCGTCTCCCGGGCCTCGGTCGCGGCGGGCATGTCCAGGCGCCGGTAGAGGTAGTAGGCGGCGCAGGCGCCCTCGCTGGAGACCATGGTGGCTCCCAGGGGGGTGCGCGGGGTGCACAGGGTGCCGAACGCCTCGCACTCGTGCGGCTTGAGGAGCCCCTGGAGGACTTCACCGCTGCGGCACGCCTCGGGTTCGGCCGTGCGGATGTCCCCGACGGAGAAGCGGTGTTCGGCGTCGTGGTCGCGGTACTTCGGCGCCAGCCGCCAGCCGCTGTCGGGGATCACACCGATCCCGCGCCAGGCCCGGTCGGTTACCTCGAAGACGTCCTCCAGCATCGCCCGGGCGGCCGCGTTGCCCTCGGGCCGCACGGCACGGGCGTAGGCGTTGTCGACCCCGTGCTCGCCGCGCTCCAGCCGGTGGACGGCCCGGCGTACGCCTTCGAGGATGTCCAGCGGCTCGAAGCCCGTCACCACGATCGGTACGCGGAACCGCTCCGCCAGCTCCGGGTACTCCCCCACGCCCATCACGCTGCAGACGTGCCCGGCGGCGAGGAAGCCCTGCACCCGGCAGCTCGGCGAGGACATGATCGCCTCGATCGCCGGGGGGACGCGGACGTGGGAGACCAGCATGCTGAAGTTCTTGATCCCCTGCTTGCGGGCCTGATGGACCGTCATCGCGTTGGGGGGTGCCGTCGTCTCGAAGCCGATGCCGAAGAACACCACCTCGCGGTCGGGGTTCTGCCGGGCGATGCGCAGCGCGTCGAGCGGCGAGTAGACCACCCGTACGTCACCGCCCTCGCCGCGGACCTGGAACAGGTCGCGGCCGGTGCCGGGCACCCGCAGCATGTCCCCGAAGGAGCAGAAGATCACCTCCGGCCGGGAGGCGATCTCCAGCGCCTTGTCGATGACCTCCAGCGGGGTCACACACACCGGACAGCCCGGGCCGTGGATCAACTCGACCTGCTCCGGGAGGAGTTGGTCGATGCCGTGCCGGATGATGCTGTGCGTCTGGCCTCCGCACACCTCCATCAGCGCCCAGGGCCTGGTCACCGTCGCGTGGATGTCGTCGAGGAGCCGCCGTGCCAGCTCCGGGTCCTGGAACTCGTCGATGTACTTCACGGGTTGCGCACCTCTTCCACCGGATCCATGCCCGCCTCCGCCGCCGCCATCTCCCAGGGGTCGCCGAACTCCTCCTGCAGCATGCCGAGTTCGGCGAAGAGTTCGAGCGTCTGCCGTGCCGACTCCTCGTCCAGGCGCTGCAGCGCGAACCCGACGTGGACGATGGCGTACTCGCCGACCTGGAGATCGGGCAGATACTCCAGGCACACCTCCTTGACCACACCGCCGAAGTCGACGGTGGCCATCCGGGTGCCCTCCCGTTCCTCGATGTCCAGCACTCTGCCGGGTACCGCCAGGCACATGAGCCTCTCCTCGCTGTGGATCGCGCGCCGGTCAGTCGGCGGGCGCGGGGGCGACGGCCGTGGTGCGGGCGGCCACCATCAACTGCCCCAGCGCCAGGCCGCCGTCGTTGGGTGGCACCAGGTGGTGCCGCAGGACCGTGAAGCCGTCCTCGCTCAGGCCGGCGGCACAGGCCGAGGAGAGCAGCGTGTTGGCGAACACGCCTCCCGTCAGGGCGACCGTGTCCAGCCCGTGCCGCTCGCGCGCCCGCCCGCACATCGCGCGCACCAGGGCGGCCACACCCCGGTGGAAACGGGCCGCGATCAGGGCCGGCGCGATGCCCGCGCGCAGGTCGTCGACGACCGCCGCGAGCACGGGCGCAGGATCGGCCCGTACGGCCTCGGCCCCACCCTCCCGCGCGGTGTGGACGGCGAAGACGTACGCCTCGGTGTCCCCGGCCGGCGCGTGCAGGGCCCTGCCCTCCAGTTCGACGGCGGCCTGCGCCTCGTATCCGGAGCGGTGGCACACGCCGGCGAGCGAGGACACCGCGTCGAACAGCCGGCCCATGCTGGAGGTGGGGACACAGTTCAGGTTCCGCTCCAGCTGCGTGTCCAGGAGCCGGAGTTCGTCGGGCGGGCAGGCGATCACACAGGGCAGGTCCGCGGACCAGGCGAGTCCGGCCGCCCGCAGATGGGCCAGCGCCATCCGGTACGGCCGGCGCACCGCGGTGTCGCCGCCGGGCAGCGGCACGTGGGCGAGGTGCCCGAACCGGGTGAAGCGGTCGTAGTCGGCGAGCAGGAACTCCCCGCCCCAGACGGCTCCGTCGTCGCCGTGTCCCGTGCCGTCGAAGGCGACGCCGATCACCGGCCGGGTGCCGTCCAGCCCGTGTTCGGCCATCGCGGCGGCGATGTGCGCGTGATGGTGCTGGACGCGCGCGACGGGCCGGTGTGCCGCGTTCCGCTCGGCCCAGTGTGCCGAGCGGTAGCCGGGATGCCGGTCGGACACCAAGGTCTCGGGCCGCACCCCGGTGAGGGACTCCAACTGTGCCGCCGCGCGCTCGAAGGCCCGCTGCGTGGCGACGTCGTCCATGTCGCCGATGTGCGCCGACAGCCAGGCGCGGCGGCCCGAGCCCAGACAGAACGTGTTCTTCAGGTCTCCGCCGACCGCGAGGGCGGGCCGCACGGGCAGCGGCAGGGGGATCGGGAGCGGGGCGTAGCCGCGCGAGCGGCGGATCACCAGGGGCCGCCCGTCGCAGACCCGGACCACGGAGTCGTCGCACGGGACGTGGATCGGCCGGTCGTGGGTGAGCCAGGCGTCGGCCAGGTGCGCGAGCCGCTCCAGCGCCTCGGTGTCGTCGGTGACGATCGGCTCGCCGGAGACGTTGCCGCTGGTCATGACCAGCAGGCGGGGTCCGTCCGGGTCACCGGGCAGGCCGAGCAGCAGATGGTGCAGGGGTGTGTACGGCAGCATCAGGCCGAGGTCGGGGCTGCCGGGCGCGACGGCGTCGGCCGGCCGGGGCTCCCCGGAAGCGTCCGGAAGACGCCTGACCAGAACGACCGGCCTCGCCGCGTCTTCGAGCAGCCCGCGTTCCTCCGCGCTCAGCCGGACGAGGTGCCGGACGTCGTCCGTCGTCCGTGCCATGACGGCGAACGGCTTGTCGCCGCGCGCCTTCCGGCGGCGCAGCAGGGCGACGGCGGCCGGGTTCGTGGCATCGCACGCCAGGTGGTAGCCGCCCAGGCCCTTCACGGCGAGGACGGCGCCCCGCGCGAGCAGGGCGCGCGCCTCGCCGACCGGGTCCGTGCCGTCGGACTCGGTGAGCCCCGGACGGGGTCCGGCGATCAGCCGCAGTCGCGGTCCGCAGGCCGGGCAGGCCACGGGCTGGGCGTGGAAGCGCCGGTCGGCCGGGTCCGCGTACTCGCGGGCGCAGTCGGGGCACATCGGGAAGCCGGCCATGGTGGTGGCGGCCCGGTCGTAGGGCACACCGGTGACGATGGTGAAGCGCGGGCCGCAGTGGGTGCAGTTGACGAACGGGTGACGGTGGCGCCGGTCCGCCGGGTCGGCCAGTTCGGTGAGGCAGTCCGCGCAGGTGGCGGAGTCCGGGGAGACCAGGGTGCGGGCCGGGCCGCCACCGCGGGAGGCGAGGATGGTGAACGCGGTGCCGTCGCCGACGGTGGGCATCTCACGGTGCTCGACGGACTCGACACGGGCCAGCGGCGGCGCCTGGGCGGCGATCCGGTCGCAGAACCGGGCCACGGCCGAGGCGGCGCCCTCGACCTCCACGACCACGCCCTCCGCGGTGTTGGTCACGTGTCCGGCCAGGGCGAGTTCGGTGGCGAGGCCGTACAGATAGGGGCGGAAGCCCACGCCCTGCACCACTCCCCGCACGACGACCCGGCGGCGCAGGGGGGCCGACCCGGCGACCGCGGACGGGGCCTGCGGAGCGCTCACGGGTGGGTGTGGGCCAGGGCGCCGTCGGCCTCCGGACGCGCGTGGGCGTGAGCGTCGTCGTGGGCGTGCTCGTGGACGTGCTCGTGGGTGTGGACGTGCCCGCGGTGGTGGGGCTGTCCGGCCATCACCGGCGTGTGGACGGGGGCGCCGTCCGCCGCCGCCAGCGCCCGGTCGAGCAGAGCGCCGACCCCCCGCCCCCGGCGTGCCGAGGTCATGACGATCTCGACTCCCGGGTTGACCTGCTCCACGTGCGCGCGGAACGCGACCTCGTCGAACTCGACCGCCTCCGCGAGGTCGGTCTTGGTGACCACGACCAGGTGCGCGAGACCGAAGGCGGTGGGGTACTTCAAGGGCTTGTCCTCGCCCTCCGTCACGGAGGCGAGAGCGACCCTCAGGGTCTCCCCGAGGTCGTAGCCGGCGGGGCAGACCAGGTTGCCGACGTTCTCCACGAACAGCAGCCGTGTGCCGTCGGGCAGCCATCCGTCCAGATGCCCGGCGAGCATGTCCGCCTCCAGGTGGCACAGTCCGTCGGTGAGCACCTGTTTGACCGGGACGCCCGAACGCGCCAGGCGGACCGCGTCGTTCTCGGTGGCGAGATCGGCGCTCAGGGCCGCGACGGGGACGGACCGCTCACGTGCCCGCAGCAGTTCCTGCTCCAGCAGCGCGGTCTTCCCGCTGCCCGGGCTGGACAGCAGGTTGACGACCGCCGTGCCCCGGGCGGCGAGGTACGAGCGCAGTTCGCGGGCGCTCGCGTCGTTCTTCGCCAGGACGGCCCGGCGCAGGTCGGCGACACGACACATGGTTCAGCGCTCCTCGGAGATGGGTTCGCGGGTGGGCGGGTGCGCGGTGCCGTCGTTCTCCCAGCGCACGTCGACGATCTGCAGTTCCCGGCCCGCGAGCAGGTCGGTCCGCGTTCCGCCGCAGGCGGGGCAGGTCAGGCGGGGCGGCATGCCGACGGCCCATTCGTGGGCGCAGGGCGTGCAGCGGGCCCGCCCCTGCACCGGTTCGGTGACCAGTTCGGCGCCTTCCAACAGGGTTCCGGCGCAGGCCAGTTCGAAGCTGAAGGCGAGTGCGTCGGGTACGACGCCGGCGAGTTCGCCCACCCGGAGCCGTACCGCTCGGACCGCCGTGACGTCCCCGGCCCGGTCGGCGGCCTCGGCGACCTGGTCGACGACGGCCAGCGCGACGGACATCTCGTGCATGGGCTCTCGTCCTTCCACCGGCTGCCGGCCTCGCACCGGGGTTCATTAGAGGGGGCGCGGCCGGGTCGAACGGCCCGGCACGCCGTGACCGGTCGGCGGGTACACCGTTCGACCCAACCGCACGGGAGCCCGTGCTCCTCGCGTCGCTCACATGCGGCGGATCCGCAGGTAGCGCCTGACGTCCGGCAGCACCTCGGCGGCGAGGACGACCACGGCGGCCAGGGCCGCTCCGCCGATGACGATCTTCTTCATCCCGTCTCTCCTCATGTCGCGACCTCAGCGGTTGAGGTCTGTGCCGGGGACGGCTCGCCGTCCCGCAGCAGCTCTTCGATCAGCCGGACCGCCCGCGGTACGGCGTCGGACACCGGCGCGCTCAGTCCGATGCCCTCCTCCACCGAGGCCGGTTCGCATCCGACGACCAGGACGCGGCGCGGTGGTTCGCCGCCGGTGCCGGCGCACAGGGTCGCCAGCAGGGCCAGGACGGTGTCGGGGGTCATCCGGTGGCCGTCCAGGGCGGGTGCCTGCGGCTCCGGGCCCGGGCCCGCGGCCTCGTGTTCGATGACGTACAGCGTGCCGGGCGCCTCGCCGCGTGCCGTGGCGTCCACGAGGACGAGGGTGTCGTAGCCGTCGAGGAGCTGGTAGGCGAGGTGGACGCCCCGCACCCCGATGTCCGCGGTCTCCACGTGGGCGGACAGTTCGAGCTCGGCGAGTCGCCGTACGGTCTCGACACCGAACCCGTCGTCGCCGAGGAAGATGTTGCCGATGCCGGCGACCAGGGTTCTGGGGCCCGGCTGTACGGCGGGGGTCATGTGCCGTCCTCCAGTGGTGTGACCTCGTCGGGCTGGAAGTACAGGAAGCGGCCCTGTTCGCGGCGGATGTCGGCGCCGGGGTCGCCGTCCACCGTGACGGCCAGATGCACGCCGCCGTCGACGTCGTGCAGCACCGCCTCGACGGTCGCGGTGCTGCCGCGCAGGAAGATGTCCTGTGCGTCGGTGCGCCGCAGGCCCGGGTGCAGTTCGACCCGGCTGCCCCGGCCCACCGGGCGGCCGTCGACGACCACGTGGTCCCGTGCCGGGTCGAAGCCCGCGTCGCTCGCCGGGTCCCACCAGGGGGTGTCGGGCCGCTGCACCCCGAACTCGTCGGGAAAGCCGACGCCGGCGTCGGCGAGGCCGGGGCCGGTCACCTCCCGCAGGCTGCGCACCGCTCCGTGCAGCCGCTCCAGCACCTCGGCCGGCATCGACTCCGCCAGCTCGATCACGGCCGCCGCCCGTTCGTCGGTGCCCCGGGCCTCGCGCTTCTCCTCGTCGGTGAGGGCGGCGGTGCGCAGCGCGAGGATCTCGTCGATCTCGGTGGCGTCGTAGAGCGCTCCGGGGCTCTCCGGGGCGATGGCCGGATGGTCCTCCAGGATGATCGGCGAGGACAGCACCAGGTCGGCCCGGCCGGGTTCACCGGCGAGCACGGGCCAGGTGTGCAGGTTGCGGCAGGCGGCGACCGCGGCCTTCGCCCACTCGGGGGGATCGGTCATCGACAGGAACGAGCCGGCGCTGAGGGCCATGAGCAGATGGGTGGCCACCAGGGAGTGCGGCAGCGCCGCGTCCCGGTCGGCGGCGCGGCCCTCGGGAGGCGTCCAGTCGCTGGTGTTCTCGACGACGGCGGTCAGCCGCAGGGTCCGGTAGGGGCCGTCGAGTTCGCGGGCGGACAGGCGCACCGTCCCGCTGACCGCCTCGCTCCGCCGCAGCAGCCGGCCGACGGTACGGCCGGCGGCGTCGAGGACGGGTACGGTGTCCTCCCGCTCCGGGAGCCGGAAGGGGTGGGTGACGCCGTCGCCGAGGAGGGCGTCCACCGGCGCGATCACCTCGACGCGTTCCTCGAACCCCTCGTCCCAGGGCACCAGCACCCGGTCGTCCAGGTCGAGTTCGGTGACGGTGTCGAAGCCGCCGTCCGGGCGTGCGCGCTGCACCGTGCGCCGCCGGGCGTGCAGGAAACGCACCTCGACGGAGAGGGTCGCGCCCGCCCTGGGTTCCATCAGGCACTCGGTGTGCTGGAAGTCGTGCTCCTCGCACTCGGCGCCCCAGGCCGGTGGTACGAGCACCCCGAACTGCCAGCGCAGCCGGTTCTTGGCCGACGAGGCGCGGTACGGGTAGAGGACATAGCCCTCGAAGAGGACGGCGTCGGCCACCTGCCGCGCGAGGGCGAACCGCTCCTCGGTCTCGGCGGCGAACGCGGTCAGGGTCACGGGTCGGTCCTTCCGGTGGTGCCGGTGAGGGCGCGCAGCGGGTCGTGCGCGGGCGGCTCGGCGGCGGCGCGGCCGTCGAGCAGGTCCTCGAGGGTGGCCTCCCAGGAGGGGAGCGCGTGCCGTGAGCGGTGGGCGAGGAGGGCGTCCATGGTGTCGCGGGGCAGGCGGATCCAGCCGCACCCGGGGAAGTGCTGCTCGACCATCTCCCGCCAGACGGTGACCGGCATCCGGAAGGCCGCCTCCTGGTCCCACGGGACCGGTTCCACGCGGAAGCCGCCGGCTCCGGTGAACGCCGTGCCGGAGAACAGCATCAGCAGGGGGACCTCGCCGTCGGTGAGGGCGGTGAGGTAGCGGGTGGCGGCGATCTCCATGTCGTAGGTGCAGGGCACGACGACGTCGGTCTCGATCTCTCCGGTGAAGCTCGGGACCATGACGGACACCTGGGCGAACTGCACCGGCTGGAGGGTGCTGCCCCAGCGGGAGCGGTCGCCGAAGAGGTCGGTCAGGCCGGCGGCCTCCGCGGGTTCGTAGCCGCGGCGGGCGGGTTCGATGCGGATCTGGCAGCGCAGGGCGACCGCGTGCACGGGCGCGTTGCCCGCGGCGGTGACGCGCAGCCGGAAGACGAGGGTGGGTCCGGCGGCGTAGCGGTCGGCGCGGACGCCGGTGCAGGCGAAGGAGAAATCGGTCACGGCCGCACCGCCGTCCGTGCCGGACGCGGCGGCTCGTGGGCCGCGTCCCGAGTGCCGTCCACGGGCCGGGCGCGGCGGGTGACGTCCGCGAAGAACGCGTCCAGGGCGGTACGGGCCTCGGCCCCGCCGTCGAAGCCCTGCCACGACAGGCGCATGCGGCCGACGAGTTCGTAGCAGATGTCGATCGGGACGAGGTGGGTCTCGCAGCGGCCGTCGGTGCGGTGCAGCAGCAGGGCCTCCACGTCGGGTTCGAGGAGTGCGGCGAGCCGGCTGTCGCCGAGGACGGCCGCCCAGGTGTCCGGGTCGAGTTCGCTCTCGGTGGCGCCGGCCGGGCTCGGGTAGAGGGCGACCAGCCGGTCCAGCGCGGCGTTACGGAAGAGGAAGGCGACGCCGACGGGGATCTGCAGTGCCTCCCACGCGTTGTCGTCGAGGTGGTGGCCGGGGTCGGTGAGGTAGCGGTCCGGGACCGTGCGGAAGCGGCCGGCGGCGGCGCCCGGCTGTTCCATCAGCAGTGCGCAGGGGGCGCAGGCGCAGACGAGGGCGCGTTTGTCGGTGTCGACGAGGTGGCGGTGGTCGCCGGGGACGGCCACCGCGCACAGTTCGCACCGCTCGGGCCGGGGCGGGCGGGCCGTCAGGAACCTCTTCAGACCGGTGACGGTCGCGGTCATCGGGCCCCCGTGGGCGCCGTGCTGATCTGCAGGAGTGTGGGGCCGGCGGGTGCGGTCTCGACGTCGACGGCCTTCACCTCGGGGGCGAAGCAGGCAAGGGCCGCCTCGGCCGCCTGCCGGGCGTCCGCGCCGGAGCCGCAGCCGCAGCCGCCGCTCTCCCGGGCACGGACCCGCAGCGTGCCGCTCTCCTCGTCGAAGTCCACGACGTCCAGGGTGTGTTCGCGGACGCTGTCGAGGGCGCGGGCGATGCGGGTGTCGCGGTCCTCGGGGTGCAGGTCGTGCAGGACGAGCAGGCTCGCGACGACCTCGTCGGCGAGCAGTCCCGCGGACGGCCGGCCGGGCGCGGAGGACAGCAGGTGGAGGATGCGGGCCAGGCCGGCGCCGTAGAAGTCCATGAGGGAGCGCACGAGTTCCTCGGCTGCCTCGGCGGCGGCGGGGTCGCCGCTCGCGGTGAGCCGGTCGAGGACCTCCTCGACGCGGCGTCCGGTCTGTTCGGCGTCGACGGGTCGGGCCGTCGTCGGCGCGCTCATCCGCCCAGTCCGCTCAGGCCGGTGGGCACGTGCATCGACTTCACCGTCTTGCCGCCGCCGACGTACATGTGGACGCCGCAGGGCAGACAGGGGTCGAAGCTGCGGACGGCGCGCATGATGTCGATGCCCTTGAAGTTCTCCGGGGTGTTCTCCTCGAAGATGGGCGTGTTCTGTACGGCGTCCTCGTACGGGCCGGGGGTGCCGAAGGTGTCGCGGGTGCTGGCGTTCCACGGGGTCGGCGGATACGGGTGGTAGTTGGCGATCTTGCCGTCGCGGATGACCATGTGGTGGGAGAGGACGCCGCGGACCGCCTCGGTGAAGCCGACGCCGATGCCCTCGTCCGGGACCTCGAACTTCTCCCAGGTTTGGGTGCGTCCGGCGCGGACCTCCGCGAGGCCCTTCTCCGCACAGTGCAGGGCGACGGCGGCGGCGTACGCCTGGAAGTAGGTGCGGGCGCGATTGCGTTCCAGGGCGTTGGACCACTTCGGGATCTTCCACTCGAAGGTGGTCTCCGGCTTGGTCATGGTGCGGGGCAGGTTGATGACGACGCTGTGCCCGGTGGCCTTGATGTAGCCGATGTCGACGAGCCCGGACAGGGCGGTGGACCACAGGCGGGCGATGGGGCCGCCGCCGGTGTCCAGGGCGAGGTGGTCCTTGCCGTCGAACCAGCGCGGGGACATGACCCAGCTGTACTTGTCGTCGAAGTTCCGCTTCTGCGGGGCCGGGATGGTGTGCTGGTTCCACGGGTGGCGCGGGTCGACCGGGTTGCCGAGCGGGTCGTGGGTGACGAACTGCTCCTGGCCCTGCCAGTCCTCGTAGTAGGAGCTGCCGAGCAGGATGCGGATGCCGAGGTTGATCTCGGTGAGGTCGTTGGTGACCAGTTTGCCGTCGACGACGACGCCCGGGGTGACGAACATCTTCCGTCCCCAGTCGGTCATGTTGGCGTAGGTGAAGTCGCAGTACTCGGGGTCGTTGAGCGCGCCCCAGCAGCCGAGCATGACCCGGCGGCGGCCCACTTCCTCGTAGCCGGGCAGGGCCTCGTAGAAGAAGTCGAACAGGTCGTCGTGCAGGGGGACGACGCGCTTCATGAACTCCACGTACCGCATGAGGCGGCTCATGTAGTCCGTGAAGAGCTGGACGGAGGCGATGGTGCCGACACCGCCCGGGTAGAGCGTGGAGGGGTGCACGTGGCGGCCCTCCATCAGGCAGAACATCTCGCGCGTGTAGCGGCTCACCTGGAGCGCCTCGCGGTAGAACTCGCCCTCCAGGGGGTTGAGCGAGCGCATGATGTCGGCGATCGTGCGGTAGCCGTGCTCGGCGGCGTGCGGGGCCTCGGTGCGCTCGGCGAGTTCGAGGACGCCGGGGTTGGTCTCCTTGACCATTTTTTCGCAGTAGTCGACCCCGACCAGGTTCTCCTGGAAGATGTTGTGGTCGAACATGTACTCCGCCGACTCGCCGAGGTTGATGATCCACTCGCCGAGGTGCGGGGGCTTCACGCCGTACGCCATGTTCTGCGCGTACACCGAGCAGGTGGCGTGGTTGTCGCCGCAGATGCCGCAGATGCGGCTGGTGATGAAGTGGGCGTCGCGGGGGTCCTTGCCGCGCATGAAGACGCTGTAGCCGCGGAAGACCGACGACGTGCTGTAGCACTCCGCGACCCGCTTCTGCTTGAAGTCGATCTTCGTGTGGATGCCCAGGGAGCCCACGATCCGGGTGATCGGGTCCCAGGCCATCTCCACCAGGCCACTGCCGTCGCCGGCCGTCTTCGTCTTCGGTGCCATCTGGGTGGGTGCCCTTCGTTGCGTCATTGCGCGGGAGGTTGGGGTGGGGGGTGCGGGAAACGGGGGCGGGCTAGGCTCCGCGGCTCACCACGGGGGCCGGTATCCGGTGGTGATCTTGTCTCCGGTACGGCGCCACTTGGGCTCCTTGTCCACCGTCCTGGCGGTGATGGACCGCAGTTTGCGGACGACGGCGCCGTACGCCCCGCTGGCGCCGCTCGACACCTTGGCGCCGGGGGGTTCGTCCATGAACGGCATGAACTTGTCGGGGAACCCGGGCATCGTGCAGGCGATGCAGATGCCGCCGACGTTGGGGCAGCCGCCGATCCCGTTCATCCAGCCGCGCTTGGGCACGTTGCACTTGACGACGGGACCCCAGCAGCCGAGCTTGACCAGGCAGGTGGGCGAGTCGTACGACAGGGCGAACTGGCCCTGTTCGTAGTAGCCCGCGCGGTCGCAGCCCTCGTGCACGGTGGCGCCGAACAGCCAGGTGGGACGCAGCTTGTCGTCCAGCGGGATCATCGGCGCGGAGCCGGCGGCCTGGTAGAGCAGGTAGGTGAGCGTCTCGGAGAAGTTGTCCGGCTGGATGGGGCAGCCGGGGACGCAGACGATGGGGATGCCGGCGTGGGACTTCCAGTCCCAGCCGAGGTAGTCCGGCACGCCCATCGCGCCGGTCGGGTTGCCGGCCATGGCGTGGATGCCGCCGTAGGTGGCGCAGGTGCCGATGGCGACGACCGCCAGTGCCTTCGGGGCCAGCCGGTCGATCCATTCGCTGGTGGTGATCGGCTGACCGGTCTCCGGGTTGTCGCCGAAGCCGCACCAGTAGCCCTCGGGCTTGATCGCCTCGTTGGGGATGGAGCCCTCGACGACCAGGACGAACGGGTCGATCTCGCCCCGCTCCCCCTTGAAGAACCATTCGATGAACGTGTCCGAGCCGCCGATCGGGCCGCACTCGAAGTCGATGAGCGGCCAGTGCACGGCGATCTTCGGCAGCCCCGGCAGCACACCGAGCACGATCTCCTCGATGCTGGGCTGCATGGCCGCCGTCAGCGCGACGGAGTCGCCGTCGCAGCTCAGGCCCGCGTTGATCCAGAGGATGTGGATCGTGGGGGCCTCGTCGGCGGGCGCGCCGCCCGCGTTCGCGGCATCGACCGTTCCCGGTGTCGCCTCAGTCATGGGACCGCCTCCTGGGGAGGTAAGGGATGAAAGCCTCTCTTTCGGCCTTCGCTCTTCTTCGTAGCAGCCCTGCGGCCGCGATGGGACGCCGACAAGGGCCGTTCCGGTGACGCCGGCGCCCCCGCCGACCGGGCCGGTCCACGCAACCGGGGCGGGACCAGGGCCCTTCTGACGGATCTCCGTGGGAGAAGGAGCGGCGTCCGTCAGAAGGGACCGAGGTGCGGCGGGGTGCGGGCCGGCCGCTCCTTGTGGACGAAGGCGCGACGCAGCGCGTGGTACGGGGCCCGAGGGTCGTCGAAGGTACGGCGCATGCGGGCCAGCTCCCCGGCTCGGAACCCGGCCAGGGGTGTCGTGCTCTCCAGCCGGTCCCGTTCCGTCTTCTTCGCGGCGATCCGGGTCTGTGTCGCCGGGAGCGAGGCCAGGCGCCCCGCCAGCGCCGCCGTCTCCCGCGCGAACCCGTCGGGAGCGCTGTCGACGAGCCGGTCGACCAGGCCGAGGCGCAGGGCGCTCGCCGAGCTGACCGGCAGGGCCTCGCGCAGGAGCCGCCGGGCCGCGGCGGCGCCGGCCCGGCGCGGCAGCGTGTACGTCCAGTACTCCGAGCCGTGCAGGCCCATCAGCCGGTAGTGCGGGTTCAGCACGGCTCCCGACCGGCACCAGACCTCGTCGGCCGCCAGGGCGAGCATGACGCCCCCGGCCGCCGCGTTGCCCGCGAGCGCGGCGACGACCAGGCGGTCCGTCGTGGTCAGGACCGCCTCGACCAGATCGTCGATGGCGTTGATGTTCGCCCAGGACTCGGCGGCGGGGTCGGGGGCGGCCTCGATGACGCCCAGGTGGATCCCGTTGGAGAAGAAGTCGCGTTCGCCGCCCAGCACCAGCACCGACGTGGGCCGCGCGCACGCCTCCCGGTAGGCGGCGAGCAGGCGGCGGCACTGCTCCGTGCTCATGGCGCCGCCGGGGAAGGAGAACGAGAGGAATCCGACGTGCCCGTCCTCCCGGTAGCGGATGTCCGACCAGGTCGGCTCCCCTGTCCAGGGAAGCCGGGGCAGGGCGTGTTCGGGCAGCGGGGGCAGCCGGTCGCCGAGGGCCCGTACGGCGGGCAGTTTGAAGGTCGGCGGCTGCCCCGGCCCGCGCCGGGGCCGCAGTTCGGGGATCCACACCGCGCCGTCCCGGGTGGCCCGGCAGACCGCTCCGGCCCGGGTCGCCAGCAGCTCGCCCGGCCGTCCGCGCAGCACGCCCTCGGAGTGGCCGCCGTGCAGGTACCACTCCCCGCCGAGCAGTTCGTCCAGCACACCGGGCTGCGAGTCGGCCGCCCGCAGCTTGCGCAGCACGTCCTCGGTGGAGTCGCGGGCCCAGTCGATGCGCCGGACGCCCTGGTCGAGGTACGGACGCGTGCGCGGGAGGGGGCGGGCGTCGGATCCGCCGAAGGGGACGGCGGCGCCGTCCGCCGTGTCCTGCTCGCGCGGTGTGTAGGTGCCCCCGGCGAACCGCTCCACCGCGAGCAGGACGGCCTCGATCGCCGCGTCGGCGATCTCGCCCCGGTACAGCTCGCTCTTGGACACCCGCGGAATCCGGCACGCGACGTGGGCCCACACGGCGCCGGCGTCCATCTCCGCCTCGGCCTGCAGGACGGTGACGCCCCACTCGTCGGCGCCGTCGTGGATCGCCCAGTCCAGGGAGGACGGTCCACGGTCGCCCACGGGGCCGGGGTGGACGATCAGACAGGTGTGAGCCCTCCACACCTCCTCGGGGATCGCCGTCCTCAGCATGGGCGCGACGACGAGTTCCGGTGCGTGCCGTCGCACGAGATCCGGCAACGGGCTGCCGGGCAGGGCGAGTTCGACGGCCATGGTGTGGCCGCGGTCGCGCAGTTCGGCGTGGGTGCGCTGGGTGAGACTGTTGAACGCGCTGGCTAGGAGCAGGATGTGCACGGCTGCCTCCGGGCGGACGAGGCAGGCAGGGATGTCCGCCGACCGAGATCCTCGGCCCCGGCGGCCCGCCGCTCCCGGCGACAGACGGTGAGGTCATCCGAAAGCGAGCGCCCATCGGCCGTCCGGCCTCACCGGCCGGCACCCGTCACCGCCGCGTCGGCCGGGCTCACCGGGCCGGCCGCCGCACGTGCCCGGTCAGCGTCGCCGCAGACCGCTGGTGATGCGCTCCCAGGGGGTACGGGTGGCGCCGAAATGGGTCTCGTGGGTCCAGATGTGGGTGCACGAGCGGCACTGCAGGTGGAGCAGGCTGCCGACGTTGGAGAGCAGGTAACGCCAGTGCTCGGAGCAGGTGCGGCCCTGTGCGCAGGTGTCGCATCCGCGCCGGTCGTCACAGTTCGGGCAGGCCACCCAGGCACGGCGCCCGATGTCGGCCTGCGGATCAAGCGGAAGCACGGCCACCGCCTCCCCGGGGCAGCACACCGGCCGCGACCAACTCGTCGTACACGCGCTGCTGCTCCGCGTCGAGACCGGAGTACAGCAGTTCGTACGCCGCCTCCTCGCCGCGCAGCGCGGCCACGGGGTCCCAGTCGGCGCCGAGGGCGTCCAGGACGTGCGCGCGCCGGAGGAGTTCGTGGGCACTCAGGTCGAGGACCAGTTCGGTCGTCGGGGAGGCGCCCGGACGTTCCGCGGCGCGCTCGCTCGCCGTGGCGGGTTCGTCCGGTTCGCCGGGGAGGGCGTGGCCGTGGTGGGACATGCGACCGAACGTAGGTAAGCGTTCCCGGCCCCGGCAAGAGCGGGTGGGAGAAGTCACAGGTCGGCGAAGAGATCGTCCAGGGGGGCGGGCACCTGCTCGGGGGTGAGGGCCTCGACCAGGAGGCGGCCGTAGCGGATCTTGCGGCCCTTCTTCGTGCCGAGGAAGCGGCGCAGCTGCTGGTGGCGGGGGCGGCCGAGCTGAGCGGGCTGGCGGACGAAGGTCTGCCAGGCACGCAGTTCGCCCGCGTCCTGGACGATCTGCTCGACGCGTGCCGTGCCCAGCGCGCGGATCAGCTCGTCCTCCAGGTCCGCCGCGCAGACATGGACGCTCGGGCGGGGTGTCCAGGACGGGTCGAGGCCCCGGTCGAAGTAGGGCCTCTCCCGCTCGTCGCACAGGCCGATCAGGCGCAGACCGAGGCCCGGCGCTCCGAGGATCCCCGCGTGGCGTCCGACGCTCATCGCCCCGCCCATGGACAGGGCGCACACGCCCTCGCCCGCCAGGTCACGCTCCCGCCGGGCGGCCAGCGCGTCCACGGCGGCGAGGTCGCTCAGCCCTTCCAGCAGGATCACCGTGCGGACGCCCAGGAGTCCGGCCAGCTCCCCCGCCTGCCGTCCGGAGCCACCTGCCGCCCAGCCCGCGACCTCGTCCCGGAACATGCCCATGTCGACCATGCCAGGGAGTTTCCCCCGTACACCGACGGCCGCGCACCCGATATTCGGCCGCGGACCGGAGGCCGGCCGGCGGTGCGGCGCGAGGCCCGGAAGGGTCCGCACGCGCGTCGGTCGGTCGTGCCCCTCCGGGAGAACCCGCACCGCCTGCGGCTCCGAACACCTCCCGGGCGACGTCGGACCACGGGAAGCGGCGGTGCGGGAACTCTCGGACGGTCGATCAGCAGGATCAGCGGACCTCGGTGGTCCGGGTCTCCTTCAGGGACGCGCAGTTGGAGTTCTCCACGTTCACGTACACGTTGGCGATGTTGCCGCCCCAGCTCACGCAGTAGCCCTTGCCGTAGACGTAGGCCGGTCCGGCGAACGACGTGTAGCTGCCGAAGTCCTCGTCGAACTCGTCGGTGGCGGGGACGTAGATGTACGTGGACATGTTCTTGGCCGTGCCCGGGTTGGTGCGGATCGTCGCGACGCAGTTCTTGCCGTTCTTGGCGTTGTACGTCAGGTAGACGGTGCCCAGCGTTCCGACGGGCGCGGAGTTGACCGTCTTGTAGCCGCTGCCGCAGACGCCCTGCGGGGTGACATTGGGGGCGGCGGAGGCGGTCGTGGCGAACGCCGTCCCGGCACCCACCGCGAGTGCCGCTAAGGCACCGGCGGTCGCGACATTGCGGATCTTTCGCATATTTCCCCCTTGGGTCGTTGAGAGCGCTTTGCTCGCACTTGATGTGACCCTCGGGCAGGACGGATGGTTGCCCCCGGTTCGCCAGAAATCTTCCGGTGGCCGCGCACGGGCACTCCGGCCCTGGTGAGAGCCGGGGCGCCCGGTCCTCGGGGCGCGGGCGGGCGGGGGCGAGGTTACCTTCGGCGGTATGGACGGTGATCTTGGACGCTGGCGCCGGTGCCTGCTCGGCGGCGCGGTGTTCGCCGTGTGCATGGCCGGCACGACCCTGCCGACCCCTCTCTACAGCCTCTACCAGGAGAAGTTCGGCTTCTCCGAGCTGACGGTCACCGTGGTCTACGCCGTCTACGCGTTCGGGGTCATCGGGGTGCTCCTGCTGGCGGGGAACGCCTCGGACGCGGTGGGCAGGCGCCCCGTGCTGTGGTGGGGCCTGGGCTTCGCCGCCGCCGGCGCCGTCTGCTTCCTGTGCGCGACCGCGCTGGGCTGGCTGTATGCGGGGCGGCTGCTGTCGGGGCTGTCCGCCGGTCTGTTCACCGGGGCCGCCACGGCGTACGTGATGGAGCTGGCGCCGCCCGGCGGTGCCTCGCGGGCCACGTTCGTGGCCACCGCCGCGAACATGGGCGGGCTGGGCTGCGGCCCGCTGCTCGCCGGGGTGCTCGCCCAGTACGCCGACCGGCCGCTGTACCTCCCCTTCGCCGTCCACCTCACCCTGGTCGCCGGCTCGGCCCTCGTCCTGCTGAAGCTCCCGGAGACGGTACGGGAGCGCCGGCCGCTGAGGACCGTACGGCCGCAGCGGCCCAGCCTGCCCCCTCGGGTGCGGGCCGTGTTCGGGCCCGCGGCCGCGGCCTCCTTCGTGGGGTTCGCGCTGTTCGGGGTCTTCACCTCGGTCAGCCCGGCCTTCCTCGCCCAGTCCCTGGACGTCCACGACCACGCCGTGAGCGGCCTGGTCGTGGCGCTGGCGTTCTTCGCCTCGACCGCCGGGCAGCTGGCCGTGGGACGGGTGGGCGTGCGCCGGTCGCTGCCGCTGGGGTGCGCCGGGCTCCTCGCCGGGCTGGCACTGCTGGCCGGTGCCCTGCGAGGGGACTTGCTGGCCCTGGTGGTACTGAGTGCCGTCGTCGGCGGGGTGGGGCAGGGGCTCGCGTTTCGCGGAGCGCTGTCCGCCGTGGCCGCGGCGTCCGAGGCGGACCGGCGGGCGGCCGTGATCTCGGCACTGTTCGTGGTGGCCTACACGGGCATCTCGGTGCCGGTCATCGGCGTGGGCCTCCTGGCGGAACCTCTCGGCCTGGAGGGCGCCGGGCTGGTGTTCATCGCGTGCATGGCCCTCCTGGTGTCGGTCGCGGGCGCCTACCTGCTGCGGCGCCCGGTACCGGCCGCGGCGACGGACGGTGTGCGCTGACCTCCGTTCGCGGGGGGGGCAGCGCGGAGTGAGGTGCATGGCGCCGGGCGCGACACCACATGGCGCCAGGCGGTGTCATGTGGCGCCATTCCGAGCCACGTCGCGCCACGCCGCGCCATCGAAGGCACGGAAAGCCCCGTCTAGACCCCACCAGGCGGATGGGCTTTGCGCACGCCACTGCGGCGCCATCGCATTTTCGCAGGTCAGCGAGGTAAGCACGTCGGCCGCCGGAAAGAAATCCCGGAGCGGCTTGCACATGGAGCCACTTTGGCGCCATGATGGCGTCATGGACCTCACGCCGTATGTCGACACTCTCCGCCGCGAACTCGCGGTGGCCGCCCAAGCCGGCGGCGAAGAAGCCCGCGAGCTGGCCGAGCGGCTCACCGCTCCCCTGGAGTCGGCGACCCGGCTGACCCTGCTCAACGTGCTCTCCGCCGCGATGGACGAGATCACCCGCGAACTCGCCCCCGGCTCGGTCGACGTGCGGTTGCGCGGGCTCGACCCCGACTTCGTCGTGACGCCGCCTCCCGTGTACGGCGTAGCGCACGCGGAACCGGTCGCTCCCGCCGAACCGCCCGCCCCCTACACGGCCGACGCCGACGAGGGCAGCACCGCGCGCGTCAACCTCCGGCTGCCGACTCAGCTCAAGGCCCGCGCCGAGGAGGCCGCGAACCGCGAGGGCCTGTCGGTCAACGCGTGGCTGGTGCGTACCGTGTCCGCCGCCGTCGACGGCGGCACCCGGCCGCGCACGGCGGAGAGGGCCCAGACCGTCGGCCAGAGCTTCACGGGCTGGGTGCGCTGACCGCGCCTCGCGCCCACCCCCTTCTCCTTCGCATCCACCCACCCACCCACCCACCCACCCACCCACACCACGTCCCACCAGCAGGGACGGATCAAGAACCCACGAGGACGGGACAGCCATGCCTTCTTTCAACACCCCCGAACCGATCTCGGCCACGGCTCACGTGGAGGCCGGTTCCATCCAGTTCACCGCGGGCGACCGCCTCGACACGGTCGTCGAGGTACGGCCCCGCGACCCGAAGAAGGACCTGGACGTGCGCACCGCCGACCAGACCGAGGCCACCTACGCGAGCGGGGTCCTGACCGTCAGGACGCCCAAGCCCAGCCTGCTCGGCCTCAACATCGGCCGCACCGGAACGGTCGACGTGACGGTCGAACTGCCCACGGGTTCGCGCCTCGACGTGACCGGCGCGTGGGTCCAGGTGCTCGGCGAAGGGCGGCTCGGAGAGGTCCGCGTGAAGACGTCCTCCGGCGACGCCCGCTTCGACACGACCGGCCCGCTGCATCTGACCGCGTCGCACGGCTCGATCACCGTGGACCGGGTCGAGGGCAGGGCCGAGATCACCACCAGCTCCGGCAGCATGCGCGTCGGCCTCGTCGACGGCCCCGCCGTCCTCAAGAACTCGCACGGCACCACGACCGTCGGAGCCGCGACCGGCGAACTGCGGGTGCGCGGCGCCAACGGTGACATCGACATCGCGCGCGCCGAGGACTCGGTCACCGCCGTCACCGCCCACGGCACCCTGCGCGTGGGTGAAGTGGCCCGCGGCACCGTCCAGTTGGAGACCTCCTACGGCGCCATCGAGGTCGGGGTCCGCGAGGGGACGGCCGCCTGGCTCGACGTCAGCTCGAACTCCGGCCAGGTGCGCAACACCCTGACCCCGTCCGAGAGCCCCGACGAGACCGGGGACACCGTCGAGGTCCGCGCCCGCACCAAGTACGGCAACATCGACATCCGCCGCTCCAGGGCCTGACCGACCGGCTCCGGCCGCACCTCGACCACTCCCACTCCCACTCCCCCTCTCACTCTCACTCTCACTCTCACCTCAGCCTTCGCCCAGGAGGGCACATGCCCAAGTCTGTCATGTCCACATCCAACAGGGGTTCCGGCGTCCCGTCGCCGGACGCCATCTCCGCCATAGGTCTGCGCAAGTCCTTCGGCGACAGGACCGTCCTCGACGGCATCGATCTGACCGTCCCCGAAGGGACGATCTTCTCCCTGCTCGGGCCGAACGGTGCCGGCAAGACCACCGCCGTGAAGATCCTCTCCACCCTCGTCTCCCCCGACCCCGGATCCGGCGCGATCCGGGTCGGCGGCCACGACCTCGCCGTGAACCCGCAGGCCGCCCGTGCCGCGATCGGTGTCACCGGCCAGTTCTCCGCCGTCGACGGCCTGATCACCGGCGAGGAGAACATGCTCCTCATGGCCGACCTGCACCACCTGCCCAGGAGCGAGGGACGCCGGGTCGCCGCCGAACTCCTGGAACGCTTCGACCTCACCGAGGCTTCCAGGAAGCCCGCCTCCACCTACTCCGGCGGCATGAAACGCCGCCTCGACATCGCCATGACCCTCGTCGGCGACCCCCGCATCATCTTCCTCGACGAACCCACCACCGGCCTCGACCCCCGCTCCCGCCACACCATGTGGCAGATCATCCGCGAACTCGTCACCACCGGCGTCACCGTCCTGCTCACCACCCAGTACCTCGAAGAAGCCGACCAGCTCGCCGACCGCATCGCCGTCCTCCACGACGGAAAGATCGCCGCCCAGGGCACCCCCGAGGAACTCAAACGCCTCGTCCCCGGCGGACACGTCCGCCTCCGCTTCACCGACCCCACCGCCTACCGCCGGGCCGCCACCACCCTGGCGAACGCCACCCGCGACGACGACAACCTCACCCTCCAGCACCCCAGCGACGGCACCCAACGCGACCTGCGCACCCTGCTCGACCACCTCCAGGCGGCGGACGTCGACGCCGACGAACTCACCGTCCACACCCCCGACCTCGACGACGTCTTCTTCGCCCTCACCAACACCACAAGCACGCTCCCCAACCAGCCCAACCAGCCCAACCAGCCCGAGGAGACCGTCCGATGAGTGCCCTGTCCCTGGCCGTGCGCGACTCCTCCACGATGCTGCGCCGCAACCTCCTGCACGTGCGCCGCTACCCCTCCCTCACCCTCAACGTGCTGCTCACCCCGATCATGCTGCTCCTGCTCTTCGTCTACATCTTCGGAGACGTGATGAGCGCCGGCATCGGCGGCAGCGACCGCTCCGACTACATCGCCTACCTCGTCCCGGGCGTGCTGTTGATGACCCTCGGGAGCAGCACGATCGGCACCGCGGTCTCCGTGTCCATGGACATGAACGAGGGCATCATCGCCCGCTTCCGCACCATGGCGATCCACCGCGGCTCCTTCCTCATCGGACACGTCCTCGGCAGCGTGCTGCAGTCCCTCGCGAGCGTGGCCCTCGTGGGTGTGGTGGGCGTGGCCATCGGCTTCCGCTCCACCGACGCGACGCCCCTGGAGTGGCTGGCGGCGTTCGGACTGCTCGCACTGTTCGGAGTGGCCCTCACCTGGATCGCGGTCGGGATGGGCCTGTCCAGCCCGAACGTCGAGGCGGCCAGCAACAACGCGCTGCCGCTGATCTTCCTGCCGCTGATCTCCAGCACCTTCGTGCCGATCGACGCGATGCCGGGCTGGTTCCAGCCGATCGCCGAGTACCAGCCCTTCACCCCGGCCATCGAGACCGTACGCGGGCTGTTGCTCGGCAGCGAGATCGGCCACAACGGGTGGCTGGCGGTCGCCTGGTGCCTGGGCCTCTCCGCACTCGGCTACTTCTGGTCGAAGTCGGTCTTCGACCGCGACCCGAAGTAACCGGAAGGCCCGCGAACGCCTGTCTCCCGCGATCCGATCCACCCGAGGGCGGCGTACACCGACACACGGTCGGTGTACGCCGCCCTCGCGAGGGCCGATCGGCTCAGGCGGCGGCGCGCCTCGGCCGGGCCGGCCGCGGCAGAGGGAGGATCGGTCGCGTCACGGTCCCGGAAGGGCCGCCCGGCACTTGCCCCACCGCGTGAAGAGGTCCGGCGATGAGAGCGTTCCACGACCCGATGTCCCCGCCCCCTGCCGACCGGGCACCGGGGCACGACGGGGGCCGCTACGGCGAGGCCGTGTTCCGTCCCGAGCAGGCGGGTGAGGGCGAGCGCATCGACTTCGGCGCGCTCGCCTACGACGACGTCACCATGGCGCGGCTGCGGGCCCTCGGGGCCGGGCCGGGGTGGCGGTGCCTCGACGTGGGCGCCGGCACGGGCACCGTCTCCCGGCGGCTGCTGGAGGAGGCCGGGGTGACGAGCGTGCTGGCCGTGGACCGCGACGTACGCTTCCTCGCTGCACGGCCCGTGCCCGGGCTGGAGGTGCGGGAGGCCGACGTCACCGCCCCGGACTTCGCCCCCGGCCGGTTCCGGCTCGTCCACGCGCGGTTCGTGCTGATGCACCTGCCCGAGCGCGACCGTGTGATCGCGGCGCTGGCCGAACTCGTCGCGCCCGGCGGTGTGCTGGTGCTCAGCGACGCGGTCGACCTGACGGGCGACCGGACGCCCGCATCGCCGTACACCACGGTCATGCGCGCGATGTGGGAGGGGCTGCGGGCGACCATCGGCAGCGATGTCTCCTGGGTGCCGTCGTACCCGCAGCTGCTCCGTGCGGTGGGCCTCACGTCCGTCGCCGCCGAGATCCATGTGCCGCCGCTACTGCCGGGCAGTGCCATCAGCCGCTTCTGGGCGGACACATGGGAGCGGAGCAGAGGAGCCATGCTCGCCACCGGGCTGGTCGACGACACGGCCGTCGACGCGGCCGTCCGGTACCTGGGCTCGGACGAGTGCGCCGCGCTGTCGGCCGGCATGCTCACCGTCTGGGGACGGAAACCGGAAGGCCACGACGAGCCGTCGGCCTGACGATCGGGCGGCGGCGATCCGGGGATTCGGCGATCCGCCTACTCGGTGACCCGACGGTTCACGCGCAACTCCGGTTCGGAGGAGGGTGTTCCGGTGGGCGTGCGGCAAGACTGCGTTCCAGAGAGTGGACGCCCCTTGGTGCGGAACCGCGGGCTGCGGTAGAACAGGGCCATGAACCCCGAGCCCTTGGTGCGACGCCTGGTCATCGACCTGTGCCGACGCCCGGCCTCGTGTTGTTGCTGACCTAGCGTTCCTCGACGCCCCGCCCGGCGAAGCTCCCGGCGAGGGCGGTTCCCACGCCTTGTCGCAGGACGCCCTCTCCGCTTGGTCCCCCGCTCTCTCGCGGGGCCCCCGGCCACCCCTGTCCGTCGGCGACGGCCCCTCATGTCCCGGCACCCCCATGGCCCGTGGTCCCCGCGAAGTCGACTCGTGGCGGCATCCGCCACCCCTTTCCGTCCTTCACGCACCCCGTACACCCGCACACCCGTACATCCGCACACCCGTACATCCGTACGCCCAGCCAAGGAGAACCATGAGCCAGCCCGTCGACTCCGTCACCGCCGGCCACACCCCCGAGGACGGGACAGCCGGCCCCGACACGTCGGCCTGGTCGTTCGAGACCAAGCAGATCCACGCCGGTGCCGCGCCGGACCCGACGACCGGCGCCCGGGCGACACCGATCTACCAGACGACCTCGTTCGTCTTCCGGGACACCCGGCACGCCGCCGACCTGTTCGCCCTCGCCGAGCCGGGGAACATCTACACCCGTATCCACAACCCGACCCAGGACGTCTTCGAACAGCGGATCGCCGCCCTCGAAGGCGGCGTCGCCGCGGTGGCCCTGGCCTCCGGGCAGGCCGCGGAGACCCTCGCCGTCCTGACCCTGGCGAGCGCGGGCGACCACATCGTCTCCAGCACCTCCCTGTACGGCGGCACCTACAACCTGTTCCGCCACACCCTGCCCAAGTTCGGCATCGAGGTGTCCTTCGTCGACGACCCGGACGACGTCGAGGCGTGGCGGGCCGCGATCCGGCCGAACACGAAGGCCCTGTTCGCCGAGACCCTCGGCAACCCGCGCGGCAACGTGCTCGACGTACGGGCGGTGGCCGACGTCGCGCACGAGGCGGGTGTGCCGCTGATCGTGGACAACACCGTGCCGACGCCGTACCTGTTGCGCCCCCTCGAACACGGCGCCGACATCGTGGTCCACTCCGCGACCAAGTTCCTCGGCGGCCACGGCACCACCATCGCCGGTGTCGTCGTCGACGGCGGCACCTTCGACTTCGGCGCGCACGCCGAGCGGTTCCCGGACTTCAGCGAGCCGGACCCCAGCTACCACGGTCTGCGGTACTGGCCCGCGCTCGGCCCCGGCGCCTTCGCTATCAAGCTGCGTGTCCAGTTGCTGCGTGACATCGGCCCGGCGCTCTCCCCGCACTCGGCGTTCCTGCTTCTCCAGGGCGTGGAGACGCTCAGCCTGCGCATCGAACGACACTCGGCCAACGCCCAGGCGCTCGCCGAATGGCTGGAGCAGCGCGACGAGGTCGCCGCCGTCCACTACCCGGGCCTGGAATCCAACCGCTGGTACGAGGCGGGTCGGCGCTATCTTCCGCGCGGCGCCGGAGCGATCCTGTCCTTCGAACTGCGGGACGGGGTCGAGGCCGGCAAGCGGTTCGTCGACGCCGTCGAACTGTTCAGCCATCTCGCCAACATCGGGGACGTCCGCAGCCTCATCATCCACCCGGCGTCCACGACCCACAGCCAGCTGGACGAGGCCCAGTCGGCGGCGACCGGCACCTCGCCGGGCCTGGTCCGTCTGTCGGTCGGCATCGAGAACCTCGCCGATCTGAAGGCGGACCTGGAGGCGGGCTTCCGCGCCGCGAAGGCCGCGTCCTGAACACGGTGGCGACGACCGCCGGGATCCCTCTTCCGCCGGCCTCCGGGGCCTGGCGGGAGGGGGACCCTGCCGGGCGCCGCCGGTGGCATGTGCGGGAGCGGGCGCTGCCGTTGGAGAGCGGGGGCGAACTGCCGGGTGTGCGGCTCGCGTTCGAGACCTGGGGACGGCTCGCGCCGGACCGCTCCAACGCCGTTCTCGTGCTCCACGCGCTCACCGGCGACAGCCATGTCGCCGGGCCGGCGGGGCCCGGCCACCCCACACCCGGCTGGTGGGACGGGCTCGTCGGGCCCGGTCTGGCCCTGGACACGGACCGCTGGTTCGTCGTCGCACCCAATGTGCTGGGCGGCTGCCAGGGCAGCACCGGGCCGTCCTCGGCACGTCCCGACGGGCGGCCCTGGGGCAGCGCGTTCCCCTCACTGACCCAGCGCGACCAGGTCGCCGCCGAGGCGGGGCTGGCGGACGCGCTCGGCATCGACCGCTGGGCGCTGGTGGTAGGCGGTTCCATGGGCGGGATGCGTGCCGTGGAGTGGGCCGTGACGTATCCGGAGCGTACGGAGGCGCTTCTGCTGCTGGCCACCACGGCGGCGGCGAGCGCCGAGCAGATCGCCTGGGCCGGCGTGCAACTGCACGCCATCCGGGGTGATCCGCACTGGCGGGGCGGCGACTACCACGGCACGGGCCGGGGACCGGACACGGGACTCGGCCTGGCCCGCCGCATCGCGCACCTCACCTACCGCAGCGAGCCGGAGCTGCGGATCCGCTTCGGCCGCGCACCCCAGGAGGCGGAGGACCCCTACGACGGCGGCCGGTACCAGGTGGAGTCGTATCTCGACCATCACGCGGCCAAACTGGTGCGCCGCTTCGACGCGGGCAGCTACGTCGTGCTGGCGGATGCCATGAACACCCACGACATCGGCCGCGGGCGCGGTGGCACCCCTGCCGCCCTGCGCCGTGTGACCGCCCGGACGCTGGTCGCCGGAGTGGCCTCGGACCGCCTCTATCCCCTCGCGCAGCAGGAGGAACTGGCCGCCGGGATCGCCTCGGCGGAGTACGCCCGGGTGATCGAATCCCCCCACGGTCACGACGGTTTCCTCATCGAGGTGGAGCAGGTGTCCGCACTCGTACGCGAACTCCTGCACTCCTCCGCACGACCATCCGAACCCACGACCGAGAAAGCAGGGCACCCATGACCGTGCAGGACACCACCGCGGACCTGGCCGCGTTCACCCGCGACTGGCAGGCGTGGCACACGAGGCAGGAGGCCCGGCTCGCCGACCCCCACGGCTTCCTCGCCGTGACCGGCCTGCACTGGCTCGATGACGAGCCGCGGCGCTTCCCGGACGCGCCGGGCGCCTGGTCGACCGGTGCCGACGGGGTCGTCGTGGTCCTCGACGACGGTGAGGAACTGCTCGTGGACGGCGCCCCGGTCCACGGCGAACACCGCTTCGGGGTGCTCCCGGAGCGCGGCGGGGTCGACGCGGTCTGGGGAGACGCCGTGATCGAGGTGGCCCGGCGCGGTGGCCACGACATCGTCCGCCCCCGGCACCCGGACGCACCCCTGCTCACCGCGTTCGCCGGTACGCCCGCCTACGCCCCGCATCCCCGGTGGGCGGTGACCGGCCGCTACACCGCCTTCGAGGAGCCGCGGCCGACGACCGTGGGCGCGGCGGTCGAGGTCCTTGAGCATGTGTACGACGCCCCGGGCCGGGTCGAGTTCGAGCTGGCCGGGCACCGGCTGGCGCTCACCGCGTTCCCCGGCCACGGTGCGGGCGACCTGCTGGTGCTGTTCACCGACGCGACGTCCGGGATCACCACCTACGCGGCCAACCGGGCCCTCGCTCTCGGCACACCCGCCGAGGACGGCACGGTGGTCCTGGACTTCAACCGGGCGACGAACCTGCCGTGCGCCTACACCGACCTGGCCACCTGCCCGCTGCCGCCGGCCGAGAACCGGCTGCGCGTGGCGATCGAGGCGGGGCAGAAGATCCCCCGCGAGCGCGGCGGGTCCTGAGGACGGGGCGCCGCCGTGACGACACCGGTCGGCGGTCGCCTCATCTCCCCGGCCTTCTGAAGTGGGCATAGGGCGGATACGGTTTGAACAAGACCAGCAGCTCAAGGGGGTGCCCGCCGCCGGAGGGCTGGACCAGCTCGGTGAGCCCCGTCATGAGCGCCGAGTGCCCCTCGGCGACGCCCTTCTGACGCGGGCCCCAACCCGCCGCGTGGGCCAGGGACACGGCGGCCGAGGCGAACATGTCCCGGCCGCCGAACAGGAAGAACGTCCGGGCGTGGGTGGCGTGCCGCACCTCGTCGCGGACGTCGGCCCGTGCGTACCGTTCGCGCCACGCGGTGGAGTCCCGGTACGTGCGTGCCTCGTCGGTGCGGACGGTCAGGGGGATGCCGCCGACCAGCTTGCGGCGCAGCTCGGGCCATCGGCTGGGCCGCAGTCCGAGCGTGTCGTGGGCCAGGACGAGGTCGACCAGCTCGCCCACGCCCTCGTCGGGCGGCACGCCGTCGCGCAGGGGGACATGGACGATCGTGTGCCGGGAGTAGGCGGCGAAGGAGAACAGTCCCGCCAGCCGGTTCAGTCCGTCGTGGTCACCGAGCAAGGTGCCGATGGGCTCGGGAGCACGCAGTGACGTGTGGCGCAAGGGCTGTCGGGGTTGGACGACACGGTGTTCGTGGGGCCCGTTGCGGGGCCGGAACTGACGCAGCCTCAGCTGCATACGCGGTACCTCATGTGCTCAGCATCGCGGTGGGTGAGTCTCCTCGGCAACGGGGATTCGACCTGTGCCGGGAACTCGTCCCGGGGCATGTGTGACGGCCTTCGGCCGGCACACATGGCAAGCCCGGCACCCCCTCTTCGTAGGAATCCGTGCGGACACATGGGTGGCGGACAGGAAAGGGTGAGTAACATCCGCACACAGCACATCCATTTGTCGGGAGGGACTGCCATGACCGAAACGCCTTCGGAGACGACGGATCTCAAGGCGCAGTACACCGCCCAGGTCGCCGCCGACCTCGAACGGAACGCCAAGGAACAGGAGCGTCTCCAAGGAGAGATCGAGACCCTGCAGGAGCAGCTCCGTAATCTGCAGCAGGACCACAGTGTGTTGGCGAACGTGCAGCAGGCGCTCGGCTTCGTGGCACCGGAGCCCGCTCCCGTGACCGAGGAGGTCGTCGCCGCTCCGGTTCCCCGGCAGAAGACCGCCGCCGGGCCGCAGGCCGCCAAGCGGACGCGTGCGAAGAAGGCGCAGCAGGCCGCTCCCCCGCAGGACGCCAAGCAGACGAAGAAGCCCGCCGCCACCAAGACCGCCACGGCCAAGCCCGCGGCAGCCAAGACCGCGGCAGCCAAGACGGCGGCACCGAAGGCGGCCACCACCAAGACCGCCACCAAGACCGCCACCGGCAAGACCTCGGCTTCCAAGACCGCCGCCGCCAAGTCCTCGGCCCCGAAGTCCTCCGCCCCGAAGAAGGACCAGCCCACCCTGGTCGAGCTGATCCGCCTGCACCTCACCGAGCAGAGCGAACCGCGGTCCGCCGCCGAGGTGGCCGCCGCGCTCACCCAGGCGCACCCCGACCGCCGTATCCAGACCAATGTCGTCCGCACCACGCTCGAAGGGCTCGTCGCCAAGAGCAACGCCCAGCGCAGCCGCCAGGGGTCGTCCGTCTACTACACCGCTCCCGACGCGCCGGAGCCGGCCGTGCCGGCGCAGACCGAGGCGGAGCCCGCGCCGGCGAACGGCTGAGTGCTCGACGAGGGTCAGTCGGCGAGACGGCGGCCGGTGCCCCGGTCGGTGGCCGCCTCGGCGAACTGGTTGGTGTCGAAGAGCTGGTTGATGTGTCCGCCCAGTTCGGACCAGTGGCGTCCGGAGAGTTCGGCGGCGGAACGGGCGTCTCCCTCCGCACAGACGTCGATGAGTTCCTCGTGGTGCTCGATGGTGTTGCGGCCGCCGAGCAGGGTGGAGAACTTGCGGTAGAGGATGCGGTGGATCTGCGGGTGGAGCTGCTCGACGATCCGGCTGAGGACGGGGTTGTCCGCGGCTGCGATGGGGACGGCGTGGAAGCGGTCGTCCGCGTCCAGCGCGGCATCGGTGTCGTTGGCGGCCACGGCCCGTTCGAAGTCGCGGTTCGCCTCGCGCATGCGCCGGAAGTCGTGTGCGGTCATGACCGGAACGGCCGTCTCGAGGGCGAGCCGGTCCAGCGAGCGCAGGACCGCGAGGGTCTTCTCGGCATCGCGGCGGTTGAGGGTGGTGATGCGGGTGTAGACGCCCGGCTTCGCCTCGACCAGGCCGATGTCGGCGAGCCGGGCGAGCGCCTCGCGCACCGGGGTGCGGCTGAGGCCGAGGCGCTCGGCGAGTTCACCGTCCCTGACCTTCTCCCCGGGGAGCAGTTCGCCGCGCACGATGGAGTCGCGCAGGCGGCGGAACACCTCGTCGCTGAGGAGGCGACGGGACACGGGGCGGTCAAGTGACATATTGCGTACAGTACATCGCCGACCTCGGGCGATGCTGGGGGCCGCTCACTCCCGCGGCCCCGCTCCGCCTCCGTCCGCGGGCCGCCTGCCCCTGGCCCGACCGGCCATGGCACGCCGTATCAGGGCTCGGGCGAGGACGAGCGCCGGGTCCACGAGGGGGGCGTCCACGGCGTCCGCGGGAAGCCCCAGAGGCACCTCGGTACAGCCGGCGACGACCGCCCGGGCGCCCCGCTCGGTGAGGCCCCGCGCGGCACGGGCCAGCCGCGCGGTCGTCGCGGTGTCGCGGGCACCGGCCTTCACCGCGCGGACGGCGGTCATGACCTCACGTTCCTGGCTGTCGGCGTCCGGCAGGAGCAGGTCGATGCCGAAGCGGTCCAGCCACTCCTGGTAGAGACCCGCGCGGACGGTTCCGGTGGTGGCGAGCAGTCCGACGGTGCCGATGCGCGGCGTCCGCGTGGTCAGGTGGCGTGCCACCTCTTCGACCATGTGGACGATGGGCAGTCCGACATGGGCGGCGATGCGCGGCACGAAGGCGTGGGCGGTGTTGCACGGGATGGCGATGACGGTGGCGCCCGCCTCCCGCAGGACACGGCTGCCGTCGAGCAGCCAGGGGGTGGGGTCGGGGCCGTCGCCCAGCAGTGCCTCGGTGCGGTCCGGGATGCTGGGGTCGGACCAGATGACCGTACGGAGGTGGTCCTGGTCGGTGGAGCCGGGGGTCTCCGCGACGAGCTTGGTGTAGAAGTCGGCGGTGGCCGCCGGGCCCATGCCGCCCAGGATGCCGATGACCTCGGTGGTGCGGACGGCGATGGTGGTGCCGGTGGAGGTGGTCACGGCGCGAGTACCTTCTGCGGGGCCGCGGGTTCCGGCTCGGCCGGGGTGCGGGGTGCCGTACGGCCGGCGCGTCGGGACTCACGCCGGTTCTCGGAGCTGTCGACGACGGCGGCGGCGAGCGAGTTCCCGATGACGTTCACGCCCGTGCGGGCCATGTCGACGATGAAGTCCACGCCGAGGAGCAGGGCGACGCCCTCGGCGGGCAGGCCGATGGAGTTGCCTGCGGCGATGAGGACGACGATCGAGGCGGACGCGACCCCGGCCATGCCCTTGGAGAGGATCACCAGCACGCCGACCATCAGCAGCAGGGCGGGCAGCGAGGTGTCGGCACCGTAGGCGTTGGCGAGGAAGACGAGGGCCGCCGCCTGGTAGAGCACGGAGCCGTCGGTGTTGAAGGAGTAGCCGAGCGGGACGACGATGGAGGTCGTGGACCGGCTGAGGCCGAACGCCTCCAGCCTGCCCATCAGCGGCGCCAGGACGGACTCGGAGCTGCGGGTGACGAAGGCGATGCCGGCCAGACCGGCGATCGACCTGAGCAGGTCGACGTACCGGACGCGGTAGAGCGCGGCGATGAGCGGGAACAGGACGCCGACGACGACGGCCAGGCCCGCGTAGACGACGGCGATGAAGCCGATCAGGCTGCGCAGGTTGCCGAAACCGTAGTGGGCGACGTCGTAGGAGATGAAGCCGAGCACGCCCAGCGGGGCGATGCGGATGACATGGCCGACGACCTTGAACATCACCGAGGCGACGGACTCCAGTACGGCGGCGAAGGGTTCGGACTTCTCCCCGATCGCGGCCATGGCGACGCCGACGAGGAGGGCGAAGACGATCGCGCCGAGCAGGTTGCCCTCGCCGAACGCGGCGAAGATGTTCTTCGGGAAGGCGTGCAGGACCAGTTCGTGGAAGTCGATGCCCTGGCTCAGTCCGTCCAGGTCGCCGGCGTCGGTGCCGTGGACGGGAGCGCCCTTGCCGATGCCGGTGACCTTGGCCAGCCCCACCGCGATCAGCAGGATGACGGTGGTGACGATCTCGAAGTAGAGGATCGCCTTGCCGGCGATCCGGCCGACCTTCTTGACCGACTCCATGCGGGCGATGCCGAGCACGATGAGCGGGAAGACCAGGGGCAGGACCACGACCTGCACCATGTTCAGGAAGACGTCCCCGAGGATCTTCATCTGTTCGCCCGCCGACGGCGCGAGAGATCCGACGAGCGCTCCGAGGCCGACGGCGATGATCGACTGGACGCCGATCGGCATCCTCAGACATCGCCGCAGGAAGCCTGCGGGGCGGGTCGGTGGGGTGTTCGTGCTGGTGGGGTGGGGGGTGAGCGGTGTCCATGAGACTCCTGCCATATGCAATATATTGCGTTCTGCACGTTGGCGGGTAACACTGATACCGGAGGCGGCGGCCTGTCAAGGGGCGGGCCCGCACGGACGAGGAACGGACGGGGAACAGGCGAGGAACGGACGAGGAACGGACGAGGAAACACCGGTGGGCCCGGCCGCATCTCGTCGGGCGCCGCGAGATCCCCCACGACGACGCCCTTCCAGGGCGGTGCCGTCTGCCGCGGTGAGCCGCGTTCACGACATCCGGAGCACCGACCCCCGTCAGCGCAGGTCGGCGGTCAGACGGTACCGGCCGGACGGCAGACGGTACGAGGACACCCCCTCCGCGTGCCCGAGGAAGCGCACGCCGGCCACGTCCGCCAGGGGGGTCCCGCCCTCACGGACCGAGTCCGGCGAGACGGCCGGAACGCGCAGGGTGGCCTCGCTGTTGGCGGGTACGGCCACGTCGTACTCCAGGCGCCGGCCGTCGCTGCCGACCTCCCACGCGCTGAGGATCTCCCCGTACGGCGACTCGTGCGTGGCGCGGACCCGGGTGATCCGACCCGTGGGATCGAGATGGGGTTGGAGCAGGAAGCGCCTGAAGCCGGGGGCGTCCGGGTCGCGGGCGATGCCTGCCATGTAGGCGTACATCCACTCCATGATCGCGCCGTAGGCGTAGTGGTTGAAGGAGTTCATGCCGACCGGGCCGAACCCGGCGTCCTCGGCCCAGGAGTTCCAGCGTTCCCAGACGGTGGTGGCACCGTTCTTCACCGAGAACAGCCAGGACGGCAGCGCGTCCTGGTGCAGCAGCTCGTACGCCAGGTCCGCGCGCCCCTCGTCGGTGAGGACCGGGGCGAGGATGTTGACCCCGAGGAAACCGACGGACAGCGTGTTCTCGGGGTACCGCACGCGGACACTGTCCGGGTGCGCCTCCTTGTGGGCCGCGTCGTTGCGGATGTCGTCCGCCAGGAGCGCGACCAGGGCGCGGCGCTGCGCCTCGTTCTCGTAGAAGCCGAGTTTGAGGACCCACAGCAGCGCGCTCTGGCTGTTGTCCTCCGTCTTCTCGTTCGGGTCGGAGCCCGGCTCGATCGGGGAGGCGTCCCCCAGCCCGGACCGGACGGTGACCCGGCCGCCCTCGGTGCTCAGGTACCTGGCGATGAACGCCTGCCTGATCCGTCCGAAGAGCTGCTCGTACGTCGCCGCCTGCTCGGCGCGGCCGATCGCGCGGGCCATGCGTGCCATCAGGTGTGCGGAGTAGCCGTAGTAGGCGTCGCTCATGAGCTGGGCGCTGGTCTTCTGCGGGGCGAGCCAGTCGCCGGTGAGGGAACCCTGCCCGGCGTAGGTGTCGCCGGTCTGCCGCCGGATCCAGTCCAGATAGCGGACCATCGAGGGCCAGTTGTCCTCGACGACGGTGATGTCGCCGGTCATCTGCCACAGGGTCCAGGGCAGGACGACTCCGCAGTCGGCCCAACCGCTGCCGCCGCCGGGGAAGTTGTAGCGGCCGCCGGGGGCCACGCCGGTGTACTGCGCCCCGTCCGCTCCGTAGATGGCCTGGGAGTCGACGACGGTGTCCTGGAAGTGGCTGAGGAAGGTGTAGGCGTCCGCGTTGTAGAGGCCGGTGACGGCGAAGACCTGGGTGTCGCCGGTCCAGCCGAGGCGTTCGTCGCGCTGCGGGCAGTCGGTGGGCACCCAGAGGTAGTTGCCGCGCTGGCCCCAGCGGATGTTGCTCGCCAACTGGTCGACATGGGGATCGTTGGTCGTGAACGTCCCGGTCTCGCGGACGACGGAGGTGGCGACCTTGCCCGTCAGCCCCGTGATGGTGACGGTCTGCGACGCGGTGACGGACACATGGCGGAAGCCGTAGAAGGTCAGGGAGTCCTGGTGGGCCTCCCCCTCCGGGTCGCCCTTGAGGATGTAGGTGCTGGTGGCCTCGGCGCTGCGGAGGTTGGCCCGGTAGAGCGAGCCCTCGGGGCCGTCGGCGCCGGCGCTGTCGTCGTTGAGGATCTCGGCGAACCGGAACTCGACCTCGGCACCGGCCGGGCCGCGCACGCCGTAGCGGGCCACACCGACCATGTTCTGGCCGAGGTCGAAGACGGCGGTCTCGCCGGCGGCGAGGGTGACCTGGGCGGTGGCCGCCTTCGCCGGGTCGGTCACCGTACGGGCTGCGTCCACGACGACCCGTCCCCGGCCGTGCGGGCTCTCCTCCCGGCCGGTCACGCCCGTGATGACGGTGACGGACCGCGGCCGCCGGTCCCAGCGGTCGACGAAACGCGCGCTCTCCCCCGGGTACGCCTGCAGGCGCACGCCCGGGTACCTGTCCTCGAAGGCGATGTGTTCCACGTCCGACCACGCGCTGTCGTCGAATCCGGGCGAGGTCCAGCCCGGCAGTTCCCGGCGGGCGTCGTAGGTCTGGCCGTCGTAGATGTCGTCGGCGCGGAACGGACCGGTGTCGGTGGCCTTCCAGCCTCCCGAGGTCCCCGTGACGACGGACCGGGTCGTCCCGTCCGTGTACCGGATCAGCAGCTTCGCCTTGACCGCGAGGGCGTTGCTGGACGGCGCGTGGTACGTGCTGCCTTCGGAGACACGGCCGTTGTACCAGCCGTTGCCCAGGACGACGGCGAGCGTGACCTCGGGCCCGTCCGCCAGGAGCGCGGTGACGTCGTAGGTCAGGTAGTCGACGCGGGCGTCGTAGTTCGTCCAGCCCGGCGGCAGGAGTTCGAGGGTGCGCTCACCGTCCTGCCGGACGGTCACCCGCTCTCCGTTGACGTGGGCCTCGTACACGCCGAGGGCGGAGAGGTACAACCGCGCGTCGCCGACCCGTCGGCCGTCGCCGCACCCGAGCGTTTCGCGGGTCCGCAGCAGGGGGGCGCCGGGCGAGCCGGGGACCTTCCCCTTCATGCCGATCCACCGTGCCCCGTCCCAGCCGCCCACGCCGTCGGTGCTCATCAGACCGGTCTCGAACACGGCGGGCGAGGCGGTGCCGGCCGCCCGGCCCTGGGTGTTCCAGACACGGACGGTCCAGTGGTAGCGGGTCGAGGCCCGCAGGGGGACGCCCGCGTAGCGGACGGCCACCGAGTCCGCCGAGCGCACCCGCCCGCTGTCCCAGACGTCGGCGCTCGCGGGGGTGAGCAGCTCCGGGGAGGTGGCGACGAGGATCTGGTACGACCCCTGCCGCCAGCCCCGGCCGGCGGACCGTGTACGCCAGCCGAAGCGCGGGCGGTCGGCGTCGACGCCGAGGGGATCGGTGCGGTGCTCGACCGTCAGCCCGTGGACGGGGCTCGGGTGCGGGCGGTGCGCTGTCCGCGCCGCCGCGCTCGTTCCTTCTGCGGTGGCACGTTCGTGGCTCATGCCGTCGGATCCTCTCGGTGGGGAAGGGGTCACAGGTCGCGGGAGGTGAACGTGTGCCGGCCGGAGCCGACCACGTGGATGGCGCGGTCGCCGGTGGGCATCCGGATCTCCGCCGTGGTGTTGGGCGGCAGCTCCGCGTGGAGCCGGAACCGGCCGTTGCGGCGGGTCCACCGCACGGACACCACGCCGTACGGGGTGCGGTAGCCGCCCTCGGCACGGGTGAGGTCGCCGACCGGGCGGGGGTCGACGACCAGCTCGCGGTAGCCGGCCCCGCCGGGAGCCTGGCGGATGCCCACCACACCGCTGTGGAACCACTCCTCGATCTGCAGCAGGATCATGTGGTTCTTGGAGTTGTCCATGTCCCAGGCTTCGGGAACGGTCGTCAGGCCCTGGGGATGGGCGGTGGTGGGTGCCATGAAGTACCCGTAGCCCGGGCGGGTGTCCTCCCGCAGGACGTCCCACAGGAGGTCGTCGTGGCCGCCCTCGTGCAGGGCCCGGACGATCGGGGCGAGGCCGAGGGTGCCGCCGCTGAGATGCGGGCCGCCTCCGAACGGCCGGTAGCCGCGGACCAGTTCCACCAGCGCGTCGAGGACCCTGCCGCGTTCGGTCTCCGGGACCAGGCCCTCGTCGAGCGCGAGCGCCTGCGCGGCCTGGGTCGCTCCGGCGGGGCCGCGGTCGCCCTCGGCGGTGTACCGGCCGAGGGCCGCGTGGTAGAAGGCGTCGTTGAACGCGTCCTTGATGTGGGCCGCGAGGCTGCGGTACTCGGCCGCGTCGGCGTCGCGGCCGAGCAGGGCCGCCATCCGGGCCATGCGGTCCGCGATCTGGTGGTATCCCCAGGTTCCGGTGATGCGGCCCGAGGTGTTCTCGGCGGCGATCCAGTCGGCCAGGGCCGCGTCCACGAGATGGGCGTCCGCGCCCGTGCCGGCCTTCCTGGTCCTGATGTAGTCCAGGAAGGCCCGCATCTGCGGGTAGGTGCGGGCCATCATCTGGGTGTCGCCGTACGTCTCGTACAGCAGCCAGGGCACCAGGACGATGCCGTTGCCCCAGTTGATCTCGTCGCCGAACCGGCCGGTGTACCCCCAGTCGTAGACCGGTGCCTTGAGCGCCACGTTGCCGATGTCGGCCCCGGCCCGGGACTGGCCCTCGACCAGGTGGCGCTGCATGGTGCGCAGGTAGGCCGCGTAGCCGAAGGTGCGGTGCAGGGAGCCGAAGGGCTGGACGTAGTCGGCGGGGTAGGCGAGCTTCTCGCGTCCGGGGCAGTCGGTGAAGGTGGACATGACGTTGCTCATGATCGAGTAACGGGCCATCCGGTGGATCCGGTTGATGCGCTCGTCGGAGGTGCGCAGGGAACCGGCGACCGGTACGTCCGCGTGGATCTGCAGGCCGGTCACCGTGTCGAGCGTCGGCACCAGGCCCTCGGGCAGGCCGGTCACCTGGAGCCACTGCATCCCGAAGTAGTGGAAGCGCGGATGCCAGTGCTCGCCTCCCTCGGCGCCGTACGTCGTGTAGGTGGCGAACACGTCGGTACCGCGGGCGGGGCCGCCGCCCATGATCGACGTCTGGTCGACGGTGCCGTCGGCGTTCAGCGACTCGGCGGGGCGCAGGGTGACCGTCGTACCCGCCGGGAGCGGGCCGTCGAGGCGCAACAGGGGCCAGCCGGCGAAGTTCTGCCCGAAGTCGAAGACCCACACCCCGGGGCGCGGCCGGGTCAGGGAGACCGGGCGGATCCGGTCGACCACCTTCAGCGGCTCGGCCACGCGCCACACCAGCTCGGTGGTCAGGTTGGGCGGCGGGGCGACACCGGCGTCGGTCCATCCCATGGCGGTGCCGTCCCGGCGCCGGGCCGTCGCGCCGAGGTCGGCGCCGGCGGCGGTCCAGGCCGGCTGTTCGCGTCGGGCGTCGTGGTCGGAGCCGGAGTACCAGTTCGCGGTGACGGTGGGGCCGAGCGCCGTCCTCCAGGTGCGGTCGCTGACGACGGTCTCGACCGTGCCGTCGGCCCTGGTGAGTTCCAGCCGGGCGATCAGCCGGGGCGTGACCGCGGCGCCCGCGCTCGGATCGGTGCTCGCGAGGGGGTTCCCGGATGCGGTGACGGCGGCGCCCTCGGCGTGCGCGGAGGCCAGGCCGGGCTCGAAGGTGATGCCGGTCCCGTCGGCGCCCGCGGTGCCGATCGCGGTGACGGTCCGGCACTCCAGCCGCTCTCCGCCGTCGCCGGTGTCGATGTTGACGGTGCCGCCGACGTGGTGGTTGGCCACGCTGCTCACCTGGACGGTGGTGGCGCCCCGGGCGGCGGGGGCGACGAGCGTGCCGCTGCCCTTGAACTGGCTCTGCCACCAGCTGTACGGGGCGGTGCGACCAGCGGCGGGGTTCGTGACGGACCGGGTCACCAGGGCCGTGCCGTGGCCGAGTTCGACGCCCAGGGTGTTGGCGCCGGAGCGGACGAGCCCCGTGACGTCGTACACGCGGTACTCGGTGGAGAGCTGGTAGTTGGAGTTGCCCGGGGCTAGCACCTCGTCGGTGACGGGCTCGTCGTTGAGCCGGGCCTCGTGCAGTCCGACGCCGGAGAGGTACAACCTGGCCTTGACCACCCTGCCGTCCACCCGGAAGGCGCGGGCGAACAGCGGCAGGGGCTGGTCGACGGTGCGGCCCGGGTACTCGATCCACCGGGCCTCGCCCCAGTCGGAGCGGTGAAACAGCCCCGTCTCCCAGCTGCCCGGCCGGCTCCACGGGGTCGCGCGGCCGTCCGCGCCCCAGACCCGGACCTGCCAGACCACGCGGTCGCGCGAGGCCGGGGTGGGCCCGTGCCAGGCGATGTCGGTCTGGGCCGCGGAGGGGGTCCGGCCGGTGTCCCACAGCAGACGGCCGCGGTCGAGGTCCTTCTCGGTGCGTGCCGCGCGGATGCGGTAGGCGGCCTGGGTCCATCCCGCGTCGGCCCCGCGCACCCGCCAGCTCAGGCGTGGCGCCGGGTCGTCGACGCCGAGCGGGCCGTCCTCGCGGCCGTTCACGGCCAGGCCGGTGACCCGGGCCCGGTGTCCGCCGTCCTCGTCGTCGGCGTGGGCCGCGGCCGCGGCCGGTCCGGGGACGACGGGCGCGGCCAGGCTCGCCGCGGAGACGGCCATGGTGCCGACGACCTTGCGCCGGCTGAACGTCTCGCTGGGCACCTCGGGCATACCGAACCTCCGGTCGATCGTGTGTGCGTGGGGGGTTAAAACGTTTCACCGAGGGGTCGGAAGAAGCCGTCGGCCACGGGTGGTGGCCGACGGCTCGGCGGTCAGCTCCCGGACTTGTAGTCGGCGTCCATCTCACCGAGCACCTTGCCGGGCGTGGACTGCCCGCTGAAGATCTCCTGCAGCCCGCTGAGCATGGTCTGCTGGACCTTGGGGTTGGGCCAGAGCTGGTCCATGAAGGGCACCGTGCGGTCGGACTCGATGAACTTGGAGAGTTCGGCGAGCGACGGGTCGGCGGCGAAGCCGGTGTCGGCGAGGGAGGGCAGCCCGCCCTGCTTGGCGACGAAGAGGTTCATGCCCTTGGGCGACATCACGAAGTCCACGAACTTCAGGGCCAGTTTCTCGTTCTTCGCCTTGGCGTTGACGGCGTAGCCCGCTCCCGCGGCGGCGGGGATGAGGGTCTGGGACGCATCGTCGGTGGCGGGCAGGGCCTTGAGCGTGAACGTGCCCTTCGGGTTCTTCCCCTTGAGGAGGGCGATCACCCAGTTGCCCTGCACGATGCCGAGGGTCTTGCCGGTGGCGGCGAGCTGCTGGCTGGCCTCGTAGTTGGTGCCCAGGGGGTTCTTCTGGAAGCAGCCGGTCTTCTCCATCGTCAGGTACTTGTCCAGGGCGGTGGTCCACGGCGACTTCGCGAAGGTCGCCTCACCGGCCTGCATCTTCTGGTCGAAGTCCGGGTCCTCGCCGTACACGGTCGTGGCGACCAGCGCGTACAGCACGAGCTGGGTCACCCAGTTGTCCTGGTTCCCGAGCGCGAAGGCCGGGGTTCCCTCGGCCTTCGCGGCCTTGCAGAAGGCGAGCAGGTCCGTCCAGCTGTCCGGCGCGGTGAGCCCGGCCTTCTTCAGGGCCTGCTCGTTGTAGACCGCTCCGATGCCGTTCTGGCCGAAGACCGCGGTGTAGGTCTTGCCCTGGTACTGGGCGACGGACTTCATCGCGTCCGGCAGCTTCGCCGCCCACGGGCGGTCCGACAGGTCGCGCAGGTAGCCGGGCTTGGCGAGGGTATAGGTGGCGGCCGGGTTGCCGTTGCCGGGCCAGACCGACATCACGTCGGGGGCGGTGCCCGAGGACAGCTGGGTGCGGATCTGCTGCTGGTACTGGTCGGCGCCGCTGGTGGTGTAGCGGACCTTGACACCGGGGTTGGCCTTCTCGAACGCCTTGACGACGTCCTGGATCGAGCCCTGGTCGACCGAGGACAGGGTCAGCGTTCCGCCGCCCGAGCCGCCGCCCGCGTTGCCGCCGGAGCCGGCGTTGGTGCCGCCGCTGCACGCGGCCAGGAGGGCCGTGGACGTGATCGCGGCGATCAGGACAGGGAGTGTGCGTGTCTTCATGAAGTCCCCCTCGGGGAGTGAGCCACCGTGCTTGAGGGTCGGCCGGGTGCCGGGGTCATCCCCGCAGTCCGCCCGCGAAGCCGTTGATGATGCTGCGCTGCAGCAGGAAGTAGACGAGCAGGACGGGCAGGATGCTGATCACCAGTGCGGCGAAGATGAGGTTCCAGTCGGTGACGTACTGGCCGACGAAACCGGACACGGCGACCGGCAGGGTCTGCTGGGCGCTGCCGCTGAGGTACAGCAGGGGGGTGAAGAAGTCGTTCCAGACGGCGACCGTGTTGAGCACGAGGGCGGTCACCGTGACCGGTTTGAGCATGGGCAGGATCACGTGGCGGAAGCCCTGCAGCGGGGTGCAGCCGTCGATGAGCGCCGCGTTCTCGAAGTCGCGGGGCAGGGCGCGCAGGAACCCGACGTAGAGGAAGACGGTGAACGGCACCTGCAGGCCCGAGTAGAACAGGACCAGCGCCCAGGGGGTGCCGAGCAGGCCCAGGTCCCGCATGGTCTGGTACAGCGGCAGGGAGGCGAGCTGGAAGGGCAGGGCGAGGCCGAGGAGGAAGGTCAGGTACGCGCCCCGGGACCAGCGGGCCGTGGCGCGGGCCAGCGGGTACGCCGCGAGCGCGGACACCGTGAGCACGATGACGACGCTGCACGCCGTCACCAGCAGGCTGTTGGCCAGCGCGCCGCCCAGCGCCCCCTGCTGCCATGCCTCGCTGAAGTTGTCCAGGGTGGGCGACCGTGTCGGGCTGATCGGGGAGGAGGTGTCGGAGGCGGGCCGCACCGCCAGGTTGACCAGGACGTACACCGGGAAGGCGACGAACAGGGCGGCGGCGATCATCGCCAGTTCCAGCGCGAAGGTGCGGCGGCCGTAGCGGTTCATGAGGCGGCCCTCTCGTTGCGCGACAGGGCGAGGTACTGCCCGGACGAGACGACCGCCACGATGATCGTGAGGACGACCGCGAGCGCGATGCTGTAGCCGAACTCGCCCAGGGTGAAGGCGTCCTTGTAGATCAGCGTCGAGATGGTGTCGGTGGCGTGTCCCGGCCCACCGCCCGTCAGGGCCCAGACCTGGTCGAAGAGTTTGATCCCGCCGATGATCGACAGCATCAGGTTGATGGTCAGGGCCGGGGCCAGCAGCGGCCGGGTGACCGACCAGAAGCGCCGTACGGGGCCGGCCCCGTCCATGGCCGCCGCCTCGTGGACCTCCTTGGGCACCGACTGCAGCCCGGCGAGGAAGATGACCATGGAGTAGCCGGCGAACTGCCAGACGATCACGCCGACCACCGACCACAGCGCCAGGGTCGGGCTGCCCAGCCAGTCCTGCCGCCATCCGCCGAGGCCGACCGCGCCGAGCAGACTGTTGACCGCTCCGTCCGGTCCGAGGAGGTTGCGCCAGAGGAAGGCGGTCACGACCGGGGTGATGACCGCCGGGGCGAACAGGAAGACCCGGAGCACGTTGCGGGACTTGATGACCGAGTTGACCCCGAGGGCCAGCAGCAGGCCCACCGCGTTCTGCGCGATCGTGATGGACACGGCGATCAGCAGGGTGTGCCCGATGGCCCGGGTCGCGTCCTCGTCCCGGAGCATCTCGGTGAAGTTGTCCAGGCCGACGAAGGAGAAGTCCGGGGAGAGACCGTCCCAGTCGGTGAAGGCGTAGTACACACCGCGCACGCTCGGGACCAGGACGACGAAGACGAACAGCAGCATCGCGGGGAGGGCGAACCACCAGGGCGCGGTGGTCGGCGCGCGCCGGCCCCGTGGCGCCGGCCGCGCGCCCGGAGGCCGGCCGGCGTCCGGAAGTCGCTGGTGCGGGGTGACGGTCACCTGCGAACCTCATTTCTTGAAACGATTCACATCATCTGCCGGATGGCCTGTTCCGCTCCGCGCCCACCGGGGCGGAGCCGTTGCCACGTCGTCCTGGGATCCGGCGACGGAGCGGTGGGACGCACCGACTGCCGGACAGCGGGGGGCCGGAACGTTTTGGGTAACGTTTCCCAAAGGGTGTGGCCAGACCCTAAGGAGCGTCCCGCGGGACGTCAAGATGTTGCGCACACACTTCGGTGGTGTGACGACGGCGGCACATCCGCGTGCGGGGGCACCTCCCTGAGCTGCGGAATCCGGCCTTAGACTCGGCCGCCCGACGCCACCCAGAGAGGCAAGGACCCGGATGGAGCCGACAGCATCACGTCGCAGGATCACCATCGTCGACGTCGCGCGACACGCCCGGGTCTCCGTCACCTCGGTGTCCAAGGTGCTGCGCAACGCCTACGGGGCGAGCCCCGAGATGCAGGCCAAAGTGCGCCGCGCCATAGACGAGTTGGGCTACCGCCCGCACGCGGGCGCCCGGGCCCTGCGGGGGCAGACGTACACGATCGGCGTGATGCTGCCCGACATCCGCAACCCGTTCTTCCCCGAGATCCTCGACGGCGTCACCGAATCGCTGGAGGAGACCGACTACCAGGTGTTCCTGGGGCCGGGCTGCAACGGCGAGAAGGCGGAGGCCAGGGTCACCGAGGCGATGATCGACCGCGGGATGGACGGCCTCATCCTGGTCGCGCCGGTCTCCTCCCGTGCCCATCTGGAGCACGTCGCCACCGCGGTGCCCACCGTCGTGGTCGGCCGCCACGGCTCCTCCGCCCTGTACGACACGGTGGCCGACGACGACGCCGAGGGCGCCGCCCTCGTCGTCCGCCACCTCGCCGGTCTCGGCCACCACCGGATCGCCCACGTCGAGCATCACGAGACCGACACCGCGCGGCTCGCGGAGATGCCCAACGCCCGTCGCGCGGACGGATACCGGCAGGCCATGAGGGTGCAGGGGCTGGCGGAGCAGATCGACGTGATCTCCACCAGCTACAGCCAGGAGGGCGGCCACCGGGCGGCGCTGGAGCTGCTGGCCCGGCCCCCCGCCGCCCGGCCGACCGCCCTCTTCGCCGGGGCGGACGTCGTCGCCATGGGTGTGCTCGAGGCGCTCGCCGACGCCGGTTGGTCGGTTCCCGGCGACCTCTCGGTGGCCGGCTACGACAACACCACGTTCGCCGCGTTCGGCCCGGTCTCGCTCACCAGCGTCGACCAGGCGGGCCGGGAGATGGGCCGCCATGCCGTACGGCTCCTCCTGGACCGGATCGCCGACCACGGCCGCCCGTCGGCCAAGGTGACCCTCTCCCCCACGCTGGTGACGCGCCGGTCCACCGCCCGCCCGGCGGAGTGACCCGACCCCTGCGAGCGACACCCGGGCATTCCATCGTTCGGTTGAATGTGCGATCGAATGTTTGAGAAACGTTGCCCAAAGGAGGGCGGTGGCGTGAGGATGAGTGACGCCCGACGGCCGTGGCGGAGCCAGGCGCCGGGCCTCATCCGTCCCCCACCGAGAGGTCTCCCCCGTATGTCCAGGTTCAGCAGGCGACATGTCCTCGCCACCGGCGCCGGAGCAGCCGTCGGCATCGGCGCGTTCGGCGCTTCGACCGGCACGGCCGCGGCCTCTCCGGCGGCTTCCTCACGGACCGGCGGACGCGAGGAGACCCGTACGCTCGACGAGCTGTACCGGGCCGCGCTCGCGGAGGGCGGCAAGCTGGTCGTCTACGCGGGCGGCGACACCCCGACCCAGCAGGACGGCACCAAGGCCGCCTTCCGGGACCGCTTCCCCGAGATCGACCTGACGCTGATCGTCGACTACAGCAAGTACCACGACGTGCGGCTCGACAACCAGTTCGCCACCGACACCGTGGTGCCGGACGTCGTCTCCTTCCAGACCCTGCACGACTTCGACCGCTGGAAGCGGCAGGGCCGCCTGTTGCCCTACAAGCCGGCCGGTTTCTCCCAGGTGTACGACGCCTTCAAGGACCCGCAGGGCACGTGGGTGGCCACCGGCGCGATCGCCTTCAGCTTCCTGTACGACACCGCGGCCGTCGGCTCGACGAGGCCGCTGACCCCGCTCGACCTGGTCGACCCGAAGTGGAAGGGCAAGATCGCCTCGTCCTTCCCGCACGACGACGACGCGGTGCTCTACCTGTTCGCGCTGTACGCCCGCGCCTACGGCTGGGACTGGGTGGCCGACTTCGCCGCCCAGGACGTGCGGTTCGCCCGGGGCAGCAACTCGCCGGGCGACGCCGTCTTCGGCGGCCGGAAGACGATCGGCGTCGGGACGGCGGGATCCGCGGTCGGCTCCTCCCCCGTGACGTTCGCGATCGAGGCCGGACACCCGTTCATGGCCTGGGGTCAGCGCACCGCGATCCTCAAGTCGGCGAAGAACTCCACAGCCGCCAAGCTCTTCCTCAACTGGCAGCTGTCCAAGGAGATGCAGAACGGCTCCTTCAACGGCTGGTCCGTGCGCACCGACGTCACTCCCCCGGCCGGCCTGAAGCCGATCTGGAAGTACCCCCAGGCCAACGTGGACGGCTTCCCCCGCTTCATGGCCGACCGGGCCGCGGTCGAGCGCTGGAAGCAGACGTTCGCCCTGTACTTCGGCGAGGTCCAGGGCCCCCCGACGCCCGGCCGGCTCGGACTGCACCCGGGCGCCTGAGGGCCGCCGTCGCCGCCGACCGCTGTTCCGGGCGGCCGGCGGCGACGGCATCGTCGCGCGGCCCGCGCGTACACGGTCCGGCGACCGCCGTCTCCCTGAGCAGGGGCAAGATCGGTACGGTGGCGGGCGGGACCACGAGAGGGGCGGAGCGGCCGTGAGTGAGCAGGCAGGCATCAGGACGGCCAAGGAGGCCGCCGACCACGAGCTCGTGCTCGCGTTCGGACGGCTGCAGGGGGCGGCCAACCGGCTGGAGTACATCCTCGGGCGGGCGCTGGAGGTGGAGTGCGGTGTCAGCCATCTGATGTTCGAGGTGCTGCTGATCCTCGGCCGGGCGGGCGAACCGGGGTTGTCCATGCGGGCCATCGCCCAGGAGCAGGTGCTCACCTCCGGCGGGGCCACCCGCCTGGTGGACCGCATGGAGGCGGCCGGCCTCGTGACCCGCCAGGAGTCCCCCACCGACCGGCGCGGAAAGCTGGTCCGGCTGACCGCACGGGGCGAGGAGACGACGGTGCGCGCCGCCCGGGTCCATGTCGAGAACATCAAGGAGCACTTCCTCGGCCCCCTCCCGGAGGGGGACCGCGAGCGGTTCACCGAGGACCTGCGCATCCTCAGCCACACGGCCCGGGACATCCTGCCCCGGCTGCCCTGACCCGCGCGCAACCCCTCCGGCACCAGCTCCGCGTACTGCCGTGCTCGGGTCATCTCCGCGTGCCGTCCTCGGGCCGGTGCCCGACATCGACGGCTCGGCTCGACGTTCTCACCGACGACGACCGCGCGTGACCCACGTCACACAAGTCTGCCGAAATACCTGATACGTCAGCTACTGTTCTGTCAGGTGATCGCCCGCGCCGGGCGAGCGTCACACGCCTGTTGAGGTCATGATGAAGCTGGTCTACGTTTTCGACGCCTACTGCGGCTGGTCCCACGGATTCTCCGCGACCCTGCGCGATGTGGCCTCACGCCACCCCGAACTGCCGGTGGACGTGGTCTCCGGCGGCCTGTTCACCGGATCGCGCCGGGTGCCGATCCGTGAGTTCGGCTATGTCCAGGGCGCGAACGCGCAGATCACCGACCTGACCGGCGCCGAGTTCGGTGAGGGGTACCAGCGGCTGATCGCCGACGGTTCGTTCGTCATGGACTCCGAGGCGGCCGCCCGTGGCGTCGCCGCGCTGCGGCAGGCCGCCCCCGACCGGGCCGCCGCCCTGGCCACGGAGGTGCAGCACGCCTTCTACACCGACGGTCACAGCCTGTCGGACCCGGACACCTACCGTGCGGTCGCCCAGGCCGCCGGGCTGGACGCCGACGCCGTCGTGGCCGCGTTCGCATCGCCCGACGCACGGGCCGCCGCCCAGGCCGACTTCCGCCGCGCGGCGGAACTGGGCGTCACCGGCTTCCCCACCCTGCTCGCCGTCGAAGGTGACTCCGTCGCCCCTCTGGCGTACGGCCGCGCCACCGCGGACGAGATCGACCGGCGCCTGGCGTCCTACGCCGCCACCCTCGCCTCCTGACCTTCCCCGTCCCCACCCCACGCAAGGAGCCCTCGCATGAGCACCCTCGACTTCAAGGTCCTGGACCTCGACTTCCCGGCCGGCAGCAAGAACAAGACCGCCACCCTCGTCACCGGTGAGAGCGAGGCGCTGCTGGTGGACGCCGGGTTCACCCGCGCCGACGGGCACCGCCTGGTCGCCGAGGTCCTCGACTCCGGCAAGACGCTGACCACCGTGTTCGTCTCCCACGGCGACCCCGACTTCTACTTCGGCGCCGAGGTCGTCGCCGACGCCTTCCCGGACGCGGTCTTCGTCGCCACCCCGATCGTCATCGAGCACATCCGGCACTCCTACGAGGGCAAGCTCAAGGCCTGGGCCGCGCTCGGCCCCAACCTGCCCACCCGCCTGGTCGACCTGGAGCCGCTGACCGGCGACCTCACCCTGGAGGGCCACCGCTTCGAACTCAAGGGCGGCCCCGCCGGACTGCCCGACCGGCACTACCTCTGGCAGGCCGAGTCCCGTGCCCTCCTGGGCGGCGTCCTGCTCTTCCAGCAGGAGCACGTCTGGGTCGCCGACACCCCCACGCCCGAGGACCGCGCCGTCTGGACCGGCCTCCTGGACGAGATGGCCGCTCTCGACCCCCGGCTCGTCGTCCCCGGCCACCGCCTGCCCGGCACCGCCGCCGACGCCTCCGCCATCACCGCCACCCGCGACTACCTCACCGCGTTCGAGGAGGAACTCGCCCAGGCGGCCGACGGCGCCGCGCTGACCGAGGCACTCGTCAAGCGCCACCCCGACCACGGCATGCTCATCGCCGCCCAGATCGGCGCGAAGGTCGCCAAGGGCGAGATGAAGTGGGGCTGACCATGACCGAGTTCGCGACCTCCCCCGCGCCCGCCGACGTCGTACGGCGCCAGTACCTGGCCTCCGCCGCCGGCGACCTCGAAGCCCTGCGCGCCACCCTCGCCCCCGACGTGGAGTGGACGGAGATGGCCGGCTTCCCCCTCGCCGGTACCTACCGCACCCCGCACGGCGTCACCTCGAACGTGATGGAACAGCTCGGCAAGGACTGGGACGGCTGGGCCGCCCACGACGACACCTACGTCGTCGACGGCGAGAACGTCGTCGTCCTGGCCCGCTACACCGCCGCCCACAAGGGCACCGGCAAGAACATCGACGTCCGGGTCGCCCACCACTTCATCGTCCGCGGCGGGCTCATCGTCCGCTTCGAACAGTTCGTCGACACCGCACTCGTCCGCGACGCGGCGATGCCCTGAGCGGACCCCGCCGAGGCTCTTCCGGCCCGGCAGGACCGGATCGGCCGTGCCCCGCTCCTCCCGACGTACCCACCCGCCCCGCGACCGCGCGGGGCGGGTGGTCGGCGTGGGCCGGCACCTCCCGTCATTCCCCCAGCAGCCGTCGCAGCCACCGCAGCCGGGCCTCCCGGGCGTCGGCCGACAGGGCCGCCCGGGGCACCAGGCCGTCGAAGCCGTGGAATCCGCCCGGCCAGACGTGCAGTTCGGCGCTTCCCCCGGCCTGCCAGATCCTGGAGGCGTAGGTGACGTCCTCGTCCCGGAAGGTCTCCGCGGAGCCGACGTCGATGAAGGCGGGAGGCAGGCCGGAGAGGTCGGCCGCGCGGGCCGGGGCCGCGTACGGCTCGACGGTGTCGGTGCCACGCCGCTCCCCCAGCAGGGCGTTCCACCCCGTTTCGTTCGCGCTGCGGTCCCACACCCCGAGCCCCGCCATCTGATGGGCGGAGAACGTGTCGTTGCGGTCGTCCAGCATCGGGCACATCAGCAGCTGGCCGAGGAGGCGTGGGCCCTCGCGGTCCCGGGCGAGGAGGGCCAGGGCCGCGGCGAGTCCGCCGCCCGCGCTGCCCCCGGCGAGGACGAGACGGTCCGGGTCACCGCCGATCTCGCCGGCGTGCTCGGCCGTCCACACCAGGCCCGCGTAGCAGTCCTCGACCGGTGCCGGGTGCGGATGCTCGGGGGCGAGGCGGTACTCCACCGACACGACGACCAGGCCCAGTTCCTCCGCCCAGTCCAGGGGCAGCCCCAGTCGGTTGGTGCCCACGATCATGCCGCCCGGGTGGGTGAAGTAGACGATCGGTCGGGGGCCCGGCACGGAGGTCGGGCGGCAGATCAACAGCGAGACTCCGGGGGCGCCCGGCGGTCCGGGCACGGTCCGCTCCCACACCTCGAAGAGTCCGCCGCAGCTCAGTTCGTCGTTCGTCGGCAGGGGGACCTCGGCGCGCAGCCGCTCCCTCGCCGCGGGGATGTCCTCCGGGGTCGCGGTGGTCGGTGCCTGGTCGCCCAGGTCGGCGAGAACGGCCGCCAGCTCCGGGTCGAACGGCGGAGGGGGCGTGGTCATCTGGACCTCCTGAAGGCTGATGGTCGTTGGCGTCCGGCTCCGTCGGGAAGGGCCCCGGGCCGGGGCGGAGCAGTGCCGTGGGGGTGCGCGCCCGACGGGCGTGGGTGTGCCCGCGGGCAAGCCCGGACGGGCGTGGCGGTGAACGGCGCCGGGGTTTCGGCCCCCGCGGTCGTACGGGACCGGCGCGTGCGCCCGTCGCTGCCGGGCCGTGCGCGGACGTACCTCCGGCGGACAGCGGGGCGCGGCGAAATGGTTCGTCCCGGTGTCGCGCGAGCCCCCGCTCCGCGGCGGACGGGCGGAACCGTAACCGGACGCCCCGCCCGCCGTCCACCCTCCTCACGGAGAGCGACCGTTCCGGGAGCCGGTGGGCGACTCGGGTCGAGTCGCACGGGCCCCGTACGGCCGTGGTTCGTGCGGGCCGGGTGTGTACGGACCCGGCGATCCGGGGCACCGGGTGGGCCCCCGCGGTCGCGCGTCCCCTCAGGCGGAGTCCCGTGCCTCGATCCGCAGCGGGTCCTCGACGGGGCCCGCCGGGGACTCCTTGCCTTCGAGTGCGTCCACGACGCGGCGGGCCAGTCCGCGCGCGAGGGTGTCGGTGTCGCGGACGACCGTGGTCAGCGCCGGCCGCAGCAGGGCCGAGCCGGGGATGTCGTCGACGCCGATCACGGCGAGGTCCTGCGGGGCGCGGAGCCCGAGGGACTGCAGGGCCAGCAGCACGGCCATGGCGATGTCGTCGTTGAACGCGCAGACGCCCGTCACCGGGGGGTCGGCGGCGAGCCATCCCTTCACCACGTCCGCGGCGCCGTTCAGCTCCAGCGGGACGGCGCGGACGTCGGGCTCCGGAAGGCCGCGCTCGGCGCAGACCCGGCGGACGCCGTCCAGCCGCGGCTGGGCCAGGACGTCGAGTCGTGGCAGGTCCGGATAGGCGTAACCGAGCCGCTGGTGGGAGCCGGCGAGGTGCCGGGCCTGCAGCGCGCCGATCGGCTCCTCGGACACCAGCGGGGACCGGGGACCGCCCGGTGCCGAGCCGTGCAGGGTCATGACGACCTCGATGCCCACCGCGCGCATGGCCTCGGCCTCGGTCTCGGGGAACTCGCTCAGGGCCAGGACCGCGGCCGGTGTCAGGGCCCGCCAGATCTCCCGCAGGGGCCGGGCGGGCCGGGCCGAGGAGTGCACGAGGAAGGTGAACTCGTGTTCGGCGAAGGCATTGGTCAGCTGCTGGATGAGGCGGCCGAGCACATGCTGGATCGGCCAGTCGGGCAGCACGCCGAGCACGATGTCGGAGCGCCCGGTCCGCAGGGTGCGCGCGGCGGCCGAGGGCGCGTAGCCGAGGCGGGCGGCGGCCTCCCACACCCGTCGGCGGGTGGCCTCGGCGATCTTCTGGTGGGGGGTGTCGTTGAGGACGTAGCTGACCGTCGCCCGCGAGACTCCGGCCTCCCGCGCGACGTCCCCGCTGGTGACCCGTCCGCCCTTGGACGTCCCGGCCATGCGCCCCCACCCTCCGACAGCTCCGACAGACCTCTTGCCAAACCGCGTGATCGCGGGCTAGCTTACCCGCTCAGTCAACCTACACGTTTAAGTGGCGCGTTTAAGTAACGCGGAGTAGCGAAATTGCCGACCGGTACCAGCACCGCACCTGGAACCGCACCCCCATCAGGTCCCCACCGTCCCCGGTACTCAGCGAAGAGGACCCATGCCCGGCCCGACAAGCTCACGCAGCACTCCCGGGAAGACCGCGACCCTGGCCGGCATGGCCTCCTACCTGGACGCCGCCGCCCTGGTGACGTCCGGCATCGCCATCGGCGGCTACTACGCCGCGCCCCTCCGGCTGAGCCCCGAGACCATCGGCTCCCTCCTGGGACTGCAGACCCTGGCGTTCGCCGCCGGTGCGCTCCTCGGCGGCCGGCTGGGCGACCGCCTGGGCCGCCGCACGGTCTTCACCGTCTCGCTCGTCCTGTACGCGGCGGGCGTCCTGCTGCTCCTCGTGGCCGCGAGCCCCGCCCTGCTGTTCGCGGGGGCCGTGACCACCGGCCTGGCCATCGGCGCGGACCTGCCCGTGTCGCTCGCCCTCGTCAACGAGGAGGCGCCGCCCGGCAGGAAGGGCACCATGGTGGTGTTCTCCGGCATGCTCTGGCTCGCCGGAATCGTGGCCGTCCTGCTGCTCAGCTCCTTCATGGGGGCGCGGGGCGTGCTCGGCGGCCGGATCCTCTTCGCCCATCTGCTGATCGTGGCCGTCGTGGTCCTGCTCCTGCGCCTCACCCTCAGTGAGTCCGCCGAGTGGGCGGCCGCACGCCGGGCCGCCGACGCCCGCCCCGCCGCGCCCGGCGGAGCGGGCGCGGCCATCGAGTTCGGCCGTGTCCGGGACCTCTTCCGGGCGCCGACCGTCAGCGCCCTGCTCGCCACCGGCCTCTACTACGCCACCTGGAACCTCGGCGCCAACACCCTCGGCCAGTTCGGCACCTTCCTGTGGACCGCCCTGGCCGACGGGGAGGTCGCGGAGTACTCACGGCTGACCCTGCTCGGGCTGCCGGTGGGCTTCGTCGCCGGCCTGCTGTTCATGCGTGTGGTCGACCGGCCCGCCCGCCGCGTCTGGTTCGCCGCGGGCACCGCCCTGATCGTCGTCGCCTGGGCCCTGCCCGCCCTGCTCGGACCGGGCAGGTTCACCCTGGTCGCCGTCATGCTCCTCTCCGGCCTCGGCAACTCCTTCGCCGGCGAGTCCATCTACAAGATCTGGTCCCAGGAACTCTTCCCCACCCTGCTGCGGGCCACCGCGACCGGCGTGACCATGGCCTTCACCCGCGCCCTCGCCGGACTGGCCGCACTGGGCACCCCCGCCTTCGCCCTCGGCCACACCCGGCTCTTCTTCGGCCTGCTCCTCGGCGTCACCGCCGTCTCGGCGGTCGTCGGTCTCCTCTGGGTGCCGCGCCTGCCCGCGGTCTCCCCGTTCGACCCCGCCGGCCCGTCGCACCCCGCGTCCCTCGCCGCCGCCCACCCCGAGGCGCGCTCCTCCCGGGGCGGCACTCCCACCTCCGTCACGACCGTAAAGGCTGTGTCTTGATCCGCCACCACGACTTCCGTCACCACGACCTGACGCTGCGCTCGACGCTGCACATCCCCGAGGGACCGGCGGACACCCGCCACCCCACCGTGGTCTTCGTCCACGGTTTCACCTCCAACCGCCTCGAACTGCCGAACTTCGTCGCCATGTCCCGGCTGTTGGCGGACCACGGCATCGCCTCGGTCCGCTTCGACCTCTCCGGCCACGGCGAGAGCGACGGCGACTTCTTCGACGTGACCATCACCGGCGAGATCGCCGAGACCCGCGCGATCCTGCGCACGGTGCGGACGCTCGACTTCGTCGACCCCGACCGCATCGGTCTGGTCGGCATGAGCATGGGCGGTGTGGTCGCCGGCATCACGGCCGCCGAGGAGACCGGCATCGGCGCGCTGTGCCTGTGGTCCCCGGCGGCCGTGGCCCCGTTCGAGTTGGCCAAGGGCTATCTCAAGGGCCGCGGGCTCGCGGCGGAGATAGCGGAGAAGGGGTACTTCGACGCCGACGGGCACCGGATGAGCCAGGCACTCATCGACGACATCGCCGGCCTCGACGTGTACGGGCGGTCCGGGACGTACACCGGACCGGTGCTCATCCTGCACGGCGACAAGGACGACATCGCTCCCCTGGAGTACGCGCGCCGCTACCTGGACCACTACGACGGCAACGCCGAACTGGAGGTCGTGCAAGGCGCGGACCACGCCTGGGGCACCGTCCCCCACCGCGCCGCGCTGCACGGCTTGACGCTGGGCTTCTTCCGGAAGCACCTCAAGCCATGAACACGACGGCATCCGCCGAGCAGACCCCCACGGACATCACGGTCTCGGTCACCGCACTGCGCACCGCCGACGACTCCGGCCTCGTCGCCACCGCGCACGCCATGCCCCGTCTCTCGTGGTCACTGACCGGCACACGGCCGGGCATCCTCCAGCACGCCTACGAGATCGAGGTGTCCGGCGACCCCTCCTTCGACGACACCACCTCCAGCGGTCAGGTCGAGTCCGGCACGGTCACCGACCACCCGTGGCCGGCCCAGCCCCTGAGCAGCCGCGAGACCCGTCACTGGCGTGTCCGGGTCCGGACCGAACTCGGATGGACGCGGTGGAGCGCCCCCGCCCGTGTGGAGGGCGCGCTGCTCGACGCCGTGGACTGGGCCGCCCGGCCCGTCCACGTGCCCGGTGACCGGGGCCGCCCCTCCCCCGGCCCCGTGCCGTTGCTCCGCCGGGAGTTCCAGCTCCCGGCGGAGCCGGTGTCGGCCCGCCTGTACGTGACCTCGCTCGGCGTCCACCGCACCACCCTCAACGGCCGGCCCGTCTCCTCCGACCTGCTGGAACCGGGCTGGACCAGCTACCCCGACCGGCTGCTCTACGCCACCTACGACGTCACCGGCCTGCTCCGCCCCGGCCCGAACGCGCTCGCCGCCGCCGTCGGCGACGGCTGGTTCCGCGGCCACCTCACCTGGCACAAGAACCGCGACGTCTACGGTGACGCGACGGCCCTGCTCGCCCAGCTCGAAGTCGACCTCACCGACGGCACCCGGGTCACGGTCATCACCGACGGCCGCTGGAAGGGCGGTTACGGGGACCTGCTGTCGGCGGACCTGTACGACGGCTGCGAACGCGACCTACGCCTCGCAGCGCACGGCTGGCAGCTGCCTGGGTTCGCCGACGACGACTGGGAGCCCGTCGCCGTCATGCCCCTGCCCGAGGGGTTGGTGCAGCGGGCCCATCCGCCCGTGCGCGTGGTCCGGACCGTCCGGCCGCGGCTGCGGACCCTCGCCGACGGCACCATCGCCGTCGACACGGGCGAGAACGTGACCGGTTGGCTGAGGATCCGCGTCGACGGACGGCCGGGCGGCACCGTCACCGTCCGGCACGCCGAGGTCCTCGACGGCGACGGCCGCCTGCTGACGAGCATCCTGCGCGGCGCCCGGGCCACGGACCGGTACACCCTCGCCGGGGGCCCGGCCGAACTGACCCCGGACTTCACCTTCCACGGCTTCCGGTACGCGGAGATCGACGCCTCGCCCGACGTGACCGTCGAGGCGGTCGAGGTCGAGGTCGTCGCCAGTGACCTGCGCCGGATCGGCACGTTCCACTGCTCCGACGAACGCGTGAACACCCTGTACGCCAACGTCGTGCGCTCCCAGCGCGGCAACTTCCTCGCCGTGCCCACGGACTGCCCGCAACGCGACGAACGGCTCGGCTGGACCGGCGACATCATGGCCTTCGCCCCGACGGCGTGCGCCACCTTCGACAGCGCCTCCTTCCTCGACAGCTGGCTCACCGACCTCCGCATCCAGCAACGCCCCGACGGGGCGGTGCCGATGGTGGTCCCGGACGTGCCGCTCGGTGAACTCCCGCCCGCCGAGCTGCCGTTCGCCGGAGCCGCCGCGGGCTGGGGCGACGCCGCCACGGTCGTGCCGGCCGCCCTCTTCGAGGCGTACGGCCAACCGCATTCCCTGGAACGCCACTACGCGGCGATGCGCGCGTGGGTCGAGTTCACCGTCGCCCACCTGGACGAGGACGGCACCTGGAGCGGCAACGCGCAGCTCGGCGACTGGCTCGACCCCGCGGCACCGCCGGAGAACCCGGCGGCGGCCACCACCGACTCCGGGTACGTCGCCACCGCCTTCGTCGCGCACAGCGCCCGGCTGCTCGCCGACGCGGCCCGTGAACTGGGCTTCGCCGAGGACGCCGACCGGTACACGGCCCTGCACCGGCGTACCTCCGAGGCCGCCTGGCGGAAGTGGGGCGAGCACGCCCGCACCACCCAGACGGGATGCGCCCTCGCCCTGGAGTTCGGCATCGCACCGGCCGGCGAGCGCGCCGAGGTGGGCAAGGCGCTGGCGAGCCTGGTGCGGGCGAACGGAGGCCGTATCGCCACCGGTTTCCTGGGCACACCGTTCGTGCTGCCCGCCCTCGGCGGCACGGGCCATGTGGCCGAGGCGTACGAACTGCTGCTCAACCCCGAGTGCCCCGGCTGGCTCTACCAGGTCGCCCGCGGTGCCACGACCATGTGGGAGCGGTGGGACGCCATCGGTCCCGACGGCACCATCGACGTCGAGAACGCCGGCACCATGCTGTCGTTCAACCACTACGCCTACGGCGCGGTCGCCTCCTGGCTCTACCGCTCCGTGGCGGGTCTGTGCCCCGCCTCGCCCGGGTACCGCACCCTCGACATCGCCCCGCGCCCCGGCTTCACGCTCACCTCCGCCGAAGCCGCGATCGACACTCCGTACGGCACCGCGTCCGTCGCCTGGTCGATCAGCGACGGTTCCCTCACGGTGCGGGCCGTCCTGCCGCCCGGCACCACCGGACGGTTCAGCGCGCCCGAGGGCTGGACCTGTACGGAGCCCGTCGACGCGCTCGCCTCCGGCGGCCACGTCCTGTCCCTGCGTCCGCTCACCCGCCCCTGAACGTCCCCCACCACCGGAGCCCGTCCGTACCGGCTCCCTCCCGCCCGGTCCGAGGACCGGGCCCACAGACGGCGGCCCGCTGCTCCCTGACACGCGGCGGGCCGCCTTCGCACGTCCGTGGGGGCCGTGGGGCGGTGCGTCAGCGCAGCGCGTCGGCGAAGAAGTCGAGCGACCGGTCGACCTCGGCGAGAGCCGGGGTGCGGTTGAGGTGGCCGTGCGGCATACCGGCGGCCAGACAGCTCCTCACCTCGACCTCGGAGGCGGTCAGCTGCCGTACGAGGAGTTCGGCCGAGGGCCGCAGGTCGTCGTACTCGCAGACCAGCACATGGACGGGAGGCAGGCCCCGCAGCGCGGCCGCGCCCGGCAGCGCGTCACGCGGGAGGTCGGTGAGCCGGCCGACGTAGTTCTCCACCATGAACTCGATGTCCTGGGTGGTGAACCGCATCGTCGGCGGCAGGGCCGCCATCTCGGCCTCCGTCGCGCTGTCCAGCGCCGGGACGGGGAAGTGCGCGAACGGATAGGCGAGCAGCAGGAGATCGGCCGGCCGCAGGGCTTCGTCCCGGTCCCGCAGCGCCGTGGCGAGCGCCAGCGCCGCGCCCGCGCTCGCTCCGCCGAGGGCCACGACGTCGGCGTCGGGGGCCAGTTCGGTCCTGAGCCACCGCCACGCGGCGCACACGTCGTCCAGGGGGACGGGATACCGGACGCCGCCGACCGCCAGCCGGTAGTCGACGGAGACCACCAGGGCCCCCGCCCGCGCCGCGAGTTCGGCCGCGACGACATCCGCCTCGGGCATGTCGAGGTCACCGCCGAGGAAGCCGCCGCCGTGCGCCCACAGCACGGCGGTGGAGCCGGGGCGTCCTGGAACGTACGTCCGCACGGGCACGGGGCCGTGCGGACCGGGTATCTCGCGGTCCTCGACCACGACGTCGGCGGGGCGGGCCCACTCCGAGGGGTCGCGCATGAACGCGGCGAACCGGGCCTGCGCGTCCGGGTCGGCGAGATCGGCGAACGTGAGACCGGCGAGGAGGTGCAGTCTCCCGGCGAGATGGGGGTCGAGGGGCATGGGGACCACCTTCCGTGGCGTCAGAACAGGGACAGGGACGGGGGAACAGAGGGGCGAGGGACGAGGGACGAGGGAGACGAAGGGGGACAGGAGGGCTCACCCAGGGCGCGCCGGGACGTCGGGGGCAGCGCACCGACCGCGGACCGACGCGACCGACGCGTCGCCGCAAGGCCGTGTGTGCCGGGAGGCCGTGCGCGCCGGGAGGGTTCGGAGCACAAGGCTGGGGCGGCGCCCGACCAAGCCGGACCGTCCCCTGGGGATCACCACGGCCTCGGCCCGAACCTGGACTGCTCGGTCGGGCAGCTCGGCTCGGGGCGGGTCGGTCGGGTCAGGTTGGGCCGGGCGGGGCGGCCCGGCTCCGGTCGGGTCAGGTGGGGACGGCTCGGGTCGGGTCGGTCGGGTCAGATTGGTTCAGGTCGGCCCGGCTCCGGTCCGGTCGGCCCGGCTCGGGCGGCCCGGGTCGGCTCGGCTCGGCCAGGCCAGGCCAGGCCAGGCGACCCGGACCGGTCGGCTCGGGCCGGTCGGCGCAGCCGGGTCAGATCGGCTCGGGGTCAGGTCGGCGGGAGCCCCCGCCTCGCCGACCCGGCCCGGCCCGACCCGGCCCTCACGCCGACTCGCGCACCGCCAGCCTGATGTTCGGCTCCACCGTGCTCGTGGAGGCCGGTGCTCCGTCGAGTGCGGACCGGACCGAGTTCGCGTACAGCTCGGCGATCCCGGGGAGGTCCTGGACGACGCTGGTGAGCGGTGGCCAGGAGACCGCCGCCGCGGGGGTGTCGTCGACGCCGATCACCGCCATGTCCCGGGGCGCTTCGAGACCGAGGTGCCGCAGCCCGGCGAGCACGCTCATCGCCACGTCGTCGTTGAACGCGCAGATACCGGTGACCTGCGGATCGGCGGCGAGCCAGGACCGGACCGCGTCGGTGGCGGCGCCCGGCGCCAGGGGGATCGTCCGGACGTCGGGGGCCGGCAGTCCGAGTTCGGCGCAGACCCGGCGGACCCCGTCCAGGCGCGGCCGGGCGAACACGGCGACCCGCTCGTCGTCGGGGTAGGCGTAGCCCAGCCGACGGTGGGAGGCGGCGGCGAGATGGCGGGCCTGCGCCGCGCCGATCGCGTTCGCGCTCGTGACGCCCTCCTCCGAGCCGAGCCCGCCGTCGTCGTACAGGGCGGCGATCACCTCGATCCCCGCGGCCCGCATCGCCGTCGCGTCGGCATCGGAGAACGGCTCGAAGGAGAGGACGGCGGCCGGAGTGAGGGCTTTCCAGATCTCGCCCAGTGGGCGGGCGCCCCGGATGCCGGAGTGGACGACGAAGGTCAGGTTCCGCTTCGCGAACGCAAGCGTCAGCTGCTGGATGAGCAGGCCGGTCGCATAGCCGAGCGGCCAGTCGGGCAGCAGCCCGAGGACCACGTCGGAGCGGCCGTACCGGAGGGTGCGCGCCGCGGCCGACGGCGCGTAGCCGAGGCGCTCGGCCGCGTCCAGCACGCGTTGACGGGTCGCGTCGGTGATCTTCTGGTGGGCCGTGTTGTTGAGGACGAAGCTCACCGTCGCCCGCGACACACCGGCCTCGCGGGCCACGTCCGCACTCGTCACTCTCCCGCTTCGCGAAGCCATAGACGACCACCTTCCACGAACCTCTTGCGCGACGCAGGAGACACAGTTAGTTTACGGACACCCACTTTAACGTGTTAGCGACACGTTAAAGCAACGGCACGTAGCCATAAAGCGAGGTTGCGCGATGGGATGCCCTGTCGACTCATCCGATCGCCGACATTGAAGCAGACGGTCCGCGGCGCCCACGCGACGGAGTGATCCTCCGGGTACGTCGCACCGGGCCCGGTCCGTCCGCGCCCTCACCGTCGCCCTCCGCCTCCGGCGGTCCCCGCCGACGAACCGCACATCGACATCACGCATCCGGCCACCGGGCGGTCCGCCCCGGTGGCACTCCCCGGCGACCTCCTCATCGGACCCGCCTCGTCCTTCGGAGACCCTCAATGAAGAGAAGAACCGCACTCCAGGCCTCCATCGGCGTCGTGGTCACCCTCACGCTCGCCGCCTGCGGCGGCGGACAGAGCGACAGCAAGGGCGCCGCCGCAGGCCCGGTGGACCTCACCATCGCCCTGTCCTCGGCGCCCAACAGCCTGGACCCCTCGGCGGTCGCCGTCGGGCCCTTCCTGAACTACATGGACCCCGCCTACGCGACCCTGCTGACCCGCAAGCCCGACGGCACCCTCGGCGCCGGCCTGGCCGACAAGTGGGGCTACGTCGGCAAGAAGAACACCAAGTTCGAGCTGCGCCTGCGCAAGGGCGCCAAGTTCGCCGACGGCGCCCCGGTCACCGCCACCGATGTCGTCAACTCCTTCACGTACTTCCAGAAGGGCAGCGGCCCCGCCGCCGCCTGGTTCCGGCCCCTGACGTTCGCGACGTCCGGCAGCTCCACCGTGGTGATCACCAGCCCCACACCCAACCCCGACATGGGCACCCTGTTCACACCCCCGTACATGGGCGGCGCCATCATCAGCCCGGCCGGGCTCAAGACGCCGAAGAAGCTGGCCTCCTCGACCTTCGGCGCCGGCCCGTACGTGTACAGCGCCCAGCAGTCGGTCTCCGGCGACCACTACGTCTACCTCCCGAACAAGAACTTCTACGACCAGTCCGCGATCCACTTCAAGAAGATCACCGTCCGGGTGATGCCGAACGTCAACTCCCAGGTGCAGGCCCTGAAGTCGGGCCAGATCGACCTCATGTACGGCACCCCCGACGTGGCGCCGACCGTGAAGGGCGACAAGGCGATCACCACGCTCCAGAAGCCCACCACCTGGGCGGGCCTGTTCCTCCTGGACCGTGAGGGCACCGTCGTCAAGGGCCTCGGCGACGTGCGGGTGCGGCAGGCGCTGAACTTCGCCGTCGACCGGGCCGCGATCACCAAGGCGGTCTACGGGGACTACGGCACCCCGGTCTCCCAGCCGCAGATGCCCGGCTACGACGGCTACAGCCCCGAGGCCGCGAAGATGTACCCCTACGACCCGGCCAAGGCCAAGAAGCTGCTGAAGGCGGCGGGCTACGGGAGCGGACTGACGATCCCGGTGAACTACGGGTCGTTCGACCCCTCGACGGCCAAGATGGTCCAGGCCGTGCAGCAGCAGCTCGCCCAGGTGGGCGTCAAGCTGAAGCTGCGGGCCGCCACCAACTTCGGCGGCTGGATCAACGACCTGCTGACGAAGAAGTACGCGGCCACCGTGCTCTCGCCCGGCACGGGCGGCGAGGCCAACTTCTACGCGCAGCAGCCGCCCTTCAGCAAGACGGGCATCATGAACGTCTTCGGGGCGGACGACCCGGACGTCGACGCCGCGTACGCCCGGCTCGCGTCGGCGGACGCGAAGGCCGGCGCGCAGGCGTCCGTGGACCTCACCGACGTGATCGTGCGCAAGGCACTCGCCCTGCCCATATCCGGCACCGACACCATCGCCATGTACGACAGCAAGCTGCGCGGGGTGAAGTTCCCGCCGGGCGGCGCACAGCTGACCTCGAACACCCTGTGGACCACCCGCTGACGAGGGCCGATGCTTCCCATCATTCTCCGCAGGCTGGCGCTGTCCGTCCCGCTCCTCTTCATCGTCTCCGCCATCACCTTCCTCCTGGAGTCGTTCGTGCCGGGCGACCCGGCACGCACGGTGCTCGGCATCAACGCGACGCCGGAACAGTACGACGCGCTGCGGGCCGCCATGCATCTCGACCAGCCGGTCGTCGTGCAGTACTGGCTCTATCTGCGCGGCGTCCTGCAAGGTGATCTCGGCAGCTCGCTGTTCTCCGGTGAATCCGTGCTGGGGCTGATAGGGCAGCGGCTGCCGGTCACCCTGGCGCTGGTGATCGGGGGGACCGTGCTCGCGACCCTCGTCGGCGTCCTGCTCGGGGTCCACAGCGCGACACGCGGCCGGGTCGGCCGCCGGCTGTTCGACATCGTGTCGCTGCTGGGCAGCGCGGTGCCCAACTTCTGGATCGCCCTGGTGCTGGTCGCCGTGTTCGCCGTGAAGTTCGGGTTCTTCCCCGCCACCGGATACACCGCGTTCGCCGAGTCGCCGGGGCAGTGGGCGTCCGGTCTGGTGCTGCCGGTGATCTCGCTCGCGATCGGCGGGATCGCGTTCATCTCCAAGGTCACCCGGGACGCGATGCTGACCACCCTCGGCCTCGACCACATCAGAACCCTGCGGGCCTCCGGCATCCGACCGGCGTCGATCGTCTGGAAGCACGCCCTGCGCGGCTGTGGGCTGCCGGTGGTGACGACGATCGGTCTGATGATGATCACCTTCATCCCCGGCACGATCCTCATCGAGAACGTCTTCACCCTGCCCGGCCTCGGCACCACGGTCGTGGACGCGACCAACCAGCACGACCTCCCGGTCGTCCAGGGCCTCACCATCACCTTCACGGTCATGGTCATCGTGGTGAACCTGCTCGTGGACGTCCTCTACAGCCTCCTCAACCCGAAGGTACGTACGGAATGACCACTGTCGAGGCGCCCCCCAAGGCGCGATCACGGGCGAGGACCAACCCCTTCGCCGGGATAGGGCGCCGTCCCGTCGCCGCCACGGCCCTGGCCGTGGTCGTCGGGATCACCGTCGCCGTGATCCTCGCCCCGCTCCTGGCGCCGCACCCCCCGCTCGCGCAGGACCTGCTGCACACCCTGTCGGGTCCGTCGGCGAACCACCCCCTCGGCACCGACGTCCTCGGCCGCGACGTGCTGAGCCGACTGCTCTACGGAGGACGGCCGACCCTGATCGGGGTCGCGGCGGCCGTGCTCGTGTACGCCTTCACCGGCATGACCCTGGGCGTGCTGGCCGGCTATCTGCGGGGCTGGACCGACCGGGTCATCGTCGCCGTGCTGGACGTCATGCTCTCGGTCCCGGCGGTCATCATCACGCTCGCCGTCCTCGCGATCTTCTACCAGAGCAATGTCGCCGCCATGCTCACGCTCGGTTTCTTCGCCTCCGCGGGACTCGCGAGGATCATCCGCAGCACCTGTCTGGCGCTGCGCGAGGAGTTGTTCGTGGACGCCGCGAGGGTGTCCGGGCTCGGTCCGGTCCGGATCATGGCCCGTCACATCCTGCCCCGCCTGACCGGGCAGCTGCTGGTGCCGGTCTTCCTCTTCTCCGGCAACGCCCTCGCCATCCAGACCGGCCTCGGCTTCCTCGGCCTCGCCACTCCGGCGCCGGCCCCGAGCTGGGGCGGCATGGTCGGGGAGGCCGCGCAGATCATGCAGCAGAACCCCTATCTGCTGTTCGTCTCCGGTGGCGTGATCGGCCTGATGTCGTTGTCGTTCGGTCTCGTCGGCGACGGTCTGCGCGATCTCGAACAGGACCGCCGGCAGGCCACCGGCGGCCGGCTGCGGCGCCCCGCTCCCGCCGCCGTCGCCCAGGACGCCGCGGAGGCGCCGGCCGGCGCGGTGCTCGCCGTGCGCGACTACTCCATCGCCTTCGCCACCGCGCAGGGGCCGCGTACCGTCGTCGACTCCATCGGCTTCACCGTCCGCCCCGGGGAGATCTTCGGTCTCGTGGGCGAGTCCGGCAGCGGAAAGACGGTGACGGGGCTGTCCCTGCTCGGACTCCTGCCTCCCAACGGCACGGTGACCAGCGGCACCGCGTGGCTGGACGGCACCCGCGTCAGCGGCCTGTCCGAGCGCGAGCTGCAGCGCCTCCGGGGCAGCGAGATCGCCCTGGTGTCGCAGGAGCCCATGGTGGCCCTCGACCCGTACTTCACCATCGGCTCCCAGCTGGCCGAGGTCATCCGGCGCACCGGCGGCACACCGGGCGGCAAGGACGCCGTACGGCAGCGCATCCGCGACCTGCTGACCAGCGTGCACCTGCGCGACCCGGACGACGTCGCGCGCCGGCATCCGCACGAGCTGTCCGGCGGCATGCTGCAGCGCGTCGTCATCGCCATGGCGCTGGCCGGGTCGCCGAAGGTGCTGATCGCCGACGAACCCACCACGGCCCTGGACGTGACCGTGCAGGCGGGCATCCTCGATCTGCTGCGGTCGCTGCGCGACGAACACGGCATGGCGATCATCCTGATCACCCACGACCTGGGGGTGGTGGCCGACAGCTGCGACCGCGCGATCGTGATGGAGCGGGGCCGGATCGTGGAGGAGGGCTCGGTGGAGGACATCTTCTACCGGCCCCAACACCCGTACACGAAGAAGCTCATCGAGAGCACCCCCAGCATCGCTCGGACCGAGGGCAGGATCGCGTGACCGGAACACCTGTACTCCAGATCGACCGCCTCGCGGTCCGCTACCCGGGGCGCGGCTTCCGCAAGCCCCCGACGACGGTCATCGAGGACGTGTCGTTCGAGGTGGGACATGCCGAGACGGTCGCGCTCGTCGGTGAGTCCGGCTCGGGCAAGACCACCATCGGCCGCGCGGTCCTCGGCCTCACCCCGGTCAGCGGTGGACGGGTCCTGCTCGACGGGCGGGACATCACCCGGCTCGCCGGACGGGCCCGGCGGCTGCTCGCCTCCGACCTCCAGGCGATCTTCCAGAACCCGTACGGTTCGCTCAATCCCGCGCTGCCCGTGGGCCGGACACTGGCGGAGCCGCTGCTCGCCGGTTCGTCCCGCTCGCCCGAAGAGGTCCGTGACGACATCGCCGGCCTGCTGCGCCGCGTCGGTCTGCCGGAGGACGCGGCGGACCGGTATCCGGCGCAGTTCAGCGGAGGTCAGCGCCAGCGCATCGCCATCGCCCGGGCGGTCGCCCGCAGGCCCCGGCTCATCATCTGCGACGAACCGACCAGCGCCCTCGACGTCACCACCCAGGCGGCGGCGCTGGCCCTCCTCACCGAACTCCAGGACACCCTCGGGTGCGCGTACCTGTTCATCACCCACGACCTCGCGGTCGTCAAGGAGTTCGCCGCCCGCACCCTGGTCCTGCAGCACGGGCGGATCGTGGAGGAGGGATCGAGCGTCGACGTGTGCGACCGGCCGGAGCACGAGTACACCCGCCGGCTGGTCGCGGCCGCCCCCGTCCCCGACCCGGAGCTGCAACGCGTCCGGCGGCAGCGGCGGTTGGAGGTGAAGGCGACCGCGTGAGGCCCGGTGCGGGGCCGGTTGCTCAGTCCTCCAGCGGCTCGTGGTCGAACCAGTCGAAGTGCACGGCTCCGGCGGTGGCGAACAGGCCGAGGACCCGGCCCGTGAAGCCGCCGGCGACCTCCGTGGACAGATAACGGCCGTCCAGCGAGGCCAGTTCGACGAAGGTGCCGTCCGGCTCCTCGAAACCGAGCGAGACGAAGTCGGGGCCGGTGCGCGCGTCGGTCATGGTGCGCACCGGCGTGGTCTCCACGCGGAGCACCACGGGCCCCGGGAGCACCGGCCGGGATGCCACCACGGTGTGCAACGGGCCGATGCGGGCCCGCACCCGCACCTGCCCGGACGCGACCTCGACGGAGTAGTGGTGGCTCTCGTCGAGGCGGACGGCCAGACCTCCGGCCTGTCCCTCCCCCACGTCGGCCAGGGTGCGCACCCGGCACGCCCGGTGCTGCTGGCGCCGGCCCAGGAACGTCACCTCGGCGTCGTCGAGCGACGTGCCGCGGGCGCGCAGGGTCAGCCAGCCGGACCGTTCCTTGGTGGTGCAGTCCTCCGGGGGGCGCCGGCGCAGCGAGATCCACTGCGGGGCGAGGTCGGTGACGTCGAAGTCGTCCCGGCGCTCCGGCGGGGCGGCGGGGGGTTCCAGGGGCCAGGGCGGTGCGGGCAGGTCGGCCGACAGTTCGCCCACGACGGGCCAGCCGTCGACCCATTCGACCGGCGCGAGGTACGTCTCCCTGCCGAGCACATGCCAGCCGGGGGTGCCGCCGCCCGGCCGTACGCCTAGCAGCACCATCCACCAGGAACCGTCGGGCCCCTGGACCAGGTCGGCGTGGCCGGTGTTCTGGATGGGGTGGTCGGTGCCGCGGTGGGTCAGGATCGGGTTGGCCGGGCACGGTTCGAAGGGGCCGGTGGGCGCGCTGCCGCGGGCGACCGAGACACCGTGGCCGCGCTCGGTGCCGCCCTCGGCGATGAGCAGATACCAGTGGTCGCCCACGTGGTAGAGGTGCGGTGCTTCGGGGGCCTTGGCGCCGGGCGCGCCGGACCACAGCGGGCGGCGCTCGCCGACCGTCTGGCCGGTGTGGGGGTCGAGGCGGATCTGGCCGACTCCGGCGGTGGTGCACCAGCAGGTGCCGTCCTCGTCCCAGGCGAGGTCGGGGTCGATGCCGTGCACACCGGGCAGCGGGATCGGGTCGGACCAGGGGCCGGCCGGGTCGGTGGCCGTGAACAGCAGATTGCCGTCGGCGCTGACGTTGGTGACGATCAGCCAGAACCGGCCGTCGTGGTAACGCAGGGTGGGGGCGTAGAGCCCCCCGGAGGGGGCGGTGTCCGGCGGCAGACGCAGTTGGCCGGGGCGGTCGAGCGCGTTGCCGATCTGGGTCCAGTGGACCAGGTCGCGGCTGTGGAAGAGGGGGATGCCGGGGAAGTACTCGAAGCTGGAGCACGCGAGGTAGTAGTCGTCGCCCGCCCGGCAGATGGACGGGTCGGGGTGGAAGCCGGGGATCACCGGGTTGCTGATGGTGCGTCCCGTCTCGGACACGCTCGTCACCCTGATCGGATCCTTTCGCACGTCTCGAAAGTTTCGCCAACGCAGACAGATACTTTCTCGATCAGGCTAGCCAGGGGGTGTCCGGACGGTCAATGAGGCCGTGCGTCAGCCCCGGGGCGGAGCCGTGCTGGAGCGGACCGTCAGGGTCGTCGCGATCTCCAGGCCGGCCTGGGGCGCGGGCTCGCCCCGGCCGAGGGTGAGCGCCAGTTCGGTCGCGGCCACGGCCATCTCGGTGAGGGGCTGGTGAACGGTGGTCAGCGGCGGGTCTACCCAGGCCACGACCGGCAGGTCGTCGAAGCCGACGACGCTCAGGTCGTCGGGGATGCGCAGGCCGGCCTCGCGGGCGGCCTGGTAGACACCGAGCGCCTGGAGGTCGTTCGCGGCGAAGACGGCAGTCGGGCGCTGCGGCAGTTCCAGCAGGGTGCGTGCCGCTTCGTAGCCGTCCGCGCTGGTGAGCGGGGCGTACACGATGAGTTCGGGGTCGACCGGCAGACCGGCCGACCCCAGCGCGGAGCGGTAGCCGTCCAGCCGGGCGCTGCAGTACAGCTGGTCCGGCGGGCCGCTGATCATGGCGATGCGGCGGTGTCCGAGCTGGGTGAGGTGGCGGGTCGCGGCCCGGCCGCCGGACCAGTTGGTGGCTCCGACGAACGGGACGTCGTCCGGGAGTTCGGTCGCCGGGTCGACGACGACGAACGGGATGCCCTTCGCCCGCAGCTGCTCCCGCTCGGCCTCGGAGAGCTGGGCCACCGACAGGACGCAGTTCGGCCGCCGGGAGACGGTGTCGTCCCAGGTGAGCGGGTCCGTGTCATGCAGCCCGAACTCGGACACCATGACGCCGACGCGGTGCCTGCGGGCCACCCGCTCGACCCCGCGGATGATCTCGACGGCCCACATGTGCTTCAGCTCGCGGAAGACCAGCTCCACCACGTTGCTGCGGTTGGCGCCGGACGGCTTGCGGTAGCCGTAGCGGTTGACCAGTTCCTCCACGCGGGCGCGGGTGTCGGCGGAGACACCGGACTTGCCGTTGATCACCTTGGACACGGTGGGCACCGAGACCCCCGCCGACTCGGCGATGAACGCGATCGTGACCGGCCGGGAGGTGTCGCCCCCCGCGCCGTCGCCGTCCGCGGGCCCGAGGTCCGCTTCGGTCGCGTCGTCCGCTTCGGTCGCGTCGTACGCCAAGGCAGTCCGCCCCTCTCGTGGATGTGCGCGCGCGACCATTCTGGCATCCCGATACCGCCGCACCTGTGGCCTCCGACACGTCCTCATGTTAATTTCTCCGCCGCACAGAGCGAAACTTTCTCCATCCGAGTTGTATCTCTGTCGGCCACCGGTCGGCTCCACGGCTCCACGTGTCGCACACCCCCCAACCCGAAGGTGCGCATGATGACGAGAAGACTCGCAAGGTTCCTGCCCCGGCGACGGCGGCCGTCGCACCCCCCACGCAGACTGACGGCACTGGTCCTGGCGCTCGTCCTGCTCCCCCTGCTGCCCGCCACCGCTCGGGCCGCCGATCCGCCCGTGCCCCCGGCCGGTTCCCCGGCGGCCCGCAGCGCGGTCGCCGCCATGCAGCCCGGATGGAACCTGGGCAACACCTACGACGCCATCCCGGACGAGACGTCCTGGGGCAACCCGCCGGTGACGCGTGCCCTGTTCCAGAAGGTCAGGTCACAGGGCTTCAAGAGCATCCGGCTGCCCGTCACCTGGGGCATCCACCAGGGCGCAGCCCCGCAGTACACGATCGACCCCGCGTGGATGGCGAAGGTGCGCCAGGTCGTCGACCTGGCGCTGGACGAGAACCTGTACGTCCTGCTGAACATGCACCACGACTCCTGGATGTGGGTCAACAACCTCTCCACCGACCACGACACCGTGCTCGCCCGCTACCGCGCCACCTGGACCCAGATAGCGGCGGAGTTCCGGGACAGGTCGCCCAGGCTGGCGCTGGAGAGCATCAACGAGCCCAAGTTCGACGGCACCTCCGGTGACGACGAGAACTACCGACTGCTCGCCGAACTCAACAAGGTCTTCCACCGGATCGTCCGCGACTCCGGCGGCGGCAACACCGACCGGCTCCTCGTCCTGCCCACGCTGTACACCAACGCCGACCAGGGCCGCCTGGACGCGCTGGCCACCGAACTGGCGGATCTGCGCGACCCCATGGTGGCCACGACGGTCCACTTCTACGGCTGGTGGCCCTTCAGCGTGAACATCGCCGGGTACACCCGGTTCGACGCCACCTCCGAGCAGGATCTGACCGCGACCTTCGACCGTGTCCACAACGCGTTCACCGCGCGCGGGATACCGGTCGTCATCGGCGAGTACGCCCTGCTGGCCTACGACCACAACCGCCCCGGCATCATCGAACGGGGCGAGCAGCGCAAGTACTTCGAGTTCCTGGGCGACTACGCCCGCCGGCGCGGCCTCACCACCATGCTCTGGGACGCGGGGCAGTTCCTGAACCGCACCACCCTCCAGTGGCGCGACCCGGAACTGTTCGGCCAGATCAGGTCCAGCTGGACCACCCGCTCCGGGACCGCCTCCAGCGACCTGGTGTTCCTCCCGAAGTCGGGCGACCTGACCGCCCAGGACCTCACACTGAACCCGAACGGCACCGACTTCCAGGGACTGCGGCACGGCTCCCGCACGCTCGTGAAGGGCAGGGACTACACCGTCAGCGGCAACCGGCTCACCCTGACGGCCGCCGCGCTGACCGAGCTGGCCGGCGACCGGGCGTACGGGGTGAACGCGACGCTGGAGGCCAGGTTCTCCCGCGGTGTTCCGTGGCGGATCGACGTGGTCACCTACGACACCCCGGTCCTGTCGAGCGCCTCGGGCGGGACCGGGGGTCTGTCCGTCCCCACCCGGTTCCGGGGCGACAGGCTCGCGACCATGGAGGCCCGTTACGACGACGGGGGCAACGCGGGCCCGGCGAGCTGGACCCCGTTCCAGCAGTGGGACACCGCGTTCTCGGCGTACACCGACGACGCCGTCAAGCTGACCGGTGAGTTCCTCGCCTCCCTGAAGGACGGCTCCCGGGTGACGCTCACCTTCCACTTCTGGAGCGGCGCCAAGGTGGCCTACCACGTCACCAGGTCGGGCGGTTCCGTGACCGGTTCGCCCGCCTGAGGTCCACCGCCGCGCGGCCGGGGCCCGGCCGCGCGGCGACACGCGGGGTGCCTCCGGGGCTCGCACCCCGCCGGCCCCTACTGCGGCTGGGTGGCGATCTGGATCAGGTTGCCGCAGGTGTCGTCGAGGACGGCGGTGGTGACGGGGCCCATCTCCAGGGGCTCCTGGGTGAAGCGCACCCCGAGGCCGCGCAGACGCGCGTACTCCGCCCGTACGTCGTCGACGGCGAACTGGGCGAGCGGGATGCCGTCGGCGACGAGCGCGTCGCGGTAGGGCCGCACGGCCGGATGGCCGGCGGGCTCCAGGAGGAGTTCGGTGCCGTCGGGCTCGTCCCGCGAGACGACGGTCAGCCAGCGGTCCTTCTCGCCCAGCGGGACGTCGTGCTTCTTCACGAAGCCGAGGATCTCGGTGTAGAAGTGTTCGGCCTTGGTCTGGTCGTCGACGAAGACGCTGGTCAGACGGATCTTCATGAGGTGCTCTCCTGCGGTCCGGAGGGGTCGGGCACGGGCCACCGCTCGGTGATCTGCCGCAGCGGGGCGGTGTTCAGGTCATGGAATTTGTAGCGGCCCTCCCGCCGGGTCTCGACGAGCCCGGCCGCCTCCAGCACGGCGAGGTGCTGGGAGACGGCCTGGCGCGAGATGCCGAGCCGGTGCTTCATGGTCAGCCGCGCACAGATCTCGAACAGTGTCTGTCCCGACTGCTCGACCAGCTCGTCGAGGATGGTCCGGCGGGTGGGGTCGGCGAGCGCTTTGAACAGGTCGTCGGCCACACCTCCACCATAGGCAAGCAACCACTTGCCTATCAAGCCCGGACGGGACCCGATCCGCACGGCCCCGCCACGCACGGCCCCGCCACGCCGCGGGTCACAGCCCGAACAGCTCCGCCCCGTTGTCGTGGCACACCGCCCGCAGCCAGTCCTCCCCCAGACCCAGACGCTCCAGGGCGTGGAGCTGGTGGAGGTAGGGGTAGGGGATGTTGGGGAAGTCGGAGCCGAGGAGGACCCGGTCACCGAGGGCGGCCAGCCGCGGCAGGGCCCGGCGCGGGAACGGCATGAAACCCTCGCTGAAGTCGGTGAAGGCCATCGTCGTGTCGAACCGCACCTCCCCGTACCGCTCGGCGAGACCGAAGAACTCCTCGTACTCGGGCATGCCCATGTGCGCGACGACCAGCCGCAGCCGGGGATGACGCGCCAGGACCCGCCCGATCGGCTCGGGCCCGGTGTGTTTGCCCGGCGCGGGCCCGGAGCCGCAGTGGACGACCACGGGGACGCCGGCCTCGGCCAGCACCCCCCATGCCGGGTCGAGGAGTTGGTCCGCCGGGTCGTACGCCCCCACCTGTACGTGCGCCTTGAAGACGCGCGCGCCCTCCTCGACGGCCTCCCTGACGTACGCCGCGACGTCCGGCTCGGGGTAGAGCGTGGCGGTGTGCAGACAGCCGGGGGTGCGGCGGGCGAAGTCCACCGCCCAGGCGTTCAGCCAGCGGGCCATGCCCGGCTTGTGCGGATAGAGCATCGAGGTGAACGCCCGCACACCGAAGTCCCGGAGCAGGTCCGCCCGTTCGGCCTCCTCCTGACGGTACGTGATCGGCCATTCCATGCCGCCGGTCAGCGGTCCGAGCGCGTCGAAGTACGCCCACACCTTGCGCAGGACGCGCTCGGGCATGAAATGTGTGTGGACATCGACCAGGCCGGGCAGACCGAGCGCTTGCGAGAAGCGGCGGATCTCTCCGGCTTCCTCGCCCACGGGTACCTCACGGGGATGATCGTTCATGCCGTCCACGATCGGCTCCGGGGCGGCGACAGGTCCACCACCGCGCACAAGGGAGCGATGAGGGATCCGTCACCCGGCGGTTCGTGCCTGGCGCGACGCGTCGCGGCCCGCCGCTGCCCTTTGGGACACGCCAAGTCTGCCCCTGTGCCTCTGGGAACGCGGTCTCCGCCGTGCCAACCTGCATGATCGGTTCGCCTGTGAGTGTCGGAGGATGACGGATGTCGAAGGCTCAGGCCGAGAACGCCACGACACGGAAGGAGCGGGAGAAGCGCCAGGCGCGGGCGACTCACGCTCCCGACCTGCCGCCACTGCTCTCCCTCCAGAGGAGCGTCGGAAACGCGGCGGTCGTCCAGATGCTGCGGCAGGCCGGGCACGTGGCGGCGCAGGACCGGCACGAGCACGACGCCGGATGCGGGCACAAGCCGGTACAGCGCTCCTCGAACGATGCCGTCGTCGCGCGTGCCGTGACAGAGGACGAGCAGGTGGAGGACACCAGTCCGGAGAGGCAGAGCGCCCTGCTGGACGCCGCGCTGAAGTCACCGAGTCAGGCGCTGCCCTCGTCGGTGGTGGCGAAGGCGGGGGCGTTCTTCCAGAACGACCGGCTGTCCGCCACCCGTGTCCACCGCGACGAGGTGGCGCAACGGGCCACGACGGCGATGGGGGCCGAGGCCATGACCATCGGCCACCACGTCTTCCTCTCCGCCGGGGCGGCGGCCGACGAGCGGCTGATGGGCCACGAGCTCAGTCACGTCGACAAGAACCTCAAGGGTGTGCGGGAGACGGGCCACAACAACGGGGCGGGAGTCTCCGTCACCGATCCGGGGCAGAGCTCGGAACGGGCGGCCGAGGCCGACGGCCACGCCTACGCCTCGGGCATGACGACCGCGCCCTCGGCCACCGTCCACCGCAGCACCGTGAGCACGGCGGGCGGGCCGGTGCAGCGCATGCTGCAGGACGGGGAGGACGGGCCGGGCTGGGGACGGGTCGCTCTCGAGGAGAAGCCTCCGGGATCGAGCGAGGAGGACCACATCGCGGGGCTTGCGGCGGACAGCGAGGAGGAAGTCCTCCTGAAGCGTGGCGTGACGCCCACGCAGAAGAAGTACATGGTGCAGGAATTCATGCGGCATAGCTTCGTCAGCTTCTCCAAAATGCTCCAGGTGCCCGACGAGAATGCCACGGCGCCCGATCCGGAGCATATCCACAGCTACACGAGCGGGCACCGCACTGACGATTCCGCCAAGCTGGTCGAGTTCTCCTCCAATCCCGCAATAGCCTCCATCTTCGGCTCGGAGGCCCGTTTCGGATACGTCATCACGGTGAAGATCAAACGGAAGTATCTCGGCAAGGGGTCCAGCGGCTCCGAGAAGGGCTGGATCGCTCAGCAGGGCGCGCCCTTCAGCATCGTCGCGGTCGAGGAGAAGGACAGCGTCAAGGGCGGCGACGCGGTCCCGCTGACCGACGCGGAGTTCCGTGAGGTGGTCAAGAAGGAGGAGATGGCCGAGTTCCTGCTCAATTTCGCCAATCCGGACTTCATGAAGGAGCACATGACGAAATTCGCGGGCGCGGAAAGACTGGCGGAGGTCAAGAGGATCACCGAAATGAAGAAGAAGTTCCAGGATTGACCGTTCCAGGATTGGCCGTTCCAGGACTGACCTCCCTTCTTCGGTGAAGTCCGGCCGTCGAGCGGCCCGGCGCTTCGCCCGGAATACCCCTCCCCGTCCGCCCGGAATGCCCCTCCCCGTCCGTCCGGTGTGGATCTCGTCCGGCCGGGCACTCGGCCCTCGACCGGGGTGGACCGGCTGGAGGTGTGGCATGGCGGTACGGCATCGTCTGATCAAGGTGAGTCCGCAGGCCGTGTGGGCCGTCCTCGCGGACGGCACGCGGTACGCGGAGTGGGTGGTGGGGACCTCGTCCTCCGAGCCGGTGCGCGGGCTGTGGCCGCAGGTGGGCTCGGCGATCGGGTACGAGATCCGGGTGGGACCGCTGCGGCTGAGCAACGAGACCGTGGTCCGGTACTGCGAGGAGGGCTCCGAGCTGGGGCTGGAGGCGCGGGCCGGGGTGCTGGGCACGGCGCGGATCTCCGTCACGCTCCGCCCCTGGGGACCGTACTGCCTGGTCGTCGTGGACGAGCACCCACTGCAGGGCGTGGGCGGGGCGCTCCACAACGTGGGCGTGGAGGCGCTGATCCAGCTCCGGCACCGCGCGATGCTCGCCCGGCTCGCCGGACTCTGCGAGGCGCGGGCCGAGGAGGGTGCCGAGGCCGAGGCACGCACCGAGGCGGAGCGGCCCACGAGGCTCCACGGGCGGCGCAGGGCCGCGGGCCACGGCACCGGCGGCCATGCCTGACGCGGTGGTGATCGGAGCCGGCCCCAACGGGCTGGTGGCCGCCAACCTGCTCGCCGACGCCGGATGGAGCGTGGAGGTCCTGGAGGAACAGTCGGTGCCCGGCGGCGCGGTGCGCCACGACAGGGGCGTCGACCCCGACTTCGCGAGCGACCTCTTCAGCTCCTTCTACCCCCTGGCCGCCGCGTCCTCGGTCCTGGCACGGCTCGGCCTGGAGCAGTACGGCCTGCGCTGGAGCCATGCCCCGGACGTGCTGGCCCATCCGCTCGGCGACGGCAGATGCGCGGTGCTGTCACGGGACATCGACGCCACCGCCGCCTCGCTCGACGCCTTCCACCCGGGGGACGGGGACGCCTGGCGGCGCCTGCACCGGACCTGGGAGGACCTCGGCCCGGACATCGTCGACGCGCTGTTCACCCCCTTCCCGCCGGTCCGCGCCACCGCCCGCCTCGCCGTCAGGCTGAGGGCGGCCGGGGGCCTGCGGATGGCCCGCACCCTGGTCGCGCCGGTCCGCCGCATGGGGGACGAGGAGTTCCGGGGCGAGGGCGGCAAGCTGCTGCTGGCCGGAAACGCCCTGCACGCCGACCTCGCGCCGGAGGCCGCGGGCAGCGGCGGCTACGGCTGGCTGCTGTGCATGCTCGGACAGACGTACGGCTTCCCCGTGCCGGCCGGCGGCTCGGGCGCCCTCACGGAGGCACTCGTCGGCCGGCTGCGGGCGCGGGGCGGGACCGTGCGCTGCGGCCGGCGGGTCACCCGTGTCCTGGTGCGCGGCGGCCGGGCCGCCGGGGTCCTCACCTCCGACGGCGAGAAGGTGGCCGCCCGCCGCGCCGTCCTGGCGGACGTGTCCGCGCCGTCCCTGTACGGCGAACTCGTCGACGCCGAGCACCTCCCGCCCCAGCTGACGGCCGATCTGAAGCGCTTCCAGTGGGACTTCGCCACGTTCAAGGTCGACTGGGCCTGCGACGGTCCCGTGCCCTGGCGGGCCGAGGCGGCGGCGCGGGCGGGCACGGTCCACCTCGCCGACGGCGTCGACGAACTCACCCGCTGCGCCGCGCAGATCGCCATGGGGCAGGTACCCGACCGCCCCTTCGCCCTGTTCGGGCAGATGACGACCGCGGATCCCTCCCGCTCCCCCAGCGGCACCGAGGCCGCCTGGGCGTACACCCACGTACCGCACGTCATCAAGTCCGACGCCGGCGACGAGGGTCTGACGGGCCGCTGGAGCCGTACGGAGCAGGAGGTGATGGCCGACCGCGTCGAACGCCAGGTGGAGCGGTTCGCGCCGGGGTTCCGTTCACGCATCCGCGCCCGCCGGGTGCTGGCCCCGCCCACCCTCCAGGCACTCGACCGCAACCTGCACGGCGGTGCCATCAACGGCGGTACGGCGGCCCTGCACCAGCAGCTCTTCTTCCGGCCCGCCCCCGGCACCGGCCGCCCCGAGACCCCCGTGGACGGCCTCTACCTCGCCTCCGCCTCCGCCCACCCGGGCGGCGGGGTGCACGGCGCCCCCGGCGCCAACGCCGCCCGTGCCGCACTGCGCCGGCACCGGCTGCCCGGGCTCACCCGCGCCCAGCGCGTCCTGGCCCACCGGGACCGCACCGGACGGGCCCAGAGCCGGGCGGGAAGGGAGCGGTCGTGAAGGACAGCCCGCTGCGCGACCGGACGGTCGTGGTGACCGGAGCGGCGCGCGGCATCGGAGCGGCCCTGGCGGACGCGCTCGCCCGGCGGGGTGCGCGGCTGGCCCTCCTCGACCACGACGAACCGGCGCTGAGGGCGACCGCCGCCGCCCTCCCGGGCACGGTGCTGGCCCTGGGCACCGACGTCTGCGACGACACCGCCCTCGACGAGGCGGCCGAGACCGTCCGCGCCCGCCTGGGGCCGCCCTCGGTCGTCGTGGCGAACGCGGGTGTCGCCGAGGGCGGCCCCTTCGCCCGGTCGGACCCCGGCACCTGGCGCCGGGTGATCGACGTCAACCTGATCGGCAGCGCCCAGACCGCGCGGGCCTTCCTGCCCGATCTGGTGCGGACCGCCGGCTACCACCTGCAGATCGCCTCGCTGGCCTCGATCGGCGCCGCCCCGATGATGAGCGCGTACTGCGCCTCCAAGTCCGGTGTGGAGGCGTTCGCCCACACGCTGCGCGCCGAGACCGCCCAGCACGGTGTGGCCGTGGGCATCGCCTACCTCGGCTGGACCGACACCGAACTGATCCGCGACGCCGACCGTTACGTGACCCTGCGGGAGCTGCGCGCCCACATGCCGCCACCGGCCCGGCGCGTCCAGCCCACCGAGACCGTCGCCACCCGCCTCGCCGACGCGGTGGAACGGCGGCGGACCGCCGTCTACGTCCCCTGGTGGCTGCGCCTGACCCAGCTGACCCGCGCCGCGATCCCACCGCTGGTGCTGCGCGCGACCCGTCGCACCCTCCCCCGCCTCGAAGCGGAACAGCCTCTCCATCCGACCGGACTGCTCGGGCCGGGCGGCCACCCGCGCGCGGGCGCCTGACGAAGCCGCCGCGCCCCTGTGTGACGTATCGGATACTCTGCGCGACGGGTGACGTGTGCGGAATCGGGCGAGGAGACGTGTATGGACGGGGGCAGGCGGCGGTTCCTCGGGAGGTGGGGGGCGGCCGCGACGGGGATCGCCACGTCACTCGCCCTGCCGCGGCACCCGCTCCGCGAGAGCCGGGCCGGAACGGAGGGCGGCGCCGGGGACCGTACCGGCCATGAGCGGTTCATGCGGCTCGCCGTCGAGCAGGCCCGGAGGAATCCCGAGTGGCCGTTCGGTGCGGTGATCGTCGCCACCCGTACCGGCCGGGTGCTGGGGAGCGGGGTCAACACCGGCGCGGACAGTCCGCTGTTGCACGGCGAGGTCGTCGCCATGAACGACTACGTACGCCGGCACGGCAACCGGGGGTGGGACGCCACGACCCTCTACACGACCGGGGAACCCTGCTCGATGTGCATGAGCGCGCTGGTCTGGGCGAACGTGCGGCGCGTCGTGTGGGCCAGTTCGATCGAGGAGATCCGCCGCACCGGCATCGTCCAGATCGCCCTGTCCGCCCACGAGGTGGCCGCCGCCGCACGCTCCTTCCACACCCCGGAACTGCTCCTGGGTGGCGTCCTGGCCGACCGCACGAACCTCCTCTTCCAGGAGGCCCGGCGGCTGCGCGAGGCGCGCCCCGCCGCCCCCTCCGGTGATCATGCCGCGTAAGGGCGCGCGCGGCGGCGCGGGCCGTGACGTGGAGACCGCGCTGGACGAGCTCTACGCCACGCCACCCCCGTCGTTCGTCGCCCGCCGGGAGGAACTGACGGCCGAGGCCAGAGCCGACGGACGGGTGGAGGAGGCGCGTCGGATCCGCGCCGCGCGGCGCCCTTCGCTCGCCGCCTGGACGGCGAATCTGCTGCTGCGCTCGGAGCCCGAGGAGAGCCGGCGGTTCCTGGAGCTGGGGCGGGCGCTGCGGGAGGCGTACCGAAGTCTGGACGCCGACGGGGTCAAGGAGCTGTCGGAGCAGCGCAGGAGCATCGTCGCCGCCCTGTCCCGGCAGGCCGCCGGGCTGGCCGACGAGGCCGGTCACCGGCTGTCGGAGCCGGTGCGGCGGGAGGTCGAGGACACCCTGCGCGCGGTGCTCGCCGACGAGGAGGCGGCCGGCCGATGGGCCACCGGGCGTCTGGAGAGCGCCCTCACCCCGCCGACCGACCTCCCCGGCGGTACGGCCGGGGGCGCGCCGTCCGCCGCACCCGGGGCTCCCTCCCGGTCGACGGCCGCGCCGTCCGCCGCCTCGCGCGCCCGCGCGAAGGACGAGGCCGCCGAGCGGCGCCGACAGAAGCAGAAGCGGGAGGAGGAACGGGAGCAGGAGCAGCTGGCCCGGGCCCGCGAGGCGGCCCGGGCCGCCGACCGACGGGTGCGTGACCTGCGTGCCGCCCGCGCGGACGCCCAGGCCGTACGGGAGCGGGCGCGTGACCGGTACGAGGCGGCGGAGAACGACGTGTCCGAGGCCGAGCGCCTGCTGCGTCGGGCGCGGGAGGAGCTCCGCGGGGCGGACCGCGAGCGGCAGCGCGCGGAGAAGGAGTGCGCGGCGGCGGCCGAGGCCGTGTCCGGGGCCGAGCAGACGGCCCGCGAGGCCGCCCGGGAGGTCAGCCGCCTGTCGGGCCGGTCCGCCGACTAGCGCGGTCGCCCTTCCGGCCGACCCCGTCGGCCCCGCCGCCGCGCGCCCGCCGGGTCACGCGGACGAGGACATCCCCTGCGCGGTCACGTCGACGCAGGCGCCCTGAACACGTCCGCGTGCCGCGCGGCCCACTGGGCGAAGGTGCGGGCGGGACGGCCGGTGACCCTCTCCACCGTGTCGACGACCGTTCGGCCCACCTCCGGGGTGTTTCCGTACGCCTCGACCAGGAAGCCGATCACGTCGTCGGGGTGGCCCGCGGCCCGCCACCGGGCGACGGCCTGCTCCTCGGTGAGTTCGGTCAGGGTGATCTCGCGGCCCCGGGCGGCGGCGATCGTGGCCACCTTGTCGCCGACGGTCAGCAGTTCGGGGCCGGTGATCACGTACTCCTGACCGGCGTGGCCCTTCTCGGTGAGGGCCACCGCGGCGACGGCGCCGATGTCGCCCTCGTGGACCATGGCGCTCAGCCGGGAGACGAAGGGCTCGTGGACCTCGTCCGAGGACAGGATCCCGTCCGCCCACTCCAGGGCGTTCGCCATGAACTCGACCGGCATGAGCACGGTCCAGTCCACGGCGTCGTCGGCACGCACCGCGTCCTCCAGCGGGGTCGGCCCTCCGCCGTGCAGCACGGTGATCCGGCGTACGCCGGCCGCGCGGGCCAGCTCCAGGATCCTCGGGCCGGTCTCCAGCGGGGCGAAGTAGGCCCCGCCGAAGGTGATCAGATGGAGGCCGGTGACGCCGTCGAGGGCGGGGACCAGGCCGTCCGGTGCGGACAGGTCGCCCTCGACGACCTCGACCCCGGAGGGGAGGGCCGCCCGGGACGCGTCCCGGGTGAGGGCGCGGACCGCGTGGCCGCGGGCCAGGAGTTCGGTGACGACCTGACGGCCGACGGTTCCGGTGGCACCGGTGACAAGGATGCGCTGCGTCTGTGTCATGACACGACCGTACGGAGGCTTGCGGTCAACTTCTGTCCGCGAGAAGCGAGTTCGGACCTGCGGCACCCAGCGGGACCGGCCGCGCCCGAGGAGACGCAGACCACTCCCCTCAAATAAGTATCTGAGATGCAATATTGATAGGCTGCTGCCGTGAGGCTGACCAGGTACACGGATCTCGCACTGCGGGCAGTGATGCGCCTCGCCGTCGTGGACGGCGGGGAGTTGCTGACCACGAGGCAGATCGCCGACTCCATGAACGTCCCCTACACCCATATGGCGAAGGCGATCGCGCAGTTGCAGCACCTCGGGGTGATCGAGGCACGGAGGGGACGCAACGGCGGCCTGTCACTCACCGACGCGGGCCGCGCCGCCCCGGTGGGCACCCTGGTGAGGACCCTGGAGCAGGACCGCGAAGCCGTGGTGTGCGAGGGCGACACCCCCTGCCCCCTGTCGGGCGCCTGCCGGCTGCGGCAGGCGCTGCGCGAGGCGCAGGAGGCGTTCTACTCCTCACTCGACACGGTGACCGTCGGCGATCTGGTGGCCTCACCGACGGGGCCGGTACTGCTGGCCCTCGGCGCCCCGCCGGGCTGACCGGCCGGAGGCTCCCCACCGCTCCACACCCGCCCCCGCCCCCGTCCTCGTCCTCGTCCACCACACTCGGTCGCGATCCTCGACCGAGACCTCACGATCAAAAATACGCATCCCGCATACCAATTCGATCGAACGACCAATCAGTCCAGGAGTGTGTCTGATGCTTTCCGCGCAGTCGGCCCCCGTCGTCAGGGCGACGCTTCCCGTGGTGGGGGCGTCCCTGACCACCATCACGGAGCGGTTCTACCAGCGGATGTTCGAGGAGCGTCCGGAGCTGCTGCGGCAGCTGTTCAACCGGACCAACCAGGCCACCGGCGCCCAGCGCGAGGCACTGGCCGGCTCGGTGGCGGCCTTCGCCACCCTGCTGGTCGAGCGGCCCGGAGAACGCCCGGACGCCGTCCTCGCACGCATCGCGCACAAGCACGTCTCGCTCGGTGTCACCGCCGACCAGTACCCGCTGGTCGGACGCCACCTGCTCGGCGCGGTCGCCGAGGTCCTCGGTGACGCCGTCACACCCGAGGTCGCCGCGGCCTGGGACGAGGTCTACTGGCTGATGGCCAACGCCCTGATCGCCATCGAGGCACGGCAGTACGCCGAGGCCGGCGTGGCGGACGGAGACGTCTGGCGGCGCCTGGAGATCACCGAGAGGCACCGGGAGTCCCCCGACGCCGTCTCCCTGGTCCTGCGCCGGACCGACGGCCGCCCCACGCTCCCGTTCCGCCCGGGCCAGTACGTCAGCGTCCGCGTGGAACTGCCGGACGGCGCCCGCCAGATCCGCCAGTACAGCCTCTCCACCGCACCCGATCACAAGACCTGGCGCATCACCGTCAAGCGCGAGAGGTCCGCCGACGGTTCCGTGCCCGACGGCGAGGTCTCGTCGTGGCTGCACGCGCATGCGCGGGCGGGTGACCTCCTGGACGTCTCGCTGCCGGCCGGCGACCTCGTCCTGCCCGAGGGCGACACCCCCCTCTTCCTCGCCTCCGCGGGCATCGGCATCACCCCCATGCTCTCGATGCTCGACCATCTCGCCCTCACCTCTGCCACGCGCCCGGTCACCGTCGTCCACGCCGACCGCACCCCTGCCGACCACGTCCACCGCGACGAGCAGGCTGACCTCGTCAGCCGTCTGACCGGCGCCGACCTGCACCTGTGGTACGAGAACGACGCACACGGCTCCCCCGGCGCGCACGTCCTGGCCGGCCGTGCCACGCTCGACCACCTCGTCCTGCCCGCCGACACCACCGCCTACCTCTGCGGCCCGCTGCCCTTCATGCGTCTGATGCGGGGCGAACTGCTGGCCAAGGGGCTGCACCCGTCCGCCGTCCACTACGAGGTGTTCGGCCCCGACCTCTGGCTCGGCAGGTAGGCACCGCCATGACACACGACGACGACCGGAGGCTGCCGCCCCACGGGCCGGAGCGGCTGCCCGACATCCACGGCCGCGAGGACGTGGCGCGCCTCGTACGGGCGTTCTACGACGCGGTCCTCGACGATCCGCTGATCGGACGGCTCTTCACCGAGGTGGCCCGTATCGACCTGGCCACCCATCTGCCCGTGATGGCCGACTTCTGGGAGAGCGTCCTGCTCACGCCGGGCGTCTACCGCCGCAACGCCCTGCGTGCCCACCGCGACCTGCACGCCCGGAGTCCGCTGCGGGCCGAGCACTTCGACCGCTGGCTGGAGCTGTGGACCGGCACCGTACGCCGGAGTCACGCGGGCCCCTTGGCCGACCGGGCGGTCGCCAGGGCGCAGGTCGTGGCCAGGGCGCTGCTGCACCACACGGCGGGCGACGGACGGCCGCGTCCGGTCCGCGGTCCGGTCCCCGTCGACGTCACCTTCGGGCCCCCCGCGTGAGGCGACGGCCCGCACCGGGGGCGGACGCGCCGCTCCGGGACCGGCGGGCCGGGGCGCCCGTCCCGCCCGGGCGGGCGGGGGGACGGGCACGTGGCGCCCGGGAAGGGGCTGGGTAGGCTTTCATCCGGGGTCGCGCGACCGTGTGCGGCCGGGCCATGTGCCAACCGGTACGGTGTGCCGCTCGACCGAGAGAGACATGATGTCCCCGACGATCCGCAGGGCTGTGATCCCCGCAGCCGGCCTCGGCTCCCGTCTGCTGCCGCTGACGAAGGCGACACCCAAGGAGATGCTCCCCGTCGGCGACAAGCCGGTCATCGAGCACACGGTCCGCGAACTGGTCGACTCCGGCATCACCGACATCACCATCGTCGTCTCCGGCGGCAAGAGCCTCATCCAGGACCACTTCCGCCCCAACCCCGCCCTGGTCGAGCAGTTGCGCGAGGACGGCAAGACCGCCTACGCGGACGCGGTGGAGGAGGTCGCGGAGCTGGCCCGGCGCGGTCACATCACCTACCTCGACCAGTACGGCCCGTACGGCAACGGCACCCCGGTCCTCAACGCCGCCCGGGCCTTCGGCGACGAGCCGGTGCTCGTCCTGTGGCCCGACGACGTCTTCGTGGCCGAGACCCCCCGCGCCCAGCAGCTGATCCGCGCCTACGAACAGACCGGCTGTCCGGTGCTGGCCCTGCTGCCGATGGACCCCACCGAGTCCCAGCGCTACGGCGTGCCCATAGTCAAGGAGGACCTGGGCGACGGTCAGCTGCGCATCACCGGCCTGGTCGAGAAGCCCGAGCCCGCCGCCGCCCCCTCCGCGTACGCGGCCATCGGCGGCTACGTCGTCACCCCCGGCATCATCGACGAACTGCGTGAACAGACCCGCCGCTGGTACGAGCACCGCACCGGCGAGGTCTACCTCACCGACGCCATCAACGCCTACGCCGCCACCCGTGCGGTGTACGGGCAGGTCATCAAGGGCCGCTGGTACGACACCGGCAACCCGGCCGACTACCTGGTCGCCCAGATGGCCTTCGCCCTCTCCCACCCGGAGTACGGCCCCCTGCTGCGCGGTCTGGTCGACGGCCTCGACGCCGAGACGGCGTAGGCCCCGGCGTCACCTCGCCGTCCGCCCGGGAGGCGGCGGCCCGCCTCCGTCCGCCCGGGTCAGCGGATGCGGCCGCCCTCCGAGACCAGCCACGCGCCGGTCTCCCAGTCGGACGGGCCGCCCTCCGTGCGGTAGGAGAGATCGAATCTGAGGTCCAGTTCCGGCCAGGGGCTGCGGACCGGTACGACACGGAAGACGTCCGCGAGTTCGGGGAACGTCAGTCCCTAGGGCTCGGGAAACATCCGCTCCAGTTGCGGGCGGGTCAGGTCGGTCCCGAGCGCGAACTGCCATTGCGGCCGCGTCAGCCACTGGTCGTAGACCAGTTCGAACCTGGGCTCGCGGCCGACGACGGCGTCCCGTATGTCGTCCCGCAGTTCGTCCGCCGTCGAGGGAAGGACGAACGGCCAGTCCTCGCCGGTCGGATAGCGGTACAGGGCGGCCGTCGAGGCGAGCGCGCCCACGAGTTCGTGCCACCGCTCGGGCGGGTTGGCGCAGGCGGGCACGTTCACGCCCGTGTGATCGACACGCCGGACGTGACCGTCGAGGCGGCGGACGAGGTCCGCCGCCTCGACGTGGGCCGGCAGCACCCGGGGCTCGCGCGTCCCGTCGGCGGCCCGTGCGCCGACGGAACGGCCCGCGCCGAGGGCGACATCGGGCACGGAGACGTCGGCGATCTCGAAGGCCGTGACGGGGCGTGCGCCGGCGGGCCGTGGCGGAGTGAGAGTCAGGCGGTCACCCACCCTGCCCGCCGTGTGCGCGGACCGGGTGGGCCGGGCATACCCCACCTGGGAGAACAGGGTGCGCAGTTCGTCCAGGAAACGGTGCGACTGCGGCGCGTCGGGCAGCAGGAAGGTGATCTCGGCCAGGCGGTCCATGCGCCCGACCGTAGCGAATTCAGGCACCTCACCGGAGGCGATCCGCGGAGGGCGGTCCTGCCGGATCCCTTGCAAAGGTCCGGACCAACTGGTAATTCCCTTTCTGTTAGGAAAGTTTCCTACTAGTTCTGTTTCCCCGACCGACCGATCGCGACCGATCCGATCGGTTCCCCACCGACCGCGGGAGTCCCCCATGAGACCGGCACGCCATGCTCCGCTCGTCGCCGTGCTGCTCCTTCTCGGCCTCGTCCTGACCCCGAACACCGCACAGGCCGGGCCCACGGCCCCGGCCGCGGCCGTCACCCCCGTCGCCGCCAACGGACAGCTCAAGGTGTGCGGCACCAAGCTCTGCAACCAGCGAGGAAAAACGATCCAGCTCCGCGGGATGAGCACGCACGGCCTGCAGTGGTACAGCCAGTGCGTCACCGGCGGCTCGCTCGACGCCCTCGCCGGCGACTGGCGCGCGGACGTCCTGCGCGTCTCGCTGTACGTCCAGGAGGGCGGCTACGAGACCGATCCGCGCCGCTTCACCGACCTCGTCCACGCCACCATCGAACAGGCCACCGCCCGCGGCATGTACGCCATCGTCGACTGGCACATGCTCGACCCCGGCGACCCGCACCACAACCTCGCACGCGCCAGGACGTTCTTCTCGGAGATCGCCCAGCGCCACCGCGACAAGAACAACGTGCTCTACGAGATCGCGAACGAGCCCAGCGGCGTGAGCTGGTCCCGTGTCAAGAGCTACGCCGAGCAGCTCCTCCCCGTCATCCGGGCCAAGGACCCCGACGCCCCGGTCCTGGTCGGCACCCGCGCCTGGTCCTCGCTCGGTGTGTCGGACGGCGCGAACGAGTCCGAGGTGGTCGACAACCCGGTGAACGCGGCCAACATCATGTACACGTTCCACTTCTACGCGGACTCGCACCGCGACGAGTACCTGCGGACCCTCTCCCGCGCGGCCGACCGCATACCGGTCTTCGTCACGGAGTTCGGCACCCAGAACTACGCGGGCGAGGGCGCGAACGACTTCGCCATGTCACAGCGCTACCTCGATCTGATGGCGGCCAAGAAGATCAGCTGGGTCAACTGGAACTACTCCGACGACGAACGCTCCGGCGCCGTCTTCAAGCAGGGCACATGCGCCCGCGGCGGCCCGTGGACCGGCACCTCCTCCCTCAAGCCCGCGGGCGTCTGGATCCGTGAACGCGTCAGGACACCGGACGACTTCTGACCCGCGCCGAAGGAGGTGACGGGAGCCGGCCCGACGCACGCCGGACCGGCTCCCACCGTGCGCGGCTCGTCACCGGACCCCCGCTGGGCGGTGTTCGCCGCTGTGACGGGCGGGACCACGGCCGTGGTGGCGTCAGTGGTCCTCGTCCAGTAGTCGTCTGACGCCGGCCCGGTCCAGCTTTCCGGAGGCGTTCCTCGGGACGGTCCGCACGATGGTCAGGTGCTGGGGCAGCTTGTAGCGGGCCAGCGTCTCCTCCGCGTACGCGTGGACCGCCTCCAGGGTGACGTCCGCTGTGCCGTCCACGCTCATGACGGCCCGCACGCTCTCGCCCCACTCCTCGTCGGGTACGCCGACGACCGCGACGTCGACCACACCCGGCATCGGCGCCAGCGCCCGCTCCACCTCGGCCGGGTAGACGTTCTCCCCACCGCTGATGATCATGTCCTTGAGCCGGTCGACGATGTACAGGCAGCCGTCCTCGTCGAAGTGGCCGATGTCGCCCGAGTGGAACCAGCCCGCGTCGTCGAAGGCGGCCCGGTCGGCCTCCGGGTCGTTCCAGTAGCCGGGGGTGACGTTGGGCCCGCGGACGACGATCTCGCCCGGCTCGCCCGGCTCCAGCGGTGTGCGCGTCACGATGTCGACGACCCTGACCTCGGTGAACGGCATGGGGATGCCGGCGGAGCCGAGCTTGTCCCGGGTCCGCTCGGCCGGCAGATGGGTGGCGAAGGGCGCGGTCTCGGTCAGACCCCACGCCTGCTGGAGCAGGACTCCGTGGCCGGCATACAGCTCGATGAGCGAGGGCGGCACCGGGGCGCCCGCGACCACCACCGACCGCAGACCGCTGAGGTCCTGGTCGAACAGGCCGGGCTCTCTGGCGAGGGCCGCGAACATCTGGGGGACGGCGAACATGGAGTTGACCCGGTGGGTGACCAGGTCCTCGCGGCAGGTCGCCGGGTCGAAACCGCGCCGGACGACCACCGTGCCCCCGCGCACCAGCGTGCGGAGCACGAAGCTGTTCAGGGTGCCGATGTGGAACAGCGGAGCGGCGGCGTACGTGACGTCGCCGCGGCGGGTGTCGAGTCGCAGGTCGACGTTCACCGCGTTCCAGAAGATGTTGCCGTGGGTGAGGACGACACCCTTCGGGGTGCCCGTGGTGCCGGAGGTGAACATGAGGATCGCCGGGTCGTCGGCGTACTTGGGGACGACGGAGGAGGCGGGTACGGCGGCGGCGAGCAGCGGCGCCCACGGCTCCCACCCCGTCGCGCCGCCGGCCGGCACCTCGGGGTCGTCGTCCACGAGGAGGAAACGTGTGAGCGGGGTCCGGTCGCGTACGGCGTCGACGCTCTCCCGGTGCCCCTCCTCGCAGACGAGGGCGGTGGCGCCGCTGCGGACGAGGACGCCCTCCAACTCGGCCGTCGCGAGGCGGAAGTTGACCGGTACGTAGACAGCCCCGAGCCGGTGGGCGGCCAGCAGGACGACGACGAAGGCGGCACTGTTGAGGCCGAGGTAGGCGACGCGGTCGCCGTCGCCGACGCCGCCGTCGGCCAGGACGGTGGCCAGCCGGGCGGCCCTGTCGTCGAGTTCGGCGTACGTGAGGTCGCCGCCCGCGTAACGGACGACGACGGAGTCGCCCTGGTGGCGGGCGAGGTGGGCGACCGCCGCGGCCGGATTGAGGTCGACCCTCAGACCCGAGTTGCGCGGGTGGGGTCTCATCGCTTCAGGGGTGGTCACGAGCGGCTCCTCGTCGAGCGTCGGGGTCGGGCGCCGAGGCGGCCGCCCGCCGGGGGCACCGGCACGTCCGCGTCCGCGTCGCGGAGTGCCGGCGCGCCTCTCGGCGGGCGGTGCCGCAGCGCGCGGCCCGAGCACCCGGGCCCCGCGGATCGGTGTTCATGCCGCCGCAGGCTACGCCGTCGCCCCGGACCCCCGGCGCGCGTTCGCGGGCGCGTCCGCGCGCCGGATCTCACGGGCGCCCCAACAGCCGATCGCCGCCCGTCACCTCACCGGGCGTTGAAGCGGTACACGCCCGCCCGCGCCCGGTAGGCGGCGCCGCCGGACGTGGCGTCGCGGACGAAGGCCGCGCCCTCGGCGCCGCGACGGCTCTGCCTGCCGGGAACACTCCGACGAGTGACCGGGGCCCGCCGTGGGCCGGCCGGCGCCGCGTCGCGATCGTGAACTGCATCGCATACGCGGGGTTCGAGTTGCGGGCGGGGGTGGTGCGCATGGTCGGATGAGGTGATGCGCTCCCCCCACCGCACAGATCCGTACGAACCCGCCCCCGACCGCGGCGACGCACCCCCCAACCCGTACGACGAACTCGCCGCCCTCGACGACGGCCCGCTGGAAGCGACCTCGCTGGAGGACTTCTTCGAGGACGCCACCGGGCGGGCCGGTCCCGAGGGGGACGAGCGGGAGCCCGAGTGGACACCGCCCGTGCACCGGCGCGGCGGCCGGCGGCGGCGCGGGCGTCGGGCCGGACTGCCCCGCGCGGTGAGGGCGGTGGCGGGCGCGGCCGTCCTCGCCTGTCTGGTGACCCTGGCCGACCGGTGGGCCGTGCTGTACGCCGAACACCGGGCGTCGGACGTCCTGGAGGACCGCCTGGACCTGGCGGCGGCACCCGAGGTGGAGATCGGCGGGTTCCCCTTCCTCACCCAGCTCGCGGACAGGCGGCTGGACTCGGTCCGGGTGACCGTGCCGGACGTGGCGGCCGACCGGGTGTCGCTGGCGAAGGTGTCGGCCACGGCCCACGACGTACGGCTGGAGGGCGAGGGCCTCACCTCCGTGGGCGGCGCCCGCGTCCCGCGGCTCGACGGCGACGTCCTGCTGTCGTTCGCCGACCTCAATCGTGAACTCGGCGCGTCCCAGGTCACGTTCACCGGTGAAGGCCGCGACCGGGTCCGGGCGCGGGGCACCCTGCCGGTGGCCGGGCGAGAGCTGCGGCTGCGTGCCGAGGCCACCATCCGGCGAGAGGGCGAGCGGGGCATCGCCACCCGGATCGGCGCCATGCGCCTGGACATCGGGGACCTGGCCACCTACCGCCCCGGCACCGGCGCCTCGGACGGTCTGCATCTGACGCCCCGGGCGGCAGCCGACCTCGCCCGGGAGACCCGCAGGGCGAAGGCGCTGCTGTCGGTCCCGGCGATCGCGAAGCGGCTCGGGCTGTCCGACGCGGCCGCCCGCGCGGCCCTGGGCGACGACGGCGAACTCGCCGAACTCACCGGCTCCCCGGGGTTCGCCCGCGAGGCCCGGAACCTCAACCTCGTCGACCTGGCCCTGGACCACCCCGCCGTACTGCGCGACCTGGGCCTCGACCCCGGCCTCCTGGACGCCCTGTCCCGGCTCACCCGGCCGGTCCTCGCCGACCGGCTGTCCCTGTCCTTCGCCCTGCCGGAGCCGGAGCGCGGGAGCATGCGGCTGCGGGACGTCCGCGTGGAGGAGGACGGCATCCGGGTGCGTCTCACCGGGTCGGAACTGGCCGTGGGAGGCTCGTAGTTCTGTGTTCTTGATGAAATTTGGTGTGCAGATGTGTTGACCTCTGTTCGAGATCTCTTCTAGTTTGCGGGAGTTACAGAGCCGCCGACCTGCACCTCCAGGTTTCGCGGACGCAACTGTCCAGAAAGGGATCTGGTGCCCCTAAAGAACCATCGCGGGACAGCCTGCCTCGCGGCGTCGCTGGCCGGCGTCACGGCATTCGGCGGACTCGTCGCCTCCCCCGCGTCCGCCGCTCCCGCAGCCGCCGCCCGTCACGCCTCGCCGCCGCCCGTCAGCGCCTTCCGCGGCGTCAACTGGGCCGACCCGCGCGACAACTACGCCGACGACGCGGTGGTGCCGTCGGGCCTGTCCACCACGGACGGCTACGCCACGACCTACGCCAAGTCCAAGGCGATCATCAAGGGGTTCTCCAAGCTCGGCGCCAACACGGTCCGCCTGCCGGTCAACCCCACCTCGGTGAACGGCCCCTTCTGGAAGTCGTACCGGGCCGCGATCGACGCCGCCACCGCCCAGGGCTTCAAGGTCGTCCTGGGCTACTGGGAGGCCGACAACGCCAAGGACGGCAAGATCGACGACCAGGCCACCTGGGACCGGATGTGGCGGCGGATCACCTCCGGCTACGGCCACAACTCCAAGGTGTACTTCGAGCCGATGAACGAGCCGTTCGGCTACACCTCCCAGGAGTGGCGCGACGTGGCGGCCCGCTGGCTGGCCGACCACCGCTCCGTCCCCCGCGACCGGGTGCTCATCGGCGGCTACAAGTACAGCGAGGACGTCAAGCCGGTCTGCGCCGACAAGCGGCTCGACGGCACCCGGATCGCCCTGCACAACTACGGCTTCTGGCACACCGACTGGACCAGCGTCGACCAGTGGAAGGCGGACTTCAAGGAGCGCATCGGCACCTGCGCCTCGCGCACGATCCTCGACGAGTTCGGCGCCTCCATGACGACCGGCCTGGACTACAACGGCCCGGTCAACGGCTCCAACGAGGTCGCCTACATCCAGGCCGCCACCGACGTCATCAGGGAGCTGCGCCTCGGCTCGGTCTACTGGCCCGGCCTGCGCAACGGTGACACCTACTCCCTGACGACCCTCCAGGGCACGGGCACCCGCCTCAGCCTGAAGGTCAACAACCAGAGCGGACTCGACCGTCTGCACTGGGCGTGGAGGAAGTAGCGGCGACACCTCGGCCCCGCTGAACGCAGGCCGGGTCCGGCACCCCGGGGTGCCGGACCCGGCCTGCGCGTGTCAGGGCAGCAGCCCCGCCCGGCGCGCCGCGGTGACGGCCTCGAACCGGGTGGTGGTACCCAGTTTGCGCATGGCCGAGCGCAGATAGCCCTTCACCGTCTCCAGGCCGATGCCGAGCCGGCCGGAGATGTCGGGGTTGGTGCAGCCCGCGGCGACCGCGGCGAGGACATCGAGTTCGCGGGGCGACAGCCTCGCCGGGCTCCGCGGTGCCGACGCCTCCGGTTCCTCGGCGCAGCAGCCCTGTTCCAGCAGGCGGCACACCTCGTCGAAGTGCTCCCTGAGACGCGGATCGCCGAGCGTCGCGGTGAACCGCAGGAGCTCGGTGTGGGCCTCGTGGACGCGTTCGCGGGCGGGGCCGCCGCGGGGCGCGGTGCCGGCGCCCACGGCGCGGGCCTCCGACAGCAGCCGGGGGACCTGTTCCCGGCACGCGAGGAACTGCTCCAGATCCCGCGTCGCCCGCGTCACCGCCGTCAGTACCCGGTCGCCGAGACGGGCCGCGTCACGCGATCCCACGAAGAGCACGGCCCGCACGGCCCTCCCCACGATCACGGGCGCCGCCGCCATCGCCCGCACGCCCTCGGCCGCGACGAAGGAGTCGTACTCGTGGCTGATCCGCTGCGCCGAGCGGTAGTCGCTCACCGCGGCCGGGCGGCCGGTCGTGAGCACCTTGCCGATGAGCCCGGCCCCCGCGGGCACCGACAGGCCCCGGCGGTCCCGCGACCTCACTCCGCTCGTCTCGCTGATCCGGAGCTGCCCGGGACCGACGACCCAGGCCGCCCCGGCGACGGCCATGCCGCTCTCCCTGCGCAGGGCCAGGACCGCCGCACGGGCGGCCGCCGCCTCTTCGCTGTCTTCCGCCGGTAGCACGACCGGGTCGACTCCTTACGTGACCGACAGGGGAAACGCGCCGACTCCCCCGTCGTCAGGAGAACAGTTCTGCAGACGGCTCGGCCGAGTCAAGTGCGCACGGCAGAACGGAATATGACGATCCATCGGACGATCCGGGGTGACACGTGCACACTCCCGCGAGGTCGTCGCCGCGGCATCGGACCAGGACGGCCACGGCTCCGTATCGACCAGGAACACGGCGTTATGACGCCCGTGTTCCACCCTCACACGGGGGTAGCTGGACGGCCCCGGTCTCCCTCATGGTGACTCAAGGCCCTGTGGACGCGGGGCCGTTGCCCGCCCCGGTGCCCGCACCACGCCGGGGACGGGCCGAGCGCAGTCGCCCCACCGCACCACTCCCGCACGAGGCCCGCGCACGATCCGGGCAGGGGGCGCCTCTCTGCCCCCGGGCAGAACGAGGTAGCCGCAATGACAGTGACAGCACCCCCCGTCCCGGACGACGACCGTCAGGTCAGACGCGGTGTCCAGGCGTTACGGGACACCGCCGGAGTGGACCTCGCCTTCGGCGGTGCGGTCGTCCGGGGCCGGCACGCCCAGCTCACCGAGTTCACGGGCCACCGCACCAACGCCCTGCACGGGCTGACCCTCGGTTTCGGGATGGGGCTCGGCGGCAAGGTGGTCGCCCTGCACCGGCCCATCGCCGTCAACGACTACGCGAACTGCCGGCAGATCAGCCACCACTACGACCTGATGGTCGCCGCGGAGGGCATCCACGCCGTCGTGGCGGCGCCGGTGGTGGTGAACCGGACGGTCCGCGCGGTCATGTACGGTGCGGTCCGCGGGTCCCTGGCCCTGGGCGACCGGACCGTCGACTCGGTCATGCGGGCCGCCCGCGACCTGGAACAGAGTCTGGCGGTGCGGGACGAGGTGCGTCGCCGTCTCGACGGTCTGCGGGAGCCCTCGCAGTCCACCGACCGGACCGGGCGCCCCACGTCGCCCCGGTGGGAGACGATCCGTGAGGCGTACGCGGAACTGCGCGTTCTCGCCCAGCGACTGCCGGACGACGAGTCGCGCGACCGGGTCGCGGGAGTGTGCGAGAAACTGGCGGGCGCCGGCATCGGAACCCCGGCCTCCCACCCCCTCAGCGCTCTCTCCTCCCGCGAACTGGACGTACTGTCGTGCGTCGCGCTGGGGCGCACCAACGCCGACGTCGCGGAGGAACTCGGCCTCAGCGCCGAGACGGTGAAGAGCTATCTGCGCAGCGCGATGCGCAGGCTCGGCTGTCACACCCGGATGGAGACGGTCGCGACGGCACGCCGCCTGGGCCTGCTGCCCTGACGCACGGATCCGTCAGATGCCGAGAGCCGCCCGGTGGTCGCCGGGCGGCTCTCGGCACGCGGTGCTCGGTCTACGGCTCTCGCCCGCTCCTCAGGAGGTGAGGGCCTCCTTGCGGAGGCGCTCCAGGACGGCGAGCCGGTCCTCGTTCTCGATGCGCGCGGTGGTGGTGCGGTCGGGGTAGCACCGCATGAACATATGGGTGAAGTGGGTGCCGTAGTGGATGAACTCGTCCGGCCCGCCTCCTTCCAGGGGCCGAGCGACGGCCTGGAAGGCCGGCTCGTGGAAGTACGCGATGGTGTACCGCTCGCGGTCGGCCAGGCGCACCTTGTGCGGGGTGGAGAGGAGGGTGCCGCCGGTGATGAACTGCATGATGTCGCCGGGGAAGACGGTGAACACCGAGGGGACCGGGGTGACGTAGGTCCAGGGCTCCTCGTTCTCGTACCGCCCGGCCATGGACTCCTCCGGCAGCCAGTTGCGGCCGCGGGCCTCGCCCGGCACCGGGGGACGGATGTGGAGGCCGCCCACGTCGTCCTGGACGGCGATGACCAGCAGACCGTAGTCGGTGTGCGAGCCGATGCCCCGCTCGGAGGTGGCGTCGGCCCGCGGGAACCGCAGGACCCTCATGTGGTGCCAGCCGTCCCGGGTGAGCTTCGTGAAGTGCTCCATGTCGTCCAGGCCGAGTCCCAGGGCGACCAGGCGGAGCAGTCGCTCGCCGATGTCGCCCACGGCGCCCATGTAGGTCTTCATGGCGTCGGCGTACTGCTGCGAGGGCCAGGGGGCGGGGCCGTGACAGGGCCACCGGTCGACGACACGGGCGTCCTCCTCGGACATGTCGGGGCAGACGGTGAAGATCTCCGAGCCGTCCTTCTCCCCGGCCGTCTCCTCCTCGCCGGACGCGACGTACCCGCTGTAGGTGAGGTCGGACACGTGCCCGGCCTTCTCCTCGAAGGGGCGGCCGAAGAAGCCGCGGGAGGCTTCGAGGGCCTGCTCGGTGGCGGCCTCCTGTTCCGGTGTCGCCTGGATCTGGAAGATGCCGTCCGCCTGCCAGGCGGCGATCAGCGCCTCGCCCAGTGCCTTGTCCACGTCACTGCCGTCAACCACCGGAGGCAGTACGAAGGTCTGCAGTTCTGTCATGTCCTCACCCTGAACCGGACCCTCCTCGTCCACTACCCCCGTCTGAGGGGACCACCGAGGACGTCCGCCGCCCCGGGTCAGGGTTCGGTCAGTCCCGTGCGGATGGCGTAGCGGGTGAGGTCGAGGCGGTCGCGCAGGCCCAGTTTGTGGAGCAGGTTGGCCCGGTGCCGTTCGACGGTCTTGACGCTGATGACCAGGAGGCGGGCGATCTCCCGTGAGCTGTGGCCCTCGGCGACGAGCTTGAGGATCTCCTCCTCCCGTTCGGTGATGGGGCGTTCGGGGAGCCGGTCTCCGGCGCGGGCGCGGTCGAGGTACGTGCGGATGAGGGTGGTCTCGGTGCCGGGGTAGATGAAGGGCTCGTCGCGCAGGGCGGCCCGGCAGGCCTCGACGAGATCACGGTCGGCGACGGATTTGGGGACGTAACCGGAGGCGCCCGCCTTGAGGGCTTCGAAGAAGTACTGCTCGTTGTCGTACATCGTCAGCATCAGCGTGCGCGGCTCGGGCCGCAGCCGGGCCAGGTCACGGGCGGCCTGCAGACCGGTCCGGTGGGGCATGGCGATGTCCAGGACGGCCAGGTCGATGTCCCCCTCGCGGGCGCGTGCGACGGCTTCGGCGCCGTCGGCCGCCTCGGCCACGACCGTCAGGTCCGGCTGGGCGTCGAGGATGAGGCGCACGCCCTGCCGGACGAGCGCGTGGTCGTCGGCGAGGAGGATGCGCGCCGGGGACGGCGGGGTCATCGTGCGGTCTCCCTGGGGCGGTCGGGGCCGTACGAGGGCGCCGCCCCCTGCGCCGACGGCCCGCCCGGCGTGCCGCCCCAGCCGGTGTCCCCGCCGGTGTCGCCGCCGGTGTCGCCGCCGGTGTCGCCGCCGGTGTCGCCGCCGTCGATGAGATCCGCGTGCGTCCGGCCACGGGGCGCGGGGCCCTCCGTCTCGGGCGCGGGCTCGCCGGGCAGGACGTGCAGGGACGTCTCCGTGCCGCCGTTCGGACCGGGGCCGATGTGCAGGTCGGCTCCGACGAGGAGGGCCCGTTCCCGCATGCCGCTGATGCCGGCGCCTTCCGGTGTGCGGCCGATGCCGCGGCCGTCGTCCCGTACCAGCAGGGCCGTCCGGGCGCCGGGCAGGGCACGCAGGTGGACCTCCGCCCGGGTGGCGCCGGCGTGCCGGGCGGTGTTGGTCAGGCTCTCCTGGGCGACGCGGTAGAGGACCAGCTCGGTGTCCGGGTCCAGGCGGGGCAGGCCCGGGGTGATGTGGACGGTGACCCGCAGACCGGGGGTGGTGAACTCCCTGGTCAGGGCGCGCAGGGCGCTGTGCAGGCCGAGCTCCTCCAGGACGCCGGGGCGCAGCCGGCGGGCGATGCGGCGTATCTCCTCCAGACCCGCGCGGGTGGTCTCCTGGGCCTGGCGCAGGTCGTCGGCGATGCCCCGCGGGGCGAGGTCGGCGGTGTGTCCGAGCTGGAGCAGCACGGCGGTCAGCGTCTGTCCGACCTCGTCGTGGAGTTCGCGGGCCAGCCGCCGGCGCTCGTCCTCCTGTGCGCGCAGGGCACGCCCCGAGCTGGCGGCGCGTTCGGCTTCGAGCCGGGCGAGCATGGCGTTGAAGGCGCGGGTGAGACCGGCGATCTCGGCGGGCCCCGTGACGGCCGTACGGCTGCCGGGCCTCAGCAGGTCGGCGGTGGCCATGGCCCGGGTCAGCCGCGCCAGCGGGGCCAGTCCGACGCGCAGCAGGACGGCGTTCGTGATCAACATCACCACGAGTCCGGCGAGCAGTACGAGGGCCTCGCCGAACAGGACGGGGGTGGACACGGTGACCGGGCCGAGCAGCAGCAGGACGGCGACCATCAGCACGGCCGTGTTGGAGAGGAAGATCCGCCCGTACAGCGACATGATCCTCTGCTCCCTTCGCGCCGCCTGTTCTCCTCCCACTGTCCCTCACCCGCCCTCGGGGCCCCCGCGCAGGGCCCCTGAGCGCCTTCCCGCACGCGGCCCGGCCGGTGACGGGCCCGCCGCTCCGCGTGCGCCGGGCCGCCGACGGACACAGGGCCCCCGCCCCACCCTCTCCGCCCCCGTCCGGCGCTGTCCATCCGTGCTGACACCCATATGCCCTGCCTCCGCGCGGATGGCACCATGAGCCCTCGTCACGCCCGGCCGAGCGTTCGGCGCGGGGCGGACGCGGTACCGCTGTCACAGAGTTCTACGAGAAGGGGGAGGGGTTGTGCCTGCCGGCCGGATGAGCACCACACCCTTGCCGGGGATCGGTGTCCAGTACGACCTGACGACCCGGGAGCACCGGCATCTGTCGGTGATCGCGCACCGCGACGGCACCCGGACGGTGAACGTCTACCGGGCCGACGACCCGGACGCCTGCGCGCAGGCCCTCCACCTCACCGAGCCGGAGACCGCCCTCCTGATGGACGCGCTCGCGCCCGGTCACCACAGCCCCAACCTGCTGTCCACGACCGACCTGGGCCTGGTGGCGGAGCGGATCGAGCTGGCGTCGGCGTCCCACTGGAACGGACGGGTTCTCGGCGACACCCGGATGCGGACCGAGACGGGCGCCTCCATCGTGGCCGTGCTGCGCCGGGCGCAGGCGATCCCCTCCCCCACCCCGGACTTCCGGCTCGCGGGCGGGGACACCCTCATCGTGATCGGCACCCGCGAGGGTGTGGAGACGGCCGCCGCGATACTCGGGCGGGAGTGAAACGGCCATGCACCTCGCCGCACACCTCCCCGCCCAGCCCGTCGTGCACCTCGCCACGCAGTCGGAGTCGGGCGCGCACTCCTCCGCCGTCTTCCTGATCGAGTTCGGCGCGATCATCCTCGGGCTCGGACTGCTGGGGCGCCTCGCCGGACGTCTGCAGTTCTCGCCCATCCCGCTGTATCTGCTGGCCGGGCTGGCCTTCGGCGAGGGCGGGCTGCTGCCGCTGGGGACCAGTGAGGAGTTCGTGGCGATCGGCGCCGAGATCGGCGTGATCCTGCTGCTGCTCATGCTCGGCCTGGAGTACACCGCCAGCGACCTCGTCTCCAACCTCAAGACCCAGTACCCCGCCGGGCTCGTCGACGCCTGCCTGAACGCCCTCCCCGGGGCCGCCATGGCCCTCCTCCTCGGCTGGGGCCCCGTCGCCGCCGTCGTGCTCGCCGGCGTCACCTGGATCTCCTCCTCCGGCGTCATCGCCAAGGTGCTCGGCGACCTCGGACGCCTCGGCAACCGTGAGACGCCGGTCATTCTCAGCATCCTGGTCCTGGAAGACCTCTCCATGGCCGTCTACCTGCCGATCCTCACCGCGCTGGTCGCCGGCACGAGCCTCGCCGCCGGCAGTGTCACGCTGGCGATCGCCCTCTCGGTCGCCGGGCTCGTCCTCGTCGTCGCCGTCCGCTACGGCCGGCACATCTCCCGCTTCGTCTCCAGCGACGACCCCGAGAAGCTGCTGCTCGTCGTGCTCGGTCTGACGCTGCTGGTCGCCGGAGTCGCCCAGCAGCTGCAGGTGTCCGCCGCCGTCGGGGCGTTCCTGGTCGGCATCGCGCTCTCCGGGGAGGTCGCCGAGGGCGCGCACGGCCTGCTCGCGCCGCTGCGGGACCTGTTCGCGGCCGTGTTCTTCGTCTTCTTCGGCCTGCACACCGACCCCGCCAGCATCCCGCCGGTGCTGCTGCCCGCGCTGGCGCTGGCCGTCGTCACCGCGGCCACGAAGATCGCCACCGGCTACTGGGCGGCGAAGCGGGCGGGCGTGGGGACGAAGGGCCGGTGGCGGGCGGGCGGCACACTGGTCGCCCGCGGCGAGTTCTCGATCGTCATCGCCGGCCTCGCCGTCACCGCGGGCATCGAGCCCTCCCTGGGCCCGCTGGCCACCGCCTACGTCCTCATCCTGGTCGTCCTCGGCCCGCTCACCGCGCGCTACACCGAGCCGGTCGCCGCCTGGTTCCTCCGGCGCCGCGCCCCGCGCCCGTCCTCCGCCGAACCCCTCAACGCGTCGCCCGCGGGCGAGGGCGGTACGGGGGCGGCTGAGCCCGCCGCACCGCAGGAGGCGGGACGGTCGGCCCGGCGTGCGGCGGGCGACCAGTCGTCCGCCTGACGGGGGCTCAGCGCTCGACCAGCCGGGCCGGGTTCGCCAGGGCCATGCGGGTACCCGTCGCGTTGTCGGCGGCCGGCACGGCGTCGGGGATCCCTTCGCGCACGACGAGGACGTCGGTCCCGCCGGCCGCGTCGGTGAGCCGGGTGGTCATCGTCATCGTGCCGCCGAGCGCGGGGTCCTCCGTCTCGAACCGGAGGGCCTCGACCACCTCCTCGTCGGGGACGAGCCGCGCGAAGTGACCGTGGTAGGTGCCGGTGCGGGAGGACGACTTGCCGGTACCGGTCGGCGCGTCGTAGGTGAGGGAGACACGGAACCGGCCCCCCTCGCGGGCGTCGAACCCGTGCACCTCGTCGGTCGTCCCGTCCGGGAGACCCTCGTCGCGTACACGGACCCGACCTAGCCTCCGGACCCGGGGTCCCGTTCGCCCAGCGCCCGCAGCCGGAACTCACGGGGTGCCAGTCCGTGGGCGGCGCGGAAGGCGCGGGTGAAGTCGGAGGCGCGGGGCATGCCCCAGCGGGCGGCGATGACATGGATCGGCGTGATGCGCAGGGACGGGTCCGCGAGATCGCGGCGCGCGCCCTCCAGGCGCCGGGCCCGGATCCAGGCGGCCACGGTCTCGCCGCCCGTCTGCTGCTGGAAGACGCGGTGCAGATAGCTGAGCGAGATGTGGTGGGCGGCGGCGACCACCGGAGGTGTCAGTTCCGGATCGTGCAGGTTCTGCCGGATGAACGCCTGGATGCGCTGGGTCAGCGCACGCAGCCGCGTCTCCGGTGACAGGGCGGCCTCGGCCTCCAGCGCGTGGGCGAACCAGGCCGACAGCAGATCGAGCACGACCGTGCCCAGCCGTGGCGCGTCGGACGGCTGCAGGAGGTCGGCCTGCCGCTCCAGACCGACGAGGAAGTCCGTCAGCAGCGCGCCCAGACCCTCGCGGCCCGACAGCCCGCGCCCCAGCAACTGGCGGACCTGGTGCGGCGGGAGCGGGAACAGCGCCTTGGGGAAGTCGACGCCCACCCCCCGGACGACGCCGGTCCCCCGGACGTCCGCCGAGCGGATGTCGTACGGCCGCGAGCTGTCCACCAGGTGCAGGTCCCGCGGGCCGAACGTGTCGCACCGGTCGGCGTGGTCGAGAGCGAGCCCGCCGTCGAGCAGCAGCGTCAGGTGGTACAGCTCGGGGTCGCACTGGCGCACCATCCGCTGGTTGCGCCGGTAGCGGGACGGCAGGAAGGAGGCCGGCCACACCACCACCGGCCCCAGCTCCATCAGCCGCAACTCGGCCCAGAAGTCGGCGGAGTGGGCGCTGATCGCCTCGCTCGTACGGGTCGCGCCGAGCAGTTCCCGCCAGTGGTCGAATCTGTCCTCCGCAGGAACGTCCTCACTGCGGAACAGGGTCCCGATCAATGCGTCCCCTCTTTGATGTGTCGTGTACCTGTTCCCCGCCGGGTACGGCGCCCGACATCCTCGCACGCGCGACCGACCGCACCCGCGCCGCGTCCACTCCACGGCAAGAGCCGAAGGGGCAGGTTCCGGGGCATGGGAGGTGCCTGGGGGTACCCCGTAGGAGGCCGCCGGCCGCCAGTGGTACCGCGGTACCACCCGGGTGCCGAAGTGTCCCCCGCGGTCCCACGGTCGCGGGCGGGCGGGCTCCTAGGTTCGGAGTCGGAGGTCGCGGGTGGATCGCGGCCCGGTCCGAGGCGAGGAAGGTCCGCTGTCATGATCGAAGCACGGGAGCTGACGAAGCGGTACGGGGACAAGACGGTGGTCGACCGCCTGAGTTTCACCGTCAGGGCCGGTGAGGTGACCGGCTTCCTGGGCCCCAACGGCGCGGGCAAGTCCACGACCATGCGCATGATCATCGGGCTGGACTCCCCCACGCAGGGCTCGGTCACCGTCAACGGACGGTCCTACGCCCGGCACGCCGCACCGCTGCACGAGATCGGCTCCCTGCTGGAGGCGAGGTCGGTCCACCCGGGGCGGACCGCGTTCCACCATCTGAGGGCGCTCGCGCACACCCACGGCATCTCCCGGGCCCGGGTGGACGAGGTGATCGACCTGGCCGGTCTGACGAGCGTCGCCGGCAAGCGGGTGGGCGCCTTCTCCCTCGGCATGGGGCAGCGGCTCGGGATCGCCGCCGCCCTGCTCGGCGACCCGGCGATCGTGATGCTCGACGAGCCGGTCAACGGCCTCGACCCGGAGGGTGTGCTGTGGGTGCGCACCCTCCTGCGGCGGCTGGCCGACGAGGGCAGGGCCGTGATGCTCTCCTCGCACCTGATGAGCGAGACCGCGCTGATCGCCGACCATCTGGTGATCATCGGGCGGGGGCGGCTGCTGGCGGACACCACCGTCGACGACTTCGTCCGGGACGCGGGCGGCGGGGGCGTGAAGGTCGCCACCACCGAGCCGTTGAAGCTGCGCTCGCTGCTGGCCGGTCCGGACGTCACGATCAGCTCCTCCGCCGCCGAGGAACTGATCGTCGCGGGACGGGACGCCCGGGAGATCGGGGTGATCGCCGCCCGGCACGGCGTGCCGCTGTACGAACTCACCCCGCGGGCCGTCTCCCTGGAGGAAGCCTTCATGCAACTTACCGCCGACGCCGTCGAATACCAGAGCGCTCCCGCCGAGCCCGCGCGAAAGGCCGCCTGATGACCGCCACCGATCTCACCGTGGTCCCCGGCCGCACCCGTGTGCACAAGGTGACCGGCCGCCGGGTGCTGCGCTCGGAGTGGGCCAAGTTCTGGTCGCTGCGCTCCAGTTGGATCACCCTCGGGGTGGCCCTGGTGCTGCTGGTCCTCTTCGGGGCCGTCGCCGCCTACACCTACAGCCCCGGGGCCACCGCCGACGGGCCGCCCGGACCGGGCTCCGGCGTCAGCGACGCGGTCAGTCTGGCGCTGACCGGTGTGACCTTCGCGTCCCTGGCCGTGGGCGTGCTCGGGGTGCTGCTCTCGGCCGGCGAGTACAGCACCGGGATGATCCGGTCCACACTCGCCGCCGTGCCGCGCCGGCTGCCGGTGCTGTGGTCCAAGAGCGCCGTGATCGGGGTGATCGCGCTGGTCCTCACCACCGTCGGCGCAGTGGCCGCCTTCCTGCTGGGCGCACCCGGTCTGGACGGGGAGAAGATCTCTCTCTCGCTAGGCGACGACGGGGTGCTGCGCGCGCTGGCCGGCGCCGGTGTCTATCTCGCTCTGGTCGCCGTCTTCGGGGTGGCCCTCGGCGTGGTGCTGCGCTCCTCCGCCGGGGCCATCGCGGCCCTGGTCGGCATCCTGCTGATCCTCCCGGGCCTGGCCACGCTGCTGCCGGACGCGTGGTACGACACGATCACCCCGTACCTGCCCAGCAACGCCGGGTCGGCCGTCTACGCGCTCACCGGCTCCGCCGACGCCCTCTCGCCCGGGCAGGGGCTCGCGGTCTTCGCCGGCTGGGTGGTCCTGACCCTCGCGGGGGCGGCGTACCGGCTGGTCCGCACGGACGTCTGACCGGCGAGCGCCGGCGGGACACGGCCGGGGCGGCCCCGGCGCCCGATCTCCGAGACCGAGGACAATGGGCACCATGCGTCCGCATCGCGCGACACCCGCCGCGGCGACCGCCCCGGACACGGCACCGCCGCCCCACGGGTTCGACCCGCCCGCCCCGGGGCTCGACGCCGCCTGGCACCCGGTCCTGGGCCGCATGCTGCGGGGACAGTACCGACGGCAACTGCTGGACCGGCGGCGTCCCTGGCTGCTCGACACCGCGGTGGTGCTGGTCGTGGCCCTGATCAGCCTGCCCGACCTGCTCACCGGCGGCGACGGCGGCCCCTTCGGGGAGACGGCGCCCCGGACCGACCTTCCCGCCGCCGTCCCGTACGTCCTGGCGGCCGCGCTGATCATCCCGCTGTGGTGGCGGCGCCGGGCCCCTGCCGTCACCTACGGCGTGATCGCGGCGGTCTCCCTCGTCCAGTGGTCGCTGGACCTGTGGCAGCAGGCCGGTGTCAGCATGCTCGTGGCCCTCTACAGCCTGGCCCTGCACGGGTCGCTGCGGCTGCTGGGCTGGGCCGTCGCGGTGACCGCCGGTCAACTGTGCCTCGCGGTGTGGCTGCTGCCCCGGGTCGAACATCCGCTGCTCGGCCTCTTCTTCCTGCTGGGCACGACCATGGCGGCCGTCACCCTCGGGCTCACCCTCCGCATCCGCCGGATGTACCTGGCGGCCCTGGAGGACCGGGCCACCCGCCTGGAGGTCGAACGCGACCAGCGGGTCCGGCTCACCGCCGCCGCCGAGCGCTCCCGGGTCGCCCGCGAGATGCACGACATCGTCGGCCACAACCTGTCCGTCATGGTCAGCGTCGCCGACGGTGCCGCGGTGCTCGCCGCGAGCCGGGGCGAGCGGTCCGCCGACGCCCTGCGCATCCTCGGCGACACCGGGCGACAGGCGATGGGCGAACTCCGCCGTGTCCTGGGCGTCCTGCGCGAGGGCCAGGACGACGAGCCGCCGCTCGGCCCGCAGCCGGGCATCCGTGATCTGGACCCCCTGCTCGCACGGGTCCGCGCGGCGGGTCTGCCGGTGACCTACCGAACCGTGGGCGATCTCGACGCACTGGGCAGCGGGGTGCAGCTCACCGTGTACCGGATCGTCCAGGAGGCCCTGACCAACACCCTCAAGCACGCCGGGGCGGGCGCGGCGGCCGAGGTCACGGTGACCGCGGAGACCGGAACCGTACGCGCCCGGGTGGCCGACACCGGCGTACCGGCGGGGGCACCCGGCCGTCCGGAACCGGGGCCCGGCGACGAGCCCCCGGGGCACGGCCTGGTCGGCATCCGGCAGCGGGCCGCGATGTACGGCGGCACCGTCACCATCGGCCCCCGGGACACCGGACACGGCTGGATCGTGGACGTCACGCTCGACGCACCCCCCGGCCCCGCGCCCCTGCCGGCGTCAGGAGATCATCAGCCATGACCACCGTGCTGATCGCCGACGACCAGCCCCTGCAGCGGCTCGGCTTCCGCATGCTCCTCCAGGGCACCCCCGGCCTCACCCCCGTCGGCGAGGCCGAGCACGGCGGCGAGGCCGTCCGTCTCGCCGCGCGACTGCGCCCCGACGTGGTCCTCATGGACATCCGCATGCCCGGCATGGACGGCCTGGAGGCGACCCGCCGCATCGTCGCCGCCGGCGGCCGCACCCGCGTCCTCATCGTGACCACCTTCGACCTCGACGAGTACGCGTACGACGGACTGCGGGCCGGCGCCAGCGGTTTCCTCCTCAAGGACGCCCGCCCCGAGGAACTCGTCGCCGGTATCCACGCGGTCGCCACCGGCGACGCCGTGGTGGCCCCCAGCCTCACCCGACGGCTCCTGGACGCCTACGCCCACCAGGTGCTCGCCCCCTCCGACACCGCTCCCGCGGCCGACCCCCGGCTGGAGAGCCTCAGCGAGCGCGAACACGAGGTGCTGGTCGCCATCGGCCAGGGCTGGAACAACGCGGAGATCGCCGAACGGCTCGTCCTCACCGAGTCCACCGTGAAGAAGCACGTCGGCCGTGTCCTCGCCAAGATCGGGGCCCGCGACCGCATCCAGGCCGTCATCACGGCGTACGACGCCGGGCTGGTCAGGGCGAAGCCCTAGCCTGCGGGCCGGATGTGCGAGGCTGACCTGCATGACGGTGCATCAAGTCTCGGAGTTCCGGCAGCTGACGAGCCCCGAGGAGGTCCCCCCGAGGCTCAGACAGGAGATCGCCCGCTGCTGGGAGCTGGTGGCGAACGCCGGCGGGGCGGTCCTCGCCACCGAGTTCCCGCCCCTGCCGGTGAGCGTGCACGACGTCGGACCCGTGGTGGACGCGCTCGTCGGGGAACTGCACCCCCGGCACGGCAGACTGCTCGTCGCCACCGTCGGCGGCTCGCTGGCCGGCTGGCTGGTCGTCCGCCGGGAGCGGCATCCGCTCGGCGCGCACTGCGGCACCGTCAACCACGTCCAGACGCATCCGCGATTCCGCGGGCTGGGGATCGGCGCCGCCCTGATGCACCGCGTCCATGACGTCGCCCGGGACGAGATGGGCCTGGAGCGGCTCCAGCTGTCCACCCGGGGCGGGGTCGGCCTGGAGGAGTTCTACCGCAAGGTCGGCTGGGCCGAGGTCGGCCGCTGGCCCGGCGCGCTGCGGATCGCGCCCGGCGACGACCGCGACGCGATCCTGATGAGCCTCGCCCTGCGCACCGGCTGACCCGGCCCGACCCGCCCGGCTCCCCACCCGGGTACGCCTCCGACCGTCCCGTTTCGGCCGTCGGCCCTCGGGATACAGCCCCTCCGCCGCCGCACCGGGTTCCGCGCGGCCCGGCGGGGGGAGGGATACGGTCGTTATGGCCGTTTGCCGACACCGGAACGTCTTCCTCGGTGGGGAGGAACATCTGGGATGAGCGACGACGACCCGTTGTACCTGGAACCCCGGCTGGAGCCGCGCACCGCGGCCCTGCTGGACTCGGCACCGCTGCTGCACACGTTGGTGGACGCGCTCGGCTCCCCGCTGAACGTCCTCCTGCCGGACCAGATCGCCGACAACGTACGGCGCTTCCGTGCGGTTCTCGACCGCCACCGGCTCTCCGGGCGGATCTACTTCGCCCACAAGGCGAACCGCGCGGGCTCGCTCGTACGCCGGCTCACCACGACGGAGGCGGCCCTGGACGCCGCGTCGCTCGGCGAGCTGCGGCACGCGCTCGGCTCGGGGTTCACGGGGTCCCGGATCATGGCGACCGGCCCGAAGGACCCGCAGTTCCTGTGGCTCGCCGCGCACAGCGGGGCGTGTCTCAACGCCGACGGTCCCGCCGAGCTGGAGCGGGCGGCGGGCCTCGTGCGCGCGCACGGACTGCCGCGCGTCCGGGTCCTGTTGCGGCTCTCCGGCTTCGAGGCACCCGGCCCCCGGACGCTCTCGCGCAGGAGCCGTTTCGGTACGCCCGTGAAGTCCCTGCACCTGCTGCTGGACGTCCTCGACCGGCACCGGGAGGAGCTGGAGCCGATCGGCGTCGGCTACCACCTCGACACCACGAGCGTCGACGAGAAGGCGGTGGCCCTCGAAGGCTGTCTCCGGGCCATGGAGGAGCTGCGCGTCCGCGGGTTCCGGCCGCGTGTCGTCGACGTCGGCGGCGGCTTCGGCGTGAACTACCTGGCGCACGCGGCCCAGTGGGAGCGGTACACCACCGAGCTGACGTCCGCCGTCCTGGGCGCCCGGCCTCCCCTGACCTGGGGCGGCCACGGATACGGTCTGCGGGTCGAGAACGGCACCCTCAAGGGCGCCCTGAGCCTGTATCCGGCCCATCGGCCCACGGCCGGCGCCGCGTACCTCGACGAGTTGCTCTCCCGCCCGGCCCCGAGCCTGGGCCGTCCCCTGGGCACCCTCCTGCTGGAGAGCCTCTACGACCTCTGTGTCGAGCCCGGCCGGGCCCTGGTGGACCAGTGCGGGCTCACCCTCGGCAAGGTGCTGGAGGTGCGGCCCACGGACGGCGGAGAGCCCCTGGTGCGTCTGGCGATGAACGCGGGTGACCTGGGACTGGAGGACCACGGTGTGCTGATGGACCCCGTGGTCCTGCCGCGCGACCCCGCCCCGCGCGGCCGGGCCGGGCCGGTGGGGGTCCATCTCCTGGGCAATCTCTGCCTGGAGGCGGACCTCCTGACCCGTCGCACGGTGTTCCTGCCCCGGCTGCCGCGCTCCGGCGATCTCCTCGCCTTCGTCAACACGGCCGGATACTGCATGGACTTCGCCGCCACCCACGCCCAACAGCAGCCCATGGCACGCAAGGTGGCCGTCCACGAGGAGAACGGCAGGCTGCGGTGGTGTCTGGACGAGGAGTACTGGCCGCTCGACCGTACGGGGGATGCGCAGGGATGAGGTACGACACGATCACCGACGCCATCGGCGACACACCACTGGTCCGTATCGACCAGGCCGTGCACGGCCTGCGCAACATCGACCTCTACGCCAAACTGGAGATGCTCAACCCCTTCGGCTCGCTGAAGGACCGGGCCGCGTGGGGCATGACCCGCCGGGAGCTCGCCGGCGCCAAGGAGCGCGGCGAGACGATCGTGGAGCTGTCCAGCGGGAACACCGCGAAGGCGCTGGCGCTCATCGCCGGTCTGCACGGGCTGCCGTTCAAGAGTGTCACCAACCGGATGCGCGTCCCCGAGATCAAGGACCTGCTCCTGCTGCTGGGCGCCGAGATCGAGGAACTGCCCGGCCGGACCGAATGCCTGGACCCGACCGACACCGACGATCCGCTGACCGTCTTCCACCAGCGGCTGAACGGCCCCGGCGGGGCCCATCTGCACACCGACCAGTACTTCAACGCCCTCAACGCCGAGGCGCACGCCACCGGGACGGGCCCGGAGATCATCGCCGACCTGGACGGCAGGGCTCCCGACTGGTTCATCGCCTGCGTGGGCACGGCCGGCTCCTCCACCGGTGTGGCCCGGGCCCTGCGCGCGCACGACCCGGCGGTGCGGGTCGTCGGACTGGTCGGGCAGAAGGGGGACTTCATCCCCGGCATCCGTACCGTCGACGAGGTGCGGGAGGTCGGTCTCTTCGACCCGGCCACCTACGACACCCTGGAGGCGGTGGGCGCCGACGAGGCCATCGAGGGGATGCTCACCCTGCTCCGCCGCTGCGGCCTGCTCGCCGGGCCCACCGGAGGGGCGGCCTACTTCGGCGGCGTCCGCCATCTCCGTTCCCTGGACGCCGAACTGACGGAACGCAGGACCGCCGTCTTCATCGTCTGCGACCGGGTGGAGAGCTATCTCGACTACGTGCGCCGGCGTCGCCCGGACCTGCTGGGCCGCCCTCCCGTGCGGAACTCGGTCACCACGCTCACCGACTCCGAGATCCGTGCGGCGGCCGTCGTCGACGTCGAGGACGCGCAGAAGTGGATCGCGGCGCAGCGCCCCCTGGTCGTCGACCTGCGCGGCCCCTTCGCGTACGCGGCGCTCCACATCGACGGCTCGATCAACATCGTGGACGAGCTGTTCGACGAACTCCTGCGGGGCGGGCTGCCCTTCGGCACCCGGCAGCCGGTGCTGCTCGCCTGCCCGGTCGGCGAGAAGTCCGCCCGGTACGCGGCCCTGCTCACCCGTATGGGCCACACGGACGTCCGCAGCCTGGCCGGCGGCATCATCGCCTGGCGGGACGCCGGTGCGCCGCTGGTGCGTGACTGACATGGCCGGACCGGGCACACGGCCGGCGGACCTGCGGGACCTGGCCTCGTGGCAGGAGCCGTTGCGCGCCCAGTTCCCGATCGTCGTCGGACACCCGGACCTCGCCTACCTGGACAGCGCGGCCACCAGCCAGAAACCGCGGCCCGTCCTGGACGCCGTACAGCGGTATCTGACGACGTCGAACGCCAACGCCGGGCGGGGCTCGTACCCGTGGGCCAACTCCACGACGGCGCTGGTGGAGAACGCCCGGGAGCGGGTCAAGGCGTTCCTGGCCGATCCCGACCCGGAGCGGTCGTCGGTCCACTTCACCAGCGGGACCACCGAAGGACTGCGCGGTGTCGCCCGGGACTGGCTGCCGGGGCTCCTCGGCGACGGCGACGAGATCGTCGTCCCCTTCGCCGACCACCAGGCGAACCTGTCGCCGTGGCTGGAGGCGCGGGAGCTGCTGGCCCGGCGCGGGGTGCGCATCCGCGTGCGCCCGCTGCCGTACCAGGAGAGTTCGGGTGACTACGATCCCCGGGCGCTCGCCGGGATCGTCGGTCCCCGCACCCGCTTCGTGGCCGCGACCCACGTCCACCACGTCCGTGGTGTCGACATGAACGTGCACCGTCTGCGGCAGGCCGTCGGGCCCGAGGTGCCGATCTGTCTGGACGCGGCGCAGGGCGTCGGCCATCTGCCGCTGTCGACGGCAGCCCTGGACGTGGACCTGGTGGTGTTCTCCGGTCACAAGACGATGGCGCTGCCCGGTACCGGTGCCGTCTGGTCGCGGAACCTCCGCGGCCCGCGGTTCCGGCCCGGCGGCTGGAGCGGCACGCCCAACACGGTCGGCATCGTCTCCCTGACGGCGGCGCTCGACTGGCTGGACGCCGCCGGGACCGACCGGATCGAACGCTGGACGGTCGCCCTGACGTCCCGGCTCACGGACGGACTGGCCCGGATGGACGCCTACGAGGTGCTCGGCTGCCGCTCCAGCCTCACGGCCGACACCCGGGTGCAGCGGCGCCGGAGCCTGGTCACCTTCCGGCATCGCGGGATCGACTCACGGGACCTCGGCTTCATCCTGTTCAGCCGCGGGTTCATGGTGCGCACCGACGGCCACTGCCAGGCGGGCCGGGAGGCGGAGGAGGGGTCGGTCCGGGTGAGCCTGCATGTGCACAACACCCCCGGGGAGATCGACGCGTTGCTCTCCACCCTCGCCAATCTGCAATGATTTCCATGAGCAGAAGCGGGACGGGACGGAGGCAGTGCGACCGGCATGGATGTGAGCACGGCGACGGCGGCGCGCTGGGTGGAGCGCTGGGAACGTCAGCAGCAGCTGTACGCGGTCGACCGCGAGGAGCGGTTCGAGGTCATCGCGGACCTGGTCGAGCAAGTGACACGCGACTGCCGCGCGCCCCTGGTCATCGACCTCGGCAGCGGCCCAGGATGCCTGGCCGCACGGCTCGCCGGCCGGCTGCCGACGGCCGAGGTGCTCGCCGTGGACGCGGACCCGCTCCTGCTGGGGCTCGGCAGCGCCCACTACGGCAGCGCCCTGCGGTACGTCAGAACCCTGATCGGCGCACCCGGCTGGCTCGACGCGCTCGGCCTGGTCCGCCCCGCGGACGCGGTGGTGTCGACCACCGCCCTGCACTACCTGGGCGCGGACACCCTGCGGCGGGTCTACGGGGAGCTGGCCGGTCTGCTGCGCCCCGGCGGCATCCTGGTCAACGGCGACCACATCAGTCCGGACTCGGCGAAGGTCTGCGAACTCGCGAACGACCTCGGCCGGCGCCGGGCCGCCCGGAGCACCGCCTCCCCCGCCGATGACTGGGACACCTGGTGGGCGGGCGCGGCCACCGATCCGGAGCTGGCCCCCTTCCTCGCCCGCGTGGACGAGGGCGGACGCCCCCGGTGCGAGGGCAACGACCTGACCCTGTCCGGCCATGTGGCGCTGTTGCGCGAGGCGGGCTTCGAGCACGTCGGAGCGGTCTGGCAGGTGGGCCCCAGTCATGTCCTGGCCGCCGTCCGCTGAGCCGTGTCCGGGCAGGTCAGGAGGCCGCCCCGGCCGGCGGCTCGCCGCTCTCGCGCGTCGCGCGCCCCAGGTAGGTCACCGGGCCGGGGTCCGGGACCCGTATCTCGTGGAAGCCCATGCGGTCGTAGAAGGCGCGGGCCGGGGTGTTGGCGGTGACCATGCAGAGGTGGACGGCCGCCGTCCCCGCGGTGTCCAGGGCCCGCAGGAAGGTGCGCATCAGGGCCCGGCCGAACCCCCGGCCCTGCCAGGCGGGGAGGAGGTCGATGTGCAAGTGGGCCGGATACGAGGCGAGTTCGGGCACGAGCATGCGTTCGGGGTCGTGCAGGAGCCCGGCGATCTCCTCGTCGGGGGTGGCCGGCGGGCCGGGGGGTGCCGGATAGCGCTCCGCGACCAGGGGGAGCCAGCGCGCGCGGAAGGCGTCGACGAAGGCGGGGGTGTCCGCGGTGCCGAGGATGTAGCCGACGGCCCGTCCGCGGCCGTCGTCCAGGACGAAGGTCAGTTCCGGCTCCAGGTGGGCGTACGGCGTGGCGAAGGCCGCCGGGAACACGCCGGGGTCGGTGTAGAAGGGTGTGCTGTCGCCACCGTTGTGGGCGGTGCGGACGCAGATCTCGTGGAGGTCGTCACGGTCCCCGGGGCGGTACGGGCGTACTGCGGGAGGCGAGGTCATCGCAGCATCCTGCGCGGTGCCTCGCCCTTGCGGCAACCGTCCGGGAGCGGGCGGCCACCCCCGTCCGTACGACGGAGCGCACGGCCACACCCCGCCCCGGCGGGCGTGCTCAGCCGGCGGCGGCCCCGAACCACCGCGTGAGGCGGTCGGGAAGGTCCCGCCGGTCCTCGCCGGCCCACGCGACGTGGCCGTCGGGGCGCAGCAGCACCGCGGGCACGTCCACGTCCTGCGGGGTGTCGACGACGTGGTCGACCCGGTCCGCCCAGCCTTCGACGGAGAGCGTGCCGGCCGGGTCGAGCAGCAGGCCGCGGCCGGCGTGCGTCAGCTCGTAGAGCCGGCCCCGCTTCAGCCGTACGTCCCGCATACGGCGGCCGAGGAGGTCATGGCCCTCGCCGAAGTCGTAGCGGACGTCGACCGCGGTGATCATCCCGGTGATGTACCGGTTCACCTCCTCGAAGTCCATCAGCTCCGAGAGCAGTGCCCGCAGCGCGGCGGGGCCCGCACCGGAGCCCAGCAGGGTCATCTGCGCGCGGGTGTTGGCCAGTACGCGGGCCGCCACCGGGTGCCGCTCGGTGTGGTAGCTGTCCAGCAGGCCCTCGGGCGCCCAGCCGTTGACGGCGGCGGCCAGCTTCCAGCCGAGGTTGAACGCGTCCTGCACCCCGAGGTTGAGCCCCTGTCCCCCGGTCGGCGGGTGGATGTGCGCCGCGTCCCCGGCCAGCAGCACCCGGCCCACCCGGTAGCGCTCGGCCTGCCGGGTGGCGTCGCCGAACCGGGAGAGCCAGCGCGGTGAGTGCACCCCGAAGTCGGTGCCCGCGAAGGCCCGCAGCCGCTTCCTGAACTCGTCGAGGGTCGGCGCGGCGGCCCGGTCCTCGGTCACTCCCTCGGCGGGCACGACGACGCGGTAGGTCCCGCCCTCCAGCGGGGCGATGCCGAACCTCAGCTCGGTCTCACGGACCTTCGCGACGGCGGCGGCGATCGTCGCCGGGTCCGCGGTCGCCGCCATGTCCCCCAGCAGCGTCTCGACCGTGGCCGGCTCGCCCGGGAAGGCGACGCCGAGGAGCTTGCGCACCGGGCTGCGGCCACCGTCGCAGCCGACGAGGTAGCGGGCGCGCAGGCGTGTGCCGTCCGCCAGCTCGGCGGTCACGCCGTCCTCGTCCTGGCTCAGCCCGGCCAGCTCCCGGCCGCGCCGGATGTCGGCGCCCAGCTCGACGGCACGCTCGTGCAGCAGGCGCTCGGTGACCGGCTGCGGTGTGGCCACGCCGTACGCGTGCGCCGTGTCCAGGGTGTCCGGCCAGGGCTTCATGATCCCGCCGAAGAGGCCGCCCGCCCGGAACGTCTCGCTGACCGCCAGGAACCGGTCCAGCAGACCGCGCTGGTCCATGATCTCGACGCTGCGCGCGTGCAGCCCCTGTCCTCGGGACTCGCCGGTCGGCTCGGTCAGCTTCTCCAGTACGACCACGCCCACGCCGGCCAGCCGCAGTTCGCCCGCCAGCATCAGCCCCGTCGGCCCGCCGCCGACGACGATGACGTCGATCATCCCCTACCCCCTGTGCGCGGATTCCCGGTTCGGTCGGCGATTGTGCGGCAGGGACGGGGCCTTGCCGCAAGCCCCCCGGCGCGCTATAAGTTGAGCGTGGCAAGGAGTGACGGACTCCTTGCCTTTGTCGTTCCCGGCACCACGGCTCCGGCCGGTTCGCGCGACGGCCCGGGCCGTGCCCACAATGGCGCATGCCGGGAACGGAGTGTCCGACGTTCTCCCGGACCGCTGACGGCCCGGGTCGTGCGGTCAGCCGCTCAGGCGGCGGTGCAGGAGCTGCTTGCCGAGGTCGGCGCCCTTGCGGCTGTCGGCCTGTGCCTTGCGGAACAGCTCGGCCACCTCCGTGTCCTTCTCCCGCTCCGCGTCCTCGATGTACGTCTCCAGGCGCAGCGCGTTGTCCAGACATGCCTCGACGTACCAGATCAGGTTGTAGTCCTTGTCGGTGGTACCGGTCACCCGCCCGGTCTCGGTGCTGCTGGTCACGTTCTCCTCCTCCTGTCGTGGCGGAAGGGCGCCGCGCCTGCCCGGCGCGGCCCCCGAAGCTCCGCCCGGGTACCCGGGGCACTCGCCGTGTACACGGATCGGTCCCGGGCTTCGGGCGGTGAGGTGTCCTGGCGCCGTCCATGGGCACACGGCTGTCACCACCTAGCGCGAAAGGGCCGGATGACGTGCGTACCGTCGGAGTGGAAGAGGAACTCCTGCTGGTCGATCCCGAGACCGGCGAGCCGCGGGCACAGGCCGCGGCGGTGCTCGCGCGGGCCGCGCAGGAGGGCACCGGCCAGGACGTGTTCGAGAAGGAGCTGCACGACGAGCAGGTGGAGTTCGCCACCCATCCGCAGTCCTCGATGGCCGACCTGGGGGCGGAGATCGTCCGCTGCCGCAAGGACGCGGCGCGCCACGCGGAGGACCTGGGCAGCGCGGTCGTGGCACTGGCCACGTCGCCGCTGCCGGTGAGCCCGACGATCACCATGAACGGCAGGTACCTCTGGATGGCGCGCGAGTTCGGCCTGTCCACGCAGGTGCAGCTCGTCTGCGGCTGCCACGTCCATGTGTCCGTCGAGTCCGACGAGGAGGGCGTCGCCGTCCTGGACCGCATACGGCCGTGGCTGTCGGTCCTGACGGCCCTGAGCGCGAACTCGCCGTTCTGGCAGGGCCACGACAGCGGGTACGCCAGCTACCGCACGCAGGTGTGGGACATGTGGCCGATGGCCGGGCCGGCCGACATCTTCGGTTCGGCGGAGCGGTACCACAGTTGCGTCGCGGACCTGATCTCCACGGAGGTCGTACGCGACCAGGGGATGATCTACTTCGACGCGCGGCTGTCCCAGCGGTATCCGACCGTCGAGATCCGGGTCGCGGACGTCTGTCTGCACCCCGACACCGCGGTCCTGATCGCCACCCTCGCCCGGGGGCTCGTGGAGACCGCGGCCCGGGAGTGGCGGGCGGGTCTGGACCCGCTCCCGCACCGTACGGGGCTGGTGCGGCTGGCTGCCTGGCGGGCCGCCCGCTCCGGGATGACGGAGACCCTCCTGGACCCGGCGACGATGCGGCCCCGGCCCGCCGCCGAAGTGATCCACGCGTTGCTCGACCACGTCGAGGAGGCCCTCGCCGACCACGGTGACACCGAGCTGGCCCGCGCGTCCGTCGCCGAGCTGATGGCACGCGGCAACGGGGCCCGGGTGCAGCGCGAGGTGATGGAGCGCACCGGGAGCCTGCGCGAGGTCGTCTCGGCGTGCGTACGGCACACTCAGCGCTGAGCCCGGCGGCCCCGCGGCCTCCCCGGGGCGGGCTCCGAGCCCCTGCCGCGGGCCCGTGCGCGTAGGCGGCCCTCGACCGGGGTACTGCGTGAGGCACGTGGGGCGGAGAGGTCCGCCGTGCGCACCGCGGTCCCGTCCGCGGGTGGAGCAGGAGGAACCCGACCATGAGCGCGTGGAGTCCGGACGACCTGGACCGGCGGCCACCGGGCCCTGCCGCCCGGCCGCCGGACGGGCTGCCCGATCTCCGGCACGCGGGCATGTACCTGGTGCGGGACAACGGCGTCATCGCCTCGGTGAACGCCCGCGCGGCGGAACTGCTCGGCCGTCCGGCCGGCGAACTCGTCGGCCGCGACGCCCACGACCTGCTGCACCGCGACCATCTCGGGCAGGCGATGCCCCGGTCCTCGTGCACGATGATGCGGGTGTTCCTCAGCGGCCGTACGGGCGGCGGGGACCGCGAGTGGTTCGCGTGCGGCGACGGCACGCTGCTGCCGGTGACCTGGCTGGTCACCCCGTGCGGGCTGGAGGACGGCACGACGGGCGCCGCCGTCCTGTTCTACGAGAGCGCCGCGGGGAACGAGGCGTTGCGGCCCACCGAGCCGACCGCGCTGTCGCAGCTGGACCGGCTGGCCCTGCTCGCCGAGACGACGACCCGGCTGACGTCCACGCTGGACGCCGACGAGGCCGTCGCACGCCTGGTCCGGCTGGTCGTGCCGCGCCTGGCGGACTGGGCCGTGGTGGACCTGATCACCGAGAGCGACGACGTCTGGCGGACCACGGTGGCGACCCACCACAACGGTGCCGTGGTGCGGCGCGAGGAGCTGGAGGGACCACTGCCACCGGTGCACGAGGAGTCGCTCATGCCGCTGTCCCGGGCCCTGCGCGGGGCGGCGTCGACCCTGGCCGGGCCGGAGACCTATCAGGGGCCGCCCGATTCGGGGATCACGGTCGCGCAGCAGAGGCTGTTCCGGGAGACCGGTCTGCGCTCGGCGGCGATCGCGCCCATCCGTGGGCCCCGCGCGGTGCTGGGCGCCCTCACCCTCGGTCTCAGCGACCGGCCGGGCACCTTCACCGAGGCCGAGCTGTCCCTGCTGGAGGACATCGCCCGCCGGGCCGGGCTGGCGCTGGAGAACGCGCGGCTGTACCAGCGTCAGCGGCACATCGCGGAGACCATGCAGCGCCATCTGCTGCCGCAGATGCCGGAGGTGCCGGGCCTGCGGATGGCCGCGCGCTACGAGTCGGCGTCGAAGTCCTCCCAGGTCGGCGGCGACTGGTACGACGTGTTCCCGCTGTCCGACGGTGCCACGGCGGTGGCGATCGGCGACGTCGTCGGGCACAACATCGACGCGGCGGCGGGCATGGCGCAGGTGCGCAACATGCTCCGGGCCTACGCCTGGGCCCTGCGGGAGCCGCCGAGCGTCATCGTGGAGCGGCTGGACCAGGCCGTGGTGAACGTGGCCGAGGCGTCCATGGCCACCCTGATCTTCGGCCGGGTGGAGCGGAGCGACGAGGGCTGGACCCTGCAGTGGACCAACGCCGGGCATCCGCCGCCGCTGCTGATCACGCGGGACGGCCGGTCGCGGTTCCTGGACGAGGAGCACGACCATCTGCTGGGCACCGGCCTGACGCGGGCCCGCTCGGACACCCTCACCCCGCTGCCGCCGCTGTCCACGCTCGTGCTGTACACGGACGGTCTGATCGAGTCGCCGGGGCAGATGCTGGACCGGGGCATGGCCCGGCTGCGGCAGCACGCCGCGGCGCTCGCCCACCGGCCCCTGCACGTCTTCTGCGACCTGCTGCTGGAACGTGCCCGTCCCGTGGACAACGACGACGACGTGGCGCTGCTGGTCTTCCGGACCCCGGCCCTGGACGGTGAGCCGGATGCGCTGTGACGCGCCGACGTCGACCAGGGGCACCGGAGAGGCACTCTCTTCCCCAAGGCCCCACACATCCCTACGCTTTCGCACGCGTAGCAACTCCGCTCACGGGAAACACGAGCGTCGGAGGGGGACACGCCATCGCGTCCGCCTCAGGAACCCGAGCGGGGGAACACAAGTTGGCAACAGAGCCACGTAGGGACGAGAAGCTGCCTGCCGAGGAGATCTACGACGGTCACGCCGCCTTCGACGGAGAACTGGGCGACGTGACAGGGGCGCGCACGGCCGCCGAGGGCTTCCTCGGTGTCCTCGCGCGCACCTCGCCGCCGGCGGCGGTCGAGCACTGGGACGACATCCTGCTGGTGGTCACGGAGCTGGCCGCCAACGCGGTCCAGTACGCTCCGGGGCGCTTCGAGCTGACGCTGCGGCGCACCATCGACGGGGTCCATGTGACGCTCGGGGACACGAGCACGACATCGCCGGCGCCGCGTCCCTTCAGTCCCAGCAAGGGCGGGGGCGGGATCGGCTGGTACCTGATCCACACGCTGTGCGACGAGGTGAGCGTGGTGGTGCACGAGCACGGCAAGGACGTGCACGTGTTCCTGCCCTGGTGAGGCGGGGGCGGGGGAAGGGACAGCGAGTGCCGGGGTGCCGCGTCAGGTCAGCGGCACCAGTACGGTGATCGTCTTGCCGCCGGCCGCGTGGTGCACGACGCGGACCTCGCGGGACAGCCGGTTGATCAGCGGCCATCCGTAGCCGTTGCCCTCGTGGGCACGCGGAAGCGCGCCGTTCCCGTGGAGGTCCCTGGGAACGGCGGCGCTGTGGTCGCGCACGCTCAGCCGCACCCCCGCCGGGGTCAGGCCGACGTCGAAGGCGGCGAGGCCGCCGCCGTGCCGGATCGCGTTGGTGACGAGTTCGGACACGACGAGCAGGAGATCGATCACGGCCTCCTCGGCCGCCGGCCCGGCCGGAGAGCGCCACCGCTCCCCCACGAGGGTGCGCACACGGCGACGGGCCGCCGCCGCGGTGGTGATCGCGAGCGGCGGCCGGGCCGGCCGGGCGGGCCCCTGCCGCGCGGGAGGGGTGGCGTGGTCGGTGAGGCGGTGGCGTTCCGTCGACGTCACGGGACGTGCGGGTTCGGCGACCCGGGACGGCACGGCCGGTCAGTGTTCATGGAGCGCCGCATACCCACTGGCGCGCGAAGCATGGCCGTCGGCCTCCGAGGCGAGGATCACACGCTTCCCGCACAGCTCCGCGGTCGCGGTGGCCTGGGCCGCGGCGAGCTGGCCCCGTGCCGCCTCCAGGGCCTGCCGTATGTCACGGGTGCCCGTGGACACGCACAGCGTGTACGCCAGGTCCTGGACGCGCCGGGTGGTCTGGGGATCGCTCTGCTCACCCTCGTGGGCCACGAGTGACTCGTACTCCTCGACGAGCCTGCGCAGGGTCGCGGGGTGGGGCATCAGCATCTGTGTCGCTCCTGGGTGATTCCGGTGACGGCGGCGGGAGGGAGGTGAGGCGGTGGAGGGTCAGGAAGGGGGCGTGGTCCGGCCGAGGGCCTCCTCGCGGACGCGGGCGCAGCTGCGGCTGATGAGACGGGAGACGTGCATCTGGGAGATGCCCAGGCGGTCGGCGATCCGGTTCTGGGTCATGTCCTCGAAGAAGCGCATGTAGAGGATGGCCCGCTCGCGCTCGGGCAGGCGGCTCAGCCCCTGCTTCACCGACTCGCGGTCCACGACCACGTCGTAGGCGGCGTCGGGTGCGCCGAGGGTGTCGGCGAGGTTGTAGCCGTCGTCCCCGGAGGACATCTCGGCGTCCAGGGACAGGGCGCTGAAGCTGTCGAGCGCCTCCATCCCGGCCTGCACCTCCTCCTCCGTGAGTCCGGCGAGGGCGGCGATGTCGGCGATCGAGGGCTCGGCGGAGCCGCCGGAGGTCTGGCTGAGTTCACGGCGCGCCACCCGCACCTTGTTGCGGAGGTCCTGGACCCGCCGGGGGACGCGCAGCGTCCACATCCGGTCGCGGAAGTGCCTCTTGATCTCGCCGGTGATGGTGGGCACGGCGTAGCTCTCGAACGCACCCCGCTCCGGCTCGAAGCGGTCCACCGCCTTGACCAGGCCCATCGCGGCGACCTGCCGCAGATCCTCCAGCGACTCGCCGCGGTTGCGGAAGCGGCTCGCGATGCGGTGGGCCATGGGCAGCCAGGCACGGACGAGTTCGTCGCGGACGTGGTCGCGTTCGGGTCCCGGGTCCATCGCGGCGAGCCGGGCGAAGGCGGTGGCGGTGTCGGGGGCGTCGTCGTGCGTCCTCCTGCTCTCGGACGTACCGGGACGAGCGGAGGTGTCGGGACGTGCGGAGGTGTCGGGACGAGCGGAGGTGTCGGGACGTGCGGAGGTGTCGGGACCGTTCGCGGACACATTGACCAGCATGGGAAATCGCTCCTGAACGACGCTTTCAGGGACTTGCGGCAGGAAACGGTGGAGGGCGACCGGTCCGTGCGCGGACACTCCGCTTCCGCCGACCACCTCCGATCCGGAGGCGTGGGACACCGATTGCCCCCCGATTCCGTGGGCAAACAACCGTCTGCGCAGTCGCGGTCACTCATGTGCCGGGCCCGGCGCCGGCCGCCCGCGGTGCCGGCGGCGACTTCCGGCCAGAGTGGTGAGCGACACGGCCCCTTTCGTGTTCCGGGGGGACTGAGTCGCCCGTTCCGGGGCAAGCGTGGGGTGGCAACGAGGCTCTGGGCGAGAGGGGTGGACAGCATGGCAGCCGTGACGGCACGTACGACTACGGCCACGGCACGGGGGAGGGTCATGACGGAGGCGGGGGACCTCCCGCTGATCGAGGACCCGTCACAGGTCAGGCCCAAGGACGCGCGAGCGATGTCGCGGCAGTTCTTCGACCGGCTGGCTGTGCTGGACGAGGGCACGCACACCTACCAGTACGTGCGCAACACGCTGATCGAGATGAACCTGTCGCTCGTGCGGTACGCGGCCTCGCGCTTCCGCGGGCGTGAGGACTCCCTGGAGGACATCGTCCAGGTCGGGACGATCGGGCTGATCAAGGCCATCGACCGGTTCGAGCTGTCCCGCGAGGTGGAGTTCACCACGTTCGCCGTGCCGTACATCGTCGGCGAGATCAAGCGGTTCTTCCGCGACACGAGCTGGGCGGTGCACGTGCCGCGCCGGCTGCAGGAGGCCCGGGTGGAGCTGGCCCGCGCGACGGACGAGCTGCAGTCCCGGCTGGGCCGGATGCCGACGACGCGTGAGCTGTCCGAGCTGATGTCGCTGTCGGAGGAGGAGGTCATCGAGGCGCGCAAGGCGTCCAACGGCTACAACACCTCCTCCCTCGACGCCGCCCTCACCTCCGACGGCGGCGACGACGGCGACGCCGTGCTCGGCGACCTCATCGGTGAGGAGGACCACTCGCTGCAGCTCGTCGAGGACTTCCACTCCCTGGCGCCGCTGATCGCCCAGCTCGACGACCGGGAGCGGCGCATCATCCATCTGCGGTTCGTGGAGGAGTGGACGCAGTCTCAGATCGCCGAGGAGCTGGGGGTGTCGCAGATGCATGTGTCCCGGCTGATCAGCCGGATCATCAAGCGGCTGCGCACGGGGCTGCTGGAACCCGGTGTCGCCTGATCGGGCCGGTGTGTCCGGACGATTCGCGGGTATGCGCACGGGCGCATCGCCGGGCGATGCGTCGAATTCCGTGCATCGGGGCACCCGTCCCGATCGGTAGCGCCTTGGAGGCTCTTGTGTCCGTTGCCCACAACCCGCTGTCGATCAAGGTCGACCTGCCCAGGGACGACGCCGTGCTGCTCACGATCGAAGGGGAACTGGACATCGACACGGCGACCGAGCTGCAGCACCATCTGGCGAACCAGTTGCGCCACGGCCGCAGGCACTTCCTGCTGGACGTGTCGGCCGTGCCCTTCATGGACTCGTCGGGCATGAACATCATCCTGCGGACCTACCAGGAGGTGCGGCGGATCCCGGGCGGTGTCTATGTCATCGCCCCGACGGCCGCGGTGCGGCGCATACTCGACCTCACCGGGGTCAGTCTCACCGTCGCCACGGTGGACAGCGTGGACGAGGCGCTGGCCGCCGTGGACTCCGGGCACGTCGCCTCGCTCCCGGACGAACGCCCGGCGGAGGAATAGCCGTTGGCGACGCGTCGACGCACCGGCGGGCCGTGGCGTTCGGCCCTTTCCGTCGGTGCGTCAGGGCGCAGCCATGGCCAACAGTTGTCGTTTGACAACTATGGCCGGAAGGCAACAGAGTGAGCCGGGCCAAGAGTGTGGGAAGGGTTGGGATGATGCTGTCGGACCAGGTCGGCGGCGGTCAGGCGCTCCGGGCGTCGTCGGTGTCCGACTCGTGGATCTGCGCCGCCGCGGTCGCGCAGAACGCCTCCAGGCCCTCCAGCAGCGCGGTCCGCTTCGCGGCGGGCATCTGCTCCAGCACGGACCGCAGGGCCCGTTCGCGACGGTCGCGCAGGTCCACCAGGAAGGTCTGTCCGCGCCGGCTCAGCCGCAGACACAGTTCGCGCCTGCTCGCCGCACTGACATGGCGCTCGACGAAGCCCACCGCTTCCAGGCGGTCGCAGAGCCGACTGGTGGAGGGCGGTGTGGAGCCGAGCGCGTCGGCGAGCATCCGCAGGTTGATGCCGTCGTTGTGCTCCAGGATGAAGAGCACGCGGAGCTGGGAGGCGGACACCGGGGCCGTCGAGGCGCGCCCCCACAGGACCTCCAGCAGCTCGGCCGCCTCGGAGGTCACACGAGCCACCTCGTCCGGCCGCGGGTTGGAGGAGGAAGTCACGGGCCCACTCTTCCAGGCATCTCGAACACTGTCAGCTCTGGAAAGAATGGCGTATCCGACATCGTGAACAGATTCGTGGCAGCCGAACGGGCACTGCGCTCCGCTGCTCCGCACCACCTGCTGGACGCCCTGCGCGAGGTACTGGGCGAGGACGCCTGGTCCGCGCGGGAGGTCGAGCTGTACCTGGCCGACTACTCGCTCACCGCGCTGCGACCCGTCTCCACGCGCCCCGACCCGCCGGACCCCCTGCCGATGCACGCCGGTCCGACCGGCCGGGCGTTCGGGGCGCAGGAACCGTATCTGGAGAAGCGCGGCGACGGCCGGGTGCGGGCGCATCTGCCGGTCACCGTGCGCGGTGACCGGCTGGGCGTGCTGCGGCTGACGCTGCCGTCCGCCGCGCACGCCGAGGAGGCCCTGACCGAACTGACCGAGCTGGCGGGGGTCCTGGCGCACGAGCTGGTCGTCGCCGAGCGCGACACCGACCTGTACGTCCGGGCGCGGCGCGCCAGCCGGCTGACCCTGGCGGCGGAGATGCAGTGGCAGCTGCTGCCGGCCCGCTCCTCCACCACCGCGGAGTACGCGCTCGGCGGCCAGCTGGAGCCCGCCTACGCGATCTTCGGCGACAACTTCGACTGGTCCGCCGACGCCGACCGTCTGATGCTGTACGTCACCAACGGCATGGGCGAGGGTATCGAGGCCTCCCTGCTGACCAACCTGGGCATCAACGCGCTGCGCAACGCCCGGCGGGCCGGAGTCCCCATCGCCGACCAGGCGGCCCTGGCCGACCAGGCCCTGCACGCCCAGTACGGCGGGTCCCAGCACCTGTCGGTGCTGCTGCTGGACCTGGACCTGGCCACCGGTCACCTGCGGATCGTCGACGCGGGCTCGCCGCGGATGCTGCTGCTGCGCGAGGGGAACGTCTCCGCCGTCGCCCTGGACGCGCAGCTGCCGCTGGGCATGTTCGAGGAGACCCAGTACACCTCCCAGGAACTGACGATCGAACCCGGGGACCGGCTCGTCTTCGTCAGCGACGGGGTGTACTCCGTCGCCACGCCCGGCGGGGAGGAGTACGGCGAACGCGCGCTGGCCCGCGCGATCAACGCCACGCGGCTGCTGCCCGCCGCCGACGTCCCCGGCGCGGTGCTCCGGGAGCTCTCCGGCCACCGCGGCACACCCGTGGCGGACGACGACGCGCTCGTGGTCTGTCTCGACTGGTTCGGCCGGGGGGAGTCCGCCCGAACCCCCCGATGAGTCACGCCCGACAGTCGTCTCCCGCACCGGGGGGCGCGCCAGTGAGTGAGGAGAGACCCGTGCCGGAACAGGACACGGCAGACCGGCAGTTGACACCGGCGCAGGAGGTGGCGGAGTTCCTGCGCCGCCGCCAGGAACAGATCGCACAGCGCTGGGCCGACGCGGCGCTGTTCCGCACCGTCTTCACCCACTCGCGGGACGAGGCGGTCGAGGCGGGCCGGGCCGTCGTGGACGCGCTCGCCGCCGTGGCCGCCGCGGACACCGTCGCGGACGCGGAGTCCGGCGGCTTCCAGGTCGTCCGCGAACAGCTCGCGCGGACGGCCGCCTCCCGGGCGCGGGCCGGCTCTACCGTCACCCAGATCTCCACCGAGGTGGACGCGCTGCGGCCGCCCGTCACCGAGCTGCTGGTCGCCGAGCTGGCCGCGGCGCCGACGGCACACCTGCGCGAGTGCGCCACGACGCTGACGGTCCTGATGGGCACCCTGCGTCTGGTGGTGCTGGAGACGGCGCTCAGCGAGGGCGAGGAACTCATCCACCGGCAACGCCTGCAGCTGCTGGAGGTCGCCACCCCGGTGATCAGCCTGTGGGAGGGCATCGTCGCCGTCCCCCTGATCGGCACGCTGGACAGCGCGCGCAGTCAGGTGGTGATGGAGCGGCTCCTCGACTCGATCGTCGAACAGCACGCCCGGTTCGCGATCCTGGACATCACCGGCGTCCCGACCGTGGACTCGCTGGTGGCCCAGCACCTCATGAAGACCGTGGCCGCGGCACGCCTGATGGGAGCCGAGTGCATCGTCTCCGGCATCCGGCCGCCGATCGCGCAGACCATCGTCCACCTGGGCATCGACCTCAGCTCGGTGCTCACCCGCACCAGCCTCGCGGACGCCCTGGCCTACGCGCTGCGCGAGCTGGGCACGGACATCGTGCCCCGCGGCGCGGCCGGTTCGGGGCACCGGTGAGCGGCGGACTCTTCGCCGCACACGGCGGTCCGTCCGCGTACGGGGCGCCCGTACCCGTGCTCAAGCTGGGCAACGTGCTCCTGGTGTCGCTCCAGGGAGACCTGCACGACGGCGCGGCGGAGCAGCTGCAGCAGGACATCAGTTCCACCGTGGCGCGCAGCGGTGCCACGGGCGTGGTGATCGACCTGTCCGGGGTGGAGATGGTGGACTCGTTCCTGGGCCGGGTGCTCGGTGACATCGCCGCCCAGACCAGCCTGCTCGCCGCCGGGACCGTGGTGGCGGGCATGCGTCCGGCGGTCGCGATCACGCTGGTGGAACTGGGGCTCACCCTGCCGGGACTGCGTACCGCGCTCACCACCGAGGACGCGCTCCGCCTCCTCGGCGAACCGGATCCGGCCCTCCCCCGCCGAGGACACGCACGCCAGGAGAGTCCGTGATGCAGACCGCCGGCGGCATCTCCGCCTGCCTGCCGATCCACTCGGACCTCGATCTGGTGTGGGTACGTCAGCATGTGCGGCAGGCGGCCGCCCAGCTCGGCTTCGGTCTGGTCGAGCAGACCAAACTCGTCACCGCGGCCAGCGAACTGGCCCGCAACACCCTGGTCCACGGCGGCGGGGGGCAGATGCGGTGCGAGCCCGTGGACAAGGGCGGCGCGCGCGGGCTGAGGCTCGTCTTCAGCGACGACGGCCCCGGCATCCCGGACCTCGACCAGGCCCTCGTCGACGGCTACACCTCCGGGGAGGGGCTGGGCATGGGCCTCGGCGGCGCCCGGCGGCTGGTCCACGAGTTCGCGATCGACAGCCGTCCGGGCTCGGGCACCGCGGTCACGGTGACCTCATGGACGGCGGGTGCGCCCCGCCCGCGCGAGGAGCGGTGATGCCACGCGTCTGGGAGGTTCCGGTGCACGACTCGACCCGGGTGCGTGACGCCCGGGTGGCGGCCGAGGCCGCGGCGGCGCGGGCCGGGCTGGGCGCGGACCGTGCCGCCGGCTGCGCGCTGGTGGCCACCGAGCTGGCGACCAACCTGCTCAAGCACGCCGGCGGCGGGCTGATACTGCTGGACGTCGTCTCGCGGCCGGCGCCGGAGCGCCCGGACGGCGCGGCCCCCCTGGTGCAGATCGTGGCGATCGACCACGGCCCGGGGGTGCGCGACGTGGCCAGCGCGCTGCGCGACGGCTACTCGACGACGTCCTCGCTCGGCGCGGGCCTCGGCACCTGCCGCCGGGTCGCCGACGACTTCGACCTGCACAGCACGGTCGGCCGGGGGACCATCGCCCTGGCCCGGCTCGGCGCCCGCGCCGCGCGCCGGGGCGGGCCGGCCCCCTCCCCCGCCGCGGACGTGCGTGCCGGGGGCGTCAACGTGCCGTTCGCCGGGGCCGAGTTCTCCGGCGACGCGTGGGCGTGGGTCCGCGAGGGCGACCTCACCACGCTGATGCTCGCCGACGGTCTGGGCCACGGCACGGCGGCGGCCCGTGCCTCCTCGGCGGCGGTGGAGCAGCTGTACCGCGCGCCCGGACTGGCCCCCGCCCAGCTGCTGCGACGGCTGGAGGGCGCGCTGCGCGACACCCGCGGCGCGGCCGTCGCCGTCGCCCAGCTCGACGCCGCCGCGGGCAGGCTGCGGTTCTCCGGCATCGGCAACATCGGGGCGCGGCTGCGCACCGGCGCGCAGTGGCAGCCGATGCTGTCACGGCCCGGCATAGTCGGCGCCCACCGGGCGGCCCACCTGCCGGAGCACACGGCGCCCTGGGGGAAGGACTGTCTGCTCGTGCTGCACAGCGACGGTCTGCCCAGCCGCTGGAGCCCCGGGCCCGCCGCCCACAGTCCCTCACTCGACCCCGCTGTGATCGCCGCCGTGATCGTGCGCGATGCGAGCAGCCCCGCCCGGCCGGTCCGCGACGACACCACCGTCGCCGTACTGAGCCCCTCCCCGCCGGACCGCTTCCCATGACCCGTACCTGGCATGTCAGCTCCGTCATCGACGCCGCCCGGGCCCGTATCGCCACCGCGCGGCTGGCCACCGCGCACGGGGTCTCCGCGACCGACCGGGCGCGGCTGGTGTCCGTGCTCTCCGCGCAGCTGCGGCAGTGCCTCACCAAAGGGGGAGGGTGGCTGCTGACGGCGCGGGCCACGACGGCGGGGCCCGGCGGCGGCCGGTTCCTGGTCGAGGTGACGTCGGCGAACCGGCGGCCGGGCGAGTTCCGTCAGCCGTGGCGGCTCACGGTCGCCTGCTCCGTGGAGGGGCGCCTGCCGGACAGCGGGCATGTGCCCGGTGATCCGGAGACGCTCGCGGAGGCCCTGTTCGGGGCCGACGAGGACGCCGCGCTGCTGCTGGAGAAACTCGACGGGCAGGAGGCGCTGGTCGCGTTCCACCGCGAGGAGCTGCACCAGACCAACCAGGGTGTCCTCGCGCTACACGCCGAGCTGGACGCGGCCGGACGCGCGCAGCGCGACCTCTTCGCCGCCGAGCAGAAGGCCCGCGAGGAGGCCGAGAACGCGCGCGGCCGGCTCACCTTCCTCGCCGACTCCAGCGCCGCCCTGACCGCCTCCCTCAACCCCGACGCGATCGTGCGGCTGCTGCCCACCCTCCTGGTGCCCCGGTACGCGCGCGCCGCGGACGTATGGCTGTTCGACGGGGAGGGCGACCCGGCCCGCGGTGGCCCGCGCCCGGCCGCCGCCGTGCTCGCGGCCCGCCGCGGCCGCCCCCAGTACGCCGCCGACCACCCGGGCGGGCTGCCCGGCGTCGACGACCAGCCGCCCTCGGCGCTCGACCCGGCCCGGCCCCTGCTGTGCGTGCCGCTGATGACCCGGGGCGCGCCGCAGGGTGTGCTGACGCTGTCCCCGCCCGACGACCAGCGCTGGGACGCCGACGACGCCGTGATGGTGATCGAACTGGCCCGGCGCGCCGGGGTCGCCCTGGAGCACGCCCGGCGCTTCGAGCACAACCGCGACATCGCCGAGACCCTGCAACGGGCCCTGCTCACCGAGCTGCCCACCACGCCGGGGCTGGGGCTGGCGGCCCGCTATCTGCCCGCCACGCGGGGGCTGAACATCGGCGGCGACTGGTACGACGCCTTCCGGCAGCCCGACGGCAGCCTCATCACCGTCATCGGCGACGTGACCGGGCACGGACTGCGCGCGGCGGTGATGATGAGCCAGCTGCGGACCGCGCTGCGCGCCTACGCCGTGGACGGGGAGACACCCGGCCGGCTCCTCACGCGTCTGCATCTGTTCCTGCACCATCTGCAGCCCGATCTGTACGCCACCGCCGTCATCGCGCGGTTCCATCCGCGCGAGCCCACCCTCACCTGGGCCGCGGCGGGGCATCCGCCTCCGGTGCTGCGCGCGCCCGACGGGCGGGTGACGGTCCTGGACGCCAAGCCGGGCGCCATGCTGGGCATCCCGCTCCATCAGGAGATCTCCGACCACACGGTCCCGCTGCCGCCGGGCTCGACCCTGGCGCTCTACACCGACGGGCTGGTGGAGCGCCGGGCCCAGGGCATCGACCCGGGCATCGACCGGCTGGCGACCGCCCTCGCGGGGCTCGAACCGGCCACGCTCGACGGCGATCTGGAGGACTCGGCCGACCGGCTGCTGCGGCCGCTGCTGGACGAGGAGCACGAGGACGACGTGTGCCTGCTGCTCTGCCATGTGCGCGGCGAGACCGGGCGGTCCTCGGCGCGGCTCAGCTGACGGAGCCGCCCAGGGTCCGCAGTGCCCGCTCGACCCGTGCGCGCTCGGCCGCGGGCATCGCCGCCAGGGCGTCGGCCAGTCGCGCCGACAGCCGCTCGGTGATGTCCGTCAGGAACCCGACTCCGCGCTCGGTGACCACCAGCAGCACCTCGCGGCGGTCGCCGTGGCGGACGCGCCGCTGGAGCAGACCGGCCGCCTCCAGCCGGTCGCAGAGCCGGCTGGCCGTGGGCAGCCCCACCCGCAGGCTCTCGGCCAGGGCGGTCAGGTTCAGCTCGGGCCTCCGGCGCACCGCGCGCAACGCCAGTATCTGTCTGGGGGACAGCCGGGGGGTCACGTCCTCGACCGCCGAGAACCACAGCGGCACCAGATTCTCCACGGCGTCGAGAAGCTGCCGGTCGATGTCGCGGGGGCCCGTCATGCGGGGGGCCTACCCGAAGCGCCCCGGAGTACTCTGCCGTCCCCGGAAGCTGCCCCTCCCCCGGATCGCCGCGCGCCGGTCCGGCGCCGCTACGCCTTGAGCGCCACTCCCCCGTAGACGTCGGTGGGCCGCGGGTCCGTGCCCGGCTCCGGACGCCACAGCGGGCAGGAGACGATGCCCGGCTCCAGCAGCTCCAGGCCCTCGTAGTACGCGTGCAGCTGCCGGGGGCTGCGCAGCACGTAGGGGACGGCGCCGGTGTCGTCGTAACCGTCCTGGGCGCGCTTGAGCTCGGCGTCGGTGTCGGTGCTGTCGTAGTGGACGAAGTAACTGCCCGACGGCAGGGCGGCCTGGAGGCGGCGGACGATGTCCCGTGCCTCGTCGTAGTCCTGGATGTGGCCGAGGATGCCCATCAGCATCAGTGCCACCGGCTTGTCGAGGTCGAGGACCTTCCCGGCGGCTTCGAGGATGGTGTCCGGGTCGCGCAGGTCCGCGTCGACGTAGTCGGTGACGCCCTCGGGGGTGCTGGTGAGCAGAGCCTGGGCGTGCCGCAGGACCAGCGGGTCGTTGTCGACGTAGACGATGCGGGACTCCGGGGCGACCTTCTGGGCGACCTGGTGGGTGTTGTCGTACGTCGGCAGGCCCGTGCCGATGTCCAGGAACTGGCGGATGCCGCGCTCACGGGCCACGAAGGTGACCGTGCGGATGAGGTACACACGGGAGGCGCGGGCCATCGTCTCGATGTTCGGGGCGATCTCGCGGTAGGCGTCGCCCGCCTCGCGGTCGACCTGGTAGTTGTCCTTGCCGCCCATCCAGTAGTTCCAGATGCGGGCCGAGTGCGGCACCGTGGTGTCGATCTTCGACAGCGCTTCCTGGTCGGGGGTGGGGTGGCCGTCTGCCATGGGTGGTCTCCTGCCTCACATCGCGTGGTCGTACGTCAACCTATCGTCAACTGCCCGGCGTTTTGCCAGAGTTGGGACGGACGAGCAGCGGGTGCACGGATGGGGCCGCCCGGCTCGCCGGTGTCGAGGGTGACCACGGGTACGTGCTGGGCGAGGGTGCGGAAGACCCGGGCGTAGGCGGTGGCGGCCTCCGTGTCCTCGTCCGTGGTCAGGTGGAGCATGGCCCCGTCGCGTTCGGCCACGGCGTCCGCGAGGTCCAGGGCCTGCATCCAGGTCACCCGGGAGCGGCCCCGGCGCAGCGGTCCGTGCACGAGTTCCGCGATGAGGTGGCCGTCGACGGCCAGCCGGCCGGGTCCGTCGAGGAGTTCGCGGTACGGCAGGGCCGGGTCCAGGTGGTGCAGGGCGGGCGGCATGCGCCGGACCTCGAAGCCGAGATCCGCCAGCGCGCCGACGAGACGGTCCCGGCCGGGTCCGGCGTGTCCCTCGACGACGAGGGTCCGGTACCGGGTGAGCGCGGACGGCGCGATCATCCGCGCGCCGCCCCGGCGGCCGGCGGAGTTCGGCCGGGAACACGAGTCGGCACGGCCATGCCGCTCCCTTCGGGTGGTGCGCGGCGGGCATCGCCCTCACGATCCCGTGCGCGGCCTGGCGAGCCCTCAGTCTGACCACGACCGGCGGACCGGGGCAGTGCGCGCACGGGTTGTCCGGTTGTGAACGTGTAGTGGCCGCACGCCCCCGGCGGCGGAGCGAAGCGCGCCACCCCGTCCGCGGGCCGGGAGCCGGTGAACGGTGACCGTCAGGCGATGAGGAAATCGGCTTCGCCGGCCTTGGCGCCCTGCAGGAACGCCACCATCTCCTCCCGGGTGTAGACGAGGGCGGGGCCGTCCGGGTCGGTGGACTGGCGGAAGGCCACGCGGCCGTCGGGGAGGCGTTTGGCCTCGACGCAGGAACCGCCGTTCGTGCCGCTCCAGGGCTTGCGCCAGCCCTCGACGCCGAGTTCGGGAGCGGGCATGCCGCTGTGGACGGGACTGTCGGGTGTCGTCGCCATGGTCACAACTCCTTGCGTAGTTCCGCCAGGATGTCCCTGGTCCGTGCGACCGGTTCCGCCTGCACGGACATCCGGTCCAGTACCTCCAGATAGGTCACGACGTCCGCGGGCTGGTCGACGTACTGGGCGCCCGCGAGGCCCTCGGTGTAGACGATGTCGGGGAGTTCGGAGAAGCCGAAGCGGAAGTAGTGGAAGGGGCCGAACGCCCCCGGGTGGGGTCCTGCCGCGAAGCGCATGATCTGGATCCGGACCTTGGGCCGGTCCGTCGCCTCGACGAGCCGGTCGATCTGGGCCCGCATCACCTCGGGGCCGCCCACCGGCCGCCGCAGCACGGTCTCGTCGAGGACGGCCCAGACGGCCGGGGCCTCCGGTTTGGCCAGCAGGTCCTGGCGCCTGAGACGCAGGGCGACCCGGCGGTCGACGTCCTCGGGGCTCGCGTTCGGGAAGCCGACCCGCATCAGCGCGGCGGCGTAGTCGTGGGTCTGCAACAGACCGGGCACGTACTGGGGTTCGTAGAGACGGATGACGGCGGCTTCGCTCTCCAGGCTCACGTACGCGCTGAACCACTCCGGCAGCACATCACGGAACTTGTGCCACCAGCCTGGCTGGTTGGCCTCGCGGGCGAGGGCGAGGAAGCCCTCGATCTCGGCGCCCGGGACCCCGTAGGTGCGCAGCAGCTCCTTCACGTAGGGGATACGGAGACCGACCTCAGCCTTCTCCATGCGGCGGACCGTCAGCGCGGTGACCTCGATGGCGCGGGCGGCGTCGTCGAAGGAGACTCCGGCCTGCTCCCGCAACTGGCGGAGCCGCTTGCCGAGGACCATGCGCAGGACGGTGGGCGCCGCGGGAGCGCTCCCTCCGACGCGGGTCTCACTCACGTGCAACCTCCCGGGGCGGGATTCACAGCGTGCAGTGTGCCACGCGATCCGTTGACACGGACAGGTCTTCGCGGTTCATTCTGAAATTATCAGAACGCAGGTTGCGGGCTGCGTTGTTCGGCCACCATAGTGACCGAGTGACCTGCCGCACACACACCGGCAGCGTCCTCGAACTCCTCCGGCCCGCCCAGGAGTCGGCGCCACGGCGGGCACGGGTCGAACCGCGCGCCGACTCGATGCGACAACCTGGATGGCCGCCGTGACGAACGGACCACACGGATTACCGAGGAACCCGGCCAAAGCGGCCGGCGGGCCCAACAAACCGCTGGCGGCGGCCCTGAAGGAGGCCGGCTGCTCGTACGCCTCCCTCGCGCTCCGGGTCAACGACCTGGGCCGCTGTCAGGGCGCGGACACCAACTACGACAAGGCGTCCGTCACCCGCTGGCTCCAGGGCCAGCAACCACGGGGCACCACACCGGAGTTGATCGCGGCGGTCCTCGGCGAGCGGCTGGGCCGCGCGCTCACCCCGGCCGACCTCGGTTTCCCGCTCGACCGGGGACGGCCGGTGACGGGGCGGGCGCTGCTCTACACCGAGAACGTGGCGGAGACCCTGCACACCCTGGCGGAGCTGGGCTCCACCGACGTCTCCCGGCGCAGCCTGCTGGGTTCGGTGCCCTTCGTGCCGGGCGCCCTGGCGAACCCCCAGCGCGCCTGGCTGCTGTGGCTGGTGGAGAGCCGTGACGCGCCGAGGCTCGCGCCCGTGTCGGGCGCCGGGCCGGTGGAGCAGGTCCACGCGATGCTCCGCATGTTCGACGAGATGGACAACCAGTACGGGGGCGGCGGCATCCGCACCAGCGTCGTGCAGTACCTCACCACCGAGGTCGTCCCGCTGCTCCAGCAGCGCGGTCTGCCGCCGCACCACCGGCGCGAGCTGTTCGCCGCCGCCGCCCGGCTGGCCGCGATGGCGGGCTGGAGCTCGTACGACGCCGGGGAGTACGGCCTGGCCCAGCGGTACATGACCCAGGGACTCCGGCTCTGTGCCGAGGGCCGTGACCATGTGCTCGGCGGACAGATCCTGGCGGGGCTGTCCCATCTGGCGACCAGCCTGGGCCGCCCCGACGAGGGTGTGGCCCTGGCCCGGGCCGGGGTGGCCACCGCCAAGGACTCCGGCAGCCCGCTCGGTCTGATGCGCCTGCACGCCATGTCCGCGCGGGGGCACGCCGCGCTGGGCCGCCCCCGCGAGACCGCCGAGGCGTTGCGCGCCGCCGAGAAGCAGCTCGACGCCAGCCGGGGCGCCGCCCAGGAGTCGCCCTGGGTGCGGTTCCTCGACCACCACTACCTCCAGGCCGAGTCCGCCGTCTGCTTCCGCGACCTGGGCCTCGCCGCGCAGGCCGAGCACACGGCCGGCGAGTCGGTGCGCGCCCACGCGGACCGCCGCCGGCGTCAGGCCATCAGCCGGTCCGTCCTCGCGACCGCCCACCTCCAGCAGAACCGTCTGGACGAGGCGATCGCCACCGCCACCGTCGCGCTCGACGCGCTCGGCGGTGTGCACAGCGAACGGTCCATCCAGGCCCTCCGCGACTTCCGGGGCCGGCTGGCGTCCCGCCGCGACGAACCTCTCGTACAGGACTTCGAACGCCGGTCGCGTGTGGTGCTGGGGGCGGCGGCTTGAGGCGCGCGAACCACTACCCGCCCGCACCCGCACACCCCCTCCACCACCTGGCATTTCCCGCGCCCGGTGCTGTTGTCTGCGACAACGGCACCGGCGGCCCGCCACGCCGGCCGGGCCCGGCCGGCACGAGAGGACGGAGAGAGACGATGACGGCAGTCAGGGCCGGCGTGCCCCGGCCGACGCATCCCCATGGACACCGTGCGGCAGCCGCGGTCCGCCGCGGGGCGCGGCTCCCGTCAACCGTCCGGGAGTCGGTATGAGGGGCGCCCCGGCCATGGACCCCACGTCGGAATCCTCGTCCGGACCCGCGTCCGGAGCGGCGCCGCCGCCGCGCGGGCGGGTGCTCGCCGCCGAGCTGGTCCGCCGGGCCGAGGACGGACGGCGGCTGGCCGACGAGGCCCGGTCCGCACCCACCGCGCGGGCCCGCGACCGCATCGCCGCGTGCCACGCCGGCAACGGTGACGCCCTGCGCGCGATCGTCACCCGCCATGGCTGGCCCACCGCCGACTCGGTCGGCGAGACCGCCTCCACCGCGGCCCTGATGCTCCTGCTGCACGCGCCGGATCTGGGATTCCAGCTCAGCTGCCGCGATCTGATCGCCGAGGCGGTCGCGGACGGCCGTTGCCCGGCCGTGCACCACGCCTACATCGCCGACCACTGCGCGGTCGCCCTGAGCCAGCCCCAGTTCTACGGCACCCGCATCAACCCCGGCACGCTCTTCCCGTACCCCATCCGCCACCCCGAGACGGTCGACGAACGCCGCCACGACGTCGGTCTCGGCCCGCTGGCCGAACACCTGCGGACGGTGCGGTACGGACTGGGGGCGAGCGGCTGGCTGTAGGGACTAGCGGCGGTCGAGGTGCGTATCACCGGCGAGTTCGTGGGATTCGTCGCCGCCCGGCCCGCTCAGCCGGCGGCCCACGCCGTGTAGAACAGGCCGAGTCCGGCGATCACACAGATGCCCTGGATGGTCCAGAAGCGGACCACGACGAGGACCTCGGACCAGCCCTTGAGTTCGAAGTGGTGCTGGAGCGGGGCCATCCGGAAGACCCGCTTGCCGGTCAGCTTGAACGAGCCGACCTGGATGACCACCGAGAAGGTGATCAGGACGAACAGCCCGCCGAGGACGGCGAGAAGCAGTTCGGTGCGGGAGCAGATGGCGAGACCGGCGAGGGCGCCGCCGAGGGCGAGGGAGCCGGTGTCCCCCATGAAGATCTTGGCCGGCGAGGTGTTCCACCACAGGAACCCGAAGCAGGCACCCATCAGCGCGGCCGCGACGACGGCGAGGTCGAGCGGATCGCGCACTTCTATGCAGGAGGCGGGGTCGGTGAGTTCCATGGCGTTGGCGCAGGAGTTCTGGAACTGCCACAGGCCGATGAAGGTGTAGCCGCCGAAGACCATGACCGACGCCCCGGTGGCCAGACCGTCCAGACCGTCGGTCAGGTTCACCCCGTTCGACATGGCCAGGATCATGAACAGGGCCCATACGACGAACAGCACCGGCCCGATGGTCCAGCCGAAGTCGGTGACGAACGACACCTTCAGGGAGGCCGGCGTCTGCCCCCGCTCGTCCGCGAACCGGATGGCGAGCAGGGCGAAGACGATGCCCACGATCAGCTGACCGGCCATCTTCGCCCCGGCCCGCAGGCCCAGCGAACGCCGCTTCACGATCTTGATGTAGTCGTCGAGGAAGCCGACCAGGCCCATGCCCGCCATCAGGAACAGCACCAGGAAGCCGGGGTACGTCGGGCTCTCCCCTGTGATCACCTTGGTCGCGACATAGGCGACGAGGGTGGCCAGGATGAAGGCGATACCGCCCATCGTGGGCGTGCCGCGCTTGCCGGCGTGGCCGCGCGGGCCGTCGTCACGGATGTACTGCCCGTACCCCTTCCGGGCCAGCAGCTTGATCAGCAGCGGAGTGCCGATCAGCGTCAGGAACAGGCCGATGGCCCCGGCAAACAGGATCTGGTTCATCGGACGGCGGTCTCCCCCTCGGTCGCGCTCTGGTACGCGACGGCCTCACCGGTGTCGCTGGTTCTCACGGGCCCCACCCTATGCAGACACCTGATCTTCTTACGGCGGCGGGTAGTTGACGACGGAACGGTCACTCGAAACGGTGCTCGCGGTGCGGCCGCTCCCCGGGCTCCGCGGCGGTGGTCGCCCCGCCGTCCGGGCGTCGGCCGAGACGCCGGCACGGTACGCGCCGCCCCTCCCCCACCGGGCCCCCGCTCCGCCCGCCGCCCCGGGCTGAGACACTGCACGTCATGGCCACCTTCACTCCCGCGCGCGCCCTGCTCATGCTCACCACCGGGCTGACCTGTCTGCTGATGGCGGTCGGCGCCCTCATAGGCGCGCTGATCGGCGGCGGTCCCGTCGCCCTGGGGGCGGCCGTGTGCGCCGGGCTCGTCGGCATGGTGGGCTCGCTCATCGTGCGGCGGCGGGCCATGGCGCACTTCGCCCTGGCCCAGCGGCAGGCCGGGCAGCGGGGCTATGCCGAGGGCATCGCGCACGGTGTGCTCATCCACGTCACCGCGTACGAGGCCGCCGTCTTCCCCCGCACCGGGCCGCACGGCGTCAGCTCCGAGGAGCGCGAGGCCCGCCGTACCATCGCGTACCGCATGGCCGCCCTGGACGAGGTCCCGCAGCGGGTCCGGGTGGCCGCCGCGGACGCCCTCGCCCTGCTGGACAGAACCGACCGTGAGGGCGCCGAGGAGGCCCTGGCCCGCCTCGCCACCACCGTGCGTCTGGAGTACGCCCGGCTGTGAGACCCGTGCGGCGGGCGCCCGCCTCTCTCTAGCCGGGCGCCGCGCGGCTCAGTGGCCGCTGATCGCGCGGGGCGTGTAGGGCCGCTCCAGTTCCTCGGTCTCCTTCTCCGTCAGGGTGACGTCGAGCGCGGCGACGGCGTCGTCGAGGTGGTGGGGCCGGGTCGCGCCGACGATGGGCGCGGTCACGGTGGGGCGGCTCAGCAGCCACGCGAGGGCGACCCGGGCCCGGGGCACCTCGCGCTCACCGGCGATCCGGGTGACGGCGTCGACGATCTCGCGGTCGCCCTCCCGGTAGAGGGTCTTGCCGAAGGTGTCGCTCTCGGCGCGTGCGGTGACGGTGTCCCAGTCGCGGGTGAGACGGCCGCGGGCGAGCGGGCTCCAGGGCAGGGTGGCGACGGCCTGGTCCTCGCACAGCGGCAGCATCTCGCGCTCCTCCTCGCGGTAGAGGAGGTTGTAGTGGTTCTGCATGGACACGAACCGCGTCCAGCCGTGCAGGCGCGCGGTGTGCTGCATCTTCGCGAACTGCCAGGCGTACATCGAACTGGCCCCGATGTAGCGGGCCTTGCCGGCCTTCACGACGTCGTGCAGCGCCTCCATGGTCTCCTCGACCGGGGTGCGCGCGTCGAAGCGGTGGATCTGGTAGAGGTCCACGTAGTCGGTGCCGAGGCGCCGCAGGCTGGCGTCGATCTCCGTCATGATCGCCTTGCGGGACAGGCCCAGGGCGTTGGGGCCCTGGTGCATGGGGCCGTTCACCTTGGTCGCGAGGACGATCTCCTCGCGCCGCGCGAACTCCGCCAGCGCCCGGCCGACGATCTCCTCGCTGGTGCCGTCGGAGTAGACGTTCGCCGTGTCGAAGAAGTTGATCCCGGCGTCCAGTGCCCGCCGGATCAGCGGGCGCGACGCCTCCTCGTCCAGGGTCCACTCGTGGGGGCCTCGGTCGGGGAGCCCGAAACTCATGCATCCCACGCAGATCCGGGACACGTCCAGACCGGTCGAGCCGAGCTTCACGTACTGCATCGTTGCGACTCCTGCCTGTGGGGTGTGCGGCTGCCCAGCGTACGGAACGACGGTGGAGGAACGGGTGTGCCGATCGGTCAGATCCGGTAGCGCCTCAGCGCCGGTGTCACGGTCGCCAGGAGCAGCATCGAGGCGACGACGAGCAGGCCCCCGCCGACCACGGCCGTCCGGGCGCCGAAGGCCGCGCCGGCCGTACCGTGCAGGACGTCGGCGAGACGGGGGCCACCGGCGACCACGACGGTGAAGACACCCTGCATCCGGCCGCGCATCTCGTCGGTGGCGGCGGACAGCAGGATGGCACCGCGGAAGATCATGGAGACCATGTCGGCGACCCCCGCGGCGGCGAGGAACAGCACCGCGAACCAGAGACTGGTGCTGAGTCCGAAGCCCGTGACGGCCGCGCCCCAGGCCATGACGGCCGCGATCACCATGAGTCCGTGCCGGTGGGAGCGGGAGAACGTGCCCGACATCAGACCGCCGGCCACCGCGCCGACGGGGACGGCGGCGAACAGCAGGCCGAGGGCGAGACCTTCGCCGTAGGGCGCGTACGTGGTGTCGGCGAGCTGGGGGAAGAGGGCGCGGGGCATGCCGAGGACCATCGCGATGATGTCGGCGAGGAAGGACAGCAGGAGCACCTTGTGCAGGGCGATGTAGCGGAAGCCCGCCACGACCTCCCGCCAGCCGGCGCGCCGGGTCGTCGTGGTGTCCAGCGGAGGCAGGGAGGGCAGCCTGTGGACCGCCCAGAGGGTGACGCACAGCGCCAGCGCGTCGATCAGGTACAGCTCGGCCAGACCGATGACCGGGATGAGGGCGCCGGCCAGCAACGGGCCCGCCACCAGCCCCAGTTGCATCACGGTCGAGCCCAGCGCGGCGGCCGCCGCCAGTTCATCGGCGGGGACCAGCCGGGCCACGGAGGCGTTGCGGGCGGGTGAGTTGAGGCCGAAGAACGCCTGCTGGAGGGCGAGCAGGGCCATCAGCGCCCACACCGATTCCAGCCCGGTGACGGCCTGCACCCAGAACAGCACCGAGGTGACGGCGATGCCGGTGTTGGTGACGAGCAGCAGGGTGCGGCGGTCCACGCTGTCGGCGACCGCGCCGCCCCACAGGGCGAACACCACCAGGGGCAGCAGTCCGGCGAGGCTCGCGTAGCCGACCCAGGCGGAGGAGCCGGTGATGTCGTAGATCTGCTTGGGTACGGCGACGGCGGTCAGCTGGCTGCCGACGGCCGTCACGATGGTGGACGACCACAGGCGCCGGTAGGCGGGGCGGCGCAGGGGGCGGGTGTCCATCGTCCAGCGGCGCCGGCCCCGGCGGGGCGGTGCCGGGGCGTCGTCCTCCGGTGCGGTGTCGTCGCCGGCGCTGCTCTGGGTGGTGTCCACGGGCATCCTGATGCTCGATACATCTTTCGATTCGGGCACCACTATCGCGGAGATCACCGCCGCCGGGACAGGCCGTCGTGCGGCCGTCTCACATGCTGTCGCCCCGTGCCGTGCCGTGGAGGATCACGCCCCGGCGATCAGCATCCCGCCGAGCGCGAGCATCGTCACCGCGACCAGGCCGTCGAGGACCCGCCAGGCCGACGGGCGGGCCAGGAAACGGCTGAGCAGACGGGCGCCGAAGCCGAGCGCGGCGAACCAGCAGAGGCTGGCGAGGCCGGCGCCGAGGCCGAAGGTCCAGCGCAGCGGGCCGCGGTCGGAGGCGATGGAGCCGAGCAGGAACACGGTGTCGAGGTAGACGTGGGGGTTGAGCCAGGTCAGGGCCAGACAGGTCAGGACGGCCCGTCGCCGCGAGCCCGCCGATCCACTGTCCGCGCGCAGGGCGTCGTCGCCCGGCCACAGGACGCGGCGGGCGGCCAGAGCGCCGTAGACCAGGAGGAAGCCGCCGCCGACCAGGGCGACCGCCTTCAGCGCGCCGGGCCAGGCGACGACCACCGCGCCGACGCCGGCGACCCCTAGGGCGATGAGCACCGCGTCGGAGAGGGCGCAGATGGCGACGACGGGGAGCACGGCGTCGCGGTGCAGTCCCTGGCGCAGGACGAAGGCGTTCTGGGCGCCGATGGCGACGATGAGGGAGAGGCCGGTGCCGAATCCGGCCGCGAGGGCGGTCATTTCGCTGAACACACCCCTGACGCTAGGAAACGCACCACCCATGCGTACAGCTAAAGATTCTTACGTATCATTAGCGTCCGTGATGTCTCAGCTACCGGTCGACCTGGTGCGCACGCTGCTCACGGTGGTGGACGAGGGCACGTTCGACGCGGCGGCCGCCGCCCTGCATGTGACGCCGTCGGCGGTCAGCCAGCGGGTCAAGGCCCTGGAGCAGCGGGTCGGCCGGGTCCTGCTGGTCCGCGCCAAGCCGGTGCGGGCGACCGAGTCCGGTGAGGTGATCGTCCGGTTCGCGCGCCAGCTGGCCCGCCTGGAACACGACGCGCACACCGCGCTCGGCATGACCGGCGCCGACGAGACCACCCGGGTGTCCATCGCGGTGAACGCCGACTCGCTGGCCACCTGGTTCCTGCCCGCCCTCACCCGGGTGCCCGAGGAGCTGCGCCCCTGCTACGAACTGCTGCGCGAGGACGAGCAGCACACGGCCCGGCTGCTGCGCGAGGGCCTGGTGACGGCCGCGGTCACCTCGGCTCCGGACGCCGTGGCCGGATGCTCGGTCCGGCCGCTCGGCCGGATGCGGTACCTGCCGTGCGCCTCGCCCGGTTTCGCCGAGCGATGGCTCGGCGCCGGATCCGAGGTGCCGCTCGAGGACGTGATCACGGACGCGCCGGTCGTCTTCTTCGACCGGCGCGACGACTTCCAGAACGTCTTCGTCCGCCGGCTGACGCGCGGTCGTCCGGCCGGGGGCCGCCGGCACTATGTACCGACGTCCGAGGGCTTCGCCGACGCCGTGGCCGCCGGGATGGGCTGGGGCATGGTGCCCGCCGCGCAGGCCGAGCCGTTGCTCGCCGCCGGACGGCTCGTCGACCTGGCCCCGGAGCGGCCCGTGGACACGCCGCTGTTCTGGCAGCAGTGGAAGCTCGACTCCCCCACGCTGACGGCCGTCGCGGACGCGGTCGCCGCGGAGGCCGCCGAGGCGCTCGACCCGTGAGACCCCCTTACGCCCCGCCTCCGGCGGCGAACGGCCCTTCCAGCGCCGCCCACTGCAGCAGCATGATGGTCTTGGCGTCGGCGATCTCCCCGCCGCGGATCATCTCCAGGGCCCTGCGGAAGGGCAGTTCGACGAGTTCGATGTCCTCGCCCTCCTCGTCGAGGCCCCCGCCCTCGTGCGTGCGGGTCGACGGCCCGTAGGAGGCGGCGTAGAAGCTCACGCGTTCGGTGACCGAGCCGGGGCTCATGTAGATGTCGAAGACGTGCCGGACCTCGCCGATGGTGTGGCCGGTCTCCTCGATCACCTCGCGGCGTACGGCGACCTCGGGGTGCTCGTCCTCCTCGTCGAGCAGGCCGCCGGGTGTCTCGATCAGCATCCCGTCGGGGTGCCCGTTGACGTACACCGGGTAGCGGAACTGCCGGGTGAGCAGGACGGTTTCGCGCTCGGTGTCGTAGAGGAGGACGGTGGCGCCGTTGCCCCGGTCGTGCGTCTCGCGCTCCTGGGTGCTCCAGGTGCCGTCGGCGCGCTGGAAGTCGAAGGTGGTGGTGCGCTCCACGTACCAGTGGCTGGACAGCAGCCGCACGTCCCGGACCTTCACGCGCGGGTTGCCGGTCAGGTCACGGCCGGTACGGTCGAGTCCGGTGCGGCCCCGGCGGTCCGGGAGGTCGACGCCGGCGGTCTTGTCGGTCATGCGTCCGCTTCTACCACCCCGGCGCCAGCGTTGTCAGGCGTCTCAATTCGCGTGCCCCGCGCGTCGCTTGGCGGAATCGGGCACTCCGGGACAGCATGCCGGTATGAAGAGTGATCTTTTCTCCCACGAGAACATGGTGCAGCCGGCCCACGCGCCCGGGATGGCCGTCCAGAACGCCAAGTCCATCAGGTACGCGGTCAACGGCGAGATGCTCGCCCGGCAGGGCGCGATGATCGCCTTCCGGGGGAACCTGCAGTTCGAACGCAAGGGCCAGGGCGTGGGCGGCATGCTCAAGCGCGCGGTCACCGGGGAGGGGCTGCCGCTGATGGCGGTGCGCGGCCAGGGCGAGGCGTGGTTCGCGCACGAGGCGCAGAACTGTTTCATCGTCGATGTCGAGCCGGGTGATGTGTTCACCGTCAACGGCCGCAACGTGCTCTGCTTCGACGCCTCGCTGTCCTACGAGATCAAGACGGTGAAGGGCGCCGGCATGACCGGCGGCGGTCTGTTCAACAGCGTGTTCACCGGGCAGGGCAGGCTCGGGCTGGTGTGCGACGGCAATCCGCTGGTCATCCCCGTCTCCCCGCAGCTGCCCGTGTTCGTCGACACGGACGCGGTGGTGGGCTGGACGGCGCATCTGAACACCTCGCTGCACCGCTCGCAGTCCTTCGGCTCGATGATCCGGGGCGGCTCCGGTGAGGCCGTGCAGCTGAAGCTGGAGGGCGAGGGCTTCGTGGTCGTACGGCCGAGCGAGGTGACCCCGCAGAAGGCCCAGCAGCACTGACCGTACGCCGGGCAAGGGAGCCCTTCACACGACCGGGCCTCGACGGGCTCGACCTCGCAAGCGAACACTTTTTCGAATCCGGGGGTACGCTGGCCGTATGGCCACGCACCTCCAGGGCTCCCTCTTCGACCAGTCCGACGACCTCCGCCTCGGCCCCCTCGACGGGTTGCGCCGGCGCGAGCTGGGCGCCGGCGCCTGGATCGACCTGCTGCCCGGCTGGGTCACCGGCGCCGACGCCCTCTTCACCCGGCTCGCCGAGGAGGTGCCCTGGAAGGCGGAGCGGCGGCAGATGTACGAGCAGGTGGTGGACGTACCCCGGCTGCTCGCTCACTACGGCGCCGAGGACGCCCTTCCGCACCCCGTCCTGGACGAGGCCCGGGCCGCCCTGTCCGCGCGCTACGGCTCCGAGCTGGGCGAGCCGTTCGCCACGGCGGGGCTGTGCTTCTACCGCGACGGCCGCGACAGCGTGGCCTGGCACGGCGACCGGATCGGGCGGGGCGCCCGGGAGGACACGATGGTGGCCATCCTGTCCGTGGGCGACCCGCGCGACCTCGCCCTGCGGCCGCACGGCGGCGGTCCGACCCTGCGGTTCCCGCAGGGGCACGGCGACCTGATCGTGATGGGCGGCTCCTGCCAGCGCACCTGGGACCACGCGGTCCCGAAGTCGGCACGGGCGGTGGGGCCGCGCATCAGCATCCAGTTCCGGCCCCGGGGCGTGGGGTAGCCGGGGTGCGTACGCCGGTCGGCTAGCGTGCGCTACGACCGGTCGGCGTCGGCGAGGGCCCGCGCCTGCGAGGACCGGGCCAGCTTGGGTCCCAGCCAGCGCTTGAGGCGGCGCAGGGCCTCCAGACGGCCGGCCGCGCGGTCGAGACGGTAGTAGAGCTGCGGCGGCACGTACGGCAGCAGCGGGGAGTGCCGCTGGCCGAGGAGCGCGAACATCTGCTCCGGGGGCAGGTCGATGTACCGGTGGATGTTCTCGTACCACTGCGCGCTGTGGCGGGCCGCGCTCTGCAGACGCAGCAGCTCCGACTTGCGCCGCCGCTCGTACGCGGCGAGCGCCGCCTCCGTGTCCGGGTGGGCGCCGAGGGACTCGGCCAGACAGATGGCGTCCTCCAGGGCGAGGGTGGTCCCGGCGCCGATGGAGTAGTGGGTGGTGTGGGCGGCGTCGCCCAGCAGGACGACGTTGCCGTGGTGCCAGGCACGGTTGGTCAGCGTGCGGAAGGTGAGCCACTGGGCGGTGCCATCGTCCTGGGCCCGCCCGAGGAGGGGGTGCCCGTCCAGGATGCCGGCGAAGAGCTTCTCCAGCAGGGCCAGGCCTTCGGCCTCGCCGAGGCGGTCCAGGCCCAGGCCGCTCAGCGTCCGCGGGGAGCACTCGATGACGCAGGTGCTCTGCTCGTCGCTGAACGGATAGGCGTAGGCCCAGATCCAGCCGTGGTCGGTCTCCTGGAAGGAGAAGGTGAACGCGTCGTGGACCTTGCTGGTGCCCAGCCAGATGTAGGCGTTGCGGCCGAGCGTGATGTCACTGCCGAAGCGGTCGGCGTACCGCTCGCGCACGGTGCTGTTGACCCCGTCGCCCGCGACGACGAGATCGGCGTCCGGCAGGTCGTCGGCCGTGATGCCGTCCTCGTACGCGACGCGGACGCCCAGCTCCCGCGCCCGTTCGGCGAGCAGCTCCAGCATGCGGCGCCGGCCGATGCCGAAGCCCTGGTCGCCGGGCTGGACCGTCGAACGGTCGCGGACGTGGGCGACGCCGCGGTTCCAGGTGACGGAGTTCTCGCTGATGGCCCGAGCCGTCTCGGGATCCTTCTCGCGGAGCTTGTCCAGCAGCTCGGCCCAGTAGGTGACACCCCAGCCGTAGGTCGATCCCGCCGGGTTCCGTTCATGGACGGTGATGTCGTGGGACGGGTCCTGCCGCTTCATCAGGATCGAGAAGTACAGGCCTGCGGGTCCGCCGCCGACGCACGCGATCTTCACGCACACTCCCATTTCGCTGCGCAAAGCGATCAATTGACCACGAAGAGTAGCAGTGCGGAGACGGCCCGGAATCGCGTCACTTTGCGCGCGTGACGGCCGTCACCCGATCCAGGCACCCTCCGCAAGATCATCGGCCACACCCCGCACCTCGGACGGAATCTCTCCCTCCGCCCATGCGCGAAGATCCACGACAGCAAGATCATCTTTGTTCAACCTTGCACGACATATACGTGATTGTCCTGATCGCGGCCAACCGGCTTCCGGGGATTTCCCCCGTTCCCCACCTGATCGATAGGCATGACGGGTCATCAATCACCCCTTGTCAGAAGGTTCTCGCATGCCCGACATCACCCGCCGCCACGCCCTCGGGGCGGCGGCCGCCCTCGCCGCGACCGTCGGCGCCCCGCTCACCGCCACAGCCGACGAAGGCCACGCCCACCAGGGCCACCAGGACCCCGCCGCCTTCGACGAGGTGTACCGGGGCCGCCGCATACAGGGCCGCGCGGCCGACGGCGGCGGTCACCATCACGGCGCCGGGTACGCCGTGTTCGTGGACGGGGCCGAGCTGCACGTCATGCGCAACGCCGACGGCAGCTGGATCAGCGTCGTCAGCCACTACTCCCCCGTACCGACCCCGCGTGCCGCCGCCCGCGCCGCGGTCGACGAACTCCAGGGCGCCCGTCTCGTCCCGTTCGGCTGACCGGCCCCCGCAGCACCGGTACCACCCGAACCACCCGAACCACCCGAACCACCGCAAGGAGCCGCAGAGCCATGACCATACGCAAGAACCAGGCGACCCTGAGCGCCGACGAGAAGCGGCGCCTGGTCGACGCCCTGATCGCGCTGAAGCGCTCCGGACGCTACGACGAGTTCGTCACGACGCACAACGCCTTCATCCTCGGCGACACCGACAACGGCGAACGCACCGGCCACCGTTCACCGTCCTTCCTCCCCTGGCACCGCAGATTCCTGCTGGAGTTCGAGCGGGCCCTGCAGTCCGTCGACCCGGCCGTCGCACTGCCGTACTGGGACTGGACCGCCGACCGCACCACCCGGTCCTCCCTCTGGGCCCCGGACTTCCTCGGCGGCACCGGGCGCAGCCGCGACGGGCAGGTGACGGACGGGCCGTTCGCGGCGTCCACCGGCAACTGGCCGATCACCGTGCGCGTCGACGGCCGCACCTATCTGCGCCGCTCCCTCGGCACCGCGGTGCGGCAGTTGCCGACCCGGGCCGAGGTGGACTCGGTGCTCGCGATGTCCACGTACGACATGGCGCCCTGGAACAGCGCCTCGGACGGCTTCCGCAACCATCTGGAGGGCTGGCGGGGCGTCAACCTGCACAACCGGGTGCATGTCTGGGTGGGCGGCCAGATGGGCACCGGGGTCTCCCCCAACGACCCGGTCTTCTGGCTGCACCACGCCTTCGTCGACAAGCTGTGGGCCGACTGGCAGCGCCTGCACCCCGGTTCGGCGTACCTGCCGGCGGCCGGGACGCCGAACGTGGTCGATCTGAACGAGCCGATGAGGCCGTGGAACGACACGACTCCGGCGGCGCTGCTGGACCACACCGCGCACTACACCTTCGACGCCGCCTGACCCGCGTTGATCCCCGGGAGTCCTGGGTACCCGCTCCGGACGCGCCGGGGCGACCCGGCCGTGATCGACACGCAACCGATGTGAGGAGGCGACCGATGACCCAGATCGAGGAGTCCGTCGAGGTCCACGTCCCCGTCCGGACCGCCTACAACCAGTGGACGCAGTTCGAGACCTTTCCCGAGTTCATGAGCGGGGTCGAGCGGATCGAGCAGCGTTCGGACACACTCACGCACTGGGTGACCAAGGTGGACGGCGTGCGGCGGGAGTTCGACGCGGAGATCACCGAGCAGATCCCGGACGAGCGGGTGGCGTGGACGACCGTCGGCGGCGAGGCCCGTCAGGCCGGTGTCGTCACCTTCCACCACCTCTCCGAGGAGCGCACGAAGGTCATGCTGCAGATGGACTTCGAACCCACGGGCACCGCCGAGAAGGTGGCCGACAGGCTGGGGGTCGTGAAGCGGCAGACCAAGGGCGACCTGGAACGCTTCAAGACCTTCATCGAGAAGCGTGGCCGGGAGAGCGGGGAGTGGCGCGGCGCCGTCGTGTGACGCCGGCCCCCGCGCACGGCGCCGTGCGGCGGCTATTCGGCTCCGGCCGACGCCGCCGTACGGCACTCCGGGTGTCCCCAGCCCTGGTCGTTCTTGGCGATGGGCTCCCCCGCGGCGTACGCACGGCCGCACAGGCAGCGGCCGGGGAACTTCGCCTTGATCGTGCGGGACGACGCCGAGGACGAGGACGACGAACCGGCACGGGCGCCGGACCTGGCGGACTTCCCGGACTTCTTCGCCGCGCTCCAGCGGGACGGGGCGGTGTCGGGCGCGGCCGGCGGTTCCGGCGAGCCCAGGTCGGTCCCGGCCGGCTCCTGGACGACGGCCGCCTGGCTCGCCGCACGGTCGGCGAAGTCGTTGAGGGGATCACCGTCGACCTGGTGCGCGGGCACGTAGCGGAAGTCCACGGTACGGCCGGTGAGCAGTTCGTCGATACGGACCACGAGTTCCCGGTTGGCGACCGGCTTGCCGGCGGCCGTGCGCCAGCCGTTGCGCTTCCAGCCGGGCAGCCAGGTCGTGACCGCCTTCATCGCGTACTGGGAGTCCATCCGGATCTCGATCGGGACGGCCGGGTCGGTGGCCGCCAGCAGCCGCTCCAGCGCGGTGAGTTCGGCGATGTTGTTGGTGGCCCTGCCCAGCGGGCCCGCCTCCCAGCGGGAGGGGGTCTCGGCGTCCTCGGCGACCACCCAGGCCCAGCCCGCTGGTCCGGGGTTTCCCTTGGACGCTCCGTCACAGGCGGCCACAACACGTTCCGGCATGCACTCGATCATGCCATGCGCGGGGGCGTGGGACCGCCCACGGGTCTCCCGCCCCCGCGCATCCCCACACCCCCGCGCATCCCGCGGCGTCCGCTCAGTCGACGTCCGTGAGCGTCGGCATCTCGCCCTGCGTCCTGCCGACGTCGATGACCGAGAAGGACGCGCCCTGCGGGTCGCTGAGCGCCGCGAAACGCCCGAAGGGGGTGTCCATGGGGCCGAAGCGCAGGACGCCGCCGCGCGCGGTGGCCCGGGCGACCGCCTCGTCGCAGTCGGGGACGGCGAAGTACACGTTGATGTACGAGGGCACCTCCGGCGGGAAGTCCTCCGGAGTCATAGTCATCCGGCCGAGCAGCGGACCCTCCCCCAGGTCGAAGACCCGGAAGTCCATCTCGGGGCTGCCGGGGTCGTCCATGCGCTTGGACCGGAAGGAGAAGACGGCCGGGAAGAAGGCGTCCGCCTTCTCGGGCTCCCGTGTGAAGACCTCGGCCCAGGCGTACGCGCCGGGCACCCCCGTGGCCTCGAAGCCCTCGTGGACGCCCGGCTGCCAGACCCCGAAGACGACGGAGTCCGGGGAGCGGCCCAGCAGCATGGAGCCGAAGTCGCCGACCTGCATCGGCTCCATCAGCACCTCGCCGCCGTTCTCATGGATTCTGGCCGCGGTGGCGTGCACGTCGGACGAGGCGAAGTACAGGCACCAGGCGGACTGGCCCTCCTGGCCGGGCATCGGCGGGACGACCGCGGCCACCGCCTTGCCGTCCGCGTACGCCTGGGTGTAGTTGCCGTACTCGGACGACGACTCGCCGAACGTCCAGCCCAGTACGTCACCGTAGAAACTCTTCGCCCCCTCGACGTCGCTGAACATCGCGTCGACCCAACAGGGCGTTCCGTCGGGATGTGCGGCCATCGCGCCACTCTCCTCGGTTCGACAGGGTGGTTTCCCCGGCTCTCACGCTAGCCACGGGCGTTGCCGGACGCGCGCCGAAGGGGACGGATCGCGTGAAACCGGCACGGGATCCGCGGGGCGGGACCACGGCTGTGCGACGTCTGATAATTTCAGCGGCGCTCGCACTCCCGTTCGCCTCGACCCGTGAGGTGGCTGCATGCCCGGCCGGCCGTTCAGACGTACGGCGCTGCCGTGCGTCCGGGGCCGGTCGGCGCGCCTGCTGCTCGTGATCGTGTCCGCCGCGACCACGTTCCTGTTGTCCTGCGCGGGCACGCCTCCCGGGGAGGCCCCGGCGCAGCGCCCGCACACCGTCTCGGCGGAGCCGCGCACGCAGGTGCCCCTCGCCGTGCGGGCGGGCCAGGTGGACCGCGACCCCTGTGAGCACCGTCCCGGTGGACACGACTGCCACTCCCCCGACCCGGCCGCGGTGCTCGTCCAGGTGCCGTCGCCCGGCGCCGACCACACCGCCGCGTCCTGGCAGCCGGCGACGGCCGCGGCGCGGGTGGCGCCCGCCGGTGCCCGCGAGCCGGGGCGGGCCCGCCCTCCCGATCTCCACGAACTGCAGTTGCTCCGCGTCTAGGCCCCGCCCGCACGGGAGCCCCGTGGACATCGCGGAGATCCCTCGGCAGGGCGTCGCCCGGGCACCGGCCCGCGCGACGGATTCGTGGACGACCAGCAGCACCGCCCGGCCCGTACGCGGCCCGGCGGGGAGAAGGACACCCCATGGCTTCATCCAAGGCGAAGGCCAACAACGGCGGACCGAAGGGCAGGAACAACAGCCCCAAGGCCAGGGAGGCGGCGCGGCGCGCCCGCGTGGAGGAGATACGCAAGGCCGAGCAGGCGCGTGAGCGGCGGACGCGGGTGCTCATGATCGGCGTCACCACCGCCATCCTCGCCGGGCTCGTCGGCGGCGGCTGGTACCTCATCGACTCCGCGCGGGAGAAGGAGGCGGCGGAGGCCGCGGCCAAGGCGGCGCCGGTCGACGGGGTGAAGAGCTGGTCCAAGCTCACCCAGAACCACGTCACCGAGCCCGTCGAGTACAAGATGAGCCCGCCGGTGGGCGGCGACCACCACCAGGTCTGGGTCAACTGCGACAAGCAGGTGTACACCAAGGCCGTGCCGAACGAGAACGCGGTGCACGCGCTGGAGCACGGCGCGGTCTGGATCACGTACAACGACAAGGCGGCCGAGGCCGACGTCGAGTCGCTGACCGGGCTGGTGGAGAAGACGACGTACTCCTTCATGAGCCCCTACGAGGACCAGTCCTCCCCCATCGTGCTCAGCGCCTGGGAGCACCAGCTGAAGGTGGACAAGGCGTCCGACCCGCGGGTGCGGAAGTTCCTGACCAAGTACGTCCAGGGCGAGCAGACGCCGGAGCCGGGTGCCGCGTGCAGCGGCGGCATGACCCCGTGACCTGACCCTCCGGGGGCGCCCACCGGCCCGGGCGCCCCCGTGGGGCCGCCCGGGCGCGACCTCCTCGACTCCATGGCCCCACCGCCCACGGCGCGGCCATGGCCGACCTCGCGCCATGCCCGGGCGCCGGCCCGCCACCCGGGCCCGACCGGGCGCCCTCACGGGGCCGACCGGTACGCGGGCCGAGGGGGCCGCTCCGGCAGCCGGGAGTCGCGCCACGCGAGGGGCTCGGCGGCCGTCCAGGGCCGGCCTCGCGCCATGAACGGGCGCCAGCCCCCCACCCGGGCCCGACAGCGCGCCCCGGCACCCCCGCCCGGGCGCCCTCACGCGGCCACCCGGGCGCGATGCCCTCGGCATCCACCACCCAACCGCCCGCGGCGCGGCCCGGGCCGCCCGGTACGGGGGCCACTCCGGCAGCCGGGAGTCGCGCCATGGAGGGGTGTGGGCGACTTCGCCCCGGCGCCCCCGGCCGCGCGCTCCGGCCGGTCCGCTCGTGGCCGACGTATGTCTTCCGCCCCGCCCCGGGCTGTGCTTGCCTGGGGGACCGTTTTGGATGGCCGGGGCCGGAGTCGCGTATGCGCAGGGCGTGGATCGTGGGAGTGGCCGGGGCGGTGCTCGCCGCGCTGGCGCTGGGCGCGTGCGGGGATCCGGAGTCGGCGCCGGGCGAAGCCCCGCCGTCGGCCGCGGCGCCCGATCCGTCGCCGACCACCCGTTCCCGGATCACCACCGCGCCCCGCGACGGCGCGTCCGCGAAGCCGGCGCCAGGGGTGCTCTACCTCGGGGACTCGCTCGCGGTGGAGAACCAGCGTGTCCTCGGCACGCTGCTGAAGGACGGCCTCGGCGCCCGGTACACGAGCGTGCCGTACGGGGGCACCACCCTGTGCGACTACCTGGAGGGCACGGCCGACCGGTCGCTCGTCCCGCCGGGGGACAAGGCAGCCGCGCTGGTGCGCCGGCTGCGTCCGGACTATGTCGTCCTGCAGTTCTGGGGCAACTCCTGGGACTACACGCCCTGCATGGACGGCATCACCTACGGCAAGGACCGGGCGGAGTACTTCCGGCGGTACGAGGCCGCGGCAGCCGGGCTCACCGAACAGATCGCGAACGCGGGCGGCGCGCACCGGCCGACGATCGTCTGGGTGCTCCAGGGCCCGGACCCGATGACCCCGGACCGGGTCCGCCGCGTGAACGCCTTGTACGCGCGGCAGGCCAAGGGCTCCGGCGACCTCACCGCCGACGCCGGCCGGGCCGTGAGCCCGGCCTCCGGCCGCTACACGTGGACCCAGTACCTGCCGTGCACCGCGTACGAACGGGAGCACGAGGGGTACTGCACCCAGCCGGGCCGGGCCCGTACCGCCCTCCATCACGACAAGGACCCGCTGCACTTCTGCCTGGCCCCGACGACGTCCAGGCCGCGGCCGTGCCCGGTGGTGTCGCCCGGCATCACGCGGATGGCCCGCGCGATCACGCGGGCCGTCGCCGACGCGGTCTCCTAGGCCCGCCGCGAGGTCTGCTCGTCGTCGCCCGCCACCGCGGTCTCCGGCCGGTCCGGTTCCTGCGCCCGCTCCCGCTCCCGCTGTCGTCGGGAGGCCCAGAGGCTGGTGGCGGTGGTGACGACGAGGACGAGGACGATGAAGCCGAGGGAGAACGGAATGGTGATCTCGGGGACGTGGACGCCGGACTCGTGCAGGGCGTGCAGGACGAGTTTGACGCCGATGAACCCCAGGATGATCGACAGGCCGTAGGAGAGGTGGACGAGCTTCTTCAGCAGGCCGCCGATGAGGAAGTACAGCTGGCGCAGGCCCATCAGGGCGAAGGCGTTGGCGGTGAACACGATGTACGGGTCCTGGGTGAGGCCGTAGATCGCGGGGATGGAGTCGAGGGCGAAGAGGACGTCGGTGGAACCGATGGCGAGCATCACCACCAGCATCGGCGTCATCACACGCCGGCCGTTCTCCTCCACCCACAGCCGGGTCCCGTGGTAGCGGTCGGCCACCCCGAAACGCCTCTCCACCGCCTTCAGGAGCTTGTTCTCCTCGTACTCCTCCTCATGACCGCCGGCCCGGGCGTCCTGCACCAGCTTCCAGGCTGTGTAGACCAGGAACGCGCCGAACAGGTAGAACACCCACGAGAAAGAGGAGATGATCGCCGCACCCGCGGCGATGAAGACCGCACGCAGCACCAGGGCCATCAGCACACCGACCATCAGCACCCGCTGCTGGTACTGCGAGGGCACCGCGAACTTCGCCATGATCAGCACGAAGACGAACAGGTTGTCGACACTCAGGGACTTCTCGGTCACGAACCCCGCGAAGAACTCCCCCGCCGGCCCGCCGCCCCCGAAGACCAGCACCCCCAGGCCGAACGCGACCGCCAGAGCGATCCACACGGCCGACCAGATCCCGGCCTCCTTCACCGACACCTCATGCGGCTTGCGCCCGATGAAGAAGTCCACGGCGACCAACAGCCCCAGGACGACGATCGTGAGCAGCCAGGTGGACAACGAGACGTTCAAGGTTCCTCCGGGGCTTGGGTGTGCGAACCGGCGAGACCTCCGCGGCGGAACGGGCCGACGGGACCCGTGTGGGGCACCTCGGAGCGGCCTGCCGCCTTTCGCTCGCTCGGGAGCCCCTCCAGGCTCGCGCACCGCCGTTCAGCGCTCGTCCAAGGTGCGTACAGCGCACGGACAGGACAGACCCAATTCGCACAGACGAGGGGCTCCCGGACACCCGGGTCGCACTCAGTCGCCGTTCGGCGCACCCGTCGCGAGCAGGCCGTTGACCACCAGGCGTGACAGCCACTCCGCCGTGGCCGTGAGCTGCTCCGGGGAGGCGGGGTCCTCCCGGCCCAGTCGCCGCGCCAGGGGCCCGTCGAGCATGCCCGAGACGGGAGGGACGACGGCGAAGAACAGGACGTCCAGCGGGATGGGCGCCATGCGTCCGGCGGCGACGAGCCGCTCGATGCTGGGGACCATCAGCTGGAGCGTCTGGGAGATGTAGTGCTCGTAGAGGTAGTCCAGCCGCTCCGTGTCCCGCGAGAACTCGTGGACGAGGAGCCGTCCGACCAGCGGTGTGTCCACCGCCCTGCGGTAGAAACCGGCGATGATCAGGCGCAGCTGCTCGGCATCGTCGAGCGAGGGATCGGTGTGCGCCAGCGACGCCATCCTGCCGCCCAGCGCGTGGTCGACGACCGCACGCCAGAAGGCCGCCTTGGACCCGTACCGGTCGTTGATGAAGTTGTGGCTGACGCCGAGACGGCGGGCCAGTTCCCGCGCGGAACCGCCTTCGTAGCCCAGCTCGGCGAAGGCTTCCAGCCCGCGCGTCAGGATGCTGTCCTCGTCGGGCACGGCACGGCTGTCCGCGCTCGGGCGGCCCGGTCGCCGGGCGGGTTCTGTACGGGCTCCCACCGGTTGCCTCCTCACCGATCGCCCCGGGGTCCGCGGGACGCACCCCCAGCTTAGGGGGCTCGGCCCCGGCTGCTTGACAGGTGTCAGAACAGAGACGCGCGGTGACCGGGCCCCGTGCGGCATCCGGCTGCCGGCTTCCGGAGCGTCGGAAGCCGGCGCCGGCGGTCGTACGCGCCTCAGGAGGACTGCGCGGTCTGGTACAGGTTCTGCGCGTCGGTGCCGAAGTACGGCCCGTACATCCGGTTGGGCAGGAAGTTGTACTTGAAGCTGTTCACCGAGGACTGCAGGCCGGTACCCGTGGCCTCGTCGAACTGGGTGAACCAGGGGCCGCCACTGGCGCCGCCGGTCTGGTTGCAGTTCATGCCGTGGTCGTTGGAGAGCAGGAAGTCACGGTTGGTGTTTCCGCTGCAGTAGACGAACTTCTCCCCGTCGTACGGGGCGGCGGCGGGGAACCCGAAGGCGTACATCGCCCTGTTGTACCCGGTGTTGAAGGCCAGCCCCTGCCCGCCGACGACGTCCGTCAGCGGCTTCCCGTCCAGCGGGGCGACGACGGCCGCGCCGATGTCGTAGTTGATGTCCTCGCTCGCGGTCCACTGCGGCGTGGAGAGTGTCTTCGTCGCGCTCCACCTGCCGTACGGGGCCTGTCCGTCGTGGTACCCGGGTACGAAGACCCAGTTGGTGTGCCAGGCGCCCTCCAGCTTCACGCAGTGTCCGGCGGTGAGGACGGTGCTCTTGTTCGCGCTGGTGACGGCGTTGCCGGAACACGAGGCCGTTCGCCCCTGGTAGGTGAAGAACACCCGCCCGGCCGTGGACACCACGGCTCCGCCACCGGTCCAGGCTCCGCCCCCGTTGGGGAAGGCCAGCGCTCCGGCCTCGCTCGCGGTGCCCGGGAGCGTGGGGGCGACGGTACGCTCCGCACCCCTGGCGAGAGAGGGTGCCTTCAGCCGGCCTGGTTCCATGACCGGCAGCTCCAACGGGGCGGCCTGCCGCATCCGTTCGGCGGTCCAGAACGCGGCGGGGTCCGCCGGGGCCGCCCCCGCGGGCGCGGCGGACACGGCGGTGCCGGTCATCACGGCGGCGGTGAGCAGGGCGGCGAGGAGGGGTCGGGAGGTGCGGAGGGAGCGGGACGAGCGGCGTATGTCTCTCACGCGTACTCCTTGTGCGGTGGGGGGACGAGGACGAATGCGCGCGACGCAGAGTGCCAGCCCGCCCGCAAATTGGCCAGGTACACGTCACGATGGGCGCAAAGTCGATCGGCCCTCCTTCAGAGATGGGCTTGTCGGTGCCGTGCCGGACGTGCGGGTGGGTTCTCGCTCGCGGGTCAGACGACGGGTTCGCCGGTCCCGGCCACCTCGCGCAGGTGGTGGTCGCGGGCGAGGAGGAGGTAGCTGCTCGCGGTCCAGGTGTAGGCGCGGTCGCGCAGGCCGGTGCCGGTGAGGGCGTCGAAGTTCTCGGCGAACCCGTGGGCCTCGCACAGGGCGCGGAAGCGGGCGCTGATGTCGTCCGCGAGCCGCTGGTGGCCCGCGCGGCGCAGGCCGTCCTCGACGAGCACGGTGGCGGGGGCCCAGATCGGGCCGCGCCAGTAGCCGTCGGCGAGGTAGTGCGGGGAGGTGGGGAGTTCGGTGGCGAGGCCGTACGGGGTGAGGTGGGCCTTGATGTGGTCGGCGAGAGTGCCGGCGACCTCGGCGGGCAGGTGCTCGCCGAGCGCGATGGGCATCAAGTCGAGGAGGCCGGCGCTGCTCCAGGTCTCCCCTGTGCCGGCCGAGCGGGCGACGAACCTGTCTCCGGTCCAGAGCTGGTCGAGCAGCGCCGACTGGGTCTCCCCGGCCGTCCGCGTCCAGCGCGCCGCCTCGTCCTCGTTGCCCAATTCCTTTGCCAGTGCGGCGAGTTCGTGGAGCTGCAGGGCGAGGAAGGCGGCGAGGTCGGCGGTGACGACCACCCGCTCGGGGTCGAAGGTGGTGGCGTTGTCCCAGCCGCTGTCGTTGCCGTGCTGGTAGTACGGCAGGTCGGCGCCGGGGGCGCGCCGGGCGGTGAGCCAGAAGCCGGTCCAGCGCTCCAGGCGTTCGTAGACCTCCGTCAGTTCGGCGCGGTCCGGAGGGCTGGGCAGGGTGCGGCGCAGACGGCCGTAGGCCCAGCCGTGGATGGGCGGCTTGACGAAGTTGTAGAGGACCTCGGAGTGGGTGACCGAGTCGGGCAGGGCGCCGCTCGCGTCCTGGTGGTCGAAGGGGAGGTGGAACTGGTCGCGGGCCAGCTCCGGCGAACCCCCGGCCAGGGCAAGGGCGTTGAAGCAGTGGTCCCAGCTCCAGACCTTGTCCATCCAGTGCTTGGACATCAGCACGCCCGGCCGGGTGACCAGGCCCTTCGCGGCCACGGTCGCCGACCAGACGACATAGGCGGCGAGTTCGGCGGCCGGGGTGGCGGCGGAACGCCAGGGGGCCACCGCGTCGACGAAGTCCGCGAAGGCGGCCCGCGCGGAGGCCACCACGGTGTCGAAGAGCGCCGAGGGCTCGTACGGCGGGCGGGCGGCGTCGAGTTCCTCGATCGCGATCTCCCAGCGGCCGTCCGCCGCCGCGGTCACGGTGACACCGCGTTCGGCGCTGCCCAGGGCCTGGGTCCCGGCCGTGCCGGCGAGGGCGCCGGACAGGAGCGTGACGCGGTAGCGGCGGCCGGTCTCGTAGGAGGTGAACACGTGCGCGTCCGCCGCCGGGTCGTGGAAGAAGTACGTGCCGCTGAACGGGGTCAGGGTGCGTGCGGCGGCGAGCACGCCGAGGTCCAGGCCGTTGCCCCGAAGCCGTACGGTGTCGGGTGTCTCGTAGACGAGTTCGACGCGTCCGGGTCCGCCGGTCCAGGTGAGCAGCTCCGGGGTCGCCTCGACGCGGGTGACGGTCCGCTCGCCGCTCTCCGGGTCCAGGGGGACCATGCGCAGGACGCCGTGCATGCCGTTCTGGTGCGAGACGAGGTGGAGGTCCTCGGCGTAGGTCTTCTCCGCCACGACGGGCGAGATGTCGAACCAGGACCCGTACGCGCTGAAGGGGATGTCGTGGACGGAGAAGGCGGGGCCGGATCGGGCGGCGGTCATGTGGCGTGACTCGTTTCTGGGGCAGGGGGTGCCGGCCGGCCGGCGCGGGAGAGCGCCGGCCGTCGGGACGGGTCGGGGGGCTCAGTCCTTGACGGCGCCGGTGGTGACACCGGCCGCCACATAGCGCTGGGCCAGGACGAGGATGACCGCGGCGGGCAGGGACGCCACGACGGCGGTGGCCATGATGGCGTTCCACTCCTGGTTGTTGTTGCCGATGTAGTGGTAGATGCCGAGGGTGATGGGTTCGTGGGTGCCGCCGTTGACCAGGGTGTTGGCGAAGACGAAGTCGGACCAGGACCACAGGAAGGCGAACAGCGAGACCGTGACGACGGCGTTGCGGCTCATGGGCAGGACGATCGACCAGAAGGTCCGCAGGGGCCTGGCGCCGTCCATCTGCGCGGCCTGGAGCAGTTCGCCGGGGATGCCGGACATGAACGCGGTGAAGATGAGGACCGCGAAGGGGACGGCCAGGGTGGAGTCGGCGACGATCAGGCCGGGCACGGACTGGAGCAGGCCGAGCTGGAGGTAGATGGCGTAGAAGCCCATCGCCATGATGATGCCGGGGATCATCTGGGCGGCCAGCAGGGCGAAGCTCAGCAGGCCGCCGCCACGGGGGCGCAGCTTGGCGAGCGCGTAGCCGGCGGGCGCGGCCAGGGCCACGGTCAGCACGACGGTGCCGAGGGCGACCACCAGACTGGTGCCGAGGTAGGGCAGTTGCTCGGCGAGCACGGTGCGGTAGCCGGACAGGGTGCCGTGGGCCGGGAACAGGTCCGGCGGGCTCTTGCGCATGTCCTGGTCCCGGGTGAGGGAGACGTTGACCATCCAGTACACCGGGAACAGCATGACCCCGGTCAGCAGCAGGCCGACGGCCGTCTTCCACCACGAGCGGGAGGCACTTCGGTTCATGACAGCGCCTGCTTTCGCTGGACTCGGACGTGGACCAGGCCGAACACCAGGGCGGCGACCACGAGCAGGTTGCCGACGGCCGCGCCGGGGCCGAAGGCCGGCAGGAGGTTGCCGAAGCCGAGCTGGTAGGACCAGGTGGCGAAGGTGGTGGAGGAGTCCGCCGGGCCTCCCTTGGTCATGATCCAGATGATGTCGAAGACCTTGAGGGTGTAGACGAGGCCCAGCAGCAGCGTGATGGCGGAGACCGGGCGCAGCAGGGGGAAGGTGATGCGCCAGAAGCGCTGCCAGGCGTTCGCCCCGTCGAGCGCCGCGGCCTCGTACAGCGATCCGGGGACGGACTGGAGTCCGCTGTAGAGCACCACCAGGTTGAAGGGGACGCCGATCCAGATGTTCGCGATGGTCACCGAGGTCAGCGACCAGTCGGGGGAGGTCAGCCAGTTCACCGGGCCGACGCCGACGGCGTGCAGGGCGGCGTTGACGATGCCGGAGTCGCTGTTGAACATCCACGACCAGGTGGAGGCGGACACGATCAGCGGCAGCAGCCAGGGCACCAGGAACAGGGCCCGCAGGGTGGCCGACAGCCGGAAGTGCTGGTGGAAGAAGACCGCGAGGGCCAGACCGATGGCGTACTGGAAGACCAGGCACACGGCGGTGAAGACGACGGTGTGCAGCAGGGCGGGGGCGAAGGTCGGGTCGTCGAAGACCTTCTGGTAGTTGGCCAGGCCGGTGAAGGGTGCGTCGCCCTGGACGAAGGAGCGGACGGTGTAGTCGCGCAGGCTCAGGTCGAGGTTGCGGTAGAGCGGGTAGGCGTAGAAGAGGACGAGGTAGCAGGTCACCGGGGCGAGGAAGGCCCAGGCGGTCCACTGGGGGGAGGTCGGACGGCGCCGGGGCCGCGCGGAGGGCCGGGTAGGGGCGGCGGTGGCCGCCCCTACCCGGCCGTGCGCGGACCGGCGGTCCGGGACCTGTTTCGTGTCGTTCATCGACGGACCGCGCATCCCTGGTTACTTGACGGCCGACTGGGCCTTGGCCAGCGCGTCCTTCGGCGACGCGGCGCCGCTGAGCGCGGACTGGACGGCCTTCCACAACTGCTCGGAGATCTTGGGGTACTTGGTGCCCAGGTCGTCGCTGGTACGGCCCTTGGCCGCCTTGACCGCCTCGACCCAGGGCTTCAGTGCGGCGTCGGCGGCCACCTGCTTGTCCTGGACCTCGGTGGTGGGCGCGACGTAGGACAGGGTGGTGTCGGTGTCGTACAGGTTGCCGGTGCTGGTGAGACAGGTGACGAGCTTCTGGGAGGTGGCGTAGCGGCCGGTGTCCTTCTGGACGGGGACGGTCACGAACTCGCCGCCGGTCGGGGCGGCCGCGTTGCCGCCCGTGGCGGCCGGGACGGGTATCACCCCGTAGTCGAACCCGGCCTTCTCGGCGTTGGCGAGCTGCCAGGTGCCGTTCTCGCTGAACGCGTAGTCGCCGGTGGCGAACTCCTGCCAGCTGGTGGTCTGGGTGTTGTTGAGGACCGAGTTGGGGGCGTAGCCCTTGTCGAGCCAGCCCTTCCACAGGGACAGCGCGGAGACGCTCTGCGGAGAGTCGAGCGCGGTGAGCTGTGCGTCCGCGCCCCAGAACCACGGCAGGAACTGGAAGCTGCCCTCCTCCGTGCCGATCGCGGAGAAGGTGATCCCCTTCTTGCCGGCCTTCTTGACCTTCGCCAGCGCCGCCGTCAGCGACTTCCAGTCCTTGACCGAGGCGATGTCCACGCCGGCCTTCTTCAGCACCTCCTTGTTGTAGTAGAGGGCGAGGGTGTTGGCGCCGATCGGGGTGCCGTAGGTCTTGCCGCCGGACTGGCCGGCCGCGAGCAGGTTGGGATCCACCGTGGAGGTGTCCAGCTTGTTGTCCTCGGTCGTGGTGAGCACGCCCGCCTCGGCCAGGGTCGAGACGACCGGGTTGTCGACGATGAGGACGTCCGGGGAGTTGCCCTGCTGGGCCGCCAGCAGCGTCTTGTTGGCCAGGTCGCTGGTGTCGAAGCCGGTCCGCTTGATCTTCACGCCCGCGTCGGTGCCGCACTTGTCCAGCAGCTTCGTCCAGGCCGAACCCTTGGCGAACTGCGGGTACGGGTCCCAGACGGTGTAGGTGCCGCTGTCCGCGTCCTTGGCGCCGGTGCTGCCCGAGCCGGAGGAGCAGGCGGTGGCGCCGACGGTCACGGCCAGGGCCGTGAGGGCCGCGGCGGTCAGACGGCGCTGTCCGGGGGTGCTGTGCATGGCGGAGTCCTTAGTTTTTGGCACGGGGGTGCCGTGAGAGGGAGGGTGACGGGGGGAGAGCCGGACACACCGAGGGCGTCGGTGAGGGATCGGGTGCCCGGTGCGCCGGGACGCGGAGGCTCCGGCGATGAGGGTGTGGCCGGGTCACCGCCGTGCGGATGGGGGGCGGCGGGCCCGGGTGTAGTGGGGGTCGGGAGGGTGGGGGCCTCGGGGTGGGGTGCCCAGGGAGTGCGGGGGTCCCTGGGGACCGGGTCTTCGGGCGGGGTCAGGAGGCGCCGAGGGCGGGGCCCGTGCTGGCGCGCAGGGAGATCGGCGGTACGAGGAGGTGGTGCCGGGCGGGGGCACCGGGGCTGTCCAGCCGCTCGACGAGGAGGTCGACGGCGAGCCGGCCCATCTCGGCCGCCGGCACGTCCGCGGCGGTGAGCTGCGGTGTCACCGTCTCCGCCCAGCGGCCGGCGACGATCCCGGTGACGGAGAAGTCACGCGGCACATGGCGGCCCGCGAGGGCCAGCCCCCGGTAGAGCCCGCCCAGTGCCGCCTCGTTCAGGGTGACGAGACCGGTGGTCGCCGGGTCGTCGTGCAGGATCCGCTCCAGGCACGCCTGCCCCGCGGCCGCGTCGTCCCCGCAGGTGTAGGACCGCACGGTCAGTCCGCGTTCGGCGGCGGCCTTGGTGAAGCCGTCCAGCCCGCGGTGCGCGGACTCGTAGCCCGCCCGCAGCAGTTGTTCGGGCCGGTTGACGAAGGCGACCCTGCGATGGCCGAGGTCCGCCAGATGGTGGACGCACGCCTCCGCCAGCGCGGTGTGGTCCAGGCTCACCCACCAACTGCCCTCCGGCCGGGCCGTCCGGCCGATGGCGACGGAGGGGAAGTCCAGCTCGGCCAGGTGATCGACCCGGTCGTCCGCCAGTCTGATCTCCATCAGGATCGCGCCGTCGACGCGCCGCTCCCCCAGCAGCCGCTGGAAGGAACGGTCGCTGTCCACGCCGCTGGGCGACAGCAGCACGTCGTAGTCGTAGGCGGCGGCCGCCTCCACCACACTGCCGATGAAGTCCAGTTGCATGCCCGTGTAGTGGTTCCCGGCCGGCGGGAAGACCAGCCCGATCGTGCTGGTCCGTCCGTTGGCCAGGGCCCGGGCGCTGGCGTTGGGGCGGTAGCCCAGTTCGTCGATGACCTGCTGGATCTTCCGGCGGGTGTCGTCGGACACGGGGCGTTTGCCGCTCAGGGCGTAGGACACGGTGCTCCGCGAGACACCGGCCCGCCGGGCGATCTCACCGATGTTCACGGAGAACTCCTTGCTCGAACCGGTTCGACGCTCCCGCCGGGCGGTGCGTCCGAGCCGCGTACGTGGTCGGGTGAGGAGGATGCGACGTCCGGTCGTCGAACCGGTTCGCGTGAAGTGAAGGTAGGAACAAGCCGGACGGCTGTCAACACCTGAAACGGGATTCCCCGACACAGGCCGGCAATCCCTCCGACACACGCGCCGGCACCGATCCGGCCGCGTCCGATGTATTGCTGTGGGAAATCCGCGGTGCTAGCTTCCCTGCGAACCGGTTCGATGAAGTGATCCTTCCGGCTGACCCGGGCTCCGTGCCCACAGCCCTTGCTGTGCCCGCGCCACCACGGCCGCCCGGGCCGACCGCCCCGGCTCCGGTGTGCGCGCGATCGAACCGATTCCGCGCCGCGCCTCCCCGAACCCGCCTCACCGGACACGGCCCACGACGGGCGGTCGGGGCGGGCGCGGCCGGGACCCCCGTTACTCAAGGATTGAGGACGCACTCCATGCCATCCGCTGACAGATCAGCCCGGCGCCGGGCCCCGGCCGCCGTCGCCCTGGCCCTCGGCGCGGGCGCGCTGGTCGCGCCGGCCGTGCCCGCCCAGGCGGCCGACACGCCCGAGCCCACGGCCCACTACACCTTCGACGAGGACGACCTCGCGTCCGGGAAGATCACGGACAGCTCCGGCAACGGACTGACGGCGAGCCTGGTCAACGCCGCCACCGCGAACGCGGTCGAGGGCGCGGGCGGCGGCAAGGCACTCTCCCTGCCCGGCGGGGCGCCCACCTCCGACGGGGCGTACGTGCGGCTGCCCCGCGCGGTGCTCGGCGACGCCACCGACCTGACGGTGTCCGCGCGTGTGAAGTGGGGCGGCGACAAGTCGTCCTGGCAGCGGATCTTCGACCTGGGCACCGACACCGGCAAGTACCTCTTCACCACCCCGTCGAACAACGGCGGGCTGCTGCGCACCGCCGTGACGACCGGCGGAGGCGGCGCGGAGGCCCAGGTCTCCGGATACGCGGCGCTGCCCGCCGACGCCTGGCGCACGGTCACCGTCACCCTCGACACCGCCGCCGGACGCGTCACCACCTACCTCGACGGCGTGGCGGTCTCCTCCGCCGCGACGAACGTCAAGGCCAGGGAGCTGCTGGACGGCTCGGCCACCGCCGCCGGCTACATCGGCAAGTCCTTCTACCCGGATCCGCTGCTCAAGGGCGCGATCGACGACTTCACCGTGTGGCACGCGGCGCTCAGCCCCGAGCAGGTGGCCGGTACCGTCGCGGACGTGCCGACCCTGCGTGAGCTGTCGAAGACGTCCTTCGAGGTCCGGACGACGACCGGGACCGCCCCCTCCCTCCCCGTCGCCGTCCGCGCCTCCTTCTCCGACGGCTACGACCGGGACACGCCCGTCACCTGGGACGCCGTACCGGCCGGGGCGTACGAGCGGCCGGGCACGTTCACCGTCGCGGGCACCGCCGCCGGGCGTGCGGTCAGGGCGACGGTCACCGTGGTCCGCGAGGGTCAGCTCACCGTCGACCTGGGCTCGGACACCGGTGCCTTCCACGGCGGCGCCTCCGGCACCCTCTACGGCGTCTACGGACCGGACGTCCCCACCAACAACCTCATCGAGGGCATGGGGCTGCGCACGGTCTCCACCAAGGCGCAGGACGGCCCGCAGCACCCGGGCGCCGACGCGCTGGAGGTGGTGAAACCGCTGGCGGACTCCACCGACGGCGACGTGTACATCTACATGACCGACATCCACCGCGGTTTCCCGTACGAATGGCCGGGCGACACCCCCGCCGAGAAGCTGCGGCTCTACGAGCAGAAGATGGCCAAGCAGGTCGACCAGGTTCTCCGGCTGCCGAAGCGGTACCAGGACAACATCGTCTTCGTGCCGTTCAACGAGCCCGAGGGCAACATGTTCGGCACCGGCCAGTGGAGTTACGACAAGGTCAGCTGGCTCGACGACCCCGACGCCTTCTTCGGCGCCTGGGACTCCGCGTACAAGCTGATCAAGGACAGGATGCCGGACGCCCGGATCGCGGGCCCCAACACCAGCATCCTGTACGACCAGGTGAAGGGCTTCCTGTCCCACGCGCTGGCCGCCGGCACCCTCCCCGACGTCGTCACCTGGCACGAGCTGAGCCACCCGGAGGCGGTCCGCGACAGCGTGGCCACGTACCGGGGCTGGGAGAAGGACCTGTTCGAGGGCACCTCGCGCGAGGGCACCCGACTCCCGATCAACATCAACGAATACGCCTTCAACTACCACACCTCGGTCCCGGGCCAGATGATCCAGTGGGTCTCCGCGATCGAGGAGTCCAAGGTGGACGCCGACATCGCGTACTGGAACATCGACGGCAACCTCTCCGACTCCGCCGTGCAGGCGAACCGCGGCAACGGCCAGTGGTGGCTGCTCAACGCGTACGCCTCGATGACCGGACACACGGTGAAGGTGAACCCGCCGTCCCCCGGCGAGAACTACACCATGCAGGGTGTCGGCACACTCGACGAGAAGAAGAAGCAGGCCCGCCTGATCTTCGGCGGCTCCACCGGCAAGGGCCACATCACCTTCACCGACGTACCCAGGAAGGTCTTCGGCAAGAGCGTGCACGCCTGGGTCCGCGAGATCGAGTGGAGCGGACAGGTCGGCGACAGCTCCGGCCCGAGGCTCCTCACGGAGACGAACCTGGACGTCGGTGCCGACGGCACGGTCTCCGTCGACTTCGGTGACGGGACCCTGCCCCGGCTGAAGGAGTCCTCGGCGTACGAGATCGTCCTCAGCCCCGCCGGGAACGCGAAGGCCACGCGGACCGCGCCCGTGCGCTGGCAGAACTCCTATGAGGCGGAGGACGCCGCCCACACCGGATCCGGCTACTCGAAGAACGGCCCCGAGGGTTCACCGCGCGACGTGTCGAAGTTCTACACCTCCGGCGGCTACGACGTCGGCGGACTGCGCACCGGGTCGGACATGACGCTCGACTTCACCGTGGACGTGCCCGAGGACGGCACCTACGACCTGAGCGTCTTCGCCAACTCCCTCAACACCTTCGACAAGGTGAAGGAGCAGGGCCCCACCAATGTCTTCCTCCGGGTGGACGGCAAGGCGGACAGCGAGCGGGAGCTGTATCTGCCGCTCGGCTACAAGTGGGTGGTGTGGGACCACACCGACACCACGGTGAAGCTCACCAAGGGCAGGCACACGCTGACGCTGGCCGCGAAGAGCCTCGACGGCAGGAGCGCCACCAAGGGCGACGCCATCGTCGACCGGCTGACCCTGTCCCTGCCCGACGCCTCCGCCCGTACGCAGGTGTACGAGGGTGAACTGGCCTGGCTCGGCGGCCGGGCGCGCACCGCCTACGACCCGCCCCGGCGCGCGGCCACCGGATCAGGCGCCGCCCGGCTCCCCAAGGACGGGACCGCCACGTTCTGGGTCTACTCCCCCGCCGACCGTGAGGCCACCCTCCGGGTCGACACCCTGAAGGGCTCCGGCGCCCGCGTCTCCGTCAACGGCCAGGACCTCATGCGCCTGGACGAGGGCGGGAACAGCGTGGCGGTCTCCCTCTCCGGTGGCGTCAACAAGGTGACGGTGACCGGGACTTCGCACACCACCATGGTCGACCGCCTCTCGGTCACCCCCACGGAGGGCACGCTCCCGGCGCGCACCTACGAGGGGAAGAGCGCCGAACTGGCCGGCTCGGCGGCCCTCGCCCCGCTCTCCCTGGCCACCGACGGCACCGCGATCACGGGGATCGGCGGCGCCCCGGGCAACGGCAACACGGCCACGTTCACCGTCACCGCGGACGAGGCGGGCACGCACGCGCTGCGCATCCGCTACTCCAACCCCGAGCAGTCCCCCGCCACCCACTACAACCCGGACCCGCTCGCGCGCCACGCCGACATCGCCGTCAACGGCGGCGAGTCGAAGCGGTTCACCTTCCCGCACACCTTCCACCAGAACAACTTCTGGGAGCTGACCGTCCCCGTCCAGCTGAAGAAGGGGCAGAACACGATCACCTTCCGCTCCGAGGAACTCCCGAACTTCGACGGCACCACCTACGCCTCGGACACCTTCCCCGGCGTACTGCTCCGCTCCCGCTACGCACCGCTGATCGACCGGATCACCGTCGCGCCGTACGCGAAGGCGGTGCGCTGACGTGAGGTGAGCGACAGGTAGCGCGAACGTCCGGGTCCGTCGGTCTGACCGACCCGGACGTTCGCGGTGGAGCCGGTACAGTGGCGGCCGGCGAAAGAAGAGATCCTCCGATGGACTCCCGCACCGCGCGCATCCGCTCCAAGCTGGCGAGGATCCCGTACCAGCCGCAGCGCAGCCACTCCGCGGGCGCCGAGCGTCACGCGTTCCGCCTCGGACCGCGCATCGGTTCCGCCCGGGTCGACGCCTTCGAGGCCGAGCACCACATCGCGCTGCCGTGGGCCTACCGCACGTTCCTCGTCGAACTCGGCGTCGGTGCCGGGCCCTTCTACGGTCTGCTTCCGCTGGAGGAGTGCAGGCTGTTCACCATGGACCGGCAGCCACCGGACGGCGCCCCCCGGGGCTTCCACCACGCGCTCCACCCGGACGCGGCGCGAGGAGACCTGTTCCTGCACATCATCGAGATGGGCTGCACCGATCTGTGCCTCGTCGGCGTGACCGGCCCGCTCACCGGCCGCGTGCTCACCGGCAACGCGGACGGCTTCCGGCCGCCCAACGTCTCCTCCGCCCCGGACTTCCTCTCCTGGTACGAACGCTGGCTGGACCATATGCGCGAGGGCAAGGACAACCGGGCGCTCGGACTCACCTCACCGGCGACCGTCGCCACCGCCCCCTGGGGCCCACGCGCCAGGGGACGGTAGTGGCTTGTCGCCACGGCGGCGGAGCGGTGAGCTCAGCGGACGTGGGACAGGGCCCACGCCAGGGCGTGGTCCGCGATCTCCTCCCAGCCGGGCGAGGCCGGCATGAGGTGGGGCTGTCCCGGATAGACCTTGATCTCGGTGACGGTCTTCGACTTGTAGTGCTTGAGGTTGGACTGCTGGATCTTGGGCGGCATCAGGTGGTCCAGCTCGCCGGAGAGGAACAGCAGCGGTGCGCGGTCGTCGTTGTGGTAGTTCACCCAGATGTCCTGGTGGCCGGGCTGGAGGTTGGCCAGCACGCTGTTCCACAGGATGCGGCCCGAGGCGGGGACCGCGTACCGCTCGTAGAGCGCCCGGGACTCCTCCTCGGAGAAGGTGTTGGTGAAGGCGTAGTGCCACTGCTCATGGGTGAGGCCGACCGCCTTGTGATGGTTGGCCGGGTTCTTGAGCACGGGGAAGGTCGCCTTCAGCTGGCTGAGCGGAGCCACCCGTACGCCCTCGGTGGGTGCGGAGTTGATGGCCACTCCGGCCGCGCCGAAGCCGTGGTCGAGGAGGACCTGGGTGAACGCCCCGCCCGCCGAGTGGCCGATCAGGACGGGGGGCTTGTCGAGGCCGCGGATCACGTTCGCCAGGCTCTCGACGATCTGCGGAGCGGTGATCGTCTCGATCGGGGTCGGGTCGGCGTTCAGGGACTCGACCTCCGCCTCGAAGCCGGGGTAGGCGGGCGCGAGCACCCGGTAGCCCTGCTTCTCGTACCGGTCGATCCAGTGCTCCCAACTGCGGGGGGTGACCCAGAAACCGTGGATCAGGACGATGGTGTCCGGTGCGCTCATCGGTGTTCCTTCCCGTGCGTCAGCGGGTGGCCCGGTAGGCGGTCATGATCTGGCGGACGACGACGTCCGGATGGGACATCATCACGACGTGCGAGGCTCCCTTGACCTCGACGGCCGAGCTGCGGGCACGCTCGGCCATGAAGCGCTGTGCCGCGGCCGGGATGACCTTGTCGGCGGTGGGGATCACGTACCAGGACGGCAGGGTCTTCCAGGCCGGCACGCCACTGGCGGACGCCAGGCCGCCCACGCTCCCCGGGCGCTGGGTGGCCGCCATGAGCCGGGTCACGGACACCGGCAGGTCGGCGGCGAACACGCCGTGGAACTTCGCCGGGTCGATGTAGCCGTCGGTGCCGGTGGTGCCGTCGGGCAGCGGGAACGGCCGGGTCACCAGCGCGTCCGGCAGTTCGCTGCCCGGGAACATGCCGGCCAGCTGCAGGGCGCTCTCGCCCTCGTCGGGCGCGAAGGCCCCGACGTACACCAGGGCCTTGACGTGCGCGTGGCCGCGCCCGGCGTTGGTGATGACCTCGCCGCCGTAGGAGTGTCCGACCAGGACGACGGGGCCGGAGATGCTGCCGACGACGCTGGAGACGTAGGCCGAGTCGCCCGCGAGGTCGCGCAGCGGGTTCGCGGGGGCGATGACCGGGAAGCCGGCCTTCAGCAGCCGGGCGATGACGTCGTTCCAGCCGGAGGAGTCGGCGAACACGCCGTGCACGAGCACGACGGTCGGCTTCCTGCCGCTGCCCGAGGGGGCGGCGGCCGCGGCGGGGGCGGCGGTGAGGGTGACCGCCCCCGCGGCGAGCAGGCCGCCGAGGACGCGGCGGCGGGGCTGACCTTCGGATGTCAACTGAGGGGTCCTTCCGGATCAGGAGTTGAGGAAGTCCAGCAGGTCTGTGCCGAGTTGTACCTTGTGCGTGTCCGTGATGCCGTGCGGCGCGCCCGGGTAGACCTTCAGCGTCGCGTTCTTGATCCGGGCCGCCGACGCCTTGCCGCCCACCTCGAAGGGGACGACCTGGTCGTCGTCTCCGTGGACGACGAGCGTGGGCACGTCGAAGGCGTCGAGGTCGGCGCGGAAGTCGGTGGCCGAGAAGGCCGCGACGCATTCGTAGGCGCCCCGGTGCCCGGCCTGCATGCTCTGGAGCCAGAACGCGTCCCGGATGCCCTGGGAGACGTCCGAGCCGGGCCGGTTGTGCCCGAAGAACGGTCCGTCGGCCAGGTCGTGGTACAGCTGCGAGCGGTCCGCGAGCGACCCGGCGCGGATCGCGTCGAACACCTCGACCGGCAGACCACCGGGGTTGTCGTCGGTCTGGAGCATGAACGGCGGCACGGCGGAGACCAGCACGAGCTGCGCGACGCGGGCGGTGCCGTGCCGGCCGACGTAGCGGGCGACCTCGCCGCCGCCCGTGGAGAAGCCGACCAGGGTGGCGTCGCGCAGGTCGAGGGTGTCGATCAGGGTGGCGAGGTCGTCGGCGTAGGTGTTCATCTCGTTGCCGTGCCAGGTCTGGGAGGAACGGCCGTGCCCACGGCGGTCGTGGGCGATGACGCGGAAGCCGTTCGACGCGAGGAACAGCGCTTGCGCCTCCCAGCTGTCGGAGTTCAGTGGCCAGCCGTGGCTGAGCACGACCGGCCGGCCCGTTCCCCAGTCCTTGTAGAAGATCTGCGCTCCGTCGTTCGCGGTCACGTACGGCATGCGTACTCCCGTCTGCAGGATCTGTCCGGTCGCCCCCAGCTTCGGCCGGGACGGTCGGTGCGCGAATCCCGTGGAGCGCGTAGTCGTGAGCCGGGTCAGTCGTGAGCCGGGTCGGTCGTGAGCCGGGTCGGTCGTGAGCCGGGTCAGTCGTCCACGGCCTGCTGCAGCTGCCGCCGGGAGGTGACGTCGAGCTTGCGGAAGATCTTCCGCAGGTGGTAGTCGACCGTGCTGGCGCTGATGTACAGCTGGGCGGCGATCTCGGCGTTGGTCGCCCCGCCCTTGGCGAGACGGGCGATCTGGAGCTCCTGCGAGGTCAGCGCGGACGCCGTGCCGGCCGGCCCGCGCCGGGGCCGCGCCCCCGTGGCGGCCAGTTCCTGGGCGGCACGGGCCGCGTACACCGTGGCGCCCATGGCGTCGAACATCGTGACGGCCGTGCCCAGTTGCTCGCCGGCGTCCTTGCGGCGCTTGCGGCGGCGCAGCCACTCGCCGTACAGCAGGTGGGCGACGGCGAGGTCGGAGCGGGCGCGGGTGCCCGACAGCAGGGTGATCGCCTCGCGGTAAAGCGGCTCGGCGTCGTCGACCGCCGCGAGCAGGGCCCTGGAGCGGGCCAGCAGTCCCAGCGCCCAGGGCGTGCCGGAGGCCGTCGCCCGGGATGTCTGCGTGCGCAGCGCGTCCGCCGCCAGCACCCGGTCGCCGCAGCGTACGGCCGCCTCGACGAGCCGGGGGAGCACGCGGGAGTGCACCCCGAGCACGTCCTGCTCGATCAGGGCGTGCGCGATGGCGCGGGCCTGGGCGTAGTCACCGCGGCCGAGGGCCAGCACCACCATGCCGATCCGGGCGATGGACTCGACCGCGCCGGCGCCCAGGTAGGTGCCCGCCTCCATGGAGCCGCGCAGCACGGCGTCGAGGCCGTCGTGCTCGCCGTGCCAGGCGAGCAGCTCGGGGTGGCGGTAGATGGCCCACACGTCGTCGTTCGCGCCGATCGCCGAACGGATCCGGTGACCCTCGGCCAACAGGTCGTCGGCCGCGGCCAGTTCGCCCAGGTTGGTCTCGGACATGGTGCCGCAGTACAACGCGGTGTCCAGCTGCCACAGGGAACCGGTCCGCCGGGCGGCGTCGGCCGCCCGGCGGATCACGGCGGTGTGGGTCTCCTCGTCCCAGAGGATCATCGACAGGGTGACGGCGGGCAGATAGCCGCGCAGCACCTCCTCCTCGGTGGTCGCCGGGTCGAGCACCATGGCGCAGGCCCGCTTCAGGTGGGGCATGGCCTCCTCGTAGCCATCCGTGATCAGCGCCGCGAAACCGCGCAGTGCGAGGTCGACGCCCGTCGCGGGGCGCGTGCGCGGCAGCAGCGTCTCCACGGCACGGGCGATCTCGGCCAGTGTGGTGTCTCGTATCAGGTGCTCGCCGGTGATGGCGCGCTCGATCGCGACGAGGAGGGCCTCGCGGGCCAGTTCGGGGGCACCGTCGAGGAGCAGCAGCGCGGCGCGCACACAGAGCGCCGGGGCGTGCGCGAACGAGTCCGCGCGGCCCAGGGCGATGCCCGTGTTCGCCCGGACCAGCAGCGCCCTGCCCTGGCCGGCGTCACCGAGCAGGTCCCCGTCGATGGCGTCCAGCAGCGACTCCGCCTGCAGCGGGGCCCCGGCACGCAGCGCCGCCTCGGCGGCCGCCAGCAGCCGTCCCGCCCGTACCTCGCCCGCCGGTGTCAGCTCGGCCGCCCGGGTCAGGAAGGTGGCACGGGCGGCATAGCCACCGCGCGCGCCCGCCCGGTCGGCCACGCGTTCCACCTCGGCGGCGACCTCGGCGTCCTCCCCGATCGCGGCCGCGGCCAGGTGCCACGCCCGCCGGTCGATGTCGGCCGGCCGCTCGGTGGCCGCGGCCAGCGCGTGGTGGGCCTGTCTGCGCTCCACGCTGGTGGCGCCGCTGTAGACGGCGGAGCGCACCAGCGGATGACGGAACCGCACGGCCGTGTGCACCGCCACGAGACGCGCGCTCTCGGCCGGTCCGGAGGCGTCCGCGCCGATGCCGAGCCAGCGGGCCGCGCTCATGAGGTAGCCGAGGTCGCCTCCCGGCTCGGCGGCGGCGAGGAGCAGCCAGGTCCGTGTCGGCTGCGGCAGCTCCCGCACCTTGCCGAGGTAGTACGCCTCCAGTCTGCCGCCGACCGGCAGCGGTTCGGACAGGGCGAGGCCCCCGGAGAGCTGGTCGGCGGACAACTCCCGCCCCAGGTCGGTCAGGGCGAGCGGATTGCCGGCCGTCGCGGACACGATCCGCGCCGCCACCCGGTGGTCGAGCCGGCCGGGGACGGTCTCCCGCAGCAGTTCCAGGGCGAACCGGTCCTCCAGTCCCGTGACCTCGGTGGGCGTGATTCCGGCGGGCACCTCGAAACCCGTGCGCGCGGCGAACAGCAGCCCGACGCCCTCCGCGTGCACGCGCCGCCCGACGAAGGCGAGCACGCCCAAGGACTCCTCGTCGAGCCACTGCGCGTCGTCCACGCAGATCAGCAGGGGTCGCCGCTTCGCGGTCTCCGCGAGCAGGGTGAGCGTCGCGAGTCCGACCAGGAAGCGGTCGGCGGGCGGGCCGTCGGTCAGTCCGCACGCCACCCGCAGTGCCTCGCCCTGCGTCTCGGGCAGTGCCCGGACCTCCTTCAGGTCGTCCAGGAACGGTACGAGCACGCGGTGCAGCGCCGCGAAGGGGAACCCCGACTCCGCCTCCACTCCGGCCACCCGCAGGACCCGTAGGTCGGCGGCCTCCGAGGCCGCGTGGTCCAGCAGGACGGTCTTGCCGATGCCGGCGTCGCCGCACAGCAGGACGACACCGCTCAGCCCTTCCCGTAACTCCCCGACGAACCGGTCGAGTGCTTCCCGTTCCCTGACCCGCCCCTTGAGCACCACACCCACACCTTCCGGAAAGATCGGGTGACAAGGTCGACGCGGCCCCCCACGTTCCCCCTACGGACACCCTCCGCCACTTGGGCCTATCCTGCGCAGGTTCTCCTGCGTCCATGAGGGACTTCCCGAAGTCGAAAGGTGCGCTCCGCTTGTCCGTCCCTGCGGAGCAACTCCGCTGCCCCGCAAGGCAGTTGCTGTCACTTGATGCCGGGGGGAAGGCCGTGGACACCGTCGCACGGGGACGGCTCGTCCGGGATGTCGAGGGGGAGGACGCCCCACTCCTCGGCGATGGCCATCACCTGCCCCTCGGACGGCATGTCGGCGAACCAGTCGTCCCACGCCGCCTCGTCCCAGGCGTCCATCCCCTCCTCCCGCCCCCGGACGCCGACGCCGAGCCGGTGCTCGATCGGGGTCGGTTCGCCGACGCGCAGGGGCACGTCACCGTCGTAGCAGTAGGCACGCACGACGCGGCCGGCCTCCACCCGCGCCCAGGCATGGCTCTCGACGACGCGGTCGGTGCGGAAGTACTGGAAGTCACCCAGCAGCGAGCCGAGCGATCGGAGCCAGGCCAGCAGGGACGGCCCGTTGTCCCGCAGTCCCGCCGCGAGGTGGACCCGGCCGTGGGCCAGGGTCCAGCCGTCCACGGGAGAGGCCACGAAGACGCCCCGCCGGTACGCGGTCTCCGTCCCGGTCGCCCAGTCCATCGTCACGCGCGTGTGCAGGCCGAGCGCGTCGGCCACCTCCCGGTCGCCCCGGCCGGGCACGGCCAGCCAGGACGTCTTGTAGCCGATTCCCACGGCGCTCCCCTCCCTCTCCCCCTCGCGTACGCGCATCCTGCCGTACGCGAGGGAGGTCCCGGGAAGCACGGTCACCGGATGCGGTGGGACCTCCAGAAGGGGCCGAGGTCCTTGTCCGTCGCCGCCTGCGCGGCCTTCTTGAAGGCGGCCGTGGTGGAGACGCCGTACCAGTGGTCCGCGGCGTACCGCTTGAGCATCCGCGCCATGGTGCCGGCGCCGAGCGTGCGTTCCAGGTCGGCCAGGGCGCAGGATCCGGCCGTGTAGACGAGGTGGTACTCGCCGCGGTGCCGGGACCAGTAGGCCATGGAGTTGGTCAGTGCGGTGCTGTCGTCCGGCCAGTCCACCTCCGACCAGCAGTCACGGGTCTCCCACCCGTAGAAGCGGGCGTTGGCGTACTGCGCGAAGCTCTCGTCCAGCCACGGCGAGGCGTACTCGTCGTTGCCGACGATGCCGTACCACCACTGGTGCGCCACCTCGTGGACGACGGCGCCGCCCTCCTCGGTGGTGCCGACCAGGACCAGGCCCGGGTACTCCATGCCGCCGCCGAATCGGCTGGTCATCACCAGGTCGATCTCGCCGTACGGGTAGCGGCCGAACTCCTTGCCGAAGCGGTCGATCGAGGCGACGGCGTCCGCGCGGTTGACGCGCACCCCCGCGGCGGGCGTGTCGGCCGCCCAGTACGACTTCACGCGCACACCCCCGGGGCTGGTCTGCGTCGCCGTGCGGAACGGTCCCGCGGCCCAGGCGAAGTCCCGTACGCGGTGCGCGACGCTCAGGGTGACGGTGCGGCCGTGGCCGGCGGGCAGCGTCCGGGTGCGGCCGGTGGCGGGGACCTTCAGGGCCGACGGATGGTCGAGGCGGACCCGGAAGTCGCTCGCCAGCGCATGGAAACTCTCGCCGAGGACCACGTACGGGTCGAGGTGCCAGCCGCGCGCGTCGTGGACGGCGAGCACGGGCAGGGCGTTGCCGAGGAAGCGGTGGGCGCCGTCGCGGCCGAAGCGGTCGGTACGGTCGGGGACGGAGACGGAGACGTCGAAGGCGACGGACGTCCGCTCACCGTGCGCGAGGGGCCTGGGCAGGGCGATGCGCAGGGCCGTGCACCGTACGGTGAGCCGGTCCGGCCTGCCGCCCCGGACCTTCGACACGGTGACGGGGGACGGCGCGCCCGGCTTGCCGCATCCGTCCTGGCCGTTGCCCCACAGCCTTAGCCACACCTCGCGCAGCGGCTGGCGGGACGCGTTGCGGAACGACACCTTCTGGCGTCCCGCCCAGTGACTGCCGTCGGCGTCGGCCCGCAGGGACACGTCGTACCGCGCGCGATCCGGTGTCGCGGTCCTGGGCGTCGCCGCACCGGCCGCCGCGTGCGCCCGGTGCGCGCCGGGGCCGGCCACGATGAGCTGGACGACCAGTGCGAGCAGCACGAACACCACACCCACGGGACGGCGAACCGATCTGGGCCATGACATCACTGAAAGCGACATGCCATCGGATCCTGCCACAACTGGGGCCGCACAGCGCCGAGTTGACCACCGTTTCGGGCGGAACGCGTGCGTCCGGGGTGCGGTCCGCCCGTCAGGGAGCGAACGGGTTCCGGTCCTGCGGCTCGTCCCCCGCCCGCGGGGCGCCGCCGTCGCCTCGCGCCCGCTCCGCGACGGCCGGGTCGGCGGAGTCCGAGAGCAGCTCCGCGATGCGCAGGGTGCACTCCCACTCCGTCAGCTTGCCTTTGATCACCACCAGATAGGACTCCTGGTCGGAGAAGCGGTACACCTGACGCCGCTTCTCCACGAGGTGCTTGCTCGGCACATACGTGTGGACGGCGGCACGCAGCGCGTCGAGCGCCTCTTCCTTCGACGTCTTTCCCCGCCAGACGAACTCGGTCCTGTACATCTCGTTGTGGCCGTACTGCGCGACCACGGCCCAGTTGCCCATGTCCACTCCCCCTCGCACTGCTGCCAGTCAGCCACAGCTCGGCCGGCGGAGCAAGGGAGTCAACCCGCAGTGATCGCCTCGGCCCGGGACAGGGCCACGTCGAGCACGACGAGCAGCGCGTCGCGGACCGAGCCCGTCCGGCGGGCGTCGAAGACGGTCAGGGGGACGTGTTCGGCGATGTCCAGGGCCCACCGCACCTCGTCCAGGTCGTGCGCGACCTCCCCGTCGAACGCGTTGACGGCGACCGCGAAGGGGATGCCCTTGTGCTCGAAGTAGTCCACGGCCGCGTAACAGTCGTCCAGGCGCCGGGTGTCGACGATGACCAGGGCGCCGACGGCACCGTCGACGATGTCGTCCCACATGAAGCCGAAGCGGTCCTGGCCCGGTGTCCCGAACAGGTACAGCTTGAGGGTCGGGTCGAGGGTGATGCAGCCGAAGTCCATCGCCACGGTGGTGGTGGTCTTCTCCGGGGTGTGCGTGAGGTCGTCCACGCCCGCGGCGACCTCGGTGATCGCGGCTTCCGTGGTGAGGGGGCGTATCTCGGAGATCGAGCCCACCGTGGTGGTCTTGCCGACCCCGAAGCCGCCCGCGACGACCAGCTTGACCGGCAGCGGCGGCTGTTCAACCGCTGTCGCGGAGTGTGCCCCGTGAGTCGGGGACGGCACGGAGACCATTGATAACCCTTCGCAGTACGGAGATGTCCTGGGCGATCCTGGCGTGCGGTACGTAGATCGCCAGGTGCCCCGCGGCACACAGGTCCTCGGCGAGCACGCGGACCACGTTGAGGTGCAGTCGCAGGCGGGCGGCCAGTTCCGCGACCGACTGCGGGCGTCGGCAGGCGGCGACGATGTCATGGTGTTCGAAGGCCAGCCGGCCGAGCAGGGACAGCCCGGCCGCCGTCGCGACGATCTGGGTCTCGATCGGCAGCGGCGCGGCCGGGCCCGCCCCCGACACCCGGCCCGCGGTCAGCAGGAACGGCCGGACCACCGGGGCGCGACCCACCGGGTCCCCCATGGTCTGCCGGGCTCCTGCCGCTGTCTCGTGTGGTTCTCGCCCACCATCGGCCATGACGACCTCCTGCCTCGCGGGATGGGTCAGCCGGCCACGGGTGAGCCGACGCTGTTCTTCAGCTCCATCACCAGTTGCGGGGTGAGCGCGGCGCCGGCGCGGTTGGCGAAGAGGGTCATCTCGTAGGCGATGTTGCCCAGTTTGGCCTCCTTGGAGGCGACCACTCCGAGGACCGCGCCGTTGCCGATGGCGGAGACCAGGACGTGGCCTCCCTCCAGGTCGATGATGACCTTGTTGAGCCCGCCCAGGCCGTAGTTGCCGGAGACGCCGGCGGCCAGGCTGGTGACGCCGGAGACGATCGCGGCGAGCCGCTCGGAGTCGGCCCGTTCGCGGAGCTGGGAAACCGCGATGAGCAGGCCGTCGGAGGACACCGCGATGGCGTCGACGACACCGGCGGTCTCCGTGGCGAAACGGTCGAGCAGCCAGGTGAAGTCGGCGGCCGCGGTGCGCAGGTCGGTGGGCTTCGTCTCTTCGGGGGTGCTGTCATCTGCCGACGTGGTCACTGCCCGTCTCCTTCTGGCCTTCTGGGGTTGTCGCGTGTCGTGCGGGCTGGGTTCGGGGGCTCGGCGCCGAGGTGTGCGGCGCTTTGCTGTGCGGCACGTTCTCGTGCGGCGCTGCCTGGTTCGGCTCTGCCGTGTTCGGCTCTGTCTCGGTCGGCGCTGTCTTGGTCGGCTCTGCCCTGTTCGGCGCTGTCTTGTTCGGCTCTGCGGACGGCGGCTTCGAACTCGTCGAGTTCCGCGCGGACGGCTTCCGCGTCCGCGGGTTGCCGCACCGTCGGGACGGTCCGTTCGGCCGCCGTGGCGGTGACGGTGAGCGTGGCGCCCCGGACCCGTCGGCGCAGGGGCCGGGCGGTCGTGGGAGGGGAGGCGGTGTCGGGGGCCTCGGTCCGTGCCGTGTGGGGACGGAGCGGGACGCGGCGGGGCAGTTCACCTTCCGGCGACGGGGCCAAGGGCCGCCGTTCGAGAGCGGTGGCGGTGATGACCGCGGTGGCGGCCGACGGTGACGCGGCGGTGCGCGGTGTGAACTCGCGTGTGGTGCGGCCCCGGCCCGCGGCGGGCGGCGCGGCGTCGACGGGGCTCATCGCCAGCAGGAGCGCGGCGGGGATCAGCACGGTGCTGGTGACGCCGCCGCCCGGTGTGCGGCTCAGGGTCACCTGGAGGTCGAGGTGGCGGGCGAGGCTGCCGACCACGAAGAGGCCGAGCACCTTGGTCGGTACGAGGTCGAGGCGTTCGCGGCGGACGAGGCGGGCGTTCTCCTCGGCGAGACGCTCCGCGCTCATGCCGAGGCCGTGGTCGATGATCTCGACCAGTGCGCCGCCGTCCCTGGTGACGTCGGTGCCGGGCCGGACGACCACCTCGACGGGAGAGTCGGACGGGGAGAACGCGACCGCGTTCTCCATCAGTTCGGCCAGCAGCAGGGTCAGGTCACCGGTGATGTCGGGTCCGACGGTGATGTCCGTCTCGGAGCGCAGGGAGACCCGCTGGTATCCCTCGATCCGGCCGAGGCCCGAACGGATGACGTCGGCCAGGGTGATCGGCCGCGCCTCGACATCGGTCTCCCGGATGCCCGCGAGCAGCATCAGGCTGTCGGCGTTGCGCTGGAGGCGTACGGCGATGTGGTCGATGCGGTAGAGCCGGTCCAGCAGGTCGGGGTCGGTCTCCTCGCGCTCCACGGCGTCGATCAGCAGCAGTTGCCGGGTGGTCAGGTTGCTGACCCTGCGGCCGACGTTGCCGAACATCTCGGCGATGTTGCGGCGACTGAGCACCTGCCGCTCCAGGAGGGCGGCGGCGGTGTCCTGCACCCGGTTGAACGCCTCGGCCAGTTGCCCGATCTCGTCGCGCACCGGCACGGGTATGGGGCGGGGGCTGAAGGGCGTGGTGTCGGCGAGTTCGTCGTCGGCGACCCGGGCCAGCTCCTCGTCGGCGGCTTCGACCACCTGCCGGGCGGAGCCGGTCAGGGCCACCAGGGGGCGGACGACCGAGCGCCGGACCAGGACGCAGAAGGCCAGCCAGACGGCGAACCCGAGCAGGGCCACACCGAGCAGGATCCATGCCTTGCGCAGGGCGTCGGCGGAGGCCGCGTCGGCCTGTGCGGCGGTCTCGTCGATCAGTGTCCGGGTGATGGCGAGACGGGTCTCGGCCTGCCGCTCACCGGCGGAGATCTTCGCGCGCAGCTCCCGCGGGGACTGCGACTGCAGGGCGGACGGATCGATCTGGAGTTCCGCGAACTGGGAGGTGATGTCGTTCTGTTCGGCGCCGCGCTCGATGCCCGCCAGGCGGAGCACCTGGGCCGGGGCGGCCATGCGGCCGAAGCGGTCGGACTGGTGGACGAAGAGTTCGTGGGCGCCGGCCGCGCGTGTGTACTCGGTGAGGGCGTTGGCGTCACGTGTCTGGGCGGAGAACACGGCGCTCTCGAAGGCCGCGTGGGCGGCGTCGGCGCGCAGGATCGCGTCGAGCAGGCTGGTGACCGAGGACGCCGAGGATGTCGAGTTCACGGAGAAGCGGTCGAGCCCGATGCCGTCGATCAGGTAACCGACCGCCGCCGCGTAGGCCGGGTCGATGTTGGCGGCGGGGACGTAGTCGCGGCCGAGCTTCTCCCGCAGGACGTCCAGGCCGGTGATGTAGCCGAGTGCCTGTTCCTCCGCGGCCGGCAGGCTCGCCCCGAAGGCGTCCCGCACGGCGCCCACCTGCGCGTCGGTGGCCTGTTGTGCCTCGCGGTAGGCGGCCGTTGGCGGTTTCGCGGCTCCGGGGCGGGCCGCCTCGTACTGCACGGACAGCAGCAGTGCCAGCCGGTGTTCGGCCTGTACGTCGTTGATGAGCTTCGTGACCTGCTCGCTGTCGCGGACGAGTTCGGCGATGCGGCCGGCGTCACGGGCCTGTTCCATCTGTCCGCCGACGCCGACGGCGAGCAGCACACCGACGACGGCCACGGGTGCGACGACCAGGATGTTGAGCTTTCTCCGGAACGGCCACCGGGCGAGTACGGAGCCCGTCTTCCGGCGGAACGGAGAAGTCCGGTCCCTGTGTCCGGGCGGCCGCTCCACGGTGTTCGCGGGCACGCTGGTCTCCTTGGGTGTGTGCTGCTCGGCGGTCAAGTCGCTGGTACCGCCGGACCGTCGACGACCGGGGAACCGGCCCGGCGCTCTCGCGACGGGCCATCGGGCGTGAGCGACCGGACCCATGACGCAGGTACAAATCACGTCACGTGTCCGGATCTCGTCGGCCGGAGACTATCGCTTTTGTGATCGGCTTGAGCCTGTACGTAACCAATACGTGATTGCAAATTGTTCACGCATGCCTACCGAACGGTGTCCTCGCCGTGGATGACCGCGCCGGAGCCCTGCTACATTCCCACCCCGACAGCCTCCCCGGCCACAGTCCGGGGGCACTGTCGTGACCGCTGCGCATCCGGCCGCCGGCCGGCTCGGTCTCCTCCCCCACCCCGAACCCGTACTCCCTCACGCCCACTTGAGGAGACCTCGTGCACTCCACCCGCAAGGCGACCGCGGCAGCCGTCGCGCTCCTGGCCGTGGCCACCGCCGCCACCGGCTGCGAGAGCGGCACCGCCGCTCCCGCGGCCGCCACCGCTTCACGGGAACCCGGCTGCCCCACCGTCCTCGCCAAGGCGAAGCGGGCCGTCAAGGAGGCCGAGGACGTCAACGCCCCCTGGAGCGGCCCCACCGGAGGACCCGCGGCCGTCCCCTCCAGGACCATCGTCTACGTGGCGCAGACCATGACCAACCCCGGCGTCTCCGGCGTCGCCAAGGGCGTCGAGGAAGCGGCCAGGATCATCGGCTGGGACGTCCGCACCATCGACGGCCGGGGCACCCCGGCCGGCATCCGCAACGCCTTCACCGAAGCAATCGCCCTCAAGCCCTCGGGCATCGTCGTCGGCGGCTTCGACCCCGCTTCCGTGTCCCGGCAGGTGGAGCAGGCCGACGCCGCGGGCATCCCCCTCATCGGCTGGCACGCCACCGCCGCTCCCGGCCCCAGCAAGGATCCGAAGCTCTTCACCAACATCACCACCGACGTGGCGGACGTGGCGAGGATCAGCGCCGACTGGATCATCGCCCGGTCGGGCGGCCGTGCGGGCGTGGTGGTGTTCACCGACGCCTCCATACCGTTCGCCAAGCGGAAGTCGGAGCTGATCAAGAAGGAGCTGGCCACCTGCCCCGACGTCGACCTGCTGAGCTACGAGGACATCCCCATCCCCCAGGCCAACACGGGCACCGTCGAGCGGGTCTCCGCTCTGCGCGCCCGATTCGGCGACCGGTGGACCTACTCCGCGGCCATCAACGACCTGTACTTCGACCACGCGGCGCCCGCCCTGCGCGCCGCCGGCCGGAAGGGAGACGGCGCCCCCTTCAACATCGGCGCCGGCGACGGCGACCCGTCGGCCTTCCAGCGCATCAACGGCAAGCAGTACCAGTCCGCCACCGTGCCCGAACCCCTGTCCGAACAGGGCTGGCAGATCATCGACGAGTTCAACCGCGCCTTCACCGACGAACCGGCCAGCACCTACGTCGCCCCCGTCCACATCACCACCGCCACCAACAGCGGCGGCGCCCTGTCCTGGGACTCCGAGGGCTACCGCCGGGCGTATCGCAAGATCTGGGGGCGTTAGAGACCGTCGGGCGGGGAGTAGCCAAGTGCCCCCGGTCCATCCCGTGAACGTGCGGGTCGGGTGCGCACTCCTGCTCGGACCTGCCGCGGCGGCTCCGTCAGACGGCGGATTCCCGACCGTCCATGAGCTGCCGGATCGCGGACAGCACGCCTTCCAGGGCGCCGGGTTCCGCGGCGAGCGCGGACAGGGAAACGGACGGCCAGGCGTTGTACTCCTTCCCTGGCAGCGCGCGCAGCCGCTCCGCCAGTTCGGGAACGGGCGGAAGCAACGCAGCGAAGGTCGCCGCCCGTTCGCGGCCGAGGTGGTGGCTGATCGATCCGAAGGCGAAGGACAGGTCGTCCTTGGCCGGGCCGTCCTGCAACGACAGCGACCAGACCGGCACCTGCCGTCCGGAGACGGGATAGTAGGCGGACATGCTCCGGTACTTGGCCGTACCGCCCTCCCAACGGCCCCACTCCGCCACGTGATCGACCAGCGCGGTGGCGATCCGCCGTACGTCCGGATCGGGGCGGGAGCCGATCGCCTCGTCCATGTCGGCCCGTGTGGTCCGCTGCGTGGTACGGCGGCCCGACGGTGACTTCGCCGCTGTGGCCACCTCTCCGTGCACACGCGGCACGAGGACGCGCAGGTCCTTCGCTCCGCGGTACTGGGTCAGCTCCACCGCGTAGACATCGGTCTGCCGCATCTGCCGGTTCAGGAATTCCACGATGGCCCGCAGCTCCAGCGGAATCCGGTCGGCGACGAACAGCAGCCGCATCTGCCCGGCGGCCAGCCGCTCCTCCACCGTCGTCCAGAACTCGTCCGGGGACCGCTCCCCGAGAAGTTCCCCGTACGCCTCCTCCGGCAGTCGTCCGTCCTGGGCGCACGTCTCCTCGAAGGAACGCCGCAGCAGTGCCGCCGGCCAGTAGCGGGCCGCGTTGGCCGCGTAGTCCAGCATCTGCCCGACGACCTCGCGCCGGATGCGGGTGTCCGTGGCCCGCTTGACCTCCACCAGGGTCGGCACACCGTCGGCGTCGACGAAGAGATGGTCCAGCCAGTAGGACGGACCGCACTCCGCCATGGTCGCGACCCCCATCTCCCGGGCCACGAGCGTCAGCCGCAGCGGCCGGCCGTCGGCCAGCGAGCCGAAATCCAGCACCCGAGGGTGGCGAGCGAGCAGCTCCTGGAACTCCTGTTCCGTCTCGAAACCGGCGAGCTCCAGCGCCTGCAGCTCCTCCCCCAGGACGAACACCGGCTGATCGGACATCGGCTCCCCACCCTCTGGCCGCCCCACAGCGGACGTCAACGGCACTGCGCGCAGGAAGACTTGTGCGGAGCGCTTTCCCGGAGGATACCGAGGGCGCGGATACGGCGGGCGCGGATACGGCGGGCGCGGTTACAGCGGGGCGTTCTCCGCCGCGGTCACCCGTCGAGGCCCTGCCGACACGGCCGACACGGCCACCGCCCGGACTCCGGCCCTACCAGCGGACGCCCTGCATCGACGACACGACGTACCCGAGGACCGCGGCGACCAGCATGCCGCCCATCAGCTTCAGCATGTCCTGGCGGATCTCCGGCCCCTTCCAGGCCAGCACCCCCAGGCCCAGGAAACTGACGACGATCAGCACGAGCATCCACTGCAGCCCGGACATCGGCCCTCCCCCGTGAATCGCCGTTGGTCGGCGCCCCCTTTGGGTAGGTTCCTGCGCCGCCGTCCGCTCGTCAACTCCGGTGGGGCCCGGCGCGACGGCGCCGGACGTGCACCGGGCCCCGCGTAACCTCTCCCCATGCCGGACTCCCGCCTGCGTCGCGTCGCCGTGCTCGTGCTCGAAGGGGCGAAGCCGCTCGATGTCGGCATTCCCGCGCAGGTCTTCACGACCCGCGCGAGCATGCCGTACGAGGTGCGGGTCTGCGGGGCGGCACCCGGGCTCGTGACCGGCGGCGACGGCCTCGCCTACTTCGTCGAGCACGGTCTCGACGCGCTCGTCTGGGCCGACGTCGTGTTCGTGCCCGGCTACCGGTTCCCCGACCGTGAGGACCCGCCGCGGGCGGTCGTCGACGCGTTGATCGCCGCCCATGACCGGGGCGCGCGGCTCGCCGCCATCTCGACCGGCGCCTTCGCCCTCGCCGCCACCGGGCTGCTCGACGGCAGACGCGCCACCACGCACTGGCACTACGCGCGGGCACTCGCGCGCCGGCATCCGCTCGTCCGGGTCGACGAGAACGTGCTCTTCGTCGACGAGGGCAGTGTGCTCACCTCGGCCGGTGCCGCCTCCGGCATCGACCTGTGCCTGCACATCCTGCGCGGCGACCTCGGCGTGGCCGCGTCCAACCACGCGGCCCGCCGGCTGGTCGCGGCCCCCTACCGCAGCGGCGGCCAGGCCCAGTACGTACCGCGCAGTGTCCCCGAGCCGCTCGGCGAGCGGTTCGCCGCCACCCGCGAGTGGGCCCTGCACCGGCTCGGCGAACCCCTCACCCTCGACATCCTGGCGCGGCAGGCCGGGGTGTCGCCGCGCACGTTCTCCCGGCGCTTCGTCGAGGAGACCGGCTACACGCCGATGCAGTGGGTGATGCGCGCCCGCATCGACCTCTCCCGCGAACTGCTGGAGCGCTCCGAGCGCGGCGTCGAACAGATCGCCGCCGACGTCGGTCTCGGCACGGGCGCCAACCTCCGCCTGCACTTCCAGCGCATCCTGGGCACCACGCCGAGCGAGTACCGGCGTACCTTCACCCGCGGCACATGACCATGGCGCGATCCTTGTGAACCGTGGCGATCTCGCCACTGGCAGCGGCCCGGGCCGCGGGCGAGCCTGGTGGGGCGAAGGGAAGGGACACCACTCATGACTCGCATCGCCATCAACGGATTCGGCCGCATCGGGCGCAACGTGCTGCGCGCCCTGCTGGAGCGCGACAGCGCCCTGGAGGTCGTCGCCGTCAACGACCTCACGGAGCCCGCGACGCTCGCCCGGCTGCTCGCCTACGACTCCACGGCCGGCCGCCTCGGACGGCCGGTGACCGTCGACGGCGACACCCTCGTCGTGGACGGACGTCGGATCACCGTGCTGGCGGAGCGTGAACCGGCGCAGCTGCCCTGGGCCGAACTCGGCGTCGACATCGTCCTGGAGGCCACCGGCCGCTTCACCTCGGCCAAGGCCGCCCGGGCCCACCTCGACGCGGGCGCGCGCAAGGTGCTCGTCAGCGCGCCGTCGGACGGCGCCGACGTCACGCTCGCCTTCGGCGTCAACACCGACGCCTACGACCCGGACCTGCACACGGTCGTCTCGAACGCCTCCTGCACCACCAACGCGCTCGCGCCCCTGGCCCAGGTGCTCGACGAACTCGCCGGTATCGAGCACGGGTTCATGACCACGGTGCACGCCTACACGCAGGAGCAGAACCTCCAGGACGGCCCGCACCGCGACGCCCGTCGCGCCCGCGCCGCCGGCGTCAACATCGTGCCGACCACGACCGGCGCCGCCAAGGCGATCGGCCTGGTGCTGCCGAACCTCGACGGCAAGCTGTCGGGCGACTCGATCCGCGTGCCGGTTCCGGTGGGCTCGATCGTCGAACTCAACACGACCGTCGCGCGGGACGTGACGCGCGAGGACGTGCTGGCGGCTTACCGCACCGCGGCGGAGGGACCGCTCGCGGGCATCCTGGAGTACTCGGACGACCCGCTCGTGTCGTCCGACATCACGGGCAACCCCGCCTCGTCGATCTTCGACTCGGCCCTCACCCGCGTCGACGGCCGCCACGTCAAGGTCGTCGCCTGGTACGACAACGAGTGGGGCTTCTCGAACCGGGTGATCGACACCCTGGAGTTCCTCGTCGACGGCTGACCGGCCGCCGGGCCCGCCCCCGCCTCCGGCGACCGCGCCGGAGGCTCACCAGGTGTGCGCCACGTCCACCACGAGGCGACCGTCCAACTGCAGCACCCGGAAGGGCAGTCGGGCGCGCAGGCCGAGGCCGAACTGTGACTGGCCCTCGAAGGAGCTGGCGAACTTCGCGTCGCGGAACGTGCGGTATCCGGTGAGGTTCAGGCCCGGCAGGGGCTGTCCGGCCTGTCCGGGGTAGGTGGGCGCCCCGGAGTCGTAGGCGGGCGCCCTGACGATCACTTCGAGGATGGCGCCGCCGGTGATCGGGATGGGGTCGCCGGTCGGGTCCTGGATCAGTCGGTCGACGTAGTGAACGGTGTAGCCGATCTGGTCGGCGGACGCGGCCGGGACGTCGACGACGAACCGGTCGTAGCACTCGTGGCGACCGGTCCTGGCGTTCGTGATGTACTCGCCCGCCGTGTAGGACCAGTCCACCTTGTCCAGGCTGCCCCAGCCCGTCGGGCAGGCGGCGGCCGTCGCGGCCCGCGGGGTGGCCGCCGTGGCCGCGGTCGGCATCGCGACCGCCCCCAGGGTGGCGGTCACCAGGGCCGCGGTCGTCCAGACTGTCCTGTTCGCTTTCATCCTGTGCCCCCAGATGCGTGAATGTCCGGCACCAGCAGAGACATCCGAAGCGACCCGAAGGTTGCACCCGTCCGTCGCGCAGCCCCGGGTGCGGCGCACGGCGGAGGGACCACGTACCTCTGGACGAAAGTCGCGCGGTCCTGGACCAAAGACGGATGTCGGGGCGCGGGCGGTCTCTTCTAGTGTCGGCCGGGCCGGTGACGGCACGGCACCCCCGACCGCCCCGTGGAGGAACCGCATGTCCGCATCGTCCACCCCGGCCGCGCTGCCGCGGTTACGGCACCGCTGGGCGGCCGTGACCGGCCTGCTGGTGCTCTCCCCGGTCAGTGCCGAGTACCTCATCGGCTACGGCGACAGCACGGACCGCCCGCTGGAGCTTCTGGCGGGCCTGCTCATCCTCGTGCCGCTCTACGGAACGGTCGCGGTGCTCATCCGTGAGATCACCCGGCGCACCGGGCGCGGCTGGCCGACGATCCTGCTGCTGAGCACGGCCTTCGGGGTGATCCAGGCCGGTTTGATCGACCAGACCCTGTTCGACAACCAGGTCGACCCCGACGGCCCGGACTGGGCGACCCAACCGCTCGTCACCCTCGTCCCGGGCCTGGGCATCGACGCGGCGAGCCTGCTCAACTATGTCGGAGGGCATGTGATCTGGAGCTTCGCCGCTCCGATCGCGGTGGTCGACGCCTGTGCCCCGCGCATCGCGGACCGGCGGTGGCTGGGCCCGGTCGGCATCGGTTCCCTGGTGCTGCTGTGGGCGGCGAGCGCCGGGCTGATCCACACCGACACGGCGACGGACTCCAGCGCCGGCCCGGCACAGCTGACCGGCGCCGCAGTGGTCGCAGTCGCCCTGATCGCCGCCGCGTTCACCGTCCGGCCCCGGAGAGAACGGTCGTCCACGCGGGCGCCGTCGTGGTGGCTGGTCGGCGGTGTGACGGGAGTCGCCTGGTGCGCCGGTCAGTTGCTGCCGGCGACCTGGACGGGGGTCACGGTGAACGTCGTCGCCATGGTCGCGGTGGGCCTGCTGCTGTTGCGCTGGTCCCGCCGCCGGGGCTGGGGGCAGCGGCACGTCCTGGCCGCCGCCGGCAGCGCCCTCCTCGTCCGCGCGTCGCTGTCGTTCCTGGTCGAACCGCTGGGCGACCACGTGGATCTCGCGATGAAGTACGCGGTGAACGCGGCGATGCTCGGTGGTGTCACCGTCCTTCTGTTCCTGGCCGCCCGTCGTCTGCGCCGTCAGGAGCCGAGCGCATGGCGTCAGGAGCCGAGCGCATGCTGACCGTTCGCGGCATCTCCTACCTGGTCGGCGACGCGGACACGGCCGACGTGCGACAGGACATGGAGGTCATCGCCCGGGACCTGCACTGCACCACGGTGATGCTGATCGGGGACGGGGAGCGGCTGATCGACGCGGCCCGTACCGCCCTCGACGTCGGTCTGGGCGTCCACCTGCGGCCCCATCTCGCCGAACTGCCGCGACGGGAGCTGCTGCAACGCCTGGAGACCGTCGCCGACGCGGCCGAGGGACTTCGCCGGGACCATCCGGACCGGGTGACGCTCCTGGTCGGCAGCGAGTTCTCCCACACGGTGCCCGGCATCGTCCCCGGGCCCCGTTCGTTCCTGCGCCTGAAGCTCATCGTGCGCTTCCGCCGCCTCCTGCGGCGAAGGATCGCCCGGCGGCTCCAGCCCCTGCTGACCGCCGCCGCGACCACCGCGCGCAGTCGCTTCGGCGGGCCCGTCACCTACTCCGCGGCCGGCTGGGAGCCCGTCGACTGGTCCCTGTTCGACCAGGTCGGCGTCAGCCTCTACCGCTCCCGCCGCAACCGGGACGCGTACACGGACCGTCTGCGCGGCCTGGTGCGCGACCACGGCAAGCCCGCCGTCGTCACCGAGTTCGGGTGCGGCGCCTTCACCGGCGCGGACGAGCGGGGAGCCGGATCGTTCTGGATCGTCGACTGGTTCGCCACGCCCCCGCGCATCCGGGGCGACCACCCGCGCGACGAGGCCGCTCAGGCCCGCTACCTGGGTGAACTCATCGACCTGTACGACGCGCAGGGCGTGCACGGCTGTTTCGTGTTCACCTACGCCATGCCCGACTTCCCCCGTCACGACGACCCCCGTCTCGACCTCGACCGGGCCGGCTTCGGGATCGTGGCGGTGACCGCCGACGGCACGCGCCGCCCCAAGGAGGCGTTCCACGAGGTCGCGCGGCGCTACGGCGATCTGGCCGGGGAGGAATGACCGGGCGCGAGGGGGGGGCGGTGCGGTCCTTCGACGGCCGCGGGGCGTGGTACCGCGGTACTGTCCGCCGTCCGCCGATGTGCTTCCCCGGTACCGGCTGTGACCCGCCATCACGTCCTATCGTGGTACCGGCCCGCACGGGAACAGCGTTCCGGCCCGGTGTCGCCGGGATGGCCCGAAGGCCGCGCACGAGGCCGCGTGTCCGTACGGCGGCCCGCACCCCCTGAACAGGAAGACCCCACATGTCCCCCACGAAGCGCATCCTGATCATCGTCACCAGCACCGGCGAGTACGAGAAGGTCGGCTATCGCACCGGCCTCTGGCTGGGCGAGCTGACCCACTTCTACGACGTCGCCGAGGCGGCCGGCTGCTCGCTCACCATCGCGAGCATCGAGGGCGGCGCCGTACCGCTGGACCCGGAGAGCCTCGCCCACGACATCCTCGGCGATCTCGGCACCGACAAGCGATACGCCGACCGGGCCTTCATGGACGGGCTGCGCGACGTCGTCCCCGTCGCCGAGGTGGACGTCGAGGACTACGACGCCATCTACCTCACCGGCGGTCACGGCGTGATGTTCGACTTCCACCAGAGCCGGGCGCTGGAGACGCTCATCGCCCGGTTCCACGAGTCCGGGCGGATCGTGTCGGCGGTCTGCCACGGGCCCTGCGGTCTGCTGGACGTCACCCTGAGCGACGGCGAACCCCTGGTCAGGGGCAGGAACGTCACCGGCTTCTCCTGGCGGGAGGAGGAACTGGCGCAGCGCGCCGACGCCGTCCCGTACAGCCTGGAGGACCGGCTGAAGGAACTCGGCGCGCACTACAGCGTCGCGGCGAAGCCCTTCGACACCCATGTCGTCGAGGACGACCGGCTGATCACCGGCCAGAACCCGGGCAGTGCCAGGGCGGTCGCCGAGGCGGTGGTCCGCCGGCTCGGCTGAGCGCCGGGCATCCGCGAGGCCGCCCGGCACCCCGCCGGGCGGCCTCGCCGCACGACCTCGCCGCACGACCTCGCCGCACGACCGCGGTGCCTCCCGGAGTGGCCGCGCCGGGAAGCGTTCAGGCAGGCCGCACCAGGCCCACGTCGTAGGCGAAGATGACGGCCTGCACGCGGTCCCGGGCTCCGACCTTGGCGAGGATACGGCTGACGTGCGACTTGACGGTGGTCTCGGCGAGGTGGAGGCGTTCGGCGATCTCGGCGTTGCTGTAGCCGCTCGCGACGACCGTGAGAACCTCTCGTTCGCGCTCGGTGAGCACGGCGAGCCTGCGTTCCTGCTCGCCGGTGTGACCGGGCAGGCGGTCGCTGAAGGCGTCGATGAGCTTGCGGGTCAGCCCTGGCGCGATGACGGCGTCCCCGGCGGCCACCGCCCGGATGCCCGCGACCAGTTCGCCGGGCAGGGCGTCCTTCAGGAGGAATCCGCTCGCTCCGGCGCGCAGCGCGTCGTAGGCGTACTCGTCGAGGTCGAACGTCGTCAGGACCAGCACGCGGGAGCGGCCGCCGGACTGCACGATGCGCCGGGTGGCCTCGATGCCGTCCATGCCGGGCATCCGGATGTCCATGAGGACGACGTCGGGGTGGAGTTCGGCGGTCATACGGACGGCCTCCGCGCCGTGGGTGGCCTCGCCGACCACGGTCATGTCCGCGTGCTGCTCCATGAGCATGCTGAACCCGAGGCGCTGCAACGCCTGGTCGTCGACGATCAGGACGGTGGTCATGGCTGGAGCCGCTCCTTGGGGAGGCCGGAGGGTGGGGAGGTGTGGAGTACGGCACGGACGGTCCAGCCGCCGCGGTCGTTCGGTCCCGCGCTGACGGCGCCCTGGTAGAGGGCCGCGCGTTCCCGCATGCCGAGCAGGCCCTGCCCGCCTCCGTCGAGGGCGGTCCCCCGGTCGGCGCGCGGCGGCCCGGTGTCCTCGACGACGACGTGCACGGTGCCCGTCCCGGCGGTCACGGACACGGACACGGTGGTGTCCGGGGCCGCGTGTTTCAGGGTGTTGGTGAGGGCTTCCTGGACGATCCGGTAGACGGCCAGCTGCAGGGCGGTCGGCAGACCCGCGAGGTCGCCCGCGGCGCGCAGGGTCGCCGCCGGACCCGCGGCCCGGACCCGCTCCAGCAGACCGTCGAGGTCGGCGGTGCCCGGCTGGGGGCTGAACGGGGCGTCGGGGCGTTCGTCGTCGCGGAGGGTCGACAGCAGGCGCCGCAGGTCGGCGAGTGCGCCGCGCCCGCTGTCGGCGATGATGCGCAGGGTGTCCGCGCCCCGCTTCGGCTTGGTCTCGGCGAGTCCGGCCGCCCCGTCCGCCAGTCCGACGATCACGGCGAGAGTGTGCCCGAGGATGTCGTGCATCTCCCGTGAGACGCGCGCGCGTTCCGCCGCCTCGGCGAGCCGGGCCCGCTGGTCCCGCTCCACCTCCAGACGGACCGCGCGGTCCTCCAGAGCGGCGATGTAGGAGCGGGCCACGCGGCCGGCCAGGCCCAGCCCGGCGATGGCGAGCATGCCGAGGACGAGTTCGGTCGTGACGGCGAGCGGGCTGTCGACGCGTTCGAACTGGCGGTCGGTCGTGAAGGCGACGATCGTCACGATCGTCTGGGGCACGGCGACACAGACCGCGACGGCCAGGTGGACGGGCGGCGCGAAGCGGGCGAGGTTGTACAGCGTGATCAGCTGGGCGAGGAAGTGGGAGTTGGTCAGCACGCCCGACGCCGCCTCCGCCAAGGAGAAGGCCGTCACCAGCCCGAAGGCGAGAAAGGGACGGCTCTCGCGCCACAGCAGCGGCACCGTGGATCCGGCCAGGAACAGCGCCGGCACGGGGAGGCCGGGCAGGCCGTGCTCTCCGGCGTCGAACAGCGCCGGGACACCGATCGCCGCGCACACCAGCGGTGCCGCCCACTTCCGGAACCGGGGATGGGCCTGGTTCATCCGGCTCATCGCCATCAGCACCGTGAGAAGCCGTACGACGGTGCGCTGTTCGGGGCCGCACAGCAGGGCCCCGGGGTCGACCGGGCGGGCAGGTGGACGGGAGGTCACGGCGGGCGTCTCCGAAGGGGCGGGAGGACCGTCCGCCGACGGACGGGAGAGGCGGGCCGGCGGGCGGGGACGGGGTGGCGCGGTCGGGCGGTCGGGCGGTCGGGCGGTCGGGCGGTCGGGCGGTCGGGCGGTCGGGCGGTCGGGCGGTCGGGCGGTCGGGCGGTCGGGCGGTCGGGCGGTCGGGCGGTCGGGCGGTCGGGGACGGAGTAGCGCGGGCGGGGGCGGGTGGTGCGGGCGAGTCGAGGTGGTGTGGGTCGCACGCTACGCGATCCGCGTGTTCGCCGATCACGCTCGCGCGGCGCTGGGCGCGAGGTGCGCGGCACGCGGGGAGCGGGAACCGGGGAGCGGGAACCGGCGGGCCGAGGCTGCCGGAGGTCGGGTCGTCCCCCACCCCCACGTCCTCCCCTGACCGCCCGACGACGGCTGGGAGCCGGTCCGACGGCCACCCCGGACGTCGGCCCCGGCCCGGCGGCCCGGCGGCCCGGCGGCCCGGCGGCCCGACGGCCGCAAGGTGGCCGTCCACCGGTCCCAGGCAGGGAGGGACCGGTGGACGGCGGCCGGGCGGGACCGGCGCCCGCGCTCCGGGCGCCGGCCGTCGCGGTGGGGCGGAGGGGTCAGTCCCCGCCGGGGCGCACCGGGGCCAGGCGCTGGGTCTCGCCGGGCTCGGCCCCGGTGCCGGCAGGGCCCGCCGCCGGCGCTCCCAGGGCTCCCTCCGCCAGGGCGTGACGCAGTTTCTCGCCCTCGACGTCGATGTCGGGCAGGATCCGGTCGAGCCGGCGGGGCAGGTGCCAGGCCCGGCGGCCCAGCAGGGTCATGACGGCGGGCACGATCGTCATCCGCACCACGAAGGCGTCGAAGAGCACCGCGGAGGCGAGGCCGAGGCCGATCGACTTGATCAGCGAGGCGTCGGCGAGCAGGAACCCGGCGAACACCGAGATCATGATGATGGCGGCGGCGGTCACCACGCGAGCACCGTGCCGGAAGCCGGCGATCACCGCCTCGGTGGGTTCGGCGCCGTGCACGTACTCCTCGCGCATCCGGGTGACGAGGAAGACCTGGTAGTCCATGGCCAGGCCGAACACCACACCGATCATGAAGATCGGCATCACGCTCACGATCGGCGCGGTCGTGTCGACGCCGAAGAGATCCTTGAGCCAGCCCCACTGGAAGACCGCGACCAGCACACCCAGGGTCGCCGTCACGCTGAGCAGGAAGCCGACCGTGGCCTTGAGGGGGACCAGGATCGAGCGGAACACCAGCAGCAGAAGGACCATCGCGAGCCCGACGACCACCGCCAGGTAGGGCAGCAGCGCGTCGCCGAGCTTCTCGGAGACGTCGATGTTCAGCGCGGTCGTGCCGGTGATCACCACCTCGGCGCCGGTGGTCCGGCGCACCGCCGCGGCGCTGGTGTCCCGGATCTCTGAGACCAGGTCGATCGTCTCGGTGCTGCTCGGGGAGCTCTTCGGCACGGCACGCAGCAGGGCCACGTCACCGTCGCGGTTGAACACCGGCGGGCTCACCGAGGCGATGTCCGGCAGCTCGCCCAGTACGGTGCTCGTCTCCCGGGCGGCGGCCTGGGGGTCCTTGCTGTCGCGGGCGTCGACGACCACCGTCAGCGGGCCGTTGTAGCCGGCGCCGAAGCCCTTGCTCAGGGTGTCGTAGGCGATCCGCTGGGTGCTGCCCGGTGCGGCGGTGCTGTCGTCGGGCATGCCCAGCCGCAGCCCCAGCGTGGGAAGGGACAGGATGCCGAGGCAGAGCACCGACACGGTGAGCGCCTGCCACGGGCGGCGGACGACCAGCCGTGCCCAGCGCACGCCCATCGCCTCGCCGTCGCCGCGTTCCAGCGCGCGCATCCGCTCGGTCTTGAGGTTCCCCTTCATGATCCGCGGGCCGGCGAATCCCAGCACCGCGGGCAGCAGGGTGAGCGCCACGATCACCGCGACGACGACCGCGAAGGCCGCCGCCACACCCAGGTCGGTCAGCATCCGGATGCCGATGACGCTCAGTCCGGCCAGCGCGATGACCACGGTGAGCCCCGCGAACACCACCGCGGAGCCGGCGGTGCCCAGGGCTCGCCCGACGGCTTCCTCGGGTGCGTGGCCGTCCCGGATCTCACCGCGGTAGCGGGACACGATGAAGAGCGCGTAGTCGATCGCCACCGCCAGGCCCAGCATCAGCGCGAGCGTGGAGGCGGAGGAGCTCATGTCGACGAAGGCGGTGGCGAGGGTGATCGACAGGATGGCCACGACGACGCCGAGGAGCGCGGTCAGCAGGGGCAGCCCCGCGGCCAGCAGTGAGCCGAAGGTGATCACGAGCGCGACGGCGGCCACCGCGAGGCCGATCAGCTCTCCGGCGTTGGCCCCCTCCTTCTCCTGGACGGCGTTGCCGCCCAGGCTCACCGCGAGGCCGGCCGCACGGCCCTGCTCGGCGACGGCGTGGAGCGCGTCACGGGCCTCGGGGGTGACGTCGGCCTGAGCGACCTTGTACGTCACCTGCGCGTAGGTGATGGTGCCGGACTCGCTGACGAGCCGGCTCCGGTAGGGGTCGGTGACGTCGGCCACCAGCGGGGCCTTCCTCAGGTCCGCGATCAGCGACTCGACCTCGGACCTGTTCGTCCCGGACGTGAGGCGCTGCCCGTCCGGTGCCTCGAAGACGACCCGGGCCGTGGCGCCGGACGCGGACGCCTGCGGGAACTCCTTGTCCAGCAGGTCGAGGGCCTTCTGTGACTGGGTGCCCGGAATGGTGAACTGGTCCGAGGTCGTGCCGGACACGCTCGCGGAGCCTATGCCGACGACCGCCAGGACGACGATCCACAGCATCAGCACGAGGCGTCGCCGCCGGAAGGCGAACCGGCCGAGCCGGTAGAGAAGGGTGGCCACGGGGATACTCCCACCTGGGAATGCAAGGAACGGATGGAGAAAGACCGGTGGGTCCTGCGACCCGGCTCTCACGCTAGGCACGGATCTTCGGCCGGCCACGGCACCGGGGAAGCGAATGCGGCGGAGCCGACCGGTACCGGGGTAGGGGCCCGGCTCATCCGAAAGCAGGTACCCCGGAGGGATCTCGGCGGCGCCCGCGGCCGCCGCGGCGGCTCCGGCCGGGGCGCGACCCGGTTCCGTACTCCTCGCGCGCCCGGCCCCGTACTCCTCACGGAAGAGGCCGACCCGTACCCGAGTACCACCGGATACCGCCGACTTGGGTTCCTGAGGGCCTCGGACGCCGGCCCTGCGGTGCCTAACCTGAACGTGTCCTCCCGGCGATCCCCGAACGGAGCCGTCATGTCCCTCCTCGCCCGGCCGAGAGTCGCCTCCGTCGCCGCCAGGACGATGCAGCGCCTCAACGCCCTGCTGGCGGACCGGCACATCGCGTCGACCCTGCTCGGCCGGTATCCGGAGTACCCCCGCGACACCCGCGAGCTGACCGTCCCCACGTCCGTCGCCCCGGCCCGCGCCGTCGTCTACCTGCCGGAGCGTCCCGCGGACGGGCCGCCGCCGGTGTACGTGAACTTCCACGGGGGCGGCTTCGTGCTGCCGCCGATCGAACTGGACGATCCGCTGTGCCGTCTTCTCGCCGCCGAGGCGGGGGCGGTCGTGGTGAACGTGGACTACGTCGTCGCCCCGCAGCATCCCTTCCCGGCGCCGCCGCAGCAGGCGTACGAGGTGGTGCGCTGGGTCGCCGAGCACGGCGAGGAGCAGGGCTGGGACGGCCGGCGGCTGGCGGTGGGGGGCCAGAGCGCCGGGGGCGCCCTCGCCGCGGCCGTGGCCCGTCAGGCTCTGGACAGGGGCGGGCCGTCGATCGCGTTGCAGGTGCTCCACTATCCGCCGCTCGACCTGGCGACCGGCGCCCGGGACAAGCGCTCGGCCACCGCCAAGCCGGTGCTGCGCCCCTGGATGTCCGACGTCTTCGACTCCGCCTACGTCCCGGACCGGAGCAGACGCGGCGATCCGTTGGTCTCCCCCGCGCACCCGTCGGACACCGCGGACCTCACGGGCATCGCCCCGGCCTTCGTCGTCACGGCGGCCCACGACCTGCTCCGCGCGGAGGGCGTGCGGTACGCGGAGCGCCTGCGCGCGGTGGGCGCCCTGCGCGAGCACTACGACGTGCCCGACGCCGACCACGGCTACGACCAGAACGACCCGGAGACGGCCCTGAAGGTCTACGCCCTGATCGCGGAACAGGTGCGCCGGGCCACCGCCCCCGGGGTGTAGGGCACGGCCACCGAGTCGCCCGTCGAGCCTCGATTGCTGGGATGTTCCATGGCTCGCGAGGGCTGGACGGCCCCGGGCCGGAAAGGACGAGGGACGGGACGACGCGAGCCCCGGCGCGAGGGGCACGCTGCGGCGCGGGGCGCGGACGCACCATCGCCGCACCGACCGCCGCACGTGCCCCACCCACTACGCGGATCTGCGTCGGCGTTCCGGCCCGCGGCCGTCAGCCCGTGCCGCGTCCGAGCTTCCCCTCCGGCGGTGAGGTGACGTCGTCCGAGCCCCCGCTCCGATGTCCGTCGCCCGAGCCCTCGCTCCGATGCCCGTCGTCCGAGACCTCGCCCCGATGTCCGTCGTCCGACTCGCTCACCGCCAGTCCTCGGATCTCCCGGCGGAACTCGATCGGGGACCGGCCCGTTCGTTGCGCGAAGTACTTGCTGAACTGTGAGGCGGTGACGAAGCCGAGGTGGTCCGAGATCTGGGCCGCGGTCTCCTCGCCGTGCGCCAGCAGGCGCTTCGCCTCCAGCACGACCCGGCGGTCGATGAACTCCTTCGCGCTGAGGCCGGAGTTGGCCAGCGTCGCCCGCGCCAGGGTGCGCCCCGAGTAGCCCAGCATCCGGGCGTAGTCCTCCACCCGCCGGGTGCCGGTGAAGTGCTGTTCGACCGCGTCACGGAACCGTAGATAGGTCTCGTCCGGGTCCGGCACGCGCCCGCCGACCGGGACGGTGAGATGGGCCAGCCGCAGCAGCAGTACGGCCAGGAGGTGGCGCAGCGCCGCGATGTGCACCTCCAGCGGCAGCCGGCCGAGCGCCTGGAACTCGCGGCTCAGGTGCTCCGCCGCCATGGTCACCGCCTCGGCGTCGGCGGTGACGGGGGTGGTGACGACCGGTGCGTGCGGGTCGTCGACCCGGGCGGCCGTCGCCGTGGCCGGGTCCAGTACGTCCTGCCGGAAGAGGATCAGGGTGCCCTCCGCCCGGGTGACGTCGCCCCACTGGTGCACCTGCCCCGGGCGCACCCACAGCCAGGACCCCGGCCGCAGGACGTGGCCGCTGAAGTCCACGACCTGCCGGAGGTCGCCCTCGGTGAGCGTGAGCAGATGATGGAAATCGGGGCGCTGGGGCCCGGCGAGCGTCTGCGCGGGGACGCGCCGCCGCAGTTCGGCCAGCGACATGACCTCGACTCCGGCGGGCGTGCCCGCGGGTGCGGCGAAGGGGAGCTCCGGGATCTCCCGAGGCACGTCCTGTCGGATTTTGGCCATCATCAGTCGGAAGTTTATCCAGCCTCCCCCCGGAGACCGCCGTACGTTGGTCGTGTCGCCGCGCGGCACCGGAACTCCTCCCTGGCGGAAAGGGGAAAGGGCGCGCGCGGCGACGACGGGCGGGCGTGCGGCGCTCCGACGTGCCGCTCCGACCTCCCGCTCTCGTCACCTGCCCGCGCGGGCCGCCAACCGGCCACGGCCTTCGGCACGTGCCCGACCCCGGCGATCCGTGGCGCCGGAAAGGACCCGTACGCCGTGAGTACCGTTCCCCGTCCCCTCGCCCCGGCGGCGACCGACACCCCTGCCCCGCTCGCATCGGCGCGGTCGGCCTTCCGTGCCTGGCTGGAGGAGGCCGACCGCGTGCTGATCGCGGCCGGCGCGGGTCTGAGCGCCGCCGCCGGCTACGACTACGGCGACACGGAACGCTTCCGGGAACTGCTCCCGGCGCTGTACCGGCTCGGCCTGCGTTCGCGCTACCTGTTCGGCGCGCCTCTGCCGGCGGACATGATGTGGGGCTACTGGGCCGTCCACATCGACGACATCCGCTACGGCTCCGAGCCCAACCCCCTCTACCGTTCGCTGCGGGAGCGGATCGGCGACCGCGACCACTGGGTGATGACGTCCAACGTCGACGGCCTCTTCGCCCGCAACGGATTCGAGGCGGACCGGGTCTTCACCCCGCAGGGAGACTACGGCTCCTTCCAGTGCACGGTTCCGTGCTCGCGGGAGACCTGGTCCGCCCGACCGTTCATCGACGCGATCCTGGCCGCGTACGACCGCGACACCGGCCGGGTGACCGACCCCCGGGCGTTGCCGCGCTGCCCCCGCTGCGGCGCCGACATGTTCCCCAACGTCCGGGTCGGTCCTGAGTTCGTCGACGACGCCCATCTGCCCGCGGGGCGGCGGCTGGTCGAGTGGCTCGACGACGCGCCCGCGGACAGCGCGTTGCTGGTGGTGGAGATCGGGGCCGGATTCAATACGCCCGGCGTGGTCCGCAGGCCCATGGAGAACCTGGTGCGCCACACTCCTCGGGCCCGGCTCGTCCGGATCAATCCCGACCACCCCGACGTCCCGTCGGACCTCGGGGCCCGCGCACTGTCCGTGCCCTTCGGAGCGGACCTGCTGCTCGACCGGCCCCGTCCCTGACAGAGAGGCAACCTCATGTCCGAGGCATCCGGCACCTCCGTGCCCACCCTCGCCGTCACCGGGTCCACCGGCCGGCTCGGCGGGCTCGTCGCCCGGCGGCTTGCCGCGCGGGGAGTCCCGCAGACACTCCTGGTCCGCAGCCCGGAACGCGCCCCACGGCTGCCCGGCGCGGTGGCCGTACGAGCCGAGTACGCCGACCGGAACGCCGTACGGGACGCTCTCACCGGCACCCGGACCGTCTTCATGGTGTCCGCCTCCGAGAGCGCCGATCGGCTCGCGCGGCACAGGGCGTTCGTGGACGCCGTGGCGGAAGCGGGCGTCCGGCACCTGGTCTACCTCTCCTTCTACGGCGCGGCGCCCGACGCCACCTTCACCCTGGCCCGGGACCACTTCCACACCGAGCAGCACATCCGCGCGAGCGGCCTGGCGTACACCTTCCTCCGGGACAACCTCTACGCGGAGTTCGTCCCCGACCTGGTCGGCGAGGACGGCGTCATCCGTGGTCCGGCCGGGGACGGACGCGCCGCGTTCGTCGGGCAGGACGACATCGCCGACGCCGCAGCCGCGGTGCTGCTCCGGCCCGACGACCACGCCGGCGCGACCTACGACCTCACCGGGCCCGAGTCCCTCTCCCTGGAGCAGGCGGCCGCCGTCCTGTCCGAGCGGTTCGGGCGCACCGTCACCTACGAGCAGGAGACGGTCGAGGCGGCCTACGCCTCCCGTTCCTCCTTCAACGCACCGTCGTGGCAGCTGGACGCCTGGGTGTCCACGTACACGGCCATCGCGTCCGGCGGGCTCGACGGGGTGAGTGACGCGGTTCCCCGACTCACCGGCCACCCCGCCACACCCCTCGCCGACGTCCTCCGCGGCGAGGGAGACCGACGGGACGCGTAGGCCGGACATCGAGACAGCCATGTCAGTTTTTGACCATCAAAAGGGACTGTTCGAGCCGGTGATCCTCCCTTTGGAGACATAGTTTGAACACATGGCGCCGCGATCACCGGCCCTCCCTCCCAGACTCCACAGCAGGGAAGACAGTCATGAGCAACGCGAAGAACACCGTCCTTCAGGCCGCCGCCGAGCTGTTCGGGGACAAGGACCCCTCCGCCGTCGACCGCTGGGTGGCCGCGGACTACAGGCAGCACAGCGCGCTGGCCGCCGACGGCCCCGAGGCCCTCCGCGGGCTCGTCGCCGGCCTCGGCGAGGACTTCCGCTACGACGGCGCGCGTGTCATCGCCGACGGTGACCTGGTCGCCCTGCACGGCACCTACCACGGCTTCGGCCCGGACCCGCTCGTCGGGTTCGACGTCTTCCGCGTCGACGCCGACGGCAAGCTGGCCGAGCACTGGGACGCCCTGACCCCGCTGGTCGAGGACACCGTCTCCGGCCGTTCCCAGACCGACGGCCCGGCCGCGGTCACCGAGACCGGCAGCACCGAGGCCAACCGCGCCCTGGTGGCCGAGTTCGCCGAGAAGGTCCTCGTCGGCGCCGACTACTCGGTGCTCACCGACTACATCTCCACCGAGACCTACCACCAGCACAACACCGAGGCCGCCGACGGCCTGGACGGGTTCGGCGCGGCCGCGGCCAAGTGGGCCGAGGAGGGCAAGAACCTCGTCTACAAGAAGGTGCACAAGGTCATCGCCGAGGGCGAGTTCGTCCTGACGCAGTCCGAGGGCGAGTTCGGTGTGGCCGTCGCCTACTACGACCTGTTCCGCGTGGCCGACGGCAGGATCGTCGAGCACTGGGACGTCATCGCCCCCGTCCCGGCCGAACTGCCCCACGGCAACGGCCTGTTCTGACCGTCCGACCACCGGGTCGAAACGATCCGGCCCTCCGCCGAGGGCTCGGCCCCGCGCGCGGGTGTGCGCGGGCCGAGCCCTCGGCACCCCACCACCCACCCACCCGGAGCCCTTGATGACCCCGATCCGCGCGGAGTCCGACGCCCTCACCGGCTCGGGGACACGGCGCTCACTGCCCCTGACCGCGTACCGGACGGCCGTCGCCCTCGACACGCCCTTCCGCCCCAAGGCTGCGCCGGCCGCCGACGGCCGCCAGGACGCCCATCTGCGCTCGGCACTGCGCCTGCTCGGCGCCGACCCGGCGGTCTCCCGGCTCGGTCTGCGCGCCGACGCGCTGAGAAGCCTCGCCGAGCGCGCGACGGAAACGGAGTCCGACGCGGCGGCGGCCCGCGACGTGCTGCGCGCTCTGCTGACCGTCCGTGACCCCGGTCCCCTGCCGGAGGAGGCGGAACGGGAGCTGGACGCCCTCCTCGGCGCGGAGAGCGACCAGCGGCCCAGGTTCTCGCCACGGGAACTGCCCACGATCGAGGACGAGTTCCCCGGCTCGGCCTTCCGGGCGGCGGCCGCGACCACGCTGTGGCGCGGCGACCTCACCACCCTGGCCGCGGACGCCGTGGTCAACGCGGCCAACAGCCGGCTGCTGGGCTGCTTCCGGCCCCGGCATCCCTGTATCGACAACGCCCTCCACAACGCCGCCGGGCCCCGCCTGCGCGACGACTGCCACACGATCGTCACGGCGCAGGGAACCGGGGAACCCACCGGTACAGCCAAGATCACCCGGGGCTATCACCTCCCGGCGCGCTACGTCGTGCACACCGTCGGCCCGATCGTCCGGGGCCGGCCGCACACCGACGACGCACAGGCACTCGCCTCCTCCTACCGGTCGTGCCTGGACCTCGCCGCGCAGGTGGAGTCGGTGCGCACCCTCGCGTTCTGCGCCGTCAGCACCGGGGTCTTCGGCTACCCCAAGGAAGAGGCCGCGTCGGTGGCCCTGCGGACCGTCGAGGACTGGATCACGGCGCGTCCGGACCGTTTCGACCGTGTGGTGTTCACCGTCTTCACGGCCGACGACGAGCGGGCCTACCGTCACGCGCTCGGCGAAGACCGCCGTTCCTGACCCCAGCATGCATGCTTTGCCGGTGGTCGCGCCGGGTGGGATAGTGGTGCGCCGCGGAATCGGCGGAGCATACGGGGGCGCGATGAGCCGGGTGGTGACCGCAGCCATGCTGCGGGTGACGGATGTTCACAAGTCGTACGGGCGGGGCGCCGGGACCGTGCACGCGCTGCGTGGCGTCTCCTTCGAGGTTCCGCGGGGGGAACTCGTCGCGGTGAAGGGACGCTCGGGCTCGGGCAAGACCACTCTGCTCAACATCGTCGGCGGTCTGGACGAGCCGGACAGCGGGCAGGTCACCGTCGACGGGCTGGACCTGCGGGAGCAGGGTGAGGACGCCCTGCTCGCGCTGCGCCGGGAGCGCATCGGCTTCGTCTTCCAGTCGTTCGGCCTGCTCCCTCTCCTCACGGCCGCCGAGAACGTGGGCGTACCGCTGCGGTTGCGGAGGGCGGACCCGCGCGAACGGCGGGAGCGTGTCGACCTGTTGCTGTCCCTCGTGGGGCTCGCGGACCATGCGGAGCAGCGCCCGGGCGAGTTGTCCGGCGGACAGCGCCAGCGCGTGGCGATCGCCCGCGCCCTGGCCAACAGCCCCTCGATCCTCATCGCCGACGAGCCGACCGGTCAACTGGACGCGGAGACCGGGCACTCCGTGATGGAGCTGCTGCGCGCGGTCGTCCGCAGCGAACAGATCACGGCTCTCGTGGCCACCCATGACGCGACCCTCCTGGACCTCGCGGATCGTGTCCTGGAGCTGAAGGACGGCGAGATCACCGAGGTCGCCAAGAACCAGGACCGGTGACCGGCCACCTGATGAGACGCGGCGCTCAGGCCTCGTTCCGGACGTCGTCCGGGCGGACGGCGATGTGGTCGGGCTCCAGTTCCAGGGCGACGCGGTCGCGCATGCCCAGGGCACGGGTGTACTCGGCGGGCAGTTGGAGGCGGCCGGCCCGGTCGAGCATGGCGTACTCGCGGGCGACCATGTTCTCCTGACCGGTCGCGGAGTCGACCTCGCTGTGGCGCAGGACCTCCGTCGAGGTACGGCCGTCCCGGATGGCCACCGTACGGCTGACCTCCCCGGCGACGGCCTGATCGTGGGTGACGATCACGATGGTGGTCCCCAGCTCCGCGTTGGCCGTGCGGAACGCCGCGAAGACCTGTTCGCCCGTGTGGGAGTCGAGTTCGCCGGTGGGTTCGTCGGCGAGCAGGACCGCGGGGTCGTTGGCGAGGGCCACGGCGAGGGCGACGCGCTGCTGTTGGCCGCCGGACATCTCGGGCGGCCGGCGGTCGCGGCATCCAGCGACGTCGAGCAGGTCCAGGAGTTCCACGGCCCGCGCGGCCCGGGCCCGGCGCCCGCCCGGGGTGCGCGCCAACTGCAGGGGCAGGGCGACGTTCTGCGCGGCGGTGAGATAGGACAGGAGGTTCTGGGAGGTCTGCTGCCGCACGAAGCCGACGGTCCCGCGACGGTAGGCGAGGCGCTCCTTGGCGGACATCGCGGCCAGGTCGTGACCGGCGACGCGGGCGGCGCCGGCGGTGGGTCGGTCCAGGCCCGACAGGATGTTCATGAGGGTCGACTTGCCACTGCCGGAGGCACCGACCAGGGCCATGAGTTCCCCCTGACGAACCAGGAGGTCGAGCCCTTGCAGCGCCTGGACCTCCACCCCGTCGGCGGAGAAGATGCGCACCACCCGGTCACAGGTGATCAGGGCGTCGTGCCCGTACGCGGCGGCGTCGCGCCGGGCGAGGGCGCGGTCGGCGAGTTCGTGGAAGGTCGGGCTGCTGGTCATCGGCTGCTCCTGTCCGGTCCCGTGTCCCGCGGATCGTCCGGGTGGTCGCGGTCCGGTCGTCGACGCGGTCGAGGGTCCTCCCCGCGCATGAGGTGATCCATCTACGTGTCCCCCAGTCTCAGTTCGCGTACCGAACCGCGTCGCCCGGCCCACCATGCCTGCCCGGCGGGCACTCCGACGGCCAGCAGCAGCACGGTGAGCGCCGGAACCGCCAGGGACAGCGGATCGGTGCGCAGCGCGGCCCCCTCGGCGGCGGACGGGGACGCCAGGGCGAGGGCCGAGAGGTCGACGCCGGGCGCCAGCAGGTGGATGGCGGCCCAGCCGGTGAGCACGCCGCCCGCCGCGGCCAGGAACGCCTGGGGCAGGGCCGTGAGGATCAGCAGCCGGCGGCCTTGGGACCGTGTCATGCCCATCGTGCGCAACCGGGCGAGCAGGGCGGCGCGTTCGGGCGCGGTGCGCAGCACGGTCAGGACGAGGGCGAGAACCGCGTACCCGGCGCCCGCGGCGACCGCGGCGCCGTACAGGCGTTCCGCGCCGGACTGCAGCGGTGAGTCGACGTGCCGGTCGCGTTCCTCGGCGCGCAGCCGGACGGCCGCAGCGGTGCCCTTGGTCGCCGCGCGCAGGGCCCGGCCGTCCAGGGCGTCACCGGTCAGCAGCAGGGTCGTGGTGGGCGCCGCGCCGCGGGGCAGGCCGGCGCGGTCCACGACCAGGAACTCGTCGCCGGACACGGCCGGGGTGCGGTCCCGGACCAGGACGATCCGGACGGTGACGGAGGTGCCGTCCGCCAGCAGGACGGAGTGGGGGCCGGTGCCGTACTCGTCGACCACGCCGGACGAGGCCAGCGCGGGCAGGGGCCGCCCGGCGCCGCCGGCCGTCGCGCCGTCCTTGCGCGCCAGGCGTGCCGCGTCGAACGGCCCCAGGCCCGTGCGGTGCGCCAGGCGCGCGTACGTGCCCGGGTCCACCGCGGCCAGCGGCAGGGGCCGGCTGCCCTGTTCCGGCTTGGCGTCGTAGCTGACACTCGCCTCGGCCATGTCCCGTACGCCGGGCATCCGTTCCACGCGGTCGGGCAGGGTGCGGGGGAGGGCGCCGGTGATGGTCTCGACGCGGCCGTCGGCGCCGACGTCGAGGAGTGCGGCCCGGTCGCGGGCCTCCGTGACCCCGGCCAGGACCGAGCCGCCGAACGCCGCCGTGGTCAGGGCGCTGAGCAGGGCGAGCAGGGGCAGCACGGCGAACCCGGGGGCGCGGGCCACCTGGGCCAGCGACAGCGGGATCACCAGGCCCCGCATCCGTGTGGCCGCCCCGCTCAGCGCCCGCAGCGGCAGCGGGTGGAGGCGGGCCAGCAGCAGGGCCGCGACCACGCCGGTCAGCAGCGGTGCGGCGGCCACCAGGGCGGTGCTGCCGGATCCCTGCCGGCGCAGTGCGACGACGGCCCCCGAGGCGATCACCAGCACGGTCAGTTCCGCCACCGTACGGCGTCGCGAGGGCCGGGCGGCAGCGGCGTCCTGCCGCTCCTCGTGCATCCGCACCGTGCGGTGCGCGATCACGGCCCGCAGGGGGAGCGCGGCGCAGGCCGTCAGGGTGACGGCGAGGGCGGCCGCGACGGCGGGTCCGGTGCGCGCGCCGGGCAGGGCGAGCAGCGCGACGGTCAGTCCGAGGGCGCCGGCCGGCACGGCGACCACCGCGGTCTCCGCCAGCAGCCGGACGGCCAGACCGATCAGTGAGGCGCCGCGGGCCCGCAGCAGGGCCAGCTCCGCGCGCCGGCGGTCGGCCGCGACGCCACCGGCCATGGACAGGACGATCACGGCGAGGCTGCCGGCCCCGACGGCGGCGAGGAGCAGCAACGGAACGATCCCCGACCGCAGTCGGGCATGGTCCGCGAGGACCTCGTCGAGGTTCGTCTGGGCCTCCAGGCCGTCGTCGACGGCCGACCGCAGGCGCTGCAGTCCCGGGCCCGACTCCAGGGCGGCCACGGCGGACGCCGTACGGTCGAGGTCGCGGCCGTGCAGGGCGGCGGTGTCGGGCGCCACGTTCCAGTACCGCTCCGGACGGCCGGGGGTGCCCAGCAGCGCCGGGCCCGCGTCGGGGGCGAGGAGCAGGCCGCCGAGCCAGTGGACATCCGTCGGCAAGAGCTGGGGCGGACGGCTCAGTACGGGGGTGCGCAGCACCGGCAGGGCCGACCAGTAGGCGCCCTCGGGGGCGCGCGGGGCGACGATCGCGGTGACCTCGACGGAGAGCGGGTCGTTCCCCGAGCGCGGCAGGTGGATCACCGCACCGACCCGGATGCGGAGCGTGCGGGCGGTCTCGACGGTGACGGCCGCCTCGACCCGTGTGGTCGCGGAGGTCACCGGCGTGTCCGTGGTGCGCGGCAGCCGGCCCTCGCTGAGCCGGGCGTGGGAGGCCAGGTCCTGCTGGGCGGCGAGCACCAGTTGGGCGGGGTGGCCGGCGGGCCGGGGCAGCCAGCGGTCGGGCGCTTCCAGGGGCACGGTCGTCCGCACCCCGTACGAGGACTGCGCGCGGTCGGGTACCAGCGGCGCCTCGGCGGCGGCGAGGACCTCGGCCCGCGCGGCGGCCAGCGGGCCGGCGCGCAGGGCGGCCTCCATGTCCTCGACCGTGTCCATCCAGGACAGGGGCACCTGCAGCTGCACGGTCGTCTGGTCGGGCAGTGCCTGCTCGACCGCCCGGCGCAGTCCCGCGTCCCCGTACCGGTCGACGGCACGCGGGTAGGCGGCGGCCAGCGCGGCGGTCACGGCCACCAGGACCGCGAGGGCCACGGACGTGCCGGCGAAGGCCCTGAGCCGGGTCCACAGTCCGGCCCGGGCCCGTGGCGGCGTCGCCTTCGCTCCCCCGTCCCGCGGGGGTACCGGCCGCGCGGTCACCGCGTCACCTCGTCCCTGAGCGCGGTCACGGGCTTGGTCCGCCGCAGGGCGAGGGCCGCGGTGACGAGGGCGGGACCCGCCGCGAGGGCCGCCAGCAGGGCGGTCAGCGGCAGGAGCGGGAGTTCGACCAGTACCGGCGGGACCGGGCGGGTGGCCCGGCCGGTCAGGACGACGAGGGGCACCAGCGCATGCGTCAGCACCGCGCCCAGGGCCGTGCCGACCAGCAGTGCGAGGGTCACCAGCACGCCGTGCTCGACGGCGACCAGCCGGGCCAGCCGTCGGCGCGGTGTTCCGAGGGCACCCAGGACGGCGAACTCGGCGTCCCGGGACCGCATCGCGCCCGCCGCGCTCACGGCGAAGCCGAGCGAGGCGAAGAGCACCGTCACCGCCGCGGCCGCGGTCAGCGCGGCCTCCGGGGCGGCCCCGAACGGGTCGCCGCGCAGTTCCGCCGCTGTCTCGTCGCGCACCATCACCTGCTCCGGATCGACGTCGGGCAGGGCGCGTACGGCCGCTGCCGTGGCACGGGGTTCGGTCGTGCCCAGCCACCACTCGGTGGGCTTCAGGCTGGTCCCGTGGCGGATCTGCAGCACCTGGTTCACGGCCCGGAGGTCGACCAGCAGGGCCCCGCCGTCCCGGGCGGTGGCCTCGGTGGTGGGCAGGGCGCTCGCGGTGCGGACGATACGGACGGGTACGGACCGGCCGTCGAACGTCACCTTCAGACGCTGCCCTTCGCGCGCGCCGGAGGAGGTGAGGAACCGGTCGGTGGCGACCGCGGCGATCTCGGGAGGCCGGGGCTGGGCGACCTTGAGGCGGACCTCCAGCGGCAGGGCGGGCGGCGAGATGCCGGACGGCTGGTAACCGGTGCCGTACGTGAAGGCGACGGGTGCGGTCGAGGTGAGCCGGGGGCGGGTCGGCCGGGCGTCGTCCTCGGGCGCGCCGGCCGGATCGGCCTGTACCGCGGTCGTCCATGTGGCCGGCAGGGACAGCCGCCGGGCGTCGCCGTCACCGGCTGTCGCGGTGAGCGCGTCGAGGACCAGGCGGTGCCGGTCGGCCCGGTCGGTCGGCTGTGGTGTGCCGAGTGTGAGCCCGGTCAGCGTCAACGGGCCCCGGGCGCCGTTCAGGTCCGGGGTCAGCCGGTGCGGGCGGCCGTCGGCGGCGAGGCTGCCGGAGGGTATCTCGTAGGTGGTTCCGTGCCGGTCGCGCACCGTCAGCGTGACGTCCGCGCCCGGCCCCCGCCCGGTGCTGTGCAGGGTGGCGGTCAGGGTGAGCCGGGTCGTGCCCTCGGGCACCTCGACACCGGCGGGGGTTCCGCGCGGCGCGAGCCCGGCGAACAGCGGACCGTCCGTCAGGTCGTGCCGGGCCCGCACCACTCGGGCGGCCTCCGTCGTGTTCACGGCCAGGACGGTCGCGTTGCGGCTGCCGGAGAGCGGCACCGTGCCGCGGAACGCGGGGGCGACGGCGTCGACGTGCGGAAGGTCCGCGTAGACGTCCGTGCGGCCCACGTCGCCGCTTCCGGAGGTCAGGACGCGCAGGTCGGCGCCCACCCGGAAGTCGGCCTGGTCGGCCTGGGAACGGTGCCAGGAGGCGTTCTGCCCGATCGCCATCACGCCCAGCGCCACGGAGATGACCAGGAGCAGGACCGGGCCGGCCCCCCGCATCGGGCGGCGGCTGAACTGCCAGCCGACCATGGCAGCGGTCAGACCGTGCCCGCGGGTGACGAGCCGCTCGCCGACGCGTGCCAGCAGGGGCAGCAGCCGCAGGACGAGAACCGTGCCGGCGAGCAGCACCAGGGCGGGCGCCACCACCAGCAGCGGGTCGACGCCGAGGACGCCGCCGCGGTCGGCGGTGACGGCTCCGGAGTCCTGGTCACCGAGGAGCCGGAGAGCGACGCCCGCCACGGCGAGCAGACCGACATCCGCCCCGGCCCGCAGCGGTGCGGCCAGCGCCTGTGCCCGCGTGCCGACGCCACCCGCGAACGAGGCCCGCCACGCCGGGACGGCCACCGCCAGCGCGCACACCGCGGCCCCCCCCCGTTATGTTTTCCGCGGTCCTGCAAGAGGGCCGCTGGCCTCCGGGCCCGGCATGACTGTGTCCCCCTGTCGAACGGATGACCTGGGGGGTGATGTCACCGGGCCCGGAAGGTGCCGTCGGAGACGCTGATGAGAGGTCCGGCCACCGTCCGGTCCGGCGCAATGCCGGACAGCTCGCGGGCGGCAGGTCTGCATAACGTGGATGCGCGCGTACGACACCACTGCCGAGGCCGGCACACTCAACTCCCCTGGAAGGGCACGATGGTCGACACCGAAGACGTGGGCGTGTTCCTCGGCCTGGACGTCGGCAAGACGGCCCACCACGGCCACGGGCTCACCCCGGCCGGGAAGAAGGTCTTCGACAAGCAGCTGCCCAACAGCGAGCCGAAACTGCGGGCCGTCTTCGACAAACTGACCGAGAAGTTCGGCACCGTCCTGGTGATCGTGGACCAGCCCGCCTCGATCGGAGCCCTGCCCCTGACCGTCGCCCGGGATGCGGGCTGCCAGGTCGCCTATCTGCCCGGACTGGCCATGCGCCGGATCGCCGACCTCTACCCGGGCGAGGCGAAGACCGACGCCAAGGACGCCGCGGTGATCGCGGACGCCGCCCGCACCATGCCCCACACCCTGCGCACCCTGGAGCTGGCCGACGAGATCACCGCCGAGCTGACCGTGCTGACCGGCTTCGACCAGGACCTCGCGGCCGAGGCCACCCGCACCTCCAACCGGATACGCGGCCTGCTCACCCAGTTCCACCCGTCACTGGAACGCGTCCTCGGCCCCCGCCTCGACCACCCCGCCGTCACCTGGCTGCTGGAGCGTTACGGCTCTCCGGCCGCACTGCGAAAGGCCGGCCGCCGTCGGCTGGTCGAGGTGATCCGTCCGAAGGCACCGCGCATGGCCGCACGACTGATCGACGATGTCTTCGATGCCCTCGACGAGCAGACCGTCGTCGTCCCCGGCACCGGCACCCTCGACATCGTGATCCCCTCCCTGGCCGCCTCGCTCGCCACCGTCCACACCCAGCGCAGGGCCCTGGAAGCCCAGATCAACGCCCTGCTGGAGGCCCACCCTCTTTCCCCGGTCCTGACGTCGATGCCCGGCGTCGGCGTCAGGACCGCCGCAGTCCTGCTGGTCACCGTCGGCGACGGCACCGGCTTCCCCACCGCCGCCCACCTCGCCTCCTACGCCGGCCTCGCCCCGACCACGAAGTCGTCCGGGACCTCGATCCACGGCGAACACGCACCCCGAGGCGGAAACCGGCAGCTCAAACGCGCCATGTTCCTCTCCGCCTTCGCCTGCATGAACGCCGACCCGGCCTCCCGCACCTACTACGACCGCCAGCGAGCCCGCGGCAAAACCCACACCCAGGCCCTCCTCCGCCTCGCCCGTCAACGCATCAGCGTCCTGTTCGCCATGCTCCGCGACGGCACCTTCTACGAACCCCGCATCCCCAAGGACGTCGAACTCGCCGCATGACCCCAGCCAGCCAATCCACCCCAACCTGGGCGCCTTGACGAAAGACATAGAGGCACCCCCCCGGCGACCGCCCACACCTCCGGACGGCCCCCGGCCGGTACCTCCACGCGCACCCCGGTCCCGCCCAGCGCGCCCTGTCCGGCCAGCAGTCGCGTCAGGGGTCCCGACAGCAGCGGCGCCACCACCACCGCCGGGAGGGAGATCAGCAGGGCCTCCAGCGCGGCCAGGCCGGCCAGCCGTGCCCGGGTGGCACCGCGCGCTCGCAGCAGCCGGGTCTCGGCCGTCCGCTCGGAGCTGAGCAGCCCCGCCACGAGCACCAGGGCGCAGGCCGCAAGCAGTCCGAGCTGGCCCGCGACGATCAGCATGCTGGACCGCGTGACGAGCAGGGAGCGTTCGATGCGGTCCAGTACCTCCGGGAGCGCGGTGTCGGCCACGGTGGCGCTGCTGAGCGCGGGGTTCTTGCGCAGGTGGGCGCTGCCCGAGCGGGCCGCCTCGCGCAGGGCGCCGATCCGCTCCGTCGTCAGCGAGGAGTAGTCGGCCGACACCAGCCAGCCGGACGCGCCGGTGCTCACCCGCCCCGACGTGGGCAGACCGGCGGCCGTCAGCAGGGGCCCGTACGTCGTGTAGCTCGACGCCTGCACGCCGCGCCCGCCCAGGTCGTCCAGCCGCCAGTAGGGGGCCCCGGCGTCCACCGGCCGGTACACGCCGGTGATCAGCACCCGCACCGCCGGGCCGTCCAGCCGGTCGGTGACGGTCAGCCGGTCCCCGGGCTCCACCCCGAGCCGCCGGGCGGCGCTCTGCGGCAGCGCGGCCTCGACGGTCCCCCCGCTCACCGTCTCCCGGGGCAGCCGCCCGGCCACGGTGCGCACCTGTGTGCGGTCCAGTGCGGCGAAGAAGGTGAGGTCGGGGTTCTCGCCCCGTTCGGAGGCCGGCCGCAGCGCGGGCGGCAGGGCGTAGGGGCCGGACCGCAGCAGGGTCCGCACGCGCAGGGGAAGCCCGTCGAAGACGGTGCGGGCCCCGGCCCGCACCGCGTCGTCCGCCGCCCGCCGCTGGTCGGCCGGCACATCGGCCTTGAGCACCAAGGCGGTCTCGGCGGCGGTCCGTTGTCCGGCGAGCGTCCGCCGCAGCGCCGCGTCGCCCATCGCCGTCGAGTAGGCGGTGAGCGCGGCCAGCACGGCCGTGGTCAGCAGCACGGTCAGCAGCACGGCACCGACGAGGGCGCGGTACGCCCACGCCCGCAGCACGATGAATCGCAACGCGCCCGCAGGCACCGCTCGCTCCCCCACCAAACCCCCCGGTTCCAACCACACCCCGGGTCGTGGGTCAGCGACGTCGGCGTGCGGATGCAGAGAGCATTGTAGGACCGACCTTGCTCGTCTTGTGATCGAATACGGCGTATCTTGCGGGGAGTTGGTGGAGCGGAGGGCCGCTCGCGGAATCGAGTTGCGGTGCGCACGGCCCGGGCCGAACGATGGTTCTTCATGACATCCCGTGGACAGACCCCGCCCGATGATGCGGCACGCCCCGTCGCCCTGGTGACCGGCGTGGGCCGGACCGTGGGCATCGGTGCGGGTATCGCCCGCCGACTGGCCGAGGCAGGCTGGAACGTGGCCTTCACCTACTGGACTCCGTACGACGCCCGCATGGCCTGGGGCGCCGAAGCGGGCGCCGTGGACACCCTCACCGCGGCCTTGGCCGAGCGGGGCGCGGACACGACGGCGGTGGAGGCGGACCTCGGCGACCCGGACGCGGCGGCCCGTGTCTTCGACGAGGCCGAACGTCGCCTCGGCGGCGTCACCGCCCTGGTGATGTGCCACTGCGAGTCGGTCGACTCCGGCCTGCTCGACACCACCGTCGAGAGCTTCGACCGCCACTTCGCGGTCAACGCGCGTGCCGGCTGGCTGCTGATCAGGGAGTACGGCCGACGCTTCCGCGGGACGAAGGGCACCGGCCGCGTCATCAGCCTCACCAGCGACCACACGGTCGGCAACCTGCCCTACGGCGCGAGCAAGGGCGCACTCGACCGCATCACGCTGGCGGCAGCCCACGAACTCTCCCCCCTCGGGATCACCGCCAACGTCGTCAACCCCGGGCCGGTGGACACGGGTTGGATGTCCGACGGCATCCGGGAGCACGTCCTGCGCCGGACGCCGCTGGGACGTCTGGGCAGCCCCCGGGACACCGCCCATCTCGTGGAGTTCCTGTGCTCACCGCAGGGCCAGTGGATCAACGGGCAGCTCCTGATGAGCAACGGCGGCTTCGCCGGCTGACCGGCCGCCGCCCGGCCCGACGCCTCCCCCTGCAACCAAGGCGCTCCGACACGCGTATGAATCAGTGACCACGGCTGTCCTTCCTCCCCCTCGACCCGTTCGTCGGAGCACCGCTCACGGCCAACGTTGTCAGCGCGGACGGGCCGGGACAGCACAGGGACGAAGTGAACTCCGCGCCGACCACGTGGCGTTCACCGAGTCAGGCAGCGACGGCGCGACGACGGCAGCAACGGGGGAACGGGATGAGCGGCGTGGTGATCCATCTTCCGCGCGACGAGGAGAGCGGCGGGAGCGGTTACGGCCAGGGGGTGGGGTCCGGCGGCCCCGGCATGGGCGCGGGCCGGCCGCGGCACCGTGCGGCGCCGGTGACCCTGCGGCTGGGGCCGGGCGGCGTGGCCCGGTTCGGACGCGGTTCGGCCGACACTCCCGTCGAACTGCGGCTCGGTGATCCGGCGGTCTCCCGGCTCGCGGGCGAGATCCGGGTGACCGAGGATCACTGGCAGTTGAGCAACTTCAGCGCCACCCAGAGCTATCTGGTGGAGAACCCGGAGGGCGCGGGAGAGTACGTACGCGTCCCGCCGCGCCGGGTGGGGGCGCCCATTCCCTTCGAGTTCGCGCGGGTGGTCCTGCCCGCGCGCGAGTCGACGGTGAGCTTCCAGGTGTTCGCGCCGGATCACGTGTACCTCGATCCGGACCGGGCGCAGCACACGGGCGGCTCGTGGGGGACGCAGACCCTCACGGCCTACTCCCTGGACGAGACCGCCACCTACTTCCTGGTTCTGGTGGCGCTCTGCGAACCCCGGCTGCGCGACGAGTCGGCGGTCGCCGTCCCGACCACGCCCCAGGTCGTCGAACGGCTCAGGACCCGGCCGGAGTACGGCGGACTCACCGCCCGCGCCGTCAGTTCCCACATCGCCTACCTCGCCGAGGAGAAGCTCCGGCTGGACGTCCCCGCCGCCGTGGAACCGGGGCAGGGTGCCCGCCGCAACGGCAAGCGCGAGGCGATCGTCGGGCTCGCGCTCCGCTTCGGTCTGGTCCACGAGGACCATCTCGCCCTGCTGCCTCCCCGTACGGCGGCAGGGCTCGGGGCGAGGACGTGCACGGCGTGAGCGATCCCCTGGAGCGGCTGACTCCCGGCTACCGGGTCGGAGACTGGGAGGTCGGCGAACGGATCGCGAGCGGGGGCTGGGGCACGGTCTACGAGGGCCGGCCCACGCTCCCCCGGGACGGTGAGCCGACGTCCCGGTCCCGGGAAGGGCAGGGGCCAGGGTCCGGGGAAGGGCAGGGGCCAGGGTCAGGGCCAGGGTCAGGAGGAGAACGGGGACAGGAGACCGGGCGCGGGCAGGTCGTCGCGCTCAAGTTCCTGCCCACCGCCGGGCTGGCCCCGCGTCAGGCACGCGCCCTCGTGGAGACCGCCCGGCGCGAAACCGAGGTCGGCCGCCGGACCCGACACCCCCGGCTGATCCGGATGCTCGACTCGGTGGTCCTCAGCGAGCCCGGCGACCCGGTTCTCGACGGATCGGTCGTCCTGGTCATGGAACGGGCCGAGCACAGTCTGCGCCGTCTCCTCGAACGGGACGGGCCGGGGCCGGCGGAGTCCGAGAAGGTGCGGCTCCTCACCGAGATCTGCGAGGGGCTGGCCCATCTGCACGGCACCGGCTGGGTGCACGGCGACCTCAAACCCGACAACGTCCTGATCATGGCCGACGGTTCGGCCAGGCTCTCCGACTTCGGTCTCGCCGTGGAACTGGACGGCACCCACGGCTACACACCGCCCCTCGGCACCCCCGACTACCTGCCCCCCGAGCGCTGGAGAGCACCGCTGGGCGAGCGCGGCGTCCAGGTGCGGCCCAGCAACGACATCTGGGCCCTCGGCATCATGATCCACCAGATGTTCACCGGGGGTGCCTCACCGTTCCCCGGGGCCACCCCGATGGCACGCGGGGCGGCGGCCCAGGAGTACGCCGAGGGGCGCGCGCCGCTGCGGCTGGACAACGCCGTACCGCCCCTCTGGCGCGAGTTGGCCGCCGACTGCCTGGCCCCCACCCATGACGAGCGCGCCGTCCACACCGCCGAGAGTCTGCTCGCCCGGATGCGGACCGCGGCCGTCCCGCGGACCGGCGGACGGGCGAAGCCGCTGCTCGGCCTCGCCCTGGCCGCCGCGTTGTGCGGGACGGCCGCCACCGGATGGGCGTACTCCTCCGGCGGCGACCGGAGCGGGACACGGCACACCGCCGAACCGGCGGGCCGGGTCACCGTGTTCAACGTGGTGGGGCTGTGCCGTGACCGGGCCGAGGACCGCCTTCCGGCGTGCAGCCTCGGCCTGGCCGTGGATCCCGCGCTCCCGTACACCGTCGAGAACGTCGTGGCGCACCGGGTGTGGCACGGGGACGTCCTCGCCGTCGACTGTCACGTGCTGCGCGGGACGCCGGTCAGCGACGAGACCGGCTCACGCTCCACGAAGTGGCTGCGGGTCCGCCTCCCGGACGGGTCACCGCAGACGACGGCCTGGCTGCCCGCCGTCCGCACCGAGGACGGCCCCGCGCTGCCCGACTGCTCCTGAACCGACCCGTCACCTGGGTACCTCGTCGGCCCCGCAGTCACGGATCACACGGCCGTCGTTGTCCTTCGCCTCGTCGTTCCCCCAGCGCTGGAGGTAGTACGCCGACACATAGGCCCGGCCCTTGCCGCCCGGCGCCACCTCGTCGAGATCGGTCAGCAGCCACCAGTGGTTGTACGCGCTGCCCACCTGGAACCTGGCGCCCTTCTTCTTGCACAGGACGTAGTTGGTGCCCTTGTACAGCTTGCCCTGGGGCGCGCAACCCGGCCTGCTGTCGCCCACGCAGTCGACGGCGGCGTAGCCGGTCGCGTCCGCGAAGGTGTCGACCCACTGCTTCGACGGCTCGCTGCCGCCGCCGCAGGCGTTGGTGCTGGTCACCCGCGGGAAGGGACCGTCCGGCGAGAGCCGGTACTCGGTGCCCTGGATCACCGGGTGGACGATCTCGTCGTTCTCCCCGTCGTTGTCGCCGTTGGTGTCGTAGAGCTGCTCGTAGTGCAGGTGCGCCGAGGTCGTCCCCTCCAGACCGAGCCGCCCGAGCGTGGCCCCGGAGGCCACCCGCTGTCCGACCGTCACGTCGACGCGGTCCATGTGCAGATAGACCGTGAACCAGCCGTTGCCGTGGTTGATCTCCACGCCGCCCGGGTCGAACCGCTCGGTGACCGTGCCGGCCGCGGACGCGGCCACCAGGGAGCCGAGGGTGTTCCCGCCCACCCGGTACATGTCGATCTTCTTGTCGTCGGGCGCATGGCCCCGGTACGTCTGCAGCTGCCAGGTCTGCTGACAGGCGAACGGCAGCTTGAAGTCGGGCCTGGCCGCCGGTGCCGCGGGCGCCGTGCGCGCGGCCGGGGGCGCGGCGGAGGCCGTCGAGGCCATCGCCGCCAGCGCCGTCAGTACCGCCACGAGCATGCCCGCGAACGTGGCCACCCGGCCCGGGCCTCTCCCTCGTCGGAGCCGCACGGAATCCCACCCCTCATTCTCGCCGGTCCACATGACCGTCCCGTCGGCAGGCTGTCCCATACGGCGGGCGAAAGCACTCCCGCATGTTCCGGAGGTACGCGGGTCTCAGGCGCCGGTGACCCCGTCGATCCGCTCACGCAGGAGATCGGCGTGGCCGTTGTGCCGGGCGTACTCCTCGATCATGTGCACCATGATCCAGCGCAGGGAGACCCCGTGGTCGCCGGCATGACCCGCTTCCTCCTCGGACAGCCGGCCCACCGTGTCCAGCGGCACGCCGACGATCAGCTCACGGCCTCGGGCGACCTGCTCCCGCCAGAGGGCCGTCGCCTCGTCGAGACCCCGCTCCGGCCGCAGGGCGAACCCGTCGGCGTTGTCCTGCCCGAACACCGGCGGGACGGACCGACCCGCGAAGACGCGCTGGAACCAGTTCCGTTCGACCTCGGCCATGTGCTGGACGAGACCCAGCAGGGTCATCGCCGACGGTGCCGCCGCCGCACGGCGCGACTGTTCGTCCGTGAGGCCCGAGCACTTCAGGGCGAGCGTCGCACGGTGAAAGTCCAGCCATGCCTCCAGCATGGCCGGCTCGTCGGCGTACGCGGGTGGGACGGGTCGTCCGTCCGGTGTCGTCGTCATGAGAACAGCCTGTCGGCGGCGGCCGTGGCCCGCCGCCGTCTTCGCCGGGGACGAACACACGGCCGGTCGGCTGCCCGCGCCGCCTCGGACCTCGCCGAGCACGGAGACTCCGATGCGACGAAATCCGGTCACACCTCTGTTGCGTGGCCGAATCCAGTGCAAAGCTGTGTCGGCGGTGGCCTCCATTCCCCCGTTGGAGGCCACCACGCCCGGCCCCGCCCGCGCGCTCCTGCCCGGGCGGGGCCGCGTCGCCCCTCCCGCCCTCCCCACGGGAGGGTCGACGGCTGCGCCGGCGGAGTCCGGTGGGCGGAGCGGGCGTCGCGGCGGGAAGCCGCCGGCGATCGAGAATGGCCGGGAATCGACTCGCTCAGATGGACCCGGTCCTCGTGGGGGCGTCCGACCACGTCCGGAGTTCCCCGTCCGCTGCCGGGTCGGCCGGCCCGGGCAGCCTGTCGTGGCCCGCCTCCGGGACCGGGCAGCCGTCGGCCGACTCGCCGCTCTCGCCGAGGAACCCGCCCGACTGGTGCTGCCACAGCTTGGCGTAGGCGCCCTCCGACGCGAGCAACTCCTCGTGGGTGCCCTGCTCGACGACGCTCCCGCGGTCGAGGACGACGAGGCGGTCCATGCCGGCGACGGTGCTCAGGCGGTGGGCGACGACGAGGGCGGTCCGTCCGTCCATCAGCCGCCACAGGGCGTCCTGGACGAGGAGTTCGCTCTCCGAGTCCAGCGCGCTGGTCGCCTCGTCGAGCAGCAGGATCGGGGCGTCGCGCAGGATCGCTCGGGCGAGGGCGACTCGCTGGCGCTGGCCGCCCGAGAGTTTCACCCCCCGCTCCCCCACCAGCGTGGCGAAGCCGTCGGGGAGCTGGTCGGCGAACTCCGTGACGTGCGCGGCCGCGGCCGCCGCGCGCACCTCCTCGTCGGTGGCCCCCGGCCGGGCGAAGGCGATGTTGTCCCGCAGGCTGCGGTGGAACATCGCGGGTTCCTGCGGGACGTAGGCGATCAGTGAGCGCAGGTCGGTCTGCCGCAGCCGGCTGATGTCTTGGCCGCCGATGGCGAGGCGCCCCCGGTCGATGTCCGCCATGCGCAGCAGGAGCCGGGTGAGCGTGGTCTTGCCGCCGCCCGACCTGCCGACCAGTCCGACGCGGGCGCCCGCGGGCACGTCCAGGTGGAGGTCCCGGAAGATGGGTTTCGCGCCCGCGTGGGCGAAGGTCACCGCGTCGAAGCGGATGCCGGTGTCCTTCGGCGCGAGCGGTTCGGGTTCCGGGGGGTCGAGCACGGTGGGGGGATCCAGCAGGAGTTCGGTGAACTGCGCGGCTTCGGTCATCGAGCTCTCCAGCCGCCGGTAGATCTGGTTGAACTCGAACATGATCTGGGTCGCGTTGGAGTAGTAGGTGAACGCGACCACGATCTCCTCGACCCCCTGGCCCGAGCTGCCGAAGGCGATGGCGACCACCAGGCCCAGCACGTTGGTCAGCACCGACATGGGCGCGATCAGCATGTCGACGCGCAGGTTGCCGTAGTCCCAGGACCGCAGCGTCAGCCGCCGGGATTCCGCGACCCGGCTGCGGTGTTCGTCGGCCTCGCGCCGCTCGGCCGCGAACGCCCGGATGGTCTCCATGTTCATGAGGCTGTCGGCGACATGGCCGGAGACCCGGGCGATCGCCGCCTCACGGTCGTGGACGAGTCTCTGCCGGCGGCGGATCAGGGGTGTCGCGGCCACCGCGGTCAGCGCGATCATCACCACGAGGCCGACGACGAGCATCGGCTCGTAGCTCCACAGCACCACGGCACCGAACAGCAGCGGGACGAGGCTGCCGACGATCCGGTAGGTCAGCGTGTCGACGAAGTCCTCGAAGCGCTTGCCGTAGCTGAGGACCCGTTTGGTCAGGGAGCCGGCGAAGTTGTCGTGGAAGAACGCCGCGTCCTTGGCGAGGAGTTCGTCCATGCCTCTCACGTAGAGGTGTTCCATGCCGAGGGCGTCCACGCGGTTCAGGCAGTGCTGCCCGGCGCGCCACACGGTCTCGGCGAGCACCAGCGTCACGCCGAAGCCGAGCACGTACGGCAGGGCCGCGCCGAGCGTGAGACCGTCGTCGGCCGCCTGTGCCGCCAGTTTGGCGATCAGCAGGGGCGCGACGTAACGGACGCCGATGTTGCCCATGGCCGGCAACAGCAGCGCGGGCAGGGCGAGTCGTCGTAGTCGCAGCAGTTCCCGGACGTAGTGGCGCAGCGCGAGGACGACCGCGCTCCTGGCCGGCGCCGGTCCTCGCATTTCTGTGGTCCCCATCACACTCCCGGAGGTTCGGAAGTCGGAAGTGTCCCGTCCGGGGAGGTGACCGGTCCAGGCATTTAACGCGGAACGGCGAGAATCGGACATCGATGTCCGAGGGGTGCGCGCACGGAACCCTCCCGCGGCGCGCACCCGGCACGGCTGCCGCCCGGTCAGCCCGTCACGAACGTCGTCACACTGCGGGCGGGCAGCGTGGCGGTGAACGACCCGTTGGACACACCGGTCGCGGCCTGGGGCGCGACGCTCCTGCTCGCGTCGGTCAGCCACGACGAGACACGGGACGGCGAACCACTCGTCAGGGTGAACTGCTGACTCACCGTCGACGCGCCCTTGTTGACGGCGACGACGGCGACCGTGGAGCCCGTGCTCCGGTACGCCGAGACGTACACGTCCGTCGTCGGCCTCGGCGTCGCGTCGATCCGTACGTAGCCGGGCCGGACGAATCTGGCGAAGTGGGCCATGCAGGCGCCGCGCTTGCTGATCCTGCCGTCCTCGCGCAGGGGTCCGTAGCCGCGCCGGATGTACCACCAGATGTACGCCTGGAACTCGGCGTCCACCATGGCGCGGTGCATGTGCTCGCCCACGTCCAGTGCCTGGGGCCACAGGTCCGCCGAGTCGCTGCTGTTGGGGTAGTAGACCTCGGTCATCCAGAGTTCCTTGCCCGCGCCCTTCTGCTTGAACAGGGGGTAGGGGAAGTTGGCGAACGAGGTGCCGTAGAGGTGTGCGCCGACGATGTCGACGTTGGCGAGCGCGACCGGGTCGTTGAGGATCGGGTCCGACATGTTCTTCAGGTACTGGAACGACTCCGGGGCGATGACCCTGGTGCCGATCGAGCCGGCGTTCTCCCGCAGGAACCGGAGCATCTCGGCGGGGGTCCACCACGTCCAGTCGTGCGCGTAGTCGGGCTCGTTCTGCACCGATATGCCGTAGAGGTTGACTCCGTTGTCCCGCATGTACGTGGTGAAGTCGTTGAGGTGCTGGGCGTAGGCGCCGTACATGTCGTACCTCAGGCGCCGGGCGTCGGTCTGGCTGCCGCGTACGAAGGTCTCGACCATGCGGGCGGGCGGATTCCACGGCGACGCGATGACGGCCGCCCCTAGTTGGGCCGCGCGTTTCGCCGTCGCCAGGTCGCGGCTCCAGGCCGCCCGGTCCTCGGGGACGGGGATCCGCAGCAGCGACAGTCCCAGTTGCCCCTCTCCGGCCCCGAACGCCGTGTCCCGCTGGGCGGCGGTGAGATCTCCGATCCACGCCGTGTGGGTCATGCCGCCGAAGCCGCGGATCGTCTGGCGGCGCGCGGCCGGATCGATGACCGCCGTCGCGGCCACGGCTTTCACGGCTCCCGCGGCCGGCGGCGCGACGGCGGTGAGGATCGGCAGGGCACCCACCGCCGCCAGCACGGTCCTGCGGCTCGGCGATCCCCCGCGTCCGCGCTCGGGCTCGTTCTGACGCTCGGTCATGTCATCTCCTCCTGGCTGCCACCCGGCTCGGACCCCTCGCGCCCCCACACCATGGGAGCGCTCCCATCCGCCCTTGGCGACACCACATCGAGCCATTCTTCGACGCGCCGGGCCAGGCGCCTGCCGTCCCGCCGGCGCTCGCGCGGCAGAGGCGCCGCATTCCCTCGGCCGGACCCCTGCACTCCCCTGCGGGCGAATACACTCTGCGCCATGTCGAAGCCTGACAAGCTGCTCGTTGACGTCGCCACCCTGGTCGAGTCCGAGAAGAGCAACCAGATGTCCCTGACCGTGGTCACCAGCGGTGCCGTCATCACCGGCCGGCTGGCCCCCGAGACGGTGTGGAGACAGCGGGTGTCGGACGTCCTCAGGGATTCCGACCGACTGGGCGAGTTCTCCGCGATGTTCGACGCCCCCGACCGGGCGGACGAGGCACCCACTCATCTGCATTTCCACGTCGCCCGCATCCTGCAGGGCACGGTGGGCATTCCGGAGACGGGAGGGATGTACCGCGTGGCGATCGAGGACGTCAGCGCCTGGACGGTGGGCGACTTCAGCTACTCCGACAGCTGAGCGACGGCGGGCGGTCCCCCGCGCCGACGACCGGCGCGGCGGGACCACCTAGGCGCCCCGGCCGACCGCGCCGGCCCGCCTCGGGCAGGCCGGCTCCGTCCGGCGGACCGGCGGACAGGTGCCGTGCGAGGCTCAGGCCTTCTTCGTGAAGACGAGCACCTCCGTGGAGCCGACGCCCATGGGCGCAAGGAATCCGGCCTCCAGGGTGCAGTCGAGGGTCGCGAAGAGGTCCACGCACGTCTGGCGCGGCATGGGGGCCGGATAGGAGTCGTGTCCCGAGCCGCCCTCCGCCGCCCAGGCGCGCACCGTCGCGGGGTCCAGGCAGTTCTCCGTCATGACGTCGAAGACGATCCGGCCACCGGGCCGGGTGACGCGCGCCATCTCCAGGAAGTAACGGGAGGCGCAGAGGAAGGTCACGGTGTTGAAGACCTTGTGGGCCTGAAGGAGGTCCACGCTGGCGTCGGGTGTCGGGGCGAGGCTGCTCCCCTCGGTCGGCTGGGCGACGACACCGAACGTCTCCACCAGGTAGTCCGCCCAGGGCTTCGCCGTCTCGTAGATCTCGTAGCGGTCCGGCGAGCACTCCTTGAGCGTCTTCTCCAGATACCGCCCGGACCCGGGGCCGATCTCCAGCACCCTGCCCGGGTCACCGTCGAAGACCCCGCGGGCGCGGAGTTCGTCGATGGTCTTCTGGGTGGCGCCGGGCGTCTTGTTCATGACCTCGTCGATGTGGTCGCCGACCGACAGGCCCGACGCGCGCGCGGCCCGCATCGTCGCCTCGAACGGAAGGAAGTCGTCGACGCCACCCCGATTGTCGGTACTGCGCACGATGTCGAATCCGGCGCGCCCCAGAAGGCGCTTGACACCGGACTTCACCACTGACGGACCCTTGCCCACCGCATTCATCAGGCACTCCCCCCAGAACGTGTCCACCTTCGGCGTCAGCATAGGAGTGCGAAGGCGGGCGCGCAGTGGGATGACGAATTCACCCATCACCCGTCGAAGGCCGATACACCGCATCAGGGCCCTTTGCCCGTTATACCCCTCCCTGCGGGGATCATCCGCCGGCCCTCCCCGCCGAGGTCGTCTCCCGGGCCGGGCCGACCGGCGGGATGCCGCGTGCGCTCCCGGTTGTCCCGGGACCTGTCACCGAGGTCCCGGGACGCGGCCGACGACCTCAGACGTCCCGGCGCAGGAGGAACGCCGACAGCGCGCGGAGCTCGTCGGCGGCCGCGCTCCCCGGCGCCAGGTCCGCCAGGGCGGCCTGCGCCGCCGCGATGTGACGGCGTGCCTCGACGAGCGCCGCCGCCCGGCCTCCCGCCGCCTCGACGAGGACGGCCGCCTCCCGCGGGTCCGCGTCCGAGGCCAGCAGCTCGGCCAGCCGCCGCGCCTCGGGGGAGGCCGCATCGAGCGCGGCCAGCACGGGGAAGGTCTTCTTGCGCTCGCGAAGGTCGCCGTGCACGGGTTTGCCGGTGATCTCGGGGTCGCCCCAGATGCCCAGCACGTCGTCGACGATCTGGAAGGCCAGACCGAGGCGGCGGCCCGCCCGGTCCAGCGCCGAGACCGCGGCGGGCGGGCCGCCGCCGAGCAGGGCGCCGAGCGCTGCCGCGCAGCCCAGCAGCGCGCCGGTCTTCCGCTCGGCCATGGCCCGGTACTCCGCCGGGCGCACCCGCTCCGGCCCCGCCCAGGGGCGTGCGGCGAACAGCAGGTCGTCGGCCTGCCCGCGCACCAGCTCGCCGAGCGCCGCGGACAGGGCCCGCAGCGCGGACGCACCGGACTCCGCGGTGGCGAGCGTCTCGACGGCCAGCGCGAACAGGGCGTCGCCCGCGAGGACGGCGGGTCCTGTGCCGTACGCCTTCCACACCGTTGGGCGACGACGACGTTCGGTGTCGCCGTCCATGATGTCGTCGTGCAACAGCGAGAAGACGTGGACCAGTTCCACTGCGACCGCGGCGGGCACCCCGGCCCGGGCGGGAGCCCCCACCGCTTCGGCGCCCAGCACGGCCAGCGCCTGCCGCACTCCCTTGCCGCCGGACGCGGCCGCGGGAGCACCGCCCACCTCGCACCAGCCGAACGAGTACGCGGCCATCTCGCCCACCCAGGGGTGTGTCCGTCCGACCGCCTCCCGCAGCGCGGGGCGCACCAGCTCGCGGCAGCGCTCCAGGACGAAGGGGACGTCGACCGGCGACCGCAGTGCCGTGGAGAGCGCCGTCACCGTGCCGCCTCCACCCGGACGCCGCCCCGCGACTGGGCCCGGACCCCGAGTTCCTCGTGCGCCCGCGCCACCATCTGCCGGGCATGCCGCAGCCCGATCCGCTCCAACTCCTGCTCCAGCGCGGCCAGTTCGGCAGCCGTCTCGTCGTGGTCCCGGCCGAGCCGGGCGAGTGACTTGGCCAGTCCCAGCCGGGCCAGCGCCTGCCCGCGCGGTTCGCTCATCTCACGGAACTCGCCCAGGGCCAGCTCGTAGGTGTCCCGCGCCTCGGTGTAACGCCCGGCCCGGTAGCAGACGTTGCCGCGCATCTTGTGGTTGTAGGCCAGCGCGCTGGACAGGCGCATCTCCCGACAGGTGGCCTCCGCCTCCGACAGCAGGGCGAGCGCGCGCTCCACGTCCCCGTCGCGCGCCGAGACGATGTCGGCGAGCCCGCGCAGCGCCCAGGCGTGACCGCGCCGGTCGTCGGCGCCCGCGGCTATCCCGGCCGCCTCCTCGAACAGCGCGTACGCGCTGTCGTACGCCCCCTGCTGGCGGTGGATCTGTGCGATGCCCTCCAACGCCCACACGGTGTGCCGCGCCTCGCCGCGCCGCCGGGCCTCGGCGAGCAACTGCTCGTGCAGCTGGGCGACGGCTTCGTAGTCGCCCTGGATCCTGCCGGTCTCGGCCAGCCCGGCGAGGGAGTAGCCGCGGACGACGACATCGCCTCCCCGCCCGCCCAGGTCGGCGGCGAGTCCCAGGAGCCGCCGGGCCAGCGCGAACGAGCCGCGCTGCCGGGCCAGGGTCCCGCCGCTCCACAGCGCCCAGGCCATCGCCCCCTGGTCCCCCGCCGCCCTGGCCGCCCGGTAACTCGCCTTCCACGCCTGGTCGGCGTCGCCGATCTGCCCCAGCCGCCGGTGCGCCTCGGCCACCGCGAGCCCGGAGCGGGCCGCCTCACCGTGCTGCCCGGCACGCTCGGCCTCTCTCAACTGCCGTGTACCGGCCGCCAGTACCTCGGTCAGCGAGGAATTCACGGACAGGGTGGTCAGGGCGCCCTGGTATTCGGGGGCGAACGCCTTGCCGTACATGGTTGCCTTTCGGTCCGGTCGCATGCGTCAGCTCGTGCCGGCTCTACACGCGATCTCTACACGCCGCGTATACACAATGCGTATACGGCGTCGGAGATGAACGCCGTAGCCCCGGGGGCCTCGGCTTCATCCGTTACCGATCAAGATGCCGTGCGCGCCCCGCAGGTTGCCCGTGAGGCGCAGATCACCTTGGAGACCGGGCACAGGAGTACCGGGTCCGATCTTCAACTCGCCTGTACGGCAGGACGATTCAGTCGTCCTGCGTTCTCACGTCGCTCGGCAGGTAGATCTGACGGGCCCACAGGCCCAGCAGCGCCAGACCGCCGACCAGCAGCGGCACCGGATCGGCGGCGGAGGGGGCCAGCACGTATCCCAGCGCCGTGACCGTGCAGACGGTCAGGGGGATGAACGCGGCGGCGCCCTCCATCCCCGAGCGCAACGCCGGCCGTCCGGCACCGAGGACGCTCGCCCCGCCGGGCACCCAGGGGCCGACGGCGACGATCAGCAGTCCGGCCGTGACGCAGAGGTCGGCCCACGGGGACGACAGCACCTCGCGGTCACCCGCATCGGTCGGCGACAGCGGCAGACTGTCGCCGACCACCATGAGGGACACACCCGCGATCGCCGCCCAGACCGTCGCACGCTGGTCGTCGCGCACGAGGCGGCGCAGGGCGAGCAGGAATCCGAGGAAGACGACCTCCGCCGCCCACAGGACGCCGAGCATGCCGGTCCCCGGGCGCCATCCCTCACCGGCTCTGCCCAGGAACACCCAGCCCGCCATGAACGCGGCCCCGGCCATGACCGTCCCGTCGAGGACGCGCCGCAGCCAGGCCCGCCGTCCCGAACCGGCATCCGCCGCGGCCACCAGACCGGCCGTCCCCAGCCCGACCGTGACGGTCACGCCCACGATCACGGCCAGACCGGCCGGCCCCGCCGCATCCGGTGTCCGCGCCGGCTGAACCGACAGCGCGGCGAGCGCGGCACGGTAGACGCCCCCGGCCGCCGCGGAGCCCGCCACCAGCAGCAGACGCGTCCGCGCCCGCCCACGCGCCCCCCGTACCCGCAGCAGCAGGGAGAGAGTCAGCACCCAACAGCCGACGGACGGTCCGAGGGACATCATCCGAACCCCCTACTTCCCCAGCCTCGGCATCCAGGTGCCCCCTTCGATCGGCGCCGCCGTCGGGGCTTCCCGCGGGCCGCCGGATCCGTACGGAGACCGTACGGAACGCACACCCCCGTCGAACGGCAAACCCGTCGGATTCACTCGTGTTGCGTAAGGAGGGCCCACGCGCTTGCGGGACACGGCAACGGGGCACCGGCGACACCCCCTCGTCCGGGGTGTCGCCGGTGCCCCGCCGGGACAGGACTCACACGCGGTCGGCCGCGATCAGGACGTACTGGAAGGAGCCGTCCCGGTAGGACTCGATGAACGCCTTCTCGATGCCGGTGACCAGCGAGGACGTGGCCCGCAGTTCCCAGTAGGGCAGGGTTTCCGGGGTGAGGTCGACGATGGCCTGCGGCACCAGCCTGTTGTCGGCCATGGCCCGCAGATACTCCCGGCGCGAGTGGATGTTGCACTCGAAGTGGGCGTTGATCTCGGAGACCCACTTCGACGGCTGGCCGTAGCGGGGGTTCCAGCAGCCGGTGATGGTCACGTACCGGCCTCCCACCTTCAGGAAGCGGGAGTGCTCGGCGAACAGGTCGTGGAGGTCGACGTACATGGTCGACTCGTTGTTCCACGAGGCCGTGACGCTGCCCTTGTCGAAGGGGGTGTCGAGCATGTTGCAGACGCGGGAGCGGACGCGGTCCTCGACGCGCAGTTCCCGCGCGCGCCGGTTGCCGAAGTCGGCCTGGGTGGCGGAGAGCGTGACGCCCTCGACCGTGCAGCCGAAACGGCGGTTGGCCATGACCATGGATCCGCCGCGCCCGCAGCCGGCGTCGACGAGTGTGTCGTCGGGACCGACGGGGCCGAGGTGGTCCAGGAGGAACTCCGCCTGCGCCGACTCCAGTCGGTGCAGCTCCGCGATGAGCTTCTTCTCGTAGGCGCTGTCGGCCGGGTCGCCGAGCGCGGCCTGGTCCACGGCGCCGATGCCGTAGTGGTGGTGGTAGAGACCGTCCACGTCACCGAGGCGGAGGTTGACGGGCCGGGCCTCGTTGTTCCAATAGCGGGCGATGTCCCCCTGGTACGGGGTCGCCGGCGACGGAATCCTGGCGGTGGCGGTCGAGGTGGCGGTGGTGTCAGTGGTCATGGAGATATCCGTTCTTACCAGAAATCGGGCAGGGTGTAGCGGTAGGTGTTGGTGCGGTGCCAGTCGTGATTGCCGTCGACCCAGGCGGCCACGCCCTTGAGGAAACGCAGCACGGTGGGCAGGGGGCAGGCTTCCGCGAGTTCGGCCGAGGCGGCCTCGAAGGCGTGCTGCAGTTCGTTGTGGACCTCGACCGCCTTCAGATAGGCGTCGCGTACGGGCAGCCGCTCGCGTTCCGCGATCACCACCGGAAGGTTCAGGTGATGCCCCGGGCTGTCGAGTTCCTTGGTGTACGAGTAGAGGTCGTTGACGATGGTGGTCGCGTTGCCGGCCAGGGCGATGACCCGTTGCATGTCCGGCCGGGCGTGCAGGTCCGCGGGCAGTTCGTAGCCGCCGACGGTGTCGGTGATCGTGGGGCAGGGGCGGAAGTTGTTGAACTGGCGCATCGCCAGGTACTCCCACACCTCGGGGACGTGACCGGTCTGTGCCCAGGCGGCCTCGGCGAGGTAGCCCAGGTGCAGCCGGGCCATGTCGTGGCGGTAGCGGTCGGCCTGGGAGGGTGTGGCCGCGCCGACGAAGTAGCCCATGGCGCTGCGGTACGCGCGGCGCGGCGCGTCCGACCCGAGGGACTCCTCCCATGCCGGGGCGTACTCGGCGGTGGTGTGGAAGGGATCGAGCGCGGTGTGGGCGAGGAGCAGGCGCCCGCCGAGACCGACGGGGGAACCGCCGTGGTCCTCGCAGTAGCAGTCGTCCACCGCGTTCTCCGCGACCATCAGCCTGGTGGCGAGCATCAGGTGGTCGATCGTCGGCGCGTCGGGGTGGCAGGCGACCATGTATCGGCCGACGGAGAAGCCGTCGAACTGCCCCTCCCACTCCTCGGGATAGAGCTGGACCTCGTCCTCGGCCCAGCGTTTGATGCGGCGGCTCACCTCTTCGACGCGCACCGGGTCGGGCTCGGGGACGGGGTGGTGGTAGAGCCCGGGGACGGCCCGCCCCGGGGCGGGCTCGGCGGGTGTCCGGGACACCGGACCCGGCAGCGGGGATGCGTACCTGTCGGCGACGATGAGCGAGGCCGTGCCCGGTCCGGTCGGTCCGCGCAGGATCCGCCGGAGGGCGTCGTCGGCCGCGGTCGTGTCGGGCGCGGCCGCGGTCGTGTCGGGCGGGTCCGGTACGGCGGCGGAGGGCTCCACGGGTGGTGGCGGCGGCGTCGTGGGCGCGGTCGGCGGCGGCACGAGGGTCGCGACCGGCGGATGCAGTGCGGCCAGGAAGCCGGGGGCGGTCGGTGCGGCCGGACGGTGGTCCGGGACCGCCGCCGCCGGCGCCGCCGCGTCCGGCACGGCTGTGGATGACGTCGGCGTCGGCACCTGTTCGGGGGTGCGTGGTGGTCCGAGGGGCCCGGAAGTGGGCATGGTCGAGGGCTCCTTGTCGCGGCGGGGTGGGCGCTCCGCGGTGCGCGGAGCGTGCGTGTCGGGCGTGGACGTGCGACCGGTCGGGCGTCAGCGCGGCCCGGGGGCGATCCGCACGTTCTCCAGCACCCCGACGGCGTCGGGCAGGAGCACCGCGGCGGAGAAGTAGGTGCTGACGAGGTAGGAGACGACCGCCTGCTCGTTGATGCCCATGAACCGCACGGAGAGCCCGGGTTCGTACTCGTCCCGCAGGCCGGTCCGTCGCAGGCCGATGACGCCCTGGCTCTTCTCGCCGGTGCGCATCGCGATGATCGAGCTGGTCTGTTCCGCGCTGATCGGGATCTTGTCGCACGGGAGGATGGGGACACCGCGCCATGCGGGGACGGACTCCCCTTCGATGTCGACCTGGTCGGGGTGGAGACCGCAGGCGTTGAAACCGCGTCCGATGGCGGCGATGGTCCTGGGGTGGGCGAGGAACATCCTGGTGCCGCGGCGGCGGCAGAGCAGATCGTCCATGTCGTCCGGGGTCGGGGGGCCGAGCCGGGGCTGGATCCGCTGCTTGAAGTCGGCGTTGTGCAGCAGGCCGAACTCACGGTTGTTGATCAGCTCGTGTTCCTGGCGCTCACGCAGGGCCTCGACGGTGAGCCTGAGTTGCTCCTCGCTCTGGTCCATCGGGCCGTTGTAGAGGTCGCCGACCCGGGTGTGGATCCTCAGCACGGTCTGGGCGACGGAGAGTTCGTACTCGCGCGGGTTCAAGGCGTAGTCGACGAACGTGCCCGGCAGGTCGGGCTCCCCGGTGTGGCCGGCCATCACGGCGATCTCGACCTCGCCGTGCTTGTTCTGCGGCCGGCGTGTGCGGGAGCCGAACGTGTCGAGGTGGGCCCGGAGATGGGGTGCCGTGGCCTGGACCGCGGTGAAGTCGGCGCGGGAGAGGGTGAGGAGGGTGCCGGCGGTCTGGGCGGTGACCGTGCAGTCGTGGCGGGCGTCGGGGTCCGACAGGGCGTCGGCGCCGAAGTGTTCGCCGTCCGCGAGCACCGCGACGGCGGTCTCGCCGCCGTACTTGCCCGCGGAGGTCTGGCTGACCCGGCCGTGGGCGATCAGATGGATCCGGTCGGCGGGGCTGCCGCGCTCGGCGAGGACCTCGCCCGCCGCGAAGTCGCGCTGCGCGCAGCGGTCGGCGAGTGCGCCGAGGACGTCCCGGTCCTCGAATCCGCGCAGGAAGGCCAGTTCACCGAGTCCTTGGGGAATGACGCGGACCGTCGCCCCCTCCTGGACGAACCCGACGCGCCCGTTGCCGAGGGTGTGGCGCAGCCGTCGGTTGACCCGGTAGACGCCGCCCTCGGCCTCGACCCAGGGCAGCATCCGCAGCAGCCAGCGGGAGGTGATCTCCTGCATCTGTGGGGCCGACTTGGTGGTGGTGGCGAGGGTGCGGGCGGCGGCGGTGCTCAGGGACTGTTGCGGCACGCCTGGGGCGGTCCGTGCTTCCGGACTGCTGTCGACGGACATCGAGGGGGCTTTCTCCTTGCGCGACGGGCCGTCGGGCGCACACGGGTGCGCCGACCGGGAGACAGGGAGGGGTGGGCAACGGCGAGAAGGATCACGGGAATCCCTTCACCTGCAGAAACCTAGCCTCCCGACCGGCCACATCCATCAGGCGGACGAGATGCTTACCTCGAAGCAGTGACAATCGGCGCGATGCGTTTATCCGCCCGTCCTACGTCACAGCGTTCCTGCCCCCGGACCACGGCGCCGTGACCGCCCACCCGGATCGCTCGGCCCGCCGCCGTCCTCCGGCCGGGACCATGCGTCGGCCGTGGCGTACATCCGTACGGGATACTGCACGCGCGATCGACCGGCGCATGCGGCGGCCGGAGCGCATGCTGGTCGGGAACGGTCCGTACCTGGTCGGGAACGGTCCGTACCTGGTCGATCGCGTCGACGGGTCGCTGCACCGGGTCGGTGTCGTGTCCGCCGAGTCGGGGCGTCCACGCCGTGCTGACGCTGCGGCGGAGACTGCCGGCCCTGACGCCCGCCGAGACCGTGCCGTACGGGCCGCATGACCGCCGGGACGGCGTGGGCTAGCCGTGGGTGGCGGGCGGTGCGGTCTGTCCGGTGGTGGGGCTGGGGCTGGGGCCGTCGGAGGGTTCGGGGGTCTCGCAGGTGATCTCGTCGCGCGGGGTGTAGTGGGTGCGGAACGGCTCCCGCCGCACTTCCTTGCCGTCGTCGTAGAAGACGCGCTCCACGGTGACGTCGAAGCCTTCGAGCGGGGTCTGCGGGACGCACTTGTCGTCGGTGCGCACCTTCTTCGCCGGCGGCTGCACATGGGTCCGGGGCCCCTTCACCGACCTGATCTCGTCGTAGTGCCTGGTGCCGATGAAGCTGATGGTCACCGAGGTGTCCGTGGACTCGGCCTGGATGTAGAGGGCCTTGCCGGAGTCGTTGGTGAACCGGAGGTCGAGGCTGCCCCAGGCGACCGTCGCCTCACGGCCCTCCGGGTAGCGCTCGATGTAGAAGGAATGGGCGCCGTGTTCCACGGGCTTGACCCCGGCGAAGAACATCGCGTTGTACACGGTGGTGGCCACGGCGGACACACCGCCGCCCGCCGCCTTGGTGAACTGGTCGTCGAGGATCATGATGCCTTCGACGAAGCCGTTGGCCTCGGTGCGCCGGCCCACGGTCCGGTTGAAGCTCCAGGTCTCGTCGGGCATGACGACGGAGCCGTTGATGAGCTGTGCGGCCCGCCCGATGTTCTTGGTTCGGTAGGGGGCCGGTTCGAAGTTGACGGTGAAGGAGGACATCTTCTGCGTCAGCCCCAGCCGTGCCGCGTTCTCGCGGGTCACCTCGGGCTGGATGCGCCGCACGGCCACGTCCGCGGTACGCGCGGAGCCCGTTCTGGTGAGCAGCGGCAGCACCGCGTCACTCAACGCGCTGTCGCTGATCTGTACGCCGGGCCGGGCGTCCTCGGCCACCGCGACCTTGTCGCCGTCCAGTTCCAGCCTGGCGTTCTGGGCCGTGGTGGTGACGGCGGCCAGGGGGCCGGCGACGGAGGGGGCGGCGCGCAGGCCCTTGACGTCCAGCTTCGGCTCCAGTCGGCCGGAGCCGTCCGGCACCATCCTCAGGTGTTCGCCGAGGACCGCCGGGTCGACCGTGAAGCGCCTGCCGGCCGCGGTGAGGGTGACGGGCGCCGACATGGCCGGCTGCGCGAAGTCGCGCACCGCCCGCCGTACCTCGTCCGCCGTCACCTCGGGCTTGGTCTCACGGGCGGGAAGGACCACGGCCCTGCCCCGCGCACCGTGCAGGAACGAGGTCCGCAGGGTGTCGGAGGCGGCGTCCACGTCCAGGGCGTAACCGCTGTGGGCGGCGACCTGCGCGACCCTGCCGTCCGCGAAGGTGACGGCGCCGTCCCTGACCTTCTGGTCGAGCGCCTTCGCCAGGTTCCCGAGGGCGGCGTGGGCCTTGTCCTCGTCGAGGCGTACGACCGGCTCGATGTCTCCGCCCGAGTGGAAGAAGCCGCCGATCACGCTGAGGGGGTCGGAGGCGGTGCGGGTCGCCCGGTCGACGGTCCGCTCGCTGTCGAAGCCGAGTCCGGCCTGCCGCGTGTCGACGGTGCCGCTGCGGTCGCCGACCTGCACGGCCAGCTCGCGCGGGCCGGCCGTCGCCAGGTGGGCGTCCAGCTTGTGGATGGCCTCCGCACGGCTGAGCCCCCCGATGTCGACCCCGCGCACCGTCGTACCCGCCTCGATGTCACCGCCCGTGACGAGCAGACCGGCCAGATAGAGGCCGCCGAGGCCGACGGTCAGCGCACCGCCGGTCAGGACGGGGGACGGAAGGGAGGCTATTCGCAGACGCATGGGGCTCCCGGACGGGTATCGGGGGCGGTGCGCGCGGCAGAGCGGCACCGTGGGCGTGTCGGGCACCTCAAGCTACCCATAACGGACTACAGGGACGTATGTCGCAGAACACTTATGGTTCAGATCACGTCGGCGACGCCCTCCGGGGGACACACAGGGTGACTGCGCCGTGACCCCTGGCACGGTCGCGCGCGGCCTGAGGGGCCGCTCCCGTGGGCCCTGGACACCGCGATGCCCCGCGCCGATCATCAGGCAACGGCACCAACCCGCCGCGCCCGGCTCTCGGGCCGCCACAGGGCAACGGTCCCCGTCCCGTCACAGAAGCGAGGTCGCTTGAACACCGACGCCGACGCCGACGCCGACGCCGACGAGAATGCCTACTCCGGCTCCGGCAGCGACAGCCCGAGCCACGATCTCGGCACCTGGTCGATCGAGAAGCTCCGATCCTTCACCGAGCGGGTGCGGGGCGGGCAGCTCGAGGCCGTGCGGGTCGTCGCGCAGCAGCATGCGTACGGCGCCGTGGGGTCTCCCGGAGCCTGCCGTGAGTGGGCCACGCTGTCGTTGCGGGCCAACCAGCGCATGAGCGGCGGCCGTTCATGGGATCGCGCGCGCAAGGCGCACCAGGACTTCATGCTCCGGATGTGGGTGATCGAACGGCTCGGCCCCGATCCCGGGGACCGGCTCTGGGACCCCGAGGCGTTGGCGGCCGACACCGTCTCCGCACTCGAACTCAGCCCCGCCGCGGCCCGGTCCCTCGCCGAGCACTGGCCCGACCTCGCGATCGAGAGGATCGGCGAGCTGAGGCGGCACAAGAACCTGACGGCTCATGCGGGCGAGCTTGTCGGCCACCTGTCCCCCGGGCCGGTACGGGATCTGCTCCTCACCTGGTCGGAGACGCGCCCTCACCTGCCCTGACCGGCGGCGACGGAGGTACGGGGCCTCCGACCGCCCGATCCGCGGAAGGCGGCCGGTCCCGGAGTGACGCACGATTTGCCGGACCGGCAACAGGAGTGGCCGAGGGGGAACGCGGTGGGCGACGGTGGGTGCATGACCGACGACATCGCAGCAGGCCCGCCCATGTCCCACCTCGTCTCCTCTGCCGACGGCTACGTCGGTGACCCCGCGGTGCGGGCGGAGTGGGACAGCCGATACGCCGACCGGACACAGTTGTGGAGCGGGCAGCCCAACGGCGCGCTCGTGGCCGAGACCGCCGGGCTCACCCCGGGGCGCGTGCTCGACGTCGGCTGCGGCGAAGGCGCCGACGCCGTGTGGCTCGCGCGCGGCGGCTGGGACGTGACCGCGCTGGAGGTCTCCGGTGTGGCGCTGGAACGGGCGGCCGGGCACGCGCGGGACGCCGGCCTCGCCATTCGCTGGGTGCACGCCGAACTCGCCGAAGCGGCGCTCCCGCCGGGCTCCTTCGATCTGGTCTCCGCGCAGTACCCGGCCCTGCTGCGGACCCCCGACGCCACGGCCGAACGGGCGCTGCTCGCGGCCGTCGCACCGGGTGGCGTGCTGCTGCTCGTGCACCACGCGGGGATGGAGACCCGACAGGCACACGAGAGCGGTTTCGACCCGGCCGACTACGTGTGGCCCTCGATGGTCGCCGAACTGCTCGACGGCGACTGGGAGATCGAGGTGGACGAGCAACGGCCGCGGGTGGCCCCCGACGGTGGCGCCGGCGCCCACCACACCGACGACCTGGTCCTGCGCGCCCGCCGGTTGCGCTGACTTCTCCCCGATCGCAGCCGAGGCCGAGGCCGACCGTACGGGCCGGGCCCGCGGGCCCTCTTCTCGCCATCAGCCACCGTGCCCTGCCGGGCGAGTTCTTACGGAGGGCTGACGTGATGACGAAGTCCCGTCTTCACACCGGTCCCCTCCGTAACTCTGATCACGGCGCCCCTCCGGACGACGACATGTCGACCGGAGGCCGGCCGAGTCACACGTGATGCGAGAGCCCCGGAGGAGTCCGATGCGACACACCACACGCAAGCGATCCAGGACGACACACCGCGTCGTCGCCGCTGCGGCGGGTCTGGCCCTGGGAGCGGGAGGGCTGATAGCGGTCAACGTGTACGCCTCCGCCCACGAGGGCGACAACGGCTACACGACCAAACGCTCCCCCCAGGCTCAGGGCCAGGCCGGTCGGGCAGCGGCGGCCGGTGCCGTCACCATCGGCTGCCCGGACGTCGGGGCGAAGCTGACGTCCGTCCCCGACCGGGCCAGGGGTGAGGTGGACAGAGAACTCGCCCTTCTGGACCAGCAGGTCGCCGAGGCCTACCAACGGCTGCGTGACTCAGGCGGTGCCGTGCAGGCGGACGCCGGCTTCGTCGGCAACGCGATCATGGGCCCCCTGAAGGACGAACGGGCCGCGGCCATCGACCGGATCGTGATCGCCATCAGCAGGTCGGCCCCCCGGCCGCAGGGCCTGGAATCGCTCGCCGGCTGCACCCTGCGCGACTCCGCCGGCCAACAGGCGGGAAGCCAGGGGCAGGGCGGCGGCCAGGGGCAGGGCGGGGGCAATGCCGGAGGGCAGAACGGAACCGGCGCTCCGGGCGGCAACGGGCCGGTGGCCGCCGACTTCGTGGACATCACGAAGGTTCAGCCGAACGTGAGGACCCCGCGCCGGTCCAGGGGCGCCTCCTCGGGCACCTTCACCACGCGGTGCGGTGTCAACGCGAACAAGCTGTACAACTCCGACAACATCATCGTCGCGCCCGGTGTGGGCAACGGCGCCCACCACACCCACGACTACGTCGGCAACCAGGACAACGACGCCTTCACCACCAACGAGGAGTTCGCCGCCGCGTCGACCAGCTGCCGCAACCAGGGCGACAGGTCCACGTACTACTGGCCGGTGCTCCGGCTCCAGGACGGTACCCAGGAGTTCGACGCCAAGCGGCTCGGCGGTGGCGCCGAAGGCAACACCGGGCGCATCCTGACCGCGTCCAAGGTCACCTTGAACTTCGTGGGCAGCCCGCGCGGCAAGGTCGTGGCGATGCCCGAGTTTCTGCGGATCATCACCGGTGACGCCAAGGCCTTCACCAACGGCACGGCCAACGCCAACGCGGCATGGAGCTGCACCGGTTTCGAGAACCGACAGCTGACGGACAAGTACCCGGTCTGCCCCCGGGGCAGCAGTCTGGTGCGTACGTCGAGGTTCCAGAGCTGCTGGGACGGCCGCAGCATCGACAGCGCCAACCATCGCGCCCACGTCGCGTTCGCCGACCCGCGCACCGGTGCCTGCCCGAACGGCTTCAAGGCCGTCCCCCAGCTGGTGCAGCGCCTCGTCTACGACGTCAAGGCGCCCAGCCTGGGCGACAACGGAAAGTCCAGCCCCTTCTACGCGGTGGACGGCTTCCCGGAGCAGATGCACAAGCCGATCACGGATCACGGGGACTTCATCAACGTGTTCGACGAGCGCCTGATGAACCGGATGGTCCGGTGCATCAACACCGGCCGTACATGCCGGTGACGCCGCTCCCGGCCTCGGCGCTCTGGTGCGCCTGTCGACGTGTTCTCCGGTGCCGGGCGCGGGAAACGCGTTAGGTTGCGCGGTGGCGCGCGTGCGCCGAGGGACGCGGGAAGAAGGGCGTGGGGGTTCGGCCCATGACGACCAAGTACGACGTCAAGCGTGCGCTCAAGGCGTGCTACGCGCCGAAGAACACCGACTGGGAACTCGTCGACGTCCCCGAACTCCGTTACCTCGCCGTCGACGGGCACGGCGATCCGAACACGGCCGCCGCGTACCGCCACGCGGTCGAGGCCCTCTACGCGGTCGCCTACACCGTCAAGTTCACGAGCAGGCGGGAGCGGGGCGAGGACTTCGTCGTGGGCCCGCTCGAAGGGCTGTGGTGGGCCGACGACATGGACGACTTCCTGGCCAGGCGCAAGGACAACTGGCGGTGGCGCATGCTCATCAACGTGCCCGGCTGGATCACCGACCCCATGATCGAGGAGGCCCGTTCGGCCGCCGCGGCCAAGAAGGACCGGCCCGCCCTCGGGGCCGTCCGGCCGGAGACCCTGCGGGAGGGGACCAGTGCCCAGGTCCTCCACATCGGCTCCTACGACGACGAGACCCCCGTCCTCACCAGGCTGCACCGCGACTACCTCCCCGCCCACGGCCTGCGGGAGGCGGGTCTCCATCACGAGATCTACCTCAGCGACCCGCGCAGGACCGACCCGGCCCGGCTGAGGACGGTGCTGCGGCAGCCGGTGGAGCGGTGGCGGCCCGTGGAGGGGTGAGGCGACCCGCATCGAGCGACCGGGCCGGGACACCGGACGCCCGACCGCAACGGACCGCCGGCCTGTGACGGGGCCGACCCTCGACCGGGACCGTCAGGCGGGGGCGGGCCGGGGGTCGATCCACAACGCCTCGGAGAGGGCGCACAGTTCGCCCTCTGCCGTGGTGAGCGCGACGCCCATCGTGTGTTTGCGGCCGGACTCCGACAGCAGCCAGGCGTACACGACGTGCGGCTCGCCCGTCGTGACCGGCCGCAGGATCGAGCCCGTCAGGGAGGCGGTGACCGCGCCCGGCTGCTGGGTGCCCAGGAAGCGGCCCGCCCAGTGTCCCGGGCAGTCCAGGACCCCCCAGACCAGCCGGGCCGGGAGCCGGCCGTCCGGGTCGGCGAAGACCGGGGGCGGGACCCAGGCGGCGGCCACGAGGCCCGACTCCGGCACCGGCGCGCAGTGCACGCGCAGCCCCTGGCCGGGAGCGCGCAGGCCGCAGCCGAAGCAGTCGACCGCACCCGGCGGCGGATCGGACCGGAACCGATCGGTCGCGGCGGTCGCCGCCGCCCAGGAGGGCGCGGCCGGCACGTCGAGCGACAACTCGGCGGGGCGGGCCGCGGCGAGGGGTCGCTCCGCCTCCCCCAGCCGAACGCCCCCGTCGGCCGTCCCGGCGACCGGCAGGGGCACTTCGACGGGTGCCGGCCCGCGGAAGTCCACCCGTACCGTCCGCGCGTCCAGTCTCTGCGCGAGCGTGCCGGCGACGTATCCGCCGAAGGCCACTCCGGGGTAGCCGACGTACAGCTCCGGCACCACGATCGCGTCGCTTCTCGTCATGATCCCCACTTCAGCACACGCCGGGGACCACGCTCTGCCGGCGGGGCCGGGCCCGGTGGGGTCCCGGCCTCGCCGGCGGTGGCCTCATGAGGGAGGCCGGGTGCTGTGCAGGTTCGTCACCAGCGGTGCGCGACGTCGACCACGACACGGTCGCTCAACCGGAGCACCCGGAACGGCAGTCGGGCCCGGACGCCGAGGCCGACCTGGGTCTGGCCCTCGAAGGTGCCGCCGAAGCGGGTGTCCCGGAAGGTGTGGTAGCCGGTGACGTCGACGCCGGGCAGGCGCTTGCCCACCTTGCCCGGGTAGGTCGGAGCGCCGGCCTCCAGGTCGTAGCTCCAGGCGCCGATGCGGATGTCGAGGATCGCTCCGCCCTTGACCGGTATGTACTGGCCGCCTCCGTCCGTCACGAGGCGCTTCACGTACTGGACGTGATAGCTGATCCGGCCGCCGCCGGGTACCTCGAACACCATGCGGTCGTAGCACGCGTGCCGTCCGGTCCTGATGTTCCGCAGGTGGTCGGCGCCCACCGCGGCGCCGCCCTTGGCGCCGCTGCCCCAGCCCGTCGGGCAGGCCGCCACCGTGCGCCCGGCCGCTGTCCCGGTCTCGGCACCCGCGGTGCCGGCCGCCGTCCCCAGTGTGGTGCCCGCGAGCACGAGCACGGCCGCTGCCGCTCCGATACGTCGCATGTCGTACCCCTTGATCATGTTTTGCGGTGTAGCTCTGGTGCCGAGTGAGACGACCGGGTGCGCGGGATGGTTGCACGCCGGACCGGGGGCGGAACGGGCCGTTCCTACCGGCAGGTGCCGCGGCGCGGCGGAGTCAGGGGGTCGTGGCGGACACGGCCGCGCCGAGCAGGGCTTTCGTCGCCGCGTGCCGAGGAGCGGCGAAGACCTCGGCGGTGGGTCCGGATTCCACGGCCCGGCCCGCCTCCAGCACGGTGACGGTGCTCGTGCGGTCGGCGATGAGGGACAGGTCGTGACTGATGAGGACGAGGGTGGTGCCGTTGCGTTCGCGGAGGTCCGTCAGCAGGTCCATGAGGGCGTGGCCCGTCTCGGTGTCGAGCGCGGAGGTGACCTCGTCGCAGATCAGGACGTCGGGCTCGGCGGCCAGGGCCCGGGCGACGGCGACCCGTTGCCGCTGCCCGCCGGACAGCTCGTGGGGGTAGCGGTCGGCGAACGCGGGCGGCAGGCCGACCTGTTCCAGGAGGTGCGCCACGCGCTGCGCGGTCTCCCCGGACGGGCAGCGGCGGTGCAGGCGCAGCGGGCGCCCCACGGCGTCGCCGACGCGGCGGCTGGGGTTCAGCGCGCCGAGCGGGTTCTGGGTGACGAGCTGCAGTCCGCGTCGCTGCGCGCGGGTGCGTCCGCGCAGTCCGGTGCTCAGGGCGGTGCCGGACAGCCGGATCGTGCCGGAGGTGCTGCGCTGGAGGCCCACGACGGTCCGGACGAGGGTGGTCTTGCCGGCGCCGGACACGCCCACGATGCCGACCGCCGTGCCGGGGGCGACGGTGAGGTCGACGCCGGTGAGCGCGGGCGTGCCGCGGAACGACACGTGCAGGTTCCGTACGTCGAGGGCCGGCGGGGCCTCGGGGGGCGGAGGAGCGGGGGCGGTGCGGGGTGTGAGCACGGGTGCGGGGCTCGGCGGGCGGGGTCGTGCGCCGAGTTCCACGATGTCGTCCGCGACGCGCTCGACCACGGCGGGGTCGTGGCAGGACAGGACGACGGCCAAGTGGTGTTCGCGGGCGAGGTGACGCAGCAACTCGGCTATCTCGTCGCGCAGTTCGGGGTGGAGGCCGGCGGTGGGCTCGTCCAGCAGGAGGAGGTCGGGGCGGCGGGCCAGCGCGCGGGCGAGCGCGACACGGCGCTGTTGTCCCCCGGAGAGGGCGCCGGGGCGGCGGCCCGCCAGGCGGCCGTCGTCCGGGAGGCGGACCTCGGCGAGGAGGGCGGCCACCGCCTTCGGGTCGCGGTCGGCGGCGAGTTCGCGGACCAGGGTACGGACGCGCATCCGGGGGTTGAGTCCGGAGCCGGGATCCTGGCCGACGTAGGCGAGACGGGTGCCGCGCAGGGTGCGCAGTTCCCGGTCGGTGAGGGCGAAGACGTCGTGGCCGAGGACGTCGACCTGTCCCGACGTGCGGGTGGTGCCCGGCGGGAGGAGGCCGGTGAGGGCGCGCAGCAGCGTGGTCTTGCCGGCGCCGGAGGGGCCGGTGAGGGCGACGAGGCGGCCGGGGCGGGCGGTCAGGGACGCCTCGCTCAGCAGGTGCCGGCCGTCGGGTGCGGTGACGGTGAGGTCGCTGACGCGGACCGCCGGGGAGTCGTCGCCCGGGAGGTCGTCCGCCTTCGTGTACCCGTCGCGGGTGTGGCTCACAGGACGGTCACCGCCTTCCGGCCGGTCTGGGGTGCGAGGGTGGCGGCCGCGAGGTTGACGCTGAGGGCGAGCAGGCCGATGGCGATGCTCGGGGCGACGACGGCCCAGGGGTTGAGGAGGAGGCCGGAGGAGTTCTCGCGGACCATCAACGCCCAGTCCGCGGCCGGTGGTTGGGGGCCGACCTGGAGGAATCCGGCGGTGGCGACGAGGTAGACGGCGGCGACGAAGCGCAGGCCGAACAGGGCCAGCAGGGTGGCGCGCAGGTTGGGGAGGATCTCGCGGACGACGAGGTACCACAGGCGTTCGCCGCCGGCGGCCGCCGCCTCGACGTACCCGGCCTCGGCGATGGGGCGGGCCGCGCTCGCCGTGAGCCGGACGGCGTAGGGCACGCCGAGGACGACGGCGGCGGCGATGACGGCGAGACGGCCGCCGTCGGGCCAGGACAGGGTGACGAGGAGGATGCCGAGCACGGCGGGGAGCAGCATCAGGACGTCGGCGGTGCGTTCCACGAGGCGTCCGACGAGGGGGCGTACGGCGCCGATCGCGCCGAGCACCGCGGCGGTGCCGGTGACGAGGAGGGCGACGAGGAGGGAGGAGAGCACGAGGTCGCGGCCACCGGCCAGCAGGCGGGAGAGGACGTCCCGGCCGAGCTGGTCCCCGCCGAGGAGTGCGGCGGAGTCGGGGGTGGCGTAGGGGGCGGTGACCGGTGTGTCCACGGCGTGCGGGGCGATCCAGGGGCCGACGAGGGCCAGCCCGATGAGGAGCAGGGCGGGGGTGGCGCGCAGGGCGGCTGCGATTCTCACCGTCGGACTCCCGTCGCGAGGTCGCGGACCAGGTCGGCCAGGAGCAGGACGGCGGTGATGACGGCGCCGGAGAGGGCGGTGACGCCCGCGATGACGGGGCTGTCGCGGTCGCTGACGGCGGAGGCCAGGACGGAGCCGATCCCGGGGTGGTTGAAGATGGTCTCCACCACGACCGCGCCGCCCAGCAGCATGCCGGTGGAGGTGGCCAGGCCCGCGGCGATGGCGGGCAGCGCCCCGGGGAGCACGTGGTGGGTGAGGACGCGGTGGGGCGGCAGTCCGTCGAGGACGGCCGTCTCCACGTGGGGGGCGCGGGCCTCGTCGGCGAGTGCGGCGCGCACGATGCGGATGTTCCAGCCGGCCTGCGGGACGGTGAGGGCGAGGGCGGGCAGCACGAGCATGGTCCAGTCGGCGGGGGTTCCGTCGGCGCCGGTGAGGGTGACGGCGGGCAGCCATCCGGTCCACAGGGAGAACACCAGGACCAGGGCGACGGCGACGACGAACTCGGGCAGGGCGAGGACGGCCGTCGCCGTGGCGGAGACGGCCCGGTCGAGGCGGCCGCCCGGGCGCAGCGCGGCCCAGCAGCCCGCGGTGAGGGACACGAGCGCGGTGAGCAGCAGGGCGATGCCGCCGAGGAGCAGGGTGTTGGGGAAGGCGCTGGAGAGCAGGTCCGTGACCTTCTCGCCGCGCGCCGAGGTGCCGAGGTCGCCGGTGGGCAGGCCGGTCATCCAGTCCCCGAAGCGTTCGAGGACGGGGCGGTCCAGGCCGAGCTGCGCGCGGCGGGCGGCGACGTCGGCGGCGCTCTCCCCGCGTTCGGCGGTGGCGGTGGCGGCGTCGCCGGGCAGCAGTTCGACGGTGCCGAAGACGAGGGCGAGGAGCAGGGCGAGCAGGAGGGCGCGTTTCACCAGGACCGCGCCCACCCGGGCGAGGACCTGGACAGGGGTGCGCGCCGACCGCCCGCCCGGGGTGACCCGGGAGGCGGCCGGCGCGGCGGTGTCGGGGGTCAACTGGCCAGCCACGCGCCTTCGAGCTGCACCCTTCCGTACCCGGGCAGGGTCGGCAGCCCGCGTACCTTGGCCCCGGCGAGGTCGATGCCGTCGGCCATGCCCCACAGGAGGTAGCCGGAGGCGTCGTACTCGATCTTCTGGAGCTCCTTCAGCAGGGCGGTGCGCTCGGCCGGGGCGGCGGTGCCGATCGCCTTCTCGTACGCCGTGTCGAAGTCCTTGTCCTTCCAGCCGGCCTCGTTCTGGCCGCTGTCGGAGACCATGGTCTTGCTGGCGAAGAAGACGACGGAGTCGTTGGTGCCCCAGTAGGTGGTGTAGAGGTCGCCCTTGAGCCAGGTCTTGTCCCAGAAGGTGGCCGATTCCTGCTTGACGACCTTGATCTTGACGCCGGCCTCGCGGACCTGGGTGGCGAAGAGGGTGGCCGACTCGGCGAGGCCGGCGATGTCCTCGGTGGTGTACAGCTCGTAGGTCTTGGAGGTGTCGAACTTCGCCTCCTTGAGCAGGGACTTGGCCTTGGTGAGGTCGCGGGTGCGCTGCGGGAGGCCCTTGTCGTAGGCGGGGTCGCCGGTGCCGAGGACGTCGTTGGCGACGGTGCCGTAGCCGGAGAGGACCTGTTCGACCATGGCCTCGCGGTCGACGGCCAGGCGCAGTGCCTCGCGGACCCTGGGGTCGGCGAAGGGGCCGTCGGCGGTGCGCATGACGAGGGGCATCGCCATGTCGTTGGGGCGGCGGACGGCCTGGATGTCCTTGCGGCTCTCGGCCGTTCGGGCGGCGACGGCGCCGACGTTGGAGGCGAGGTCGATCTGGCCGGCGAGCAGGGCGCTCGCCATGGCCTGGGGGCTCTCGAAGATCTTGACCTCGATGGCGTCGAGGTGGACCTCGCCGCCGTACCAGTCGTCGTTGCGGACGAGGCGGGCGTTGCCGCCGCGGAACCAGTCGAGCTTGAAGGGTCCGGTGCCGGGGGCCTTGGCGATGTCCTTGTCGGTGGTGCCCTTGGGGACGACGAAGGTGGTGAGGCGGACCAGCAGGGGCAGTTCGGCGTTGGCGTAGTCGGAGACGATGACGACGGTGTCGGTGCCGTCGGCGGTGATGTTCTTGGCCTGGATGCCGGGCAGGCGGGAGGCGCCGGAGGGGGTGGCGCGCAGCCGCTTCAGCGAGAAGACGACGTCCTCGGCGGTGACGGGTGTCCCGTCGTGGAAGGTGGCGCCCTTGGCGAGGGTGAACCGCCAGGTCTTGAGGTCCTCGGAGTGCTTCCAGCTCGCGGCGAGGCGGGGTTCGGTGTTGGGCTTGGCGCCGGGGACGGTGAGGGTGTCGTAGAGCAGGCTGATGATGAGGTAGTCGCTCTCGTTGGCCTGACTGCCGTGCGGGTCGCGGGTGATGGCACCGGCCCGGCCGAGGGCTCCGACCCGCAGGGTGCCGCCCTTGCGGGGCTTGGCCGAGTCGCCGGTGGCCGACGCGGTGGGCTTCTCGTCGCCGCCACCGCAGGCGGTGAGCATGACGCCCGCGCCGATGGCGCCGCCGGCCCAGAGCAGTTGACGTCGCGTCAGGTCCACTTGTCCCTCAATTTCCCGCTGTTGGCTTGATTTGCTTAGCCTTACCTATCTTGTGTGACGGCTGTATGACAAGACGGCCTCGCATGTGATCTTCATCAACTTAGGTAAGCCTTCCCTGACATCTGTGGGCTGGCTATGTTTCCGGAGGCCGACCGGAGCCGCGCCTGACCACGCGGCCCCTCCCGGGCGGCCTTCTTCGCCATGCCCGTCGACCGCTCGGCACAGCCCCACCCGCACCTCACCGCACCGCGCCCGCACACGCATTCCGCACCGGAACGGACGGACCCCCCATGCCCACGGGTAGCACTCCCGTACGCCTGCTCGACAGCACCTCCGCGGCCGAACTGACCGCAGCCGCCCAGGCCCTCCTCGCCGCACACGACGGCGATTCCACCCACCCCGGCCTGCCGGCCCGAGTCCCGGCCGTCGCCGCCTCGTTGAGCGAGCCGATCCGCCACGCCTGCCGCCCCGTCGACACCGCCGACGGACTGTTCGTCCTGCGCGGCCTGCATGTCGACGACGACGCCGTCGGCCCCACCCCGGACCACTGGTCCACCGCCGGGAACGCCGGCGCCGTCCACGACGTTGTCCTGCTCCTGCTGTCTACGGTGATGGGCACTCCCATCGCCTGGGAAGGGCAGCAGGACGGGCGTTTCGTACACAACATCGTGCCGAGTCCCGGCCACGAGGAGGAGCAGACCGGCGCCAGCAGCAGCGTGCTGCTCAGCCCGCACACCGAGGACGCCTTCCACCCGGGCCGCGCCCATCTGCTGATCCTCGGCTGCGTGCGCAACCCCGACTCCGTCGCCACCACGGCCGCCGGCATCCGCAACGTCGAACTCTCCGACGCCGACGTGGAGTTGCTGAGCCGCCCGGTGCTGCCGATCCTCCCCGACGACGCCTACGAGGAGGCCCGGGCGTACCAGGGAGACCCGCCGCCCGTGCCCACCCTGTGGCGGTCGCACGAGGGCCTGACCCTGCGCTTCGACCCGGCCTACACCCCGCTGGAGCAGGCGCCCGAGGACCACCGCGCGGCCTACGCCCGCCTGGAGGACGAACTCGCCCGCGTCAGCGTGGCCGTGAGCCTGGAGCCCGGCGAGGTCCTGGTCGTGGACAACGACCTGGTCGTGCACGGACGGGTCCCCTTCAAGGCCCGGTACGACGGCACGGACCGCTGGCTGAAGCGTTCCTCGGTACGGGCGAAGGGCCGCCGGACGCGCCCGCCCGCCGAGGAGTCGGAGCACGGCTACGGACAGGCCGCCGTGGAGGCCCACGCATGACCGGCACCGACAGCACCGGAGGAACCGCGATGACGCCCGACGACACGACCCTGCGCATCCTCGGCACCAGCGACGTGGCCGGCATCGACATCTCCCTCGCCGACGTCGTGTCCGTGGTGGAACAGGCCTACCGCACCCTCGCCGACGGACAGTCCGACAACCCCCGCAAGCTCACCGTCAAACCGCAGGACGGCCACTCGGTGGCGTACGCGATGCTCGGCCGCGACGGCGTGCGCGGCGTGGTCGCGGTGAAGACCTCGTACAAGTACGGCCTGCACGAGGACCGCGACAAGCAGCACTACTACACGACGCTGACGCTGTACGACGACGAGAGCGGACTGCCCGTCGCGATGCTGGACTGCGGCCGGGTCGGCGCCCTGCGCACCCCCGCGGTCTCCGCACTCCTGGCCCGCGAACTGGCCGCACCCGGCGCCCGCAGCGCCCTGGTGATCGGCACCGGCACCCAGGGGCGGCTCGCGCTGCCGTTCCTGCTGACCACGCTGCCCGGCCTGGAGCGGCTGATGCTGTCCGGCACGCACCCGGACGGCATACAGGCGGTGCGCGAGCAGTTGCGCACCCACTTCCCCGACCGGGAGCTGGAGGTCGTCACCGATCTGCGGGCGGCGGCCGGGGACGCGGACATCGTGCTGGCCACCGCCGGCCCCAACACCCCCGCCTCCGTGGACGCCGAATGGCTCAAGCCCTCGGCCCTGTCCGTCCTCGTCGGCTACGGCATCGCGCCCTCGACCCTGCACCGCGCCGACCGGGTGATCGCCACCAGCGCCGCGCAGATGCGGGTCACCGGCGTGGACATGGCCGACGCCGACGGGCAACTGCCCGACGTGGACGCCGAGTTCCCCGAGGTGCTCGCCGGCCGCGCCGAGGGCCGCACCGACGCCGGGCAGCAGATCTTCGCGTACAACAGCGGGCTCGTCGTCACCGACATCGCCCTCGGCCACCGGTTCGCCCAACTGGCCCTCGCCCAGGGCCTGGGCACGGCGGTGCCCCTGTGGAAGTGACGGCCGCGCTCCCCTCCCACACCACGCCCGCGGTGCGGGCCCTGCTCGGCGACGCGCTGCTGCACGAGCTGAGCCACGGCCTGCGCGGCCCGTACCACGTGCTGCTGCCGGAGCGGTTCGACGCCAACGCGGCCGCTTTCCGCGGGGCCTTCGCCGAGGCAGGCGTGGACGGCCGGGTGTACTACGCGAAGAAGGCCAACAAGGCGGCCGTCTACGCCGAACGGGCCGCCGAGGCCGGACTGGGCGTGGACGTGGCGAGCGGGGGCGAACTGCGCGAGGCCCTGGCCGCCGGCGTCCGCGGCGAGGACCTGGTGGTGACCGGCCCCGCCAAGGCGGACGACCTGCTGCGCGTGGCCGTGCTCCAGGGCGCCCTGATCGCGGTGGACGCGCTCGACGAACTCGACCGGCTCCTGCCGCTCGCGGAGCGACTGGGCCGCACCGCGCGGGTCCTGCTGCGCAGGCTGCCCCCCGGGCAGCCGCACAGCCGCTTCGGCCTGGACGACGGCGAGCTGGACGCGGCCCTGCGGCGGTGCGTCACCGGCCCCGTCGAGATGGAGGGCTTCAGCTTCCATCTCTCCGGCTACGACACGCGTCAACGCGCCGATCTGGCGGCCGAGTCGATCGGCCTGTGCACGCGCGCCCGCGCACTCGGGCTGCGTGCGGACCGGATCAGCATCGGGGGCGGCTTCGCGGTGGACTACGTCGGCGCCGAGGAGTGGCGGCGGTTCGAGGAGAGCCGGCGCCCCGAGCACTTCCACGCCGAGAAGTCCTTCGGGGGCTTCTACCCGTACCACTCCCCCGTCGCGGGCGCCGACGCCCTGCGGACGATCCTGGCGGCCACCCCGACCGGGGCGGGCGAGGGCACCACCCTCGCCGGGCTGCTCCGGGCGGCCGGTGTCACCCTGCTCGTCGAACCGGGCCGGGCCCTGCTGGACCAGGCCGGGTTCACCGTGTTCCGGGTCCAGGGCGTCAAGGAGCGCGACGGCTACGCGCTCCTCACGGTGGACGGCAGCAGCCTCAGCCTCTCGGAGCAGTGGTTCGACAGCGAGTTCCTGCCCGACCCGGTGCTGGTGCCGGCCGGTACCGGCCCGAGGGCCGACGCGGGGCCGTACCCGGCCTGCGTGGGGGCGGCCACCTGTCTGGAGTCGGACATGCTGACCTGGCGGAAGATCCCCTTCCCCGTGCGTCCGGCCGCCGGTGACCTGCTCGTGTACCTCAACACGGCGGGATACCAGATGGACTCCAACGAGTCGCCGTTCCACGACCTCCCGCTGCCCCCGAAGGTCGTCGTCGAGCCCTCGGCCTCCCCCTTCCGCTGGCGCCTCGACCGCCACCCCCACTGAAGCCCCAGGAGCCCTCCATGGACGACCCCCTGTACCGGCCGCCCGTCGTGCGGCAGGTCTCCGAACTCATCGGCGCCACCCCGCTGTTCGAGCTGGCCCGCACGGAGAGCGACACCCGGCTGCTGCTGAAGCTGGAACAGTTCAACCCGACCGGCACCGCCAAGATACGCATGGCCCGGCAGATGGTCATCGACGCCGAGGAGCGCGGTCTGCTGCGCCCCGGCGGCCGGATCGTCGAGTCGACCTCCGGCAACACCGGGCTCGGCCTGGCCGTCGTGGCCGCCGAGCGCGGCTACACCTTCACCGCCGTCGTCGACCACCACGCCGCCGTCGACAAGCTGCGCGCGATGAAGGCCCTCGGCGCGGAGCTGGTGTACGTCGCCGAGGAGGGCGACGGGGATCTGGCCACCGCCGCCCGCGAGGAGTTCGCGGAGAAGCTGGCCGCCGAGTCGGACAACGCCTACTTCACCGAGCAGCACAACAACATGGCCAACGGCGTCGGCTACCACCCGGTCGCCAGGGAACTGCACGCCGCGCTGGACGGCCGTATCGACATCCTCATCGGCGCGGTCGGCACCGGCGGCGGACTGTTCGGGACCGGGGGCCCGCTGCGGGAGACCGTGCCCGGGCTGCGGATCGTCGGCGTGGAACCGAAGGGCTCGATCGCGTTCGGACCGCCCGCGCACGACTACCACCAGTCGGGCACCGGCACGCCCGAGGGCGCCACGATCGGCGCGATGGTCGACTACTCGCTGCTGGACGAGGGCGTGAAGGTCGGCGACGTCGAGGCGTTCGCCACCGCGCGGGCCGTCGCGCGGCGCACCGGGCTGCTCCTCGGCGGCTCGGCCGGCGGCGTCGTGCACGCAGCCCTGACCCGGCTGTCCACGCTGCCTCCCGGCACCACTATGGTCGCGTTGATCAACGACGGCGGGGAGAAGTACATGGACACCGTCTTCGACGACGACTGGATGGCCGCCCGTGCACTCCTCTCCCCCCAGGTGGAGCGCGAGATCGACGAGTTGCTGACCAAACTCCGCCGCACCGCAGCACCCGAGCCCCCGCAGGAAACCGTCTGATGCCACCCGCCCTGACCCGACTCCTCACCGACAGCCGCGCCCTGGCGACGCTCGCCGTCCCGCTCGCGCTCACCCAGCTCGCCCAGGTCGCGCTCACCACCACCGACACGATCATGATGGGCCTGCTCGGCACCGAGGCGCTGGCCGCCGGCGGTCTCGCGCTGGTCGTCTTCAACCAGCTGCGGACCATGGGGGTCGGGCTGGTGACCGCCGTCGGCAACCAGGTCGCCGCGGCGGACGCGCGCACCGAGTCCCAGGACACGGAGGCGGACGCCGGCGCGGCGCAGGCCGCGCAGGAGGAGGTCCGGGACCTGGTCCGGGCGAGCCTGCTGCTGTCCACGCTCGCCGGTCTCGCGGGCGCGCTGCTGATGGTGGGGATCGGGCACCTCGTGGTCCACCTCGGCCAGGACCCGGACGTCGTCGAGGCCGCGAAACCCGTCCTGTACGCGCTGGCGCCCGGACTGCTGCCCTGTCTGTGGTTCCAGGCGATACGGCAGTTCACCGTGGGCATGCGCCGCCCCCAGGCGCTGCTGCGCATCACCATCGCCTCGATCGCCGTCAACGCCGGCCTCAACTGGGTCTTCATCCACGGCACCTGGGGCCTGCCGAAGCTGGGCCTGCCGGGCATCGGGCTCGCCACGACCTCCGTGTACGCGCTGTCGTTCCTGGCGCTCTACCTCTCCGCCCGGCGCGACCCCCGGCTGGCGCCGGTGCTGTCGCTGAGCGTCTGGAGGACCCGCCCGGCCACCCTGCGCCGCCTCACCTCACTGGGCGCGCCGATCGCCGCCACCTACGGCTCCGAGGCGGGGTTCTTCTCCGTCGTCGCCCTGCTGGTGGGCAGCTTCGGCACGGCGGCGCTGGCCGCGCACACCGCCGTCAACCAGCTCGTCTACATCGTCTTCCAGATCGCCGTCGGCCTCTCCCACGCCGCGTCCCTCGGGGTCAGCCGCGAACTGGCCCTCGGCAACACGGCGGCCGCCCAGCGGCTGAAGTCCACCGCCCTGGCGTGCGCCGCCGCCGTGATGGCGGTCGTGGCGGTCCTGTACGCCGCGGTGCCGGGCCTGGTGCTCGCCCCGTTCTTCGAGGGCGAGAGCCGCACGGCCACCGACCTCGCGACGAGCCTGCTGCTGATCGCCGCGGTGATGCAGTTCTTCGACTGCGCCCAGAACATCGGCGTCGGCCTCCTGCGCGGCCTCGACGACACCAAGGGCGGCTTCCGCATCACGCTGGTCGGCTACTGGCTCGTCGGCCTCCCCGCCGCCCTGCTCCTCGGCTTCGCCACGGGCTGGGACACGGTGGGCATCTGGCTCGGCCTCCTCACCGGCCTCGCCACCACCGCACTCCTCCTGCTCCGCCGCTTCAACAAGGGCGTACGCCTGCGGAACGCGGCGACGGCGATGGCGGCCTGAGGTCACGCCGTCCGCGGTGCCGGTGCCGGTGCCGGACGCTCCCCCGAGCCGCGGATGATGAGGCGGGTGGGGACCGTGATCGTGCGGGCGCGGGTGCGGTCGCCGTCGAGGCGGGCCAGGGCGACGGTCGCGGCGGTCCTGCCGAGTTCCTCGGGGTTCTGGGCGACGACGGTCAGGGCCGGTTCCAGGGCGTCCGCGAGGGCGACGTCGTCGAAGGCGACGACCGCCACGTCCTTGCGTCCGGTGCGGGCGAGTTCGGTCACTATCCCCAGCGCGACGATGTTGTTGCCGGCGAACAGGGCGGTGGGCGGGTCGGCCAGGCCCAGGAGTTGGGACGTGGCGGCGGAGGCACCGCGCTGGTCGTGGGCGTTGGTGATCAGGGCGCGGTCGGCGGGGAGGCCGGCCTCCTGGAGGGCGGAGCGGTAGCCGGCCAGACGCTCGCGGCGGGTGTAGAGCTTGGTGGGCAGGTCTCCGATGAAGCCGATGCGGCGGTGGCCGTGGGCGATCAGGTGGGCGACGCCGTCGTGGGCGCCCGTACGGTTGCTGCTGACGACATGGTCCGTGGCCAGGGCCGCTCCGGGGCGGTCGAGGAACACGACGGGCAGCCCGGCGGCGCGGTGGGACTTGAGGTGGGAGTGGTCGGCGCCGACGGACGGCACCACCATGAGGATGCTGATGCGGCGGGCCAGGAACTTGTCCGTCAGGGCGCGTTCGCGGTCCGGGTCGTCGGCGCTGGACCCCATGAGCAGGGTCAGGCCGCGGTCGCGGACCGTGTCCTCGATGCTGCTGGCCACGGCGCCGAAGAAGGGGTTGCCGAGGTCGGGGATGACCAGTCCGACGGTGGTGTCGGGGCCGCCGACCCTGATGTTGCGGGCCATGAGGTTCGGCTGGAAGCCCAGCTTGGCCACGGCGGCCATCACCTGTTCCCGCGTCCGGGCGGAGGCGGGTCCGTCCTCATTGAGGACACGGGAGACGGTCTTGGCGCTGACGCCCACTTCGCGGGCGACGTCGGCCAGGGTGGGGCGGCGGTTCGCTGCCATGGTGGAACGGTCTCCCTGCGCTCGTCGGTTCCGGCCGCGGCCTTCGGCCGGAACCCGTGAGTGACTCGAATCGTGGCGGCGTCAGTCGGCCTGGACGCCCGCGGCCTTCGCCGCCGCGGAATCCGCAACGACAGTATCCCCGGCCTCGTCGACGGTGAGCGCACCGGTCATGATGGCGACGACCTCGGCCATGGAGTAGTCGGAGGGCTTGATCACGGCGGCCCGCCTGCCGAGGCGGTGGACGTGGATGCGGTCGGCGATCTCGAAGACGTGCGGCATGTTGTGACTGATGAGGACGACCGGCAGGCCCTTGTCACGGACCCGGCGGATGAGGTCGAGGACCTGGCCGGACTCCTTGACGCCGAGGGCGGCGGTGGGTTCGTCCATCACGACGACCGAGCGGGCCCAGGCCACGGAGCGGGCCACCGCGACGGCCTGGCGCTGTCCGCCGGACAGGGTCTCGACCGCCTGGGTTAGCGAGCGCAGTCCGATCTTCAGGTCGGCCATGTGCTCGGCGGCCTCGTCGCGCATGCGCTTCTTGTCGAGCATGCGGAAGACACTGCCGAGGACGCCGGGCCGGCGCAGTTCGCGGCCGAGGAACATGTTCGAGGCGATGTCCATCGAGGCCGCCACGGCGAGGTCCTGATAGACCGTCTCGATGCCGTGGGCGCGCGCGCTCTGCGGTCCGGAGAAGGTGATCGGCTCACCGTTCAGCCGGATCTCGCCCGCGTCGGGGGTGACCGCTCCGGTGAGGGCCTTGATGAGGCTGGTCTTGCCCGCGCCGTTGTCGCCGATGACGGCGAGGACCTCGCCGGGCAGCAGGTCGAAGTCGGCGCCGTCGATGGCGGTGACGTGGCCGTAGCGCTTGACCAGGCCGCGGGCCTGCAGAACGGGCGTGACGGTGCTGGTGGCGGTCATCGTGCCTTCTTCCGGGAGATCTGGTCGACGGTCACCGCGAGGATCACCAGGACGCCGGTGATCAGGGTCTGGTAGATGGACGCGACGCCCATCAGCTGCAGACCGTTGCGGAAGACACCGACGATGAGGACGCCGATGAACGTGCCGAGCACCGAGCCGCGGCCGCCGAAGAGGCTGGTGCCGCCGAGGACCACGGCGGTGATGCTGTCGAGGTTGTCGGTCTGCCCGGCCTGCGGGTCACCGACGCCGGTGCGGGAGATGAGCAGCAGGGCGGCGATGCCGTAGAGGATGCCGGCGACGGTGTAGACGCCGATGGTGAGCCGGCCCGTGCGGATGCCGTTCAGGCGCGCCGCCTCCGGGCTGTTGCCGAGGGCGTAGACGTGACGGCCCCAGCCGGTGTTGCTCAGCGTGTAGGCGAGCAGGAGGAACAGGGCGATCGTGACCAGGGACCCGTAGGTGATGTCGGTCCTGCCGAGCGGGAACGTCTGTCCCAGGGCCGTGAGCGGGCCGGGGAGGTTGGTGACGGTCTGTTCCTCGGAGTAGATGTGGGTGAGGGCGAACGCCACGTTGAGCATGCCGAGGGTGACGATGAACGGCGGCAGCGGGATCTTCTGCACCAGCAGCCCGTTGAGCAGTCCGAAGCCGCCGCAGACGACCAGGCCCAGGGCGATGGCGGCGAGCGGGGGCAGGGAGCCCTCGGCGGCCATCTTGGCGATCATGATGCTGCCGAAGGCCATCACGGCACCGCACGACAGGTCGATGCCCGCCGTGAGGATGATCAGGGTCTGTCCGATGGCGAGGGTGCCGACGACCATGACCTGCTGCACGATCAGCGAGAAGTTCCCGCCGGTGAGGAACTGGTCGGAGGAGAGGGAGAAGAAGGCGCAGGCCAGGAGCAGGGCGACCAGGGGGCCGGTGGTCGGTGCCGTGAGCAGCCGGCGGGCCGGGTTGGGTGCTTTGAGCTCGGCGTACGGCGAGGACGTGCCCGGAGGTGTGGTCGTGGCAGTCATGCGAGGTCCTTGTCGTCAAGACAGAGGTCGTCGCCCGCGCTGATCGGGAGGATCGGCGGACAGGAGGACGGGCGGGCGGCCGCCCCGGTCGGAGGAAGGGGGCGGCCGCCCCGCTGAAGGGTGAGGCCCGGTCGCAGGGCCTCGGGGGGCGGCTCAGCCCCAGCAGTTCTCCAGGCCGTAGACGGTGTCCTTGGAGGTGACCCCGTCCTGCGCCTTGTCGGTGATCAGGGTGACGCCCGTGTCGGTGTAACCGGATGCCTTCTTGCCGTCCTTGGCGTACGTGACGACGGCCTTGACACCCTCGGCGGCCATCTTCAGCGGGTACTGCTGCGAGGTCGCGGCGATCTTGCCGTCCTTGACGGCCTGGGTGCCGGTGCAGCCGCCGTCGACGGAGACGATCAGGACGTCCTTCTCGCGGCCCTTGGCCTTGAGCGCGGTGTACGCGCCGAGCGCGGCCGGCTCGTTGATCGTGTAGACGACGTTGATGTCCGGCTCCTTCTGGAGGCAGTTCTCCATCGCCGTCTGGCCCTTGGCCTGGTCGCCGCCGGTGTCCTGGGCACAGGCGACGTCCTTGTCGGTGGCGCCGAAGCCCTTGAGGAATCCGTTGTGCCGCTGGACGCCGACGGAGACGCCGGGGGCGAGGTCGAGGGCGGCTATCTTCGCCTTCTTGCCCTTCATGGCGGCCTTGGCGTACTCGCCGATCAGCTCGCCCGCCTTGAGGTTGTCGGTGGCGAACAGGGCGTCGACGGCGCTCTCGGGCTCGGTGGGGGTGTCGAGGGCGATCACGAGGACGCCCTTGGCCTTGGCCTTCTCGATCGCGGGCACGATGGCCTTGGAGTCGCTCGGGGTGATCAGGATGCCCTTCACACCGGCGGCCACCATGTTCTCGATGGCGGTGACCTGACCGGCGTTGTCACCGTCGAACTTGCCGGCCGCCGTCATCAGCTTGACGCCCTCGGCGTCCGCGGCCTTCTCGGCGCCTTCCTTCATCTTCACGAAGAACGGGTTGGTGTCGGTCTTGGTGATCAGGCCGACCTTGACCTCGCCCGAACCGGAGCCCGAGCCCGAGCCGGTGGAGGTGGAGCCCGAGCCGGATCCGCAGGCCGTCAGGGTGAGGGTCGCGACGCCCGCGACGGCGGCGGTTCTGACGAGGGAGGAGGACAGGCGAGCGGTACGAGACATGTGCGACTCCTGTGAGATAGCGGACGGCGCGGGGGTCGGGTTCGGTGCGCACCGTCCGGGGTGTCATCGTTGACTTATGTCATCGTTGACACTGCCTGGCGAGGATGATGGACTCCGTCTCCCGGAAACGTCAATGCCCTGCACTCGTCACAAATCGGCAACGTAGGCGCCCGTCGCCCCCGCGGCCGTCCGGCGGCGGGGGCGGGGCGCGTCCGGCAGGCCCCTTCGTTCGTCAGAGAAGAGCAGCTCATGAGCCCGCGTCAGATCACCGTTCTGGGAGAGTGCGTCGCGGACGCCTTCGCCGAACCCTCCAGCGCCTCGAACGAACTCGCCCTGCGCGTCCTGCCGGGCGGCGGTCCTGCGAACACGGCCGTGGCCCTGGCCCGGCTGGGGACCCCGGCCCGCTTCCTCGCCCGGTTGTCCGGCGATGTGTTCGGCCGCCTGTTCCGGGCGCACCTGGAGGCGTCCGGGGTGGACCTGTCGAGCGCCGTCCGGGCCGCCGAGCCCAGCACCCTCGCCGTGGCGGAGCTGGACGCGAAGGGACAGGCCACCTTCTCCTTCCACGCCCAGAACACGGCCGACTGGCAGTGGACGGCCGCGGAGCTGGCAGGGGTGGACCTGTCCGGCACCGCCTGTCTGCACACCGGGTCACTGGCCCTCGTACGGGAACCCGGCGCCGCGGCGGTGGAGGACTTCCTGGCCACGGCCGCCCCGGCCGCGACCATCAGCCTCGACCCCAACGTCCGCCCCCTGCTGGTGCGGCCCGAGGTCTATCGCGCCCGGCTGGCCCGCTGGTGCGCCCTCACCGACGTGCTGCGGCTGAGCGAGGACGACCTGGAGCTGCTGCTGCCGGGCACCCCGCCGGAGCAGGCGTGCGACATCTGGCACGCGGCCGGCGCCCGCCTCGTGGTGATCACGCGCGGCGCCGACGGCGTACTGGCCTCGCTCGACGGTGAGCGCGTGCGGGTGTCCGCCGTGCGCACGGCGGTCGCCGACACGGTGGGCGCGGGCGACTCCTTCACCGCCGGGCTGCTGCACCACCTCGGCGCCCGCGGCCTCCTCGGCGGCCGGCTCACGGGGCTCCGCCTCGACGACGTCGCGGAGGCGTGCCGTTTCGCCGTCCGGGTCGCCGCTCTGACCTGCTCGGTGGTGGGCCCCAACCCGCCGTGGGAGAGCCAGTTGACGCAGCTCACCGCGGCCGACCTCGTCTGACGGCCGCCGCACCGACCTCGTCTGACGGCCGCCGCACCGGCCACGCGGCGGCACGGCCGGAGTGTTGACGCATCGGCCGGACCCGCCCCATCATCGGGCCACGCGATGTCATCGTTGACATGAGTCGGCGATGACATCCGGCCGGCGTCGACGACGACGGCCCCGGGAGGGCGTCGCTCCACCCGTGACCTGCCCGCGAACCGACCCCGACCCCGGAGGCACCACACCGTGAACAAGACCCTGCTCGCCGAGTTCACCGCCCGCGAGGGCGCACAGGACGAGGTCACCCGCCTGATCGTGGAGTACGCCGAGAAGGTGCGCGAGGAGGACGGCAACATCACCTTCGACGTCTACACCAAGGCGTCCCGCCCCCGCGCCTTCTGGATCTTCGAGGTGTACCGGGACGAGGACGCGTTCCAGGCCCACATCGCGGCCCCGTACGGCGGCCCGTTCAACGCGGCGCTCGCCCCGCTGATCGAGGAGGACGCCTCGGTGCTGACCTTCCTCGACCCGGTGGCCTGACGCGGCCCCTCCGACGCCGTCGCCCTTCTCACGCGCCGTCCCGCCCGGAGGCGCCCTGGCTTCTCGGCCCGGCGGGATGCCCCGGACCAGGCGGCACCCGGCCGACGCGCAGCTCGACCGGCTCCTCCTCCCACTCCGCACGGGTACGCGGCGGCGGCAGCTCCACGCCCGCGATCCCGGCCGGGGCCGAGAACTCCCGGCGGAGCCCGTCGAGCAGCCGGCGAGCCGTCTCCCGTGTCCGGGGGGAGCCGTCGGGGTCGTCGATGCTCAGGCCCAGTACGACCGCCCCGTCGTGCGTCGGTGCGATGACGGCCCCGTAGAGGGCGCGTGCCCGGACGTACAGCGCGAAGCCGTCGCCGGAGCCGTCGCCCGGCCGCAGCTCGGCGAGCGCCTCGGCGTCACCCTCGTGCGGCTCCCCCACGACATGGGTGCGCACGAAGGCACGCAGTCGCTCGTCACCGGGGTCGGCCGTGTCGACGTGGCGGTCGATGAAGGTGCGGAGGACGTCGGGTGTGCAGCGCGGCACCCACACATAGACGTCCAGGCACGGAGGCATGACCTGGTCCTTTCGTCAGTCGCAGCAGTCGCAGCAGCACTTGCACGGATTGCAGCAGCCGCCCCCACCGCCGCCGCAGCCGTCGCCCGAACCGCCCCCGGAACCGCCCGAACCGCCGGAGCCATGGCCACCCGAGCCATGACCGCCGCCGCCCGAACCGCCGTGGTGGCCACCCGAGTTGCCGCCGCCCGAGCCGCCGGACCAGCCGTCGCCCCCGGACCCGTCACGGCCCGAGCCGCCGTCGCGGTTGTCGTTGCCGAACGAGAAGTCCCCCTCGTCCGGCCCCTCGTCGTCGCACGTGCAGCAGCGGGAGCACAGGCCGCAGGATCGGCACAGTCGGCTCCATCTGCCGCACCGCCGGCACTCGCCCTCCCCCGGCCGGCCCGACATCATCCGGGCGCCCTCGGCGGTGGCGTCCGTGAGCGCGCCGACGCCGCAGGCCGCGTCCGTGCCGGTCCGCTCCGCGGGGTCCGTCGCCGTACGGAGTCCCAGCCAGGGCAGCATCCGTACGCTCCGCCCCCGGGCGCGGTGCTGGTGGTGACGGTGCCGAGGGTCGAAGGCACGGTCGACGGCACGTTCCAACTCGCCGCCCAGAAGCGCCCGCACCAGCCGACCGTCCACGAACGCGGCGTCCGACAGGGCGAGTCGGATGCCCCGCACCGCGTCGTCGCACAGCCGGCGCACCTCGGCGCGGTCGGCGCCGGTCACGGCGATCGGGTTCCAGGCACCGGACGCCCGGTCCGCGTCCAGGTCCTCCACCGCGTCCAGCAGATGGGCCAGCCTGCCGAAGAGACGCCCCGCCTCGGCCAGCGGTTCGGCGTTGGCGGGCCGGCCGGCGAGCACCGCGGTGTGGGCGAACGCGGCCGCGGTCGCCGTCTCCGTGGGTTCGGTGACCGTCAGCAGCGAGCCACCGGGGCGGATCGTCCGCTCGATCCCGGGCTGGCGGTCGACCGCGGCGAGCAGCACGGCGGTGTCGAAGCCGAGCCTCTCACCGCCCGCGGCACCCGCGCGGTCCCAGCCATGGGCGATCCTGCGGGCCGCCAGCGTGACCGGACGGCGCCCCAACAGGCCGTCGCCGTCGGCCACATGGTCGCGTATCTTGGCCGCGGCCAGCACCAGCGACACCGTCGCCGCCAGCCGTGCGCCCTCGCCCTGGGCCACGTCCGCCGAGCGCATGCCCCGCAGCGGGCACGGGCCGGCGCCCCGCCGCCGGTCGCCGCCGCGCTCCGACTGTGCCTCGGTGAGCACCGAGACGATCAGGCCGTCGTAGTTGGTGGCCACCCGCGCGAACTGGCCGTACTCCCCGCGCAGCGCCAGGCACAGCCCGCACAGATGCGCCATCCACTCGGTACGCATGCCCTCGCCCAGGCGATGCCGGCACGGTCTGATGATTCCGAACACCGAAGTTCTCCCCCGCAGATCCCGCAGATACAGCCCACCGGACAGGCCGGCCGCACGGCACGGCCACGCGTGACATCGACGCGCGGCCGACATCCTAAATGGTCGATTCCGCGCGGTGTCGACGGAGGCGGGAACGTCGGAACCGGGGCGGAGTCCGGTGCCGATATTCGGATGATCACCTGCGACGGGTGTGCCTAGGGTGACGGCCATGGACCCAGCGGACTTCTACACCGGCATCGTCGCGGAGCTCTACGGGCCTCTCAAAGCCTTCTCCCAGGACCCGGAGCCGTACGCGGACTTCGTCCGGCGAGCCGGGGGTCCCGCGCTGGAGCTGGGGTGCGGGGACGGCGACCCGCTGCTGGAGCTGTGCCGGCGCGGGCTGGAGGTCGACGGCGTCGACTCCTCCGCGGACATGCTCGAACGGCTCCGGCTGCGGGCGGACGAACAGGGCGTCCGCACCACCGTGTTCCACCAGCGCATGGAGGCCCTGAGCCTGCCCCGCCGCTACCAAGCGGTCTTCCTCGCCGGGCCCACGTTCACCCTGCTCCCGGACGACACCACGGCGCTGGCCGCCCTGAAGGGCATCCGCGCCCATCTGACGGACGACGGCAGTGTCCTGGTGCCCCTGTTCGTCCCCGAACCGACGCCCGCCGACCAGATCGGCCGGGTGCGCACGGCCACCGCGGCCGACGGTGCCGACCTCCGGGTCTCCGTCGTCGCCGAGGAACGGGACGAGAGCGCGCGGACGCGTACGACGGTGCTGCGCTACGAACGCCACCACGGCGCGGACAGCAGTGTGGTGGACCGGCCGTGGGTCCTGCACTGGTACACCCGCGACGGGTTCGCGGAACTGGCCACGGCCGCCGGGCTGGCGGTGGCCTCGGTCACCGATCCGCGGGGCGAGCCCGCCCCGGCCGACGGCACCGATCTGCACGTCCTGCTCCGCGCCGCCCTCTGACAGCCGGCCCGGACCTCGGGGCCGTCACGGTCTGGCCGAGGTGGAGAGCGCCACGAGCGTGGTGACCGCGTCGCGCAGCCCGGAGGGCCGCAGCAGTTCCTCGGGGGTACGGCGGCCCCAGCCGGGGCCGCACAGCAGGACGGGGGTCTGCCGGCGTGCGCCGCGCACCCCCCACCGGGTGGCGGCGGTGTGCTGGGCCAGCGGCAGGCCGGCGGTGCGCCGGGACTGGGCCCACAGGGCGACCGCGGCCGGGCCGGTGCGCCGGACGGCTCCGTCCAGCGCGTCGGCCGGGACCGCGCCGCCGAGCATCAGCGCCGGTACGCGTGACTCCGCCAGCGCGGCGCTGAGCGCCTCCAGGGGCAGGGTGTGGTGCTCGTCGGGAAGGCAGGCCAGCAGGACGGGCGGGGTGTCCCCCTGCGGCTGCGGGGTCGCGGCGTACAGATGGCGCAGTGTGGTGGAGATGTGCCAGGACAGCAGATGCTCGACCTCCACGTACCGGTCGCCGGAGGACTCCCACTTCCGGCCGACGGCCCGCAGGGTGGGCGCGATCACCTCCTCCCAGGCGACGACGAGGCCGTAGGTGCGCACCACCGTCAGCAGCTGCTCCTGGACGGCCGCCGCGTCCAGCCGGACGGCGGCGCGGGCCAGGCCCCGGCATTCCTGGCGTACGTCGCCCAGCGGCAGGGCGGTGGCCGCATGGGAGCCGGCGCCGAACGCCCCCGGCCGCTCGGGCTCCTCGGGCTCGGCCGCGGACCCGCCGACGGCCCGGCGCGCCGTCGCTGTCGCTGTCGCGGCGGCGGGTGCCTCGGCGGCGCGCCCCCGGGATCGTCGCATGGCGGCGCGGGCGGCCTCCGCCGGAGGGATGCCGGTGGCCGTCAGCCGGCACATCTCCTGCAGCATCGCCACGTCCTCGGGCGACCAGCGGCGCTGGCGGCCCTCGGCCCGTACGGCGGGGCCGAGTCCGTAGCGGCGGTCCCAGGACCGCAGCGTGGTCGGTGACACGCCCAGCTGCCGCGCGAGGAAACCCGTCGTCACCCCGTGTGGGAGCGGCTCCCCGGCCGGGTCCGCCGCCGCTCCGGCTCCGGCGGGCGGGTGCGGGGCGACCGACGGGGAGGGGTGGTCCGGCGGAGGGCCGGCGAGTCCCGGCGAGTGGTGCTCCGGCACGGGCTCGCGCCTCCTTCCGTCCGCGGCGCGACCCGGGTGGTCCACGCGGTTCCTCTTCCGGTGGACGTGCCCGGACGGATGCACGCGAGGACCACCCCCGGGCCCGGCGGTCAGCCGGGGAAGCGTCCCGTGGAGCGCAGATGCCAGCGCCGCTCCGCGTAGGCGAGGTCGTCGCGCCAGAGCCGGCCCGCGGCGGCCCGCATCAGCGGTCGCAGCAGCGGGGCCGCCCGGCGAGCCACGGCGAACCCGGGCCGGTCCGACGCCGCCACCACGGCCTCCACCACCGCCGTGCGGGGCCGGCCCCGGTCGTCCGGGGCCAGCGGCGTCGCGTGGCTCTCCACCACCGACCCCTGCCCCTCGCCGTCGGTGATGTGCATGACGACCGTGCGCGGCTCGGGCGCGGTGAACACCGCACGCACCGGTACGACGAGCCGCCCGGCGAGCTTGAACGACACGTCGACGACGAAGGCGTCCTCGTCGTCCGCGCCCGTGGGGGCGTCGGCGACGGTCAGGTCGACGAAGGAGTACGGGTGGAACCAGGCGCCGTGCCACGGGTCCAGCCGGTTGGCGACCACGTCCTCCGGCTCGCAGGTGCCGATGCCCACGTAGACCGCCGACAGCGACGCGGTGGGAGCCGGCCGCACCGGCACCACCGGGGCGTCGAGCGGTGCCTCGCCGCCGACGTCGTCCAGTCGCACCCACACCAGCACGCCGTCGTCGTGGGCGGGAAGAGGCTCCCAGCCGGCGAAGGAGGACCCGGGCAGCGCGAGTCCGTGCCAGTGGCAGACGAGCGTGCCGCAGCGCAGGGGGCTGTCCTTCAGCGGCGCGCCCAGATGGGGGCAGACGCCGGGGCCGGCCACCAGCCGGCCGTCCGCGTCGCGCCACACGACCACTTCCCGGCCGGCGACCGTGCGGGCCAGGGGCCGGTCGGCGCGCAGGTCCCGGGTGGCGCCGACGACGTACCAGTTGCCCGAGGGGCGTGCCTGGGCGCGCTTGAGGGCGCGGGCGATCACGGCCGGGCGTGCCTCGCGCCAGGTGGGCCGCTGCCGTTCCCAGGCCACGGGTCCGCGCCTGAGGGACAGGGGGTACCGTCCGCGGCGGACGGGGCGTCGGGGGCTCACGCGACCTCCTCGTGCACCGGATCCGGTGCGGCGCCCACGCCGGTCCGGGGAGTCACGGCGGTGGGTGGAACGGCAGTCCGGGCCGGTGTCCGCCGCGCCTGGGCGCGTCCCCGCAGCCGGGCCGCCGTCAGGCGTACGAGCCCGTCGGCGGCGACCGCCGCCCGGCGCCGCCGGGGGACCACGGCACGCCGGTGCAGCACCGCGTACCCGTCGTCGGCGACGGCGTCCAGGATGCCGCCGTACAGGACGAACGCGGTACGGATGCAGGGCCGGGAGACGGGGTCGAGCATGGGGAGGCCGGGGGCGGCCTCGCGGTAGACGCCGCGGGTGAGGTCGTCAAAGGCCCGCAGGGCGCGGGTGATGCGCGGGTCGCGGCGGCCGGTGCGGCGGCTCCAGGACAGCAGTTCGCGGTCCACGCCGTGCGCCGCGAGCAGATCGGCGGGCAGGTAGACGCGGCCGCGGTCGAGGTCCTCGCCCACGTCGCGCAGGAAGTTGGTCAGCTGGAAGGCGAGCCCCAGGGCGGCCGCGTGCGGGGCGGCCTCCTCGCGCGGGACCACCGTGCCCAGGATCGGCAGCATCTGCAGCCCGATGACGGCGGCGGAACCGTGTGTGTAGGCGCGCAGGGCGTCGTAGGTCGGATAGTCGGTGACCTCCAGGTCGCTGCGCATGGACGCCATGAAGTCGCGGAAGTGCCGGTGGTCGATGGCGTACCGGCGTGCGGTGTCCGCGAGGGCGAGGACGACCGGCTCGGGGCTGTCGCCGTCGCGCAGGCCCTGTTCCAGCCGCTCGTGCAGGAGGGCGAGGTCGGCCGCGCGGCGGTGGGGCGGCAGGTCCGTGTCCAGGGAGTCGACGATGTCGTCGGCCCAGCGGGCGAAGCCGTAGAGCGCGTGCACGGCGGGGCGGCGTTCCACGGGCAGCAGCCGGGTGGCGAGGAAGTAGGTCCTGCCGTGCCGGGCGTTGAGGCGGCGGCAGCGCGTGTAGGCATCGCGCAGGGCCGGCTCGGTGATGCCCGCCGCGTCGAGTTCGCGGGCGGTCATGAGGTGGGTCCTTCCGGTGCGGTGGGCGCGGTGCGCGCGCGCCTGGGTACGGGAGCCGCGTGCCGTCCGGTGATCCGGGCGGCGGCGAGCTTGCCGGAGAGCAGGACGGTCGGCACGCCGACGCCCGGTGTGGTGCCGCAGCCGGCGAGGACGGCGTTCGTGGTGCCGCGTACGAGGTTGCGGGGGCGGAACGGGCCGGTCTGCGCGAAGGTGTGGGCGGCCGAGAAGGGGGTGCCCGCCGCGTGGCCCTGGGCGTGCCAGTCGGCCGGGGTGACCAGGGCCTGTTCCTCGACCGCGTCGGCGATGCCGTCGAATCCGCGCCGTTCCAGTTCGCGCAGGACGCTGTCGCGGTAGCGGGGGGCCAGGTCGCCCCAGGCGGCGGCGTCCGGTCCGATGTCGGTGTTCGGACAGGGGGCGAGGATGTAGTGGAGGTGGTGGCCGGGCGGGGCGAGGGTCGGGTCGGTGGCGGTGGGGCGGGTGATCAGCAGCGACGGGTCGCTCATCAGGCTGCCGGTGCGGGTGAGTTCGTCGAAGGTGCGCCGCCACGCGGCCCCGAACGACAGGGTGTGGTGGGCGAGTTCGGGCCAGGTGCGGTCGGTGCCGGCGTGCAGGACGACCGCCGAGGGCGCGTGCCGGATCCGCAGCGGGCGGCGCGGGGTGCGTCCGAGCAGGCCGTAGACGGCGGGCAGGTCGGCGGTGAGGACCACGGCGTCGCACGGGATGCGCTCCTGCGCGGTGACCACGGCGGTGACACGGTCTCCGGAGCGTTCCAGCCGGACGACCTCCTGCCCGAAGCGCAGGTCGGCGCCCGCGTCGGCGGCGGCGTCGGCCATGGCCCGCGGGAGCGCGTGCATGCCGCCGCGGGGGAAGTAGACGCCGGCCACCGTGTCCATGTAGGCGATCACGGCGTACGCGGCGAGCGCCCGCGCGGGCGGGACCCCGGCGTACAGGGCCTGGAAGGAGAAGACGCGGCGCAGGCGTTCGTCGCGCAGATGGCGGCCGATGCCCGCGTCCAGGCGTCCGAAGCCGCCCAGCGCGGCGAGCCGGGCGAGGTCGGGGGTGAGCAGCTGCAGGGGCGAGTCGAAGTTGGTGTCGATGAAGCGGCGCAGTTGGGCCCGGTACAGCTTCTCCAGCCAGCCGCGCAGCCTCCGGTAGCCGGCGGCCTCCTCGGCGCCCGCGAAGCGTTCGACCTCCGCCTCCATGGCGTCGGCGTCGGTGTGCACGTCGATGCCGCTGCCGTCGGCGAACAGGGCCCGGTAGGCCGGGTGCAGGGGGATCAGCTCGACCCGGTCGCGCAGGTTCTCGCCGACGGCGGCGAAGGCCTCGTCCGCCAGGTCCGGCATGGTGAGCACGGTGGGCCCGGTGTCGATGCGGTAGCCGCCGCGCGTCAGGCGTCCGGCGCGCCCGCCGGGCAGGGGGTCGCGTTCGACGAGGGTCACCCGGCGGCCTGCGCCGAGCAGGTGCAGTGCGGCCGCCAGGCCGGAGAGTCCGGCACCGACGACCACGACGTGATCCGTGCGCCCGGGAACGGTGCGGCTCAACGCGCCACCTCCTCGACGGCGCCCGGCAGCAGCGGGACGGGCAGGCCGTCCAGGGGTCCGCGCGCGCCGAAGGGCGGTGTCGGCGGCGGACCGCCGGCCGTGGTGTGCAGCAGCTCCCGCAGGCGCCGCCGGCCCTCGGGCTCCAGCGGGGCGGAGTCCAGATGGCGCAGGCCCTGGGCGACCAGCCGGTCGATCTTCGCCTCGACGAGGTCGCGCGCGCCGGTGCGGACCAGGACGTCGACGACCTCGGCGAGCCGGTTCTCGGGCAGTTCGGCGTCGCCGAGCGACTCCCGCAGCACGGTCAGGGCACGCCGGTCACCGGCCGCCTCGGCGCGGGCCTGGGCGACCGCGACCAGATAGGTGGGCTTGCCGGCGCGGATGTCGCCCCCGGTGGGTTTGCCGCTGTGCCGCGGGCCGCCGAAGACGTCGCCGAGGTCGTCCCGGAGCTGGAAGGCGATGCCGACGCACCGGCCCGCCGAGCACAGGGCCCGGGTCCGCGCGGCGTCCGCGCCCGCCAGGGCGGCCCCGAGGGCCAGCGGGCGCTCCACGGAGTACAGGGCGCTCTTGAGGCAGGCGGCGCGGATGGCGCGGGCCAGTGACCTGGAGGAGGTGGCCTGCCCTTGGATGTCCAGGTACTGCCCGGCCACCATCTCGGTGCGCATGACGCTCCACAGTTCCCGGACGGCGCGGTCGGTGTCCGGCGTGGTGAGGGTGGCCGCGACGATGTCGTCGGCCCAGGCCAGGGCCAGATCGCCGGCGAGGATCGCGGCGGCCTCGCCGAAGCGCGCCCCGTCCGCCGGGGCCGTGCCTCCGGCGTACTGGGCGGCGATGTCGGCGTGCAGGGCGAGGCGTCCGCGGCGCAGCCGGGAGGCGTCCATGACGTCGTCGTGGACGAGCGCACAGGTCTGGATCAGTTCGAGGGCGGCGCCGACGCGCAGGGCGGCCTCGGTCCGGTCGGCCCCTCCCCCGCACGCGCGCAGGGCCCACCACACGAAGCGCGGGCGCATGAGCTTGCCGCCGTCCAGGGCGAACCGCGCGACGCGGTCCGCCAGGTCCGCCGCGAACACCGGGTCGAGGGCGGCGGCGCGTTCGGTGCGCTCCGCCAGCAGGTTCTCCAGTACGCGGCGTACGGCCCCCGGGACGTCGTCGTCGACGGCGTGCGGTTCGCCCGCGCCGGACGATGGGTGCGGGTGGTCCTCCCGCCGGGGGCCGGGTGAGGGGCTGCGCACCCCGGAGCGCGGGTCGCGGGCGGTGACGCTGCCACTGGGTGGTCCTTCGCGTCGCTGGGGCCCATCACGGTTCCTTCCGTCGCCGACACAGCGGTACCTGCCTCAACGCCTTCCGCGGCAGGGGCGCCCGCGGATGCGCCGGAGGAGTGAAAAGGTGCCGCCCGTGCGCGGGCCGGGGTCCATCCGTGGGACGCGTCGCCCCGCTCCGGCGCAAAGCGCTGCACAGGCGATGCAAGTTGTGGCCTCTTTCCTCGTCCTCGCAGGGTGGAGGAGTTGCAGGAGCCGAGCGACGCGCGCCCGACATGGACGGCACGCGTGCCCCCAAAGCCCGCCCGTCACCCCCGCGGGGCGCGACGGACCCAGCCCGCACCGCACAAGGAGCAGAGACCATGAGTGCACAGCAGGCCGAGAAGACCCAGGACGGCGTCGCACTCTGGGCCCCGGCGGAGGACTCCCTGGAGCAGGAGGAGCTGGCCGCCGGGTTCGTGGCCGGCGACGAGGGGTGCCTGACCGCGGCCTACCACCGGTGGGGCGGGCTCGTGTACACGCTCGCCCGCCGCTCCCTCGGCGACGCCCGGGAGGCGGAGGACGTGCGGCAGTCGGTGTTCCTCGCGGCCTGGCGCGGGCGCGCCGGATACGCCCCCGAGCGCGGTGCGCTGGGCGCCTGGCTCGTCGGCATCACCCGGCGCAAGATCGCCGACGCCCTGACCGCGCGGACGCGGCAGGCCGACCTCGTGGCGGCGGCCGGAACCCGTATGGCCGAGGCCCCCGTGAACCGCGACACGCTGCCCGAGGCCGTGCTCGACCGGGTCCTGATCGGCCGCGAGTTCGCCAGGATCCCGGCCCCGCAGCGCCGGGTGCTCACCCTCGCCTTCTACGACGACCTGACCCAGGCCCAGATCGCCGAAGTCACCGGCTGGCCGCTGGGCACCGTCAAGAGCCACGCCCGGCGCGGGCTGCAGCGTCTGAGCCGCAGCCTCCGCGAGGAGGGCGCCGACGATCACCCGGCGTGAGACGCTGCACGATCGATGCAGGGGAACAACAGGGGCCCGGCAGGACTCTCCCTCGGTTCCGGCCCCGCCGGCACACCCGTGCGTGCCGCTCTCCGGGGCAGACGCTGACCATGCGCCAGACACTCCCGGTACCCCACACCCACCCCACCCGGCCCACAATCCGGTCGAGCCTGCATCCGTCACGGCCCCCGGGGCGGAAAGCTGGCGAGAGGCCGACGGCCGCGGGCGTTGTGCCGGTGCGGCCGGACAGGGAGGGAGCCGCAGGTGCTGGAGGCTGACGTGGCCATCGTGGGCGCGGGAGCGGCCGGGCTGTCCCTCGCCCACCGGCTGTCCCGCACCGCCCCCGGCCGCCCCCGCCTGTCGGTCCTGCTGCTGGACGCCCCGCCGGGACCGTCCCGTCCCCCGGTCCGTACGTGGTGCTTCTGGGAGGAGGGACCGGGCCCCTACGACGCCGCCCTCAGCGCCGTCTGGCGGCGGCTGCGGGTGCGCACACCCGAGGGCCGGCTCCTGGACACGGACATCGCACCCCTGACGTACAAGATGATCCGCTCCGACGACTTCGAGGACCTCGTCGCGGACGAACTGGCCCGCGGCGACGAGATCCGCCGTGTCGAGGCGACCGTCGAGACGGTGGACGGTGTCGCCGGGGGCGCCGAGATCCTGGCCCGCACCGGCGGGGGCGCTCCGGTGACGGTACGCGCCCGCTGGGTCTTCGACTCCCGGCCCCTGGGGAGTCTGCCCGCCGCCCGCACCACCCTGCTGCAGCACTTCCACGGCTGGTACGTCCGCACCGAGCGGCCGGTGTTCGACCGCGGCACGGTGGAGTTCATGGACTTCCGGGTCCCGCAGCCGCACGGCGGGCTCGCCTTCGGCTATGTCCTGCCCACCGACAGCCACCGGGCACTCGTGGAGTACACCGAGTTCTCCCGTACCGTCCTGTCCCCCGGCGCCTACGACACCGCGCTGCGCCGCTACACCGAGGAGGTGCTGCGGCTCGGTGACTTCGCGGTCGTCTCCACGGAGACCGGGGTGATCCCCATGACCGACGCCCGCTTCCCCCGCCGGTCGGGGCCCTCGGTGTTCCGCATCGGCGCGGCCGGCGGCGCCACCCGGCCGTCCACGGGCTACACCTTCTCCGCGATCCAACGGCAGACACGGGCGGTCGCCGCCGCGCTGCGCGCCGGCCGGCACCCCTTGCCTCCGCCCGCCCATGCGGCGCGCTCCCGCGCGATGGACGCCGTACTGCTGAGGGCCCTGGACAGCGGCCGGGTCGACGGCGCCGCCTTCTTCGCACGGCTGTTCGCGCGCGTGCCGGCGGAGCGGCTGCTGCGCTTCCTGGACGGTGAGACCCGCCTCCACGAGGATCTCGCCCTCGGCATCCGTACACCCGTGCTGCCGATGCTGCGCTCCGCCGCCGAGCTGTCCTGGCTGCCCCGCAGACCCGCCCCGCCCGCCGGCCCCGCCGGCACGTTCCCGGGCCGCGGTCCCGGCCGCCCGTGACCGGCACGGACGGCGCACCCCGCCCCGTACCAGTACGGCCGCCGCACCCCGCTCCGTACCGGCACGCCCGGCGCACCCCGCCCCGTACCCCACCGCCCGACCCCGCCCACCCGACCTCCGTGCACCAGCCGAGGAGACACCGCATGACCCTGCTCCGCGACGAGGATCTGGCCGCCGCGTTCGACCATGCCTCGCGCAGCTACGACACGCTGGTGGCCGCCAACCCCGGCTACCACGCCCATCTGCGCCGCTCGGCGCGCCGCCTCGGGCTGCCGCGGCCCGGCGGCGGCCTGCGCGTCCTGGACCTCGGCTGCGGCACCGGCGCCTCCACCGCCGCGCTCGGCGCCGTGCTGCCCGGTGCCGAGATCACCGCCGTGGACGCCTCGGCGGGCATGCTGGAGCGGGCGGCCCGCAAACCCTGGCGCGAGGGGGTGCGCTTCGTGCACGCGCCCGCCGAACGTCTGGTGGACGCCGGCGTGGAGGGACCGTTCGACGCGGTCTTCGCGGCCTATCTCTTCCGCAACGTGGCCGACCCCGACGCCGTCCTGTCGACGGTGCGCGAGGTCCTGGCACCACGGGGGCGCCTGGCGGTGCACGAGTACACCCTCAGCGGCCGGGCCGTCCACCGTGCGGTGTGGACGGGGGTGTGCCGCGGCATGGTCCTGCCCGTCGCCGCCCTGCTCGGCGACGGGCACCTGTACCGCCATCTGTGGCGCAGCGTGGTGGACTTCGACACCGCGGACGCCTTCGCCGCGCGGGTCGGCGCCCAGGGCTTCGACTCCGTACGGGTGCTGCCCCTGCCCGGATGGCAGACCGGCATCACGCACACGATCGTCGCCCGCCGGCCGGCCGGCGCCGAGGACGGCCGATGAGGGCCGCCGGGCGCACCGGCCCGACGAGGCACGGCAGGGACCGGCGGGCCCGCAGGCTGGACGCCGTACCGGGCGCTCCGCGCTTCACGGGCGACCGTCCCCCGGCGGTCGCCGTCGTCGGGGGCGGCATCGCGGGACTGGCGGCCGCGACGGCCCTCGCCGAGCGCGGCACGCGGGTCACGCTGTACGAACGGGAGGCCACGCTGGGCGGGCGGCTGGCCGGGTGGCCCACCGTCCTGTCGGACGGCACGACCGTCACCATGAGCCGCGGCTTCCACGCCTTCTTCCGCCAGTACTACAACCTGCGTGGTCTGCTGCGGCGCACGGACCCCGGTCTCGACCGGCTGCGAGGGCTGCCCGACTATCCGTTGCGGCACGCCGACGGGCTCCACGACAGTTTCCGGCACGTCCCGCGCACGCCGCCGTGGAGCGCGCTCGGCTTCGTCGCCCTCAGCCCGTCCTTCGGCCTGCGGGACCTGCTCCGTATGGACCCGGTCGCCGCTCTCCCCCTGCTGGACGTCCGGGTCCCGGGGATCCACGACCGCCTCGACGACGTCAGCGCCCGCGACTTCCTCGACGCGATCCGTTTCCCCGCGGCCGCGCAGCACCTGGCCTTCGAGGTGTTCTCCCGCAGCTTCTTCGCCGACCCCCGCGAACTGTCCGCGGCCGAGATGGTCCTCATGTTCCACATCTACTTCCTCGGCTCGGCGGAGGGGCTGCTGTTCGACGTACCCGACGAGCCCTTCCCCACCGCCCTGTGGGACCCCCTGGCCGGCTATCTGCGCGGGCACCGAGCCGAGCTGCGCACCGGGACGCCGGTCGAGACGGTCGAACCCACGGCCGACGGCGGCTTCGTCGTCACCGCCGGCGGGGAGGAGCGGGGCCACGACGCGGTCGTCCTGGCCCTGGACACGGGCGGCCTCCGCTCGCTCGCCGGACGCTCCCCGCGTCTGGCCGACGCGGCGTGGCGCGAGCGGGTGGCGAGTCTGCGGAGCGCGCCGCCGTTCCTGGTGTCCCGGCTGTGGCTGGACCGGCCCGTGGCCGCCGACCGCCCCGGCTTCCTGGGCACCGGCGGCTACGGCACGCTCGACAACGTCAGCGTCCTCGACCGCTGGGAGGGCGAGTCGGCGCGCTGGGCTGCCCGCACCGGCGGCTCGGTCGTGGAACTGCACGCCTACGCCCTGTCCGACCACGTGTCCCGCGATGTCGAACAGAAGCGTCTGCTGGAGCAGTTGCACCGCGTCTACCCCGAGACGCGCGAGGCGGCCGTGCTGGACGAGCGGCACGAGTGGCGGGCCGACTGCCCGCTGTTCCCGGTCGGCGGGTACCACGACCGGCCCACCGTCCGCACCGGCGATCCCGGGCTGGTGGTGGCCGGGGACCTGGTCCGCACCGGCCTGCCGGTCGCGCTGATGGAGCGGGCGGCCACGAGCGGCTTCCTCGCCGCCAACGCGCTGCTCGAACGGTGGGGGGTCAGGGGCCAGACCCTGTGGACCGTGCCCGACGGGGGCCGTGGACCGCTGCTGCGCAGCCTCGCCCGGCTCGACCGCCGCACTCCGTAGAAGCCCGGCCCCGGCAGGCTCGAAGGGCAGGCCGGGGGCCCGCTGCGGCATGGGCGACCGTCCGGTGGGCACCCGCAGGAAGCGGCTCCGGTCAGGGCCCCGGGGTTCCTGACCGCGATGCCGGTCAGGTGCCGCACGCGAAAGGGGCTGGCCGACCATGACACGCCCGCACGACACGGCAGACGGGCCCGACGATGCGCATCGGCGCCCGGAGGGCCTCAGCGACGCCACGGTCGAGGCGCTCGGTTCCCTGTCCAAGGCCCTGGAGACCACCGAGCGTGCCCGGGGGCACCTCTTCTCCTTCCACCAGCTGACCGGGACGGCGGACCTGGAACTGGACCGGGCCACGTCACTGCTCCGCGAGGCGGGCCACCACGCGTGGGCCCGCCGCGTCGAGACGGAGATCCTGGGGCGCAACGTCATCCCGGGCCACTGGACGTTCCAGATCGTCGAGGCGTACGACCGGACGTACTACCAGGCGTTCAAGGACCTGGAGCGCGAAGCGGTGGACCGGCTGGCCGCGGGACGCGACCACCTGTACGAGGCGGAGATGAAGGAGTCCCGCCGCACCCACGACCACCCCGATCACACCTGCACCCCCGACAGCCCGGACGCCCGCCGCCCGACCGCGCCCTTCGACCGCCGCGGCTGAGGCCCTGTCGGCCGGCCCCGCCATGACCGAGGGTCGGGGCGGGGCCACGGACGCGGCCGGGCCGGGAATCCGCACCCCCGTGCCGCGCGCGGACGGGGCGACGAGGACGACATCACGCCCCCTACCGGGGTAGCACCGTCACAGTGTCACAAATCCGTTCGAGGACGGTTTCCTCTCCATGTCAGCCGGTCACCACGCCCCTCCCGTGCGGCACTATCACCGGACATTCCGATTCCCGGGGGGCATCTCATGACGTACGCCGTTCGTTCACGCCGCGCCACCGCCGCACTCGCCGTTCTCTCGCTCGGCATCCTCGCGCTGACCGCCTGCAAGGGCGACGCCGAGCAGGACGCGTCCGCCCCGGGCACGACGGCGAGCCCGTCCCCCACGAAGGGCGGCAAGGACGGCGGCAAGGACACCGACAAGCCCTCGACGGCCGGCCAGGGCGACGGCGACGGTGGCGGCGAGGACTCGTCCGGCGGTGCCGAGGGCACCCCGGCGGCCTCGGAGCCCGGGACCGACGACGGCCAGGACGGCGGCGTGGGCATGTGCGAGACGACCGACCTGAGCTACAAGGTCACCGTGGCGTCCAAGCTCGTCAACCACGCCCTGCTGGCCGCGACCAACAAGAGCGGCGACCCGTGCCTGCTGCCGGCGAACGACCTGGTGATCACGATCCCGGGCCTCGACGGCGCCGCCGAGCACATGGGCCCCGAGGGCAAGGACTGGATCATGAAGCCCGGCGAGACCGCCTACGCCGGGATCCTGTTCTCCCGCGCCGACACCGCGGGCGGCAAGAGCGCCGCCACGGTGGAGGTGGCCCTCACCGCCTCCGAGAGCCCGACGACCGTGACGATCGTGGACGGCCCGGTGACGGTCAACGACGGCCAGGTCACCAGCTTCTACGGCACGGCCGAGGACGCGCTCACGTACTGAGCGGCGAGGATCGGCGAGGATTCGGATCCGTCCGGACCATTGACCGGCCGATTACGCAATTGTACGGTCAAATGACGGAAACCCGACCTCCAGGGACTCCCATGACCGCACCCTTGTACGTCCGGATCAGACGGGAGATCGAAGCCAGGATCCGCGCCGGGGAACTGCTTCCCGGCGCGCGGCTCCCGACCGAGAAGGACCTCACCGACCGGTACGGCGTCAGCCGCGCCACGGCCCAGCGCGTCCTCAACGACCTGGCCGAGGCGGGACTGGCGATCCGCCGCCGACGCCACGGCACCTTCGTCGCCGATGTGACCCGGCAGATCAACCTGCTGAACTTCGTCACCCCCGCGACGGCCTCCCGGGGCACTCCGGGCCGGCACGACGTCGTCTCCGCACGCGTCGTCAGAGCCGCCGACGCCGTCCTGCGCCTGCCCGGCGCCGCCGCCGACACCGCCGTGGTGGAACTGGTCCGGCGCAAACTCGACATCCGCGAGGAGCCGCAGTCCGTCGAGCGCCACGTGGTGCTGTTCGCGGCCGCCCCCGACCTGCTGAGCGAGGACCTCGCAACCCTCGTCACCCTCCCGTACCTGCGACGCGAAGGCGTGCCCGTCGACTCCGTACGGCTCTACCTCGACCCGGTCGTCCTCGACGAGCACGACGCGGCGCTGCTGCACAGCGAGACCGGCACACCGGCGCTGATGCGGCGCAGGGAGCTGCGCACCGACGACGGCGGGACCGTCGAGGTGGTCACGACCGTCGTCCGTCCGGGAACCGCCGAGTTCTTCCTGGAGCTTCCGGTCCCGCCCGAGTGAGCGGCGCAGCGGCACGCCCCGCCGCCCGAACCGAGAGGAGACACGCGGACCATGAAGGTCATCGTCATCGGTGCAGGCGTCCTGGGAGCGAGCGCCGCGAGACACCTCGCCGTCGCCGGCGCGGACGTGCTCCTGCTGGACCGGCTCGGAGCCGGCACCGGCACGTCCGCGACCACCTTCGCCTGGACCAACTCCAGCCGGAAACCGCATCCCGCCTACCACCGGCTGAACCTCGCGGGCATGGAGGAGCACGCCCGGCTCGCCGCGGAACTGCCCGGCGCCCCTTCCTACTTCCCCAGCGGCGCCCTGCAGTGGGCGGACGCCGCGAACGAGCGGCGGCTCGCCGACCACGTGACGCGCCTGCGGTCCCTCGGCTACCCCGCGCACCGGGTCACCGCCGACGAAGCCGGCCGCATCGCGGGCGGCCTGCGCGTCCCGGCGACGATCACGTCCCTCGCGCACTTCCCCACCGAGGGCTACGTACTGCCGGACCGCTTCGTCCGGGCCCTGGTGGCCGACGCCGAGCGGCACGGGGCCACGTACGCGACCGGCGAGGTGGAAGCCGTCGACGACGGTCCGGACCGAGTCGCCGTCACCCTGACCGGGGGCCGGGTCCACAGAGCCGACCGCGTCGTCCTGGCCGCGGGCCGATGGACCCGGGAACTCGCCGCACGCGCCGGGATCGACGTTCCCATGGTGACGGACACCGGGCGCGGAGCGCAGAGCGTCGGCCTGCTCGGATACGTCAGGGAGCCGCGCCTGGACCTGCGGTGTGTGATCCACAGTCCCGGACTCAACCTCCGCCCGGCGGGCGACGGGCACACCGTCCTGCAGGCACTCGATCTGAACGCCGCCGTCGATCCGCGGGACCCGCCGACCGCCGACGGGGACCTCGCGCGCACCCTGGCCCGGCGGTTCCGCTCGGTGCTGCCGGACTGCGCCGGGGCACCGAGGATCGAGCTGCGCGTCGGCATCCGGTCGCTGCCCGCGGACGGCCACGCCGTCGCCGGCTACGCCCGTGCGCGGTCCCGTGTCTACTGCCTCGTCTCGCACAGCGGGGTCACCCTGGCACCGGTTCTGGGGCGCCTGGCCGCGGTCGAGATCACGACCGACCGGGAACAGGAACTCCTCGCGGCCTTCCGCCCCACCCGGTTCACCGGCGCGGCCCGCCCGGACACCGCCGTGGACCAGCGCGCCGTCGGACTCGGTGAGCAGTAGCCGACGGCGTCCGGAGCTTGGCCACGAACCCGATAAAGTGATATCACTAAGCTAGATGCGAGGCGGACGGCCCCTCGGAACCCCGCCTCGCCCTGCACCTGTGACCACTCACTCGGGGAGACCACCATGAGCCCACACGACCTCACACCGAACGCGCCCGACACCACGGACCTCCCCGACATGCCCGAGCCGCGCGTACGGGAGTTCCCCGCCCACTCCATCGGCGGCGGGCTCGCCCTGCTGCTCGGACTGGTGGGCCTGGCCGCCGGCGTCGGTCTCGTGGTGCTCGGCGCCGTGTCCACCTCGTCCGGTGTGAAGGCGGCGCTGATAGTCGGCGGCATCCTGGTGGGCCTCGCGGCGTTCCTCGCCATGTGCGGCCTCAACATGGTGGCACCGGGCGAGGCCCGTGTCGTCCAGCTGTTCGGGCGCTACCGGGGGACGATCCGCACCGACGGCCTGCGCTGGGTCAACCCGTTCACGTCCCGGGTCAAGATCTCGACGCGGGTACGCAACCACGAGACGGCCGTCCTGAAGGTGAACGACGCCTACGGCAACCCGATCGAACTCGCCGCGGTGGTGGTGTGGAAGGTGGAGGACACCGCGCAGGCGTCCTTCGAGGTGGACGACTTCCTGGAGTTCGTCTCCACCCAGACCGAGGCGGCCGTACGGCACATCGCCATCGAGTACCCCTACGACGCGCACGACGAGGAAGGTCTCTCCCTGCGCGGCAACGCGGAGGAGATCACCGAGAAGCTCGCCGTCGAGCTGCACGCGCGTGTGGAGGCGGCGGGTGTGCAGATCATCGAGTCCCGCTTCACCCACCTCGCGTACGCGCCCGAGATCGCCTCGGCGATGCTGCAGCGGCAGCAGGCCGGTGCCGTCGTGGCGGCCCGGCGGCAGATCGTCGACGGGGCGGTCGGCATGGTCGAGGCCGCGCTCGCCCGCATCGCCGAACAGGGCATCGTGGAGCTGGACTCGGAGCGGAAGGCCGCGATGGTGTCGAACCTGATGGTGGTGCTGTGCGGGGACAGGGCCGCGCAGCCCGTGCTCAACACCGGGTCGCTGTACCAGTGACGCCCCCTCCCCCCGACGGCGGGCCGGGTGCCGACCCGGCCCCGAAGCGGTCGGCCGCACAGCGCAAGCAGGTGCTGCTGCGGCTCGACCCGCTGGTCCATGACGCGCTGGCCCGGTGGGCCGGGGACGAGTTGCGGTCCACCAACGCGCAGATCGAGTTCCTGCTGCGCAGGGCGCTGTCCGACGCGGGACGGCTGCCCGGTGCGGCGGGACCGCTCCCCCGCCGGGGCCGGCCACCGAAGCCGTCCGGTCCCGGCGGGGAGCGGGAGCAGCCCGGAGACGACGCGTGAGCCGCAGCGCGCCCGGCCGCCCCGGCCGGCCCTAGTCGCGCCGGACCGACGTGTTCTGGCAGGCGTGCAGCAGCCAGGCTCCGTCGGCCTGCCGGGTCATGACGTACAGCGGCGCGCCCTCCGTGTCGCCCTCCGCCGAGTGGTAGACCTGCCGCACCTTGACGGCCGCCACGTCCGGGCGCAGGAACTGCGTGTGCGCCACCTCGTAGGTGACCTCGCCGTCCCACACGGCACCGGGCAGCACGGCACGGGTGAACTCGGCGATGGCGGGTAACCCGATCAGGACCTTTCCGTGGGCGGTCGTCCACAGGGCGTCGGGGTGGAAGAGCGCGAGGAAGCCCTCGGCGTCCCTGGCGCGCTGGGTGCGTTCGACGGTGGCCACGACCTCTTCGATGGCCTTGATGTCCGCGGTGTTCGCGGTCTCGGTGTCCATGAGGATCACTCTGTGACCTCGACCGTGCTTGAGGTCAAGGGGTTTCGCAGGAGAAGTGGATCGTGTCGGCCGTCCGGGGGCCGTCCCCCGCGGCCTCCGTCGGATCCTCGCCGGGCCCCTGCCGATCGGAGGGAGCTACCCCGCCGGGTGGCTGGACCTGCGGTTCCGTGCGCGACCGGGGTCGTTTGCGCGCTCTAGGGTCGTGTCGGCAGGGCGGGACGGCGAGGACGAGAGCGGGCGCATGTGATCCGGGTTGTGGTGGTGGACGACGAGGCACTGGTCCGGTCGGGGTTCGGGCTCATCCTGGGCGCGTCGGACGACATCGAGGTCGTCGCGACGGCGAGCGGGAGCGGGGCCGTGGAGACCGTACGGCGGGAGCGGCCCGACGTGGTGCTGCTGGACATCCGGATGCCGGACGTCGACGGACTCACCGTGCTGCGCGAGCTGCGGACGATGCCGGACGCCCCGGTCGTGGCGATGCTGACCACGTTCGACGCCGACGAGTACATCCTCACGGCGCTGCACTCCGGCGCGGCCGGATTCCTGCTCAAGGACACCGAGCCGGACCAACTGGCCCACCTGGTCCGCACCCTGGCCGCGGGCGGCGTGGTGCTGTCGCCCAAAGCCTCGCGGACCCTGCTGCACAGCCACTCCGGCAGCGCGTCGGCCGTCGACGAGGACGCGGCCCGGGTCCGCCTGCTCACCTCGCGCGAGCGCGACGTCCTCGTCCTGGTCGCCGAGGGGCTGTCCAACGCCGACATCGGGGCCCGCATCCATCTCGGCGCCGGCACGGTCAAGGACCACGTCAGCGCGATCCTCACCAAGCTGAGGGTCACGAGCCGGGTGCAGGCGGCGCTGCTGGCACAGCGCGCCGGGCTCCTGGACGAGGGCCGGCGGCCGGAGGCCGGCCGATGAGCGGGGCACGCGCGCTGTGGGAGCGGGTGCCCGCGCCGGCCGTGGACATCGCCCTGGCCGTGGTGGCCGCCGTCGACGTGTGGCTGAACCTGTGGGACAAGTCGCGGACGGGACTCGCCCTGGCCGGGCTCGGGTGTGCCGCGCTGGTCCTCCGGCGCGGGTTCCCGCTCGCCGTCCTCCTGCTCACCCTGCCGATCGCCCTCACCCAGGAGGTCGCCCTCGCGCCCCTGCTAGCCCTCTACGGCGTCGCCGAACGGTCCCGCGACCGGCGGCTCCTCGCGGGATGCGTGGCCCTGGTCGCCGTCGTGAGCAGCACGCCCTGGCCGCCCGCCGGGCTCGCCGAGGTCGGCCGGACGATGACGCTGATCACCCTCGTGTACAACCTGGCCCTGGCCGTCGTCCCGGCCCTCGTCGGCCAACTCGTGCAGGCGCACCGGGATCTGGCCCGGCGGCTGGCCGAGGTCGAGGAGGCCCGGGAGCAGGAGCGGGCGCTGCACGCCCAGGCCGCGCTCGCCCACGAGCGCACCCGGCTCGCCCGCGAGATGCACGACGTCGTCTCCCACCAGGTCAGCCTCATCGCCGTACAGGCCGGGGCCCTTCAGGTCTCCACCGGGGACACGGACACCAGGGAGGCCGCCCGCACGATCCGTTCGCTGAGTGTCACCACGCTCGACGAGCTGCGCACCATGGTCACCCTGCTGCGCGCCTCCGGCGGGCACGCCACCGAGCTGACGCCTCAGCCCACGCTCGCCGACCTGCACGCTCTGGTCGGATCGAGCGGTATCGAGGCGCGGTTGACCGGTGCACTCCCGCCCGGCGTGGGCACGCCCGCCCAACGGGCCCTCTATCGCACGGTCCAGGAGGCGCTGACCAACGTCCGCAAGCACGCCCCCGGCGCGACCGCCGTCGTCGAGCTGTGGCACGACGGCGACCATGTCGGAGTGACCGTCACCAACTCCCCGCCGACCAGGCCCTCCCTGGCCCTCCCCGGCTCCCGGCTCGGTCTGGTCGGCCTGCGGGAACGGGCCGACATCCTGCGCGGAACCCTGGAGTCGGGCCCGGCCCGGGAGGGCGGCTACCGGGTGCGGCTGCGGGTCCCCCTCGGCACGGACTGAGGCACCGCGGCCGGCCGGACCGATCGGCCCGTAACCTCACGACCCCGGGTAAAACGTCAACAGCCCATGGCGGCCGACGTGTTGGCGGTAGCTTCCTCGGCATGAGCAATGACATCCGCATCGACCGTGCCCCGTCCGCCGGGGGCGGCATCCAGATCACGGTCAGCCTTTCCCCCGCCGTTCTGGCCAAGCTCCAGCAGGACGGCTCCTGGACGGAGTCCATCAAGGAGGGTCAGGTCACCGGCGACGGACCGGCCATCACCCAGATCGAGTTCAAGGTCGCGTAGGGCTCGCGCCGAGCCGTCACGCGGGGCCGCGGGCGGCGCTGCCGGCGCCGGGCGGGTCGGCCAGGGCGACGCGGGCCGTGATGCGCTTGCCCACCGACGCCTGCTCGACGAACAGGTCCTCGGTGACGGCCTTGACGATCTCCAGACCGTGCTGGCCGACCCGGTCCGGGTCGGCGGCGCGGGCCGAGGGGACGGTGGGGTCGCTGTCCCACACCACGATCTCGACGCTGTCGGCCGTGATGCGCAGTTCCATCAGGACGGGCCCGGGGGCGTACTTGCGGGCGTTGGTCACCAGCTCGCTGACGACCAGTTGGGTGATGTCCCGCGCGTGGGCGCTCACGGGCAGGTGGCGGTCGGTACGGGCGTGGTCGAGGAAGGCGACCGCGTGGTGGCGGGCGTCGGCGATGCAGGCGTCGTCCCCGTCCAGGGCGAATCCGGCGCGCAGCAGTGGACCGTCCGGCTCGGTCGAGCCGTCACCCTCGGCATAGGACCCCACGAGCCTCGCCCTCATTCCCCGTACCCACGCACGCCAGTACCCGCCATACCGTCACTTATGCCACCGAGGCGCCGCTCGACACAGCCTGCCCGGGTGTGTCCGGCCCGGGCAGTGGGGCAGAATCATCCGTGCATGCCCTGACCCGGGGCCAGCCTAAGCGAGTCGAGGAGACGGTGACCGCCATCGAGAACGCGGACCGGCCAGGCCGGCTCTCCTTCGCACACCATGTGGTCGACGACGTCCGGGTCGTGACCCTGCGGGGTGAGATCGACCACGACGTCAAGGACCTCTTCGACGAGGCCCTGCTGACCGGGGGCGACGGGGCGCCGCCTCCGCGGATCGTGGTGGACCTCGGCGGTGTGACCTTCATGGACTCCAGCGGCATCAACGTCCTCGTCGCCGTGCACCGGCGAGTGAGCGGCGAGCGGGGCTGGCTGCGGATCGCCGCTGCCCAGGAGTCGGTGCTGCGGGTACTGCAGCTGGTCGGCGTCGACACGTTCATTCCCTGTCACCCCACCGTCGAACAGGCCCTGTCCGGCTGATCCGTGGGGCTCATCGGTCGCTGAGTCCGCCGAGGTCGCCCAGGTCACCTAGGTCGCCGACGGGCCCTGTCGGCGGACGCCGGTTCCCGTGGTTCACGTCGGCCGGGACCGGCCGGGAGGGGTCATGGCCCAGCGGATGGTCCGGGTCAGGACCTGGCCGGCGGGGCGTACGGCGAGGTTCTCGACGACCGGTACCCGGGGCAGCCGGAGCATCCTGCCGGCCCAGGGCGGCAGGAGCGCGACGGCGTTCGCGGCCAGCCCGCCGTAGAAGGGCCGTACGGCCAGGGGCAGGGGAGGCCGGAACAGCAGGAAGCGGGCGGCGGCCCGGGCCTCGGAGGTGGCCCTCAGCTCGTGCCGGTAGGCCGCCAGCCGTTCCGCCAGTTCGCGGCGGTCGCGTGGCGGGTCGCTCACCCCCAGGGCGGCGGCGACGCGGGCGGTGTCCGCCACGTAGGCGTCGTAGGCGTCGGCGTCCAGCGGGTGGGCCCCGAAGCGTTCGTGGGCGCGCAGGAAGCTGTCCGTCTCGGCGGCGTGCACCCAGCCGAGCAGATGCGGATCGGCCGCGTGGTAGGGCTCCCCCTCGGCGGTGGTCCCGCGGATCCGCTCGTGGATGCCCCGCACCTGGTCGACCGCCTGCCGGGCGTCCGCCGCGGTCCCATAGGTGGTGACGGCGAGGAAGGTGCTGGTGCGCTGCAGCCGGCCCCAGGGGTCACCCCGGTACCCGGAGTGACCGGCCACCGCCGCCATGGCGAGCGGGTGCAGGGACTGCAGCAGCAGGGCGCTCAGCCCGCCGATGAACATGGAGGCGTCGCCGTGCACGGTCCGGATGGGGCGGTCGGGGCCGAACCAGCGCGGGCCGGGGGTGTCATGGATGCGGGCACGGGTGGCGGGTCCGTCGGGCCCGGCGACGCGGCGGAACAGGGCCTGGCCCAGCTGCGCACGGACGGTGGTCATCACGGGCGGCCTCCCCTCTCCTTCGTCCAGTGTCCGCGATCCCGGCCGTCGCCGACCCGGCGGCGGCACGGCGACGGCACTGGCGACGGCCTAGCGACCGGCCGGTGGGCCCGGGTCCGGCCGTCCCGGCCTGCGGGCCGGGCCGGGCAGGACCGCGTCGGGATGGTCGGCGACGTAGGCCCGCAGCACCGAGGCGAAGTCCGGGTCGGGAGCCAGCCCGAGCGCGGCGGCGCGCGTGGGGTCGAAGGCGGAGGGCCAGGAGCCCACGATGGCCTCGACGGCGGGATCGGGTCTGATCGTCACCAGATCGGCGACGGCGTCGCCGGCCGCCTTCCGCAGCGTGGCCAGCATCTCGGCGACCGACACCGTGAGGGCCGGGAGGTTGACCGGCAGCGCGCCGGCGAGCCGGCCCCTGCCCGCCCCGCGCTCCGCCTGGGCGATACGCAGGAGCGCCTCGACGGTGCGCCCCGGCGAGGCCAGCGCCACGGTCAGGTCGGGGCGGACGGGGCAGACGGCGGCGCGGCCCGCGAGGGGCTCGCGGATGATGCCGGACAGGAAGCCCGAAGCGGCCGCGTTCGGTCGGCCCGGCCGCACCACGACGGTCATCAGCCGGGCGACACGACCGTCGACGAACCCGCGGCGGGTGTAGTCCGCGATCAGCTGCTCGCAGACGAGTTTCTGGACGCCGTAGCTGGACCGCGGCGTGGGCAGGGTCGCCTCGCCGACGACGGGTGGGAGCGGGAGCGCCGGGTCGGGACCGTAGACCGCGACGCTGCTGGAGAACAGCAGGCACGGCGTCGGCCCACCGGCGGCCCACTGGGCCCGGGCGGCGTCGAGGAGGGCCCGTGTGGTGTCCACGTTGGCGCCCATCCCGAGGTCGAAGTCGGCCTCGCACTCGGCCGAGACGGCGGCGGCGAGGTGGAACACGGCATCCACCGGCCGTGCGAACACCGCGTCGAGACGGCCGGTCAGGTCACCGTGCACGATCTCCACCAGCGGATCGGACACGAGCGGATCGGACACGAGGGGGTCGGACACGAGGGGGTCGGACACGAGGGGGTGGGACACGAGCGTGTCGGAGACCGGTGGGGCGGTCGGGCTCGGGCCGGTCACGGGCGGCTGCCCGGCCGGCGCGGTCCGGTCGACGAGCACCAGGCTGTCGATCGGTGCCCCGCGAAAGGTCCGGGTGCCGAGCAGCGCGCGGGCGACCTGGCGTCCGAGGAAGCCGAAGGCGCCCGTGACGACGACCCTCATACGGCGATCCTCATACGGCGTCCTTCCGTGCGGTCGGTCGGTTCGGTGGTCCGTCCGGGGGCGGACGGCAGGCCCACGGGCGCCCGCGGGAACCCGCGGCACGGGCGGACCCGCGTCCGGACCGGCGGCGCGGCCGGTCCGGCTCGTGGGAATCCCGGACGTGGTCCACCGTGGACACTCGGAGGTCTTCCCGACCCTTGGAGCACGTACGCCCATGACGCCCCTCCCGTCCGGACCGCCCGACAACGGCCCCGCCGTGACGCGCGCGGAGTTCGACGCCCTCTTCGACCGGCTGCGCAGCTGGGGCCGCTGGACCCCGGCCGATCGCGGTGCCGCCAACCGGATCACCCCGGACCACGTGCGACGGGCTTCCGCCCTGGTGCGGTCCGGGAGGGTCGTCCCGATGGCCCTGCCGTGGAACACGGTGCCCGGTCCCGACAACGGCAGGCCCGCTCTGCACCACATGACCGAGCTGGGCGACGTCGAGCCCCCCGAGCCCACCTGCCACAAGGACTTCATCGCCGCGGACTACCACGGCAAAGGGGTCAGCCATCTGGACGCCCTGTCGCACATCGCCTACCGCGGCCTGCTGTACGAGGGGCGGGACGCGCGCGGGTCCGTCGACGCCCGGGGCGCCCGTTTCGGCGCGGTCGACGCGCTGGGCCCGTTGGTGACCCGGGGAGTGCTGCTCGACATGCCCGCCGTGCTCGGCCGGGACTGGCTGGAGCCGGGGACGGCCGTACACGCCGATGACGTCCTGGCGGCCGAGCGGGCCCTGGGTGTGACCATCGGCGAGGGCGACGCGGTGTTGCTGCGGTCCGGCCATTTCCGGCGGCGGCGCGAGCTGGGGCCCTGGAACCCCGACGACGCCTGCGCGGGCCTGCACGTGGATGCCGTGCCGTTGCTCGCCGAGCGCGGCATCGCGCTGCTGGGCGGCGACGGCGACAGCGACGTGCGGCCCTCGCCCGTGGAGGGCGTGTCCTCCCCCGTGCACGCGCTGACCATCGCCGCCATGGGCGTGCCCCTGCTGGACAACCTCGACCTGGAGGCACTCTCCGCCGCCTGTGCCGAGGCCGGCCGGCATGCCTTCCTGATGGTCGTGGCGCCGCTGAACGTGCCGGGCGGCACCGGGTCGCCCGTCAACCCGGTGGCCGTGCTGTGACCGGGGGCCCGGCGGCCGCCGTGCGTGCCGGCCGCCGGGCATCACTCGCCCCACCCCGTTCAGCCGAAGCGCAGGATGCGCGGGGCGAACGTGCCCTCGGGGCCGTCGGCGCGGCCCACCGACCAGACCGTGCCGGTGCCCGGCACGGGCGCCAGCTGCAGCCGCGAGGAGTCGCCCTCCCCGGCCACGGCCGGTTCGCCGTACTCGGTGAACGCCTGTCCGTCCCAGGCCAGGAAGTCCGGTCCGGGGACGAACGGCGGCTGGCTGCCCGGCGGGCCCCACTTCTGCGAGCGCGCCACCGCGACCCAGCTCAGCGCTCCGGAGGAGGCGGGGGTCAGGGAGGTGACCGATCCGAAGTCGGTGGGCACGGTCACGTGGTTCCACGTCTGCCCGTCGAAGCGGACCAGCAGGGGCGGGATCGGCCGCCCCACCGGGCCGCCGACGAATCCCGCCGTGCCGCCCGCCCACACCTCCGTCGGCGACACCGCGAGCACGCTGCCCACGGCCGACCGCGGGAACCCGTCCACGATCGTCTGGTGCCACGTCTGCCCGTCCCAGTGCGACACGGCGGCGCCCGCACCGGTCGCGCCCGCGGCCCAGACGTCGTCCGCCGCCAGGATGTGCAGGCCGTACACGGCTCCGGGCGGTACGGGCACGTCCTGCCAGGCGCGGCCGTCCCGGCGCAGCAGCGCCTGCGCGCCGTCGCGGGAACCGATCAGCCAGGTCTCGCCGCCACCGGCCACGGCCTTCGTCAGGACGACCCCGCGCGGCGGCCGGCTCTCGGACCACGCGGACCCGTCGGACCGGAGCAGACGGGTGGCACCCGCCGCGTCGCGCCCGACCGCCCAGACCTCGGCCGGTGAGGTCCCGGCGACGGACAGCAGCTCTCCCTGCCAGCCGATCCCGGGCAGGGCCCGGCGCTGCCACGCGGTTCCGTCCCAGCGCAGCACGAGCGGGAATCCCGGCGCCTCCCGTCCCACCGCGTCGGTCCCCACGGCCCACGCCCGGTCCGGTCCGAAGGCCACGGCCTCGTTCAGCCCGGCCTGGGGGCGTACCTGTGCGGGGACGGGGACGTGGTGCCAGTCCTGGGTGTCCGCCGCCGCCGGGGTCATGAGGGCGAGGAACGTCAGGGCGGCGGCGAGGGCCGTGACCAGCAGTCGGCGTGTCATGGTCGGCCTCCCAGCCGCTCGCTCATCAGGTTCGGTTTCGATCCGTAGATCTCGGCGGTTCCGAAGGACAGCAGCGACGACCCCGCCCTCGCCAGGGCACGCGGTTTGACGTCGATGGCGTTCGGACGCTCCGGGCCGTAGGAGAAGGTGGTGCGTGCGCCGTCCACGCGCGCGTACTTCGACTGGAAGGCGCGGTCGCTGCGCACCGGCAGCCACAGGGCGCCGTCCGGGCCGCGCACCATCGCCTCGGTGGCGGTGTCGCCCAGCGGTGGACGGGTGGTGCGCCAGCCGTGCCGGTCGCCGGTCATCAGGTAGGTGCGCGCCACGCCGGCCGTGTACTGGCTGCCGCCGATCGTGACCCGGCCGGAGGGTTCGAGCAGGACGGTGTGCACATTGCTGTCGGGCGGCAGCGGCACGTCCGCGTCCCGCCAGGCCGTGCCGTCCCAGCGCAGGACGGCGGTCCCGGTGTCGGTGTCGGCCCAGGCCCACGCGTCCATGGCGGTGCGCGCGGTGATCCCCATCAGGTACCGCACCCCGTCGGGGGCGGTCTGCGCGGTCCAGCCGGAACCGTCGTACCGAAGGATCTTCAGCCCGGTGTCGTCCTCACCGACCACCCACGCGGCACCCGGTACGGCGGTGAAGTCCTGGTAGGTCCACAGGGTGCGCGGCACCGGGAGGACGCTCCACCCTGCCGCCGTCCGGCGCAGGATCTCCCCCTCGCCGGACCGGGTGCGGAGGATCCACACCTCCCGGCCGACGAACCGCACCTGGTCGAGCCCGCCCGGTTCACCGGCGCCGGGGAAACTCGTGTCCCGGCTCCAGGCCGTGCCGTCCCACCGGTACAGCACCGGCCGCGGTCCGTCGGCCGCGGTCTCGTGGCCGGTCGCCCATGCCTCGGTCGGTCCCCGGGCGGCGAGACCGGTCACGGTCACCGGCGGGGCCGCCGCCGGCACCGGCAGCGCCGTCCAGCCCTTCGGCGTCACGGCCGCGGCCGGTGACACCATCGCCGCGCACACGACCAGCAGACAGACGACGACCGCACGGAGACCGTTCATGGGACCCCCCAGGACGCGAAGGCCGCACACGCTATTGGCGTGCACCCGCCGCTGAACAGACGTCATCCGGCCGATCGGCGACGGCCCCGCGGCGCCCTCTCGTCGCGGTGCGCCCGGGCCCGGTGACCCCGGCGGTGCGGCTCCACATCCCGCTCGGGCCGTTCGCGGCCTACTGTCGGAGATGTGAGTGAGGGCAGTGGTGTCACCCCGGGTGACGAGCCGTCCTTGGACCAGGTGCTCAGTGGCACGGTGCGAGGGACCGGGGCGCTGGCGGCGGGCGTCTACCTGCTGCCGGCGGCCGACCCGGTGCTGTGCCTGGCAGCGGTGTGCGGGGTGCCGGTGATGGCGGTGACACCGTGGCGGCGGGTGGCGGTGTCGGCCGCGGGCCCGCTCTCCGAGGCGGTGCGGGAGGACCGCCTGGTCTGGGTGGGCCGGCAGGAGGACATGGCACGCCTGTACCCGAACACCGCGGCCGGGCTGCCCTACCAGCTCGCCCTGGCCTTCGCCCCCCTGCACGGGGTCCGGCGCTGGGGAGCCCTGGCCCTGGTGTGGCCCAAAAGCCACCCACCCTCGCTGACCCGGCGGGAACGCGGGAACATTCTGGCCGGCGCGAGCCGCATCACCCAGGTGCTGGACGAGACGCCCGCCTCCCGCGAGATCCCCGATCAGCCGCGGGCCGTGCCCCTGCACCGGCCCGGCCCGGACCCGGCCCAGAGCGGACTGGCCGCCGCCGACCTGCTGCAGCGGATGCCCGTCGGCGCCCTCGGTTTCGATCTGCAGGGCCGCATCACCTTCCTCAACGATGCCGCCGCGCGGCTGCTCGGCCGACGGGCAGACCGGCTCCTGGGCACCCTGCCGTGGCAGTCCGTGCCCTGGCTCGACGATCCGCTCCACGAGGACCACTACCGGACCGCCGTCCTCACCCGCGAACCCGTCGCCTACACGGCGCTGCGCCCACCCGACCACTGGCTCGACATCCGGCTCTACCCCGACGACAGCGGCATCAGCGCCCTCGTCTCGCCCCACCCGCACCCGCCGTCCGGGGACACGACGCCGCCCCGCATCACCCCGAACCCGGCCGCCTCGCCCGCGGGGACCGGCACCGGACGGGTCCACCAGCTGATCCACCTGGCGGCGGCCCTGAGCCAGACCGTCACCGTGGCCGACGTCGTCAACGTGGTGGCCGATCAGATCCTGCCCGCGTTCGACGCCCAGGGCATGGTGCTGTCCGCCGCCGACGCGGGCCGGCTGCGGATCACCGGGCACCAGGGCTACGACCCGCGCAACATCGCCCGCCTCGACGGCCTGCCCCTGGACACCGATCTCACCCCCGCCGGGCGCGTCCTGCGCAGCGGCGTCCCCGCCTTCTTCGCCGACCCCGCCGAGATGGCCCGCGCCCACCCCCGGGCCGCGGAACTCAGCGGCAAACGGGCCTGGGCGTTCCTGCCCCTGCTGGTCTCCGAGCGCCGCGTCGGCTGCTGCGTCCTGTCGTACGACGACCCGCACCCCTTCGGCTCCGGCGACCGCGCGGTCCTCGTCTCCCTGGCGGGGCTCATCGCCCAGGCCATGGACCGGGCGCTCCTGTACGACGCCAAGCACGACCTCGCCCACGGTCTGCAGCAGGCCCTGCTGCCGGCGGCGCTGCCGGACTTCCCCGGTCTCGACGTCGCCGCCCGCTATCTGCCCGCCGCGCACGGTATGGGGATCGGCGGCGACTTCTACGATCTGATCCGGCTGGGCGAGGCGACCGCCGCCGCCGTGATCGGCGACGTCCAGGGGCACAGCATGCACGCCGCGGCCCTGATGGGCCAGGTCCGCACCGCCGTCCACGCCACCGCGGGCGCGCTGCCCGGCGAGGTCCTGGCCCGCACCAACCGCGTCCTGACGGACCTGGAGACCGATCTCTTCGTCTCGTGCCTCTACCTCCACATCGATCTCGACGGGGGCCGTCTGCACCTGGCCAGTGCGGGGCATCCGCCCCCGCTCCTGTGGGAGCCCACACCCGTACCGCGGACCGTCGCGCTCACGGTGGAGCCGGGCCCGCTGCTGGGCATCGGTACGGGCGCGGAGGCCGACTATCCCGTCACCACCCTTCCGCTTCCCCCGGGAGGGCTCCTCGCGCTCTACACCGACGGCCTGGTGGAAACCCCCGGCACCGACATCACGGCCTCCATCGCGGCCCTCGCCGACCGGATCACGGCCCACGGCGGCCGGCCCCTCGACGACCTGGCCGAGAGCCTGCTGGAGCACGGCGGCGCGCACCACGCACGCACCGACGACGTCGCCCTGCTCCTGCTGCGAAGCCGGTAGGCGGCGGCCGTCCGCCCGCGTCCCGGCCTCCGGCGGACGGGTGGAAGGCGCAGCCGGTACGGCCGGGTCTGGTGTTCGCGGGATTTTGGGGGTAGACGGGCCGGTGTACCGATCAAGGCTCAGGAAGCGGGCGGATCGCATGGACGAGGCTGCCCACGACGACAGCCCCCTGCTGGACGACGGACTGGTCAAGAGCTCGGCGATGTACCACGGTGAGCCCGGCGACATCGCCCGGGGCCGCGCCCTGGCCCGGGCCTTCCTGGGGCGCCTCCAGTCCGTCCTGGGCCTTCCGGTGTCCGCCAGAGCCGTGGGGACCGTTCAGCTGGTCGTCAGCGAACTGCTGACCAACGCCTGCAAGTACGCGCCGGGTCCCTGTCTGCTGGACCTGGAGGTGGCGGGCGGCTCGGTGCGGGTCACCGTCTGGGACAGCGACCCGGTCATTCCGGTGGCCTCGGCCGCGGAGCCGGGACGGGTCGGGCAGCACGGGCTGGAGATCGTCATCGCGTCGTGCGAGAGCTACGAGGTGCGCCGGGAACCGGTCGGCAAGAGCACGACCGCCGCGGTCCTCCTCGCGGAGGGGCCCGCGACCGGGGCGACCGGGCACGACCCCTAGGAAGACGGGTGGGCGACCCGCTCCGGAACCGAGCGGGGCCCGACGCCCCTCCCCGGCCCCGGGGCGACACGCTAGTGACCTGAGTCAGAGATTCGTCGGCAGTAGGCGGCTACTTTGTCGAGGATTTCGTCGGCGGTCTTCGTCCAGATGAACGGTCTGGGGTGTTCGTTCCAGTCGGTGAGCCAAGCGCGGATGTCGCGTTCGAGGGCCTGGACGGAGCGGTGAACGCTTCGCTTGAGTTTCTTCTGCGTGAGTTCGGCGAACCACCGCTCCACCAGGTTCAGCCAGGACGAACTCGTCGGTGTGAAGTGCAGATGGAAGCGCGGGTGCGCAAGCAGCCACTTCTTGATGACAGGCGTCTTGTGGGTGACGTAGTTGTCGAGGATCAGATGGACATCGAGGTCGGCGGGGACTTCCTTGTCGAGCTTGGTCAGGAACTTCTTGAATTCCACGGCCCGGTGGCGCCGATGCAGGGAGCCGATCACCTTGCCGGTGGCGACTTCCAGTGCGGCGAACAGCGTGGTGGTGCCGGCGCGGACGTAGTCGTGGCTGCGGCGTTCGGGAACGCCGGGAACCATCGGCAGCACGGGCTGGGACCGGTCGAGGGCCTGGATCTGGGACTTCTCGTCCACGCAGAGGACCAGAGCCTTCTCCGGCGGGTCGAGATACAGGCCGACGACATCACGGACCTTGTCGATGAACAGCGGGTCCGTGGAAAGCTTGAAGGTCTGCGACCGGTGCGGCGCCAGGGCGAACGCGCGCCAGATCCGCGGGATCGCCGACTGCGACATGCCCGTGGCCGCCGCCATCGACCGGGTCGACCAGTGGGTGGCGTTCTTCGGCTTCTCTTCAAGTGTCTTGACGATGACCCGCTCGACGTCAGCGTCGGTGATCTTCCGCGGGACGCCGGGCCGCGGCTCGTCGGACAGGCCGTCCAGGCCCCGTTCGAGGAAACGTCGCCGCCAGGTGCGGACGGTGTCCGCAGTGACCCGCAGCCGGCGTGACACCTCCATGATCGAGTGCCCGTCGGCGCACTCCAGCACGATCCGCGACCGCTGGGCCAGCGCCTGAGCCGTCGTGCGGCGACGCACCCAGCCCTCCAGCACGGCTCGCTGGGCATCGGTCACCGACAACGGCGGAATCTTCGGACCCGGACGACTCATACCAAACCAACGACGAATCTCCGACTCAGGTCACTAGGCGCAGCCCGGCGGTTCGTCGTCGGCCGGCACGAACTGCAGGGTCGGCATGCCGGCGGCGTCGAAGTCGGCCGTGTCCGGGCCGATCAGGGTCATATAGCCGGCGATCCGGTCCCTCCCCGGCGGGACCGGCTCCCCCCGGACCTGCTCGACGCCGGGGAAGACGGTGTCGAGCACCCACCAACGGCCGCCGAAATGCACCCACTTGATCCCGCAGTGCGTATTGATGTCGTACGGGTACGGGGTCTGCTCCTCGGGCTTGGCCGGACCCTCCCGCCACGTGCCCTCCTTGATGGTGCGGGCGGGCAGGGTGGGCCCGGAGTACCCCTCGTCACCCGGACGGTCCGACGAGGCGGAGCACCCGGCGAGCGACAGTACGGCGCTCAGGAGCAGGACGGCGGATCGGCGCGACGTCTTCATGCTCCTCCGACGCCGCGGGCACCCGTTCCGTTCGCCCCGCGGCCCCGCGCGGGGCGAACGGGTTCGACGGATCGGGTGGGCCTACGGGGTGACCGGCGCGAGCCTGGCCCGGAACTGCCGTAGCGAGGCGGGCTGTTCGATGATGCGCAGGCCGGGGATGTCGGCGGCGTCACGGACCGCGCGGGCCAGCGCACGTCCGACGTGCTCCCAGTGGCCACGGGTGTAGGTGCGCCGGGGAATGGCCAGTCGCAGCAGTTCGTGGGGCGCGCTGGTGAGCGGGTTGCCCCGCGCGTCCTCCGTCCCCAGGTACAGGGAGCCCAGTTCGACTCCGCGGATGCCGCCCTCCAGATACAGCCGGCAGGCCAGCGCCTGGCCGGGGAAGTGGTGCGGCGGGATGTGGGGCAGCAGACGGCCCGCGTTGAGGTAGAGCGCGTGGACCCCCGGCGGCTCCACGATGTCGACGCCGGCGGACCGCACCAGATCCGCCAGGTGGGCGGTGTCCTCGGCACGTGCGCGCAGATACCGGGGATCGGTGACCTCGCTCAGGCCCTGCGCCACCATGGCCAGGTCGCGTCCGGCCAGTCCGCCGTAGGTGGGGAAGCCCTCGGTGGCGATGAGCAGCAGTTCACAGCGCTGGGCGAGGACGGGGTCGTTGAGGGCGAGGAAGCCGCCGATGTGGGCGAGACCGTCCTTCTTCGCGCTCATCGCGCAGCCGTCGGCGAGCCGGAAGGCTTCCTCGGCGACCTGCCGGGGGCTGCGGTCGCGGTAGGCGGGTTCCCGCCGGGTGACCAGCCAGGCGTTCTCCGCGAACCGCGCCGCGTCCAGGAACAGGGGTACGCCGTGCTCCCGGCAGAGCGACGAGGCCCGCTTCAGGTTGGCCATGGACACGGGCTGGCCACCGCCGCCGTTGTTGGTGAGCGTCATGATCACGGCCGCGACACGGGAGCCGTCCGGTCCGTCCAGGACGGCCTTCAGCCGGGCGGTGTCGATGTTCCCCTTGAACGGTTCGGCGCTGTCCAGGTCCCGCGCCTCGGGACAGGGCAGGTCCCATGCCTCGCCCCCGCACAGGGCGATGTTGGCCCGCAGGGTGTCGAAGTGCGTGTTGCTCAGGAAGACCTTGCCGGGGGCGAGCAGGGTCGTGGTGAGGAGCCGCTCGGCCGCCCGGCCCTGGTGCACCGGCAGGATGTGCGCGAAGCCGGTCAGTTCCCGGACGGTGTCGTGGAAGCGGTGGAAGGAGCGCGAGCCCGCGTAGGACTCGTCGCCGTCCATGGCGGCGGCCAGCTGCGCGGCGGACAGGGCGCCGGTGCCCGAATCGGTGAGGAGGTCGACGGTGACCTCGTCGGCACGCAGATCGAAGAGGTTGTGGTGGACGCGGGCGAGGGCGGCCCGCCGCTGTTCGCGGGTGGTGACGGGGATCGGCTCGACGGCCTTGACGCGGTACGGCTCCATCAGTGGTACGTCCCTTCGGAGGTTCCCCGGCCGACGGGGCCGGGCGACGGCTGGCGGGGGTAGGTCGCGGCGGCTCAGTCGGCGCGGGGCGGGAACACGCGGTACGCCTCGGAGGAGAGGTAGACCGTGATCCGCGGCGCCTGCCGGGCCATCTGGACGAGACTCAGATACGAGATGAGCCCCACTCCGGCGTCGAGGGGCCGGACGGTGAGCGCGGCGAGGGCCCGGTCGAGCGGAGCGCCGCACACGCCGTGGCGCCGCAGGAGCCGTACGGCGTGGTCGCGCGCCGCCCGGTCGTCGCGGACGCACGCACGGACGGGGACGTGGACGGTGTGGCCCGTCGGACCGCGGCCCTCGCCGTTGCGCTCTCCCTCGCCCTCGTCGGTGAAGGCGTAGCAGGAGATGAGGGGGAGGCGGTCGAAGGGTCCGTCCCCGCCGATGCGGCGGCAGTGCTCGGCCACCTTCCGGGGACTGGCCGCCGGCACCAGACGGGCCGCCTCCGCCGCGTCGGCGGCCGTGGCGTGGGGGTGGACGACGTAGACCTTCGCGCGTGGCCGCGGCCACGGGCCCACGTCCAGGGCGAAGAACATCAGGCCGGCCCGCTCGGGGAAGCGGGGGCGCAGGTAGCGGTGCAGGGGCTCGAAGGCTTGTTCGTGGCCGAGCCGTGCCATGGCCTCCCGCACGGTCTCCAGGCTCCGCTCGGCGCCCCGTGCGCCCGGGTTGAGGTACAGCTTGATCCGCGGCGTGCCCTCCGCTCGCAGTTCGAGGGCGCACCACAGGGTGAGGGGTCCGTGCGGTGCCGGGGGCAGGAAGAGGTCGCTCACGCGTGCGAGTTCCGTCGGTCGCACGCCCCACTGGGCCGCCAGCCGTCCCGCCGCCGCCCACGCCGTACGGGCGTTGTCCGTCAGGTTCCGGGCGGCACAGCCCGGGTCGACGAGCACCCGCAGGACGGGAGCGGCGTCGGTGGGGAAGGTCAGGGAGTACTCCACCGGAGTGTGATCGTCGGAGACGTACGACGGCGAGGGCGGCGGATCGGTCAAGGGGCGTGCGGCGGCCGGGCCCAGGAGCTCGTACAGCACCCTCTGGTGGGCGAGCCGCCGGCGCGCGTCGATCCCGGCCGCCTCGCACAGCCGTCCCAGCTGCCCGGCGGTGAACCCGCCCAGCCGGTCCGGGTCGTGGCGCTCGGCCGCCTCCTCGTCCGGGCCGGTCGCGGCCGAGGGGAGTGCGACGGTCGGTGGGTGCGGGGTGTCGGCAGCAGTGCCGGGGTGTCCGGCGCAGTGCCGCGTGTGGGCGTTCATGTGTCCTCCGAACGGTTCGCCGTGGTCGTGGGGGCGTGGTCGTGGGTCGTGGTCGTGGGTCGTGGTCGTGCCGGCGCTCGTGGCGGCCGCAGGAATTCCGTGGAATGCCGGGCCTGCGACGGGCCCGGCCCCGCCGCACCGTTTGTAGCCGTGGCGCGTTGTCCACGATCGGCGGACTGGCGCTGGACAAACGCATGGTGAACAATTCCGAAGGGCTCGGGGGGAGGTGTGTGCAGGTGCCACGCGGAGAGCGTCCACTGGATCCCGGAAGCGGTCCGCTGCTGGATTTCGCCACGCGTCTGCGGGAGTTGCGGAGGCGGGCCGGAAGTCCCACGTACCGGGACCTCGCGCGGCGGGCGCACTATTCCGTCGCGGCCCTCTCCGCGGCCGCGGCGGGACGTCAACTCCCCAGCCTGGCCGTCACCCTCGCCTATGTCCGTGCCTGCGGCGGTGACGAGCGGGAATGGGAGCTGATCTGGCGCGGGGCGGCCGCCGCATGCGCCGCGGAAGCGGTCGTCCCGGACCCGGATCCGAACGAGGTGACGGTTTCCGCGCCGTATGCCGGTCTGGCCGCTTTCCAGCAGTCCGACGCCGGTACGTTCTTCGGTCGCGAGAAACTCACCGCCACCATCGTCGAACATCTGAGGGAAAAGAGATTTCTTGTTCTGTTCGGCGCCTCGGGATCCGGGAAATCATCGGTATTGCGCGCCGGAGTTCTCCCTCGATTCAGCGGTCCGCCCGCCCTGGTTCTGACTCCCGGCGCGCACCCGGTGGAGGAATGCGCGATCCAGTTGGCGGCCCGCGCTCACCTCACCCCCGGATCGGTGTGTGCCGAACTCCTGGCGGAGCCGCGGACCCTGCATCGCGTCGTACGCCAGATCCTGGCCCGCTCCGGCGAACCGGCGGACGAACTGATCGTCGTCGTGGACCAGTTCGAGGAGATCTTCACGCTCTGCCACGACCCGGAGGAACGCGACGCCTTCGTCGGGGCGCTCCTGCACGCGGCGCACACGGCCGGCAGCCGCTGCCGTGTCGCGCTGGCCGTGCGGTCCGATTTCTACACGCACTGCACCCGGCTGCCCGCCCTCGTGGACGCCATGGGCGACGCGCACCTCCCCGTCGGCCCGATGACCCTGGAGGAGCTGCGGGCGGCGATCGTCCAGCCCGCCGCCCGCGCCCGGCTGACCGTCGAGGGCGCCCTCCTCGCGGCGCTGACCGCGGACGCCCACGGGCGGCCCGGGGCGCTTCCGCTGCTCTCGCACGCGCTCCTGGAGACCTGGCGCCGCCGCCGGGGCAACGCCCTCACTCTCGCCGGATTCCAGGCGGCCGGCGGTTTCGAGGGGGCGCTCGCCCAGACCGCCGAGGACTTCCACAGCGGCCTCAGCGACGCCCAGCGGACGATCACCCGGCGGCTCTTCCTGCGGCTCATCGCCCTGGGCGAGGGCACCGAGGACACCAAGCGCCGAGTCCCGCGCAATGAGCTCGACGACTGCCGCGACACGGCGCTGGTCCTCGAACAGGCGACCCGGGCGCGCCTGTTGACCGTCGACCGGCACCATGTCGAAATCACCCACGAGGCGCTGATTCGCTGCTGGCCGCGTCTGGGCCGCTGGCTGAGCGAGAACCGCGAGCACCTGCGGCTGCACCGCGCGCTCACCGAGGCCACCGCCGTGTGGGAATCCCTGGACCGCGACCCCGACGCCCTGTACCGAGGCGTGCGTCTCGCCGCCACGAGGGACCTGTCCGTGCAGGCGCTGACCACCCGGGAACGCGCCTTCCTCGACGCGAGCGAGAGCGCGGAACGGGCGCAGGCACGGCGCGCCCGCCACCGCGTCAGCCGGCTGCGCCGCCTCGTCGCCGCCCTCGTCGCCCTGCTGATCTGCGCCACGACCGCGGTCGGATTCGCCGTGCGCTCCCAGCGCACCGTCACGGCCCAGCGCAACCACCTCCTCGCCCTCGAAGCCGCCGAGACCTCGGCGGCCCTGCGCATCCGCGACCGCTCTCTCGCCGTTCAACTCGCCCTGGCCGCACACCGGCTGGAACCGAGCGAGGTCACCCGCGACGCCCTGCTCGGTGTGGCACCGCGCACGGTGGTCCGGCACGTCCACGCCCTCGCCGTCTCCCCGGACGGCCGTACGCTGGCCACCGCCTGCGACGACGGCGACCTCAAGCTGTGGGACCTCACCGATCCCCGGGAGCCCGGTCTCCTGGGCGCGGTCCACGGCCACCCCGACAGTGCCTTCACCCTGGCCTACGGCCACCGGAGCGGCATCCTGGCCGGCGTCGGCCGGGACGGCGAGATCCGGCTGTGGGACGTGTCCGACACCAGGCGGCCCCGGCTGCTGTCCACCACCCCGAGCCGCCACACCGACCTCGTCTTCTCCCTCGCCGTGAGCCCGGACGGCCGCACGCTCGCCACCGGCAGCTACGACCACACCATCCGCCTGTGGGACATCGGCACCCCGGCCCGCCCCCGCCTCCTGAGCACGCTGACCGGCCACACGCTCAACGTGAAACCGGTGGCCTTCAGCCCGGACGGCACCACCCTGGCGTCCGGCTCCGACGACCGCACCGTCCGTCTGTGGGACGTCGGCGACCCGCGCGACGCGCCCGCGATCGCCGTGCTCCGCGGCCACGCGGACTTCGTCGTCGGGCTCGCCTTCAGCCGGGACGGCCGCACCCTGGTCTCCGGCAGCGACGACAACACCGCGCGCCTGTGGGACGTCGCCGACCCCCGCCACCACCGACGGCTGGGCCGGCTCGACGCCCACACCGGCATGATCGGCCACGTGGAGTTCACGCGCGACGGCCAGGAGGTGATCACGGCCGGCCAGGACGGAGCGGTACGCCTGTGGAACGCGACCGACCGTGAACGCCCCGTCCAACGGGCCCGGTTGACCGGGCTCTCCGGAGGGTTCGCGGTCGTCCAGCCGCTCGCCGCCCCCGGCGCCGTCGTCACCCTGAGCAACGACCACAGCGTCGAGATCTGGCAGACGGACGTGAGCCGGGTACTCGCCCACGCCTGCGCACAGGTCCGCACCCCCATCAGCGCGTCCCGGTGGTCACGCCATTTCCCGGGCCTGGACCACCGCCCGCCCTGCCGTACCTGACACCCCACCCCCACCCGGTGCGGTGCGGACCTCCCGCGACGCCAGGTACCAGGCCAGGGAGGTCACTGCCGCGACCATGCAGAGCGCGCACACGATACGCAGGACAAGGCCGCCCCAGCCGTTCTCCGACCACCCCAGCACGAGCAGCAACGCCATCCACAGCACCGGCAGGCCGAGGAAGACCAGTTGCACGACGAACGACACCCAGTCGACTCCGACCATGATGCGGCCCCCTCGGTCCCCCGCGCCCGGCACCCTCCGCGCGGATCCGATGGTATGCCGGTTCCGGAACCCGTGGCGGGGCCACCGGCCGCGCGGGTACGCCGACGCGGCCGGTCCGCCCACGGCGCATGTGCCGAGCACGCGCCGGCCGACGTCTCCGGCGGCCTAGGCCCTGTCGTCGCCCCGAGGGGCGGTCCAGCGCGGGTCACGGCCGAGGTGGCGCAGGAGGGCCGCCACGTCGTCGTCGCCCTGCTCGGGGGCCAGGGCGGCGGCGTACGCGCCGTAGGAGCGCAGCGGCTCGACGATCTCCCTGGCGACCTCGAGGAGCGGGCGGGCCGTCTCGGGCGTGAGCGGGGACGGCCGGCCCGTCGCCCGGGCGATGTCCCAGGCGTGGACCGCCGCGTCCAGTCCGCACGCCGCGGAGCCGGACCAGGGGGACAGGTTGTGCGGCGGCACCGGCACGGGCACCTCGGCGGTGTTCCGGTCGACACCCGCCCACGCCTTCGCCGCGCGTGCCAGGGCGTCCTCCAGCAGCACCGCCGGGTCCGCTCCCTCCAGCTCGCCCGACGGGGCGAACGGGTCGAAGTCGGGGCCGGGTTCGCCGGTCAGGGCGGCGGCGAAGCCGATCTGGTCGCCGACGGCGTGCTGGAAGACCTGGGTGACGGTCCAGTCCGCGCACGGCGTCGGCAGCTGCCAGCCGTCGGCGGGGACGGCGCGGACCGCCGCGCGGAGTGCCTCGTGGGAGGCGTCCAGGACGTCCCAGCCGCTGGAGATCGTGCCCTCGCTCATCGCCGAGCCCTCCTTCGTGGTGCGTGCACCCTGCTGACGGTTGTCGTCACGCGTCCACTCTCTCGCGTATGCGGGCGGAGATCACCAGGGCGTCCCGGTTTCCGGGTGTCAGGTGCCCGGGCCCATCCGTCAGGGCCGGGTCGGCCTCACCTTCTTCTCGGTGCCGTTCATCCGCACGGTGACCTTCTTCTTCCGGTCGGGTGCCCGGTCCGCGACGATCTCGTACGACGTGACCTTGCCGTCGCGCCACTCGCAGCGGACCTCGTAACCGCCGCGTGCGCGGAGCCCGGTGAAGGAGCCCTGTGCCTTCCAGTCGTCGGGGAGGGCGGGCAGCAGGTCGATGACACCGTCGTGGCTCTGCAGGAGCATCTCGGCCACGGCACCGGAGATGCCGAAGTTGCCGTCCATCTGGAAGGGCGGGTGGTCGCAGAACAGGTTGGGCAGCGTGTTGTAGGTCAGCAGCCCGCGCAGCATGACCTGGGCACGCTGCCCGTCGCGCAGGCGGGCGAAGAGGGCCGCCCGCCAGGGCCAGGTCCATGAGCGGCGGCTGTCGCCCGACACGGTCGCGGCCGTGAACGGGACGCCGTCCTTCTCCCCGCACCGGGCTTTGAGCGAGACGAGCGCGGCGGCCGCGAAGTCGCGGTCCTTCGGGGTGATCTGGCGGCCCGGATAGACCGCGAAGAGGTGCGAGGTGTGGCGGTGGATGTCGGTGGGGCTGTCGATGTCCTCCTGCCACTCCTGCAGCTGGCCCCACTTGCCGATCTTGTTGGGTGCGAGGCGCGCCTGCAGGTCGGCGACCTTGGCCCGGTAGGCGGGGTCCGCACCCAGGACCGCCTCGCAGTCGAGGTAGTTCTGGAACAGGTCCCAGATGATCTGCTGGTCGTACATGACGCCGTCCTCGCGCGGCCCGTGCTCGGGCGACCAGCCGTCCGGCGCGACGAGGAGTCCGTCCTCGCGCTCCTTGAGATGGTCCTCCCAGAACTCGCAGATCTCCTTGATCATCGGGTGGGCCACGGTGCGCAGGTAACCCATGTCCTGGGTGAACGCCCAGTGTTCGTAGAGATGTTGGGCGTACCAGGCGCTGGCGACGGTGTTCCACTCCCAGGCATTGCCGCCGAAGATGCTCTGGCTGGTACGGGCGGTCCAGCCGCGGGTGCGGGCGCCGAAGGCGTTGCGGGTCGCCACGCGGCTGGGCACCGCCACCTGCTCGATGAAGGCGACGAGCGCCTTGTGGCACTCCGACAGGTTGGTCGTCTCCGCCCCCCAGTAGTTCATCTGGATGTTGATGTTGGTGTGGTAGTCGGATGCCCACGCCGGCTGGTTGCTGTCGTTCCACAGGCCCTGGAGGTTGGCGGGCAGGCCGTCGGGGCGGGAGGAGCTGATGAGCAGGTACCGGCCGTAGTCGAACATGGTCTGTTCGAGCGTCGGGTCCGCCTTGCCCGCCGCGTAGCGGGCCAGCCGGGCGGCGGTCGGCAGGGCCATGACGCCGGCGTCCGAGGTGCCCCAGTCAACCGAGACGCGGTTCATCAGGGCGCGTGTCCGCGAGGTGTGCCGGTCGCGCAGCCGGGCGTAGGGCCGGGCCGCCGCCTTGGCGAGCGTCCGGTCGACGGCCGCCCGCGGATCGCCTCCGCGCCATCCGGCCGCGGCGTCGAGCTTGTAGTCGGTACGGGCGTCGAGGAGCAGCGTCAGTGTGGTGCAGTCGCGGAACCGGAGCGTCGAGCCGTCGGCGCTGAAGTCGCCGTCGGTGTCCACGACCCGGACGGTGCAGGCGTGCTTGAGGCCGTTGCCCATGACGCCGGCGAAGGCGATCCGCCGGGCGTCGGCGTCGACGGAGGTCGGGGCCCGGTCCTGGCCGGACGTCAGCGCGATCGCTCCGGAGAGTCCGCGGGGGCTGTCGGAGGTGTAGCGGAAGACCATGACGTCCGCCGAGCGGACGGCGAACGCCTCGCGCAGGACGCGCCGTCCGGGCGGGCCGAAGCGGGTGACGTGGAGGCCCTTGACGAAGTCGAGGCCGCGCTCGTAGTCGACGACCGTCCGTTGCGCGCGCGTGTCGAAGTCCGGGCCCGTCAGCGCGATCTCCGCGATCTGGAGGCCGGTCGCGGAGGCGCCGGAGGCGAAAGTGAGCCGGTAGACGCGGTAGGCCGTGCCGTTGCCGATCCGGAAGGTCCGCCTCTCCCCGCGGTCGTGGAAGGGCTCCTGGGAGTTCTGCGTGTCGAGGGTCGTCCACGTGTGCCCGTCCTGCGACGCCTCCAGGTGCCACCGCCGGGGGTCCTCCTGGGGCCGGTCGGGTGCCGAGGTGAGGGTGTACGCGGTGACGACGGCGGCACGGGTCAGGTCGGCCTGCCAGACGACGGCCGGTGCGGGGGAGCCGACCCGCCAGACGGTCGCCGGATCACCGTCCACCGAGCGGGAGATGTCCGTGGCACGCGCCCCGGCCCCGGTTCCGGTTGCCGCCCCGGTTCCGGTTCCGGCTCCGGTTCCGGCTCCGGCTCCGGCTCCGGTTCCGGCTCCGGCGGAGTGGCCGCTCGGCGACGACAGGTAGGTCGCGCCGGCACCGCCCAGGTCGACTCCGGCGAGGCCGATCTCGCCCACCTGGAAGTGGCTGACGCCGGCCTTGGGGACGAAGTCGAACCGGTAGAAGCGGTAGGCGGCGCTGTCGTCGCAGGTGAACTCCTTCGTCTGGAAACGGTTCTCGAAGGGCGCGTCCAGGGTGCGGCGGTCCAGCGGGGTCCAGGTGTCGCCGTCGGCGGAACCCGAGAAGGTCCATTCCTGGGGGTCGCGCTGCGGAACGTCGTTGGCGCTGGTCAGCCGGTACGAGGCGACCGCCACGGGGTCGGGCAGCTCGACCTGCCAGCGCACCTTCGCACCGGGCCCGTCGATGCACCACTTGGTGGCCGAGGCACCGTCGTACGTCTTGTCGACGCCCTCCGACGGGGAGCTGTTGTACGGGCCGCCGGGGGCCGTGACCTTGGGACGCGGGCGGGAGGCGAAGGTGACGACGAGGTCACCGAAGGTCCGGTAGGAACCGAAGCCGTTCATGCCGGTGTCGAAGTCGCTGTCCGGTTTGCCGGCGAGGGCGTTGTCGTAGTTGTTGACCCCTCCCCACAGACTCTGCTCGTTGAACTGGACGTGTTCCTCGTCGGGATCGCCGAAGAGCATGGCGCCGAGCCGGCCGTTGCCGATCGGCAGTGCCTGCGACTGCCAGTCCGTGGCGGGGACCCGGTAGGTCAGCGCCTTGCGGGAGAGGGTCGGCCACGGGGCGGGCGCCGAGGCGTCGGCCCCGGCGGCGACGGCTGGGTCCACGGGGATGCCTCCGGTCAGCTGGGTGATCAACGGCGCGAAGGCGAGGGCGCCGCCGAACTTGAGGATGCTCCGTCGCTGCGGTTCGGATTCATTGATCACAGTAAGATCTCCCAGCCCATTCATCGGCTCTTTCGTGCGGAAATACCAGCCACATCGGCCTCCGCCGTGGGCGCGATCATCGTCCCCGGTCGATAGATCGGATGTCTAGAGGAAGGTGGCAGCGAATCCCCGAGGCCGTCCCCGAGCCGTCACGGCGGACGGGACCCGGCCGGGTCGAGACCGGCCCCCTGCCTCCACGGCCGCACACGCGCCCGGGCCCTCGCCGCCGACGGCCCCGACGGAACGTCAACTCGACGGCGGAACACACCAGTTGCACATCACAGCGAGGCGCCGCGCGGTACGGCGGCGGCATGCCGCGATCCTTCCCGCGCACGGAACCGATCCCTCCACCGTTCCGAAGGCGGGGGCGGCCCTCCCCCGCCTTCCCGGGGGCGGCGAAACCTGTCGGTAAAGGCAACTATGCTCCCGCCCATGAACGAGGACGACAGAGGGCCCGAAAGACGAGTCGTCGACGGGCGCTTCGAGTTGGAGACCCGCCTCGGCGGCGGCGGGATGGGGACGGTCTGGCGGGCCAGGGACCTGGTGCTGCACAGGCTCGTGGCCGTCAAGGAGGTCCGCCCGCCCGACCGGGACCTCGCGGAGTACGACCCCGAGGGCGCCCGGCTGCTGCGCGAACGTGTCCTGCGCGAGGCCCGCGCTCTGGCCCGCATCGACCATCCGAACGTCGTCACCATCCACCACATAGTCGACGGCGGTGAGGGCACCTATCCGTGGATCGTGATGGAGATGGTCAGCGGCGGCTCGCTGGCGGACCGGCTGGCCGAGGGCCCGATGGCGCCGACGGAGGCGACCCGGATCGGCCGGCAGGTGCTGGCCGCGCTCACCGCCGCGCACGACGCCGGTATCCAGCACCGGGACGTCAAGCCCGCCAACGTGCTCATGCGCCCCGACGGGCGTCCCGTCCTCACCGACTTCGGTATCGCCGCGATCCGTGAGACGAGCGGTCTGACCGCCACCGGCTCCGTCATCGGCACACCCGACTTCATGGCACCGGAACGCATCTCCGGGCACGAGGGCGGCTCCGCCTCCGACCTGTGGTCCCTGGCGATGATGCTCTACACCGCGGTGGAGGGCCACCACCCGCTGCGCCGGGGCAGCACCCTGGCCACCCTCGCCGCGGTCCTCAACGACGACGTCGCGCCTCCGGTGCGCGCCGGCGCCCTGGGCGACGTCCTGATGAGCGTCCTCGTACGGGATCCGGCCGCACGCCCGTCGGCCGCGGTGTTCGACCAGAGGCTCGCCGAGATCGAGGCCCGGCCGGCTTCCGCCGCGGCCGCCCTGTCCGAGCCCACGTCCTTTCCGCTGACCCCGCCGACGCCCGCCACCGCCCCGGTGTCTCCGTATGCGGGCGGCTTCACCTCGCCGGCCGCGTTCACCCCCTCCGACGCCGCTCCGACGCCCCCGGTCGGGCTCGGCAAGAGCACCGGCGACCCGGCGCGGGCCACGACCGCCGGTTTCGGCCCGCCGCCGTCGCCGTACCAGCCGTCCGCGGGATATCTCCCGCACCAGCGGGTGACCACGACCGTGGGCCCGCCCCCTCCGCGCGGGCGGCGTACCGGCCTCCTGCTGAGCATGACCGGGGTCTCCCTCGCCGGTGCCCTGCTCCTGCTGTGGTGGCTGCTGCCCCACGGGGACGACGGCGACGCGGACGCGAAGGGCTCGCCCACCGGCTCCGCGACCGCGTCGGGCACCAGGTCGACCCCCAAGTCGACCCCCAGGTCGACCTCCTCACCGGCCGACGCCGACCCCACGGCGGAGCGGACGAAGGACACGACGGAGTCCGGCGACATGCTGACTCCGGACGGCATCCGCACCGCGATCAAGGCGTTCAAGGAGGAGACCGGCCGGGACACCTTCGGCGACTTCTCCGTCTACCCGGACTTCGTGTCGGCCCAGCTGATGGTCAAGGGCAGCGACAAGAAGTACGACTCGTACACCTACCGTCCGGGGCAGGGCGTCGAGAAGGGCATCATCAAGGGCGTCTTGTCCGGCGGTGAACAGCCCGTCGACCTCGACGACTTCGACTGGGACAAGGTGCCCGCGCTCCTGAAGGAGGCGGAGAAGAAGCTCAACGTCCCCGACCCGGAGAACCGTTACCTGCTGGTGAAGCAGCCCAACGACATCTTCGACACCCCGGCCGGGATGGCCGTCTACTTCAGCGACGAGTACAGCCAGTCCGGTTACCTGGAGGCCGACCCCAAGGGCAAGGTGACCCGCGTCTACCCCGCGGACAGCTGACCCCGCGCGGCTCCCCGCAGCCACGGCGCCGAAATCGCCTCGCCCGTGATCACCTCGTCGGGTACGGTCGCCGGGTTGTCCTCCGCCGCCGGAGGCCGTGCGACGCGCACGGACGGGCTCCGGTGGCGGTCCCCCGGCCGAGAGAAGGTTTCGTCACATGGCATGTCGTATCAGCGAACTCGTGCTCGGCTGCCGCGAACCCGAGGTGCTGGCACGGTTCTGGTGCGAGGTCCTGGACTACGTGATCCTCGACCGCGAGGACGACGGCACGCTGGAGATCGGGCCGCGCGAGGGATTCGGAGGCCCCCAGCCGACGATCATCCTCAGCTACCGGGAGGAGCCGGAGCCGGGCAAGTCCCGGCTGCACATCGACGTCAACGCCACCGACCGTGACCAGGACGCCGAACTCGAACGGCTGCTGAAGCTCGGTGCGCGCCCGGCCGACATCGGACAGACCGGCGACGAGCAGTGGCACGTGCTGACCGACCCCGAGGGCAATGAGTTCTGCCTGCTCAAGGCGCGCCTCAACCCGCTCTGACACACAGCCGGTCAGGGCCGTCGGCCGGCGCCGCCCGGGGTGAGGGCCGGCCGGGTGTCCGCCTGTTGCAGTTCCGCCAGGAGTTCGCGCTGACCGGCGAGCAGTTCGGTCAGGATGCGGCGGGCCGCGCGCAGCAGGTCGGCCACATCGCCGCCGGCGAGTGCGTAGCTGACGGTGGAGCCCTCGCGGATGGAGATCACGATCCCCGACCGGCGCAGTACCGCCAACTGCTGGGAGAGGCTGGACGGTTCGATGTCGATCTCGTTCAGCAGGTCGCGTACGGCGAGGGGGCCGCCCTGCAGCAGTTCCAGGACCCGGATGCGGACCGGGTGGCCGAGCATGCGGAAGAACTCGGCCTTGGCCTGGTAGAGGGGGACCTGCATGAGATTCGCTCACTCCCTGGCGCGTGACGGGCTCATCCCGGGCGCGGTGGCCCGTGGGCGCCACCGCGTTGTGGGCAGTGCGGAAGACGTGGTGCGGTCCATCCTCGTGGATCCGGCGCCGCACACCCAGGGGATTGACCTGATCTGGATATGCCCAGTTGAAGAAGTCTTCAAGTCATGGGCGTGCGGCGCCGCGCATCACGGAGATGGCTACACGTCGAGTTCCGCCCCGATGCGCCTGAGCTGATGCCGGGCCATCGCCAGGTTCGACTTCCCCCGGTCGAGCACGAGGTAGAGGAACAGCCCGTTGCCGCCACGGCCCTTGAGCGGCTGGATGATGTGGTACTGGCTGCCGAGGGTGATCAGCATGTCCTCGATCGCACCCGTGAGTCCGAGGTGCTCCATCGTGCGGGTCTTGGCGCGGATCACGTCCGTGTTGCCCGCCGCCGCGATCGTCAGGTCGAGGTCCTTGCCTCCCCCCAGCGTGCCCAGCGCCATGCCACTGGTGTAGTCGACCAGCGCGGTCCCTAACGCGCCCTCGATCGACGTCATGATCTCCTTCAGGGAAATCTCCGCATTGCTCATGACAGCGTCTCCTCTGGTCGATGCGCGGCTCGGGCGTCACCCTTCCGCCGCCGGGTGCAAGGACCCTACGAAGCCCTGCCGACCGAGACTCCCGAAGTTCCGCTACTGCACGAGCGAGCCCGAAATTGCCGGATCATCGCATGATTGGCGACCGCCGATGACAGGGAGACGGTTCATCTGTGTCAGGCGGCCCGTGGCGTGCCGCCTGACAGGCACGGCCCGACACCACGCCGAGGCTCCGACGCGCGTACGCGCGTCGGAGCCTCGGCGTGGTCGGACGGGACCGGACCGGGTCGGGTCGGGTCCGCCCGGTTCAGGCCAGACCGAACCGCTCGGCGTGCACCTGCGCGCGGGGAACCTCCAGTCCCCGCAGGGCGGCGAGCACGGCCGAGGTCATCCCGGGCGGGCCGCAGACGTAGGTGTCGCGCTCGGCGATGTCGGGGACCAGGGCCCGCAGGTTCTCCGGCTCGAACGGTGAGCCGCCCTGGTCCCGGCTGCCGGTGAGCAGATGGAGCCGCCCGCCGCGGTCCTCGACGAGCGTGCGCACCTCGGCGACGAGTACGGCGTCGTCCTCGCTGCGCACCCGGTAGAGCACGACGACGTCACCGGCCGCCTCCTCCTCCAGCAGGGCACGCACCGGCGTGATGCCCACGCCGCCGGCTATGAGCAGGGCGCCGGGCCGGGTGCGGTGCAGCGAGGTGAACGCCCCGTACGGTCCCTCGACGAAGGCGCGCGTCCCGATCGGGAGGTGCCGCAGGCCGGCGCTGGTGGTGCCGGACGCCTTCGCGGTCAGGCGCAGCGTACGGCCGTCGGGGGCCGCCGACAGCGAGAAGGGGTTCGCCGTCCACCAGGAGTTGTGTCCGGGGAAGCGCCAGAAGCAGAACTGGCCCGCCCGGGCCGGCAGCCTGTCCAGGTGGCGTCCGGTGACGTGCACCGACACGACCTCGTCCGACTCCGGCACCACGGCCACGACCTCGAACCGGTGGTAGGCGTTGCGCCACACGGGCAGCACGATCCGGCCGACGAGCAGGGAGCCGAACGCGAACAGCCACAGGGCCCACCAGTAGATCTCGGCGGCCGCGGAGGAGGTGAAGGTGGTGGTCTCCTGCAGCTGGTGGACGAAGGCCAGGCCCAGCGCCACGTACAGCAGCAGGTGCAGGGCGTGCCAGGTCTCGTACCGCAGCCGCCGTCGGACCTTGCGGGCGGAGACCGCGGCGATCACGACGACGATCGCCGCGGCCAGCATCCCGAGCAGCGAGGCCGGTACTCCGGCCAGCGCGAAGAAGGTCTTCGTCATCGACGCGTCGTCGAGCGTCGCGTAGCCCAGCACCACCAGGACGGCATGCGTCAGCAGGGTCCACAGCAGGGTGAAGCCGACCCACCGGTGCCACACCGTCAGGCGGTCCATGCCGATACGGCGGTCCAGCCACGGCAGCCGGGCCACGAGCAGCAGTTGGAACAGCATCAGCACGGCCGCGTGCAGACCGAAGAACTTGGCGACCGTGAGCACCCCGTTCTTGCCGGTCCCCGCGGTGAGGAACAGGACCTCGACGATCACCAAGTTGACGATGACGAACGTCCACAGCACCCACCGCGCCGCAACCACAGGGGGTACGGCTGCTCTTGGCACCCCTGAAATCGTCGCCTCCACGGGCTTTCCCTTCTCTGTCCCAGTGATGTACTCGCGCCCGGCCCCCACGAGGCCGCGGGGACCGGGCAATTCCGACCGGATACGGCACCGCTCGGGGGCAAGAATAGGAAATCCGACGCGAACGAGACCCTGTTCGGCCTCAAACATTCTTGCTTTCGATATTCCTTGCCCGGTGGGCTCCCGGACTTTGTCCCACCCGTCGGCCGTTCCGGTGTCCGTCGCCCGGTACGCTGCGTGATTAAGGTCTTAATCACAAGCCGTCACAGGGCTGTTGGAACACGACAGGCGCTGTTGGGGTGCATATGAGAAGCTCGCGTGTCTGGCAGCGCCCCACGCTCGACGCCGTGGCCGCGCACGCCGGGGTGTCCACGGCCACGGTGTCGAACGCGCTCAACGGAACCGGCCGGCTGTCCGAGGCGACCCGGCAGCGCGTGCTCGCCGCGGCGCGCGAACTCGGTTACGCCCCGGTCGGCACGACCCGGACCCTGGCCCGCGGCGGCACGGGCGTACTCGGTCTGACCATGACGGCGTACGGCGATCTGCCCGTCGCGTACACCGAGATCCCGTACTACGCGCAGCTGGCGCTGAGCGCCACCGCCGCGGCGCACGAGCGCGGCTTCCTGCTCATGGTGATGCCGAACTCGCTGTCGCGGTGGATGTGGCTCAACACCCCGGTGGACGGCGTCGTGCACATGGATCCGCGGGCCGACGATCCGGTGCGTGCCCTCCTGCGCGAGCGGGGCGTCCCCCTCGTCTGTGACGGCCGGCCGCCCCAGCCGCACTGGTGCGACGCGTGGGTGGACACCGACCACGACACGGGAATGCGTCTCCTGCTCGACCATCTCACCGAGTCCGGAGCCCGGCGGATCGGGCTCTCCCTGCCGGTCCACGACGCCGAGTACCCGCGCCTGATCGAACGTGCCTACGCGTCCTGGTGCGCCGAGCACGGCCTGCCCCGCCTCGTCGAGGAGTACGCCTCCGTGCCCGACTACTTCCGGGCCGAACGCGAGGCGGTGGGCCGGCTGCTCGACCGCGATCCACGGCCCGACGCCGTCATCGGCGTCTACTCCGACTCCGGTCACAACATCCTCGCGGCCGCGCGGCGGCACGGGCTCCGGGTGCCCCAGGATCTGCTGGTGGCGTGCGTCAGCGAGGACACGGACTACGCGACGACGGACCCGCCCGTCACCACGCTCAGCCTCCGCCCGGACCGCCTGGGCGAGGAGGCGATCGACCTGCTGATCGCTCTCGTCAACGGCCGCGCGGGGGTGGACCGGCGCCGGCTCGTCCAGCCGGTCCTGGTCCCGCGGCGGTCCTCCGGTCCCGCTACTGCCCGTCGGCGGCGACGTCCCAATGCTCGATGATCTTCCCGTCGACCACGCGGAAGAGGTCCGCGACGGTGTAGTCGACGCTGAAGACCCACACCAGGTCCCCGTCGGCGAGGGTGTTGCCGAACCGGGTCCGGCCGCCCGCGCCGGGTGAGGCGCTCGCGCCGGGCTCGTCGTTCGAGGAGGGGGCGTCCTCGGTGGCCTGGCGCATCAGCCGCTTCAGCGGGCCCGTGCCGTTCGGGATCATCGGGTTGTGCTGGTAGTACCGCGGGTCCCACTTCCTGTCGATCACGGTCACGTCGCCGTCGGACAGCTCACGGTACGCGGTGACCGCGAACTTCCGGTTCCTCTCCTCCTGTGCCTCGGACAGCGACGGGGTCCCCTTCGGGTACCGGTACACGTCATCGAACAGGGAGTTCCCACTGGCCGTCTTCGGCGGCACGGTCTGGGTGATGCCCCAGTGTTCGACGAGCCTGCCGCGGGCGACCCGGTACAGGTCCGCCCTGGCCACCCCGGTGGCCTCGTCCGCCGGGGTGGCCGACGCCTGCCAGTGGACGGCCACCAGATCGCCGTCGGCGGCCACGTGCTTGACGGTGGCCACCGCCCCGGGAATCCTCGCCCTCAGCTTCTCGAACTGCTCGATCTGTCCCTCGGCTCCCCCGGACACCGACTTCTCGTGCTGGACGAAGCCGGTGGCGACGAGTTCGGTCACCACGTCGCTGTTCTTCTTGTCGAACGCCTCCGCGTACAGACGCAGCACGAGCGCCTTGTTCCGCTCCTCGGCCGCCGAGGAGCGGGCCGCCGAGGACGGTGCGGACGCGGAGGACGGGGCGGACGCGGAGGACGAGGTGGAGGCGGAGGACCGCGTGGTGCCGGACGTGCCGGCGCAGGCGGTCGCGAAGCAGGCCACGGCGGCGAGCCAGGGCAGGGTCTTGCGGTGTCTCACGTGCTCTCCTGTGGACGGTCGACGTCGGCCGACGGGATGCAGCGACGCTCACGGAGCGTCTCTGGCCCCATCCCACCGCGCCGGTGTCCCGCGTTCACTCCGCCGACCGGCGGGACACACCCCGCCGACAGGCCGGGCCCCGGTCCTCCGAAAGACGCACCTGCCGCGCCCGTCGGGCGGGGCAGGTGCGCGCGGGCCGGTCAGAACGGGCAGGTGTCCATCCAGCGTGTGACCAGGGCGGTGTTGTTCTTGTCCGCTTCCCGCGCGGGTCCGCACAGGAACGGGCCGAAGCGGGTGTCGGAACGCAGCCAGAGACTGAGGAACGACACGATCCACTTGCCCTGCCTGGCCTTGTCGCCGTACCCCGTCATCGGACACAGATGGTCGCCCGGCACCTCGACGTAGAGCTTCTCGGCGCGGGACATGGAGGTGTACCAGGGCACCGCGTAGGTGTTGCCGTGGGCCACCGGATCGCTCTGGCAGGTCAGGAAGAACGTGGGGTCGGTGACCTGGGAGAAGTTCATGTTCGGGTAGTACGGGGCCGTGGGCACGCCCGCCCGGAAGCGCGCGTCGTCCCGCAGGGCCGCCATGACACCGCCGCCGCCCATCGAGTGCCCGACCGCCCCGAGCGTGCCGTCGAGCTTCCCGGACAGCGGGTTGCCCGGGGTGTCGCCGAGCGCGAGCAACTGGGTGCCGGCCGCCGAGATCTGACGGCCGCGCGAGGCGGGGTCGTCGAGCAGGGTGGTGGTCCCGACGTTCAGCACCACGAAACCCCAGGAGGCGAGGCGGGGTGCGAGCCACCGCAGGTTCTCCTGGGTGCCCTGGTAGCCCGGCATCAGGACGACGCCCGGGTACGGGCCACCGCTCGTGGGGTAGGTGACCGTGCCGGAGCCGTACCCGCTGGGGCTGGGGACGGTGTAGGCGGCGGTGGGCAGCGGTCCGGCGGCGGCTTCCAGGGAGGCCGTCGTCGGGTCCGGGATCGTGCCGTCCGGCGGGGTGGCGCCCCCGGATCCGTACACCTGGAACTCCCACAGCGAGTAGCCGTAGAGGGTCCCCCGCTGCGTGCCGTGCAGGCGGACGTATCGTCCCGTGGCGTTCACGTCGAGGGTCTGCACGCCCCCGGCACCCGTCGTGGTCGAGTGGACGGTGGTCCAGGCGGTGCCGTCGTCGGAGATCTGGATCCGGAACGTGCGGGCGTAGGCGGCCTCCCAGCGCAGGACGACCCGGCTGACGGTGGCGATGGCGCCCAGGTCGACCCGCAGCCACTGCGGATCGCCGAACGCGCTCGACCAGCGTGTGCCGGTGTCGCCGTCCACCGCCGCCGACGCGGGAGTGGACTCCTTCTCGGTGGACGAGGCGGTCGCGGGTCTGCCCTGGGACAGCAGGTCGGCCGCGGCCGCCGGCGGGGCGGCGACCGTCAGCAGGGCCAGTGCCAGGCCGAGGGTGGTCGCGAGGGCGATCAGTGACGTCATGGCGCGGGATCGGGACCGCGACGGGGCGGCCGGGTGGGGTGAACGGCTGTAGGGACGCATTGCTTTACCTCCGGATAGCGGTGAGCGCGGTAACCGGACAGCGAGGTGCGCCCGCGCGGTGGGAACGGCGCGAGTTCGCCGGATTGTGAACTTCCGCGGCACGGAAGGAAAGAGAAAAGGGGGGTGAGCGGACGCGAACGGCTTGAAGATTGCCCGACGAGCGGCGTGTGCGCGCCGTCGCCGCGCCCGGGCCGTCGCCGCGCCGGGCTCAGGCGTCGGCATCGGCATCGGCATCGGCATCGGCATCGGGGGAAGCCGAGCGAGTCAGCGAGCACGAGGGTGTCCCGCGACACGGCCGGCCGTGCTCGTTCGTGCAGTTCGTCGAGGCGGTCCGGCGGCCGGCGAAGGACTTCCACGTGGTCGTGACAGCGACGTCCGAGGGACACCAGCCGACTGGATCGGTCGACTCAGTCGTATGATGGGGAACATGGCTCATGTGTCCGCGGCGGAGCGCCGCCCCCAGTTGATCAAGGCCGCCATCGACCTCATGACGAGGGAGGGCGTCGCCGCCGGGAGCACCCGTGCCATCGCCGCCGAGCTGGGCGTGGCGCAGGCGACGGTGCACTACACCTTCGGCACCAAGGAGGATCTGTACCGCGCCGTCATGGAGCAGCTCACCCACGACCTGATCACCCAGGTCCAGGCGGCCGCCCCGTCGGACGGCGGCTTCGAGGAGAGTGTCGCCTCCCTCGCCGCCGCGCTGTGGAGGACCCTGCGCGAACAGCCGACCGCTCATCAGCTGCTCACCGAGCTGTCGATGTTCGCCCTGCGCACACCCCGGCTGCAGGAGGCTCTCCAGGCCCACTACGGCGAGGTGACGGCGTCGACGACGAAGCTGGTGACGGAGGCGGCCGAACGCACCGGTCACCGGCTGGCCCAGCCCGCGGAGAACCTGGCCCGGTTCTTCCTCGCCGGCTTCGACGGACTGTCCGTCCAGCACCTCTCCCTGCCCGACGAGGAGGCAGAACGCGTCGGTCTCCAGGCCCTGGTCTCGGCCGTGGTGGCCCTCGCGGGCGGCCGGCTGGAGCTGGTGACGGTCCCCGTGCTCTGACGGCCACGGAAACGGTCGCCCTCCCCCTCCTGCGGTGGGGACGGCGACCGTTTCCGTGGACGCGGGCGTATCAGGGTGCGGGCATCGGGGCGGACCGGCCCTCGCCGTGTGCCGCGGCGCCGTCCACCGTCATCCGCAGCAGGGGCAGCGAGGCGACGAACGTACCGGCGCCGAGGACGACGCCCAGCACCTCCGCCCCCGCGCCGTCGAGGAGGGCGCCGACGGCCAGCGGTCCGACACCCGTGCCGAGCGCGCCCGCGCCGCTGAGCGAGGCCACCAGCCGTCCGCTCGCGTCGATGAGGGAGGCCGCGGCCAGCATCTGGACCAGGACGGCCAGTTGGCAGGTCTGCCACAGGACCGCCGCGACGACGAAGAGCACGGGGTCGTGCGTGATGATCAGGGCCGTCATCGACACGGCCTGAAGGGCGACGAAGAACGCCATCGACCGCATGCGTCCGAAGCGCCGGGCGGCGAGAGGGCCCACGACGGCGCCGACGAGCGCCACCACACTGGCCGCCGCGAGGACCGCCGACACGATGGAGTGGGACATGCCGGTGTGCTCGCGGCCCAGGACGGAGGTGTACGACCACGCCCCCTGGGTGACGGCCCACAGCAGCGCGGTTCCGGCGAGCAGCACGGCCGACGGCCTCGCCGGAGCGGGTTCGGCGCCCCCGAGCGACGGGCCGTCCGGCGCTCCGGGGCCGTCGGGCAGTCCGCGCACCAGCGGCCAGGCGAGCAGGCAGCCCAGTGCCATCAGCAGGAAGCCGGTGCCCCCGCCCACGTCGTGGTTGGCGGCGGCGACCCCCATCAGCAGTAGTGCCGTCGCGCAGACCGTGCCGGAGACGGCGACCGCCGAGGTCCGGTCGGCGTCGTCGGTGGCGGCGAGGGCGGCGGTGGCCGCGGCGTAGACCGCGCCGAGCCCGGCACCGATCACGAGGTTGGCCAGGATCAGCAGGACGGGGTCGGAGGCGGCCGTCGCGCCGAGGAAGCCCGTCCCGGAGACGGCGAGCCCGAGGCGGGCCATCCGCACCCGCCCGGGTCGGGCGGCGCGTCCGGCGAGCAGCAGGGTGACGAGCGCGGTCGCCGTCAGCTGGGCCGCCGCGACGAGTCCGGCGCCGGAGTCCGACAGCGCGAAGCGCGAGGCGAAGTCGTCGACGAAGACGGGCATCACGTTCGCTCCGCCGTTGCCCAGGGTCACTCCGGCGACGAGCGCCACCGCGACGCCGAGGGTGAGGGCGGAGCCGCCCCGCGCGGTCACCGTCCGCTCCGGTGCGGGTGGCGGGACGGGGCGGTCGGTCCTCGGCGGAGTGCCGAGCGGGCGACAGGCATGGGAACCTCACGAGTTCGGGGCGGGAGTCAGGGGTTTTCGAGGTGCGGGGCCTCGGACGAGGGGAACGTCCGAGGCCCCGCCGGAGGGCGGGCGCGGCGCGGGGCCGGCGCCGCTCCGCCGTGGTCGGTCAGCCGGCCCAGACGTCCTCGACGTAGTGGCCGGACTCGGTCAGGGCGTCCAGCCATGCGGCGGCCTCGGCGTCGTCGGCGCCGGTGTTCTCGCGGTAGAGGGCCCTGAACGCCTCGCGCACCGCCGGGGCCATACGGCGGCCGTCGCCGCAGACGTGGACGCGTCCGCCCGCCTCCAGCGCCGCCCAGACCTCGTCGCTCTCCTTCGTGATCCGGTCCTGCACGAAGCGGACGCCGTCCTCGGGGGCGCAGGAGAAGGTGGGCCGCATGCTGACGGCGCCCGCGGCCTCGGCGGCCTCGAACTCGGCGCGGTGCAGGTAGTCGACGTCCGGGTGGTCGCAGCCGAAGTAGCACAGCAGTGTCCCGGTGGAGCCCGCGTGCCGGCGGTCGAGGACGGCACCGCGGAAGGGTGCGAGTCCCGTGCCCGCGCTGACCAGGATCACGGGGGCGGAGGTGTCGTCGGGCAGGCGGAACGCCTCGCTGCACGGCAGGACCCTCGCCTGCAGGGTGTCCCCCGGCCGCACGGTCTGCAGGAAGTGCGAGCCGATGCCGTGGAACATGCCCTCGCCGGCCCGGTGGGGGGCGGCGAGGAGCGACACCATCAGATCGACCTCGCCGGGTGCCGCCAGGGCGGACGAGGAGATGGAGTAGGGGCGGGGGCGCAGGACGGGGAGCAGTTCGAGGAAGCGCTCGAACGGCAGCTCGCAGGCGCGATGACGCTCCAGCAGGTCCAGGACGCTGCGTCCGGCGGCGGTCACCTGCTCGCGGAAGGTCTCGGGGTCGGCCGCGGCGAGTTCCGTCAGGGGGCGCTTCTCCGGCGGGCAGGCGGTGTGCTCGGCGAGCACGGCGATCTGCTCCCGCGTGGCGGGGTCCTGGAGTTCCACGAAATCGGTGAGGAGACGGCGGACGGTGAGCGGGCGGTCGACGGGGAGGGTGTTGCGGCCGCGCCGGCGGGCGCGCAGCCGGACGGTGCGGTCCGGGTCGAGGCCGAACCGGTCGGTGACCCGCTGGACGAGGTGGTCGGGGTTGCGCGGGAGGACGGCCAGGTGGTCGCCGGTGCGGTAGGTGACCCCCTCGGGCAGTCGCAGCCTGAGGAAGCGCTTGGAGCGGCCGAGACCGTGGGACATGTCGACCAGTTCGCGGGTGTCGAGGACCTCCATGGGCTGGACGCCGTGCCGTGCCGCGAGGCCGCCGATGACCGAGTCGGTGGTGTCCTCCAGTACGTAGAGACCGTCCTCCGCCTCCGTGTCCGGCCGCGCTGGCGCCCCGTCCTGTGCGGTTCCGTGGTGGTCGAGCAGGGTGGTCCACAGGTCGCCGGTCCAGCGGTCCACCGTGCCGGCGAAGTCGCCGGAGGCGTCCGCGGCGCCGCGCTCCAGCAGTGCGGTGGCGCCGGCCGCTTTCAGCCGCTCGTCGATGAGGGTCGGAACCCGCTGGTAGGTGGCGGCCCAGTTGCGGTCGCCGACGCCGAGGACGGCGTACCGGAGCCCGTCGAGGGAGCCGGGTGCCAGGCCGTCGAGCCACTCCATGAACCGCGTGGCGTCGTCGGTGGGCCTGCCGTTGTACGAGGCGGCCACGATCACCACCGGCCCGTCGCCGGCGGTGAGGGTGCCCGCGGCGCTGTCCAGGGCGGCGACGGTGGGGGCGAAGCCGTGCTGTTCGCCGTCCTCGGCGAGTTCACGCGCGATGCCCGCGCAGGTGCCCAGGTTGGAGCCGTGCAGCAGGGTCAGCGTGGTTCCGGCCGCCCTGCGGGCCGCGGGCGGGGCCTCCCCGGCCGGGGCCCGGTCCGAGGTGACGGGCGGCAGCCGTCGCTCCCCGCCGGTGCGCCGGGCCAGGCGCAGGGTGAACGCGTCGGGCTTGATCGTGAGCGACTGCTTGATCTTCAGCTGGTAGTCGCTGTGGTCGATCAGGCGGTAACGGTGGATCACCAGCGCGAGGACGAGCGTGGCCTCGTGCAGCGCGAACTGGCGGCCGATGCAGGCGCGTTCGCCGCTGCCGAAGGGTTTGAACAGGTGGACCGGCCGCTCCTGCTCCCGCTCGGGCAGGAAGCGGTCGGGGTCGAACAGCTCGACGTTCTCGCCCCAGGCGGGGTCCCGGTGCAGCTGCGGGATGAGCACCTGGATCGTCTCGCCCTCGCGCACGGCGTACCTGCCGCCGATGACGGTGTCCTCCAGGGGTTCCACGGCGTAGGCGGGAGCCGTCGGCCAGAGCCGCAGGCCCTCGTTGAGCACCTGCCTGATGTACGTCAGCTTCCCGATGTCCCCGTACTCGGGGTCGGGGGTGTCCGTGTCGCCCCACAGGGCGTCCACCTCGGCCTGGGCCCGGGCGAGGACCTCGGGGTGCTTGGTGAGGTAGTACAGGGCGAACGACAGGGCCCCGCTGGTGGTCTCGTGCCCGGCGATGAGGAACGTGATCGCCTGGTGCCGGATGTTGACGTCGTCCAGCGGTTCGCCGGTGACCTGGTCGCGGGTGTGCAGCATGCGCCCGAGGAGGTCGTCGGTGCGGGTGTCGCCGGAGGCCCTGCGCTCCCGGATCACGTCGTCGACGAGGTCCCGCATCACGGCGACGTCGGTCCGGAACTGTTCGGCCTGCTTCCACTTGAACAGGTCCAGGCCGGGGACGGACTCGCCCTTGGCCTGGGCGAAGCCGAGTGCGCGGGACATCGCGGTGACGAAGGGATGCGGTTCCGGGCGGCCGAACGACTCGAAGTCGTGCCCGAAGCCGCACAGTCCGATCGTGTCGAAGGTCAGCCGGGTCATGTCCTCGGCGACGTCGACGGGCTCGGTCCCGGCCGCCCCGTCCCACTTCCCGATCAGCTCACGCGCCACCTTGAGCATCGTGGCGTGGTAGCCGCGCATCGCGCCGAGGGAGAAGGCCGGCATGAGGACGTCGTGCGCCTTGCGCCAGTTGGGCTCGTCGTTGAACGCCGTGAACAGACCGTCGCCGGTGATCTCCCGCACCAGCAAGAGGTCCGCGTGCACGTTCTTGCGGAAGCGGCTCTCGTCCGCCAGCTCGGTGACGAGGTCGAGGCCGGAGGCGATGTTGATCTCGTTGCCGAAGACCCGCAGCTTGAACAGCGGACCGAGTTCCCTGGCCTCCTTCATCACGTGGAGCAGGCCGTCGGCACCACCGGGTATGTCGAACGCGTGGCCGACCAGAGGGAGGGCGGGACGCTCGGGGATCGGTTCGGTTCCGCGGTCGGTCGCGTAGGTCATGGGCTTGCCTTTCATCCGCACTGGCTGTCGCCGGGCACCACCATACGACCGACATTGTCGAGTGACAATGTCGATCGATTGTGTTGGGTGACACAGTCGGATGCCGGAACCGGGGCGGGAGCCGGAACGTCCTGGGGACGAGCAGGGGGTGCGGCCGCCGTAGGGTGACCGGCACGGACAGCCGGTGAGGTTCCGGCGCGGAGCGAGGGCCGGTGACGTTCCGGCTCGGAGCGAGGGAGACCATGGCACGCGTCACCGACCGCACGGTTCTGATCGTCGGCGCCTCGTCGGGCATCGGCGCGGAGGTGGCACGGCAGCTCGCCACCGACGGCAACCGCCTCGTCCTCACCGCACGACGCGCCCCCGAACTGGCCCGCGTCGCCCAGGAGGTGCGGGCGGCGGGCAGCGCCTGCCTGGACCTCGTCGCCGACGCCCTCGACCCGTCGGCCGCGGCCGAGGTGGTGGCGGCCGGCGCCGCGGAGTTCGGGACGATCGACGTGGCGCTGCTCAACGCGGGCCAGGGCCCGGACATGGCGATGGACCGGGTGAGCGTGGCGGACGTCGCCCGGATCATGGCGCTGAACTACGACACGGTGGTCAACTACCTCGTCCCGCTGATCGACCGGATGGGCTCCCAGGCGGACGGCGGCCTGATCGCCCACACCAACTCCCTCGCCGGGCTGATGGGCATACCCCGTCAGGGCCCGTACTCGGCGGCGAAGGCCGCCGCGCGCACGCTGATCGACGCGGCCCGCGTCGAACTGGCGCCCCGCGGCATCCGGTTCACCTCGATCCACCCGGGGTTCGTCGCCACGGAGCGCATCAGCGGCGACGGGCTGCCGAAGCCCTTCCAGATCAGCCAGGAGCGCGCGGCCCGGTACGTCGTCCGCGCCCTGGAGCGCGAACCGGCCCAGGCGTACTTCCCGTGGCCGACGGCCGCGCTGGTCCGCACCCTGCGGACCCTCCCCGCGCCCGTCTCCGCCGCGGTGCTGCGGCGGCTGGCCTCCGGCTGACCCGCAGGACCGGGACAGGACCGGGGCAGGTCCGGGACAGGACCGGGGCGGGCCGTCCGCCGCCCGGCCGCGCCGCCCGGCGGCGCCGCAGGGCCGGGGCGCAGGGCCGGGGCGCAGGCCCGCCGGGGGCCGGGGCGCGGCTCCCCGACTATCCGGCCGGGCCGGGCGGCGCGGTGGCGGGTGCGGGTGCCTGTGCGGGTGCGGGTGCAGCCTCCCGCGCGTCGGCCGGCAGCGGCTGCTCGGCCCAGATCGTCTTGCCGGCGGAGGTGTGGCGGCTGCCCCAGCGCTCGGCCACCTGCGCCACGAGGAGCAGTCCGCGTCCGCCCTCGTCGAAGGTCCGGGCCCGTCGCAGGTGCGGGGCGGTGGCGCTGCCGTCGGAGACCTCGCAGATGAGCGCGTCGGCCCGGACCAGGCGCAGCTGGATCGGCGGGGTGCCGTAGCGGATGGCGTTGGTGACCAGTTCGCTGACGATCAGCTCGGTGGAGAACTCCAGCTCGCCCAGTCCCCAGGCGGCCAGCTGTTCGCTCGCCCCGCGGCGGGCGCCGGCGACGGCGGCGGGATCGGCGGGGAGCGACCAGGTGCGCACCTGGTCGGCGCCGAGCAGGGACGTACGGGCCAGGAGCAGGACGATGTCGTCGGCCGGCGGGTCGGGCCGTACCTTGCGCATCACCTCCTCGCAGGTCTCCTCCAGGCCGGCGGAGGGGTGGCGCAGGGCCTCGCCGAGCAGGTCCAGCCCGACGTCGAGGTCACGGCCCGGGGCCTCGATCAGGCCGTCGGTGTAGAGGGCGAGCACGCTGCCCTCGGCCATGTCGATCCGGGCCGCCTCGAAGGGCAGTCCGCCGAGACCGAGGGGCGGCCCGGCCGGCAGGTCCAGCACGCGCACCGTGCCGTCGGGGTCCATCAGCAGGGGCGGCGGGTGTCCCGCCCGCGCCAGGTCGCACCGGCCGGCGACCGGGTCGTAGACGGCGTAGAGGCAGGTGGCCCCGACCTCCCCGGAGGCCTCCTCGGCCTGCCGCCGCGCGTCGGGGCCCTCCTCGCGGTCGAGACGGATGACCAGATCGTCCAGACGGGTGAGCAGCTCGTCGGGCGCGAAGTCGGCGTCGGCGAGGGTCCGTACCGCGGAGCGCAGGCGGCCCATGGTGGCCGAGGCACGCACCCCGTGTCCCACCACGTCGCCCACGGCCAGCGCGACCCGTCCCCCGGACAGCGCGATGACGTCGAACCAGTCCCCGCCGATCTCGTCGCCGGGCCCGGCGGGCAGGTAGCGGTAGGCCAGGTCCACGGCCGCCACCTCGGGGAGCCGTTCGGGCAGCAGACTGCGCTGGAGGGTGAGCGCGGTGCGGCGCTCACGGGTGTAGCGGCGGGCGTTGTCGATGCTCACCGCGGCCCTGGCGGCGATCTCCTCGGCGAGGATCAGGTCGTCGGGGCCGAAGGCGTCCGCGGTCCGGTGCCGCATGAGGTGCAGGGCGCCGAGCGTGACGCCCCGCGCGCGCAGGGGGACCATCAGCATCGAGTGGATCTTGAACCGGCGTACGCTCCCGGCGCGGGCCGGGGAGGCCGTCACCCACGTGCGCAGCGAGGCGTCGCCCGCGCTGTAGTGGCTCGCCCTGCCGCTGATCAGCGTCAGGGCCGGGGCCGAGCCGGGCGGGTAGACGTCCGTGTCGCCGGTGGGCACCACGGATTCGGGGCATCCCGTGAGCACCGACCGCTGCGCGGTGCGCCGGCAGACGACCGGCGTGTCGGGCGGCACCGGTTGCGGCTCGTGTCCCTGGACGACGGATTCCAGCAGGTCGACGGTGGCGAAGTCGGCGAACCCCGACACCGCGACCTCGGCCAGTTCCTCGGCCGTACGGGTGACGTCGAGGGTGCTGCCGATGCGCACGCCGGCGTCGTTGAGCACGGCCAGGCGGCGCCGGGCCCAGTACTGCTCGGTGATGTCGATGACCAGCGCGGACACACCCAGCACCGTGCCCGCGCGGTCCTTCAGCGGGGAGAGGAACACCGACCACGCGTGGTCGCGGACCTCGCCGGAGGCGCGGAACGGCTGCTCCTCGCGGAAGACCATCTCGCCGGTTCGGGCCACCTGGTGCTGGAGGCGGTCGATCTCGTCCAGGGGCGGGGCGGGGTAGATCTCCCACAGGGTCCGCCCCCGCATCTCGTCCGGCCGCAGCCCCATGGCCTTGGTCATGACCTCGTTGCAGGTGACGAACCGCGCCTCGCTGTCGTAGATGGCCACGGGCAGCGGGAGCTGCGCCAGCGTGAGGCCCCACAGCTCCGCCGACTCCACCTCCGTCGGGCCGGCGGGATAGCTCACGCCCACCGAGGTGACGACCCAGTACGTGCCGGCGTCCGCGCCCGTCAGCGGGGTGCCCCGCAGCCGCGCGGTGACGCGGCCGCCGTCGCGCTTGCGCAGCACCAGGTCGCTCGTCCACTGCTCGGCCGCCGCCAGGTGGCGCCGCGTCGCGAACGGCAGTGTTCCGCCGAGCAGACCGGAGGCGGGCCTGCCCACGACGTCCTCGGGACGGTGTCCGAGGAGCCTCGCGGCTCCCGCGCTCCACACCATGACGGCCCCGCGGGTGTCGATGACGACCGCGAAGTCCTCGGGTGCCGCTGTGGTGGTGTCGGGTTCCTGGTACATGGGCGTCTACCGACCTCGTCCCCTGCGTCGCCCGGGCACGGGCGACGGGTCACCCTGCACGGGCGCTGCCTCCAGCATCGCGCCCCGGCACCACCCGCTCAACCGGCTCGCGTGGCGTGCGCGAACCCCCTGGGTCCCGGCCGGGCCCTAGAGGGGAGTCGAGGCGGAGGGCGCGAAGGGTGCGCCGTGGCCGGGGACGATCAGGACCGGGTCCAGGGCCAGGACTTTCTCCCGGGCCGCCCGGAGCCGGTCCCGGTCGGGGGCGAAGGGGTCGTCGGCCGGTCCCTCCGCGGTCCACCACAGGTGGGTCAGGACCACCAGCCCCTCCGCCGTCGTCACGAGGGTGCTGACGTCCTCGGCGGTGTGGCCGGGGGTGGTCATCAGCGTGATCGACGGGGAGAGCCGGTGCCCGTCGGCGTCCCGGTCCTCCCAGATGTCGTCGCGGTAGATCGCCATGTGGTCGTGGAAGCGGGCCTCGGGGAACAGGGCGGCGTTCAGCGTGTGGTCCGGGTGGTGGTGGCTGAAGACCACGTCGGTGACGTCCTCGGGGGCCAGCCCGTGCTCCCCGAGCGGGTCCAGGATGAGCCGGCGGTCGGCGACCATCCCGGGATCGACGACCGCGACGGTCGCGCCGTCGCGGAGCAGGGTGACGGTCCCCGCCACCCGCGTGTCCGCGTAGCCGGTGGTCAGGACGTGGAACGTGGCGGTCATGGCGGTCCTCCGATGGGGCCCGACGGGCCGGCCGTACGGGCCGTGGTGTGCGGGCCGTGGTGTGCGGGCCGTGGTGTGCGGTCCTGGGATCCTGCCACGGGGAATGCGGCGCCCGGAAGCGACGAGTACGGGCCACGAGATCATGCCGCTCGACGCGACACGACTGCTGGAGGCGCGGGTGGTCGTCGCCTTCTGGGGCCGGGCCCTGCACGACCCGCGCATGGCGGACGTCCACGCGAGCACCACGGACACCTGGCGCCGGCGCATGACCGGATACGGGCCCGGGGATCAATCGAACCGTGATTGGCGCTGAGATTGATCATGGCCGTCTAGCACAGCTCCGGGATGCGGCGTCAGGTTTCCTTGGAAGCCCGGTGGGCTCGGATGACGGGTGGCTACCGTCCGCCGGGTGCCGGTGGAATTTCTGACTGATGAGCAGGCCGTTATCTGGGCCTTTTGCGTTCATCTACTGCGTTGAGCTGGGTGTTCACCTTGCTGACAGTGTCAGGCATAACGCGTTTTGGCGGATGCGCGAGTGCCGTCGCCGTGGAGCGGGAAGGTGCGCGGACGATCTACTACGGTGCGCTGGGCTGAGACCACGCTTGCTGGATAGTGCTGTAGTCGATCACGGCGATGCCTTCCTGTTGGAGGAGTGCGAGGGCCTGCGGCGATATCAGGAAGTCGTAGTCGGTTCGCCTGTTCTCCCTGCTCGGCTACAACTTCTCGCCCCGCTTCCGCGACCTGGCCGACCAGAGGTTCTGGCGGGCGGAGCTGCCCGGGGTGGAGATCGGTGGGTACGGGCCGTTGGAGCCGCTGGCCTGCAACAAGGTGAATCTGAACAAGGTGATCACGCACTGGCCGGACATGCTCCGGGTGGTCGGCTCCCTGGTCACCGGGCAGGTGCGGGCGTACGACCTGCTGCGGATGTTCGGCCGCGAGGGACGCCCCACCCCGCTGGGCACCGCGTTCACCGAGTACGGGCGGATCGCCAAGACCCTGCACCTGCTGCGCGTGGTCGACCCGGTCGACGACACCTACCGGCGGCAGATGAACCGACAGCTCACCGTGCAGGAGTCCCGCCACAAGCTCGCCCGCGACATCTGCCACGGCAAGCGCGGGCAGATCATGCAGGCGTACCGGACGGGGCAGGAGGACCAGCTCGGCGCGCTCGGTCTCGTGCTGAATGCCGCCGTGCTGTGGACGACGCGCTATCTGGACGCCGCCGTAGCGGAGTTGCGGGCGCCGTCAGCCGAGGAACGCGAGCATGACGTTCTGGACGAGGACGTCGCCCGCGTCTCCCCGCTCAAGCATGCGAACCTCAATGTGCTCGGCCGCTACAGCTTCCGCGCCTCCACCCCGGTCGACGGCGGTCTGCGGCCACTGCGCGCCCCGGGTGCTGGCGCTCTCGACGAGGACGACGACGAATGACCCACACCGGTCCCAGCCGGACGTCTGACGAAACCGACAACATCGGCGGCGGCCGGTAGCTGAGCAGCTCATGAGACGGGACGAGGTGCAAGTGGGCTGAGTGACGACTGGGGGTGTTCGAGGTGTGGGGTGGTTTCCCAGTTCACGGATACAGGACCGGAAAGTCGGCACTGGCCCAAAGAGCGCGGACAGCGGCGGCCTTGTCATCGGCGGGGTCGTCGTCGGTGCTCCAAAGCTTGGCCTGGGCCGTGGAGTTGTTGACCGATGGCCAGCCCGGGTTCCCGGTGGTGGCGAAATCAGCCCATGCGCGCACCATGCGGCGTGCCAGTCCGTGGTCTGCGGAGGTGGGTGCGCCGCCGATGAGGAAAGCCAGGCAATCGCTGTCGAGATTGCCGAAGGCGAAGGGGATGTCCGCACAGTGCCAGGCCCGCACGACCCCGTTCGGGCCGGTGCGCCGTCGATCGAAACGCGACAGGAACGCCCGGCCGCCGGCTTGGGCGTGAAGCTCGGCGAGTCGGTTGCTGTACTCGCCGAACAGCAGATCCCCGAAGACGGCGAGGTAGACGTCGAGCACCGGGGCGTGGGGCATCGCGGCGCGGTAGCCAGCCACCAGGCCGTCGGGGAGGCTGAAGTCTTCGGCGAAGAGGGCCAGCTGTTCGTCGGTGGTGATCTTCGCGCTGCTGCCGACGGCGTCGAGCAGCCAGTACTCCTCCGTGGTGTGGCAGACCAGCAGGTCCACTCCCCGGGTCGCGCCGGCGGCCATCCCCGTGAGGGGGTCGGTGGGCAGTACAGCGCCGTCAAGGACGGGGGCGTAGAGCGCGGGGTCGTAGTGGCGGGATCCGGAGGCGGGGTCACGCCGGTAGTCGTCGACCACCCGGTCGGAGGCGATGACCAGGGTCTCCGGGGTCGCGGAAGTCAGACCCTCGGCTGTGGCGGGGCAGCCCGCTGCGGCAGCGATCTCGCAGGTGGTCGCCGCAGCGATTTCGAGCGTGTAGCAAGGGCTGGCGGCGCTGTGGGCGATGGCGCGGTGGAAGAGGCCGCGGGCGTGGTCCATCACCATCAGGCAGGCGACCGAAGCGGCGCCGGAGGACTGGCCGGCGACCGTGACGTTGCCAGGATCGCCGCCGAAGGCGGCTATGTTCTCACGGACCCAGCGCAGGGCCGCGACCTGGTCGAGCAGGCCCCGGTTGTCCGGGTAGGCGGTTGCTTCGGCGGCGGGGACATGGCCGAAGCCTTCGAAACCGAGCCGGTAGTTGAGGGTGACCACGACCAGACCGGCGCGGGCCAGCGCGGTGCCGTCGAAGTCGGGTTGGGCTGAGGATCCGAAGGTGTAGGCACCGCCATGGATCCAGACCAGGACGGGCAGACGACCACCTTCGGGGGCCGGGGTCCATATGTTGACGGTGAGGATGTCCTTGTCGTCGGGCGACCACACGGGTGCGCCGGGCAGTTGCGCCGACTGCGGGGCGATCGGGCTGAAGGCCGTGCAGTCCCGCACTCCGGTCCACGCCGGTGCCGGGAAGGGTTCCCGGAACCGGTTGACGCCGAACGGCGGGGCGGCATAGGGGATACCAAGGACGGCGACGACTTCGGCAGAAGCCCGAAACCCCTGGACCAAGCCGTTCTTCGTCTTGAAGGTGTCCATCGGAAGACTGCCTCTCATTGCACGCCAGATCGCCGAGGAGGACGGGGCTTCAGCTTTGCGTTGGGCGGCGCCCCGGGACCAACACCAAGATCATGATGATTGACGCGCCAGCCATGTCAATCCCCCGCTGCGACCAGTCCGCAGTGTCGGCAAACGAACGAATGACGACAGGCATGGCGGGCGTCCAATGAACCCCGGCTTTCCGGGGTCCGAGGGCGGCGCAGATCCAAACAGATCCGATGACGGCTGCTGACAGGGTTTGCTGACAGCTAGGGTCGAATGCGAGCACCGACACGGGGAGCGGCATGGCCAACCTGGTCTACAAACGGGTGTCGACCGATCAGCAGTCGACCGACCGCCAGAACCTCGTCCTGGACGAGGCCGGGATCGAGGACCCAGTCGCCTTCGAGGAAGCTGCGGGCACCTCCAGCCGCCTCCACCCGCTTCAGCGCCCGAAGTTCGCCGAATTGCTCGTGTACGCGCGGCCGGGCGACACCGTCCACATCTCCGAAATGTTCCGCCTGGTGCGCGGCACCGGGCACATCCTCGACGTGCTCGACGTCCTGCACCGCGACCGTCTCGCCCTGCGCATCCACGACGGGGCGTTCTCCGCGATGGACCTCACCGCCCGCCACCCGCGTACCGGCGAGCTGCTGTCCACCGTGAAGTTCATGGTGCAGACCCTCGCCGCCGCTGGCGAACTCCAGCGCGACCTGACCTACGACGGGCTGCGGGCCGCCGAGGCCAAGGGCAACAAGGGCGGCCGGCGCCCAGCCGTGGCGGCCGGGAAAACCGACGCCGTGCACACCGCGTAGGGGTGCCGGTAAGAACGCTGTCACCGATCCTGCTGGCTCATTCCGTGCCCGGCGGGGTTGGCTGCTCGTTGGTCGGGGCAGCGGCGGCCGCCTTGGCATTCCCGGTCGCGGGTGGGGTGCGAAATGTCGATGCGCTGATGCCCCTGTCGTCGTGCCAGACCGGGCCGACGACATGCATGGCGGATATCGGGGACAGCCAAGGTGCTCAGGTCGTCGCTGCGGGCCGGTGGTGCGGATGGGCGGCCAGGCAACCGACAGCGAAGGTGATGGGAAATCCTCAGCCGGGGTAAACGGGTGGGGCTGCTGATCTTGACGGGTCCCAGGACTTTAGCCCGTATTGGTCCTCAATCTTGTGGACCTTCTCATTCGTGGGGGGCGCGGGCCAGATGGTGATTAGATGGTCTTCAACGGGATAGTCGGGGAGTTCAGGCACCGCACTAAGCTGTCGCCCTTCGTCACGTCCACGGGTGTGAATTCGGATGCGGTACCAGCCGGGCCCCTTGCGAGCCAGATTCCCGGCTTCGCGCAGAGTATCTCCTGCCCAGAGGAGAGGAAACATGATTCCTTTCTCGCTGTAATGGCTGACGTCCACGACCGATTCCCACGCTTTGAAATCCTGGGGCGGCTCATTATCCCGGCACTCGATGGCCAGCGCGATATAGCCACTGTGCGTTCCCGACATGATGGTCAGATAGCCACTCCCGGCTCCTGCGAGCGTGTTCCCTCTTGGAATCCTCGGAATCTCTTCAGGGTCGGGGAGACTGCCCCATTCGCAGAGGTAGTACTGGCTGTACTCCACATTCAGGTGGTCTGTTCTCCATGTCATGCCCGACAACGTGCGTCCCTCGATTCAGCGATACCGCCACACCTGTTGCAACCAGTACATACCGGCGCCGAGCTGCACTAACACACATCAACGGGCTCACGCCACAGCGCCTCCCCCGACACCGACGCCCTCTCAGCCTTCGCCCCACGGGACGGACGCGATCACAGTCCGTGACACTCGCTCCCCATCCACGACAGCGGGCAGCCGAACACCGACCTCACGATCAACGCCGCCTACCCATTGCATACTCCAATTCGGTTACGCGGCGAGGGAGAGATCGAGTCGGGCGAGGTGGCTGACGCGGGTGCGGTCGAGCGGGTGACCGTTCCACCAGGCATCGAGGCGAATGAGGTTGAGCGCGACGGCGGAGAAGACGTGCTCCAGGTGGGTCTTCTGGAGACCGAGGTAGCGGGCACGTCTCATCCCGGTGACCGCGACGGCCTGGTGGATGGTTCCCTCGATGCCCGCGCGGGCTCCGTAGTTGACTCGCCACTGCTCGTCGCCCTGCTGGAGGCGGGCGTGGTCGAGGACTTCTTGAACCTCGCGGGGTTGCAGGGAGAGAGTCCGGCCGCCGGTCTTCGAGCTGGTGCACTGGTCGCGCACCGGGCAGGGACGGCATGTCTCCTTGTTGAACTTGATGACGATGGCCCTGGTGCCGCGCAGGGTGGCGGGGCTCCACCAGGTGCTGGTGTCCCCGCGTGGGCAGGTGGCCTGCCGCTTGTCCCAGTCGATGGTGAACGCGGTGCGGTCGAACCCGGCGCCGGCACGCGCCTGGGGTGAGCTGTTCATCAGGACCGGAGTGACCAGGCTGACCCCGAAGTTCTTCTTGATGCCCACGATCAACTCGGCGGAGGCGTAACCGGAGTCGAGGAAATGCTCGGCGGGCAGAAGATCGCGGGCAGCGAGCATGTGATGGACCGGTTCGGTCATCTCCGCATCGGTCACTGTGGCGTCGGTGGTCGCGATGCCGGTGATCAAGCGCGGCGGCGGTCCGTCGGCTCCGGGGACCAGCACCTGGCCGGTAGCCGGGTCCTGGTCGTCGGCATCGTCGCAGGACTCGCTGATGTGGATCTTGTAGCCGGTCCACCAGGAGCCCTGTTTGAGGCCATAGCGCGCCTCGGTGTCGTACGGAGAGGCCAGCCTCAGTCTGCCGGGCGGGAGGTCTTTGCCCTCCCGCCGCTTCACCTCCGCTCCGGCCTCGGACACGGTGCGGTGGTAGTTCTGCACCCACATCGTGCGCAGGACCTGCACCGCCGGGAGTTCCCGCAGCCACGCCGGCGCGTCAGGGGCGTGCACCGCCTCCAGCAGCGCGAACCCGTCCCGGCCGTAGACCAGAGCCCTCTCCTCGCGCTTGCTCGTGGAAGCCGGCGGATGCCAGGAATGAATCCGCGGACCATAGCTTTCGGCCCATTCCCGAACGGGCACCGCGTGGGTCAGCCAGACCGGGGCCGCACAGGCCAGCGCCTCCAGCGCGGCCCGCAGCGTCTCCCCGGCCAGCTCCAACCTGTTCAGATCGCGTACCGCCGCCAGCACGCGGGTGGAGTCGGTGCGCTGCTTGCCTCCGGACTTCACCAGGCCCCGGTCCTTGAGCGCGGTCAGCAGCAGGTCGAGCACCTTCTCCTCCATCCCGTGCTCGACCAGCCGCGTGCGGAACTCGGACAGCACCGAGGCGTCGAACCCGGGATCATCCAGCTCCAGGCCGAGCGCGTACTTCAGGTCCATGCCGTACCGCACCCGATGCGCTGCCGCCCGGTCGGTGAGGTTCTCGGCGAACTGCAACACCGTCACCAGCGCCAGCTGGCCCGGTGACCAGGCCAGCGCCAGCTGGCCCGGTGACCAGCCCGGCCGCCCTCTGGATCCGAACGCCTCGGCGAACTCGGCATCCTCAAACAACTCGCCCAGCTCGTCACGGACCCGCATCGCCAACGGATACGGGCCCCGTGCCGCCACCGCCCGCGCCACCTGCGCGGTCAGCTCAGGCACCTTCGGCCACGGCATCGGTCGCATCGACATTCCACACCCCACCCGCGACCGGAACGCCAAGACGGCCGCTGCTGCCCCGACCAACGAGCAGCCAACCCCGCCGGGCACGGAATAAGCCAGCAGGATCGGTGACAGCGTTCTTACCGGCACCCCGCGTACCTGGAAGGCCGGTCCATCGCCGCCCTCGCCCTCGCCCGCGACCACGACGTCAGCCGCGGCGCCATCCGCACCGCCGTCGCCGACCTCCTGCCCGACCACACCGCCGCCGGCGCCGAAGACACCCCGGCCCCGGAACTGCCGGTCACCCTCGACATGCCGGGCAAGATCGCCGACTTCCTCCGCGCAACCGAACTGGCCGACGCCGAGCGGGCCGCGCTCGACCAAGGCGTGACCGTACGACGCGGCCAGGGCTACACCTTGCGCATCACCACCGCGCCTGCGGTCCACCGCCAACTCCTCGACCACTGCCAGCCCCTCGACGGCACCGCAGCGGTCCCGGCCCAGCGCAAGGCCCGCCGCGAGTACGAGAACCGTATCAACACCCTTCGGTCCGCTACAGCCGGACCATGATCAATCTCAGCGCCAACCACGGTTCGATTGATCCCCGGGGCCGGGATACCTGGCACAGGCGAGGGCCGCGGGTGAGATCGCGGACGGTGTGCCGGACGGCCGGCGCGCCGACACCCTGCTCGCGGCCCTGGCAGGCTTTCAGGTCAACGCGCTGCTCGTCCCACACTCCACCACAGCGGCACATCAACGGGTCTCACTCGAAAGCCTGTTGACGACTCTCTGACCTCCTTCCGCCCGGCGGACCGCCGGGCGGCGCGCGGCGACCGGACCGCCACCGGAGGGTTGTCAGGGCGATGGACCGCTTCTACAGTCCAGGGCAGAGCGGAAATGGGAGCGCTCCCACAATGTGGCCACGGGGAGCGCCCGGCATCACCCCCCACCTCCCGGCCGTACCTCCGAAAGAGGCCCCCATGCGACCGTCGCCGTACCCTCCGCGTGCTCCCCGTGGACGTTCCCTGCGGGGCGCGCTGGGCGCGCTCGTCACCGCGCTCGCCACCGTCGCGGCACTCTTCGCCGCCACGCCACCGGCCCAGGCCGACACGACCGTCTGCGAACAGTTCGGCTCGACCGTCGTCCAGGGGCGCTACGTCGTCCAGAACAACCGCTGGGGCACCAGCGCCCCTCAGTGCGTCACCGCCACCGACACCGGCTTCCGGCTCAGCCGGGCCGACGGTTCCGTCCCCACCAACGGCGCGCCGAAGTCCTACCCGTCCCTGTTCAACGGCTGCCACTACACCAACTGCTCCCCGGGAACCAGCCTCCCGGCCCAGCTCTCGACCATCTCCAGCGCACCGAGCAGCATCTCGTACGGCTATGTCGGCGATGCCGTCTACAACGCCTCGTACGACATCTGGCTCGACCCGACGCCCCGTACCGACGGCGTGAACCGGACCGAGATCATGATCTGGTTCAACAAGGTGGGCCCGATCCAGCCCATCGGCTCGCAGGTCGGCACGGCCTCCGTGGGCGGGCGCTCCTGGCAGGTGTGGTCGGGCGGCAACGGCACCAACGACGTGCTGTCCTTCGTGGCTCCGTCGGCGATCGGCAGCTGGAGCTTCGACGTGATGGACTTCGTCCGTCAGGCCGTGGCACGCGGACTGGCCCAGAACAGCTGGTACCTGACGAGTGTTCAGGCCGGTTTCGAGCCCTGGCAGAACGGGACCGGGCTGAGCGTGAACTCCTTCTCGTCGAGCGTGAACACCGGCGGCGGTGGGCCCGGCGGTCCGGGCGGCGGCGGTGCCTGCGCGGTGGCGTACACCACGAACGTCTGGCCGGGCGGCTTCACCGCCGACGTCACCGTCACCAACACCGGTTCGTCGCCCGTCGACGGCTGGCGCCTCGCCTTCACCCTGCCCTCCGGCCAGAGCGTCACCAGCGCCTGGAACTCGTCCGTCTCCCCGTCCTCGGGATCGGTCACGGCGAGCGGGCTGGCCCACAACGCGAGCATCTCCCCCGGCGGCAGGCAGTCGTTCGGGTTCCAGGGCACCTACAGCGGCACCTTCGCCGCGCCGGGCGGGTTCAGTCTCAACGGGACGGCCTGCACGCGGACATGAGGCGGGCGGAGGGCGGGAGGTGCGGACGGGCGCATGTCACCGTCCGCACCTCCCGCCCCGTGCCGGCCGGTTCACCGGACGGTGAAACCGGCCCACTCGGCGTCCAGGACCGTGGTGCCGTCCTTCGCCGTGGCCAGGACGGCGACGTGCCAGGCACCGCGCGGGGAGGACTGCGCGTCGGCGGCGGTGACCCCGACGCGGTACGTGCAGTGCACGGTGTCCTTTCCGGAGGGCTTGCAGACGGCCGATTCCACGGCGGCCATGTCCTTGGCGGTGGGCCCCTCCTCGGCGAAGGACGAGTGCTGCGGCCATGCCAGCACCTTCACGCTCTCGACCCCGGAGGACGCCGTGACGTCGGTGGTGAAGGTGAGCGAGCCGTCGCGGCCGCCCTCAGGAGCGACGTAGCGGGCCGTGCCGTGCGCGAGCTTCACCGACTGGTCCCCGGCGTGGGCCAGTGTGAGGGCACCAGCGGCACCGAGGACGACGACACCGGCGGCCACGGACAGGACGGTACGACGGGACATGAGGTACTCCATGGGATCCGAGCTGGACAGGACCGGCGCCTCCGACCGGCGCCGCTGCACCGATCTTCGTCGCACCGGGGACCGCCGGGCATGAGCGCACCTACTCAACTCGGCCTGAGTAGGCCGGTGTTGTCGAGCGCGGCGGTGCACCCCGGCGGTCCGGCCGCCGGGGTGCACCGCTCGCTCTCTCGGTGTCCGGTGCTCCTACACCTGGTTGAAGAACCGCCACACCTCGGCCGGCAGCCAGGTCCTGGATCCGCTGTCACCGGGAGCCCGGTCCTGGGGAGCCGCGATGTGCCCCTCGTCGAACGCCGCCCAGGCGACCGGACGTCCGGCCGCGCACCCGGAGTAGGTGGTGACCCGGTGCGTCAGGCTGCCCTGGGCCGGCTCGGGCGGGTTCTGGGGGGTGCACCCGTTGTTCCTGACGAACCGGTCCCGCATCGCGCGGCCGCCGGAGATGCCGAGGACGTTGTCCCGCAGGCCGTGCACACCGAGGTAGGCGATGGGCTGCGTGCCGCCGCTGCATCCGCTGAGCTGTCCGCCGCTCTGGACCGCGACCGCGCGGAAGACCGTCGCCCGCGAGCAGGCGAGCGAGTACGACATGGCGGCGCCGTAGCTGAATCCCAGGGCGAACCGCTGGGCGGTGTCGATGCACAGGGCGTCGTCGATCCGCCGGATCATGTTGTCGACGAAGGTGATGTCCTCGCCGCCGGAGTTGGCCCAGCCGTTGTTGAGGCCCTGGGGTGCGACGAAGACGGCGCTGTTGTTGGCCAGCCGCTGCAGCCCGTAGTAGGCCCACGTGCCCGTTTCCACGGTGCGGCCCGTGGAGACGTCGGTGGAGGTGCCGCCCAGCCAGTGGAACCCGAACACCACCCGGTAGGGACGGTTGCGGTCGTATCCGTCCGGGACCCGCAGGATGAAGCTCCGGTTCTTGCCGCCGCTCTGGATCGTGTGCGTGCCGCTCGCCAGTCCGGGCGCCTTGCCGCAGCCGGCGGTCGAGGCGGCGGGGGCACGGACGGAGGCCGCGGCCGTGCCCGAGGCCGCGGTCGTGGTACCGACCAGGGCCAGCACGAGCGAGGCGACGACGGCGGGCCATAAGCGTGTTCCGGTCCTCGTGATCATGTGACTCCTTCTCCGGCGATCTCCGGCTGCCTCCGGCAACCGATCCCATGAAATGTCGTGCACCTGACAGGGTTAGGGAACGCAAGATTCGGTCACGTCCGCGATCGAACACCTACGGCCGTCAGGTAGTCCGGGACTATAGAGAGGCGGTCGAGCATGTCAATACGTGGCGCTCCCCCGGCGTCCCACAGACCGGGAACCCGACGGCCCAGGCCCGGACCAGGCAGGCAACCCTCTCGGACCTTCCGACGGAAGCCCACTCCGATGTACGGATCGAACGAAATATTTCGCCAGAACTTTCGAATCATGCGAGAGGTATTGACGAGGTCCACCGGCCTCCTATCATCCAAAGTGCTCGATGTGCCGATCGATGTACGACATCACGAACGAGGCGGAGGCAGGCCCGGCCACGGGAGGCCCCCTCGACGAGCCACCGCACGCTCCACGACGCACCTCGGCACAGCACCCGGCCCCACCCCCGCCCCCACGACGGCCCGGCCGCGCGAGGAGAACGCCATGGATATGTCATGCCCTGATCAGTTCTGGGATCGCCGTCGCACGCTGGCCGCCGCCACCGGTCTGGTGACGGGCACCTTGCTTCCCCCGATCGGAGCGTCGCGCGCCCTCGCGGCTCCCGGCCCGGAGCGGGGGCCGTCGGCCGCCGCCGCCGCGGACCTCACGAATCCGGTCGTCTGGCAGGACTTCGCGGACATCGACATCATCCGCGTCGGCTCCACCTACTACGCCTCGGCCTCCACGATGCACTACTCGCCGGGAGCCCCGGTGCTGCGCTCGTACGACCTGGTGAACTGGGAGATCGCCGGTCACGCCGTGCCGACCCTCGACTTCGGCGCCAAGTACGACCTGAACGGCGGCCGCGGCTACGTCCGGGGCATCTGGGCGTCGTCGCTGGCCCATCGCCCGAGCAACGGGACCTTCTACTGGCTCGGCCAGATCGACTTCGCCAGGACGTACGTGTACACCGCCACCGCCGTCGAGGGACCGTGGAACCGGCTCACCACCATCGGCACGCCCTACTACGACGCCGGATTGCTGGTGGACACCGACGACACCCTGTACGTGGCGTACGGCAACTCCACCATCAGCGTCGCCCAGCTCTCGCCGGACGGCCGCACCCAGGTCCGCACCCAGCAGGTGTTCACCACACCGTCGAGCGTCGGCACCCTGGAGGGCTCCCGCTTCTACCGGATCAACGGGCAGTACTACATCTTCCTGACCCGTCCCGCGAACGGCCAGTACATCCTGAAGTCGTCGAGCGGCCCCTTCGGTCCGTACACGATGCGGCAGGTCCTTCTCGACCTGCGCGGGCCGATCCCCGGCGGCGGTGTCCCCCACCAGGGCGGACTGGTGCAGACACAGAACGGCGCCTGGTACTACCTGGCCTTCGTGGACGCCTACCCCGGCGGCCGGGTGCCCGCCCTGGCCCCGGTCACCTGGACCTCGGACGGCTGGCCCGTGGTGCAGCTCGTCAACGGCGCCTGGGGCGCCTCGTACCCCGCCCCGGCCGTGCCCGCTCCACCCCGCCCGGTCACCCCCATGATCGGCGTCGACACCTTCGACGGGACGACCCTCAAACCGAGGTGGGAGTGGAACCACAACCCGGACAACAGCAAGTGGTCGGTGAACAACGGTCTGACGCTGAGCACCGCGACCGTCACCAACGACCTGTACTGGGCCCGCAACACCCTCACCCACCGCATCCAGGGCCCCACCTCCACCGCCACCGTCCAGCTCGACCCCTCGGCCATGCGCGACGGCGACCGGGCCGGACTCGCGCTGCTGCGTGACTCCTCCGCGTGGATCGGGCTCAAACGCGACGGCGGCACGACCCGGCTGGTCATGGTCGACGGGCTGACCATGGACGGCAGCTGGAACACCACCGGCACCGGAGTCGAGCGGGCGAGCACGAACGTGCCGGGCGGACGGCTCTGGCTGCGGGTGAACGCCGACATCCGCCCCGGATCGGCCCGGCCGGGCACCTTCTCCTACAGCACCGACGGCACCCGCTTCACCCGCCTCGGCCCCGCCTTCTCCATGGGCAACGACTGGCGCTTCTTCATGGGTTACCGGTTCGCCCTGTTCAACCACGCCACCCGGGCACTGGGCGGCTCGGTCCGCATCACCCGGTTCGAGGTGTCCACCCCCTGAACCCTCCGACACCCCCTGAACCCTCCGCACCCGCTCCACCCCCACCCGCACACCGACCGTACGAGGAGAACGATGAACCAGCGGAAACGGCTCGGCCGGCGCCGGGCGTCGGTACTGGGCCTGGCGGCACTCACGGCCCTCGCCACGCCCGGCCTCGCGCACGGCGCACCGCAGGCCGGTCCCGGCCCGGCGGCCGGCACGCCGACGGCGGTCAAGGCGTCCACCCTGGGCGCCCAGGCCGCCCAGTCCGGACGGTACTTCGGAACCGCCGTCGCCGCCGGACGGCTCGGTGACGGCCAGTACACCGGCATCCTGGACCGCGAGTTCAACCAGGTCACCCCCGAGAACGAGATGAAGTGGGACGCCACCGAGCGCAACCGCGGCCAGTTCACCTTCGGCTCCGCCGACCAGATCGTGAACCGCGCGACGGCCCGGGGCCAGAAGGTCCGCGGCCACACGCTGGTGTGGCACTCCCAGCTGCCCGACTGGGTCAAGGCCATCAGGGACGCGAACACGCTGCGCGGCGTGATGAACAACCACATCACCACCGTGGCGGGCCGCTACAAGGGCCGCATCCACTCCTGGGACGTGGTCAACGAGGCCTTCGCCGACGGCGGCAGCGGCCAGATGCGCAGCTCGGTCTTCCGGGACGTCCTGGGCACCGGCTTCATCGAGGAGGCGTTCCGCACGGCCCGCGCGGCCGACCCGGGCGCCAAGCTCTGCTACAACGACTACAACATCGAGGACTGGAACGCCGCCAAGACCCAGGGTGTCTACCGCATGGTCCGCGACTTCAAGTCCCGGGGCGTGCCCATCGACTGCGTCGGACTCCAGTCCCACTTCGGTGCCGGCGGCCCTCCCGGCACCTTCCAGGCGACGCTGTCGAGCTTCGCCGCTCTCGGGGTGGACGTCCAGATCACCGAGCTGGACATCGCTCAGGCCCCGGCGAACGGGTACGCCAACACGGTCAGGGCCTGTCTGAACGTGCCGCGCTGCACCGGCATCACCGTCTGGGGCATCCGCGACAGCGACTCCTGGCGCAGCGGCGAGAACCCGCTGCTGTTCGACCGCGGTGGCAACAAGAAGCCGGCGTACCGGTCGGCGCTCACCACGATGGGCGGTTCGCTCGCGTGAGGCGGGCCGGCCCCACCCCCTGAACCGGACGCAGGCCCTCGGCTCACCCCCGGGGGCCTGTGTCCCTCCAGGCGTCGCGGCAGGACGTTCGCACGGTGGACGTGCGGCTACTCGTCCTCGTCCGGGTCCCAGGCCAGGAGCAGGTCGAAGAGCCGACGGTCGCCGTCGGACTTCAGGGAGTCCACGGGGATGCGGCCGTACAGGGCCAGGACCAGTTCGCCCGCCGTCCCGTGCAGGGAGGCGTCGGCGGGCGTGGCACCCGGGGTGGTCAGGCGGGTGGCCCGTGTGCCGTCGGCGGCGAGCGTGAGACGCCAGGAGCGGCCCTCGGCGGCGTGGTAGTCCACGGTGGCGGGCTCGTGGGGCCAGGGGGCGGTACCGGCGCAGCAGGTGGACAGGAACTCGTCGACGCCGTCGAGTGCCGCCGCGTCCGGCAGCGGCTGCGCGGTCCCCGTGGTGACCTGGGCGTCGTAGGTGTGCACCGCGGCCTCCTGGACCTGGTGCCGGGCGACCGCGCCGCTGGTCCGCGGCGACTGCGACGTGCCCCACCAGGTCCAGCAGCCGCGGTCCGGGCCGGACTCCCGCAGGGCGTCCAGCAGCCGGCCGGTGGACTCGGCCGACCAGGCCAGCAGGGCCGTACGTTCGCGGGGCGCGTCCGGGTCGTCCCTGCGCAGGGGGGCGTCGGCCGGGCCGGCGGCGACGGTGGCCGCCCAGAAGCGGTGCACCGAGCCGAGGTGCCGTACCAGGTCCAGCAGCGTCCACTCGGGGCAGGTCGGCACCCGTTCCGCAAGGTCGGGCGCGGCGGCGACCGCCGCGCGGAACGCGGCGGAGCGCTCCTCGATCAGCCGCAGCAGTGCGGGGAACTCCGGGGTGATGGCCTCAGTCGTCGTCACGCCGCCTGTCTATCACCGTGCTCATCGGCCCGGACAGCGGTTTTCCCGGGGCCCCCACGGGGCGCGCGGCACCGGCCGCGCGCCCGAACGCCTCAGCGGCGCCTGTGGAGTTCGACGGCGAGGGGGGTAGCGGTGAACATCGAGGAGTACGTGCCCACGGCGATGCCGATGAGCAGGGCGAGGGCGAAGTCGGTGAGGGAGTCGCCGCCGAGCACCGCCAGGGCGGTGAGGATGAAGGCGGCGCCCATGCCGGTGTTGACGGTGCGGGGCAGCGTCTGTAGCAGGGCCCGGTTGGCGACGGCCGCGAAGGGTGCGGTGCGGTCGGCGCGGCCGAGGTCCCTGACGCGGTCGAAGACCACGACGGAGTCGTTGACCGAGTAGCCGATGACGGTGAGCAGGGCGGCGAGGAAGACACCGTCCACGGGCTTGCCCAGCCAGGCGAAGACTCCGACGAGGATCACCACGTCGTGGGCGAGGGCGGCGACGGCGGAGGTGCCGAACAGCCAGCGGAAACGGGCCGCGAGGTAGAGGAGTTGGGCGCCGAGGGCGACGGCGAGGGCGATCAGGGCGCCGTTGCGCAGCTCCTTGCCGAGGCTGGGGCCGATGGCCTCGTCACGGACCTTCTCCGCGCGGTCGGTGAGGGTGCCGACGGTGTCGGTGACGAGGGCCGCCTGCGCCTCGCTCAGCCGCTCGGTCCGGACGGTGAGTCCGTCGTCTCCGGAGGTCTGGACGACGGCGCGGGGGAATCCGGCGTCGGCGAGCGCGGCGCGCGCCCGGTCGGGGTCGACCGGGGTGGCGGTGGTGTACTCGACCAGGCGGCCGCCGGTGAACTCGATCCCGAAGTCCAGGCCCCGTACGCCGATGCCGGCCACCGCGACGGCCAGGACCACGGCGGAGGCGGCCAGCCACCGCCGGGGCCGGCGCATCAGCTGCGGCGGTGTGCGCGTCAGGCGGTCGCGGACGGCGCCGGTGCCGGCGATGCCCGTCAGACGTGGACGGCGGCGGACGGAGGGCCGGGAGGCCGCGTGGTCGGCGAGCACACGGGTGATCACCAGGGCGCTGAACATGGAGGCGAGGACGCCGATGCCCAGGGTGACACCGAAGCCGCGCACGGGTCCGGAGGCGAGGAAGAACAGCAGGCCGGCGGCGATGAGGGTGGTGACGTTGGAGTCGGTGATCGCGCTGAAGGCGCCCCGGAAGCCCGCCGTCAGGGCCGACCGGGGACTGGGCCGCCGCTGGGCGGCGTACTCCTCCCGAGCCCGTTCGAAGACCAGGACGTTGGCGTCGACCGCCATGCCGATGGCCAGGACGAAACCGGCGAGGCCGGGGAGGGTGAGGGTGGCGCCCAGGGCGGCGAGGGCGGCGTAGGAGATCAGGCCGTAGCAGAGCAGTGCCACGGTGGCGAGGACGCCCATCAGCCGGTAGACGGCGATGATGAACAGCGCGGTGAGCGTGGTGCCGACCGCGGCTGCCCAGGCGCTGGCCTCGATGGCCTCGGCGCCGAGGGTGGGGCCGACGGTGCGCTGCTCGACGTTCTCCACCGGGACGGGCAGTGCGCCGCCGTTGATGAGCAGGGCGAGTTCCTTGGCCTCGTCGGCGTCGAAGGAGCCGGTGATCTGGGTGGAGCCACCGCTGATGCCGGTGTCGCAGCGGACCGAGGGATCGATCTGGGGCGAGGAGATGATCTTGTCGTCGAGGACGATGGCGATGCGTCGGGCCGGGTCTCCCGCGGGGGCGCAGGCGGCCCGCCCGGTCAGGCGGGCCCAGCCGTCGCCGCCGGCCCCCTCGAAGTCGACGGTCACATGCCATCCGGTGCCGTTCTGCTGGTCGAGCCGGGCGGCCGCCTCCTTGACGTCCTGGCCGGTCAGCGCGGCCGCTTCCAGGCGCAGGAGGGTGCCGGACTCGTCGGCCAGGACGGTGTCACGCGGCTTCTTCTTCTCCTCCGTGGTCTGCTCCTTGTCCTCGGCCTCGTCCGTGGCGTCGGCGGTGGTCGTGCCGAGGACCTGGTGGAAGGTGAGCCGGGCGGTGCGGCCGAGGATCTCGGCGGCCTCGGCCGGGTCCTGCACTCCGGGCAGCTCGACGACGATCCGGTTGTCCCCGGAGCGGGTGAGAGTGGGTTCGGCGACGCCCAGGGCGTCGACGCGGCCGCGCAGCACCTCCAGGGTGCGGTCGGTGGCCTCGCTGTCGGCGGGGGTGGTGTCGGTGGGGCGGGTCTCCAGCACGATCTGTGTGCCGCCCCGCAGGTCCAGTCCGAGCTGGACGGGTGTGGTGAGGGCGATGAAGAGGGACAGGGCGACGGCGGCGAGGGCGAGCAGCCCTCGGACGCGCGGGGCGCGGGTCAAGAGGGGCCTCCGGCAGGCACACCGCGGCCGGACACGGCCGCGGTCGACGGAATGGGAAAGGGAAGCTCAGGTGCCTGGTGGAGGAGGCGGTGCGCGCCCCTGGTGACGGCCCGTCGGAGGGGGCGGGGCCGGCGCGGACGGCGCGGCCGGGGCGGCCGTGGGCCCGCGCCGGGGCGGACCGGCCGTCTCGTGCGGTGCGGCGAGGGCGGCCGTGTGCGGGGGCGGCAGCCGGTCCCCGGGGACATCACGGGGGCTGCGGAGCAGGGCCGCGCCGTGCCCGTCGTCCGCCGGTGCCCCGCTGTCGGCCCGCGTGATCTCGAAGGCCGCCGTGACCCGGCCCCCGGCCACCGAGGCGGCGGCGCCGGAGGACGGAAGGTGCGCGGCACCGCCGTACGAAGGGGGCAGGAACAGGGCGGTGAGGACGGCGAGGAGGACGGCGAGCGCCGCCGCCGGAGCGGGTCCGACCCTGCGAGGGGCGGGGGACGAGCCGCGTGCCATGCGCCGTCCCCTCCCCGTTCCGGTGTCTGATGTAAGTGTCTCGTCAGCCCCAACGCGCTTGCCCTGCCCGAGAGTTCCGGCCGCGGGCGGGCGGTGTCAGGGTTCGATGAGACCGGCGCGGATGGCGTAGCGCGTGAGTTCCAGCCGGTCGCGCAGGCCGAGCTTGTGCAGGAGGTTCGCCCGGTGCCGGTGGACGGTCTTGATGCTGATGAAGAGCATCTCGGCGATCTCCTTGGAGGAGTGCCCCTCGGCGACGAGTTTGAGGACCTCCTCCTCCCGGGGGGTCACGACCTGGTCGGGCGGCTCCTCCCCGTGGCGGACCCGGTCGAGGTAGTTGCGCACGAGCGCGGTGACGGCCCCCGGGTAGAGGAAGGGCTCGTCGCGCATGGCGGCCCGGCAGGCGGCGACGAGATCGCGGTCGGCGACCGATTTCAGCACGTATCCGCTGGCGCCGGCCTTCAACGCCTGGAAGAAGTACTGCTCGTTGTCGTGCATGGTCAGCATCAGGACGCGCAGTTCCGGCTTCAGCGCGATCAGTTCGCGGGCGGCCTGCAGACCCGTCATCCGGGGCATGGCGATGTCCAGCACCGCGAGATCGACCTCGTGCGTACGGGCCCGGGCGATGGCCTCCGCACCGTCCCCGGCCTCGGCGACGACCCGGAGGTCCGGCTCGCCGTCGAGGATGAGTCGCACCCCGCGCCGTACGAGCGCGTGGTCGTCGGCGAGGAGGATGCGGATCTCGGTCGGGTCGCTCGGGGTCATGGCTGCTTCCTGGGGACGGGTACGGTCAGGCGGACGTGGGTGCCGGTGGCCGGCCGGGAGGTGACGTCCAGCGCGGCCCCGATGAGCAGGGCCCGCTCGCGCATCCCGCGGATCCCGGCGCCCTCCCGGGCCACCCCCGTCCCCCGGCCGTCGTCCACGACGGCGAGGACGACCACGCCGTCGCCCGGGCTCAGGCTGACCTCGACCAGGCCGGCGTCGGCGTGCCGGGCCGCGTTGGTCAGGGCCTCCTGCGCGACCCGGTAGAGCACCAGCTCGGTCTCCTGGTCCAGTGCGGGCAGGCCGGTGTCGAAACGGCGGACGACGCGCAGCCCGGTGTGGGTGGCGAACTCGGTGGTCAGCGAGGTCAGGGCGCTGACCAGGCCGAGGTCCTCCAGGACGCCCGGTCGCAGCCGGCGCACCAGGCGGCGGACCTCGTCCAGGCTCTCGCGGGTGATCTCCTGCGCCTGCTGCAGCTCGCCGCGCAGCGGTTCGTCCGCGTCGTCGGCCGCCCGTTTCAGCCCCAGCAGGACGGCGGTCATGCTCTGGCCGACCTCGTCGTGAAGTTCCTGGGCGATACGGCGGCGTTCGTCCTCCTGTGCGAGCAGCGCGCGGGCGCTGCTCGACGCCCGCTCGTGTTCGAGCCGGTCCAGCATGGCGTTGAAGGTGCTGATCAGCTCGGCGGTCTCGCCCCGGCCGTGCTCCGGCAGCCGCTGGCCGGGCCGCAGGAGGTCGACCGTGGTCATGAGTCTGGTCAGCCGCTCCAGGGGGGAGAGCCCGATCCGCAGCAGGGCCGCGTTGGCGATCAGCATGACGACCAGGCCGGCCACGAGGATGATCGCCTCGGTCAGCACCACGGGCACGGACACGGTCACCGGGGCCCACAGCAGCAGTGCGGTCGCGGTCCCCAGCACCACGGCGTTGAGGGCGAAGATCCGCCAGAACAGGGACACCGCGACGACGCCTTCCTTCCTGCCGGTGACACGGGCCGTGTCGTCCGCACCGAGGGCACACGACCCGGCCCGTGTGCCGCGTCCCGCCGCTCCCCACCGGTCTCCCCGCAAGCCTGCCCGCGCCGGGGCGGTCGCGTCGATGGGGTCCGATGCCCATTTCCGGTGCCGGCCGGCCCGGGCCACGGTAGCCCGCGTGCGGCGGCGAATGGGTATTGCGCCCGATGGGTTTCGGGCGGCGCGTCGGCCACGGTGAGGTCGTACCCCCGTCCACCGTGCGGAAGACAGGACCCGCCATGTCACTCGATACGCCCCGGACCGAGTCCCGGCCCGGACGCTTGTCCGCGCACGAGGCCCGGCAGCGCCTAGCCCACGAACGCGACACCCGCCTGACACAGCTGCGGGCCCTCGCCGAGGGCGGCCACGCGTCGGAGGAGCTGCTGATGTCGGGGCAACGGGACACGATCGAGCGCGTCCTCAAGGAGATCGACGCCGCCCTCGCCCGTGTCCAGGACCGCACCTACGGCACCTGTCTGGGCTGCTCGAAGCCCATTCCGGTCGAGCGCCTGGAGATCCTGCCGTACACGCGGTTCTGCGTCCCCTGCCGGCGCGACGCGGTCTGACGGCCGCCGCCCGGTGACTCCGTCTCCCTGACAGCCCGAGGGGTGAAGTGGTGAACCAGCAGACCATCGGCGAACGCGCACGCGGTACGGCCCTGTCGGCCGCGGACCTCGCAGCGCTGCGCGACAGCCTGAACGAGCAGCGCCTGTTCCGCCGCGAACAGATCCAGCAGCTCACGGCCACGGCCGTACCCCGTACCGAGGCACCGCTCGACCGGCGGGCCGCCGCCCAGACCGAGGTACGCGTCCAGCTCGCCGCGTCGGCCCGTATGGTCCTCGCCGATGTCGAGGCGGCCCTGGAGCGCATGGACCAGGGCCGCTACGGCCGCTGCCATCTGTGTCACGGCCCCATCGACCGCGGCCTTCTGACGATCGTGCCGCAGGCCCGCTCCTGCGCCCGCTGCCGGCATCTCAGGGAGGCGGGCCGGTGACCACGTTCCGCGGTCCGCGCTCCGCCGGGCCCCGGCACCGGCCCTGGCCCCGGTGCCGCCGGTGCCACGGCGTCGCCCTCGACCTCGGCAGCGACCGCACCCGCGCCTGGGGCTTCGACGGCAAGCCGCTCTTCGACGTCCCCACGGTCGCCTTCGGCGACGGGATCGTCCGGCCCGTGCGGCGGGGCGCCATCGTCGACACCGCCGCGACCGCGACGATGCTCGACCGTCTGCTCGCCCACCGGCTCCCCCGCTCGGCCCACCCCCTGCTCATCCTCACCACACCGGCCCTGGGGGGCGTCGCCTTCCGCGCCGAGGCCCGGGCCGCGGCCGAGGTCCTGCGGCCGCACACGGTCCTGACCGTTCCCGCCGCCCGCGCCGTGGCCGTCGCCGCCGACGCCGACCTGACCCGGCCGCTGCTCGTGGTCGACATCGGGGCGCAGGTCACCGATGTCGTCCTGCTCGACGACGGCGCCGTGACCGACGCCCGCCGCACCACCCTCGGCACCGCCGACCTCGGCGGGCACGCCCCGACCGGGCGGCTCACCGAGGCGGTCGGCGCGATGACGGCGGCCATGCTGGACCAGGACGGCACGTCCCGCACCCGGGACGCGCTGCGCCGGGGCGTCCTGCTGGCCGGTGGCGGAGCCCTGGGCCCCGCCACCGGCCCCCGGCTCGCCGAGCGGCTGGGCGCGCCCGTCCGCCCGGTGCCCGGCCCGCACACCGCGGCCGTCCGCGGGGCCGCCGCCCTTCTGCGGTCCGCCCACGACCACCCCTGCACGGGCGTCGGGGTGCCTGGGTAGGGTTCCGCCATGACGGCTCCGCACCCCTACCTGCGCTACGTGGCGATCGGCGACAGCATGACGGAGGGGCTCGGCGACCCCGGTCCGGCGGGCGGGCACCGCGGCTGGGCCGACCGGCTGGCCGAGACCCTGGCGGAACGACAGCCGGACCTCACCTACGCCAACCTGGCCGTCCGCGGCCGGACGGCGGGGCAGATCCGGGCCGGGCAGCTGGGGGCGGCACTGGAGTTGGAGCCGGACCTCGTGACCGTCATGGCCGGGATGAACGACCTGGTGCGGTCCGGGTTCGACGCGGCGTCGGTCGCCGCCGACATCGAGGAGATGTTCGCCCGGCTCGGCGCGTCGGGCGCGCGGGTCGCCACCGTGAACTTCCCGGACCTGGGGAAGGTCTCGCCGCTCGCGCGCCGGATGCTCCCCCGCGTCGTGGACCTCAACAGCCGTCTGCGCGCCGCTGCGGACCGCCACGGTGTCCTCGTGCTGGACGTCTTCGCGCGTCCGGTCACCACCGATCCGCGTCTGTGGGCCGACGACCGGCTGCACGCGAGCCCGCTGGGGCACGCGCGGATCGCGTCCGGCATGGCCCACACCCTGGGTCTGCCGGGCCACGACGACTGGGCCGAGCCGCTGCCTCCCCGGCCGCCGGTTCCCGCGCTGCGGGCCGTGGGCGGCGAGGTGCGCTGGGCCGTGGACTTCCTCGGGCCGTGGCTGTGGCGGCGGCTGCGCGGCCGTTCCTCGGGCGACGGCCACTCGGCCAAGCGCCCGTCGCCGGGGCCGGTGAAGCTCCCGGACGCGGCCTGAAATTCTCCGCCGCGGCCTGAGGTCCACCGCCGCGGCCTGATCCACTGCCGCGGTCCGAGGCCCACCGTCCGGCATGCCGGGCCGCCGCATGCGTCCCCGCCGCGGGCGCCGGATTCCCTGGGGGCAGTGCCTGGGCCCGCCGGGCAGGAATCCACCGCTCGGGAGCCGGCGAGCAGCCCGGTGACCCGCCCTGGCCGGGAGCCCTTGGCGCGTCGGAGCGAATCCCTTCCGTCACGGCTGCCCCACAGGGGCACGGTCGTCGCGTTGGTGAAAATTTTCGCCAACTCGGAAGGTTACCCACCGGTCAATCTTGAACGCTCAAACAGCGCGGATATCATCACACGCACACACGGTGTGATCATTCGGTCGCCGACCATCGGCGCACGAGGCCTCCCCGTTCCCGCCCCGGGCCCGAAGACCTCCCCCTCCGGGCCCGAGGCAGCATCACCTCCCAGTCCTCCACGCCGGCGGCCACCAGGCGTCCGTCCGTCGTGCCCTCACGAAGGCAGCACATCCCATGAGCAGCACCAGGGGCAGAGGACTGCAGGCCAACGTCCTCGGCACGTTCGACACGGTGGTCATGGCGGTGGCGGGCAGCGCGCCCGCCTACTCGATCGCGGCGACCACCGCCGTCCTCGTCGGCGCGGTGGGCCTCGCGAGCCCGGCGGCACTGCTGTACTGCGCGATACCGATGCTGGGCATCGCCCTGGCCTTCAGCTACCTCAGCCGCATCGACGTCAACGCGGGCGCCAGCTACTCCTGGGTGGGGCGCACCCTCCACCCCTTCCTGGGGTTCCTCAGCGGCTGGGCCCTGGTGATCTCCGCGACCATCTTCATGGTGGCCGGCTCGCTGCCCGCCGGCGCGATGACGCTGTCCCTGTTCGACGAGGACCTGGCCGACAACACCGCGCTGGCCACCACGGTCGGGGCCTTCTGGTTCCTGGTGATGCTGTTCGTGGTCCTCGGGGGCGCACGCCTCACCGTCCGCGCCCAGCTGATCATGTCGGGCGTGGAGCTGGTCATCCTGGCCCTGTTCGCCGTGCTCGCGCTGCTGCACGGCGACGGCGCCCGGTCCTTCGAGTGGTCCTGGCTGGGCTTCAGCCAGTTCGACGGGGTGAGCGGGTTCGCCTCGGGTGCGTTGATCGCCGCCTTCTACTACTGGGGCTGGGACGTCACCAGCAACCTCAGCGAGGAGACCCGCGACAGCCGGCGCACCACCGGTCTCGCCGGTCTGATCGGCGTCGGCATCGTCTTCCTGCTGTTCGAGGTCTTCACCATCGCGGTCAACGTCATCCTGACCGACACCCAGATCCAGCAGAACGACGCCAACGTCCTGGCGGTGCTCGGCGAGGTGGTGTGGCCGGGGCTGGGCGGCAAGCTGCTCATCGTGGCCGTGATGCTGTCGACCATCGCGACGCTGGAGACCACCCTCATCCAGGTCACCCGGTCCCTGTTCGCGATGGGCCGCGACCGCACGATGCCCGAGGCCCTCGGCCGCGTCCACCGCACCTGGAACACCCCCTACGTGGCCATCACCGTGGTGGGCGGTGTGGCGCTGGTGATGTTCGTCGCCTCCAACGCGCTCGGCTCGGTCGGCGACATCCTGGCGGACGCCATCTCCGCGATCGGTCTGCAGATCGCCGTCTACTACGGCCTGGCCGGGCTGGCGGTGGTCGTCGCCTACCGCAGGATGCTGCTGAAGTCCGTGTCGAACTTCGTCTTCGGCGGGCTGTGGCCGCTGCTCGGCGCCCTGTTCATGTTCTGGGTGCTCGTCGAGTCGCTCGGCGAGCTGAGCAGCGCGTCCGTGGCCATCGGACTCGGCGGTCTGGGGGTCGGCGTGATCCCGATGCTCTGGTACTGGCGCAAGGGCAGCGAGTACTACCGGCCGGCCCCGCTCGACGCCGCCGAGGCCGTCGGGACGGGTGCCACGTCGGGCGACGCCGCGGCCGCGGCGGCGGCCGACCGCTCCTCCGCCCATCAGGGTCTGCCGACCGACTTCTGAGAGGGACCCGATGGCGCGCGACCGCTTCACACCCGATTTCGACTCCGACTGCGGTGACGCGCCGCTGACGTCGGCCCGGCAGGACATCGTCATCGGCCGCTGGCAGGGCCCCCGCGAGCTGCTGCGCACGACGGGCCCGGCGTGGGTGGCCCGGGGGCACCGCATCCGGATGCTCGCGCAGGCGTGCGCGGGCAGTTCGACCGTGGAGTCCTGGCTGGCCGCCGACCCCCGCAGCGCCGACGCCCTGGTGCTGCGGGCCGCCACCGAGACGGCTCGGGCCTTCAACCTGGCCATCGCCGCCGGCCGGGGCGTCCCCATCGATCCGCGGCGCATCGACGGCGCGGCGGTGGCCTGCTTCGAGGCGGCCGAGGCATGCCCCGACGACCCCACGCCCTGGGTCTCCCTGATCTCGGTGGCCCGGCTCTACAGCGGCGGGGTGCGTCGCCAGGAACTGGCCCGCTGGTGGGACGAGTTGTACGACCGCGACCCGTTCAGCGTGGAGGGCCACCTCCAGGTGCTGCACTACTACTCGTCGCGCTGGCACGGCTCGCACGGACTGATGTACGACTTCGCCCGGGACGCGGCCGGTGTGGCGCCCCCGGGGTCCCCGCTGCCGGTGCTGGTGCAGTACGCCCGGGTCGAGGAGTACCGCACCCTGCGGGAGCAGAACGGGTCGCGGCAGACCGGTGTCGGTATCGGTCAGCACTGGAGCCACGACGGCGCCGCCAGCGACGTACGGCGCACCTGGCAGCGCTGGATCACCGGACGGCCGGACGGTCCTCTTCCTCCCGGCGAGGTGCGCGACCTCAACTACCTGACGCACGCGGCCTGTTCGGCCGGGCTGACGGACATCGCCGGGTCGCTGTTCCATATCGTCGGGCGGCGCGCCACACCGACTCCGTGGTCCTACACCGGCGATCCGTCGCGCCAGTTCACCAAGTGGCGCAAGGAGTTCCTGCCCCGCGGGTGAGGCTCCGGGGCCGGCTCAGGGCCCCGGTCCGGGGTCCGGACGCACGGCCTCGGTGATGCCGGCCCGGGCCGCTTCGAGCTGAGCGGCGAAGGCGATGCCCAGGAACAGCGCCACACCGGTCAGGTTGGCCCACAGCAGCAGGGCGACGAACGCGGTCAGCGGCCCGTAGACGGCACCGAAGGAGCCGCTCTCGGCGACATACAGGGAGAGCAGCCAGGTGGCCGTGATCCACAGGACCAGATGGACCGCCGAGCCGAACGCGAGCCAGGTGTAGCCCGGTTGGTCCCTGCGCGGGGACCACCGGAAGATCACCGCCGAGGCGACCCAGGCCAGGGCCACGCCCAGCGGCACCTCCAGGGGACGCAGCCAGTCGAGCCGGTCCTCGGGCAGGCCGAGCGCCTGCACCACCGCGTTGACGACGGCGTCCCCCGCGACCAGCACGAGGAACCCCAGCACCATCGGCATGCCGGCGGCGAGGGCCAGGAGCAGCGACCGGCCGTACTTGTGGAGGAAGGGGCGGTCGCGCTCGATGCCGTAGATGCGGTTGGCGCCGCGTTCCACCTGCCCCAGCGCGGAGGCGAGGTTGAGGACGGCGAAGGCCAGGCCGACCCACATCGCCACGGCGCCCCAGACGCCGGAACCGGCGCTGCGCGCGGTGCCGTCCAGCGCGTCCTCGACCAGGTCCGCGCTCGCGCCCGGCACGATCTGGCCGAGGGTGAGTTCGATGATCCGTCCCACGCTCTCCGTGTGCACGGTGGTGGCCACGCCGACCAGCGCGATGGTGAACGGCACCAGCCCCAGGACCACTTGGAACGCCAGTGAACGGGCGTTGGTGAAGCCGTCGGCGTACCGGAACCGGGAGAACGCGTCCAGGAGCAGCCGACGGCCTCCGTAGTGGCGCAGCGCGGTGAGCGCCTCGTCGCCGGACAGCTCCTCGCCGATCATGTCCCGTGTCTGCGGGACGTGTACGACGGTCCCCATCGAGAACCTCTCCTCCCCGTCGTTCCCCGCGGCCCGGGCGAGAACGCGATCATGCCGCCGGGAGAACGGTACAGCCGGGCGCGGCCCGCCCCGCCGTCAGGTGGATGCGGGATGGCTGCCGGGCCCGTCGGTGCGCGGGGACAGAGGTGTCGGGGAGAGGGCCGTGTCCTCCTCGCCCGGTTCCAGGAGGGTGTTGGCGGCGCCGACGACGAGCGGGTCGGGGGTGCCGACCGCCGTGGTGTCCTTGTTGCCGTAGTCGATACGCGAGAGCAGGCTGCGCATGGTCTCCAGTCGGGCGCGGCGTTTGTCGTTGCTCTTGACGACGGTCCAGGGTGCCTGTTCGGTGTCGGTGGCCCGGAACATGTCGACCTTGGCCTCCGTGTACTCGTCCCACCGGTCCAGTGAGGCCAGGTCCGTGGGCGACAGTTTCCACTGGCGCACCGGGTCGACCTGCCGGATGGCGAAACGGGTGCGCTGTTCGGCGCGGGAGACGGAGAACCAGAACTTGCACAGCAGGAAGCCGTCGTCGACGAGCATCCGCTCGAAGGCCGGACACTGTTCGAGGAACAGTTCGTACTCGTCCTTCGAGCAGTAGCCCATCACCCGTTCCACGCCAGCCCGGTTGTACCAGGACCGGTCGAAGAAGACGATCTCTCCTGCCGTCGGCAGGTGCGCGATGTACCGCTGGAAGTACCACTGCCCCGCCTCCCGCTCGGTGGGCTTGTCCAGGGCCACCACCCTGGCTCCACGGGGGTTGAGCCGCTCGGTCAGACGTTGGATCGTGCCGCCCTTGCCGGCCGCGTCACGTCCCTCGCACACCACGATCACCCGCGCGCCGGCGTCCTTCACCCACCGCTGGAGCTTGAGCAACTCGATCTGCAGGACGCGCTTGCGCCGCTCGTACTCCTGACGGCCGACCTTGCGCCCGTAGGGATGGTTCTCGCGCCATGTCGTGAGGGGGCGGCCGGTCCCGTCCAGCACGACCGGCCGCTCCCGTCGGCTGGTGTCCACGGTCAGTCCGTCCAGCAGCCCGTCGGCATGTTCAGCGTTCATCACACCACTCCCGCGTCAGAACGGCATACGGCCTCGGGTACGGCGGCCCGTCGAGCCGCCGCGTCCGACGGCGCGGGAACGCGTCCGGGACGGCCTGCCGCACAGCCCGCCCGGGCGGCGACGATCCCGCATCGTCCCTCGACCGGTCGGGAGCGCACGGGTTCCCCGTCGGCGTCCGCCTATGTGAGCGCTCCGCGGACGACGCTCCGCGTCACGCGGGCGCCGGCCCCGACGGCGCGGCGGCGGGGCCGGCGACGAGGTCCGGCAGCAGTCCCCGCAGGGCCTCGCGCTGGGCCGGTCCCATGAACTCGCCCAGTGCACAGGTGACCGTCTCGGCGAGCGTGCCGGACGCCTCCTCCAGCAGGCGCCGCGCCTTGCCGGTGAGGGCGACCTGGATGCCGCGCCGGTCTCCGCACACCGACTCGCGGGTCACCAGGTCGGCGTGGCCGAGGCAGGCGATCTGGTACGTGAGGCGGGTCTTGGGGCGGCCCAGGAGTTCCGCGATCCGGGTCATCCGCAGCCCCTCCTCGGGCTGCGCGGCCAGCAGGCAGAGGATGAGGAACTCGTCGTGCGAGACCCCGAGCCGCTCCTTCACGACGGCGCGCAGCCGCTGCTCCACCGCACCCGTCGCCGCCAGCAGAAGCATCCAGGCGTGCAGCTCGGCGGGCAGCGGCCCGTCCGCGCCGACGGAGGGACATGTGGGCAGGTGGGCGGGCTGCTCGTCGGGGTCGGCCATGGGCCAAGTGTAACTGTTGTCCAATTTTGAAGAATCAGGGTTGTCCAAATTCGGATAACAGACTAGCTTCAGTCATGCAAATTTGGACGACCTCACCGAGTGGAGAAGGACCATGACCGTCGCCGTGGAGACCGGACTGTGGCAGCTCGACACCACCGCCTCGACCGTCGCCGTGCAGCACAGGACCATGTGGGGCCTCGTCAACGTGAAGGGCACCTTCGGCACCGTCCGGGGTCAGGGAGAGGTCCGGCCCGACGGCTCCGCCGCGGGCGTGGTGGCCTTCGACGCCGCCTCCCTGGACACCAGGAACGCCAAGCGCGACGAGCACCTGCGCTCCGCCGACTTCTTCGACGTCGAGCGTCACCCCGAGATCACCTTCGCGGTCCGCAGCGCCGAACTCCGCGACGGGGACACCGTGCAGGTGGTGGGTCAGCTCACCGTGCGCGGCATCAGCAGGTCGCACTCCCTGACCGCGCGCCTGACGGACGCGAGCGCCGCCGGGCTCACCCTGGAGACCGCGTTCACCGTAGACCGCGAGCAGTTCGGCATCGGCTGGAACCAACTGGGCATGATGCGCGGCCCGGCGACGATCTCCGCGACCCTGCGCTTCGCCCGGGCCGGCGCCTGACCGTCGCCGCCCGCGGCCCGTCCCGTGTCATGATCGGTTCATGTCCGCGTACTCCTGGCCGTACGAGAACGGCCGGCCCACTCCGGCCGGTGACGCAGCGGCCTGGACCGCGACGGTCCGTGCCCTGCCGGTCGGCACACCGGTCACCGGCGAGGTCATCGGCAGACAGCCCTTCGGCGCCTTCCTCGCCGTCGACGGCCACCCCGAGGCGGTGGGCCTGGCACGCATCGACCGGATGCCCCGGTGCCGTGAACTGCCGCTCGTGGGACAGCGGGTCACCGGCCAGGTGGTCTGGCATGCCGATCACCAGCACCAGGTCGGCATCGAACTGAGCGAATGGGCCGAGCACGAGGACCTGCTCCCCGGATGCGCCGAGCGCGTGGGCCAGGTCGTCACGGGCACGGTCACGAGACGCACACCGATCGGGTACTTCGTCGGTGTCGCCGACTGTGTGGAGGGGCTCGTACCCGTCACCGGAGCGGCCGAGGACCCGGCGGGCACCGTCCGCGTGGGCCAGGAGGTGACGGTACGGATCATCGCGGTCGAGATCGAGGCGCGCCACGTGCTGCTGGCGGCCGAGGGGGTCCTCTCCTGAGGGCTCGCGGGCCGCAGCGGGGGCGGTCCGTCCGCGGGCTGAACGTGGGGTGAGGTGCAGGGGCTCGACGTCCCGTGCCTGCCGCCGATGCCTCGTCTCCCGGGTGTCACCACCGCCGCCCGGTGCCCGGGCCGGGTGCCGGGGAGCCCGTCGGACCGCATGCGGCAGCGTTCCGTACCGTGCGCCGGGCACGGTGCCTCCGCCGGCCCGTGCGATGTGGCCCACTCCACGGCCGGCATCGGCTGCGGCTGCGGCTGCGGCTGCGGCTGCGGCTGCGTATTCGGCTCCCGTTCCGGGTCCGGGGGCCAGGCCCAGGCCCAGGTCCGGGTCCGGGTCCGGGTCCGGGTCCGGCCGGGTCCTGCGCCACTTCGTCGCAGAAGCCACCGGGCCACCGGGCCGCCGGGCCGCCGGGCCCCAGAGGCCGTGGGCGGCGCGTCGTCAGCCGCTCGCCGCGGCCGTCACCGTGGCGGGGTCCACCCCGGTCAGCTCGACGATGCGGTGCGGCGGCACGCCGGCGGCCAGCGCGCGGGCGATCAGCCCGTCCCGGCCGTCCGCGTTGTCGCGGTAGGCGAGCAGCTCCTCCTCGACCCGGGCGAGCGGTTCGGGTGCCAACTGGTGGCGCACCCGGCTCAGTTCCTCGTCGCTCAGCGGAACGGGCAGGCGCTCCGCGCCCTCGGGAATGGCGGCGGTCTCCTCCGGGGGCAGCAGGCGCAGGTGCGGGGAGTTCGGCGCGCTGCCCTGGGCGTCCAGCCAGGCGCGTACCGCCGGAGTCTCCATGCACGTGAGACCCTCGACCGCGGCCGGGGCCACACCGAGCGGCGCGGACGCGTCGTCCAGCAGGAACAGATAGGCGTCGTCGGTCATCCTCAACTCTCTCTCCACGGGGCCGGATCGACATCCCTCTACCCCGGTGCGGGGCGGTGTCACAGGAAACGTCGGATGGGCTGCACGGCCATCTCCCTGGCTCTCTGCACGGCCGAACGTCTCTTCCAGCGACCGGCCCGGACCGGCTCGCTCACCTGGACGTCCGCGTCGAAGTGGTCGTCGAGGGTGGAGGTGAACGCGTCGTCGAGGACGGCGAGCATGATCTCCTCGTCGTGGTCGAGGGAGCGGCGGTTGAAGTTGGTCGAGCCGATCAGCGCGGCGACACCGTCGACGGTGATGACCTTGGCGTGCATCATCGTCGGCTGGTACTGGTAGATCTTCACGCCACAGGCGATGAGTTGCTCGTAGTGGTGCTGGCCGGCCAGCTGGCAGACCCGCTTGTCGGTGTGCGGTCCGGGCAGCAGGATCTCCACCCGGACCCCGCGCCGGGCGGCGGCGCACAGCAGCCCGACGAAGTACACGTCGGGCGAGAAGTAGGCGGTGGCCAGGCGGAAGCGCTCCTCGGCGGACTCCAGCATGACGCGGATCAGGGTCTGCATGTCCTGCCAGCCGATACTGGCCGAGCCGCGCACCACCTGGACGATCGCGTCGCCCTGCGGGCGGTGCTCGATGAACCGGTCCCGTTCGTCGAAGAGTTCGTCGTGGCACTCGGCCCAGTTCTGCGCGAACGCGGCGGCCACACCGTCCACCGCGGGGCCTCGGACCTCGACGTGCGTGTCCCGCCACTCGGTCTCGTCGCGTGCGTCGCCGCACCATTCCTGGGCGATGCCCACCCCGCCGGTGAACGCGATCTCCTCGTCGACCACGAGGACCTTGCGGTGGCAGCGGTGGTTCTGCTTGAGCGGGGAGAGGTACAGCGGCTTGCGGAACCAGGCCACCTGCACACCGGCGCGCTCCATCGTCTCCAGTTGCTCGGTCTCGATCAGCCGGCTGCCGAAGCCGTCGAGCAGCAGCCGTACCCGGACGCCCGCGCGGGCGCGTTCGGCGAGGGCCTCGGCGAACGCGCGGGCGATGTCCCCCCGCCAGTACACGAACGTCATCATGTCCACCGTGTGTTCGGCGCGGTGGATGGCGGTCAGCATCGCGGCGAAGATCTCGTCTCCGTTGCGCAACGCGGTGAGCGCGTTGCCCTCGGTCGCGGCGACCCCGATCAGGCGCTCCAGGCGCCGGCGTATCCGGGTGACCCGGTACTCGACGGACGGTGTGCCCGGCACGGACGGTGCACCCGGCACGGACGGTGCACCCGGCCGACCGGGGACATGTGACGTCGGCTCGGACGATTCATGCGTACTGGTCATGACATCCCTTGACCCGAAAGAAGCGGCGGAAACATGGACGGAGGGTGGCGGGGCAGGCCCGGGGTGGTGGTGGCACGCGTGGGGCCCGGCCGTCGAACACGGCCGGGCCCCACGCGTGGATGCGGTGCTTCTCAGGTCACCATCGATACCAGCGGCCGCGGCCACCGCCCGCGTTGGTGGAGCGCATCACGAAGCCCAGCAGCCACAGCACCAGTACGGCGAGGGCCACCCACCACAGGATCTTCAGGGCGAAGCCCGCACCGAAAAGGATCACCGCGAGAAGCAGAACCAGAAGCAGGGGAACCATAGTCATCAACCTCCTGCGCTCCGTCTGCCCTGCCGATGCTCCTCCACTCCTCACAATTTCCTTGTTTGTGAAGGCACGGCCGGGGCACCTGCAGCACTACCGCGACAGCGGCACAGGACGCGACGAGGAGGCATGTTCCATGAGTGCCGGCGAAAAGGCCAAGGCGAAGACCGAGCAGGCCGAGGGCAAGGCGAAGGAAGCCCTGGGACGCGCCCTCGGCAACGACCGGATGGCCGCCGAGGGACAGGCGCGGCAGAGCAAGGGTGACGCGCGCGAGGCCAAGGAGAAGACCAAGGACGCGTTCAAGCACTGACGCCTCGCACCTGGTCGAGGGCCACCCCGCGAGTCCCGCGGGGTGGCCCTCGCGCGTGTGCGAACGCGGCCGGAGTCAGGGCCGGGTGGCCGAGTCGACTCCGGGATGGATCGGAAAGATCTGGTCGAGACCGACGATGCGCAGCACGCGCAGGGTGTGCGGAGGGACCGCCGCGAGGGCGATGTCCGCCCCGGCGGCGAGGGCGTCGCTCCGGGCCGCGAGCAGCGCGGTGATGCCGCTGGAGTCGCAGAACTCCATGGCGGACAGGTCCAGGACGAGCCGCCGTCCCGACTGGAGGGTGAGCGTGGTCAGCAGCGCGCGCAGCTCGGGTGCGCTGGTGTGGTCGAGTTCGCCGCCGATCTCCAGGACGGGACCGGTGGCTGCGTTGCGTGTGGTGATCTTCAGCGGGCTCATCGTGGGTCGGTCGTCTGTGGGTCGGTCGTCTGTGGGTCGGTCGTCTCTGGGTCGGTCGTCAGTGAGGCAGTCGTCAGTGGGTCGAGGGCGGGAACGCCGAGGGCGAGCAGGGCGGTGTCGTCGTCGAGGCCGTCGCCGAGCCCGTGCAGGAGGTCCGTCAGGGCCTGGACGATGTCCGCCGGGGGCAGACCGGCCCGGTCGGCGGCGAACGCCAGGAGCCCTTCGTCCCCGAACAGGGCCGTGCGGTCCGCACCGGTGCGGGCCTCGGTGATGCCGTCGGTGTAGAGCAGCAGTGTGTCGCCGGGGGCGAGGACGGTGGTGGCGCCGACGAAGGGCGCGGAGGGCACCACACCGACGAGGAGCCCGCCCGGGGTGGACAGGAAGTCGGCCGTGCCGTCCGCGCGCAGGACGAGGGCCGGGGGGTGGCCGCCCGAGGCGAGCCGGACGGTGACCTTGCCCGCCGCGGGGTCCGGTTCGAGCACGCCGAAGACGGCCGTGCAGTAGCGGGGGTCGCCGCCCTGGGCGTACCGCTCGTGGAGCACCCGATTGAGGGTCGACAGGGCGGAGACGGGATCGGGGTCGTGCAGGGCCGCCGCGCGCAGGGTGTAGCGGGTGAGCGAGGTGAGCGCGGCGGCCTGGGGGCCCTTGCCGCACACGTCGCCGAGGAAGAAGGCGAAGCGTTCCCCGTCGACGGGGAAGACGTCGTAGAAGTCGCCGCCCAGCCGGTCGGGCGAGGCGGTGTGGTACGAGGCGGCCGCCTGCATCCCAGGCAGGGACGGCAGGGTGGTGGGCAGCAGGGACTGCTGCAGCACGGCGAGGGCGACCTGGAGGCGGGCGCGGTCGGCCTCGGCCTGGGCGCGCGCCTCTTCGGCGGCCTTGCGGCCGGGGGTGCCCCGGGAAGGGGAAGGCCCCGTGGGCGGTTCATGAAGGACCGGTGGAGGGAGCCCCACGAGAAGTGCCTCATGAACGGGACGCCAGCGGGTAGGCGAATGACGCGATACCGGCAACTCGTGATGAAAAGACAAGGAACGACCCACGGGAAGAGTTCTATGGTCACCCCGCTTGAAGATCGGGCATCGGAGGAAGAGGGACCCGCGACGCCCCTGCGCTACAGCGCCGCCTGGGACACGGCGGACGCGTCGATCGCCGGCGCCCGCACGGCCGTCCGCGCGCTGCTGGCGCGGGCCGGGCACGATCCCCGCCACCGGCCGAGTCAGGACGCTCAGCTCGTCGTCAGTGAGCTGGTCACCAACGCGCTGCGCCACGCGCCCGGTCCGGGCGCCCTGGCACTGGAGGTGACGCCCGACGCCGGCCTTCTGCGCATCGCCGTACGGGACAGTTCCCCTCGCCCGCCCGAACCGAGGGCACATGACGCGCGCCGGGTCGGCGGCCACGGGCTGTACCTGGTCGCCCGGCTCTGCGACCACCTGCAGACCGTCGCCCTGCAGTCCGGCAAGCAGATCGTCGCCCATCTGCAGCTGCGCTAGGGCCCGTCCGGCCCTCCGTCCGGCCGCCGTCCACCATCGTCGTGGGCGGCGGCCGGCGGCGTGGCCGGGGCCCGCCCGGGAAGCCGGGCGGCCAACTTCCCGCAAAAGCCCGGGCCTTCACGCCGTCACAGGTGCGGCGCGTGGCTCCGGGCGGCGGAGGGCGAAGAGCGTACGGCAGACCGCAGGCCACAGACCGCAGACCGCAGACCGCAGACCGCAGACCGCAGACGGCGGACGGCGGACGGCGGACGGGTCAACTGCGCGGTTCCGGCGTGGTGTCGGCCGGTCTGTCAGGGGCGCCGTGCCAGTCCAGTATCAGCACCGTGGCGTCGTCCTTGAGGTTGCCGTGGCAGGCGTCGAGCACGGCGGCGGTCATGCGCCGTACGGCTTCCCGTGGATGCAGCGCGCGGGTGTCGTGCGCGACCGAGAACAGGTCGGCGGCCGCGGCACCACGGTCCTGCATGCCGTCGGTGAGCAGGATCAGGCGGTCGCCGGGGAGCAGGCGCAGCTCCTGGAGGCGGTACGGGGTGGGTGCCGCCACGCCGAAGGGCAGGTTCACGGCGAGTGCGACCTCCTCGACGATGCCGTCGCGCACCCGCAGCGGCCAGGGGTGGCCGGCGTTGACCAGTTCGCACCGCCCTGTCTCCAGTTCGACGCAGAGCAGTTGGCCGGTGGCCAGGCCCCTGCTGTGCCGCAGCAGGGCCTGGTGGGCGTGGTCGGCCTGCTTGAGGGCGTCACAGCCGCTGCGCCGCGCACGGCGCAGCGCGCCGACCAGCAGGGTGGCCAGCAGGGCGGACTCGGTGTCGTGCCCCATGGCGTCGGTGATGGACAGATGGAGCAGGTCGCGGTCGAGTGTGTAGTCGTAGGTGTCTCCGCCGATGTCGTCGGCGGGAACCAGCCCGGCGGCGAGGGTGAACTGCGGCGCCTCGCAGCAGGAGGCCGAGGGGAGCAACTGGTGCTGGATCTCGGCCGCCAGGCTGGTCTCGGTGGTGCGCCGTCCCAGGTGGTAGAGGTCGGTGAAACGGCCGTCGGTGACGATGATGTAGGCCAGCGCGTGCGCCGCGTCACGGACCTGCCGGAGTACGGCCTCGTCGGCGTACTGCAGGGTCACCTCCAGGACGCCGATGCAGTCACCTCGGTTGCTGACCGGTGTGACGACCCGCAGTCCGCCCTGGCCGTCGTCCTCCACGAACTGCCGCTGGTCGCGCAGGACGCGGTCGTAGACGCTGCCGCGCAGGGGCAGGGACCCGACGCCGTCCGCCGTCTCCTCCCCGGCCGCGACGAGCCGTACCAGTTGTTGACCGATGAGGTCGACGAACAGGAACGACACACGCTCCGCACCGAACCGCTTCTGCAGGTCGTGCGCCACCACATCGACAGACTCACCGGGCGGGGCCGCCTCCGCGGCGGCCAGCAACTCACCCAGCTCCAGATCTCCACCCTCCACGACAACCTCCCGTCGGTTGCCGCACCTTCTTCCCCGAGAGTCCACGGAATCACGCGGTGCGTCCGTTTTGGCCGGTCAGGGTGACCGGTGCAACACCCGCGACACAGTGGGCTTCGTCACTAAACCGCTTAGTAGATCAGTAGAAATCGCCCGCTGCTCCTGCAGGGGCAACTCCCTTTGGGTACCGTCGGATCGGAGATGGCGAACCGTCGCTGAAGGAGTCCCGTATGCCGGCCGGCAGGTATGTGCGCGCAGGAGGTGCCCTCGGGCAGCTGTTGCTCGTCGCCGTGCTCGCGCTGGGGGTCTTCGCGATGCACGGCATGGGTCATCCCGCGGAGTCGGCGCACTCCACCACGGGCCGCGCGTCCGCCATGGCCGCGACGGGTCCCTCCGGCGCGTCCGGGACGTCCGGCGCGTCCGGCGCGTCAGCCGCGCACCACGGGCCGATGGGGTCGGCCGTGGGCGAGGCCACCGGCGGCCAGGACGACGGATCCGACGCGTCGGATCCGTCGTCCTCGCACGGCCCCGCCCCGGCGATGGACATGCTGTCGCTCTGTACGGCGGTGCTGCTCGGCGGCTGGGTGCTCTCCGCGCTGCTCGCGTCGGCGTACACGCGCTGCCGGACGTGGTCGGCCCGGCTGCTCGCCCGGGTCGCCGCCGCGGCCCGACCGAGCCCTCCGCCACGCGGCCCCGATCCCACCCGTCTGTCCGTTCTACGGCTGTAGGCCGAACCGCTCTCGCGGGCGCGCGACATGCGCGGACCCGCGGCTTCGCCTGCTCTCCACCAGCCGATGAACCCACACCACGAGGTGAACCGACATGACCGCACTCCCCCGCACCCCGCACACCCCGCGCCGCCGGGCCGTACGACGGGCCGTCGCCGCCGGCATCGTCGCAGCCGGGACCCTGCTCCTGACCGCCTGCGGCAACGACATGAACGGCATGGACCACGGCAGCGACGGGGCCTCCGCGTCGACGACGGCGTCCCCGACCGGCGAGGCCGCGTCCACCGGCTTCAACAAGGCCGACGTCGCGTTCGCGCAGATGATGATCCCTCACCACGAGCAGGCTCTGGAGATGGCCCGGCTGGCCGAGGACCGGGCGTCCGACACGGAGATCGAGAAGATCGCGGCGACCATCGAGAAGGCCCAGGACCCCGAGATCAGGACGATGAAGGGATGGCTGAAGTCCTGGAACGAGCCGACCGACGTCGCGTCCATGCCCGGCATGGACCATGGTGGCGATGACGGGAACGGCATGATGGCCGACGCGGACATGGAGCACCTCAAGGGACTGAAGAACGCCGAGTTCGACGCGATGTTCGCCGAGATGATGATCGAGCACCACGAAGGCGCCATCGCCATGGCCCGGGACGAGCAGCGGGACGGCGAATACACGGACGCGACGGCCATGGCCGGTGACATCGTGAAGGGCCAGTCCGCCGAGGTCGAGCGGCTGAAGGACATCCTCGACCGGCTCTGACGGACCCCTGGCGCGGGCCGACCCGGTCGGCTCGCGCCGTGCTCGCAGCGTGCTCGCGCCGGGGGGCACCCGGCGCGAGCACCGCTCTCCGGGACGCGCTCTACTATGCCCTTGCGTATTCACTGCGCGCGGGCGGCGAAAGGGAGTCGGGGTCATGCGACGGCTGGGGGAACTGGAGGCGGAGATCATGGACCGCCTGTGGACGTGGAACCGACCGGCCACGGTGCGCGAGGTCGTGGACGATCTCAACCGGACCCGTCCGGTCGCCTACACCACCGTGATGACCGTCACCAACATCCTCTACAACAAGGGGTGGTTGCTGCGGGGCAAGCAGGGCCGCGCCTGGCTGTACTCACCGGTGCGCAGCCGTGAGGCGTACGCCGCCGCGCTGATGGAGGACGGCCTGGGCGCGAGCAAGGACCGCCCGGCCGCGCTGGTCCACTTCGTCGAGAACATGACCGAGGAGGAGCAGGCCGCCCTGCGCAAGGCGCTGCGCGCGGTGGGCCGGCAGGCGAAGCCGTGAACGCGGCCCTGGCGCTCGGCACCTACACGCTCCTCGTGGGCTTCGTCGCCCCGCGCCTCCTTCTGCGGTCGGACTGGCCGCACCGGGCACCGGCCCTGGCCCTGGCGGTCTGGCACGCCCTGGCCCTCTCCTTCGCGCTCGGGACCGCACTGACCGCGTACCACCTGTTCATGCCCATGGCGCACGCGCACGAGGGGCTGTGGGGTCTGCTGCATTCCTGCGGCTTCGACCTGGGCGCGGGTGGCTTCGACCTGGGCATGGGCGGTTTCGACCCGGGCTCGGGCGGCCCCGCCCACGCCGCCGCGGGGCGCCTCTCCGTCGTGCTTCCCGCCGTACCGGGGATCGCCCTCGCGGGCGGCTTCGCCTTCCATGTCGCCCGGGCCAGGCTGGCGCGGACCCGGCACCGGGAGGCGGTGGACCTGGTGGGCCGCCGTTCGGTCCGGCTGGGGGCCACCGTGCTGCCGTACGACGTTCCCGCCGCCTACTGCCTGCCCGGCCGCCGGCCCAGGATCGTGGTCAGTGAGGCGGCCGTACGGGAACTGGCGCCGGAGGAGCTCGCGGCCGTACTGGCGCACGAGCGGGCCCACATCGCCGGCCGTCACCATCTGGCGCTCGCCGGCGCGGCGGCGTTCCACTCCGTCTTCCCCCTGCTTCCCCTGGCCCGCCAGGTCCGCGAACAGACCGCGCTCCTGCTGGAGATGATCGCCGACGACCGGGCCCTGCGAGCCCACTCCGACGGCGCCCTGGCGACGGCCATGTACGCGATGGCGGCGGCCCGGGCCCCGCGCGACGCGTTCGCGGCGGGCGGCCGGACGGTCCTGATCCGTATGCGGCGGGTGCTCGGCCCGCGCACCGCCCCGCACCCCGCTCTCCGGGGCGCCCTGGCGGCCGCGACCGCCGCCGTACCGCTGTTGCCGCTGCTGGTCGCCTGCCCGCTCGGCGTCGGCTGAGCGGTGCGGACGCGGCTCGGGTGGGGAGCCCGGCCCGCCGGGGTCCGGTCACGCGGGCACGGTCACACGGCCATCATCAGCAGCATCGTCGCCATGGAGCCGCCCATGCCCACCTGTCCGGCCAGGCGCGCGTTGGATGCGGAGAACATCCCAGCGCTCCGGGCCGCTCGACGGTGGCGGGCCCTCCCGGCGGGCGGGACGGGCGCTCCGCCCGGGTGCCGTGTCCGGGCCCTTACGGCCAGGGCCACGACGACCACGAAGTAGGCGGCCAGCGCCCAGAAGACGGCGCGCCACAGGAGCGCGGAGCCGGACACGGCCGCGGCCTCGGCCACGCCGTGGGCGCTCGCGCCCGTCGTCCCGGCCGTGGCTCCGTGCCCGTGTCCGTGCCCCGAGGAACCGGCCAGGGCGAGCGTGGGGCCCGAGGCGGCCCCGGGCATGGCGAGCGTCATCAGCACCATGGCCGCGCTGCCGATCACCACATGGGCGGCGTGCCCGAGGTGCCGCACGCCGCTCTCGGCGGCCTGCCGTACGGACAGTGCCGCACCCGTGAGACCGAGCGCGGCGAACACCGCCGCCCACCACATGCCGTACGTCCCGTAGAGGACCGCCGTCGGAGGTGCCACCATCACGGCCATCCCGGCGCCCATCACGGCCTCGGCCCCCGCCTCGAACCGGGCCCGGCCGCCGACCCGTGCCGCGCGTACGAGGTTCCCCACGGCCACCCCGGCGCCCAGCGTCGTCAGCGTCCAGCCGAGCAGGTCTCCCGTCATGTCACCACTCCTTCGCGGCACCGGACCCCGGTGCACCGCTCCGTTGGTCGGTCACTACGTATCTACTTAGTACGTACCGATGGGCGCACCCGCTCACCGGGACGGGCTCGACGTTCCGGAAGGAAGGGCCGGGCGATCCTCGCCATATACCCCCCAGGGGTATAACCTGATGGCGAACGAGGGACAGAACCACACGGACGAGAAGGGGATGAACGGGCATGGACCACAGCGCTCACCATGACGGCGCCGGGCATGACCACACCGCCGGCACGCACCACCACGGCCACTCCGCCGCCCGGGACGCGCCTGGGGGGCCGGGGCACGGCGGCGCCTCCTGGGCGATGGCGGCGAAGGCGACGCTGCACTGTCTGACGGGGTGCGCCCTCGGCGAGATCCTCGGCATGGTCGTCGGCACGGCCCTGCTGTGGGGCAATGTGCCGACCATGGTGCTGGCCATCGCGCTCGCGTTCGTGTTCGGCTATTCGTTCACCCTGTTCGCGGTGCGCCGGGCCGGGCTGGACTGGAGGAGCGCGCTGAAGGTGGCCCTGGCCGCCGACACCGTCTCGATCGCCGTGATGGAGCTGGTCGACAACGCGATCATCGCCCTCACCCCGGGGGCCATGGACGCCCATCTCGACGACGGTCTCTTCTGGTCGGCGCTCCTGGGCGGGTTCGCGGTCGCCTTCCTGATCACCACGCCCGTGAACAAGTGGATGATCGGACGCGGCAAGGGCCATGCCGTGGTCCACGCCTACCACTGACCTCGTCCCCCTGCCTCGCACCACCGACGTGCCCTCCCCGACCTCGTCCTCCGCCCCGTACAACCGTTTGTGCGGCGAGAAGGTCGTACGGGCGTCGGATCTCAGACAGGAGCAGTACGTTGCGCAGACGCACCCTGACCGTGGCCACGGCCACCGCCGCCCTCGCCCTCGCCGTCACCGGGCTCGGCGCTCCCGCGGTCGTGGCGGCGCCCTCCGGTCTGGCGGACGACTTCAACGGCGACGGCTACCGCGACCTCGCCATCGGTACGCCCAAGGCGAGCGGCGGCACGGTCACCGTCCTCTTCGGCTCCGCCGCCGGCGTCAGCCCGAGCCGGTCGGTGAACGTCACCCAGAACACCCCGGGCGTGCCCGGCGCGTCGGAGAGCGTGGACAGGTTCGGCGAGAACGTCACCAGCGGCGATGTGAACCACGACGGCTACGCCGATCTGATCGTCGGGGCGCCCGGCGAGGAGGTCACCGGGAAGCCGCGCGGCTCGGTGACGATCGTCTGGGGCGGCGCGAAGCCGTTCACCTCGGGCGGCATGGCGCTGACCGCGCCCACCGCCGAGGCGGACGGCTTCGGCGAGAGCGCGGCCTTCGCCGACCTCGACGGGGACGGCAGCCCGCAGCTCGCCGTCGTCGGCAGCGACACGTTCTGGTGGTACAGCGACGGCGGGCCCACGCAGGACGGCGCGCTCGCCCCCGAGGTGGACTTCCTGCCGGACGGCGTCCAGCTCGACGGCATCGTGGCGGGCCACTTCTCCTCCAAGGACGGCGGCGACGGCTACGAGTACGTCCTGCACGGCCGCCAGTACGACACCGACGGCTCTCCGCTGCCCGGCTATGTGGGGGTACTGAGCGGCGGCCCCGGCGACGTCGGCTCCGTCTACGCCACCCTCAGCGACGACGGGACGACCGGCTCCGCCGCATGGTGGTCGGCGGCCGTCGCGACCGGCGACATCGACGGCGACGGGTACGACGACCTGGTCACCGCGGACACAGCGGGCGTCAAGGGCGGCTCGATCATGGTGCGGTACGGCTCGGCGTCCGGGCTGCCGCACAAGGGCCGCACCTACCACCAGGACACCCCCGGCGTCCCGGGCACCGACGAGGTCTACGACAGGTTCGGTGCGGCGCTCGCGCTGGGGGACGTGACGGGCGACGGCCGTGCGGACCTCGCGATCGGCGCCCCGGACGAGACCGTGGACGGCAAGCGCTACGTCGGCGACGTCGTGCTCCTCAAGGGCGGCCCGAACGGACTGACCACGACCGGGGCCCAGTCCTTCCACCAGGCGACGGCCGGAGTACCGGGCGCGGCCGAGGCGGGGGACCACTTCGGCTCCGCGCTCCGCCTGCGCGACATCAACGGCAACGGCAAGGCGGATCTGGCGATCGGCGCGGACGGCGAGGACATCCTGCCGAACGGCTACGACGACGGAGCGGCCTGGGTGCTGCGGGGCTCGGCGTCCGGACTGACGACCGCCTCGGCGACCTCGTTCAACGCGACGGACTTCGGCTACCCGGTGGTGGCGGGCCGCAAGTTCGCGGACGTCTTCGCGCGCTGAACGGCCACGGAACGCGCCGGGCACCGGGGCGCCCGGGAACCGGGTCCGCCCGGCGCCGACGGGCGCCGGGCGGTGTTCACCCGCACTGCGGCACGCGTCAGTCGACGATCATCCCGGTGCGCGCCGCCGGGGCCCGCCCGACCAGCAGGCCGCCGAAGTTGCCCTCGACCTCCGACTTCTCGGCGGCGTTCGGATACGGGTTCGTGCACGCGATGCCCGCCGTGGAGCCGGACATCAGGCTCGAACACGGTCCGGGCTTGCGGTCGGGCAGGCCGAGGATGTGCCCGAGTTCGTGGGCGGAGATACGGACGGTGTTGTAGCCCTGGTCGACGGCCTGCCGCCCGATGTAGACGGTGCCGTTGCCCAGGGTCGTGGGCAGGGCGCGCGGCCAGCCGTTGTCGGCGAGGACGCGGATGTTCGCGCGTTGCCCGGTGGCGACCGGCCGCAGCTCGACGGAGTCGACGCTCTCGTTCCAGATCGCCGCCCCGCGGTCGACCGCGCTTCTGAACTCCGCCGAACCGCCGGCGTCATAGGTGAAGACACGGGCCGCCGAGACATCGGACGGGGCGGCGGAAGCGGCCACCGCCTGGCCGCCGGTCAGGGACAGGGACACCACCAGCGCCGCGGTCAGGGCACCGGTCAGCGTACGGACGTGCATGATCGACCTCCTCGTGGGGAAAGGGGCAGTCGTGCTCATGACATTATTGGCTCCCTGCCCGGCGTGACGGAGGTGAATCCGTCAATCGGCGGGACACGGGGCGGGCGGTGTTCGGCGCTCATGAAACGGCGCCGGTGAACCCCTCGTCGGTGAGCCAGCGCTGGGACCTGCGGACCCGGTCCTGCGGAACGGGCTCCAGGAGGATGACCGCCCCCTCGGCCCGGCGCACCGGCGTCACGGCCACGCCGGGCTCGGCGACGAGCGTCAGCAGTCCGTCGGACGCCAGGTCGTAACGCGTGTCCGCCGATTCCTCACCGCCCCGCCCGGCCGCGCACGGCCGCAGGGCCACGGTGCCCTGTGGCTCGGCGTTCAGGCACAGTTCGGGAGCCGCCTGGTTCCGCAGGCGCCCCTCCCCGTCCCACCGCCACAGCTGGCTCGCCGACCCCTCGCAGCGGGCCGTCACCGCGGGAGTGCCCGGCACCGCGGCCGAGGCGCGCAGGTCGAGGCAGAGCCCCGTCCGCACGTTGCGCAACCGTGTCACCGGGACCTCGTTCCCACCCGGCGAAGAGGACGTGTCCGGGGGTGTGTCCGGGGCCGGAGCGGATTCGGACGGCGCGGAGGCGGTCGCGGACGGGCTCGCCGTCGGCACGGCCACCGAACCGCCCACCGCCTCGCTGTCGCCGCCTGCTCCGCCCAGGGCCATCGGAGACGCCGCGATCACCCCGCACAGCAGCACCCCCAGGGCGGCCGGCAGCGGCCACCGCAGACGCCGCGGCGCGGGACGGTCCCCCTCCACGGGCCGGGCCTGCGCCTGAGCGGGCCGCGCGGCGGGCTCCGGCCGGGCGTCGTCCGATGCCCGGCCGGGGGCGTCGGCCGACGGTCCCGGCCGCTCCCGACGGGCGGGCCGGGCCGCGAGGTAGTCCGCCGCGCGGAATCCCAGGACCGCCTCCGCGAGCAGCACGGGGAGCCGCTCCGGGGACTGGTCGAGCTGGTCCACGGCCGCCCGGCAGTAGGAGCAGCCGTCGAGATGGTCGCGTACCTCCGCCATCGTCTCCGTGGCTCCCCGGCGGGCGTGGACGTCGATGAGCCGGTGCAGGCGGCGGCAGCGCTCGTCGCGAGCGCGGTCGAGATGCACGCGTACGCACTCGTCGCGCAGCTGGGTGCGGGCGCGTTCGGGGTTCAGCAGGGCGGGGTCCGCGCCGACCAGGGCGGCGACCGCCTCGACGTCCTCGGCCTCGACGACGGTGTGCCACAGCAGCGTCTGGGCGCGGTGCGGCAGGTTGTGGAAGGCGCGCAGGACCAGACTCCTGGCACCGCTCCCCCGGTCCCCGCCGGGCCGGGTCCGGCGGGCGTCGCCGGCCGAGTCGCCTCGCAGATCGGGGTGGAGGGAGGAGCGCCTGTCGTCGGCGTTCCACTCCCCGGCGGCGTCGAGTACCGCGGAGAGCAGGCGCGGCCGCCACGGGAAGTCCGCTCCGGCATGGGCCGCCACGTCGCCGTGGGTGGTCCGGAAGGCCAGACCGGCCAGTCGTTCCGCGGTCCCCCGGTCCTGCTCCGCGCCCGGGTTCCGCTCCACGCACAGGGACGCGTACCGCAGGACCGAGGTGCCGTGCAGCGCCAGCAGTTCACCGGCCGAGGGAACCCCGGCCGCGCCCCCGGCCCCCGGGGACTCCGTCCGCGCGAACTCCGCGGGCACGGCGGGCTCGTGGCCCACGTCCGAGAACTCCGCGGGCACGGCGGGCTCATGACCCACCTCCTCGCCGGGCGCCACACGCTCTCGTCCGCTGTTCGGAGCCGCCGCCACGGGAGCACCATCCATGAATCGGGTCTCCTCCCTGTTCCGTACCGTCGATACGGCCCTCCGCGGCTCCGTGCTCAACGCCCGCGCCGGAAGATCGAGTCCACTCGCTCGCCCGGAAGTACGTCCCGGACGGTGACACGGTTCAGCGGCGGACGCCGAACGCCGCCGGAACCGGTGCCGCGTGGACGGCCCGTCTCCCCCTCCGGCACGGGGGATCCGGTGCCCGTGTCCGGTGCCCGTGTCCCGCGTGCGTCCCAGCAGCCCTCCGTCGCCGCAGGTCAGGGGCGCGTGACCGTCCCGGCGTCCCAGCCCGTCGGCCGGGGGTCCTGCCACGGGACGGCCCCTGCCAGCATGACCGGCGGCCGGAGACCACCGGCCACCGACCAGAGGGGGAACACCAGATGGGACAGAGGACGCTTCTGCGGGGCCTGACCCTCGCCGTGGCAGCGGTCCTGCCCCTGTACGGGCCCACGGCGGTGCAGGCGGCGCCGTCCGCAGTCACCGCGGTGGCGGTCTGCGGGCACACCAGCGCACAGCCCACGCTGCAGCGGGGATCGACAGGGGACCCGACGTCCGAGGCGCAGTGCCAGCTGAACCTCGCGACGAAGCCGAGCCGGTACACGCCGATCGCGGCGGACGGCACGTACGGGGCGGCGACGGAGGCGCGCGTCAGGGACTTCCAGCGGTGTGCCGGGCTCGACGTCGACGGCGTACTGGGCCCCCACACCTGGGCCGCGCTGAACAGTTGGGCCGAGCAACCGCGTACCTGCGCCGACCGGGGCACCTCGGGCACCGCGCAGACGGCCGTGTGCGGGCACACCGACACGCGCCCCTCGCTGCGGAAGGGCGCGAAGGGCGTCGAGGTCAAGGAGGTGCAGTGCCGGCTGAACCTGGCCATGGAACCCTTCCACTACCCGCCGCTGTCGATCGACGGCGACTTCGGGGGCGGGACCGAGTCCCGGATCGTCGAGTTCCAGCACTGCGCCAACCTCGGCGCCGACGGCGTCGTGGGCCCGAGCACCTGGGCGAAGCTGGTGGACTGGTCCAGCCGTGACACGTACTGCACCCCGCCCCGCCCCGCCGGCTACTCGATCGACGGCCTGGACACGGCCAAGTACCAGCACCCGGGCGGCGCGCCGATCGACTGGAAGGCCGTACGAGCCTCGGGGGTGGAGTTCGCGACGGTCAAGGCCACCCGGGGCCTGAACGTCACCGACGAATACCTCACCGCCGACCTCCAGGGGGCCCGGGCGGCGGGGCTGGCCGTCGCGCCGTACCACTTCTACACGGGCTCGGCCGCCGACACGGGCGGCGCGCAGGCCGACCGGTTCATCGCCGCCGTGCGGGCGACCGGCTACACCGGGCAGCGGGCGGGCGACCTGCCCCCGATCTTCGACCTGGAGCGCATGGACGACGGCAGCGGCCGCTGTCCCACCTACGGGACCGTGGGCGACGCCAAGGTCTGGCTCGACCGGGTGGAGGCGGCCTTCGGCCGCACTCCGATGATCTACACACAGAAGTCCTTCCTGGACGACTGCATGGGCTCCACCACCGCCTTCGCCCGCTATCCGCTGCAACTCGCGGACTACCGCCAGTCGATCACCCAGCCGCCCCTGCCGAAGGGCTCGACGACCTGGGCGATGTGGCAGTACACCGACGCCGCGATCTTCCCCGGCATCAAGGCCCCGGCGACCGCGGACGTGTTCAACGGCACGCAGGCCGACCTGGACCGACTGGCCAACCGGTGATCCCGCCCGTGGCCGTCGCCCTACCGAGGAGCAACACCATGACCGACCGCCTCTCCCGCGCGGCCCTCGTCGCCGTGCTCGCCGTCCTGGGCTTCGTCGTCCCGGCGCCCGCCTCGGCCGCCACCGCCGCCACCGCCGCCACCGCCACCGCCGCCACGAGCTGCTATGGCGGAGCGGTCACGGTCCGCTACGGGGAGGTCCGCGACTTCGGCCCGTACGTGACCACGAGCCGCTGCACGGACATCAACATGCGGATGACCGGCGGCGACGCCGACTTCGGCTGGGCCTGCGTGAAGTTCGCGCGGGCCGCCGGCTGCAACTACTGGACCAAGATCGGCCGCAGCTGGACGACGATCGCCACCGACGTCCTCAACGGGACCACCTTCACCGTGCCCAACGGCGTGGACCTGGAGGGCAGTTCCGCCACCTTCCAGATCGCCTTCTGACGTCTCGCCCACCTCACCGAACGGAGACCACCATGATCAGGACCCGGGCGCTCGCCTCGGCTCTCGTCACCGTGGCCGCATTGCTGGCGGCGGGTGCCGCGCCCGCCGCCGCACAGTCCTCGGCCGCGGCGACCAGCTGCTACGGCGGCGCGAAGAACCTCAACTACCGCTACCAGGTGGGCCCCAAGGACTACGGGCCGTTCACCACGTCCTCCCGGTGCGGCGACATCAACATGCGGCTCACCACGGACAACGGCGCGTTCCTCTACGCCTGTGTGGTGTTCGTCGAGCACACCGACAGGTGCAACCACGACAACACGTACTCCCTCCACGGCACCCCGTGGGCGACGGTCGCCACCGATGTCAGGGACGGCACCCGCTTCGTTCTGCGCGTCGGCCCCTACGACACCGACGCGCAGAACGTGAACTTCCAGCTCGCCTACTGATCTCCTTCCGCACCACCCGCACCACCCGCACCACCCGCCGCACCGTTCACCACCGTTCCGGAAAGGTACGACCCAGATGACCTCCTCCTTCCGTCCGTTCGACCGCCGCAGCCTGCTGCGGGGCACCGTGGCCGCCGGCGCCGGCATCGCGTTCGGACAGCTGCTGTTCTCGGGCACCGCGCAGGCCTACGCGTGGTCGCGCACCATGAAACAGGGCGACAGCGGCGCCGACGTGCTCGAACTGCAGATCCGGGTCTCCGGCTGGGCGGCCGACAGCCCGAGCCACACCCGCGTCGGCCTCGACGGCGACTTCGGCCCCGGCACGCTCGCCGCCGTCAAGCGGTTCCAGGCCGCGTACGGCCTCGACGCCGACGGCGTCGCCGGCCCCAACACCCAGGCGAAGCTCAACGCGCTGGAGCAGTCGGACGGTTCCACGGCCCACTTCAACTGGAGCGAGTTCGTGGACCAGTCCAGCGGCACCTTCAACGGCGGCAAGGCGAGCGCGGCGCAGGTGAAGGAGAACGCCCGCCGCTGCATGTACAAGCTGGAGGCGCTGCGCAAGAAGCTGGGCGACAGGCCGATCACGGTCAACTCCGGTTTCCGGAGCATCGCGCACAACGCCGAGATCGGCGGGGCCAGCGACAGCATGCACCTGTACGGCACCGCGGCCGACCTCGACGTGCCCGGCGTCGCCACCAAGACCGTCTACCAGAAGGCGGAGACCTGCGGGTTCTCCGGGCTGGAGCGGTACACCGTCGACCACCAGCACGTCGACAGCCGGGCCGACCTCGGCCGCGACTGGTGGTGGGAGAGCGGCACGGTCTGAGGCGTCCGCCCCTGATCACCGGAACCGGGAGGGCCGGGTGCCGCGGCGGCGGTGCCCGGCCCTCTCGGGCCTCAGCTCTTCTCGGGAGTGTCCTTCAGCGCGGCCTCGCAGGCCGGCCAGTCGTGGAAGTCGCGCCGTACGCTCCACAGCCGGTGGGCGGCCTCGATGTTCCACGCCGGGTCGAAGGCCCGCAGCGGTGTGCCGTCTAGTTTCCGCAGGCTGGCGTCGGAGATCTGGAACACGCCCCAGTTGCGGCTGCCGTTGGTGTTGGGCAGCACCCACAGGGGGTCGAGGAACGACGAGCAGCGGGCGATCGCCACGGCGGTGTCGGGATCCTCGACGAACACCGCGCGGATCCGCTCGGTCACCTTGGCCGGCGACCAGCTCGCCATGCTGACCTTGCCCGCGTAGAGCGCCTTCTTCGTGGCGTCGTCGACGACGCTGCGGGCCGCCACGCGCGCCAGCACCTGGAACGCGGTCAGCCGGCGCAGGGTCTCCGGCCCGAAGTCCCCGTCGACGGCGAGGCGGCCCCCGGCCCGGGTCAGCAGGACCTGCACCTCGCGTACGCACGCGTCGTGCTGCCCCATGCTCACCGACGCGCAGGCGGGCGAGTACAGCAGCCTGTCGTCGGACGGCGGCGAGGCTCCGGCCGGAGCCCCCGCCGGCCACCACACCAGGCCGGCGACCAGGGTCACCACGACCACGGCGGCCAGGAGCGCGAAACGGGAGGTGAGTCTCTCGGTGATGCGGGACCGCGGCGACCGCCCGGGCCCGCCGCCGACGGTCTCCGGCGCGATGGTGTCGTCCGCGGGACGCTCCGCCGACTCGGCGGCCTCCGGGACGGCGGTCCCCGGGGCGGGCTCGCGCTCGGCGGGCGCCCCGGGTCCGGCGCTCGCCGCCGCCGTCGCGGGCGGCGCGTCCCGCTCGGTGTCCGCCAGCGCCCACAACCGGTGCAGTTCGCGGAGTTCCTCCGCGCTGGCGCCGCACACCTTGGCGAAGGCGTGCACGACCCGGTAGTCCGTCGGCACGCTCAGTCCGGAGCAGTACCGGTGCAGGCTGGAGCCGCTGACACCGGCCTCCTTGCCGAGGCGGTCGTAGCCCCGGCCGCTGCGGTCCTTCAGCATCCGAAGGCAGGCGGCAAATTTTTCCGCATGCGGAGAGGCACCCACACGTCCACCCTTGCTCAAGCCCCTACTGACGGGTAGAAGCTACACCGCCCAGGGACGTGCGCGTGCCCGTTCACTGCGGGAAAACGACCGCCAACAACCCTGCGCATGAAGGTATTTGAAGGAATGTCAACCCGGCCCGGGCGGCCCGGGCCGGGCCGCCGGGAGCCGTCCTCGTCACGCGCTGAGCGCGGCGAGCACCACGGACCTGGCCTCCTCCTGGACGCGGCGCAGGTGGTCGGGGCCGAGGAAGGACTCCGCGTAGATCTTGTAGACGTCCTCCGTGCCCGAAGGGCGGGCCGCGAACCAGGCGTTGTCGGTGGAGACCTTGATGCCGCCGAGGGCGGCGCCGTTGCCCGGGGCCTCGGTGAGGACCGAGGTGACCCGCTCCCCGGCGAGGGCGTCGGCGGTGACCTGGCGGGGCGAGAGCCGGGCGAGCAGTGCCTTCTCCTCGCGGGAGGCGGGGGCGTCGACGCGGGCGTAGGCGGGGGCGCCGAAGCGGTCGGTGAGCGCGGTGTAGTGCTGCGAGGGGGTCCGGCCGGTCACGGCCGTGATCTCGGACGCGAGCAGCGCGAGGATGATGCCGTCCTTGTCGGTGGTCCACACCGATCCGTCGCGGCGCAGGAAGGACGCGCCGGCCGACTCCTCACCGCCGAAACCGAGGGTCCCGCCGGACAGGCCGTCGACGAACCACTTGAATCCGACGGGGACTTCGACCAGACGGCGGCCGACGTCGGCGGCGACCCGGTCGATCATGGAGGAGGACACCAGGGTCTTGCCGATCCCGGCGGCCTCGGGCCACCGCTCCCGGTGCGCGAAGAGGTAGGAGATCGCCACCGCCAGATAGTGGTTGGGGTTCATCAGGCCCGCGTCCCGGGTGACGATGCCGTGCCGGTCGGCGTCGGCGTCGTTGCCGGTGGAGATGTCGAACCGGTCGCGCCGCTCGATGAGCGAGGCCATCGCGTACGGCGAGGAGCAGTCCATACGGATCTTGCCGTCCCAGTCCAGCGTCATGAACCGCCAGGTGGGGTCGGTGAGCGGGTTCACCACCGTCAGGTCGAGCCGGTGCTCCTCGGCGATCCGGCCCCAGTAGGCGACGGAGGCGCCGCCCAGCGGATCGGCGCCGATGCGCACACCGGCGGACCGGATCGCGTCCAGGTCCAGCACGTTCGGCAGGTCGGCCGTGTAGGCGCCGAGGAAGTCGTGGCGGCCGGTGCCAGGGGCGGTCAGGGCGCGGCTGTAGGGGATGCGGCGTACGTCCTTGAGGCCACCGGTGATGATCTCGTTGGCCCGGTCCTGGATCCACGAGGTGGCCTCGGAGCCGGCGGGGCCGCCGCTCGGCGGGTTGTACTTGAAGCCGCCGTCGGCGGGCGGGTTGTGCGAGGGGGTGACCACCACACCGTCGGCGAGGCCGGACGTGCGGCCGCGGTTGTGGGCGAGGATGGCGTGCGAGACCGCCGGGGTGGGGGTGTAGCCGTCGGCCTGGTCGATGAGGACGCTCACGTCGTTGGCGGCGAACACCTCCAGGGCCGTGATCCGGGCGGGCTCGGACAGGGCGTGGGTGTCGGCGCCGAGGAAGAGGGGGCCGTCGGTGCCCTGCGCGGTGCGGTACTCGCAGATGGCCTGGCTGGTGGCGGCGATGTGGTCGTCGTTGAACGCGGTCGCGAGCGAGGAACCGCGGTGTCCCGAGGTGCCGAAGGCGACCCGTTGCCCTGGCTCGGCCGGGTCGGGGTGGAGCGCGTAGTACGCCGTGACCAGGCGGGCCACATCGACGAGATCCTCGGGTCCGGCGACCTGTCCTGCTCGCGCGTCCTGCATGTCCCGTTCCTCCGCACTGGCCGACCGTTGGGTTCGGCCCCCATTCTCCCCCGCCCGGCCGGTCGGCACGCACGCGTACCGGCCGGCCGTCGTCGTGGGCCGGGGTGGGTCACAGTGCCGTGAAGGTCCACAGCAGATTGGTGCTGCTGTTGTAAGCCCACTGTTTGGCGACGGATCCCGAGGCCACGTTTCCGGCGCCGTCGAGGACCATGCCGGTGCCCCGGTTGGTGATCGAGTGCCGGCCGTCGCCCCGGTGGGTGATCTTCCACTGCTGGTTGGCGGAGCCGTTCCAGGCGGCCTGCCGGGCGGCCGAGCCGTTGGCGGTGGCGCCCCAGCCGTCGGCGACCATGCCGTTGGTGCGGTTGACGAGCCTGACGTGGCCCCCGCCGACGTCGACCACCTGCCACTGCAGGTTGTTGTGGCCGTCCCAGGTCCACTGCTTGAGGTTGGAGCCGGAGGCGACGTTGCCGCCGCTGTCGAGGGAGAGGCCGTTGGTGACGTTGTCGACGCGGAAGTACGCCGTGGGCCTGAACTGCACCCGCAGGGAGCTGATCTTGTCGTTGTTGCCGGTCACCCGCAGGTCGGGGTTGTCGGCGGTGAACGTCCAGGAGGTGCCGGTGAAGCCGTCCCCGGAGTAGCCGACGACCTGGTACCCGGGGGCGAGCCGGAGCGAGGAGAGGGTGAGCGTGCCGAGCCCTGCCGCGGTCAGCGCGTCCGCGGTGTGGTCGCCGACGGGGAGCACGGCGCCGGTGCCCGCGTAGTCGACGTCCCGGAAGGCGACGGCCCCGGCGAGCGGCCGGAGGCTGGGGATCTGCCCGGAGAAGGTGAGCTTCAGGACGTACGCGTCGGCGCTGTACGGCGCCGACGCGGGCAGGGTGACGGTCAGCCCGGAGGAGTTCTGGACCGGGGACGGCAGGTCGGTGTAGGTGCCGGCGGTGGTGCCGAGGAGCTTGACCGAGGTCAGCGACGACAGGCTGATCCGGTCCGAGGTGAGCGTCTTGATCGTCACGGAGCTGCCGGGCCAGCCCAGGACGGTGGCGTACAGGACGGTGTTGGCCTTGTTGCGGGTGAAGCGGATGTCCTGGGCGGTGCCGGCGTGCGGGGTGGTGAAGGAGCCGCCCCCCATCTTGGTCGGGCCCTCGCCGTACGCGGTCCAGGCGCGGGTCGCGTAGACGGACTCGCCGAAGCGCTTCAGATGGTCCCCTATGCCGAGCAGGATGTTCTTCTGGGCCTGGGGGATGGTGCCGTCGGCCATCGGCGCGATGTTCAGCAGCACGTTGCCGTTCTTGCTGACCCGGTCGAGGAAGGAGTGCAGCATCTGCTGGGTGCTGTAGTAGCCGATGCCCTGGGTGTAGCACCAGCTGGAGCTGGAGATGCTGTCGTCGGTGAGCCAGTACGGGGCGGTGAGGTCGGCCGGCCCGCCGCGCTCGTAGTCGAACATCTCGCCCTTGCCGTTCATGCCGTCCTTGTACGTGGCGACGACCTCACGGCCCCAGCTGTTGGCCTGGTTGTAGTAGTACGACAGGAACTTGAGCCGCTGGGTCTCGTCGACGGCGTCCAGCTTGAAGTCCTGCCAGAGGATGTCGGGCTCGGCCCGGTCGATGACCTCCTTGAGCTTGTCGTACCAGAGCTGGTCCTCCGCCGCCCGGCTCAGCTGCCCGTACAGCTTCTTGAGGCTGGTGTCGCTCTGCGCGGGCGCGAACTCGTAGAAGCCGTTGTAGTGGTAGGCGTGGTGCATGGCGACCAGGAGCTTGAGGTTCTTGCCGCGGATCGCCGCCGTGAACAGGTCCAGCAGGTCCAGCCCGGGGCCCTTGTCCACCGAGTTCCACTCGTTGACCTGGCTGTCCCACATGGAGAAGCCGTCGTGGTGCTCGGCGACGGGGCCGGCGAACTTCGCGCCCGCGTCGACGAAGAGCTGGACCCATTCGTCGGGGTCGAAGTTGCCTCCGGCCGACTTGAGCTTCGGCGCGAACTTCACGGTGTTGCCCGACAGGTCCCGGGCGCCGTCGATGAAGTCGCGGTACGGCCAGGAGGCGGGGCTGCCGTAGGTCGCCGTGTGGTGCTTGTTGGCGTTGCTCCCGCTCTGGTACATGGAGCGCGGGTACCACTCGTTGTCGTACGCGGGAACGCTGAAGGCGCCCCAGTGGAAGTAGATGCCGAACTTGGCGTCCTGGAACCACTCGGGGGCCGGCGGGTGCTGGTCGACCGAGCCCCAGTCGGGCGTGTACGTGCTGGGCGCGGCCTGTGCGGTGCCGGCGCCGAGGACGCCTCCGGCGACGGCGGCCGCGGCCACACAGGTGGCGCCGACCAGGAGCTGACGTCTGTTGATCGAACTCGACATGGGACATCCCTGATGCGGAGGGGAGACAGGGGGAGGGCGGTCGATGCGGCCCTCGGGCTCCGTGGCGCCGCTCGTCACGCAGGAAGGTCACCGCACGCCGCCTCGCGGTGTCAACGGGCGTGCAGGGATGAAAGTGGTCAATCGGAGAGATGTTTCATCCGATCAGCACTACTTTGCCCCACTTTTTCACCCTGAGGCATCACATGTTTGCCGACTCCGCCTCGTCCTGGCCGATCACGGACCGGTCACGATTGATGGGATGGATTCCTCTCGCCTTGAGGCCACTCTCGCCCCGAAAAGTCCCGAATGAGCCGTTACTTTGAGGCAAAACATACGAAGGGCTGGACAGAACGCGAATCCCGGCCTATACATACATCCCATCTCTCCCCTGGCGACGACACACAGCCGTCGCTCACGAAACATCTCCCGCTACGGGACCAGCGTGAGGAATCACCGATGAGAGTCAGAACCGCCCTCTGTTCTGCTGCCTCCGCACTCTCCGCCCTGGCACTGCTCACCGCCTGCGGCGGCTCCGGCAGCACCACCGCCGCGTCGAGCGACGACAAGCCGCTGGTCGGCGTCGACTACCCGCGCTCCGACACCGACTTCTGGAACTCGTACATCAAGTACACGCCGGAGTACGCCAAGGAGCTGGGGCTCTCCCTGAAGACCACCAACTCGCAGAACGACGTCGCCAAGCTCACCGCGAACGCGCAGACTTTCCTGAGCCAGGGCGTCAAGGGCGTCGCGATGGCCCCGCAGGACACCGCCGCCATCGCGCCGACCCTGGCGCAGCTGGAGGCCAAGAAGATACCGGTCGTCACCGTCGACACCCGCCCCGACAGCGGCAAGGTCTACATGGTCGTCCGGGCCGACAACCGGGCCTACGGCGAGAAGGCGTGCCAGTACCTCGGCACGAAGCTCGGCGGCAAGGGCAAGGTCGTCATGCTCCAGGGCGGCCTGGACTCCATCAACGGCCGTGACCGCACCGAGGCGTTCAACGAGTGCATGAAGAAGAACTACCCGGACATCAAGGTGTTCGGTGAGGCCACCAACTGGGACGGCGCCGTCGCCGCGCAGAAGCTGCAGACGGACCTCACCGCCCACCCGGACATCAAGGGCATCTACATGCAGTCCAGCTTCGCCCTGTCCGGCACCCTCCAGGTCCTCAAGCAGAAGGGTCTGCTGGTCGACCCGAAGAACAAGAAGCACGTGTTCGTGGTCTCCAACGACGGCATCCCCGAGGAGCTCAAGTCGATAGCCGCGGGGAAGATCGACGCCACCGTCTCCCAGCCGGCCGACCTCTACGCCAAGTACGCCCTGTACTACCTCAAGGCCGCGATCGACGGGAAGACCTTCAAGCCCGGCAAGACCGACCACGACAGCACCATCATCCAGGTCCGCGACGGACTGCTGGAGGACCAGCTGTCCGCCCCGCTCGTCACGGCGGACGGCGGCACCTACGGCGGTGTGCCCAGCGTGAAGAGCGACGACACGTCCCTGTGGGGCAACAACCTCGGCTGATGTCGTCCTCCAGAACCCAACGGCTATCGAGCAAGAGGCGGTTGAGATGAGCGACGGGGAGCGAGCAGTCACCCCCGCGCCCGCCCCGACGGACGACGGACGGGCCCCGGCGGGCCCGGCCGTCGTCGAGGCGACGGGCATAGTCAAGCGATTCGGTCCGACGGTGGCCCTGAACGGCGCCCGGATCACCATCCGGCCCGGCGAGACCCACGCGCTCGTCGGCCGCAACGGCGCCGGCAAGTCCACCCTGGTCTCCGTCCTCACCGGGCTCCAGGCCCCCGACGAGGGCACGGTCACCTTCGGCGGTGCCCCGGCGCCCCGCCTCGCGGACCGGGACGCCTGGCGGCAGCGGGTGGCCTGCGTCTACCAGAAGTCGACGATCATCCCCACGCTGACCGTCGCCGAGAACCTCTTCCTGAACCGGCACGACCACGGCCGGCACCGGCTGATCAGCTGGCGGGGGGTGCGCGGCCGTGCCCAGGAACTGCTGTCGACCTGGTCGGTGGACGTGGACCCGCAGACACCGGCCGGCGAACTCGACGTGGAGCAGCGCCAGTTCGTGGAGATCGCCCGCGCGCTGTCGTTCGGCGCCCGGTTCATCATCCTCGACGAACCGACCGCCCAGCTCGACGGCGCGGCGATCAACCGGCTCTTCGACCGCATCCGTGACCTGCAGCGCCAGGGTGTCACCTTCCTGTTCATCAGCCACCACCTCCAGGAGATCTACGAGATCTGCGACATGGTGACGGTGTTCCGGGACGCCCGGCACATCCTGACCGCGCCGGTCACCGAACTCCCCCGCACCGAACTCGTCGCCGCCATGACCGGCGAGGCCGCCGCCGACCGCAGCCAGGAGCGGGCGAGTTCACTGAACACGGACGCCACCGCGGCCCTGGACATCAGCGGCCTGGACGGCGACGCCTACCGCGGTGTCTCCTTCCAGGTGCGTGCCGGGGAGATCGTCGGTCTCGCCGGGGCCGCCGGCAGCGGCCGCACCGAGGTCGCCGAGACCGTCGTGGGACTGCGGACCGCCGACGGCGGCCGGGTCGAGATCGCCGGAACGCGTCCCCGCCCGGGCAGCGTCCCCGCCGCGCTCGCCGCGGGCGCCGGGTTCGTCCCGCAGGACCGGCACCACCAGGGGTACGTCCCCGACATGTCGATCGCGGACAACGCCACGCTGTCCGTACCGCACCGGCTCGGGCACAACGGGTTCCTCAGCGGCCGCACCCGCGACCGGCTCGCCGAGGGCATGATCGAGAAACTGGCGATCAAGACCCCCGGCCCCGAACTGCCCGTCTCCTCCCTGTCGGGCGGCAACCAGCAGAAGGTCGTCATGGCCCGCGCCCTCGCCGACGATCCCCGGCTGCTGGTCCTGATCAACCCGACCGCGGGCGTGGACGTGCGCTCCAAGGAGTTCCTCCTCGGCAAGGTCGAGGAGACCGCGCAGACCGGCACCGGAGTGCTCATCGCCTCCGACGAACTCGACGACCTGCGCATGTGCGACCGGGTCCTGGTGATGTTCCAGGGCCGAGTGACCTCAGAGATCGCCCGCGGCTGGCACGACCACGACCTCGTGGCCGCGATGGAAGGAGTGGACCTCCATGCCTGAAACCGTCCTCGCGGACACACCCGCCCCCAAGGCAACCGCGCCCCGGGCCAAGGGAACCGCGCTGTTCGGCGGCCGCATCCCCCTGGCCCGGCTGCGCGACCTCGCGCTGGTCCCCGCGATCGTGGTCATCGCGATCGTCGGCCAGATAGTCAACCCGGTCTTCTTGCAGGGCGACAACCTCATCAACGTCCTGCAGACCATGTCCGAGATCGCCCTGCTGGTCCTCGCCCAGACGATGATCCTCATCGTCAAGAAGATGGACCTGTCCCTGGAGTCGACCATGGGCCTCGCGCCCGGTGTCGCGGCCTGGCTGGTCGTACCGACCGGCGCCGGGCACGGCCTCGGGCTCCTGCCGGGCGCCTGGGCCATCCCCGTCACCCTCGCCGTGGGGGCGCTGATCGGCGTGATCAACGCCCTGCTGATCATCCGTTTCGGTCTCAACGGCTTCATCGTCACCCTGGGCATGCTGATCGTCCTGCGCGGCGTCCTGACCGGGATCTCCGGCGGCCAGACCTTCTTCCAGCTGCCGGAGTCGATGCTCTATCTCGGCACGGCCCAGTGGCTGGGGGTGCCCGCCTCCATATGGCTCTGCCTCACCCTGTTCGCGGTCGCCGTCGTCGTCCTCGGCTGGACCAGCTTCGGCCGGTCCCTGTACGCCATCGGCGGCAACGTCGACGCGGCGAAGGCGGCCGGTATCCGGACCGACCGGGTGCTGTGGATCGTCATCGTCACCGGCAGCCTTCTCGCCGCCCTCGCCGGACTGCTGCTCTCCGGGCGCCTGGCCTCGGTGGCCTCCGCACAGGGCAACGGCTACATCTTCACCGTCTTCGCCGCCGCCGTGATCGGCGGGATCAGCCTCAACGGCGGCAAGGGCACGATGTTCGGCGCGTTCAGCGGCATCCTGCTGCTGTTCATGATCCAGAACGTGCTCACCCTGGCCGGCGTCCCCGCCCAGTGGATCGGCGCCCTCAACGGCCTGATCATCCTGGTCGCGCTCATGATCTCCCGCATCACGGGCGGCAAGGTCCAGGAGTGACACCGGGCGGCAGCCGCCCGCAGCCACGGTGCCGGCACGGCCGCCGCGCCCCGGTCTTCCCCATCTCGTCGCAGGGGCCTTCCGTCCCCCGCTCGCACAGGAGTTGCCATGTCCTCCGCTGAGTCCGTCTCCCCCCGTATCACCGCCCTGGACGTCCTCGACGTGCGGTTCCCCACGTCCGAGCATCTGGACGGGTCGGACGCGATGAACCCCGAACCCGACTACTCGGCCGCCTATGTCGTTCTGCGCACCGACTCCGGAGACGGACTGGAGGGCCACGCCCTGGCCTTCACCACCGGACGCGGCAACGACGTGCAGGCCGCCGCCATCGCGGCGCTCGCCCCCCATGTGGTCGGCCTGTCCGTCGACGAGGTCTGCGGCGACCTCGGCGCGTTCTCCCGCTCCCTGGTCCACGACCCCCAACTGCGCTGGCTGGGACCGGAGAAGGGCGCCATCCACATGGCCACCGGAGCCGTCGTCAACGCGGCCTGGGACCTCGCCGCCAAGCGCGCCGGCAAGCCCGTGTGGCGTTTCCTGGCCGAGATGTCGCCGGAGGACCTGGTCGCCCAGGTCGACTTCCGCTGGCTGTCCGACGCCCTCACGCCCGAGGAGGCACTGGAGATCCTGCGCGGCGCCGAGCCGGGCCGCGAGGAGCGCACCGCCCGCCTGCTGGAGCGCGGCTACCCCGCCTACACCACCACGCCCGGCTGGCTCGGCTACTCCGACGAGAAGCTCGCCCGCCTGGCCCGCGAGGCCGTCGCCGACGGCTTCACCCAGATCAAGCTGAAGGTCGGCGCGGACCTGGAGGACGACGTACGCCGTATGCGCACGGCTCGCGCGACCGTCGGCGACGGTATCCGGATCGCGGTCGACGCCAACCAGAGGTGGGACGTCCAGCCCGCCATCGACTGGATGCGGGAGCTGGCCCCCTACGACCCGTACTGGATCGAGGAGCCCACCTCGCCCGACGACATCCTCGGCCACGCCGCCGTCCGCCGGGCCGTGACCCCCATCAAGGTCGCCACCGGCGAGCACATCGCCAACCGGGTCGTCTTCAAGCAGCTCCTCCAGGCCGGCGCGGTGGACATCGTGCAGATCGACTCCGCCCGGGTCGGCGGCGTCAACGAGAACCTCGCGATCCTGCTGCTCGCCGCGAAGTTCGGGGTGCCGGTCTGCCCCCACGCGGGCGGGGTCGGCCTGTGCGAGATGGTCCAGCACCTGTCGATGTTCGACTACGTCGCCGTCTCCGGCACCACCGAGGACCGGGTCATCGAGTACGTCGACCACCTGCACGAGCACTTCGTCGACCCGGTACGCATCGCCGCCGGCCACTACCTGGCGCCCGAGCGCCCCGGCCTGAGCGCGGAGATGCACCCCGAGTCCCTGAAGGAGTACACGTACCCCGACGGCCCGGTCTGGTCCGCCCGTGTCTGACACCGCGGCGCTGGTGGACGCCCACCATCATGTGTGGGACCTCGCCCACCGGCCACAGCCCTGGCTGGACGAGCCCGGCCACGAACCCATCCGCCGCACCTTCGGCACGGACGACCTGCGCACGGCCGCGACCCGGCCGATCGCCGGCCGCTCACTGGGCAGCACCGTCGTCGTCCAGTGCGTCACCTCCGTGCCGGAGACCCGCGAACTCCTCGCCCTCGCCGGGCGGGACCCCCTGATCGGGGCGGTCGTCGGCTGGGCCGACCTGACCTCCCCCGCCATCGGCGACGTGCTCGACGAGCTGCGGGCCGGTCCCGGCGGCGGACACCTGCGGGCCGTACGGCACCTCGTCCAGGGCGAGCCCGATCCGGGTTGGCTACAACAGCCTTACGTGGAGAGGGGGTTGCGGGCCGCCGGTGAACGCGGACTGGCATACGACGTGCTCATCCGCAGCCACCAGTTCGGCCAGGCGGTCCAGCTGGCGGAGCGCTTCCCGGACCTGCCGCTGGTCCTCGACCACGCGGGCAAGCCGCCCATCGCCGGAGGCGAACTGGGCGACTGGGAAAGGGAGTTGCGGAGGCTGGCCGCGCACCCTCAGGTGCGCTGCAAGGTCTCGGGACTGGTCACGGAGGCCGACCCGCAGGGATGGACGATCGACGACATCCGCCCCGTGTGGGGCGTCCTGCTGTCCGCCTTCGGCCCCGAGCGGCTGATGTTCGGCTCGGACTGGCCGGTCTGCGTCCTCGCGGGCGGCTGGAACCGGTGGGCGGCCACCGTCGAGGAGCTGTTCGACGGCTGCTCCGCCGCCGAGACGTCAGCGGTCCTCGCCGACACCGCGACCGCCTTCTACCAGCTGAACTCCCCTGCCCCGAAGACCCCTTGACGAGGAAGGAGGGCACTCCGTGCTCCTGACCGACCTGCTGCACCCCGGAATCCTGGAAGCCCTGGCCGGCGCCGGCCACGGCTCCCGTGTGCTGCTCGCCGACGGCCACTACCCGGCGAGCACCGCGACCGGCGAACGCGCCCGGATCGTCCACCTCAACCTGGCCCCCGGCCTGTTGGACGTCACCACCGTCCTGGACGTCCTGCTGCGGGCGATTCCCATCGAGTCCGCGCACGTGATGGTGCCACCGGAGGGCGAACCGGAGCCGCCGGCCATCGCCGAGTACCGCGACCGTCTGGCCCCCGTCCCGGTCGGGACGCTCGGCCGCTTCGAGTTCTACGACGCCGCCCGCTCCTCCGACGTCGCGCTGGCGATCGTCACCGCCGACACCCGTACGTACGCCAATCTGCTGCTGACGATCGGCGTGCGCGCCGAAGGGACCCTGATCTCACGATGACTCTCGCTGTCCGTTATCTGTCCGCCCGCACCCTGGACACCGCTCCCGCCGCCACCGCCACGCCCGGTCCCGGCGAGGTGGAGGTGGCCCCCGCCTTTGTCGGGATCTGCGGTACCGACCTGCACATCTTCCACGGCGACATGGACGCCCGCGTCCAGACACCCGCCGTTCTGGGGCACGAGATGTCCGGCCGGATCGTCCGCGTCGGCGACGGTGTCGAGGGCTGGGCGCCCGGGGACGCGGTCACCGTGATGCCCCTGCGCTGGGACGACACCTGCCCCGCCTGCCAGGCCGGCCACCAGCACATCTGCCACCACCTCGACTTCATCGGCATCGACTCCCCCGGCGCCATGCAGCAACGCTGGACGGTGCCTGCGTCCACTCTCGTCCGCCTGCCCGTCTCCGTCCCCCTCGACCACGCCGCGCTCGTCGAGCCCACCGCCGTGGCCGTCCACGACGTCGGCCGCGCCGCCGTGCGTGACGGCGAGAAGGTCGTCGTGGTCGGCGGCGGACCCGTCGGCATCCTCATCGCCCTCGTCGCCCGCAACGCCGGAGCGGACGTCCGCGTCGTCGAACTCAGCCCCCACCGGCGGCTCCTGGCCGAAGACCTCGGCCTTGCCACGTGGGACCCGTCCGCCGCCGACGTCACCGCACTCGTCAGCGAGTGGACCGGGAACGCGGGCGCGGACGTCGCCTTCGAGGTGTCCGGCGCCGCCGGTGGCGTCGACACCGCCGTCGACGTCCTCGGCGTGCGGGGCCGGCTGTGCCTGGTCGCCATCCACCCCCGCCCCCGCGAGATCAACCTCCACCGCTTCTTCTGGCGCGAACTCACCCTCGTCGGCGCACGGCTCTACGACCGCACCGACTTCGAGAAAGCCGTCGCCCTCGTCGCCGACGGCACCATCCCCGCCGCGAAACTCATCAGCAAGACCGTGCCCCTCACCGAGGCACCGGCCGCCTTCGAAGCACTCGAATCAGGCGGAGACGTGATGAAGATCCTCGTCGACTGCACCACGGAAACCCAGGGGGCCGGCGCATGAGCCTGTTCGACCTCACCGGGAAGCTCGCCGTCGTCACCGGCGCCCGCCGCGGCATCGGCCGCGCCATGGCCCGCGCCCTCGCCGAAGCCGGCGCCGACATCATCGGCGTCAGCGCCACCCTCGAAAACACCGGCAGCGACATCGAAAAAGACGTCCACGCCACCGGCCGCACCTTCGAAGCCCTCCGCACCGACTTCGCCGACCCCGACGCCGTACGAGCCCTCGGCGCAGACCTCGCCGGACGCGAGCGCCCCGTCGACATCCTCGTCAACAACGCCGGCACCATCCGCCGCGCACCCGCCACCGAACACACCGACGCCGACTGGGAGTTGGTACTCCAGGTCAACCTCACCGCCCAGTTCGCCCTCACCCGTGCAGTGGGGGCCGCGATGGTCGCCCGCGGCCACGGCAAGATCATCTTCACCGCCTCCCTCCTCAGCTACCAGGGCGGCATCACCGTCCCCGGCTACACCGCCGCCAAACACGGCATCACCGGACTCACCAAAGCCCTCGCCAACGAATGGGCACCCCACGGCGTCAACGTCAACGCCCTCGCCCCCGGCTACATCGCCACCGACAACACCCAAGCCCTCCAGGACGACCCCACCCGCAGCAAAGCCATCCTCGACCGCATCCCCGCCGGACGCTGGGGCAACCCCGACGACCTCGCCGGCGCCACCGTCTTCCTCGCCTCCGACGCCGCCACCTACATCCACGGCACCACCCTCCCCGTCGACGGCGGCTGGCTCGGCCGATGACCACCCACCTCACCGAGCTGCTGGCCGGCGCCCGGATCGTGCCGGTTCTGACCGTGCCCGATCCGGCCACCGCCGCTCCCCTGGCCGACGCCCTGGCCACCGGCGGCGCGCACTGCGCCGAAGTCACCTTCCGCACGACGGGCGCCGAACAGGCCGTGAAGACGATGGCCGCACACGGCGGGCTGGTCGTCGGCGCGGGCACGATCCTCACCCCCGAACAGGCGGAACGTGCCGTGGCGGCCGGGGCGCGCTTCGTCGTCTCCCCCGGCCTCGACGACGACGTCGTCGCGAAGTGCCGGGAACTGGGAGTGCCCGTGGTCCCCGGCGTGGCCACCGCCACCGAGCTGATGCGGGCCCTGCGAGCCGGTGTGGACACGGTCAAGCTGTTCCCCGCCGAGGCGATCGGCGGCCTGCGAACCCTGCGCGCACTCGCGGCGCCCTTCCCGCAGGCGCGTTTCATACCGACCGGCGGCATCGGCCCCGACCTGCTGGCCGGCTACCTCGCCGAGCCGTCGGTCCTGGCCGTGGGCGGCAGCTGGATGGCCACGCCCGCCCACCTCGAACACGGTGAGTACACGGAGATCAGCCGCCTGACCGCCGAAGCCGTGCGGCGGAGCACTCGCAGCACCCGGAGCACCTCATGACCGACGTACTGGCTCTCGGCGAGGTCATGCTGCGACTCGACCCCGGCGAGGGACGCATCCGCACCACCCGCACCTTCCAGGTGTGGGAGGGCGGCGGCGAGTACAACGTCGTCCGCGGACTGCGCCGGTGCTTCGGGCTGCGCACCGCCGTCGTCACCGCCCTCGCCGACAACGCCGTCGGACACCTCGTCGAGGACCTCATCCTGCAAGGAGGCGTCGACACCTCCTTGATCCGCTGGACCCCCGACGACGGCATCGGCCGCACCGCCCGCAACGGCCTCAACTTCGTCGAGCGCGGCTACGGCATCCGCGGCGCCCTCGGCGTCAGCGACCGCGCCCACACCGCCGCCTCACGACTCCGCAAGGGAGACGTCGACTGGGACAGCGTCTTCTCCGGCGGTGTGCGCTGGTTCCACACCGGCGGGATCTTCGCCGGTCTGTCCGACACCACGGCCGACGTCGCCGACGAAGCCATGACAGCCGCCCGTCGTCACGGCGTCACCGTCTCCTACGACCCCAACTACCGCCCCAGCCTCTGGACCGGCCGCGGCGGCCCCGACCGCGCCCGCGAGACGGACCTCCGCCTGGCCCGCCACGCCGATGTCGTCACGGGTGCCCTCGGCCTGGCCGGTCCGCGCCCGGGCGAGGTCCAGGTCCTCGCCGACGAGGTGGGGGACGCGCTCGCCGAGGTCGCCTCCCGGGTCCCCTCCGCGAACGTGCTGGCGACGACCCTGCGCGCAGTGCCCTCGGCCGGGGTCAACGACTGGGGCTCGGCCGCCTGGTCGCCCGGGACCGGCCTGGTCACCGGGCCCCGGATGCCCGGACTGCACGTCCTGGACCGCATCGGCTCCGGCGACGGCTTCGCCGCCGGACTCGTGTACGGCCTCCTCACCGGCACCACCCTCGAACAGGCCCTCGCCTACGGCACCGCCCACGGCGCCCTGGTCATGACCACCCCCGGGGACGTCTCCATGGCCTCACTCGCCGAGGTCGAGGCCCTGATCGCGGGCACCTCGGCCGCCGTCAGGCGCTGACCCGCCCATCCGCAACAGTCGTAGTCGTCTTCACCAGGAGCACAGTTGAGGCATCGGACCCCAGGTAGCCGGAAGATCACGAACACCTCCGTCGAACTCACCGAACTCGGCTTCGGAGCCTCCGTCATCGGCAACCTCTACCGCGAGACCACCGCCGATGACGCGTCGGCCGCTGTCGATGCCGCCTGGGACGCGGGCATCCGCTACTTCGACACGGCCCCGCACTACGGGCTGGGCCTGTCCGAACTGCGCCTGGGAGCCGCGCTGCGGGACCGTCCGCGCGGCGAGTACGTCGTCTCCTCCAAGGTCGGCCGCCTCCTCGTCCCCAACGAGGCGCCCCGGGGCGTCGACTCCGAGGGCTTCGTCGTCCGGGACGACCTGCGCCGGCAGTGGGACTTCAGCCGCGACGGCGTCCTGCGGTCCATCGAGGAGACCCTGCGCCGCACTGGCCTGGACCGACTCGACATCGTCTACCTCCACGACCCCGACGACCACTGGCAGCAAGCCGCCGACGAGGCCATGCCCACCCTCGCCGACCTCCGCGACCAAGGCATGATCGGCGCCATCGGCGCCGGCATGAACCAGTCCGCCATGCTCGCCCGCTTCCTGCGCGACACCCCCGCCGACATCGTCATGCTCGCCGGCCGCTACACCCTCCTCGACCAGACCGCCCTCGACGACGTCCTCCCCGCCGCACACGAACACGGCAAGAGCGTCGTCGCCGTCGGCGTCTTCAACTCCGGCCTCCTCTCCCGCGACCGCCCCGCCGAAGGCATGAAATACGACTACCAGGACGCCCCCACCGCCCTCGTCGACAGGGCACGAGCCATCGCCGACATCTGCGCCGCCCACGGAACGACCCTGCCCGCGGCCGCCATCGCCTTCCCACTAACCCATCCCACTATCATCAATGTCACCCTCGGTATGCGGACTGCGGAACAGGTCGGACGGAACGTGGAACTCCATCAGCGGCACCTCCCCGACGAGCTCTGGGACGATCTCCGGGCCCAGGGGCTGATCAGGTCGGACGTGCCCGGCAGGGGCGGTAGCGCGAGGAGTTCGCAATGTCTCTGACGGACAGGGCCATCGACCAGATCCGTGAGCTGATCCGCACGGGTGCGCTGCCGCCGGGATCGAAGCTGCCCCCGGAACCGGATCTCGCGGCGCAACTAGGCCTGTCCCGCAACCTCGCGCGGGAGGCGGTCAAGGCGCTGGCCGTGGCGCGGGTCCTGGAGGTCCGTCGCGGAGACGGCACCTACGTCACCAGTCTGCAGCCGAGCCTGCTGCTGGAGGGGCTGGGCGGCGCGGTGGAGCTGCTGCAGGGCGACTCGGCCGCGCTGCAGGACCTGATGGAGGTGCGCCGCCTCCTCGAACCCGTCGCCACCGGGCTGGCCGCTCTGCGGATCGGCGACGATCAGCTGGCCGAGGTCAAGGGGCACCTGGACGCCATGCGTGACGCCCGCGACGACGTGGAACTGCTCAACCGGCACGACGCCGCCTTCCACCGTGCCGTGGTCGCGGCGACCGGCAACGAGACCCTGCTGACCCTGCTGGAGAGCGTCTCGGGCCGTACGCTGCGCGCCCGGATCTGGCGTGGCCTGGTCGACGACGAGGCCGCGGGCCGGACCCTCGCCGAGCACGAGGCGATCTACGCGGCCCTGGTCACCCGCGACTCGGGCCTCAGCCAGGCGGCGGCCCTGCTGCACGTGAGCAACACCGAACGGGCCCTGCGGGAACACCTGCGTTCCAACCGGCACCTCAACTACGGGGCGCCCGCCCAGAGCTGACGGGCGTCGGCGCCGGTGTCGGCGTCGCGCACGGCCGGGGGGTCACCAGGGGGTGTAGGGCGGGGTGGACTGCTGTGCGGGGGCGTGGTCCCCGCCGTCGTGCCGGGCGCGGGCGGACGCGGGGGCGGTCCGGCTCCAGTCGTCGTCACCGAGCACCATGTCGGGGTCGAACATGACGATGACCGCGGCGATCAGGAGGACGACGAGCGGGCCCGCGAGCATCGCCAGCAGGAACGACAGCAGGTCGGCGGAGGACTGCGAGACGGCGGACGGGCCGGCGAGATGGACGGAGACGGCGGCCATGCCGGTGTAGTGCATACCGGTGACGGCGACACCCATGACCAGGCTCGCTCCCAGGCTGGCCCAGAGCGTATGGATGGAGACGGCGGCCCAGAGCGCCGCCGTGGCGGCGACGACGGCGATGAGGACGGACAGGACGACGGTCAGGGTGTCGTAGTGGACCGTGCCGCTGGTGTGGACGGCGGCCATGCCGAGGTAGTGCATGGCCGCGACGCCGAGGCCGGTGACCGTGCCGGCCGTCGCCAGGGTGGTCGGGGAAGCGCCCCGGTAGCCCACGAGGAACACGCCGAGGGAGACGACACCGATGGCGACCGCGAGGCTCAGGACCGTCTTCGTCAGGTCGTAGGTGACGAGCGTGCCCTGCACGCTGAACCCGATCATGGCGATGAAGTGCATGGTCCAGATGCCGCAGCCGATCGAGATCGCGCCGAGGCACAGCCATCCGGCCCTGCGCTGCGGTCGCCGCAGCGACCGCGTCGTGCAGCGCAGACCGAGCGCGGCGCCGAGGCATGCCATGAGGTAGGCGGCGACCGGGGTCGCTGCGCCGTAATAGAAATTGGAGACAGTGGCGTTCAACGCGGGTTCCCTTCTCAGGCATGCCGGCAGGCGGCGGCGAGGCACGGGTGTGTCGGCACAGTGGTGTGGCGCACCGACTGAAGACGCCCCCCTGTCCCTCTCCCCCGACGCACGAGCGGTGCGTCTCGGCCTGGTTGACACCTGTCACCGGACCACGCGAGAACTCCGTCTCAAGGCAGAGGGGGTGGGCCGGTCGACAGGTTCGAGCCACCTGGCCGGATGTCCACGATTCAACCACACGGGTCGTACGGTCTGTCCACATCGCGGTCCCCCTCCGATGCGGAGTCAGGCGTGACGCTCGACACCGTGCGCGGGGGACGTCTCCGGGCGAACGCGAACCGCCGGCGCGGGGTACGCGCCGGCGGGACGGTGGACGAGGGGACGGTGGACGGGGTCGAGGGCCGGGGGGCCTAGGCCGGTGTGAGGCCGAGGCGTTCCGCGAGTTCGTGGGCGTCGATGCCGTACGTCTCCCGGACGCGTACGCCCTCGGAGCCGACGTCGAAGACCCCGTGGTCGGTGTAGACGCGGCTGACGCAGCCGACTCCGGTGAGCGGGTAGGTGCAGCGGGGGACGAGCTTCGGCTCCCCGGAACGGGTGAAGAGCGTCATCATCACGTAGACGTCCTTGGCGCCGATGGCGAGGTCCATGGCACCGCCGACGGCGGGGATGTCGTCGGCTGCGCCGGTGTGCCAGTTGGCCAGGTCGCCGTCGAAGGCGACCTGGTAGGCGCCGAGGACGCAGACGTCGAGGTGGCCGCCGCGCATCATGGCGAAGGAGTCGGCGTGGTGGAAGTACGCGGCCCCCGGCAGCTCGGTCACCGGCACCTTGCCGGCGTTGGTCAGGTCCGGGTCGATCGCGTCGCCCTCGGCCTTCGGCCCCATGTTGAGCATGCCGTTCTCGGTGTGCAGCACCACCCCGGAGTCGGCCGCCAGATGGTCGGCGATCCGGGTCGGCTGGCCGATGCCGAGGTTGACGAAGGCACCGGCCGGGATGTCGCGGGCGATGACGGCGGCCAGTTCGTCCGTGGAGAGCCGGTGGTCGGCGGTCCTCGGCACGGCGGCGTACGCCTGTCCGCGGGACGTGGTGGTCATCGGGCCCCCTGCACGGTGTAGCGGCGGGCCTCCACCTGGACGACCCGGTCGACGTAGATGGACGGCGTGACGACGGCCTCGGGGTCGAGCTTCCCGGCCTCGACGACCTGCTCCACCTGGACGACGGTCGTCGTCGCGGCGGTCGCCATGACCGGGCCGAAGTTGCGCGCGGTCCTGCGGTAGACGAGGTTGCCCAGGGTGTCCGCCGTGTGGGCGCCGATCAGCGCGTAGTCGCCCTTGATCGGGTACTCCAGCAGGTACGTGCGGCCGTCGATCTCCCGTACCTCCTTGCCCTCGGCGAGCGGTGTGCCGACCGCGGTCGGGCAGTAGAAGGCGCCGATGCCGGCACCGGCCGCGCGCATCCGCTCGGCCAGGTTGCCCTGCGGCACGACCTCCAGTTCGACCTTGCCCGCGCGGTAGAGGCCGTCGAAGACCCAGGAGTCGGCCTGGCGCGGGAAGGAGCAGAGCACCTTGCGCACCCGGCCGGCGGCGAGCAGCGCGGCCAGCCCGACATCGCCGTTGCCGGCGTTGTTGGAGACGATGGTGAGGTCCTTGGCGCCCTGCCGGATGAGCGCGTCGATCAGGTCGAACGGCATCCCGGCCATGCCGAAGCCGCCGACGAGGACGGTGGAGCCGTCCTCGACCCCGGCGACCGCGGCGTCGGCGCTCTCGACGATCTCCGCCCGGCTCATGCCGTCTCCCCCGTCGCGTCGCAGTTCTCCAGGACGACGGCCAGCCCCTGGCCGACGCCGATGCAGATCGCGGCGACGCCGTAGCGCCGTCGCGTCTCGCGCAGCACCTTGGCCAGGGTGGCGAGGACGCGCCCGCCGGAAGCGCCCAGCGGGTGGCCGATCGCGATGGCGCCGCCCTTCTGGTTGACGAGGGCGGGGTCGATCTTCCAGGCGTCGAGGCAGGCGAGCGACTGCACGGCGAAAGCCTCGTTGATCTCGACCGCGCCGACCTGGTCCCAGCCGATCCCGGCGCGGGCCAGCGCGCGGTTCGCGGCCTCGACCGGTGCGTAGCCGAACGCCTCCGGTTCCAGGGCCATCACACCGCGGCCGGCGATCCGGGCGAGCGGGTCGGCGCCGATGGCGGCCGCGGCCCGCTCGCTGCCCAGCAGGACGGCGGAGGCGCCGTCGTTGAGCGGGCTGGCGTTGCCGGCGGTGATGGTGCCGCCCTGTTCCGGCGTACGGAACGACGGCTTGAGCCCGGCCAGCACCTCCGGGGTCGATCCGGGCCGGATGCCCTCGTCGCGGGTCAGGTCGGTGCCCTCGACCGGCACCACGAGGTCGTCGTAGAAGCCCGACTCCCATGCCTGGTGGGCGAGTCGGTGGGAGCGGGCGGCGAACTCGTCCTGCCGCTCGCGGGAGATGCCGAAGCGTTCCCCGAGCCGCTCGTTGGCCTCGCCGAGGCTGACCGTCCACTCCTTCGGCATCCGCGGGTTGACCAGCCGCCAGCCGAGCGTGGTCGAGACCGCGGTGACATCGCCGGCCGGGAACGGCTTCGCCGACTTGGGCAGCACCCACGGCGCCCGGGTCATGGACTCCACTCCGCCGGTCAGCACCACGTCGGCGTCCCCGGACTCGATCGTGCGGCTGGCCGTCATCGCCGCGTCGAGGCTGGAGCCGCAGAGCCGGTTGACCGTGGTGCCGGGCACGCTCACCGGGAGCCCGGCGAGCAGCGCCGCCATACGGCCGACGTTGCGGTTGTCCTCGCCGGCGCCGTTGGCGTTACCCCAGACCACGTCGTCGATCGCGGCGGGGTCGAGGCCCGGCACCCCGGCGAGTGTCGAGGTGATCGCGGCGGCGGCGAGGTCGTCGGGACGGACCCCGGACAGCTTGCCGTTGAAGCGGCCGAAGGGCGTCCGGGTCGCGGCGTACAGGAAAGCACTCATGGCAGCGACGCTACTGCCCGGCCACAATATTCTGAAGTACGCATATCCCGACCGATTGATATGGACGACATATGGATCTGCGGCATCTCCGGTACTTCGTGGCGGTGGCCGAGGAGCGTCACTTCGGTCGCGCGGCCGAGCGGCTGCACATGGCACAGCCGCCGCTGTCCCAGCAGATCCGCCGCCTGGAGACCGAGCTGGGCGTCGAGCTGCTCCACCGCACCACCCGCCGGGTCGACCTCACCGAGGCGGGCCGGGCCTATCTGGAGCGGGCGCGCGCGATCCTCGCCGAGGTCGACGAGGCCGCGCACCACGCGCGCCGGGTCGCCGCCGGCGCGGTGGGCCACCTCGCGATCGGCTGCGTGGGCTCGGCGACGTACAGCCTCCTGCCCACGCTGTCGCGGCGGCTCGCCGAGGAGCTGCCCGGCGTCGACTTCTCCTTCCGCGGCGAGATGCTGGCGCCCGACCAGGTCGAGGCACTGCGCACCGGCGCGATCGACGTGGCGTTGCTGCGCCCCCCGGTGGCCGGGCCGTCCGTGACCGTGCACGCGCTGCGCCGGGACCGGCTCGTGGTCGCCGTCCCGGTCGACCATCCGCTCGCCCGCCGCAGACGGCTGCGCGTCGCGGACCTCGCCGGCGCCGATCTGATCGTGCACTCCGCGGACCGGCGGTCGGTGATGTACGGCGTGGTCGTCGGGCTCCTGCGGGACGCGGGCGTCGAGCCGCACGTCCGCCACGAGGTGGGCGAGACGTCGACGCTGGTCACGCTCGTGGCCGGGGGACTCGGGGTCGCCGTGGTGCCCGAGCCGGTGACCGCGCTGGCGCTCGACGGCGTGGCCTACCTGCCGCTGGCCGGGGCCGACGCGAGGGTGGAGCTGGCCGTGGCCCACCGCGCCGAGCGCGCCGAACCGCATCTGGAGCGCACCGTGGGGATCATCCGGGCGATGTTCTGACCGGGCGCGCGGCGGCGGTCCGAGGTCGGGGGCGCCTGTCGTGGTCCGCGACGGCGGTTCCCGGACCACAATGAGCCATCGACGCACCGGGGAAAGGACCTTCCGTGGCCGACTACTCACTGGCACTCGACGACTCGGAGATCGCGCGCTACCGGCTCATGGCCGACCTCGCCGAGCGGCGGGAACGCGAGCTGTGGACCGCCGCCGGGGTGGTGTCCGGGGCGCGGATCGCGGACGTGGGGTGCGGGCCGGGCGCGCTCTCGGTGCGGCTGGCGGACATCGCCGCCCCCGGGGGCGGCGTCTGGGCCGTGGACCGCGACGCCGGCGCGCTGGCCGTCGCCGCCGCGCTCGCCGAACGCTCCGGCGTTCCCGTGCACACCTCCACCGGCTCCGCCGACGCCACCGCGCTGCCCGTGGGCACCTTCGACGTGGTGATGCTCCGGCACGTCCTCGCCCACAACGGCGGCCGGGAGCAGGCGATCGTGGACCACCTGGCCGAGCTGGCCCGGCCCGGCGGCGGCACGGTGTACCTCGTCGACATCGACGCGACCGCCTTCCGGCTGCGGGGCGCGCCCGCCGCGTGGGAGGAGATGAGCGAGCGCTACCTCGCGCTGCACCGGCGTCAGGGCAACGACCTGGCCGTCGGCACCCGGCTCGACGAACTGCTCACCGCGGCGGGCCTCGACGTCGGCGTCTACGAGGGGCACATCAACGTCATGACGCCTCCGCCCGGCATGCGGGGTCCCGCCTGGGCCGCCCGTGACACCCTGCTCGCCGAGGGCCTGGTCACCCCGGACGACCTCGCCCGCTGGGACGAGGAGTTCCGGGCTGCCGAACGGTCCCTGTCCGGCCTGCGTTTCTTCGGCAACACCTATGTCGCCGTGGGGCGGCGCGCCTGAACTCCGCCCGGTGCGGCGCCCGTCGGGGCTCACTCGAAGGAGCAGCCCGGGTTCGGGGCGTCCTCGGAGAACGGGGAGCCGTGCGGGAGGACGTAGAGGACGCGCAGGACGAGCGGGGTGTCGCCGAGGTTGCGGCCGATGTGGACGTAGTCCGCTCCGGCCGGTTCCCGGATGGTGTCGCCGGGGTGGTAGACGCCGTCGGTCTCGCAGGTGGAGTCGTAGTGGCTGAGGGTGCCCCGCTCGACCACGCCGTACAGCGGCCCGTCGTGGTAGTGCCAGCCGGTGGCCTGGCCGGGCGGGACGGTGACCTCCCGCAGGATGTAGTCCGTGCCGTGGACGGTGACCTGACTGATCACCCGGCCCGAGACCCCGGGGCCCGCGGGCGTGGCGTGGGCGGTGCCGCCCGTCACGAGGGCGGCGGCGGTCACCGCCCCGGCGACGGCGGTGCGGAGCGTACGGCGCATGGTGCCTCCTGCGGGGCGGTCACGACGGCGGTTGCCGCCGTGACCCTAGGCCGCCGCGGGCGCCGTCGGCGACGGAACCCCGCAGATCTCTCCGTTTCCCGACGGAACTCGACGCGTTCTCGCCGTCAGCCGACGCCCCGGTCGCGCCCGGACCAGTACGGCTCCCGCAGCTTGAACTTCTGGATCTTCCCGGTCGCGGTGCGGGGGATGGCGTCCCGGAACTCGACGCTCGTCGGGGCCTTGAAGCCCGCCATCCGCTCCTTGCAGTGGGCGATGATCTCCGCCTCGGTCACCGTCGCGCCCTCGGCGCGGACGACCAGTGCCTTGACCGTCTCGCCCCAGCGGGCGTCCGGCACGCCGATGACCGCGACCTCGGCGACCCCGGGGTGGCCGAAGACGGTGTCCTCGACCTCGATGGACGACACGTTCTCGCCGCCGGTGATGATGACGTCCTTCTTGCGGTCCGAGATCGTCAGATGGCCGTCTTCCGGATCGACGCTCCCGCCGTCGCCCGTGTGGAACCAGCCGTCCTCCAGGACGGCGGCCGTCTCCTCGGGCTTCTCCCAGTACCCGTCGAGGACCACGTTGGACCGTGCCAGCACCTCACCGGAGTCCGCCACGCGCAGCCGCACACCGAGCGCGGGCAGCCCCGCCCGCGACAGCTTCCGGGCCCGCTCCTCGCCCCGCAGCGCGTCGTCCGCGGGCCGCGCGCGGTTGAACGTCAGCAGCGGGGAGGTCTCCGTCAGGCCGTAGATCTGGGTGAACTCCCAGCCCAGTTCCTCCTCGACCCGCTGGATCGTGCGGCTGGGCGGCGGCGCTCCCGCGCACACGATCCGCACCCGGTCGCGTCCCGGGACCGGGCCCTCCCAGCCCGCCGCCGCGTCCAGCACCGCGTTCCACACCGCCGGCGCGCCGCACATCAGTGTCACACCGTGCTCGTCCACCCGGCGCAGGATCTCGGCGCCGTCGACCTTGCGCAGCACCACCTGCGCGGCGCCGAGGCCGGCCATCACGAACGGCATGCCCCAGCCGTTGCAGTGGAACATCGGCAGCGTGTGCAGGTACACGTCGCGCTCCCAGGCCCGGGTGTGCAGGCCGAAGGTGAGGGCGTTGACCCAGATGTTGCGGTGCGTGAGCCGGACCCCCTTGGGGCGTGCGGTCGTGCCCGAGGTGTAGTTGATCGTCGCGGTGGCGTCCTCGTCCGGCCGTGACCAGGGCCTCGGTTCCACGCCGAAGCGCATCAGCTCCTCGTCCGTCCGCTCCCCCAGGGTGAACCGGTGGGCCACCTCCACCCCGGCGACGGTGTCCTCGACCTCCGGATCGGCGAGCAGCACCGAGGCACCGCTCTGACGGACCACGTACTCGATCTCCTCCGCCTTCAGCCGGAAGTTGACCGGAACACAGATACGCCCACTCATCGGCACAGCGAACAGAAGTTCGAGCAGTCGGGCCGAATTGTGGCTGACCACCGCCACCCGCTCGCCCTCCCCCACCCCCAGGGCGTCCAGCCCCGCCTGCCAGGCCCGCACGCGCTCCCCCAGCCGCCCGTACGTCGAGGGCGGCACCGGCACCGCGGGCTGGTCCGGCTCGTCGATCACCCCCGGGCTGTCGGCGAACCCCAGCTCCGCCCTGTCCAGGAAGTCGGCCATCGTCATAGGAACGCGCATCTGTCTCCCACTCCCCTGCATCCGGCCCGGCACGGACCAGGAAACCCCATCCCGTACGGGTGGCGGCAGAGGCCGGCGCCATGGCGTGTCCCGGGGCGATCGCACCCGCGCAGATGTGCACCGGTGATGCTTATGTGAGCATTTGTGGGGAACTCGGGGTGCGCAGCGGTCGTCGGTGGGGCTTCGGCCCGGCGGGCGGCCTCGGGCGACGGACGAGGGAGTGACCGTGACCGTTCGTGTGGGCGTAGAGGAAGAGTTCCATGTTCTGGACGCGGAAAACGGGCGGCTGGTGCCAGGAGCCGGCGCGATTCTCGGCCGGCTCGGCGGACCGGAGTTCAAGGCCGAGCTGCAGCGGTCGGCGGTGGAGTGGAACAGCCCGGTGCACGCCTCGCTGGAGTCCCTGCACACGGACCTGACCGGAGCGCGGCGCCGGCTGGCCGCCGCGGCCTCCGGGCTCGGACTGTCCGTCGTCGCGGCCGGGACCGTACCGCTGGCGCGGCTCACGCCCGGTGACACGACCCCGGACTTCCGCTACCGGTACATGGCCGAGGAGTACCGGCGGGTCGCGGACGAACATCTGGTGTGCAGCGCGCAGGTCCACGTCGACGTGCCCGACCGGGACACCGCGGTACGGATCATGTGCGCCGTCTCGCCCTGGCTGCCCCCGCTGCTGGCCCTGTCCGCCAGCTCGCCGTTCTGGCTGGGCGCGGACACGGGATACGCGAGCTGGCGCACGATGCTGTGGCAGCGCTGGCCCACCGCCGGGCCGGTCGGCTGCTTCGCCACGGCCGCCGAGTACGACGCCGCCGTCCGGGGCCTGATCCGCTCCGGCGTGATCAAGGACTCGGGAATGGTCTACCACGACCTCCGGCCGAGCGAGCACCAGCGAACCCTGGAGCTGCGCATCTGCGACGCCGGCCCGCGGCCCGAGACGGTCGTGCTCGTCACCGGACTGTTCCGGGCCCTGGTCGAGGACGCCCGGGGCCTGCTGGAGCGGGAACCGGAACGGGTGTGCGAGGGCGGGCACGAGTGGCTGCGGGCCGCCGTGTGGCGTGCAGCCCGCTCCGGCCTGGAGGGCGACCTGGTCGACCCCGTCACCCGAGGCGCCGCCCCCGCGCCGGCCGTCCTGCGCGGGATGCTCCACCGGCTGCGGCCGGCCCTGGAGGCCGCCGGCGACTGGGACACCGTGCCCGCCCTCCTGGAGGAGGCCCTGGCCCGGGGCAGCGCGGCACACCGGCTGCGCCGCGTGGCCGCGGAACGGGGGCTGCCGGCCTGCGTCGCCACGCTGGTCGCCGAGACCCGCGGGGAGCACGGGCGGCGCCCCGCGGCCAAGGCCGTACGCCGCCCCGTCACGGTGGCCGACGCCGCCCCTCCCGGGGCTCCGGCGCCGTTCTCGGTGGGGACCCTCGGCGGCTGAACCCTGAGCGGTCATGCAGGAAGGCAGGCACCCGCCGTCGCCCCCGATGACACACCCCGGAGCGGGGAAACCGGACGGAAAGGCCGTCCTCCGCCCGTGGTGCGGTGCCGCCCGCGATCAAGGAGAGTGGCTCGCATGCCCAGCAGCAACACCGACACGCACGCGAATCCGAGCGGCTCGTCCGCGCTCGTGGGTCCGCCCCCGAGCGCGGCCGGGGGCCGGCCCCTGCGAGGGGGTGCGGCCTGATGTGCGGCCTGAGCGGAGAGATCCGCTTCGACGGCGGACGGCCCGATCTGGCGGCCGTGGAGCGCATGACCGACCGTCTCGCTCCGCGGGGACCGGACGGCAGGGGCCTGTGGTCCCAGGGCCCCGCCGCGCTGGGGCACCGTCGGCTGAAGATCATCGATCTGTCGGAGCACGGCGCCCAGCCGATGACCGACCCCGAGGCGCGGATCGCCGGTGTCTTCAACGGCTGCGTGTACAACTACCGGGAGCTGCGCACGGAACTGCGCGGTCTCGGCCACCGCTTCTTCTCCGGTTCCGACACCGAGGTGGTGCTCAAGGCCTACCAGCAGTGGGGAACCGCCTGCGTCGACCGCTTCTACGGCATGTTCGCCTTCGTCATCGTCGAACTGGACACCGGGCGCGTGGTGCTGGCACGTGACCGGCTGGGCATCAAGCCGCTGTACCTGGCCGAGGCGCCGGGTCGGCTGCGGTTCGCCTCCTCGCTGCCGGCCCTCCTGGCGGGCGGCGGTGTCGACACCTCGCTCGACCCGGTCGCGCTGCACCAGTACATGAGCTGGCACGCCACCGTCGCCGCGCCCCGCACCGTCCTCAACGGCGTACGCAGGCTGCCCGCCGCCACCGTGCGCGTCGTCGAGCCGGACGGCGGCCACCGCGACCACTGCTACTGGCGGCCCTCCTACACCCGTCGCCCCGAGCACGCGGGGATGGACGCGGACGACTGGCGGGACGCGGTCCTGGACGCGCTGCGCACCGCCGTACGCCGGCGCATGGTCGCCGACGTGCCCGTGGGCGTCCTGCTGTCGGGCGGTCTCGACTCCAGCCTGATCGTGGCCCTGCTGGCCGACGAGGGGCAGCGCGATCTCGCGACGTTCAGCGTGGGGTTCGAGTCCGAGGGCGGCGAGAGCGGTGACGAGTTCCCCTACTCCGACCTGGTCGCCCGGCACTTCGGCACGGACCACCACCAGCTGATGGTTCCCTCGGACCGGGTGTCGACGGCGCTGGACGCGGCGATCGAGGCGATGAGCGAGCCGATGGTCAGCCATGACGTGGTGGCCTTCCATCTGCTGTCGGAGCAGGTGGCTAAGGAGGTCAAGGTCGTCCAGAGCGGGCAGGGCGCCGACGAGGTCTTCGCGGGCTACCACTGGTACCCGGACATGGCCGCCGTCGCACGCGAGCGGGCGCACGAGGCGTACGCCGACACGTACTTCGACCGCTCGCACACCGATCTCGCCGGGATCCTGCGGCCCGGTCTGCTGCCCGGCCACGACGTGTCCGGCCGCTTCGTGACGGAGCACATGGCCCGCCCGGGTGCCGAGACCGCGCTCGACGCGGCGCTGCGGCTCGACGCCGAGGTGATGCTCGTCGACGACCCCGTCAAGCGGGTGGACAACATGACCATGGACTGGGGGCTGGAGGCCCGCGTCCCCTTCCTCGACCACGAGCTGGTGGAGCTGGCCGCCGCCTGCCCGCCGGAGCTGAAACTCGCCGACGGCGGCAAGGGCGTCCTGCGGGCCGCGGGCCGCAGGGTCCTGCCGTCCGCGGTCGTCGACCAGCCCAAGGGCTACTTCCCCGTACCCGCCGTCAAGCACATGGCGGGACCCGTGCTGAGCCGCGTCCGCGAGGCCATGACGGCGCCCGAGGCCAGGTCGCGGGGCGTCTTCCAGGACGCGTACGTGGAACGGCTGCTGGCGGCGCCGGACGAACACCGCACCCGGCGCGGGGCGAACCAGTTGTGGCAGGTGGCCCTGCTGGAGATCTGGCTTCAGACGCACGGAATCAGCTGACCGGCGTGCGGGAGACCCAGAACCCGTACCCCGCGGCGGACGCCGTGTCGCGTCCGCTGCCGGGCCGCCCCTCCCGCGCCCCCTCCCGCGCTTCCGTCGGCGAGGACGCCGTCGACGGCGTGCCCTGGCGGGTCGAGGAGCACGGCACGGCCTCGGCCGCCGGGGTGAGGGCCGCACCCCCGACGACGTCCGCCACGGTTCCGGCGCCGTCGCAGGTCCCGCTGCCCGACAGCGCCGGCCCGCTGGACACGCCCCAGCCGCTGAGGTCCCACGGCTGCTGGTATCCGTCGGTGGACCCGAGCGGCGCGTACGTCGCCTTCATCTGCGACCGCGGGGGCGTGCCGCAGCTGTGGAGCGGCCCGGTCGGCGGAGACGAGGTCCATCTGCTGGACTCCGATCCCCATCCGGTCAAGGAGGTGGCCTGGTCGCCCGACGGCCGCTGGATCGCCTACACCACCGCGCCGGGCGGCGGCGAGCACACCCGCGTGCTGTGCGTACGCCCCGACGGCACCGGGCGCCACATCCTGGCCGGCGCCGAGCCCGGCAGTTCCGCGTACCTGGGCTGCTGGCAGCACGACGGCTCGGCCCTGGCCGTCACGGTCGCCGAGCCGGTGCCCGCGCCGGGCGAGGCCGAGGCCGAGGAGTGGCCGGCCCTCACGGAGCCCGGCCTCGCCGACCCCCGGACGTACACGGCCCGCCGCCCGCCGGGGTGGGCCGCCCGGGACGGCCGGGCGGTGCTGCTGGGCGGCCCGCACCACGGCGACGCCGGTCCCGCCGCCCACACCGTGGACGCGCCGGAGGGGGAGGCCGGCGGGGCCGCCCACGGCCCGGCGAATCCGCCCGGACCCGGTGCGTCGCCCGCCTCGTCGCCCGGACCGGACGCGGCTTCCTCCGACGCGGCCGGCGGCGGGCTGGCCGCCTATCTCGTCGATCCCCTGGGCGTGGCGGCCCCCGCCCTGCTGGCGGTCGAGCGTGGCGCCGCGACGCTGCGCGTCTGCGACATCAGCCGGGACGGGCGACTGGCCCTGGTGCGCCGGGGCCCGCGCGGGCGCCGTGAGGCCCTCGTCGTGCGCACCACCGATCTGCGGACCACCTTCGCCCTCCCGGTCGCCGACGGGGACCCGTGGATCGGCCGGTTCTCCCCGGACGGCGCCACGCTGTGGCTGCGCAGCGACGCGTCCCGCGAGTTCGCGGCGCTGTTCGCCGTCCGTCTGGACCCCGGCGGGGAACGGCTCGGGCTGTCCGTCGCCGCGGAGCGCGAGGACTGCGGACTGGAACTGCTGGCCTTCGGGCACGACGGGCGTACCGCGGCCCTGTCCTGGAACGTGCGCGGGGCCAGTGAGCTGGAGGTCACCGCCGTCACGGCGACCGCCGGCGAGGACGCCCGGACGGGGCCGCGGCAGACGGTGGCGCTGCCGCACGAGGTAGTGACCCGTATCCCGCGGGTCGGCGGCGGCGCGGGACTGGTGCTGGCCCTGTCCGGCTCGCAGCGCCGGCCGGGCGTGTGGTGGTTCGCCGACGGTACGGCGCGGCGCACGCCGTGGTCCTCCCGCGACGAGGACGCCGTGCCGCCCGGCCGGCCCCCCGTGCGTCCCGTTCCGCTGCGGCTGGCGGCGCGCGACGGGCTGCCGCTGAACGGCTGGTACTACCGGGCGCCGGGCCGGGGTTCCGGGGTGCCGGCGCCCTGTGTCCTGCATCTGCACGGCGGCCCGGAGGAACAGGAGCGCCCGGTCTTCAACCCGCTCTACCACGAACTGCTGGGCCAGGGTGTGGACGTCTTCGCGCCGGACGTGCGCGGCTCGTCGGGGCACGGCCGGTCGTTCGTCGACGCCGACCTCGGCACCGGCCGGTTCGCCGCGATCGAGGACGTCGCCGACTGCGCGGCCCACGTCGTCCTGAGCGGCCTCGCCGACCCGCGACGGCTGGCCGTGATGGGGCGCTCGTACGGCGGCTACCTGGTGATGGCCAGTCTGGTGTGGCACCCGGACCTCTTCCGCACCGGTGTCGCGGCCTGCGGCATGTCCGACTTCGCGACCTTCTACGCCGGCACCGAGCCGTGGATCGCGGAGTCGGCCGCGCACAAGTACGGCCATCCCGAACACGACCGTGCGCTGCTGCGCGCGCTGTCCCCGATGACCCGGGTCGACGCGCTGCGGGTGCCCGTCCTCACGGTCCACGGGGAGCACGACACCAATGTGCCGCTCGGCGAGTCCGAGCAGTTCGTCCGCGCGGCCCGCGAACGCGGTCTGGAGGCCGAACTGCTGATGCTCCGCGACGAGGGCCACGACTTCCTGCGCGCGGACAGCCGCCGGCTCTTCCGCCGGACCGCCGCCGACTGGATCCAGCGGCACATCGCGGAGTGACACTGACACCGGCGAGGGGCGCACTCGGGCCGTGCCCGTACCCCGGACCCGGAGGGAGGTGGCGCATGCGCGGGCCTGAGCGGGTGGTGAGCGCCGTGCGCGAACACGACCGGCGTCTGGCCGCCCGGCTGATCGCCTGGGGGCCCGGCTGGCTGCGGCGGGCGGGGGCCGGTGTGGAGGAGGCGGCCGAGCACACCAAGCTGTGGTGGGCGGCCGCCGTGACGATGGCCGCCGCCGGGGGCCGGCGGGGCCGCAGGGCCGCCGGCGCCGGGCCGGCCGGGATGACAGCGGCCGAGGTGCTCTCCAACGGGGTCGCCAAGCCGCTCTGCGCACGGCGTCGTCCGCCGCCGGAGTGGGTGCCGCCCGCGGACCTGCGGGACCGTCCGGACAGCTCCTCATTCCCGTCCGGGCACACCGCCGCGGCGGTCGCGTTCTCCGGGGCGGTCGCGCCGGCCTGGCCTGCAGTCGGCGCCGCCTGCGGGGCAGCCGCGGCGCTCGTGGGGGCTCAGCGGCTGCGGAGCGGGGCGCACTACCCGGCCGACGTCGCGGTGGGGGCCGCGATCGGGCTGGCGGGGGCAGCCCTGGCGCGGGCCGCCCCAGGACTGCTGCGGCGCGCCCTGTGCTGACACGGTCGGCGCCGCCCCCTGCCTGGCGGGCGGCCGTGTGCACTCCCGTGCTCAGGGGTACCCGGCGGGCCGGGCGTCGTACGCATCGCCCCGGCGCGGAAGAAGCGCCTCCTCCACGGAAGAAGCGTGTGTCATGACCACTCCCTATCCTCGCCCACGACGCGTCCCGGGGGCCGGGCCCGGCGGCGGTGTGCCGCCCGGCGAGACCCCTCCCGCCGAAGGGGGCACCTACGGCATCTCGCATCCTGAGCCGCCCGAGCTGCGCGGCAAGGGGTGGGGGCCGATGCCGATCGTCCTGATCCTGGTCGTGGCGGCCCTGATCGCGGCGGGGCTCATCGGCATGGCAGTGACCCTGATCGTCTGAGGTCTCCTCCGGGGCGGGGCGCCGTCACTCGAACGGCCCTGTGCCGCCGCTCACATCCGCGTCGCCTCTTCCGGCGATTTACTAGGACGTCCTAGTATCTCCTCAGCAGAGTTCCAGCGCCCCGTCCGGGAAGGCCCCCATGAGCGACCTGCACCAGCCCGTGCACCCCGTCCGTCTGGTCACGGCTTCGGCCCTGTTCGACGGACACGACGCGTCGATCAACATCATGCGGCGGATCTTCCAGTCCCAGGGCGCCGAGGTGATCCATCTCGGACACAACCGCTCCGTCCGGGAGGTCGTGGACGCGGCGCTGGAGGAGGACGCCCACGGTGTGGCGGTCTCGTCCTACCAGGGCGGACACGTGGAGTACTTCGAGTACCTGGTGGAGTCGCTGCGCGCGCAGGGAGCCGACCACGTCCGCGTGGTGGGAGGGGGCGGCGGTGTCATCGTGCCCGAGGAGATCACCCGGCTGCGCGCGAGCGGGGTGACCATCTTCTCCCCCGAGGACGGCCAGCGGATGGGCCTGGCCGGCATGGTCAACTCGGTCGTGCGGGACTGCGACTTCGACCTGTGGGACGGCAAGCCGGCCGATGTCGCCGCCGTCCTCGCGGGCGACCGGTTCGCGGTCGCCCGTACGGTCACCGGGGCCGAACTCGGGAAGCTGCCCGAGGAGTTCCTGGCCCAGCTGCGGGCGGCCGCCTCGGCCCGGGTCACCCCGGTGCTGGGCATCACCGGCACCGGCGGCTCGGGCAAGTCCTCGCTGACCGACGAACTCGTGCGGCGGTTCCGCGTCGACCAGCAGGACAAGCTACGGATCGCGGTGATCGCCGTGGACCCGACCCGCCGCCGGGGCGGTGGCGCCCTGCTCGGCGACCGGATCCGGATGAACTCCCTGGACGGCGCCCGGATCTTCTTCCGCAGCCTGGCCACCCGCGGCAGCCGTGAGCTGCCCGAGCACCTGTCCGACGTGATCGACGTGGTCAAGGCCGCCGGGTTCGACCTGGTGATCGTGGAGACGCCGGGCATCGGCCAGGGCGACGCGGCGATCGTGCCGTTCGTCGACACCTCGCTGTACGTGATGACACCGGAGTTCGGTGCCGCCTCGCAGCTGGAGAAGATCGACATGCTCGACTTCGCCGACGTCGTGGCGATCAACAAGTTCGAGCGCCGCGGCGCCAAGGACGCGCTGCGCGACGTGGGCCGCCAACTGGTCCGCAACCGGGAGGCGTTCGGCAAGCGCCCCGAGGACATGCCGGTGTACGGCACCTCCGCGGCCACCTTCAACGACGACGGCGTCACCGCGCTCTACCAGCATCTCAAGGCCGCCCTGGCCGACGAGGGCCTGCCGCTGTCCGCGGGCACGCTCCCCCAGGTCGACGCCCGGCACTCCTCCGGCATCCGCCAGGTCGTGCCCGCCGACCGCGTGCGCTACCTCGCCGAGATCACCGACGCGGTCCGCGCCTACCACGCCGAGACCGTCCGACTCGCCGAGGCCGCACGGCGGGTGCAGCGCCTGGACCTGGTCAGGGGCGAGCTCCTCGACGCCGGGCTCGGCGCGGACGACGTGGACTCGCTGCTGGAGGACGCCCGCCGACGCCTCCCGCACGAGCTCGGCGAGCAGATCGCGAACTGGCCCGCCGTGGTCGCCTCCTACTCGGGCGACGAGCAGGTCGTGAAGGTCCGGGACAAGGAGATCCGCACCCGGCTGACCCGCGAGTCGCTGTCCGGCAACAGGATCCCCCGCGTCGCCCTGCCCCGGTTCACCGACCACGGGGAACTCGTCGGCTTCTGGCGCCGGGAGAACCTGCCCGGCCACTTCCCCTTCACCGCCGGGGTGTTCCCCTTCAAGCGCGACGGCGAGGACCCGGCCCGGATGTTCGCCGGCGAGGGCGACCCGTTCCGCACCAACCGGCGTTTCAAGCTGCTCTCCGAGGGCCAGCCGGCCACCCGGCTGTCGACCGCGTTCGACTCGGTCACCCTGTACGGCCGCGACCCGGACGAGCGCCCTGACGTGTACGGCAAGGTCGGCACCTCCGGGGTGTCGGTCGCCACGCTGGCGGACATGAAGGCGCTCTACGACGGCTTCGACCTGGTCGCGCCCACGACCTCGGTCTCCATGACGATCAACGGGCCCGCGCCCACCGTCCTGGCGTTCTTCCTCAACACCGTCATCGACCAGCAGACCGACCGGTTCCGTGCCGCCGAGGGCCGTGACCCCTCGCCCGAGGAGGCCGCCGAGCTGACCGCGTACGCGCTGGCGAACGTCCGCGGCACGGTCCAGGCCGACATCCTCAAGGAGGACCAGGGCCAGAACACCTGCCTGTTCTCCACCGAGTTCTCCCTGCGGATGATGGCCGACATCCAGGAATGGTTCATCGCGCACCAGGTCCGCAACTTCTACTCGGTGTCCATCTCCGGCTACCACATCGCCGAAGCCGGGGCCAACCCCATCAGCCAGCTCGCCTTCACGCTGGCCAACGGCTTCACCTATGTCGAGGCGTACCTCGCCCGCGGCATGCGCGTCGACGACTTCGCCCCGAACCTGTCGTTCTTCTTCTCCAACGGCATGGACCCCGAGTACACGGTCCTCGGCCGGGTCGCCCGCCGCATCTGGGCCGTCGCCATGAAGGAGAAGTACGGCGCGGGCGAACGCTCGCAGAAGCTCAAGTACCACGTCCAGACCTCCGGCCGCTCCCTGCACGCCCAGGAGATGGACTTCAACGACATCCGCACCACCCTCCAGGCCCTCATCGCGATCTACGACAACTGCAACAGCCTGCACACCAACGCCTACGACGAGGCGGTCACCACCCCCACCGAGGAGTCCGTACGCCGCGCCCTGGCCATCCAGTTGATCATCAACCGGGAGTGGGGCCTGGCCATGAACGAGAACCCCCTGCAGGGGTCGTTCATCGTCGACGAACTCACCGACCTGGTCGAGGAGGCCGTCCTCCAGGAGTTCGAGCGGATCAGCGAACGCGGCGGTGTGCTCGGCGCGATGGAGACCGGATACCAGCGCGGCCGCATCCAGGACGAGTCGATGCTCTACGAGCAGCGCAAGCACGACGGCACCCTGCCCCTCATCGGCGTCAACACCTTCCGCAACCCCCACGCGGACACCGCCGAGCCCGGCGTCATCGAGCTGGCCCGCGCCACCGAGACGGAGAAGCGGTCCCAGCTGGATCGCGTACGGGACCACCAGGCCCGCCACCGGGACCCGGCGCACGCGGCCCTGACCGCGCTCAAGGACGCGGCGGTGAGCGGCGAGAACGTCTTCGCCGTCCTCATGGAGGCCGCCCGGGTCTGCTCGCTCCAGCAGATCACCGAGGCGTTCTTCGAGGTCGGCGGCCAGTACCGCCGCAACGTCTGACCTCGGCTCCGGCAGGCCCCGCCGTGCCCCTCCCGACCGGGACGGGCACGGCGGGGCCGCTGCGCGCTCTCAACTCGGCGGGGAGACAAGGTGGTTGGCCGGGCGAACCGGCTGATAGCGTGACAGCCGGCCTGCCGCGCGCCGGTGCGTCCGGCCACCGGTGAGAGGGAAGAAGTTCTCCATGAGCAAGAGGCTGGCCGACGGTCCCATTCGGGCGCTCCTCGTGGCCTACACACCCGACGGAACGTGGCTGCGCGAACTGCGGCTGCCGGTCCCGCCCTTCCCCGGGCTGGGCATCCGTCTGGACACCTACGACGTCGTGAACGTCGACAGCGTCCTCGTCGGCGACGACGGCCGCTGGGACATCGACGTGACCTGCCTGGTGTCCGTGGACGGAGGCGTGCCCTTCACCGAGGAGCGCTGGGAGGAACTCGGCTTCGAGTCCGGCGTCTACGTCTGAGCCCACCGCAGCGCCGCCCCACGCCTCTCCCCCGCCCCGGCGGCTACATGGGGGCCGTTCCCCCATGTGCCGCCCGGGTCCCCCTGACACGGTGAACACCGGTTCGCCGCACCCCCGGTGCGGCGGCCGGGACGGTTCGGGCGAGTGAGAGGGAACCCATGGGCAGTAAAGCGTTACTCCGGGTCGTGGTGGTGGCGGCGATGGCCGGTTCCGCGGTGACGTTGACCGGAGGGACCGCGAGTGCGGCCACCGGTGTGTTCAAGAGCGGGACCAACGTGGTGGTGAACGCGGCGGCGGGACGCGCGAACAACATCACGGTCAGCCTGTCCGGCAGCAACGTCGTCATCCAGGACACCTCCGACACCCTGACCGCCGGCGTCGGCTGCTCGGTCCAGGGCAACGGCTCGGTGGCCTGCCCGGTGAACCTGAACAGCGACACGGTCGTGGTCAACGCCGGTGACGGCAACGACATCATCACCAAGACCGGCAACGTCCGCGGAGACCTGCGGGGCGAGTCCGGCAACGACGTCGTCAACGGCGGCCCCAGCCCCGGCAGCAACATCCTCAACGGCGGCCCGGGCAACGACACCCTGAACGGCGGGGTCACCTTCGACCTCCTCATCGGCGGCACGGGCGCCGACCGGCTCAGCGGCGGGGGCGGCACCAGCGACATCGCCAGCTACCTGGAGAGCACCTCCGGCGTCGTGGTGGACATCGACAACGCGGCCGACGACGGCATCGGCGGCGAGGGCGACAACGTCCTCACGGACGTCGAGATCGTCTACGGCAGCCAGTTCGGCGACACGCTCACCGGGGGCACGGCGGGCGACATCCTGTCCGGCTTCGGGGGCAACGACCTGCTGGTGGGCGGATCGGGCAACGACACCCTGGTCGGCGGCGCCGGCGGCGACAGCCACAGCGGGGGCGCGGGCAACGACACCCTCGACGCCGTGGACGGCGTGTTCGGGAACGACTCCCTCAACGGGGGCACCAACACCGACACCTGCACCGCCGACACGAGCGACACCAAGAGCGCCTGCGAGGCGTGAGACTCCGCGACGGGCCGGACCGCCAGGGCGCGGTCCGGCCCGTCGTCGTCAACGTGCACAATCTAGCCAGGACGTGCAACTGCCGACGGCTGAAACTCGTCCCTTGCTCCCGAGCCGGCACGGCCGAGGGAGACCACGCACACCCACGAGGGGGGAGCAGCATGATCCGTACACCGAGGAACAGCCGCCGCAGACCGGGCGCCGTCAGGGCGGCCGTGCTGGGGGTGTGCGCCGCGGGGGCGCTGAGCCTCGCCGGATGCTCGGGGGACGGCAGCGCCGCGGGCGACGCGAAGGCGACCGCCACGGCGACGAGCGGCACCAAGGACAAGGGCGGGGCCGAGGCCGACACCGCGGCCGACAAGCCCGACGCGAAGGCGTCCGAGGGCCCGGGCGGCTCGGACAAGGCACCCGCGGACCCTCCGGCCGCCTCCAAGTCCCCCGCCTCCGCAGCCACCCCGTCGGCGGGCGGCGACGGCGGGGCCGACGACTGCGACCACAAGATGCCGATCTCCCCGGACGAGATCGCGGTCTACCGCTACACCCCGGAGGGGGGCTTCCTCAGTCTGATCGTCAAGCACGGCAACTGGGGCTGCGGCACGCCCGATTCGGACGGAGCGCCGTTCGAGACCGTCGGCAAGGAGACCTTCATCCCGCTGGACCAGGCCGCCGACATCACCGTGACCAACCCCATCGTGGAGAGCACGGAGAACCAGCCCATCGGAGTCCAGGAGTTCCTGGACTGGCTGGAGGCCCACCCGGACTCCGGCCTGGTCTTCACCTACCACCTCGGCGCCGACGGCTCCATCGACCGCCTCGACGAGGTCTTCACCCCCTGACGCCCGCGGCGGCGGCCACCCGGGCCGCCGCCGCGCACGCGTCCGTCGGTCAGCGGACGAGTTCCGCCGGCTTCGTCGCCTTGCCGAGCAGCCACTCCAGCGGCCCTCGCCGGAAGAAGCGGGACCACAGGGTCGCGAACACGGTCACGGCCACGAGGAAGCCCAGCAGGACGTGGGCCGGGGAGCCGGGCAGTTCCTCGATGCCCAGCAGCCGGATGCCGACGATGTGGAAGACGTAGGCGGTCAGCGACATCGTGCCGACCGCGATGACCGGGCGGGCGAGGCGGTGGACCCGGGGGAAGGCGTCGACGGCGGCCAGGCAGGCCGTCAGGACCGTGATCGCCACACCGGTGTTGGCCAGGACCGACAGGGTGGTCTCGCTGTGCGGGGAGGCGACCAGCAGGCCGACCGCGCTGTCACCGCTCGGGTAGCCCCAGGTGTCGGACCACCAGGCCGAGGCGACCGAGCCGCTGTCGCCCCAGCTCGCCTCACCGAGCGTCCTGAGCGCCCCCGGGACCAGGTGCAGTGCCAGCCAGGAGCCGCCGTGGCCGAGCACGGCCAGCGCGACGCCGGTGACGGCCAGACGGACCCGGACGGCGCCGGCGGCCAGGTCGAGGCGGCCCACGGCCATGCCGGCGATGACGAAGGGGATCCAGGTCAGGGCCGGGTAGCTGCCGGTGAACAGCAGCGAGACGAGACCGTCGGCGTCCGCCGGCCAGGCCCAGACTCCTGCGGCTCCCTCATCGGGCAGCGCGCCCTGGACGACGTAGAGCAGCTGCGGGAGTATCAGGGCTCCGGCGGCGGCGACGATCGCCAGTGCGCGGGCGCCGAGCCGGTACAGCGGCAGGACGAGCAGGAAGTACAGGCCGTAGAAGGCGAGGATGACCTCGACCGGGGTGCCGCTCATCGTCAGGGCGGTGCCCACGACCAGCAGGACGAGCGCCCTGATCACGACCTTGGCCATCGCCTGCCGGCCGGCGCGGCCCGTCTTCGGGGCGCGGCGGCCGGTCATCAGGATGATCGAGAAGCCGGCGAGGAAGGCGAAGAGCGCGGAGGCGCGTCCGTGCGCCAGTTCCATGAGGAAGCCGGTCGTGCCGCCCTCGGAGGGGTCGGGGCCGACGTGCGCCGCGTACATCCCGAAGACCGCGAGCCCCCGGGCCAGGTCCACACCGACCAGGCGTCCCACCGAGGGCCGGTCGCCCCGCGGGGCCTCGGACCGTTCCGTGCCGGCGGCCTCGTCCCGGCCGTCGGTGGCCGGTGCCGCGAGTGTCGTGGCTCTTGCGTTCTGGGTCATTCCTCCAGGCTGGAGAGCGCGCCGGCCACCCGGTACCCGGCGGGCGTCCGGCCCCGCCCCGCCACCCGGGGGGTGTCCCCCCGCCGGATGGCGCCCCCGGTCGCCGGGGGCGCCGTACGGCACGAGGGGTCACATCTGCCGGGCGGTCACACTCCGGCCGCCGACCCGTTCTCCCCCGGGACGCCCGCGTCCGCGCGTCCCGTCGTGGAGGCGAAGCCCAGCCAGGTGTGCCGGTTGCCCCACCAGCACCAGCCGACCTTGGCCGCGTCACGGCGCTCGACGCCGTCACGCCCGGTGCCGTTGCTGATCCAGATCGCGGGGGTACGGGCGTCCGGTGTGCCGTTGTCCTTGCGCAGCCGGGAGCCGATGGTCATGAAGCAGTGGTTGCGCTCCAGGACCTCCGGCCGCTGGAGCACCCAGTGGATGCCTTCGGTGAGCAGCAGCGGGGTGCGGCCCTCCTCGGTGAGGGCGGGCAGGGCCTCGTCGGGGCTCCGGTCGGCCAGGTGGTCGCCCCGGTCGAGACCGCCGACGAGATAGAGGCGGGCCTTGGGCAGTGCGATGCCGGAGGGCGTGAAACGGTCGACGTCGGCCATGTCGGTGACGACGAAACCGGGCCTTCCGCCCCGGCGCATCAGCGGCGCGAGGGCGGAGGCCGGGGCGAGATCGGGGTGGACGGCGAGCAGGACGTCGGCGCCGGGCGCCGGAGCCGCGACGGCCTCGGCGGCCTCGGCGTAGGTACGCACCTCGTCGGCGGACAGTCCGGCGCGTTCGTGCACGCCCAGCTCGATCAGTCGCTCGGCCTGTGCGCTCAGGGGCGGAAGTACGGGCGGGACCACGGAGGTTGCGGGCGTGGATGTCGGCACGATGCTCCCAGGGAGGGCGGCGGAAAGGGACGCGGGGGCAACGAGACGGCGCGCCCGAATGTTCCCGCCGCCCCCGTCCGCCGTGTCACCGCGGTCGACGCCAGGCCCGGAGGGCGTGCTCGCCCCGCTCGCACGCGGCCCGCAGTTCGGCGAGTTCGGCGGCGGGCAGGCCGCGGGCCGAACCGCGTCGGCCGTGGTCCAGCAGGGCGGACGAGGTGCGCAGCCAGTCGGGGCGCGGGGCCACGCCGACGAAGTCCGCCAGCCGGGTGAGTTCTCCGGCCGGATCGTCCAGCAGGTTCTCGTAGGCGAGGGCCGTGCGACGCCGGTCGGCGGGGAGACCCGCGAGGAACTCCGTTCCCTCGACGACGAGTTCGGACCACAGGGCGCCGAAGGTGCGCAGGGGGATGACGCGGTCGCGGACGAGCGCGGGATCGAAGCGTGCGCCGAGCAGGGGCGCCAGGTCCGGGGGCAGCGCGCGCACGTGTGCGGAGGTCAGGTCGGCGAAGCTGTCGACGCCGGAGCGGGCCTTGATCTCGCGGAGCAGGGAGATCGCGCGGTATCCGGGATGCCGGCTCATCGACAGGGCGCAGTCCGGGCCGTCGCGGAACATGTGCACGAACCCGGCCTCGGGGAAGGCGTCCCGCAGCCCCGGCGCCCAGCCGGTCGAGTAGCCGGAGCGTTCCACGACGGCCGTGCGGCCGAACCGGTCGCAGAGCAGGCCGAACAGGGCCCGGTGATGCTCGGCGGCGGTGCGCCGCGGCCGGCGGGTGACGGCCGCGCCGAGTTCGTCGAGCAGTCCGTCCGGGTCGTCGGTCAGATGGGGCAGCACCATCAGGGAGAGCGCGGGGATGCCCGTCGTCTCCGCGGCGTAGCGGCCGGGGGCACGGGTGTAGAGGAACTCCGGCAGCGGCACCCCGCTGAGGATCATGCGTTCGAAATGCGGCGCGGGCCGGACGAGGGCCTGCCAGAACTCCTCGCCGTCCACCTCACCCGTGGGGAAGGACGCGTCGCCCACCGAGGCCATGTACTCGTTGAGGCTCAGGACGTCCGGGTGCGAGTTGAGGATGCGGGACAGCGCGGTCGAGCCGCTGCGTCCCGTACCGAAGACGAAGGCCAGAGAACTCATGTTCCCCCTTCTCGGATCCCGTGCGAGTGATGGAGGGCGAGCGCGTCCGAACACCGCCGCACGGAGGGTGAGTTGACGATTTCATGGGGGCGCGCCCCGAACCTTATGATCTTGGTCATGACTGTGCAGAACTCCGACAAGACACTCTCCCGCAAACAGCGACTCCAGGAGAAGCAGCGCCGCCAGCTGGCGGTCGTCGACACCGTGGACAAGGCCGAGGGCAAGGTCCGCAAGGCGGAGACGGAACTGGCCGTGGCCGTCACCGAGGCCGTTCAGATGTTCGGCGACGAGGACGCCGCGTCCGAGGCGCTCGACATGTCCGTCGAGGCGATCCGGCGCTTCCTGCGCATGGCGCGGGACGAGGCGGCGCGCGCCGGCGAGGTCGCCGAGACCGCCGAGGCGGCCGCCGTCTCCTGAGCCGCTTCGGCACGGGGCGCGGTCCTCGACGGCCACGGGCGGGACGGCGTCAGGGCGGGACGGCGTCAGACGGTGGACGCCGTCCGGGTGCGGGTCCAGGCCGTGGTGGAGACGGACAGCACGGAGAGAAGGACCAGCGCGGCGGCCGGGCCGAGGACGGTCCAGGGGGCCAGTTCCGCGTAGGGCTGGTTCTCCGAGAGCAGGCGCCCCCACTCCGGAGTGGGCGGCTGCTCGCCCAGGCCGAGGAAGCCCAGGGACGCCAGCACGAGGACCGTGGTGGGCAGGCGCAGCAGCGCGTTGCGCACCAGCGCGGGCAGGACCGCGGGCAGCAGGTGGTGGCGCAGGAGGTAGGCGGGGCCCGCGCCGAAGGAGACCGCCGCGAGCAGGTGGCCGCTGGCCCGTTCCTGTTCGAGCAGGGCGGCCGCCTGCGCCGCGTACGGCGTCCAGGCCACCAGGCACACCGCGCACGCGGCGCCCCCGACCGACGGTCCGGTGACCGCGGTCGTGAGCAGCCCGGCGAGGACGGCCGGCAGCGTCGACACCACTTCGGTCAGCCCGGCCCCCACCTGCGTCGCCGTCCCGACGACCAGTCCGACGAGGGCGGCGGCCACGGTCACCACGAGGGCCACGCCCACCGTGCGCAGGGCACCGTGGCCGAGCCGGGCCAGCAGATCGCGGCCGAGCGCGTCGGTGCCGAGCGGGTGCGCGAGGGACGGCGGCAGCAGGCGGGCCGTCGTCTCCACCTGGAGGGGGTCGCGCAGCAGACCGGAGACCACCAGGGCCAGCAGGGTGATCGCGCAGCAGCCGATGACCCAGGGCAGCGCACGGGTCCGTACGAGCGTGGGCGGATGGAGGGCGGGCAGGGCGCCGTCCCGCAGGGCGGGGCCGAGCAGGGCGTGGCGCGCGGCCCGGATCGCGAAGCCGGCGCAGACGCCGAGCAGGACCAGGGCCAGGGTCGCGGTCTGCAGCGGCGGCAGGTCCTGGGCGACGGCCGCGTCCAGCGCGAGCCGGCCGAGGCCCGGGATGTTGAAGATCTTCTCCACCGCGACCGCGCCGCCGACCAGGGCGACGACGGTCGGCAGGAGCTGGGGGAGCACTCCGGCCAGGGCGCGCCGCAGCGCGGTGCGCGCGATGCGGCCACCGCCATGTCCGAAGGCGCGCCAGGTGCGGGCCCACGGCTCGTTGAAGGCGGCGGGCAGGGACTGGTCGAGCAGCCCGCCGATCATCGCTCCGGAGGGCACGCCGAGGGCGAGGGCGGGCAGCACCATCGAGCGCGGCCCCTCCCAGCCCTGGGAGGGGAACCAGCCGAGCCACACCCCGCACACCGTCGCCAGCAGGGAGGCGAGCAGGAACTTGGGCAGCGCGGCGAGGACGGCGGCGCCGGTCCCCGCCCGCGTGCGCCGCAGTCCGCGCCGCGCGCCGAGGCGCAGGGTGCGGGCGCAGACCAGCGCGGCCACCACCACGGTGACCGCGAACGCGCCGAGCATGAGCGTCACGGAGACCGCGAGAGCGGTCGTCACCTGCGGCAGCACCGGTTCCCCCGACACCCAGGAGACACCCGCGTCGCCGCGCGCCAGCCCGGCCGCCCATCGCCCGATATGGGCGAACGGCCCCTCGTCCAGGCCCAGTTGTTCGCGTACGGCGGCCAGCTGGGCCGAAGTGGGGTCCTGGTCGGCGGAGCGGGCGCGCAGCACGGTCAGGGCGGGGTCGATACCGGACAGCCAGGGCAGGAAGGCGACGGCGGCCAGCAGCGCGGTCGCCGCCGCGACCCGGCCGGCGCCCGCGCGCCACCGGGTCGGGAGGCTTCGGGCGCCGGCCGGCGGCATGGTGCTCATCGGCGGTTACTTCAGGTGGGTGTCGACGTCGACGAGGGAGCGCTCGCGGGGGTCGAGCAGGACGCCCTCGACATCACCGGCGATGCCCTGGACGACCTTCTCGTGGACCAGCGGGACGACGGCGTCGGTGCGCAGGATCTCCGCCTCGGCCCGCATGATCTTCTTCTGCCGCTCGGCCGTGTCGCCCTCCGCGGCGGCGGACTTGATGGCCTTGTCGACCGCGGTGTCCTTCAGGCCCGCGATGTTGTAGACGCCGTCCCCGGTGAAGTCGCTGGCGAGGTAGGCCACCGCGTCGCCGGTGTCGAGGAGCGTGACCCGGGAGAAGACGAGGGCGTCGTACCGGCCCGCGAGGAGGTCGGCCTCCATCTGCGTGTACTCGCGCACGTCCTGCTTCACAGTGAACCCGGCCTTCTCCAGCTGCTGCTGGAGGACCGAGGCGGCCTCGGGGAGTTCGGCGCGGTTGGTGTACGTGGCCAGGCGCAGGATGCTGCCCTTGGTCTCCGACTTCACCTGTGCGGTGGTCGCGGCCTTCGCCCGGCCGGTCACCTCGACCCGCCGGTCGGCGGCCCAGGAGACGGCCGGCCCGAACAGCCCCTCGGCGGGGTCCGCGTATCCGCCGAAGACGGAGTCGACGAGGACACCGCCGTCCACGGCCGCACGGGCGGCGGCGCGCAGTCCGTCGTCGGCGAGGAGGCCGCCGCGGGTGTTGAGGATCAGGCTGTCGGTGCGGACGGAGGGCACTTCGTGCCGCGTCTTCGCGTCGAGGAGCTTCGCCTGGGCGGTGGGGATCCACTCGGCGATGTCCACGTCGCCGCCGCGCAGGGCGTTGGCGCGGGCGGTGCCGTCGGCGATCCAGCTGACGTCGATGCCGGGGCTCTTGGCCTTGCCGCCCCAGTAGCCGTCGTAGCGGTCGAGGGTGGCCTTGGTCTTTCCGGTCAACTTGGTGATCGTGAACGGGCCGGTGCCGGTGCCGACGGGGCTGACGGTGCCGTCGTCGGCGTACGCCTTCGCGGCGAGGATGCCGAGGGCGGGGCTGGCGAGCCGCAGCGGGAGGACGGGGTCGGCCGTCTTCGTGGTGAGGGTGACGGTGTCCTTGTCGTCAGCCTCGGCGGTCAGCGTGATGTCGCTCAGGACGCGCGGCTTGGTCTCGGCCTCGTTCGCGTGGTCGAGCGCGTTGACGACCGACTCGGCGGTGACGTCGGTGCCGTCCTGGAAGGTGGCCTTGCGCAGTTCGAACACCCAGGTGGTGTCGTTCTTCCGGGTCCAGGACTTCGCCAGGGCGGGTGCGGCGGCGCCGTTCTCGTCCAGGGCGGTGAGTCCCTCGGCCACGGAGAGCTTGCTGAGCACGGTGGCGTCGTTGCTGTACGGCGACAGGGCCTGGACGGGCGGCACCGCGAGGGCTATCCGCAGGCGGCCGCCGGCTCCCTGCGCCCCGCTCGCACCCGATCCGTCCTCCCCGGAGGCGAAGCAGCCGGCGAGCACCGGGGTGAGGGCGAGGGCCGTCAGAAGGCGGCGGGTGGTGGTGCGCATGGTCGGTCCTGTCGTGCGGCGGGCGGATCGCGCCCCCGGCGCGCGGCTGCGGCATCCGGGGGCGCGATCAGTCTATTAGGTAAGCCTTACCAAGCTGACAGGGCCCCCGCCGGTCGGCGAGAGGGGGTCAGGCGCCGGAGACGGCCGCCGCCTCCGCCTTCAGGTCGAGCCGGTGCTCGCCCGCGTAGACGTTCATGGAGCCGCCGCGCAGGAAGCCGACGAGGGTGAGTCCGGTCTCGACGGCCAGGTCCACGGCGAGGGATGACGGTGCGGAGACGGCGGCGAGGACGGGGATGCCCGCCATGACGGCCTTCTGGACCAGTTCGAAGGAGGCCCGTCCGGAGACCAGCAGGATGCTCCGGGACAGCGGGAGTTCACCGGACCGGAGCGCGCGGCCGACCACCTTGTCCACGGCGTTGTGCCGGCCGACGTCCTCCCGCAGGTCCAGCAGGTCGCCCTCGGGGGAGAACAGCCCGGCAGCGTGCAGTCCGCCGGTCCGGTCGAACACCTGTTGCGCGGCCCGCAGCCGGTCGGGCAGGAGGGCCAGCAGTTCGGGGGTGACCCGGACCGGAGGCGTGTCGGCGAGGGGCCAGTGGGCCGTGGTCCGTACGGCGTCGAGGCTCGCCTTCCCGCACAGGCCGCACGAGGAGGTGGTGTAGACGTTGCGCTCCAGGGTGATGTCGGGCAGCGGCACACCGGGGGCGAGCCGGACGTCGACGACGTTGTAGGTGTTCCGGCCGTCCTCGGTGGCGCCCGCGCAGTACACGATGTTCGCCACGTCCGAGGCCCGGCTCACGACGCCCTCGCTCACCAGGAACCCGGCGGCCAGGGCGAAGTCGTCGCCGGGTGTGCGCATGGTGACGGCCAGCGGTCTGCCGCCCAGCCGGATCTCCATCGGCTCCTCGGCGACCAGCGTGTCGGGGCGGGTGCTCGGTGCCCCGTCCCTGATCCGCAGCACCCGGCGGCGCTCGGTGACCCGGCCCATGAAGCCTCACTCCCCGTTCTGTCGTCGGGTCCGCCGCCGGTGCTCCCCGGCCGCCCTCAGCACTCGATGACGTTGACGGCGAGGCCGCCGCGGGCGGTCTCCTTGTACTTGACCTTCATGTCGGCGCCGGTCTCCTTCATGGTCTTGATGACCTTGTCGAGGGAGACATGGTGACGGCCGTCGCCCCGCAGGGCCATCCGGGCGGCGGTGACGGCCTTGACGGCGGCCATGCCGTTGCGTTCGATGCAGGGGATCTGGACGAGGCCGCCGACGGGGTCGCAGGTGAGGCCGAGGTTGTGCTCCATGCCGATCTCGGCGGCGTTCTCCACCTGTTCGGGGCTGCCGCCCATGACCTCGGCAAGGCCGCCCGCCGCCATGGAGCAGGCGGAGCCGACCTCGCCCTGGCAGCCGACCTCGGCGCCGGAGATGGAGGCGTTCTCCTTGAAGAGCAGACCGATCGCGCCGGCGGCGAGCAGGAAGCGGACGATGCCGTCCTCGTCGGCGCCCGGCACGAACTCCAGGAAATACTGCAGGACGGCGGGGATGATGCCGGCCGCGCCGTTCGTCGGCGCGGTGACGACCCGTCCGCCGGCGGCGTTCTCCTCGTTCACGGCCATCGCGTAGAGCGTGATCCACTCCATGGCGCGGGGCAGCGGATCGCCCTCGCTGCGCAGCGCACGGGCGGCCGCGGCCGCCCGGCGGCGGACCTTCAGACCGCCGGGGAGGATGCCCTCGCGGCCCAGCCCGCGGGAGACGCACGCCTCCATGACACGCCAGATCTCCAGCAGGCCCGCGCGGATCTCGTCCTCGGTACGCCACGCCTTCTCGTTCTCCAGCATCAGCGCGGAGATCGACAGCCCCGTCTCCCGGGCGAGCCGCAGCAGTTCGTCGCCGGTGCTGAACGGATGGGGCAGCACGGTGTCGTCGAGCTTGATGCGGTCCGCGCCGGCGGCTTCCTCGTCGACGACGAAGCCGCCGCCGACGGAGTAGTACGTCTTCTCCAGCAGGAGGACGCCGTCGCCGTCGTACGCGAAGAGGATCATGCCGTTGGCGTGGTACGGCAGTGACCGCCTGCGGTGCAGGACCAGATGGGCCGAGGCGTCGAAGGCGACCTCGTGGGCGGGACCGATCTCCGCGCCGAGGAGACGCAGGCGCCCGGTGGCACGGATCCGATCGACGTCCACGTCGGCCTGCGTGACGTCGACCGTGTGCGGCTCGTTGCCCTCCAGCCCGAGCAGCACCGCCTTGGGGGTGCCGTGGCCGTGGCCGGTCGCGCCCAGCGAACCGAACAACTCGGCCCGTACGGCGGCGGTCTGGGCGAGCATCCCGTCCTGCTTCAGCCGCCTGACGAACATCCCGGCGGCACGCATCGGGCCCACGGTGTGCGAGCTGGACGGGCCTATGCCGATCGAGAAGAGGTCGAAGACGCTGATTGCCACGCCACGCTCCGTGGAGTTGAAGGGGCGCGCCGGCGGTGACGGCGCGCGCCCTGCGGGAGGTTGTCGGTCACAGGCCGGGGTAGAGCGGGTGCTTGTCGGCGAGGGCCTTGACCCGGGCCTTGAGGGCTTCGGTGTCGTAGGAGGGCTTGAGGGCCTCGGCGATGACGTCGGCGACCTCGGTGAAGTCCTCCGCGGTGAAGCCGCGGGTGGCCAGGGCCGGGGTGCCGATCCGCAGGCCGGAGGTCACCATCGGCGGACGCGGGTCGTTGGGGACCGCGTTGCGGTTGACGGTGATGCCGACCTCGTGGAGACGGTCCTCGGCCTGCTGCCCGTCCAGCTCGGAGTGGCGCAGGTCGACCAGGATCAGGTGCACATCCGTGCCCCCCGACAGCACGTCGACACCCGCGGCGCGAGCGTCGGGGGCCGTCAGCCGCCCGGCGAGGATCTGCGCGCCCTCGACCGTGCGCCGCTGGCGCTCCTTGAACTCCTCGCTCGCGGCGACCTTGAAGGAGACCGCCTTCGCCGCGATCACGTGCTCCAGCGGACCGCCCTGGAACCCGGGGAAGACGGAGGAGTTGAGCTTCTTGGCGAACTCCTTGCTCCGGGCGAGGATGATGCCGCCGCGCGGCCCGCCGAGCGTCTTGTGGGTCGTGGAGGTGACCACGTCGGCGTACTCGACGGGGTTGGGGTGCAGCCCGGCCGCCACCAGACCGGCGAAGTGCGCCATGTCCACCCACAGCAGCGCGCCGGTCTCGTCGGCGATCCGGCGGAACGCGGCGAAGTCCAGCTGCCGCGGATACGCCGACCACCCCGCGATGATCACCTTCGGGCGGTGCTCCTTGGCCAGCCGCTCGACCTCGTCCATGTCGACCAGGCCCGAGTCGTCCACGTGGTAGGGCACGACGTTGAACTGCTTGCCCGAGAAGTTGATCTTCATGCCGTGGGTGAGGTGGCCGCCGTGGGCCAGGTCCAGGCCGAGGATGGTGTCGCCGGGCTGGGCCAGCGCGAACAGGGCGGCCTGGTTGGCGGAGGCACCCGAGTGCGGCTGGACGTTGGCGTACTCGGCGCCGAACAGCTCCTTCAGCCGGTCGATCGCGATCTGCTCGGTGACGTCGACGTGCTCGCAGCCGCCGTAGTAGCGGCGGCCCGGGTAGCCCTCGGCGTACTTGTTGGTCAGGACCGTGCCCTGCGCCTCCATGACCGCGAGGGGGGCGAAGTTCTCGGAGGCGATCATCTCCAGGGTGGACTGCTGGCGGTGCAGCTCGGCGTCGACGGCGGCCGCGACCTCGGGGTCGAGGTCGTGCAGGGACTGGTTGAGCAGGGTCATCGGCGGTCTCCTGTGCGGGTTCCGGAGGGAGGAGGCGGGGCGTTCGGGGGCGGAGCGCTCAGGACACGGCGACCGCGGCGGCGGGGACGAGCGTGCGGCGGAGCCGGTTGAAGAACTTCGGCTGGTTGAGGGAGAGCACGGCCACGGGGCTGCCCTCGTGCCGGTAGACGGCCGTGAACGTACGGCTGTCGAGGTCGCCCTCGACGATCTCGGGCTCGGCGCCCGGGACGACGTACCCGGCGAGCTGGATGCGGGTGCGGTACTGGTCGGACCAGAAGTACGGGGCGGTGGGCGGGGCCGGGGCGGACACCCCCGTCAGCAGGGTCCGGGCGGCGGTCCTCGCCTGCTCGGTGGCGTTGCTCCAGTGCTCGATGCGGGCGTGGCGGCCGGTGAAGGGGTGGGGGCAGCGGGCCACGTCCCCGACGGCGACGACGCCCGGGACGGTGGTCGCGCAGCCGGTGTCGCACACCACGCCGTCGTCCACCAGGACCCCGGAGCCCGCGAGCCAGTCGGTGTTCGGCCGGACGCCCACACCGGCCACGACCACGTCGGCGGGCAGCACGCGCCCGTCCGCCAGCCGGACGCCGGTGACCCGGTCCCGGCCGAGCAGTTCGGCCACGCCCGTGCCGCACAGCAGGTCGACGCCGTGATCGGTGTGCAGGGAGGAGCAGACCAGGCCCATGTCGCGGCCGAGTTGGCGCTCCAGTGGCACCTCGGCCGCCTCGACGAGGGTGACGTGCAGCCCGAGCCGGTGGGCGGTGGAGGCCACCTCGGCGCCGATGAAGCCGGCGCCGATGACGACGACCCTGGGGAGACCGTCCAGCAACTCGGCCCGCAGGGCGAGGGCGTCGTCCAGGGTGCGCAGGGTGTGCACGCCGGCCAGTCCGTCGGCACCGGGGAGCGTGCGGGGACTCGCACCGGTGGCGACGACCACACCGTGGGTGCGGACCTGGCGTCCTCCGGTCAGGGTGACGGTCCGGGCCACGGCGTCGAGACGGACCGCGCGTTCGCCGAGCAGCCAGTGCACGTCCAGGTCGTCGTACTCGGCGGCGTCCCCGAGCGCGAGCGCGTCGGCGTCGATGTCACCCTTCAGGAAGTCCTTGGACAGCGGGGGGCGGTCGTAGGGGGTGTGGCGCTCCTCCCCCACGACGACGATCTCGCCGTCGTAGCCCTCGGTGCGCAGCGCGCGGACCGTGCTCAGGCCCGCCAGTGACGCTCCGACGACGGTGATGCTCCTCATGCGGGCTCCTGACGAAGGGATGTCTCACATGGCACAACGACACGCGTTATGCGCAACATGGTTTCGGTGGAGTTCGGGAGTGTCAAGAGGGCGGACCCATCGAGCGTTCCCGATGACGCTCACAGTTGCATCGAACGCAACTCCCTCGCCCTGGCCCGTCCACCTGCCGGAGGGACCGGATCGGCAGGTGGACGGGGGTTCGCGGGGGCGCCGCGAGGTCAGTGCGCGGGGCCGACGTCGAGCTTGTTCTGCAGCCAGGTGTGGAACTCGCCGATGTGGTGCTCGCTGGGCACCAGCACACCGCCCTTGGCGTACGCCTTGGAGCTCATCGCCGGCTGGGTGCGCTCACAGGCGTCGAAGTCCTGCTGGTTCACCCGGTGGAACAGCTCCACCGAGCGCTCCACGTCCTTGCCGCTGTCCACGACGTGGGGCAGGTACAGCCAGTCGCACTCCACGATCGTGCGGTCCGCCGCCATCGGGTACATGCGGTGGAAGATCACGTGGTCGGGGACGAGGTTGATGAACACCTGCGGCCGGACGGTGATCGCGTAGTAGCGGCGGTCCTGGTCCTCCGCGACACCCGGGATACGGTCCAGACCCTCGGAGCCGTCGACCGTGAACCCCTGCACCTCCTCACCGAACTCCGCACCGTGGCCCACGTAGTACTGGGCGGCATACCCGTCCGCGAACTCCGGCAGCACCTCTGTCAGTTCCGGATGGATCGTGGCGCAGTGGTAGCACTCCATGAAGTTCTCGATGATCAGCTTCCAGTTCGCCTTCACGTCGTACGTGATCCGACGCCCCACGGAGAGATTGTCGATGTCGTACCGCTCGATGGACTCCAGGTCGCCGAGCCGCTCGACGACCGCGCCCAGCACGTCGGCCTCGAAGGACGGCGGCTCGTCGGCCAGGCAGACCCACACATAGCCGAGCCACTCCCGCACATGGACGTTGATCAGGCCGTACTCGGTGCGGTCGATGTCCGGCATCGAGGTCAGGTTCGGCGCGGCGACCAGCTTGCCGTCCAGGCCGTACGTCCAGGCGTGGTACGGACACTGGAAGGCCCGCTTGACCTCGCCCGACTCCTCCAGGCAGAGCTTGGCCCCGCGGTGCCGGCAGATGTTGAGGAATGCCTTGACCGAGCCGTCCCGGGAGCGGGAGACGAGGACGCTCTCGCGGCCGACCTGGTAGGTGCGGAACGCGCCGGGCTTGGCCAGTTCGGAGGCGCGGGCCACACAGAACCACATGGCCTCGAAGACCCGCTCCTGCTCCTGGGCGAACACTCCGGGGTCCGTGTAGTACTCGCCGGACAGCGTGGGGATCAGGCTGGGCGGCAGATTCGTGAGGGTCATCGAGTCACCTTCGGGAAATTCGGGAAGCGGTGGCGGGGGTGCTCAGTGGCCGCGGGCGATCCACTCGTCGAGGTGGGGCGCCTCGGCCCCGATCGTGGTGGTGTCGCCGTGACCGGTGTGGACGGTGGTGCCGGCGGGGAGCGTCAGCAGCCGGTCCCGGACGGAGGCGATGATGGTGCCGAAGTCCGAGAAGGACCGGCCGGTGGCCCCGGGGCCTCCCTGGAAGAGGGTGTCGCCGGAGAACAGGGCGTCCAGCGCGGGCGCGTGGAGGCAGACCGCGCCGGGCGCGTGGCCGGGCGTGTGGAGCACCGTCAGCTCGACGCCGGCGACGGTCAGGGTCTCGCCCTCGGCCAGTTCCCGGAAGTCGGGGGCGTCCTCGCCGTGCGCCATCGTCCACAGCACGGTGTCGGCGGGGTGGAGCAGGATGGGCGCGCCGTGGCGGGCGGCCACGGCCGGGGCGGCGTTGACGTGGTCGTTGTGGGCGTGGGTGCACACCACGGCGACCAGGCGCCGGCCGCCGACGGCGGCCGAGATGGTGTCCGCGTCGTGTGCGGCGTCGACGACCAGGACCTCCTCGTCGTCGCCGATCAGCCAGACGTTGTTGTCGACCTCCCAGCTGCCGCCGTCCAGTTCGAAGGTGCCGGAGGTGACGAGGCGCTCGATGCGGGCGGTCACAGGACCACCACCGAACGCAGGACGTCGCCGTGGTGCATCTTGGCGAACGCGGCCTCGACGTCGTCCAGGCCGATGGTCTCGGTGACGAACTCGCCGAGGTCGAAGCGGCCCTGGAGGTAGAGGTCGATCAGGGCGGGGAAGTCGCGGGAGGGCAGGCAGTCGCCGTACCAGGAGGACTTCAGCGCGCCACCGCGGCCGAAGACGTCCAGCAGCGGCAGTTCGAGCTTCAGCTCGGGCGTGGGGACACCCACCAGGACGGCGGTGCCGGCCAGGTCACGGGCGTAGAAGGCCTGTCTGAAGGTCTCGGGGCGGCCCACCGCGTCCACGACGACGTCCGCGCCGAAGCCGCCGGTGAGTTCGCGGATCGCCTCGACGGCGTCGGTCCTGGACGCGTCGACGGTGTCGGTGGCGCCGAACCGCTCGGCCCACTTCAGCTTCCGCTCGTCCACGTCGACGGCGATGATGCGGCCGGCGCCGGCGACCTTGCCGCCCGCGATCGCGGCCATGCCCACCCCGCCGCAGCCGATCACCGCGAGGGAGTCACCGCGTCCCACGCCGCCGGTGTTGACCGCCGCGCCGAAGCCGGCCATCACACCGCAGCCGAGGAGGCCGGCGGCGGCGGGCGCGGCCATCGGGTCCACCTTGGTGCACTGTCCGGCGGCGACCAGGGCCTTCTCGGCGAAGGCGCCGATGCCGAGGGCCGGGGAGAGCGGGGTGCCGTCGACGAGGGTCATCGGCTGCGTGGCGTTGTGCGTGGCGAAGCAGTACCAGGGCCTGCCCCTGCGGCAGGCCCGGCAGGTCCCGCACACGGCGCGCCAGTTGAGGATGACGAAGTCGCCGGGGGCGACGTCGGTGACGCCCTCGCCGACCGACTCCACCACGCCCGCGGCCTCATGGCCGAGCAGGAACGGGAAGTCGTCGTTGATGCCGCCCTCCCGGTAGTGCAGGTCGGTGTGGCAGACACCGCAGGCCTGCACCCGCACCAGCGCCTCTCCGGGGCCGGGGTCCGGCACCAGGACGGTCTCCACCGAGACCGGGGCGCCCTGTTTGCGGGCGACGACGGCGCGTACCTCGTGTGTCACGGTCGATCTCCTCGTCGAGGGACGGCCGAATCCGTGCTTCGGCCGGATGTGCTGGATGGCGGGCGGACGCCGATCGCTCCCCGGAGCTGTCGGCGAGGAAGGGAGGGCGGGAAGGGAGGGAGTGACTGCGTCGGCGCCCGGACAGGGACCGTGGCCGAGCCACCGCCGCCGTGTTCCATATAGCGCAACCATCTTCGCTATGAGCAACGACGACCAAACTGTCTCCTTGGGGACACCCACTGTCAAGAGGTCGGTCGCACCGACTTGCCCGGACTCCCCCGGCGCCGCCCTCTTCCCCGGACGGGAAGGGCCGTGCGACCATGCGGGCGATCGGTTCCGGCCAGGTCCGCCCGGAAGCGCGACCCTCTCGGGATCTTCGGGCGCGGCTGCGTATAGTTGCACTATGAGCAACTACGCGGCAGAGAGCGCAACAACGGGGCCCGCGGTGAACGGTGTGCAGTCCGTCGACCGCGCCGTCAGCGTGCTGGAGATCCTCGCCCGGCGCGGCGAGGCCGGGGTCAGCGAGGTCGCCGCCGAGATCGACGTCCACAAGTCCACCGCGTTCCGGCTCCTCGGGGCGCTGGAGGCACGTGGACTGGTCGAGCAGACGGCCGAGCGGGGCAAGTACCGGCTGGGTTTCGGGATCGTCAGGCTCGCCGGCGCCGTCACGGGCAGGCTCGACATCACCCAGCAGGGCCGGCAGGTCTGCGAGCGGCTCAGCGAGGAGATCGGCGAGACCGTCAACATCGCGGTGCTGCAGGAGCACTACGCGGTCAACCTCCACCAGGTACGCGGACCGGGCGCGGTCGGCACCCACAACTGGGTCGGCCAGCTCACCCCCGTGCACGCCACGTCCAGCGGCAAGATCCTGCTGGCCCATCTGTCGGAGCGGCGCCGCGCCGAGGTGCTGGAGGCGTCCGGGCTGCGGAAGCTGACGCCGCACACCCTGACCGCCCGTACGAAGCTGGAGAAGGATCTCGCCGAGGCACGCGCCCGCGGCTACGCGGTGACGATGGAGGAGCTGGAGATCGGACTCCACGCGATGGCGGCCCCGATCCGCTCCCGCGAGGGCGAGGTCATCGCCGCGCTCAGCGCCTCCGGACCGGCCTACCGCTTCACCGAGGAGCGTATGAGCTCACTGGTGCCCGCGCTGACGCGGGGCGCCGAGGAGATCAGCCGCAGGATGGGCTATCTGGGCTGACCGCCCGCGCTACGTGTGCAGCCCGGAGGCGTCCGCGCGGAACGCTCGGCCCAGCGGCGCCCGCGCCGCCACCACCGTCTCGGCGCCCCAGCGGGCCGTCACCCGCACCGCGTCCAGCGTCGAGGCGACGTCGTGCACGCGCAGGCACCAGACGCCCTGCGCGGCGGCGAGCACGGACACGGCGGCGGTCGCGGCGTCTCGCTCCCGCGCCGGGCGCGGCTCCCCGGTCGTCCGGTCGGCCAGGAGCCGGCCCAGGAACGCCTTGCGGGACGCGCCCAGCAGGACGGGACGGCCCAGCGCGCGGACCTCCCCGAGACGGGCCAGCAGTTCCCAGTTGTGCTCGGGCGTCTTGGCGAAGCCCAGCCCGGGATCGACGATCAGCGAGCCGGGCGGGACGCCCGCCTCCAGGGCCGCGTCGATCCGCAGCCGCACCTCGCCGAGCACCTCGTCGACCACGTCGCCGTAGACGGCGTTCGCCTGCATCCCGGCGGAGTGGCCACGCCAGTGCATCAGCACGTACGGCACCCCCGCCCGCGCCATGAGGGGCAGCATCCCCGGATCGGCGAGGCCCCCCGAGACGTCGTTGACCAGCCGCGCGCCCGCCTCCAGGGCGCGCGCGGCGACCTCGGCCCGCATGGTGTCGACGCTGACGACCGCGCCTTCGGCCGCGAGGGCCCGGACGACGGGCAGCACCCGGCGCAGCTCCTCCTCGACCGGCGGGCGCGCCGCGCCGGGGCGGGTCGACTCGCCGCCCACGTCCACGAGGTCCGCGCCCTGCTCCAGCAGGGCGCGGCCGTGGGCCACGGCCGCGTCGGCCGCGAACGACAGCCCGCCGTCGGAGAACGAGTCCGGCGTGACGTTCACGACGCCCATCACCAGCGTCCGGCCGGGCCTGGGCAGCCCGTGCGGGTGCAGGTCCGGCGTGCCCGGGTGCGCGGGCGTGGCGGGGGCGTGGATCGTGACGGTCACCGGTGTCCGACTTTCGACGTGCTGACAGGGACCCGCATACCTCAGACGTACTCCGTCGCCGCGTCGAGCAGCCAGTCGGCCAGGTATCCGGCGAACGAGGAACGGACCAGGACCCAGAAGCCCGCGCCGGGCTCCTCGCGTGCGACCAGCACGACCTGGGTGCGGCCCAGGGTGGTCTGGGCGCAGCGGCCGGGGCCGAAGGCCCTCGGGTGCAGGTCCAGCGAGCAGCCGTGCGCCAGCAGGTCACGGGCGCCCGCGCCGGCGACCAGGACCGTGGTGCGCTGCGCTGAGACGTCCGTGACGGAGACGTGCTCCTCTCCGGCGGCCTCACGGATCCGGTTCTCCAGCTCGCGCGCGCCGCCCGGCGGCCCCACGAGCAGCCACTCGTCGGGGCCGAGCCACAGCGCGGTCAGCTCGCCCGCCCGGACGACGGTGTCGGGCTCCAGGGGCAGCGGCAGGCCCAGCGCGAGACCGACGGCGTCCGCCGCCGCCCCCTTGGGATCGAGACGTACGTCGAGCTGGGTCAGGAAGGGGAGTTCGGCCAGCCGGATCGCGCCCCCGGAGGCGCGGGTGGCGGCGGCCAGCCGGTCGGCGGCCCCCGACAGGGGGCTGCGGGGCCGGGCGGTCAGGGCGGTGTCAGCCATCGCGGCGGGCTCCCTCGGGGTCGTAGAGGACGGGGCTCGCGACGGTCACGGGGACCAGTCGGTCGCCCACGGGGGCGTACAGCCGCTCGCCGATGCGGTCCCGGCCGCCCTTGACCAGGGCGAGCGCGAAGGTCCGGCCGAGAGCGGCACTGCGGTAGCTGGAGGTGACGTGGCCGAGCATCGGGACGGGCGGGGCCGGCAGCACGCTGTCGGCGACCAGGTGGGTGCCCTCGGGGAGGAAGTCGCCCGGGTCCTCGGGCAGCAGGCCGACCAGGTGCTTGCGGTCGGGCCGGACGGTGTCGGGGCGGCTGTAGGACCGCTTGCCGACGAAGTCCGACTTCTTCTTGGAGACGACCCAGCTCATGCCGAGGTCCTGCGGGGTGACCGTGCCGTCGGTGTCCTGGCCGATGATCGGGTACCCCTTCTCGGCGCGCAGGACGTGCATGGTCTCGGTGCCGTACGGGGTGATGCCGTACGGGGCGCCGGCCTCGTACAGCGCCTCCCAGAGCGTCAGGGCCTCCCAGGGCGAGACGTTGATCTCGTAGGCGAGTTCGCCGGAGAAGCTGATCCGGCAGACCCGGGCCTCGATGCCCGCGACGGTCGTCGCGCGCCAGGCCATGAACGGGAAGTCCTCGTTGGACACGGCCAGTTCAGGTGCGAGGGAGCCGATCACCTCGCGGGACCTGGGGCCGACCAGGGCGACCGTGGCCCACTGTTCGGTCACGGAGGTGCAGTGGACCTTGAGTTCGGGCCACTCCGTCTGGAGCCACTCCTCCATCCAGTCGAGCACGGTGGCCGCGTTGCCGGTCGTCGTGGTGACCAGGTAGCGGTCCTGGGCCACGCGGATGACCGTGCCGTCGTCGAAGACCATGCCGTCGGGGCGGCACATGACGCCGTAGCGGATCATGCCGACCTTGAGGGTGCTCATCATGTTGGTGTAGAGCAGGTCGAGGAAGACACCGGCGTCCGGGCCCTGGACGTCGATCTTGCCGAGGGTGGAGGCGTCCATGAAGCCCACACCCTCCCGGGTCGCCGCGCACTCGCGCAGCACCGCGGTCTCCATGTCCTCGCCGTCCTGCGGGTAGTACCAGGGGCGCTTCCACTGGCCGACGTTCTCGAACAGCGCGCCGTGCCCGACGTGCCACTCGTGCAGGGCGGTCGTGCGGACCGGGTCGCTCAGCACGCCCCGGTCGCGGCCCGCGAGCGCGGCGAAGGAGACGGGGGTGTACGGCGGGCGGAACGTGGTCGTGCCGAGGGACGAGACGTCCACGCCGAGGAGTTCGGCGACGGCACCGCCGGCCAGCACGCCGGAGGTCTTGCCCTGGTCGTTGGCCGTGCCGGCCGTGGTGTACCGCTTGGTGTGCTCCACCGAGCGGAGGCCGGCGCCGGTCGCACGGGCCAGGTCGGCCACCGTGACATCACGCTGGAGGTCGACGAACCGGGGGGCGTCCGACTCGCCCGGCACGATGTACACATGCATCGCCGGGGTCGGCCGGGGCTGCGCCGGCACGGCGGGCAGGCGGGGTTCCTCGGGTGTGTACCCCTCGGCCTCGGTCGCGCGGGCACCGGCGGCGGCGCCCTGGGCGAGGACACCGGCGGTGTCGAGGAGACCGCTCGCGCCGCCCACGACCTCGACGGCCTGGCGGCCGGTGTCGGGGACGAAGGAGCCCAGCGTCTCGTCGTGGCGCAGCTTGCCGCCGGACTGGCTGAACAGGTGCGCCGCGGGGTTCCAGCCGCCGGAGACCAACAGCAGGTCGGCGGCGAACTCCCGCTGCCCTGCGGACTCCCCGTACGGGGCGACGGTCACGGCGGTGAGGCGGGGGGCGCCCTCCGTGCCGGTGACGGCGTGCCCGGCCAGGACCTCGATGCCGGCGGCCGTGGCGCGCTCGGCCCACTCCCCCGGCTCGGGGCGGGTGTCGACGATCGCCGCGATGCCCAGGCCCGCCGAGGCGAGGTCCAGGGCCGCCGCGTAGGCGCTGTCGTTGGTGGTGAAGACGACCGCGTGACGGCCGGGCAGGGCGCCGTGGCGGTTGACGTGGGTGCGGGCCGAGGAGGCCAGCATCACGCCGGGCCGGTCGTTGTCCGCGAAGGCCAGGGAGCGTTCGTGGGCGCCGGTGGCGAGGACGACGCGGCGGGCGCGGATGCGCCAGACGCGTTCCCGGGAGACGTCCGCGGGCGCCGCGCCGCCGAGGTGGTTGGTGCGGCGTTCGACGGCGAGGAGGTGGTTGTCGTCGTAGTAGCCGAAGACGGTGGTGCGGCGCAGGACGCGGACCTCGGGGGCGGCGTCGAGCAGTGCGGCGGTCTCGCCCACCCAGTCGAGGTGTTCGGCGGTGCCGAGGAGGCTGCCGCCCGGTTCGGGCTGGTCGTCGGCGAGGATGACGCGGGCGCCGCTGTTCGCCGCCGCGGCGGCCGCCGCGAGGCCGGCCGGGCCCGCGCCCACGACCAGCAGGTCGCAGTGGGCGTGGACGGCGTCGTAGCGGGCCGGGTCGGGTTCGGTGGCGAGGCGGCCCTGGCCGGGGAGGCTGGTGGCGACCAGGCCGTCGTACAGCTCGACGGTGGTCGCGGGCAGCATCGGCTCGGGGAAGGGTTCCTCGATCTGGATGACCGCGTTGGGTTCCTCGACGCCGGCGGAGAAGATGCCGCGGGGGCGGCCGAGCTTGATGCTGGTGCCCGCCTGGATGACGCCGTTGGCGAGGAGGGCGGAGGCGAGGGTGTCGCCCTGGTGGCCCTGGTACTCGGTGCCGTCGAAGGTGAACGTGAGGAGGGTGTCGCGGTCGACGCGGCCTCGGGTGGGGTGGCGGAACGGTTGGGTTGTCTCGCCCCCGCCGCCCCTACCCGTCCCCTCCACGGGGGCTGCGCCCCCGGACCCCCCTTCGGCCTGAACGGCCTCGTCCTCAAGCGCCGGACGGGCTGGTGATGCCGGCCTCGGCTGAGATGTGATCCTCTCCGGGGTCTCCGGGCGTTCCTCGCCCGAGCGGTACACCGACAGGATCTCGTTCGTGGAGGTGTCGCGCACCGCGTTGAACCAGCGACGGCAGCCCGCCGCGTGGCTCCAGCGTTCGGCGAAGGGGCCCTTGGTGTTGTCGCGGAAGAAGAGGTAGCGGGCCCACTCCTCGTCGGTGAGGGCCGAGGGGGTCTCGGGGTAGGCCACGTGGGCCTGGCCTCCGTAGTGGAACTCGGCCTCGTCGCGGGGCCCGCACCACGGGCAGGTGATGAGCAGCATGTGTGGGGCTCCCTAGTGGGCCACCGCGGCCGCGCCGTGCTCGTCGACGAGCGCGCCGGTGGTGAAACGGTCGAGCGAGAAGGGGGCGTTGAGGGCGTGCGGGGTGTCGTGGGCGATGGTGTGGGCGTAGACCCAGCCGACGCCCGGGGTGGCCTTGAACCCGCCGGTTCCCCAGCCGCAGTTGAGGTAGAGGTTGTCGACGGGGCTGAGCCCGACGATCGGTGAGGCGTCGGGGCTGACGTCGACGATGCCGCCCCAGGTGCGCAGCACATGGGCGCGGGCGAAGACCGGGAACAGTTCCAGGGCCGCGGCCATCTGCTCCTCGATGATGTGGAAGGCACCGCGCTGCGTGTACGAGTTGTACGCGTCGATGCCCGCGCCCATCACCAGCTCGCCCTTGTGCGCCTGGCTGACGTACACGTGGACGGCGTTGGACATCACGACCGTGGGGTGCACCGGCTCCAGGAGTTCGGAGACCAGGGCCTGCAGCGGGTGGGACTGGACGGGCAGTTGGATGCCCGCCATGGCGGCGAGGACCGAGGTGTGGCCCGCCGAGCAGAGCGCGACCTTGCCGGCCGCGATACGGCCCCGGGTCGTCCGCACGCCGACGACCCGGTTGTCGACCACGTCGAGGCCGGTGACCTCGCAGTTCTGGATGATGTCGATGCCGGCGGCGTCGGCGGAGCGGGCCAGGCCCCAGGCCACGTGGTCGTGCTTGGCGATGCCCGCGCGCGGCTGGTAGGTGGCGCCGAGGACCGGGTAGCGCACGTCCGGCGAGATGTTGACGATCGGGCAGACGTCCTTGACGCCGTCGGCGTCGAGCCATTCCGCGTCGACGCCGTTGAGGCGGTTGGCCTCCACGCGGCGCACGCTGTCGCGGACGTCCTGCAGGCTGTGCGCGAGGTTCAGCACACCGCGCTGGGAGAAGAGGATCGGGTAGTCGAGCTCCTCCTCCAGTCCCTCCCAGAGCTTGAGGGCGTGCTCGTAGATGCCTGCGCTCTCGTCCCACAGGTAGTTGGAGCGGATGATCGTGGTGTTGCGGGCCATGTTGCCGCCGCCGAGCCAGCCCTTCTCCAGCACCGCGACGTTGGTGATGCCGTGGTTCTTCGCCAGATAGTGGGCGGTGGCCAGGCCGTGGCCGCCGCCGCCGACGATCACTACGTCGTACGACTTCTTCGGCTCGGGGTCGCGCCACAGCCAGTCGGGGTGCTCGGGGAGGTCTGCGCCGGGGGTACGGGGGCTCATCGGACGTCTCCGTCTTCCGAAGGGTACGGGTGGAGCGGGGAGGCGGGGGCGTGCGCGTTCATACGGCGGTGGCGTTCCTCTCGGCGGCCTCGACGACGTTGGCCAGCAACATCGCGCGGGTCATGGGGCCCACTCCGCCGGGCATCGGCGCGATCCAGCCGGCGACCTGGGCGGCGTCCGGGTGGATGTCGCCGACCAGGCCCTGGTCGGTGCGGGTGATGCCGACGTCCAGGACGGCCGCGCCGCTGCGCAGCATGTCCTTGGTGATCAGTCCCGGTGAGCCGGCGGCCGCGATGACGATGTCGGCCTCGCGGGTGTGCCAGGCCAGGCCCTTGGTGCCGGTGTGGCACAGGGTGACGGTGGCGTTCTCGGAGCGGCGGGTGAGCAGCAGGCCGATGGGGCGGCCGACGGTGATGCCCCGGCCGACCACGCAGACCCGGGCGCCGGCGAGCGGCACGTCGTGGCGGCGCAGGAGTTCGACGATGCCGCGCGGGGTGCAGGGCAGCGGGGCGTCGACGCCGAGGGTGAGCCGGCCGAGGTTGACGGGGTGCAGTCCGTCGGCGTCCTTGGCCGGGTCCATGCGTTCCAGGACGGCGTTGGCGTCCAGGTGGCGGGGCAGCGGGAGCTGGACGATGTAGCCGGTGCAGGCCGGGTCGGCGTTCAGCTCGTCGATGACGTCCTCGACCTGCTGCTGGGTGGCGTCGGCGGGCAGTTCGCGGCGGATGGAGGCGATGCCGACCTGGGCGCAGTCGCGGTGCTTGCCCGCGACATAGGCGTGACTTCCGGGGTCCTCGCCGACCAGGACGGTGCCGAGGCCCGGCGGGCGGCCGCCGTCGGCGGTCAACTTGGCCACCCGCTCCGTGAGTTCGCGGCGGATGTCGGCGGCGGTCGCCTTGCCGTCGAGCAGCTGTGCGTTCACCGGCGGTGTTCCTTCCCTCTGCGGTCGTGGCGGGTGTCAGCCACGGAGGCGGGACATGGTGGGGTCGAACAGGGGCTCCTCGGTGACGACGGCCTCGACGCGCTGGTCGAAGTAGCCGATGTGCAGCACGGTCCCGGGGGCCGTGAGTTCCGTCGGGAGCCAGGCGTAGGCGATGCCCTTGCCGATGGTGTAGCCGTAGGCGGCGCTGGTGACGTAGCCGACCGTCCGGTCCCCGTCGAGGACGGGTTCCTTGCCGAGGACGACCGACCGGGGGTCGTCGACGACGAGGCAGGACAGCTTGCGCCGGACGTTCTCCTTGCGGCGCAGCAGCGCGTCCTTGCCGATGAAGTCGTCCTTGTCGAGCTTGACGGCGAAGCCGACGCCGGCCTCGTAGGGGTCGTGCTCGTAGGTCATGTCGGTGCCGAAGGAGCGGTAGCCCTTCTCCAGGCGGAGGCTGTTGAAGGCGCCGCGGCCGGCGATGACTCCGCCCAGCGGCCTGGCCGCCTCCCAGAGGGTGTCCCAGAGCTTCTGGCCCTGGTCGGCGGTGGTGTAGATCTCCCAGCCGAGTTCGCCGACGTAGCTCAGGCGCATCGCGGTGACGGGCACCGACCCGATGTACGCCTGCTTGGCGCGGAAGTACTTCAGGCCGTCGTTGCTGAAGTCGGCGTCGGTGAGGGGCTGGAGGACCTTGCGGGCCAGCGGGCCCCACAGGCCGATGCAGCAGGTGCCGGGGGTGATGTCACGGACCTGGACGGTGCCGTCGGCCGGGAGGTGGCGGGTGATCCAGTCCAGGTCGATGTTGCCGTTGGCGCCGATCTGGAAGGTGTCGTGGGCGAGCCGGGCGACGGTGACGTCGCTGCGGATGCCGCCGTCGTGGTCGAGGAAGAGGGTGTAGGTGACCGAGCCGACGGACTTGGCGACCTTGCCGGTGCACAGGCGCTCCAGGAGGTCGGCGGCGCCGGGGCCGCTCACCTCCAGGCGCTTGAGGGCCGTCATGTCGTACAGGGCGACGGTCTCGCGGGTGGCCTGGGCCTCGGCGCCGACGATCGGCGACCAGAACCGGGCGGCCCAGTCGTTCGGGGTGGGGATGGAGCGGCCCTCGACGAGGCCGGCGTTGGCCTCGTACCACTGCGGGCGCTCCCAGCCGTTCGCCTCCAGGAAGAAGGCGCCGTGCTCCTGCTGGCGGGCGTGGAAGGGGCTGGTGCGGATCGGGCGCGGGTCGCCGGAGGGCTGGAGGGGGTGGAGGATGTCGTAGACCTCGACGAAGTTCTGGCAGTCGCGGGCCAGGACGTACTCCGGGGAGAGCTGGTGCGGCTCGAAGCGGTTGACGTCGCACTCGTGCAGGTCGAAGGAGGAGCAGTAGCCGTCGACCAGCCATTCGGCCATGGCCCGGCCGACGCCGGCGGAGTGGGTGACCCAGACCGCCTCGGCGACCCAGAAGCCCTTGACGTCCCGGGACTCGCCGAGCAGCGGGAAGTTGTCGGTGGTGAAGGAGAACAGGCCGTTGATGCCCTCCTCGATCTTCGCCTCCTTGGTGGAGGGAAGCAGTGCCTGGGTCTCGGTCCAGGCGTCCGCGAAGTCGTCCTCGGTGAACTTCAGGACCGACGGCATGCCGGCGGCCTCGTCCACGGAGAGGATCTCGTCGGCGGTGATGGGCATCGGGCGGTGGCCGTAGTAGCCGATGCCGATGCCGTCGAAGCGGTCGCGGTAGTAGAGGTCGGCGTCCTGGTGGCGCAGGATCGGCCGGATCGCCTCCTCGGTCTGGCCGGCGAGCGCCGGGACCGGGCCGGTCCAGGCGAGCTGGTGGGCCAGCGGGGTCAGCGGGAGGTTCATGCCGGCCATGCGGGCGATCTTCGGGCCCCAGATGCCGGCGCAGCACACCACGATGTCGGCCGGGATCTCGCCCTGGTCGGTCAGGACGCCGGTGACCTCGCCGTCGGCCTTCAGCACGTCGAGGACCTCGTGGCGGGCCAGGAAGGTCACACCGCGCTCGGTGGCCCGGCGGATCTGTGCCTCGACGGCGAGGACGGCCTTGGCGAGGCCGTCGGTGGGGACCAGGAGGCCGCCGAGGACCTTGTCGGGGTTGACCAGCGGGTGCTGCTCGAGGCACTCGTCCGCGGTGAGCAGACGGGACTCGATGCCCCAGGCGGTGATCCAGCCGTGGCGGCGCCGCAGTTCGGTCAGGCGCTCGGGGGTGGTGGCCACTTCGAGTCCGCCGACCTGGAGGAAGCAGGGCTTGCCGTCCACGTCGAGGGAGCAGAACTTCTCGACGGTGTACCGGGCCAGCTCGGTCATCGTCTTGGACGAGTTCGTCTGGAAGACCAGGCCCGGGGCGTGTGACGTGGAGCCCCCGGTGGCGGGGAGCGGGCCCTGGTCGACCACGGTCACCTCGGTCCAGCCTCGTGCGGAGATCTCGTCCGCGAGAGCCGCTCCCACGACTCCCGCTCCGATGATGACCACTCGGGGTCCCGCCATCGCCGCACCTCCGGTCTGTTGATCAGTCGAGCCGATCGAGTTGCTGTTTACGCAACGCGGTTCAGGTTGCGCAACTCAATGTGCCCTCCGCGCAGGTGGGTGTCAAGGGTCCCGGGACCTCGGAAAACAGGGGGAGAACGGGGCCCGGACACGGCGATGCCCGGTGGGCGGCACACATGACGCGCGCGCCGCCCACCGGGCATGGTCCGACCGGATTCCCGCGTCCGGTCCGCGGCCCTACTTGAGCCAGGCGTCCACCTTGACGCGGTTGGCGTCGACCCACTTCTTGGCCGCGGCCTCGGGGGTCATCTTGTCCACGGCGATGTACTTGGCCACGATGTTCTGGTCGTCGTTGGTCCAGCTGAACTTCTTCACCAGGTCATAGGCGGGGCTGCCCGACTCGGCGAACTTCTTGGCCACGATCTTGTCCAGCGTGTAGACCGGGTAGTCGCAGGCCACCTTCTCGGCGTCGGCGTCGCAGCCCTGCTTGTAGTCGGGCAGCTTGACCTTCACCAGCGGGACCTCGGACATGAACCACTGGGGCTCGTAGAAGTAGCCGATCACCCATTCCTTGTTCTTCTCCGCCTTGCGGAAGGTCTGGATGAGGGCCGTCTCGCTGCCCGCGTACACGACCTTGTAGTCCAGCTTCAGGTTCTTGACCAGCGCCTCGTCGTTGGTGACGAACGACGGGTCGCCGTCGAGGAGCTGGCCCTTGCCGCCGGACTCGGAGGTCTTGAACTTCGCCGCGTACTTGTTGAGGTTCTTCCAGTCGGTGATGTCCGGGTGCGCCTTGGCCAGCCACGGCGGCACGTACCAGCCGATCAGTCCTTCGTTGCCGGTCGCGCCGGCGTCCACGGCGGTCTTCTGGTCGGTGATGTACTTCTTCTTCAGGTCGTCGTGGCCCCAGTTCTCGACGACCGCATCCACCTCACCGGTCCCGAAGCCCTGCCAGGCGATCTCCTCCTTCAGGTCCTTCTTGGTGACCTTGCAGCCGAGGTCCTTCTCCGCGACGTAGGCGATGACCGCCGCGTTGGCCTCGTAGCCGACCCACGGGTTGACCGCGAGGTTGAAGGTGCCGCACTTCGCGGAGCCGCCCGAGCCACCCGAGCCGCCCGCCTCCGAGGACTCGTCACCGACCTTCGCTCCGCCGCAGGCGGTGAGGGTGAGGCCGAGAACCGCGATGCCGGCCGCGCCGACTCTCCATCGTCTTGCTTGCCTTGCCATGGTGACTTGCTCCTTCATGCGCTGGTTCGCCGCGCCGCGGCCTGAGTGATGCGGTCGAACATGACTCCGAGAAGGACGATGGCGAGCCCTGCGGCGAGCCCCTTCCCGAACAGTTGGCCCTGCGAGAAACCGGCCACGACGTCGTAGCCGAGGGCGCCGGCACCTACCAGGCCGCCCACCACAACCATCGACAGCACGTAGATCAGACCCTGGTTCGTGGCGAGAGTCAGGGCACCGCGCGCCATCGGCAGCTGGACCTTGGTGATGATCTGCCAGGTGTTGCACCCGGCGGAGGTGGCCGCCTCCACGGTCGTCGCGGGCACGTTCCGCACCCCGTCCGCGATGATCTTCATGGCGACGGGCGCCGCGTAGACGATCGCGGCGACGATCGCCGTGAAACGGGTCGCGCCGAACAGCGCGAGGAACGGCACCAGATAGACGAACGGCGGCATGACCTGTGCCGCGTCCAGGCTCGGCCGCAGCATGCGGTCCACCAGCCGGCTGCGGCCCATCCAGACGCCGAAGCCGATGCCGAGCAGCATCACGAGGACGGTGGCCACCACGGTCGAGGCCAGCGTCGTCATGCTGTCCGACCACATCCCGGTGGCCACCAGCAGCCCCACGCACACCGCCGTGGTGACACCCGCCCGGCGGCCGCCGAGGACCACGCCGAGCGCGACGAGGACGGCGCCGACGAGCCACCACGGGGAGTCCGTGAGCAGCGACTGGAACGGGTTGAGCAGCCCGTTGGTGATGAGGTCGCGGACGGCGTTGGTGACGCCGGACAGGTTGTCCTGCACCCAGGTCGTCGTGGTGTCCGCCGCGCTCGCGATGGAGCTGCCGAGACCGCCCTCACCGGGGAACTCGGCCGCCCACACGTAGGTGTGCGACATGAAGACCAGGACGGCCGTCAGGACCGCGCCCGCGCCGAGCAGCGGCCGCCGCCAGGCGAGGAACCGGTTCTTGGAGCGCCGGGCCTCCTCCTCCCGCGCGCTCGCCGCGGTCGTGACCCGGTCGAGGACGATCGCCATGACGACGATGGACAGACCCGCGTTGAACGCCGTGCCGACGTCGAGCGACTGGAGCGCCTGGACGACAGTCTTGCCGAGGCCGGGGGCGTCGATGAGGGCCGCGATGGTCACCATGGCCAGGGCGGCCATGATGGTCTGGTTGACGCCCATCACCACGGTCCGCTTGGACATCGGCAGCAGGACCTTCAGCAGGGCCTGCCGTCGGGTCGCCCCGAGCGAGTCGGCCGCCTCCACCGTCGTCTCCGGCACGGTCCGGATGGCGTGCGCGGTGATCCGGATGGCCGGCGGCGCCGCGTAGACCACGGTGGCGATGGTCGCGGAGGCTCCGCCGATGAGGAAGAACAGGGTCAGCGGGGCCAGGTAGACGAAGGTCGGCATCGTCTGCATGAAGTCCAGCAGGGGCGTGGCGATCCGGTTGACCCGGTCGGACAGCCCCGCCCACACGCCCAGCGGGATCCCGAACAGCAGCGCCACCAGGACCGCGGAGACGGTGAGCGCCAGGGTGTCCATGCTCTCCTGCCACAGGCCCTGCAGGCCGAGGAAGGTGAAGCCGGCCACCGCCAGCAGCGCGACCCGCCAGTTGCCGAAGGCCCAGGAGACGTAGCCCGCGATGCCGACGACGCCGAGCCAGCCGATCTGCGGAAGGGGGCGGTCGGCGGAGGGCTGGGAGATCAGCTCCTGCACGAAGGCCGCCAGGGAATCTATGACCAGGCGGATCTCGTTGAAGAAGTACAGGAACAGCGGGTTGGAGTTGCGGTTCGCGCCGATCGAGTCGTTGACGTCGTTGAACCACCGGTGCAGGTCGGTCAGGTCCGCCGCGCCGAGCGTGAGGGTCTGTCTGCCGCGCAGAACGGCGAACAGCACCAGCCAGACCACCAGGATCGCGCCGAGCACCATGGAGCGGCTGATCCGGCGGGGTTCCGCGGCCGGGGCGGGCTGCTCGGCGGGCCGGGTCCTCTCCGGCCCGCCCGGCGGCTCGGTCTTCTCCACGACGACGGTCATCAGGCGCCGCCTTCCTGTCCGGCGACCACGGCGAGGATCTCCTCGTCGCCGACGATGCCGAGCAGCTTGCCGTTCTCGACGACCTTGACGGGCTTGTCGGCGGCGAGGACGGCGCGGGTGGCCTCCTTGACCACGACGTCCGGGCCCAGCTCGGGTCCGTCCAGGGCGTCGCCGTCCTCCAGGGGCCGCATGATCCACCGCAGGGTGAGCACATCGCCGCGGGGGACGTCCTTGACGAACTCGCGCACGTAGTCGTCGGCCGGGGCGCCGACCAGCTCGTCGCCGGTGCCGCACTGGACCATCTTGCCGTCGCGCATGATCAGGATGCGGTCGCCCAGCTTGAGGGCCTCGGAGAGGTCGTGGGTGATGAAGACCATCGTCTTGCCGACCTCGTGGTGCAGCCGGATGACCTCGTTCTGCATGTCGCGGCGGATCAGCGGGTCGAGCGCGGAGAACGGTTCGTCGAAGAAGAGCACGTCCGGGTCGCCGGCCAGCGCGCGGGCCAGTCCCACACGCTGCTGCATGCCGCCGGAGAGCTGGTCGGGGTAGGACTTCTCGTAGCCGGCGAGGCCGACCAGTTCGACGACCTCCTGGGCCCGCCTGACGCGTTCGGCCCTGCCCATGCCGCGGATCTCCAGCCCGAAGGCCACGTTGTCGACGACCCGGCGGTGCGGCAGCAGTCCGAAGTGCTGGAAGACCATGGAGAACTTGCGGCGGCGCAGATCGCGCAGGCGCCTGTCGTCGGCCTGGCGGATGTCCTCGCCCTCGAAGACGACCTCGCCCGCGGTGGGTTCGATCAGCCGGGTCAGACATCGCACCAGCGTGGACTTGCCGGAGCCGGACAGGCCCATGACGACGAAGACCTCGCCGGGCGAGACGTCGAAGTGCACGTCGCGCACGGCGGCGGTACAGCCGGTGCGGTCCATCAGCTCCCGGCGGGTGAGCCCGCACAGCTCCTCGGACTGCGGCACCCGGTCGGCCTTCGGCCCGAACACCTTCCACAGGTTGCGCACGGAGATGACCGGGGTGGGACCCGAGTCCTGGGGCGTGCCGCGCCGCTGCGGCACCTCGGTCTGGGTGGTCATGTTCGACCTTCTTTCGGCGTTCAGCCGCTGAACCAGCGCTGCGGCCGGGGTTGGATGTTCTGCCAGATGTGCTTGGGCTCTCGGTACTCGTTCAGGCCGGTCGGTCCCAGCTCCCGGCCCACACCGGAGTGCCCGAAACCGCCCCATTCCGCTTGCGGCACATAGGGGTGGTAGTCGTTGATCCACACGGTGCCGTGCCGCAGCCGCCGGGCGACCCGCTGGGCCCTGCCGGCGTCCTGTGTCCACACGGCACCGGCCAACCCGTACTCGGTGTCGTTGGCGATGCGGACGGCGTCGTCCTCGTCGGTGAAGCGTTCCACGGTGAGCACGGGCCCGAAGGACTCCTCGTGCACCACACGCATGTCCTGCCGGCACTCGTCGAGGACGGTGGGCAGGTAGTAGTGGCCGTCCGCCAGGGCGGGGTCGTCGGGGCGGGCGCCGCCGCAGCGCAGGACGGCGCCCTCGGCGATGCCGGAGGCGACGTACGCCTCGACCTTGTCCCGGTGCTGCGCGGAGATCAGGGCCCCGGTCTCGGCCTCGGTGTCGTAGGGGCCGCCGAGCCGGATGAGCCGGGCGCGGCGGACGACCTCGTCGACGAAGCGGTCGTGCAGGGAGTCCTCGACGATCAGCCGGGCCCCGGCCGAGCAGACCTGGCCCGAGTGCAGGAAGACGGCGGTGAGGGCCATGTCCACGGCCGTCTCGAAGTCGGCGTCGGCGAAGACGACGTTGGGGTTCTTGCCGCCCAGCTCCAGCGCGACCTTCTTCACGGTCGCGGCGGCGGTGGCCATGATGCGCCGGCCGGTGTCCAGGCCGCCGGTGAAGGAGACCAGGTCGACACGGGGGTCCTCGGAGAGCGGGGCGCCCACCTCGGGGCCGGCGCCCAGCACCAGGTTGGCGGCGCCGGCCGGCAGTCCGGCCTCCTCCAGTGCCTTCATCAGCAGGACGGAGGTGGAGGGGGTCAGCTCGCTGGGCTTGAGGACGATCGTGTTGCCGGCCAGGAGAGCCGGGGCGACCTTCCAACTGGCTTGCAGGAGCGGGTAGTTCCAGGGGGTGATCAGTGCGCACACCCCGACCGGCTCGTAGACGACCCGGCTGACGGCGTCGTCGCGGCCGGTGTCGATCACCCGGCCGGCGTCGGTGCCCGCGAGTCCGCCGTAGTAGCGGAAGCAGGAGACGACGTCGGCGATGTCGTACTCGCTCTCCACCACCCGCTTACCCGTGTCGAGCGACTCCGCGCGGGCGAAGCTCTTGGTGTCGCGCTCGATGATGTCCGCGGTGCGCAGCAGCAGTGCGCCGCGTTCCCGCTCGGGGGTGCCCGGCCAGGGGCCGGAGTCGAAGGCCGCCCGGGCCGCGGCGATCGCCGCCTCGGTGTCGGGGCGCGTTCCTTCCGAGACGGTCGCCGTGAGCGTGCCGTCAGCGGGACATCGGATCTCGCGGTGACCACCGGCCACCGGAGCCCGCCATTCGCCATTCACATACAGGTCTGCCACGCGCCGAGCCTTCCGACTGAAATTCGTTGCGCATCGTGCACCCGATTGCTTGTGATGGAACACCCTGTCGGCTGGTCAGACGGACGTCAAGATGTTGGCGGATGACGATTTGGCCATGTGGTCACTTACCTTCCCACCCTTGACCGCAGGCGACCCCGAGCCGACCATGTTGCGTATCGCTCACCTTGTTGTGCAATACGCACCGACGGAGGCCACCGTGTCCATGAGGTTCCCCCGACCGCAACCTGGCCGTGAGTTCGTCCTGACCCTTTCCTGCCCCGACAGTGCCGGGCTGGTCCACGCCGTGAGCGGCTATCTCGTCAGGAACTCCGGAAACATCCTGGAAAGCCAGCAGTTCGACGACCGGCTCCAGGGCCGGTTCTTCATGCGGGTCCATTTCGACGTCTCCGACCCGAACGTCGACCTGGAGGGCCTGCGGTACCGGTTCGGCCCCGTCGCCCAGGCCTACGGCATCTCGTGGTCCCTCAGCGACGCCTCCACACCCACCCGGACCCTGATCATGGTGTCCAAGTTCGGGCACTGCCTGAACGACCTGCTCTTCCGGCAGCGGGCGGGCGCGCTCAACATCGAGATCCCCGCGATCGTCTCCAACCACCGGGACTTCGAGAAGCTCGCGGAGACGTACGACGTCCCGTTCCACCACGTGCCGGTGACCCGGGAGACCAAGCCGGAGGCCGAGGCGCGGCTGCTCGAACTCGTCCGCGACCTGGACATCGACCTGGTGGTCCTGGCCCGCTACATGCAGATCCTCTCCGACGACCTGTGCAAGGAGCTGGACGGCCGCGCCATCAACATCCACCACTCCTTCCTGCCCAGCTTCAAGGGAGCACGCCCCTACGACCAGGCCTACGACCGCGGGGTGAAGCTCGTCGGCGCGACGGCGCACTACGTGACCTCGGACCTCGACGAGGGACAGATCATCGAGCAGGACGTGGTCCGGGTGGACCACTCGCTGGACCCCGGCGAGCTGGTCACGGTCGGCCGGGACGTGGAGGCCCAGGTGCTCGCGCACGCGGTGAAGTGGCACAGCGAGAACCGGGTGATGGTCGAGGGCAACCGCACGGTCGTCTTCCGCTGAGCGGTACGGACGTCCTCGCACGAGGGCGTCCGTCCACGCGTCCGTGCGTATACGAAGCAGTCCGCATACGAAGCCGTCCGTATACGACGACGAACGCCGGACGGGCCGAGAGGCCCGTCCGGCGTTTCGCGTCCGGGGGTGCGCTCAGCCCTCCAGCCGGTCCAGCAGGGACCGCCGCCAGCGCTCCGTCTCCGCGATCTGGTTGAAGGTGAACAGGTGCAGCCCCGCCACCCCGGACGCGGGGTCGGTGAGGGCCTTCTCCGTGCGCGTGAGCAGCTTCTCGGGCGAGTAGCCGCCGGGCGCGGCGAAACGGACGAACCAGGACGCGTGCCTGGTCAGGAAGCGGGTCGACTCCCCCACCCCGATCTTCGTCGCCATGGACAGCAGCTTCGCGCGCTGCACGGGCCCGGCGACGCCCACATGGACCGGCAGGGTCACGTCCCGGCGCCTGACGCGCGCCAGCCACTCACCCAGCACCCGCGGGTCGAAGCAGAGGTTGCTCACGACGTACGTGGCGTGCTCGCGCTTGTCCCACATCGCCTGGACCGTGACGTCGTCGTGGATGAGCGGATGGCTCTCGGGATAGCCGGTGACCCCGACCCGGGCGAACGGTCCGCCCAGCTCGCTCAGCCGGCGCAGCACCGGCAGGGCCCCGTCGTAGGGCCCGGCCGGCGGGTCGGCGTCACCCGCCGGGACGAACACGTCGTCCACACCGGCCTCGCGCAGCCGGTCCACGACCTCCTTCAGGTGCCGGTCGTCCCGCAGGAGCCGGGCGGGGACGTGCGGGACGACACGGTAGCCGTGCGCGGCGAGCCGGACGGTGAGGTCGAGGGTGGGTTCCAGGCCCTTGACCGGCGACGCCGTCACGGTGACGACGACGTCGCGCGGGACATGGGCGAGGACCTTCTCCTCGGTGGCTCGCGCCGGCAGCACCTCGTAGCGCACCGTCCTCAGCACCGCGCGCAGCCCTGCGGCGGCCAAGGTCTACTCCGCCCGCGTCTGGACGTCGCGGTGCCGGTAGTACGCGGCCTTCGACGGGGCCAGCGGCTCCTTGCCGAGGATCAGGTCGGCGGCCTTCTCGGCGATCATCATCACCGGCGCGTAGATGTTGCCGTTGGTGACGTAGGGCATGACGGAGGCGTCCACCACCCGCAGTCCGTCCACGCCGTGCACGCGCATGCTGGTGGGGTCCACGACGGACATCTCGTCGGTGCCCATCTTGCAGGTGCAGGAGGGGTGCAGAGCGGTCTCGCCGTCCTTGGCGACCCAGGCCAGGATCTCCTCGTCCGTCTCAACCGACGGTCCGGGGGAGATCTCCCCGCCGTTGTAGGGGGCGAGCGCGGGCTGGTTGAGGAGCTTGCGGGCCACCCGGATCGCCTCGACCCACTCGCGGCGGTCCTGCTCGGTGGAGAGGTAGTTGAAGCGCAGGGCGGGGTGCTCCCGGGGGTCCCGGCTCTTGATCTTCACCGAGCCGATGGCGTCGGAGTACATGGGACCGACGTGCACCTGGTAGCCGTGGCCACCGGCCGGTACGGAGCCGTCGTAGCGGACCGCGATCGGCAGGAAGTGGAACATCAGGTTGGGGTAGTCGACGTCCTCGTTGCTGCGGGCGAACCCGCCGGCCTCGAAGTGGTTGGTGGCGGCGGGGCCCTTGCGGAACAGCCACTGCAGCCCGATGAAGGGCGCGCGCCACTTCGCCAGGTACGGCTGCATGGAGACGGGCTGCTCGCAGGCGTACTGGATGTAGACCTCCAGGTGGTCCTGCATGTTCTCGCCGACGCCCGGCAGGTCGTGGACGACGTCGATGCCCAGCGCCCTCAGTTCCTCGGCGTTGCCCACGCCGGAGAGCTGGAGCAGCTGCGGCGAGTTGATCGCGCCGCCGCAGAGGATGACCTCCTTGGCGCGGACCTGCTGGGGGGCGCCCTTGCCCCGCTGGTACTCGACGCCGACGGCCTTCTTGCCCTCGAACAGGACGCGGGTGACCAGGGCGCGGGTGGTGATGGTGAGGTTGGGCCGCTTACGGACGGGCTTCAGGTACGCCTTCGAGGCCGAGAGCCGGCGACCGCGGTGGACGTTGCGGTCGAACTTGGCGAAGCCTTCCTGTCGGTAGCCGTTGACGTCGTCGGTGGGGGCGTAGCCCGCCTCCTCGGTGGCCTTGAGGAAGGCGCCGAAGAGGGGGTTCGTCGCCGGGCCGCGTTCCAGGACCAGGGGCCCGTCGTGGCCGCGGAACTCGTCGTCGGGGTCGGCCGCGAGACAGTTCTCCATGCGCCGGAAGTACGGCAGACAGTGCGCGTAGTCCCAGCTCTCCATGCCCGCGTCGGCCGCCCAGCGCTCGTAGTCCATGGGGTTGCCGCGCTGGAAGATCATGCCGTTGATGCTGCTGGAGCCGCCCAGGACCTTGCCGCGTGCGTGGTAGACGCGGCGGCCGTTCATGTGGGGCTCGGGCTCGGACTCGTACTTCCAGTCGTAGAAGCGGCTGCCGATCGGGTAGGTCAGCGCCGCGGGCATGTGGATGAAGACGTCCCACGGGAAATCCGACCGGCCCGCTTCCAGGACCAGAACTCGGTTGGCCGGGTCGGCGGACAGCCTGTTTGCCAGTGCACTGCCCGCGGAACCACCACCGACGATCACGAAGTCGTACTGCACAGGAGCCATGGTGCCTCGTCTCGCTCGCGCCGTAGATATGCGTGGCATGCTAGACCGGGTCGCGCTATACGCACCAGGTTGCGAACGACGCAACTTGAGGAACTTCGTTTCGGGGCGGTTACTTGCAACTGTGTTGTTTACTGCGCGTATAGTTTCACTGTGAGCAACTACAGCCTTGACACAGAAACGTCGAACGCACCGGCCGGCGGCGTGCAGTCGGTGGACCGCGCCATCAGCGTCCTGGAGATCCTCGCGCAGCGCGGCGAAGCCGGTGTCAGCGAGGTGGCGGCCGAGATCGAGGTGCACAAGTCCACGGCCTTCCGTCTCCTCGGAGCCCTGGAGGCGCGCGGTCTGGTCGAGCAGGCCGGCGAGCGCGGCAAGTACCGGCTCGGCTTCGGCATCGTGCGCCTGGCCGGCGCGGTCACGGGCCGTATCGACATCACCCAGCAGGGCCGTCCCGTGTGCGAGCGTCTGGCCGAGGAGATCGGCGAGACCGTCAACATCGCCGTCATGCAGGAGCAGTACGCGATCAACCTGTACCAGGTGCGCGGTCCCGGGGCGGTCACCGCGCACAACTGGGTGGGCCAACTGACCCCCCTGCACGCGACGTCGAGCGGCAAGATCCTGCTGGCCCACCTGTCGGCCAAGGAGCGCGCCGCCCTGCTGACGACCGCGGGCATGAAGAAGGTCACCCCGCACACCATCACCGCGAAGACGAAGCTGGAGAAGAACCTCGTCACCGCCCGGGAGCGGGGCTACGCCTTCACCCTGGAGGAGCTGGAGATCGGCCTGCACGCCATGGCCGCGCCGGTGCGCAACCGGGACGGCGAGGTCATCGCCGCCCTCAGCGCGTCGGGGCCCTCCTACCGGTTCACCGAGGAGCGGCTGCACGAGCTGTCCCCGGTGCTGCTCAAGGGCGCCGCCGAGATCAGTCACCGCATGGGTTTCCTGGGCTGAGTCACCCCTGGGTGATGCCGAGGCGCTCGTTCACCCAGTCGTGGAAGGCGCCGATGTGGTGCTCGCTGGGCACCAGCACACCGCCCTTGGCGTACAGACGTGAGCTCATGCCGGGCTGGGTCCGCTCGCAGGCCTCGAAGTCCTGGAGGTTGACCCGGTCGAAGAGTTCCACGGACCGGCTGACGTCCTTGCCGCTGTCCACGACGTGGGGCAGGTACAGCCAGTCGCACTCCACGATCGTGCGGTCCGCCGCGACCGGGTACATGCGGTGGAAGATCACGTGGTCGGGCACGAGGTTGATGAACACCTGCGGCCGGACGGTGATCGCGTAGTAGCGGCGGTCCTGGTCCTCCGCGACACCCGGGATACGGTCCAGACCCTCGGAACCGTCGACCGTGAAGCCCCGCACCTCCTCACCGAACTCCGCACCGTGGCCCACGTAGTACTGAGCGGCATACCCGTCCGCGAACTCCGGCAGCACCTCGGTCAGTTCCGGATGGATCGTGGCGCAGTGGTAGCACTCCATGAAGTTCTCGATGATCAGCTTCCAGTTCGCCTTCACGTCGTACGTGATCCGACGCCCCACGGAGAGATTGTCGATGTCGTACCGCTCGATCGACTCCACGTCACCGAGGCGGGTGATCACCTCGCCGATGACGTCCTCCTCGAAGGAGGGCGGGTTCTCCGCGAGGCAGACCCAGACATAACCGAGCCATTCCCGCACGGCGACACTCACCAGCCCGTACTCGGTCCGGCCCACGTCGGGCATCTTGGTGAGGTTGGGCGCGGCGACCAGCTTGCCGTTCAGGTCGTACGTCCAGGCGTGGTAGGGGCACTGGAAGGCCCGCTTGACCTCGCCGGACTCCTCGGTGCACAGCTTGGCCCCGCGGTGCCGGCAGACGTTGAAGTACGCGCGGATCGAGTGGTCCCGGGCCCGGGTGACGAGGATGCTCTCGCGGCCCACGTCGACGGTGCGGAAGGCACCGGGCTTCGCCAGCTCGGAGGCCCGGGCGACGCAGAACCACATGGTCTCGAATATGTGCTCCTGCTCCTGGGCGAAGAACGCCGGATCGGTGTAGGAGGAGCCGGGAAGAGTGGCGATCAGGCTGTCGGGCAGGCTGGTCGAGGTCACGGGTCACTCCTCGGTGAACGTCGCGGAGGGGTCATTCGGACGCCGGGAGGACGACTCCGGACGGCGTTGTACATGGAGCAACGCTGCGCGCTGTGGGCAACCGCAGCATGGGGTGACGCCGGGGTGCTGTCAAGACGTGGCGGCGGCCAGCTGCTTGCGGGCCCGCATGAACAGCCGCGGCTGGTTCATCCCGAGCACGGCGACCGGACGGCCGTCGCGCCGGTAGACGGCGAGGACGTCGCGGTCGTCTGCCGCGCCCGCCTCGACGGTGATGCTGTCGGCCTCGGCCGCGTGGCCGGCGAACTGGATGCGGACGCCGTACTGGTCGGACCAGAAGTACGGCGGCCGGGGCACGCCGGGCTCGACCGCGCCGCCCGCCAGCAGGGCGGCGACGGCGGCCTCCGGGCGCTCGCGCGCGCCGGTCCAGTGCTCCACGCGGCGGTGGTGGCCGGCCCTGGGGTCGTACCAGTTGGCGCAGTCGCCGACCGCGACCACCCCGGCCAGGCTGGTGCGGCCGTCCGCTCCGCACTTCACGCCGTTGTCGAGGGCGATGCCGGAACCCTCCAGCCACTCGACGCACGGGTGGGCGCCGACGCCGACGACCACGATGTCGGCGGGGAGGCTGCGGCCGTCCTCCAGCAGGACGGCGTCGACCCGGTGCTCCCCGCTCAGTCCCTTGACGCCCACGCCGCACAGCAGCCGCACCCCGTGGTCGGCGTGCAGGCCGGAGACGACGGCGCCCATGGTGGCGCCGAGCGGCCCGGCGAGCGGGGTCGGGGCCGCCTCCACGACGGTCACCTCGAGACCGAGGGCGCGAGCGGTGGAGGCGACCTCGGCGCCGATGAAGCCGCCGCCGATCACCACCAGGCTTCCGCCGCGGGCCAGTTCGTCCCGCAGGGCGCGGGCGTCGTCCAGGGTGCGCAGGGTGTGCACTCCGGCGAGGCCCGCGGAGCCGGGCAGCGTGCGTGCCACGGCGCCGGTGGCGATGACGAAGCCGTCGGCACGCACCTCGCGTCCGTCGGCGAGGCGGACGGTGCGCGCGGTGTGGTCGAGCCCGGTGGCGCGGGTGCCGAGCAGCCACTCCGCCGCCAGGTCCTCGCCCTCCGCCTCCAGCGCGAGTTCGGCCTCGCCCAGGGTGCCGGACAGGAACTCCTTGGACAGCGGGGGCCTGTCGTAGGGGCGGTGGAGCTCGTCCCCGATGACGACCAGCCGGCCGTCGAAGCCCTGTTTGCGCAGCGAGCGCGCCGCCGACAGGCCGGCGAGGGAGGCGCCGACCACGGCGACGGTCCTCACGCGGGACCGCCGGCGAGGCGGGCCGAGATGCAGGGCGGCAGGTTGGGGGCCTCCGTGGAGAGCCGGACGTAGATCATGTCGTCCTCGACGACGACCTCGTGCGTCCGGACCGGCAGCTTCGCCGGCGGGGAGTCGACCGCGCCGGTGCGCAGGTCGAACTTGGAGGCATGCAGCGGGCATTCCACCTCGCAGCCCTCCAGCCAGCCGTCGGCGAGCGAGGCGTCCTGGTGGGTGCAGGTGTCATCGATGGCGAAGACTTCGCCGTCGTCGGTGTGGAACACCGACACCGGCGGGTCGATGTCGAGCCGGAAGGCCTCACCTCGCGGGAGATCCGCGAGACGGCACGCGGGAATCATCATGACACCTCGGGTGCGTATAACGAAACGGTTTGCGGTAAGCGCAACATCAGTCTGGAGTCGCCCTGAACCCTTGTCAAGGCATCCAGAGGCCCCTGTAAGTCACGCCGGGCGTTGCGGTATCCAAAACGCGGCTCACATAGAACAACAACAGCCCGCCTTCTCGACTCGCGGCAACCGCGGGGCGAGGGCGGGCGGATGGGGCCGGACGGGGCCGCCGGGGCCCGGCGGGGCCGTGGCCGCACAGGGCGGTGCCACGACCCCGCCGCAGGGCGGGTCCCGTCGCTCTCAGACGGCGGAGGGCGCGGCCTCCTCGTCCTGGCGGGGCTGTCCGGCCTCCGCGCCGGCCGTGGACGTGGCGGGGCCGATGCGCAGCTCGAACTCCCCGTCGTACTTCTCGTGTCCGGCGATGACGGCCGTCTCGACGGCCTCCTTGCCCATGCGTCCGCGGATGATGAGCGGATCGTGGCGCAGATCGCGGTTGAGCGCGACGCACAACCCGATCATCACCAGGGTGAAGGGGGCCGCCGCGAGGATGGTGAGGTTCTGCAGCCCGGTGAGCGCGTCGCCCTTGCCGCCGCCGATGAGCAGCATGACGGCGGCGACCGCCCCGGTCAGCACGCCCCAGAACACCACGACGCCCCGGGAGGGTTCGAGGGAGCCCCGCTGGGACAGGGTCCCCATCACGATGGAGGCGGCGTCGGCGCCGGAGACGAAGAAGATGCCGACGAGCACCATCACGACGATGCTCGTCACCGTGGCCAGGGGGTACTGCTGGAGGACGTCGAAGAGCTGCCCCTGGGCGGTGGCGGCGTCGTTGAGACGGCCGGCCTCCTGGAGGTGCATCGCCGAGCCGCCGAACACGGCGAACCAGAGCAGGCTGACGCTGCTGGGGACCAGGATGACGCCCCCGACGAACTGCCGGATGGTGCGGCCGCGGCTGATGCGCGCGATGAACATCCCGACGAAGGGTGTCCAGGAGATCCACCACGCCCAGTAGAAGACCGTCCAGCCCGCCAGCCAGTCGGCGACACCCTTGCCGCTCGACGCCTCGGTCCGGCCCGCCATCTGGGCGAGGTCGCCGAAGAAGGCACCGACGGAGGTGGGCAGCAGGTCGAGGATGAAGATGGTCGGGCCGACGAGGAACACGAAGAGCGCGAGGAGCACCGCCAGCACCATGTTGGTGTTGGACAGCCACTGGATGCCCTTCTCGATGCCCGACACCGCCGAGGCGACGAACGCCACGGTCAGCACCGTGATCACGAGGACCAGCAGTCCGGTGCCGACCGACCCCAGCCAGCCCAGCTCCGTGAAGCCGCTGCCGATCTGGAGGGCGCCGAGCCCGAGGGAGGCCGCGGAGCCGAAGAGGGTGGCGAAGATGGCGAGGACGTCGATGGCCCGGCCGGGCCATCCGTTCACCCTCTTCTCACCGAGCAACGGCGTGAACACCGCGCTGATCAGCTGACGGCGTCCGCGCCGGAAGGTGCTGTAGGCGATGGCGAGACCCACGACCGCGTACATCGCCCACGGATGGAGCGTCCAGTGGAAGAGGGTCGTGGCCATGGCGGTCTCCATGGCCTGGTTGGCGTCGGCCGGGTCGGTGCCCGGCGGCGGGGTGACGAAGTGGGAGAGGGGCTCGCTCACGCCGTAGAACATCAGACCGATGCCCATGCCGGCGCTGAACATCATGGCGATCCACGAGACGGTGCGGAACTCCGGCTGCTCCCCCTCCTTTCCCAGGGTGATCCGCCCGTAGCGGCTCATCGCGAGCCAGAGGGCGAAGACCACGAAACCCGAGGCGGCGAGGACGAAGGCCCAGCCGCCGTTGCGGATCGTCCCGTCCAGCAGCTTCCCCGACACGCTCTCCAGTGCGTCGGTCGCCGTCGCACCCCACACGACGAAGGCCAGGGTGACGGCCGCGGCGACACCGAAGACGACGGGGTCGGTCCGGGGGCGTCCGCCGGCCGCGCCGCCTCCCGGTCCCTGGTCCGTGCCGGGAGGACCTGCGCTCCCGTTCATTTCGCGGGCTCTGCTCATCAGCTCGTTCCTTCCACGGACGACGGTGGACACCCCGCCGCGGACGACGGTCGCGCGGCGGGGCGGGACAAGTGGGGAGACATACCGGCCGCCGGAGCGCGGCCGTCACCGGGTTCCGGCCACGACCCGGTGGTCAAGGGGTGCGTCAGGCCCCCGCGGCCGGGCCGCCGGGCACCGGTTCCAGGCGGACGACGATCGACTTCGAGGTGGGGGTGTTGCTGATCGCCGCCGTGGAGTCCAGGGGGACCAGGACGTTGGTCTCGGGGAAGTAGGCGGCGCAGCAGTCGCGGGGCGTCGGGTAGGACACCACGCGGAAGGCCGGGGCCCTGCGCTCCACCCCGTCGTCGTACTCGCTGACGATGTCGACGAGGTCTCCGTCGGCCAGCCCCCGGTCGGCGAGGTCGCCGGGGTTCACGAAGAGGACCCGGCGGCCTTGGTGGATGCCGCGGTAGCGGTCGTCCAGGCCGTAGACGGTGGTGTTGTACTGGTCGTGGGAGCGCAGCGTCTGGAGCAGCAGTCGGCCCGGCGGCACATGAGGCCGCTCCAGCGGGTTGGCCGTGAAATTGGCCAGCCCCGTGGCGGTGGTGAACCGGCGTTCGTCGCGCGGCGGGTGGGGCAGCGCGAAGCCGCCCGGCCGTCGCACCCGGTGGTTGAAGTCCTGGAAGCCGGGGATCACGCGGGCGATGCGGTCGCGAATGCTGTCGTAGTCCCTCTCGAACTCCTCCCAGGGCACGTGGGAACCCGCTTCCCCGAGCGCGGCCCGTGCCATCCGGCAGACGATCGCGGGCTCGCTCAGCAGGTGTTCGGAGGCGGGGGCGAGCCGCCCCCGGGAGAGGTGCACCATGCCCATGGAGTCCTCGACGGTGACCTGTTGCGGACCGGCGGGCCGCAGGTCGGCCTCGGTCCGGCCGAGGCAGGGAAGGATGAGCGCCTGCTCCCCGGCGATGACGTGCGAGCGGTTGAGCTTGGTGGAGATCTGCACGGTGAGCCGGCAGGTGCGCAGGGCCCGTTCGGTGAGGTCGGTGTCGGGGGCGGCGGCGACGAAGTTGCCGCCGAGCGCGACGAAGACCCGTACGTCACCGTCGCGCATGGCACGGATGCTCTCGACCGCGTCGTGGCCGTGCCGCCTGGGGGGCGTGAAGGCGAACTCGGCGCCGAGCGCGTCCAGGAACGCGTCGTCCGGTTTCTCGTAGATGCCCATCGTGCGGTCGCCCTGCACGTTGGAGTGGCCGCGCACCGGGCAGAGACCGGCGCCCGGGCGGCCGATGTTGCCGCCCAGCAGGAGGAAGTTGACGACGTCCCGGATGGTGGGGACCGAGTGCTTGTGCTGGGTGAGGCCCATCGCCCAGCAGACGACGATCTTCCCGGCGCCCCGCACGTCCTCGAACGCGGCCCGGATCTCCTCCTCGGACAGGCCGGTGGCGGTCAGGATCTCGTCCCAGGGCGTCTTGCGGGCGTGCTCGGCGAACTCCTGGAAGCCGTGGGTGTACCGCTCGATGAAGGAGGTGTCCAGGACGGTGCCGGGGGCCTCGTCCTCGGCCTCCAGCAGCATGCGGTTGAACGCCTGGAACAGCGCCTGGTCCCCGCCCAGCCTGATCTGGAGGAACCGGTCGGCCAGGCGGGTGCCGCCACCGAGGACGCCGGACGGCCGCTGGGGGTTCTTGAACCGCAGCAGCCCGGCCTCGGGGAGCGGGTTGACCGCGATGATCCGGGCGCCCCGGCGCTTGGCGGTCTCCAGCGAGGAGAGCATCCGGGGGTGGTTGGTGCCGGGGTTCTGGCCGACCACGAGGATGAGATCGGCGTCGTGGAGGTCTTCGAGGGTGACGCTGCCCTTGCCGATGCCGATGGTCTCCGTCAGCGCCGAACCGCTCGACTCGTGGCACATGTTGGAGCAGTCGGGCAGGTTGTTGGTGCCGAGCATCCTGACGAACAGCTGGTAGAGGAACGCGGCCTCGTTGCTCGCCCGGCCGGAGGTGTAGAAGGCGGCCTGGCCGGGGTGGTCGAGCGCGGCGAGTTCACGGGCGATCACGGCGAACGCGTCGTCCCAGGAGATCGGCCGGTAGCGGTCGTCGCCGGCCCGGCGGTACATGGGATGGGTCAGACGGCCCTGCTGGCCGAGCCAGTAGTCGCTGGCGGGGAGCAGGTCCTCCAGGGTGTGCCCGGCGAAGAAGTCCGGGGTCACCCGGCGCACGGTGGCCTCCTCGGCCACCGCCTTGGCCCCGTTCTCGCAGAACTCCGCGGCGTGCCGGTGCTCCGGTTCGGGCCAGGCACAGCCGGGGCAGTCGAAGCCTTCCTTCTGGTTGACGCGCAGAAGGGTGAGCAGGCCCCGGCGGGCTCCCATCTGCTCGCCGGCGTGCCGGAGCGAGGAGGTGACGGCGGGGATGCCGGCCGCGTACTCCTTCGGGGGGCCGACCCGCAGCCGGGCGTCTCCGGGGTCGTCGACAGGTGCGTTGCGAGTCATCTGAGGCGCCACTCCGGGATGTAGGGGAATCAGAGCCGTTCCGTCGCCGGGCCTCCCGGCCTCGCGCGCACGAGTTGCACACTGCACAACAGTGCCGCGATACGCAACGCAATCAAGAAAGCGTGATCCCCGATCCCCTGTCAAGGGGGTATGCGGGGATGTGCGGACCGTGCGGTGGCGGGAGGCCCCGGCCACCGCACGGCCGGACGCAGCACTCGGCCGTGAGACGTCAGGCGTGAAACGTCAGGCGTGAAACGTCAGGCGTGAAACGTCAGGCGTGAAACGTCAGGCGTGAAACGTCAGGCGTGAAAGGGGTGAAACGTCAGACGCGGGCGTCAGGCGTCACGCTTCAGGCGTCAGGCGTCAGGCGTCAGGCGTCAGGCGTCAGAGGACGACGACGGAGCGCAGGACGTCACCCTGGTGCATGCGGTCGAAGGCCTTCTCGACCTCGTCGAGCTGGATGGTCTCGGTGACGAAGGCGTCCAGGTCCAGGCGCTTCTGGAGGTAGAGGTCGATGAGCATGGGGAAGTCGCGGTCGGGCAGGCAGTCGCCGTACCAGGAGGACTTCAGGGCGCCGCCGCGGCCGAAGACGTCGAGGAGGGGGAGTTCGAGCTTCATCTCCGGGGTGGGGACACCGACCAGGACGACCGTGCCGGCCAGGTCACGGGCGTAGAACGCCTGCTTGTACGTCTCCGGACGGCCCACCGCCTCGATGACGACATCGGCGCCGAAACCCCCGGTCAGCTCACGGATCGCCTCGACCGGGTCCGTCTCGCGGGAGTTGACGGAGTGGGTCGCGCCCAGCTTCCGGGCGGTCTCCAGCTTGCGGTCGTCGATGTCCACCGCGATGACCTTCGCCGCGCCCGCCAGCTCGGATCCGACCACCGCCGCGGCCCCGACCCCGCCGCAGCCGATCACGGCGACCGTGTCGCCCCGGCCCACGTTGCCGGTGTTGATCGCCGCACCGATGCCCGCCATCACCCCGCACCCCAGCAGACCCGCCACCGCCGGAGCCGCCGCCGGGTCCACCTTCGTGCACTGACCCGCCGCCACCAGCGTCTTCTCCGCGAACGCACCGATACCCAGCGCCGGAGACAGCTCCGTGCCATCGAGCAGCGTCATCTTCTGCGTCGCGTTGTGCGTGTTGAAGCAGTACCACGGACGACCCCGCCGACACGCCCGGCAACTCCCGCACACCGCACGCCAGTTGAGAATCACGAAGTCACCGGGCGCCACATCCGTGACCCCCTCCCCGACCGACTCCACCACACCGGCCGCCTCATGGCCCAGAAGGAAGGGGAAGTCGTCGCTGATGCCGCCCTGCTTGTAGTGCAGGTCGGTGTGGCACACCCCGCACGCCTGCACCTTCACCAGCGCCTCACCCGGCCCCGGGTCGGGCACGACGATCGTTTCCAGGCTGACAGGGGCACCTTTGCCCCGCGCGACGACAGCACGGACCTGGTGAGCCATGACCACTCCTCGGCTGGTTCGAGAGCTGAGTTCGATGTTTCTTATCGCGGTACTCATCGCGTGTAACGCAACACAGCATCGTGGAGTGCCGAGCCGGGGTCAAGGATCCTGCAGGCAGGCGATCGGGCAGCACGACGCGCGGCCCGTCGCGGGGGGGGCGATGCCGGCCCGGCCGCTCGACCCGGGCGTGCATCGGTGGCTAGAGGTGGTCTAGAAGTCCCGTGCCCGGTCGGGAAGGGCCTGCTCGGCCCAGATCGTCTTGCCGGTGCGGGTGTGGCGGCTGCCCCAGCGCTGGGTGAGCTGGGCGACGAGCAGGAGCCCCCGTCCGCCCTCGTCGAAGGCGCGGGCCCGGCGCATGTGCGGCGCGGTGCTGCTGGAGTCCGACACCTCGCAGATGAGGGTGGTCTCCCGGATCAGCCGCAGCTGGATCGGGGACCCGCCGTACCGGATGGCGTTGGTGACCAGTTCGCTGACGATCAGCTCGGTGACGAAGGAGACCTCCTCCAGCCGCCAGGCGGCCAGCTGGTCGCAGGCCAGCTTGCGGGCCTGACCGACGAAGGCGGGGTCCGCGGGCACCTCCCAGGTGGCGACCCGGTCGGCGTCCAGCGCCCGGGTCCGGGCCAGGAGCAGGGCCACGTCGTCGGCGGGGCGGTCCGTCAGCAGGCTCCGCAGCACTCCGTCACAGGTCTCCTCCAGAGCACGGTCCGTGCCGGACAGGGCCTGCCGCAGCCGCGCGAGTCCGTCGTCCAGGTCGCGGTCCGGTGCCTGGACCAGGCCGTCGGTGTAGAGGGCGAACACGCTGCCCTCGGGGACGTCGAACTCGGCCGTCTCGAAGGGCAGCCCGCCCACGCCCAGCGGCGGTCCGATCGGCAGGTCGAGGAAGCGGGCCTCCCCGTCCGGCGAGATCAGCGCCGGTGGCGGGTGGCCGGCCCGGGCCATGGAGCAGCGGCGCGAGACCGGGTCGTAGACGGCGTAGAGACAGGTGGCCCCGATCTCCCCCGGGCTGTGCGCGTCCTCCGCCTCGTCGGCCGTGCGCTCGGAGTCCAGGCGCAGGACGATGTCGTCGAGCTGGGTGAGCAGCTCGTCCGGCGCGAGGTCCACGTCGGCCAGGGTGCGCACGGCGGTGCGCAGCCGGCCCATCGTGGCGGACGCCTGCACCCCGTGCCCGACGACGTCGCCCACGACGAGGCCCACCCTGGCGCCGGACAGGGGGATGACGTCGAACCAGTCGCCGCCGATCCCGGCGCGGGTGCTGGCCGGCTGGTAGCGGGAGGAGACCTCGACGGCGGCCTGGTGGGGTGCGCGGTGCGGCAGGAGGCTGCGCTGCAGTTCGAGGGCGATGGCACGTTCGCGGGTGTAGCGGCGGGCGTTGTCGACGCAGACCGCGGCCCGGGCCGCGAGCTCCTCGGCCAGCAGCAGGTCGTCCTCGCCGAAGGGCTCGGCCGTGCGGTGGCGGGAGAGGATCGACAGGCCGAGCGTGAGACCCCGGGCCCGCAGGGGCACGGCCATGATCGAGTGGATGCCGTGGGCCTCGATGCTGCGGGCGCGCTCCGCCGAGCCCGCCCACAGCCGCCCGGTGGCGTCGTCGACCTCGAACAGCACGGCCCGGCCGGTGGTCAGCGCACGGTCCGGCGGGGACCCGGCGACGTACCCGTGCCGGCTGCCGACCGGGATCACGGCCTCGGGGCAGCCCTCCAGCACGGACCGCTGTGCCATGCGGCGGAAGACCAGGGGGTCGGTGCCGGGCGAGACCGTGGCCTCCTCGCCCGCCCGGACGGAGTCCAGCAGATCGACGATGACGAAGTCGGCCAGATGGTCCGTGCACACCTCCGCGAGTTCCTCGGCGGTGCGTGTGACGTCCAGGGTGGAGCCGATCCGGTCGCCGGACTCGTTGAGCATGCTCAGCCGTCGGCGGGCCAGGAACTGCTCCGTGCTGTCGATCGCGGCCAGGCACATGCCCCGTACCTCACCGGCGCCGTCCTTCAACGGACTGAGCGAGACCAGCCAGGCGTGCTCGCGGGCCTCGCCCGGTGCGCGCAGCCATGCCTCGAAGGGCATGGGCTCCCCCGTGCGCAGGACGCTGCGTACCGCCTCGTCGAGGCCCTCGAAGCCCGGGAGCCGTCGCCGTCCGTCGACCGACTCCCCCACCCGCCGGCCGAGCAGGTCCCGCTGGGACCGGCCCATCACCTTCTCCATCGCGGAGTTCGCGGACACCGCGAGTCCGTCGTGGTCGAAGAGCGCGATGGGGACGGGGAGCTGGTCCAGGGCCCATCGCCGCAGCCGCACGGCCGGCTCCGGCACCGTGGCCGTCACGAACCACTGGGCGTCCCCGGCCGCGTCGAGGAGCGGATGGGCCTGCAGCTCCAGCTCCACCCCGTGGCCGTCCCGGTGCCGCGCGTGCAGGGAGCCCCGCCAGTCCACGGTCTCGGCGAGAGCGCCCCGGGCCGAGGCGGGCAGGCCGCCGGCCAGCAGATCGGCGGCCCGGCTGCCGACCACCTCGCCGTGCTCGTAGCCGAGGACCCTACGGGCGCCCGCACTCCACGCGGTGACCAGCCCCCTGGCGTCGACCGCGGCCGAGGCGACACCGTGCTCGCCCATCGTTCCTTCTCTCCGTACGACCGGAGCCGTCGTCCATGGGCTCACAGATCGACGACAAGGCACTGCTTCCCGGGTTCATTGTGCGCCGGACACGCCACGCGTGGCGCGCGGTCACCCGGATCCCCCGAGCCCCTACCCTGCCACGTCACGCGCCCCGGAGCGCCCGCTTTCACCGGCACCCGCGCACGGGATTCACGGGGCCACGTGACGCTCGTCCGTTCCCGGTGGACGTACCGTCCGACGGACGGTCCGGTGTCGGGCCGGGCGACGGAGAGCGGGGAGACCATGGTGGAGTCCGGGGACCCGGCGGGGACGCGCGGGAGCCTTCGGGGGCTGTTCGTCGGGTTGTGCACGCTGGACGTCGTGCAGCTCGTCGACCGGGTGCCGGGGGCGAACGAGAAGCTGACGGCGCGTGAGCAGGTCGTGGCCGCGGGCGGGCCCGCGGCGAACGCGGCGGTGGCGTTCGCCCACCTGGGCGGTGCCGCCACCCTGCTCACGGCGGTCGGACACCATCCCCTGGGGGTCGCCGTCGCGGCGGACCTGGACCGGCAGGGGGTGACGGTGGTGGACCTGGCGGCCGGTTCGGCCGAGCCGCCGACGGTGTCGTCGGTGCTGGTCACGGCGGCGGGCGGCGACCGGGCCGTCGCCTCGACCAATGCGACGGGCCGCCGGCTCGCCCCGCCGGACGGGCTGGACGCGCTGGTGGCGGACCACGACATCGTGGAGTTCGACGGCCATCACATGGACCTGGCGGTGGCGGCCGCCCGCGCGGCGCGCGCGGCCGGCCGTCGGACGGTGTTCGACGGCGGCAGCTGGAAGCCCGGTACGGAGAGGCTGCTGCCGTCGGTCGACGTCGCGGTCGCCTCGGAGGACTTCCGCCCGCCCGGTACGCCCGCCTCGCGGACCGACCCCGCCGCCACCCTGCGCCGTCTGCGGGACCACGGGGTCCTCTGGTCGGCGGTCAGCAGGGGCCCTCGGCCCCTCGTGTGGGCGGGCCCCGGCGAGGGGGGCACGGTCGACGTTCCCGCTGTTCGGGTGGTGGACACGCTGGGCGCGGGGGACGTCCTGCACGGGGCGCTCACGCATGCTCTCGCGGGGCGGGACGTCCTGACGCCGGAGGGCTTCACGGAGGCTCTGCGCGCGGCGGCGACGGTGGCCTCACGGGCGTGTGCCTCGTTCGGGACGCGGGCGTGGATGCGGGGAGGGTGAGCCGCCCCGCAGGTCCGTGGTCTCCGGCCGACGGGCTCCGGCCCGGGCCGGAGCCCGTCGGCCCGGGCCGCCGTGGGTTCGGCCGACCGGCACGGGCCGGCCGTTCCTCTGGGTCAGGGGACCGTCGCGGGCGGCGCGGCCCGGACCGCGCCGGGCGCGAGGGTCCTCTCGCGGGCCGCCAGGCAGTCCTCCAGGAACGCGAGGGCACGCAGATGGTAGGCGCGGGCGGCCCGGCCGAGGCTGATGTTGTGCCCGGCCGCCGGCTGACGCTCGACGCTCACGTGCGGGGCGGCCGTGAAGTGTGCGGCCAGATCGCGCAGGGCCTCGTCGTCGTGGCGCCACCAGGTCTCGTGTTCGGCGAACGTCAGCCGCACCGGCACGCGGACGCGGGGTGCCGTGGTGCGGAAGAGCTCCGGCCAGCGGACCAGTTCGGCCCGTTCCAGGGCGGGCACGGGCTCGACGATGGCGCCGCTCTCCCGGAAGGTGCCCGAGGGGTACAGGCCGAGCGGCCCCCAGCTTCGGCGCAGCCGGCCGGCGTCGTCGTCGGCGCCGGGCAGTTCGTGCGGCTCGACGGCGTAGCGATGGCCGCAGCCGGAGACGTCGATCCCGAGCAGGTCCGGTGGAGCGGAGTCGGCGGCGGCGGTGAGCGCCACCTTGCCGCCGTAGGAGTGGGCGAGCAGGAACAGTCCCCCACCGGTGTCGTGGCGGGAGCCGAAGTCGCGCAGGGCCGCGCGCAGCGAGACGGCCTGCTCCGCCAGGTCCTGTCCCTGGGGCAGGCGGGTGGCGGAGTGCCGGTAGCCCGGCCGGTCCACGGCGAGGACGGTGTGGCCGAGGCCCGCCCCCAGGGTCAGCAGGGACTGTCGGGGGTGGGCCCGGCAGTCGAAGTACCCCGCGTTCATGCCACCGCCGTGCACCGCGACCACGACGGCACGCGGGGAGTCGCCCGGCGGCTCGGCGAGCAGCGCCGACAGCGGCACCCCCGCGGCGTCCAGGGTGATCCGGCGCACTCCGGGCGACGCCTCGTGGACCGGTCGGGTCATGGTCGTCCTCCTCCGGGTGGTGCGCCCAAGGCTCTCGCGTCCGGTGACGGCCCGCACCCGGACCGCGTCCGGGAGGCGGCCGCCCGGTACGGACCGGGCCCGGGCCTCCTCCTCGCCGGGCCACCCCGTGTCCGCAGTGGGGTGGCCCTGTCACACGGGGTGGACGACCTCGGCGTGAAGGTAGCCGGGGGCGGGCGCACTCCCCCGGACGGCTGTCAGCCCCCGGCCACACCAGCCGTTCGGCGACCGAGGCACGCCTCACGTCACCCCGCCGGCCGACGGCCGAGGCACGGACCGCCGTCACCCACCGGTCACCCGCCGGTCAGCCGCCGCCCGCCGGTGCCGCCGCGACGCCCGCGCAAGGCCCGCCCGCGCACGGCCCCGAGCCGGCGGTACGGCTCCCGGGCGCAGACCAGCCAGACGGCGAGCAGGGCGGCGAGGATGCCCGCCCACAGCACATGGGCGTCGTCCCAGCGCGGGGTGCCCGGCGCTGCGAAGAGCGTGAAGCGCTTCGGGAGGAGCACGCCGGCCAGGACCGGCAGGGCCGTCACGGCGCCCGACACCGCCGGGCCCGGCACGCTCCGCACGGTGAACCGCACCGTCGCCGCGGCCAGGGCGAGCGCCAGCGCGCACAGCGCGCCGGCCTCGACCGTCAGCGCCCCCACCGGTGACGCGGCCCACGCCTCGGCGTCGGCACCCGCCCGCAGGACCCCCAGCACCGCCGCCCACCAGACCGCGAGCGGCGGCAGGACGAGGGCCGCGCGCACCGCCTGCCGCAGCGGACGCGGCACCGGAGGGACGCCCGTGGTGTGCCGGGCCGGATCGTCCAGGACGAACGCCGTCCCCACCGCCCCGCACAGCGCGGCCACCCGGGCCAGGTCGACCAGCACGACCGCCGGGAGATCCATCGAGAACACCACCGGTACGGCGGCGACGGCCAGCCCCACCGCCCAGCCGGCGGTGAACACCGCCCACGGCAGCGAGCGTGCCGTGGGCCGCACCAGGGCCGCCGTCACCGTCAGGCGTCGCCTCACGCGCACTGGTACTCCCGGTCGTCGGCGGTCTCGGCCGGGGCGGTGACGCCCAGCAGGGCTGCCGCGCGTTCGGTGCTCGTGCCCGCGGCGGACAGTTCCGCCCAGGACTCCTTCACCCTGCGGTCCACCTCCTTCGGAGGCTCGGCCGACAGCGCCTGGAACACGGCGAGTTCACGCCCTCGCAGCGACACCGCGCTCACCGGGGCCTGGATCACGCCCGGGCTGCTGGGCCCCTGTCCGAGCCTCTCGAACATCGCCTCGCCGTCCGGGGTGGCGCGGACCGCCAGCCAGACCATCAGCACGCCCCGCGCGTCGCAGTACACGCCCTCGTACCGCTCGTGTCCCACGACCAGTCCCCGGGCGACGCTCGCGGCGAACTCCAGCTCCCGCTCGCCGCCCCACGCGGTGGTCGCCGTGGACTCGCCGGGTGCGCCGGGTGAGGGCTCCCCGGTGCCCGACGGCCCGTCGAGCGCGGCGACCCGCTGCCGTACGGTCAGCGGACGCTTCGCGTCCGGTGCGCCGGCCAGCGAGCGCACCGCCTCCGTCACCCGGGCCCACTCGCCGATCCAGGGGGTGAACTCGGGGAAGGCACAGTACGTCGTCGCTCCGCGCCGCTCGCAGTCCTGGACGGCCGCCGGGTGGCGGGTCGCCGTCTCGCGCGCCTCGCGTACCGCGTCCGACGGTGCCGTGCCCTGGAGGGCCACGGTGGTCACGACCGCGCCGAGCGCCCCCAGCGCGGTGGCCCGTACGGCCCGTCCCCGGCCGCCGCTCATCAGGACCGCGCCGGCGGCCGTCAGCACCGCGAGCGCCAGCAGGTACAGCGCGTGCCAGGCGGCGGGCCGCCCCACCAGGTCGGACGGCAGGGGCCGGGCCCCCTCGTCGAAGAGCACGGGGGTCAGCCCGCGCAGCAGGGCCGGGCTGCCCGCTTCGGCGACGAAGACCATGGTGACGGCCAGGACGGCGACCACGGCCAGCGGCGCCACGAACGCGGACCGGGCGACCCGGCCGAGCAGCACGCCGAGGACGGCGGCCAGGAGGACCAGCAGCGGCCCGGTCACCAGCTCGGCGGGCGAGGCGTGGCCCACGGCCCCGGGCTTCAGCGCCGCCGCCGTGAACTGCCCCGCCACGATCAGCGCCCCCACGGCGGCCGTCGGCAGCACCGACAGCAGATGCGCGACCGTGCGCCGCCACGGCTGCAGCACCAGCACCCCGAAGTACGCCTCCGTGCCCCGCCGGTGCGAGCGCAGCACCGCCAGGTTCACGGCGACCAGCACCGCCAGCCCCAGGAGGAGTTGTCCGATCTGTGTCTCGCGGTCGACGTCCTGGAGCACCGGAAAGGCGTCCTCCGCCGCGTCGCCCGACCACAGGAGGAGGGCCACGTACGTCACGAGCGCGATCAGCACCAGGGGGTGCAGCAGCAGGCGCCGCGCCTCCACCCGGGCCAGCGCGAGCACCGCCCCCGCGCCGCCGCGGACCCGTACCGGCTGCGGTCTCGGCGCGGTCACCGGTGTCCCGGTCATCGTGGTCACGCGGCCACCTCCGCCACCTGATCGCCGCCGAGCGAGAGGAGGTAGCCGTCCTCCAGTGTCGGTTCGGCGAGCCGGGCGCCCGCGGGCGGGTCCCCGACGTTGCGGAACTCGCCCGTCCCGGTGCGCCATCCGGCCCGGGCGCCCGGCTGCCGGTCCCCGCTGTTCCACACCCGGCCGTCCGCCACCGCGGTCAGCTCCGCGGGCGTGCCGTCGAACCGGACCCGGCCCCCGTCCATCACGACGACCCGGTGGCACAGCATCGCCACGTCCTCGGTCTGGTGGGTGGACAGCAGCACCGTCCGGCCCTCTCCGGCCTCCGCGATCAACTCCCGGAACCGCATGCGCTGTTCGGGGTCGAGCCCGACCGTCGGCTCGTCCAGGACCAGGAAGCCCGGGTCACCGACCAGGGCCGCGGCGAGCGCCACGCGCTGCCGCATGCCGCCGGACAGCCGCCGTATCCGCTTGCCGCGCACCTCCGCGAGGCCGACCGCGTCGAGGACCCGGCGGGTCTCGGCGTGCCGGGCCCGCCGGTCGGTCAGCTCCTTGAGGATCGCGACGTAGTCGATGAACTCGAAGGCGGTGAAGTCCGGGTGGAATCCGGGGTTCTGCGGCAGATAGCCGAGGACCCGTCGTGCGTCCTGCCGTCCGTGGACCGTGCTCGGGTCGTGTCCGAGGACGGTGAAGGCACCCTTGTCCGGGGGCGTGGCGGTCGCCAGGACGCGCAGCAGGGTGGTCTTGCCCGCGCCGTTGGGGCCGAGCAGGCCCGTGACGCCCTCGGAGAGCCGCAGGGTGACGTCGTCCACCGCCGGGGTGCCGCGATAGCTCAGGGTCAGCCCGGCGGCGGAGACCGTGGGTCGTGTCATGACAGCCTCCTGGCTGCGAATCGAAGGGATCGGGGGGACGTGCCGAGGCGGCCGGAGTCGAAGCGGTCCCGCGCCGCGAGCAGCAGCACCGTCGCGAGCGTCGCGACCGCCGCCGCCGCGCCCTGGCCCTCGGCGGTGAAGGGCAGCGGTGTGCCGGACGCCAGAAGGCGGCTCAGCACCACCAGTGCCGTCCACCCGGCTCCGACCAGCGCCGGAGCGAGGACGGGGCCCAGCCGGGGCATGAGGGCGACGCCCGTGGCGGTCAGCGCGAGCGCCGGCAGCAGCCAGCCGAGCGCCGCCGGCCCGAGCGAGGGCAGTGCCAGGCTCGCCAGCCCGCTCAGCGGTGTCGTCGTCGACAGCACCGCGACCGTGCGCACCATCAGCAGCCGGAAGGTGTGCATCGGCGCGACCACGGCCGTCTCGTAGGTCGGGTCGAGCCTTGGGCCGAACGACAGCGCCACTCCGGCCAGGGGCAGCAGCGGTGCCGTGGCCAGCAGCATCAGCGGCGACGCGACCAGCGCCACGCCGACCGCGAGCAGCAGGGTGAGGGTCACGGCGCCGAGCCAGGAGCGGCGCAGCACGGGGGTCGCCGCGAGCAGCCGGGCGGTGTGGTCGGCGACGCCCGCCCGGAGCAGCAGCGACTCGGCGAGGCCCGGCCTCGGGGCGTCGAGTTCGTCCACCAGCCTGGCCCAGCCGGCATCGATCTCGGCGGGCGGGACGTGGGACGTGAGCGCGGCCCGGCAGTCGGCGCAGCCCGCGAGGTGCGTCTCGACGGACCACAGCCGGGGGGCGGCCAGCGTTCCCCGGGCGTACTCCGCGAGGTCCCCGTCGTCGGTGTGCCAGCTCATGTCAGGCCCTCCCGCAGTTGCCTCCGGGCGCGCATGGCCCGGGTCTTGACCGTGCCCGGGGGAATGCCGAGCAGCACGGCCGCCTCACGGGTCGTCAGTCCGTCGATCACCGTGGCCTGCAGTACAGCCCGCAGTTCCGGCGAGAGTGCGGCGAGCGACCCCGCGAGGTCACCGTGCTGCACCCGGGCCAGCACCTGTTCCTCGGCCGACACCTCCTCGCGCTGCCGCAGGCGGGCGAGCGCCTGCCGCAGCCTGCCGCGGGCCCCGTCGCCGCGCAGCGCGTCCACCAGACGGCGCGATCCGATCCGCCACAACCAGCCCGCGACATCGCCCTCGCGCCGGTACCGGGCCGCTCCCCGCCACACGTCGAGGAAGGTCTCCTGCACGACGTCGTCGACCAGCACCGGGTCGGCGCACCGGCCGCGCAGCCGCAGCACGAGCCACGGCGCGTACCTGCGGTACAGCTCCTCGAACGCCCGTCGGTCCCCGTCGGCGACCGCCCGCAACAGCTCGGCGTCGCCCGGACTCCCCCGCTTCATCTCGCTCACACCCCCTCATCGGACGAGACCCCCCGAGTGGTTCACGCCGCGAGAGAGGATTCCGGACGCGGGAGGGTCACGGGGTCGTCGGATCCCCGGCGACGAGTGTCCTGAGCGCGATGTTGAGTTCGAGGACGTTCACGCGGGGTTCGCCGATGAAGCCGAGCGTGCGGCCCTCGGTGTGCTCGTCGACGAGTTTCCGCACCTGGGCGACGGTCAGGCCGTTCTTCTCGGCGACGCGGTGGATCTGGAGGTCGGCGTAGGCCGGGGAGATGTCCGGGTCGAGGCCGGAGCCGGAGGAGGTGACCGCGTCGGCCGGGACCTGGGACGGCTTCACGGTGTAGCCGGGCACGGAGTTGTCCTCGACGACCTTCGCCTTCGCCTCCTCGACCGACGCGATGAGTTTCTTGTTGTCGGCGGAGAGGTTGGTGGCGCCCGAGAGGATCAGCCTGTATTGCGTGTTGACCGAGTTCTCGCCGAGCCCGTCGGCCGGCCGGGGCTGGAAGTAGGCGAGGCTGTAGCCCTGTTGGCCGATCAGGGAGGAACCGACGACCTTCCCGCCGTACGAGATCTCCGAGCCGTTCGCCTTGTCGTGGAAGAGGGTCTGGGCGACGCCGGTGACGGCGAGCGGGTAGACGACGCCCGTCACCAGGGTCAGCACCAGCAGGGCCCTGAGCCCCGCCCACAGCAACCGGGCCGTGTTCGATACGGAGTTGTTCATGGCTTTCAGCACGCCTTCACAAGAGTCACAGCCCGGGGACGAGAGAGATGAGCAGATCGATGAGCTTGATGCCGACGAAGGGGGCGATCAGCCCGCCGAGGCCGTAGATCGTGAGGTTGCGGCGGAGCATCCGGTCGGCGCTGACCGGCCGGTACCGCACGCCCCGCAGGGACAGCGGCACCAGCGCGATGATGATGAGCGCGTTGAAGACGACGGCGGACAGGATCGCGGAGTCCGGTGAGGACAGGCCCATGATGTTGAGCTTGTCCAGGCCGGGGTGGACGGCCGCGAACAGCGCCGGGATGATCGCGAAGTACTTGGCGACGTCGTTGGCGATGGAGAACGTGGTCAACGCCCCCCGGGTGATGAGGAGTTGCTTGCCGATCCCGACGATCTCGATCAGCTTGGTCGGGTCGGAGTCGAGGTCGACCATGTTGCCGGCCTCCTTGGCGGCCGACGTGCCGGTGTTCATGGCCACACCGACGTCGGCCTGGGCCAGCGCGGGGGCGTCGTTGGTGCCGTCCCCGGTCATCGCGACCAGTTTGCCGCCGGCCTGCTCCCGCTTGATGAGGGCCATCTTGTCCTCGGGCGTGGCCTCGGCGAGGAAGTCGTCGACGCCCGCCTCCTCGGCGATCGCCTTCGCCGTCAGCGGGTTGTCACCCGTGATCATGACGGTCCTGATCCCCATACGGCGCAGTTCGTCGAACCGCTCCCGCATGCCCTGCTTGACGACGTCCTTGAGGTGGACGACGCCCAGTACCCGGGCCCCGTCGGCGTCCTCGACCGCGACCAGCAGCGGGGTACCGCCGGCCGCGGCGATCCGGTCGGTCAACTCCCTCGCGTCGGGCGCGACTTCACCGCCCTGCTCCTCGATCCACCTGACGACCGACCCGGCGGCGCCCTTGCGGATCTTCCGCCCGTCGATGTCCACGCCCGACATCCGGGTCTGCGCGGTGAAGGCGATCCACTCGGCCCCGACCGGCTCGCGCTCGCGCAGCCCGTACTTCTCCCGCGCCAGGACGACGACGGAGCGGCCCTCGGGTGTCTCGTCGGCCAGCGAGGAGAGCTGGGCCGCGTCGGCGACCTGCTCCTCCGTCACCCCGCGCACCGCCACGAACTCGGCGGCCTGCCGGTTGCCGAGGGTGATGGTGCCGGTCTTGTCGAGCAGCAGTGTCGACACGTCACCGGCCGCCTCGACCGCCCGGCCGGACATGGCCAGGACGTTGCGCTGCACGAGCCGGTCCATGCCCGCGATGCCGATGGCGGAGAGCAGGGCGCCGATGGTGGTCGGGATGAGGCAGACCAGCAGGGCGACCAGCACGACCATCGTGAGGTGCGTGCCCGCGTAGTCCGCGAACGGCGGCAGTGTGGCACAGGCCAGCAGGAAGACGATGGTCAGCGAGGCGAGCAGGATGTTCAGCGCGATCTCGTTGGGCGTCTTCTGCCGGGCCGCGCCCTCGACCAGGTTGATCATCCGGTCGATGAAGGTCTCGCCGGGCTTCGTCGTGATCTTGATGACGATCCGGTCGGAGAGGACCTTGGTGCCGCCGGTGACGGCACTGCGGTCGCCGCCGGACTCGCGGATGACGGGTGCCGACTCACCGGTGATCGCCGACTCGTCGACGGACGCCACCCCCTCGACCACGTCCCCGTCGCCGGGGATGATGTCGCCGGCCTCGCAGACGACCAGGTCACCGATCTTCAGCCCGGTTCCGGGGACCTCGGTGCCGTCCACGAGACGGGCCACCGTGTCGGTCCTGGCCTTGCGCAGGGTGTCGGCCTGGGCCTTGCCGCGACCCTCGGCGACCGCCTCCGCGAGGTTGGCGAAGACGACGGTCAGCCACAGCCAGACGCTGATGGTCCAGCCGAACCAGTCACCGGGGTCCTTGAAGGAGAACACCGTGGTGAGCACGGACCCGATCCACACCACGAACATGACGGGCGACCTGACCATCACCCGGGGGTCGAGCTTGCGGAAGGCGTCCGGCAGCGACCTGATCAGCTGCCCGGGGTCGAAGAGGCCCGCGCCGACACGGCCCTCGGGAGCCTTGTGCCCGGTGGGTGCGTCCTGGTGGGGCGCGAGGGTGGGAGTGGACATCGCTTCGCTTTCGGTACGGGTGGTCATGACGCCAGCCCCTCGGCCAGCGGCCCCAGCGCGAGCGCGGGGAAATACGTCAGACCGGTGACGATGAGGATCGCGCCCACCAGCAACCCGGTGAACAGCGGCTTCTCGGTGCGCAGGGTGCCCGCGGTCTCCGGCACCGGCTGCTGCCCGGCGAGCGAACCGGCCAGGGCCAGGACGAAGACCATGGGCAGGAAGCGGCCGAGCAGCATCGCGATGCCGGTCATGGTGTTGAACCAGTCGGTGTTCGCGTTCAGGCCGGCGAAGGCCGAGCCGTTGTTGTTGGCCGCGGAGGTGAAGGCGTACAGCACCTCGGAGAATCCGTGCGCGCCGGAGTTGAGCATCGAGTGCGGCGGGGTCGGCAGTGCCAGGGAGACCGCCGTGAGGACGAGCACCAGCGCCGGGGTGATCAGGAGGTAGCAGGCCGCGAGCTTGATCTCGCGGGTGCCGATCTTCCTGCCCAGGTACTCGGGCGTACGGCCGACCATCAGCCCGGCGATGAACACCGCGATGACCGCCATGATCAGCATGCCGTAGAGGCCGGAACCGGTGCCGCCGGGCGCGATCTCGCCCAGCATCATGCCGAGCAGGGTGATACCGCCGCCCAGGCCGGTGAAGGACGAGTGGAAGGAGTCCACCGCGCCGGTCGACGTCAGGGTCGTGGACACCGCGAAGATCGACGAGGAACCGACCCCGAACCGCACCTCCTTGCCCTCCATGGCACCGCCGGCGATCTGCAGCGCCGGTCCGTGGTGGGCGAACTCGGTCCACATCATCAGGGCGACGAAGCCGACCCAGATGGTGGCCATGGCCGCCAGGATCGCGTGGCCCTGCTTGACCGAGCCGACCATGACCCCGAAGGTCCGGGTCAGGGAGAACGGGATCACCAGCAGCAGGAAGATCTCGAAGAGGTTGGTGAAGGGCGTCGGATTCTCGAACGGGTGGGCGGAGTTGGCGTTGAAGTAGCCGCCGCCGTTGGTGCCGAGTTCCTTGATGGCCTCCTGGGAGGCGACCGCGCCGCCGTTCCACTGCTGCGAGCCGCCCATGAACTGACCGACCTCGTGGATGCCGGAGAAGTTCTGGATGGCTCCGCAGGCCACCAGCACGAGGGCCGCGAGGAAAGCGCCGGGCAGCAGGATGCGGACGACACCGCGCACCAGGTCGGCCCAGAAGTTGCCGAGTTCACCGGTCCGCGAGCGGGCGAAGCCCCGCACGAGCGCCACGGCCACGGCGATGCCGACAGCGGCCGAGACGAAGTTCTGCACGGCGAGACCGGCTGTCTGGACGACCTGGCCCATGGTCTGTTCGCCGTAGTACGACTGCCAGTTGGTGTTCGTCACGAAGGACACGGCCGTGTTGAACGACTGCGCCGGGCCGACCGAGGCGAAGCCCTGCGAACCGGGCAGGACGCCCTGCAGCCGCTGGAGCAGATAGAGGAAGAGGACGCCGACCGCCGAGAAGGCCAGGACACCCCGCAGATAGGCGGGCCAGCGCATCTCGGTGTCGGGGTCGGCGCCGATGCACCGGTAGGCCCACTTCTCGACCCGCCGGTGCCGGTCGGAGGAGTACACCCCGGCCATGTAGGTGCCGAGGGGGGCGTGGGCGAGCGCCAGAGCCGCCATGAGGGCCAGCAACTGGAGGACGCCGGCGAGTACGGGACCCATGTGGTCTCAGAACCTCTCCGGGAAGAGCAGGGCGAGGACGAGATAGCCCACCAGGGCGACGGCCACGAGCAGGCCGACGACGTTCTCGGCGGTCACAGCCGGGTCACCCCCTTGGCGACCAGAGCCACCAGCGCGAACACCGCGACCGTGACGACGACGAAGGCCACATCGGCCATCGCGAACTCCTAGAGCGGGAAGAGGGACGAGAAAGAACCGGACGCTTCGAGGAAACCTCCTCGGCGGCCGGAACCGGTCGGCCTTGACACGTCCCTGACGGCGATGCCCACGGCTTTGACGGACCCCTGACGCGCCCGCCCCTCCCGCGTCCCCTGGCACCCGCCCCACACCTGGCGCGGACACCCCGCGCACCACCGTGCGCGCCCGGACCAGCGCACGTCCCCCGAGCACGTCCGCGCAGGCGGGACGGCGGCCGGCGAAGACCTTAACGAGGTCTTGACGCCACTCGGCCCCGTTCCCCATGGCCTGGGCCTCACGCGTTGCCTACGCTGATGCGGCGGTCTTCCGATGGCCGGAAATGTTCGTATCACCGCACGTCAGGAGCGTTCATGGGCACCCTGGAGGGCACCCGCACCAGCCGCCTGCGGGCATGGATGCTGGAGGGCCTGTCCGACATGGGCAAGGGCGGCGGCCGCACCGGGCCGCCCGCCGCGTCCCGGTCCGAGCACACCGGCCGGCCGTGGTGGCGCGTGATGTGCCTGACGGGTGTCGACTACTTCTCCACCCTCGGCTACCAGCCCGGCATCGCCGCCCTCGCGGCCGGCCTCCTCTCCCCCGTGGCGACGATCGTCCTCGTGATCGTCACCCTCGCCGGAGCGCTCCCCGTCTACCGCCGCGTGGCCGAGGAGAGTCCCCACGGCGAGGGCTCGATCGCGATGCTGGAGCGTCTGCTGACGTTCTGGAAGGGCAAGCTCTTCGTCCTCACCCTGCTGGGCTTCGCGGCGACCGACTTCCTGATCACCATCACCCTGTCGGCCGCCGACGCCTCGACCCATCTGATCGAGAACCCGCACCTCAACGACGCCCTGCACGACAAGCAGCTACTCATCACACTCGTCCTGATCGCCCTGCTGGGCGCGGTGTTCCTCAAGGGCTTCCTGGAGGCCATCGGCGTCGCGGTGGCCCTGGTGGGCGTCTACCTCGCGCTGAACGTCGTGGTGGTGGCGACCGGCCTGTGGCACGTCGTGACCGAGGGCCACGTCGTCACCGACTGGGCGACCGCGCTGACCGCCGAGCACGGCAATGTCTTCGTCATGGTCGGCGTGGCGCTGATCGTCTTCCCCAAGCTGGCGCTCGGCCTCTCCGGCTTCGAGACCGGTGTGGCGGTCATGCCGCACGTCCAGGGCGACCCGGACGACACGGAGGAGCGGCCCGCCGGCCGTATCCGCGAGACGAAGAAGCTCCTGACCGCGGCCGCCGTGATCATGAGTGTCTTCCTGGTCTGCACGAGCTTCATCACCACCCTGCTCATCCCGGAGAAGGAGTTCGAGCCGGGCGGCGACGCCAACGGACGTGCTCTGGCCTATCTGGCGCACGACTACCTGGGGAACGCCTTCGGCACGGTGTACGACGTCTCCACGATCGCCATTCTCTGGTTCGCGGGCGCCTCCGCCATGGCCGGCCTGCTGAACCTGATGCCGCGGTATCTGCCCCGCTACGGCATGGCGCCGCACTGGGCGCGGGCGGTCCGCCCCATGGTCATCGTCTTCACGCTGGTGGGCTTCCTGGTGACCTGGATCTTCGACGCGGACGTCGACGCGCAGGGCGGCGCCTACGCGACGGGCGTCCTGGTCCTGATCAGCTCGGCGGCGATCGCGGTGACCATCGCCGCCCGCAAGGCCGGTCAGCGCGGCTGGACCATCGGCTTCGGCGTCATCTCGGCCGTCTTCCTCTACACCACCGTCCTGAACGTCGCCGAACGCCCCGACGGTGTGAAGATCGGCGCCTGCTTCATCGCGGCCATCATCCTCGTCTCCCTGCTGTCCCGCCTGGCCCGTGCCTTCGAACTACGGGTGACGAGCGTGCGGCTGGACGACATGGCGGAACGTTTCGTCCGGGACATCGCCCACCGCAGGATCCGTTTCATCGCCAACGAGCCCGACAAGCGGGACCTCACCGAGTACCGCGAGAAGATCGAGCAGATCCGCCACGACAACGACGTCCCGGCCACCGAGGACCTCGTCTTCGTCGAGGTGACGGTGACGGACCCCTCGGAGTTCGAGGCCGAACTGACGGTCCGGGGCGAGGTCATGCACGGCCGCTACCGCGTGCTGACCCTGGAGTCGTCCTCGATCCCCAACGCCCTGGCCGCCCTGCTCCTGCACGTGCGGGACTCGACCGGCGCCGTGCCGCACATCTACTTCGAGTGGACCGAGGGCGGCCCCTTCGCCAACTTCCTCCGCTTCTTCCTCTTCGGCCAGGGCGAGGTCGCCCCCGTCACCCGGGAGGTCCTGCGCGAGGCCGAGAGGAACCGCGCCCGACGCCCCCGGGTGCACGTGGGCTGACCGCCCGCCGGGTTCCTCACCCGACGCGGAGTTCGGCGAGCTGGAGCCGGTACTTGCCGGACTCGTCCGAGGCGGGTCTGCCGAGTTTCGTGACACTCAGCCGCAGGTACCGACCGGTGGCGGAGGTGAGGGTATAGCTCCGGGCGGCTCCGGCGGGGTTCGGCTCGCCCGTGACGGTGCGGGCGGTGGTCCAGGCGGTGGCGCCGTCGAGCCGGGTCTGGAGGGTGAAGTCGACGGGGAAGCCCGCCGTGCCGCCGCCCGCACCACCGGTGTCCGTGCGCGGGTGGAGGGTGACGGACCCGACGGGCCGGTCGGCGCCGAGGTCGACCTCGATCCGGACCGGCGTCTCACTGACATCGGCGGACGGGAAGTCGATGCTGGTGAAGCCCTTGGCACCGGTCGCGCTGGTGAGGGTGCCGTCCAGGACCCGGGTCTTGCCCCAGTCGCCGTTCTCCAGCGTGCAGTTGCTCGTGACCGTGGTCGCGGCGGTGGGGACGGTGAGTTCGGCGAGCTGGAGCCGGTACTTGGCGGACTCGTCCGTGGCGGGAGCGCCGAGCCGCGTGGCCTGGAGCCGTACGTACCGGGCCGTCGTGGTCCTGAAGCCGTACGTCTGCACGCGGCCGTCGGGGTTGGCCTGCCCGGTGACGGTGCGGACGGTGGTGTAGCCGGTGACCCCGTCCGCGCGGGTCTGGAGCGTGAAGTCGACCGGGAAGCCCGCGGTGCCCCCTCCGGCGGCCGGGGTGTCGGTGCGGGGGAAGAGGCGTACGGCGTCGAGGTCGGTGTCGGCCCCGAGGTCGACCTCCACCCAGACGGGGTTGGCGCTGACGTCGGCGGAGGAGAAGTCGTTGCTGGTGTAGCCCCGGGCGCCGCTGACACTGGTGAGTTTGCCGTCGGTGAGCCGGTTGCGGCCCCATTCGGCGTTCTCCAGGCTGTTGTTGCTGGTGACCGGGCGGGCGAGCGCGAGGTCGTCGAGTCGGCCCGCGCCGGTGACCGTGAACGTCCATGTGCCGGGCCGGAGCAGGAAGTAGACGTACGAGGCGTCCTTGCCGTCGTAGGTGAGGCCGCCGACGCTCCCGGTGGCGGAGCCGCCGGTGAACACGGTGATGCCGTTCGCGGCGACGACCGGTGACGAGCCCCCGTACGTGGGGACACCCACGCGTGCGGTGGTCCCGCCCGGGGAGGTGAGGGTGAGCGTCACCTTGGTGCCGTCACGGGTGATCCCGAAGCGGATGTCGCCCTCGACCGTGGGAACCACACTGTTGATCTTCGTCAGGGTGCCGGTCTGCGGGATCACGTCGTACGTCTCCCAGCCGGGCTTGGTGGGCCGGACACCGGCGGCGTAGGCGGACAGCGCGTACAGCGGGCCGCCGTTCCAGGCGTGGTTGTCGGTGCCTTGCGACTTGACCCACACCTCCCACAGGGTGGGGCAGGCGGGGTCGGTGACCTGGGCGGCGAAGCGGTTGCGTATCCGCTCCTCGGCGACCGTGGCCGCGCCCATGAGGTAGAGCGCCTCCAGGACGTAGAACTCCATGTAGGGGCTGGCGTTGAGGTGGGTGCGCAGTACCTCGGTGATCGCCTTGTACCGCGAGGCGGGGGCGAGGCCCGCGACGACGGCGAGGCCGTTGGCGCGGTCGTCGGTGTCGCGGGTGTAGCCGGGTGAGCGGTACTCGCCCCGGGAGGAGTTCCACAGGACGCGGTCGAAGTTGGCCTTGATGCTGTCGCGGCGGGACTTCCAGCCCGCCACGTCCGCGGTGTTTCCGCTGAGGTCGGCCAGCTTGGCGGCGGTGTCCAGGGCCAGGTAGTACCAGCAGTTGTCGAGGACGCGGGCGTCGATGTCGGTGCCCCAGTCCTCCCAGTCCCAGTCCCCCGCACGGTGGTTGACCAGGCCGTCGCCGTCCAGGGTCCACAGGTCCAGGTACTTCTTCACGGCCGGGTAGGCGACGGTGACGGCGCTCTCGTCGCCGGTGTAGAGGTAGTACGTCCAGAAGGACCACACCGAGGCGAGCATCTGGACGGGCAGTTCGGCGGTCCAGATCGTCGAGGGGACCGGGGAGTAGAGCTGACCGCCGGACTTCTGCCAGGCGGCGAGCTGGGCGATGGCCTTCCTGCCGAGTGCGAGGGACCTGGTGTCGAAGGTGTAGAAGCCCTCCTTGAGCTGGTTGACCACGTCCCCCCACCACTGGGCGCGCTCACGGGTGGGGCAGTCCATGTAGGTGTCGCGCATGTTGACGTACATCGTGCGGGCGGCCTTGGTCCACAGCGTGTCCAGGAAGGGGTCGCTGCTGCCGAACGACCCGGCGAAGTCGGTGTCGTAGCCCGACTCGCGGTACTTCAGCTCCAGGATCGTCACGTCGGAGGGGATCGTGTACCGCACGGCCGTGCCGCTCATCCACGCCAGTGGCTCGAACTCCTGCACTCCGCCGGCGCATACGTAGGTGGCGCGCATGTTGTACTGCGTGCCGGGCTCGATGCCGACCAGGCCCGCGCCGTCGTCGTAGTGGTCGGTCTGGATGCCGATCACGGCTCCGGCCGGCGCGTCGACCTTCAGGAACGGGGTCACCTGGATGTTCGACGGCAGCGTGGCCGAGATCGCGGTTGACCCGCGGCCCGTGGTCGGCAGCGATGAGGCGTTGGAGTAGCTCTTCAGGCCGGAGAAGCGGAACTGCGGGATCGGACGCTCGACGAGACCGTTCCAGGGTGCGGAACCGGCGGCGCCGAAGTCGGTCGGCGCGGTCCAGGCGCCGTCGTCGAACCCGGGCGACCGCCAGCCCGACATGACGGCGGCGGCACGGGCGTCGTAGTACACGTTGGACTCGGGCAGCCGGAAGTTGACCTGCGTGCCGCCGGTGTCGTTCGCGTAGCCGGGGTGCACGGTGTGCTTCCAGCCTGTGTCGCTGACCAGGCGGGTGGTGGTCGTGCCGGCCTCGATGTCCGACTGGAACAGCAGACCGCCCTTGCCGCTGCTGTTGTGCGAGAAGCCCTGCTTGCCGAAGTACCACACCAGCAGCGCGACCGTGTTGCCGCCGCTCTTCAGGTGGGGGGCGAGGTCGATCTCGTCGTAGTAGGTGTCCGTGCGGTTGGGGCCGCGCTTGAGGCCGCCCTCGAAGACCACCAGGGTGCCGTTCACCCACAGCCAGTACTTCGAGTCCGCCGCGATCCGGGTGACGGCCTTCGACGGCGCCGCCGCCAGCGTGAACGACCTGCGGAAGGCCACCCACTGGTTCGCCGAACTGGTCGGCGCCCAGATCCACTTCGCGCTCCAGGAGACCGCGGCGGACGCCGTGGCCGAGAGCCCGGGCAGCACGAGGGAACCCAGGGTGGGAGCGAGGGCCACGGCTATGGCCGAGCGCAGAGTGGACCGGCGGGTGATGTCGGGCATGGCGGCTCTCCTACGACGATGACTCGGCAGAGGGGTTGAATCGATTCAATCGGAGGTCGCATGCGGCCCGTTCGTAGAACGTGCCACACGGGGAACGCCCAAGATTGAGCCGAGGGGGGTCCGGTCGTCAAGGACTCTGCGAGTAACGTTCCAGAACACCGACGAGGCAGGGCGGTGTGCGACGACGGAGGTGGGGGACCCCAGTGCGATCAGCCGACGGCCCGAAGCGCGTCACGATCGCCGATGTGGCGCGCAGCGCCGGTGTGTCCACCTCGGCGGTGTCGAAGGTCCTGAACAACGCGTACGGGGTGAGCCCGGCGATGCGCGACCGGGTGCGGCGGGCGATGACCGAGCTGGGTTACCGCCCGCACGCGGCCGCCCGGGGCATGCGGGGCCGGACGTACACGATCGGCGTGCTGCTCGCGAGCATCCGCAACGCCTTCTACGCCGACCTCCTGGACGGCGTGAACGCCGCCCTGCGGGACACCGAGTACACGGTGTTCCTGGGATCCGCCGGTTCCGCCGAGGCCGAGATGGCGGAACAGACCAGACTGATCCACGCCATGGCGGACCGGCAGATGGACGGCCTGATCCTGATCGCGCCCGCCGTCCCGCGCACGGAGGTGGTCCGCCTGGCGGCACAGGTGCCGACCGTGGTGATCGGCCACCACGATCCGTCTCCGGCGTACGACAGCGTGGTCAACCAGGACGGGGCCGGGGTCGACCTGGTCGTCGACCACCTGGTGGCCCTGGGGCACCGGGACATCGCCCACCTCTCGCATCCGACGGTGCGCGGCACCCGGTGGGAGCAGCGGCCCGAGCATCATGTGAGGGCCGCCTACCGTGCCGCGATGGCCCGGCACGGCCTGGCGGATCTGGCCCGGGTGGTGCACTCCGGGTACTCCGACGAGGGCGGCCGCACGGGCGCCCGGGAACTGCTCACCTCCGCGCGTCCGCCCACCGCGATCTTCGCCGGTGCGGACGTCGCCGCGACCGGTGTCTTCCGGGCCGCCGCCGAGCTGGGCCTGCGCATTCCCGAGGACCTCTCGCTCGCCGGCTACAACAACACCTCGGTCGCCGCCCTGGAACCGGTGAGCCTGACCAGCGTCGACCAGGCGGGCGCGATGATGGGCGAGACGGCCGCCCGGCTGCTGCTGGAGCGGCTGGAGAAGCGGCGCGACCGCGCCGTCGTCACGGCCTCGACGCCGCACCTGGTCACGCGCGGCAGCACCGCACCGCCGCGCGGCTGACCGCATCCGTCCGACGCACGGGCACCCCCTCCGCGCAGTCGGGCCGCGGTTGAGTCGTTTCAGACGTAGAACGTTCCACACGAACCGTCAGCAGGCGTCGGTCGCCTCGCCGGGGTCACGGGGCCCGGCGGGTCATCCCGTCTCCAGATCCGCGCCGTTCCAGACGAAGCGGGCGCTGGTGACCGCGTCGTCGTGCCCGTCGGTGAGGAGTTGGTGGACGGCGATGCCGGGCAACTCGCCGTAGGTGCACCACTCGTGGTCGGAGGTGACCATCAGGTCCAGGTCGAGCGCGGTGAGCAGGCCGAAGACCTGGCCGCGGTTGACGGTGTCGACGCCGACGAAGACCTCGTCCAGCAGGATCGGCCGGGGCGCCAGGGGCACCGCCTCGTAGTGCGCGGCGACGGCGGCGAACAGCGGCAGGTGCAGGGCGATGGCCTTCTCCCCACCGGAGAGCGCGCCGTGCAACTTCTTCGTCAGCGGCTGCCAGCCGGTGCCACCGGCCCGGTCGAGGTGGACGGTGAAGCGGTGCCAGGCGGTGTAGTCGAGCACCTCGCCGAGCTGTTCCTCCCAGGTCACGGCCGTGCCGCTGCCCCCGGCCTCGCCGATCCGGGCGCGGAGGAAGGCGTGCAGGGCCTCCCGGTCGGACTCGGTGACCCGGGCGGGATCCTTCAGCAGCAGCTCCCGGGCGGTGCGGGTGCTGTCCGGCAGGTCCGGCCGGACGTCCCAGACGAGCCGGACGGCGACGCGGGAAGCGGTACGGACCCGCTCCAGGTGCTCGTTCATCCGGTCGACGAGTTCACCGGCCCGGCGGATACGGACCGCGAGATGGCGGCGGACGTCCCCGGTGAGGATCTGGTCGAACAGGTGCCGCTCGCCGCCGGTGAGGTCGTCGCGGGCGCTGTCGCGCTGCCGGGCGAGCGCCCCGAGCAGTCGCGCCGCTCCCACGCGTACGCCGTCCAGGTCGGCGCTGAAGATCTGGACGTCGTCGTCGGCCACCAGGTCCAGGTCGGCGCCGGCACCCAGGTGGCGGCGTGCCTCGTGGACCGCTTCCGAGAGCCGGGTCGCGGCCTCGCCCAGGTGGCGTGGGGCGTGCGGGACGGTGGGCCACTTCGCCGCGATGGCGCGGGCCGTCTCCAGCATGGCCCCGGGGTCGTCCCCGGCGTCCGGTCCGGGTGTGAGGCCGACGTCCGGTCCGAGTGCGAGGCCGACGTCCGGTCCGAGTGCGAGGCCGGCGTCCAGTACGGGTGCGAGGCCGGCGTCCAGTACGGGTGCGAGGCCGGCGTCCAGTACGGGTGCGAGGCCGGCGTCCTCGGCGAGTCCGGCCAGGCACAGGTGCCGGAGGCGGTGCGCGGCGCGGTCCCGGGCCAGGACGGCCTGTTCGTGTCGTGCGGCGTCCTGTCCGCTGACGGCCCGCAGCCCGCCGACGCGGCCCTCCAGCCGGAGCTGGAGATCGGCCGCCCGGGCGACCGCGTCCCGGCAGCGGCGCAGTTCCTCGCGCGCCTCGGCGAGCCGCGCGACGATCTGCCGGTGGTCCGCGCCGGCCCCGGCCTCCGCCGCCTCCAGGCGCGCCCGCAGTCCCGCCGCCTCCGCCTCGGCGGCCGCCGCGTCCCCGGCCTGTTCGTCGGCCGCCCGCTCCGACCCGTCCGCGCGTTCGGCCGCCTGCCGGGCCGCGTCGGCCGCGCCGTGTGCGGCGAGGCGGGCGTCCACCCAGCCGTCGGCGGTGTCCCGGAACCGGTCGAGACCGGCGTCGAGCGCCCGCAGCCGGCCGCGGTCGGCGGGCAGCGCGTGCTCCGCGGCCCGGCGGGAGAGCTCGCGCAGGGCAGCCGCCACCTCGTCCTCGCACCGCGCCAGCCGCCCGGCGGCGTGGCGTACGGCGTCGTCGCGGGCGGCCACCGCCTCCTCGGCCCGGTCCCGTTCGCGGCGCGGCGTGTCGAGTTCCCGGTGGTCGGGGCGGGCGGCGAGGTCGGCGTCCAGCCGTGCCCGGCGGGCGGCGAGGTCGCGCGAGCGGTCGTCGAGCGCGGCGAGGGAGGCGCTGGTGCGGGTGATGCCGTCGGTGAGTGCGGCGATGGCGCGCTGCCGGGCCCGCTGCCGGGCGGCGGCGCCGATGTAGACAGGTTCCTGCTTGCTCCAGGAGCCGGTGGCCAGGGCGAGACGCCAGGCGCCCTGGGCGGACACGGCCGCCGCGTGGCCGTCGGGCAGGCCCGCTCCGAACGCGACACCGGCGAGGATCCGGTTCACGGTGTCGACGGGGACCGGGATACCGTCCTCGGGCCGCAGCACCGCCAGCAGGCTGTGCCCCGGGGCGGCGACGGCCAGCGCGGACTCGGCGCGGGTGTCATGGCCGGGCAGCGTGATCCCGCCGTAGGGGCCGACCCAGGCGTCCAGGAGGCCGGATGCCTCCAGCGCGGCTTCCACGGCGGCCTGGACGGGCATCGGGACGCCTTCGCGGAAGGCGATCAGCCGCCACAGGGGTGCTCCCGCGGTGGCCGAGCGGACGGTGGTGCGGGTCGCCGGGGGCGGTGGCGGCAGATCGGTCTCGCCGCCGAGGCGCTGCATCTCCTCCACGAGCCTGCCCCGCTCGTCCCACAGGCCGGGACGGGCGGCCCGTACGGTGGCCTCCGCGGTGGTGATCTCCCGTTCCAGCGGGCGGGCGGCCGCTTCGACCAGGGCCGTCACCTCGGACTCGGCCGCCGCTCCGGCCGCGAGTTCCCCTGGGTCGGCGATGCGCAGTTCCGTACAGCTCGCGGCCCAGGCGAGCAGCCGTTCCCCCTGGTCCGCCAGGGCGGTGTCCCAGTCTCCGGCGGCCTCGTCCCGCCGGGCGCCCGCCTCCGCGAACCGTGCCCGGGACTCGTCCAGCAGCTCCTCGGCGGCGTCCCGGTCGCGTGCCGCGCGGTCGTGCTCGTCCATCGCCGCGGTGACGGCGGCGAGCTGCTGCCGCCGGGCGGTGACCGCGCGGCGCAGCAGCAGGCGGGCCTGCCGGGCCCCGCTGTCGCCCGGCGGGTCGTCGGCGGCCCGCCGCGGGTCGTCGATGGCGCCGAGGAGGGTGCCCGCCTCGTCGTGGACGGACTCCAGGCCGGCCGCCCGGGCCGACCCGCGTGCTTCTTCGGCGGCGTCGCGCGCGTGCTCGTCGAGGGTGCGCGCCCGGCCCGCCGTCGCGTCGGCGTGCGCGCGGTCCTGCTCCGCCGCCGCCCGAGCGGCCCCGGCGAGGGCGCGCCGGCGGGCGGCGGCGGCCGTCGCGTCCTCGGTGCGGCGGCGGAGCGGGTCCCGTTCCTCGCCCCGCCCGTACGCCTCGCTCCGCCGCAGCCCCTCGACGGTCTCCTCCAGGTCGCGGGCACGCCGTTCCTGTTCCTCGCGCAGGGCCCGGGCCGACTCGCGCTGGGCGAGGGCCTGCGCGTACTCCTCGGCGCTCTTCCGGGCGGCGCGGGTGAGGTCGTCCGTCTCGGCGGTGGCCTCGATCAGCGCGGCCGCTCCGGCGCGCAGGACCCGTCGCGCGTACGTCCGCTGCCCCTGGGCGAGGGTCTCGGCCGCCGCCACCTCGTCGTCGAGCCGGCGCAGGTGTTCGCGCCGACGGTCCAGCTGTGCGAAGCCCGCGGCGAGTTCGGCGATCTCGCCCTCGCCCAGGGGCGGCAGGGCGCGGGACAGCAGGGTGGAGAGCAGCGACGGGTCGAGGCGTTCGGAGAGCTTGGGCTGGCGCAGCTGGAGCAGGGCGGACAGCAGGGACTCGTAGCGCTGCTCCCCCATCCCGGCGAAGAGCGCACGGCGTACGGCGGTGCGGTGGCCGGTGGCCGAGGTGTGCACCTCGCCCCTGTCGCCCAGGGCTTCGGCGAGGGCGGCGCGGGTCAGCGGCTGTCCCGCCTCGTTGACGAGGAGCACGCCGTCGGGACGGGCGAGGCGGGCGCCGGTGGTGAAGTAGTCGGCGTGCACCCCGGTGGTGTGCACGCTCGCCTGCAGCCGGGCCCCGCAGCCGAAGAAGCGCTCGGTGCCGTCGTGGTCGACGCGGCGGAACTCCATCCAGACGTACCCGACGCGGGTCTTGCCGGTGGCGCCCTCGCCGAGCAGGTTCCAGTGCATGGTGCGTTCCGAACCGCCGAACGTGGAGAGGCGGTTGGGGCGGAGGCTGGCGTCGAAGAGGAAGGGCAGCAGCAGTTCGAGGGCCTTGGACTTGCCCGAGCCGTTCTGGCCGCGCAGCAGCAGGCGGCCCCGGTGGAAGGTGAACGTCTCGTCGTAGTAGCGCCAGACGTTGAGGATGCCCGCGCGGTGCGGCTGCCAGCGGCCGCCGGGTGTGTCCGCCGCTCGCGCCGCCGGGCGCGCGGGATCGGTGGCCTCGGGCCGCCGGGGCAGGGGAAGCTCTGTCAGGCTCACCGCTCGCCTTCCTCTGTCTTCTCTGGCTTCTCTGGCTTCTGTGGCTTCTGTGGCTTCTGTGGCTTCTCGGTGTCCGGGGCGCCCGGGGCCGGACACGTCGTCCCCGTCAGGCGGTAGCGGTGTGCGGCCGGGCGGGCGAGGGCACGGCCGGCGGCGCGACGGGCCAGGCCCATGTCGCACAGCACGTCCACGGCGTCGTCGGACAGACGGGCGCCGCCGTCCTCCTCGGGCCGGTAGGTCCTGGTCCAGCGGGGGAAGCGGCGCAGCAGGTCGGTGCCGGCCTCGACGAGCTGCTCGGGGCGGAGTCCGGCGGGCTCGGCGCACAGGGGTTCCAGGAGGAGCAGCGCGGCGACCCGGGCGGTGGAGGTGTCGTCGGGGAAGCGGACGTCGGTGGCCAGCGCGTCCGGGTCGACGAGCAGGAAGCCCTCGGCGCGGTCCTCCAGCAGGAAGCCGGCCTGTTCGGCCGAGCGGCGCAGGGTCTGGCGTCCGGCCGGGGAGGTGACGTAGGCCAGTTCCTCGTCGGTGAGGTCCGACCGGTACAGGACGGGGTCGTCGAAGAGGCGGCGCAGCACGGAGTGCCGCAGCCGCCGGGCGTCCGGGGCGGCCGTCCCGGCGTGCTCGTCGTCGGCCGTGCCGCCGCCGGTGTCCGTGCCGTCGTGGCGGTGTTCGCGCACCAGTCCCGTGAGGAGGTCGTCGAAGCGGGCGGGCACCTCGTCAGGGGGTACGGCGAGGCGGGCGGCGCCGACGGGCGCCGCGGGCAGGCGCATCAGCAGCGTGGTGTCCACGCGGTAGAGGACCGTGGCGTGCGGGGACGCGGCGTACGCTGCGGTCGACCCGTCCACCGCGTGCAGCACGTCGTACGACTCCAGCAGTCGCAGTACGTCCACGAAGGCCGTCCGCTCCTCACGGCGGGCCGGGTCGAACGCGGGCAGGGCCGGGTCGGCGGCCGTGGCCCGGGCGACACGGTCGGCGAGCATGCCGACGGTCGTCATCGGTGCCGTCAGCAGTTCGGCCGCGATCACGCACAGCAGCACATAGCGGCGGCGGTCGAAGGGTGCCCGGCCCGCTCCCGCGGCGCGGGCCGGGCGGGAGCCGTCCGGGTCGGCGCGGACCTTGACGAGGCGCGCGTAACCGCGGCGGGGTTCCACCAGCAGGGTCCAGCCGCAGGTGTGGTCGAACCAGCGGGCCACCGGGTCGCGGCGGCGGCGTACGAGGGCGAAGCCGGCCGGGTCGGAGGTCTCGGTGAGCAGGGGGCGGGCGAGCAGGAGACGGACGGCGCGGGAGACCTCCTCCCGTTCGGTGGCGGCCAGATGGTTGGCGAGGCTGCTCATCCGGCCGTCTCCCGGTGCAGGGCGGACGAGTGGCCGGCCGGGGAGGCGGCCGCCGACACGCCGGAGGGCGATGGCAGGGGCGGCCGGGCGGCGGTGGCCGGGGGGCGTGCGGGGTGGGTGCCTCGCTGCGGGGGTCCGGCGGGCTGCCCGGTCCGCACCGAGGGCTGGGCCCACGGCTGCCGGGCCGGTGCCTGCTCCGCCGGCCGCGGGGCAGGGGATGCGGCCGCAGGCGTGGCCGGGGGTGCGGCCGCCCCGCCGGCCTCCGTGATGCGGACGACGTAGTCCGGTCCGGCCAGCGTGCCCCGCGCCGTGCGCAGCAGGGCGGTGCGGGCGTCGGGAGGCGGGGCCAGGGCGATCTCCACCCGGCCGTCGCCCGTGGTGGCGCGGCGCAGGCCGGCCGTGTCCGGCCGGGTGGACAGGGCGCGGCCGAGCAGGTCCAGCAGGCGGTCGAAGACCGCGGGTTCCAGCTCGCCGAAGGCGGACAGCCGCACCGGGCCGCGGGTCTGCAGCATCCGGCAGGCCAGGGCGAGTTCGGCCCGTTCCGCGCGGGCCCGCTCGGCACGCTCCGCTCTGACCGCCGTGACGTCGCGCACCCGGGCCGTCCGGGTGAAGCGCTCCGTACGTCCGCTGCTCCGCAGCAGCGCCGACACCTCCACGGGCGGGGTCTCGGCCCAGGGGCGGGACGAGGGGATCAGTTCCGGGTCGGGGTGGGCGAGGTGCGCGTGCCGTGCCGGGCCCAGCCCGAAGGCCGCCGACCACAGCCGGTGCAGGTCCTCCTCCGCCGGTGCCGCGGCGAACCAGCGCGCCAGTTCCCTGAAGTCCTGCGCGGCGCCGGAGGAGGGGCGGCGCGAGGCGTCGTTCCGCTCCAGGGCCTCCAGGAGCGGGGCGAGGGCCCGGCGGGCGATGGCGTGCAGCCGCTCGATCCGGGGCCGCGCCCCGTCCTCCGGCCGGAACCACGACCGCAGCACGGCCCAGCGGGCGCGGCGGTTCTCCAGCCAGCCCGCCACGGGGTCCGCGCCCGCCACGGGATCCGGGGCGGCCGACGGCGGCAGTCCGGCCCCGCGCAGCGCCCGCTCGCGCAGGCCGGCGCTCCCCCGCTCCTCGACCCGGGCGACGGCGGCGGCGACCCTCCGTCCCCGCAGGTCGAGGTCGGCCAGGAACTCCTGGAGGTGGGCGACGGTGGCGGCCCTGACCTCGCGGAACGCCTCCGGGTCGGCGCTCTCGGCACGCAGCAGCCGCTGCAGTTCGCCGTTGAACGCCGTGGTGTCCTCCACCAGGGTCTCCAGGTGGCCCTCCAGCTCGCGCAGCGCGGTGAAGATCCGGCGGTCGGCCGAGGCGGGTTCGCCGGACAGCAGGCACAGCTCGTCGAGCCGGTCGGCGATCGCGTCCAGCACGGCCGTCCGCAGCGCCCCCGTGGAGCCGAGGACCTCACCCGCGCTCCGGACTCCCGCGAGAGCGGCCTCGCCCCGGCGGGTCAGCGAGTACCGCCGGGGATGCGGCTCGTGCTCCTCGGCCCTGCGGGGATGCGGCTCGTGGTCCACGGCCGAGCGGTGGTGCCCCCCGAAGTCCTCGGCCGTGCGGTGGTGCCGCTCGTGCTCCGCCGCCGCAGAGTGCTCCTTTGCGGGGTGGTCGTGCAGCACGTCCAGCAGTTCCCACCGCGCGAGTCTCCCCAGCGTCTCGCGCAGTGCGTCGTCCTCGACCGCCGTCGCCCGGCCCGCCCGGCGCAGCCACGCGCGGACCGCGTCGGGCCCGAGCTCCGTCTCCAGATGCTCGGCGGCCGCGCCGAAGGCGTCCAGGACCGCTCCGTCCAGGTCGGGGGTCTCCCCCGTCGTGAACCGGAACATCTCGGGTGGAACCCTGCGCACGCCCGTCGTCCTCCCCACCGCCTCGCCGGCATCCGGATCCCCACCGTAGAGGGCGGCACGGTCAATCAGAAACGAGCGCCTGACAGCGGTTTCATCCGGCGGGGCGCGGCCGGTCCGGACGCGCGCCGGACCGGGGGGCGCGGCAGGCGGGAACCGTGGGCGGTGTGTGCGGGGCGCGGGCGGCCAGCGCTTCGAGCAGCAGGCCGACCGCGTCCTCGAAGGAGCTGGTGGCCATGGCCGGCAGGTCATGGCGTACGGCGGTCAGGGCGGGGTGGGACGCCGGGTCCGCCCCCTGGTAGACCTCCTGCCACGCCCGGTCGTCGGCCTCGCGCCGCTCGCGCGGGAGGGCCTGGTAGGCGGCCTCCATGGCGGCGTGGGCGAGCACGGTGTCGATGAACGTGCGGTACAGCCGGGTGGCGTCGGCCGTCCCGAAGCCCGCGGCGAGCAGCACCCCGATGCCGGTGTCGACGGCGCGGATCTCGTGGGGGCGCCGGGTCACCCGGTAGGAGGCGAAGGCGGCCGCGCGGGGGTGGGCGAGGTAGCCGTCGCGCACGCGCAGGGCGATCTCGCGCAGGGCCGCCACCCAGTCGTCGCCGGGGACGAAGCCCGCCATCGCGTCGCCGATGATGCGGTCGGCGATGGCGAGCACCAGGTCGTCGGTGCCGTGGAAGTAGCGGTAGAGGGCGCTGGGGTCGCAGCCGAGGGCGGTGCCGAGGCGGCGCACGCTGAGCGCCTCCGGGCCGTGCTCGCCGACGAGTCGCAGCGCGGTGTCCACGATCAGTTCCTCCGACAGCACGACGCCGGAGCGGGTGGGGCGGCGGCGTCGGCGCTCCTGCGGGACACGGCTGGCCATGGCGGGGCTCCTGTCGATCGGGGCGGCGTACCGGCATGGAACGGTCCCGGGCCCCTTATGTCAACAGCATTGACGCAAGAAGAACGCCGGGTGTTCCATCACAGTCCCGCGCGGCTCCACCCTCGTCCCCGTCCCACGAGGAGCCTTCCATGGCATCCACACAACTGCGTCGTTCTCTCGGTGTGATCGACGGCGTCGCCATCGCCGCCTCCAGCACGGCCGCCACCACCAGCATCGCCATCGGCATGGGCACGGTCGCGGCCATCGTGGGGCTGCAGGGCCCGGCGCTCCTGCTCCTCGCCTTCCTGCCCGTCCTCGGCATCGCCACCGCCTACGCCCGGCTCAACCGCTCGGAGCCCAACTGCGGCAACGGCTACACCTGGGTCGGCCGGACCCTCGGCCCCTGGCCCGGCTTCCTGACCGGCTGGGTCACCCTCGTCGGCTCGGTCGTCTTCTGCGCCTACACCAGCGCCGTCATGGGCTCGGTCGTCCTGGTCTTCGCCAACAAGGCCGGTCTCACCAGCCTGGCGGGCATCGCCCTCGATCCGACGTCCACCGGGGTGAGCACGGCCGTCGGGCTGGTGCTGCTGCTCGGCCTCACCGCGCTCGCCGTCACCGGTACGCGGGCCACGACCCGCTTCCAGTTCGCGCTGCTGGTCTTCGAGTACGCGGTACTGATCGGGTTCTGCGGCTGGGCGCTCCTCACCGGCGACCAGCCCTTCTCCTTCTCCTGGTTCAACCCCTTCGAGATCGCCGACGGCACCACCTTCGCCCAGGGCATGGTCCTCGCGGTGTTCTTCTTCTGGGGCTGGGACGCGGCGTTCAGTGTCAACGAGGAGACCAGAAGGCCGGACGACGCCGCCCGCGGCGGCCTGATCGCCCTGTTCGCCATGCTCGGGCTGTTCCTCTTCGCCTCCGTCGCCTTCCAGCGGGAGATGAGCCTCGGCGAGCTGATCGAGAACGGCCCGCAGGCCCTGCCGTACCTCGGGCAGAAGCTGGCCGCCGAACCCTGGGCCGCCCTGCCCCTGGTCGCCCTGATGTTCTCCGCCGCCGCCTCCGTGCAGTCCACCCTGATCCCGACCGCACGCGGGCTGCTCGCGATGGGCCGGGACCGCACGATGGGCCCGCTGTGGACCCGGGTCCACCCGCGCTACGGCACCCCCGCCGCCGGCACGGTCGTCGTGCTGTCCGTCGCCGCCGCGATCGCCCTGCTGGCCGTCGCCCTCCCCCGGCTCAGCGACATGCTGCTGGCCGCCGTCAACGCGATCGGGCTGCTGGTCGCCCTCTACTACGGCCTCACCGCGCTCGCCTGCGCCGTCCGTTTCCGGTCCGCCCTGCGCGAGGGGCCGCGCGCGGCCGTCCTCTCGGTGGGCGTGCCGGGGGTGTCCGGACTGGTGCTGCTGGGCCTCGGGGTCTACCTCGGGTACTCGTACCTGACGATGAGCGACCACTTCGAACTGAGCCCCGACAACGGGTGGTTCATGTTCTCCCTGCCCGCCGCCATCGTCCTGGCTGGTCTCGGGATGGCCGCCGTCGCCAAGTACGTCCGCCGGTCGCCGTACTTCGCGACCGGACACGGCACGGACGCCGAGGCCATCAGCCTGCCCATGGACCGTACCGCCGTCTGAGCCCGGCCCGTTCGCCCGCGCCCCCTCCGCCCCCGCGTCCTCCTCTGGAGTCCTCCCCCATGCCGCAGTCCCAGGTCACGGGCCCCGCCGATCTCGTCCTCACCGGCGGGCCCGTCCACACCGTCGACCCCGCCCGCAGCCGTGCCACCGCCGTGGCCGTGCGCGGCGGGCGGATCATCGCCGTCGGCCACGACGAGGTGCACGCGCTCGTCGGGCCCGGCACCGAGGTCGTCGACCTCGCCGGAAGGCTGCTGCTGCCCGGCTTCCAGGACGCCCATGTGCACCCGCAGGGCGCGGGCCTGGAACTCGGCGCGTGTCACCTCGCCGACACCTCCGACCCCGCCGAGTACCTGCGGCGGATCCGGGCGTACGCCGACGCGCACCCCGGTGCCGCGTGGATCACCGGCGGCGGCTGGTCCCTGGAGTCCTTCCCCGGCGGCGCCCCCACGGCCGCCGCCCTCGACGCGATCGTCCCCGACCGGCCCGTGTTCCTGCCCAACCGCGACCACCACGGCGCCTGGGTCAACACCCGGGCCCTGGAGCGGGCCGGCATCGACGCCCGCACCCCCGACCCCGCCGACGGCCGCATCGAACGCGACGCCGACGGCAACCCCACCGGCATGCTGCAGGAGGGCGCCGTCCGTCTCGTGGGGCGGCTGGTGCCCGCACCCACCCCCGAGGAGCGGCTGACGGCCCTGCTGCGCGCCCAGGCCGTGCTGCACTCCCACGGGGTCACAGCCTGGCAGGACGCCCTCGTCGGCGCCTACGCCGACATGCCGGACCCGGCGCCCTCGTACCGCACGGCCGTGGAACGGGGGCTGCTCACCGCGCGCGTCGTCGGCGCCCTGTGGTGGGACCGGGAGCGCGGCGCCGAGCAGATCCCCGAACTCGTCGCACGGCGCGAGGAGTTGAGCGGGGGCCGGTTCCGCGCCGGCTCGGTGAAGATCATGCAGGACGGCATCGCCGAGAACCACACGGCCGCCATGCTCGACCCGTATCTCAAGGGCTGCGGCTGCGCCTCGGACGGCAGCGGCATCAGTTTCGTCGAACCGGGCGAGCTGCGGAAGTACGTCACCGAGCTCGACGCGCTCGGTTTCCAGGTGCACTTCCACGCCCTCGGCGACCGCGCGGTGCGCGAGGCGCTGGACGCCGTCGAGGCCGCCCGTACCGCCAACGGGCACCGCGACACCCGCCACCATCTGGCGCACCTCCAGGTCGTCCACCCCGACGACGTGCCGCGCTTCCGGGCGCTCGGCGCGACCGCCACCCTGCAGATGCTGTGGGCCGCCCACGAACCGCAGATGGACGAACTCACCCTGCCCTTCCTCGGTCCCGAACGGGGCGCCCGGCAGTACCCGTTCGGGGATCTGCTGCGCGCCGGGGCGACCCTGGCGGCGGGCAGCGACTGGCCCGTCAGCAGCCCCGACCCGCTCCAGGCCGTCCACGTCGCCGTCAACCGGCGCTCCCCCGACGCCCCGGAGGGCACCCCGGAGTTCCTGCCGGGACAGCGCCTCGACCTCGGCGCCGCGCTCGCCGCGTACACGGCCGGCAGCGCCCACGCCAACCACCTCGACGCGCTGACCGGCAGCATCACCGTCGGCAAGGCGGCCGACCTGGTGGTCCTCGACCGCGACCCGTTCGCGGGGCCGCCCGAGGACATCGCCGCCACCCGGGTCCTGCAGACCTTCGTGGACGGGGAACGCGTGCACGCGGCCCCGGACGCCTGACACGCACGGCTCCCGGCGGCCCGCGGCCGGGAGCCGTGGCCCCGGCATCACGGTTCGGTACCGAGCCTTGACGGCAGCCGTGTGACTGCGTAGACATGACTACGCAGACATGACAGCGCAGTCAGAGAAGGTGTCTGACATCATTGGGCTGTTCGTGACGGTCACCCGGGGAGGACACCATGACGCGAGGGCACGGGCGGGGCGGCAGCCACGCCGCGCCGAGCAGCACGGATGTCGCCAGGCTGGCCGGAGTCTCGCAGAAGACCGTGTCGAGGGTCTTCAACGACGAACCGTACGTCTCCGCGGACGTGCGCCGACGCGTCACGGAGGCCGCCGAGCAGCTCGGATACCGGCGTAACAACGCCGCCCGGGCGCTCGCCTCGGGGCGCACCCGTTCCATCGGCGTGGTCACCCTGGGAACGGCTCTGTACGGCCCCGCCTCACTGCTCATGGGGGTCGAACGGGTCGTCCGCGACACGGGCTACGCACTGCGCGTGGTCAACACCGTGGAGGGCGATCCGGCCGGCGTCGCGGGAGCCGTGGACTCGCTGCTCGACCAGGGCGTGGACGGCATCGTCATCTCCGAGCCGATCGACGAGGCGACGGCGGACGACGGCGACGTGGCTCTGCGTGTGACCGTGCCGGTGCTGGTCATCGGCGCGTCGCCGTTCGTCACCGCGCCCGCCGTGCTCAACGCCGGGGACGGTGCCGACCTGATGGCGCGCACCGCCACCGCGCATCTGCTGGAGCTGGGCCACACCACGGTCCACCATCTGGCGGGCCCGCAGCGCTGGCACGCCGCCAGGGACCGGCTGGAGGCATGGCGGGCCACGCTCGCCGCGCACGGCCGGGACGTTCCCGAGATCTTCCAGGGCGACTGGTCGGCCGCGTCCGGGTACGCGGCCGGGCGGGAGCTGGCCGGGAACCGTGACGTCACCGCGGTCTTCGCCGCCAACGACGACATGGCGATCGGTCTGATCCGCGCACTGACGGAGGCCGGGCGACGGGTTCCGGCGGACGTCAGTGTCGTCGGCTTCGACGACATCCCGGTCGCCGCCTATGTGACTCCTCCCCTGACCACGGTGCGGCAGCCGTTCGACGCCGTGGCGCAGGAGGGGCTCAAGCGTCTCGTGCACGCCATCGAGAACCCGGGCACGGACCCCTTGCCGCCGAGCGACCCACCGGTCGACCTCGTCGTCCGCGCCTCGACCGCGCCCCCGCCGAGCCGGAGGACCCCGGCCCGCGGCCGGCGCACCGCCCCCCGCGTCCGTGTGGGCACGCCCGCCTCGCAGCCGACCGGAGGCGCCGCCCCACAGCACTGACACCACCCGCCCACCCGGACGTCACCACGCACGGCCGGCGCGTGACCCTCTGATCGAGCCGCTGTACCCGTCACGCCCCCGCCACCCCGGCGCGCCCCGCACACAGGGCCGCCCCGCACCAGGCAGCGCGCCCCGAGCCGTCCGCGCGCATCCGCCCGGGCACCTCACCCCGCTCCACCCGGCCGCGACCCGGCGCCGTACCAGCACGTACCCGCAGCACCCGGTACGCGCCCCGGCCGCGACCACGCAGCCGCGGGACCGGCCCACGGGCCTTCGCACCCGGTCCTCGCGTCCGCCCCTTCGCTCAGCCCACATCTCCGCACGCCGTCCTCACGCGTGCCGCCACCATCGCCACCGGCGGGAGTTCACCATGCCCAGAAACGCGTCCACCTTCGCCTCGTCCGCCATGAGCCGTCGGTTCTTCCTCACCACGACGGGTGCCCTGTCGCTCGGCGCGGCCCTCACCGCCTGCGGCGGCGGCGACTCCGGCGGCTCCTCCGGCTCCGCGAAGCCGATCAGCCAGGCCGACATCGACAAGGCGATGAAGACGCCGACCGAGCTGACGTTCTGGACGTGGGTCCCGAACATCGCCAAGGAGATCGCGCTCTTCGAGAAGAAGTACCCGGCCGTCAAGATCAAGGTCGTCAACGCCGGCCAGGGCACCCCGCAGTACACCAAGCTGCGGACGGCCCTGAAGGCGGGCAGCGGCGCGCCGGACATGGTGCAGATCGAGTACCAGGCCATCCCGACGTTCACCATCACCGACAGCCTGCTGGACCTGCGGCCGTACGGCGCCGCCAAGCTCAAGGGGCAGTTCGTCGACTGGACCTGGGGCCAGGTCAGCGGCGCCAAGGGCGAGGTGTGGGCGATCCCGCAGGACACCGGCCCGATGGGTCTGCTGTACCGCAAGGACATCTTCGACAAGCACGGCATCGACGTGCCGGGCACCTGGGACGAGTTCGCCGAGGCGGCCCGCAAGCTCCACAAGGCCGACCCGGACGTGTACCTCACCAACCTCGCGGCCAGCCAGCCCGCCGCCTGGCACGGACTGCTGTGGCAGGCCGGCGCCAAGCCCTACGTGACCTCCGGCAAGGGCGACATCACCATCAGCGTGGACGACGCGGTGTCGAAGAAGCTCGGCGCGTACTGGGGCGGACTGGCGAAGGAAGGTGTGATCAGCACCGACCCGGACTTCACCGACGGCTGGTACGCCGGGCTCAACAAGGGCAAGTACGCCACCTGGATCACCGCCGCCTGGGGCCCGGCCTTCCTCTCCGGCTCGGCCAAGGCCACCGCCGGCAAGTGGCGCGCGGCCCCGCTCCCCCAGTGGGACGCGGCCAAGCCCAGCGCGGGCAACTGGGGCGGCTCGACCACCGCCGTCATCCGCTCCACCAAGAACCCCGTCGCGGCGGCCGTGTTCGCGCAGTTCCTCAACAGCGACCCCGCCACCGCCAAGATGTTCGCCACCGAGCAGTTCTTCTTCCCGGCAACCAAGGCCCTGCTCGCCGACCAGGACTTCGTGTCGGACGCGCCGTCCTTCTACGGCGGCCAGAAGGTCAACCAGGTCTTCGCCGACGTCAGCGCCACCGTGGACCCCTCCTTCCAGTGGCCGCCGTTCCTCGACCAGGCGGCGACCGACTGGACCGAGACCGTGGGCAAGTCCCTGGCCGACAAGAAGGACACGGTCGCCGCCCTCGGCCAGTGGCAGTCCCGCCTGACCACGTACGCCAAGGGCCAGGGCTTCACCGTCAAGGGGTCCTGAGATGGCCGCCACCACCCCTGCCGCCCCGGGCCGTTCGCGGCCCGGGGGCACCCGGCGCCGCCGCTCGGCGGGCCCCCTCTTCGTCGCCCCGTTCCTGGTGCTGTTCCTGCTGCTGTTCCTCGCGCCGCTGGTGTACGCCGCCTACCTGAGCCTCTTCCAGACCCGGCTGATCGGCGGAACGGTCTTCGTCGGCCTCGACAACTACGCCCAGGCCTTCGGCGACTCCCAGTTCCTGCACGGAGTGGGCCGCGTCGCCCTGTTCTTCGTGGTCCAGGTGCCCGTGATGCTGCTGCTGGCCCTGCTGTTCGCGCTCGCGCTCGACAGCGGCCTGCTGCGCCTGTCCCGCGTGATCCGGCTGGGCATCTTCGTCCCCTACGCCGTACCGAGCGTGGTCGCCGCGCTGATGTGGGGCTACCTGTACGGCCCGGACTTCGGGCCGTTCGCCCAGCTGGGCCGCACCCTGGACCTGCCGGTCCCGAACTTCCTCGGCGAGAGCTGGATGCTCGGCAGCCTCGCGAACATCGTGACCTGGGAGTTCGTCGGCTACAACATGATCATCCTGTACGCCGCGCTGCGCACGGTCCCGTCCGAGCTGTACGAGGCGGCCGCGATGGACGGCGCCGGGGCCTGGCGCATCGCCTGGTCGATCAAACTCCCGGCGCTCCGCCCGGCGTTGCTGCTCACCCTGCTGTTCTCCGTGATCGGCAGCTTCCAGCTGTTCAACGAGCCGAAACTGCTCAAGGACCTCGCCCCGGACGTGATCAGCAGCTCGTACACCGCCAACCTCTACGCCTACACGCTCGCCTTCACCGGCCAGCAGGTCAACTACGCGGCCACGGTGTCCTTCCTCCTCGGCCTCGTCATCGTGATCGCCTCCTACGGCGTCCTGCTCACGGCGAACCGCAGGAGGACACCATGACGACGACCACCCCCGCGCCCGCGGTCACCGCGGCGGCGAAGAAGCCGGCGCGCCTCGCGTACCGCAAGAGCCGCCCGGAGCGCCGCAGCACCCCGCTGACGATCGCCATGCTGGCCGCCCTGGCGTACTTCCTGCTCCCCCTCTTCTGGCTGCTGATCGCCTCGACCAAGAGCACGCAGGACCTGTTCAACAGTTTCGGCCTGTGGTTCTCGGACGCCCCGCAGCTGCTGACGAACATCAAGGAGACCTTCACCCAGAGCGACGGGGTCTTCGTCCGCTGGCTGCTGAACACGGTCCTCTACGCCGGAGTCAGCTCGGTCGGGGCCGCGCTGCTGGCGGCCGCCGCCGGATACGGCTTCGCCAAGTACCGCTTCCGCGGCGACCGTGCCGCCTTCAACCTGGTCCTGGGCGCGGTCATGGTGCCCACGACCGCGCTGGCCATCCCGACCTATCTGCTGTTCGCGCAGGCGGGCCTCGCCAACACCCCCTGGGCGATCATCCTGCCCTCGCTGGTCAACCCGTTCGGCCTCTATCTGATGCGCGTCTACGCCGCGGACTCCGTCCCCGACAGCATCCTGGAGGCCGCCCGGATCGACGGCGCCGGCGAGGCCCGGATCTTCTTCCGGATCGCCCTGCGGCTGATGGCTCCGGGCGTGGTGACGGTCCTGCTGTTCACGCTGGTGGCGACCTGGAACAACTACTTCCTGCCGCTGATCATGCTCAACGACCCCGATCTGTACCCGATCACGGTCGGCCTGGCCTCCTGGGCCGCGCAGGCGCAGAACGGCGGGGCCGGCGCCAGCAGCGACATGCTCGCCCTGGTCGTGACCGGCTCCCTGATCTCGATCGTCCCGCTGGTCGTGGCCTTCCTCATGCTCCAGCGGTACTGGCAGAGCGGGCTGGCCGCCGGCGGCGTCAAGCAGTAGGGCCAACGGCCCTCGTACCACTCCCCCCACTCTTTCTCTCGGAGGTTCTTCTTCATGGCGGCTCTGCCTGACCGCGTCCTGTTCGGTGCCGCGTACTACCACGAGTACCAGCCGTACGAACAGCCCGCCGAACGCCTCAAGACCGACCTGGACCTGATGGCCGACGCGCATGTCTCCGTCATCCGGGTCGGCGAGTCGGTGTGGTCCACCTGGGAGCCGGAGAACGGGACGTTCGACCTCGACTGGCTCCAGCCCGTGCTGGACGGGGCGCACGAGCGGGGCATCTCGGTCGTGCTCGGCACCCCGACCTACGCGGCGCCGCCGTGGCTGGCCCGGCAGTACCCGGAGATCACGGCCGAGCGGCGCACCGGTGAGCGCATGGGCTGGGGCGCGCGCCAGGAGATCGACTTCACCCACCCGGCGTTCCGCTTCCACGCCGAGCGGGTCATCCGCAAGGTCGTCGGCCGGTACGCCGGCCACCCCGCCGTGATCGGCTTCCAGGTCGACAACGAACCCGGGCTGCACCTCTTCCACAACCACGGTGTCTTCCAGCGCTTCGTGGACCATCTGCGCGAGAAGTACGGCGACGTGGAGACCCTCAACCGCGAGTGGGGCCTGGTCTACTGGTCCCACCGGCTCTCCACCTGGGCCGACCTGTGGACGCCCGACGGCAACGAGCAGCCCCAGTACGACGTCGCCTGGCGGGAGTTCCAGGCCCGGCAGGTCACCGAGTTCATCGGCTGGCAGGCCGACCTCGTCCGCGAGTACGCCTCACCCGAGCAGTTCGTCACCACCTGCATCTCCTACACCCGCCAGGGCGTGGAGGACGACGAGCTGACCAACCGCCTCGACATCGCCTCCGGCAACCCGTACTACGACATGCAGGACGGTCTGCTCCTGCCGGACCCCACCCCCGAGGGCCACGAGCAGAAGTGGAAGACCACCGGCGTGTGGTCGCTGTACCAGACCGCCGACTGGATGTTCTCCTCCCTCCAGGAGCCGTTCCTCGTCACCGAGACCAACGCCGGCTCGATCGGCATGGCCTGGGACAACCGTCCCGGCTACGACGGCCAGTGGCGGCAGGCCGCCTGGGCGCTCGTCTCCCGCGGCGCGCGGATGATCGAGTACTGGCACTGGCACACCCTGCACTTCGGCGCCGAGACCTACTGGGGCGGCATCCTCCCGCACACCGGGCAGCCCGGCCGCACGTACGCCGAACTCGCCCGGCTCGGCGCGGAGTTCGAGGCGGCGGGGCCGCTCGTCGCCGGACTCGAACCGGACGCCGACATCACGATGGTGTACTCGACGCCCAGCAAGTGGCTCATGCAGAAGTACCCGCCGCTCGCCACCCCGGACGGCGAGCCGGACCCGGCCGCCTACCACCGCATCTTCGACCCGTTCTACCGGGGCGCGTTCGAGGCGGGCCGCCAGGTCCGCATCGTCCACGCCCGTCAGCTGCACGACCCGAGCGGTGAGCGCGAGGGCCTGTCGCCCGAGGAGGCCGTGCGCCGCCACCCGGTCCTGGTCGTCCCGGCGCTGTACATCGCCGCCGACGCCACCCTCGACTGGCTCGCCGCCTACGCCGACGCGGGCGGCCACCTCGTCCTCGGCCCGCGCACCGGCTACGCCGACCACGAGGCCCGAGCCCGCGCCGAACGGGCGCCGGGGCGGCTCACGGAGGCCGCGGGCGTCGGCTACGACGAGTTCAGCAACCTCTCCCGGGAGGTGCCGGTCCGTTCGGCTCCCGGCGGACCGCTGCACCTCCCCGAGGACGCGACGGCGACCCGCTGGGCGGACGGCCTCACCCCCACCGACGCCGACGTGCTGGCCACCTACGACCACCCGCACTTCGGGCGCTGGCCGGCCGTCACCACCCGCCGCCACGGCGCGGGCCGGGTCACGTACGTCGGCACGGTCCCCGGCCGCGGTCTCGGCCGGGCGCTCGCCGAATGGCTGACGCCGGCCGCCCGGCACGCCTGGAGCGGCCTCCCGGAGACCGTGACCGCGACGACCGGCACCTCGCCCGACGGGCGCCGGGTCCACATCGTCCACAACTGGGCCTGGGAGCCCGCCACCGTTCCCGTCCCGGTGGCCCTGTCCGACGCGCTGACCGGCGCGGCCCTCCCGGCGGGAGCGCCGCTGGAGCTGGGGCCGTGGGACGTGCGCGTACTCGTCACCACCGAGACCGAGACCGAAACCGACGCCTGAGGCCCGACACCGGGACCTGACACCGGGCCCGAGACCACCGTCCGTCCTGTTCCATCCCCGAAGGAGTGGTTGTGCACAGAAGAAGACTCGGCAGAGCGCTGGGAGGTGTCGTCGGAGCGTCGGCGATGCTGGCGATGCCCCTGACCGCCCAGGCGTACGCCCCGACGGGCGGGACCGTGTACCAGCTCGGCAGCGAGCCGTGCCTCAAGGGGCGCGGCAACTGCGCGGTCTACCCCAAGTCGGCGCAGCTGCCGAACGGCCGACTGGTCGCGTCGTTCGAGAAGTCCACCGTCGTGACGGCCACGGGGAGCGCCGACCGGCAGACCATGCCGGTGTACAAGAGCGACGACGACGGGACGACCTGGCAGCCGCTGTCCGAGGTCAAGGCCCCGGCGTACCTCTCCGACGACCCCGCGTTCGCGAAGTACACCAGCAACTGGACGAACCCGTTCCTGTACGTGCTCCCGGACCGCGTCGGCGATCTGCAGGCGGGCACGCTGCTGCTGGCGAGCGTGGTGTCGGGCGACGACCAGTACTACAAGGAGCGCAAGGCGGCCGACCCGAACTGGACGCCGTCCAACGACGGTGACCGCAAGGACATGGCGATCGCCCTGTACTCCAGCACCGACAACGGCGCGACCTGGAAGGTCGTCAACATCGTCGCGACCGGCGGCTGGCAGGGCGGCAGCGCGGGCGCGGTCGGGCAGAACATCGCCAAGGCGAACACGTACAAGCAGGTGGATCCCCTGTGGGAGCCGTACCTGATGGTCCGCAAGAACAAGCTGGTCTGTTTCTACTCCGACGAGAACGACTACGTCGGCTTCGACCCGGCGACCGGGGTCCCGAAGCCGGACCCGGCGAACGACACCGCCAAGGACTCGCACGGCCAGATCCTGGTTCACAAGACCTGGAACGGCAAGAGCAAGAAGTGGAGCGAGCCGGTCGTCGACATCGCCGGCAGGACCGAGGACATGGGCGGCGGCAAGACGGAGATCGGCGGCGGCCGGCCCGGCATGACGACCCTCGTCCCGACGGCCGACGAGAAGTGGCTGCTGACGTACGAGTACTGGGGCGGCGGGGCCAACACCCGGTACCGGATCGCGAACGACCCGCTGAAGTTCTTCCAGGGCTCGCCCACCGGCATGGGGGTCGACGCGCTGCCGGTCGTCGCCGGTTCGCGTCCCCTGGCGCAGGGCGGAAGCCCGGTCGTCATCCGGCTTCCCGACGGACGCCTGGTCTACAACGCCGCCAACAGCGGCAGCGTGTGGGTCAACGAGAGCGGACGCTCCGACGGTGTGTGGAAGGAGTACCAGACGACGTCGCGGGCCGGTTACAGCCGCAACCTGCAGTACGTGGACGACACCGGCCGCGTGGTGATCCTCAACAACCAGGGCACGTCGGTCATCGCGTTCGCCGAGATCGACCTGGGCCACTCCGCGGGCGCCTACAAGCAGTTGGTGAACCGGAAGACCGGCCAGGTGATCGGCACGGGCAACAACACCACGGACGCGAACCTCGGCAACGGTGACGTCCCCGACGTGGTCCTGGAGGACGCCGGGACGGCCGCCGACCCGGCCACCCAGTACTGGCACGTCGTCACCAAGTCCGACGGCGCGGTGACCCTGCTGAACAAGTCGGGCGGCCGGGCGGCCTCGATCTGGACGGGCAGCGCGACCGCCGGCCAGCGGATCGGCCAGTGGGTCGACGACAGCGCCGCGGGCACGTGGAACGTCGTCCAGTCCGCGGACGGTCACGTCAAGCTGCAGTCGGCCAAGAACAAGAGCCTCTACCTGACGGGCGCGTCCCCCGACGCACCCCTGACCCTGCAGAACGCGACCACGGACGGCTCCCAGGACTGGAAGCTCACCCCGTAGCGGCCCGGTTCCCTCCGGAGGGCGCGGGCCACGTACGACAGGAGCCCGCGCCCTCCGGCATGCCGCCGCCATGCGGCGCTACGCGGCGGCCGCCCATGCCCGGATCACGGTGAAGTCGGCGACGGTCATCCCCACCTCGGACGCGACGCGGTGGAGGAGCGCCCGCCCCGGGTGGTGGCGTGCCACCCAGGCGCGGTCGAGGCCGGTGATCTCGTCGTCGACCCAGACGAACGGGCGTCCGGCCGCCTCCCGGACGAGGGCGCGGGTCTTCCAGTGCAGCAGATCGGCGCTGTCCTCCTCCGGGCACTCCGGCAGGTCCACGACCGGGAGCGCCGGCAGTCCGAGCAGCGGGGCCACGACCTCGTTGGCGTCGTGCATCCACGCGGTGGCCCACATCAGCTCGCAGGGCAGCCGCAGCAGGCGGGGGCCGTGGGTGCGGTCGATCTTCGCCAGCTGGGGATTGGACGTGTGCTGCCAGGCGACCCACTCCTCGGGCGTCGAGGGGAGCCGTACGCCGCCGTAGGGCAGGAGCGTTCCGTCGACGTCCAGGAAGAGCAGCGGGCGTCCCCCGCCGACGGTCATGTCTCCCACCGCAGCAGGTCTCCCGGCTGGCATTCGAGTACCTCGCAGAGTGCGGCGAGGGTGGTGAAGCGGACCGCCTTGGCTCGGCCGTTCTTGAGCACCGCGAGGTTGGCGGGGGTGATCCCCACACGGTCCGCCAGTTCACCCACGGACATCTTCCGCTTGGCCAGCATCACGTCGATGTCGACGGCGATCGGCATCAGATGACCTCGGCCAGTTCGGCCCGCAGGTGCGTGGCCTCGATGTCGCGGGTGACGGCCTTGGCGAGCAGCATGCGCAGGACGAGGACGATGAGCGCCATCCCCAGCACCGCGAGGGACACACCGCCCAGCAGGAGCACGACACCCGGGGCCACGGCCTCGCCGGGCGCCAGGACCACGCCGAGCGCGAACACCAGGACCGCCGCCGCGACCATCGCGCCGATCACCCCGTGCACGTACCGGAAGGCGGCCTGGGAGAAGACCGTGTCCCGCCGGACCATCGTCACCAGCCGCCAGACGCAGACCAGGACGACCTGGACCGTCACCACCCCCAGCACCACGATCACGAGGACCGGCACGCGCACCCGCGCCGCCTCCGCGCCGAGGCCGTCCAGATCCGCGGCCAGCAGGGGCACCATCACCCCCTGCACGAACAGCGAACCGACGAACAGCCCCACGATCACGGCCCGCAACGCCAGCACCGTCAGCTTCCCCATGACACCCTCCCACGACCGAACAACGATAGGAATCTATTGAATATCGATAGTCCCGGCAAGCGGTCGGGCCCCGAGGGGCCGCGGATCGAAACAGGGCCCGCCGGTGCGCCGGGAACGGGGTCGTACACGGCCGGGAAGGGGCCGGCGGCGCACTCGCGCCGGAGTCCGTGAGCCTGCGGTGGACCACCTACCGACCGCCGTCCTCCCGGCCGTCCACGCCTTCAACGTACAAGCCCTGACCTGGAGTTCTTCCCGCTTTCCCCTAGGCTGACGGCCTGTGCTGACACCCATCGGAGGGGGACTCGGTGACGGACGGGGCCAGCGGGTACGACGCCACGCACATCGAGGTGCTGGAGGGGTGGGAGGCCATCCGCAAGCGGCCCGGCATGTACGTCGGCTCGACGGGCGAACGCGGCCTGCACCAGATGGTGTTCGACACCGCCGACCTGGCCGTGGCCGAGGTGCTGGCCGGCCGCGCCCGGTCCGTCGGCCTCGTCCTGACGCGGGACGGAGCGGTACGGGTGGCCGACGACGGTCCGGGCCTCCCGGTCGCGGCGGCCGGCCACCCCGGCGGCCCCTGTCTCGAAGACCTGCTCACGGGTACGGCCCCCGGGAAGCGGACGGACGATCGCCACACCGTCCGCCTGGACCTCTTCGGTGTCGGCCCGTGCGTCACCGCCGCCCTGTCCACCCGCCTCACCGCCGAGGTCCGGCGGGACGGGGTGCGGTGGGTCCAGGAGTACGTCCGGGGTGTCGCGGTCACCGCTCCCACCGCGGCGGGTCCGGCGAGCACGAGCGGGACCGTGCTCACCTTCCGGCCCGACCCGGACGTCTTCGAGACGGTGCGGTGCTCGTACCCGGTGCTGGCGGAGCGCTTCAGGGAACTGGCGTTCCTGAACCGGGGCCTGGACATCTCCCTCACCGACGAACGCCCCGGCGAGCGACGCTCGGAACGGTTCCGGTTCCCGGGCGGGGCACGGGACTTCGTCGCCTGGCTCGACGCGGGGTCGGGGCACCCCGTCCACCCGGACGTCATCGGGTTCGAGTGGGACGACACGCGGCTGGCGGGGACCGTGGAGGTGGCCCTGCGGTGGTGCGGCGGGCGCGGGGCACGGGTCCGCTCCTTCGCCAACAGCCGCCCCACCCCCGAGGGCGGCACGCACCTGTCGGGCTTCCGGGACGGTGTGACCGCCGCGGTCGACGCCTACGCGCGCAGCCGGGGGCCGCACACGGCCACGGACCCCGGTCTCGGCAGTGACCGGGTCGTCGAGGGCCTGACGGCGGTCGTGTCGGTGAAGCTGGACCGTCCCGAGTTCCCGGGCGCGACCCGCGGTCTGCTCGGTGGCACGCAGGTCCGCGAGCGGGTCGCGGAGGCGGTCCGGCAGCACCTCGGCGCCTGGCTGGAGGAGCACCCGGAACAGGCCGCGGCGATCGTCGGCCGGATCGTTCACGGCCCGCGTGCGCAGGTGCCCGAAGGCCGCGGGTGAAACGGGCGGTGCCATGATCGGGGGATGAGTCAGAGCGCGGGCGGCGGACACGCGGACGACGGATATCTCCTCGACAACCGGCAGGCCGAGGCGGGCGAGCGCTTCGACGCGCTCGCCGCCCTGTTCGACGCCTCCACCTTCCGGCACGTCGACGATCTCGGGATCGAGCCCGGCTGGCGCTGCTGGGAGGTGGGTGCCGGCGGCTCCTCGGTGGTGCGGGGCCTCGCCGAGCGCGTCGGGCCGACGGGGTACGTCCTCGCGACCGACATCGACACCTCGTGGATGACCGCCGCGACGGCGCCGCAGGTCGAGGTGCGCCGCCACGACGTCGCCGTCGACGAGCCCCCGCGGGGCCCCTTCGACCTGGTGCACGCCCGGCTGGTCCTCGTCCACGTCGCCGACCGCGAGCGGGCCCTGCGGGTGATGACCGAGGCCCTGCGGCCCGGTGGACGGCTGCTGCTGGAGGACGCCGATCCCGCGCTCCAGCCCCTGATCTGCCCGGACGAGTCCGGCCCCGCGCAGCGGCTGGCCAACAAGCTCCGCCACGGCTTCCGCGCACTCCTCGCCGAACGCGGCGCGGAGCTGTCCTACGGCCGCCGTCTGCCCCGGCTGCTGCGCGAGGCGGGGCTGACCGACGTGCGGGCCGACGCCTACTTCCCCGTCTCCGGCCCGGCCTGCGCCGCGCTGGAGGCGGCCACCGTGCGGCAGGTCCGCGACCGGCTGGTGGCCGCCGGCCACGCGACACCCGCGGAGATCGACACCCACCTCGCCCACGTCGCGGCGGGCGACCTGGACCTCGCGACCTCCCCGATGATCTCGGCCTGGGGACGCAGGCCGGTGCCGGCTGGGTACCGGCACGCCGGCGATTGAGTACGGGCACTCAGGACCGGTGCGGCGGGCGCGGCCGAGGATGGGGTCCTGCCTCGTCAAGCCCGGGAGACCCCATGTTCAGCCGCCTCGCCGATGTCCTCGTCCCCGCCGTCGGACGTCTCACGGTGACCGTCGACACCGGATCCGCGGTGGCGCCCGGCAGCATCGTCGTCGCCAACCACACCTCGCTCGCCGATCCCGCCGTGGTGCTCGCCGCGCTGCACCGGCTGGGCGTCCGGCCGGTCGCCCTGGGCGCCGCGGGCCTGTGGCGCATCCCCCTGCTCGGGCACGCGCTCTCCCGGGAGGGGTACGTGCCCGTGCACCGGGGCGACCCGCGCGCCGCCGACGCGCTCGACCTCGCCGCCGCCGCGCTGGAGAGCGGGCGGACGGTCCTCATCTACGCCGAGGGCGGGATCCCGTCGCGCCCGGACTCCGCCGAGGCCGCGCCCCTGGCCTTCCGCAGCGGCCTGGCCCGGCTCGCCGCGCGTACCGGCGCGCCCGTCGTCCCGGTCGGCCAGGCCGGCGCCCGCCGGATCACGTCCGGCAGCACGGCCAAGCAGCTCGCGGGGCTGGTCACCGCCCCGCTGCGCCGCCCCGGCCTGCACGTCCACGTCGGGACGCCGCTCACCCTCACCGGCGGCCACACCGCGGACACCCGGCGGGCGCACGCCGCGGTGACGGCCGCCTGGCGCACCGCCGCCGCCCACCTCGGCGAACCGGCCGCGCTCGCCGCCTGACGGACGCACCGGGCGGGCGTCCGCGGTCGGTTCGAGCCGGTCGAGCGCGGCCGCGCCCCCTTCCAGCCACACCCGCAGATGAGAGGGGCGTACGGCGTCCATGTGCACGGTGTTGACGGCCGTGGCGGTACGGCGGGCACCGGCCTCCGGCTCCGCGGTGTTGGTGTTGACGTCGAAGCGGGGGAAGTTGCTGGAGGAGACGTCGAGCCGGATGCGGTGGCCGGCGGCGAAGCGGTTCGCCGTGTCGGGGGCGACGACCTCGACCTCGTAGACCTCCCCCGGGACGAGTGGCTCCGGCTCCTCGTAGGAGCGGTGGAAGCGGCAGCGGACGATGCCGTCGGTGAGGTTCATCGCGAAGCCGTGCGGATAGTCGGCGTTGGGCGGGTGGACGTCGATCAGCTTCACGGTGAAGTCGGTGTCGGGGGCCGTCGTGGAGATGTGCAGCCGCGCCGACACCGGTCCGGCGAGCACCACGTCCCGCTCCAGCGGCGGGGTGCTCAGGCTGATCACGTCGGGGCGGGAGTCCAGCGGCAGGTAGGGCTCGCGGGCCCCGTACACCCGCGCGTCCGGGGCGTTCTGGTCGTAGGCGCCGCCCGTCATCACCGGCTCGCCCGAGGTGACCTGGCCGCCCATCGTGGGCACCGGGTGACGCGGGTCGAAGTCGAAGCTCACCGACGCGGCCGTGACGGCGGGCGGGGTCGTGGTGAGGACACCCTCGGTGGTCAGGTACAGCGCGACGGGGGCCGTCGACGCGGGCGGCCAGCGGGTGTCGGTGCGCCACGCGCCGCCGTGCCGCATCCGCCCCGCCGCGTCCCGCCGCCCGTCCCCGCCGCCCATCAGGAAGTACTGGACGACGGGCAGGTCCGCGCCGTCGCCGTCGGCCCCCGCCCGTCCCAGCGCCCGGTCGAACCAGCGGCGGCGGAACTCCAGGTACGACGGGGCGAGGTTGCCGTCCAGGGTCGCCCGCGGGCCGAAGTCCACGTCCCCGGCGTACGTCTCGCAGCGGCGCCCGTGCGTCCACGGGCCCATGACCAGGTGGGCGGGGGCCGTCTTCAGTTCCCGCAGGGCGGTGAAGTTCTCGATCGTGGAGCGGACGTAGGGGTCGTACCAGCTGCCCAGGTGCAGGCTCGGCGCGTCGGGGAAACGCTCGTAGTAGCCGCGCCCGTAGAGCGCCGGGGCTCGGTAGTAGTCGCCGAAGGCGTCCTGCCGCCACTGCTCCAGCAGGTAGTCCTCGTACGCCGTCAGATGCCGCAGCGGGGTGCAGCCCGCCCGCCACGGCATCGCGCCGAACCAGCCCGGCACGTCCACCCGCAGCAACTGCTCGGCCAGTACGGGGTCCGCCGCCGCCTCCGGGCTGTGCAGCGCGTGCCGCAGCGCCCAGGTGACCTGCTTCAGCTCGAAGGCGCCGCCCATCCGCACCCCCGCGTCGTACGCGCACGACAGGCCGCCGGAGTCCTGGAACATCGCGTCCGGGCCCGCCTCGCCCTCGGCCGCCGCGGCCGCCTGGACGTGCGCGGAGTAGGACACGCCCGTCATCACCACCCGGCCGTCGCACCACGGCTGGTCCCGGAGCCAGGCGATCGTGTCCACCCCGTCCGGGCCCTCGCCCAGGTACTTCACGAACGTGCCGCCGGAGTCGCCGCGGCCCCGGCAGTCCTGGCGGACGACGTGGTAGCCGGCCCCGGTGAAGTGGCGGGCGATGTCCTCGGGCCGGGGCACGGGCGCGCCGGCCCGGTCCTGGTCCGAGCCGCGCGGGGTGCGCCGCCCGTAGGGGGTGCGTTCGAGGAGGACGGGAAGCGCCGGGAGCGCCGCCTCGTCCGGCGCGGCGGAGGCGGAGTACAGGTCGGCGACGAGCCGGACGCCGTCCCGCAGGGGGACGCGCAGGACGCGGCGCCACAGGGCACCGCCGGGCAGGCGTTCGGGCCGGTGGGCGAGGGAGGTGTCGTACCAGGTCACTCCCGTGACGCTAGGCAGCGGACCGGAGCATGGCGATCACTTGACCCCATCAGGTCAACTGTTCCCTCGGACGGTGACGCGGCCGGACCCGGGACCTACTGTGCAGCGCAACCCGGCAACACCCCGCGTGCCGCCACGGCGGAACCTGCGCGGCCTCCGGGCTCCTTCGCACCGATCGCGGCGCCGCCGCGCCGTGCCCCCGGGTCCCCCACACCCCCTCCCCCCGTTCCCCGTCCCGTCCGCACAGGAGGCCGCCATGAGAACACCCGACAGTCGCACCGAGGAGGTGCGGGAGACCGAGTCCGGCGAGGGGAGCCGCGGCTCCCGGCTGCTGGACCTGGTCGAGCGCGCGGGCAACGCCCTGCCGCACCCGTTCTGGCTGTTTTGGATCCTGGGCGGGGTCGTCGCCGTCGCCAGCTGGGTACTGAACGCCTCCGGTCTGCGGGTCGAGGACCCCGCGTCGGGTGACCCGGTCGGCGTGCGCAGCGCCCTGTCGGCGGACGCCGTCCGGGACCTGGTCAGCGGGGCGCAGGACTCCTTCGTCACCTTCGGTCCGCTCGGCACGGTGCTGATGGTGATGCTGGGGGTGGCGGTGGCCGAGCGGTCGGGGCTGTTCGAGGCGCTGGCCCGCCGTCTGCTGTCGGGACTGTCCCCGCGCTCGGTCGTCCTCGGGGTGGCGCTGGGCGGCGTCCTGGGCAAGTTCCTGTCCGACTCGGCGTACGTGGTCCTCATCCCGCTCGGGGCGGTGGCCTTCCGGGCGGTGGGCCGCTCCCCCATGCTCGGCATGATCGTCGCATTCGTCTCCATCAACGCCGCCGGTGACGCCAATCCGCTGATCGCGCCCGGGGACGCGCTGTACGCGGCGGTGGCCACCGAGGCCGCGCAGCTCGTCGACAAGGACGTGGTGGTCCGCGCGACGGACAACATGTACTTCACCACCGTCTCCGCGTTCGTGCTGGCCGGCACCATCGCCCTGGTCGTGGACAAGTACCTCGCCCGGCGCGAGCACCATCTGACGCCCGACGCGGACCTGGAGGCCGTCGCGGCCCGGCAGGTGGTCGCCGCCCATGTGGACGACGCCACCGAACTGCGGGCCCTGCGGCTGACCGGGCTGGCCGTGCTGGGCTACGCCGGGCTGATCGTGCTCGCGATGCTGCCGGCCGCGTCACCGCTGCGCGGCGAGGGCGGCGCGATCGTGGAGTCCACGTTCATGAACTCCGTCTCCGTGTTCCTCACCGTGTTGTTCCTGCTGGTCGGAGCCGTGTACGGACGGCTCACCGGGCAGATCCGGGGCAGCCGGGCGATACCGGAGTTCATGGCGGAAGGTGTGCGCTCCATCGCGCCGCTGCTGGTGCTGTTCTTCGCCGTGTCCCAGTTCCTCGCCCTGTTCAAGTGGACCAACATCGCCACCGTGGTCGCGGTCGAGGGCGCCGACTTCCTCAGGGGGCTGGGCGCGCCGACCCTGCTGCTGTTCACCCTGCTCATCGTCACGGTCGCGTCGATGAACCTGGTCATCACCTCCGGCTCCGCCCTGTGGACGCTGGTCGCCCCCGCGCTGGTGCCGATGCTGATGCTGCTGGGCACCAGCCCGGCCACCACCATGGCGCTGTACCGCATCGCCGACTCCTGCACGAACTCGATCACGCCCATGAGCACCTCGTTCATGCTCTGCGTCGGCTATCTGCAGACCCTGCGCCGCAGGGCCGGCATCGGCACCCTGGTCTCCTTCACCCTGCCGATCGCCATGGTCATGCTGGTGGTATGGACGCTGCTGTTCTTCGCCTGGTACGCGCTCGGAATCCCGCTCGGTCCGGGCGCCCCGGTGCGGTGACGCCCGCCGTACGCTGACAGCGTGAGCATCGTCCTCGACCTCGGAGGGCTCGGCCCCGCGGATCTCGCGGTCGGGCCTTCCGCGCTGTCGGAACTGATGGCGAGCCTGCACGTCCTCGCCGAGCCGGAGCACCACCCGGAGGCCGCCGCCTGGACGGCCCGCGCCGCCGCGGCCGACCCGGGCCTGTACGACGAGCTGTCGGTCTTCGCCCCTCTGTGGGCCCGCTACCGCTGCCGGCTGTTCTTTCCCCGCACGCTGCCGCCGACGGCGGACCTGGAGGAGGAACTGACGGCGATCGCGGAGCTGCCGGCCGAGGACTTCCTGCGGCTGGTGGCCCCGGGCGTCCTCGGCACCAACGCACAGCCCGTGCCGGAGGCCCGCGCGCTGCGCCCCGGCTCCCCGGACGCGGAGGACTACGTACGGCGCTGCCGGCGCCGCTCCCACGCCCGCGGGGAACTGGCGCTTCAGCTGGTGGCGGAGCCGCTGGAACTGCGGGACCGGCTGGTGACGGTGGTGCGGGCGGCCGGCACCGCGTTCTTCGCCGAGGACTGGCGCACGCTGCGGCCGGCGCTGGAGGAGCACGCCCGAGCCGTACGGCGCCGGCTGACGGCCCGCTCGCCCGCCGAGGTGCTCGCCGAGCTGCTGCCGACGGCGGCGCGGGTCGGGCCCGGGCAGCGGGTGCGGCTGGACAAGCTGCAGACCGACGAGGTGAAGGTGGCCCCGCGCGCCCTCGTCCTCGTGCCGTCCGCCCGGGTGTGGCCGCATCTGACGATCAAGAACGAGCGCGGGTCGTGCGTGGTGGTGCAGTACGCGGCACGCGGCACCACCCCGGCCGCGGAGCTGACCCTGCGGGACCTCCACGACCGGCTGATGGCACTCAACTCCCCGGCCCGCATGGAGCTGTGCCGCCATCTGCTGGGCGAGCCCATCACCACCTCGGAACTCGCCGCCCGCCTCGGCTCCACCGAACCGCAGGTCTCCCGCGCCCTGCGCACCCTGCGCGACGCGGGCCTGGTCCGCTCCACCCGGGACGGCAAGCTGGTCCGCCACCGGCTCGCCACGGATGTCGTGCAGCGCCTCGGGCACGACGTCCTGGCGACCGTCGCGCGCTGAGCCGCCCCGCGAAATCCGTTACCCGAAACGGCCTCCCCGGCCTGACAATCAGGGACCACCCAGGGGAGGACGACATGAGCCAGGACCACCTGACTCTTCATGAGCTGCTGCCGCCGCACGAGCTGGCGGCCGCGCTCGACGCGGGGCACGTGACGCGCAAGGCACACCCGGAACTGCCGCTGTCCATCTACACGTACACAAGGACATGCCAGTACGAGCGGGTGTGGAATCGCGTGACCACCCGCTGCCGCGGTCTCGTGGCCGACGACACCACCGGGGAGATCGTCGCGCTGCCGCTGCCGAAGTTCTTCAACGTCGGCGAGCACGAGTCCGGTCAGCCGTACGCGCCCGGCCTCCCCGACGAGCCGTTCGAGGTGTACGACAAGGTCGACGGCAGCCTGGCCGTGGTCTTCCACTACGCGGGCCGGTGGCGGGTCGCGTCCAAGGGGTCGTTCGTCAGTGTGCAGGCGACCTGGGCGCAGCGGCTGCTCGACGGGAAGGACACCTCCGGGCTCCTGCCGGGGGTGACCTACCTCGCCGAGATCCTGTACCCGGAGAACCGGATCGTCGTGGACTACGGCGACCGGCGCGACATGGTCCTGCTGGCCGCGTTCGCCAAGGACGGCACCGAGGTCGCCCTGGCGGAGGCCGCGGCCGGCTGGCACGAGATCGGCTCGGTCGTCACCGTCCGGCCCGCCCTGCCGCTCACCGACCTGCTGGCCATGACGGACGGCAACCGGCTCCCGGACGGCGGGGCCGCCATCGGCACCGACGCGGAGGGCTTCGTGCTGCGCTTCGCCTCGGGGGTCCGTGCCAAGGCCAAGTTCGCCGAGTACGTACGGCTCCACAAGGTGCTCACCGGGGTGACCGAGCGGGACATCTGGCGCGGTCACGGCATCCAGCGGTTCGCCGGCCTGCCCGCCAAGCAGGTGGCGCAGGCGCTGAACTGCTCGGCCGAGGACGTCGTCGCGTCCGGTGGCAGGCCCCTGGACGCGCTGCTGGAGCAGGTGCCCGACGAGTTCGACGCCTGGGTGCGCGGGGTCGTCGCGGGCATCGAGAAGCAGGTGGAGGACCGTGAGCGGGCCATCGACGAGGCGTTCCGGTCCCTCGCCCACCTCGCGGGCGACCGCGGGGCCTTCGCCCGCGCGGTGCGGGAGCTGCCCGACGCCGCCGTACGCCCCGCCATGTTCCTGCGCCTGGACGACCGGCCCACCGAACTCGTGACGTACCGTTCCACCCGGCCGGAGGCGTCCGACCCCTTCAAGAACGACGAGGAGAACTGACCGTGCCCGTGGTACGCGTCATGACGGGCCTTCCCGCCTCGGGGAAGACGACCGCCGCGCGCGGGCTCCAGGCGGAGGCGGAGGGGCGGATGCGCCGCGTCAACCTCGACGATCTGCGGGCGATGCTCGACGTCCCGCAGCCGGAGGGGGCCGGGCGCCGGTCGTACGCGCACGAGCAGACCGTGCTGGCGATCCAGGACGCGGCGGTGCGGGCGGCCGTGGACGACGGCTTCGACGTCGTCGTGGACAACACCCATATGACACCGCACATCCCGAAGCGGCTGAAGGCGGCGGTGGCGGGGCTGGCCACGTTCGTCGTGCACGACTTCACCGACGTGCCGCTGGAGGAGTGCCTGCGGCGCGACGCCGCGCGGGAGCGCCCGGTCGGCGAGGAGATCATCCGGATCCTCGCCGACAAGCACGAGAAGTCCCGCCGGGGCGGCTGGCGGCTCACCGCGGAGTGGCTGAACGACCAGCCCCCCGTCGAGCCGTACACCGCCGACCCCGCGCTGCCCTCCGCGGTCATGTGCGACATCGACGGCACCCTCGCCCTGCGGGGCGACCGGGGCGCCTACGACTTCACCCGCTGCGAGGAGGATCTGCTGAACGTGTCGGTGCGGGGCGCGCTGCGCGCCTTCCGCGGTGCCGACGGCGACGCCGTCGTCCTGCTCTCCGGACGCGGGGAGGAGCACCGGGACCGGACGGAGGCGTGGCTGCGGGCGCACGAGGTGCCGTACGACGAGCTGTGGATGCGGGCCGCCGGTGACCAGCGCCGCGACGACGTGGTGAAGGCGGAACTCTTCGACCGGCACGTACGCCACCGCTACGCGGTACGGGTCTCCCTCGACGACCGCGACCGGGTGGTCGCCGTGTGGCGCCGGATGGGGCTGCCCACCTGGCAGGTCAATTACGGCAGCTTCTAGGCATCACGGCCGGTGCGAGGGCGGGTGGGCGACGCGGGCGGGCCGGCGGGCGCCCGCTGGTAAAATGGGGGCGCGCTTCGTCAGCGTTGGGGCCCGTACCGAAGGGGTACGGGCCCCGGCGCGTTCCGGGCGCCAGACCAGGAAAGGTTCTTCATGAACGCCAAGCAGCCGGCCTCCGGGCCCTCCTCCGCCGGCACCTCGGGACCGGCTGCCGGGGATCTGCCGCCGGCCGGGTCCTTCGACGCGCTCGGGCTGCCGTCGGCGCTGCTGCGGACGATGACCGGGCTCGGCGTGACGGAACCCTTCCCGATCCAGGCGGCGACGCTGCCGCACGCGCTGGCCGGCCGGGACGTCCTCGGCCGGGCGCGGACCGGGTCGGGCAAGACGCTGGCGTTCGGACTCGCGCTGCTCGTCCGCACGGCGGGCCGGCGGGCCGAGTCGAAGCGTCCGCTCGCCCTGGTCCTGGTGCCGACCCGGGAACTCGCGCAGCAGGTGAGCGATGCGCTGACGCCGTACGCGGAAACCCTGGGGGTGCGGCTGACGACGGTGGTCGGCGGGCTGTCGATCAACAAGCAGCAGGCCGCGCTGCGGGCCGGCGCCGAGGTGCTCGTGGCCACGCCGGGGCGGCTCGCCGACCTGGTGTCGCGTCGGGACTGCGTGCTGAACCAGGTACGGATCACGGTGCTGGACGAGGCGGACCAGATGTGCGACCTGGGCTTCCTGCCGCAGGTCTCGGAGATCCTGGAGCAGGTCCCCGCCGACGGGCAGCGGCTGCTGTTCTCCGCCACCCTCGACCACGACGTCGACCAGCTGGTGCGCGACCATCTGCACGACCCGGTGCTCGCCTCGGTCGACCGGGTCGCGGGCTCGGTCACCACGATGGAACACCATGTGCTGAACATCCACGGTGCCGACAAGTACGCGACCGCCACCGAGATCGCCGCACGGGACGGCCGGGTGCTGATGTTCCTGGACACCAAGGCCGGCGTCGACCAGTTCACCCGCCATCTGCGGGCCGGCGGGGTACGGGCCGGGGCCCTGCACAGCGGGAAGTCGCAGCCGCAGCGCACGCACACGCTGGGGCAGTTCAGGGACGGCCTGATCACCGTGCTGGTGGCGACCAACGTCGCGGCGCGGGGCATCCACATCGACGCGCTGGACCTCGTCGTCAACGTCGATCCGCCCGCGGACGCCAAGGACTATCTGCACCGGGGCGGCCGCACGGCGCGCGCCGGCGAGTCCGGGAAGGTGGTCACGCTGGTCACGCCCAACCAGCGGCGCGACGTGAACCGGATGATGTCCGACGCCGGTATCCGTCCGACGGTCACTCAAGTACGTTCCGGGGAAGCGCAGTTGAGCGCCATCACCGGGGCCAGGCGACCGCCGGCTGCGCCGAAGGCGAGCGGCGGCAACGCGCCCTTCCGCGGCATGGGCACCCGCCCCGGCCGTCCCGCGAAGGAGTCCCGCAAGGCCGCCGAGGCCCGCAAGGCGGCGGAGGCCCGCGCGGCGGCCCGGGTGCGCAGGAGCCGCTGACCCGGGCGGGCCCGCGTCAGGAGCCGGGCGCGAGGCCGAGGCGGGCGAGTGCCGTCGTGCCGGCGGCGGTGTGGCCGCCTCCGGCGAGCAGCAGCGTACGGGCCGACTGGTAGGGGCAGTCCGCCGCGTCGAACGCCTTCGCGAGGATGGTCCGGTGGGGCAGGTCACCGTCCAGGAGTGCCTGCGCACGGTCGAGTTGGGCGGTCACGACGGGGTTCCCGGCGACCAGGGTCCGGGCCGCGGCGACCCGATCGCGGGCCTCGGGGTGGCCGGTGAGCACCGACGCCTCCGCCCGCAGACCCACGTACCAGTGCAGCCAGATCCAGGAGACCCACTTCCACACCTCGTCGGGGGCCGGTGCGAGCCGTCGCAGGGCCGCCTCCGGGTCGCCGTGGTGGAGCAGGACCATGGCGTCGAAGACCGCGCCGTAGCCGTGGTGGTGCTCCGCCGCGGTGCCCGCCTGGGTGACGATGCCCAGCCAGGTCTCCCGTGCCTCGTGGTCGCCGCACAGGCCGTGGATCAGGGCGACCGACGCGGCGGCCGGGCCGAGCGAGAAGGAGCGCTTGCGGTCGCTGCGCCGCCAGGCGTCGAGGAAGACCTCGCTGCCGGTGAGCACGTCGCCCGCGTGGCCCGCGAAGGCGTCCACGACCAGCAGCCAGGACCTGGCGTGGTGTTGCACCTCCGCGAACAGGTGCTGGTCGGCGAGCTGCCGGGCCCAGCGGCGGGCCTCCGGCAGCCGGCCCACGCCGAGGGCTGTCCCGGCGGCCATGGCGAGGGCGTCCATCCGCTCGTGCGTGCGGGCGGGGGTGGGCGGCACCGGGGCGAGGACCTCGATCCGGCGCCGGGCGGCGGCCGCCGCGCCGAAGGAGTCGCCGGCCCAGGTCAAGGCACCGGAGAGCGCGTCGAGGGCGGCGGACTCGGCCACCGGGTCCCCCGCCCGCCGAGCGAGACCGACGGCACGTTCCGCGTGACCGACCGTCTCCTGCGCGGTGTTGTCCACGTCCCCCTGCACCGCACCGAAGGCATCCGCGACGACCGCGGCCTCGGCGAGGGCGAGCGCGGCCACGGCGGCGGCGGCGGCGGCGGCGGACGAGACGAACACCGGATCAGCCTCCCCGTCGACCGCGCCGGAAACATCGGCCGCAACCACCGCCGACGGCTCGCCCCCGGCGGCGGGTGCCCCGACCGGCACGTCGCCCCCGGCGGCGAAGGCCCCGACTGGCACGTCAGCCCCGGCGTCCGGCGGCAGGTCCACCTCCGCGTCCGGCGCAAGGCCGGCGGCGGCGGACGAGACGAATACCGGCCCCGCCGACGGAGCAGCCTCCCCGCCGACCGCGCCGGAAACATCCGCCGCAACCACCGCCGACGGCCCGTCCCCGGCGGCGGGGACCCCGCCCGGCACGTCGGCCCCGGCGGCGGAGGCCCCAACCGGCACGTCGGCCCCGACGTCCGGCGGCAGGTCCACCTCCGCGTCCGGCGCAAGGCCGGCGGTAGCGGACGAGACGAATACCGGCCCCGCCGACGGAGCAGCCTCCCCGCCGACCGCGCCGGAGACATCCGCCGCAACCACCGCCGACGGCCCGTCCCCGGCGGCGGGGACCCCGCCCGGCACGTCGGCCCCGGCACCCGGCGGCAGGTCCGCCTTCTTGTCCGGCGCGTGGTCGGCGGTGGCGGACAACTGGCGGTGGGCCCTCGTGAGCAGGGCGGTCACCTCGTCCACGGACGGGAGCCGGGCGAACTCGCTGGAGAAGCGGTACGCGACGGTGGCGGCGGCCGCCAGCTCGCACGCCGCTCCGGCCGTGTCACCGGCCTTCGCGGCGGCCTCGGCCGCGGCGCGGTGCAGGCGGAACATGTCGTCGCCGAGCCTGCGGCAGCCGGCCACCGCGGCGGCCTGCCGCAGCGCCTCGGCAGCGGCGGCGGCACCGGCCCTCTCACCGGCCTTCGCGGCGGCCGGGGCCACCGCGTCCTCGGCGCCGGCATCGCTCGCGAGCGCCGCCGCCTGCTCGTAGCGCTGCTGGGACTCGCCCGGCAGATTGCGGGTGAAGGTCAGCCCGGCCAGGGCGAGCGCCAGGCGGTGTGCCTTCCGGCGGTGCTCCGGGCGGTCGGCGGCCCGGGCGAGGGCGGCCCGCAGCTCGTCGGCCAGGGCGTCGAAGCGGGCGCGCCAGTCCGCGTCGTCGGTGCCGGTGAGCGCGGCCGCCCCGGCCAGGCACCAGTCCAGGTGACGGGACCGGACGTCCGACAGCTCGGCGGCGTCGGCGAGCCGCTCGGTGCCGTACTGGCGGATGGTCTCCAGCGCCTGGTAGCGGGTGCCGGTCGCGGTCGGTGTCGCGGTGAGCAGGCTCTGTTCGGCGAGCCGGCCCAGCCCGTCGGTGATCGCGGAGGCGTCCAGCGGGGCGAACGCGGCGACGGTCGCGGCCGCCTCGGCGGTGAACGGCACGACGAAGACCGAGATCCGGCGCAGCAGCGCCCGGTCCGGCGGCTCCAGCAGCTCGTGGCTCCAGTCCAGCGCCGCCCGCACCGACCGGTGCCGGTCCTCCGCGCGGGGCCCGCCGGACAGGATCCGCAGCTGGTCGGAGAGGCCGGCGATGAGACCGTCCAGGCCGAGGGTGGGCCACCGCGCGGCCGCGAGTTCGATGGCGAGCGCCATACCGTCGAGCCGTTCGCAGACGGCCGCGATCCGGTCGCGTACGGCGGGTTCCGGTGGCCGGCCGACCGCCGCGGCCCGCTCCAGGAACAGGGTCACGGCGTCCGACTCCGCGCCGCCGTCCCAGGACAGCGGCGGGACCGGGAACACCCACTCGAACGGCACCAGCATCCGGGCCCGGCTCGTCGCGAGGACCCGTAGTCCCGGGCAGGCGACCAGCAGCCGTTCCAGGAACGGCGCAACGCCGTCGCGTATCTGCTCGCAGTTGTCCAGCACCAGAAGGGCCTGACGGTCCGCCAGGGCGGTCAGCACCGACGCGTCGACACCGCGCCCGGGCTGTTCGCCCACGCCCACGGCCGCCGCGATCGCGGCCCCCACCCGTGCCGGGTCGGTGACCGGGGCCAGGTCGACGAACCACACCCCGTCGGCGAAGTCACCCGCCGCGTCGGCCGCCACCGCCAGCGCGAGACGGGTCTTGCCCACGCCACCGGGGCCGACCGCGGTCACCTGACGGCGTGTCTTCACCGCCTCCGCCAACTCGGCGCGCTCACGGGCCCGGCCGACGAACGCGGTCAGCGGCACCGGGAGGGAGGGCGTCGGGCGGGGCCGCTCGGTACGGGCCGTGTCGGCGGCGCGGCGGGAGAGCGCCCGCCGGTCCGGCTCGCCGAGCTTGCGCAACAGGGCGGAGACATGCGATTCGACCGTGCGCACGGAGATGAACAGCCGCGCGGAGATCTCCGCGTTGCTGAGGTGTTCACCGAGCAGCGCGAGCACTTCGGCTTCCCGGGCCGAGACCGCTGGAGTGGACATCGCCTCATTATCCGCTGTTCCGTGACGTCTCCGTGGTGGATTCCGTGCGTGGTGGATTCCGTGCTCACCACGGAGGCGGGCCACGGCTCCCGGGCGACAAGCTGTGACCACGGCGATCGCACCGGGCGGCACACCCGGCAGGGTCGCGGCCCGCCCACCGAACCGAGGAGCAGACAGTGACGACGACCGGTTCGTCCACCGCCCCCCGCCCCCGTACCCGTAGGCGCCGGGACACCGAGCACCGGCTCGCCCATGACGTCGACGTCTGGGTGGCCAGTGCCTCGGCGGACGGTGTGCCGTACCTGGTGCCGCTGTCCTTCGACTGGGACGGCGAGACGCTGCTGGTGGCCACCCCCGCCGACAGCCCGACCGGCCGGAACCTGGCCGCGAACCGGACCGCACGGCTGGGGCTGGGCGTGACCCGGGACGTGTCCATGATCGAGGGCCGGGTCGAGGCGCTCCCGATGGACGCGCTGCCGCGGGAACGCGGGGACCGGTTCGCCGCGCGCACCGGCTTCGACCCGCGGGAGTCCGCCACGTCGTACCGGTGGTTCCGTGTCACCCCGCGCCGCGTCCAGGCATGGCGCGAGGCAGACGAGTTGACGGGGCGTGAGCTGATGCGCGACGGCCGCTGGCTCGACTGAACCACCGTGCCGGACGCGTCCCCGGCCCGCCCCGCCGACCGCAACCGACCTGCAGACGAATCAGACAGTACGAGGAAGGGATCCATCATGACCACCGCACAGAAGACCCCCGGGACCGCCGACACCGCCGACACCGCCGACACCGCCGAGGCGAAGTTCGAGGGGTTCACCGCCGAGGAACGCGAGGCGATGAAGGAACACGCCCGGGAGCTGAAGAAGTCCGCGCGGCGCGACCCGCGCAAGGCCGCCGCGGACGCGGCGAGCGACGTGCTCGCGAAGATCGCCGCGATGGCGGACGCGGACCGCGTGCTCGCCGAACGAGTGCACAAGATCGTACGGACCGTCGCGCCGGATCTCGCGCCGAAGCTCTGGTACGGCATGCCCGCGTACGCCAGGGACGGCAAGGTCGTCTGCTTCTTCCAGAGCGCGCAGAAGTTCAAGTCGCGGTACGCCACGCTCGGCTTCAGCGACCAGGCGCGGCTCGACGAGGGCGCGCTGTGGCCCACCACCTACGCCCTCACGGAGGCGACCGCCGAGACGGAGGCACGGATCGGCGAGCTGATCAGGCGGGCCGCGGGCTGAGGCCCGGTCGCCGTCGCCGTCGCCGTCGCGGTCGCGGTCGCGGTCGCCGTCGCGGTCGCGGTTGCGGTCGCGGTCGCCGTCGCGGTCGCGGTCGCCGGGAGCGGTGTCCGGTTCCGCCGCCGCACCTACGATGGGAGCATGCCCGTCGTCCTCTTCGCAGGTATCCCGGTGAACGACTACACCGCGGCGCTCTCCTGGTACGAGCGGCTGTTCGGTTCCCCGCCGACGTTCTTCCCGAACGACGCCGAGGCGGTGTGGGAACTGGCCGAGCACCGCTACGTGTACATCGAGCACCGCCCCGGGCGCGGCGGCCACGCCCTGCAGACCGTCTTCGTCGAGGATCTGGACGCCCGCGTCGCCGGGATCGCCGGCCGGGGTCTGGAGCCCCGGACCCGCGAGACGTACGCGAACGGTGTACGCAAGGTCACCTACGAGGACCCGGACGGGAACGAGATCGGCTTCGGCGGCGGCCCGGGCTGACCGGCCCGGCCCTGACCTCGGCGTACCGGACCCCGCGCGTACCGGACCCCGCGCGTACCGAACGCCGGGCGTACCGAACCCCACCCGAACCGGACGGCATGCCGGTGCCGCGGCGGAGGCGTATGGTCCGCATATGGGTGACGTTCGGTGTGCTCGGGGCACGGTAGCGCCGCCGAGCCGGGGCGGGTGAGGGGGTTGCCCGGTCCGGGCGCCGGCGGTCCGCAAGCGCTGGAGCCCGTACTGACGGAGCTGGCCCGCGAGTGCGGCACCTCGGCGACGGCGGCGTATCTGCCGGTACCGGACGAGCCGGTGCTGCAGCTGGCGGTGCTGGGCGGGATCCCCTGGGACATCTCCATGCCCTGGACGCGGGTGGCGCTGAAGACGTCCTCCCCGGTGTCCGACGCCGTCCGGGAGCGCCGGCCGGTGTCGGTGAGCGGGCAGGAGGAGCTGGCGCGCCGGTATCCACGGCTGGCCCTGATCGTGCCGTACCGCTTCACCCTGGTCGCCGTGCCGATCACCACCGGCACCGACGTCTGGGGCGGTCTGGTGCTGCAGTGGCCGGCCGCGCATCCGCCGCGACCGACCCCGCGGGAACGGGAGAAGATCACCGAAGCCTGTGACCGTTTGGGGCTGCTCCTGCGGGCGGCGGCCGAGGCCGGCCACCCGGTACGGCCCGCCGCCGAGCCGGTGCTGCTGACCCCGCCCCGCAATCGGACCGCCGGACCCGACGAGGCACAGGCCGCGGTGGACTTCGCCGAGCGCCTGCCGGGCGGCTGCTGCTCCCTCGGCGCCGACGGACGGATCGCCTTCGTCAGCACCCGGGCCGCCGAACTGCTCGGCGCCCGCATCGAGGACCTGCTCGGGGCCAAGCCGTGGGAGGCGTTGCGCTGGCTCGACGAGCCGACCGCCGAGGACAGCTACCGGGCGGCCGTGCTCAGCCAGGAACCCGTGTCCTACACCGCCCTGCGCCCGCCCGACCGATGGCTGTCCTTCAGCCTCGTGCCGGACGCCACCGGCATCAGCGTCCACATCGCGCCGACCTACTCGGCGCACGCCCATGCCCCGGTGACGGCCCCCGCCGTGTCGCGCCCGTCCTCCCCCGCCGGACCGGGACGCGCCACCACGCTCTACCGGCTGATGCACCTGGCCGCCACGCTCACCGAGGCCGTCGGGGTGCGGGACGTGGTCGACCAGGTCGCCGACCAGGTGCTGCCCGCCTTCGGCGCCTCGGCCCTGGCACTGATGACGGCGGAGGACGGCAGACTGCGGATCATCGGCTACCACGGGTACACCGCCGAGCTGATGGAACGCTTCGACGCGGCCCCGCTCACCTCGGACACCCCGGCCGTACGCGCGCTGACCACCGGTGTGCCCGCGTTCTTCGCCTCCTTCGCCGAGCTCCAGCGCGCCTATCCGCCCGCCCTCCTCCAGGACGCCCGGGCCGCCTGGGCCTTCCTCCCCCTGATCACCTCGGGGCGCCCGGTCGGCTCCCTCGTCCTCGCCTACGACCGGCCCCACCCCTTCACCTCGGAGGAGCGCGGTGTCCTCATCTCCGCCGCCGGTCTGATCGCGCAGGCCCTGGACCGGGCCCGGCTCTACGACGCCAAGCACCAGCTCGCCCGCAACCTGCAGGCCGGGCTGCTGCCCCACACGCTGCCCCGTGTCGCCGGTCTGGACGTGGCCGCCCGCTACCTCCCGGCCACCCTCGGCATGGAGATCGGCGGCGACTTCTACGACCTCATCCGCCTCGACTCCACCACGGCCGCCGCCGCCATCGGCGACGTGCAGGGGCACAACGTGAACGCCGCCGCCCTCATGGGGCAGGTCCGCACCGCCGTCCACGCCACGGCCGGCGCGGCCCCCGACGAAGTCCTCACCCGGACCAACCGGCTGCTCACCGACCTCGACCCGGACCTGTTCACCAGCTGCCTCTACGCCCACCTCGACCTGAGCGCGCGCACCGCCCGCCTGGCCACCGCCGGGCATCCGCCCCCGCTGCTGCGCCACCCCGACGGCCGCACCGAGGCCCTCCGGCTGCCGCCGGGCCTCCTGCTCGGCATCGACCCCGGCGCGGGCTACGCGTCCACCGAGATCGCGCTGCCCGCCGGATCCGTGCTGGCGCTCTACACGGACGGGCTCGTGGAGGCCCCGGGCGTCGACATCGACGACGCGGTCGACGGCCTCGCCCACGCGCTCGCCCGCGCCGATCCGGCGGGGCCCCGCCCCATGGACACCGTCGCCGACACGCTCGTCCAGCACGCCCGCCGTTCCGCACCGCGCAGCGACGACATGGCGCTGCTGCTCATCCGCGCGACGTGAGAGAGGGCGGCGGCCGCCGTACAACCCGTGCGGTGCCCGGCTCGTCTTCCTCACCGAACGGAACAAACCGACCTGGAACACACCGACCCTTTGCACCGACTCTTCTTGTACCGACTCTTGTTGTACCGACTCTTGTTGTACCGACTTGTACCGACTCGTTCCGACGGGGGAACACATGAACGCGAACCGTACCCGGCGCGGCATCACCGCGGCCCTCACCCTCCTGCTGGCGGCCGCCCTCGGCGCCGCCGGAGCCGGCGCGTCGACCGCCGACTCCGCCGCACGGCAGCAGACCCACCAGATCGCCTCGTCCACGCTGGGCTCGGACTACCGGGTCACGCTGACCGCGCTGCGCTCGACGCAGGACGAGTACGCCGCCTCCGTGCGCCTTCAGGTCTTCACCCGGTCCGGCGGCACCTGGAAGGAGTCGGACCGCACGACAGTCGGCGACGCCGACGGCTGGTTCTGGTACCCCCTCACCGGCAAGGGCGCGGTCTGCACGTTCGCGACGGCGAGCACGGAACCGGCCCCACTGACGGTGAGCCTGCTGCTCACCCCGTCACTGGGCTGCTCGGACCCCGCCCGCTACCTGGTGAAGCAGGGCAGGATCGAGACGCCCTGAGCCCGCGCGCGGCGGGCGGGCTCGTTCATCTTCCCCCGGGCGCCCGTCTCCTCAGGCGCGGTACGCGGTCGAAGAGTGCGGCGAGGCGGGATGCCTGGGTGAAGAGGGTGGCCGGGCGGGAGCGGTCGGTGTCGAGGTGGGTGAGGGTTTCCATGCCGAGGTGGAGGGCGACCGCCGCGCTCGCGAGTGCGCGGACCCGGACGACGGAACCGAGGGGTTTGCCGCGGAGCAGGACCGTGAGCCGTTCTTCGGCCAGGTCCTCCCACTTCCTTGTCTCCAGGGCCAGTTGGGCGGCAAGGCGGGTTCCGGGGCGCGCGCCGGCGTACAGCTCCTGGACGGCGGCGATGTGGCCGGTCGCGGTGTCCTCGTCGTACAGCTCGCGCAGGCGCGCGATCGCGGGCACCGCACGGTCGATGCCGGCCAGCTCGGCCCGGTACCGGTCGATCCGGGCCCCGCTGGTCCGTTCCAGCGCCGCCACCAGAACGTCGTCCAGGTCCGCGAAATGGTAATAAATCACCCCGGGCGCGAAACCGCCGGCCTGCGCTATCGCCCGCGCGGTGGTCCCGCCGTGGCCGTTGCGGACGAGGCAGTCGAGAGCTGCCTCCAGGACGCGGTCACGGGTGTGGCGGGGGGCGCGGGGGGCGTCAGGCATCGTGCACGGGCCGGTCGTGCAGGTCCCGTTGGGCATGCTGTCGCACGCCGACGCCGCAACTGCCCCTGCTGCGGCCCGCGTTCTGAACGCTCGTTCTGAACATCCGTTCAGACTGCGGCAGTCGGCCTTCCGCGTCAATGGCCCGGGCATGTGCGAAGAGACTCCCCGGAACCGCTCCCGCCGGGATTGCGTACCTCTGTACGATCACCGGTCACATGCGGGGATGTGGGGTGGAGGGGGCGGTCATGGACGACAAGTCTGCTGGGCGAAGAGGTGGTTGGCGGTCGAGGGCCGTCGCCTCGGGGGCCGCGGCGGTGGTACTGCTGGGCGGCTGCAGCGCGGGGACGACGGACCGGGCGGCCGCGCCCGGAGGGAAGGCGTCCGGGTCGCCGACGCCTTCCGCTTCCGCGTCCGGGAAGGGGTCGGCGGCGGGTGCGGAGCCGTCGTCGGCACCGTCGGTGACGCCGTTCGCGGCGGACCCGGACCGCCTGCCGCGTTCGCGACGGGAGGGCGCCGCGCTCGCGGCGAAGGTCGCGATGCAGCCGAAGGACTGGGGCGCGGGCTTCCGGGCGCAGCCCCTCGCCCGCAGCGCCGCGGGCACCGTGGCCGTCCTGGACGACGAGTGCCGGTGGCAGCGCCGGGCCCAGCCCGAGGGCGTGCTCGGCTCCCTGTCCCGCTACAGCGAACTGCCGGGCGGCAAGAAGCGCGGCACGGTCAAGGTGACGGCGACGGTGACGGTGCACACCACGGAGCTCGGTGCCGACGACCAGCTCTCGGAGATGCTGGAGGAGGCGCTGCGCTGCCCGGAGCAGCAGGTACGCGCCGACGAGCGGATCGCGAAACTGATGTCCGTGGGCACCCCCCGCGGCACGCGCGGCAACAACTACGCCGACGACTCGATCGTGGAGACGGGCGTCTATCTGACCGGGAGCAGCGAAGCCCGGTACCGGTGGATGGTCACACGGCTCGGCCCGGTGACCCTGACGGTGTCGTTCAAGGGCGCCGAGGGCTGGGCCGACGCCGACCTGGAGCCGTACGTGACACGCGGCACCATCACCATGCTCGACCGGGCGGCGTACGAGCTGGGCGGGGGCGAGAAGTGATGGAGCGGCTGCGTTCCTCCGATCCGGCGCGGATCGCCGACCACCGTCTGCTCGGCCGGCTCGGCGCCGGCGGCATGGGTGTGGTGTACCTCGCGCGGACGGCCACCGGTTCACTGGTGGCCCTGAAGGTGCTGGCGGCGGAGTACGCCGAGGACGCCGGTTTCCGGGAACGGTTCCGGCGCGAGGTCGAGGTCGCCCGGCGGGTCGACAGCCCCTGGGCGGTGCCGCTGGTGGACGCCGACCCGGACGCGGAGGCACCGTGGCTGGCGACGGCGTACGTGCCCGGTCCGTCGCTGGCGGAGGCGGTGACGGCGTACGGCCCCCTCGACGAGCACGGGCTGCGGGTCCTCGGGGGCCGGCTGGCGCTGGCGCTGGGCGAGGTCCACCGGGCCGGGCTGGTCCACCGGGACCTCAAGCCGGGCAATGTGCTCCTCGCGCCGGACGGGCCCCGGCTCATCGACTTCGGCATCGCCCGGGCGCCCGAGGACCACTCGCTGACCGCTACGGGGTTGGTGGTCGGCACGCCCGGCTACCTCGCGCCGGAGCAGGCCGACGAGCGGGGCGGCCACTCCGTCGGCGGGCCCAGCGACGTGTTCTCCCTGGGCTGCGTGCTGGCGTTCGCAGCGACGGGCCGCCCGCCGTTCGGCACCGGGGCGCTCGACGCGCTGCTGTACCGGGCCGTGCACGACCCCGCCGACCTCGACGGCGTGCCTGCCGCGCTGAGCGGCCTGCTGTCGCGGTGCCTGGAGAAGGACCCGGCGCTGCGACCCGAAGTGACCGAGATCGTCACGGAGTTGCTGCCCGACGAGCCGTCGGACGACGCTCCCGCCTCCTGGCTGCCCGAGGAGGTCGTCGCGCTGATCGCCCGGCGTTCCGCCGAGGCGCTCGCGCTGCCGGACATCGAGGACACGGAGATAGCCGGCGGCACCTCTCCCGCGGCCACCGCCCCGACCGACAGGGCCCCGGTCCTGACCGGCCCGCGGAGCACCGCCTCCGTCGACGGCACCGCGTCCCCGGCTTCCGGCACCGACGACACCCGACCCACGGCCGCCGCCGACGCCCCCGGCACCCCCGCGCGGCGCCGCGCGCTCCTCCTCGGCGCGGGTGTGCTGCTCGCCGGAGGAGGGGCCACGGCCTGGTGGGCCGCCGGCCGGAACGACGGGCCGGACGGCGGGAAACCGGCCGCCGCCCGGCGCCCCGCGTACACCGTCGCGCTCCACGGTGACCTCAGCGGGGACCAACGCGCCACGGGCACCGCCCAGGAGCACGGACTGCGGCTGGCCGTCGAGCAGTTCAACGCCCGCCGCGACGCGCCCTTCCAGGTGGGTGTGCGGGCGGAGGACGACGGCGGCGACCCCGCCGAGGCGGCCCGCCTCGCGAAGCGGCTCGCGGACGACCCCACCGTGCTCGCCGTGGTCGGCCCGACCACGGACGCGACCGCCACGTCCGCGCTGGCGGCCTACGACGCCGCCCTCGTCCCCGTGCTGGCGGTGTCACCCGGCGCCATCGCTCTCGTCGTGCAGGGCTTCCGCTCGTTCCTGCACGCAAGGCTGCCCGACTCGGTGCTCCCCGTCTTCCTCGACGCGGTCCTGCGCGGAGCCGGACCGCGCAGGATCGGTCTCGTCGTCGACCGGTCCGCCGACAGCTACGGCTACGAGATCAGCAGCAGCCTGAGCACGCAGTTCCACACGCACGAGCAGCCGTTCGTGCCCCGGGTCGTCGGCACCCTGCGGTCCGGATTCAGGGACACGGTGGACGACCTGCTGGCCGCCGGCATCGACTCGTTCGCGTTCGCCGGACTGCCCGACCGGGCCGCGTCGTTCGCCCGGACGCTGAGCCAACGCGGCTACACCGGCGCCCGCGCCTCCGGACCGGCGCTACTCGACCCGCGTTTCCTCAAGGAGGCCAAGGAGGCGGCCGACGGATGGGAGGTCGTCGCACCGGTCGTCGACCCGGCGGAGATACCCGAGGCCGGCACGTTCGTGGGGGCCTACCGGAAACGATGGAAGCAGGCTCCGCCCCGTTACGCGGCGGAGTCCTACGACGTGACGTCGATGGTGCTCAAGTCGCTCGCCGGCCTTCCGTCCAAGGGCCGTACCCGCGAGAACCTGCTCGCCGCGCTGCGGGCCGCCAAGTACAAGGGGGTCACCAGGACGTACGCGTTCCAGAAGAACGGTCTGCCGGTCATCGACGGCACCGGCGGCTACCTCTGGCGTGTCGAGGACGGGGCGTTCGTGTACGGCGGCCCGGCGCCGCTGACCGCCTGATGGAGCCGCTGCGAGCCGCCGATCCGTCGCGGCTGGGCGCCTACCGGCTGCTGCGGCGGCTCGGCGCCGGCGGCATGGGCGTGGTCTTCCTCGCCCGCGCGCCGGGCGGGGCCTTCGCCGCGGTCAAGGTGGTCCGGGCGTCCTACGCGGACGACGCCGGGTTCCGGGCCCGGTTCCGCCGGGAGATCGAGGTCGCCCGACAGGTGGACAGCCCCTGGGTGGTCCCCTTGCTGGACGCGGACGCCGACGCGGAGGACCCGTGGCTGGCGACCGCGTTCGTGCCGGGCCCCTCGCTGGCGGAGGCGCTGGAAAGCCATGGACCGTGGTCCCCCGCGTCCGTGTCCTTGCTGGGGCTGCGTCTCGCCGAGGCGCTGGACGCGGTCCACCGGGCGGGGCTGGTGCACCGGGACGTGAAGCCGGGCAACCTGTTGCTGGCCCCGGACGGTCCCCGCCTGATCGACTTCGGCATCGCACGGACACCGGAGGGCACGGCGCTCACGTCCACCGGCGTCGTCGTGGGCTCGCCCGGCTTCCTGTCGCCCGAACAGGCCCGCGCGGGCGCCGCCGGCATCGGTCCCCCCAGCGACGTCTTCTCACTGGGCTGCGTGCTGGCCTTCGCCGCCACCGGGGCAAGGCCGTTCGGCAGCGGCGCGGCCGCCGGGGTGCTGCTGCGCACGGTCTACGACGAGCCCGAACTCCCGGGCATTCCGCCGGAGTTGGAGCCGGTCGTCCGGGCGTGCCTGGACAAGGATCCGGCGCGCCGGCCGACCGCCGTGGAGGTCGGGGCGGCCCTCGACGCGGCCGTACCGGCCGACCGGGAGCGGTGGCTGCCGGAGCCGGTGACCCGGCTGATCGCGGACCGGTCCGCGGCGGTGCTCGCCATGGGAGCGATCGAGCCGACGCGGGTGTCCGCGCCGACCCCCGCCGCCCGGGACGACGCGGTCCCGGCCGGCCCGGCGCCGGTGGACCCGGCGCCGGTGGACCCGGGCGCGTTGACGGTGGCCGCCTCGAAGGAGCCGGAGGTCGCGGGCCCGACCCGCCGCGGGTTCCTGGCCCTCGGCTCCGTGGGAACGGCCGGCGCCCTGGCGGCCGGCGGCGGGCTCTGGTGGTGGAACGGCCGGGACGGCCGGACGACCGGCGCGGGCGCCTCGCCGTCGTCCGCCCCCCGCACCGAACTGACCGTGGCCTTCCAGGGCGACCTCTCCGGCGCGAGCGGCGAGGCCGGGCGCGCCCAGCTCGACGGCGCCCGGCTGGCCGTCGCCCGGGTCAACGCCGACTCGGACCGGCCGGTGCGGCTGAGGCTGCGGGCGTACGACGACGGGGGCGAGCCCGGCCGGACCCGTGCCCGGGCCCGGCAGTTGGTGGCGGACGAGCGGGTCGTCGCGGTGCTGGGACCGACCACGAACGCGTGCTTCCTGGCCGCGGTGGACACGTACACCGAGGCCGTCCTGCCCGTCGTCTCCGTCTCGGTGGCGCTGGCCGCCCAGTCAGGGGGGACCGACAGCTCCGTCCTCGTCCCGCACGCGCAGCTGTCGCCCGGTGAGGAGTTGCTCGCCGCTCCCTGCGACACCTACCTCCTGGGCAAGGCCGACGCCCGCCGGGTGTTCCTCGTCGACGACCGGGCCGAGGGCGACTTCGCCTGGACGCTCTGCAACTTCATGGAGCGCGCGCTGGGCCGCTCCGGGAGGGACACGACCGTCACGAGTGTCGCGGCCGGAACGTTCGACGCCGCCGCGCTCGCCCGGAAGGCCGTCGCGGACCGCGCGGACGCCGTGGTGTTCAGCGGGAACCAGGAGCGGGCGGGGGCCTTCGCGGCGGCCCTGCGCGAGGCCGGGTTCTCGGGGGCCCGGGTCGCCACCCAACGGGCCCTCGGCGACCGGTTCCTGAAGAAGGCGGGCCGGGCCGCCGACGGCTGGGTGTTCGCCACCACGTTCGTCGACCCGGCCGCCACCCCGGCGGCCCGCGGGTTCACCAGGGCGTACGAGGCCCGGTACGGGAAGGCGCCCGGCTGGTACGCGGCGGAGGCGTACGACGCGATGCTGTTCCTCGCCGAGGCGTGCGCGGACGGGGACGCGCCCGTGGCCGAGCGCGGCGCGGTCGTACGCCGGATGCGCGAGGTGACCTACCGGGGCGTCAGCCGGACCGCCGCGTTCGACGCGAGTTACGGCTACAACCACGACGCGCTGTACCTGTTCCGCGTGGTCGGCCGGAAGTTCGACTTTCTCGGGCAGTACCAGCGGGCGGACGTGTAGGGCCGGTGGGTCCGGGCCGGCGTCCGGGCCGGTCGCCGGGGGTGCGGGCACCGACAGGACAGGACAGGCGCGGCACCGGGGCCGGGGCGGGGGTCGGGGATGGTCAACGGCGCCCGGTCCGAGGGGCTATCGTGCCTTCATGTCGCAGGACCTGATTCGTATCGTTTCCCGAGACTCGCCCATGGCCCTGGCCCAGGTGGAGCGTGTACGCGCCGAACTCGCCGTGCTGCACCCGGCGCTGCGCACCGAAGTGGTTCCCGTGAAGACGACCGGGGACAAGTGGATGGGTGATCTCTCCCAGGTCGAGGGCAAGGGGGCGTTCACCAAGGAGGTCGACGCCGCCCTCGTCGCGGGCGAGGCGGATCTCGCCGTGCACTGCGTGAAGGACATTCCCGCCGACCGTCCCCTCCCGGCGGGCACCATGTTCGCGGCGTTCCTGAAGCGGGACGACATCCGCGACGCGCTGGTGGACCCCGCCGGCCGCACCCTGGACGAGCTGCCCGCGGGAACCCGGATCGGGACCTCCTCCGTACGGCGCAGCGCGCAACTCGCCGCGTCGCACCCGCACCTGGAGTGCGTGCCGTTCCGCGGCAACGCCAACCGCCGGCTGGAGAAGCTCGCCGCCGGTGAGGCGGACGCGCTGCTGCTGGCCGTGTCCGGGCTGGAGCGGATCGGCCGGGCGGACGTGATCAGCGAGATCCTGTCCGTGGAGACGATGATGCCGCCGATCGGCGCGGGTGTCCTGGCACTGCAGTGCCGGGAGGGCGACGCCCTCACCATCGACACCGTCAGCGGTCTCGGCGATCCGGACACCCATCGCGAGACGCTTGCCGAACGGATGTTCCTGCACGTCCTCCAGGGCCACTGCAACAGCCCCATCGCCGGTTTCGCCCGCACGGACCGCGGCGGCGAACTCTCGCTGCGCGCCTCCGTGTTCACGCCCGACGGCAAGACGGTCCTCAACGCCCACGAATGGGCCGGCCGCCTCGACCCGGCCACCCTGGGCACCTCGGTCGCCGTCGCCCTGCTCCGCCAGGGTGCCCGCGACCTCATCGACGGCATCGCGCACTGACCCTCGCGATCGCGGGGCCGGTGCGCGCGCCACGTCAGCCGACGCGCCGGGTCAGCCGACGCGCCACGTCAGCCGACGCGCCAGGTCAGCCGATGCGCCACGTCAGCCGATGCGCCGGGTCAGTCGACGTGCCAGGTCAGTCGACGCGCCGGGTCAGTCGATGCGCCGGGTCAGTACCTGGCCCGGCCAAGTGCCGGAGCGGAAGGGGTCGGTGGCGGTGAAGCCGTTGCGTTCGTAGAACCTGACGAGCTGCCCGCCGCCGCCCGCCCAGCAGTCGACCCGGAGGAGCCCGACACCCGCCCTGCGGGTCTCCTCGGCGGCATGGGCCAGGAGGGCCGCGCCGACACCCCGGCCGGCCTGCCGTCGGTCGGACACCAACAGGCGGACGTACCGCTCGGGTTCCCCCGCCGGGGCGATCGGCAGCTGCGGGCTGGGGCCGGTGTCCAGGATCAGCGCGCCGACGGGTGTTCCGTCCAGTTCCGCGATGTACGGCGTGTTCTCGGTGGTGTACCGCTCGACCCGTGCCGGGCCGTCGGGTCGCCGCGAGTACGGGATCGTGCCCCACTGCTCGGTGTTGCCGCGCTCGTTCATCCAGGCCACCGCCCCGTCGAGCATGGCGAGAACGGCCGGGGCGTCGTCGGGGCCGCCGGGGCGGATGCACAGGTCGTGGGGGGTGCCGGTCACGGGGGAAGCCTAGTGGGGCCACGGTGGGGCAAGTGATCCGGTGTGTGCGGTCCGGTGCGGAGCGCGGTCCCACCGGGGCCCCTCGTCGGCACTCGCCCCTACCCCGGGGGCTTCCGCCAGATCCTGACCTCGGTGGCGGGCAGACGCTCCGCGCACGGGTGCCGGCCGGGTGCCGCCTCCTCCAGCAGTGCCCGCAGGTCCCGTTCGAACGCGGCCCTTCCGTCGCCGAACAGGTGCGGCGCCGCGTCGGACCGGGAGAACGTCCACGCCACGAGGTCGTCCGTGGTGCGGGGGACGACGTCGCCGCCCGGCACCACATGGCGTGCGAGGTCCACGAACCCGGCGCGTGCGATGACCTGTTCCTCCCCGCCCGGTGTGCCGTCGACCAGCACCCCCTGCCCCGCGCGGCGCACGGGGCCCAGGTACCGGCGCACCAGCCCGGCGATGCGTTCGTACGGGGGCGCCGGCGACGGCGGCGGCGCGGGCTCGGGGGGCGGGTCCCGCAGTTCGCTCACATGGACGAGCGCGCCGCCCGGTTCCAGCATCTCCCGCACGACGGCCGCGACACGGTCACGGTCCGTCCAGTGGAAGGACTGCGCGAACACCACGGTCCGGAACTCCCCCAGTCCCGCGGGCAGTTCCTCGGCGCGGGCGGCCACCCAGCGCGCGTGGGCCACCCCGCGCCGTGCGGCCTGCCGCCGCGCCTCGGCCAGCATGTCCTCGTCCGGATCGACACCGACCACCTCCTCGAAGTACGGCGCCATCGGCAGCAGCACGGTCCCCGGACCGCAGCCGACGTCCAGGAGTCTGCCCCGGCCGTCCAAACCCAGGGCCCCGGCGAGCGTCTCGGGAAGGCCCGGGGCGTAGGGGAGCCGGCCCCGCTCGTAGTGCTCCGCGCTGCCCCGGAAGAGCGTGCGGTCCCACTGCCATCCCTCAGGCATGCCGCCCCCTAGAGCGCGAACCCCAGCAGGGCGACTTCGAGCGGAAGCGCGGGGCGCTCGGGGAGGGCGGGAGGGTCCTGGCCCCGGCCGGTGTGCGTGGGCGGGACGGGGCGGAGGGTCCTGATCCCCTCGGCGGCCCATCCCGCGTCCGTCGGCGGCAGCGACAGCGTCATGCGGCGGCCGTCGGCCAGCCTGGTCTCGAAGGTGGTCGGGTCGATCGTCGTCATGGCAACCCACTTCCGTCGCGCACCGGGTGCGGTCCCGCTCCACCCGTACCGACGTCTGTGCGGTCAGAGAAGTTCCCGCCCGCCCCTGACCCGCCCCTGACCCACCGCCAACCCGCCCTCGACCCGCCCTCGACCCGCCCTCGACCCGCCCTCGACCCGCCAGAAAACGTGAACTGGCGTACGAGAAGCGGCTGTCGGGACGTAAATTGTGTCCGGAACTCCTCGCTTCGGCTGAAAGACGGACGGTAGACATGACCGACCACGCGACCACCCCCGGACCGGCGGCGCAACAGAAGATCGACACCTCGGTGCCCCACTCGGCCCGTATCTGGAACTACTGGCTGGGCGGGAAGGACAACTACCCCGTCGACGAGCAGGCCGGCGACGCGTACACCGCGGTGTTCCCCGGCATCGTGACCATCGCCCGCAGCAGCCGCGCGTTCCTGCGCCGCAACATCACGTACCTGGTCGCCGAGGCGGGCATCCGGCAGTTCCTCGACGTCGGGACGGGCCTGCCGACCGCGGACAACACCCATGAGGTCGCGCAGCGGATCGCCCCCGAGGCGCGGATCGTCTACGTCGACAACGATCCGCTGGTCCTGGCCCACGCCCGCGCCCTGCTCTACTCCACACCGGAGGGGGCGACCGCCTACGTCGACGCCAACGTGCTCGACCCGGACCGCATCCTCGCGGCCGCCGCCGAGACCCTGGACCTGAACCGGCCCACCGCGCTGATCCTCAGCAACATCCTGGGCCATGTCGCCGACCACGACCAGGCGCGCTCCATCGTCGACCGGCTGCTCGGGGCGCTGCCGTCCGGCAGCTACCTCTCCGTCAACGACGGTTCCCGGGGCATCGACCCGGTCTTCGAGCGGGCCCAGGACGGGTACAACGAGAGCGGCGCGGTGCCCTACAACCTGCGTACGGTCGAGGAGATCACGTCGTTCTTCGACGGTCTGGAACTGCTGGACCCCGGCGTGGTCTCGGTCCCCCTCTGGCGTCCGGACGCCACCGACCCCGCCCCGCAGGTCATCGCCGAACACGGCGGCCTCGCCCGCAAGCCGTGACGTCTCACGTCACGACGTCGTACGCCATGACGTCGTACGCCAAGACGTCATGCGCCAAGACGTCATGCGCCCCCACGTCATGCGCCATGACGTCATGCGCCCCCACGTCGTGCGCCGGGGCGCCGCGCGCGTAACCCGCGCGCACCCGGGCCCGGCCTCCACCGGAGCCAACCCGCGTCCGATCCCGCACCGACCGGCGCCCGCCCCCGCACGGGGGCGGGCGCCCTGTGCTGTCGTGCCCCGCACCCGGCGGCCGGAACGTGTCGGTGGCGAGCTCCGGCATGCCGCCGACATCGGCGAAATCCCTGACCACCGACGGTGGTTGAACGATCATTTTCCGGCCAAACACTTGGCGTGCTCCTGACACAACACTCACACATCTGTCACTCTGTGCCCATCCCGTCTCACGACGGAGCACGCGCACCCGCATCGCAGCACTCCCTGCTCCACCCGGTGCCTCGACCCGTGCACCGGGTCCTTCGTACGGCCGCTCCACCAACGTCGGCCGCAGCTAAGGAGTTCGCGTGAGATCCACCCCCCACAGACGTACCACGGCCACGGCCGCCCTAGTCGTCGCGGCGGCCATGCTCGCCGTAGCCGCCCCCGGCGCCCCGGCCATGGCACGCGGTGACGGCGGAGAAGGCACCGCCCGTCCCGTGGCCGCGAAGCCGGACCGCGGTGCCCTGCCCGCGAAGCTCACCCCCGGTCAGCGCGAAACCCTCATCCGCAAGGCCGAGAAGGCCACGGACACCACCGCCGACCGCCTCGACCTGGGCGGCCGGGAGGAGTTGCGGGTCCGCGACGTCGTCAAGGACGCCGACGGCACCGTGCACACCCGCTACGAGCGCACCTACGCCGGACTCCCCGTGCTCGGCGGCGACCTGGTCGTCCACGCCGCGAAGTCCGGCGCGATCGAGAGCGTCACCCGCTCCTACAAGCCCACGCTGAAGGTGGCGGACCTCAGTCCCGAGGTCAGCAAGGCCACCGCCGAGAAGCAGGCGCTGGCGGCGGCGAAGAAGGAGGGGTCCACCAAGACCGCTCCGGACAGCAGCCGCAAGGTCGTCTGGGCCGCCAAGGGCACGCCGACCCTCGCCTACGAGACGGTCGTCAGCGGCTTCCAGCACGACGACACGCCCAGCGAGCTGCACGTCATCACCGACGCGCAGTCGGGCAAGAAGCTGTTCGAGTACGAGGGCGTGCACACCGGCACGGGCAACACCCGCTACAGCGGCTCGGTGACGCTCGGCACCAGCCAGTCGGGTTCGTCGTACACGCTGACCGACGCGGACCGCGGCAACCACCGCACCTACAACCTGAACCGCGGCTCGTCCGGGACGGGCACGCTGTTCAGCGGGAGCGACGACGTCTGGGGCGACGGCACGGCCGCCAACCTGGAGACCGCCGGCGCGGACGCGCACTACGGTGCCGCGCTGACCTGGGACTACTACAAGAACGTGCACGGCCGCAACGGCCTGCGCAACGACGGGGTCGCCCCGTACAGCCGGGTGCACTACGGCAACAACTACGTCAACGCGTTCTGGCAGGACACCTGCTTCTGCATGACGTACGGCGACGGGTCGGGCAACGCCAACCCGCTCACCTCCATCGACGTGGCCGCGCACGAGATGACGCACGGTCTGACCTCGGTCACCGCCAACCTCGTCTACAGCGGCGAGTCCGGCGGGCTGAACGAGGCGACCTCCGACATCTTCGCCGCCGCCGTGGAGTTCGCCGCCGGCAACAGCGAGGACGTGGGCGACTACCTGGTCGGCGAGAAGATCAACATCAACGGCGACGGCACGCCGCTGCGTTACATGGACAAGCCCAGCAAGGACGGCTCCTCGCGGGACTACTGGTCCTCCACGCTCGGCAACATCGACGTCCACTACTCCTCGGGCCCGGCCAACCACTGGTTCTACCTGGCCTCCGAGGGCAGCGGCGCGAAGGTCGTCAACGGCGTCTCCTACGACTCGCCGACCTTCGACGGGCTGCCGGTGACGCCGATAGGCCGCGAGGCCGCCGAGAAGATCTGGTTCCGGGCGCTCACCACGTACATGGTGTCCGCGACCAACTACGCCGCCGCGCGCACCTACACCCTGCGCGCCGCCGCCGACCTGTACGGGCTCGGTTCGCCGACGTACAACAACACCGCCAACGCCTGGGCCGCGATCAACGTCGGCTCCCGGATCCTCGACGGTGTGACGGTCATCCCGCCGGCCGCGCAGTACACCCTGACCGGACAGGCGGTCACGCTGGACGTCCAGGCGTCGTCCACCAACCCCGGCGCCCTGTCGTACACGGCCACCGGTCTGCCGGACGGGCTGTCCATCGACGCGGCCACGGGACGCATCTCGGGCACCCCGACCACGGCCGGGAACTGGACGCCGACCGTGACCGTGACGGACGCGGCCGGCAAGACCGGGACGGCGAGCTTCGCCTGGCGCGTGGACGAGGAGGGGAACCAGTCGGTGTTCGAGAACACCGCCGACTATCAGATCCCCGACAACTCCACCGTCGAGTCCCCGATCAACGTCAACCGGGCCGGAGCGGCGCCCAGCACGCTCACCGTGGACGTGAACATCGTCCACACCTGGCGCGGTGACCTGGTCATCGACCTCGTGGCCCCGGACGGCACGGCGTACCGGCTGAAGAACTCCTCCTCGTCCGACTCGGCCGACAACGTGGTCGAGACGTACACGGTGAACGCCTCCTCCGAGACCGCCGCCGGCACCTGGAAGCTGCGGGTGCAGGACGTGGCCAGCCTCGACACCGGCTACATCAACAGCTGGAAGCTGACCTTCTGACACACCGTCGTCTGTCGTCACACTGAGACACGTCAGCCGCCGAGCGGCCGGTCCTGCCCCTGCGGGACCGGCCGCTCCCGCGTGTCCCCCTCCGCGTCGATGTGCGGCATGATCCGGTCGAGCCAGTGCGGGGTCCACCAGGCACGGCTCCCCAGCAGGGTCATCACGGCGGGGACCATGAGCAGGCGGACGACCGTGGCGTCGATGAGGACGCTGACCGCGAGCCCCAGACCCAGCATCTTGACCACGATGTTGTCGCTGACGATGAACGCGGCGAAGACGCTGACCATGATCAGGGCGGCGCAGGTGATCACCCGGGCGGTGATCTCCAGGGCGTGGGCCACGGCGTCGCGGGCGTCACCGGTGCGCAGCCATGCCTCGTGGACGCGGGAGAGCAGGAAGATCTCGTAGTCCATGCTGAGCCCGAAGATGATCGCGAACATCATCATCGGCACATAGCTCTCGATGGGCACCTTGCCGTGGACGCCCAGGGCGGGTCCGCCCCAGCCCCACTGGAAGACGGCGACGACGACCCCGTAGGAGGCGGCGATGGAGAGCACGTTGAGGACGGCCGCCTTCACCGCGACCAGGAGTCCGCGGAAGACGGCGAGGATGATCAGGAACGCGAGGGCGACGACGACGGCGATGATGACGGGCAGCCGGCTCGCCACGATGTCACGGAAGTCGACCTGGGAGGCCGTGGTCCCCGTGACATAGCCGTGTGCCTTCGTGCCGGAGACCGCGGCGGGCAGGGTGTCGTCGACCAGGCGGTTCGTCAGGTCCGTGGTGTCGGCGTTCTGCGGCGACTCCTTCGAGTAGACCGTGCCCACCAGGACGTCCCCGTCCTGGGTGGGGGTCAGCGGGGTGACGGCGTACGCCCCCTGGACCGCGTCCAGCTTCTTCTGTGCGGTGCTCTGCAGGCTCTGGCGGTCCGAGGACGGCACCGAGGTCTGGTCGATGACGACCGTGAGCGGCCCGTTGGAGCCCGGCCCGAAGGCGTCGGTCATCAGGTCGTAGGCGCGGCGGTCGGTGAAGGAGGTGGGGTCGGCGCCGTCACCGATGTGGCCCAGCTGGATGGAGAAGAGGGGGATCGCGAGGATCGCCACGGTCGCGAGACCGGCCGTCAGGAACCGCCAGGGGTGGTGTTCCACGCGCTGGGCGTAGCGGTGCCAGGTGCCGGTGATCTCCTCGCCCGTCTCGGCGCCGGTCTCGGCGATCGGCTTGCGGACGTGGTAGCGGTCGATCCGTCTGCCGATCAGGCCGAGCAGGGCGGGGACCAGGGTGAGGGCGCCGGCGATCGCGGAGACCACGGTCACGGCGGCGGCCAGTCCGAGCTTGCCGATGAAGCTGACCCCGGAGGCGTACAGTCCGGCGAGGGCGACGATCACCGTGCAGCCGGAGACGAGGACGGCGTGCCCGCTGGTCGAGGCGGCGCGGCCGGCCGCCCGCACCGGGTCGTCGCCGTCCATGAGGTTCTGGCGGTGGCGGGTGATCAGGAACAGCGCGTAGTCGATGCCGACCCCGATACCGATCATCGTCGCCAGGGTCGGGGAGACGGTCGCGAAGGTGAACGCGGCGGCCAGCAGACCGAGACAGGCGAGGCCGCCGATCACGCTCAGCAGGGCGGTCACCAGAGGCAGACCGGCGGCGATGACGCTGCCGAAGCCGATGATCAGGACGACGATCGCGACCGCGAAGCCGATCAGCTCGCTGATCCGGTCGTCGGCGTCGGGACGGGCCAGTTCCCCGAGCGGTCCCCCGTACTCCACCTCGGCGCCCGCCGACCGCAGCGGCTGCACGGAGTCGTCCACCCCGTCGAGGTAGCCGTCACCGAGGGTGGAGGGCTGCACGTCGAAGCGGATCGTGATGTACGCCGTCTTCTGGTCGGAGGACAGCGGGCCGACGTTCGGCTGCTGCGACTGGTCCGACGACTGCGACGGCTCGGCGGCGGGCGCGGAGAGCGGGTTCTGCACCGACAGCACGTGCGGCAGCTTCTGCAGGTCCGCGACCGTCTGGGACATCTGGGAGCCGAGCGAGGTCAGCGCCTTGTCCTTGTCGTGCAGGACGATCTGGCTGCCGTAGCCGCCGGCCGCCGGATCGTGCTCCTTCAGCACGTCCAGGCCCTTCTGGGACTGCACGCCCGGGAGGGAGAAGTTGTCCGAGTAGTCGCCGCCGTAGGCCCGGTTCAGCACCTGCACGGCCGCCAGGGCGACCAGCCAGGCGACGATGACGACCACGAAGTGCCGGGCGCACCACTCACCGAGCCTGCGCAGCCGGCCCGTCGGGGCCTCGGTCCCGCCCTGCCCACCACCGGCACGACTTGAGCGCATCGTCTCTCCTCCGGGAGCGATCTTCCGGACCCCATTACACGCCGCCCACGAGGGCCCGGCACCTCCGGCGGGCACCGGTCCCCCGGTTGGCGGCCCCGGCTTGACAGGCGGACCATGGGGAGGTGGGGCGGCCTAGCGGAAGGAGCCGTCATGCTGGAGATCAAGACGGTCGAGAAGCCGGACGAGCGGCGCGACTTCCCACGGGGGCACCTCGAAGCCGTGCACCTGACCGGGCTCGACTTCGCCGTGGCCACCTTCGAGCCTGGCTGGCGCTGGTCGGAGTCCGTCGGCCCCATCGCGGGCACGGAGAGCTGCCAGGTCCACCACAACGGCTATGTGCTCAGCGGACGCATGCACATCCGGATGGACGACGGCGGTGAGGGCGAGGTCGGTCCTGGCGACGTCTTCGTGTGCCCGCCCGGGCACGACGCGTGGGTGGTGGGCGACGAGCAGTGCCTGGTGTACGACTTCGCCGGCCAGATGGCCCAGGACTACGCGAAGGCGAAGGACGCCTGAAGCCGACCGGGGTGCGAGAGGGGGCGGAGGCGGGGCGTGCGCGCCCCGCCTCCGCCCGCGCACGCCCCGCCCCTTCCCGTGCGCGCCCGCGTGCGCGGCCTCCGCGCTACACCCCGTCGGACTCCCGCAGGTTGTCCAGGGTCGCGTTGGTGTCGCTCTTGAGCCACTCCACCACGTCGCTCACGTCCGGCATGGTCGCGCCGTCGTCATAGGTGGAGCCGTAGGCGCTCCACCGCATCTCGTACGTCATCCAGCCGTCGCGCACCGCGAGGGTCGCCGCCCGGCTGCCGCTGTTGTCGTCCCCCGACGTGGTGTCCTCGGTGACCAGATACGCCTCGTCGCCGAAGCCGGAGACCTTCTCCACGTCGTAGTCCTCGTACCGCTGGTCGTACTCGGACCAGACGGCGGTGAACTCGGGTCCGGGGTCGGTCTTCTTGTGCAGGTCCACCTGGACCGAGAAGTACGCGTCGGAGATCGAGGAGGTGGAGGACTCCTTCAGCGAGATGCTGCAGTAGCTCTCGTCGAGGGCCTCGTGCTCCAGGGCGTTGTGCACCGGCTCGGTGTCCTCCTCGGGGTACTCGTTCTTGAACGACGAGTAGTCCACCGAGGAGCAGAGGTTGGACTCGGCCCGGTAGCCGCGCAGGTCCGCCGTGGTGTCGTCGCCGCCGAGCAGGAAGACACCGCCGGCCCACGCCGCGGACGCCACGACCGCGCCCACGAGCGCCCACAGCACGGCCCGTCCGCCGGCGCCCGTCGTGGGCCGCGCGCCGGGGGGCGGGTAGCCGCCCGGCGGATATCCGCCCGCCGGCGGGCCGTACGCGGACGCCTGGGCGGGCACCGGCGGCCCGTAGCCGGCCGGCGACTGGGGACTCGGGTAGGGGTAGGCGCTCGGCACCGCCGCCTGGGTGGGCGGCTGGGCCTGGACCGGTGTCTCCACCTGGGTCGGCGTCGGGGCGGGCCCCGGCGGCTGGGCCTGGGCGCCGGGCTGTCCCGGGGGCGGCCAGGCCGGGGACGCGGACGGCTGGTCCTGCGGCTGGGGCTGCGCCGGCGCACCCTCGGGGCGGTCGGTCATCGGCTTCTCCTCGTGTCGTGGTGGATGGGGGTCCCCCGGAGCGTCGGCCGCACCTGAAGATCCAAGCCTCGCAGAACGTCTCCCGCCCGGTCGTCCGTAGAACTACGCACCTCTCCTACGCAACCCGGCGGCCGGAGCGGGCCGGGGGCGTCACGGGGCGGGGGCCGCCGCCCGGTGCTTTCATGGGATCCATGACGAGCAGGAGTGTCGTGGTCGAGCGGCGGGTCGGCGCCTCCCAGGGACGGGTGTGGGAGGCCCTGACCGACCTGCGGCGGATGGAGCGGATGCTCGGCGGTGTCACCCGGGTGGAGGTCCTGACGGACGGGGTCTTCGGGGTGGGCACGCGGTGGCGGGAGACCCGGCGCATGTTCGGCAAGGACGCCACCGAGGAGATGTGGGTGACCGTCAGCGAGCCGCCCGAGCGGTACGTGGTGGAGGCCGAGTCGCACGGCTCCCGCTATGTCTCGCAGTGGCTGCTGCGGGCCGACGGGCCGGGGTCGACGACGATCCTGCTGACGTTCTCGGCCGAGCCGACCGGTGCCGTCGCGGGGCTGCTCGCCAAGGTCATGGGCCCGATCGGCGCCCGTGCCGTGCGCAGGGCCGTCGCGAAGGACCTCGACGACGTCGCCCGGTGGGTGGAGGGCGGCGGCGGGGGCTGAGCGGCCCCCGCCCGTGACGGTCACCGTGGCCGGGTGCGCGTCAGGAGTTCAGGCCGAGGCCCGAGGTCACGTAGGCGCATTCCGTGTAGATGTAACCCGACTGCAGCTTGGCGGTGTCGGAGGCGGCGCTGGAGGCGTTGTCGCCCTTCGGCTTGTGCAGGAAGTACGTGGTGCCGACCGGCAGGCTGATGGTGCGCTGCGGGTACTTGTCGTTGCCGCTGCACGGCTTGAAGCCGCTGGCGAGGGTGCTGCTCCAGTCGTAGCTGGAGCAGGTGCCGCAGCCCTTGAGCGTGAAGGTGCCGGTGACCGGGCCGGTGTACATGACCTGGATCTCGTCGGGGCTGTCGTTCTTGACGGTGACGGAGATGCTGCCGCCGGAACGCGTCGTGGGCAGCTTCTTGCCCGCCGCCGGGACCTCCTGCGCGATCTCCGCGGCGATCGCTATCTTCTTCGCGCGCGGCGCGTTCTTGTGCTTCTTGTGGGCGTCGACGAAGTCGTTCATCGAGGTGACCGCCTCGGCGAAGTCGCCGTCCCGGTACTGGTCGACGCCGCAGGTGTAGACGCCGGTGGACGCGGTGTCCTCGGCCCGTCCGGCGTCGGCGGCCAGGGCGTCGGCCACCCCGGCCTTGTCGCCCGGCAGTGCCTTGACCTGGGAGCCGAGCGTCTTCAGCCGGTCCACGGCGGTGCACGGGTCGTCGCCGCCCACGGCCTTGACCGCCTTGTCGACGGCCCGCTTCACGTCGGGCTCGACCTTCGCGGCCTGGTCCGAGTCGGGGAACGTGGTGAGGAGGTCGCTGAACTGGTCCTGCCAGCCCGCGCCGTCGGCCGCCAGCCCGGCGGAGGCGCACTCGTAGAGCGAGGTGGCGAGCCGGTCGTCGGGCCAGTCGGCCAGCGAGCCGAGGTCGCGCTTGCTCATGGTCTGCGGGACCGTGCGCAGGTAGGCGAGGGGAGCGACCGCGTCGCAGTACTCCTGCTTCTCGTAGGGGGCGCCGACGGTCGTGTAGAAGGTCTTCAGCCGGTCCGGGACCTTCTCGGCCGCCCGGGAGCCGGGGTGGTCGGTGCTGAGGTCGTCGTAGGCGGTCAGTGCCCTGCGGAACTCGGACTGGGTCGTGGAGAAGGACTCGCCGGACGCCTTGTCGACGAGGTCGTCGGCCTTCTCCAGCCGCTCCAGGAGCATCTCCTCGACGGCTTCCTTGCGCGCGGTCTCGTACAGCAGGCCGCCCGCGACCGGTACGCCGAGGAGAAGCACGCCGAGCACGACGGCGAGCGGGGACTGCGCGGGCCAGACCAGGCGGGTGCGCAGGCCCAGGAAGGCGCCGTGGGCGGCGGCCAGGAGCAGGAACAGACCGTAGAGGGCGAGCGTCGGGCCCGGGACGCCGTCGGGGTCGGCCGGCAGCACCGCGAAGATCAGCAGGCCCGTGGCCACCCAGCACGCCAGGGTCAGGAACGGCCGGCGGATCAGGGCGTAGCCGAGCCCGAGGCCGCTGAGGTTCAGCAGGCCCACACCGACGGCTCGCCAGGCGTCCGCCGGGCCGGGCGGCGGCCCCGGGGGCATGGGCGGTACGGGCGGCACGACGTAGCTGTGGCTCCAGCCGTCCTGGTCTCTCACGCCGTACTGATCCCCGGACATCTCGGATCCCCCCGTCAAGTCCACCCGCATGCTTACGAATTGTCAGTGTACGGCCGAAACTCGATGCCGCGACAGGCGTTTCCCGGGCGTCCGCGGAGATCGATTTCCATTCGTGACCACCGCGGGGGCGGTGGTCGACCGAGGTCGTACGCACCGCCCGTCACCGGCGACGGACGCGGCCCCACACCTCGTGGACGCGCGGAGGTCACCGTCCGGTTCGCCCGGCGAGCGGGCTGCTCGCCGTGTCCGGTGCGCGGTCGGGGGCGGGGCGGGCGGGGGACGCCTGCGCGAGGACGACGACCGCCGCCGCGCCCGTGGTGAGGACGCCGGCCGCGAGCAGGATCCCGAGGGGGACGGTCGGGTCGAACGGTGCGCGGCCCGCGTAGGCGGTGGCGGTGACCGCCCCGAAGGCGGCGGTGTAGCCGAGGGCCGCCACGGCCACGAGGGTCGCCGCTCTCCGGGGCCCGAGCCGGCCCGTGTCCGCCAGGATCGCGATCAGGGCGAGGAGTTGGATGCCGTGCAGACCGGCGGCGTGGGCGAGCTTGGCGCTGCCCGCCGCTCCGAACAGCACCTCCCACGGCACCTGTCCGGTGTCGTCGAAGGTCTTCTCCCCGATGGCGGCCATGTCGGTGCCGATGTACCCGGCCGCCAGGACGGCCGCCAGCCCGACGAGCACGGCGATCCTGGCGGCGCCGCCTCCCTCGAACCGGACCAGCGCGGCCACGAACAGCCAGACGAGGCCGAGGATCAGCGGCAGGATGAGGGTGCCGATCACGGACCAGATCGCGGAGTCGGTGGGCGTCGCCTGGTTGAAGTGGGAGGCGACGCCGCGCCAGCGCTGGGCGGTGATGAGCCCGACCTCGCAGACGGCGACGAGGACGACCAGGCCGGCCGGAACCCGTACCCACCAGCGTGCGGGCATCTGCCGCAGGATCCACACCACCGACCACACCAGCAGCGCGAACGACAGCCCGAACGCGACCGGCTTGCGCCAGGACACCGGTCCCCACCACGGCTCCCGGTCCACGATCGCGACCACGGCGTGCAGCAGCCCGGAGGCCGCCAGGAGCGTCCCGCACCACCACAGCAGCCTCTGGTACCGCCCTCGCGGCCGTACGGCCCGCCACACCTGCGACAACGCCCCCGCACCCCACACGCTCATCCCAGCTCCCCCTCCCCGGCGACTGGCCCGACCGTAGGACGGCGCGGCGAGCGGGGCGTCCCCCCGAGGGGGTGCCGGAACCTACCCCCTTGGGGGTACGCCGGGCTCCATCAGGCCGGAGCGGTAGGCCAGGACCACGGCCTGCGCCCGGTCGCGGGCGCCGATCTTGTGCAGGATGCGTTTGACGTGCGTCTTGGCGGTGGACTCGGCGATCTTGAGCAGCTCGGCGAGTTCCGCGTTGGACAGTCCCTCGGCGATCAGACGCAGCACCTGCGCCTCACGGGCGGTGAGGCCGCGCAGCCGGGCGAGGTCCGCGGCGTCCGCGGGTCCGCGGGCCGTCCGCTCGCCCAGGACGAAGTGTTCGACGAGGGCGCGGGTGACCGAGGGGTCGATCAGGGTGTCCCCGGCGGCCACCGTCCGCACGGCGTCGATGAGGCGTTCGGGGGCGGCGCGCTTGAGCAGGAAGCCGCTGGCACCGGCCCGCAGCGCCCGCCACACATAGGTGTCGTCGGGGAACGTGGTCAGTACGAGGACCCGTACGGCCGGCCCCGCCGCGGCGATGCGGGCGGTGGCCTCGATGCCGTCGATGCCCGGCATCCGTACGTCCATCAGCACGACGTCCGGGGCCAGGGCGTGGCACAGCTCCACGGCCCGTAGGCCGTCGGCGGCCTCCCCGACGACCTCGATGTCCGGCGCGGTGCCGAGCGTCACCGCCACACCGGTGCGCAACAGGGCGTCGTCGTCGGCCAGCAGCACCCGCACGACCGGGCCCGCGGCGGCACGGGCGGTCACCGCAGCGGCAGTTCGACGCTGAGGGCGAACCCGCCGCCGTCACCGACCGGACCGTGTGCGACCGACCCGCCGAGCGCGGCGGCCCGTTCCCCGATGCCGCGCAGCCCGCGCCCGGGCCGGTATTGGGGCTTCGGCCCCTGACCGGCGTCCACCACGCGGACGAGCACGGTCTCGCCCCACCGCTGTCGGCGGACCGTCACCTCGGCGGACCGGGCGTGGCCGTGCCGCAGGGCGTTCGTCAGCGCCTCCTGGACGATCCGGTGGACGGCCGGCCGCAGGGCGCCCGGCAGGGTGAGCGTCTCGGGCTCCACGCGCAGGCGGACGTCCATGCCGGCGTCCGCCATGGGGCCCACGAGCCGGTCCAGATGCCGTGGTTCCAGATGCGGTTGATCCGGGGCGGTGCCGTCGTCGGCGGCCGCACCGGCCGGGCCGAGGTCGTCGTCGGCGCGCAGCAGACCGAGGACCCGGTCGAGTTCGGCGAGGGCGTCACGGCCGGTGCGTTCGACGCTGCTCAGCAGCTCCCGGGTGCGGTCGGGGTCGGTGTCGAGCACCAGGCGTCCGGCTCCGGCCTGGACGAGCATGGCGTTCACCGAGTGGCCGACGACATCGTGCAGCTCACGGGCGATGCGCAGGCGTTCGGCGACGACCGCCTCGCGGCGCAGCAGCCGCCGCAGTTCCTCGGTCTGTCTGCGTCGGCGAGCCGTGGAGAAGCCGGCCGCCCACACCAGCAGCCACACGAGGACGACCGCGGCCGGCACCACCGGCGGGTCGTCCTTCGGGGCGAAGTACGCCAGCACGGCGGGCGGGACGAGCAGCGCGCCGAGCGCGGCCCGGCGGGGGCTCGCGCCGAGGCCCAGCGCGTGGACGGCGATGAGGTTCGCGACCGGGGTCAGCGGACCGGGGCCGGCCCACAGGGCCTCGACGGCGAGCCCGGCCGTGCCCACCACGAACCCGGCCAGCGGGGCACGGCGCCGGAACGCCAGGCCGCCGGCGATCACCGCGGCGAGCCCGATCGTCAGGGCCGGGGAGGCGTCGGTGCCGCTGCCCGGGCCCAGCCGGACGGCCGCCATCGCCACGAACACGACGGCGGCCGACGCGACGTCCCCCGGCGGCAGCCGCCGGACCCCGACCTCCGCCATGCTCCGCCCCGGGTCGTTCGGTACAGGATCGATTCCCGTCCAAACTAACAAGGTTGACGGAGCATGGGGATCCCCTCCGGCCCCTCGGCGCGGGGCGGCGGGTCAGCGGATCAGTGGTCCCAGCGCCGGACGCGGCGGAGCAGGACGATGCCGGCGAGCACGGCCACGCCGCCGATCATCGCCGGCCACAGCTGCGCCCCGGTCTCCGCGAGGTCGCCCGCCACCGACTGCGACCCCTGCGACCCGGACTGCCCGGCGGGCGAGGGGAGGTTGGCGGCCGGCGTCGTCTGGGCGGGGGCCACGACCGCGCCGCGGTCGTCGTCGCCGACGACGCCCTTGTCCTCACCCTTGTCGGCGCCGGGGTTGCCGCGCTGGGTCGCCTTCAGCGAGCCGAGGACCTGGGGCTCCTTGTCCTCGCCCTGGTCCGCCTTGTCCTCGCCCTTGTCCTCGCCCTGGTTCGCCTTGTCGTCCCCGGCGCCGGGGGCCTGGGCGGTCCTGGTGGGCTCGGCCTGGTTCTCGTCCTGGTCCTGCCCGCCGCCCGGCTGGTCCTGGCCTTGGTCCTGGCCCTGGTCCTGATCGTCGCCACCCTGAGCGCCGCCGTTGCCCTGGTCGCCGTTGCCCTGGCCGTCGTCACCGCCCTGGTCGCCGCCGTCGTTCTGACCGCCGCCGTTGTTCTGACCGTCGCCGTTGTTCTGACCGTCGCCGTTGTTCTGACCGTCGCCGTTGTCCTGGCCGCCACCGTCGTTCTGACCGTCGCCGAGGTCGGCCGCGTCGCACTCGCGGCCGTCGTTGATGCAGTCCACCATCGCGCGCATCAGGTCGTCGTCGAAGACGTTGATGAAGTCGCCGTGGTCGGTGACGGGCTTGTGGAGCTGCTCGGGGAAGGCGTCCACGGCGAACAGCGGGCTCGTGCGCCCGCCGTCCTGCAGACTCGGCGCGTCGATGTCGTAGACGATCCGCTGGACCAGCTGCGGGATGGCCTTGAAGCCGGCGCCGCAGCTGCCGTCCGCGGCGGCGAAGGCCACATGCGTGCGGTGGTTGGCGCTGTCGATGTTGCGGCCGTCCCAGCAGCTCTGGAACCGGAACGTGCGCACCACGTCGCTGCCGGCGGGGCAGAGCGGGTACTTGTCCTTCAGCTGCCGGTCCTCGAACCCGGTGCAGCTCCAGGACGCGTTGGCGTTGGCCGTGCCGTTGACGAACGCCTTGGCGTCGCCGGTGATGATGCGCAGCAGCCGCGGCATCTCCGTGACGTCGCCGCGCGGGCTGCCCTCGAACGTCATCGTGACCTGCCGGGGCGTCACGATCTCGCCGACGTTGCCCTCGATGCCGCCGCCGGGAGAGTTGGCGTCCTGCTCGGCGGTGCCGTTCTGCAGGCGGATCACCGGCCAGAAGTACGAGGAGCGGTCGCCGGGGTTCTCGCAGCTGGTGTCGGCGGCCGCGAGGTCCTGGTCACTGGCGAACGCGCTGTTGCCCTGGTTGCCGACGTAGTCGTGGAAGTGGTGGGCGCCGTTGGAGACGCCGGGGGCGACGATGACGTTGTCCGAGTTGAACAGGCCGCCCGCGTTCACACCGCAGTCCGTGCTGAAGGAGCCCGTGGAGCCGCTCTGCCGCCCGCCCCGGTCGCCCGCGTTCGGCTGGACGGTCCTGATGTCCACGTAGTCCGCGGCCACCGGGCCGTTGCCGGCCTGCCCGCCGTTGCCCTGCTGTCCCTGACCGCCCTGCTGGTCGCCCTGGCCCTGACCGTCTCCGCCGCCGTTCTGACCGCCGGCGTCCTGACCGTCACCGTTCTGGTCACCGCCGTTCTGGTCACCGCCGCCGTTCTGGTCACCGCCGTTCTGGTTCTCGGCGGGACGCAGCGCGCAGGCCGCGAGGGTGTCCAGTCCCTCGGGGCGGTCGCCGACGCGGTCGATGGCGATCGCGATCCGCTCGATCGTCGCGGCCCGCTTCTCCTTGAGCGGGTTCATGATCGCGTTGTCGGCGAAGCCTGCGTCCTGCTGCTGCGCCTGCGCGGAGTTCTGCAGCCGCTGGTAGGCCTCGGCTATCTGCTGGTCCAGGGCGGCGAGTTCCTTGTCGACCTCGGCACGGGCCTCGTCGGGCACCTCCGTCAACTTGGCGCCGACATCCGGGCAGTCGATCGTGCCGGCGGCGGAACGCACCTGCTGGACGGTGTCGTCGGGCGAGTCGTCCTCGGTGGCCGACGCGTAGACGTTGACGGCCATGAGCCCGCCTCCGCCCAAGATCAGCGCGATCGCGGCTGAGGTCGCGCGCCGTGCTCCTGATGGGCGTCTGCGCCTGGTGGTGCGTCCCACGGATAGCTCCTACAACGTCGTGATCGGGTCCGGGCATGAAAAACCCCAGCCCCATACGGAGCCGGAGCCCGAAGTGTTCAAACGTCCCGGAAATTCACAGGAAGATGACAGGTAGCGGGAAGCCACACATGGTCAAAGCGGCAGCAAGCGCTCTCCGTACCGTGTCGTCGGGAGCACCGGCCGTGACCGCGCGCGACCCCCTCTCGCCTCCGGGCGCGGGGCAGTGTAGACATGGGCACATGGTGCGTCTCCTGGGTCGATCTCGCTCTCGGTCGACCCGCCGCCCCCAGGGTCGGCCCGCGCAGGGCCCGGACGACCGCGCCCGGCGGGTACGGCACGGAACCGACGGCGGCGCGAGCCGGGGACCGGAACACCGCGCAGGCCCGCTCGCGGGGCTGCGGTCGGCGGTGGGCGGGCGCAGCGTCGCCGGGCAGGTCTTCCTGCTCCAGGTGGTGATCGTGCTGGTGCTGGTCGTGTCGGCCGTGGTGGCGCTGGTCCTCCAGGTGCGGCACGACAGCAGCGAGGAGGCGCACAACCGTTCGCTCGCCGTGGCGGAGACCTTCGCCAACGCGCCGGGCACCCGGGAGGCGCTGGCCGCGGACGACCCCACCGCGATCCTCCAGCCGAGGGCGGAGGCCGCCCGGGTCCAGTCCAAGGTCGACTTCATCGTCGTGATGAACACCGACGGGATCCGCTACACCCATCCCAAGCCGGACCGCATCGGCAAGAAGTTCGTCGGCACCCTCGGGCCCGCGCTGAAGGGCGAGTCCTTCACCGAGGAGGTCAACGGCACCCTCGGCCCCCTCGTCCAGGCCGTGGTACCGGTCAAGGACCCCGACGGCAAGGTCGTCGGCCTGGTCTCGGCCGGGATCACCACCGAGAACGTGGGCGGGGTCGCGGAACAGCAGCTGCCCCTGGTGCTGATCGCGGCCGCGGCGGCCCTCGCGCTGGCGACGGCGGGCACGGCACTGGTCAGCAAGCGGCTCCTGCGCCAGACCCACGGCCTCGGTCCGTCCGAGATGACCCGCATGTACGAGCATCACGACGCGGTGCTGCACGCCGTACGGGAAGGCGTGATCATCATCGGCGGCGGGGGCCGGCTGCTGCTCGCCAACGACGAGGCGCACCGGCTGCTCGACCTGCCCGCGGACGCCGAGGGACAGGACGTCCACTCCCTGGGCCTGGAGTCCCCCATGGCCGACCTGCTGGCCTCGGGGCGCGTCGCCAACGACGAGGTGCACCTGGTCGGCGACCGGCTGCTCGCCGTCAACCAGCGGGCCACCGATCTGCAGGGCGAGCCGTCCGGCAGCGTGGCCACGTTCCGCGACTCCACCGAGCTGCGCGCCCTCTCCGGGCGCGCCGAGGCGGCCAGGGAACGTCTGCGGCTGCTCTACGACGCCGGAGTGGGCGTCGGCACCGGCCTGGACGTGACCCGCACGGCAGAGGAGCTGGCGGAGGTGGCCGTCCCCCGGTTCGCGGACTTCGTCACCGTGGACCTCGCCCCGGCGGCGCTCAACGGCGACGAGCCCGACACGGTCACCCGGCTGCGCCGTACGGCCTGCAGCGGCATCCGCAAGGACGCCCCCCTGTACAAGGTGGGCGAGCGGATCGACCTTGTCGCCTCCTCGCCGCAGGCCCGCAGCATCGACAGCGGCACCTCGACCCTGGTGACCGACCTCAGCCGGGCCTCCGGCTGGCAGGCACAGGATCTCGAACGGTCGGCGCAGGTCGTCGAGTACGGCATCCACTCGCTGATCACCGTGCCGTTGCGGGTGGGCCAGCTGGTGCTGGGGGTCGCCAACTTCTGGCGCTCGGAGAAGCCCGAGCCGTTCGACCAGGAGGAACGGGCGCTCGCCGAGGAGCTCGTCGCGCGGGCGGCGGTGTCCATCGACAACGCGCGCCGGTACACCCGCGAGCACACGATGGCGGAGACCCTGCAGCGCAGCCTGCTGCCGCGCAACCTTCCCGAGCAGAGCGCCCTGGACGTCGCCTACCGCTATCTGCCGGCGCAGGCCGGGGTGGGCGGGGACTGGTTCGACGTGCTCCCGCTGTCCGGCACCCGGGTCGCGGTCGTCGTCGGCGACGTCGTGGGGCACGGGCTGCACGCGGCGGCCACCATGGGGCGGCTGCGCACCGCCGTGCACAACTTCACCGCGCTGGATCTGCCGCCGGACGAGATCCTCGGGCTGCTGGACGAGATGGTCAGCCGGATCGACCAGGACGAGGCGGCCCTGGACGGCACCGCGCCGATCACCGGGGCGACCTGTCTGTACGCCGTCTACGACCCGGTCTCGCGGCGCTGCGACGTGGCCCGGGCCGGCCATCCGCCGCTCGCGGTGGCCCGGCCCGACGGCACCGTGGAGTTCCCGGAGGTGCCGGCGGGCCCGCCGCTCGGCCTGGGCGGACTGCCCTTCGAGACGGCCCGGCTGGAACTGGACGAGGGCAGCCGGCTGGTGCTCTACACCGACGGGCTCGTCGAGCACCGGGACCGGGACATCGACGACGGTCTCGAACTGCTGCGCAGGGCGCTGACCGGGGCCGACACCTCCCCGCAAGGCACCTGCGAGGCCGTGCTCGACGCGCTGCCGCCGAGCCGCGCGAGCGACGACATCGCGCTCATCGTCGCCCGCACCCGGGCGCTGGACCGGGACCGTGTCGTGGAGTGGGAGGTGCCGGACGACCCGGCGGCCGTCCGCCGGGCGCGCTCCGAGGCCACCCGGCAGCTGACCGCCTGGGGCCTGGAGGAGCTGGAGTTCACCACCGAGCTGATCCTCAGCGAGCTGGTCACCAACGCCATCCGGTACGGCGGCGGCCCCATCCGGGTCCGTCTGATCCACGACAGCCGGCTGATCTGCGAGGTCACCGACAGCAGTCACACCTCGCCCCATCTGCGGTACGCCGCGACCACCGACGAGGGCGGCCGGGGGCTGTACCTCATCGCGCAGCTCACCCAGCGCTGGGGCACCCGCTACTCCCCCACGGGCAAGACCATCTGGACCGAGCAGGCACTGCCCTGACGGTCCTCGACAGGCCCCGCCCGCGAGGGCGGGGCCGCCACAGCGCAAGGAGAGACCGGAGCATGCGTATCGGACTGCTCGGAACCGGCCCGTGGGCCGACTTGGCCTACGCCCCCGCGCTCGGCGCGCACCCGGAGCTGGACTTCGCGGGGGTGTGGGGCAGGCGCCCGGAGGCGGCCAAGGCACTCGCCGACCGGCACGGCGGCGTGCCCGTGTACGAGGACGTGGACACCCTGTTCGCCGACGTGGACGCGGTCGCCGTGGCCCTGCCGCCCGCCGTCCAGGCACCGCTGGCGGCGCGTGCCGCCCGGGCGGGATGCCATCTGCTGCTCGACAAGCCCCTGGCGACGGACGTCGAGCAGGGGCGGGCCGTCGTGGAGGCGGTGGCGGAGACCGGGGTGGCCTCGGTCGTCTTCTTCACCGCCCGCTTCCAGGCCGCCGTCGACGCGTGGATCACCGCGCAGGCCGCGGCCGGGGGCTGGTTCACCGGCCGTGCGGAGTGGTTCGGATCGCTGTTCGACGAGGAGAGCGACAGCCCCTTCGCCGACTCGCCGTGGCGGCGCGAGAAGGGCGGCCTGTGGGACGTGGGCCCGCACGCCCTGTCCGTGCTGCTGCCGGTCCTCGGGGACGTGGAGCGGGTCGCGGCCGCCGTGCGCGGGCCCGGGGACACGGTCCATCTGGTGCTGCTGCACGCCGGCGGGGCGTCCAGCACGCTCACGCTCAGCCTCACCGCGCCGCCCGCGGCCTCCGGCGCGACGGTCGAGCTGCGCGGCCGGACCGGGACGAGCGTACTGCCGGAGTCCGACGAGGGTGCCGTGGAGGCGCTCGTGCGGGCGGGGGACGCGCTGCTGGCGGCCGCGCGCGGTGGCCGCCCGCATCCGTGCGACGCGGCCTTCGCGCTGCGGGTGACGGAGTTGCTGGTCGCCGCGGAGGCACGGCTGACCGGCTGACCCACGCGGCGCCCGAGCCCGTGTTCGAGTTTATGTGCGCCTTATACCGGACATCGTCCGGTGGCGGGCACGCCTCCGCCTCGCGCGTCCCGCGAGCGTGAGGAGGGCCCCGTGAGCGCGACGGACGGGAGCGCCGCCGAGAACCTGCGGCGCAGACTGGCGGCCTCGAAGAAGGATCAGGACGCGCGGACGGTCATGCGGCTGCGCCTGGGGGTCGGGATCATCGGTGTCCTGCTGCCCCTGGCGCTGCCGGCCGGCAACTGGATCGCGGCGCGGCTCACCGGTGCCGACGGCGGCGACGCCTGGCCCGGTTCCATGAGCGGCTCGTACTACACCAGCACCCGCGATCTCTTCGTCGGCGGGCTCTGCGCCCTCGGGATCTTCCTGGTCGTCTACCGCTTCAACCGGTTCCACGACGTTCTGGGCACCGTCGCCGGACTCTGCGCCCTCGGCGTCGCCCTCTTCCCCACCGCGCCGGGATCCGGGGGCGACGCGGGGCAGCTGACGGTCTCGGTCCTGCACCAGGTCTTCGCCGTCGCCCTGCTGACGGCGATGGCGGCGTTCTGCCTGTTCATGCACGGGGCGCCGGGCATCAAGGAACGGTCGTACGTCCGGCGTCCCTATCTCGTCGCGGGGGTGCTGATCCTCGTCTTCATGGCGCTCGCGGCCGTCGCGGCGGCCACCGGGGTGGGCGAGGACTGGACGATCACCCCCCTCTACCTGTGCGAGTGGCTCTCCGTCTGGTCCTTCGGCTTCGCCTGGACGGGTGCGGCGCTGTCCCTGGCCGCGGACATCGACCGGCTGCCCCGGACCCGGGCGGCCGTGGGCGCCGTCCTCAGGTGGCTCCGCACGCTCGGCGGCCTCCTGGGCCGGGGCCGGACCCGCTCGCGCCCGGCCGTGTGATGCCGGGGTTTCAGGGACGGGCGCCGGTGAGGAAGCGGTCGAGGGTGGCGGTGAGTTCCGCCGGCTTCTCCACCGGGAGTTCGTGACCGGCGTCCAGGATGCGCACCTCGGCGTCCTGGCACGCGGTGGCCATGCGCAGCATCTGGGAGACCGGGAGCTGGATGTCGTGGTAGCCGTGGACGAGCAGGGTCGGTGTGCTGATCTCGCCGAGCCGGTCGAGGACGTCGAAGGCGCGCATGGCGCCGTACAGGGTCATGACGACCTCGCGCGGGGTGGCCGCCGAGGCACGGATGTACTCCCGGATCTCCTCGCGGGGGTAGCCGGGGGCGAAGGCCCGCTGGATGTTGGCGGCGACGAACAGCTTGAAGGGGACGCGGGTGGAGACGGCCATCAGCAGGCCGCGGCCGCGGCTGTAGGTCATGCGGCCGATGGAGTTGACCAGCACCAGGCGCTCGACCCGCTCCGGGTGGGCGAGGGTGATGGTCTGGGAGATCATGCCGCCCATGGAGTGGCCGACGAGGACGAACCGCTGGACCTCCAGATGGTCGAGGAGGGCGAGCACGTCCTCGGCCAGCTCCGCGATCGTGCGCACCCCCGCGCCACGGCTCTCGCCGTGCCCGCGCAGGTCCAGCCGGATCACGCGCCGCTTCCCGGAGAAGTGCGCGACCTGGTGGTCCCAGCGGTGCCGGTTCGCGGTCCATCCGTGCACGAAGACCAGGGGCACGCCGTCACCGTCGCGGGGACCTTCGTCGTCGTACGTCAGCACGGCGCCGTCGACTTCGAGCTGCGGCATGGGGCCTCCTGCGGTGCGGTCCGATTACTGACCGGTACCGTAGCCGCCTCCCCGGCCCCTCGTCACCGGCGTCGGCCGGGGAATCCGCGGAGCCGCGCGAAGGACACGTCCGCCCGGACCGGCCGCAGGTCCGGACCCACCCGGCGGATGACAGACTGACCGCATGGAAGAACGCGCATTCGGTAGGTCCGGTCAGCACGCGTCCGTCGTCGGTCTCGGCACATGGCAGCTGGGCGCCGACTGGGGAGACGTCGACGACACGGAGGCACTGGCGGTGCTGGAGGCGGCCGCCGAGTCGGGGGTGACCTTCTTCGACACGGCCGACGTCTACGGCGACGGACGCAGCGAGCAGACCATCGCCACGTTCCTGCGCAGCAGGCCCGACCTCCATGTGTTCGTCGCGACGAAGATGGGCCGTCGCGCGGACCAGATCCCCGAGAACTACGTCCTCGACAACTTCCGGGCCTGGAACGACCGTTCCCGCCGCAACCTCGGCGTGGACCGGCTCGACCTGGTCCAGCTGCACTGCCCGCCCACGCCCGTGTACTCCTCCGACGAGGTGTTCGACGCGCTCGACACCCTGGTCGAGGAGGAGCGCGTCGCCGCGTACGGCGTGAGCGTGGAGACCTGCGCGGAGGCGCTGACGGCGATCGCCCGGCCGAACGTGGCGAGCGTGCAGATCATCCTCAACCCGTTCCGGATGAAGCCGCTCCTGGAGGTCCTGCCCGCCGCCGAGAAGGCGGGCGTCGCGATCATCGCGCGCGTTCCGCTGGCGTCGGGGCTGCTGTCCGGCAAGTACACGAAGGACACGGTCTTCGCGGCGAACGACCACCGCACGTACAACCGGCACGGCGAGGCGTTCGACCAGGGCGAGACGTTCTCCGGCGTCGACTACGCCACGGGCGTCGAGGCGGCCGTCGAGTTCGCCGGGCTGACCCCCGACGGTTACACCCCGGCCCAGCTGGCACTGCGCTGGATCGTGCAGCTGCCGGGCGTCACGACCGTTATCCCGGGCGCCCGCACCCCGGACCAGGCCCGCGCCAACGCGGCCGCCGCCGCGCTGCCCGAGCTGTCCGGCGAGACGGTCGCGGCGATCCGCGACCTGTACGACCGGCGCGTCAAGGAGCAGGTGGAGGGCCGCTGGTAGAACGGCCGGGCGGGGCGGAGCGCCGCGCGGGAGGCGGCCGGCGGCCGCTTCCCGCGCGTGGGTCGGCACCCCGCGGCGGGCGCGTCAGATGCGGCCGCCGGTGAGCCGGGTGAGGGGCCCCTGGACCTGGCGTCCGGAGCGGCGTCCGACCGCGTAGGAGGCGGCGGTCAGGGCCGTCAGGCCCGCACCCACACCGGCGGCGACCAGCTTGCGGTGCGCGATGACGGTCATGGCCGTCCTGGCGGTGGCCGCCACCTGGCCGGACGCCTGGACGACCGCCTGGCGGCCCGCCTCGACGCCCTTCGCCGCGCTCTGCACGGCCGCGCTCGTGGTGTCGGCGGCGCGCTTGGTCGCCTCGGCCGCGTGTCCGGCACCGGACTTGACGGACGAGGCGGCGCTCTCGCTCTTGGCCGCGGCCGTCTTCGCGGACTCGGAGGCCGGTGCCGTGGCCTTGGCGGCCGTCCGGCGGGCCTTGGCGGCGGTCGTCCCGGTGGACGCGGAGTTCTCGTTCGGGTCCTTGTTCGATCCAGTCATGGAGACCGCGTTGCCGCTCCGCGCCAAGGCAAACACGCTGTCGACGACCGTGTCGGCCGAGGGCCCGGTGGCACTCCCGCCGTCCGTCCATTCCCCGCGATGACATAAGATCGCCTTATGAGGTCATAGACCCGACCCGAGTACCTGGTAAGGGTTACCTTAGTTTAGGGTTGCCGTCGAGTCGCTTTTCTCCGCTCGAAGGGAACCTGAACATGCCCCGCCCTCTGCGGGTAGCCATTGTCGGAGCCGGACCCGCCGGGATCTACGCCGCCGACGCGCTGCTGAAGTCCGACGTGGCCACCGAGCCCGGCGTGTCCATCGACCTCTACGAGCGGATGCCCGCCCCGTTCGGACTGATCCGTTACGGCGTGGCCCCCGACCACCCCCGCATCAAGGGCATCATCACCGCCCTGCACCAGGTCCTCGACAAGCCGCAGATCCGCCTCTTCGGCAACGTCGACTACCCGGGGGACATCAACCTGGACGATCTGCGCGCGTTCTACGACGCCGTGATCTTCTCCACGGGCGCGACGGCCGACCGCGCGCTCGACATCCCCGGCATCGGCCTCGACGGCTCGTACGGCGCGGCCGACTTCGTCTCCTGGTACGACGGCCACCCGGACGTCCCGCGCACCTGGCCGCTGGAGGCCGAGAAGGTCGCCGTGCTCGGTGTCGGCAACGTCGCGCTCGACGTGGCCCGCATCCTCGCCAAGACGGCCGACGAACTGCTGCCGACCGAGATCCCGGCCAACGTGTACGAGGGTCTGAAGGCCAACAAGGCGCTGGAGGTCCACGTCTTCGGCCGCCGCGGCCCGGCGCAGGCGAAGTTCTCCCCGATGGAGCTGCGGGAGCTGGACCACTCCCCCAACATCGAGGTCATCGTCGACCCCGAGGACATCGACTACGACGAGGGTTCCATCGCGACCCGGCGCGGCAACAAGCAGGCCGACATGGTCGCCAAGACCCTGGAGAACTGGGCGATCCGCGACACCGGCGACCGCCCGCACAAGCTGTTCCTGCACTTCTTCGAGTCGCCCACCGAGATCCTCGGCGAGGACGGCAAGGTCGTCGGCCTGCGCACCGAGCGCACCGCCCTGGACGGCACCGGCAACGTCAAGGGCACCGGCGAGTTCAAGGACTGGGACGTCACCGGCGTGTACCGCGCGGTCGGCTACCTCTCGGACAAGCTGCCCAAGCTCCCCTGGGACGTCGAGTCGGGCACGGTCCCGGACGCGGGCGGCCGGGTCATCGAGGAGACCGGGGCGCACCTGCAGTCGACGTACGTCACCGGCTGGATCCGGCGCGGTCCGGTGGGCCTCATCGGGCACACCAAGGGCGACGCCAACGAGACCGTCTCCAACCTCCTGGACGACTTCGCGAACGGCCGGCTGCACGAGCCGTCCGCGCCTTCCCCGGAGGCCGTGGACGCGTTCCTCGCCGAGCGCAACGTGCGTTTCACGACGTGGCAGGGCTGGTACGAGCTCGACGCCGCCGAGAAGGCGCTCGGTGAACCGCAGGGCCGGGAGCGCGTGAAGATCGTCGAGCGTGAGGACATGCTGCGGGCGAGCGGCGCGTAGGCGCTCCGCTCGGGGCAGGGTGGGGTGGGGGGACTGTGGGCGGTTGTTCGGCTGCGGGTTGTTCGTGGCTGGTCGCGCAGTTCCCCGCGCCCCTTGAGAGGGGCCTGCGGCCCCATCGACGGGTGCGCGGGCCCCTGAGGCATAAGCTCGGGGAATGGCCAAGTACTACGACGTGCACCCCGACAACCCCCAGCCGCGTGCCATCGGGCAGGTGGCCGACAGCATTCGTCAGGGTGGGCTCATCGCGTATCCGACGGACTCCTGCTTCGCGCTGGGGTGCCAGCTGGGCAGCCGTGACGGCATCGAGCGGATCAGGACGATCCGGCAGCTCGACGACCGCCACCACTTCACCCTGGTGTGCGAGAACTTCGCGCAGCTGGGCCAGTTCGTCCACGTCGACAACGACGTGTTCCGCGCCGTGAAGGCGTCGACGCCCGGCAGCTACACCTTCATCCTCCCCGCCACGAGGGAGGTGCCCCGCAAACTGCTCCACCCCAAGAAGAAGACCGTCGGGGTACGCATCCCCGACCACCGTGTGGTCCAGGCACTGCTCGCCGAGCTGGGCGAGCCGCTGGTCTCCAGCACCCTGCTGCTGCCCGACGAGGAGGAGCCGCTGACCCAGGGCTGGGAGATCAAGGAGCGCCTGGACTACCTGGTCGACGCGGTGGTGGACTCCGGGGACTGCGGCACGGAGCCGACGACCGTCATCGACTTCTCCAGCGGCGAGGCGGAGATCATCCGCAAGGGCGCGGGCGACACCTCACGGTTCGAGTGACCCCGGCGGCGGCCCGGCTCAGGTCTGCCGCAGCGGCTCGTACGCCTCGGCGCTCAGCCCGAACGTCCACGCCACCCCCGCGCGGGCCGTGGTCGTGGCGGGCGGCACCCGCAGCCAGTAGGTGCGGCTCGTGCCGTCCGGCTCCGGCGTGGAGTTGACGACCTCGACCATCACCACGTCCTCGTCGCCCGGCAGGGCGATGCGCCACAGCACGCCCGTCTCGTCGCGGTGCACCGGCTGCGCGCCGGACTCCTCCAGATAGCGGTCGTAGCCGTAGAACTCCAGCATCACGCGGCGCAGTTCCGCGTTCTCCTCCGCCCGGATCTCCGCCGGGGTCAGCGAGCCCAGCCGGTCGAGGAAGGCGCCGGGGACGGGCAGCCCGCGCCAGGCGTGCAGGGCGAATCCGTCGGCGTAGGCGAGCGCGGGCCCGTCGCCGCGGTCCAGCCGGCCCGCCTCGTCGCGGTGCAGTTCCACGGGCCGCTCGGTGACGACCGCGACGTTCTCGTACGGCCACCACCAGCCGGCCGTGCGGGCGACCTCGGCCAGTGCGTCGAGGCCCGGGGCGGCGTCGAACGCGGCGAGCCAGGCCGCGTCGTGCTGGCCGAGGACGGCGTCCAGGAGGAGCAGACGGATGCCGGTCTCCTCCGTGCGGTCCGCGGGAGCCAGGGCCTCGACGACGCCGGTGCGGACACGGTCGATCAGCGGACGGGTCGTCTCCCACAGGCCGGCGCCCGTCGCGGTCCAGTGGGCGCTCCAGCCGGCGGGGCCCAGCCGGGTGTGCAGCCGGGCCCGTTCGGCGGCGACGGCTCTGTTGCGCACCGCGTCCCGCACGCTCGCCCCGGTCGCGGGCAGCGCCTCGCCGTCCTCCCTCGGCGCTCCCGACAGCAGGCGTACCGCCTCCAGGGGCGAGCGGGCCCACACGATCCGCCCGGGCTCCCGCAGCCCCGCCCGCCGGTAGGCCAGGCGCACGCCCGCCTCCGCCCGGGCCCGGTCGCCCGCCCCGGTGGCCGCCGCCACCGCCCGCCAACTCGTCCGTTCCGTCACGCCGTTCCTCCTGGATGCCGTGTGTCCGTTCCCGCGGGCCGCCGCACGCCGCGGCCGCCCCTCCCCGTCCGCCGGTTCAGTCGGCGACGATCCGCACCGACCCCGGTACGTACTCCCGTTGCCGTACGACCCGGTACCAGCCCTTGGGCAGGGAGATGGCCGCGTGCTCCTCGTGGACGACGCGGGCGCCCTCCGGCACGTGCAGCAGCATCGGTCCGAACGGGCCCGCCTCGCGGACGAGCCGGCCGGGGCCGACCACGGCGTGGGCGTGCCCGGTGACCTCGCCGAGGGCGAGGACGAGCCGGCCGCGCCGGTCGCGCGGTTCCGAGGCGGCGTCGAGCGCGTCGCCGGGCACGGCGGCCGGCTCCAACGGCGCGATGAGGACGTCTCCTTGCCGGTACATGGGTCTCCCTCCCGTCGGGCACGCGCTGTGCCACGACAGGACCGTAGGGCCCGCCACTGACAATCGATCCGCGCACGCCCGTTCGCCGGGGCGCGGACGGCTGTTCGTCCCCGGGACAGGGGTCCGCCGCACGCGGTGTCAGTCGGTCTTGGTAGAACTCCCCTACCCGGCGGCGCCCTGCGCCGCGGGGGCGAGACGGGCGGACCGGGCACGGGCCCGGCGCCATCCATGGACAGGGAACGAAGGGGCGGGGCGCACATGACCATCGGGAGCCATCTGGAGGAGTTCCACGGCCTGCCGGTCCACCGCTTCCCCACGTCGGTGAAGGGCCCGGAGGGGGCCGGGCACCTGCCCTCCCCCGAGTCGGTGGCCTGGAGCATCGCCGTGGAGTCCTACGACAGCGAGGAGGCGTGGGAGGAGGCGTTCGCCCGGTTCCTGGCCTCCGTCGGCACCGAGAAGGTGCGGGCGCTGGTCGTGGGCGCCTGGAGCGAGGCCTACGAGAGCGGCCCCGAGAGCATCGTCGAGGCCCTGATCGCGGCGAAGGACCGGCTGCCCGCGCTGCGTGCCCTGTTCCTCGGCGACATCGTGGGCGAGGAGTGCGAGATCTCCTGGATCAACCAGGGCGATGTCGGCCCGCTGCTGGACGCCTTTCCCGAGTTGGAGGAGTTCGGTGTGCGCGGCGGCGAGGGACTCGTCTTCCCGGCGCTGCGGCACGAACGGCTGCGCTCGCTGACGGTGGAGACCGGCGGCATGCCCGTGGAAGCCGTCCGGGGCGTCGCGGGCAGTGACCTGCCGGCCCTGGCCGAGCTGGACCTGTGGCTGGGGACGTCCGAGTACGGCGGCGACGCCGAGGTCGCCGACCTCGCGCCGATCCTCGCCGGCACCCGGCTGCCGGCCCTCAAGCACCTGGCCCTGCGCAACAGCGAGATGCAGGACGAGATCTGCGTGGCCCTGGCCTCGGCCCCCGTGGTGGCCCGCCTCGACGTCCTGGACGTGTCCATGGGCGTGCTCACCGACGACGGCGCGACCGCGCTGCTCACGGGCCAGCCGCTGACCCATCTCACCACGCTGGACCTGCACCACAACTACCTGAGCCCGGGGATGCGCGACCGCCTCCGGGACTCCCTGGAGGCCGAGGGCGTCCAGGTCGACGTCGACCCCGATGACGCCGAGTCGGACGAGGAGGAGGACGGCACGGTCTGGCGGTTCGTCGCGGTGAGCGAGTGAGCGAGTGAGCGCGTAGACGGTCACGGTCGAAAAAAGGGGGGCGGCATGTCGGGTGGGAGCGGTGCGGCGGGGACGGGTCCCGGCCCGTACCGGTGGGTGGTCGTCGGGAACGGGGAGAACCGGCGGGTCGGGCTGTTCCGCGCGGCGGCCGAGGCGGCCGGGATCGGTACGCCGCGGGTCGTCGAGTGGCGGGACGTGCTGCGCGACGGCGGCCACGCGTTCGCCGGGGACGAGATCGTACGGCTGGACTCGCCGGGCGAGAACGCCGAGGTGGACCGGCTGCTGCGGGGCGTCGACGATCCCACGCGGGTCGAGGGCTCGGGCCTCTGGTACGACAGGTTCCTGGCCGCGGTGGGGTCGTTGCGGGGCGGGCTGCGGCTGGACGATCCGGCGGATCTGCCGGTGCTGTTCGACAAGCGGCTGTGCCACGCCCGGCTCGACGCGGCGGGCGTCCCGGTGCCCCCGTCGCCCACCTCGGGCGGCGCGTGGCCGGTGCGCGGCTGGGACGACGTGCGGGCGGCGATGCGGGAGCACGGCATGCCGCGTGTCTTCGTGAAGCTCGCCCACGGGTCCTCCGCGTCCGGGGTGCTGGCCGTGGAGTCGTCGGCGGGCGGGCGGATCAGGGCCACCACCTCCGTGGAGGTCGCCGCCGACGGCGGGCCGCGCGCCCCGCTCCGGCTGCACAATTCGCTGCGGGTGCGGCGCTACTCGGACGAGCGGGAGATCGCCGGCATCGTCGACGTGCTCGCGGCCGACGGCCTGCACATCGAGCGCTGGCTGCCGAAGGCGTCCGCGCACGGCAGGTCGGCGGATCTGCGGGTGCTGGTCGTGGCGGGCCGGGCCACGCACGCCGTGGTGCGCACCAGCCGCTTCCCGATGACCAACCTCCATCTGGGCGGGGCGCGGGGCGACCTCACCTCGGTCGTGGAGGCGGCGGGCGACCGCTGGCGGCAGGCCCTCGACATCTGCGAGCGGGCCGCCGCCTGCTTCCCCGGCACGCTGAGCGTCGGCGTGGACCTGCTCCCGGCGATCGGCTGGCGACGGTTCGCCGTGGGCGAGGTCAACGCGTTCGGTGATCTGCTGCCCCGGCTGACCGGCCTGCCCGGCGGCCCGGCGGAGGGCCTGGACACCTACACGGCCCAGCTCGCCGCCGTGCGCGACGCCCCGCCCCCGGGCCCCTCGTCCACGGCCCCCTGGCACCACCCCCACGCGAGGAACGACCATGCACCCTGTTGAATCCGCTGACGCACCCGACATGAACGAGGTCGTGGGCCGCGACGACCTGCTGCTGCTCACCCTGGACACCCTGCGGTACGACGTGGCGGTGGAGCTGGCCGCGGCGGGCCGGCTGCCGAACCTGGCCGGCCGGCTGCCGGGCGGCGCCTGGGAGAAGCGGCACGCACCCGGCAGTTTCACCTACGCCTCGCACCAGGCGATGTTCGCGGGTTTCCTGCCGACCCCGGCGGCCCCGGGCCCGCATCCGCGGCTCTTCGCGAGCCGGTTCGCGGGCAGCGAGACCACCGCGGGAGGCACCTTCGTCTTCGACGCTCCCGACCTGGTGTCGGCACTCGCCGCACGCGGCTACCGCACGGTGTGCGTCGGCGGTGTCGGCTTCTTCAACAAGCAGGGGGCCCTCGGCAGCGTCCTGCCGGACCTGTTCCAGGAGAGCCACTGGGAGCCGGAGTTCTCCGTGGCGTCCCCGACGTCCTTCGAGTCCCAGGTGGCCCGCGCCGAACGAATCGTGACCGAACTGCCCGCCGGACAGCGGCTGTTCCTGTTCCTCAACGTCTCGGCGCTGCACCAGCCGAACTGGTTCCATCTGCCGGGCGCCACCCGGGAGGCGGGCGACAGCCTGGCCACGCACGCGGCGGCCCTGGAGTACGTCGACCGGCACATCGGGCGGCTCTTCGCCGCGATGAGTGCGCGGCGCCGCTGCTTCGCCGTCGTCTGCTCCGACCACGGGACCACCTACGGCGAGGACGGCTACACCGGACACCGGCTCGGCCACGAGGCCGTGTGGACCGTCCCCTACAGCCACTTCTTCCTGGAGCCGTCCGCATGACCGTCACCATGACCCACCTGGACCCCGACACCCCCGCAGCGGTGCGGCCCTATCAGCACTACGTGTACGCCTACCCGCACAAGACGGCGTACCGGAAGCTGTCCGGCGCCCCGCGGCTGGCGGAGCTGTGGGCCGGGGAGTCCCGGCAGGCGCTGTCGCTGTACGCGCACATCCCGTTCTGCGAGGTGCGGTGCGGCTTCTGCAACCTGTTCACCCGCATCGGCGCGCCGGACGGGCTGACCGGCCGCTATCTCGACGCCCTCGAACGGCAGGCGATCGCGGTGCGGGAGGCCCTCGGGGACGAGGAACCGGTACGGTTCGCCAACGCCGCCTTCGGCGGGGGCACACCGACCTATCTGGAGGCCGCCGAGCTGGAGCGGCTGTGCGACATCGCCGAGCGGCACCTGGGCGCGGACCTGCGGGCGATCCCGCTGTCGGTGGAGGCGTCGCCCGCCACGGCGACCGCCGACCGGCTGGCGGTCCTGGCCGAGCGGGGCACCACCCGGCTGAGTCTGGGTGTGCAGAGCTTCGTGGCCGAGGAGGCCCGTGCGGCCGTACGCCCGCAGCGGCGCTCCGACGTGGAGGCCGCGCTCGGCCGGATCCGCGACGCCGGACTGCCCGTCCTCAACATCGACCTGATCTACGGCATCGACGGGCAGACGGCGGCCAGTTGGCGGCTGTCGCTGGACGCGGCCCTCGCCTGGCGGCCGGAGGAGATCTATCTCTATCCGCTGTACGTCCGGCCGTTGACGGGGCTCGGGCGTCACGCGGACCCGGCGGTCGCGGACCGCGAGTGGGACGAGACCCGGCTGCGGCGCTACCGCGAGGGCCGGGACCATCTGCTCGCGCGGGGCTACGAGCAGGTCTCCATGCGGATGTTCCGCCGCGCGGACGCGCCGGCGCAGGGCCCGGACGACCACGCCTGCCAGACCGACGGCATGATCGGCCTGGGCTGCGGCGCCCGGTCGTACACGTCGAGGCTGCACTACTCCTTCGACTACGCGGTCGGCATGAGCCGGATCCGCACGATCATCGACGACTACACCACCACCGAGGACTTCGGCCACGCCGTGCACGGCCGGGAGGTGGACGAGGACGAGGCGCGGCGGCGCCACCTGCTGCAGTCGCTGCTCCAGGCCCGGGGGATGCCGGTGGCGGAGTACCGGAGCCGGTTCGGATCGGACCCGTACGCGGACTTCCCCGCGGAGCTGGAGCTGCTGGCCGGGCGCGGCTGGCTGGCGGAGGCGGGCGAAGGGCTGCTGCGCCTGTCCGCCGAGGGGCTGGCCCACTCGGACGCGATCGGGCCCGGCTTCTTCTCCCCCGCCGTGCGGGCCGCGATGGCCGGGTACGAGCCGAGGTGACGGAGCCCATGGACCTGACGATCCTGTACCGGGGCCCCCTCGCGTCCTGCGACTACGACTGCCCCTACTGCCCGTTCGCCAAGCGCCGCGACTCCCCGGACCGGCTGCGGGCCGACCGCGCGGCCCTGGACCGCTTCACCGGCTGGGCCCGGGAGCAGACCGGGGACCGGCTCTCGGTCCTCTTCACGCCGTGGGGCGAGGGGCTGACGCGCTCCTGGTACCGGGAGGCACTGGTCGGCCTCTCCCACGCGCCGCACATCGACCGGGTGGCGATCCAGACGAACCTCAGCTGCCGCACGGAGTGGCTGGACCGGGCCGACCGGGACACGGTGGCCCTGTGGTGCACCTACCACCCCGGGCAGACCCCGTACGAGCGGTTCCTCGACAAGACGCGGCGGCTGGCCGGGATGGGGATCCGGTTCAGCGTGGGCGTCGTCGGGCTGCCCGAGCATCTGGAGCACGCCCGGCGGCTGCGCGGGGAGCTGCCGCAGGAGGTGTACCTGTGGGTGAACGCCGCCGAGGGGCACACCTACACCGACGAGGAGGCGGCGGTGTGGACCGGGCTCGATCCCCTCTTCCCGTTCAGCCGTCACCCGCACCGCTCGGCGGGGCGCGCCTGCCGTACGGGCTCGACGGTCGTGTCCGTGGACGGCGAGGGGACGGTGCGGCGCTGCCACTTCGTCAAGGCGGAGCTGGGCAACCTCTACGACGGTTCCTTCCGCGCGGCGCTCGCGCCCCGCCCGTGCCCGCTGGCCGTCTGCGACTGCCACATCGGGTACGTCCACCTGGAGACACTGCCCCTGTACGACGTCTTCGCGGGCGGAGTCCTGGAACGCGTACCGACGCCGCGGGCGCGACGGGGAATCGGCGGGCCCGTGGGTTCGTGACCCGGCGGCCACCGCCGGGGCCGGGCCTGGTCCGTCACACCCGCCAGCTGTAGCGGCGCTCCGGCCGCCCGGCCACTCCGTAGCGCAGGGAGACGTCCGCGCTGCCGGTGCCGTGGAAGTACTCCAGGTAGCGGCGGGCGCTGACCCGGGAGATGCCGGTGAGGGTGGCGCACTCGGTGGCGGAGAGGCTGCCGTCGGCGCCGCGCAGGGTGCCTTCGATGAGTTCGGCGGTCTCGACGCTCATGCCCTTGGGCAGCGCGCCGGCCGCCGGGGCGGGCGCGGCGGCTCCGGCGAGGACCCGGTCGACGTCGGCCTGGCCGCGGACGACGGTGGTGAGCAGGCGTCCGCGCTGGGCCGCGTACCGCTGGAGCCGGGAGCGCAGCTCCTCGAACTCGAAGGGCTTGAGGAGGTAGTCGACGACACCGTGACGGACCGCGCCGCGCACGCTGTCGGCCTCCCGGGCGGCGCTGATGACCATGACGTCGCAGTCGTGGCCGGCGGTGCGCAGCCGGGGTATGACGTCGAGGCCGAAGCCGTCGGGCAGGTAGAGGTCGAGCAGGACCAGGTCGGGGCGGAGTTCGTCGACGGCCCGCACCGCCTGTTCTCCGGTGCTGGCGACGCCGACGACGCGGAAGGGCTCGACGCGTTCGACGAAGGCGCGGTGGACCCGGGCCACCATGAAGTCGTCGTCGACGACGAGCACGTCGATGGTGCCGGGCGGGCTGCTCGTGCCGTTCGTGCCGCTCGTGCCGTTCATGGTGACGCTCCTTCCGCCACCGCGTCGGCGAGGTGGCTGACGGTCATGCGGGCGGTGAACATGGCCCCGTCGGGGGTGTTGGTCACCGAGATCTCACCGCCGTGGCGTTCGCAGACCAGGCGGGTGAGGGCCAGGCCGATGCCGCGTCCGCCTTCGCGGGCGGCCTTGGTGGTGAAGCCGTGGGAGAAGACCTCACGGGCGAGTTCGGGGGCCACGCCGGGGCCCGAGTCGCGGACGACGATCTCCACGCTGGAGGCGTCCTGGCGCAGTTCCACCTCGACCCATGCCTCGTGGCCGTCGGGGAGGGTCGTGGTGGCGGCCGCGTCCACGGCGTTATCGACGAGGTTGCCGACGACGGTCGCCACGTCGGCGGCGTCCTCGGGGGCGAGCCGGTCGAGCGCGGTGCTCTCCGAGATGCGCAGGGTGACCCGGCGTTCGGCGGCGAGGGAGGTCTTCGCGGTGAGCAGGGCGGCGACGGCGGTGTCGCGGACGCGGCGGCTGAGGGTGACGTCGAGGGAGTGGCGGTGGCGGCTCAGGGCGCGGATGTAGTGGACGACCTCGTCCTGTTCGCCGATCTGGATGAGTCCGGAGATGGTGTGCAGCTGGTTGGCGAACTCGTGGGCCTGGGCGCGCAGCAGTTCGGCGGAGCTGCGGAAGGAGCCGATCTCCCGTTCGAGCCGGGCCAGCTCGGTGCGGTCCCGGAGCGTGGTGACGGAGCCGAGGTGACGCCCGTCCTTGGTGACGGTCATCCGGTTCATCACCAGCACCCGGCCCCGGCGGACGACCACCTCGTCCCGCCGGTCGGCCGGCGCGTCCTGGGCCGTGGCGGCGTCACCGGCGGCCGTGCCCCGGGCGCCGGCCTCCCCGGGGCGGGTGCCGCCGCCCGCCTCCTGCGCTCCCACCAGGACGTCCCGCAGCCGCCCCTCCACGCCGAGGTCGGCCAGGCTCTTGCCGACGCAGTCCCCGGGCAGGTCGAGCAGGCGCCGGCCCATCTCGTTGACGAGGGTGAGCCGGTGCTGGGGGTCGAGGGCGATCACTCCCTCGGCGATGCCGTAGAGCATGGCCTCGCGGTGTTCGGCGAGGCCGGCGATCTCCTGGGGCTCCAGGCCGAGGGTCTGCCGTTTGACGCGGCGGGCCAGCAGCCAGGAACCGGCGAGGCCGAGGCCGCTGGCGATGCCGAGGTAGGCGAGGAGGTAGGAGGAGGCTCCGCCCAGGCGCTGCCACACGGTCGGGGCGGCCTCGCCGATCATCACCGTGCCCAGCAGCCGGCCCAGGTCGTCGTCGACCGTCGCGCCGAGCACGGGGACCTGGGCGACCAGTTCCCGGCTGCCGTCGAAGGTCAGCGGGCCGGACCAGCCACGGCCCGCCACCGCCGTCTCGTCGGCGGGCATCGTCTCGCCGATCACGGTGGGGTCGGTGGAGCTGACGATCCGGCCGTCGGCGTCGGCGACGGTCACGGACGTGACCCCCGACTGCGTCTGGACGGAGTTCACCAGGGGCGCCAGCACCTCGTGCGCGACGGGCTGGGCGAGCCGGTCGCGGACCAGGGGATTCGCGGCGAGCTGCTCGGCGAAGGCGGTGACCCGGCGTCCCTCGACCCGGTTGAAGGTGGCCGCCGACTGCGTGAGCGAGACCGCCGCGACCGCCAGCAGCACCACCACGACGATGGCGAGCTGGAGCACCAGCATCTCGCCTGCGAGGGTATGGCGACGGAACACCACGACGGACTCTTCTCTCGTGCCGACACGTTGTCAGGCGGCTCGGGCACCGGCCTGTGCGGTGGGTCGCACAATCATGGCGCCCGGTCCCGATCCGGGAAAGAGAGGTGTGCGGGACGTGCTCATACGGTGACAGGCGCCGTGACCACTACGACCACAACCTCCGTTGTGTGCACAACGGAGTCGGTTCCGCTTCCCCTGGGCACGATGTGGTCCAGATCACTCACCCCCTCGACTCCGACCGACAGGTGGTGGCATTCGTGCGGCTGCGCACCCCCCTCGCCCTGCTCGGGGCGGCCGCTCTCGTGCTCGTGGGGCCGCCGCTGCTGACGGCCGGCGGCGGTGGCGACTCCGGCACCCGGATCCCGGGCCTGCGCTTCATGGTGCCGAACACGCCCGGCGGCGGCTACGACATCACGGCCCGGACGGCCGCGAAGAACGCCGAGGACGCCGGGCTCACCCACACCATCGAGGTGTTCAACCTGCCCGGGGCCGGCGGCACGGTCGGGCTGAGCCGGCTGGTGGGCGAGCACGGCAACGGCAGGCTCGCCATGTCGATGGGGCTCGGTGTCGTCGGCGCCGTCCGCTCCAACGACGCGCCGAAGACCCTCGCCGACACCACACCGATCGCCCGCCTCACCGAGGAGCAGGACGTCGTGGTGGTCGCGAAGGACTCGCCGTACAAGACGGTCGACGAGTTGATCGCGGCGTGGAAGGAGGACCCGGGCGAGCTGCCGGTGGGCGGCGGGTCGGCGCCGGGCGGGCCGGACCATCTGGCGCCGATGCTGATGGCGCGGGCGGCGGGGATCTCGCCGAAGGACGTCAACTACGTCCCCTTCGACGGCGGCGGCGAGCTGCTCGCCTCGATCCTCGGCGACAAGGTCGCCTTCGGGGTGTCGGGCGTCGGCGAGTACCTGGACCAGATCAGGGCGGGCGAGCTGCGGCTGCTCGCGGTGACCGGCCCGAAGCGGGTGGCCGGGCTGGACGCGCCCACCCTCCGGGAGGCGGGCTACGACGTGAACTTCACCAACTGGCGCGGCATCGTCGCCCCGCCCGGCCTCACCGACGCCCAGCGCGACAAGCTCACCCGGCTCGTCGAGGAACTGCACGACTCGCCGCAGTGGCGCCAGTCGTTGAAGCGACACGGCTGGGACGACGCGTTCCTGAGCGGCGACGCGTTCGGCGCGTTCCTGGAGGCCCAGGACAAGCGCGTGGTGTCGGTGCTGAAGGAGCTGGGGCTGTGACGGCGGACGCCGACACCACCGGCACTCCCCCTGGTCGGTACATCCTGTTCGACCACCTGCTCGGGGTGCCCCTGCCGGGCGGCCCGCTGATGAGAGTGCTCTGACGTGGACGCCTTCGGCCCCTCCTCGACGGCTTCGGCACGGCCCTGACCCCGGTCAACATCCTGTGGGCGCGATCATCGCCGTGCCGCAGGCCCGGCCGCTGCTGAAACGCCTGCTCCCGGGCGCCCGGGACCGCACGCCCGCCGGTCCGGGGTGAGTTCCGGGGCGGGGTTCAGCCCGCCGCCCCCCGCTCCGCCTCCTCGTGCAGGAACGCGCTGATCTGCCCGGCGATGCCCTCCCGGCCCGTGCCGGCCGACGCATCGAGGAGGTTCTCGTCGATCCCGATGCCGCCGGACCACAGGTACCGCTCGGTCCACTCCTCGTCGACGCGCAGCTGGACCTGGATGTCGAACTGGGTGAGGTGGGCCTCGGGAGCCGCCGCGTACAGGACGGAGGTGGCGCGGCGCAGCGGATACAGGTCGAAGCCCTCGATGAACCGGGAGTTGCGCCAGTCGAGGAAGGCGCTCTCGCCGTCGGGCCCGGTGCGGATGTCGAGCTGGCCGTCCTCCAGGTGCAGGCCGACGTGCTCGGCGCCGCGGTTCTCCACCGTCACCCGGAACCGGAAGTACGCGAGGCCCTCGGCGGCGTCGTCGCGGCCCCGAGGGGGCTCGGCGCACTCCACCTGGTGGACGCGCACGCGCAGGCCGGCCAGGTCACCGTCGTACTCCTGCCAGTCCCCGATCACATTGGGCTCGCGCACCGTCCACCTCTCCACATCGGCGGGACCTCTCCCGCGTTCGCGCGCACCACAGTGCCACACCCGTCGGACGTCCGGGTTCGGGGCATCACCGCCGGTCAGAGGTGATCAAGCCGTGTGCAGCGACGATTGCCGGGAGGGCCTCGCGCGGGCGGCCGCGCACGTGCCGCACATCACGTCCACGGCCCACCGTACGGATGGGCGGCGGCCCGACTTGCCGATTCCCCGCGCGCGGGGCGGGGGCCGTACGCTACGTTCGATCACCGCCGGTTGGCGCACCGCTCGGCGAGGTCGCGTGCAGGGAAGGTTCTGAGCGTCGCATGGGCAACTTCGGTCTTGCTCCACCGACGGGACCGGTCATGACCGGAGGGCTGGCCGATCCGCTGTTCGAGACGGCACACCGTGATCCCGCGCTGCCGCAGATCGCGCGCCGCGACCCCGCCTTCCCGGACACCTGGACCCGGGTGAGCGCGGCGGAGACGCGGGACGAAGTCTCCGATCTGGCCAAGGGGTTGATCGCCTCCGGGATCCGGCCGGGCAACCGGGTCGCCGTGATGGCCCGCACCCGGTACGAGTGGACGCTGCTCGCCGTCGCGTTGTGGGCCGTGGGCGCCGAGATCGTGCCGGTCTGTCCCACGTCGTCGCGCGACCAGATCGAGTGGATCCTGCGGGACGCGGGCTGTGTGGGCGTGGTCGTCGAGGACGAACTGGGCGTGATGACCGTCGGTTCGGTGTGCGCCAAGCTGCCGCTGCTGCGCCACGTCTGGCAGTTGGACACCGATTCCCTGCCGCAGCTCGTCGAGGCCGGCCGGGAGGTGCCGGACGCGACGGTGGACTCGCTGCGCCGCATCGTGATGCCGGACTCCACGGCGGTGATCGCGTACACCTCCGGCACGACCGGCCGCCCGCGGGGCTGCGCGCTCTCCCACCGCAGCCTGGCCAGCCCCTGCGACGTGCTGCTCGCCGGGTGGCGGCAGACGACCGCCGCGCCGGGCGAACAGCCCGCGATCCTGGCGTTCCTGCCGTTCTCGCACGTCTACGGCCTGATGATCCAGGGGATGTGTCTGCGCGGCGGGCTGCTCCTGGCGCACGAACCGGAGCCGACCGAGGAGGCCCTGTCCGCGTCGCTGCGGTCCTTCCGGCCGACCTTCCTCTTCGGTGTGCCCTATCTCTTCGAGAAGATCTACAAGAACTTCCTGCGCAAGGCCCAACAGGCCGGCCGGGGCCCCTTGTTCGAGCGCGCGGTGCGCACCGCCCAGGACTACGCCCTCGCCGCCGAACGGCAGCGGCTGGGCACCGGCGCCGGCCCGGCCATGGACCTGAAGCTGCAACACGCCTTCTACGAGAAGGCGGTGTACCGCAAGCTGCGCGGGGCCCTCGGCGGCCGGGTGCGCGGCGGCTGCTCCGGCGGCTCGCCGCTCAACCGCGACCTCGCGCTCTTCTACGCCGGCATCGGCATCCTCGTCCACGACGGGTACGGCCTCACCGAGACCGCCGGCGGCATCACCGCCCAGCCGGTGGGCCGGGAGAAGTTCGGCACCGTGGGCCGTCCGCTGCCGGGGACGGAGATCCGGGTGGCCCGGGACGGGGAGATCCTCGTCAACGGCCCCTCGGTGTTCCAGGGTTACGTCAACGACGAGGCGGGCACGCGGGCCGCGCTGCAGGACGGCTGGCTGGCCACCGGGGACATCGGACGGCTGGACAACGAGGGGTATCTGTCGATCACCGGCCGCAAGAAGGAGATCATCATCACCAGCGGGGGCAAGGGCGTGGCCCCGGCGCCGCTGGAGGAGCAGCTGCGGATGCATCCGCTGATCCACCAGGCGGTGGTCGTGGGCGACGACCGGCCGTGCGTGGGCGCCCTGCTCACGCTGGATCCGGAGTTCCTCGCGCACTGGCGGGGGTCGCTGTCCGCGCCGGGCGAGCTGCTGGGCCGGGAGGCGCGGGAGGAGAACGCGCTGCGGCAGGAGGTGCTGCGGGCGATCGCGGCGGCCAACAGCACGGTGTCGCGCGCGGAGTCGATCCGTGTCTACCGGATCCTGCCCGAGCCCTTCGACCTCGCCAACGGCCTGCTCACCCCGTCGATGAAGCTGCGCCGGGACGCGATCGTACGGCGGTACGAGGCGGAGATCGAGGCGATGTACGCGACCTCGGCGCGGGCGCTGCGCCGCGGCGTGCCGGAGGAGCCCGGGGGCTGGGACGACTCGGACTCCGACGACGTCTTCCGCCGCTCCCGGCACTGACCGCACCGGGGTACCGGCCTCGCCGCCGCGAACGACCGGACAGAACCGACAGACCGACTGGGGGACGATCCATGGCACGTATGGGCCCGAGAAAGCTGCTGACCACGGTCACGGCGCTGGGCGGCGGAGCCTTTCTGCTCGGAGCGGCGCTGCTCCGGCTGGAGACGCAACTGAACGGGGTGGCCGGGCAGTTCGAGGTCACCCGGTGCCAGGTGTCCGAGTCGGACGGCGACGACGACTGGTCGTGCGAGGGGTCCTTCCGGGCCGACGACGGCTCCTTCCGCGTTCCGAGGGTCGAGGTCGACACCACGTTCGCGAGCAGGCCCACCGGGCCCGTGCCCGCCTACGTCGACGACGCGTCGTCGGCCACGGCCGTCGTGCGGGACAACGGCGTCTGGCTGTACCCGGGCGCCACCGGGCTGCTGTGCCTGGCCGTGGGCGGCTGGAACGTCCGCTCCGCGCTCAAACGGCCCCAGCAGGAGCCGAGCCGGGAGCCGACGGCCCCCACGCCCTCCTGACCACGGATCGGGCGGCTGTTGACGAAACGGTCCTCCGGATGCGGAGATGCTCCGGGCGGCAGCGGGAAACCGCTTCCCCGCGAGCACCCCGCACCACCGCGAGACGAAGGCTGAGGACCAGGACCCATGGCACTGCAGATCAGCGCCACCAACCCGGAACACCCCGCGCTGCTGCTGGAACTGCCGTGGCACGTGCCGCTGGAGGAGTGGCCCGAGCACCATCTCGTGCCGCTCCCCCGCGGTATCTCCCGGCACGTGGTGCGCTACGCCCGGGCCGGTGACGAGGTCGTCGCCGTCAAGGAACTCGCCGAGCGGCCCGCCCTGCGCGAGTACGAGCTGCTGCGCGACCTGGACCGGCTCGGCATCCCGGCCGTGGACGCCCTCGGGGTGGTCACCGGCCGGCTCGACGACGCGGGCGATCCCCTGGAGTCGGTGCTGATCACCCGGCACCTGGGCGGCTCGATGCCGTACCGCTCGATGTTCGAGACGACCATGCGGCCGGCCACCATGCACCGGCTGATGGACGCCCTCGCCGTGCTGCTGGTGCGGCTGCACCTCACCGGGTTCGCGTGGGGCGACTGCTCGCTGTCCAACACGCTGTTCCGGCGCGACGCGGGCGCCTACGCGGCGTATCTGGTGGACGCCGAGACGGGCGACCTGCACAGCCGGCTCAGCTCCGGGCAGCGGGAGTACGACCTCGATCTCGCCCGGGTGAACATCAGCGGCGAGCTGCTGGACCTGGAGGCGTCCGGCGCGCTGCACCCCTCGGTGGACCCGATCGAGTTCGGCAACGAGATCTGCTCCCGCTACCACTCACTGTGGGAGGAGCTGACGCGCCGGTCGGTGTACCCGGCCGGGAAGTACCACTACATCGAGCGCCGGATCCGCCGTCTCAACGAACTCGGTTTCGACGTCGCCGAGATGCAGATCGAGCACGCCGACAACGGTGACACGGTGACCTTCGTGCCCAAGGTCGTCGACGCCGGCCACCACCAGCGGCAGCTGCTGCGGCTCACCGGTCTGGACACCGAGGAGAACCAGGCCCGGCGACTGCTGAACGACCTGGAGAGCTGGATGGCCACCCAGGACGACTACGCCCCGGGCGACCCCCTGGGCGCCCGCCCCGAGGTGCTGGCCCACCGCTGGGTGCGGGAGGTGTTCCGGCCGACCGTGCGCGCCGTCCCGCTCGAACTGCGGGGCTCGATGGACGCGGCGGAGATCTACCACCAGCTCCTCGAACACCGCTGGTACCTGTCCGAGCGGGCCCAGCACGACATCGGCCTGGACACGGCCGTGAAGGACTACATCGACAACGTCCTGCCGAGGACGCTCGCACTGCTGCCGCCCCCGGCGGAGGACGCCGCCCCCGAGTGAGCGGCCGGGCGGCCGGGACCGCCGGCCGCCCTCACCCGTGCGGGACCACGGCCACCGGGCAGCCCGCGTGGTGCAGGACGCCGTGGGTGACCGAACCGATCCGGGCGCCGACGGCCGTACGGCGGGCGCGGCGCCCGACCACCATCAGCTGGGCCCGGTGGGCCACGGACAGCAGCACCTGCCCGGCGCTGCCGATCTCGACGTGCTCGGTGACGGGCACCCCGGGGAACCTCTCCCGCCACGGCTCCAGCGCGGTGGCCAGCGCCTTCTTCTCGTACGGCTCCAGGCCGCCGGCCTCGTCCAGCAGCTTCAGCGAGCCCGGGCTGTAGGCGTACAGCGGCGGCAGCGCCCACGCCCGGACCGCGCGCAGGGACGCCCCGCGGGCCGCCGCCGTCTCGAACGCGAACCGCAGCACGTCGGCGCTGTCCTCCGCCGTGCCCTGCTGGCCCACGACGACCTCGCGTCCGGCGGCCTCGCCCGCCGGGCTGTCCTCGGCGCGGACGAGCACGACGGGACACGGGGACTCCACGATCACCTGCTGTCCGACGGAACCCAGCAGGAAGCCGATCACCGCGCCGTGCCCGCGCGAGCCGAGCACCAGCGTCTCGGCGGCGCCGGCGACGCCGGCCAGGATCTCGACCGGCGGGCCCTGGAGCAGTTCCGTCGTCACCGCGAGGCCGGCGTGCCGCTCGCGGACGCCTCGCGCCGCCTCGGCGAGGGCCTCCTCGGCCCACCGGGCCTGTCCCTCCCGGTCCACGGCGACCGCCTCGTGCGGCTCCCACTGCCACGCGTGCACCACCCGCAGCGCCAGGTCCCGGCGTACGGCCTCCCGGCCGGCCCACGCCAGCGCGGCGAGGCTCTCGGGCGTGCCGTCCACTGCGGCGGTGATCGGGCGCGTCGTCATCGCCCACCTCTCTGTAGTCACATGGCTGACGGGCCCAGTCTTCACTACGCTCGCCGTATGACCCTCGAGTGGGAGCAGTTGGTGGTGGACGCGGCCGATCCGGCGGCCCTCGGGCGCTGGTGGGCGCGGGCGCTCGGCTGGGTCGTCGTGGACGACTCCCCCGAGGAGTACGAGATCCGTCCGGCCCCGGACCGCCTCCCCGGACTGCTGTTCGGACGCGATCCGGGGGCGAAGACCGTCAAGAACCGGCTCCACCTCGACTTCCGCCCCGACGACCAGGCCGCGGAGGTCGGCCGCCTCCTCGCCCTCGGGGCCCGGCACGCGGACGTCGGGCAGCGCGGCGACGAGCCCTGGGTGGTACTCGCGGACCCGGAGGGCAACGAGTTCTGCGTACTGGCCCCGCGCCGGAGCTGATCCCCGGCATACGCCCCCGGTCCCGCGCGGGGGAAACCGAGCGAACCCGGACGGTCGACCATACGATGGGCACATTGGCTCGGGGTGGAGGCGTATGACTCAGGCGGTCGGTCCGGCGCGGAACGTGATCCTCACGGTGGATGACGATCCCGGGGTGTCGCGTGCGGTGGCACGGGACCTGCGGCGCAGGTACGGCGAGTCGTACCGGATCGTGCGGGCGGAGTCCGGGCAGTCGGCGCTGGAGGCCCTGCGGGAGCTGAAGCTGCGCGGGGACCAGGTGGCGGTGATCCTGGCCGACTACCGGATGCCGGAGATGAACGGCATCGAGTTCCTGGAACAGGCCCTGGACGTGTATCCGGGCGCGCGGCGCGTCCTGCTGACCGCCTACGCCGACACCGGCGCGGCGATCGACGCGATCAACGTCATCGACCTCGACCACTATCTGCTGAAGCCCTGGGACCCGCCGGAGGAGAAGCTCTACCCGGTCCTGGACGACCTGCTGCAGGCCTGGCGGGCCGCCGACCGCAGCTGTGCGGGCACGACGAAGGTGGTCGGGCACCGGTGGTCGGCGCGGTCGTCCGGCGTACGCGAGTTCCTGGCCCGCAACCAGGTGCCCTACCGCTGGTTCTCGTCGGACGAGCCGGAGGGACGGCGGCTGCTGGCGGCGGCCGGCGCGGACGGGCAGCGGCTGCCGCTGGTCGTCACCCCGGACGGCACCCCGCTGCTGGCGCCGGAGGACCCCGAGCTGGCCGAGCGGGTGGGACTGGCCACGACACCGGCCGAGGAGTTCTACGACCTGGTCGTCATCGGCGGCGGACCGGCCGGGCTGGGCTCGGCCGTGTACGGGGCCTCGGAAGGGCTGCGGACCCTGCTCGTGGAGAGGTCGGCCACGGGCGGGCAGGCCGGGCAGAGCTCACGCATCGAGAACTACCTGGGCTTCCCCGACGGCGTCTCCGGCGGGCAGCTCACCGGCCGGGCCCGGCGCCAGGCCGCCAAGTTCGGGGCGGAGATCCTCACCGCCCGCGAGGTGAGCGGTCTGGAGGTGAACGGGGCGGCCCGGACCGTGCGGTTCTCCGACGGCTCGGCCGTCGCCGCGCACAGCGTGATCCTGGCGACCGGCGTGTCGTACCGCCAGCTCGCCGCGCCGGGCTGCGCGGACCTCACCGGCTGCGGGGTGTTCTACGGCTCCGCGCTCACCGAGGCGGCCGGCTGCCAGGGCCACGACGTGTACATCGTCGGCGGCGCCAACTCGGCCGGTCAGGCCGCGATGTACCTGTCGCGGGGCGCCAAGTCGGTCACGCTGCTCGTCCGCGGGGAGTCGCTCACCGCGTCGATGTCGCACTACCTGATCCAGCAGCTCGGCGAGGCACCGAACATCTTCGTGCGCCCCGGCACGGTCGTCGAGGCCGCGCACGGCACGAACCAGCTGGAGCAGCTGACCCTGAAGGACCTGGCAAGCGGACGCGAGGAACTGGTCGACGCCCAGTGGCTGTTCGTGTTCATCGGCGCCGAACCGCACACCGACTGGCTGGAGGGGACCGTGCTCCGCGACGAGCGCGGGTTCATCGTCGCCGGGCCCGACATGACCGCCGACGGGGGTCCGCCGCCGGGCTGGGAGCTGGACCGGCCCCCGTACCACCTGGAGACCAATGTGCCCGGCGTGTTCGTCGCCGGGGACGCGCGGTCGGAGTCCGCGAAGCGGGTGGCGTCCGCCGTGGGAGAGGGAGCGATGGCCGTGATGCTGGTGCACAGGTATCTGGAGCAGTCATGACACCCCGAGGGGCGTCGTCGTGAGCGGGCGGCCGTCGCCGTGCGACCGGGCCGAGCTGGGCAGGCTGTTCCTGTTCGAGAAGCTGGACGACGGGCAGTTGGACCGGCTGTGCCGCGAGGGCCGGGTGGAGCGGTTCGAGCCCGGCCCCGTCTACCGGGAGGGCGATCCGGCCACCTGCTTCTTCGTGCTCCTGGAGGGCACGGTGGTGCTGTCCCGGAGGGTCGGCGACGACGACGTGGAGGTCAGCCGCAGCTCCCAGGTCGGCGTGTACGCGGGCGCCTTCCAGGCGTATCTCGGCGACCAGGCGGACCAGGCCCGCTACAAGGGTTCCATGCGGGTCACCGTCCCCTCCCGCTTCTACGTCCTTCCCGCGGACGCCTTCGCCCGGATCATGCGGGACTGGTTCCCCATGGCCGTCCACCTGCTGGAAGGCGTGTTCTTCGGCCATCAGAACACCCAGCGGACCATCAACCAGCGCGAACGCCTGCTGGCGCTCGGCTCGCTGTCGGCCGGGCTCACCCATGAGCTGAACAACCCCGCCGCCGCGGCCGTGCGGGCCACCTCCGCGCTGCGGGAGCGGGTGGCCGGCATGCGGCACAAGCTCGGGGTCATCGCCGCCGGGCCGTACAAGCGGGCGATGCTGGAGTCGCTGGTCGACCTCCAGGAGCGGACGGCCGAGCAGGTGGCGAAGGCGACCCCGCTCAGTCCGCTGGAGGCGTCCGACCGGGAGGACGAGCTGTCGGACTGGCTCGACGACCACGGCATCGCGGGCGGCTGGCAGCTCGCGCCGACCTTCGTCCAGGCCGGGCTCGACACCGCCTGGCTGGACCAGGTCGCGGCCGCCGTGGACGAGCACACCCTCGAAGGCGCGGTCCGCTGGCTCAACTACACCGTCGAGACCGAGCTGTTGATGAACGAGATCGAGGATTCCACGACCCGTGTCACCCAGCTCGTCGACGCGGCGAAGCAGTACTCGCAGCTGGACCGCGCGCCCTACCAGAACGCCGACGTCCACGAACTCCTCGACAGCACCCTGCTGATGCTGTCCGGGAAGATCGGCGAGCGGATCGAGGTGGTGAAGGAGTACGACCGCAGCCTGCCGCGCATCCCCGCCTACCCGGGTGAGCTGAACCAGGTGTGGACGAACCTGATCGACAACGCGGTCTCGGCGATCGACGACACCGGCGGCGCGGGCACGCTGACGGTACGGACGGCGCTCGACCACCGTGACCAGGTGCTGGTGGAGTTCCTCGACACGGGTCCCGGCATCCCGGCGGACATCCGGGACCGGATCTTCGACCCGTTCTTCACGACCAAGCCGGTCGGGCAGGGCACCGGGCTCGGCCTCGACATCTCCTGGCGCATCGTCGTCAACAAGCACCACGGGCACATCGAGGTCCGGTCCCGGCCGGGCGAGACCCGCTTCCAGGTGTTCCTGCCGCTGACGGCACCGGCGGCGGACCTCGACCTCACCCTCGCCGACGACCCCGACGACCCCGACGACCGCCCGCTCCCCGCTCCCGACGCGCCCGAGGAGGCCCCATGACCCTGCCCGCCGGAATCGACCCCGCCGTGCCGCCGAGCGGCGAGGGCTGCGTGGAGTGCGAGGCGGCCGGCGGCTGGTGGTTCCATCTCCGGCGCTGCGCGCAGTGCGGTCACGTCGGGTGCTGCGACTCGTCGCCCGCGCAGCACGCGACGGCGCACGCGAGCGGTGCCGGGCATCCCTTCGTGCGGAGCTATGAGCCCGGGGAGTCCTGGTTCTGGAACTACGCGACCTCCGAGATGTACGAGTCCGGGCCCGACCTGGCCCCGCCGCTCAGCCACCCCGCGGACCAGCCGGCCCCGGGTCCTGCCGGACGGGTCCCGGACGACTGGGCTGCTCGTCTGCGGTGAGGTGACGCGGGGGTCGGGTGTCGCGAAGGGTGACGGGGTGGCTCGGGTGGTATCGCGAGCGCGGGCCAGGTGACACTTCTCGCGCAGTTCCCCGCGCCCCCGAAGACAGGCCCTACGGGCCAGAGAAACGCGGGTGCCGCGGGCCCGAAAAGCACGAGTGACACGGGCCTGGAAAACCCGGCAGCTGCGGGCCGGAAAAGCGCGGGGCGCAGCCCCGGCTTTTCAGGGGCGCGGGGAACTGCGCGACCAGCCCCCACGCAGCCGCGGACGACACAGCAACCCAACCCCCACTACACCCCCACCGCGAACCACAGACACCGCCCCACCGAACGGAGTGCCACCGTGTTGATCGGGACAGACGAGATCCGCCGAGCCGCCACCACCATCGCCGGCCATGTCGTGCGGACACCCACCGTCCCGAGCCCGGGGCTGTCCGACCTGCTCGGTGTCCCCGTGACCACGAAGCTGGAGCTGCTGCAGCGCACCGGCTCGTTCAAGGCCCGGGGCGCCACGGCGAAGCTGCTGGCGCTCACCCCCGCCGAGCGGGCGGCCGGCGTCGTCGCGGTCAGCGGCGGCAACCACGGGATCGCGCTGGCGCACATGGCCGCGGCACTGCACGTCAAGGCGACCGTGGTGATGGCGAGGAGCGCCCCGCGCCGTGCCATCGACCTCGTCGAGGCGGCGGGGGCCTCGCTGCGGCTCACGGACGGCATGGCGGAGGCGTTCGCGCTGACCGAGCGGCTGCGGGAGGAGGGCCTCACCCTCGTCCACCCCTTCGACGACCCGCTGGTGATCGCCGGCCAGGGCACCGTCGGCCTGGAGTTCGTCGAGGACACCGGCGCGGCCGACGGCCCCGGCGCGCTCACCGACGTCCTCGTGAGCATCGGCGGCGGCGGGCTGATCGCCGGTGTCGCGGCGGTCTTCGAGGCCCTGCGTCCCGGCGTCCGTGTCTGGGGTGTGGAGACCGTGGGCGCGACGGCCATGACCGAGGCGCTCGCGGCAGGCGGCCCCGTCACGGTCCCCCTCTCCTCCGTCGTCACCACGCTCAGCGCGCCCTCCTCCTCCCGCCTCACCTACGACCATGTGACCGCCTTCGTTGAGGACGTCCTCGTGGTCCCCGACGCCGAGGCCGTCCAGGGCGTCCTCGACTTCGCCGAGCACGCCAAGGTGTGGACGGAGCCCGCCGCCGGATGCCTGCTGCCGGCGGCCCGGCAGGTGCGGGAGCGGGTCGGCGACGGCGCCCGGCTGGGTCTGGTGGTCTGCGGCGGCAACGCCACCACGGCCGACATCACGGACTGGGCGAGGCGGTTCGGGCTGCGGTGACGCGGCGGCCGGACCGGGTCCTCGCTCAGGGGCCGTCGTGGCAGCAGCTGTCCCGGCGCATCAGACGGCCGACCTCCAGCCACTCCTCCTCGGTCCCGACGGCCTTCGCGCGTCGGCCCGCGGGCCGGTAGGCGGCCACCAACTCCTCGGTGGTGTACGGCGTTCCGCCGCGCAGGACCGACACCGTGCGCACGAGGTCGGCGAAGTCCGTGAACGGGTCGCCGTCGACGACGGTCAGGTCCGCCAGCTTGCCCGCGCCGACCGTGCCGAGGTGGTCGTCGAGGCCGAAGAGCCGGGCGGGGAGGACGGTCGCGGTGCGCAGGGTCTCGGCCGGGGTGAGCCCGCCGGCGTGCAGGGCGCGCAGGGCGAGGTGGAGGAAGAGGCCCACGGGTACGAGCGGCTGGTCGGTGCCGAGGGCGACGATGCCGCCGGCCGTGAGGATCCGCCGGTAGACGTCGGTCTCGGTGCGCAGCGCGGCGAGTTGGGCGGGCGTGGGCGGGGTTCCCGCTCCCTGCCGGACGAGGGCGGCGTCCCACGGTGGCATCACGGCCGTGACCCGGGGATCGTCGGCCAGGGAGGGGTCCGCGCCGAGGAGGGGCAGGGCCGTGAAGGGGGTGGCGATGAGCGAGAAGTCCACGCCCTGCCGGGTGTAGATCTCCACGACGTCCTCGTACGCCCGCCCGCCCGCGGTGACGGCGTGGCCGAACTCGGCTCGCTGGGTGGCCTGCAGATGGGTCGTCAGGTCCTGACCGAGCTGCACGCCCGGGGAGAGCAGATGACCGCCGGTACGGACGCCGAGACGTTCGTGGGCGAAGCGGGCGGCCTCGCTCATCACCCAACCGGGCGCCCGTACATAGGTCTTGACGAAGTCCCAGTCGAGCGCGGCGGCCCGCTCCAGCGAGCGGCGCAGGCCCGCCCGCGTCCGGTGGGCGCGTCCCATGCTGTACGCGACCCGCGCGCCGTCCAGGAGTTCGCCGGTGGTGAGCAGGCGGGGTCCGGCGAGCCGCCCGGCGTGCACCTCCTCGCGGATGCGGGCCTGTTCGTGGGCGAAGCCGCCGAGGGAGACGGCGGTGGTGACACCGTAGGTGAGCTGGCCGACGGCCTGGCGGCTGCCGTAGGTGCTCTGCCAGGGGTGGGTGTGGGTGTCCCACAGGCCGGGGAGCACGGTGTGCGCGGAGGCGTCGATGCGGCGCAGGGCGGCCCGGCGGTCGCCGCGGTGGGGTTCGACGGCGGTGATCCGGCCGCCGCGGACGACGATGTCGACGTCCTCGCGGACCGTCTCGCCGGTGCCGTCCCACAGGCGGCCGGCGTGGACCACGGTGTCGGCGGGTGTGGGCCGGGTGCGGTCGAGCGGTACGCGGACCGTGCGCGGGCGGCCTCCGGAGACGTCGACGAGCCGGAGGCGGGTGCCCGACTGGTGGAGGAGGGTCCTGGAGTCGCCGGACCAGGTGGGGTGGTCGGCGGGTTCGGTGGTGAGGGTGCGGAGCCTTCCGCGCGGGGTGCCGTCGGGGGCCACGGGCAGCAGGCAGAGCGCGGACTCGACGATCACGGCCATCCAGCGGCCGTCGGGCGACCAGACGGGCCCGGAGTCGTACCGGTCGGCGATCGAGGCATGGGGCGCGACCGCGTGCAGCCGGTCGGCGCCCGTGGTGGCGTCGACGACCCTGATCAGGTTGTAGCCCTCGCGGAAGCGGGCGCCGAGCCGGTTGCGGTCGCACAGCGCGAGATACCGGCCGTCCGGCGACCAGCTCGGCCTGCCGGGGAGGCCGCCTCCGCCGAGCGGTTCCACGAGGACGCGTTCCCCGCCGCTCACCAGGTCCCGTACGACGAGGCGGCCGGCCATGTCGAGGCAGGCGAGCCGCCGGCCGTCGGGCGAGAGGGCGGGCATGACCCGGCCGCCGGTGGCGAGGGCGGTCTCCTCGCCGGTGGCCAGATCGTGCCGGTACACGCCGAGGAGGCCGTCGCGGTCGTCGGCGTAGACGAGGGAGCGTCCGTCGGGTGCCCAGGCGGGAGCGAGGAGCCAGCGGGTGGGCGGCGACTGCCGCAGCCGCTTCGGCGGGCGGCCGCCGGCCGTCCGCGCCAGCCAGAGCGCGTTGAGGGCGGCGAACGCGACGCTCCGCCCGTCCGGGGAGAGCGCGGGCAGATGGATGCCCCGCGCGGGCCGCACCCGTGCCTCTCCGAGGTCGTACTCCTTGGTCCGGCGGCGCGGCCGGTCCACGGGGAGGACGGCCCGGAAGGGGATCGTCTCGGTCCGTGCGGGTGCTTCGGGCCGTACGAGGGTGAACCGGCCGTCCAGGGTGACCAGCAGCTCTCCGCGGGCCGTCCAGCGGGGCGGTACGGGCGCGAGGTCGCCGTCGACCGGGACGGGCTCTCCGGCGACGACGAGGGTGCACGTGCCGTGCGGGGCCGGTGTGGTGCGCAGGTACGCGAGGCGGCCGTCCGGGGCGAGGGCGGGGGTCATGACCTGGGCGGCCTCGGTCTCCGTGTGCGCGACGGTCACCGGGCCGGTGCCGTCGGCGGCCACGGCGGCGACCGTGCGGGACTCGACGGACGGGGTCGTGCCGGTGACGACGACCTTGCCGCGCACGAACAGCAGCCGGGTGCCGTCCGGTGACCAGGTGGGGTCGAAGTCCTCCCAGCCGCCGTCCTGGAGGGGGCCGTCCTGGCCGGGGAGGCCGGTGACGCGGGTGATCTCGCCGGTGGCGAGGTCGAGGACGTGGACGCGGTAGGGGCATCCGCCGGCGGGGCGGTCCGGGTCGCCGCCGCGTTCGGAGCAGAAGGCGAGCCGGGTGCCGTCGGGCGACCAGGCCGGGGCCCGGTCGTCCCAGGGGCCGTCGGTGCGCCGCTTCAGCTCGGAGCCGTCGGGGCGCATGGTCCACAGGTGGAAGCCGCCGCCCTGGTAGGCGCAGAACGCGACCAGGTGGCCGTCCGGGGAGTGGGTGGGCCGGTTGGGTTCGAGTCCGGCCGGGGTGAGGGGGACCGCTCTGCCGCCGCCGCGGGGCAGGGACCACAGACCGCTCTGCACCTCGGCGATGAGGGTGTCGCCGCCGGTGGCGAGGGTCGCCGCGCCGTTGGTCGCCCGGGTGAAGGTGAGGGAGGGGCCGGTACCGGGGGAGCCCGGGCCGGCGGCGACCGGACCGGCGCTGCCGAGCACCGCGGCGGCTCCGGTGGCCCCGGTGGCGGCGAGGAGTTGACGGCGGGTCAGGGGCGGGGTGCGGTGACTCTGGTCACGGTCCATGACACCGCACGCTCGCGCACCGCCCGGCACAGGGGCAACACCGCCATTCACGCCATCGGGGATGTCACCCACGGGTGTGACGGCGGGCGTCGACGGGCGGCGGCCGGTGAAGGGCCGGGCTGCGGGATGCACACGTGACGCCGATCATGTAGGAGGTTCCCGGAGCTGTGATTCCGACAGGCGGAGGAGTGACATCGACATGACGGAGTCGGTACCCGGACCGGCGACGGTCACAGCGGCTGACGCGGTGCGGGCTCGGACCGAGACCGCGCTGAACGTTCCCGCTCCGCTGGTGGCGCTGTGGAACGTGACGAACGGCCTGATGACCGACACCGGTGTGACCGTGTACTCGGCCGAATGCATCGGCGAACGCAACACCACCTACGAGGTCGCGCGGTACGCACCGGGTTTCGTCCTCATCGGTGACGACAGCGGCGGCCGCGGGTTCCTCCTGCGTCACGATGTTCCGGACTCCGCCGTGTTCTCCTCGGACCTGGGAGATCTGGATCCCGCGGACTTCGCCGTCGAGTCCTCGGACTTCACGTCGTGGATCGGATCGCTCCGAAGTCTCTTCCGCTGACCGGATCAAGCAGGTGGACGACAGACGGCACCTGCTCCCGGCGCGCCGTACCCGGTGTCAGTCGTCCGCGTGCCGGCGGCGGATCCAGGCCGGCAGGACGAACCAGCACAGCAGGTACCAGAGCAGGACGCAGCCCACCAGCCAGGGTACGTACTCGTCGTGCGTGGCCACGCGGAGGATCAGCAGCAGCGCGGCCGTCATCGTGGCGAGGAGCAGGACCAGGCCGACGACGGTCAGGCGGGCGGCCCAGCGTACGGCGGCGGGTTTGATCCGGCGGCCGGCGACGACCCGGTGGAAGGAGACGGGGCCGATGAGCGCGCCGGTGGCGGCGGCGCCGAGGACGACGGTCACGATGTAGATCGTCTGCTCGGTCTGCGGCAGATCCTCGTACCGCGGGGTGAACACCACGGTGAGCAGGAAGCCGAACAGGATCTGGACGCCGGTCTGGGCGACCCGCACCTCCTGGATGAGTTCGCCCCAGCGGCGGTCGGCCCGCTCGTCCTCGGTCTCGTCGCGCCCCCTGCCCCGGTCGCCCCGCACCTCGCCCACGTGTCCTCCCGGCCGCTGAAGTCGATGTTCCCCTCCCTCCATGACGCCGTGCGCCCGGACCTCAAGCACATCCGGCGTCATTTCATTCGCACGAGCGAATCCGTTCGGCGGAACCCTCCCGGCCGGGAGGGCCTCACCGGCCGCCTCACACCTTGCGCCAGCGCGCCATCGCGAAGGAGAACACCCCGAACAGCACCAGCCCGGCCGCGACGCACGCCAGCAGCGTCGGACCGGCGGGGGCGTCCGCGAAGGAACGGATCGTGTCGTCGAGGCCCTTGGCCTCGTCGGGTTCGTACCGGATCGCGGCGCGGACCGCGAAGACACCCGCCGCGGCGAACACCAGGCCGCGCGCCACCCCGCCGCCCACGCCGCTCACGTCGACGAGCCGCCGCGTGCGCCGGGACATCTCCCCGAGCCGCAGATGCTTGTGGTACGAGCGCATCACGGCCCGTACGCCGATCCATCCGCCCGCGACGACGACCCCGACACCCGCCGCGCCCACGATCCACTGGCCGCCGGGCAGTTCGAGGGCACGTGCCGTCACGTCCCGGGACTGTTCGTCGCTGGAGCCGCCCCCGCCGCCCTCACCGGCCGCGAAGGCCAGCACCGAGTAGGCGACGAATGAGTAGAAGGCGAAGCGGGCGGCGGACGCCAGCCGCTTGGTCCACTTGCGGCCGTCCGCGCCCGCCGCGCCGAACACGGCCTCCGACAGCCGCCACAGCGCCATGCCGACCAGGCCGATGCCCAGCGCCCACAGCAGCACGGAACCCAGCGGCTTCTCGGCGATCTCCTCCAACGCTCCCTGTCTGTCGGCCTGTTCCGAGCTTCCGCCGAAGGCGATCTGCAGGGCCAGGGCCCCGACCAGCAGATAGATGACGCCGCGCGCGGTCAGCCCGGCGCGCGCAGCGCCCTCCGTCACCGAACTCCGCGCGGCACGTCCGCGCCCCACCCCCAGAGTGGTCATCAGCTGCGCCCCTCCCGCCCTTCGACCCGCAGTTGCAGTTGCACTTCCTGATCACCGGCGTCCACGCCCACCTGGCGGACGCTGTACTCCTCCTCCAGCGCCTCGCGCAGCATCCGTACGGCGGGCGGACTGCCCTGCACCTCGACCGTGACGGGTGCGGACGGCGGCCGGGAGTGCTCCCCCGTGCCGGAGGGGACGGCGGCGGCCGTGTCGTACATGCCGGTCCACATGGTCGGCCGGTCGGTGCCGGTCTCGTGCGGCGGGTCGTCGGGGCGCCGGTCCGTCTCGAAGTGGGCGCGCAGACAGGCGAAGACGCGTTCGGCGTCCTCGGCCGAGCAGTCGCACAGCACGACCTCGACCTGGGACACCGGCAGACTGGGCAGGGTCACGAGCCTTCTCCCTCGTGTGGGCGACAGGATGCGGGTACCCCGAGTACCCCCATGGTGTGCCCGAAACGGGGTTCTCGCAGGTCGCGCGAGCGGGCGCCGGGAGGTGCGCGGGGCGTGGGCTATGTTGAGTGCTCGTGGGAGACGAAGGAGGCGCGCGCGTGCCATCGCCGCAGCAGGCACGTGCGCAGGCATCAGCGATCACGTCCGGGCGGACCGCCCCGGAGACCGAGCAGTCGCCCACGTCCCGGCTCAGGGAACTGTTCGACGGCCCCCGGCTCTCCCCCGGGCAGCGGCGGATCGCCCAGTACCTGATCGAGCACATCACCGAGGCCGCGTTCCTGTCGATCACGGACCTCGCGGAGCGGGTCGGCGTCAGCCAGCCCTCGGTGACCCGGTTCGCCGCGGCCGTCGGCTTCAGCGGCTACCCGGCGCTGCGGGAGCGGCTCCAGTCCATCGCGCTCGCCACCCTCGGCAGCGCCCCGGGCGTGCCGGCCGCGGACCGCAGCAACGAACTGCAGGCCGCGGTGGACGCCGAGATCGAGAACCTGGAGAACCTGCGGCGCGACTTCGCCGACCCCGACCAGGTGATCCGGGTCGGCCGCGCCCTGTCGCGCTCGGCCCCGCTGACCGTCCTCGGGCTGCGGATCTCCGGTGCGCTCGCCGAGTACTTCGCGTACGCCGCCCGCCGTATCCACCCCGACGTCCGGCTGGTGACGAAGGGCGGCACGGTCGCCTACGACGCCCTGCTGCAGTCCCGGGAGGCGGGCGGCACCTGGGTGCTGGCGTTCTCCATGCCCCGGCACGCGCAGGAGACGCTGACGGCGCTGCGCGTCGCCCACGGCGCCGGGCTGCGGGTGGCCCTGGTCACCGACCTGGCGCTCGGCCCGCTGGCGGACGAGGCCGACGCCGTCTTCGCCACCGGCACCGGCTCACGCCTGGTCTTCGACTCGTACGCCGCCCCCGTGATGATGTCCTCCGCCCTGCTCCAGGCCATGACGGACGCGGACCCCGAGCGCACCCAGGCGCGACTGGAGGCGTACGAGCAGGTCTCGGAGCAGCATCAGTTCTTCCTCAGGGACTGATCCCGCCGCGCTGCTCGCGGACGCCGGGGCGGCGGGGGATCCCCTCGTCGCCTCTCCCACCGTCTCCCCGCATGAATTTTTCCATGCCCTTGCATACTCAGGGGTATATATAAATACTGCTCGCGGATCGTGACCCGGTGGACGCCGGGTCGCGTCGTCCACCCGGGTCCGTCCGCTCCTACCCGCCACGGCGCCCCGGGTGAGGCGGCCCCGGCCATCCCCTATGCCGGGGCCGCCCAGACTCCACCCCCCGCTGCACCCAATGGCGTCGATGCAAGACGGAGCGTTACACATGGCCCTGACCACCTCGCCCCTCCGCACGGACTGGCCGTGTCAGGTCAAGACACCCGGCAGCTACGACTGGGAGAGGTCCGCGGCCAAATGGCTGCGCGAGCTGGTGCCGGCCCGTTACGGCAGCTACCCGGCGATGATGCGGCACCCCGTACTGCTCGCCCGGCACGCCCAGATCCAGGTCCAGCACGAGATCCGGGTCGCCCGCACCGCCCTGCAGACCGCCCGCTCCGAGCTGCCCAGCCTCGGCATGTCCGAGTCGGTCATCGAGCACACCATCAAGATGTACGCCGCCGAGGTCATGCAGCTGAGCCACATGGCCCGCTCCATCCGGGCCGTCAGCCAGGCCCTGGTGGACCACAACCTCGCCCGCGCCTCGAACTGACCCGGTCACGCTCCCCGCGCGCCGCGGTACACGGCGCCGCCCGGGGGGAAGACGATGGGCAGGCACAGGCCGGGCACACCGCCCGGCCCGACGGAGGGGCGGACCGATGGATTCCTGGACCTGGGGTGTGATCGCCGCGATCGCGCTGATCGCCGCCGCCGTCCTCGGCGTGGCCGTGTGGCTGCTGCTGCGGCTGGTGCGCACCCGGCGCGAGCTGAACCGGGCCGGACTCCCGACCGGCCCCAAGTGGGTCTTCTGGGGTGCCGTCCTCTATCTCGTCCTGCCGACCGACCTGGTGCCGGACCCCGTCTACCTGGACGACATCGGGGTCCTCCTGCTGGCGATCAGGTCCATGCGCTCCGGCCGTCAGGACGCCCTGGACGCGATGGAGCGGCAGGAGGGCACGGGAACCGCCGTACGGGGATGAGGCGTTGTCGGGCTGACGGTCACTGCGACGGACGGCACCGATGAACGAGCTGGTACCCGGGGGCAACATCCCCCTGCCGAGCGGCACCCTGACGATCGGGGTGCCGGGCCCCTTCGACGTCTCGGCCCTCGTCACCGACGACACCGGCAGGGTCCGCGGCGACGCGGACTTCGTCTTCTACAACCAGCCGACGGCCGCGGGGGTCCGGCTGGCCGGGGAAACCCTGACGGTGACCCCGACCGCCCTCCGCCCGGGTGCCACCCGCCTCACCCTCGTGATCAGTCCGGCCGCCCCCGGCACACCGCTCGGCCGTCTGCCCGCCCCGACCCTGCTCGTCACCGGCCCCGGGGGCCGCACGATCGCCCGCTTCACCCCGCCGGGACCCGACCGCGAGACCGTACTGCTCCTCGCGGAGCTGTACCGCAGGGGAACGGGCTGGAAGCTGCGCGCCCTCGGCCAGGGGTACGCGGACGGGCTGGCGGGAGTGGCGAGGGACTTCGGCGTGGAGGTGCTGGAGGAGGGGACGCCCACATCATCTCCCCCCGCCCCCACCGATTTCCTCGGCCTGGTCAACTCCGTCCGCGCCGAAGCGGGTTCGCCGCCCGTCTCGCTGGACAGCCGTCTGTCGGCCGCCGCCCGGGCGCACGCCGGCGCGATGGCCGCCCAGGGCCGACTGGGCGCCGAGGGCCGGGACGGCGTCTTCGTCCACCAACGCGTCACCGGTACCGGATACGCCTACCTCACCATCGGAGAGCACCTGGTCTCCGGCCCCCGCACCGCCGCCGAGTTCGTGGACTACTGCCGTCGCGACGCCACGGCCGGACGCACCCTCCGTGACCCCGTCTGGAGCGAGACCGGCCTCGGCCAGGCCACCGATCCCCGTTCGGGAACGGTCTTCTGGACGGCCCTGTGGGCCCACCCCTTCTCCCCGGCCGGCCTCCACCGCACCGCCACCGAGGTCATCACCCTCACCAACGGCGAACGGGCCGGGGCCGGCCTGCCACCGCTCTCCCCCGACGCCCGGCTCACCGCCGCCGCCCAGGCGCACAGCGCCGACATGGTGGCGCGGGCCTTCTACGCGCACACCTCCCCCGACGGCGGCGAACCCTGGCACCGCGCGGCGGCGGCCGGTTCCACCCACCGGTCGGTCGGGGAGAACATCGCGTGCGGCCAGCGCTCCGCCGCCGAGGTGGTGCGCGGCTGGATGGACAGCCCCGGACACCGGGCGAACATCCTCAAACCCGGCTTCACCCATATAGGTGTCGGTTTCGTCGGCGGCGGCGAGGCCGGCACCTACTGGACCCAGCTCTTCGGCGGCTGAAACCGACCCGCCGACACCGTCCCTCTTTCGGGTCGCTCAACTCGCCTCCCCACGCGGCTACTTGACTCTCCGTGATCGCTGGACTCCAATGCACCCTGCCGATGACGGAGAGCGACGGGAGACGAGTCAGATGGTTTCGACGACGGTGGGCACGGGTGTGGCGACGCTGGGGGCGATCGCCCTGTCCCTCGTGGCGGTCCCCGCCCACGCGGCCCCGCAGGCGGGACCCGACACGACCGGGCTGCGAAAACTGCTGCGCACGGCGCTGTCGCAGGGGGCGCCGGGCGCGTTCGCGAGAATCGACGACAACGGCACGGTGCACCATCTGGCCGAAGGTGTCGCGGACCGGTCCACCAAGCGGGCCCTCGGCACCGGGGACCGCATCCGGGTCGGCAGCGTCACCAAGACGTTCACGGCGGTGGTCCTGCTGCAACTGGTCGACGAGGGCAAGCTCAAGCTCGACTCCTCGGTGAACACGTATCTGCCGGGGCTGCTGCCGGACAAGAAGATCACCGTGCGGCATGTCCTCAGTCACCGCAGCGGGCTGTACGACTACGCCAACACCCTCTTCTCCCCCAGCGTGGCGGGGTTCGAGAAGGTGCGGAACAAGGTGTTCACCTACCGTCAGCTGATGGACATGTCCCTCGCCGAACCGCGCACCGGCAAGCCGGGCGCGGCCTACGCGTACTCGAACGCGAACTTCGTGGTCGGAGGCATGCTCATCGAGAAGATCACCAAGAAGCCGGTGGCGACGGCCTACCAGGACCGGATCATCAAGCCGCTGAAGCTGGTCGACACCTTCTACGTCCACCCGAAGAACACGATCCCCGGCAAGCACTCCCGCGGGTACATGACGGCCGACTCCACCGGGAAGAAGATCGACTCGACCCTGCAGACGACCTCGTGGGCGCAGAGCGCGGGCGGTCTGGTCTCCGGCGCCAAGGACCTGAACAAGTTCATGTCGGCGCTGGTGCGGGGCAAGCTCACCTCGGCCGCCCAGCTGAAGCAGATGATGACGTGGACACCGGTGAACAGCACCCAGGCGTACGGACTGGGGCTGCGCCGCCGCGACCTGTCGTGCGGGGTCTCCGTGTACGGGCACACGGGGACCGTGCAGGGCTACTACACCTGGGCGTTCACCTCGAAGAACGGCAAGCGCAGCGTGACCGCGTTCGCCAACACCTCCAACAACGGCCCGGTGTACGCGACGGTGAACAGCACGCTGGAGTCCACGTTCTGCGGCTGACTCGGTCGGCGCGCCCGCGGCGGCGGCCGGGACGCCGGTGCGGGGCCGGGCGGCCGGGTGAGAAACGGCTCACCGTCTGCTGACGCCGCCACCGCCGTGGGCGCGGCCGAGGGTGTGCAGGTGTTCCAGGGCGTCGAGGACGACGGTCCGGTCGTACCAGGCCAGCCACTCCCCGGCCTGGGCGCCCACGACGGTCAGCTCCTTGGTCTGGGCGCGGTTCAGGTCCCGCAGGGGGCGTTCGCAGTGCGCCGACACCATGCCGACGACCAGTCCGGAGGCGGTGGTGAGCGGCACGCTGTGGCAGGCGCGGCTGCCCGCGCGCAGGATCGCCTCGCGGGCCTCCTCGGTGAACACGGGGTCCGTCGCCACGTCCCGGACCGTGACCTGGGAGACGTCCCGGGCGGCCTGGGCGCAGGAGGTGCCGCCGTCGCCGACGTACGCGAAGAAGTCGACGAACTCGGCCGTCAGTCCCGTGTGCCGCTCGATGCGCAGTCCGCCCTCGGTCCGGTCGGCGATCTGGACGTTGCCCATGTCGGTGCCGACGACGGCGAGGGTCCGGTCGAGGACGGCGGCCAGGACCTCGCTGCGGTTGCCCCGGCCGGAGCGGGGCTCGCGTGCCCCGAAGCCGAGAACCGGCTCCGCACGCCGGATCCGGCGGGGGAACCACAGGTCGGCGCGGCTGTCCGGACGGGGCGCGTCCAGTGCCGCGCCGGCCAGGGTGCGCAGCTTGACGTTGTGCTGCTGCGAGGCGCGCTGGAGCAGCGCGAACGCGGTCTCGGCGTCCGGCAGGGCGTAGCGCTCCCGCAGCATGCCCTGGGCCTGGGCGACGAGGGTGCGGCCCTCCGTCCGGGTGCGCAGACCGCGTACCTCGGCGCGCAGCCGCGCCAGTTCCTCCCGAACCGCCTCGTCCTCGCCGTGGGCCTCCGGCCTGGATCCCGCTCCCATCGCGCACCTTCCGCTGTTCTCGTTCCGTGGCAGCGGTGCTCGTCTGCCCGGTCCCTGTCCGGGTACGCCGGACGCGGGCTACCGTCGACGGCATGCCCCTGACCTTCGACGACCTCCTGCACCGGGCCGCCTCGCTGGCCCGCCCCGGCCGCAGGACCCTGCTCGGTATCGCCGGCGGCCCCGGCGCGGGGAAGACGACCCTCGCCGAGCGGCTCACCCGGGCGCTCAACGGCGACGGTGAGCCCTGGGTCGCCCATGTGCCCATGGACGGCTTCCATCTGGCGGACGTGGAACTCGACCGCCTCGGCCGCCGGGACCGCAAGGGCGCGCCGGACACGTTCGACGCGGCGGGGTACGCGGCCCTGCTGGAGCGGCTGCGCCGGGACGAGGACGACGTCGTGTACGCGCCGGGCTTCGAACGGACCCTGGAGCAGCCCGTCGCGGGTTCGATCCCCGTGCCGCCGTCCGCCCGGCTGGTCGTCACCGAGGGGAACTACCTCCTGCTGGAGACGGGTGTCTGGCCCCGGGTGCGGTCCCGGCTCGACGAGGTCTGGTTCTGCGACCTCGACGAGGGCGAACGGGTGCGGCGGCTGGTGGCCCGGCACGAGGAGTTCGGCAAGGGGCACGAGGAGGCGGTCGCGTGGGTCGCCGGTTCGGACCGGCGCAACGCGGAGGCGGTGGCGGCGACCGGACGGCACGCCGACCTGGTGGTGCCGGCGTCGGCGATGCCGGCACCCCTCCGGACATGAGACAGCCCGGCGTCGTCAGGAACGCCGGGCTGCCGGTGCGGGGGCCTGCGATCAGGCGGGTGAGGCGTGGTCCGCCCCGGTCACCCGAGGAGGGCGGGCCGGTGGGCGCGCAGGGCGAGGGTGAGGGTGTGCGGGCCCATGCCCCCCAGGTAGACACGGTTCCCGGTGGTGGCGTCGGTGCCGCCCACGACGGTGTGGTCCTGGCCCGGGTCGTACCGCAGCACCTCGCCCCGGTCCGGCCCGGCCAGCGGCTCGCCCGCCTCGACGGCGACCTCGACACGGATCTCGTCGTCACCGGCCCGGTAGGTCATCGGCCCGGCCGTCAGGCACCAGCGGTCGTCGCCGATCGGTACGGCGCCCTCCGGCGTGCCGCCCGGCCGGAAGGTCAGTTCGAGGGCCCAGGGCACCCGGGGGCCGCTGATGTCGATCCGCAGGTCGACGCCGTCCTCCCGCAGCTCGGCCTCGACGGTGGTCGTGTGGGAGACCTCGTCCCGGGGGCGGTCCGGGAAGGCCATCGCGGCCGAGAAGCGGCCCTCGTCCACCAGCCGGTAGTCGCCGTCGTCCCGTCGCCGGTCCTTCGGGAGCGGCTGGTAGTAGGCGGCGGTGAGGGTCTCGGTGAGCCGGTACCGGTTCTCGGCGAGCCGCTGCGTCCGCGCGGCACGGAAAGGCCCCAGATCGAAGAAGCCGCGGGTGAGGCGGACCGCGTCGAGGACGGCGTCGCCGGCGAACAGGCGCAGGAAGGTGGGGTTGCAGGCGAGTCCCGAGCGGATGCGCCGCTGCGCGGGTACGTCGGAGCCGCCGTACACCACCGTGTGCGCGGTGGCCGAGGCGCGGGCGGCCAGACGGGCGGTGGGGAGGTACCGCTCGCGCGGAAGGGTCTCCGCGGCTGGGGCCGGCAGGGCGCGGCCCAGTTCCGGGGTGAGGAGGGTCTGGGCGAGCAGGTCGGGGTCGTCGATGCCGTCGGCGGCCGCCAGCCGTGCCGCCCGGGCGAAGTCGCCCCGGCCGGTGCGGATCGCGAGCAGCCGGTAGTGCGGCAGGTAGGGCGCCAGCGGGAACGGGGCGTACTGGTCCTGCCGCCGTGACAGAACGGTCTCCACGGTGCCGTCGGGCCTGATGAGGTCCAGGGTGGTGGCGAGATTGTGTTCGACGGCGTCCAGCAGGTCGGCGCGGCCGAGCACATCGGCGAGGAGCAGCAGGGACGGGTTGGACACGTGGGCCGCGTAGTTGGCGCTCCGCTCCGAGTACAGGCCGTCCCGGTCGATGTCGACGCCCTCGGTGAGCCACTCCTCGACGCGGTCGAGCAGCCGGTCGTCGGGGAAGGACCGGTGCAGGCGGGCCAGCGCCGCGCACAGCTCCCAGCGGTGGTTCGGGGTGTGCACCCCGCCCGTCAGGAGGCTGTCGAGGGCGGCTCCGGCGATCTCGGCGAGGGCCGACGCGGCCTCGCGCAGTTCCGGCCCTCCGCCCGTGGCGAGGACGTGCGCGTCGCACACGTCGTTGACGGTGAACGCGGAGTCCGGCGGGGACTGCACGTTGTCGCCGCCGGCGAAGAGGCCGGTGGCAGTCTGCGTGGCCCGCAGGGCCCGCAGGTGTGTCATCGCGGCGGCGACGGCCCGCTCGCTGCCGTGCAGTGCGGAGTCCGGGGACCGGTGGGCCGCGAGCAGGGTCTTCACCCGCCGCGCCAGACCGCGGTGCGGCACCGCGGTGGGTTCCTCGTCGGGGCGGGCGGCGAGCGGGGCGGCCGCCCGGTCGGCGGCGCGGGCCGCCGACCGGACGAACTCGGGGTCGAGCGGGGTGGGCACGATCAGTCCTTCAGTCCGGCGTTGATGTCGGCGCCCATGACGTAGCGCTGGAAGACCAGGAAGACGGCGATCAGCGGGATCATGGAGATGACCGACGCGCCGAGCAGGACCGACCAGTTGATGTTCTGCGCGCCGACGATGCTCTGGATGCCGATCTGCACGGTGAACTTGTTGGGGTCGTTGAGCATCAGCAGCGGCCAGATGTAGTCGTTCCACCGCCACTGGAAGGAGAGGATGGCGAGGGTCAGCATGATGGGCCGGGAGATCGGCACCATGATCCGCAGGAAGATCGACAGCTCCCGCGCGCCGTCGATGCGCGCGGCCTCCACGAGTTCGTCGGGAACCGTCAGGAAGAACTGGCGGAACATGAAGCATCCGGTCGCGGTGAGCACCGCCGGGAGGATGATGCCGGCGAACGAGTTGTAGAGGCCGAGGTCACGGACCACGAGGAACGAGGGGGCGAGCATGACCTCGCCCGGCAGCATCGTGGTGGCCAGGATGCAGAGGAAGAAGGCCTTCAGCCACCGGTTGTCGTACTTGGCCAGCGCGTACCCGGTGCAGCAGCTGACACCGACCGTGAGGATCGTCGTGATCACGCACACGATGGCCGTGTTGATGAAGTACTGCGAGAAGTTGGCGCTGTCCCACGCCGCCTCGAAGCCCGACAGGGTGGGGTTGCGCGGAACCAGGGTCAGCGGATAGGAGAACAGGTCGCTGGCCGGCTTGAAGGAGCTGAGGATGAACCACAGCACGGGCAGCCCGTACAGGCACGCGAGGATCCACAGCAGGGTCGTCGCGGACACGGTCTGCCGCAGGCCGCCGGTGGCGGCGCCGCGGGGCCGCTTCTTGGAGACGGGCCGTGCGGACCCGGCGTCGACCGGGCGGGGGATGTCTGTGGTTGTCATCGGTTCTCCACCCGCCGGTTGACGATCAGCTGAATGATCGCGACGGCCATCAGGATGAGCATGAGCACGAACGACGCGGCGCTCGCGTAGCCGATCTGGCCCCGTTTGAAGCCGGTCTCGTAGATGTACTGCACGAGGAGGTTGTTCGATGTGCCGGGGCCGCCGTTGTTGAGGGCGACGAACACCGGGTATTCCTTCATCGCGTTGATCGTGTTGAGCAGGATGACGATGAACGAGGTGGGGGCGATGCTCGGCAGCGTGATGCTGAAGAACTGGCGCCAGGGGCCGGCGCCGTCGAGCGAGGCGGCCTCGTAGTAGGACACCGGTACGTTCTTGATCGCCGCGATGAACAGCAGCATCGAGAAACCGGTCCAGGCCCAGGACGCGGCCATCACGACCACGATCAGCGACAGGTCCGCGTTGGACTGCCACGGGACGGCGCTGCCGCCGAACTGCTCGATGATGTAGTTGACCAGCCCGAAGTTCTCACCGAACAGCCAGCGCCACAGGACACCGACGACGATGGGCGACAGGAGCCAGGGGATGAAGAAGATGACGCGGGCGACCGACCCGCCCTTGGCGTGCTTGCTCACCAGCAGGTTGGCGGCGAGCAGCGAGACCCCGAAGTTCAGCGGCACGAAGAGCACGGCGTACAGCACGGTCCGGGTCAGCGCGGCGTAGAAGGTGGAGTCCCCGAACAGGTTGTGGTAGTTGTCCAGTCCGATGAACTGGAACGCCCCCACTCCCGTGTAGTTCGTGAAGCTGTAGATGAGCCCGATCACCGCCGGCCAGACGAAGAACAGCGAGAAGAGCACGACATTGGCCGCGATGAGGACGAGCGGTGCAAGGGTGTACTTGCTCCGTCTCCTGGGCGGGCTCGCGGACACGGCCGAGGCGCGTTTTGTCATCTTCCTGACTCCGTGCTGGTGGAATGGATTGCTGCGGGCTCATCGGCGTGAGCCCCGCGGGCTCACCCCCTGAGCCCGGCACTGCGTGGGCGCCCGGGCCGGGCGGCGGCGGCGTCTGGACCCCGCCGCCCGGCCCCTTTCGCCTACGCTCAGCCGCCGACCTGCTGGTTGTAGCCGGCCACGATGGCCTCCAGTGCCTTGTCGGCCGACTGCTGGCCGTTGATGGCCTTGCCGAGTTCCGTCTTGGTCGGGTCCTCGGTGAGGCTCTTGCCCTTCAGCACCCAGTTGGTCTGCGCGCCGTTGAAGTAGCCGGAGATGGGGTCGTACAGCGGGATCGACTCGTTGTAGAGCTTGTACGCCGCCTGCGCCGCCTCGGACTTGAACGGGTACGTCGGGTTCAGACCGCTCTCGACCGGCAGGAACCCGGACGCCTCGCACAGCGTGCGGTAGTTGTCGGGCTCGTACAGCCAGGACAGGAAGTCCTTCGCGGCGCCGGCCGCGTCGGCGTTGTTGTTGAAGCCGACGATGTTGCCACCGGCGTTCACGTCACTGGCCTGCACCGGCTGGGCCGGGGTCGGGACGCTCGCCCACTCGAACTTCTTGATGCTCTCGGCGAAGGCGGGCACCTGCCACACGCCGGACCAGTAGGCGACGACGTCACCGCTCTGGAACATCGCGGACGGGTCGGCGCCGCTGGTCCACACCGACTTCGGCATGGTCTTGTCGTCGTTCCACCCGACGAAGGTGTTCACGGCCTTCTTGGTCGCCTCGTCCACCGAGAACTTGCCGGAGTCGTCCGCGTGGACGTACTTGCCGCCCATCTCGTAGACCATGGCGCGCAGCCGGGACGGCGACTGGTCGAAGGTCAGGGAGTACTTGGCCTTGGTCTTCTCGCGGACCTTGTTCGCCGCCTTGATGAACTCGTCCCAGGTCCAGGTCTTGTCGGGCGAGGTCGGGTAGTCGACGCCGGCCTTCTCGAAGAGCGACTTGTTGATGAACATGCCGGACGCGGTGACGTCCGAGGGGATGGCCAGCACCTTCCCGGACGAGTCCTTCGCCAGGAAGTTCTGGTTGATGTTGTTGCTCTTCTTGTCGGCGATGGACTTGAGGTCGATCAGCTTGTTCGACCAGATCGGGTCCAGCGCCGGCACGGCGGCGACGTCGGGCAGGGAGTTGGCCTGCGCGGCGTTGTGCAGCTTGGTCGTGTAGCCGTCGTAGGGGATGTTGACGAGCTTGACCTTGACGCCCTTGTCCTTCTTGTACTGCGCCACGACCTTCTTCCAGCCCGCGTCCTGGCCCGGAACGGTGGAGATCCAGAACGTCAGCGACTTGGAGGTGCCGCCGGAGTCGGAGCCGCCTCCGCAGGCGGAGAGCAGCAGGGTCGCCGCCGAGACACCGGCAGCGAGGGGAACCAGGCGGCGCATACCGCCGCGGCCGAGTCGGCTTGAGCGCCGCACACCCACAGTGGTCATCTTCGATCCCTTTTTTTCGGTAGGGGACGGAGCACGGCGCCGACCGAGGCGGCACGGGTGCATTGTGCAGGAAGGCTGCTTTCCGGGGGCCACGGCCTCGCCCGGCCGCGTCGTCCTCACGGGGCGGAATCCCCGGCCGTACCGGCCGTCACCGCACGGGCACGCCCTCGTGCGGTTGCCGTACATCGAGACATCGAGTACGGGCGGGAGGCTCACCCCAAGTCGGCGTCCCGGCCGACTTAGAAAGCGCTTGTCCGGACATTGGCAGATGGCGGTGGAGTCCGTCAATGCTTCACCGCCGCACCTCCGGTCACGGTTTGGATTCCCCGGGCCACGGCCAGCCGACTGGCCCCCACCACGGTGCCACTGTCGCCGAGCGCGCTGCTCACGACCTCGGTGGGCCAGCTCAGCCGGGCCAGTTCGGCCCGTACGCCGGGCAGCAGCCGGGGCTCGGAGCCGACGGCGCCGCCCAGCACGATCAGGCCGGGGTCCAGGACGGCGGTGGCCGCGGCGGCGAGTCTGCCCACGTCGGCGGCGTGCCGGCCGACGACGGCGCACGCCGTGGCGTGTCCGGTGTCGGCCAGCGCGAACAGCCCGGCGACCGTGTCGGGGCACACGCCGTCCACGCCCCGCCAGGCGTCCGCCGCCCGGCGCAGCAGGGAACCCGCTCCTATGTGGGCCTCCAGGCCCTCGTGGCGGGGTTCCCGGTCCGCGTCCCACGGGTACGGCAGCCGGGCCACCTCACCGGCGGCCCCGTTCGCGCCGCGCAGCACATGGCCGCCGATGACGACACCGAGACCGATACCGACGCCGATCCGCAGGTAGCCGAAGGTGTCCCGGCCCCGGGCGGCGCCCTCGTGCAGCTCGGCGAGGGCGGCGCAGTTCACGTTGTTCTCGACGTGCACGGGCACCCCGGGCGGGAGGGCCACGGTCAGGGCGTCGAAGATGGGGCCCGCCTTCGCGGTGGCGGGCCGTACGGCGGTGCCCTCGCGGCTCTGGACGGTGACATCGCCGACGGCGACGACGATGGCGCGCAGTGGCGCGCCGGGCGCCAGGCCGCCGAGGGCGTCCGCGACCACGTCGACGGTGTCCGCCCGCAGCCCGGTGCCCTCCGCGAGGAGGGTGCCGTCCAGGGCGCAGACCCGCACCCGGGTGACGCTCGGCCCGAGGTCGACGGCGAGGACCGCGCCGGCGGCCCGTCCCAGGTCGTACACGGCCGCCGACCTGCCGGTTCCGCCGGAGAGCGTGCCGGAGTGCGCGGCGAGACCAGCGGCCTCCAGCTCGGCCACGGCGGTGGAGACGGTCGGCTTGGACAGGCGCGCCCCGGCGGCCAGCTGGGGGCGGGTGGCGGTGCTCGACGCGGCCAGTACGGCGAAGACGGCGCGGGCGCTCTCGCTCAGTTGCATGGTCTCCCCAGTCGTGCCGCGGTCATCCGGCCGCACGGTCGTGCGGTATCCGGCGTCGTAACCCTTGACGCACCCTAATTCGTTAGTTAATTTCCTAACGAAGTCAAGCGGTACTCGTCTGCCGCATCCGCCGAGGCCCGTCCCGGGGCTTCCCTAGCACCCCCCACAGACCCTGTGTGTCCTGGCACGGTTTCGCCCAGCCGTCGCTGCGCCCATCGCAACGCAACGACGAAAGAGGCCTCACGTGCCGGACTCAAGGCCCGTCGCGGTCGGTATCGACGTGGGCGGCACCAAGACCCATCTCCGTGCTGTCACGGGGACGGAGTCCGTCGCCGATCACCTCCGTGCCAGCCGTGGCTGGCGGCCGCACGACCCGGCGGCCGCGACCGCATGGCTGGCCACGCTGGTCGAGGAGGTGCTGCCCGCGCACACCCCCGTGTCCGCCGTGGCCGTCGGCGCCCATGCCTGCGAGACGCCCCGGCAGTGCGAGGGGATACGTCTCGCCCTCCAGGAACGGCTTCAGGTGCCGTGCCTGGTGGTCGGTGACGCCGAGCTGCTGGCTCCCGCCGCCGGTTTCGACCGGGGGGTGGGGCTGGTCGCGGGCACCGGTTCGGTGGCCGTCGGCCGCACCGCGGACGGAACGTCCGTGCAGGTCGGCGGCTGGGGCGCGGTCCTCGGCGACGAGGGCGGCGCCGCCGGTCTGGTCCGGGAGGCGTGCCGCGCCGTCTGGGCCGCGCACGACCGGGGCGAGGCACCCGACGCGCTCGCCGGCCGGCTGACCGCCGCCTTCGGGGTGAGCGAGGTGCCGGCGCTCGGCGGGGCCCTGGAGGCCGCCACGGCGATGTCCGCCGACTGGGGCCGGCACGCCCCGCAGGTGTTCGAGGCCGCCGAGGAGGGCTCCGTCCTCGCCCGCCGGGTCATCGCCGAAGGGGGCCGCGCGCTCGCCTCGCTCGTGGCCCGGCTCGCGGCCCGCCAGGTGCCCGTCGACGACGTGGTGGTGGCCGGCGGGACGATCCTCTCCAGGCCCGCCCTGTACTCCGCATTCGCCGAAGCGCTCCTCGACGCTGTACCGTCCGCGCGACCGCATGTGCTCCAAGTGCCTCCGGTCGAAGGGGCGTTGGCACTCTCACGTACGCTCCTCCGACCGGTCACCCGCTGATCACCGTCCGGTCGCCGACCGGACACCGACCGGACATGCGTCCACCCCACGCTCAGCCCGCACCCGATCACCACCTCGCGAAAGGAGCGGCGCTCCATGCCGTCATCCGCCGGGCACCACACTCTCGACCGCCGTGTCTTCCTCAGGAACTCACTCGGCGTCACGGCCGGCCTGATAGCCGCTCCGACCGTCGTGAACCTGTGGCAGGCCCCCGAGGCCAAGGCCGCCACCGCGTTCGCGGCCTTCGTCGACGACTACAGCACCAACACCACGGCGAACCAGACCGCCGGGACCAACGCCGTCATCCGCGCGCTCGGCGGCTTCGCCGTGATCTGGAAGACGGGCGGCGCCTGGAACACCGGCACCCCGCTGCTGCCGGAGATCCTGCGCGACAACATGCGCTACTGCGCGCGGCTGACCGGCCGCCGCACGGAGGCGCAGGCCCGTGAGGCGTTCGTCTACGACCGGCAGCACCAGAGCTACGCCATGATCGGCGGCCTCGGCCCGCTGGCCGACCTGTACCGCACGGGCGCCAAGGCGGTCACCTCGATCACCGCCGCCCCCGAGGGCATCCCCGCGACCAAGATCAACGACGCCGTCCCCGCCGGCGCGCCGGCCGGCTCCACGCTGGGCGCCGGCTCGTACGACTCGGACCTCGGCCTGGTGGCCAAGCTCGTCGACACCGTGCGCGGCGACTTCACCTCCAGCAACCCGGCCAAGTTCAGCTTCCAGTACCCGCGGCCCTGGCGGATGAACGAGGACAGCCAGGTCGTCGACACCGGTGAGAAGGACGCGCTGGGCTACCCCGTCTACGAGTCCGACGTCGTCGTCGTGAAGCAGCTCCTGCGCCAGCGCAGCGAGGTCCCGGCCGAGGACGGGGGCTTCCCCAGCGGCCACACCAACGCCTTCCACCTGGCGGCGCTGGCGTACGCGTACGCGGTCCCCGAGCGCTTCCAGGAGATCATCACCCGCGCCTTCGAGCTGAGCCACACCCGGATCATGTCCGGCATGCACTCCACGGTCGACGTGATGGGCGGCCGCATCATGGCCACCGCCCTGGCCGCCGCCGTGCTGCACAAGCCGGAGAACACCGCGCTCAAGGCCGCCGCGCGCAAGCAGGCCGCCGAGTACTTCCAGGCGAGGACCGGCACCACCGCCGACACGCTGTTCGCCTACGCGCACTCCGACGCCGCCGACCCGTACGCCGACCGCCTGGCCAACGCCCGCCTGGTCGAGCCGAAGCTGACGTACGTCCTGCGCCGGCGCGGCGCGTCCGAGGGCATGACCGTGCCGAAGGGGGCCGAGGTCCTGCTGGAGACGCGGCTGCCGTACCTCGACGCGGCGCAGCGGCGCGAGGTGCTGCGCACGACCGCGCTGCCCTCCGGGTACGTCCTGCTGGACGGCTGGGAGCAGTGGGGCCGGCTCAACCTGTTCGCGGCGGCGGACGGCTACGGCGCCTTCGACACGGACGTCACCGTCACCCTGGACGCCGCGCTCGGCGGTTTCGGCGCGGCCGACGCCTGGCGCAACGACATCGACGGCGTGGGCGGTCTCGTCAAGCGGGGCAGCGGCACGCTGACGCTGACCGGCGCCAACCGCTACAAGGGCGGCACCGTCGTGGAGGCCGGTGTGCTCGCGGCGGGCTCCGACGAGGCCCTCGGCCGCGGTGACGTCCGGGTGAAGGGCGGCACGCTGGCCACGGGCGGGCACACCGTGCGCGTGCGGGGCGACTACACGCAGGCCGGTGTCCTCGACGTGACGCTGGGCCGGGGCGTCGGCCCGGCGCTGGACGTGGACCGGCGCGCGGCCCTGGAGCACGGCAGCAAGCTGGTGGTCCGCTTCGACGCGGCGCGGGCGCCGCGGTCCGGCGACACGGTGGCGGTCCTCGGGGCGCGGTCCGTGCAGGGCCGGTTCGCCGAGGTCTCCGTGGCCGTGGAGGGCTGGACGGCCGAGCAGGTCTTCACCGCGCACGGGGTGTCGGTCCACCTGCGGAAGAAGTAACCCACCGCACCGCAAACGGCTGTCGGGGGTGGCGCGAGCCGCCCCCGACAGCCGTTCACAGGCTCGGCGGCAGGGCCTGCTCGGCCCAGATGGTCTTGCCCGCGCCGCTCGGGCGGCTGCCCCAGCGGTCGGTGAGCTGGGCGACGAGGAGCAGGCCCCGGCCGCCCTCGTCGAAGCTGCGGGCCCGGCGCAGATGCGGTGAGGTGCTGCTGGCGTCGGACACCTCGCAGATGAGGGTGCGGTCACGGATCAGGCGCAGCTGGATGGGGGCGCCGCCGTAGCGGATGGCGTTGGTGACCAGTTCGCTGACCACGAGTTCGGTGACGAAGGCGGCCTCCTCCAGACCCCAGCGGGTGAGCTGGTCGGTGGCCAGTTTGCGTGCGTTGGCGACCAGCGCCGGGTCGTCGGTGAGGTTCCACACGGCGACCTGTTCCGCGTCGAGCGCGCGGGTGCGGGCCAGCAGCAGGGCCACGTCGTCGGCCGGGGTGTCGGGCAGCAGCGCCTTCAGCACGGTGTCGCAGGCGCGCTCCAGACTGCCCACCGGTCCTTCCAGCGCGGCGCACAGGGCGCGGGTGCCGGTGTCGACGTCACGGTCGCGGGCCTCGACCAGACCGTCGGTGTAGAGGGCGAGGACGGACCCCTCGGGCAGCGCCAGGTCCGTCGCCTCGAACGGCAGCCCGCCGACGCCGAGCATCGGTCCCGCCACCACCTCGACGACCTCCACACCGCCGTCGGGCCGCACCACCACGGGCGGCACGTGTCCGGCCGAGGCGATGGAGCAGCTGCGGTCCACCGGGTCGTACACCGCGTAGAGGCAGGTCGCGCCGATCTCCCCGTCGCCCGTGTCGTCACCGGCCGCCAGGTGCTCCACGAGGTCGTCCAGGTGGGTGAGCAGCTCGTCGGGCGGCAGGTCGACGTCGGCGAGCGCCCACACGGCCGTGCGCAGCCGGCCCATGGTGACGGAGGCGTGGATGCCGTGCCCGACGACGTCCCCGACGACCAGCGCGACCCGGGTCCCGGACAGCGGGATCACGTCGAACCAGTCGCCGCCCACCCCGGCCTGGGACAGCGCGGGCAGATAGCGGGAGGCGAACTCGACGGCCGCCTGTCCGGCGACCGTCTTCGGCAGCAGGCTGCGCTGCAGGGCCAGCGCCGTCGTCCGTTCCCTGGTGTAGCGGCGGGCGTTGTCGACGCAGACCGCCGCCCGGCTGCAGAGTTCCTCCGCGAGGGACATGTCGTCCTGGTCGAAGGCGTCGGGGTGCTCGGGGGTCAGGAGGCGGACGAAGACGGCCACGCCGAGCGTGGTGCCGCGGGCGGCCAGGGGGACGGCCATCAGGGACAGGTCGTGCTCCTCGGCCTCCCGGAGCCTGGCGGAGCGGGCACCGTGCCGGGCGAACCAGGAGTCGAGGGAGTGGTCGCCGGTGCCGGTGAGCACGGGCTCGCCGGTGAGCAGGGCACGGGCGGGCGGCGAGTCGGGCGGGTAGACGTCGGCGGAGCCGAGCCCGATCGCCGCCTCCGGGACGCCCGGTGTCGGGGAGTGGTGGGCGGCACGGCGCAGTCTGATCTCGCGGCCCTCCGGGATCACCTCGGGTTCCTCGCCCTGCAGCACGGACTCCAGGAGGTCGACGCTGGCGAAGTCGGCGAGCCGGGGCACGACCAGCTCGGCCAGTTCGCGGGCGGTCCGGACGACATCGAGCCGGGTGCCGATGGATCCGGCGGCCTCGTTCAGCAGGGCCAGGCGCTGACGGGCCCAGAACTGCTCACTGCTGTCGAACCCGGCGAGCGCGGTGCCGATCAGCTCTCCGGCCCGGTCCCGCACGGGCCACATCTCGAAGCTCCAGGCGTGCATGCGCCGGCCGGAGGGCGAGCGGGTCCAGCTCTCGTAGTGGACCGGCTGCCCGGTCTCCACCACGATCTCCAGGTGGCGCAGGAAGCCCCGGCTGTGCTCGGCGTCCTCCACGGTGTCGGGGAAGTACTGGTGCCGGAACTCCTCCTCGGGCTGGCCCATCACCCGGCACGCGAAGTCGTTCATGCGCAGATAGCGCTGCCCGGTGTCGAAGACGGACATGGACATCGACGCCTGGGTGAAGGCCAGCTCCCCGAGGCCGCGCTCGGCCGGGCCGGGAGACGCCTGGACGACGAACCGCCGCTCCCGGCCCGCCCCGCCCGCGAGCGGGCAGATCCGCAGGGCCACCTTCTGGCGCCGCCCGTCCCGGTAGACCAGGTCCACCACTGTGTCGCCGTCCGTCAGCAGCGTCCGCCACACCGCCGCCGCGTCCCCGTCGACGAGGTCCGCCGCCGGCCGCCCGGTCACGTCCCCCGCGGCGTACCCGGTGAGCCGCCGGGCCCCTTCGCTCCACCCCGCGACGAGGCCGCGCGCGTCGACCACCGCCATCGCCTCGCCGGACCTGGCAGCCCGCGACGCGCCGGACCCCTTCGTCACCATATGGCCAGGATGGTCCGTCCGGGGCGGGGCAACAACCCGGGTCCCGCCGGTGACGTACCGGGGTGCGGCCCCGCCACGGGGCCGCACCGGGCCGCACCGGGTCGCACCCCCTAGAGGGCGGTACGGGACTCCAGGTCCTGGCGGGTGTCGTTGCCGTAGACGCCCGTCTCGTCGCCCCGGATGCCGTACCAGAGCTGGAAGCGCGCCACCGCGTCCTTGAGTACGCCGTCGTACTGTCCCGAGGTCGAGCCGCCCGCGTACACGTCGGGGATGCGGAGCAGGCGCTGCTGGAGTTCGGAGACCTGAGGCCCGCTGTCGCCCTCCCGGAGGGTGCCGGCGCCGTCCGGGTCGACGGCGTCGTTCCGGACGGGGGCGGAGACCTCGGGCGCCGGGGCCGAGGGCGTCGGTCTGGGGGTGACGCTGCGCGCCTCCTTCTCGGTGTCGCCGCCGGGCAGCAGGAGCGCGGCACCGAAGCCGAGGAGGGCCGCCGCGCCGACGCCGACGACCACCGCCGCGCGCTTCAGGCCCGGTCCGCCGCCGGGCGCCGGCCGGCGTCGCCGCCGCTCCTGCCGCCGCCCGGCGCGGGGCGGGACCGTGCCGGAGCCGAAGTCCTCGCCGACCATGACCGGGGGCAGTTCCTCGGTCTCGTACTCCAGCCGGGGCAGGATCCGCTCGGGGGCGGGCCGCTCCGGGGGCGCGGGCGGAGGGGCGGGCGCGGGTTCCGGTGCCGGACTCGGCGGTACGGCGACGGTCTCGTACTCGTCCTGCCGGGCGGCCTCCCCCTTGAACTGCTCGAACTCCCGCAGCAGCTCGGCCAGGGCCTCCGTCCTGCGCCGGCGCATGACATAGGTCGGCTCGATCGTGGGACGCTTCGTCGTCCTGCCCGGCTCGGGCGGTTTCGACACGCTGTTCTCCTTCCGTGCACGCGGTCTCCCGCCATCCCCGAGAGGAGATACGGGCGGCCGGGCCGGGAGGTTCAGCTCGGCGGGCGGCTCCGGGGGGCGGCCGGGAGCACGGCGAGGACCGCCCAGCCGGGTCCGTCCTCGCGCGGGCGGGCCTGGATACGGCCGCCGAGCGCGGTCACCCGCTCGGTGAGGCCGACGAGTCCGAACCCGCCGCCCCGGGCGGCCTCCGGCAGCCGGGCGCCGCCGCGTCCGTCGTCACGGACCAGGACCTCCAGGTCGCCCCGGGCGTAGCGGAGGTCGACGGTGACCTCGGTGGCGTCGGCCGCGTGCCGGCGCACGTTGGTCAGGGCCTCCTGCACCACGCGGAAGGCGGCGGCCTGCACCTCGTGCGGCAGGTCGGCGGGGACGGAGGGATCGTGGCGCAGCAGGGCGGTGTGCCCGTCGACCCCGCCGACTCCGTCGAAGCCGCGCACCAGTTCGTCGACGCCCGCCAGGTCCCCGACCGGCCGCCGGTCGCCGGTCGTCGTCTCCTCCCCGCGGTCGCGCAGGACGCCGACCGTGCGGCGCATGGAGGCCAGCGCCTCGGTCGCGGCCCGCTCGATGCCCGCGAGGACGGGGTCCAGGCGCTCGGGTTCGGTGCCGGCCATCATCCGGGCGACCTGGCTCTGCACGAGGATGCCGGTCACGTGGTGGGCGACGAAGTCGTGCAGGTCGGCGGCCATGGCGAGGCGCTCCGCCCGGCGGGTCTCGGTGACGATCCGGTTGCGGCGGTTGTCCAGGGTGCGCAGGTAGGCGGCGACGCCGGCGGCGACGCCGCCTACGATCAGCAGGATCAGGGCGGCGCCGACATTGGCGCTGTCGTCGGGCCTGAGGCCGAAGTACGGCAGCGTGAGCAGGCCCAGGGCGAGACCGTCGAGGAGTCCGCACGCCAGCGCCCAGCCGGGCGTACAGGTGCGGACGGCGACGACCAGGGCGCACACCAGCAAGGCGGCCTGTCCCACGCCGAAGCCGCCGCTGTCCCGGGCCACGACCAGGACCAGGACATTGGTCAGCGCGGCGAGGGCCGGTACGCCGGCGCGGACCTGCGGTGTCACCCAGGCCGGCCGGCGGCGCTCGGGCCACAGCAGTGCCAGCAGACCGGCGGCCAGGGAGAACAGGTGCAGCCACGGACTGCCGCTGTCGTCGTCCGTCGCCAGGAGGAGGAAGTCGGACGCGCAGACCAGGTACAGGGCGACGATGCCGCCGCCCCGGACACAGCCGGCCCGGGCGGGACGCGCCGGAGGGCCGGGGGCGTCCTCCGCGGGTTCGTCGCTGTCGAGCACGAGGTTCACGCCGCTCACAGTAGGCACCGCCACCGGTCCCCGTATCGGCCGTACGGCCGAGCCGCCGTCCTGGGCGAGCGGGAAGCCCGGCCGTTCGGCCGAGGCGGGCGCCCCCGTCGCGGTCCCCCTCCCGTGTCGTGGCTCCCCCGCGTGCTCGGGCATGATGCGCCCATGAACGACCGCAGCCCGATCCGGGTCCTGATCGCCGACGACCAGGACATGGTCCGCACCGGCTTCCGTTTCTTCCTCGACGCGCAGCCGGACATCACGGTGGTCGCGGAGGCCGCCGACGGCGAGACGGCCGTGCGGCTGGCCCGTGAGCTGCGGCCCGACGTGTGTCTGCTGGACATCCGGATGCCGAGGCTGGACGGTCTGGAGGCGACCCGGCTGCTGGCCGGTCCGAGGGTCGCCGATCCGCTGCGGGTGGTCGTGGTGACGACGTTCGACCTCGACGAGTACGTCTACGGGGCGCTGCGCGGCGGCGCCTGCGGCTTCCTGCTCAAGGACTCGGGGCCGACCCTGCTGGCCGAGGCCGTCCGGGCCGCCGCGGCGGGGGACGCGCTGGTGTCGCCGTCGGTGACGGTCCGGCTGCTCCGGCACGTCACGGCGGAGAAGGCGGAGACGACGGAAAAGACGGGGAAGACGGGGAAGTCGGGGGCGACGGAGAAGAAGCGGCAGGAGGCCGGGGCGGGCCCCGGTGCCCCGCGCCCCCAGGAGCCCTTGACCGAGCGGGAACTCGACGTGGTGCGCCTGGTCGCGCTCGGGCACACCAACGCCGAGATCGCCGCCGCGATGTTCGTCTCCCTCTCCACGGTCAAGACGCACCTCGGCAGCATCCAGCTGAAGCTCGCCGCCCGGAACCGGGTGGAGATCGCCGCGTGGGCGTGGCGGACGGGGCATGCGGGCGAGCAGGGGTGACGGCCCGCCGGTGAGCCGGGAAGGGCCGCGCGGGGCCTCGGGGTGTCGCGGGGCCCTCGGGGTGTCTACGGCGTGAGGGTGACGCGGATGCCGACCGTGTCGTCGGAGCCCCGGCGCAGTCGGCTGCCGAGCAGGGTGAGTCGGCCGAGGACGCCGTACTTGCGGGCGATGAGACCGCGGTAGGCGGCGGAGCCGGCCGCGTCCAGGATCTCGGCGCGGGCGGGCACGGTGCCGCCGGTGGGGTTGCCCCGCACGTCGCAGGGGCCGACCAGGACGTCGGCGCGGTTGCGGACGCGCTTGACCTTCCAGGAGTCCGCCACCGTCCAGACACCGAGCGCGTCCCCGTCCCGTACCACCCACACCGGTGTCGGGACGGTGGTGCCGTTCTTGCGGTAGGTGGTGAGCAGCAGGTACTTGCCCGCGCCGAGCGCGTCGAGCGAGGTGTCGTCAGCCATGGCCGGATTCTAGGTGCCCTCGGGTGCGCGGGCGCCGGAAGGGTCCGGCGGCCGTGCACCCGGGTGCCGAAGGCCGACGCGGGTCAGTCGAGCAGTCCGTCGTAGTCGGGCAGCTTGTACGTGCGCTCGGCGTGACCGCCGACCAGGTCGGTGGTGTTGTTGCCGACGTTGGCGATGATCGTGTAGCCGTCGGACTCGATGTCCGCCCGCGAGGCGGTCTTGTAGGCCGAGACCTCGGCGAACAGGTCGGGCAGGTCACGGACGTAGAGACCGTCGACGGGGTAGCCGACGTTCTTCAGGTTCCACTTGGTGACGCTCTCGATGATGCCCGGCCGGGCGGTGACGAAGAAGACGGCGACCCCGCGGGACTTGGCGTACTTGGCGAGCGCCAGGGAGGGCTTCAGGGCCGGGGTCGGCAGCTGGTACCAGGGCGTGTAGTGCGTCTCCAGCGTCGTGTTGTCGATGTCGAAGACGATGGCGAGCTTCTGCCCCGAGGAGTTCGCGGTGCGCTGCTGGACGTACGGCGTCGCCGTGTCGACGACGGTCTTCACGTCCTTCTGCCAGGTGGCGTAGTCCACCTCGGCGGCCGCCGCCGTGCCGGCCGTGGTCCCGCTCTGCGCGGCTGCCGCGGGCACCGCCGCGGTCACCGAACCGCCCAGACCCAGTACGGCCACCGCGGCGACCGTCGTGATGCGGCGTCCCACACCGCTTCCTGTCATGTTCGTCCCCTTTTTTCTCTCTGATGCCGACGCGGCGAGGTCGTCATCACCCTCGCCGCGCTCGTCATGGTCATGCCCAATGGTGGCCGGGAGACTACCCAAGAGTTACCGGTTGGTAGAAGGGTCGCGACAACCCTTGTTCCACAGCCCGCCGGCCGAGCCGGGCGGCACGCGGCGGAACCTGGCGAATCCGGGCGCCGAGAAGATCGCCGAAGTCTCGGCAAAGGCCAACCGACGGGTCTACATTGCCGGTTGGATGAAGCACCTTCACAGAAGATCCAGGAGTCGACTCCGTGACGGACAACCCGGCAGCCCCGGATTTCCCCTCGTCGCCGCTGAACCGGCGCATCGTCACCACACGGCCGGCCGCGGCGCGGATCTGGAACTACTGGCTCGGCGGCGGTGACTACTACGAGGTCGACCGGAAGGCCGGGGACGAGATACGCCGGCTGTATCCCAGCATCGGCGACTACGCCCGCGCGGACCGTCAGTTCCTGGGGCGGGCGGTGCGCCATCTGGCCGCCGAGGTGGGCATCCGGCAGTTCCTGGACATCGGCGCCGGGCTGCCGACCGCGGAGAACACCCACGAGGTCGCCCAGCACATCGCGCCGGACTCCCGGATCGTCTACGTCGACAACGACCCGCTCGTCCTCGTGCACGCCCGCGCCCTGCTGACCAGCGCGCCCGAGGGCCGCACGGACCACGTGGACGAGGACCTGCGCAACGTCGACTCCGTCCTCGCCCACGCGGCGCGCACCCTGGACCTGACCCGACCGGTCGCCCTGCTGCTGCTCGACGTGCTGGCCTTCATCCGTGACGACGAGGACCCGGACGGCATCGTGCGCCGTCTGCTGGACGCCCTGCCCCGGGGCAGTCATCTGGTGCTCTCGCACACCATCACCAGCCCGGAGTGGCCCGATGTGGACATCGCGGCCGCCTGGTGGAACGAACACGGCATCCCACCGCTGACCCAGCGCACACCGGAGCGGATCGCCCGGTTCTTCGACGGGCTCGACCTGCTGGAGCCCGGCGTCGTCCCGTGCACGCGCTGGCGGCCGGACACCGCCGGCGATCCCGCCGTCGGGGAACCGGCGACCGTACCCATGTACTGCGGAGTGGGAGCCAAGCCGTGACGGGAATCGCCGTGAACCGGACGCCGGGATACGCCGCCGCGGACCGGTGAACATGTGCCGACCGCCGCACGTATGAAAGGAGGGCGCTCAAGGACCGGACGCCCTGGCGGTGTTGACACCGTGTCGGACGGGGTTCGGGAGAGCCAGGCGATGAGGCACGCACGACGACGAGTCGTGAAGCGGGTGGCGCGGCTGACGGCCGCCGGTGGACTGATCTGCGGAACCCTGATGGTCGCGCAGGCGGCGATGGCGACCGAACCCACCACCTCCCCGCCCGTGACCCGAAGCGCGGTGCTGGCCGCCTCCGGCACCGGCAACGGCCTGGTCAGCGAACTGGGCTCCGAGCGTACGGCCGGCACCTGGATCGCCGACGACGGCAAGCCGGTCGTCGCGGTCACCGACGAGCAGGCCGCCGCCGAGGTCGAGCGGGCGGGCGCCCGTCCCAAGATGGTCGAGTTCAGCGGTGAGGACCTCAAGTCCGCCACGCGGGCGCTGCGGTCCGCGCCCCGGGTGTCGGGCACCTCCTGGGCCATCGATCCCGCGTCCAACGAGGTCGTGGTGCGGGCCGACAGCACCGTGTCCAAGAAGGACTGGTCGAGCCTGACCGACCTCGCCGAGAAGATCGGCGCGTCCGTACGGATGGAGCGCACCGAGGGCACGTACACGATGCGGCTGAACGGCGCCCAGCCCATCTTCGGCACGGGCGGACGCTGCTCGATCGGCTTCAACGTGACCGACGGCGAGCGGGACTTCATGCTCACCGCCGGTCACTGCGGTCCGGCCGGCTCCGTCTGGTTCTCCGACAACGAGGGCCGCCAGGAGATCGGCCGGACGACCGAGTCGGAGTTCCCCGGCAGCGACTACTCGCTCGTGCAGTACCTCCAGGACGCGCCGAGCAACCGCACCAACGTGGTCTCGGTGGGTGACGGCCGGGGCGTGCGGATCACCTCGGTCGGGGAGGCGGCGGTCGGCCAGCGCGTCTTCCGCAGCGGCAGCACCAGCGGTTTCCGCAACGGCGAGGTGACCGGCCTGGACGCCACGGTCAACTACCCCGAGGGCACCGTCAGCGGCCTCATCGAGACCACGGTCTGCGCCGAGCCGGGCGACAGCGGCGGCCCGCTCTTCTCGGAGGGGGTGGCCCTGGGGGTGACCTCGGGCGGCAACGGGGACTGCGAGGAGGGCGGTACGACGTTCTTCCAGCCGCTGTCCGACGCCCTGGACGACCTCGGTGTCCGGCTGACCGGCCTGCCCCAGTCCGCCGCCCAGCCGACCGCGGCGGCCGACGGTTCGTCCGGCGACGACGCCCAGGGCGCCGCCGCTCCCGGCGGGGCCGAGCCGGGGTCCGTGGAGCCCGTCGACTCCGTGGGCGCCGCCTCCGATCTCCTCGACCGCCTCGCCGACCCCCGCAACGTCGGGCCCGGTCTGCTGGTCGTCGCCGGCAGCATGGTCGCCCTGGCGGCCACCCGCTTCATCCGCACCGAACAGGACCGGCAGGCGTACCGCCGTCAGTACTCGAGGAGTTGGGGGTAGAGGTCCACGCCCTGCGCGATGTGCGCTCCCGGCGCTCCGTGCCCCGCGAGGGGCGCGGCCGGCGGACTACGAGGCGGCGGCCCACTCCAGGACCAGACGCTCGTACTCGCTCCGCTGCTCCCTGTTCAACGTCCCGCCGCTCCGGAACCAGAGCGCCCGGATCTCCTCGTTGACCTCGGCGGCCGTTCGCGCCGGTACTTCCGCTCTTTCCAGGACGACATCAGGGGTAGTGGACATGGTGTAAACCATATGTCCTCGAACGTGAAGCCGATGTGAGTAAAGGTCCCACTTCAGACATTACGGACCGTGAAGCTGATCACGCTGCGTTTACGGCTCCACGCTCCCGAGCACGAGGACCTGAATGGCCAGCACGGCGGCCCCCCGTGCCCAGTCGTGAAAGTCGGACACCTTCGTCTCCAGCGGGACGGGCGCGGCCAGCGGGTGCCGGTGCGCGCGGACGGCCTCGTCGACCGCCTCCCGCGCCACCTCCATCAGCCCCACCCCCTCCCCCGCGAGCAGGATCTTCTGCGGCATCACGAAGTTGGCGATCTGGGCCACCAGCGTCCCCAGCGCCCGCCCCGCCTCGCCGACGACCCGCGCGCACAGGGGCTCGCCGTCGGCCGCGCCGGCCAGGATCTCCTCGTACGTCACCTCGCGCCCCGTCGCCGCCCGCACCTGGTACCGGATGGCGGGGATGCTCAGCATCGAGACGGCGCTGCCGCGCCGGCCGTCGGGGGTGAGCGGGCCGGCGGGGTCCACGATCCAGTGGCGGCCGAAGCCCCGGTCCTCCTCCGCGTGCGCCACCCGCCTGCCGCCCAGGACCAGGCCGTAGCCGATGCCCGCGCCGATGGTGAGCACCACGAACCGGTCCAGGCCGCGCCCCGCGCCGAACCAGGTCTCCGCCTCGACGAGCGCGGCGACGTCGTTCTCGAGGACCACCGGCAGTCCGGTGCGCTCCTCGACGAGTGCGGCCAGCGGGACGTCGCGCCACGACAGGAAGGGGGACTCCCCGACCGTCGTACGGTCGCGGACGAACCCGCCGACCCCGATGCCGATCCCGGCGAGCGAGGGATGGGCGCGGGCGAGCCGGTCGGTCATCTCGGCGAGCAGATCGGCGACCCGTGCGGGTTCATGGGTGGTGAGCGGGCGGTCGTGCCGGGCGACGATCTCGCTGCGGAGCGTGGTGACGACGCCGTACACCATGTCGTCGGTGATCTTGAAGCCGAGGAAGGAGCAGGACTCGGCGACGATGTCCAGCGGCTGCGAGGGGCGACCCTGACGGGCCCCCGGGAGCGCGGCACCCTCGGCGGTCTCGACCAGCAGGCCCGATTCGGTCAGCGGCTTGGTCAGTCGCGTGAGACTTCCGGCCGAGAGGCCGAGCCGCCGGGCGAGTTCCGTGCGCGAGAGCGGACCGTGCACGAGCACCTCGATCGCCACCGAGCGTTCCCCGGGACTGAGCGGCAGCCAACTGGCGGCGAGTGCGGTCATGGGGGCCAGACTCCCACATCCAGTTTCTTCCGTCATGGAAACAACCAGTCCCCCTCGACCGCCCCGATCGCTACCGAAAGATAACCACGCACCCCCTTGACGTCACAATTCTTTCGCGACGAAAGTAAGTGGGCAGTGACTCCTCCGCAGAGAAGGACATTCCTCACATGACGTTCTCCCTCGGCATCGTGGGCGCCGGCCAGTTCTCCGGCCAGTTCGCCACGCTGTTCCAGGCCCACCCCGGCGTCGGCGACGTCTACGTCACGGACCTGCTGCCCGAGCGGGCCGACGAGCTCGTGGCCGCCCAGGGACTGGCCGGCACCTTCCCCTCGTACGAGGCCATGCTGGAGTCGCCGGAGGTCGACGCGGTCGCGATCTTCACCCAGCGCTGGACGCACGGCCCGCTGGTGCTCCAGGGGCTGGCGGCCGGAAAGCACGTCTACTCGGCCGTGCCCATGGCGATCACCACCGAGGAGATCGCGGCGATCATCGACGCGGTCCGGGAGACCGGGCTGACGTACATGATGGGCGAGACGAGCCAGTACAACCCGGCGACGGTGCACGCCCGCAACCAGATCGCCGAGGGCGCGTTCGGCCGGATCTTCTACGCCGAGGGCGACTACGTCCACGACATGGACCTCGGCTTCTACGAGGCCTACCAGTACAGCGGCGGCGAGGACTGGAAGCGGACCGCGAGCTACCCCCCGCTGCTCTACCCGACCCACTCGGTGGGCGGCGTGCTGGGCGCCTGGGGGACGCACGCGGTGAGCGTGTCGGCGATCGGGGTCGTGGACGAGCGCGGGGACGGCGTGTTCGACAAGGAGGTCAGCCAGTTCGGCAACGACTTCTCGAACGCGACCGCGCTGTTCGAGGTGGCGGGCGGCGGTTCGTTCCGCACGAACGAGTTCCGGCGGGTCGGCTACCCCTCGCAGATCCGGGAGTCGCGCTTCCGGTTCTTCGGCACCGAGGCCAGCATGGAGCAGCTCGCCACGGTGGCGTTCTGGCAGGACAAGAAGGGGGTGACGGACATCAGCGAGCTGCTGGAGCCCAAGCAGACCCTGTCCCCCGACGACCCCTCGCTCCAGCACATCGCGCCGGACCTGCGGGCCGCCTTCACCTCCGGGTCGGCGCCGGTGCACGACCGGTCCCGGCTGCCGCGGGAGTTCGACGAACTGCACAACGGGCACGAGGGCAGCCACCACTTCCTGGTGGACGACTTCGTGACCGCCGTCAACACCCGGACCCTGCCGTCGGTCAACGCCTGGGTGGCGGCCCGTTACACCCTGCCGGGCATCGTCGCGCACGAGTCCGCGCGGCAGGGCGGGGTCAGGCTGGAGATCCCGGACTTCGGGGACGCCCCCGAGGCGTGACGTCCCGCCACCGGCCGCCGGCCGGGCCCCCGACCCCCCGTCAGGTGCCCGGCTTGCGGCCGTACACGTAGACGTCGTCGCCGTTCTTCAGCAGCGACCAGTACTTCTTGGCGTCCGTCTTCGTCATGTTGGCGCAGCCGTGGGAGCCGGGCGGGTTCCACATGCTGACGCCGACGGAGTGGAAGGCCTGGCCGCCGTCGAAGAACTGGGCGTAGGGCATGGGCACGTGGTAGATCGACGAGACGTGGTCGATGTTGCGCCAGTAGATCTTCTTCAGGCCGGTGCGGGTCTCGTAGCCGTCGCGGCCGGTGCGGACCGGGACGGGCCCGTAGACCAGCTTGCCGCCGTCCTGGATCCAGCTCAGCTGCAGCGTCAGGTTCACACAGGCGATACGGCCCTTGTTCGTCGGGCACTTGCCCGCCGCGTTGGGGTTCTTGCCCACGGCCTTCTGCTTGTTCATGAGGTCCATCACGCCCCAGGTGACGGCGCCCGCGTAGCCGATGTTCGGCGAGATGCCGTGCTTGGTCTGGAAGGCCCTGATGGCCTCGCAGTCGGCGGTGGACTGCTTGCCGTCGACCGGCCGCCCGAGGAACTTCTCCACCTGCTTCTGGTACGGACCCTTCGTCGCCGTGCAACTCGCCGCCTGCGCGGGCGTGATGCCCATCGCGAGCGTCAGCGGTGCCAGCAGACCGGTGACCGTGAGCGCGACCGCGCCTCTTCTGCGTATGTCCCCCATGCCGGGTCCTCCCCCTTCGCGTGATTTTCGCTGCTTCTGCCTGCCTAGACATGCCGCCGACGGCCACGGTTGTGGGTCGGCCCACGTCGAGACGAAACAGTTACACAGCCTGGAATTCGGATATAGGGTTCCCCTCATGAGCAACAGTCATTCCCCGTCTCGTGTGGCCCTCAAGAAAACAACTCCCGATGTGTCCAAGGCGATGGGCTCCCTGCACGGCGCCGCCGTTACCGCGGCCCAGGACGCGAAGGTCGAGCCCGAGATACTCGAACTGATCAGAATTCGCGCCTCGCAGATCAACGGCTGTGCGTTCTGCCTGGACATGCACACCAAGGACGCCCGCGCCCAGGGCGAGACCGAGCAGCGGATCTACGCGCTCAGCGCCTGGCGCGAGACCCCCTTCTTCACCGAACGGGAGCGCGCCGCACTGGCGTTGACCGAGGCGGTGACACTGGTCACCGACGGCCAGGTGCCCGACGACGTCTACGCGGGCGCGGCGGAGGTGTTCGACGAGGAGCAGATCGCGGCACTGATCTGGGCGGCCACGGTGATCAACGCGTACAACCGGATCGCGATCGCCACCCGTATGGTTCCCGGGGCCTACCAGCCCGCCCAGAAATAACTCCGAGGCATTCGCGCACCTTTCGCCGCGATTTCCGAAAACGCTTGCAGCGCCGGGCCGAATTCCTTTCGACCCGGCGCTTTTCACGCCCATATCCGGATGTCGGTATTGCTGTCGGTATGTCGCTGTGGGTTCAGTCCCGCGGCAGCGGCTCCATGAGACCGTCCAGCCATGCCCGCCACCGGGGGGCCCGGACGGCCGGGCCGGGGGTCATCGGGCGCCCGGTCCAGGCGGCGACCGGGCGGATGCCGTGGAGCGCGTTCACCAGCCACACCTCGCGGCCGTCCAGTTCGGCGAGCGAGCGTTCGCGGTGGGCGACCTGGACGCCGGTGCGGGCGGCCCGTTCCCGGACGAGGGCCAGGGTGACACCGGCGAGCAGGGGCAGGCGGGGCGGCGGCAGGCAGAGGGTGTCGTCCTCCCACCACAGCAGGCTGGAGTTGGCCGCCTCCAGCACCAGGCCGGAGGGCGCGATGAGGACGGCCTCGTCGGCGCCGGCGTTCGCCGCCCGTCCGCGCACCCGGGCCAGGGCGTCCAGGTCCGGTCCCTTGCGCCGGGGCACGGTCCGCGGGTCGGGCTGACCTGCCGCCCACACCCGCACCTCGGCGGTGACGGTCGGCGCGGGGCGCAGCAGAAGGCGCAACTCCAGGGACCCGGAGGCGAGTTCGACCCGGGGGAACCACTCCCCCGTGCGCGGCAGGGCGCGGGTCATGTCCCGCCAGAAGTCGGCGACCCGCTCCGGGGCCGGGGCGCCGCACTCGCCGCAGGACCGCAGGAACCGTTCGCGGTGCCGGTCGAAGCCGCGCACCCGTCCGTCGCGCAGCAGCCACGAGTCCGCGACGAGGAGGCGGCCGCCGTGCGACTGGCCGGGGACGAGGCCGTGTTCGGGTGACCAGGTCAGCAGACCTTCCGCGATGGCGGGTGGTGTCACTCGGTGCTCCTGTCGGTCTTCGGTCAGTACTTGCGGCCCGCGACGGCCGGGGAGCCGTGCCGGGGGCCGTAGGGGGCGTGCTCCAGCCAGGCGCCGCAGCGGGGCACCAGGGGAGCGAGGGCCGCCGCCGCCCGCTGTTTGACGCGGACGATACGGCGCCGGGGCCGCAGGTGGTCCAGGGCCGTGCCGGCGGCGGCACTGTTGAACAGGCCCGCCGAGCGCCGGACCTCGGCGAAGGCGTCGACCGCCACGGGGGTGCCGTCGGCGATCGCGCGGGCCGCGGCGACCGCGTCCGCGATGCCGCTGTTCATGCCGCGCGCGCCGAACGGCGGGAAGAGGTGGGCGGCCTCGCCGGCCAGCAGCACCCGGCGGTGCGGGTCGGTGAAGGCGGCGGCGACCTTGCGCAGGAAGCGGTAGGTGGACACCCACAGGACGCGCTCGGCGTACCCGTCGCCGACGACCTCCGGCAGCCAGCGCCGTACGGCCTCCTCGGTGCCGAACTCCCGCGTCGCGTCGTCGTCGCGGCACTGCAGGTCGACCTGGAAGCCTCCGGTGAAGGGCACGCGCATCACGCTGCGCCCGCCGAGCGCCGGATGCTCGTAGTGGAAGACCCGCTCCAGGGGCAGTTCGGCGCCGGGGAGGTCGGCGATGTCGGCGACGACGTGGAAGCCCTCGCCGTGGGTGCCCTCCATCGGGATGCCCAGCTCGCGCCGTACGGCCGAGCGGGCACCGTCGGCGGCCACCGCGTGGACACCGGTCCAGGTGCGGCCGTCCTCGGCGGTGAGGCGTACCCCGTCCGGGTCGGTGGTCACGGCGGCGATCCGCGCGTCCCACACGAACTCCACGCCCGCGTCCCGGCAGGCGGCGAGCAGGAAGCGCTCGGTGTCGACCTGGCGGAGGCTGGTGAAGGGCGGGGTGCCGGCGGGCGGCGGGAAGGTGCGGGCGTAGACCTCGCGGCCCCGGTACAGGGTGCGTCTGGTGTGCCAGGTCCGGCCGTACGAGGCGATCTTGACCGCGAGTCCGGGGTGGATGCCCTCCAGCAGGTCCAGGGTCTCGCGGTGCACGAACAGGGCGCGGCTGCCGGGGCGTTCGCGGCCCTCGGGGTCGCCTTCGAGGAGCGTGACGGGGAGGTCGTGGGCGCGCAGGGCGAGGGCGGCGCTCAGGCCCACGGGGCCGGCGCCCACGACGAGGACGGGGACGGGGGGCGTCATGCGCGGGTGCTCTCGGTGAGCATGCGGGTGATCTCGACCCGCTTGACCTTCCAGGTGGACGTCATCGGCAGTTCCTCGAAGCGCCACTGGCGGGGCTCGGCCATGGTCGGCAGGTCGGCCGTGGCCTCGTGCCAGCGCCGCAGGTCCAGGGGGCGTTCGCCGCGCACGCACACCACGGGGACGGGTTCCCGGTCGGCGCCGGGGACGATGACGACCTCGCGCAGCTCCTCCAGGCGGGACATCAGGGTGTCCTCGACCTCCAGGTTGCTGTGCACGGCGTCGATCTGGTCGATCTCGCGGTCGATGAGGTAGAGGGCGCCCCAGCGGCTCTGGTAGCCCATGTCGCCCATCTGCCACCAGCCGCCGTCGAGCTGGCGGAGGTAGCGCTCGCGGGCGCCGAGGTAGGTGAGGATGCGGCCCCGGGTGCGGGCCTCGATCCGGCCCGCCGTGCCGGGGGCCACCCGGCGTCCGGCGTCGTCGGCGACCCGGACGCGGGTGAAGCCGGGGATGCCGATGCCGACCCGGCGGCCGTCGGCGCGGGCGGCGCTGCGGCGGGTGAACCACTGGAAGGCCACCGGGCCCGTCTCGCTCTGTCCGTAGAGCTGGATCAGCCACGGCGAGCGCCGCCGGGAGGCGTCCAGCAGCCGCTGCACGGTGCGCGGGTGGATGGCGTCGAAGGTGGAGCCGTAGGAGCGGACGCGGGACAGCGGGGCTCCGGGCGCGTCGGCCAGTTCCTCCCACAGGACGAAGGTGTTGGGGTGGGTCTCGACGATGCCGGGACGGTGGCGGGCCAGCAGGGGTCCCACGTTCGACGGTTCCGGATCGATGATCAGGACCAGCGGGCTGCCGAAGTGCAGCAGGACGCCGAGCAGGTGGTAGAAGCGCGAGTGCACGAACGACATGTGCAGGGCGGCGGTCTCGCCGCGCGTGGGCCAGCCCATCGCCTTCTGCGGGACGAGCCGGTTCCACATGGTGTTCGGGCAGTGCACGGCCAGCTTGGGCAGGCCGGTGGTGCCGGAGCTGTGGGTGATGAGGGACGGGTCGCGGGGGTGGAGCCGGACGGCCGCCGGGGTCGGGGCTCCCGCGTACGTCCGCAGGGGTTCGGCGCCGGGCGCGTCGTCGACGGCGAGGGTGCGCCGTACCAGGCCGGTGAGGGCGATGTCCGCGAGGGGGCCTTCCAGCTTCGCGCGGTCGGTGATCAGCCAGGGACGGTGGAGGCGTTCGAGGAGCTGTCCCACCACGGGGCCCGCGAGGCCGGGCGACAGCAGGACGGGGACGGCGCCGATACGGGAGACCGCGCAGGTCAGCAGCACGATGTCGACGTTGTCCGTCTTGTGGACGACCACCTCCTCGGAGGGGCGCACGCCCGCCTCCCACAGGAGGCCGGAGAGTTCGTCGACGACGTCGGCGAGGGCCGTGTAGGAGAGGTCGGTCCCGAGGTCGGGGCGGACGTCGAGGGGCCGGTCCAGGGTGACGAAGACGGGCCCGTGCCGGTCGGCGGCCTCTCTGAACATCGAGCCCAGGTAGAAGCCGCGTCCGGTGAGGCCGAGGGCGGGCTGCCGGTCGGCCTGGAGCTGGTCGCGCATGGGACCGGACCTTTCTGCGGGGACGAGGGTGCCGGACATGCTCACCACGCCCCTTGGCGGACGAGGTGCCGGCGGAGCTTGCCGGTCGCGGTGCGGGGCAGGGTGGGCACGAAGCTGACGCTGCGGGGGACCTTGAAGGCGGCGAGCCGGTCGCGGGCCATGCAGATCAGTTCGGCCTCCAGGCCCACCCCGATGGGCGGGACGGGGACGACGAAGGCCCGCAGCCGGCTGGCGCCGCGTTCGTCGGTGACCGCGGCCACGGCGACGTCCCGGACCCCGGGATGGGTGCGCAGCAGGGCCTCGACCTCCAGCGGGGAGACGGTGATGCCGCCGACCATCTCCATGTCGTCGGCCCGGCCCAGGTGCCGGTAGGTGCCGTCGGGTTCGCGGACGGCCCGGTCCCGGGTGTTGAGCCAGCCGCCGACGAGGGTGCGCTCGGTCTCCTCGGGCCGGTTGAGGTAGCCGGGGGTCACCGTCGGGCCGCGCACCCAGAGTTCGCCGGCCTCTCCGTCCGCGACCTGGGCGCCGGCGCGGTCGCGGAGTTCGACCTCGAAGCCGGGGACGGGGCGGCCGACGGTGCCGGGGTGGTTGTGGTCGAAGCTGTTCGCGCAGAAGGCGTGTCCGGCCTCGGTGGAGCCGATCTGTTCGAGGACGGGGGCGCCGAGCAGTTCGGTGACCTGCTTGCCGAGTCCGGCGGGCATGCCCTCACCGGCGGACACCGCCGCGCGCACCGAGGCGAAGCACTCCTCGTGGCCGTCCGCCCGGTCGGCGACGAGGGCCGCGTAGGCCGAGGGCACCGAGTACAGGAGGGTCACCCGGTGCCGGGCGACGAGTTCGTCGACCGCCGCGGGGGTGGGACGGCGGTCGGAGAGGACCGCGGAGGATCCGGAGAACAGGGGGAAGACGAGGGCGTTGCCGAACCCGTAGGCGAAGTACAGCCGGGAGACGGACAGGGTGACGTCGTCCGGGGTGACGCGCAGGAGCCGGCGGCCGATGAGGTCGTGGTAGGTCCGGGGGTCGCCGTGGACGTGGACGACACCCTTGGGGCGGCCGGTGGTCCCGGAGGTGTACTGGATGTAGAGCGGGGTGTGGGCGTCCACGGGGTGGGCGTGCGGGGTCGGGAGGGCCGTGGCGCTCAGGGCCGTCAGCTGGTCCGAACCCAGCCGCGGGGGCGAGGCGACGGCGCCGCCGCGGGCCGGGCGGTGCCGCTCGATGCCCCGCGGCGGGACCGCGGACGCCGCGGCCGCGCGCGGGGTCCGGGGCGCCGGGATCCAGGAGTCCAGTGCCGGTCCGGTGACCCAGAGCACCGCCTCGGTGTCCTCCGCCATGAACTGCAGTTCCGGCGGGGTGAGTTCGGGGTTCACCAGGACCGCGACCGCGCCCAGGCGGGCCAGGGCGAGGAACGTGGTGACCCAGGTGACGGAGTCCGGCAGGGCGAGGAGGACACGGTCGCCGGGACGGACGCCGTGGTCGGCGAGGACGGTGGCGGTACGGGCCGCGAGGTCGTGCACCTCACCGTGGGAGTAGGCCCGGTGGCCCTGGTGGAAGGCCGGACGGCCGGTCCAGCCGCGGCGCTCGGCGAGGGCCGCGAGGTGTGCCGCGAGGTTGCCGGGGGCGCCCGCGTCGGCGGGGAGCCGGGTGGGCTGCGCCGTGGTCGTGATCGTCATCGCGTCGGCTCCTCGGTGGCTGCCGGGGCTACGGCGTGCTCCCGGGTGACGGCCGGGGCGGAGGTGTGCTCCCGGTGGGCACGCATCAGTGCCGCGGTCTTCAGCAGCATCTCGTCGTACTCGGCGGCCGGATCGGAGTCGAGGACGATCGCGCCGCCCGCGCCCAGATGCATACGGCCGCCCTGGAACACGGCGGTGCGGATGACGATGTTGAGGTCCGCGCCGCCGGAGCACCCGAGGTAGCCGAGGGCTCCGGAGTACACACCGCGCGCCTCGGTCTCCAGCGAGTCGATGATCTCCAGCGTGCGGAGCTTGGGCGCCCCGGTCATCGATCCGCCGGGGAAGCAGGCCCGGACGCAGTCGACGGCGCCGGTGCCCTCGCGCAGTCTGCCTTCGACCGTGGAGACCAGCTGGTGCACCGTGGCGTAGGTCTCGGTGGCCATCAGGCGGGTGACCTGTACGGAGCCGGTCCGCGAGACCCGGCCGAGGTCGTTGCGGAGCAGGTCGACGATCATCAGGTTCTCGGCGCGCGTCTTGGGGTCCGCCGCCAGGTCCTCGCGCAGCCTCTCGTCCTCCTCCGGGGTGGCGCCGCGGGGGGCGGTGCCCTTGATGGGCTTGGCCTCGGCGATGCCGTCGCGGGTGATCCTCAGGAACCGCTCGGGCGACGAGCCCGCGATGTCGAGGTCGCCGAACCTCAGGAAGGCCGCGTACGGCGCCGGGTTGATGCGGCGCAGCACCCGGTAGAAGTCGTAGGGGTCGTACGGGGCGGGTAACCGGGCCGCGTTGGTCAGACAGATCTCGTAGCTGGTGCCCGCGTTCAGCTCGGCCTTGCAGGCGTCGATGTCGGCGAGGTAGGTGGCGCGGTCGCGGACGAGCCAGGGTTCGGCGGCGCGCGGGTAGGGTGCCGCGGCCGACCGCAGGGGGACGGTGGTGTCCGAGCCGACGAAGGTCAGCTGGGCCAGCACGGTGTCGAGCCAGTCGCCGGCCTCGCGGGCGGCCGCGGGGGTGTCCTCGGCCAGGCAGACGGCGTAGGTGTGGCCCTCCTCGTGGTCCACCGCGATCAGCCGGTCCGCGAACAGCCAGGCGGCGTCCGGGGTCTCGGCCCTGTGCCGGTTGGGGGAGCCGGTGTCGGCCTTGAGTTCGTAGCCGAAGTAGCCGACGTAGCCGCCGGTGAAGTCGAAGGGCAGGCCGGTCGCGTCGACCTTGCGGCTCGCCAGCTGCCGCTTCAGGTAGTCGAAGACGCTCGCCCCGACCCGGCGGGTGGGCCGTCCGTCCCGCTCGATCTCGCAGACGCCGCTGTCGACGTCGTAGCGGACGACCTCGGCCAGCGGACCGCTGCCGTCGCCGAAGAAGGAGAACCGGGACGCTCCCCGCTCGACGCGGGAGCTGTCCAGCCAGAAGGCGTGCGGCGCGTCGGCGTACATGCGGGTGAAGGCGGCCTCGGCGTCGACCGCGCCGGCGATCCGGCGGGTGTGCAGCCGGTAGGCGGGCCCCGGGGCCCTGCGGGGGCGGGGGATCGCACCGCTGAGGGGGATGACCGCGGTGTTGTGGGTGCGCGGGCTGCCGGCCCGTTCCTCCGTGAGGTCACGGAAGTTGACCAGCAGGCGCCGGCCGTGGTCGGTCAGGATCGACTCGGGGTGGAACTGCACGCCCCACAGGGGCCGTTCGCGGTGCCGCAGTCCCATCAGGACGCCGTCCTCGGCCCAGGCGGTGGGCTCCAGGGTCGGGGGCAGCGGCTCGCGCACGGACAGCGAGTGGTAGCGCACGACCGTGAAGTTCTGGGGCAGCCCACGGAACAGGTCGCGGCCGTCGTGCCGGACCGTGGAGAGGTGTCCGTGGCGCGGCCACGGGGCGGGCTCCACGGTGGCCCGCTCGCCCGCCGCGATGCCCTGATGGCCCAGGCAGACGCCGAGCACGGGGATCTCGGCCTCGGCGATCACCCGGGCGGCGATGCCGAAGTCGCGCGGCTGCGAGGGGTGGCCGGGGCCCGGCGACACCACCACGTTGTCGAATTCCCGCAGCTCCGGAATGCTTTCCGCCGGAGCGTCGTTGAGCACGACCACCGGTTCCTCGCCGTTGACCTGGGCGATCAGCTGGAACAGGTTGTACGTGTACGAGTCATAATTGTCGATGAGCAGGGTCTTCACCCGCCCACCCCCCTCTGTTCGTTCGCGGACCTAGGCGGTCCGTCGTTTGTGCCGGCCGCGCAGCGCCTGCAAAGGCGGGTACAGCCATTTCTTGAGGAATCGCTGGAGTCTCGGCATGAGAATCCAGGTCACGATGGCTGTAACGGCCAGACACAGCAGAAGTGTACGAAAAAGCGGATTCAGGTCGTTGAGATAGGGAAGTATCAGCAGGTTGAATAAGAGCACGGGCGGGAAGACCGCGCTCATGTTCACCAACCAGAGTTTCCATTTCGGGGGTGGCCCCGGGGGGCCGGCAGGTGCCGGGGCCCGGGAGGTCTGGGAGTCGAACCAGGCCCTGGACCCCGCGATGCTCCGGCGCCCGGTCTCCTGCGCCAGGGCGTCGACACGAGCCGACCACTGCGCCCAGACCACGGAGTTCTCCCAGGTCCGGGCCGACTCATCACTGTCGAAGCGGTAGACCACATGCCACTCAGCCTCTCCGTCGACGAGTACTCCGCCCCCCAGAAAACCCGGCTGCTGCGCACTCGTACGCAGCGCGGCCCACCCCCAGGAATGGAAGTCGGCCTCGCGCCCCGGCACCACCTGGTACGCGACGGTGACGGTAACGGGATTCCTGCTCACGCCGACGAGTACGAAGAGAACCGGGAGCCCGTTCACATCTTCAACATATTTTTTGCGGCTGTCCGGAACGTACATTTTTGACGGTTTTTCAGATGTCTTGAGGTCTTCTGTGGGCGAGTACGCAGGGGTAACTTCCGGCAATTCCGGGAAGCGCTTGCCCGGCCTGCCGGAAAAGGAGCACCATCACCGACAGGCTCGGGGGGAATTGCAGGAAAGCGAAGGAGATCCATGTCCAGGTACGACTGGGATGTGAACCACGACGGAATCGACCGGGCGCGCGCCGCGGTCGAACCGGTACGGAAAGAAGTCACCACGCACCCGATCTATCAGCGCATCGAAAGCCGCGCCGATCTGGCGGTGTTCATGGAGCACCATGTCTTCGCGGTGTGGGACTTCATGTCCCTGCTCACCTCCCTCCGGCGGGACCTGACCTGCGTGGAGGTCCCCTGGGTCCCGCGCGGGTCCCCGGTCGGGCGGCGGCTCGTCAACGACATCGTGCTGGCCGAGGAGAGCGACGCGCTGAACGGCGGGTTCACCAGCCACTTCGAGCTGTACCGCGCGGCCATGGCCGAGGCGGGCGCGGACACCTCCCGCCTCGACACCTTCCTCGGGCTGATCGGCGAGGGCCACGCCGTCTCCGCCGCCCTGCGGGTCGCCCGAGTGCCGGGCCCCGCCGCCGAGTTCGTCCGCACGACCTTCGAGATCGTCGAGGAACGTCCGCTGCACTGCCGGGCCGCCGCCTTCGCGTTCTCCCGGGAGGACCTGATCCCCGACATGTTCGACCAGGTGATCGAGAGGGAGGGCACGGAGCGGTTCCCGTTGTTCCGCGACTACCTCGCGCGGCACATCGAGGTGGACGGGGAGGAGCACACACCGATGGCGATGGCCATGGTGGCGGAGCTGTGCGGCGAGGAGGACCGCCGCTGGGAGGAGGCGGTGGAGACGGCCACGACGGCACTGGAGGCCCGCGCACGCTTCTGGGACGGAATCGTCACGGCGATGGAGTGAGCCCGCGCCACGGTCCCCGTCCCGGTTACCGTCTGCCCATGTCGAGTTTCGTCCAGCAACTCCCCGCCCTGCTCGGTGTGGTGATCGGTGCGTTCGGTTCCTATCTGGTGGTGATGCGGGGCGAGCAGGTGCGGTTCCGGCGCGAGCGGGAGAGCCGCTGGGAGGAGCGGCGGCTCACGGTCTACGCCGACTGGGCACGGACCGTCAAACAGTCCGTCACGCTGACCTACCGGGTCGCCTCCCATCTCGGCAACGACCCGCACCCCCACCCGCTGTCGCCGGAGGAGGCCGTGCCCCTCATGGCGGAGGCGACGGCCGCCCGGGACCCCTCCGGGGAGGCGCTGCTGCTCCTCGGCAGCCCGGAGGTGGTCGAGAAGGCCCGGGCCTGGGTGGTCACGGTGATGCGGATGGAGGAGTTCCTGCGCGGCGGCACCCGTGACCCGGTGGCATGGCAGACGCTGCTGGAGCGGCAGCGCGCCGGGCGGGACGCCTACTACACCGCCGTACGCGAGGATCTGGCGCTGCCGCCCGGCCACGCCGGGCGCTGGCAACTGCCGCCCGCGCCTGCGACGGGGCTCACGGGGAGCACGCCTCCGTCCGGCCCACCGCCTCCGGCGCCGCGCACCTGAGCACGGTTCAGCGGTAGCCCGTGGTGTCCGCCGGCTTGCCCGCGTCCTGGACCTCGACGAGGTAGCGCCAGGCGTCGGGGCGGCTGCCGTCGAGGTCGGTGAAGCCGTAGGTCCGGGCGAGGGAGCCGCTGGAGAGGGAGTCGCCGTTGAAGCGGGCGACCTCGGGGTCGGCGGCGAGGGCGGCGACGGCCCGGCCGACGTAGCGGGGCGTCTCGGAGATGGCGAAGTGGGGCACGCGGTCGAGGGCGTCCCGCCAGTTCTCCTCGGTGACGCCGAACCCGTCGAGCATCATCTCCGAGCGCAGCCAGCCCGGGGTGAGCGCGACGGCGGTGGCACCGCGCGGGCCGAGTTCCTGGCCGAGGGCGAACGCCATGCGCAGGACGGAGGACTTGGCCAGGTCGTAGAAGAAGGTGGCCCGGTAGTTGACGCTGTTGTACTCCGCCGTGCCGTCGGTCATCTCCACGACCAGGCCGCCGGGGTTGCGCAGCAGCAGCGGCAGGGCGAAGTGGCTGGTGATGGCATGGGTCTCGACGCCGAGGCGCAGCAGCCGCAGCCCGTTGTCGAGGTCGTGCTCCCAGACCGGACTCTCCCACTCGAAGAGCTTCTCGCCGCCCCAGATGTCGTTGACGAGGACGTCGAGCCGGCCCTGTTCTTCCGCGATCCGGTCCACCAGGGCCTTGACCTGGGCCGGTTCGAGGTGGTCGGTGGGTACGGCGATGCCGTGGCCGCCCGCCTCGGTGACCAGGTCGGCGGTGTCCTCCAGGGTCTCCGGGCGGTCGTACTCGGAGCGTCGTTCGCGGGTGGAGCGGCCGGTGACGTAGACGGTCGCGCCGGCCGCGCCCAGTTCCACGGCGATTCCGCGGCCCGCTCCGCGGGTTGCTCCCGCGACCAGTGCGACCTTGCCGTCCAGCGGCTTCGACATCTGCGACCTCCATCACGTACGGATGACACCTTGACGGACGTCGGGGGTGGTCCGGCGTCCTCGACACGAGGGTGTCGTGGAAGCCGGACATCTTCTGTCAGGTTTTCTGCGGGGCGCCCAATAGCTCGGTCGATGGGGTGTTCCGATGGCTGCGGGTTCGTTGTGGTTGCTCGCGCCCACGCGGCGGAGCCGCATGTTCGCTACAGCCCCGCGCCCCTGTCGGGGCGCGGGTGCGGGACTCCTTTGAATCAGTGGCCCCTGTCGATCCACTCCTGCAGATGCGGGGCCTCGGCCCCGATCGTCGTGCTGTCGCCGTGGCCCGTGCGGACGACCGTCTCGGGCGGCAGGGCGAGGAGGCGGTCGCGGATGGAGTCGATGATCGTCGGGAAGTGCGACCAGGAGCGGCCGGTGGCGCCGGGGCCGCCGTGGAAGAGGGTGTCGCCGGTGAAGACCGTGCCGAGGCCCGGGTCGTACAGGCAGACGGCGCCCGGCGCGTGGCCGGGGGTGTGCAGCACGGTCAGGTCGGCGCCGGCGGCCTCGATGACCTGTCCGTCGGCCAGCCAGTGGTCGGGCAGCCGGTCGGGGTGGGTCTGCTTCCACAGCGGCAGATCGTCCGGGTGGAGCCAGATCGGCGCGCCGGTGCGCTCGGCGAGCGCGGGGGCGGCGTCGATGTGGTCGTTGTGGGCGTGGGTGCAGACGATGGCCGCCAGCCTGCGGTCGCCCACGGCCTCGGCGATCGCGTCGGCGTCGTGGGCGGCGTCGATGACGACGACCTCGTGGTCGTCGCCGACGAGCCAGACGTTGTTGTCGACGTCCCAGGTGCCGCCGTCGAGGCTGAACGTGCCCGAGGTGACGAGGTGTTCGATGCGGGCGGCCATCAGAGCGTCACCACCGAGCGCAGGACGTCGCCGCCGTGCATCCGCTCGAAGGCCTTCTCGACGTCGTCGAGCCCGATGGTCTCGGTGACGAACGCCTCCAGGTCCAGGCGCCCCTGCAGATACAGGTTGATCAGCATGGGGAAGTCGCGGTCGGGCAGGCAGTCGCCGTACCAGGAGGACTTCAGGGCGCCGCCGCGGCCGAAGACGTCGAGGAGGGGGAGTTCGAGCTTCATCTCCGGGGTGGGGACACCGACCAGGACGACCGTGCCGGCCAGGTCACGGGCGTAGAACGCCTGCTTGTACGTCTCCGGACGGCCCACCGCCTCGATGACGACGTCGGCGCCGAAACCCCCGGTCAGCTCACGGATCGCCTCGACGGGGTCGGTGTCCTTGGAGTTGACCGTGTGCGTGGCGCCGATGCCCTGGGCGGTGGTGAGCTTCCGGTCGTCGATGTCGACGGCGATGATCTTCTCGGCGCCCGCCAGCCGGGACCCGGCGATGGCCGCGTCCCCGACGCCGCCGCAGCCGATCACGGCGACCGTGTCGCCCCGGCCCACGTTGCCGGTGTTGATCGCCGCACCGATGCCCGCCATCACCCCGCACCCCAGCAGACCCGCCACCGCCGGAGCCGCCGCCGGGTCCACCTTCGTGCACTGACCCGCCGCCACCAGCGTCTTCTCCGCGAACGCACCGATACCCAGCGCCGGAGACAGCTCCGTGCCGTCCAGCAGCGTCATCTTCTGCGTCGCGTTGTGCGTGTTGAAGCAGTACCACGGACGACCCCGCCGACACGCCCGACAACTCCCGCACACCGCACGCCAGTTGAGAATCACGAAGTCACCGGGCGCCACATCCGTGACCCCTTCCCCGACCGACTCCACCACACCGGCCGCCTCATGGCCCAGAAGGAAGGGGAAGTCGTCGCTGATGCCGCCCTGCTTGTAGTGCAGGTCGGTGTGGCACACCCCGCACGCCTGCACCTTCACCACGGCCTCCCCCGGCCCCGGGTCGGGCACGACGATCGTCTCGATCCGCACCGGCTCGTTCCTGCCCGGTGCGATCACGCCGCGTACTTGCTGCGCCATGGTGAACCCTTCCGTCGATCCGAGATCGGGCGGTCGCCCGCCCATGGTCACCCTACGGAGTGACCAGCCGGTACGGCCTGCGCAGGGGTTCGTTCGCGGTCGAAAGTCGTTCCGGGTGTCGCCCGGCACCGACGTAGGGTGAAGCTCCGCGCCCCGGTCCCCACTCCCCGACCGACCTGCCGAGGAGCCCTGTGAGCACCCCTGAGACCACGGCCGAACGGCAGCCGCCCACCTGGCGGCTGCTGCTCGGTTATGTACGGCCCCACCGCTGGGCACTGTTGCTGGGCGCGCTGCTGTCCCTCGTGACCGGCGCCACCGGGCTCGCGCTGCCGCTGGTGGCCCGTGAGCTGATCGACGATCTCTCGCACGACCGGACCATCACCTGGGCCCTGGTGCTGATGTCCGTCCTGGTGGTCACCAACGCGGCGGTGGGCGCGGTGGGTTCGTACGTGCTGCGGCGCACCGCGGAGTCGGTGGTGCTCGGCGCGCGGCGCGCCCTGTCCTCGTATCTGCTGCGGCTGCGGATCACGGCGGTGGACCGCAGCGAGCCGGGCGACCTGATGGCCCGGATCACCTCCGACACCACCCTGCTGCGCGAGGTCACCACCGACACCCTGGTGGGCCTCGGCACCGGCGGGCTCACCCTGGTCGCGACGGTGGTGCTGATGGGTCTGGTGGACCCGGTGCTGCTGGCCGTGACGCTGGGCGTGATCGTGGGCGCGGGCCTGGTGTTCGGGGTGATCGTGCCGCGGATCAACCGGGCGAGCAGGGCCGCGCAGGACGCGGTCGGCGCGATGGGCGCCTCCCTGGAGCGGATCCTCGGCGCGCTGCGCACGGTGAAGGCGTCCGGCGCCGAGCACCGCGAGGAGGAGACGATCCACGCGGCGGCCGAGGAGTCGTGGCGCCAGAGCGTCCGGGCCGCCAAGTGGTCGGCCGCCGCCGGGAACACGGCGGGGCTCGCCATGCAGATCGCCTTCATCACGGTACTGGCGGTGGGCGGCGCCCGGGTCGCGACCGGCGCGATCGACGTGGGCACGCTGGTGGCGTTCCTGCTGTACGTCTTCTACCTGATGTCGCCCATACAGCAGGTCGTGGGAGCGGTCACCCAGTACCAGACCGGTGCCGCCGCGCTCGCCCGCATCCAGGAGGCGCTGCGGCTGCCCGCGGAGCCGGCCGCCGCACCGGCTCCGCTGCCGTCCCCGGAAGCGGCACCCGCCGCGCTCGCCTTCGACGAGGTCCGCTTCCGTTACGCCGACGATCTGCCGTACGTCCACCACGGGGTGACCTTCGAGGTCCCGGCGCGGGGCATGACGGCGTTCGTCGGCCCCTCGGGTGCCGGCAAGACGACGGTCTTCTCGCTCATCGAGCGGTTCTACGACCCCGAGGCGGGCCTCATCACCGTCGACGGCCGCGATGTCGCCGAGTGGGAGCTGACCCGGCTGCGGTCCGCGATCGGGTACGTCGAACAGGACGCGCCCGTGCTGTCGGGCACGCTGCGGGACAACCTGCTCCTGGGCAACCCGGACGCCGGCGAAGGTGACGTGACACGGGTGCTGAAGACCACCCGGCTGGACGGTCTGGTGGCCAAGCTGCCGCAGGGGCTGGAGACGCTGGTCGGTCACCGGGGCACCAAGCTGTCCGGCGGCGAACGCCAGCGGGTGGCCATCGCCCGCGCCCTGCTGCGGCGCCCCCGGCTGCTGCTGCTCGACGAGGCGACGAGCCAGCTGGACGCCGTGAACGAGGCGGCGCTGCGCGACACGGTCGCCGACGTGGCGCGGACGACGACGGTGCTGGTCGTCGCCCACCGGCTGTCGACGGTGACGGCGGCCGACCGCATCGTCGTGATGGACGCGGGGCGGGTCCGCGCGGTCGGCACCCATCGCGAACTCGTGGCCGCCGACCCGCTGTACGCGGAGCTGGCGGCCACGCAGTTCCTCGCGACGGCCGGTTAGCCCGGCCGCCGCGAGCCCTCCGGCCGGATCAGAAGGGGAAGTGGGAGTGCTGGGTGGCGATGGTGACCCAGCGGGTGTTGGAGAACGCCTCGATGCCCCAGCGGCCGCCGAAGCGGCCGTAGCCGGAGGCCCCGACCCCGCCGAAGGGGACCATGGGCTCGTCGGCCACGGACTGGTCGTTGACGTGCACGATGCCGGTACGGATCCGGCGGGCGACGGCCAGGCCGTGGGTGGCGCTCTCGGTGATGATGCCGCAGCTCAGACCGTTGTCGGTGTCGTTGGCGGCGGCCACGGCCTCCTCGTCGTCGGTGAACGTCTGCACCACGCACAGCGGGCCGAAGGACTCCTGGTGGTACAGGTCGGCGTCCTGGGAGACACCGCTGAGCACGGTCGCCGGGTGCACCGCGCCCTCGGGCCGGCCGCCCCCGGCCAGGACCGTGGCGCCCTTGGCGACCGCGTCCTCGACCAGCGCGGCGATCCGCCCGGCGGCGGCGGCGCTGACCAGCGGGCCGACCACGGTGTGCGGGTGGGAGGGGTCGCCGGCCTGCAGACCGGCGACCTTGGCGGTGAACTTCCGCGTGAACTCCTCCGCCAGCGACTCGTGCACCAGGATCCGGTCCCCGCACATGCAGATCTGCCCGGCGTTCATGAACACGCTGAAGGTGACGGCGTCGACGGCGTAGTCCACGTCGGCGTCCTCGAGCACGATCACGGAGTTCTTCCCGCCCAGCTCCAGCACGGCGGGCTTGAGGTGCCGGGCCGCGTGCTCGCCGATGATCCGTCCCACCCCGGTGGAGCCGGTGAAGTTCACCGCGCGCACCCGTGCGTCGGAGATCAGCGCCTCCGCGATCTCGGCGGCGTCCTCGGGCGCGTTGGTGACCACGTTCAGCACGCCGTCGGGCAGCCCGGCCTCCCGCAGCACGTCCGCGACCAGCAGCCCGCAGGCGATCGGCGCGTCCTCGCTGGGCTTGACGACCACGGTGTTCCCGGCGGCCAGCGGCGCCGCCACGGCCCGCACCCCCAGGATGACCGGCGCGTTCCACGGCGCGAACGCCGCCACCACGCCCAGCGGCTCGCGCACCGCCAGGCTCAGCGCGCCCTCCTTCTGCGTGGCCAGCACCTCACCCCGAGGAGCGGTCACCGCGGCCGCCGCCTCGCGCAGCATGTTCGCCGCCAGCGCCACGTTGAAGTACGCCCACGGGCGGGTGCCGCCCACCTCGCGGGCCATGATGTCGGCGACCTGCTCGCCGCGGCCCTCCAGCAGGTCGGCGGCCTTGTGGAGGATCGCCCTCCGGGCGAACGGGGCCAGTGCCGCCCACTGTTCGAACGCGGCGTCGGCCGCGTCCACCGCCCGAGTCACGTCCTCCGGCCCGGCCGCCGCGACCGTCGCGTACACCTCCCCCGTGAACGGTTCGAGGTCCTCGGCGGTGCGGCCGGACGCGGCGGGCACGTCCTTGCCGCCGATCAGAAGGTCACGGGTCAGAGCCATGATGCTGCTTCCTCGGGTACGTAGCGACGACGGTACGTGATCGAGCATGATCGCTCACGAACGATCGTAGTGCGAAATTCAATTACGTTACTGTTCCGTGATGCTCTGCCCGGCTCCCGAGGAATGTCAAGAGCCCCACCGCTCCGTCCGCGGCGGGGCTCTCGGCCGTGTCCGGCCGCCTGCGCTACTGGACGGCGCCCAGCAGACCGTAGGCGGGCGCGGCCAGGTCGGTGACCTGGTGCAGCTCGCTGAGCCGGTTCAGCTCGTGGATCTGGTCGAGGCTCCTGAGCTGCTGCGAGGGACGCGGGAGGCTCTGCCGCTGCTCCTCGGGGAGGTCGCTGACGGCGAGCGAGTCCAGCGTGGACATCGGGTTGATGCGGGTCGCTTCCGCCGTCGCGTCCGCGTTCGCCATCGGTGCGGCCAGACCCGTGACACCGATGGCGAGACCCACGGCGGCGACGACACGTCGAGTTGAGATCATGCCCTCAGCAACGCGTGCCGGCCCCGGTCGGTCACGGCCGCTCACCCGTGAGGCGCATGTCCGCCACCGCACTTGCCGGGCGCCGCCCGGCGGAGGAGCCTGGCAGGAGAGGCCTTGAGCGGCCCGCTGCCTCCTGCCGGGCCCCGCGGCCTTCGAAGGAGGTCAGCCATGGGCACCTCGACGAGCCCCGCCTTCGATGTCGAAGCGCTGCGCCGGGGCACGGAGGAAGCGAACGCGGCGACGCTGACGTCGCTCTACGCGGACGACGCCGAGATACGCGTCGTGGACCGCAACACCCAGCCCAGCCACCCCAAGGTGCTGCACGGCCGGGACGCGATCGCCGCGATGTACGACGACGTCTGCAGCCGGGAGATGACCCACAAGGTCGAGCAGGTTCTCGTCCAGGGCGACCAGGTCGCCCTCACCGAGTCCTGCGAGTACCCCGACGGGGTGCGGGTCTGGGCCAGTTCGATGATCTCCCTGCGCGACGGCAAGATCATCGACCACACCATGGTCCAGGCCTGGGACGAATAGCCGTCCGCGCGGGCCGGCGCGGACAGCGGCTGTTTCGGGTCATCGCGGTGCGTTCCGCTGCCGGGGTCCCGCGGCGACGCGATACTGGCGGGCGTGCGTGTGGCGATCATGACGGCGGGTTCCCGGGGTGACGTGGCCCCCTACACCGGGCTGGGACACGGGCTGGCGCGGGCCGGGCACGAGGTCACACTGGTGACGCACGCCCGGTTCGAGCCGCTGGTGGCGGGCTCGGGGGTCGCCTTCCACGCCCTTCCCGTCGATCCCCGGGCCGAGCTGGAGTCGGAGCGCGGCCGGGGACTGCACCGGAGTTCCACCGGGGCCGGGAAGCTGTACCGGGCTGCGGAGATGGCGCGGAGTCTGGTGGGGCGGATGGCCGGCGAACTGGTGGCCGCCGCCCGGGTCTGTGACGTCCTGCTGCTGGCCGGTACGGTCGCGCCGCTCGGCCACGCCATCGGCCGGGGGCTGTCGGTCCCGAGCCTGGGCGTGAATCTGCAACCCCTGGCGCCGACGCGGGAGTTCGCGCCGCCGATGACCGGGGTCCGGTCCTGGGGCCCGGTCGGCAACCGGATGGCCGGGCACGCGGTGAACGCCGCCGTCGAGTGGATCTTCAAGGAGGAGGTGCGGCGGCTGGGCACGGAGTACGGGCTCCCGCCCGCCGGCCGTTCGGGAGCGCGACACGGCGGGGAGCGGCCGGTGCTGCACGGCTTCAGCCCCCGGGTGGTGCCCCGCCCCGGCGACTGGCGGGCCGGGCTCGACGTCACCGGCTACTGGTGGCCGTACGACCGCGAGGACCGGCTGCCCGCGGCGCTGCTCGACTTCCTCGACGCCGGGCCGCCCCCGGTCTTCGTGGGCCTGGGCAGCGCGACCGTGCCCGACGCGGGGCGGATGAGCGACGAGATGGTCCGGGCCCTGCGGGCGGCGGGACTGCGCGGGGTCGTCCAGCGGGGCTGGGGCGAACTGCGGGGCGAGGGCGAGGACATGTTCACCGTGGGCGAGGTGCCGCACTCCCTGCTCTTCCCGAGGATGGCGGCCGTCGTCCACCACGCCGGCGCGGGCACCACGGCGGCGGGCCTGCGCGCCGGGGTCCCGGCGGTGCCGGTGCCGGTTCAGTTCGACGAGGGCTTCTGGGCGGCCCGGCTGGTCGCCCTCGGGGTCTCCCCCGGAGCCGTCCCGCTGCGCGGCTTCACCCCCACCGCGCTGACCGCCGCCCTGCGACGCGCGACCACCGACCCGTCGTACGCCCGACGCGCGCGCGTCCTGGCGGAGGAGCTGCGCGGTGAGGACGGCGTGCGCCCGGTCCTGACGGCCCTGGACCACCTCGCCTGACCGGTCGACACCGGGCCGCCCAGCAGAACAGCCACGCTCACCGACCCGTCACCGACACCGGCGGCCCCGCCCGGCCGTCGCTGTCCGACTCGGGCCATCCCGGCCACCGAAGCGGCGGGCCCCCGTCGCCGCCCCGCCGGTGCAGCCTCGCCCGGGCCACCGCCTCCCCCGGATGCTCCTCACCCGACGCCCAAGCGGCTGCCGCCCCGGCCCGTCGGGAACGAAGCCGCGAAACCGGGGCCCGGCGGCCCCCGCACCCGGCCGGAAAGCCGGACACGGTCACCGGCCCCACCCCGTCCTCGATCACCCGGAAGCCCCACCTGGTCATCGCCGTACGACTCGGCCTTCCCAGCCACCGAAGCGCCCGGCCCTCGTCGCGGCCCCGCCGGTGCAGGCTCACCCGGACCGCAGCCTCCCCCGGAGGCTCGTCACCCGACGCCCGAGCGGCTGCCGCCCCGGCCCGTCGCGACCGGAGCCGCGAAACCGGGGTCGGCGGCCCCCGACCCGGCCGGGAAGCCGGACACGGTCACCGGCCCCACCCCGTCCTCGATCACCCGGAAGCCCCACCTGGTCATCGCCGTACGACTCGGCCTTCCCAGCCACCGAGGCGCCCGGCCCGCGTCCCGGCCCCGCCGGTGCAGCCTCGCCCGGGCCACCGCCTCCCCCGGATGCTCCTCACCCGACGCCCAAGCGGCTGCCGCCCCGGCCCGTCGCGACCGGAGCCGCGAAACCGGGGTCGGCGGCCCCCGACCCGGCTGGGAAGACGGACACGGTCACCGGCCCGGCCCCACCCCGTCCCCGGTCACCGGCAGCCCACCTCCGTCACCGCCGTCCGACTCGGCCCTCTCGGCCACCGAAGCGGTTGACCCTCGTCACCGCCCGGCCGGTACAGCCTCACCCGGACCGCAGCCACCCCCGGAGGTTCCTCACCCGACGCCGAAGCAACTACCGGCCCGGCCCGCCCCACTAGCCCAGGTCACCGCCAGCCCCGCCCCGTCGCCGCCCCGCCCGTGCAGCCTCGACCGGACCGCGGCTCTCCCCCGGGTGGGGCGTCGCTCGGCAGCCGGGCGGCTGCCGTTCCGGCCGGTCGGGAGCGGAGCCGTGATCCTTCTTCTCCGGGCCGTCTCGCCCGGCGCCCCCGCTCGGTCCGTACCCCTACGTCCCCTCCCCCGGGCTCCACCCCGCCGGGCGCAGGATGCCCAGCAGCAGGCCGACCAGTTCGTCGACGACCTCGTCCAGTGGGGCGTCGACCCAGCCGGCCTGCCAGTCGTGGAGGAGGCCGTTGACGCTGCCGATGAAGGCCGCGGCGGCGATGCGGTAGTCGCGGGGGACGGCCTCGCCGCGTTCGGCGGCCGCGGTGGCCTCGGCGCAGATGAAGTCGACCCAGCGGGAGCGGCGTTCGAGGCGTTGGCGCTCCAGGCGGGGGCTGACACCGATGATCTCGGTGAAGGTGATCCGCAGCCGGCGCGGGTCGCCGGTGACGTTCGCGGCGTAGGCGCGGAACGCCGCCGTGGCACGCTCGGCGATCGACTGCCCCTCGGCCGCCGCGAGTCCGGTGAGCGCGGCCTCCTCCGCCCAGTCGTTGACCCTCAGGTGCAGCGCGGCCAGGACCTCCTCCAGGGTGCTGAACTCCTCGTAGAACTGGCGGGTCGACAGGCCGGCGGCCTCGCTCAGTCCCGCGATCGTGGTCGCCCGGAAGCCGGGACTGTCGCCGAACAGCTGAAGGCCCGCTTCGAGGAACCGGTCCCGGCGCTCGGCCGTCCGCTCCGCCGCGGACCTCCCCCCGTACCGGCCGGTGGGCTGTCTGAGCCTGCCCGCCACGTTGAATCCTCCCGACATGACGCCACTCGCGACGGCCGGGTTCGGCCGTCGGTCGATTTTGTCGTGTCCCCGGTCTTGTGGTGAAGCGGGACCGTTCCTTACTTTCCAGTAAGTCCATGTGAACGCCGACGTATTCAGACTCACCGTCGCCCCCTGAGACCCTCGCGGTCCCCGAGTCGCCTTGTCATGCCTTGAGCAAGCAGGAGGAACCGAAATGTCCGTCGTCCCCACCCCCCGCCGCCGCAGGACCCGGAACGTCGGTGCCGCCGTCGCCGCCCTCGCGCTGACCGCCTCGGCCGTGGCGACCGCCTCTCCGGCGAGCGCCGCCGCCGACCTGCGGGAGGTGATGTTCGTGGGCAACAACTGGGAAGGCACGGCGGACGTCATCAAGGCGTCCGGCGACTTCGCCAAGATCGGCCGGATCAACGTCATCCCCGACAAGGCCGCCCGGATGGCGGAGATCAACGCCGATCCGATCCGCTGGATCGCCTACATGACGATCCGCAACAGCGTCGGCGAGGGCCACGACCAGTACGTGGACGACATGTACTCCACGCCGGACGGGTCCTCGATGGTCGTCTCCCGCCCGAGCTTCGCCGACGTGGTCTCCATCAACGTCAGGACCGGCGCCATCAACTGGCGTTTCCCGGTGTCGGGTTACCGCTCCGACCACATGGCGGTCTCCCCCGACGGCAAGCGTGTGGCGGTGTCGGCGTCGACCGGCAACACCGTGCACGTCCTGGACATCGTCACCGGCAAGCAGCTGGGATCGTTCAAGACCGGCGACAAGCCGCACGAGAACATCTTCACCAAGGACGGCAAGTACATCTGGAACATGGCGATCGGGGACGTCAACACCCAGACCGACGCGCCCTGGCTGGACTGGACCAAGGGCGACCGCAAGATCACGGTCGCCGACGCGAACACCTTCCAGCAGGTCAAGGTGATCGACATGCGCGCACGCCTCGACGCCATCGGGCTGCGCGACTACTCCGACGCGGTCCGTCCCGCCGCCTTCTCGCCCGACGAGACCAAGCTGTACTTCCAGGTGTCGTTCTTCAACGGCTTCTTCGAGTACGACATCGCCACCGACAAGATCACCCGCACCAAGACCCTGCCGAAGTCCCCGGGCGTCAGCGACGACCGCACCACCTTCGTCAACGACTCGCGCCACCACGGCCTCACGATGAAGCCGGACGGCACGAAGCTGTGCATCGCCGGCACGATGGACGACTACGCCACCGTGGTGGACCGCGCGACCTTCCAGGAGGGCCCGCTCGTCCCCGTGTCCAAGCCGTACTGGTCGACCGTCAGCGGTGACGGCAAGTCCTGTGTGGTCTCCGAGAGCGGCGCCGACCAGGTCACGGCGATCGACTTCGCCACCGGCAAGAAGACCGTGTCCGTCGCAGTCGGCGACCACCCCCAGCGGGTGCGCGTGGCACAGGTGCCCGCCGACTGGACCGGACCCTCGGCTAACTGAACCTGGCGGTCAGCCAGTTCGACAGCTCCGTCCGTGCCGCGCCCAGTTGCGCGGCGGACGGGGCTGTCGCGCCGTTGGTGACCAGGGCGTAGTGCAGCTTGCCCGTGTCGGCGGCGGTCAGCAGCAGACGGCGGCTGCCGGTGCCGCCCGGCTCCTTGGCGGCGGCGATCGGTGTGGACGTGGTGTACGCCGGCGGCGCCGCCGTCACCCCGAGGTCGGACACCACCGTGGTGGACGCGGTGGGGAAGGACGCCGGGAGGTGGAGTTCGGTCGGCTCCGCGCTGCCGTCCGAGCGCCAGACCAGCAGGGAGTACTGGCCGGAGCCGACGAGCGAGGAGACGTTCGGCAGCGAGGAGGGCACCGGGTTCCACGTCAGCGTCGTGGAGCCGTCGCGCGAGCGGTCCTCGTAGGTGAAGGCGACCGTGCTGCCCGCCGTGGCGCTGGGGTAGATCCGGTCCAGCATCCGGGCGTCCTGGCGGAGCACGGCCGTACCGGAGTCGTCGAGACGAACGGCCGAGAGATCCTCACCGTTCCAGGCGTCGCCCTCGGTCTGCACCTTGTCGGGGTTGTCGTTCATCAGCTCGTGGTGGCGGCCCCAGTAGATGTCCCACTGCCACTGGGAGCCGGACAGGACCGGGCCCGAGGAGGCCGGCTTCGACCACCAGTCGACGCCCTTCACCCGGGAGTCGAGCGCCTGGTACATCGCCTTGTAGACCGTGGGCGCCTTGTCGGAGACCGAGCCGCTCAGCGGGTGGCCGAACTCGCTGACGACGGCCGTGGTGCCACCGGCCGCGGCCCGGTCACGGACGGTCCCGAAGTCGTTGACGTACTGGCCGTTCTCCGCCTTGCCCCACATGAAGATGCCGGAGATCGCCTTCTGGTCGTAGAAGTGGGTGTTGAAGACGTAGCGCGGTCCGATGGTGCCCGCGTCGAGGAGGCCGCCCTCCTGCTTCTGGAAGTCGATGTTGGCGTTCCAGAAGAGGTTCGGCTCCACGAAGGCCGGTTTGGCCTGCCAGCCCGCCGCGTCCATCCGGGAGCGGAACTTGACGTAGAACGGCCACAGGACGTCCTTCTCCCACGTCCTGCTGGTCTGCCCCGAGTCGAGCACGCCCGGGTGCGGCTCGTTCCACGGGTCGAAGCCGACGACGCCCTGGAACTGGGCGGTGGTGAGGTTCGACTTCACGTACGCCATGGTCTTCTGCGCCGTGTCGAGGAAGGAGTCCTGGACACCGTAGGTGTTGTGCCAGAAGTCGTACGTCGACTTCGTCACCGCCGCGTTGGAGGTGATGTTCTGGCCCCAGAACGGGCAGATCCCGCAGTACTCGTCGGGGTAGTTGCCGAGGTCGACGGCCCACTTGGGGGCGCCGTCGCCGGTGTACCAGCTGTCGGAGTCGAACAGCCAGCGGGAGTACAGGTCCTGGTGGAAGTCGGGGTAGACCCTGATCCCCGCGTCCAGGAAGGCGCTCATCTGCGCGGTGGCCGCCGCGAGGTAGCTGGTGCTCACCTGTCCGCGCACCGGTTCCGCGTACGCCCAGGAGAGCAGGAAGCGGACGGAGTTGCCGCCGCCGAGCGCCCTGAGCGCGGTCGCCGACTTCCTCGCGTCGGCGACCGACGCGAAGGGCAGACCGTTGTTCTCCTTGAGTTTCGTCTCACCCGAGACGTTGTAGCCGCGCAGGACGACCTCACGGCCGAGTCCGTCCTTGAAGCGGCCGCCCTCGACGGTGAGGGTGGCCGCGGCCTGCGAGTCGAACCAGAGATCATCAGTGAGAGCGGAAGCGGGCTGGGTGGGGCCCGCCGTGGTCAGGAAGCCGGTGACGAGTACCAGGACACCGAGCAGACGAGTGCGCAATCTTGACATGTCCGCCACATTCGACATGTGCACTACCGTCCCAATGGTCAGGCGGGCCGTCAATAGCAACTGACGCACGAGTAAGTACCCCTTTTTTCAGGGCAGTTCACTTTTCACGACCGATTCTTTGCCCAGCGCGGCCAGGCGGTCCCTTGCGCGGCCGCGCGGGAACCCGATAAAGGCCCCCGCGCGGACGTCCCGCGCCCGCCGCTCAGATCCCCAGCCGCCGGGTCAGGTTCAGCAGGTACTCCTTGCGGTCCAGGGGGTTGTGGTCGGTACGCGGCCGGGCGGGGACGGCCGGGCCGGCGACGGGCGCGAAGTGGTCGAACGCGGTCTCCAGCTCGCCCTCCCCGTTGGTCGGTCCGGGCAGCCGCCGCCCCAGCTCGTGCACCCCGGCGGCGGGCACCAGCCCCTCCAGCCGTACGGCCGCTCCGCTCGCGCGGGTGTCCCGCGGTACGGCGCGCAGCGCGGCGAGCACCGGCAGCAGCGCGCCCAGGGTGTCGGCCGGGGCGTCCACGCGGAAGCGGTGCACCGGCTCGTGGACGCGGGTGCCGGCCCGCCGCAGGGCGTCCATCAGGACCAGCGGGGTCAGGCCCCGGAAGTCCGCGCCGGTGCTCGACATGCTCTTGTCGAAGCCCTGGTGGGCGTGGCTCTGGCGGGGCGAGTAGCCGCAGTGCGTCAGCGTGACCGTGCAGTCCGGGACCCGCCAGCCGTGGAGTCCCTGCTCCAGGCTCTCCCGGACCGTGTCCTCGACGGCCTTGAAGAAGGCGTACGGCATGGATCCCAGCTCCACCTCCAGCCGGAACCCGACCCCGGCGCCGGCCGGGGCCGGCTCCACCCGCAGGCCGACCGTCGCTAGGAACGGGTTGCCGTCCTTCTTGTTGTACTCGACGGCCGCGCCGCATCCGGCGAGACGCTCGACGCAGAGGGGCGTCGTCCCGCGGAAGGTGACGTCGAGTCCGTACTCCTCGGCGAGCGTCGCCTGGACGACCTCCTTCTGCACCTCCCCGTAGAGCGACACCGAGATCTCCTGGCGGAGTTCGTCGTGGCGCAGACCGATCAGCGGGTCCTGCTCGGCGAGTTGGGTGAGGGCGCCGTGGAGGGCACCGGCGTCCTCGGGCCGGGCGGGCAGGACGACCGTCTCCAGGGTGGGCGGGGCGAAGTGGTGCCCGTCGGCCGCGCGGGCCCGCGGGGTGCCGACGGTGTCGCCGATCCGGATGTCGGCGAGGCCCCACAGCCGCGCGATCCGGCCCGTCGGCACGGCCGTCGCCCGCACGGCGCCCCCGCCCTCGAAGACGCCGATCGCGGTGACCTTGCCTTCGCGGGTGCCGTCCCGGAAGGTCAGCCGATCGCGGACGCGTACGGTTCCGGCGAACATCCGCACATAGGCGATCTTCTCGCCCGCCGGGCCGCGCTCGACCTTGAAGACGGTGCCGCAGGGCGGGGTGTCCGTCATGGCGGTCGTCTCCGTCGCCGGCAGCAACCCGCTGATGCCGTCGACGAGTTCGGCGATTCCCGCGCCGGTGATCGCCGAGCCGTGGAACACCGGGTGGACCAGGGCCGCGCCGGTCTGCGCGGCGAGGGCCGCGCGCAATCGGCCGTCGGGGACGGCCGCACGGTCGTCCACATAGGCGGCGAGCAGGTCCTCGTCGTGCTCGGCGAGGAGTTCGAGGAGCCGGGGCGGGAGGGGGGCGTACGGGGTGAAGCGGGCCGCGGGTGTGCCGAGTTCGGCGACCTCGCCCAGGGAGACGACGGCCGGACCGAGCCGGGCGGCGATGCTCTCCAGCAGGTCCCGGTGGCGCGCGCCGCGGCGGTCGACCTTGTTGACGAAGACCAGCGTGGGGATGCGCAGGCGCCGCAGGGTGCGCATCAGTACACGGGTCTGTGCCTGGACGCCCTCGACGGCCGAGACGACCAGGACGGCGCCGTCGAGCACGTCGAGCACGCGCTCCACCTCGGCGATGAAGTCGGGGTGGCCGGGGGTGTCGATGAGGTTGACGGTGAGGTCGTCGATCGCGAACGAGACGACGGCGGACTTGATGGTGATGCCTCGTCGCCGTTCCAGCGCGAGGGTGTCCGTGCGGGTGCTGCCGTCGTCCACACTGCCGATCTCGTCGATGACGCCGACGGTGTGCAGGAGGCGTTCGGTCAGGCTGGTCTTACCGGCGTCGACGTGCGCGAGGATGCCGAGGTTGAGGATGCGTGACAAGCGTCGAGTCCTTGGAGAGGGGGGACGTTCCTTCCTGGCGGGACAGGGACGCTGCGCGCATCGGGGTTCTCCTGGGTCGCTCGGGGCTTGTGCCGGCGGCTGCCGGCTCCTTCGCAGTGAAGCAAGGCGGTCTGCGCACCCGCAAACGGTTTTCCCGTCCTTCGGCGGGCGGCGGGGGCCGAGGCGGCGGACGCTGGAGGCACGGGGGCGGCGGTGAGAGGAGTGGGCCCGTGCGTGAGGTTCTTCCGGCGCTCGGCGGGTGGTACGCGGCGGGCTCCCCGTTCGGGCTGGCCACGGTGGTCGCGGTCAGCCGCAGCGCGCCGCGCGGGCCGGGCGCCGCCATGGCGGTCGGACCCGGTGACGAGGTCGTCGGCAGCGTCTCCGGGGGCTGTGTGGAGGGGGCGGTGTTCGAGCTGGCCCGGGAGGTCGTGGCGTCCGGGCGGGCGCGGCTGGAGACCTTCGGCTACAGCGACGAGGACGCGTTCGCCGTGGGGCTCACGTGCGGTGGGGAGATCACGCTGCTGGTGCGGCGGGTGACGGCGGCCGAGGACCCCGCCTTCGGGCGCGTCGCGGAGTCCGTGGCCGCCGGGCGCCCGGTGACCGTGGCGACCGTGCTCGACGGCCCGGCCCCGCGCGGGGCCGCCCTCGCCGTGTGGCCGGACCCGGCGCCGGGCACGCCCCGCGCGCCGGGCACCCTCGGCACGCTCGGCTCGGCGGGGCTGGACGCGGCCGTGGCCGCCGACGCGCGGGGTGAGCTGGCCCAGGGTGCCACCGGAGTGCGGCACTACGGTCCGCACGGTGAACGGCGCGAGGACGAGGTCACCGTCTTCCTGCACTCCTTCGCGCCGCCGCCCCGCATGCTGGTGTTCGGGGCGATCGACTATGCGGCCGCGGTGGCCCGTATCGGCGACTTCCTGGGCTACCGGGTCACGGTGTGCGACGCGCGCCCGGTGTTCGCCACCCCGAAGCGCTTCCCCGCCGCCGTCGAGGTGGTCGTCGACTGGCCGCACCGGTATCTGCGCGGCACGCCCACCGACGACCGCACGGTGGTCTGCGTCCTGACCCACGACCCCAAGTTCGACGTGCCGCTGCTGCGCGAGGCGCTGCGCCGGCCGGCCGCGTACATCGGGGCGATGGGCAGCCGCCGTACGCACGACGACCGGGCGCGGCGGCTGCGGGAGGCCGGGCTCGACGCGGCCGACCTGTCCCGGCTGCGCTCCCCCGTCGGCCTGGACCTCGGCGCCCGTACGCCGGAGGAGGTCGCCGTCTCCGTGGCGGCGGAGATCGTCGCACTGAGGTGGGGCGGCAGCGGGGTGCCGCTGTCGGTGACGACCGGGGTGATCCATCCGCCGGCCCCGGGTGGGTGAGCGGCGGGCGCCCGGTTCAGGTGCGGGGCGGCAGTCGGTGCAGTTCCACGTCCGTCAGCGCGCCCTCCGTGACCGTCGCCGTCATGTACGTGCAGTGCGGCTGGCGGCGGCGGTCGGTCGGGGAGCCGGGGTTGAGGAGGCGCAGGCCGGTGGGTGCGGTCGTGTCCCAGGGGATGTGGCTGTGGCCGAAGACGAGGACGTCGGTGTCGGGGAAGCGGGCGGCGCAGCGCGCCTCGCGGCCCTGTGCGGGCCCGGTCTCGTGGACGACGGCGAGGCGCAGACCGGTCAGTTCGGCGTGGGCGACCTCGGGGAGGCGGGCGCGCAGGGCGGGGCCGTCGTTGTTGCCGTACACGGCGATCAGCCGGCGGGAGCGGGCCCGCAGCAGGTCGAGGGTGTCCTCGTCGACCCAGTCGCCGGCGTGGACGACCACGTCGGCCTCCGCGATCTCGGCGAGGAGCCGCTCGGGGAGCGCCTTCGCGCGCTTGGGCAGGTGGGTGTCGGTCGTCAGCAGCAGGCGCACGGGGACAGGGTCGCATCCCGCGGGGGCGCGCACCGGCGTTCAGTCGAGCGGGATCCGGCGTTCAGTCGAGCGGGATCTCCGCCCACACCTGCTTGCCCCCGCTGACCGGGACGGTGCCCCAGGCCGAGGACACGGCCTCCACCAGGAGGATGCCGCGGCCGCCGGTGGCCTCCCAGCCGATGACGGTGGGCTTCGCCGGCGTACGGGGTGAGGAGTCGGCGACCGCGACGCGCAGGCGGTCGGCCAGCAGGGTGAGGTCGAGACGTACCCGGCCGTCGGTGTGGACGAGGGCGTTGGTGACGAGTTCGGAGACGACGAGGAGCACGGTGTCGGCCGTGGACTCCACGCCCCAGCGGCGCAGGACGCGCCGGGTGTAGCGGCGGGCCTGGCCGACCGCCTGGGGGACCCGCCACACGCTCCAGTTCTCGCGCTGGGGCCGCAGGGCCATGCCGTCGTAGCGCACGAGGAGCAGGGCCACGTCGTCGTCGCGGTTGGCGCCGCCCAGCAGGGTGTCGGCGACCACCCCGAGGTGGGTGGGGTCGGCGGCGGCCAGTTCGGCGGCGAGATGGTCAAGGCCGTCCTCGACGTCGATGTCGGCGGACTCGACGAGGCCGTCCGTGGTGAGGGCCAGCAGCGTGCCGGGCGCCAGCCGCAGCGGGCTCATCGGGAAGTCCGCGCGCATGACGACACCGAGGGGCGGACCGCCCTCCGCCTCGCTGATCTCGGTGGAGCCGTCCGGGTGACGCACCACCGGCGGGATGTGTCCGGCGCGCACGTACCAGGCGGACCCCTCCTCCATGTCGATGTCGACGTAGCAGCAGGTGGCGAAGAGGTCGGTCTCCATGTCCATCAGGAGCCGGTTGGCGTGCGAGACCACCACGTCCGGGGGGTGTCCCTCGACGGCGTAGGCGCGCAGGGCGGTGCGCATCTGGCCCATGAGGGTGGCGGCGCCCGCGTTGTGGCCCTGGACGTCGCCGATGACGAGGGCGACGTGGTTGTCCGGCAGCGGGATGACGTCGTACCAGTCGCCGCCGACCTCCAGACCGGCCGTGGTGGGCAGGTACCGGGCGACGGCGACCGCGCCCGGCAGCTGGGGCAGCCGGCGCGGCAGCAGCGTGCGCTGGAGCATGCCGACGAGTTCGTGTTCGGCGTCGAAGGCGTGGGCCCGCATCAGGGCCTGCCCGGCGAGGCCCGAGGCGGCGGTGAGCAGGGCGCGCTCCTCGGGGCCGAAGTCGTGGGGGGTGTCCCAGCCGATCAGGCAGGCGCCGGCCATCCGGCCGCCGGCGGGCAGCGGGAGGACGGCCAGGCCGCCGGGGCCGACGCCGGCCAGGGCGGGTTCCAGATCGGCGCCGGCGGGCCAGATCCCGGCGCGTCCCTCGCGGAGCGCGGTGGCGAGGGTGGGCATGGTGCGCACGGGCGCGTCGGGCCACTCGGAGCGCCATTCGGAGCGCCACACCTCGGGCCAGATCTCCGGCTGCGGCGGATCGAGGACGGTGACGACGAGCCGGTCCCCCTCCAGCTCGGCGAGGGCGATCCGGTCGGCGCGCAGCGGCTTGCGCAGGGCGGTCACCACGGCCTGGCTGACGTCCCGGACCGTGCCGGCGGTGGCCAGGGCGGCGGCGAGGCGCTGGATGCGGGCCACGTCGCCGCGGCCGGTGCGCAGGGTGGAGGCGTCGGCGACGGTGCCGACGAGGCGGGCGGGGCGGTCCTCGCGGCCGGGCAGGATCCGGCCGCGCAGCCTGAGCCACTTCTGCTCGCCGGAGGGCTGCAGGATGCGGAACTCCAGCTCCCGGTCGCCGATGGACATGTGGTCCGCCTCCACGACGGACATCAGCGCGGGCAGGTCCTCGGGCACGGTCAGCGCGATCAGGGTCTCCACCCGGCCGTCGAAGTCGTCCGGGCCCATGCCGAACAGCTCCAGCAGTTCCTCGTCGACCTCGACCCGTCCGGTGTCCATGGCCAGGTCGAACGAGGCGCCGGGCCCGGCGGGCGGCGTCGGCGCGGAGCTGGTGACGGCCTCGGCGAACAGGTCGAGGCAGTGGCGGTCCTCGGCGCCGAAGGCGTGCGTGCCGTCACCGACGGCGACGAGGCAGCCGCGCTCCCGCAGCGGCAGCACGCCCAGCGAGAAGTCCCCGGCGTGGGTGCGGCGGACGTCGGGGTCGTCCTGGAGGTCGGCGGAGACGAGCCAGCGGGACCGGCCCGAGCGGCACACGTCGGCGACCGGGGTGGTCCCCGAGGCCGGATAGCTGTCGCGGAGCCCGTACAGGGTCCTCGGGACACCGGCGACGCCCGCGAGCAGCAGGGCGTCGCCCTCGCCGTCCGGGAGGTACACGGCGGCCACGGTCGCACTGGTGAATACGAGCACCTGTTCGAGGATGGCGTGCAGCCGCTCGTGCGGATCGAGATGGCCGCCGAGCGACTTGAGCGCGAGTTCGGCACGCAGCGTCCTCGTTCCGCGTTCCGCAGCGCCTGCACTGACCACGTCCGCAATTACAGCGCTTCCGGCACGGTCGCGCAGCCCCTGCGACCGCCCCGGGGCCCGGAGGCCCCGTCCGGCCGCCACCCGGTTCGAAGAACGTCGAACACATCTTTACGCGTGCGTTCCGCACGGTGAGGGCGTGACAGGCGTGAGGGGTTTCTGGTGACAGCCGTGACTGTCGGGCGCCGTGGCGGGCTGGAAGGCTCGTCCTCACTTGGCCCAGGGAGCGACGGCACACGAACCCGGGGGAACCGGCATGGACAAGCGGTACGAGGCGTACGCGCTCGCCGACAGACACTTCTACGAGACACCGGACCGGATCCCGGCCGGCGACCGCGCCGGCGCGGCGGCCCCCGGTTACGCGACCGCCGGGCGCCCGGTCCCCGAGGGCTGGCGGGCGGTGCGGATCGGGGACTGGCTGACGCTGACCCCGGTCGACGACGGCGGGCGGCCCCGTCCCGGACCCACCCAGGGATGGAAGGTGCACGCCTCCGCCACCCGGGGGAACGCGGACCGGATCGCGGCGATCGTGTGGGACTACTGCGTGCCCCGCCAGATCCCGTTCAAGTTCGTGCCGGGCCCCCATCTGCTGCATCTGCGCAACGCCAAGTACGCGGCCCGCGACACCAGCGGCAAGTTCGTCACGGTCTACCCGGCGGACGAGGAGCAGCTGCACCTGGTCCTGCGGGAGCTGGGCGACCTCCTCGACGGCCACGAGGGGCCGTACATCCTCACCGATCTACGCTGGAACGACGGACCGCTGTACGTCCGCTACGGCGCCTTCGCCCGTTCCTTCGTCGTCGACGAGCGCGGCACGCTCGTCCCGGCCGTCCGTGACGGCGCCGGCACCCTGGTGCCGGACCAGCGCAAGCCGACCTTCCACGTGCCCGAGTGGGTGACCCTGCCCGCGTTCCTGGAGCCGCAGCTGGCGGCGCGCAACACGACGACGGTCGGCGATCTGCCGTACCGGATCGACAAGGCACTGCACTTCTCCAACGGCGGCGGCGTGTACGTCGGCACGGACACCCGTGACGGGAGCCGGGTCGTCCTCAAGGAGGGGCGTCCGCACGCCGGGCTGGCCGCCGACGGGGCCGACGCGGTGACCCGCCTGCAGCGGGAGAAGGAGGCGCTGGAGCGGCTGACCGGACTGGGAGTCGTGCCCGGGGTGCGCGACTGGTTCACCCTCGGTGACCACCGCTTCCTCGTCATGGACTTCGTCGAGGGCCGCCCGCTGAACTCCTGCGTCGCCGAACGGCACCCCCTGCTGTCCGCGGACCCCGGGCCGGGCGCGGTCGCCGCGTACACGGACTGGGCGCTGCGGGTGCACCGGGCCGTGGAGGAGGCGGTCGCGGCGGTGCACTCGCGCGGGATCGTCTTCAACGACCTGCACGTCTTCAACATCATGGTCGCGCCGGACGAGCGGTCGGTGACCCTCCTCGACTTCGAGGCGGCGGCCCCCGCCGAGGAGAACGGCCGGCAGACCGTCGCCCACCCCGGCTTCCTCGCGCCCCCGGACCGCACCGGCCCGGACGTCGACCGCTACGCCCTGGCGTGTCTGCGCCTCGCGCTGTTCCTGCCGGTCACCTCCCTGCTGGTGGTGGAGCGGGAGAAGGCCGCCCATCTGGCCTCGGTGATCGCGCAGCGGTTCCCGCGGGTGCCGCGCGCGTTCCTCGACGAGGCGGTCGCGGAGATCACCCGGGGGACGGGGACCGCCGGACGCGGGAAGCGGCGGGCCGGGGCCGACGGGGGCGGCTGGTCCCTCGCCGAGCCCGGGGACTGGCCGTACAGCCGGGACTCGATGGTCAAGGCGATCCTGGCCTCGGCCACCCCGGAGCGCGACGACCGGCTCTTCCCCGGGGACGTCGCCCAGTTCTCCGACGGCGGCGGCCTCGGCCTCGCGCACGGCGCCGCGGGCGTCCTGTACGCGCTCGCGGAGGTCGGCGCGGAGCGCTACGAGGAGGGCGAGCGCTGGCTGCTGGACCACACCGCCCCGGTACCCGTCGGGACCCCGCTCGGCCTGTACGACGGTCTCGCCGGCGTAGCCCTCACCCTGGACCGGCTGGGCCACCGGCAGCGTGCCCTGGACCTGACCGAGCAGATCCTCGCCGAGAAGTGGCACCGGCTGTCGTCCGACCTGCACGGGGGGCTGGCCGGGCTCGGGCTGGTGCTGGACGAGCTGGCGCGGACCACGGGTGAGCCAGGGTTGCGCGACCACGCGGCCGAGGCCGCGCGCCTCCTCGCGCGGCGCCTCGGCGAGCCCCGCCCGGCCCCGCCCCGCCGCCGCGCCGGTCTGCTGCGCGGCGCGAGCGGGCCCGCCCTGTTCCTGCTGCGCCGGTACGAGGCGACGGGCGACCCCGTGCTGCTCGCGTCGGCCCGTGAGGCGCTGCGGCAGGACCTGGAGTGCCTGGTCGAGCAGAAGAACGGCGGGCTCGCCGTCGACGAGGGCTGGCGGACGATGCCGTACCTGGGCGACGGGAGCGTGGGCGTCGGCATGGTGCTCGACGACCACCTGGCCGTCACCGGCGCCGCGACGGACGCTCGCGCATCGGAGGAAACCGCCGGCGCGCGGGACGGGTTCGCGCGGATCCGCACGGGGATCCTCACCGCCGCGACCTACCGCTTCTACGCACAGCCCGGGCTGTTCGAGGGCCGGGCCGGGATGATCCTGTACCTCGCCCGGACGGGCGCCCCGCGCGAGGCGCTGGCGGAACAGATCGCCGCGCTCGGCTGGCACTCGATGCCCTACGAGGGACAACTGGCCTTTCCCGGCAACCACTTGATGCGGCTCTCCATGGACCTCGGTACCGGGACGGCGGGATGCCTGCTGGCTCTCGGCGCGGCGCACGCCACGGCCGACGACGCCACGCCCCGCCTTCCGTTCCTGCCGCCGCCACGACGGCGGCCCCATTGACGCGGTTCCGCCACCCGGCGGAGTCGTGACGTGACACCCCCGTCCCCCAGGCCCGCCGAGCGGGCCACGACCGAAAGGAATCGACATGGCACTTCTCGACCTGCAGACGATGGAAGCCGACGAGACGACCGGTACCGGCGGGCCCAGCTCCCTGAGCGTGCTGTCCTGTGTGAGCGCGGCCAGCATCACGCTCTGCCTCTGACCCGGCCCGGGCGTCCGGGTCGTCCCGGACGCCCGACGGACCGGCACAGCGGCTGAGCCGCGCCGAACAGCCCCGGACGGTTCCTCTCCCCTGCCCGGGAAGGAACCGTCCGGGGCTCATTCATCCACGTCAGGACGGGTATGACGACCCTCTGTGAAGCCGGCGCCCCCGGCCCGGCAGCCGCGTCCGTCCCCCTGCTGCGCTCCACCGTCCGGCACTCCGCCCCCCGCTGCACGACCCTGGCCCTCGTGTCCGTGGCCTCGGCGGGGGCGAACCTCGCCCTGCCGCTCGCCCTGGGGCGGGCCCTGGACCTGCTGCTGGCCGGCGACCCGGGCGGCACGCGCTGGGTGCTGTGGTCGACGGGGCTGGTGCTGGCCGTCGCCGCCCTGGACGCGGTCGAGACCGTCCTCGCCGGGACCACGAGCGCCCGGTCCACGGCCTGGCTGCGCCACCGTCTCGTCGGGCACGTCCTGGCCGTGGGGCCCCGGGCGGTCGGCCGTTTCGGGCCCGGCGACCTGGTGGCCCGGCTCGTCGGGAACGCGGCCCAGGCCGGAACGGCCCCCGCCACCACGGCCGCGCTGCTCGCCGCGCTCGCCGGGCCGCTGGGCGCGGTGGCGGCGCTGGCCCTGATCGACCCGTTGCTCATGGTGGTGTTCCTGGCCGGAGCACCCCTGCTCGCCCTGGTGCTGCGCGCGCTCGCCCGGGGCTCCTCCGACTGCGTGGCGCGCTACCAGCGGGCCCAGGGGCGTATCGCGGGCGCGCTGGCCGAGGCCGTCGCCGGACACCGCACGATCGCCGCCGCGGGCATCGCCGACCGGACCGTCGCCCGCGTCCTGGGCCCCCTGCCCGTGCTCTCCCGCGAGGGGCACCGGATGTGGCGGGTCCAGGGCCGGGCCGCCGCGCGGACGGCCGCCGTGGCACCCCTGCTGCAGCTGTCCGTGGTGGCCGCGGCGGGCGTCCTGCTGACCCGGCACCGGCTGTCCGTGGGCGAGCTGCTCGCCGCGTCCCGCTACGCGGTGCTGGCCGCCGGCGTCGGCGTCCTCGTCGGCCATGTCTCGGGCCTGGTCCGCGCCCGGGCGGGGGCGGAGCGGCTCGCCGAGGTCCTGGCCGAGCCCCCGACCCCGTACGGCGGACGGACGCTGCCGCCCCCGGGCCGGGGACAGCCGGTGGGACGCCTGGAGCTGCGCTCCGTGACCGTCCGGCGCGGTGGGCGGACCGTCCTGGACGGGGTCGATCTCCTCGTGCCGGGCGGGAGCACGCTGGCCGTCGTGGGCCGCTCGGGGGCGGGCAAGTCGCTGCTCGCGGCCGTCGCCGGGCGGCTCACCGACCCCGACGAGGGCGAGGTACGGCTCGACGGGGTGCCCGTGGGCGCACTGGACCGCCGGGAACTGCGCGCGGCGGTCGCCCACGCCTTCGAGCGCCCGGCCCTGCTGGGCGGGACCGTGGCGGACACCATCGCCTTCGGTGTCCCGCGTCCCTCCCCGGCCCGCGTCCGGGAGGCGGCCCGTGCCGCGCACGCCGACGCCTTCGTCCGGCGCCTCCCCGACGGCTACGCCACCGCGTGCGCCGACGCGCCCCTGTCGGGCGGGGAGGTCCAACGCCTGGGCCTCGCGCGGGCGTTCGCCCGCGACAGCCGTCTCCTCGTCCTCGACGACGCCCTGTCCAGCCTCGACACCGTCACCGAGCGCCGCGTCACCGACGCGCTCCTGGCCCCCACCGGCGGCAGCCGCCTGGTCATCGCCCATCGGGTCACCACGGCCGCCCGCGCGGACGCGGTGGCATGGCTCGACGGCGGGAAGATCCGGGCGATGGGGCCGCACGCCGTGCTGTGGCGGACGGCGGCCTACCGGGACCTGTTCGGAGAAGGAGCCGGGGCCGGCGCCCCTGCGGCCGAGGAGGACCGGGCCGTCCCGCCCGGCGGGGACGTGCTCCGGGACACCGGGTCCGGCACGCCTCCGTACGGCGGTGGGTGATGGACGGCCAGGACACGCGGCAGGACGCGCGGCTCCGGGCCGGGCGGCCGGAGACCGGACAGGGGGCGGGGGCAGGAGCGGAGGCGGGAGCAGGAGCAGGAGCAGGAGCAGGAGCAGGAGCGGACTCCGCGAGCCGCCCGTCGGACACGGGGCCCGAACCACGGCCCGCTCCGATGCCGGGCGCATCGGGCGCATCGGTCACGTCGGGCACGTCGGGCGCGTCGGGCGCGTCGGGCGCGTCGGGCACGTCGGGCACGTCGGGCGCGTCGGGCGCGTACGAGCCGGAGCGGGACGGACGTTCCGGGCTGTCGGGACCGGGGCGGTCCGGGACCGGCGGCGAACCCTCCGGCGCCGGGCGGCCCGAGCGCCCCTCCTCGCCCGGCCTCCCCCGGCGCGGCCTGCGCTTCCTGCGGAGCCGGGGCCGGGTCGTCGTCCGGCTGGTGCTGTGGTCCGTGCTGGAGGCGGCGCAGACGTTCCTGACGGGGTACGCCCTGGCGCGGGCCCTGGACGACGGGTTTCTCGCCGGGCGGCCGGGGGTCGGGCTGGCATGGCTCGGGGCCGGGGCGGGGGCGGTGGCCGTCGGGGCGTACGGGACCGGGCGGGTGTACGGGTGTGTGGCGGGGCTGGTGGAGCCCCTGCGGGACCGGCTGGTGCGCGAGGTGGTGGCGCGGGGGGTGCGGGAGGCGGACGGCGGGGCCCTGTCCGGGCTGACCCAGCAGGTGGAGATCGCCCGGGACACCTTCGCCGGGCTGGTGATGGTCTCGCGCTCGTTCCTGTTCACGGCCGCCGGGGCACTCGCCGGACTCTTCTCGCTGGCCCCGCCGCTGCTGCTCGTGGTGGCGCCCCCGCTGGCCGCCGGCGTGGCCCTCTTCCTGGCGACGCTCGGGCCGCTGGCCCGCCGTCAGGAGACCTTCCTCGTCGCCGACGAGGCCCTCGCCGCCCGGCTCGGCGACGTCTGCCCCGGGCTGCGGGACATCACGGCCGCCGGCGCGGAGGACATCGTCGCCGGCGACACCGGCCGCCGCGTCGACGCCGAGCACCGGGCCGCCCGCTCACTGGCCCGCTGGGGCGTCGTCCGGGTCGCCGCCCTCGCGATCGGCGGCCATCTGCCCGTCGTCCTGCTGCTGGCCTGCACCCCCTGGCTGCTGGACCGGGGAGTCACCGCGGGCGCCCTGATCGGCGCCCTCGCCTACGTCACCCAGTCCCTCCTGCCCGCGCTGCAGAACCTGGTGCACGGCCTGGGCACCAGCGGCTCCCGGCTCGCGGTGGTCCTGCGCAGACTGCTCCCGCCGGGCCCCGCCGCCCACCCGCCGCACCCGCCCTGCCGGTCCGGGCCCGCGGAGCCGCCGGCGCACACGGCGCCCCAGCCCGCCCCGCCGACGCCCCCGGCACCGCGCGAGGCCGCCGCCCTCTGCCTCTCCGGCGTCACCTTCGCCTACGGCCCCGACGCCGCCCCCGTCCTCGACGACCTCAGTCTCCGTCTCCCCCACGGCACGCATCTGGCCGTCGTCGGTCCCAGCGGCGCCGGGAAGTCCACCCTCGCCGGACTCGCCGCGGGTCTGCTGCGCCCGCGGCACGGCACCGTCCGCTTGTGCGGGGAACGGGCGGCCGGCGCCACAGCACGCGCACACCGGGTGCTCATTCCGCAGGAGGCGTACGTCTTCGGGGGATCCCTCGCCGAGAACCTCGGCGAACTACGGCCGAAACCCGTGCCCGAGGAGGAGCTGTGGGAGGCGGCGGAGGCGGTGGGACTCACCGAGGTGATGGTCCGGCTGGGCGGCCCGGCCGCCGAGGTCGACCCGCGGGCGCTGTCCGCCGGGGAGCGGCAGCTCGTGGCGCTGGGCCGGGCGTATCTGTCGCACGCGCCGGTCGTGATCCTCGACGAGGCGACCTGTCACCTGGACGCGGAGGCGGAGGAGCGCGCGGAACGGGCCTTCGCCCGCCGGCCGGGCACGACGCTTGTGGTCGTCGCCCACCGTGTCAGTTCGGCGCGCCGCGCCGACCGGGTGCTGGTCATGGACGGGCGGTCCGTCGCGTACGGCGAGCACGGCGACCTGCTGGCCCGTTCGCCGCTGTACCGGGACCTGGTCGGCGCCTGGACCCCCGTACCGGTTCCGCCGGGTCCCCGGGGCGGGCGGTCCTCAGAGCCAGCCCTCTCCCTGCGAGATCCGGATGGCGTCGATCCTGTTGCGCGCCCCCGTCTTGCGGGTGATGGCGGCCATGTAGTTGCGCACGGTCCCGTGGGACAGGTGCAGGCTGCCGGCGATCTCGGCGACGGAGGCCCCCTCCGCGGCCAGGGATAACACGCTCAGCTCGCGGCGCGTCAGCGGCATCTCGGCGGCCTTGAGGAAGCCGAAGCCGAGGGAGTCGTCGACGAAGCGTCTGCCCCGGGCGACCTCGCGTATCGCGGACACCAGCCGCTGCGGCGAGCCCTCCTTGTCCACGTACCCGAGGGCCCCGGCCTCGGCCGCCCGCTTCAGCAGTCCGGGTCTGCCCGCGTGGGCCAGGACCAGCAGCCCGGGGGCGGGGGCGGAGCCTCCCGCGCCGCGCAGGTCGCCCAGGGGCGGGATGCCGACCGCGTCGGCGCAGTCCAGGTCGGCGGCGCAGACGTCGGGCCGCAGGGACCGCGCACGGCCCGGCGCCGCGCGCCACGACGCGTCGTGGACCGCCAGGTCGGGTTGCCGGCACAGCCACTCCGCGAGGACCGACCTGACCAGACATTCGTCGTGCACGAGCAGTACCCCGATCACGTTCGCCCTCCGCCTCCCGGCCCACCGATGTCCTCCCGCCCCAAGCGCGTGCCCATTGTCGGCGTCCGTGACCACACACCGGGGCGCGAAGAACCAGCCATCGGGGAGCGCGGGGGCGCACTCGCGGCGCCCGTGCGCGAGTGCGCGCATCGGGCGAGGGGGCATGGGCCGGGCGGGAGGGGGTACGGCGGTGCGTCCGGGGCGGCGCTCGCCGTGCGTGGGCCGCCCCCTAGGAGGAGCCTGGACCCTGGAACCGTCGCGCGGCCGCGAGGAGGTGGTGGGCATGTCCGACGTCCATGGGGCCGCGGGGCGGACGACCGTGGAGACGGAGCGCGTCGGCCATCCGCTGCTCTCCCTGGCGCTGGCCTCGATGATGGACGACGTGGGGGCCCACTCGGGGGCGGTGTATCTGCTGGCGCCGGACGAGCCGGTCCTGGAGATGGCGGTCATGGCGGGCCTGCCGAGGTCGTTCGCCGCGCCCTGGGAGCGGGTGGGGCTGAGCGCGCCGGTCCCCGTCTCCGAGGCGGTGCGCGGCCGGCGGCTGGTGTGGGTCAGCGGCGAGGAGCAGATGGCCCGCCGCTATCCCCGGATCGCCGTGGTCCTGCCCTATCCGTTCGCCCTGGCCGCGCTGCCGGTGGCGACCCGCGACACCACCTACGGGGCCGTCTTCCTGACCTGGCCCGGCTCCCACCCGCCGGAGCTGAGCGAGCGCGAGCGGGACCAGCTGACCTCCGCCTGCGACCGGCTGGCGAAGCGGCTGCGGCGGGCCGAGGAGGAGGGCCGGCCGGTGCTGCCGGAGCCGGACCTGTCGGCGCCGTCGGCGACCATGGTCGCGGGCACGCTCGGCACGGTGGAGGCGGCGCGGATGGTGGCGCGGCTGCCGTACGGGATGTGCGCGCTCGACCTGCACGGACGGATCACCTTCGCCAACGCGGCCACGGCCGAGCTGCTCGGCATCCCGGTGAGCGGTCTGCTGGGCACCCAGCTGTGGGTGTCGGTGCCCTGGCTCAACGATCCCGCGTACGAGGACCGGTACCGGGCGGCGCTGATGAGCCAGCACGTGACGTCGTTCGTGGCGCTCCGGCCGCCGAGCGACTGGCTGTCGTTCCGGCTGTACCCGGGCACGAACGGGCTCAGCGTACGGATCTCACGGGCCCGCGCGGTCGCCGAGGCCGAGCACGCCGCCCGGGTGGAGGAGCCGGGCCGTCTGGTGACCATCCACCATGTGCTGGCGCTGGCGAGCGCGCTCACCGAGGCGGTGAGCGTGCAGGACGTGGTGGACCTGGTCGCCGACGAGATCGTCCCGGCCATCGGCGGCCAGGCCCTGGTGATGTACGGCTCGCGGGGCGGGCGTCTGCACGTGCTCGGGCACCGGGGCTATGCCGACCCGCACCTCGTGGAGCGCTTCGACGGCACGCCGCTCACCGCGCCGATGCCCGGGGCGCACGCCCTGACCACCGGCGTGCCCGCCTTCTTCGAGTCCCGGCAGCAGCTGGAGCACCTGTATCCGGTGCGGCGGGACACCCCGGACGGGCTGAACGCCTGGGCGTACGTCCCGCTGATCGCCTCGGGGCGGCCGGTGGGCACCTGGGTGCTCGGGTACGCGGAGCCGCACCCGTTCCCCGCCGACGAGCGCGCCGTGCTGACCAGCCTCAGCGGTCTCATCGCCCAGGCCCTGGAGCGGGCGCTGCTGTACGACGCCAAGCACCAGCTCGCGCACGGGCTGCAGCAGGCGCTGCTGCCGCACTCGCTGCCGTCGATCCCGGGGATCGAGGCCGCCTCCCGCTATCTGCCCGCCACCCGGGGCATGGACATCGGCGGCGACTTCTTCGACCTGGTCCTCTCGCACGGGCGGGCCTCCGCCGTGATCGGGGACGTCCAGGGACACAACGTGACGGCGGCGGGCCTGATGGGGCAGATCCGTACGGCCGTCCGCGCGTACACCACCGTCGGGCAGGGGCCGCAGGAGGTGATGAGCAGTACCAACCGGCTGCTGATCGACCTGGGTTCGGAGCTGTTCGCGAGCTGTCTGTATCTGCGGCTCGACCCGGCGCACGGGACGGCGGTCATGGCGCGGGCGGGGCATCCGCCGCCGCTGCTGCGCCGGCCGGACGGGAAGGTGCGGGTGCTGGACCTCGCCGGTGGTCCGCTGCTCGGGATCGACGCGGCGGCGGCGTATCCGACGACCGAGGTGGCGCTGACGGAGGGGTCCGTGCTGGTCCTGTACACCGACGGGCTGATCGAGTCGCCGGGGGTGGACATCGAGGACGCGCTGGCGAGTCTCGGGGAGCGGCTGTCGACGGCCGGGGAGCGGCCCCTGGAGTGGCTCGCCGACCGTCTGGTGCGGGAGACGGAGGCGGCGCAGGAGCGGGCGGACGACGTGGCGTTGCTGCTGCTGCGGGCCACCGGCACCGCCGGGTGACCCGGCCGGTCCCGTGCGCGCCGCACGGACGACAACGGTCCGGCCCTCCCGCCGGAGGGCCGGACCGTTCCACCCGCCGGCCGCACCACGAGGGTGGGGCCGACGGGTGGGTCGTGGGACGACGGCCCGGGGTCAGTGGCCGCTGATCGGCGGGCCGTCGTCCACGTACGGGGTGGGGGTCCGCCTCAGCGCTGGACGCCCTGCTGCTCGCCGCCCTGCTGCTGCTCGCCGCCCTGGTCACCGGCGCCCTGGTCGTGCTGCTGCTGGCCCGCTCCGGCGTCGGCACCGGCCGCGGCGCCCGCACCGGCGTCACCGGCACCCTGCTCCTCGCCCGCACCGGCCGCGGCGGCGCCCTCTTCCTGACCGGCGCCCGCGGCGGCGGCGCCCTCTTCCTGGCCGGCACCGGCGGCGGCACCGCCGTCGGCCTGCTCGCCGGCACCGGCGGCGGCACCTCCGTCAGCCTGCTCACCGGCGCCCGCACCGGCGTCGCCGAGGGTCGCGCCGACCGCCGCGAGGGCGGTGGTGACCGGCTGGAAGAACGTCTCGCCGCCGACGGTGCAGTCGCCGCTGCCACCGGAGGTCAGGCCGATGGCCTGGCCGTCCTGGGTGAACAGCGAGCCGCCGCTGTCGCCGGGCTCGGCGCAGACGTCGGTCTGGATGAGCCCGGTCACCGTGCCCTCGGGGTAGTTGACCGTGGCTTCGAGACCGGTGACCTGGCCGTCGGCGAGGCCGGTGGTGCTGCCCATGCGGAAGACCTGGAGGCCGACCTCGGCCTCGCCCGCCGCCTTGATGTCGACCGTCTGGCCGTTGCCGAGGTCGACCGTGCTGGCCGCCTGGGTCGCCGGGTCGTTGTAGTTGACCAGGGCGAAGTCACCGGCGCCGGGGAAGGTGGCGGTCGCGGCGTCGACCGTGGCGATCGGGGCGCCGCCCTCCTCCTCGGACCATTCGGCCTCGGCGACACCGCAGTGACCGGCGGTCAGGAAGGCCGGGGCGCCTTCGGCGTTGACGACGTTGAAGCCGGCCGAGCAGCGCGCGCCGCCGCCGAAGATGGCGTCGCCGCCCTCCAGGAACGGCTTGAACGTGCCGGCGGACTTCTTGATGGCCGCCATGTCCGTGCCGAGCGACTTGGTGGCCGACTCGATGGTGTCCCAGTTCTCGCCCGTGACCGTGGAGTCGGCGGTGACCTGGATCTTGTTCGTGCGGGGGTCGATGGCCCACGCGGTGCCCGGAACGCTGGCCTTCGCCTTCAGCGTCGCCGCGCCCTTCTGGAGCTCGGACCAGCTGTTGTCGACCTCACGGACCTTCGCACCGGCCGACTGCGCCTGGATGATCACGTTGTTGTCGTCGCCGTCGATCTGCAGGCCGTCGATGACGTTGATGACGAGCTGCTTCTCGGCCGAGTCGTAGTACGCGCCTGCGAACGCGTCACCGAGTGCCTCGCGGAGCTTGGAGGCGAGGTCCGAGGCGTCACTCGCGGCGAGCGTCCTGGGGGCGGCGCCCTTCGCGTCCGTCTGCGACGCCATGGCGTTCGGCAGGATGAGGGCTGCCGCGCCGAGCGCCGCCACGCCGCCTGCAGCTATGAACGCCTTGCGCTTGGTGGCTCGTTTGTGACTCAACTCTTGACCTCCTGGGGACGGGGTCCGTGCCGCCGTCCGGCGGGTGAACTGGGGGCGCCTGGTTGCCAGTTGGTACGGATGGTTCCGGTGGGGTGTTCAACGCTCCGCAAAAAGATTCCGCTCTTCCATTTCGCAAAGCGCGCTACGCCCCCCGTTCGCCCGTCATGTCAGGACTTCCCGCCCGCACCTCCTGTGGGGCGCCCGTGCGCGACGGGGGCCCGCGCCGCGCCCGGCACGCTCGGCGACCGTCCGGTAGCGGTCCGTCCCCCTCGGCGGCCGGGAAACCGGCTTCCGGGAATCTCCACACCGAATGCCCAGCGGGGTCACGGCCGACGGGAGTTCTGCACACGGGTGACTCGTGTCCCGTGCCTTTCAGGAGGACTGTCCCATTCGTTTTCCGGACGGCAACGAACCGCGTATGACGATGCCGCGATCCGTGTGAAGAAGCTGCCCCCAACCCGTGCCCGAGCCTGCACGGATGGAACGCCATGGTCACCAAGAGCGCTGGTGGGAGGCCCTGTTGATTGGAAGTGCGCAACGGCGGTCTGCTTTGATCCATCGCACCGCGGGGGCCGCCGGACTCTCGGAGACGAGAGCGGGCACCCACGTGCGCGGCCGTCGTTCTGTCCCCAGAAGGGGGCCGCTCCCCCCTATGAAGAGCTATACGAAGGGAAGTTCCCCCATGAACTCCACCCCCCAGGTCGAGACCGCCGAGATCTCGGACGCCGCCCTCGACGCCGTCTCCGGTGGCCTGTCCGTCAACGCCGTCGGCACCGTCACCGGCCTGGTGGACGGCGTCGCCCCGGTCTCCGGCCTGGTCAACACGGCCGTCGGCACGGTCGAGGGTGTCACCGGCCTGAACACCGCCCCGGTGACGAGCCTGGTCGCCGGTCTCTGATCGAGCCCCGGTGCCGCTGAGTCCCGGAACCACCTGACCGGTTCCGGGACTCTCCGGTGCCCGAACGTCCTCCTCCCGAGTCGCGCAGGTGAGGGAAGTCCCGTGCAGTTCCGCCAACAGGCCCTCGCCAAGCTCCGGTCACCGGAGGAACTCGACCTGCCGGTGCGGTTCGCCCGCCCGCAGGGCTGGCTGGTGCTGTCCGTGACGGTGGCCGCCATGGCCGCCGCGTCCGTGTGGGCCGTGACGGGTTCCGTCGCCTCCACCGTCAGCGCCCCCGCCGTCCTCACCCACGGCCAGGGCAGCTACATCCTGCAGAGTCCCGTCGCCGGCCAGGTCACCGCCGTGCTCGCACGGCAGGGCGAGCGGCTGCCCGCCCGGGCCCCCGTCCTGAAGGTCGCCACCGCCGACGGCGAGAAGGTCGTACGGTCCGTCGCCGCGGGCCGGGTCTCCGCGCTCGCCGCCACGATCGGCCGGATCATCAGCACGGGCACCGACGTCGCGGCGATCGAGAAGGTCGCCGACGCCGACGATCCGCTCTGCGCGACGGTGTACGTGCCCGCCGAGAACGCCGCCTCGATCCCCGACGACGCCGCCGTGGACCTGACCGTGCAGTCGGCGCCCACCCAGCGGTACGGCGTGCTGCGCGGCCATGTGAAGAAGGTGGACCGCACCGCGCAGACCCCGCAGTCGATCGCCGCGTTCCTCGGGGACACCCAGCTGGGCGAGCAGTTCACCAGGAAGGGCCGGCCGGTGGCCGTCACCGTACGGCTGGACCGCAGGGCGTCGACCGAGTCGGGCTACGCGTGGTCCTCGCAGGACGGGCCGCCGTTCGAGCTGACCTCCATGACCATGGCCACCGGTTCGATCCGGCTGGCCGACGAGCGTCCCGTCGATTGGCTGCTCCCGTGACCGCGTCCCAGGACACCTCCCGGCCGCCGGCGCGCGGCAGACGCAAGGCCGCCCCGCAGAAGCGCCCGGTGCCCAAGGTCCGGCAGCGGACGGTGCGTACGCCGACCGTGCTGCAGATGGAGGCCGTGGAGTGCGGCGCCGCCGCCCTCGCCATGGTCCTCGGACACCACGGGCGGCATGTCCCGCTGGAGGAACTGCGCATCGCCTGCGGTGTCTCCCGTGACGGCTCCCGCGCCAGCAACCTGCTGAAGGCGGCCCGCAGTTACGGCCTGACCGCCAAGGGCATGCAGATGGACGTGGCCGCCCTCGCCGAGCTCAAGGCCCCTGCCGTCCTGTTCTGGGAGTTCAACCACTACGTCGTCTACGACGGCATGGGGCGCCGTCTGGGCCGGCGCGGCGTCCACGTCAACGACCCCGGCAAGGGACGCCGGTTCGTGCCCATGGAGGACTTCGACGCCGCCTTCACCGGGGTCGTCCTCGTCATGGAGCCCGGCGACGACTTCGCGAAGGGCGGCCGCAGGCCGGGGGTGCTCGGCGCCATGCCCGCCCGGATGCGCGGCACCGCCGGCACCCTGCCCGCCGCCGTCCTCGCCAGTCTGCTGCTGGTGGTGGTCGGCGCGGCGGTGCCCGCGCTGAGCCGCACCTACATCGACATGTTCCTGATCGGCGGTCAGACCTCCCTGCTGGGTGTGCTGTTCGGGTCGATGGGCGCGTGCGTGCTGCTGACGGTCCTGCTGACCTGGCTGCAGCAGGCCAACCTGCTGCGCGGCCGCCTGATCTCCTCGACCCTGTCCAGCGCCCGCTTCCTGCGGCACCTGCTGCGGCTGCCCGTCACCTTCTTCTCCCAGCGCAGCCCCGCCGACCTCGTCCAGCGCCTGCGGTCCAACGACGCGGTCGCCGAGACCCTGGCCCGCGACCTCGCGGCCGCCGGTGTCGACGCGGTCGTCGTCCTCCTCTACGCCGTGCTCCTCTACACCTACGACCCTCAGCTGACCTTCGTCGGTGTCGCGGTGGCGCTGCTGAACGTGGTGGCGATGCGGGTGGTGATCCGGCTGCGCGCGACCCGTACGGCGAAGCTGCGCGCCGACAACGCCCGGCTCACCACCACGGCGTACACCGGGCTGCAGCTGATCGAGACGATGAAGGCGACCGGCGGCGAGGAGGGCTACTTCCGCAAGTGGGCCGGGCAGCACGCCACCACGCTGGAGGAGCAGCAGCGTCTGGGGGTGCCGAGCGCCTGGCTGGGGGTGGTCGCCCCGACCCTCGCGACCCTCAACAGCGCGCTCATCCTCTGGATCGGCGGCATGCGGGCCCTCGAGGGCCATATCTCCGTCGGCCTGCTGGTGGCCTTCCAGGCGCTGGTCACCCGGTTCACCGCGCCGATCACCCGGCTCAACGGCGTGGCGGGCCGTATCCAGGACTTCGCGGCGGACGTGGCCCGCCTCAAGGACGTCGAGAACTTCCGGGCCGACCCGCTGTACGCCCGCCCGGACGCCGCCGAGTCCACCCGCCGGCTGCAGGGCCATGTGGAGCTGGAGAACATCACCTTCGGCTACAGCCCTCTCGACACACCCCTGCTCACCGGCTTCGACCTCACCGTCGGCCCGGGTCGGCAGGTGGCTCTGGTCGGCGGCTCCGGCAGCGGCAAGTCGACGGTGTCCCGGCTGATCTCCGGGCTGTACACCCCCTGGGAGGGGGTGATCCGGATCGACGGCCGGCGTCTGGAGGACATTCCGCGGGGAGCCCTGGCCGCCTCGGTGTCCTTCGTCGACCAGGAGGTCTTCCTGTTCGAGGGCACGGTCCGCGACAACGTGGCCCTGTGGGACCCGTCGATCCCGGACGAGGCCGTGGTGGAGGCGCTGCGGGACGCGGCCCTGTACGACGTGGTGGCCCGCCGGCCGGGCGGCATCAGCAGCAGGGTCGAGCAGGACGGCCGTAACTTCTCGGGCGGGCAGCGGCAACGTCTGGAGATCGCGCGGGCGTTGGTCCGCCGGCCCAGCATCCTGGTCCTCGACGAGGTGACCAGCGCGCTCGACGCGGAGACCGAGCTGATCGTGATGGACAACCTCCGCAAGCGCGGCTGCGCGTGCGTGGTGATCGCCCACCGGCTCTCCACCGTCCGCGACAGCGACGAGATCGTCGTCCTGCGGCACGGGACGATCGTGGAACGCGGACGGCACGAGGAGCTGGTGGCACGCGGCGGCGCGTACGCCCAGCTGGTCAGGGAGCACTGAGATGACGTCCCCGTCCGGCGAGGGCGACCTCGTCCTCGGCGCCTTCGGCGCCCTGGGCACCCCCCTCGACTGCGCCGGCCGTACCCGCCTCGACCTCGAAGGGCCGCAGACCCTGTGGCTGGTGGCCTCCGGCGCCCTGGACCTGTTCGCGGTCGACGCCGACGGGCAGGGCCACTGGCACCATCTGGGCCGTCTGGAGGCGGGCGCGCTGCTGCTCGGCCCGGTCGCCGGGCCCCAGCACACCCTGGTCGCCCGCCCGCTGCGCGACTGCGTGGTGCGGCGCGTCGGCCTGCGCGAGCTGTACCAGCAGACGGGCACCGAGACCTGGTCGTACGACGCGTGGGGCAACCCCATGCTCGTCGAGCCGCAGGTCAGCCCGCTCGAACACGCCCTGGCCCTGGGCGTCGGCCGCGGTCTGTCGGTCCTCTTCCAGGCGCCGATGGCCGGCGAGCAGGCCGCCGTGCCCACCGACGACGACGTGTTCTGGATGCGGGTGCCGCCCGGCAGCGTCCAGTACGGCTCGCTCTACGGTGCCGAGGCGGCGGCCGACCTGCTGATGGACCCCGGGGTCTGGCAGAGCATGGTCGACCAGCAGTTCCGGCTGCTGGCCACGCTGGACCGCTGGATCGAGCAGTTGGAGCGGAGCCACGAGGACCGGACGGCGGCCGGGATCAAGGCCGGTGAGGCGGTGCGCGCCCAGGCCGACCGCACGCTCCTCGCGTCGATCGGCACGTCCTCCGCGCACCGGCGGACGACCGCCGCCGACGCGGACGCCACGTACGCGGCCTGTGAACTGGTCGCCCGGGCGGCCGGGATCACCCTGTCCGAGCCGGCACGGAGCGGCACCGAGAGCGACCGGCTCGACCCGGTGGAGCGCGTCGCGCTCGCCTCACGGGTCCGGATCCGGGCCGTACGTCTCGCCGGGAGCTGGTGGCGGGAGGACGTGGGCCCGCTGGTCGGGCACCGGGCGCTGTCCGGGGCCCCGGTCGCGCTGCTGTGGCGGCGCGGCGGCTATGTGGCCGTACAGCCCTCGTCGGGCCGGGAGACGCCGATCGAGAAGGCGAACGCGGCGGAGTTCGAGCCGCGGGCCGTGATGTTCTACCGCCCGTTGCCCGAGCGGGTGCCGGGCCCGCTGCGGCTGATGCGGTTCAGTCTGCACGGCACGCGCGGCGACCTGACGGGGCTGCTGCTCAGCGGCCTGGTGACGGTCCTCCTCGGCTCGCTGGTGCCCGTCGCGACGGGCAAGGTCCTCGGCGAGTACGTGCCGAAGGCGCAGGAGGACCTGATCGTGCGGGTCTGTCTGGCGATCATGCTGGCGAGTGTGGTGTCGGCCGCGTTCCTGCTTCTGCAGAACATGACGATCCTCCGGCTGGAGGGCCGTATCGAGGCGACCCTCCAGCCTGCGGTCTGGGACCGGTTGCTGCGGCTCCCCACCGCGTTCTTCGCCTCGCGTTCCACGGGGGAACTGGCCGGGGCCGCCATGGGCATCAGCGCGATCCGCCGCACCCTGGCCGGGGTCGGCCCGGTCGTCGCGCAGTCAGTGACCGTCGGCGCCGTGAACCTCGCCCTGCTGCTCTGGTACAGCGTGCCCATGGCCCTGGCGGCGATCGGCATGCTGGTGCTGGTGGCCTCCGTCTTCCTCGGCCTCGGCCTGTGGCAGGTCCGCTGGCAGCGCCGTCTGGTGGTCCTCGGCAACAAGCTCGACAACCGGGCCTTCCAGACCCTGCGCGGTCTGCCGAAGCTGCGGGTGGCCGCCGCCGAGAACTACGCCTACGCCGCCTGGGCGGGCGAGTTCGCGCGCAGCCGTGAGCTGCAGCAGAAGGTGGGCGGCATCAAGAACCTCAACACGGTGCTGGGGGCGGTGTATCTCCCGCTGTGCACCCTGCTGATGTTCATGCTGCTGGCGGGGCCGGCGCGGGGGTCGCTGTCGGCGGCGGAGTTCCTGACCTTCAACACCTCGGTGACGATGCTGCTGACGTCGGTCACCCAGCTGACGGGCGCGTTCGTCTCGGCGGTGGCGGTGCTGCCGCTGTTCGAGGAGATCAAGCCGGTCCTGGAGGCCACGCCGGAGGTGCGGACGGGGAGTACGCGCCCGGGTGTCCTGTCCGGTGCGCTGGAGGCCCGCCGCCTCTCCTTCCGCTACGCGGACGACGGCCCGCTGGTGCTGGACGACGTGTCCTTCGCCGTCGCGCCGGGCGAGTTCGTGGCGGTCGTCGGCCCGAGCGGCTGCGGCAAGTCGACGCTGCTGAGGCTGCTCATCGGCTTCGACAAGCCGGTCTCCGGCAGTGTGCTCTACGACGGTCAGGACCTGGGCGCCCTCGACCGGTCCGCCGTGCGCCGGCAGTGCGGTGTCGTCCTGCAGCACGCGCAGCCGTTCACCGGCTCGATCCTGGACGTCATCTGCGGGACGGAGCCGTACACGCCCGAGGAGGCGATGGCGGCGGCGGCGATGGCGGGTCTCGCCGAGGACATCCAGCGGATGCCGATGGGGCTGCACACCATCGTCCAGGGCAACGGGACGATCTCCGGGGGCCAGCGTCAACGTCTGATGATCGCGCAGGCGTTGATCCGCCGCCCCCGCATCCTCTTCTTCGACGAGGCCACGAGCGCGCTCGACAACGAGACGCAGCGGACGGTGATCGAGAGCACGCGTGCGCTGAACGCGACGCGGGTCGTGATCGCCCACCGGTTGTCCACGGTGATGGACGCGGACCGGGTGGTGGTGATGGAGGACGGCAAGGTGGCGGAGGTCGGCCCGCCGGCCCAGTTGCTCGCGAACCCCGCGGGACGGCTGCGCGAGCTGGTGCGTCGTCAGATGGCCTGAGGTCAGTTCCCCGCGCCCCTGAAAGGCACAGGCCCTGCGGGCCTGAAAAGCAGCGGGCGCAGCCCCTGCTTTTCAGGGGCGCGGGGAACTGCGCGACCAGCCCCCACCGGACGGACGCCTGGGGGTCGAAGGGGCGCAGCCCCTTGAGGATGGGAAGGGTAGGGGCGGCGGGGGCGCTCACCCCCGGCGCGGTAGCAGCAGAACCGCCGCAACCGGAACCACCACGAGCACCGCCCACGGCACCCCACCCGGCACCCCACCCCCCATGAGCGCCCCGACCCCCGCACTACCCCCCAGCACGATCAGCCCCGAGACAGAAGACATCGCCCCGGTGTAGAGCCCCAGCCGCCCCGCCGCCGCAAGATCCGGCACCCACGCCCGCGCCGCCGGCGCCACGAGCATCTGCCCCACCGTCAGCAGCACCACGAACCCGGCGGCGGGCAGCAGCCCCGCGTACCCCGTCCACCCGGCGGGCAGCGCCACCGCCACCACCGCGAACCCGGCCGCGATCAGCAGCAGCCCCGCCGTCATGGACCGCCGCAGGTCCAGCCGCTCCCCCACCCACCGCGTGACCGGCAGCTGCGCGCTCACCACCAGCAGCGAGGAGAGCCCGAACAGCCAGGCCAGCGCGGACTGCGACCCCGTGGCCCGCTCGACCTCGTCGGGGAGGAGCAGATAGAGCTGGTTGTAGGCCAGCAGATACGCCCCGTACGCGCAGCACAGCGCCAGGAACCGCCGGTTGCGCAGCAGCCCGCCGAGGCCGCCGCGCACCTCGACGCGTTCACGGCCCGGTATGTGCTGCGGCAGCAGTCGCGCGTGCCCGGCGAGGACGAGCACGAAGATCCCGGCGCCCGCGAGGCACACCACCCGGAAGTCGATGGCCAGCAGCAGCGCGCCGAGCAGTGGTCCGACGAAGGCGCCGGCCTGTCCGGCCACCGTGAACAGCGCGAGGACGCCGGTGCGGGGGCCGCCGCCCGACCGCTCCCACACCACGGCCTGCCGGGCGACCTCGGACTCCACGGCGGGCGAGAACAGGGCCGCCGCGCACCCGATCAGCAGGACCGACCCGATCACGGACCAGTCGGCGTCGGCGTACCCGAGCCAGACGAACCCGGCGATCCGCAGTACGCATCCGGCCAGGACCACGGGCCGGACGCCGTAGCGGTCGGCGAGCGCGCCGCCCACCACGAACAGCCCCTGCTGGCTGAAGGTCCGCAGGCCGAGCACGAAGCCGACCATCCAGCCGGCCATGCCGATCGCCGTCCCCAGATGCCCGGCGAGGAACGGCAGCACGGCGTAGAAGCCGACGTTGAAGGCGAGCTGGGTGAGGATCAGCAGCCGGAGGAGCGGGTCGAGCCGTGCCCAGGTGCCGCGCCGGGACGACGCGGCGATGCTCTTCTCGGGGGTCCGGTGCGGCGTCCGCCGCTCCGGTATGTCGCTCACCGGCTGCTTCTTCAAGGGCTCGGTCATCCTGTCTCTCCGACGGTGGGGGCGACGACGGGCGGCGTTCGGCGCGGGAACCCGGCGAGGCGCGGGCGCGGCCACCGCACCCCGCCCGCGGCCGTGACCGCGAGCGCGCCGAGGAGGGCGAGGGCGGTGGCGGGGGCGAGGACGGCCCAGGGGGCGCGTTCGGCGTAGGGCTGGTTCTCGGCGAGGAGGAGGCCCCATTCCGGGTCGGGCGGCTGCGCGCCCAGGCCGAGGAAGCCGAGGGAGGTCAGGGCGAGGGCCACGCCGGGCAGCCGCAGGAGGGCGTGGCGGGCGACGGGCGGCAGGACGGCGGGCAGCAGTTCGCGGCGGAGCAGGTAGCCGGTGCCCGCGCCGAGCCCCTTCGTGGCCGTGATGTGTGTGGTGGCCCGCTCCTGTTCGAGCAGGGCCGTGGTGTGCGCGGCGAGCGGTACCCAGGCCACGGCGGCGACGGCCAGCGCCGGTGTCGTCGCTCCGCTGCCGGCGACTCCGGCGACGAGCAGTCCCGCGAGGACCGCCGGGATCGCGTTGACCGTGTCGACGAGGGGCCCGGAGAAGCGGGGCAGCAGTCCGAGGAGCAGGCCCGCGAGGAGCGCGGCGGCACTGATGGTGACGGCCAGGGCGAGGGTGGTGAAGGCCCCGTGGCCGATCCGGGCGAGCAGGTCGCGGCCGAGCGCGTCGGTGCCCAGCGGGTGGGCCCAGGACGGAGGCCGGAGCCGGGCCCCGGTGTCGAGGGCGAGCGGGTCACGGGTCAGGCCGAGCGCGATGACCGCGAGGAGCAGCGTGCCGTGGACCAGCGGAGCGCGGCGGGGTGCGGGCGGCTTCGGGCCGTGCAGGGAGTGCAGCGCGCCGTCGCGCAGGGCCGGGCCGATCAGCAGCCGGGCGGCGAGACGGGCGAGGGCGCCGGCGACGGCGGCCAGCAGGACCAGGGCGAGCGTGCCGGCCTGGAGGACGGGGAGGTCCTGGGCGATGGCGGCCTGGAGGGTGGTGCGGCCGAGACCGGGTATGTCGAAGATCTGCTCGACGGTGACGGCGCCGCCGGTGAGCCCGACCACGAACAGGCCGATGTTGGGCAGGAGTCCGGGCACGCAACGGCGGACGGCCTGGCGCGCGACGGACCGCCCGGATATGCCGCGCGCGGCGGCGGCCAGCGCCCAGGGCTCGGCGAAGGCGCCGGGCAGCAGGTCGTCGAGCATCCGGCCCAGCAGTGCGCCGGCGGGCAGCCCGAGGGCGAGGGCGGGCAGCACCGTCCACCGCGGCCCGTACCAGCCGAGCGCGGGCAGCCAGCCGAGGTGCACTCCGACGGCGACGGCGAGTACGGAGCCGGTGAGGAACTCGGGGAGCGCGGCGAGCATCGCGGCCAGGCTGCCGCCGGCGCGGCGGTCGTCGAGGCGTCGGTGCGCGCCGAGCCACAGGGTGCGGGCGCAGACCGTCGTGGCCGTGGCCGCCGCGACGAGGAGCGCGGTGGCCATCAGCAGCAGCGAGGCGCCGAGGGCCTGGACGACGGCGGGGGTGACCTCCGCGCCGGAGATCCACGAGCGGCCCGCGTCCCCGCGCGCCAGCCCGCCGCACCACTGCGCCAGCAGGCGCAACGGGCCGGCGTCGAGGCCGATCTCCTCGCGTACGGCGGCCAGCACCTCCGGGGTCGGGTCGCGTTCGGCCGAGCGCGCCTTGAGGACGGTGAGCGCGGGGTCCGTGCGCGACAGCCACGGCAGCAGACCGATGCCGCACAGCAGCGTGGCGGCGAGCAGGGCCCGCCAGAGTGTCCGTCTCAGCGCCGGGTCCCCGTTCCGACCAGGGTGCGCTCGTACGGGTCGAGGATCACGCCCCGCACCGAGGTGCCGACGCCGGTGATGATCTTCTGGTGGACGAGCGGGACGGTGGCGTCCGTGGCGAGGATCGCGGCCTCGGCGTTCATCGCCGCCTGCTGCCGCTTGGCGGTGTCGGACTCCTTCGCGGCGGCGGCGACGGCCCGGTCGACCTTCTTGTCGCAGAGCTGGGCGAGGTTGTAGCTGCCGTCGCAGGTGAAGTCGCTGGTGAGGATGGAGACGGGGTCGCCGGTGTCCAGGAGGGAGTTGCGGGCGCCGACGAGGGCGTCGAACTTGCCCGCGAGGGCGTCGCCCTCCAGCCGGGAGTACTCGCGGACCTCCAGCTTCACCTCGAACCCGGCCTTCTTGAGCTGCTGTTGCAGCACCTGGGCGACCTCGGGCAGTTCGGGCCGGTTGTCGTAGGTGGCGATGGTGATCGCGGTGCCGTCGGCGTCGGTGGCCTTCGCGCGTCCGGCGGGTTCGACACGCTTGTCGGCGGCCCAGGCCACGGCGGGACCGAAGATGCCTGCTCCGGCGTCGGCGTAGCCCTCGTAGACGTCCTCGGCGAGGACGGAGCCGTCGACGGCCTCGCGGGCGGCGGCCCGGAGCTTCGGGTCCTTGAAGGCGCCGGACACGGTGTTGAGGAGGAGGCTGGTGGTGCGGGTGGTGGCCGTCTCGCGCCCGGTTCCCTTGTCCAGGGTGGACGCCTGGGCCACGGGGACGGACTCGGCCACGTCGACCTGGTCGGTGCGCAGGGCGTTGGTGCGGGCCGAGCCGTCGGCTATGAAGCGGGCGTCGATGCCGCTCGCCTGGGCGCGGCCGCCCCAGTAGGCGTCGTAGCGGTCCAGGGTGGCGGCGGTGGTGCCGGTGACCTCGGTCAGTTCGAAGGGGCCGGTGGCCGTGCCGACGGGGTTCACGCGCTTGGCGCCATAGGCCTTGGCGGACAGGATCACGAGGCCGGGGCTGGAGAGCCTGAGCGGCAGGGCGGGGTCCGGGCTTTCGGTGGTGACGCGCACCTGGCGGTCGCCGTTCGCCTTCGCGGTGAGGGTGATGCCGGAGAGGGCGGCGGTGACCGGCTCCGCCTCGGTGGCGTGGACGAGCGCGGCGGCGACGGCGGCCGGGGTGACCCGGGTGCCGTCCTGGAAGGTGGCCTCCCGCAGGGTGAAGAGCCAGTTCCGGTCGTTCTCCCTGGTCCAGGACTCGGCGAGCGCGGGGGCGGGGGCGCCGTTGGCGTCCAGCCCGGTGAGTCCCTCGGTGACGCCGAGCCGGCTGAGGAGGGTGGCGTCGGCGCCGTAGGGGGAGAAGTTCTCGGCGGGCGGGAAGGCCAGGGCCACCCGCAGCCGGGAGCCGCCGTCGGAGGAGTCCTCGGAGGTGTCACCGCCCGAGGCGAAGCAGCCGGTCAGCACGGGGGCGAGGAGCAGGCCGGCGACGACGCGACGGCGACGGGGAGTGCGCATGGTCCTTGGTTCTCTGTGAGGGCCGAGGGGTGGCGGTGGTGCGCGACGCAGCCTACATGAGAATGATTTTCATCCCGCGACAGGGGGACCGGCGGGCACGGGTACCGGGATCTCGAAGTGCACGACCCGCTCCCCCGTCACCTCGCGCTCGTCGCACACCACCACGCCCTGCGAGCGCCAGAAGGCCTCGGCGCCGGGCACCTGGGGGTCGGTGTGCAGATAGACCGAGCGGTAACCGCCGTCGGCCGCGGCGAAGTCGAGCAGCGCGGCGACCAGCCGCCGGGCCAGCCCGCGCCGCCGGTGCTCGGCCCGTACGTACACCCGGCGCAGTTGGGCGGTCTCGCCGGAGGGGTAACGCTCGGCGAGCCGGCGGGGGTTGGGCGGATGGGCGGGCCCCCGGGAGTCCAGCGCGCCGGTGGCGACGACGGTGCCGTCCCGCACGTCGACCGCCACCAGCAGCACATGCCGGTCGGGGGCGACGTACGCGCCGAGCGGATCGATGATGTCCGCGTGCCAGCGCGGCACATAGCCCGTACCGAAGTCGCGGTAGAGGGTGTCGAGCATCACCGCGCGGGCGCCGTCGAGTTCACCGGGTCCCGCCACCCTGATGTCATATTCATGCACCTGCACATCATATGCAAGAAGGCTGATCATTCCGATCCGGAGTGCGACCACGCACCCTCGGACATGCCTGGGCGGCGCCTGCGCGGCACCCCGCGCGGCCGGTCCTCCGCCGGGCGTGTGCGACGGCGCCCGGTCGGCCGGTATGCGACCGCGTGCCCCCGCCCGCCGAGCGGGACACGCGTGCGCAGGCCCCGTACGGGTACTCCGTGGGTCATGCGGATGAGCGTGGTGGATGTCGGATCGAACACCGTACGGCTGGTGGTGGCGGACGCCGAGGGGGGTGTGCCGCTGCCGGTGCACACCGCGAAGTGGCGCCTGCGGCTGTCGGAGCACGTGACGCCCGGGGGTGCCGTACCCGACGAGGCCGTAGGGCAGTTGTGCGAGGCGGTCGCGGCCGCGGCGCGCACGGCGGAGAGATGGGGGGCCTCGACACCGCTCGCCTTCGCGACCGCCGTGGTGCGCTCCGCGCCGAACTGCCAGGACGTGCTGCGGGCCGTGCGCGCGGCGACCGGCGTACCGATCTGCACCCTGCCCGGCGAGGTGGAGGCCGAGCTGACCTTCCTCGGGGCGCGGCGGTGGATGGGCTGGCGGTCGGGCCCGCTGGCGCTGATGGACATCGGCGGCGGCTCGCTGGAAGTGGCCTTCGGCCGGGGCCGGCTGCCGGACTTCGTGGCCTCGCTCCCCCTGGGCGCCAACCGGCTGACCCATGAGTTCTTCCTCGCACAGGACCCCCCGTCACCGGAGAGCGTCAAGGCGCTGCGCCGCAAGGTCCGCCATCAACTGCGCGACGTCTCCGCGCGCATCCGCTGGGAGGGGCCGCGCACCGCCGTGGCCACCTCGCGCACCTTCCAGCAGCTCTCCCGGCTGTGCGGCTCCGCGCCGGGCCGCCACGGACCCTTCGTGGAGCGCGAGTTGCGGTGCGCGGACCTGGAGGTGGCCATCGCACGCCTCTCACGTCTCCCGGCGGCCGAGCGGTCCGCGCTCCCGGGCATCTCCGCGCCCCGGGCGAGGCAGAGCCTGGCCGGCGCGCTGGTCGGGCACACCGCGATGAAGCTCATCGGTCTGAAGTCCGTGACGATCTGCCCCTGGGCGATCCGCGAGGGCGTGCTCCTGCGGCACATCGAGGACGGCCCGGCGTGGTGGTCGGAGGTGACGCGGGACGTCGAGGACACCGGACCTGCCGCGCCGGGCAGAGCGGGCGCGGTCCCCCTGCGCATCGCCGTACCGGCCCGATGACTCCCCACCGAAAGGCACACCCCATGACCCGCCACGACGAACGGAACGCCGGCGAGACGCCCGACACCGCCCTGGACGAGGTCCTGCACGAGGCGGAGGAGGCCGCGACCCGGGTCACCGACCCCGAGGAGCGGCGCCGCCGCCGGGGCGAGGCGGGCGACGCGATCACACCCGCCGAGCAGGCGCAGGAGGAGTCCCACCACGACTGACCCGCCGGCCGCCGACGGGCCGGCGGGCCCGCGGGCCCGCGGGCGATCCTCCCTGGATCAGCGGCCCCCGACCATGTCAATGCACGGCAAGGTAATTCACCTTTTCGAGTGCCGTAGTTCTTGCGTGCGGCGCCGAAGGGATGACCGGCCCCACCTCGGGGTAGCAAACGGAATCCGACGCGCCCTCCCCGTGACGAGGTGGAGCCGCCATGACTCCGGATGCCCATGACCGTGCCGCTCCTCGGCCCGGGGACGCGACCGCCGGGTCCGGGCCCCGGCCCGGCCCCCTCCCCGGTCGGGCGGCGCCCTCCACCCCTCCTCCCGCGAACCGGTACGCGCACACCCGCCGGACCGGCCCGTACACCGTCGTCGTGGTCACGGGCGAGATCGACGTGGCGTCGGCGGACCTGCTGGCGGAGCACCTGACGGCGGCGGTCGGCGGGCCCGGCGCACCGGACGTGCTCGTCGACCTGCGCGAGGTCGCCTTCCTCGACTGCTCGGGACTGCGCGTGCTGTGCCGGGCCGAGGCCACCGCCAGGGCGGGCGGCGGGCGGCTCCGGCTCGTCTGCGACCAGCCCCGGATGCACCGGCTGCTGCGCGCCGCCCGGCTGCTGGGCCGCTTCCCGCCGCTCGCGGACCTTCCGTCCGTTCCCCCCGGGGCGCCGCCGCGAGGGCCAAGTCTCAAGTAGCAGTTCAATGAAACGATTGAAGGACGGAAGCGGGCGCTCGCACCGCGCCGGGACATACCGGCGCGGAATCCGAACGGCCCGGAAACCGAGCGAGAGGGAAGTGGGGACAGGCGAAGTGAAGTTTCTTCTCGAAGTCGACCTGGACGGTACGGACTGGGACGAGGGCACCACCGTCCAGGAACTGGAGCGCATCCTGCGCTACTGGGGCGGCAACCTGCGCCACTGCGAGATAGGACCGGGGGACGGCCAGCCCCTGTACGACTCCGGGCACCAGGAGGTCGGACGCTGGAGCATCACTCCCGGGTGACCGGCCGTCAGCTCCCCGGCGGATGATGCCGGGGGCCGGCCGCGGCCCCACTCCGCTTCGGCCGGCCCCCGGGCGGGATCACGTGGCACACCGCGACAGGGCTCGCGCTCCCCAGCCACGGGCCCTCGCTCATCACTCGCGGAACCACACGACCCCGGTCTGTCGGCCGCGCGAGGCGGCCTCGTTCGTGCGGGACGCTCAGAAGGCGTACAGGACGCTCGCCGCGGCGTCCTTCAGGCAGGAGTTGGCGAAGACGCGCTCGTACGCGACGCGCTTGCCCTGCCAGACGCCGTCCACGGTGACGACCACCGGGTCGTACCGCTTGTTGCACATCGCTCCGGCGTTGCCCGCGAGGGCCTCGAAGTCACCGCCGCTGCGGCGGAGTTCGGCGCAGGCGTCGACGGGCGCGGGGTGTGTGCCGGAGGGCTTGGGCGCGCAGGTCAGGGTGACCGCGCGCTCAGGTGTGACGGTCGCCGCGGCCTCGCCGTGACCCGTGGTCAGCACCAGGGCCGAGGGGGCGTAGAGCCCGGCCGCGGCGGGCTCGGGGGCGGCGAGCGCGGAGCCCGTGAGGGGACCGCAGACGGCGGTGGCCGTCAGGGTGAGAGTCGCTGCCCAACGCGCGGTCTTCCGCATGATGTGCATCCTTCCGCTCTGCAGGATTTCCCGGGCGGCCCCGCCACATCGGTCGTGTGGACGGAGCCGGCCCGGCGGGTGCCGGATCGGCGAGCGCGAGTCTGCCGGGTCCAGGGCGGGAACACACATCGACCCCATGCGTTTCAGTAACTTTGAGTATTGAATCAGTGGCGCGAAGTTACGGAACCCGACCACGGGAACCCCGATTCTGAGCGGCTCCCGATCGCCCCATGATCATGAATGGCCGGATCTGCACGGCTGCGCAATAGGCCTGAAACATTCCGCTTCCCCTCGCGACAACCGCCCGAACGGCCCCCGTACGGACCTCCTACGGCCCTCGCACGGCCCTCGCACGGCCCCTCGGGTGGTGGACGATTCACCCGTTCCCGGCCTCGGGGAACAGGCGGACCTGTCGGTCGTGCGCACGCGAACCGCCCCGGAGCGTGCGCGATGCTGGACGGCTCCCCCACGGCTCGTCAGGATCGTCGGCGACGCGGGGTGTTCTCGACGGTGAGGGGCAGGGCGGACGGATGGCGAAGCACTGGGCGGACTTCCAGTACGAGATCTACCTGGGCGGGATGGGCGGTTCCGTGCCACGGCTGCCCGCCGACGCGCACCGGCTGGAGGCACTGGCCGAGCACCGGCTCGGCGCGGGACCGGTCGGCTACGTGGCCGGCAGCGCGGGCGACGGCAGCACGGCCCGCGCCAACCGGGCGGCGCTGGAGCGGCGGCGGATCGTGCCCCGGCTGCTGCGGGACGTGAGCGAACGCGATCTGTCCGTCGAGGTGCTGGGCCGCGCGCTGCCCGCGCCGCTGGCCCTGGCCCCGGTCGGCGTGCTGTCGATCGTGCACCCGGAGGCGGAGACGGCGGCCGCGCGGGCCGCCGCCGCGCAGGGTGTGCCGTACATCCTGTCTTCGGCGTCCAGCACGCCCCTGGAGCGGGTGGCGGAGGTGATGGGCGACGCGGAGCGCTGGTTCCAGCTGTACTGGGCGAAGGACCGCGAGGTCACCCGGAGCTTCCTGGACCGGGCGAGGGCCTCGGGGTACTCCGTGCTCGTGGTCACCCTGGACACCCCGCTGCTCGGCTGGCGGCCGCGTGATCTGGAGCGGGCGTACCTGCCGTTCCTGCACGGGGTCGGCACCGCCAACTACTTCTCCGACCCGGCGTTCCTGGCGGGTCTCGCCAAACCGGTCCACGAGGACCCGAACGCGGCGGTGCTGCACTTCGCCGGCATGTTCGGGGACCCCGGCAAGACATGGCCCGACCTGGCGTTCCTGCGCGAGCACTGGGACGGGCCGATCGTGCTGAAGGGCGTGCTGCACCCCGACGACGCCCGGCTCGCCGCGGACGCCGGGATGGACGGGGTCGTCGTGTCCAACCACGGGGGCCGGCAGGTGGCGGGCGGGATCGGGGCTGCGGACGCGCTGCCGGGTGTGGCCCGGGCGGTCGGCGACCGCCTGACCGTCCTCTTCGACAGCGGTGTCCGCAGCGGTGACGACGTCTTCAAGGCGCTGGCCCTCGGGGCGCGGGCCGTGCTCCTCGGGCGCCCCTACGTCTACGGTCTCGCCCTCGACGGACAGCCCGGGGTGGAGCACGTCGTCCGGTGCCTGCTCGCCGAGTTCGACCTCACCCTCGCTCTGTCCGGGCACCGCACGCCGGCCTCGGTCGGCCCGGAGAGCCTCGCCGACGGGGACGCCTGACCCGGCGCGGACTGCGGCCCCGGCGCGGACGCCCGACCCGGCAGGCTCCGCGCGCGGTCCTCGCGCCCCCGCGCCCGAGGACCGCCCCTGCTCACAACCCGAGCCCGCTGAGGAGGTGCGGAATGTCGACGGCCGTCAGAGGACGCACCGCGCCGGTGCCGGGGTCGGGCTCCGTGCCGGGCCGGGTCTCCGTCGTGGGGCCGTCGGCCACCGACCTGATCGAGCCGTTCTGTTCGGCCTCGGCCCCGGGCGGCGCGCTCGGCTCCGGGGAGCCGGAGTCGCCCGGCCCCGGCTCCGGGGAGGTGTCGGCCTCCGGCCGGCGGGTGACCGGCTCGGTCTCGGGCGTGGGCGCCTCGGAGCCGGAGACGGACAGGGAGTCGGGGCTGGCGGTCACCCCGTCGGTGAGCCAGTGCTGCCGACCGGAGTGGTCCCGCACCTTGATGACGATGTCGGCCTTGGGCTCGCTGCCGATCGGGGCGACGGCCAGCCCCTCGCCCCAGCGGGGCAGCAACTCGCCCTGCACGGTGAAGTCGTAGCGCACGTCGTCACCGCGCGCGGAGTCCTCGTCGGCGCACTTGCCGAGGACGACGACGCCGGCGTCGACCTGGGAGTCCAGGCACAGCTCGGGGTTGGCGACACTGCGCAGCAGACCGTCCTCCTCGTAGGACCACTTCTGGGTCCAGCCCGTGTCGCACTCCGCGAGTTCGGCGGCGGCGCCCTTCTCCGCCTTGCCGCCCTTGACGTCGAGGCACAGATCGGCGGCCTGGTTGCGCAGCCGCGTCTGCACGGGCCCCGTGGGCCGTCCGTCCGATGCGGGCGGGGTCGGCGAACCGGTGTCGGTGGTGGTCTCGTTGCCGGTGTCGGGCGCCGTGGCGACACCCCCGGTGGCACTGGTGGAGGCGGCGGGATCGGCCGCGCCGCCGTCGTCCGAGAGGAACGCGGCGCCCAGGACGGCCGCCAGCAGCGCGCCCGAGGAGACGCCGACCGTGAGCAGGGCCCGCGGGCTGCGCGCGCCGGAGGTGATCTTGCGGCGCTGCGCGGGGATCTGGGAGAGCAGGCGGTGCCGGCCGCCGCTCCCGGGACGCCGCGAAGCCCCCTTCTGCGGCATGCGGCCGGGGCGGGAGTCGAGGTAGCGCCGGGCTCCCCAGCCGAGTACGGCCTCGGCGATCACCCCGCCCAGTCCGCTCTCGAAATGGCTGAGTTGCTCGGCGGCGTATCGGCAGTAACGGCACTCCAGCAGATGCTGCTGGACATCCGGCAGCAGGGCGCCGCCCCGGCGAATGGGCACGTCCAGCAGCCGGTTGTAGAAGCGGCAGTCCTTGGACGGCGCGAGTTCCCGGTGGGCGCGGACACAGCCCTCGCGGAATTTGTCGCGCGCCTGTTCCAGCGTGGCCACCGCGTTGTCGGCGTCGAGCCCCAGCAGACCAGTGGGTATGGTTATCGTTTCGGATTCTACTTCGGTGTGCCACAGCAGGCACTGCGCGACCGCCGGGAGAGCCTGGAAAGAACGCTGGACGAGCTTGCGGTTTTCGGGGGTCATGGACTTCGCCGCCCGCATACCGCGCCCGCCCGCGGGCTTGCGCAGGTCGGACAGGACCTGGGAGACACCCTCTTCCGCGGACCACTCCTTGACGGTGTCGCGCGCGGCCACCAGCAGTCGCGGCCGCAGCGCGACGCCCGACTCGCCCCGCATCAGCCCGTCGAGCACCCGGTGGAAGGCGGTGGCCGTCACCATCGAGGCGACCTCGGACTGGGTGGCGAGACAGATCGCCGCGTAGTCGTACGTGGGCTGCCAGTGCCGTGCCATCAGCAGGGCGACGGGGTCGCCGGTGCCGCCGTCCGGCCAGCCCCTCAGCCGGGAAGCGAGAGTCTCGTCGGACTCCCCGGGCACCGGGCCGGGAGCGGGCGCATATGCGGGGCGGGGCGGGTGGGGGGTGTGCACAGAGCGGGTTTCCTTCCAAGGCACAAGATGGCACACGGAGTTGTGGCCGCCGAAAAGGGCCCTGGATTGGTGCGTACCTTTTTGGCGGGCGCCGGGAAAGCGGCCGGGGACCGGGCCGCGCAACAGCCGTCCGCCGCGGGCCTTTTGGGCCCTTCGGCGACCGGAAAGGCCAAATAGCCTTTCCAGCCGGGCCATTGCCCATGCGCAGGAAGTTCACCCTTGCACAAGTTACTCATGGCTAACAAGGAGCTTGAGCAACATCTGCATCACTAAAAGCAGGTCAGATGACCGGTACGGTTGCTTCCGCTTCGCAGAACGAAGCCTTCCGGTTTCCTGAAAATTCAAGGACCCGGGCACCCCGTGTGAACCGTGCGCACGCCCCGGCGGCACGCGCACGCTCCCGCGGGGCCGGGGTGCGCTGTTGAATCGAGGCGGCCACCTCGGAAGGCCCCGCGCGGAACGGCGGCTCTCCCGCGCGAAACGGCCGCCGGCCCTGCTCCTCCCGCCCTCGGCCGGCGGCCCCGGAGGCGGCGTCCCCCGGGCGGTCGGCCCGGCGCGCTCAGATCTGCCAGGACCGCAGCCGGTCCGCCGCCCCGTAGACGTCCGTCGCGCCGGAGAGCAGATCGCGCGCGAGGTCCACCAGGGTCCCGTACGGCGGGTCGATGCCGGCGCCGCTGACGAACATGTACGCCACGGCCGTCGCGCAGGCGAAGCGGGCGTTGGCGGCCGGCAGGGGCTTGAGCACGGCGAGCGTGTGCAGCAGCGCGGCGGCCCGCCAGGCGGGGTCGGAGTCGACACCCAGCCGGGGCGGATCGACGCGGTGCCGGGCCACGGCGGCGACGAGCGCGGAGAAGTCGCTGATGCTGGGCTGCTCGGGCATGACCTCTTCGTGCCGCTGGAGCAGCCAGGGCACGTCGATGTGGATGACGGAGGCCATCGGTCAGACGGCCCGCCCTCGCATCGGTGCGGCGGGTTCGTCGTCCGGGAAGGCGGCCGCGAACTCGTCCGCGTGGTCGGTGAAGAACTGGCGGAAGGTCTCCGCACCCTCCTTGAGCGCCCGGTGCCGCACGATGTCGGCCGCTGCCGCCGCCCGCACGAGCGCCTTCATCGACGTACCGCGTTCCTTGGCGATCTGCCGCAGGTCCTCAAGCTCGCGGTCGCTGAACTCCACATTCAGAGCTGGCATGCGCCCACGGTACCGCGAGGGTACTTGACCGTAAATAGTCGCAGGTCACCGGGCATGACCTGCGGTACCGACACCGTTGCGGCCGACGCCCCGGAAGGGCGCCGGCCGCACGGTGACCACCCGGTCGGCCGGCCACCCGGCCGACCGGACGCGTCAGGTCCGGTCGGCTCAGGTCTGGTCGGCGACGAACGACGCCATACGGGCCAGCGCCGCGTTCCAGTTGATCGTGTGTTCGTTGGTGGACCAGGACTGGATGTCGTCGATGTAGCAGAACTGACCGACACAGCCCTGGAGTTTGCTCTGTGCGTAGGGGTCCTGGATGCCCGAGTTCGGGCCGCCCGCGAGGGTGCCGACCGGCGGACCGGGCTGGTTCGGGTCGAGCTGACGGGCGTACCAGCGGCTGTGCTGGTTGTGGGCGGCGACCTCGCCGTAGCCGGTGACGTAGGAGATGTTCAGGGCGTTGCGGCCGAAGAGGTAGTCCATGCTCTGCAGCGCGCCCTCGCGATACTTCGACGCCCCGGTGATGTCGTACGCCGTGGCGACGACCACCGCGTTGTTGAGGATCTGGTGGTTGGAACCCCAGTCGTAGACGCTGCCGTCGGGCGCGTACGGCATGCCGTACGGCTGGGCCTTCAGGGCGGCCAGGTAGCGGTCGGCGCCCTCGACGACGGACTTGCGGACCTTGTCACGGCCGGGCAGCTTGTTCGGCACCGTCGCGAGGTCGAGGCGTCCGGCGGCGGCCGTGCGGGCCCAGTCGAAGCCGATGGGTCCGAAGATGTCGGCGGTGTGCACCGGCGAGGCGAGGACGTACTCCCGGAACGGCTTCTCACCGGTGGTCAGGTACAGCTGGGAGGCGGCCCAGTAGAACTCGTCGGTGACGTTGTTGTCGGCGTAGGTGCCGCCGCCGACGCCGTCGCTCTCGGAGGCGTACATCGCGGGGTGCTCGACGGCGGCCGCCCAGGCGGTGCGGGCCGCGGCGAGGGCCTTGGCGGCGAAGGCACGGTCGTAGGGGCGGTAGAGGCGGGCCGCCTGGGCGGCGGTGGCCGCCAGGTTCAGGGTCGCCGCGGTGCTCGGCGGGTGCAGTTCGCGCTTCTGCGGGTCGGCGGCGGGCATCAGGGGCAGACCGGTCCACTGCTCGTCGTGGATCTTGTGGTGGGCCATGCCGGCGAGCGGCCGGCCCTTCGGCACCTGCATCTTGAGCAGGAAGTCCAGCTCCCAGCGGACCTCGTCCAGCAGGTCGGGCACCTTGTTGCCGCTCTCGGGGATGTCCAGCGAGCCGTCGCCGAGCCTGCCGGCCCTGCCGGTACGGGCGTGGAGCGCGCGCTCGTAGGTGCTCAGCACCTCCCAGGTGGAGATGCCGCCGTTGACGACGTACTTGCCGTGGTCGCCGGCGTCGTACCAGCCGCCGGTGACATCGAGCCGGTAGTCGCAGACGCCGGGCTGGCAGGGCACGTCGCCGTCGCCCTGGTTGGGCGCGACGTCGACGTGGCCCGCCGCGCGGCCGTAGCCGGGGCGCAGTGCGTCGCTGATCGGGGTACCGCTGCGCTGGGTGTAGTAGTACTTCAGCGAGTCGAGGCGGAGGCGCTCGTAGGCGCGCGGGTCGATGTCGAAGGGGCGGCTGGTCTCGCCGTCGACGACCAGCGTGAAGCCGGTGCCGCGCTTGCGGTACGCGCCGAAGTCGATCGAGTGGACCTTCTGCCCGGAGGAGGCGTCGAGTCCGCGGGGTGTGGTCCGCCCGTGGTCGACGACGGCGCCCGACGCGTTCTTCAGCTTCCAGGGCAGCTTCGCCGACGTGTCGGTGACCAGGGTGGCGTTCTTCGGCCCGGCGGGCAGATAGGCGACCTGGTTGACGCGGACCCGGGGCCCGGTGTCGGGCTCGTACACCTCCGGCGGCACGCCGCCGAGCAGCGACACGTCGTCCATGCAGAAGGTGAATGGGTTCGCGTTGCCGCCGACCTGGAAGCCGACCTGGGCCTGTGCGGTGTCGACGGGTGAGGTGAAGGTGTAGGTGTACGAGTCGCCCGAGACGTTCAGCTGGGGGCTCACCTCGAAGTAGGTGTCGTACGGGTCCACCGACAGGCCGACGATCGCCCGCAGGACGTTGCCCTGGGGTGAGCCGGACGCGGAGAAACGGAACCGGTACGACTCGCCCTTGACGAGGGTGATGTCGTTCTGGCCGACGGCCGCGTCCCAGCGGTTGGCGGTGCCGCCGGGGATGTCGGCGCACAGCCGTCCGTCGGTGAGGCCGGCGGTGACGTTGCCGGTCGTCCACCAGGGGGCGGTGGTGGTGTCGAAGGTGCCGTTCTTGACCTGCTCGACCTCCTCGGCCTGGGCCGAGCCGCCGGGCAGCGCGGTGAGCGCGGCCGCGAGGAGGGCCGTGAGGGCGAGAAGGCTGGTTCTGCGGCGTTTCACGTCTGGGCTCCTCGGGGGGAGGGGGGGCGCACAGCGGTGACGGACGAACGGTGGCGCAGAGGGACGACTTGAGAGTGGGAGCGCTCCCAATTGCGGACCTTGGCCATGCTGTTAGAGACATGACAGCCCGTCAACGGTCCGGACGGGACCGATTTCGAACCCACCCCGGTCCGGCCGCCGCGCGGGCGCCGGACTCGGCCGCCCCCTCCACGGCGAACGAGAAGGCCGCGACGCGGCCGACGGCAGCCAGGGGGTACCCCCGCCGGACACGGGGAGTCGGGCGCCCGTCGCCCGGAGGCGGGACCTTCCCGACGACGGGGAACCGCCCCCGGGGCGAGCCGGTCGCACCGCCGCCGGGGGCGCCCGACCGCGCGACCGCCCACGACAAGGGGCGGCCGACAGCCGCAGCAACCGAGAAACCGCCGCCTGGGCACAGCCGGAACAACAGCCAGGAAACCGCTCGCCCCGCCGCACACGGCGCCCGACCGCGCAACCACCCACGACAAGAGACGGCCGGCAGCCGCAGAACCGAGAAACCGCCGAACCTGGGCGCAGCCGGAACACAACCGCCCAGGAAACCACTCGCGCCGCCGCACACGGCGCCCGACCGCGCAACCACCCACGACGAGGGGCGCCGATTTGCCGCGGCAGTCGAGAAGTCCGGCGCGGGCAACCGCCGGGCGAGGGCACGGCCGGGACCACCGCCGCACGGGAGCCCGTCGCGAGGTCCGCCCCCGGCCCGGCGGGCCCGACACGCCGATTTGCCGCGGCAGTCGAGAAGTCCGGCCCGGGCAGCCGACGGGCGGGGGCACGGCCGGGACCACCACCTCACGGGAGCCCGTCGCGAGGTCCGCCCCCCGGCAGCCCGGCCGCCTCGCGCCCCGGTGCGACGGCCGACCCCCGGCCCGGCGGGACCGGCGCGCGGGCACCTGCCTGCGGGGCACGCGCGGGGCGCCGTACGCATCCGGGCGGCCCGTGGTCCGGCATCGCCACCACCGTGCGTGCCTCACGGCGCCCGAGAACCCCGGCCCCCTCGGCGAACACCGGTACGGGAGACCGCACAAGGATGCGGTTTCCCATCCGCTTTCCCCGCGGAGCACATAGGCTGGATTTCACCCGTAAGCCCGTTCGGTCCGGCGGAATGGAACTCGCGACGATGAGGAGCCGCAAGGTAACGCACGGTGACGCCCCTGCGTATGCCCTGGACGGTGCCGCCACGGCGCGGGCGGCCATGGACGGCGAGGGCACGATCGTCGAGTGGAACGAGGGCGCGAGACGCCTCCTCGGCTGGCCCGCGGCGGACGTCGTGGGGCGCCCCGCCGAGGAGCTGCTGGCTTCGGGCGACCCCTTCCTCCCACCCCCGCCGGGCAGTCGCAGCTGGAGCGGAACGCTCACCCTGCGTCACCGTGACGGCCGTACGGTGACCGCGTGGCTGCTCGCCCACCAGCAGCGCCCGACGGACGGCGACGGTGACGGCAACTGGCTGGTTCTCTGCCCGTTGGACGATCCCGGCCCGCTGGGGCGGGACGACCCGCTCGCGGCGGCCGTCATGTTCCAGTCGCCGTGCGCCATGGCCGTCTTCGACGACCGGCTCCGGCTGCGCGGCATCAACGACGTGATGGCCGACGCCGTGGGCATGCCCGAGGACAACCTCCGGGGCCTGCACATGTCCGAGATCATCGGCGGCCGGCAGGGCGAGAAGCTGGAGGAGCACCTGCGCGAGGTGCTCGCGCTCGGCCGCCGCAAGGACGTGCAGACGTTCCTGCGGGCCGCCGACGAGCAGCGCGCCCACGCCTGGTCGGCCGCCATCGCACCGCTCATGGACGAGTCCGGCGCGCCGATCGGGGTCTGTGTCACCGGGCACGACATCACCGAGCAGTACCTGGCGCGGCAGCGGCTGCAGCTGGTGAACGAGGCGAGCATCCGCATCGGCACCACCCTCGACGTGACGCGCACCGCCCAGGAGCTGGCGGACGTGTGCGTCCCCGTCCTCGCCGACTTCGTCAGCGTCGACCTCATGCAGTCCCTCGACCACGGCGACGAACCGCACGAGGGCCCGCTCTCCGCCCCCTTCACGCTCCGCCGCGCCGCCCACCAGTCGGTCACCCCCGGCTGCCCCGAGGCGGTGGTCGAGGTGGGACGCACGGACGTCTACCCCGCCACCTCCCCCCAGGCGGCCTCCCTGTCCGTCGGCCACACGATCGTGGCGGCGGATCCGACGAACACCCTGTCGGACTGGCTCGCCTGGGACCCGCTGCGCAGCGCGCGGGTCAAGGAACTGGGCGTCCACACCACCATGTCGGTGCCCATCCGGGCCCGCGGCACGACCCTGGGCGTCGCCGTCCTGACCCGCTTCAAGCGGCTGGACCCGTACACCGCCGACGACGAACTGCTCGCCGAGGAGGTGACGGCCCGGGCCGCCGTCTGCATCGACAACGCCCGCCGCTACTCCCGGGAACGCGAGACCGCCCTCGCCCTCCAGCGCAGCCTCCTCCCGCAGACCCTGCCCCGGATGCCCGCCCTGGAGGCGGCGTCCCGGTATCTCCCGGCCGCGCAGGCGGGGGTCGGCGGCGACTGGTTCGACGTGATCCCCCTGTCCGGGATGCGGGTCGCCATGGTCGTCGGTGACGTCGTCGGGCACGGGGTGCAGGCCTCCGCCACCATGGGCCGGCTGCGCACCGCCGTCCGGACCCTCGCCGACGTCGACCTCGCCCCCGACGAACTGCTCACCCACCTCGACGACCTCGTCGTACGGCTCTCCGCGGAGGCCGGCAGCGAGGGGGTGACCGGTGAGGTGGGCGCCACCTGTCTGTACGCCGTCTACGACCCGGTGACCCGTCGCTGCACCTTCGCCCGCGCCGGGCACCCGCCGCCCGTCGTGCTGGACCCGGACGGCCGGCCGATGGAGGTGGAAGTGCCGTCGGGACAGCCCCTGGGCCTCGGCGGACTGCCTTTCGAGTCCGCCGAACTCGAACTGCCCGAGGGCACCGTCATCGCCCTCTACACCGACGGTCTGATCGAGACCCGCGACCGGGACATCGACGCCGGTCAGGAGCTGCTGGCCGAGGCCCTCTCCGGCCGTACGGGGTCGCTGGACGACATCTGCCAGGGCGTGGTGCACTCCCTGCTGCCCGCGAACGGCGCCCCCGACGACGTGGCCCTGCTGCTGGCCCGTACGCGCGGACTGCAGGCGGCCCAGGTCGCGACCTGGTCGATACCCGCCGACCCCGCGTTCGTCGCCCGCACCCGCCAGTACGTGCTGACGCAGATGGCGCTGTGGGGCATCAGCGAGTCGGCGTTCACGGCGGAGCTGGTGGTGAGCGAGCTGGTCACCAACGCCATCCGGCACGGCGTCCCGCCGATCCAGCTGCGCCTGATCCACGACGACACCACCCTGATCTGCGAGGTGTCGGACGGCAGCGGCACCGCCCCGCACCTGCGCCGCGCCAAGACGTTCGACGAGGGCGGACGCGGCCTGCTGCTGGTGGCCCAGCTGACCCAGCGCTGGGGCAGCCGGCACACCGAGGACGGCAAGACGATCTGGGCGGAGCTGACCCTGTCCGAGGAGTGAGGCGGGCGCACCGCACCACGTGAGAAGGACCTCACCGCAGGTCGGCGGCCTCTTTCGCCGGGTCGCGCGGATGTAGGGTTCTCAGGTCTGAGCGCCGCTTACCGCCCGAAAGCCCTGCCGTGAACACCGCCCTCGCCGAGGTTCTGTCCGTCGTCCTGCTCGTCGTCGTCCTCGGCTGCGCGGTCGCCCGCCCGTTCGGGCTGCCGGAGGCCGTGGTCGCCGTCCCGGCCGCGGGCATCGCCGTCGCCACGGGCGCCGTCTCCCTGGACCACGCCCGCGCCGAGGCCGAACTGCTGGGGCCGGTGCTCGGCTTCCTGGCCGCCGTGCTCGTGCTGGCCAAGCTCTGCGACGACGAGGGGCTCTTCCAGGCGTGCGGGGCGTGGATGGCGCGGGCCTCGGCGGGCAGTCCCCGGCGGCTGCTGGGCTCGACGTTCGTGCTGGCCTCCGGCATCACGGCGGTGCTCAGCCTGGACGCCACGGTCGTCCTGCTGACCCCGGTGGTGTTCGCGACGGTCGCCCGGCTCGGCGCCCGCCCCAAGCCGCATGTGTACGCCACCGCGCACCTGTCGAACACGGCCTCGCTGCTGCTGCCCGTCTCCAACCTCACCAACCTGCTGGCGTTCACGGCGAGCGGGCTCACCTTCACCCGGTTCGCGCTGCTGATGGCGGCGCCGTGGGCGGTGGCCGTGGCCGCCGAGTACGTGATCTTCCGGCGGTTCTTCGCGAGCGACCTGGACGCCGTGGCGCCCGCGCCTCAGAAGCCGGTCGAGGCGCCCGAGCTGCCGATGTTCGCGCTGGTCACGGTCCTGTGCACGCTCGCCGGTTTCGTCCTGACGTCCGTGCTCGGCATCGAGCCCGTCTGGGCGGCGCTGGCCGGGGCCGTGGTGCTGGCGGTCCGCGCGCTCGTGCGCCGGACCACCGGCCCGGTCGCGCTGCTGCGGTCGGTCTCGCTGCCCTTCCTGGCGTTCGTGCTGGCGCTCGGCATCGTGGTGCGCGCCGTGGTCGACAACGGCCTCGCCGACGCGCTGGGCCGCGTGATGCCGTCCGGCACCGGTCTGCTCGCCCTGCTCGGTGTGGCCGCCCTCGCCGCCGTGCTGTCCAACATCATCAACAACCTGCCGGCGGTCCTGGTCCTGGTCCCCCTCGCCGCCCCGCTCGGCACGGGCGCCGTCCTCGCCGTGCTGCTCGGTGTCAACATCGGCCCGAACCTCACCTACGCCGGTTCCCTGGCCACCCTGCTCTGGCGCCGCATCGTCCACCAGCACGAGGACGACGTGGACCTCGGCGAGTTCACCCGCCTCGGCCTGCTGACCGTCCCGGCGGCGCTGCTCTCCTCGGTGGTGGCGCTGTGGCTGTCACTGCTGGTCTTCGGGGGCTGAGCACGCGGACCGAGGGGGCGGGCCCTCAGCCGTCGTCGTCGCGCAGACCTTGCCGGTACTCCCCCGGCGGCACCCCGTAGCGCTCCCGGAACGCCCTGCTGAAGTGGGACGGACTGCCGAACCCGGAGGCCCCGGCCACCCTCTCCACGGGCAGTTCGGTGGCCTCCAGCAGCCGGGCGGCGTGCCGGAGGCGGGCGTGGTGCAGGACCCGCATCGGGGAGTGCCCGAGCTGCTCGGTGAAGAGGTGCGCGAACCGGGACGGGGAGAGGGCGACGGACTCGGCCAGGGACCGGACGGTGTGCGGGGCTCCCGGGTCGGCGGCGATCAGGTCCTCCGCCCGGCGGATCCTCCGGTCCACGCCCGAGGGGCGCGGCTCGGACCGGGCGGCGGTCAGCAGTACCGCCTCCTCCAGGGAGCACAGGGCGAGTTCCCGGGCCGCCGTGCCGTGGGCGACGGCCACCTCGGTGGAGGCGTCGCCCGGCGAGGTGCCCCCGGCGGCGGGCGGCGCGCCCTCGCCGGTCCAGCGGGCGTCGGCGAGCATCCGCCGGAAGGCCGCGTCGGCCCGTACGCGGATGCCGTCGGGGGCCGTCGGGAGGGCGTACAGCCGGTCCCCGGTCTCGTACGGGCGCAGCCAGGCCGTCCAGGACGCCCGCGGCTGGCAGTGCGCCCACCAGAACGCCCAGTGTCCGGCGCCGGGCGCGACCGCGTAGTGCTGGGGCACTCCGGGGCCGAGGACCACCAGGTCGCCGGGGGTCGCCCGGGTCCGTGCCGCGCCCTGCCGCAGCAGTCCCGCGCCGCCCCTGGTCCAGGTGAACAACCAGCTGTCCGCGCCGCGCGGCCGGTTCACCGCGTAGGGCGGCACCTGGTCGAAGCGGCCGACGATCATCTGGCCCGGGGGCGGGGAGGGATCGGCGGGCACAGCAGTCACGGGCAGGTCGTCAGCATGCACAGGCATCCTCCCCGGGGGTGCTCGAACCTAGCGTGGAGCACGATCGGGACGCAGGGAAGGGACACGCGGATGGCAGTCACGGGCAGGACGGAGTTCGAGGAGAACGGCTTTCTGGTGGCGCGGGGACTGTTCTCGCCCGCCGAGATCGAGGAGGTGTGCGACCGGTTCGAGGCCCTGCGGGCGGGCGGGCCGATCCCGGGGCACTTCCGGCCCCGGACGCCCGCGGCGGACCGGCCGGCCGACCCGCTGGACTCGCACCCCCGGGTGATGCACCCGCACCGCATCGACGAGCTGTCGCTGCGGGTGCTGCTGGACGCACGGTTGCGGGTGATCCTCGAAGGGCTGCTGGGTGAGGAGGTCCTGGCCGCGCAGAGCATGTTCTACTTCAAGCCGCCGGGGGCCCGGGGGCAGGCGCTGCACCAGGACAACTTCTATCTGCGGGTCGAGCCGGGGACCTGTGTGGCGGCCTGGATCGCCTGCGACGTGATCGACCGCGCCAACGGCGGTCTGGAGTTCGTGCCGGGCACGCACCGCATGGACCTGTTCTGTCCGGAGGAGGCGGACGCGGAGGTCTCCTTCGTCCGGGAGTACGTGCCGCCGCCGCCCGGCCTGGCCGCCGTACCCGTCGACATGGCCCCGGGCGACGTCCTGTTCTTCAACGGCAGCCTCGTGCACGGCTCCCAGCCCAACCGCACCACCGACCGCTTCCGGCGCTCCTTCATCGGCCATTACGTGGGCCGCTCCACCGAACGCATCGGCCGGTACTACGACGTGCTGACGATGAGCGGGGCTCCGGTGCCCCTGCCGGAGAGCGAGGGAGCGGGCCCGTGCGGGACGGAGTTCGAGGCGGCGGGCGCCCACTGAACCGGGGCCCCGCACCGGCTCAGCCCAGTTCGAGCAGTCCCCGCCGGACCGCCTCCGACACCGTGCTCGCCCGGTTCTCGGTGCCGAGCTTGCGGTAGACGCGGACCAGATGGGTCTTGATCGTGGCCTCGGTGAGGTGGAGGGCGGCGGCGATGGCCCGGTTGCTGCGGCCCAGCGCCAGCAGCCGTACGACCTCGATCTCCCGCTCGCTCAGGGTGGCCCCGGGATCGGCCAGGTGACCGGCGAGGTGGCCCGCGGCCTCGGGGGCGAGTCCCATGCCGCCGGCCGCGGCGGCGCGCACCGCCCGGAAGAGTTCCTCGGGCGGGCCGGCCTTGAGGATGTAGCCGCGGGCGCCGGCCTCCATCGCGCGGAGGACATCGCCCTGGGTGCCGGCGCCGGTGAGGACGACGACCCGGCTGCTGGGGGCCTCGGCGGTGATCCGCCGGGTCGCGTCCAGGCCGCCGAGCCGGGGGCCGGGGGCCGTGTCGTCGGTCAGGCGCAGGTCCATCAGCACCACGTCGGGGCGGAGCCGCGCGGCGAGCCGTACGGCCTCCTCGCCGTCCCCGGTCTCGCCGACGACGTCGAAGCCGGGCTCACCGGTCAGGAGGGCGCGCAGGCCGGCCCGTACGACCCGGTGGTCGTCGACGATCAGGACGCGCAGCGGGGTGTCGTCGGGGGCGGTCACCGCTCGCCCGCCGGACCCGCGAGGGCGAGGGCGCCCACGGGGAGGCTGGCGCGGGCCAGGGTGCCGCGGCCGGGTGCGCTGCGGACGGTGAGCGAGCCGCCGAGGGCGCCGAGGCGTGCGCGGCCGGCGGGCAGGCCGAGACCCCGGTCGCGCCGTCCCCCGCCGGCCTCCCGCGGGTCGAAGCCCACGCCGTCGTCGCGGACCTCGACGGTGACGGCCGTGTCGTCGCGGTGGTCGAGGGTGACCCAGACGTGCCGGGCGCGGGCGTGTTCGCAGGCGTTCGCCAGCAGGCCCTGGGCGACGCGGAGCAGGGCGGCGGCCCGGTCGCGCGGCAGGTCGCCCGGCTCGCCAGCGGTGCGGAACAGCACCCGCGAGGGTGTGGCCGTGGTGCGGGCGCACAGGGTGCGCAGCGCGGTGGACAGGTCGTCGTGCTCCAGGGCGGGCGGGGTGAGGTCGTCGATGATGGTGCGGGTCTCGGCGAGGTTGGCGCCGAGGGCGTCGGCGACCGTACGGACCTGGGTCCTGGCGAGGTCGGGGCGGCGGTCCCAGTCGCGGTCGGCCGCCTGGAGGAGCATGCGGCTGCCCGCGAGTTCCTGGGCGAGTGTGTCGTGCAGGTCCCGGGCGATCCGCGCGCGCTCGGCGAGCCGGCCGGCCTCGCGCTGTCCCCGCGCCAACTCGGCCCGGGTGCTCCGCAGTTCGCCGAGCAGGCGCTGCTGGGCGCGGTAGAGGGCGACCGTGACCCAGAGCGCGACCGCCGGCGGCAGGAACAGTTCGGGATGGGGGCTGCCGGAGGCGTGGGCGACCAGCACGACGAGCAGCGCGGTGATCCCGGCGACGGCGACGACCCCCGCACGGCCCGTGAACACGCGCAGGGCGAGGATCGCCAGCGGCAGTGCCAGCCAGATGTAGGCGGAGGCGACCTGCGGGGGCGTCCCCCAGGAGATCCAGCACCACAGCGTGAGCAGCGAGCCGAGCCACAGCGGCCGCCCCCGTCGTCCCAGCCGGTCCCAGAGGGCGAGCCCGGTCACGTAGCCGACCGCCAGCACCGTGATGAGCGGGACCAGTTCCCAGCAGGTGGCTGCGTTCAGGTCGACGAGGCTGACCACACCGCCGATGACGACCGTGAGGAACAGCAGGTCCGGCAGCCGACTCGGCGACAGCGGAACCCGGCGTACGAAGGCGGGGACGGCGATGGCGGGCACGGCGGCGATTCCCTCTGCGACGGTCCGGACGGGGCACGGGGCCCGCCGAGTGTAGGGCGTGACACGTGTGACCGGGGTAAAGGAATGCGCCGTGCCCGGCGGGGAGTTCACCGTCCGGGGTGCAGCCCCAGGAAGCCCGGCGTCGGGTCGCCCTCGACCTCGCCGAAGTAGAGGGCGAAGGTCTGCTTCCAGCGCTCGACCGCGGCGCGGTCCTCCATGAACCGGGGGAAGCCGTCCAGGTGGGCGTCGCGGTAGGTCCAGACGGGCTTCAGACCGCCGGCGGGGGTGACGTCGGTGCGGACGGACCAGCCGTTGAAGGAGCCCTGCTGGCGCTCGGTGGACAGCGCCCAGTTGAGGTAGAGCTTGGCGGCGGTGGGGTGGGCGGCCTTGCGGAGGATCGCGGCGCGCTGGCCCCAGGCCATGAAGGGGTGTCCGTCGGCCACCGCGAAGCGGGTCGGGGCGGTCGGGGGCGCGGTCAGAGTGCCGGAGCCGCCGACGCCGACGGCCTTCCGCCCGGCGTTGACCGCGACACCGGGGGTGTGCGAACCGCGGTTGAACTGCGGCTGCTGGGCGGCGAACCGCGCGATCCAGTCCCAGCCGTACGCCTGCTGGTAGAGGGAGAACAGGTAGAGCACCGCGTCGTCGTCGTGCGGGTAGGAGGAGGCGATGGCGTTCTTCCAGCGCGGGTCGGTCAGTTCCTTGGGGGACCTGGGCGCGTTCCCGGCGACGGCGTCGACGCCGTACAGGTAGCTGAAGGCGATGACCTGGATGGCCGTCCAGGCGCCCTGGGGGTCGCGGAAGTCCTTGTACAGCTTGGAGAATCCGGCCGGCTTGTAGGGGAGCAGTCTGCCCTGGCTCTTCCAGCGGGTGAAGTCCTGCAGTGTCTGGAGCTGGACGAGGTCGGGGACCAGGGTGCCGGTCGCGAGCTGGTTGTCGACGCGGACGTCGTGGTACTTGCTGTAGTCCACGATCATCTTCAGGTCGATGTCCGGGAAGCGGGTGCGGAACGCCTGCGCGGTGAAGTCCTGCTGGGTGGCGGTGTCACCGCCCGCGTAGATCACGAGCCTGCCGCCCTCGGCGACCGCGTCGCGGTACAGCTCGTCGAGGGAGCGGGTCTCCTCGGCGCCCGCCGCCGGGGCACCGGAGCCGGCCGCCGACGCGGTGGCGGCCCGGGCGGTGCCGGTCGCGACGACGCCGCCGAGCGCGGCGCCCGCTCCGGTGGTGAGGACGCGTCGCCTGCTGAAACTGCCGGCCATGGGTGAGGTCCTTTCGGGGCTGGGCTCGTACGGCGCTGCCGCTGCGGCGGCACCGCAAGTCTGCGACCGGCGGCCCCGGCCCCGCGTCGTCCGGAAGCCGACGGCCTGTTCCATCGTTCGGTTGAAGGGGAGCCGGGGCGGAAAGGACGCTCTGCACCGGGCGGTCCCGCGCGTTCGACAGCCCCCGCTCTCCCCCGGGCGGCTCCTCGGCCGTCCCGGGCCCCTTCCGGAAGGGAACCCGTATGACAGGCGTCCGCGTCACGCACATCGGCGGTCCGACCGCCCTGATCGAGATCGGCGGGCTGCGGCTGCTCACCGACCCGACGTTCGACCCGCCGGGCCGCCGCTACGCCTTCGGCTGGGGCACGTCCTCCCACAAGACCGCCGGGCCCGCGCTGCCGGCCGCCGAACTGCCCCCGATCGACGCGGTGCTGCTCACCCACGACCACCACGGCGACAACCTCGACGACGCGGGGCGTGCCCTGCTGCCGGGCGCGCGGACCGTGCTCACCACCCCGTCCGGGGCCCGGCGGCTGGGCGGCAACGCGCGCGGGCTCGCTCCCTGGGACACCTGGCGGCTGTCCGCCCCCGACGGCACGACCGTCGAGGTGACCGCCACCCCCGCCCGGCACGGCCCGCCGCTGTCCCGTCCGATCGTCGGCGAGGTCACCGGCTTCGCGCTCGGCTGGCCGGGCCAGCGGCACGGGTCGCTGTGGATCTCCGGTGACACCGTGCTCTTCGACGGCGTCCGTGAGGTCGGCCGCCGGATGGCCGTGGGTACCGCGCTGCTCCATCTCGGCGGGGTCGGCTTCCCGTTGACCGGCCCGCTCCGCTACACGATGACCGCCGCCGAGGCCGTGGAGGTCTGCCGCCTGCTGAGTCCCCGTACCGTCGTGCCGGTGCACTACGAGGGGTGGGGTCACTTCCGGGAGGGCCGGGCGGCGGCCGAGCGGACGCTGGCCGGGGCCCCGGAGCAGGTGCGGGACGCCTTCCGCTGGCTGCCGCCGGGCACGGCGGCGGAACTCACGGTCTGAGGGGGGTCCCCCCGCCGTCCGCCTCCAGCAGGTCCAGAGCCCGTTCCCAGCGGAACTCCCCGCGCCCGCCGCCCTCGTCGCCCTCACCGGCGTACGGGTCGCCGAACCGGACACCCATGCCGCGCAGCCGTTCCAGGCTCGCGCGGTACGCCGGGTGCGCGGCGAGCGCGTCGGCCACGCAGGGCAGGACGGCGACGGGGACCCCGAGGCCGGACACCTCGCACAGGGTGCCGACCGCGAGGGTGTCGGCGAGGCCCGCGGCCCACTTGTTGACGGTGTTGAAGGTGGCGGGCGCGACCACGACGGCGTCCGGCGGTGGGAAGGGGCGCGCCTCGCCCGGCCGGCGCCAGGCGGAACGGATCGGGCGGCCGGTCTGTGCCTCGACCGCCGCCGTGTCGAAGAACCCGCCGAGGGCGACGGGCGTCGCGATGACGCCGACCTCCCAGCCCCGCTCCTGCGCGGCGGTGATCAGCCTGCCGACCTCCGCGGCGATGCCGGCCGCACAGACGACGACGTAGAGGAAGGGTCTTCCGTTCTGCCCGGAAGGGGCGGCGGCCGGGTTCGCGGTGGCAGTCACCCGTCGACCCTACTCACCCCGGATCACGCTCCGGGCGGACCCTCGACAAAACGTTCGACGTCCGCGGCGGTCGGCCGGAGCAGTCCGTCGCGTACGGCCAGGGCCGTGGCCTCGGCGCGAGAGGCAGCGCCGGTCTTGCGCAGCAGATGCTCGACGTGGGTGTGCACGGTGCGCGGGGACAGGAACAGCGCCTGGGCGATGGCCTGGTTGGTCATACCGGTGGCCGCCCGGGTGAGCACCTCCAGCTCGCGCGGGCTGAGCCCGTACGGCAACGGGGCCGGCGTCTCGTGCACGAGGACGGCCCGGCGAACGACGGCCGAACCGAGCGTGTGGCGGCGGACGGTGACCCGGTGCCAGTCGGCGCCGACGGGCCAGAGCAGACGCAGTCGGGCGCCGCCCGAGCCGGCGAAGGCGCGCACGAGACGGCGGAACTCGGTGTCCCGGAGGACCAGGGCGGGGTCCCGTCCCGGGAGTTCGAGGACGTCGTCGGCGACGGCCAGGCTCGCCCGGCCCCCGGACGGGAGGTCGGGGAGGTCGCCCGCGTGCGCGGTGGGGTCGGCGAGGACGCCGAGGGCGGGCAGCAGGGACGCGAGCAGCCGGCGGGTGTCGGTGTCGTAGGCGTCGGGGGTCGCGGTGGAGAGGGTGATCAGGCCGACGAGGCGGCCGTGGTGGTGCAGGGCGCCCGTCACCGCGTCGCGGACGCCCGCCGGGCGCATGCGTTCGGCGTAGAACCAGCCGTCGCGGTAGCGCTCGCCCGGGTCCTCGACGTCCTCGCTGATGGAGGGCGGGATCGCGCTGCGCAGGACGTTGGCGTACCAGGGGGTGGAGACGAACTCGGCGGCGAGGGCCGCGGACACGTCGGCGTCGTAGCCGACGCCGGCCACCTGGACGTGGGTGCCGGTGATCGGGTCGATCTCCAGGAGGGTGGCGGCGTCCAGGGGCAGGGCGCGGCCGAGTTCGTGGAGGGCCTCGGCGCAGGCGGAGGCGGTGTCGCGTTCACGGGTGAGCATGCCGATGCGGGCGGCCGCGGCGAGCTGGTGGTGGGTGAGCATGCGCGCCTCCCGGGGACGCCCCGAGACCGGTCAGGTCGTTTGGGCCCTAACGATAGAGCGGTCGCGATAGGTGGACAAGGCACACACCGGCCGGCCCCGGCCCGCACGGTCGCGCGCCCCGTCGGCCGCGCGCACCCGTCGCGACCCGCACCCCCTCCGCCCACCCGCACCCCCTCCGCCACCCGCACCTCGTCCGCCGCGCGCTCTCGGTATTTGTACGGATGGTGGGGCCGGGCGCAGGGGTCTTTCCTGTTCGGCACAGCACGTCGCCCGCCGCCGGCGGGCCCCGTCCCCCTGGAGATCCCCGCCATGAGCAGACGCCCCCTTTCCGTCACCCCGGCCTCGCGCAGGCAGTTCCTCGCCTGGTCCGCCGGAGCGCTCACCGCGACCGGGCTGGCCGCCACGGGCTGCAGCGCCCCGGAGAGCGGCTCCGGCTCGGCGAAGGCGGCGGGCGCGTCCCCCTCCACCCGCAAGCTCACCCAGATCGGCCTCGACTACCCCTTCACCCAGATCCCGCTCTACAGCACCCTCGTGAAGCTCTCGACGGCCGCCGCGAAGAAGCACGACATCAAGCTGCTGACGACGAGCGACGCGAGCAACCCCGACACCCAGGCCGCCAACCTCAACACCTGGGTCGCACGGAAGACGCAGGCCATCGTGTCGTTCCCGATGGTCTTCGAGGCCACCGAGGCGATCGCCAAGGCCGCCCTGGACGCCGGTCTCATCTGGGTGACGTACGGCGGGACGCTGGAGAACCAGAGCGCCGACATCCGGTTCAGCTTCCGCGAGAGCGGCACGCTGCTCGGTGAATCGGCCGCCAAATGGGCCGCCGAGGCGCTGAACGGGAAGGGGAAGGTCGCGTTCCTGGTCGACAACACGATCGACCTGGGCCGGGAGCGCACCAAGGGCATGATCGACGCGTTCACCAAGCTCGCGCCCGGGGTGGACGTGGTGGCGCAGGAGCAGGCCATCGACCCCGACACGGGCCTGTCGAAGTCCACCGCGCTGCTCGCCAAGCACCCGGATCTGAACATCGTCCTCGGTGTCACGGACGCGGCGGCGTACGGCGGGTTCAAGGCGCTGCAGCAGGCCGGGCGCAAGAAGGGCGACCGGAAGACGTTCGTCGGCGGCCAGGACGGGTCGGCGCCCTCCCTCCTCGCCATCAAGCAGGGCACGTTCTACCGGGCCTCCGCCGCGCTCGCCCCGCTGGACATCTCCAACGCCATCGTGGAGGTGCCGCTCGCGGTCGCCGCCGGAAAGGCGGACCCGAGCGTCGACGTGCCGGTCAGGCTGGTCCAGCGCGGCGACACGGCGGAGATCGACGCGCTGCTCGCCCAGAACGGCTAGGGCCGCACGATGGCCGACACGAACGGCAGCCCGGGGGCGGCGGATACGGCGAACCCGCCGAATCTGCGGATCAGCTCCCTCAGTAAGTCCTTCGGCGGGGTGCGGGCGCTGGACGCGGTGGACCTGACCGTGCCCGCCGGGCAGGTGCACGCCCTGCTCGGGCACAACGGCGCGGGCAAGTCCACGCTGATCAAGTGTCTCGGCGGGGCGTTCCCGCCGGACTCCGGGACGATCGAGGTGGGCGGTGTCCCCCACGCCCGGCTCAGTCCGCGCGAGTCGATCGCGGCCGGGGTGGCGATCATCTTCCAGACGCTGAGCGTCGTGGACTCGCTCACGGTCGCCGAGAACATCTTCCTCGGCCAGGAGTGGACCCGGTACGGCCGGATCGACCGCCGGGCCCAGGAGAAGGTGGCCGCCGAACTCCTCGACCGGGTCGCCGCGAGCTGCTCGCCGCGCGACCGGGTGGGGGAACTGCCCATGGGGCAGAAGCAGTTGGTCGAGATCGCCAAGGCCCTCAGCCGCAGCGCCTCGGTGCTGGTCCTGGACGAGCCGACGGCCGCCCTCTCCGGCACCGAGAGCGACGCCCTCGCCACCCGGGTGGAGGACCTGCGCACCCAGGGCCTCGCCATCGTCTACGTCACCCACCTCCTGGCGGAGGTCGAACGGCTGGCGGACGCGGTGACCGTGCTCCGCGACGGCCGGGTCGCCCACCACACGGCGACGGGGAATCAGCGCCGCCGCGACCTGGTGAGGGCGATCACGGGAGGGCGGGCGGCCGGTCCCGCGGCCGGCGCGGCCACGGCCGCGGGCGGGGATGCCGCCGCCGTGGTTCCGGGGCGGCGGGACCCTGCCCGGCCCGCCCGCCTCACCGTCCGCGCTCTGCGCGGCCCCGGCTTCGGACCCGTCGACCTGACCGTCGCCGAGGGCGAGATCGTGGGGCTGTACGGGCTCATCGGGTCGGGCCGTACGCGGGTCCTGGAGACCCTGTTCGGCAGGCGCCGGGCCTCCGGCGGGTCGGTCCGGGTCGGTGAGCGGGCCGTCTCGGCGTCCCGTCCCGCCGACGCGCTGGCCGCCGGCGTCGCGCTCGTGCCGGCCGACCGGCGGGCGCAGGGGCTGTTCGCGGGACTGAGCGCCCAGGACAACGTGCTGCTGCCGAGCGTGCGGACGCTCGCCCGGCGCGGGGTGCGGGCGCTCGGGGCCGAGCGGCGGGTGTTCGGCTCGCTCGCCGAGTCGGTCGGGCTGCGGCCCGCGCGGCCGGGGCTCCCGGCCTCGGCGTTCTCCGGCGGCAACCAGCAGAAGCTGCTGCTCGGCCGCTGGATCAACGAGGCGCGGGCCGTCGACGTCCTGCTCCTCGACGAGCCCACCCAGGGCGTCGACGTCGGCGCCCGACAGGAGATCTACGACGTCGTGTCCTCGCTCGCCGCCGAGCGCGGCACGGCCGTGCTGTTCGCCTCCAGCGACCCGGAGGAGGCGGCCGTGCTCGCCCACCGCTGTCTGGTGGTCGACCGGGGCCGGATCGTCGCCGAACTCTCCGGCGCCGGCCTCACCGAGGAGTCCCTGCTGGCCGCCGTCCACGACGCGGGACCGGCGGCCCAGGGTCCGGACCGCGGTCCGGACGGCGATCCCACCGCGTCCACCGCCCCCTCCCACGAAGGAGCAGCATGACCACCGTGACCGCCGCCGAGCGCGTCGTCCCCGGCCCGCGCGCGCTGGCCGCGCACGGCCTCGCGACCCTGCGGCGCCATCCCCTGATCGTCGTCCTCGCCCTGCTGGTGCTCGTGTTCCAGCTGTCCACCGGCAGCTTCCTCGACCCCGGCAACCTGCGCGGGATCGCCACCGACGCGGCCGCCCTCGCGATCGTCGCCGTCCCCCTCGCCCTGCTGGTCATCAGCGGTTATCTGGACCTGTCCGTCGGCTCGACGCTGGCGCTCGGCGCCCTCACGGCGGGCTGGCTCGCGGGCGAGCGGGCCCAGTCGCCCGTGGTCGCCGTCCTCGGGGCGCTGGCCGTCGGCGCCGCGGTCGGCGCGGTGAACGGGGTGCTCTGCTGCTACCTGGGGCTGTCGCCGTTCATCGTGACGCTGGGCATGCTGGCGGCCGTGCGGGGCCTGGCCCAGCAGCTCTTCCCGCTGCCGCTGAGCGGCTTCGGCGACGGGTTCGCGTGGCTGGGCGGGGCGCGGATCGCCGGGATCGCGGCGCCCGTGGTCGTCGCCGCCGCCGTCCTGGTCGCCGGGGCGCTGTTCCTCGCGTACACGCCGACCGGACGCCACGTGTTCGCCATCGGGGTCAACCGGGAGGCCGCCTACCTCTCCGGCATCGACGTCCGCCGTACGCCGTTCGCTCTGTTCGTCGTCACGGGGACGGCCGCCGCGCTGGCCGGGGCGATCAAGGCGTCCGTGCTGGACAGCGTGGTCGCGGGCACCTCGGGCACGGGCTTCGAACTGACCGTGCTCACGGCGGTGCTGCTGGGCGGGGTGGCGCTGAGCGGGGGCTCCGGTTCGGTTCTCGGGGTACTGCTCGGCGTGCTGTTCCTGGGATGCCTGCAGAACGGGCTGACACTGCTGAGCGTGCCGACCTTCTGGCAGCAGATGGCCCAGGGCGTGGCCCTGGTGGCGGGCGCGGCGCTCGCCTACTTCGGCCCACGGGCAACCCGGTGACCGTCCTCCCCCGCCCTCCCGGCCCGCACTCCCCCTCCCCCTCCTCGTATCCGTATCCAGACACCTCGGAGAGGTCCTCGTGAGCGACACTTCCCCCACTCTCGTCCTGACCGGCGGTCAGGTCATCACCGTCGACGCCGGTTTCACGGTCGCCGAGGGTGTGGCCGTGCGCGGCCGGGAGATCGTCGCGGTCGGCACGGACGCCGAGATGCGCGCGCTGGCCGGACCGGCGACGAGGATCGTCGAGCTGGCCGGGCGGACCGTGCTGCCGGGCATCAACGACTCGCATCTGCACGGCGCCGCGTACGCCCTGTCCAAGCCGCCGTTCGCCCTCGACGTCGGGCATCCGGCGGTCGGCTCGATCGCCGACATCGCGGCGGTGGTGGGCGCGGCGGCGCAGGGCGCCGCACCCGGTGAGTGGATCGTCGGCCTGGGCTGGGACCCCGGCTATCTCGCCGAGTGCCTCGCCGAGCCGGGCCGCCTCCCGCACCGCGCCGACCTGGACGCGGTGGCACCCGGCCACCCCGTCTGTCTGACCGACTTCTCGCAGCACATGGTGTGGGCCAACAGCGAGGCCCTGCGCCGCTGCGGGATCGACGCCGGCACCGAGGCACCCGACGGCGGGGTCGTCGACCGTGACGCCGACGGCTCGCCGACCGGCATCCTGCGCGAGGCCGCCGGGGTCCTGCTGCAGGCCGCCCTGTCCTCCCCCACCGTCGCCCGGCGCCGCCGGGCCGTCCAGGGTCTCGTCGCCGAACTCCACGCGCGCGGCATCACCAGCTACACCGAGCCGGGCCTCGGCCCCGGCGGCTCCGAGACCCTGTTCGGTGGGCTGAGCACCGACAACTGGACCGCGTACGCCGAACTGGCCGCGGCCGGCGCGCTGCACGCCCGGGTCAGCGTCCTGCTGCTGCCCGCGCCGATCGGCGGCTCCGCCGACGACGTCCGTAAGGGCCTCGCCGAGCTCCACCGCCCGGAGTCCGCGGACCCCCGGCTGCTGAACGCCATCGGCGTGAAGATCTTCGCCGACGGGGTGCCTCCGAACCGTACGGCCTGGATGAACGAGCCCTACCTCGACGGCGGCCACGGCTCCCTGTGCGTGCACGGGCGCACGCCCGATGTGCAGGTCGACGAGCTGTTCGACATGGTCCGGGTCGCCCACGAGGCCGGCTACCAGCTGGGCGTCCACGTCACCGGCGACCGGGCCATCGATCTGGTGGTGGACGCGTTCGTGGCGGCGCAGGAGGCCGTGCCGCGCGAGGACGCCCGGCACTACGTCATCCACGGCGACTTCATCGGCGCCGACAGCCTGGCCCGGCTGGCCGCGCACGGTTACGGCGTCAACATGAACCCGGCCATCAAGTGGACGATCTCCGACCTGATGGCCGAGGTCGTGGGTCCGGAGCGGTCGGCGTACCAGTGGCCCTCGCGCTCGGCCTTCGACGCGGGGCTCGCGGTGTGCGCCAGTTCGGACGCGCCGATCACCGAGCCCGACTGGCGGCAGGGCGTCGCCGCGATGCTGCTGCGCGAGTCCAAGGCCAGCGGCCGGGTCAGCGGGCCCGAGCAGTGCGTGGAACTCGCCGAGGCGCTGCGGGCGTACACGATCAACCCGGCGCGGCAGGACTTCGCCGAGGCGTGGAAGGGGTCCGTGGAGGTGGGCAAGGTGGCCGACCTGTGCGTCCTGGACCGGCCGCTGCTGGACCTCGATCCGCACGAGATCACTCAGGTGCGGGTGGACATGACGGTGTTCGACGGCGGGGTCGTCTTCGAGCGCTGAGCACGGCCCTGGGGCCGGTGCCGCGTGTCGCGGCACCGGCCCCACGCCGTGCCCTCAGCCCGTCAGGGCCTCCACCCGGCGCATGACCTCCTTGCAGAAGGCGCCCACGCCGTCGGGGTCGTCGATGAACTGGTTCGGCTTGACGCAGAAGGTCGTGAAGCCCTGCTCCAGCTGCTCCGGTATCGAGGCGAGGGCCGCGCCGAGGTCCGCCGGGGCGTGGTCGTCGGGGAAGACGGCCTGGGTGCCGCCGATCATCTCCAGGTCGGCGGCGTTCCGTCCGGCGGCGGACATCGCCTCGTCGAGCGCCTTCAGGTCGTCGGGGGTGGGCCGTCCGAGGGGGTGGAAGCCGTGGCCGTACCGGACGAGCCGGCGCAGTACGGGGCCGTGCAGACGCTGCCCGCCGAACCACAGCCGCGGGCCCTCGGGGCGGTACGCCTTGGGCTCGAAGTAGACGTCCCGGAAGGGGTAGTGCTCGCTGTCGTGGGAGATCGGGGAAGGTCCCCATGCCTTCGCCCAGACCTCCAGGTGTTCGTCGAGCAGCCGGCCGCGCCTGCCGAAGGGCACGCCCAGCGCGTCGTACTCGTCCTTGCTCCAGCTGACCGTGGGCTGCACCAGCAGCCGTCCCTCGCTGAGCAGGTCGAGGGTGCCCAGCTCGCGGGCCATCAGCAGGGGGTGGCGCAGCGGGGCGAGGACGGCCGCGGCGGCCAGGCGCAGGCGCTCGGTGACGGAGGCGATGGAGGCGAGCAGCAGCAGGGAGTTGGGCCAGGGGGTGTAGGGGTCCTGGTTGCCGGGGAGGGCGTAGTCGCGGGGGTTGCCCATGATGCCGTCGGCGGCGGCGTCGGGGCCGAGCACGATGTGTTCGCTGACCATGACGGAGTCGAACCCGGCGTCCTCGGCCTCACGGGCCCACCGTACGGCGGCGGGCAGGTCGGCCCGGCCGCCGGTCAGGGTCCAGTTCTCGCTGAGGACCAGCAGCATGCGGGGGGTGGTGCTCATGGCGGTTTCCCTCTCCTCCGTACAATTTGATGCCGAATGACCGGACCATCGACCTGTCCGCACCGACGATTCGAGGAGCCCCCCGTGCCCGGCCAGCGATCCATCACCGAAGCCGAGAAACTCGCCGCGGCGAAACTGGGGGACTTCCCCATCCGCCGCGACCAGATGGCGGCGGTGGCGAACATCTACCGGGCCGCGTCGGCGGTGCGGCAGCACCTGGAGAACTCGGTGCTGCGCGGCTCCGACCTGACGTGGACGGCGTTCGTGGTGCTGTGGGTGGTGTGGGTGTGGGGCGAGTCCGAGACCCGGCACGTGGCCGAGGAGGCGGGTATCTCCAAGGGCACGCTGACGGGGGTCGCCCGCACGCTGGAGTCTCGTGGGCTGGTGCGGCGGGCGGCGCATCCGACGGACGGGCGGCTCGTGCTGCTCGCCCTCACCGACCAGGGCGAGGAGCTGATGCGCCGGGTGTTCCCGGCCTTCAACGAGGAGGAGGCCTTCGTCACCGGGCAGCTCAGCGACACCGAGTGCAGGAGCCTCGCGGAGGGGCTGCGCAGTGTGGTGCTGCAGGTCGAGGAGCACGGTGAGGAGCGCCGCCGCACGCTGCTGAACGGCGCGGAGCCCGCGCCCCGGCGCAGCGGCCGGCGTCCGAAGGCGTGAGGCCCGCGCGGAGGGCGCGCCGGTGTGTCCACGCGTCCGCCCTCCCATATCGTTTGGATACAAACAAAGTAGGCAGGCGCGGAACCCCGGTCAAGGGCCGCCGGTAATTCGATTGCGGGCAGACCGCCCGCTCCCCCACGATCTGCGCATGTTCATCACCGATGCCTCCCTGCCCCTGACCCCGACCACCGCCTCGCCGGTGCGGGGCCAGCAGCAGTCCGGCCGACCGTGGGGACCGACACCGCCCCGGTCATGACGGCCGCGCTCGTCGCGGGGCTCCTCGCCGGCTATGGCATCGCCATCCCGGTCGGAGCGGTCGCGACCTATCTCGTCTCCCTCACCGCCCGTACGTCCCTGCGGACCGGAGCCTGCGCCGCGCTCGGCGTGGCGACGGCCGACGGACTGTACGCATTGCTCGCCGCCCTCGGCGGTACGGCCCTCGCGGCCGCCCTGCAGCCGGTGCTGGCACCCCTGCGCTGGGTCTCCGCCCTGGTGCTCCTGGCACTGGCGGTGCGCGGCGCGGTCACGGCGCTGCGTCAGTACCGCGCCGGACTGCTCGCCACCCGCACCCAGCGGGACCCGGTGAGCCCGGCCCGCGCCTACGCCGCCCTGCTGGGCATCACCCTCCTCAACCCCACCACGGTCGTCTACTTCGCCGCGCTCGTCCTCGGCAGCCGCGCCACCGACGCCGTCAGCCCCCTGGAGCAGGGGGTGTTCGTCCTGGCCGCGTTCCTCGCCTCCGCGAGCTGGCAACTGCTGCTCGCGGGCGGCGGAGCGCTGCTCGGCCGGGCCCTGACCGGACGCCGGGGGCGTCTGGTGACGGGCCTGCTGTCGAGTGCGGTGATCGCGGTGCTGGCCGTGCTCATGCTGGTGCCGTCCTCCGGTGGCTGAACGATCCGGAGGACGGCGGGTCCCGGGCCCCCGCGGCGGGCCGAGGATGAAACCGGCGGGGGCCCGTGTTGCACACGGGGAACGACCCCGATCACGACGACAAGGGACGGATGCCATGCCACTTGAGGGCGAGTACGAGCCCAGCCCGGCGCAGTGGGTGCGTGAGCAGGTCGAGCTGTACGAGAGCTCGGGCGGGACCCGGGGGACGACCCTGCGGGACACGGGCCTGCCGGTCATCGTGCTCACCACGCGCGGCGCGCGGAGCGGCAAGCTCCGCAAGACGCCGCTGATGCGGGTGGAGCACGAGGGACGGTACGCGGTCGTGGCCTCGCAGGGCGGCGCGCCCAAGCACCCGGTCTGGTACCACAACCTCAAGTCCGACCCGCTGGTGGAACTGCAGGACGGGCCCGCACGTCAGGAGCTGACCGCACGGGAGGTCACCGGGGACGAGAAGGCCGAGTGGTGGGAGCGCGCGGTCGCCGCGTATCCGCCGTACGCGGAGTACCAGGAGAAGACCGACCGGGAGATCCCCGTCTTCGTGCTGGAGCCGGCGGCGGGGTGACGGGCCGCCGGGCGACGAAAATACTGTCGAGCCCTCCGCATGACCGCTCGGTCACCGGGCACCCGGGTCTCGGGCCCCGCCGCGTTCCCCCGTCGCGGCGGGGCTCTCTCCCGCCCGCTCCCCCGGGCCCGTCTTCTCCGTCACGTCGAGGAAGATCTGGTCGGCCTCGGGGACGAGGCGCGCGATGGAGCCCTTGATACGGACGGCGACCAGTTCGACCTCCTCGCTGTCCAGGCCCGGGACCAGGTCGACGCGGGCGGCCACCAGCGTGGAGTCCAGGCCGAGTTGCATGGTGAGCAGGGCCACGACGCTGTCGATCTCGGGCTGCGCCGCCAGCAGGGCGCGGATCCTCCGGCCGGCCTCGTCGTCGGCGGCGACCCCGATGAGCTGTTCGCGGGCGTCCCGGCCCAGCCAGTAGGCGACGTACACCAGCAGCGCCCCGATCGCGAACGAGGCGGCGGCCTCCCAGACGACCTCGCCGGTCACCATGTGCAGGATCATCCCGGCGATCGCGAGGGTCACGCCGAGCACCGCCGTGCCGTCCTCGGCGACCACCGTGCGCAGCGCCGGGTCCCGGAGCCCGCCCACACCGCCCTGCCCGCGCACCTGGTGCAGGGCGCGCAGCAGCGAGGCGCCCTCGGCGAGCAGGGCCACACCGAGGACGGCGATGCCGGCCACATAGCCGTCGTAGGACTCCGCGCTCTCGGACGTCAGGGCGTGGAACGCCTGGTAGAAGGAGAAGCAGCCGCCCATCACGAAGATGCCGACGGCGGCCAGCAGCGACCAGAAGAAGCGCTCCTTGCCGTAGCCGAAGGGGTGCCGGCTGTCGGCGGGGCGGCGGCTGCGGCGCAGGGCGGCGAGGAGGAAGACCTCGTTCAGGCTGTCGGCGACCGAGTGGGCGGCCTCCGACAGCAGCGCCGGTGATCCGGCGAGCAGCCCGCCGGCGGTCTTGGCCGCCGCGATCACCAGGTTGGCCCCGAGGGCGACGAGGACGGTGATCCGCGTCCTGCGGTCCTCGCGCACCTTGCTCTCGCCGTGGCTCCCCGGCCCCCGGAGGGCCGCCCCGTCCCGGTCGTCCGTCGTCTCCGTGTCCGCTGCTGTCCGTGTCACGTCCGCCGCTTGCCCCGGCCCGTGGCACTCACACCGTGGGTGTCGCGGAATTCGGGGAACTCTCCTCAGGGCAGACGTATCCGCCACGGACCGGGAGGTCGGACGGCATGAGTGTCGGCGAGGGGAACGAGGCGTACGGGAGGGAACCGTTCAAGCGGTCCAAGAGCCACTTCACGGACCGTGTCACCGCCGACGGCCGGGACGGCCGGCCCGTGGAGGCGGGCCGCTACCGGCTGGTGGTCAGCCGGGCCTGCCCCTGGGCGAGCCGGGCGGTGATCTCCCGGCGGCTGCTGGGCCTGGAGGACGCGCTGTCGATGGCCGTGGCCGACCCGATCCAGGACGACCGCAGCTGGCGGTTCACGCTGGACCCGGACGGCCGCGACCCGGTCCTCGGCATCCGGTTCCTGAAGGAGGCGTACGACGCGCGGGAGAGCGGCTACCCGGGCGGGGTCAGCGTCCCCGCGCTCGTGGACGTGGAGAGCGGGGAGCTGGTCACCAACGACTACCAGCAGCTCACCCTCGACCTCGCCACCGAGTGGACGGCCCTGCACCGCGAGGGCGCGCCCGACCTGTACCCGCGGGCGCTGCGCGACGAGATCGACACCGTCATGGCCGAGGTGTACGAGGACGTCAACAACGGGGTGTACCGGGCGGGCTTCGCCACCGGGCAGAAGGAGTACGAGGAGGCGTGTGCCGGGGTGTTCCGGCGGCTGGAGGCGCTGTCCGACCGGCTGTCCCGGCAGCGCTACCTCGTCGGGGGGACGATCACGGAGGCGGACATCCGGCTCTTCACCACGCTGGTGCGTTTCGACCCCGTCTACCACGGTCACTTCAAGTGCAACCGCCGGAAGCTGACCGAGGACCGGGTGCTGTGGGCGTACGCCCGTGATCTCTTCCAGACCCCGGGGTTCGGCGACACCGTCGACTTCGACCACATCAAGCGGCACTACTACCAGGTGCACACGGGCATCAACCCGACCGCCGTGGTGCCGCTCGGCCCCGACCTGGCGGGCTGGCTCACGCCGCACGGCCGCGAGGACCTCGGGGGCAACCCGTTCGGCGACGGGACGGCCCCGGGACCGGTGCCCGCCGCCGAGGCCGTGGCCCCGCAGGGCCGTCCCTGACCGGCGGCCTCACCGTACGCACGAAGGAGGACCAGATGTCCAAGAAGAAGAAGCTCCCGCTGGCCTACCAGCCGCTCGGCTTCGCCCTCGGCTGGGCGGGCGGTGCGCTGGCCTCGCTGGCGTTCCGCAAGACCTGGAAGCTGATCCGGCACGAGGACGACGCGCCCGACGCGCTGGACCGGGACCGCGGCTGGGGCGAGGTGCTGCTCGCGGCGGCGGTGCAGGGCGCGATCTTCGCGGTCGTGCGCAGCGCGGTGGACCGCACGGGCGCGAAGGCCATCGAGCGGTCCACCGGGGTGTGGCCGACGACCGACAAGGGCGGCCGGGACTGAGTCAGGGGGCCGGTGGCGTCAGCCCTGTTTCGGGGCCGTGGAGGGTTCGCGGCGCAGGGTGAAGGAGTGACCGGCCGGGTCGGAGTAACCGCGCTCCTCGAACGGCCCGGCCGGCTCCTTGGTGTCCACCGGACGCCCGCCGAGCGAGACGATCCGTCGCTCGGCCTCGTCGAGGTCGTCGACGTAGAAGTCCAGGTGGGCCTGGAGGGAGTTCTCGGGGCGGGGCCAGCTGGGCGGGGTGGCGTTGACGTCCCGGCGGAACGCCAGGCGGGCGCCGCAGGCCGCCTCGATCTCCACGCGGTTGGCGGTGGCGTCCGTCTCCTCGGCGTCGAGCAGCTCCTTGTAGAACACCGCGAGCTTCTCCGGCTCGGCGCAGTCCAGCACCACGAGGCCCGCCTGTACCAGTGCCATGTCTCCTCCGTACGGGATCCCGGGCGCGGCGGAGGGTCCACCGCCGCCCATACGCTCCCCGGGTACCCGCCGGCTACGGATTCAGCCGCAGCGTGAGCGCCTGGGGCCGGACGTACAGCGCCATGAGGGTGGCCGACACGACGGGCCCTCGGTGCGGCTCACCGGATGCTCGGCGCAGCGCCGCTCCCGCACGCAAGCCCGCCGCAGGGAGGGTCGGGCATCGTGGCGGCGATCACAGGCCCCCTCGGTGGACTTCCTGGACAGGCGTCCAGCTATAGTGGACACCTGTCCAAGAGGTTCGAAGTTCAAGTGAGCTACGGAGACGGTTGACCATGGAGATCCTGGCGAACGTGCTGGTCGCGCTGGTGGCCCTGCTGCACGCGTACATCCTGGTGATGGAGATGTTCCTGTGGCAGAAGAAGCAGGGGATGTCCTTCCACGGCATGGACGCCGAGATGGCCAAGCGCACCGCCGCGATGGCCGCCAACCAGGGGCTCTACAACGGCTTCCTCGCCGCCGGTCTGGTGTGGGGCCTGATCGCCGGTGACCCGACCGGGTACCGGGTCCAGATCTTCTTCCTGGCCTGCGTGATCGTCGCCGGCGTGTACGGCGCCGCCACCGCCAACCGCCGCATCCTCGTCGCCCAGGCGCTCCCCGGCGCACTCGCCCTGGCCGCCGTCCTCGTCGCGGGATGACCCCGGAGGAACCCCGGACCACCGAGGACCCCCGCGCCGCCCGCACCCGGGCCCGGCTGCGCGGGGCCCTGCTCGACGAGTGCGCCACGCACCCCCTGCACGAGGTCAGCGTGGCCGCGCTGGTCCGCCGGGCGGGGGTGGGCCGGGCCACGTTCTACGTGCACTACCCGGACCTGGAGGCGCTGGCGGTCGACGCCTGCGCCGACGTCGTACGGGAGGCGGTGGAGGCGCTGCACGCCTGGCGGGGCCGCCCCGACCCGGTGCGGGCGCCGGCGGCGCTGCCGGAGTTCTTCGCCGGACTCGCCCCGCACGCGGCCCTGTACCGCGCCCTGCTGGCGCCGGGCGGCGGCGGGCCGCTCGGCCTGGTCCTGCACCGGGACCTGCGTGCCTACAGCCTCCGTGAACGCGAACTGGCGGGGGCCGCGGACGCCCCGCTGGTGGCCTCCGCCGTGGCGGCCACCTTCGCCGGGGTGCTCGCGGACTGGCTGCACGGCCTCCTCGACGGCACCCCCCGGGAGATCGCCGACCAGGCGTGGCAGCTGCTGGTCGCCCTGCACCGCAGCCGCTGAGGGCACGGGCGTGCGACGGCCCTGTGGGGTGACCCGGTGTGCGGGTCACCCCCAGGGCCGGGGTCACGCGGGGAGGACGTGCCCCGGCGGGAGAGGGCTCCTCGGGGCGCCGGAAGCGGTCAGAACGTCAGCACGGGCTTGATGCTGCGGCCGCTTCCCATGTCGGTGACGGCCTGCCCGATGTCCTCGAACCTGTAGCGGCTGATCAGCCGGTCGAGCGGGAGCTTGCCCTCCTTCACCAGCTGGACGAGGACCGGGATGGCGGTCTGGATCTCGTTGTCGCCGAGGGTGAGTCCGACGACCCGCTTGCCGCCCAGCATGCCGTTGACGTCGAGGGAGACCTCGGTGCCGAACGGCGGGGCGCCCACGATGACGAGGGTGCCGCGCGCGGCGAGGGCGTCGACGCCCTTGCGGAGCACGAAGACGCTGCCGGTGGTCTCGACGACGCCGTCGGCGCCCCGGCCGCCGGTGATCTCCATGACCGCCTCGGTGATGTCGGCGGCCTCGGCCGCGTTCACCGTGTGGGTGGCGCCCAGCTCCTTGGCCAGGTCCAGCCGTTCACCGACCTTGTCGACGGCGATGACGGTGGTCGCGGGGGTGAGGGCCGCCGCCATCACGGCGGAGAGGCCGACGGCCCCGGCGCCCAGGACCACGAGCGTGCTGCCCGCGCGGGGCTCCAGCACGTTCCAGACGGCGCCGACACCGGTCTGGACACCGCAGCCGAGCGGGGCGATGGAGTCCAGCGGTACGTCCGGGTCGACCTTGACGAGACCGCGCTCGTCGACCAGGGCACGCTCGGCGAAGGAGGACTGGCCGAAGAAGTGGCCGCCCAGCTCCTGCCCGTCGCGGCTGATGGTGCCGCTGCCGTCGGCGCGGCGGCCGCCGATCAGGTTCAGCGGGAGCCAGGTGGCGCAGTACGCCGGGTGCCCGTCCCGGCAGTTCCCGCAGGTGCCGCACGAGGTGAAGGACAGGACGACGTGGTCGCCGGGCACGACCGAGGTGACGTCCGGACCGACGGCCTCGACGACACCGGCACCCTCGTGGCCGAGGACGCCGGGCAGCGGGAAGGGCAGGCCGCCGCTCGCGACCCCCAGGTCGGTGTGGCACAGCCCGGCGGCGGCCATCCGGACCAGGACCTCGCCGCGGGCCGGCTCGTCGAGGACGACCTCGGAGAGGGTGAAGGGCGCGCCCCCGGACTCGACCACGGCGGCGCGTGTGGTGATGGACATGCTGATGTGCTCCTTCGCTTCCGCAGGATGCGGCTCAGTCGAGCGAGACGACGACGGACTTGACCTTGGTGTAGGACTCCAGGGCCTCGGGCCCGTACTCGCGGCCGAAGCCGGAGGCCTTCACGCCGCCGAAGGGCACGGCGGGGTCGAGCATCGGCCAGTCGTTGACCCAGACGATGCCGGCCTGGAGACGGTCGGCGACGCGGTGGGCGCGGGTGAGGTCACTGGTCTGGATGCCGGAGGCCAGGCCGTACGGCGTGGAGTTGGCCAGCTCGACGGCCTCGTCCTCGGAGTCGAAGGGCTGCACGGTGAGGACCGGCCCGAAGACCTCCTCCTGGACGACCCGGGAGTCGTTGCCGAGGTCGGCGATGACGGTGGGCTTGTAGTAGTAGCCGCCGTCCAGGTCCAGGCGCTCGCCGCCGCAGACGATCCGGCCGCCCTCCTTGCGGGCCAGCTCGACGTACTCCTCGACCTTCTTCAGGTGCCGCTCGCCCGCCATCGGGCCGATGACCGTCTCGGGCCGCCGGGGGTCGCCGATCGGCACGCCGGGCACCGCCTCGGCGAGGATGCCGAGCACGGTGTCGTGGACCGACCGGGCGACCAGCAGACGGGGGCCGCCCATGCAGAACTGGCCGGTGTTGAAGACGAAGCCCTTGATGACGGCGCCGATGGCCTTCTCGATGTCGGCGTCCTCGAAGACGAGGTGGGCCGCGTTGCCGCCCAGCTCCATGGTGACCTGCTTCAGGCCCTCGCCGGCGACGCTCGCCGCGTGCCGGCCGGTCGCGGTGGAACCGGTGAAGGCGATCTTGTCGACGCCGGGGTTGCGCAGCAGCGCCTCGCCGGCGACCGGACCGGTGCCGGTGACGACGTTGAAGACGCCGTCCGGGACGCCGGCCCGCTGCAGCAGGTCCGCCATGTAGAGGGCGCTGAGCGGGGTCTCCTCGGCGGGCTTGTGCACGACCGTGTTGCCGGCCGCCAGCGCGGGGGCGATCTTGGACCCGGCCAGAATCAGCGGGAAGTTGAACGGGGTGATCGCGCCGACCACACCGATCGGCCCGCGCCGGGTGTAGGCGAGGCGGTTGTTGGGGACGTCGCGGGCGGAGCCGTCCAGGGACCAGGCGAGCGAGGCGTAGTACTCGTAGTCGTTGGCCGCGTTCGTCACGTCGACGGCGTGCGCCAGGGTGATGGGCTTGCCGACGTCCCGGCTCTCCAGGGCGGCGATGTCGTCGGCGTTCTCCCGGATCAGCTCGGCCACGCGGTGCAGGATCCGGCCGCGCTCACGGCCGCTCAGACCGGACCACGCGCCGCTGTCGAACGCCTTGCGCGCGGCGCGCACGGCGGCTTCGACGTCGGCGGCGCCCGCCTCCGCGACCGTCGTGACCACCTGGCCCGTGGACGGGTCGATCACGTCGGTACGTGCCCCGTCGGTCGCATCGAGCCACTGTCCACCGATGAACAGCCGTCCCGGCCCGCTCTCGAAGGTGGTCGTCATTGCCCACTCCTCAGCCTTGATCCAGCTTGATCCAGCCCTGGGTCAGCGCCTGCCCAGCGCTGATCACCAAGTTTTCAACCAACAGGAATCCTGTTGGTTCGCAGTTTCATTACACACAAGTTTCCTGTCAATGCCTTACGCTGATCCCATGGTCGGCACCAAGGCACCCCCCTCCCTCCTCTACATGGTCAAGCAGGTGGAGCTGATTGTCCGCTCGCACCTGGACGAGCTGGTGCGGCCGGCCGGCATCACGGCGCTGCAGTACACGTCCCTGACCGTGCTGGAGCGGCACGACGGACTGTCGGCCGCCCAGCTCGCCCGCGACTCGTTCGTGACGGCCCAGTCCACCGCGGATCTCGTGCGCAGCCTGGAGAACAGGGGCCTCGTGCGCCGGGAACGCAATCCGCGCAACCGGCGCGAGCTGCTGATCCTGCTGACCGACGAGGCGCGCGAGCTGCTCGCCCGCTACGCCGAGCCCGTGCGCGAGCTGGAGGAACGCATGCTCAGCGGCCTCACCCCCCACCAGGCCGACCAGTTCAGACAGGCGCTCTCCCGGGCCTGGCACGCCCTGTCGTAGCGCACTCCGGGCGCACGCCGCGCGCACCTCGCGCGCGCTCCGCCCGAATCTCGGGACAGAATGCCTGAGAAATCAAAGACATATGTCAATCGAACATGCTGAAATTCACCCTGACGGGGGTAACTTGCAGAGCAGGGACGGGTGTTGCTCCCGCCCTGCCCTCATGTCCGTCCTCATTCAGTCCGGTTGGAGGCGATGCCGTCGTGTCGAGCGACCCCACACCGCCCGCGACCGGGCACCTGCGCGTCCGCACGGACCGCGGCCGTACCGTGCTCGAACTCCACGGCGAGATCGACATCGCGGCGGCCGTGGAGATCATCCCGCACCTCGACGCGGCGACGAGCGGCCCCGGCGCCCGGATCGTGATCGACCTGCGGCACGTCGAGTTCTTCGACTGCTCGGGCCTGCGGCTGCTCTACCGGGCCCGGCAGCGGGTGCTCGACCGCGACGGCGAACTGCGGCTGGTCTGCACCCACCCGCTCACCCTGCGCGTCCTCAAGGTCACCGGCCTGGCCCGGCTGCTGCCGCCCGCCCCCACCCTGGAGGCGGCCCTGGCACAGCCCGAGGCCACGACCGGCACGTTATGACCTTGCCGCCGCCCACCCTCTCCCCAGGGTGACCCTCCCGCTCACTCCCCCGGCGCGTCGAACAGGGCGCTGACGGACTCGCCGTTGTGGATGCGGCGCACGGCCTCCGCGAGCGCGGGGGCGATGGACAGGATCCGGAGCTTTTCGGTGCGCTCCTCCACGGGCACCGGCACGGTGTTGGTGCAGACGATCTCCAGGATGTCGGGCTGTGCGCTCAGCCGCTTGAGGGCACCCGCCGCGAACAGCCCGTGCGTGCACGCCACCCGGATCGAACGCGGCCCCAGCTCGCGCAGCCGCTCCAGCAGTTCCATGACGGTGCTGCCCTTGGCGATCTCGTCGTCGAGGACGATCACATCCCGCCCGGCGACCTCTCCGATCACCGAGTTGATGCTCACCCGGTCGTCCGCGAACCGCTGCTTGGCACCGGCCGCCACCTGCGCCCCGATCATCCGCGCGAACGCCGCCGCCTCCTTGGCGTTGCCCAGGTCCGGCGAGACGACGGTCGTACGCGACAGGTCGTACCGCCGGAAGTGGGCCGCCAGCTCGCGCAGTGCGTGCAGATGATCGACCGGCACCGAGAAGAACCCGTGCACCTGCGGTGAGTGCAGGGTCATGGCGAGGACGCGGCCGGCCCCCGCGGACACCATCAGATCGGCGACCAGCCGGCCGCCGAGGGAGATCCGCGGCGCGTCCTTCTTGTCGGAGCGGGCGTAGGAGTAGTGCGGCATGACCACGGTGATGCGGCCGGCCGAGGCACCGCGCGCCGCGTCGCACATCAGCAGCAGCTCGACGAGATGCTCCTGGACGGGCGCGACCAGCGGCTGCACCAGGAACACGTCCTTCTCCCGGCAGTTGGCCTGGAGCTGCACCTCAAGACAGTCGTTGGCGAAGCGGCTGACCCGGGACGGGCTCAGCGGCACCCCCAGGTGCGCGCACACCTCGTCCGCGAGCTCGGGATGGGCGCTGCCGGTGAAGACGGCGATGTCACGCACGGTCGGCTCCTCGTATGAACATGATCATTACGGGTTGCGCGGCTCATGGTACTGGCCGGCCCGCGGACGCCGATGCGATACGGCCGCCCGGCCGGCCGCACCCCACGGGCCGTGGACGATTGCGGACAATCACCAACTCGGCGTTCCCCCGGGGCCTTTGAGGGCATTCGTTGAAAGAGGAAGGAGGGCCGTCGAATGACGACGTCCATCAAGCGCACCCGTCTGCCCGGCTGGGCCAAGCTGCTCGCCGCCGTGGTCGTCCTGATCGTGGTGCTGCTGGCCGCGCTGCGGATGCTGGTCTTCGGGGGACTGAAGGACGTGTTCGGCACCGAGGAGCACGACCGCTCGGGACCCACACTCCTGAAGTCCATCCAGGACATGAGCCGGTACGACGCCGCCTCGGGCAACTTCCAGGTGGTCGTGGATCTGGAGAAGGACGCCAAGTACCTGCCCGACGCGATCCGCGGCACCCGCACGCTGTACGTCGGCGCGGGCACCGTCGACGCCTATGTGGACCTCGGCAAGGTCGGCGACGGCGACGTGAAGGTCGACGAGGACCGTACGTCGGCCACCATCAACCTGCCGCACGCGCGGCTGGGCAAGCCCGCCCTCGACACCGAGCACTCCTACGCCGTCTCCAAGCAGCGCGGGCTGCTCGACCGGCTGGGCGACATGTTCTCCGACAACCCGGGCGGCGAACAGGCCGTGCAGAGGCTGGCCGTCAAGCACATCGGCGACGCCGCGAAGGACAGCAGGCTCACGGACCGCGCCGAGGCCAACACCACCGACATGCTCGAAGGGCTCCTGAAGTCCCTCGGCTTCGAGGAGGTGAAGGTGACCTACGGGTCCTGACCCCCGTCCGCCGCGGGTCCGCGCCCTCCCCCGGTTCGGGGAGGGCGCGCCGCGTGCGGGCTCGACCGCCCACGCGCGTACGCGCCCTCCCGCACGCTCCCGCTCCCGGGTGCCTCCCCAGCACCCCTCGAACGGGAGCGGGCCCCTGTCACTCCCAGCCCGGAGTGCCCAGGGCGGGCGAGGGGAAACCCGCGGGATCGCGGGGACCGCTTCCCGAACACGTCGTCCGGGTGGGAATCGAGGACCGGTTCAGGGGTAACAGCTTGGGGACAGAGGGCAGTTGACACGGGAGGGTCGCATGGCCGGCACCACGGCACGTTCCGGTTCCACCACCTCCGGGCGCCGTGCTCCGGCGTCCGCACGCGAACGCCGGCCGCTCCCGCTGCCCCTGCGGCTGCTGGCGATGGCGCTGGCCTTCCTGGCCATGGTGGCGTTCGGCGCGGTACTGGCCGGGCTCACCCTCCAGCCGTCCCCGGCGTCGGAGGCGCTCACCCACAGCAATCTCACTCCGGGCAGCTCGCTGGAGCTCTACTGGCACCACCCCGACCCGCGCGACGCGCTGAAGCAGGTGGGCGGGAACATCCTGCTGGGGGTGCCGTTCGGCTTCCTGCTGCCGGTGCTGGCGCCCGGGGCGCGCGGTCTGCTGCGGGTGCCCGCGCTGACCGCGGTGGTGATGCTGCTGGTCGAGCTGGTGCAGGGCGCACTCGTCACCGGACGCGCGTTCGACATCGACGACGTCATCCTCAACACGACGGGCGCGCTGCTCGGCTATCTGCTGCTGGGCCGGCGGCTCGGCCGCGCCGTGCACGCCCGCGCCCCGCGCGAGCCCGAGGCCGCGCCGGCCCCGCGCCGGGCGCCCGCACAGGGCGAGAAGTCGCCCGCACAGCGGAAGACCGCGCCCGGCGGCGCCTGGGCACAGCGTCTGCGGGTGAGCCGCCGGCGCGGGAGCGCTAGCGCGGCCTCCAAGTGAGTTTGTCGCCGCCGACCCAGCGGACCTGATCGGGGTCGTCCAGGTCGTGGACGACGACCCCGTGGGCCGCCGCGGCCTGGAGGACGTCGGTCAAGGTCCTCGCCTCGCCGACCACCTGGCCGTCGATCTCCACGATCCGGAACGGCGGTCTACCGGGCTGCACCCCGAGCACCATGACCCGGGGATGGGAAATGTAGGGGCTCGCGCTTTCGGTCATGTCCACAGCGTAGAGCGGTTCCGGCCGCCGTGCGGGTACCCGGGGACTGGGCGACGCTGGAAGCGGAGGGCTGGAGGTGCCATGGATCCCGTCGAGGCCCTGGACCGGATCGCTTTCCTGCTGGAGCGGGACCGGGCCCCCACCTACCGGGTCCGCGCGTTTCGCACGGCCGCGGCCGTGCTCGGGGCGCTTCCCGCGCGGGAGCTGGCCGAGCGGGCGGCGGCGGGCTCGCTGGAGGCGTTGAAGGGGGTCGGGCCCAGGACCGCGCAGGTGGCGCGCGAGGCGCTGGCCGGTGAGGTGCCGGGCTATCTGCGCAAGCTGGAGCAGGGGGCCGAGGCCCCGCTCACGGAGGGTGGCGCCGGCACCGGGCTGAGGGCGCTGATCAGGGGCGACTGCCATGTGCACTCGGACTGGTCGGACGGCGGCAGCCCCATCGAGGCGATGGCCCGGACCGCCGCGCGCCTGGGCCACGAGTGGGCGGTGCTCACGGACCACTCGCCCCGGCTGACCGTCGCCCGGGGCCTGTCCCCGGAGCGGTTGCGGGAGCAGCTCGACGTGGTGGCCGCGCTGAACGAGACATGGGCGCCGTTCCGGCTGCTCACCGGCATCGAGTGCGACATCCTCGACGACGGTTCGCTGGACCAGGAGCCCGAACTGCTGGAGCGGCTCGACGTGGTGGTGGTGTCCGTGCACTCCAAGCTGCGGATGGACGCGCGGGCGATGACCCGGCGCATGGTCGCCGCCGTCCGCGACCCGCACTCGGACGTGCTGGGGCACTGCACGGGGCGGCTCGTCACCGGGCGGGGGCGGCCCGAGTCGGAGTTCGACGCGGAGGCGGTGTTCGCGGCGTGCGCGGAGACGGGGACGGCGGTGGAGATCAACTCCCGGCCGGAGCGGCTGGACCCGCCGCGGCGGCTGCTGCGGGCCGCCGTGGAGGCGGGGGCGCTGTTCTCCGTCGACACGGACGCGCACGCGCCGGGGCAGCTGACCTGGCAGGTGCACGGATGTGCCCGCGCCGAGGAGTGCGGGGTGCCGGCGGAACGGGTGGTGACCACCTGGGCGGTGGAGGAGCTTCTGGAGTGGGCCCGGGAACGGCGGGTTCCCGGTCGGGTGGGGGCGGTGGATGCCTAGGCCGCGGCCGTCCGGGGCAGGCGGGCGTTCTCCGGGAACGGTCCATGGAATCAGGAAGGTGAGCCGATGAGCAGGGCTGCTGTGTTCGATGTCGACGGGACCCTGGTCGACACCAATCATCTGCACGTCGTCTCCTGGTGGGAGGCGTTCCGGCAGGGCGGCCATCAGGTGTCCATGCACGACGTGCACCGGGCGGTGGGACTGCCGTCCGGGGATCTGATCACGCATCTGCTGGGTGAGGAGCGCGATCCGCGGGAGAAGGACGCGCTGAGCGCGGCGCACAAGGCGTTGTACGGGACGTACATGGACCGCCTGCCCGCGCTGCCGGACGCCGGGCGGCTGCTGCGGCGGCTCGCCGACCGGGGCTGGGGCGTGGTGCTGGCGACCTCGGCGGGCGGACCGGAGCTGGCCGCGCTGCGGCGGGCGATCGGGGCCGACGAGGCCATCACGGCGACGACCAGCGCGGACGACGTGGCCGAGGGCAAGCCCGCGCCGGATCCGGTCGAGCAGGCCCTGGAGCTGGCGGGTGCGCGGGCGGAGTCGTCGGTGTTCGTCGGGGACACGGTCTGGGACATGCGGGCGGGCGTCCGGGCGGGGGTGCGCTGTGTGGCGGTGCTCTGCGGCGGCGTCCCGAGGATCGAGCTGGAGGCGGCCGGCGCGGAGGCGGTGTTCCGCAATCCCGCCCATCTGCTGGCCGCGCTGGAGGAGAGTCCGCTCGGGCGGGAGGAATGACCTGGTGACAGGTGCTCCGGCCGGTCTTGTGGCACGTGACGCAGATCACCGGCAATGTCCGGATACGCAGGGAACACCCCCTGGTACTTTCCCGTTGAACCAACCGTGGGTGTGGACGGGACAGTGTCCCCGGGCCTCACCTTTTGCCCACAGGGACGATCGTTCGGCTGAAGCCCTGTGGAGCCTTTCGCCGAGAGGCGACCGCCGTCCGCACCCACACACAGACCGCCCCGACCGCGATTCCCCCGTCCCGGTCGGGGCTTTCCTCTTGCTCCGGCTCGTCCCGTGCCGTTCGGGCACCGGATTCCTCCCCGCCGCACCGACGCGCCCGGCCGGACGGGCGGTGTGTCCGGATATGACCGCGTGCTTCCGCGGGGCCCGGGTACTCGTGGGCGGCCCTGGAGGGACGAAACGCGCGAGGGGAGTCAGCGGTGAACGGAGAATCCGGCGGCAGGGTCGTGGTCACGGGGGCCACCGGCAATGTGGGGACGAGTCTGGTGCGGCTGCTCGCGGAGGACGAGCGGGTCGGTGAGGTGCGGGGGCTGGCCCGTCGGGTCCCCGACGTGGCACCGGCGAGGACGCACTGGTCGGCCGTGGACCTGGGGGCCGAGCAGACCGATCTGGTGAAGGAGTTCGAGGGGGCGGCCGCGGTCGTCCATCTCGCCTGGGCGTTCCAGCCCACGCACGATCCGGCCTCGACGTGGCGGACCAATGTGCTGGGCGGCATCCGGGTGTTCGAGGCGGTGGCGGCGGCCGAGGTGCCGACGCTGATCCACGCCTCGTCGGTCGGCGCCTACTCACCGGGGCCGAAGGATCGCGCGGTGGACGAATCGTGGCCCACCCACGGCTGGCCGGACGCCGCGTACTGCCGGGAGAAGGCGTATCTGGAGCGGGCCCTGGACTCCTTCGAGCACGAGCATCCCGGGGTGCGGGTGGTGCGGATGCGGCCCGCGTTCCTCTTCAAACGCGAGTCGGCGAGCGAGCAGCGGCGCATCTTCAGCGGGCGGTTCCTGCCGGGGCCGCTCGCGCGGCCGGAGCTGCTGCCGTTCCTGCCCGACATCCCAGGGCTGAGGGTGCAGACCCTGCACACCGACGACGCCGCGCGGGCCTATGTGCTGGCGCTGCACGGCGAGGCCCGCGGCGCCTTCAACCTCGCGGCGGAGTCGCCCGTGGACGCGGCGCTGCTCAGCGAGGTGCTGGGTTCCCGTCCGGTCAGGCTGCCCCGGGCCGCGGTCCGCTCCGCGGTCGCCGCCGCGTGGAACCTGCGGCTGCTGCCCGCCTCCCCGCACCTCTTCGACGCGGTGCTGCGGCTGCCGCTGATGGACTGCTCCAAGGCCCGTGACGAACTGCGCTGGCGCCCGGAGCGCACCGCGGTGGAGGTGCTGGAGGAGTTCCTGGAGGGGCTGCGGCAGGGCGCCGGGGCGGACACCGAACCGCTGCGAGGGCGGAAGGTCGGCTGACGGCACCGACCGTCCCGCCGGAGGAGGCCGGCGACATGACGGCGCCTCCCCGGGTCCCACCGGGGAGGCGCCGAGTTCCACGGGACCCCTCGCGTGATGTGGGGGCGCGGGCGGTGCGTCGGTCCGCGGCCCCGCGAGGGGAGCCCGTCAGCCGGACGGCTCGTCGGGTACGGGCTGTTCGGGATGGACGGCGCCCGATCGCGCCTCCCCCCGGCGGCCGGTACCGGCCTCGTCCGTGTCGGGCACGTCGGCGCCCTCTCCCGGGCCCTCGTCCCGCCCGTCGCCGGCGGCGCGGCCCGGGGCGACCTCCCACGGGTCCTCGCCCTCGTGCGCCTGCTGATCGGGCATGTCCCTCGGTACGGGGTCCGGGTGCTCGCCGGGACCCTCCAGCCGGTGATCGGTCACGGCGTGCTCCTTCCCGCTCCGGTGGTGCGCCGCACGGGTTCCTGTTTCCGTCTGCCTGTTTCCGTCGGCGCGCCGCACGCGGGTACCACGATGTGATCGGCACAAACCCCGGCATCGTCGCCGTCCGTACCGTCAGGAGAGGGCGCGCAGCTCCTCCAGGGCCGCCGTGAGGCACGGCGCCACCGACTCCCGCCGCCAGGCGACGTCCCCGTCGTCCAGGGCACGCGGCACCGCCTCGACCAGCATGATCAGGTAGAGATAGCTGCGGTAGAGGGCGTAGCGACGGCGGACCGACGGCGTGAAGCCGATCTCGCCGCCGGTCTCCTGATAACCGGTCAGGAAGTCGTCGTCCCGCCGGATGTCGTCGAGCAGCGCGAGCGAGACGAAATCCGCGACCGGGTCGCCCCAGAACATGCGCTCACCGTCGATCAGGCCACCGACGCGCGGGGTCCGCCCGTGCTCGACGAGGATGTTGCCCGGCCACAGGTCGAAGTGGACCAGGCGTGGCACGGTCACGTCGTCGAGGGCGTCGTACGCGGTCCGCGCCGTGCGGGCCACCTCGTCCACGGGCAGGGGCAGCCAGGCCCGGAAGCGGCGGGCGTCGGCGAGCACGCCGTCGTAGAGCGCGGTGAAGGCGGTGCGCCAGTCGGCGGCGAGGGGACCGAACGCGCCGGACGGGTAGCCGAAGCCGGGGCCGGTCACCCGGTGGAGGCGGGCCACCAGCCCGCCCAGTTCCCGCCGCACCGGGCCCTCCTGGGCGGGCTCCAGACCGCCCCAGTCGCCGCCCGGGCAGTGGGTGAGCAGGAGATGCCGGCCGGCCGGGGCCGTCTCGTCGAGGGCCGCGGCGACCACCCGGGGGGCGGGGACGCCGACGGTCGCGGCGGCCCGGCAGAACTCGGCCTCGGCGCCGAGGAGTTCGCTCTCGTAGGCCAGGCGGGGCGTGGTGGACGGCGGGGGGGATCTTGAGGATCAGCCGGGTGCCGTCGGTCAGGCGCAGCTCCTCCACCGTGTTGTACGTGCCGCCGCCGAGCGGCAGCCGTGCGGCGAGGCTTCCGGGCGCCAGTCCCGCCGCCGCCAGGACCAGCCGCGCCCGCTCTCCCTCGTCCACCCGGGTCCCCCCACCTCGTCGCGGCCGGCCGCATGGCGGCGCGGGCCCCACTCTGCCAAATCCATTGGCCTCCCGCCAGAGGTACGAGTAGTTTAGGCGAAAACCTAGTGACCCTAGGTTCCCGTGAAGCGACTCCCCCGGAGGACACCCCCATGAAGCCCCTCACCGAGCAGGACATCCGCGGTGCGTTCGTCAACTGCTCCAAGGGCGAGGCGAAGCGGATCTCGCTCCCTCGCGATCTGGAGCGACGGCCGTGGGACGACCTGGACTTCCTCGGCTGGCGGGACCCGGGCGCGCCCGACCGCAGCTACCTCGTGACCGAGCGGGCGGGACGGCCGGCCGGTGTCACCCTGCGTCTGCCGACCGAGCGGCGCGGCTTCCTGCACCGGAGCATGTGCTCGCTGTGCCTGACGACCCACCGGGGCGGCGGTGTCTCGCTGATGACGGCGCGCAAGGCCGGCGCGGCCGGGCGCGAGGGGAACTCCGTGGGGCTCTACATGTGCGCCGACCTGGCCTGTTCGCTGTATGTGCGGGGCAGGAAGGCGCTCGACACCGGAAGCCGCTTCGAGGAGAGCCTCAGCACGGAGCAGCAGATAGCCCGGACGGTGGGCAATCTCTCCGCGTTCCTGGACAGGCTGTACGTCTGAGGCGGGCTGCGGGAGCCCGCCGCGGGCCGCCTCCCGGGCCTTCCGGCCGGTCACCCGGGGGACTGCCGTCCCCGGTCAGGAGTTCGGTGGAGCCGTGGAGCGGGAACAGCGCAAGGATGCGAGACGTACGTGGTGTGTGGGACCTGATCGGCACGAGGGTCGCCCAATGGCGGCAGGACCCGGTGATCGTGCAGGCGGTGCGGTCGACGGCGGCCGCCACGGTGGCCTACGTGGTGGCGCTGCAGCTCAGTTCGGAGCCGGCGCCGCTGACGGCACCCCTGACCGCCCTCCTCGTCGTGCAGGTGACCCTCTACTCCACTCTGATCATGGGCGTCCGGCGGGTGAACTCGGTGATCGCCGGGGTCGTCGTCGCCATCGGTTTCAGTGTCCTCGTGGGCCTCACCTGGTGGAGCCTCGCGCTGATCATCCTGGCCTCGCTGGCGGTGGGGCACGCGGTGCGGGTCAGCGAGTTCGTGCCCGAGGTGGCGATCAGCGCGATGCTGGTGCTCGGGGTGACCCGGGTCGGCGACACGGCCTGGGACCGGGTCCTGGAGACGCTGATCGGCGCGGGCGTCGGACTCGCCTTCAACCTGCTGCTCGCTCCCCCGGTGTGGGTGGAGGCCGCCGGTGAGTCCATCGAGGACCTGGCCCGGCGGATGCGGCGGCTGATGATCCGCGTCGGCGAGGAGGCCGCGGGCCACACCCCGGCGGAGGCCGCGGCGGCCCGGCTCCACGAGGCACGGGAACTCGACTTCGACATCGTCGAGGTCGACGCGGCCCTCAAACAGGCCGAGGACAGCCTGAAGCTCAATCCGCGCGTACGGGAGGGGCTGCTGAACCGGGTCGTGCTGCGCACCGGACTGGACACCCTGGAGATCTGCACGGTGGTCCTGCGGGTGCTGGCCCGCACCCTGACCGACCTGGCCAAGGAACGGGAACCGGATCCGCTGTTCGTCGCCCCGGTGGGGGCCGCCGTCGAGCAGCTGCTCGCCGAGATCGGCGACGCCGTGGTCAGCTTCGCGGTGCTGGTGACGACCGACGTCAGCACCAGTGCCGAGTCCGCGGAGGACCGGCTCACCGCCGAGCTGTCGGCGGCCGCCGCGACCCGCGACAAGCTCGCCCAGCTCCTCCTCGAAGAGGTCCAGCGGGACGCCCGCCAGTGGCAGCTGCACGGTGCCGTCCTGACGGAGGTCAACCGCATCCTGGACGAGCTGGACACCGAGCACCGCTCCAAGAGGCTGCTGGAGGAGCTCGACCGCTGCACCCGCGAACAGCGCGAGCGCTCCCCCCGGCTCACGCGCCTGCGCGACCGCGCGCGCCGCATCCCGCACCCCCTGCGGCGGAACCGCTCCGACCCCGCCGGACGTGCTACCGGTCGTACCGGGTGACGTCGTACGGACGACGAGGCACCACGCGAGATCGAGGGGAGCGTACGGAATGGCCGAAGGCACCGTGCGGATCGACGGGACGACGCTGTGTCTGCCGGGAGGTGTGCGGGTGCGCTTCCAGCGCACGCTGCGGCTGCCGGAGACGGGCACCCACCCCCTCCCGCCCGGTCTGGGCGACTTCCCGATCCGGCGGGTGGAGGACTATCCGCAGACCGTGTCCGAGGAGATGCGGGCGCGGGGCGGGGTGATGCTCCCCGTGTATCTGCGCGAGGCCATGTGGCTGCACTTCGGCGGCTGCACCGAACCGGCCGCGCTCCAGGTCGGCGTGGGCAAGGTGTGCGCGGTGTCGGGCAAGCCGTGGAGCGGCACCCTCGTACGCGACCCGCAGAACTACGTGGTCGTGCCCCGCCAGCCGTGGCTCGACGGCATCAACTCCGGCAAGGGCACGGTGAAGCAGTTCGTGGCCGTCCCGCTCGGGCTCGGCGCCACGGTCGAGGGCCAGGTCACCGGCGAGGAGGTGTTCGGCGGGGTCCAGCTGCAGTCGTTCCCGCTGAACGACGAGCAGCTCGCCGTGTGGCGGCGGGAGGAGCGGCGGCGCGCCGAGCAGGAGACGTCGATCGGCCTGGTCGGCGGTGGGGGCCTCTTCGCCGGTACGGGCCAGGTGCCGATGCCTCCCCCGGGCGCCGTCCCGATGCCTCCGCCGGGCGCGGCTCCGATGCCGCCCCCGTTCAGCGGGTTCGGCGCGCCCGCCCCGGGGGGCGCGCCGCTGCCTCCCCCCGCTCCCTACGGGGCGCCGGCGCCCGCCGCGGCCCCGATGGCCGCCGCACCCGCCGCCGCGCCCCGGGCGCAGGCCGCGATGGGACTCGGTGTCGGCGGTTCGATGCGCCAGGAGGTCTACCGGGACACCTGGCCGCGCGGCAGCTGGGCGGAGACGCCCGCCGGGCGGGTCTTCGTGCATCTGGTCACGCCGCCGGAGTGGCGCCGGATCACCGGGGAGGCCCCGCCGCCGTCGCCGGTGGACCGGGCCGCGTACACCCAGGCCGGGCTGCCGTGGTTCGACTACTACGACGAGGACGGGGCCGCCCACGATCTCGACCCGGCCGACGCGCTCGGCACGGTGAAGCCCGTCGGCGACTGGCTCGGCGACGACCTCGACCCGTGGCAGGCGCCCGCCCCCGGCCAGGTCAAACCGCTCGGTGACGCGCCGGGCAAGCCCATCCGGGACGGCGACTGGTAGCCGGACGGGGACCGGTCCGGCGGACGGCACGAGGACGGCGGCGGGCGGCGCGGGTGTGCGCCGCCCGCTGCCGCCTTTGCGCGCGGGCACTCGCACCCGTCAAGGTGGTGACGGACCGGACCGGCGACACCCGAGGTGCACGAATGACGAGCGAGGCGGCGGACGCGAGGCACGCCCTGAGCAGGCGCGGTGTCCTGGGGCTGCTGGCCGGAGCGGCCGTACCGGCCGCCCTGGCCGGGTGCGCGGACTCCGGCGCACCGGCCGGAGCGGCCTCCTCCCCCGCGCCGAACGCGCCGACGGCCCCCTCGACGGGGACGGAGGCCGGGGCGGCGACGGAGTCCGCGACCGCCTCGCCCTCCCCGGCGCGCACCGGGCCCCGGCCGCTCTACATCGGCACCTACACCTCGGCCGAGGGCGGCGGCACCGGCATCGGCGTGGCGACGTACGACGGCCGGAGCGGCCGGATCACGGGCGGGGGGACGATCACCGGCGTCGCCGACCCGTCGTATCTCGCCGTGCACCCGGACGGCCGGACGCTGTACGCCGTGAACGAGCGCACGCGGGGCGGGGTGACCGCCGTACGGCTGGCCGACCGCAAGGTCCTCGGCACCCGGGGCAGCGGCGGCGAGGCGCCCTGCCATCTGTCGGTGCACCCGGGCGGGCGGTGGGTGCTGAGCGCCGACTACGGCTCGGGCAGCGTCGCCGTACACCCGGTGGAGGACTCGGGTGCGCTGGGCGAGCGCACGGATCTGGTGGTGCACCGCAGTCCGGCGCCGGGTCCGGGGCAGGACGGGCCGCACGCGCACCAGATCATCACCAGCCCCGACGGCGGTCACGTCCTCGCCGTCGACCTGGGCACCGACACGGTCTACACCTACCGGCTGGACGAGTCCCGGGGCACGCTCACCGAGGTCTCCCGGGCACGCACCAGGCCGGGCGCCGGGCCCCGGCACCTCACCTTCCATCCCGGGGGCCGGTACGCGTATCTGGCCAACGAGCTCGACAACACGGTCGTGGTCTGCGCCTACGACCCCGGCAGCGGGCGGCTCACCCCGGGCGACCCGCAGTCCACGGGCACGGGAGCGGGCACGAACTACCCGGCGCAGCTGGTCGTGACACCGGACGGCTCGTACGCCTATCTCGCCAACCGGGGGCACGACAGTCTGACCCGCTACGCCGTGGAGGCCGACGGCGCGCGGCTGCGGCTCCTCGACACGGTGCCGGCGGGCGGGGACTTCCCGCGCCAGATCGCGCTGTCGCCGGACGGTGGCCTGCTGTTCGCCGCCCTGCAGCGGTCGAGTGCGGTCGGTGTCTTCCGGGTCGAGGCCGGCAGTGGTGAACTGCGGCGCGCGGGCGGGGCGTTCGCGTCACCCGTCGCCGTCTGTGCGCTGCCGCTGTAGGGCGCGGGGGCAGGACGCGGCGCTCGCCTGCGCGAGCAGGACGTGCATGCGCTCGGTGAGCTGCGCCAGGTCGTCGGCGGGCTTGTGGAACGTCAGGCGGACGTCGCCGTCGCCGCGGGCCCGCTCGACGCGCAGGGTCAGGCCGTGCCGGTCGACGGCGAGCGGCTGGACGCGGACGGCGCCGTGCAGGCTGTCGTGCGGGACGAGCCGGGTGAGGCGTTCGACGGCGTCGGGGTGGGCGTCGGCGAGGTGGGTCAGCAGCCGGGACTCGGCGGTGACCAGCGGATCGGGCTCGGCCGCGGCGAACTCGTCGGGGTCGACCAGGACGGCGCCGGAGGGCTCGCGCAGCACGATGCGGGTGGGCCGGAACTCCAGGTCGCCGTCGACGGGCGTGAACCAGCCGGCGATCCACAGCCGGGCCCGGATGCGGCCGCGCACCGGGACGGGCGCCACGTCGGCGAACTCCAGCACGGCGGACGGCTCGCCGCGCGGCGCGCAGATCGCGGCGGCGACGAGCGTGCTGTCCTCGGGGACGCGCAGGATCACCCGGCCGTCCTCCGTGACACTGTGCGCGCCGACGAACTCCTCGCGGCCGCCGTCGGCGGTCACCGCGCAGGACCACGCCGCGGCGAGCACCGAACGGGCACGCTCCGCCGCGGCGGGCGCGGCCGTCCAGGTGTGACGGTCACCCATCCCAAACCTCCATTAGGTAAGCCTTGCCTAACCTATCGAAGATCGGGGCGTACGCCAACCACCGCCGGGCCGTTCCACGAAACTCTTCACTCCGCCCGCGCACCCGGGAACCCGGCCGCAGGACCCGGTTCAGGGCGTGAGCACGCCGAACAGCGCCCGCGCGCACAGGTCCCGCACCTGCTCGCGGGACAGCTCCGCACCCCTCAGCCACTCCAGGCAGACGGCCGTGGTGAACGACAGCCACCCGCGCACGGCGAGCCGCATCTCCGGCCGCCCGTCGAGGGCGGCCCGGAACTCGGCGTCCGAGGCCAGCGCCGCCAGGATCTGCGCCTCCTGCACCGCAAGCGCCCGCTGGTAGACCCTGCGCACGGCCTGGTCCCCGGTGGCGTCGGCCCGGTGGAAGGCCCGGAAGCCGTGGGCGTGCTCCTCGACGTACGCGAGGAAGGCGTCGAGCCCGCCTGTGAGCCGCTCACGGGCCGACCGGCCCGGGGCGGGCGTCATGATCCGCAGCATCCGCTCGCTCTCGCGCTCCACGACGGCCGCGAAGAAGTCCCGCTTGTTCGGGAAGTAGTGGTAGAGCAGACCGCGGGAGACACCGGCGATCTCGGCCACCTGCTCGATCCACACGTCGTCGTACGGGCTCTCCGAGAAGAGCCGGGCACCGACCGCCAGCAGCTGCTCCCGCCGCTCCTCGGTACTGAGCCGGCGACGCGGGCGCTCTCCCTGCCTGGCTGCCATGACCGTCACCTTACTTGACGTGGATTCAACACCGGGACGAGACTGGGCCCACTATTGAACCCGAGTACAACAGCCGCGACGGCCCCCGGGCACGCCGTGCGCGCGAGGGAGATGTGGTCATGACGGCGACGACAGCGGCCACGGCGATCAGCGGCTTCCGCAGCGCCGAACTGGGCTGGCCCGAACTCCATCGGATACCCCACCCGCCGTACCGGATCCCCCTCCTCGGCGACGTGCTCGGCACCAATGTGCGCACACCGGTCCAGGAGTCGACCCGGCTCGGGCAGCGCCTCGGCCCGATCTTCCGGCGGAAGGCGTTCGGCAAGGAGATCGTGTTCGTCGGGGGCGCCGGGCTCGCGGCCGATATGGCGGACGAGTCCCGGTTCGCCAAGCACGTGGGCGTGGGGGTCGCCAATCTGCGGCCGGTGGCCGGGGACGGTCTCTTCACCGCGTACAACCACGAGCCGAACTGGCAGCTGGCGCACGACGTCCTCGCCCCGGGCTTCGGCCGGGAGGCGATGGCCGGCTACCACCCGATGATGCTCGACGTCGCCGAACGGCTGATCGAGCACTGGGACCGGGAGGAGACGGCGGGCTCCCCCGTGGACGTGCCCGGCGACATGACCAAGCTGACCCTGGAGACGATCGCGCGCACCGGCTTCGGCCACGACTTCGGCTCCTTCGAGCGCACCCGCCCGCACCCGTTCGTCGCCGCCATGGTCGGCACCCTGACCTACGCGCAGCGGCGCAACGTCGTTCCCGACCCGCTGGTCCCGGTGCTGCTGCGGGGCGCGGCCCGGCAGAACCGGGCGGACATGGCGTTCCTCGTCGAGACGGTCGACGCGGTGGTGCGGGACCGGCGCTCCCCGGGCGGGGGCCGGGGCGCCGGTGACGGCGACCTGCTCGACCGGATGCTGGAGACCGCGCACCCGGAGACCGGCGAGCGGCTGTCCGCCGAGAACGTCCGGCGCCAGGTCATCACCTTCCTGGTCGCCGGGCACGAGACCACCTCCGGCGCCCTGTCCTTCGCCCTGCACTACCTCGCCCGGTACCCGGACCTGGCCGCCCGCGCCCGCGCCGAGGTGGACCGGGTGTGGGGCGACGCGGCGCGGCCCGGCTACGAGCAGGTCGCCAAGCTGCGGTACGTGCGCCGGGTGCTGGACGAGGCGCTGCGGCTCTGGCCGACCGCGCCCGCCTTCTCGCGCGAGGCCCGCGAGGACACCGTGCTGGGCGGGGTCCACCCGATGCGGCGGGGCGCCTGGGCGCTGGTGCTGACGTCGATGCTGCACCGGGACCCGGAGGTCTGGGGCACGGACGCGGAGCGGTTCGACCCGGACCGCTTCGACGCGGCGGCCGTACGCGGCCGGGCACCGCACACCTTCAAGCCGTTCGGCACAGGGGCGCGGGCCTGCATCGGCCGCCAGTTCGCGCTCCACGAGGCGACGCTGGTGCTGGGGCTGCTGCTGCGCCGGTACGAGCTGACCCCGGAGCCGGGGTACCGGCTGAAGGTGGTGGAGCGGCTGACGCTGATGCCGGACGGGCTGCGGCTGCGGGTGCGCCGCCGTCAGTCCGTCCAGTGACCGGGGCGGGTGAGTGACGCCGGGAGCCGGGTCCCGGCACTGCCGCGTGCCGCCTGGAGCTGGGGCTGGGTCAGGAAGAAGGCGCCGGTCAGGTCCGCGTCGGTGAGGTCGGCGTCCCGCAGGTCGGCGCCGATCAGATCGGCGCCGCGCAGGTCGGCGCCGGTGAGGTCCGCCGCGATCAGGTAGGCGCCGCGCAGATCCGCCCCGCGCAGGTCGGCGCCCCTGAGACGGGCGCCCATGAGGTCGGCGCCGCGCCGGTTCTTCTTGCGTCCGGCGCCCGCGCGCATCAGGCCGCTGACCCGGAGCAGCAGCTCGTTGACGCGCCGCCGGTGCGCGGCGACATCCAGCTCGCCCAGTTCCTCGGGCGTTCCCCCGGCCAGCCGCTCGGTCTCCGCGCGCATCCGGCGCAGGTCGGCGTGCACCGGGCGGGCGGCGGGGAGCGTCAGCGCCTCGGCCAGGTACCGGAGCAGTTCGTGCAGCTGGCGTACGACCGGGAAGACGTCGAACATCCGCCGGGCGTGCTCGGGGCCGCCCGTACGCCAGCTCACGCCCCCGAAGGTGACCTGCGAGACCCGCTGTCCGGCGCCGAAGCAGTCGTAGACCGTGCAGCCGCCGAAGCCCTCGGCCCGCAGCCGGGTGTGGATGCCGCACCGGAAGTCGTCCCCGAGGTTGCCGCACGCCCTGCCCGCGGGCTTGTCGACGGCGAAGTCCGCCGAGGCGGCGAAGGGCAGGGCGACACAGCACAGGCCGAAGCAGCTGCCGCAGTCCGCACGCAGGTCGTGCAGTTCGTACCGGCCCACGGCGTCGGCGGATCCTTGTTCCATACGGCTCACCCTAACGACGGCTCGCCGGGCGGCCCGCCGGCCCGGCCCCTCAGCGGGGGAACACCTCGAAGGCCACGGCCGGACGGCCGCCGAACCGCTCCCCCATGGCCCGGGCGTGGCCCGTGAGGAACTCGCGGACGTACGTCTCGGGGTCCTCCTTCGTGAGGACTTCGAGGTAGGTGCGGTGTTCCAGGAGGGACGCCACGGCCCGGTCGAGCCCGGGGGTGGCGTCCACCGCGTGGGTGGGGCTGACGGAACCGGCGACGGCGACCCAGCGCACGCCGTCCCAGGGCTCCAGGCCCTGCTCGACGAGTTCGGGGAAGATCCAGCGGTTCCCGGCGTCCCCGGCGGCGTCCAGCGTGGCACGGCCCACCGCCACGTGGTCGGGGGTGTTCCAGGCGACCCCGCCCCAGGTGTCGCGGTGGTTGAGGGTGAGGACCAGCTCGGGACGGTGGCGGCGGATGGCCGCCGCGATGTCCCGGCGCAGGGCGGGCCCGTACGCGACGACGCCGTCCTCGTGGTCGAGGAACTCCACGCGTGTCACGCCGACGACGGCCGCGCTCGCGCGCTGTTCCCGCTCCCGCAGCGGGCCGCACCGGGCGGGCTCCAGGGTGTCGATGCCGGCCTCGCCGCGGGTCGCGAGGACGTAGGAGACCTCGCGGCCCTCGTCGGTCCACGCGGCGATCGCCGCCGAACAGCCGTACTCCAGGTCGTCCGGGTGGGCCACGACGGCGAGGGCGCGCCGCCAGTCGTCGGGCATGGGTGCGAGCTGCTCGGGCTGGTCCTTCTGCGGATCCGTCATGAACGCACGGTAGCCGTGGTGTTCACACCTCGTCACGGGCCAGGGCCAGCAACCGGTCCAGTACCCGCGGCCCGCCGGCGCGTACGCCGTCGTGCTCGAACTCGTCGGTGACCCAGGTGCGCAGTCCCCGGACGGCACGGGCGGTCCGCAGGGAGTGGTCCGTGTCGACGTACATGTCGTCGTGGTAGACGGCGGCGGCGACCGGGACCTCGTTGCGGGCCAGGCGCTCCGGGTCGTAGAGGGGCGACCAGCCCCGGTCCTCGGCCAGGCTCCGCGCCGTCTCGCCCAGCGGGCGCAGGGCGGGGTCGTTCTCGAACATCCAGGGGTGCACCGACTCGCCCGTGAAGAGCAGCGGGCCGTCGCCCGTCAGCGTCTTGCCGGCGTCGAACTGCGGGAGCCGCCCGCGCACCCGCTCCGCCGCCCAGTTCGTGGGACCGGGGTCCTGGCCGTAGCACGCCTCGTGCAGGAGCGCGTACAGCGGATGGCCCGCGTACGACAGCAGGCCCTGGACCTCCTCCTGGAAGGCGTCGGAGAGGGTGTGCCCCGCGGGGATGCGGACGAAGGCGTCCTCCAGCAGGAAGTGCAGCCGGTGGCTGCCGTCGCCGCGGCCGAGGAGGATGCCGAGGGACTGGAACGCCTCGACGGTGAGGCGGTAGCCGTTCGGGAGGACGGTGTCGTGCCGGAGCAGGTGCTCGGCGATCCGCCGGGCCCGCTCGACGTCCTGCGGGTAGCGGGCGTAGTGCGCGGCGACCTTGCGTTCGATGCGCGGGAAGGCGGCCCGGTAGACGTCGTCGGCGGTCGCGTCGAGGGAGGGCAGTCCGCCCGTGATGACGACGGTGCTCAGTCCCTCGGGCGCCTGGGAGAGATAGGTGACCGCGCAGAAGCCGCCGAAGCTCTGGCCGAGGACGGTCCAGGGGGCGCCGCCGGTGACCTCGGGGCGGATGGCCTCGCAGTCGCGGACGATGGAGTCGGCGCGGAAGTGGGCGAGGTAATCGGCCTGTTCGGCGGGGCCGCCGCGCAGCGGGAGGGTCTGGCGGTTGGCGGGGGTGGAGGCCCCCGTACCGCGCTGGTCGAGCAGCAGGACCCGGTAGTCCTCCAGGGCCCGGCCGAGCCATGCCTCGCGGCCGACGAAGCGGTTGGCGCCGAAGCCGGGGCCGCCCTGCAGATAGACCAGCCAGGGCAGTTCGGCGGTCGCCCGGTCGCTCGCGACGACCTCGCGCGCGAAGAGTTCGATCCGCTCCCCCGCCGGGCGGTCGTGGTCGAGGGGGACGGTGAAGCGGCGGTCGGTGAGGACGACACCGGGCTGCCGGTAGCTGACGGACAACGGGGCTCCCTGAGCGGACGAATTCCAGGCCGTGGTCCAGTCCAGCACAGATTCTCCGCCGGGCCGACCCCGTGGATCAAGAAAGTCCCGGGACCTGTCCTGAACGACCGGTCAGCGCGCCGAGAGGCTGGAGCGCCGCACCACCAGTTCCGGCTGGAGGACGACTCTTCGGTGCTCGTGCCGCACGAGCGCCGTCTCGGCCTCGGTCTCCTCCAGCAGGAGTTCGGCCGCCAGCGCGCCCATGGTGACCGCGGGCTGCCGTACGGAGGTGAGGGGGACGGCGGCCGCGGCGGCGAACTCGATGTCGTCGTAGCCGACGATCGCGAGGTCGTCGGGGACGCTGACACCGGCCGCGTACATGGCCTGGAGCACGCCGAGCGCGAGCAGGTCGTTGGCGCAGAAGACGGCGGTGGGGCGGTCGACGAGGCCCAGCAGGCGGGCCCCCGCGTCCCGGCCGGCGGCCACGTCGAGACGCTCGGTGGGCAGCTCCCGCAGGGCGTCGGCGCCGAGCCCCGCCTCGCGCAGCGCGTTGAGGGCGCCGGTACGCCGGTCCCGGACCTGGTTGAAGCCCGCCGGTCCGCTGACGTACGCGAGGGAACGGTGCCCGGCGTCGATCAGGTGCCGCACGGCCAGGGTGCCGCCCGCGACGTCGTCGACGGAGACCGAGCACTCGGTGGTGCCCTCGGCGACCCGGTCGACGAGGACGAAGGGGATGCCGTGGCGGCGGAACGCGGCGATGTTGCGCCCGGTCGCGTCGGCGGGGGTGAGCAGGACGCCGCGCACCCGCTGCTCGGCGAAGAGCGAGAGGTACTCGGACTCCTCGCCCGCGCTCTGCGCGCTGTTGCAGACCATCACGCCGAGTCCGGCGTCGCGCGCGGCCCGCTCGGCACCGCGCGCGACGTCGACGAAGAAGGGGTTGCCCATGTCGAGCACGAGCAGCCCCATGATCCTGCTCCGCCCGGCCCGCAGCTGGCGCGCCGACTCGCTGCGGACGTAGCCGAGGCGGTCGATGGCGGCCAGCACCCGGGCCCGGGTGCCGGAGGCCACCGAGTCGGGCCGGTTGATGACGTTGGAGACCGTGCCGACGGAGACTCCGGCGGCTGCGGCGACGTCCTTGATACCCACCGGCTGCGACATCGGACGGGGACCTCCAGAAAGGTACGGAGCGGCGGGCATACGTTCACATTACCGTCGCCGTCACACCGGGAACGGCCCGGCGGAACACGGGAATGTCGCCCTTGTACGGGGTCAGGCGGGCAGGGCGAAGTCGACGACGCGGAGCGCCGACGGGGTCGTCCCGCTCGACTTCACCTGGTACATCACGGACAGCACATTGTCCTGGGCGATCCGGCTCTCGTCGAACACGACCTCGCCGAAGGCGTTGAGGCCGGAGCCGTCGTACAGGATCGTCCAGTCGGTGTGGCCGGAGGCCGCCGAGGCACCGGCGATCCGGCCGAAGGGGAACAGCGCGTAGGCGTTGTTGTACTTGTCCATCACCAGCTTGGTGCGCTGGCTGGAGTTCAGGGGCACCGGTATCTCGGTCTTCGTCCAGGGACCGGAGGCGCTCTTGCGGACGAGGAAGGCCCGGCCGCCTGCCGTGCGGTCGGCGACGTAGTTCGTCGTGCACTGGCCGAAGCGGCCGGGGACGTAGCTGATGATGGCGTGCGGCCGGCCCGCGGAGTCGGTCCACTGGCTCTCCTGGTTCATCAGGGAGTGGTCCGGGTTGAGCGCGTCGACGACGAGTCCCGCGTCGGTGACGGCGACCTTGTCGGAGCCGCCGGTGGTGCCGACGACGGTGCCCGCGTTGTTGCGCCAGGTGCGGCCGCGGTCGTCGGAGTAGACGTAGCCGGTGTCGTGGTTGGTGATGCCGCCGCCGTTGCACATCACGGCGCCGTTCTGCTCGCGCCAGGTGAACAGGGCGTGCAGGCGCCCGTTGCGGTCGTAGTCGATGCCGTGCAGGTACATGTTGCGGGCCGTGGAGGAGCCGTGCTCGCTGGTGTACGTGCCGGTGGAGGACGTCCACTCGCCGAGGTTCGTCCAGGAGGTGCCGTTGTACTCGGCGAGGGCGTTGCGGCCGTTGCCGGAGATGCCCGCGCGGTAGCTCAGCTGGAGTTTGCCGTCGGGCATGGAGACGAACTGCGGGTAGGTGAACTGCGAGGTGAGCGCCAGCCCGTCGAGGGTGGACTGCGGGGCGCCGAAGCGGCTCGTGGTCCAGCTCAGTCCGGCCGGGTCGTCCAGGAGGCCGGCGACGGACTTGACGTAGGTGAAGCCGTCGCTGTGGGAGTCCATGTTGAGGTGGAGACGGCCGTCGACCTTGGAGACGCCCATGGAGATGACGTTGTGGGAGTCGTTGTAGCGCAGGGTGTGGCCGACCTTGACGGTGGACCAGGTGGAGGAGCCGAGGACGCGGCGGCCGACGACGGCGTTGCGGTCGGCGGTGTACCAGACGGCGTACTGGTGGCTCTTGTAGGTGAGCAGGGCGTTCTTCTGGAACGCGTTGTTGTTGACCAGGCCGTCGTAGGAGACGAAGTAGATCGCCTGGCCGTCGAGGAGGGTGTTGCCGGTCTGGCGGACGGACGGGCCGGGGTCGGCGGCGCGGGCGGTCGCGGCGCCGAGGGCGGGGGTCACCACGGCACCGGCGAGGGCGGCGCCGAGCAGCGTGCGTCTCTTCATCTCGGGGGACTCCGTTGTCGAGCGAAATGGGGAGGGGGAGGTGCTGTGGTGTGGGGGTCAGGCGAGGTGGAACACCTCGGTGAGGGGCTTCATGGCCTCGTCGGGCCGGGCGCCGTCGAGGGACTCGAAGAACGGCGCCATCTCCTGCTGCCAGCGGGCGTTGACCTCGGCGGCCTCCATGCCGGCGAGGGCCGCCGGGAAGTCCTCGGTCTCCAGGTAGCCGACGAGGAGGCCGTCGTCGCGCAGGAAGAGGGAGTAGTTGTGCCAGCCGGTGGCCGAGAGAGCCTGGAGCATCTCCGGCCACACGGCGGCGTGCCGCTCGCGGTACTCGTCGATCCGGTCCTGGCGGACCTTGAGGAGGAAGCAGACGCGCTGCATGAGAACCGCTCCTGGGGTGAGGGGGGTGGCTGGGACCGGGGCCCCGGGATCAGAAGTTGAACTTGTCGATGTTGTCCTTGGTGAAGACGGTCGGCTTGCCGAGGCTGATCACGCCGTCCTTGCCGATGGTGTACTCGCCCATGTCACCGGCGGTGAAGGTCTCGCCCTCCTTGCCGGTGATCTGGCCGGAGACCAGCGCCACCGCGGTACGGGCGGCCAGCTCGCCGAGCTTCGCCGGGTCCCACAGCTCGAAGCCCTCGACCGTGCCGTCCTTGACGTACTTGCGCATGTCGTTGGGGGTGCCGAGGCCGGTCAGCTTGACCTTGCCCTTGTACTTGGAGCCCGACAGGTACTGGGCGGCGGCCTTGATGCCGACCGTGGTCGGGGAGATGATCCCCTTCAGGTTCGGATACTCCTGCAGCAGGCCCTGGGTCTGCTGGAAGGACTTCTGGGCGTCGTCGTCGCCGTAGGCGACCTTGACGAGCTTGACGTCCTTGTACTTGGGGTCCTTGAGCTCGTCCTTCATGAAGTCGATCCAGGTGTTCTGGTTCGTCGCCGTCTGCGCGGCGGACAGGATCGCGATCTCGCCCTTGTAGCCGATCTGCTCGGCGAGGAGCTGGACCTCGGTGCGGCCCAGGTCCTCCGCGCTGGCCTGCGAGACGAAGGCGTTGCGGCACTCCGGCTTGGTGTCGGAGTCGTAGGTGACGACCTTGATGTCGTTGCTCATGGCCTGCTTGAGCGCGGTGCACAGCGCGCCCGGGTCCTGCGCGGAGACGGCCATGGCGTCGACCTGCTGCTGGGTGAGCGTGTTGACGTAGTTCACCTGGCCGGAGGTGTCCGTGGCGCTGGAGGGGCCGACCTCCTTGTAGCTGGAGCCCAGCTCCTTCAGGGCCGCCTCGCCGCCCTTGTCGGCGGAGGTGAAGTACGGGTTGTTGACCTGCTTCGGCAGGAAGCCGACGGTCAGACCCTTCTTCAGCGCGGCGTTCGGGTCGGCCTTGCCGGTGGCCGCCGCGGAGGCGGAGTCGTCCTTGACGTCGCTCTTGGTGGTGCCACCGCAGGCGGTGACGGCGAGCGCGAAGGAGGTGACGGCGGCGAGAGCCGCACAGGAGCGACGAAGGGTTGCTCTGCGCATGGCGAGGGTTCCTTTTCGAGGAGGAGTGGTGTCGTGCCCCGGAGAGGGACACGGGGTGGTACGGGTGTGCGGCGTCCGCCGCGGGGGCGCTGGCCGGCCCGGACGGCCGGCGGCTGGTGGGTGACCGGTCGTCAACCGGTCTTCGCGACGGGATCGGGCCCGGATGGTCGCCCGGCCCGGGCGAGGGCGATCTGCTTCGCCACCCGGGGGCCGAGCACGGACAGGACGAGCAGGACGCCCGTGACGACGATCTGCGACTGCGCCGAGACGTCCTGCAGGCTCATCACGTTCTGCAGGGTGCCGAGCAGGAACACACCGGCGATCGCGCCGCCGAGCGTTCCCTTGCCGCCGTCGAAGTCGATGCCGCCGAGCAGCACGGCCGCGATGACGGAGAGTTCGAGTCCGGTGGCGTTGTCGTAGCGGGCGCTGGCGTAGTGCAGCGCCCAGAAGATGCCGGTGAGGGAGGCCATGAGGCCGGTCACCGTGAAGAGGATCAGCTTCTGGCGCTTGACGCGGATGCCGGTGAAACGCGCGGCCTCCTCACTGGCGCCGATCGCGAACAGGGAGCGCCCGAACGGGGTGGCGTGCAGGGCGATCACGGCGATGACGAGCAGCACCAGGAAGGGGATGAACGCCTGGGGGACGAAGCTGTCGCCGATCCGGCCGGCGGCGAAGTCCAGGTACTGCGTGGGGAAGTCGGTGACCGCGTCGGAGCCGAGCACGATCTGCGCGATGCCCCGGTAGGCGGCGAGCGTACCGATGGTGACGGCGAGGGAGGAGAGGCCGAGCCGGGTCACCAGCAGGCCGTTGATCAGTCCGCAGACGACGCCGAGGAGCAGGCAGATCGGGATGATCGCCTCGATGGTCAGGCCCTGGTTCCACAGGGCGCCCATCACCGCGCCGGACAGTCCGGCGGTGGAGGCGACCGACAGGTCGATCTCGCCGGAGACCACCAGGAGGGTCATCGGGAGGGCGACCAGCGCGATCGGCAGGGTGTTGCCGATGAGGAAGGACAGGTTGAGCGCGTTGCCGAAGCCGTCGACGGTGGAGAAGGACAGCAGGAGCACGACGATCAGGGTGGCGCCGACTACGGTGTCCCAGCGGATCGCGCGCGAGAGGGATGACTCAGCCATGGCGGGCGTTCCTCTTCTTCAGGGCGGCAGCCACCCGCAGCGCGACCACACGGTCCACCGCGATGGCGAGGATGAGCAGGACGCCGTTGATGGCCAGGACCCACACCGAGCTGACGCCGAGGGCGGGGAGCACGCTGTTGATGGAGGTCAGCAGCAGGGCGCCGAGGGCGGCGCCGTAGACGCTGCCGGAGCCGCCGGTGAAGACGACGCCGCCGACCACGACCGCGCTGACGACGGTGAGTTCGTAGCCGTTGCCGGTGCTGGAGTCGACGTTGCCGAAGCGGGCCAGGTAGAGCGCTCCGGCGAGGCCGGCGAGGGCGCCGCAGAAGGTGTACGCGACGAGGATCCGCTTGCGCACCGGGATGCCGGCGAGGCGGGCGGCCTCCGGGTTGGAGCCGAGGGCGTACAGCTCGCGGCCGCTGCCGAAGTGCTTCATGTAGTACGCCGTCGCCACCAGGACGGCCACCGCGATCAGGGCCAGGTAGGGGATCGCGGAGATGCCGCCCGAGCCGAAGTCGACGAATCCGTCCGGGAGACCGGAGGCGACGATCTGGCGGGAGCCGACCCAGATGGAGTCGATGCCCCGGATGATGTAGAGCGTGCCGAGGGTGACGACGAGGGCGGGCACCTGGCCGAGGCTGACGAGCAGGCCGTTCAGCAGACCGAAGCCGATGCCCATCAGGACCGCCAGCGCGACGGCCACGACCGCGTTCCCGCCGCTCTGGAGGTAGCTGCCGGCGGCGAAGGCGCTGATGCCGAGGGTGGAGCCGACCGACAGGTCGACGTTGCGGGTGATGACGACCAGCGACTGGCCGACGGCGACCAGCACCAGGATGGTCGCGTTGAGCAGGAGGTCCTTGATGCCCTGCTCGGTCAGGAACTCGCTGTTGCCCAGCTGGGTGACGACGATCATCACCAGGAAGACGACGAGGATGGCGAGTTCGCGCATCTTGAAGACGCGGTCCACCAGCCGGGTGCCGCTGGACCGGGGCACCTCGGCGACGGGGGTTTTCTCGGGGGTGGTCACCGTCATGCGGCGGCCCTCCCGGTGGCTGCGGCCATCACGGTTTCCTCGGTGGCTTCGGAGCGAGGGATCTCGGCGGTGAGCCGGCCCTCGTGCATCACGAGCACGCGGTCGGCCATGCCGAGGATCTCGGGCAGGTCGGAGGAGATCATCAGCACGGCCACGCCGTCGGCGGCGAGCTGGCTGAGCAGGCGGTGCACCTCGGCCTTCGTACCGACGTCGATGCCGCGGGTGGGCTCGTCGACGATCAGCACCTTCGGCCCGGTGGCGAGCCACTTGGCGAGGACGACCTTCTGCTGGTTGCCGCCGGACAGCGTGTTGACGGTGTCGGCGATCCGGGCGTACTTCACCTGGAGCTTGACGGCCCAGTCGAGGGCGCGGCTGCGTTCGGCGCCGCGGTCGACGAGCCCGGCCTTCACGGCCGTACGCAGTCCGGTGAGGCCGATGTTGCGCTCGATGGACATGTCCATCACCAGGCCCTGGGCGCGGCGGTCCTCGGGGACGAGGGCGAGTCCGGCGGCCATCGCGGTGGAGGGGGCGCCGTTGGTGAGCGCCTTGCCGGCGAGGTCGACCTCGCCGGCGTCCCAGCGGTCGATGCCGAAGACGGCCCGCGCGACCTCGGTGCGGCCGGCGCCGACGAGGCCGGCCAGTCCGACGATCTCGCCGCGGCGGACCTCGAAGGAGACGTCGGTGAAGACGCCCTCGCGGGTCAGCCGCCGCACGCTCAGCGCGACCTCGCCCGGCGCGACCTCCTGCTTGGGGTACAGCTCCTCCAGGTCGCGGCCGACCATGCGGCGGACCAGGTCGTCCTCGGTCATGCCCTCGATCGGTTCGCTGGAGATCCAGGCGCCGTCGCGCAGGGTGGTGACCCGTTGGCAGATCTGGAAGATCTCCTCCAGGCGGTGCGAGATGAACAGGACGGCCGATCCCTGCTCGCGCAGGGTGCGGACGACTCCGAAGAGGCGGGCCACCTCGCTGCCGGTGAGGGCGGCCGTGGGCTCGTCCATGATCAGGACGCGGGCGTCGAAGGACAGCGCCTTGGCGATCTCCACGATCTGCTGGTCGGCGATGGACAGGCCGCGTGCCGGGCGGTCGGGGTCGAGTTCGACACCGAGCCGCTGCATCAGGGCGAGGGTCGCCGCGTGGGTGGCCTTGTGGTCGATGCGGCCGAGGGCGCGCCGCGGCTGGCGGCCCATGAAGATGTTCTCGGCGATCGAAAGGTCGGGGAAGAGCGTGGGCTCCTGGTAGATCACGGCGATGCCCGCGTCCCGGGCGTCGGCCGGGCCGTGGAAGACCGTGGGCTCGCCGTCGAGGAGCACCTGACCGGAGTCCGGTCGGTGCACCCCGGCGAGGCTCTTGATCAGGGTCGACTTGCCCGCGCCGTTCTCCCCGGCGAGTGCGTGCACCTCGCCCGGGAACAGTTCGAGGGACACGTCCCGCAGGGCGCGTACGGCGCCGAAGGACTTGGAAACGCCCTTGAGCGCGAGAACGGGGGCCGGACCCGTGTCGGACCGGTGGGTCATGGAGGCTCCTCGACGACGGCAGGTGGCTGGCGGAGAAGCTGCCCCACTCCGTCGTGAAAGGTTTCAACTAGGTTGCCGGGACGTTAGGCACCCCACGCATGTCACGTCAATGGGTTCCGGTCGAAATTCTTTCGATAGAAGGGGTCACAACAGGGTCACGGAGAACGGTGTGGGGCCCAGGGGTTGACAGTCCGGCGAGCCGCTCATAGTTTCCGGTACTGAATCGTTTCAGACATCGAAGCCGGTAGGAGCCCTGACGTGACCGAGCTCGCCGCGGTGAAGGCCGCCCTCAAGACCCAGGCCGTCGAGACGCCGTCGTGGGCGTACGGAAACTCCGGAACGCGCTTCAAGGTGTTCGCCCAAAAGGGTGTTCCGCGCGATCCCTGGGAGAAGCTGGACGACGCCGGGAAGGTCCACGAGTTCACCGGCGTGGCCCCGACGGTTGCGCTGCACATCCCCTGGGACAAGGTCGAGGACTATGCGGCGCTCGCCAAGCACGCCGAGGAGCGTGGCGTGCGGCTGGGCGCGATCAACTCCAACACCTTCCAGGACGACGACTACAAGCTGGGCAGCGTCTGCCACCCGGACGCGGCGGTGCGCCGCAAGGCCGTCGGCCATCTGCTGGAGTGCGTCGACATCATGGACGCGACCGGGTCCCGGGACCTGAAGCTGTGGTTCGCGGACGGGACGAACTATCCCGGCCAGGACGACATCCGCGCACGTCAGGACCGGCTGGCCGAGGCCCTCGCCGAGGTGTACGGGCGGCTCGGCGACGACCAGCGGATGCTGCTGGAGTACAAGTTCTTCGAGCCGGCCTTCTACACGACGGACGTGCCGGACTGGGGCACCGCCTACGCCCACTGTCTGAAGCTCGGGCCCAAGGCGCAGGTCGTGGTCGACACCGGGCACCACGCGCCGGGGACCAACATCGAGTTCATCGTGGCGACGCTGCTGCGCGAGGGGAAGCTCGGCGCGTTCGACTTCAACTCCCGCTTCTACGCGGACGACGACCTGATGGTCGGCTCCGCGGACCCGTTCCAGCTGTTCCGGATCATGTACGAGGTCGTGCGCGGCGGCGGCTTCACCCCCGAGGTCGCGTTCATGCTCGACCAGTGCCACAACATCGAGGCGAAGATCCCGGCGATCATCCGCTCGGTGATGAACGTGCAGGAGGCCACCGCCAAGGCGCTGCTGGTCGACGGGGACGCGCTGGGCGCCGCCCAGCGGGCCGGGGACGTGCTGGAGGCCAACGCGGTCGTGATGGACGCGTACAACACGGATGTGCGGCCGCTGCTGCGCGAGGTGCGCGAGGAGATGGGGCTGGACCCCGAACCGCTGCAGGCGTACCGCCGGTCCGGGTGGGCGTCGAAGATCGTCGAGGAGCGGGTGGGCGGGGAGCAGGCGGGGTGGGGGGCGTGACCGCTGCGGTGGGCTGACGCCGAGTGCCGCGTTTCGTCTGCCGCGTTTCGTCTGCCGCGTTTCGTCTGCCGAGTTCCGTCGGATGCGGGCTGCGGGCCGGTTCGTGGCTGGTCGCGCAGTTCCCCGCGCCCCTAAGAGCATCAGGCCCTGCGGGCCTGAAAAGCATGGGGCGCAGCCCCGGCTTTTCAGGGGCGCGGGGAACTGCGCGAGAAGCCCCACCCACCCGCACCCGGCGACGCACCCCCGACCCCCGAGCTGAACCCCGCACCCCGCACCCCACACCCCGCACCGCCCACCCCGTCCCCCGTCTCACCGTAAGGATTGATCACGCATGGCGACCCATCCCGAAGCCGCAGCCCTGCTCGCCCGGTCCCGTCGGCTCGGTGCCGATCCCCGGAACACCAACTACGCCGGCGGCAACACCTCCGCCAAGGGGACCGACACCGACCCCGTCACCGGGGGCGAGGTGGAGCTGATGTGGGTGAAGGGGTCCGGCGGCGACCTCGGCACGCTCACCGAGGCGGGCCTGGCCGTGCTGCGGCTGGACCGGATGCGGGCCCTGGTCGACGTGTACCCGGGGGTGGAGCGCGAGGACGAGATGGTCGCCGCGTTCGACTACTGCCTGCACGGCAAGGGCGGCGCCGCACCGTCCATCGACACCGCCATGCACGGCCTGGTGGACGCCGCCCACGTCGACCATCTGCACCCCGACTCCGGGATCGCGCTCGCCTGCGCCGCCGACGGGGAGAAGCTGACCGCCGAGTGCTTCGGGGACACCGTGGTGTGGGTGCCGTGGCGCCGGCCCGGGTTCCAGCTGGGCCTCGACATCGCGGCCATCAAGGAGGCCAACCCGCAGGCCGTCGGCTGCGTCCTCGGCGGGCACGGCATCACCGCGTGGGGCGACTCCGCCGAGGAGTGCGAGAAGAACTCGCTGCACATCATCCGGACCGCCGAACGGTTCCTGGAGGAGAAGGGCAAGGCCGAGCCGTTCGGACCCGTCCTGGAGGGCTGCACCGCGCTCGCCGAGGCGGAGCGCCGGGAGCGCGCCGCCGCCCTGGCGCCGCACATCCGGGCCCTCGCCTCGAAGGACAGGCCGCAGGTCGGCCACTTCACCGACACGGACGTCGTCCTGGACTTCCTGGCGCGCGCCGAGCACCCGCGCCTCGCCGCCCTCGGCACCTCGTGCCCGGACCACTTCCTGCGGACCAAGGTCCGCCCGCTGGTCCTGGACCTCCCGCCGGCCGCCGGCCTCGACGCGGCGATCGCCCGGCTGAAGGAGCTGCACGCCGAGTACCGCGAGGAGTACGCCGCCTACTACCGGCGGCATGCGGAGCCCGACTCCCCCGCGATGCGCGGCGCCGACCCGGCGATCGTGCTGGTCCCGGGCGTGGGCATGTTCAGCTTCGGCAAGGACAAGCAGACCGCGCGGGTGGCCGGCGAGTTCTACGTCAACGCGATCAACGTGATGCGCGGCGCCGAGGCGGTGTCGACGTACGCGCCGATCGAGGAGTCGGAGAAGTTCCGCATCGAGTACTGGGCGCTGGAGGAGGCCAAGCTCCAGCGGATGCCGAAGCCGAAGGCCCTGGCGACCCGCATCGCGCTGGTCACCGGCGCGGGCAGCGGGATCGGCAAGGCCATCGCGCACCGGCTGGTCGCCGAGGGCGCCTGTGTCGTCGTCGCCGATCTCGACGCCGGGAACGCCGCCGCCGTAGCCGAGGAGCTGGGCGGGGCGGACAAGGCCGTCGCGGTGACCGTCGACGTGACGGACGAGACGCAGATCGCCGAGGCGTTCAAGACCGCCGCGCTGGCCTACGGCGGGGTCGATCTCGTCGTCAACAACGCCGGTATCTCGATCTCCAAGCCGCTGCTGGAGACGTCGGCGAAGGACTGGGACCTCCAGCACGACATCATGGCGCGCGGGTCGTTCCTGGTGTCGCGGGAGGCGGCCCGGGTGATGATCGCGCAGGGGCTGGGCGGTGACATCGTCTACATCGCCTCCAAGAACGCCGTCTTCGCCGGTCCCAACAACATCGCGTACTCCGCCACCAAGGCCGACCAGGCCCACCAGGTGCGGCTGCTGGCCGCCGAGCTGGGCGAGCACGGCATCCGCGTCAACGGGGTCAACCCCGACGGTGTGGTGCGCGGTTCCGGGATCTTCGCGGCCGGCTGGGGCGCCCAGCGGGCGGCCACCTACGGGATCGAGGAGGAGAAGCTGGGCGAGTTCTACGCGCAGCGGACCATCCTCAAGCGCGAGGTGCTCCCCGAGCACGTGGCGAACGCGGTGTTCGCGCTGACGGGCGGGGAGCTGACGCACACCACCGGTCTGCACGTCCCGGTCGACGCCGGCGTGGCCGCCGCCTTCCTCCGATGAGCGCGCACGGCACGGGCGCAGGCCCGGCGGGCGGGTCCGTGAAGGCGTACGCGGCGGTCGACCTCGGCGCGTCCAGCGGGCGGGTCATGGTCGGCCGCGCGGGCCGGGACTCGCTGGAGCTGGTCGAGGCGCACCGCTTCCCGAACCGGCCGGTGCGCACGCCCGAGGGCCTGCGCTGGGACGTTCTCTCGCTGTACGCGGGAGTCCTGGACGGGCTGCGGGCGGCCGGGCAGGTCGACTCCGTCGGCATCGACAGCTGGGCCGTCGACTACGGGCTGCTGGACGCGGACGGCGCGCTGCTGGGCAACCCGGTGCACTACCGGGACGCCCGGACCGAGGGGGTCGCGGAGAAGGTGTGGGCCACCGTGCCCGCCGCCGAGCTGTATGCGGCGACCGGGCTGCAGTACGCCCCCTTCAACACGCTGTACCAGCTGGTGGCCGCCCGGTCGTCGGCCCAGTTCGCGCAGGCCGAGCGGTTGCTGCTCATCCCCGATCTGCTGGCGTACTGGCTGACGGGCGAGCAGGGCACCGAGCTGACCAACGCCTCGACGACGCAGCTGATCGACCCCCGGACCGGTGACTGGTCCCGGGAGGTCGCGGACCGGCTCGACATCGACCTCGGCCTGTTCGCGCCGCTGCGGCGGCCCGGCGACCCGGCGGGTCCGCTGCGCCCCGAGGTGCTGGAGGCGACGGGGCTCACCGGCCCCGTCCCGGTGACGACGGTCGGGTCGCACGACACCGCCTCGGCGGTGGCGGCCGTGCCGGCGACCGGGGAGCGGTTCGCGTACATCTGCACCGGCACCTGGTCGCTGGCCGGTCTGGAGCTGGAGGCCCCGGTGCTGACGGAGGCGAGCCGGGCGGCCAACTTCACCAACGAGCTGGGGCTCGACGGCACGGTCCGTTACCTGCGGAACATCATGGGGCTGTGGCTGCTCCAGGAGTGCGTACGGGAGTGGGGCGACCCCGACCTCGGCGAACTGCTGCGGGGGGCCGCGACCGTGCCGGCGCTGCGGTCGGTGGTGGACGCCGGAGACTCGGCGTTCCTCGCGCCGGGCGGGATGTCCGGGCGGATCGCCGAGGCGTGCCGGGCCTCGGGGCAGCCCGTCCCGGGGACGCCTGCCGAGATCACCCGCTGCATCCTCGACTCCCTCGCCCTGGCCCACCGGCGGGCCGTGGCCGATGCCCAGGCGCTGGCCGACCACCCGGTGGACGTCGTCCACGTCGTCGGCGGCGGCACCCGCAACGCGCTGCTGTGCCAGCTCACCGCCGACGCCTGCGGACTGCCGGTGGTGGCGGGACCGGCGGAGGCGGCGGCCCTGGGCAACGTCCTGGTGCAGGCCCGCACCCACGGCCTGGTGGGCGACCGGGCCTCGATGCGGCGACTCCTCGCCCGCACCCAGCCGTTGGTGCGGTACACACCGCAGGGCGACCCGGCGGCCTGGCGCGCGGCGGAGGCCCGGCTCACCGCACGGTGAGCGGGGCTCCCGCCGATCGGTACGGGGGCGCCTCTCGCCCTCCGCGCAGTCGCGTCGTACCCTGCACTCATCCGATGACCGACCCTTGAGGAGCCGCGATGCGTGTCGCTCTGTTCCTGACCTGTGTCAACGACACGCTCTATCCGGATACCGGCCGCGCCGTGGTGAAACTGCTGACCAGGCTGGGGGTTGACGTCGACTTCCCGGAGGGTCAGACCTGCTGCGGGCAGGCGCACTACAACACCGGATACCGTCACGAGGCGGAGCCGCTGGCTCGGAAGTTCTCCGATGTATTCCGTGACTACGAGGCGATCGTGACGCCGTCCGGTTCCTGCGGGGCGATGGTGCGGGAGCTGTATCCGCGGATGGGTGAGCGGGCGCGGGCGGAGGGGCGGGGGGACACCCTGGCGCGGACGCTGGCGCCGGTCGTGCCGAAGACGTACGAGCTGACCGAGTTCCTGGTGGACGTGCTGGGTGTGACGGACGTCGGCGCGTACTACCCGCACAAGGTGACGTACCACCCGACCTGTCACGGGCTGCGGAGCCTCGGGCTGGGCGAACGGCCGCGGAAGCTGCTCGCGGCCGTGAAGGGGCTGGAGTTGGTGGAGCTTCCGGGGGCCGACGAGTGCTGTGGCTTCGGCGGGACCTTCGCCGTGAAGAACTCCGATGTCTCGGCGGCCATGGGCGCGGACAAGGTGCGCAACGCCGAGTCGACGGGCGCCGAGGTGCTGTGCGCGGCCGACAACTCGTGCCTGATGCACCTCGGCGGCACGATGACCCGGCTGCGCACGGCCGTCCGGCCCGTGCACATCGCGGAGATCCTGGCGAGCACGGAAGAGGAGCCCCTCGCATGAGCGGGACGTATCTCGGTATGCCGGCCTTCCCGAAGGCCGCGCACGAAGCCGTCCACGACACGACGCTGCGCGGCAATCTGCGCCACGCCACGCACACCATCCGCGCCAAGCGCGCCGCCGCGGTCGCGGAGGTCTCCGACTGGGCCGCGCTGCGCGAGGCCGGAAAGCAGATCAAGGACCATACGCTCCGTCATCTCGACCGCTATCTGGTGCAGTTGGAGGAGTCGGTCACGGCGGCGGGCGGCACGGTCCACTGGGCCGCCGACGCGGACGAGGCCAACCGGATCGTCACGTATCTCGTGAAGGCGACCGGTCAGAGCGAGGTCGTCAAGGTCAAGTCGATGGCCACCCAGGAGATCGGGCTGAACGAGGCGCTGGAGGCCGAGGGCATCCGCGCCTACGAGACCGATCTCGCCGAACTCATCGTACAGCTGGGCAAGGACCGGCCCTCGCACATTCTCGTCCCCGCGATCCACCGCAACCGGGGCGAGATCCGGGACATCTTCGCGCGCGAGATGGCCGCGTGGGGCCGCCCGGCCCCCGAGGGCCTCACCGACACGCCCGCCGAGCTGGCGGAGGCCGCGCGGCTGCATCTGCGGGAGAAGTTCCTGCGCGCCAAGGTCGGCATCTCCGGCGCCAACTTCATGGTCGCCGAGACCGGCACGATGGTGGTCGTGGAGTCGGAGGGCAACGGCCGGATGTGCCTCACCCTTCCCGAGACCCTGATCTCGGTCGTCGGCATCGAGAAGATCGTCCCCACCTGGCGGGACCTGGAGGTGTTCCTGCAGACCCTCCCCCGCTCCTCGACGGCCGAGCGGATGAACCCGTACACCTCCACCTGGACGGGCACGTCGGACGCCGGGACGGCCGACGGGCCGCAGACCTTCCATCTGGTCCTCGTCGACAACGGCCGCACGGACACGCTCGCCGACGAGGTCGGCCGCCAGGCCCTGCGCTGCATCCGCTGCTCGGCCTGTCTCAACGTCTGCCCGGTGTACGAGCGGGCCGGCGGGCACGCGTACGGCTCGGTCTACCCGGGCCCGATCGGCGCCATCCTCAGCCCGCAGCTGCGGGGCACGCGCAGCGAGGTCGACGCCTCCCTGCCGTACGCCTCCTCGCTGTGCGGCGCCTGCTACGAGGTGTGCCCGGTCGCCATCGACATCCCGGAGGTGCTGGTGCATCTGCGGGAGCGGGTCGCGCAGGGCGGCATCGTGACGGAACGGGGCACGAAGGTCGTGCTCAAGCCCGCCAAGGGGCACGCCGCCGAGCGGGCGGCGATGCGCGCGGCCCGCTGGGCGTTCGGCCACCCCGGGGCGCTGCGCGCCGGGCAGCGGATCGCCTCGCGCACCCGCCGGTTCCATCCCCGGACACTGCCGGGCCCCGGCAGGGCGTGGAGCGGCAGTCGCGACCTCCCGGCGCTGCCCGCCGAGCCGTTCCGGGACTGGTGGCAGCGGACGAACGGCGGAAAGGACACGGGCAAGTGAGCAGCAGGGACCTGATCCTGGGCCGGGTGCGGCGTGCCCTCGCCGACGTGCCCCGGGACGACACCCCGTACGAGCGGGCCGTCCGGCGGGACTACCTCCACGAGCACGGGGGGCTGGGCCCCGCGGAGGCGGTGGAACTGCTGGCGGAGAACCTGGCGGACTACCGGGCGCTCGTGCACCGCACGGACGCGGACGGGCTCGCGGAGATGATCGCCGGGCTGCTGCGCGCGCACGGCTCGACGACGGTGCTGGTGCCGTCGGGGCTGCGCGAGGACTGGCTGTCGGCGACCGGTCTGACGCGGGTGCCGGACCAAGGCGAGAGCACCGCGCACGAGTTGGACCGGGTCGACAGTGTCGTCACGGCCTGCGCCCTCGCGATCGCCGAGACCGGCACGATCGTGCTGGACGGCTCCCCCGACCAGGGCCGCCGCCGGATCACACTCGTGCCGGACCACCACGTCTGCGTCGTCCGGGTACCGGATCAGGTCGTGTCGTCGGTGCCGCAGGCACTCGGACTCCTCGACCCGTCCCGCCCGCTGACCTGGATCTCCGGCCCGTCCGCGACCAGCGACATCGAGCTGGACCGGGTGGAGGGCGTGCACGGTCCGCGCACCCTGGAGGTCGTGCTGGTGACCGGGGGCGGCGACCGGGGCCCGGAGTGAGGTAGGCCGGATCTCGACGGTGGGCGGTCGTTCCGGGGGCTGTCCACCGGTCACGTACGTGGTGATCTTGCTAGGTTGGCGGCGGCCGAAGGCGCCAACACGGGGAGCATCCATGCCACTTGACCGTCCGGTGATCAACAGCGGGGTGCCGCACTCGGCCCGGATCTGGAACTACTGGCTCGGCGGCAAGGACTGCTACGAGATCGACCGGCAGGTCGGTGACGAGATCCGCGCGATGAACCCGCAGATCGTCGACATCGCCCGCGCCCAGCGGGCCTTCCTGCGCCGAGCGGTCACCCGGCTGACCGAGGAGGCCGGTTTACGCCAGTTCCTCGACATCGGCACCGGGCTGCCCACCGCGGACAACACCCACGAGGTCGCCCAGCGGGCGGCCCCGGACGCGCGGATCGTCTACGTCGACCACGACCCGACGGTCCTCGCCCACGCCCACGCCCTGCTCACCGGCACCCCCGAGGGCGCGACCGCCTTCGTCGGCGCCGACCTGCGCGACCCGGACGCCATTCTGCGCCGCGCCGCCGACACCCTGGACCTCACCCGTCCGGTGGGCCTGGTGCTGCTCGGGATCACGGCGCACCTGCCCGACGAGAGCGCCTACGGCATCGTCGCCCGGCTGCTGGACGCCCTGGCCCCGGGCAGCCATCTGGTGCTCGCCGACAGCACGGAGGTGTACCGGCCGGAGGCGATGCGCGCGATGGTCGCGCACTGGAACAGGACGAGCGACAACCCGCGCGTCAACCGCTCCCCCGCTCAGCTCGCCCGCTTCTTCGACGGCCTGGAGCCGCTGGCGCCCGGCCTGGTCTCCGTGGCCCGTTGGCGGGCCGAGCCGGGCGGCGCCGACGAGCCGCCGGAGGTCGACTGTTTCGGCGGCGTCGCCCGCAAGCCCTGACGGCCGGGGCACGCCGATGACGACATGACGGCCACGGCCCGGCCCCGGACCCGGTCCGCTCGTACCGCACCCGGGTGGCGTTCGCGGTGGTCACCGACGGTGGCCGGAACGGCACGCCCAAACTTGGGTGGTTCGTTTTCTTGAACTGTTCGTGTTTAGCGGGGTAGGTTGGTCGCCATGACCGCATCCCAGCCTCCGAACACCGCCGAGGAGCTGCGCGGTGCCGGCCTGCGGGTGACGGCCGCGCGCGTGGCGCTGCTGGAGACCGTCCGGGACGGCGACCACCTCGGAGTCGAAGCGATCGCCTCGGGGGTGCGCGATCGCGTCGGCCACATATCGCTCCAGGCCGTGTACGAGGCCCTCGGCGCCCTGGCGGGCGCGGGGCTCGTGCGCCGCCTCGAACCACCCGGCAGCCCCGCCCTGTACGAGGGCCGTGTCGGGGACAACCACCACCACCTCGTGTGCCGCAGGTGCGGTGTCGTGGTCGACGTCGACTGCGCGGTCGGGCACGCCCCGTGTCTGACCGCCTCCGACGACCGCGGCTTCGCGATCGACGAGGCCGAGGTCATCTACTGGGGCCTGTGTCCCCCCTGTTCCGCAGCCAGTAGTTCAGCACCGTGATCCACCAGTTCCGGAAGGACTCCCATGACTGAGAACCACGACGCGATCGTCACGGACGCGAAGCCCGAGGAGACGGGCGGCTGCCCGGTCGCCCACGGGCGTGCCGCGCACCCGACCCAGGGCGGCGGGAACCGTCAGTGGTGGCCGGAGCGGCTCAACCTGAAGATCCTCGCCAAGGACCCGGTCGTGGCGAACCCCCTCGGCGGGGAGTTCGACTACGCCGAGGCGTTCAACAACCTCGACCTGGCGGCCGTGAAGCAGGACATCGCCGAGGTGCTGACCACCTCGCAGGACTGGTGGCCGGCCGACTTCGGCAACTACGGCCCGCTGATGATCCGTATGGCCTGGCACAGCGCCGGCACCTACCGCATCCACGACGGCCGCGGCGGTGGCGGCCGCGGCCAGCAGCGCTTCGCGCCGCTGAACAGCTGGCCGGACAACGGCAACCTGGACAAGGCCCGCCGTCTGCTGTGGCCGGTGAAGAAGAAGTACGGCCAGTCCATCTCCTGGGCCGACCTCATGATCCTCACCGGTAACGTCGCGCTGGAGCAGATGGGCTTCGAGACCTTCGGCTTCGCCGGCGGCCGCGCCGACGTGTGGGAGGCCGACGAGGACGTGTACTGGGGCCCCGAGACCACCTGGCTGGACGACCAGCGCTACAGCGGCGACCGCGAGCTGGAGAACCCGCTCGGCGCCGTCCAGATGGGTCTGATCTACGTCAACCCGGAGGGCCCCAACGGCAACCCGGACCCGATCGCCGCGGCCCGCGACATCCGTGAGACGTTCCGCCGCATGGCGATGAACGACGAGGAGACCGTCGCCCTCATCGCCGGTGGTCACACCTTCGGCAAGACGCACGGCGCCGGCCCCGCGGACGCCGTGGGCGACGACCCCGAGGCCGCCACCATGGAGCAGCAGGGCCTCGGCTGGAAGTCCACCCACGGCACGGGCAAGGGCGGCGACGCCATCACCTCCGGCCTGGAGGTCACCTGGACCACCAAGCCGACCCAGTGGAGCAGCGACTTCTTCGACATCCTCTTCGGCTACGAGTGGGAGCTCACCCAGAGCCCCGCCGGCGCCAACCAGTGGGTGGCCAAGGACGCGCAGGCGATCATCCCCGACGCCCACAGCGACGGCAAGAAGCTGCCCACGATGCTCACCACCGACCTCTCGCTGCGCTTCGACCCGATCTACGGCGAGATCTCCAAGCGCTTCCACGAGAACCACGACCAGTTCGCGGACGCCTTCGCCCGCGCCTGGTTCAAGCTGACCCACCGTGACATGGGCCCGAAGTCGCTGTACCTCGGCCCGGAGGTCCCGGCGGAGACCCTGATCTGGCAGGACCCGCTGCCGGCGGCCGAGGGCGAGGTCATCGACGCGGCCGACGTCGCGGCGCTCAAGGCCAAGCTGCTCGCCTCGGGTCTGACCGTCTCGCAGCTGGTGTCCACCGCGTGGGCGTCGGCCTCCACCTTCCGCTCCAGCGACAAGCGCGGCGGCGCCAACGGCGCCCGTATCCGCCTGGAGCCCCAGCGCAGCTGGGAGGTCAACAACCCCGACGACCTGCGTCACGTCCTGAGCGTCCTGGAGGGCGTCCGGGCGGAGTTCAACGCCGGCGCCAAGAAGGTCTCCCTGGCCGACCTGATCGTCCTCGGCGGAGCCGCCGCGGTCGAGAAGGCCGCCAAGGACGCCGGTGTCGAGGTGGAGGTGCCCTTCACCCCGGGCCGCGTGGACGCGACCGAGGAGCACACGGACGCCGAGTCGTTCGCGGCGCTGGAGCCGGCGGCCGACGGCTTCCGCAACTACCAGGGCAAGGGCAACCGCCTCCCCGCCGAGTACCTGCTGCTCGACCGGGCCAACCTGCTCTCGCTGAGCGCGCCCGAGCTGACGGTCCTCGTCGGCGGTCTGCGGGTCCTGGGCGCCAACCACGCCCAGTCCGCGCACGGTGTCTTCACCGGCACCCCGGGCGTGCTCACCAACGACTTCTTCGTCAACCTGCTCGACCTGGGCACGACCTGGAAGTCCACCTCCGCCGACCAGACCCTGTTCGAGGGCCGTGACGCGGACACCGGCGAGGTCAAGTGGACCGGCACCCGTGCCGACCTCGTGTTCGGCTCCAACTCCGAGCTGCGCGCTCTCGCCGAGGTCTACGCGAGCGACGACGCCAAGGAGAAGTTCGTGAAGGACTTCGTCGCGGCGTGGGCCAAGGTCTCCGACCTGGACCGCTTCGACCTGGTCTGATCCTCCCGCTGACGGCGTCCGGGCCGGCCCCTCGTCGGGGGCCGGCCCGGACGTTTTCCGTCCGCGTCGGCCGCCGTTACCCGAGGCCGCGTGCGGGTACCCGTCGGCACCCTGCGGAGCGAACGGTTCCGGGTGGCTGTCGGCGGGAGGCGGGCATGGAGTCGGAGGACCGGATCAGGCGGCCCTGGGGCGACCGGACACCGTACGGCCGGGGCGAGCCCTGGCCGACGCAGGTGGACGCGTACCTCGCCGAGGGCGTACGGCCGGACACGGTGGACAGCTGGGTGCAGTCGGCCTCGCTGCTGCACTCCGACGGCGACGCCATGGACATCGCCGTCGTCGACGGGCGGATGGCCGGGGTGCGCGGCAGGGCCGTGGACCGGGTCAACCGGGGCCGTCTGGAGCCCAAGGACCTCTTCGGCCGGCAGGCGAACGCCTCCCCGGACCGGCTCACCCGGCCGCTGGTCCGCGAGGGCGGAGAGCTGGTCGCGACGGACTGGGCGACCGCGATGGACCGGGTCACCGCCCGTTCACGGCGACTGCTCGACGAGCGGGGCCCCGGCTCCCTCGGCTTCTACACCAGCGGGCAGCTGTTCCTGGAGGAGTACTACACCCTGGCCGTACTGGTCCGGGCCGGGATCGGCACCAGGCACCTCGACGGCAACACCCGGCTGTGCACGTCCACGGCCGCCGAGGCGCTGAAGGAGTCCTTCGGCTGCGACGGCCAGCCCGGCACCTACGACGACATCGACCACGCCGACACCATCGCGCTGTTCGGCCACAACCTCGCCGAGACCCAGCCCGTGCAGTGGATGCGGATCCTGGACCGGCTGGCCGGCACCGACCCGCCCCGCCTGGTCTGTGTCGACCCCCGGCGCACCGAGGTCGCCCGCCGGTCGGCGGTGCATCTCGCGCCCCGTCTCGGCACCAACGTGGCCCTGCTGAACGCGCTGCTGCACGAGATCATCCGGCGCGGTGACATCGACCGTGACTTCATCGAGGCCCGCACGGTCGGCTTCGAGGAGCTGGCCGAACGGGTCGCGAGCCGCACCCCTGCGTGGGCGGCGGACATCTGCGACGTCCCCGCCGCGCGGATCGCCGAGGCCGCCGAGGTGCTGGGGAGCGCCGACCGGCTGCTGTCGACGGTGCTGCAGGGCGTGTACCAGTCGCACCAGGCGACGGCGGCGGCCGTGCAGATCGACAACCTGCACCTGATCCGCGGGATGCTGGGCCGCCCCGGTGCCGGGGTGCTGCAGATGAACGGGCAGCCCACCGCGCAGAACACCCGGGAGTGCGGGGCCGACGGCGATCTGCCCGGCTTCCGCAACTGGCAGAACGAGGCGCACGTCGCCGAGCTCGCGAGGATCTGGAACGTCGAGCCGGACGCCGTCCCGCACGACGGGCCGCCCACCCACGCCATGGAGATCTTCCGCCTGGCCGAGGAGGGCTCGATCCGGATGCTCTGGATCAGCGGCACCAACCCGGCCGTCTCCCTGCCGGAGCTGGAGCGGATCCGCGCGATCCTGTCCCGGGAAGAGCTGTTCGTCGTCGTGCAGGACCTGTTCCTCACGGAGACCGCGCGGCTGGCCGACGTGGTCCTGCCCGCCGCGACCTGGGGCGAGAAGACGGGCACGTTCACCAACGCCGACCGGACCGTGCACCTGTCCGACAAGGCCGTGGACCCGCCCGGCGAGGCCCGCTCCGACCTGGACATCTTCCTCGACTACGCGGCCCGGATGGACTTCCGCGACAAGGACGGCGGGCCGCTGGTCGGCTGGCACGACCCCGCGTCGGCGTTCGCGGCGTGGCAGCGGTGCAGCGCGGGCCGCCCGTGCGACTACACCGGTCTGTCCTACGAGCGGCTGCGCGGCCGCAGCGGTGTCCAGTGGCCCTACGACGACCGGGACCCGGACGCCACCCGGCGGCTCTACACCGACGGCTTCGACTGGGCGCACCCCGACCGGTGCGAGGACTACGGCAAGGACCTGGTGACCGGCGAGCCCGCCGACGAGGCGGCCTACCGCGCCCTCAACCCCGAGGGCAGGGCCATGATCAAGTCGGCCCCCTACCTCGCCCCGCCGGAGGAGCCGGACGCGCAGTACCCGTTCCAGCTCACCACCGGCCGGACCCTCTTCCACTTCCACACCCGCACCAAGACGGGCCGGGCCCCGCAGCTCGACGCGGCGGCGCCCGAGGTGTGGGTGGAGATGTCGGCGGCCGACGCCGAGCGGATCGGCTGCGGCGAGGGCGGGACGGTCGAGGTCCGCACCCGCAGGGGCGCCCTGCGGGGACGGCTGCGGCTGACGGACGTACGGCCCGGGGTGCTGTTCGTGCCCTTCCACTACGGCTACTGGGACACGCCCTCCGGGGTGGGGCCCGACGAGAGCACACCGCCCCGCGCGGCGAACGAGACCACCTTGACCGCCTGGGACCCCGCCTCCAAACAGCCCCTGTTCAAGCTGGCCGCCGCGGCCGTCACCCCGGTCACGGACCGCTGAGCCGGGGCGGGGCGGTCACGGTGGGAGCGATGACCAGCTCCTCGACGACCGTGCGCTCCGGGAGCGTGGCGCACAGCAGGACGGCCCGTGCCACGTCCTCCGGGCGCACCATGGCGGCCCGCCGCTCCCGGCTCGGCGGCACGGCCCGGCCGTCGTGGGCGGGGGTGTCGACCTCACCGGGCAGGACGCAGGTCGCCCGGACGTGTGCGTCCCGGTAGGCGGCGCGCAGATAGGCCATGAAGTTGCGCACGCCCGCCTTGGCGGCGCCGTAGGGGGCACCGCCGAGCGGGGTGGGACGCAGCGCGGCGAGCGAGGAGATCGTGATGATCGTGCCGCCGCCGCGCTCCAGCATGCCGGGGAGGACGGCCCGGGTGAGCAGGTACACCCCGGTGAGGTTGACGCCCAGGACGGCGTTCCACTCGTCCTCGCCGAGCCCGCGGACGTCGCCGGTGGGGCCGGCGCCTCCCGCGTTGTTGACGAGGATGTCCACGGGGCCGGCCGTCTCCCGGGCCCACGCGGCCAGCTCCCGCACCTCGTCCGCGTTCTCCACGTGCGCGCGGCGGGCGAAGGCCGTGCCCCCGGCGTCCGTGACGGCGGCGGCGACCTCGTCGAGGACGTGTGGGCGCCGTCCGACGAGGACCACCCTCGCGCCCGCCCCGGCGAGCATCAGGGCCGTCTCCCGGCCGATTCCGGTGCCCGCGCCGGTGACCAGCGCGGTCCTGCCGTCGAGCGGTTGCGCGCGTGTCGCGTCCGGGTCGCCCATGCCGTCAGCCTCTCCGCCGTGAACTCGCCGCCGATGCAGGGCAGTTCACCGCGAACGGGGAGGGCGGGTCAACGGGACGGCAGCCGGACTCCCAGTTCGTCCGCCGCCGACCGCAGCAGCGGGACCAGGGCGACGAGATCGTCCATGCTGCGGCGGAAGGCGGGCGCGGCGGTGGAGAGCGCGGCGAAGACGGTGCCGTCGGGGCGCAGGATCGGGACGGCCACGGCCCGCAGTCCAGGGTGGTGTTCCTCGTCGGCCGTGGCGTAGCCGAGTTCGGCGGCACGGGCCACCTGCGCGCGCAGCACGTCGCGGTCGGTGACGCTGTTCGGTCCGTGCGGGGTCAGCTCGACGCGGTCCAGGAGGTCGGCGCGTACGGCGTCGGGGGCGAAGGCCATGAGGACCTTGCCCATCGAGGTGCAGTGCAGCGGACCGTGGCGGCCCGGCTCGCTGCGGACGCCGACGGGGAGGGGGCCGTCCACGTAGTGCACGTACAGGTGCCGGGTGCCGTCGAGGACGGACATGAGGGTGGCTTCCTCGGTCCGGCTCGTCACGCGCCGCATCACGGGCAGGGCGGTGCCGGCGAATCCGTAGACCTGTCCGGCCTGCTGACCGAGCTGGAACAGTCTCAGGCCCGGCTTGTAGCGCTTTCCGTCGGCCTCGAACTCCACCAGGCCCTCGCGGCAGAGCGAGTTGACGAGCCGGTGGGCGGTGCTGACGGCGACGCCGCTGGCGCGGGCCAGCGCGGACAGGGTGATGCCGTGCGGGTGCTCGCCGACCAGGACGAGCAGTCTGATCGCCCGCCCGACGACGTCCGTGGGTACCTCGCTGCCGTTCACGGCGGCAAGTTACCACTGAGTGGAAAGACCTCCCACGGTTGACAGCGGTCGCCCCGGACCTCGACGATGTTTTTCCGTTGAGCAGATAGAGTTTCCACTCAGTGGAAAAACAGGGAGACCGTGTATGACGAGCCACCCCCTCTTCGACGTCACCGGAAAGGTCGCCCTGGTCACCGGGTCGAGCCGAGGCATCGGCCGGGCGCTGGCCACCGGCCTGCTGGAGGCCGGCTGCACGGTCGTCCTCAACGGGCGGGACCCGGGCGCCCTGGAGACCACCCGCGCCGAACTCGCCGGCACCTTCGGTGAGGCGGTCCGCGCGGAGGCATTCGACGTCACCGACTCCGCCGCGGTCGCCGCCGCCGTCCCCCGGATCGAGGACCGGGCGGGCCCGATCGGCATCCTGGTCAACAACACCGGCGTCCAGCGCCGCGCCCCCTTCCTCGACTTCACCGACGAGGACTGGCACACCCTGCTCGACACCAACCTCACGAGCGCCTTCCTCGTGGGCCGCGAGGTCGCCCGCCGCATGGTCCCCCGCGGCCACGGCAAGATCGTCAACATCTGCTCGCTGCAGAGCGAGGCGGTCCGCCCCGGGATCGCGCCCTACTCCGCGACCAAGGGCGGCCTGAAGATGCTCACCAAGGGCATGTGCGCCGACCTCGGGCCGCACGGCATCCAGGTCAACGGCATCGGCCCCGGCTACTTCGACACCGAACTCACCTCCGCGCTGGTCGCGGACGAGGAGTTCGGCGCCTGGGTGCGGGGGCGCACCCCCGCCGGCCGCTGGGGCCAGGTGGAGGACCTGGTCGGCGCCCTGCTCTTCCTCGCCTCCCCCGCCTCCGACTTCGTCAACGGGCAGACGCTGTACGTCGACGGCGGCATGCTGTCCGTCCTGTGACCCGGTCGACCTCTCAAGGAGTCCCCATGCACGCGTGCGTTGTCCACGGAGCCGGCGATCTCCGCGTCGAGGAGCGGCCGTACGGCGGTCCCGCGCCCGGTGAGATCGCGGTCGCCGTCGCCCTCGGCGGGATCTGCGGTTCCGATCTGCACTACTACCACCGGGGCAGGGTCGGCGACTTCGCCGTGAGCGAGCCCTTGGTGCTCGGCCACGAGGTGGTGGGCCGGGTCGCCGCGCTCGGGGCCGGCGTCGAGGGACCGGACGCCCCCGCGGTGGGCACGGCCGTCGCGATCCACCCCGCCACGCCCTGCGGGGTCTGCCCCGAGTGCTCCCGCGGGACCCGCAACATCTGCGCGCACACCCGCTATCTGGGCAGCGCGGCCCACACCCCGCATGTGCAGGGCGGGTTCGCGCAGTACCTCACCGTGCCGGCCGGGCAGGTGCGGGCGCTGCCGCCGGGGCTCGGTCTGCGGCGTGCCGTGCTCGCCGAGCCGCTGGCGGTGGCGCTGCACGCGGTGCGCCGGGCGGGTGCGGTGCGCGGCAGGCGGGTGCTGGTCACCGGGGCCGGTCCGATCGGTCTGCTGGTCGTGGCCGCGCTGCGGCACGCGGGGGCGGCCGAGGTCGTCGTCAGCGACCTCCACGAGGAGCCGTTGCGGATCGCCGGCGAGGTCGGCGCCACCGCCACCGTGCGGGCGGACCGGCCCGCCGACCCCGCCTGGGCCGGTGTCTTCGACCTCGCCGTGGAGGCGTCCGGGGCACCGGCCGGGCTGCGCAGCTGTGTGGAGCGGGTGCGGCGGGGCGGCGTCGTGGTGATGCTCGGGCTGCTGCCGCCGGGCGAGATCGGGCTGCTCGGCAATGTCGCGGTCACCCGTGAGCTGGAACTGCGCGGGTCGTTCCGCTTCGACACCGAGTTCGACGAGGCCCTGTCCCTGCTGGCCCGGGGCCTCCCGGTCGACGCGGTCGTCACGCACACCTTCCCGTTGGAGCGGTCCGTCGCCGCGTTCGACACGGCTCAGGACCGCACGGTCGCCTCGAAGGTGCTGCTGGATCTGTCCGGGGAACAGTGAGGAGAACGGTGAGGGGGCGTCAGACCTGCGTCAGCGTCCACAGCAGATTGGTGCTGGAGCCCCACGTCCACTGCTTGGCGGCCGATCCCGCGGAGACGCTGCCGCCGCCGTCGAGGACGAGCCCCGTGGTGCGGTTGGCGAGCGTGTAGCGGCCGTCGCCCCGGTGGGTGATCAGCCACTGCTGGTCGCTGGAGTTCTTCCAGGCCGCCTGCCGGACGGCGGAGCCGTCGGCGGTGGCGCCCCAGCCGTCGGCGACCATGCCGTTGGCCCGGTTCTCCAGCTTGTAGTGGCCGTCGCCGAGCGGGACGGCGTACCACTGCAGGTTCGCGGAGTCGTCCCACGCCCACTGCTTGAGCGGCGAACCGCTCGGCACCGCTCCCCCGCTGTCCAGGGAGAGGCCGTTGACGACGTTGGTGATCCGGAAGCGGGCGGCGGGGTCGAGCACGACCCGCAGCGAGGTGATCTTCTCCCGGACCCTGGGGCTGTCGGCGGTGAAGGTCCAGGCGGTGCCGGTGAAGTCGTCGGCGGAGTGGCCGACCAGCCGGTGGCCCGGGGCGAGCTTCAGCGAGGAGAGCCTGCGCGGCTCGATGCCCGCGAGGGTGAGCTGATCCGCGGTGTGGTCGCCCAGGGAGAGCACGACACCGTCGCCGCGGAAGCGCGAGTCCTCGAAGGCCAGCGCGCCCAGATGGGGCTGGAGCACGGGGATCGCGCCCGAGAAGCGGAATCTGAGGACGTACGCGGGGGCGTCGAAGGGCTTCGCCGGGAGGGCCACCGTCAGCCCGGCCGCCTTCTGCTCGGGGGTGTCGAGGCCGAGGTAGGTGCCGGGCTCGGACCCGAGGAGTTCCACCGAGGTCAGCGAGTCCAGGTCGATCCGGTCGGAGCCGAGCGTCTTCAGGGTCAGCGAGTCGCCGGGCCAGCCCAGGACGGTCGCGTAGAGGACGGTGCCCTCCTTGTCGCGGGTGAACCTGATGTCCCGGGCGGTACCGGCGGTGGGCCGGGTGAAGGAGCCGCCGCCCATCTTCGTCGGCCCCTCGCCGTACACGGTCCAGGCCCGGGTGCCGTAGACCGACTCGCCGAACCGCCTCAGGTAGTCGCCCATCCCGAGCAGGATGTCCTTCTGGCCCTGCGGGATCGTGCCGTCGGCCTTCGGCGCGATGTTGAGCAGCACCGTGCCGTTCTTGCTGATGCGGTCGACGAACGAGTGCAGCATCTGCGCGAGGGAGTAGTAGCCGATGCCCTCGGTGTAGCACCAGCTGCTGTTGGAGATGCTGTCGTCGGTGAGCCAGTACGGCGCGGTGATGTCGGCGGGGCCGCCGCGCTCGTAGTCGAAGACCGCGCTGTGGGGGTCGAAGCCGTCCTTGTAGGTGGCGACGACCTCCTTGCCCCACTCGTTCGCCTGGTCGAAGTAGTACGACAGGAAGTTCAGCCGCTGCTTCTCGTCGACGTGGTCGAGCCGCCAGTCCTGCCAGAGGATGTCGGGCCGGGACCGGTCGATCACCTCCTTGAGCTTGTCGTACCAGAGCTGGTGCTCGGCCTCCGGGCTCAGCTGCCCGTACAGCTTCTTCAGACTCGGGTCCGACTGCTCGGGCGCGAACTCGAAGAAGCCGGTGTAGTTGTACGCGTGGTGCATCGCGACCAGCAGCTTCAGGTCCTTCGCCCGCACGGCGTCGGTGAAGAGCTCCAGCAGGTCGAGTTTCGGGCCCTTGTCCACGGAGTTCCACTCGTTGACCCGGCTGTCCCACATCGAGTAGCCGTCGTGGTGCTCGGCCACCGGCCCGGCGAACCGCGCGCCCGCGTCGACGAACAGCTGCGCCCACTCCTCCGGGTCGAAGTTGCCGCCCGCGGACTTGAGCTTCGGCGCGAACTCCTTGTGGCGGCCCGCGAGGTCGTCGGCCCCGTCGATGAAGCGGTGGTACGGCCAGTCGGCCGGGGCGCCGTAGGTCTCGATGTGGTGCTTGTTCGCCTTGTGACCCGCGAGGTACATGTTGCGCGGATACCACTCGCTGTCGTACGCCGGGACGCTGAACGCGCCCCAGTGGAAGTAGATGCCGAACTTGGCGTCCCGGAACCACTCGGGGGCGGCGGTGTGTCTGTTCACGGATTCCCAGGTGGGTTTGTAGTTCTTCGAGCCGGCCATGGCACCCCCAGCCGCTAACACGTCGGTGGCGGCGGTGGCGAGGACAACGGCCGTGGCACCCGTCAGGAGCCTGCGCCTGCTGATCGATTGCGACATACGCACGAACGTCAGGCATGCGGACCGCCGCTGTCAACGACTGCGCAGGGATGAATGTGGTGAAGGAGAGAGACAGTTGACCTCTTTTTCCTGATGTAGACCCACTTTAACCGATGGAAACATCACATGTATCGGGGGTCGGGTCACGGTCAGGGTCAGTCCTGGAGAGCGGGGCGTTCGACGAGTTCCACCTCGACGCGGACGCCCTCCCGCTGGGCGCGGACGGCCGCCTCGGAGACTGCGGCGACGGCGTATCCGTCCCAGATGCCGGGTCCGGTGACCTCGCCGCGGCGGGTGGCGTCCACCCATGCCTGGACCTGCCGGTCGTAGGCGTCCTCGAAGCGTTCGAGGTAGCCCGGCGTGACCGTGCCGCCCCAGCGTCCGGCGGTGTTGACGAGCATGCCGTGCCCGTCGCCGATGCGGGCCGTGCCGTTCTCGCAGACCGCCTCGGCCTGGACCTGATAGCCGTAGCGGGCCGTGAGGAAGATCTCGACGTCGGCCACGGCACCGCCGTCGGTCTCGAACACGACGAACTGGGGGTCGCTCAGCCCCGCCGGGGCGTGCGCGGAGGGGCGGGGCCGCAGCACGGTGACGGCGGTGATCTCCTGGCCGAGCAGCCAGCGGGTGACGTCCATCTCGTGGGCGACGGAGTCGTTGATCATCATGGCGTCGGTGAACCCGGGCGGCGCCCCGGCGTTGCGGTGCCGGTGGTGCAGCAGCAGCGGGCGGCCCAGTTCCCCGCTGTCCAGGAGGGACTTGAGTGCGAGGTACTCCCGGTCGTAGCGGCGCATGAACCCGACCTGCACCCGGCGGTGCCCGAGCCGCCGCTCGGCCTCCAGCAGGCGTAGCGCGGAGGCGGGGTCCGGGGTCAGGGGCTTCTCGCACAGGACGGGCAGATCGTGCTCGAACGCGGTGAGCAGGGCGGCCTCGTGGGCGGGCCCCGGGGAGGCGACGAGGACGGCGTCGACCCCGGGTGCGGCCAGCGCCTGCGCCGTGTCGGCGTAGGCCGCGCATCCCTCGACGCCCGCGGCAACCGCCTCGGCGCGGCCGGTGTCGACGTCGGCCACGGCGGCCACATGGGCGCCGCTGATCACCTCGGTGAGCCGGCGCACGTGGTCGGCGCCCATACGGCCGGTGCCGACGACGGCGACGCCGAGCGAAGCGGAGCGCGTGCCGCGGGCACCGAGTGAGCCGGTTCGAGCACCGGCCGAGTCCGGCCGGGAAGCGGGTGAGTCCTGCGAGGACATGCCGTGCCCTTCGTTCGTGTCCGGAGGAAGCCCGCAAGCGGAATTCCGTTTTCCCTCGGTCCGGTCACAGGTTAGGCTCCCCCGGCACACGGGGGGCGTGTGCACATCAAGGCGGGGGCACGGGGGACATGAGCGACGACGTCACCGATTCCGGAACGGGTGCGGGAGCGGGCTCGGGTGCGGGTCCGGGAGCGGGATACGGAACGGGTCCGGGAGCAGGTTCCCGCAAGGAGATGAGCACGGGGGCCCAGGTGTTCGCGGCCGTGGCGGCCGTCGGGGTGATCCTGGGCGGTCTGTGGCTGATCGGAGACTTCCTCGGCCGGACGCCCGGGACCGTGGGACCGGCCGTCTGCTCGTCCTCGGACGACGCCTCCCCGGCCCCGCGGGGCAAGGTCTCCGGCGCGCGGCTCTGCACCGCGCTGAACCGTGCCGACCTGCCCGAACTCCTCGGTACACCGACCGAGCGGGCGGTCAGCGCGTCGGGCGGGGACAGCGAGTCGAAGTGGGCCGACGGCACCAGGACCGTCACCCCCGAGGCGACCGTCGAACTGGACACCTACGCCGTGAAGCTGTCGGCGTCCTTCGACGATCTCCCGGTGGCCGAGGCGGAGGACCACCTGGGCGCCGACGCCGAGAGCAGGACCGTCCTGGGACACCGGGCGGTCCTCTACTCGGGGCAGACCATGTCCATCTCGTTCAGGCTCGACGGCGGTGACGCCACGTCCGGCCCCGGCGGTGTCGCCCGCCGGCTGCTGGTCGCGACGGACCCGAAGGACAGCGGCAGCACCTTCGAACTCGTCATCTGGCGCCAGGACACCCAGCGGCCCGACGACGCCGCGCTGTTCCGGGTCGCGGAGAAGGTCCTGCCGAAACTCCAGGGCTGGAAGCCGGCCGGCTGACAGGACCCCTCACCGGTTCAGGCCCGCATCCACTCGGTGCCATCGCGGGCCCCGTCACCGCACGCCGGTGCTCACAGCGGGGTCCGCTCCACCGGGATCCACAGCTCCGCGTCCGCCTGTGCCGCGTCGGGCGACAGCCGGGTCCGCAGGATCTCCGGACCTGGCCGGCTGCGGTACGGGTTGGACGGGAACCACTGGGTGAACACGTCCCGCCACAGGTACTGCAGCGCCTGCGGAAAGGGGCCGGAGTTCTCGAAGACGGCCCAGGTCCCGGCCCTGACGGTGAGTTCCTCCAGGTCGTCGGGGACGGCCGCCCGGGTCACCGCCCCGTGGAAGTAGTCGAGTTCGGTCCCCTCGGCCCGGCTGCCGTCGAGGTTGTCGCTGACGGAGACGACGCCCCGCGGTTCCTGGTCCGACAGGCTCTCGATCCGTCGCAGTGTCTCCTGCCCGATGCCCCGGATGAAGTCGGCGATCGCCGGATTCATCCCCTCGTGCACGAGCGGGACCCTGGTCCCCCTTCCGACCACCCGGAACTCCTCCTTCTCCACCACTCGGTACCGCATGCTCGTGCTCCCTTCGACGACGAGGCGGAAGGACATCCGGGGCTGGGACCGCAGACTCGCCCCGGTCCGCCGGGCCTCCCCGGGGCCGACGCCGTGCAGGGCGCGGAACGCCCGCGCGAACGCCTCCCCCGAGCCGTAGCCGTAGCGCATCGCGATCTCCAGCAGGGTCCGCTCGCCGGCCAGCACCTCGGCGCCGGCGACGGTCAGCCGCCGCCGACGGACGTACTCCGACAGCGGCATGCCCGCGAGCGCGGAGAAGAGCCGCCGCAGGTGGTACTCCGACGTCACCGCGATCCGCGCCAGGTCGGCCACCTCGATCGGCTGGTCGAGGTGGTCCTCGATGTGCTCCATGGCCTGGTTGAGCCGTTCCAGCACTCCGGCCTCCTTCCTTTCACCCGCCACGTTAGGCAGGAGCCGGCTTGCCGCACCCGACATCCTGTGCCCGCTCCGGTCGGGCGCGGGCCGCGGCTCAGCGCCTGGCCAGCGCCAGCAGGCTCAGGCCGAACATCAGCACGCCCAGGGGAAGATGGACCGACGGGACGTGCGCGATGCCCAGCACGACCTGGACCGAGGCGAGGGCGAGGAAACCGCAGGCGTGCAGGACCGGCCGGAGCGGGCCGCCGCCCGGCTTCCACGCCAGGACCGCCGCGAGCACGTACAGCATGGACGCGCCGTACATCACGCGGGCGCCGACGCTGTGCAGGGTCTCCCCGTAGGAGGAGGTCAGCAGCAGTCCGGCGGAGACCGCCTGGAGGAAGATGGTCAAGGTCTGCAGGGCGATCGCGATCCGCAGGAACGCGGAGTCCCGCCGTCCGTTCGCCGCAGCCGTCGCCTTCGCCGTCGCCTGGGTGGCCATGTCGTCGTCCCCGTTTCCGCCCGTGGGCAGTGGATCGATAAGGTCTCACCGGTTCGACGACGTGGGCCCGTGAAAGGTAAGGCGAGGAGGCGGCCGGAGGCATGGCGAGGGTCGGGACCGGCACGGACGTGGTGGACGGCGAGCGGCGTCGGCTGGTCAACGTCGCCTACCGTCTGCTCGGTTCGGTGACCGAGGCCGAGGACGCCGTGCAGGACGCCTACGCACGCTGGTACGGGCTGCCGCGGAGCCGCCAGGAGGAGATCCGCTCACCCGGCGCGTGGCTGACGACGGTGACCGGCCGTATCTGTCTGGACCTGCTCGGCTCGGCGCGGGCCCGCCGCGAGCGCTATGTCGGCGCGTGGCTGCCCGAGCCGCTGCCCGACCGCGCCGAGCGGGAGCAGGCGGGCGGCGCCGCCACCGGGCCCGCGGACCCCGCCGACCAGATCGTCCTGGACGAGTCCGTGACCATGGCCTTCCTCGTGGTCCTGGAGGCGATGACGCCGGCCGAGCGCGTGGCGTTCGTGCTGCACGACGTGTTCCGGTACCCGTTCGCCGAGATCGCCGACGTGCTCGGCCGGACCCCCGCGGCCTGCAAGCAGCTGGCCGCCTCCGCCCGGCGGCGGGTGGGGGACGTGTCCGCTCCGGCCGCCCCCGTGACGGCGTCCGGCCGGGCGGAGGTGGTGCGCCGGGTCAAGGAGGCGTGGGAGGCCAAGGACATCGCGACCCTCGTCGCCCTCCTCGACCCGTCCGCCGTGCTGACCGCCGACGGCGGCGGCCTGGTCGGCGCCGTCCTGCGCCCGGTCGAGGGCGGCGCGCGCATCGCCCGCTACCTGGTCGGCCTCGCCGACAGGGCGCCCGGGCTCGAACTCGTGGAGCGGTCCGTCAACGGCGTGCCGGGCCTGGTGGCCCGGCGCGCCGGCGTCGTGATGACGGTGGCGTCGTTCGACGTCCGCGACGGACACGTGACCCGGATCTGGGCGGTCCGCAACCCGGAGAAGCTCCGCCCCTGGACCGGGCGGGAGTAGGGCGAGGTACGGCTCGGGCACCGGCGGGCATCTCCCCCACCGGTGCCCGAGGGTCTGTCAGGCGAGCGTCACCTCGACCGGCAGCTTCTTGATGCCGTTCACGAAGTTGGAGCGGACGCGCGGCACGTCACCGACGAGGCGGATGTCGGCGAGGCGCGGGATCAGCTCCTCGAACATGATGCGGATCTCCGTGCGGGCCAGCAGGTTGCCCAGGCACAGGTGCGGGCTGCCCTTGCCGAAGGTGACGTGGTCGTTGTCGGCACGGGCGACGTCGAAGTCGTACGGGTTGCCGAAGACCGCCTCGTCACGGTTGCCGGAGGCGTACCACATGACGACCTTGTCGCCCTCCTTGACCTGCTTGCCGCCGAGTTCGACGTCACGGGTCGCGGTGCGGCGGAAGTGGTAGACCGGGGAGGCCCAGCGCAGGAACTCCTCGGTCGCCGCCGGGATCAGGGAGGGGTCCTCCTGGAGGCGGGCGAGCTGCTCCGGGTGCTGGAGCAGGGCCAGCATGGAGTGGGTGATGGTGTGGCGGGTGGTCTCGTTGCCGGCCACGACCAGGAGCAGGAAGTAGTTGTCGAAGTCCTGCGCGGAGAGCGGGATCCCGTCGCGCGGGGTGGTGTTGACCAGCTTGGAGACCAGGTCGGTGCCGTCGCCGCCGCGCCGCTGCCGGGCCAGTTCGCGGCCGTACTCGAAGACCTCCAGGGAGGCGGGCGAGCGGAACGGCAGGTCGCGGTAGCGCTCGCTCTCGGCGCTGTGCAGGAGCACGTCGGCGTAGTCGGGGTCGGTGTTGCCGATGATGCGGTTGCCCCAGTCGATGAGGCGCTGATTGTCCTCCGGGGGTACGTCCAGGAGCCGGGCGAGGACGTTGATGGGGAAGTCGGCGGAGACGTCGGCGACGAAGTCGAAGGTGCCCTTGGCGAGGGCCGCGTCAAGGGTGCGGGCGGTGAGGCCGCGCAGGAAGTCGGTGTAGCTGTTGATGACGTTCGCGCCGAACTGCCGCTGGATCACGCTGCGCAGGGCGCGGTGGCGGACGCCGTCCAGTTCCAGGATGGAGGCGCGGATCGCGATCTGGTCCTCGTCCACCTCCTCCAGGTTGACGAACCGGGTGGAGGTGAAGGTCTCGGCGTCCCGGTCGACGCGGGCGATGTCGGCGTGCCGGGTGACCGCCCAGAAACCGGAGTTGGGGGCCTCCTCCGGCTGCCAGTGCACCGGGTCCTCGTGGCGCAGGGTGTGGAACATGCGCCACGGGGTGACGCCGTCGGTGAAGTTGTCGAGGTCGGCGAGGTCCACGGCGTCCAGCGGCAGCGGCTCCTGGACGGCCTCGCGTACGAGGGCGGGGGGAAGGTGGGCGGAAGTGGTCATGTCGGTGGTTCTCCTGGGCTTCACAGGTGGTAGGCGTACTCGGTGAACTCCCAGTCGGTGACGTGCCGTTGGAAGCGTTCGACCTCATCGCGCTTGTAGGAGAGGTACGAGGTGGTGAAGTCCTTGCCGAGGATCTCGGTCAGGGCGGTGTCCGCCTCCAGCGCATCCAGGGCGGCGGGCAGGCTGGTCGGCAGCACGGCCGAGCGGGCGGTGTCGTAGCCGTAGCCCTCCAGCGGGGCGGGGGGCTCCTCACCGGCGCGGACGCCGAGCAGCGCGGCGGCGATCGCGCCGGCGATCAGCAGGTAGGGGTTGGCTCCGGCGTCGCCGAGCCGCAGTTCCAGGCGGGCGCCGGCACCGCGCTCGGGCGGGATGCGGACCATGGCGCTGCGGTTGTCCAGCCCCCAGTCGATCAGCCAGGGCGCGAGGGTGTCCGGGCCGAACCGCTTGTAGGAGTTGATGGTGGGGTTGGCGAGGGCGGCGAGCGCCGGGGCGTGGGCGAGGACGCCGGCGACGGCGTGCCGGGCGGTGTCGGACAGCCCGTACCGGCCCGCGGGGTCGTCGAAGGCGTTCTGGCCCCGCTCGTCGTCACAGGACAGGTGGAGATGGAAGCCGGACCCTCCCGCGTCGTTGAAGGGCTTGGCCATGAAGGTGGCGAGGCGGCCCTCCCGGCGCGCGAGTTCCTTGACGGCGGCCTTGAAGCGGAAGGAGCGGTCGGCGGCCGAGAGGGCCTCCGAGTGCGTCAGGTTGATCTCGAACTGGCCGCCGTCGAACTCGTGGTTGCCGTTGGTGACGCCGATGCGCAGGTCGCGCAGGTGCCGCAGGGTACGCAGCAGGTGGTTGTCGGGGTCCGCGCGCAGGCCGGCGGTGTAGACGGCGCCGGTGGTGCCCGCGTAGCGCTTGTAGCCGCTGGGCGAGGCGGGGTCCTCGTCGCAGAGGAAGTACTCGAGTTCGGGACCGACCACGGGGCGCAGGCCCTGTTCGGCGCAGCGGGCGAGCACCGAGCGCAGCAGGTCGCGCGGGGACTCGGGGGCGGGTGCCCCGGTGGCCGGGTCGACGGTCTCGCCGAGACAGACGGCGACCCCGGGCTCCCAGGGCAGGGCGACGAGGGTGTCGAGGTCGGGGCGCACGTGGATGTCGGGCAAGCCCGCGTCCAGCCCTCCGGCGACGGGGACGACGTCACCCTGGGGCGAGGTGTGGTAGACAGCCCGGCAGAAGGCGAGCCCGTGCTCGCACGCCGTGGGCAGCTGGTCGAGCAGCACGTCCCGGGCCCGGTCGGTGCCGATGAGGTCGGGGTAGGTCACCCGGACCACATCGATGCCCTCTGCGGCCAGCCGCTCCTGGTAATGCCCGACGGCCGGCGTTTCAGATGCGCTCACCGTTGTCTCCTAGACGACTGGGGCCGATTGTTTGATGCCAAACGATAGGAATGTCTCCAGTGGCCCGCAAGGGGTCGACCCCAAAAAATTATCCACCTGGACAGGTATTGACCAGGGGGTGACGCCTTCCTATGTTGTTTGAAGCCAAACGAGATGCCCCACCGTCGGCTCCCCACCCCGCCCGACGCCCTGATTCCCAGGAGGACCGGCCATGAAGGTCGTCGTCGACATGAACAAGTGCCAGGACCACGGGCAGTGCGTCTTCGCCGCCCCCGACGTCTTCCAGCTCGACGAGAACGGGCACCTGGCCTACGTCAGCGACCCCGACGACGCGCTCCTCGACGAGGTCGAGGAAGCCGCCGACGTCTGTCCGCTCCAGGCCATCCGGATCGAGGGCTGAGCACCATGACCGGACGCGTGGTCGTCGCGGGTGCCTCGATGGCCGGTCTGCGCGCCGCCGAGCAGTTGCGGGCGGCGGGCTGGACCGGGCACGTCACCGTCGTCGGCGACGAGCCGCACATGCCCTACAACCGGCCCCCGCTCTCCAAGGAGGTGCTGGCCGGGAAGGCGCCCTTCGAGTCGCTGGCCTTCCGTCCCCGCGCGAGCGTGGCCGACGTGGAGTGGCGGCTCGGCACGAAGGTCGTCGCCGCGCGCCTCGACGAGCGGAGCGTGGAACTCGACGACGGCTCCACGCTGTCGTACGACGCCCTGGTCGTCGCCACCGGTATGCGGCCCCGCCGCCTCGACTGCCCCGGTCCGCTCGCCGGCCGCCACACGGTCCGGACGCTGGCCGACGCGCAGGGCCTGCGCGAGGAGCTGACCCGGCCCGGTGCCCGGGTGGTCGTGATCGGCGCCGGGTTCATCGGCTGCGAGGTCGCCGCCACGGCGGTGGGCCTCGGCGTCGCCGAGGTGACCGTGGTCGATCCGCTGCCGCTGCCCATGGTCGGTCCGCTCGGTGAACTGCTCGGGCGCGCGCTGCTGCGGCGGCACGAGGAGCGCGGGGTGCGGTTCGCGCTCGGCACGGGCGTCGCCGGGTTCGAGGGCGGGGACCGGGTCACGGGTGTGGTGCTCGGCGACGGCAGGGTCCTGCCCGCCGACGTGGTGGTGGAGTCGGTCGGCTCGGTCGCCAACGTCGAGTGGCTGGAGGGCAACGGCCTGGACCTGTCCGACGGCGTGCTCACCTGCGCACAGCTCCGGGTCGGCGGGCGGCCCGAGGTGGTCGCCGTCGGCGATGTCGCCCGCTTCCCCAACGCCCGCTACGACGGGGTGCCCCGCCGTGTCGAGCACTGGTCGATCCCCACGGACACCGCCAAGCACGCGGCGAAGGTCCTCACCGGCGCCGAACCGCCCCCCTTCGCACCGCTGCCGACGTTCTGGAGCGACCAGCACGACTTCCGGCTCCAGTCCTTCGGCGCGCCGGTCCTCGGCCGGGACGACGTACGGGTCCTGCAGGGCGACCCCGCCGGGGACGTCCTCGCCGGCTACCACCACCGCGGCCGGCTGGTCGGGGTCGTCGCCCTCGGCGGCCCCGCCACCGTGTCCGCCGCCGCCCGCCACCGCGCCGAACTGCTCCAGCAGCCCGCCCTCACCGCGTAAGGATCCCCCTGACCATGACCCGTGTCCGTGGATACTTCCACCCCAAGACGGCGAGCGGTGCCTCGTCGCTGATCCCGTCGCCGCCGTGGCGCTACTCGGGCGACCTGCTCACCGTCGAGTACCGCACGGATCCCGCGCGGGTGCGTGAACTGCTGCCCGAGCCCCTGGAACTGGCCGACGAGGACCCCGGCGCGGTCGCGCTGATCTGGGCCGACTGGCAGTCCTGCTCGGCCTCGGGCGCGGAACTGCTCGACCCGGTGCTCTCCCAGTACAAGGAAGCGTTCGCGGTCGTCCGCTGCCGGTACAAGGGGCAGACCTACTCGCGGTGCGTGTACATCTGGGTCGACAAGGACTTCGCCATCGCGCGCGGGCTGCACCAGGGGTACCCGAAGAAGCTCGGGTCCATCCACCAGACGCGGCCGCACCCGCTGGGTCCCGCGCCGCGCATCGAGGCGGGCGCCCGGTTCGGGGCGACGCTGGCCGCGGCCGACCGGCGTCTGGCCCAGACGGTCGTCACCCTGCGGGAGCCGTCGGAGACCAACGGCTTCGTCAACGCCCACCCGATGGCCCACCACCGGTGGCTGCCGTCGATCGAGAAGGGCAAGGGGCTGGCGCTGGACGAGCTGATCGAGACCGGGGCGGCGTCCTTCGAGGGCGGGCAGCCCTGGGTGGGCGAGGCCGAGCTGGAGCTGTTCGAGGCGCCGACGGAGGAGTTGGCCCGGCTGGAGGTCCGTGAGCCGATCGCCGCGTACTACCGGCAGGTGGGGGTGGTGTGGGACGGGGGACGTCTTCTGGAGTCCGGGACGTCCGAGGCGTCCGCCGAATGAGGTTCGTGGACGGCTGCCGGTTGTACGCGACCGGTCGCGCCCACGCGGCGGAGCCGCACATCGACACAGTCCCGCGCCCCCGGGTCAGCGGGTCCCTCCCCCTCCCGAGAAGGAAGCACCTTTCATGACCGACAAGATCACCGTCGCCGGAGTCCCCGTCGACACCCGGCACTGGATCGGCGGGCGGCGCGTCGCCTCCGCCGGGACCTTCACCGACGTCTCCCCCATCGACGGCCGCGTCCTCGGCGAGATCGCCCGCGGTGGACCGGCCGAGGTCGAGGCCGCCGTCGCCGCCGCCCGCGAGGCGTTCCCCGCCTGGGCCGCCACCTCCCGCGCCGAACGCGCCCGCGTCCTGCACGCCATCGCCGACGGGGTCGAGAAGCGCCTCGAAGAGCTGGCGATCGTCGAGACCCACGACAACGGGGCGCTGCTGCGCTCGCACCGGCGGGGCGTGATGCCGCGGGTGGCGCACAACTTCCGCTTCTTCGCCGACTGGCTGCTCACGCTCGCGCACGAGGACTTCGAGACGCGCGGACACACCAACAGGGTGAGCTGGGACCCGGCGGGGCCGTCCGTGCTGATCACCCCGTGGAACGCGCCGCTGATGCTGGCCACCTGGAAGGTCGCCCCGGCCCTCGCCGCCGGCAACACGGTGATCCTCAAGCCCGCCGAGTGGACCCCGCTGACCGCCTCGCTGCTGGCGGACATCGCCGCCGAGGCGGGACTGCCCGCCGGCGTGCTCAACGTCGTCCAGGGCTACGGCTCGGAGATCGGTGACGCGCTCACCTCGCACCCGGACGTGCGGCGGATCAGCTTCACCGGGTCGGTGCCCACGGCCAAACGGATCGCCGCCTCGGCAGCGCCGAACCTCACCCCGCTCAGCCTCGAACTGGGCGGCAAGTCGCCGCTGCTGGTGTTCGCGGACGCCGACCTGGACCTGGCCGTGGACCTCGCGGTGGAGCAGTACGACAACGCCGGGCAGGTCTGCCTGGCGGCCACCCGGTTCCTGGTCGAGGAGTCGGTCGCCAAGGAGTTCACCCGGAGGTTCGTGGAGCGGGCCTCGGCGCTGACGCAGGGCGACCCGCGCGAGGAGACCACCGACATCGGGCCCAACATCCACCCCCGGCAGCTGGAGAAGATCGACGGCTTCGTGCGGCGGGCCGTGGCCGACGGGGCCCGGGTGGTCGTCGGCGGGCACCCCGGGGAGGGGCAGTACTACGCGCCCACCCTGCTCACCGAGGTCGCCCAGGACTCGGAGATCGTGCAGGAGGAGGTCTTCGGGCCGGTCCTGACCCTGCAGACCTTCACCGACGAGGACGAGGCGGTCCGGCTCGCCAACGACACCCGCTTCGGCCTGGCCGCCACCCTGGCCACCGGCGACACCGAGCGCGCCGCCCGGGTGACCGAGCGGCTGGTGGCGGGCACGGTGTGGGTGAACTGCTTCTTCGTCCGCGACCTCCAGGCCCCCTTCGGCGGCTCCCGGCACTCCGGGGTCGGCCGGGAGGGCGGCACCTGGAGCTTCGACTTCTACTGCGACGTGAAGAACACCGTCACCGCGCCGAACGGATGGAACGACCATGGGTGAGATCGTCGGGGCGGGGCTCCTGGCCCACGTCCCCACCATCGTGCTGCCGGAGGCCGACCGGCTGGAGCTGAACGAGGGCAGGGAGATCACCCTCGTCACCGGTCTGCGGCAGCTGCGCGAGGACGTCTTCTCCCGCGACGACTACGACACGGTCGTGGTCCTCGACTCGCACTGGGCGACGACCGTGGAGTTCGTGGTCACCGCGCAGACGCGCCGGGCCGGTCTCTTCACCTCCGAGGAGCTGCCGCGCGGGATGTGCCGGATGCCGTACGACTTCCCCGGCGACCCCGAACTGGCGCGGAACATCGAGCGGTTCGCGGACGAGCACGGCACCTGGATCACCGCGATCGAGGACGAGTACCTGCCGATCTACTACGCCACGATCAACCTGTGGAAATTCCTCGGCGAGGGCCTGCCCGACAAGCGCTGGGTGACCATCGGCGTCTGCCAGACCGGCGACATGGAGGACCATCTGCGGCTCGGCCGGGCGCTCGCCGACGGCATCGCCGCCACCCCCGGCCGGCGGGTCCTGCTCATCGCCTCCGGCGCCCTCTCCCACACCTTCTGGCCGCTGCGCGAGCTGCGCGACCACGAGGCCAGCGATCCGGTGCACATCCGCACGCCCGAGGCCCGGGCGGCGGACCTGGAGCGGATCGCCTGGTTCAAGGAGGGCCGGCACGACAAGGTCCTCGACACCATGGACGAGTTCTGGAAGTACAAGCCCGAGGCCAGGTTCTACCACTACCTGATGATGGCGGGCGCGCTCGGCGAACAGGACTGTGCCGCCACGGCCCGGCAGTACGGGGAGTACGAGAACTCCATCGGCACCGGCCAGGTCCACCTGTGGTTCGACCGCCCCGCCGCCGGCTGGACCGGCACCCCTCACCGACTCCCCTAGGAAGGCCAGCCATGCCCGAGTACCGCCGCATCCTCCTCGACGGGGCCACCGTCGAGGTCACCGTCGACGGCGACGAACTGGTCGCCGGGGACGGCCGCCGCGTCAAGATCGAGGAGGCCCACCACCTTCCGCCGGTCGTGCCGTCGAAGGTGATCGCCGTCCACCTCAACCACCGCAGCCGCGTCGAGGAATTCCAGATCGGACTTCCGGAGACGCCCACCTACTTCCACAAGCCGACCTCCTCCCTCAACAGTCACAAGGGCGCGATCGTCCGGCCCGACGGCTGCAAGTGGCTCAACTACGAGGGCGAGGTCGCCATCGTCATCGGCAGGACCGCGCGGAACATCGCGCCCGAGGACGCGGGCGCGTACATCGCCGGCTACACGGTCGCCAACGACTACGGTCTGCACGACTTCCGTGACACCGACGCCGGTTCGATGCTGCGGGTGAAGGGGTCCGACACCCTGTGCCCGCTCGGCCCCGGACTCGTCACCGACTGGGACTTCCACGGCAAGCGGCTGCGGACGTACGTCAACGGGGAGGTCGTCCAGGACGGTACGACGGACGAGATGAAGTGGGACATGCACTACCTCGTCGCCGACATCGCCCGCACCATCACGCTGTACCCGGGCGACGTCCTGCTCTCCGGCACCCCGGCCAACTCCCGGCCCGTGCGGCCCGGCGACGTCGTCGAGGTGGAGGTGGAGGGCCTCGGCCGGCTCACCAACCACATCGTCACCGGCCCCACCCCCGTACGCACCGACGTCGGCGCACAGCCCACGGAGTCCGAGGAAGTGCTGTCCACGGCGCTCGGCGGCGACTGGGAGTTCCGTGGCGTCCGCCCGCCCCGGCGGTGATCCCGGCAGGCGGGCGGGCCGGCGGAGGGCGGAGGGCGGGCGGGTAGGGTCACGCGCATGACCGACTCCGCCGACGCCCCCGCGAGCCGACGGCCACGCAAGCGCCTCCACTACGGCGAGGGGCGGGAAGCCCTGCTGAACGCCGCCGTGCGCGTGGTGGCGCGGGGCGGACTGCGCCGGCTCACCTACCGGGCCGTCGCGCAGGAGGCGGGGGTCACCCACGGGCTGGTCGTGCACCACTTCGGTTCGCGCGACGCCCTGATCGAGGAGGCCCTGGCCCACACCATCCGCTCCTCGCTCGACACCAGCTCCCTGGAACCGGGCACCGGCGAGGTCGCCGACTTCTCCATCGGGCTGTCGGAGATGGTCACGGCCGACCCGGACACCCAGGCGTTCCAGTACGAGCTGCTGCTGGAGTCCCGGCGCCGGCCGGAGCTGCTGCCCCAGATCCGCGAGCTGTACGACGAGTACTTCGACGCGGCCCGGCGCGAGCTGGGCCGGATGCTGCCCGCTGGCGCGGACAAGGCGCTGGCCCGGCTGGTCTTCGCCGCGCTGGACGGTCTCGTGCTGCACCAGCTCGTCTTCGACGAGCCGGAGGTCACCGAGGCTGCCGTGGAGGAGCTGCGCGCCCTGCTGCGGCTGCTGCACGCCGACGGCGGCGCGTCCGGCGGGCACGACACCGGCGAGGCCGACGGGCACGGCACGGACGAGGCCGGTGACGCCGGCGCGTAGCCGCCGACCCGCGTGGTCATGGCCCCGGACGTGCCGCGTCCGGGGCCTTCCGGCATGCCCGCGCGGGCATGCCGGAAGGCCCGGTGAAGCCCGCCGAAAATCTTCACGGAACCCCTTGCCAATCGGATAGTTCGGGCCCACGATGAGGCAACTCGTTTGGGTCTAAACGAAACCCGAAGCGAACCCTCCCTCATCCCTCCCCGTCCCCGACAGGTGATCCGAGTGGACAGTCAGACGGCGGTCGCCCCGCACAGCTCGCACGATCCATCCCCGGCAGACAGGCTCAAGCCCGATTCCCTCGGCGTCCTGGGCATCCTCTTCTTCGTCCTCTCCGCCCAGGCCCCGCTGACCGGCATCGCCGGAGCCGTCCCCATCGCCGTCGTCATCGGCAACGGGGCCGGTGTCCCGGCCGCGTACATCGCGGCCGGCGTGGTGATCCTGCTGTTCTCCATCGGGTTCGTCACCATGGGCCGCCACGTCGTGGACGCCGGCGCCTTCTACACGTACATCGGCAAGGGGCTGGGCCGCTCGACAGGCTCCGGCAGCGCCGGCGTCGCCCTCTTCGCGTACTGCGCCATCCAGGCCGCGATGTACGGCCTCTACGGCGCGACCGTGAGCGGCCTCGTCGCCCACTACGCCGACGTGACGATCGCCTGGTGGGTGTGGGCGCTGGTCACCATGGTGATCGTCCAGGTCCTCGGCGCCGCCGGGATCGAGATGGGCGCCAAGCTGCTGGCCGTGTTCGTCCTCGCGGAGTTCAGCATCCTGATCGCGTTCGCCTTCGTGACCTTCTTCAAGGGCGGCGGCCCCGAGGGGCTCGGTCTCGCCGACAGCTTCTCCCCGGACGCGGCGCTCCAGGGCGCCCCCGGAGTGGCGCTGATGTTCGCCGTGGCGTCGATGTTCGGCTTCGAGGCGACCGCCATCTACGGCGAGGAGGCCAAGGAGCCGAGGAAGACGGTCCCGCGGGCCACCTACCTCTCCGTCGCGGTGGTCACCGGCTTCTTCGCCTTCACCTCCTGGATGCTGGTCTCCGCGCACGGCGCGTCCCGGGCCACGGCGGAGGCGGGCAAGGCCCTGGAGGGCGGCGACGCGGCGGGCTGGGTCTTCGCCCCCATCGCGGCGGAGTTCGGCGCCTGGACCGGCGACGTGCTGCCCGTCCTGCTGGCCACCTCGCTGTTCGCCGGCATCCTGGCGTTCCACAACAGCGCCAACCGCTACCTGTTCTCCCTGGGCCGCGAAGGACTGCTGCCGCGCGGGCTGACCTCGCTCAACGGGCGCCACTCCCCGTGGGCGGCAGGCATCGTCCAGACCGTGATCGCGGTGGCCCTGGTCGTCCCGTTCGCCCTGCTGGGCAAGGACCCCGTGCTGACGCTGTTCTCCTGGTTCAGCGGGGTGGCCGTGCTCGCGATGATGCTCCTGTACTTCCTGACGTCGGTGTCCGTGGTCGTCTTCTTCCGCCGCTCCCGCGCCGACACCCGGCCCTGGAACACGCTGATCGCCCCCGTCCTGGGCGCGCTCGGCATCGCCTGGGCGATCTGGCTGATCATCGAGAACTTCACCACGCTCATCGGCGGCGACACGACCACCGCCCTGTGGCTGCAGCTGACCGTGCCCGCGGTCCTGGTGCTCGGTCTCGTCGCGGCGAAGGTGACCCGGAACCGGCAGCCGGCCACGGACTGACCCCCGGCCGCCGCCACCGCCCTGCCGCCACCGGTGCGGGCCCCGCACCCCGCACACCCCGTTCACCGAACAAGGAATGAGGAGAGCCAAGATGCCCGCCGCCCTCGCCCACGACGACCTGCTCCGCCGCGCCGAGGAGCTGGATCTCCCCAGCCGGCACCACATCGACGGGGCGGACGAACCGGGCGGGGGCGCCTCCTTCGCCGTCGTGTCACCCCGCGACGGCAGGACCCTCGTCGAGGTGGCCGACGCGCACGGCGCCGAGGTCGACCTGGCCGTGGCCGCCGCCCGCCGCGCCTTCGACCGCGGCCCCTGGCCCCGTACGGCCCCCGCCGACCGCGGCCGGATCCTGCTGCGCATGGCCGACCTCCTGGAGGAACGGCGCCAGGAGCTGGCCCTGACCATCACCCTGGAGATGGGCAAGCCGTACGGGGAGGCGCACGACATCGAACTGCGCGCCGCGATCACCACCTTCCGCTGGTACGGGCAGCTCGCCGACAAGCTCACCGACGAGTCGCCCCACACCGCCCCCGACGCCCTGGCCCTGGTCACCCGCGAACCCGCGGGTGTCGTGGGCGCGGTGGTGCCGTGGAACTTCCCCCTGACCCTGGCGAGCTGGAAGGTCGCCCCGGCGCTGGCGGCGGGCTGCACGGTCGTCCTGAAGCCCTCGGAGAACTCCCCGCTGTCCGCCCTGCTGCTGGGCCGGATCGCCACCGAGGCCGGACTGCCGCCGGGCGTCCTCAACGTCGTCACCGGTGACGGGCCGACCGCCGGGCGGGCCATCGGGCTCCACCCCGACGTGGACGTCCTGGCCTTCACCGGCTCCACGGCCGTCGGCCGGCACTTCCTGCACTACGCCGCCGACTCCAACCTCAAGCGGGTCTGGCTGGAACTGGGCGGCAAGTCGCCGAACATCATCCTTCCCGACGCCCCCGACCTGGAGAAGGCGGCCGCCACCGCCGCCTGGGGCATCTTCTTCAACCAGGGCGAGATGTGCACGGCCCCCTCCCGGCTGCTGGTGCACTCCTCGGTCGCCGAACGCGTCACCGAGGCCGTCGTCGCCCGCGCCCGGGAGCTGCGCGTCGGTGACCCGCTCGACCCGGCCACCGAGATGGGCGCCCTGGTCCGCGAGGCCCACCTCGAACGGGTCCTCGGCCACATCGGCGCGGGTGTCGACGACGGCGCCCGCCTGCGGGCAGGCGGCGAACGCGTCCTGGCCGGGACCGGCGGCAGCTATCTGCGGCCCACCGTCTTCGACCGGGTGGACCCCGGGATGCGGCTGGCCCGCGAGGAGATCTTCGGCCCGGTCCTGTCCGTCCTCACCTTCGACGACCTCGACGAGGCGGTACGGCTCGCAAACGACACCGAGTACGGTCTCGCCGCCGGCCTGTGGACCGCCGACCTGACCACCGCCCACCGGGTCTCCCGCGCCCTGCGGGCCGGCACGGTCTGGGTGAACTGCTACGAGGAGGGCGACCTGACCGTCCCCTTCGGCGGCATGAAGCAGTCGGGCAACGGCCGCGACAAGTCCGCCCACGCCATCGAGAAGTACACCGAACTGAAGACCACCTGGATCCAGCTGTGACCCGGCCCCTGATCGCGGTACCCGCCCGTTTCGCCGCCACGACCTCCGCGCTGCGGTACGCCGCCGAGGTCAACGCCCGCGCCCTGATCGAGGCCGTCTGGCGGGCGGGCGGCGAACCCGCGAGCATCCACCCCGCCCCCGGTGACACGGCCGCCCGCCTCGCCCGCTTCGACGGCGTCCTCCTCCCGGGCGGCGGCGACCTCGCCCCGCACCGCTACGGCGCGGGGCACACCCACGCCAGCGTGTACGACGTCGACGAGGTCCAGGACGCCTTCGACCTCGACGTCGCCCGCGCCGCCCTGGAGTCGGGCCTCCCGCTGCTGGCGGTCTGCCGGGGCCTGCAGGTCGTCAACGTCGCCCTCGGCGGCACCCTGGAACAGGACATGGGCGGCCCGGAACACGAACACCGCCACCTCGTGCACCCGGTGGCGCTCCGGCCCGGCACGCTGCTGGAGCGGGTCACCGGCGCGCAGAAGGTGGAGGCGTCCTGCTACCACCACCAACGGGTGGACCGGCCGGGCGAGGGCCTGGAGGTCACCGCCCGCGCCGCCGACGGCACCGCGGAGGGACTCGAACTCCCGGGCGCCACCGGCTGGTTCACCGCCGTGCAGTGGCACCCCGAGGACACCGCCGGGGAGGACCCGGCGCAGCAGGCCCTCTTCGACGCCCTCGTCCGGGCCGCCGGCGACCGACGCTGACCCGGGCCGTCCGACGACGGCCCGGGCACGCCGGTCCGGGCCGCGCCGGCGTCAGTCCTCGCCGCCCTCCAGGTCGCCCTCGGTCTCCAGGTACACCTGCCGCAGGCCCTCCAGCACCGCCGGGTCGGGCTTCTCCCACATGCCGCGCGACTCCGCCTCAAGGAGCCGCTCGGCGATGCCGTGCAGGGCCCAGGGGTTGGCCTGCTGGAGGAACGCGCGGTTGGTCTCGTCCAGGACGTAGGTCTCGGTGAGCTTGTCGTACATCCAGTCGGCGATCACGCCGGTGGTGGCGTCGTAGCCGAACAAGTAGTCCACCGTCGCGGCGAGTTCGAAGGCGCCCTTGTAGCCGTGGCGGCGCATCGCCTCGATCCACTTGGGGTTGACCACGCGGGCGCGGAAGACCCGGGAGGTCTCCTCGACCAGGGTGCGGGTGCGGACCGTCTCGGGGCGGGTGGAGTCGCCGATGTACGCCTCGGGGGCGGTGCCGCGCAGGGCGCGGACGGTGGCCACCATGCCGCCGTGGTACTGGAAGTAGTCGTCGGAGTCGGCGATGTCGTGCTCGCGGGTGTCGGTGTTCTTCGCGGCCACCTCGATCCGCTTGTACGCGGTCTCCATCTCCTCGCGGGCCGGGCGGCCGTCCAGTTCGCGGCCGTAGGCGTAACCGCCCCAGACCGTGTAGACCTCGGCGAGGTCGGCGTCGGTGCGCCAGTCGCGGGAGTCGATGAGCTGGAGCAGTCCGGCGCCGTAGGTGCCGGGCCGGGAGCCGAAGATCCGCGTGGTGGCCCGGCGTTCGTCGCCGTGCTCGGCGAGGTCGGCCTGGACGTGGGCGCGGACGTGGTTGGCCTCGGCCGGCTCGTCCAGGGAGGCGGCGAGGCGTACGGCGTCGTCGAGCAGGCCGACGGTGTGCGGGAACGCGTCGCGGAAGAAGCCCGAGATGCGCAGGGTGACGTCGACCCGGGGACGGCCCAGCTCCTCGGCGGGGACGGCCTCCAGGCCGGTCACCCGGCGCGAGGCGTCGTCCCAGACCGGGCGGACGCCGAGCAGGGCGAGCGCCTCGGCCACGTCGTCGCCGGCCGTGCGCATGGCGCTGGTGCCCCACAGCGAGAGGCCGACGGAGGTGGGCCATTCGCCGTTGTCGGCGCGGTAGCGCTCCAGCAGGGAGTCGGCGAGGGCCTGGCCGGTCTCCCAGGCCAGGCGGGAGGGGACAGCCTTGGGATCGACGGAGTAGAAGTTGCGGCCCGTCGGCAGGACGTTGACCAGGCCCCGCAGCGGGGAGCCCGACGGTCCGGCCGGAACGAAGCCGCCGTTCAGGGCGTGGACGGTGTGGTCGAGTTCCGCCGTGGTCGCGGCGAGCCGGGGCACGACCTCGCGGGCGGCGAACTCCAGGATCGCGGCGACCTGTTCACCGTGCTCTGTGGGAACGGCGGCGAGGTCCCAGCCCGCGTCCTCCATCGCCTGGACCAGCGCGCGGGCCTTCTCCTCCGCTTCGTCGGCGGTCGTCCGGGTCGCGGCAGACTCGTCGAGACCGAGCGCCTCGCGCAGACCGGGCAGGGCGGTGGTGCCGCCCCAGATCTGGCGGGCGCGGAGCACGGCGAGGACCAGGTTGACGTGGTCGGCGCCGGTCGGCGGGTTGCCGAGGACGTGCAGGCCGTCGCGGATCTGGGCGTCCTTGACCTCGCAGAGCCAGCCGTCGACGTGGAGCAGGAAGTCGTCGAAGCCGTCGTCCTCGGGGCGGTCGTCCAGGCCCAGGTCGTGGTCGAGCTTGGCGGCCTGGATGAGGGTCCAGATCTGGGCGCGGATCGCCGGGAGCTTCGCCGGGTCCATCGAGCTGATCTGGGCGTACTCGTCGAGGAGTTGCTCCAGGCGCGCGATGTCGCCGTAGGAGTCGGCGCGGGCCATCGGCGGCACGAGGTGGTCGACGAGGGTGGCGTGGACGCGGCGCTTGGCCTGGGTGCCCTCGCCCGGGTCGTTGACCAGGAACGGGTAGACCAGGGGCAGGTCGCCGAGGGCTGCGTCGGGGCCGCAGGCGGCGGACAGGCCCGCGTTCTTGCCGGGCAGCCATTCCAGGTTGCCGTGCTTGCCGAGGTGGATCATCGCGTCGGCGCCGAAACCGCCGTCGTCGGCGCGGGCGGCGATCCAGCGGTAGGCGGCCAGGTAGTGGTGGGAGGGCGGCAGGTCCGGGTCGTGGTAGATCGCGATCGGGTTCTCGCCGAAGCCGCGCGGCGGCTGGATGAGGATCAGCAGGTTGCCGAAGCGCAGGGCGGCGAGGACGATGTCGCCCTCCGGGTTGGCGCTGCGGTCGACGAACATCTCGCCGGGCGCCGGGCCCCAGTGCTCCTCGACGGAGGCACGCAGTTCCTCGGGGAGCCCGGCGTACCAGCGGCGGTAGTCGGCCGCCGGGATGCGGACCGGGTTGCGGGCCAACTGCTCCTCGGTCAGCCAGTCCTGGTCGTGGCCGCCCGCCTCGATCAGCGCGCGGATCAGTTCGTCGCCGTCGCCGGAGGCCAGGCCCGGCACCTCGGCGTCGGTCCCGAAGTCGTAGCCCTCCTCGCGCAGGCGGCGCAGCAGGGCGACCGCGCTGGCGGGGGTGTCCAGGCCGACCGCGTTGCCGATGCGGGAGTGCTTGGTCGGGTAGGCGGACAGGACGAGCGCGAGGCGCTTGTCGGCGTTCGCGATGTGGCGAAGGCGCGCGTGGCGTACGGCGATCCCGGCGACGCGGGCGGCACGCTCGGGGTCGGCGACATAGGCGGGGAGGCCGTCCGCGTCGATCTCCTTGAAGGAGAACGGGACGGTGATCAGGCGGCCGTCGAACTCCGGGACGGCGATCTGGCTGGCCGCGTCGAGCGGGGAGACGCCCTCGTCGTTCTCCTCCCAGACGGAGCGCGAGCCGGTCAGGCACAGGGCCTGGAGGATCGGCACGTCGAGGCCGGTGAGGGCGCCCGCGTCCCAGGACTCGTCGTCGCCGCCGGCGGACGCCTCGGCGGGCTTGGTGCCGCCCGCGGCGAGGACGGTGGTCACGATGGCGTCGGCGGCGCGGAGTTCCTCGATCAGCTCGGGCTCGGGGGCGCGCAGGGAGGCCACGTACAGCGGGAGCGCGCGGGCGCCCTTGTCCTCGATCGCCTCGCACAGGGCGCCCACGAAGGCGGTGTTGCCGCTCATGTGGTGGGCCCGGTAGTAGAGCACGGCGACGGTCGGGCCGTCGGCGCCCGCGCGTGGGGTGCGCTCCAGCGGGCCCCAGGACGGTGCGGGGGCGGGGGCGTCGAAGCCGTGCCCGGTGAGCAGGACGGTGTCGGAGAGGAAGCGGGCCAGCTGCTCCAGGTTGGCGGGGCCGCCGTGGGCGAGATAGGCGTGGGCCTCGGCGGCGATGCCGACCGGGACCGTGGAGGCGGCCATCAGCTGGGCGTCGGGGGCCTGTTCACCGGTGAGGACGACGACGGGGCGGCCGTCGGCGAGCAGCAGGTCGAGGCCGTCCTGCCAGGCGCGGATGCCACCGAGGAGGCGTACGACGACGAGGCCGGTGCCGTCGAGGAGGTCCGGGAGGTCCTCCAGCGCGATCCGGGAGGGGTTGGCGAAGCGGTACGGGACCGGGCCGGCCGCCGCACGGGCGCTGAGCAGATCGGTGTCGGAGGTCGACAGGAGCAGGATGCGGGGCTGCGTCGAGCGCTCCCCGGGCGATGACTGCATGCGGCTGCTGGCCTTCCTCGGGGTCCGCGCCCCGGGCGGTGTCGGATCGGAGTCTCCCCTGCTCGGACGGACCGAGGGGTGCGGGGAAGGGAGTTCCTGACTCGCCCGCCCCTCCTGGGACGGACTCACAGTGGCGGGACCGCGCCGGACTCACACCGGGCTTCCTCCCCTGTCGCCATGGTGGCGTAGGCGGACCGGATGATCCGCCAAGCAGCATAGTAAGGGTCGCCTCAAAAGGGCGGAGGATACGTCCGTTGTGCCGGTGGGTATGCTCGCCGCCATGTCCACGCCTCCCCTGCGTTCATCGTCCCAGGCCACAGCGGCCACACGGGACCGTGGCGACGCCTGCCCGGGGACGCTGCGGCTGCACACGGCGGACGACGGGGCGCTGGCGCGGGTCCGGGTGCCCGGTGGGGTGCTGACCGTCCGCCAGGCCGAGGCGCTCGCGGAGGCGGCGCGGGGGCTCGGCGACGGTGATCTTCACCTCACCTCGCGCGGCAACGTGCAGCTGCGGGGACTGTCCGACGGGTGCGGGGGCGCGCTGGCCGAGTCGCTGGACGCGGCCGGACTGCTCCCCTCCCCCGCGCACGAACGCGTGCGCAACATCGTCGCCTCCCCCCTGTCCGGCCTCGACGGACGGGGACTGCGGGACGTACGGCCCTGGCTGTCGGGTCTCGACGCGGCGCTGTGCGCGAGCACGGCGGCACGGGAGTTGTCGGGACGGTTCCTGTTCGCGCTCGACGACGGACGCGGGGACGTGGCCGGACTCGATCCCGACGTGACGGTCCGCGCGGAGGCGGACGGCGGCGCGCGCCTGAGCCTCGGCACGGCCGACGAGGCCCTGTCGGTCTCCGCCGAGGACGCGCCCCGGGCCGCGCTGACGGCCGCCGAGACCTTCCTGACGGCGGCGCGGGACGGCGGGGCGCGGGTCTGGCGGGTGACCGAACTCCCGTCCCGGGACGGGCTGCTCGCCCTGGTCCACGACCGGCTGACCGCCGCCGGGATCGGCGCGGTGCTCCGGGCCGGTACGACGGCGGGAGCGACCGGGGCGGAGGGACCGCCTCCGGGAGTCGTCGGCGAGGCCCTGTCCGTCCACGCCCCGCTGGGTCGCCTCACAGCCCCGCAGTGGCGGGAGTTGACCGCTCTCGCGGCCACGACCGCCCGGCGGGAGCTGCGGCTCACTCCCTGGCGTGGAGTCGTGGTCCCGGTGCCGGGCCCGGGTGCGGAGCGGGCCGCCGAGGCGCTCGCCCGGCTCTCCGTGACCGGCCTGGTCACCGATCCCGCCTCCCCCTGGCTGCACGTCGGCGCCTGCATCGGGCGGCCCGGCTGCGCCAAGTCCCTGGCGGACGTGCGGGCGGACGCGACCGCGGGTCTCGACGCGGCCCGGCACGGCGGCGGCCTTCCCCTGTACTGGTCCGGCTGCGAGCGCCGCTGCGGCCGGCCCCGGGGCGAGCACGTCGAGGTGGTGGCCGTGCCGGGCGGCGGCTACCGGCTCGCCCGCACCGCTCCCGGCCGGGACGCGCGGACCGCGGCCCTGGCCAGTCCCACCGGACTCGCCGCCGCCCTGGGGGAGATCACCCCATAGGCCGGACAGCAGCGTGACCCGCCCCGACCGCACCCGCCCGAACGCCCCGCGCGAGAACGACATCCGCACGAGAACGACATCCGCATGAGCACCACCCGCACGACCTTGCCCCGTACGCCGACCGAGAGCAGCGAGAAGACCACCGTGACCACCTACGACTACGAGAAGGACGGCCCGGCGATCTACCGGCAGTCCTTCGCCACCATCCGCGCGGAGGCGGACCTCGCGGCGCTGCCCGCCGACGTCAGCCAGGTCGCGGTGCGGATGATCCACGCCTGCGGAATGGTCGACCTCGTGCGGGACCTGGCGTACACGCCCGGCGTGGTGGCCCGCGCCCGCGAGGCCCTGCGGGCCGGAGCGCCCATCTTCACCGACGTCCAGATGGTGGCCAGCGGGGTGACCCGTAAGCGGCTGCCCGCCGACAACGACGTGCTGTGCACGCTCTCCGCGCCGGGCGTCCCCGAGCTGGCGGCGAAGCTGGGCACCACGCGCAGCGCCGCCGCGCTGGAGCTGTGGCGGGACCGGCTGGAGGGATCGATCGTGGCCGTCGGCAACGCGCCCACCGCGCTGTTCCGGCTGCTGGAGATGATCGAGGAGGGCGCGCCCCGGCCCGCCGCCGTCATCGGTGTGCCGGTCGGGTTCGTCGGCGCCGCGGAGTCCAAGGACGCGCTCGCCGCGCACCCCTCGGGCCTGGAGCACCTCGTCGTACGCGGCCGGCGCGGCGGCAGCGCCATCGCCGCCGCCGCGCTCAACGCGATCGCGAGTGAGGAAGAGTGAGCGGGAAGCTGTACGGCGTCGGGCTCGGCCCCGGCGACCCGTCCCTGATGACCGTCCGGGCCGTCGAGGTGATCTCCGAGGCGGATGTGATCGCGTACCACTGCGCCCGGCACGGCCGTTCCATCGCCCGCTCGATCGCCGCGAAGCACCTGCGCGACGATCACATCGAGGAACGGCTGATGTATCCGCTGACCACGGAGACCACCGACCACCCGGGCGGCTACAAGGGCGCGATGGAGGACTTCTACGAGGAGGCGTCGGCCCGCCTGGCCGCCCATCTCGACGCCGGGCGCACGGTCGCGGTCCTCGCCGAGGGCGACCCGCTGTTCTACGGCTCCTACATGCACATGCACAAGCGGCTGGTCGACCGCTACGACACCGAGGTGATCCCCGGTGTCACGTCCGTGTCGGCCGCCGCGGCCCGCCTGGGCACACCGCTCGTCGAGGGCGAGGAGGTGCTGACGATCCTGCCGGGCACCCTGCCCGAGGAGGAGCTGACCGCGCGGCTCGCCGCGACCGACGTGGCCGTGGTGATGAAGCTGGGGCGGACCTTCACCAAGGTGCGCGGCGCGCTGGAGAGCGCGGGACGGCTCGCCGAGGCCCACTACGTCGAGCGCGCCACCATGCCCGGCGAGCGCATCGGTGAACTGGCGGACGTGGACGCGGAGTCGGTGCCGTACTTCTCGGTGGCCGTGCTGCCCAGCCAGGTCGACGCCGAACGGCCGGAGGCCCGGGAGCGGGGCGAGGTCGTCGTGGTCGGCACCGGGCCCGCCGGTCCGCTGTGGCTGACGCCCGAGACGCGGGGGGCGCTCGCCGCCGCCGACGACCTCGTCGGCTACACCACCTATCTGGACCGGGTGCCCCGGCGGGCGGGGCAGGTGCGGCACGGCTCGGACAACCGGGTCGAGTCGGAGCGCGCCGAGTTCGCCCTCGACCTGGCCCGGCGCGGGCGCCGGGTCGCGGTCGTCTCCGGCGGCGACCCGGGGGTCTTCGCCATGGCGACGGCCGTGCTGGAGGTCGCCGCGCAGGAGGAGTACGCGGACGTGCCGGTGCGGGTGCTGCCGGGGGTGACCGCCGCCAACGCGGCCGCCGCCCGCGCGGGCGCCCCGCTGGGCCACGACTACGCCACGCTCTCCCTCTCCGACCGGCTCAAGCCGTGGGAGGTCATCGCCGAGCGGCTGCGCGCGGCGGCCTCGGCGGATCTGGTGCTGGCGCTGTACAACCCCGGTTCACGCAGCCGTACCTGGCAGGTGGGCAAGGCGCGTGAGCTGCTCCTCGAACACCGGGCGCCGGACACCCCGGTCGTGGTCGCGCGGGACGTGGGCGGCTCCGGTGAGCGCGTACGGATCGTGTCGCTGGCCGGCCTGGACCCGGCCGAGGTCGACATGCGGACGATCCTGCTGGTCGGCTCCTCGCAGACCCGGGTGGTCCGGCGCGGGGACGGGGAGCAGATCGTGTGGACGCCCCGCCGGTACCCGGAGGGGTGAGCGGGGCGGGGCGCTGTCGCGGACGGCGGTGGCCGGGTGGGCCGACGCGGAGGCCCACGTGTGCCCACGGGTGCCGGGGCCGACGGGTCCGCGGCCGTGCCGGGGCCTGCCCGTCCTCGGGTCGGCGCACGGTGACGTGTGTGCCGACCCGGCGGGGTCAGCGGACGTCGGGACGCTCCTCGGCCCGCCTGGCTCGGACTGCTTCGGCCGGCCCGTGGACCCAGCGGGCCGCCGCGTCCGGGTCCGCCACCACGGTGACGCCCTCCGGCACGGGGGGCCGGCGCACCACCAGGACCGGCAGCCCGGCCTCCCGCGCGGCGGTCAGCTTCGGCGCGGTGGCCGCTCCCCCGCTGTCCTTGGTGACGACCACGTCGATGCGGTGGCGGCTCAGCAGCTCCCGCTCGCCGTCCAGGGTGAACGGTCCCCGGTCGAGCAGCACCCGCGTCCGGGCCGGGTACGGGGCCTCGGGGGCGTCGACGGAGCGGACGAGGAACCACAGGCCGTCCAGGGCGGCGAACGCGGCCAGCCCCATGCGCCCGGTGGTGAGGAACACGCGGTGGCCGAGCGTGGGCAGCAGCCGCGCCGCCTCCGTCAGTGAGCCGACGTCGTGCCAGTCGTCGCCGGGGCCCGGCACCCAGCCGGGCCGGCGGAGCGCGAGCAGGGGAACATGGGTGGTGGCGGCCGCCCGTGCCGCGTGGAAACTCATGGTCCCGGCGAAAGGATGGGTGGCGTCGATGAGCGCGTCCACCTGGTGTTCGCGCAGCCAGTCGGCCAGCCCCTCGGCCCCGCCGAAGCCGCCGACGCGGACCTCGCCCGGGGGCAGCCGGGGGCTGGCGACCCGTCCGGCGAGCGAGCTGGTCAGCCGCAGGCCGGGGGTGCCGTGCAGCAGTTCGGCCAGGCGGCGGGCCTCCGTGGTTCCGCCGAGTATCAGTACGTGCATGGAAGTCCGGGTCCGATCATGAGCAGTGACGAGCAGCAGGGTGTGGGCGGCGCGGCGGCGGGCGGTCGCGCGGCCCAACTCAAGCACACCGGTCTGCGTCCCGGCTGGACCACCGGTGCCTGTGCGACGGCCGCCACGACGGCCGCGTACACCGCGCTGCTGACCGGAGAGTTCCCCGACCCGGTGACGATCACCCTGCCGAAGGGGCAGACCCCGGCGTTCGCGCTGGCGGCCGAGGAGCTGACCGGTGACAGCGCGACGGCGGGGATCGTGAAGGACGCGGGCGACGACCCGGACGTCACGCACGGCGCGCTGGTCCGGGCCACGGTACGGCGGCTGCCCGCCGGGGCGGGCGTGGTCTTCCGGGCCGGTCCCGGGGTGGGGACGGTCACCCGTCCGGGCCTGCCCCTCGCGGTCGGCGAACCGGCGGTGAACCCGGTCCCCCGGCAGATGATGCGGGACCACGTCGCCGAGGTCGCCGCCCGCCACGGCGGCAGCGGCGACGTCGAGATCACCGTCTCCGTGGACCACGGCGAGGAGATCGCCCGCTCCACCTGGAACCCCCGGCTGGGCATCCTCGGCGGTCTCTCCATCCTGGGCACGACCGGGATCGTGGTCCCGTACTCCTGCTCGGCGTGGATCGACTCCATCCGACGGGGCGTCGACGTGGCCCGGGCGGCCGGGCGCACGCATCTCGCCGGGTGCACCGGGTCGACGTCGGAGAAGACGGTCGTCGCCGAGTACGCGCTGCCCGAGGACGCGCTGCTCGACATGGGCGACTTCGCGGGCGCGGTCCTGAAGTACGTGCGCCGGCACCCCGTGGACCGGCTGACGGTCTGCGGCGGTTTCGCCAAGCTCTCCAAGCTCGCCGCCGGCCATCTCGACCTGCACTCCGCCCGCTCCCAGGTCGACAAGGGCTTCCTCGCCGAGCTGGCCCGGCGCGGCGGCGCGGACGAGGCGCTGGCCGCCGAGGTGGCCGGCGCCAACACCGGGCTCGCCGCACTCCAGCTGTGCACGGCGGCCGGAGTGCCGCTCGGCGACCTGGTCGCGGTGGCGGCCCGAGACGAGGCCCTCGCCGTCCTGCGGGGCGCGCCCGTCGCGGTCGACGTCCTCTGCATCGACCGGGCGGGCACGATCGTGGGCCGCAGCGGGGTGCGGCAGCCCTAGTTTCTAGGCGACGGTCCGCAGGTAGGCGCCGAGGCGGGCGACGGCCGACGGGTTGCGGGGGCTCTCGACGAGGTCGGCGTAGTCGAGGACGAAGATCCGGCGGTGTCTGATCGCGGAGACGTCGCGCAGCGGGGCGTAGGAGAGCAGGAACTTCTTCTTCTGCTCGGCGCCGACGTCGCCGTAGTCGCAGATCACGATGGCGTCGGGGTTGCGCCGGACGACGCTCTCCCAGCCGACGGTGGTCCAGGAGTCCTCGACGTCGTGCATGACGTTGACGCCGCCGGCCTCGGTGATGATCTGCTCGGGCGCGGCGTAGCGGCCGGAGGTGAAGGGCTGGTCCTGGCCGCTGTCGTAGAGGAAGACCGTGGGCTTCTTCGCGGGCGCCTGCGCGTGCACGGCGGCGATCTCCTTCCTGAACCCGGCGATCAGCGTGGCCGCCCGCTTCTCGACGCCGAACAGCTTCCCGAGGTTGGTGAGGTCGGTGTAGAGGGCGTCGAGGGGCGGCATGATGCCGCGCGAGGTCCCGGTGCGGCCGTTGCGGCAGGACTCGGTGAGGACGTACGAGGGGATGCCGAGCTTCTTGAGGGTGTCGGGGGTGAAGCCGGCGTCCTCGCGGAAGCCGTAGTTCCAGCCGGCGAAGACGAGATCCGCCCGGGCGTCGAGCACGTTCTCCTTGGTGAGCTGGTCCTTCGACAGCCACTTCACCTTGTCGTAGCCGTCCTTCCAGGGCACGTCGCTCAGGTCGCCCTTGTCGTCGGGCATGGCGTACCCGGCCATGCGGTCCTCCAGGCCGAGGGCGAACATCAGCTCGGTGATCCCGACGTCGTTGGTGACCACGCGCTCGGGGACCCTGTCGAAAGTGATCTTCCGGCCGCAGTTGGTGAGGGTGACGGTTTTCCCGGCGGACCGGGTCCCGCCGTCCGCGGGCGGTTCCACGGTCGCCCCGCATCCGGTGACGGCGGCGGTGGCGGTGGCGGCGAGGCAGACGGCGGCGGCGAGCAGCTTGCGCATGAGGGTCCTCAGGGGTGGCGGGGCCGGGGCTTCGGGTGCGGGAGGAGCGCCGGGGCTTCAGGGGACGGACGGGAGCAGGTCGAACAGGAGTTGGACGGCACCGGTGACCGGATGCCGAACGGGATGGGCGCGGACCCCGAACACCTCGGCGAGCAGGTCGGGGCGCAGGACGTCGTGGGGCGGGCCGGAGGCGACGATGCGGCCGCCCGCGATCACGTACAGGACGTCGCAGTGCGCGGCGGCGAGGTTGAGGTCGTGCAGGGCGGCGAGCACGGTGACGCCGCTGTCGCGGACCAGGGACAGCACGTCCAGCTGGTGGGCGATGTCGAGATGGTTGGTGGGTTCGTCGAGGACGAGCACCCGCGGCTGCTGGGCGAGGGCGCGGGCCAGCAGGACACGCTGCTTCTCGCCGCCGGACAGGGCCGGGAACCCCCGGTCGGCGAGGTGGTCCACGCCGGTGCGGGCCATGGCCCGCGCGCAGATCTCCGTGTCGGAGGCGGCCGTGCGGTCCCGGTGCGGCAGCCGCCCCATGGCGACGACCTCGGTGACCGTGAAGTCGAACTCGGCGGTCGACTCCTGCGGCAGCGCCGCCAGTTTCCGGGCGGCGGCCCGGGGCGGCAGGGCGTGCACGTCCTCGCCGTCCAGCCGCACGGCCCCGGCGGCCGGGCGCAGCGCCCGGTAGACACAGCGCAACAGCGTCGACTTGCCGCTGCCGTTGGGGCCGACGAGCCCGACGAACGCCCCGCTGCCGGCGGTGAGCCGGATGTCGTCGACCAGCCGGGCGCCCGCGGCCTCGACCGTCACCCCGTCGATGTCGAGTCGCATGTCAGCGGCCTCCGAACGCGTAGCCGCCGCGTCGCATCAGCAGCAGGAAGGCGGGCACGCCCACCACGGCGGTGATCACACCGACGGGCAGTTCGGCGGGGGCGAGCAGCAGCCGGGACAGCACGTCCGCCCACACCAGGAGCACGGCGCCGACGAGCGGGGCGACCGCCAGCACCCGCCGGTGGTCGGCGCCGACCAGCATCCGCACCACGTGCGGCACCATCAGCCCGACGAACCCGATGGCCCCGCTGACCGCCACGACGGTCCCGGTCACGCCGGCGGTGACGAGGAACAGCTCCCGGCGCAGCCGCTCCGGGCGGACGCCGAGCGCGGCCGCGGTCTCGTCGCCCAGGGCGAGGGCGTTGAGGGACTCGGCCCGCCGGCGCAGCCACGCCCAGCCCGCGGCCACGGTCACGGCGACGAGCGGCACCTGCGCCCAGGTCGCCCCGCCCAGGCTGCCGAGCAGCCACATCAGCGCCGACCGTGCCGCCTCGCCGCGTGCCGCGCCGAACACCATGACGGTGGTGAGCGCCTCGAAGCCGTAGGCCAGTGCCGTTCCCGTCAGGACCAGCCGCAGCGGGGACAGTCCGTGGGGTGAGCGGGCCAGCGCGTACACCAGGGCCATGGCGGCGAGGGCGGAGAGGAAGGCCGACACGGACAGCGCCCAGATCCCGAGCGCGGCGAACGCGCCGAGCAGGATCACCGCGTTGGCGCCGACCGCCGCGCCGGAGGAGATGCCGAGCACGAACGGGTCGCCGAGGGCGTTGCGCACGATCGCCTGGACGCCCACCCCGACGGAGGCGAGCCCGGCGCCCACGACCGCCCCGAGCAGCACCCGCGGCAGCCGGATCTCCCAGACGATGGTGTACGCGGCGGCGTCCCCGGCGTGCACGGTCCCGCCGGTGAATCCGGCCCACAGGAACCGCAGGACGTCCTGCCCTCCGATGCCGGCGGCGCCCAGCCCGGTGCCGCCCACGAGCGACAGCAGCAGGAGCAGGGCGAGGCCGAGTATCAGCGGGGGCAGGGGTGTCCGGCTGGGGGCGGGGCTGCGGCGCACGGTCGGGGCGGTCCTTCGCCTGGGGCCGCCTGACGGACGTCGGTCGAGGAACAGCCCGTACGGCACGGGGGCCGTGCGGTCCCCTCTCGCAGTCCACGGCGAGCGTTCAACGGGTCGCACCACCCTCGGGCGATCGGGCTCGCGCGACGGCCGTCGGGCCGTCGCGCACACCGTTGCGGGTCAGCGCCGGACTCTCACCGGACTTCCCCCGCGGGAGGCAAGGGGAGCGTAGCACCGGGTGCGGGGGCGCCTTCCGGGTCGGGGGTGCGGGTGCGTGGGCGACCGCGGGCCCGGTGGGGCTTCTCGCGCAGTTCCCCGCGCCCCTGAAAAGCCGGGGCTGCGCCCCGTGCTTTTCAGGCCCGCAGGGCCGTTGGCTGTCAGGCCCGCAGGGGCCTGATGCCTTTAGGGGCGCGGGGAACTGCGCGAGAAGCCCCACTCACCCGCAGCCGACAACGCACCCCCTCCTCAGCACTCGTGCCGGTCCCGCTCGGGCGAGTACAGATGACTGTCCCGGAACTGCCGCGCACCAAGCGTCCGGCCGACCATGATCACAGCCGTGCGCAGCACACCCGCCGCCTTCACCTGCCCCGCGATCTCCTCCAACGTCCCCCGGAGAACCAGCTCCTCGGGCCGCGAGGCGTACGCGACGACGGCGGCCGGGCAGTCCGCCCCGTAGTGCGGAAGAAGTTCCTCGACGACACGGTCCACGTAACGCACGGCCAGGTGCAGCACGATGAGCGCCCCGCTGCGCCCGAGGGTGGCGAGGTCCTCGCCGTCCGGCATGGGCGTGGCCTGCTGGGCGACGCGCGTGAGGATCACGGTCTGGCCGACCGTCGGCACGGTCAGCTCCCGCTTCAGCGCGGCCGCCGCTGCGGCGAACGCGGGCACCCCGGGCACCACTTCGTACGGCACGCCGGCCGCGTCCAGCCGCCGCATCTGCTCGGCGACCGCGCTGAACACGGACGGGTCCCCGGAGTGCAGCCGGGCCACGTCGTGCCCCTCCTCGTGCGCGCGCACCAACTCGGCGGTGATCCGGTCCAGATCGAGCTGGGCGGTGTCCACCAGCCGTGCGCCGGGCGGGCATTCGGCCAGCAGTTCGCGCGGGACGAGGCTGCCCGCGTAGAGGCAGACCCCGCAGGCGGCGAGCGTACGGGCGCCACGGACCGTGATCAGGTCGGCGGCACCGGGGCCGGCGCCGATGAAGTACACGGTCATCTGTCTTCTCCCGAAGCGGTGTCGGCGATATCGGCGATGTCGGCGGTGTCGAGGCTGCTCCTGCGTACGGCCCACTGGGTCACCGGCATCGCCTGCCGCCATCCGGTGAAGCCGCCCACGGGCACGGCGTGCGCCACCGCGAGCCGTACCAGTTCCCCGCCGTGGCGGCGGTGGGCGGCGGCGAGGACGGCCTCGGACTCCAGGGTCACGGTGTTGGCGACCAGCCGTCCGCCCACCGGCAGGGCCTGCCGGCAGGTGTCGAGCAGACCGGGCGCGGTGAGCCCGCCGCCGATGAACACGGCGTCCGGCGGCGGCAGTTCGGCCAGGGCGGCGGGCGCGGCCCCGGTGACGACCCGCAGACCTGGGACACCGAGCCGCTCGGCGTTGCGGACGATGCGTGCGGCGCGCACGGGGTCGCGTTCGACGGTGACCGCCCGGCAGGAGGGGTGCGTACGCATCCACTCGATCGCGATCGAACCGGATCCGCCGCCGATGTCCCAGAGGAGTTCGCCGGGTGCCGGGGCGAGGGCGGCCAGCGTGGCGGCGCGCACATGGCGCTTGGTGAGCTGGCCGTCGTGCTCGTACGCCTCGTCGGGCAGGCCGGGCCCGGCGCCGAGGCGGAGGGCGTCCGGTGCCCGCCGGCACTCGACGGCGACGATGTTGAGGGGGTCGCCGGGCGGGTGCGCGGGCTCCCAGCCGTCGGCGGTGACGGCGTCGCCCGTCCGCTCCTTCTCGCCGCCGAGCTGTTCCAGGACACGCATCCGGCTCGGCCCGAAGCCCCGGTCCCGGAGCAGGGCGGCCACCTCCGCGGGCGTGCCGGCGTCCGCGCTGAGCACGAGGAGGCGTCGGCCGTCGTGCAGGACGGCGGCCAGCCGGGCGGCGGGGCGGCCGACGAGGGTGACCACCTCGATGTCCTCCAGCGGCCAGCCGAGGCGGGCGGCGGCGTAGGAGACGGACGAGGGGTGCGGCAGGACGCGCAGCCGGTCCCCGGCCTCCTCGGCGAGGGCGCGGCCGATGCCGTAGAACATGGGGTCGCCGCTGGCCAGTACGGCGGTCCGGCGGCCGGCGTGCGCGGCCAGCAGAGCGGGGACCGCGGGCCGCAGGGGTGAGGGCCAGGCGATCCGTGTCCCCGCGCACTCCGGGGGGAGCAGGTCGAGCTGGCGGGGGCCGCCGATGAGGACCTCGGCCTCGCGCAGGGCGGCCCGGGAGGAGTCGGGCAGGCCCTGCCAGCCGTCGGCGCCGAGCCCGACGACGGTGACGGCGTGGGGCGGTCCTGGTCGTGCGGGGGTCACTGCGGGGTTACCTCGGCGGATCGGGGGCGGCTCTCGGGTGATGACGAAGGCGCACTCTACTGGGCGGTGACCTGCGCGCCCGTGGCCGGGTGCGCAGGAACCGGCCGCCCGACGGCTCCCCCGGTCGCACAGGCCGTACCGGCGCCGCCGTGCCCGCTCAGCCGGGGGTCAGGGTCCGGACCGGGGCGCCGGCGAGGTAGGCGGTGATGTCCTCGACCGCCTCCGTGTAGAAGGTGCGGTAGTTCCGCTCGGTGACGTAGCCGAGGTGCGGGGTGGCGAGCACGTTCGACAGTGCGCGCAGGGGGTCGTCGGCGGGAAGCGGTTCGGTCTCGAAGACGTCGAGGCCGGCGCCGGCGATCCAGCCCTCGCGCAGGGCGCGGACGAGGGCGGCCCGGTCGACGATGGCGGCGCGGGAGGTGTTGACGAGGTGGGCGTGCGGGCGCATGGCACGCAGTTCCGGCTCGCCCAGCAGGCCGCGGGTGCGGTCGGACAGGACGAGGTGGACGGAGACGAAGTCGCTGCGGGCGAGCAGGTCCTCCTTGCCGTCGGCCAGTCGCGCTCCCGCCTCGGCCGCCCGTTCGGCGGTGAGGTTCTGGCTCCAGGCGAGGACCTCCATGCCGAAGGCGGTGGCCACCCGGGCGACCCGGGTGCCGATCCTGCCGAGTCCGAGGAGGCCCAGGGTGCGGCCGTGCAGGTCCTGGCCGACGGTGGACTGCCAGGGGCCGCCGCCCCGCAGGCCCCGGTTCTCGGTGGTGAGGTGGCGGGCCAGGCCGAGGAGGAGCGCCCAGGTCAGTTCGACGGGCGGGGTGGGGCTGCTCGCCGTACCGCACACGGTGACGCCTTGGGCGTGCGCCGCGGCGAGGTCGATGGAGGCGTTGCGCATGCCGGTGGTCACCAGCAGGCGCAGCCGGGGCAGCCGGCGCAGCAGGGCGGCGTCGAAGGGGGTGCGTTCCCGCATGGCCACGACGATCTCGCAGTCGCGGAGTTCGGCCACCAGCGCGTCGCGGTCGGCGATGTGCTCGCGGAGCGTGCGCACCTCGACCCGGTCGGCGAGGGGGCTCCAGTCGGCCATGGCCGGGGCGGCGCCCTGGTAGTCGTCCAGCACTGCGCAGTGGAGGGTCATAGGTGCAGTCTGCCGTTGCCCGGCCCGTGGGGTGGACGGGGGGCCGGGCAGGGGTGTGAGCCACACAACACCCTCTTTGCTTCAAATTTGAATCAGAGAGAGCTAGGGTCGATCTCACTGCTTGAAGTATCAAGCATGAGTCGATCGGTGCGGCAGAGCCGCGTCCACCGCACCCGCCGGCCCCCTCGCCCGCACCCAGGAGTCCCCCATGCCCACCTCCCTCGGTCGCGCCTCCACCGACGCCGCCCCCCGCTACGCCAAGCAGCTCGCCTCGCACTTCGGTCGAAAGATTCCCAGCGAGGCGACCGCCGACGGCGGCCACCGCCTCACCTTCCAGCAGACCGACGTCCTCCTCCAGCCCGCCGCGGACCACCTCCTGATCCGGGTGACCGCACCCGACGCGTCCGCGCTCTCCACCGTCAGGGAGGTCGTGGGCAGCCACCTCGAACGCTTCGGCCAGCGCAACGAGTTGTCGGTCACCTGGGACGAACCGTCCGACGACTGACCCGCCGAGCCGCGCGTGGGCCCGACGGCATGCCCGTCGGGCCCACGCGCGCGCGTACCCCTCGCACCACGAGTTCGACGAGCCCTGCGCGCCCGGCCACCCGGGCGTCCGCGGGGGAGCGTTCCTCGGCGTGTCCCGTCCGGGGCCGGGGAGGCCGCCCGCCCTGTGACATCCGTCCGTTCCGGTCGTCCCGCGCGGCGGTCACGGTGATCGGCAGGAGAGAATGACGCGTGAGGGGGATGTGAAGAAGAGGGGGCAACTGTGGGAGCCGACGCGGCAGTTGGGGCGGACGGGAACGGAACTCCCTTGCTGGGCCGTTCCTCCGAACTCGCCCGGTTCGACGCGCTGCTCGACCGCGCGGCCGCGGACGCGCGCGGCACGGCGAGCGGCGAGGAGTCCCGCGACGGCGGCCTGTCCCGGCTCGTCGACATCACCGGCGAGGCGGGGATCGGCAAGAGCCGCCTGCTCGGCGAGGTCTGCGCACGGGCGCGCCGGCGCGGCATGACGGTCCTGCGCGGCAGGGCCACGGAGTACGAACGGCGGGTGCCCTTCCAGGTGTTCACCGACGCGCTCGCCCACCTCGGCCCGCACGCCCCGGAGGGCCTGCCGGAGACCGACGCGGTGGCGCCCCTCCTCGGGCGGAGCGGCACGGTGGACCGTTTCGGACTGCACCGGTCCACGGCCGCCCTGCTCGCCCGGCTCGCCGCCCCGTCCGGGCTGCTGCTGGCCCTGGACGACCTGCACTGGGCGGACCCGGCGTCCCTGGAACTGCTGGACCACCTCGTACGGCACCCCCCGCACGCCCCCGTCGTCGTGGCCGTGACCCGCCGTGACCGGCAGGGGCCCGAGTCCCTCGCCGCCGGGCTCACCCGGGGAGTCGACACGGGCACGGTCGTCCGGCTCGGCCTGCGACCGCTGAGCGCGGGTGACTGCGCCGAACTGGCCGGTCCCGGCCTGCCGCCCACCGAGACGGCCGCGCTGCACGCCGCGAGCGAGGGCAATCCGTTCTACTTCCTCACCCTCCTCCAGGCCCGCAGGGACGGTACGACGCCGGAGTCCTCGCCGCCGCCGGGGCTCGGCACCCTGCTGCTGGACGAGCTGGCCGTACTCGCGCCCGCCCGGCGCGGCATCGTCGAGGCCGTCGCGGTCCTGGGCGAGCACGCCACCCCCGCGATGGTGAGCCGGGTGACGGGCCGGCCGGCTGCCGCGTTCGCCGACGACGTCCACGCGCTCACCCGCCGCGACCTGCTGCGCACCACCTCACAGGGCCTGCTGACCCTGCGGCATCCGGTCGTGCGCACCCTCGTCCACGAGAGCACGCCCATCCTGAGGCGCGCCGAGATCCACCGGCTCGCGGCGCAGGAACTGGCCCGCGTCGGCGCCTCGGCGGCCGAGCGGGCCCATCACGTGGAACGGTCGCTGACCGCCTGGGACCCGGAGGCGGTGGCCGTACTGGTCGAGGCCGCCGCGCAGACGGCCCGGACGGCCCCGGCGAGCTGCGCCCACTGGCTCGACGTGGCCCTCCGCCACCTCCCGCACACCCCCGAACACGCCCTCCGCCGAAGGAAGTTGACACTGAGGCGAGCCCGCGCGCTGGCGGCGTGCGGGGGCCTGCGCGAAAGCCGCGACCTGCTCCAGGAACTGATCGCCACCCCCCGGCGCTCACCCGAGGGGCCGGCGGCCGACGAGGACCAGGGCCTCCGCGTGCGCGCGGTCGTCCTGTGCGCGGTGGTGGAGCGTCATCTGGGGCGCTCCACCGAGGCCGTCGCGGTGCTGCGCCGCGAACTGGCCCGCGACCCGGCCCCGGCCCACGTCGTACGGCTCGGCCTGGAGCTCGGCTCGGCCGCGCCCCTGGACAGCGAGACCTCCTACGCCCGGGTCCGCACCGAGGTCGAGGCGGCCCTCGCGGCGGCCCGGTCCACGGGGGACGAGGTCGGGGAGGCGGGCGTCCTCGCCGTCGCCGCCCTGGGAGAGGCGTACGAGGGCAACATGACGGCGGCGCACCAACTCGCCCGGCAGGCCGCCGCCCTGGTCGACTCCCTGCCGGACAACGACCTCACCGCGCTGTGCGAGCCGCTGGCCCGGCTCGGCTGGGCGGAGGCGTTCCTGGAGCACTATCCGGACGCCGAGCGGCACGCCGAGCGCGGCCTCGACATCGCCCGCCGCAGCGGTCAGCTGTATGTCGTGCCGCATCTGCTGCTGTGCCTGTCCCATGTCAGGGTGCAGACCTGCCGGATCCCCTCCGCGCTGGAACTCGCCGAGCGGGCCGAGGACATCGCGCGCGGGATCGGCAGCGACCAGTTGCTCGCGTTCGTGCTGGCCAGCAGGGCCGCGGCGCTCGTCGCCGGCTGCCCGCCGGGCGATCCGCGCCCCCTGGCCGTCGCCGAGGAGGCGGTGGCCGCGGCCGGCGGCGGGGTCGACTGGTGGGCCTCCACGGCCTGGTGCATCTTCGGCTGGGCCGCGCTCATGGCCGGCGATCCGGTGCGGGCCCGGGACGCGATGCTGCAGGCGGGCGGACCCGAACTGCAGCGGATCCAGCCCTCGATGCGGCCGCTCTACCTGGAGATCCTGGTCACGGCCGCCCTGTTGACGGGGATGCCGGAGGAGGCCCGCGGCTGGGCCGAGCGGGCCCGGAAGGAGGCGGAACAACTGGGGCTGCCGATGCAGCGGGCGTCCGCGCTGCGCAGCGCCGCCCATCTGCCGCTGGCACAGGGGGACACCGCCGCGGCGGCGGACCTGTTCGCGGAGGCCGCGGCGGAGAGCGCCCGCTGCGGCGCGGTCTTCTGGGAGGCCCAGTCCCTGCTGCTGGGCGCCCCGCTGGAAGCGGCGGCGGGCCGCGGCCGGGCGGGCACGCACGCCTGGCTCAGGGGGCGCAGGCTGGCCGAGGCGGGCGGCAGCGGGATGCTGGTCGGCCTCGCCGACGCCACCCGCCCGCCCGGCGGCGGCCCGCAGGCGCCGTACGGCTCCCCGGACCGCGCCGAACGCACGGACCGGCTGGCCGCCCTGACCGCCCGGGAGCTGGAGATAGCCGAACTGGTCGCGCAAGGGCTCACCAGTCAGGCCATCGCGGACCGGCTGTTCGTCAGCCGGCGTACCGTCGAGACCCATGTCTCCCGGACCTTCCGCAAGACCGGGGTCTCCTCCCGTACGGCCCTGGCGGCGCTGATGGCCCGCCGCCGCGCCGGGGGCCGGTTCGGGGACGCCGGGCCGGCTACCTGACGTCGACGTAGTCGCCGGACGCGGTCGCGGAGCCGGTCGTGGTGGTGCCGGCGAAGACGAAGCGGAAGTAGCCGTCGGAGCGGGCCCGGGTGGTGGTGCTCAGGGTGCCGCCGCTGCCGGTCCTGACCGTCTTGAGGGTGGTGTAGGTGCTGGTGCCCCGCTTGCGGAACTGCAGCTGAACCGGCTGGTCGGCGTATCCGGCGTTCTTGCCCGTGGCCCAGTTGGCGCGGCTCAGCTTTCCGGTGACCTTGATGTTCCTGCCCGCCGTCACGGGCTCCGGGGAGGCGTCGGTGGTCAGCTTGGCCGCACGCTTGATGCTGCCGCGGGCGACGTCGTCGTCGACACTGACGTTCGCGTAGAGGTCGTAGGCGCCCAGGAAGAGCTTCCAGGTCCCGGCGGTGCCGTTGCCGTCCTTGAAGTCGACGGCCGGGTCGATGGTGAAGACCGTCCGGCAGCTGTAGCGGTAGCCGCCCTGGACCGGTGTCTCGGTGCAGGTGGGGTCGGCGTCCGACCCCAGGGCGCCGGTGATGGTGTCCGTGTCCGAAGGGTCGGTGCCCTGCCACAGGAAGGCCTGGGTGAGGGCGAGGCCCTCCTCGTCGAACGCGGTGAAGGTGACGGGAACGGCCTTCTTGCCCGTCACACCGAGCACGACGTCCTTGCCCTTGTTGACGACCCCGTTCGTGAAGGTGGTGCCGCCGATCGGGTCCTGCGGCCGGGCACGCTCCGAGGTGAGATCTCTGAGGTCCTTCACCGCCCCGGAGTGCCCCGCCGCCTGGGCGGTGCCCGGAAGAACGAGGGCCGAGAGGACGGCCGCGCCGGACAGGACGATGGCTGCGGTGTGGTGGACGCGCATGTGTTTCCCCCAGGACGAGATCGGACGGACGGGGGCGAGTCCCGGCGTTCCCGGGCCTCCGCTTCCCCGTCCGCTGTCGTCATGGAGGCAAGGAAACGGCACGGCTGTCGGGGGCGCGTCGGTAGGAACACGTATTCCATGTACGTATGTGCCGGGAGCAACCCGCGAGGTGGTCGCGAGCGCTTCGCGGCCGCGATGACGTCGGTGTTGTGGTTCCCCGACCCGGCGACGGGGGCCGAACCGTGGACGTGCCGTGGACATGCGGACGTCAGATCCGGCCAGTTTTCCCGCGAGCGGTGACGTGAGCCGGAGGCTTTGCCTAGGGTGTGGCGATCTTGTCTCGGACCGGTAGGGGGAAAAGTCCATGAAGTGGGTGCGACGAGTCAGTCTGGTGGTCTGCACGGTGTCGGCCCTGGTGTTCGGGGTCGGGACGCAGGCGAATGCCGCGGTGCCGCCCCAGAACGTCGGCTGGCTCTACACGGAGGGTGGCAGCGGCGCGGTGTTCTTCGACGCCGACCTGGCCGGCTATCCGTCGATGGAGAAGATCACGGTGTGCGACAACGACTCCAATGACCGAGGTGTCGTCGCCACCCTGACCGGCACCGACCCCCGTGGCGGCACCATGGCGGTCATCCTGCGCGACCCGTCCAACAACGGCAGCTGCACCGCGGACTTCGGCAACTTCTTCGCCGACGGGTTCTACGTCTACGTCACGGTCTGCGAGTACTGGGGCAGCCGCGAGGACAACTGCCGAAGCGCGAGGGGTGTCGCGTAACGTCCGGAACGTGTACGGCGGTTCGTCCGGGCACGGCTGGGCGGTCACCTCGGCCAGCAGGGTGCAGCGCGTAGGGTGACCGCTTCAGGCGCTCGGCGACGTCCGAGGCGGCTCCGCGATCTCCGACGAGGATGCCGTGGCGTTGTCGTGCAGAGTCGCCTCGCCCACCACCCGTACCCCTGTCTCCTCGCCGAGCCCCACCGGTGGTTGGCCCGGGACGCGGATGTCGATGGGCGAGGCGTGGTGCGGGACGGTCACGGTGACCATGGCGTCGTGGCCGTAGTAGCGGATGTCGGTCACCCGGCCGGGGACGGCACCGTCGGTGTCGGGGACGGTGAGCCGGAGTTGCTCGGGGCGCAGGAGGACCGTGCCTTCCCGGGTGCCCGTGGGCGGGCCGGTGAGGGGGACTCGGCCCAGTGCCGTGTCGGCCGTCCCGTCGCCGCTGGTGGTGCCCGGGAGCAGCACCGCCTCCCCGACGAACGCCGCCACCCAGGGGTTCGCGGGGCGGCGGTAGAGGTCCTGGGGCGTGGCGCACTGCACGACCCGGCCCGCGTGGACGACCGCGACCAGGTCGGCCGTGGACAGGGCCTCCTGCTGGTCGTGGGTGACCAGGACCGCCGTGGCGCCCGTGGCCCGCAGCGCCGCGCGCACGTCCGCCCGGACGCCCGCCCGCAGGGCGCTGTCCAGGGCGTTGAACGGCTCGTCGAGGAGCACCAGTTGGGGACGCGGAGCCAGGGCGCGGGCCAGGGACACGCGTTGCTGCTGGCCGCCGGAGAGTTCATGGGGCATACGGTCGCCGTAGCCGGCGAGTCCGACGAGGTCGAGCATCTCCTCCGTGCGGGCCCGGCGTTCGGTTCGGTCGGCGCCCTTGAGGCCGAAGGCCACGTTGCGGGCCACGTCGAGGTGCGGGAACAGCGCGCCCTCCTGCGGCACGATGCCGATCCGGCGGCGCTCGGGCGGAAGGTGGACCCCCGGACCGCCGAGCACGCGGTCGCCGAGCCGTACCGTGCCGGCGTCGGAGCGCAGGAAGCCGGCGACGACACGGAGCATGGTGGTCTTGCCGCAGCCGGAGGGGCCCAGGACCGCGACGAGGGATCCGGAGGGCGCGGTGAGGTCGAGGCCGCGCAGGACGGGGGCGTCGGGGCCGTAGGACTTCGTCAGGCCCTCGATCCGGAGAGCGTTCATGGGCGGTGCCTGCCAAGGAGATAGGAGGGAACGGCCGCCAACAGGATCAGCGCGGCCGCGTAGGGGGCCGCCGCCGCGAACGAGCCGGCGCCCGTCTCGGTCCACAGCCGGGTGGCCAGGGTGTCCATGCCCGTCGGCCGGAGCAGGAGGGTGGCCGGCAGCTCCTTCATGCAGACCACGAAGGTGAGGGCCGCCCCCGCCGCCACCCCGGGCGCGGCCAGGGGCACGGTGACCTCGCGCAGCACCTGCCAGGGGCGTCGGCCGAGCGAGCGGGCCACGTCCTCCAGCACGGGCGGCGCCTGGAGGACCGCGGCGCGGGTCGCGGCGACCGCGACGGGCAGGAAGAGGACGGCGTACGCGCCGACCAGCAGCGGCAGTCGCTGGTAGAGGGGGTAGGCGTAGCGGACCGCGAAGAAGACCAGGGCCAGCGCGACCGTGATGCCGGGGAGCGCGTGGCCCGCGTACGCCGACTGCTCCAGCAGCCGTGCCCCGCGCCCTTTGTGCCGGGCCGCGATCACCCCGACCGGCAGGGCGAGGACCGTGGTGAGGGCGGCACCCGCGGCGGCGACCCCGAGGGTGGCCAGCGCGGTGTCCGTGAGCAGGGGCAGGTCCCAGCCGGCGGAGGAGCCGGCGGTCAGCCAGTAGCCGAGGGTGGCGAGCGGGAGGACGACCGCCACGGCGACCACGGTGGCGCACCACAGCAGGGCGGCCGGCCGCCACCGGCCGAGGGGGAGCGGAACCGCCGGCCGGGCGGTGCCGGTGCCGGTCCGCGCGTGTCCGGCCCGTCCGCGGGTACGGGCCTCGGCGGCGACCAGGGCCACCGTCATCACGACCAGCACGACGCTGAGCGCGGCGGCCGGGGTGCGGTCGAAGGAGGCGCGGTAGGAGGTGTGGATGGCGCGGGTGAACGTGTCGTAGCGCATGAGGGAGACCGCGCCGAAGTCGGAGAGCACGTAGAGCGCGACGAGCAGGGCGCCGCCCGCCGCCGAGGGACGCAGCTGGGGCAGGGTGACGCGCCGGAACGTGCGCAGCGGGCCGTGTCCGAGGGAACGGGCGGCTTCCTCCTGAGCCGGGTCCATGCCGCGCAGCGCGGCGGCGACCGGCAGGAGGACGTACGGAAAGCTGACGAGGGTCAGGGCGAGCGCGGCACCGCCGAACCCGGCGAGGCCGGGCTCGGCGGCCAGCCAGGTGAACGCGGCCACGTAACTGGGCACGGCGAGCGGCAGCGTGGCCAGCACCGACCAGGCGCGGGCGCCGGGCAGCGCGGTGCGCACGGTCAGCCAGGCCAGGGAGACCCCGAGGACCAGGCAGGCCGCCACGACCACGACGGTGAGACCGAGGCTGCGGCCGAGGAGGGCGAGGGTGCGTTCGTCGGCGACGACGTCCCAGGCGAAGGCGGGCCCGCGTTCGAGGGCGCGCACGGCGAGGTAGCCGAGCGGCAGCAACGCGAACAGCGCGGCGACGCAGGCGGGGACGAGCAGGACGAGCGGCGGCCGGCGCCCGGCGTCGGAGGTGGCCCCCCGGGCGGTACGGACACGCCGGCGCCCGGCCGGAGCGTCCGCGCCGGCCGGGGGTGCCGTGGATGCGGTGGTGTGCACGAGGTCAGACGAGTCCGACGTCCTGGAGCATCGCCAGGGTCTCCTGGAGGGAGTCCAGCTTGCCGAGGTCGATGTCGGGGGACTCCAGGGACTCGAACGGCGGCAGCCCCTCGACGGTGCTGGTGACGCCCGCGGCCAGCGGGTACTCCTTCGTCGTGTCGGCGAAGTAGGTCTGCGCGTCCTTGGAGAGCAGGTAGTCGACGGCCTTCTGCGCGGCCCCGGTCTGCCCGCCGTCCTTCAGGATGCCCGCGCCCGCCACGTTGATCAGGGCGCCGGAGTCCTGGCCGGGCAGGAAGTGGAGCTTGGCATTGACCTGGTCCTCGCCCTTCTCGGCGACCCGCTCGTACCAGTAGTAGTGGTTGACCAGGCCGAGGGAGACCTCACCGGCCTCGATGGCGTCGAGGGTGGCGAGGTTGTGCGCGTAGGTCTTCGCGCCGTTGGCCTTCAGGTCCGTCAGCCACTCGCGCGTGGCGTCGTCGCCCTCCAGGACGCGCATGCCGGTGACGAATGCCTGGAAGGAGGCGTTGGTGGGCGCGAAGCCGACCTTGCCCTTCCACTCGGGCTTCACCACGTCGTGGACGCTGTCCGGAACCTGACCCTCGGTGAGGTCGTCCGGGTTGTAGGCAATCACCCGGACACGTCCGGACAGACCCACCCAGTCGCCGGCACCGCCGCGATACGCCTCGTCCACCTCGTCGAGGGAGGACGGGGGGAGCTTCTTGAGCATCCCCTCCTTGGAGAGGGCGCCCAGGGCGCCGGCGTCCTGGGAGAAGAACAGCCCCGCCTTGGTGCGTTCACCCTCCTCCAGGATCTGGGCGGCGAGTTCCGCGCTGTCGCCGTAGCGCACCTCGACCTTGGTGCCGACCGCCTTCTCCAGCTTGTCGAGGAGCGGCTCGACCAGCTTCTCGTTGCGTCCGGAGTAGATGACGAGGGTGGAGTCGCCCCCTTCGCCGGCCGTGCTCTTGTCGTCGTCGGAGCCGCAGGCGGCGAGGGCGGGGAGCAGCAGGCCGGCCGCGACGAGCGCGGTGATCCGGCGAGCCAGGGGGCGTCGCATGGTGGGGTGCCTTCCTGCCGGGCCACCGGCGAACCGCTGGGCGCGGATTCGGTCGACGGGCGGCGAACTGATGCTTTCAAGCCAACTGTGAACATGCTATGAATAAGGTAAAGCTTGCCTAACCGTCAAGGGATCTGTGCTATTTGCGGACGCTGCCGCAGAAAGGTTGCGCGCCCGTGATCTCCCCGCCCGAACCGCTTCTCGCCCCCTCGCGGGCCTCGGTTCCGAGCCCCCCGCCGATCGCCGGCTCCCTCGCGACTCCGACCGTCCTGCCCGCTCGGAGCCCTCTCACGGCTCCGGGCGCTCCCACGGCTCCGGGCCCTGTGCCGGAACCGTCCTCCCGGCCGCGCGGAGTGACCTTTGCGCGCCGGCTTGCCGCGCATGGCGACCGCGTCGCACTCATCACCTCTTCAGGTGCGCTCAGCTATCGGGAACTCGCCCGCCGGGTCACCGTCACGGCGGAGCGCCTCGGCCCGGTCCGCCGCCTCGTCCTGCTGGCCGGCGCCAACGACGTCGACGCCCTGGTCGTCCATCTCGCCGCCCTTTCCGCCGGACACCCCGTCCTGCTCGTCCCCGGCGACAACGACAGCGCCGTGGACGCGCTGACCACGGCGTACGACCCGGACGTGGTGGTCCGTCAGGACGAGCGCGGCCACTGGTCCCTCGACGAACGCAGGACCGGCAGTGCCCACACCCTCCACCCCGACCTCGCGCTGCTGCTGAGCACGTCCGGGTCGACCGGCTCGCCGAAGCTCGTACGGCTCTCGCACGACAACGTGCAGTCGAACGCCGCGGCCATCGCCGGGTACCTCGGCATCAGCGACACCGACCGAGCGGTCACGACCCTGCCGCCGCACTACTGCTACGGCCTGTCCGTCATCCACAGCCACCTGGTCCGCGGTGCCGCGCTGATCCTCACCGACCGCTCCGTGGCGGACGCCGAGTTCTGGGAGGAGTTCCGCTCGGCCCGCGGCACATCGCTGGCCGGCGTGCCGTACACCTTCGACCTCCTCGACCGCGTCGGCTTCGCCGACATGGAGCTGCCGCACCTGCGGCGCGTCACCCAGGCGGGCGGCCGGCTGGCACCCGAACGGGTCGCCCGCTACGCCGAGTTGGGGCGCGGCGCGGGCTGGGAGTTCTTCGTGATGTACGGGCAGACCGAGGCGACGGCCCGCATGGCCTATCTGCCGCCGCACCTCGCCGCCGCCCGCCCGGAATCCGTGGGCGTGCCGATCCCCGGCGGCTCCTTCCGCCTGGCACCCGTCGACACCCCGGCCGAGCCGGACACCGGTGGGAGCGGCGCCGCGACGGACGGCATCGGCGAACTCGTCTACTCCGGCCCCAACGTCATGCTCGGCTACGCGCAGGGCCCGGCCGACCTCGCACTCGGCCGTACCGTGCGGGAGTTGTACACGGGCGACCTGGCGCGGCGCGCACCCGACGGGCTGTTCGAGATAGTCGGGCGCCGCAGCCGCTTCGCGAAGATCTGCGGCCTGCGGATCGATCCCCAGCGCGTGGAGACCCTGCTGGACCGGCACGGAATCACCGCGTTCTGCGCGGGCGACGGGGACGCGTTGGCGGTGGCTGCAATGATCGACGGCCTCGGGAGCGCTTCCGGCGAGGTACACGTGCGCCGTCTGGTGGCGCACGCATGCGGGATTCCGCCGCGAGCGGTCCAGGTACGCCTCGTCGCGGAACTGCCCCGCCTGACCAGCGGAAAACCCGACTACGGCACCGTACGCCGCCTCACACGTCCCGGGCCGGGAGCGGGCGTCGCGGGCGCGGACCCGGCCGTCGACCCACCGAACGGGGAACCGGCAGCCGTCCTGCGGAGCCTCTACGCCGACATACTCGATCGCGACGACGTCACGGACGACAGCAGCTTCGTCGGTCTGGGCGGCGACTCGCTCTGCTACGTGGAAATGTCGCTACGGCTGGAGGAAGCTCTCGGCACGCTGCCCACGGACTGGCACACGAGGCCGATCCGTGAACTGCGGTCCCTGGCACCGGAGTCGCGGCAACGGCCGGAGGCCCCGGACACCAGCCCGGCCGGAGAGCGCGGTGGGACCACAGACCGCCCACCACGGTGGGCCGGACGGCGCCGTCCGACACACTCCGCCGTACACGGTTCCCGAACGCGTGGCGCCCGACGCTCCCTGGAGACCGGGATCGCGCTACGGGCGATCGGCATCGTGCTCGTCGTCGGCTCGCACATCCCCGTCTTCACCCTCCAGGGCAGCGCGCACATCCTCATCGGCGTCGCAGGCTTCAACTTCGCCCGCTTCCACCTGACCGCCGCCGACCACCGGGACCGCCTGCGCCACCTGTGGCGCAGCGTCGCCCGCATAGCACTCCCGAGCATGGTGTGGATCACCGGCGCGGTCCTGCTGACCGGCTTGTACGATCCCGCCAACGCGCTGCTGCTCAACAGCGTCCTCGACCAGGGCACCGAGCGCCACGAGTGGCACTACTGGTTCGTGGAGGCCCTGGTCTACTTCCTGGTCGTGCTGGGCGCGCTGCTGACCGTACCGCTGCTGGACCGCCTGGAGCGGCGCCACCCCTTCGGGGTGCCGCTCGCTCTGGTGGCGATCGGCCTGGTCGGCCGCTACGACCTGCTGGGGCTGGCGCCCGCCCGCTTCCACCTGGGCCCGGCCGTCGTCTTCTGGCTCTTCGCGCTGGGCTGGGCGGCGGCTCGCGCGACGAGCGTCCGGCAACGGCTGCTGCTGACCGCGATCCTGCTCCTCACCACGCCCGGCCTGTTCCAGGACCAGCCGCAGCGCACCCTCCTGGTCATGGCGGGCCTGACGCTGCTGATCTGGGTGCCGACGCTGCCGAGCCTGGGTCCGCTCAACCGCGTCGCCGGCGTCCTGGCGAGCAGTTCCCTCTACATCTACCTGACCCACTTCCAGGTCTACCCGCTCCTCCGCGACGACTTCCCCGTCCTCGCTCTCCTCGCCTCCCTGGCGCTCGGAATCGGGTACGCGACGGTCGCCACTCGTGTGGTCCGCAGGCTCTGACCGGACCAGGGTCCCGAGGACGGTCGGCCCGGACCTGCGGGATGTCGCACGTCAGGTTGCGGTGCAGGCATGTCCGAGGGGGCACCGGGATGACCCGGTGCCCCCTCAGACCGTGCCCTTCGCAGGTCCCTCAAGGGCGCCGTCGTGCAGGGTCAGTGGGCCGGCGCGATGCGGTAGGCGCGTAGGACGGTCTGGGTGACGGTGTTGCCCGCCTTGTCCGCCGCGCTGATCCGCAGGGAGGCGTAACCGGTGCGGTTCGGGTGGTGGAGCAGGGCGGTGCCGGTGGTGCCCCGGCGGGTGACGTGGACGGTCTTCCAGGTGCGGCCGTCGTCGTAGGAGACCTGGAGGGCCAGCCGGGTCACCGCCGGCCGTGCGGCCTTCGGGGGGCGCTGGACCGTGAGCGGCAGGCGGAAGACGCCGCCGGCGGGGGCGGTGCTGCGGAGGTCGACGGCTCCCCCGGCGCGTACCGTGAGCAGCGGCAGCGCCGACGTCTTGGAGCCTCGGGGCCGTGCCGAGGTGAAGCCCCAGGTCACCGTGGAGCGGGTGCCGAGCGCGGTCCAGTCGGCCGTGCGCGTGGTGCGGACGGCCAGGGTGTAGCGGCGCTTCGCGGCGCTGGGGACGGTGAAGCCGATGTCCAGGAGGTCGTCGGCCCGGTGGAGGACCCGTCCACCGGAGGACAGCACGACCTCGCGTGACATCCCGGACTCGGCGAGGTCGAGGCGCTGCCCCGCGCCTTGGGCGGCATACGGCACGAGGTCCAGGGATACGTCGTTGCCCGTGCGGGTGGCGCTGTGGACGGCCGGGCCGACGGGGGCCCGGTTCCAGTCGATGCCGTAGGTGTGTCCGGCCCGGTAGCGGCGGACCGCCGTGGTCTCGTCGTGTTCCGGGAGACTGCCGTCGGGCCTGTTGTCCGTCGTCCCGAAGAGGTCCAGGTAGTGCGTCCAGGTCAGTCCGGGGGCGACGGAGTAGTACTCGGTCGCCCGGCTCGGCAGAGCGGTGCGCAGCGTCGGGACGAACGGCGTCAACTCCGACGTGGACGACGGCAGGTCGGATCGCACGGCCACGGCCCGCCTGCCGCCCTGGGAGGCGTACGTGGCGTGCACGGTGGCCAGTTGACGGTCGTGGACTACGGGGTCGGTGTCGGCCGGTATGCCGCCCTTGTGGGTCTGGCGCAGGGAGTAGCGGTAGGCACCGCCCGCGTCCTTGCCCGTGAGGGTGGTGGAGGCGGCGTAGGTGACGCCCGGGGCCTGGGCGGTGGGAGTGGCGTACAGGGTGGCCTTGCCTCCGACGACGACGGTGAGCGCGTAGCTGTCATCTCCCCGCGCGGGGGTCAGTTCGAGGCCGGCCGTGGTGGAGATCGCGGTGGCGTCGCGGCGGTCGGTGCGGGCCGAGACCTTGCCGGCCCTGCGTCCGTCGAGGGTCACGGCACGGTCCTGGTCGGTGCGGATGCCGGTGGCGGCGAGCAGGGTACGGGTGCCGGTACGGTTCCCGGAGGCGTCGAACCCGGCGAGGCTGTCGTCGACGCCGAGGATGGTGTAGTCGTCCTCCGGCAGACGCAGCCGGAACGTGCCGTCCCCGCCCAGCCGGATGTCCTGCCGGATGCCGGTGCGCGGGCCGAAGACCGTCAGCGGTGCGCCCGCGGCCGGCTTTCCCTCACGGTTGAGGCCGGTGATGGTCAGGGTGTGGCGTTCGGGCTCGGCGAACAGGCCGACCGCGGTACGCACCGTGGTGTCCCCGGCGGTGGCAAGGACCGCGCCGCCGTAGCGGCCGACCTGGGCCTTGGTGGTACGGCCGGTGACGTGCGCGGTGGCGGTGCCGTGCGCGGGAACGGTCACGCTCGTGGCGTCCAGGGAGAACATGCCGGCGGGTGCCCGCTTGCCGCCGGGGCCGTAGGCGTCGAGGGCGAGTTCGAGGGTGACGGGCCGGTCGCCGTCGTTGCGGTAGGTGATCTGACGGGTGGCGGTGGCGCCGGCGTGCGGCCAGGTGAACAGGCCCAGGCCGGCGGCGCCGGAGGTGGCGTACACCTTCTGCTTCAGGGCGCGCACGATGTCGAGGCGGCCGGAGCCCTGCTGGAAGGCGGTCAGGTTCTTCAGGCCGTGCGCCGAGGAGGTCAGGGCCCGCTTGAAGTCGGCGGCCTTCCAGGTGGGGTGGGCCTGGGCGAGCAGGGCGACGGCGCCGGTGACGTGCGGGGCGGCCATGGAGGTGCCGGACGCCTGCTCGTAGCGCGGGTTGGGCACGCGCGTGTCCATGTTGGTGCCTTCGGCGCGGGCACCGATGATGTCCGAGCCGGGTGCCACCAGTTCGGGCTTGACGGCGGCGTCGCCGAGCCGGGGTCCCTGGCTGGAGAAGTAGCTGAGCGTGTCGCGCTTGGTGGTGCTGCCGACGGTGAGCGCGGCGTCCGCGCTGCCCGGGCTTCCCACGGTGCCGTCCACGCCGTTGCCCTTGGGCCCGCCCTCGTTGCCGGCGGCCACCACGAACAGGGTGCCGCTCTGGGCGGTGAGCCGGTTCAGGGCGGTGGACACCGGGTCGGTGCCGTCGGTGACGGTGTCGCCGAGGCTCATGTTGACGGCGACCGCGTGCTGGGCCACGGCCCACTCCATCCCGGCGATGATCGCACTGTCCGGACAAGCTCCGTCGTCGTCGCAGACCTTGCCGATGAGCAGCCTGGCGCCCGGCGCGACGCCCGCGTACTTGCCGTTCGACGCCGCGCCCGTCCCGGCGATGGTGGAGGCGGTGTGGGTGCCGTGCCCGTACCCGTCCTTGAGGCTGGTACCGGCGAAGACCTTCGATGCGGCGATGCGTCCCTTGAAGTCGGGGTGGGTGGCGTCGATACCGGTGTCCAGATCGGCGATCAGCGCGTCCTTGCCGGTGATGCCCGACTTCCAGGTGGCGGGAACCCCGATGATCTTGTTGCTCTCGTCGTCCAGGACCTTCGCCTTGCCGTCCAGCCAGAGCTTGCCGACACGGCTGGACAACTGCCCCTTGAGCAGCGACCGCCACAGACCGCCGGTGGTCTTCTTGGGCTGGGTGAGGGTGCCGCCGTTCAGGGCGCGCAGGGTGCGCCCGAGGCCGGCTCCGTGTGCGGCGAGGGCGGAGCGGGAGGCCCCCTTGCCGGCGCGTTCCATGACGATCAGCGGCAGTGAGCGCGAGCGGGCGTCGTCCCGACCGATGCGGGTCAGCTCCGTGACGTCGAACAGCCGCGCGTCCAGCTTTCCGGTGGAGAGGGGGCGTTCGGCGTCCTGGGGGATCACACTGATGTGCTGTGTCCCGGCTCGGAGGGCACGGACGAGACGGAAGCCCATGTCCTGCCGGCCCTTGCCGGGCAGGACGGACACGGCGGGAGCCTTCTTGCCGGGCTGGGGGCGCAGGGTGACCCGGTCCCCGGTGATGAGGGTGACGGTTGTGGCGGTCTGCGTGCGCTGCCCCACCGACGCGGCTTCGGGGGCGACGGCCTGCGCGACCGGTCCCGGCACGGCGACCGAGACGGCCACCGCACCTGCGAGGGCGGGGAGCATCCCCCACCTGACTGACTTGGGCGGCAATGCGTGCTCCTTCGGTGTCCGGCTCCACGCCGGAATCTGAGGGGACAGGAGCTCGATCACGTCGTGTGCGTACGCATGGGTGACCGGACCCTGGAGGAGGGAGAACGGGCGCCGTCGGCGGGCGCCGCGGTCGTCCTGGTCACGAGCGTCCAGGTCAGAGGCGTTTTTCAGCGACCCTCGACGACACTCTGAAAAATCCGGTCCTCCGGTCGTCGGTCGGGTCAGCCGCGTGGGGCACGGAGGCGTTCGTGCGGAGGCGTTCGTGCGCAGGCGTTCGTGCGGAGGCGTTCAGACCGAGGCGTTCGTGCGGACGCGTTCAGACGGACGCGTCCGGGCGGAGGCGTTCAGGCGGACGCGTTCGACCGTGGCCCGGCAGCGCGCCCGGTCCGTGTGCCGGCCCTCGTACCGCCCCTGAGGGCGTGGTGATCGTCGATCCGGGCTCAGCGCAAGGCGTCGGCGAGGTAAGCGTTGCGGGTTCTGATGAGGCGGGGCATGTACCAGCTCAGGACAGTGCGGTCGGCGACACGTCCGAGGAATCCGAACGGCGAGGCGAAGTCGATGACGTCCCTCATCACGGTGCCGCCCGTGCCGTCCGGCTCGAAGTGATGACGGTGATGCCATCGCTCGAAGGGGCCGGCATCCTGCTCGTCCACGAAGCACCGGGGCGGGTCGTACGCCGTGATGCGGGCGGTGAGTCGCCAGGTCAGGCCGAAGTGGCGGGCCTGGAAGGTCACCGTGTCGCCGAGCGAGAGTGCGCCCCGGGTCCTGCCACCGACCGCCCGCTCCGAGGAATCGGCCATCGACCGCGTGTGCGCTTCCACGTCGAGGCATGCCTCGAACACCCGGTGCGGGGGTGCGGCGACGGCTGTCACGATCTCGAAGTGCGGCACCCGGCCATCCTAGAAAGGCGTGCTCGATCGCCTATCGGTGGGGCCGATTCCCGGGTCGGCATCGACTCCGGCCTGATGGTCGACGTTCAGGTCGGCACAGGCATTCCCTGTCCAGAGGGTGCGGGGCGCGCCGTCGACGGGATCGGCTCCGGCAACGGCGCTGGGAGTGCAGGAGCGACGGGAGGGGGCCGAAGGCGAGTCCGACGAAGCCGCCGTCCGCGTTCGGCCCCCGAGTCGCCCAGCGTCAGGCGTCAGGCGTGGATCAGCAGCTGGCTTCCCAGCGGTGGGAACGGATCCTGACATTGAGGTTCGGCCACTCGCCACCGTTCTGCGGGATGCAGTAGCCGTTGCCGGTGTAGTTGGGGCCCGTGTAGAGGACGACGTAGGCGTACGCGGACGAGGTGCCGCTGTTCTTGGCCGACCCGACGTTCTGGGTGTCGGACCACGAACACTGCACGGAACCATTCCACCAGTCCGCGTCGGCGTTGGACCACGAGCAGCGGCTGCCGTTGCCGGCGCCGCCGGTGTAGGCGCACAGGTTGCCGGTGCCGCACGACCACGCCTGCGGTGCCGCACTCGCGGAGCCCGGTGCGACCAGGCTCAGACCGGCCGTGGCGACGGTGAGCGCCACGGCGGCGAGGGCCCTGCGGCCCCGACGGGGGGTGCGGCCGGACTTCCGGTCGTGCTTCTGCTCGTACGGGAACATCGGCGTGCCTTCCTCCTGGACGATGCCAACGGAATGCCAACGGACCTACGGCTGGCGGGAATTCATGTTTCCCGCACCACGCGCCGCTGTCATGCTCATGCGAGGGGAGTGAAAACACGCAGGTCGGAGACAGGCGACCATGGGGAACGGGATGCTCCGCTTTCACTTCACACCCGAGGACCTCACCAAGGTGCGCGTGGCGACCGAGCCCCACGCGCTCTGGGAGATCGCGGTCAGCCTGCACCGGCTCCAGACTCGCGAAGGCCGCTGGGCCTACGCCCCCTGGTTCCGTGACGCGCGCGCCGCGCTGCGCCGGGCCGGGCTCGAACAGACCGTGAAGAGCTTCCTGCTGCCGCTCTTCCCGCGCGCCGGTTACTTCCCCGACTTCCTGACGCCCCCGGAGGGCACACAGGACCTGGACGCCGGGCTGGACGCCGTTCTGGCGACCCCGGACACGAGGGTGGCGGGCGAGGTCGAGCTGCTCGACCGGGCCGTCGGCGCCCCGGCGTGGACCCGTCGGCTCGGCGAGCGGGGCATGCGGGAACAACTCGTGGGCGCCCTGCGTGCCTACCACCGTGCCGTGATCACCCCGCACGAGGAGCACATCCAGCAACGGCTGCACGCCGAACGCGCCCGGCACGCGCACACCCTGTTCCACGCCGGGACCGGAGGCATGCTCGACCAGCTGGGCCCCACCATCCGCTGGCGGTCACCGGTCCTGGAGATCGACCCGTACCCGGACCACCGCGACGTCTCCCTCGACGGCCGGGGGCTGCTCCTGATCCCCTCCCACTTCTGCTGGCACGCGCCCATCGCCCTGGCCGACCCGGGACTCCCGCCCGTGCTGCTCTACCCCCTGCACCACCTGCCCGCGACGACGCGTTCCGTCGACTCGCCCTCCCTGAACGCCCTGCTCGGCACCACCCGCGCCGCCATCCTGCGGGCCGGCGCGACCGGCTGCACCACCACCGAGGCCGCACACCGGGCCGGAGTGACCCCCACGACGGCCAGCCACCACACCGCCGTACTACGCGAAGCGGGCCTGCTCACCAGCCACCGCCACGCCAACACGGTCCTGCACACCCTGACCCCGCTCGGGGCCGCCCTGCTGGAGCGGAAGCCGCGGCAGGACGACCGAGGGCAGGGGCCGTCGGACTCGGCCCGTGGCCACGTACCGGCCGATAACCGGTTGCGGGGGCCGGGGCACGCCTGACACGGTGCGGCTTTCCGTGACACCCGTGAGGTTCAGTGAGGTTCCGTGACGATCTACTTCTATGGCGCCGATGAAGTCCCCTATGGATGCTTCTCGAACTTCTCCGATCACGGCTTCGACCTCGACGGTTTCTGGTGGGCGACCTCGGAGCACTACTTCCAGGCGCAGAAGTTCAAGGGCACCCGCCACGCGGATCTCGTCCGGCGCGCACGCACGCCGCTGCGGGCAGCGGAGCTGGGCCGTGACGCGTCCCGGCCCCTGCGGAGGGACTGGGAGCGGGTGAAGGACGACGTGATGCGCCGTGCGGTGGCGGCCAAGTTCCGTGCGCATGCCGATATCCGTGACGTTCTGCTGTCCACCGGCGAGGAAGAGATCGTCGAGGACACCACCACCGATCACTACTGGGGCCGGGGCAGGACCGGGAACGGCAAGAACATGCTCGGGCGGATTCTGATGCGCACCCGTCACCAACTCCACGCCGAACCCACCGAAGTGTTCAGCGGGTGAGGGCGTCCGGGAGTTCGTCGAGGGAGTGGATGACGCGGATGCCGCTGTGGGTGATGCCGGAGTCGGTGTCGGCCCGGTCGAGCCAGTAGGCGTGCAGTCCCGCGTCGTGGGCCCCCACGGCGTCGAGGGTGTACTTGTCTCCGACGTAGGCCACTTCGTGCGGCGGGAGGCCGAGGGAGGTGCAGCCCGCGAGGAAGATGCTCGGTGCGGGCTTGGCCGCGCCGTGCTGGTCGGAGCAGATGAGGGCGTCGTCGAAGTAGGGCAGCAGGCCGATGGTGTGGAGCTTGTCGCGCTGGTGGTCGACGGATGAGTTGGAGACGATCCCCAGGCGGTAGTCCGGTGCGAGTTTCCTGAGGACGGGCTCGGCATCGGGAAATGCCGCCCAGGCGGCGTTGCGGTGGGCTTCGTAGCCGGCGAACCAGGCTGACGCTTCGTGGTCCGGCATGCCGGAGGTGTCCTGCCCGAGGTGGGAGAGGAATCGGCGAGTACGTTCGAGCCGCTGCTCGATGAACGTGAGCTCGCCGCCGAGGAAGCGTGCGTACTGCGCTTCCATGATCCTCCGCCAGAACGCGAGTGCCGTGGCGGGGTCGGGGAACCGGTCGAGCAGCCGTTGCTCCCGCAGGTGGGCGAGCACGCCGACTTCTTCCGAGGTCGAGTAGTCGAACAGGGTGTCGTCGACGTCGAAAAGCACACCCTGGATCGCCATGAGGTCGCCCCTTCCGGCCTGGTGGAAACCGCTTCCGGCAGAGGTGAGCATCCCACGAGTGCGGTGGGGGTCGGTGGGGGTCGGTCGCCGGCCGGAGACGAACGGCGCCCTGACCGCGATCTCGGCTTCCAGCCCGGCTCTCCGAGCGGCGCGGGAAGCCGTGAGAAAGCCCCTTTCCAGGTGAGTGAGCTCGTCGTTCGGCCGGCCGGCGATCCGTTCCGCGGCCCGAGCCGGCCTTGTGCCCCGGTACTGAGCTTCTGGATCACGTGCCGACTCAGGTCGACCCGCCCGGCAGGGGAAGGGCTGCTTCGACGGTCCAGCCTCCGTCCGGGCGAGCCCCCGTCGTGGCCCGGCCGCGGCACAGTGCCGCGCGTTCGCGCATGCCGATGATGCCATGGCCTGGCAGCGTGTCCGGTCCCGCGTGTCTGCCTTCGTCATCGACACGGAGGTACACACCGTCCGTCCGGTAGTCGACCGTGAGGGTCGCGCAGGGTGGCCGGGCATGGCGGCTGACGTTGGCGAGGGCCTCTTGGAGGATGCGGTAGGCCGTCAGATCCAGCATGCTCGGCAGCGGCACCGGGGTTCCCTTGATGACGATCTCCACCTCGGCACCGGCCCGGCGCACGCTGTCAGCCAGTTCGTCGACGTTCGCCAGCGAGGGTGGAGCCCCCAGCACCTCCGCGACGTCCCGTTCGGGCAGGTCCTGGTAGTAGCGCAGCACCACCGCGGCCCGCTGCCGCGCCGGCAGCAACGCCAACATGGCCTCCAACCGGGTCCGTTCATCCACGGCGGCGGTCTCGTCCCCCACCTCGGGCGGGTCGGGCAACCGGTCCACGGGATGCTCGCCCCACCAGCGACGCCGTGCCGAGCGAGCCGCGGCACGGACAAGGATCCTGCGCACATACGCCTCTGGCGCCTGCTCGCCCACCTTCGGCCAGGCGAACCACAGCTTGACCAGCGCCTCCTGCAGCAGATCCTCGGCCCGGTGCCGGTCACCGCCGGTGAGCAGCCGCGCCAGGTGGAGCAGGGCCGACCACCGAGCCGTCACGAACCGGTCGAACGCGTCGGCACGCAACTCCCCCATATCCGTCGCCCCTTACCCCTGCACGCCCCTACACCTTCAACAAGGCACTGGCCCCTGCCCCGCTATGCACCCCGCCACGTGACCTGGCCCACACAAGACCACCCTCGTGGTCCCCATGCCGCGCTCTCCCTCTTCCCGTCCGGCAACCGGCCGAGGACCAACATGACGGCGAGGTCAGGCTGACGCCGCATTCCCGAGCCGTGGACGACCGACGTCGCCACGGCCTGCCCGCTCGTCCCTCACGAAACGAAGAATCGGTCATCAGGTCTCGTACCACCCTCTTACAGGCCCCTGCCGCAAGTGCGGAGTTGTCCCCAATCAGCGGTGATGAGCGGCAAGATGGGGCAATCTTCGACAGTGGCCGAGGTTGCCACGTTCGTTGTGGGGGTGGGACATGGAATCGGGATCGGGGCTGAGACCGGAGGCGTTCGGGGCGCTCGAAGCGGGGGATCCGCCGCAGGTGGGGCGGTACCGGATCATCGCGCGCCTCGGGGCGGGCGGGATGGGGCGGGTGTATCTCGGCCGCTCGCCGAGCGGCCGGGCGGTGGCAGTGAAGGTGGTTCGTCCGGAGCTGGCCGAGGACGGTGAGTTCCGGCGCCGGTTCACCCGGGAGGTCGCCGCTGCCCGCCGAGTGAACGGATTCTTCACCGCCGGGGTGGTCGATGCCGATCCCGACGGGTCTCCGGCCTGGCTGGCCACGGCGTATGTCCCGGGCGTATCGCTCGGTGAGGCGGTCGCCGCGCACGGGCCGTGGCCTGTCGACTCCGTGCTCGCCCTGGGGGCGGGCCTGGCTGAGGCTCTGGAGGCCATCCACGCCGTGGACGTCGTCCACCGGGATTTGAAGCCGTCGAACGTGCTGCTGGCGGCGGACGGCCCACGGGTGATCGACTTCGGGATCTCGGCGTCCGGCGAGGCGAGCGCCCTGACCCGTACGGGCATGACGGTCGGAACCCCCGGCTTCATGTCTCCCGAGCAGCTCACCGGCAAACCGATCGGTCCGGCCAGCGACATCTTCTCACTCGGCGCCGTGCTGACGTTCGTCGCAACCGGCAATGGTCCCTTCGGTATCGGCTCCGCCCACGCCCTGCACTTCAGGGCGGTCTACGAAGAGCCTGAACTCACTTCGGTGCCGCCTGGACTGCGGGATGTGATCTCCGGCTGTCTGGCCAAGGACCCCGAGCAACGGCCTTCCGTCGCCGCACTGTTGAACCAGTTGGCCGAGTCCGTCGATGGTCGGGACACCACCGAGGTTCCGTTCGAGGCGGAGTGGCTGCCGGCGCCCGTGGCCGCGAGCGTCCGCACCCGCGCCGTGGCGCCTCAGCCTGCCACACCGCCGCCCATGGCATCGGAGCCCGCCCCGTCCCCTCCGTCGGGCCCAGTGACACCGACACTCACGGCCGGGGGCACCACAGCCGCCGCCTCCGTTCAGCCCGCTCCGCCGGTCCGGCCGCATCCGCCGACCGAAGCAGTGGCCCAAGGGGCCGGGGTGCGCACACCGGATGCGGCTGACGAAACAGCCCCGCACGGGGCACCGACCCGTACCGGCCGACGCCCCGTCTCCGGGACCGCGCAGCCCCTGGCCTCTGCAGGCGCCGCAGCCCGTCCAGCGCCGGGCAAGAACGGGCCGGCGCCGGCACGGATCGACGTCGGCGGAGGTGCTCCCCGCCTCTCCCGGCGGCGGGCACTGTTCGGGCTCGTCGGCGCCACGGCTGCGGCAGGGCTGGGCTTCACCGGCTGGCGATTCCTCGGCGGCCCCGATCTCCCGGAACACGGCTTGGCCTGGAAATTCACCACGGGTGACCACGTCACCAGCGCGCCGACCGTTGTCGACGGCGTGGCCTATCTCGGCAGTGCCGACAATCAGGTGTACGCGCTGGACGCCTCAACCGGCAAGGTGAAATGGAGTTATGCCACCGGCGGCACTGTGCTGACGCCGGCCGTGGCCCAGGGCATGGTGTACGTCGGAAGCGGCGACCGCCAGGTGTACGCGCTGGACGCCGCCACCGGCACGAAGAAGTGGAGTTTCACCGCCGACGCAGCGGTGTACACCTCGCCGGCGGTGCGTCTCGGATCGGTTTTCGTCGGCAGCGACGACACCAAGGTGTACGCGCTGGACGCGACCACCGGTGAGCTGCAATGGAGTTACACCACGGGCGACCAGGTGCAGTCCTCGCCTGTGGTGGTCGACGGCGTGGTGTACGTCGGCAGTGACGACGCCAGTTTGTATGCCCTGAACAGCACCACGGGAGAGAAGCAGTGGAGTTTCACCGCGGGCAACGCGATATCCAGCGCGCCCACCGTGATCTCGGGCGGCTCGGTCTATTTCAGCAGCGGTGACCGGACCGTGTACGCGCTGGATGCCGGTACCGGCGTGAAGAAGTGGAGTTACACCACTGGTGACACACCGGGGACACCGACCGTGAGAGGCGGATACGTCTATGTCTACAGCCATGACGGCCATGTGCATGCGCTCGACGCCGCCACCGGCGTGAAGAAGTGGACTTTCTCCACAGAAGCCGGGGCCTCCACGCCTGCCGTGGCCGGCAAGGTCGTCTACGTCGGCAGCTATGACGGATCCCTCTACGCGTTGGACGCCACCACCGGTGCCCCACAATGGAGATTCCGCGCCGACGACATCGTGAGGTCTCCCGTGGTCCTCAGCGGCTTCGTCTACTTCGGCAGCGACGACAAGAACCTGTACGCAGTGCCTGTCTAGGGCCAGGAGCCCATCCACGCCCTCAGGTCGGCTGCGCAGCCGTGAGCACAGCGGTCACGCATGGATGGTTCCCAACCCCCCACCCGCCGTTGCGGATTGATGTACGGGCTCACGTCGCCGGCGCGTCGGCCCCCCGGGCCAGGCGATCGGCCGACAGGGCCGCCCACGGGCAGCCACACCGTGCCTCCCCAGGTCAGCGCACCCTTCCCCGCGGCTTCAACGGCACAGGCGGCAGTTCCGGTGCGGGCAATGGCGCCCCGTCGTATCCCTTGACCTCCCCGAACCGCGACCCTTCCATCCAGTCCTGACGGGCCTGTTCGATCTCCTCCTGCGACCGTCCGATCCAGTTCCAGAACATGATCAGCTCCTCCTCGAACGGCTCGCCGCCGAGGAGCATGAGAGAGGCGTCCGAGTCGGCGCGCAGGGGGAGTTCGGTGCGGCCGCAGCCGAGGTAGAGCATGGAGCCGGGGAGGACGGGGACGCCGTCGACGTGGGCCTCGCCGGCCATGGCGAGGACGGCGTACTCGAAGTCGGGTTCGAGCGGGAGGCGTACGTCGGCGCCGGCGGCCAGCGTGAGGTCGGCGCCGACGATCGGGGTGAAGGTCGTGCCGGGCGAGGTGGCCCCGTCCAAGGAGCCGAGGATGAGGGTGGCGCTCAGGCCGGGGGCCGTGACGACCGGCAGTTCGGCGTGGTGCTCGAAGCGCGGGTCGGTGTGCCGGTGGCTGTCCGGCAGGGCGACCCAGAGCTGGGCGCCGTGCAGGTAGCGGGCGTGGGACCGCGGGCTCTCCTCCGAGTGGCTGATGGCCCGGCCCGAGGTCATCAGGCCCAGCTCGCGCGGACGGATCGTCTGCAGGCTGCCCGTGGAGTCGCGGTGCAGCACCTCGCCCTGGTGCAGCCAGCTGACCGTCTGCAGGCCCATGTGCGGGTGCGGTGGCACCTGCATACCGGGCTCGTCGGCGATGTCGTCGGGACCGTAGTGATCGACGAAGGCCCAGGCGCCGACCATGCGGCGGCCCAGGTTGGGCAGCAGCCGCCGCACCTCGGTGGACTCGCCGAGCCTCACCTTTCGAGGGCTGAGGAGTTCCCGCACCGGTTCGGCCACCACGAAGCCACGGCCGCCGCACACCGCGGGCACCGGCTCGCGATCAAGATTGCTCATGCTGCACAACCTAGTCCCGTCCGGCCGCCCCCGTCAGCCGGCACACAAAGTGGTGGAATATTCAACAGCAGGCGGAGGTTGTGCGCCTCGAAGGAGGCACCGGTGGACACGACGTACTACGACCACGGAACACCTGCCGAGCGCTGGGAGCGCGCCCGGATGTTCTTCGACGCCAAGGACTACGCCGCCGCGGCGCGCGTCCTCGGCCCGCTGGTCGAGGAGGTTCCGGAGCAGACCGGTCCGCGGCTGCTGCTGGCCCGCGCGTACTACCACTCGGCCCAACTGACCAGGGCCGAGACGGAGTTGCGCGTCCTCGTGGAGCGGGACCCGGTGGAGCAGTACGCCCGGCTGATGCTGGGCCGCACGCTGGAGCGGCAGTCCCGGCACCAGGAGGCGCAGTCCCACCTGCGGATCGCCTCGGCCCTCGCGGGCGAGTTCGAGCAGCCGTAGGCAGCGCGGGGATTCACGGAGTGAGGGGGCGCGTCCGGACCGGACGCGCCCCCTCTCGCGGCGCCGACGCCCACGGCCACACCGACCCCCACCGCCGCACCGACCGGCCGCACCGACCGCCTTACTTCGCCTCCGCCCGACCGCCCTACTTCGCCTCCGCCCGGCCGCCGGACGACCGCTTGCCGCGCCGGTGCGCGATCTCGCCCAGGACGACGTCCACCGCGATGAACACGGCGAGCGGGATGCCGAGGAGGGGGACGAAATAGCCGAGGACGGCGATGAGGACGAGGGCGGGGACCAGGATCTGCGGCGGCACGTGCTGCCAGGCCCCGCGCGGGATCGGGCGGCCGAACGACGAGGCGCGGCCGCGCAGCCACCACATCCGGTAGCCCCAGACGATCAGGACGACCAGGGAGGCCGCCAGGGCCATCAGCAGGAGCTGGTTGGCCAGCCCGAACAGCACGCCCGTGTGGCCGTCGATGCCCCAACGGGAGAGCTTGGCGAGGACCGGGAAGTCGGCGAACCGGAGGGTGTCGGTGACCTCCGCCGTCGCCGGGTCCACGGCCACCGCGTCCTGCTTGGTGGGCCAGCTGCGCTGGACCTGCTTGACCACGTACGCGGAGGACGCGTCGGCGGGCGGCACGATCTCCACCGGGTCGCCGAGGCCCTCGGCCCGTGCGGCGGCGAGGATCTTGTCCAGGTCGCCCTTCGCGGGAGCCCCGCCCTCCGCCGAGCCGTCGCCGTGGTCCCCGTGGTCGCCCGCGGCGGCGGAGATCGCCGGGGTGGCCTGGTGGAGTTCGGTGCGCAGCACCTCGATGTTGGCGCCCGCGTAGGTCGACCAGGTCAGGCCCGTCGCCGAGAGGAAGAAGAACCCGGCGGCGGCCCAGACGCCGACCGTGCCGTGCAGGCCCAGCGTGCGGCGGCGGCCGCTGGTGCCGCGCACCTTGCGCTGGGAGCGGCGGCGGGCGAACCAGAGCACGAGGCCGCCGCCCGAGATGACCCACAGCCAGCTCGCCGCGAGTTCGCTGTAGAGGCGGCCGGGCTCGCCGAGCTGGAGGTTGGCGTGGAACTTGTCGATCCAGGTGCGCACCGGCAGGGCGCCGGTCGAGCCGTACTGCTCCAGGGCGCCGCGCACCTCGGCGGTGTACGGGTCGACGAACACCGCGAGCGTGTTGGTCTCGTCGATGCCCTTCACGCCCGTCAGCATCACCCGGGTCGTCGCGTCGTCCTCCGGCGAGGGGCGCACGGCGGAGACGGTGCCCTCGGGGTGCGCCTTGCGGGCGGCGGCGACCTGCTCGGATATCGGCAGCTTCTCGTCGCCGACCTTCGCGACGGTCGTCCGGTCCGCGTAGACGATCTTCTCGACCGAGAACGAGGCGGCGTACAGTCCGCCGGTCAGGGCGGCGACCAGCAGGAACGGGGCGACGAGGACGCCCGCGTAGAAGTGCAGCCGCAGCACGAGCGGCCTGAGCGAGGCCCAGCCCCTCGTGGTGCCGTCGGGCTTGGCGACGGGTTCGCGGGACTCGTCCGTCTCGGTCGAGGGGGCGATGGTCATCGGCGGATGCTCCGGGATGCGGGGACGACGTGGCGGTCCAGTAGTCGGATCGTGAGGACCCCGAGTTCCCGGCCTTGCGTGTGACGTGGGTCACGATCGCTCCGGTCGTCCGCAGCACGCCGCCCGCCGGCGCGCGGCATGCGGCGCGCGGCCACCGGCGTACGGCGTGCGGCCGGGCCGTCGCGTGAGCCGCCTCGCGCCGTACGACGGCGGTTGGCATCCTGGCCCGATGCCTTCCGAACGTGACCGCGCCGACTCCCGCCCGCTGAAGCACCGGGTCGAGGAACTCCTCGCCCATGAGGGGCCGCTGCCGATCGTCGCCGCGGGCGACCCGGTGCTGCGCCGCACCGCCGAGCCCTTCGACGGCCAGCTCGACCCGGTCCTCCTGGCCCGCTTCGTCGCCGCCCTGCGCGCCACCATGCACGCGGCGCCCGGTGTCGGTCTCGCCGCGCCCCAGGTGGGGGTGCCCCTGCGCATCGCGGTGATCGAGGACCCCGCGCCGGTCCCGGAGGAGGTGCGGCTGGCCCGGGGCAGGGTCCCGCAGCCGTTCCGCGTCCTGGTCAATCCCGCGTACGAGGCCGTCGGGCCGTACCGTGACGCGTTCTTCGAGGGCTGTCTGAGTGTCCCGGGCTGGCAGGCCGTGGTGGCCCGGCACGCCAGGGTGCGGCTGCGGGCGCTCGACGAGCGGGGGCGGGCGGTGGACGAGGAGTTCTCGGGGTGGCCCGCCCGTATCGTCCAGCACGAGACGGACCACCTGAACGGCACGCTCTACCTCGACCACGCCGAGCTGCGGTCCCTCTCCTCCAACCAGGCGATGGCCGACCGCTGGAACGACCCGACCCCGGCCCGGGCCGCCCGGGAGCTGGGCTTCCTGCTGCCCGACTGAGCGCCCGGACGGCCGGCGGCCGCGGGTCAGCCCCGGTACGCCTCCAGCAGCCGCAGCCACACCTCGCTGAGCGTCGGGTACGAGGGCACCGCGTGCCAGAGCCGGTCGACCGGGACCTCTCCGGCGACGGCGATCGTGGCGGAGTGGATCAGCTCGCCGACGGCGGGGCCGACGAAGGTGACACCGCGCAGGATCTCGCGGTCCAGGTCGACGACCATACGGGCGCGGCCCCGGTAGCCGTCGGCGTACAGGCCCGCTCCCGCGACGGAGGAGAACTCGACGTCGACCGCGCGGACGCGATGGCCGGCCTGCTCGGCTTCCGCGAGGGAGAGGCCCACGGCGGCGGCCTCGGGGTCGGTGAAGACGACCTGGGGGACGGCGGCGTGGTCGGCGGTGGCCGCGTGGGCGCCCCAGGGGTCGCTCTCCAGGAGCGGGACCCCGGCCGCGCGGGCGGCGATGGCGGCCCCGGCGATCCGGGCCTGGTACTTGCCCTGGTGGGTGAGGAGCGCCCGGTGGTTGACGTCCCCGACCGCGTACAGCCAGTCGCTGCCCGTCACCCGCAGACTGTCGTCGACCGGCAGCCACGCGCCGGACTCCAGGCCGACGGTGTCGAGGCCGAGGTCGTCGGTGCGCGGGGCGCGGCCGGTGGCGAAGAGGATCTCGTCGGCCTCCAGCCGGTCGCCGGTGTCGGTGAGGGCCACCACGGTTCCGTTCTCGCGGGACACCGCCGTCACCGACGTCCCCGTCCGCACGTCCACGCCCGACTCGCCGAGCGCCTCGGCGATCAGTTCACCGGCGAAGGGTTCCATGCGGGGCAGCAGGCCCTTGCCGCGCACGAGGACGGTGACCTCGGAGCCGAGGGACCGCCAGGCGGTGGCCATCTCGACGGCCACCACGCCGCCGCCGACGACGATCAGCCGGCCGGGGGCCGTCCGCGCGCTGGTGGCCTCGCGGCTGGTCCAGGGCCGGACCTGCGCGAGTCCGGGCAGGTCGGGCAGGAGCGCGCGGCTGCCGGTGGAGACCACCACCGCGTGCCGGGCGGTGAGGAGCCGGCGCCCGCCGTCGGGGGCGTCCACGACGACCCGGCGGGGCCCGGCCAGGCGCGCGTGGCCGCGGTGGAGGACCGCCCCGACGCTCTCCAGCCAGGCCACCTGGCCGTCGTCCTTCCAGTTCCCGGTCTCGTAGTCGCGGCGGGCGAGCACCTCGGCGGTGTCCAGCGGGCCCTGCACCAGGTGGCGCAGCCCGGGGACGCGGCGGGCGTCGGCGCGGGCGATCGCGGGGCGCAGCAGGGCCTTGCTCGGCATGCACGCCCAGTACGAGCACTCGCCGCCGACCAGTTCGCTCTCCACGATCGCGGTGGACAGGCCGGCCGCGCGGGTGCGGTCGGCGACGTTCTCCCCCACGGGTCCGGCACCGAGCACCACGACGTCGTACTCGGCCGGGGTCGCGTCGCCCGCTGTTCCTTCGGTGTTCTCCGTATCCGTCATGGGGGTCAGTCTGGTTGCTGGTGTGCGCGGTGGCCAAACGGGTAGGCGCGCGGAATACGGCACCACGGGGTGGCGTTGTCGTGTGCGGCTCGCCCCCGAGCACCGAGACCAGGAAGAGGGATGCACGCCATGAGCAGCACCGTGGAGCTGACCAAGGAGAACTTCGACCGGACGGTCACCGAGAACGAGTTCGTTCTCATCGACTTCTGGGCGGCCTGGTGCGGTCCCTGCCGGCAGTTCGCCCCGGTCTACGAGAAGGCCGCCGGTGACAACCCGGACCTGGTGTTCGGCAAGGTCGACACGGAGGCGCAGCCGGAGCTGGCGCAGGCCTTCGGCATCCAGTCGATCCCGACGCTGATGATCGTCCGTGATCAGGTCGCCGTCTTCGCGCAGCCGGGCGCGCTGCCCGAGGCCGCGTTGACCGACGTCATCGGGCAGGCCCGGAAGCTGGACATGGACGAGGTCCGCAAGGCGGTAGCCGAGCAGCAGGCGCAGGCCGAGCAGAACGGCTGACGGGCCGGCCGGTTCACCGGCGCCCGGTCGTCACGGATCGCGCCTGGGCAGCGGCAGCCCCGTGTAGTGGGCGGCCAGTTCCGCGGCCGCCTCCCGGGACTCGGTGATCCGGCGCAGCCCGGCGAGCTGGAGACGGTGGTCGAAGGCGCCGCCGTCGGGCCGTGTGTGCAGCAGCCGGATCAGGTCGTCGCCGAAACGGGCCGCCTGCCAGACCCGGTCGAGGCACAGCCGCGCGTACCGGTCCAGGAGTTGGGCCGTGCCGTCGGTGTACAGCTCGACGAGGGCGAGGGCGAGGAGCGTCACGTCGGACACCGCGAGATCGAGGCTCGTGGCGGCGATCGGCGGCAGGCCGTGGACGGCGTCCCCGGCGAACAGCAGCCGGCCGTACCGTGTCGGCTCGTGCACGTGGGCGCGCAGCGGGGTCACGGACCCGACGGTGACCGGCCCGTGTTCCAGGGTCCGGTCGAGGTCGTCGGGGCCGTCGGTGTCGTCGTCGACGGCGAGACGTGCGGCCAGTTCGTCCCGGACGCGCGCGTCGGGCCAGTCGGCCCGGTCGGTGCCCGCCGGGACCTGGAGGTGGAACCGGGACGACGAGGGGGACCGCGCGGCGTGCAGGGCGAAGCCGTGGTCTCCGCGCGCGAGGACCGGTTCGCGGGGCGGCGGCACCTCGGCCACGACGTCGAGCCAGGCGTACGGGTACTCGTGCCGGTGGACCCGGCGGACCGGGGCGGGGACCACATGGCGGGAGATGCCGTGGAGACCGTCGCAGCCCGCCACCCAGTCGCAGGACAGTTCCTCCTGGTAGCCGTCGTGGACGAAGTGCACCACCGGCCGCCCGCCGAGCGGGTCCTCGACGCCGACCGCCGCGGCCTGGAACAACAGCGGCGGCCCGTCGGCGAGTTGCAGGGCGACGAGGTCCCGCACGATCTCCGTGCGGGAGCAACTCGTGACCGTACGGCCGCCGGTGAGGGCCGGGAGGTCGAGGCGGTGCCGTGCGCGGTCGAAGCGCAGTTCGAGGCCGTGGTGGACCAGCCCTTCGGTCTCCAGGCGCCCGGCGGCGCCGCACTCGCGCAGCGCGTCGACCGTTCCCTGGTCCAGGATGCCGTCGTACCCCCGGCCGCCGGCCGGGCGCCGCTCCACGTCCGTCCGGGTCCGGCTCTCCAGGACCACGCAGTCGATGTCCGCCCGGTGCAGCAGCCGGGCGAGGAGGAGTCCGGCGGGGCCCCCGCCGATGATGCCGACCTTCGTGCGCATGACGCGCCTCCCGAGGCGGGCGGTCCGCCGCCCTGTGCGTTCAGCCGTGCCCGTTCGGCCCTGCCCGCTCGGCCGCGGCCGGTCCGCCCGGGCCCGATCGGACCGGCCCGGTCAGCTCGACTCGCGGTGGACGATCCTGGCGCCCAGGACGTCGTGGGTGGTGGGGACCGACGCGGGGTCGCGCACCACGCGGTCGACCAGTTCCGCGAGGTGACGTCCGGACGGCAGCTCCAGGTGGACGGTGCTGAGGCGCGGCCGCAGCAGCCGGCCGAGCATCAGGTCGTCGGCCCCGACCACGGCCGTCTCCCCGGGGATGCCGATGCCCTCGTCCTGGAGGGCCCGCATCACCAGCATCGCGTATTCGTCGTTGTACGCGAACACCGCGTCCAGGCCGAGGGAGCGCCAGTCGCGTGCGAGCCGGGCGGCGGCCGCCTCGTCGTAGGCGAGCGGCAGCTCCGTGACCGTGGCCTCGGTGCCCTGCACCGCGCGGCGTACGCCGGCCAGGCGGGGCTGGGAGAAGACCCCGAAGCCGGGCTCCTCGGGCACGACCACACCGATGCGCCGGCGGCCGCTCTCGACCAGGTGCCGGCCCGCGCTGTGGCCGACGCCCGCGTGGTCGAGGATCAACGCGTGGGCGCCCTCGACGGGTTCGGGCGTCAGGGTGACGACGGCCTTGGCGCCGGAGCGCTTGAGCACCGCCACCCCCTGCGGGCCGAGGCCGACGCCGGGCACGATGACCGCGACCGGACGCAGCTCCGCCCAGGCACGGGCGGCGTCGTCGCCGCGCAGTCCGATGCCGCCGTGCTGCACGACGGTGTAGTCGAGCCGGCTGAGGGCCCATTGGATCTCGTTGATGAACTGGCTGTAGAGCGGGCCGATGGGCACGTTCGGGGTGGGCATCAGCACCAGGCGGCTGTGGCCGGCGCGCAGGCTGCGGGCCGCCGCGTGGGGTACGTAGCCGAGTTCCTTGGCCGCCTCGTGGACCCGGCGGCGGGTCGGCTCGCTGATACGGACGGCGCTGGTGTTGTTCAGGACGTAGCTGACCGTCGCGCGTGAGACACCCGCGAGCCGTGCCACGTCGGCGCTCGTGGGCACGGATCGCTGCAGGGGCGAGGGCGGGGCGGGCTCTTTCGGTATCTGCACCATGAGGAGGGCATCCTTGCAGAAGCGGTGAAGGTCGTTCCGGCCGGGGGACCGTCGGCCGTGCGAGGCCCGGGTTCGGACCACCGATCTTTGTGGCAGGGCAGTTTGGCGAATGTGTTCGAAATCTGTTCAACCGGGCGGTCATTTCACGCCACCTCCACACGCGCGTGTCGGCCCTGTCCCCGCACCGTCGTGTGGCCTGCTTGCCGCTCCCGGCCGTTGGGCGGGCGACCGGCCCTCGCCCCCTGCCGGGGCGCGCCGGTGACGCGGCGGCACCTCGGTGTTCCGTCGAGGGCGGTGGCCGATCCGCTGGTCAGGGTCGGCGGTCGGTGAGCGGGCGCGTGCCCGGCCACGGCCGTGCGACCGGTTCTCGCGGGACGCGCGCCGAGGTGGGTCCCGCCGGTACCGCGACCGCCCGTCCGCGATGCGGCACGGGGTGCCGCGACGCGAAAGCTATGGCGTGAATCATGTGTTCGACGCGGGTGCGGACACCGGCGTCGCGCCCGCCGGCCGCGCCGCTCGGGACGCGTGCGGACCACCCGCCCCACGGCCCGCTGCGGACGCCTCCCGGACCACCCGCCGGATGGCGGGCAACCACCGCCGTACGACGGCGTCCGCGCGCTTGCCGTCGCGCCCATCATCACGGTACGAACCGTTGGCACCCGCCGCGGAACCCGCACGAGGAGAAGCCATGACCATGATCCCGCCCCCCTTCGATCCGGAGCTCGCGGCGGCCCTGGAGGCGATCGAGGACATGGTGCCGCGCGGGCTGACCATGGACGACATCCCGGCGATGCGCCAGGGACCCGGCATCGCGCTGCTGGCCCAGCTCGACCTGACCATGGACGGGTTCTTCGAGGTCGAGGACCGGCTGGTGCCGGGCCCCCCGGGGGAGCCGGAGATCTCCCTGCTCATCTGCCGTCCGGCCGCTCCCGCGACCCCGGCCGCGCTGCCGGTGATCTACCACGTGCACGGCGGCGGCATGATCGTCGGCAACAACCGGGTCGGGGTGGACGCGCCGCTGGCGTGGGCGCGGGAGGTGGGCGCGGTCGTGGTGTCCGTGGAGTACCGGCTGGCACCCGAGCACCCGCATCCGGCGCCCGTCGAGGACGTCTACGCGGGGCTGCTGTGGACGGCCGCGCACGCGCACGAGTTCGGCGGCGACGCCGAGCGGATCATCATCGCGGGGGCGAGCGCGGGCGGGGGCCTGACCGCCGCGCTGGCGCTGCTCACGCGCGACCGGAAGGGGCCACGGCCGATCGGGCAGGTGCTGTTGTGCCCGATGCTCGACGACCGCAACGACACGCCCTCCGCCCACCAGATGGCGGGGCGCGGGGTGTGGGACCGGACGGCCAACGAGACGGGGTGGACGGCGCTGCTCGGGGAGCGGCGGGGCGGGGCCGAGGTGTCGGAGTACGCGGCGCCGGCGCGGGCCGGGGATCTGAGCGGGTTGCCTCCGGCGTTCCTGGACGTGGGGTCGGCGGAGACGTTCCGGGACGAGGTCGTGGCGTACGCGTCCCGCTTGTGGCAGGCGGGCGGGGTCGCGGAGTTGCATGTGTGGCCCGGGGGGTTCCACGGGTTCGACGGGTTCGCGCCGCAGGCGGCCGTGTCGCGGGAGTGCCGGGAGGCGCATGTGCGGTGGGTTCGGCGGTTGCTCGGGGAGTGAGGGGGCGGGTGCGGATGCGGGGTTTGTCGCCCCCGCCGCCCCTACCCGTCCCTCCCCCACTCTCGGCTTCGCTCGAGCGGGAGGTGCCCCCATCTCGGGGCTGCGCCCCTTCGACCCCCGGACGTCCGCCCGGTGGGGGCTGGTCGCGCAGTTCCCCGCGCCCCTGGAGAGCAGGGGCTGCGCCCACTGCTCCCCAGGGGCGCCACCACTCTCCCACCCGGCCGGGCCATGGCGCACTATGAGGCGTATGAAAGAGCTGGCGGGGCGGCTGACCGCGGTGGATCCGGATGCCGGGGCCGCCGTGCGGGTCATCGCCTACTTCGACACGCTGGCCGAGGCCCGGGCCGGGCTGGAGGCACTGGTGCGGGGCGCGGCTGTGCTGGCCGGGTGTCCCGCGCGTCTCGTCGACGCGGAGCGGCACGTGCGGGTGCGGGTGGAGACCGACGGGCGGCGCCACGACAGCGGCCCGCCGCCGGACCCTGCCTGGCCGTCCGCCGCGCTCGTGCCGGGCGGTGCGCCCGCGCTGTGGCTGGAGCGGGCCGGGGGCGGTGAGCCGAGCGTGGTGGACGCGGTCATCCTGGAGCGGGCCGCCGGGGCGCTGCGGGTGGTGCCGGACCGGACCCGGGGCCGGGCGCCCCTCTCCCCCGCCGACGACCCGGCACTCGTGGAGACCGTGCTCGACCCCTCCGCCGACGAGGGGGCCCGGCTGTACGCGGCCCGGCGCCTCGGCCTGGACGACCGGGCCACCCGGGTCCGCGCCGTCGCCCCGCTGGGCGGCCGTCCCCGCGTGCTGCGGGTGCGCGGGGACCGGGTCGGCGAGGACGAGCTGCCCGCCGGACGGGTCGGGGTCGGGCCGGAGGTGCCGGTTCTGGGGCTGCCCGGATCGTGGGCCGAGGCGCGGACGGCGCTGCGGTTCACCGCCGAGGGCACCGCGCAGGACCCCGGCGAACGCGTGGTGCACGCCGACGACCTCGGCGGGATCGCCCTGCTCGCCGGGCTGATCGCGCCGGGGGCCGAACCGCCGCCGGACGTACGGGACCTGGAGCGGGCCGCGGCCGACGCGCCCTGGATGCTGGCCACGCTCCACGCGGTCGCCACGACCGCGAGCCTGCGGGCGGCGGCCGGTGGCGTCAACGTCCACCACTCCACCCTCCAGGACCGTCTGGCCCACGCGGAGGCGGTCCTCGGCTGGCCGGTGCGCACGCCCCGGGGACGGCTCCGGCTGCATCTGGCCCTCACCCTGCGGCACCTGGCCCGCGGCGGCTGAGCCCACCGGTCCGCCGTACGAATCGCCGCCCTCGTCAGGCAAGTCGTCCATGCCGTACCGTCGCGCCCGCGCGGACATTACCGTTCGGTAGAAATCCTGCTTCCGGAGGTGTTCCGTATGGATGTCGACCGTGCGCCGGGTCTCGTGGAGTGTGCTCGGGCGCTGGCGGCCGGGGAGGTGACCTCGCGGGCGCTCGTGGAGCGGACGCTCGCCCGGATCGAGGCGAGCCAGGGGACGGTGAACGCGTTCCGGCGGGTGCGGGCCGAGGCGGCGCTCACGGAGGCCGACGCGGCGGACAGGGAGCTGGCGGAGGGCGGGCGGCGGCCGCTGCTCGGCGTGCCGGTGGCGGTGAAGGACGACATGGACGTGGCGGGCGAACCGACGGCGTTCGGCTGCCGGGGCGAGTTCCCCTCGCTCCCGGAGGACGGCGAGGCCGTACGGCGGCTGCGCGCGGCCGGGGCGATCGTCGTGGGCAAGACCAACACGTGCGAGCTGGGACAGTGGCCGTTCACCGAGGGGCCGGCCTTCGGGGCCACCCGCAATCCCTGGCACCCCGACCACACCCCGGGCGGCTCCTCCGGCGGTTCCGCGGCGGCCGTGGCCGCGGGGATCGTCCCGGCCGCGCTGGGCTCGGACGGCGCCGGATCGGTGCGCATCCCGGCCTCCTGGACGCACCTCGTCGGCATCAAGCCCCAGCGGGGCCGCATCTCGACCTGGCCGCACGCGGAGTCCTTCCAGGGCATCACCGTCAACGGCACCCTCGCCCGCACGGTGGCCGACGCCGCGCTCCTGCTGGACGCGGCGAGCGGCAACCACGAGGGCGACCTGCACCGGCCCGCCCCCGTGGACGCCTCGGCGGCCGTCGGCAGGGACCCGGGGCGGCTCAGGATCGCCCTGTCCCTGAAACCGCCCTTCACCGCGCTGCCCGCGCGGCTCGACCCCCGGGTCCGGGAGCGGGTGCGGGCGGTGGCGGAACGGCTCGCCGCGCTCGGGCACGCGGTGGAGGAGGCGGAGCCCCGGTACGGGCAGATCGGGCTGACCTTCATCCCGCGGGCCACCGCCGGCATCGCCGAACGGGTGGGCGCCGTCGTCGAGCAGGACCTCCTCGATCCGCGCACCCTGGAGGCCGCCCGCCTCGGCCGGCTGCTCGGCGGGGCGCCGCTGCGGCTGGCCCGGCGTGCCGAGTTCGCCCTGCACCGGCGGATCGGCGCGCTCTTCCGGTCGTACGACGTGGTGCTGGCACCGACGACCGCCGCTCCCCCGCCGCGCATCGGCTCCATGCTGAACCTCGGCGGGTTCGGTACCGACCGCGCGATGATCGCGGCCTGCCCGTACGCGTGGCCGTGGAACGTGCTGGGCTGGCCCGGCGTCAATGTGCCGGCCGGGTTCGTGGACGACGTGCTGCCGGTGGGCGCCCAGTTGCTCGGCCCGGCGGACAGCGAGCCCCTCCTGCTGTCGCTGGCCGCGCAGTTGGAGGCGGACCAGCGCTGGCACGAGCGGTGGCCGCCGCGCCGGAGCACCGCGGACTCCCCCGCGGTCTGAGTGCGCCGGGCGCGGGCGGGCGGGTTCGGCGCCCGCCCCGCGACCCGTAGTCTGTGACCATGGACGAAGCGTCGATGGTCGGGCTGATGGGACGGGTGACCGGTGCGGTCGGTCCCGGGCTCGTCGGCGAGGTGATCGTCCGGGTACGGGGCGGCGCCGAGCACTTTCTCGCCTACCCCGCCTCCGCGAGGGACCGGATCGAGCCGGGGACGCTCGTGATGGTGATGGAGTACCTGCCGCCCCGGACCGTGTACGTGTCGGCCGCGTACGACAGTTGACGGTCCGTCGGGCCGTCCGGGGCGCGGTCTGTCGGTCTTCGGGAACCGGTTCGCATCAGGACTGCAACAACGGTCCCTCGCGCCCTGTACCGCCGCCGGGCCACGCGGGACACTCCCGACGTTCGGTGCCGTGAGGGCACCTGGCCAGAGGGGGTGGGCCGATGTTCGTCGGCATCATCGCGGGGGCGGCCGTAGCGGTCGCAGTGGTACTGATCAGTCTCTTCAAGCTCATGTGGCGCGTCGCAGAACCGAACGAGGCTCTGATCATCTCCGGTTCCAAGCACAAGATGGAGGGCCTCACGGAGGGCATGAACTTCCGTATCGTCACCGGGCGCGGCACCCTCGTCCTGCCCGGTATGCAGGCGGTGCGCAAGCTCTCCCTCGATCTCAACCAGACCGAACTGGCCGTGGAGTGCGTGACGTTCCAGGGCATTCCGCTGAAGATCCGGGGCGTCGTCATCTTCAAGGTGGGCGACGACTTCGTGTCCATCGCCAACGCGGCGCGCCGCTTCCTGGGCCAGCAGAAGCGGGTGTCGGAGCGGGTGCACAACGTGTTCGCCGGTCATCTGCGGTCCATCGTGGGCGGGTTGACGGTCGAGGACATGATCCGGGACCGCGAGAAGCTGACCGGTCAGACCCGGGCCGCGTGCGGGACCGAGATGGAGAAGCTGGGTCTGATCGTCGACTCGCTGCAGATCCACGAGATCGAGGACCCGACCGGCTACATCAAGAACCTGGCGATGCCGCACGCGGCGGCGGTGCAGCGGGACGCCCGTATCGCGCAGGCCGAGGCCAACCGGCTCGCCACCGAGGCCGAGCAGCAGGCCGCGGCGCGCATGGCGGAGGCCACCCGGGACAGCGAGATCCTCCAGGCCGGCTACCAGGCCGAGCGGGACAACGCCTCGGCGCGGGCCAAGCAGGCGGGTCCGCTGGCCGAGGCCGCGGCGCTGCAGGAGGTCGTCGTCCAGGAGACCCGGGTCGCGGAGCTGGCGGCGGCCCGGCGTGAGCAGCAGCTCCAGGCGGACGTGCGCAAGCCGGCCGACGCCAAGGCGTACGAGAAGCGGACGCTCGCCGAGGCCGAGCGCGACGCCCGTATCTCCGCCGCGCAGGCCAAGGCCAAGGAGACCGAGCTGGCGGCCGCCGCCGAGGCGAAGGCGACCCAGGTGACCGGTGAGGCCGAGGCCGCGGCCCGGCAGGCCAAGGGCATCGCCGCCGCCGAGGCCACGCGCGCGAAGGGGCTCGCCGAGGCCGAGGGCATCAAGGCACGGGCCGCCGCACTGGCCGAGAACCAGGAGGCGGTGATCGCGCAGCAACTGGCCGAGCAGTGGCCGGAGATCGTGCAGGCGGGCGCCTCCGCGTTCGGCAACGTCGACAACATGGTGCTGCTCAACGGGGCCGACGGCATGGCGGACATGTTCGCCAAGGCCCTCACGATGGGCGGGACGGGGCTGGGCCTGGCGCGGCAGCTGCTGTCCTCGATGAACCAGAACGGGGCCTCCGCCGGGGGCTCCGCGGGGGTCAACGGGGTGCCGGTGGAGAAGGTGGCCGTGGAGAAGGTGCAGGTCGACAGGGAGTCGTAGCGCGGTGACGCGTCGGTGGCCGGGCGGCCACCGGGCCCGCGCCCCCGGCGGGGCGCGGGTTAGCGTGTGCGCTGTGACTTCCTTCGCCGAGCAGCACGTGCCGGGGCGCTACGGCCCCACCGCCACCACCGAGGCCGATCCCCGTGACGTCGGGCGGGTGCGCACCGAGTACGCGCCCGCGCACGACGGGGATCCGGACCCCGGGGAGATCGTGTGGACCTGGGTGCCGTTCGAGGAGAACGACGGACGGGGCAAGGACCGTCCCGTGCTCGTCGTGGCCCGGGAGGCCGCGGGGACCCTGCTCGCCGTGCAGCTGTCGAGCAAGCGGCACGACGGCGACCGGGAGTGGGTGCCGATCGGGAGCGGGCCGTGGGACCGGTCCGGGCGGGATTCCTGGGTGGACGTGGACCGGGTGCTGCGGCTGCACGAGGCGGGGATGCGGCGGGAGGCCTGCGCGCTGGACCGGATGCGGTTCAACTCCGTCGTCCTGCGGTTGCGGGAGCGGTACGGCTGGCGGTAGGCCGCCGCTCAGGCGCCCCGGCTGAACTCTCGTTCGAACGCACCGCGGACCACCGCTCCCCGGGTGCGGTCCAGCACCCCGAACACCACGTGCGCGAAGGCGCCCTCGAACCTGCCGCCGTCCATCAGCAGGGCCCGGAACGCCGCCGCCACCTGGGCCGGGTCGTTGCCGAACACCCCGCAGCCCCAGGCGCCCAGGACCAGCCGGCGGTAGCCGTGCGCCACCGCCGTCTCCAGGACGCGTTCCGAACGGACGGTCAGGGCGCGGGGCAGCTCGGCGGCGCGCTCCGGGGCCGTACGCCGGACGACGGAGGCGTTGGGGGCCGCGGAGGTCAGGAAGCCGGCCGTGTACGGGGTGTCGAGGAGGGTGCCGCGGTCGTCCCGGAAGACGGGGACGGCGGGTGAGTGGATGACGCGGTCCGTGTAGAACGGGTCGCGGTGGGCGCGGTGGTGGGCGTAGAAGGCGGGGGCCTCCCGCACGCAGGTGTAGAGCGCCGAGGCCCGGCAGAGGGCCTCCTCCTGCGCCTGGGCGCCGTTCAGATAGCCGCCGCCGGGATTGCGGGCCGAGGAGAAGTTGAGGACCGCCACCGGGGCGGTGCCGGCCGCCGTCAGACGGCGGGCGGCCTCCAGGCTGCTCTCGCCGGTGACCTCGACGGCCGATCGCACCGGGTCGGCCCGGGGTGTCCCGACCGGGCCGGGGCCGTGCAGCCGGGTGCCGGCGCGTGCGGCGGCCACGTCGTCCGCGAGGGACACCCGGTGGCCGGAGGGCGCCCGATAGTGCCCGGCCGCGACGATGTCCTCGGTCTCGCGGGCGATTCCCCGCAGACGCGCGCTCATGCCGCGGCCCCCGTGTGCGGCGCGGGCGCCGCCGTCTCCCCCGTCGTGCTCATGGGCGCATCCTGGGCGATGCTGGTGAAGGACCGCAACGGAATTTCCTCGTGTGAACGGCCGGGAACGGGATAGGGAAGGGGTGTCCGAAGATCCCGGAAACGAGGATCGTCGATCCGCATTGCCACGATGTGTCCCCTTGTGCGAAAGCGGCGCGAGGGTTTGGGTGGGACGAGCGCCACCGGCCCGCCCGACCGGGTGCGGACCGGGAGCTCGACCGACGAGATCGGCATATCAGGAGGATCCCGACATGTCAGATTCGCTGAGTGACTGTACGGAGCCACGCTCCCCGGTCACCGAGGCGGAGGTGGAGGCCCTGGTACGGGGCATCTGCTTCAAGACCGGTCCACCCCGGACCCTGGGTGTCGAACTGGAATGGCACGTCCACGAGCTGCGCGACCCGCGGCTCCCGGCAACACCCGCACGACTCGAAGCGGCCTACGCCGCACTGCGGACGCTGACCCTGAACTCACCGCTGACCGTCGAGCCCGGCGGCCAGCTGGAACTCAGCTCGGCACCGGCCGCCTCCCTGACGGAGTGCATCGCCTCCGTCTCGGCCGACCTCGCCGCCGTACGCGCCACCCTGCGCGAGGCGGACCTCGGCATCATCGGCTACGGCCACGAACCCTGGAACCCCCCGACCCGCTACCTCCACGAGCCCCGGTACGACGCGATGGAGATCTACCTCCGGCGCTTCGGGCCCGAGGGGCTGGCCATGATGTGCTCGACCGCGTCCGTGCAGGTGTGCCTCGACGCCGGGTACGAGGAGCCCGGCCCCCTCGGCCACCGGCGGCGCTGGTGGCTGGCGCACCAGCTCGGAGCCGTCCTGGTGGCCGCGTTCGCGCACTCCCCGCTGGCGCGCGGCCGGGTGACCGGCCTGCGGTCGACGCGGCAGGCGCTGTGGGCGGCGATGGACCCGGGCCGGACGAGCGCGCCCGCCCTCGACGGCGACCCGCGCGCGGCCTGGGCACGGCTGGTGCTGGACGCGCCGGTGATGTGCGTCCGGGCCGACGAGGGCCCGTGGGGCGTGCCCGGAGCGATGACGTTCCGGGAGTGGACCGGAACCGACAACCCGCCGACCCGCGCCGACCTCGACTACCACCTGACGACCCTGTTCCCGCCGGTGCGCCCGCGCGGCCATCTGGAACTGCGCATGATCGACGCCCAGCCCGGCGAGGACGGCTGGATCGTGCCGCTCGCGGTGACGACGGCCCTGTTCGAGGACCCGGAGGCCGCGGAGATCGCGTACCGGACCGTCAAGCCGCTCGCGGAGCGGGCGGGTTCGCAACCGCCACCACGCAATCCGCTCTGGGAGGCGGCCACCCGTGACGGTCTGACCGACCCGGACCTGCGGGAGGCGGCGGCCGTCTGCTTCGCCGCGGCGGCCGAGGCGCTGCCCCGGCTCGGCGCGCGTCCCGAGGTGCTGGACGCGGTCGCGGCGTACACCGACCGCTATGTGGCCCGGGGCCGCTGCCCCGCCGACGATCTGCTGGACCTGTTCCACGGGAAGGACATCCCCGCATGACCGCACCCCGGACACCGGCCCCGACGGCCGGCGCCGACCCCGAGATACTCCGGGAGCGCGCGCTGGCCGCCCTGACCACGGCCCGGGCCCGCACCGCGCTCCTGACGACGTCCGTCGACGAACCCGATCTCACCGCGCAGCACTCGCCGCTGATGTCCCCGCTGGTCTGGGACCTCGCCCACATCGGCAACCAGGAGGAGCTGTGGCTGCTGCGCAACGTCGCCGGACGTGAGGCGATGCGGCCCGAGATCGACGGCCTGTACGACGCCTTCGAGCATCCGCGCGCGGCACGGCCCTCGCTGCCGCTGCTCGCGCCGGAGGAGGCCCGGCAGTATCTGCACGAGGTGCGCGGACGGGCGCTGGACGTGCTGGAGAGCGCCGACTTCCACGGCACCCGGCTCACCGACGCGGGCTTCGCCTTCGGCATGATCGCCCAGCACGAACAGCAGCACGACGAGACGATGCTGATCACCCATCAGCTGCGGCAGGGCCCGGCCGTGCTGTCGGCGCCGGATCCCGAGCCCGTACCGCTGTTCACGGGACCGTCCGAAGTGCTGGTGCCCGGCGGGGAGTTCACCATGGGCACCTCGACCGAGCCGTGGGCGCTGGACAACGAACGGCCCGCGCACCGCCGGAGCGTCCCGGCGTTCCACATCGACACGACGCCCGTGACGAACGGCGCCTACCAGGCGTTCATCGCGGACGGCGGCTACGACGACGCACGCTGGTGGACCGCCGAGGGCTGGGACCACATCCGCGCCCACGGCATCCACGCGCCGCTGTTCTGGCGGCGCGACGGCCGGCAGTGGCTGCGGCGGCGTTTCGGTGTCACCGAGGTCGTGCCGGCCGAGGAGCCGGTGCTGCACGTGTGCTGGTACGAGGCGGACGCGTACGCCCGCTGGGCGGGCCGCCGGCTGCCCACCGAGGCCGAGTGGGAGAAGGCCGCCCGGCACGACCCGGTCACCGGCCGCTCGACCCGCTACCCGTGGGGCGACGCCGACCCGGCGCCCGAACACGCCAACCTCGGACAGCGCCATCTGCGCCCGGCCCCGGCCGGCAGTCATCCGGCGGGGGAATCGCCGCTGGGTGTACGGCAGTTGATCGGCGATGTCTGGGAGTGGACGTCGAGCGACTTCCTGCCCTACCCGGGGTTCTCGGCGTTCCCGTACAAGGAGTACTCGGAGGTGTTCTTCGGCCCCGAGTACAAGGTGCTGCGCGGCGGTTCGTTCGCCGTGGACCAGGTGGCGTGCCGGGGGACGTTCCGCAACTGGGACTATCCGATCCGGCGGCAGATCTTCAGCGGGTTCCGCACGGCCCGTGACGCCTCACCGGAGGCCCACTGATGTGCCGGCACATCGCGCGCCTCGGCACCGCCGACCTGCCGCTCGGCAGGGTCCTGGTGGACCCGCCGCACGGTCTGTTCCGGCAGTCGTGGGCACCCCGGCGGCAGCGGTACGGGACGGTCAACGCCGACGGGTTCGGGGTCGGCTGGTACGCGCAGGGCGACCCGGTGCCGGGGCGCTACCGGCGGGCCGGGCCGATCTGGGGCGACCAGTCCTTCGCGGACCTCGCCCGGGTGGTCCGCACCGGGGCGCTGCTGGCCGCCGTCCGGGACGCGACGGTGGCCGGCGCGGACGACGAGGCCGCGGCGGCGCCGTTCTCGGCCGGGCCCTGGCTGTTCAGCCACAACGGGGCGGTCACCGGATGGCCCGGCTCCCTGGCGCCGCTCGCCGCCGCACTGCCCGCCGTCGAGGTGCTGTCGATGGAGGCCCGCAACGACTCGGCGCTGGTGTGGGCCCTGGTCCTGAACCGGCTGCGGGCCGGCGACCCGGAGGGCCAGGCGCTGGCCGACACGGTCCTGGAGGTCGCCCGGGCGGCTCCCGGGTCGCGGCTCAACCTGCTGCTCACCGACGGCGAGACGATCGCCGCGACGGCCTGGGGCGACACGCTGTGGTACCTCACCGAGCCCGGTGCCGGCACGGTCGTGGCCTCCGAACCGTACGACGACGATCCGCACTGGGTGGAGGTCCCGGACCGCACGCTGCTCGCGGCGAGCCGCACGGACGTCCTGCTCACCCCGCTCAAGGAGCCGGAGGAAGCCACCGGCCGAACCGACCCCGCCCCGTCATCCGCACTTCCGAAGGAGCCCCCTGCGTGAGCCCGTTCCTTCTCACCCGCACCCTGCCGGAGGACGCCACCGACGCGGCGCTGCGCGCCGACGTCCAGGACGGTCTGACCCGCACCCCGAAGACCCTGCCGCCCAAGTGGTTCTACGACGCCCGCGGCAGCGAACTGTTCGAGCACATCACCGAGTTGCCCGAGTACTACCCGACCCGTGCCGAGCGCGAGATCCTGGTCGGCCGGGCGGGCGAGATCGCCGCGGCGAGCGGCGCGCGCACCCTGGTCGAGCTGGGATCCGGCTCGTCCGACAAGACCCGGCACCTGCTGGACGCGATGCCCGGCCTGCACACCTACGTGCCGGTCGACGTCAGCGAGAGCGCGCTGCGGCAGGCCGGCGAGGCGCTGGTCGCCGAGCGGCCGGGGCTGAACGTGCACGCCCTGATCGCCGACTTCACCGCCGGGCTCGACCTGCCCGAGACCCCGGGGCCCCGGCTGGTGGTGTTCCTGGGCGGCACGATCGGCAATCTGGTGCCCGGGGAGCGCGCCGCGTTCCTGGCCGCCGTGCGGGGGCTGCTGGCGCCGGGCGACGCGCTGCTGCTGGGCACGGACCTGGTCAAGGACGAGGCGGTGCTGGTCGCCGCGTACGACGACGCGGCCGGGGTGACCGCCGAGTTCAACAAGAACGTGCTGAACGTGGTGGACCGGGAGCTGGGGGCGGACTTCGACCCCGACGCCTTCGACCATGTCGCCCTCTGGAACGCCGAGTGCGAGTGGATCGAGATGCGGCTGCGGTCCCGTACGGCGCAGACCGTGAAGATCCCCGCGCTGGATCTGGCGGTGGACTTCGAGGCCGGGGAGGAGCTGCGGACCGAGGTGTCCGCGAAGTTCAGGAAGGAGGGGGTGCGGGCGGAACTGGCCGCCGCCGGGATGGAGTTGAGGCACTGGTGGACGGATGAACAGGGCCGGTTCGCACTGTCCTTGAGCCGAGCGGGGTAGCGCGCGGCGGTGGGGCGGGGGGTGCGTTGTCGGGTGCGGGTGGGTGGGGGCTGGTCGCGCAGTTCCCCGCGCCCCTAACAGCATCAGGCCCCTGCGGGCCTGAAAAGCACGGGGCGCAGCCCCGGCTTTTCAGGGGCGCGGGGAACTGCGCGAGAAGCCCCACCGGACCCGCACCCGACAATCGCACCCCCACCCACCCCGGCCCCCCTCGCGAACCGGCGGAGCCTGAGGCACCGTGGAAGAACGTGTGGCGCACCGGCCACGATGGAGCTCGCGACAAGGAGAACCCGCATGACCGACCATGTGTACCGGGTCACCGAGATCGTCGGCAGTTCGGAGGAGAGCGTCGACCACGCCATCCGCAACGGCGTCGCCCGCGCCGCCCAGACGCTGCGCAACCTGGACTGGTTCGAGGTGACACAGGTCCGGGGGCACATCGAGGACGGACAGATCGCGCACTACCAGGTGGGCCTGAAGGTCGGCTTCCGTCTGGACGACGAAACGGACTGACCGGCCGACCGGCAGGGTCGGGGCGGACGCTCAGGTCCGCCCCTCCCCCTCCTGCGCCTCCTTCAGCGCGGCGGAGTCCGCGGCCCAGCGCGCCCGTACGACCGGGAAGCCCGCCCGCTCCGCGTCCGCGCAGACGAGTTCGTCGTCGTCCACCAGGACACGGATCTCACGGGTCCGGGCGAGTTCGCGGAGGATCTCCAGCTTCGTACGGCGGGCGGGCCTGCGGTCGTTGTCGCGGCGCATCCGGATCCGGCCCTCGGGCAGCCCGTGCGCGGCGAGCCAGTCGACGGTGTCGCGGCGGCAGCGCTCGGGCCGCCCGGTCAGGTACAGGACCTCGCACTCCCGGGCGCTCTCCCGGGCCAGCGCGACCCCTTCGGCCAGCGGCGGATCCTGCGGCGCGGCGGCGAAGAACGCGTTCCAGTCGCGCGGCCTGCGCTCCAGGAACCGCTGCCGGTGCGCGGTGTCGGCGAGGGTGTTGTCCAGGTCGAAGACGGCGAGGGGCCGGTCGTTGTCGCTCACCGCACCAGCCTAGGCAGGCCCGGGCGGCAGATGACTCGTGTCGTCCGTTGTCGCTTCACACAACACACACGAACTCCGCCCGTAGCTTTAGGTTTCAAGCGTTACGCTCGTCGCCTCTCCCCCCACACAGCACAGGAGAACAGGCGTGCCTGACGGCGAAATCATCGTGATCGGCGGCGGATACGGGGGCATCCGCCTCGCCAGACAGCTGGACGAGGTCGCACGGGTCACCCTCGTGGACCGCAAGGAGGTCTTCTTCCACCGCATCGCCGCACTGCGCGCGGGCGTGCACGAGGCGTGGACGACGACGCCCTTCATCCCGTACGACCGACTGCTGCGCAACGGCCGGGTCGTGACGGGCAAGGCGGTCGGGATCGACACCGCCGAACGGCAGGTGACGCTCGCCACCGGTGAGCGACTGCCGTACGACGTGGTCGTGATCGCGACCGGCGCGGACTACCCGGAGCCGGCCCGCTTCCTCGGCACCACCACCGAGGAGGCGGGCAAGACCTTCGCCGCGCACCAGGAGAACGTGGCCGCCGCCGAGCACGTCCTGGTCGTCGGCGGCGGGCCGGGCGGCGTGGAACTCGCCGCCGAGGTACGGCTGGCCCGGCCGGACGCGCGGGTCACCCTCGCGCACGCGGGGTCCGAGCTGCTCAGCTCCACGGGCAGCAAGTGGGCCGGACGGCGGGCCCTGGCGTGGCTGGAGGCGCACGACGTGGAGGTGCGGCTCGACTCGTTCGTCTCCCCCGGGCCCGACTTCGGCACCTACCGGGACGGGCGGGGCGGCCTCATCGAGGCCGATCTGTCGTTCTGGGCCAACGGCACCACGCCGAACACGCTCTGGCTGCGGCTGGCCGGGCACGGGGACTGGCTCAACCCGGCGGGCCACGTCAAGGTCGACGGGTCGCTGCGGGTCGGCGGGCACCTCGACGTGTTCGCGGTCGGTGACGTGAACGACGTCAGCGAACTGAAGCTGTCGCCCGTCGCGTTCGCCCAGGCGGACGTCGCCGCGCACAACATCCGCGCGTATCTGGCGAGTTCGGGCAGGCACCGCAAGGAGCCGCGGTCGTACCGGCCGATCCGGCGGACTCCGCTGATCGTGCCGCTCGGGCCGGCCGACGGCATCACGCTCGTGCCGGTGCCGGGGGGTGAGACGGCGGTGCTCGGCGGTCGTACGTCCACGCTGGCGAAGGCGAAGACGCTGATGACGCCGTACATCAGGAGGCAGCTCGGGTACTTGGCCTGAGGGCTGGCGCGGCAGGACCGGGGCGGGCCGGGGCCCGCCCTCACTCGCCCCGGGCCGCGCCCGTCTGTTCCTGCTCCCCCAACTCGTTGGCGTGGGCGAGGAAGTCGTCCACCATCCGGTGGAAGAGTCCCGCCAGCTGCCGCAGTTCCTCGGGCGACCACTCGGAGAGCGCCATCTGCATACCGCGCACGCCCGCCTCGCGGATGCGGTCGATCGCCTGGCCACCGGCCGCCGTCAGCTCGATGCGCTGGGCGCGCCGGTCGTCCGGGTCGGGGACCCGGGTGACGTGACCGGTCTTCTCCAGTTGCTGGACCTGGCGGGTGACGTGGGACGCCTCGACTCCGAGGCGGTTGGCCAGCTCCCCCGGCCGCAGCGGCTCGGAGTCGGCGATCTGGCGCAGCAGGGCCACGGCGGCCCGGTCCAGCGGCACCCCGGCCAGGCTCATCAGGCGCTCATGGGCCCGGGCCCGGGTGCTGAGGTAGGTGATGCGCGTGAGGGCTCGCTCGATCTCGATCACTTCCGGGGAAGCGGAGTCCGGGGGTGGTGAGGGGGACATGCGATCCACTTTACCATCTTGTTGCCTAACTCAAGTAAATTCATCCCTCCGTGCGGCCCTCCGCCCTCCGGGTCAGCCGCAGCACCGTTCCCTCGCCGTCGGCGGAGAGCAGGAGGGTTCCGTCCGGCGCCGCCGCGAGGCCCGCGAAGCGGCGGGCCAGACCGGGCATGACGTCCGCGAACAGAGCGGGTTCCGTGAGGGGGACGACCCCCGGGGGCGGCCCGACGGGCAGGTCCTCCGCCTCGATCCGCGACGCCCCCGTGACGAGGGAGACCGACCGCAGTCTGCGGGTTCCGGCCTCCACCACGAAGAGTTCCGTGTCCAGGACCGCCAGCCCCTGCGGTGAGCCGAGCCCGTCCGCGACGACGGCCGTGGCCCCGTCCGACCCGATCCGGAGCACCGTGCCGAGCCGCTCCTCGCCGACGTAGAGCCGGCCCTCCTCGTCGAACACCACGTCCGTGGGCCGGTCGAGACCGTCGGCGAGCACGGTCACGGAGCCGGGGCCGCCCCCGTCCTCGTCCCCGAGGGCGACGACCCGGCCCGCGCCGGTCTCCGCGACCACGAGCGCGCCGTCGGGCCCGACCGCGATGCCGAGGGGGCGGTCCAGCCCCCGCGCCCGTTCGCGGACCGCGCCGCTCACGGTGTCGTAGGTGCGCACCGTGCCGAACTGCGAGGTGTGGTGCAGCAGGTGGCCCTCGGCGGTGATGCCGTGGGCGAAGGGCAGCAGGAGACGGGTCCGCACACCGTCGGACCCCGGCCGCGGGGCCGCGCCGGGCGGCTCGCCCTCGTCGACGGCCGCCGGGCTCGCGAGGCGGTAGTGGTCGGCGGCGTGGACCGTGCCGCCGAGGTCGACGGTCACCCCGTAGGGGCCGCCGAAGCCGCGGCGGACGATCTCACGGGTGCGTCCGTCGGGGTGCAGCTCGGTGATGCCGCCGGCGGCGTAGCTGGAGACGAACATGCGGTTCTCGTCGTCGAAGGCCGCGTTGTCCAGGCCCGTCAGACCGCTGGGCGCAAGTGTGCGGGTCCCGCTGCCGTGCAGGTCGATCCGGGTGACGATGCCCTCGACGCCCCGGGACAGGACGTGCAGGACACCCCCTCGGTCGAAGCGGACCGCCACCGGTTCGTGCACGTCCTCGGCCACCACCTCGGGCGTACCGCCGTCCGGCGGGATGCGCCAGACCTGGGCGGTGATCATGTGCGGGTAGTAGATGTGGCCGTCGGGGCCGAGCTGCATCGCGTTGCCGAGCGCCAGGCCCTCCGTGAGCACCACCGGGTCGCCGCCGTCCGGGAACAGCTCCAGCAGACGGCCGCCCGGTCTCATCTCGTTGACGAACAGGCGGTTCCCTATGCACATGATGCCGTTCGGGTTCGTCACCTCGTCGCTGACGAGGGTGTACTCCCCCGCCGGCGTCCGGCGCCACACCCTGCCCGGCACCAGGTCGGCCACGTACATCGAGCCGTCCGCGCCGAAGGCGAGATCGTCCGGCGACTGCACCGGACCGTCCATGGGCACGACGACCTCGACGTCCCCGGTGGCCGGGTCGACGGCGCTGATCTGCCCGGCGAGGAACTGCGCCACGTACAGCCGCCCGTCCGGACCGAACGCGACGCCGTTGGAACCCCACAGCGGACTGGGCGGGTTGAGCCGCCGTGCCCGCCAACGGGCGCTGGTGGTACGGAGTTCGCCGCTCTCGTCGTACCGGCTGCCCCGCGGCCCCGGGGCCGCTCCGGAGCCGGTCACGCGCTCTGCCGCCCCACGTGCTCGGCACCGACGAGCACGTCGTCCATGCCGCCGTCGGCCCGCCAGCGCCGGAGCAGTTCGTGGAAGGCGACCGGGCCGTCGCCGTACGCCTCGCTGCGCCGGCGGGGCCGGCCCTCGTTGTTGTAGTAGCCGGGTGTGCACTCCGCCTGGAACCGGTACAGGTCGGCGGCCTTCTCCCGGACGGTGGCGACCCAGGCGGCCTCGGCCTCCGCGGTCGGCTCGACGTACCGGGCGCCGCGCCTGCGGGCCTCGGCGACGACCTCACCGACGTGGATCGCCTGCTGGTCGAGGATGTGGACGTAGTTGACCGCGCTGGCGTTCTGCAGGGGGCCCAGCTGGAAGAGGTTGGGGAAGCCGTGGCTGTAGAAGCCGTGGAGCGTCCTCGGGCCGGCCGTCCGCCAGGTCTCCAGCAGAGCGGCGCCGCCGCGGCCGTACGCCGGGAGCAGGCCGGACAGCAGACCCGAGACGCCGACCTCGAAGCCGGTGGCGAAGATGACGCAGTCCACCTCATAGGCGACCCCGCCGACGACCACGGCCTTCTCGGTGATCCGCTCGACGCCGTGGGTGTCGGCCGTGTCGACGAGGGTGACGTTGGGCCGGTTGAAGGTCTGCAGGTACTGGTCGCTGAAGGTGGGCCGCTTGCACATGTAGCGGTACCACGGCTTCAGCTTCTCGGCGGTCTCCGGGTCCTCGACGATCGCCGCGACCCGGTCGCGCAGTTCGTTCATCTTCAGGAAGTCGGCGATCTCGTAGGCCCGTTCGCGCTCCTGGACGGGTACGTCCGCGTACGCGTCGGTCGGGATGAGCTTCTCCTGGAGGCGGGCGCTGCTGGTCCAGGCGTCGTTCACCAGGTCCGTGCCGGTCCGGACGCCGGTGACGGTCCGCAGGAAGTTGTCCATGCGCCGCGCCTGCCAGCCGGGGGTGAGCGTCTTCGCCCACTCCGGGTCGGTGGGGCCGTTGCCGCGTACGTCGACCGTCGAGGGGGTGCGCTGGAAGACGTACACGTGGGCGGCGTCGGCCCCGAGATGGGGGACGACCTGGATGCCGGTGGCACCGGTGCCGATGACGGCCACCCGCTTGTCGGCGAGCCCGGTCAGACCGCCGTCGGCGTCTCCTCCGGTGTAGTCGTAGTCCCAGCGGCTGGTGTGGAAGGTGTGCCCCTCGAAGGTGTCGATGCCGGGGATGCCGGGCAGCTTCGGCCGGCTGAGCGTGCCGCTGGAGACGACGACGTAGCGGGCCCGGATGCGGTCGCCCCGGTCGGTGGCGACGATCCACTCCAACTCGGTGTCGTCCCACCGCAGTTCGGTGGCGACCGTCTGGAAGCAGGCGTCGCGGTAGAGGTCGAAGTGGCGGCCGATGGCGCGGGTGTGCTGCCGGATCTCCTCGCCCGGCGCGTACTTCCAGCGGGGGACGTAGCCCAGCTCTTCGAGCAGCGGGAGATAGATGTACGACTCGATGTCGCAGTGGATGCCGGGGTAGCGGTTCCAGTACCAGGTCCCGCCGAAGTCGCCGCCCTTCTCGATCACCCGGACCGAGTCGACGCCGGCCTGCCGCAGCCGGGCCCCGGCGAGCAGCCCGCCGAAGCCGCCGCCGACGACGACCGCCTCGACCCGGTCGTGCAGCGGCTCACGGGTGAACTCCTCGTCGGCGTAGGGGTCGTCGTCGTAGGAGCCGAACTCACCGGCGATCCGCTGGTACTGCGCGCCGCCGTCGGGCCGGATCCGGCGCTCGCGTTCGGCCCGGTAGCGGGCGCGGAGGGCTTCGGGGTCGAAGCCCAGCTCGCGCGGGTCGAGGGAGGCGGCGCCGGGCGGGGTGTGGGGGGTGGACATCGGTGTCCTCTCTGCGGTCCTGGTACGTCGGGTGGGGGGGGAGCGGGTGAAGCGGGGTGCGCTGAGCGGGGGTTCAGTGCGGTCGGTGGTGCCGTAGCCAGGCGGCCTGCCCGCCGTCGACGAGCAGGTCCGTACCGTTGATGTAACGCGCTTCGGGGCCGACGAGGAATGCCACGGCGTCGGCGATCTCCGCCGGGGTGCCGCTGCGGCCCGCCCCGCTCGCCTCCAGCATCGCCCGCATGCGCGCGCCGCTCGGGCCCTCGGCCTCCGCCTTCGCCATGGCGGTGGCGACGACGCCCGGGCTGACGCTGTTGACGCGGGCGCCGCGCCGGCTCCAGGCGAGCGCGGCGGCCTCGGCACGCAGCTGGTTGCCCCGCTTGGACACGATGTACGCCCGGGTCGTGCTGTCCCCGACGGCCAGGGCGGCGCTGGTCGTCAGCAGGTCCCGCGCGGGTGCCGTGGCCAGAGCGGTCTCCTCCTCCCGGGTGAGGGAGGCGACATGACCGGCCATGCTGGCGACGCAGACCAGGGCCGTCCCCGGTGTGGCCACGGCCTCGAAGGCGTCGACGACGTGGGCGGTGCCCAGCAGATCGACCTCCAGGATCCTCCTCGCCGGGGCCTGGACGGCGGAGAGGCCCGCGGTGTGCACGACGGCGGCCACCCGGCCGGCGCCGGCCGCCTCCCGCGCGAGCCGGTCGACGGCGTCGCGGTCGGACACGTCGGTCACGACGCCCCGTGCCGCGTAGCCCTCGTCGCGCAGTTCCTGGACCGCGAGGTCGAGCCGGCCGGGCGAGGCGTCCGCGAGGAACAGCGTCCGTCCGCTGCCGATCCGGCGCGCGACCGCCGTGCCCATGCCGCCGGCACCGGTGACGACGACCACCTCACGCGAGCGGTCGGGCGGCTGTTGCGCCATGGTCCACCTCCCGGAGTACCGCCGGTCCCTCCGGCGGGAACGTCTCGCGTCGTCCGGCGCCGGACGCGACGACCTGCCGCCACCGCCGGACGGTCTTCGGCGGCATCCCGGCGGCGAGTACGCCGGTGACCCGCCCGCCGGCCCGGTAGAGGGCCACGAACCGCCGTCCGGCCAGGTCGCCCTCGACGACCGAGACCTCGTCGTGGCCGCGCAGCACGCCGTATGCCTGGATTCTCAGGTCGTACTGGTCGGACCAGAAGTACGGCACCGGCGCGAACGGCCGGCGCTCCTCGGGCGCGAGGAGGTTGCGGGCGACCGCCATGCCCTGCTCGGCGGCGTTCGTACGGTGCTCGACGCGCATCGACGTGCCGAACAGCGGGTGGTGCCAGCGGGCCACGTCACCGGCCGCGTACACCCGGGGGGCGGCCTCGCAGTACCGGTCGCAGAGCACGCCGTCGCCGACGGGCAGGCCGCTGCCCGCCAGCCACTCGGTGTTGGGCAGCGAGCCGATCGCGACCAGCACCTCGTCGGCCTCGACCGTCGTGCCGTCGGCGAGCCGCACCCCGTCCTCGGTCACCTCGGTGACAGGGACGCCGGTGCGCAGGTCCACGCCGTGTTCGAGGTGGGCCCGGGACAGCACCGCGCCGACCTCCGCGCCCACCGCGTGCGCGAGCGGCACGGGCGCGGGTTCGAGGAGGGTGACCTCCACACCGAGCCGCCGGGCGACGGCGGCGGCCTCGGAGCCGAGGAACCCGGCGCCGACCACGACCAGCCGCGTCCCCGGTGTCAGCCGCTCCCGCAGGGTCAGCGCGTCGTCCAGGGTGCGCAGCACGTGCGCGCCCTCACCGGGCAGCCGCCGCGGCCGCACGCCGGTGGCGATCACCAGCGCGTCGTACGGCAGCGCGTCACCGTCGGCGAGCCGCACCCGGCGTCGGTCCAGGTCGAGACCGGTCGCGGCGGTGCCGAGGCGCAGGTCCAGGCCGAGCCCGTCGAGGTGGGCCGGGGTGCGCAGGGCGAGCCGGTCGCTCTCCCAGCGCGCGGCGAGGAGCTGCTTCGACAACGGGGGCCGGTCGTACGGGGCGTGGGGCTCGTCGCCGACGAGGGTGAGCGTGCCGTCGTAGCCCTCTCGGCGCAGTGTCTCGGCGGCCGCCAGTCCGGCGGCCGAGGCGCCGACGACCACGATCCGCCTCACCGGTCGACCAGCCGGATCGCGGCGGCCGGGCAGATCGCGACGGCCTCCCGCACCCCGTCCATGAGGTCGTCGGCGGGATGCTCCTCCAGCAGGAGCGCGACGCCGTCGTCGTCGCGCTGGTCGAACACCTCGGGGGAGGCCATCACGCACTGGCCGGAGGCCACGCACTTGGGTTCGTCGAGTTCCACACGCATGCATCGCTCCTCGGTACTCGCTGCTCGTGGGGGTGTCACCAGGCGACCGGCAGGCACGTCACGCCGTAGGTGGTGCCGGTGTGGTGGAAGGCCAGCCGGTCGACGGGGACGGCCGGGCGGAGGGTGGGGACGCGGCGGTAGAGCGTGCCGTAGACGACCTGGAGTTCGAGGCGTGCGAGGTTCTGCCCGAGGCACTGGTGGGGGCCGTGGCCGAACGCGTTGTGCTGCCGGGCGGGGCGGGCGAGGTCCAGGCGCTCGGCCTCCGGGAAGGCGTCCGGGTCCCAGTTGGCCGTCTGGAGGTCGAAGAGGAGGCCGTCGCCCTTGCGGATGACCTGGCCGTCGATCTCGATGTCGTCCTTGGCGACCCGGCGCAGACCCGAGTGGACGATGGAGAGGTAGCGCAGCAGCTCGTCGACGGCACCCGCGACGACCCGGGGGTCCTCGGTGTCCCGCAGCACGGCCAGCTGGTCCGGGTGCTCGAACAGGGCGAGCGTGCCGAGGCTGATCATCGTGGCGGTGGTCTCGTGCCCGGCGATCAGCATGGCGACGCCCATGCTGACGGCCTCCTGGTGGGTCATCTCCCCGGCCCTCACCTTGGCGCCCATCTCCGACAGGACGTCGTCACCGGGTTGTTCGATTTTCCTGCGGAACAGGGTGTCCAGATAGCCGCCGAGCGCGCGGCTGGACTCCTGGGCCTCCTCGGCGGTGAGGGAGTTGTCGAGGACGCGGTTGCTGTTCTCCTGGAAGAAGTGGTGGTCCTCGTAAGGGACGCCCAGCAGTTCGGCGATGACGAGCGAGGGCACCGGCAGGGCCAGGGCGGTGAGCAGGTCGGCGGGGTTGGGGCCGGCCAGCATCTCGTCGACGAGGTCGTCGACGATCTTCTGCACGGCCGGACGCATCGCCTCGATCCGCTTCACCAGGAAGGGCGCGTTGACCGAGCGGCGCAGCCGGGTGTGCTCCGGCGCGTCCGTGTTGGTGATCAGCTTCGGGGTGTGCGGGGCGATGGCCGCGCGGTGGGCGTTGACGTGGGGGAAGTCGGGCTCGTGGTCGTCGTTGCTGACGCGCGGGTCGGTGAGCAGGGTGCGCTGGTCGGCGTGGCGGGTGATCAGCCACGGGGTGCTGCCGTTCCAGATCCGCACCCTGGAGATCGGGTGCTCGCCGCGCAGCCCGGCCGCCGCCGGGGGCGGTGCGAGGGGGCAGGCCGCCGCCCGGGGCATGGGGTACTCGGGGAGCTGCCCGTCCGTGCCGGACGCGGCGTCGGTCGGTGTGCCGGCCATGGTCTCTCCTCGGTGGTGGGGGCTCCGGTGGGGTGGAGCGCCGGGGGATGCTTCGAGGCCTCGATGAGCACATGCAAACAGAGCGGTCTGACGGCTCCCGGTCAGTTGCCTGACAGGAAGCTGACGTGGCCCGGATCACATCGCGCGCCGGTGCGGGGTGCCGGCCGGTACGCGTACGTGACGTCAACCGGCTTGCGGGAAACACCTGTTGGCATCGGCTCGGGTGACCGGGGTGCGTGCTCCCGGAACACGGAAGGGCGGCGCCGAGGGGTTCGGCGCCGCCCTTGCGGTGAGGGTGGGGGGTGTCGGGTGTTCTGCGACCGTGCGGGCGTGTTTGCTTCCCGGAGGATCCGCGACCGGGTGGCCGCAGGGGCCGGGGTCAGCGCTCCCGGCCGTTCGCGCCGCCGAGCCGGTAGCCGAAGCCCCGGTGGGTGTGGATGAGGGGCGGGCCCGCCCGGTCGATCTTGCGGCGGAGGCGGGAGACCAGCTGCTCGATGGCGTTGTCGCCGTGGAAGTCGCCCCAGACATAGCGGCCGATCTGCTCCTTCGACAGCACCGTGTGGGCGTTCACCAAGAGGTAGCGCAGCAGGCGGTATTCAGCCGGGGTGAGGTTCAACGCCCGGCCGGCGCGCAGGGCCTGACAGGCGGGGTCGTCCAGGACGAGGTCACCGTAGGACAGTTCGCCGTAGGAGGGTTCGCCGTCCCGGCGGACGGGCGTCCGGCCGCGCAGCAGGACCTGCGCGCGGGCCAGCACCTCGGCGACACGGAAGGGTTTGGTGACGTAGTCCTGTTCTCCCGGGCCGACTTCGGGGAGCAGTTCGCCGAGGGCGTCGTGCCGCGCCAGGAACAGCACCGGGGGGCGGTGGACGACGGGGCGGCGCTCCCTGCCGAGGTCCGCCAGGTCCGGGAGCGCCAGGTCGAGCACGACGAGATCGAAGCGCTGGTCGGTGAGCCGGTGCACGGCAGCGGTGCCCGTATGCTCCGCATGGATTCGGTATCCCGCCAACTCCATGGTCGTGCAGAGGAGTTCGGCCACGGGCGGGTCGTCCGCGACGATGAGGACATGCTGGCCCGCGCCCCGGGGGAGCGACGGTGCGCCACCGGCACTGCCGTACATGGTTAAGACCATTCGAATCGGGCTCTCTCGCGGGAAGGGGCGTTGCGGGGCCGGGCGCGCTGTACGTGTGGGGCGGCGGTGCCGTCCGACGGGCGGAGGGCCGTCCGCGTCGGGTGCCGTCCGAGGGCAAAGGGCTGTTCGTGTCGGGGGCCCTCGTCCGCCTCGGGTGCGCATGGAGCCCCGCACCGGCGTCTCGGGACGGTCGGCCGACCGGCGACGGGGCCGGGGCTGCGGGGCCGGGGCTGCGTCGCACCTCGCCGCACGACGCCCTCCGCCCGTATCGGCCGGGGCCGGCCGGCCGGGCGCGGTGCGGGCGACGCGGCCGGACCTCTCCCCCGTCGAGGCACCCGGCGGACGACCTGGGGGGCCGAGCCGGGGACAGCTGGGGGCCATCTGGGAACGACCCGGGAAACGACGTGGCGGACCTCGACGCCGGGCCCGCCCGTCGGGACCGCCCATCCGTCGGGACCCGCACCCGTCCGCCCGCACCCCGAAAGCCGCCGCCCCCGAGTCGTCCTCCCTCGCGCGGGAGGGCGACGGAGGCGGCGACGGCGGCATGCCCGCCACTCTACTCTTCTCGTTGCCTAACTCAAGCAATTCCAGCGAGCTAGGTTGCTTGACTCAAGTAATCCACCTACGCTGGCCCCGCTCGACCGACACAGCGTCCGACAAGGGCGCTGTCCGTACGACGCCGACCGGCGCCGTCCCCGCCCGCCGAGCGGTCCACCCCGACGGAAGAGGATCAGTTCATGAGCAGTCACGGTCTCGACGGCCGCGGTGTCGTCGTCACGGGCGCCGGTTCCGGCATCGGCCGGGCCGCGGCCCTGAAGTTCGCCGCGGCGGGCGCGAAGGTGCTGGTCGCCGACCTCGACGGGGCGGCGGCCGAGGAGACCGTCGAGGCGATCGGGACGGCCGGCGGCACCGCCCTCGCGGTGGTCGGGGACCTCGGCGAGCAGGCGGTAGTCGACTCGGTCGTCCAGCGGGCCGTGGACGCCTTCGGCGGGCTGGACGTCCTGGTGAACAACGCCGGGATCATGGACCGGATGTCGGCCCTCGCGGACGTGACCGACGAGGAGTGGGAGCGGGTCCTGCGGGTCAATCTGACCGCGCCGTTCCTGCTCACCCGGGCCGCCCTGCCGCACATGCTGGAGGCGGGGCGCGGCGCGATCGTCTTCACCGCCTCCGAGGCCGGGCTGCGCGGCAGCGCGGCCGGGGCCGCCTACACCGCGTCGAAGCACGGTGTCGTCGGGCTGGTGAAGAGTCTGTCGGTGATGTACCGCAAGCAGGGCATCCGGGCCAACGCGATAGCCCCCGGACCCACGCTGACCAACATCAAGGTGGACGCCGACCAGCAGGCCCACGGCCCCGCCGTCGTCGGCGGGCTGATCGGCGCCACCATCGGCCGCCTCGGCACCGCCGAGGAGCAGGCCGACGCGATCCTCTTCCTCGCCTCCGACGCGGCCGCCTTCGTCAACGGCGTGATCCTGCCGGTGGACGACGCCTGGGCCGCCGTCTGACACCGCACGGCCGGCCGGGGCGATCGCGCCCCCTCCGCTACGCCTCGCCCTCGCCCTCGCCCTCCCCGCCGTCCGACGGCAGGCGCACCGTGAACATCGTCGTGCCCGGCTCGGCGGTCAGGGTGAGGGTGCCGCCGTGGGCGCGGACCAGGGAGCGGGCGACGGCGAGGCCGAGACCGCTGCCGCCCCGGTCACGGCTGCGGGCCTTGTCGACACGGTAGAAGCGGTCGAAGACGCGCTCCTGGTCGTCGGCCGGGATACCCGGGCCGAGGTCGGTGATCCGCACCTCGGCCGCGCCGGACGCGACGCGCACCTCCAGACGGACCTCCGTGCCGCGCGGGGTGTGCACGGCGGCGTTGGTGAGGAGGTTGTCGAGGACCTGGCGCAGACGCAGGGGGTCCAGGCGCAGGCGTACGGGGTCGGAGCCGGTCGTCACGGTCAGCGGGTGGTCCGGGTGGCCGGCGCGGAAGGCGTCCGCCGCCTGGACCGCCAGCTCCACCAGATCGGCCTCCTCCAGCCGCAGGGGGGTCTCGACGTCGGCGGCGTCGAGACGGGCGAGCATCAGCAGGTCGTCCAGCAGGTACCCCATGCGGGCGGCCTCCGCGCGCAGCCGGGCGAGGTGCTTGTCGCGTTCCTCGGGGCTGTGGGCGGCGGCGTACTGGAAGAGGTCGGCGTAGCCGCGCACCGACATCAGGGGGGTGCGCAGTTCGTGGGAGGCGTCGGCGACGAAGCGGCGCAGGCGCTGTTCGGCCTCGGTGCGCACGGCGAGCGCGTCGTCGATGTGCTCCAGCATCGTGTTGAAGGCGGTGCGCAGCTCCTCGACCTCGAAGCCGCCGTCGCGGTTGTCGTGGCGGACGGGCAGCCGTGCCGAGTCCGTGAGGTCGTGCGAGGTGATGCCGCGGGCGGTGTGCGCCATGTCGCTCAGCGGTTTCAGCCCGCGCCGCAGCATGGCCCGGCCGAACACGACGAGCGCCAGCAGGGCGAGGGCGAAGGTGACCACCTGGACCGTGATCAGCCGGGTCACGGTGTCGTCGATGTCGTCCATCGGCGCGGCGCTGACCAGGACCAGGCCGGGCTCCACCTCGCAGCCCCGCAGCCGGTACTGGCCCGCGCCCTTGAGGTACTCGGTGCGGGTGACCTCCGTGCCCTCGGCGGTCAGCGCCTTGGCCACGAGGGTGAACTCCTCGATGTCCTTGGGCACGTCGGCGGGGTCCTCGGGCGTGCGGAGCACCGGGGTGCCGCCGGAGGTGTCGTACACCGCGTAGTACCACCCCCAGTACTTCTTGCCCTTGAGCGTGCCGTCGTCCGCGATGCTCTTGGACTGGGCGACCTGCGCGATCCTCAGCTGCTCGGTGAGCTGGGCGGAGAGATAGTCGCGCATGTACATGGTCAGTGCGTTGCCGACGACGGCGAACACGACGAGCGCCAGGGCGCCGAGGCCGAGGGCCAGCCGGGTGCCGAGGCGCGTGGAGCGGTAGCTCTGCCGGAGACGGGCGATCACTCCGTGGCCTGCCGCAGGACGTAGCCGAAGCCGCGGACGGTGTGGATGAGGGGCTCGCCGGTGTCGTCCAGCTTGCGGCGCAGCCGGCTGACGACCAGCTCGACGACGTTGGAGCGGCCGCCGAAGCCGTACTCCCAGACGTGGTCGAGGATCTGTGCCTTGGTGAGGACCGTCGGGGACTTGCGCATGAGGTAGCGCAGGACCTCGTACTCGGTGGGGGTGAGGGTCAGGAGCTTGTCGCCGCGCCGGACCTCGCGGGTGTCCTCGTCCATCGACAGGTCCGCGACATGGAGCACGGACCGCTGGAAGGCGGGCCCGGCGCTGCGCCGCAGGACGGTGCGCAGCCGGGCCATCAACTCCTCCACGGCGAAGGGCTTGACCAGGTAGTCGTCGCCGCCCCGGGTGAGACCGGCGACGCGGTCGGCGACACCGTCGCGGGCGGTCAGGAACACCACGGGCACCATCGTGCCGGACTGGCGCAACCGGTCGAGCACGCCGAAGCCGTCCACGCCCGGCAGCATCAGGTCCAGGACCACGATGTCGGGACGGAACGCGGCCGCCTGCCTGAGCGCCTCCTCGCCGGAGTGTGCCGTGACCGCCTCCCAGCCTTCGTAGCGGGCGACGGTCGCCACCAGGTCAGCGATCGGCGGATCGTCGTCCACCACGAGAAGTCGCACTTTTTCCACGTGCTCATAGTGCGGCACCGATCGCCGGACGCCATAGCCGCTCACGATTCGGCAGCCGATCGATAAAAACTTGAAAGTTGTCCGACAGGAAAACGACAGCGCGGACCGGCGAAGCTCGTATCCCCACCTGATCAAGGAGCTGTCACCGTGACCACTCTCCAACCACCCCCCGCGGCGGTCGGCCGCCCGGGAGCACGCCCCAAAGTGGTCGCCCGCACCGGTCTGTACACGGTGCTGGCGGCGAACGTGGCCGTGGTGACCTTCTTCTTCGTGCAGGGGGGCTTCGCCTCGAACGCCCTCATCGTGCTGGGCCGCCTGACCGGTCTGTACGGTGCGCTGCTGATGGCGTTCCAGCTGCTGCTGGTGGCCCGGCTGCCGTGGTTCGACCGACGCATCGGCATGGACCGGCTGACCTCCTGGCACCGCTGGACGGGCTTCTCGGTGCTCTGGCTGCTGGTCGCGCACGGCACCTTCATCAGCTTCGGGTACGCGCAGTCCTCGGACATGGACCCGGTCAGCCAGCTGGTCGACCTCGCCGAGACCGTCGAGGGCGTGCTGCGCGCGATCGTCGCGCTCGGCATCATCATCGTGATCGGTGTCGTCTCGGCCCGCTTCGCCCGCCGCAGGCTGGCCTACGAGACCTGGCACTTCATCCACCTCTACACCTACGTCGCGGTGGTGCTGGCCTTCACGCACCAGGTCGCGGCGGGCACCTCCTTCGCCTCCTCGAAGACGGCGACGGCGTACTGGTACGCGCTGTGGGGCCTGGCCCTGGCCTCCGTGTTCCTGGGCAGACTGGTGCTGCCGCTGTGGCGCAACTGGCGTCACCAGCTGCGGGTCACCGCCGTCGTGCCCGAGGCCGACAACGTCGTGTCGATCTACATGAGCGGTCGTGACCTGGACCGGATGCCCGCCCGGGCCGGCCAGTTCTTCCTGTGGCGGTTCCTGACCCGGGACCGCTGGTGGCAGGCCAACCCCTTCTCGCTGTCGGCCGCGCCCGACGGCAGGCAGCTGCGGCTGACCGCGAAGGCGGCCGGCGCGGGCTCCGCCGCCCTGCGCCAGGTGAAGGTCGGCACCCGTGTCTTCGCCGAGGGCCCGTACGGCGCCTTCACCGCGATGCACCGCACCCGGCCGGAGTCCGTGCTCATCGCCGGCGGCGTCGGTGTCACCCCGATCCGGGCCCTGCTGGAGGAGATCGAGGGCCACGCGGTGGTCATCTACCGGGTGGGCGCGGAGCAGGACGCGGTCCTCTACGACGAGCTGCAGCAGCTCGCCTTCGACAAGGGGGCCGAACTGCACCTGGTCTCCGGCCCCGTCAGCCCCGACCTGCTGGCGGCGGGCGAGCTGCGGCGCATGGTGCCGGACATCACCGACCGGGACGTGTTCCTGTGCGGGCCCCCGCCGATGATGAACGCGGTCCTCGGCAGCCTGCGCGAACTGGACGTCCCCAAGCCGCAGATCCACTTCGAACGCTTCAGCCTGGCCGGCTGAGGGACAGGAACGCACTGTGAAACGAGTCATTCCCGCCCTGGTCCTCAGCGCGGCCGCGCTGGTGCCCGTCTGGCGTTACACCCCCTCGACCGGGACGACCACCACGGTGACCGCCGAGCCGGCGCCGTCCGCCTCCGCCGCGGCGGGCTCGACCGTGGTCAAGGGCCCGACCGTCGAGACCGAGAAGGGTCCCGTGCAGGTCCAGGCGACCTTCCGGGGCGAGAAGATCACGGCCGTGAGCATGCTCCAGCAGCCGGACCACCCGCAGACGGAAGCGGCGGTGCCGGTACTGATCGAGGAGACGCTCACGGCGCAGAGCGCCGACATCGACACCGTCTCCGGCGCCACCATCACCAGCGACGCCTACCGGAAGTCCCTCCAGGCGGCGATCGACGAGAACGAGAAGTCCGCGTCCTCGACCGACTCGGCGTCCTCGACGGACTCCGGCGCCGAGGAGTCGGGGTCCTCCGAGGCATCGCAGGAGAGCACGAGCCGGACCGTCGCCGGACCGACCGTCGGCACGTCCAAGGGTGACGTCCAGGTCCAGGTGACCTTCGAGGGTGACGCGATCGCCTCGGTGAAGATGCTGAAGCAGCCGAACCACCCGCAGACCGAGGCGGCCGTCCCGGTGCTGATCAAGGAGACGCTGGCGGCGCAGAGCGCCGACATCGACACCGTCTCCGGCGCCACCATCACCAGCGACGGCTACCGGGAGTCCCTGCAGGCCGCCCTCGACACGAAGGTCTGATCCGGTGCGCCGCGTCGAACACATCATGGGGTTCCCGATCTCGCTGCTCGTCGAGGACGGCGAGCCCGGGAGCGTGGAGCCGGCGTTCGCCTGGCTGCGAGAGGTCGACGCGCGGTTCAGCCCGTTCCGGGAGGACAGCGAGGTCTCGCGGCTGGACCGGGGCGAACTGGCGCCGGAGGAGGTCAGCCCGGACCTGGCCGAGGTGCTGGCGCTCTGCGAGGAGTACCGGGTCGCCACGGGCGGCGCGTTCGACGTACGGCTGCCGGGACGCGGGCTCGACCCCTGCGCCATGGTGAAGGGGTGGGCCGTGCAGCGGGCGGCGGAGCTGCTGACGGAGCTGGGCGCGCGGCGGCTGTGCCTCAACGCGGGCGGTGACGTGGCGGCGACCGGTGGTCCGTGGCGGGTGGGCGTACGGCATCCCGAGCGGGCCGACCGTCTCTGCACGGTCCTGTCCCTCACGGACGGGGCGGTCGCCACCTCCGCCCGCTACGAGCGCGGGGACCACATCCTCGACGGCCGTACCGGCCGCCCCGCGACGGGCCTGCTGAGCCTCACGGTCGTGGCCCCGTCCCTCACCGAGGCCGACGCGACCGCGACGGCGGCCTTCGCGATGGGCGCGGAGGGCATCGAATGGGCCGCGTCCCGGGAGGGCTGCGAGGTGTTCGCGGTCGACGCGGAGCGGCGGGTCTTCCGGACGCCGGGGTTGCCGGTGGCGGCGTGAGCTGTCGGCTGCGGCCCGGTGGGGCTTCTCCCGCAGGGCCGTTGGCTTTCAGGCCCGCAGGGGCCTGATCTTTAGGGGCGCGGGGAACTGCGCGAGAAGCCCCACGCACCCGCACCCGACAACGCACCCCACCGCGACCGAAATCCCGTTGCGGCCCCGGCCCCCGCCCCCCGACAGTGGCCCCATGACGACGACACACCCCACCCCCCTGCCGCCCGGCCTGACCGTGCGCCCGGCGACGCTCGACGACGCGGAGGCGGTGTGCGCGCTGCTCAACGAGATCGACGTGCTGGAGATCGGGCGCGCCGAGACCGAACTGGGCGAGGTACGGGCCGACCTGAAGCATCCCGAGGCGGATCTGGCGCGTGACTCCTGGCTGTTGTTCGACGGCGACCGCCTGGTGGCGTACGGCCTGCAGTGGGACGAGTCCGGCGGTGAACGCATCGACATGGACCACTACACGCTGCCGGACCACCCCCTCGGCGCCCTGCACCTGTTCGATCTGATGGAGGCCCGCGCGGTGGAGCGCGCGGCGGCCAACGGAGCGAGCCGGGCCGTCGTGCACATGCACCTCAACATCGCGCCCACGATGGACCTGGACGCCCTGCGCGGGCGCGGCTGGCGCGCGGTCCGCCGCTACCACGTGATGGCCCGCCCCCTGTCCCCCGGCGAGCCGCCGGCGACTCCCCCGCCCGGCGTCACTCTGCGCGACTGCGTGTCCGAGCCGGACCGCAGGACGGCCCACGCCCTGCTCCAGGCGGCGTTCGCCGACCACTTCGACTTCCAGCCGCGTACGTACGAGCAGTGGCTGGACGACATCGACGCCGAGCACGTCGACTGGTCGCTGGTCTGGATCGCGCATGTCGACGGCCTCGGTGACACGGCGGCCCTGCGGAGCCGCAACGACCGGTCCGCGATGGCCTGGATCTCCAGCATCGGTGTCCTGCGCGAGGCCCGGGGCCGGGGCCTGGGCAGTCTGCTCCTCGGCCACGCCTTCGGTCACTTCGCCGCGCTGGGCCGCGACCGCATCGGCCTGGGCGTCGACACCGACAACAGCACCGGTGCCCTCGCCCTCTACGAACGGCACGGCATGAAGCTGGACTTCGCCGTCGACACCTGGGAACTGATACGCCCCGTCCAGTAGACGAGGTCCACGACCCCGTCCAGTAGACGAGGTCCGCGAAAAGCGGACGCGGTCCATGAAGCCCCCGTTCTCCCGGGATGTCCCCCGGGGAACGGGGGTTCTGTGTTCGGCATGTCGGACATTGTTCGAAACCTCTTGACGCCTCAGCACACGCCGATTGACACTCTCGCAACACGACGTCACATGGTCGAAACAGCGGGATGCCCGGGGCGAGGGTTCCCGCCTCTTCCCGACCCCTCCCCTCTTGCGTTCACCTTGCCTTCGCCACCCCTTCATCAGCCGTGCTCTCAGCAGGGATAACTCGATATGACGTACATCGAACGTCTGCGCGGCCGCGCGAGACGCTGGGCGGGTCCGCTCGCCGGACTGACCGCCGCGTCACTCGTCCTGGGACTGGCCGGGCCGGCCGCCCCGGCCGCCGCGGACGCCGCCGGCCTCACCGACGGGCTGGCCCTCTGGTACAAGCTCGACGCCACCTCCGGCAGCAAGGCCGTCGACGCCTCCGGCCACGGCCGCGACGGCACGGTGAACGGCGCCGCCGGCTGGACGGGCGACGGCCAGGGGCTCTCCTTCAACGGGTCGGACACCTACATCAAGGTGCCGAACGACGTCATGAAGGGCATGAACTCCATCAGCGTCTCCATGGACGTGCTGATGGACGAGTCGCAGACCGGTCCGTACTTCATCTACGGCTTCGGCAACACCACCAGCGGCGCGGGCAACGGCTACCTCTTCGCCACCGGCAACTCGCTGCGCACGGCGATCGCTTCGGGCAACTGGTCGACCGAGCAGAACACCCGGCCCTCCGACGGGCACAACCTGAGCCGCTCGGTGTGGAAGCAGCTCACCTATACCCAGACCGGCACCACGGGCGTCCTGTACGAGGACGGCGCCGAGGTCGGCCGCAACACGTCGGTCACCATCACCCCGGGGTCCATCGGTGCGGGCACGACGACCGCCAACTACATAGGCAAGTCGGTCTACACCGGCGACAAGCTCTTCAAGGGCAAGATCCGTGACTTCCGGGTCTACGACCGCGCGCTCGCCGGCTCCGAGGTCGAGCAGCTCGCGCTCCCCATCGCCGAGGAGGGCCTCGCCGCCGACAAGGCCGCCCTCACCCTGGGCGACACCAGTGCGGTGACCGCCGACCTGACCCTGCCGAAGACCGGTACGGCCGGGGGCTCCACGATCACCTGGAAGAGCGACAACACCGGCGTGGTCTCGAACTCCGGCGCGGTGACCCGCCCCGCCGCCGGTGAGCCGAACGGCCACGCCACGCTGACGGCGACCCTGAAGAAGGGTCCCGCGACCGCGACCAAGTCCTTCGAGGTCACGGTACTGCCGACGTTCGACGACACCACCGCCGTCAAGCAGGCCGCCGAGGCCCTGACGGTGCGCAACCTCGACGACGTCCGCGGCAACCTCACGCTCCCGGGCGACGGCGACTTCGGCACGAAGGTCTCCTGGTCCTCCGCGAACCCGGACGTCGTCTCGGCGGACGGCGTGGTGAAGCGTCCCGCGCACGGCGGCGGCGACACGACCGCGGCACTGACCGCGACGGTCACCAAGGGCGACGCGAAGACCACCCGCACCTTCACCGCGAAGGTGCCGGAACTGCCCGCGAAGGAAGCCCTCAAGGGCTACATGTTCAGCTACTTCACCGGCGAGGGCACCTCGGACGGCGAGCAGCTGTACGCGGCGCTCAGCAAGGGCAACGACCCGCTGAAGTGGCGGGAGCTGAACGACGGCAAGCCGGTCCTCACCTCCACGCTCGGCGAGAAGGGCCTGCGCGACCCGTTCATCATCCGCTCCCCCGAGGGCGACAAGTTCTACCAGATCGCCACCGACCTGAAGATCTACGGCAACGGCGACTGGGACGCCTCGCAGCGCACCGGCAGCAAGTCCATCATGGTCTGGGAGTCCACCGACCTGGTGCACTGGACGAACCAGCGCCTGGTGAAGGTCTCCCCCGACTCGGCCGGCAACACCTGGGCCCCCGAGGCGTACTACGACGACCAGCGCGGCGAGTACGTGGTGTTCTGGGCGTCGAAGCTGTACGACAACGAGGCCCACTCCGGCGACACGTACAACCGCATGATGTACGCGACGACCCGTGACTTCTACACGTTCAGCGAGCCCAAGGTCTGGGTCGACCGCGGCTACTCCGTCATCGACTCCACGGTCATCCAGCACGACGGCGAGTACTACCGCCTCTCCAAGGACGAGCGGAACAACAGCTCCTCCACCCCCAACAGCAAGTTCATCTTCGAGGAGAAGAGCGACACGCTCCGCAGCCTCTCCTGGACCGCCGTCGCCGAGGGCATCGGCAAGGGCACGATGAGCGCCGCCGAGGGACCGCTGGTGTTCAAGTCGAACACCGAGGACAAGTGGTACGCGTTCCTCGACGAGTTCGGCGGCCGCGGCTACATCCCCTTCGAGACGAAGGACCTGGACTCCGGCGTCTGGACCCCGTCCACGGGCTACGACCTGCCGTCCAAGCCCCGGCACGGCACCGTGCTCCCGGTCACGCAGTCCGAGTACGACCGGCTGCTGAAGACCTACCAGCCCGACGGGATCGTCACGAGCGTCGAGGACGTGAAGGTCAGGACCCGCATCGGTGACGCCCCGGTCCTGCCGGCCACCGTCATCGCCGAGTTCGCCGACGGCGCGAAGCGGCCCGTCGCCGTCACCTGGGCGGACGTGGACCCCTCGAAGTACGCGCAGGCCGGCACCTTCACGGTGAAGGGCGACCTGCCCGGCGACTCGGCCATCGAGGTCCGCGCCGAGGTCACGGTCTCCACCGAGGGCCCGGACGTCCCGGCCGACCTGCTCGTGCACTACGGCTTCGACGAGAAGGGCGGCAGCATCGCCCGTGACTCCAGCGGCCACGGCTACCACGGCACCTATGTCCGCACGCCCGACTTCGCGACCGGTGTCGACGGCGGATCGTTCAAGATGTCCGGCGGCAACAGCGGTTCCAGCTCCCCCTATGTCAAGATCCCGAACGGCGTGCTGAAGGGCGCCGACAGCGTCACCGTCTCCACGTACGCGAAGTGGAAGGGCGGCGACAACTGGCAGTGGCTGTTCGGCCTCGGCCCGGACAGCAACAAGTACCTGTTCGCCAGCCCGTCGAACGGTTCCTCCGCTCTCTACTCGGCGATCACCGCGGCCAGTTGGGGCGCGGAGAAGAAGCTGTCGGGAGCGCGGCTCACCGCCGACAAGTGGCAGCACGTCACCGTCACCGTCGACGGCGGCGCCAAGACGGCGGTCCTGTACGTGGACGGCACCGAGGTGTCCCGCGCCACCGACGTCACCGTCAAGCCGTCCGACCTGTACGACGCGAACAAGGACTACAGCGGCTACATCGGCCGGTCCATGTACTCCCCCGACCCCTACTTCGGCGGTGAGGTCGACGACTTCCGGATCTACGACCGGGCCCTGACGCCCGCCGAGGTCCTGGAGATCAGCGGCAACACCACGGGCATCGCCAAGGTGACCCACCCGGCGCAGAAGACGGACGCCGTCATCGACGACGCCGGCAGCCGCGTCACGCTGCCGATGAAGCCGGGCACCGATCTGACCAAGCTGGCCCCGGAGTTCACCCTCGCCCACGGAGCGAAGATCAGCCCCGCCTCCGGCACCGCGCAGAACTTCACCAAGCCGGTGAAGTACGAGGTCACCGGATCCGACGGCAAGAAGCGCACCTGGACGGTGTCGGCACGCGAGCTCAAGAGCCCGGTGCTGCCCGGCCTCAACGCGGACCCGAACATCGTCCGCTTCGGCGACACCTTCTACATCTACCCGACCACCGACGGCTTCGAGGGCTGGAGCGGTACGCAGTTCAAGGCGTACTCCTCCAAGGACCTGGTCAACTGGAAGGACCACGGCGTCATCCTGGACCTCGGCCCGGACGTCTCCTGGGCGGACAGCAGGGCCTGGGCCCCCGCGATGGAGGAGCGCGACGGCAAGTACTACTTCTACTTCTGCGCCGACGCGAACATCGGTGTCGCGGTCTCCGACTCGCCCACCGGCCCGTTCAAGGACGCGCTCGGCAAGCCGCTGCTGAAGGCCGGAACCCTCCCGGGTCAGATGATCGACCCGGCGGTCTTCACCGACGACGACGGCACGTCGTACCTCTACTGGGGCAACGGCCACGCCTACGTGGTCCCGCTGAACGACGACATGGTGTCGTTCGACTCCGCCAAGATCTCGGACATCACCCCCAGCGGCTACAACGAGGGCACGTTCGTCATCAAGCGCAAGGGCACCTACTACTTCATGTGGTCGGAGAACGACACACGTGACGAGAACTACCGGGTCGCCTACGCCACCGGCTCCTCGCCCACCGGTCCCTGGACCAAGCGGGGCGTCATCCTGGAGAAGGACCTCTCGCTCGGCATCAAGGGCCCCGGCCACCACTCCGTGGTCCACGTCCCCGGCACCGACGACTGGTACATCGCCTACCACCGCTTCGCCATCCCGGGCGGAGACGGCACCCACCGCGAAACCACCATCGACAAGCTGGAGTTCGACGCCGACGGCCTGCTGAAGAACGTCGTCCCCACCCTGGAGAGCATCGACCCGGTCGCCATCGCCCGGGCCGGCGCGGACGTCTCCGGGAAGGAAGGCGCCAAGATCCAGCTGAACGGCACGGTCTCCGGCGCGGGCACCCCCAAGTGGACGGCCGAGAAGGGCGCGCCCTGCGTCTTCGCCGACGCCGGATCCGCGAGGACCACGATCACCTGTGCCGACAACGGCACCTACGAGGTCACCCTGACCGGCGGCCGCAGCTCGGACACGGCCACCGTCACCGTCACCAACGCCGCCCCGGAGATCACCTCGGTGAGCAGCGGGAAGACCGTGGAGACGGGCAAGGTCACCCGGGTCCGGGTCAAGTTCACCGACGCGGGCACCCGTGACGAGCACACCTGCCGGATCGACTGGAAGGACGGTTCCGCGCCGGCGGCCGGCAAGGTCACGGCCGGCAGCTGCAAGGCCGAGCACACCTACCGCAAGGCCGGCCTCTACGCCCCGGTGATCACCGTCACCGACGACGACGGCGCCTCGGTGAGCCACACCGTCGCCGAGCTGGTCGTCTACGACCGCAAGGCCGGCGGCGCGACCGGTGACGGCAGCTTCACCTCCCCCGCCGGGGCCTACCCGGCAGGCCCGAAGCTGACCGGCAAGGCGGACTTCTCCTTCACCGCCGCGTACGGCAAGAGCGGCACCAAGCCGTCCGGCAAGGTCGCGTTCGACTTCGCCGGTGCCAAGCTGAAGTTCCGCTCCACCAGCACCGAGTGGCTCGTGGTCACCGGCTCCGAGGCGGTCCTCCAGGGCTACGGCACGGTCAACGGCAAGGGCGGTTACCTCTTCCGCGTCACGGCCACCGACGGTCCGGACACCTTCCAGATCAAGATCTGGAAGAAGTCCGACGGCAAGGTGGTCTACGACAACCGGACGGCCTCGACGACGAAGGGCGTCACCATCGGCCGCAAGTAGCACCAGCGCACCACCTCAGCATCACCGAGCCGCGTCCGGATCCTTCCGGGCGCGGCTCGGCGCGTGAGGCGGGGGGAATCCCCTCACCTCCAGGGCGTTGAACTCTGTGTGACCTCCGTACTCGCCGCCACCCGCTTCTCCGTCCTCGACCGCTCCCGCGTCCGCGAGGGCCACAGCGCCCCCGAGGCCCTGCGCGACACCGTGCGACTGGCCCGGCACGCGGAGCGTCTCGGCTTCCACCGCTTCTGGGTGTCGGAACATCACGGGGTGCCCGGGGTGGCCGGTTCCGCGCCCACGGTGCTGGCCGCGGCCGTGGCGGCGGCCACCCGCACGATCCGGGTGGGCACCGGCGGAGTCATGCTCCCCAACCACCGCACCCTGGTCGTCGCGGAACAGTTCGGCGTCCTCGCCTCCCTGTTCCCCGGTCGGATCGACATGGGGCTCGGCCGCTCCGTCGGCTTCACGGACGGCGTGCGCCGCGCACTGGGCCGGGACAAGGAGGACGCCGAGGACTTCGAGGGCCGGCTCGACGAGCTGCTCGGCTGGTTCGCCGGTACGTCCCCGACCGGGGTGCACGCGCGCCCTCCGGAGGGCCTGGCCGTGCCCCCGTTCGTGCTGGCGATGGGCGAGGGCGCCGAGATCGCCGCGCGGGCGGGCCTGCCGCTGGTGATCGGCGACCTCCGCGACCGCGACCGGATGCGGCGGGGCGTGGACCGCTATCGCGCCGGGTTCCGCCCGTCCGCGTGGGCCGAGGAGCCGTACGTCGTCGTCTCCGGCACGGTCGCCGTCGCCGACACGCAGGACAACGCCCGCCGCCTGCTCCTGCCGGAGGCCTGGGCCATGGCGTACTCCCGCACCCACGGCACGTTCCCGCCGCTCGCCCCGGCGCAGGAGGTCGAACGGCGGTCGATGACGGCCAGGGAGCGGACCTTCTACGAGTCCGGGCTGACCGGCCATGTGTACGGCACGGAGGAACAGGTCGCGCGCGCACTGGAGTCGGTGGTCGGGGAGACGGGCGCCCAGGAGGTTCTGGTCACGACGAGTACGTACGACCGCGAGGCGCTGCTGGACTCGTACCGGAGGCTGTCCCTGATCGCGGGCCTCGGCCGGGCCCCGGCCGAGGACTGACCGGGCGGACCTCCCCGCGACCGCCGTGGGCGGCCTCGGGCATGTGCGCGAGGGTGGCCGGCCCGTCGTCCACCTCCGTCTGCGCCGCCCGCGCCAGGGTCCGCCGGTCGAGCCGGCCGGCCGGGGCGACGACGGGCCGTACCTCCACCTCGGCAACGATCCCGCGCGACGACACCACCCGCCACACCGACGCGAGCAGCGGGTCGTCCCCGACGTAGGCCGGCGCGGTGCTCGCCCCTCCCCCGGCCCCTCGGTAACGGACGCGGACCGGCTGCACGGGCACGCCGGCGTCGAGCGCGGCCTGGAACACGGCCCGCCGGAAGCGGCCCTGCGCCCGGCCGCACCAGGTGCTCCCCTCGGGGAAGGCGACGACGGCCGCACCCTCGCGCAGGGCCCCGGCGATGCGCGCGACCGTGTCCGGCAGCGCGCGGATGCGGTCCCGCTCGATGAACAGCACCCCGCCGCGCGCGACGAGAGCACCCGCCACCGGCCACGCCCGGATGTCCGCCTTGGCGAGCATCCGGGCCGGACGCACCGCTCCGAGCAGCGGTATGTCGAGCCAGGAGACGTGGTTGGCGACGAGGAGCAGTCCTCCGGTGGGCGGTGCGGCGCCGGAGATCCGTACCCGGACGCCCGAGGCCCTGACGACCGCCCGGCTCCACCGGCGCACGACGCCGGACGGCGGGCACAGTCCGGCGAGGCTCACCAGCACCCCGACGGCGACCAGGGCCACGACCGCCGCGAACCGGGCCACGGCCCGCGGCAGGGACACTCCCGGCCCGGTCGCCGTCACACACGCCCGCGGGCTGCAGGGCGCGCCGGGCAGCCATGCGCTCACCGGTTCACGCCGCCGGGACGAGGGAGAGGAAGTGCCTCAGGTACCGGGCGTCGACCCGGCGCATCGGCAGCAGGACGTACAGGTCGGCGACCCCGAAGTCGGGGTCGTGCGCGGGCTCGCCGCACACCCAGGCGCCGAGCCGCAGATAGCCGCGCAGCAGCGGCGGCAGCTCGGTACGGCCGCGTGCCGCCCCGGCCTTCGGCACCCAGGGCAGCAGGGGCCGTACCCGGTACTCCTCCGGCGCCAGGTTCCTGGTCCGGACCCGGTCCCAGGTGCCCGCGGCGAGGGCTCCGCCGTCGGCGAGCGGGAGGGAGCAGCAGCCGCCCAGCCACTCGTGGCCGCCCTGGACCATGTAGCGGGCGATGCCGGCCCAGATCAGGCCGATCACGGTGCCGTCACGGTGGTCGGGGTGCACGCAGGACCGGCCGACCTCCACCAGCGAGGGGCGGATCGCGTCGAGCCGGCCGAGGTCGAACTCGCCCTCGGAGTACAGCCGTCCGGCGACCGCGGCCCGTTCGGGCGGCAGCAGCCGGTAGGTGCCGACGACCTGTCCGGTCAGGGTGTCCCGGACCAGCAGGTGGTCGCAGTAGGCGTCGAAGGGGTCGATGTCGAGTCCCGGCTGCGGTGACGCCGTCAGGGCCCCCATCTCCCCGGCGAACACGTCGTGCCGCAGCCGCTGGGCGGCGCGGACGTCCTCCTCGCCGCGGGCCAGGGTGACGGTGTAGCGGGTGGGGGCCGTCGGCCGGGGCGGGCTGTCGAGGGTGGAGGCGGTCATGGCATCTCCTGGTCACACGGGCCGCCTCGGCGGCGTCAGGGGCGGGCCCGGGGACGTACGGCCCGCCGCCCCAGTTCTCCCGGCGTCGGCTGACACCCGCGTGACCGGTCGCGGGAGCCCGGATGTGGAGAGGTTGAACGGCTCGGACCAGGTGTCCGGGGCGTCCGGGTCCGTCGACCGGAGGGTGTCGCGACGGTGACGAGACCTTGGCGGGGCCGGGAGAGAGCACCACGCCCGGCCCCGCCCGTCCGCACCTGTCGGCGAACGTTCACTGCCCCCGCGCGGGGGCGCGCGGCGGGCCCGCCCGGCCCCGCCGCGTACCGGGCTACCTCGTCCCGGCCTTCCGGGCTGCCCGCAGCCACTCCCTGTTCATGCTCGTGATGGACATCAGCGGAATGCCCTTGGGGCAGGCCGTGGCGCACTCGCCCGCCAGCGTGCACCCGCCGAACCCCTCCTCGTCCATCTGTTCGACCATGCCCAGCACGCGGGTCTCCCGCTCGGGCGCGCCCTGCGGCAGCACGTTCAGATGGTTGATCTTGGCGGAGGTGAACAGCATCGCCGCCCCGTTCGGGCACGCGGCCACACAGGCCCCGCACCCGATGCACTCCGCGTGCTCGAACGCGAGATCCGCGTCCGGCTTGGGGACGGCCGTGGCGTGCGCCTCGGGCGCGGCCCCGGTCGGCGCGGTGATGTAGCCCCCGGCCTGGATGATCCGGTCGAACGCCGACCGGTCCACCACCAGGTCCTTGACCACGGGGAAGGCCGCCGCCCGCCAGGGTTCGACGTCGATCGTGTCGCCGTCCGAGAAGGACCGCATGTGCAGCTGGCAGGTCGTCGTCCGCTCCGGCCCGTGCGCGTCGCCGTTGATGACCAGCGAGCACGCCCCGCAGATCCCCTCCCGGCAGTCGTGGTCGAAGGCCACCGGGTCCTCGCCGCGCAGGATGAGGTCCTCGTTGAGCGTGTCGAGCATCTCCAGGAAGGACATGTCGGGGGAGATGCCGTCCACCTCGTACGTGGACATGGCGCCGTCGGCGTCGGCGTTCCGCTGCCGCCAGACGCGCAGGGTCAGCTTCATGCGTAGCTCCGCTGGGTGGGGTGGACGTACTCGAAGACCAGGTCTTCCCGGTGCAGGACGGGGGCCGTGCCGGTGCCGGTGAACTCCCAGGCGGCGGCGTAGGAGAACTCCTCGTCGCGGCGCTCCGCCTCACCGTCGGCCGTCTGGGACTCCTCACGGAAGTGGCCGCCGCAGGACTCGGCGCGGTGCAGCGCGTCGAGGCACATCAGCTCGGCGAGTTCGAGGTAGTCGACGATCCGGTTGGCCTTCTCCAGGGACTGGTTGAACTCCTCACCCGTCCCCGGGACCTTGATCCGCCGCCAGAACTCCTCCCGGATCTGCGGGATCCGCTCCAGGGCCTTGCGCAGGCCGCTGTCGGTGCGGGCCATGCCGCAGAACTCCCACATCAGTTCGCCGAGTTCACGGTGGAAGGAGTCGGGCGTGCGGTCTCCGTCGACGGCGAGCAGCAGGTTCAGCCGGTCCTCGGTCTCGGCCAGCACCTCCTGGACGACGGGGTGTTCGGGGCCGATGCCGTCCTGCTCCGGGTGCCGGGCGAGGTAGTCGTTGATGGTGGCCGGCAGCACGAAGTAGCCGTCGGCGAGGCCCTGCATGAGCGCGGAGGCGCCGAGCCGGTTGGCGCCGTGGTCGGAGAAGTTGGCCTCGCCGACGGCGAACAGGCCCGGGACGGTGGTCTGGAGGTCGTAGTCGACCCACAGCCCGCCCATCGTGTAGTGCACGGCCGGGTAGATCCGCATCGGCACCTCGTAGGGATCCTCGTCGGTGATCCGCTGGTACATGTCGAAGAGGTTGCCGTACTTGGCCTCGACGGCCTTGCGCCCCATGCGCGCGATGGCGTCGGCGAAGTCCAGGTAGACGCCCTGTCCGCCGGGCCCGACGCCCCGCCCCTCGTCGCAGACGTTCTTCGCGGCGCGGGAGGCGATGTCACGGGGGACGAGGTTGCCGAAGGAGGGGTAGATCCGCTCCAGGTAGTAGTCGCGCTCGTCCTCGGGGATCTTGTTCGCCGGCCGCTGGTCGCCGCGCGCCTTCGGCACCCAGATACGGCCGTCGTTGCGCAGCGACTCGCTCATCAGGGTCAGTTTGGACTGGTGGTCGCCGGTGCGGGGGATGCACGTGGGGTGGATCTGGGTGAAGCACGGATTCGCGAACAGCGCACCCCGCCGGTGCGCCCGCCACACGGCGGTGGCGTTGGAGTTCATGGCGTTGGTCGACAGGTAGAAGACGTTGCCGTACCCGCCGCTCGCCAGCACCACGGCGTCCGCGAAGTAGGTGTCGATCCTCCCCGTGATCAGGTCCCGGGCCACGATGCCGCGCGCCCGCCCGTCGACCACGATCAGGTCGAGCATCTCGGTGCGCGGGTGCATCTCCACGTTCCCGGCCGCGATCTGCCTGCTCAGCGCCTGGTAGGCACCCAGCAGCAGTTGCTGACCCGTCTGGCCCCGGGCGTAGAACGTCCGCGACACCTGGACGCCGCCGAAGGAGCGCGTGTCGAGCAGTCCGCCGTACTCCCGGGCGAAGGGCACGCCCTGGGCCACGCACTGGTCGATGATCTCGACGGAGATCTGCGCGAGCCGGTGGACGTTCGACTCCCGTGCCCGGAAGTCGCCGCCCTTGACGGTGTCGTAGAACAGCCGGTGGACCGAGTCGCCGTCGTTGCGGTAGTTCTTGGCCGCGTTGATGCCGCCCTGCGCGGCGATCGAGTGGGCGCGGCGCGGGGAGTCCTGGTAGCAGAACTGGACGACGTGGTACCCCTGTTCGGCGAGCGTGGCACCCGCAGAACCGCCCGCGAGGCCCGTACCGACGACGATCACCGTGTGCTTGCGGCGGTTGGCGGGGTTGACCAGCTTGGCCTCGAAGCGGCGCCGGTCCCAGCGCTCGGCGACCGGCCCCGCGGGGGCCTTGCCGTCGACGACCGGTGCCCCGGTCGTGTAGTCCGTGTAGGCGGAGGACAGGGTCATGGTCAGCTCACCACTCCGGTCATGACGGCGACGGGTACGGAGACGAAGCCCGCGGTCAGCACGAACGCGAGGACGTTCGCGGTGGCCTTCAGGGCCCGGTCGCGGGTGCGGCTGCCGGCACCGAGGGTCTGGGCGGCGCTCCAGAAACCGTGCCGCACGTGCAGGCCGAGTGCGAGCACCGCGGCGATGTAGACGACGTTGCCGTACCAGGTGGAGAAGGTGTCGATCACGTTCTGGTACGGGTGTCCGGCCTCGAAACCGCCCGGGTGGACGGTGCCGGTCGTCAGGTCGAGGATGTGCCAGACGAGGAACAGGGCGAGGATCACGCCGCCCCAGCGCATGGTGCGGGTCGCGTAGCTCGCCCGGCGCTTCCGGTGCGCGTACTGGGTGGGCCGGGCCTTGATGTCGCGGCGGCTGAGCTGGTAGGCGGCCGTGGCGTGGGCGACGACCGCGGCGACGAGCACCACGCGGACGATCCACAGCGCCCACTCGTGGTGCAGGAAGGGTTCGCCGAGGGTGCGCAGCCAGTGGGCGTAGCCGTTGAACTCGTCCGCGCCGAAGAAGATCTTGAGGTTGCCGAGCATGTGGACGACCAGGTACGCCAGCATGATCAGTCCGCTGACGGCCATCACCGTCTTCTTGCCGAGGGAGCTGTCCCACGCCGAGCGCGCGAAGGACGGTTTCCGTTTCGTCCGGTCCGCCCGGTCCGTCCGCGTTGCCAGAGCCATACGACAGACGCTAGAACCGCTTCACCCCATCGGTCCAAGACATGAAACAGCTCGTTTTGATAGTTGGGTCCTATCGCGGCGTATCGTGAGGGAATGCAGTTCCAGCAGCTCCAGTACTTCGTGGCGGTGGCCGAGACCCGGCACTTCACCCGGGCCGCCGAGCTGGTGCATGTGGCGCAGCCGTCGCTGTCGCAGCAGATCAAGGCGCTGGAGCGGGAGTTGGGCGCGGACCTCTTCCGGCGTGCGCGCGGGAACATCACGCTGACGGACGCCGGTGAGGCGCTGCTGCCGCTGGCCCGCCGCATCCTGGCCGACACGGACACCGCCCGGCACGAGGTGCAGGAGCTGGTCCAGTTGCGGCGGGGCCGGGTCCGGCTCGGCGCGACCCCGAGCCTGTGCACGGGCCTGCTCCCGGACGTGCTGCGCGCCTTCCACGACCGGTACCCGGGCATCCGGCTGCTGATCGAGGAGGGCGGCTCGCACGACCTCGTACGGCAGCTGGCGCGCGGCGCACTGGATCTGGCCCTGGTCGTCCTCCCGCTTCCCACGCCCTCCCCCGCGCTCACCACGGTGGAGCTGCTGCGCGAGGACCTGGTCGTGGTCTCCTCGCCGGACGCGCCCGGGCCGGGCGACGGCCGCCGCACGGTCCGGGTCACCGATCTGGAGGGCGAGCGCCTGGTGATGTTCCGCCACGGCTACGACCTGCGGGAACTCACCGTCGCCGCGTGCCGCTCCGCGGGGTTCGAACCGGACTTCGCGGTCGAGGGCGGCGAGATGGACGCGGTCCTCGGCTTCGTCCGGGCCGGTCTCGGCGTCGCCGTCGTCCCGCGCATGGTCGCCGTCGGGGCCGGCCGGGGCCTGCGGGTCACGCCGCTGGCCCGGCCGGGCCTCCATCGCACGATCGCCCTCGCCCACCGCAGCGATGTGGCTCCGCCTCGGGCCGCGCGGGAGTTGCAGCGGATGTTGGTGGAGCGGTAGGCGTACGGTGCCGGGCCGGTCTCGCCGTAGGTGGTGAGCCGCCGTTCGGGTCTGCGGGTGCGTTGTGGCTGGTCGCGCAGTTCCCCGCGCCCCTCAAGGGGCCCTGCGCGCCCCCCGAAGAAGAACCCGGCGGCTGAAAGGACCCCCTATCCCGTCGCGTCCACCAGTGCCAGTTCGTGGAGGCGGTCCGGGGGGCCGGGGCGGGCGTAGTACCAGCCCTGGGCGGTGTCGCAGCCGAGGATGCGCAGCTGTTCGGCCTGGGCGCCGGTCTCGACGCCCTCGACGGTGACCGCGAGGTCGAGGCTGTGGGCCAGGGAGACGATCCCCTCGACGATCTTCAGATCGACGGGGTCGGCCGGGAACCGCTGCATGCTCTGGGTGAAGGACCGGTCCAGCTTCAGGACGCGGACCGGCAGCCGGCGCAGGTTGGCGAGGTTGGAGTAGCCGGTGCCGAAGTCGTCGAGGGCGATGTCGACGCCCATCTCGGAGAGCCTGCGCAGGGGCTTGAGCAGGTCGTCGTCGGCGCCGATCAGGGCGGACTCCGTGACCTCCAGGCAGAGGGCGTCCGGCGGGAGCCCGGCGCGCTCCAGGATGTCCACCGTGTCCTGGACCAGCCCGGGGTGGGTCAGCTGGCACGGGGAGAGGTTGACGTTGACGCGCAGCGGGCCGGTGGCCCGGGTGCCGCCGCCGCGTTCCTGCCACGCGCGGGCCTGGCGCACCGACTGCTCCAGGACCCAGCGGCCGAGCGGGACGATCAGGCCGGTGCGTTCGGCGAGCGGGATGAAGCGGTCGGGGCCGAGGACACCGTGCTGCGGGTGCAGCCAGCGGACCAGGGCCTCGGCGCCGCGCACGGTGCCGTCGCCGAGGTGGACCAGCGGCTGGTACTCGATGAAGAACTCGCCGCGGTCCAGGGCGGCGGGCAGGGCCGTCGTGAGCCCGTGCCGGGTGATGGCGCGGGCGTCGGCCTCCGCGTCGGCGACCTCGTAGCGGTTGCCGCCCGCGGACTTGGCCCGGTACATCGTGATGTCGGCGCTGCGCAGCACCTCCGCCGGGCCGCGCTCCCCCGCCGGGCCCTCGACGATGCCGATGCTGCCGCGGACCAGCAGTTCACGACCCTCGATACGGACCGGGGTGACCAGCGCGTTCATGATGCGGTCGGCGAGATCGTCGACCTCGCGCTCGGTGTCGGTGCCGGTGGTCAGGGCCACGAACTCGTCGCCGCCGAGCCGGGCGACCATCTCGCCGGGCGCGGTCGCACAGGACTGCAGCCGGTCGGCGACCTCGACGAGCAGCCGGTCGCCGGCCGCGTGTCCGAGGCTGTCGTTGATGGTCTTGAAGCCGTCGAGGTCGAGGTAGCAGAGGCCGAAGCGCTGTCCGTCGCCCGCGGCGAGGGCCTTCTCCAGGCGCTCGAAGAACAGGGTGCGGTTGGGCAGTCCGGTGAGCGCATCGTGGGTGGCCTCGTAGCGCAGGCGGAGGTTGAGCAGCCGGCGCTCGGTGGTGTCCTCCATGAGGGCCAGCTGGTACTGGGGCCGGCCGTCCGCGTCCCGCAGCAGGGACACCGTCAGATTGGTCCACAGGACCGTGCCGTCCGGCCGGTGGAACGCCTTTTCGGTGTGGTAGTGCTCGCGCTCGCCGCCGACCAGTTCGTCGTACAGGCGCCACACCTGGGGCGCGTCCTCGGCGTGCTTCCACTCGGGGACGCGGCGCCCGCGCATCGCCTGCTCGGTGACCCCGAACATGCGCAGCAGTGCCCCGTTGACCTGGAGGATGTTGCCGTCGAGGTCGGCGATGCCGATGCCTATGGCGGCGCCCTCGAACACCGCGCGGAACCTGGCCTCGGTGGCGTGCAGCGCCAGGGCGACCGCGCCCTGGGCCTCCAGCGCGGCGCGGGCGATGGCCTCCTGCTCGGCCAGCGTCCGCTGCCGCAGGGCCTCGGCGAACCCGGCGGCCATCGCGGACTGCAGCCGCCCGGCACGGGCCCGCAGGTCCTCCTGGGGTCCGTCGCCGCCGCAGTAGAGCACCAGGTAGGCGTCGACGCAGTCCAGGGTCTGGCTGAGCGCGTCGGGTTCGGTGCAGTGCGCCTCGACGAGGGCGGCGCCGACGGCCCTGCCCGCTTCGGCGTCGTACGTCCTCGCCCGCAGGGCCTCGCTCAGGCTGCGGGCGAGCGGCAGCAGTCGTTCCTCGAACTCGGGCCGGGTCAGCGACGTGGAGGTGGCGGGGAAGACCGCGCGGCTCCAGATGGTCGCGAACCGGCGGAGTCTGTCCTCCGGCCCGTCCGGCTCCGCCCTCACGCTTTGGTCCCCACGCCGGCGAACTGGGCGTAGGCGTACGGATCCTCGTCCTCGGAAGCCGTGTCGGGCCGCCACTTCGCCATCGGCACCACTCCGGGTTCCACCATGTCGTACCCCTCGAAGAACCGTGCGACCTCGTCGGCCGAGCGCATGGTCAGCGGATTGCGAATGTTCTTGTAGACGTCCACCATGGCCGCCGCCCGCTCCGCGGGCAGCGGGATCCCCTCGCTGCAGGCGTGCGAGACGACCATCATGCTGCCGGGCGCGAGCGCGTCGCGCAGCTGCGCCACCGCTCCGTACGGGTCGTCCGTGTCCTCCACGAAGTGCAGTATGGCAACCAGGAGCAGCGCCACCGGCCGGTTCAGGTCGATCAGTTGCCGGACGCGGGGGCTCTCGAGGATCTCGCGGGGCTTGCGGAGGTCGGCCGCGACCACGTCCACGCCGTCGACCCCCTTCAGAACGGCCTCGCTGTGTGCTACGGCGACGGGGTCGTGGTCGACGTAGACGATCCGTGCGCCGGGGCTCGCCTCCCGGGCGACCTCGTGCACGTTTCCGAAGGTGGGGATCCCGGATCCGATGTCCAGGAACTGGGTGATGCCCGCGTCGGCCGCGTGGCGCACGGCGCGGCGCATGAACGCCCGGTTCGCCTGCATGATCTTGGGCAGTCCCGGCACGAACTCCATGGCCCGGCGGGCCGCTTCCCGGTCCACCTCGAAATTGTGCGAACCACCCAGGTAGTAGTCGTAGATGCGTGCCACGGACGGCATCGAGATGTCGATGCTCCGCGGCGCCCAGGCGGGACGCTCCATCTGTGTACTCCAACGCTTCGGGGGTGACGTGGGCGATCCGGTGTTCGAGCTGAGGCTACTGATCGTCCGCCGAAGGAGCGAGTAAAAACGGAAATTGACCGTCCGTTCAAGATCTCCGCCGGGCTGCCCGCTCAACCTGCGGCCCGGCCGTACCGGTTGGGCGGGCGGCCGGAGAACACCGCGCCCGGACACCCCTGTTCGGGCGTGTCCGGGCATGCCAAGCGGTCCGCCCCCTCCGTGCGGTGCGGAGGGGGCGGACCTGATCGGCCGCGCTGGTGTGGTGCGTCCGGCACTCTCTTCTCGTCCACTCCCTTCCGCGTGCGGTGATGTGAATGGCGAGGCGGTCCACCCTGGGGAAGGTGTCCTTACTTCTGCGCGCCGATCGGCTCTCCGTCGCCGTTGATGGCGAACCAGGTACCGCCGACACCCTGGCCGTTGGTGTCGCCGGGCGACTTGTCGTTGGCGAAGGTGTAGAGCGGGATGCAGTTGATGGTCTGCTGCTTGAAGCCGTCAGGACGGTCGAAGACCGTGTAGCCCTTCAGCAGGATGCCCTTGGTGTCGTTCTTGTCGACCGGGGCCACGACGGGCCACTTGTCGAGGCAGGCACCCGTGCACTTGGTGGACATCGGCCACTGGGTGTCCTTCATGAACCGGTAGACCGTCATGCCGTTCTTGTCGACGACGATCTCGCCGAGCTTGGCGTCCTTGCGGGTGGTCAGGCCGGCCTGCTCGACCGCACCGCCACCGCCGCCGGTGCCGCCCGTACCGCCGGCACCGCCGCCCTTGGTGGATGCCTTCTTGCCGTTGGGCGCCGAGGCGAACCAGGAGCCCTTGAGACCCTGGCCCTTGATGTCACCGGCCTTGGTGTCCTTGGCGAAGTAGTACATCGGCCAGCCGGCGACCGTCAGCTGCTTGGTCCCGTCGGGACGGCTGACCTCGCCGAGCAGGGCCTGGTCGACACCCTCGGCGGCCGTGGCGCCCGAGGCGGGAACCGGCGGCCAGGTGGTGGCGCACTCGCCCTCACAGGTCGTCTTCGGCGGCTCGAACGAGTCCTTGTCGAAGCGGTACAGGGTGCGGCCGGAGCTGTCCGTGAGGACCTTGCCGTACTCGTCGCTGTTCCACACCGTGAGCTGGCCCGCCGAGGCCGCCGTGGTGGACTGGGCCTGGTCCGACGTGTCGGAACCGGCCGCGCCGACACCGGCCGTGCCGGAACCGGTGCCCGCGATGGTGCCGGCACCTAGCGTCGGGGTGGAAGCGGCGCCCACGTTCTGCGAGGACGTCGACCCCTGTTCCTGACCGCACGCCGTCGTCAGCACCAGTACAGCCGCAGCTGTCGCTACGAGCGAGGCGCTCCGCCAGGAGGTCTTCATTCCAACTCCCCGTGTATCCGGTGGGTGTTGCAGCGCCCTAGTGCGCCGCTTGCTGGTCCTAGGTACGGGCGGGGGTGGCCGAAGTGTTCAACGTGGCGCGAATTTCTTTCCGAAGGCTGTGACACGCGACCGGCCGTCCGCCTGCGGAGGGCTCGAAAACGGGGTCAGCACGGGGCATCCGCACTCAAACCTTCGAGGTCCGTTTTTCCCTCGTCCGGAGCATTCGGCCCGTGCTCCCGCGTACGCGGGCGCGCGAGCACGGATGATCTGCGACGTGCAAGGACCCCAGCGGACCCGGTCCGCTCTCGCCCTGCGGCTGTCGGCCCTGCTCGCACTGACCTGGCTCCTCGCCGGAGCACCGAGCGGCCCGGCGGTCGCCGACGCCTGCGCGTACGCCGAGGTCGGCCCGGGCGGCGGGGGCGCGGTCGCCGTGGCGGTCGGCGGCACCGACTCCTGCGAGCCGACCCCGCCGCCCCCACCCCCGCCCCCGCCGACTCCGTCGCCGTCGTGCCCGCCGGAGCCGCCCCCCACCCCGGCGCCCCCGCCCCGGCCGAGACCGCCGTCGCCCACCCCCGACCCCGCTCCGGACCCCCCGCCGGCCCCGAAGCCCACGCCCGCCCCGCCCCGCGAGGCCGCGCCACCGCCTCCCCCGCCGCCGGTCACGCAGCCGCCCCGGCCCGCCCCCACCCCGCCTCCCGCGCCGAAGCCGAAGGCGCGGCCGGACCCCGCGCCCAGCGTGCGCCCCGAGGTCTCGCCGACCCCGGTGAGCTATCCGCCGTACCGGGCGCCGGCCCACTCCGCCGCCAAGCGCTCCGGCCCGTCCCTCGTCTCGCTCGCCCTGCTGGTCACCGTGCCCGCGGTGTTCGCCGCCGCCGCACTGCGCCCCCGCTGATCCCTGGAGGAACCTCTTGTCGGAATGGCTTGTTCTCACCCTCGCGATGGGGGCGGCCTGTCTGGTCGTCCTCATCGTGGCCCTGGTACGGCATCACGCCGCGCCGGCGGACGAGGACCCGTCCGAGACCCCGGACGTCATCGAGTACATCACCATGATGATCGGCGTGGTGTACGCCATCGTGCTGGGGCTGGCCATCGCCGGTGTCTGGGAGGCCCGCAGCGCCGCCCAGGACCAGGTGCAGGCCGAGGCGCAGGCCCTGCACGAGATCAGCGAGCGGGTGCGGGTGTACCCCGAGGACGTGCGCGACCGCATCCGCGGCGACATCGACGCCTACGTCGGCCATGTCGTGTCCACCGAGTGGAAGGTCATGGCCGAGAAGGGCGAGGTGACCGAGCGCGGCACCGAGCTGTTCGCGACCGTCCGCCACGACGTCACCGACTACGAGCCGCGTGACGACTTCGAGGCACAGGCGTACCAGCCGCTGCTCGACCAGGTGGCCACGGCCGACGCCGCGCGCGGCAACCGCGCCGACTCCACCGGCGAGACCATGCCGGGCGTGGTGTGGTTCGGTCTGATCATCGGGGCCGTCGTGACGGTCGGCATGGTGTTCGCCCTGCAGATCCGGCGCACCCCGCGCGAGCTGATCCTCGCCGGTCTGTTCTCCGCCCTCATCGCGTTCCTGCTGTTCCTCGTCTGGGACTTCGACGCGCCCTACAGCCGGGGTCTGTCGGCCACGGCCGATCCGTTCCTGAGCCTGTTCCCGAACGCGGGCGAATAGCGGGGACGCACACGTACGGCCGTGCGGCCGGGGGGACGGGCGGCACGCCGCGCCCGGCTCCCCGGCCGTACCCGTGCCGGTCCCCTGTGCGGAGCACACGCGTGCCCCATTCGCGCTACTGCGATCGCGCCACCGGGCGCGCCTTCCTAGCGTTTCGGTCATCGAGGTGCATTTCAGACGCAGGCGGAACCGGTCCGCGGCAGGCTCCTCGGGGACCCGGAGGCTCATCATGCGCGCGATACGCGTCGCTTCGGCCGCTCTGCTGGGCGCGGCCGCCCTCTCCCTCACCGCTCCCGCCGCGCACGCGGCCCGGGCCGGCGACATCACGTCGTTCGGCTTCGGTGTCGTGCCCTCGACGGTCGCCCCCGGCGGGCAGGTGCTGCTGCGTGTCGACGGCTGCCGCCACAGGACGACCGTCTCCTCCGGCGTCTTCGACGCCGTCGTCATTCCCCGGGGCCATTCCTCGGCCACGGCGACCGTCGACCGGGACGCCCGGCCCGGCACGGTGTACGAGGTGCTGTTCCAGTGCGGCGACGAGAGCGGCCGTACGGATCTCACCATCTCCTCCGGCCGTCCGACGCATCACCCCACGCACTACCCCACCCGGGGCTCCCACGCCGGCGCCGGCGGCACCGTCGCGGGCTTCGACGCGCACGAGATCGGCCTCGGCGCCGCGCTCGTCGCCGGGGCCCTGGGCGTGGCCTGGCACCGGGCGCGGCGCCGCCCCGAGGAGGGCGGCCACTCCTGACGGGCGCCCATGGCGGCGCCGCGCGCACACTTCTTCGCCCCGGAACCCGTGAGGGTCCGGGGCGAAGAACCGCCGTGTGTGCCGCCGGGGCTCAGACCTTGTTCTCCGCGCGCCGGCGCATCCAGAACACGCCGCCGCCGACGACCGCGGCCGTCACCAGGCCGCCGCCGATGGCCATGTCGGTCACCGTGGCGCCGGTGGAGCTGCTGCCGCCGAGGCCGCCGCGGACCCCGCCGATCACGGTGAAGACACCGGTGAACGTCTTGCGCCTGCCCTCGCAGTTGGTGGTGACGCTGTACGAGCCGGGAGCGGCGTCGGCGTTGACCCGCACCGCGGCCGTGGCGGTCGGGCCGCCCATGGACCTGAGGTTGGTGGTGGGGAAGGCGTTCGAGGCGATGGTGCTGCCGGCGATCGCGCACGCGTCACCGCCGCTGACGGTGAGGACGAGCTGACCGCCGCGGGCGATGACGTTGGGGGCGGCCGTGACCGCGCTCGGCTGGTCCCAGGCGGCGGCTGTCGGCGCGGCCACGCCGACCAGGGCGACCGCGGCGGCCGAGGCCGCCAGGACACGAGTAGTACGCATGTGATCCTCCGCGGAAGACGCCCCGGGTCCCGTCCCCGGTCGATCGGCGAGAAAACGCCTCCCGGAAAGACCCTCAGATGCCGTGGGCGGGCCCGCATTTCGGCGCTGGTCCGTCCTGGTGAGTTCCCGGGGAGGGACACGCCGGGATATCTCCGTACGATCGGATATCGCCGCAGGTCACGGACCGTCAGGAAATTGCTCCGGGCGGCGAACCCGGATGGCGCAGGACTTCCCGCCCCCGCCACCCGTTCGCACCTGCCCCGTCGCCTTCGCCGTGCGGCAGGCTTAGCTTTTCCGTATGCGCGAGGGACACGGCGACGGCCGGGTCGAGAGGGGATGGGATATGTCTTCGTCCGGACCGGCCGAGTCCGCATGGGAGGTGCCGCGGAAGAAGCGTGCCCCCTGGGGCGTGATAGCGCTTGTTCTGCTGACCGGCCTCGCTCTCATCCGCAACGGCTCGGGGGAGTTCGACGTGGGCCCGCCGCAGCCCGCGTCGGCCGCGGCCGCTGACAGCCGCCGGACCCCGCACGGGACCTTCACCGATGTTCCCGACCCGCTGCCGTACGCCATGGTGGACCGGGTGCGGATCCCCTCGATCCGGGTCGACGCGCCGGCCATGCCCGTCGGGCTGGACGCGCAGGGCTGGGTGGACGCGCCGCCGGCCCGGGATCCGAACCTCGCCGGGTGGTTCACCGGCGCGGTCTCCCCCGGCGAGAAGGGCACGGCCGTGGTCGTCGGCCACGTGGACAACAACCAGGGTCCCGCCGTGTTCTACGGACTGGGGGCGCTGAAGAAGGGCTCCCGGGTGGAGATCCTGCGCGCGGACCGGAAGACCGCCGTGTTCGAGATCTACGGCATCGAGGTGTTCGCGAAGAACGACTTCCCGGGCGACCGGGTCTACGGGAACAGCGGAATTCCCGAACTGCGGGTCATCACCTGCGGCGGCGGTTTCTCCAAACAGAACGGCTACGACGGGAACGTCGTCGTCTTCGCCCGCCTGGCCGAGGTGCGCTGAAAGCTTTCCCCGGCCGGGCGGGCGGGACCTCGAGGGAACGCGTCACACGTATTCACGCTGGGGCACGGTGATGCGATAGCCGGAATCCAGAAGTTCGGGCAGATAGGCGCGCAGGGCCCTCACACTCTGCGAGCGGTCCCCGCCCGCGTCGTGGGAGAGCACGACGACACCGGGACCGGCCCCGTCCTCCACGCGCCGGGCGATGGTCCGCGCGCCGGGCGTCCGCCAGTCCAGGGTGTCCACGGTCCAGGCCAGCGGCTCCATGCCGAGTTCCGCGCCGAACCGGAACGCGGCCCGGTTCCAGGCGCCGTACGGGGCGCGGAACCACAGCGGCGGTTCGCCGTACGCCTTCTCGATGATCTCGCTGGTGCGGCCCATCTCGGAACGGATCCTGGACCGGGAGAGGGTGGTGAGCAGGGGGTGGGACCAGGTGTGGTTGCCGACCACATGGCCGTCGTCGGCCATCTCCCGCAGCAGGTCCTTGTGCCGGACCGCCATCTCGCCGCACACGAAGAACATCGCCCGGACGTCGTGGTCGCGGAGGATGCGCAGGATGTCGGGGGTGTAGCGGGGGTCGGGTCCGTCGTCGAAAGTCAGCACCATGGCGCGCCCGCGCCCGTCGACCCGCAGGAACGGCTCGCGCCGGACGGCGGGCCGGACGAGGGTGCGACGCCGGGGCGGGGGGCCGTAGCCCGCGAGGGGCCGCAGACGGTAGGAGGAGGGCGTGAGCGCCGGGCGGCCCCCGGGGCCCGCCGCAGGGCCGGGAGCACCGGCCGGGGCCGCGTCGGCCGGGACCGCGCCACCGGTGCCTCCGTCGCCGACGAGCAGCGCGGCGGTGCCCGCCGTGGCGGTCGCGCCCAGCAGGGCGGCGGCGCCCGTCAACACGTGTCGACGCGTGAACATCTGATCCTTCGTCATGACTCATCAGTCGACCAAGGCGGGGACGCCGCACCACCACGACACCGGTGCGGCGGCAGGGAAACACCCGATGGGAGCAGTCGTCCGCGCCCTCGAAGCACGCCCGGCGCACGCCGGGGCCCGAGTGCTCGGATAGCCTCGCGACCGTGACCGATCAGCAAGCACACCGGTTCGAACGGGGTACCGACGGGCCCAAGGTCGTCCTCGTCGGGCTGGACGGCTCCGACACCTCCCTGCGGGCCGTGGCGTACGCCGCCGGCCTCGCGCGCCGCCAGCACGCGCTGCTCGCCATCGTGTACGTACAGCCCCCGCTGGCGGCCGGTGCGGCGCTCGGGGTGCCGGTCGCCGGGACGACCGAGGAGATCGCCGAGCACCTGGTCGCGGAGATCCGGGAGGCCGCCGAACAGGTCAAGGGCATCTTCGAGGTGCGCTGGGAGTTCCACACCTTCCGCGGCGACCCGTACAACGGCCTGGTGACGGCGGCGGAGCGGCTCAAGGCGGACGCGGTGGTGGTGGGCGCCTCCCAGCAGGCCGGCCACCGCATCGTCGGCTCGGTGGCGCTGCGCCTGGTGAAGGCGGGCCGCTGGCCGGTGACGGTGGTGCCGTAGGCACGGCGGAGCCCGACGGATCCACGGCGGCACCCCGGTCCTCGGGCGGCTACCGCCCCGTGACCAGTCCGTCCTGGGCCGCGCCCCGGCTGAGGACGATCTCCCGGATGCGGTCGCGCACGGCGGTGACGTCGGCCCCCGCTCCGGCCTCGATCACGGAGTCGAGGTCGACCACCCGGCCCCGGCTCACGTCGAACCACTGCGGCACGGCCTCCGCCCTCGTCACCGCCCAGCGGTCGCCCGCGTGGGCGGGCGGGGCGAAGGTGAAGCGGGCCAGGGTGCCCTGGTTGCCGCGCGGGTCGGCGGCACCGGAGTGGTTGCGCATCGCCCCCGCCACCTGGTCGCCCATCCCGTACACGACCCAGGTCCCGTTGACCTTCTCGTACGCCTGCGGCACGTGCGCGTGCGTGCCGAGGATCAGGTCGATGTCGGGCCGTCCGCCGGTGGCCGCCCGGGTGAGTTCCCGCCCCAGGTCCAACTGCTGTTCGTCGGGCGCGTCCTGCCACTCGGTCCCCCAGTGCAGCGACACCACCACGATGTCGGCGCCCGCCCGCCGGGCGGCCCGCGCGTCCGCCGGGATCCGCTCCCCGTCGATCAGGTTCACGGCCCAGGGCCGGTCCGCCGGCAGCGGGATGCCGTTCGTCCCGTACGTGTACGCCAGATGCGCCACCTGGGCGCCCCGGACGCGCATCAGGGTCGGCTGCCGGGCCTCCTCCTCGGTACGCGCCGAGCCCGCGTGGCGTACGCCCGCGCGATCGAGCGCGTCCAGCGTGCGCCGGATGCCGGGCGCGCCGTCGTCCAGGGTGTGGTTGGACGCCGTGGAGCACGCGTCGTACCCCGTGGCCGCGAGGGCCTCCGCCACCTCGGGCGGTGACTTGAACACCGGATAGCCGCTGTAGTCGCCGTCCGCCCGTAGACCGTCTCCATATGACAGATCGCCAGATCCGCCGCGGACACCACGTGCTTCACCCCCGCGAGCATGGGCACGAAGTCGTGGCCGTCGCCGCCCGCGTCCGCGTGCGCCTGCTCGATGACCGACATGTGGGGGAGGACGTCACCGGAGGCGACGAGGGTGAAGCCCCCGTCGTCGTCGGAGGCGGAGGGCCCGGGCCGGGGGCCGGGGCCCGGGTACTGACAGGCGGCGGTCGCGGCCAGGAGGAGGGCCACGGAGACGGCGACGGGACCCCTGTGTGCGGTCATGGACGAGCATCCCAACTTTGTCGTATTAAATGACTACTCAATACGCATCCACATACAGCGACACACACCCGTCAAGCAGGCACACCGGGACACCGGTACACCGGGACCCGTCCGGCGGCATACCGTTCGTCGCACCGTTCGCCGACAGGTTCGACCGCCCGCCGCACATCCGTGACCGGCCCCTGTCCTCGGGCCGCGCCCCGCGTTCCCATACGGCCATGACGGCCGGAACCACGATCACCGACGGGACGACCGCCGAACACGAGCTGGCCGAACTCCAGCGCGAACACGGCCGCCCCCTCTTCGCCCTGCTGCTGCGGCTCTCCGACGGGGACCGCCATCGCGCCGAGGACCTGGTACAGGAGACCTTCGTACGCGCCTGGCAGCACCCCGAGGCCCTGCGCGCCGACGACTTCGACTCCGTACGCCCCTGGCTGCTCACCGTCGGACGGCGGCTCGCCATCGACGCGCGCCGGGCCCGGCAGGCGCGCCCCGCCGAGGTGGGGGACGCGGTGCTGGAGAACGCGCGTGTGATGGCCGATCACGCCGAACGGTCGGTGGCGACCCTCGACGTACGGGAAGCTGTGAAGACACTCACTCCCGAGCACCGCGAAGTACTGGTGCAGGTGTACTTCCAGGGTGCGAGTGTGGCGGAAGCCGCCGAGGCCCTGGGAATCCCGCCCGGTACGGTGAAGTCCCGCGCGTACTACGCGCTGCGCGCCCTGCGCCGGGTGCTTCCCGGATACGCGGCCGACCTGCGGTGAAACCCATGGCCGAGTCAAACCTCCGTAAAGCGCCTTGCTGAGGACCCCGGTTGAGCAATCAGCTGTCTTCTATCCGTGTTCCGGATGGGGGCCCGCAGCCTGGTCTCCAGGCCCGGGTCGGGCGACGCGCACGCACCGGAGGAAGGCAGGAAGGGATGCTGCACAGAGGGCAGGAGAGCACGGACGGCGCCGGCGGAGGCGAACTGACCGTCCCCATGGCGTGGTTCTACGCCGAGTACATCGCGGAGGAACTGCTGCGGACGGGCGACCTGATGCCGCCGACGTCCTTCGAGTTCCGCGCGGGGCGCGACGCCCTGGCGCTGACCATCTTCCTCTCGGACGCGGGCCGTGAACTGTCCGGCATCCGGGTCGTCACCCAGCTGGAGATGTGGCTGTCGCTGACGGCGTACGACCAGCCGTGGCAGGACTGGGTGTGCGAACGCATGGCCGACTTCACCGCCGAGGCGCTGGAGGCGGGCGGCCCGTCGCCCGATCTGGAGCTGGCCGCCGCCGCGTGGCGCTGGCTGGAGGAGACGGAACTGCTCGCCCCCGATCTGGACGCCGTGCCGGGGGGCGGCGCGGTCCCGGGGGAGGACGACGGCCCAAAGGTCTGGACACCGGCCTGGCGGCTCGGTCTGCCGCTGGGGCACCTGGCGATCCACCTCTTCTAGCACCGGCACCGAGCGTTCATCCGGCGTCCGCCCGGATGTCGCCGCCTCGGTGAACCAAGTTTTTCGGTCCCGGACCAATCCGCGTGACGGAGGGCTCCGAATCTTTTGGTTGGCATTGGTCGTGTGGCTTGAGTGATTCGCCGGTCCGGTCCGTACCGGTGGGGGCAGGAAGCAACCCCCACCGCACACCGGCCCGAGGAATTGCCATGTGGTCCCAGGATCGTCATCACGACGTCGGCGCGTACGCGCTGGGCGTGCTGGACGAGGTGGATTCGTTCCACTTCGAGGACCATGTCCGCGGCTGCCCGCAGTGCGCGGTACAGGTCACCGAGTTCCGTCCGGCTGCCCGGCAGCTGATGCTCTACCGCAACGCGACACCGCGCGCCGTGCACCCCTTCGCGGCCCCCGGCCCCCGGATGCTCGGGCGGCTGCTCGACGAGGTGGCCGCCCGCCACCGGGCGAAGCGCAGGCGCTGGCTGTTCGCCCTCGCGGCGTCCGTGGTGATCGCCGTCGGCGGCCCCGCCGTGGCCGTTCTCGCAGGTCCGGGCGAGGCTCCGGACACCGTGGCCGCCACCGACGCCAAGACGGGCGTCTGGGCCGAGGTCAAGGCCGAGGAGCGGCTCTGGGGCAGCGACATCGAGCTGAAGGTCAAGGAGGCCGAGGGCGTCCACGCCTGTCGGCTCGTCGTGATCGGCAAGGACGGCTCCGAGGAGACCGCCGCCAACTGGAAGTCCCCCGAGGGTGCCGACAGGCCCTCCGAGATGGTGGGCGGAACCGCCATGCAGCGCGAGGACATCAGCCACTTCGAGGTGCGCAGCCAGGAGGGCGATCTCCTGGTCACCCTCAAGGCCCCCGCCTGGCGCTGAGGCGCCGAACCGGCCCGCCGAACCGTCTCCGTATCGCCACCGGAGCCCGCCGAATTGGTCCGGACCTTCAATGGTTGCGGATCATGGCGGAACCCGGCAGGGACCCGGTTCCGGGTGGCTCCGGGAGACATCCGGGCCGAGCCTTCGCCCTACTTGAGCAACCGTGACAGCCGGCGGTCGGCGAGCGGTTTGCCGCCCGTCTGACACGTCGGGCAGTACTGGAGCGACGAATCGCTGAAGGAGACCTCCCGGACGGTGTCACCGCACACCGGGCAGGGCTCCCCGGTCCGGCCGTGCACGCGCAGCCCGCTCTTCTTCTCCGCCTTCAGCCTCCCGGCCGCGAGCCCCCGGGAGCGCTCCACGGCCTCGGCCAGCGTGGTGCGCAGCGCCTCGTGGAGATGCCGGATCTCCTCCGGCTTCAGGGACGAGGTCAGCCTGAAGGGCGACATCCGCGCGGCGTGCAGGATCTCGTCGCTGTACGCGTTCCCGATCCCGGCGATCAGACTCTGGTCGCGCAGCGCGCCCTTGATCTGCCGCCGCTCCCCCGCGAGCAGCCCGGCGAACCGGGTCACGTCGAACTCGTCGGCCAGGGGGTCCGGGCCGAGCCGGGCGATGCCCGGGACCTGCGCCGGGTCCCGTACGACGTACACCGCCAGCCGCTTCTGCGTGCCGGCCTCGGTGAGGTCGAAGCCCTCGCCGGTCTCCAGGGCGACGCGCAGGGCCAGCGGGCTCCTGCCGCCCGGCCGCGGCGGGCCGTCCGGCAGCCGGTCCTTCCACTGCAGCCACCCGGCGCGCGCCAGATGGGTCACGAGGTGCAGCTCTCCCCCGTCCGCCTCGATGTCGAGGAACTTCCCGTGGCGCCGTACGTCCGTGATCTCCCGGCCCTCGAACGCGCTTACGGGAGGGTCGTACGTCTTCAGCACGCTGATCGCCACGGGCAGGACGCGCACGACCTCGTGCCCGACGAGGCTCCCCACCAGGAAGTCCCGGAGCGCTTCGACTTCGGGCAATTCAGGCATACGTCAAGGGTGCCATGGGGCGCTGCCGGGCGCTGGGGGGGATGCGTGGTCGGGTGGGGTGCGTTGTCGGGTGCGGGTGAGTGGGGCTTCTCGCGCAGTTCCCCGCGCCCCTGAAAAGCAGGGGCTGCGCCCCGTGCTTTTCAGGCCCGCAGGGCCTGGTGCTTTTAGGGGCGCGGGGAACTGCGCGACCAGCCCCCACGCACCCGCACCCGACAACGCACCCCACCCACCCCCTACGCGCCCACCAGCAGAAACTCGCACCACACGCACTTGCCCCCACCCCGCGCCTCCACCCCCCACACATCCGTCAGCCGGTCCACGAGCAGCAACCCCCGCCCCGAGACCCCCGCCTCCCCCGCCTCCCGCCGCCGCGGCAGCGCGCTGGAGGAGTCCTCGACCTCCACCCGCAGCCGCCGGTCCGACCCCGCCAGCGCCCGCAGCGTCACGATCGCGGACCCCTCCGTGTGCATGAGCGCATTGGTGATCAGCTCGTCGGCGACGAGTTCGATCTCGTCGGCCCGCTCCCCGGCCCCCCAGGTACGCACGGCCGCGCCGATCATGTGCCGGGCCTCCCTGAGCGCCTCCGGATCACCGGGCCCGACGTGCTGCTGGAGCCGCCCGCCGGGCTGCTCGGCGCTGCGGCTGCGGCGGCGCAGCAGGAGCAGGGCCACGTCGTCGTCGCCGCCACGCTCCTCCGCCACGTCGATGAGCCGGTCGGCGAGATCGTCGACGTCCTCGGGCCCGGTGGCGATCAGCGCCCGCAGGGTCCGCATGCCGTCGTCGAGGTCGGCGCCCGGCTCCTCGATGAGGCCGTCGGTGCACAGCAACAGCGTCTGGCCCGGGTCCAGCTCGACGGCGGTCACCGGATACTCCAGACCGCCGAACTCGGCGGACAGCCCGAGCGGCAGCCCTCCCTCCACCGTCACCCGGTGACAGCTGCCGTCGGTGTGCCGGACGAGGGGGTCGATGTGCCCGGCCCGGACCACCTGGACCACTCCGGTGGCCAGATCGGCCTCCGCGTACAGGCAGGTGGCGAAGCGGTCGGTGTCGAGTTCGTGGAGGAAGGCGGAGGCGCGGGCCATCACGGTGGCCGGCGTGTGGCCCTCGGTGGCGTAGGCCTTCAGGACGATGCGGAGCTGGCCCATGACGGCCGCCGCGTGCGTGTCGTGACCCTGGACGTCGCCGATGACCGCGCCGACCCGCCCGCCGGGCAGCGGGATCAGGTCGTACCAGTCGCCGCCGATGTCCCGGCCGAGGGAGCCCCCGAAGGACGCGGCCCGGTAGCGGACGGCGATGTCGGCGCCGGGGACGCTGGGGATGGACCGCGGCAGCATGGCCTGCTGCAGCCCCTCGGCGAGGTCCTTCTCCTGCTCGTAGAACATGGCCCGCTGCAGGCTCTGGGCGATGCTGCTGCCGAGCGCGATGAGGACGTCGCGTTCCTCGGAGCTGAAGCCGCGCCGGTCGTTGTAGAGCAGCCCCATCGCGCCGATGGGGCGGGCCTGCACGATCAGCGGCAGATAGGCGGCCGAGGTGATCTTGAGGTCGGTGATGTGCGGCCACAGCAGCGGGTAGGACTCGGCGAACTCCTCCGGCGACTCGATGAAGTGCGGGGCGAGCTGCCGTACGACCTCGTTCATCGGGTACTTCACGTCGAGGCGGGTCACGCGGGTGCCGGGCACATAGCTGTCCTCGGGGCCGGCGGCGACCATCCGGACGCGGCCGGCCTCCAGCAGGCCCATGACGAGGCTGGTCGCGCCGAGGTGGGTGAGGCCGTCGGTGTCCTCCAGGACGTCGATCACGTCCTGGACGGTCCGGGCGTGGGCCAGGGCGGCGGTGATGATCTGGACGACGTTGCCCTGTCGGCGGCGGACCTCGTCGTGCGCGGTCCGCTCGGTGCGGGAGCGGATCTCGCGCAGTTCCCGGGTGGCGTCGCGGACGATGCCGATGACCCGGTACGGGCGGCCCGTCTCGTCGCGGCGGATGTAGCCCTGGGTGTGGGTCCAGCGCATGGTGCCGTCGCGCAGCCGGAGACGGAAGTAGGCGCCGTAGTTCTCGCTGCCGTCCTTGAGCGCCTGCGAGACGAGGGTGTCGAGTCTGCGGCCCTCCATCGGGGGCACCCGCAGCGACAGGGTCTCGGGGTTGCCGTCGTACTCCTCCGGGCGCACGTCGAAGATCTCGTGGGCCGTGGCGTCCATGTGGAACGCACCGGCGTCGAGGTCCCAGTCGAAGGTGCCCATGAGGTTGAGCGCCAGGACCGGGTCCGGGTGGGAGAGCCAGTCGTCCGGGACGTCCGAATCACTCGCTCCCCGATCAACCATGGGGCCACTTTGACAGCATTTGCCCGAATATTCGAGTGGAGTGACCCTTGTCGGCACACTCACTATCGTCGGTGGCGTGGACTGGTTCGCCGCGCCCGACCTCTGGCTGAGCAGACTGCTCCTCCAGCGGTCGCTGGCCGCCCTCTATCTGGTCGCCTTCCTGGGGGCGGCCCTGCAGTTCCGCGCGCTGATCGGGGAGCGCGGCATGCTGCCGGTGCCCCGTTTCGTCGCGCGGGTGCCGTTCCGGCGGGCGCCGAGCGTGTTCCACCTCCACTACTCGGACCGTTTCTTCGCGGGGTGGGCCTGGACGGGCTGCGCGGTCTCGGCCGCGCTCGTCGCGGGGGTGGACGCGCTGCTGCCCCTCTGGGCGGGCATGGCGCTGTGGCTGGTGCCGTGGGCGATGTACCTGTCGATCGTGAACGTCGGGCAGACCTGGTACGGGTTCGGCTGGGAGTCGCTGCTCCTGGAGACCGGCTTCCTGGCCGTCTTCCTCGGCAACGACGAGGTGGCGCCGCCGGTCGTCGTGCTGTTCCTGTTGCGCTGGGTGCTGTTCCGGGTGGAGTTCGGCGCCGGGCTGATCAAGATGCGCGGCGACGCGTGCTGGCGGAAGCTGACGTGCCTCGACCACCATCACGAGACCCAGCCGATGCCCGGTCCGCTCAGCTGGTTCTTCCACCACCTCCCGAAGCCGCTGCACCGCGTCGAGGTGGCCGCCAACCACGTCACCCAGCTGGTGGTGCCGTTCCTGCTGTTCGCCCCGCAGCCCGTCGCCACGGGCGCCGCCTCGCTGATGATCCTGACCCAGCTCTGGCTCGTCCTGTCGGGAAACTTCGCCTGGCTGAACTGGCTCACGATCGTGCTGGCCCTGTCCGCGGTCGAGGCCGGCGGGGCGGCGCCGAGCACCCCCGGCACTCCCCTCTGGTACACGGTCGTCGTGCTCGCCGTCGCCGTGCTGGTGCTCGGGCTCAGCCACCGCCCCGTCCGCAACATGCTCTCCCGCCGCCAGGTCATGAACCGCTCCTTCGACCCCCTGCACCTGGTCAACACCTACGGGGCGTTCGGGAGCGTCAGCCGGGTGCGCCACGAGGTGGTGATCGAGGGGACCGCGGACGAGGTGCCGCGCGAGGACGCGGGCTGGCGGGAGTACGAGTTCCGGGGCAAGCCGGGGGATCCACGCCGCTGGCCGCGCCAGTTCGCCCCGTACCATCTGCGCCTCGACTGGCTGATGTGGTTCGCCGCGCTCTCCCCCGCGTACGCCGGCTCCTGGTTCGGCGCCCTGATGGAACGGCTCCTGGAGAACGACCGCGACACCCTGCGGCTGCTCGGCCGCTCCCCGTTCCCCGCCGACGCCCCGCCCCGCTTCGTCCGCGCCCGGCTCTTCCGCTACCGGTACACGACCTGGCGCGAACTGCGGGAGACCGGCGCCTGCTGGGAACGCACCTACGTACGGGAGTTCATGCCGCCGACCCGGCTGACCGGAACGCCGGCGCGCAGGCCGTAGCGGGATCACGGACGGACTTCTTCCCGGCGGACCCTCGACGCGGGGCCGCGCCGCAGGGCACAGTGCTCCCGTACTCGATCACTACTCACGGGTACGCCTTCGCGCACCGCGTACGACACCGACGCGCACGACACCGCCAGGGAGCGCCCGTGACCAGCTGGACCGGCCGGACCGCCGCCGAGATCGCCGCCGCCGTACGGGAGGGGCGGGTGACGCCGCGGGAGGTGGTGGCGGAGCACCTGGCGCGGATCGAGGCGCTGGACGGGCGGGTCGGGGCGTTCCGCACGGTCCGGGCACAGGCGGCCCTGGCCGAGGCGGACGAGGTGGCCGGCCGGGCCGACCTCGCCGGACTGCCGCTGGCGGGTGTGCCGGTGGCGGTCAAGGACAACCTCGCCGTACGGGGCGAGTCCACCCTGAACGGGTCCGCCGCGACCCCGCGAACGCCGGCCGGGGACGACCATGTGACCGTGGCCCGGCTGCGGGCGGCGGGGGCGGTGGTCGTGGGGCTGACGAACGTGCCCGAGCTGTGCGTGTTCGGCACCACGGACGGCGTGCACGGCATCGCGCGCAACCCCTGGGACACCTCGCGCACGACGGGCGGCTCCTCGGGCGGCAGCGCGGCCGCCGTCGCCGCCGGGCTGGTGCCGCTGGCCCTGGGCAACGACGGGATGGGGTCGCTGCGGATACCGGCGGCCCACTGCGGCCTGCTCGGGCTCAAGCCGGGCTTCGGTGTCGTCCCGGCGGACATCGGGCACGGCGACTGGTTCGGCATGTCGGAGAACGGGCCGCTGGCGACGACCGTCGAGGACACCCGGCTGATGTTCGGCGTCCTGGCGGGCACCGGCACCGCCCCGCCCACCGGCCCCGCACCGCGCATCGCCCTGTCCGTGCGCAGCCCTCTGGTCGGCGTGACCGTCACCCGCCCGTACGCCGACGCCGCGCGCCGGGCGGCCGGGCTGCTGACCGGGGCGGGTCTGACGGTCCGGCCGGCAGATCCGCCGTACCCCCTCTGGCTGGGCACGACCTCGCTGGCGCACTGGACGGCGGGCACGGCGGTGGACGCCGAGGGCCTGGACCCGAAGCTGCTCACCCGGCGCACGCGGGTGCACGCCGCCGTGGGGCGACGCTTCGTGAAGGGGGTGCGCACGGGCGACCACCGGGAGCGGCTGCGCCGGCGCCTGGAGCCGTTCTTCGCCGCCCACGACGTGCTCCTCACCCCGGCGCTCGCCCGGCGCGGGCCCGCCGCCGCGCCCTGGCACGAGCGGGGGTGGCTGCGCAATCTGCTGGTGAACACCGCCTGCTCGCCGCTGACGCCGCCGTGGAACCTCACGGGCTGGCCGGCGATGTCCGTGCCGTTCGGCACGCTGCCCTCGGGCGCGCCCTGCGCGGTGCAGCTGGTGGGCCGGCCGGGCTCGGAACCGCAACTCCTGGAGGTGGCGGGCCGGTTGGAGGAGCTGAACCCGTGGCGGCGGACGGCGCCGCTCGACTAGGGCCCTTCTGACGGATCTCCGCGGCGCCGCGTCGCAGCGCCCCGCGTCAGAGCGCTTTGTACATGATGTGCAGCCCCACCGGGCCGTCCTTCGGGTGCTCGAACGCGTCCGGGACGGTGCCGAGGACGGTGAAGCCGAGCGAGGTCCACAGCCGTACGGCGGGGTTGGTCTCCACGACGGCGTTGAACACCATGCCCCGGAAGCCCTGGGCCCTGGCCTCGGCGAGGACGTGCGAGGCGAGGGCGCGGCCGATGCCCCGGCCGCCGTGGGCGGGGTCGACCATGAAGCCCGCGTTGGCGACGCGGGCGGCGGGACCGCCGTAGTTGGGGGTGAGGAAGGCGGAGGCGATCAGTGCCCCGGTCTCGTCCTCGACGACGTAGACGCGCTTGGCGGGGGCCATCCACAGGGCGCGGGCGGCTTCCTCGGAGGTGTCCGGGTCCCAGGTGTAGGTGTCCCCGGCGGCGACGACGCGGTGCCAGAACGGCCAGATACCGGGCCAGTCGTCGGCGGTGGCTTCTCTGATCTGCATGGGCGCGAGTCTGGCACGCCCATGCGGATCGGCGATCACATGCTGCTGCCGGTCAGTCCACGCTGGGCAGGATGTGGGGCTCGGCGAGGTCGTCCTCGTAGCCCGCCAGCCGGATCGGGGCGGACCTGGCCCACACGTCCAGGCTGCCCAGGTCCTTCTTCGACCGGCCGCCCTCGGTGCGTTCCTTGGGGCGTTGATCGCCCTTCGTCTTCTCTGGTGTCACCGCGCACTCCTTATGTGTCGGTCACCCTCGGGACGTCGGCCCAGCCTGCCGCTGTGCGCCTGACGTCCGCTCGGGTCTGAGTCGATGTCAGTTCGGACGCGGTGGCGCCGGATCGTATGAGTGTGAGATCAGGCCGTGGTGACCGGCTTGTCCCGGGACGGACCGTGGGTGTGGGTGGGACCCAGATAAGGCTGTCCGTCCGGTACAGAGTAACCAAATGAGCGGGTGGCCGCTCTATGGGGCTGGAAACAAGAGGTAACTGTCTTGAGTCGTTCAGCGCCCAGCAGGCCCCACTCTAGGGCAATTTGACCCATTTGGTAGGTTTTCTCATCACCCGTTCGGCTCAGTTCCCGCTCCGCGCACCGGTCCGACGACCCGTCGGATCACCGGCCTCGGCGCGCAGTTCAGGTCCCGTTGGCCGAATGGCAAGCGGACCATGATCTGCTCCTGTGCCGCAACGGCATTTCTCGCGGGCGGACTCGGGAGGACCGGCGGATGGAACTGCGCGGCATCGACGAGCTGATGGATCTGCTGCACGGCCGCCGGGGCGGCGTCCCGGCGCCGCAGCGGCGCCGGGACGGAACATACCGTCCTGCGGGCACCCGCCCGGATCCGCACGCACACGCGCTGCGGACCGCGGCGCTGCTGCGCCGGGGCCGGCCCGCCGACAAGGAACTGCAGGTGGCCGGTCTGGTGCACACCCTGGGGCAACTGCTCCGACCGGGTGAGGACCCGGGCCACGCGGATCTGGCGGCCGACGCGGTCCGGCCGCTGCTCGGCGACCGCGTCGCCCGTCTCGTACGCCTGCACGCCCTCGGCCCCGATCACCTGGTACGACTGCACGCGGGCGGCTGGGTGGACGCCGGTCTCGTCGAGGACGTACTGACGCTACGCCAGGCGGGTGAGGCCGGCCGGTCGGCGGGGCTGGACGCCGGGCATCCGGAGGACTGGCGCACCGTGCTGGAACTGGTGGCCGACCGGGCGGACCGCGCCGAGCGGGCCCGCCGGGTCGGGGCGCCGGCTCACCACTTGCCGGGCGCGTAGTCCTTCAGGAAGACGCCGTACACGTCCTCGCCCCGCTCGCCGAGCACGACGGGGTCGTAGACGCGGGCCGCGCCGTCGACGAGGTCGAGCGGGGCGTGGAAGCCCTCGTCGGCGAGGCGCAGCTTGTCGAAGTGGGGGCGTTCGTCGGTGATCCAGCCGGTGTCGACCGAGGTCATCAGGATGCCGTCGGTCTGGAACATCTCCTGGGCGCTGGTGCGCGTCACCATGTTCATCGCGGCCTTGGCGGCGTTGGTGTTCGGGTGGCCCGCGCCCTTGTAGCCGCGGCCGAAGACACCCTCCATCGCGGAGACGTTCACGACGTACGCCCGTCCGCTGGCCGCCTTCTTCGCGGCCTCGGCCATGACCGGGCGGAGCTTGCTGATCAGGATGAAGGGCGCCGTGTAGTTGCACAGCTGGGTCTCCAGCAGCTCCACCGGGGAGATCTGCTCGATGGTCTGCACCCAGGTGTTGCTCTCGACCACGTCGGGGACGAGGCCGCCCGCGTCGATGGCGGTGCCGTCGAGGTGGCGGGCCACACTGGCGTTGCCGGCGACCAGGGCGAGGTCGGCGACCGCTTGCGCGTCGAGTCCGCTGACACCCGCCGGGAGTGCGGTCAGCCCGGTCAGGCCGTCCACCGCTCCGGAGTTGAAGGCGCCGATGACGTGGTGCGGCGGGAGTTCGCCGGCGGGCAGCGGGGCGCTCTCGCCCTCGACCAGGGCGGCGTAGGCGGAGGGCAGCCGGCGTACGGTCTGGGTCGCGTTGTTGATCAGGATGTCCAGGGGACCCGCCTCGGTCACCCGCTCGGCGAGGGCCACGGCCTGGGCCGGGTCGCGCAGGTCGATGCCGACGACCTCCAGACGGTGCATCCAGTCCGCCGCGTCGTCCATGGCGTTGAAGCGGCGGAGGGCGTCCTTGGGGAAACGCGTGGTGATCGTCGTGTGCGCGCCGTCGCGCAGCAGCCGCAGCGCGATGTACATGCCGATCTTGGCGCGGCCGCCGGTGAGCAGGGCGCGCTTGCCGGTGAGGTCGGCGCGGGCGTCCCGCTTGCCGCGGTTCAGCCGGGCGCAGTCGGCGCAGAGCTGGTGGTAGAAGTAGTCGACCTCGACGTACCGGGTCTTGCAGGTGTAGCAGGAGCGGGGGCGCTGGAGTATCCCCGCGATCTTCCCCTCCTCCGTCACGGACGACGGCAGGATGCCCTCGGTCTCGTCGTCGATGCGCTGGGCGGAGCCGGTGGCGGTGGACTCCGTGACCGCCTTGTCGTGGGCGGTCTTGGCGGCGCGGCGTTCCTGGCGGCGGCGCTGCTTGACCGTGCGGTAGACACCGGCGGTCGCCCGGCGCACGGCGATGGCGTCCGGGTGGTCGACCTCCAGCTTGTCCAGCTCCTCCAGCACGCCGAGGCACACGGCGAGCCGGTCCGGGTCGATGCCCGGGCCGTACACGACCTCGTCCATGGCCGCCGGGCCGTCCTCTGTCACCGTCATCGCGCTGCCGTTTCCCTGATCACGTGCGGCCCGCCGGGACGCGTCCGCTGTCGAACGGGGAATTGTACGGAGGGGAGGCTGTAGGGGCCAAACTTCGGGTGCGGGCCGGTGGGGGCTGGTCGCGCAGTTCCCCACGCCCCTGTAAAGCAGGGGCTACGCCCCATGCTTTACAGGGGCGCGGGGCCTGGGTCACACCTCACACGCCGCCAACAGCTCACGCACCTCCCGGGTGACCGCCCGGGACAGCCGCTCCAGGTCCGGGACGGCCTCCGCGTCGGCGACCAGGCCGTAGTGGACGCTCCCCCGGTACGTCGAGACGGCCACCGCCAGGGACTGGCCGTGGGCGAGCGGGGCCAGGGGGTAGATCTCGGCCAGCGGGCAGCCGCCGAGGCGGAGCCCGAGGCTGGGCAGCGGCACGCTGGTGACGAGGATGTCGAACCAGAGGCGGGCGGCCTGGCTGACCAGCGGGCCGCCGAGCCGGTGGCCGAGCGGCAGCACGTGGTCCGCGAGGAGGGCGACCGCGCCGGCGCCCCGGTTGGGCCCGGCGTCCTTGTTGCGGTCCATCGCCGCGCGCACCGTCCGCAGCCGGCCGAGTGGGTCCGGGTCGTCCACGGGCAGTTTCATCAGATAGCCGGAGAGCCGGTTGCCCTGCGGATGCGCGGTGCGGGGGCGCCGCCGGGAGACGGGGATCAGGGCCCGGGGGGCGACCCCCTCGCTGCCGTCCCCGCGCTCGTCCAGCCACCGGCGCAGCGCCCCCGCGACCACGGCGATGAGGACGTCGTTGACGGTGCCGCCGACGGTCTTGCGGATGCGGTGCACGTCGTCGAGGTCCACCAGCACCCCGGCGGTGCGGCGGGTGCCGCTGGCCCCGGAGGTCAGCGCGGCGGAGGAGCGGGCGGCGAGGGTCGCGTCGAGCGTGGTGCGGGCCACGGAGGCGCCGATGTCGAGGGCGCGTCCGAGGTCGGAGAAGGTGCCCCGGACCAGGTCGGGCAGTTTGCGCACCTCGTCGAGGAGGCGGCGCGGCGGCTCGGCGGGGCGCGGCCGGGGCGCGGGCATCTCGACGGGGTCCATGACGGCGGCGGCGAGCGTCAGTGCCCGCAGTCCGTCGGCCAGGGCGTGGTGGAACTTGAACAGCACGGCGAAGGAGGCACCGTCCGCCGCGGGCAGCACACGGGCCTCCCAGGGCGGCCGGCCGCGCTCCAGCGGACGCTCCATCAGCCGCCCGGCCACCTCGTGGAAGTCGGGGGTGGGCGCGTGCAGCCGTACGTGGTCGAAGGGCTCGAAGTCGGCGACCGGTTCCCGGGTCGCGCCGCCGAACGCCAGCGGCAGCCGGACGTCCGGGACCCAGACGTCCCGGATCCGCATCCGCAGTCCCGGCACGGCGGCGGCCCGCGTGGCGAGCAGTTCGGCGGCGTGGGCGCCCGCGGTGGGCGAGTCGGCCGTGAAGACGCCGAGGGCGGCCAGGTGCATGGGGTGTTCGGCGGACTCGATGTTCCAGAACGCCAGGTCGAGGGGGGCGAGCAGGTCGGAAGTCAATGGCTTGCCTCGCGTCGACGACGGGTGAGTCAGCAGTCAATCGCTGTTGGCCGATTACGGTCAAGTACGATCAAGCTACGCACAGTTAACAACAGATTACGTCTCACCTCCTGGTGAAGGTGGGACGCATGGGACATCTGTGTGCACCGAGGTCACCCTGACGGACCATCCGGCGGTCCGGTCGTACGGTGGACCGCCCGCCGGACCGCCCGGCGGCTAGGGAACCTGCTGCCCCTTCCCCAGAGCGATCACTCCGCCCTGGGAGACCGTGTACAGCTCGGCGTCCCGTTCGGGATTGACGCCGATGGTCGCCCCCGGCGGCACCTGGACATTCTTGTCGAGCACGGCGCCCCGGACCACCGCGCCCCGCCCGATGTGCACGTTGTCGTGCAGGACCGAGCCCTGGACGACCGCGCCCGGGTCCACCACGACCCCCGGGGAGAGGACGGATCTGGTGACCTGGCCGCGGATCAGGCAGCCCGCGCTGATGATCGACTCACTGGCCATGCCGCCCGCGTTGAAGCGGGCCGGGGAGAGCTGGCCGGAGCTGGTGTAGATGGGCCAGCTGCGGTTGAAGAGATTGAAGGCGGGACGCTCGGCGATCAGGTCCATATGGGCGTCGTAGTAGGCGTCGAGCGTGCCGACGTCCCGCCAGTAGCCCTGGTCGCGGGTGGTCTCGCCGGGCACGTGGTTGGCGCTGAAGTCGTAGAGCTGCGCCTCGCCGCGGTCGGTGAGCTGGGGCAGGATCGACCCGCCCATGTCGTGGACGGAGTCCTCGTCCTCGGCGTCCCGCTGGAGCGCCTCCACCAGGGCCTTGGTGGTGAAGATGTAGTTGCCCATCGAGGCGAACACGCACTCGGGGTCGTCGGCCAGGCCGGGCGGGTCCGTCGGCTTCTCCAGGAAGCGTTCCACCGATCGGCCGTCGGAGCCGGGCGTGATCACACCGAAGGACGACGACTCCGTGCGCGGCACCCGGATACCGGCCACCGTCACCCCGGCGCCGCCCTCGATGTGCTGCGCCAGCATCTGGCGCGGGTCCATGCGGTAGACGTGGTCGGCGCCGAACACGGCCACGTACTCGGGCTGCTCGTCGTGGACCAGGTTCAGGGACTGCAGCAGCGCGTCCGCGCTGCCGAGGTACCAGCGCGGGCCCAGCCGCTGCTGCGCCGGGACCGGGGTGACGTAGTTGCCGAGCAGGCTCGACATCCGCCACGTCGTGGTGATGTGTCGGTCCAGCGAGTGCGACTTGTACTGCGTGAGCACGCAGATGCGCAGGATGTCCGCGTTGACGAGATTGGACAGGACGAAATCCACCAGGCGGTACGTCCCGCCGAAAGTCACCGCCGGTTTCGCCCGGTCGGCGGTCAGGGGCATCAGCCTCTTGCCCTCTCCGCCCGCCAGTACGATCCCCAGCACCGAAGGTCCACCGCGCCGCATCCCGCCGCCCCTCTACACCCACCGTTTGTGCCGAACCCTGTTCCCTGACTACCCCAGTTTGAGGACTTCCTCGTAAAGCCGGGCAGTCCGCCGCGCCACCGCCTGCCAGCCGAACTCCCGAACCGCGCGTTCCCGCCCGGCCTCGCCCATCCGGGCGGCCGTCGCGGGATCGGCGAGCAGCGAGTCCAGTGCGCGGGCCAGCCGGCCCTCGAAACCCTCCTCGGTCTCCACGAGCAGGCCCGTGACCCCGTCCTCCACGACCTCCGGGATACCGCCGACCCGGGAGGCCACCACGGCGGTGCCGCAGGCCATGGCCTCCAGGTTGACGATGCCGAGCGGCTCGTAGACCGACGGGCAGACGAAGACGGCGGCATGCGTCAGGAGCTGGATCACATCGGGGCGCGGCAGCATCTGCGGGATCCAGAACAGCCCCTCGCGGACCCGGCCGAGCTCCGCGAACAGCTCGCGGAACTCCTGGTCTATCTCGGGGGTGTCGGGGGCGCCCGCGCAGAGCACGACCTGCGCGGCCGGATCGATGTCCCGCACGGCGCGCAGCAGGTGGGGCACGCCCTTCTGGCGGGTGATCCGGCCGACGAACAGGACGTACGGACGGCCGGGGTCGACACCGATCCGTTCCAGGACGTCCGTGCCGTGGTCCGGGGTGTAGAGGGAGGTGTCGATGCCGTTGTGCACCACGTGCAGCCTCGCCGGGTCCAGGGCGGGGTAGCAGCCGAGGATGTCGTCGCGCATGGCGCCGGAGACGGCTATCACGGCGTCGGCGGACTCCACGGCGGTGCGCTCGGCCCAGCTGGACAGGGCGTAGCCGCCGCCCAGCTGCTCGGCCTTCCAGGGGCGCAGCGGCTCCAGCGAGTGGGCGGTCATCACGTGCGGGATGCCGTGCAGCAGCTTGCCGAAGTGGCCGGCGAGGTTCGCGTACCAGGTGTGCGAGTGGACCAGCTCACGGTCTTCGAGTCCGGCGGCGATGGAGAGGTCCACGGAGAAGGTGCGCAGCGCGTCGTTGGCCCCGTCGAGCGCGGACCAGGGCCGGTGGCGTACGACACCGCCGCCCGCGCCCTCGCCCCAGCAGTGCACGTCCAGGTCGACGAGGGACCTCAACTCGTGGGCGAGGAACTCGACATGGACACCCGCGCCACCGTAGACGTCGGGCGGATACTCCCGGGTCAGCAGGCCGACTCGCACCCGGAACCCCCTGTCTCAGCGGCTGGTTCCCACATGGTCACCCAGATGGGTCGGTTGGGGAAGACCACGATTTCCGCGCGGCCGTGCTCGCGCGGTCAGGCGGGACGGGGGCCGCCCGGGGAGCGCGGGCCGGGCGGCCGGTCGAAGCAGCAGTCGCCGCACAGGCCGCCACCGGGCAGCCGGTAGTAGAGACAGCAGCTGCGGCGGCGGGACGTCACCGGGTCGAGGGTGCCCGCCAGGGTGGGGTGCGCGAACAGTCCGGCGGCGAGCGCGCGGGCCCGATCCGCCGCCTCCGTACGCCCGTTGGCGGCCGCCCAGCCGTCGATCCGGCGCACGGCCCCCATGAGCGCGGAGGCCGCGTTTCCCCACAACAGCCTCTCGGAGATGGGGAGTTGAGCCCGCAGGGCGGCCGCCAGCGGCAGCAGGTGGCCGTCCCGTACGACCGCGCCGATCCGCTCGGCGGGCAGGCCGCGCACCTCGGTCAGCCACAGCTCGTCCGGGGCGCTCGCGTCCGCGTCCCAGCGCAGCAGGCGCGGGTCCAGATCGGGGACACGGCCGTACACGGCGGCCGCGCCGAGGGCCACCGACCACAGCCGGGCGGCGAAGCCGAGGTGGGCGATCGAGGCGGCCACGCGCGGTTCGGGGGCCCGCACACTTCGCGCGACTTTTCGGACACGGAAAATTACCGGATTCTCGTAAACCTCCCTTTTCACATCGGCATCCCGTGCCTCGTAGGCCCGGGCGAGCGTCGGCAGGGACGCGCGGGGCGGTTCGCCCGTGCGTAGTACGAAGAAGCCGCCGAGGGCCGAGAGCGCGGTGAGCGAGCGGTCGTGATCCACGAGGACGAGTAGTACCAGCCCCCGCCTCCCCGTCCACCTGCGGGCTTGCACTCCGTGTCGCCCCTCCTGGGGATGACACCGGGCCGGTCGTACTCCATCGGCAGTAGGACGCATTGAGTGCTCAGGTACGACGACGCGGACGGATTCGCGAGGCATCGTGGTCACCATGAAAGCCGAGCGTTCACCGCGCCGGGCCCGGAGCCCCCGCGCCGCGTCGAGGAGCACCTCATGAATGCCCTCGCGTTGTCCGTGCTGCTGTCGTTCGTCTCCGCCGTGGCGTACGCGGGAGGGGCGATCGTCCAGGAGCGGGTCGCGGTCTCCTCCCCCGGCCGGTCCTACGCACCGCTGCGCCGGCCGGTCTGGTGGGCCGCCGTCGCACTGAACGGCCTCGGCGGGCTGCTGCACGTGGTGGCGCTGGCCTACGGCCCGCTGAGCCTGGTGCAGCCGCTGGGCGCGCTGACCATCGTCTTCGCCCTGCCCATGGCGGCGCTGTTCGTGGGCCGCAGGGCGGGGGCCACGGCCTGGCGGGGCGCGATCATGGCGACGGTGGGTCTCGCGGGCCTGCTCTCCCTGGTGGGCTCGGCGGACGCGCGGTCGCTCGACACGGTCCAGCGGGTGCTGGTGGCCGTGGCCAGCGGTGGCGCGGTGGCGGCGCTGACGGTGGCGGGCCGTGCCGCGCACCGGCACCCGGCGGTGCGCAGCATCCTGCTGGCGGTCGCCTCCGGTGTCGCGTTCGGCATGTCCTCGGTCTTCACCAAGACGGTCGCCGTCGACTGGACGGACGGCGTCGCGCTCGCGGACCTGCCGACCCTCGCGGTCATAGGCGCCTTCGCGACGGCCGGTCTGCTGCTCTCCCAGGCCGCCTACCGGGGCGGAGGTCTCGCGGCCCCGCTGGCCACGCTCACCGTGGTGAACCCGGTGGTCGCGGCCGCGGTCGGCATCACGATGTTCGGCGAGACGTTCCGCTACGGCACGACCGGCACCCTGCTCGCGCTGGGCTGCGGTGTGGTGGCGGCGGGCGGTCTGATCCTGCTGACCACCGAGCGCCTGGCCGCCGAGACCGGGGCGGAGCGCAGGGACGAGGAGGTCGCGGTCACGACCGAGGAGGTCGCGGTCCCGGCCGCGGGCCCGGGGGCCGGCCAGGACTCCCCGGCCCTGGAGGAGCTGCTCGCCGGCCTTGGGGAGCGGACCGCGGAGGTTCCGGACGCGGGCTGTGCGATCGGCCTGGACGAGCGGGTGGTCGTCCCGGCCCCGTTCCTCGGGAAGGGCGCGCCCGTCGAGGAGGACGTCCCGGCCGGTCTGCTGCTCCAGCCGTTCCACGGCGAGCTGTACGTGCCCCGGGCACTCCTCGACCGGCATCGCGACCGCGTGAAATCCTGAGCGGGAGGCCCGGACCGGGCCTCCCGCCCCACGTCGTCACGCCGTGCGGCGCGTCAGATCCGGACTCCGCCGGCCCGGAGATAGGCGATCGGATCGATGTCGCTGCCGAAGCCGGGCCCCGTCCGCACCTCGAAGTGCAGATGCGGGCCCGAGCTGTTGCCGGTGGAGCCGGAGCGCCCGATGCGCTGGCCCGCGCTCACTCCCTGTCCGGCCTTGACGGAGATCGCCGACAGATGGGCGTACTGCGTGTAGCGGCCGTCGGCGTGCCGGATCACCACCTCGTAGCCGAAGGACCCGCCCCAGCCCGCGGAGACGACCTGCCCCGCGGCCACGGACTTGACGGAGCTGCCCGTCGACACCGGGAAGTCGACACCCGTGTGGTACCCCTTCGACCAGGAGGAACCCGAGGCGCGGTAGGGCGTGCCGAGGGAGGCGCTGACCGGCGCGACGAGGGAGGCGGACTGCTGCCGCTTCTCGGACGTCTGCTGCTTGCCGCCCTTGTGCTCCTTGTGGACCGGCTTCTTCTCCTGCCTGTTCTCCTGCCTCTTCTCCGGCTTGCGTTCCTTCTTCGACTCCTCCTTCCGGCCCGCGGAGTGCAGACTCAGCCGCTGGCCGGGGATGATCACGTCGGGGTCGGAGCCGATGGTCCTGCGGTTGTTCTCGTAGAGCCTGCGCCAGCCGCCGCGCACGTCCTCGGCGTCGGCGATCCCGGAGAGGGTGTCACCGCGCACGACCGTGTACATCTCGACCTTGCCCGCCTGCGACTGGGGCGTGGTCTGGGGTTTCACGTCGCCGATCGTGAGGCCCGCGCGGCCCGAGCACACCGGCCAGGCGTCGGGGCCCTGCCCGTCGAGGACCTTCTCGGCGATCGCGATCTGCTGTTCCTTGGTGGCGAGGTCCGCGCGGGCGGCGTAGGCCGTGCCCCCGAAGGCCTCCCAGGTGGACTGGCTGAACTGGAGTCCGCCGTAGTACCCGTTCCCGCTGTTGATGTTCCAGTCGTTGGTGGACTCGCAGGCCGCTACCTTGTCCCAGGTCTCGACATCGGCCGCCTCCGCGGCCCCGGTGCCGATCAGCGGGAGCGCCATCCCGGCGCCGCCCGCCGTGACGGTGAGTGAGGCGCGGTTGATCCTGTTCGGCTGGTACCGGCGGTGCCGGCCGCTTGCGGCCATGGAGAAGCCCCCCTCGCATATGCCATGAGCCGCAAAAGTAAGGGCCCTGAACCGGCCACGACAAGACGAAAATTCAGCCGCTCTGGTCCCGCGCGTGGCGGGTATGCGACCTGCTCCGGCGCGTAAGTGCTCGCGTCCGGCGCGCGAGTGAGCAGGAGCGGCGCACAAACGACCCGGTTGCGCTCCCCATTGAGGCAGGCAGGGCCCTTCCTGCGTACTCAATCCCGGCAGACCACGCAGCGCGGACGGGGCCGGTGCACGTCAGGATGGCCGGAAGGACAATACTGGCGGGCAGGAACGGCACCACCGATATCAGGATCCATAGGAGCCAACCGTATGAGCACTTCAGCCCAGATCGGCGTCACCGGCCTCGCGGTCATGGGGAGCAACCTCGCCCGTAACTTCGCCCGCAACGGCTACACGGTCGCCGTCCACAACCGCTCCGCGGCGAAGACCCACGCGCTGATCGAGGAGCACGGGCACGAGGGCGACTTCATCGCGGCCGAGACCGCCAAGGACTTCGTCCAGGCGCTGGAGCGCCCGCGGCGTCTGGTCGTCATGGTGAAGGCGGGCGGGCCGACGGACGCGGTGATCGAGGAGTTCGCGCCGCTCCTGGAGCCCGGCGACATGATCATCGACGGTGGCAACGCGCACTTCGCCGACACCCGCCGCCGTGAGGCCGCGCTGCGCGAGCAGGGCATCCACTTCGTCGGCGCGGGCATCTCCGGCGGCGAGGAGGGCGCGCTCAACGGCCCGAGCATCATGCCGGGCGGCCCGGTGGAGTCCTACGACTCCCTCGGCCCGATGCTGGAGAAGATCTCCGCGAAGGCCGCCGACGGCGCGCCGTGCGTCACGCACGTCGGGCCCGACGGCGCCGGGCACTTCGTGAAGATGGTCCACAACGGCATCGAGTACGCCGACATGCAGCTCATCGGCGAGGCGTACCAGCTGCTGCGCGATGTGGCCGGATACAGCCCCGCGCAGATCGCGGAGATCTTCCGCACCTGGAACACCGGCCGTCTCGACTCGTACCTGATCGAGATCACGGCCGAGGTGCTGGCGCACGTGGACGCGGACACCGGCAAGCCGTTCGTGGACGTGGTCGTCGACCAGGCGGAGCAGAAGGGCACCGGCCGCTGGACCGTCCAGATCGCGCTGGACCTCGGCGTCCCGGTCTCCGGCATCGCCGAGGCGGTCTTCGCCCGCTCCCTGTCGGGGCACGCCGCGCTGCGCGACGCCTCCCGCTCGCTGGCCGGCCCCAAGGCCACGCCGCTCAGCGCGGCCGAGGCGGGCGCGTTCGCCGACCGCGTCGAGCAGGCACTGTACGCCTCCAAGATCGTGTCGTACACCCAGGGCTTCCACGAGATCGACGCGGCGCGCGACGAGTACGACTGGAACATCGACCTCGGCAAGGTGGCGTCGATCTGGCGGGGCGGCTGCATCATCCGCGCGGCCTTCCTCGACCGTATCCGGGCCGCGTACGACGCCCGCCCCGACCTGCCGAGCCTGCTCTCCGACGACGCGTTCGCCCAGGAGATCGCGGCGGCGCAGGACGACTGGCGCGAGGTGCTGGTGGCGGCCACGCGTCAGGGTGTGCCGACGCCCGGGTTCGCGGCGGCGCTGGCGTACTACGACGCGCTGCGTGCCGAGCGGCTGCCCGCCGCGCTCACCCAGGGCCAGCGGGACTTCTTCGGCGCGCACACCTACCGGCGGGTGGACCGGGAGGGGTCGTTCCACACGCTGTGGGGGCAGGGCCGGTCCGAGGTCGAGGCCTAGAACGCCCACAGGGGCGCGGCCGGCCGCGCCCCTGATCATGCCGATGCGGCCCGGTGTGGAGCTCCTCCACGCCGGGCCGCGTCGCGTGCTCGTCCGCTCTCAGGACAGCGGTCCCGGCCCGGGCTCCCCCGGCACCGGCTCCGGGCCCGGGGGCTGCGGAATCGGGTCCGGGGTGGGGACGGGACGGGGGTCCGGGGTGGGGACGGGGTCGGGGAACGGGGGCTGCGGAAGGGGTTCCGGGCGGTCGGGGCCCGGGACGGGGTCCGGGTGCACGGGGTCCCGGTCGGGGTACGTCATCGCGTCCTCCAGCCATGGGGTACGTCGGTCCTAGGACCACTGCCACGGGTACCCGGCGCCCGCACGGGCAGTCACCCGGCCGGCCGAGCCGTCGTGACCGCTCCCGCCGCCCGCCCTCAGAAGCCCTCGGGGTGGGCGATCAGCCAGTCCTTCGCGGCCCGCAGCAGCTCCGGATCGGCGGCGGGGGCCTCCTCGGGGTGGCGTTCGGCCCACTTGACGACATACGGGCACAGCGGTGCGACGACGACGCCCTCGCGGGCCGCGATGCCGTACAGCTCCCGGGCCAGCGAGCCCGCGACGCCCTTCCCCTCGTGCGCGGGCTCGACGATCGTGTGCACCGGGACGAGCGCGCGGCGCGGGGCTTCGAGGACGAAGTACTGGATGTGACCGGCCAGTTCGTCACCGGCGAAGGCTTCGAGGCGGCCGGCCGCCCGGTCGTCACGGATCTCTGCGTCGCTCATGGCACTCCTCGCGTACGGATGATCAGGGACGCCGGGCGGCCGTCGCACGGCTCAGACGGTGACGGCCTGCGGATTGCGCCGCTGGTCCGAACCCGGCACCGGCTCGGCGGCGTCCGAGCCCAGGGCCACGATCCGGTTGCCGCGGTCGACGTGCACGACCCTGGGCTCCAGGGCGCGGGCCTCGGCGTCGGAGACCTGAGCGTAACTGATGATGATCACCAGGTCCCCGGGATGGACGAGATGGGCCGCGGCCCCGTTGATCCCGACCACCCCCGACCCGCGCTCGCCCTCGATGACGTACGTCTCCAGACGGGCCCCGTTGGTGACGTCGACGATGTGGACCAGTTCGCCGGGCAGCAGGTCGGCGGCGTCGAGCAGGTCGGCGTCGATGGTCACGGACCCGACGTAGTGCAGGTCGGCCTGGGTGACGGTGGCTCGGTGGATCTTGGATTTCATCAAAGTTCGCAGCACTTTGGACTCCTAGAAGACGGCTCCCCGCCTGCTTCCTGCAGGTCAGGGGCGTCGTTCACTGTACATCGGCGCCCTGCCGAGGGCCGAGGCGCACGTCGGCCCCGCCTGGAGAGGCTTCCGAAACAGTTCCTTCATCCAGGAAGTATTCGAGGTTAACGACCGCTTCCTACGGTTCCTCCGGGTGAGGCCCCCCACCGCAGTCCCCCACCCGCGACAAGGAGGCGTGGCATGAGCACCGAGCCGCGAGTTGCAGAGGCCACCGAACCCGGACCGGCGCCGAAGGCGGCGCCGGACAGCGATCAGGCGGTCAAGGAGACCCTGGAGGACTACACCCTCCGCTTCGCGCCCCGCAGTTACCGCCGCTGGACCCCGATGGTCGTGGCGACCACGGCGCTCGGCGGCATCGCGTACATGGCCGACTTCTCGATCGGGGCCGGCATCGCCTTCGCGCACGGCACCGGCAACGCGCTCGTGGCGATCGCCGTCGCCGCGGTCGTCATCTTCGTGACCGGGTTCCCGCTGGCGTACTACGGCGCCCGCTACAACATCGACCTGGACCTGATCACCCGCGGTTCCGGCTTCGGCTACTACGGCTCGGTCCTCACGAGTGTCATCTTCGCCAGCTTCACGTTCATCTTCTTCGCCCTCGAAGGCTCGATCATGGCCCAGGGCCTGAAGCTGGGTCTCGGCATGCCGCTGTGGCTGGGCTACCTGGTGTCCACGCTGATGGTGATCCCGCTCGTCGTCTACGGCATGAAGGCGCTGAGCAGGCTGCAGGTGTGGACCACCCCGATCTGGCTGCTGCTGATGGTCGCCCCGCTGGTGTACCTGGTCTCGAACGACCCGGGCACCGTCGACCGGTTCCTCGCCTACGCCGGGACCGACGGCGACGGCGCCGTCAGCACCGCCTCCGTACTCCTCGGCGCGGGCGTCTGTCTCTCCCTCATCGCGCAGATCGGCGAGCAGATCGACTATCTGCGCTTCATGCCGCCCAAGACCGAGGCGAACAAGCGCGGTTGGTGGACGGCCGTGGTCATGGCCGGGCCCGGCTGGGTGGTGCTCGGGGCACTGAAGCAGGCCATCGGCGTCTTTCTCGCCGTGTACGTCCTCGCCGAGGTCGGGCCGGCCGTGGCCACCGAACCGATCCAGCAGTTCAAGGGCGCGTTCGACGCGATGCTGCCGTCCTGGACGGTCCTGCCGCTGGCCGTCGCCCTCGTCGTGATCAGCCAGATCAAGATCAACGTGACGAACGCGTACTCCGGTTCGCTGGCCTGGACGAACTCCTTCACCCGCGTCACCAGGCGCTATCCGGGCCGCATGGCCTTCGTCCTGGTCAACCTCGGCTTCGCGCTCGCCCTGATGGAGGCCGACATGTTCAGCTTCCTCAACAGCATCCTGGGCTTCTACTCCAACTGCGCCATCGCCTGGGTCGTCACGGTCGCCACCGACATCGGCGTCAACAAGTACCTGCTGAAACTCTCCCCGCACGCCCCCGAGTTCCGCCGCGGCATGCTCTACGCCGTCAACCCGGTCGGTGTCGTCGCGTTCGTCGTCGCGTCCGGGCTGTCCATCGCCCTGTACTTCCACGCCTTCGGCGACACCCTTCAGCCGTACTCCCCCGTCGCCGCCGCCCTGATCGCCTTCGTGCTCACCCCGCTGATGGCGATCGCCACCCGCGGCAGGTACTACCTGCGCCGCACCGACGACGGCATCGCCGAGCCGATGTTCGACGCCGACGGCAACCCGAGCGGGGTGACCCTCGACTGCCATGTGTGCCGTCAGCCGTACGAGCGCCCCGACCTGACCGCCTGCCGGACCCATGACGCCGTCGTCTGCTCGCTGTGCCTGAGCACGGACAAGGTGGGCGACCACGTCCTGCCGGCCACCGTCTGAGCTGCTTCTGGGAGGGGAAACGCGCGAAGCGGGGGCCTGGTCGGGCCCCCGGTCGCATCGGCATGCGTGGTGCGGGTGGGTTCAGACGGTGGTGATCCGGATCGCGTCGACCGTCTCCTGCGCCGTGCGCAGGGCGTCCGCCGACGTGGTTCCCCTGGTCATCACCGAGCCCACGCGGTCCCAGGAGCTCTGCAGTTCCCGCACGGTGTCCCCGGGCTTCAGGTGCAGGGAGAGCGAGAGGACGTCCGGACGCCGGCCCGCCTCCTCGGCGCCGTCGACCGACACCACCTCGCCGGGTGCCGCCTCCATGAAGCGGACCGCGGCGCCGCCCGCCGCCTCGCGCGGCAGCGGCTCGGGACGCAAACCCCGCATGACGGTGTAGAAGGCACCCGCCAGGTCGATCCGGTACGCCTCCTCGATCAGCATCGGGATGCCGTCGCCGGGGAACCGGCCGGCGCACTCCACCAGGTACGGGCGGCCGTCGCTGACGATCCACTCGCAGTGCACCATGCCGCTGCCGAAACCGACCGCGCGCAGCACCTCCTCGGTCTGGGACACCATCAGGTCGTTCAGATCGTCGGGGAGGCCGGCGGCCGGCACCGTGTGGCCCAGCTCGACGGGGCGCGGGCCGGGGAACAGCAGCTTGCCGGTGACGTTGGAGAACAGCGTCTCGCCCTCGCGGACCAGCAGTTCGACGCTGTACTCCGCGCCGCGCACGTACTGCTCGATGATCATCCGCAGTTCGCGCTCCCGGTCCGGCACCCGGTCGCCCTCGTCCTGGCTGGTGCACTCCTCCCAGGCCGCGTCCAGGTCGTCCAGCGAGTGCAGCACCTTGGTGCCGACGGACGCCTGCCGGTTGGCGGGCTTGAGGACCAGCGAGCCGGGGTGGGTGGCGGCGAACTCCCGTATCTCGTCCGGGGAGGTGACCTCCCGGGAGGCGGGGTTGGGGACGCCCGCGGCCCGGGTGACCCGGCGCAGCAGCGACTTGTCCCGCATGATGGCGGCCGCTCCGGCGCCCGCGCCGGGCAGGCCGTACCGCTCGGCCAGCCGGGCCGCGAACGGCGTGGCGTACTCGACCAGCGGGGCCACGACGGCCGGGGCGAGGTCGGGGTAGGTGTTGTAGAACTCGTCCGCGGCGGCGGGGAGCTGGTACTCCCACTCGATCAGCTCGCGGAGTATCTCGGCGCCTTCGAGGGCCTGCTTGACGTCCTGCTTGCGGATCACGTCCGGTTCGTCGATGACGATCACGGAGTTGGGGGCGAACTCCTTGATGTACGGGAGGATGTTGACGAATCCGACGATGATCCAGGGCTGCTGCTCGGTCATGATGCTTCTCCAGGGCCGTGGCGGGGGCCGGGGTCGGTGGCGCGGGTCGGGGGTCAGTGGCGCAGTTCGAGCGTGCAGCACTTGACGCTGCCGCCCGCCTTGAGCAGCTCGGACAGGTCCACGTGGTGGGTGCGGAAGCCGTGGGCGCGGAGCTTGGCCGCCAGTCCGGTGGCGGGCTCGGGGAGGATGGCGTTGAGGCCGTCGGAGACGAGGTTGAGTCCGAAGAGCAGGGCGTCCTCCTCGTCGGCGAGGACGGCCTTCGGGAACAGGCTCTCCAGCACCCGCACGCTCTCGGCGTCGAAGGCACCGGGGTAGTACACGATCTCGTCGTCGCCGAGGGCGGCCAGCGCGGTGTCCAGGTGGTAGAAGCGCGGGTCGATCAGTTTCAGGCTGATCACCGGGCGGCCGAACAGCTGCCGGGCCTCGTCCTGGGAGCGGGGGTCGGAGCGGAAGCCGTTGCCGGCCAGGACGGCCCGTGCCGTCGTCACGTAGTCGCCCTCGCCCTCGCTGGTGAAGGCGGCCTGGACCACTTCCGTATAGCCCCGGCCCCGGAACCAGTCGGCCCAGAACCCGGCCTCCGCCTGGCGCTCGGGGTGGCGGAACCTGGAGATCAGCGCCTTGCCGTCGACCACGAGGGCGCCGTTGGCGGCGAACACCATGTCGGGCAGCCCGGGGGCGGCGTCGATCGTGCGGACCCGGTGGCCGAGTTCGACGTACAGGGCGCGCAGGTCCTCCCACTGGGCGAGAGCCAGAGCCTTGTCGGTGGGCTTCTCGGGGTTCATCCACGGGTTGATGCTGTAGGTGACCTCGAAGTGCTCGGGGCGGCACATCACATAGTCCCGGGTGCGGGCCTGACGCTCGGTCAGTTCCAGTGCGGGCGCGAGGAGTTCGGTCATGGCAGGGGTGTCCCTTCGAAGTGGGGATGTGGTGTGCGGGGGCTGGTGCGCGGTCAGCCGGTGATGCCGAGGCTGAGGGGGAAGGCGGGCTTGGCGCCCAGGAGGTGCGCGCCGGCGGACTGCAGGATCTTGTCCTGGGCCACCACGTGCTGGCACATCGTCATGGTGTCGCGCAGCCAGCGGTCGAGCGGGCTGGGCTTGTAGATGGAGGCGGTCTGCATCAGGTCGTACAGGCGCATCACGATGGAGCGGGCGGAGCGGAAGGCGTGCACCCGGGACAGGGGCAGCGCGGCGCGCTCGTCGGGGGTGAGGTCGTCGAGGGTGCCACCGGCCGCCAGCACCTCCCACTGGCGTTCCATCGCGCCGTAGACGGCGGCGCGGGTGGCGTTGAAGTCGGCCTCGCACTCGGCCAGTCCGACCTGGATGCGCCAGTTGTCGGCCCAGCCACCGCCGCCGGGCGGGGACTTGGCCACCACCTGCTCGCGGACCCAGTCCAGCGCGGCACGGGCGACGCCGAGCGGGACGCCGGGCATGTTGCGCATGTGCACCTCGGGCTGGGCCAGCGGACCTTCGCCGTTGCGTACGGTGCCGAAGGTGAGGGTGCGGCCCTCGGGGACGAAGACGTCGTGGATGGCGTAGTCGCAACTGCCGCTGCCCGCGAGGCCGGTGGTGTGCCAGGTGTCGATGATCTCGACGTCGGCCCGCGGCACCATCAGCAGGATGGAGTCGTGCGCCCCGTCGACCAGGTACGGTTCGCCGTCCTCGTAGATGAAGGCGCCGGAGATCACCCAGTCGGCGTGGGTGATGCCGCTGCCGAACTGCCACCTGCCGGTCAGCCGGTACCCGCCGTCGACGCGCTCGGCCCGGCCGGTGGGGAAGAGCAGGCCGGCGGTGGTCATGTCCAGCCGGGGGAACATCTCCTTGGCGACCGTCTCGTCGAGGAAGGAGGCGTAGAGGCCGGAGTCCATCCCGATCATCACGGCCCAGCCGGCCCCGGAGTCGCCGTAGGCCAGGGCCTCGACCACCTCGGTCTGCTCGACGGAGGTCAGTTCCGGGCCGCCCCATGCCTTGCTGAAGCCCATCCGGAACGCGCCGGTGGAGCGGATCAGTTCGACCACGTCGGCGGGGAGGCGGCGGTTCTGCTCGATCTCGACGGCCCGCTCGCGCAGCGTCGGGGCCAGGGCCCGGGAGGCGGCGAGGATCTCGGCGGCGGTGTTGGGGATCGCCCGGGTGTGCGTCATGTCAGGACTCCTTGGCGGTGGCGGTCGCGAGCTGGTGGAAGTTGCCGTGCAGGAAGAGCAGGGGAGGCTGCTGGTCGCGGACGCCGGTGGAGACCACCTCGCCGATCAGCATCGTGTGGTCGCCGAGGTCGAAGCTGTCCCAGAGCACGCACTCCAGGCTGCTCTGCGCGTCCAGCATCAGGGCGCCGGTGGCGGGGCCGGGGTTGGCCTCCAGTTCGGCGACGGCCGCGGCGCGGGCGTCGCGGCCCTTGGCCAGGCGGCGGGCCAGCTGCTCGGCGTCGCTGTCCAGGATGGAGACGGCCCACTTCTTGGTCTCCAGCAGATCGCCCAGGAACTGGGAGTCGCGGTGCAGCGACATGGAGACCAGGGGCGGGTCGAGCGAGACGGAGGTCAGTGAGTTGAGGGTCACGGCGTCGTGGCGGCGAAGGCCCCCGCGGTCCGTGTAGGTGGTGGCGACGCAGACTCCGGTGGCGAAGTTGCGCATCGTGCCGCGCAGATCGGGTGACATGACGGCTTCTCCTCGAAAACTAGACGGCCTGGGCGAAGGTGAAGACCCGCTCGGGGTCGTAGCGGCGCTTGATCTCGCGGAGCCGGGGCAGGTTGGGGCCGAAGTAGGCGGCCTGGGCCTCGGACAGGTCGGGGTCGGCGAAGTTGACGTAGGAGGCGTCCCGGGCGTGGGCGCCCATCGCGCAGTGCAGTTCGGTCAGCCAGTCGAGGTTGGCGCGGCGCACCTCCGCGGGGTCGTCGGTGGACCAGGAGGTGTCCATGGAGACCAGGAACAGCACGTCCCGGTGGGGGAAGGCGGTCTCGGTGACGGGGACACGGTTGATGGCGCCGCCCCAGGTGAACAGGGCGATACCGGCGCCGTCCGGGTTGCCGCTGCCGGGCCACTTGCGCAGGGCGGTCAGCATGGTGTCCACGCCGGCCTCGGTGAGCGGCTCGCCGACCGTGCGGGTGCGGACCGCGAAGGGGTCGCCCGAGGTCTCGTGGCGCAGGTAGTCCTTGGCCTCCCAGTAGCCGCGGTCCTCGATCTCCACGGTGGACGGCGTACCGGTCTCCAGGGCGGGCGCCAGCAGCGCGCGCAGTTCCGAGGCCGGGCCGAGGTGCTGGCCGATCACCGAGACGACCCCGTCGTCGTCCCCGGCCCGGTTGACCCCGATCCGGGCGGCGAACCGGTCCGGCGCGTCCCGCATGATGCGCTGCATCACCGGCAGGACCGCCTCGGCGTCGTCCATCGGCCAGACCACGAGACAGGTGGAGCTGTCGACGGTCGGACGGGCCTGGAAGGTGAAGGAGACGTTGATCCCGAAGTTGCCGCCGCCACCGCCCTTGCAGGCCCAGAACAGGTCGGGGTGGCGGGTCTCGTCGCAGACGACGAGCGTGCCGTCGGCGAGGACGATCTCGGTCTCCACCAGGGAGTCGCAGGTCAGGCCGAAGGCCCGGGAGACCGCGGCCACGCCGCCGCCGAGGGTGAGGCCGCCGATGCCGACCTCGTCGGAGTTGCCGAGCGGCACCGCCAGGTCGTGGCGCTGGAGTTCGGCGTACAGCTCGCCAGAGCGGGCGCCGCCGCCGACCGTGACCAGTTCCCGCTCGCGGTCCACCGTGATGGTGTTGAGCCCGTGCAGGTCGAGCACCAGTCCCGGGGTGGCGGCCTGGCCGGCGTAGCTGTGACCGCCGCCCCGGGCCACCACCGGCAGCCCCTGCTCGCGGGCCCAGGTGATGCCCCGGGTGACGTCGGCGACGCTCGCCACCGAGAGGACCCCCGCCGGACGGATGTCCGCGTAGCGCTTGTTGAAGGCGCTGCTGTTCTCGTCGAAGCCGGGCTCCCCCGGCAGCCGCACCGTTCCGTCGACCCGCTCGCGCAGGCCCTGCCAGTCGGTCATCCCGCTTCCTCCGGTTCCGTGACTTCCGTCAGGTACGAGACGCCGGCCTCGGAGCGCGGTGTGTACCGCTTCCACTCCTCGCGGAGCAGCAGACCGAACTCGATGTCCTGTTCAGGGGTGTTGACGGTGCTTCCGGCGATGACCTCGCCGCCGTCCAGCACCATCGTGTAGGCGAGGCGGAGGGTGCCGTCCGGCTCGCAGATCCCGTTGACGCTCCCCCGGCGCACCTGGCCTCCGGCGAAGTCCGCCCACACCAGGTCGTCCTTCTGGTGGTACTGGGCAGTCACCCCGTCCGCCGCGGCCAGTTTGCGGAACTGGCGGCCGTTGTAGTCGATGCTCATACGTCCGCGTCCAGCAGCCCGGCCGGCATCTCCAGCCGTGCGGCGACGTCCTTGCGCTCCAGCGGGTCCGTGTCCAGCTCGACGGCCGCGATGGCCTCGCCGAGGCGCTCCCGGCAGGTCCCGGTGTCCTCGCCGGAGCAGACCACGAAGGAGTGCCGGGAGAGGTATCCGCCGGGCGGCAGGCGCAGTTCGGTGCCCGGTTCGACCATCGGGGAGGCGGTGACGAGGCCCGGCAGTCCGGTCGGCACCCGCACCGCGTGGATGGTGGAGTCCTCGGCCGGGTAGCCGAAGCGGATGCCGGCGACCTCCCGGCGGGTGAAGGCGGTGTCCGGACGGAGTCCCGCCGCCGTGTCCACCAGCACCTCTCCGGTGTCGATCCCGGTGGCGATCCGGCCGAGGAAGGGGATCAGGTCGCCGCCGAGCCGGCCGTTGATCTCGATGATCACCGGGCCGTACGAGGTGAGCTTGACCTCGGTGTGGGTGATCCCGTTCTCGACGCCGAGCACCTCGTGCGCCTTGGTCAGGACGTCGAGCAGTTCCGGGTCCCGCAGCAGCGGGTCGGCCGCGTCCACGACATGGCCCACCTCCTCGAAGTACGGGTAGTGCCCGGTCTCCTTGCGGGCCACGAACATCGCCCGGTACTCGCCCTGGTGGACGACTCCGTCGATGCTGATCTCGGGGCCCCGGGCGTAGCCCTCGACGATCGCGCCGCCCCGGAAGGGCTCGTCGCCGACCAGGCTGGCGTTGGAGGCGACCAGGTAGGCGCGGTCCAGCTGGGACTCGTCCTCGGCGAGGACGACACCCATCGAGGCGCCCAGCGCCCGCGGTTTGACGACCACCGGGTAGCCGATCCGGGCGGCGGCCTCGCGGGCCTGCTCCAGGGTGTCGGTCAGCTCGAAGCCGGGCTGGGGCAGTCCGGCCGCGGTCAGCATCGACCGGGTCCGGTGCTTGTCGCGGCAGCCCTGCACGCCGGCCAGTCCGAGGCCCGGGAGCCCGAACTCGGCGGCGAGTTCGGCGGCCGGCATCACCAGCGGCTCGTCGTAGCAGAACAGTCCGACCACCGTACGGCGGCTCGCGATCTCCCTTGCGGCGGCGCGGAGTTCGTCGTGGTCGAACACGTTGGCCACGGTGATCTCGTCGAAGTAGGCCGTCTGCCAAGTGGGCTTGAGATTGTTGACCAGGACCAGTTTGAGGTCCAGCTCGGCCGCCCGGCGGGCGGCGGACTCGATCAGGTACTCGCGGTAGACCTTGAGGCCGCTGCCGATCACCAGCAGCACGCGGTCTTCGGCGCTCATATCGTCTCCTCCCGGAAGTCAGTGGTGAGTGCTTCGAGAATCCGTTCGGCGACCAGCGGGGCGGTACGGAAGCCGTCTCCGCCGCTGGCCGTCCTCGCCCAGGTGTGCGGGCCGATCTTGACCAGGTGGGCGGCGCCGGTCTCGGCGTCCACCAGGTAGTGGCAGCGCTTGACCGCGATCACGCTGTAGCGGTCGGGGTCGGTCAGGAACCGTTCGGCCAGGACCTGTTCGGCCCACCGGCGCTCCTCCACCGAGGAGCCGGTGGTGACCGCGTCCGCCTCCCGGCAGACCGAGGCCGAGCTGACCTTGAGCAGCGTCCCGTCGCCGGGCGGCAGCAGCCAGGCCAGGCCCGAGGTGCCGATCCGGCCGATCCCGGGGGTGTTCTCCCAGGCCGACGCCAGCTGCTCCGGCGGCTTGAGGTAGACCAGGGTCTGGCGGTGCAGCACCATCGGCAGGTCGACCAGGTCCTTGGACCAGGGGCCGGTGGCGATCAGGGTGAGGTCGGAGTCCAGGAACTCGGCGTCGGGCAGATACACCCGGCCGGTCTCCGGATCCACCGCCTTGACCTGCTGCCAGGGGCGGAGGGTCACGTTCGGCTGCTCGTTCAGCCAGCGGACGAGCACCTGGAGCGCGTGGTCGGCGAGCAGGACGCCGCCGTGGCGTTCCAGCACCCCGACGGTGTTCTCGGGGAAGCGGACGTGGGGCACGGACTCCGGGTCGACCACGCTGACCGGCAGGTCGGCGGCGGCCGCGGCGGCCATCACCTCGTCCACCTCGTCGGCGGCCCAGGCGGTGATCATGCCCACCCGGCGGTAGAACTTGGACCCGGTCAGGGCCTCCAGCGCCATCCAGCGGCGGTGTGCCACCGCGACCCGCCGGGAGGCGGCGCGGTCGGTGAGGTCGAGGGCGCGGACGGCTCGGTGCTGGTCGAAGGAGGTGGAGCCGGGGTTCGGGATGGCGTCCCGGTCGAGGACCGTGACGTGGTGTCCGGCCAGCGCGCAGCGCACCGCCGAGAGCAGTCCGGTCACCCCGGCGCCCACCACCACTACACGTCGTCTGTCGGTGGCCATCTCACATCGCCTCGCCGTCCAGCCGCGGCAGCTGCCCCACGGTGATCTCGGTCGTCGGGTCGTCGTACGTCAGGCGGGTGCCGACGCCGGCGCGCTCGGCGAGGTCGATCAGGATGGGGGCGGCGCCCCGCAGCACGGTCCGCACCTGGTGGTAGAAGTCGCCGGCCTGGGCGTCGTCGACCTCCCAGCGGTCCAGCCGGCCCAGCTGTTCGGCGAGCGTCTCGGCCGCCCGGCCGAGGCTGAAGGTGTCGAGTTCGTAGGCGGCGGCGAACCGCGCGGTGATCCGGGCGGCGGCCTCGCGGGAGGCGGCGGAGACCGGCAGGGTCCGTCCGGCCCATCGTTCGGCCTTGGCGGCCACCCGGTTCCACGGCTCGACCAGCCGGGCTCCGGTGACGGCGGCCAGGGCCGACCAGCCGAAGTTGGTGCGCTGGTTCTCGGGGCTGGTGGCGGCCAGGTGGTAGCGGCCGATGTCCCGCGGCAGTCTGTCCGCGAGCTCCTGCCCCCAGACGAGGTGGCCCCGGCTGGTGGAGAACTTCTGGTGCTCCAGTTCGTAGAACTCGTTGGTGACGAAGCCGGCGGGCAGGGCGTACCGGTCGTGCAGGGCGAGCAGCATGGCCGCGCCGGCGATGGCGAACGGGAAGGTGTTGTCGAAGCCGAGGAAGTAGACGACCTCGGTGTCGGACTCCGGCCACCACAGCTGGTCGTCCTCGGCCAGCACCTCGCCGCGTGCCTCGGCGGAGAGGCCGGTGGTGTAGATGGACCAGGCCATCGTCTCGGCGTTGGGGTTGACGCTCTGTCCGGCGACCTCCGGGAAGGGGGCCGGGATGCCCCAGGAGATCGGGTAGGTGAGGGGGAAGTCCGGCAGCGGACGGGACAGCATCTCCTCGACGGCCTGGGCCATGTGCGGCCGCAGCGCGGCGCCGGTGGTGGCGAAGTACTCCCTGAGCCGGCCCCGGTACTCCTCCAGCGGCAGCACCAGGATCGGGATCTCATGCCATTCCAGGACCTCCTCGGGGTTCTCGGTGGAGCGGGCGTCGATCAGGTCGGCGGCGGCCAGCGGGTGGCCGCAGCTCTCGCAGAGCCCGGCGCAGCCCTCGGCCAGGCAGTTCGGGCAGCCGCCCTTGACGAAGCCGTCGACCAGGTACTGTCCGGTGCTCGGCGCGTAGGGGAACCGGGTGGGCCGCAGGACCAGCTTTCCCTCGTCGTGGAGCCGGCTGACGAAGCGCAGCACCTGCTTGGTGAAGCGTTCCTCGTCCCGGGTGAAGCCGTCGACCTCGATGCCCATCGCGGCGAGGGTGGACTCGATCCTGGCGGTGGAGTCGGCGACCAGGGCCTCGGGGGTGGTGCCCAGCCGGCGGGCCGTGGTGACCACGAAGGTGGAGGTGTCCTGGGCGCCGGTGCCGAAGACGGTGTCCCGGCCCACGGCCCGCTGGTAGCGGGTGAAGACGTCGGCGGCCAGGAACGGACCGGCCAGATGGCCGAGGTGCAGGTCGCCGTTGGCGGTCGGGGCGGGTGAGATCACCGCCACGCGCTTGCTCATGCTGTGCTCTCCTTCTGATGGCGGGTCAGGAAGGTTTCCGACATGTCGGTGTCCCACCAGATCCCGTAGTACTCGAAGTCCTCGGCGGAGTCGTTGACGACCTTGTGGTCGCAGCCCGGCGGGAGGTGGACGATGTCCCCGGCGGCGAACTCGCGCTCGGCGCCGTCCACCACCAGGGCGGCGCGGCCGCTCAGCGCGATGAAGATCTCGTACTCGTGATGGCTGTGCGGGGTGGACTCGCCCCCGGCCCGGACCACGCACCAGGCGCCCTCGAAGGGGGCGTTGAGCGCGTCCCAGGGCTGCAGGCGTTCGCCCTCGATGCCGTAGGCGGGGGTCAGGTTGGCGCGGTCCAGTCGTCGGATCTCCATCAGCGGGCCCCGGTCGTCGCGCCGACGCTGCGGCGGTCGAGCAGGTCCGTGGTGATCTCGTGGGAGCGCTGGGCGAGCACGCTCAGCAGCGAGTCGGAGATGCCGTGGGTGCGCTCGTTGAAGCCCTGGAGATAGAGACCGGCGCGGGCCTCGCCGAGGTCGACCCGGTAGCGGCGGTTCACCTCGACGTGGTCGACGCCGACCTGGCCGGCCAGGCTGCGCACCATCGCGGGCATGCGCTGGTCGTAGCCGGTGCCGAGCAGGACCAGGTCGCAGCGGAGGATCTCGACGCGGCCGGTCCTGCGGTCGCGCAGTTCGAGGACGACCTCGCCGTCCTCCTCGCGGGCCGCGATCACCTCGGTCATGGACCGGACGGCCGAGCGCTGCGAGCCCGTCAGCTTCTGCTCGTAGAGCTTCATGTACATCTCGTCGAGGAACGGCGCCGCCAGACCCGCGTAGTTGGTGAGGTGGACCTCGTCCAGGATCTGCTTGCGGGCGTCCGGGGAGCTGCCGTGGAACTCGTCGATGAAGGACGGGAAGAACAGCTCGTTGACGAACTTGCTGGTCTGGTAGTTCATCAGGCCGATCGAGCGGTGCACCAGGGTCGGCTGGCTGAGCGGCAGATCCTGGTGGACGGCGACGAACATCTCGGCGGCGCTCTGCGCGGCACCGATCACCACCACCCGTACCGGGCGGTCGATCGGGTACTGGGCGATACGGGTGGAGTACTGGGTGCTGTGGATCAGCCGGTCGTGCGGCAGGCCGGCGAACTCCGCGGGGATGTTGGCGTCGCGGCCGGTGCCGACCACCAGGTCGCGGGCGTCCACGGTGTCGCCGTCGGTCAGGGTGACGCGCCAGCCGATCACGGTGCCGTCGTCGGCCTTGCGCGGGGCGACGCTCTGCGCCCGGGAGTTGTAGCGGACTCCCACGTGGTCCAGGGAGTTGGCCACCCACTGCAGGTACTCGGAGATCTCCCGGCGGAAGGGGTTGAAGGTGCCGAGGTTGACGAACTCGTCGAGCCGTCCCTTGGCGTGGAGGAAGGAGAGGAAGGAGAACCGGCTCTGCGGGTTGCGCAGGGTCACCAGGTCCTTGACGAAGGAGACCTGGCTGCGGGCGAACGGCAGCAGCAGGTTGCGCTGCCACACCACGTCGTGGTGCTGTTCCAGTATCAGGGTGTCGGACGCCAGTCCGGTGTTGCCGGACTCCTCGATCGCCACCGCCAGGGCCAGGTTGGAGGGGCCGGCGCCGATCGCCAGGACCTCGACCTCATGGTTAGTCATGCTCAGCCTCTCGTGACTCGTCCTACCGCTCGTTCGAGCGAGCAGGTGAACGGTCCGAAGTGGTGTTCGGGTCCGTTCGATAGGACGAGTACAGCGAGGTGGGCTGTTGATCGACAGGCTTGTCCGGAGCGGACAATCAACGGGCGTGGGACCGGAGTTGATCGGAGGGTCAGGTCAGCTGCCGGACTCCCGCCCTCGGTCGTATGCGGGGAAAGGGCACCGAACGGCGAGGCAGCAGGTTGTGGGCCGGATCGCGGTCGGCGACGAAGGCCCGCGCCAACGGGTCGAGCCGGTAGGCGCCGAACCGTTCGGTGGTCCGGAGCATGCCTGCCTCGACCAACTCGTCGATCAATTGATCGGCTCCGGCGAGGATTGATTCGTCGCCGCTCAGCTCCGGCCGGTCCAGGTTCACGAACCGGTCGAGCAGATCGGAGGCCGGATCGCCGAGCTGGACGTGCGCCGAGTTGAGGATCTCGCGCATGGAGAGGTCACCGACGCTCAGCCAGTCCAGCAGCGCCTCCGGGCGGTCGAGCCGGCCCACAGCCTGACGCAGCGACAGTTCGGGGCGGGCGAGCAGCTTGCGGGTGGCGATGTCCAACGCGAGCGGCAGGTCGCCGCAGAGGTCGGCCAGCCGGTCGGCGCTCGCCGGGTCGGCCTGGGCGCGCTCCGGCAGGCCCCGGGCGATCAGGGCGACGGAGTCGGTCCGCGGCAGCGGCTCCAGCCGGACCCGCCGGACGTCGCGCAGGCCGAGCAGCGAGGAGCGGCTCACCACGAGGGTGGTGCTGGTCGGCGAGTCGACCAGCAGCGGGCGGACCTGCCGCTCGCAGTACACGTCCTCCAGCAGCACGAGTACCCGGCGCTGGACGAGCAGCGAGCGGTAGAGCCCGGCCCGCTGGTCCACCGTCGCCGGTATGCGCTCGGCGGGCACCCCGAGAGCCGTCAGGAACGCGCCGATCAGGGAGGACACGTCGTACCCTCCCTCGGGCACCGGTCCGACGACGGCGTGGAGCTGGCCGTCCACCATGTCGGGGGCCAGGTGGTGCGCGTGGTGCAGGGCCAGTTCGCTCTTGCCCACGCCGATCGGGCCGCTGATGACGACGGGGCCGGCGGGGGCGGCGGCGAGCCGGGCCAGTTCCTCGGCTCGGCCCACCAACCCCTGCGGGCGGGGCGGAAGTTGGAACGGCTTGGGCAGCGACGGCGTGGCGCCCTGCGGCTGCGGGGCTGCCGCCTCCGGCTCCGTTTCCCGCGGCTGCGCGGCCGGGCGCGGCGGTGTCACCGGCACCCCGCTGCCGGCCGCCGCCAGCCAGCGCCGGCGCCACTCCTCCCGGTCACCCCCGCAGGCGGCCACATAGGCCAGGGCGACCTGCAGCGTGGGCAGCCGGTGCCCGTTCGCCGCGCTGGACAGGACCGAGGCCGAGTACATGGCGGCCTTGGCCATGTCCCGGTACGTCGGGCTGCCGGCCTCGATCCGCAGTCGGCGCAGGCGGCCGGCGAAGTCCGCGACCGCTCCCCCCGAGGCGTCCACCGGTTTCTCCGGTCTCCCCATTTCCATCCCCTGATCTCTCGTATACGTACTGGATGGGCTCGTATACCTCTGGAAAGCGCGAGGGGCGGACCAGTCCGGTGTCACCGACCGACCCGCGCCCCCGTGCGCGGGTACGTCCGACGGGCCGCGAGGTGTCTCCCGCGCCGGTCAGCGACTGAAGCTGCTGTTCACCGCGCCGAAGTCGAGCGCGTCGGCCTGCACGTCGTACGTGCCCCTGCCGACCATCTCGGCGGCGGCCCGGTGGGCCACCGTGTAGGCGGCCTGGGCGATGGCGGTGCCGACGCTGACCCGGCGGACGCCGACCGCCTCGAACTCGGACACCGTCGGCGCGCCCGGACCGGCCATCACGTTGACCGGCAACGGCTGGCCCTTCACCAGCTCGGCGATCACCGCGAGGTCGAGCAGACCCGGCACGAACAGGACGTCCGCCCCGGCCTCGGCGCAGGCCGTGGCACGGGCCAGCACATCGGCCTGCCGGCCCTCGGGCGCGCCGATCCCGAAGAGGAAGACGTCGGTACGCAGGTTGATCACCAGCTCGGGCAGCCCGGCGCTCTCCGCGGCCTGGCGCGCGGCGCGGATCCTGGCCGCCTGCTCCTCGGCCGTGAACAACTCGCCATTGGGCTTGGAGTCTTCGAGGTTCACGCCGACCACTCCCGCCCCGATCATGGCGGTGACGGTCTCCGCGACGTCCTCGGGCGCGGGTCCGTACCCGCCCTCGATGTCGGCGGTCACGGGGACGTCCACGGCGTCGACGATGCGGCGCACGAGGGTCGTCATCTCGTCCCGGGTGAGGGCCTGCTGGTCGGGCTTGCCCGCCGACCAGGACACACCACCGCTGGTGGTGGCGACGGCCTTGGCGCCGCCCTGGGCGATGAGCGCCGCGCTGCCGGCGTCCCAGGCGTTGGGCAGCACCAGGACGCCCTTGTCGTGCAGTTCGCGGAAGAGGACGGCCTTGACCTGCTGGTTGTTCGCCATGACGGCACCTTTCACAAAAGAGGATCTAATGAACATGCTTCCCCAAGAGGGAATTACGGTCGACGGATTCCGGGGGACTCCGTCAGGTCTGGACCTGAGGGCCGCGCGCCCGGGGCCTTGCGGGGAGGGATCCCTGTGCGCCGGTCCACGTGACCGGGTCCACGACCGGCCCACGAACCGAGGTGGCGCCTCCATGGAGCACGGCGGGGGCGCCACCTCCGGATCGGAAGGGACGGGTCGGAAGAACGGGTCGGAAGGACGGGCGGACGGACGGGCCGGAAGGACGGGCCGGAAGGACGGGCCGGAAGGACGGATGACGAGGACCGGGTGGAGAGGAGAACCGGGTGCGGGGGACGGGGCCGGAGAGGACGTGTCGGAGGGGACCGAACGGAAGGGGCCGGCCGGACGGGAGGGGGACGGACGTGTGCGGCGGTTCGGATCGCGGACGTCACACGGCCGCGGGCTCCCGCAGCAGTGTCTGGTCGGGCACCGGACGCTTCATCGTCACGGACATGATCGCCGCGGCGATGCTGAGGGCACCGGCGACGTACCACGCGGGCGCGTAGCTGCCGAAGCCGTCGCGGGTGAGGCCGGCCGCGGTGGCGGCGAACGCGGCACCGAGCTGGTGGGCGGCGAAGATCCAGCCGAACACGATCGGCGCGGACATGCCGAAGTACTCACGGCACAGGGCGACGGTCGGCGGCACGGTGGCGATGAAGTCGAGTCCGTAGAAGATGACGAACACCAGCATGAAGCCGGTGACCTCTTCGCTGAACAGCTGCGGCAGGATCAGCAGCGACACCCCGCGCAGCGCGTAGTAGGCGAGCAGCAGGATCCGCGAGTCGTAGCGGTCGCTGAGCCAGCCGGACAGGACCGTGCCGATGAGGTCGAAGATCCCGATCAGGGCGAGCAGCCCCGCGGCGGTGACCGTCGGCATGCCGTGGTCGTGGGCGGCGGGGATGAAGTGGGTGTTGACCAGCCCGTTGCTGGTGGCGCCGCAGATCGCGAACGCCAGGGCGAGGAACCAGAACGCCTTGGTGCGGGCGGCGCTCTTGAGACCGTCGATGGCGAGCCGTGCCGCGTTGTTGACGGGCGCCGGCGGGGGGACGATCTCCTCGGCGCCGTACGGCGGGATACCGACGTCGGCGGGGTGCTCGCGGAAGAAGAACAGCACGAGCGGCACCGTGGCGAAGGCGACCACGGCCACCACGATCGCCGCGGTCCGCCAGCCGCCGGGCGCCTCGGAGAGCTTCGCCACCAGCGGCAGGAACACCAGCGAACCGGTGGCACCGCCGGCCGAGAGCAGGCCGGTGACCAGGCCCTGCTGCTTGACGAACCAGCGGGTGCCGATCGTGGCGACGAAGCCCAGCGAGATGGCGCCGGCGCCCAGGCCGACCATGACGCCCCAGAGCATCACCAGCTGCCAGGACGCGGTCATGAAGATGGTCAGGCCGCTGCCGAGGGCGATCAGCGACATGGCGCCCGCGGTCACCTTGCGCACGCCGAAGCGTTCCATCAGCGCGGCGGCGAACGGCGCGGTGACGCCGTAGAGGGCGAGGTTGACGGACATGGCGAAACCGATGGTCCCGTTGGACCATCCGAACTCGCGATGCAGCGGCTCCACCAGGGCACCGGGGGTCGCCCGGAACCCAGCCGCCGCGACCAGCGCGACGAATCCGATGGCCGCGATCATCCACGGCCACATGAACTTGTGACGAATCATTCGTCCAGCGTGGTGGATGCCCGACGGCCCGGAAAGCCGAGCGCGGACACCTTGTCAGGTCCGCGCTTACCATGGGCCGGCAGCGCGATCGCCGTCCGCCGGCGGGGCGTTCAGCCTCCGATGGTGAGGCGCCGCTTCTCGGTCGTCTGGTCGATGTCGGACGAGCGGACGGTCAGCGTCACCGTCCACGCGCCCGCCAACGGAAGCCGGACCACGCCCTTCCAGCGGCCGGTGCCGTCCGCCCGGAGCGTCACCCGCAGCGGTCCGAGGTCCTCGGCCGGCAGCGTGAAGGCGAGATCCGTCTCGGGCACCTCCGCCGGGCGCCCGTCCGCACCGGCCAGCCGCAGTGTCACGGTACGGCCGCCGGTCGCGGCCGGGACGAGCCGCACCGTCGCCGTGCCCCGGGCGTTCGCGGTCCGGCCGCCCGTGTCGTACGGGATCGTCAGCGTGAGGGGTCGGCCGGGCGCGGCGGTCGCGGCCGGGCCGCGCGGGGCGGAGCCGTCCGCGCCCGCCGTCCGGGCCGGCGGTGTGGCGGTGAGCATCGTGGTGACCACGAGGACCGCGACGGCCATGACCGACTCCGCGAGGACGGAACGGCGCAGGGCCACCCGCGCGGGCCCGCTCGGACCCACCCGCGCGGACCCGCCCGGATCCACTCGCGCGGACGCGTCTTCGGCTTCCTCCGACGGCGTCGGGTCCGCCGCCGGGCCGGCGGAGTCACCCGCCCGTGTCCCGGAGCGTCGCAGGCGGGCGAGGCGGGAGCGGGAGAACCACGCTGCCGCGAGCATCAGGGTCACGCACCCGGCCTTGATCAGCAGCAGCCGGCCGTACTCGGTGTCGGACAGCGCCGCCCAGGAACCCAGCCCGCGCCAGGACTGGTACAGCCCCGTCAGGACGAGGACCGTCACCGAACCGGCCGCCACCAGGGAGAAGCGGTCCACCGCGGCGGGCGTGAGCCCATGCCGGAGCCCGACCGCCAGCGTCACCAGGCCGCCCAGCCAGGCCGCCATCGCCAGCAGATGCAGCGCGGTCACCGGCAGGGCCAGCCAGACCTGGATGCCCTCGGAGGCGTGGTTCGTCATGACCCAGGTCGCCGACAGCCCGACCGCCAGCGCCAGTCCGGCCGCGCCGAGCCGCCGCCGCGACCAGGGCCGGCCCTTCACCGCGTCGTCGGTGTTCCCCGACGGCGTGGTCTGCCCCAACTGCCCCACCAGCAACACCAGATACACGCCGCTCGCGGCGAGCAGCAGCAGCCGGATCGCCAGGGCGACGTAGATCCGCTCGTCCATGGGGACATGGGCCTGCGCCGTCGCGGGATCCGCCGACGGCGTGACGCCGCTGCCCTGTTCGTAGGGGCCGCGCAGCATCATCAGCACGATGGTGGAGCCCAGCAGACCGATCCAGCCGGCCGCCAGCAGCCTCTGCACGCGCCGGACCGCCGCGCCCGCCGGCCAGCAGACCAGGACGAAGGCCACCGCACCCGCGAGCAGCGCGAACGCGGCGTACGCGACCGCGCGCCCGGTGCCGTACAGGAAGGAGATCAGGCCGTCGGTGCGGGGGCCCCGCAGTTCCTCGACGGAGACGGAGCTGGCGGACGGCTTGCCGACGGAGAACGTGAACGCGCCGCCGCCCGGGTGCGAGTCAGCGAAGATGACCTGCCAGGCCACCGTGTAGGTGCCGTCCGCGAGGCCGTCGCGCAGGGCCACCCGCACCGTCTCGGCGCGGTCGCCGGCGTGTCGGGGGGTGCCCGTGTCGACCCGTTCGCCCGCCGGGTCGAGGATCCGGAGTGCGTCGGCCGGAAGCGTCACCCCCTCGCTGAAGGTGAGCGTGACGGCGGACGGCTGCCTCGGTACGACCGAGTCCGCCGCCGGGTCGGTGGAGTCGAGTTCCGCGTGGGCGGCCGCGGTTCCGGCCCCGCCCAGCACGATCAGCACGGCCGCGAGCACCGCCGTCAGCGCGCCGAGTGCCCGGCGCACCCGCACGGATCCCCTGTTCATACGTGCCTGCTCCCCCGTCGGTGGGTGATCGGCCCGCCCCGCGCGCGAGCGGGACGGGGTGACGGACTCGTGGTCGTGGACGTGGACGTGGATGTTGACGGCCGCGCGGACCGGGCCCCGGGTGCGCCGCACGCCCTCGGCGTCATGAACTCCGCCGCGCCGGCGGGTTGTCGAGCGTGAGGGCGGTGCAGCGGACCCCGCCGCCGCCCTTGGACAGTTCGGTCGTGTCGAGTTCGACCACCTCCAGGCCCCGCTCCCGCAGCGCGGCGGCGAGCAGCGGCGCGCCCCGCGTCATGGTCACGGTGGCGCCGTCGCTGACGAGGTTCAGCGCGAACCGAGCGGCCTCCTCGGTGGACACCTCGACCAGTTCGGCCCCGAGCCCGCGCAGGGTCCGCAGGCTGGGCGCGTCCAGGGCCTCGGGGCAGTACGCCAGCAGGCCCGGGGCGATGACACCGACGGCCAGGTCGAGGTCGTACCAGCGGCAGCTCACCGTGCGCAGCGGTACCACCTCGTAGTCCAGTTCGCGGGCCAGCACCCGGAGCATCCGCTCGTCGGTGCGCTGGCCGTACGCCGTGAGCAGCAGCTCCCCGTACGCCAGCGCGTCGCCCTGGCCGCTGAACGCGTACGGCGCCTCGACGACCTCGAACCCGCGGTCGGCCAGCCATTCCTCGAAGTATGGCAGTTCGGCCTTGCGTTCGGCCGGCGGGTTGCCGAGGACGGCCCGGTCGCCGCGGACGACGGCGGCGTTGGCGGTGAACACCATGTCCGGGCAGTTCGGTGCGGACGGCACGTACTCCACCTTGCGGCCCGCCGCGAGGTGGGCGGACACGATGGCCTGGTGCTCGGCGTGGGCCGCCTCGATGTCGGGCTGGACGGCCGTGTCCATGTAGGGGTTGATCTCGTAGTCGACCCGGAAGTGGCTCACGTCGGAGACAAGCAGTTCGCTGTTCACGGTGCCCTTTCTGGTGGTCTGTAGGAGCCGCCCGGTCGGCCGGGCCCCGTACGTCTCGCGCGGCCGCGTCGGACCGGATCGACGGTGTGTTCGGTCCGGTCCCGGCTGGGGTGATCGGCGTCCGCGTACCGACGAGTCCAACAGGGCCCCGGATTGACCGGGAGCTTTGAACGGCGAAAGCAATCAAGTCCGGGGTGCGGTGGTGTCGTCCGCCGCCACGGCCTGTCGTGGGCTCGGACCTCGCCGCGCGGCAAAGGTACGGACTTGACGGAGTCGGCCCGGCACTTTCGGAGAAGGGGAGGGGTCCGGTGCGCGGTCGCGGAGTATTCAAGGAGCCGGTTCGAACGGCTTCGTATCCCGCCGTACGGCGAAGTCCCGCGGAGCCCGGCGAAGTCGGCCGCCGCGCGATCGACCGCCCGGGTGCCACGACGGCACGCGGGACGAGGGTGGTCCGTCCGCGCGGCGCGGGGAGCGGTGCGGCGTTTCGGACATGCCCTCTCAGTTTCGGTGAACGATTCACGACCACGGAGGTTCTTGGTGACCAGCGACGCGATCGCGACCCGACCGGTTTCAGCCGGGCCGGCCCTGTTGGACGACCCGGGCGAACTGTGGCGGGCCCTGCCCGCGCGGCAGCAGCCGGAGTGGGAGAACCTCGACCTTCTGGCCACGGTCACGTTCGACCTCGCCGACCGGCCGGGGCTGGTCACGGCCGGGGAGGTGGCCGAACTGCGCGGCCTGCTGGCCCAGGTGGTGGCCGGACGGTTCCAGGTGGTCCAGGCGGGGGACTGCGCCGAGGACCCGGCCGAGTGCGAGCCCGGCCACGTCACCCGCAAGGTGGCGCTGCTGGAGGCCCTGGCCGGGGTGATGTCCATGAACACCCTGCTGCCCACCCTCAGGGTCGGCCGGATGGCCGGCCAGTTCGCCAAGCCGCGCTCCCGCCCGACCGAGCTGGTGGACGGCGTCGAACTGCCGGTCTACCGGGGCCACATGGTCAACAGCCCGGAGCCGGACGCGCGTTCCCGGCGTCCGGACCCGCGCCGGCTGCGCTCGGGCTACGACGCGGCGAGCCGGGCCATGGAGGCGCTGCGGTCCCGGATCGCCCTGCAGCCCCCGGCCTTCGTCACCCCGGTGTGGACCAGCCACGAGGCCCTGCTGCTCGACTACGAGGCGCCGCTGATCCGCACCGACGAGACGGGCCGGCGCTATCTCGCCTCGACCCACTGGCCGTGGATCGGTTACCGCACCAATCAACTGGACGGCGCTCATGTGGCGTTGCTGGCGTCCGTGGCCAACCCGGTGGCCTCCAAGGTCGGCCCGGACATGCGCGTCGACGAACTGCTGGCCCTGTGCGAGCGGCTGGACCCCGACCGCGAGCCGGGCCGTCTCACCCTGATCGCCCGGATGGGCGCGGACGCGGTCGCCGAGCGGCTGCCCGCCCTGGCCGCGGCGGTCCGCGACGCCGGGCACCCGGTGGTCTGGCTGTCGGACCCGATGCACGGCAACACGGTCAGCGCGGCGGGCGGCCTCAAGACCAGGCTCGTGGCGAGCGTGGTCCGTGAGGTGCGGGAGTTCCAGAAGGCGATCGACGAGGCCGGAGCGGTCGCGGGCGGTCTGCATCTGGAGTCCACTCCCGACGACGTCGTCGAATGCGTCGACGACGCGCGTTCCATGGACTCCCTCGGGGACCGGTACACGAGTCTGTGCGATCCGCGGCTGAATCCGGCGCAGGCGCTGGAGGTTGCCGCCGCCTGGCAGGGCCGTTCGCTGTTGCGCTGACGCGCCGCGTTCCGGTCCCCCAGCGAAACCCCTGGTCGGCCCCGGCCGATCGTCGTCGATCTTTGGATTCGTCATGGATGTCGGTGGAACAGACAACGTCGAGGGAACAACGGGCAACGTCGATGGAATAGAGGGCAGCGTCGCCCTGGTCACCGGAGCGGCCGGGGGCATGGGCGAGGCGGTGGTGCGTACGCTCGCCGAGCGCGGCGCCGTGGTCGCGATGCTGGACCGGAGGGCGGACCGGCTGGAGGAACTGGCCGCGCGGATCAGGGAGTCGGGCGGGCGGGCGGAGGCGTTCCCCGCCGACGTCACCGACGGGGCCGCCGTCGAGTCCGCCGTCGAGCGGGTGGAGCGGCGCCTCGGCCCGCTGGCCCATCTCGTCAACGGAGCCGGGGTGTTGCGACCGGGCCGGGCGTGGGCCCTCACCGACGAGGACTGGGCGTCGACCTTCGCGGTGAACACCGCGGGCGTCTTCCACGTCTCCCGCGCGGTGGTCCGGCGCATGATCGAGCGGCGGCGGGGCGCCATCGTGACGGTGGCGTCCAACGCGGCCGGCACGCCCCGGATGGACATGGCCGCGTACGTGGCGTCCAAGGCCGCCTCGACCATGTTCACCAAGTGTCTGGGTCTGGAGGTGTCGCGCTTCGGGATCCGCTGCAACGTGGTGGCGCCCGGTTCCACCGACACCCCGATGCTGACCGCCCTCTGGGACGCGGACGCCGAGCGGGCGTCGGTCGAGGGCGTCTCGTCGGCCTTCCGTGTCGGCATCCCGCTGGGGCGCATCGCACGACCGCAGCACATCGCCGACGCGGTGGTGTTCCTGCTCTCCGACCGGGCCGCGCACATCACGATGCAGGACCTGACCGTCGACGGCGGCGCGGCGCTGGGTCACTAGGTCCCGCCTTCATCTTCCCGCCGGCCCTGGTGGCGCGGGGTGCGGTGCGAGGCTCGCACCGCACCCCGCGCCACCGGGGCCGCACCGGCCCCCCGGCCCCCCGGCCCCCCGGCCCCCCGGCCCCCCGGAGAGGAGACATCCCGTATGGGAATCCCGGCCATCGCGGCCTACCCGATGCCGACCGAGGACGAACTGCCGCAGAACACCGCCCGGTGGACGGTGGACCCACGGCGGGCGGTCCTGCTGATCCACGACATGCAGAAGTACTTCGTCGAGCCCTTTCCCGCGGACCGGCCCCCGGTGACGGACCTCGTCCGCAACGTCACCGCCCTGCGGGAGCGGTGCGCGGCGCTCGGCGTCCCGGTCGCCTACACCACCCAGCCCGGCGGAATGACGGAGGAACAGCGCGGTCTGCTGCGGGACTTCTGGGGCCCCGGCATGACGGTCGCCCGGGAACATCGTGAGGTGGTCGACGCGATCCGGCCCGCCGCGGGCGACCTGGTGCTGACCAAGTGGCGCTACAGCGCCTTCCATCGCACCCGGCTCCTCGCCTCGATGCGGGCGTGGGGGCGCGACCAGCTCATCGTGTGCGGTGTGTACGCCCACGTCGGAATCCTCATGACCGGCGCGGACGCCTTCGCCTCCGACATCCAGGCGTTCCTCGTCGCCGACGCCGTCGCCGACTTCACCCCCGAGCACCACCGGTTCGCCCTGCGCTACGCGGCCGAGCGGTGCGCGATGACGCCGACGACCGCGGCCGTCCTCGACCGGTTCGCCCCGGCGGAGGCCGCCGGACGACCCCGCAGGGAGGGAGCGCCATGACGCACACCGAGCGGACCGAGACGCGTGCACCGCGTGATGCGTACGACCCGTACGACCCGTGCGACCCGTGCGACCCGTCGCCGCTCGGGCGGATCCTGGCAGCGCCGTACCCGGAGTTCGCGCTGCTCCACCGCCCGAGGACCGGACCGGCCGACCGGATCGAGGTGCTGGTCGGCGAGTCGGCGGAGGTGGCACACCTGGCCGACATCCCGCTGCGGGAGGACACCGCCGGCCGGGACACGGGCACGGGGAGCGCCGAGCACGAGGTCCTGGTCGTGATCCCCTACCGACAGCTCGCCGAGCGCGGGTTCGAGGCGGTGGACGACGGTGCCCCGGTCATCACGTTGCGGGTCCGTACGCAGACGTCGATGCCCGTCGCCGAGGCCCTGACGCGCTTGCCGGACACCCGGGCCGACCTGACCGGCGGTGGCTTCGACCTCGACGACGCGGCGTACGCGGACCTGGTCCGCCGTATGGTCGAGGAGGAGATCGGCAGCGGCGAGGGCGCCAACTTCGTGGTCCGCAGGACGTTCGTCGCGGACATCTCCGCGTACTCCCCGCTCGTCGCCCTGGCGGTCTTCCGCCGTCTGCTGGAACGGGAGCGGGGGGCGTACTGGACCTTCGTCGTCCACGCGGGCGGCCGGACGTTCGTCGGCGCGACGCCGGAGCGGCACCTGAGCCTGGCGGACGGGGTCGCGGTCATGAACCCGATCAGCGGCACCTACCGGTATCCGGCGCAGGGCCCCACGCTGACCGGGGTGCTGTCCTTCCTCGCCGACGCCAAGGAGGCCGACGAGCTGTCCATGGTCGTCGACGAGGAACTGAAGATGATGGCCAGGATCAGCGACTCCGGGGTCCGGGCGCACGGTCCGCGGCTCGTCGAGATGGCGGGCCTGGCACACACCGAGTACGTCGTCGAGGGCCGGACGAGCGCGGACGTCCGCGACGTCCTGCGGGAGACCCTGTTCGCGCCCACGGTGACCGGGAGCCCGCTGGAGAGCGCGGCCAAGGTCGTCCGCAGGTTCGAGCCGCACGGCCGCGGCTACTACAGCGGGGTGCTGGCGCTCATCGGCCGCGACGCCGGGGGCGGCCGCACCCTGGACTCCTCCATACTGATCCGGACCGCCGTCATCGACACGACGGGCCGGATGACTCTCGGGGTGGGCGCCACCGTGGTCCGTGACTCCGATCCGTGGGCGGAGGCGGCCGAGACCAGGGCCAAGGCGGCCGGACTGCTCTCCGCCCTCGGCCACGAGCCCGAGCCTGCGCCCGAACCCGAGCCCGAGTCCGAACCCGGGTCCGAGTCCGAGCGGACCGTGCCGTCCGCGAAGCCGGGCCCGGGGCGGGGGTTTGGGCGGCGGCCGGGTCTGGGGCCGGCGTCCTTCGCCCGGCATCCCGATGTCCTCGCCGCCCTGCGGCAGCGCAACAGCACCCTCTCCTCCTTCTGGCTGGGTGACACCGCGTCCGACGCCCGTCCGGTGCGGGGACTGGTGGGCCGCCGGGTTCTGGTGGTGGACGCGGAGGACACCTTCACCGCACTGTGGGACCACCAACTGCGGGCGCTGGGGCCGGTCGTGACCGTGCGCCGCTTCGACGACGCGTACGACCTCGACGCGTACGACCTCGTCGTGCTCGGGCCGGGGCCCGGGGACCCGGGACGTCTGCGGCACCCGAAGATCGCCCGGCTGCGCACGCTCACGCGGCGGCTGCTGGACGAAGGGCGGCCGTTTCTGTCGGTGTGTCTGAGCCACCAGGTGCTGAGCGGTCTGCTCGGCCTGGACCTCGTCCGCAAGGAGCACCCCGACCAGGGGGTGCAGAGAAAGATCGATCTGTTCGGACGCCCCGAACTGGTCGGTTTCTACAACACCTTCGCCGCCCGCACGGATACGGATCTGATCGTCGCCCCTGGGGTGGGGGACGTGGTGGAGGTGTGCCGCGACCGGGAGAACGGCCAGGTCCACGCCCTGCGCGGACCGGGTTTCCGTTCGGTGCAGTTCCACCCGGAGTCGGTGCTCAGCCAGAACGGCCCGGGTCTCATCGCCGATCTGCTCGTCTCCCTCCTGGAGGAACGGCGCCCGCCCGCGGACCGGGTCCGCACCTGCCGGGCCACGGAACGACGGGATCTTTGCGTCCCCGCTCACTAGGATGACCCCGCCGACAGGAGGGGGAAGGGCATGACGGGCGGACGGCTCCGACATCTGCGCGCGGCTGCGGTGAACATCGACGGGGTGATGCTGAACGACACCTTCAGCCCAGTCATCCACCACTTCATCGTCAGCCGGGGCGGTGTCTACACGGCGGACCTGGAGCGGCGCATCTTCTCCCAGCGGCAGGCCGACGCCGCGCGGGTGATCGCCGAGGCGGCCGGCGTCGCCTGGTCCCCGGAGAAGGTCCTGGAGGTGTACTTCCGCGAGAGGGCCGAGTACGTGGAACGCCACGGCGTGCGGATCCTCGACGGGGCGCTCGCCCTGGTCGGACTGCTCCGCGCGTCGGGTCTGCGGACGGTCTGCTACGGCGGCCTCGACCGCTCCCACTTCGACAGCGCCCTCGGCGAGCACGCCGACCTGTTCGACGACCCCGGGTACGTGTGCACCGACGCCTACCGTCCCGGAATCCGCGAACTCGTCACGGAGACGTTCGCGCTGCGGCCCGACCAGGTGCTCGTCATCGACGACGTGGCACGGGTGGCCGAGACGGCCCGCGGGCTCGGGGTGCCGTTCATCGGCAGCCCCAGCGACTTCGAGCACGGCTTCCAGCGGGCGGCGATGCGCGAGGCGGGCGTACGGCATCTGGTGCGGTCGCCGGCCGAGATCGGGGAGGAGCTGCTGCACACCCTGGACGCCGAGGCGGCGGCCGGGACCTGCTGGCAGGAACGCTGAGCGGGACGGCCGAATAGAGCGGCGGTCGAGCGGGACGGCCGAGTGGGACGGCGGCCGAGCGGGACGGCCGAGTGGGACGGAAAAAGCGAAGTATCTTGCGTCATCGCCCAATTGAGAGACGCTATTCCGTTCTGTGACGACCCAGTTGCGCTATGAAGTGGGCATGACATCCTCAGGGAGTGGACTTCTCGCCGACAAGGTCGCCCTCATCACGGGCGCGAGCAGCGGGATCGGCGCGGCCGCCGCAAGGGTCTTCGCACGCGAAGGCGCCAGCGTGCTGCTCGTGGCGCGCCGGGAGAGACAACTGGCCGAGCTGGTCGACGCGTTGCAGGCCGACGGGTACAAAGCGCGGTACGCGGTCGCCGACGTGGCGCGCGGCAGCGAGGTGGCCGAGGCGGTACGCGCGGCAGTCGAGCACTTCGGGCGACTGGACGTGGCCTTCAACAACGCCGGGTACGGAGTGGGGCAGACCCCGCTCCATCTGATCGACGACGAGACGTACGACCGGATCATGGACACCAACGTCCGCGGAGTCTGGAACTGCCTGCGCCACGAGATCGCCGCGATGCTGGAGACGGGCGGCGGCTCCATCGTCAACACCAGCAGCGTGGGCGGCCTGGTGGCGACGCCGGTCGCGGCGCCCTATGTCACCTCCAAGCACGCGGTCGTCGGTCTGACCCGGGCGGCGGCGGCCGAGTACGCCGGCCAGGGGATCCGGGTCAACGCGGTGGCTCCGGGGACGACACGCAGCGAGATGGTGACCGACTGGTTCCGGGAGAACCCCGCCGTGGAGCCGATACTCCATCAGCTGACCCCGCAGTCGCGGACGGCGGAACCCGAGGAGATCGCCGAGGCGGCGGCCTGGCTGTGCAGCGAACGCGCCTCGTTCGCCACCGGTGTGGTCCTGCCGGTGGACGGCGGCTTCACGATCCTCTGACCGGACGGCGAACGGGGTTCCGCGCCATGCGGAACCCCGTTCGCCATGTCTGTGACACTCGATCGTGCGCGGCGCGCTCGTCACGTGGTTCGCGCTCGTCACGTGGTTCGCGCTCGTCGCGTGGTTCGCGCTCGTCGCGTGCGCCGCGACCGGTGTCCGTCGCCTCCGCCGTGGCGGCCGGCGAGCCCCCTCCCCCGAGGCTCGCCTATGCGGCGGTGGGCACCGCCAGGACGATCGTGCTGGTGAACGCCGTACGGCCGTCCTGTTCGGCCCGTACGGAGACGACCCTGACCGCAGGATCGGCCGACTCGCACTCCTCCGCCTCGATCAGGCAGGGCGCGTCGAACTCCACGTACCGCTCGAAGGTGTTCTCGGTGGAGAGCACCGTGCTGCCGGGAGCGAGGACCCGGGTGACCTGTCGGGCGGCCTCCAGCAGCACCATGCCGGGGATGTGGTCGTTGGGGTGCTCGAAGAGGATGGGGTGCCGCTGGTCGGCCCGCAGCAGCCACCGGCCCGCGGAGTCCCCCGGGGTGAGCACCACGTCCGGGGCGTACCGGCGGTCGACCAGCGCCGGCTCGACCGGCGCGGCCAGCGGTGCCTGGACCCGGGCGCCCTGCGTCAGCCGCTCGCCGCGGATCCGGCGGTAGACCTGCGGCCGGAGCATGCTGGCCTTCGCCACGCCCGAGCCCACCGGCCGGCCGTCGCGCATGATGTCGACGTGGAAGTCCACCCCGGCCAACTGCCCGCCCCGGCGCCGCACGTTCTCCGTGGTGATGGACAGCTCCAGTTCGGCCGGCGTCCCGAATATCTGCAACTGCGCGGGATCACAGGTGTATTCGAGGCCGTTGAGGATGAAGTGGCTGTCGAGGGGAACCCCGAACTCGGCGTGCGAGAGCAGGGTGCCGACCTGACGGATGGTCTCCGCGACCAGCGTCGGGTCGTAGTGCTCCCCGCACGAGGACGTGAAGTAGCTGTGGGCGCGCGGCCACTGCGCGGAGGCCACGAAGCGGGAATCGTCCAGGCGCTGCCACCCGGTCAGGAGCACCTCGGCCACGGCGGCGCGGTGGACGTACTCCTTGGGCACCGTGGTGGTGAAGCGCGACTGTCGTCTCTGGGCCGGGATGAAGACCTCGGAGCTGGAATCGGAGCCGTAGAGCCGGTCGAGCAGCGGAAGCGGGGCTTCCAGTTCCACGTCATTCTCGAGCATTGTTACGGACATGTCCCCCCCAAAAGGAGATTCGAACCCCTGTCGGCTCCATCACAATACAGGTCAGCCGGTTTTTTTCCAGCGTCTGAGGGCATCGACTTGGTAAGTTGTCGTACCGGCCGTTCCGAGGACCACTCCGGTCGGCGGTGGCAGAACCTCGAGCACAGGAGAAACCGCATGGCACAGCAGGCGCGGGCAGTGGAGACGAGGCGGCTGATCCTGCAGGGCGCGGCGTTGGTCTTCGACGAGATGGGCTACGACGCGGCGTCGATCAAGGAGATCCTCTCCCGGGTGTCGGTGACCAAGGGCGCCCTGTACTTCCACTTCCCGTCCAAGGAGGACCTGGCGCGCGGCGTGCTGGAGGAGCAGACGCTCCACCTGCACGTGTCACCCCAGACGTCCAAGCTGCAGGAGGTGATCGACCTGACCATGGCGGTCGCGCACGCGCTGCCGAACGACGCGATGCTGCGCGCCGGGAGCCGTCTGGCGCTGGAACGGGGGTCCATCGACTTCGCGGCGCACAGCCCCTTCCTGGCCTGGGCCAAGGTGTGCGAGGACCTGCTGGAACAGGCGCGGCGCGACGGCGAGGTACTGCCGCACGTCGACTGCCACGAGACGGCGGAGCTGATCGTCGGATCCTTCACCGGGATCCAGGCGTTCTCCCAGATCAGCTCGGCTCTGCTGGATCTGGAGAAGCGGGTGTCGGCGATGTGGAAGCACATCCTGCCGTCCGTCGCCATCCCGGCCGCACTCGCCCGCCTGGACACGGCCCCGGACCGCGGCGCCCGTCTGCAGGAGGCGGCGCTCGCCCGGCAGTGACCAGGGGGCCCTCGGCCGCTTCGAGCGGCAGGCGGGCCCCGGGCCGGCGGTGCCTGCGGCCGCTCGACACACCCCGGCACGGGGCCGGCAGCCGACACGCACCACGGACGCACAACGGGCAGGCCCGGCGCCGCTGAGCATGCGCGGGCGCCCGGCCGACCGAGATCCGGGGGCGCACCCCGCCCCCGGCCCCGTCGGCAGCCGCGACACCAGGCGCGCGCTCAGCCCGCTTCGGCCGACGGCCACCCGGGCGCAAGGACATGCCGACCCGCGCCGATCACCAGCGCGGGCGCTCGGCCTGCCCTGAGACGGCAGAACGCAGCCCGCCCCGGCGGACGCGCGAGCGGCACGAGGAACGGCACGCGGGAATCAATACCGGGGAACTCAACCCACGTCGGCGCAGCCCGTACGCCGGCTCACCGTCCGCGCGGCGACCGCCCACGAACGGCACGAAGGGCATCGGCCACCTGGGCCGATGCCGGGCAGCGACCAGCCGGCTCGCCCTGATCGCACAGCGACCACTAGCGGTCTCGCCCCGCACCAGCGGCAACCACTAGCGGTTTCGCCCCGATCGACAGCGCGCGATGCCGCGCCCGGCCGCCCCGCCCGGACGCACAGGGCCTCCCCCGGCGCCCACCCCTACCGGCAGGCCCGAGCACCGAGCACCGACCGCCGCCTGACCGCCGCCCGAGGCCGCGAGGCCGCGAGGCCGCGAGGCCGCGAGGCCGCGAGGCCGCGAGGCCGCGAGGCCGCGAGGCCGCGAGGAGCCTACGGACACGCGCCCGTCACCGCTCCGACCAGCGACGACACGCCCCACCCGGGCCCCGCCACACACCTCTCCGCCTCAGCCCACACCCGCTCGGCCCTGCCATCCCGCCCGCTCCCCCGGGCGACCGCGTTCCCGCGTGCCGACGCCGCGCGGTGACGTGCCGCGCGAGGCCGGGAGCGTGACCCGTCCCGCGGGACGCAGGTGGCCGATCCGGTCCGGCGGCACGAGGGCGGGCAGCAGGGACTCCCACACATGGGTGACGGTCGTCGTGGACAGCCAGCTCCGGTCCTGGCGGGAGAGCATCTCGACGCCGGCGGTGGCCGCGGTCAGCAACCGGGCGGCGTGCCCCGGATCCAGGCCGGGCAGCAGCTCCCCCCGGCGTCCGGCCCGCGCCAGCAGGAGCGCCACGGCCCGCCGCCAGCTGGGATAGGCGCCGGGGTGGCCACTGCCGCCAGGCCGGCGCTCGTCGGAGAGCCGCAGACCGGCCCGGAACACCACGTCGTGCCTGATCCGGTGGGCCAGACCGTGCGTCGTGTCGATCAGCACCTGCAGCACGGGCCCTCCGGGCGCCCTGGCCGCCCGGAGGATGATCCGCCAGTCCGCGCTCGCCTGCGCGGCGACGGCCTGGGCCAGCTTCTCCTTCGAGGTGAAGTGGAAGTACAGGGCCCCCTTGGAGACCCTCGCCGCCTCCACGATGTCGCTCAGACTCGTCGCCCCGAACCCCTTCGTGTCGAAGCAGACGGCCGCGGCCCGGACGATCTGCTCCCGGGTGCGTTCGGCTCGCTCCTGGCGTGGCATGGCTTCTCCCCTCGTCACGGCGATCTCCCTCGGGCCCGCGCCAGAGTGCAGCCGGTGAACACCCCCACAATAAACCAACCGTGCGGTATATTATTGCCTCAGGTCGACATCGCTCACCGGGCACCGCGACCTGACGAAGTATAGAAAACCAACCGTCCGGTATTGTATGGTCGATCTCGACGTCCAGCAGAAGGAGGGGGCCATGGAAGGCGTGGAGAGCGATGACCGGGCGCAGACCTGGGGAGACGTCGCGGACGACTTCGTCACCGAGTTCTGCCGGCGGATGCTGGCCTCGCTGAAGCGACGGGACCAGCGCACCCGGGGCGAGTGGTACGTCTCCGGACTGCTGTCCGTGCCGGGACGCAAGTCCATGCGCGCCCTGGCCGCCGTGACCGACCACGGCGCGGCGGAACAGAGCCTGCACCACTTCATCAGCGACTCGTCCTGGGCGTGGGCTCCCGTACGGCAGGCACTCGCCCGCCACCTGGACCGGGTCCTGCTGCCGCAGGCCTGGGTGATCGGCTCCATGGCCATCCCCAAGGCGGGTGCCCACTCCGTCGGTGTCGAGGAGTCCTTCCGCTTCGACCTCGGCCGCGTCGTCAACAGCCAGCAGGCGTACGGCGTCTCGCTGGCCAACGAGCAGTTGAGCGTGCCCGTCAACTGGGGCCTCAACCTGCCGGCCGAGTGGCTGGAGAACGCGGAGCGACGCCGCCGGGCCCGGATCCCGGACGACGCCACGGCCATGAGCGTGGAGGCGGGCGCGGTGCACACGGCGGCCGAACTGGCGCACGCGGCCTGGGGGTTGAGGCGCCGTCCGGTGGTCCTGGACGCCCGCACCCTGGACGCCCCCGTCCTTCTGGACGAGATCACCCGCCGGGGAATCCCCTTCGTCATGCGCGTCGACGGGGCGACCCGGGTGCTCGGCTTCGACCCCGGTCAGCCGCATACGGGCAAACAGCTCTTCCAGGCACGGCAGTTGGTCGAGCGGGGGAAGAAACTGTCCAAGCCGGTCTGCTGGGTCGACCCGGAATACTCGATCACACGGTCGGTCCTGGTGAGCGGAACCAGGGTGACCGTACCGATAGGGGGCGGGCCGGGCCTGCCCGCGCTGCCCGACCAGGCGCTGACGCTCGTCGGCGGCTGGCCGATGCAGAAGGGCGGCTCCCCGGAGCTCTGGCTGTCGAACCTGGTGGACGTGCCGCCGGCCGCACTCCTGCGCCTGGGGCGGCTCACCCGGCGGGCGAGCAAGGACTTCGCCGAGGTCAGCACCCGGGTGGGCATGCGGGACTTCGAAGGACGCTCGTACGCCGGCTGGCACCGCCATGTGACGCTCTGCTCCGTGGCGCACGCGATACTGGTGCTCTCCTCGGCCCGCCGGCAGCACACCGGCGTCTCACATGGACTGTCCGCCTGAGACGGCGGGCTCGGCCTCCAGGCCCGCCCGCCGGACCAGTTCGGCGTGGGCCGCGGCGCGCATCGCGGTGACCGGCACTCCGGTCCGGCCGGTCAGCAGCTCGATCTGCCGCTGGGCCCGGTACAACAGCGGGGACACACCGTCGATCACGATGCCGCCGACGAAGCCCGCCGCCTTGGCCAGCCGGGTCGGCCAGGCCGAACACGCGGCGTCGAGGACGGCCGCGCCGGAGCGGGCGACCCTCGGCGCGAGGGCGTCCGCCGCGCCGACGGGCAGGGTGGAGACCACGACGCCGACGCCGCGGAGCAGCCGGTCCAGCTCGTCGAAACGACGCAGGTCGACCGAGACCCCCAGCCGGCCGGCCGCCGCCTCGGCCTCCCTGGCGCCGCCACGCTCCCTGACCACGACCACCGGCTCCCGGACACCGACCTCCCGCAGGGCGGCCAGCGCGGCGCAGGTCGCAGGTCCACCGCCCAGCACCACGGCGGAACCGGGCGCGTCGAGCCCGGCCTGCCGCAGCGCGGCGACGATGCCGTGCACACCGCAGTGGTCACCGAAACTCCGGCCGTGCCGCAGGACCACCGTGTCCGCGCCCCCCACGTCCAGGGCCAGATCCGACACCTCGTCGACCAGCGGGAGCACCGCCCGCTTCAGCGGCGTGGTCAGGCAGAGCCCGGCCCAGCCGTCGCCGAGCGCGTCGAACAGCGCGGGCAGGGCGGATGCGTCGCACTCGACCGCCTCGCAGTCCCAGCCGAGCCCCATGGCCGCGTAGGCGGCCCGGTGCAGCGTGGGCGACAGGGAGTGGCTCGCCGGCGACCCGAGGACCGCCACGCGGTTGCCCTCGCCGTCTCCGGAAGGTGTCCGGTCCATGGGTGTCCGGTCCGTGTACATGGATCGTGGACGCTCCTTCCGCGTCGGAGAGTGGACTTCGGATATCGGGACAGTTTAGGAGCCGGATCGCCCGGACGGCGCGCCGACTTGACATAGACCGGCGGTGAATCGGATGGCCCGCCCTCTCCTCCCGAACGCCGTCCCGGACTTCCTCCCGAACACCGTCCCGAACCTCATCCCGATCGCACCCTGAACGCATCCTGAACGCGTCCTGACCGTGCCCCGATCCCCCTCTCGTCGCTTTCCCGTTCCCTTCTCGCTCTTCAGCTCTTCTCGATCCTTTCCCGACTCCTCCCGACCCTTGCCCGCCCCCTTCCCCGCCCCTTTCCCGGAGCTTTCCCGGCCCGGCCCCTCCCCCTCGCCCGGCACGTGTTCTTCCGTGCGCCGCCCGCAAGGTGACGAAATCGTGGCGGACCGTTCGCCGTGACACCCACGGCCGAGGAAGAGTCGTTTCTGCGCGGCCCGCTCATCGGCTCGCCCCGTCCGGCAGTCCCTGCGAATTGGAGTTCCGATCGTGACCAACGTCGCCGTCATCTACTACTCGTCCACCGGTCATGTGCACAAGATGGCCGAGGCGGCCGCCGTGTCGGCCGAGAAGGCCGGCGCCGAGGTGCGCCTGCGCAGGGTCGCCGAGACCGCCTCGGAGTCCGTGGTCGCCGCGAGCCCGGAATGGGCCGAGCACGTGGCCGCCACCGGCGGCATCGCCACGGCGACGCTGGAGGACCTGGAGTGGGCGGACGTCCTGCTGTTCGGCACCCCCACCCGCTTCGGCCTGCCGGCCGCCCAGCTGAAGCAGTTCATCGACAGCACCGGCGACCTCTGGAACCAGGGCCGGCTGGTGAACAAGGTGGTCTCCTCGTTCACGTCGACCTCCACCAGCCACGGCGGCCAGGAGAGCACCCTGCTGGCGCTGAACAACACCTTCTACCACTGGGGCGCGATCATCGTGGCCCCCGGTTACGCGGACCCGATCCAGTTCTCCGCCGCCAACGGCAATCCGTACGGCACCAGCCACGTCTCGCACGACACCACCCCTCCCGGCGAGGAGAAGCTGGATGCGATCGATTTCCAGGCCCGCCGCGCGGTCGAGATCGCCACGGCACTCAACATCGGCCTCAAAGCCCTCTGAACCGACTCCGACGCCGTCACGGGCGCGGAAATTCGGGTGAGTTCAGGCGTGTTCCGGTGAATTCAGCGAATACCCGCGCTCGTTCCGGCCGGCACCGGCCTTTCCGGAAGGAAGCGGAATCACGGCAGGCGTTCCGGGACCCCGCGGCGCGTCCTTTCCCGCTCTCGAATCCGCCGCCGGCGGCATGGAGCAGCGCCGGCACGACCGAACGATCCGCCACTACCAGGGAGCGGGAAACGAGATGGCGCAGATACTCGTCGCAGGAGGCGGCATAGGCGGGCTGGCGACCGCGATGAGCGTCGCCCGGCAGGGTCACCGGGTGCTGGTGCTGGAGGGCCGCAGCGACTTCGCCGAACTCGGCGCCGGCATCCAGCTGGCACCCAACGCGTTCCACGCCCTCGACCGGCTCGGCGTCGGGGACTCCGTCCGGGCCCGGGCCGTCCACATCGACGAACTCAGCCTCATGGACGGGACCACGGGACGGCGGATCGCCGGCCTGCCGCTCGACGACACCTACCGCCGGCGCTTCGGCAACCCCTACGCGGTGGTCCGGCGCGTCGACCTGTACGCGCCGCTGCTGCAGGCGTGCCGGGCCTCCTCCGCCGTCCGGCTGCGTACCCGCGCCCGGGTGCTGCGCTACGCACAGGACGACTCGGGCGTGACCGTGGAGCTGGCCTCCGGCGAACGGATCCGCGGCGCCGCGCTGATCGGCGCCGACGGCATCCACTCCGCCGTGCGCGGTCAGCTGGTCGGCGACGGCCGCCCCCGGGTGTCCGGGCACACCATCTACCGCTCCGTCATCCCGATGGAGGCGGTGCCCGAGGAACTGCGCTGGAACACGGTCACCCTGTGGGCCGGACCCGACCGGCACTTCGTCCACTACCCCATCGGCAACGGCAGGTTCCTGAACCTGGCCGCCACCCGTGACGACGGGGCCGCACAGGAGGTCACGGGCACCCCGGTGCCGCGGGAACGGGTGCTCGCCGCCTTCCCCGGGCTCGGCGAGACCCCCCGCAGGCTGCTCGGCCTCGGCGAGGGCTGGCGCTCGTGGGTGCTCTGCGACCGCGACCCGGTCCGGCGGTGGACCGACGGCCGAGTGGTCCTCGTCGGCGACGCGGCCCACCCCATGCTGCAGTACGCGGCCCAGGGCGCCTGCCAGACCCTGGAGGACGCCGTGGTCCTCGGTGATCTGATCGGCACCGAGGAGGCGGACTTCGAGCGGCGGTTCGAGGAGTTCGCCGACGAACGGCTCGACCGCACCGCCGCCGCCCAGCTGGCCGCCCGCGAGATGGGCAGCCGGCTCTTCCACGCGACCGGTGAGGCGGCCCGGCGACGCGACGCCACGCTGGCCGCGCTGTCCGCCCGTGACCTGCGCGACCGGGTCGCGTGGCTGCACGGCGCCCGCGCCGACGCCCGCGGCGCGCGCCCGGCGTACGCGGCCGGCTGAGCACCGCCCCCGACCCCACACCTGAGGACCTGAGGAGACGCACCCGTATGAACATCATCAGCTGGAACGGCACCGAACCGGAGAACCCGCTGGTGCCGGGCGACGCGACCGAGCGCGACAGCGTGAAGATCGTGAACGCCCTGTTCACCGGCCTCGTCGAGTACGACCCGGCAACGGCCGAACCCCGTCCGGCGGTGGCGAAGTCGATGGAGTCGGCCGACTCCCGGGTCTACCGGATCACCCTGCACCGGGGATGGACGTTCCACGACGGCACCCCGGTGACCGCCGCGAGCTTCGTCGACGCCTGGAACTACACCGCCTACGGCCCCAACGGACTGCAGGGCGCCGAGTACCTGTCCCACATCCAGGGCTACGAGGCGACCCAGAGCGGATCGACGGACGAGCTGTCGGGGCTGAAGGTGATCGACGACCACACCTTCGAGGTGACCCTGTCGGCACCGTTCTCCGCGTTCGTCACCCAGCTGGGCTACACCGCGTTCTTCCCGCTCCCGGAGGCGTTCTTCGCCGACCGTGCGGCGTTCGAGGCCCACCCGATCGGCAACGGACCGTTCCGCTACGACTCGCGCGTCCCCGGCGAGCACATCCTGCTGCGGCGCTACGACGCCTACGCCGGGGTCCGCATCCCGAGCGTGGACGGTGTGGAGTTCCGGTTCTACCGCATGCTGGAGGACGCCTACGCGGACGTGGTGGCGAACAAGCTCGACTACCTCGACTTCGTCCCGGCGGACGCGCTCGACGGCGGCAGGTACAAGCAGGAGCTGGCCGGACGCTGCGTCTCCAAGCCGTACATGGGAGTGCAGTCGATCTCCTTCCCGATGCACGACGAGCGTTTCGCCGACCCGCGACTGCGCCAGGCGCTCTCCATGGCCATCGACCGGCAGTACGTGATCGACAAGGCGTTCGACGGCGACAAGATGCTGCCGGACGGCCTGGTGCCGCCGATCGTGCCCGGGTACGGCGGCGGGGCGGGCGGCGAGCTGTGCACCTACCAGCCGGAGAAGGCGCGGGCGCTGTTCGAGGCGTCCGGTTTCCAGGGCCCCATCGAGCTGACCTCGAACGACGACTCGGCGAACCAGGTGTGGATCGACGCGGCCTGCGAGACGATCACCGCGGCCCTGGGTGTCGAGGCACGCTACGCGCCGGTGCCGACCTTCGGCGAGTTCCGCAAGCTGATCAACGAGCGGAAGATCAGCACGGTCTTCCGCTCCGGCTGGGTGGCGGACTACCCGTCCATCGAGAACTTCCTCAACCCGATCTTCCGCACGGGCGCGGCCGTCAACGGCTCCGGATACTCCAACCCGGAGGTGGACGCGCTGCTGGCCGAGGCGGACGCGGCTCCGACCGAGCAGGAGGGCTGGGCGCTCTACCAGCGGGCGGAGAAGCTGATCCTCCAGGACATGCCCGCGATCCCGCTGTGGTACCAGAAGGTGGAGTCGGGCTGGTCCACCCGGACGAAGAACGTCACCGTCACTCCGCTGCTCCAGCTGGACCTGTTCGATGTGACGCTGGAGGACTGACCCCCCTCGCGAGAGGCCCGTCACCGCGGTCCGCACCGGCCGCGACGGCGGGCCTCTCGCCTGTCCGGGCCCTCCCGGCCCGGGCCCGCCCATCTGGCCATCGGCACGGGCCGCACTATCGTGGAGGGCATGGGCGATCTCGCCGGCCCGGACGAGGACGGGCTTCCCCCCGACCGGACCCAGGCCATCCTCGAAGCGGCGAAGGAGGTCGCGTCGCTGCTCAAGGCCGGTGGACACCCGTTCGCGCTGGCCGGCGGCGTCGCGGTGTACGCCCACGGCGGGCCGGGGACGCTCCAGCACGACGTCGACTTCTGTGTGCTGCCGGAGGACATCGACGCCGTCACCGCCACCCTGGAGGCGGCGGACCTGGCCGTGGTGCAGCCGCCGGAGGACTGGCTGCTGAAGACCCGCAGCCAGGGCCAGGAGGTCGACCTGATCTTCCGGCCGTCCCGGGCGCCCGTCACCCGGGCGCTGCTGGACCGGGCCGAGGTGCTGTCGGTGCAGTCCGTGTGGATGCCCGTGCTCGCGGCGACGGACCTGCTCGTGGGGCGGCTCATGGCGTTCTCCGAGCACTACTGCGACTTCGGTGCCGTGCTGCCGATCGCCCGTGCCCTGCGCGAGAAGATCGACTGGAGCCGGGTGCGCGAGGAGTGCGGTGCCGAGCCGATGCCGGCCGCCTTCCTCTACCTGCTGGAGCGCCTCGACGTGATCGAGCCGGAGGAGACCGGCGATGGCCACCGGACCTGAACCCCCACCGGGCGGCGGAGCGGACGAGCGAGCCGCCCGCGCGGCCGGGCACACCGAGTACCGCATAGCCCACCTGGAGGAACGGCTCGCCCGGAGCGACCTGGCCGAACTCGGGATGCGGATCGAGGCGCGCGGCGACGCCGTGCACATCACCGGCACGGTGTCCACCGCGGCCGACCGTGAGGCGATCCTGCGCCTGGCGTCCCGGGAACTGCCGGGCGTGCCCGTGCGGGCCGACATCGCGCTGGCCGACGTCACCGCGCCGGACCGTGCCGAGGAGCTGTCGTGATCCGGGTCGCGGCCGTCGGGGACATCCACCTCGGCCCGGACGGGCGGGGTCTGCTCCGCCCGGCGTTCGACACCCTGCGCGACCACGCCGACCTGCTGCTGCTCGCCGGGGATCTCACCCGGCACGGCACCCCCGAGGAGGCCCGTGTGGTCGCCGACGAGGTGGCGGGACTGCCGGTTCCGGTGATCGCCGTCCTCGGCAACCACGACCACCACGCCGAGTGCCCCGATGACGTGACGGCCGTGCTGCGGGAGGCGGGGGTGACCGTGCTGGAGGGCGAGCGCACCGTCGTCGAGGTCGACGGGACACGGGTCGGGGTCGCCGGCACCAAGGGGTTCGGCGGCGGCTTCGCCGGGCGCAGCGGCAGCGAGTTCGGCGAACCGGAGATGAAGGCCTTCGTCCGTCACACCCGGGGGCTCGCGGACGGACTGCGGCGCGCTCTGGAGGAGCTGGCGCAGGACGGCTGCGCGGTCCGTGTCGCGCTCACCCACTTCTCCCCCGTACCGGACACACTCGTCGGTGAACCGCTGGAGATCTATCCCTTCCTGGGCAGTTACCTCCTGGCCGAGGCGATGGACGAGGCCGGTGCCGATCTGGCCGTCCACGGCCACGCCCATCTGGGCACCGAGCACGGCATCACCAGCGGTGGTGTGCGGGTGCGCAATGTCGCCCAGCCGGTGATCCGGCGCGCCTTCGCGGTGTACGGGCTGCCGGTGGGCGTGGCACCCGCCCGGGACACGGGCGGTCCGTAGCGGCGTTGCCCCGGCCGGGGGACGCCGGTTCCGGGGCTCGCGCGGCACCCTCGGTGGGGCTCGCGGGCGGGGTTACCGTCCCCCGACACGACGTGGACGGCCGGACGGGAGGCCCTGGATGCCCTGGCGGCGGCGACGAGGGACGGCGGCGGGAGCCGTGCTGCTGCTGACGGCCGGCTGCGGGTCGGTCGAGGCGCGGCAGACGGCGGCGCTGCGGACGGCCGTCGCCTTCGAGCGGGCCCTGGGCGCCGAGGACGGGGTGGCCGTGTGCGCGGTGCTGGCGCCCGGCGTACGGGACGAGGTGGAGCAGTCCGCCCGGATGCCGTGCGCGGAAGGTGTCCTGGAGGAGGAGGTCCCGTTCGTGGCGGCGGCCGGGGAGGCGTCCGCGGGCGTCGATGTCCACGGCCGCCAGGCCCGGGTGGTGTTCTCCTCGGACACCCTGTTCCTGTCGCTGTTCACCGGGGGCTGGAAGGTCGTCGCCGCCGGGTGCGTCCCGCGTCCCGAGCGGCCGTACCGGTGTCTGCTGAAGGGTGGGTGAGAAACGCCGTGCGCGTCATGTTCGCCCTGTGCCTGCTGGTGATCGCGGGCGGTCTGGCCTACTGCGTCACGCTGGGGGTGCTGCACCGATGACCCGGTCGCCACGCCGGTTCCTGCGCGAGAACGGTCTGGGGCTCACCTTCCTGGTCCTGTTCGCCCTCGCCCTGACGGGCCAGGCCGTCGCCGGTCACGCCGACTTCGACAACCGGCTCGCGGCCGACGACCTCCAGCGGATCACCCTCGGCGAGTACGTGACGTCCTCGGACTTCGCCGTCGACGTGATGGAGAACTGGCAGTCCGAGTACCTCCAGTTCTTCCTCTACCTCCTGCTCACGGTCTGGCTGGTGCAACGCGGTTCGCCGGAGTCCAAGCACCCGGACAGCATCGGCACCGAGTCGGACGAGGAGCAGCGGGTGGGGCCGCACGCCCGCCCAGAGTCCCCCCGCTGGGCGGCCGCCGGCGGGCTGCGGCTGCGGCTGTACGCCAGTTCGCTGGGGTACGTCATGGGGGCCGTCTTCGTCCTGTCGTGGCTGGCCCAGTCGATCACGGGTGTGGCGGCGTACAACGAGGAGCAGCTCAGGGGGCTCCAGGCTCCCGACACCTGGGCCGAGTACGTGCTCTCGGCCGACTTCTGGAGCCGTACGCTGCAGAACTGGCAGTCGGAGTTCCTCGCCATCGCCTCCATGGCGATCCTCTCGATCTATCTGCGCCAGCGCGGTTCCCCGGAGTCCAAGCCGGTGGGCGCCGCTCATACGGCGACCGGCGTCGAGGGCTGAACCCCGGGGGACGCGGCGCGGCTACGCTACGCCGACCGGCGCCTGCTCCTCGGGGTCCGCCGTCTTCTCGAACTGCGTCCGGTACAGCTCGGCGTACCGTCCGCCGGCCGCCAGCAGCTCCTCGTGGCGCCCGCGTTCCACGATCCGGCCCGCCTCGACGACGAGGATCTGGTCGGCGGTGCGCACCGTGGACAGGCGGTGGGCGATGACCACGGCCGTCCTGCCCTCCAGCGCCTCGGCCAGTGCCTCCTGGACGGCGGCCTCCGAGGTGTTGTCGAGGTGGGCGGTGGCCTCGTCGAGGATGACGACGCGCTGGCGGGCCAGGAGCAGCCGGGCGATCGTCATGCGCTGGCGTTCGCCGCCGGAGAGCCGGTAGCCGCGTTCGCCGACGACGGTGTCGAGGGCGTCGGGCAGGGCGCGGACGAGGTCGTCGAGGCGGGCCCGGCGCAGCACCTCCCACAGGTCGTCGTCGGTGGCGTCGGGGCGGGCGAGGAGCAGGTTGGCGCGGACGGTGTCGTGGAAGAGGTGGCCGTCCTGGGTGACCATGCCGAGGGTGGCGCGCAGTGCTGCCGCGCTGAGGTCGCGCACGTCGACGCCGCCGACGCGGACGGCCCCCGCGTCCGCGTCGTACAGCCGGGGCAGCAGCTGGGCCACGGTCGACTTGCCGGCGCCGGAGGAGCCGACGAGCGCCACGGTCCGACCGGGTTCGGCGCGGAAGGAGATGCCGTGCAGGACCTCGGCGCCGCCCCGGTTGTCGAGGGACGCCACCTCCTCCAGGGAGGCGAGGGAGACCTTGTCGGCGGACGGGTAGCCGAAGCGGACGTCGTCGAACTCCACGGCCACCGGGCCGTCGGGGACCTCGCGGGCGTCGGGCTTCTCCTCGATGAGCGGCTTGAGGTCCAGTACCTCGAAGACGCGCTCGAAGCTCACCAGGGCGCTCATGACCTCGACGCGTGCCCCGGCCAGCGCGGTCAGGGGGGCGTACAGCCGGGTCAGCAGCAGCGCCAGGGACACGATCGCGCCCGCGTCCAGGGTGCCGCGCAGCGCGAACCAGCCGCCGAGGCCGTACACCAGGGCGAGCGCGAGGGCCGAGACGAGGGTGAGGGCGGTGATGAACGCCGACTGGGCCATCGCCGTACGGATGCCGATGTCCCGCACCCGGGCGGCGCGTTCGGCGAACTCGGCGGACTCGTCGTCGGGCCGTCCGAACAGCTTGACGAGGGTGGCGCCGGGTGCCGAGAAGCGCTCGGTCATCCGGGTGCCCATCGCCGCGTTGAGGTCGGCGGCCTCTCTCTGGAGCCGGGCCATCCGGCGGCCCATGCGCCGGGCGGGGACCACGAAGACCGGCAGCAGGACGAGGGAGAGCAGGGTGATCTGCCAGGAGAGCGTGAGCATGACGGCGAGGGTGAGCAGCAGGGTGACCAGGTTGCTCACCACTCCGGACAGGGTGTTGCTGAAGGCCCGTTGGGCGCCGATGACGTCGTTGTTGAGACGACTGACGAGCGCTCCCGTACGAGTACGTGTGAAGAACGCGACCGGCATGCGCTGCACATGATCGAAGACGGCGGTCCGCAGATCGAGGATGAGTCCCTCGCCGAGCGTCGCGGACAGGCGCCGGCCGAGCAGGCCGAGCGCCGCCTCGGCGACCGCGATGACGGCGATGAGCACGGCAAGGCGGACGACATGTGCCTCGTCCCCGCCCGACACGATCACATCCACGACGTTCCCCGCGAGCACCGGCGTCGCCACGGCGAGCAGCGCGGTCACGACACCGAGGAGGACGAACCACGCGATACGGCGACGATGTGGACGGGCGAAGGCGCCGATACGCCGTAGTGTCGCGCGGGCGAAGGGGCGGGTGTGCCGCTGTGCGGTCATCATGCCCTGCAGCTGGGTCCAGGCGGTGGTCTCCATACTCATGGGGAGGACGCTAGGACCTCGACCGAACTTGAGGTCAAGGCGTGGGGGCCGGTGGCCTCGGGTCACCTGGTCCCCCGCCGGTCGGCCGCCGTCCGCGCGTGCGCAACCCGGTGTTGGCCGGGCGCGGAGACCCTCTGCGAGTGTGACAGCGATACGACTCCCCCTCTCGTGGCGGCTCGCCGGGCGGGTTCCGGTGCGGCGGATCCTCTGGCCGGTTCCCCTGGTCCTGGTGCTCGTGGTGGCCGTGCGCCATCGCTCCGTCCTCGCCGAGGGGTTCGAACGGCTCGCGACCGCGCGCTGGCCCTGGCTGGCCGTGGCGCTCGGTGCGACCTGTCTGACCTGGGTCGCGGCGGCGGTGACCCGGCAGGGCGCGCTCGTCGAACGGCTGCCCGCGGGGCGGCTGCTGGCCACCCAGTTCGCGGCGGGCGCGGCGAACCACCTGCTGCCGACCGGGCTGGGCGCGAGCGCGGTGAACCTGCGGTTCATGACGGTGTGCGGGGTGTCGCTGCCCCGCTCGTCGGCGGCGCTCGCGCTGTATCTGCTCGCCGAGTCCGTCGCCCGCGTCGGTCTGCTGCTGGCCCTGTTGCTCGCGTTCCCGCGGGCCCTGCGGCCGGGCCCGCTGCTCCCCGACGGCATGTCGACTCCCCTGCTGGTGGCGGCCGTCGTCACCGCGAGCGTCGCCGTGGCGCTGGTCCTGCTCGTCCGACGGCTGCGTACGGCCGTGTCCCGTTTCGTGCGCACGGCGCTCGGCGAGGCCCGCTCGATCCACGCGCGGCCGGCCCGGGCACTGGCGCTGTGGGGCGGGTCGCTGGCGTTCCCGGCACTCCAGGCGGGCGTACTGGTCGCCGTGGGGCTGGCGTTGGGGCTGGACATCCCGGTGGGGCACATGGCGCTCGCCTATCTCGCCGCCACGGTCGCGGTGGCCCTCGTACCGACCCCGGGCGGTCTCGGCTCGGTGGAGGCCGCGCTCGTGGTCGCCCTGGTGGCGGCGGGTGGCCCGGTGGCGGTGGCGACCGCCGTGGTGCTGGCGTTCCGGATCGTCACGGTCTGGCTGCCGCTGCTGCCGGGCGCGTTGACGCTCGGCGTGCTGGTCCGGCTGAAGGTGATCTGACGCCGCGTGGGACGCTCCCGCGCGGCTCCGGAAGGAGGGGCGGCAGGGGGAGGCGGCCGTACCGCGGTGCACATCCGGACAATCCAGCGGACGCGGGGGCCGCCGTCGGCCGATCCGCGCAGGTCCGGTGCCGATCAGCCGTGCGGATACGGCAGGATGAGCGATCGCGCCCGGCGTCGTACGCACGTCCGGGCAGGCGCTGATCGTGCATCTCGAATTCGAGCAGGTGGCAAGGTGACGACACATCACATACGGCCCACGGGTACCGGCATACGGCCCCGCAGCCGCTCCTCGCGTCCCCCGGGAGGCGACCGATGACCCGGGCCCTCACCCTCGACGACTACCTCGTGGCCGGGATCACCCTGGTCGCGGGCCTGCTGGCCGCGTTCCTGCTGCGGCTGCTGCTGCGCTGGCTCGGCGGCCACGCCACGAAGACCCGCTGGAGCGGTGACGACGTCATCGTCGACACGCTGCGGTCGCTGGTGCCGTGGGGCACGTTCGTCGGCGGCGCGGCGGCCTCGGCGGCGGTGCTGCCGCTGACGAGGACCGTGCAGCACAACGTGAACCAGTCCCTGACCGTGCTGTTCATCCTCGTCGCGACGATCACGTCGGCACGGGTGATCGCCGGTCTGGTGCGCACCCTCGCCCAGTCCCGGGCCGGGGTCGCCGGCTCGGTCACGATCTTCGTGAACATCACCCGGGTCACGGTGCTCGCCATCGGCTGCCTGGTGATCCTCCAGACGCTGGGCATCCCGGTCGCCCCGCTGGTCACCGCTCTCGGTGTCGGCGGTCTCGCGGTGGCACTGGCCCTCCAGGACACCCTCGCCAACCTCTTCGCGGGCATCCACATCCTCGCCTCGAAGACGGTCCAGCCGGGTGACTACATCAAGCTGAGCAGCGGCGAGGAGGGCTATGTCGTCGACATCAACTGGCGCCAGACGACGATCAAGTCGCTCTCCAACAACCTGGTGATCATCCCCAACGGCCAGCTCGCCGGCACCAACATGACCAACTTCAACCAGCCCGAGCAGGACATGACCCTGCTGGTGCAGGTGGGCGTCGGCTACGACAGCGATCTGGAGCACGTCGAGCGGGTCACCAACGAGGTCATCGCCGAGACCATGAAGGAGGTCGAGGGCGCGGTCCCCGACCACGAGCCCGCCGTCCGCTTCCACACCTTCGGCGACTCGCGCATCGGGATGACGGTGATCCTCGGGGTCGGGGAGTTCAGCGACCAGTACCGGATCAAGCACGAGTTCATCAAGCGGCTGCACAAGCGGTACCGGGCGGAGGGGATCAGCGTGCCGGTGCCGCGGCGCGCGATCACGCTCCAGACGGGCGGTGGCAGCGTGGAGATCCCTCATCAGCGGGGGGCTGCCGTCGAGACGGCGCCGTAGGGGACGGTTGTCGGGTGCGGGCGGCTGGGGCCGACCCGGAAAAGCAGGGGCGCAGCCCCGCTTTTCCAGGGGCGCGGGGAACTGCGCGAGAAGCCCCACCGCAGCCGCACCCGACAACGCACCCGTCGTGGCGGTCCCCACACCCCGACCCCTGTCGAGTCCCGCCCCCGTACGAGATATCTTGATGTCGAGCAATGTTGCAGACGTGGAGCGGAGCACCCGGTGACTGACTCGACCATCATCTACACGCACACTGACGAGGCGCCCGCCCTGGCGACCCACTCGTTCCTGCCCGTGATCAAGGCGTACGCCTCGCAGGCCGGTGTCTCCGTCGAGACCCGTGACATCTCGCTGGCCGGGCGCATCATCGCCGTCTTCCCGGAGTACCTCCAGGAGGGGCAGCGCATCCCGGACGCCCTCTCCGAGCTGGGCGAACTGGCGAAGACGCCCGCGGCGAACATCATCAAGCTGCCGAACATCTCGGCGTCGATCCCCCAGCTCAAGGCCGCCGTCGCGGAGCTGCAGAGCCAGGGCTACGCGCTGCCGGACTACCCGGACGACCCGAAGTCCGACGAGGAGCGCGAGATCCGCGCCCGCTACGACAAGATCAAGGGTTCCGCCGTGAACCCGGTCCTGCGTGAGGGCAACTCCGACCGCCGCGCCCCCGCCTCGGTCAAGAACTACGCCAAGACCCACCCGCACCGCATGGGTGCCTGGTCCGCCGACTCCAAGACCAACGTCGCGACCATGGGCGAGAACGACTTCCGCTCCACCGAGAAGTCCGCGGTGATCTCCGAGGCCGGTTCGCTCCGGATCGAACTGGTCGGCGACGACGGCTCCACCACCGTGCTGCGCGAGTCCGTACCCGTCCTCGCGGGCGAGGTCGTCGACGCCTCCGTGATGCGGGTCGCCGCGCTGCGCGAGTTCCTGACCGCGCAGGTCGCCCGCGCCAAGGCCGAGGGCGTGCTGTTCTCCGTGCACCTCAAGGCCACGATGATGAAGGTCTCCGACCCGATCGTCTTCGGTCACGTCGTGCGCGCCTTCTTCCCGAACACGTTCGCCCGGTACGGCGAGACGCTGGCCGCGGCCGGCCTCTCCCCGAACGACGGCCTGGGCGGCATCTTCAAGGGCCTGGAGGCCCTGCCGGAGGGTGCCGAGATCAAGGCCGCCTTCGACGCCGAGCTGGCCGAGGGCCCGGCGCTGGCGATGGTCGACTCCGACAAGGGCATCACCAACCTGCACGTGCCGTCCGACGTCATCGTCGACGCCTCGATGCCGGCCATGATCCGCACCTCCGGCCACATGTGGGGCCCGGACGGCGCCGAGGCCGACACCCTCGCGGTGCTCCCGGACTCCTCGTACTCCGGTGTCTACCAGGTCGTCGTCGACGACTGCCGCGCCAACGGCGCCTACGACCCGTCGACCATGGGCTCCGTCCCGAACGTCGGCCTCATGGCGCAGAAGGCCGAGGAGTACGGCTCCCACGACAAGACCTTCGAGATCCCCGCCACCGGCACGGTCCGCCTCGTCGACCAGGCCGGCAACGTGGTGATCGAGCAGACGGTCTCCGCCGGTGACATCTTCCGCGCCTGCCAGACCAAGGACGACCCGATCCGCGACTGGGTCAAGCTGGCCGTCACCCGCGCCCGCGCCACCGGCGACCCGGCGGTGTTCTGGCTGGACGAGACCCGCGCGCACGACGCCAACCTAATCGCCAAGGTCAACGCCTACCTGCCGGAGCACGACACCGAGGGCCTGGACATCCGTATCCTCGCCCCGGTCGAGGCCACCAAGCTGTCGGTGGAGCGCATCCGCCGCGGCGAGAACACCATCTCGGTGACCGGCAACGTGCTGCGTGACTACCTCACCGACCTGTTCCCGATCCTGGAGCTGGGCACCAGCGCCAAGATGCTGTCGGTCGTCCCGCTGATGGCGGGCGGCGGCCTCTTCGAGACGGGCGCCGGCGGCTCCGCCCCGAAGCACGTCCAGCAGCTGGTCAAGGAGGACTACCTGCGCTGGGACTCCCTCGGTGAGTTCTTCGCGCTGGTCCCGTCCCTGGAGCAGTACGCGACGGCCACCGGCAACACCAAGGCCAAGGTGCTCGCCGACACCCTGGACCGCGCCACGGCGACCTTCCTCAACGAGGACAAGTCCCCCTCGCGTCGCGTCGGCGGCATCGACAACCGCGGCAGCCACTTCTTCCTGTCCCTGTACTGGGCCCAGGAGCTGGCCGCCCAGACCGACGACGCCGACCTGGCCAAGGTCTTCGCCCCGCTCGCCGAGACCCTCACGGCGAACGAGCAGAAGATCGTGGACGAGCTGATCGCCGTCCAGGGCAAGCCGGCCGACATCGGCGGCTACTACCAGCCCGACCCGGCCAAGGCCGCCGCGGTCATGCGTCCGTCGGCCACCTGGAACGAGGCGCTGGCGAACTTCGCCTGAGCCGACCTCGCACCTCCGTGCGGGCCCGCGCGCCCGCACACCGCCGCCCCCGGCCGGGACTCCTCCCGGCCGGGGGCGGCTCCGCTGTGTCCTGCTGTCCGGACGGCCGGCATCTCCCAACCCTTCGTGCACGACCGAGTCGCGCCCGATATGGTTGCGAGATCTTGAAGGTAGGGTGGGCGATCGTCATACAGAGAGCACGGCGGAGGAGCGACACCGTGAGCACAGTCGGCGACATCGTGGGCACGGCCGGAGCGGCCCAGGATCCGGCCCCGGCACCCGGGAGCGGTCTGCTCCTGGACGACCAGCTCTGTTTCGCCCTGTACGCGGCCTCGCGCGCGGTCACGGCCCGGTACCGGCCGCTGCTGGAGGAACTGGGGCTGACGTATCCGCAGTACCTGGTCATGCTCGTGCTCTGGGAACAGGACTCGATCTCCGTACGCGACCTGGGCGCCGCGCTGCAGCTGGAGTCGAGCACCCTCTCCCCGCTCCTGAAGCGGCTGGAGGCCGGTGGACTGCTCCGCCGCGAGCGCCGTACGGACGACGAGCGCTCCGTGGCCATCCGCCTCACGGAGGCCGGCGCCCGGCTCCAGGAGCGGGCCCGGACCGTCCCCGTGGACATGGGCGAGGCCATGGGGCTCACCCCCGAACAGCGCACCGCGGCCAAACAGGTGCTCCGGCTGCTCACGGCCAACGTCGGCCGGACGTGACCGCCATGCGGCTTCCCGGGATGCCCCTGCACGATCCGTTCGTGGTCGCCGACGAGGCGACCCGCACCTACCACCTCTACACGTCCAACGAGCCGGAGGTCTCCGGCGTGGACGGCGTCGGCACGATGGTCTACCGCAGTACCGACCTGCGGGAGTGGACGCGTCCCGTCGTGGTCTTCCGGACCGCCGACCAGCAAGGGATCTGGGCGACGGAGGGGGCGTGGGCGCCGGAGGTGCACGCGTGGGGCGGGAGGTACTACCTGTTCACCACGCTGCACGACGAGAACAAGCCCCTCGTGGTGCCTCCGGCGAACCGGTGGGGCACACCCTTCCCGCTCCCGAACCACATGCGCGGCACGGTCACCGCGGTGTCCGACTCCCTGCTGGGCCCGTTCTCCGTCGTGGACCCCGGCCGCCCGACCCCGCCCGCGCACCTCATGACCCTCGACGGCACCCTCTACACCGACCCGTCCGGGCAGCCCTGGATGGTGTACGCGCACGAGTGGCTGCAGACCGTCGACGGCACCATGGAGGCCGTCCGGCTGGCTCCGGACCTGACCCGCACGATCGGGGACCCGGTCTTCCTGTTCAAGGCCTCGGACGCGTTCTGGCTCACGGAGCAGATCCCCGGCGGAGTACCGCACCAGCTCGCCCCGTACGTCACCGACGGCCCTCAGCTGCACCGGACTCCCGACGGGGCCCTGCTCATGCTGTGGTCCACGTACGAGAAGAACACGGCCGGCGACGACGGCACGGTCAGCGGCGGCTACGTGCAGACCTACGCGGTCTCCCGGTCCGGGGAGATCGAGGGACCGTGGGCCCAGCGACGGCCCCTGGTCCGCGAGGACAGCGGCCACGGGATGCTGTTCCACACCTTCGACGGCCGCCTGATGATGATCCTCCACCGCCCCTTCGAGAACGCCCGCGGCAAGCTCTACGAGATGCGGCTGGACGGCGACGAACTGAGCGTGCTGCGCCGCCGCGCCGATCTCGACGGGGGCGGCTGAGAAGGGGCGGCGCGAGCCGTACGGGGCCATGACGGGTGTCCCTGCACGACACGCCGACGGGGGGCGGACGCCGGCTGATCTTCAGCGACTCCTACTGGCACAACCTCAACGAGTACGGCTTCGACGACCAGACGTCCTCGTGGCGCAACAAACCAGGGTTCCAGCCTGCGGGGCCGGCTCGCCCGTGACGAGGGGGGCCGCGGTGCGCAGATCTCCATCAGCCCCAGCACCTACCGCTCCAACCTCGGCGCCTACAACGACTGGGCGAGTTCGGTAGCCGCCTGACGGCCGGATCTTGTGTGACCGGTCACAACGGTGCGAGGATCACGAGCGGTCACCACGCGGATCGGCCTCACCGGGACCACCGCACGACCCGAACATCCCGGAAGGGGAACGGCGTTGACCACTGTCGTCGCAGCAGCCGAGAGGTCTCGGGTCTGGTCGCATCCGGAGTCCGGCCTGTACGCCGTCATGGACGCCACCGGGGCGGTGCGGCTGGGCAGGCCGGGCCAGGACTGGGCGTGCCTGGTGCCCCTGGTCGAGGTCACCGCCACCGGTCACGGACGCCTGTGGTCGGGAGAGCGCTTCATCGAGACGGCCATCGGTGAACGCCTCACCTACCGCGGGCACGAGACGGTGCGGGACGAGGGACGGGAGCGTACGACGATCCGGCTGGCGGATGCCGCGACCGGCCTCGCCGCCGACGTCACCCTGGAGACGCGGCCGGGCAGCGGTCACCTGCGCTCCCAGGTCCGTCTGGCCAACGAGGGCCGCGCGGCGCTGCGCCTGGAGAGCGTCTCCACGGTGACCCTCGGCGGTGTGGTGGACGCGGACGGCGGTCTCGACGGGCTCACCCTGCACTGGGCGGACAACGACTGGCTCGCCGAATGCCGGTGGCGGCAGGACGCCTTCCGTTCCCAGGTGGTCCCGCTCGGCCGGGCCGCCCACGGTCACGAGGGCCGGGGCTGCTTCGAGCGGTACTCACAGGGGAGTTGGTCCACCGGCCGCCATCTGCCCGTGGCCGGCCTCACCGACGGGACCGGCCGTGCCTGGCTGTGGCAGATCGAGTCCAGCGCGGGCTGGCGCTTCGAGACCGGGGAGCGCGAGGGCGCGGCGTACGTGGCCCTGTTCGGCCCCGACGACGCGCATCACCAGTGGCACCACACCCTGGCGCCCGGCCAGGAGTTCCGCACCGTCCCCGCCGTCCTGGTCCACACGGAGACCGGCGGACTGGACGCGGCCTTCGGTGAACTCACGGACTACCGCCGGAGCATGCGCCGTGACCATCCCGACCTCCGCGCACTGCCGGTGATCTACAACGACTACATGAACACCCTGATGGGAGACCCCACCACCGAACGGCTCATGCCGTTGATCGAGGCGGCGGCCGAGGCCGGTGCCGAGGTGTTCGTGATCGACGCGGGCTGGTACGACGACGACGCGCAGGGCTGGTGGGACGCCGTCGGCGCCTGGGAGCCGGCGGCCCGCCGTTTCCCGGGCGGCCTGCCGGAGGTCCTGGACGCCATCCGGGCGCACGGCATGACCCCGGGACTCTGGCTCGAACCCGAAGTCGTCGGCGTGCGCAGTCCCCTGGCCCGCAGTCTGCCGCCCGAGGCGTTCTTCCGTCGCGGCGGCCTGCGGGTCACCGAGCATGGACGGCACCACCTCGACCTGCGCCACCCGGCCGCCCGGGGGCATCTCGACAGGGTCGTGGACCGACTGGTCGGCGAGTGGGGGGTGGGGTATCTGAAGCTCGACTACAACATCAACATCGGCCCGGGCACGGAGAACGGACAGGAGAGCCCGGGAGCCGGCCTGCTCGGACACCACCGCGCCCACCTCGCCTGGATGGCCGCGCTCCTGGACCGCCACCCCGGCCTCGTCCTGGAGAACTGCGGGTCGGGCGGTCTGCGCATGGACTACGCCCAACTGGCGGTGGCGCAACTGCAGTCCACCAGCGACCAGCAGGACTTTCTGCGGTACCCGCCCATCGCCGCCGCTGCCGCCACCGCCGCGGCACCCGAACAGGCCGCCGTCTGGGCCTACCCCCAGCCGGGTCAGACCCTCGACGAGATCGCCTTCACCCTCACCGGGGCGCTGCTCGGCCGGGTGCACCTCTCGGGCTTCCTCAACCTCATGACGGACGAGCAGGCCGCCCTCGTACGCTCGGCGGTCCGCGTGTACAAGGACATCCGGCCGGAGCTCGCGCGGGCGCACCCCTTCTGGCCGCTGGGCCTGCCCGCCTGGGACGACACCTGGATCGCGCACGGACTCCGCGGCGGCGCGTCCACGTTCGTGGCGGTGTGGCGCAGGGGGTCCGCGAGCGGCGACCGCACCCTCGTCGTGCCCCACCTGCGGGGCATTCACGTCGAACCGGAGGTGCTCCACTCGGGCCCGTCCGAGGCGAGCGCCCGGTGGGACGCGGCCGAAGCGGCTCTCACCGTCCGGCTGCCCCACCCCGACACCGCGGTCGTGCTCCGCTTGCGCGCGGCACCGTGAGGTTCGTCGGAAGCGTCGGCGGTTCGTCGAGAGCGTCAGGGGTTCGTCGGAAGCGTCAGGGGTTCGTCGGAAGCGTCGGCGGACGGTCGAAGGGCCTGCCCCACCGAAGTGGGGCAGGCCCTGACCCGGGCTCGAAGCCCTGTTGTCGCGATGTCGGGACGACAGGATTTGAACCTGCGACCCCTTGACCCCCAGTCAAGTGCGCTACCAAGCTGCGCCACGTCCCGTCGCGCGGTCCACGATGCCGACTGTGAACGCGCAGGCAAACCCTACCCTACGTACCCCTGGCGTCCAGTTCGGGCAGGGCGAGCGGGGTCCCGCCGAGGTCGGCCCGGAGGCGGTCGCGGATGTGCAGGGTCAGCGCGGCCAGGTCGGCGCAGTAGACGGAGGGGTTGCGAAAGCCGCTCCCGGAGGCGTACCGGTGGGCGAACAGCCCGCCCCCGCACACCGCGAGCACCGGGCAGCGCCTGCAGACCGGCCCCAACCCGGAGGCGCCGGACTGGCGTTGACGGATCTGCGGCTGTTCGAGGACGTCGTCGAGGCTGTTGCGGAAGACGTCGAGACCCGTCACCGGCGCGCCCTCGTAGGCGACCTTGAGGGAGTCGGACTGCTCGATGCTGCCGTCGGTCTCGATCACCGCCAGGGTCGCCGGGGCCAGCCCCACCGACTCGGTGCGCATCGACCCTCCGAGGACTCCCGCCATCAGCTCCTCGAAGAGCCGGACGCCCGTCTCCCGTACGGGGGCGTCGTACCAGCGGTCGAAGAGGCGTCGCAGCCAGTCGGCGTACGGGGTGCCGCCGTCCCGCCGGGCCGTCACGCCGTCCCCGGACACCGGCGGAGCGAGGGGAATCCGCCCGCGCCGGTCCGCGAGTCCGGGGGGCGGGGCGTCCCACGTGCCGTGCGGCAGCAGGAGGTCGACGCGCGGGGGGTGCGCGGCCAGCAGCGCCTCGTAGGTGTCCACGGGGTCGTCGGCCAGGTCGATCGTGCACAACAGGCCCGCGTACAGGGGGCGGTACGGGTCCGCGCGCAACCGGGCGAGCCCTTGCGTCACCCGCCGGTGGCTGCCCTCGCCCCCGGGGAAGACCCGGTGCCGGTCATGGCCCGCCCGGGTGCCGTCGAGGCTGACGCTGACATCCACCCGGTACCGCAGGAGCACGTCCAGGACGGCCGGGGTGAGCAGCACGCCGTTGGTCTGCGCCGAGAATCGGACGGGCACCCCCGCCTTCTCCAGGCCCCGCCCGAGGATCCCGAGCAGCTCCTCCAGCCGCCGGGCCCCGAGGAGCAGCGGCTCCCCGCCGTGCAGCACGATCCCGACGTCCGGGAGGTCATGGGCGGTGGCATGCTCGGCGATGCGCCCGGCCACCCGCTCGGCCACCGCCGCGTCCATGAGACGCGGCTTGTCGCGCCAGCTGGTGTCGGCGGAGTGGTACACGTAGCAGTAGTCGCAGTCCAGGTTGCAGCGGCTGTGCACCTTGAGGACGAACTGCCGCAGGTACGCCAGGGGCGCGGGGCCCGGCGCGGGGGTCATCACATCCGCGTTTCGCTCGGCAGGGAGGATTCGAACTCGGCCGGGTAGGTGGCGTCCGGATGCGCGGCCTCCAGGGCGAGGCGGCGCAGTACATGACCGAGCGCGCTGGTCTCGGCCACGGCTCCGGGGCGGTCCTCGGCAGGTCCGATCGGGCGCGCGCCGGAGGCGGCGCGGTCCTCGGACGTGTCCGGCGAGGACAGGAAGGGTGACACCGCACTCCTAGGGGCCAAGCTGACACGGGGCGTCCGCCCGGCGGGGACATGCCCGTAGCGGTGAGCGGAGAATAGCAGCGGAGCAAAGAAAAACGGCAGGAAACGACACAAAGCGCCGCCGGGAACAACCCCGCCGCACGGGACGGAGCCATGGCCGCTCGTACCACTCCGTGACACGGGATCAGAAAGTGAAGGGTGGCTCGATGTCCGCGTCCAGGCGCACCCCGCTGTCCACCGCCTCGTAGGTCGGGTGGTCCACTCCCAGGGTCTGGGCGGCGAGTTGCAGAGCCTCACTGTAGTGCTCCTCGGACTCGTCCGTCACACCGGCCCCCGCGAGATCCACGGACAGGTTGGACCGCAGGGTGATCACGTCGTAGTGGTCGGCGCCCAGGGTCTCCAACACGCCCGCGAGCGCCTCGCGTTCGAGGGCGATCGCGGCCTCGGGCTCACCGGTGTCGACGAGACAGTTGGCGTGATTGATCATCGCGTCCAGGGTGTAGGGGTGCCGTTCACCCAGGGTGCCGGTCAGGGCTCTGAGGGCGCGTTCGGAGGTGGCGCGGGCGGCTGCCGCGTGGCCGCCGAGGCGCAGGTAGATCGCCAGGTTGTTCTGGCACCCGAGCGTGTAGGGGTGCGTCTCCCCCAGGGTCTGCCGCTGGCGGGCGAGGATGTGGTCGGCGTGGTCGCGGGCGCTGTCGACGTCCCCCAGGGCCGCCAGGACGTTGGCCAGGTCGGCGCGGGCGGCCAGGGTGTCCGGATGGTCGCGGCCGCGGTCCTCGGCGTACATGAGGTGGACGGAGGCGACGAGGTCGCGGGCCTCCTCGTAGCGGCCGGCCCGGCGCAGTGCCACCGCGTGGTTGCGCTGGGTGGACAGGGTCTGGGCGTGCCTCTTGCCGAGCCGCTCCCACAGCACCTGGCAGGTCTCCTCCAGGATGTCGAGCGCGGTCCGGAGGTCACCCGTCTCGCGCAGGTCGCGGGCGTAGTTGGAGGCCGCGCTGAGGGTGTAGATGTCGGTCGGGCCCTTGAGGTCGAGCCGGTCGCGGTAGACCCGCCGGTGTATCTCCAGCGCCGCGCGCCGGTCCCCGCACAGGTACTCCGAGACACCGAGGTTGCTGGCGTGCATGGACAGCCGCAGGTCCTCGGGCGGCCAGACCTGCTTGCTGGCCTCGTAGGTGGCGCGGTCCCACTCCCGGGCCTCGTCGTACCGGCCGAGGGCGTTGAGGTCGGCGGCCACGTTGGCGGCGGCGATGAGCGTACGGCGGCGGCCGGGCCCCACCAGTGCGGCCATCCGCCGGTGAACGTCGAGGTCGTTGTCGTAGGCCTCGCGCGAAACACCCTGGGAGCGAAGGATGTTGCCGAGCTGGGTGCGCAGCAGGAGGACCTGGGTGTCGTCCGGACCCAGGCGCGCGGTCCACTCCGCGAGGACGCGTTCGGCGGTGTCGCGTCCGGACGACAGCAGGTTGCGCCGCCACAGACAGCGCACCGTGTCGATGATCCACTGCCGTACGTCCGGGTCGTCGCTGCGCGTCGCCCGGCTCGGCCACAGATGCGGCAGGAGTTGCGCGTAGCGTGGCCAGCTCTCCGGTGCGCCGGGCGTCTTGGGGTTGCCCGCGGCGAGCACGGAGTGCACCACCGCGCGCAGGTGCAGGCGTCGCTCGACCGGCAGGGAGTGGCGGATCTCGGCCTGCACCAGGCGGTGCACGACGATGGTGCCCTCCTCCGGGTCCGCCTGGGCGAGCCCGAACCGGTTGATCTCCTGGAAGACCTCGCCGATGGTCACCTCGTCCCGGGGCTCGTCCTCGTCCAGCGTGAGCGCGTCCATCAGGGAACGGGTGTACAGCAGGTCCATCGGGATGGGGTCGGCGCCGAAGAAGGAGCAGATCTCCAACAGGTCCGCGGCCGCCGGGCTGTTGGACCGGATCTCCTCCAGCGACACCAGCCAGCCGGCCATCTCCAGCGAGCGTTTCTCCGTGCGTTTGAGCAGTTCCGTCGCATGGGTGCGCAGCAGCCCCAGATACCGGTCGACGGGCATGGCCGTGGCGCTCAGCCATACGGCGGCCTGGTGGACGGCGAGCGGCAGATCGCCCAGCTCGTGGGCGATCTGCTGGGCGTTGTCCGGGTCGAGGCCGGGATTGCGCCGGCCGAGGAGCGCCACGCTCTCGGACCGTTCGAACACCTCGACCGGCAGCACGTTGCCCGCTTCCTCCCAGGTACGGTCGCGGGACGTGACGAGCACGTGTCCACCGCGCACGGGGTCGGCGGGCAGCCATTCGGCCGTCTCCTCCGGGGAACCCGCGCTGTCGAAGACGATCAGCCAGTTGCGGTACGGCGTCCCGCTCGCCAGCGCCCTGAGCACCCGGCCGGCGGTGAGCGCGGTGTCCTCCCCGTGCTCGATGCCGAGTTGGGGGGCCAGACGGGCCAACTCCCCCGCGATGACGGTGGGTTCGGCGGCCGGCACCCACCACACCACGTCGTAGGAGCCGCGGAACCGGTAGGTGTACTCCAGCGCCGTCTGCGTCTTGCCGACTCCGCCGAGTCCCACCAGGACCTGGGGCGTCGACGGTCCCCCGGCCGCGGTGAACCGGTCCCGCAGCTCGTGCAGCAGGGCGTTGCGGCCGGTGAAGCCGGTGTTCCTCGGCTGCAGCGACTCGACGGCCGGGTTGGTGCCCGGATAGCGCGGGGGCTCCGGCGCCGGCGGCGTGCCCGCGCCGCGTGCCGGGGCGGGCGCCGAGGGCGGCGGGCCGACGCTCTGCCGCAGCCGTCGTACGGCGTTCACCGCACTGAGGTGGGCGACGCTGGGGGCGGCCGCGAGGTCGAAGGGGGGCTCCAGGGCCCGTTCGCCGCCGTGCACGCGGACGGCGACGAGCTCGGGTGCCAGGGACCGCTCCCTGCCCGCCAGTGCCCGCCACAGCGCCGCGGACTGCGGCGCGGCCGCGTACTCCGCGGACAGCAGGACGAGGATCCTGCCCTCCTCCGCCAGGGCGCGGACCACTTCCGGTGCGGTCTCGCCCGGCCTGGTGGCGGTGACGTCGTGGAGCGTGACGCGGAACCCGGCGGACTCCAGGTGCCAGGCGGCCCATTCCGCCCAGACCCGGTCCTCGGGCACGTGACTGACGAACAGACAGGCGCTGACGGCCCGGCTCTTGTTCATGTACGCGGTGAGCAGCCGCTGCCGTTCCTCGTCCGGCAGGGGCACCCCGCGCCGGACCTCGCCGTCGGTGAGCCAGTCCGTCAGGCGTTCGCACGCCTTCAGCACGGTGCCCTCCTGCAACGGCCGGTCACCGACGGGCGCGACGATCTCCTCGTACGCGTAGAACGTCTTGTAGGGGATCTCCACGTCGCCCCAGTACCGCTCGACGCTGCCTTCGTCCAGCCATGTCAGATGGCCGCCGAAGACCTCCCGGGCCCGGTCGCGGCTGATCTCCAGCCGCTCCCGCTCCGCGTCCTCGACCCGCATCGGCACCGGCAGCAGCCGGATCGGCCGCCGGGAGCCCTTCGTCACGGCCCGGGCGACGTGGGCGGAGCCGCGCATGTTCTGGACGTTGTAGACGAAGCCCAGGACGAGGGTGTCGGGGAGCAGGACCGTGCAGATGCCCGAACTGTCGGTGACGCCCGTGCGGCTGTCTATCAGGACGTAGTCGTAGCGGGCGGCCATCTCCTCGCGCAGCTCCAGCAGGAACGATCCGCCGCCGAGCCGTTCGTAGAAGGCGTGCCAGTCGAACGTGGTCACGGAGTCCGAGTAGGCGGCGTTCTGCCGCCCGGCGGGCAGGAAGTCCAGCCGCCCGCCGCTCGCGAACCGCAGGTCGAGACCGACCACGTACGGGGTCAGGTCCAGTGTCCGGCGGAACCAGTCGTCGTCCTGCGGGGCCTCCTCGCGGCCGGGCAGGAGGACGGCCTGCTGGTAGGCGCGCAGCAGGTCGATCAGCCCGTCGGTGTCGCGCAGTTCGGGGTCGGTGAGTAACGGGTGGAAGTAGCTGTGCAGGCCCGGCGCCTCCAGGTCCCAGTCGACGGCCAGGACGCGTTTGCCCCGGCTGGCCAGGATCCACGCCACGTTCGCCAGGGCCATCGTGCGGCCGACGCCGCCCTTGAACGAGTAGAACGTGACGACCTGGCCTCGGCCGTCCGGTGCGCTGGACATGCTCATCCGGTCTCCTGGGCAGTCGTGTCGGACGGGTCAGAGCCGGGGCATCGCCGGCGGTGGCGCACCCGGCGGCAGGCGACGGACCCGGCCGCCCGCGGCGATGCGGTTCTGGGTCACGGTCACCGCCCGGGACAGCGTGTCGTCGAAGTCGTGCTGGTCCACGGGGGCCCAGAAGACCGGATCGTGATGGTCGTTGCGGCGCATCCAGTTGCGCTCGAAGACCGCCTGGACCGCGTCCCAGAGGGCCTCGTTGTCCGTGCCCGACTCGCTGTCGTGCTCGTGGCAGGGCACGAGGACCGCCGTCGTCGGGTGGTGCAGCGTGTCGTAGCGGCGCAGTGCCTCCCGGTACGGGTCCTCCCGTGCCGACCAGGCGTCGACCAGCAGCACGCACACCTGGTTGAGGTGGCGGGCCCGGTTGAGCCGGCGGATCAGCTGGGGGCTCACCGCCTCGACGCTCGCGGTGTGCCCGTCGCCGGTGATGACCCGGGTGGCCCGCTCCACGACGGTCGGGACCCGCGGTGGGCTGTAGGGCGCCCACGTCCAGGGTGCCTCCCCGTAGTAGGCGGTGTGCGAACGGCCGAGCGGAGGCCGCTCCTTGGTGCAGGCGGCGACGAATATCGCGACGTGGCCCGCGAGTTCGGGCGACTCTCCGACGGGGAAGCAGCCCCGGACCGCCGAGAGGTCGAAGGCGGGCGGCTCGTCGACCGGCAGGTTGAAGAAGTCCGCCGCCTTGCGCACGCGGCGGGCCACCTCCTCGACGACATGCCGGTACGCGGGGCCGCCGGGGTCCGACTGCATCAGCTGCAGCAGCCCGTGCCTGAGGTACTCCTCCCCCAGCCCCGGTTCGGTGTACTGGACGGCCTTGACCGCGCTGGGCATCCTGCGCTGCGACACGGGCTCCCAGAGCACCGGCACCAGGGCACGCGGCTGCACCGAGGTCATCTCGTGATACCGCTGCACACGCGCCGCGAAGTGGGTCCATTCCTTGCCGCAGTACTCACTGCGGAAGTACGCCGGCGAATACAGCGCGACCATCGCCCTGCACGCTCCTACGGCACGGGTCAGCTCCAGCAGCCAGTCGTCGCCGAGCATGATGTTTTCGACGTCACGGAAGGTGGGCTGCCGGGCCGACACGGCACCCGACCGGGCGAGGGCCTTGAGCAGGTCGTTGTAGAACCGCCCCACGTACGCCGCCCGATCGTCCCGCCTGGCGTAACTGAGAAAGAAATACGGCTGATCCAAGGCGCCCCCCAGCATGCCGGACCGCACCGACGGCACCGGGGTCCTACCCTGTCGCCGCCGGTCTCAGACATGGGGGCGACGATCGAGTGAACGCCCGACGACCGAGGCGGACCTGGACACGGGACCGGAAGCTGTACAGGTGCGTGGCGCCGCGCGCGGTGGCTGCGCAGATCCGTCACCGTCACCTCGGCACGCCCGAGCACTGGTTCACGGGGTCCGGCACCTCGCGCAGGACGACGCCCGCGCCCTTCGGGACCGGGAGGCATGGTGTTCACCTTTCACGTGCTCGGTTCTCGTCGTGCGGTCCGTGTCGCGCGGGACACGTGGGTCAGGACCACGCCGGCGGCCGGGTGCCCCCGTGCGCCGCGCGCAGGATCGCCAGGGCGTCCGGCGCGCCGACCTCGCGGGGGTTGGGGTACGCCTGTGCCGTCACCTCGGTCGCCGCGCGTTCCAGGTCGGCCTCGTCCAGGCCGAGTTCGGCCAGGGAGCGGGGAGCCCCGAGGCTGCCCGTCAGGTCCCACAGGGCCCGGCCGGGGTCGTCGGTGTCCAGGGCGCGGCCCAGTGCGGTCATCGCGTCGGGCGCGGCCGGGGCGTTGTAGGCGACGACGTACGGCAGGACGACGGTGTGGGTCTCGGCGTGCGGGAGGCCGAAGGTGCCGCCGAGGACGTGGCAGAGCTTGTGGTGCAGACCCATGGTGGTCGCGCCGAGCGCGGTGCCGCAGAGCCAGGCTCCGTAGAGGGCCCGGCCGCGTGCCGCCAGGTCCCCGGGGGCGGCCGCCACCGCGGGAAGTGCCTCGGCCATGGCACGGGCGCCCTCCTGTGCCGTCAGCGACACCAGGGGCGAGGCGTCCGGCGCGTACAGGGCCTCCACGGCGTGGGCGAGCGCGTTGACGCCGCTGGTCACGGAGAGGGGTACGGGCAGGGAGAGGGTGAGTTCGGCGTCGTAGACGACACTGCGCGGCAGGACCGACGCGGCCCGGCCGGTGCGTTTGGCGCCGTTCTCGGTCAGGCCCCAGACCGGGGTCATCTCCGAGCCGGAGTACGTCGACGGCACGGCGATCAGCGGCAGTTCGGTGCGGAGCGCGATCGCCTTGCCCAGTCCGATCGCCGAGCCGCCGCCGACGGCCACACAGCCGTCCGCGTCCACGTCCCGCGCCGCCCGCACCGCCCGGTCGGCCACCTCCACCGGTACGTGCTGACGGGCCTCGGCGAACAGTCCGGCGCGGGCGCCGCCCAGCGAGTCGGCGACCGCGCGGGCCGTCTCGGCGCCCCTCGGGCCGCAGACCACCAACAGCCGCCGCAGCCCGAGCCGTTCGGCCTCCCCGGCCACCGCCGTCACGGCGGCGCCGGGGCGCATGACGACCCGCATGGGCCGGGCCTCGTACTCGAACTCCATCACGCACGCCCCGAGTCGTTCGTGCCGGAGGTGTCCCGCGTGCCGAGGACGAGGTCGAACCGGGCGTGGCGGAACGGGTTCGGGATGCCGAACCGCCGGGCCAGCGCCGGGTCGTCGGTCTCCGTGAAGTCCTGGACGAGGCTCTCCTTCACGGCGAAGACCGCGTCCGAGTCCAGGTGATCGCTGCCGGCCACGAAGATGTGGGTGGTGACCGGGGTGTGTCCCTCCGCCGAGGCGATGAAGTGGATGTGGGCCGGGCGGTAGGGGTGCCGGGAGGTCGCCCGCAGGAGGTCGCCGACCGGGCCGTCCGTGGGGATGGGGTACGGGCTGGGGACGCAGGTGCGGAACCAGAAGCGGCCCTCGGTGTCCGCCGTGAACAGTCCGCGGCCGTTGCCCGGCGGCTGGACGTCGGGCTGCTGCACGTCGTAGTAGCCCTCGGCGTCCGCCTGCCAGACGTCGAGGACCGCGCCGGGCAGCGGGGTGCCGTCGCTCGACAGCACCCGCCCGCTGATCACGCACGGCTCGCCGCCGCCGACCAGGTCGATGTCCGCGCCCAGTTCCCGGACCGGGGACTCGGTCATGTGGAACGGGCCGAGGACCGTCGACTCGGTCACCCCGCTGCCCGCCTCCGCCCCCTTCTCCTGCTCTTCCTCCTTCTCCCGGAGCTCGTCCCGGCCGTCGCGCCCCTCGCTGTTGATCGTCTCGACCAGCATCGAGACGCCGAGGACGTCCGACAGGAGGACGAACTCCTGCCGGGTGTCCGTGCAGGCCTGCCCGGTCGCCGTCAGATACGCGATCGCCTGTTCCCACTCGGCCATCGTGGGCTCGACCTCGCGGACGAAGGCATGGAGGTGACGGGTGAGGGCGGCGAGCAGTTCCCGCAGGCGCGGGTCGGCCGTGCCCTCGAAGCTGTCGACGACCGCCTCGGTGATCCGGGTGGTGAATTCGGTGCTCATGCCCCACTCCTACGACTGTTCACGCGGCTCCGCCAAGGCGGCGCCGACAACTGTCTCCCCAGCACACGGAACGCGCACGCCACGCACACGACGCACGTCCGGTGTCCCTCCGTCTCAGGCATGCCCGAGGATCCGTCGTACCGCCTCCGTCAGCAACCGTTCGGCGTCCTGCGGGGACACGGCCGCCCGCGCGTGCCGGAAGGCGACGTACCCGTCCGGCCGTACGAGGAGGGCTCCTCCGTCGGCGATCTCGCTCAGCCGTGCCCAGTCGCCGTACGGGTCCTCGTACTCCTGGCCGGGGCCTATGACGGCGGTGGCGATCTCCAGCAGGTCCTGGGCGCCGGCGGCCCGGACCCAGTCGTCGCCGCCGATGCCGGTGAGCAGCGTGAAGCGGCCCTTGCCGACGGTGTCGAGGGTGGACAGGGTGCGGGTGCCCGCGGTGATCCAGGCGTGCGGCAGCTTGGCGCCGGGGCGGGAGGTGGGCTGGTGGTACAGCTCGGGGTCGCGGTCGAAGCCGGGGTCGGGGGTGCCGTCCGGGACGACGGCCACGGAGGTCTCGGCGGAGTAGCGCTGGTTCAGCTCCACGCCGTGGGCGTTGAACTCGTACACCTTGAACCCGATGGCCTCGCGGAGCTTCGCCCGCTGCTTCTCGGCCGCCCCGGTGTCCTCCTTGCGGGCGGCGATGTTGGCCCACAGCTGTTCGGGGGTCTGCGGGGAGAGCCCGTCGAGCGCCTCGAAGACGGGGGCGGTCTCGCCGATGGACTTGTTGGCGCGGGTGACGATCTGCTTGCCGATCGGGGCGCGTTCGGCGGTGTAGCTGTCGAGGAGCGCGGGGGTCGCGGTGCCGTCGAGGACCAGCTTGAGCTTCCAGGCCAGGTTGTAGGCGTCCTGGATGGAGGTGTTGGAGCCGAGGCCGTTGGACGGCGGGTGGCGGTGCGTGGCGTCACCGGCGCAGAAGACCCGCCCGCGGGAGTAGGTCTCCGCGTACATCTCGTTGACGGTCCAGGCGGAGGACGACTTGATGGTCACCGGGATCTCGTCGTCGCCGACCAGCCTGCGGACGATCGACTCGGCGTACTCGGTGGTCAGGTCGGGGGCGCCGGCGGTGACGTCGTAGCCCCAGACGATCAGCCACTCGTCCCAGGGCCGGACGCACCGGACCAGGCCGGCGCCGATCCCGCCGACGGTGGCGCCGGGCGCCAGCACCCAGTAGAGGGTGGACGGGCGGTGCGCGGTGTACTTCGTCAGGTCGGCGTCGAAGACGATGTTGATGCTCCCGGCCACGCCCATCTGCCCGCCCATCGGCAGGCCGGCGTCCTCGGCCACCTGGGAACGGCCGCCGTCGGCGCCGATGAGGTACTTGGCACGGATGGTGTACTCGTCGCCGCGCAGCCGGTCCTCGACGGTGACCGTGACGCCCTCGTCGTCCTGGACGAAGGACTTGTAGACCGTCCTGAAGCGCAGGTCGGTGCCGCGCGCCACCGCCGCGTCGACGAGCACGGGTTCCATGAGGTGCTGCGGCATGTCGCACATCCGGGTGGGGCTGGCCAGCTCGTGCGCGGCCTGGACGAGCGGGTCGTTGCCCCAGGAGCGGAGCCGGCCCAGCTCCTCGCCGGCGAGGCTGGTGCAGAAGGTCGTGTCGCCCATCAGCTGCTGCGGCGTGGCCTTCGCGACGACCTCCTCCTCGACGCCGAGGTCGCGCAGCACCTCCATGGTGCGCTGGTTGGTGATGTGGGCCCGGGGCGTCTCGGCGAGACGCGAGTAGCGGGTGACCACGATGTTCGGTACGCCGTACGTACTCAGGGCGAGCGCGGCGGAGGCACCCGCGGGGCCACTGCCCACGATCAGTACGTCGGTCACGACATCCGGTTCCACGGTGTTCACGAGAGTCGCTCCAGGGGGGTGAGGACGAGCACCGGCGGTCATGACCATGGCGGGCCGCGCGGGGGCGTGGGTGTCTCAATACGAGACAGTGCGCGCGGCTTGCCGGACGGGAGGCGTTCGGGGTACGGCGACGGCCCGCGCCCCCGTGGGCGGGCGGCGCGGGCCGACCTGACGGAGTCCCCCGGGCGGACGCCGGCTTCCCGATCTCCCCGGGTACCGTGAGTGCTGTCGTGACTACCGCGGAGCGCCTACCCGTCCACCCTGCCCTCGAATCACTGGGCAGGGCCCGCGAGTTGTTCCTGGCGGGCCGTCAACTGCCCGACGGTGTACCGGAGGAGGTCGCCGCCTCCTGGCGGCGCGCCCGGTTCCTCGGCCTGAGCCACGACGGGCCGGAGCCGGCCGGCGACACGGCCCGCGGGTCCGCCGCCGCACCGCGTGACGCCGTACGGCGTGAGGGGTGCGACCTGTTGTCCGCCGCGCGGCCCGCGCTCGAACGGCTGGCCCCCGTCGTCGGCGCCGGGCGGGCCGCGCTGCTGCTGACCGACGAACGGCTGCGGGTGCTGTGGTCGACCGGACGCGCGCCGGCCGCGCGGTGCAGCGAGGACCTCTCCGAGCAGGTGGCCGGCAACAACAGCGCGGCGCTCGCGCTGCGCACCCGGCGTCGCGCCGAGGTGCACGGTCCCGAGCACTTCCTCGATCTGTGGCAGGACGTGTCGGCGGTCAGCGTGCCCGTGCTCGCGCCGGAGACCGGGCGGGCGGTGGGCACGGTGACGGTCGCCACCGCACTGTGCGCCGACCGGGGCCCGCATCCGTGGGCGTCCCTCGCGGAGGCCGCCGCCGGCGCCGTCGAGGCCGAACTTCTCGCGCGGTCGCGGCCGGCCGAGCGGGTGCTGCTGGACGCCTATCTGCGGGCCTCGCGGGAGCGGCGGCGGGCGGTGGTCGCGCTGGACGGCCGCAACCGGCTGGTCAGCGAGGCCGCGGGGCGGCTGCTGTCGCCGGAGGGGCTGGACGCGCTGGAGCGGAGCGTGGTCGCGCTGCTGCGGGACGGGGCCGGTGAGGGGAGCTTCCCGGCGGCGGACCTTCCGGGTTCGGCGGGGCCGGGAGGTCCGGTGGCGGCCGAGGCCGGCCGGGGGGCGGACCCGGCACGGTCCGGTGCCGGGTGGGCGTCCGCGGCGGTGTCCGCCGGGGGGCCGGAGGCGGAGTCCGCGGCGCGGCCCGCCGGGGAGCCGGAGGCGGAGTCCGCGGCGGTGCCCGCCGGGGAGCCGGAGGCAGAGTCCGCGGCGGTGCCCGCCGGGGAGCCGGAGGCAGAGTCCGCGGCGGTGCCCGCCGGGGAGCCGGAGGCAGAGTCCGCGGCGGCGCCCGCCGGGGAGCCGGAGGCAGAGTCCGCGGCGGCGCCCGCCGGGGAGCCGGAGGCAGAGTCCGCGGCGGCGCCCGCCGGGGAGCCGGAGGCAGAGTCCGCGGCGGCGCCCGCCGGGGAGCCGGAGGCGGAGTCCGCGGCGCGGCCGGAGGCCGTCGCCCGGGCCGGCGCGCCCGCCCCGGCGTCCGTGACCGCCGGTGCCCCGGGCTCGTACCGTGTGCGGCTGCCGGACGGCGTGCGGTGTTCGGCGAAGGTCTCCCCGGTGGCGCACCGGGGGGCGGTCATCGGGGCGGTAGCCGTGCTGGAGCCGCTGGGAGCCGTCACCGCCGTGCCGCCGCGGCGGGGTGCCGTGGCGCTGGCCGGGCATTCGGTGCCCTGGCGGCACGCGGTCGGCCGGGCGACGGAGCTGGCCCGGTCCCCCGAGCCGCTGCTGCTCGTCGGCGAACGCGGCACCGGCAAGACGGCGCTGGCCCGCGAACTGACCCCCGAGCTGCTGGTCGTCGACGCGGCCGAGGGCGAACTCGGTTCCGTGCTGCATGCGTTGAGGGAGGGGCACGCGCTCCTGATCCGCCATGTGGAGCGCCTCGCCCAGCCCGACCTCGCGACCCTCAACTCGCTCCTCGCGGCGCAGCCGGGGACACCGCTGCTGGCCACCTACACCCCCGGAACACCGCTCGGCCCCTGCCTCCAGCGCTTCCTGGACAGGCTGGCCGCCCGCTCGGTCACCCTGCCCGCGCTGCGGGAACGGCCGGAGGACGTCCGGGATCTGCTGACGGCCGTGGCCCCGAAGCCGGAGCCCGGTCAGCCGCCCCTCACCTGGACCCTGGACGCCCTGCGCGCCCTGGAGCGGCATCCGTGGCCGGGCAACGTCACCGAACTCGTCCATCTGGTACGGGCCTTGGCCGAACAGCGGCGCGTGTCCGGGCCGGTCCGCCGCGCCGAACTGCCCGATCCCGTCCGCGAGGGGCCCGCGGCGCGGCGCCTGAGCCCCATGGAACACGCCGAACGCTCCGCGATACTGGAGGCCCTGCGCCGCAACGGCGGCAACAAGGCGCGTACGGCGGCGTCCCTGGGCATCGCCCGCGCCACGCTGTACCGGAAACTGCGGGAGTACCGGGGCTAGGCCGCGGGCTGGGCCCTGTCCGCGAGGAGGCCGTGGTGCGGTCCGGCGGGACGTCGTGTGGCGATCAACGGGTGACCGCCCGACCATGGGGATGCGGGTGTCACCCCTCCCCCTCATGCAGCCCGCCCTCTCGCCCCTCGTCACCCCGTTCTCCAGGAAGGTGGGAGCCGATGTGCAGGTGGCTCGCCTATTCGGGAACGCCCGTCCTGCTCGACACGATCCTCTACCGGCCGGCACACTCCCTGATCGATCAGAGCTTGCACTCCAAGCTGGGGGTCGAGACCACCAACGGTGACGGGTTCGGCATCGGCTGGTACTCCCCCGACCTGGAGACCCCCGCGGTCATCCGCGACATCGGCCCGGCGTGGAGCAACCGCAATCTGCGGGAGATCTCCGACCATGTCCGCTCCCCGTTGTTCTTCGCCCACATCCGGGCGTCGACCGGTACCGCGGTGCAGCAGACCAACAGCCACCCCTTCCGCCACGGCCGCTGGATGTGGATGCACAACGGCGCGATCGCCGACTTCCACCGGCTCCGGCGGGACCTCTCCCTCGCCGTCGCCCCGGACCTCTTCGCCGACATCGAGGGACAGACGGACTCCGAGCTGATGTTCTACCTGGCGCTCACGTTCGGTCTGGAGGAGGACCCTCCGGGCGCGGTCGCGCGGATGGCCGGGCTGGTGGAGCGGGTCGGCCATGAGCACGGGGTGGAGTTCCCGCTGCAGATGACGGTCGCCGTGACCGACGGAGAGGCGCTGTGGGCCTTCCGTTACTCCAGCCAGAAGAAATCGCGCTCGCTGTTCTACAGCACCCGGGTGGACACCCTGCGCGCGCTCCACCCCGACCTGTCGTTCCTGCGGGAGGTCTCCGACGACACCCGTCTCATCGTCTCCGAGCCCCTGGGCGACATGCCCGGCGCCTGGAACGAGGTCCCCGAGAGCAGCTACGGCGTCGTCCGGCCCGGGGAGGACGTGCTGCACTCCTTCGCCCCGCTGGTTCCCCAGGCCGCGTAGCCGCGGTGCGGCCGGGCGGCCTGTCCGGCCCGGCGGCCGGACACGCGTCAGGGGCCGTGGCGGAATGCTCCGCCACGGCCCCTGATCTGCGACTTCACGAGGATTTCGCAAAGTCGGGACGACAGGATTTGAACCTGCGACCCCTTGACCCCCAGTCAAGTGCGCTACCAAGCTGCGCCACGTCCCGGTGCGCTGCCCGCGGTGACCCGCGTGATCGCGCACTGAGAACTTTACCGTACGTCGGCCACTGCCCCGCAGCCGGTGAGGCGGGGGGACAATCGGGGGATGAGCGGGACGACGCGGGACGGGACGGCGGCGGGGCGGGACCGGGACGAGGAGGGGCGGGCGCGCAGCGCGCGGCCCCGTGACGGGCTGGGGCGCCCGCTGCCGTACGGGGCACCGGGGGTCGAGCGGCAGCCGGAGGGGGTGGTGCGGGCTCCCGAGGAGACGGTCGTCGAGGCCCAGGCGCTGCTGGACGCGGGGAAGCCGTTCCACGCGCACGAGGTCTTCGAGGACGCCTGGAAGTCCGGGCCCGACGAGGAGCGCGCGCTCTGGCGGGGTCTCGCCCAGCTCGCGGTGGGTCTCACGCACGCGGCGCGCGGGAACGCCAAGGGCGGGGTCCTGCTGCTGCGGCGCGGGGCCGGGGCCGTCGAGGAGTGGGGTGCCGCGAGCGGACGGCCGCGGCCCCACGGGGTGGACCTGGCCGGGGTGGGGGCCTGGGCCCGGCGGCTGGCCGGTGTCGTGGAGCGGGACGGCCGTGCGGTGGACGCGGGGGCCTGGGCTCCCCGGTTGCGCCGTGCGGACACGGCGCCGGAGTCGTCCGCGGGGAACCCGTCAGCGCAGCAGTAGCTGCAGGCCGCCCACGACCGTGGCCGCGATGACCAGTTGTTCGAACAGCTTCTGGTTGATGCGGTTCACCGCCCACTTGCCGAGGAGGGCGCCCGGGACGACGAAGAGGGCGAGGGCGGCGTCCAGCAGCAGGGAGTGCGCGTCGATGAGGCCGAGGCCCACGCTGAACGGGACCTTGGAGACGTTGACGATGAGGAAGAAGAACGCCGACGTGCCGAGGAAGCCGAGCTTCCGGAAGCCCGCCGAGAGCAGGTACATCGACATCACGGGGCCGCCGGCGTTGGCGACCATGGTGGTGAAGCCGCCGAGGACACCGTAGGAGCGGGCCTTGACGCGGCCGGCGCGGGTGGTGACGGCGTCGGGTTCGTCGTCGTTGTCGACCGTGCGCCGGCGCCGGACGGTGACGGCCGCCATCAGCAGCAGGATCGCGCCGATCGAGGTGCGGACGATCCGGTCGTCGGCCCGGATCAGGAAGAGCGTGCCGAGGACGACACCCGCGCCGACCGCCGGGAAGAGCTTCCACAGGGTGGGCCAGTGGGCGTGCCGCCGGTAGGTCAGAACGGCGAGGACGTCACCGACGATGAGGATCGGGAGCAGCACGCCGGTCGAGGCACGGGCGGGCAGGACGGCCGCGAAGATCGCCAGACTGACCGTGTTGGCACCGCTGACGGCGGTCTTGGAGAAGCCGACGAGCAGGGCCGCGAAGGCGAGGGCCGCGAACTCGGCCGTGGACAGGTGCCAGAGAGTCATCGTGTTCATGCGGGGTCCGATGCTATGCGCACCTATCGGCGGGCGACAGGACCGTCTCGCCAGTCGGCCCCTCCCCCGGCCGCGTCCGGGATCCGGCGTTCGCCGTGGCCGTCGGGTCCGGGTTTCGCCCCGGTCGGCCCATGGACCATCGTCCGACGGGCTGGCAAGATCCCCCGGGTACCTTCACCGACGCAGTTGGAGGAGTCATGGCCGACTCGCGCGAGCACAGCTTCGCCGGTACGCGGGGCGGTGTCACCGCACGGGAATGGCCGTGCGAGGGGGCGCGCTACGTCGTGCTCCTGGTGCACGGCTACGGGGAGCACATCGGCCGGTACGAGCATGTGGCCGACGCCCTGGTGCGGCACGGCGCGGCGGTCTTCGGCCCCGACCACATGGGGCACGGCAGGTCGGCGGGCGAGCGTGTGCTGATCGAGGACTTCGAGGACGTCGTCACCGATGTGCGCACGGTGGAGGCGCTGGCCAGGGACGCGTATCCGGGTCTGCCGGTGGTGCTGATCGGCCATTCCATGGGCGGGCTGATCGCCGCGCGGTACGCCCAGCGGTACGGGGCCGGGCTCGCCGCGGTCGTGCTGTCCGGGCCGCTGATCGGGATCTGGGAGCCGCTGCGGGCGCTGCTCGCGGCGCCGGAGGTGCCGAAGGTCCCGCTCGACCCGAAGCTGCTCTCCCGGGACATGGCGGTCGGCGCCGCGTACGCGAACGATCCGCTGGTGTGGCACGGCCCGTTCAAACGGCCGACGCTGGAGGCGATCCACCAGAGCCTGGAGACGATCTCGAAGGGCGGGCCGGTCGGCGCCCTGCCGCTGCTGTGGCTGCACGGCGACGACGACCGGATCGTGCCGCTGTCCGGCAGCCGTACGGGGATCGAGGAGTTCCGCGGCGCCGAGTGGACCGAGCGGATCTATCCGGGTGCCCGGCACGAGGTGCTGAACGAGACGAACAAGGGTGAGGTGCTCGCGGACGTGAAGGCTTTCGTGGACGCCGCGCTGGAGCACTGAGTCGCTGCCGCGCACCGCGTTTCCCCTCGTACGACCCGGGCACCCGGGCCCGCATGGAGTGGTTGCGGAGAGCGGCCTGCGTGGGAGAGGACCCCGAACTGTTCTTCCCCGTGGGCACCACAGGGCCGGCGCTCGACGAGGTCGCCGCCGCCAAGCGTGTCTGCGCCCGCTGCCCGGTGCGCCGCGAGTGCCTGAACTGGGTGCTCGGCAACGGGCAGACGGCCGGCGTGTGGGGCGGCATGGGCGAGGAGGAACGCACCGAACTGCTCCGCAGAGCCGGGAGCGCCGACGCCGCCCGGCACGAAGCGTTCGCGGGAACGAAGCGATGAGGAGTACTGCGCGATGACGATGGTGAGGAGCACCCTTCCCGAGCCCGCCCGGCGGATCGCGGGCGACGCGCTGCAGGAGAGCCTGGTGGATCTGCTGGGGCTCTCCCTGATCGGGAAGCAGGCCCACTGGAACGTGGTGGGGCCGCGGTTCCGTTCGATCCACCTGCAGCTCGACGAGGTGGTGTCCACGGCACGGACGTTCGCCGACCAGGTCGCCGAGCGTGCGGCGGCGCTCGGGGTGGCCCCGGACGGGCGGCCCGAGACGGTGGCCGCCCGGTTCGCCCTGCAGGGGCCGAAGGACGGCTGGCTGCGGGACACCGAGGTCGTGAAGCTGCTGGTGGAGGCGCTGGAGACGGCGATCGGGCGCCTGCGCGAACGGATCGAGGCCGTGGAGGAGGCCGACAAGGTCTCGCAGGACCTCTTGATCGCCGTCACCTACGAGCTGGAGAAGCAGCGCTGGATGTTCGAGGCCGAGAACTGGCCCCGCGAGGACTGACTCGGCGGCGGGCGGATCACTTCGGGCCGTCGGGGTTCCCGCGCCGTCCGGTGCGGGAACCCCGACGGCCCCGGCGTGTCAGCGGCCCCTCACGCGTCCGGCTTCCGCGCCGCGACGGCGGCCAGCAGCCGGTCGCGTGACTCCTCGACCAGCCGGCGGGCCCGGCCGACGTCGGCGAGCAGCTTGCCGTCGCGCTTGTGGACCACTCCGTCGACGATGACCGTCTCCACGTTGGAGACGTCCGCGCAGAGGGTCACGGCCGCCGCCGCGTCGTGCACCGGCGCCATGTTGAGGGCGGTGGCGTCGAGGGCGACGACGTCGGCCCGCTTGCCGGGGGTCAGGGAGCCGGTGCGGTCCTCCACGCCGGCCACGTGGGCGCCGTTGAGCGTGGCGATCTCCAGCATCTGACGTGCCGTCAACATGTTTTTGGGGACCGGCAGGTTGGAGTGCCAGCAGTCCGCGTTGACCCGGCCCCGTTCGGCGCCGAAGGCGGCCCGGATCTGGGTGAACATGTCGCCGGGCACGGTGGTGACGACGTCGATGCTCAGGGACGGCCGCAGTCCGTGTTCGATGGCCTGCATCACGGGCGGCCAGCCGTGGCCCATCTGGGTCTCGACCTGGGCGGCGACGGACACCGTGCCCCCGCTGTCGGCCACCATCCGCCACTCCTCCTCGCTGAGGTGACAGCAGTGGACGTAGGTGGTGTCGGGGCCGAGCAGGCCCAGCCCGCTCAGCTGCTTGACCATGCCGAAGCGGCCGGCGAGGCGGCCCATGGCCACGTGCACGGTGATCGGGAGGTCCAGCTCGCGGGCGAGACCCCATTCCCGGGTGACGACCTCGTCCTTGCAGAAGCCCGGGCCGCGGGTGGCCAGGGCCATGGTCAACAGGCCGTCACCGGAGGCGAAGTAGCGGTCGCGGACCCGGCGTACGTCGTCGCCGGGCACCGCGATCGCGCTGTCGAACCAGTAGTCGGCGAGTGAGGTGTTCGCGCTGCCGTACGCGTACTGGGCCCGGATGCCGGTCTCCGTCAGCGCCTGGATCGCGGCGTCCGGATGCTCGGGCGTGTTGTTGATGTGCGACCAGTCGACGAGGGTGGTGATGCCCGCGTTCAGGCACTCCAGGGTGCCGGCCAGGTTGCCGGCGTACACGTCCTCGGGGGTGTAGACGGGCGCGAAGGTGTCGAGGACCTCGACGAAGTAGTCGTCGAGGGTGGCGTCGGGGGCGCAGCCGCGGATCGGCGCCTCCCAGGTGTGGCGGTGGGTGTCGACGAAGCCGGGGATCACGATACGGCCGGTCATGTCGAGCACCTCGGCGTCCACGTCCGCGTCGATCTCGCGCCGGACCGCCGTGATCGTGCCGTCCTCGATGAGGACGTCGCCCCGGGGCAGGTCGCCGATGTCCGGGTCCATCGAGACGACATGGCCCGCGCGCAGGAGCATCCGTTCGGTCATCGCCGTTCCTCCCAGAGGTGGGTCCGCATGCAAACTGACGGTACGTCAGTATGCGGCGGGTTCGCGGAGGGTTCGCGTGACCCGGCCGACGACGACCGGCCGCTCCCCCGGCCCGGCGGTGCTGGATGCGGCTCCGCGGGACGGGGGTCCGCCGGCCCGGGGTCAGGCGGGGGTGTCCAGGCCCAGGTGGTCGCGGAGGGTCGGACCCTCGTAGTCCGTGCGGAAGACGCCGCGTTCCTGAAGCAGGGGGACGACCTTGTCGGCGAAGGGGTCCAGGCCGGTCGGGGTGATGTGGGGGACGAGGATGAAGCCGTCGGCGGCGTCGGACTGCACGTACGCGTCGATGGTGCGTGCGACCGTCTCCGGCGAGCCGACGAAGTTCTGGCGGTTGCCGGTCTCGATGACGAGGTCCCGGATGGACCAGTTGCGGGCGGCGGCCAGCTCCCGCCACTCGCGGGCGGTGGCGAGCGGGTCGCGGTACATGCGCACCTGGGCGCGGCCCTTGGAGATGTGCGTGTCGCCGACGTCCGGGTCGATGTCGGGGAGCGGGCCGTCCGGGTCGTAGGAGGACAGGTCGCGGTTCCAGACGAACTCCAGGTGCTTGAGGGCGGTGGCGCCGCTGACCTGGAGCCGGCGTACCTCCCTGGCGAGTTCCTCGGCCTCGGCGTCGGTGTCGCCGAGGACGAAGCTCGCGGCGGGCAGGATCAGCAACTGGTCGTGGCGCCTGCCGTACCGGGCGAGACGGCTCTTGACGTCGGTGTAGAAGGCCCGGCCCGCGTCCAGGCTCGCGTAGCGGCTGAAGATGGCGTCGGCGCCGGCGGCGGCGAACTCGCGGCCCTCGTCGGAGTCGCCCGCCTGGAAGATGACCGGACGGCCCTGCGGCGAGCGCGGGACGTTGAACCGGCCCTCGATGTCGAAGTGCCGCCCCGAGTGGACGAAGGCCCCCGCCTTGGCGTCCCGCAGGAAGACCCCCGTCTCGCGGTCGGCGACGATCTCGCCCCCGTCCCAGGAGTCGAAGAGTTCGTTCGCCGTGGCCAGGAACTCCTTGGCGCGGGAGTAGCGCTCCTCCTGCGGCAGGAAGCCTCCCCGGCGGAAGTTCTCGCCGGTGAAGGCGTCCCAGGAAGTGACGACGTTCCAGGCGGCGCGCCCGGCGGAGAGGTGGTCGAGGCTGGCGAACTGGCGGGCCACCTCGTAGGGCTCGTTGAAGGTGGAGTTGATGGTGCCGGTCAGTCCGAGACGGTCGGTGACGGCGGCGAGCGCGGCGAGGACGGTGAAGGTGTCGGGGCGGCCGACCACGTCCAGGTCGTAGATCTGCCCTCCCTGTTCACGCAGGCGCAGACCTTCCGCGAGGAAGAGGAAGTCGAACTTGGCGCGCTCGGCGGTCCGCGCGAAGTGGGCGAAGGAGCTGAACTCGATGTGGCTGCCGGCCTCGGGATCGCTCCACACGGTGGTGTTGTTGACGCCGGGGAAGTGGGCGGCCAGATGGATCTGCTTCAGGGGCTTGGTCATGGCGGTGGGTCTCCTACGGCTCAGACGGTCGCGGTCGGTGCGGCGGCGTAGCGGTTCGCGGGGCGGGGCAGCCCCAGCAGGCCGCGCAGGGTTCCGGCCTCGTAGGCGCGGCGGAAGACGCCGCGCCGCTGCAGTTCGGGCACCAGGCCGCGGGTGATCGCGGGCAGGTCGTGGCCGAGGACGGCGGGCCGCAGCCGGAACCCCGTCAGACCGGCGGACGCCAGGTCCTGGAGGAGGTCCGCCAGTTGCGCCGGTGTGCCGGTGAAGATGCGGGCGTCGCTCGTGTACGGCTCTCCGGCGAGCGCGTCGAGGCGGTCCCGTCGGGCGGCGGCTGCCGCCGGGTCGTCGTCGAGGAACACCACGAGGTCACCGAAGACGTGCAGGGGCTCGTCGGCACGTCCGGCGGCCCGCTGCTCGGCGCGGATCTCGGCGACGATCGCGCGCGCCCGGCCCGTGTCGTGCGGCGTGACGTATCCGATGTCGGCCTGGCGGGCCACCAGCCGGTACGGGACGGTGTCGTGGGCGAGGGCGGTGACGAGGGGCTGGCCCTGTGGGGGGCGGGGGGTGATGGAGGGGCCCTTGACGCTGAAGTGGCGGCCCTCGAAGTCGATGTAGTGCAGTTTGCCGCGGTCGATGAAGCGGCCGGTGGCGACGTCCCGGATCTCCGCGTCGTCCTCCCAGCTGTCCCACAGGCGGCGCGCGACCTCGACGTGGTCGGCGGCCTCGTCGAACAGTTCGGCCACCAGCTCCCGGGCGTCCGGGCTGTCGTGGGCCTCGATGCGCGGGATCGTCCGGCGGCCGAAGTGGGCGGCCTCGTCCGGCCGGGCCGTGATCTGCACCCGCAGGCCCGCGCGGCCGGAGCTGACGTAGTCGAGGGTGGCGATGGCCTTGGAGATGTGGAAGGGCTCGGTGTGGGTGGCCACCACGGTCGGCACGATGCCGATGTGCCGGCTGAGGGGGGCGATCCGGGCCGCGACGAGGACGGCGTCCAGCCGGCCGCGCAGCCGGTCGGTGCGCTCGTCCGGCTCCAGGACGTGCGAGGACTGCGGGCCGAGGCCGTCCTCGACGGTCACGAAGTCGAGCAGTCCGCGCTCGGCCTCGGCCACGAGGTCGGCCCAGTACCCGGCGGTGAACACCTCGCGGGGGCGGGCCACGGGCTCGCGCCAGGAGGCGGGATGCCATCCGGTGCCGTCGAGGGCGACGGCCAGGTGCAGCGCGGACGGCGCGGACCCGGGGGTGGCGGAAGAGTCGGCGGAGGGGAAAGACGCTGCTGGGGACACGGGTGGGTGCCTTCCTAGGAAGTTCGTACGGCCCGGTCGCGGGGCGTTCCGGGGCTGCGGACCGCCACGATCGTGGAGCGGCGGCGCAGGGTGAAGCCGAGGGACTCGTAGAGCCGGATCGCGGTGACGTTGTCCGCGGCGGCATGCAGGAAAGGTGTCTCGCCGCGGTCGCGGATGCCGGCGGCGACGGCGCGGACGAGCCGGGTGGCGAGGCCCCGGCCGCGGTGGTGCGGGTCGGTGCAGACCGCGCTGATCTCCGTCCAGCCGGGCGGGTGGATGCGTTCGCCCGCCATGGCGATCAGCCGTCCCCGGTCCCGGATGCCGAGATAGGTGCCCAGCTCGACGGTCCGCTTGAGGAAGGGGCCGGGCGCGGTCCGGGCGACCAGGTCCAGGATCTCGGGGACGTCGGCGGGCCCGAGCCGTACCGCTTCGGGCGCGGGTTCGGCCCGGAGCCCGGTGTCCACCAGTTGGACTCCCTGTCCACCGCCGACCACCTCCCAGCCGTCCGGCACCTCCTGGACCGGCTTGATCCGTACGACGGTCCCGGCGCCGACGAGCGTGTGCAGGTCGGCCCAGGCGGCCGGGTCCGCGGGGTCGGCGAGGGCGGCGAAGTCGTAGACGTCGCCCGGGTAGCGGGCGGCGCGGCCGTACCGCTCGGCGAAGCGGGCGTGCGGTCCGTCGAGGGAGGCCCAGACGGCGTTGTCGAGGACGGGTGTGTCGAGGACGGGGACGGGGACGGCGGGGGGTGCGAGGACGGAAACGGCGGTGGGCGCGGGCGGGGCTCCGCCTCCGTGGAGGTGGGTCGGGTGTGTCACGGAGGCGGAGCCCCTTTCTCGGTCGGCAGGTCCGCTCTGGGTCGGCAGGTCTGCCGGGCGGTTGTTCCGGTGAGGCGTCAGGAGTTGGTGAGGGGCAGGCCCGGCGGGTTCACCTCGGACTTCTCGACGGACTCGTTGGGCAGGTTCCACGCCTTCAGCCACGCGGCGTACTGGCCGTTGTCGATCAGGTGGTTGATGGCCTCGGCGAGGGGTTCGGCGAGACCGCTGCCCTTCTTCGCGGTCGCCGCGATCAGGCCCTGGAGGGTCTCACCGGCGCCGGAGAACTGGCCCGCGATCCGGGTCGCCTGGGGTGTGCCCGCGGTCTTGGCCGCGTGGTAGGAGAGGTTGGGGCTGGGGCCGAAGTAGGCGTCGATCTTTCCGCTGTTCAGCGCCAGGTAGATGCTGTTGCTCTCCTGGAAGTACTTGACGGTGAGGGGCTTCTTGCCCTCCTTGGCCAGCTTCGCCTTCCACTCCAGGAGGATCTTCTCCTGGTTGGTGCCGTTGCCGACGGAGACCGTCCGGCCGGCGAGGTTCTCGTAGTCGCCGTCGAAGTTCCAGTCGCTGTCCTTCTTCGTCTCGAAGGCCAGGTCGTCCTTGCGGTAGGAGGCGAACTCGTACTTCTGCTTGCGCTCCTCGGTGTCGGTGATGTTGGAGAAACCGACGTCGACCTTGCCGCTGTCGATGCCGATGAACAGGTTCTCCCAGGTCGACTGGCGCACCTCGGGTTCGAGACCGAGGACGGCGGCCACGAGTCTGGCGAGATCGGGCTCGGAGCCCGTGAGCGTCTTCTGGTCGCTGCCGATGAAGCCGAGCGGCGGACTGCCGGACGGCAGCGTGCCCGAGCCGATCACCAGTTTGCCGCGCTTCTTGATCGCGGCGGGCAGCTTGGCGCTGATGGACTTCACCTCGGAGACCTTGATCTCGGTCTCCTTGGCGGCGCCGTTGGCGAGACGTCCGACGGTGACCGTGCCGGCGGCCTCGGTCCTCGTGGCGGCCTCGGTGTCGCCCCCGCAGGCGGCGAGCCCGGTGGCGAGGGTGGCGGCGGCGGTCGCCGCGGTGATGCCGCGCAGCAGGCTGCGCCGGGAGAACCGGGTGTGCGTGGGCATGACTGTCCTTGTCGTTCGGGTGGGATGTGACGGGCGGTGTGGGGGGCGATGTGGGGGGTGTGGGGGGAAGTGCGGAAAGCTGGGGCCGGCGGGTCGCCGCCGGGAGCGCGCGGCGCTCAGAGGACTCTGCTGAGGAAGTCCTTGGTCCGTTCGTGCTTCGGCTTGTCCAGGACCTCGGAGGGCGGGCCCTGTTCGACGATCCGCCCGTCGTCGATGAAGACGACCCGGTCGGCGATCTCGCGGGCGAAGCCGATCTCATGGGTGACGATCACCAGCGTGGTGCCGCCGCGCGCCAGGTCCTTGATGACGGCCAGCACCTCGCCGACGAGTTCGGGGTCGAGGGCGGAGGTCGGCTCGTCGAAGAGGATGACGCCGGGGCGCAGGGCGAGGGCGCGGGCGATCGCCACGCGCTGCTGCTGTCCGCCGGACAACTGCCGCGGATAGGCGTCCGCCTTGTCGGCGAGGCCGACCCGGTCCAGGAGTTCGCGGGCGAGGTCGTCCGCCTGCGCCCTGCCGAGCTTCCCCGTGGCCACGGGGGCCGCGGCCACGTTCTCCAGCACGGTCAGGTGCGGGAAGAGGTTGAAGTTCTGGAAGACGAAGCCGATCCGGCCGCGCTGGGCGAGGATCGCCCGCTCGCTCAGCTCCTTGAGGCGGTCGCCGTGCCGGCGTACGCCGATCAGCTCGCCGTTGACGCTGACATGGCCGATCTCGGGCTTCTCCAGGTGGTTGATGACCCGGAGTAGCGTGGACTTGCCGGAGCCGGACGGGCCGAGGATCACGGTGACCTCGCCCGGTCGTACGGTCAGGTCGACGCCGTTGAGCACCCGGTGGGTGCCGTACCACTTGTGCACGTCGTGCACCTCGACGGTGGCGGCCGCCTGATCGAGCGTCCCGGCGGTCATACGGCGGCCTCCTTGCGGATGCGGGCGCGGAGGTCGGTGACCCCGGTCCGCAGCTTCTGCAGCGGGGTCGGCGGCAGGGTGCGGGTGGCGCCCCGCGCGTAGTACCGCTCGACGTAGAACTGGATGACGGAGACGACGCTGGTGAGGATGAGGTACCAGACGGTGGACACCAGCAGCAGCGGCACGATGTCGCCGGGGTAGGTGGACCCCATGGCCTGCGCGGTGCCGAAGAGGTCGAGCAGCGACACGTAGAAGACCAGGCTCGTGCTCTTGATCAGGCCGATCAGCTGGTTGACGTAGTTCGGGGTGATCGAGCGCAGGGCCTGCGGGAAGACGATCCTGCGGAACTGGTAGCCCTTCGGCAGGCCGAGTGCGGAGGCCGCCTCGTGCTGCCCCTGGTCGACGGAGAGGATGCCGCCGCGGACGACCTCGGCGGCGTAGGCCGCCTCGTTGAGGCTGAGGCCGATGACGGCGACGGCCATGTCGGTGGCCAGGCGTGACTCGTCGAAGGTGAAGAACGCCGGGCCGAACGGGACGCCCAGGCTGAGCGTCTGGTACAGGGCGCTGAAGTTGTAGAGGAACAGCAGGACGACGATCAGCGGGATCGAGCGCAGGGCCCAGATGTAGACCCAGCTGACCGAGCGCAGGACCGGACTCTTCGACAGGCGGGCGAGGGCGAGGAGGACACCGCCGATCAGGCCCAGCACCGCGCTGTAGGCGGTGACTTCGAGGGTGATGAGCAGTCCGTCCAGGATCGTCGGCCGCAGGAACCAGTAGGCGAAGCGGTCCCACTGGTAGAAGGGGTTGGAGATCAGGCCGTGGACGAACTGGGCCGCGAGGACCAGGACCACCGCGGTGGCGATCCAGCGGCCGGGGCGGCGCAGCGGCAGTACCCGCTGGGCGGCGAGGTGCTTCGCCGGGGTGTCGGGGGCGGGGGGCGGCGCCTCGGTCAGGGACAGGGCGGTGCCTGGGGGTTCACTCATCAAGGGCTCCGGAAGAGTGTCGAAACCCCAGGCGACGCAGGCGACTTCGGCCGTACGGGCGGACGGGACCGCTCGACGTACACAGGGCACGGAAGACGCACGGATGCGCACGACACCGGGGCCGGCGGTGAGAGGCGGACCGCTGGTGCGGTGCCTCAGGGGTTCAGGAGAACCGTCAGCCTCGACGGGAGCACGGTGCCGGGCGGGCCGGACCGCGCGCTAGCGTGCGCTACAGAGTGCGCTGTTGACCCGGAGCAGATCGACGGCGCGGTCGGCGCAGAGCAGCACGCGGCCCTGGCGGCGCCATGCGGCCGTCCTGGGGGTTGCGTCCATGTCCGTCACCATCGTTCTTCCGGCCCGGGGGGCCTCGTGCTCGTCGGGTGTCCGTAAGTAACTCAGGCCCGGTACGCGGCTGTCAACGTCAGTCCAGCACATGGGACGCCTGTCCGTCTGCCGATACGCCCTGGTCCGGGACATGGGAGGCCCAGTCCAGGATCTGCACGGCCGCGCCGGCCGCCTCCAGGCCCCGACAGTGCGCGTGGTGGCGCAGGGCGATGCCGGCCAGGTCGAGGTGCGGCCCGAAGGCGGGGTGGGCGGTCAGGCGGCGCGCGTACGCCCACAGATGCGGGTGGTCGGCCACGCGGTGCACGGCGCCGGCGTCCAGGTGCCAGCGGTGCACGGTGTCCAGCCGCACCAGGGAGACCCACAACTCGACGTCGGCGACGGTGAGTTCCTCACCGAGGACGTACGCCTGCCGGGCGAGCCGGGCGTCCAGTGTCCGCAGGGTGCGCAGCAGGGAGCCCAGGGCGTCGCGGCGCTCCGTCTCGTCGGCGTCGGCACGGCCGGCGCGCTGGGCGGCGCCGTCCATGCCCTGCGCGCAGAGGCGGGCGACGCCCTCGATCTCGGCCTCCGCGCCCTCCGGGTACAGGACCGCGCGGCCGCCGCCGAAGCGCCGGGCGAGGTCGCGCATGATGTCGGGGGCGTGGGTGCTGACGATGCGTCCGGACCAGTCGTCGCTGAGCACCGGCGCCACGGCCGCTCCGGGGTAGCGGTGCGCGCTCGCCTCGTACAGCGGGCGCAGCGCGGAGTGCTCGCCGTCCGGGCCGTCGGGGACGGCGGGCAGCAGGGTCACGGGGCAGACGTCCGCCAGCCCGAGGAGGCTGTGGACGACCGCGATGCGCAGGGCGCCCGGACAGGACAGCGACAGGTGGAGCCGGTAGCGGCGCGGCACGGCGTAGTGACCGCTCCGGGCGTCACAGCCGATCCGGCCCCGGAAGACCGGCAGGGGCCGCGGCGACGGGACGGCGTTCAGGGCATGGACGGGCATGGCGGACATGTGTCTCCCCGGGGTTCTCGGGCGCGGCCGGACGAGCGCGTGGTGACGCGGCGGCACGGTTCGCGGTGTGGCGGTGTGGCGGTGGTGACGCGCGTACACGGACACGCGAGCGGCGGGGCGGGGCCGCGTCGGCGGGCCCGGACGGGTTCGGGTGGGCCCGGACGGGCTCGGGCGGGCTCGGGCGGGCTCGGGCGGGTCAGCCGAGGCCGCGGCGGCTTCTCGCGCTGCAGACGCGCAGCAGGTCGATGTGCCGGCGGGAGGTCAGCAGAAGGCGCTGCCGGCGTGCGCGCGGTACACGAGTGACCACCGGCTCCAGGCGCCCCATCATTCCCTACCCGTTCACTAGGAAATACCCCACCTGGAGTGTCGAGGCGGTCGCGGCGCACGTCAAGAGGGTGCCCGCGATATGGTCACGGCGTCCGAGGGGTGGACCTCCCTGGGCGGCGCCGGTCACTCGCCGCCCCTCCTCGCGCCGAGCAGCCGTTCCAGCCGGTCGAACCGCTCGTGCAGGGCGTGCACGGTCTCGTCGCCCCACTCATGTGCCCTGTGGGCGAGTTGACGCCGCTTCTGCTCCCGGCCCACGAACCAGGCGGCGATGGCGGCGGTGACCATGCCGTACGTGGTGATGCCGACGACCATGACGACCGCGCCGACGATCCGGCCCCAGAAGGTCACCGGGTAGAAGTCGCCGTACCCGACGGTCGTGGCCGTCTCGACGGACCACCACAGGGCCTTCGGGTACGAGGTCAGATTGGCGCGGGGCGCGCCGTGCTCGGCGACGGTGACCGCCCAGGAGCCGAGGAGCATCACCACCGCGAGCACGACGGTGGCCCCGCCCGCCGCACGCAGATGGAGGGGGCGGCCCCCCTCGCGGCCGAGCAGTAGCTCCACGGCCCTGGTGAGGAACCCGGGCAGCACCTCTCACCCCTCCTTCTCGGCGGGCGGCGCCTTCGGGTTCTCCCGGCGGGCGTGCGGGGCGTGACGGTCCAGCTCGTAGGCCACCCGGATCAGCGGGACGTGGGTGAACGCCTGCGGGAAGTTGCCCAGTTGGCGGCGGGCCCGGGGGTCGTACTCCTCGGCGAGCAGGCCGACGTCGTTGCGCAGGCCCAGGAGCCGCTCGTACAGCGCACGGGCCTCGTCCTCGCGGCCGATCAGCAGCAGCGCGTCCGCGAGCCAGAAGGAGCAGGCGAGGAAGGCGCCCTCACCGCCGCTGAGGCCGTCCGGCGAGTCGGCGGCGCCCGCGGAGTAGCGTGCCACCAGCCCGTCCGTGAGCAGTTCGCGCTGGACGGCCTCGATGGTGCCGATCACCCGGGGATCGTCCGGCGGCAGGAACCCGGTCTGCGGGATCTGCAGCAGCGCGGCGTCGAGTTCGCGGGAACCGTACGACTGGGTGAAGGTGCCCCGGACCGGGTCGAAGCCCTTCTCGCAGACCTCGCGGTGGATACGGTCCCGCACCGCCCGCCACCTGTCCAACGGACCGGGCCGGGAGTGCGCCTCGGCCAGCCGGACCGCCCGGTCGAAGGCGACCCAGCACATCACCTTGGAGTGGGTGTAGTGGCGGGGGGCACCGCGCATCTCCCACAGCCCCTGGTCGGGCTCGGACCAGGCCCGTTCCAGGTGTTCCAGGAAGACCGCCTGGAGGGAGACCAGGTGCTGGCGCGGGCGCAGTCCGCAGCCGATGGCCAGATGGATGGCCTCCATCACCTCGCCGGGTACGTCGAGCTGCCGCTGCCCGGCGGCCGCGTTGCCGATCCGCACCGGGCGCGAGCCCTCGTACCCCGGCAGCCAGTCGGCCTCCCACTCGGTGAGCCGTCGCTCCCCCGCGATGCCGTACATGATCTGCACGTCCTCGGGCCGCCCGGCCACCGCCCGCTCCAGCCAGGCCCGCCACGCGTCCGCCTCCGCCTTGAAGCCGCTGCGCAGCAACGCCTCCAGCGTCATCCCCGCGTCCCGCAGCCAGCAGAAGCGGTAGTCCCAGTTGCGCACGCCGCCGATCTCCTCGGGCAGGGAGGTGGTGGGGGCGGCGACGATGCCGCCGGTCGGCTGGTACGTCAGGGCCTTGAGCGTGATCAGGGAGCGGGCGACGGCGTCCCGGTACGGCCCGTCGTACGTCAGCCTGCGCAGCCAGCGCCGCCAGTACGCCTCCGTGCCGGCCAGCGCCTCGAACGCGTCCACCTCCGGCGGCGCGGGCAGATGGGAGGGGTGCCAGGTCAGCACGAAGGGCACCTTCTCGCCCGCCGAGACCGGGAAGACGGCGGTGTGGGCGGTGCCGTGGGCGACCGGCCGGACGGGCGTGCGCAGCCACACCGACTCGGGCCCCGCGGTGCCCGTCAGATGTCCGTCACGCCGGCGCATCCAGGGCACAACCCCGCCGTAGTCGAACCGGAGCCGCAGGTCCATGCGCATGTCGACGGTGCCGGAGAGGCCCTCGACGACGCGGACGACGCTGGGGGCGCCGGTCTTGCGGCACGGCATGAAGTCGACGACCCGGACCCGGCCGCCGGCCGTCTCCCATTCCGTCTCCAGGACGAGCGTGTCGTTGCGGTAGCGGCGGCGGGCGCGGGGGCCGCTCTCGTCCGCCGGCGCGATGCGCCAGCGCCCGTTGTCCTCGTCGCCGAGGAGGGCGGCGAAGCACGCGGGTGAGTCGAAGCGCGGGAGACAGAGCCAGTCGACGCTGCCGTCCTTGCCGACGAGGGCGGCGGAGAGGAGATCGCCGATGAGGGCGTAGTCCTCGATACGGCTGGGCCCGGTGCGGGGGTCGACGCGGGGGCCGGGGGCGGGGTCTGGCATGGGGTCAGTGTCGGGGGGCCGGGGGTCCGGGGCATGCGGGGCGGGGCGTTCGAGGTGCCTTCGTGGCGTCGTGTCCTCTCGTCGTCGGGGTGGCCGGGCGGCCGACGGCACGCGCCCGTGCGGGGGAGGACTGGCCCGGAGCCGATCCGGTACTCGGCCGGACGGGTGACCGCGGGTGGTGTCCGGGAGCGTCGGTGCGCGGTTCTTCATCTTCCGGACGGCCGACGGCCACACCACGGCAGGGACCGCTCTCCGGCGCGGTCGGAGGCTGCTGGGCACGCCGTGGTTCCGCGCGGGACGACGGCCCGGTGAACGGCTCACGGAAAGGACCGGCTCTTGAACGACTCGCAGACGCCCCCGGCGATTCCCCCGGCCGAGCGGATCCGCATCCTCGCGGGCATCCTCTCCGGAAGGCTCACGGTGCGGGACGCCGCACACCACCACGGCCTGCCGGTGCGGGTCGTCGAGCGGTGGCTGAAGGAGATCCCCGTGGCCGCACCGAGGGACGGCACGGCAAGGACGGGACGGCCGACGCGGGCGGCCGACGACGGGACCGCCCCGGCCCTGACGGGCTCGCGCCCGCTCCCCCGCTGCCGGATCGTCGTGGACGAGATGGTGCAGGGGCTCGGACTCTGACGCTGCTTCCGGTCGGCCGGGGGCGTACGCCTCCCTGCCACGCTGGGACGGCGTCGTCGTCGGCGGCCGATCGGCGGTGGCGGCCTTCCAAGGGGCGGCGCCATGTGACATAGTACTGACGTGACCGAGCGACTGACCTGCGACGTCGTGGTTGTCGGAGCGGGAATGGTGGGCGCGGCCTGCGCCCTGTACGCGGCCCGGGCGGGCCTGGATGTCGTCGTGGTGGACCGCGGCCCGGTGGGCGGCGGCACGACCGGCGCCGGTGAGGGCAACATCCTGGTCTCCGACAAGGAGCCCGGCCCGGAACTCGAACTCGCCCTGCTGTCCCACCGTCTGTGGGCGGAGCTGGCCGCCGAGCCGGAGCTGGGAAAGACGTTCGAGTACGAGGCGAAGGGCGGACTCGTCGTCGCCTCCGCCACGGCGGGACTCTCCGCGCTGGAGCGGTTCGCCGCCGGGCAGCGGGCCGCGGGAGTGGAGGCGGTGTCCGTCCCGGCGGACCGGCTCCCCGATCTGGAACCGCGGCTGGCGCCCGGTCTCGCGGGCGGTGTGCACTATCCGCAGGACGCCCAGGTCATGCCCACCCTGGCCGCCGCCCGGCTCCTGCGAGCCTCCGGCGCCCGGCTGCTGATCGGCCGGACCGTGACCGAGGTGCCGCGCTCGCCGGACGGCGCCGTGCGCGGCGTGCGGACCGACCGGGGCGACGTCCACGCCCCGGCGGTCGTCAACGCGGCCGGGACCTGGGGCGGGGACCTGGCCGCGCTCGCCGGGGTCACCCTCCCCGTCCTGCCCCGGCGCGGCTTCGTGATCGTCACCGAACCCCTGCCGCCGTGGGTGCGGCACAAGGTGTACGCCGCCGACTACGTGGCCGACGTGGCCAGCGACTCGGCGGCGCTGCAGACCTCCCCGGTCGTCGAGGGCACGGCCGCGGGCCCCGTGCTGATCGGCGCGAGCCGCGAACGGGTCGGCTTCGACCGGTCGTTCTCCCTGCCCGCGGTCCGCGCGCTCGCGGCGGGCGCGACCCGATTGTTCCCGTTCCTGGAAGAGGTGCGCGCGATGCGGACGTACACGGGCTTCCGGCCCTACATGCCGGACCATCTGCCCGCGATCGGGCCGGACCCCCGGGCCCCGGGCCTGTTCCACGCGTGCGGCCACGAGGGCGCCGGGATCGGGCTCGCCACCGGGACCGGACGGCTGATCGCCCAGGTGCTCGGCGGCGGACCGCCCGAACTGGACCTCGGCCCGTTCCGCCCGGACCGGTTCGAGGCGTACGAGGGGGAGGCGGCGTGAACCCGCTGGAACTGGCGGGGGCCACGCCCGGCCCCGCCTTCACCGTCACGCTGGACGGACGTGCCGTGGAGGCCCTGCCCGGGCAGACGGTCGGGGCGGCGCTCCGGGCCGCCGGGGTCACGTCCTGGCGCACCACCCGGGGCGCGGGCCGCCCCCGGGGCCTCTTCTGCGGCATCGGCGTGTGCTTCGACTGCCTGGTGACCGTCAACGGCCGCCCCAATCAACGGGCCTGCCTGGTCCCGGTCCGGCCGGGCGACACGATCACCACGCAGGAGGGGACGGGCCATGAGCACTGAGCCGGCATCCCCCCGGCTGGCGGTCGTCGGCGCCGGTCCCGCGGGCCTCGCCGCGGCTCTGGCGGCGGCCGGAGCGGGCGTACGGGTGACGGTGGTCGACGCCGCCGAGGCACCCGGCGGCCAGTTCTACCGGCAGCCCGCGGCCGGGCTCGGCGCCCGGCGTCCGCGGGCGCTGCACCACCAGTGGCGCACCTGGCGGAGGCTGAGCGAGGGCCTCGACCGGCAGATCGCCGCCGGGCGCGTCACCCATCTCCCGGACCACCACGTGTGGTACGTGGAGCGGCGCCCCGACGGCCCTCGGCCCTTCACCGTCCACGCCCTGCTCGGCCCCGCCCAGGAGCGGCCCGTCGAGGTGCGCGCGGACGCCGTCCTCCTCGCGACCGGCGGCTACGAGAAGGTGCTGCCCTTCCCCGGCTGGACGCTGCCCGGTGTGGTCACCGCCGGAGGCGCGCAGGCCATGCTCAAGGGCTCCCTCGTGGCGCCCGGCCGTACGGCGGTCGTCGCGGGGACCGGGCCGCTGCTGCTGCCGGTGGCGACCGGGCTCGCGGCGGCGGGCGTCACGGTGGCCGCGCTGGTGGAGTCGGCGGACCCGAGGGCGCTGGCACGGCGGACCGGAGCGCTGGCGGGCCGGCCGGACAAGCTCGTCGAAGGGGCCGGGTACGCGGTGGAGTTGCTGCGCCGCCGGGTGCGGACCCTCGTGCGGCACACGGTCGTCGAGGCGCACGGCGGCGACCGGCTGGAGGCGGTGACCGTCGCCGCGCTCGACGCCGAGGGGCGGGTCCGGCCCGGCACCGAGCGGCGCATCCCCTGCGACACCCTGGCCGTCGGGCACGGCATGCTGGCGCACACCGACCTCGCCGGGACGCTCGGCTGCCGCCTCGATCCCGACGGAACGCGCGTCCGGGCCGACGACGAGCAGCGCACCGACGTGCCGGGTGTCTGGGCGGCGGGCGAGACCACCGGGATCGGTGGCGCGGCCCTCTCCCTGGCCGAGGGTCATATCGCCGGGCGGTCGGCCGCCGCCCGGCTCCTGGGCCGGGTGCCGGACCCCGGCGCGTGGGCGGAGGCCGCCGGGTCCCGTGACCGGCTGCGGAAGTTCTTCGCGGTGCTGGACACGGTGTACGTCCCTCCGGCGCGCTGGGCCGAGCGGGTCACGGACGCCACGGTCGTCTGCCGCTGCGAGGAGGTCACCGCCGGGGCGGTCCGTGAGGCCGTCGGGGAGCTGGGCGCGGGGGACGTACGGACGGTCAAGCTGCTGACCCGTGCCGGGATGGGCTGGTGCCAGGGCCGGATGTGCGGGCCCGCGGTGGCCGGGATCGCCGGCTGCCCGCAGACCGCGGCCCGGCTGCCGCTCGCGCGCCCGGTCCCGCTGGGCGTGCTGGCCCGCGCGGGGCGCACCCCCGAGGAGGACCACGACGGCACCCCCTCAGCCCCTTGAGCCCCCTGGTCCACCGGCACCCCCGGCCACGGCGGTCACTTCGGACCGTCCTCAGTACCATGTCACACTCCACGGAGAGGGAAATCCCATGACCACCACCGAGAACCGTCCCTGGCGCGGTGTCCTCGTCGCCACCGCGCTCCCCCTGCGCGACGATCTCTCCGTCGACCTCGACGCCTACGCGGAGCACTGCGCGTGGCTGGTGGAGAACGGCTGTGACGGCGTCGTGCCCAACGGTTCGCTCGGCGAGTACCAGGTGCTGACGCCGGAGGAGCGGATCAAGGTCGTCGAGACGGCCGTGGCCGCGATCGGCGGCGCGCGCGTGATGCCGGGCGTCGCCGCGTACGGCTCCGCCGAGTCCCGGCGCTGGGCCGAGCAGGCGCGGGACGCGGGCTGCGCGTCGGTGATGCTGCTGCCGCCGAACGCGTACCGCGCCGACGAGCGGTCGGTGCTCGCGCACTACGCGGAGGTCGCGAAGGCGGGCCTGCCGGTCGTGGCGTACAACAACCCGATCGACACCAAGGTCGACCTCGTCCCCGAACTGCTCGCCAAGCTGCACGGCGAGGGGTACATCCGGGCCGTCAAGGAGTTCTCCGGCGATGTCCGGCGGGCCTACCAGCTGGCCGAACTGGCCCCGGAACTGGACCTGTTGATCGGCGCGGACGACGTGCTGCTGGAGCTGGCCCTCGCGGGAGCCAAGGGCTGGGTCGCGGGATACCCGAACGCCCTGCCGGCCGCGACGGTGGAGCTGTACCACGCGGCGGTGGACGGCGACCTCGCGACGGCCAAGGGGCTGTACGAGCAGCTGCACCCGCTGCTGCGCTGGGACTCCAAGGTCGAGTTCGTCCAGGCCATCAAGTTGTCGATGGACATCGTGGGCCGCCCCGGCGGACGCTGCCGCCCGCCCCGGGTGGAGCTGCTGCCGGAGCAGGAGGCCGTGATCCGGGCGGCCACCGAGAAGGCCGTCGCCGCGGGCCTCGCGTAACCACGGCGGAAAGGAGGACCCGGACATGCGCAGCAGACTCGTCCTGCACGCCGTCGACTCGCACACCGAGGGCATGCCCACCCGGGTGATCACCGGCGGGATCGGCACGATTCCCGGCGCCACCATGAACGAACGACGGCTGTGGTTCCGTGAACACCGCGACGACGTCAAGCAGTTGCTGATGAACGAGCCGCGCGGCCACGCGGCGATGAGCGGGGCGATCCTGCAGCCACCCACCCGGCCCGACTGCGACTACGGCGTCGTCTACATCGAGGTCTCCGGCTATCTGCCCATGTGCGGCCACGGCACCATCGGCGTGGCGACCGTGCTCGTGGAGACCGGCATGGTCGAGGTCGTCGAGCCGGTCACCACCATCCGGCTGGACACCCCGGCGGGGCTCGTCGTCGCCGAGGTCGCGGTGGAGGACGGCGCGGCGAAGGCGGTCACCCTGCGGAACGTGCCGTCGTTCTCCGCCGGCCTCGACCGCGAGATCACGCTCGCCGACGGACGGACGGTGACCTACGACCTCGCGTACGGCGGCAACTTCTACGCCATCCTGCCGCTGGAGCGGTTCGGCCTGCCCTTCGACCGCGCCCGCAAGGACGACATCCTGCGCGCCGGGCTCGCCCTGATGGACGCCGTCAACGCCGAGGAGGAGCCCGTCCACCCGGAGGACCCGTCGATCCGCGGTCTCCACCACGTCCACCTGTACGCCCCCGGGGCGACCGCCCGGCACTCGCGCCACGCGATGGCCATCCACCCCGGCTGGTTCGACCGCTCCCCCTGCGGCACGGGCACCAGCGCGCGCATGGCCCAGCTGCACGCGCGCGGCGAACTGCCCCTGCACACCGAGTTCGTGAACGAGTCGTTCATCGGCACCCGGTTCACGGGGCGGCTGCTCGGCGAGACCGAGGTGGCGGGCGTCCCGGCCGTACTGCCCAGCTTCACCGGCCGCGCCTGGGTGACCGGCACGGCCCAGTACCTGCTCGACCCGTCCGACCCGTTCCCCTCCGGATTCGTCCTCTAGGATTCCGGGACTTCAGGACTCCAGGAGAGACCGCATGCCCCCCATGGCCTCGCAGCGCACCGGCGCCCCGTCCGCCGCTGCCGCCGCTCCCCCGGCCCCGGCCCTGCCGGTGCTCGGCGGCAAGAAGAGCAGCTACCGCGAGCGGGTCGCCGACGCGCTGCGGGCCGCGCTGATCGCCGGTGAGCTGCGGCCGGGCGAGGTGTACTCCGCGCCCGCGCTCGCCGCCCGCTTCGGTGTCTCGGCGACGCCGGTGCGGGAGGCCATGCTGGATCTGGCCAAGGAGGGCCTGGTCGACACCGTGCCCAACAAGGGGTTCCGGGTCACCGTCGTCACCGAGAGACAGCTCGACGAGTACACCCATGTCCGGTCGCTCGTCGAGATCCCGACCACCGTCGGCCTGGCCCGGACCGCCGACCCGGTCTCCCTGGAGGCGCTGCGGCCCGCCGCGCGGGAGATCGTCGCCGCCGCGGCCGCCGGGGACCTCATCGCCTACGTCGAGGCCGACACCCGCTTCCACCTCGGTCTGCTCGCCCTCGCGGGCAATGCGCACCTCGTCGAGGTGGTCGGTGACCTGCGCAAACGCGCCCGCCTCTACGGTCTGACCGCGCTCGCGGAGTCCGGCCGTCTGCTCTCCTCCGCGCAGGAGCACCTGGAGCTCCTCGACGCTCTCCTCGACCGTGACGAGGCCGCCGTGCGCGCGGTGATGACCCGCCACCTCGGACATGTGCGCGGAATGTGGGCCGCCCAGGACTGATCGGCCTCGGCGCGCATGCCAGGGGAGGGACCCGGGCATCAGTGACAGGTGTGATCGGAGCGACGCGCGCACCGACTGACGTTGAAAGTATGATCGGCCAATGTCTGACATGACCGAAACCACGCCGGGCTGGCTGCCGTCCGACGAGCTCGAATCGGCACGCGCCCGGATGCCGATCCTGTACGTCGAGGCCGTGCCCGTGCGCGTCGACGACAGCGGCGAAGTCACCAGTATCGGGCTGCTGCTGCGCATCGGCCCGGACGGGACGGTCAGCCGCAATCTGGTCTCCGGCCGCGTGATGCACCACGAGCGGGTGCGCGACGCGCTCCTGCGGCACCTGGAGAAGGATCTCGGACCGGTCGCGCTGCCGCGTGTCCCGTCTGCGCTGCAGCCCTTCACCGTCGCCGAGTACTTCCCGACGCAGGGCATCACCCCGTTCCACGACCCGCGGCAGCACGCGGTGTCCCTCGCCTACATCGTCCCGGTCTCCGGCGACTGCCGGCCCCGGCAGGACGCCCTCGACCTGGTGTGGTTCAGCCCCCAGGAGGCGGCGTCGCCGTCCGTGCAGAACGAGATGCCCGGTGGCCAGGGAGTCCTGCTGAAGCAGGCCCTGGCGCACGTGGGCTGTCTGTCCTAGCCGCGGCGGGCGCTCAGGACCTGCCCCCGAGGTACGCCTGGTGCGGGTTGCCGCTCAGCATGCGCGCGGCGGGGGCCGCAAGGCCGGCCGCCGTGTCGCGGGCGACGGCGGCCCGGCCCGCCTCGCCGAGGGCGTCGGCGAGCCGGGCCCTGCCGAGCCAGTTGTAGGGGCTGTGGGGGCTCAGGCCCGCGCGTTCGCCGAGCAGCAGCCGCGCCAGGTCGTCCCGGCGGGCGCGCAGGGCCGCCTCCAGAAGGGTCCGCTGGATCGCGTCCCGCTGGGCGTGGCTGCCGCCGAAGGCGTGCAGCCGGCGGCGGACGGGCCGGAGCAGTTCCACCACCGCCGGGTAGTCCTCGCGGGCGAAGGCCACCAGCGCCTGGCACACGGGCAGGCCGATACCGCCGGTCATCACGCGGTTGGTGGGGCAGCTCCCCCCGTCGCGCCGCCCCCGCAGCCAGCGCGTGCGGTCGGCGACGAACGCGTCCGCCGTCTCCAGCCGTCCCGCTCCCACGAACGCCATGACGGCGTGCACGTCGTTGAAGGCGTAATACGGCGGGTCCTCGCGGGCGGCCCACGCGTCGGCCAGCGCCTGCCAGCGGGCGTGCTGGTCCGAGCCGTCCAGGTACAGCCGCCACAACAGCGAGGCGGCGTCGAGGAGTTCCAGCACGAACCCGGTCGAGTTCTCGTGGTGCAGTACGGCGTCGTAGATCCGCAGGGCCGTCGCCGTGTCGCCCGCCTCCAGCGCGTACAGGGCGTAGTGCCACCAGCTGTGCACCGTCAGCAGACTGCCGCTCGCCCAGTGGTCGAGACGGGCGTCCAGGAAACGGATGCCCTCGGCGAACCGCCCCTGCATCTCGTGCACGTGGGCGACGGCGTGCATGGCCCAGATGTCGTGGGCGTTCTGCTCGACGGCGGCGAGGCCCGCCTCCTGGGCGCGGCCGTAGTGCCCCGACTCCTCCAGGCCGAACGCGTACATGCCCAGCAGCGGCCCGCGGTGGGAGTCGTCCTCGTCCCACGCGGGCAGTGCCCCGCCGATCCGGTCCCGCAGTCGGGTGGCGTCACCGGTGAAGAAGTCGAGCTGGTGCCCCACGGCCAGCGCGAGCGGATCCCGGGGGCACTCCACGACCAGGTCCTCCAGGATCTGCGAGGCCCACAGCAGATCGCCCCCGAGCCAGGCCTCCGCCGCCTCCATGTGCATGCGTTCGCGCGGGGGCAGGGAGGTACGGTCCAGTCCGGCGCCGAAGTCGGCGAACCGGACGCGGGCCCGGGCCGCGTCACCGGGCTCGGTGCCCAGCACCCCGAGGTAGGCGGCGAACGCCTGGGCGAGCGGCGAGGCCGGACAGGCGGCCACCGCGGCCTTGACGGCGTCCGGGAAATCGGGCCGGAAGAACAGCAGCCCCTCCACGGCCCGGTCCAGGTGCTCCGCCGCCTCGGCGGTGCACTCGTGCAGGCGGTTGCCGTACCGGTCGGTCACCATGGCAGTTCAACTCCGGCGCGTGTCGGGTGTCGTCGGCTCGCGGTCCTCGACCCGTGACGGCACGGATCATCCCGCGCCCCCCATCCAAGCGACCGGCACGGCCCGCAGTCCACCGAGCACCCCCGACACCTCCCGAATCACCCCCGTGCGCCCGGCGTCGAGGTCGGCGGGCACACGAAAAAGGCCGCTCCGGATTGCTCCGAAACGACCCTGATCTGCGACTCCTTCGAGTCGGGACGACAGGATTTGAACCTGCGACCCCTTGACCCCCAGTCAAGTGCGCTACCAAGCTGCGCCACGTCCCGTTGCCCGCCTGACCTGGGGTTTCCCCTGGCCGAACGCGCACGCAAACAATACCGCACTCGGCCCGGTGGTCGCGCACCCGTTTTGTCGCGGCGCAACGCTCCGGCGCCCCCGGACCGGCGGCGGACGGGCCCGGGGGGCGCCGGCTCCGGCCCTCGGCGAAAGCGCCGGGCCGTGTCAGTCGGCCGCCGGGAGGCCCAACTCGGGGTGGGCGTCGAGCAGTCCGGCCGGGGCCGCCTGACGCCAGGAGTCGGCGACGATGTCACGCAGCTCCGGCTCGTCCTCCAGGGCGGAGAGCCGCACCCTCACCCAGGCGAAGCCCGCCTCGTGGTCGGCGATCCAGAACTTCCCGGGCTCGGCGAGAACCAGTTCGTCCCGCTCCTCCTTGGGGCAGCGCACGGCCATGGACGTCTCGTCCTCCGGCAGTGTCGCGAACATCTTTCCCGCCACCCGGAAGGTGGGCATGTTCCAGGCGACCTTCTCCGTGGTGTCGGGCAGGGAGAGGGCGGTACGTCGTACGTCTTCGGCATCCGGCATGAGTCGCACCGTAGCGGTCACCACTGACAGGCACACCTGTCTCACTCCGCCGCCTCTCCCAGCGCCTCCAGCACCGGCCGGATCAGCGGGTGACCCTCGGCGCCACGGCGTACGGCGGCGAAGACACGGCGCGTGGGGGCGACCCCGTCGACCGGGCGGACGACCACGCCCGTGAGGTCCGTGCCACGCAGCGCCGAGCGGGGCACGAGGGCGACGCCCGCGTCGGCGGAGGCGAGGGCGACGACGGCACGGAAGTCGTCGGAGGAGTGTTCGAGGCGGGGCTGGAAGCCGGCGTTCTCGCAGGCCAGGACCACGACGTCATGGCAGGGGTTGCCCGGGTAGGGGCCGATCCACGGATCCTTGGCCAGGTCGGCGAGCGGCACCTCGGCCGTGTCGGCGAGGCGGTGGCCGACGGGCACGACCGCGTCGAAGGGCTCGGCGTACAACGGGACGTGGGTGAGGCGGGGGTCGTCGGCGGCCGGGGCGCCCCGGTACTCGACGGCGACCGCGATGTCGACCTGCCGGTCCAGGACCATCGGCAGGCTCGCGTCGCCCTCGGCGTCCTGGACGCGCAGCCGGATGCCGGGTGCGGTCAGCGCGAGGCGGGCCAGCGCGGGTGCGACGACCTGGGCGATCCCGGTGGCGAAGGCGGCGACCGTGACGGTGCCGGCCGCGCCCGAGCTGTACGCGGCCAGTTCCGCCGCCGCCTGTTCCAGCTGGGCGAGGACCGCGTGGGTGTGGCCGAGCAGGATCTCGCCGGCCGGGGTGAGCCGGACGCCCTTCGCGCCGCGCTCGACGAGCCGGTGTCCCGTCTCCTGCTCCAGCGCCGTCAGCTGCTGGGAGACGGCGGACGGGGTGAGGTAGAGCGCGGCGGCAGCCGCGGTGACGGTGCGGTGGTCGGCCACCGCACGAAGGATGTGGAGCCGCCGCGCTTCGATCATGAGACCGATTCTCTCAAATGCGCGCTTTCCCCCTGAACCGGTCCGCCCGGCCCGCCGTCCCGGTCTCCGGCTCAGCCCTCCAGCTCGGCCCGCGCCGCCACGAAGGCGTCGACCGCGCGGTGGACGTCCGCCGCCGAGTGCGCGGCGGAGAGCTGGACCCGGATCCGGGCCTGGCCCTGCGGGACGACCGGGTAGGAGAAGCCGATCACGTAGACGCCGCGGTCCAGGAGCAGCTCGGCTAGGCGGCCCGCCTTCGAGGCGTCCCCGATCATGACGGGGGCGATGGGGTGGTCGCCGGGCAGGATGTCGAAGCCCTCCTCGGTCATCCGGCTCCGGAACAGCGCGGTGTTCTCGGCGAGGCGGACGCGCAGGTCGTCGGCCGACTCCAGGAGGTCGAGGACCTTCAGGGAGGCCGCCGCGATCACCGGGGCGAGCGTGTTCGAGAAGAGGTACGGGCGGGAGCGCTGGCGCAGCAGGGCGACGATCTCGGCGCGGGCGGCGACGTAACCGCCGGAGGCGCCGCCGAGGGCCTTGCCGAGGGTCCCGGTGATGATGTCGACGCGGTCCATGACGCCGTGCAGCTCGGGGGTGCCGCGGCCGCCGGGGCCGGTGAAGCCGACGGCGTGCGAGTCGTCGACCATGACCATGGCGTCGTGGCGGTCGGCGAGGTCGCAGATCTCGCGGAGCGGGGCCACGTAGCCGTCCATGGAGAACACGCCGTCGGTGACGATCAGCTTCCGGCGGGCGCCGCCCTCCGCGGCCTCCTTCAACTGCCGTTCCAGGTCGGCGAGATCCCGGTTGGCGTAGCGGAAGCGGCGGGCCTTGGAGAGGCGGATGCCGTCGATGATCGAGGCGTGGTTGAGGGCGTCGGAGATCACCGCGTCCTCGGGGCCGAGCAGGGTCTCGAAGACGCCGCCGTTGGCGTCGAAGCAGGAGGAGTAGAGGATCGTGTCCTCCTGGCCGAGGAACGCCGACAGCCGCGCCTCCAGCTCCTTGTGCACCTCCTGGGTGCCGCAGATGAAGCGGACGGAGGCCATGCCGTAGCCCCAGCGGTCGAGGGCCTCGTGGGCGGCGGCGATCACCTCGGGGTGGTCGGCGAGACCGAGGTAGTTGTTCGCGCAGAAGTTGAGCACCTCGCCGGGCCGGCCGCCGGCGGTGACGGCGACGGTCGCCGACTGCGGGGTGCCGATGACCCGCTCGGGCTTGTGCAGGCCGGCGGCGCGGATCTCGTCGAGGGTGGTGCGCAGGTCGTCGCGCACGGAGTCGAACATCAGGAGGCTCCTAGGGTGCGATGAAGAGCGAGTGAGCCGAAGAGGCGCGCCTGGGAGGCGAACCGAGCCGGGATTCAAACAGTCCAGTCGAGGATGACCTTGCCGCCCCGGCCGCTCGCCGCGTCGGCGAAGGCCGCCTCGAAGTCGCGGTGGCCGTAGCGGCCGGTGATCACGGGAGCGAGGTCGAGTCCGCCCTCCAGGAGGACCGACATCGCGTACCAGGTCTCGAACATCTCGCGGCCGTAGATGCCCTTGATCGTGATCATCGAGGTGACGATCCGGGCCCAGTCGACCGCGAACTCCTCGGTCGGCAGACCCAGTACGGCGATCTTCCCGCCGTGCGTCATGTTGGCGATCATGTCGCGCATGGCCTCGGGGCGTCCGGACATCTCCAGACCGACGTCGAAGCCCTCGCGCAGCCCCAGCTCCCGCTGTCCGTCGGCGATCCCCGCCCGCGACACGTTCAGCGCCAGGCTGACGCCCATCTTGCGGGCCAGGTCGAGACGTTCCTCGCTGACGTCGGTGATCACGACGTTGCGGGCGCCCGCGTGCCGGGCCACCGCCGCCGCCATCAGCCCGATGGGCCCGGCGCCGGTGATCAGGACGTCCTCGCCGACCAGAGGGAAGGACAGGGCGGTGTGCACGGCGTTGCCGAACGGGTCGAAGACGGCCGCGACGTCCAGGTCGACGGGGACGCGGTGCACCCAGACGTTGGTGGCGGGCAGCGCGACGTACTCGGCGAAGGCGCCGTCGCGGCCCACCCCGAGACCGACGGTGGCCCGGCACAGATGACGGCGGCCGGCGAGACAGTTGCGGCACTTGCCGCACACCAGATGGCCCTCGCCGCTGACCCGGTCGCCGACCTGGACCTCGGTGACGGCTCGGCCGGTGTCCACGACCTCGCCGACGAACTCGTGGCCGGCCACGAGCGGGGTGCGGATGGTCTGCCGGGCCCAGCCGTCCCAGGCCCGGATGTGCAGGTCGGTGCCGCAGATACCGGTCCGCAGGACCTTGATCAGTACGTCGCCGGGGCCGATCTCGGGCTCCGGGACGTCGACGAGCCACAGACCGGGCTCCGCCTTCTCCTTGACCAGCGCCTTCACGTCACGGCTCCTGGGGGTGCGCCCCGGCGCCGGGCATGACGAACAGGCCCGTACCGGGGAGAGGGTGGGATCGCCGATCAATCTGCCGTACCGCGGTGCCCCGGGTCCATCGAGGTTTTCTTAACCACCGCCGCAGCTTTCCTTCACACCCCGCCGGGCCCCGTCATCCGCCATGAAGTGCCGCCCCTTTTCCCGGTCACGGGTACGGCTCCCGCCCCTCGATCCGGGCGGCCAGTTCCGCGGCCATCGACTTGATGGTCTCCAGACCGGCCCTGCCCCACGGCCGCGGCTGGACGTCGAGGACGCAGACCGTGCCGAGGGCGATGCCCGAGCGGTCGAGCAGGGGGGCGCCGAGATAGGAGCGGACGCCGTGCTCGTCGACGACGGGGTTCCCGGCGAACCTCGGGTACTCCGTCACGTCTTCGAGGACGAGCCCTTTGCGGCGGACCACCACGTAGGGGCAGAAGCCGTGGTCACGGGCCGGACGCCGGTCCACCCCGAACAGGGAGGTGTCCGCCGTGGGCCGCGCCGACACATGCAGACCGGCGAAGAACTGCCGGTCCTCGTCGATGAAGTTGACCATCGCGTAGGGCACCGCGGCGACCTCGGCGAGCCGGTCCGCGAAGGCGTCGAAGGCCGGTTCGGCGTACGCCCCTAGCCCCAGGTCACGCAGCCGACGGACCCGTTCGGGAGCGTCGGGGTCCTCGGGCGTGAGCAGCAGCCGGCCGGCCGGACGCGGCGGGTCGTACGTCACGTGTGGGCTCCGTGGCTCGGGAGCTGTGCCGGTGTGTGGGCGAGGAGGTGCCGGACGAGGGTGAGCAGGGTCTGGACGCCCGAGCTGGAGATGCGCGCGTCGCAGCAGACAACGGGGATCTCCGGGTCGAGGTCGAGGGCGGCGCGCACCTCCTCGGCGTCGTAGCGGTAGGAACCGTCGAACTCGTTGATGGCGACGATGAAGCCGAGGCCGCGCTGCTCGAAGAAGTCGACGGCGGCGAAGCAGTCCTCCAGGCGGCGGGTGTCGGCGAGGATGACCGCGCCGAGGGCGCCCTCGGAGAGCTCGTCCCACATGAACCAGAACCGCTGCTGACCGGGCGTGCCGAAGAGATACAGCACATGCCGCGGATCGAGGGTGATGCGGCCGAAGTCCATCGCGACGGTCGTCTCGACCTTGTTCTCGATGCCGTCGAGATTGTCGGTGGCGGCGCTCACCGTGGTGAGCAGTTCCTCCGTGCTCAGCGGCGCGATCTCGCTCACCGCGCCGACGAAGGTCGTCTTGCCGACCCCGAACCCTCCCGCCACCAAGATCTTCAGTGCGGTGGGAAAGGGGTCAGAGCTGTCGTCGTAGTCCATCGAGCACTGCCTCCAGAAGAGACCGGTCTGTCGGGTTGTGGTGGAAAACCGGGGGCTTGGTGGTGAGGGCCCCGCAGTCGACGAGGTCGGACAGCAGCACCTTGGTGACCGCAGCCGGCAGCTTGAGGTGAGCGGCGACCTCGGCGACCGAGACGGGTGCCCGGCACAGGTCGAGTGCGGTCGCGTGCTCGGGGCCCAGATAGCCGAGGGGGGTCGCCCCGGTGGCCATCACCTGGGAGAGGAGATCGAGCGCGGTGGTCGGCCGGGTCCGGCCGTTGATGACGGTGAACGGGCGTACCAGACGCCCGGCGGCGTCGTCGTACAGAGGTCCGTCGCCGGACTCGGACACGTTCAAGGCCTCATCGCGGTGGGTTGGACGGCCTGACGCGGATGGGTGACCAGGTACGGGCGGACGCTCTTGACGAGCATCGCCATCTCGTAGCCGAGGACGGCGGCGTCGGTCTCGCGTCCGGCGAGGACGGCGAGGCAGGTGCCGGAGCCCGCGGTGGAGACGAAGAGCAGGGTCGAGTCCAGTTCGACGACGACCTGGCGGACGTCGCCGCCGTCGCCGAAGCGGACACCCGCGCTGCGTCCGAGGGAGTACAGGCCGGAGGCCAGGGCCGCCATGTGGTCGGCGCTGTCCGGATCGAGGCCGTGGACCGACTTCACGAGCCCGTCGCAGGAGAGCAGCACCGCGCTCCTGGTGTGCGGCACGCGCTGGACGAGGCCGCTCATCAGCCAGTCGAGATCGGATACCTGGCCGGTCGGCGCATCGCTCGCCATGGTGGATCGACTCCTTGGGGTGCGTTGGTCTGCGGGAGCGCAGGGGGTGCGGACCGTGGTGGGGGTGGTGAGGGGGCTGGTCATCCGGCCGGTGCGCTCCCGTCCTGCCGGGAGGTGCGGTCGTGTGCCGCGTCGAGGGCCGACGGCGGTACGGCTATGGGGGCGGCGCCCGCGGGGTGTCCGCCGAGCGGGTGTCCTCCCTGGGGCCGGGCGTGGGCCGGTGGGGCCGGGGAGCCGGTCGTCAGTTGTCCCGTGTCGATGCGGGCGGCGGCGTCGGGGGCGGGGGGTGCGAGGTCCGCGGCGGTCGTGTCCAGCGTGGAGGTGTCCCAGTCGGAGTTCTCCGTCCGACGGGCCTCGGCGAGCCCGATGCCGCGCTGGAAGGCGGCCATCAGCCCCGGGTCGTGGCCGACGTAGTGATCGGGGTCCCGCGAGGGCGTGGGCGCGGGGCCGCCGCGGAGCTGCGGCACGATGTGCTGCTGGGCGCGGCGGCGGGGCAGCTGGGGCTTGCCCATGGTCCCGCGTACGGCACCGCCGACGCGGGGGGTGGGGGGTGCCCCGGCGTTCTCGTCGACGGCCCGCCGGTCGTCGGGGCGGATGCCGGGGACCGCCTCGGCGGGGGTGGGCCGCTCGCCCCGGGCGCCCCGCACGGGCAACGGGACCGGACCGCCGGCGCCCCGGCCGGACGTCTGCTGACCGCCGGACCGTCCCGGACCCTGCTGCCGGGGCACGGAGGCACGCGCCGGGCCCGGGGCGGAGCGGTGGCCGGGCTCGGGGCGCGTGCCGGCCGGACGGGCGGGCGGCACGGGCGAGGGCCGGCCGGTGGCGGTGCGGTCCGGCTGATCGGCGGCCCGGCGGTCGGCGGCCGGACCGTCGGCCGGACCGGATCCCGACGACCGCTGGGCAGGGGCGGCCTGCACGTGGCGGGGCGTGTCGGGGTGGCGTACGGGGGTGCTCTGGCCGGTGGGGGGCTGGGGCTGCGCGTGGGTCTGGGGCCGGGTCTGCGGCAGGTCGCCCGGCTCGCTGCCGAGGAGGCCCTGCGGGACGACGAAGGCGGCCTGGACACCGCCGTAGATGTTGCTCTGCAGCCGGACCTGGATGCCGTGGCGGCGGGCCAGCTGGGAGACCACGAACAGGCCGATGCGGCCGTCCTGGAGAAGGCTGGCGACGTTGACCTGGTCGGGGTCGGCGAGCAGGGTGTTCATCCGGTCCTGCTCGGTGACGGGCATGCCGAGCCCCCGGTCCTCGACCTCGACGGCCAGTCCGGAGGTGACGAGGTTGGCGCGGAGCAGGACCTGGGTGTGCGGGGCGGAGAACACGGTGGCGTTCTCGACGAGTTCGGCGAGGAGGTGGATGACGTCGGCCACCGCGTGCCCGCGCAGGGTGCCGTCGACGGGGGGCACCAGCTTGACCCGGGAGTACTGCTCGACCTCGGCGATGGCGGAGCGCAGCACCTCGGTCATGGAGACGGGGTTGCTCCACTGGCGGCGGGAGACGGCGCCGCCGAGGACGGCGAGGTTCTCGGCGTGGCGGCGGATGCGGGTGGCGAGGTGGTCGACGTGGAAGAGGCCCTTGAGGAGGTCGGGGTCCTCGATCTCGTTCTCCAGGTCGTCCAGGATGGTGATCTCGCGCTGGACGAGCGACTGCAGCCGGCGGGCCAGGTTCACGAAGACTTCGAGCTTCTGTTCGCTGCCCGCGTGGCTGGAGAGCTGGGCGGCCTGGACGACGGCGGTGACGGCGCTGTCGTGGGCCCGGGTCAGATCGGCGGCGAGCAGTTCGAAGTCGTCGGCGTCCGGGGCGGGCTTGGCGTGCGGGCCGCGCGCGGGCGGCTGGTCGCCGCGCCGGAGCGCGTCGACGAGGGCGCGCAGGTCGTCCTCGCTCCGGCCGCTGACCTGCCGCAGGGCGTCGAGGCGGTCCCGGACGGAGCGGGCGGCGCGGCCGGCGGCCACGGCGCCGATCGCGATGCCGGCGAGGGCCACCGCGGCGGTTCCGGCGAGGACCGCCCACAGGGTGAGGCTGGGGCGGGCGCCGCCGGCACGGAAGGTGAAGAGGACGGCGGCACAGGCGCTGAGGGCGACCGCGGTGGGGGGCAGGACCGCGAGGCGCATCAGCTGTGGCCGTATGTGGATCTCGGGCAGCGAGGGGACGGCGCGGGTGGCCGATCGTCCGTGCCGCCCGCCCTCACGGCGGTCTGCGCGGGCGGCCGGTGCGCGAAGGTGAGACATCAGCGTCCTCGTACTGGTCCGTCTGGAGCGTGGGGGGATTGCCGCGTCCGGGCGACGTGGGCATCCGCCCTCGCGTGTCGGTCGCGAGAGTCGAAGAATTCAGCCCAGCGTCGTCCGACGGCAACTCACAGTAGTCGCCGATGCGTCATGTGCGGTGCGCAGTTGACAAAGACCTTCACAAAGCGTCCCGCTCTGGTATGAGGGCTCGTGCGACAGTCCGATTATTTTTCGGACGCGCGTTCCTCTCGCTTTCCTTTTGCGCGGGAATTCCGATCAGAGCCGTTCAGATCAGGTCACCGACAGACGTCGAGGGCCGGGGAGCGCATGGCTCCCCGGCCCTCGACATCGATCGAAAAATCACCCTGTCGGGAGAATTCCCGAGCGGATTTCTCAGCTTTCGGCCACCAGGTCCAGCCGGTCCCCCACGGGCGGCCAGGCGGCCCAGCCGCCGGCCGGCTGCCGGGCCACGGCACGCCACCACGGGTCCACCGGCGGGGTGTTCCGCGGCTCGAACGGCGCCCCCGGGCGCGGGGCGGCCATCGTGACCCCCGCGCCGTGCGTGGCCCACATCATCCGCTCGCCCGGCTCGGCCCAGGCGTGCATCGCCAGGTTGAACGTCGCCCAGTGGATCGGCATCATCACGCCGCCGGGCTCCCCGCCCTGCAGGTCGAGATGGGTCTGCAGCCCCTCTTCGGGAGTCATGTGGATGTCGGGCCAGAACTCGGAGTAGGCCCCGACCTGGATCATCGTGAGGTCGAACGGGCCGTGCTCGGCGCCGATGTCCGCGAAGCCGCCGAAGTACCCGGTGTCGCCGCTGTGATAGATCCGGTGCTCGTCACCGGCGACGACCCAGGAGGCCCACAGCGTGTGCTGGGTGTTGCGCAGGCCCCGGCCGCAGAAGTGCCGGGCGGGGGTGGCCGTCAGGGTGAGCCCGCCGACCTTCGTCGCCTCCTGCCAGTCCAGCTCGCGGATCCGGTCCGCGCCGACGCCCCAGTGCTCCAGATGGGCGCCGACACCGAGGGGTACGGCGAAGACGGTGTCCGTGCCCGCCAGCTCCTTGATCGAGGGCATGTCCAGGTGGTCGTAGTGGTCGTGCGAGATGACCACCACGTCGACCGGTCCGAGCGCGGCCAGCGGCACCGGCACGGGGTGCAGCCGCCGGGGCCCGGCGAAGGCGAAGGGGGAGCAGCGCTCGCCCCAGACGGGGTCGAAGAGCACCCGGTGCCCGTCGATCTCGGCGAGCACGCTCGAATGGCCCATCCATGTGATCCGCAGCCCGCTCGCCGGGGGCGAGGCCAGGTCGGCGAGGGTCGTGGCGTGCACGGGGATCGGCCCCGCGGGGGCCCGCCGCACCCGCTCGTCCTTGCGGAACCAGCTTTTCGCCATCTCCGCGGCGGCGCCGCCGGAGGGACGGATCTGGGCGCCCTCGGGATTCACGAAGACCCCGTTCGCGAAGTGCGGGGATCTGCGGATCCGCTCCATCCGGGCACCGCTCGGGTCCGCGCCGAAGGCCGCGGGCCGCGCTGCGCGCAGCCCCGAGCTGAGAGAACGGGATCCGGAACCGGACACGGCACCTCCTGGTGAATTCGCTCAGGCATCCCATTATGGGCTGCCTCGGTGGCAACGCCGGGTCCGACCCGAACCCGCGCGGTGCAATACTGACCAACTATTCAGTAGCTCGTTTTGTTCCCGCCGCCCGCATTCTTCGCCCGTTCCTCCGCCCCGTTCCTCCGCCCCGTTCCTCCGCCCCGCCGGGCCGACCCGAGGAGTCCCATGACCACGCCCCCGTTCGTGTCCCTGACCTGGACCGACGACGTCACGGGCCGACAGGGCTTCCTCGTGGTGGACCGGCTGGTACGCGGGGTCTCCAGCGGAGGTCTGCGGATGCGGCCGGGCTGCACCCTCGACGAGGTCGCCGGGCTCGCCCGTGGCATGACCGTGAAGGAGGCGTTGCACTACGACCCCGCGAGCCGCTACGTCCCGCTCGGCGGCGCCAAGGGCGGCATCGACTACGACCCCCGGGACCCGGGGGCGTACGGCGTCCTGGTCCGCTACCTGCGGGCGATGCGCCCGTACATCGAGCACTTCTGGACCACCGGTGAGGATCTCGGGCTCACCCAGGACCTCATGGACCGCGCGGCGGCGGAGGCGGGTCTCGTGTCGACGATCCAGGCGGTCTACCCCCTCCTCGACGACGAGAGCGCCGCCCGGCGGCGCCTCGCGGACGCGTTCGCGGTCCAGGTGGACGGCATCGGCCTCGACGAGCTGGTCGGCGGGTGCGGTGTCGCCGAGTCCGTGCTCACGGCCCTGGACAGGGCCGCCGCGCCGTACGCCGGGACGCGGGTCGCGGTACAGGGCCTGGGCACCATGGGCGGGGCCACCGCCCGCTTCCTCGCCCGCGCCGGGCTCACGGTCGTCGCCGTGGCCGACATCAAGGGCACCCTCACGAACCCGGCGGGCCTGGACGTCGAGGCGCTGCTCGCGGCCCGCGACCCGTACGGCACGGTCGACCGTTCGGCGCTGCGGCCCGAGGACCGGGAGGCGCCGGCCGACGCCTGGCTCGCCGCGGAGGCCGACGTCCTGGTCCCCGCGGCCGTCTCCTACGCGATCGACGCCGCCAACGAGCACCGGGTGACCGCCCGGCTGATCGTCGAGGCGGCCAACATGCCCGTCCTGCCGGCGGCCGAGGAGGCGCTCGCCCGCCGGGGGGTCACCGTCCTGCCCGACGTAGTGGTCAACTCCGGGACGAACGCCTGGTGGTGGTGGACCCTCTTCGGCGACGTCGGACCCACCGCGGACGAGGCGTTCGCCCACGTCCGCCGCTCCATGCGCGCCCTCGTCGACCTGATGCTCACCCGGGCCGGGGCCGACGGCACGACCCCCCGCGCCGCGGCCCACGCCATCGCCGCCGACCGGGTACCGGCCATCACGGAGAGATTCGGTCGGCACCGCTGAGCGGGGCCGCGGCGGTCCGCGGGCCTGGGTAGGGTTGCCGTGTGGGCAGGGTGCGGTTGAGTGTGGCCGAGCGGCGCGCGGAGCTGCTCCGGGCCGCCGTCGGGCAGATCGAGGAGCGGGGCGTCGCGGCGGTGCGGATCGCCGACGTGGCCGCCGTCCTCGGGGTGAGCAACGCCCTGGTGCTGTACCACTTCTCGACCAAGGAAAGACTGGTGGCCGAGGCCTTCCGGTACGCCGCCGAGGACGACCTCGCCCATCTCCGCAAGCTGCTGGGCCGGCGCACCACGGCGCTGCGCCGGCTCCGTGCGGCCGTCCGCTGGTACGCGCCCACCGGTCAGGCCAAGGGCTGGCGGCTGTGGATCGAGGGCTGGGCTGCCGCCGTGCGCGATCCCGCCCTGCGCGAGGTCACCCGAGAACTGGACACCCGCTGGAAGGCCGCCCTCACCGAGGTGATCGAGGCGGGCGTGGCCGCCGAGGAGTTCCGCTGCCCGGACCCCTCGGCGACGGCCCTGCGCCTCACCGCCCTCCTGGACGGCCTGGCCGTCCAGCTGACGGCCTACGGCGGCACCGTCTCCCGCACCCGGGCCCAGGAATGGGCCGACGAGGCCCTGGCCCACGAGCTGGGCCTGACCCGAGCATCCCTGACAGCAGCAACCCGCTGACCCCACCCCTTCAGGGACGCGGGGAACCGCGCGAACAACCACGACGAGCCGGAACCCCGCCCACCCCCGCCGGACGCCCCCGCCCCTTCAGGGGCGCGAGGAACTGCGCGAGCAACCACAACGAGCCGGAACCCCGCCCACCGACCCACACCCCACCACGACCAGCCCAGCCCAGCCCACCCCTGCCGAACGCCCCCACCCCATCAGGGGCGCGAGGAACTGCGCGAGCAACCACAACGAGCCGGAACCCCGCCCACCGACCCGCACGCCCCCCCAACCCCACGCGCCTCACCTCAGCGGCGCACCCCCGGCCCACTTCGAATTCGCCGAACCGCCGGAGGCACCCCGCTCAGGCCACCGCCCCGATCCGCACCCTGATGTCGTCCGGCGACAGGTGCCCCTTCGCCGAGACGTGGTCGCCGGAGGACTCTCCCCGCAGCCGCCGTCCGATCCACGGCACGAGGTACTCCCGCGCCCACTGGATGTTGTCCCGCCGCATCTCCAGCGTGCCGCGCGGCGGCAGCGGGGGCCACGGCTGGTCCGGGTCGGCGGGGATGTCGACGCCGAGCACCTGCCCGGCCCGCAGGGCGACCCGCGTGTGCCCCTCCGGGGACAGGTGCAGGCGGTCGAGGTCCCAGGCCCGCCGGTCCTGCACCGTCTTCAGGGCCCACAGGTCCAGCACCGGACACCCGTACCGGTCGGCGATGGCCCGCACATGCAGGTTGTACGTGGCGATCTTGCCGCGCAGATGCTTCAGCACGGGCACGTCACGGGTGTCGAACCCGGTGGTCACCATGACCGTGCCGACCGCCGACGTGAGCCTGGCCACCGCGCGCTCGAACCGCTCGGCGACCTCGTCGGGGTCGGTACCCGGCCGGATGATGTCGTTGCCGCCCGCGCAGAAGGAGATCAGATCCGGCGCGAGTTCCAGTGCCCTCGGCACCTGGTCCGCCACGATCTGGTCGAGGAGCTTTCCCCGCACGGCCAGGTTGGAGTAGTCGAAGTCGCCCTCGGGCACCCGGTCCGCGAGGAGTACGGCGAACCGGTCGGCCCAGCCGACGAACCGCCCGTCGGGCCCGGGGTCGCCGACGCCCTCGGTGAAGCTGTCCCCCAGCGCCACGTACGACCCGATCATCGTTCTGCTGTCATTCGAATCGTCTGCCACATCGGCCCATGATTCACCTTCACATGTGACCTACGCGACCGTAATAAGGGCTTGACGACCGGTGAGATAGACCACGCGTCAAGTGTTGGTCAACCCGGAATACCGCAGGCCGGGGCGGCGGCACCGCGCCCGCCCCGAGCCCGCTCCCCCTTGCCGCCCCTCAAGGGCGACCGCGCAACCTCCACACCCGGAAGTCCTCGATCCGGAAATGGCTCCAGGTGGTACGGAAGGCGAAGTGTCCCTCGGTGTACGGCGCGGGATCCACGTAGTCGAACACCAGCCGGCCGTTGTTCCACCACTGCACCTTCGACCCGTCGGACACGATCCGCACATGGTGCGGCGCGTTGGCGACGAGCAGCGGCTCGGTGTAGTCGTGGATCAGCGGCCGCACCCCGGGCTCACCGACGTACCGGCGCAGGCGGGTCGTCGTGTTCGTGTTGGCGCCGTACCCGACGTAGTACGTCTTCAGATGGTCGTACTCGGCGAGCGCGCCCGCGCGCGGGGTGGCGAACAGATCGCCCGGCGAGCGCACGTCGACGGCGTTCCAGAAGTTGTTGAGGTCGGAGACCCGGTCGTTGGCCCCGCCCGCCGAGACCGGCGTGGCCGTGTACTCGACGGCGTACGGCCCTTCCAGCCGCCGCCGGAACCAGACCGTGGCCCCGGCCGGCACGTCGACCTCCAGCACACCGCGCGAGGCCGTGACCTCCCCGCCCCGCTCCAACTCCACCGCCCAGCACCCGAGTCCGTGCCGGAAGTCGTCGGCGGCGATCAGCCGGCCCCGGCGCCCGGGCGCGCGCGTGTGCGCGGTCGCCGGTCCGGCCGGGCCGAGTGCCGCGAGGGCCGCGCCGGCTGCGAGAACCCCGAAAGCTCTGCGGGTGGTCATGACACTCCTGTCCGTCGACGACGCGCCACGGGACATGGGCTTCCCCGAGTAGAAAGCGCTTACGGAGATCACTGTGTCCTCCCGGTCACCCCCTGTCGAGGCTTCCACCGGCCATGCCACGCAACCGCAACACGCCCCCGCGCCGGGGGACGTCGAAGGCCGGCCCCGGCGGAGCGGGACCGGCCTTCGACGTCAACGGGGAGCGGGGCCTCAGACGCTGACGCCCTTCGAGCGGAGGTAGGCCAGCGGGTCGAGGTCCGAGCCGTAGGAGGGAGTGGTGCGGATCTCGAAGTGCAGGTGCGGGCCGGTGACGTTGCCGGTCGCGCCCGAGAGACCGATCTGCTGACCGCCGCTCACGGACTGCCCCGCGGAGACGGAGATCGAGGAGAGGTGGGCGTACTGGGCGTAGTAGCCGTCGGCCAGCTTGATGACGACCTGGTTGCCGTACGCGCCGCCCCAGCCGGCGGAGACGACGGTGCCCGCGCCCACGGCCTTGAGGGCGGTGCCGGTCGGGGCCACGAAGTCGACGCCCGTGTGGTAGCCGCTGGACCACATGCTGCCGGCGGTCTTGTACGCGGTGCCCACGGTGGCGCCCTGGATGGGCAGGCTGAAGCCGGAGCCGTTGGCCGAGGAGGACTGGCCGTTCGACGTGGAGGCCGACGCCTGGGTGTCCTTGGACTCCTTCTTCGAGGGGCCGGAGGACTTGGGCGACTGCGACGACTCGGACGGCTCGACGGCCTTCGACGACCGGGACAGCTGCGGCTTCGAGGACTGGGACGTACCGCCCGCTCCCTGCCCGCCGATGGACAGCTTCAGACCCGGGTGGATCAGCGACGGGTCGGAGCCGATCGCGGCGCGGTTGTCCGAGTAGAGGCGTTTCCAGCCTCCCTCGACGTCCTGCTCGTCCGCGATCTTCGCCAGGTAGTCGCCGACCTTCACCGAGTAGGTTCTGGCCGTCTTCTTGGCGGCGGTCCGCTCGGCCTGAGCGGTCTTCTCGGCCTGCGCGATCCGGGCGCCCGCCTCGGCCGCGGCCTGCTCGCCGGTGAGGGTGGTGGTCTTCTCGGAGACACCGGACACGGCGGCCGCCGGGGTGGCGGCCTGGGCGCCGGCGGCTCCGATCAGCGGCAGTGCGAGCGCGGCGCCACCGGTCCCGGCGGCGGCGATGGAGCGGGTGAGACGCTGGGACTTGGGACGGCGGTGCTTACCCTTCGCGGGCATGGCGAATTCCTCTCCGGCGCCTGCGAGGTGAGCTGTCGGGTGCGGACTGGAGATGTCCGGCCGTGCTCGCGCACGGCTTGACCCCTAGCTTGTTCCGGAGACCGGAACAGGCGGTGATTCCTGTGGGTCCCCCGCTCCTGCCGTGGATCGGTTCGGTGTGCGGCTCCGGTCGGCGGCAGGATTGGGCGTCCGTCCGGATTGACGCCGAACGTAAGCGACTTGTGGCCACAGAGACAACCATTGGGACTTCTTGTGCGTCTTCCTACCTGATCCTTACATCAATCAACCCTCACGCTCCGTAAAAGACGGGTCGTGCCCCTTTCCCAACCGCCCTGGAATCGTGCGCGAATTACGTGCACATGGCGACAGCGGAACGTCACGAATATGACGCTGCTCACGCCCCTACGTGCCAGTAGGCTTTATTCCAGGGCTTGTTGGAATCAAGGCTGCATTTCGGACGGATCGCTCAAGTCCGACGCAAGCGGATAACCTTCGCATCGAAATCGCCGCGCAGTCCCGTCGATAGCCCGTGGTGCAACAGCACGGCCCCTCGGTGCACTTCGCCCGTTTCGCGGCACTCGTACGTTTCTGTCGGGTCCAGGCCGCGCAGCCGGAGCGGGGCGGGCGGCTCGCCGTAGTGCTGGGCCTGGAGCCACGCCAGGACCACCACCTCGTCGCCGTGGACGTACTGCACGGCGCTCAGCCCACCCGTCGGCGGCCGCAGCCGGTACAGATCACCGCGCTGCACGACGGGCCGGATCTGCTTGTACAGCTCGACCCACTCCCCGGCCTCGGCCAGCTCCTCCTCCGTCCACTCGGTGAGGTCGCCGCCCACCCCGAGCACACCCGCCATGGCACTGACGAAGCGGAACCGCAGGGAGCTGACGCGACCGTTGAGCTGGTTGTTCGGGCTGTCGGTGACCCAGGCGGCCATGGTCCGGGCCGGGTGGATCTGGCTGAAGCCGTGCTGGATGGCGAGCCGGTCGAGCGGGTCGGTGTTGTCCGACGTCCAGACCTGGTCGGTCCGGGCCATCACCCCGAGGTCGATGCGGCCGCCGCCTCCGGAGCACGACTCGAACGCCACCCCCGGGTGCGCGGCCCGCAGCCGGTCCAGCAGGGCGTAGTAGGCGTGCACGTGCTCGACCCACAGCTTCTGCGGATACGACTCGCCCGGCCAGCCGGCATCCGTGAAGCAGCGGTTGAAGTCCCACTTCACATAGTCGATCGGCGCACCGGACAGCAGCGCGTCCAGTTTCTCCCAGAGGTATTCCTGGACGTCCTCGCGCGCGAGGTTGAGGACGAGCTGATTACGCAGCTCCGTCCTCTTTCGTCCTGTTTGGAACTGGGCCCATTCGGGATGCGCCCGGTACAGCTCGCTGTCCGGGTTGACCATTTCGGGCTCGACCCAGATACCGAACTGCATACCGAGGGCGTGCACTTCGTCGGCCAGGGGCTTGAGACCCTGCGGGAAGCGGTCCGGATTGGGCGTCCAGTCGCCGAGGCCGGCCCGGTCGCTCGTCCGCGCCCCGAACCAGCCGTCGTCCACGACGAACAGCTCGACCCCGATGGCCGCCGCGCGCCGCGCGAGCGCGCCCTGCTGCTCCTCGGAGATGTCGAACTCGGTGGCCTCCCAGGAGTTGAAGAGGACCGGCCGGTCCTGGTCCGCGTGCGGGATGACGTACGCCCGCTGGTACGCGTGCCAGGCGCGGCTCGCGCCGCCGTGGCCGCCGTCGCTCCACAGTCCGGCGAAGACGGGGGTGGTGAACGTCTCGCCCGTCTCCAGCCGCAGCAGACCGGACTCGTCGTACCCGGCGCCACCGGTGATCTGCACCCGCGCGTCCGGCAGCTGGGCGACCGCGATCCGCCAGGACCCCGACCAGCCGAGTGCGCAGCCGTAGACCTCGCCGTGCTCCTCGGTGGCGTCGGTGTCCAGGGCGACCCAGGGCAGGTGCTGGTGCCCGGTGTGGCCGCGCCGACTGCCGATGACCTTCTCGCCGTAGGTGAGGTCGGCGCGCACGAGCCGGGACTCGGCCGCCCACCGTCCGTGCAGCTGGGACAGCCGCCAGGTCTCCTCCGCGCGGGTCGGCAGCGTCCAGGTCGCCGAGTCGGCCCGCAGCAGCTCCACCGCCGGCCCGTCGTTGACCAGGGTCACCCAGCGCTCGATCACGTCGTCGCGCAGCCGGTAGTGCAGTGTGATCCCGAGCCCGCCGTCGGCGAACCGCAGCCGCAGCTCGTCGGCGTCGGCCTCGTACTCTCGGAAGGTCCACTCGGTGCCGCGCCGCTCGTCCGTGCGCACCGACAGGGCGGGCCGGGTGAAACGGGGGCCGCCCTCGACGGGGTACTCCTCGTGTCCGTCGACCGGGGCCTCGAACGGCCAGTACGGCAACCGCTGCCGGGCGGCCAGCTCCTCGGCGTCGGCCAGCGCGATCCGCGGCCCCCAGTGCAGGTGCAGCAACTCGCCGTCGTCCGTGAGCCGCAGGGCATAGCTGCTCCTGGGCCCGGTGAGAATCCAGGTCCGGCCGTCTGCGCCGATTTCCAACATCAAGCCCTCACAGATTCGATCAGGTGCGATCAAGCGGCAACATCATCGCAGGTCGGTCCGAGCGCTCGACGGGGCCTGTGGACAACCGCGGACGAGCGCGCCGCGCCCCCTGTGGACAACTCAGGGAGCCGCACACCCATGTCGTATCGTCGAGGGCGCGCCTCAGTGCGGAGTGCGTGCCCGCCGGCGATTGCCGCCGACGGCCGGATGGGAGGGAGCCCCAGTGACGCAGCAGATCCCGTCGACCGAGCCCGAGCTGACCGGAGTGCGCAACTTCCGCGATGTGGGGGGTCTGCCGACGGTGGACGGCCGCCGCGTGCGTCACGGGGTCCTGTTCCGCAGCGGGCACCTAGCGCACGCCACCGACGAGGACGCCGCGTTCCTCGCCTCGCTGGACCTGCACACGATCTTCGACTTCCGCAACGCGGCCGACCAGAAGCTGGAGGGGCCGGACATCCCGCTCCCCGGCGTGGTCAACGTGAACCTGCCGCTGAGCGACCCGGCCGACGGCGCCGAGTTCTGGAAGATGGTCCGCGACGGCGACCTGGACCAGCTGCGCGCGCTGCTGGGCGACGGCAGGGCGGCCGGCCGGATGACCGCCTCCTACCGCAAGATGATCAAGGAGCGTACGGCCGAGCACTCCCGCGTGCTGCACGCGCTGGCCGAGGACAGCGTGCCCGCGCTGATGCACTGCGCGGCGGGCAAGGACCGCGCGGGGCTCTCCGTCGCCGTCACGCTGCTCGCCCTCGGCGTCGAGCGCGAGGCCGTGCTCGCCGACTACCTGGAGTCGAACGCCAAGCACCGCCGCTACAAGGTGCACCGCAGCAGCTCCTCCGCGAGCGCCTGGTCCCCGGAGATCATGGAGCTGCTGAGCCCCCTCTTCGACGCCCGCGCCGAGTACCTCCAGGCGGCCTTCGACACCCTGGAGGAGACCTGGGGCGATGTCGACACCTATCTGGAACAGGGCCTGAAGCTGGCCCCGCAGACCCGCGAGCGGCTGCGCGAGCGCCTGCTCGACTAGGACCGGACCGGATCGACCAGGACCGGATCGACCAGGACCGGACCGGCGGCTACTGCCGGGCGCCCAGTTCGAACAGCAGATAGATGAAGGCCGCGAAGACATGGCCGACCGCGATGTAGATGATCAGCCGCACCCACAGGGCACGGGGGAACTTCTCTTCCAGGTCGGTCATGGTGTCTCTCCGGGAGTGGTCGGCCCGAGGCACAGCGCGGCGGCCGGGCTCTGCAGCAGGGTGTGGACGAACAGGAGATCGGCGCCGTCCTGGTCGGCGGCGGCGATGCGGTGCGGGGTCAGCGAGTCGAAGTGGGCGCTGTCGCCGGGCACGAGCAGATGCGCGGTGTCCCCGAGGCGCAGGCGCAGCCGCCCGGTCAGGACGTAGAGCCACTCCTCCCCGGGATGCACGCGCACGATGTCGCCCTGCGAGCCGTGCGGCACATGGACACGCAGGGCCTGCATCCCGCGCCCGGGCGCGCCCGCCTGCCAGTACGTCCAGCCGCCGGCCCGGGTGGGCTCCGTGTCGGTGGCGCGCAGGACGGCGTCCCGCTCGGCGACGGTCTCACCGAGGAGCTCCGAGACCGTCGTACCGTAGACGCGGGCCAGGGTGAGCAGCATCGGCAGCGAGGGCTGGCGCCGACCGGTCTCCAGCCGGGAGAGGTGCGCGGGCGAGAGGCCGGCGGCGCGGGCCGCGGCCTCCAGGGTGAGGGAGGCCCGGCGGCGCAGGGCCCGCAGCTGCGGTGCGACGGCGGGCAGCGCCTCGTCCGCCGGGGGCTCGGGAGGGTGCGTACCCTCGGAGGGGCTCATGCCTCCATTCAGCCGGGGTTTTGCCTCAGCGGCAAATTCCTTGCCTCAGAGGCAAAGAGTCCGCGCCCGGGTCGGCGCCCGCACCCACGCCCGGGGCGGCGCCCGCACCGGCCGCACCTCCACCGCCGTACTCCATAGGCCCCTCTCTAACGGTTGGCCACCGCCTGTTTCACCAGCGTCTTTCCGAAGTCCCACATGAGTCCGCCCCCGCTGTGCGCGTCGTCCATGACCTCGGTGAACGCCTCGACGAAGCGGTCCACCTCACGCTCCCCGATGATCAGGGGCGGGATCAGCTTGATCACCTCCAGATGGTCGCCGGAGACCTGGGTGAGGATGCGGTGCCGGCGCAGCAGCGGTACGACGACCATCTGGGCGAACAGCCCCTTGCGGGCCGCCTGGAGCATCGTCCAGCGGCTGCGCAGCTTCAGCGACCTCGGCCTGCCGAACTCGATGCCGATCATCAGCCCCCGGCCGCGTACGTCGCTGAGCAGCTCGTACTTGTCGACCAGCGCCGAGAGCCGGGCTTTCAGCAGCTCGCCCGTGGTCCGGGCGTTCGCCACGATCCGCTCGCTCTCCATGACGGAGAGGACGGCGAGCCCGGCGGCCATGGCCTGGGCGTTGGAGCCGAAGCTCGCCGAGTGCACGAGCACGCGGTCCATGGACGAGTAGACCTTCTTGAAGATCCACTCCTTGCCGAGGGTGGCGCCGACCGGGACATAGCCGCCGGAGAGCGCCTTCGCCACGCACACCAGATCGGGCTCGACCCCGTCCTCGTGCTGGTGGGCGTAGAAGTCCCCGGTGCGGCCGAGCCCGGTCTGCACCTCGTCGACGATCAGCAGCGCGCCGTGCGCGTGCAGCAGTTCGCGGGCGGCGCGCAGATAACCGGGCGGCGCCTCGTGCACGCCCTTGCCCTGGACGGGCTCGACGACGAGGGCGGCCACATCGCCCTTCTTCAGCTCCCTCGCCAGCGCGTCGAGGTCGCCGAGCGGTACGGCCGTGTCGGGCAGCAGCGGTGCGAAGCCGTCCCGGAAGCCGTCCTCGCCGTTGACGGAGAGCGAGCCGGTGGTGAGCCCGTGGAAGGCGTGGTCGCAGTAGAGGACGCGTGGCCTGCCGGTGGCGTACCGGGCGAACTTCAGCGCGGTCTCGACGGCCTCCGTGCCGCTGTTGCCGAAGAACACCCGGTCCAGGTGGGGGCTGTGGGCGAGCAGCTTCTCGGCGAGCAGCCCGGGCAGGGGCTGGCAGTCGAACCGGGTCAGGTCGGCGAGCTGGGCGTCGAGCACGTCGTGCAGCGCCTTGCGGACCACGGGGTGGTGGCGGCCGAGCCCCATCACTCCGAACCCGGCGAGCATGTCCAGGTAGTCGTTGCCGTCCGCGTCCCAGAAGTAGGCGCCCTCGGCCCGCTCGTAGACCTTGTCGAAGCCGATGGTGTGCAGCATCCGGGGGAGCTGGTGGTTGAGGTGCCGGGCGTGCAGCTCGTAGCGCTCGGCGCCGCGTTCGGCCAGGAGTCTGCCGAGGTCGAACTCCTCGGTGGCGGCGGGTTCCCGGGTGGTCATCGTGGTTGCTCCTCGGACGGCTCGGCCACGCAAGGACCGGGCACGGACGGCTGGGCCAGGGGCGGCCGGGCCGCGCGGGGCCCGGCCACGGACGGCCGGACCCGCGACGGCCCGGCCTCGGCCAGGTCCCCCTTCGCCGCCTCGTCACCGGCGGACAGCGAGGCGCTGATCCGGCCGGCGATGTCGACGGGTGTCAGCCCCAGGTCGGCCAGCACCTCCCCGCGCTTGGCGTGCGGGAGGAACCGCTCCGGAATCCCGAACCGCCGTACCGGCACGTCGACCTCGGCGTCGCCCAGGGCGAGGGCGACCGCCGAACCGACGCCTGCGGCCCGGCTGTTGTCCTCCACGACGGCCACCAGCCGGTGCGCGCCGGCGAGCCCCGGCAGCGCGGGGTCGACGGGCTTGACCCAGCGCGGGTCGACGACGGTGCAGCCGATGCCCCGCGCCCGGAGCAGCTCGGCGGCTCCCAGACACACCGGCGCCATCACGCCGACGGCGACCAGCAGGACCTCCGGGTCCCCCGGTGTGTCGGAGCGGTACAGGACGTCCATGCCGCCCACCCGCCCCAGGAACGGGATCTCCGGCCCCACGGACTCCTTCGGGAACCGGATCAGCGTGGGGGCGTCGTCCACCGCGACGGCCTCGCGCAGCTGGGTCCGCAGCTGCTCGGCGTCGCGCGGGGCGGCGATCCGCAGCCCGGGGACGACCTGGAGGACGGACATGTCCCACATGCCGTTGTGCGACGCGCCGTCCACGCCGGTCACCCCGGCGCGGTCCAGGACGAAGGTCACCCCGCACCGGTGCAGTGCCACGTCCATCAGCAGTTGGTCGAAGGCCCGGTTGAGGAAGGTCGCGTAGACGGCCACCACGGGGTGCAGGCCGCCCGTGGCGAGGCCGGCCGCCGACACGGTGGCGTGCTGCTCGGCGATCCCGACGTCCCACACCCGGTCGGGGAACTTCTCCGCGAACCTGCCGAGCCCGACGGGGTGCAGCATGGCCGCCGTGATCGCCACGACGTCCTCGCGTTCGTCCCCGATCCGGACGATCTCGTCGCCGAAGACCGAGGTCCAGGAGGGTCCGCCGGCCGGCGCGAGCGGCTCGCAGGTCAGGGGGTCCATCACGCCGACCGTGTGGAAGTGGTCCTCCTCGTCGGCGAGCGCGGGCTCGTACCCCCGGCCCTTCTGCGTCAGACAGTGCACCAGGACGGGGCCGTGGAAGCGCTTGGCGCGGCGCAGCGCCGACTCGACGGCCCCGGTGTCGTGTCCGTCGATCGGGCCGACGTACTTCAGGCCCAGGTCCTCGAACATGCCCTGCGGCGCGAACGCGTCCTTGAAGCCCTTCTTCGCGCCGTGCAGCGCCTCGTAGACCTCCCTGCCGACGACCGGGGTGCGCAGCAGCACCTCCTTGCCCCACGCGAGGAACCGCTCGTAGCCGTCGGTGGTGCGCAGGGTGGCGAGGTGGTTGGCGAGGCCGCCGATGGTGGGCGCGTACGAGCGCTCGTTGTCGTTGACGACGATGATCAGCGGTCGGTCCTTGGCGGCCGCGATGTTGTTGAGCGCCTCCCAGGCCATGCCGCCGGTGAGTGCCCCGTCGCCGATCACCGCGACCACATGACCCCGCTCCCCCAGCACCTGTCGGGCCTTGGCGAGGCCGTCCGCCCAGCCGAGGGCGGTGGAGGCGTGGCTGTTCTCGACGATGTCGTGCTCGGACTCCTCGCGCGAGGGATAGCCCGACAGGCCGCCCTTGCCGCGCAGTTTGGAGAAGTCCTGACGGCCGGTCAGCAGCTTGTGCACATAGCTCTGGTGACCGGTGTCCCAGACGATGCGGTCGGTCGGCGACTCGAAGACCCGGTGGAGCGCGACGGTCAGTTCCACCACCCCCAGGTTGGGCCCCAGGTGACCTCCGGTCCTGGCGACCGCGTGCACCAGGAACTCCCTGATCTCCTCGGCCAGTTCACCGAGTTCCGCCTCGGTCAGCGCCTTCAGGTCGCGCGGTTGCCGGATGCTCTCCAGAATCGTCACGTCGGGCCCCCTCTCGATCCGTGCTCTCTCAGCCCGTGTTGTCAGCTCACGGTGACCGCCGGTTCCCCCGACGCGACGCCGTCCCGTTCCATCCGTTCGGCGATCTTCATCGCCTCGTCGATGAGGGTCTCCACGATCTTCGACTCGGGCACGGTCCTGATGACCTCGCCCTTCACGAAGATCTGCCCCTTGCCGTTGCCGGAGGCGACGCCGAGGTCGGCCTCCCGCGCCTCGCCGGGCCCGTTGACGACGCAGCCCATGACCGCGACCCGCAACGGGACCTCCATGCCCTCCAGCCCGGCGGACACCTCGTCCGCCAGCCGGTACACGTCGACCTGCGCCCGTCCGCAGGAGGGGCAGGAGACGATCTCCAGCCGCCGCTGCCGCAGGTTCAGCGACTCCAGGATCTGGATGCCGACCTTGATCTCCTCGACGGGCGGGGCGCTCAGCGACACCCGGATCGTGTCGCCGATCCCCTCGCCGAGCAGCGCCCCGAAGGCGACGGCGGACTTGATGGTGCCCTGGAAGGCGGGTCCGGCCTCGGTCACCCCGAGGTGCAGCGGGTAGTCGCAGCGGGCGGCCAGCTGCCGGTACGCCTCGACCATCACGACCGGGTCGTTGTGCTTGACCGAGATCTTGATGTCCCGGAACCCGTGCTCCTCGAACAGCGACGCCTCCCACAGCGCGGACTCCACCAGCGCCTCGGGGGTCGCCCTGCTGTACTTCTGGAGCAGCCGCCGGTCGAGCGAGCCGGCGTTGACCCCGATCCGGATCGGGGTGCCGTGGTCCTTCGCCGCCCGCGCGATCTCCTTCACCTTGTCGTCGAACTGCTTGATGTTGCCCGGGTTGACGCGGACGGCGGCGCAGCCGGCCTCGATCGCGGCGAAGACGTACTTCGGCTGGAAGTGGATGTCGGCGATGACCGGGATCTGCGACTTGCGGGCGATGGCGGGCAGCGCGTCCGCGTCGTCCTGCGTGGGGCAGGCGACGCGGACGATCTGGCAGCCGGCCGCGGTGAGTTCGGCGATCTGCTGCAGGGTGGCGCCGATGTCCGACGTACGGGTCGTCGTCATCGACTGCACCGAGACCGGGGCCCCGCCCCCGACCGCCACCGTGCCGACCCGGATGCCGCGCGACACACGCCGCTCGGCGATCGGCCGGACCGGTACCTCGGGCACACCCAGCGACACGGCGCTCATCACGTCACCCCTGGTTCCCTTGGTTCCCGGAGACCGTCTCGCGCAGGGCGCGCAGGGACTCCTTCAGCGAGCCCATGGTGGCGAGGACGGCGGTCGGCTCGTAGCCGCAGTGCGCCATGCAGTTGGCGCAGCGCGGGTCCTTGCCCCGGCCGTAGGCGTCCCAGTCGGTGTCCTCGATCAGCTCCCGGTACGTGGTGACGTAGCCGTCGCTCATCAGGTAGCAGGGCTTCTGCCAGCCGAACAGCGAGTAGTTGGGGATCGCCCACGCCGTGCACGGGAAGTCGACCCTGCCCTCCAGGAAGTCCAGGAACAGGGGCGAGTGGTTCAGGCGCCAGCGGCGCCGGTTGCCGCCCGCGAACGCCTTCTTGAACAGCTCGCGGGTCTGCTCGACACCGAGGAAGTGCTCCTGGTCGGGGGCCTTCTCGTAGGCGTAGGCGGGGGAGATCATCATCTCGTCGACCTGGAGGTCGTCGTTGAGGAAGTTGAGGACCTCGATGATGGTCTGCGGGGTGTCGGTGTTGAAGAAGGTCGAGTTGGTCGTGACCCGGAAGCCGCGCTTCTTGGCCTCCTTGATCGCGGCCACGGCCTCGTCGAACACCCCCTCCTTCGCCACCGACTCGTCGTGCCGCTCCCGCAGCCCGTCGATGTGCACGGCGAACGCGAAGTACGGCGAGGGCTTGAACTTCTCCATCTTCTTGCGCAGCAGCAGGGCGTTGGTGCACAGGAAGACGTACTTCCTCTTCGCCACCAACTGCCGCACGATCTCGTCGATCTGGGGGTGCATCAGGGGTTCGCCGCCGGCGATCGACACCATCGGCGCTCCGGACTCCAGGACGGCGCCCACGGCCTGCGCCACCGGCATGCGCTGCTTGAGCACGCCCGCCGGGTGCTGGATCTTGCCGCAGCCCTCGCACTTCAGGTTGCAGGCGTAGAGCGGTTCCAGCTCGACGATCAGCGGGAACTTCTCCCGCTTGCGGAGCTTCTGTTCAGCGAGATACGTCGCCACCTTGATGGACTGGCGGAGCGGCATGGCCATCTGGCTCACCTCCTGGGGAGCAGCAAGGAACGGTGCCATTCGTAGTAAGCGGGAAGGACGGCACGAAGGACGCGGAAAGCTGATATTCCACCGCGTACCGTGCCGATCCGGACCAGTTCATGTTCTGGAGCGTCCACGACCACCCGGACGGCCGCAACCGGGCGTGCGCCCGATCGCACGGCGCAGTGGAGCGTGACGGCGGACTCCATGTCGACCGCGAGTGCGCCGGTCGCGTGGAGCTCGGACCGCTCCTGACCGCGTACGACGTGGTCGGAGCCGGTGAGCGGGCCGGTGTGGACCGCGCGTCCGGGCACGGCGCGCCGCACCTCCTCGACCAGGCGCCGGGAGGAGACGCAGCGGGTGACGGCATCGCCGGGGCCCCAGGTCTCCTCGGCGACGACCAGGTCACCGGGCCGCATGCCCGGCGCGAGTCCGGCGCAGAACCCGGTGGCCAGCACGGCCGCGTCACGCAGCCCCGGGTCGGCGAGGGCCCGGGTGACGGACCGCTCGGCGGCCCTCGCCCCCATGCCGGTGCGCAGGACAGTGACCGGTCCTCCCGCTCCGGCCCGGTCGCGGCCGCGCAGGGCGAGCCGTTCGATGCCGAGCGCGCAGGCGATCAGCAGCGGGGCCGGGGCGGAGGGCGCGGTCATCAGCGTGTCCCGGGCTTCAGGACGGCCGGTTCGCCGTGGACGTAGCGGCCGAGGGCGGTGAGCGGGAAGACCTGCCGGTAGAGGTGGTAGTTGATCGAGAAGTCCCAGGGGAAGCCGGTGCCGGTGAAGTACGGCTCGTCCCAGGAGCCGTCCTCCCGCTGGGTCCGGGCCAGCCACGCGACGCCGCGTTCGGTGGCCCCGGTGTCCCGCTCCCCCGCCGCGAGCAGCGCGAGCAGCGCCCACGCGGTCTGGGAGGCGGTGGAGGCGCCCTTGCCGCCCCACTCGGCCGGGTCGGGGTAGGAACGCAGGTCCTCGCCCCAGCCGCCGTCGTCGTTCTGGACGGTCTTCAGCCAGGCCACGGCCCGGCGGATCGCGGGGTGCGTGGCGGGCAGCCCCGCGGTCACCAGGGCGGGGACCACCGACCCGGTGCCGTAGACGTAGTTGACGCCCCAGCGGCCGAACCAGGCACCGCTGGGCTCCTGTTCGGCGAGCAGCCACTCGATGCCGCGCCGGGTGCGCGGGTCGTGGGACAGGCCCTCCGCCGCGAGCATCTCCACGACGTGCGCGGTGACGTCGGCGGACGGCGGGTCGATGACCTCGCCGAAGTCGCAGAACGGCAGCCTGTTGGGGAACGGGCTGGTGTTGTCGGCGTCGAACGCCGCCCACGCCCCGTTCCCGGACTGCATGCCCAGGGTCCAGCGCACCCCGCGCCGCACGGCCCTCTCCACGCGCTCGGGGTCGGGGTGCCGCACCCGGCGCAGTGCGAGGACGACCTCGGCGGTGTCGTCGATGTCGGGGTAGTTGTCGTTGTGGAACTCGAACGCCCAGCCTCCGGGCGGGAGTTGGGGACGCCTCACCGACCAGTCGCCGGGGCGGACGATCTCCTCGCCGAGCATCCAGTCGGCGGCCTTGACCAGTTGGGGATGGTCGGGGGGCAGCCCGGCGTCGGCGAGGGCGATGGTGGCGAGGCAGGTGTCCCACACCGGGGACTGGCACGCCTCGATCATCCGTGCCCCGTCCTCGCGCCACACGGCGAACCGGTCCAGGGACTCCAGCCCGGCCCGCATCACGGGGTGCCCCAGGTCGTAGCCGAGCAGGTGCAGCGCGATGACCGAGTACACGGCGGGCGGCTGGATGCCGCCCCAGCAGCCGTCGTTCTCCTGGCGTTCGACGATCCAGCGGGCCGCCCGGTTCATGGCCGCCCGGCGCAGCCGCTTCAGTGCCACCTTGTGGTAGCCGTGCAGGGCCCGGTCGAGCCGTTGGAAGGCTCCCTCCCAACTGCCCAGCCGGTCCAAGGGTCTGGGCGGGTTCGGCCGCCCCGGGTCGGTGTGCAATTCGTCGAGCGGGAACGGCGCCGGCCGCACCGGGCGCTTCGCCGACACCACGGTCAGCGGCACGATCGTCTGGCGGGCCCAGCAGCCGAAGTCGTAGATGTTCAGCGGCATCCACGGGGGGAAGTAGATGATCTCCGGCGGCATCTCCGGCAGGTCGTCCCACTTCCACCAGCCGAACAGCGCCAGCCAGATGCGGGTGAAGACCCGGGCGGCGGCGATCCCGCCCCGCGCCCGGATCCAGGCGGACGCCGTCGCCATGTGCGGCGCGGCCGGGTCGTCGCCCGCCAGCCGCAGCGCGACGTACGCCTCGACGGTGGCCGAGAGGTCGGGCGGGCCGCCGTGGAAGGTGGCCCAGGTGCCGTCCGGGCGCTGTTCGCCCCTGATGAAGAGGGCGGCGGCCCGGGTGGTGGCGTCGTCGCGGATGCCCAGGAACTGACGGAGCAGCAGGTCCTCGGCGTCCATGGTGACGTTGGTCTCCAGGTCGCCCTTCCACCAGCCCTGGGCGTCCTGCCGGGAGAGCAGGAAGTCGGTGGCCCGCCCCACGGCGTGCAGGGCCGCCTCCTGAACCCCTGCCGCCACAGGAGTGCCCTGGTCGGTGTCGCTGGCCGAGGGGGCGCGGGGCGGCAGGGCCCCGGTGCTTCCGTCGGTCGTCGCTGTCATGGCTTCCCCTTCGTGCAGTGGACGGATCTCTCTGCGGTGGGTCAGCCGTCGGCCGGTGCGTGTCCGGTGACGGGCACCGGCCGGCGACTACGCGAGGGCTATTCGGCCGATGAGGGCCGGCTCCTGGGTGCGGGTGGTCATCTCTTCCGTACGACGACGAAGTCGGCGAGGGCCGCGAACTCGTCCCGGACCCGCTCGGGCATCCGGATCGAGTCCAGCGCCTCGATGGCGATCGTGTGCTGGCGGCGGGCCTCCTGGACGGCCCACTCGCGGCCGCCCGCCTGTTCGATGAGGGCGGCGCGCGCGGCGAACTCCTCCTCGGAGAAGTTCTCGAAGTCGCTGGCCTTGGCGTCGGCGGCCAGGATCTCGCCGAGCCGCTCCGAGGCCGGGCCGCCGGCCGCGAGGGCGGCGACGACCGGCAGGGACTTCTTGCGCTGGCGCAGGTCGCTCCAGGTCTGCTTGCCGGTGGAGACCGGGTCGCCCCAGATGCCCAGCAGGTCGTCGACGGCCTGGAAGGCGAGCCCGAGGTGGTAGCCGTACTTCTCCAGGGTGTCGGCGGTGTGGTCGTCGGCTCCGCCGAGGACGGCGCCGATGGAGCAGGCGCAGGCAAGGAGGGCGCCGGTCTTGTTGCCCTCCATCTCCAGGCACTCCTCGACGGTGACCCGCTCGCGGTGCTCGTAGGAGATGTCCTGGGCCTGGCCGTCGATGAGCGCCCGGGTCGCCGTGGTGACGCGGCGGGTGGCGCGGGCCGCCTCGGCGGTGCCCAGTTCGAGCAGGATCTCGTTGGCGAGGACCATCAGCGCGTCACCGACGAGGATGGCCTGGGCGGGGCCGTGGACCTTCCAGACGGTGTCGCGGTGGCGGCGCTGCTCGTCGCCGTCCATCAGGTCGTCGTGCAGCAGCGAGAAGTTGTGCACCAGTTCCACCGCGACCGCGCCGGGGATGCCGGCCTCGGGTGCGGCGCCGGTGACCTCGGCGGACATGACGGCGAGGGCGGGACGTACGGCCTTGCCGCCGTCGCCGTCCGCCGGGTTGCCGTGGGCGTCGATCCAGCCGAAGTGGTAGGCGGCGACGGTGTCCATGGGGGGCGCCAGGCGATCGACGGCCGCCCGCAGCACGGGGGTCGCCAGGGTCCGCCCGCGCTCCAGGAGCGCGGTCACGTCCACCGCGGTCCTCGCAGCGGCCGTCACGGCCGGGGGCACAGTGGGCACAGTCTCTCCAGATGTCGGTGTGTTCGTGGTACCGGGAGTGCGGGAACCGCCCCGGTGCGCTTCGAGCGTCACGCGGCCTCCTCGAAGGCGAAGAGGTGGTTCCGGGGCCGGCCCAGCGCGGCGAGGGCGGCGTCCGCCGCGCCGATGCCGCTGCGGACCGCACTCTCCATGGTCGCGGGCCACCCGGTGGCGGTCCACGCTCCGGCCAGGTACAGGCCGGGTGCCTTGGTGCGGGCGCCGGGCCTGAGCCGTCCGACGCCGGGGGTGGGAGCGAACGTCGCCGTGCGCTCCCGGGTCACGAAGAAGTCCCGCACGCGCGCGTCGCGCGCGTGCGGCAGCAGCCGCTCCAGCTCGGGCAGATAGCGCTCGCGCAGTGCGGACACGGGAGTGTCGATCTCGTCCCGGGCGGCCGACTGCGACAGCGCCAGGTACTGGCCCTCGCCGAGCCCGGACGCCTCCGTGCGGTCGAAGACCCACTGCACGGGTGAGCCGAGCGCCGCGAAGAACGGCCGGCTCAGCACCTTGCGGTCGTACACGACATGGATGTTGAGGATCGGCGCGGTGCCGATCTCCAGCAGCCGTCCGGGCTCGTCGAGCGCTCCCGCGGGCAGCAGGTCGTACGTCTCGCGCTGCGGTACGGCGAGGACGACCGTGTCGGCGTCCAGGCTCTCGCCGGCCGTCCCGACCCGCCAGCTCCCGTTCTCCCCGGGGGAGAGCGACGTGACGCGGGCGCGGAGCACGGTGCGCACGCCCGCCGAGTCGAGCGCCTTGCGGGCGCGCGCGTCGTGCAGTTCGCCCAGCGGGACGTGGGCCCAGCCGATGTCGGCCGCGCCCGGGTCGGACAGCAGGCCCGTCCTGAACACCATCGCCGCGAGCCCGAGGGAGGCGTCCCCGGCGACGGCGTTGAGGGTGGCGACCCCGACGAGGTCCCACAGCGCCTCGACGGCCCGCGCCGACTGGCCGTGCGCGGCCAGCCAGCTACCGAAGTCCTGTGCGTCCAGGGCGGGATCGGCGGGGTCGAGCGCCTTGAGCGCCAGTGCGGCCCGCCCGACCCGCGCGCGCTCGGCGAGGGAGAGGTGGGGGTACGTGGCGAGGCTGCGTCCCAGGTGCAGGGGGACGGGCAGCGCGTCGCGCTGCAGCCTGCCGAGCCGCCGCCCGGCCCGGCCCCCGGCGTCGAGAACCGGCACGTCGAGACGATCCTGCAGGGGCGCGAGCGCGGCTGCGTCGACCCGGTCGAGGAACCAGCGGTAGGCGGTGCAGCACCGCAGGTACACATGCTGTCCGTTGTCGACGGTCAGGTCGCCGCGCCGGAAGGAGAAGGCCAGTCCGCCGAGGCGGGGCCGGCCTTCCAGCAGGGTGACCCGGACGCCCGCGTCGGCGAGCGAGAGCGCGGCGGTGACACCGGCCAGTCCCCCGCCGACCACCACGGCCGTGGCGGGGGTCCGGCCCGTACGGTGCCCGTCGGGTGGTCCTCCGGGCTGTGCGCGGTCGGTCATCGTGCGCCCTCCCCTGCCGGTCCGCCGGGGTGTCGAAGCCGGCCGCGGCGGTCCGTCGCAGTCAGGGACGCCGCGCCGGTGCGGAGGGTTGCGTACCACTTTTCCCCGATGGATTCACCGCTGAGTGAATTGTCCATCAGACGCGCCTCCTGACGGTACGGCGCGACACATGGCGGGTGTCGAGTCCGGAGAGGCCGCGCACGGCGACGTACGCCTTCTCCCGGCCGGGCAGCGAGACCCGGCCGCGCAGGACGGCCTCCGGCTCGCGCTCGATGCGGTCCAGCAGCCGGCGGTAGATGCCGGCCATGGCCGCGACGCAGGCGCCGCTGCGGCGGTCGAGCATCGGCAGCAGCCGGTAGCCCTCGGCGAACAGGGCGCGGGCCCGGCGGACTTCGTAGTGCACCAGACCCGCGAAGTCGGAGTCGGCCGGCGGGAGCAGCCCGGCGAACCCGGCCGAGCAGCCGAACTTCGCGAGGTCGTCGGTGGGCAGGTAGGTACGGCCGCCCTCCGCGTCCTCGCGAACGTCCCTGAGGATGTTGGTCAGTTGCAGCGCGAGCCCCAGGGTGTCGGCGTACTCCGGCGCGCGTTCCGAGCCGCGTGCCCCCGGTTCGGTGCCGAAGACACCGAGCGAGAGCCGGCCGATGGACCCGGCCACGCAGCGGCAGTAGACCTTCAGGTCGTCCCAGGTCTCGTAGTACTCGCCGCGTACGTCCATCAGGACGCCGTCGATGAGTTCGTCGAGCGCGTCGAGCGGGATCGGGAAGGCGGCCTGCGCGTGGGCGAGGGCGACCGCGACGGGATCCGTGTGGTCCTCGTCGACCGAGCCGTCCCGGACCCGGGTGAGCAGCGCCCTGGTCTCCTGCAGCCGGGCCGCCTTGACCTCGACCGCGAGCGCGCCGTCACCGATGTCGTCGACGCGCCGGGAGAAGGCGTACAGCGCGGACATCGCGCGGCGTTTGGGCGTCGGCAGCAGCCTGATGCCGTAGGCGAAGTTACGGGCCTGCTGTCCGGTGACGGCCTCGCAGTAGCTGTAGGCGGCGAGTACCGGCGCGGACGTGTGCGGTTCCGACTCCACGGTCCGGATCACCCCTCTCCTCGCAGGGTCGCGCCCGCCTCGCGCAGCAGCCGGAGCCTGCCGGGCTCGGGCGGGCCGGGAAGTACGTCGTGTCCGGCGGCGGCGATCGCGTGCAGGGCCGCCCTGCCGCCCGCCACGAACCCCGCGAGCAGCAGCCGCAGCCTGCCGTGGACGCTCCGTACGAGGGGGGTCCCGTCGTCCAGGAGGTTCCGGGCGCGTTCCGCCTCGTACGCGATGAGCGCGCGCACCGAGGCGCCCGCGGTGGGCGCGGCGAGATCGGCCTCCTGGACGTGGAAGCGCTTCAGGTCGGCGGCCGGGAGGTAGATCCGGTCGCGGCCCAGGTCCTCGGCGACGTCCTGGAGGTGTTCGACGATCTGCAGCGCGGTGCAGACCGCGTCGGAGTGCCGGACCCGCTCGGGTGTGGTGGTGCCGGTGACGGCGAGGACCAGCCGGCCGACGGGGTTCGCGGACAGCGCGCAGTAGGCGAGCAGGTCGTCGTAGGTCTCGTACCGCTTGACCAGCTGGTCCTGGCGGTTGGCGGCGATCAGGGCGAGGAACGGCTCGGGGGCGAGACGGCGTCCGCGGACCGTGCGCTGGAGGCGGCGCAGCAGCGGGTGGCCCGGGGTGCCGTCGAAGACCTTGGCCAGGTCGGCCTCGAAGGCGTCGAGCAGGAGGAGCCGGTCCTCGGCGTCCCGCGGGCCGACGCCGAGGAGACGGGCGTCGGCGCCGCCGGGGGCGAGGTCGCCGTCACCGATGTCGTCGACGAGGCGGGCGAAGCCGTAGACGGCCATGAGGTCCTCGCGCCAGGCCCGGGGCAGGAAGAACGGGGCGACGGGAAAGTTCTCGGCTCCGGCCTTGTCGAGGGTGTCGCGCTCCGGGTCACGGGTGCGCGCCGTCCCGGTTTCGGTCACCGCTCGTCACCCGGCGCGGGCACGGCAGAAGCGTGGTTGAGCTGGGGAGTCTTCAGAGCCATGGCCGTCACATCTCCCGTTCTACACTGCCGACCCAATACGCACTATTTCGGACACGCCGCCCAGTGGGCGGCGTCTGCGGCGGATGCCGGGTGTCGCGCATTATGGACCCACTTGCCGCGATTGGGCACCGTTACAGCTTACGTTGTACAACGCACCATGCTCCGTCGGGGTGTCCTGCACATCACAAGAACGCACCGATTGCCCCCAAGATTCCTATGGGTGGCCGGAGTTGACACGGTCCTTGCCGAAGTTGGCGTTTCCTTTGCGCGACACCGCTCCCCGGTACCCCTTGCAGACGCCGGGCCCCACCGGAACAGTTCCGGTGGGGCCCGGGTCGCGTCGGTCCGGAGCGCCCTACTTGCCCGTGAACTTCTCGTATTCCTTCAGGACCTCGTCCGTCGGGCCGTCCATGCGCAGTTCGCCGCGTTCCAGCCACAGCACGCGGTCGCAGGTGTCGCGGATGGACTTGTTGTTGTGGCTGACCAGGAAGACCGTGCCGGCCTCCTTGCGCAGCTCGCGGATGCGGGCCTCGGACCGCTTCTGGAACGCGCGGTCGCCGGTGGCGAGGGCCTCGTCGATCATCAGGACGTCATGGTCCTTGGCCGCCGCGATGGAGAAGCGCAGCCGGGCCGCCATGCCGGAGGAGTAGGTGCGCATCGGCAGGGTGATGAAGTCTCCCTTCTCGTTGATGCCGGAGAAGTCGACGATGCCCTGGTAGCGCTCCTTGATCTGCTCGCGGGACATGCCCATCGCGAGGCCGCCCAATATGACGTTCCGTTCGCCCGTGAGGTCGTTCATCAGGGCCGCGTTGACGCCGAGCAGCGAGGGCTGGCCGTCGGTGTAGACCTTGCCCTTCTCCGCCGGGAGCAGGCCCGCGATCGCGCGCAGCAGCGTGGACTTGCCGGAACCGTTGGAGCCGATCAGGCCGATCGCCTCGCCGCGGTAGGCCACGAAGGAGACGCCCTTGACGGCGTGCACCTTGCGCACGCCACGTTCTTCGCCGCGCTTGAGGATGCGGCTGAGGGCGGCCGTCGCGCTGCCCTTGCCGGTCTTGGCGCCGTTGACGCGGTAGACGATGTGCAGTTCGTCCGCGATGACGGTGGGAATCAGTGACTCAGCCACGGCCGTACCTCTCCTCCGCCTTCCAGAAGTACACGAAACCGCCGAGCGCGACCAGCGCCGCCCAGCCGCCGGCGACCGCCCAGACGTGCGGGGGCAGGGCCTCCGAGCCGTAGCCGTCGATCAGCGCGAAGCGCATCAGGTCCATGTAGATCGCGGCCGGGTTCCACTGGAGGACGTCGGCGATCCACTGGGGGTGGTCCTCCAGCATCACCGGGATGGAGAACATGACGCCGGAGGCGTACATCCAGGTCCGCATCACGAACGGCATCAGCTGCGCGAGGTCCGGGGTCTTGGAGCCCATCCGGGCCATGATCAGCGCGAGGCCGGTGTTGAACAGGAACTGCAGCGCCAGCACGGGGACGATCAGCAGCCAGGACAGGGACGGATAGCTGCCGAAGCCGACCGCCACGCAGAACAGCACGATCATCGAGAACAGCAGCTGCTGGAGCTGTTGGAGCGCGAAGGAGATCGGCAGCGAGGCGCGCGGGAAGTGCAGGGCGCGCACCAGGCCGAGGTTGCCGGAGATCGCGCGGACGCCCGCCATCACCGAGCTCTGGGTGAAGGTGAACACGAACACACCCGTGACCAGGAACGGGATGTACACCTCGCGGGGCATGCCGCGGTCGGCACCCAGGATGAGGCCGAAGATCAGGAAGTACACCAGCGCGTTGAGCAGCGGGGTGGCCACCTGCCACAGCTGGCCGAGCTTGGCCTGGCTGTACTGCGCGGTGAGTTTCGCCTGGGAGAAGGCCAGGATGAAGTGGCGCCGCCCCCACATCTGGCGGACGTACTCCAGGAGTCCGGGCCGGGCGCCGCTCACGGCGAGCCCGTACTTGGCGGCCAGTTCCGTGGCGGAGAGCCCGTCGTCGGGCGACGGTCGGTCGCTCACCACAACCCTGCCGTCATGCGTTGTCTCACTCACAAATGGAAACTTTCGTCCTCAAAGTGCGTGGCCTGGTCGGGCCGAGGCGGAAACCTGGGCCGGGTACGGCCGAATGCTCTCAGATTTCGACCGTGTCAGATGACGGGCGGTCGGCCCAGTCGGGTCAGCCGCCACACCGTACGCCACTTCATGGGCCGGCGGGGGCCGCAGGCGCTCGTCCAGCCCTCCTTGAAACCGCCGAACCAGGCCCTCAGCGCCGGGCCGGAGGGCTTGCGCAGCAGGGTCAGCAGCAGCCAGACGCCCAGGTAGACCGGGACGAGCGGGGCCGGGAGGTTGCGGCGCGCGAGCCAGACGCGGTTGCGCGCGACCATGCGGTGGTAGACCGCGTGCCGGGAGGGGGCGGTCGTGGGGTGGTACAGGACCATGTCGGACCGGTAGTCGATCATCCAGCCCGCGTCGAGGGCCCGCCAGGCCAGGTCGGTCTCCTCGTGCGCGTAGAAGAACTCGTCCGGGAGCCCGCCGACTTCGGCGAAGACCTGGGTGCGTACGGCGTTGGCGCCGCCGAGGAAGGTGGTGACCCGGGAGGAGCGCATCGGGTCGGCGGCCCGCAGCCGGGGCACATGGCGCCGCTGGGTCTCCCCGGTGTCGGGGTCGGCGATCCGGAAGCTGACGATGCCGAGCCCCGGGTCCTCCTCGAAGGCCCGGCGGCAGAGTTCGGCGGTGTCGTGGCGGGCGAGCAGACCGTCGTCGTCGAGGAAGAGCAGGACGTCGACGTCCCGGCCGCTGGGTCCGAACGCCTCGATGCCGATGTTGCGGCCGCCGGGTATGCCGAGGTTCTCGGGCAGCTCGACCGTCGTCACGCCCTCGGGGACGTCCGGGACGGGCGAGCCGTTGCCGACGACGACCACCTCGACCCGGTCGCCCTCCTGCTTGGCGACGGAGTCGAGGAGGGCGCGGAGTTCGTCGGGGCGGTTGCCCATGGTGATGATCACCGCGCCGACCTTCATGGCGCCGCTCACTTCAGCCTGCTGGAGGCCAGGATGGACACCAGGTGCAGCAGGGTCTGCAGCAGCGCGATGCCGGCGAGCACGGCGACGCCGAGCCGGGAGAAGAAGAGGTCGCCCCGCATCTGGTCCAGGACCGCGAAGACCAGGATCAGCAGGGACGCCTCGACTCCGAGGATGAGCCGGTGGAACTTCAGGGCGGCGGCGGCCTTGCGGGCCAGCGCCATGCCGGAGGAGCGCGGTTCGGCGGCCGACTCCTGGACCGGCGGCTTGCCCGTCTGGTGCCGGGCGACCCCGACGAGGTCCGTCTCGGCCTTGATCAGGATGGCGCCGAGAGCGGCGAGCGTGCCGAGGAAGGCCCACAGCCAGTCGATGCGGCCGGTGCCCCACAGGTCGGCCGCGCGCAGGCCGAAGCCGACCAGCACGGCCGCGTCGCACAGGTAGGCGCCGACCCGGTCGACGTAGACGCCGGTCATCGAGTACTGCTTGCGCCAGCGGGCGATCTCGCCGTCGACGCAGTCGAACAGCAGGTACAGCTGGACCATCAGCACACCGAGGACGGCGCCCGGGATGCCCGGCACCAGCAGGGCCGGGGCGGCGAGGACGCCGAAGACGGTCATCAGGTAGGTCAGCTGGTTGGGCGTGACCCGGGTGTTCACCAGGTGCCGGTCTATCCGCAGCGAGATCTCGCGCATGTAGAGCCGGCCGGCCCAGTGCTCACCGCTCCGCCGGTCCTTCACACCCGGGGGGTGAACGACCGGCCGGAGTTCAGCTACTGATGGCTTTGGCATAGTCGGCGTAGGCGTCCTTGATCTGGTCGGTGCTCAGTTCGAGGTGTTCCAGGATGGTGTAGCGGCCCGGCCGGGTCTGCGGGGCGAACTCCACGACCTGGACGAACTCGTCGACCGTGAAGCCGATCTCCTCCGGGAGGACGGGCAGGCCGTGGCGGTGGAGCACCTCGGCCATGAACGCCGACTCCTCCTTCGCCCCGCGCAGGTGCATCGCGAAGGCCGCGCCCAGGCCGCACTGCTCGCCGTGGCTGGCGGCGCGCTTGGGGAAGAGCAGGTCGAAGGCGTGGTTGATCTCGTGGCAGGCGCCCGAGGCGGGACGCGAGTCGCCCGCGACCGACATCGAGATACCGGTGAGGACCAAGCCCTCGGCGAGCACCTGGAGGAAGCCGTCGTCGCCGACGCCTCCGGGGTGTCGCAGCACGGCCTCGCCGGCCTGGCGTGCCATCGCGGCAGCGAGACCGTCGATGTCCTCGCCCTTCTCGCGGGCGGCGAGCTCCCAGTCGGCGACCGCGGAGATGTTGGACAGGGCGTCGCCGATGCCGGAACGCACGAAGCGGACGGGGGCTTCGCGGATGACGTCGAGGTCGATGACGACCGCGATCGGGTTCGGCACACCGTAGGACCCGCGGCCCGCGTCGTTGTCGAGGGTCGCCACGGGCGAGCACAGGCCGTCGTGCGACAGGTTCGTCGCGACGGCGACCAGGGGCAGCCCGACCCGTGCGGCGGCGAACTTGGCGCAGTCGATGATCTTGCCGCCGCCGAGGCCCACGACCGCGTCGTAGTGCCCGCGCTTCATGGCGTCGGCCAGCTTGATCGCGTCGTCCAGGGTGCCGCCGCCGACCTCGAACCAGTCGGCCTTGGGCAGCGCCGGGAGGACCCGCTCGCGCAACTTGGCGCCGGAGCCGCCGCTGATCGCGACGGCCAGCCGGCCGGACGACGAGATCCGCTGGTCCGCGAGGACCGTCGCCAGATCGTCGAGCGCGCCCGCGCGGATGTCGACGACGATCGGCGAGGGGATGAGCCTCGTCAGTACTGGCACGCGATCTCACGTCCCTTGGCGAGGTCGTCGTGGTTGTCGATCTCGACCCACTTGACGTCACCGATGGGGGCCACGTCGATACGGAAGCCGCGGTTCACGAGCTCCTGGTAGCCGTGCTCGTAGAACTGCTGCGGGTCCGTCTCGAAGACCGTCTTCAGGGCGTCGGCCAGCTCGTCGGCGGCCTCGCCCTCGATGAGGGTGACGCCGATGTACTCACCGGTCGCCTCGGCGGGGTCCATCAGCTTGGTGATCTTGGTCATGCCGCCCTCGGGACCGACGACGACCTTCATCTCCTCGTCGGCGAGGGACTTCACCGTGTCGAGGGCGAGGATGATCTTCTTGCCGTCGCCGCGGGCGGCGAGCAGGGTCTTCTCCACGGAGACCGGGTGCACGGTGTCGCCGTTGGCGAGGATCACCGAGTGCTTGATGGCGTCACGGCCGCACCACAGGGAGTAGGCGTTGTTCCACTCCTCGGCCTTGTCGTTGTCGATCAGGGTGATCTTGACGCCGTACTTCTGCTCCAGCGCCTCGCGGCGCTCGTAGACGGCTTCCTTGCGGTACCCGACGATGATCGCGACCTCGGTCAGGCCGATCTCGGCGAAGTTGCCGAGCGTGAGGTCGAGAACGGTCAGGCTGTCCTCGGCGCCCTCGGGGCCGACCGGCACCAGAGCCTTGGGAAGGGTGTCGGTGTAGGGGCGAAGACGCCGTCCGGCGCCGGCCGCCAGCACGAGGCCGATCATGCGGGTTCTCCTTCATCGTGTACGGCGGGTGCGCCTGTCTTATGGGCGGTCACCCAGAAGCGGATGCTCTCGATGAGCACCAGCAGCGCCACGGCCACGGCGAGAGCCGTGAGCGCGACCTTGAAATCTGTGGGCGCGAGCAGCGCGGCGAGAACGGTGACCAGCAGGGTCCTGCCGTCGTGACCGCCGATCGCCCGCACCAGCCACCGAGGCGGCGCGCCGGCGTCGCCGCGGATGCGGTACACCGTGTCGTAGTGATGGTAGGCGACGGCCGCCACGAGCCCGAAAGCCGCGGGAAGGGCGCCGTTCACGTCGGCCTTGGCCGCCAGGATCAGGACGGTGCCGTATTCGGCGGCGCGGAACAGCGGGGGGATCAGCCAGTCGAGGGGGCCCTTGAGGGGGCGTGCGACGGCGTCGGCGGAGAGCAGGACGTAGATGATCGCGGCGAAGACGACCATCCGTCCGGGTCCGTCGAACCAGGCTGTGAGCACCACGAGGAGAGCACCGGCGAAGGCGAGAAGCCGGGCGAGGACCGCGTATCGGCTCGGCACGACGCGCGAGAGCACCTCCGCCAGGGGCCCGCTGTCCGCGAGGTCCGCGAGTGCCCGGGCCGCGCGGTCCGTGCGCCGCGCCTTCCGCGTCAGCGAGCGCAGGACGCGGCCCGCCGTGGTGTACGTCGCGGCGAAGGCGCAGCCGACGAGCAGCGCGTAGAAGGTGATGCGGGGCGTGGTGAGGGCCGTGAGGACGGCGATCATGGCCCAGCGTTCGCCGATGGGCAGCACGATCATGCGCCGCACCCACACCGTCCAGCCGACGCTGTCGAGCTTGCCGGAGAGGGCGGCGGTGGGGCTGGTGTTGGCGGTGGCGTCGTGGTTCGCCTCGTTGAAGGAGAAGTCGACGACGTGGCGGCAGGTCTGCAGGACCATCGCGGCGAGCGCGAGGGCCCATACGTCGGCGCCGCCCCGGGCGGCGCCGAGCGCGAGGCCCGCGTAGTAGGCGTACTCCTTGGCGCGGTCGAAGGTGGCGTCGAGCCAGGCGCCGAGCGTGGAGTACTGCAGGGAGTAGCGGGCCAGCTGGCCGTCGGTGCAGTCGAGGACGAACGAGAGGATCAGCAGCAGGCCGGCCGCGACGTAGCCGCCGCGGGTGCCGGTGGCCGCGCAGCCGGCCGCGATCAGGGCGGTGATCAGCGAGGCCGTGGTGACCTGGTTCGGGGTCAGGCCCCGGCGGGCGCACCAGCGGGCGAGGTAACGGGAGTACGGGCTGATGCAGTACGTGGTGAAGAAGCCGTCGCGGGACTTCACCGCCGTGCGCAGGCGGACGGCCTCGTCGTCGACGGCGTCGACGGCCCGCCGGGCCTCGTCACGGGCCTGCGGGCCGTCGGGGACGACGGCGACCAGGGTGCCCAGCTCGGGGCGGTACGGGCTGACGCCGTCCGCGTCGAGGCCGGTGACGATCCGGTCGGCGACGCTGTCGACGGCGACGGCGGTGCCGCCGCTCGTGGTGGCATCCTCGCGGGCCAGCACCCGGGTCAGCGCCTGACGGGCGGCGGGCCGCACGGTCACGGCGCCGGGGAGGGCGGCGGCGTCGAAGCGGGGGTCGGTGAGTCCCAGACGCAGGGCGTGGGTGTGGCCGACGAACCGGGCGTCGACGATCGCGACCCGCTGGTCCGCGGGCACCGTCGCCAGAAGCCTCGCGGCGTCACCGGCGTCGGAGGCGACCCGTACGTCGAAGCCGAGCGACCGCAGATCGCCCTCCAGCGACGATCCGGGCACCGGCTGACCGGTGAGGATGGCGGTCGACAGAGGAACTCACTCCCTGGTGCCGACGCGACCGCGCCGGACATGTACGTGGTGGAAGGCGCCCAGGCCCTGGGGGCCGGCAGCGTGTCGGCAGAGGTTATCGGATGAAGAGAAGCAGGCGTTCACCGCCCGTTCACGGCCCGATCGATCGCACCTGCTCAGGCCGTCGGGCCTCCGCCGCGATCATCATCGGGGATGTGGGGGGTACGCCACAAACTCCGGTGCGGATATCGGTAGATAAGGAACAAAGGGGTGGGCTCGGCGTGTGGGCGAGGTCTCGTTCCGCGCCCTTCGAGAGGGACGGGGGCCGGTCGTCGGCATCCCGCCCTCCGATCCCGCACACCTTCTCCGACGAACGGACACCACACGCCCCCCGCATAAGGTGACCCCATGACATGGCTGATCACAGGCGGGGCGGGCTACATCGGCGCACACGTGGCGAAGGTCATGACCGAGGCCGGCGAACAGGTCGTCGCCCTGGACGACCTGTCGGCGGGGGTCCCCGGTCGCCTTCCCGGGCACATCCCCCTGGTCCACGGCTCCGCCCTCGACGGCGACCTGCTCAAGCGGGTGCTGGCCGAGCACGCCGTGACCGGCGTGGTCCACCTCGCCGCCCGCAAGCAGGTCGGCGAGTCCGTCGCCCAGCCCACCCGCTACTACCAGGAGAACGTCGGCGGTCTCGCCGGTCTCCTGGAGGCGGCCGCCGGGGCCGGGGTGGAGCGCTTCGTCTTCTCCTCCTCCGCCGCCGTCTACGGCAACCCGGACGTGGACCTCATCACCGAGGAGACCCCGTGCGCCCCGATGAGCCCGTACGGCGAGACCAAGCTCGCCGGTGAGTGGCTGGTCCGGGCGGCGGGCCGGGCGCACGGCATGGCGACCGTGTGCCTGCGCTACTTCAACGTGGCGGGGGCCGCCGAGCCCGCCCTGGCCGACACGGGCGTCTTCAACGTCATCCCGATGGTCTTCGACCGCCTCACCCGTGACGAGGCCCCGCGGATCTTCGGCGACGACTACCCGACCCCGGACGGCACCTGCGTCAGGGACTACATCCATGTCGCCGACCTCGCCGACGCGCACCTCGCGGCGGCCCGGCGTCTGACCGGGGGCGCCACGGGCGACCTGACCGTGAACATCGGCCGCGGCGAGGGCGTTTCGGTCCGCGAACTCATCGATCTCGTGGGCGAGGTGACCGGCGACCGGCGTCCCGCGCTCGTCGAGGCACGCCGTCCCGGCGACGCGCCGCGCGCGGTGGCCTCGGCCGCGCGGGCCGGACGGGAGCTCGGCTGGACGGCCCGGCGCGATGTGCGCGAGATGGTCGAGTCCGCCTGGGCGGGCTGGCGGCTGCACCGCGGCCTCTGACCGTCGAAGCCCCCGCCCCGATCATGGCAACGCTCTGACCTGCGCATCGTTTCCGCAGGTCAGGGCACATGACAACGGTGTTCAGTGCCGCGTTGCCGGATACCCCCCACCCGTAGTTCACTGTGATCCGGAGCCGAACACACGGACGCACAGGAGGCGGGCACCCGATGGGGGCTGGGCACGATCACGGACACGCGCACCACGCGCCGACCACCGGTACGGCGGCCGCGGCGTACCGCGGGCGGCTGCGGATCGCGCTGTCGATCACGCTCACGGTCATGGTGGTCGAGATCGTCGGCGGCGTGCTCGCCGATTCGCTCGCGCTCATCGCGGACGCGGCCCACATGGCGACCGACGCGGTCGGGCTGGCCATGGCCCTCCTCGCGATCCACTTCGCCAACCGCCCGCCGAGCGGCAACCGCACCTTCGGCTACGCCCGCGCCGAGATACTCGCGGCGCTCGCGAACTGCCTCCTGCTGCTCGGTGTCGGCGGATACGTCCTGTACGAGGCGGTCCAGCGCTTCATCACGCCGGTCGGCACCGAGGGCGGTCTGACCGTGGTGTTCGGCGCGGCCGGCCTGGTGGCGAACATGATCTCGCTGACCCTGCTGATGCGCGGCCAGAAGGAGAGCCTGAACGTACGGGGCGCCTTCCTGGAGGTGGCCGCGGACGCGCTCGGCTCGGTGGCGGTGATCATCTCGGCGGTGGTCGTCCTGCTCACCGGCTGGCAGGCCGCCGACCCGATCGCCTCGCTGGTCATCGGTCTGATGATCGTCCCGCGGACGGTGAAGCTGCTGCGCGAGACCCTCGACGTCCTGCTGGAGGCGGCACCGAAGAACGTCGACATGGCCGAGGTGCGCGCCCACATACTGGCGCTGCCGGGTGTGGAGGACGTCCACGATCTGCACGCCTGGACGATCACGTCCGGTATGCCGGTGCTCTCCGCCCATGTGGTGGTCGGCTCCGACACGCTGGACTCCATCGGCCACGAGAAGATGCTGCACGAACTCCAGGGCTGCATCGGCGACCACTTCGACGTCGAGCACTGCACCTTCCAGCTGGAGCCGGGCGGCCACGCGGAACACGAGGCGAAGCTGTGTCACTGACCACCGGCACGACCCCCTGGACGACGCGGCCGGAGACGCCCGCGGACCGGGAGGGGGTGTACGCCGTGAACGCCGCCGCCTTCGGGACCGACGCGGAGGCCCGGCTCGTCGACGCGCTCCGCGAGGACCCCGGGGCGTGGCTGCCGGAGCTGTCGTACGTCGCCGAGGCGCCGGACCGCACGCTCGCGGCGTACGCGCTGATCACGCGCTGCCATGTGGACGAGGCGCCCGCGCTGGCGCTCGCCCCGGTCGCCGTGCTGCCGGACGTGCAGCGGCGGGGCGCGGGCGCGGCCGTCGTGCGCGCGGTGCTGGAGGCGGCACGCGCGCGCCGGGAGGGGCTGGTCCTCGTCCTGGGGCATCCGGAGTACTACCCGCGCTTCGGCTTCGTGCGGGCGTCCGCGTACGGCATCCGGCCGGGTTTCGAGGTGCCGGACGCGGCGATGATGGCCCTGGTGCTGGACGGTTCCGCGCCGGTGGCGCCCGGCGTCATCAGGTATCCGGCCGCCTTCGGGGTCTGACGCGCGGGCCGCGGGTGTCTGCGGGGCGGGACGGGCGGGTAGGACATGCGGGTTCGCGCGAAGTGCCGGGAGCGGCGGTTTCGTGCGGCAGACTTGAGGCTCGAAGAACGAGGCGAAGGATGGGCATGCCGATCACACCTGCCACCGCGGTGCAGAGTTCGCAGTACGGGACCACGGAAGCGATCCTGCTGGAGCTGGTCGACGAGGACGGCACCACGATCGGCACCGCGGAGAAGCTGGCCGCTCACCAGGCGCCCGGTCAGCTGCACCGGGCGTTCTCGGTGTTCCTCTTCGACGAGCGGGGGCGGCTGCTCCTCCAGCAGCGGGCCCTCGGCAAGTACCACTCCCCCGGCGTCTGGTCGAACACCTGCTGCGGGCACCCCTACCCGGGCGAGTCCCCCTTCGCGGCGGCCGCCCGGCGGACGCACGAGGAGCTGGGCGTCTCCCCGGCGCTGCTCGGCGAGGCGGGCACGGTCCGCTACAACCACCCGGACCCGGACTCGGGCCTGGTGGAGCAGGAGTTCAACCACCTGTTCGTCGGGCTGCTGCAGGCCCCGCTCCGGCCGGACCCGGAGGAGGTCGGGGCCACCGCGTTCGTGACCCCGGACGAGCTGGCCGAGCGGCACGCCAAGGACCCCTTCTCGGCCTGGTTCATGACGGTGCTGGACGCGGCCCGCCCGGCGGTCAGGGAGCTGACGGGCCCGTCCGCGGGCTGGTGACGGCCCCGGTCCGGGGCACCCGGTCCATCGGCCGGCGGCCACTCACCCCTGGATCAGGTGTGCGGGTCTGAGCGGCAGGGCGGCCCAGATCACCTTGCCGCCGCTCGCGGTGTGCTCGACGTCGCAGACGCCGCCCGCCTCCAGGGTGATCTCGCGCACCAGGAGCAGACCTCGGCCGCCGAGCCGGCCGTGGTCGGTCTCCAGGGCGGTCGGACGGTAGGGGTGGTTGTCCTCCACGGACACCCGCACCCATTCCGCTCCGACGGCGACCTCGACGGCCAGCGTGGGGGACAGGAGCGCCGCGTGTTTCACGGCGTTCGTCACCAGCTCGGAGACGATCAGCAGAAGTCCTTGGACGAGGTCGTCCGAGATCGGTACGCCCTGACGGGCGAGCAGGTCCCGGACGGCGCGCCGCGCCTGCGGCACCGAGGCGTCGACGGCGGCAGCGGTGAACCGCCAGACCCCTTCGTAGGGCAGTGGCTCCGGCGGCCTCGGGTCGTCGGAGCCGTGCCCGCCGCCGTCAGGGCGAGGGTCGCTCCCGCGCCCTTGGTCGTCCATTGTCCGGTCGCCACCCTTGCGCTCGATTGTCACCACATGTCGAGTGTTGGTAACCCGACGCCGAGCACGAAGGACTGAACAGAAGTCAGCGCGTATCGACGACTTCACGACCGTTCGCGAGCGATTCCGTCAGGCGTGCGACCGACTTTGTTCGGCGCTTGTCCTTTCCGGAACTATTCGGGTTGTACGGGTTTGACGTCGGAGCCGGTGGCGGGCCGGTCGGGGGCATCGCACTAGCATCCGGTCCATGGAGCCTCAGCTGCTGGACACCGTCGCGGACGGGGTCGCGACCGTCGTCGTCCACCATCCGGCCAAGCGCAACGCCATGACGGCCGGGATGTGGCGCGCGCTGCCGCCGCTGCTCGACCGGCTCGCCGCCGACCCAGGGGTGCGGGCCCTGGTGCTCACCGGGGAGGGCGGGACGTTCTGCGCGGGCGCCGACATCTCCACGCTGCGGGAGTCCCCGGGGGAGGCACAGGAGCTGGCGGGCCGTGCCGAGGAGGCGCTCGCGGCCTTCCCCCTGCCGGTCGTCGCGGCGATCCGGGGGCACTGTGTGGGCGGCGGCGCGCAGTTGGCGGCGGCCTGCGATCTGCGGTTCGCCGAGGAGGGCGCGCTGTTCGGGATCACCCCGGCGAAGCTGGGGCTCGTCTACCCGGCCTCCTCCACCCGGCGGCTGGTGTCGCTGGTCGGGCCGGGCACCGCCAAGTACCTCCTGTTCTCCGGCGAGTTGATCGACGCGGAGCGCGCGCTGCGCACGGGCTTCGTGGACGAGGTTCTTGGCGTCGGCGAACTCGCCGGGCGGGTGGCGGAGTTCACCCGGGTGCTGGTCTCGCGCTCCCGGCTGACCCAGGCGGCGGCCAAGGAGTTCGCGAACGGCCGCACCGACCGCGACGCCCACTGGGCCGGGCAGGCCCGCGGCAGCACCGACACCGCGGAGGGCGTCGCGGCCTTTCTGGAGCGGCGGTCGCCCCGGTTCACCTGGAGCGTGTGAACCGCCACCGCCCCGGCCTCACCGCAGGACGTGACGGCTGTTGTCGCGGAACCACGCGACCAGGTGGGCGGGCGCCTTCTCCGGTGAGCCGGCCTCGTACGGCGGCTGCGGGTCGTACTCCGTCGCCAGCTGGATCGTCTGGGCATGGTCGTCGCCCGCGATCCGGCCGAGCAGGGTCAGGCCCATGTCGATGCCCGAGGAGACGCCGGCTGCGGTGACGTACTTGTCGTCGAAGACCACCCGCTCGCCCGTCGGCTGCGCCCCGAACCGCTGCAGCGCGTCCAGGGCCAGCCAGTGCGAGGTGGCGCGGCGGCCCTCCAGGAGTCCCGCGGCGGCGAGCAGCAGGGAGCCGGTGCAGACGGAGGTCGTCCAGGTGCTGGTGGCATCGGCCGTGCGCAGCCAGTCCAGAAGCGTCTCGTTGTCCATCTGCACGCTCTGCCCGGGGCCACCGGGAACGACCACGATGTCGGGGCCGGGCACATCGGCCAGGGTCCTGTCGGCGTTGATCGCCAGGCTTCCCTGGTCGGAGCGGACCGGGCCGGTCTCCTCGGCGACGAAGACGAGGTCGGCGTCGGGGAGCCGGCCGAGGGTCTCGTAGGGGCCCACCGCGTCGAGGGCGGTGAAGCGGTCGAAGAGGACGACGGCGATCTGCATGGGGTTCCTTTCAGTGGGTGGGGGCGGAGGCCGGGCGGAAGCGCCGGCGGTACTCCGCCGGGGAGGTGCCGAGGGCTTTCACGAAGGCGCGGCGCATGGCCTCGGAGGTGCCGTAGCCGCAGGCGCGGGAGATCTCCTCGACGCCGTCGGCGGTGTCCTCCAGCAGGCGGCGCGCGTGTTCGAGGCGGACCCGGTCGACGTACCGGCCGGGGGTCGTGCCCGTCTCGGCCTGGAAGGCGCGGGCGAAGTGGCGGGGCGAGAGCCGGGCGCGGGCGGCCAGCCGCTCGACGCCCAGGTCGTCACCGGGATGCTCGGTGATCCACTGCTGGACCTCTCGCAAGGGTTCCCGCTGCGCCGTCTGGGCGGCCAACTGCGCGCTGAACTGGGCCTGGTTGCCCGGTCTGCGGAGGAAGACCACGAGGTGGCGGGCGATGGCGAGGGCGGCCTCGCGGCCGATGTCCTCCTCGACCAGCGCGAGCGCCAGGTCGATGCCGGAGGTGACCCCGGCGGAGGTCGCGATGTGCCCGTCGCGGACGAAGATGGGGTCGGGGTCGACCTCGACGGCCGGGTGACGGCGGGCCAGCGTGTCGCAGTACGCCCAGTGGGTGGTGGCCCGGCGGCCGTCCAGGAGGCCGGCCTCGGCGAGCAGGATCGCGCCGGTGCAGACCGAGACCAGGCGTGTCGCGCGCGGCCCGTGCGCGCGCAGCCAGGCCACGATCTCGGGGGCGGGGTTCCGAGTGCCTCGGCCGCCGGGCACGAGCAGGGTGTGCGGGGCGGGTGTGCCGGCGAAGGCGTGGTCCGGGACGAGGGTGAGGCCGCTGGAGGTGCGTACGGGGGTGCCGTCCAGGGAGGCCGTGGCGATGCGGTAGGTCCCCGGTGTGTGCAGTTCCGCCCCGGCGAAGACCTCCAGCGGGCCCGTGACGTCGAGGCTCTGCACGCCGTCGAAGAGGACGACCAGGACAGTTCGCATGTCGTCGATTCTTGGGCGGGCGGGCCATGGCCGCAATGACGAGTACCCCACCTTTCCTGCCATGCGACGGGGCGGGACCCGCCGGGCCCTTTCCACCTACCAACCGGTCGGTAACATTGGGCCATGACCTCTTCCCTGCCGGAGCGCGCCGGGCGGCGCTGCCATGGCCTCCTCAACCCGTTCCACGCCGCGCACTACTTCTCGCCGGATCTCGGCCGGGAACTGTCCGCCGTGGGGGTGAAGGACCCACAGGCGGCGTACTTCGCGGTGCGGGCCGCGGCCATGGGCACGGTCGGCGCGGGCGTGGTGACCGCGACGTTCTTCAACTTCCGCCACGAGCGGGTGGCGGAGCACGTGCCCGCCGTGTGGGAGACCGCCGCGCCCGCGGTGGTGCTGGAGGCCCGTGAGCGGGCCGCCGACGCCACGCTGCGGCGGCTGCTGGGCGAGGAGGTGACCGCCTCCGAGGAGGTCGCCGAGGCGGCCCGGCTGGCCCTGCGCGCCACCGAGGCGTGCACGAGGACCGCGCGCCCCCTGTACGCGGCGCACGCCGATCTCCCCGTACCCGAACGCCCTCATCTCGCGCTCTGGCACGCGGCCACCCTGCTGCGCGAGCACCGCGGCGACGGACATCTCGCCGCCCTCCTCGACGCCGGCCTGGACCCGGTGGAGGCCCTGGTCAGCCACACCGCCACCGGCAAGGGCATGTCCCCGAAGTGGGCCCTCGGCACGCGCGGCTGGACCCGGGAGGAGTGGGACGCCGCGAGCGACCGGCTGCGCGGGCGCGGGCTGCTCGACGGCGAGGGCGCGCTGACGGAGACGGGCGTGGCCCTGCGCCGGGAGATCGAGGACGCCACCGACCGCCTCGACAGCGCGCCGTACGAGCATCTGGGCGCGCCCGGCGTGGAGCGGCTCACCGAACTGATGACCGCGCTGGTGACACGCATGCTCGCCGCGGGCGCGTTCCCGGCGGGAATGATCGGCAAGGGCTGATCCGCCCGGTCCAGGCATGAACGGCGCGGGGTGCGGTACCCGATCTTTCCTGGCACACCCGGCCGGGAGACGAAAGGGGAAGTACGTGTTCCGTGCCATCGCAGACGTGTTGCGACAGATCGGTGGGGCCATCGCCACGGTGGTCACGCTGCCGTTCCGGGCCGTCGCCCGGCTCTTCGGCGGCGCGTCGAGTTCGACGCGCGGCGGCGGACGGGCCCGCCGGGCCTGAGAACGGGCCGGGCCGTCGACTCGGGAGCCGGACGCGTACGACGCGCCCGGCTCCCCGTCCGTCCTGGTCGGGTCGGATCGGGTCGATCGGGGCCGGCCTGGTCGGGGCCAGTTCAGTTGGGGCCGGCTCGACCGGGGCCGGTTGGTCGGGGCCGGTCCGGCCGGGGCCGGTTCGATCGAGGTCAGCCCGGTCGGGGCCAGTTCAGTTAGGGCCGGCTCGATCGGGGCCGATTGGTCGGGGCCCGTCCGGTCGAGGCCGGTCCGGCCGGGGCCAGTCCGATCGAGGCCGGTCCGGCCGGGGCCGGTTCGATCGAGGCCGGTCCGGCCGGGGCCGGTTCGATCGAGGTCAGCCCGGTCTGGGCCAGTTCAGTTAGGGCCGGCTCGATCGGGGCCGATTGGTCGGGGCCCGTCCGGTCGAGGCCAGTCCGGCCGGGGCCAGTCCGATCGAGGCCAGTCCGGCCGGGGCCGGTTCGATCGAGGCCAGTCCGGCCGGGGCCGGTTCGATCGAGGTCAGCCCGGCCGGGGCCAGTTCAGTTGGGCTGGCTCGATCGGGGCCGATTGGTCGGGGCCAGTCCGGTCGGGGCCAGTCCGATCGGCGCCGGTTCGGTCGAGGTCGGTCCCGGCGAGGCCGGTTCGGTTGGCTGCCCTCGGGTCCGGTGCGGTGGGGGCCGTTCCCTGTCGGTCGCGACGAGTCTCACGCCCTGAGCCCCCGCTGTCGGCGCCACCTGCCACAATTGCCGCGCAACCCCAGCGGAGAAGGCGGTACGGGAACGTGACGACACCCGGGTCGATCGAAGTACGGTCCATCGAAGGCAGGATCGCCGAGGAGCTCGGCGTACGGGAGCGGCAGGTCAGAGCCGCGGTGGAGCTGCTCGACGGCGGTTCGACCGTGCCCTTCATCGCCCGCTACCGCAAGGAAGCGACCGAGATGCTCGACGACACGCAGCTGCGCACGCTGGAGGAGCGGCTGCGCTATCTGCGGGAGCTGGAGGAGCGGCGGACGGCGATCCTCGACTCGGTGCGCGAGCAGGGCAAGCTGACACCCGAGGTCGAGACGCAGATCCGGGCCGCGGAGACCAAGGCGCGGCTGGAAGACATCTACCTGCCCTTCAAGCCCAAGCGGCGCACGAAGGCGCAGATCGCCCGTGAGGCGGGCCTCGAACCGCTGGCGGAGGGGCTGCTCGGCGACCCGGCCGTCGCGCCCCTGGCCGCCGCCGCTGCCTTCGTGGACGCCGAGAAGGGCGTCGCCGATCCGCAGGCCGCGCTGGACGGCGCGCGGGCGATCCTCACCGAGCGGTTCTCCGAGGACGCCGACCTGATCGGCGAGCTGCGCGAGCGCATGTGGGTGCGGGGGCGGCTGGCCGCCAAGGTGAAGACCGGCAAGGAGGAGGCGGGCGCCAAGTTCGCCGACTACTTCGACTTCGCGGAGCCGTTCACCGAGCTGCCCTCCCACCGCATCCTGGCGATGCTGCGTGGCGAGAAGGAGGACGTCCTCGATCTCGTGCTGGAGCCGGAGGAGCCCTCCGAGCAGCCCGGCCCCTCCTCCTACGAGGGGATCGTCGCCCATCGCTTCGGGATCGCCGACCGCGGGCGCCCCGGCGACAAGTGGCTGACGGACACGGTCCGCTGGGCCTGGCGGACCCGGATCCTCGTCCACCTCGGCATCGACCTGCGGCTGCGGCTGCGGACGGCCGCCGAGGACGAGGCGGTGAACGTGTTCGCGGCGAACCTGCGCGACCTGCTCCTGGCCGCCCCCGCCGGCACCCGCGCCACGCTCGGCCTCGACCCCGGCTTCCGTACGGGCGTGAAGGTCGCCGTGGTGGACGCCACCGGCAAGGTCGTGGCGACCGACGTGATCTACCCGCACGTCCCGGCCAACAAGTGGGACGAGGCCGTCGCGAAGCTGGCGCGACTCGCAGCGGAGCACGCGGTCGACCTGATCGCGATCGGCAACGGCACGGCCTCGCGGGAGACCGACAAGCTCGCCGGTGAACTCATCACCAAGCACCCGGAGTTGAAGCTCACCAAGGTGATGGTGTCCGAGGCGGGCGCGTCCGTGTACTCGGCGTCGGCGTTCGCCTCCCAGGAGCTGCCGGGCATGGACGTCTCGCTGCGCGGCGCCGTGTCCATCGCGCGCCGCCTCCAGGACCCCCTGGCCGAGCTGGTGAAGATCGACCCGAAGTCCATCGGTGTCGGGCAGTACCAGCACGACCTGTCCGAGGTGAAGCTCTCGCGTTCGCTGGACGCGGTGGTGGAGGACTGTGTGAACGGCGTGGGCGTGGACGTGAACACGGCCTCCGCGCCGCTGCTCGCGCGCGTGTCCGGCATCTCCTCCGGCCTCGCCGAGAACATCGTGGCCCACCGCGACGCCAACGGCCCCTTCACCTCGCGTTCCCAGCTGAAGGGCGTGGCACGGCTCGGCCCCAAGGCGTACGAGCAGTGCGCGGGGTTCCTGCGGATCCGGGGCGGCGACGACCCGCTGGACGCGTCCAGCGTGCACCCGGAGGCGTACCCCGTCGTACGGCGGATGGTGAAGACCTCCGGGCAGGAGGTGGCGGCGCTGATCGGCAACACCGGCGTGCTGCGGTCGCTCCGGCCGACGGACTTCGTGGACGAGACGTTCGGTCTGCCGACCGTGTCGGACATCCTGAAGGAGCTGGAGAAGCCGGGGCGTGACCCCCGGCCGGCCTTCAAGACGGCCACCTTCAAGGAGGGCGTGGAGAAGATCTCCGACCTGGTGTCCGGGATGGTGCTGGAGGGGGTCGTGACGAACGTGGCGGCCTTCGGGGCGTTCATCGACGTCGGTGTCCACCAGGACGGGCTGGCGCACGTCTCGGCGCTGTCGAAGACCTTCGTGAAGGATCCGCGGGACGTGGTGAAGCCCGGGGACATCGTGAAGGTGAAGGTGCTCGACGTCGACATTCCGCGCAAGCGGATCTCGCTGACGCTGCGGCTGGACGACGAGGCGGCGCCCAAGGGGGCGGCCGGGTCGCCCGGGCCCGGCGGGGGTTCACGGCAGCAGCGGGGTGCCCGTGGCGGGCAGCCGCCCCGGCAGCAGGGGCGTGGGGGTTCGCGGCAGGGAGGTGCGGCGGCGCCGCCGCCGGCCAACAGCGCGATGGCCGACGCGCTGCGGCGGGCGGGGCTGGTGGAGAAGAAGCGGGGCTGAGTGGTTCGGGGTGCGCTGTCGGGTGCGGGTGCGTGGGGCTTCTCGCGCAGTTCCCCGCGCCCCTGGAAAAGGCAGGGGCTTCGCCCTCTGCCTTTTCAGCCCGCCCCGGCCGCTCCCGCCCCGGCCGCTCAGCTCTCCGTCACCTTGCCCGCCTCCACCTCCAGGCGCCTCGTGACCCTGACCGCGTCCAGCATCCGGCGGTCGTGGGTGACCAGGAGCAGTGTGCCCTCGTAGGAGTCGAGGGCGGACTCCAGCTGTTCGATCGCGGGCAGGTCCAGGTGGTTCGTGGGCTCGTCGAGGATCAGCAGGTTGACGCCCCGGCCCTGGAGGAGCGCGAGGGCGGCGCGGGTGCGTTCGCCCGGGGAGAGGGTCACCGCCGGACGCAGGACGTGGGCCGCCTTGAGGCCGAACTTGGCCAGCAGCGTGCGCACCTCGGCGGGTTCCGTGTCGGGCACGGCCGCGCAGAAGGCGTCGAGCAGGGACTCGGAGCCGTGGAACAGCCCTCGCGCCTGGTCGACCTCGCCCACCAGGACGCCCGAGCCGAGGGTGGCCTGTCCCGAGTCCAGCGGGACGCGGCCGAGCAGCGCGCCCAGCAGCGTCGACTTGCCGGCGCCGTTCGCGCCCGTGATGGCGATGCGGTCGGCCCAGTCGATCTGCAGGGACACCGGACCGAAGGCGAAGTCGCCGCGCCGCACCTCGGCGTCGCGCATCGTGGCGACCACGGCGCCGGAGCGCGGGGCCGCCGCGATCTCCATGCGCAGCTCCCACTCCTTGCGCGGCTCCTCGACGACGTCCAGCCGTTCGATCATGCGCTGGGTCTGCCGGGCCTTCGTGGCCTGCTTCTCGCTCGCCTCGCTGCGGAACTTGCGGCCGATCTTGTCGTTGTCGTTGTTCGCCTTGCGCCGGGCGTTCTTGACGCCCTTGTCCATCCAGGAGCGCTGCATCTGGGCGCGGTCCTGGAGCGCGGCCTTCTTGTCCGCGTACTCCTCGTAGTCGTCCCGGGCGTGCCGGCGGGCCGTCTCCCGCTCCTCCAGATACGCCTCGTATCCGCCGCCGTAGAGGTTGATCCGGTTCTGGGCCAGGTCGAGTTCGAGGACCTTGGTGACGGTGCGGGTGAGGAACTCGCGGTCGTGGCTGACGACGACCGTGCCCGCGCGCAGGCCGGACACGAAGCGTTCGAGCCGTTCCAGGCCGTCCAGGTCGAGGTCGTTGGTGGGCTCGTCGAGGAGGAAGACGTCGTAGCGGGAGAGGAGGAGCGAGGCGAGTCCGGCGCGGGCGGCCTGCCCGCCGGAGAGGCCGGTCATCGGCTGGTCCAGGCCGACGCCGAGACCGAGGGAGGCGGTGACCTCATCGGCCCGCTCGTCCAGGTCGGCGCCGCCCAGGTCGAGCCAGCGCTCCAGGCTCACCGAGTACGCGTCGTCGGCGCCGGGCGCGCCGTCGACCAGGGCCTGGGTGGCCTCGTCCATCACGCGCTGGGCCTCGGCCACGCCGGTGCGGCGGGCGAGGAACTCCCGTACGCTCTCGCCCTCCCGGCGCTCCGGCTCCTGCGGCAGGTGGCCGACGGTCGCCGAGGGCGGGGACAGCCGCAGCTCGCCCTCCTCCGGCGGGAGCAGCCCGGCGAGCAGCCTGAGCAGCGTGGACTTGCCCGCGCCATTGGCTCCGACCAGCCCGATCACATCGCCGGGGGCGACGACGAGGTCGAGCCCGGAGAAGAGCGAGCGGTCGCCGTGTCCGGCGGCGAGGTTCTTGACGACGAGGGTGGCGGTCACAGGGGGCGATCCTAACGACAGGTGGGCGGGACCTCCCAGCCGCGTCGGGGGCGGGGCCGCCGCCCGTCGGCCCTCATCGCGCCATCGGTTCCACCAGGACCGTTCCCGCGGTGCGGGCGACGATGAACGACTCCCCCTTCACGGCCTTGGGGTCCAGGCCGATGCGGTGCCGGCCGGCCGGGAGGATCCCGTCGAAGAAGCGATAGGTGTGGGGGCGGTACAGCCGGTCCAGGCGGTAGGCGGTGAGCTCCACCCGGCAGGTGGAGGTGATCTCGATGCCGGCCTGCCCTCCGGCGGCGACGAGACGGGTGAGGCGGCGCTGCTGCTCGGGGCTGCGGTCGAGGGCGTGCTCGATCTGGGCGACGAGCAGCGGAATGATCGGGGCCAGCCCGTCGACGTAGGCGACCGTGACCCCCGCGCGGTCGAAGGCCAGCCGTACGGCGGCGCGGTCCGTCTCGCGGACGGCCCGGCCGAAGACCACCGCCCCGTAGGCGCGCAGTTCCTCGTCGGGCACGCCGGCGGCGTCCTGCGCCAGGTCGGCGCCGATGCCGATCGCCCGCAGCGCGGCGGCGAGCCGGGCGAGGACGGCGACCCGGGCACCGATAAGGAGGACCCGGCGGCGGACCGAGGGCTCGGCGGCGGACCGCGACAGCAGGGACCGCAGCGCATCGCGGTACTCGGGGCCGTGGAACAGGAAGGGGCCGATGCCCGTGTAGCCGTTGCGTTCGAGGTCGGCGACCTCCCCCGTCTGCCAGGCGAAGTCCCGCCAGACGACGTCCTCGCCGGCCCGTTCTATGACCGCGGTCACGGCTCCGCAGCCGAGGTCGGCGCATTCGGGGCAGCCGTAGATGACGTACCGGCCGTCCGTCAGGGGGGCGTCGGCCTCCAGGAGCAGGCTGTGCACCTGTGCGGTGAAGATCGAAGGCGGGACGTCGGAGGCGAGCGGGGAGACGGCGTCGAGGTCGGAGAGCTGGAACAGCAGCGGGCGCCCGTCGACGATGAAGTCCACGAAGTCCCGGTGCACTTGGTAGTCACCGTTGGCGAGGACGCCACCGGCTCGCATCGCCGGTGCCAGGCCGAAGGTCGCGTACTCGGCAGACATGGTGTGAGTATCCCCACAAAGCGATACTTGTGAGCACGGCGGACCATATTCCGTTAACGTCCCCGCGTGACCCATGAATCGAACAGCGAGGTGATCGTGGTCGGCGGCGGAGTCGTCGGTCTCACGACGGCCGTCGTCCTGGCGGAGGCCGGCGGACGTGTCCGGATCCGGACACGGGAGCCCGCGGAGCTGACGACGTCCGCCGTGGCGGGCGGCCTGTGGTGGCCCTACCGGATCGAACCGGAGGAACTGGTCGGCGCGTGGGCGCTCACCACCCTGGCCGTCTACGAGGAGTTGGCGGCCCGGTCCGGCGAGACGGGCGTACGCATGGTCGAGGGCGTACACGGCGGGACCGCACTGGACGGACTGGGGGCGTGGGCCTCCCGGGTGGCCGGGCTGCGGGCGGCGACGGCCGGTGAGTACCCGGGCGTCGGGCTGTGGGCGCGGCTGCCGCTGGTCGACATGCCGGTCCATCTGCGGTGGCTGCGCGAGCGGTTCCTCGCGGCGGGCGGCGTGGTGGAGTCCCGTACGGTCACGGATCTCGCGGCGGTCGACGCGCCGGTCGTCGTCAACTGCACGGGGCTGGGCGCACGGGAGCTGGTGCCGGACCCCTCCGTACGGCCGGTGCGGGGGCAGTTGGTCGTGGTGGAGAACCCCGGTGTCACCACCTGGCTCACCTCGGTCGATCACTCCGGGTCGAAGAGCACGTACTTCATCCCGCAGCCGGGCCGTCTGATCCTCGGCGGCACGGCGGAGGAGGACGCCTGGTCCCTGACTCCGGACCCGGTGACGGCGGAGGAGATCGTGCGGCGGTGTGCGGCGATCCGGCCCGAGATCGCGGGGGCACGGATCATCGGGCACCGGGTGGGGCTGCGGCCCACCCGCCCGGCCGTGCGTCTGGAGCGCGAGGTCCTGCCCGGCGGGCGGGTGCTGGTGCACAACTACGGTCACGGCGGGGCGGGGGTCACGGTGGCGTGGGGGTGCGCACGGGAGGCGGCACGCCTCGCCTCCGAATGACCGGCCGAGGTGACACGCCTCGCCTCCAGGTGACCGGCCGGGGTGCGGGGGCGCCGCGCGGGCGGCCGCGGTCCGTTCGCGTCCGCCCGCGCCCCGTCCCTCTCAGGGGGCGCGGTGGCCGATCGGGTCGCCCTCGATCTCCGTTCCCTGGCCCGGGCCGACCCTGATCTCGAACTCTCCGTCGTAGCGCTTGTGGCCCTCGATGACCGCGAGTTCGACCGCCTCGGAGGCCATCTCCTCGCGGACGATCACCGAGTCCCGGCGCAGGTCGCGCATGAGCGCGACACACATGCCGATCATGACGAGGACGAACGGGGCCGCTGCCAGGATCGTCAGGTTCTGCAGGCCCGTGAGCGCGTCGCCCTGGCCGCTGCCGACCAGGAGCATGATCGCGGCGACGGCCCCGGTGAGGGCACCCCAGAAGACGACGACGAAGCGGCCGGGTTCGAGCGCTCCGCGCTGGGAGAGCGTGCCCATGACGATCGAGGCGGCGTCGGCGCCGGAGACGAAGAAGATACCGACGAGGATCATGACGAGCAGACTGGAGACCGTGGCGGCGGGGAACTCGTGGAGGACCGCGAAGAGCTGGCCCTCCGGAGTGGCCTTGTCCCCGAGCCGCCCCTGCTCCTGCAGCTTCATCGCCGTACCGCCGAAGACGGCGAACCAGACGAGACTGACCGTGCTGGGGACGAGGATGACGCCGCCGATGAACTGGCGGATGGTGCGGCCGCGGCTGATCCGGGCGATGAACATGCCGACGAAGGGCGTCCAGGAGATCCACCACGCCCAGTAGAAGACGGTCCAGCTGCCGAGCCAGTCGGCCACGCCCTGGCCGCCGGACGCCTCGGTGCGGCCCGCCATCTGGGTGAGGTCGCCCAGGTAGGAGAAGGCCGAGGTGGGCAGCAGGTCGAGGACCAGGATGGTCGGGCCGGCGACGAAGACGAAGACCGCCAGCAGCAGCGCCAGCACCATGTTCGTGTTGGAGAGCCACTGGATGCCCTTCTCCACACCGGACACGGCGGAGGCGACGAACGCCAGGGTGAGGACCGCGATGATGCCGACGAGCAGGCCGGTGCCCACCTTGTCCATCCAGTTCAGCTCCTTGAAACCGGAGCCGATCTGGAGGGCGCCGAGGCCGAGGGAGGCCGCCGAACCGAAGATGGTGGCCACGATCGCGAGGATGTCGATGACCCGGCCGGCCGTGCCGTTCGCGTGCTTCTCGCCGATCAGCGGGGTGAAGACGGCGCTGATCGTCTGGCGGCGCCGCTTGCGGAAGGTGCTGTAGGCGATGGCCAGGCCGACCACCGCGTAGATCGCCCAGGGATGCAGCGTCCAGTGGAAGAGCGTGGTCGCCATCGCCGTTTCCATGCGCTCGCCGGAGCCCTCGGGGTTCGTGCCCGGCGGGGGCGAGGTGTAGTGGGCGAGGGGCTCGCTCACGCCGTAGAACATCAGACCGATGCCCATGCCGGCGCTGAACATCATGGCCACCCAGGAGACCGTGCGGAACTCGGGCTTCTCGCCCTCGACCCCCAGGTGGATACGGCCGTAGCGGCTGACCGCGAGCCACAGGGCGAAGATCACGAAACAGGAGGCGGCCAGCATGAAGGCCCAGCCACCGTTGTGGATCAGTCCGCTCAGCATCTTGCCGGAGACGGTTTCGAGCGAGTCGGTCCAGATGGCGCCCCAGAGGACGAAGGCCAGGGTGAGTGCCGCCGTCACGCCGAACACGACGCGGTCCGTACCTGGCCGCCCGCCGCCGGAGAGGCCCGCTTCCGAGCCCGGAAGCGCGCCTCCCCCGTGGTGGGTGGTGTGTTGGTCGTGCGTCACAGGTGGAACCTTTCAAGAGTGGCTGGAACTGAACCTCTCCTGCCCAGGAACGCCTATCACATGTGACCTCGACCCTTTCTTGTTCAACAGGCCGTGTCGGGCACTCCCTCCGTCAGGTGGTACGGCGCCCGCTCGTCGAGCAGCAGCGGCACGAGCGCGCGCTGCCGCTGGCGCAGCGGCACGAGCGCGCCGTCGCCGCCCGGGCGGGCGCGGACGCCGTGCAGGGCCAGCTCGTCGGCCACGTCCTCGTACTGCTGTGCGGTGAGGCGGTAGCCGCAGGGCGGGTCCTGGATGACCTCGGCGGGTTCGGCCGGGTCGTTGTCGGCTCCGCCCAGGTAGACCGGGCCGGTGTCGCGGAGGCCGGCGAGCCGGGCCGCGCCGGTGACCCGGTCGACGTGCCGGCCGCGTTCGGCGGCGAAGTCGAAGAGTCCCCGCAACGCGGCGAGCTGGGAGTTCACCCGGCGGAGGCGGTCGGCGGGTCCCTCGGTGCCGCCCGCCGGCGGATCCACACGGCTCTCGATCAGCAGTCCGACCGAGTGCTTGATTCCGGACATGTTCCGCAGGATGCGTTCCTGGCCGTCGCCGGCGACCTGGCGGATCGGGTCGCCGGTGACCGGGTCGGTCCAGATGCCGTAGGTGCCGGTCGAGTGACCGGCGGCCCGGGCGGCCGGGCGGACGTGGTCCAGGGACAGGGTGCGGGCCTCGGCGTGCACGGCCGCGTCGGTGTTGAGGTTGCGGGGCCAGAGGTCGAAGAGGTCCTTGTCGTAGTACGGGGGTGTGGCCCCGTATTCGTGCAGGTCGTAGACGATGTCGGGGGTGCGGTCGCGCAGGACGGCGGCGAGTGCCCGGGCCTCGGCCGTGCGCAGCGCGAGGTGGTCGCGGTTGATGTCGACGCCGTCGGCGTTGCCCCGGGTGTCGGCGGCCCGGCCGTCGGGATTGGCCGTGGGCACCACGAGGACGGTGGTGGAGCGCAGCAGCCGCCGGGTCCGCTCGTCCCTGGTGTGGGCGAGGTCACGGACGGTGCTGAGGCATGCCTCGCGGCCCGCGGGCTCGTCTCCGTGCTGGCTGCAGACGAGCAGGACCGTGCGCGACGCGGCGCGGGCGCCGACCCGGACGAGCCGCAGCGGGCGGTCCTGCCCGGTCGTACCGATCCGGGTGACCGACACCCGGTCGCTCGACCGGTCCACGGCGGCCAGGAACTCCTGCTCCTCGGACAGTCCGGTCCAGCGGGCACCGCCCGACTCCTCGAAGGCCGTCCGCGGCGGGACGGTGTCCGCCGCGTACGCGGGTGCCGACAGCAGGGGTGCGGCGAGCGCGCCGGCGATCAGTGCCGCGATCCGGGCCCTCATTGCGTGCCGCCCGGGACGCGGGCGGCGCGGCCCGGGTCGCGGACGCCGTCGAGGACGGCGGCCCCGGGGGCGGCCGTGGCGCCGGTGGTGGCCCGCTCGAAGGCTCGGGCACCGCCGACCAGCGGGACCTTCGCGGAGGTCTTGCGGAGGTCGATGGTGAGGGCCGGGGTGCCGGCGGGCGGGTCGATGAGGTCCTTGTCGGTGCCCGCGACGATCAGCGCGAGGCGGTGGCCCGCCGGGACGACGTGGTCGCTCGCGTGCAGATCGAGGGTGATCGTGTACGGGGTGCCGGGCGTGAGCGGGGCTCCGGTGCCGGACGCGTGGTGGCCGAGGTCGGCCCAGCCGCGGCTGAAGATCGTGTACTCGACGTCGGCGGTCTTCGCCCGGGTCTCCCGGAAGCAGGAGCTGTCACCGGTGGTGCTCGGTCCCCAGCAGGTGCGCTCGGTGAGGGTGGTGATGCCTTCGCCCGCCGCGGCGTAGTCCCGGATGGTGTCCGGGCCGAGGTCGACGAGGACCGCCGAGAGGTGGGCGGCGGAGGTGCTGGGCGTCGCGGTGACGGTGACCTTGCCGGAGCCGGACAGCCGCAGGGACTTGGTGAGCGGAGCGGTGACGAAGCCCGCCTTGGCGGGGGTGGAGCGGTCGACGTGCGCGGCCCAGTCGGTCTCGCTCAGCGTCGGGTCGTCGGTGAAGGTCTCGGTGCCGGAGCCCTTGCGCAGGCCGAGGGTGCCGACGCCCGGTGCGCTGCCCTTGCCCGGGCGGAGGGTCGTGGCCTTCGCCGCGCGGGGCGGCCAGACCGTGGACGTCTGCCACTGGTTCGGGTGGCGTTCGACGTCGGCCATGGGCTCGTCGTCGATGCCGTTGTCGTAGCCGAGGAGTTCGTGGTCGAACCAGCGGTGCAGGGTGTCGACCCACTCGGCGCGGCGGAAGTCGAACGGGTCGACGTGGCCGGTCTGCGAGAGCCAGATCTTGCGCTCGACGCCCTGCGCGGCGAGGGCGTCCCACCACTGGCCGAAGTGCTGGGGGCGGACGTTCAGGTCCTGCTGTCCGTGGACGACGAAGACGCTGGCGTCGATCTTGCGGGCGTCCTTGACGTAGTTCCGCTCGGTCCACAGCGGGGTCCAGTCGCCGGTGCGCGGGGCACCTTCGACGAGTTTCCGCTGGACGGCGCCGCACTTCGCGCGGGCCTCGGGGCTCTCCACGTAGTCGGCGAGCCAGTCGGGGCCGGAGTTGTAGAGGGGGGCGCCCTTGGCGAAGTAGTAGTCGTACCAGGAGGAGATCGCGCCGATCGGGACGATGGTCTCCAGACCTTCGACGCCGGTGGCGGCCACGCCGTTGGCGATCGTGCCGTCGTAGCTCTTGCCGATCATGCCGGTGCGGCCGTTGGTCCAGCCGGCCTCGGCCTTCTTGGTGCCCGTGCGGGTGGTGTACGCCCTGCCGCGGCCGTTGAGCCAGTCGACGACCGCCTTGGCGGACCGGATGTCGGAGCGGCCGCCGACGTCCACACAGCCGTCGGAGCGGTTGGTGCCGGCGAGGTCGACGGCGACGAACGCGTAACCGCGGGGCACGAAGTAGTTGTCGTAGAACAGCGGCGTCTGGACGATGTTCCCGGCCGCGTCGTAGGTCTTGAGCTGGCTCTCGTTGCCGCGTCCGCAGCAGGCGTAGTACGGGCTGGCGTCCATGATCACGGGGATCTTGCGGCCCCGCTGGGCGGGTTCTCTCGGACGGACGATGTCGACGGCGACCCGGTCCTTCCTCCCGTCGCGGTCGGCGTCGAGCCCGGTGTCCACCCAGACGGCCTCGCGGATGGCGTTGCCGTAGGAGTAGACCGGTTCGCTCCTGCGGGGGGCCGGAGTGCCGGCGACCGCCGGGGTGAGGAACGAGGCCGTGAGAGCGGCGGCCGTGGCCGCCGTCGCGAGCGATCTCCAGGTCGTGAAGCGTGTACGTCGCACAGGTATCCGCATGCGCGGACGGTACTGCGGTCAACTCCCGTGCAACAGAGGCACTTTTGGTGCTCGCGGGGCTTCGGCCACGCTCTGGCCGGAAAGGGGCCACCACGAGGGGACCGTGCTCCTCAGGGCCGCGGGCGGGCCGTCTCCCCGACCGGTTCGCCGACGATCCTGCCGGCGAGGTCGCGGGCCAGTACGTGTGCGTGCGCCCGCAGTTCGGCCTCGGCCGTGGCGCGGTCCTCGGTGAGGCGGGCGTGGCCCTCGGCGAGCAGGTCGGCGCACGCGCGGTGGGCGTCGGCACGGGCCCCGGCGATCAGGGCGGCGCCCTCCTCGTGGGCGCGCTGGCGGATACGGGCGGCCTCGTGCCGGGCCTCGGCCCGGGTCCGTGCCACCTCCGCGCGCTTGACCTGGATCTCCGCCCGCAGGGCTGCCGCCTCCGCCTCGGTGCCCTTGGTCGCGGCCTCCCGTTCGTCCAGGACGCGCTGCACGCGGGGCACCATGCGGACGAAGAAGAGGAACACGAGCGCGAACAGTCCCGCCGCGACCACGAGATCCGCGACGACCGGGTTCAGCGGGCCGATGTCCATGGGGAGCAGATGCATACCGGTGCCCTACCCGCTCGTCTCCCTGCGGTACCGCGCCCCGGCCCGGGAGCGGTGCCCGTGGTCGTGCGCCGTCACCGGCCGGCGGCGTGACGCCGTCGCCCCCGGACGGAGAGGGTCCCCGTGATTGACGCCACCGCGCGGGGCACGACCTGCAATCGGCCGGACCTGCGATCGGCCGTCCGAGGTGTCACGGCGCCGGTGGGACGGCGATACTGCTGTGCATGACCACCGACACCGGAGAGAGCACCGGCGGCGGCTCCGTCGAGGGCGCCGCGGAGATCGTTCTCACCGTGGACGAGCTGGCCGCGCGAGCGGGGGTCACGGTGCGCACGGTCCGTTTCTACGGCACCCGCGGGCTGCTGCCCCCGCCGGTGATCGGGCCCCGCCGGGTCGGTCACTACGGCCGGGACCACCTCGCGCGGCTCGCGCTGATCGAGGAACTGCAGCGGCAGGGCATGACCCTCGCGGCCATCGAGCGGTATCTGGGACAGCTGCCGCCGGACCTCACCCCGCGCGACCTCGCGCTGCAGCGTGCGGTGGTGGCCTCGTGGGCGCCCGACGCGGTGGAGACGGTCACGCGGGAGGAGCTGGACCGGCGGGCCGGGCGGCGGCTGGGTGCGGAGGGGGTGAAGCGGCTCCTCGCGATGGGGGTGGTCGAGCGGGACGGTGAGGGTGTTCGGGTGGATCCCGGGCTGCTGCGGCTTGGTGTCGAGCTGCTCGACGTACCCCTGTCCGAGGAGTCGATCCTTGCCGCGCGGACCGTGCTGATCGAGTACTCGCGGTCGGCGGCGCACGAGTTGTCCCGGGTCTTCCGTGACGCGGTGGCGGAGCGCGATCCGCAGGCCGTGAAGTCACTGTCCGCGCATATGCAACCCCTGCTCGTGCAGGCATTGTTGACGATGTTTCAGCGGTCGTTGAAAGACGAGCTGAGGGAGTGGCTGGCGGAGTCCTGACGACCCGGACGGGGTGCTGACCCGGCCTTTTCCTCGCCCCCGCCGCCCCTACCCGTCCCATCCTCAAGGGGCTGCGCCCCTTTGACCCCCGTCCGCGGGGCCGGTGGGGCTTCTCGCGCAGTTCCCCGCGCCCCTTGCAGGGGCGCGGGGAACTGCGCGAACGGGGTCCGGGGCGAAAGCCCCGAGTCTGTGATGGGGCGTCAGGCGTCGGCGAAACGCCCGCCCCTCTCCGCCATCTCCACCAGCAGCGCCGGCGGGGCGAACCGCTCGCCGTAGCGGTCGGCCAGTTCCCGCGCGCGGGTGACGAAGCCCGGAAGCCCTCCGTCGTAGCCGTTGATGTACTGCAGGACACCGCCGGTCCAGCCGGGGAAGCCGATGCCGAGGAGGGAGCCGATGTTGGCGTCGGCGACGGAGGTCAGGACGCCCTCTTCGAGGAGGCGGACCGTGTCCAGGGCCTCCGCGAAGAGCATGCGTTCCCGCATGTCCTCGAACGGGATCCGGTGCTCGGGCCTGGTGAAGTGCTCGCGCAGCCCGGGCCAGAGCTTGCCGCGGCGGCCGTCGGGGCCGTAGTCGTAGAACCCGGCGCCTCCACTGCGGCCCGGGCGGGCGAACTCGTCGACCATCCGGTCGATGACCGCGTCGGCCGGATGCTCCACCCAGGTGCCGCCCGCCTCCTCCACGGCCCGCCGGGACTCGGCGCGGATCTTGCGGGGCAGGGTGAGGGTCAGCTCGTCCATGAGGGAGAGGACCTTGGCGGGGTAGCCCGCCTGGGCCGCCGCCTGTTCGACGGAGGCGGGCTCGATGCCCTCCCCCACCATCGCGACGCCCTCGTTGATGAAGTGCCCGATGACCCGGGAGGTGAAGAAGCCGCGCGAGTCGTTGACGACGATCGGGGTCTTGCGGATCTGGCGGACGAGGTCGAAGGCGCGGGCCAGGGCTTCCTCGCCCGTCTGCTCGCCCTTGATGATCTCGACGAGCGGCATCCTGTCGACGGGCGAGAAGAAGTGCAGGCCGATGAAGTCGGACCGGCGCACGACGCCTTCGGCCAGCTCGGTGATGGGGAGGGTGGAGGTGTTGGAGCAGAGCAGGGCGTCCGGGGCCACGACCCCCTCGATCTCCTGGAAGACCTTGTGCTTCAGCTCGGTGTTCTCGAACACGGCCTCGATGACCGCGTCACAGCCCGCGAGGTCGGCCGGGTCGGCGGTGGGGGTGATGCGGGCGAGGAGGGCGTTCGCCTTGTCCTGCGTGGTGCGGCCCTTGGCGACCGCTCGGGCGCAGAGCTTCTCCGAGTACCCCTTGCCCTTCGCGGCCGCTTCCGGCGTCACGTCCTTCAGGACGACGTCGATGCCGGCGCGGGCGCACGAGTAGGCGATGCCGGCGCCCATCATCCCGGCGCCGAGGACGGCGACCCTGCGGACCTGGCGGGGCTCGATGCCCTGGGGGCGGTTCGCCCCGGAGTTGACGGCCTGGAGGTCGAAGAAGAAGGCCTGGATCATGTTCTTGGACGTCTGGCCCGCCGCCAGTTCCACGAAGTAGCGCGCTTCGATGACCTGGGCGGTCTCGAAGTCGACCTGGGCGCCCTCGACGGCGGCGGCGAGGATGCTGCGCGGGGCCGGGTAGGGGGCGCCGCCCGTCTGCTTGCGCAGGGTGGCGGGGAAGGCGGGCAGGTTCGCCGCGAACTTCGGGTGGGAGGGGGTGCCGCCGGGGATGCGGTGGCCGGGCCGGTCCCAGGGCTGCTGCGACGCGGGGTTGGCGTCGATGAAGGCGCGGGCCTTGTCCAGCAACTCGTCCCGGGTGGTGGCCACTTCGTGGATCAGGCCGTTCTCCAGGGCGGCTCGCGGGCTGTACTGGGTGCCCTGCAGCAGCACCTTCAGCAGGGCGTCGGCGATGCCCAGCAGACGGACGGTGCGCACGACACCACCGCCGCCGGGCAGCAGGCCGAGGGTGACCTCGGGGCAGCCGATCTTCGAGCCGGGGGCGTCGAGGGCGATGCGGTGGTGGCAGGCGAGGGCCAGTTCGTAGCCGCCGCCCAGGGCCGCGCCGTTGATCGCCGCGACGACGGGCTTGCCGAGGGTCTCGATGCGGCGCAGGTTGCGCTTGATCTCCAGGCCGCCGTCGAACAGTGCCTGCGCGGTCTCGGGGGTGACCTTGATGAGGTCGCGGAGGTCGCCGCCGGCGAAGAAGGTCTTCTTGGCGGAGGTGATGATGACGCCGCGAACGGTGTCCTTCTCCGCCTCCAGGCGGTCGGTGACGACGGCGAGGGAGTCGCGGAACGCCTGGTTCATGGTGTTCGCGGACTGGTTCGGGTCGTCGATGACGAGGGTGACCAGGCCGGTGCGGTCCTGTTCCCAGCGGATGGTGGTGCTCTCGGTCATAGCGGGGGTCTCCGTAGAAGTCTCTTGGTTCCGCCGGGGTTTCAGACGCGTTCCACGATCGTCGCGATGCCCATGCCGCCGCCCACGCAGAGCGTGGCCAGCCCGTACCGCTTGTCCTGCCGCTCCAGTTCGTCGACGAGGGTGCCGAGGATCATCGCGCCGGTCGCGCCGAGCGGGTGGCCGAGCGCGATCGAGCCGCCGTTGACGTTGACCTTGTCGAGCGAGAGGCCCATGTCCCGCACGAAGCGCAGGACGACGGCCGCGAACGCCTCGTTGATCTCGACGAGGTCGATGTCGTCGATGGTCAGCCCGGCCTTGGCGAGGGCCTTGCGGGTCGCGGGGGCGGGGCCGGTGAGCATGATGGTGGGCTCGGAGCCGGAGACGGCGGCGGAGACGATCCGGGCGCGCGGGCGCAGCCCGTACCTCTCGCCGATCTCCGCGCTGCCGATGGCGACGAGCGAGGCGCCGTCCACGATGCCGGAGGAGTTGCCCGCGTGGTGGACGTGGTCGATCTCCTCCACCCAGTGGTACTCCTGCAGCGCCACCGCGTCGAAGCCGCCCAGGTCGCCGATGTCCGCGAACGAGGGCTTGAGCTTGGCGAGCGAGTCGGCGGTCGTGCCGGGCCGCATGTACTCGTCGTGGTCGAGGACCACGAGCCCGGAGCGGTCGGTGACGGGGACGACGGAGCGGTCGAAGCGGCCGTCCTTCCAGGCGGCGGCCGCCCGCTCCTGGGACAGGGCCGCGTACTCGTCGACATCGCGCCGGGAGAAGCCCTCGATGGTGGCGATGAGGTCGGCGCCGATGCCCTGCGGCACGAAGTTGACGGCCAGGTTGGTCATCGGGTCGTTGAACCAGGCTCCGCCGTCGGAGGCCATCGGCACCCGGGACATCGACTCGACACCGCCGGCGAGCACCAGGTCCTCCCAGCCCGAACGGACCTTGGCGGCGGCCAGGTTGACGGCCTCCAGACCCGAGGCGCAGAAGCGGTTCTCCTGGACGCCGGCGACCGTGTCCGGCAGTCCGGCGGCGATCGCGGCGGTCCGGGCGATGTCGGAGCCCTGGTCGCCCACCGGGCCCACGACGCCGAGCACGATGTCGTCCACCGCGGCCGGGTCGAGGCCGGGAAAACGGCGCCGGACCTCGTGGATCAGGCCGACGACGAGGTCGATGGGCTTGGTGCCGTGCAGGGAGCCGTTGGCCTTGCCGCGGCCGCGCGGGGTGCGGATCGCGTCGTACACGTACGCTTCGGTGCTCACGAGTCTGGCCTTTCCAGTGCGGGAGGGTGCGGCCCGGGGGCCGGGGTCAGGCGGTGTCCTTCACGGACGCGTCCGGCGCGCCCTCGTCGGTGGCGTCGGTGGCGTCGGTGGCGGAGACGTCCGGCGACGGGCCGTGCTCGGCGCGGGCGTCGTGCGTCAGGCCCGGTATGCCCCAGTCGTGGGCCACGTCCGCCGTGTCGGCGCCCGGCTGGGCGGGTCCGCCGCGCACCGAGGTGGGTGTGGCGGAGAAGCGGGGCGCGGGGGCGGGCTGGGTGATGCCGCCGAAGTCGGTGAAGGTGCCCCGGGCCGCGAGATGCGGGTGGTGCGGGGCCTCGCCGAGGGAGAGGACGGGGGCCACACAGGCGTCGGAGCCCTCGAAGACGGCCGTCCACTCGTCCCTCGCACGGGTGGCGAAGCGGGCGGCGACCGTCGCGCGCAGCTCGTCCCAGGCGGCCACGTCCTTGCGGGCCGGGGCCCGGTCCGCGATGCCGAGGAGCTCCACGAACTCGTCGTAGAACTGCTGCTCCAGGGCGCCGACCGCCATGTACCGGCCGTCGGCGGTCTCGTAGGTGCCGTAGAAGGGGCAGCCGCCGTCGAGGAGGTTGGCGGCGCGGCGGTCCTGCCAGCGGCCGGCGGCCAGCATGCCGTGGAGCATCGCGGAGAGGTGTGCGGTGCCGTCGACGATGGCCGCGTCCACGACCTGGCCGGTGCCGGTCGCGCGGGCGTGGTGGAGGGCGGCGAGGACGCCGACGACGAGGTACAGGGAGCCGCCCGCGTAGTCGCCGAGGAGGTTGGCGGGGGCGGGCGGCGGGGCGTCCGGGGCGCCGATCATGCCGAGGGCGCCGGTCAGGGCGATGTAGGCGATGTCGTGTCCGGCGCGGTGCGCGAGCGGGCCCTGCTGGCCCCAGCCGGTCATCCGGCCGTAGACGAGCGCCGGGTTGCGGGCGTGGCAGGTCGCGGGGCCGACGCCGAGGCGCTCGGCGACGCCCGGGCGGTAGCCCTCGATCAGGATGTCGGCACGCTCGGCCAGATCGAGGACGAGGTCCGGGCCCGTCGGGGACTTCAGGTCGACGACCACCGACCGTTTGTTGCGGTTGGTCACGTCGTAGAGGGGGTTCACGGCGAGGCCCGTGCCGCCCGGCCGGTCGACACGGACGACGTCGGCGCCGAGGTCGGCGAGGAGCATGGCGGCGAACGGTCCCGGTCCGATGCCCGCGAGTTCCACCACGCGCACACCGGCGAGCGGGCCGTGCCCGGGCGCCTTCGCCACCGTCATCGAGCCCCCATGCTCTGTGACACACATGATGTAACACCAGTGATGTTAGGAACGGGGTCCGCTCGGCACAAGCCCCGAATGAGCAAACGCTTAGTCATGGTGCCCGGAGTCCCGCGGGGTGTCAGCACGCGCGCTCCGCGACCGTGGGGCCCTTCTCCTCCAGCGGCACGCGCACCCGGCCGGGGGCGAACTCGCGTACCTTCTGCCGCTTTTCAGGGCGTTCCTGGGTAGGGTCACGGCCACCTCCGGGTCCCGCGCGCTCGGCTGCTCGTCCCTCACGCTAGCCTCAGCGACCGACAACGGCGCGTGGGCGAGTGCTGAGGGGTGCGATGAGCGGGCAGAACAGGGCGGATCGGGCGTACGACGTCGTGCTCTACGGGGCGACGGGGTTCGTCGGGGAACTCACCGCGGAGTATCTCGCCGCGCACGCGCCCGAGGGGCTGCGCTGGGCGATCGCCGGGCGCGACGCGGACAAGCTCGCGGCGCTGCGCGAGCGGCTGCCCGGTGGCGCGGGGATCGGCGTGCTCCTGGCGGACGGGTCGGACCCGCGTGCCGTGCGCGAACTCGCCCGGCAGACCCGCGTGGTGGCCACGACCGTTGGCCCGTACATCACGCACGGCGAGGAGCTGGTGGCCGCCTGCGCCGACGAGGGCACCGACTACCTGGACCTCGCCGGTGAACCCGAGTTCGTCGACCTGACCTTCGTCCGGCACGACGCCCGCGCGCGGGAGACCGGCGCCCGGATCGTGCACGCGGCCGGTTTCGACTCGATACCGCACGACCTGGGCGCGTACTTCACCGTGCGGCAGCTCCCCGAGGACGTGCCGATCACCGTGGACGGCTTCGTGCGCGCCGAGGGGATGTTCTCGGGCGGCACGTTCCACTCGGCCCTCACCGGGTTCTCGCGCGCCCGGCAGACGATGGCGGCCGCGCAGGACCGCAAGCGGCACGAGCCGCGCACGGTGGGCCGGCGGGCGTACGCGCCGGTGAGCGGGCCCCGGTTCGCCAAGGAGGTCGGGGCGTGGGCGCTGCCGTTGCCGACCATCGACGCGCAGGTGGTGCAGCGCTCGGCGCGCGCCCTGCGGTGCTACGGGCCGGACTTCCGCTACCGGCACTACGCGGCCGTGAAGACGCTGCCCTACGCGGTGGGCGGGGTCGCGTTCGTCGGCGCGGTCGTCGCCGCGGCGCAGGTGCCGCCGGTGCGGCGCTGGCTGGGCGACCGGCTCAAGCCGGGTGAGGGGCCGAGCGCGGAGAAGCGGGCGAAGAGCTGGTTCTCGGTGCGGTTCGTGGGCGAGGGCGGCGGGCGCCGGGTCTTCACGGAGGTCGCGGGCGGCGACCCCGGGTACGGCGAGACGGCGAAGATGTTCGCCGAGTCCGCGCTGTGCCTGGCCCTCGACGACCTGCCGGCCACGGCGGGGCAGGTCACCACAGCCGTCGCGATGGGCGACACGCTGATCGAGCGGCTGCGCGCGGCGGGCATCACGTTCCGGGTGGCGGCGTCCCGGTAGCGGTACCGGTCCCTCCCGGCGGGTCCGGGAGGGACCTACTGGGCCCATCCGGTCAGGGTGTAGACCATCCCGGCGATCCAGGCCAGTCCCGCGATCAGGGCGAGCAGCAGCCCGGCCGTCACGACCCGTTCGACGGACTGGGTGGGGGCGGGGGCGGGCTTCGGTGCTCGGTGCGTCGTCATGGGGCACAGCCTGCCGATCATGACGGTGCGCCGGCATCCGTACATGTACTCAGTTCGTACTCAGGTATCAGCTCCGTACCTACGCACGAGGGGCGCTCCGGCGCCCGCCCGCACCCCGGTGCCGGGGCTCAGCCGGCCGTCTCCCGCAGGGCCCGGCGGCAGAGGGAGTCGGCACGGCGGGTGGTCTCCGGGAGGCGGTAGGCCGGGGTGAGGGCGAGGGTGTGGGCGCAGGCGTTGTCGAGGCCCACCCGGTGGCCGACGGAGACGAAGACCGGCTTGACGCCGTCGCGGGTGCGCAGGGCGCGCCCCACCTCCTCGGTGCCCGCGAGGAGCGGGGCGGCGCTGCCGCGCGGGGTGCCCGGCTCCTCGTGGGTGAAGGTGAAGGGGTTCTTCGCGACGCCGATCGTGGGCAGGCCGGTCAGCACGCCCAGGTGGGCGGCGAGGCCGAAGCGGCGCGGGTGGGCGCGGCCGTAGCCGTCGCAGACGACCAGCCCGGGATCGCACGGCAGCGCGTCGAGCGCGGCCAGCACGGTCGGGATCTCACGGAACGCGAGCAGTCCGGGGACGTACGGGAAGGAGACCCGTCCGGTCGCCGTGGCCTCGGCGACCACGGTCAGCGTCGCCGCGTCGAGCACCACGGCCGCCGCCGCGACCACGTCCCGCTCGTCGTCGTAGGCCACGTCGACGCCGGTGACATGGCCGGTGCCGGGCGGCGGACCGGTCTCGTCGAGGACCACCCGGCCCCGCAACTCGTCCTGCACGGCCAGGGCCTGCTCTGCGGTGGCGGGCCAGCCCGCCGGGATGCGTACGGTCGTCATGGTGCCGACGAGCGTACGCACCCCGGGCACGGCGGGGCGGTTCGGGGCCCGCTGTCGCCGAGGGCGCGCGGGGCCGGCGGCCAGGGGGCCCCGCGGCGCCGGACCGGCCCCGTGGCGATCAGTTCTCCAGCCGGGCCACGCGCCCCTTCTCCCCCGCAGCCCAGCAGCCGCGGTCCGGTGCGCAGTCGACGGTGTCGTACGAGCCGGTGTCGACCGTGCGCCAGGTGCGCCCGCCGTCGGTGGTGACGTCGGTGCCGGTGGGGCCGACGGCGAGGGCGGTCGTACGGCTGTGCGGGAGCCAGGCGACCCCCGAGCGGTAGGCGGGCGGCGGCTGCGCGGCGGGCTTCCAGGTGCGCCCGGCGTCCCCGGTGGTGGCGGCGGCCCGCGGGGACGGCTGGTCGGCGCGGTAGTCGCCTCCGACGGCGATGCCGTGCGCCCGGTCGCGGAAGGCGAGGGCGAAGACGCCCCGGGCCGGGTCGCCCGCCGGGACGCCGGTGTCGGCCGCCGTCCAGGTCAGTCCGCGGTCCGCGGAGTGCAGCACCCGCGCGCGTGCGGCCTCGCCGGTCGCCATCCAGACGTCACGCGGGCCGGAGGAGACCAGGCACTGCCCGCTCGCGGCGAAGCCCGCCTCGCCCTCCAGGGCCGGGGGCATGCCCTCGTTCGGCAGGACCGACCAGGAGCGGCCCCCGTCCTTCGTGGACAGGATGCGGAACTTCCCGTCGACCGGATCGCTCATGGCGAGTCCGTGATGGGGGTCGAAGAAGGTGAGGCAGTCGTAGAAGGCGCGCGGATCGGTGTTGCGGAACGACTCGGTCCAGGTCGCGCCGCCGTCGTCCGTGCGGTAGACGCGGGAGGCCTCGCCCTCCCCGATGGCCAGCACGACCGCCCTGCGCGCGTCGAACGCCTCGATGTCCCGGAACTGCAGCTCCCCCGCACCGGGCGGTGAGACGTCGCGCCAGGTCCTGCCCCCGTCGCCGGTCCGCAGCACCGTCCCCGCGGAACCCGCCAGCCACGCCGTGTTCCGGCTGACGGCGGCCAGACCGCGAAAGCGCGCGTCGGTGCCGGTCCGCTTCTCCTCCCAGTGCGGTGGCCGGCCCTCACCGTGCGCCTGGGCGGGCACCGCCAGGGCGGCGGCGAGTGCCGCCGCGGCCAGGCCCGTCGCCATCGTCCGACTCGTCCAACTCATCCGTCTCGACTGCCCCAAGCCCCTCATGGCGGGCGAAGCTAGTGCACCGGCCGGATGCCGTCCAGATGGCCTCGGCCGGGAACCGGCGGGCGGCGCCCGGTGTCCTCTCCCATACGCCGGGAACACGGGACGAGAAATCGATCACGTCGGTGATTGGGCTCGGTGACAGAGGTCACTCGGCCCTCCTGTGCACGGATCGGCCCGATCCGGCGTCTTCTGCAGTGCCCGGCCCCAGTCGTCCGAGCCCGTCCACCCGTCACTCCGGAGCCCGTCCACACGTCACGAGGGAGCAAGGCGTTGTCCACCGTCATCGAGCAGCCCGTAGAGGCCCGTCTCGTCGCCGCCGCGCCGCGGATGCCGAGCATTCCCGCCACGCTCCACTACGACCGCAGCGACCCCTTCGCCGTCCGTATGACCTTCCCGGCCCCGGCCACCCTGGAGGGCGTCGAGGTCTGCTGGACCTTCGCCCGGGAACTGCTGGTGACCGGCATGGAGGAGTCCGTCGGCCACGGAGACGTACGCGTGCGCCCGTACGGCTACGAGCGGCTGGTCCTGGAGTTCCACGCGCCCGAGGGGACCGCCGTGGTGCACGTCCACGCCGGGGAGGTACGGCGTTTCCTGGACGGGACGATCGACCTGGTGCCGCTGGGCCTGGAGCACCACCACGTCGACCTCGACCACGACCTGGCCCAGCTGATGCGCGACGCCTGCTGAGGGCCCGTCCCCCGGCACGCGCGCCGTCCCGGACGGGGCAGCGCGTTAATGCGTTGACAGCCTTCCGGCCCGCTCCGTACGTTGGTTCACGGTCCTGTTGCCGCCGATTGGAGAAGGACGTTGCTCGTCTGAGGTCCTGAGACACCGCGTCACACACCCTGCCGTATCCCGGCCTCCTGTGTGCGTTGCGTGCGACCTCGGCGTACGAGCCGTCCTTTCGACAGCGGGCTTTCCTCCCGCCTCTCGTCGTGTCGCCCCGCGGTGTTTCGAACGCGTCGCCCCCCTGGCCGCTTCCCTCACCCGCGAGGTCGCTCATGTCTACTCCCCTCTCTCTCACCTGCACGTCCCTGTCGTTCGCCTGGCCCGACGGCACCCCCGTCCTGGACGATCTGCAGATCGCGTTCGGACCCGGCAGGACCGGGCTCGTCGGCGTCAACGGCTCAGGGAAATCAACCCTGTTGAAGCTGATCGCCGGAGAACTCGTGCCGACCGACGGCACCGTCCGCGTGGCCGGCGAGATCGGCTACCTCCCGCAGAACGTCACGCTCGACACCGGCCTGAGGGTCGACGAGGCGCTCGGTATCACCGCCGCCCGGGCCGCGCTGCACGCCATCGAGTCGGGTGACGTGGCCGAGGAGCACTTCGCGGCGGTCGGCGACGACTGGGACGTGGAGGAACGCGCCCTGGCGACCCTCGGCCAACTCGGCCTGGGCCACGTCGACCTGGACCGCACGATCGGCGAGGTCTCGGGCGGCGAGTCGGTGCTGCTGCGCCTGGCCGCACTGCTGCTGCGCCGGCCGGACGTCCTCCTGCTGGACGAGCCGACCAACAATCTCGACCTGTACGCGCGACGCCGGCTGTACGAGGCCGTCGCGTCCTGGTCCGGGATGATGGTCGTGGTCAGTCACGACCGTGAACTCCTGGACCTGGTCGACCAGATCGCCGATCTGCACGACGGCGAGGTGACCTGGTACGGCGGCAACTTCTCCGCGTACGAGGAGGCGCTCGCCGCCGAACAGGAGGCGGCCGAGCGGATGGTGCGGGTCGCCGAGTCCGATCTGAAGAAGCAGAAGCGCGAACTCGTCGACGCACAGGTCAAGTTGGCCCGGCGCAAGCGGTTCGGGCAGAAGATGCAGGACCAGAAGCGGGTACCGAAGATCGTGGCGGGGGCACGCAAGCGGGCGGCCCAGGAGTCCGCGGGCAAGCACCGCATCCTGCACGAGGAGCGGCTCGCCGGGGCGAAGGAACGCCTGGACGAGGCGGTGGAGGCCGTACGGGACGAGGACGAGATCCGCGTCGAGCTGCCGTACACGGCCGTCCCTCCGGGCCGTACCGTCCTCACCCTGCTGGACCTGGAGCTGCGGTACGGCGCCCGGGTCAGGGGCGGACTCGATCTGCGCGGGCCGGAGCGGGTCGCGCTGATCGGCCGCAACGGCTCGGGCAAGACCACGCTGCTGCGGACGATCGCGGGCGAGCTGGAGCCCGTGGGCGGCGAGACGAGGACGCACGTCCCGCTGCGGTTCCTGCCGCAGCGGCTCGACGTCCTCGACGACGGGCTGACCGTCGCGGAGAACGTGGCCCGGTTCGCGCCGGACGCCACCAACAACCGGATCCGGGCCCGTCTCGCCCGCTTCCTGTTCCGGGGCGCCCGCGCCGACCAGCCGACGGCGACCCTCTCCGGCGGGGAACGGTTCCGGGCCGCCCTCGCCGCCCTGATGCTCGCCGAGCCCGCCCCGCAGCTGCTGATGCTGGACGAGCCGACGAACAACCTCGACATGGCGAGCGTGCGGCAGCTGACGACCGCGCTGGAGTCGTACGAGGGGGCGCTGATCGTGGCCAGCCACGACCTGCCGTTCCTGGAGTCCATCGGGATCACCCGGTGGCTGCTGATGGAGGAGGGAGAGCTGCGGATGACGACGCCCGAGGAGATCGAGGCGGCCGGCTGACCGGGCCGGCCGGCGGGGGCGCCGGGGCCGAGGCCGGCTACCGCCGAGTATCTCAGGAGGGCCACAGCCTGGCTCCGGGGGTTTTGTCCGCCTGGGCCGGGGCTGCATGATGGCGGACCGGCGCCGCTTCACGGGCGCCGGAAAACCGTCGTTCGATTCGGAGTCACCCACGTGCCCAGCAGGAAAGCCCTTGTCCGCCGTCCGAGCCCCCGCCTGGCCGAGGGCCTCGTCACCCACGTCGAACGCACGGAGGTGGACGTCGACCTCGCGGTCGAGCAGTGGGAGGCGTACGGGAAGGCCCTGCGCGAGCACGGCTGGGAGACGATCGAGGTGGAGCCGGCCGACGACTGCCCGGACTCGGTGTTCGTCGAGGACACCGTGGTGATGTACAAGAACGTGGCCCTGATCGCGCGCCCCGGAGCCGAGTCCCGGCGGGAGGAGACCGAGGGGATCGAGGAGGCCGTGGCCGCGCTCGGCTGCTCGGTGAACTGGGTCTGGGAGCCCGGCACGCTGGAGGGCGGCGACGTCCTCAAGGTCGGCGACACCGTGTTCGTCGGCCGGGGCGGGCGCACCAACGCGGCCGGGGTACAGCAGCTGCGGGCCGCGTTCGAGCCGCTGGGGGCGCGGGTCGTCTCGGTGCCGGTGAGCAAGGTGCTGCATCTGAAGTCGGCGGTCACCGCGCTGCCCGACGGCACGGTCGTCGGGCACATCCCGAAGATGGACACGCCCTCGCTGTTCGGGCGCTTCCTGCCGGTGCCCGAGGAGGCGGGCGCGCACGTGGTGCTCCTCGGCGGCGACAAGCTGCTGATGGCGGCCAGCGCGCCGAAGACGGCCGAGATGTACTCCGACCTCGGGTACGAGCCGGTCGTGGTCGACATCGGCGAGTTCGAGAAGCTGGAGGGCTGTGTGACATGCCTCTCGGTGCGGCTGCGGGATCTGTACGTCTGAGCGGGTGATCCCCGCACCGCTTCCGGCCCCGGGACCTGCGGCTCCACGGGGCCTTCGGCACACCCGCCGAAGCCCTGCGGAACCCCGCTGATCAGCACTCTTTACAGCACCCTTAACCTACGGCATCGTAACCTACGGATTCGTAGCCTACGATGCCGTAGGTTCAGGTCACCCGCCCGTGGCCGGCCGGAAGACAAACCCCAGTTCGTCCCCCTGGAGCACCTGTGTCGATCACTTCTCCCCATCTCGGCAGCCCGTCCAGCGAATGGACCGACGCACGCCTGCTGTACGCGCTGGAGGAAGTCGTCGAGAAGGAGCTCAACCGGCATCTCAAGGTCACCAAGGACTGGATGCCGCACGAGTACGTGCCGTGGAGCGACGGCCGCAACTTCCCCGGCTTCTTCGAGGACGGCGAGGCGTGGGAGAAGGGGCAGTCGAAGGTCACCGAGGTCGGCCGGATCGCCCTGGTGGTGAACCTGCTCACCGAGGACAACCTGCCGAGCTACCACCACGAGATCGCCACCCTCTTCGGCCGTGACGGCGCCTGGGGCACCTGGGTGCACCGCTGGACCGCGGAGGAGGGCCGGCACGGCATCGTGATGCGCGACTACCTGCTCGCCTCGCGCGCGGTCGACCCGGACAAGCTCGAACAGTTCCGTATGTCCCACATGGGTGAGGGCTTCGAGTCGGACAACCGGCACTCGATGCTCCACACGGTCGCGTACGTCGCCTTCCAGGAACTCGCCACCCGCGTCTCGCACCGCAACACCGGCCACCACTCCGGTGACCCCGTGTGCGACCGCATGCTCGCCCGCATCGCGACCGACGAGAACCTGCACATGATCTTCTACCGGAACCTGCTCAAGGCCGCGTTCGAGTTCGCCCCCGACCTGACCATGCAGGCCGTCCGCGACGTCGTCGTCAACTTCCGCATGCCCGGCCACGGCATGCCCGGCTTCGAGCGCGCCGCCGCGCAGATGGCCATCGGCGAGATCTACAACATGCGCATCCACCACGACGACGTCCTCGCGCCCGTCATCCGCTTCCTGAAGATCATGGAGATCGACGGCCTCGGCCCCGAGGGCATGAAGGCCCAGGAGGAGCTCGGTCTCTACATGGGCGGACTCGACGCGGAGGCCGCCAAGTTCGACGAGAAGCTCGCCGCCCGCAAGGCCCGGATGGCGGCGCGCGCCGGGGCCTGACCGGCGTCGACTGACGTGAGGGGCGGGGCGGCCGGATTCGAACCGACGTCTTCCGGTTTTGGAGACCGGCGCGCCTGCCTCTGCGCTACGCCCCGCCTTGCGGGCCATCCTAGGGCCTGCATTCACCTGCCTGCATTCACCTGCCTGCCGTCACCTGCCTGCCGTCGTCGTCCCGTTGCCCCGGCCGGTGATGGCGTGGCACGGACCCGGCCGGCTCACCACTCCGCCTCCCGGTAGTCCTTGAGGAAGACACCCGACACCGGGTCGCCCGCCTCGCCGCGCACGATCGGGTCGTAGACGCGGGCCGCGCCGTCGACGATGTCGAGCGGGGTGCGGAAACCGGCCCGCGCGATGCGCTGTTTCTTCGGGGCCGGGTTCTCGTCGGTGATCCAGCCGGTGTCGACGGCGCACATGTGCACGCCCTGGTCGGCGAGTTCGGCCGCGCTGGTGCGGGTGAGCATGTTGAGCGCGGCCTTGGCCATGTTGGTGTGGGGATGCCCGGCCGTCTTGTTGCGTACGGCGAAACGACCCTCGACGGCGGTCACGTTGACCACGTACCGGCGGGGGCGCGGCGAGGAGAGCAGCAGCGGCAGCAGCCGGTCGCACAGGAGCGCGGGGGCGAGGGAGTTGACCAGCTGCGTCTCCAGGACCTCCGCCGGGTCGAGCGAACCGAGCCGCGCGGACCAGGAGTTCTCCGGGGAGGGGTCGGGCAGCAGCCCGGCCTCGTCGGCCTCGCGCAGCGCGACGGGCAGGGCGGCGGCGCCGTTCTCCAGCATCCGCATCGGTGTGAACCCGGGTGCCTGCCGCGCACCTTCGGGCAGTGCGTCCAGCTCCGCGCCGGCCAGCAGCGCGTACGACTGCGGTGGCCGGCGTACCGTCTGGGCCGCGTTGTTCACCAGGATGTCGAGCGGCTCGCCCTCCTGCCGCAACTGCTCGCACAGGCCCAGCACCTGACGCGGGTCGCGCAGGTCGACGGCGACGACGGTCAGCCGGTCGAGCCACTGCTCGGATCCGGGCTCGGCCCGGAAGCGGCGTACCGTGTCGTGCGGGAAGCGGCTGGTGACGAGCAGGTCGGCGCCGTCACGCAGCATCATCAGCGCCAGCTGGAAGCCGATCTTCACCCGGCCGCCGGTGAGCAGCACACGGCGGCCCCTCAGGTCGGTGCTCAGCGCGCGCCGCGCGGTGTTGTCGGCGGCGCACACCGGGCACAGCCGGTGGTAGAAGGAGTCGACGTGTCGATAGGACGCCTTGCAGACATAGCAGTGCTGCGACCTGTGGAGCACTCCCCCGCCGCCCGCCGTTCGTGGTGACAGCGGGGCGTCCTCGCGCCGCTCCGGGGCGCCGGTGGCGGTCGCGGCCGTCACGGCGGCGTCCGCGGCGGACCGCGCGGCGTCGAGCGCCTGGCGCCGGCGCTTCCAGCCGTTGCGTACGAAGGAGGCGGCGACCCGCTCGGTCCGCAGCCGCACGGGGTCGTCCACGGGCAGCGCCCGCAGCCGGCCGACCGTACGGTGGAAGGCCGCCAGCTCCTCCTCGGTGATACCGCCGCTCTCGCCCATGCGTGCCCCCGCCCCGCGTGTCCCGCGCCCTGTGCCCCGTTCCGCTGAACCGTCCGGCCGCACGGCCGTCGCAAGCGTGCCCGGATCCTATGCGACCGTCCTGGTCAGGGCCCACCGGTTTGTCACCGACGGGCTTACGGCGGGAGGCAGTTCACGGGGAGAGCGGCAGGACGGCTGTGGGACGGCGGTGTGCCGGGGCGCGTGGGACGTGGTGCCGTCGGGTCAGCCGCTCTCGGCGCGGCGCAGCCGTAGCCTCTCCTTCTCGGAGAGTCCGCCCCAGACGCCGAACCGCTCGTCGTGGGACAGGGCGTACGCGAGACACTCGGTGCGCATCTCGCACATCCCGCAGATGCGCTTGGCCTCGCGCACCGAACTGCCGGGCTCGGGAAAGAAGAAGTCGGCCCCCGTCTGCGCACACAGCGCCCGCTCCTGCCAGGCGCTGTCGATCGGGGTGATCGTGTCGTTGTGCATGTCCGGCATCGTGCCGCGCGCCGAAAAACGTTCGATCAACGCGCCATCAACACCAGGGCCGCAGCCGTCCGTCGCCCGCGGTGACGGACGGCGCAGGAGACCGGTCCCCCGGGCCTCGCGCCCCGCATGTTCCCCGGAGTCGGTGCGGCGGCGCACGACGGCGCGCCGGGCGACGTCCGTGCGGAGCGCGGGCCTCCTCCCGGGACGCGGGCGTCGGGGCAAGGGGCGGGCGGTCGTCCGTGGACGGTGCCGGACTCGGCGGGGACAGGAAACGAGCCCTCGCACCGCTCCTGAACAGTGTCCAGGCGTTACTGAGTTCCGGTCGACCGGGACGGGGTCCGGACATCGTCCGGCCTGTCGTCATCTCATGAAGACACAAAAGTCTTGAGAGCGCTCTCAGTCATAACTCTTGACGGCTCAACGTCCCCTGGGAACAGTGGGGGCACCACAGCAGGGGCCCCGTCCGCTGTGCCTCCACTCCCCCACGTGCCAGGAGGCCATCGTGATCTCCCGCCGTATCTTCCTGTCCGGAACCGCTGCCGCCGTCGGCGCGACCGCCCTCGGGGGCGCTTTCGGCGCACCCGCCCAGGCCGCCCCCGCGACCTGCCAACTCGCGCTGCGCAACGCCTCGTTGCCGGGCACGGTCCGGGCGTACGTCACCGGGCACGAACAGGCGACGGGCGCCTGGGTGCTGCTGCGGGCCGACGGAAACGTCTACCGGCCGTCCTCGCCCGCGGCGCCGCAGACGCCCCTGCCGGTCGACTGCGCGATCCCGCTCGGCGCGGCGGGTTCGGCGCCCACCGTGCTGACGCTCCCTCAGATGTTCGGCGCCCGGATCTACTTCGTGCGCGACAGCACCCTGCAGTTCTTCCTCAACCCGGGCCCGGCACTGGTCGAGCCGGCCTTCGCGACACCCGCCGACCCCAACTACGGCAAGACCTGGTCGTTCTGCGAGTTCACCTTCAACTCCACGCAGCTGTTCGCCAACATCAGTTACGTCGACCTCGTGACGGCCCTGCCGATCGGGCTGACCCTGGAGGGCGACGGCACGCACACGGTCGCGCCGCTGCCCGACGGGGCGGTGGGCCGGATCGCGGCGGATCTGGTGGCGCAGTCGGCGCGGGACGGGCAGCCGTGGGACCGGCTCGTCATCCGCGGCGGCGACGGCAGGGTGCTGCGGGTCATCTCCCCGCAGAACCTGATGGCGCCGTACTTCGGGCAGCCGGACCGGATGCCGTTCCGCACCTACTGGGACGCCTACGTCAACCAGGTGTGGGAGAAGTACCGGAGCACGGACCTGCGGATCGACCTCCAGGGCGGGCGGGGCGTCCTCGCCGGCCGCGTCGTCGGCGACACGCTCACCTTCGCCGGCGGGCACTCCTTCGCCCGGCCCGCCTCGAAGGACATCTTCACCTGCAACCACGGCCCGTTCGCCAACAACCCCGGTGATCCCGACACCAAGAAGGCGCTGCTCGCCAGGCTCGCCGCCGGTTTCAACCGCTCGATCATGCTCACCCACCCCACCCAGCCGAACGGGACGACGACGGCCGACTACTACCGGGGGACCGTGACGAACCACTGGTCCCGGGTGGTGCACGCCAACTCGCCCATCGGATACGCCTTTCCCTACGACGACGTACGCCCCGACGGCCAGCCGGACGTGTCGGGCGCGGCCCACGACGGCAACCCGCGCCGGTTCACGGTGACCGTGGGCGCCTGAACGCCTCACGGCGAGCGTCCCGGCCGGCACCTGCCGGCCGGGGCCTCGACGCTCAGAGGGCCCGGAGGATCAGCCATCCGCCGAGAACGAGGAGCACCGGTGAGCCCATGAACCAGATCGCCATGCCTGTCCGTTGGAGGCGGCCGTTCGCGACCTTGAGGCTCACCAGGCCGATCAGCGGGAGGCCGAGGACGATCACGAGCACACCGGCGAGAAGGTCCATGCGCGCAGGCTACTGAGGCGGGCGGGCACGCGGAAGCGCGCCCGCGGTCCGGTCGGGCGGGCCGGCGTCAGGCCCGCCCGCCCGACCGGGACGGTTCCCGGCGCACCGGTCTGAGACTTCGCGGGTGCTCTTCGAGGAGGATCGGCTGCTCGGTGAGGGTGATGGTGTCGCCGGGCCGTACGGGGGTCGCCGTGCCGTCGAGGCGGTGCACGGCGGCCAGGCCCGGTTCGGCGGTCGTGACGGCGGTGCCGGAGTCGGTCCAGCGGATGGCGGCCTCGTGACGCAGCCGGGACCCCGTCACGGTGAACCGGCATTCCCACACGTTGTCGCCGAGGCCCGAGGCCAGACCGTGGCCGCACGAGTGGATCCGGGCGTGGGCGAGCCAGCGTTGCAGTCGCTCGACCGCCAGCGCCGCCTGGGTCGGCGCACCGCCCTCGGCCTGCAGCACGATGGGGATCTTGGTGCCGCCCCAGTTGTAGAAGTACATGCGCTCGACGTTGGCGTTCCGTGCGTAGAGTCCCACGAGGTAGAAGCGCACCGCGTAGTCGGCGGCACGGCGGCGGCCCAGAGGTTTCTGGAGGGGGATCTCGTACATGGTGCCGGTGTTCCACAGACGGGGATGGACCCCGGCGTGGTGCAGGATCCGGTCGACGGTGCGGGTGAGCGCGAGCATGGTCTCCGGGGGATCGGAAGCCGTGCGCTGGTACAGCTTGACGCCCGCGACGTCGCAGTGGCGGTATCCGCCGAGTTCCGCGAAGCGTTCGAGCACGCGGACGGCCTCCGGGTCCCACAGACGCCCCATGCCGGGGCACACGACGGTGGCGTCCGGGTCGGCGGCCCGGATCGTCCGGCCGGCTCTGCGGACCATCTCGACCAGCGTCCGCACGCTGCCGTCGTAGAACCGCGGGTCGTTCGCCAGCACCCACAGCTCGTACGCCTCGATGCGGCCCTCGTAGCGCTCGACCAGGGCGCGCACGAACGTGTCCCAGTCGGCGAGACGGTCGGGGGGCGCGGCCCGGGAGCCGTCGGCGTAGGGGGCGACAGGGCCGTCAGGGCTGGCCCAGCTCGGGGTGCCGCCCATGACGAACAGTGCGGGCAGACCGGCCCGTTCGGCACCGTCGACCAGCCGGTCGAGGACGCTCCAGTCGAACTCGCCCCGCCGGGGTTGGATGTTGGACCAGCGCGTGTCGCTGTCCCACAGGCGCACCGCGCCGGTCCGGAACGACGGCATGGTGCCCGTGGTGCTGTTGAGGGTGACGCCGAAGAGGGTGGACGGTACGGGGGCCGGGGCGCTCACCCAGGCGGGGCCGGGTATCCACTGCTCGGCCGACCCTGACGAGGCGTCACGGTCGGCCGGGCTGCTGCCCGTTGCGGTCACCGCCACCACCAGGGTCATCAGCGCGGAGAGCATCAGAAGCAGCGAGCGTCTTCGCTGCCGTGGCACGCGGCGGGTGGGCCCGGCGGTCGGGGAGTTGGTGCCGACGGGGACACCCGGTCCGGTGGGGACACCCGATCCGGCGGGGACACCCGGTCCGGTGAGGACACCCGATCCGGTGGGAACGGGGCCGCCGGGGCGCTCGGGGCGCTCGGGGAGGTCGTCCCCGACGTCGTCCGGACGGCCGTCGGAAGCCGCGTCCGGAACGTCGTCGCGAGCCTCGTCCGGGAGGCCGTCCCGTGTCTCCTCCGCGGCGGCGGACGGCACTTCGTCCTGGCCGTCGGACGGCACCTCGTCCCGAGCGTCGGACGACGCCTCGTCGCCGGCATCGGACGGCGCCTCGTCCGGGCCGGCGGACGCGGCCATCCACAGCTGGTGCAGTGCCGTCATCTCGGCCCGCCCGGCGTTGCACGCCTTCGCGATGCGCTCGACCGTGGCGAAGTCCGGCGGCACGATCTGCCCGGTGCAGTACCGGTACACGGTCGACTTGCTGGCGCGGACGCTCTGGCCGATCCACTGATAGCTGTGCCCGCTGCGCTGCTTGAGGTCTTCGAGGAGGGCCCCGAGCTGCTTGCGATGCGACGCCTGGGCCATGCGCTTCCCCTGGTTCTCTGCCACAGCATCGGTCCGGTACGGGGCTGCCCCCCAGCAGCCGTGCGCACAGTATGCGCCACTGTCGAACGCCGGTTCGCCGCCGCAGAACCCCTCCCTCTGCCTGGGCGGACCGTGCGCCAGGGCCCCTCACCGGCGGCGGTGGCGTTCCAGCGCTGCGCGTTCTCCCAGTCCAGGGCGTGGACCGCGTTCCAGGCGTGCCAACTTGCCGTGCCGCTCTTGTCCTTCGGTTTCCGGCCACCGAAGATCTTCCTCGCCGGGCGAACCGGCGACGGGGGGACACGCACCACGGCAACGCTGCCGCGCCGGCGACACCCGCACCCGTCCGTCCCGAGCGGGGACTCCGCGGAACGTGCCGCGGGACGCCGGGAGATCCAGGGAGGGAAATCCGTTGAGGAAAGGCTTCGTGTCCGCGGTGCTGGTCACCGTGGTCGCAGCGACGATGAATCTGACCACGCTGACCGGTCCGGCGGCGGCGGACACCTGTCCGACCCCGGGATGCGGCGGTGAGGTCGACAACAACACCAACGCCTACGTGTCCATCTCCAACTGCTGGGCCGACTCCTACGGCACCTGGGAGAACGGCGACAACCTGCCGTGCCACGGCAACCCGGTGCGGGTGGGCAACCTGCGCAACGCGCGGGTCTGGCTGTCACCCGGGCAGCGGGAGGACAACTACTCGCTCTTCTACGACACCGATGCCGTGCGGTTCCCGAAGGACTGCAAGACCTACTGGCACTGGTGGGGCCAGTCGAGGGAAGCGAACTCGGAGGACCGCCGGGGCAAGGACGCCATCTGGCGGAAGATCTCCAGCGCCGACCACTTCTACTTCGACCGGGTCGTCTGCTGAGCCGGGGCTCCTACGCGGAGGCGCGTCGCACCAGTGTGGTCGGCAGGACCACACTGGTCGGCGCGCCGACCGGCGTCCGGCCCCCCTGCCGGTCGGCGGCCGGCCGCTCCAGCCCCCGGAGCAGCAGCCGGGCCATCAACCGGCCCATCTCCTCTATGTCCTGACGGACCGTCGTCAGCGGCGGTTCGGAGTGCTCGGCGACCGGGAGCATGTCGTCGAAGCCGACCACGGCGACGTCCTCGGGGACCCGGCGCCCCCGTTCCCGCAGCACGCGCAGCGCCCCGGCCGCGGACACGTCGTTGGCGGCGAACACCGCGTCCACCTCCGGGCATCGGTCGAGGAGTGCCCGCATCGCGCGCTCCCCGCCCGCCGGGGTGAAGTCGCCCTCCTCGATCAGCCGGGGGTCGGCGTCCACCATGACGTCCCGGAACCCGTCGAGCCGGTCCACCGCGGAGGTCTGGTCGAGCGGCCCGGTGATGTGGGCGATCCGGGTGCGGCCGAGGCCGACGAGATGCCGTACCGCGTCCCGCGCGCCGCCCCGGTTGTCGCTGTCGACGTACACGGTGGGCGTGTCGCCGCGCGTACCGTCCGCCCAGCCGGGCCGGCCGCCGAACACGGTCGGGACGCCGGCGCCCCGGATCAGGCCCGGCAGCGGGTCGTCCAGGTGCAGCGAGAAGACCAGTGCCCCGTCGACGTGCCCGCCGGCAAGGTAGCGGCCCACGCGCGCGTAGTCCTCCGGGCCCTCGGTGAGCAGCAGCACGAGCTGGGAGTCGTGCGCGGTCAACTCCTTGCTGATGCCCCGGAGCTGGAGGGCGAAGAACGGGTCGGCGAAGACCCTGGTCTCCGGTTCGGCGATCACCACGGCCACGGCGTCGTGCCGCCGGGTGACGAGGCTGCGGGCCGCCTGGTTCGGCACGTACCCGAGCTCCTCGACCGCCCTGCGCACCCGCTCGACCAGCACTTCCCGGACGCCCTCGCCGCCGTTGACCACCCGGGACACCGTCGCCCTGGACACCCCGGCGCGCGCGGCCACGGCCTCCAGCGTGGGGCGCGACGCTGTCTCGGTCACTGGTGGTCTCTCCTCCGGGGCGGGTGCGATCAGGATAGCCCCGGGGACAAGGCCCTTGAGAGCGCTCCCTGATCATCGGCCGACACGGCCGAAATCCCGTTGCGCGGCGGGCCGTCGGTGCCCGAGGATCCCCGGATGACCATGAGAAAGGCCCATGAGGGCTGAGCGCCTGTCCCCGTACGCCCGCCTGCCGCGCGCGTACCGCGACCTTCACCCCCGGCACAGCACGGTCGACGCGTCCGGGCGTGCCCACTGGCTGATGACCGAGCACGCGGAGCCCTCGCCGCCGTACGACGCGGTGGTCGTCACGGTCACGGACGGCAGCGTCGGCAGGACGGGCCTCGGTCCGGTGTCGGCCCGCTTCCCCCGACTGGACTCCCTCCCGGACGGCGGCTTCGTCGTGGCCGACGCGCGCAGCCGTGACGGCGACGACCAGGTGCAGGTGTTCGACGTGCTGGGCCGCCCCTCGTGGGCGTTCCGTGTCGGCGACGCCATCGAGCACCTGCTGACCGACGAAGCGGGTGACCTGTGGATCGGCTACTTCGACGAGGGCGTCTTCGGCGACCCGCTGAGCGCACCGGGCGCCCGCCGCTGGAGCGGCACGGGCACCGCGCTGTGGGAGTACCGGCCGCCCCCGGGCGTCGACCACATCGCCGACTGTTACGCCCTCAACGTGGGCCGCGGCGGGGTCTGGGTGTACCCGTACACGGGGTTTCCGCTGGTGGAGGTCAGGAGTGACGGCTCGCTCCGGGCGCGGGCGACGGGGGTGGACGGCGCGTCGGCCGTGGCCGTGCACGAGGACCGGGCCGCGTTCCTCGGCGGTTACCGGGGCAACCGCGACCGGCTCACGCTGGCGCGCCTCACCGACACCTCCGTCGAGACCGTCCGCACGGCGCGCCTGACCCGCCCGGACGGCGCGCCCTTGCACCCGCGGCGCCGGGTCGTGAGCCGGGGGGCGCGGCTGTACGTCCAGGAGGAGCCGTACACCGAGTGGTTCGTGTGCGACGTCGGGGCGTCCCGGGCGGGGTGAGCCGTCGCGGGCGCCACCCCGCCCGCCCGTGTCTCAGTGGTGGTGGGAGGTCCCGGTCGGGCCGGCCCCGGCCGTCGTGCCGTCCGTCGTGCCGTCCGTCGTTCCGGCCGTCTCCGGATCGGCGGCGGTGTGCGGCTTGTGCGGCTCGTACCCCGGGATCGTCCCGTCCGTCTTGCGCACCAGGAACAGGCCGGCCATGCCCATGTCCGAGTGGCTCTGGACGTGGCAGTGGTACATCCAGGCGCCGGCCCCCACCCCCTCGCCCGCGATGACCTGGAAGCCGAAGGAGTCGGCGGGGCCGACGATCTTGTTGTCGATCACCTGGCTGGGGTCCTCGGGGCCGGTGAGGGTGCCGGTGCGGTTGTCGGCCCAGCGGTGACCGTGCATATGGAAGGTGTGGTAGTACTCGCCGTGCGTGATGACGACGAACTCGACGCGGTCACCGACGGTGGCGTCGAAGTCGGGGCCGGTGTGGGCGGGCTTGTTGTTGATGCGCAGGTCGTTGAAGACGATCGTGACGGTCCTGTCGGGCAGGACGTCGCCCTTGCGGCGGACGACGACCGGACCGTAGAGACCCTTGCGGATGCCGCCCGTGCCGTGCGCGGTGCCTACGGAGTGGTCGTGGTAGTGCCAGTAGCCGGCGCTGCCCGGACGCCAGGTGCCGTCCGGTCGGGTGCCGGGGGCGTGGGTGCGCCAGGTGTAGGTGCGGGTGCCGCCGGGCTCGACCTCGCTCCTGTTCAGCTTGGTGCCGTCGCTGGAGGTCTCGTAGTCGAGGCCGTGGACGTGCAGGCTCGCCGTCACGTCCATCGTGTTCTCGAACTCGATGTGCAGCGTGTCGCCCTCGTTCAGCTCGATCAGCGGGCCCGGTATGGATGCCTTGCCCTTCTCCAGGCCGTAGCCCATCTGCCCGTCGGCCAGCTTCTCGGCGTACAGCTTGACGTGCTTGACCTCGCCGCCCGCCGGAGCCGTCCTCGCCCTGGCGGCGGCGCTCACGGCCTCGGGGGCGGCGACGGTGTCGAGAGCCACGGACAACGATGTCGCGGCGGCCGCGCCGCCCAGCAGCACCCGCCGGTTGAACCCTCGTCTGTCCATCGCGTCCATGCGGAACTCCCCACGCTCATACGGATCTTGCGGAGACGCACCTGTGATCAACCTGTGTGACGGTAGCGGCACCCCAGCCGTTTCTCCACACCCAGGACAAAGTTCGCACCATTCCGGTCATAGGTCTTGGCGAGCCGCGCAAATGGGGGCTAGCTTCCATGGCGCTGTTGCTGTGACCGAGGAGGTGCCCATGTACTTACGAGGGTTGAGCGACGCCAAGAGACGGGCCTGGGCGGCCACGCTGACCGCTTCGGTCGTCACCGCGGGGCTCCTGGCGGGCCCGGCGGCCCACGCGGGCCAGGCGCCGGAACCACGGCTGACAACGATGTCGATCACCTCGCCGCCGGGCGGCTCCGGCCCCCGCGTGCTGATCTTCCACGGCTCCGCGGCGGCCGGGGACGAGTCGCCCGTGGTGAACGCCGGGATCGAGGCGATCGAGCGGATCGGTCTGTCGGGGCCGGCCTCCGAACGGTTCGAGACCATCGCCACCGGCGACGCGTCCGTCTTCACCGACGCGAGCCGGCTGAGCGGGTTCAACGCCGTCGTCTTCCTCACCGGCGGAGGGGACGTCCTCGATCCCGAGCAGGAGGCGGGGCTGGAGAGCTACATGGAGGCGGGCGGCGGTTTCGTCGGCGTCCATGACGCGGCCCGCGCCGAACCGTACTCGGACTGGTTCACCGGCCTGATCGGTGCCCGCCCGGCCGCTTCCAGTCCGACGGCCGTACAGCGGGCGACCGTCGAGGTCGGCGACCGGAGGCATCCGGCCACCAAGGACCTGCCCGTGCAGTGGAAGCGGCCGGACAAGTGGCTCAACTGGACGAAGAACCCGTCCGGCAACGTGCACACCGTGGCCCGGGTCCGCGAGTCCACGTACCGGCCGGGAGCGGGCGCCAACGGCTGGGACCATCCGGTGAGCTGGTGCCGTGACTACGACGGCGGCCGTTCCTTCTACACGGCGATGGGCGGAACCGTCTCGGCGTACGACGAGACCGACTTCCGCGGCCATCTGCGCGGGGCCCTGCTGTGGACGTCCCGGCTGGCCCGCGCCGACTGCAAGGCCACCATCGACGCCAACTACCGGGCCGAGCGGCTGACCCGGCCCAACCAGCCGGGACAGAACGACCAGATCGGCGAACCGCACGGCCTGGTCACCGCACCCGACGGACGGGTCCTCTACATCGGCCGGGGCGGCGCCGACTCCTCCCGGCCGGTGGTCACCGACTGGAACGATCCCGACATCGGCAAGGGCCTGGGCGAGATCCACGTCTACGACCCCAGGACGAAGAAGGTCACCCTCGCGGGCGCGCTCACCGTCTTCGGCAACAAGGGCGGCGGAGACGAGCTGATCAAGGTCGAGGAGGGGTTGCTGGGCATCGAACTGGACCCCGGCTTCCAGCAGAACGGCTGGGTGTACCTGCACTACACACCGCACTCCCGGATCGACCGTGACACCCGCACGGCCGAGCGCCGCGTCTCCCGCTTCACCCTCGACCTCGCGACGAACAGACTCGACCTGGGCAGCGAGAAGACCCTGCTGAAGTGGCCCGTGCAGATCCACAGCTGCTGCCACGCGGGCGGCGGGATGACCTGGGACTCCAAGGGCAACCTGTACATCGCGACCGGGGACAACAACTCCAGCGGTTTCAGCGGCGGTTACTCCGGCAACAACCCCGAACCGAAGTACAAGGGGCTGTCGTTCGCCGACGCGCGCCGCACCGCCGGCAACACCAACAACCTCAACGGCAAGATCCTGCGCATCCATCCCGAGCCCGACGGCACCTACACCCTGCCCCTGGGGAACCTCTTCACCGGCCGGGAGACCGCCGAGGGCGGCGGCAAGACACGCGGCGAGATCTATGTGATGGGCGTCAGGAACCCCGCCCGGATCTTCGTCGACCGGCGGACGGACGTCCTCTACGCCGGCTGGGTCGGCCCCGACGCGAGCACGCCGTCGACGACCTGGGGCCCGGCGAAGTACGACACCTTCGCCGCGATCACCGAGGCCGGCAACCGGGGCTGGCCGTACTGCATGGGCAACAAGCAGCCCTACCGCGACCGTAGTCTGCCGGATCCGTCGAAGCCGCTGGGCTGGTACGACTGCGACCACCCGAAGAACGAGTCCCCGAACAACGACGGGCTCGTCAACCTGCCCCCGGTGACCGGCAACAACATCTGGTACTCGCCGCAGGGGGGCGCCCCCGACTTCCCCCGGGACGCGAGCGGCATCCCCTCCTACAAGAACGAGGAGGCGACGTACCTGCTGCCGTGGCTCAAGGGCGGCGGCCAGGCCACGATGAACGGGCCGGTCTACCGGTACTCCGCCTCGGGTGACGACGCGGTCCGCTGGCCCGCCTACTGGGACGGCAAGTGGTTCGTCGGCGACTTCTACGACGCCGACCAGCCGCGCCACGCGGTGGTCATGGACCCGAGGAACCAGGGCAGCGGCGGACTCCCGGTCCACGCGGAGTCGCTGAAGAAGATCGTGCCGGTCGGGGCCGACGGCATCAGGAACCTCATGGACTGGAAGTTCGGCCCGGACGGCGCGCTGTACGTCCTCGACTACGGACGCGGTTTCTTCACCTCGGACGCCAGGTCGGCGCTGTGGCGCGTCACCTACACGGGCGGCGGCCCGACGCCGGCGGCCGACGAGCTGGCCAGGAAGGCGGAGTGATGGGGAACAGACGCGTGTGGGCGGTCCTGCTGGCGGCCCTGCTGACGGTCGTCGGGCTGACGTCGACGCCGGCGTCCGGCCGTACGGAGGGCGCGCGGCAGCGGGCCGCCGCCCAGGTGCTCACCTGGACCGCCGGTGACGACATCACCAAGTACCTCACCGCCCCGCGGACCGCGGTGGCGGGGCCCACCACCCTCGTCTTCGAGAACAGCAGGGCGACCGGCAACACCCTGGGGATGCCGCACACCCTGACCTTCGACGTCTCCGACCCGGAGTACAACAACGATGTGCCGCTCAACATCCTCGCCAACCCCGGCGACGACCAGGGCGGCCGGCACACCGCCGAGGTCACGCTCACCCCGGGCCGCTACCGGTACTACTGCACGATCCCCGGACACGGCCAGATGCAGGGCATCCTCGTGGTGACGGAGGGGACGGGCGAGGACACCACCGCGCCGGAGACCTCGGCCGAGGTCGCCGGGACACGCAACTCCGAGGGCGCGTACGTCGGTTCGGCGTCGGTGACCGTACGGGCGACCGACACGGGCGGCTCCGGGGTCGAACGCGTCGAGTACGCGCTCGGCGGCACCGGTGCCTGGCTGCCGTACACCGCGCCCGTGGTGATCGACCGGGTCGGCACGCACGAGGTCCGCTACCGGGCGGTCGACAGGGCGGGCAACACGGCGGCCGAGAAGAGCGTCGGGTTCACCGTCGTGGCACCGCCGACGGACGACACGACCGCGCCGGAGACCTCGGCGACGGTGACCGGCGAGAAGAACCCGCAGGGCGACTACGTGTCCATGGCGACGGTCACCGTCTCCGCGTCGGACACCGGATCGGGCGTCAACACCGTCGAGTACGCGCTCGGCGGCTCGGGGGCCTGGCGGCCGTACACCGCCCCCGTGATGGTGCACGAGACCGGCACGCACCAGGTGCGGTACCGGGCCACGGACAGGGCGGGGAACGTCTCGGCGGAGAAGAGCGTCGGGTTCACCGTCGTGGCACCGCCCGCCGAGGACCGGACTCCCCCGGTGACGGGCGCGACCGTCGAGGGCGACCGGAACTCGGCCGGCGCGTACCTCAGGAGCGCGAAGGTCACCGTCGGCGCGACCGACCACGGCGGCTCGGGCGTCGCCGCGGTCGAGTACGCGCTGGACGGCGGCCCCTATCTCGCCTACACCGCGCCCGTGGTGGTCGATCGCGCGGGCACCCACACGGTGGCCTACCGGGCGAGCGACAAGGCGGGCAACACGGCCGCCGCGCGCTCGGTGAGCTTCACCGTCGTCGCGGGCGGCGGCGTCCCCGCCCCCAACTGCGCCGAGTACGACGAGCGGTTGACGGTCTTCGTCGGCACGATCGACTCGGGAGTGCCGAACCGGGTCACCGACAACCGGTGCCGGATCAACGAGTTGATCGAGGACGAGAAGGAGTGGACGTCCCACGCCCTGTTCCTGAAGCACGTGGACACCGTCCTCGGCAGGCTGCTGAGGAACGGGGTCGTCGACGCCCGCGAGCACAGCGCCGTGCGGGGGGCCGCGGAGAGGTCCGGCATCGGCAGGCCCGGCCAGACGGAGGGCTACCGCACGATCCTCGACGGCACGGCCGAGTCCTTCGCCAAGTGGCAGCAGGTGGGCGGCGGTTCGTTCGCGCGGAACGCGGACGGCTCGATCACCTCCGGCACCACGAGGGACGGGCTCGGCATGCTGTGGTTCCCCGAACGCAAGTACGGCGACTTCTCACTGCGCCTGCAGTGGCGGGACGACGCCCCCGGCACGGGCAACGCCAACTCCGGTGTGTTCGTGCGCTTCCCGGGGGTCCACGACCACCCGGAGGAGTCGCGGCCGGAGTGGGTCGCCATCAAGTACGGCCATGAGGTCCAGGTCTTCGACCGGCCCGACGGCGACCTGTACAAGACCGGGTCGGTCTACGGCTTCGACCGGGTGGGGCTCGCCGGCGCGGGCGTCACCCAGAAGGGCACCTGGAACGACTACGAGATCCGCGTGGTCGACCAGCACTACTCGGTCTACCGCAACGGCGTCCTGATCAACGAGTTCGACAACACCGGCGGCCAGGACTTCAGCCCGCCCCGCGCGGACGACCCGGGCACGGACGGACGGCGGTTCGCCTCCGGCTACCTCGGCCTCCAGGTCCACGGCACGACGGACGTCGTCTCCTACCGGGACGTCAGGATCAAGGAGCTGTAGGGACGCACGGGACCGCTCCGGCCCGGCCCCTTGTCAGTGGCGTACGGCAAGCTGTGATCAGTGGCTGCCGTACGCCACTGCCGTGCGACGGGGAGGCTGTGTGCTCACGGGGATCGACGACGTCGACTGGGCGTCCATGGGACACGCGTACACCGATACGGCGACCGACGTCCCGGACCTGCTGCGGGGTCTGGCGTCGGACGACCCCGCCGAACGGGACCTCGCGCTGGACGGCATGTACGGGGCGGTGCACCACCAAGGGGACGTGTACGCCAGCACCGTGGCCTGCATCCCGTTCCTGTTCGAGCTGGCGTCGCGGGAGGGCCTGGCCGACCGCGCCGCGCTCGTGCACCTGCTGTGCAGCATCGGGGGCGACGGCGAGGAGAAGCCCGACCCGGAGGAGATCGGCGGCCTCTTCGAGGACGAGGAGGAGGACGCGGCGTACGTCCGGCCGTTCCTGGACGCCTGGGAAGAGGTGCGCGCGCGTGCGGACGTCTTCCTCGGGCTGCTCACCGACCCGGACCCCGAGGTACGGGCGGCGGCCGCCGCGGCGCTGACGCGGCTGCACCCGGATCCGGCGCGGGCCTTCGCCGCGCTGAGCGCCCGGCTGCCGCACGAGCGGACGGCGGAGGCACAGCTCGCCCTGGTGGACGCGGTCGGAGAACTGGCCGTCGGGCACGCGGAGGACATGGCGGAGCGGGCCGCTCCCGTGCTGGGCGCGGCGGCCCGACGGGACGACTGCGCCCCCGAGGCACGGCTGACCGCGCTCGATCATCTGGCGCACGGCGCGCCGGGGTCGCTGCCGGAGGACACCGCGGAGATCGCCGTCAAGGCGCTGGGGCAGGCGTACGAGCGGCGGACGTGCGCCGCCGGGACGCCCGGCCCGACGCCGGAGCGGCCCCGGACGCCCACACTGGTGTCGCATCTGCGGGAACTGGAGGCCGCGCAGCACGCGGAGGCCGGCCCCGACGGGACCCACGACATCCTGCGCCGGCTGCACCGCGGCCTGGGCGACCGGACGGACATACGGTTCCCGCTGCTGATCGACCAGCTCGGCAGCCCCGACCGGGAGCGGCGGCTGCGGGCGATCGCCATGTGCGGCGAGGTGCTGCGGGGCTGGCGGGCCCCGGACGACGAACCGGTGACCGCGCTCGCCCGGCAGCTGCGGGAGCCCGACCTCGGGCTGTGCCGGGCCGCGTTGGGCGAGCTGCGCGATCTCGCCCCGATCACCGGTGCCGTGACCGATGAGGTGGTGGGCTTCCTCATGGAGTTCTCGTCGGGCACCCGGGGCGACGAGCAGGGCCTGTCCTGGGACGACATGGCGTTCGGCAGGGCCATCGACCTGCTGGCGCTCCGGGGCGACGAGCGCATGGTGAACGCGGTGCGGTCCGCGGTGGGCCGGCTCCCGGAACCACCGGCGCATCTGGAACGGTGGCTGCGGGCGTTCGACCCCGAGACCGCCGCCGAGCTGGGGCCCGTGCTGCACGACCGGCTCGCCGCGCTCGGGCCGGACGACCGGAGCGCCACCGGGGACCTTCTCGTCGGCGGGCTGGGCGTCATCGCGTACGCCGAGTCGCTGGACCTGCTCGTCGGGCGGCTGCGCGCGAGCGGGGGCGGCGGGACGACGCGGCGGTGCGTGCTGCGCGCCCTGTCCCGCTACGGCGAGGCGGCGGCCGGAACGGCCCCGTTGCTGCGGGAGTTGACCCGGGGGGCCGGGGCCGTCGAGGACCGCCTGGCGGCCGCCCACGCCCTGTGGGCGACGACCGGGGACACCGCGACGGCGCTGCCCGTCCTGCGGTCCGGTCTGGAGTCCGGCGACCGGGCCGTCCGTGACCTCGCCCTGCGGCTGCTGGGGTTTCTGGGTCCGGCGGCGGCGCCCCTGGGCGACGTCCTGCGCACGCTGGACGGGACCGCCCGTGCCGCGATCGCCCTCTGGCGGGTGACCGCCGACACCGAGGCGGCACTGCCGCGCCTTCTGCACCACTGGACCGCCGATCCGGGGTTCCGGCCGTCGATCGCGGCCTGCCTCGCCGGGATGGGCGCCTCCGCGGCCCCGGCGCTTCCCCTGCTGCGGGCGGAACTCGCCTCACCGCGCCGCCATCACCACGACGGGTCCGCCGACCCCCGCCAGGACATCACGGCGGACGAGGAGCTGCTGAGGGACTGCCGGCGCATGGTCACGGTCCTGGAGTCCGGCGCGGGGACCGGCCCGGAGGGGAGCACCGCGTGACGGGCGGGGCGGCGGGTCAGTCCTTCCTGGCCCTGCTCGGCTGCACCCGCTTCGGCTCGCCCGGCATCTTCGGGTACTCCGGCGGATACGGCAGGTCCCCGAGGCCGTGGTCGTGCTCGTCCCGCGCCGCCAGTTCCAGCAGCGCCTCCAGCGAGAACGCGTGCGCGTCCATGTCGGCGTGGACGTCCCCCACCTCGGCGAAACGCGACGGCATCGTCCCCAGGTCGAAGTCGCGCGGCACGGCGACCCCGACCTCGTCCCAGGTGAGGGGGGCGGAGACGGGCGCGTGCGGGTGGGGCCGTACGGAGTAGGCGGAGGCGATGGTGCGGTCGCGGGCGGTCTGGTTGTAGTCGACGAAGATCTTCGCGCCGCGTTCCTCCTTCCACCAGGCCGTGGTCACCTGCTCGGGCATCCGGCGCTCCAGTTCGCGGGCCACGGCGATGGCCGACCGGCGCACCTGGGTGAAGGTCCAGTCCGGCCGGATCGGCACGAAGACGTGCAGGCCCCGCCCGCCGGAGGTCTTGGGCCAGCCGCGCAGCCCGCCGTACTCGTGCAGCACCTCGCGCAGTTCGTGCGCGGCGCGCACCGCGTCCGCGTAGTCGGTGCCGGGCTGGGGGTCGAGGTCGATCCGGAGTTCGTCGGGGCGGTCGACGTCGGCGCGGCGGACCGGCCAGGGGTGGAAGGTGAGCGTGCCGAACTGGGCGGCCCACACGACGGCGGCGACCTCGGTGGGGCACATCTCGTCGGCGCTGCGGCCGCTGGGGAAGGTGATGTGGGCGGTCGGGATCCAGTCGGGCATGTTCTTGGGGGCCCGCTTCTGGAAGAAGTTCTCGCCCGTGACCCCTTCCGGGTAGCGCTCCAGCGTGGTGGGCCGGTCGCGCAGCGCGCGCAGGATGCCGGGGCCCACGGCGATGTAGTACCGGGCGAGGTCCAGCTTGGTGAAGCCGCGCTCCGGGAAGAAGATCTTTCCCGGGCTGGACAGCCGTACCGTCCGCCCCGCCGCCTCCAGCTCCACCGCTTCGCCCATGCGAGCCACGGTAGGCGGAGGGGAGGAAAGCCGCATATTCGATGTCATGCCCGGCGTATCCCACCGCGCGGCACCCGGACCGCGGTCGCAGAATCGGACCATGGATCTCCCGGTGATGCCGCCCGTGAAACCGATGCTCGCCAAGTCCGTGGCGAAGATCCCGCCGGCCATGCACTACGAGGCGAAGTGGGACGGGTTCCGGGCGATCGTGTTCCGCGACGGCGCCGAGGTGGAGATCGGCAGCCGGACGGGCAAGACGCTGACCAGGTACTTTCCCGAGCTGGTCGCGGCCCTGCGCGAGCGGTTGCCGGAGCGCTGTGTGATGGACGGCGAGGTCGTGATCGTGCGGGGCGGGCATCTGGACTTCGACGCCCTGACCGAGCGCATCCATCCCGCCGACTCCCGCGTCCGGATGCTGGCCGAGACGACTCCGGCCTCCTTCGTGGCCTTCGACCTGCTCGCCCTGAACGACGAGTCGCTCCTCGACGTCCCGCTCACCGACCGGCGCGCGCTGCTGGAGCTGGCCCTGTCGGAGGTGACGGCCCCGGTGCACGTGGCTCCGGCGACCAGGGACCGCGAGCTGGCGGAGCGGTGGTTCGAGCAGTACGAGGGGGCGGGCCTGGACGGGGTGATCGCCAAGCCGCTCGATCTGCGCTACCGGCAGGACGAACGGGCCATGTTCAAGATCAAGCACGAGCGGACGGCGGACGTGGTGGTGGCCGGCTACCGCTTCCACAAGAGCGGGCCGGTGGTGGGCTCCCTGCTCCTGGGCCTGTACGACGCCGGCGGCACCCTCCAGCACATCGGCGTCTGCGCGGCCTTCACCATGAAGCGGCGCGCGGAACTGGTGGCGGAGCTGGAGCCGTGGCGCCTGGAGGACGTCGGGGAGCACCCCTGGGCGGCCTGGGCCGAGGAGGCGGCGCACGACACGGCCCGGCTGCCGGGGGCGCCGAGCCGGTGGTCGGCGAAGAAGGACTTCTCCTGGGTGCCCCTGCGGCCCGAGCGGGTCGCCGAGGTCGCGTACGACCACATGGAGAACGGCGTCCGCTTCCGCCACACGGCCCGCTTCCGCCGCTGGCGCCCCGACCGTACGGCGGAGAGCTGCACCTACGGGCAGCTGGAGGAGCCGGTCACCTACGACCTGGCGGAGATCCTCGGCCCCGGCACCGGGGCCTGACGGCCTCCACCCGCGGCGGGGCCGCCCGTCGGGGCCCGGCCGCCGGGGCCCGGCCGCCGGTGTGCCCGTCGGGGCCCGGCCGCCGGTGTGCCCGTCGGGGCCCGGCCGCCGGTGTGCCCGTCGGGGCCCGGCACCGGTCAGGGTGCCGCGCCAGCGTGCCGTGTCAGGGTGCCGCGTCAGGGTTGCATGACCACCTTGATCGCCCCGTCCTCCTTGCGCTGGAACATCTCGTACGCGTGCGGCGCGTCGGCGAGCGGCACCCGGTGGGTGGCGAAGTCGTCGACGCCGAGGGGGTCACCGTCCGTGAGGAGGGGCAGGATGTCGTCGGTCCAGGTGCGGACGTTCGCCTGGCCCATGCGCAGCCGGATCTGCTTGTCGAACATGGTCAGCAGCGGCAGCGGGTCGACCTTGCCGCCGTACACACCGGAGAGCGAGATGGTGCCACCACGTCGTACGAGGTGGATGGCCGTGTAGAGCGCCGCCAGCCGGTCCACGCTGAAGTGCTCGGCGACGCGGGCGCCGAGCGCGCGGGGCAGGTGCCCGGCCGTGTTCTGGACGAGCCGGGCGGCCGCGCTCCCGTGGGCCTCGGTGCCGACGGCGTCGATCACGGAGTCCGGCCCTCGCCCGGCGGTGCGGTCCTGGACCGCGGCGACCAGGTCCTTCTCGTCCTCGTACTCCCGCAGGTCGAACGTCTCGACACCCCGCTCGCGTGCCCGGCGCAGCCGCTCGGGCACCAGGTCGATTCCGAACACCTGCTCGGCGCCGCGTTCCAGGGCCACCCGGCAGGCCATGTCCCCGATGAGGCCGAGGCCCAGCACGGCGACACTGCCACCGGGCGGGATGTGCGCGTACTCGACCGCCTGCCAGGCGGTGGGGAGCACGTCGGAGAGATAGAGGAAGCGGTCGTCGGACGGCCCCTGCGGCACCTTGATCGGGCCGAACTGCGCCTGGGGGACGCGCAGGTACTCGGCCTGGGCTCCGGGGACCGCGCCGTACAGCCGGGTGTAGCCGAAGAGGGCGGCTCCCATGCCCTCGCCGGTGCACTGGGTGGTCTCGCACTGGGTGGGGAGGCCGGTGAGACACATCCAGCAGGCGCCGCAGGCGATCTGGAACGGCACGACCACCCGGTCTCCTGCCGCCAGGTCGGGCACCGCGGCGCCGACCTCCTCGACGATGCCCATGGGTTCGTGCCCGAGGATGTCGCCCGGTGTCATGAACGGGGTCAGCACCTCGTACAGGTGCAGGTCGGAGCCGCAGAGCCCGGTGGACGTGATCCGGACGACCGCGTCCGTCGGCTCCTGGATCACCGGATCGGGCACGGTCTCCACGCGTACGTCCCGCTTGCCCTGCCACGTCACTGCCTTCATCGCGCCCACACTCCGTTTCCTGCCTCGGTCGGCGAGTCCGGCACGGGTACCCGACACCCCGTCCCCGAACCAGTCAGAAACGAACTGGTATGGCCATCCATCAACCAATAAGCGCACAATCGAAGACATCATGGACGAGACGAGCACGACCGGCAGAAGACCGCGGGCGCGGGCGGGGCGCCGCGCGACGACGGGGGCACTGCTCGCCGCCCTGGCCGCGGCCGCCCTGCTCGCGGGCTGTACCGGGACCGGCCCGGAGGGCGACGGCGGGCACGGACGCAGCGACGGCGGCGGGGACGACCGGGCCAGTGCGTCGCCCGTGGGTTCCGTGCTCGCCGTGAAGATCGACAACGTCTCCGCCGCGCGCCCGCAGACCGGACTCGACGCCGCCGACGTGGTCTACGCCGAGCAGGTCGAGGGCGGGCTCAGCCGGCTGATGGCCGTGTACGCGACGAAGTTCCCGGCGAGCGTCGGCCCGGTGCGCAGCGCCCGTGAGTCCGATCTGGAGCTGCTGCGCCAGTTCCACGAGCCGACCCTGGCCTTCTCCGGCGCGCAGAGCAAGCTCCTGCCCCTGATAGACCGGGCGCCCCTGCACGCGAAGACCCCCGAGGACGCCGGCGACGCGTACTACCGCGGCGACGAGAAGCCCGTCCCGCACAACCTGTATCTGCGCCCCGAGAAGCTGGTCGGCCCACCGCCCGGCCCCGACGCCCTGACCACCGGCTTCCGCTACGGCCCCGCTCCCGACGGCGGCACGCCCGAGGACTCCCGCACCGTCCGTTATCCGGCGGCCCGCTTCACCTTCACCTGGTCCGGCGACAGCCACCGCTGGCAGGTCTCCATGGACGGCACCCCGACGATCACCACCGACGGCGCCCGGGTCGCCCCCGCCACGGTCGTCGTCCAGCACGTGCCGATCCGCCCGTCCCGCTTCCGTGACTACCTGGGCAACAACACCCCGTACACGCAGACGGTCGGCGCGGGGCGGGCGGAGATCCTGCGGGACGGCCGGGTCTTCGAGGCGCGCTGGGAGCGCGAGGACGCGACGGACGGCACGACCTTCACGACGGCGGACGGCGCGCCGATGGACTTCGCGCGCGGCCAGATCTGGGTGGTGTACGTGAAGGCGTGAGACCTGTCGTTCTACCGGGTGCCCGTGGACTCGGCCGGGCTGCGCAGTTCCTCGGCCGCGTCGGCCACCCGCCGGATCAGCTCGAAGAACAGGTCCTGCTCGTCCGCCGACAGCGGCGCCAGGAACACCTGGTTCATCCGGGCCGTCCGCACCGTGAGCCTGCGGTGCGTGCGCATGCCGTCCTCCGTGAGCCGGAGCAGGAAGCGCCGCCCGTCCTGCGGATCGCGCACCTTGTCGAGCAGGCCCCGGCGCCCGAGCCGGCTGATGACCTCCGACATCGTCGAACGGTCGAGCCCCACCCGCTCCCCCACCGTGCGCTGGTCGAGCCCCGGCTCGGCGACGAGCGTGTTGAGGACGGCGAACTGCGGCGAGGTGATCTCCTCGGAGACCATCGCGTTCCACAGCAGGTAGTGCGCCTGCTGCAGCCGCCGGGCGAGGTGCCCGGGATGGGCGGAGAGGTCCACCGCGGCCATGTTCGCTCCTCGGCTCGAATGAGTCGGACACCGTGCGCCGCCGCCCGACGCCCCTCAGCCATCAGCCATCAGCCATCAGCCATCAGCGACGATTCGTACGTGCACTGAATAATCATCCGACATCCGGCAGACTGTGTCCAGATGCCCGCCCACGAGTGATTTCAGCGCTCTCATGGGCCTTGACGAGGGGGCGGAGGGAGTGGCAGCGTGAACGGCACTTCTCCCCCAATACTCAGTGCGCTGACTAAATCGCCGAGCTGAACCGAGATCAACCGAGGCGGCCCGGGGACCCGCCTTCGACGAGCCCGACAAGACGTCAGGAACCGCCATGACTCTCACCCAAGCGGACATCGACCAGGAGATCGCCGCCGAGCACGCCGCCTACGCCGAGCGCGTCGCCGACGGCGCGCCCGTGGAGCACCAGCCGCGCCGGGACTACGCCCCCTACCGGTCCTCGGTGCTGCGGCACCCCAAGCAGCCGCCCGTCGGGATCGACGTCACCCAGGACCCGGAGCTGGTGGAGCTGGCCTCGCCCGCCTTCGGGGAACGGGACATCACCGAGATCGACAACGACCTCACGCGCCAGCACGACGGGGAGCCGATCGGTGAGCGCATCACCGTCTCCGGCCGGCTCCTCGACCGCGCCGGGCGCCCGCTGCGCGGCCAGCTGGTCGAGATCTGGCAGTCCAACTCGGCCGGCCGCTACGCCCACCAGCGCGAGCAGCACGACGCACCCCTGGACCCGAACTTCACCGGTGTCGGCCGCACCCTGACCGACGACCAGGGGCGCTACCACTTCACGACGATCCAGCCGGGCCCCTACCCCTGGCGCCAGCACGTCAACGCCTGGCGGCCGGCCCACATCCACTTCTCGCTCTTCGGCTCGGCCTTCACCCAGCGGCTCGTGACGCAGATGTACTTCCCGAACGACCCGCTGTTCCCCTACGACCCGATCATCCAGTCGGTGACGGACGACGCGGCCCGGCAGCGGCTGGTCGCGACCTACGACCACAGCCTGTCCGTGCCGGAGTTCTCGATGGGCTACGCCTGGGACATCGTGCTCGACGGCCCGCAGGCCACCTGGATCGAAGAAGGACGCTGACCCGCCATGACGAAGATCGACACCAGCCGCCCGGAGACGGTGCTCCCGACCCCGTCCCACACCGTCGGCCCGTTCTACGGCCACGCCCTGCCCTTCCCCGGCGGCGGCGAGATCGCCCCCGTGGGCCACCCCGACACGATCACCCTGCACGGCCGCATCCTCGACGGCGCGGGCGACCCGCTGCCGGACGCCTTCCTGGAGCTGTGGGGCCCCGACCCGGACGGCAACCTCTCCCGGGTCGACGGCTCCATGCGGCGCGACCCCGCGAGCGGCGGCTTCCTCGGCCGCAACGGCGTGGAGTTCACCGGCTGGGGCCGCGTCCAGGCCGACGCGGCCGGCCACTGGACGGCCCGTACGCTGCGGCCCGGCGCCCGCGGGCGGAACGCCCCGTACCTCAGCGTGTGCGTCTTCGCGCGCGGCCTGCTCGTCCATCTGTTCACCCGGATCTACCTGCCGGGCGACGCGGCCGCGCTGGCCGCCGACCCGCTGCTCTCCCGGGTGGACGAGGCGCGCCGGAGCACGCTGATCGCCGAGGAGCAGGGGAACGGCACCTACCGTTTCGACATCCGCCTTCAGGGCGAAGGCGAGACGGTCTTCCTGGAGTTCCAGTGACTTCTGCTGACGCCGACACCGGTCTGCTCGCCCCCGGGTGGACCGGCTCCCCGGCCGCGTCCGCGACCGGGGACGCCGCCTATCTGCGGGCGCTGCTCGACGCGGAGGCCGCGCTGACCCGCGCCCAGGCCGCGCTGGGGCTGGTCCCCGCCGAGGCCGGGCCCGCGGTCACTTGCGCCGCGGACGCCGCCGCCTTCGACGCACGGTCCCTCGCGGAGCGGGCCCGCGGCGGCGGCAACCCGGTGATCCCGCTGGTCGCGGACCTCACCGAGGCGGTGGGCGACCCCTACGGCCCGTACGTCCACCGCGGGGCGACCAGCCAGGACATCATGGACACGGCGACGATGCTGGTGGCCGCCCGCACCCTCGACCTGATCCTGGCCGACCTCGGGCGCACGGAGTCCGCGCTGGCCGCCCTCGCGGCCGCGCACCGGGACACCGTGATGCCGGGCCGTACGCTCACCCAGCACGCCGTGCCCACGACCTTCGGGCTGAAGGCGGCGGGCTGGCGCTCCCTGGTCCTGGACGCCCGGGACCGGCTCGCGGTCGTACGGGCGAGCCTGCCCGCACAGCTCGGGGGCGCGGCGGGCACGCTGGCGGCCTTCACCGTCTTCCGGGCGACCGACGACGAGAACGCGGCCGACACCGACACCGGCACCGGCACCGGCACCGGCACCGGCACCGGCACCGGCACCGGCACCGAGAAGTCGGCCGGCACCCGTGCCCTCGTCGCCGCATACGCCCGTGAACTGGGGCTGCGCGAGCCCGAGTTGCCCTGGCACACGCTGCGCACCCCGGTCGCGGACCTCGCCGGGGCGCTGGCCTTCGCCGCGGGCGCCCTCGGGAAGATCGCGGCGGATGTACTCGTCCTGGCCCGGACGGAGATCGCGGAGGTCGCCGAGGGCAGCGGGGGCGGCTCGTCGGCGATGCCGCACAAGGCCAACCCCGTACGGTCCACGCTGATCGCGGCGGCGGCCCGGCGGGCTCCCCTGCTGGCGGCGGCCCTGTACGGCGCGCTGGCCGCCGAGGACGAGCGGCCGGCCGGGGCGTGGCACGCCGAGTGGGAGCCGCTGCGTGAGCTGCTGCGCCTGGCCGGCGGCGCGGCGCGGGACGCGGTGGACCTCGCGCGGGGGCTGCGGGTGGACGCCGACGTGATGCGCGCCCATCTCGACCTCACCCACGGCCTGATCGTCTCCGAGCGGCTGGCGGCCGAGCTGGCCCCCGTGCTGGGCCGGGCCCGCGCCAAGGAACTGCTGACCCGGGCGGCCCGGCGGGTCCACGCCGAGGGCCGCCCGCTGGGCGAACTGCTGGCCGAGGAGCCGGAGTTGAGCGGCCTCGACCTCGACCTGGCGGATCTCGTCGATCCCAGGCGCTACACCGGCTCCGCCGGAACCCTCACCGACCGTGCTCTGGAGCGACGTTGACCGACAAGATCCTCAACCACCGTGCGGAGGGTCCGGCCTCCGCTCCCCCGCTGCTGCTCGGTCCCTCCCTCGGCACGTCGACCCGGCTGTGGGACAAGGTGGCGCCCGAGCTGTCCGTCACGCACCGGGTGATCCGCTGGGACCTGCCGGGGCACGGCGGTTCCCCGGCCGGTCTGATCGCTCCGGGGGCGACGGTCGGTGACCTGGCCGCCTTGGTGCTCGCCCTGGCGGACACGCTGGGCATCGAACGGTTCGCGTACGCGGGGGTCTCCCTGGGCGGCGCGGTCGGACTGCACCTGGCGGCGCACCACCCGGAGCGGATCTCGTCCCTCGCCGTGATCTGCTCCTCGGCCCACTTCAACGGGTCCCGGCCGTGGCGGGAGCGCGCGGAACTGGTGCGCCGGGAGGGGCTGGCGGGGCTCGCAGAGACCGCCGACGCGCGCTGGTTCACACCAGGGTTCACCGTGCCGGCGCTGGTCGACGACCACCGCACCGCCGACCCGGCGGCCTACGCCGCCTGCTGCGACGCGCTCGCCTCCTTCGACATCCGCGAGGAGCTGCCGGGCATCTCCGCGCCCACGCTGCTCGTCGCCGGCCGGCAGGACCCGGCGACCCCGCCCGCGCATCTGCGGGAGATCGCGGACGCGGTGCCCGGGTCGTCGCTCACGGAGATCCCCGGCGCCTCCCACCTCGCCCCCGCCGAACGTCCGGAAGCCGTACTGGCCGCTCTGCGCAGGCACTTCGACGGTTACGCGCGACGCGGAATGGAGGTGCGCCGCCAGGTCCTCGGCGACGCGCACGTGGACCGCGCGCAGTCCCGGCAGACACCGTTCACGGCCCGCTTCCAGGACTTCATCTCCCGCTACGCCTGGGGCGAGATCTGGACCGACCCCACCCTGTCGCACCGCGAACGCAGCATGATCACCCTGACCGCGCTGATCGCCCACGGCCACTACGACGAACTGGCCATGCACATCCGAGCCGCCCGCCGCAACGGCCTCACCCCGGAGGAGATCGGCGCCGTCCTGCTGCAGAGTGCCGTCTACTGCGGAGTACCGGCGGCGAACTCGGCCTTCGCCACGGCTCAGCGGGTGCTGGCGGAGGAGGACGGAGGCTGAATCACGTGAGCCGCCGCAGCGCCTTTCTCGCCCGATCGACCAGTCCGTCGGCGCCGCAGGACTCGGCGAGGGTCAGACCCCGGTTGAGTTCGGCGGCAGAGCGCGCGGCGATGCCGTAGTCGACACGGGCCGCCGCGTGTTCATAGGCCGCAGGCGAGTTTTCCAAGTAGGCCACCGCCTTGGCGTACAAGGAGGTGGCCTGCTTGCCGGTCGCGAGGAAGGCTTCGACCCGGAGGGCCTCGCCGATGGCAGTGTCCGTACCGAGGCGTTCGGCGCGACGGCGAACGCTCACGGCGAGTTCGGCGGCGCGCCGTGGGTCCTCGGAGGCGAGGGCTCGTGCGAGATCTCCGCCCCAGGGGGCGATGACCGTGTTGTGGTGCCCCCGCGCTGCCGCCGCCTTCTCCGCAGCCTCCAGTTCGTTGATGCCGTCCTCGGTGCGGCCGACGGCGAGCAGCAGCCTGCCCCGTACGGAACGGGGGTCGGGCAGCACGACGGTGGACGGGTACGGAGGTGCGAAGCCTTGCTCCTCGGCGACCGTCCACGCCTCCTGGACGTGGCCGCGCGCAAGCAGCGTGTCGACGAGGTTACAGGTCGAGGACCAGTGCAGAGGGAGCCCGCGGCCGACTCGTTCGGCGAAGGCCAGAGACTTGCGCAGAGACTCTTCCGCGTCCCTGAGCCGACCCCGCAATCGATGCCCGTGGCCGACGTAGGCGTGGGCCAGGGCGAGATGTCCGCCGCTCCATCCGGCGCTCTCGTAGGTGCGCAGTGCCTCTGTGTAGAGGCTTTCCGCCCGGTCGAGCCGGTCCGCGTAGGCGTATGCGATGGCCAGCATCAGGGGCAGTTCGATGTCCCACTCGCTGTCGGTCCAGCCGAGGCCCGGTGCCAGTCTGCCGTTGACGAGCGCGCGGTCACAGAACTCGACGACCTCCTCGGCGCTCTCGCCGCGCACCACCGCGTCGAAGCCTCGCAGGATCAGCAGAGCACGCTCCGAGTTGTCTCTTCCCGTGCAGGCCGCGGCCAGGGTGGAGAGTTCCTGGGAGTGGGTCGGCGAGAGATCCACATCCGCATGGATCACCTCCCACATGTAGTGGGCGGCCTGGAGCCGCATGCGCGCCGGACCCGGTGCCAGCCGCGCGGCCTCCGCGTCGACGGTACGGACCGCCTCCTCCAACTGGTCGTTGTGGAGCAACGCCTGAGAAAGACGGAACACCGCGTCCACGCGCTCGGAGCTGTCGAGGCCGGGCTCGGCAAGCGCCGCTCGGAGGTACTCCACCGTGGTGGCGGGCGAGGTGAGGAGGGTGGCACAGCCCAACTCGTACAGCACACGAGCGCGGACATCCTGCTGCGGCGGCTCCTTCAGAGCTCGCTCCAGGCAGCGGCGGGCGGCGTCCGGGGCCCCCACGGCGAGGTGCTCTCGCGCGGCGGCGCGCAACTGCTCGACCAGTTCGGGATCGCCGTCGGCGTGCACTTCGACGAGATGGCGTGAGGCTGCCGCGGCACCCCGCCCGGACTCGCTGACGACCGTAGCGGCCACGCCGTGGAACGCGGTGCGGATGCCAGGCGGGATCGATTTGTACACCGCGGTGGCGATCAGCGGGTGCACGAACTCCAGATCGCCGTTCTCGGATCTGCCATTGACGGGACTGGATTCGGTGAGGATACGGGCCCCGGTCAGCAGATCGGCACACTCCGCGGCCGTCTGCGGGCTCAAAGAGGCGAGGCGGGCCACGATCTCCACAGAGATGCCGGTGTGCAGGATGGCCGCCGCCCAGGCGAAGCGCGTGGCGTCGACGCCGAGCGTTTCGAGACGGGCGACAAGTCCGCGACCGCGCGCCGTTCGGTTCAGGGCGCGCAGTTCCGCCGCGGAGCCCTCGGCCGGTTCCAGCTCGCTGTCCTGCACCTTCGCGAGGAGTTCCACGGTCTCGTACGGGTTGCCGCCGGTCACGGCCCACACTTCGCGGCAGAACGGGTCGTCCGCGTGTTCGCCGACCGTGGCCCGGGTGAGCCCGGCGGTGGCTTCGGGAGTGAGCGACCTGAGCGTGGCGACGGGGCGGGCCCTGGAGGCGACCTCGGCCAGATGACGGGTGCCGTCGCCGGTGGCCTCACCAGGGCGGCGGGCCACCAGGACGAGAACGCGCATCTCCGCAAGCCGCTCGGCAACCGCGGACAGCCAGTGCAAGGTCTCCTGGTCTGCCCAGTGGGCGTCGTCGATCAGCAGGACGAGTGGCCAGCTTCGCCGGGAGAGGCGGCTCACCGCTGCGACCAGTCCATCGCAGACAGCTTGCGGGTCGGCCGGGCCGCCGCCCGGCTCCGCGAGCCCGAGCGCGGGTCCGGCGATGTCGTACCAGTCGCCCAGGTACTCCCGGATCTCCTCTTCCATCAGCCCCATCAACGCGGGCTGGAGCAGCTGCCGTACGACGTTGAAGGGGACGGACGTGACGGTTTCGCCGCCACGCGCGTACCAAGCCACGCAGCCTCGTTCCGCAGCTATCCTGCGTGCCTCGGTGAGAAGCGCGGTCTTGCCGATGCCAGCCTCGCCGCTGAACACCAGCACAGAGCCTGAAGATGCTTTGTCGACACGGAGTTCATCGATCGCCTGCGTGACGGCAGCGATCTCCGCTTCACGTTCCCACAGGGAAGCCGAGGTGGCCGGATCGGACCGTCCCTGCGTCATCCCGTTACCTCCCCAGCGCCGCCGAACGACGTACAGGTCATTGAGCGTAGCCCTCCGAGTGCAGAAGTGGAGGCCGGTCCGGGCACCTGTTGCCGTGTCGGGTGACAGCGTGTGACTCCACGACGGCGTAGCAGGCCCCCGTCTGCCCGATTCAGCGTGACGGGCAGTCAACTGCCCGCATTTCCCTGCGACCTCACGTCATCCGCGAGGCACTCCCCTACGAGACCTAGAACGACGGCACCCGGGCGCGGACACGAAGCAGAACGAACGTGTGCATCCCTGGGGGCGGGAGCCTGAGCGCCGCATGCTCGGACCGACGCACCATGACTGCGGGACGCTCATGCGGACGCACGGTCTCAGCCATGTGATCCACCGAGCCGTCGCCGGGGCAGCCCGTCGCCGGAGCTTATGCGACGGCCACGAGCTCACTCGCCCATGTCTGTAGTGAAATCAGATAGTTAGCTAGCAAAAGAGGAAAGAGAGGAGACAATCGACCGTTTCGGAGGCGGAATCGCGCGGTGGGCGGGCGAATAGCCGTCCCCTCTCATCCGGTTTTCACTCCGGCCTCATACGGTTGCACCATGACGCAGGTGACTCCTCCCGGCTGGTACCCCGACCCCGGCCAGACGAATGACGCGCCCGCCACCGAGCGCTGGTGGGACGGCAAGGCGTGGACGGACCAGGTCCGGCCCGTGGGCTCGGCCGGGGGGTTCGGGCCCCCGGTCTATCCGCCGGCCGCCGGGCCGTACCCCCCGGGGACCGGCCCCTACCCGCCGGTGGCCGGGGGGCATCCGGGGTACCCCGGGTACCCGGCCCCCGCTCCCCGGCGCGGCCTCCGGATCGGGATAGCGATCGGGGTGGCGGCCGCGGTGCTGGTCAGCATCGGTGTGGGCGTGTACGCGCTGGCCGGCGACGACCGCGGGAGCGACGGCAGTACGACCTCCCAGGGCTCGGGCGGGCAGAACGGCGGCGGCGACGGTGGCCGGGGCGGGGACTCCGACGGCCGGGGCGGGCCGGGGGGTTCCGGCGGCTCCGACGGCCAGAGCCCCGCGCCGGACGGCTCCGGGCAGCCTCCGCAGATCGAGGAGGGGTACGCCACCGACACGACCAGCGGCATCAGCATCCCCGTGCCCGACGGCTGGCTCGGCGCGCCCCTGCGGGCCGGTGCGCAGGTGACGACGGAGGCGTCGTACAAGTGCCCGGCCGACGCCACCAAGACCTGCACGCGCGGCGGCGCCTACTCCTCGCCCGCCGAACTGCTGAAGCTGAAGGCCACCACGGCCGAGGCGGCCGCCAAGGAGGACATCTCCCAGGCCGCCGAGGACGCGTACGGCGCGGAGGGCTACGGGAAGATCACCTCGCACAAGGAGCTGGCGTCGAAGGCGGTGACCGTGGCCGGCGAGAAGGGCTACTACGTCCGCTGGAAGGTGGTCACGGGCAAGGGCGACGACGGTTACGTCGAATCGCTGGCCTTCCCCTCCCCGGCCGACTCCAAGCGGCTCGTCGTGGTCCGCTTCGGGGTCGACGTGAGCGACGAGGCGCCCAGGCAGTCGGTCATCGACGAGATCACCAAGGGCATCAAGGAGGCGTCGATCGACGGAGGCGGCAGCGGTCAGGGGGTGTGACCCCCACGGCCCGCCCACCTGGCCCGCCCACCTGGCCCACCCGGCCCGCCCACCCGGTCGGTCCGAAAAGGCCGGCCGGGTGGGATTCCTCTCCGCTCCAGAGGAACCCCACCCGGCCGGGGGTACGCGCCGCCCCCGTCCCCACGGTGCGGCGCGATCAGGCCGTCGTCCGGGATCGCTCCACGGACGGCGCCCTGAGTCTCACGTGAGGCCGAGCGCCGGCAGCACGGCCGCCTCCATGAACTTGATGATGTACGTCTCGTCCGCGTCCCGGCCCTCCAGGACCGGCCGGGCCCGCAGCACACCGAAGATCTGCGCCGGGACGAACTCCAGCGCCGGGTGGTCCGCGGGGACCTCGCCCCGGGCCACTCCGCGGGCGATCATCGTCCGGAGCGCGTCGATCTCCGGCTCCACCAGCGCGTCCCGCAGGGCGGTCCGCAGTTCGTCGTCCTGCACGGCGGCGTGGCCGAGCGCCTGGAACAGCCGCCCCTCCAGCACATGTCCCTGGCCCGCGTGCCGGGCCACCTCGCGCAGGTCGCCGGCGAGCGTGCCGGTGTCGATCTCCGCGAAACGGACGCTGCGGCGCGCGCGCAGGGCGGCCGCCACGAACTGGGGCTTGGTTCTCCACTGGCGGTAGAGCGTCGACTTGCTGCACCGCGTGGTCGCGGCGACGCCCTCCATGGTCACCGAGTCGTAGCCGCACTCTCTGATCTGTTCGAGCACGGCGTCGAAGAACTCCTGCTCACGCTCGGGTGTGAGTTTGGAGCGGCGCGAGGCGACGGCCGTCTCCGGCCCCTCCGCTGCCTGCGACGTCATGACTCGTGTCTCCTTCGGTCGTCCCCTGCCGAAAGGCCTGCCGGTACGCCACTGTACCGGAACGCCATCGTATCGGTACAGCTCCGTATCGATACCTAATCGTTTCGGAACCCACTCGTTTCGGTACCCTTTCGTTTCGGTACAGTGGCGTATCGGTACACTCGCGTATCGGTACTTAGGCGTATCGGTACCTGTCCGTATCGATCGTCAGTACCGCCAAGGGAACCAGCGCCACCAGCGCCGTCAGTGAAAGGGCCGGGGGATGGAATGCCGCACCGAGCCTGCTGAGGAGCGGACCGCCGCGACAGCGCGGCCGCCGCTCGTCCGTGAGTTCCTGCTCGTCGCAGGGCTCTTCCTCGTCTACAAGTTCGGCCGGACGCTGGCCGACGGCCACACCGCCGAGGCCTACCGCAACGCCCACCTCGTGTGGGACTGGGAGCGGCTCCTCGGGCTGCCGGACGAGGGCTCCGTGCAGGCCGCGCTGCTGCACGGCGACACGCTGGTCCACCTGGCGAACGTCTACTACGCGACCGTCCACTTCCCGGCCACCGTGGCCTTCCTGGTCTGGCTGTACCTGCGGCGCCCCGCGCACTACGTCTGGGCGCGCCGGGTCCTGACCGCCCTCACCGCCGCCGCCCTGCTGCTGCACCTCGCGTTCCCGCTGGCCCCGCCGCGTCTGCTGGACGCCGCCGGGCTGGTGGACACCGGGCAGGCGTACGGGCCGACGGTGTACTCGGCGGTGCCGGCGACCGACTCCCTGGCCAACCAGTTCGCGGCGATGCCCTCGCTGCACTTCGGCTGGGCCCTCATGGTCGCGGTCGGTCTGATCGCCGCGACCCGCTCCCGGTGGCGTGTGCTGTGGCTGCTGCACCCGCTGGTGACCCTGTTCGTCATAGTCGGCACCGCCAACCACTACTGGCTGGACGCGATCGTGGCGGGCACCCTGCTGGCCGGCGCCCTCGCCGTGGTGCCGCTGCCGCACCGGACGAGCAGCACCGCCGGCCGGCGCTCCACGGCCCTCGCCCCGGCCGAGGAGCCCGTCCTGGTGGGAGCCGGCCGATGAACGCCACCCTCGTCGCCGTCGCCCTGTCCCTGGTGTCGGCCGTCGCCTACGCGGCCGCCGCCGTGGCCCAGGAGCGCCTCGCCTCCCGCAGCGCCGGCGCGGGCGTCGGGCGGATGCTCGCCAGCGCCGCCTGGTGGAGTTCCGTCGCGCTCAACGCGGGCGCCGCGCTGCTGCACGTCGTGGCCCTGAAGTACGGCCCCCTGACCGTGGTGCAGCCCCTGGGCGCGCTCACCCTGGTGGCGGCGGTGCCGCTCGGGGCGCGGCTGGCCGGGCGCCGGGTCACCGCGACGGAGTGGCGGGGCACCGCGCTCACGCTGACCGGGCTGGCCGCGATCCTGATCGCCGCGTCCGGGCCCGCCCCCGACGACGTGCTGAGCGTCCCGGAGGCCGTGGCCGTGGCCGGCGCGACCGCCGCCCTGATCGGCTTCCTCTCCCGGCCCGGCACCAGGCCCGGGCTGCGCCACGCGGGCGCGTCCGGCATGGCCTCGGGCGTCGCCTCCGCGCTCACCCAGACCGTCACGGTCGCCGCGACCGACCGCTCGGGCTCCCTGCTGGACGCCGAGGTCGTCGTGGTGGCGCTCCTGGTCGCCACGTTCGCCGTGGGCGGCCTGCTGCTCTCGCAGACGGCGTACCGAGGGGGCCTGGGCGCGCCCCTCGCGGTCGTGACCCTGGCGAACCCGCTGGCCGCCGCCCTGATCGGCCTCACCCTCCTCGGCGAGGGCCTGCGGGGCGGGGCCGCGGGCGTGCTGCTCGCGTCGGCGGGGGCCCTGGTCGCGGCGCGGGGCGTGGTGCTGCTGACCCGGGTGGCACCGGCCGGGATCCGGCAGCCGGAGGCCGTGGCGGCGCACGAGGGGGCGTACGGGGAGGCGTACGGGGAACCGCACGAGGAGCACCCGGTGGCGGCCGTCCTCGCCCTGGAGCCCCGGCACGCGCCGGCGGAGCCGTCGCCGGTGCCCCGCCGACGGCCGTCCGCGACGCCCGGGCACCTCACCGCCCTGTGACGGCCGGGGGAGCCGGTGCCCACACCGGGGAACCGGCCCGCTCCCCCGGCCCGATGTCCTACCGCCGGCCCAGCGCCGGATCGCTCACCCCCGCCCGCCCGTTCTCCACGTGCCCGGCGAACCGGCGCAGGAAGCCCTCGCCGGCGGTGACGGTCAGGTCGTACCAGCGATGGCTCGACCGCAGGCCGATCACCTCGCGGACGGTCGCCCCGGGGCGCACCCGGACCGTGCGGGACCGGCCGCCGTAGGCGCTCGCGAGCTTCAGGGCCACCGTTTCGGCTCCCTTGTTGGTGAAGGTCAGCTCGACGTCGTCGCCGGTGTGCCGCGCGGTCACCTCCGGACGGGCCTTCCCCGTCGTACCCGGTCCCCGGAAGACCCGCAGGAAGCCGTTCGGGCCGTGCACGGTGAGGTCGTACGCGCCGCCGGAGCCCGCGAGGTCCCAGATGTCCGAGACGGTCCTGCCCGCCCCGGTGGTGTACGTCCAGGGCCCGTCCGTACGAGTGCCGGAGGTGACGTGGAAGGCCGCGCCGGCCTTGCCGCCGGAGGCGAACGTCAGGGTGAGGGTCCCGTCCCGGGGACCGGCGGCGGCGTCCACGCGCGGCGCGTACTTCAGCGGCCGGGCCGGGCGCACCCCGCGCTCCTGCCTCGGCATGCTGGGGTCGTCGGGCACGGCGGGCCGGTAGTCGGGGTGCCGTTCGCGGTCCCGCGGCGCGTAGGCGTCGGTGTCCGGCAGCGCGGCGGGCCGGCTGTCCTTGCGGGAGAAGTCGAACGCGGCGGTCAGGTCGCCGCAGATCGCCCGCCGCCAGGGCGAGATGTTCGGCTCCCGGACCCCGAACCGGCGCTCCATGAACCGCAGGATCGAGGTGTGGTCGAGGGTCTCGGAGCAGACGTAACCGCCCTTGCTCCAGGGGGAGACGACCAGCATGGGCACGCGCGGACCGAGCCCGTAGGGCCCGGCGACCCGGTTGGCGTCGCCCTTGTAGAGGTCGAGGGAGACATCCACCGTGGACCTGCCGTGGGCCGCGTCGCGCGGCGGCAGCGGCGGCACGAGGTGGTCGAAGAAGCCGTCGTTCTCGTCATAGGTGAGGAACAGGGCCGTCCTCGCCCAGACCGCCGGGTCGGAGGTGAGCGCGTCGAGGACCTGGGAGATGTACCAGGCGCCGTAGTTCGAGGGCCAGTTGGAGTGCTCGGAGAACGCCTCGGGGGCGGCGATCCAGGAGATCTGCGGGAGCTTCCCCGTCTTCACGTCGGCCCTCAGCCGGTCGAAGTAGCCCTCGCCGGCCTTGGCGTTCGTGCCGGTGCGGGCCTTGTCGTACCAGGGGTCGCCGGGCTTGGCGTTCCGGTACTTGTTGAAGTAGAGGAGCGAGTTGTCGCCGTAGTTGCCCCGGTAGGCGTCCGCGATCCAGCCCCAGGAGCCGGCCGCGTCCAGGCCGTCGCCGATGTCCTGGTAGATCTTCCAGGAGACCCCGGCCGCTTCGAGGCGTTCGGGGTAGGTGGTCCAGTCGTAGCCGAGTTCGTCGTTGCCGAGGACGGGGCCGCCGCCCTTGCCGTCGTTGCCCGTGTGTCCCGTCCACATGTAGTAGCGGTTGGGGTCGGTCGAGCCGATGAACGAGCAGTGGTAGGCGTCGCAGACGGTGAAGGTGTCGGCGAGGGCGTAGTGGAACGGGATGTCCTCGCGGGTCAGGTACGCCATCGTCGTGGTGCCCTTGGCGGGGACCCAGCGGTCGTACTTGCCGCCGTTGTACGCCGCGTGACCGTCGGGCCAGCTGTGCGGCAGGCCCTCCAGGAACTGCATGCCGAGGTCGTCGGCGTCGGGGTGGAACGGCAGGACGTCCTTCGTGCCGTCCGACTGGTGCCACACGCTCCTGCCGTTGTCCAGCGTCACCGGGTGCGGGTCGCCGAAGCCCCGTACGCCTCTCAGAGCGCCGAAGTAGTGGTCGAAGGACCGGTTCTCCTGCATGAGGACGACGATGTGCTCGACGTCCTCGATCGTGCCGGAACGGTGGTACGCGGGCAGTGCCGCGGCCCGCTGGATGCTGGCCGACAGGGCGCTGAACGCCGTGGTGGCGCCCGCCACCTGGAGGAATCGCCGCCGATTGACTTCAGGCATGGGTGGATGACCTCTTGTCCTGACGTGGTGCGTCGGATGTGACCTGCGCGCTGGGAATGGTCCAAGAGGAACGAACGCGGGGGAAGGGTCCGTGGCGCGGGTGTGACACGGGAAGGGCTGCCGGGCGAACAGCGGCGGGCGGGCGGCCCTCCCGTGGGCAAAGTCCGTGCACGGCAGGGCTTCCGTCTGACGGAAGGGGTATTGCCCGGCCCCGTGCACGCTCAGGAATGTGGTGACACGCGGAGTGACGTGGCTCCGCGCTCAGGGTTCTCAGGGACGGGATCGCCATGCCTCACATGACCGCCTTCGCCAGGAATCAGTGGTACGTCGCCGCCTACGCCGAGGAGGTCGGGCGGGACCTGCTCGGACGGACGATCCTGGGTGAGCCGCTGGTCTTCTACCGGACCGAGGAGGAGGGGACCCCGGTGGCGCTGCACGACCGGTGCGTGCACCGCCGGTACCCGCTGTCGAAGAGCGGGCTGGACGGGGACCGGATCGTGTGCGGCTACCACGGGTTCACGTACGACACGACGGGCGCGTGCGTGTACGTGCCGGGACAGAAGCGGATCCCGCGGACGGCGCGCGTGGCCTCCTACCCCGTGGTCGAGCAGGACTCGCTGATCTGGGTCTGGATAGGCGACCCGGCGCTCGCCGACCCGCAGACCGTCCCGCGCGCCCGGCACCTGGCGGCTCCCGGCTGGACCACCGTGCGCGGCATGGAGCCGATCGACGCGGACTACGGGCTCCTCGTCGACAACCTGCTCGACCTGTCCCACGAGACCTATCTGCACGGTGGTTACATCGGCACCCCCGAGGTCGCCGAGACGCCGATCACGACCGAGGTCGACGAGGGCGCGGGGGTCGTGCGGGTGAGCCGGCACATGGACGACGCGGAGTGCCCGCCGTTCTACGCGAAGTCGACCGGCATCGAGGGGCGGATCACCCGCTGGCAGGACATCGAGTACTTCGCGCCCTGCCTGTACCTGCTGCACAGCCGGATCGCCCCCGTGGGCGTGCTCCCCGAGGCCGACGGCAGCGACCCGAACGGCTTCCACACCGAGATCACGTACGCGATCACCCCGTCCTCGGACGGCAAGGTGTACGACTTCTGGATGGTCTCGCGGGACTGGGCGACCGAGAGCGACGAGGTCACCGAGTTCCTCCGGGGCAACAACCACACGGTCGTCATGCAGGACGTCGTGGCGCTGAACCTGCTGCAGGAGACGCTGGGCTCCGAGCGCACCGGCTACCAGGAGCTGAGCATCAACATCGACACCGGTGGTCTGGCCGCGCGCCGCATCCTGGCCCGGCTGGTCGAGCAGGGCGAGAAGCCGGTGGAGAAGGTCCAGTGAGCGCATCCCCCGCCTTCGGTACCGGAGAGGTCTACCGCATCGACTGGCTGCCGGGCACGGACATCCTGCACGGCACCTGTCACTGCGGGCGCGAGCACACCGCGCAGGACCCCATCGAGATGTGGGAGTGGATGCTCGCCCACCCCCAAGGACACGAGCCGCAAGGGAACCCTTCATGACCCCGCCCCCTTCGTCCTCGCCCTCGTCACCCGGGTACGAGGCCGAACTGGTCGTCGACAGCCGGGAGTTCGCGGCCGACGGCGTGCTCGCCCTCACGCTGCGGCATCCGCTCGGCGAAGAACTCCCGGCCTGGGAGCCGGGCGCGCACGTCGACGTGCTGCTCGGTCCCGGGCTGGAGCGGCAGTACTCGCTGTGCGGCGATCCGGCGGACCGCGGGGTCTGGCGGATCGGTGTGCTGCGCGAGCCCGACGGACGCGGCGGATCGGCCTACGTGCACACGGAGTTGGCGCGGGGCGACAAGGTCCGGGTCCGGGGGCCCCGCAACAACTTCGCCCTGGAGCCGGTGCCCCGCTACCGGTTCGTGGCCGGCGGCATCGGCATCACCCCCATCCTGCCGATGCTGGCCGCGGCCGAGGCGGCGGGCGCGCAGTGGACCCTGCTGTACGGCGGGCGCAGCCGTGACTCCATGGCGTTCCGGGAGGAGTTGGGCAGGTACGGGGACCGGGTCACCGTCGCCCCGCAGGACGAGACCGGGCTGCTCGACCTCGCATCCGTACTGGACGGGCTGCCCGAGGACACGCTCGTCTACTGCTGCGGGCCGGGAGCGCTGCTCGACGCGGTCGAGGCACGGTGCCCGGGGAAGGCGCTGCGGGTCGAGCGGTTCCGGCCGAAGGAACAGGAGACGGGCCCCGACGGCGAGTTCGAGGTCGTCCTGGAGCGGACCGGGAAGACCGTCACGGTGCCCGTCGGGGTCTCCGTCCTCGACACCGTGCGGGCCGCCGGCGTCGAGGTGCTGTACTCCTGCACGGAGGGCACCTGCGGGACGTGCGAGACGGACGTCCTGGAGGGCACCCCGGACCACCGCGACTCGGTGCTGAGCGACGAGGAGCGCGAGGCCGGGGAGACCATGCTCATCTGCGTGTCCCGGTGCCGGGGGTCACGGCTGGTGCTCGACCTGTAGCGGCGCGGGCGCCCCGCCGCCGGCGGTCCCCGTCGCGCGCAGGTCGGCCTCGATCCGGGCGACCGTGGCCAGCAGGTGGGGCAGCAGGTCCCGGCGTACCGACTCCACCGAGGTGCGGCCGGCGTGGACGGGGATGTTCACGCCGGCCACCACCTCGCCGTGGCGGTCGCGCACCGGGGCGGCGACGGATCGCAGGCCCTCCTCCAGTTCCTGGTCGACGACGGCGTACCCCTGCCGGCGGACCCGGCGCAGCTCGGTCCTGAGCCGGTCGGCGGAGGTGAGGGTGCGCCGGGTCAGGGGCACGAGGTCGGCGCGGGCGAGACGGGCGTCGATCTCCTCGTCCGGCAGGTGCGCGAGGACCACCCGGCCGACGGAGGTGACGTGGGCCGGGAAGCGGGTGCCCACGGTGATCGTCGCCGTCATGATGCGGCGCGCGCCGACCCTCGCCACGTACACGATGTCGTCGCCGTCGAGGACGCACAGCGAGGACGACTCCCCGACCTGCGCGACCAGCCGCTCCAGATGGGGCGCGGCGAGATCGGGGAGGGTGACGCCCGACAGGTAGGCGTAGCCGAGTTCGAGCACGCGCGGGGTCAGCCGGAACAGCCGGCCGTCGGTGTGGACGTAGCCGAGGTCGACGAGGGTGAGCAGGAAGCGGCGGGCGGCGGCCCGGGTCAGCTCACAGGTGCGCGCGACCTCGCTCAGCGTCAGTGCGGGATGCTCGGCGTCGAAGGCGCGGACGACCGCGAGGCCGCGCTCGAAGGACCGGACGAAGTGCGGTGCGCGGGCCGCGCCGAGCCGGTCTCGATCGGGCATCGTCGCCTCCAGAAGACGCGTCACGGACCGCGGGGAGCGCGGCACCGGGCACCGGGCCGGGCGCCGCACGCCGATCCGCACACAAGCGGCACGCACGAGGCACCGGCATCGCACGGACAAGGCCCCGCACCCGCGTACCGTACGCACGACGGTGCGTGGTGCGCACGCTAGGAGCACACTTCTGCAACTGTCAACGGGCTTGCGGGGTAAGGGCATTGACCCACAACCGGAGGCGTTCTACCTTCCCGCTGAGCACTTCTGTGCGGTGTGCGCACAGCCTGTCGAGGAGCGTTCCCACCAGGGGGAGTCATGCGTCGTCTGCTCATCGGTCTCGCGGCCGGTTCCTTGTTCGTCACCGCGACGGCCTGCGGTTCCACGAAGTCGGGCGGCCAGGACGCGGGGTCCGGGGGCACCACCACGCTCAAGCTCGGCATCATCCCCATCATCGACGTGGCGCCCCTGTACCTGGGCGAGAAGAAGGGCTTCTACAGCAAGCGGGGGCTCGATCTGGAACCCACCCTCGCACAGGGCGGGGCGGCGATCGTGCCGGGTGTCGTCTCCGGCCAGTTCGACTTCGGCTTCAGCAACATGACCTCCCTGCTGGTCGCCCAGTCCAAGAACGTGCCGGTCAAGGCCGTGGTGAACGGGGTCGCCTCCACCGGGAAGGCGGGCGCCGACTTCGCGGGGATCACGGTGCGCAAGGGCAGCCCGATCAGGACCGCCAGCGACCTGGAGGGCAAGAAGGTCGCGGCCAACACGCTGGGCAACATCTGCGACACCTCCGTCAACGAGTCGGTCCGCAAGGACGGCGGCGACCCGGCCGAGGTCGAGTACGTGGAGATGCCGTTCGACCAGATGCCGGCCGCGCTCGCCAAGGGCCAGGTCGACGCGGCCTGTGTCGTGGAGCCGGCGCTGGCCACCATCAAGTCGCAGGGCGGCACGGTCCTCGCGTCGAACTTCGTCGACGTGTCGCCGTACCTCACCGTGGCCATGTACTTCACCTCGCAGCAGTACGCCGAGAAGAACCCGGAGACGGTGAAGAGGTTCCAGGAGGCGACGGCGGAGTCGCTCGCCTACGCCGACGAACACCCGGACGAGGTCCGCGACATCGTCACCACGTACACGAAGATCCCGCAGAACCTGCTGGAGTCGGTCGTCCTGCCGCACTGGCCGGCCGAGCCGGACCGGGCCTCCATCGAGCGGCTCGGCGAACTCGGCCTGAAGGACGGCCTGTTCGACAAGGCCCCGGACCTGGACACGCTGCTGCCGTGAGGGGTGCCGACGCGCTCCTCGGCGCGGCCGGGCTGACGGGGTTCCTCGCCCTGTGGGAGGCGGTCCCCCGGCTCGGCCTCGTCGAGGACGACTATCTCCCGCCGGCGGGCCGGGTCGCCGGCGCCCTGGCCGGCGAGCTGGCCGACGCGGCCTTCTGGACCGCGCTGGGTGACACCCTGACCGGCTGGGCGCTCGGACTCCTGATCGCCGCGACGGCCGGGATCCTCACGGGGGTCGTCATCGCCGTCGTGCCGCACCTGCGCGAGGCGACCTCCTCCACGATCGAGTTCCTGCGCCCGATCCCCTCGGTCGCCCTGGTCCCCCTCGTCGTCCTGCTGTACGGCAGCGAACTGCGGTCGGTGCTGGTCCTGGTGGTGTACGCGTCCTTCTGGCAGATCCTGATCCAGACCCTGTACGGCGTCCAGGACGTCGACCCGGTCGCCGAGGAGACCGCCCGCTCCTACGGCCTCGGCCCCTGGGCGCGGGTCCGGCACGTGCTGTGGCCGAGCGCCCTGCCGTACGTCATGACGGGCCTGCGGCTGGCCGCCGCCGTGGCTCTCGTCCTCGCGGTGACGGCCGAACTCGTCATCGGGGCACCGGGGCTGGGGCAGCGCATCGCGGTCGCGCAGACCTCGCAGGCGGTGCCGGAGCTGTACGCCCTGGTCGTGGTCACCGGGCTGCTGGGGCTGCTGGTCAACACGGGTGCCCGTGCGGTGGAGCGGCGGGCGCTGTCCTGGCACCAGTCGGTGCGCGGGGAGGTGGCCGTGTGAGGCGGGTGCTGCCGCGGCTGCTGTCCGCCGTCGCCCTTCCCCTCGTCCTGCTCACCGTGTGGTGGTTCGCCTCCGCCGGCAGCACCGACGTGTTCTGGCCGCCCCTGCGCACGATCCTCACCACCTTCCCGGACGTCTGGACGGCGGAGCGGGTGCGCGCCGACGTGCTGCCGAGCCTGCTGCGCCTGTCCGCGGGGTACGCGGTGGCAGCCGTCGCCGGGGTCGCGCTCGGCACGGTCGTCGGCCTGCACCGCCGGGTGCGGTCGGTGTGCGAGCCGGTCCTGGAATTCCTGCGGGCGGTGCCGCCGCCGGTCCTCGTCCCGGTCATCATGCTGTTCGCGGGCATCGGCGACACGATGCGGATCGCCGTCATCGCGAGCGGCTGTGTGTGGCCGGTCCTGCTCAACACCGTGGAGGGCGTACGGGCGGTGGACTCCGTGCTGACCGACACGGCCCGGTCCTACGGCATCACGGGCGCGGCCCGGCTGCGGCACGTGGTGCTGCGCTCGGCGAGCCCGCAGATCTTCGCGGGGCTGCGGCAGGCGCTGTCGATCGGCGTCATCCTCATGGTCATCAGCGAGATGACCGCGGCCGACGACGGACTGGGCCACACCGTCGTCCAGTTCCAGCGCGGTTTCGCGATCCCCGACATGTGGACCGGCATCCTCGTGCTCGGTCTGCTCGGGTTCCTGCTGTCCGTCGTCTTCCGCCTGGTGGAGCGGCGTGTGCTGGGCTGGTACCACGGTCTGCGCGCGTCCTCGCGGCGGTCGTGGTGAATCCGGGGAAACCGGGGAAGGAGCGGCCGGCGGTGGACGCCCTGCTGGAAGTGACGGGTCTGCGGAAGGTCTACGAGGGTTCCGGGCGCCGGGTGGAGGCGGTGCGGGACCTCACCTTCACCGTCGGCGCCGGTGAACTGGTCTGTCTGGTGGGGCCGTCGGGCTGCGGCAAGACGACCCTGCTGAAGTGCGTGGCGGGGCTGCTGGACCCGACCGCCGGTGAGGTCCGTATCGGGGGACGGCCGGTGGAGGGGCCGCCGCCGGGCATGGCGGTGGTCTTCCAGGAGTACGGGCGCAGCCTGTTCCCCTGGATGCGGGTCCGCGACAACGTCGAACTGCCCCTGCGGCAGAAGAAGTCGGGGCGGGCACGGCGCCGGGAACTGGTCGACGACGCGCTGGCCTCCGTCGGTCTGTCCGAGGCGGCGGGCGCCTACCCCTGGCAGCTGTCCGGCGGTATGCAGCAGCGGGTCGCGATCGCCCGCGCGCTGGCGTACGAGCCGGAGGTGCTGCTGATGGACGAGCCGTTCGCGGCGGTCGACGCCCAGACCCGGGCCGACCTGGAGGACCTCGTGCGGGGCCTGTGGCGGGAACGGGGCATCACGATCCTGTTCGTCACCCATGACATCGACGAGGCCGTCTACCTCGGCGAGCGGGTCCTGGTCCTCTCCTCCTCCCCCACCGTCGTGCGGGAGCGGCTGGATGTCGACCTTCCCGCCGAGCGGGACCAGCTGCACACCCGCGCGGCTCCGCGCTTCGCGGAGCTGCGGACCCGCGTCTACGAGCAGATCCAGGCGGCGAAGCGGGATGCCCCCCTCGACCTGGGCAAGGGGTGAGCGGGCGGCGGGGGTTGTCCTCCGGCGCCGTCGGCGACCTGAACGCCGGCGGCGCCGGAGGGGGTGCGGCTCACCGCTCGGGCGAGGGCACCACGCTCAGATGGCCCGTGGCGGCGGGCCGGGGGCGTCGCGTCCTGCGCAGCGGGTCGGCCGGGCGGCCCACCTCGCGCAGGACGAGGGTCATACGGTGGTAGCCCATGTCGCGCAGGGTGTCAGGGCTCTCGCCGACGACCCTGCACAGGGTGGCGCCCCAGCGCGGGTCCGGGTGGATCACCGGGCGGACCGCGCCGTCGTGCCGGACGGCCGCGGGGCCCACCGTACGGAGCCAGTGCGGCAGGCCGTGGCGGTAGGCGGCGTCCATGATCGGGTCCTGGGCGATCTCCCTGCGGACGGCCTGCAGGCCCCGGTCCTGGGGGTGCTGCTCCACCGCGGCGGCGAAGTGGGCGAGCATCGGCAGGCACCAGGCGGCCTCGTGGTCACCGAGGACCGTGGCGGCGTCGGGGTGGAAGAGCACGAAGCGGAGGAAGTTGTCGTCCGGCATGGCCGTCGGGTGCGGCCCCACACCGTTGAACAAGGCCCGGAACGCGGCGTTGGCCAGAACGACGTCCCAGCGGTGGTCGAGGACGGCGGACGGGAACAGGACGGAATCCAGCAGCACGGCGTAGTCCTGGAGGTACGCCTGTGCTTCCCGGGCTTCGAGAGTGTCGGGGACGGACCGCGGTACCCACCGCTGCCCTCCTGCCTGAAACGCCATCGGGAGGTCACCCCTCTTGCCTATGCGGCCTTCACGCGGCGCCTTGATCCTGGTGCCCCGGTCGGATCAGTGTCAACTATCGTGGCATTCGGCGTCGGTTGACGGCTGAATCCCGCCACAGTTGTGGCGAGACCTGGATGTGAGTTCGACACAACCGCTAGTCTCCCCGCAGTTCACGGTGTACTTGCCGGGACCAGGGTCTCGCGCCAGGCTTGGATCCACGGATTCCGCAGTACCGCGAAATTGGCCTGAGAGAGACGTAGGAGACCTGTCGGTGACGGATGGCTTCGAGGTTCCGGACGCCGCGGCGACGGTTCTGCTGCCGGCCGTCGTGGCCCGTGTCACCGCGCTGGCGGACAAGCTGCGCGTACGGCACACGGAGGTGTTCGACACCCGACGGCTCTCGGTCGCCTCGGGCGTGCCGGAGGCGGTCGTGAAGACCCTGCTGAGCGGACAGCGCGCCGGTGAGCCGGACGTCCAGGCCCGCTTCCTGCAACGGCTGGACCTGCTCCGGCGCACCCGGCTCAAGCCGGGCGGCCGCAAGTACACCCAGCAGGAGATCGCCGACGGCGCCGGGATGTCGCGGCAGCAGGCGGGCGCCCTGATCAACGGGGACCGGCGGCCCACGATGGAGCACTGCGACGCCATCCAGCGTTTCTTCCGGGTGCACGCCGGCTTCCTCACCGCCGAGGACCCCGAGGCGCTGGCGAGTGCCCTGATGCGGACCGAGCAGGAGCTTCTCCAGCAGCTGGCCGACCGCGAGCGCGCGGCGGCCGAGGCCGCGGACGACCCGCTGCAGCGGCTGCTGCAGAACCACGGTGTGCGCTCCATCGCCTGGCGGGCGGCCCAGCTGCCCACCGACCAGCACCGCGACAAGGTCGCGGAGTGGCTGGACATGCTGCTGGAGAGCGTCAAGCGGCCCGAGTCCTGACCGGGGGAGAACTGTGGGCATCGGAAAGGAAATGCGCCGTCTGTGCGGCGAGCTGGTCGGCGAACTCACGCTCCCGGCACCGGCGGAACCCGCCGATCTCTACGGCGCCCTGTGCGACGCCATGAGCCGGCGGCGCGGCCGCCCCGTCCGCTACCGCACGGCCGTGTTCCCGCCGGGCACGGCCAGCGGGCTGTGGCTGGACATGGCCGAGCAGGATCTGGTCGTCATCGAGGAACGCACCGCGCCCGACCACCAGTTGGTGATCCTCGGCCATGAGCTGTGGCACATGCACGCCGGCCACTGCGGACGACATGTGGAGGGCACCGCGGTGGCCGCACGCTTACTGAGCCAGGACGCCGATCTGCGGGAGACCGTGCCGAGGGTCGCCGCGCGTACCCGCTTCGACCTGACGGACGAGCAGGACGCCGAGAGCTTCGGACTGCTGCTGGCGAGCAAGTGCCGTGCCTGGCTCGCCGGTTCGGCGCTGCGCCGGCCCGTGCGCCGCGACCACCTGGCCGGCCGCATCGGTGCCTCGCTGGGCTGCCGCGGACCGCAGGGCTGAGCGGCCGGGAACGCCGAGAGCCGAGCCACAGAGACGCCGAGACGCCGAGACGCCGAGAACATGGACGGGTCCAGCTACTACCTTCCGGCCGCCGCGATGACGATCGCCCTGGCCTCGAAGACGCCCGCGCTGCTGCGGAACTGGGGCGACCCCCTGATCAGGTCCGTGTGCGCGCTGATGACGCTGGCCGCCCTGGTCTTCTGTTTCGCCGCGCCGCCGACGATCAGCGAGCTCAACCACGTCACGGGCGTCGCCAACATCTCGGCACCCGTCGTCTACTTCCTGCTGAGCGCGTTCAGCGGCTCCTGTCTGGTGCTGATCACCAACTGGCGGGGCGGCCCGCCCGAGACGACCCGCCGGCTCTCGCACCGCTGGATCGCCGGCTACGGCGCGGTCTGCGCGGCGATCGTGCTGCTGTTCCTGCTCGGCGAGGCGCCCGTGGAGCGGGTGCGGGACTTCGACACGTACTACGCCACCACGCCGTTCCTGCGCGAGATGATCGTGCTGTACCTGGCCGGGTTCAGCGTCGCGGGTGTCGCGATGAACGTCATGTGCTGGCGCTGGGCGCTGCAGGTGCGGGGCTGGCTGCGCGCCGGGCTGCTGATCATCGCGTTCGGCTTCCTGCTCAACGTCCCGTTCGCGGCGGTCAAGCTGATCGCCGTGGTGGCCCGCTGGCAGGGCGGCGACCTGGACTACCTGAGCACGTACGTCGCCCCCGTGCTGTCGTCCGTGGGCGCGCAGGTCTGCGCGGTCGGTTTCTGTCTGCCGCTGGCCGGGGAGCGGCTGGGCGACTCCTGGACCATCTGGTCGATGTACCGTCGGCTCGGGCCGCTGTGGCGGGAGCTGCGCCCGGTCTGGGCCCAGGCGAGCCACGAGGTGCGGATCTCCTGGTGGGCGCCCGCCCGGCTCCAGATGACCCAGCGGGAGTCCGACATCCACGACGGCATGCTCAGCCTGTACCCGTACTTCGACGCCCAGGTCCGCGCCAAGGCCTACGACGCAGCCGTCGCGGCCGGTTCCGATCCCGCCCAGGCGCGGGCGGAGGCCGACGCGGCGATGGTGACGGCGGCCGTGCGGGCCAGGGAGCACGATCCGGAGGGCCGGGTCATCAGCTCCGCCGCCTCCGCATCCACCGCCCCGCCCACGGAGAACCCCCGTGACCTCGTGCGGATGTCCATCGCCCTGCGTCAGTCACCCGTCGTAGCGGCCGCCCGTGAACGGGCCGCCGCGACCAGGTCAGAGAGCGACTTCCATGAGCGAACCCGTTAGCGGCCCGCGTGACACCGCGGTCACGACCTCCCGGAGTGCCGTCGTCGTCGGCGCGGGCCTGGCCGGCCTGCTGGCCGCCGCCGCGCTGCGCGACCACGCCGACGTCACCGTGATCGAACGGGACGTGCTGCCCGAGGAGCCGGGGCCCCGCCGGGGCGTGCCCCAGGCCCGGCACGCCCATCTGCTGTGGTCCGGCGGGGCCCGCGCCATGGAGGAGCTGCTGCCCGGGGTCACGGACGCCTGGCTCGCGGCCGGTGCCCGGCGCATCCCGCTGCCGACCGGGCTGGTCTCCCTCTCGCCCCAGGGCTGGGTGCGGCGCTGGCCCGAGATGGAGTTCATGATCGCGTGCAGCCGGGATCTGCTGGAGTCGGTCGTCCGCGCCCGTCTTCTCGCCGGGCCCCGGGTCACCGTGCTCGACCGCACCGAGATCCTGGGCCTGGAGGGCGACGCCTCCCGGGTGACGGGGGTGCGGGTCCGTTCCGCCGACGGTGAGGCGCGGGTGCTCGCCGCCGACCTGGTGGTGGACGCCGCCGGACGCGGTTCGCGGGGTTCCGCCTGGCTCGACGCGCTGGGGGTCGCGCCGGCGCCGATGGACGAGGTCGACTCCGGACTCGTGTACGCCAGCCGGATCTTCCGGGCGCCGGCGGGCACCGAGGAGTACCCGGTGGTCAATGTGCAGCCGGACGCGTCGCAGCCGGTGCCGGGGCGCAGCGCGACCCTCGTGCCCATCGAGGACGGGCGCTGGCTGGTGACGCTGTCGGGCACCCGGGGCGGGCAACCGAGCGCCGCGGCGGAGGAGTTCGAGGCGTTCGCCCGCGACGACGTCAGGGACCCGGTCGTCGGCGAGCTGATCGCCCGCGCCGAGCCGCTGACGGACGTCGTGGTCACCCGCAGCACGATCAACCGGCGGCGTTTCTTCGAGAAGGTGTCCGGCTGGCCCGACGGGTTCGTGGCGGTCGGCGACTCGGTCGCCACGTACAACCCGATATACGGCCACGGCATGTCCGTCGCCGCCCAGAGCGCCCTGGCGCTGCGCGAGCGGGTCGCCGCGCAGGGGCTGGCGGCGCCGGGACTCGCGCGCCGGGTCCAGAAGGCGGTGGCGGTTCCGGTGTCGCTGGCCTGGAACCTGGCCACGGGGGCGGACATCCGCTACCCGGAGGCCATCGGAAAGCAGCCGAACGCGGTGCAGAGGCTCTTCGGCCGCTATGTGGAGCGGCTGATGCGGACGGCGTTGGGCCGGCCCCTGGTGTGCAAGGCGTATCTCGGTGTGGTCACCCTCAGCGCACCGATCGGCGCCCTGGTCAGGCCGGAGGTCGTGCTGGCGGTACTGCGAGGTCCGGTCAGATCCCCGCTGACGGGACCGCCGCTGACGGAGCATGAGCGGGAGACGGTGCTGGGGGCGGCGGGGCTCTAGCCACAGGGCGACTTCAGCGCGCGGGAGAACGGGATTGTCAGTGGTGGACGGCAAGCTGGGAGTGTGCCGCCCGTGTGCCGGGGCGGGCACGGAGTTTTCGCCGATCCGACCAGGGGAGAGCCGTTCGATGCAGACCGCCGTACTGACCGACCGCGAGCGCGCCGCCGTACAGGCCTATCTGCGGCTGCTGGGGACCGTACGAGCAGCGTTCGACGGGTCCGGGGAGTCACGCCGACCACCCGTGGTGCCGCCCGCCGTGCTCGCCGAGGCGGAGCAGGCGCTGTCGGCGGCGGGCCTCTCGGGCAACGAGGAGCAGTTCTTCCGGCTGTTGCGGGGCTGGTGCCCGGAGATCTGAGCGTGCCGGGCGGTGACGGTCCCGCCGGGGAGCCGATGGGCCGTCACCCTCTGCCGGACGCGCCGGCGGTGATGGCCCATCAGACAGCGGTCGGCGGTCCGGTCCGGCCGTGGCCGGACCGGGGGACCGGCACCGCGGTCGCGACCAGCCCCCGGCGGACCGTCCAGCGCCCGTCGAAGGCGTCGACCCGCCGGCCGTCCACCACCGGTCCGGGCACGAGGAGCCGGGCGCGCAGGGTGCCGGAGCGGCCGCCGGGTTCGACGCGGACGTCGATGTCGGCCTCCGAGAAGTCCAGCCACCGCCCGGTGAGCGGGAACCACGCCTTGTAGACGGACTCCTTGGCGCTGAACAGGAGCCGGTCCCAGTGGACCGTGGGGTCGTCGGCGCCCAGCCGGGCCAGCCGGGTCTCCTCGGCGGGGAGCGCGATCGCCGCCAGGACCCCCTCGGGCAGGGGGCCGTGGGGTTCGGCGTCGATGCCGAGGGAGGCGAGGTCGCCGAGGCGGACCAGGGCGGCGGCCGCGTACCCCTCGCAGTGGGTCATGCTGCCGGTCAGCCCCTCCGGCCAGACGGGGGCGCCCCGTTCTCCGGGCACGAGCGCCCGCGGCGGCACGCCCAGCTTCTCCATGGCCCGCCGGGCACAGGCGCGGACGACCGTGAACTCGCGGCGCCGCTTGGCCACCGCCCGCGCCACGACCGCCTCCTCCTCGGGATACAGCTCGAAGCCCTCGACGGCCGCGCCCTCGTCAGGGCCGTACGCCTCCACGGCCACGACCGCTCCCGGGAGCAGTTCCTCGATCACCGGCTTCGACCTCCATCGGCAGAATGCGGCGCAGCCTGCCCGGCGGTCCCGGACGCGGCCGCCACTCGCGGGGGTAACCCACGGACACCTCTTCGAAGCGGACCCCGTCCAGCCAGGTGGTCCGCGGGATGTGCAGATGGCCGTAGACCATGACCTCTACGCGGAAGCGGCGGTGCCAGTCGGCGGTCAGTTCGGTGCCGCACCACATGGCGAACTCGGGGTAGGTCAGGACGTCCATGGGGTGCCGGTCCAGCGGGTAGTGGTTGACCAGCACCGTCGGCAGGCCGGGCGGCAGTTCGGCGAGCCTGCGTTCGGTCTCGGCGACCCGGGCGCGGCACCAGTCCTCGCGGCTCGGGTACGGGTCGGGGTGCAGCACGTGCTCGTCCGTGCAGACGATGCCGGTGCCGTGCGCGTACGCCAGGCCCTCTTCCTTCGTCGTGCAGCCCTTGGGCAGGAACGAGTAGTCGTACAGCAGGAAGAGCGGGGCGACCACCACCGGGCCGTCGGGGCCCTCCCAGAGGGGATAGGGGTCCTCCGGGGTGAGGACGCCCAGGTCCCGGCAGAGGGCGACCAGGTGCTCGTACCGCTCGACGCCCCGGTACGGGACGGTCTCGGTGGGGTGGGTCCACAGTTCGTGGTTGCCCGGCGCCCAGACGACCTTGGCGAAGCGGCCGGCGAGGGTCTCCAGGGCCCATCGGATGTCGGCGACGCTCTCGGAGACGTCACCGGCCACCAGGAGCCAGTCGTCGTCGGTCTCGGGGCGCATCCGCTCGACCAGGGCGCGATTCTCGGGATAGCCGATGTGCAGATCGCTGATGGCCAGCAGATTCCCGTGACGGCCGACCTTCGAGTCCACCCGTGCTCCCTTCCGAACACCGCACATCGACACGAGATCACATGGGCGCACCGGTCGACAAGACCGGCCTGCCGCACCGCGCGGCCCGCGCCACGCCGGGGCCCCGGCCGCCCCGCCGCGCAAGGATTAACACGCGCGTGACGTAAACCTGGGTCCCGGTGGCCGTATGATCCCTCCTACACCACCGCCACGCCCTCTCTTTCGCGTACGGCGGTTCGGCGTACCTCCATCCCCCCTGGCCGGGCACGGCCTGCTCCGCCGTGCCCGCGAACCCTGGAAAGGCGGCCTGCATGGTCTCTCGCGTACGCGTCTGGCTCAACCGCACGTACGCGGAGAACGTCTTCTTCATGGATCAGCTGCGGCATAATCCGCACGCTCGTCCGGTGGACATCCATGCCACCCACGGTGACGCCGACTCCCCCGTGCTGGCCGCCGCGGACACCGCCGACCTGGAGCCCGAGGGCCTCTCCCCCGCCGCGTACGTCGAGTACGCGCTCGACCAGTGCGCCAAGCGCGGCATCGACGTGTTCGTGCCCCGGCTGCACCAGGCGGCGCTGGCCGCGCACCGCGAGGAGTTCGCGGCCGTCGGTACGGCCCTGCTGGCGCCGACGGCCGAGGCCATCGAGCTGTTCGAGGACAAGGTGACCGCGTACGAGGCGGTCCAGGCGCACGGGGTTCCGGTGCCGCCGTGGTTCCGGGTGACGGACGCCGACGAACTCGTCGCCGCCGTCGACGAGTTGGAGGAGGCCGGGCACCGGGCCTGCTTCAAGCCGGCGGCCGGCGCCGGCGGGGTCGGCTTCCGTGTCGTCTCTCGCGCCCCCTTCTCGCTCTCCCACCTCAGCGGATTCCCGAGCCCTCATGTCCAGCTCGATCTGGTCGTCGAGGCGCTGCGGGCGGCCGAGGAACCCGTGGACTGGCTGGTGATGCCGCGTCTGGAGCAGCCGGAGGTGTCCGTGGACTGCCTCACCGGTACCGACGGGCGGGTCCGGATGGCCGTGGGCCGCACGAAGAACGGGCGGCGGCGCGGCTTCAGCCAGAACCCCGCGTGGATCGAGCCGGCCCGGCGGATCGCGGAAGGGTTCGGGCTGCACCACCTCACCAACATCCAGTTCCGGATGTTCGGCGACGAGCCGGTGCTGATGGACGTCAACACACGCCCGGCCGGCGGGCTGCACCAGCTCGCGCTGTGCGGGATCAACGCCCCGTGGGCCGCTGTGCGGTTGGCGCTCGGCGAGGAGACCGGGGACGTGGTGCCGACGCGGTTGGGGCAGGACTACACGGTGGTGTCGGGGACGCGGCCGGTGCGGCCCGTCGTGCTGCCGCACCAGGTCGAGACGCCGGTCGCCGTGGTGGTGCCCGAGCCGGAGTCCGTGGAGGCGCGGGCGCTCGCGGTGGGCACACCGGTCGCCTGCAAGCCGTCCGCGGACCGGCCGCTGGCGGTCTGAGGACCCGGGGGGCGCGTGCTCGGGTGCGGGTGCGTGGGGGCTGGTCGCGCAGTTCCCCGCGCCCCTGAAAAGCCGGGGCTGCGCCCCGAGCTTTTCAGGCCCGCAGGGCCGTTGCTTTTCAGGCCCGCAGGGCCTGGGCTTTTAGGGGCGCGGGGAACTGCGCGAGAAGCCCCCACGCACCCGCACCCGCCCTCCTGCCTCAAGGACCCCCTACACTCGGCGAACACGGCCGCGGCGGACGACATATCCGCCGCGGCCCCGCTCAGCACCCGCCGGAAAGAACAGTCACCGCTCCCCCACCACCAGCCGCAGCGTCTGCACCTCGAACGGCCGCAGCGTCACCGGAACACCGTCCCCCTCCGTGGCCGCCTCGGACAGCGGACGTTCCAGCAGGTCGGTGATCTGGGCCCCGGCGAGCGGGAAGCCGGTGCGCAGGACCCCCCGGGCCCGGCCGCCGCTCGACTCGTAGATCCGGACCACGACATCGCCGGAGGCGTCGTCCGCGAGCTTGACCGCCTCGACGGTCACCCCGTCGCCCTCGACGGAGACGACCGGCGCGGGCGCACCCGCCGCGTCGGCGACGCGCAGCGGCAGGTTGAGGGCGTAGCCCTCGGCGACCGCGTCCTCGATGGTCGCGCCGGGGAGCAGGGAGTAGACGAGGCGGTGCTTGCCCTGGTCGGCCTCGGGGTCCGGGATGCGCGGGGCGCGCACCAGGCTGAGGCGGACCGTGGTGGTCGTTCCGCCGTCCTCGCGGACCGTGCGGGTCACGTCGTGGCCGTAGGTGGAGTCGTTGATCACCGCCACGCCGTAGCCCGGCTCGCCCACGTGCACCCAGCGGTGACCGGAGACCTCGAAGCGGGCGGCCTCCCAGGTGGTGTTGGTGTGGGTGGGACGCTGGATGTGGCCGAACTGGATCTCGGCGGAGGAGTGGGCCGCGCGGACGTCGATCGGGAAGCCGGCCTTGAGGAACTTCTCGGCCTCGTGCCAGTCGATGTCCGTCTCGAAGTCGATCCGGCGGCTGCCGGCGCGCAGGGTGATCGTCTGGCTGATGCGGGAGCCCTTGCCGAACGCGTGCTCCACGCGGACCGCGCCGAGCAGCGGGTCCTCCTCGACCACGGTGACGGACGCGGGGTCCAGCAGGTCCGTGAAGCGGTTGCGGTAGTGCTTGTCGACGTCCCAGGCGTCCCAGTAGTTCGGGAGGTCGGTGTGCAGACGGAGCAGGTTGCCCTTGTCGCCCAGGACCTCGCGGTCGGCGACCAGGTCGCGGACCGAGGCGAGGGTGCCGTCCTCGGCGATCTCGACGCGGACCAGCCCGTTGTCGAGGACCCGGCCGGAGACGGTGACGGGGTGCGGGGGTTCGGCGGCGGCCAGGGGCGCGCTGCCGTTCGCGGGGACCGTCACATAGGCCGGCGCGCCCGCCGGCGTACGGACCACCTCGGCGCGGTCGCGGGGGCTGGTGTTGAAGACGCGGGTGTCTCCCGCGCCGAGCGCCGCGACGGCCTCGGCCGTCAGCACCTCCAGCTCCTTCGCGACCCTCGCGTACTCGGCCTCCGCCTCGCGGTGGACCCAGGCGATCGAGGAGCCGGGCAGGATGTCGTGGAACTGGTGGAGCAGGACCGTCTTCCAGAGGCGGTCGAGCTTCTCGTACGGGTAGGTGTAGCCGGGCGCGTTGAGCGCGGCCGTGGTCGCCCACAGCTCCGCCTCGCGCAGCTTGTGCTCGCTGTGGCGGTTGCCCTGCTTGGTGCGGGCCTGGGAGGTGTAGGTGGCGCGGTGGAGTTCGAGGTACAGCTCGCCGTTCCAGACGGGGGCGTCCTCGTACTCGGCGCGGGCCTTGGCGAAGAACTCGTCGGGGTGTTCGACGACGACCTTCGGTGAGCCCTCCAGATCCGCCAGGCGGCGGGCGCGCTCCATGATCTCGCGGGTGGGTCCGCCGCCGCCGTCGCCCCAGCCGAACGGCGCCAGCGAGCGCGTACCGGCGCCCTTCTCCGCGTAGTTGCGGACCGCGCGGTCCATCTCCTCGCCGCTGAAGCGGGCGTTGTAGGTGTCGACCGGCGGGAAGTGGGTGAAGATGCGGGTGCCGTCGATGCCCTCCCACCAGAAGGTGTGGTGGGGGAAGCGGTTGGTCTGGTTCCAGGAGATCTTCTGCGTGAGGAACCAGTCGTTGCCGGCGAGCTTGGCGAGCTGCGGGTAGGAGGCGTTGTAGCCGAAGGAGTCCGGCAGCCAGACGCCCTTGGTCTCGATGCCGAAGTGCTCGATGAAGAACCGCTTGCCGTGGACGAGCTGGCGGGCGATGGCCTCGCCGCCGGGCAGGTTGCCGTCGGACTCGACCCACATGCCGCCGACCGGCACCCACTGGCCCTTGTCGACGGCCTTCTTGATCCGCTCCCACACCTGCGGGTAGTTGTCGCGCACCCACTCGTACTGGACGGCCTGGGAGCAGGCGAAGATGAAGTCCTCGTACTCGTCGGCGAGCGCGGTGACGTTGGAGAAGGTGCGGGAGGTCTTGCGCTTGGTCTCGCGGATGGGCCACAGCCACGCGGAGTCGATGTGGGCGTGGCCGACGCCGGAGATGGTGTGGGCGCTGGCGTGGGCGGGCTTGGCGAGGGCCGGGGCGAGGATCTCGCGGACGGCGGTCGCGCTGCCGGCGATGTCGTCGAGGTCGACGGCGTCCATGGCCCGGTCCAGGGTGTGCAGGATCTCGTGGCGGCGGGGCTCGTGCTCGCCGAGGTGGACCATCAGCCCGCGCAGCACCTGGAGGTCCAGGTCGAGGTGGAAGACCTCCTCGTCGAGGATGGCGATGTCGGCGCGCCGGAAGGTGTAGAGGGGCTTGTCGCCGGCGGTGAGGACGTCGCCGAGGGGGGTCGGCTTGGAGAAGTTGTCGGCGAGGATGTCGGGGTTGGAGGCGGCCTCGACCAGGTAGTCGATCGTCTCGCCGCCGCGTACGGGGTTGCCGATGGGGACGTACTGGTTGAGGGGGTTGACCGCCTTCAGCGGGGTGCCGTCGACAAGGTGGACCAGGGCCTCGGCCTGGTTGCCGGGCCAGTCGCCGACGAAGCCGAGGTCGATGACCGCCTCGACCCGGCGGCCCGCCCACTCGGCGGGGACCTGTCCGCGCATGCGGAACCAGGTCGTGCCCCACGGCGGACCCCACGGGGTGTCCATGGCGAACGGGGCGTAGGAGGCGGCGGCGGCCTCCTCGAAGGGGACGGGCTCGCCCGGGGCCTGCCAGGCCTCGACCTCGAAGGGCACGGAGGCCGCGTAGATCGCGGGCTTGATGCGCTGGGTGTGGACGCGCTCGACGCGTTCCTCGATCCGGTGGCGTTCGTCATGCATATGAGGTCCTCAGGCAGCGGGCGGAGCGGTGAGCGGGGAGAGCCGAGTAAGGCGGACGGGGACAGTAAGCGCTTTCCGGGCAGGAGCCTACTTCAGGTAGTCCAGGCCAGGGTGCACCGCCGTGTAGCCGTCGACCAGGCGGCGTGCGACGTTCACCGAGTCGACGAGCGGGTGCAGGGCGAACGCCTTCACCGCCGTCGTACGGGAGCGCGACTCGGCGGCGGCCAGCACCTCGCGCTCGACGGCCTTGACCGCGCAGACCAGGCCGGTGGCGTGGCCGGGCAGCGGGGACACCGCGACCGGGTGCGCGCCGTTGGCGTCGACCAGGCAGGGCACCTCGATGACGGCCTCGGTGTCGAGCGCGGTCAGCGTGCCCTTGTTGCGGACGTTGAGGATGAGGGTGGTGCGCTCGTCGCGGGCGATGGCCCGCATCAGGGCGAGGGCGACCTTCTCGTACCCGCCGGAGAGGTCGTCGGCGTCGCGTTCGCCGGCGCCGGCCGTCTCCCGGTTCTCCGCCATGTAGGTGGCCTCGCGCTCGGCGCGGGTCCGGTCCCAGGTCCTGAGCGCGTGCGCGTCGGGGCGGCGCATCTCCTCGTAGAAGTGGGCCTGCTGGTCCTTGAGGAAGGCGCCGCGGGTCTTCTCGACCGCCTGGTAGGCGCGGACGGCCTCGCGGTTGAAGTAGTAGTAGTGCAGATACTCGTTGGGGATGGCGCCGAGGGACTGGAGCCAGTCGACGCCGAACAGCTTGCCCTCCTCGAAGGAGCCGAGGAGGTCGCGGTCGGCGAGCAGGCGCGGGAGTTCGTCGCGGCCGGCGATGTGCAGGCCGCGCACCCAGCCGAGGTGGTTGAGGCCGACGTAGTCGATCCACGCCTCGGCCGGGTTCGCCGCCCCGAGGACGCGGGCGATGCGTCGGCCGAGGCCCACGGGCGAGTCGCAGATGCCGATCACGCGGTCGCCGAGGTGGCGGGACATCGCCTCGGTGACCAGGCCCGCGGGGTTGGTGAAGTTGATGACCCAGGCGTCGGGGGCGAGCCGGGCCACCCGCCGGGCGATGTCCACGGCGACCGGGACCGTGCGCAGGCCGTAGGCGACGCCGCCGGCGCCGACGGTCTCCTGGCCGAGGACGCCCTCGGCCAGGGCCACCGCCTCGTCGTGCGCGCGGCCCTCCAGACCGCCGACGCGGATCGCGGAGAACACGAAGTCGGCGCCGCGCAGGGCCTCGTCGAGGTCGGTGGTGGCGTGCACCTCGGGGGCGTCGGGGACGCCGGCGGCCTGCTCGGCGAGGACGCGGGTGACGGCGGAGAGCCGCTCGGCGTCCAGATCGTGCAGGACGACACGGGTGACCCGGCCCTCGGCGCGGTCCCCGAGGAGCGCCCCGTACACGAGCGGCACCCGGAATCCTCCGCCGCCCAGAATCGTCAGCTTCACGCAACTACCACCTTTGCCGATCGTGCTTGTGAGCGTGCCGTCCCGCCGGCCCGCACGCGGTCCGTGTGCCCGGTGATCCCGGCGCGTCCGACACGTGTCAGCCGTCGCCGCCCGGAGGCCGTTCCCGCGGTCATACGGTGACCACCTCGACCCCCGCGTCCTCGAACGACGACCGTGTGCCCGGGTCGAGCGACCCGTTGGTCACGAGCACGTCGAGTTCCCCGGGGCCGCAGACCCGCGCCATCCCCGTGCCGGGGAACTTCGCGGAGTCGGCGAGCAGGACGACCTTGTCACCGGCCCTGATCATCGCGCGTTTCACCGGGACCTCGACCACGGTCGTGTCCATCACCTGGCCGCCGGGGCGCACTCCGCTCGTGCCGAGGAACAGCCAGTCGGCGTGCAGCTGACGGAGGTTGTCCTCGGTGAGGAAGCCGACGAGGGAACGGTACTCGCGGCGGACCATGCCACCGAGCAGGACCAGTTCGATGCCCTCGTCGTCGGCCAGCTCCTCGTAGACCACCAGGTTGCTGGTGATGACGGTGAGGCGGCGGCCGTGCAGCTGCCGGGCCAGGCGGTAGGCGGTGGTCCCGATGTCGAGGAGCACGGACTGGCCGTCGCGGACCATCGAGGCGGCCTTCGCCGCTATCGCGTCCTTCTCGGCCACCCGTACCTCGGCGACCTCGGCGAAGGGCTGGTCGCCCTCGTCCACGACCGCGCCGCCGTGCACGCGGGTGAGCAGCCCCTCCTCCTCCAGCCGGACGAGGTCACGGCGGATGGTGGCGGGGCTCACACCGAGCTGTTCGGACAAGTCGGTGACGGCCGCCGGGCCCCCTGATCGCAGGGCCCGCAGGATGAGTTGGTGTCTACGCTCTGCCAGCACGCGCTGAACAGTACTCGTCATTCCCAATCATTTCCATGCTCACTTCTGCTCGACTCTTACCAAACCTCTCGGAGGCGCGCACGATCTGTGCACCGAAATTGAAGACTTTTGAAGAGTGATCTTCGAACGTCTCGACGAGAGGGTGCACGCGTGGACGACGACCGGCCCGATGTGCTGCTGACCGGGCTGCTCTTCTACGACCTCGTGCTCACGGGGCTGGGCAAGCCGCCCACCCCCGGCGAGGAGATCTGGACCGACGGCATGGGCTGCGGTCCCGGCGGCATCGCCAACCTGGCGGTGGCCGCGGCCCGTTTCGGCCTGCGGACCTCCCTGGCCACGGTCTTCGGCGACGACTACTACGGCGCGTACTGCCGTGACGTCCTCGCCGGCCAGGAGAACGTCGACCTCTCCCTCTCGCGCACCGCCGACGGCTGGCACACCCCCGTCACCGTCTCCCTGGCGCACGGTCACGATCGGGCCCTGGTCACCCACGGCCAGGAACCCCCGTACTCGCAGGACGTGCTGATGGGCGACCCGCCCGAGTCGCGCACGGCCCTGGTGCACATCGAGGCCGAGCCGCGCGAGTGGCTCGCCAAGGCCGCCGCGAACGGCACGCACATCTACGCGGACGTCGGCTGGGACCCCACCCAGCGGTGGTCGCGCGACCTGCTCGACCAACTCGCCCTCTGCCACGCCTTCCTCCCCAACGAGACCGAGGCGATGGCGTACACCCGCACCGACAGCGCGGTCGCCGCGCTCGGCACGCTGAGCGAACTGGTGCCGGTGGCCGTGGTCACCCGCGGCGGCGAGGGCGCGATCGCGGTGGACCAGACGACCGGCGAGTACGCGGAGGTCCCGGCCCTGGACGTCGACGTGCTCGACGCGACGGGCGCCGGTGACGTCTTCGGGGCGAGCTTCGTCGCCGCCTGCCTCGGCGGCTGGCCCCTGGCGGAGCGGCTGCGGTTCGCGGTCCTGTCCGCCGGGCTGTCCGTCGGCCACCACGGCGGAGGTCTGGCGGCGCCCGGCTGGTACGGCGTCGACCGCTGGTGGCGCTCGCTGACCGATCCCGCGCTGAGGAAGACCTACGGGTTCCTCGCGGACCGCATCCCGGCGGACGTCGGCCCACCGGTGCGCTTCGCCCCGGTCACCCCGCCCGCTCGCCCCTGAAGACCCCACGCACCAAAGCCCTGAAGTACCACGAACAGGAACAAACAGGAGTGACCCGTGGACCTTTCTCGTAGAGGCTTCCTCCAGGCCGCCGTGTTCACCGCGGCCGCCTCCGGCCTGACCGTCGCCTGCGGCGGCGGCTCGGAATCCGGCGGCACCAAGAACGGCAAGAGCCTCACCATGTGGTACTGGGGCGGAGCCCTCAGCGACAAGGTGGTCGCCGAGGCCAGGACGCACTTCAAGAGCCGGATCAAGCTGACCAGTTCCTCCATCGGCGGCGACTTCAAGCAGAAGCTCACCACCACCCTCGCCGCCGGCGGCTCCTCCGTGCCGGACATCACCGGCATCAAGGGCGAGGACATCGCCTCCTTCCTGCCCAACGCCGACCGCTTCCTCGACCTGAACGACCTGGGCTTCAAGAAGATCTCCTCGCAGTACCTGGAGTGGAAGACCAAGCTCGCCCAGACCGAGGACGGCAAGCAGATCGGGTTCCCGATCGACATCGGCCCCACCGCGCTCTTCTACCGCGCCGACCAGTTCGAGAAGGCGGGGCTGCCCAGCGACCCCGCCAAGGTGGCGGCCGAGGCCAAGACCTGGGACGACTACTTCGCGCTCGGCACCGAGCTGAAGAAGGCGCTGCCCGGCACCTTCCTGCTCAACAACATGGGCTCGGTCTTCAGCATCGCGGTCGGCCAGGGCACGAAGCGGTTCATCGACAAGGACAACCACTTCATCGGCGACCAGGACCACATCCGCGCCGCGTGGGACCACGCGATACGCGCCTACACGCTCGGCCTCGACGCCAAGATCAACGACCAGAGCTGGAACGCGGCCGTCGGCAAGACCCTGACCACCGAGGTCGGCGCGGCCTGGCACGCGTTGGACATCGAGTCGGCGGCCCCGAACACCAAGGGCAAGTGGCGGGTCACCGCGACCCCGGGCGGTCCGGCCAACCAGGGCGGCTCCTATCTGACCCTGCCCAAGCAGTGCCGCAACCCCGAAGAGGCGTTCAAGATCATCAGCTGGATCCTCAGCCCGGACAACAACGCCAAGAGCTTCACCGACGCCGCGATCTTCCCCGCCTCCCCGGCCACGTACACGATGCCGGCCATGACGGGCCCCGACGCCTTCTTCGGCGGTCAGAAGATCATCGAGGTCTTCGGCCCGGCCGCCGAGGCCATCCCCGTCAGCTACGAGGCGCCCGCCGACTCGGCGGTCATGGCTCCCTTCATGGCCGAGCTGACCAGCATCGAGGCCAAGGGCAAGAAGCCCGAGGACGCCTGGAAGGACGCGGTCTCCCAGGCCAAGCAGATCGCCAGGCGACAGGGGGTGAACTGAGGTGACGTCACCTCCGGTCACCGGCTCCGCCACGGTGCCGAAGCACCGTGGCGGGCCGGGCCCGGCCCGCTTCCGCCCGCGGCGCACCCCGCCCGCGGGCGCCCCGCGGCCCACCCGCCGCGGGGTGCTGTCGTACTGGCGGCAGTACCTGGCGATCTCGCCCTTCTATCTGATCTTCCTCGCGTTCTCCTTCGTCCCCGTCTTCTACTCGCTGTACCTGTCCTTCCAGCGCTACGACGGCCTCGGCACCAAGCGGTTCGTGGGCCTGCAGCAGTTCGAGTTCCTCTGGAACGACCCGGTCTTCTGGCTGTCGATCCGCAACACGCTGGCGATCTGGGTGCTCTCCACCGTGCCCACCCTCTTCGGCGCGCTGGTGCTGGCGACGCTGCTGCACTCGGTGCGCCGCTTCAAGGGCTTCTACCGCATCGCCCTGTACGTGCCGAACGTGACGTCGATCGTCGCCGTGGCGATCTTCTTCGGCGCGGTCTTCAGCAACGACTTCGGTCTGGTCAACGCGATCCTGGGCACGGTCGGCATCTCGCCGGTGCCGTGGCTGAGCGATCCGTGGCTGATCAAGGTGGTCATCGCGCTGCTGATGACCTGGATGTGGACCGGCTACAACATGATCATCTACCTGGCCGGCCTCCAGGCCATCCCGCAGTCCGTCTACGAGGCCGCCCGGATGGACGGCGCCGGGCCGATCCGCACGTTCTTCCAGATCACCATCCCGATCCTGCGGCCGATCATCCTGTTCACCGTCGTCATCTCGACCATCAACGGCCTGCAGAGCTTCAGCGAACCCCAGGTCCTCTTCGCCAGCAACGCCGCCAACCAGAACCTCGGCGGACCGGGCCAGGCGGGCCTGACCACGCTGCTGTACTTCTACCAGTCGGCCTTCCTGGACAACGACTACGGCTACGGCGCGGCCATCGTGTGGGCCTTCTTCGTACTGATCATCGTGCTCGTCGTCGTCAACTGGCGGATCGTGCAACGAGGAAGGAAGTCATGACCACAGCCGCCACGCCACGGCCGGTCCCGGCCGCGAAGCGGTCGCGCCGCCCCAGGGGCCTGTCCGCGCATCTCTTCCTCGGCGTCGCCGTCCTGGTGTCGGTCTTCCCGTTCGTGTGGACGATCGTGATGGCCACCAACACCACCAAGGACATCTACAAGAGCCCGCCGAAGCTGACCTTCGGCTCGCATCTGCTGGAGAACGTCCGGGGCGTGCTCGACACGGTCGACTTCTTCGGGTCGATGCTCAACACGATCGTCGTCGCGACCGTCACCACGGTCCTGGTGCTGTTCGTGGACTCCCTGGCGGCCTTCGCCTTCGCCAAGTTCGAGTTCCCCGGGCGCAGGATGCTCTTCGGACTGCTGCTGGTGTTCATGATGCTGCCGCTGCAGCTGGCCGTCCTGCCGCAGTTCATCCTGATGTCCGAGATCGGCTGGGTCGGCATGCTCAAGGCGCTGGTCTGGCCCGCCCTCTCCAACGCCTTCGGCATCTTCTGGCTGCGCCAGTACATCGAGACCGGGGTGCCCGACGAACTGCTCGACGCGGCACGCATCGACGGCGCCGGCTTCTTCCGGCAGTACTGGAACGTCGCCCTGCCCATGATCAGACCCGCGATGTCCTTCCTCGCCATCTACGCCTTCGTCGGCGCCTGGAACGACTACGTCTGGCCCCTGATCGTGCTCACCGACCCCCAGCACGTCACGCTGCAGGTGGAGCTGGCCCAGCTCAACGTCGGCCACAACACCGACTACAGCATGGTCATGGCCGGTGTCCTGATGGCCTCCCTCCCGCTGGTCGCCGTCTTCGCGATCTTCGCGCGCGGGTTCATCGCGGGCGCCACCGAGGGCGCCGTCCAGGGCAGCTGACCCGCTTATTCCGAGAAGGGGACGAGATGGCGGACGCCGACGGCTCCGGGCGGCCGGGGCGCGGCAAGGTGCTCGTGGTGGGGATGGACGGGCTGCGCCTCGACCGGCTGCCCCTCTCCCGGCCGCCGGACGGCGGACCCCCGGGCCCGTACCGCCCGCCGTCCACGGCGCCCGTGCTGCACGCCCTCGCGGCCGCGGGCGCCCACGGCAGCAGCCTGCTGCCCTACGGCGAGGCCGACGGACAGGCCGAGGGCGGGCCGTCCACCAGCATGGCCTACACCGACTCCGGTCCCGGCTGGTCGAGCGTGCTGACCGGGGTGTGGCCCGACCGGCACGGGGTGACGGGCAACGACTTCGCCGGCGCCGACTACGCCCGTCACCCCGACTTCCTCAGCCGCGCCGCCGGCGCGCGGCCCGGACTGCGGACGGCGGCCGTGGTGTCCTGGCCGGAACTGGTGCACCGCGGCACCCTGGGCCCCGCGATCGGCCGGCGGGTGGCGTACGACGGCGAGCGCGACGGTTACGCGGAGGCGGACCGCCTGGTCGCCGACACCGCCGTGCGCCGGCTCACCGAGGACGATCCGGACGCGCTGTTCGTGTACTTCGGCGCCACCGACGAGGCCGGTCATGCCGCGGGCCCGCTCGGCCCCGCCTACGACCGGGCCCTGCTCGCCCAGGACGCCCACCTCGGGCGGCTGCTGGACGCCGTGGCCGCCCGGCGCGCGGATCCCGGGCGCGCGGACGAGCGCTGGACGGTCCTGGTCACCACCGACCACGGACATCTCGACCCCGGCGGCCACGGCGGCGCCACCCGCGCCGAGCGGGAGGTCTTCGTCGTCCTCTCCGAGCCCGGAACGCCCGCCGGCACCCGCCTCGACTCACCCCGCCTGATCGACATCGCCCCCACCGTCCTGGACCGGCTCGGCATCCCCCTCGACCCCGCCTGGGGCCTGCCGGGCCGCGCCCTGCCCCGGCCGCCGGCCCCCTCCGCTCCCTCCCCCTCGTCCTCCTCTCCTTCGGAACGGTCATGACCGACGCACTCTTCGCCCTGCGCCCCTGGGAAGCACCCGAGGTGACCTCCTGGGCGCGGCTGCCCATGAACGCCGTGGACCGGCGGGAGGGGGCCCTGTCGCTCGACGGCGGGTGGCGGTTCCAGCTGCTGCCGTCCCCCGACCGGGAGCCCGGTCCCGCCTGGTCCCGGGCCGAACTCCCCGGCTCCTGGGCGCTCCAGGAGCTGGAGGACCCGCCGCAGTACACCAACGTCCGGATGCCGTGGCCCGAGTTCCCGCCGGACTCGCCGCCCGGGAACCCGACCGGGGTGTACGAGCGGGAGGTCACGGTCCCCGCCGACTGGGCCGGACGCCGGATCGTCCTGCAGGTCGGGGCGGCCGAGAGCGTGCTGCTCGTCCATGTCGACGGCCGGCCGGCCGGACTGTCCAAGGACTCCCGGCTGGCCGCCGAGTTCGACCTGTCCGCGCTGGTCCGGCCCGGGGAGCGGGCCACCGTACGGCTCACGGTGGTGAAGTGGTCCGACGCCTCGCACATCGAGGACCAGGACCAGTGGTGGCTCGGCGGGATCACCCGCCCGGTCCTGCTGTACGCCACCGATCCGCTCCACCTCGCGGACGTGAGCGTGCGGGCCCACGCCGACGGGGAGCTGCGGGTGGACTGCCGGGTGCGCGCGGCGGCCGGGACCGGGACGGGCGCGCTGCCCGCCGGGTGGTACGTCAGCGGGGACCTGGACGGCGTCGAGCTGGCCCAGGACCGCGAGTTCGACCGGCTCAACGCCGAGGACGAGCGGGTCTCCGACTTCCTCGGCGAGGCGCGTATGGGCACGGTGGTCCCCGGGGTGCGGACCTGGACCGCTGAGACCCCCGAGCTGTACGGCCTCACGGTCCGGCTGCACCGCGCGGACGGCACGGTCGCCGACACCTCCCGCCACCGGGTCGGCTTCCGCGACGTCGAGATCAGCGGCCGTGACCTGCTGGTCAACGGCGAGCGCGTCTACCTCCGGGGCGTCAACCGGCACGACTTCCACCCGCTGACGGGGCGGACGGTGTCGCGGGAGGACATGCGCGCGGACCTGGTGACGCTGAAGCGGTTCGGCTTCAACGCGATCCGCACCTCGCACTCCCCGGGCGACCCGGCCCTGTACGACCTCACGGACGAACTCGGCTTCTACGTGGTGGACGAGGCGGACATCGAGTCCCACGACCACGCCCACGAGATCGCCGACGACCCACGCTATCTGGGCGCCTTCACGGACCGGGTCTCGCGCATGGTCCTGCGGGACAAGAACCACCCCTCGGTGATCATCTGGTCGCTGGGCAACGAGTCCGACTACGGCGCCAACCACGACGCGGCGGCGGGCTGGGTGCGGCGGCACGATCCGACGCGGCCGGTGCAGTACGAGGGAGCGGCCAAGCTGGACTGGGCGGCGACGGACGACGCCTCCGACATCGCCTGCCCGATGTACGCGCCCATCGAGGACTGTGTGGCGCACGCGCTGTCGGGCGAGCAGACCAGGCCGCTGATCCAGTGCGAGTACTCGCACGCCATGGGCAACAGCAACGGCACGCTGGCCGAGACATGGGCGGCCATCGAGGCCACACCGGGTCTTCAGGGCGGGTTCATCTGGGAGTTCTGGGACCACGGCATCCTCCAGCGTGTGAACGACGGACGACCGGCCGGGCGTGGGGGTGCCGGGCTGTACGAGAACGGGGTCGCCGGACCGGGTCTGCGCTGGGCCTACGGCGGTGACTTCGGCGAGACGGTCCACGACGGCGCCTTCATCGCCGACGGGGTGGTCTTCCCCGACCGCACGCCCAAGCCGGTGATGTTCGAGCACCGGGAGATCGCCGCCCCCGTGCGGCTGTCCGTGGAGGGTGAGGGCACCTGGCGGGTGCTGCGGGTGCACAACCGCCAGCACTTCCGCGACCTGTCGTGGCTGGCCGCCGAGTGGGAGTGCGCGGCGGCCGACGGCGGCACCTGGACCCTGCCGGCCCGGCTGCCCGACGTACCGCCCGGGGGCTCGGCCGTGATCGACCGGCCCGAGCCGGCGGGCGGCGCCGGCGAGATCTGGCTGACGCTGCGGGTGACGACGGCCGCCGACGAGCCTTGGGCGGCGCGCGGCACCGAGGTGTGCTGCCCGCAGGTCCGCTGGTACCCGGCGGAGGAGGGCGAGCCGGTGGTGGGCGCCGAGGAGGACGCCGGGCGCGTCCCGCCGCCGGAGACGGACGAGGCCGGGCTGCTGCTGCACCCGCTGCTCGCCTCCTCGCCCGTCCTGAGCCTGTGGCGGGCCCCGACCGACAACGACGTCCTCGGCGGCATGGCGGAGCGCTGGCGGGCCCTGGGGCTGGACCGCGCCGAGCGCGAACTGGTCGCCGTGGAACGCGCGGGCTCGACCGTGCGGGTGAGGTCCCGGTGGGCGACGGGCGCCGGGGTCGTCGAGCACGAGCAGGCGTGCACGGCCCTGGTGGACGGCCGGGTCCTCGTCGAGGAGACGGCGGTGCTGCCCGAGGAGCTGACGGACGTGGCCCGCGTGGGCACGGTGTTCGAGACCGTGGACGGTTTCGACCAGCTCGCCTGGTACGGGCAGGGCCCCTGGGAGAGCTACCCGGACCGGGCGGCCGGGGCGCCCGTCGGCCACCACGCGGCCCCCGTGGACGCGCTGTTCACCCCCTATCTGCGGCCCCAGGAGAGCGGGGGCCGGCACGGCGTTCGGCACTTCACCCTGTCCGGCGGCGGACACGCCCTGGCGGTACGGCTGGACGGACCCCGGCAGGTCTCGGTCACCCGCCACCGCGCACAGGACCTGACGGCCGCCGCGCACCACGACGAACTGACCCCCAGGCCGGGCTGCGTGGTCCACATCGACGCGGCGCACCGGGGCCTCGGCACGGCCTCCTGCGGGCCCGACACCTCGCCCGCCCACCTCGTCCCCGCGGGCGTCCACCGCTGGTCCTGGACGCTGCGGGCGCTCTGACCCCACCCACGAACCCCTTACGGAGCCACTGTGTGCACCTCGCACGAACCGGGGCAGGAGTCCGCCTGCGCCCACTCGGGCAGACGCAACTTCCTGCGCGCCACGGCCCTGCTGGGCGCGGCGGCGACCGTCGCCCTGCCCACGGCCACGGCCCAGGCGGCGCCGCGGCGCCCGAAGCCCGACCCCGCGAGCCGCCGCTTCACGCTCGCCGTCATGCCCGACACCCAGTACCTCTTCGACGGACCGAGCATCGACCGGGAGCCCGTCGAGGCGTCCCTGAAGTACCTCCTGGAGCACGGTGAGGAGGAGAACATCGTGTTCCTGTCCCACCTCGGCGACCTCACCCAGAACGGCACCGCCGAGGAGACCGCGGCGATCGGCCGGGCGCTGCGGCTGCTGGACCGCAAGGGCGTCGGCTACAGCGTCCTCGCCGGCAACCACGACGTGCGCTCCTCCACCGACGACCAGCGGGGTCCCACCCCCTACCTCGACGCGTTCGGGCCGGACCGCTTCCAGGGGCGGCCCACCTTCGGCGGCGCCTCGCCGGACGGCTACAACACCTTCCATCTGTTCGAGGCGGGCGGCCGGCAGTGGATGGTACTCGCCCTGGACTGGCGGCTGTCGGCGAAGGGGTTCACCTGGGCGGCGGACGTCCTGGCCCGGCACCCGAGGACGCCGGTCGTCCTCACCACGCACGAACTGGTCGACGGCGACGACTCCCTCTCCCCGTACGGGCAGACACTGTGGGACCGGCTGGTCAAGGACCACGACCAGATCTTCCTCACGCTCAACGGGCACTACTGGCCGGCGGCGCGCGCGACGCGGAGGAACACCGCTGACAACGATGTCCATCTGCATCTGACGAACTACCAGAACCGGTACTTCGGCGGCGCGGCGATGATCCGCCTCTACCGTTTCGACCTCGACCGGAACACCATCGACGTGGAGACGGTCTCCCCGTGGATCCTGGGCCGGGCCGCCGAGGGGCTCAACGAGCTGGAGCGGCAGGAGAGCGAACTCTCCGGCGACGCCGACCGGTTCACGGTGGAGATCGACTTCGAGAAGCGGTTCGCCGGTTTCGCGCCGGTGCCCCCGCGGGCGTCGCGGCCGGTGGCGAGGATGCTGATACCGGGAACGGTCGCCTACTGGCGGTTCGACGGCCGGCAGGACGGCGGGACGGTCGGCGGCACCGTCCCGGACCGCTCCGGACGCGGAAACGACCTCACCCTCGTCTCCGTCGGCGGCGGCACGCTCACCTGGTCCGCCGACCACCACCCCGACCAGCCCGGTCACGGCAGCCTGGAGTTCGACGGCGGCAAGCCCCCGCTGAAGGGCGCGTATCTGCGGACGGTGGACGGGGCTCCGCTGAACTCCCTGACCTTCAGGGACGGTTACACCGTCGAGGCGTTCTACCGGCTGCCCGCCGACTGGGACCCCTCGCGCCACGCCTGGGCCGGCATCCTCGGCCGGACCGGCACCGGAGGAGCGGCGGGCAAGACCGCCGACGACCCCGACGAGCCGCTGGCCACGCTGTCGCTGTCGAACGACCGGGAGCCGCAGTGGGCGGTGCGCCCGCTCAACCAGCAGGGCATCGCGACCAACTGGGGGCAGGAAACCCCGCTGGAGACGTGGTGGCACCTCGCCGTCGTCAACGACGGGAAGCACACCACGCTCTACGTCGAGGGCTGCCCGGTCGTGCGCAACCCGAAGGCGTCCGCCGTCGGACTGGCCTCGGTGGGACTGCCGTGGATCCTCGGCGGCTACGAGTACGCCGGGCGGATCGACCAGATCCTGCACGGCCGGCTCGGTGACGTCCGCATCGTCGAACGGGCCCTGCCCGTCAAGTCGTTCATGAACCACTGAGACGCGAAGGGACCCCGATCATGTCCGACCCGTCCGGCCTGTCCGGCACACACGAGCAGCAACTGCCCGCCTGGGCCGACCCGTCCGTCTCCCCCGCCGACCTCGACGCCCAGGGGGTGTCGCGCCGGGGGCTGCTGCGCGGCGCGGGCCTGTTCGGCGCCGCCTTCGCCATGGGCGCCGCGGGCTCCCTGCCGACAGCGGCCGCGGCGAGCCCTCAGCCCTACGGCGGGGAGGACCCGCGCCTCGCCTACCTCGTCGGCGACCACCACATCCACAGCGTCTACAGCCACGACGCCAAGTACACGTTCTCCCAACTGGCCGCCGCGGGCGCCAAGTACGGCCTCGACTGGATGGTGTTCACCGAGCACTCCAACTTCGGGCACGCCGACTTCGGTGCCGCGCTGGAGCACCAGGAGATCCTCCGGGCCCGCGCCGAGAACCCGCGGCAGCTGATCTTCCAGGGGCTGGAGTGGTACATCCCGGCCGCCGAGCACTGCACGGTCTTCACGACCCCCGGGCGGCACGAGGTCGACCTCCTCACCGCCTTCGAGCGGGCCTACGACGGCAAGCTGCTGAACTACACCGACGGTTCCGCGGGCGGCGCGGACACCGCCCGCAACGAGGCGCACGCGGTCGAGGCGATCAAGTGGCTGGCCGAGCAACGGCGTTCGGGCTACGTCGACGATGTGCTGGTCCTCGCCAACCACCCGCTGCGTCTGGGCATCGACTCCCCGCACGAGCTGCGCAACTGGCGGGACGCGGCCCCCGAGATCATGATCGGCATGGAGGGCGCCCCCGGCGCCCAGGGCGCGGCGATCCCCGGCTGGCGGGGAGCCACCTCGATCCGGGGCGAGTACGAGAACAAGCCGTCGGCCCAGTCCTGGCCCGGGTACCCGGCGCAGGCGTTCCTCACCTACGGCGGTTTCGACTGGGCGACGGCGACGGTGGGCGGCCTGTGGGACGCCATGCTGGCCGAGGGCAGGCTGTTCTCGGTCACCACCAACTCGGACGCCCACCGGATCGTCTTCGACACCTGGAAGAACGGCGACTGGCCGGCCGGACGGAACTTCGACAACACCGGCAGACTGCCCGACCCGGTGGACACGGACACCCCGCAGCCCGGCAGCGACTTCTGGCCCGGCCAGTTCAGCCGCACCCATGTGGGCGTCACCCGCTACGGCTACAGCGCGGTGACGCGGGGCCTGCGCGCGGGCCGCGTCTGGGTCGACCACGGCCATCTGCTCGACGGCCTCGACGTCCGCCTGAAGCGCGACCGCAGCCCCGGCCGGGGCGTCACCCTGGGCGGCCGGCTGCGGGTCCGCAAGGGCGAGAAGCTCACCCTGGAGGTGACGGTGACGACCGCGTCCCGCCCCAACGCGCGGGGAATCCTGCCGCGGTTGGCCCACGTGGACGTCGTCCGGGGCGCGGTGCGCGGTCCGGTGGGCGACCGGGACTCCTGGAAGGCCCCGGACACGAGGGTGGTGCACACGAAGGACGTGAGCGGCCGCAAGGGCACGTACACCCTTCGTATCCCGGTCACGGCCGGCGACGAGTCCTTCTACGTCCGGCTGCGCGGCAGCGACGGCAAGCGGAACGGCGCCGGGTACCTGGGCGCCGCCGTGGACCCGCACGGCCCGATCCCGCACGAGCCGGGCGACGGCGACCCGTGGGAGGACACCTGGTTCTACTCCAACCCGGTGTTCGTGGACATCCGTTGAGCATCAGGGCCTGAAGGGTCTGACAGGTGCGTGGGGAGCCGCGGGACCCGGTCCGACGGTCCTGCGGCTCCCCACCCGCACCCCTACGCGTAGAACCGGGACAGGCTCTGGAGCACGGCCGCCGGCTTCGGCGCGCCCTCGATCTCGATCGTGCCGTCGACCGTGATCTGCACGCCGCCCGGCACGTCCTCGACGGAGGCCAGCCTGCCGACCAGCCGGATCTTCGAGCCGACCTTCACCGGCGAGGGGAAACGCACCTTGTTCAGGCCGTAGTTGACCTTGGTCGACACGCCCTCGACATCGAGCAGCTCGGTGAACAGGGGGATGAACAGCGACAGGGTGAGGTAGCCGTGGGCGATCGGCGCGCCGAAGGGGCCCTCGGCCGCCTTCTCGGGGTCGACGTGGATCCACTGGTGGTCCCCGGTCGCGTCGGCGAAGGTGTCGATGCGCTCCTGGGTGACCTCGATCCACTCGCTGGCGCCGAGGTCGCTGCCGGCGAGCTTCTTGAGTTCGTCGATGCCGTTCACGGTGATGCTCATATGACGTTCCTTCACTGGGGGTCGGTGCCGTAGCGCTTGCGCACCCGGGCCTTGAGGAGCTTTCCGGAGGCGGTGCGCGGCAGTTCGTCCGCGATCACCACCGACTTCGGGATCTTGTACTTGGCGAGCCGTCCGGCGAGCGCGGCCAGGACCTCGTCGGCGTCCAGGTCGCAGCCCTCGCGGGGCACGACCACGGCTCGCGGCACCTCGCCCCACTTGTCGTCGGGCACGCCGATGACCGCGCACTCGACGATGTCGGGGTGGGCGAGGAGCTGGTCCTCGATCTCGGCGGGGTAGATGTTCTCGCCCCCGGAGATGATCATGTCCTTGATGCGGTCGACGATGAAGACATAGCCGTCCTCGTCGATCCGGGCCGCGTCCCCGCTGCGGAACCAGCCGTCGGCGAAGACCGCGGCCGTCTCCTCGGGCAGTCCCCAGTAGCCGGGCATGACATGGGGTCCGCGGACCACGACCTCGCCGGGTTCGTCGACGTCCACGGGGGTCATGTCGGGGCGCACGACCCGTACATCGCTGAAGAAGTGCGGTACGCCCGCCGACCCGGCCTTGCTGACGGCGTGCTCGGCGTCCAGGAACAGCGTGCCGGGGGCCGCCTCCGTCATGCCGTAGCCCTGGAGGAAGGTGAGGCCGCGTTGCTGGAACCGGGCGATGAGCGGGGTCGGTACCGGGGAGCCGCCGCAGGAGAGCATCCTGAGCGAGGACAGGTCGGCCTCCGCCCAGCGCGGGTGCCGGGCGATCTGGTCGAACATGGTGGGCACGCCGAACATGAACGTGATCCGGTGGCGTTCGATCAGGTCGAAGGTGGCGTCCGGGACGAAGGACTCGACCAGGACGCAGGTGCCGCCCTTGAGCAGGACGGGCAGGGTGAGCATGTTCAGCCCGGCCGTGTGGAACAACGGGGCGGAGACCAGGGCGCGTTCGTCGGTGATGACGTCCTGGTCGACGAGCACGTTGACGGCGTTCCAGATGATGTTGCCGTGGGTGAGCATCGCGCCCTTGGGGCGGCCCGTGGTCCCCGAGGTGTACATGATGATGCAGGTGTCGTCGGCGGTGACGGGCTGGTCGATCGGCTCGGTCTCGGCCCCCGCGAGCAGCGCCTCGTACTCCGCGCCGGTCTCCACAAACGTCCGTACGTCGGTGCCGTCGCCGGGCAGTCCGGCGACGAGCCCGGTGAACGCGGGCCCGTACACCAGTGCCCTGGCCCCGGAGTCCGCGAGCTGGTAGGCGATCTCGGGGCCCGCGAGGCGGGTGTTGAGCGGGACGAAGACCGCGCCGAGGGTGCCGGCGGCGAACAGCGTCTCCAGGTACGAGGGATGGTTGGGCCCCAGGTAGGCGACCCGGTCGCCGCGGCGGACGCCGGCGGCGCGCAGGGCGTGGGCGAGCCGTGTGGTGCGCTCGTGGAGTTCCCCGTAGGTGATGCTCGTGTCGCCGTGGATCAGCGCGGTGCGCTGCGGCGTCTTGCGGGCCCGGCGGGCCGGCCACGACCCCAGTCCCTCATTGCGCATGTCTGTTCCCCTGTCCGTCCTTGCACATGGGGGTGTCCCTCACGGTCTCGTCATGGCTTCGTCGTGACGGCCACGGTCATGGCTTGGTCAGTCCGAGCAGCCGGGCGGCGTTCTCCTTCAGGATCTTCGGCCTGACCTCGTCCTTGATCGGCAGCTTCTCGAAGTCCGCGAGCCAGCGGTCGGGGGTGAGGACGGGGTAGTCGGAGCCGAAGAGGACCTTGTCCTTGAGCAGAGTGTTCGCGTACTGCACGAGCTGCGGCGGGAAGTACTTCGGCGACCAGCCGGACAGGTCGATGTGCACGCCCGGCTTGTGCGTGGCCACCGCCAGCGCCTCGTCCTGCCAGGGGAAGGACGGGTGCGCCAGGATGATCTTGAGGTGCGGGAAGTCGGCGGCCACGTCGTCGACGTGCAGCGGGTTGGAGTACTTCAGGCGGATGCCGCCGCCGCCCGGGACCCCGGCCCCGATGCCCGTCTGGCCGGTGTGGAAGAGGGCGATCGTGCCCGTCTCCTCGATGACCTCGTACAGGTCGTACGCCACCGAGCGGTCGTTGGGGAAGAAGCCCTGGATGCTGGGGTGGAACTTGAAGCCCTTCACCCCGTACTCCTCGACCAGCCGGCGGGCCCGCTTCACGCCCGCCCTGCCCCGGAAGGGGTCGATGGAGGCGAAGGGGATGAGCACGTCCGCGTTGGCGGCGGCCGCCTCGGCGACCTCCTCGTTGGGGACGGGCTCGGTGCCGGTCGCGGACTCGGCGTCCACCGTGAAGATCACGGCGGCCATCCTCCGCTCGCGGTAGTGGGCGGCCGTCTCCTCCAGGGTGGGCTTCCGCTTGCCCTCGACCTTGAAGTAGGCGGAGGAGGCCTCGTGCAGGTCGTCGTCCAGGGACGCCTTGCCCTTGGAGGACACCTCGGCGTGGGTGTGGACGTCGATCGCGACGAGGTCCTCGACGTTCATGGCCTGGCTCATCACGCCTCCGGGATCTTCGGGGCGGGGACGCCCACGGTCTGCGGCTCGGCGCCCAGCGAGGTCGGCCAGACGTCGGCGAGGGCCTCGGGGGTCCAGCCGCCGTTCGCGTACGCCGCCTTGATCTCCTGCGGGTGCGACCAGAGTGCCACCTTGTCGCCGCCGATGCCGATGGCCTGGCCGGTGACCCCGCGCGCCGCCTCGGAGGCGAGGAAGGGGACGAGGGCCGCGCAGTCCTCGGGGGTGCCGAAGCCCTCGCCCTTGCGCAGGAAGTCCGGGAACGGCTTGCCCTCGCGCAGGGCCTCGACGTACGGGGCGAAGACCGGGATGGTCTCGGTCATCGCGGTGGCGGCGACCGGGACGATCGCGTTGACCGTGATGTTCGCGCGGCCCAGCTCCATGGCCCAGGTGCGGGCGAAGGCCGCGATGCCGGCCTTGGCGGCGGCGTAGTTCGTCTGGCCGAAGTTGCCGCGCTGGCCGGCCGGGGAGCCGACCAGGATCAGGGAGCCGCCCTCGCCCTGCTCGCGCATGCGGATCGCGGCGGCGCGGGCGCAGGTGAAGGTGCCCTTGAGGTGGGTGGTGATCACCGCGTCGAAGTCGTCGTCGGACATCTTCCACAGCACCTTGTCGCGCAGGATGCCCGCGTTGGTGACCAGGACGTCCAGCCGCCCGAACTCCTCCACCGCGCGTGCCACCAGCCGGTCGGCCGCCTCGGTCGTGCCGACCGGGACCACCTCGGCGACGGCCTTGCCGCCGGCCTCGGTGATGGACTTCACGGCCGCCTCGGCCACGGCCTCGTCGATGTCGTTGACGACGACGGAGGCGCCGGCGGCGGCGAGGGCCTGTGCGTAGGCCAGTCCGAGGCCACGGCCACTGCCCGTGACGACGGCGACCTTGCCGGTGAGATCGATGCTGGGCACGAGGGGTCCCTTCGGGTGGGGTGCGACGAAGGGCGCCGGAGGGGCGCCGACTGCGACTGTGGGATCGAAGTTAAGAGCAATAGTTGTTGACGTCAATAGTTGTTGTTCCCCGGGCGTTGCGTCATGCTGGGGCGGTACGCCGTCACGCCCCCTCGCCCGGGGCCTCGACCAGGGAGCCCGCCATCGCCCGCCAGCAGACGCAGAACTCCGCCCCGATCGACGCGCGCGAGCCCTGGATGCGCGGCCTGCACGCCGACACGGGCTATCTGCTGTACCGCCTGGGGATGCGGTCCGGGCAGCTGTTCAACTCCTCCCTCCAGGAGTCGGGGCTGCGGTTGCGGCACTACGCGCTGCTGCGCTTCCTGGCCACGGCCCCGGGGGCGCTCCAGCGGGAGCTGAGCGCGTCGCTCGGCTACGACCCGAGCGCGATCGTCGGTCTGGTGGACGACCTGGAGAAGCTGGGCTTCGCCGAGCGGCGCCCCTCCCCCGACGACCGCCGCAGCCGGATCGTCGTCCTGACCGAGGACGGCCGGTCCTTCCTCCGCGACACCGACGAGGCCGGACAACGCGTCACGAACGACCTGCTGGACCCCCTCGACGCCGACGAGCGTGAGACCCTCCACGTGCTGCTGCAGAAGGTCGCCGAGGCCGGACTGGGGTGACGCCATGCCGATGACCACCGACGCGCTCCCGTGGCCGGGACCCGTACCGCGGCAGCCCTCGCCGACGGGGACCGTGCCCCGGCCGGCCGCGGGCGCCGCCCGCTCCGCGCCGGACCGGCTGCTCGCCGTGCTGGCCGCCTTCGACCACGAGCACCCGGCCCTCACGCTGAGCGCCATCGGCCGCCGGGCCGGGCTGTCGCTGACCACGGCCCACCGGCTGGTCGGCGCGCTCACCGAGTGGGGCGCGCTGGAGCGGGACCCGTCCGGGACCTACCACGTGGGCCTGCGGCTGTGGGAGCTGGCGGCTCTCGCCCCGCGCGGACTCGCGCTGCGCCAGATCGCGCTGCCGTACCTGGAGGACCTGTACGAGGCCACGCACGAGAACGTGCAGCTCGCGGTGCGCGACGGCGACGAGGTCGTCTACATCGAGTGGATCTCCGGGCGTTCGGCCGTCGGCGTCCACATCCGGGTCGGCGGCCGCTGGCCGCTGCACGCCACCGGAGTGGGCCTGGCGCTCCTCGCCCATGGCGACACCGGCTCCCAGGAGACCTACTGCCAGGGGCCGTTGGCCTCCTTCACGCCGTACACCCTCACCGACGCGGCCCGGTTGCGGCGGGTGCTCGCGGAAGTACGGCGTACGGGGGTGGCCGTGAGCAGCCGTCAGGTCACCGAGGACGCGCTGTCGGTGGCCGCGCCGGTGCGCGGGCCGGGCGGCTCGGTCGTCGCGGCCGTGTCGGTGGTGGTGCCGCAGGCGGGCGCCCAGGTGCCCGTGCTGACACCGGCGGTCCGGGTGGCGGCCCGCGGGATCTCCCGCGCCCTGGGCTGGCAGCCGGACGAACCGCGCAGGGGGTCGCTGATCCCGGGCCGGGGCGCGGCCTCGACATGACGTCCGCCCCGCCGCGGGACGGCGGGGCGGACGAGGTCGAACGGGCGGGCCGTACGGATCAGGCCGCCAGGCCCTCGTAGACGGCCGCGAGCATCATGAAGGCACGGTCGTCGGTGAGACCCTCGTCGATCATCTGGTTCATCACGTACGCCACGGACATCCGGGCGTCGAAGTCGACCAGGACGATCGAGCCGCCCCAGCCGGCCCAGAAACAGGTGCGGGGGTTGGGCAGTTGGCCGCCGTTCAGACCGAAGCCCATGCCGTAGCGCATGGGGACGCCGAAGACGTTGTCCGTGCCGTCGAACTGTTCCTCCAGGGCCCGTTCGGCCCCCTTCTCCGACAGCAGCCGGACCCCGCGCGCCGTCCCGCCGCAGGCCAGCAGCGACTGCACGGCGGCGACCGAGCGGGCGTTGCCGTGGCCGTTCGCCGCCGGGATCTCGGCGCGGCGCCAGGCCGTGGCGTTGGCGGAGTCCGCCGGGACGGCCGGGTTGGGCGGCGGGCCGCTCGGGGGCGGGGAGGAGGGCGGCGGGATGATCGGCGCCACCCGGTGGTCGTGCTCGGCGGCGAGCCCGATGTGGAAGTCGGCGCCCAGCGGGCCCGTGACCTCCTCGGCGAGGAAGGTGCCCAGGCTGCGGCCGGTGACCCGGCGGACGATCTCCCCGAGCAGATACCCCTGGGTGACGGCGTGGTAGCCGGCCTGGGTGCCGGGCTCCCAGGCCGGTGCCTGCGCGGCGAGCCGGGAGGTGGCCGTGGACCAGTCGTACAGGTCCTCCAGCGTCGTGGGCGCCTCGAAGCGGGGCAGGCCGGCGGTGTGCGCGAGGACGTGGCTGACCCGTATCCGCTCCTTGCCGGCCGCCGCGAACTCGGGCCAGTACTCCGCCACCGGCGCGTCCAGGTCCAGTACGCCCCGGTCGGCGAGCATCAGCACGCACAGGGCGGTCATCGTCTTGGTGGTGGACCACACGTGCGTGATCGTGTCCCGCTCCCACGGGGTGGTGCGCGCCGCGTCGGCGTACCCGCCCCAGAGGTCGACCACCGGCTCTCCGTCCACGTACACGGCGACCGACGCGCCGACGTCCTTGTCGTCCAGTGAGGCGGAGAGCGCCTGCCGCACCGCGGCGAACCGGTCCGTGCACGTACCGTGAGTGTTGGCCATGAGGGGCAAGGTAACGGGATGCCCCCGTGCGGAGCCATCGAATAAACGCGGCGGTCGACAGGGGCGCCGGCCCTCGCTCAGCCGTGGCCGTCGATGCGCCTCAGGAACGCGCGGGTGCGCTGGTGTTCGGGGTCCGTCATGAGCTTCTCGGGGGTCCCCTCCTCCAGGATCACTCCGTGGTCGAACATGACGAGCCGGTCGGCGGCCGACCGCGCGAACCCCATCTCGTGGGTGACGACGACCATCGTCAGGCCGTCCTCGACCAGCTCCTTCATCACGGTCACGACCTCGCCGACCATCTCCGGGTCGAGCGCGCTGGTGGGTTCGTCGAACAGCATCAGCTCCGGCTTGATCGCGAGGGCGCGGGCGATGGCGACCCGCTGCTGCTGGCCTCCGGACAGGACGGAAGGCCGCGAGGACGCCTTGTGCGCGAGGCCGACCCTGGCCAGCAGGGCGTGCGCCCGCTCCCTCGCCTCGCCCTTCGGCACGCCGAGGACCTTCATCGGGGCGACGGCCACGTTGTCCAGGGCGGTGAGGTGCGGGAAGAGGTTAAAGCGCTGGAAGACGAAGCCGATGCTGCGCCGGCGTTCGGCGATCGTCCTCGGCCGCTCCTCCACCAGGCGGTCCGGGCCGTCCTTGTACCCGACCCGGCGTCCCTGGACGAGGATCTCTCCCGCGTCGATGCTCTCCAGATGGTTGAGGCACCGCAGGAACGTGGTCTTCCCCGAGCCCGACGGCCCGACGACCACCACCACCTCGCGGGCGCGGACGTCCATGGACACACCGTCGAGCACCCGTACGTCGCCGAACGCCTTGACCACCCCGCGCGCCGACAGCACCGCCGACGGATCCGCGGGACCGGCCGGGCCCGTGCGGATCGGTACGACACGGTCGTGCGGGTCGTTCACCCCTGTCGCCCTCGCGATCGGTTCCACGTCAGTACGCCTCCTTGCCCGTGAGTGTGGCTTCCTTGCCCGCGGCCTCGTTCCGCCGGTGCACGGGGCCGGAGCCCCCGCCCCTGCCGCCGCCGACGAACCGCTCCCGCAGGGAGGGGCCGGGAGGCGGGACGGTCCCGGGGTCCGCGAGCCTGCGCTCGATGAACCGCTGGACGAACGACCAGACCGTCGTCAGGGCGAGGTAGTAGCACGCGGCGACGAGGAAGATCTCGAACGTCCTGAAGGTGGCCGAGTTGATCGACTGGGCCGTCAGGAACATCTCCTGCAGCCCGATGACCGACAGCAGCGACGTCGACTTCATCATCAGGTTGAACTCGTTGCCCAGCGGCGGAACGACGATCCGCAGCGCCTGCGGCAGCAGGACCACCCGCATGGTCAGCGAGGGAGTCATACCGAGGGCCTGCGCCGCCTCGGTCTGGCCCCGGTCGATGGCGTCGAGCGCGGCACGGATGATCTCGGCCATGTAGGCGGCCTCGTTCACCGCGAGCGTCAGGACGGCCGCCTGCACGACACCGAGCAGCACGAGGCCGCCCACCTGGACGTCGGTGAACCGGTAGACGCCCGCCGCCGCGAGGCCGTTGTAGACGAGGACCAGCTGAACCAGCAGGGGCGTGCCCCTGATCAGCCAGACGTACGTCCGGCCGCACCAGCGCAGGCCGGCGAACCGGCTGCGCTGGGCCAGCGCGATGACGAGCCCGAGCAGCACACCGAGCGTCTGGGCGACGACCGATATGTAGACGGTGCGCCACAGTCCTTCGAGGAAGATGCCCGAAGGGGACAGCAGATAGTGCCAGAAGAACGGCCAGTCGAAGCCGGCCACCGGTGCCGGACCGGCGAGCAAGGACGTGTCGATCACGTCATCCCTCTCCCTGCTTGGGTGCGGACGCGGGCGGGGTGCTAACCGGCGATGTCGTCGCCCGTCAGGTTCCACTTCTTGAGGATGGCGGCGTACGCGCCGTCCTTCCGGAGGGCGGCGAACGCCTTCGTGAGGGCGTCGTGCAGCGCGGTGTCGCCCTTGCGGGTCGCGGCACCCACCTTGATGCGGTTGAAGGGCTCACCGGCGAGTGCGAAGGTGCCCGGCTGCTGCTTCATCACGTAGGCGGCGGTCTCCAGGGTCGTCCCGTAGCTGTCGACCAGGCCGAGGCGCAGCTGCTGCAGGGCGTCGGTGTCCTTGTTGAACAGCCGGATGTCGACCTGTCGCCTCCCGTCCGCCCGGCACTTCTTCGACTGGGCGGCGAGATGGTCGGCGACGGTCGTACCCGTCTGGGCCGCCGCCTTCTTGCCGCACAGGTCGGCCACGCCCTTGATGCCCTCGCCCTTCTCGGCGGACACGACAAGGGTGTTGGAGGCGTACATGTACGGGACGAAGTCCACCACCTTCTCCCGCTCGGGCTTGATGTAGAGCTGGGTGATGATCGCGTCGCACTGCTCGGCCTGCAGCGCGGGGATGATGCCGTTGAACGCGGTGTTGGCCCAGTTCGCCTTGACGCCGAGCCGCTGCGCGAGCGCGTCGCCGAGTTCGATCTCGGCGCCCACCGGCTTCTGCGCCGCGTCGTAGTAGGTCAGCGGCGGCGCGCTGATGTCCGAGCAGTAGGTGATCTGCCCGTCCTTCACGAGGGTCCCCGCGGGCAGGTCGACCACGGGCGAGGGCGCGGACGAGGCCGCGGTCCCGGCGGCGCCGCCGCACCCGGCGAGCACGGCCGTGGCCGCGACGGCGGCACAGGCCGCCGGGAGTGTCGTACGACTGGCACGACGGAACGATCTTGCCATTGCCGGCCTCCTTCAGGGATTCACCGTGGTTGCGTGGGCTCTTAGTCAATGCGATAGTCGATGACGTTGACTATGTAGGGAAGCTAGGGCGGGCGCTCGGAAGCTGTCAAGGAATCTCCCGTAACAGGGCGGTTAACGACCATCTGCCGCGGGCGCTGGGGAAGGGAACCATGTCCGTACTCACCGAGCGTCGGCTCTCCGCCTCGGGCGGCGAATGGGCCGTCGCGACACCGCACTCGACGGCGAGCGACGCCGCGGCCGACGTCCTGCGCGGTGGGGGCAACGCGGTGGACGCCGCGCTCGCGGCCGCCGCCATGCTGACCGTCGTCTACCCCAACCAGTGTTCGGTCGGCGGCGATCTCCTGGCGCTCGTGGGCACGGCCGACGGCGAGGTCCGTTTCGTCAACGCCGGCGGCCGGGCACCGCGGGCCGTCGACGTGCGGGAGCTGGCCGACCGGTACGAGCGGATGCCCGTCCTCGGCGCGCTCCCGGTCACCGTCCCCGGCGCGGTGGCCGGCTGGGCCGCGCTCGCCGAAGCCTGGGGGACCCGTCCGCTCGCGGCGGCGCTCGCCCCCGCCGAGGCGGCCGCCCGCGAGGGCGTGCCCGTCGCCCCCGGGCTGGCTCTGGACCTGCGCAGGGAACGCCACGTCCTGGCCCGCGACCCCGGGATGCTGGGCGTGTTCTTCGCCGAGGGAGACGTCCTGGCGGCGGGCCGGACCCTGCGGCAGCCCGCCCTCGCCCGTACGCTCGCGTCGATCGCCGCGCAGGGACCGTCCGCCCTGTACGGCGGGGACGTGGGCCTGAGCCTGGTGAAACTGCTCGCCGGGCACGGCTCGGCCATGACGGTCGAGGATCTCACCGAGCACAGGGTCCGGCTGTCGGGAACCCACGGCGCGGTGTACGACGGCGTCGAGTACCTCTCCGGCGGCGACAACTCCCAGGGCCTGTACTTCCTCCAGGGCCTGCGCGCGCTCGACGTGGTGCGCGCGGTGCGCGGGACGCTCGACCCGCTGGGCCGCGACGCGGGGGTGGTGGCGTCCGTGCTCGCCCAGGCCGCCGCCGACCGCGACAGCTTCTGCTGCGACCCGGAGTGGGAGGAGGCCGCCCCTGCCGAGGAGTTGCTGTCGGCCCCGTACGTGCGACGCGTCGCCGAGCGGGCCCTGGCGGGCACACCGGTCGAACTGCTGGGCCGGCCGAAGGCGTCCGGCGACACCGTCGCCGTCGTCGTCACCGACCGCGACGGCACCTGGGTCTCCCTGATCCAGAGCGTGTTCCACTGCTTCGGTGCCGGGCTGCTCGATCCCGGCACCGGTGTCGTCCTGCACAACCGGGGTGCGTCGTTCTCGCTGGACCCGACGTCACCGAACCGGCTCGCCGGCGGCAAGCGTCCCCTGCACACCCTGATGCCGGTCCTGGTCCGGGAGACCGGCACGCTCGTCGGCGCGCACGGCGTCATGGGCGGTCGCGCGCAGCCGCAGGTGCACACCCATCTCGCCCTGCAGCTGGCCGCCGGCGCCTCCCCGGGGCGTGCCGTGTCGGCGCCGCGCTGGGTCCTCGGGGCCATGGAGGCCGGGGTCGCGGAGGGAGCGGGCACCGTCAAGGCGGAGCGGGACGTGCCCCGCGCGGGCGTCGGCGCGATCGAGGGCGCGGGCTTCGCCGTCGACCTGATCGGCACGCACGACGACGGTGTGGGGCACGGCCAACTGGTCCGCCGGACGGACGACGCCACCGGTCCGCGTCTGCTGGCGGCCACCGACCCGCGGGCGGACGGCTCGGCCGTCGCGGGCTGACCGGGGCGGTCCCGGTGCACCACTATGGAGGAGAACCGACATGGGGAAGGACCTATGACGACCAGTGACGCCGGTACGGGCAAGGCCACACGCCGGCCCCGGCTGCCCCGCGGCACCCTGAGCCAGGAGACCATCGTCCAGGCCGCGTTCCGGGTGGCCGACTCGTCCGGCATGGACAAGCTGACGTTCTCGGCGCTCGGCCGCGAGCTGAGCGCTCATCCGACGGCGATCTACCGGCACTTCCGCAACAAGGACGAGCTGTTGCTGGCCCTCATCGACGCCCTGCACGAGGAGGCGCTGGCGCACACGCCTCCACCGACGGACGACTGGGCCCACGATCTGATGCAGATCGCGGTCCACACCCACCGGGCGTTCCTCCGGCACCCCCGGGTGGGCGCCCTCGCGGCCGCGCGCACCGCCCGCCGGGAGAACGAGTTCCGTACCGTGGAACGGAAGCTGGACTGCATGCGCCGCGCGGGTCTCGACGACGAGGACACGGCCCGCTACTACCGCGTCTTCGCCGATCTGGTGCTGTCCTACAGCGCCATGGACGCGAGTCTGGCGTCCCTGTCCCCCGAGATCCGGGACGCGGATCTCCGGGCGTGGAAGACGGACTACCTCAACCTGCCGCCCGAGAAGTTCCCCCACATCGCCCGACTGGCCCCGCGCTTCAAGGCGTTGGACGACCCCGAGAACTTCGTCACCGCCGTCCGGGCGGTCATCGACACCATCCGGGCGAAGGCGGACGCGCGGGCGTAGGGGCGGCCGCCGGGGCGCGCCGGACGCCGGGACCCGACAGGGCATCCCGCGCCCCGCGAGGACCCGCCCCGCGGCACCCCTCGCGGGTTCCGCGGCGCCTCGCGGGTTCCACGGCACCTCGCACGTCCCGCTGCGCCCCTCGCGGGTCCCGCCGCCCCCTCGCCGGTTCCCACCGCACCTCGCAGGTCCCGGCTGCACTTCGCGGGTTCCGCCGCGCCTCTCGCGGGTTCCGCCGCGCCTCTCGCGGGTCCCGCCGCCCCCTCGCCGGTCCCGCCGCACCTCGCAGGTCCCGGCTGCACTTCGCGGGTTCCGCCGCGCCTCTCGCGGATCCCTCGGCACCCCTCGCCGGTTCCCACCGCACCCGCACGCCCCGCCGCGCGCCTCGCGGGTCCCGCCGCACCTCGCACGTCCCGCCGCGCCCGCGCGGTCACGGGACCTCGCCGTGCGGTGCGTGCGGCTCGGAGCTCTTCGCCGACGAGCTCGTCGACACGCTGCCCCGGGGGCGGCCCCGGCCCGCGGCCACTCCCCGGGCCGGCTCACTCCGTCCTTCACCGGGGAGCGGCCGGCGTTCACATCGGGTCGGCACACCGGCGCCCCGGTGCGACCTGCCAGGTCGTCCACCGCGAGGCTCCGTGCCGCCCACCCCCGGACGCGCTTCTGCCCTGATGTGAACGCCGGATCCCCCTCGCGGAAAAGAGGTGAACTCGGCCCGCGCGCAAGGACTTTCTCCGCTTCAACTCTTGACGACGGCAGCGCCGCAGCGCACATTGACCGCACGCTCCGCATCTGAGAGCGCTCTCAGGACGGGACTCCACGGAGCGCTCCCCCCACCCGCGCACGTCACTCCGTACACCCGAAGAGGCCGCTATGAGTGAACCCTCCGGCACACCCCTCGGACGTCGCCGCCCGCTCAGGCGCGTGTTCCTCGCCATGGCCGGCGCGCTGGCGCTGGCCACGGCGTGGGCGACGACCGCGCAGGGCGCCGCCCCCACACCGCCCGCAGGCTGGACCCAGGTCTTCGTCGACGACTTCAACGGCACCGCCGGCACCGGCGTCAACACCTCCAACTGGCAGTACGCCACCGGGACTTCGTACCCCGGAGGCCCTGCCAACTGGGGCACCGGCGAGGTCGAGACCATGACGAACAGCACCAGCAACGTCTCGCTCGACGGCAACGGCAACCTGCGCATCACCCCGGTCCGCGACGCGGCGGGCCGGTGGACCTCCGGCCGGATCGAGACCAACCGCACCGACTTCCAGCCCCCGGCGGGCGGGAAGCTGCGGGTCGAGGCACGGCTGCAGATGCCGAACGTCACCGGCACGGCCGCCGAGGGCTACTGGCCGGCCTTCTGGATGCTGGGCGCCCCCTACCGGGGCAACTACCAGAACTGGCCGAGCGTCGGCGAGCTGGACATCATGGAGAACGTGCAGGGCCGCAACCAGGTCTGGGCCACGATCCACTGCGGCACCAACCCCGGCGGTCCGTGCAACGAGACGACCGGCATCGGCAACTCCACCGCCTGCCCGGGCACGACCTGCCAGTCCGGGTTCCACACGTACACCATGGAGTGGGACCGGTCGGTGACCCCCGAGACGATCCGCTTCTCGGTCGACGGCACCCAGTTCCACTCGGTCAACGCGAACCAGGTCGACGCGACCACGTGGACCAACGCGACCGACCACGGGTTCTTCATCATCCTGAACGTGGCGATGGGCGGCGCGTTCCCGGACGCGTTCGGCGGCGGCCTGGACGGCGACACCCGCTCCGGTGTCCCCATGGTCGTCGACTACGTCCAGGTGCTGTCGGCCGGCGGCGGCACCACCACCCCTCCCCCGACGGGCACACGTGACGCGTACAGCACCATCCAGGCCGAGTCGTACAACGGCCAGAGCGGCACCCTCACCGAGACCACGACCGACACCGGCGGCGGTCAGAACATCGGCGCGCTGGCCCATGGCGACTGGGCGCTCTTCCAGAACGTGAACTTCGGCTCCACCGGCGCGACACAGTTCGTCTCCCGGGTGGCCTCCGGCGCCAACGCGGGGGTGAGCGGTCTGGTCGAGGTCAGGATCGACAGCCGGGCGAACGCGCCGGTGGGCAGTTTCTCGATCGCCAATACCGGGGGCTGGCAGTCCTGGCGGACGGTCCCCGCGAACATCAGCCGGGTGACCGGCACCCATGACGTCTATCTGACCTTCACCAGCGGCCAGCCACAGGACTTCGTGAACGTGAACTGGTTCACCTTCGGCCGCTGAGCGGCCGGTCGGCCCGTACCGGGAAGGGGCTCCGCGCATCGGCGCGGAGCCCCTTCGCCGTGCGGGGCCGGGGTGGTGCCGATGCCGTCGGCGGAGTGGTTCGAGGAACAGACGCGCGAATGTCGCGCGCCTGTGCTGCCGCCGTCCGTGCGGGCCCGCGTGGCGGTCGAGGCGGGGATCGGTCCGACCTGGTACCGCTACGTCGGTGACCACGGCCCCGCATCGTCTCTCTCGCACACTTCGGCGCCTCCTGCGGCGCGGAGACGCTGTTCGCCGCGTACGGCTTCACCTCCGAGCACGTCGTCGCCGCCGCGCGGGAATCACTCGCCGCCGTTCGCGGTTGACGCGAGCGCCTGAAGGAAGATGATCATTGTGAGCACCGAACCAGCCGTGACGGCCCTCGTCGCGGATCCTCTGACGCGCCTCGCCGACGAGGGCGTCTCCGTCTGGCTCGACGGTTTCTCCCGTACCCACATCGCCTCCGGCGGCCTCGCGAAGCTCGTCGAGAAGCGGCACGTCGTCGGGGTGACGGCCGACCCGTCCGTCCTCCGGGCCGCGATCGGCTCCGCGGAGGGTTATGAGGACCAGCTCGACGACCTCGCCGTGCGCGGGGTGGCGGCCGACGAGGCCGTCCGGATGATGACGGCCGCCGACGCGCGCGCCGCCGCCGACGTGCTGCGCCCGGTGTACGAGGCGACGGCGGGGCGGGACGGCCGGGTGTCCGTCCCGGTCGACCCCCGGGCGGCCCACGACGGTGCCGCGACCGTCGCCGAGGCCGAGCGGCTGGTCCGGCTCGTCGACCGCCCCAACGTGATGGTCGGGATCCCGGCGACGAGGGCGGGCCTCGGGGCGATCACCGAGGTCGTCGGGCTCGGGATCAGCGTCGCCGCCACGGCGGTCTTCTCGCTGGAACGCCACTACGAGGTGATGCACGCCTATCTGGCGGGCCTGGAGCAGGCGCGGGCGGCGGGCCTGGACCTGTCCGCCGTCCACTCCGTCGCCTCTCTCTGCGTCTCGCCTCTGGACGCCGAGATCGACGAGCGGCTGACGCTGCTCGGCACGCGGGAGGCACGGGAGCTGCGGGGCCGCGCCGGGCTCGCCCACGCGCGGCTGGCCCATGAGGCGTACGAAGAGATGTTCGGCAAGGCCGACGGCACCCGGCAGCCGGGCAGCCGCTGGACCGCCCTCGCCGGGGCCCGCGCCAACGAGCAGCGCCTGCTGTGGGCCTCCACGGCCGTGACGAACCCCGCCCACCGGGACACCCGGTACGTGGAGGAGCTGGTCGCGCCCGGCACCGTCAGCGCGATGACCGGGGCCACGCTCGACGCCGTCGCCGAACGGGGCGTCGTCCGTGGGAACACGGTGAACGGCGGGTACACACAGGCCCGTGCGGATCTCGCGGCCGTGGAAGGGCTGGGTGTCTCCTGCGTGGAGGTCGTGGGGATGGTGGAGAAGCAGGGCGTCGCCGCGTTCGGGGCGGCGTGGCAGGACCTGTCGGACGTGGTGGCGAAGTCGTTGAACAGCAGAGGAGTTGATGGGGAATGACCGCCGAGTGGCTCAACCCGCTCCGGGACGCGGAGGACCGCCGGCTCCCCCGGATCGCGGGCCCGTCGGGGCTCGTCATCTTCGGGGTGACCGGTGACCTGTCCCGCAAGAAACTGATGCCGGCCGTGTACGACCTGGCCAACCGGGGCCTGCTGCCGCCGGGCTTCTCGCTCGTGGGCTTCGCGCGCCGGGACTGGGAGGACGAGGACTTCGCGCAGATCGTGCACGACGCGGTCCGCGAGCACGCCCGTACCGAGTTCCGTGAGGAGGTCTGGCAGCAGCTCGCCGAGGGGATGCGGTTCATCCCCGGCGACTTCGGCGACGACGAGGCGTTCAAGCGGCTGCGCGAGGCCGTCGAGGAGCTGGACGGCTCCCGGGGCACGGGCGGCAACTTCGCGTTCTATCTCTCGGTGCCGCCGAGCATGTTCCCGAAGGTGGTCAAGCAGCTCAAGAAGCACGGGCTGGCCAGTCCGCCCGAGGGGTCCTGGCGGCGCGCGGTCATCGAGAAGCCGTTCGGTCACGACCTGGCCAGCGCCCGCGAGCTGAACGCGGTCCTGCACGACGTGTTCGACCCCGAGCAGGTCTTCCGCATCGACCACTACCTCGGCAAGGAGACCGTCCAGAACATCCTGGCGCTCCGCTTCGCCAACCAGATGTACGAGCCCCTGTGGAACCGCAGTTACGTCGACCACGTGCAGATCACGATGGCCGAGGACATCGGCATCGGCGGCCGCGCCGGGTACTACGACGGCATCGGCTCGGCGCGTGACGTCATCCAGAACCACCTCCTGCAGCTGCTGGCCCTGACCGCCATGGAGGAACCGGCCGCGTTCGACGCGGAGTCGCTGCTGACCGAGAAGCTGAAGGCGCTCAGGGCCGTACGGCTGCCGGAGGACCTGGGCCGGCACACCGTGCGCGGACAGTACGCGGCCGGCTGGCAGGGCGGTGAACAGGTGCCCGGCTATCTGGAGGAGGACGGCATCGACCCCTCCTCGACGACGGACACCTACGCGGCGGTCAAGCTCGGCATCGACAACCGGCGCTGGGCGGGGGTGCCCTTCTATCTGCGGACCGGCAAGCGGCTGGGCCGCCGGGTGACGGAGATCGCGGTGGTCTTCCAGCGTGCCCCGCACTCCCCGTTCGACTCCACCGCCACCGAGGAGCTGGGGCAGAACGCGGTGGTCGTCCGGGTGCAGCCGGACGAGGGGATGACCGTGCGCTTCGGTTCGAAGGTGCCGGGTACCTCGATGGAGATCCGGGACGTCACCATGGACTTCGCGTACGGCGAGTCGTTCACCGAGTCCAGCCCGGAGGCGTACGAACGGCTGATCCTGGATGTGCTGCTCGGCGACGCCAACCTCTTCCCCCGCCACCAGGAGGTGGAGGAGTCCTGGAAGATCCTCGACCCGATCGAGGAGTACTGGGCCAAGCACGGCAGGCCCGCGCAGTACGCCTCGGGCAGCTGGGGCCCACAGGAAGCGGACGAGATGCTCGCACGAGACGGACGGAGCTGGCGCAGGCCATGAAATTCGACCTGACGGACACCACGGCAAGCAAGATCAACAAGGCCCTGGTGCAGGGCCGCAGGGCCATCGGCACACCCGCCGTGGGCATGGTCCTCACGATGGTGATCGTGACGGACGAGGAGAACGCGTACGACTCGATCAAGGCGGCCGAGGAGGCCTCGCACGAGCACCCTTCGCGCACCCTGGTCGTCATCAAGCGGCACGCCCGCACCCCGAAGGACCGCACCAAGTCGCACCTGGACGCCGAGGTTCGGGTCGGCGCCGACGCGGGCACCGGCGAGACGGTCGTGCTGCGGACGTACGGCGAGGTGTCCGACCACGCCGACTCCGTGGTCCTGCCGCTGCTGCTGCCGGACGCGCCGGTGGTGGTGTGGTGGCCGGTGGACGCGCCGGAGAACCCGGCGAAGGACCCGCTCGGCGCGCTGGCCCAGCGCCGGATCACCGACATGTACGCCGTGGAGTCCCCGCTCGCCGCCCTGGAGCAGCGCAGCGCCTCCTACACGCCGGGCGACACCGATCTCGCCTGGACCCGGCTGACGCCGTGGCGTTCCATGCTGGCGGCCGCCCTCGACCAGGCCAAGGAGACCATCACCTCGGCCGCCGTGGAGAGCGAGGCCGACAACCCGAGCGCCGAACTGCTGGCCCGCTGGCTGGAGGCCCGGCTCGGCGTGTCCGTCGAGCGGGTCCTGACCGCCGGGCCGGTGGTGACGGGCGTCCGCCTCGGCACCGCCCGGGGCGAGGTCGTCATCGACCGCCCCGAGGGCCCGCTCGCCACGCTCACGCTGCCGGGCCAGCCGTCCCGGACCCTCGCGTTGAAGGTGCGGCCCACCTCCGAGCTGATCGCCGAGGAACTGCGGCGCCTGGACGCCGACGAGATGTACGCCGTCGCCCTGCGCGGCGGCGGGAGCACCGACGACAAGCCCGTCCGAAACGTTTCCGACGCTCAGGGAGAAGTGAACTGACATGGCACCGATGCAGCTGGGTCTGATCGGTCTCGGCAAGATGGGCGGCAACATGCGCGAGCGGATCCGCCGCGCGGGCCACACCGTCATCGGCTACGACCGCAACCCCGACGTCTCCGACGTGGGCAGCCTCGCCGAACTGGTCGAGCGCCTCGACGGCAGTCCGCGCACCGTCTGGGTGATGGTCCCGGCCGGCGGTGCCACCCAGTCCGTCATCGACGAACTGGCGGAGCTGCTGTCGCCGGGCGACACGGTCGTCGACGGCGGCAACTCCCGCTGGACGGACGACGAGAAGCACGCCGCCGAGCTGGGTGCGAAGGGCATCGGCTTCGTCGACGCCGGTGTCTCGGGCGGCGTGTGGGGGCTCCAGAACGGCTACGCCCTGATGGTGGGCGGCGACGAGAAGCACGTGGAGCGGCTCCAGCCGATCTTCGAGGCCCTCAAGCCGGAGGGGCCGTACGGGTACGTCCACGCGGGCAAGGTGGGCGCCGGGCACTTCTCCAAGATGGTCCACAACGGCATCGAGTACGCCATGATGCAGGCGTACGCCGAGGGTTGGGAGCTGCTGGAGAAGGTCGACTCGGTGACGAGCGTGCGCGAGGTGTTCCGGTCCTGGCAGGAGGGGACCGTCATCCGGTCCTGGCTGCTGGACCTCGCCGTCAACGCGCTCGACGACGACGAGCACCTGGCGAAGCTGCGCGGCTACGCCGAGGACTCCGGCGAGGGACGCTGGACCGTGGAGGCCGCCATCGACCACGCGGTGCCGCTGCCGGCGATCACCGCCTCGCTGTTCACGCGCTTCGCCTCCCGTCAGGACGACTCCCCCCAGATGAAGATGATCGCCGCGCTGCGCAACCAGTTCGGAGGTCACGCGGTCGAGGCGACCGAGTAGGCGCCTGGCACGACAGCAGGACGTTCCCCGCGCACCCCTCGGGGCGCGGGGAACGTCCTGCTCCCCCCGGCCGCCGACGGCCGGGGCCGGGGACCACGCGTGGTTGACAGGCCCGGGCGTCGCGGGTGAGATTCCCGGTGATGATGATCAACGACCTGACGGCGGCCGAGCGGCGGGTGTGGGACGCCTTCCCGCTCGGCGCGGCGGTGGACTTCACGTCCGGGGACCCCACGGCGGACGACGCCGCCCCGGGTCCGGAGCGGACCGTACGGGCCCGCGTGCTGCGGGCGTTACTGCTCACCGCTCCCCAGGAGGAGGGCGAGGTCGCGGCCCTGAGGATCGAGGGCGCCCGGATCTCCGGGGCACTGGACCTGAAGTACGCGACGGTCGACAGTGTCGTACGGCTGAGGGGCTGCCACTTCGACGAGACCCCCGACTTCTCGGGCGCCCGGTTCACCTACCTCAATCTGACCGGGTCCGTGCTGCCCGGCCTGCGTTCGGCACGGGTGCGGGTGGACGGCGGGCTGCGGCTGACCGAGTGCCGGTTCCTGGGGCCGGTGCGGCTCACCGGGGCGCAGATCTCCGGGACCCTGTTCATGGAGCGGGCCGAGTTCACCGCACCGGACGACGAGCCCGCGCTGGGGCTCAACCAAGCGGAGATCGGGGAGGAGTTGTGCGCCCCCGGGCTGCGCGCGCACGGCGAGGTCCGGCTCGGCGGCGCCCATGTCGCCGGCAGGGTCGACCTCGGACGGGCCCGTCTGCACCGGCCCGACGGCACCGCGCTCGCCGCGGAGACACTCTCCACGGAGTCCGATGTGGTGCTCCGCCGCGCGGACGTACGCGGCCGGGTGGAGCTGCGCGGTGCCCGGGTCGGCGGCCAACTGGACCTGGCGTACGCGCGGCTGTCGAGTCCCGGCGCCGTGGCGCTGCGGGTGAGCAGTTCCGTCATCAGCGAACTGTGGTTGCGCGACGGTCCAGCGGTGGAGGGCGTCCTCAACATGCGCCGCGCCCAGATAGAGGTGCTGGTGCTGGAGCCGGACATGCTTCCGGACCAAGTCCTGCTGAACAGCCTCACCTACACCTCCCTCATGCCGCACGAGCCGGCTGACCGGCGGCTGCCGATGCTGGAGCGGGACGGCGAGGCATATCTGCCGTACTCCTACGAGCAGTTGACGGCCGCGTACCGCAGGATCGGTGACGAGGACGCGGCCCGGCGCGTCCAGCTCGCCAAGCAGCGCCGCCATCGCGCCACGCTGCGCTGGTACGGGCGGCTGTGGGGGTACGCCCAGGACGCCACGGTCGGCTACGGCTTCCGTCCGCTGCGTGCGGCCGTCTGGCTGCTGTCGCTGATGGCGGTGGGCTCGGTGACGTACGCGGTGCACCCGCCGCACGCCCTCAAGGCGGACGAGGCACCGCTCTTCAACGCGGTCTTCTACACCCTCGACCTGCTCCTGCCGATCATCGACTTCGGACAGGAACGGGCGTACGCGCCCGAGGGTCCCGGGCAGTGGCTGTCGTATCTGCTCGTCATCACCGGCTGGATCCTCGCGACGACGGTCGTCACAGGTGTGACGCGCGCCGTCAGCCGCCAATAGCCTCGTAGGCACCCTGGCACCCTGTCACCCGAGGAGGCGTCGGCTGTGCTGGGCGGCGAGACGCACGGGGGCGTTCTGCGCGCCGTAGCCCCGGTACCCGCCGTCGCGCTGGACGAGTTCGAAGAAGACCCGGCCGACGGTCTCGGTGTAGCAGTGGCGGAACTCGCCGTCCGCGTCGCGGTCGTAGAGGATGCCGAATGCGCGGTACGTCTCCAGCTCGCCGTCGGCGAACACGAACCGGGCGGCCAGGTCGTCGTAGTAGTTCGCGGGGACGGCCAGGAGCCGGCCCCCGGCCGCGCGGAAGGCGCGGGCCGCGGCGACGACGTCGTCCGTGGCCAGGGCGATGTGCTGGGAGCGCGCGGCGGGGTCGGCCGGGGCGGGGCCGACGCCGAGGGCGATCCGGACGCCGCCGTCCTCGCCGGCCACCGGCCTGCTGCGGAACAGGCCGTAGGGGTCGGCGACTTCGACGCTGTCGCGGGCGTGCAGGCCGAGCACCGTCCGGTGGAAGAGGGCCGCCTCGTCGAACTGATGCCAGGGCTGGGTGAGCGCGAGGTGGTCAACGCGCCGCACGTGGCCCGCGTCCCCGGAGTGGGGCACGGGCCTGAAGTCCGCCGTCCAGCTGGGGAGTCGCGGATGGTCGGTGGCGCAGAAGAAGAGTTCGGTGCCGTCGGGCGCGGCGACGGCGTCCAGGGGCACGTCCTCGGCGGCACGGCGGCGCGGCAGCACCGGTGCGAGCAGGGCCTCGGCGCGGCGGGCGGCGCCGGCCGGGTCCGGTGACTCCAGTCCGATCGCGGCGAGCCGGGTGCCCTCGCGCCGGGCGGCCGGGCCGGTGTTGACCAGGACCCGCGCGTCGCCCTGCTGCCACAGGTCGACCGGTTTGCTGCGGTGCCGGGCGGTGCGGGCGAAGCCGAGCGCGTCGAGCAGCGCGCCCACCGGTTCGGCGTCGGCCGTGACCAGTTCGGCGAAGGCCACACCCGTGGGCACCACGCGCTCGGGCAGTGCGGCGATGCCCGCCGCCTCCTGGAGCATCAGCAGCGAGCGGTGGGCGTCCACGGCGGTGGGGCCGGCCTCGGCCTGCCGGAAGACGTCGTTGAAGACCTCCAGCGACAGCGGTCCGTCGTAGCCGGTCGCCATGACGTGCTTCACCAGGGCGGTGACGTCCAGGCCGCCCTGTCCGGGGAAGCAGCGGTAGTGCCGGCTCCACTGCAGCACGTCCATCGCCATCAGCGGTGCGTCGGCGAGCTGCAGGAAGAAGATCTTCTCGCCGGGGATGTCCTCGACGGCCTTGGGGTCGGAGCCCCGGGCCAGGATGTGGAAGCTGTCCAGGCAGGTGCCGAGCGCCGGATGGCCGGCCGCCTCCACGATGCGCCACGCGTGGTCGTACGTGCTGACGTGCCGCCCCCACGCCAGTGCCTCGTACGCGACCCGGATGCCGAACTCCTGCGCCAGGTCGGCCAGTCGCCGCAGGTGGGACGCGGCGAGCGCGTCGTCGTCCTCGGCGAGCGGATGCACGCTGGAACAGACGAGCACCGTGTCGCAGCCGAGCCGTCCCATCAGCTCGAACTTGTGGCGGGCCCGTCGCAGATTGCCCTCGAACACCTCCGCCGGCACGGCCTCGACGTCCCGCATCGGCTGGTAGAGGTCGATGCTCAGCCCGAGATCCATGCAGCGGGCCCTGACCTCCTCGGGCGTGAGCGGACTGGCCAGCAGATCGTTCTCGAAGATCTCCACCCCGTCGAAGCCGGCCCGCGCGGCGGCGGTGAGCTTCTCGGTGAGGGATCCGCCGAGGGAGACGGTGGCGATGGACGTACGCATGGGACGTGGGGCGCGCACGGAACGCGTGGGAATCGTGGGAGTCGTAGGAGTCGAAGGAATCGTGGGAGTCGTGGGAATCATGGGGCACTCCTTGAACCGGGTCGCGCCCCGGTCAGGGGCGCGGGGCGTGACATGGTGCGGCTCCGCCGCGTGGGCGCGGCCGGCCGGGGCGGACCCGCGGGCGACCGACCCGCGGGCGACGCGCCGGACCGGCCGTCCGGGTGCTCAGGTGCGCGCTCCCGCGGTGCCGGCCAGCTCACCGATGTCGGCGAGCATCCGCGCGGTGTCCGGCTCCCGCCCGGTGAACAGGCGGAACGCGTCGGCCGCCTGGAACACCGCCATCCCGCCGCCGTCCAGGGTGGCGCAGCCGAGCCCCCGGGCGGCCCGCAGCAGCTCGGTCTCCAGCGGCCGGTACACCACCTCCGCCACCCACAGCCCGGGACGCAGCAGCTCCGCGGCGAACGGCAGTCCGGGGTGGGCGGCCATCCCCGTCGGTGTCGCGTGGACGATCCCGTCGGCCCGCGCGAGCAGTCCCGGCAGCGCGTCCGGGGTCGACGCGGCGGCCCGTCCCGGGCCGAAGTGGCGGTTGAGGGCGGCGGCGAGGCCGGTGGCCCGGTCGGGCATGGCGTCGACGACGGTGACGTGCTCCGCGCCGAGGGTGAGCGTGGCGTGGGCGACGGCGGCACCCGCTCCCCCGGCGCCCAGCTGCACCACCTTCTCCAGCGGGGCGTCGGGCAGACCGCGGGCGAAGGAGGCGGCGAAGCCGGTGACGTCCGTGTTGTGGCCGACGGCACGGCCGTCCTCGAAGACGACGGTGTTGACCGCGCCGAGCGCGGCGGCCTGCGGGGCGAGGCCGTCGAGGTGGTCGATGACGAGCTGCTTGCACGGGTGGGTGATGTTCAGCCCGTCGAAGCCCAGGTCGCGGGCGGCGCGGACGAGGTCGCCGACCGCCTCCGGCCCCACCCCCAGTTCGTGGATGTCGATCAGGCGGTACACGTAGCGCAGGCCCTGCCGGTCGGCCTCCCTCTCGTGCAGGGCGGGGCTGAGCGAGGGCCCGATACCGGAGCCGATGAGGCCGACGAGATACGAGTCCTGCTCGGCGGCACGGTTCGAGACCTGGGGCACGGCGGGGCCTCCTGAGCTGGCTAATGTACGAACTAGTACGTTAGTCATAGCACCTCGGGGCGGTCCTGGGAAGGCCCGGCCACGCACACGACCGGCGGGCCGGGGCGAGGGCGGGGGGCGGGAGCGGGAAGCACCACGGGAACGCGGCGCCGGGCCGCGGGCCGTCGGCTTCTACAATCGCGGACACTGGCCCCTTGCCCGAAGGAACGCGATGACCAGCGTCGAAGAACCGGCACGACCGAACGGGCGCATCCGTGACGCCGCCCGCACCAGGGCCGAGATCCTCGACATCGCGACCGCGGAGTTCGCCCGTTCCGGGTTCGCCGGCGCCCGGGTCGACGAGATCGCCGCCCGGACCCGCACCACGAAGCGGATGATCTACTACTACTTCGGCGGCAAGGAGCAGTTGTTCACGGCCGTGCTGGAGCGGGCGTACTCCGTGATCCGGCAGGCGGAGCAGGAGCTGGACGTCGAGCACCTGGACCCGGTCGCGGCCATCCGCCGGCTCGCCGAGGTGACGTTCGACCACCATGAGGCGCACCCCGACTTCATCCGCCTGGTGAGCATCGAGAACATCCACGAGGCCGAGCACATCGCCTCCTCCGAGATGCTCGGCAGGATCGGCTCGCCCGCGCTGGACGTGATCCGCCGGATCCTGGCGTCGGGCCGCGAATCGGGCCTGTTCACGGCCGACGTCGACGCCGTCGACCTGCACGCGATGATCAGCTCCTTCTGCTTCTTCCGCGTCTCCAACCGGCACACCTTCGGCGCCCTCTTCGGCCGCGACCTGATCGATCCGGGCCGGCGCGAGCACTACCGCACGATGCTCGGCGACATGGTGATCGCCTACCTGACAGCAGACCGCGCGGCAGACTGAGGCCGCCTTCTGGGCACAGCCGACCTGGGCCCCTGCTCGGGACGACCCTGTCCGGGACAACCCGGCCCCGACAGGCTTCCGGCCCGTCGGGGACGGCGGGGTCCCGTCGAGGGCGGCGAGTTCACCGCCAAGCGCGGCGGCATCGCGGCCGGGTGGGGCCCGGTTCGCGGGCGGCACGGAGGCAGGGGTCGCGGACAGGCGCGCCGAGGTCCAGCCGGCGCGCGCCGGGTCCACCGCCAGGCTCGGCCCGGTTCGCGGGCGGGTGCGGAGGCGGCGCGGCTCGCCGCGCCGGGTTCCCGCCGGGTTCTCCCCGGGGGCGGCGGGTTCAAGGGCGGACGCGGCGGGTTCACGGCCGGGGCGCCGGGTTACCGCCGAGCGCGGCGGCTCATGGCGAGGCACAGCCCCGGGTCACAGACGGACGCGGCAGGCACAGGGCCGGACACGGCGGATTGACGGCCCGTCGCGCCGGGTCCCGCCGGGAGCGGCGGGTTCACGGCCGGGGCGCCGGGCTTCCCGGGCCGCCTCCAACCTCGGACGCGGCCCCGGTTCACGGCCCGGCGCGGCGGGGCCACGGGCGGACGCGGACCGGTTCACGGCTGGACGCGCGGCCCTTTCGCGCCGGCTCCCGCCGGTCCGCGCCCGGTCCGCGCCCGGTGCGTGCCGGTCCGTGTGGGCCTCTCGCCGGGGAAGATCCTTCGGTGCTGCCTCTTGACACCCGGGAAACGTCGGCGCAACATCCGTAGCCACCGCTACTAACTACCCAGTGGGTTAATTAGCCGGGTCGCACCCGGCGCGGCCGCCCCGTCACCCCCAGGGGTCCGGCCCCTCTCCCCCGCCGGAACCCCCTGTCTTCCTCCGCCCCGCTCCGCCTACGGTGGAGAACCCTCGAAGGAGTACGCCGTGTCCGTCCCCGCCGCACCGCCCGGCCAGCCCCGGAAGGCCGCCACGGCCGCCTGGATCGGCAGCGCCCTGGAGTACTACGACTTCTTCATCTACGGCAGCGCCGCCGCCCTGATCTTCCCGGCGGTCTTCTTCGACGAGTCCGACCCGGCCACCGCGACCCTCCTGTCGCTGGCCACGTTCGGCGTCGCGTACGCGGCCCGGCCGATCGGCGCGCTGGTCCTCGGGCACTTCGGCGACCGGCTGGGCCGCAAGAAGATCATGGTCTTCACGCTGATCCTGATGGGCGTGTCGACCTTCCTGATCGGCTGCCTGCCCACCCGCGACCAGGTCGGCACCCTCGCCCCGGTCCTGCTGGTGCTCTGCCGCGTGCTGCAGGGCATCTCCGCGGCCGGCGAGCAGGCCAGCGCGAACTCCATGACGCTGGAACACGCACCCTCGGACCGGCGCGGCTTCTTCACGAGCTTCACCCTCAGCGGCACCCAGGGCGGGCAGCTCCTCGCCACGCTGGTCTTCATCCCGATCGCGGCGCTCCCCGAGGACCAGCTGCTGTCCTGGGGCTGGCGCGTCCCGTTCTGGCTGAGCATCGCGGTCGCCGTCGTCGGCTACGTCATCCGCCGCACGCTGGACGAGACCCCGGCCTTCACGCAGCAGACCGAGTCCGAGGGCGTCGCGAAGCTGCCGCTGGCCATCCTGCTGCGGGAGCACTGGGCGGACGTGCTGCGGGTCGTCGCGGGCGCGCTGGTCGCCTCGGTCTCCACGATCTTCACCGTGTGGGCGCTGGCGTACGGCACGAGCGAGTCGGTCGGCCTGTCCCGTTCCTCCATGCTGTGGGTGGGCGCGCTCGCCAACCTGGTCGCGCTCGGCGCCATCCCGCTGTGGGCCACGCTCTCCGACCGCATCGGCCGCCGTCCGGTCTTCGCGATCGGCGCGGGCGGCAGCGCGGTGATGATGTTCGTCTACCTGTGGGCGGTCTCCACCGGCGCCTACCCGCTGGTCCTGGTCCTCGGCATCGTCACCTTCGGCGTCGTCTACAGCGCCGCCAACGGCATCTGGCCCTCGTTCTACGGCGAGATGTTCTCCACCCGCGTCCGGCTGTCCGGTATGGCCATCGGCACCCAGATCGGCTTCGCGGTCGCCGGGTTCGCCGTCACCTTCGCCGCGCAGATCGCCGGCCCGGACGGCGACGACTGGTTCGCCGTGGCCCTGTTCACCGCCGCCCTGTGCGTCCCGCCGGTCGTCGCCGCCCTCACCGCCCGGGAGACCCACCGGATCCCGACCGACCTCCTCGGCGCCCGCGCCCCGCGCGCGAAGAACGACCGGGAGCGCGTCGCGGCCTGAGCCCCGCGACTGCTCGCGCACCGGCCCGGAGTGCGCCCCGCGTCCCCGGACACCCCCGAGGTGTCCGGGGACACGTGCGCGCTCCGGACTCCGGGCCGCAGACTCCGGGCCGCAGACTCCAAGCCCCGCGGGAGCGGCCGCGGCCCCGGCCCCGGCCCCGGGAGCCTCGCAGGTCGCGGGCATGATGGCCGCACCGTCGCGACCGCGCGGCACCGTCACCGGGGGCAGGAATGCAACGCACCGAGGACCCGTACAGAGCCACGCCTCCCCCGTGGCAGGGATGGCCGTCGGCCGAGACGAGCCGGCGGCGCTGGAGGATCGCGCTGCTGGTGCCGCTGGCGGGGGTGGTCGGCTGCGGTCTGCCGCTGCTGCTCGTGGCGGGCGCGTTCGGCCTGCTGCTGGTGGTGAGCCGCCTGTCGGTCCCCGTACCCGACGGGGAGCCCCTCGCGCTGAGCCGGGCCGAGATCACCGGCACCTGGGTCGACGAGCGGGGCGGGCGGCTGACGCTCAGGCAGGACGGGACGTTCGGGTCGGACGGGGTCTGCGGCGACTTCGACGACAACGACGACGACCGCGCCGAGGAGGTCACCGCCCCGGCCCCCGGCGAGGGCGGCTGGGAACACGACGAGACCGGGGACGACATCGACACGGGCGAGCCCGTCTCGACGGTCCACCTCACGTTCGCCCCGTCCGGGATCTGGGCCCGCTACGAGGCCCGGGGCACGTCGAAGGACCCGGTCCTGTGGACCTACATCGGCGATCCCGACGAAGGCCGCCTCTGCGTCCTGGAGAAGGCGGGCACCGCCTCGGCGGACGCTCCCACGAGCTGACGGCGGGAGCCGTCGAGCCGACACCGGGAGCCGTCCGGCGGACACCGGGGGCCAGTAGACACTGTCTACCTCCCATGGTAGACAGTGTCTATGAGCGAGCCGAACACGGGACTGCGGTCCCGGCTGGTCGAGGTCGGGGTCGAGCTGGTGACGACGGAGGGCGTCCAGGCGCTCTCCCTGCGGGAGATCGCGCGGCGGGCGGGGGTGTCGCACGGGGCGCCGCGCCGCTACTTCCCCACCCATCGGGAGCTGCTGTCCGCCATCGCACGCCGGGGCTTCGAGGACCTCGCCGCCCGGGGGGCGGCCGCGCTCGGGGAGGGAACGGCGAGTCCGCGCGAGCAGATCGCCACGCTGGCGCGCGTGTACCTCGACTTCGCGCTCACCCGGCGCGGCATGCACGAGCTGATGTTCCGTCACGACCTGCTGGAGAGTGACGGGTTGGGGTTGCGCGACACCAGTCTGCCGATCTTCGCCCTGCTGGTGGACCTCGTCGGACGGGCCCGGCCGGGCGCCGACGCCCGGCTGGTCGCGGGGGCCCTGCTGGCGAACCTTCACGGCATCGCCCAGCTGTGGACCTGGGGCAGCCTGCAGCTCACCACGGGCGCCGACGACGTCGCTCCCCTGCTGCGCACCGCGCTGGACGCGCACCTGGGGAGCGAGGACCGATGACGGCGACCACCGCGCGGACCGGCGCCGGACCGGACGCGCCGGCGTCCGCGCCGCACCGCCGTCTCACCCTCGCGAGCAGCGTGATCGGTGCCGTGCTGGTGGCCCTCGACGGCACCGTCCTGACCATCGCCCAGCCGACGCTGCGCCGCGACCTGGACGCCGGTCTCACCGAGGTGCAGTGGACCAGCACCGGCTATCTGATCGCGGTGGCGGGGCTGTTGGTGTTCGCGGGGCGGCTGGGCGACCGGTTCGGACACCGGCGCGTCTTCGGCTGGGGCGTCCTGGGGTTCGGCGCGGCCTCCGCCGCCATCGGGTGCGCGCCCGGTGTGGGCTGGGTGATCGGGCTGCGGGTCGTCCAGGGCGTCTTCGGCGCACTGCTGCAGCCCGCCACGCTCGGGATGCTGCGGGCCGCGTATCCCCCCGACCGACTGGGGATGCCCATCGCGCTGCGGACCAGCGCGATCGGTGTGGCGGTGGCCGCCGGTCCGCTGGTCGGCGGAGTGCTGGTCGCCCAGCTGGGCTGGCGGGCGGTGTTCTTCCTCAATGTCGTTCCGGCGCTGGTCATGGGCCTGCTGGCGCTGACGGTACGTACCCCGGGGGCGCCGGACACGACGAGGGCCCCGGGCCCCGGGCTCGACCTGCCCGGCGCCGCGCTGCTCGCGGTGGCCCTGGCGGCGCTCGTGCACACGCTGACCGGGGTGCCGGAGGACGGGTGGACCGTGACCGGTGTGCTGGGTCTTCTGATCGCGGCCGCGGCCGCCCTCGCCCTGGTCCGGCGCGAACGGCGGACGCCCGACCCGCTGCTGCCGCCCGCCGTGCTCGGCTCGGCGCCCGTGCGGGCGGCGCTCGGCGCGCTGGTGGCCGCGTCGGCGGCGATGCTCGGCGCGCTGTTCGTGTGCAGTTTCGTCCTGCAGGACGTCCTCGGCCTGGACCCGCTGCGCACCAGCCTCGTCGCGCTGCCCGGGGGCGTGACGATGGTCCTCGGCACGCCGCTGGCGGCCGTCGCGCTGCGCCGGTGGGGCGCCCGCCCCACGGCCCTGGCGGGCTCGGTGCTGCTGGCCTGCGGGGTGCTGTCGCTGTCCCGGCTCGGCCCGGGCTCGTCCACGGTGGTGGTCGGAGGGGGATTCCTGCTGCTGGGCGCCGGTTTCGGCGCGCTGATGGTCACCGCGACCGCCGTCGTGGTCCGGCAGGCGCCGCCGGAGTCGGCGGGGGTGGCGGGCGGGCTGCAGCAGACCGCGCTGAACGTCGGCCCCGCGCTGGGGGTGGCGGCGGCGACCTCGCTCATGCCGCTCGGTACGGGCTCCGCCCTGCTGCTCCTGGCCGGAGTGGCCGCGCTCGGCGCACCTCTCGCCGTACGAATGCCCCGACCCGCCCGCCCCGCCAGGGATGGAACGCGATCAGTACGGAACGATGAGGGCAAGAGCGATGAACGAGGGCCGTGACCCGGGCGACCGGAGGAGAACCACCATGGAACGACTGCGCCGAGAGGTCGAGCCGCGCGAGGCGGGTCTCGACCCGAAGACCCTGGCCCGGCTGGACACCTATCTGGCCCGGCAGGTCGACGAGGGCCGTCTGCCCGGCTATCTGCTGTCCCTGGCGCGCGGCGGTCGCGTCGCCCATCTGACGACGTACGGGCAGCGCGACCGCGAGGCGGGCCTCCCCGTCGGGGCGGACACGCTGTGGCGGGTCTACTCCATGACCAAGCCCGTCACGTCGGTCGCGGCGCTGATACTGATCGAGGAGGGGAAGCTCTCGCTCGCGGACCCGGTCTCCCGTCACCTCCCGGAGTTCGCCGAGCCGCGCGTGTACGAGTCCGGGTCGGGCGCCGACGTCCGGACCCGTCCCGCCGAGGGACCGATCCTCGTCCGCCATCTGATGACCCACACCTCGGGCCTGACGTTCGGCTTCTACTACGACCACCCCGTCGACGCGCTCTACCGCGACGCGGGCCTGGAGAACTCCGTACGGCCGGGCGCGACCCTCGCGCAGACGTGCGCGGAGTACGCGCGCCTGCCGCTGCAGTTCGAGCCGGGCTCGCAGTGGAACTACTCCGTCTCCACCAACGTCCTCGGCCGGATCGTCGAGGTGGTGTCGGGACAGGACCTCGACACGTTCTTCGCCGAACGGATCCTCGGACCGCTCGGCATGACGGACGCCGGTTTCCAGGTCGGTCCCGAACAGGCGGACAGGCTGGCCGAGTTGTACGGGGAGCAGGAGGACGGCTCGATCGCGCCCGTGCCGGGGCTGCCGCTGCGCGGCGGCCGGCCGCGCTTCCTCTCCGGAAGCGGCGGTCTCGCCGCCACCGCCCGGGACTACCACCGCTTCGCCGAGTTCCTGCGCCGGCGCGGTGAACTCGACGGCGTACGGCTGCTGTCCGCCGAGTCCGTCGACCTGATGACCGCCAACCAGTTGCCGGGAGGGGTGGACATCCACACCCACGGCAGTCCGTTCCACCGGCAGCCGGGCAACAGGGGTGTCGGCTTCGGGCTGGGGGTGTCCGTCGTCGTCGACCCGGCCGCCACCGAATACCCGTCCTCGGCGGGCACGTTCGGGTGGACCGGGGCCGCGACGACGATCTTCTGGGTGGACCCGCGGCGGGACCTCACGGTGCAGTTCATGACGCAGGTGCGGCGCCGGTCGTCGTTCTCGGTGTATCCGGAGTTGCGGAGGCTGGTGCACGAGGCGGCGCACTGAGCCCGGTCCGCCGCTCGGCACCTCCCGGCCCCGTCGACGTCGCTAGGTGAACTCCACACCGGCGGCGGCCAGTTCGGCCAGCCACGCGCGGGACCGTTCCCCCGTCTCCGCGGCCCGGCTCAGGCCCGCCGGAAGTGATCCGTCCAGGATGTGGCCCACCCCGAGGGCGAGCGGGCGGGACACCAGGCGGGCCATCGCGCTCTCCTCCCGCGTGCCGACGGCGTCGAGGAGGTGGCGGCCGGACCAGCGCGCGCCCGACGCGGCCCGCACGTCGAGGGAGACGGCGAGGACCACCCGGTCGCGGTCGGCGTCGGTGGTCGGATGGCGGGCGGCCAGCTCGACGGCCAGGGCGGCGATGCGCCGGTCGTCGCCCGCCTCCAGCTCGGCGAAGACCGGGGCCCAGGCCGTCAGCCAGCCGTCGAGGCGGAGGGTGCCCCGGACGAAGGTCCGCGGTTTCCAGGCCGGCGGGATTCCGTACTGGGCGACGAAGGGCACGCTGTCGCGGTTGGGGTACGCCTCGAAGGTCTCGCCGTCGATGACGTGGGGGCGGGTGGCCGTCCAGGAGCGGTCGGCCGTGGTCTCGGCGCCGTCCTCGATGTAACGGGCGGGCGAGCGCAGCGCGTTCAGCACACCGGCCGGTGCCCAGCTGAAGCGGTACCTGAAGTCGTTGGGTACGGCCGGGACACCGCCGCAGTACGAGGTCAGGGTGTAGGAGGCGGGCGTCTCCGCCCCGATGGCGCGGGTGGCCCGGTCGATCAGGCTGTGCGCGAAGAGGTGGTCGATGCCCGGGTCCAGGCCGGCCTCGGTGAGCACGGTGACCCCGGCGGCGCGGGCCGCCGGGACCTGTTCCAGGACGGCGTCCGAGACATAGCTGGAGCAGGCGAAGTGGGCCCGCGCCCCGGCACACGCCCCGAGCAGGGGTCCGTGGTCCGGGGCCGGGAGCATCGAGACCACGATGTCGCCGGGTGCCAGCTCGGCCGCGAGGGCCGGCAGGGTGTACGCGCGGGGCTCGGCGCGGCCGGTGAGGCCCAGCGCGGCCAGGGCCCGCCCGGCGCGCTCCTCGCTGCGGTGCCACAGCCGTACCGCGGCGGCGGTGTCGCACAGCGCGGCCAGGCCGCTGCCCGTGGACAGTCCGGCTCCGACCCAGTGGACGGTACCGCTCGCGGGAACCACCTCGGCGGTCATCGGGGCACCTACCTCTCCGTGAGCCCCTGTGCGGCGCTCACCTGACGGAATCGGTCCAGACACCGGCCCCACGCCCCGCCGGTGCCGAAGGCCGACAGCTGCGGCAGCAGCGCGGCCGAGAAGTCGGTGCTCGCCTCCCGGGGCAGCAGGGAGGGCAGGTTGTCGATGGCGATGAGGTCGAGCGGAGGGTGCTCGCGCAGCCGCCGTACGGGGTGGTCCCACTCGGTGGTGGTGTCGTAGACCGGCAGCACGTTCAGGGGTGAGCCGACGTCGACGGTGACGTCCGAGAGGGTCCGCAGGCGGCGGTCCGGGCCGTCGAGGTCCTTGTCCGTCAGGAACGGCGGGACCGGGCTCGTCGTCAGGACCGTGTTGACCATCAGGTCGTGGGCGAGCAGGGCCCGCCGGTCCAGGTCGCGGGTCTCGGCCAGGTCCCAGCAGGTCGGCTCGACGCCCGCCTCGCCCAGCGCCGCCCGGGCGCCCTGACCGCTGCGGCCCAGCGCGCCGATCACCAAGGCGGTCAAGTCGCCCTGCGAGGCCCGGAGTTCGGCCTCCATCTCCTCCTTGGAGGTGGGCCGGAGGGGCGCGCGCAGGGCTCCCCGGTGGTGCAGGACGGCGAGCGCGGCGCCCAGATAGCCCGCCCAGAAGCCGAAGGCGGCCAGCCTGCGGCCCTGCTCGTCCACCAGGTACTCCAGGTCGAGCAGCGCTCCGCCCCCGGCCGCGAACCTGCGCAGCAGCGCCTCCGCGCCGGGCTGCCCCTTGTAGGCGTGCCCGAAGAAGATGTGCCGATGCGTCAGCTCGGCCGGCTCGTCCGGGAGTTCCTTGAGGCCCACGATGACCGCGTCGGCCGGCGCGGACACCCAGGAGCCGGGGGCGGCGACCTCGCAGCCGGCCTCTTCGTACTCCGCCACGGGGAAGATCCGCCGGGTGGACTCCTCGACGGTGATCCGTACTCCGCTCGCGGTGAGCAGCCGGGCGTCGGACGGCACGACCGGGGTGCGGCGTTCGGTGGTGCGGGTCTCGTGGCGGAGCCACAAGTGGAGAGCGGTCATACGAGGTTGGCCTCCGGGCGCAGGGTGTCGGCCGTGAACCGGTCGACGCTCAGCGGGCTGATGTCGACGAAGGGTACGCGTCCGAGGTACAGGTCGCGGACCACCTCGCCGACCGCCGGGCCCTGGAGGAACCCGTGGCCGGAGAACCCGGTCGCGTACAGGAAGCGCGAGCACGAACCGGCCTCGCCGATCAGGGCGTTGTGGTCCGGGGTGATCTCGTACAGGCCCGCCCAGCCGCCCGTGCGGCGCAGGTCGAGCAGGGCGGGCGCCCGGCGCTCCATGGCCTCGTACAGGCGGGGGATCCAGCGGTCGTGGGTGTCGGTGGCGAAACCGGGCCGTTCGTCGGGGTCGGACATGCCGACGAGGAGGCCGGGGCCCTCGGTGTGGAAGTAGAGGCTGCTGGTGAAGTCGATCGTCATGGGGAGGTCGGGCGGCAGGCCGGGGACCGGTTCCGTGACGGCGATCTGGCGGCGCAGGGGCTCCACGGGGAGGTCGACGCCGACCATGGCCCCGATCGACCGGGACCAGGCGCCGGCCGCGCACACGACCGTGTCGGTGACGATGCGGCCCTTGCTCGTGACCACGGCGGTGATCGTGTCCCGCCAGGTCTCGATGCCCAGGACCTCGCAGTTGCGCAGCACGGTCGCCCCGTTGCGGCGCGCTCCGGCGGCGTAGCCGTGGACCACGGACTCCGGCGTGCAGTGTCCGTCGTCGGGCGAGAACGCGGCGGCGAGCAGGCCCTCGGTGGAGATCAGCGGGGAGAGCCGCCGGGCCTCGGCCGGGTCGAGCATCCGGCTGGGCACGCCGAGGTCGTTCTGGAGCCGGACACCCGCCTCGAACTGGGCGACCTCGCCGGGGGTCGACAGGAGGAAGAGGTAGCCGACCCGGTGCAGTCCGATGTCGTGGCCGAGTTCCTGGCGGAAGCGGCCGAACGCCTCCAGGCTGCGGGCGCCGAGCTGGATGTTGAGTTCGTCGGAGAACTGCGCGCGGACCCCGCCCGCGGCCCTCGCGGTCGATCCGGAGGCCAGTTCGTCGCGCTCGACGAGGACGACGTCCTCCACTCCGGCGGCGGCCAGGTGGTGGGCGATGCTCGTCCCGATGACCCCTCCGCCGATGACGACGACCCGTGCGCTGCGGATCACGAACGCTCCCTTCGCCCGACCCCGGCCGGACGACCCGACCCAGTCAGGTCTTCCACCACGGGCGAACGTTCATGCGGAACGCCCGGGTACCGGTGGTGCGGGAGCGCCGTGCGCGGGGCGTCCGGGCGGGCGCGGCGGCCGGTGTCGGAGCCTCGGGCCGACCTCCGGGACGGCCGCCGCGCGGACCCCGGCGCTCAGGAGGAGTGGACCACGGCGTCCAGGTGCGGCAGGTAGTGGTCGAGCCGCTCCCGCTTGGTGCGCAGGTAGGTGATGTTGTCCTCGCACGGCGTGATCAGCAGCGGCACCTGCTCGGCGACCGTGATGCCGTGGCGCAGCAGCGCCTCCCGCTTGCGCGGGTTGTTCGACATCAGCCGGACCGACCGTATGCCGAGGTCGTGCAGCATCTCGGCGGCCACCCGGTAGTCGCGGGCGTCGACGGGCAGGCCGAGGGCGAGGTTGGCCTCGACGGTGTCCAGGCCCTCGGCCTGGAGCTTCATCGCCTGGAGCTTGGCGAGCAGGCCGATGCCGCGGCCCTCGTGGCCGCGCAGGTAGACGAGGACGCCGCGGCCCTCGGCGACGATCGACCGCAGGGCGCTGTCGAGCTGTTCACCGCATTCGCAGTGCTGGGAACCGAACGCGTCACCGGTCAGGCACTCCGAGTGCAGACGTATGAGAATTCCCTCACCGTCGCTGATGTCGCCGTACACCAGTGCCACTTGTTCCTCGCCGCGGTCCTGGTCGAGATAACCTACGGCCTCGAAGTCGCCGTACGTCGTGGGCAGGGGGGCGTTCACCACACGTACGGCGCCGGAGGACTGGGCATTGGTGCCGAGTACACCAACATTTTCTGTCATGATCTGTTCCAATCTGGTAAGCCCTGGCGTCATGCGAAAATGACGGAGCATCAGCTAGAGACGAAAGGCCGTGAAAAGATGAGCAGTTCGAGTCTGGTTCCGACGGACACCACCGCGGACGTCCGGGAGCGGGGGGCACGGGTGGGCGGCCGGCAGGTCGCGGTGCTTCCCGTGGGCAGCTACGAGCAGCACGGCCCGTATCTGCCGCTGGCCACCGACACGCTCGTCGCCTGCGCCATATCCCGGGAGATAGCGGCCGCGTATCCGGTGCACCTCCTGCCGCCGGTGACCATCGCCTGTTCGCACGAGCACGCGGCCTGGCCCGGCACCGTCAGCATCTCCGCGACGACCCTGCACGCGATGGTCCGCGACATCGCCGCGTCCCTGCGCCGCTCGGGCGTCGAGGCTCTGGTGGTGGTGAACGGTCACGGCGGGAATTATGTCCTGGGCAACGTCGTCCAGGAATCCACCGCGGCAGGACATCGAATGGCGCTTTTCCCGGCGATGGGGGACTGGGAAGCCGCCCGTGAACGGGCGGGCGTACAGACCTCGCTGCTCAGTGATATGCATGCGGGAGAAATAGAGACCTCCATACTTCTGCATTGCCATCCCGAATTGGTCCGGCCCGGTCACGAGACCACCGATTTCCTTGCCGACGACCGCCGTCATCTCCTCTCCCTCGGTATGTCGGCCTACACCGATTCCGGTGTCATCGGCCGTCCGTCCCTGGCATCCGCCACGAAGGGGAAGGAGTTGCTGGCAGGGTTCGTCCATTCCTTCGGTGCGTACTTCTCGTTGGTCACCTCGGACGCCTGGGACTCGGGAACGGTTCCGCCCGGGACGTCCTCGGAGACCGCCTCGTCCGCCGGCTGACGGCGGGCCCGCAGGGAGCCGTACCAGCGTCCGACGAGTACGAGGGCCCCCGGGAGGGCGGCCGCGAAGCTGAGCACACCGTAGACGACGGCCACGGTCAGGCCCTGGGAGGCGCCGAGGCCCGCGGCGCCGAAGGACCAGGCGGTGACGCCCTCGCGGGGGCCCCAGCCACCGACGTTGAGCGGTAGGCTCATGGCGATCAGGGCCAGCAGCGCCAGGGGCAGCAGCTCCGGCGGGGTCGCGGCGGACCCGGCGACGCGTGCGGCGAGCAGGAACGTCGCCACGTACCCGGCCAGCACCGCCACCGAGGAGAGCAGCACGGCGGGGCCGCTGCCGCGGTTCAGCAGCGCGCCGCGCGCCTCGGTCAGGGCGACGCGGACCCGGCCGCCCCGGCCGTCGCGCGTGCCCGGCCCGCGGACCGCCCGGACCACCATGAGGACCGCGAAGGCGCCCAGCGCCACGAGCCCGGCCAGGCCCGCCACGTGGCGGGCCTGCTCCTGGACCGGCGAGGGCAGCACCAGCAAAACCGTTACGCCCACGACCGCGAGCACCAGCTGGCCCGCGGTGCGCTCGATGACCACCGCGCGCACGCCCCGGCCCATGTCCCCGGAGTCCCGGCCGTGCCGCACCGCGCGGTGCACGTCGCCGAGGACACCGCCGGGCAGGGCCGCGTTGAGGAACAGCGCTCGGTAGTAGTCCGCGACGGCCGGGCCGAGCGGGAGGGCGAGCCCGAGCGCCCGTGTCACCGCGCACCAGCGCCAGGCGCTGCACACCGTGGTGAACACACCGATCGCGACGGCCGCCGCGAGCGTCCCGCCGTCGATCCGCCGCAGCCCGTCCACGAAGACGCCCGTCCCCATCCGCCAGAACACGACGACGAGGATGACCGTGCCGGCGAGGGTGCCACCGTGGGTGCGCAGGACACGGAGGAACGCCGAGCCGCCGGCCTTCGGGGCCGCGGCCTCCTCCTGAACGGTGGGGCCGGAGACGGTCGCCGCGGCGGCGGCCGGCTGCGCGGCCGCCCCGCACGGGCCGGCATCCGGTGCGAACACGCGGGCCTCCACCGTCTCCTGCGCAGGCGCTGTCATGACACCCCGCCCGCGGGCCGGGGCAGGGCCAGCAGGTCGCTGTGGTGGACGACGACCCGGAGGTCGCCGGCCGCGACCGCGTCCAGGCGGTCGCGCAGGTAGGCGTCGGCGCGCGCGGTGAGTTCGGGACGCTGCTCGCAGGCGGCGCCGACCCAGCCGCGCAGCCACTCCTCGACGAGGGCGGGGTGGCGCGCGTCGAGCTGCCAGGGGCTCGGGTGCACCCGGACCGTGGCGCCCAGCTGGGCGAACGCCTCGCAGGCCGTGGTGATGGCGTCCGGGCCGAGCAGGTCGCTCGCGCGCTGGTGGGCGTTGAACGCCTCGGCGATCTCGGCGTCCATCGGGTGGGCGGGAGCGAGGTCCACGCGGCCCACGACCGACAGGGTCAGCAGGGCGGGGACCCCGGCGCCCGTGCAGGCCGCGGCGAGCGCCTCGATCTCCTCGCGGGTGAGGACGTCCAGGAGCGCGGACGCGGTGACCAGCGAGGCACCGGCCAGGTCCTGGGCCGTCAGCCGCCCGATGTCGCCGCGCCGCGTGGTGACCGTGACCGGGCTGCCGTCGGCGGCCGCACGGGGGGCCCGTGCGACGGCCAGCCGCAGCAGGTTCGGGTCCTGGTCGTGCAGCACCCACCGCTGGGCGCCGTCGAGCCGGGGCGCGAGCCAGCGGCCCATCGAGCCGGTGCCGCAGCCCAGGTCGTGGACGGTCAGCGCGGTGGCCCGCCCGGGCAGGTTCGCCAGGCGGATGCGCAGCGGGTCCAGCAGCTCCGCCGCGCGGGCGTCGGCGTCGGCGCTCTCGCGCAGCTCCAGCCACTGCGGCGCGTACTGGTGGTCCTCGGGCTCCGGGGTGGCGCCGCCGCGCCCCGCCATGCTCAGCGCGGTCCCGGCGGCGGGCGCGCCGGCCGGGGCGGCGGGCCCCCCGGACAGGGGGCCGCCCGCGGACGCGGTCATGTCGGCGGAGGTGGTCATGCCGCCCTCCGGGGTTCCTGCCGCAGCCGTCCCAGCACGTGGGCGAGGCTGCGGGCCGTGGTGGCCCAGCCGTCCAGCGCGGCCCGGCGGCCGCGCGCGGCCGCCTTCAGCCGGCGCCGCACGTCGGCCTCGCCGAACCAGCCGCGCAGCTCCGCCGCGATGGCCGCGGGGTTCTCCGGCGGCACGAGGATGCCGGGGACACCGCCGTCGGGGGCGCGCCCGACGGCCTCCGGGAGACCGCCGACGTCCGAGGCGAGCACGGGGATGCCCCGGGCGAGGGCCTCGGTGACCGCCATGCCGTAGGTCTCGGCGTAGGAGGTGAGGACCATGAGGTCGGCGGCGGCGTAGCTGGCGTCGAGTTCCGCGCCCGCCTGCGGTCCGGCCAGGTGGAAGCGGTCCTCCAGGCCGAACTTCGCGATCAGCGTGCGGAGGTGGTCGACGTACTCGGGCTCCTGGTCGAGGCTGCCCACCAGGACGCAGCTCCAGCGCAGTTCGGTGACGGTCGCGAGGGCCTCCACCAGGCGGTGCTGCCCCTTGCGCGGGGTGACCGCGGCCACGCACAGCAGCCGGGAGACGCCGTCGGTGCCGGAGGCGAGGGGCGCGATGTCGGCGCCCGGGGCGGCGACATGGACCCGCTCGGGGGCGAGCCCGTGGTGGGACACGAGTCTGCGGACGGCCCATTCGCTGGTGGCGATCACGGCGGACACGCCCCGCAGGGTGGCCCGCTCCTTGGCGTCGAGGTCGGCGGCGACCTCGGGCTCCAGGCCCGTCTCGTCGCCCAGCGGCAGATGCACCAGCACGGCCAGGCACAGGCGTTCGGCCTCGGGGAGGACGATCTCGGGGACCCCGCAGGCGACGAGGCCGTCCAGCAGGACGACCGTGCCGTCGGGCAGTTCCCGCAGCGTACGGGCGAGTTCGGCGCGGGCGGCCTCGGACGGGCTCGGCCAGTCGCCGTCGACGGTGTGCTTGTGCACCTGCCAGCCGAAGCCGGGCAGGTCGAGGCAGATCCGGCGGTCGTAGGCGTTGCCGCCGCTCGGGCGGGCCGGGTCGTCCACGCCGCCCGGCATCACGAAGTGCATCGAACGCAGCGACATCGGGACGATCGCCGCGTTCTTCAGCACCGCGTTCTGCACGGGCACATAGCCGAGCCGCACTTGCTCTCCCCCGTCTGCCTGGACAGCACTGCCGTATGCCTGGGCGGTGCCGACGACCGCCCGGTCGATGGTCACGTCGGTCACAGGGCACGCTCGTAACTCGCCCAGGCGATGTGCGACTCGTGCAGGGTGACCGTGATGCCCGCGATGCCCTTGGCGTTCTCCCCGAGGGCCCCCTTGTGGATGCGCTCCGCGAGACGGTCCGCGATCACCTTCGCCAGGAACTCCGTCGAGGTGTTCGTGTGGGCGAAGGCGGGCTCGTTGTCGAGGTTGCGGTAGTTCAACTCGCTCACCACGGCACCCAGCTCCTGCGTGGCCAGCCCGATGTCTACGACGATGTTGTCGTCGTCCAGTTCGGCGCGCCGGAAGGTGGCGTCCACGAGGAAGGTGGCGCCGTGCAGGCGCTGCGCGGGTCCGAAGACCTCCCCGCGGAAGCTGTGGGCGATCATGATGTGATCGCGGACGGTGATGCTGAACAACGGACGACCCTCCAGTGCGGTACGTCTGCCCCCGGGCCGGGGCATGCCGTGTAGTACGGCTGCTCCCTACCCGTTGTTCAGCCGAGTTTTGCTGTTTCTTTGGAGGTCGATGTTCCGTTCGGGCAGTTCAGGGGCGGGTGGGACAACCCGGAACGGTCGGCCTCGGGCTCACTCGGCCTCGTAGCGGACACGATGACACATGCCCGGCAGCTCTCCGCTCGCCAGCTTCGGCAGGACGTCGGGCAGTTCCTCGAAGCCGCACTCTCCGGTGACGAGCGCGTCGAAGCGGGCGTCGGCGAGGAGTTCGAGGGCGAGCGCCAGCCGGTCCGCGTAACTGCGTCCGGGGCGTCCGGCCGGAGAGACCGTGCCGACCTGGCTGCTGCGGACGGTGAGCCGGCGCGAGTGGAAGACCTCGCCGAGCGGCAGGGCGATCCGGCGGTCGCCGTACCAGCTCAGTTCGACGACCGTGCCCTCGGCTGCGAGGAGTTCGAGGGAGCGGACGAGCCCCTGTTCGCTGGCGCTGGCGTGCACGACGAGGTCGCAGTCGCCGAGCGCGTCCGCGGGCAGCGCGAAGTCGACGCCGAGGGCGCGGGCGATGTCGGCGCGTGCGGGGTCGGCGTCGACGAGCTGGACCCGCACGCCCGGGTAGCGGGCGAGCAGCGCGGCGACCGAGCAGCCGATCATGCCGCCGCCCACGACCGCGATCCGGTCGCCGATCAGGGGCGCCGCGTCCCACAGGGCGTTGACCGCGGTCTCCACGGTCCCGGCCAGGACGGCCCGTTCGGCGGGCACCGACTCCGGCACCACGGTGACGGCGCTCACCGGAACGACGTAGTGGCTCTGGTGCGGATACAGACAGAAGACGGTCCTGCCGAGCAGGGCGTCCGGCCCCTCTTCCACCCGACCGACGCTGAGGTACCCGTACTTCACGGGGGCGGGGAAGTCACCGTCCTGGAAGGGCGCGCGCATGGCCGCGTACTGGTTCTCGGGCACCTGGCCGCGGAACACGAGCGTCTCGGTGCCCCGGCTGACCCCCGAGTAGAGGGCGCGGACGAGAACCTCCTCGTCAGCGGGGGTGGCGAGGGTCTCCTCGCGGATCTCGCCGTGCCCGGGGGAGCGTAGCCAGAAGGCTCGGGCTGTCGGTTTCATGTGCGTCTCCGTGAACGGTCGAGCGGTTCGCCACGTACGCAGCGGTGGGAGTCGCGGACACGGTACGCGGCGATGATCCACTTGTCACACGTTCGGAAGGTATGCGGTGGCCCTGATCAACACATACGACGGCCGGCTGTTGCTCTCGGAGACGACGGTGGGCGCGGGCGCCCAGGTGCTGCTCCTCGCCTTCCTGGGCACGGCGATCGGACTGGGCCCGGCGGGCTGGCTGACCGGGCTGGCCTTCGGGCTCGCCACCTGGGCCGTCCTCAACCGCGCCCTGCTGCGCACCCGGACCCGCACCTTCGGCCCCGCCAACCGTGTCACCCTCGGCCGGGCCATACTCGTCGGCGCCGTGACCGCGCTGGTCGCCGACTCCTTCCAGAGCTCGCCGCCCGTCTCGCTCTTCGTCGGCCTGACCGCCGTGGCGCTGATCCTCGACGGCGTCGACGGCAAGGTGGCCCGGCGCACGGGCACCTCGACCGCGCTGGGCGCCCGCTTCGACATGGAGGTCGACGCCTTCCTGATCCTGGTGCTGAGCGTGTACGTCTCGATGTCGATGGGCCCCTGGGTGCTGCTGATCGGCCTGATGCGGTACGTCTTCGTCGCCGCCGCCAAGGTCGCCCCGTGGCTGAACGACTCCCTCCCCCACAGCATGGCCCGCAAGACGGTCGCCGCGGTCCAGGGTGTGTTCCTGCTGGTCGCCGCCTCCGGTCTGCTCCCGTACGAGGCGGGCTTCGGCCTGGTCGCGCTGGCCCTGGGCTCGCTGCTCTGGTCGTTCGGCCGGGACATCGCCTGGCTGTTCCGCAACCGGGAGGTCCCCGCCGGGACGGGGCCGGCCACGGCTACCGCCTCCGAGACGGTGACCGTGGCCGTGGCGGCCCCCTCCGGGCGCCGGACCCCGGAACTCGTCACCAGCTGACCGCCGCCGGACGGGCTCGCCGCGAGCCCCTTCCCACACGGGACCCGGCTCAGCGGCCCCGCACAGAAGGAAACCGCACCCTCCCGCCCCACCGGACCCTGACCCCGTGGACCCACCCCGGCGGACTGCGGCGCGACGGAGGCCGCCCCGCGGGGCCCACCCCGGCGGACGGCGGCGCGACGCAGGCCGCCCCGCCCGACCGCGACCCAGCGGACCCCCAACCCGACACGCCCCCGACCCGGCGGAACACGGCCCGGCGGCCCTCGCCCGGCGGACTTCGGCGCGACGGAGGTCGCCCCGCGGGACCCACCCCGGCGGACGGCGGCGCGACGGAGGCTGCCCCGCCGGACGGCGACCCAGCGGACCCCCAACCCGACAGGCCCCCGACCCGGCGGAACACGGCCCGGCGGCCCTCGCCCGGCGGACTTGGGCGCGACGGAGGCCGCCCCGCGGGACCCACCCCGGCGGACGGCGCCGCGGCGGACGCCGCCCCGCCCGACCGAGACCCAGCGAACCCCCAACCCGACAGGCCCCCGACCCGGCAGAACACGGCCCCGCGGCCCTCGCCCGGCGGACTGCGGCGCGGCGGACGTCGGCCCGTCTCTCCCATGGCGTGGTGGACCCGGGACCCGGCGGACCGTCGGCGTGGCGGGGGCTCAGCCGATCGTGAGGACGATCTTCCCTGTGGTGCGGCCGGTCTCGCCGAGGGCGTGTGCCTCGGCGGCCTCGGCGAGCGGGAAGGTCGCGTCGATGTGGGGGCGCAGCCGCCCCTCCTCCACCAGTGCGGCGATGGCCCGCATCCCGGCGTGGTCGGCCTCGACGAGCATCGGCTCCAGCCGTACGCCCAGCTTCTCGGCCCGCTCGCGGTCCTCCTCGTAGCCGTGCGGGAGGATCGTGACGAGGACTCCGCCCTCGCGCAGGACCTCCAGGGAACGGCTGCGGACGTCGCCGCCGAGCGTGTCGAGGACCACGTCGACGTCGGCGACGGCCCGGGTGAAGTCCGTGGTCCGGTAGTCGATCAGCTCGTCCGCCCCCAGTTCGCGCAGCAGTGCGTGCTTGCCCGCGCCGGCGGTGCCGATGACGTACGCGCCGCGCGCCTTGGCGATCTGTACGGCCAGGTGGCCCACTCCCCCGGCGGCGGCGTGGATCAGCACGCGCTGCCCCGGCCGCACGTCCGCGGTGTCGACGAGCGCCTGGTACGCGGTGAGCGCGGCCAGCGGCAGGGCTCCGGCCCGGACGTGGTCGAGGCCGGCCGGCTTGTGCGCGAAGGACCGGGCGGGTGCCACCGCGTACTGGGCGTAGGCGCCCGCGAGGTGCGGGTAGGGCAGCATGCCGAAGACCTCGTCGCCCGGCTTGAAGAGGGTGACCCCGAGGCCGACCTGCTCCACGACCCCCGAGACGTCCCAGCCGAGGACGGACACGGGCTCCGGCCGCCACAGCCCGAAGGCACGGTTCTTCCAGTCGGTGGGGTTGACGCCGGCCGCGTGCACCCGGACGAGGATCTCGCTCATGCGCGGGGCGGGGCGCGGCAGGTCGGTCTGCCTCAGCACCTCCGGGCCGCCGAAGGTGTCCTGGGTCATGGCCCGCATGGTGGCGGCGCCGCTGTTCTTCTCGGTGGTTTCCGTCATGCGCTCCAGCCTGCGACGGGCCGGCGATCACGACAATGGCATGATTGCCATCATTCGATGGGATCGTGCCACACTGGTGGCATGACATCCCCGCACCGTGTGGTGGTCCTCGCTCTCGACGGGGTCTACCCCTTCGAACTCGGCGTGCCGAGCCGGATCTTCGACGCGACCGACGGCCTGTACGAGGTGCTGACCTGCACCGTGGACGGGCGCCCGGTGCGCTCGGCGGCCGACTTCTCCATCGCCGTGGACCACGGCCCCGAGGTGCTGGACACGGCCGACACCGTGATCGTCGCCTCGTTCGGGCTCTCGCCCGCCTCGGCGCGCCTGCTGTCCCCGGAGCTGCCGGAGCCCGTGGCGGCGGCGCTCGCCCGCATCCGGCCCGGCACCCGGCTGGTGTCGATCTGCACGGGCGCGTTCGTGCTCGCCACGGCCGGGCTGCTGGACGGCCGCCCCGCCACCACGCACTGGGCGGTGGCCGAGGCGTTCCGGGAACGCTTCCCGAAGGTGGACCTGGACCCCGACGTGCTGTTCGTCGACGACGGCGACGTCCTCACCTCCGCCGGCGCCGCCTCCGGCATCGACCTCTGCCTGCACCTCGTGCGCCGGGACCACGGCAGCGAGGTCGCCAACCGGGTCGCGCGCCGGTGCGTGGTACCGCCGTGGCGGGAGGGCGGGCAGGCGCAGTACATCGAGCAGCCCGTCCCCCAGGCCCCGGCCAGCGGCACCGCCGCCACCCGGCAGTGGGCGCTCGAACACCTGGACGCTCCGCTGACGCTGGCCGACCTCGCCCGGCACGCCCGGATGAGCCTGCGCACCTTCGCCCGCCGCTTCCGCGACGAGGTCGGCATGAGCCCCGGCCGCTGGCTCGTCCAGCAGCGGGTGTCCCGCGCCCGCCACCTCCTGGAGTCCACCGACCTCCCGGTCGACGAGATCGCCGGCCGGGTCGGCTTCGGCACCGGCACCTCGCTGCGCCAGCATCTGCACGCGGCGATCGGGGTGTCGCCGCTGACCTACCGGCGTACGTTCCGGGCGGGGGCGGAGGTCCCCGCGGCGGCCGGCCGGTGACGGCGACCAGCCGGTGTCACCGGCCGGCCGGTGACGGTGACGGCGGCCAGCCGGTGACGGCGGCCCCCGGCGGCATGTTGTAGGGCGTCACCACCTGGATCGCCGACGGCAGGAGCGGGCCCTCCTCGGGGAGGGCCTGGTGCGCCCGCATGATCGTCTGGCAGGCGCGGCGGACGTCCTGGCGGAGGTCGTGGTGGAGCACGGCGGAGAGCCGGTGCTCGCGCAGCAGCCGGGTGTTGTCGTGGTCGAGGTCGTGCGCGACGAAGACGTGCGGCTCCCGGCCGAGCGCGGCGAAGGCGTCGAGCGTCGCGGTGTTGCCCCCGCCGATGGAGTAGACGGCGGCGATGCCCGGCTCGCGCTCCAGCGCGGCGAGGACGAGGTCGCGCTGGGTGGCGTCGAGGCCGTCGCTGTCGGTGACCTCGACGAGGGCCCGCCGCGGGTCGACGGCCCGCATCACCCCGCGGAAACCCATCTCGCGCTCCTCCTCGTTGCGGTAGAAGCCGCGGCTGATCGTCACGAGCACGGCCCCCGGCCGCTCGCCGAGCCACTGCCGCAGCAGATACGCGGCGGTCGCCCCGGCGGCCCGGTTGTCTATGCCGACGTAGGCGCCGCGCGCGCTGCCCGGCAGGTCCGTCACGAAGGTGACCACCGGGACCCCGGCCGCGACCAGCCGTTCGACGGCGGCGGTGACCTCCGGGACGTCGGGCGCCTTGAGGATCACCCCCTGCGAGCCGCGCCGGCCGATCCGGTCGAGCACCCTGACCATCTCCGTCGCGGAGCCCGTCTCCCGGAAGTGGAACCGGGACCGCACGACGGCGGGATGCAGGGACGGCAGCTCCGCCTCCAGGGCCTCCCGGACCGCCGTGGAGAACCGGTCCGGGGTCTGCATCACGATGTCGACCATGAACGTACGGCCGCCGATGCGCACCTGGGTCCGCTGCCGGTCCAGGTCCTTGACGGCCTGGTGCACCTCGCGGGCGGTGCTCTCGCGCACCCCGCCCCGGCCGTTGAGGACCCGGTCGACCGTGGCCTGGCTCAGCCCGGCCTGACGGGCGATCTCCCGGATCGTGTAGGGGTGTGTCATGACGGGGCGTCCTGGGGGTCGGCGGTGGGCGGCGCGGGAGGATCGCCTCGGTCCCGCCGACGGTCCCGGCCATCCGGATGATGGGTTTTTGATGGCCTGCCGCGGGTTGTACGAGGGCCTTCGCCCCTCAAGACTGACAGAGGCGAAGGCGCCGGGAAAGGCCGGGACGCCCTGCCCGTGGCCGTGACGGGGTCCCGGCAGGGCCCACCGGCGCCGACCGAAAGGAAACTCCCCATGGGACTACTGGAGGACAGGGTCGTCCTCGTCAACGGCGGCAGCCAGGGCGTCGGCGCGGGCATCGTCCGGGCGGCCCTGCGCGAGGGCGCGACCGTGATGTTCACGGGCCGCCGCGCCGAGGTCGGCGAGAAGCTCGCGGCGGACACCGGCGCCGGCTTCGTCCGTGCCGACCTGACGGACCCCGCGCAGGTGCGCGGCGCGGTGGACCAGGTCGTCGCCGCGCACGGCCGGGTCGACAGCCTCGTCAACGCGGCCGGTCTGACCTCCCGGGGCTCGCTCCTCGACACCTCGCCCGAGCTGTTCGACGCGCACATCGCGATCAACCTGCGCGCCCCCTTCTTCGCCATGCAGGCGGTGGTGGAGCACCTGGTGGCCCGCAAGGCTCCCGGCACGATCGTCAACATCGGCTCGAACTGCGCGCACGGCGGCCCGCCGTTCCTGGCCCCGTACTCCGCCGCGAAGGCCGGTCTCGCGGGCCTCACCCGCAACGCCGCCCACGCCCACCGCTGGGACCGTATCCGGATCAACGACCTGAACATCGGCTGGACGGAGACCGAGGGCGAGGACGCGATCCAGCGCGAGTTCCACGACGCCGGCGACGACTGGCGGGAACGGGCCGCCGAGCGCCTGCCGATGGGAAAGCTCGGCCAGGTCGACGAGATCGCCGACTTCGTGGTCTTCCTGCTGTCCGACCGCAGCGGCGTGGTCACCGGCTCGGTGATCGACTGGGACCAGAACGTCCCGGGCGCCTCGGACTGACCCGCTTCCCACCTGATTCCCCCTGCTTCCCCCCTGCTTCCCCCTCGCTTCCCCCTCGCTTCCCCCTTGTTTCATCTGCACTTTCGAAAGGGACACTCGTCATGCGCATTGGCATCCTGGGGCTGGGCCGCATCGGCGCCTTCCATGCCGGGACTCTCGCCGGACTGGACGTCGTGGAGGAGCTGGTGGTCTCCGACCCGGTGGCCGCCGCGGCGCTGGCGGCCGGCGAGAAGTTCGGCGCCACCGTGGTCGATTCGCCCGAGGCGGTGTTCGCCTCGGGGATCGACGGTGTCGTGATCACCGCCGCCACCGACGCGCACCCGGGGCTGATCCTGGCCGCCGTCGAGGCGGGGATCCCGGTGTTCTGCGAGAAGCCGGTGGCGAAGACGGTCGAGGAGAGCCTGACCGTGCTGCGCGCGGTGCGCGAGAGCGGCATCGAGGCGCAGATCGGCTTCAACCGCCGCTTCGACGCGGGCTGTGTGGCCGCCCGCGAGGCCGTCCTCAGCGGCGAGCTGGGCACCCTGCACACCGTGCGGTCGACCACCCTCGACCCCGCCCCGCCGCCGGCGGCCTATGTCGCGGTGTCGGGCGGCATCTTCCGCGACTGCGCGGTGCACGACTTCGACGTGGTGCGCTGGGTGACGGGCCGTGAGGTCGTCGAGGTGTACGCGACGGGTGCCAACAAGGGCGCGGAGTACATCAAGGAGGCGGGTGACATCGACACGGCGTCCGCGCTCCTCACCTTCGACGACGGCACCATCGGCGTCATCTCCAACACCCGTCACAACGCGCGGGGTTACGACGTCCGCCTGGAGGTCCACGGCATGCAGGACAGCATCGCCGCCGGCCTCGACACCCAGCTCCCGCTGCGCTCCGCCGAGCCCGGGGTGACCTTCCCCTCCGGCGTCCCGCACACCTTCTTCATGGACCGCTTCGCCGGCGCCTACCGCGCCGAACTCACCGCGTTCACCGAGGTCGTCGCCGGCACCCGCACCTCGCCCTGCACGGTCGCGGACGCCCTGGAGGCCAGCTGGATCGCCGAGGCGGCGACCCTGTCGGTGGCCGAGCGCCGCCCGGTGCGGCTGGAAGAGGTCCGCAAGGACGCCTGAGCACCACCCCCACCGCCCCCGCGTCCGCGATCCCGACCGCACCGGTCGGAGCGCCGGAGTGCGGGGGCGGACCTACGCTGGGAAGCAGCCGCTGGAATCCAGCCCTGACGGGACCCACTGCCCGGACGGAGGCGTGTTGCGTGGACATGGCCGACCAGCAAGACGCCCCCACTGCCGCCGTGCCGGCCGGTCCCGTACCGCCCGGCTTCCCCGAGGACCCCGGTGTCGGCCCCGGCCCCACCGGGTTCCCCCCTCCGCCACCGGGACGGCTCCACGCTGGACGCCGTGTCGGCGGTCCACCCCCTGCACGGCGCCGACAGCCGGTCGCTGGGCCATGTCCTGATCGTGCAACGCCGGGGGCGCCGCCCGGTGATCGCCGACGGGGCCTTCGAGCAGTGCCCCTTCGCGCTGGGTGTCTACGGCCCTGAGCTGCGGTTCCTGTGGACCACCACCTCCCCCGGCCGGGGCCTGTTGCTCGTCGCTCAGCTCACTCAGGGGTGGGGCACCCGGAACACCACCGAGGGAAAGACGATCTGGTGCGCGCAGACCCTCACCCGTCCGCTGCCTTGACGAGCACGAGCCGCGACGAGCACGAGCACGAGCACGAGCCGCGACAGCACGCGCACGAGTCCGAGTCCGACCGGCTCACGGCCGGGCACCGTCGTCTCAGGCGCTGGAGCGGACGACCAGGCGCGTGGGCAGGATCAGCGGGCTGGGGTCCTGCCCGTTGACGAGCGCGACGAGCATGCGCGCCGTCTCCCGTCCGAGATCCGCTATCGGCTGGTGGACGGTGGTGAGCGGCGGATCGGCGATCCGGGCCACGGCCAGGTCGTCGAACCCGAGCACGGCGACGTCGTCGGGAACCGCCCGCCCCGCTCCCCGCAGGGTGCGCAGCGCCCCCGCCCCCATGTTGTCGTTGGCAGCGAACACCGCGTCCACATCGGGGTGTTCGGCCAGCAGTGCGGCCATGACGGCGGCCCCGCCGGGCTCCGTGAAGTCGCCCTCGTACGGCGGGAACGGTGCGCGGCCGGCAGCCAGCATCGCGTCTTGGTAGCCGCGGTACCGGGCGCGGCCCACCTCGGTGTCCAGCGGCCCGCAGATCGCGGCCACCCGGGAGCGGCCCCGGGAGAGCAGGTACTCGGTGGCCTCGCGCGCTCCGCCCGTGTTGTCGACGTCCACGTACCAGCGCGGGGCCGAACCGACGGGGCGGCCACCGAACACCACCGGCATCTCCGCCTCCTCGGCCGCCCGCGTCAGCGGATCGTTCTCGCGCAGCGCCATCAGCATGACGCCGTCGGCACCCTTGCCGCGCAGCAGTTCCTCCACCCGTCTGCGGCCCCGGTCGGTCGCGGCCAGGCACAGCATCAGATGCAGGTCGGCCTCCTCCAGCGCGGCCGACGCCCCCACGATCACCTGGGCGAAGAAGGGATCCGCGAAGATCGACGGATCCTCTCCCGAGACGACCAGCGCGGCCGCTCCCGTCTGCCGCGTGGCCAACGCGCGGGCCGTCGGATTGGGAACGTAGCCGAGCTGCCGGACGGCGCGCTCGACGGCCTCGCGCTTGCCCCGGCTGACGTGCGGCGCGTTGTTGAGCACGCGGGAGGCCACGGAGCGGGAGACACCCGCGAGCGCGGCCACGGCGTCGAGTGTGGGAGGGCGACGCGGCGGATCCCCTGCCATGACCATGTGAACCCCTCCCCCTGGCCGAAAACTGGGAACGCTTCCGGTCATGGGGACCGTAGAGCCTCGAACTCACCCTGTACAGAGGGCGTTCGGCTCCTCGACTCTTGACAGTTGTACCAGCCAGCCACACGATACCGACCACACCCCAAAATTTTTCGGCACATCTGGAAGCGCTTCCAATGGGAGCGCTCCCAATCTCCCCAGGCACGTCGAACCACCGCACTTCCTCAGCGCGTCGCACGCTCGGGACGAGAGCGCGCGACGCATCCCTGCCAGGAATTCCGAGGTGATGTCATGCGCCGCAGGCTCCGCGCCCTGATGGCAGCGCTCTGCTCGCTGCCGCTCGCGTTGGCCGCCGCTCCGTCCGCCCATGCCGCCGACCCGACCGGCATGACCAGCGGGTTCTACGTGGACCCCGACAACAGCGCGAAGCGGTGGGCCGCCGCCAACCCCGGTGACGGCCGGGCGTCCGCGATCAACGCCTCCCTCGCCAACACCCCGATGGCCCGCTGGTTCGGTTCGTGGAGCGGCTCGATCGGCTCCGCCACGGGCTCGTTCACGGGCGCCGCGGACAGCCGGGACAAGCTGCCCATCCTGGTCGCGTACAACGTCTACAACCGCGACTACTGCGGCGGGCACTCCGCGGGCGGCGCCTCCTCGCCGTCCGCCTACGCGAGCTGGATCTCCCAGTTCGCCGGCGGCATCGGCAACCGTCCGGCGCTGGTGATCCTGGAGCCGGACTCTCTCGGGGACTACGGCTGCATGAACCAGGCGCAGATAGCCGAGCGCCAGAGCATGCTCAGCGGCGCCGTCTCCCAGTTCAGCCGCCAGGCCCCCAACACCTGGGTCTACATGGACGCCGGCAACCCCGCCTGGACGGACGCCGCGACCATGGCCAAGCGGCTGCACGAGGCGGGCGTACGGCAGGCCCACGGCTTCTCGCTGAACATCTCCAACTACCTCACCACGGGCGAGAACACCGCCTACGGCAACGCGGTGAACAGGGAGCTGAGTGCCCGCTACGGCTACACCAAGCCGTTCGTCGTGGACACCAGCCGCAACGGCAACGGCTCCAACGGCCAGTGGTGCAACCCCTCGGGCCGCCGCATCGGCCCCGCCACCCAGATGGGCGGCGGCGCGGAGATGCTGCTGTGGATCAAGGTGCCGGGCGAGTCGGACGGCAACTGCGGTGTGGGATCCGGCTCCTCGGCCGGCCAGTTCCTGCCCGAGGTCGCCTACAAGATGATCTACGGCTACTGACCACGGCAGCCGCCCCACCCCTCCCAGGACTCCGTGGCCCGGTCCACTCGCCCCGCGACCGGGCCACGGGCTCGGCGTCAGCCGGGAGGGGTCTCCTCCAGCTTCTCGAAGAAGAACTCGTGCTTCAGGAAGGAGACGTCGTACTCGTGACCGGACTGGGGCGGCAGCAGTTGCGACGCCTGGAAGAGACGCCACCCGTCGAGCAGCGCGTCGAGGCCCGTCGGGTAGGGCGGCTCGTCGCTGTCTCCGGCCGTCGGACGGGTCCGGCCGGTCCCGTCGTACCGGGACCAGCCCACGACCGGGGAGTCGAGCGCCGACGTCGACAGATACAGGACCAGGACCTGTTGCCTCATGCGTGGCTCCTCGGGGCGGGCCGGTTGCTGACGCGCGTGACCCAGTACTCGACGTCGAACGACTCGTCGCCGGTCAGGGCCCGCCACAGCAGGACCCGGTTGTAGATCTCCAGTCGGCCGGTGGCCTGCTCGTACCACGGGAAGTGGGTGTCCAACTCCGCGGTGACGGACGGGTCGTGCAGGTCCGTGGTGTCCCACAGGCGCACCTGCGGCACGGTCGGGTTGAGGCGCAGTTTGTACATGAAGCGGCGGCGGTCGGTGTCGTTGCGGCGGCCGCCGTGCCAGATGCCGTGGTGCAGGAGGACGACCGTGCCGGCCGGGCAGGTCAGCCGGGTCTGCCCCCGCAGGTTCTGGACGCGGCCGACGTCCGTCTCGTTGATCCGGCGCAGATGGCTGCCGGGCACGCTGAGGGTGCCGCCCATCTCGGCGGTCACCTCGTGCGGGTAGTACATGAGCTGGATGTCGAACGCGTCCGGCCGTACGTCGATGATCGCGTCCGCGTGGAGGTCCTGCGCGTGGCCCTCGTGGGGCTCGCGGACGTGCACGGCATGGTGGTCGACGGTCGGTCCGGGTCCGACCAGGCTCTCCACGGCACCGGCGACGACCGGCAGGTCGAGCAGTTCACGGACGAAGGTGCCGGGCGGGAACGCCGCGCCCAGAGGGGTGCCGTACGGCACTCCCGGCAGCCCCTGGGCCAGCGCGGCGACGGCCCGTTCGTTGATGTCCGGCGGCACCACCCCGTCCAGGCGCAGAAATCCCTGCGCGACGAAGCGGGCCACCTGAACCGAGGTCAGGAGGTTCTTGCTGGTAGGCATACGACGAACCTACGGACCCCGCCCCGCCCTGTAGTGGGCTGAAATCTTCCTGTGGTGGTCCATTTTCGCGACCGGTGCGGCCGGGCCGGTGGACGCCCCCGAACGGGAGGCGCCCACCGCCGTGGACCACCGGACTATGCGGTGAGGTCCCTCTGCCGGTGTCCCGGGTGGCCCTCATGCCCCACGAACCCCACGAACCGCGCCCACCCCGCCCGTCCGACCGCGAAGTGCGGCAGGGTCACGTCCTTGGAGTCACGTACGCACACGGCCCGTCCGGTGACGGCGACTTCGACGCAATCGTCGCCCTGGCTGCCGCTGTAGCTTGACTTGAACCACGCCAGTTCCGTCGTGCTCATAGGTCCAGTTCCCCTCGGAGTCGCTCCAGCAGCGCCCGGGAATCCTTGGCATTCAGGGCCTGCGAGCGCAGTGTGTCATAGCGCTGATGGAGCAGGCTCACCCCTTTCGAGTCGGAGATCAGACGGCCGTTCTGCTGGCCTTCGGAGTACGCGAGCCGCTGCCCCTGCGGCGTCTCCAGCAGTCGCACCGGCCCGTCGAGGCACGCGTGCAACCCGGCCTCCAACGGCACGATCTGGAGCGTCACATTGCGGGGAGCGCTCAGCTCCAGCACATGGTCGAGCATCCCGCGCATCCGCGCGTCGTCCCCGAACCGCCGCCGGAACACATGCTCCTCGACGATGAAGCTGAACGGGGTCGTCGGCCGCTCGAACAGCATCCGCTGACGCTCCATCCGGCGGTCCATGAAGCTGTCCAGCTGGTCGTCAGGTGTCACCGGGACGGTCCCCTCGAAGACCGCCCGCGCGTAGTCCCGCGACTGCAACAGCCCGGGGACCAGCCTGCATTCGTACGTGCACAGACTCACCGCGACCCGCTCCAGCCGGGCCCACTGGCGGAACCAGGCCGCCAGGCCCACGTCCCCCCGCCCCCGCGTCACATACTGTGACGACTTGCGCAACGCCCCGGTGTTCCCCAGCAGTTCGTCGGCCCGGCGCACGTAGTTCGCGTCCGGCATCCGGCGCCCCTGCTCCACCGATTCCACCGTGTGCCGGGAGAAGCGGACGAGATCCGCGAACTCCGCCCGGCTGTAGCCCGCGTGCTCGCGCAGCGCCTGTGTCACGGCGCCCCACGTCCGCAGACTGTCCGAGGGGTCGGGTTCGCGGTCCACCGCCGTCCCCTCGTCGGCCACTGCCTCGTCGTAGTCGTTGCTCATCCCGCCGCCCGTCATACGCGGCCACCTCCGGTCTTCGTGCGCTGTGGCCCCCATGCCCCGACGGCACCCAGCGTGACGGGAGGACGTGCGTACTATCCACAGAATGTGCCCGTACGCTGACGCAGCGTACGGGCACGGTGACGCTGGCGCAGGTGGCCGCCCCCCGACGGTCACCGGCGCGAGGCTGTCAGGTGATGGGGGGCACGTCCTTGCAGTCGGGGACGTCCGCCAGCCAGGCAGGGCCCTTGATGTAGATGTTGGTCATCCATGCCTTGTAGTCGGGGAGGTAGGACCAGACGTCGTTCTCGTAGCCCTCCGCCTTCACCAGCTCCGCGTGCTTCTGGCAGTACACGCGGATGGTGGTCGAGTACGGGAAGGCGTAGACACGGCCGGACCCGGTGCGGGGCTCCTCCTTGGTCCAGACGCCGGTGCCCCAGGTCTGGTGGATGTTGCCGGTGGGTGCGCCGGTGTTGACGCGGACGGCGCCGAAGTAGTCGCCGCCGAGGCGGACGTCACTGACCATCAGCCGGGTGCCGGACTGCTTGGCCTCGACCATCTTGCCCGCGCCGAGGTAGATGGCGATGTGGTGCAGGTCCTTCTTGGTGCCGTAGGCCAGCAGGTCGCCCGGGACGAGCGGGGCGAGGCCCTGGGCGGCGGTGAAGCGGGCGGCGGCGCGGTGCGTGTAGTACTGCTGGCTGGCGACGCCGTCGAGGATGTCCGTGCCGCCGGCGGCCTGGGCGTAGGCGTACCGGACGAGGCCGGAGCAGTCGAAGCCGCGCCGCTCGGGGTCGTGTTCGCTGGCCGGGTCGGTGGGGTCGACCTGCCCGTAGGTGGCCCCGGGCGTGGCGCCGTGGCCGCCGCCCCAGGTGTACCAGGTGCCGGCGGCGACCTCGGCGCAGGCCGCGGCGATCGCCCGCTCGGCGGCGGCCGAGGCGCCCGGCGCGAGCACGCCGCAGCCGGCGGCGGGAGCGGCCGGAGCGGCCGAGGCCGTGGACACCGGCGCCCACAGGAGCAGCGCCATGAGTGTGATCAGTGTGCGGATGACATTGGTCCGGCTCACCATGCCGGAACCCCCGTTTCCTGTCGGTCTCGATGAACGGATGGTGGTGGTCGTGCAGCAGCCTGGCCGACCACCGCCCCGCGCGTCGAGATCCGGGTGTCGCCCCATCCGGGCGGGCAACGGGAAACACCTGGGAAACCCCTGGTGAGCAGGGCGGTTGCCGAACGTCGCCGCGTCCCCCGTATTGCTCAGCGGCCCCCGCACTCCGTCGGCTCCGCCCGGACGGGCACTCCGGGCAGCAGGGTGGCGCGTTCCTCGGGCGCGATGCCGAGGCGCAGCCGGCAGATGGCCGCCAGCCGGGCGCCGGGGTCGAGGTCCCACAGCCGTACGGTGCCGTCGGTGCTGCTGCTGGCCACGGTCCGCCCGTCGGGGGCGAAGTCGACGCCCCACACCGCGTTCGTATGACCGGTGAGGGTCGCCCACACCCGCCGTCCGGAGACGTCCCACAGGCGTACCGTGCGGTCGTTGCCGCTGCTGACGAGCGTGCGGCCGTCGGGGCTGAAGTCCACCCCGCGTACCGCGCCCGAGTGGCCGGTCAGGGCCGTCTCGAAGCGCCGGTGCCGGACGTCCCACAGGCGTACGGACCCGTCGTTGCCGCTGCTGGCGAGGGTGCGGCCGTCCGGGCTGAAGGCCACCCCCCGTACCGCGCCCGAGTGGCCGGTCAGGGTGGCGCGTTCGCGGCGTCGGGCGACGTCCCACAGGCGTACGGTCAGATCGTCGCCGGCGGTGGCCAGGGTGCGGCCGTCGGGGCTGAACGCGACATCGTTGACGAAGTCCTTGTGGCCGCGGAGCACGCCGAGCTGCCGGCGCCTCGCCACGTCCCACAGACGCACCGTATGGTCGGCTCCCGCCGAGGCGAGGGTCCGCCCGTCGGGCGAGAAGGCGACGGAGAAGACCTGTCCTTCGTGCCCGGTGAGCTTCTTCAGTGGCTCGTGCTCCGCGACGTCCCACAGCCGGACCGTGCCGTCGGAGCCGGCCGACGCCAGGGTCCGCCCGTCGGGCGAGAAGGCCACCGAGAACACGGTCTCGGTGTGCCCGCGCAGCGCGGCCACGAGGGTGTGCGTCGCCGCGTCCCACAGCCGTACGGTGTGGTCGGCGTCGGCGGTGGCCAGCAGTTTCCCGTCGGGACTGTAGGCGGTCTGCCAGACCTCCGTGAACGGACGGGACGTCAGGACCGCCCCGCTCAGGTCCCACAGGACGACGGACTGGTCGAAACCGGCCGTGGCCAGCAGGGCGCCGTCGGAGGTGACGGCCACCCCGAGGACGTAGTCGGTGTGTCCGGCCAGGACCAGGGTCTGCCGGCCGCTGCGCACGTCCCACAGCCGGGTCGTGCCGTCGCCGACCGCGCCGACGACCGTCGTCCCGTCCGGGGTGAAGGCGACGTCGTTGATGTCGTCGCTGCTTCCCGTGAACGTGTCGGTCGGCCGCCCGTCGGCGACGTCCCACAGCCGTACCGTCCGGTCGACGCCGGCGGAGGCCACCGTCCTGCCGTCCGGCGAGAACGCCACGCCCAGCACTTCGTCGGCGTGGCCCTTGAGCGTGTCGGCGATCCGGGCCCGGTCGGTGTCCCACAGCCGTACGACGCGGTCGGTGCCGGCGGAGGCGAGCGTCCGTCCGCCGGGGGCGTAGGCAAGTGCGTTGACGTCGCCCTCGTGGCCGGGGAGGGTGGCGGTGCGCCGGGGCCGGGGCCCGGTGTCCCACAGCTGGACGGTCCCGTCGGCGGCGGCGACGGCGAGCGTCCCCCCGCGCGGGTCGAAGACGACCGCCCGCGCGCCCTCCGTGGCCTTCGGGAGCACTCCGGTCCGGCGATGGCCGGTGGTGCTCCACAGGGTCACGGGCCCGTCGGTGGACGTGACCGCGAGCGTGCGGCCGTCGGTGCCGAAGGCGACCGAGCGCACACGCCCCGGCACGGTGAACCGGGCGAGGACGCGGTGGCGGCCGGCGGTCTCGCGCAGGACGACCGTGCCGTCGGAGCTGGCCGTCGCGAGGGTGCGGTCGTCGGGCGCGAAGGCGACCTGGTTGACGGGGCCGCGGTGTCCGGCGAGCCGGGCGGAGAAGGGCTGCGACTGGGTGCTGAGCAGGGCGCCGCGGGCCTCGGCGGTGGACGCGGTGCGGTAGGACTCCTCCGCGAGGAGCATGGACGCCTCCGGCCGGCCCCCGGCGAGGGACGCGGAGCGCGCGGCGAGGGCCTGGGAGCGGGCGACGCGCTCCTGGTCGAGGGCGCCCGCGCGCTGCTGGTAGGCGAGCCCTCCGGCGGTGACGGCGAGGCCGAGCAGCACGGCGAGCGTGGCGAGCAGGGACTGCCGCAGCCGCACCTGGCGTCTGGCCTGTCCGCGGCGCCCGTCCTCCTCGGCCTGACTGGCCCTCAGGAACGCCTCCTCGTCGGGCGCGAGTCTGCTCCAGCCGTCCGACTCGTCGGCCCAGGCCCGTACGGTGTCGAGGCGGGTGCCCCGGTAGAGGGCGGAGGGGTCGCGCCGCTCGCGCTCCCATTCCCCGGCGGCGTGGGAGAGCTGCTGGTGGAGGAGGAGTCCGGCCCGGTCGGCGCGGATCCAGCCGCGGAGCCGGGGCCAGGCGTGCAGCAGCGCCTCGTGGGTGATCTCGACGGTGTCGCTGTCCATGGTGATGAGACGGGCCCGGACGAACGCGTCGAGGGCGGCGGCGGCCCCGTCGGCGTCGCCGAGCCGCGCCATCAGGGCGTCCCGGCTCATCCGGCGGCGGGTCGCCCCGGCTCCGTCCATGACGAGCACCAGCCGGGACAGGATGCGGCGGATGGTCTTCTGTTCGGCGGGATACAGCCGGGCGAACACGTTCTCGGCGGTGCGGGCGACCGCCCCCTGGATGCCGCCCGCCCGTTCGTACCCGTCGACGGTCAGTGCGCTGTCCCGGCGCCGCTGCCAGGTGGCGAGCAGTGCGTGGGAGACCAGCGGGAGCGCGCCGGAGGGTGTCTCGTCGGAGCCCGCTCCGGAGGCCCCGGGGCCGGTGTCGGGGTCGTCGCGGAGTCCCGCGTCGCGCAACAGCAGCGGGACGAGGCCGGGTTCGAGGGTGAGCCCGGCGAGTTCCGCCGGGCGGGTGATGGACTCGCGCAGTTCCGCCACGGTCATCGGGGACAGCACGAACAGTCCGCCGGTGAAGACGGGGGCCAGCTCGGGCAGGCCCAGACAACTGCCGGTGAAGTCGGCGCGGACGCCGAGCACCACGACGGCGGGGGCGTGGCCGTCGGCCTCCGGGCCCGCGGTCGCCAGGGCGTGCAGCGCGCGGACGAAGGCACGGCGCTCCTCGTCCTCGGAGCAGAGGGTGAACAGTTCCTCGAACTGGTCGACGATCAGGACAGGACGAGGGGGTGGGGGCCTGCGGCCTCCCGGGACCGCAGGCGGCTCCCGCGTCGTCGCGCGGACGGCGTCGAGCAGGGCGGCGCGGTTCTCGCGCACCTCCTCCGGGGTGACGCCGAGGTCTCCGCCGAGCGCTTTGGCGGTGCGTTCCAGCAACTCGTCCAGCGGCCGCGAGGTGGGGGTGAGCAGCACCACCGGCCAGCGGTCGGCGCCGGACATCGGGAGGTCGCCGCGCCGCAGCGCGGGAACGAGTCCGGCGTTGAGCAGGGACGACTTGCCGGCGCCCGAGGGGGCGACCAGCATCAGCGGCCCCCGGCCCACCTGTTCGAAGATCCGCTCCACCAGTGCGGCCGTCGCGCGTTCCCGGCCGAAGAACCATTCCGCGTCCTGGGGGGTGAAGGCCGCCAGTCCGCGGTAGGGACACACCCCGCCCGACTGCCGCTGCCCGGCCTCGTGTTCGCGTTCTCCGTCCCGGGGCGCGGCCTGCCGCACCAGGCGCAGCAACTCGCCCTCCGCGCCGAGGACCTGGTCGCAGAGACGGGCGACGTCGACAGTGGCGCGTTTCGTACCCGTCTCGATCTTGCTGAGGTAGCCCTTGCTGTAGTGGGTGCGGCGGGCCAGGTCGGTGAGCGACAGTCCGCGTTCGTGGCGCAGCCGGCGCAGCTGGGCGGGGAAGGACTGCTGAGGAGGGAGAGAAGGCGTGGTCGGCGCGGTTCCGTCCCGGTCGTCGCGGTGATCCGGGTCAGCTCCGAGCTGCGGGTCCCCCAAGGCGTTCCCCCAAGGCAGTGCGGCCGTGAGACGGCGGATGCCCAGGTTACTGTCGGGTCGGTGAGAGCAGCCAAATCTTTCACCCGGAGTGGCGAAAACACGACGTCCGGAGCCGCGGGCAGATGCGGTTCCGGACGTCGTGTCGCCACCCTCGGCGCCTCGTGGCGCCCGAGGGTTACGGGTTGAGACGGATCGAGTTGATCGGCGTCATGTCCTTGTCGATCCACCAGCCTCCGCCGGGCAGGTAGCCCTCGCAGCCCGTGCCGTTGTACCCGGTGCAGGTCTGCATGGTGGCGTTGCCGGTCTGGTTGTTGATGATGCGGTGGGTTCCGTACATGTTGCTGAGGTTGTAGTAGCCGTAGTTGTAGTACTTATGCGACGGCACGTCGTTGTTCCAGCCCGCGTTCTCCGGGTAGATACAGACGTATCCGTCCGGGCAGCCGTGGGTGGTTGCGGCCTGCGCCTGGGTCGCGGTGGCGGTCACCATCGCGCCGGCCGCCAGTGCCAGTGCCGCCGCGGTCCGCATCGCCTTGAGCTTGCGCATCGTTCGTTCCCCCTTGGTCGTGGGTTGTGCCGTGTGCTGTCGACATCAGAGTTGCCCCCCTGCCGGAACGGGTCGACCCGTTTCCTGTTGCCCACCTGTGAGCCGCCCAGGAAACCGGTCCTGACCTGGGGAAACGTCGATCCGGAGGCAACGCCGCCGGATCGGTCGGCGGAAAAGCGGAACCTCACCTCGCACAAACCGCGCCCGACCCATTGACGCGAACATGCCCCCCTCTTATCTTCTGATCGAACTTCCGCACAAGAGCCGACATTTCGAACAACATCCCACGCCTCAGGGCAGTTCGCGCACAGACGGGACGAGCGTTGAACACAACCCGCAGGGCGGTCATCGCCCTCCTCACCTCGGTGGCCGCCCTGCTGGGCCTCACCACCGCCGTCGCCTCCCCGGCCGGAGCCGCCCACCCGGCCGCCGGGCAGGCGACGCGCTACACGATGACCGCGTTCACGAACAGCAGCGAGTCGAACATGTACGTGTACGACTCGCCGGACGCGACCGGCTTCACCCTCCGGAAGGGCCCCGCGTACACCCCGCCCTCCGGCCTGATCCGCGACCCCAGCATCTTCAAGCACACGGACGGCTACTACTACCTGACCTACACCACGCGCACCTGGTCGGCGCTCTCCACCACCATCGGCTTCGCCCGCTCCACCGACCGCCTCAACTGGACCTTCCTCTACGACTACACGGTCCCGATCAGCGGTCTGCAGCGCGCCTGGGCACCCGAGTGGTTCGTCGACACCAACGGCAGCGTCAACATCATCCTGTCGGCGTCGATCGCCGCCGACGGCGAGTACATCTTCAAGCCGTACAAGCTGACGGCGACGAACTCCGCGCTCACCGCGTGGTCGGCGCCCACCCGGCTCTCCGGCATCGGCCCGAACTACATCGACACCTTCATCGTCAAGATCGGCTCCACCTACCACGCGTTCACCAAGAACGAGACGACGAAGTACATCGAGTACGGCACCGCCTCCAGCCTCACCGGCCCGTACACCATCACGAAGACGGGCAACTGGGCGGGCTTCGGCTCCGGCATGGAGGGCCCGGCCCTGGTCCAGCTCGACAACGGCGGCTGGCGGATCTACTACGACGCCTACGGCGCCGGGCAGTACTGGTACAGCGACAGCTACGACACCTTCGCCACCTGGTCGACCCCGACGCAGCTCCCGGGCCTCACCGGCTTCGTACGCCATCTGACGGTCCTCAAGGAGACGGTCTCCGGCGGGGTCACGCTGCCGGTCAACACCACCCGGTCCCTGCAGTCCGTCAACTACACCGGCCGCTACGCCGTGGCTCGCTCCGACAACCTCGGCTACGTCGATCCGGTGACGTCCTCCAGCACGACCGCCGTCAAGCAGAGCGCGACCTTCACGGTCGTGCCCGGCCTCGCGGACGCCAACTGCTACTCCTTCCGCACCTCCACCGGCCGCTATCTGCGCCACTGGGACTACCGCATCCGTTCCGACGCGGACGACGGCACGACCGTGTTCGACAAGGACGCCACGTTCTGCGCCCGCCCGGGCACGGCCTCCGGCTCGGTCCGGCTGGAGTCGTACAACTACCCCGGCCGCTACATCCGCCACTACAACTACGAACTGCGCCTGGACACCCACGAGGCCACGGACACCTTCCGCGCCGACAGCAGCTTCACGGCGGTGAGTCCCTGGGCGTAACAGCACCGATCGAAGCCCCCGCGCCCCCGGTCCTTCAGGGGCGCGGGGAACTGCGCGAGAACCCCCACCGAACCCGCACTGTGGGGGTCCGAGGGGCGCAGCCCCTTGAGGATGGGACGGGTAGGGGCGGCGGGGGCGAGAAAAAACTCCCGCCCCCGCGCTCCCCCTAACTCACCCGCACACCCTCCGGCGCGGGCGCGTACCCGGCGGGCCGAGCCGTGAACGTCCCCCGCCCCTGCGTCCGGCTGCGCAACCGCGTCGCATACCCGAACAGCTCCGCCAGCGGCACGGTCGCCGTCACGACCACCGACCCGCCCCGGGCCACGGAGTCCGACACCCTCCCCCGCCGCGCGGCGAGATCCCCGAGCACACCCCCCACGGCGTCCGCGGGCACGGTCACCGTGACATCGGCGACGGGCTCCAACAGCCCCATCACCGCCGCCCGCATGGCCTCCCGGAGCCCGAGCCGCCCGGCGGTACGGAACGCCATCTCCGAGGAGTCCTTGGAGTGGGTCGCCCCGTCCGTCAGGGTGACGCTCAGCCCGCACACCGGGTGACCGCCGAGCGGCCCCTCGGCGAGCGCGTCCCGGCACCCGGCCTCGACCGCGCGCACGTACTCCTGCGGCACCCGGCCGCCGACGACGGTCGAGCGGAACACGAAGCCCGTCGCGGCACGGTCGCCCTCCGCCTCCAGGGGCGCCACGTCGAGGACGACATGGGCGAACTGCCCCGCCCCGCCGTCCTGTTTGACGTGCCGGAAGACCAGACCGGACACCCCGCGCACCACCGTCTCGCGACGGGCCACCCGCGGCCGGCCGACGGCGACGTCGAGCCCCTGGCTCCGCCGGATCTTCTCCACCGCCACCTCCAGATGCAGTTCGCCCATCCCGGACAGCAGGGTCTGGCCGGTCTCGGGGTCGGTCCGCACGACCAGCGAGGGGTCCTCCTCGGCCAGCCGTGCGAGGGCCGTCGCGAGCCGGTCGGTGTCGGTGCTCCGCCGTGCCTCGACGGCCACCGACACCACCGGGTCGGCGACGGACGGGGGTTCGAGGAGCAGCGGCGCCGCCGGCGCGCACAGGGTGGTCCCCGCGCGGGCCGACTTCAGCCCGACGACCGCGACGATGTCCCCGGCCGTCGCCTGGTCCAGTTCGGCGTGCCGGTCGGCCCGCACCCGCAGGATCCGCCCGATCCGCTCGGTGCGCCGCGTGCCCGCGTCCAGCACGGTGTCCCCCTTCCTGATCGTTCCCGAGTACAGCCGCAGATAGGTCAGCCGTCCCGTGGCCGTGGCGCTCACCTTGAACGCCAGCGCCGCGAGGGGCTCGGCCGCGTCGGCGGCCCGCTCCCGCTCGGCGCCGTCGTGCGTCCCGCGTACGGGCGGTACGTCCAGCGGCGAGGGCAGGTACGCCACGACGGCGTCGAGCAGCGGTTCGATGCCGCGGTTGCGGTAGGCGGAGCCGCACAGCACGACCACGCCCTCCCCCGTGCGGGTCAGGTCGCGCAGCGCGGCGGCCAGCGTCGGCGCGGAGAGCGTGCCCCGCGCGCAGAACTCCTCCAGCGCCGCCGGATGCAGTTCCGCCACCGCCTCCTCCAGGAGCCGCCGACGCCGTTCCGCCTCCTCCCGCAGGGCCTGCGGCACCGGGCCCTCCTCGGCCGCGCCGCCGTCGTCGTCCGTCCAGACATGCGCCCGCATCCGGAGCAGATCCACCACGCCGGTGAACCCGTCCTCCGCGCCGATCGGCACCTGCGCCACCAGCGGCGCCGGATGCAGCCGCTGCCGGATCGACTCGACGGCGGTGTCGAGGTCGGCGCCCGCGCGGTCCAGCTTGTTGACGAACGCGATCCTCGGCACGCCGTGCCGGTCGGCCTGCCGCCACACCGACTCGCTCTGCGGCTCGACGCCCGCGACCGCGTCGAACACGGCGATCGCACCGTCGAGCACCCTGAGCGAACGCTCCACCTCGTCGGCGAAGTCGACGTGGCCGGGGGTGTCGATGAGGTTGATGCGGTGGCCGTCCCAGGCGCAGCTCACGGCTGCCGCGAAGATGGTGATCCCGCGATCGCGCTCCTGGGAGTCGAAGTCGGTGACGGTGGTGCCGTCATGGACCTCCCCGCGCTTGTGCGTGGTCCCGGTGGCGTACAGGAACCGCTCGGTGACGGTGGTCTTGCCGGCGTCGACGTGGGCGAGGATGCCCAGGTTACGGACGGCGGTCAGAGGGTTGGTGACGGTGCTGCGCATGGCCCGTGGCCTTTCAGCTGAGCTGTTTCGGGGCAGCGCGATTCCCGTTCGGGCACGGCGGGACGGCACGGCCGGGCACGCGGACGGAGCTGTCGCTCCGTCCGCGTGCGCGAAGGTCCGGCGTCAGGCGTGCGTCACGGGCATCCGGTACCGGCCGCGCAGCGGGCACCGGACGGACGAGGACACGAGGATCACCTCGTACAGGGAACGGGGAACGACGACGGCGGTGCGGTCGCACATGGCCGGGCCCCCCTCTCTCGTCACTTGGTGGGGCGAGTCTAGGGACGGTGAGGGGGCCGGGTCACCGCATTTTCGGTGCGCAGTGACACCCGGGGTCACTCGGCCCGGACGGCGTCCACGTACACGACCCCCTTGGTCACCGTCTCGCTCGCCCGGCCGAGGTACAGGTTGAACGCCGTCACCTTCGCCAGCCGGGCCGCGTCGAGCACGGCGCCGGCGTTGCCGGTGTCCCAGGGAGCGGGCCCGAACTCGCCGAAGGGAGCCCTGAGTTCCCGTCCGCTCGTGTCGTCCAGCGCAAAGCGGTACTGGAACGGGATCCCGTCGGCGACGATCTCCAGCGCCCCGGCGTTCTCCGACCCGTCGCCCCGCAGCCACAGCGCCAGGGAGGTGAAGGCGGACCAGTCCGCGACGACCGGCCTGCCGATGCCGGTGAACTCGGCGCCGGTGAAGTCGTAGGCGTAGGCCAGCCCGTAGGAGCCGGAGGACTTGTGTTCGGGCGACAGGCTCAGCGTGTGGGTGTTGAGGTGGGTGTACGCCTCGCCGAGGGCGACGTCGTCCCCGGCGTACCCCTCGAAGTCGTCGATCCAGCCGGCGGGCAGGGGGGCGGCCTCGCCGAGGAGGACGACGGCGGAGTCGGTGAGCGTCTCGCCGCCCGCCCGCGCGCGCACGGTGAGGGTCGCCGAGCCCTTCCTCCGCTGAGCCGGGTCGATCGACCAGACGCCCGAGTGATAGCCGTCGGCGTCGAGGCGCAGGCGTCTGGCGGGTCCGCCGTCCACGGAGTAGGTGACCCGGCTCCCCCGTGCGGGCGTGACCCGCACCCGGACGGTGGTCCTGGCGGCCGTCACGCGCTGCCGGTCCGTGGGGGTCACCAGATGGAGGGACGGGCCGTTCCTGACAGCGGTGGTACGAGCGGCGAACACGCCTCGCAGATCGGCGGCGAAGAGGGTGAAGGGATCCTGGTGGAACCGGACGAAGTCCGGCAGCAGGGCGTGCCCGGGGTACGGCACGTAGGCGCGCTTGGTGCCGCCGAAGTTGGCCCAGGTGGCCATGTACGCCACCTGACGGGCCAGCGGGTCCGCCTCCACGGCCCGCAGCAGCCGGGTGAACCACTGCGGGTCGCGGATCTCGGTGCCGCTCTCCCCGAACTCGGTGAACGCGGGCACCTTGCCCCGCTCGTTCGCGAGCCGGACCACCATCGCCAGGTCCCTCACCAGCCCCTCCAGCCAGGGGGTCGGTCCGGCGCCCTCGTCGTAGGAGTCGTAGCCGAGGACGTCGACGAACCGGTCGCCGGGGTAGGTGCGCAGGTACGCGGCCGGGTCGCCGCCGAGGCTCGCGTTGGGCGAGTAGGCGTAGAGCAGGTTGTGGACGCCCTTGACGTCGCGCAGGTACTCCACGGTGTAGCGGAACAGTTCGATGAACTCGCCCGAGGTGGTGTGGCCGGCCCCCCACCAGAACCAGCCGCCGTTGTTCTCGTGGAAGGGGCGGAAGACGACCGGGATGAGGGTGCCGTCCGGGCGCCGGGCGCCCTTGACCGCCTTCGCGACGCGGTCCAGGAAGCGGTTGAAGCGCGCGTGCTTCGCCCCTCCGGGGAGGATCTGGCCGACGACGCGGCCCCTGGTGTCGTAGAAGTCCTTGCCGGTGACGAAGTTCGGCATGTGGGCGCTGAGGGTGTTGATGCCGCCGCGGGCGTCGCCCTGCCGGATGCACCGGCTGAGCGCGGCGATGTTCTCGGCGTCGGTGGCGCCCTCGGCACCGGGGCGCTCGTCGCCGTCGAGGATCAGGGTGTCCCAGCCGAAGACCGCGGGGTGGTCGCCCACCGCCGCCCTGGTGTCGGACGACCTGCCGTCGGGTGTGGTGAAGGTGAAGCCGTAGGTCAGGTCGTGCTGGTGCCCGAACAGGATGCCCTTGCCCCGCTGCCGTCTCAGGTACGCGAACAGGGCGCGGGTGGCGGGGGTCGCCCTGTCGTCGACGATCCGGACCGGTGTCGGTGTGCCGGGGACCGCCGCGGGCGCGGCCACCGAGGTCCGGGTCCCGGCGGCCGCGGCGACGGCGGCGCCCAGGAGGACGAACGTGCGGCGTTTCAGGGGAGAGCTGGGCATGGGTGTCTCCAGTGACGTGCTCGGCTGCCGGCGCGGCAGCGGTGGGGGACGGCGCCGATGTCCTGCACGCGCGGAGCCCGTCGGCCACGTGCGTCGCATGGGAGGCGTGTGGTTCAAGTGACGCTATTTGACTAGAGGTTGAGAAGAAACGAAAGGGTCCGGCTCGATCTGCCGGAGGCCGTCGTCGGCCGCGCCGGCCTCGAAGCGCGCGGCGCGGCCAGGGACACGCGAAGGGCCCCGACCGTCCCGGTCGGGGCCCTTCTCACGTGTGTCGCCGTAGCGAGTGTCCGAGGGGGGACTTGAACCCCCACGCCCGATAAAGGGCACTAGCACCTCAAGCTAGCGCGTCTGCCATTCCGCCACCCGGACCAGGTGTCTGCCGCCTGGCCAGGGGTTTTCCCGGTGGCGACAGGGACAACAATACCAAGGTTTCGGAGCGCCCTTCACCTGCGTTTCCGCCCGCGGGTCCGGGTCCCGGGCGGGGCCGTGCGGGTCCCGGCGAGCGGACCCGCACGGCCTCACCCCCTGTGTGCGGAACGTGACGGACCGGCCATGTCAGGCCGCGGACGGCATGAGGTGGTACTCGGGGAAGTTCCCCGGCAGCCGCTCCCCCGCCGGACCGCGGGTGACGGCTTTGACCAGCAGGTCACCGCCGACGAAGGCACCGCGCCAGGACGCGCCGAAGCCGCCGAACAGCTCGTCGCGGTCGCCGCGCGAGCGGGGTGTGCCGTGGCCGACCTTGAACGCCCGGATCTGGGGTGCCAGCCGCTCGTACGTCGCCCGGTCGTCGGTGGAGAGGGTGGCGACCAGCGCGCCGTTGGAGGCGTTCATGGCGGCGAGCAGTTCGGCCTCGGTGTCGACCAGGACGATCGTGTCGACCGGGCCGAAGGGTTCCGCGTGGTGGAGCGGGGAGGAGGCGGGCGGGTTGAGGAGGGTGACGGGCTGGACGTACGCGCCGGTGTCCTGGCCGGGCAGGAAGCGCGCGTCGGAGGGTCTGCCCCGGTGCAGCGGGACGGCGCCCCGGTCGACGGCCTCGGCGACCTGGTCGGTCAGTTCCTTGGCCTTGGCCGCGTTGATGACGGGCCCGAAGTCCAGGGTCGGGTACGGGTCGTCGGGGTGCTCGACCGCCAGGGGGTGGCCGACCCTGAGGGTGCGGACGGCCGGGAGGTAGGCGGCGAGGAAGTCGTCGAACAGTTCCCGCTGGACGACGAAGCGCGGGTACGCGGTGCAGCGCTGTTTGCCGTAGTCGAAGAGTTTGGGGACGACGGCGGTCAGGGCGTCCCAGTCGGTGTGGTTCCAGATGCCCCAGGTGTTCAGGCCCTCCTGTTCCAGGACGTGGCGTTTGCCCAGGTCGGCGACCGCGGTGGCCACGGCGGCGCCGGTGTCGCGGCCGCCGACGAAGGAGACGCAGCCGATCTCGGGGGCCCGGACCAGCGCCTGCGACAGCTCGCGTCCGCTGCCGCTGACGAGGGTGACGGGGACGCCCTCCCGGGCGGCGAGGGCGGTGGCCAGGGTGAGGCAGGCGACGCCGCCGTCGGTGGGGGTCTTGGCGATGACGGCGTTGCCCGCCAGCGCCTGGACCAGCATCCCGTGGACCAGGACGCTCATCGGGTAGTTCCAGCTGGCGATGTTGGAGACCGGGCCGTCGAGGGGGACGCGGCCCTCGACCATGGGCTCGATGCCGTCGACGTACCAGCGGACGCCGTCGATCGCCCGGTCCACGTCGGCCTGCGCGAGCCGCCAGGGTTTGCCGATCTCCCAGACGAGGAGCAGGGCGAGCAGTTCCCGGTGCTGGGTGAGGGCGTCGAGGGTGGCGGCGACCCGGGCGCGGCGTTCGCCGAGGGGGACGTGGCGCCAGGCCCGGTGCTGGTCGAGGGAGGCTCCGACCGCCTGCCGGGCGGTGGTGCCGTCCAGCCGGGGCGGGCCCGCGACGGGGCTGCCGTCGACGGGGCTGGTGGCGGCCAGGGCGCGGCCGTCGGCCCGCCAGGCGGCGCCCCAGCGGTTGAGGACACGGTCGTCCCGGAAGGCTTCGGGGGCGACGGCGAGGCAGCGCTGCCACGCCTCGGTCCAGGCGGTGCCGGATTTGAGGGTGAGGGTGGATGTCATACGTCGCTCCGCTCTCGGTGCACAGTCGGGGGCGGGGTGGTGCGTCGGGCAGAGGTGCGGTCAGCCCTCGGACTCCAGCGCGGCGAGCACCAGCCGGGCCGTCTCCGTGGGGGTGCCGCCGACCCGTACCCCGGCCGCCTCCAGCGCCTCCTTCTTGGCCTGCGCGGTGCCGGAGGAGCCGGAGACGATCGCGCCGGCGTGGCCCATCGTCCTGCCCTCGGGGGCGGTGAAGCCGGCGATGTAGCCGACGACGGGCTTGGTGACGTGGTCGCGGACGTACGCGGCGGCCCGTTCCTCGGCGTCGCCGCCGATCTCGCCGATGAGGACGATGAGTTCGGTGTCGGGGTCGTCCTGGAAGGCGGCCAGGCAGTCGATGTGGGTGGTGCCCACGACGGGGTCGCCGCCGATACCGACGCAGGTGGAGAAGCCGATGTCACGGAGTTCGTACATGAGCTGGTAGGTGAGGGTGCCGGACTTGGAGACCAGGCCGACGCGTCCCGGTTTGGTGATGTCGGCGGGGATGATGCCGGCGTTGGACTGGCCGGGGGTGATCAGGCCGGGGCAGTTGGGGCCGACGATCCGGGTGCCCCGGGACTTCGCGTACGCGGTGAAGGCGACGGAGTCGTGGACGGGGATGCCCTCGGTGATGACGACGGCGAGGCCGATGCCGGCGTCGGCGGCCTCGACGACGGCCGCTTTCGCGAAGGCCGGCGGGACGAAGACGACGGTGACGTCGGCGCCGGTGGCCTCGATGCCCTCGGCGACCGAGCCGAAGACGGGGACGGCCCGCTCGTCGAAGTCGACGGTGCGGCCGGCCTTGCGGGGGTTGACGCCGCCGACGACGTTCGTGCCGGCCGCGAGCATGCGGCGGGTGTGCTTCATGCCCTCGCCGCCGGTCATGCCCTGGACGAGGACCCTGCTCTCCTGGGTGAGGTAGATGGCCATGTCCGGGCTCCTCAGTTCGCGTGGGCGAGGTCGGCGGCGCGGCGCGCGGCACCGTCCATGGTGGTGGCCTGGTGGACGAGCGGGTGGGCGCGGCCGTCGAGGATCGCCCGGCCGCGTACGGCGTTGTTGCCGTCGAGACGGACGACCAGCGGCTTGGTCAACCGGACGCCGTCGAGGGCCTGGACGATGCCGTCGGCGACCGCGTCGCAGGCGGTGATCCCGCCGAAGACGTTGACGAGGACGGACTTCACGTCGGGGTCGGAGAGGATGACGGAGAGACCGTCGGCCATGATCCGGGCGGAGGCGCCGCCGCCGATGTCGAGGAAGTTCGCGGGGCGCGCGCCGCAGCCCGCCACCACGTCGAGGGTCGACATGACGAGTCCGGCGCCGTTGCCGATGACTCCGACCTCGCCGTCCAGTTTCACGTAGGTGAGGCCCTTGGCGGCCGCGGCGGCCTCCAGCGGGTCGTCGTGCGCGACGTCCTCGTCGCCGAGGCGGGTCTGCCGGAAGCTCGCGTTGTCGTCGAGGGTGACCTTGCCGTCGAGGGCGAGGATGCGGCCCTGTCCGGTGCGGACGAGGGGGTTGACCTCGACGAGGAGGGCGTCCTCGCGGGTCAGCACCTGCCAGAGCCGCATGAGGGCGTCGACGCTCTGCGGGGGCAGACCGGCCGCCTCGGCGATCTCGGACGCCTTGGCGGAGGTGACGCCCTCGGCCGGGTCGACCGGGATACGGGCCACCGCCTCGGGCCGGGTGGCCGCCACCTCCTCGATGTCCATGCCGCCCTCGGCCGAGGCGATCGCGAGGAAGCCGCCGGCCGCGCGGTCGAGGACGTAGGAGACGTAGAACTCGCTCTCGATCGCGACGGGTTCGGCGATCATCACCGTGCGGACGGTGTGGCCCTTGATGTCCATGCCGAGGATCTGCCGTGCGGTGATCTCGGTGGCGGCGGGGTCGGCGGCGAGCTTCACCCCGCCCGCCTTGCCGCGTCCGCCGGTCTTCACCTGTGCCTTGACGACGACGCGTCCGCCCAGCCTGCGGGCGATCTCGCGGGCCTCCTTGGGCGAGTCGGTCACCTCGGCCCGCGGGACCGCGATGCCGTGTTCCTCGAAGAGTGCTCGTGCCTGGTGCTCGAAAAGGTCCATTCCGGCTCCTGACTCAAAAGTGCCGCACGCCCCCTGGACACCACCCAGGGGATGCGGGATAACAAGGTTCATACAGTATTCGTCGACTGTATGCAATCAACCGCGAGAGCGCTCCAACCCCTACGAAGGGACAGGACTTCGCCATGCCCGACGGCAACAGCCAGGAACTCATCTCCGGTGGTCACCTCGTCGCCAAGGCACTCAAGGCCGAGGGTGTGGAGGTCATCTACACCCTGTGCGGCGGCCACATCATCGACATCTACGACGGCTGCGTCGACGAGGGCATCGAGGTCGTCGACGTCCGCCACGAACAGGTCGCCGCCCATGCCGCCGACGGCTACGCCCGGATCACCGGCAAGCCCGGCTGCGCGGTCGTCACCGCCGGCCCCGGTACGACCGACGCCGTCACCGGTGTCGCCAACGCCTTCCGCGCGGAGTCCCCGATGCTCCTCATCGGCGGCCAGGGCGCGCACACCCAGCACAAGATGGGGTCCCTGCAGGACCTGCCGCACGTCGACATGATGACGCCGATCACCAAGTTCGCGGCGACCGTGCCGGACACGGCCCGCGCCGCCGACATGGTCTCGATGGCGTTCCGCGAGTGCTACCACGGCGCCCCGGGCCCGTCCTTCCTGGAGATCCCGCGCGATGTCCTCGACGCCAAGGTGCCCGTGGAGAAGGCGCGCGTGCCGAAGGCGGGCGCCTACCGTGCCTCCACCCGCTCCGCCGGCGACCCCGAGGCGATCGAGAAGCTCGCCGACCTGCTGGTGCACGCGGAGAAGCCCGCGATCCTGCTGGGCAGCCAGGTGTGGACCACGCGGGGCACCGAGTCCGCGATCGACCTGGTGCGCACCCTCAACATCCCGGCCTACATGAACGGCGCGGGACGCGGCACCCTGCCGCCCGGCGACCCGCACCACTTCCAGCTCTCCCGCCGCTATGCCTTCTCCAACGCCGACGTCATCGTCATCGTCGGGACGCCGTTCGACTTCCGCATGGGCTACGGCAAGCGGCTGTCGCCGGACGCGACCGTCGTGCAGATCGACCTCGACTACCGGACCGTCGGCAAGAACCGCGACATCGACCTCGGGATCGTCGGCGACGCGGGCCTCGTCCTCAAGTCCGTGACCGAGGCGGCCTCCGGGCGGATCAACGGGGGCGCGTCCAGGCGCAAGGAGTGGCTGGACGAGCTGCGGGCCGCCGAACAGACCGCCATCGAGAAGCGGCTGCCCAGCCTGCGGTCCGACGCCTCGCCGATCCACCCCTACCGGCTGGTCAGCGAGATCAACGACTTCCTCACCGAGGACTCGATCTACATCGGCGACGGCGGCGACATCGTCACCTTCTCCGGCCAGGTCGTCCAGCCCAAGTCGCCCGGTCACTGGATGGACCCCGGCCCCCTCGGCACGCTCGGCGTCGGCGTCCCCTTCGTGCTCGCCGCCAAGAAGGCACGGCCCGACAAGGAGGTGGTGGCCCTCTTCGGCGACGGCGCCTTCTCCCTCACCGGCTGGGACTTCGAGACCCTCGTCCGCTACGACCTCCCCTTCGTCGGGATCGTCGGCAACAACTCCTCGATGAACCAGATCCGTTACGGCCAGAAGGCCAAGTACGGCGAGGAGCGCGAGCGGATCGGCAACACCCTCGGCGACGTCCACTACGACAAGTTCGCCCAGATGCTGGGCGGTTACGGCGAGGAGGTCCGCGACCCCGCCGACATCGGCCCCGCGCTGCGGCGCGCCCGTGAGTCCGGCAAGCCGTCGCTCATCAACGTCTGGGTCGACCCGGACGCGTACGCCCCCGGAACCATGAACCAGACGATGTACAAGTGAGGTGCCCCCGATGACCCCTACCGCAGGAACGTCGACCAAGGCTCTCGAAGGCATCCGCGTCCTCGACATGACGCACGTCCAGTCGGGCCCGTCCGCCACCCAGCTGCTCGCCTGGCTGGGCGCGGACGTGGTGAAGCTGGAGGCGCCGAGCGGGGACATCACGCGCAAGCAGCTGCGTGACCTCCCGGACGTCGACTCCCTCTACTTCACGATGCTCAACTGCAACAAGCGCAGCATCACACTCAACACCAAGACCCAGCGCGGCAAGGAGATCCTCACCGAGCTGATCCGGCGCTCCGACGTCATGGTCGAGAACTTCGGACCGGGCGCGGTCGACCGGATGGGCTTCACCTGGGACCGCATCCAGGAGATCAACCCCCGTATCGTCTACGCCTCGATCAAGGGGTTCGGGGAGGGCCCGTACACCGACTTCAAGGCGTACGAGGTCGTCGCGCAGGCCATGGGCGGGTCCATGGCCACCACGGGCTTCGAGGACGGGCCGCCGCTGGCGACGGGGGCCCAGATCGGGGACTCGGGCACGGGCGTGCACGCCGTGGCGGGGATCCTCGCCGCGCTGTACCAGCGGGAGAGCACCGGGCGCGGCCAGCGGGTCAACGTGGCCATGCAGCACGCCGTCCTCAACCTGTGCCGGGTGAAGCTGAGGGACCAGCAGCGGCTGGCCCACGGCCCGCTGCGTGAGTATCCCAACGAGGACTTCGGCGACGAGGTCCCCCGGTCCGGGAACGCCTCCGGCGGCGGCCAGCCCGGCTGGGCCGTGAAGTGCGCGCCGGGCGGCCCGAACGACTACGTGTACGTCATCGTGCAGCCGGTCGGCTGGCAGCCGATGAGCGAGCTGATCGGCCGGCCCGAACTGGCCGAGGACCCCGAGTGGGCGACGCCCGAGGCCCGGCTGCCCAAGCTGGGCAAGATGTTCCAGCTGATCGAGGAGTGGTCGTCCACGCTCCCCAAGTGGGAGGTGCTGGAGCGGCTGAACGCGCACAACATCCCGTGCGGGCCGATCCTGTCCACCAAGGAGATCATCGAGGACGCGTCCCTGGTCGCCAACGAGATGGTGGTCACCGTGCCGCACCCCGAGCGCGGCGAGTTCGTGACCGTGGGCAGCCCGCTGAAGCTGTCCGACTCCCCGGTGGACGTGACCAGTTCACCCCTGCTCGGCGAGCACAACGAAGAGGTCTACGTCGGCGAGCTGGGGCTCGGCGACGAGGAGCTGCGCCTGCTCAAGTCGAACGGAGTGATCTGATTGATGGCCGAAGACCGGGTGCTGAGGGTGCGCGCGCTCCTCGACGCCGTACGGGCCGAGGGCCGGAGCGCGCTGACCGCCCCCGAGGGCAAGGTGATCGCCGACGCGTACGGGATCGCCGTCCCCGGCGAGGAGCTGGCGCGGGACGTCGAGGAGGCGGTGTCGTTCGCGGCGCGCTTCGGCGGGCCGGTGGTGATGAAGATCGTCTCGCCGGACATCCTGCACAAGACCGACGCGGGCGGTGTGATCGTCGGGGTGGAGGGCGCGGCGGACGTACGGGCGGCGTTCCACACCATCGTCGACAACGCCCGTGCGTACGCGGCCGACGCCCGGATCGAGGGCGTGCAGGTCCAGGAGCTGCTGCCGAAGGGGCAGGAGGTCATCGTCGGCGCGGTGACGGACCCGACGTTCGGGAAGGTCGTCGCGTTCGGGCTCGGCGGGGTCCTGGTGGAGGTCCTCAAGGACGTGACGTTCCGGCTCGCGCCGGTCGACGCGGACGAGGCGCTGTCCATGCTGGACTCGATCCGCGCGGCGGAGATCCTGCGCGGGGTGCGGGGCGCTCCCGCCGTGGACCGGTGGGCGGTCGCGGAGCAGATCCGCCGGGTCTCCGAACTCGTCGCGGACTTCCCGGAGATCGCCGAGGTGGACCTCAATCCGGTGATCGCGACCCCCGAGAGCGCGGTCGCGGCGGACATCCGGGTCATCCTCGCGGAGTCGGTGCCGAAACCGCGGCGCCGGTACGGGCGCGAGGAGATCCTCACGTCGATGCGCCGGCTGATGCAGCCCTCGTCGGTGGCCGTGATCGGGGCCTCCAACGAGCAGGGCAAGATCGGCAACTCGGTGATGCGCAACCTCGTCGACGGCGGATTCGCCGGCGAGATCCACCCGGTGAACCCCAAGGCCGATGACATTCTGGGCCGCAAGGCGTACAAGAGTGTCACGGACGTTCCCGGTGAGGTGGATGTGGCGGTCTTCGCGATCCCCGCCAAGTTCGTGGCGTCGGCGCTGGAGGAGGTGGGCCGCAAGGGCATCCCCAACGCCGTACTGATCCCGTCGGGTTTCGCGGAGACCGGCGAGCACGCGCTCCAGGACGAGATCGTGGCGATCGCCGAGCGGCACGGCATCCGGCTGCTCGGGCCGAACATCTACGGCTACTACTCGACGTGGCAGGACCTGTGTGCCACGTTCTGCACGCCGTACGACGTCAAGGGCGGGGTCGCCCTGACCTCGCAGTCCGGCGGCATCGGGATGGCCATCCTGGGCTTCGCGCGCGCCACGAAGACCGGGGTGTCGGCGATCGTCGGGCTCGGCAACAAGTCGGACCTGGACGAGGACGACCTGCTGACCTGGTTCGGCGAGGACCCCCGCACCGAGTGCATCGCGATGCACCTGGAGGACCTGAAGGACGGTCGGGCGTTCGTCGAGGCCGCGCGGGCGACCGTCCCGAAGAAGCCGGTGGTGGTCCTCAAGGCGGGCCGTACGGCGGCCGGGGCGAAGGCGGCGGGCTCGCACACGGGCGCGCTGGCGGGCGACGACGCGGTGTACGAGGACATCCTGAAGCAGGCCGGGGTCATCAGGGCACCGGGGCTGAACGAGATGCTGGAGTACGCCCGGGCGCTGCCGGTGCTCCCCGCTCCGCGGGGCGACAACGTCGTCATCATCACGGGGGCCGGCGGCAGCGGTGTCCTGCTGTCCGACGCGGTCACCGACAACGGGCTGACCCTGATGGAGATCCCGCCGGACCTGGACGCGTCCTTCCGGGCGTTCATCCCGCCGTTCGGGGCCGCGGGCAACCCGGTCGACATCACCGGCGGCGAGCCCCCGTCGACGTACGAGGCGACGATCAGGCTGGGCCTGGAGGACCCGCGCATCCACGCGCTCGTCCTCGGCTACTGGCACACCATCGTCACCCCGCCCATGGTGTTCGCCGAACTCACCGCGCGCGTGGTGGCCGAGTTCCGCGAGCGGGGCATCGAGAAGCCGGTCGTCGCGTCGCTCGCGGGCGACGTCGAGGTGGAGGAGGCGTGCCAGTACCTCTTCGAGCGCGGGGTCGTGGCGTACCCGTACACGACCGAGAAGCCGGTCGCGGTGCTGGGCGCCAAGTACCGGTGGGCGCGGGCTGCGGGGCTGCTGTGACGGGCGCGGGCTGCCCCGATCCGGCCGGGGGTCCGGGGGTTGCTCCCCGGGCACGACCCAGCTCGGTGGGCGCGGGCCGCGGGGCTGTTGGGGGGCGGCCGATGAGGTGATCGAGGAGGGGGCGGCCCGGGGCCGCCCCCGACCCCGACAGCACGAAAGGTGTGGGACAGGGGGCGCTGGCCAGCTCTTTCGACACAAGGGGTGCAATCCGTCATGACTACCACCGACATCTCGACGCCCGTCCCCTACAGGGAGGTGACGGACCGGAACGGCCGTGTGTATCGGCTCGGTGAGACCGATATCGACATCATGGGCCGTAAGCGCAAGTGGATGGTCATCCTGCCGTGGATCGGCATGATGGGCATCAGCTCGGCCGAGTACGCCTTCGCGTCGGCCGAGGACACACTGCACATCGCACACAGCTGGAACGACGGGCACATCTTCTGGATGCTCGGTGTCTGGGTGTTCTTCCAGGCGGCCGTGGCCTTCCCCGCCGGAAAGCTCCGGGAGAGCGGCAAGCTGCCCGCCCGCTGGGCGATGATGCTCGGCGCACTCGGCACGCTGCTCGGATACCTGTCTCTCGCGTTCGCACCGCATGTGATCGTCGCGTACGTCGGGTTCGGCATGTTCAGCGGTATGGGTGCGGGCATGGTGTACGCGACCTGCGTGAACATGGTCGGCAAGTGGTATCCGGAGCGCAAGGGAGGCAAGACCGGCTTCGTCAACGGCGGTTTCGCCTACGGTTCCGTGCCGTTCGTCTTCCTCTTCACCAACTACATGGACCTGACGAACTTCCGCTGGGTCCTCGTCTCGGTCGGCCTCTTCCTGGCCACCACGGTGGCCGTGGCCGGCTACTTCTTCCGGGACCCGCCGAAGAACTGGTGGCCCGCCGAGGTCGACCCGCTGCAGCCGCCGAACGACCCGCGGGCCCGCCGCGCACTGGCGATGAACCCGCCGGCCGTGCGGCAGTACACCCCCGGGGAGGCCTGGCGGACCGGGCGCGTCGCGCTGATGTGGTTCTGCCTGCTGTGCACCTCGGGCGTGAACATCTTCGGCATCGCCTTCCAGGTCGACATCGGCGAGGAGGCCGGTTTCGCCGGTGGCATCGTCGCGACGGCCATGTCGATGAAGGCCATCGTCAACGGCACCGGCCGGGGCGTGATCGGCTGGCTGTCCGACCGTTACGGACGCAAGCGCTGCCTGATCTTCGTGTGCGTCGTCCTCGGCTTCTCGCAGTACGGCATCCTGTGGTCCGCCGACCTCAAGAACCTGCCGCTGTTCCTGCTCTTCTCCAGCATCTCCGGGTTCGGCGGAGGCGCCATCTTCCCGATGTTCGCGGCGATGACGGCGGACTACTTCGGCGAGAACAACAACGCCTCCAACTACGGGCTGGTCTACAGCTCCAAGCTGGTGTCCGGTCTGCTCGGCGCCGGCATGGGCAAGGTCGTGGTGGACAACTGGGGCCACAACGGGGCCTTCACCCTGGCGGGCTCGATCTCCCTGTTCGCCGCGTTCATCGCCCTCTTCCTGACCCCACCGGGCCGGCCGAGGGCGAAGAGTCTGACGGCCAACCCGATGCCGATCAGCCGGGACACGGACTAGAGCCGCCCGGTGTTTCCGCCGACGCCCGGCTGGGATCTCCCAGCCGGGCGTCGGCGTTGCGTCCTCGTTCCCGGTCTCTACTCGCCCTTCTCCCGCAGGGAGTGCAGGTGCTCGCTGGAGCGGCGGGCGAAGGTGAAGGACTCGGCGGGGTTGTCGTGCTCGGCCTGCCAGTGGTGGGCGCGTCGGGAACCCTTCAGATCGTTGACGGCCGAGATGAACCTCCGGTAGTCGATGTCGCCGTCGCCGACGTCCGTCATGCGGTAGCCGTACGGGTTCGACGGGTCGCTCGCGCCGTCCTTGACGTGGAACAGCGGGTAGCGGTCCGGGCGGCGCACGACGTAGTCGAGCGGCTCGAAGGGCGCGGCGGTGCCGTCGGGCCGCTTGGAGAAACGGAACTGGGCCACGTACGCCCAGAAGATGTCCATCTCCAGGAAGACGAGGTCGGGGTCGGTCTCGCGGAGCAGTACGTCGTAGAGGCGCACCTTGGGGTCGTCGGTGGCGAAGGAGAACTCCTCGGAGTGGTTGTGCTGGTAGAACTTCAGGCCCCGCGCCCTGGCGGCCGCGCCGTAGGTGTTGAACTCGTGGGCGGCCCGCTTCACCGCGTCGACGGTCGTGCCGTAGCGGAAGGGGCCGGCGGCGGTGCCGATGTGCTTCAGGCCGAGGGCCTGGGCGTCGTCGAGGACCTTGGTGAGGTTCTGGGCGAAGGTGTACGCGTTGGGGTCGCTCGCGTAGTAGCCGACGTGGCTGCCGATCGGGTTCAGGCCGTGGTCACGGGCCAGCCGCTTCAGCTGTTTGAGGGTGATGGGGCCCGCCGAGCCCTGGGTGTAGCCGGCGAACTCGACCTCGTCGTAGCCGTACTTCTCCAGCTCGGCGAAGACGGGGGCGAAGCCGAGGGTGGAGACCTTGTCGCGGAGGCTGTAGAGCTGGATGCCGAGACGGCCGGGCGGGAGGACGGGGCGGCCGTTGCCCGCGGTCGCCGTCCCGGTGCCGGCGGCGGCCCGGGCGGGGGCGGCGGCGCCCAGCAGGGCGGCGACGGTGGTGCCCGCGGCGACGCCGAGCATGCCTCGTCTGCTGAGGCGGTGGGTGAGTTCGGGATCGGGCTGGGAGGTGCGGCTCATGCGGGGCTCCTTCGATGGGCGGGCGTTGTCCGTGGTGAGTGGTTCACCTGGGACGGGTCGGGATCTGTCGGTCCTGGCGGGGCTCAGGGCAGCTCCTTGAGGCCGAGGTCCGTCAACAGGTCGCGGGCGAGGGCGAGTTCGGCGGCGATGCCGTCGGCGAGCTGGGCGCGGGTGGTGGGGCGCAGCTGCGGTGGCAGGGCCTGCCAGGTGTAGGTCTCGACCTCCAGATGGCGGGTGAGGGGGTGGGGGCCGCCGACGAGGCGGGTGAGGGCGGCCTTGAGGACCGGGAGGGTGGAGGTGAGGGGGGCGGCGGGGGCCGCGTGGAGCGGGACGTGGAAGTGGGCGCGCCAGGGGGAGGCGTCGGGCAGGGTGTCGCCCCGCAGGGCCTCGCCGAGGTCGTCGGTGCCGCGCAGGCCGGCGGCGGTGGAGGTGCGGGTCTGGTGCAGGAAGCGGGGCTCGTCGAAGGCGGCGAGGGCTTCGCGGACCTCGGGCAGGTGCGGATGCTCGGCGTGCAGGGCCGCGGAGAGCTGCGCCTTGACGAGGGGGACACCGGCCCGGGTGAGCGCGTCCAGGGCGGTGTGCGGGTCCTCGAAGGAGGTGGCGAGGTGGCAGGTGTCGACGCAGATACCGATGCGGTCGTGGCCGATGTCGCTCAGCGGGCCGATGGCGTCGGCGGTGCTCTCCACGGTGCAGCCCGGCTCGGGTTCCAGGCCGATCCGGAGGGAGCGGCCGGTCAGCTCGGCCACGGCGTCGAGGCGTTCGGCGAGGGTGCGCAGGGCCGCCCGGGCACGGGCGGCGCGGCTGTCGTCGTAGGCGGTGCGCCAGGCCAGGGGGAGGGTGGAGACGGTGCCCTCGGTCACGTCGTCGGGGAGCAGCCGGGCGAGGACGCGGGCGAGGGAGGTGGTGTGGTCGAGGCGCTCGGGGTCGGCCCAGTCGGGCCGGTACACGCGGTACTTGACCTCCTCGGCGCCGAAGCCCTCGTAGGGGAAGCCGTTGAGGGTGACGACCTCCAGGCCGCGCCGGTCGAGTTCGGCGCGCAGCCCGCGCAGTGCGGCCGGGTCGGTCACCAGGGCCGCGGCGGCGTCCCTGGCCAGCCACAGGCCGATGCCGAGGCGGTCGCGGCCGAGGCGGCGCCGTACGGGCTCGCAGTGGTCGCGGAGCTGGGCGAGGACACCGTCGAGGGTCTCGGCCGGGTGCACGTTGGTGCAGTAGGCGAGGTGGACGGTGGAGCCGTCGGGGTGGCGGAAGCGCACGGTCACTCACCGCCGCGCAGGATGCTGTTGCCCTCGTGCGTGGGGTTGGTGGCGGTGACGTCGAGGACGAGGCGCCCGCTGAGCCCGTAGAAGGCGACGGGGTTGCGCCACAGCACGAGGTCGACGGTGTCCTCGTCGAACCCGGCGGCCAGCAGGGCGTCGGCGACCCGGCGCGTCTTCAGGGGGTCGCTTCTGCCCCAGTCGGCGGCGGAGTCGACCAGCACCCTCTCCGGTCCGAACTCCTTCAGGACGGCGACCATGCGCTCCTCGTCCATCTTGGTGTCCGGGTAGACGGAGAAACCGAGCCAGGCGCCGCTGTCCCTGGCCTCCTCGACGGTGGTCTCGTTGAGGTGGTCGAGCAGCACCCGGTCGACGGGCAGGGCGGAGGCCCGTACGGCGTCGAGGGTGCGGCGCAGACCGGCGAGCTTGTCCCGGTGCGGGGTGTGGACGAGGGCGGGCAGACCGTGGTCGGCGGCCAGTTGCAGCTGGTGTTCGAGGGCGTGGTCCTCGGCCGGGGTCAGGGAGTCGTAGCCGATCTCGCCGACGGCCACGACCCCGTCCTTGAGCAGGTAGCGGGGCAGCAGGTCCAGCACGGGAGCGCACCGCGGGTCGTTCGCCTCCTTGGGGTTGAGGGCGAGCGCGCAGTGGTGGGCGATGCCGTACTGGGCGGCGCGGAAGGGCTCCCAGCCCAGCAGGGAGTCGAAGTAGTCGACGAAGGAGCCGGGCGAGGTGCGGGGCTGTCCCAGCCAGAAGGCCGGTTCCACGACCGCGCGGACGCCCGCCTCGTGCATCGCCTCGTAGTCGTCGGTGGTGCGTGACGTCATGTGGATGTGGGGGTCGAAGATGCGCATCAGGACTCCTTGCCGGGAAGGCCGTGGCCGCCGTCGCGGTGGGGCGCGGCGGCCGGTGGGGGCGCGGTCAGGGCCAGGACGCGGTGCAGGTCCTCGGGTACGGGGCGGCCCGCGGCGGTGCGTTCCTCGGCGAAGGCGCGGAGCATGCGGGCGAGTTCGGTGTCGCCGTGGGCACGGCCGGTCAGGTCGGCGACCTCGTCGACGGGCACTGCGGTGAACAGGCACTTGAGGACGGCGTGCCGCCAGGAGTGCGGGGCCAGATGGCGGGCGCCGTACGGGCCCAGGGCCGCGGCGAGGAGGCGGGTGTCGTTGGTGCGCAGGGCGTCCTCGACGAGGGGCAGCGCCTCGGGGCCGGGCACGAGGTGGGGCAGCGCGTGCAGCACCGCCCGGCGTTCGTCGGCGGTGCCCTGGCGGTAGACCCGGGTGAGCGCGTCGGCGTCGGCGCGGGCCGCGCGCAGGATCAGCACGCGGACGGCGTCGGCGTGTTCGGTGCCGCAGCGCCGGCCCGCCTCGGCGAGCCGCAGCTCCCAGACGGCGAGGGGGCCGTGGGTGCCCGGATGCTCGGCGGCCTCGTCCAGCGCCCGCGCCAGCCAGGTGCGGGCGGACTCCGTGAGGCGGGCGTCCAGGGGGCGGTGCGGGTCGGCCGGGGTCCGGTGGTGGGTCACGAGGGGCTCCCGGGGCGGTCGGTGGGGCAGGTCGTGCCGTGGCGGTGGCCGAGGGACCGTTGGAGGAACGCGAGGGACTGCTCGGCGAAGTGGGGGCCGGCGTGGGAGTGGCGGGGCAGTTCGACGACGGTCAGGGCTCGGTAGCCGACGGCGGCCAGGGCCGCGAGGACGGGCGGGAAGTCGATCTCGCCCTCACCGAGGGGCAGGTGTGCGTGGACGCCGCGGCGCATGTCCTCGATCTGGACGTGGCGGAGCCAGGGCGCGGCGGCGCGGACGCAGTCGGCGGGAGGGAGCGGTTCGAGGCACTGGCAGTGGCCGATGTCGAGGGTCAGACCGAGGGCGGCGGGGCTGTCCAGGGCCTCGCGCAGACGGTGGAAGTCGGCGAGCGTGGCCAGGAGATGGCCGGGTTCGGGCTCGATCGCGAGGGGGACGCCGGCGGCGGTGGCGGCGTCGAGGACGGGGGTGAGCGCGTCGGGCAGCCGCTTCCAGGCGGTGTCCTCGTCCGTGCCGGGCGGGGTGACTCCGCTGAAGCAGTGCACGGCGTGGGCGCCGAGGTCGGCGGCGACCCGTACGGCACGCAGCAGCAGGCCGGCGCGGCGCGCCCGGTCGCCGGGGTCGGCGTCCAGCAGCGTCGGGCCGTGTTTGCGACGGGGGTCGAGCACATAGCGGGCGCCGGTCTCCACGGTGACGGTCAGGCCGAGGGCGTCCAGCCGGCGGGCGAGACGGCGGGTGCGGGCGGCGAGGCCGGGGGCGAGCGGGTCGAGGTGCATGTGGTCGAGCGTGAGTCCGACGCCGTCGTAGCCGAGATCGGCGAGGAGGGCGAGGGCGTCGTCGAGCCGGAGGTCGGCGAGGCCGTTGGTGCCGTAGCCGAAGGACAGCGGGATCCCGTGCCGGCTCATCGGGTCTCCCCGCGCGGCTCGGCCGCACGCCCCGGTGCCGTCCGCAGGCGCCGCGCGAACCCCGCCAGGGCCGCGTACTGCTCCCCCAGTGCCGTCGGGCCGTCCCCCAGCGGGTCCTTGAAGTAGAAGCCCAGCTCGGCCAGGGGCCCGCCGAGGCCCGCCCGGTGGGCGGCGGCCAGGAGACGGGCGAGGTCCAGGACCAAGGGGGCGGCGAGCGCGGAGTCACAGCCCTGCCAGGTGGTCTGGAGGACCATGCGGGTGCCGAGGAAGCCGTCGAAGGCGATGTGGTCCCAGGCGGTCTTCCAGTCGCCGAGGACGGGGACGTCGTCGATGTGGGTCCGGCCCTCGGGGGTGGCGCCGAGGCTGTCGGTCAGGACGCGTTCCTTCCCGGCGTTCTTCGCGGCGGCGGCGGCCGGGTCGGCGAGGGCGGCGCCGTCGCCCCCGCCGAGGAGGTTGGTGCCGGACCAGGCCCGGACGGCCAGGGCCCGCTGGGCGAACATCGGGCCGAGGACGGACCGCAGCAGGGTCTGACCGGTCTTGCCGTCGCGGCCGGCGTACGGCAGGCCGCGGGAGGCGGCGAGGGGGGCGAGCACCGGGTGGTGGAGGCCGGCCGACGGGGTGAAGTTGACGTAGGGGCAGCCCGCGCGGAGGGCGGCCGCCGCGTACAGGGAGCTGGGCGGCAGGGCGGTGCCGGTGGGCGCGGGTTCCGTGGAGGCGACGTTCACCACCACGGCCCGGGTCAGCCGCCGGCGGCGTACGAAGTCCTGGATGTCGGCGGCGTGGGAGGCGATCAGCTCGTCGGGGGTCCGGGTGTCGCCCGGGAGAGGTCCGCCGGGCCGGATCTCGCCGTCGGCGGCGGCCAGTTCCGCCGCGACGGCCGCCGGCAGGCCGTGCGGCAGGACGCCGCCGGCCGCGAGGGCCTCGGCCCGTTTGGGCAGGGGGCAGTCGACCGTGTCGTGGCCGCCGAAGACGAGGGCGGTGAGCGGGGGGAGGCCGGTGCCGGCGAAGAGAGCGGTCTCGGTGACCATGCCCGTCGGTGCGTGCAGACCCGCCGTGACGGCCGCGCAGCCCGCGACGACGGTGGTGGCGACGGAACCCCGTGCCCCGATCAGCCAGACGCCGACGCTCGGTGGGGTGACGGACACGGACTCGGACACGGACGCGGACATGGGCAGCCTCCTCGTCGGGCCAGGGGTGGGAAGGGCCGGGAACCCTCCGTGGGAGAAGTGGGAGGGGAAGGGCGGGCGAGACGGCGGGCGGGGGTCCGGCGTCCCCCGCCCGCCGTCGCTCAGTCGCCCGGCGGCGCGTCCGCCCGGCCGGCGGCCCGTGCGGGCAGTTCCTTGATCCGGATGTCACGGAAGGACACCTGGTCGCCGGCCCCGTGGTTCTGGATGCCGAGGTGGCCGTCGCGCAGGCTCCGTGCCGGATCGCGGTTGGTGAACTGGTTGATCCGCACGCCGTTGAGGTAGACGCGCAGGCGCTCGCCCTCCACGCGGATCTCGTACGTGTTCCACTCCCCCGGCGGGTTCAGGGCGCGGTCGCGCTTCCTGAGGTCGGCGGAGCGGAAGCCGTAGACGGATCCGGTGGTCCTCTCGGGTACGTCGGTGGCGTCGATCTGGATCTCGTAGCCGTTGTTCACCGCGGACCAGGGGTCGTCCGAGGGCGGGAAGCCCACGAACACCCCGGAGTTGTCGTCGCCGGAGGCGCCGGACATCCTCCAGTCCAGCTTCAGGGAGTACGAACCGAAGCCGCGGCCGGCGTACCAGAGCATCCCCATCCCGCCGGACGAGGTGATCGAGCCGTCGCCGGACAGGGTGAACGAGCCCGGTCCCGCCTGGCGCCAGCCGTCCAGGGACGTTCCGTCGAACAGCGGCCGGTAGCCGTTCTCCGGGCGGCAGTCGGCCCGGACCTCGCCGATCGCCCACCGGATGCCGCCGAGCAGATGCTGACGGAAGGCGGGTTCGGCGAAGGACTCCCTGGTGTGGCCGCCGCCGGTGTAGAAGGAGCGGCCTCCCTCGTACTCCTGGCACCAGGCGATGGGATGGTCGCCGTTCATGGTGCCGCCGCTGTACGAGGACTCGTCGAGCGAGGCGAGCACATGCGCCCGGTCCCGGGGATTGGAGCGGTAGTTGTACCACTCGTCCGTGCGGTTCCAGGTGGCGCCCAGCCCGGCGGTGGCCGGGTGGGCGTGGTCCTCGACGTCGACCGTCGCGGGCTGGATCGCGGGGTGTCCCTGGAAGTACGCGCCCGCGAGTCCGCCGTAGAAGGCCCAGTCGTACTCGGTGTCGGCGGCCGCGTGGACGCCCACATAGGCGCCCCCGCGTTCGATGTACCGCTCGAACGCGGACTGCTGGGCCGGGTCGAGGACGTCGCCCGTGGTCGAGAGGAACACCACGGCGTCGTAGCGCCGCAGGTTGCGCTTGGTGAAGGCGCCGGCGTCCTCCGTGGCGTCGACCGCGAAGCCGTGGGCCGCGCCCAGTTCCCGCAGGGCCGTCACCCCCGCGGGGATCGAGTCGTGCCGGAAGCCGGCGGTCTTGGAGAAGACCAGGACGCGGCGTTCGTCCTCCTGGCCGCGGGAGCGGTCCGCCTCATCGGACACGGCCGGTCCCGACCCGCCCGCGATCAGCAGGGCGGCGCCGGCCAGCGCGGTCAGCAGTCGTCGGTTCCTCGGCATGGCGCCCCCTCACCGCTTCGTGAAGGTGAAGTCGTCCACGTCGAACAGGCCGCCGGCGGAGCCGCCCTTGAACACCAGGTAGAGCGTGGTGCTGCCGCGTGGGCCCTTGGACAGGTCGGCCGTGACGTCCTTGAAGGTGTCCCAGCCGCCGGTCACCGGCACGGTGGCGCTGCCGAGGAGCGTGCCGGTCGGGGATCCGGCGCGGACCTCCAGCGTGCCGCCGATGCCCCCGGAGGAGATCCGCGCGGTGAGCTTGGTGACGTCGGACAGGACGTACGGCTCGAAGGAGATCCAGTCGCCGTCGTCGATGTTCCCGACGGTCTTGCCGCCGTGGGCCGTGTCCTTGGACTGGACGGCGATGCCGGAGGAGTCGCCGTAGTGCTCGGCCTGGCGGTGGGTGGGCTGGACGACGTGCCGGTCGTGGGTGGTCAGCGACTCCTGGCCGCCGCCTCCGCCGTCGGTGTACTCGGCGTCGAACACCCCGAAGATGTTGGCGTTCTCGTCGTGGCCGCCGTCGGCGCTGGTCTTGATGGTGCCGGTGCAGCCGTTGGCGGAGGTCACCGGGTGGCCGTGGCTGTCGTGGCCGAGGACGAAGGTGACCTTGACCTTGGCGCAGTCGATGGAGGTGCCGTCCTCCTTGTCGCGCACCCGCACCTTGAAGGGGACGGCGTCACCGAACGAGAACAGCTGACCGTCCTCGGGCAGACGCAGTTCGACCTCGGGCGCGGTGTTGCCGACCACGACGCGTACGCTCGCGCTGCCGGTGCGGCCGGTGGAGTCCCTGGCGGTCAGGGTCGCCGTGTAGGTGCCGTTCGTCCGGTAGGTGTACCGGGGGTTGGCGGCCGTGGAGGTACCGCCGTCGCCGAAGTCCCAGCGGTAGGTGAGGGCGTCGCCGTCCTGGTCGGTGGTGCCCTCGGAGGAGAAACGGACCCGCAGTCTCGCCTGGCCCGAGGTGCGGTCGGCCGCGGCGGCGGCGACCGGGGAGTGGCCGTCGGTGGCGTTCTCGATGCGGTACAGGGCGGAGTGCTCGTCGCCGCCGAACCAGGAGATGCCGTAGTCGAGGACGTACAGCGCGCCGTCCGGGCCGAAGGCCATGTCCATGATTTGGGTGCCGGTCCACGGCACGTTGCTGATCGACCGGACGGTGCCGTCGGCGTCGCTGCTGATCCGCTTGATCCAGCGGCGGCCGAACTCACCGGCGAAGAAGTCGCCGTCGTAGGCCGCGGGGAACTTGACCGGGGAGTCGAGCGAGGCGTCGTAGTGGTAGACCGGACCGCCCATGGGTGATTCCGAGCCGTCGCCGAACTCCGGGACACTGGCGCCGTTGTAGGGGATCCAGGCGGGCTCGGCGGGGGGCAGGTCGGTCAGGCCGGTGTTGTTCGGCGAGGTGTTCTTCGGGGCCGAGCAGTCGAAGGCCGCGCCCGAGGTGCGGGTGGCGAAGTCGTAGTCGACATAGGCGTCGTTCTTGCCCGTGCAGTACGGCCAGCCGAAGTTGCCCGGCTCGGTGACGCGGGCGAACTCGACCTGGCCGGCCGGGCCGCGCGAGGGGTTGGCGGCGCCCGCGTCGGGGCCGTACTCGCCGACGTAGAGGACGCCGGTCTTCTTGTCGACGCTGAAGCGGAACGGGTTGCGGAAGCCCATCGCGTAGATCTCGGGGCGGGTCTTCGCCGTGCCCGGCGCAAAGAGGTTGCCGTCGGGGACGGTGTAGGAGCCGTCGGCGCCGACCTTGATGCGCAGGATCTTGCCGCGCAGGTCGTTGGTGTTGCCGGAGGTGCGCTGGGCGTCGAAGGCCGGGTTGCGGTTGGCGCGCTCGTCGATGGGGGTGAAGCCGTCCGACTGGAACGGGTTGCTGTCGTCACCCGTCGACAGGTACAGGTTGCCGGCCGCGTCGAAGTCGATGTCGCCGCCGACGTGGCAGCAGATGCCCCGGGAGGCGGGGACGTCGAGGACCTTCTTCTCGCTGGCCTTGTCGAGCGTGCCGTCGGCCTTCAGGACGAAGCGGGAGAGCCGGTTGACGCCGTCGAAGCGCGCGAAGTCGGCGGCGGTGCCGGTCTCGGGGGCGTCACCGGCCGGGGTGTCCAACGGGGGCGCGTAGTAGAGGTAGATGAAACGGTTGTCGGCGAAACCCGGGTCGACGCCGATGCCCTGGAGGCCCTCCTCGTCGTGGCTGTACACGTCGAGCTTGCCGGCGAGCCTGGTGTTGCCCGCCGCGTCGGTCAGCCGCAGTTCGCCGTCGCGCGAGGTGTGCAGGACCGAGCGGTCGGGGAGGACGGCGAGCGACATGGGCTCGCCGACCTCCGGTTCGCCCTTGGCGAGGGTGACCTGCTGGAAGTCCTCGGCGGCGGCCTTCGGTGCGGCGCCGGCCGCGCCCGCCGAGGGCGCGGTGAGCGAGAGCGAGGCGCCCGCGAGCAGCAGGGCGCTCAGCAGGGCGACCGGTCCACGCAGTCCGCGGCGTCCTAAGGTGCGGGTGGCGCCGGTGGGGTGTCTGTTGTCGTCGTACGGGTGCACGAAATGCCTCCAGAGTGGGGCTGGTCGTACGGAGGTGTACGGGTGTGTGCGGTACGCCGGGGTGCGCCGTCACCCCGGAAGCCGGGGTGGCGCTAGTCGTTGCCGCCGAACGCCGCGTCGAACGAGGCCGTCGGGGGTTCGAAGTCGAACGCCTTGAGGTGGGTCAGGGCCTGCGGGGCGCCCTGGAGCCGGTCCATGCCGGCGTCCTCCCATTCCACGGAGATCGGGCCCCGGTAGTCGATCGAGCGGAGCATCCGGAAGACGTCCTCCCAGGGGACGTCGCCGTGGCCGGCCGACACGAAGTCCCAGCCGCGCCGGGGATCGCCCCAGGGCAGGTGCGAGCCGAGGCGGCCGTTGCGGCCGTCGAGGCGCTTGCGGGCCTCCTTGCAGTCCACGTGGTAGATCCGGTCGCGGAAGTCCCACAGGAAGCCGACCGGGTCGAGGTCCTGCCACACGAAGTGCGAGGGGTCGAAGTTCAGCCCGAACGCCGGCCGGCGGTCGACGGCCTCCAGGGCGCGCTGGGTCGTCCAGTAGTCGTAGGCGATCTCGCTGGGGTGGACCTCGTGGGCGAACCGCACGCCCTGGGCGTCGAAGACGTCGAGGATCGGGTTCCAGCGCGTGGCGAAGTCCTCGTAGCCGCGCTCGATCATCGACTCGGGGGCGGGCGGGAACATCGCGACCAGGTGCCAGATGGCGGAGCCGGTGAAGCCGATGACGGTGTCGACGCCGAAGGCGGCCGCCGCCCGCGCGGTGTCGGCCATCTCGGCGGCGGCCCGCTGCCGTACGCCCTCGGGCTCGCCGTCGCCCCAGATGCGGGCGGGCAGGATGGCGCGGTGGCGTTCGTCGATGATGGCGTCGCACACGGCCTGGCCCACGAGGTGGTTGGAGACGGCCCAGCACTTCAGGCCGTACTTCTCCAGGAGCTGGTGCCGGGAGTTCAGGTACGACGGGTCGGCGAGTGCCTTGTCGACCTCGAAGTGGTCGCCCCAGCAGGCGAGTTCGAGGCCGTCGTAGCCGAAGTCGCGGGCGAGGCGGCAGACCTCTTCGAGGGGCAGGTCGGCCCACTGGCCGGTGAAGAGCGTGAAGTCGCGCGGCATGTCCGGGTCTCCTCAGACCGAGGTGGGGGTGTGGGTCGGCGTGTAGACGGAGTTCTTCTCGGCGCTCTCCTCGACCGCCGCGAGCACGCGCTGCACCTGGAGCCCGTCGGCGAAGGACGGCTCGGGCCGGCGGCCCTCCGCGACGGCGTGGACCAGGTCGCGGACCTGGTGGACGAAGGTGTGCTCGTAGCCGAGGCCGTGGCCCGGCGGCCACCAGGCGTCCAGGTAGGGGTGGTCGGGCTCGGTGACGAGGATGCGGCGGAAGCCCGCGTGGGCGGCCGGCTCGGTGTGGTCGTGGTAGGCGAGTTCGTTGAGGCGTTCCAGGTCGAAGGCCAACGAGCCGCGCTCGCCGTTCAGTTCGATGCGCAGGGCGTTCTTGCGGCCGGTGGCGAAGCGGGTCGCCTCGAAGGAGGCGAGGGCGCCGGAGGCGAAGCGGCCGGTGAACAGGGCCGCGTCGTCGACGGTGACCGCGCCCCGGGCCGCCCCGGCGCCGGTGGCGGCGAGGCCGGCGGACGCGCCGGCGGGGAGGGGCCGTTCGCGGACGAAGGTCTCCATCAGCGCGGACACACCGGCCAGGGGCTCGCCGGCCATGTACTGCGCGAGGTCGACGATGTGGGCGCCCAGATCGCCGAGCGCCCCGGAGCCGGCGGACTCCTTGCGCAGCCGCCAGGTGAGGGGGAACTCCGGGTCCACGAGCCAGTCCTGGAGGTACGTCACCCGCACATGCCGCAGGACTCCCAGCCGGCCCTCGGCGACCATGCGGCGGGCGAGCGCGGTGGCGGGCACCCGGCGGTAGTTGAAGCCGACCATGGCCAACTGGCCCCGCCCGTACGCCTCTTCGGCAGCCGCGGCCATCTGCTCGGCCTCCGCGACGGTGTTGGCCAGGGGCTTCTCGCAGAGCACGTGCTTGCCCGCGGCCAGGGCGGCGAGGGCGATCTCGGCGTGGCTGTCGCCGGGGGTGCAGATGTCCACCAGGTCGATGTCGTCGCGGGCGATCAGCTCCCGCCAGTCGGTCTCCGTCGTCGCCCACCCGTGCCGGTCCGCCATGGCCCGCACCGCGTCGCCGTCCCGCCCGCACACGGCGGCCTGCACGGGGTCGAGCGGCAGGTCGAAGACCCGCCCCGCCGTGCGCCAGCCCTGGGAGTGGGCGGCCCCCATGAAGGCGTAGCCGACCATCCCGACGCGCAGCACCGGTCTGCCGTCCCTGCCGGCGGGCGCGTGCGCGTCCGCGCCGGGCGCCGGCGCTCCCGACTCCTCCGCCTCGGCCTGGTCGGGCTGCTGCGGCTGTCCCATGCGTGTGTCCTCCTCGTCGTCGCGGCGCGGTGCGGGGTGGGGCCCGACCTCGGGCCGGGCCCCTTCGGCGGGTCCCGTCACTTGAAGCCGGTGGACATGTACTGGTCGACGTTGGCCTTGTCGACGACGGCCGAGTAGAGGGTCAGCGAGGACGGGATCTCGAACTCGGCGAGGCCCCCGACACCCTTGCCCTGGCCGAGGGCGCGGGCGAGGTCGATCGCGGAGGCGGCCATGGTCGGCGGGTAGAGGACGGTGGCCTTCAGCACCCCGTCGTCCTTCTTGATCGCCTGGAACGCGGAGAGCGCGCCCGCGCCGCCGACCATCAGGAAGTCGTCGCGCCCGGCCTGCTCGATGGCCCGCAGGGCACCCACGCCCTGGTCGTCGTCGTGGTTCCACAGGGCGTCGAACTTCGACTGCGCCTGCAGCAGTTGGGCCATCTTGGCCTGGCCCGACTCGACCGTGAACTCGGCGGCCTGGCGGGCCACCTTCTTGATGTTCGGGTAGTTCTTCAGCGCGTCGTCGAAGCCCTGGGTGCGCTGCTTGGTCAGCTCCAGGTTGTCGAGACCGGCCAGCTCGATGACCCGGGCGTCGCTCTTGTCCTTGAGCTGCTCGCCGATGTAGGTCCCGGCGTTGAGCCCCATGCCGTAGTTGTCGCCGCCGATCCAGCAGCGGTACGCCTGGGGGGAGTTGAAGATCCGGTCGAGGTTGACCACGGGGATGCCGGCCCGCATAGCCTTCAGGCCGACCTGGGTGAGGGCCTTGCCGTCGGCGGGCAGGATCACCAGCACGTCGACCTTCTTGTTGATGAGGGTCTCGATCTGCCCGATCTGCTGGGCCGTGTCGTTGGAGCCCTCGGTGATCTCCAGGGTGACGTCCTCGTACCGCTCGGCGCGGCTCTTGGCGTTCTGGTTGATCGCGTTGAGCCAGCCGTGGTCGGCCTGGGGTCCGGCGAAGCCGATGGTGACGGCCTTGCCGGGCTTGTCGTCGGCGGCCGGCTGTTTGTCGGCGGCCGGGTCGTCCTTGGGCTCGTTGCTGGTGCAACCGGCAAGGAGGGCGCCGGCCGAGACGGCGGCGGTTCCGAAGAGCAGTCTTCTGCGGCTGGTGATGTCTGGCATGGCGGTGGACCTTTCCCGTGTCGGCTCTTCGGTGTCTCAGGTCGTGCTTGCCGTACGTCTCTGGACCAGGACCGCGGCGACGATGATCGCGCCCTTGGCGATCTGCTGGACGTCGCTCTGCAGGTTGTTGAGCGCGAAGATGTTGGTGATCGTGGTGAAGATCAGGACGCCGAGGACGGAGCCGGTGATGGTGCCCCGGCCACCGCTGAGCAGGGTTCCGCCGATGATCGCGGCGGCGATGGCGTCGAGTTCGTAGAGGTTGCCGTTGGTGTTCTGGCCCGAGCCGGACAGCACGATCAGCAGGAAGGCGGCGATGCCGCAGCACAGTCCGGAGAGCAGGTACAGATAGAGCCGCTGGCGGCGGACGTCGATGCCCGCGAGCCGGGCCGCCTCCGGGTTGCCGCCCACGGCGACGGTGCGCCGGCCGAAGGTGGTGCGGTTCAGCACGAGCCAGCCGATGATCGTCACGACCGCGAAGACCAGGACGAGCGGCGGGACGCCGAGGAGGTAGGCGTCGCGTTCGCCGAGGTCCAGGACGGAGCCGACGGTGACGACCTGGGTGCTGCCGTCGGTGATCTGCAGGGCCAGTCCGCGGGCCGAGGCGAGCATGGCGAGGGTGGCGATGAAGGGGACCATGCCGCCGTAGGCGATGAGCAGCCCGTTCACCAGACCGCAGCCGACGCCGACGATCACCGCCGTGAAGAGGATGCCGGCGAACCCGTACTCCTGGGTGGCCACGGTCGTCGCCCAGACGGACGCCAGGGCGACGATCGCGCCGACGGACAGGTCGATGCCGCCGGAGGTGATGACGAAGGTCATGCCGACGGTGACGACACCGATCACCGAGGCCTGGGTGAGGACGAGTTGGAGGTTGCGGGTGTCGAGGAACTCGTCGGGCCGGGTGAGGCCGCCGATGAGGATCAGCGCGGCGAGGACGCCGAGGAGCGAGAGGGTGCGGACGTCGGCGCGGAACACCCGGGCCCGCCAGGCGGGCGGCGCGTCGAGGGGTGCGGCTTTGTCGGCGTCCCGGGGCGGGGACATGGGCTGGGTCATGACGACGGGCTCCCTTCACCGGTCACGGGGTGTGCCGCGCCGGCCGCCGGACTTGCCGCACCGGCCACCGGACTTCCCACACTGGCCACCGGACTTCCTTCCATCACGAGGTCGAGGACGCGGTGTTCGTCCAGCTCACGGGCGGGTGCCGTGTGCACGACCCGGCCCTCGCGCAGGACGAGCACCCGGTCGGCGAGGCCGAGGACTTCGGGCACCTCGCTGGAGACCAGCAGCACGGCGAGCCCTTCGTCGGCGAGCCGGCGCACCACCGCGTACAACTCGGCGCGGGCTCCCACGTCGACGCCCCGGGTCGGCTCGTCGAGCAGCAGGACCCGGCAGCCGCGCAGCAGCCAGCGGGCGAGCACCGCCTTCTGCTGGTTGCCGCCGGAGAGCGTGCGGACCGGCACGTCGGGGTTGTCGGGGCGCAGGGACAGCTCGCGGGTCGCGGCCCGCGCGGCACGGTGTTCGGCGCCCCGGTCGATCCAGCCGACGCGCGCGAAGCGGCCCATCGACGACACGGAGACGTTCCTGGTGACGGACTCCAGCATCAGCAGCCCCTGCGCCTTGCGCTCCTCGGGGGCGAGCCCGAGTCCGGCCCGCACGGCGGCCCGGACGCTGCCGGGCCTCAACGGCCTTCCGTCCACACTGACCTGACCCGCCGTGGGCCTGCGGGCGCCGTAGATCGTCTCCAGGATCTCCGAGCGTCCCGAGCCGACGAGTCCGGCGAGCCCCACGATCTCGCCGGGCCGCACCTGGAGGTCGAACGGCTCGAACTCCCCGGCACGTGCCAGTCCCCGCACCTCCAGGACGGGCGCGGCCTCGTCCGGGGGCGCGGGCGGCCGGTCGGGGAAGACGTACTCGACGTTGCGGCCGGTCATCAGTGCCACGACCTCGCGCGTCGGCGTCGACTTCGCGGGCAGCCCGCCCGCCACGGCCCGCCCGTCCTTCAGCACGGTCACCCGGTCGCCGATCCGGCGGATCTCCTCCAGGCGGTGCGAGATGTAGACGACGGCCACCCCGTCGGCGGTCAGGTCGCCGACGATCCTGAACAGGTTGTCGACCTCGTCCGGGTCGAGCGCGGCCGACGGTTCGTCCATCACGATCAGCCGTACCTCGTGGGAGAGGGCCCTCGCCATGGACACGATCTGCTGCTGGGCGGCGGACAGGTCACCGACGAGCCGCGCCGGGTCGACCTCCGGGTGCCCAAGTCGCTTGAGGAGAGCGGCTGTCGACGTACGCGCCGCTTTCCCCCGTACGACGAATCCGGCGGCGGTGGGCTCGTGTCCGAGGTGGACGTTCTCGGCCACCGACAGGCCCTCGACCAGGTCGAGTTCCTGGTAGATGGTGGCGATGCCGAGGCGCATGGCGGCGATCGGCGATTTCAGGGTGACGGGTTCGCCGCGCCAGGTGATCGTGCCGTCGTCGGGCTGGTGGGCGCCGGCCAGGACCTTGATCAGAGTGGACTTCCCGGCGCCGTTCTGGCCGAGCAGGCAGTGGACCTCTCCGGCCTGGACGTCGAGGTCGACGCCGTCCAGGGCCCGGACGCCGGGGAACGACTTGGTGATGCCGGACATGGTGAGCAGCGGTGATTCTGGTGCCATGAGTTCCCCTTGGCGGACGTGCGGGCCGGTTGCAGGGCGGTGCGCGTGCGAGGGCAGGCGTGTTCAGGGCAGGGCAGAGCAGGCAGGGCAGGGCAGGGCAGAGCGACGGTGAGAGCGAGGGCGGGGCGGAGCGCCGATCGGTGGGGTGCGTGTGGTGGGAAACGCCCTACGCGGGGGAGAACAGGTGGTCGCTGATGAGGCGGGCCGCGCCGATGACTCCGGCGGTGGGCCCCAACTCCCCCAGCACGATGGGCAGGTTGTTGGTGGCGAGGGGCAGTGACTGGCGGTAGACCTGGGTGCGGATGGCGGCGAGCAGGGTGTGGCCGAGGCCGGTCACCCCGCCGCCGATCACGACCAGGCCGGGATTGAAGAAGCTGACGAGTCCGGCGATGACCTGGCCGGTGCGGTTGCCGCCCTCGCGTATCAGGTCGAGCGCGGTGGCGTCGCCGGCCGCGGCCGCGGCGGCCACGTCGACGGCGGACAGGGTGCCGTTGATCTCCAGCCGGGAGGCGAGTTCCACCGACAGTCCCTGCCGGGCGGCTTCCTCGGCGTCGCGGGCGAGCGCGGCGCCGCTGAAGTGGGCCTCCAGGCAGCCCCGGTTGCCGCAGGCGCAGGGGCGGCCGTCCGGTACGGCGAGGATGTGCCCGATGTCGCCGGCGCTGCCGGTCGTCCCGCGGTGGACCTCGCCCCCGGCGACGATGCCGCAGCCTATGCCGGTGCCTATCTTGACGCAGAGGAAGTCGCCCACGGAACGGGCGACACCCGCGTGCTGCTCCCCCATCGCCATCAGGTTCACGTCGTTGTCGACCATGACGGGACAGCCGAGTTCCTGGCTCAGTGCCTCGCGCACCGGGAAGCCGTCCCAGCCCGGCATGATCGGCGGGGCGACGGGGACGCCCTCGGGGAAGCGGACCGGTCCGGGTACGCCGATGCCGGCGCCGTCGAACCCCTCCGCGAGACCCGAGGCCCGCAGCTTGGCCGCCATGGACAGCACCTGTTCGAAGACGGCGACCGGGCCGTCCCGTACGTCCATGGGCTGGTTGATGTGGCCGAGTATCTCCAACTCGGCGTTGGTGACGGCCACGTCGATCGAGGTGGCGCCGATGTCGACGCCGAGGAAGCGGAGTTGGGGGGCGAGCCGGATGTTGTGCGACCGGCGGCCGCCGCGCGAGGCGGCCAGTCCGTCGGCCACGACCAGTCCCGTCTCCAGGAGCCGGTCCACCTCCACGGCCAGTTTCGACCGCGAGAGGTCGACCCGGTCCCCGAGCTGTGCACGGGAGTTGGGTCCGCCGTCCCGCAACAGCCGCAGCAGCCTGGCCTGGTGCGCGTTGGCAGGTCGAGCCGTCATCCGTCTCACAAGCCCCTCCCGCCTCATCGGCACCGCCGTGCTTGGCTTTCGAGGGGAACGTAGCAGCGGCTGCCGGGGCTGGGAAGAAGTTGCGCGGTAATTAGCGCAGACTTTCTCCACTGAGTGGACAAAGAAGGGGGCGAGGACAGCGGTCGGCGACACAGGCCCGCGCCCCCGAAGGGGCGCGGGGAACTGCGCGACAAGCCACGAGGCACCGGCGGCCGATCACGCGCGGCGACCCCAACGGCGGCACGAGGGTACGGCCGGCACGAGGGTACGGCCGGCGCGGCGGCACACAGCCGCCGAGAGCACCTGCTCCGCTACACCGCCGCGCTACTTCTCCCGCTCGTGGTACGTCTTCCGCGTGTGCTCCGTGTGGGCGCGCATGACCTGGGTCGCGCGGGCCTCGTCGCGGGCGGCGATGGCGGCGATCAGCTCGCGGTGCTCGATCCAGGACTGGCTGCCGCGCTGCCGGGCGACGGGGGTGTAGTACCAGCGGACCCGGCGGTCGACCTGGGCGGCGAGTTCGGCGAGGACCGTGTTGCCGGCCAGCTCCATGACCTTGGCGTGGAAGCGGGCGTTGAGGGCGACGGCCGCGTCCACCTCGTCGGCGGCGACGGCCCCCTCGCCCTGCGCGCACAGCTCCTCCAGGGCCGTGATGCCCGCCGTACCGGCGTTCGCCGCGGCGAGGCGGGCGGCCTCGGCCTCCAGCAGGGTGCGGACCGTCAGCAGCTGGTCGGCCTCCGCCTCCGTCGGCTCGTGGACGAAGGCCCCCTGGGCGGGCCGGAGGTCGACCCAGCCCTCGGTGTTCAGACGCTGGAGGGCCTCGCGGACGGGCTGCCGGGACACCCCGAGGTGCCCGGCGAGTTCGCTCTCGACGAGGTGCTGGCCGGGGCGCAGCGCACGCGTGGTGATGAGTTCGAGCAGGGCCTCGTAGACACGGTCGCGCAGCGGGCCGGGGCGTTCGAGCTTGGGCACCGCCCCTTGCGGAAGTCCGGTCGACAACATCGGGTCCCCCTCCAGAGCACCACTGGATGTACTGCACACGGAAAGTCAACGGCCCGTACTGGAAAGAACTGGAAAGTCCGAGTCAACAGCCAGTATGGATTGTCTTTCGTCTACAGTCTACGACCTGTGATGACCAGAGGGCCGACGCGTATACCTCGTCACACCGCCCCGGACGGCACCACGAACGCCCTGCTCACAGGCTCACGGGCAGCGCACGACCTGCCCGGCGTACGAGAGGTTGCCGCCGAAGCCGAACAGCAGCACGGGGTCGCCGCTGGAGATCTCGCCGCGTTCGACGAGCTTGGAGAAGGCGAGGGGGATGCTCGCGGCCGAGGTGTTCCCGGAGTCGACGACGTCCTTCGCGACCACGGCGTTGACCGCGCCGATCTTCGTCGAGAGGGGCTCGATGATCCGCAGGTTGGCCTGGTGCAGGACGACCGCGGCGAGGTCGGCGGGGGTCAGTCCGGCCTTCTCGCACGCCGCGCGGGCGATGGGCGGCAGCTTGGTGGTGGCCCAGCGGTAGACGCTCTGGCCCTCCTGCGCGAAGCGCGGCGGGGTGCCCTCGATGCGGACGGCATTGCCCATCTCGGGCACCGATCCCCACAGCACCGGTCCGATGCCGGGCTCCTCCGCGGCCTCGACGACGGCCGCGCCCGCCCCGTCGCCGACGAGGACGCAGGTCGTGCGGTCGGTCCAGTCAGTGACCTCGGACATCTTGTCGGCGCCGATGACGAGCGCCCGGGTGGCGGCCCCCGCGCGCACGGCGTGGTCGGCGGTGGCGAGCGCGTGGGTGAACCCGGCGCAGACGACGTTGACGTCCATCGCGGCCGGGTTCGGGATGGAGAGCCGGTGGGCCACCCGGGCCGCCATGTTCGGGGAGCGGTCGATGGCCGTGGAGGTGGCGACCACGACCAGGTCGATGGCCTCCGGGCCGAGACCGGCCGAGGCCAGCGCCTTGGCGGCGGCGTGGCCGGCCAGTTCGTCGACGGGTTCGTCGGGTCCGGCGATGTGCCGTGTGCGAATGCCCACGCGGCTCGTGATCCACTCGTCACTCGTGTCGACCAGGCCCGCCAGGTCCTCATTGGTGAGCACCTTGGCGGGCTGGTAGTGGCCGACGGCGGCGATACGCGAGCCAGTCATGAGTGTTCCCCTCGTAGCCTGTGGTCAGCGGGATCAACCAGTCTGATCAGTGACTCACGGGTACGAGGGCGGCCGAGGCGACAGTAAAGGGTGGCCCAAGTTGTGGGCTTCTGTCAGAGCCGCGACCGAACCCCTGCCCTCAGCCGAACGACTGGTTCCGAGGAGCGCCCGAGATGTTCCTGGCGGGCACGGGACCGACGCCGAGCCGGTGTCCCGACGCGCGCGGGTGGCGACCCGGCGCCGCGTAGGCGAGATGCACCAGCCGGGAGTGCTCCTGACGCATGTGCATCAGGGACTCCAGGATGTACCCGACGAGCAGCACGAGCACCGCGATCGTCATGATCGCCGCGGCGAGGATCGCCGTGGGGACACGCGGCACGGTGCCCGTGCGGACGAAGTCGGCGATGACGGGCACGCCGAGGACGACCGAGACGAGGGCCAGGATTCCGGCGACCACGGCGTGGACGAGCGACGGCCGCTCGCGCCGGGCGAGGTCGAGAATGACCCGCAGGATGCGCCAGCCGTCCCGGAAGGTGTGCAGTTTGCTCTCGCTCCCGGCGGGTCTGACCCGGTAGTCCACCTCCACCTCGGCCGTGGGGAGCCGGAGGTGGAGTGCGTGGACGGTCATCTCGGTCTCGGTCTCGAACTGGCGGGCCAGCGCCGGGAAGGACTTGACGAAGCGGCGGGAGAAGACGCGGTATCCGCTGAGCATGTCGGTCACGTCGTTGCCGAACAGGAAGCGCACCGCGCCGGTCAGCAGTCTGTTGCCGGTCGCGTGCCCCACCCGGTAGGCGGCGCTGACCGTCTCGCGCCGGGCGCCGACCACCTGGTCGTACGGCCCCTCGAAGAGCAGGTTGACCAGCTCGCGCGCGCGGGAGGCGTCGTAGGTGTCGTCACCGTCGATGAGGAGCAGGGCGTCGGCGTCGACATCGGCGAAGGCCCGCCGGATGACGTTGCCCTTTCCCTTGCGCAACTCCTCCCGGACGATCGCGCCCGCCTCCCGGGCGACCTCCACCGTACGGTCCGTCGAGGCGTTGTCGTACACGTAGATGTCGGCCTCGGGGAGCGCCATCCTCAGGTCGCGCACCACCTTGCCGACGGCGGCCTCCTCGTTGTGACACGGCACGACACACGCGATCGTCGGCTGCACGGCCACTCCCTGTCTGACCCGGACCTGACCCGGTGTCGGATGACGTCAGAATTTCGGATGATAGGAGGAAATAATGCGTCATGGGCGCGTCCGGCCGGCCGGGACGCGCCGGGTCGTTACGCTCGCCGCGTGCTGGTTGTCGTATCCATGGCGCAGCGTGTGCGCGACACCGTCCGGGGCGTCTGGCGCGAGGCCACCGCGTTCGGGGTCGTCGGGGCGCTGGCCTTCGTGGTGGACAACGGCGGCTACAACCTGCTGGTGTTCGGCCTTCCCGGCGGCACGGAGGGCGGGGTGATGCAAGCCGCCCCCGTGCGGGCCTCCGTCCTCGCGACGTCCGCCGCGGCGCTCTTCAGCTGGGCGGGGAACCGTTACTGGACCTACCGTCACCGGCACGGCCGGAACGTGCCGCAGGAGCTGGCGCTGTTCTTGTTCGTGAACGCGGTCGGCCTCGCCATCACCGCGGGCACGGTCTTCGCCTCACGCCATCTGCTCGGACTGGAGTCGATGGGCAGCGACAACACCGCCCGAGCGCTCGGCTGGGTCCTCGCCACCCTCTTCCGCTTCTTCACCTACCGGCGCTACGTCTTCGTCGCGCCCTGATCCGCGGCGCGCCCTGATCCGCAGCGCACGCCGGCCCGCGGCGCACGCCGATCCCCGCCGCGCCCTGCCCCGTACGGTCCCGTCGGCGCTGTTAGCATCCGCCGCATGGGACAAAAGGTGAGCATTCCGGGCGAAAAGCACTGGAACTGGTGGCTGGCCGCTGTCGCCGCGGTGTGTTGCCTGGGTACGTGCATCGTCTTCAGCCCCGGCTTCATGAGTCCCGACAGCATCGACCAGCTCCGGCAGGCCATGGGCAGGACGCCGCTGACCGACTGGCATCCGCCCGTGCTGAGCCTGGTGTGGCGCGCGCTGATCGCCGTCACCGGCACACCCGCGTCCATGGCGGTCCTCCAGTCCGTCGTCCTCTGGGGCGCGCTGTGGGTGCTCGCCGTGTGCGTAGGGGACCTGACCGCGCGCCGTGCCGGCTCGCTCGCCGTCCTCGGGCTCGGGCTGACTCCGCCCGTGCTGACGTTCGTCGGCGTGGTGTGGAAGGACGTCCACGCGGCCTGCGCGCTGCTGGCGGCCTGCGCGGTGGCGTTCGTCGGGCTGCGGCTGCGCGACCGCGGCCTCTCCCCGAGGATGCGGTGGGGTCTGTTCTGGCTGGGCGTACTCTTCCTCTCCTACGCGGTGCTCGTGCGCAAGAACGCCTTCCTGGCCGCGATCCCGATGTTCGCCCTGCTCGTCCTCGCGCTCTGGCGCTCCCCCGGGCGCCGCACGTGGGCCGCGTGCACGGCGGCGCTGGTGGCCGGGGTCGTCCTGCCCGCCGCGGCGATCACCTTGATCGCACGGCCCGTGCAGACGGACCAGGGCGCGCAGATCGTCCTCGACGACCTCGTCCACGTCCTGACCGTGGAGGAGCTGCGGTCGGCCGACGTCCCGCCGGAGCTGCGGGACCGCCTGGTGTCCGCCGCCGTGGAGTGCGACCGTGTCGACGCCCTGTCGGACGCCTACTGGGCCTGCTACCCGCGCTCGGCGGACGGACTGGCCCGGGACGCCGACCAGCTCACCTCCCTGTGGCTGCACGAGATGCGCGGACACGTCTCCGGCTATCTCCAGTACCGGCTGCGGGTCTTCGCCGCCCTGCTCTTCGAGACGGGATACGTGTACCAGCCGGGAGTCTTCGCCAACGACCTCGGGATCGAGGTGGCCCGCCCCCGGCTGGAGGGCACCCTCGCCTCGTACGTCAACGGCGTGGCCACCGATCTGCGGCCACTGTTCCGGGGGTGGTTCTGGCTCGTCGTCGCGGTGGTCCTCGCCGTCCGCCCCGGCAAGGGGCGGTTCTCCTTGCCGATCCGGGCGCTGGGCATCAGCTCGGCGGCCTACGTCCTCGGCTACCTGCCGATCGTGCCGGCGACGAACTACCGCTACGTCTACTGGCCCGCGCTCGCCTGCGCGCTCGGCCTTCTCCTGCTCTGGCTGGGCCGCGGCACCACCGACCGGACCACGGCGGAGCCCGGCGTCCGGCGGAACGGCGCCACCGTCACCTTCCCGAGCGCCGTGACGGCCCATCGGCCGACGGCCGCCGCCGACGACCAGCCCCCCGCGGGTTGAACCCTCCGTCGCCCCCCTCCCCGGAGGCCGACCGTCGTGCCGCTCCGGTTTCCCGAGGCCCGGGACCGAAGCGGCACGGCGGAGTGCTCAGCCGGTGAACAACTGCGTGGCCTTCCGCACGAGTTCGTACAGTCCGTAGGCGAGGGGCACGCCCACCCACAGCCAGGCGAAGACGATCAGGGGCCGTCGGTCAGGCGGATTCGGACTGGCGTCGCTGGACTCCATCGGTGGCCTCCCTCGGGGCGGGGACGTGGAAGCGGGGGTTGACGGGCCGGACCAGCTCGTTGGCGACGAAGCCGATCACGAGCAGTCCGATCATGATGAGGAAGGACGTTCCGTACAGGTCGGGGCCGGACTTGCCCGCCTCCTCCTGCCGGTCCGCGATCCAGTTGACGATCAGCGGTCCGAGAACGCCGGCCGTGGACCAGGCGGTGAGCAGCCGGCCGTGGATGGCGCCGACCTGGTAGGTGCCGAAGAGATCCTTCAGATAGGCGGGGATCGTGGCGAAGCCGCCGCCGTAGAAGGACAGGACGACCAGGGCGCAGACGATGAACAGCGGCTTGGAGGAGTCGCCGAACTGGGCGATCAGCAGATACATCAGCGCGCCGACGCCCAGGTAGACGCGGTAGATGTTCTTGCGTCCGATCAGGTCGGACGTGGACGACCAGACGATCCGGCCGGTCATGTTGGCCGCGGAGAGCAGCGCGACGAAGCCGGCGGCCGCGGTGACGGTGACCGGGGTGGAGGAGTCGGCGAAGAAGTCCGTGATCATCGGAGCGGCCTTCTCCAGGATGCCGATGCCCGCGGAGACGTTCATGCACAGGATGACCCACAGGCACCAGAACTGCGGGGTGCGGATGGCGTCGCGCGCCGAGACCTGCGGGCCGTCGAGCACGCTCGGTCCGGTCTCGACCGGCTTCTCGGTGCGCGGCACCCGGACGAGCAGCACCCCGAGCAGCATGAACACGGCGTACGACAGGCCGTGCACCAGGAAGGCCATGGCGATGCCGGAGGAGTCGGAGCCGAAGGACTCCAGCATCTGGGCGGACCAGGGCGAGGCTATGAGCGCACCGCCGCCGAAGCCCATGATCGCGATGCCGGTGGCCATGCCGGGCCGGTCGGGGAACCATTTGATCAGGGTGGAGACGGGCGAGATGTAGCCGATGCCGAGGCCGATGCCGCCGACGAAGCCGTAGCCGAACACGATCAGCCAGTACTGCTCGGTGGCCGCGCCGAGCGAGGCGATCAGGAAGCCGGAGGAGAAGCAGATCAGCGCCACCGTCATCGCCCAGCGCGGCCCGTTGCGCTCGACGAGGGTGCCGCCGAAAGCGGCGGACAGGCCCAGCATGACGATGCCGAGCTGGAAGGGCAGGGCGCTCTGGGTGCCGCTGAGGCCGAGCGCGGATTCGAGTGGGGGCTTGAAGACGCTCCAGGCGTAGGCCTGCCCGATGGAGAGGTGGACGGAGAGCGCGGCCGGGGGGACGAGCCAGCGGCTCCAGCCCGGAGGTGCGACGGGGGGACTCATGATCCCGGACGCTAGGGAGTGGCGAGGGGGGTTGAACAGGCGGCGCGGCGACCGTATGCGGTGAGCGGTATGCACCGCGCGCCGAACGGTCGTTCCCCGGCCACGCCGCAGGTCCGCGTACCGGCCACCTTCATGTCCGGGTAATGCCTTGCCCGGCCGCTGTGCGAACCCTTGCCGCCCCAAGTTCCATACTGTAGACAATATTTCGTCGACAGAGTTCATCCTGTGCTCCCTCTCCGCGGTATCCCTCGACCGAACGGAGCTCCCTCACCATGAAAGTCGCAGTTCTCGGCGCCGGTGCGATCGGCGCCTACGTCGGCGCCGCGCTCCACCGCGCCGGCGCGGACACGCATCTCGTCGCCCGTGGACCGCATCTCGCGGCCATGAGGCGGGACGGGGTGCGCGTGCTCAGCTCGCGCGGGGACTTCACCGCCCGCGCCCACGCCACCGACGACCCGGCCGAGATCGGCCCGGTCGACTTCGTCTTCCTGGGCCTGAAGGCCAACGCGTACGCGGCGTGCGGGCCGCTGATCGCACCCCTGCTGCACGACACGACGGCGGTGGTCGCCGCCCAGAACGGCATCCCCTGGTGGTACTTCCACCGGCACGGCGGCCCCCACGACGGCCGGCGCGTGGAGAGCGTCGACCCGGGCGGCGCGGTCAGCGCGGTGCTCGCGCCCGAACGGGCCGTCGGCTGTGTCGTCTACGCGGCGACCGAGCTGGAAGGACCGGGGGTCGTACGGCATCTGGAAGGCACCCGGTTCTCCGTCGGCGAGCCGGACCGCACGGTCTCGGCGCGCTGCCGGGCGTTCGGCGAGGCCATGGTCGCCGGTGGCCTGAAGTGTCCGGTGGAGCCCGATCTGCGCGGCGACATCTGGATCAAGCTGCTCGGCAACATCTCCTTCAACCCGATCAGCGCCCTGGCCAGGGCGACCATGCGGCAGATGTGTCTGCACGGCGGCACCCGCCAGGTCATCGAGACCATGATGGCCGAGACGATGTCCGTCGCCCGGGCCCTCGGCTGCGAGGTCGGTGTCTCCATCGAACGGCGGATGGCCGGCGCCGAACGCGTCGGCGACCACCGCACCTCCACGCTCCAGGACCTGGAGCGCGGCAAACCGCTGGAACTCGACGTCCTGCTGGCCGCCGTCGTCGAGCTGGCGGACATCACGGGTGTCGAGGTGCCCACCCTGCGCACCGTCCACGCCATCTCGGACCTGCTCGCGCTGAGGAGCGCGGCATGAGGAGCGCCGTATGAGGAAACGCGACCGGACCCCGAAGACCTACACCCGGCTCACCCACCCCCTCGTCCGCGACTCCCGCGACGAGCCCTTCCGACGGGCGAGTTGGGAGGAGGCGCTGGACCGCGCCGCACGGGGCATCGCCCGCAACCGCGACGCGTTCGGTCTGTTCTCCTGCGCCCGCGCCACGAACGAGATGAACTACGTGGCGCAGAAGTTCGCCCGGGTGGTCATGGGCACCAACAACGTCGACTCCTGCAACCGCACCTGTCACGCGCCCAGCGTCGCCGGCCTCTCGGCCGCCTTCGGTTCCGGCGGGGGCACCTCCTCCTACGAGGAGATCGAGCACACCGACGTCATCGTGATGTGGGGCTCCAACGCCCGCTTCGCGCACCCGATCTTCTTCCAGCACGTGCTGAAGGGCGTCCACAACGGGGCCCGGATGTACGCCGTCGACCCGAGGCGGACCTCCACCGCCGAGTGGGCGGAGAGCTGGATGGGGCTGAACGTCGGCACCGACATCCCGATGGCCCACGCGATCGGCCGCGAGATCATCCACGCGGGCCTCGCCAACGAGGCGTTCATCGAGCGCGCGACCAGCGGCTTCGAGGAGTACAAGGCGCTCGTCGAACCGTGGACGCTGTCGCTGGCCGAGAAGGTGACGGGCGTACCGGCCGCCGCCATCAGGGAGTTGGCACACGCGTACGCCCGGGCCGAGCGGGCCCAGCTGTGCTGGACGCTCGGCATCACCGAGCACCACAACGGCACCGACAACGTCCGCGCACTGATCAACCTGTCGCTGCTGACCGGCCACGTGGGCCGCTACGCCTCGGGCCTGCAGCCCCTGCGCGGCCAGAACAACGTGCAGGGCGGCGGTGACATGGGCGCCATCCCCAACCGGCTGCCCGGCTTCCAGGACATCCTCGACCCGGCGTCCCGGCTGAAGTTCGAATCGGCGTGGGACACCGTGATCCAGCCGCACTACGGGCTGAACCTGACGGAGATGTTCGAGGCCATGGAGGAGGGCTCGCTGAAGGCCGTGTACTGCATCGGGGAGAACCCGGCGCAGTCCGAGGCCGACAGCGAACAGGCCGTACGGCGGCTGGGCCGGCTGGACTTCCTCGTCGTCCAGGACATCTTCCTCACGAAGACGGCCCAGTTGGCGGACGTGGTGCTGCCGGCGACCGCCGGGTGGGCCGAGACCGAGGGCACCACCACCAACAGCGAGCGGCGGGTCCAGCGGGTACGCCGTGCCGTCACCCCGCCCGGCGAGGCCCGCGAGGACATCGACATCATCTGCGACCTCGCCTCCCGGCTCGGGCACGACTGGAAGTACGCCGACGCGGAGGCCGTCTGGAACGAGCTGCGGTCGGTGTCGCCGGACCACTACGGGATGACGTACGGCCGGCTGGAGGAGCACCAGGGCATCCAGTGGCCCTGCCCGGACACCGACGGACTCGAACCGCCCTATCTGCACGGCCGGTTGTGGGACCCCGACCCGGCGAGGCGCGGCAGGCGCGCGCCCTTCGGGATCGTCCGGCACGATCCGCCCGTGGATCTGACGGACGAGCGGTTCCCCATCCGGCTCACCACCGGTCGACGGCTCGACTCGTACAACACCGGTGTGCAGAGCGGCGGTTACGCCTCGCCGCTGCGGCGCGGGGAGTACATCGAGCTGTGCCCGGAGGACGCCGAGCGCTACGGCGTCGCGGTCGGCGAGGAGGTCCAGGTGTCCTCGCGGCGCGGATCGGTGGTGGCGCCGGTGTGGATCGACCTCGCCCTGCGGCCCGGCCTCGCCTTCATGACCATGCACTTCCCCGACGAGGTGGACACCAACAAGCTGACGATCGAGGCCAACTGCCCGATCGCGGGGACGGCGGAGTTCAAGGCGTCGGCGATCCGGATCGAGAAGCTGCCCGTCGCGACCATCGTGAGGTGAAGTCAAGTGGACCTGCACTTCGGTGACAGCAAGCCCACCGACGAGGAGAGAGCGGCGGTCGACGCGTTGCTCGGGCCGCCGGAATCCTCCTGGGAAGGCGCGGCCCGCGACGAGATGACGGCCGGCGATCTGCGGTGGGCGCGCGGCGGCCGGGAGGCCCGGGACCGCCGTGACCTGCTGTTACCGGGGCTGCACGCCCTCAACGACCGGATCGGCTGGATCAGCGGGGGCGCGCTGGACTACCTCTGCAGGCGGCTGACCGTGCCGCCGGCGGAGGCGTACGGCGTGGCCACCTTCTACGCGATGTTCTCGGTGAAGCCGCGTCCCGCGACCGTGCTGCACGTGTGCACGGACCTGGCGTGCGCGGCGGCCGGGGCGGCCGGCCTGTGCGACGGGGTCGAGGCGCGTCTCGGCCCCGGCAGCGGGGTGAGCGTGCAGCGCGGCCCGTGCCTGGGTCTGTGCGAGCGGGCGCCGGCCGCGCTCGCGATCAGGGCCGGGGACCCGGTGCGCACGGCGGTGGCGGCGCCCGCGACCGTCGAGGCGGCCGTGCTCGCGGCGAGCGCCCCCGACTCGGCGGACGAGGAACCCCCGGCCGTCATGGCGGTGCCCCAGGCCGGGGACCCCTCGCTGACCCTGCTGAGCCGGGTCGGCGTCGTCGATCCGTCCTCCCTCGACGACTACCGCGCCCACGGCGGCTACGCCGCGCTGCGCCGGGCCTTCGCGCTGGGCCCCGCCGGGGTCATCCGCGAGGTCACCGACTCGGGCCTGGTCGGGCGCGGTGGCGCCGCCTTCCCCACCGGCCGGAAATGGCAGGCCACGGCGTCGCAGCCCGACCACCCGCACTATCTCGTCTGCAACGCCGACGAATCCGAGCCGGGCACCTTCAAGGACCGCGTGCTCATGGAGGGCGACCCGTTCTCCCTGGTCGAGGCGATGACGATCGCCGGGTACGCGACCGGCGCACACCTGGGGTACCTGTATCTGCGGGGCGAGTACCCACGGGCCCTGCGCCGCCTGGAGAACGCGATCGCCCAGGCCCGCGCGCGGGGGCTGCTCGGCGACGACGTCCTCGGGCAGGGCTACGCCTTCGACATCGAGATCCGCCGGGGCGCGGGCGCCTACATCTGCGGCGAGGAGACGGCCCTGTTCAACTCCATCGAGGGCTACCGGGGCGAGCCGCGCTCCAAGCCGCCGTTCCCGGTGGAGAAGGGCCTGTTCGGGAAGCCGACGGTGGAGAACAACGTCGAGACGCTCGTCAACGTGCTGCCGATCCTCACCCTGGGCGCCCCGGCGTACGCGGCGATCGGCACCGCCCGCTCCACCGGGCCGAAGCTGTTCTGTGTCTCGGGCAGCGTCGACCGGCCCGGCATCTACGAACTGCCCTTCGGCGCCACCCTCGGCGACCTGCTCACCCTCGCCGGGGTCCGGGACCGCCTGCGGGCGGTCCTCCTCGGCGGCGCGGCCGGTGGTTTCGTACGGCCCGACGAACTGGACATCCCGCTCACCTTCGAGGGGACGCGGGAGGCGGGCACCACGCTCGGCTCGGGGGTCGTGATGGCCTTCGACGACACCGTCCCGCTGCCCCGGCTGCTGCTGCGGATCGCGGAGTTCTTCCGCGACGAGTCCTGCGGGCAGTGCGTGCCCTGCCGGATCGGGACCGTACGGCAGGAGGAGGCGCTGCACCGGATCGCCGAGCGGACCGGCGCGGCGGCCGCCGGTGACATCGCCCTGCTCAGGGAGGTCGGCCGCGCGATGCGGGACGCCTCGATCTGCGGTCTGGGGCAGACCGCGTGGAACGCCGTGGAATCCGCGATCGACCGCTTGGGGGCGTACGAATGACCGTGATCCCGCTCGGAGTGCCGCGCCGTCTGCTGGAGTTCACCCTCGACGGTGAGCCGGTGCGGGCGCCCGAGGGCTCGACGATCCTGGACGCCTGCCGGGCCGCGGGCAAGGACGTGCCCACCCTCTGCGCGGGCGACACGCTCGCCCCGAAGAACGCCTGCCGGGTCTGTGTCGTCGAGGTCGAGGGGGCCAGGACCCTCGTCCCGGCCTGCTCCCGCAAGGCCGAGCCCGGTATGGAGGTGCGTACGGACACCGAACGCGCCCGGCACAGCCGCAGGATCGTCCTGGAACTGCTCGCCTCCTCGGTCGACCTCTCGACGACCCCGGAGGTCGCCGGGTGGCTCAAGGAGTACGAGGCGAAGCCGGACCGCTTCGGCCCGGACGCGGCCCGGCTGAACGAGGAACCGAGGGTCGACAACGAGCTGTACGTGCGGGACTACGACAAATGCATCCTGTGTTACAAGTGCGTGGACGCCTGCGGGAGCCAGTGGCAGAACTCGTTCGCGATCTCCGTCGTCGGGCGCGGCTTCGACGCGCGGATCGCGGTGGAGCACGACGGCCCGCTGACCGACTCGGCCTGTGTGTACTGCGGGAACTGCGTGGAGGTGTGCCCGACGGGCGCGCTGTCCTTCAAGTCGGAGTTCGACATGCGGGCGGCGGGCACCTGGGACGAGTCGGCGCAGACGGAGACGACCACGGTCTGCGCGTACTGCGGTGTGGGCTGCAACCTCACCCTCCATGTGCAGGACAATGAGATCGTGAAGGTCACCTCGCCGCACGACAACCCGGTGACCCACGGCAACCTCTGCATCAAGGGCCGTTTCGGCTACCAGCACGTACAGAACCGGGACTGAGACACGACATGGGACGAGTCACGGAACGACGCAAGGTGATCCGCATCCGGGACGGTGCGGTCTCCACCCGCCCGGACACCCTCGTCGCCGAGGAACCGATGGAGATCCGGCTGAACGGCAAGCCGCTCGCGATCACCATGCGCACCCCGGGGGACGACTTCGCGCTGGCGGCGGGGTTCCTGGTCAGCGAGGGCGTGCTCGCCGAGCGGTCGGACCTGCAGAACATCGTCTACTGCGCGGGGGCGACGGAGGACGGATCCAACACGTACAACGTGGTGGACGTGCGGACCGCCCCCGGGGTCGTCGTCCCCGACATCACCCTCGAACGCAACGTCTACACGACCTCGTCCTGCGGACTGTGCGGCAAGGCGTCGCTGGACGCCGTCCGGACGACCGCCCGCTGGGCCGTCGACGACACCCGCGGGGGCGAGGCTCCCCCGGTCCGGCTCGACCCCGGCCTCCTCGCGGACCTCCCCGACCGGCTCCGCGCGGCGCAGCGGGTCTTCGACCGGACCGGGGGGCTGCACGCGGCGGCCCTCTTCTCCGAGGACGGTGAACTGCTCGACGTGCGGGAGGACGTGGGGCGGCACAACGCGGTGGACAAGCTGGTGGGGCGGGCCCTGCAGAGCGGGGCGCTGCCGCTGTCGAGGGCGGTGCTGCTGGTGTCGGGGCGGGCCTCCTTCGAGCTGGCGCAGAAGGCGGTGATGGCGGGGATACCGGTGCTGGCGGCCGTGTCGGCGCCGTCGTCCCTCGCGGTCGACCTGGCGGCGGAGACCGGGCTGACCCTGGTGGGGTTCCTGAGGGGGGCCTCCATGAACGTGTACGCGGGCGAGCACCGGATCGCTCTGCGGGCCGCGGCCGCGGCCGACCGGAGCTGACCGGCCTCCCGCGACACGGCGGCGGGGCCCCTTGCGGCGGGGAGCGCCCCCTGCGCCCTCGGGGCCCCGCCTTTCCTCCCCGCACGGGACACCGCGGCCGGATCCCGCGACCGCCCCATGGACCGGGTGGACGCGGGCAACTAACGTCCCTCCCGTGCCCGAAGACACAGGAGCACGACGACGGACGGGGGCCGGACCGGTCCTGATCCTGGCCCTGGTCCTGGCCCTCGCGGCCGTGCTGCTCACCGCCCTCCCGGACGACGACCGGGAGGGCGGCGGCGGCTGCACGGCGCGCACGGTCCGGGACTGGGACCCGGACGCGGCCCTGACCGGCGAGTTCACCCGCTACGGCGACGACGCGACCCGTGGCGACGACTGGACCGGCGGCGACGGCACCCACTCGGTGCGGCTGCCCGACGGACGGCTGCTGTGGCTGTTCTCGGACACCTATCTGGGGCAGGTGCACCCGCCGCCCAACCCGGCGGGCGAGTCCGTGGCGTGGCGGGACACGGAGACGCCGCTGGTGCGCAACTCGGCCGTGCTGATGTCCCCCTCGGGCCGCCTCGAAGCCACGCTCCCGGCCCCCGTCTTCCCTGACCCCGCTCCGGGCAGCTGGCGCTGGCCGGTGGCCGCCCGGGTGGAGCCGCGTTCCCCCGGCTCGGACGAGAAGGTCGTCCGGGTGCTGCTGTGGACGCGTACGACGGGCAGGTCGCCGTGGATCTACGGGGTGCCCACCTCCACCGAGGTCGCCACGCTGTCGCTGCCCGGTCTGCGGCTGGAGGGGATCACGACGGTGCTGGACCAGGCGTCAGTGGCCGATCCGGCCCGGCGGGTGCTGTTCGGGACGACCGCCGTCGACGCGGGCGGCTGGACGTACGTCTTCGGCGGCACCGACGCGCAGGCCGCCTCCCGGCCGACCTCGCACGCGTACGTCGCCCGGGTGCCGCGTGGCCGGCTCGGGGAGCCGGGGGCGTGGGAGTACTGGGGCGGCGGGCGCTGGCAGGTGCGGGGGCGGCCGGCGGCCGTGCTCGGGAACGGGGCGGACAAGGGGGTGGGCAGCGCCTTCACCGTCGTCCGGGACGGGCGTACCTATGTGCTGCTCACCATGGCCGCCGGGACCGCGGGGCTGACCACCGTGACCTCCTACTGGGCCTGCTCCCCCACCGGGCCCTGGCACGGGCCCACCGAGGGCTTCCGTACGCCGCTGCCGGGGGCCGGGGTCGCGGCGTACAACCCGCAGGCGCACCCGGCGGCCGACGACGGGCGGCTGGTGCTCAGCTACGACGTCAACTGGCTGGACGCCGACGCGGCGGCGGCACAGCTGAACATCACGCGGAACGTGTCCCTGTACCGACCGCGGTTCGTATCGCTTCGTCTCGCTGCTCCGTGACGGCCGGATCCTCGACCGGGTCCGCGGCGCGGCGCCTGGCGATGACCGCGCAGACCATCAGCTGCATCTGGTGGAACAGCATCAGGGGCAGCACGGCGAGGGACGCCTCGGGGCCGAACAGGACGCTCGCCATCGGCAGGCCGGAGGCCAGGGACTTCTTGGAGCCGGCGAACTGCAGGGCGATCCGGTCCGCCCGGCCGAAGCGCAGGGCCTTGCCGCCGTACCAGGTGAGCAGCAGCATCACCGCGAGCAGGACGGCCTCGACGCCGAGGAGTCCGGCCAGCCGCAGCGGGCTGACCTGGCTCCAGATCCCGCGGACCATGCCCTCGCTGAAGGCGACGTAGACGACGAGGAGGATCGAGCCCCGGTCGACGAGGCCGAGGATCCGCTTGTGCCGGGTGACGAAGCCGCCGATCCAGCGGCGGGCGAGCTGTCCGGCGACGAACGGCACCAGCAGCTGGAGCACGATCTTCAGCACCGAGTCGGCGGAGAACCCGCCGGCGCTGCCGCCGAGCAGGGCCGCCGCCAGCAGCGGGGTCAGGACGATGCCGGCGAGGGAGGAGAAGGAGCCCGCGCAGATCGCGGCGGGCACGTTGCCCCGGGCCATCGAGGTGAACGCGATCGACGACTGGACGGTGGACGGGACGAGGGTGAGGAAGAGCAGCCCGGTGTAGAGGGAGTGGTCGAGGAACACCGGCTCCAGGCCGCGGGCCGCCAGGCCCAGCAGCGGGAACACGACGAACGTGCAGGCCAGGACGGTGATGTGCAGCCGCCAGTGCTTGAGGCCGTCCACGGCCTCGCGGGTGGAGAGCCGGGCGCCGTAGAGGAAGAAGAGGAAGGCGATCGCGACGGTGGACGCGCCCGACGCCACCTCGGCGGCCGTTCCGCGCGCGGGGAGGAGGGCCGCGAGCCCCACGGTGGCGAGCAACAGCAGGACGTAGGGATCGATCGGCAGCCGGCGCGGCCACTTCAGGCGGTTCACGGTGCTCCACGTGCATTCGACGAGGGTGGGTCCGGGACCGGAAGGCCCCTCTCCATCGTCCTCTCCGGTCCCTTGATCGGGAATCCGTCATACCGCTCTGACTGTCATCACGTTACGCGATGACCGGGTAGGGTGGCGATCGTGTACGACCCCTCCCATCTGCGCACCTTCCTCGCCGTGGCCCAGACGCTGAGCTTCACGCAGGCCGCCCGCCGGCTGGGGCTGCGCCAGTCGACGGTCAGCCAGCACGTGCGCCGTCTGGAGGACGCGGCCGGGCGGCAGCTGTTCTCGCGGGACACCCACTCCGTGGAGCTGACGGAGGACGGCGAGGCGATGCTCGGGTTCGCCCGGCGGCTGCTGGAGGTGCACGAGCAGGCGACGGCGTTCTTCACCGGGACCCGGCTGCGCGGGCGGCTACGGTTCGGCGCGTCCGAGGACTTCGTGCTCACCCGGCTGCCGGAGATCCTGGAGGCGTTCCGCCACGACCACCCCGAGGTGGACCTGGAGCTGACGGTCGAACTGTCGGGCACGCTGCACGAGCGGCTCGCGGCCGGCCGGCTCGATCTGGTGCTGGCGAAGCGGCGCCCGCAGGATCCGCGCGGCGAACCGGTGTGGACGGACCGGCTCGTCTGGATCGGCGCGGAGCGGCTGCGCGTGGACCCCGACCGCCCGGTCCCGCTGATCGTCTACCCGCCGCCGGGCATCACGCGCGCCCTGGCCTTGGAGGCACTGGAGCGCGAGGGCCGTTCCTGGCGCATCGCCTGCACCAGCGGAAGCCTCAACGGGCTCATCGCCGCCGCCCGCGCGGGCCTCGGCGTGATGGCGCACTCCCGCCGTCTGGTCCCTCCCGGCCTGGCCCGGGTCCCCGAACGGGCCGGGCTGCCCGAACTCGGCGAGGTCGACTTCGTCCTGGTCCACGGCCGCCGCCCCGGCGCGGCAACGAACGCGGCGGACGCCCTGGCGGCAGCGATCCTCACAGGCGGAGACCGCCTGCACGGCGGACCCCGGGGGCTCTGAGGCCGCCTCCGGCCGGGGGGCGGCGGGGGCCGGGCCGAGGACCGGGCGGAAGTCGGGCCAAGAACCGGACGGGGGTCGGGCTGAGGACCGGGCGGGGGTCGGACCAAGAATCGGACGGAGTCGGGCGAGGATCCGGAGGGACCAGGGATCCGGACAGAGGCCGGAGCAAGGATCCGGACGGGGCCGGGCGAGGATCCGGAGGGGCCGAGGATCCGGACAGGGGCCGGGGCAAGGAACCGGGCGTTTCGGCGGGCGCACGGTCGTGGGGGCGGCCTCCCGCACAGCAGGCCACGACCACCGCGCCGGAAGCCCTGGCCGTGAGGGCAGGCGGGGTACGGCCAGAGGTGGCCGCCTTCGCATCCGGCCTCCGCGCAAGGACCGTGACGCACGTCCCGGCGAACACCCGACCGCACGCCCCGGTGGCAGATCCGGGTCGAGCGCGACCTGGGATCCGGCGCAGACCCGGGGCGACGAGGCCCGGCGGATTCGGCAGGCTCCCCGGAGGACGGCACGCCTCGCCTCGCGGAGGACCGGCGAGCTTGCGGAAGGTTCGGCGGCGGTCTGGCCGGAGGCCCCGACCGCACCCCTGCAGGACGCCCCGGCCGGGCCCCGCCGACGCCCCGACCGTGTCCCCGCCGGAGGCACCCGTTCGTGCGGCGGGGCGGGCGCACGGGCGGGTGGTGGAGATGAGGGGTGTTCGTGTTCGGTGTGGCCGGAACGTGTTCGGAGGGACACGTACCGTTATCGGCGCGTGCGGGTTCGGTGGAGATTGGCCTCACGGAAGTCGCCGCACGGCTGGGCAATATGCCGGAGTCATCCTCTTCTGCCATCGTTCACCAGCGGCGACCCGTGCCTTGCGTCCCTATGCGCCCCCTCCACAACCCTCCCGTCCCCCCTCGCGGTGAGGTAGCTTTCACGCGCTGTTCGGAGCGCCACGAGGAGCGGGTTTGCGCGAGTTCACCAACCCCCCGTTGGCGTCGGCGCCGCCGGTGGGCGGCCTGGCCGACGTCGTCTTCGAGCACGCCCAGGAGGACCCGGACCACATCGCGCTCGGCCGCAAGGACGAGCGGGGCGAGTGGCGCGACATGACCTCCGCCGAGTTCCGCGACGAGGTCCTCGCACTGGCGAAGGGGCTGCTGGCCCAGGGCATCCGGTTCGGCGACCGGGTCGCCATCATGTGCCGCACCCGCTACGAGTGGACCCTGTTCGACTACGCGCTGTGGACCGTCGGCGCCCAGGTCGTCCCGGTCTACCCGACCTCCTCCGCCGAGCAGGTCTTCTGGATGCTGTACGACTCCCAGTGCACGGCGGCCATGGTCGAACACGAGGACCACGCGATGACCATCGCCACGGTCATCGACCGGCTGCCCCAGCTGCGCCGGCTCTGGCAGCTGGACGTGGGCGCGGTGCAGGAGCTGTACGAGTCGGGCGCGCACCTCGACGACGAGGTGGTGCACCGGCACCGTCTCGCGGTCACCCCGGAGTCGATCGCGACGATCATCTACACCTCCGGCACCACGGGCCGCCCCAAGGGCTGTGTCATCTCGCACGCCAACTTCATGGTGGAGGCGGACACGGTCATCGAGCGCTGGGCTCCCCTGTTCACCTCCCGCAGGGGCGACACGGCGGCGACGCTGCTGTTCCTGCCGCTCGCGCATGTCTTCGGGCGGATGGTGCAGGTCGCGGGCATCCGCGGGAAGGTGAAGTTCGGCCATCAGCCGCAGCTCAACGCGGCGGTCCTGCTGCCCGACCTCGCCGCCTTCCAGCCCACCTTCTTCCTCGCGGTGCCGTACATCTTCGAGAAGGTCTTCAACGCGAGCCGGCGCAAGGCCGAACGCGAGGGGAAGGCCGGTCCGTTCGAGAAGGCGGTCGAGGTCGCCGTGAAGTACGCGGACGCGATGGAGGCGAGGGCCTGGGGGATCGGCCCCGGTCCGTCGGCGGGTCTGCGGATGCAGCACCAGTTCTTCGACAAGGTCGTCTACGCCAAGATCCGGGAGGCGATGGGCGGCCGGATCAAGTACGCGATGTCCGGCGGCTCGGCGATGGACCGCCGGCTCGGACTGTTCTTCGCGGGGGCCGGCGTCCACATCTTCGAGGGGTACGGCCTGACGGAGTGCACGGCGGCCGCGACCGCCAATCCCCCGGAGCGCACCCGGTACGGCACGGTCGGCCGGCCCATCCCGGGCGTGAGCGTGCACATCGCGGACGACGGCGAGATCTGGCTGCGCGGCCCCAATGTCTTCCAGGGCTACCTGAACAACCCGAAGGCCACCGACGAGACCCTGCACGACGGCTGGCTCGCCACCGGCGACCTGGGCTCGCTGGACGAGGACGGCTATCTCACCATCACCGGGCGCAAGAAGGAGATCCTGGTGACCTCGGGCGGCAAGAGCGTCTCGCCGGCGATCCTGGAGGAGCGGGTGCGCGACCATCCGCTGGTCGCCCAGTGCCTCGTCGTCGGCAACGACCGTCCGTACATCGCGGCCCTGGTCACCCTGGACGGGGAGGCGGTCGCGCACTGGCTGCAGATGCGCGGCAAGCCGACGCCGCCCGCGGCCGAGCTGGTGCGCGACCCGGAGCTGGAGACCGAGGTGCGACGGGCGGTGGTCGCCGCCAACACCCTGGTCTCGCAGGCCGAGTCGATCCGCACCTTCCGCATCCTCGCGCACCAGTTCACCGAGGAACACGGGCTGCTGACGCCGTCGCTGAAGCTGAAGCGCAAGGCGATCGAGAAGGCGTACGCGAAAGAGGTGGAGGCCCTGTACCGGGCCTGAGCCGCCGTTCAGACCAGTTGATAGCCCTTCATGTTCCGCAGCAGCAGGTGGCAGTTCCGCAGCGAGTCCGAGGTGTCGCCGAGGGAACGGTAGATGCCCCACTTGGGGCGCAGGCGGTCGGCGAGGAAGGTGTCCACGCCGGAGCGGGAGACGTCGATCAGGGTGGCCGGGCCCTTGCGGAGGATCCAGCGCACCGAACCGGCCGCGCCGTTGCCGACCTTGACCTGGAAGTCGACGTCGACCCAGGAATCGTGCAGGGGCGCCAGGGCGGTGCGGCCGACGAGGAGGTTGTCGATCGGCAGCTTCAGCTCGATGGTCTGCTCCCCTTCGACCCGGCGCAGGGACTGCACCACCAGGGGCGAGGTACCGGCGCCGGGCTGCTTCATCTGCATGAGGTGCGTGAAGCTGGTGGTCGCCCGCAGCGAGGCCGGGATGTACATCCCGTAGGTGACGCGCCAGGTCTGGCCCTCGGTCCAGCGCAGGAAGCCGTCGCCCGTGCGCAGGCCGGTGACCTCGTGACGCTGCCGGTCGGTGGCGGTGTCCCGGTCGACGGTGTGCATGTCGAAGCGCCAGGTGTCGCCGACGGCGCGGATGTGCGGCGAGGCGGCGGGATGCGAGCCGGCGCGGTCGTCCTCCAGGGTCTCGAAGGCGCGCAGCCCGTCCCCGCTCGCCGAGGGGGACCACCTCAACCGCCAGGAGGCGGCGTGCGCGGCGGGGGCGGGCAGCCCGGCGGTGGCCGCGGCGGCACCGCCGAGCGCGGCCCCGAGGACGTTCCTTCGCGTGGGGGTCATGGGCCCTCCATTCACGTATGCGACCATCATTCAGTGACATGCGTTACGGCAGAGACAGGGTCCACGCATGACCGTGTTCGGTCAATGGTCCAGACCGATACTCTTGAACCACCGGATCCGTTTCCGGCCAATCTGCGATTCGGAGCGCGAGCGGTCCGCTCAGGAATGCATCGCGCTCCGTGATCGTTGACGATGGGAAGCACCACCCGACGACTTAAGGATCGAGAGCTCGTGAGCAGCAAGGTCCCCCCGATCATCCTGAACAACGGCGTCGAGATGCCCCAGCTGGGCTTCGGCGTGTGGCAGGTGCCGGACGACGAGGCCGAGCAGGCGGTCACCACCGCGCTGGAGGCCGGCTACCGCAGCATCGACACCGCCGCCATCTACGGCAACGAGAAGGGCACCGGCAAGGCCATCGCCGCCGCCGGCGTGCCCCGCGAGGATCTCTTCGTCACCACCAAGCTCTGGAACAGCGACCAGGGCTACGACTCCACCCTCCGCGCCTTCGACACCTCCCTGGCCAAGCTGGGCCTGGAGTACGTGGATCTGTACCTGATCCACTGGCCGATGCCGGCCCGGGGCACGTTCGTCGACACCTTCAAGGCGTTCGAGAAGCTCTACGCGGACGGCCGCGCCAAGGCCATCGGTGTCTCCAACTTCCTTCCGGAGCACCTTCAGACGCTGATCGAGGCCACGAGCGTCATCCCGGCGGTCAACCAGATCGAGCTGCACCCGCACCTGCAGCAGCGCGCGTCCCGCGAGTACCACGCGGAGCAGGGCATCGCCACCGAGGCGTGGTCGCCGCTCGGCCAGGGCAAGGGGCTCCTGGAGGTCCCGGCGATCATCGCGATCGCACAGAAGCACGGCCGCATCCCCGCCCAGGTGGTCCTGCGCTGGCACCTCCAGCTGGGCAACGTGGTCATCCCCAAGTCGGTGACCCCGTCCCGTATCAAGGAGAACATCGAGGTCTTCGACTTCTCCCTGGACACGGAGGACATCGCCGCGATCAGCGCGCTGAACGAGGACCGGCGCATCGGGCCGGACCCGGCGACGTTCGACCAGGCCTGACACCGGGCCGGGGACCGGCCCGCTCCCGGCGTCGGCCCGCCGGGAGCGCGAAGACGGCCGACCGCCCGCCGGACGACGTCCGGCGGGCGGTCCCGCGTGCGGGCCCGATCCTCAGACCGGCTGGCCGATCGGGCGTACGACCACCGTGTTGACGTCGACGCCGGCCGGCTGGCGGATCGCCCAGACCACGGAGTCGGCGATCTGGTCGGCGGTGAGCAGATGGCCCGGCGGGAGACTGCCGTAGGCGTCCCAGAACGGGGTCTCCACCCGGCCGGGCGCGATCAGGGTCACGCCGATCCCCCACTCGGTGACCTGCCGTCTGGTGTTCTCGGCGAGCCCGGTCACCGCCCACTTGGTCGCCCCGTAGATGTTGCCGGGGCCGTGGATGAAGCCGGCGACGCTGCCGACCAGCATGATCCGCCCCCGTGACTCCTTGAGGGCGTCGATGGAGGCCCGCACGAGCAGGGCCGGACCCAGCACATTGGTCAGCACCATCTCGGTCCACCCCGCGGGGTCTCCCTCGGCGACGGTGTCGTGGGTGCCGAACCCCGCGTTGGCGAGGACGGTGTCGATCCGTCCGAACTCCTTCAGCGTGGCGTCCACCGCGGCCTGGACGTCCGCGTACTCGGCCGCGTTGCCCGGGACGGTCAACAGCCCTTCCGGATCGCCGAGTTCGGCGGCGAACGCGCACAGCCGCTCCGCCCCGCGCCCGGTGACGGTCACCCGGTGGCCGAGGTCGAGCAGCTGCCGGGCGACCGCGGCGCCGATACCGCTGCCGCCGCCGGTGATGAGCGCGACCGGTGCTTCGGACATGGTCTTCCCCCTCTTTCTCCTGTCGGCCGACCGGAGTGGGGCCGACGGACGGAGTCCACCACTTGAAGCGCTCTCGAAGTCAAGCCCGGCCGTCGTCGGCGCGCGGCCGGGGGCATCCGTCAGCGGCGCGCCACGTGCACCGTCTGCGCGGCGAGGACGAACAGGTCCGTGCGGTGGTGCAGGCTCGCCTTGTCGTCGGGGTCCAGGAGCCGGTCGACGGTCGCGAGGTCGGCCGGGTCGAGGAGATCCGCGAGGTTCCCCCGGCCGCGCTGGAACGAGGCCACGGCGTAGGCCCGGGCGGCCTCCGGGACGGGAGCCGGGAGGTCCAGCAGGAAGGTGCGGGACGTCGCCTCGCGCAGGCCGACCGCGGTCAGCAGCCCCGGCCAGTCCTCGGGCTCCGCGACACTGCCGGGCAGCGAGGCCCGCATCTCGCCGAACCACAGGTCCTCCGCCGCGTCGAGCCGGGACTGCAGTCCGGGGCGGCCGATGCCGATGTCACGCGGCAGGAACCGGCTGGGCAGACCGCCCTCGACGACGGCCAAGGTGCCGCCGGGGGCCAGGCGTTCGGCGAAGGCGGCGAGGCCGGCGCGCTGGTCGCCGAGGTGGTGCAGACTGCGGCTCGCCCACAGCAGGTCGGCGGGGTACTCCAGGTCGCCCAGCCCGTCCGGCAGTTCGGCCTCCAGGGTGCCGAACCGGTCCGCGATGCCGAGCCGTTCGGCACGGGCGCGGGCCCGCTCCAGCAGCGGTCCGGAGCCGTCCAGGGCGACGACCCGGGCACCGGGGAACACGTCGGCCAGCAGACAGCTCACGACCCCCGGTCCGCTGCCGACGTCGACGACCAGCCCCGGGTCGGGCTGCAGGGTGGCGACCCAGGCGGCGGCCTGCCGGTTCAGCGGCGCGAACAGCTCGGCCTGCTCCTCCAGGTGCTCGGCCAGGTCACTCCAGTCGACGTCGGTGCGGCCGTGGTGACCGCTGTGGCCGTGGTGGTGGTCATGGCCGTGGTGGTCGTGGCCGTGGTGGTGCTGTCCCATGGCGGTGCGCCTCTCTTCCGGGTGCCGCCAGCTTGCTCCGACGCACCGGAGAACGGCCACTTCCGTTGCCGTACCGGCAAAACCGCTGTGCCGATACGGCGTCGATTCGGGCCCGGACCCGGCCGGCGGAACGCCGGTTCAGTCCTTGTCCCCCACCCGGTAGACGCACACGTTCGCCCCCGCGCCGTTGGTGGTCGTGGAGACCAGCTCCAGGGTGCGCTTGGCCCCGTCACCGGGGAAGATCGTCTTCCCGCCGCCGAGGACGACCGGCATGACGATCAGGACCAGTTCGTCGGCGAGGCCCTCCGCGAGGAGGGTGCGGGCGAGGGTCGGGCTGCCCAGGACGAGCAGGTCGCCGCCGTCGGCCTCCCGGAGCCTGCGGATGTCCGCCACGGCCTCCCCGCCCGGGATCAGCGTGGTGTTCTCCCAGGTCAGCTCGGAGTCGGCGAGCGTGGAGGACACGACGTACTTGCGCGCGGAGTTCATCCGGTCGGCGAAGGGGTCGCCCGCCCGGTCCGGCCACGCCCCGGCCATCGCCCGCCAGGTGCGGCGGCCGAAGAGGAGCGCGTCGGCCCGGCCCAGCGCGGCGTCCCAGGCACCGCCCACGACCTCCGGGTCGAAGAACGGGTGCGTCCAGCCACCGTGGGCGAACCCGCCGTCGGTGTCCTCCTCGGGACCGCCGGGCGCCTGCACGACACCGTCGAGGCTCATGAATTCGCAGATCACGATGCGCATGGGGTTCTCTTTTCCTGTCACTCTCACGGGCTTACGGCGATGAAGACCGCCGCGCCGCCCGGAAGTCATCGCTCCCACCCCTCTCTCTCATCGTGATGTGGCTCACACGGGCATGCCACCGGTCCGCCAGGGGGTGGGGGAAGTGTGACTGCCCCTGGCGGACCGGCTCAGCGGAGCGGACTCAGAGCGCGGGGTACGCGTTCTGCATCAGCTGCTGGAACTGGGCGGAGAACCACTTCCCGGAGATCGGGGCGTTCCCCAGGGCACCGGACATGTTGTTGTTGTTGCGCGGGTTGCCCGTGTACGTCGGGTCGCACATGCGGTCGAAGCCCTTGCCCTCGTCGTTCGGGATGAGGGAGCTGGACCCGTCGGACTCACCCGGCGGCTTCATCCACACGTAGGCGTCGATCCCGGTCGCCGGGGCGGCCTTCGGCCGTTCGCCGAGACCGGCTCCGGCCTGGTTGCACCAGTTGCCGGTGTTGAAGCGGCGGTCGTAGCGCCCGCCGTCCACGTACGTGTCGACGGTGGTCGTCGCCCCCGGTCCGGTGGGCCGGGCGGCGCCGCCCCAGCCGTTGCGGGAGGTGTCGATCAGCATGCCGATGGTGGAGTTGAAGCCCGCCGAGACCGCCTGGGCGCGGAAGGCCTGGGCGAAGGACAGCTCGTCGACGTAGCGGTTCCAGTCGACCCACTTCGACTCACGGACCGACTTGCCGCCCGCGGTGTCGTTGATGGTGAAGTTGTTCTCCTTCAGGGCGCTGTAGTTGGCCGTGTTGGTGATGAAGCCGTGGACGTCGTTGACCGTGGCGCCCTCGGCGGTCGCGGCCTCCTTCATGATGGCGGCGGAGGGGGCGAAGTTGTCGTCCCAGCCGAGCCAGCCGTGGTGGCCGGCGTCGACGTAGTTGTAGACGTTGGGGACGTCGCCCAGCTTGTTGAGCGCGTACCCGACACCCTTGACGTAGTTGCCGTTGGCCTTCATCACGTCGCACGCGGGCACGGCCGTCGGGCGGCTGCCGACGTTGGTGACGAGGTTGGGCAGCGAGTCGATCTCGATCGTGGTGACGATCCGCAGGCCGGCGTACTTGGAGTCGGCGAGGATCGCCTTGATCGGGTCGATGTACTGCGTCTTGTACTTGTCGATCTCCGTCGGGCCCAGCTCGCCGTTGGAGGCGAGGGCCGAGCAGTCACGGCCGGGCAGGTTGTAGATCACCAGCTGGACGACGAGTTCGCCGGAGCCCTTCTGCTTCAGCGCCTCGTCGAGGTGGGCGCGCAGGCCCATCTTGCCGCCCGCTCCCGCGATGGCGGCGGTGCGGTCCAGCCAGACCCCCGTCGGCTGGTTGGAGATCCGACTGCCGCCCGGCTCGGCGGCGGCGTTCGCGGACCACTCCGGGTTCACGTACACCTTGGCGCCGGCGTACGGGTTGTCCACCCTGCTGCCCGGCGTGCCGGGGCCCGGTTCACCGGGGCCGCCACCGCCGTCGTCGACGTTGCAGGTCACGCCGTCGAGCGTGAAGGTCGCCGGCAGGGCGTTGCTCCCGCTGTAGGAGGCCTGGAAGCCGAAGCTGACCGAACCGCCGGTGGCCAGCGTGCCGTTGTACGTCTCGTTGGCGGCGGTCACCGAGGAACCGCTCTGGGTGATCCGGGAGTTCCAGCCGTTGGTGACCTGCTGGTTCCCGGCGTACGACCACTTCGCGGCCCACGAGGACTTGGCAGCACCGTTGTTGGTGATGGTGACGGCGGCGGTGAAGCCGGTCGACCACTGGTTCTGGACCTTGTAGTCGACCGTGCAGGGGACCGCCTGCACACCGGTGTCGTCCGGCACGGCGGCCATGGAGGTCCCGGCCGCGCCGGCGACCAGCGCCAACGCAGCCAGAAGTGCTGTTCTGGTACGGCTCATGAGTGCGGGTTTCCTCTTCCGTAGTGGGGTGTACGAGGAGGAGTCGTCGCGCTGTCGCCGAGGCGAGTAAAAGACCTGAACACGGGGGGTGTTCTTCGAGCGTCCCTCGCAGCTCGGACGCGTCCGGGACCAACGCGTCGACTGGTGGAACCGCTCCCACTGGTGCTGGTGAAGGTAGCGCCAAGTCACGGTAAAAGACAGAGGTCTTGCGTTATTGCGCCCGATGAATCTTTTCTCCCCTGATCGAATCTTTTCGACTCTTCAAACACCTTGACCCCTTGCACCCTCGTCCTCAATATGGGAGCGCTCCCACTGGTTCAAGGCTTGTTGTTGCCGCTCCGCCCCCACCTTCGCCAGAGCCGCACGGAAGGAACCAGAGCATGCACCCCAGACGGAGACGCCGTGCCTCGCGGCGTCTGTGGACGGCCGTGGTCGCGGCCTTCGCCCTCCCCCTGACGATGCTCGGCACCGGCTCGACGTCCGCCAGCGCGGCCGCGGTCGCCTGCAACGTCGACTACAAGACCAACGACTGGGGCTCGGGTTTCACCGCCGAGCTGACGATCACCAACCGGGGTACGGAAGCCATCAACGGCTGGACCCTGACCTACGCCTACGCCGGCAACCAGACGCTCAGCAACGGCTGGAGCGGCACCTGGACGCAGTCCGGCAAGTCGGTGACGGCGAAGAACGCGTCCTGGAACGGCACGATCGCCGTCGGGGCCGCCGTGAGCACCGGCGCCCAGTTCACCTACAGCGGCGCGAACGCGGCGCCGACCAGCTTCGCGGTCAACGGCACCGCGTGTGTCGGTGCCCATCAGCCGCCGATCACCGTGCTGACCAGCCCGACGGCGGGTGCCACGTACTCGCAGGGTGACCCGGTGCCGATGGCGGCCACCGCGGCGGCCGCGGACAACGCGACCATCAGCAAGGTGGAGTTCTACGACGACACCAAACTGCTGGGCACGGACACGACCTCGCCGTACACCTTCTCGGCCACCGGTCTGTCCGTGGGCAGCCACTCGCTGGTCGCCAAGGCGTACGACAGCCTGGGCGCGTCGGCGGACTCCGCGCCGGTCGGCATCACGGTCGCCTCGGGCCCCGCGGTGGTGGTCTCACCGACGCAACTGGGCGTGCAGCAGGGCAAGACGGGCACGTACGACGTGAAGCTCTCGACCCAGCCCTCGGGCAATGTGACGGTGACGACCGCGCGGGCCTCCGGCAACTCGGGCCTGTCGGTCACGGGCGGCGCGTCGCTGACGTTCACGCCGTCGAACTGGAACACGGCCCAGAAGGTGACCGTCACGGCCGACTCCTCGGGCACGGGCTCGGCGGTCTTCGAGTCGACGGCCACCGGCCACGCCAAGGCTGCGGTGACGGTGACGCAGCTGGCCGCGTCGAAGGTGTACGACGCCCGTTTCCTGGAGCTGTACGGGAAGATCACCAACCCGGCGAACGGCTACTTCTCCCCCGAGGGCATCCCGTACCACTCGGTGGAGACGCTGATCGTCGAGGCGCCGGACCACGGCCATGAGACCACCTCGGAGGCGTACAGCTACCTCCTGTGGCTGCAGGCCATGTACGGCAAGGTGACGGGCGACTGGTCCAAGTTCAACGGCGCCTGGGAGATCATGGAGAAGTACATGATCCCCACCAAGGCCGACCAGCCGACCAACTCCTTCTACACGGCGAACAAGCCGGCGACGTACGCCCCCGAGCACGACACCCCCAATGAGTACCCGGCGCAGCTCAACACGTCGGTCTCGGTCGGCTCGGACCCCATCGCCGGTGAGCTGAAGAGCGCTTACAACACGGACGACGTCTACGGCATGCACTGGCTGCAGGACGTGGACAACGTCTACGGCTACGGCAACTCGCCGGGCAAGTGCGAGGCGGGTCCGTCGGACACCGGCCCCTCGTACATCAACACCTTCCAGCGCGGCCCGCAGGAGTCGGTGTGGGAGACCGTCCCGCAGCCCACCTGCGACCAGTTCAAGTACGGCGGCAGGAACGGGTACCTGGACCTGTTCACCCGTGACGCCTCCTACGCCAAGCAGTGGAAGTTCACCAACGCCCCGGACGCCGACGCGCGCGCCGTGCAGGCCGCGTACTGGGCGGACGTCTGGGCCAAGCAGCAGGGCAAGGGCGGTGACGTCTCCGCGACCGTCGGCAAGGCCGCGAAGATGGGCGACTACCTGCGCTACGCGATGTACGACAAGTACTTCAAGAAGGTCGGGAACTGCGTGGGGCCGACCACCTGCCCCGCGGGCACCGGCAAGGACGCCTCCTTCTACCTGCTCTCCTGGTACTACGCGTGGGGCGGTGCCACCGACACCAACGCCGGCTGGGCCTGGCGCATCGGCTCCAGCCACGCGCACGGCGGCTACCAGAACCCGATGGCCGCGTACGCGCTGGCCAACTACGCCCCGCTGAAGCCGAAGTCGGCGACCGGGCAGGCGGACTGGGCCAAGTCCCTCGACCGCCAGGTCGAGTTCTACCGCTGGCTCCAGTCGAACGAGGGCGCCATCGCGGGCGGCGCCACCAACAGCTGGGCGGGGCGGTACGCCACTCCCCCGGCCGGGACGCCGACCTTCTACGGCATGTACTACGACGAGAAGCCCGTGTACCACGACCCGCCGTCCAACCAGTGGTTCGGCTTCCAGACGTGGTCCATGGAGCGGGTCGCCGAGTACTACCAGCAGACCGGCAACGCCGCCGCGAAGACGGTCCTCGACAAGTGGGTCGACTGGGCGCTGTCCAAGACCACGATCAACCCCGACGGGACGTACCGGATCCCCTCCACGCTCCAGTGGTCCGGCGCCCCGAACACCTGGAACCCGTCCAGCCCCGGCTCCAACAGCGGGCTGCACGTCACCGTCGCCGACTACACCGACGACGTCGGCGTGGCGGGCTCGTACGCCAAGACGCTGACGTACTACGCCGACCGCTCCGGTGACGCCGACGCGGCCCGGGTCGCCAAGGCGCTGCTCGACGGCCTGTGGCAGCACCACCAGGACGCGCTCGGCGTGGCCGTCCCGGAGACCCGTACGGACTACAACCGGTTCGACGACCGGGTGTACGTCCCGAGCGGGTGGACGGGCACGATGCCGAACGGCGACGCGATCAACTCGTCGTCGACGTTCGAGTCGATCCGCTCGTTCTACGAGGACGACCCGGCCTGGTCGAAGATCCAGGCGTACCTGGCCGGTGGCGCCGCGCCCTCGTTCACGTACCACCGGTTCTGGGCCCAGGCGGACATCGCCCTGGCCATGGGTGCGTACGCGGAGTTGCTGGAGTAGCTCCGGGCCGGCCGTCGGACGCGGCCGTCCGTGACCGGTCGCGCAGTCGCCCCGCGCCCCCATCGGGGGCGCGGGGTCGCTGTCCCCTTTTCTGAGAATCTCCCCCACTCGTCAGGAGAGGATCCCCACCTTGCGAAGAACCCGCGTCCTCACCACCGTCCTGGCCCTCGCGGCCGGCCTCCTCGCCGGATCCCCACCCGTGCTGGCCGCGAGCAAGGCCGAGAAGCCGGTGGCCGTCGCCGCCGACACCTACACCTGGAAGAACGCCCGGATCGACGGCGGCGGCTTCGTGCCGGGCATCGTCTTCAACCGCAAGGAGAAGAACCTCGCGTACGCCCGCACCGACATCGGCGGGGCCTACCGCTGGGTGGAGTCGTCGAAGACCTGGACCCCGCTGCTGGACTCCGTCGGCTGGGACGACTGGGGGCACACGGGGATCGTGAGCCTCGCCTCCGACTCCGTCGACCCGAACAAGGTGTACGTGGCGGCCGGTACGTACACCAACAGCTGGGACCCGGGCAACGGGGCGGTCCTGCGGTCGTCGGACCGGGGCGCGAGCTGGCAGAAGGCCGCCCTGCCGTTCAAGCTGGGCGGGAACATGCCGGGCCGGGGCATGGGCGAGCGGCTGGCCGTCGACCCGAACAAGAACAGCGTGCTGTATCTGGGGGCGCCCAGCGGCAAGGGGCTGTGGCGCTCGACGGACTCCGGGGCGACCTGGTCGCAGGTGACGAACTTCCCCAACGTCGGCAACTACGTGGCCGATCCCTCCGACACCAGCGGGTACAACAGCGACAACCAGGGCATCGTCTGGGTCACCTTCGACGAGACCACGGGCACGTCCGGCAACGCGACGAAGACCGTGTACGTCGGGGTCGCCGACAAGGACAACGCGGTGTACCGGTCCACCGACGCGGGCGCGACCTGGTCGCGGGTGGCCGGCCAGCCGACCGGTTTCCTGGCCCACAAAGGCGTCCTGGACGCGACGAAGGGCTATCTGTACCTGTCGTACAGCGACAAGGGCGGGCCCTACGACGGGGGCAAGGGCCAGCTGTGGCGGTACGCCACCGCGACGGGCACCTGGACGAACATCAGCCCGGTGGCCGAGGCCGACACCCACTACGGCTTCAGCGGGCTGAGCGTCGACCGGCAGCGTCCGGGGACGGTGATGGCGACGGCCTACAGCTCCTGGTGGCCGGACACCCAGATCTTCCGCTCGACGGACAGCGGCGCGACCTGGACGCGGGCGTGGGACTACACCTCCTATCCGAACCGCTCGAACCGCTTCACCATGGATGTCTCGTCCTCCCCGTGGCTGACCTGGGGCGCCAACCCCTCGCCGCCGGAGCAGACGCCCAAACTCGGCTGGATGACCGAGGCGTTGGAGATCGACCCGTTCGACTCGAACCGGATGATGTACGGGACGGGCGCCACGATCTACGGTACGGAGAACCTGGGGAACTGGGACAGCGGCGGCCAGTTCACCGTCAAGCCGATGGTGCGGGGGCTGGAGGAGACGGCGGTCAACGACCTGGCCTCGCCCCCGTCCGGAGCCCCGCTGCTCAGCGCGCTCGGTGACGTCGGCGGCTTCCGGCACACGGATCTGACGAAGGTCCCGTCGATGATGTTCACCCAGCCGAACTTCACGACGACGACCAGTCTGGACTTCGCCGAGACCAGCCCGAACACGGTCGTGCGGGTCGGCAACCTGGACTCGGGGCCGCACATCGCCTTCTCCACGGACAACGGGGCCAACTGGTTCGCCGGGACCGACCCGTCGGGCGTGAGCGGCGGCGGTACGGTCGCGGCGGCCTCGGACGGCAGCCGGTTCGTATGGAGCCCGGCGGGCACGGGCGTGCGGTACACGACGGGCTTCGGCACCTCGTGGTCGGCGTCGAGCGGTATCCCGGCCGACGCGATCGTGGAGTCCGACCGGGTGGACCCGAAGACCTTCTACGGCTTCAAGTCCGGCAAGTTCTACGTCAGTTCGGACGGCGGGGCCACCTTCACCGCGTCGAACGCGACCGGCCTGCCGAGCGGCGACAGCGTGCGCTTCAAGGCGCTGCCCGGGGTCAAGGGCGACGTGTGGCTGGCGGGCGGGGCGTCGGACGGCGCGTACGGTCTGTGGCACTCCACGGACGCGGGAGCCACGTTCACCAAGCTCTCCGGCGCCGAGCAGGCCGACACGATCGGCTTCGGCAAGGCGGCGCCGGGGGCCTCGTACCAGACGCTCTACACCAGCGCGAAGATCGGCGGGGTGCGTGGCATCTTCCGCTCGACGGACAAGGGCGCGACCTGGACCCGGATCAACGACGACGCCCACCGGTGGGGCTGGACGGGAGCGGCGATCACCGGGGACCCGCGGGTGTACGGGCGGGTCTACGTCTCCACGAACGGGCGCGGGATCATCTACGGCGACTCCTCCGACACCGGCGGCGGGGGCGGGGGCGGGGGCACGGATCCGGACCCCGGTCCCGGGCCGTCGGGGGCCTGCGCGGTGACGTACAGGATCACGGGCGAGTGGTCGGGCGGTTTCCAGGCGGACGTACGGCTCGCCAACACGGGCACGAGCGCGTGGACCGGCTGGTCCCTCGGCTGGACCTTCCCCAACGGCCAGAGCGTCTCCCAGATCTGGAACGCCTCCCACACCCAGTCGGGGTCGGCGGTCACGGCGAAGAACATCGCCTGGAACGGCAATGTGGCGGCCGGTGCGTCGGTGAGCTTCGGCTTCACCGGGAGCTGGTCGGGGACGAACGGCAGACCGACCGCGTTCAAGCTCGGTGACCAGTCCTGCACGGTGACCTGACACCCGGGCAGGACGAGAGGAAGAGGGCGCGCGCCTGGGTCGGGCGCGCGCCCTCTTCGCACCCTGTGACCCCGTCCTGTCGGCCCCACACCCCATTCTCTCTGCATGTTCATGACGAACATGGAGGGGCATCTCTGAGTGTGTACGCACGGCTCGCCCGGAGACCTTCGCAGAAGGAGCCCCTGTGCCGAACCACAGCCGCGTCACGCGCCGAACGGGCCTCAAGACCGCCCTGGCCGCGGCGGTACTGTTGCCGTTGTCCCGCACCACCGGACTGACCAGCGCACCGGCCGCCGCGGCGGCGGAAGAGGAGGCCCCCGTGCCCCCGCTCTCCACCATGTCCTTCAACCTGCGGTACGCGAACACCGTCCTGCCCCACAGCTGGGCCGTCCGCAGACCCGTGACGCGAGCCCTGCTGCGACAGGAGGCGCCCCATGTCATCGGCACCCAGGAGGGCCTCCACCGGCAACTGCTCGACATCGAGACCGACCTCGGCGGGAACCACCGCTGGATCGGCACCGGCCGGGCGGGCGGCAACCGCGACGAGTTCATGGCGGTCTTCTACGACACCCGCCGGCTCGCCCCGGTGGAGTACCGGCACTTCTGGCTCTCCGACACCCCGGAGGTGCCCGGCTCGAACACCTGGGGCGGCGGCTCCATCCGGATGGTCACCTGGGTCAGGTTCCGCGATCTCCTGGACGGCGACCGGGAGTTCTACGTCCTCAACACCCATCTCGACAACCTCAGCCAGTACGCCCGCGACCGTGCCGCCGCCCTGATCGTCCGGCGCATCGCCGGGTTCGACCGGTCGCTCCCCCTCGTCGTCACCGGCGACTTCAACGTGGCGGCCCACCGCAATCCCGTCTACGACACGATGCTGGGCGCCGGGCTCGTGGACACCTGGGACACGGCGGCCGAACGCACCGACCTGTACGCAACGTTCCACGGCTACCGCCCGCTGACCCCGGGCGGCGACCGTATCGACTGGATCCTGACCACCCCGGGCGTCACGGCCCACCGCGCGGCCATCAACACCTTCGCCTCGAACGGCCAGTACCCCAGCGACCATCTGCCCGTCCAGGCGACGCTGACGCTCGGCTGAGCGGCACGGCGTGCCGGGGTCCGGGGGCGGGCCGGCCCCCGGACCGGCCGGCTACGGGGCGTAGACCGTCGGCCGGGGCGGCGTCGGCATGCCGTCACCGATGAAGAAGCCGGTGTGCGGTGGCTGGTTGTACGCGGTGTTCTGCCAGGCCAGGCCGGTGCGGTACATCGGGTCGTGCAGCAGGGTCGTGATCCTCCTGCTCGTCTCGACGGGGGTCGAGTAGATCCGCAGGGCGGTGCTGTCGCTCGTGCGCCAGACGACCTCCTCGCGCCAGTCGCCGAGAATGTCGCCGGAAAGCGCGGGCGTGGCCTTGGTGCCGTTGTTGGAGGAGACCCCGGAGCCGGTCAGCAGACGGGTGTCGCCGGAGGTGCCGTACTTGTCGATACGGGTGCCGTCGAGGAGTTCACGGACCGGGTCCCCGTCCCACCAGGACAGGAAGTTGACGGAGGAGGGCTCACGGCCCTTCGCGGCCCCGGCCCGGTCCCGGACCGAGGAGTCGGAGGCGGACCACATCTCGGGCCCGGCGCTGCCCGCGTGGATGTCGCCGGCCACACCCCGGCCGTTGTCGCAGCAGGCGGCGAGCTGCCAGCGGACCCTGCCGTTCGCGGGGTCGATGTACAGCTCGGAGGGCTGCGAGGCGGACTCGGAGACCTTGAAGTACTCCAGGCCCGGGGTGGAGGCGTCGAGGTCGCCCAGGTGCTGGGCGTCGCCGTGGCCGGTCCTCGTGGTCCACAGGCCGGCCCCGTTGTCGTCCACGGCCATCGCGCCGTAGACGATCTCGTCCCTGCCGTCGTTGTCGACGTCCCCGACGGAGAGACTGTGCGAGCCCTGCCCGTCGTAGCCCCGGCCGGAGTTGGTGGAGGAGTTGGTGTCGAAGGTCCAGCGGCGGGTGAAGGAGCCGTTCCGCCAGTCCCAGGCCGCGATCACCGTACGGGTGTAGTAGCCGCGCGCCATGACCAGGGAGGGGCGGGCGCCGTCCAGATACGCCGTCCCGGCGAGGAAGCGGTCCACGCGGTTGCCGTAGGAGTCGCCCCACGACGAGACCGTGCCGCGGGCCGGGACGTAGTCGACGGACTGCATCGCCCTGCCGGTCCGGCCGTCGAACATGGTCAGGTACTCGGGACCGGACAGGACGTAGCCGCCGGAGTCGCGGTGGTCGGCGGTGGCGCTCCCGACGACCGCGCCGGTACCGTCCCGGGTGCCGTCGGCGGTCTTCATCGCGACCTCGGCCCGGCCGTCGCCGTCGTAGTCGTACACCTGGAACTGCGTGTAGTGCGCGCCCGAACGGATGTTGCGGCCCAGGTCGATCCGCCACAGCCGGGTGCCGTCCAGCTTGATGCCGTCGACGACCGTGTTGCCGGTGTAGCCCGACTGGGAGTTGTCCTTGGCGTTCGTCGGCTGCCACTTCAGGACGAACTCCAGGGTGCCGTCGCCGTCGAGGTCGCCCACGGAGGCGTCGTTGGCCTCGTAGGTGTAGGCGACGCCGTCGGGGGTGGTCCCGCCGGCGGGCGGGCTGATCGGCACGTCCGTGTAGCCGGTGCGGAGTTGGAGCGCGTGCGGCGAGTCGCCCTGCTCCACGCCGTCGACGATCGCGCGGACCGTGTAGTCGGCCTGGGCCGGGGCGCCGGAGTGGAAGTAGTTCGTCGAGCCGGTGACCGGGGTGGAGTTGACCTTCGTACCGGCCCGGTAGACGTTGAACGACACGTCGTCCGGGTCGGTGCCCAGCCAGCGCCAGCCGACCAGGTTGCCGCCGTCGGTGTGGACGCTGACCAGGCCCCGGTCGAGGTTCTCGACCTGGCGGGCGGTGGCGGCCTCGGCGGGCGGGCCGGAGAGGGTGGTGAGTCCGGCGGCGACGAGGGCCACGGTCACCAGCGAGCGCGGGGCTCGGCGTCTGTGGTGCCTGTGCGGGTGCTGCACGTGACGAACCTCCAGAGAGGACGGACGGGTTCCGCAGCTCAGTCGCCACGCTTCCCGACCGCGTTGCCGCACGTTTCGGCCGCGTCGCCGCGCCTTTCGGCCACTTCGGTCGCTTCGGCCACTTCGGTCGTTTCGGTCGCTTCGGCCCGTGCCCCCGGGGTGGCCGGTGCCCCTGGTGGCGCCCGTCCGGTCATGGCCTCGGCGGCTCAGGCGGACTTGCGGAAGGCCCGGAGGCTGAACTCCGGGTCCGGGCGCGGGCGGTCCTGGTCGGGGAGGGACGCCAGCCGTACCGCGTAGTCGTCGGCGAGGGGATCGCCGGGCGGGAGGGTCACGAACCAGCCGCGGCGCAGGTCGGCGACGGTACGGCGAGGGCTGCGGCCCTGTCCCCGGCCGGGGAAACGGGCGTGCCCGGCGACGTCCAGCCCGTGCTCGGCGGCGTACTCCTCGACGGCCGCCGCGGGATCCATGGCCGGCGCCCGGGGGCGCGGCGCGAGCACGGCGTCGATGTCGCTGCCCACGTTGTGGGAGGCGGCCTTGTCGACGGTGGTGACATAGACACCGCCAGGGCGCAGCACCCGGGCGCACTCGCCGACCACGGCCCGTACGTCCTCGGGTCCGCCCAGCAGGTGCAGCAGCCACACGCTGGTCACGGCGTCGAACTCCCCGTCACGAAAGGGGAGCCGGCGCCCGTCGCCGATCACGACGGATCCCGGCAGCCGGACGGCGGCCCGGCTCGCCATGGCGTGGGTGAGGTCGAGGCCGGTGACCCGCATGCCCTCCCGCGCGGCCGCGAACCGCCGGGTCACGATCCCGGTGCCGCAGGCGATGTCGAGCAGCCGGCGGGTGCCCTCGGGGACGAGGCCCAGGACGGCGCGGGCGGCGGCCTCGGCACGGGGCTCGCCGCCGCGCAGGGCGTCGTAGTCGCCGGCCTCCTTGTCGTAGTCCAGCACCCGCCTCAGACCGCCCCGTGGCCGGGCGCGAGCGCCTCCACCCTGCGGGCCAGCTCGAAGTCCTGCTCGGTGACGGCGCCGCCCGCGCTGTGCGTGCCGACGGTCAGCGAGACGGTGTCGTAGCCGAGGGTGAGGTCGGAGTGGTGGTTCAGCTCCTCCTGCGTCTGGGCGATGTGGACGACCAGCGCGGTCGCCGCGAAGTGCGAGCCGAGGCGGTAGGAGCGCGCGAGCCGGTCCCCGGACAGCGACCAGCCGGGCAGCTCCGCCAGCCGGTGCTCGATCTCCTCCCGCGACAGGGGTGCGACAGACATGACCCACTCCTTCCCCGACGCCCCTCCGTGATGCGCGGTCCCTTTCAGCGTGCCACAGCGACGCCGCCGGTTCCCAGGTCAAGCGGGCGTTCGCACGGCCGGAGGCACACCTGTCCGGCCGCGCGAACGGCGTTCGGGGTCGTCCGGGCCCCGGTCCGGCGGAGGAACACGGGCCTCCGCCCGGCCGCCTCGGCTACGTTCTCCGCATGACCACTGCCCCGACCACTGCCCCGACCGGCGCCCCGGGCCGGTCGCCCGCCGTCCCCGATCCGGGCGTGGGCCCGCTGCTGCGGGCCTGGCGGGAGCAACGGCGGCTCAGTCAGCTGGAGTTGGCGCTGCGGGCCGGGTCCTCGGCGCGGCACGTCAGCTTCGTCGAGACGGGCCGGTCCCGGCCGAGCGAGGAGATGGTGCTGCGGCTGGCCGAGCACCTGGACGTGCCCGTCCGCGAGCGCAACGCCCTGCTGCTCGCGGCCGGTTACGCCCCGCACTACCCGCAGACCCCGCTGGACGACCCGTCGATGGCCGCCCTGCGCGAGGGCGTGGAACGGCTGATCCAGGGCTACGAGCCGTATCCGGCGCTGGTGATGAACGCGATGTACGAGGTGCTGGCGGCCAACCGGGGCGTCCTGATGCTGCTCGAAGGAGTCCCCGCGCCGCTGCTCGCGCCGCCGCTCAACGCGATGCGGCTGACCCTGCACCCGCAGGGCATGGCGCCCCGCATCCGCAACCTGCGCGCCTGGCGCGGGCATCTGCTGGAGCAGATGAGCCGGCAGCTCGCCCTGCACCGCTCGGAGCCGCTGCGCGCGCTGTACGAGGAGGTGTCGGCGTATCCGCTGCCGCCGGAGACGCCCGACGACGAATCCGGTGAGGAGCCCGGGACGGGGGCCGCCGCCCGCTTCGCGCTGCCGATGCGGATCGAGCACCGGGGCCGGGTGCTGTCCTTCGTCTCCTCGGTGTCCACGTTCAACACCCCCATGGACGTGACCGTGGCGGAGCTGGCCATCGAGACCTTCCTCCCGGCCGACCCGGCGACGGTGACGTACCTGCACTCGTTGCTGTGAGATGCCCACCGGAACATGACAGACTGGCCGGGTACCTCGGCCCGTGGGGAGGCGTGGCGTGAGTGAGCGGCGGCCCGCCCCGACCGTGGGCCAGGTGGTGCTCGGCAGACGTCTGCAGGAGCTGCGGGAGACGGCCGGGCTCAGACGCGAGGAGGCCGCGCGGGTCCTCCACGTCGCCCCGGCGACGGTACGGCGCATGGAGACGGCCGACGTCGCGCTCAAGATCCCGTACGTCCAGGTCCTGCTGACGACGTACGGCGTCGGCGAGGAGGACGCCGCGGCGTTCGTGGCACTCGCCGAGGAGGCGAACAGACCGGGGTGGTGGCAGCGGTTCCACGACGTGCTGCCCGACTGGTTCAGCGTGTACGTCAGCCTGGAGGGCGCGGCGCATCTGATCCGGCAGTACGAGCCGCACTTCGTGCCGGGCATGCTGCAGACCGAGGAGTACGCGCGTGCCGTGATGGAGGCCGGGACCGTCGGCCGGACCGGTCCCGAGACCATCGAACGCCATGTGTCGCTGCGGATGGCGCGACAGAAGCTCCTCATCCAGGAGACGCCGCCGCACCTGTGGGTGATCATGGACGAGACGGCCCTGATGCGTCCGGTGAGCAACCGCTCCCAGGTGATGCGCGACCAGATCGACCGGCTGCTGGAGATCACCGAGAAGGACCACGTCATCCTGCAGGTCTGCGAGTTCGCCGACGGGCCCCACCCCGGTACCTACGCCCCCTTCTCGCTGTTCCGCTTCGCCGAACCGGAACTCCCCGACATGGTCTACACCGAGTACCTCACCGGCGCCCTCTACCTCGACTCCCGCACCGAGGTCGCGCTCCACCTGGAGGTCCTCGACCACATGGCCGCCCACGCGGCGTCCGCCGAGCGGACGAGGACCCTGCTGAGGCGCTACCGCGACCGGTACTGAGGCGCTACCGGCGACCGGTGCCGAGCGCCGGCCGGCCGCCGGCCCACGCGGCTCCCCCTACGCCGCTCCCCCCTTCGGTCCCTTCTCGTCGTCCACGATCTCCGCGTCGACGACACCGTCCTCCTCGGCGGGGCCGGGCCGCGGTCCGTCGGAGGCCGGGGCGGCGGCGGCCGCGGCCGCCGTGTACATCGCCTGGCCCATGCGCTGGCTGACGGTCGCCAGGTGCTCGGTGGCGGCGCGCAGGGCGGCGGTGTCCTCGGGGGTCTCCAGAAGGCGCTTCAGGTCGGCGACGGCGGACTCGACCTCGGCGCGGCTGTCGGCGGGGACACGTTCGGTGTTCTCCCGGAGGAACTTCTCCGTCTGGTACACGAGTTGCTCGGCGTGGTTGCGGGTCTCGGCGGCCTCGCGGCGCCGGCGGTCGTCGTCGGCGTACTGCTCGGCCTCCCGCATCATGCGGTCGATGTCGTCCTTGGGAAGGGCCGAGCCGCCCGTCACCGTCATCTTCTGTTCGCGGCCGGTCGCCAGGTCCTTCGCCGACACGTGCATGATGCCGTTCGCGTCGATGTCGAAGGCCACCTCGATCTGGGGGACGCCTCGGGGCGCGGGCGGCAGGCCGGTGAGGTCGAAGACGCCCAGCTTCTTGTTGTACGCGGCGATCTCCCGCTCGCCCTGGTAGACCTGGATGCCGACCGAGGGCTGGTTGTCGGCGGCCGTCGTGAAGATCTCCGAACGGCGGGTCGGGATCGTCGTGTTGCGCTCGATGAGCCTGGTCATGATGCCGCCCTTGGTCTCGATGCCCAGGGACAGCGGGGTCACGTCGAGCAGCAGCACGTCCTTCACGTCGCCCCTGATGACACCCGCCTGGAGCGCGGCGCCCACGGCCACCACCTCGTCGGGGTTGACGCCCTTGTGCGGGTCCTTGCCGGTGAGTTCGCGCACCAGGTCACCGACCGCGGGCATCCGGGTCGAGCCGCCGACGAGGACGACCCGGTCGATCGCGGCGAGTTTCACGCCCGCGTCCTTGACGGCCTGGTGGAAGGGGGTGCGGCAGCGGTCGAGCAGATCGGCGGTCAGCTCCTGGAACCGGGCGCGGGTCAGCTTCTCCTCCAGGTGGAGCGGCCCCTCCGTGGAAGCGGTGATGTACGGCAGGTTGACGGACGTCTCGGAGGAGCTGGACAGCTCGATCTTGGCCTTCTCGGCGCCCTCGCGCAGCCGTTGGAGCGCCATCTTGTCCCTGCCGAGGTCGACGCCGTACCGCCCCTGGAACCCTTGGACGAGGTACTCGACGACCCGCTGGTCCCAGTCGTCGCCCCCGAGGCGGGTGTCGCCGTTGGTGGCCTTCACCTCGATGACCCCGTCGCCGATCTCCAGGAGGGAGACGTCGAAGGTGCCGCCGCCGAGGTCGAAGACGAGGACGGTCTGCTCCTCGCCCCGGTCCAGGCCGTACGCGAGGGCCGCGGACGTGGGCTCGTTGATGATCCGCAGGACCTTCAGGCCCGCGATCTCGCCCGCCTCCTTGGTCGCCTGCCGCTGGGCGTCGTCGAAGTAGGCGGGCACGGTGATGACGGCGTCGGTGACGTCCTCCCCGAGGTACGACTCCGCGTCCCGCTTCAGCTTCTGCAGGACGCGCGCGGACAGTTCCTGGGCCCGGTAGCGGGTGCCGTCCACCGCACCCCGGCCGTCGGGAAAGCGCCAACTCCCGTCGCCCATGTGCCGCTTGACGGAGCGTGCGGTGCGCTCCACGTTCGTCACGGCCTGCCGTTTGGCGACCTCGCCGACCAGGACCTCGCCGTTCTTGGCGAACGCCACCACCGACGGTGTGGTCCGCTGCCCCTCCGCGTTGGCGACGACCGTCGCCTCGCCGCCCTCCAGCACGGCCACCACCGAGTTCGTGGTCCCGAGATCGACCCCGACCGCACGCCCCATCGCCGTCCCCTTCCCGCAAGGTTCCGCCCGGTGTTCTCGGCACCAGCACAAAACTTGAGTGGGTTCTTGTCAACGGGGCGTCGACGGGGCGCGCGAAGCAGGCCGTCAGGCCAGTTCGGCCGTCAGCGTGATCGTCGTGCCGGTGAGGGCCTGGCTGACCGGGCAGTTCTTCTTTGCGCCCTCGGCCGCCTCCTGGAAGCCGGCCGCGTCCAGGCCGGGGACCTCGCCGCGGACGGTGAGGTGGATGCCGGTGATGCCCTCACCGGGCTGGAAGGTCACGTCGGCCTTCGTCTCCAGGCGGGTGGGCGGGGTGCCCGCGCCGGTGAGGCCGTGCGAGAGCGCCATGGAGAAGCAGCTGGAGTGGGCGGCCGCGATCAGTTCCTCGGGGCTGGTCTTGCCGTTCGCCTGCTCCGCGCGCGACGGCCACGACACCGGCTGCGAACCGATGCCGGAGGAGTCGAAGGTGACGGTGCCGGTGCCCTTGAGGAGCTCGCCTTCCCAGACCGTGTGTGCGGTGCGCGTGGTTGCCACGATGAGTCCTTTCGATGAGGTCCCGTTGCCGGGTTCCGTGCCCCCATCCGATCACACTCGGGGCCGTCCGGACCTCATCTCCCCCTGAACACCGGGCGACAGGCCCTACGCGTCCGCCGGGTTCTCTTCCCTGGCGGGTGCGGGGTCCTCGTGGCTCGTCACGCGATCGCCCGCGCCCCGGGCGGGCGCGCCGGGCTCCGCCAGCGGGACCTGGGGGCCGTTCGCCTCCCGCAGCCACCGTCTGAGCACGCGGTGGACGTGTTCGGCGCCGACCAGGTCCTCGCCGTCCCCCGTCGGCTCGGAGAGGGCGAGGGGGGACATCAGGAAGGGCCGGGACTGGCAGCCGCCGAGGCCGCCGTGGGAGCCGATCTGTTCCTCGAAGGCGTGGACCTCGCCCTCGGCGGGGTCGTACCAGGAGTTGACCATGATGTCGGCGGTGTGCGGGAAGCCGTGGGTGCGGCGGACGGCGTCGGCGGCGCCGGGACCGAAGTCCGCGAGCGGGCCGGGGTGTTCGTCGCTCAGCTCGCCCACCGGGACCTCCGCGCCGTGCGCGCCGAGCACGACACCGCCGTGCTCCTCGCTGCGGACGAGGACGAAGCCGATGCCCGGATGGTTGGCGAGGGTGGAGAGCAGGGCGGGGTGGCGGGCGTCGATCTCCTCGCGGCTCATCCGGTGCGGGACGTCCGGGAAGGAGACGAGGCCGAGGTTGCCGGAGGCGAGGACGACCGGCTCCGAGCGGCGCGTGGTCGGGTGCTCCTCCACGCGTTCCTCGCCGGGGATGCGCAGCGCGGCCCGGACGGCCGTGCGGGCCTCGGCGCCGCTGTGGGTGCGCCGGGCCCGGCGCGGCACGGGCAGGCCGCAGCCGGCGCGGACCAGGTTGCCGAGGGTGAGGCCGTAGCGGCCGAGGAAGGTCTCGCCGGGGCTCTGGCCGTGGTCGGAGAGGAGGACGATCCGGTAGGCGCGCGGGGCGTGTCCGGCGACCTGGGCGATCAGCGCGAGGGAACGGTCGAGGCGTTCGAGGACCTGGGCGGCGTCGCGGCTGTGCGGGCCGGAGTGGTGGGCGACCTCGTCGTAGGCCACCAGGTCCGCGTAGATCGCCGCGCGGCCCGCGAACATGTCCCCGATCACCGCGGCGACGACGACATCGCGCTCGACGACGGTGGCGAAGGCGCGGATGAACGGGTAGAGGCCGCCGCGCTTGACGCGGGGCCGCTGCCGCGCGCACCGGGCGCGGGTGGACTGGCCGATCTCCCGCAGGACGTCGGCGACGAAGGACATGGCGGTGCGGACCGCGTTGGCCGGGTCGGAGAAGTAGGCGAAGTACCCGGCCCGGGAACGGGTGCGCCGGCCCCGGCGGGCGGCGATCGACAGGACCAGCGCGAGCTGCTCCGCGCCACCGCTGAAGAGGTTGCCCCGGCTGGCGCCGTCGACGGTGAGCAGACCGCCGTCGCCGGTGCGGTCGATGGCCCGGCGCTGGAGTTCGGCGGCGCCCGAGGGCCGGTTGCAGACCATCACCTCCCGGGTGTCCTTCTCGTACCAGCGGAAGGCCGGCACGTCGTGGTTGGAGCCGTGCAGGATGCCGAGCTGGCTGGCGCCGGTCTGGCTGGACCAGTCGGTGCGCCACGGGGTGAGGCGGTGGGTGGGGCGGGGGCGGGGCGTGCCGTCCGCCGGGTGGCCGAGCCAGGCGGCGACGGTCGGCATCAGGCCCTTCTCCACGGCCGCCTCCAGCACGTCGTGGCCGACCCCGTCGAGCTGGAGGAAGACGGTTCCGGGGCTGGCCGGCCCCGGGCCGCCGTCGGCGGTCCGGCGGCGGCGGTCGGCCAGCCGGTACAGGCGGCGCCGGTAGGCGTCGTCGTCCCGTACGGCGAGGGCGCCGCCGGTGGCCGAGGCGACGGCGGACATCACCGCGGCGACCACCACCGCGGTCTCCGGGGCGGCCTCCCCCTGGCCGGAGGGGCTGATGCGCAGGGCGAGCAGCAGCAGCGACCCGTTGAGGAAGAAGACGAGCAGACCGAGGACGAGCGCCGGCACCAGCAGCAGTGCCCGCACCAGCAGCGGCCACACGAGGGCGGAGAGCAGACCGAACGCGCCGGCGCCGAGCGCCGCGGTGACGGCGATCTGGGTGGCGCTCTCACCGGACTCGGACTGGAGCCGGAAGTCGGGGAGCGCGCCCGCGAGCACGAGCATGGTCAGGGTGGACACCGCCCAGACGGCGAGCATGCGCCCGACACCGCTCAGTACTCTCCGCCAACGTCCACCGCCCACGGTCCGGTCACCTCACGTCCTGTCCGTGGGCCCAGACTGTCATACCGGGTGGGGGCGCCGGGGTGGCGTTCGGGGGTGGCACGGGCGCAGGGACGCGCCGCCGCTCAGCGGCCGTCGTAGCCCGCCGTCGGCATGGACAGGCGGCGGTGGACGCGGGCCTTCATCTGGGCGTCGTAGGCGGGTTCGGCGCGCCCCACGGTCTCGACGCGGATGCCGCGCCGGGCGCACTCGGCGGTGAAGTCCTCGACGGAGGCGAGGGCGCGTTCGAGGACGCGGCGGCTGGGGGCGACGAAGAGGTCGACGAGACCGGCGTCGACGTCGGCCCACAGGGCGCAGTGGTCGGGGCGCAGCGCGCGCACCAGCAGTTCGCGCGTCACCACGTACCCGCGCTCGGCGGCCCAGCGGGCGCACATGGCGTGCTGGCTGCGGGAGTCGACCAGGAAGGGGTCCGCCTCCAGCTCCTCCAGCGGGGTCAGGCTCGCTATGGCCGCGACGCGCACCACCGCCGGGCGTCCCGCCGCCCCGCCGTACCCGCGCACCGCCTCCTGGCAGGCCGGGCCGGGGGCGCCGCCGGCGTCCGCCTCGTCTCCCATGGTGTCCCCCTCACCCTCCGGGTCCCGGAGCCCCTCCGGCGGAACGAGCCGCGGACGCGGGGTCCGGCACGCCCGTCCACGGCATGATCCGCCGGACAGGCCCAGGCCGCAGACCCTACTCCAGCCCGTAGGCTCGGGGGAGTAGCGCGAAGGAGGCGAACGGAGTGCCGGTGGAGATCACCTGGTGGGGCCATGCGACCTGCACCGTGGAGGATTCGGGCACGAGAGTGCTCACCGACCCCCTGTTCGCGCGCCGGCTCGCGCATCTGCGCAGGCGCCGGGGTGCGCCACCCCCGGCGGCGGCCGCGGTCGCGGACGTCGCGCTGGTGTCGCATCTGCACGCCGACCATCTGCACGTTCCCTCGCTGTCCCGACTCGCCCCGGGCACCCGGGTGGTGCTGCCCAAGGGCGCGTCGCGCCAGGTGCCGGGGCTGCGCAGGCTGGCGCATCTGCGCCTGTGCGAGGTGGCGGCCGGGGACGAGCTGAACGTCGGTGACCTGGTCGTCCGTGCCGTGCCCGCCCGGCACGACGGGCGGCGGCTGCCGGTCGGGCCGCACCGTTCGCCGGCGCTCGGTTTCGTCGTCGAGGGCGACGCGCGGACGTACTTCGCCGGGGACACCGGGCTGTTCCGGGAGATGGCCGAGGAGGTCGGGCCCGTCGACGTGGCACTGTTGCCGGTCGGCGGCTGGGGGCCGTATCTCGGCGAGGGCCATCTGGACGCGGGGCGCGCGGCCCAGGCGCTTGCGCTGCTCGCGCCCCGGAGCGCGGTTCCCGTGCACTACGGCACGTACTGGCCGATCGGAATGGACGCCGTGCGCCCCCATGAATTCCATGCCCCCGGTGAGGAGTTCGTCCGGCTCGCCGCCGCACACGCTCCCGGTGTGGCGGTGCACCGGCTGGAACACGGGGAGAGTGTTCGCCCGGGGGTGGCGCGATGAGACACCGGCCGACGGGGGCCGCACGGCTCGTGGAGGAGGCCCGGTGATACTGCTGGCCACCGTGAACACGCCCGGGTCGTACGCCTCCACCCAGCAGGCGATCGGCTATCCGACGCTGTTCCTGCTGGTGCTGGTCGGAGCGCTGGTGCCGGTGGTGCCGACCGGGGCGCTGGTCAGTTCGGCGGCGGTGGTGGCGTTCCATCAGGAGGCGCCGTTCTCGCTGCTGCTGGTGTTCGTGGTGGCGTCGGTCGCCGCGTTCCTCGGCGACATCGCGCTGTACTGGCTGGGGCGGCGCGGCATGGGCTCGAAGAATGGCTCGCGCTGGCTGGAGGCGATCCGCCGGCGGGCGCCCGAGGACCGGCTGGCGCAGGCGCAGGCGAAGCTGGACGACCACGGGGTGGCCGTGCTGGTGCTGTCCCGGCTGATGCCGGCGGGCCGTATCCCGGTGATGCTGGCCTGTCTGCTGGCGAAGATGCCGCTGCGGCGGTTCGCGCGGGGGAACCTGCCGGCCTGCCTGGCGTGGGCCGTGACCTACCAGTTGATCGGCATCCTGGGCGGGTCGCTGTTCAAGGAGCCCTGGGAGGGCGTGCTGGCGGCGGTGGTGCTGACGTTGCTGCTCAGCGTGGCACCGGGGATGTGGCGGCGGCTGGTCCGCTGACCGGTCCGCCGGGTCGGTCGAGGACCCGGGAGGCGCCGATCGGCAGGTCCCAGAGGTCCTCCCGGGGCAGGCCCGCCGCCCGCCACGCCGCCCGCACCCGCGTCAGGGGTTCCAGGACCGGTTCCGCGGACAGGACGAACGTGGCCCAGTGCATGGGGGCCATGCGCCGGGCGCCCAGGTCCTGGAAGGCGCGGACGGCCTCCTCCGGGTCGCAGTGGACGTCGCTGAGCCACCAGCGGGGGTCGTAGGCGCCGATCGGCAGCAGGGCGAGGTCGATACCGGGATAGCGGCGGCCGATGAGGGAGAACCAGTGGCCGTAGCCGGTGTCGCCGGCGAAGTAGAGGCGCCTGCCGTCCGGGGCCGTGAGGACCCAGCCGCCCCACAGCGACCGGCAGGTGTCGGTGAGGGTGCGCTTGGACCAGTGGTGGGCCGGTACGAAGTCGAGGCGGACGCCGTGCAGTTCGGCCGCCTCCCACCAGTCCAGCTCGGTGACCCGGCCGAACCCGCGCCGCCGGAACCAGCGGCCGAGCCCGGCGGGCACGAAGACCGGTGTGTCGCGCGGGAGCCGGGCCAGGGTGGGGGCGTCGAGGTGGTCGTAGTGGTTGTGGCTGATGACGACGGCGTCCACCCGGGGCAGTGCGTCCCAGTCGAGGCCGACAGGGGTGATCCGGGCCGGGGTGCCGAGGATCCGGCGCGACCAGACGGGGTCGGTGAGGACGGTGAGCCCGCCGATCCGCACCACCCAACTCGCGTGCCCGGCCCAGGAGACGGCGACGGTACGCGCGTCGACCCGGGGCAGCGGGCCGGGCTCGTACGGCAGTCGCGGGATGCCGACGAGGCCCTCGGGGCCGGGGCGGACCGAGCCCTCGCGGGCGAACCGGGCGAGGGCCTTCAGCCCGGGCAGGGGTGTGGTCAGCCGGTCGGCGAAGGAACGGGGCCAGTGGCGCCGCTCGCCGAGCGGGCGGGGCTCGGCGAGCGGCGGGGGCGAGAGGGGGCGGGCGGAGGTCGGCTCGCTCCGCGTCCCGGACGGGGAGGAGAGGGGGGAAGAGGTGGTCGACTCGGACTGCTGCGTCATCGAGGAGGCTCCCGTCGCCGAGCGTCGTCACGAAGAAGGGACGTCATCGAAGGCTCTCCAGAGCCGCTCCGAAGACTGTCAACGCACGTTCCACATGCGGGAGTTCCAAGGGGTCGGAGGCGGCGAGGACCCCGGCGCGCTCCCCCTCGGTGCCGCCGAGGAACGCGGCGGTGGACAGCCGGACGCGCAGCGCCCCGAGATCGTCCCCGAACCGGTGGCCGCCCGGCGCGGGCATCCCGAGCCGGGCGCCGAGGAAGTCCTCCGCCTCCTGGGCGTCGCCGACGCCGTGCGCGGCGAGCGAGGACCGCAGGGGGGCGAGGTCGGCGTACAGATGGCGTCCGGCGCGCGGCGGCAGGGCGAGCGCCCCGGCGGCCACGACGGCCCGGTGCGCGGCGGCGGCGAGGCGCGCGTGCAGGCGTACGGCGGCGGTGAGCCGCTCGGTGACGGGGGCGGGCTCGGCCAGGGCGTACGCGGCGGCCGCGGCGACCGGGGTGGCGACCCGGGCGCCCAGCGCGGTGAGCACGTCCAGGACGCGGTCGCGCAGCCCCGCCCCCTCCCCGTTCGCGGGGAACCGGGCGACCGCGGCGGGCCAGCCCGGCGGCAGGAAGGGTCCGGCGAGGTCGGTGACGACGGTGACCCGGTCGGGCAGCATCTCGGCGGGGCTGAGGAGCACGGTGTCGTGGGGATCGTGCACGGTGTCGCGCCAGGTCTCGTCGCTGACCAGGTGCAGCCCCTCCCCCACCGCCGCCTCCATGGTCTCGTGCACCAGTTCGGGCGGGGCGACGGTGGCGGTCGGGTCGTCGGCGACGCACAGCACGAGCAGCCGGGGGTCACCGCCCTCGGCCCGGATCCTGCGCACGGTCTCCAGCAGCGCGTACGGGTCCGGCACGCCTCCGCATTCGGCGGGGGTGGCCACCGGGAAGACGGACCGGCCGAGCGCCCGTGCCTGCGGCTCCCACCAGGCGGCGCACGGCCGGGGAAGCAGGACGTCGCCGCCGATCGCGGCGGTCAGCGCGAGGAGCAGGGCGGGTGCGCCGGGGGCGGCGGCGGTCCGCTCCGGGGTGGTGGGCAGTCCGCGGCGGTCCCAGTAGCCGCAGGCGGCCTCCAGCAGGGCGGCGTCGCCTCCGGGCGGCACGGCGCGGGGATCGCTCGCCGCGGCGGAGAGCACGGCGGCCAGTTCGGGGAGTACGGGCAGGCCCTGGGCGGGGAGGGGCGGGCCGTAGCGGACCGGGCCGTGCCCCTCCGGTTCCGTGCCCCGCATGGATGCCTCCGCGCAGTCGTGGTGCGTCGTGCCGCACGCGTCGCCGTCGTGCCGGGAACGGCGCCGTACGCGCCCTCGGCTGGTCAGTACCCAGGCTCACGCGCCCCATGGGCGCCCGTACGCGTCGCGCCGGTCACACGGGCGGCGTCCCCCGGTCGCGGCGGCGCAGCCGGTGGACGGCCGCGCCCAGTGCCCCCACGACGAGCAGGCCGCCCGCCGCCAGGGCCGGAACGGAGTCGGTGAAGGCACCGCCGCCGCCCGCGTGGACGCCCCGCTGGACGGGAGCGGAGGGGTGGTCGGTGGGGTGGCCGGGCCGGTGGGACGGCTGATGCGGGTCCTTCGTGGGCTGGTGCGTCGGCGGGTGGCTGGGGTACCGCTCCAGGTCCTGGAGCGGGGCGTCGCCGCCGGCTGTGACGTCGAAGGTGGCGCTCCACTGTCTGCCCTCGCCGCCCGGGGCCGCCGGGCAGACGCCGTCGACACCCCACTCGGTGGCGGAGTTCGCCGCGTCGGCGCCGGTCTCGAAGTCGGCGGCCGGCGCGATCTTGGCGGTGCCCTGGTAGGAGGGGCCGCCCGCGGAGTCGTCGTTGCCAGGGAGCCGCTGCAGCGTGACGGTGCCCTGTTCGAAGGCCTGGGAGCTGGCGTCGATGGTCTCGGGGGCGGGGCCGCCGGTCGGGTCGCAGGAGACGGAGAACGTGAGCGTGCCGCCCGGTGCCACGGAGTGCGGGTTCACCTCGGCCGCGGGATCGGCGAAGGAGGGCGGGGCGGCGGCGCCCAGGACGGCACCGATCAGGGCGGTGGCGGACAGGACACGGGCTCTGCGGCGCATGGGTGGGGCTCCTTCGGCCGGCTCCGGCGGGCAGGGCACGACCGCCGTGCCCCGCGTCCATCAGAGCGCCGCGCCCGGCGGGGCGCGCGCGGCCGGGCACCATTCGCGGGACACGAGCCGCCGAGTGGGTGACGCCGCGCTCCGCACCGGGCCGACAGGCGGCCACGCCGGCCCGGGGCCCCGGCCGAGGACAGGCAGGCAGGCAGGCAGGCAGGTGAGCCCGGGGGCCGCGGCCGAGGACAGGCAGGCAGGTGAGCCCGGGGGCTGCGGCCGAGGACAGGCAGGCACCCCGCCGGCACCCTCGGACGAGCAGATGCCCGGCCACGGGCCTGGACACAGGACAGGCAACCCGGGCACAGCCCCTGGGACAAGCAGGAGCCCAGCCGCGGGCCTGGACACAGGACAGGCAACCCGGGCACAGCCCCTGGGACAAGCAGGAGCCCAGCCGCGGGCCTGGAGACAGGACAACGCCCCGTCCACCCCGCAGGAGGTGCAGGCGCCCCGTTCACCCCGCAGGGGGAGCAGGCGCCCCGTCCACCCCGCGGGACGAGCAGACGCCCCGGCCCGCCGGGGCGCAAGACAAGCAGGGGCCCCGGCCGCAGGCCCGGGAACAGGGCAGGCGCCCCGCCCGCGTGCCTCTGGAAAAGGACACACACCCCGGCCACAGCCCGCGGGACAAGCAGGAGCCCCGGCTGCCGGCCGGCAAGACAAGCAGGGACTCTGGCCGCACACCCGGGAACAGGGCAGAGGCCCGGCCACCCCCCGGGGGGGCCGGCAGTCGCCCCGCCCGCGCGCCTCGAAGCAGGACAGGAGCCCCGGCCAGGACTCCCCGGCGCACGAACGACGGACCCGGCACAACGCCGGCCCTCCGGCCGCCCCGTGGACGCCGGAATCCCGCGCCCGGTTCAGCCGAAACGAGACGGCGCGCCCCCTTCTGGCATGCCCCGCCCCCCGCACCACCACGTGGGCGGCCGACCGGTTCACGGTCGGCCGCCCACGTGGGAGCCCGAGGCAGGGGGTGGCGCAGCAGCACCCCGAGCCGCTAGGAGGCGTCCCGCATCACCTGGTCGCGGAGCCGGTCGCAGCACCGGCTGATCAGCCGCGACACATGCATCTGCGAGATCCCCAACTCGTCGGCGATCTTGCTCTGGGTCATGTCACCGAAGAACCGCATGTACAGGATGGCCCGCTCCCGCTCCGGAAGCGCCGCCAGCCGCGGCTTGACGGCCTCCCGGTCCACCACGGTGTCCAGCGCGGGGTCGGCGGACCCCAGCGCGTCGCTGAGCGAGTAGCCGTCCTCGCTCCCCGGCAGCTCCGCGTCCAGCGAGAGCGCCGTGAAGCTCTCCAGGGCCTCGAGCCCGACCTGGACGTCCTCCTCGCTCATGCGCGCGTGCTCGGCGATCTCCGCCACGGTGGGCCGGCGCCCGGAGATGGTCTGGGACAGGTCCTGGGTGGCGAACCGCACGCGGTTGCGCAGGTCCTGGACCCGGCGCGGCACGTGCAGGGTCCACATGTGGTCCCGGAAGTGCCGCTTGATCTCACCGGTGATGGTGGGCACCGCATAGCTCTCGAAGGCGTTGCCGAGTTCGGGGTCGTAGCGGTCGACGGCCTTGACCAGGCCGAGCGACGCGACCTGCCGGAGGTCCTCGTAGCTCTCGCCGCGGCTGCGGAACCGTCCCGCGAGCCGTTCGGCCATGGGGAGCCACGCCTCGATGATCCGGTCACGCAGCGTGTCACGCTGCTGACCGGGCGGAAGGGCGGCCAGGGTGCGGAAGTCCTCGGCCGTGTCGGGGGCGTCGTCGTGGGGGTGGTGCTTCGCCTGGGTACGCATGGTGCGTCGCAACTCCCTGGGTGGTGCTTCTGGGATGGACGGTCACCGTGGGGGCGCGGACGTGACAGGAAATGACACACCCGTGAGGGGAATCGCCTCTTCCACGGACGTGCCTCCTGTCCGAAGCACTAGTTATGCGCCTCCCCCGGATCATGCGGGCCAAACACATACGGGGTTTTTCATTCCACCGGGGGGTCACTCGCCGGGGAGATCACACCCCTGGAGGTTCCAGTATGAGCACCACGGTCGCCGATCACATCTTGCGGAGGCTGCGCGCCTGGGGAGTCGAACAGGTATTCGGCTACCCGGGCGACGGCATCAACGGGCTGCTCGCGGCCTGGGGGCGGGCCGAGGACCGGCCCCGCTTCATCCAGTCGCGGCACGAGGAGATGTCCGCGTTCCAGGCCGTCGGGTACGCGAAGTTCTCCGGCCGCCTCGGAGTGTGCGCGGCGACCTCGGGCCCCGGCGCGATCCACCTGCTCAACGGCCTGTACGACGCCAAGCTGGACCATGTGCCCGTGGTCGCGATCGTCGGCCAGACGCACCGCAGCGCGATGGGCGGCTCGTACCAGCAGGAGGTGGACCTGCACACCCTGTTCAAGGACGTGGCCTCGGACTTCGTCGAGACGGTGACCGTGCCCGAGCAGCTGCCGAACGTCCTCGACCGGGCGATCCGCACGGCGTACGCCCGTCGCGCGCCGACGGCCGTCATCGTCCCCGGGGACGTGCAGGAGCTGGAGTACGCACCGCCCACCCACGAGTTCAAGATGGTCCCCTCCAGCCTGGACCGCGGCTCCTGGACGGCGGTGCCCTCCCGGGAGTCGGTCGAGCGGGCCGCCGAGATCCTGAACGCCGGGGACAAGGTCGCGATCCTCATCGGGCAGGGCGCCGCCGGGGCCCGCGCCGAGGTCGCGCGGATCGCCGAACTGCTCGGCGCGGGCGTCGCAAAGGCCCTCCTCGGCAAGGACGCGCTGAGCGACGAACTGCCGTACGTCACCGGCTCGATCGGCCTGCTGGGCACCCGCCCCTCGTACGAGCTGATGCGTGACTGCGACACGCTGCTGACCATCGGCTCCTCGTTCCCCTACTCGCAGTTCCTGCCGGACTTCGGCAAGGCGCGGGCCGTGCAGATCGACATCGACCCGCACATGGTCGGGATGCGCTATCCGTACGAGGTGAACCTGGTCGGGGACGCGAAGGCGACGCTGGAGCGGCTGATCCCGCTGATCGATCCGGAGCGCGGCCGGGAGTGGTTCGACGAGGTGTGCGCGGGCGTGGCGCGCTGGCGCGAGGTGACGGCGCGCCGGGCGGAGCTGTCGGCCGACCCCGTCAACCCGGAGCTGGTGGCGCACACCCTCGACGCGCTGCTGCCGCCCGACGCGATCATCTCCTCGGACTCCGGTTCGACGGCGAACTGGTACGCCCGGCACATCACCATGCGGGACGGCATGCGCGGTTCGCTGTCGGGCACGCTGGCGACGATGGGCTGCGGGGTGCCGTACGCGATCGGCGCGAAGTTCGCGCACCCGGACCGGCCGGCGATCGCCCTGGTCGGGGACGGCGCGATGCAGATGAACGGCATGGCCGAGCTGATCACGGCGGCCAAGTACCAGGACCGCTGGGAGGATCCGCGGCTGGTGGTGGGCGTCTGGAACAACCACGACCTGAACCAGGTGACGTGGGAGCTGCGGGCGATGGGCGGCGAACCGTCGTTCCTGCCCTCGCAGGAGCTGCCGGACGTGCAGTACGCCGCGTTCGCGCGTTCGCTGGGGCTGACCGGCATCCGGGTGGAGAAGCCCGAGGACGTGGAGGCGGGCTGGCGCGCGGCCCTGGCGGCGGACGGTCCTGCGGTGGTCGAGTTCGTCACCGACCCTGCGGTGCCGCCGATCCCGCCGCACGCCACCTGGGAGCAGATGGAGGCCACGGCCGCCTCGCTCCTCAAGGGCGACGCCGACCGGGCTGCCGTGGTCAAGCAGGGCTTCAAGGCCAAGCTGCAGGAGTTCCTGCCCGGCAACCAGGCCAGGGACCGGGGCGGCAAGGAGGCGTGACCGGGAGGGGGCCGTCGCCGTTCAGCGGACCGGCACGGCCGGCTCCGGCCGGTCGGCCGGCTCGGCGGGGGGCAGCAGCAGCTCCTCGTAGCGGCCCAGCGCCAGGACGACGCCGAGCATGAGCAGGGGAATGAGCACGACGACAGCCACCATGAGTCCGGTCCTTCCCCGGGAAACGCGCGATGGGGGGGGGCGTCTCGCCGGGTCTCCGCCGCGCGGCGGGACAAACCCGGGCGGCGCGAGGAACCGGACGCGGTGCGTCCGTGTCGCCGTGCGGCGTTCGGGTACGCGGGGGCCACCGACGATCCAAGGGGAGTCATGCAGCGAGGCAGCAACCGGCTGAGCGCCCACCGCGACGACGAGATGAAGCAGGAACTCCAGGGACTGCTCCGTTCCGGGCATCCCACACGGACGGAGGAGTGGCACGACCCGGAGCCCTACGCCGAGGACGACCCGGAGGTCGCGTACGGGCCGGTGACGCCCGGCCGCGCCCCCTCGCGAGTGGCGGCACTGCAACTGGAGCTGGCCCGGGTCCTGGGCCGTACGTCCTTCCCCGCGGGCCCTCGGGAGCTGATCGGGACCCTGCGGGACCGGCACGCCCCGGACGCGCTCGTGGAGCCCTTGGAGCGGCTGCCGCGGACCGCGCGCTACGACTCGGCACACGCGCTCGCACAGGCGGTGGCCGACACCGCGGACGCCGCGCGGAACGGCACGGAATCAGCGCCCGGGCAGGACACATAGGCCCCCTGCTCGCGGGTACTGCGGGCAGGGCCACGCCGACGCGGACGTCCCTCCGCAGTCGGGGCGGGGGTCGCGGCGGTCCGTCCGAGCGGCACGACACCACACGACGAGAGGACCGAGGACTCATGCGTATCGCATTCCTGACCGCACCCGAGGGTGTCGAGCAGATCGAGCTGACCGAACCGTGGCAGGCGGCGAAGGACGCCGGGCACGAGCCCGTCCTGGTGTCGACGGAGTCCGGGGAGGTGCAGGGCTTCGACCATCTCGACAAGGCGGACACGTTCCCGGTGGACGCCGTGGTGGGCGAGGTCGCGGCCGACTCGTTCGACGCGCTGGTCCTGCCCGGCGGCGTGGCCAATCCGGACGCCCTGCGCATGGACGAGCGAGCCGTCTCCTTCGTGCGGGAGTTCTTCGAGCGGGGCCGTCCGGTCGCGGCGATCTGTCACGCGCCGTGGACGCTGGTCGAGGCGGACGTGGTCCGGGGCCGGGTCCTGACCTCGTGGCCGAGCCTGCGGACGGACATCCGCAACGCGGGCGGCACCTGGGTCGACGAGCAGGTGCGCGTCTGCGACCACGGCCCGGCCAAGCTCGTCACCAGCCGGAGGCCGGACGACCTCAAGGCGTTCTGCGCGGCGTTCCTCGACGTGTTCGCCCAGGAGGCCGCCCGATGACCTCCCCCATGGACCGCAAGCGGGAACAGCGCGAGGCCGCCCACCCGGACGACCCGGCGTCGGGTCCCCTCACCACCGACCAGGGCGTGACGGTCGACCACACCGACGACTCCCTGACCGTCGGCGAGCGCGGGCCGACCCTGATGGAGGACTTCCACTTCCGGGAGAAGCTCACCCACTTCGACCACGAGCGGATACCGGAGCGGGTGGTCCACGCCCGGGGCGCGGGCGCGTACGGCTACTTCGAACCGTACGAGTCCTGCGCGGAGTTCACCCGTGCCGCGTTCCTCCAGGACCCCTCGGTCCGCACCCCGGTCTTCGTACGGTTCTCGACCGTGCAGGGGCCGCGCGGCTCGGCGGACACGGTACGGGACGTGCGCGGTTTCGCGACCAAGTTCTATACGTCGGAGGGCAATTACGACCTGGTCGGGAACAACTTCCCGGTCTTCTTCATCCAGGACGGCATCAAGTTCCCCGACTTCGTGCACGCGGTGAAGCCGGAGCCGCACAACGACATCCCGACGGGTGCCTCGGCCCACGACACGCTCTGGGACTTCGTGTCGCTCCAGCCGGAGACCCTGCACGCGATCATGTGGCTGATGTCCGACCGGGCGATCCCGCGCAGCTACCGCATGATGCAGGGCTTCGGCGTGCACACCTTCCGTTTCGTGACCGCCGACGGGCGGGGCACGTTCGTGAAGTTCCACTGGAAGCCGAAGCTGGGCACGCACTCGCTGGTGTGGGACGAGGCGCAGGAGTGCCAGGGCCGGGACCCGGACTTCAACCGCCGGGACCTGTGGGACGCGATCGAGGCCGGCGAGTACCCGGAATGGGAGCTGGGGGTCCAACTCGTGCCGGAGGAGGACGAGTTCGCCTTCGACTTCGATCTGCTCGACGCCACGAAGGTCATCCCGGAGGAGCAGGTGCCGGTGCGGCCGATCGGCCGCATGGTCCTGGACCGCAACCCCGAGAACTTCTTCGCCGAGACCGAGCAGGTGGCCTTCCACACCGCCAACGTCGTGCCGGGCATCGACTTCACCAACGACCCGCTCCTCCAGGCCCGCAACTTCTCCTACCTGGACACCCAGTTGATCCGCCTGGGCGGTCCGAACTTCTCCCAGCTGCCGGTGAACCGCCCGGTGGCGCCGGTGCGCACCAACCAGCGCGACGGCTACCACCAGTCGGCGATCCATCGCGGCACGAACTACTTCCCGAACTCCCTCGGCGGGGGCTGCCCGGCCCACGCGGGCGTCGACCCGCACGCCTACACGCACCTCGCCGAGCGCGTCGACGGTGCCAAGATCCGCCGCCGCAGCGAGAGTTTCAAGGACCACCACAGCCAGGCCGCCCTGTTCTGGAACAGCATGGCGCCCTGGGAGAAGCAGCACATCGTCGCCGCCTTCCGCTTCGAACTCGGCAAGGTGGGAGCCCTGGCCGTCCGGGCCCGTACGGTGGAGCAACTGGTCAAGGTGGACCCGGAGCTGGCGGCCGAGGTGGCGAAGGGCATCGGGGTGCCCGTCCCGGCGGACGCCGGGCCGGGGGCGTACAAGCTCAGCTCTCCGGCTCTCAGCCTGGAGGCGCAGCGCGGCCCCGGTTCCATCCGCACCCGCCGGATCGCGGTACTGGTCTCCGACGGGGTGGACGCCGAGCAGGTGACCGGTGTGCGGGAGGCGCTGGCGGCCGAGGGCGCGATCGTGGAGGCCCTCGCGGCCCGGGACGGCACCGTACGGGGCGCGGACGGCGCGGAGTACACCGTGGACCGGGCCCTGCCGACGGTGGCGTCCGTCCTGTACGACGCGGTGTTCCTGCCCGGCGGCCCGGTCGGCACCCCGTCCCAGGCCGCCGACCCCGACGCGATGCGCTTCGTCCGCGACGCCTACCGGCACGGCAAGCCGATCGGCGCCCTGGGGTCCGGCGTCGGGGTCGTCGCCGCCCTCCGTCCGGAGGGTGTCCGGCTCTCGTCCGAGTTCCACCATGTGGTGGCGGACCGGGGCGTGGTGACGGACACGGCCCAGGGCACCGCGAGCGAGGACTTCACCGGTCGGTTCGTGGCGGCGATAGCGGCCCACCGCCACTGGGACCGCCCGCCGACCCACTGCTGACGACGGCGGGGAAGGGCCGGGTCGCCCCGAGGGGGCGGATCCGGCCCTTCAGGGGCGCGGGGAACTACGCGATCTTCCACGACGCGCCCGCACCCCACGACGCACCTACCGGCCCCGACTTCTGAACGGCCCCTTGGTCCCGCGTACCGAACGGCCGTCAGGGCCGCCGCCCGAGCAGACACAACAACCTGGTCTGCGCGTCCGCCCGCGCCGGCGGAGCCACCGGCGCCGCGAACAGCCCGCTCTTCTCCAGGTCACCGGCGTACGGAGCGATCTCGTCGACCGCGAACCGCACCAACTCCCCCGGCAGCCGCTCGTCCGCCCCGATCGCCCGGGACAGGTCCCACGCGTGCACGACGAGATCGGCGACCATCTGCGCGCAGTACGCGGTCGCCCGAGTGTCGCCGTAGGACAGGTGGACCGTGCGCTCCAGCGCGCCGGGGGCCGACAACGCCTCCCGCGCGGAGTGCGCGGCGGTGTCCCAGGAGGCCGCCGGGTCGGTGCCCAGCAGGTCCCCCTCGAAGGTGTCGCCGACCTCCTCGATCATGCAGCCGTCCCGTACCAGCGAGGGCACCCACAGCTGCTCGGAGACGAGGTGGTTGACGAGGTCGCGGACCGACCACTCGGCGCAGGGCGTGTCCGCGCCCCACTGGTCGTCGCGGACGGCGTGGACCCGCGCGCCGAAGAGGTCCTGCGCCTGCGTGTGCCGGGCCAGCAGCGCACGCGCGGTCGTGTCGGGCGTCATGGTCCCGCCGGTCCTCGATCCCGTGCGCCGTCGCGGGTACGGCCCCGCACGACCGGCCGGCGCGGGTGGCGTCGCAGGTACTCGCCCTCCAGGAGCGCCATCCGCTCGTTGTGGGTGCGCAGCGCCTCGGTCGACCCGTGCAGCAGGGTGTCGTGACGTGTGCGGTGGATCGACTCCAGCTCCTTCATCAGCTGCTGGTCGTCGAGCTGGTCCGGGTGCACTCCGGTCATGGTGGTACCCCGATCTCGGTGGTCCTCCCTCCACTGTACGAAGGTCCGGGTTCCCGGGCCCCCGCGCGGACGGGGGCCGAGGACGGGCCGGGGCCTCAGCGGGCGCGCTCGACGCGCCGCTCGTCCCACACGGGCTCCGGGGTCTCCCGTACGTGGCCGTCGGAACCGAAGACCAGATAGCGGTCGAACGAACGAGCGAACCAGCGATCGTGGGTGACCGCGAGGACGGTGCCCTCGAAAGCCTCCAGACCCTCCTGCAGGGCCTCCGCCGACTCCAGGTCGAGGTTGTCGGTGGGCTCGTCGAGGAGGAGGGCGGTGACGCCCTGCAGCTCCAGGAGGAGGATCTGGAAGCGGGCCTGCTGGCCGCCGGAGAGCCGGTCGAAGGACTGCTCGGCCTGTCCGGTCAGTTCGTAGCGCCGCAGCCGGGACATGGCCGCGCCCCGGTCCTGGGCGTGTTCCTTCCACAGGATGTCGAGCAGCGGGCGTCCCATCAGCTCCGGATGGGCGTGCGTCTGCGCGAAGTGCCCCGCCACGACCCGGGCACCGAGCTTCCACCGCCCCGTGTGGGCCACGTCGCCGCCGGCGAGCAGCCGCAGGAAGTGGGACTTGCCCGAGCCGTTGGAGCCGAGCACGGCGACCCGTTCGCCGTAGAAGACCTCCAGGTCGAAGGGTTTCATCAGCCCGGTCAGCTCAAGGGCCTCGCAGGTGACGGCCCGCACGCCGGTGCGGCCGCCCTTGAGCCGCATCGTGATGTCCTGCTCGCGCGGCGGCTCCGGGGGCGGCCCGGCCTCCTCGTACTTGCGCAGGCGGGTCTGGGCCGCCCGGTAGCGCGAGGCCATGTCCGGGCTGTTCTCCGCGATCTGGCGCAGTGTCGCCACCAGCTTCTTCAGCTGGGCGTGCTTCTCGTCCCAGCGCCTGCGCAGCTCCTCGAAGCGCTCGAACCGCCGCGACCGCGCCTCGTGGTAGGTGGCGAACCCGCCGCCGTGCACCCAGGCGTCCGCGCCCGCCGGTCCCGGTTCCACGCTGACGATCTTCTCGGCGGAGCGCGCCAGCAGCTCCCGGTCGTGCGAGACGAACAGGACGGTCTTGCGGGTCTCCTTCAGCCGCTCCTCCAACCAGCGCTTGCCGGGCACGTCGAGGTAGTTGTCGGGCTCGTCGAGCAGGAGCACCTGGTCGGTGCCGCGCAGCAGCGCCTCCAGCACGAGCCGCTTCTGCTCACCGCCGGAGAGCGTGCGCACCTGCCGCCACTGCGCCTTCTCGTACGGCACCCCGAGCGCGGCCGTGGTGCAGATGTCCCACAGCGTCTCGGCCTCGTAGCCGCGCGCCTCGGCCCAGTCGGAGAGGGCCTGCGCGTACCGCATCTGGGCCGCCTCGTCGTCCACGGTCATGATCCCGTGCTCGGCGGCGTCGACCGCCTTCGCGGCCTCCCTGATCCTCGGCTGCGCCACCGACACCAGCAGGTCCCGCACGGTCGACTCGTCCCGTACGGACCCCACGAACTGCCGCATCACCCCGAGCCCCCCGGACACGGTCACCGAACCGCCGTGCGGTTTCAACTCCCCCGAGATCAGCCGCAGCAGGGTGGTCTTGCCGGCGCCGTTGGGCCCGACGAGGGCGACGACGGCCCCCTCCCCCACCCGAAAGGACACGTCCCCGAGCAGAGCCCTCCCGTCCGGCAGGTAGTACTCCAGATGAGCGGCTTCGAGATGTCCCATGGGGCGCATTGTCCGAGGCGGGGGAACGAGCGGGCAAATCCATTTCCCGGGCATCCATGATCCGGGCACCCGTTCCCACGGCGCCGCGGGGCGCCGGCCGGTCGCCCGCGCCCCGCCGCCGATCGCGACCCCGCCCGACACGCTCCGGGCCGCATGGGGTACCCGTGGACCATGACCCCAGACGTCGACCTCACCGTCCGCCCCCCGGGCCACCACATCCTCCGGGACCGTTTCCTCGCCGCGGACAGCCGCCTGTTCGACGCGGTGGCGACCCGCGACTGGCCGGGCGCGCACCCCCTCCTGCCGAAGCTGAGCCGCGCCGCGAACCACGGGGTGCTGTGGTTCGCGACGGCGGCGGCGATCGCGGCGACCCGCAGTCCGCGCGCCCGCAGGGCCGCCGTCCGGGGCGTGGCCTCGCTGGCCCTCGCCTCGGCGACGATCAACACGCTCGGCAAGCGGACCGTGCGGCGCCCCCGCCCGGTGCTGGACAACGTCCCGGCGGCCCGGCATCTGAAGCGGCAGCCGATCACCACGTCCTTCCCCTCGGGCCACTCCGCCTCGGCGGCCGCCTTCGCGGCCGGCGTCGCCCTGGAGTCGCGCGGCTGGGGCGCGGCGGTGGCGCCGCTGGCGACGGCCGTGGCGCTGTCGCGCGTGTACACGGGCGTGCACTTCCCGAGCGACGTCCTGGTGGGCGCCGCGCTGGGCGTGGGCGCCGCCTACGCCGTACGGGGTCTGGTGCCGACCCGCGACCAGCTCCCGCCGCCCGGCCGTCCGTACGTGGACGCGCCCGCGCTGGCGGACGGGGACGGCCTGGTCGTGGTCGCCAACCGCGCCTCGGGGACGTCGGACCGGGTGCGGGCCCTGCGGGACGTGCTCCCGGGCGCCGAGACCGTGGAGTGCGCGCCGCAGGACGTGCGGGCCGAGCTGGAGAAGGCCGCCGCGCACGCGCGCGTGCTGGGGGTGTGCGGCGGTGACGGCACGGTGAACGCCGCCGCCGAGGTGGCCCTGCGCCACGGCCTCCCCCTCGCCGTGCTCCCGGGCGGCACGCTCAACCACTTCGCGTCCGACCTGGGTGTGGAGGACGTGCGCGACCTGGGCCGCGCGGTGCGCCACGGCGAGGCCGTCCGGGTGGACCTCGGGCACTTCAGGAGCGGTGACACGGAGGGCCACTTCGTCAACACGTTCAGCCTGGGCGTGTACCCCGAGCTGGTGCGGGAGCGCGAGCGCTGGGAGAAGGCGGTCGGCGGCTGGCCGGCGGGGGTGATCGCCGCCCTGCGGGTCCTGCGGGCCGACCGTCATCCGCTCCAGGCCACCTTCGAGGGCAGGCCGCGCCCGATCTGGCTGCTGTTCGCGGGCAACGGCACCTACCACCGACTCGGCCTCGCCCCGGCCCGGCGTTTCGACCTGGCCGACGGGCTGCTGGACGTCCGGGTCGTGCACGGCGGCCGGCGCCCGGCGCTGCGGCTGCTGGCGGCGGCCCTCGCCGGCCCGCTGACCCGCACCCCGGCGCACGCGGCGGTCCGCGTACGACGGCTGCGGGTGGAGGGCATCGCGCCGGGGACCCTCCTCGCGTACGACGGCGAAGTCGCCGAGGCGCACGGGGACCTGACGCTCCGCAAGCTCCCGGAGGCGCTGACGGTCTACCGGCCGGTACCGATGCACTGAGCGAGCCCCCGGCGCACACCCCGGCGCGTCCACCATTCAAGACGGCGGTCTCATCATTCGGCATGGTCGCGTACGGTTCGAGGACGCACTCACGGACCGCACGGACCTCGTGGAAGGGGAACGGCCATGCCGAAGGCACGGGAGACCGCCGTCTACACGCACGGACACCATGAGTCGGTACTGCGCTCGCACACCTGGCGCACGGCCGCCAACTCGGCGGCCTATCTCCTCGGTTCGCTGAAGCCGGACATGACCGTCCTGGACATCGGCTGCGGTCCGGGCACCATCACCGCGGACCTGGCCGCCCTGGTCCCGGACGGTCATGTCACCGGCGCGGACCAGGCGCCCGGCATCCTGGAGCAGGCCCGCGCCACGGCCGCCGGACGCGGCCTGGACAACGTGGACTTCGCGGTCGCGGACGTCCACGCCCTGGACTTCCCCGACGGCACCTTCGACGTGGTGCACGCCCACCAGGTGCTCCAGCACGTCGGCGATCCGGTGCAGGCGCTGCGCGAGATGGTCCGGGTGACCAGGCCGGGCGGCCTGATCGCCGTCCGCGACTCCGACTACGCGGCGATGACCTGGTTCCCCGAGTCCCCGGGCATGGACGACTGGCTGGAGCTGTACCGCCGGGTGGCCCGGGCCAACGGCGGCGAGCCCGACGCGGGACGCCGGCTGAAGTCCTGGGCGCTGCGCGCCGGGCTCACCGACATCACGGCCGGCTCCGCCACCTGGACCTACGCGACGGCGGAGGAACGGGCCTGGTGGAGCGGGCTGTGGGCGGACCGGACGGTCGCCTCCGCATACGCCGAACGGGCGACGCGGGGCGGTCACGCCACACGGGAGCGGCTCCGGGAGATCGAGGCGGCCTGGCGGGAGTGGGGGCGGCAGGAGGACGGCTGGTTCGCCGTACTGCACGGAGAAATTCTCTGCCGCAAACCGGCCTGAAACATCACATCACGGAAACCCGGACCAGCAGGAGGTTCGGTCATGGTTCCCATCCTGCTGGTCCTGCTCCTGGTGCTGATTCTCTTCGGCGCCGGGTTCGCGGTCGAAGTTCTCTGGTACGTGGCACTGGTCGTCCTGGTGCTGTGGCTCCTCGGCTTCCTGGTGCGCGGCACGTCCGCCTCCGGAGGAAGGGGACGCTGGTACAGGTGGTGAAGGCGCCGGTGACGGTGGGTTCACTCACGCGGCAGCAGCGGTCCCAGCGGCCCGAGGTCCAGATTGAGATCCTCGGGCCGCAGGCCGTAGCGCTCGCGCAGCTCGGTCATCCGGTCGTCGAGCAGCATCAGGGTGAGCCCGATGCGCTCCTCCTGGTCCTCCGACAGCTCCCCGGTGTCGAACCGGCGCAGCGCCTGCCGCTCCATGAGTTGACGGAGCAGCTCGACGACGGTCAGGACCAGCTTGACCAGGTCCCTCTCCACCGTGTCGGGCTCCAGTTCGACGCGGTTGCGACGGGTCACTCGACGCCTCCCCAGGGTGCGGGAACCTGTTCGTTCACGGAGCTGATCAGCGCGTTCAGGTCGATGCGGACGAGATCGACGTCCGCGATGCGCAGGGTGAGGTCGCCGGTGATCACGACCCCGCCCGCGAGCAGCCGGTCGAGGAGGTCCACCAGGGCCACCTCACGGCGTTCGATCACGGTCACGGGCCGCCCTCCCCGTCCTCCTGGCCGGTGTCGCCCTCTCCGCTGAAGGAGTAGGCCGCCCACGGGCCGGTGAGTTCCACCCGCAGCCCCGGTTCCTCGCCCTTGGTGCGGTCCACCAGTTCCACGAACTCCTCGGAACGGGCCCGTGGCACCAGGTAGGCCGCGTTCAGCACGTTGCGTCCCGGGGCGCCGGAGAGCGCGGAGTTCTGCGGGGCGTGCAGCCGGGTGTCCTCGGCGAACTCCGCGAGGGTGCCGTGCAGCGTGCGCGCGAACCGGTCGGCGGTCTCCCACATCTCCTCGTGGGCCCGGTGGCTGCGCCGCCGCTGCCGCAGGTAGTCGCGCCCGCTGGAGACCTTCGCGGGCTCCTGGGGCCGCTCGCGCTCCTCGGACTCCGCGTACACCTTGACGCCCCACTCCACGCGGCCCGCCAGCCGGTCCAGGGTGCGCCGGAAGCCCTCCTCGCGGGCCTCCAGCATCACCCGGACCCCGCTGTCGTCGCGGAAGACGGTGCCGAGGCGCAGCGGCAGGGGCGTGGTGACCACGGTGAGGGCGTCGATGACGCTCTGGTGGGCACGGGCGGTAGCGGTCAGCCAGTCCAGGTCCTCCAGATGGGCGCGCAGCGGCTGCTCCGCGAAGTCGCTCTCGGGCACCTCGCTGACGACGGCGATCAGGTCGTGGTGGCGCAGTTGCCGGGGCGGCGCTCCCGCGACCCCGGTGAGCTGGGACTGGAGCGCCGCGTCGAAGGGGCGGCAGACGGCGTACACGTAACGCAGTCCGGTCATGTGGGCTCCTCTCTGGCGCGGCCGCTCTCGACGGCCGGCTCGGGCTCCCGCCGGTACCCGCCCTCGTCCAGCTCGGCGAGCCGGGCACGCAGCTCGGCGTTCTCCCGGGAGAGCTCGTCGCGGCGGGCGTGGGACGACAGCGCCGGGTCGGTCTCCCACCAGTCGATCCCCATCTCCTTGGCCTTGTCCACGGAGGCGACGATCAGGCGCAGCTTGATGGTGAGCAGTTCGATGTCGAGCAGGTTGATCCGGATGTCACCCGCGATCACCAGACCTTTGTCGAGTACACGCTCCAGGATGTCGGCCAGATTGGCACTCCCGCCGCTCTGGCCGTACGGCTCGGGAACCCGGCTGGGGAAGGTCATCGACGGCCCCTGCCCGCGGCGGCCGGTTCCTCGTCCTCATCCTCGTACGGTTCCTCCTCGATGTCCTCCCCGGCGTCGTCCTCGGCCTCGGGGACGTCCTCGTACTCGTCCTCGGGGACCTCCTCGGCGTCCTCCGGCTCGTCGGCCTCGTCCTCCTCGTCGTACTCCGCGGTCTCGTCGCCCTCGTCCGCCTCGTCGACGTCGCGGGGCTCGTCCTCGTCGTCCTCCGGCTCGTCGTCGGCGTACTCGGCCTCGGGTTCGTCGTCCTCCGAAGCCTCGTCCTCCTGCCGCCCGTCCTGGTCCTCCTGCTCGTCCCGCTCCTCTTCGGCGAGGGCGTCCTCGTGGCTGACGACGACCTCGCCGTCGCGGATCTCGCCGCGCCAGCCGTCCTCGGCCTCACCCCGGAGGGTGATGAAGCGGGCGAAGTTCTTGAGGTCGAGCCGGGCCCGGCGGCCCTGGGCGCGCCAGATGTTGCCGGTCTTCTCGAACAGGCCCTTCGGGTAGTACTCCAGGACCAGCAGGACCCGGGTGAGGCTGTCCCCGAGCGAGTGGAAGGTGACGGCTCCCTTCGTGGTGCCCTTGGCACCCTCCGACGTCCAGGTGATCCGCTGGTCGGGCACCTGTTCGGTGGTGTGGGCCTTCCAGCTCCGGCTGGACCAGAAGATCTTCATCTGCCAATCGGAATGCGTGTCGTCGGCCTGGTTGGCGCTCTTGACGCCCTTGGCGAAGGTGCTGAAGCTCTGGAACTGGGTCCACTGGTCGTAGGCGGTGCGCACCGGCACCCCGACGTCTATGGACTCGATGATCACCGTGGGCTTGTTGCCCGAGCCGCCCTTGCGCTTGCCCGAACCGCCGAGGTTCTTGAGCGCGCCGAGCACGTTGTCCTTGGCGCGGCCCGCGCCCACCTCCAGTGCGGTGCGCAGCGGCCCCTTGCCCTCGGCGAGCTTGCGCCCGCCGTCGAGGGCGAGCTGGGCGAAGCCGGGGCTGTTGCCCTCCGCGATGTCGTTGAGCCTGCCCGTGGTCTCGCCGAGCTTGCGCCCGGCGCCGACCAGCATCCGCTGGACCTGGGCGGCCAGGTACTCCCGGGCCTCCTCCTTGAGGCGGTCGACCGCCTCACCGTGGATCACGTCGCCGAGCGGATTGCCCGTCGCCGCGTCCTTCGCACGATCTGTCGCACGTCCGTTCGATGCGCCGAGGGTCTCAGTCATCGTCGCCGCCTCCCCTCGTGGCCCGCGTGCCGGTGGCCTTGCGCGCGGTCTTCTTCGCCGGAGCCCTGCCGGGCGCCGTCTTCTTCGCCGCCGTCCTCTTGCTCGCGGTCTTGCGCGCCGGAGCGGCGGCCTTCTTCGCGGGGGCCGACTTCTTCGCGGCCGGCTTCCCCTCGGCCCCGGACTGCGACTTCTTCGCCGGGCGCCTGCGTGCGGGCTTCTCCTCGGGCTCCTCGTCCTCGTCCTCGTCCCGGGCGCCGGAGGACGCGTCCCGTTCGTCCTCGTCCTCGTACTCGTCGTCGTCGCGGTCCTTCCCGCCGCGTCCCGTCACGTCCGGAGCCACACCGGCGAGCTGGTCGCGCACCTGCGAGGTACGTCCGTGCAGCCGGTCGGCGAGCCCTTCGATCTGCCGCTCGACCAGTGCTCCGGTGGCGGCCTTGCCGACCCCGCGCAGGTCGCCGCGGAGCTGGTCCCCGATCTCCTTGAACTGCGGGTTGTTCAGCAGCTGCTGGGACACCAGGTCCGCGAGCGCCCGCGGGCTCAGCTGCATCCGCTTGCCGGCCACCATCGTGCCGACGGCGAACGCGAGTTTCATCTTCTTCGTACGTCCGAGGACGTACCCGGCCCCTACGGCGAGGCCAAGCCCGATTCGATTCATTGTGTCGTCCCGTTGCCGGTTCCTGTGTTCCTCTGTGCGCTGATCTCCAGCCGGTCCAGCAGTTCGTCCTCCAGACGGTCGAACTCCTCCTCGCCGATCTCGCCCGCCTCCAGCCGCTGCTCCAGGCGGGCGAGTTCGGCTCGGACGGCCGCCGGGTCGTAGTACTGGCGCTCGGCCTCGGTGAGCACCTGTCGCACTGTCCAGAGGCTGCCGCGTACCGGGGCGAACGGCAGCAGCAGCACCTCGGTGATCAGTCCCATGCACTCGCCTCCTCAGCCGGGGAACGCCGTGCTCCGGCGCGCCGTGGACCTGTGCGGAACGCCTCGTCAGTGCGCGGCCCCGGCGGGCTGCGCGGGCCCCGGTTCGACGAAGCTGTACGGCGGCAGCGGCCCGTTCACGCGCACCTCCAGGTGCGGATGGCTCTTGCGGACCTCCTCCACGGCGTCGACGAACCCCGCGGCCGCGTCCCGGGCCACGAGGAACGACAGGTTGGCCAGCCAGCCGGTGGATTCCGGCCCCGCGCTGACGTCGTCCGCGGCCGACTCCAGCGCCCGCCGCAGCTGCGCCGCGTCCTCGGCCTCGCGGGCCTGCACCGCGGCGACGACCATCTCGCCGAGCCGCAGCCGGTCCTCGTAACTTCCGCCGCCCGCCTGCCGGTTGGCCTCGGTCATGGCGCGCAGCTCGGGGTTCTCACCCATCACGCGGTGCAGCACGGCCTCTTCGTCGTGGCTGGCCTTCACGTTGTACTCGACCTTGCCGTCGAGGGCGCCGAGCCGTTCCCGGTAGTGCTTGGCGCGTTCGGCGAGGACGGCGGTGACGGACGCGTCGTCCGGTGCGACACTGCCGAACCGCATGGGCAGCAGAGAGCCGCCCGCACCCGCCTCGCTCAGGACGTTCTGGTGGGCGAGCAGGTCCTTGCGCTTGGGGCGCAGTCCCTCGGGAGCCTCGCTGACGATCGCCGCGAGGTCGCCCTCCGTGAGGACACGCACCGGGCGCGGGGGGTCGCCCACGCCGCCCATGCCCTCGGGGAGGGCGGGATGTGAGCCGGCGGTGATGCCGTAGACGTACGTGCTCACTCCTGCTCCTCCTTCTTGCGCGCGCTCGTGGTCCTCCGGGCCCGCGGGCGCGACTCGGACTGGCTCTCCTCACGGGACTGCTTGAACGCGTCGGAGATCGTCTCGGCGGCGCCGGACAGCGCGCCCTTGGACTTGCCGCGCGCGCCGGACTCGGTGATCTCACCGACGAGGTCCGGCAGGCCGGGGTCCTTGCGCGGTCCGGCTTCCAGGTCGAGCCGGTTGCACGCCTCGGCGAAGCGCAGATAGGTGTCGACGCTGGCGACGACGACCCGGACGTCGATCTTCAGGATCTCGATGCCGACCAGGGAGACTCGTATGAAGGCGTCGATGACGAGCCCCCTGTCGAGAATGAGTTCCAGGACGTCGTAGAGGCCGCTGCTGCCGCCTCCGCCGCCGGACTGCTGTGCCGGTACTACGGTCATGCCGGCCGATCCTCCTTGACTGTGGATCTTGTCGGGAAATGTCTTTGCGGGACCACGGCCTACCGACGGTGCGGATCGGCCCTCCCGCGCTCGTAGCGGCGGACGCGCCGGTAGCCGGTCAGCTCGCCCCGGGGGTCGAGCTCCACGCGATAGCTCGCGAGCAGGCTCATCGTGTCGGGGACCCTGGCGATCTCCAGGACCTCGACCTCCAGCGTCCAGCCGCTCTCGGTCTGCTCGAACGACGACACGGACTCGGGCGCCATGCCGGTCAGCTCCGCGAGCTGGGTCCGTGCATGACGCAGCACCTGCATGGGGCCGGGCCGCTCGTCCGCCGGTTCGCCGGCGCCGTCCGGCTCCCGCTCCTCCGCCGGCTCCCGCTCCGCTTCCGCTTCGTCGGGTGCGCCGGGCTCATCGGGTTCTCGGGATTTACGTGAACTCTGTGATTTTGCTGTGTTGGATGTGTTCGACATGGCCACCTCGAACACCGAGTGGCCCCACGTCCGTTGGCCAAACCTCCCCCGCCCGGAGCGCGTCCTCGCCGCCGGTCTCAGCCGTGCAGCGCCGCGAGCCGCCGACGGGCCGGCCCCAGTGCCCGCCCCCTGCTCATCGCCCCGGCCCAGGGGTCGGTGCGGGCCTGCTCGACGGCGTCCGCCAGGGTCCAGCGGCGGGCGTCGACGGCCGGGTCGGCGAGCTGTTCCCAGGTGAGGGGCGCGGCCACGGGCGCGCCGGGGAGGGCCCGCACGGTGTAGGGGGCGACGGCGGTCTGGGCGTAGGCGTTGCGCTGGATGTCGAGGTAGAGCCGGTCGCCGCGGTCCTTCTTGCGGGCCTCGGTGGTCAGCCGCCCGGGATGGGCGCGGGCCAGGGTCCCGGCGATCTCCCCGGCGAAGGCGCGGACCTCGTCGAAGTCCGCGCGGCCGTTCAGCGGCACGACGACGTGGACCCCCCTGGAGCCGGTGGTCATCGGCACGGACGGCAGCCTCAGCTCGTCCAGCAGCTCCCGTACGAGGACCGCGGCGTCCCGGACCGTGGCGAAGTCGTCGACCGCCGGGTCGAGGTCGACGACCAGCCGGTCGGGCCGGTGGACGTCACCGGTCCGGGAGAGCCAGCGGTGCAGGGTGAGGCAGGCCTGGTCGGCCAGGTAGACGAGGGTGGCCGCGTCCCCGCACACGGGGTGGACGACGGTGCCGCCCTCCTTGCCGACCTCGACGCGCTCGATCCAGTCCGGGTAGTGCCCGGGGGTGTTCTTCTGCATGAACATGGGCCCGTCGATGCCGTCGGGGTGCCGTTCCAGCATCAGCGGGCGCCCGCGCAGGTGCGGGAGCATGAAGGGGGCGACGGCGCGGTGGTAGGCGACGAGATCGGCCTTGGTGTATGCGTTGCCGCCTCCGCCGCCACGGTTGCCGCCGCCGTCACCACGGTCGCCGTCGCCGTCGCCGTCGGCGGGGAAGAGCACCTTGTCCGGCCGGTGGATCTCGACCGTCCGGCGGCCGACCCGCATCCGGTGTGTGTTCCCCATCGCCGGGCTCCCTTCCGTGGACGCGGTGTCTGCGTGGACGCGGTGTCTGCGTGGACGCGGGCCTCAGGGCGCGATCGCGTACTCCACCAGCAGCCGCCCGGCGACCGCGATCGCCTCCGCGTCGATGCCCGCCTCGCGCAGCTGCTCCTCGGGGGAGGCCGAGCCCGGCATCGTACGGACGGCGAGGCGGACCAGGCGGGGCACGGGGCGGCCGTCGAGGAAGGCGTCGAGGACCGCGTCCCCGAGGCCGCCCTCCTCGTGGTGGTCCTCGACGGTGAGGATGCAGCCGGTGCGTTCGGCGGCCTCGCGCAGGGTGCGGCGGTCGACCGGCTTGACCGAGTAGAGGTCGATCACCCGGACCTGGATGCCCTCGGCGTCCAGCGCGTCGGCGGCCTTGAGGGCCTCGTGGACGGTGACCCCGGCGGCCACGACGGTCAGCCGGTCGGTGTCCGAGGCGCGCAGCACCTTGCTGCCGCCGACCGGGAACTCCTCGGTGGGGCTGTAGAGGACGGGCAGGGCGCCCCGGGACGTCCGCAGATAGCGGATGCCTTCGAGGCCGGCCATGCCGGCGACCAGGCGGGCGGTCTGGTTGGCGTCGCACGGGTACAGCACCGTGGAGTCGTGGACCGAGCGCATCATCGCCAGGTCCTCCAGGCCCATCTGCGAGGGCCCGTCCTGGCCGATGGCGCACCCCGCGTGGGAGCCGACGAGGTTGAGGCCGGACCCGCTGACCGAGGCCATCCGGATGAAGTCGTGGGCCCGGGTGAGGAACGCCGCGAACGTGGAGGCGTACGGCACCCAGCCGCGCGCCGCGAGCCCGACCGCCGCGGCCACCATCTGCTGTTCGGCGATGTAGCACTCGAAGTACCGCTCGGAGTGTTCCTTGGCGAAGAGCTCGGCGCGGGTGGAGTCGCCGACCTCGCCGTCCAGGGCGACGACGTCACCGCGCGCGTCGCCGAGCGCGGCGAGCGCCTGCCCGAAGGCGTCGCGGGTGGCCACCTCGTCGCCGGTCTCGAACCGCGGCAGATCCAGGTGTCCGGTGCGGACGGCGTGCAGCATGCGGGCGGCGGGCGGCTGCCGGATCTCGACGCGCAGGTCGGTCACGCCGCCGAGTTCCGCGATCGCCTCGTCCGCGTCCTTGAGCGGCTTGCCGTGCAGGCCCTCGCGGTCCTGGACGGCCTCGACGCCCTTGCCCTTGAGGGTGCGGGCGAGGATCACGGTCGGCTGGCCCTTGGTGGACGCGGCCTCGCCGTAGGCGCGGTCGACGGCGTCCACGTCGTGCCCGTCGACCTCGATCGTGTGCCAGCCGAAGGCCGCGAAGCGGCGGGCGTAGGCGGCCAGGTCGTGCCCGTGCCGGGTGGGTCCGCGCTGCCCGAGCCGGTTGACGTCGACGATCGCCGTCAGGTTGTCCAGATGCTCGTACGCGGCGTGTTCGGCGGCCTCCCACACCGAGCCCTCGGCGAGTTCGCTGTCGCCGCACAGCACCCACACCCGGTAGCCGGTACGGTCCAGCCGTTTCCCGGCCAGCGCGATGCCGACGCCGACGGGCAGGCCCTGGCCGAGGGAGCCGGTGGCGGTCTCCACCCATGGCAGCCGCCGGGGCGTGGGATGCCCTTCGAGCCGGCTGCCCAGCTTGCGGAACGTCATCAGCTCGGTCTCGCTGATCGCGCCGGCCGCCCGGTACGCGGCGTACAGCAGCGGCGAGGCGTGCCCCTTGGAGAGCACGAAACGGTCGTTCCCGGGGTGCTGCGGGCGTTCGAAGTCGTACCGCAGATGCTTGGCGAGCAGCACCGCCATCAGGTCGGCGGCCGACATCGACGACGTCGGGTGCCCGGATCCGGCCGCGCCGGACGCGCGCACGCTGTCCACCCTCAACTGCTGTGCCAGCTCGCTGAGTCGACGGCTGTTCATGACGCTCCTTCCGAACGTTCGGCGTGTGCGGGCCGGCCCGCGTCCGGACCCGGCGCTCCCGCGGGCATCCGCGCCAGCTCCGGTGAGGCCGTGTCCAGGGGGACCGACCAGGACCGTACGAGGCCCAACTGGACGCCCTGGCGGGGCAGTACGGCGTCCAGGAGCCAGTCGGCGGCGACCCGGACGCGGTTGCCGGGCATCGCGGCGAGGTGGTAGCCGCGGGTGACGGCGCCGGCGGCCACGCCGGACAGCGGTATACCGAGGGGGTTGGCGGCGGCCTTGACGCCACCGAGGTCCACGACGAAGCCCAGGTCGCTGTGGCGGTAGGGCCTCGGCTCGCCGCGGCCGAGGGAGGCGGCGACATTGAGGGCGGCCACCTTGCCCTGCCGCCAGGCGTGCTGGGCGGTCATCGGCGTGTACCGGCCCGGCTTGGTCAGATCGGGCACGGCGGCCGCGTCGCCGCAGGCGAACACCTCGGGCCTGCCGGGCACCTGCAGCGTGGGTTCCACCAGCAGCCGGCCGCGCTCCATCGGCAGCCCCAGGGACTCGGCGAGCGGATCGGGCCGCACGCCCACGCACCACACCAGCGTGCGCGTGTCGACGAACTCCCCGTCGCTCAGGAGCACTCCGTCCTCGGTCGCCTCCTTCACGGAGGTCTCCGTGCGCACGTCGACGCCCCGCTGCCGCAGCACCTCGTCGGCGGTCCGCGACAGCTTATCGTCCATCTCGGGCAGCACCCGTTTCGCGATGTCGACCAGCACCCAGCGCGGCCGGACGCCTCCGCGCAGCGGCTGCTGCCGGGCCAGTGCGTCGGTGAACATCTGGCCCTGGGCGGCCACCTCGGTGCCGGTGTAGCCGGCGCCGACCACCACGAAGGTGCAGCGCGCGCGGCAGCTCTCGGGGTCCTCGCTGCCGGCCGCCAGCTCCACCTGCCGGGTCACGTGGTCCCGGAGGTACAGCGCCTCGGGCAGTCCCCGGAAGCCGTGGGCGTGCTCGGCGACACCCGGGATCGGCAGCAGCTTGTTCACGCTGCCGGCCGCGAGCACCAGCCGGTCGTAGGTCAGCATGCCGGTCCCGCCCTCGGGGTCCGTGTAGCGCACGGTGCGCGCGTCGAGGTCGATGTCCCCGGCCTCCCCGAGCACCAGACGCACATGGCGCAGGGTGCCGGTGAGGGAGACGGTCACCCGACGCGGCTCCAGGACACCGGCGGCGACCTGGGGCAGCAGGGGCAGATACAGGAAGTAGTCGGTCGGGTTGAGCAGGGTGATGTCGGCCTTGTTCCGGGTCAGCCGCGCGAGGGTGCGGGCGGTCCGGTATCCGGCGAAGCCGGCGCCGACGATCAGGATGCGGGGTCGGCTCACGGGTTCGCCTCCGGCGGGGTCGCGCATACGGGGTCCTCGGAGTCCTTGAGGCGTATGGGTCGGGTCCTGTGGCGTACGGACCTTCCGCGTCCCCCTGGTCAGGACGCCCAAACCGGACGGGCCCGGCCCGTGCGGTTGGTTTCCGCCCCGGCCCCCGGGTACCCGGACGCCGAACCGACCCCGTCCCGACCGCACATGTCGCGGAGGTGCCCCCCATGCCCGAGTACGGATACTTCCTGGCCACCGAGGAGTTCGGTCCCGCGGAGCTGATCGAGCAGGCGAGGATGGCCGAACAGGCCGGATTCGACTGTCTGTGGATCTCGGACCACTTCCATCCGTGGAACGACGCCCAGGGCCAGAGCCCGTTCGTGTGGTCCGTGATCGGCGCGCTGTCCGAGGCCGTGTCGCTGCCCGTCGAAACGGCGGTGACCTGCCCGACCGTGCGGATCCACCCGGCGATCGTCGCGCAGGCGGCGGCGACCTGCGCGGTGATGACCGGCGGCCGGTTCCGTCTCGGCATCGGCTCGGGCGAGGCGCTCAACGAGCATGTGCTCGGCACCCGTTGGCCTCCGGCGGACGTCCGCCTGGAGATGCTGGAGGAGTCGGTGCAGGTGATGCGGCGGCTGTTCACCGGCGAGGAGGTCACCCATCGCGGCCCCCACTTCACGGTGGAGAACGCCCGCCTCTACACGCTCCCCGACCAGCCCGTGCCGATCGACATCTCCGGCTTCGGTCCCAAGGCCACCGCGCTCGCCGCCCGGATCGGCGACGGCTTCATCACCATGGGCCCCGACGAGGAGCTGGTCACGCAGTACCGCAAGGGCGGCGGGGGCGCGAACCTCGTCAGCGGCGGGACGAAGGTGTGCTGGGGCACGGACCGGGACGCGGCCGTCCGCCGCGTCCGCGGGCTCTGGTCGAGTCAGCTGCTGCCGGGCGAGATGGCCCAGATCCTGCCCACCCCGAGCCACTTCGAGCAGCTGGAGCCGATGGTCACCGAGCAGATGGTGGGCGAGAACACGGTCTGCGGCGACGACGTGGACGAACACGTCGCCGAACTGCGGGCGTTCGCCGACGCCGGCTTCGACCGCGTCCACGTCAGCCAGATCGGCCCGGACCAGCGGGGCTTCTTCGACTTCTACCGCACGAAGGTGCTGCCGCGGCTGCGGGACGCGGGCTGAGCGGAGGGTGCGTCTTCGGGTGCGGGTTCGGGTGCGAGTCCGGTGGGGGCTGGTCGCGCAGTTCCCCGCGCCCCTGAAAAGCCGGGGCTGCGCCCCATGCTTTTCAGGCCCGCAGGGCCTGTGTCTTTCAGGGGCGCGGGGAACTGCGCGAGAAGCCCTCACCGGACCCGCACCCGCCCACACGAAGGCACCCCCTTCGGCGATCCCCCTCGATCCCCTCGATTCGATCACCGCCCCCGCCCGGCCCCAACTAGGCTCGTGCACATGGAGATTCTCGGTACCACGCTCCGCATCTGCGTCGAGGACCTGGAAGCGGCGGTCCCGTTCTACGAGAGACTCTCGGGCGGACCGGCGATGCGTTTCGAACGCGGTGGCGTCCAGGTCGCCGCGGTGGGCTGCTTCCTGCTGATGAGCGGTCCGGAGTCGGAGCTGGAGGTCCTGCGGAAGGTCACCGCCACCATCGCCGTCGAGGACGTCGACGAGGCCCACCGGATCCTCACCGACTCCGGCGCGCGGGTGCTGGCCGGCCCGATCCCCACCCCCGTCGGCCGCAACCTCATCGCGGTCCACCCGGACGGTTCGGTCTACGAGTACGCCGACCGCCGGGCGACGGGCTAGTCCCGGCCCGGACCCCGGTCCCCGGGACCGGCGCCTCGTACCGGTCCCGGTCGTCCCATCTCCACCGTCAGTGCCCATCGCTGGTGGTCCCGCCAGGCCCCGTCGATGAAGAGGAAGTCCGGCGAGAACCCCTCCAGCCGGAAGCCGCACCGGCGGGCCAGCGCGATGGAGGCGGCGTTGCCCGGCTGGACGTTGATCTCCAGCCGGTGCAGCCCCATGAAGTCGAACGCGTAGTCGATGACCAGTCCCAGTCCCTCGCCCATCAGCCCCCGCCCGGCGGCATGCGCGAAGGCCCCGTAGCCGAGGGCGCCGCTGCGGAAGCCGCCCTCCACGATGTTGTTGATGTTGATGAACCCGGCGATCCCCCCGCCGTCCCGCTCGCACACCAGGAACCCGGCCTTCGTCGGATCTCCGGTGAGCCGTCCCGCGTAGGCGGCGTACGCGGCGGGGGTGGCCGGGGGGAACAGCCACGGATGGTGCAGATCCCTGCTCTCCCGCACCCGCGCGGTGAACTCGGAGCCGTCCTCGGGCGTGAAGTGCCGGATCCCGACGCGGGATCCCCTCATGAGGTGACGAACGTGTTCGGACACCCCGCCACGGTACGTCGGACCGGGTGTCACCTGCGCCGTCTCATGAAGAACGCCCCGCACACCGCCCCGACCAGGCCCGTCCCCAGCAGCGCCAGCCACAGCGGCATGGTGACCTCGGTGACCAGCAGTTCGATCTCGGTGCTCTGCGTGTTCTGGAAGACGAAGACCAGCGCGAGGGCCGCGAGCAGACCCATGAGGACCCTGCCGGGTGTCAGCAGGTCGCCCCACCGCCGGCGCCGGTGCGTCCCCACCCGTTCCGATGTCTTCGGGCTCATGTCTCCAGGATGACGCGGGTCGCCGGGACCCGCCCGGTGGGAGGTCCCGGCGGGGCCCGCGGCACCGGCCGTCAGACCAGCGCCGGCTCGTCCAGCGTCAGGGTCCCGGCCTCCGCGTCCAGCTCCGCCGTCACCCCGAACGGGATCGTCAGCGCCCCCTCCCCGTGCCCGAACCCGAACTCCTCCACCGCCGGGACCCCGAGCCCGCCGATCCGGTCCACGAGCAGGGCCCGCACCTTGTCGTACGGTTCGCACTCCGCCCAGGAGCCGAGGACGACACCGGCGACGCCGTCGAGCCAGCCCGCGCGCAGGAGCTGGGTGAGGTAGCGGTCCAGGCGGTAGTTCTCCTCGCCGACGTCCTCCAGGCAGAGGAGGGCGCCCCGGGCGGAGGGGCGGGCGTGCGGGTTGCCCAGCTCGGCGGCGAGCAGGCACAGACAGCCGCCGAGGAGGACGCCCCGGGCGCGGCCCGGCAGCAGGGCGGTGCTCCCCTCGGCGGCCCGGATCGTGCGGACCGTCTCGGGGGCGAACAGGGTGGCGCGCAGATGGTCCTGGGCCCGGGTGTTCTTGATGAAGTCGACGCCCGCCGCCATGGGTCCGTGCAGCGTCACCACGCCCGCGCGGGTGGCGAACGCCTCGTGGAGTGCCGTGATGTCGCTGAACCCGACGAGGGCCTTGGGGCCCGCCGCGCGGATGGCGTCCCAGTCGAGCAGGTCGGCCATGCGCTGGACGCCGTAGCCGCCGCGGGCGCAGAACACGGCGGAGACGGACGGGTCGCACCAGGCGGCCTGGAGGTCGGCGGCCCGGTCGGCGTCCGTACCGGCGAGGTAGGGGAAGTCGGGGTGCCGGTCGAGCGTGTGCGGGGCGACGACGGGGTCGAGGTCCCAGCCGCGCAGGATGTCCAGCCCGGCGCTCAGCCGCTCCTCGGCCACCGGCCCGCTGGGGGCGACGACGGCCACACGGGCACCGGGGGCGAGACGGGCGGGTCTGGTCAGTGGTGTCACTTGGTGAGCTCCAGAGTAGGGATTCCCGGAGGATTCAACCCGAAGACCTGCGCGTACAGCGAAAGCTCCGCCTCCAGGACCCGCACCGTCGTCTCCGCCCGCCGGAAGCCGTGCCCCTCCCCCTCGAAGGCGATGTAGGCGTGCGGCACCCGCCGCTCCTGCATCCTGGCCAGGAACCGCTCGCACTGCGCGGGCGGGCAGATCACGTCGTCGAGGCCCTGGAGCAGCAGGAACGGCGCGGTGATCCGGTCGGCGTGCTCGCTCGGCGACCGCTCCGCGTACCGCATCGGCTCCTGCGCGAGCGGCCCCACCAGGCTCTCCAGGTACTGCGACTCGAAGTCGTGGGTCTCCCCCGACGCCCAGGTCGTGAGGTCGAGGATGGGGTACAGGATCGTGCCGCAGGCGTAGACGTCGGTCGTGGTGAGGGAGACGGCGGCGGTCCAGCCACCGGCGCTGCCGCCCCTGACGGCGAGCCGGGTCCGGTCGGCCGTGCCCTCGTCGGCGAGGGCGAGCGCCACGGCCGCGCAGTCCTCGACGTCCACGACGCCCCACTGTTCGCGCAGCCGGTTGCGGTACTCCCGCCCGTACCCGGTCGACCCGCCGTAGTTGACCTCGGCCACCCCGATGCCGCGGGAGGTGAAGTAGGCGATCGCCAGGTCGAGGACCAGGGGTGCCCGGCTGGTGGGCCCGCCGTGCGCCCAGATCACGTACGGCGGCAGTTCGGTGCTGAAGGCGACGCAGCCGGGGTGGTGCGGCGGATAGACGTGCGCGTGGATCTCGCGTCCGGCGGGCCCGAGGAAGGAACGGATCTGGGGCTCGGGGTAGTAGGTGGGGTCGACCGGGTCGTCGTGCGCGGCCCCGATCACCCGGGCGTCGCCGGTGGCCGCGTCCAGCTCGACCACCTCGTAGGCGCTGCGGGGACTGGCCCCGATGCCGATGACCCGGCTGCCGTGCACGGCGAGCGACGGGGCGAACTCCGTCCACGGCCCGGCCGCGTCGACGACCTGGCCGGTGTCCAGGTCGAGGATGCCGAGCGCGGTGGCGCCCCGCCCGTGCACCACGGCGGCGAGCCCGTCGTCCAGCAGCGCGAACCAGCGCCAGCCGATCTTCCACAGCGGCCCGCCGAACTCCTCCTCCCGCGCGCACAGGGGCGTGCGGTCCCCGCTGTCGGGGTCGAGCCGGTAGAGGTTCCAGTAGCCGGTGGTGTCGCTGGAGTGGATCAGGGTCCCGTCGGCCGCCCATTCGGCCTGGGCGACCGACTCCTCCGGGCCGCCCGCGACGGTCCGCGGTTCGCCCAGCCGGCCCTCCCCGGTCACCTCGGCGACCAGCAGCGAGGTGCCGTCCCACGGCATGCCCGGGTGGTCCCAGGCCAGCCATGCGGCGCGGCGGCCGTCGGGCGAGAGGCGGGGGCCGGTGACGAACCGCCGGGTGTCGTCGGTGAGTTCGCGTACGGCGTGCCGGTCCTCGGCCGCCGAGCCGTCCAGCGGCACCGCGGCGACGACCCGCCGGACGTCGGTCGGTCCGTCCCCGGTGAACTCCTCCAGGACGCACCACACCTCGTCGCGTTCCGGGTGCGGTCGCGGGTCCGCCCAGCGCAGACCGCCGCCCACCGGCGACACCGGGGTGAGCGGCACGGGCTCGCCGCCCGGGGCGAACCGGTAGAGGCGCTGGTCGGCGTGGTGCACGAAGACCACGAGGGGGCCGTCGTCCCTCAGGACGCCGGCCCAGGGCAGCCCGCCGTACTCCATGACCCGGCTGCGCACGTTCCACGGGGCCGGCAGCACCGACTCCTCCGTGCCGTCGGCCGTGCGCCTGACCAGGGTGCGCCGGCCGCCCTCGGCGGGCCGGGGTTCGGTCCACCAGACCTCGTCGCCGACGAAGCCCACGAACTCGGGTTGCCCGTCGTGCGCCGCGGCGAGCGCCGCGTCGATCGGCGAGGGCCACGCGCCGTACGCCAGAGTCTGCATCCTGTCCCCCATCTCCCACGGTCCCCCGTGTGCCATCGCTCAGGCCGTCCGCAGGAAGCGGTCGAGCACGCGGACGCCGAAGTGGAGCGCCTCGACCGGGACGCGCTCGTCGACCCCGTGGAACATCGCCGCGTAGTCGAAGCCCTCGGGCAGCTTCAGCGGCGAGAAGCCGTACCCGGTGATGCCGAGCCGGGAGAACTGCTTGGCGTCGGTGCCGCCCGGCATGCAGTACGGCACCACGTGCCCCTCGGGTGCGAACTCCTCGACGGCGGCCCGCATCCGCGCGTACGTCGGCGAGTCCACCGGCGCCTGCAGGGCCACTTCCCGGTGCTCGAACTCCCACTCCACGTCCGGGCCGGTGAGCAGGTCGAGGGTCTCCCCGAACTCGTCCTCGCCCCCGGGCAGGAACCGCCCGTCGACGCGGGCGACGGCCTCCCCCGGAATCACGTTGACCTTGTAACCGGCGTCCAGCATCGTCGGGTTGGCGCTGTTGCGTACGGTCGCCTCGACCAGGGCGGCGGCCGGGCCGAGCTTGTCCAGGAGCCGGTCGACGCCGCCGGGGCGGTCGAGGTCCGCGTCGACCCCGTACAGCGTGGCGAGGGCGGTGAGGGCCGCACGGACGGTCGGGGTGAGCCGCAGCGGCCACTCGTGCGCGCCGATCCGGGCGATCGCGGCCGCCAGCCGGGTCACCGCGTTGGTCCGGTTCACCTTGGAGCCGTGGCCGGCCCGGCCGCGCGCGGTGAGCTTCAGCCAGCCGGTGCCCCGCTCCCCGGCGGCGATCGGGTAGATCCTGCGGCCCGCGCCGTCGTGGAAGGTGAACGCCCCCGACTCGCTGATGCCCTCGGTGCAGCCCTCGAAGAGTCCGGGGTGCGTGTCGGCGAGGAAGCCCGAGCCGTCCGCGGCGCTCGCCTCCTCGTCGGCGGTGAACGCGATCACGACGTCCCTGCGGGGCCGCACGCCGGTGCGCGCCCAGTGCCGGACGACCGCGAGGATCATCGCGTCCATGTTCTTCATGTCGACCGCGCCCCGGCCCCACACCACCCCGTCGCGGATCTCCCCGGAGAACGGGTGCACGGTCCAGTCCGCGGCCTGCGCGGGCACCACGTCCAGATGACCGTGGACGAGCAGCGCGTCCGCCGACGGGTCGGTGCCCTCGATCCGGGTCACCACGTTGGTCCGGCCCTCGGTGCGCTCCAGCAGGGTGGGCTCGGGGCCGGCCTCGGCCAGCAGCGCGGCGGCGTACTCGGCCGCGGGCCGCTCGCGGCAGTCCCCGCCGCCGCGGTTGGTGGTGTCGATGCGGATGAGGTCGGAGGTGAACCGGACCACCTCGTCCAGCGCCTGCCGCTCCGAGGACTCCGCCGTCCGCCGGAGCCGTTCCGACTCAGCCATATGTCTCCTCCACCGCGGCCGAGACGATCGTGGTGACCGCCTTGAACGTACGGATTCCCTCGTACATGGTCGGGCTGGTGTACGCGATCCTGCGTTCACCGGTACGGGTCACGCCCGGGACGACCGTCGCGGCCATCGCCAGGTGCTCGGCGTCGAACTCCAGCGCCACGGTGAACGGGCCGCCCCTGACCGGAGCGTGCCGTACGGCGAGCGAGGCGGCCTCCTTCGCCGCCGCGCGGATGTCGGCGGCCGTTCTCGCCGGGGTGCGGCACACCGCCGCGTACCGCGACACATGGTCCTTGACCGCGACTTTGAGCGCCTCGGGCGCATACCCCAGGGCGTCCTCGCACGCCACGTCGTCGCCGGTCACCAGCACCACCGGTACCCCGTACTCGGCCACGACATGCGCGTTGAGCAGCCCCTCGCTGGCCCGTTCCTCGTTCACCCAGACCCCGGTGATCGAGTTGGCCAGGTAGGTGTGGGCGAGGACGCCCTCCATGCCGGCGCCCGCGTGGTAGCCCACGAAGGCGATGCCGTCCACGTCGCCGTGCTGCACGCCCTCCACCATGGACAGGGCCTTGTGCCGCCCCGTGAGCATCTGCGCGCGCTCGTCCAGCTCCTCCAGCAGCAGGTTGCGCATCGTCCAGTGCGCCTCGTTGATCAGCACCTCGTCGGCGCCGCCGTCCAGGAAGCCGAGCACGGCGGCGTTCACGTCCGAGGTGAACATCGAACGGCACCGCTCCCACTGCGGTGTCCCCGGCAGAACGTCGGCCGGCCAGGTGACACCGGTGGCGCCCTCCATGTCGGCGCTGATGAGGATCTTCATGGCTCGAAACCGTACGCGTTCGCGCCGATGCGTGGCAGACCTGTGGATAACTCTCACCGCCACGGCCCACGGGCGTTCCCGGAAGGCCGCGGGGGCCCCTTCCGGGGCCCCCGCGCCGTGCGCTTCTACGCCGTGCGTTCTGGAGCCGTGCGCCCTGCCACGTACCACCTCGACGGCAGTTCGATCCGGGTGCCGTCCGCCGTGTGCTCGGTGGTGATCAGCGGAAGCTCGCCCTGGGCGACGAGGGTCAGGCCGGCGGCCCGCAGGTACTCCGGGACCGCGGCGTCGCCGACCTCGCCCGGGGCGATCCCGTGACGCAGGACCGGGGCGAGTCTGGCCGGAGGGCCGCCGGGGCCCTGGGCGAGCCCCATGAGGACGGGCCGGGCGGCCTCGGCGAGTTCGACGAGGCAGACCCGGCCCCGCTCGCCCACCAGCGTGGCCACCGTGTCGGCGAGGCGCTGCCGGTCGTCGGGCTCGCACTGGTGGAGCACACCGCGTACGTAGACGTTGGCGTCGCCGAGGTCGGCGTGCAGGGCCTCGGCCTGTGTGCCGTCGGCCGCGTCCAGCACACGGTAGGCGGCCCGGCCGTCGGGGTCGGCGCGGCGGGCCAGGTCGACGGCGGCGGTGGAGAGGTCGACGCCGATCACCCGGGAGAAACGGTCGGCCAGGTAGCGGGTCTGGGTGCCGTTCCCGCATCCGAGGTCCACGAGCGGCAGGTCCGGGGTGGTCAGACGGGGCTCGAACAGGGCGAGATGGACGGCGGCGGTCCGTTCGGGCCCGGCGTCCCAGAAGACCTCCCCCGGTCCGTCCGGGGCCTCCCGCCAGAACCCCTCCCAGGCTTCCCGGTACCGACTCGTCACACCCATGCCCAACCCCCCGGAAACGGCGTCGCGGCCGCCACGGCGGCGGCCCAGATCGGTCTACCGCGCCGTGAGCACGGCGGCAAGTGATCGGCACGGACCTTCACGCCGCGTCCGGGAGCCACACGCCCCGCGTTCAGCGGCGTCTCGGCAGTGTCAGCTCGAACCACACCGTCTTGCCCGCGCCGGTCCGGCTGGTGCCCCACTCCCGGGCCAGGGTGGTCAGGACGCGCAGTCCCCGGCCGAACTCGTCCGTGGGCGCCGCGCTGAGCAGGGTCGGCAGGGTGGGGTCGTCGTCGTAGACCTCGCACTGCAGGGTGTCGCCGCGGACCAGGCGGAGGTCGACACGGCGCCCGCGCGCGTGCCGGACGGCATTGGTGACGAGTTCGCCGACCAGGAGGGCGGTGGTGTCCACGAGGGCGTCGAGGCCCCAGACGTACAGCTGTTCGCGGACGACGGCACGGGCGCGGGCCGCCTCGACCGGGTCGCGGGTCAGGCGCCACTCGGCGACGTCCTCGGGCTCGATGCCGTTGAGCCGGGCCATCAGCAGGGCCACGTCGTCCTTGCGGCCGCCGCGTGTGTTGAGGGCGCGGATGATCGTGTCGCAGGCCTGGTCCATGGAGGCGGCCGGGTGGGCGGCGGACTCGCAGAGGGTGGCGAGGCCGACACCGATGTCCTCGCCGCGCACCTCGACCAGTCCGTCGGTGCACATCACGAGCCGGTCGCCGGGCTCCACGCGCACGCGTACCGCCTCGAAAGGCACTCCTCCCACCCCGATCGGGGCGCCCGTGGGCAGATGGAGGAGTTCGCTGCGGCCGTCCACCGCGCGGACCAGCACGGGCGGGATGTGCCCGGCGTTGGCGAGGTGCAGCTCGCCCCCGATGGGGTCGTAGACGGCGTAGAGGCAGGTCGCGAGGTAGTGCTCGCCGAGCCGCTGGGCGAGGTCGTCGAGGTTGCGCAGCAGCTGCGCGGGCGGCAGGTCGAGGGCGGCCATGGTCTGCACGGCCGTGCGCAGCTGGCCCATCATCGCGGCCGAGTTGAGGCCGTGCCCCATGACGTCGCCGACGACCAGGGCGGTGCGGCCGCCGGGCAGCTTCACCGAGTCGAACCAGTCGCCGCCGACCCGGCCGAGGAGGGTGCCCGGGAGGTAGCGGGTGGCGATGTCGCAGCCCGCCATGTGGGCGTCGATCTGCGGGAGCATGCTGTCCTGGAGCGTCTCGGCGACGTTCTCCTGGTAGGTGTACATGCGGGCGTTGTCGAGGACCAGGCCCGCGCGGGCGGCGAGTTCGGCGCCGGTGACGCGGTCCATGTCGTCGAAGACCTCGCGCTCCGGGTGGCGCAGCAGGATCATGAATCCGAGCACCACGTTGCGGGCCTTCAGGGGGACGACCAGCATGGAGCGGCCCGTGATGAGCGGGCGGATGTCGCGCTTGTCGAACTGCGCGGCGATCGCGTGCCCCATCTGCTCGCTGATCCGGGGCACGAGGACGGGTTCGCCGGTGGTCATGCACTGGAAGAACGGGGTGTGCGCCGGGAACGGCATGGCCTCGCCGACGGGGACGACGTCGTCCCAGCGGCCCGGCTCGTCGGTGTGCTCCAGGGCGACCCGGTGCCACATGGTCGTCGTGTCCGGCACACCGTCGGGGAACCCCTCGCCCGCGACGACCTGCTCGCGCAGATAGGTGCCGGCGACGTCGGTGAAGCGGGGCACGACCGCCCGGCTGACCTCGACGATGGTCTGCGACAGGTCGAGGGAGGTGCCGATGCGTCCGCTGACCTCGTTGAGGAACTCCAAGCGCTCGCGTACGGCCGCGTATTCGAGGTCCTGCGCCTCCTCCAGCGCCTCCGGGGGAACCGGCAGCCCCTCGGCGACGGCGCGCGCGGCCCGCTCACGGCGCGCCCGGCGCTCCGCGCGCCGGGGCACGCCCCAGTCGGGGGTGACGGGCACCCGGTCGTTCTGGCTGAACTCCAGCACCGGATAGCCCAGTTCGAGGACCTGGGCGACGATGCGGGCGCTCTCGCCGACGCTCATGCTGGGCAGGATCTCGGGGAGCCTGCGGGCCAGTTCCTCGGCGCCGGGGAAGTCGGTGTGCAGGGCGAAGCCGGGCGCGATGCGCTCGACGGCGACGGCGGGCCCGTCGTCGCGCCGGCGCAGCGCCTCGGCGTCGGCCGCCAGCACCAGGAGGCGCTCCCGGCCGGGACCGACCAGGGGGTAGGCCCACCACAGGACGTCCGTGCGGTCGCGGCCGGGCACGGTGAGCCGGGCGCGGCCGGCCGCCGGGTAGGCGAGGTGCCCGTCGAGGGAGGTCTCCAGGTCGTGGCCGAGCGCGTCGTACGCGCCGCCGTACGCCCCGTGGGGCGGGGCCGGGTCCTCGTCCGGGAGGGCGCCGGCGACGGGCAGCAGGTCCAGGGCGGGCCGGCCCGTCGCCTCTTCCCTGGTGGTGCCGAAGAGCCGGCGTGCGCCGGTGCTCCAGTGCGATACGAGGCCGGCGCGGTCCACGACGACCACGGCCAGGGGGATACGACCGACCGCGGCCCCCTCCGCCGTGCCGTCACCGGCTCCGAGGCCGGTAGTCGCGCCCGTGTCGGTGCCACGGTCCATGGCCAAGGCCCTCTCTCCCCACGGCTCCCAAGATCTGCGCCGCCCCCACTACCGTACGGCCGCGTAGCGTCGCGATGTGTGGCAATACGCGAATTGCTCCCCGGGAGCCTCCGGCGCACGCGCAGGCCACGCGGGCGGCGCGCGATCACGCGCACGCCCCCTGCTCAGTCCGCGTGCCCCAGCCGCACGTCCTGTTCGGTTCCGCCGCCGTCGACCTGGAGCACCGTCGCGACGGGGGGATACCCGGTGGCGATGACGGTGTACTCGCCGGCGGCGAGGTCGGCGAACCGGAACGTTCCGTCGACGCCGGTGGTGATCGTGCCGACGACGTCTCCGGCGGCGTCCAGGAGCGTCACGCGCGCGTCCTCCACCGGCCGGCCGCCCCCGGCGCGGACCGTGCCGAGCAGCACGGCGCCCCCGGCCAGTTCGACGTCCAGGCGGGTCTCGCGGGCGGCCCGGACGGTGACCGGGAGCGCGGCCGGGCGGTGGGAGTGGGCGCTCACGGCGAGGGTGTAGTCGCCGGCGGCCAGCTCGGTGACGAGGTAGTCGCCCCGCGCCCCGCTGCGGGTGGTCACGACGACCTCGCCGCGCGCGTCGGTGAGCGTGACGGTCGCCTCGCCCACCGCACGCCCGTCCGCCGTCCGCACGGTCCCGGTCAGGCGTCCCGCGCCGCCCAGGACGATGTCCACCTCGACGGGGCCCTCCCCGACGGTGACGCTCACGGCCTGCGGCTGGTGACCGCCGGCGGCCGCGATCAGCACGTACGCCCCCGGCCCGGGGGTCGACAGCGCGTACCGCCCGTCCTCGCCGCTGCCGCCCCGCCCGGTCTGCCGGCCACCGGCGTCGATCAGGGTGAGGGCGGCGCGGGGCACGACGGTGCCGTCGGACTGCTGGACCGTACCGAGGACGGGGACGCCGGCCTCGTGGGGAGCGCGGGCCTGCGGCACCCGGCCGGCGGGCACGGGGGCGGGCCCGGCGGGCGCCTCGTCGCACGGCGGCGGGGTCCGCTCCTTGAGGAAGCAGGCGGCGAGGGCCCCGAGGGCGAGCACCGGCGTGAGGTACAGGAAGAGCCCCGGCAGGGTCTGCGCGTAGGCGGCGACGTAGGTGTCGCGCAGTGGGGCGGGCAGGGCGTGGACGAGCTCGGGGGTGAGGGAGCCGGGGTCGGGGAGCACGGCCCCCGGGCGCTCGGGAAGGCGGTCCGCGAGGCGGGCGGTGAGGAGCGCGCCGACGGCGGCCGCCCCGACGGCGCCGCCGAGCTGCCGGAAGCAGTCGCCGGCGGCGGTGGCGGTCCCGGTGTCGGCGGGGCGTACGGAGTTCTGCACCGCGAGGACCAGGACCGGCATCACCATGCCGATGCCGGCGCCGAGGACGGCCGTCCGGATGCCGAACTGCAGCGGGGGCGTGTCCGTCTGCAGGCGGGACAGCAGCCAGACGCCGAGGGCGGCCAGGGCGGTGCCGAGGACCGGGTACGTCCGGTAGTGGCCGGTGCGGGCGATGAGCCGGCCGCAGACGACGGACGTGCCGACGATGCCGGCCGTCATCGGCAGCATGAGCAGCCCGGACGCGGTGGCGGAGATCCCGGTGACCATCCGCAGCTGGTTCGGCAGGTAGGTGGCGGTGCCGAAGAGGGCGACGCCGACGGTGACCCCCACGAGGCCGCTCACCAGGAAGACCGGGTCCCGGAACAGCCGCAGGGGCAGCAGGGGCTGGACCGCGAACCGCTCGACGACGAGGAGCAGCGCGGTCGCCAGGACCGCGCCGGCGGCGAGAGCGAGCACCGGCCGCGCGTTCCAGGCGTGGACGGTGCCGGCCCGGCCGGCCAGCAGCACCAGGCAGACCGCGACGACGGCGAGCAGCAGCGTGCCGAGCACGTCGAGACGCCCCCGGGCGGTGGTCCTGCGCGGCCGCAGCGCGAAGGTGACGACGGCCAGGGCGAGGAGCCCGCAGGGCACGTTGACGTAGAAGCACCAGCGCCAGGAGAGGTGGTCGGTGAGCCAGCCGCCCAGGAGCGGACCGGTGACGGAGGCGAGTCCGAAGACGGCCCCGACGACGCCCAGACGGCGGCCGGGGCGCCGCGCCGGCACGAGGTCGGCGACGATCGTCTGCACACCGGTCATGAGGCCGCCCGCGCCGACCCCCTGGAGCGCGCGGAACGCGATGAACTGGTCCATGGTCCGGGCGAGTCCGGCCAGGGCGGAGCCGGCCACGAAGAGCACCAGCGCGCACTGGAACACGCCCTTGGGCCCGCGCAGTTCGCTCAGCCGGGAGTGGACGGGGAGGGTGACGGCGGCGGTGAGGAGATAGGCGGCGATCGCCCAGGACATCCGGTCGACGCCGCGCAGCTCGCCGACGATCTCGGGGAGGGCGGTGGCGACGGCCATCTGCTCCAGCGCGGCCAGGAGCAGGACGAGGAGGAGGGCTGAGAAGACCAGCCGGGCCCGGTGCGGGCCGTACGCGGGAGGTCCGTCCGCCGGTGGCGGTGTCGCGGGTGTGGTGGCCGGTTCGTCCTTCACCAGTGTGGTCGGGCCCATGCGTACCGCTCCCCTCGTCGCACTTACCGCACATTTCCCGCGATAAGCGGGAACTGTCGGCAAGTGCGACGAGTTACGGCATTCCGGCGCGCGTCACGGAGATCCACCCGAACCGGTGAGGACGGCAACGCGCCCCCGGGGCGCGCCCGTTGGGCCGGGTGCCGCGGGCGGCGCGGTCCCTGGCCCCGGTGGCTACTTCTCCACCTCGGCGGCGAGGTTGGCGAGCAGGGCGTCGTAGATCCGGGCGAGGCCCTTGGGGGCGAAGGTCTTCTCGAAGAAGCCGCCGATACCGCCGGCGCCCTGCCAGGTGGTGGTGACGACGACACGGGAGCTGCCCTCGCCGGCCGGGGTGACCCGCCAGACGGTGACCATGGAGGAGTTGCGGTCCTTCTCCACGAGTTCACCGTCGGAGGGCTCGGTGACCTCCAGCAGGCAGTCACGGACACGCTTGCTGGTGGCCTGGAGCTTCCAGTGGACGAGGGTGCCCTCGCCGTCGCCGCCCTCGCGCACCTCGTACTCGCTGAAGTGCTGCGGCATCAGCTTCTCGCGCGCGCCGTTGTACTCGGCCAGGGTGTCGAACACCGTCTCCGCGTCCGCCGCTACGACTCGTTCGGTCGTGGCCTCGACCTGCGCCATTGCACTTCCTCCAGCACTTGGTAACTCGGGGATGTGCGGAAAGCCAACCACCCCCCGGCCGGAGGGCCCAAATCGGGGTGCCCTCGGGGGCCGCGGCGGACTGCCCCGAAGACCCCCGACGAGACCTCCACACGATGTTCGAAAGCCAGTTCGCACGATCAAGGGAACATGTGTTCTATTCTGGGAACAGAGCGACCGAGGAGGCGTCCATGCGCTGGGACCATCTGGCCGAGAACCCCGCCACGGCCCGGGACGCCGCACTGTTCGGCGCGGACCTGGTGACGAGCCGCACCTTCGACACCCCCGAGTTCCGCGGCATGACCTTCCACGAGGTCCGGGCGCGCACGATCGTGAACCGGGTGCCGGGAGCCTCCCGCATGCCGTTCGAATGGACGGTGAACCCCTACCGGGGCTGCGCGCACGCGTGCGTCTACTGCTTCGCCCGCAAGACCCACAGCTATCTGGACCTCGACACGGGCCTCGACTTCGACTCGCAGATCGTCGTGAAGGTCAACGCGCCCGACCTGCTGCGCCGGCAGCTGGCCTCACCACGCTGGCACGGCGAGCACATCGCGATGGGCACCAACGTCGACTGCTACCAGCGCGCGGAGGGCCGTTACCGTCTGATGCCGGGCATCATCGCGGCCCTGCGCGACCACGCGAACCCCTTCTCGATCCTCACCAAGGGCACGCTGATCCTGCGTGACCTGGACCTGATCCGGCAGGCGGCGGAGGTCACCGAGGTCGGCCTGTCGGTCTCCGTCGGCTTCACGGACCACGAGCTGTGGCGCACGGTCGAGCCCGGCACGCCCGCTCCCGAGCGCCGACTGGACGTCGTCCGCGCCTTCGCCGAACTGGGGATCGGCTGCGGGGTGCTGATGGCCCCCGTGCTGCCCTTCCTCAGCGACCACCCCGACCGGCTGCGCGAGACCGTGCGGGCCGTCGCGGCCTCCGGCGCCGGCTCCGTGACCCCGCTGGTGCTGCATCTGCGGCCCGGCGCACGCGAGTGGTACATGGCCTGGCTGGCCCGCCATCACCCCCGTCTCGTACGGCGTTACGAGCTGCTGTACGCGGAGGGCGCCTACGCGCCGAAGTGGTACCAGCGGCAGATCACCCGTCAGGTCCACGAACTGGCCGAGGAGTACGGCATGGGCCCGCGGCGCACGCAGCCGCCGCGACGGCTGCCCGTGCGCGAACGCCCCGGGCCGGAGTCGGCCCCGCCCACGGAACCGACCCAGCTGACCCTGCTCTGAACCGTCTCCGGAGCATCCGGGCGCTTCTGCCGTCCGAACGGGTCAAGTGTCGGCCGAACGCGTTCTTCGCGGTGCCCGGTTCGGGACGATGCGACGAAGGCCGTGGCGTGCACGGCCCGCAATCCTCCGTCCCTGGGAGGCCTGACGATGAAGAAACGCACAGCTGCTCTGTGCGGTGCCGTCGCCGTGCTGGCCGGAATGGTCACCGCGGTACCGGCCGGCGCGAGCGGCGCTTCCGCCGCCGCCCCGACGGCGAAGCCGGCCTGGAAGAAGTGCGCCACCGCCGACTACCCGAAGCTCCAGTGCGCCTCCCTGAAGGTGCCGCTGGACCACGGGAAGCCGAACGGCAGAAAGATCACCCTCGCCCTCTCCCGCGTCCCGCACACCGCGAAGAAGTACCAGGGCCCCCTGCTGGTCAATCCGGGCGGCCCCGGCGGCAGCGGCCTCACCCTCGCCGGCTTCGTGGCGTCCTCGCTGCCGAAGAAGGTGGCGGCGCAGTACGACGTCGTCGGCTTCGACCCGCGGGGCGTCGGCGCGAGCAAGCCCGCGCTGAACTGCCGTCCGGGCCACTTCGCCGCGGTGCGCCCCGACTCCGTGCCGAGCACCCCCAAGGCGGAGCGGGCCAACCTCGCGCGGGCCAGGTCCTTCGCCGAGGCGTGCGCCAAGAAGTACGCCGACGTGCTGCCGTACATCGACACGGTCAGCACGGTGAAGGACATGGACCTCGTCCGCGCGGCCCTGGGCGCCAAGAAGATCAACTACTTCGGGTACTCGTACGGCACCTACCTGGGCGCCGTGTACGCCAAGCTCTTCCCCCACCGCGTACGGCGCGCGGTGCTGGACTCCGTCGTGGACCCCACGGGGGTCTGGTACGACGGCAACCTCCGGCAGGACCTGGCGTTCAACGACCGCCACCGGGCACTGATGGCCTGGATCGCCCGGCACAACGGGACGTACCGGCTCGGCACCGACCCGGAGAAGGTCGAAGCCAAGTGGTACGCGATGCGCGCGGCGCTGGCCGAGCGGCCCGCGGACGGCCGGGTGGGCGCCTCCGAGCTGGAGGACACGTTCATGCCGGGCGGCTACTACAACGGCTACTGGCCCTATCTCGCCGAGGCGTTCGCGGCCTTCGTGAAGAAGAAGAACGACGATCCGCTGGTCGAGGCGTACGAGAACTTCGGCGCCGTCGACGCGTCCGGCGACAACGGCTACAGCGTCTACGCCTCGGTGCAGTGCCGTGACGCGCACTGGACCCGCGACTGGAACGAGTGGCGCGAGGACAACTGGGCGATGTACGAGAAGGCGCCGTTCATGACCTGGAACAACGCCTGGTACAACGCGCCCTGCGCGTTCTGGCCCACCGCGTCCCGGGAGCCCGTGGACGTCTCCAACACCGCGCTGCCGCCGGTCCTGATCTTCCAGGCGACGGACGACGCGGCCACCCCGTACGAGGGCGGGGCCGTCACCCACCAGTTGCTGCGCGGGTCCAGCCTGGTCGTCGAGGAGGGCGGCGGGAACCACGGCATCTCGCTGAGCGGCAACGCCTGCCTGGACAAGCACCTGACGGCCTATCTGACCGACGGCAGGGTGCCGCGCGGGCCGGGCCAGACCGACGCCACCTGCAAGAAGCTCGCCGACCCCAAGCCCCTGAAGAACAAGGCCGCGTCCGCCTCCTCGCGGGGCTCGACGCTGCACGGCCTGCTGGGCTTCCGCGGCTGAGCCCGGCCGCGGGGGCCCCGGAAAACCACGGGACTCCCGCGGCCGCCCGGCCTAGGGTGCCGCCATGAACGGCACCCCCACCGGCCTCCCGGGCCCGCGCGTCCGCGAGATGACACCGTCCGACTGCCGCCCCGTGGCCGAGATCCGCGTGGGCGGCTGGCGCAGCGCCTACGCCGGTCTCGTCCCCCGGTCGTACCTCGACGCGATGGACGTGGAGGAGGACGCCGAGAGGCGCCGCCGGATGCTGGCGAAGGCCGGGAACCCGGTGGTGAACCTGGTCGCCGAGCGGGCCGGGGAGATCGTCGGCTGGGCGGCGTACGGCCCCTACCGCGACGGGGAGGTCCGCACCGGGGACGCCGAGTTGTACGCGCTGTACACCCGGCCGGGGCACCTGGGCACCGGAGTGGGCACCGCGCTGCTGCGCACGTCCGCCGGGCGCTGCGCGGCGGCCGGCCACCGCTCGCTGTTCCTGTGGGTGCTGAAGGACAACGCGCGCGCCCGCCGCTTCTACGCCCGCCACGGTTTCACCGCGGACGGCGCCGAGGAGCCGTTCGAGGCCGACGGGACCGAGGTGCCGGAGGTCCGGTACGTGCGGGAACTCGGCGCCGCCGGGACCTGAGCGCTCAGCGCTGCCCGGGGATGCGCGCCAGCGCCCGCACCGCCGCCTCCGCGAGCCTCGGGTGCGCGAGGGCCTCGTTCAGTACGGGCCTGGCGCGGGTGTCCCCGAGGGTGCCCAGCCCCTCCACGCACGCGAGCGCCACCCGGCGGTAGGGGTCGTGCGGTCCCAGACGGCGCCGGAGTGTGGTGATCAGCGCCGGGACGGACTCGGGGGCGCGGAGTTCGGTGAGCAGGCGCACCGGGTGCAGGGCGTAGGCGACCCGGAGTTCGTTGGTGGCGAGGGCGGCCGCCGCGCGCGCGGTGCGCGGGTCCCCGAGGCGCGCCAGCGCGTAGGCCGCGGAGGCGCAGCGCGGCGGATCGCGGTGGTTGAGCAGGAGGACGAGGGACTCGAAGGCCCGGCGGTCCCCCGCGAGTCCCAGCCGGAACGCGGCCAGCTCCCGGGCCCAGAGCGGCTGCCCCTGCTCGACGAGCACGCCCGCCAGTTCGTCCCTGTTCTCGGTCAGGACGAGCCGTTCGTATCCCGCCGCGCCGCCCGACTCGCTCCGCACACGCTCCGTGAGTGATCGCAACTCCTCGTCCATGCCGTCGAGCGTACGGGCGCGGGGCGCCCTTGGGGGACGTACGTCACAAACACGGGGGCTGGCGCGCTCGTTACCCACCGGTTAGGCTCAGACGAGCGAGTTACCCACTCGTGTTCGCTCCCGACGGTTTGGTGACGCAGCCGTCGTGAGCACAGTCGGTCCGGTACCCGGAGTGTTCGGTACCCGGAGTATCCGTACGACTCGGCCTCGGGACAGGGCCGGTCGGTTCAGCCGTTCCCCCGGGCGTGTGCACGTCCGCGGCGACGGCACCGGGCGTGTGCGTTCATCAGCCCGGCACCACCCGCACCCGCACGCCACGCGCCGTTCGCGCGCTCTTCGCGTACCCGCGGCGTTTCCCTCAGTCGTCACCACATCCTGGAGTCCCGCGATGGCCACTCCCCTTTCCGACTCGTCGCTGTCCCCGCAGTCCCCGTTCCGGACGATCGCCGTGGTCGGCCTCGGCACCATGGGCACCGGTATCGCCGAGGTGCTGGCCCGGGCCGGCCGCGAGGTCGTCGGCATCGACATCAGCGAGGCCGCGGCCTCCCGAGCCGTCGCCGGGCTGGAGGCCGCCACCGAGCGTGCCGTGGCCCGCGGGCGTCTCACCGAGCAGGAGCGCGGCGAGGCCCTCGCCCGCTTCCGCACCTTCACCGACCTCCGGGCGGCGGCCGACGCCGACCTGGTGATCGAGGTGGTCCCGGAGTCGTACGAGATCAAGCAGCAGGTCTTCCGTGAGCTGGACGCGATCGTCCGCCCCGACGCCGTCCTCGCCACCGGCACCAACGCCCTGTCGGTGACGCGGCTGGCGGCCGAGTCGGCGCGTCCGGAGCGGGTGCTCGGGCTGCACTTCTTCAACCCGGCGCCGGCGATGAAGCTGGTCGAGGTCGTCTCCTCGGTGCTGACCGCGCCCCAGGCCGTCGCCCGGGTCACGGACCTCGCCCTGGACCTCGGCAAGGAGCCCGTCGCGGTCGGCGACCGGCCCGGATTCGTCGCCGACGGGCTGCTGTTCGGCTACCTCAACCAGGCCGCCGCGATGTACGAGGCGAGGTACGCCTCCCGCGAGGACATCGACGCGGCGATGCGGCTGGGCTGCGGTCTGCCGATGGGCCCGCTGGCGCTGCTGGACATGATCGGCGTCGACACCGCGCGCACCGTCCTGGAGGCCATGTACGCGGCCTCGCACGACCGGCTGCACGCGCCGGCGCCCATCCTGAGGCAGCTCAGCGAGGCGGGTCTGACCGGCCGCAAGTCGGGGCGCGGTTTCTACACCTACGAGGCGCCCGGATCGGCCACCGTCGTGCCGGACGCGCTGACGCCGTCGGACGGGACCGCGACGGCCGCCGGGCGCACCGTCCGCTCGGTGGGTGTCGCGGGCTCCGGGACCATGGCGTCCGGGATCGCCGAGGTGTTCGCGAAGGCCGGGTACGCGGTCGTGCTGGCGGCCCGCACCGAGGAGAAGGCGCAGGCCGCGAAGGCCCGTATCGGCAAGTCCCTGGCGCGCTCCGTCGACAAGGGGCGGATGACGGTCGAGGCCGCCGCCGAGACCCTGGACCGGATCACCCCGGCCGGCTCCTACGACGCCTTCGCGGACGTCGATCTGGCGCTGGAGGCCGTGGCCGAGGACCTGGACGTGAAGCGGCAGCTGTTCGCGACCTTCGACAAGGTCTGCAAGCCGGGCGCGATCCTCGCCACCACCACCTCCTCGCTGCCCGTCGTCGCCTGCGCCCGCGCCACCTCGCGCCCGCAGGACGTGATCGGGATGCACTTCTTCAACCCGGCGCCGGCGATGAAGCTGGTCGAGGTGGTCCGTACCGTCCTGACCGCCGACGACGTCCACGCCACCGTCCGCGAGGTGTGCGCGAAGGTCCGCAAGCACCCGGTGGACTGCGGCGACCGGGCCGGTTTCATCGTGAACGCGCTGCTGTTCCCGTACCTGAACAACGCGGTCAAGATGGTCCAGGAGCACTACGCGACGCTGGACGACATCGACGCGGCCATGAGGCTGGGCGGCGGCTACCCGATGGGCCCGTTCGAGCTGCTGGACGTCGTCGGGCTGGATGTCTCGCTGGCCATCGAGAAGGTCCTGCACCGCGAGTTCCGCGACCCGGGACTGGCCCCGGCGCCGCTCCTTGAGCACCTGGTGGCCGCGGGCTGCCTCGGCCGCAAGACGGGCCGCGGCTTCCGCGAATATGCCAAGCGCTGAGCGGGCGGACGACGGGCTCGGAGCGACCCCGGGCCCGGTGTCCCCGCCGGGCCCGGCCGCGAGGTGGGACCGGGCGGACCGCGCGCCGGCGGGCACGGACTGGGGCGGGCTGCTCGGCCCGGGCAGCCGCCCCCCGTACGCCCGTTCCGCCGCCCCCGCGGCCGGCCGGTCCCGCGCCCCGCGCTCCGCGGACCCGGCCGCTCCCCCGTCCGAGCTGGGCGGGGGGATGCCCGGACACGCGCACTCCCCTGCGGGGATGCAGTACGTTCGGGGCATGTCCCAGCCCGCCAAGTCCTCACGTACGCCAGCTGCGCCCGACGCTCCGGAGAGCGCCGCGGGAAGCCGTGCCGCCGCCCAACGCCTCAAGATGCGCCGGGAACTGGCGGCCGCGGCCATGGAGCTGTTCTCGACCAAGGGGTACGAGGCGACCACCGTCGACGAGATCGCCGCGGCGGCCGGGGTCGCCCGCCGCACGTTCTTCCGCCACTTCCGCTCCAAGGAAGAGGCGATCTTCCCGGACCACGACGACACCCTGATCCGGGCCGAGGCGGTGCTCAACGCGGCACCCCAGCACGAGCACCCGCTCGACACGGTGTGCCGCGGCATCAAGGAAGTCATGAAGATGTACGCGGCCCGGCCGGAGATCTCGGTCGCCCGCTACAAGCTGACCCGTGAGGTGCCCACCCTGCGGGAGGCGGAGATCGCCTCCGTGGCCCGCTACGAGCGCCTGTTCACCCGTTATCTGCTGGGCCACTTCGACGAGAACGCCCACCACGACGCCGGCAACGACGATCCGCTGCTCGCCGAGGTGGCCGCGTCGGCGGTCGTCACCGCGCACAACCACGTGCTGCGCCGCTGGCTCCGGTCCGGCGGGCAGGGCGACGTGGAGACACAGCTCGACCACGCCTTCGCCATCGTGCGCAGGACGTTCGGCACGGGCATCGGCGCCGGCCGCACCCTGGCACCCGAGCCGGCCGCCGCGACGGCCTCCACCCACGGCGAGGTCCTGGTGACGGTCGCCCGCACCGACGCCCCCCTCGACGAGGTCATGCGGACCATCGAAGAGGCACTCCGCGACCGCTGAATCCGGTCCGAAACCACGATCTACTCATCGGTAACTGTGAGAACGGCCACCCTGCGGGGTGGCCGTTTTGCCATGTCAGAGGCCCTTTTAGGCCCCGGTCTGATCGATCATCGCTCAGGTGTTACGTAAAGATTTCACCTGAGCGAATTTTCTGGCACTCGGTGCCTTGCGGGGTGACACGGCGTGCCATACGTTGAAGGAGTCCGGGCGGCCGGCGGGCAGAGAACTCCCGTTCGCCGGCTGTCCCCGCAGACCACGGTCCGCGCGCCCGGACGCCTGCGTCACAGGCACCCTTCCGCGCCACAAAGCGCCGCCACAGCACCACCTCCGCCGGACCGACGGCACCCAGCCCACCAGTTCAGCACCCGACGTAACCCTCAGCAGCGTCTTCCCTCAGGACGCTCGTCGCCGGAGGCACCACCGTGAAGGAAATCCTGGACGCGATCCAGTCGCCGGAGTCCACGTCCGCCGACTTCGCCGCCCTGCCGCTCCCCGAGTCGTACCGCGCGATCACCGTGCACAAGGACGAGACGGAGATGTTCGCGGGGCTCACCACCCGTGACAAGGACCCCCGCAAGTCGATCCACCTCGACCAGGTCCCGGTCCCGGAACTCGGCCCGGGCGAGGCCCTGGTGGCCGTCATGGCCTCCTCGGTCAACTACAACTCCGTGTGGACCTCGATCTTCGAGCCGCTGTCCACCTTCGGGTTCCTGGAGCGCTACGGCCGCACCAACGAGCTGGCCAAGCGCCACGACCTGCCGTACCACATCATCGGTTCCGACCTCGCGGGCGTCGTGCTGCGCACCGGCCCCGGCGTCAACGTCTGGAAGCCCGGTGACGAGGTCGTCGCGCACTGCCTCTCCGTGGAGATGGAGTCGTCCGACGGTCACAACGACACGATGCTCGACCCCGAGCAGCGGATCTGGGGCTTCGAGACCAACTTCGGCGGCCTCGCCGAGATCGCGCTCGTCAAGTCCAACCAGCTGATGCCGAAGCCCGACCACCTCAGCTGGGAGGAGGCCGCCGCCCCGGGCCTGGTGAACTCCACCGCGTACCGCCAGCTGGTCTCCCGCAACGGCGCCGGCATGAAGCAGGGCGACAACGTGCTGATCTGGGGCGCCAGCGGCGGCCTCGGCAGCTACGCCACCCAGTTCGCGCTGGCGGGCGGCGCCAACCCGATCTGTGTCGTCTCCAGCGAGCAGAAGGCGGACATCTGCCGCTCGATGGGTGCCGACGCGATCATCGACCGGACCGCCGAGGACTACAAGTTCTGGAAGGACGAGCAGACCCAGGACCCGAAGGAGTGGAAGCGCTTCGGCAAGCGCATCCGCGAGCTGACCGGCGGCGAGGACATCGACATCGTCTTCGAGCACCCCGGCCGCGAGACCTTCGGCGCCAGCGTCTTCGTCACCCGCAAGGGCGGCACCATCACCACCTGCGCCTCGACCTCGGGCTACATGCACGAGTACGACAACCGCTACCTGTGGATGTCGCTGAAGCGGATCATCGGCTCGCACTTCGCGAACTACCGCGAGGCGTGGGAGGCCAACCGCCTCATCGCCAAGGGCAAGATCCACCCCACGCTGTCGAAGGTCTACTCCCTGGAGGAGACCGGACAGGCGGCGTACGACGTGCACCGCAACCTCCACCAGGGCAAGGTCGGCGTCCTCGCGCTGGCCCCCGAGGAGGGCCTGGGCGTGCGCGACCACGCCAAGCGCGCCCGGCACCTCGACGCCATCAACCGCTTCCGGAACATCTGAGGTCCACGATGAGCGAGCGTCAGCCCGCCGAGGGCGGGCAAGCCAAGGACCGGCCGTGGCTCATGCGCACCTACGCCGGGCACTCCACGGCCGAGGCGTCCAACGAGCTGTACCGGCGCAACCTCGCCAAGGGGCAGACGGGTCTGTCGGTCGCCTTCGACCTGCCGACCCAGACCGGCTACGACTCCGACCACATCCTCGCCCGCGGCGAGGTCGGCCGGGTCGGCGTCCCGGTGGCCCATCTCGGTGACATGCGCAGGCTGTTCCAGGACATCCCCCTGGAGCAGATGAACACCTCGATGACCATCAACGCCACCGCCATGTGGCTGCTGGCGCTCTACCAGGTCGTCGCCGAGGAGCAGGGCGCGGACATCACGCGGCTCCAGGGCACGACACAGAACGACATCGTCAAGGAATACCTGTCGCGGGGCACGCACGTGTTCCCGCCGGGGCCCTCGCTCCGGCTGACGACGGACATGATCGCGTACACGGTCTCCCACATACCGAAGTGGAACCCGATCAACATCTGCAGCTACCACCTGCAGGAGGCCGGGGCCACGCCGGTGCAGGAGATCGCGTACGCGATGTCCACCGCGATCGCCGTGCTGGACGCCGTACGGGACTCCGGGCAGGTCCCGGCCGAGAAGTTCGGTGACGTCGTCGCCCGTATCTCCTTCTTCGTGAACGCGGGCGTCCGCTTCGTCGAGGAGATGTGCAAGATGCGGGCGTTCGGCCGCATCTGGGACCGGATCGCCCGCGAGCGGTACGGCATCGAGAACCCCAAGCAGCGCCGCTTCCGGTACGGCGTCCAGGTCAACTCCCTCGGACTGACCGAGGCGCAGCCGGAGAACAACGTCCAGCGGATCGTGCTGGAGATGCTGGCCGTGACGCTGTCCAAGGACGCGCGGGCCAGGGCGGTGCAGCTGCCGGCCTGGAACGAGGCCCTGGGTCTGCCCCGGCCCTGGGACCAGCAGTGGTCGCTGCGGATCCAGCAGGTGCTCGCGCACGAGAGCGATCTGCTGGAGTACGAGGACATCTTCGAGGGCTCGCACGTCATCGAGGCGAAGGTGGCCGAGCTGGTCGAGCAGTCCTTCGCCGAGATCGAGCGGATCCAGGAGATGGGCGGCGCGATGGCCGCCGTCGAGTCCGGCTACCTCAAGTCCCAGCTGGTCTCCTCGCACGCCGAGCGCCGGGCCCGGATCGAGTCCGGCCAGGAGAAGATCGTCGGCGTCAACATCTACGAGTCGACCGAGCCGAACCCGCTGACCGCCGACCTGGACGCGGCGATCCAGACGGTCGACCCGGCCGTCGAGGCGCGGGTGATCAGGTCCCTGCAGAACTGGCGCGACACGCGCTACCAGCCGCCTTTCAACCACCCGCGCCCGTGCAAGGCGCTGGAGCGGCTCAAGGAGGCCGCGAAGGGCACCGACAACCTCATGGAGGCCACCCTGGAGTGCGCCCGCGCCGGGGTCACGACCGGCGAGTGGGCCGGGGCGCTGCGTGAGGTGTTCGGGGAGTTCCGGGCACCGACCGGGGTCTCGTCGGCGCCGGTCGCCGTCCCGGCCGAGGAGGGCTCGGCCATGTCGGAGGTCCGCCGCGCGGTGGAGCGGACGGCGAACGACCTGGGCGTCGGCAAGCTCCGCTTCCTGGTCGGCAAGCCGGGTCTGGACGGGCACTCCAACGGGGCCGAGCAGATCGCCGTGCGGGCCCGTGACGCCGGCTTCGAGGTGGTCTACCAGGGCATCCGGCTCACCCCGGAGCAGATCGTGGACGCGGCCCTCGCCGAGGACGTGCACGCCGTCGGTCTGTCCATCCTCTCCGGCTCGCACGCCCAGCTGGTCCCGGACGTGCTGGACCGGCTGCGGGAGGCGGGCGCCCACGACATCCCGGTGATCGCCGGGGGGATCATCCCGAACGCGGACGCCGCACAGCTCAGGGCCGCCGGAGTGGCCGCCGTGTTCACCCCGAAGGACTTCGACATCACCGGGATCATCGGCCGTATCGTCGACGAGATCCGCAAGGCCAACAAGCTCGACTCCCTCATCAGCACGGAGGTCCCCGCATGACCAGCCCTGTCCCCCAGGTGAACCGCCTTCGCCCGCGGCGCTCCTGCCTCGCGGTGCCGGGAAGCAACCCCCGCTTCCTGGAGAAGGCCCAGGGCCTCCCCGCCGACCAGGTCTTCCTCGACCTGGAGGACGCCTGCGCGCCCCTCGCCAAGCCCGAGGCGCGGCACACCATCGTCAAGTTCCTCAACGAGGGCGACTGGACCGGCAAGACCCGGGTCGTGCGGGTCAACGACTGGACGACGGAGTGGACGTACCGCGATGTCGTGACCGTCGTCGAGGGCGCCGGCCAGAACCTCGACTGCATCATGCTGCCGAAGGTGCAGACGGCCCAGCAGGTCGTCGCCCTGGACCTGCTGCTGACGCAGATCGAGAAGACGATGGGCTTCGAGGTCGGCCGGATCGGCATCGAGGCGCAGATCGAGAACGCGCAGGGCCTGAACAACGTCAACGAGATCGCGACGGCCTCCCAGCGCGTGGAGACGATCATCTTCGGCCCGGCCGACTTCATGGCGTCGATCAACATGAAGTCGCTGGTCGTCGGTGAGCAGCCGCCCGGCTACCCGGCGGACGCGTACCACTACATCCTGATGAAGATCCTCATGGCCGCGCGCGCCAACGACCTCCAGGCGATCGACGGTCCCTACCTGCAGATCCGCAACGTCGACGGCTACCGCGAGGTCGCGCAGCGGGCCGCCGCGCTCGGCTTCGACGGCAAGTGGGTGCTGCACCCCGGCCAGGTCGAGGCGTCCAACGAGATCTTCTCGCCCTCGCAGGAGGACTTCGACCACGCCGAGCTGATCCTCGACGCCTACGACTGGTGCACGTCCGAGGCCGGCGGCAAGAAGGGCTCGGCGATGCTCGGCGACGAGATGATCGACGAGGCCAGCCGCAAGATGGCGCTGGTGATCTCCGGCAAGGGGCGGGCCGCGGGGATGACCCGGACGTCCAAGTTCGAGATCCCGGAGGGCTGAGCGCGATGCAGTTCGGACGCACCTACGAGGAGTTCGAGGTCGGGGCGGTCTACAAGCACTGGCCCGGGAAGACGGTCACGGAGTACGACGACCACCTCTTCTGTCTCCTCACCATGAACCACCACCCGCTCCACATGGACGTGAACTACGCCGAGAAGACGACGGACTTCGGCAAGAACGTCGTGGTCGGGAACTACATCTACTCGCTGCTGCTGGGCATGTCCGTGCCGGACGTCTCCGGCAAGGCCATCGCCAACCTGGAGATCGAGTCGCTGAAGCACGTGGCGCCGACCTTCCACGGCGACACGGTCTACGGCCAGACGACCGTGCTGGACAAGTGGCCGTCCAAGTCCAGGAACGACCGCGGCATCGTGTACGTGGAGACCAAGGGCTACAAGCAGGACGGCACGCTGGTCTGTGTGTTCCGTCGCAAGGTCATGGTGCCCACCGAGACCTACATCAAGGAGCGCGGCGGCGAACAGCCGGGCCGCCCCGAGCTCAGGGAGCAGGAGAAGTAGCCATGGCACGACTCGCCCAGACCCACGGCCTCACGGACGTCCAGCAGGAGATCCTGTCCACCGTCCGTGACTTCGTGGACAAGGAGATCATCCCGGTCGCGACCGAGCTGGAGCACCGGGACGAGTACCCGCAGCAGATCGTCGACGGGCTCAAGGAGCTGGGCCTGTTCGGCCTGATGATCCCCGAGGAGTACGGCGGTCTGGGCGAGTCCCTCCTCACCTACGCGCTGTGCGTGGAGGAGATCGCCCGCGGCTGGATGTCCGTGTCCGGCATCATCAACACGCACTTCATCGTCGCGTACATGCTGAAGCAGCACGGCACGCAGGAGCAGAAGGACCACTTCCTGCCGAGGATGGCGGCCGGCGACATCCGGGGCGCGTTCTCGATGTCGGAGCCCGCCCTCGGCTCCGATGTGTCGGCGATCACGTCCAAGGCGGTCAGGGACGGCGACGAGTACGTCCTGAACGGTCAGAAGATGTGGCTGACGAACGGCGGAACGTCAACCCTGGTCGCCGTTCTCGTCCGAAGTGACGAAGGACACCCGGAGGGGACCGCCCCCCACAAGTCGATGACGACCTTCCTGGTGGAGAAGGAGCCCGGCTTCGGAGAGGTCCGCCCCGGCCTCACCATTCCCGGGAAGATCGACAAGATGGGTTACAAGGGCGTCGACACGACCGAACTCATCATGGACGGACTGCGCATTCCGGCCAATCGTGTCCTGGGCGGCACCACCGGCCGAGGGTTTTACCAAATGATGGACGGCGTCGAGGTGGGCCGGGTGAATGTGGCCGCACGTGGCTGCGGTGTCGCTCAGCGTGCGTTCGAACTGGGGGTCTCCTACGCCCAGCAGCGCCACACCTTCGGCAAGCAGATCGCCCAGCACCAGGCGATCCAGTTCAAGCTGGCCGAGATGGCTACCAAGGTCGAGGCCGCCCATGCGATGATGGTGAACGCAGCGCGCAAAAAGGACTCGGGAGAACGAAACGACCTCGAAGCAGGGATGGCGAAGTATCTCGCCTCCGAATACTGCAAGGAAGTCGTGGAGGACGCTTTCCGGATCCACGGCGGCTACGGCTTCTCCAAGGAGTACGAGATCGAGCGCCTCTACCGTGAGGCTCCGATGCTGCTGATCGGTGAAGGCACCGCAGAAATCCAGAAAATGATCATCGGTCGTCGACTGCTCGAGGAGTATCGGTTCCAGGGTTAGTCAAGGGCTGGTCGAGTGCCGGTTGTCCGCTTGCGGGTGTTTTCTTCGAGAAGAAGATCACACCCCGTAAGCACTCTTCGGCCGTCGACTCGGCTTCCTGGCTTGCCCAGTTGCGGTCCGCGACCGGTACCATCCCCGGAAAGCCGCCGTCCCCAGTCACCGCGCGGCATCATCCGCTACGAAGGTCATCCATGCCCCACAGCCAAACCTCTGCACCTCGTGACAGCCTTGCTGGAGTACGGCTCGCGCGCGGAGCATCGCCGTGGCTTCTCCCGACCGTCGCCACCGCAGCACTCAGCCTCGCCCGTTCGCGCCGCTCCGGTGCCGCACGGGCCGTGGCCGTACCCGCCACCGCGCTGGCGGCGGGCATGCTGTGGTTCTTCCGCGACCCCGAGCGTGAGATCGCCCAGGGCCGGGTCATCTCGCCCGCCGACGGAGTGGTGCAGAGCATCATGCCGTGGAAGGACGGCCGCACCCGCGTCGCGATCTTCATGAGCCCGCTCAACGTCCACGTCAACCGGGCGCCGCTGTCCGGCACGGTGACGTCGGTCGAGCACATCCCGGGCGGGTTCGTGCCGGCGTTCAACAAGGAGAGCGAGAACAACGAGCGCGTCGTCTGGCACTTCGACACCGAACTCGGTGACATCGAGATGATCCAGATCGCCGGCGCCGTGGCTCGCCGTATCGTCCCGTACATCCCCGAGGGCACCAAGGTCGAGCAGGGTGACCGGATCGGGCTGATCCGCTTCGGCTCACGGGTGGACATCTACCTGCCCGAGGGTGTGGAGATCGACGTCGAGGTGGGGCAGAAGACCGTGGCTGGAGTGACTCGCATTGACCGTGACTGATCCTGAGACCCAACCCGGCCAGACCGGGGCGGGCTGGGTGCCCGAGGTCGACGTGGAGGACGACGCGGAGGAGATGCCGCTGTCGCTCCGTCTGTCGATAGCGGACACCCTCACCCTGGGCAACGCCACGTGCGGCTTCATGGCGGTGTACTTCACCACCACCGGCATCCTGATCCCGCACCTCACCGGCAGCCAGGAGACGGGCATGGCCCGCCACAGCGCGGCCACCGCCGTGATCCTGATGCTGTGCGCGGCGATCTTCGACCTCTTCGACGGGCTGGTGGCGCGCAAGCTCCGCTCCTCGCCGATGGGCGCGGAGCTGGACAACCTCTCCGACCTGATCAGCTTCGGCCTGGCGCCGGCGTACTTCGTCCTCGTCTACGGCATGGTCGCGAACGACGCGCACCAGCGGGTGGCGGCGGTGGGCGCGATCGTCGTGCTGCTGGCCGTGGTGCTGAGGCTCGCGAGATTCTCCTGCGTGACGGTGAAGGACGGCACCTTCCAGGGCATGCCGTCGCCGTTCGGCGCGCTGACCGTGGTGTCGATCGTGCTCCTGGAGCTGCCCTTCGAGGCGACCCTCATGGCGATCATCGGCACGGCGTGGCTGATGGTGAGCCGGGTCGAGTACCCGAAGCCGCGGGGTCCCCTCGCGGTGGCGATGCTCTCCTGGATCGTCCTGTCGATGGGCCTGCTGCTGGCCTGGGCCTTCGACGCCCCCGGCGGCCAGCTGCTCCTCCAGACCGGCTGCGCCCTGCAGCTCGTCATGGGCGCGGTGATCCCCCTCTTCGCCACGGCACGACGGGTGAACAACTTCCGCGACAACCGACGCGAGGCCCGCGCGGCACAGCTGCCCTGACCCCGCTTTTCGCTTCCACGGGTGTGGCCCGAGCCTTCACGGCTCGGGCCACACCCGTTTCGGGTTCAAGGGCGTCGGAGGTGTGACCTTGACGGGTCAACTACATGGCGTGGGGGTCGGGTTGCTGGGGGTGAGGAAGAGGGGGACGGTGGAAAGGGGGGGTGCACAACAGCCACCGCATCCACATCTGGGAGGAAAGTATGTCCACATACGACCTCATAGAGCACAGGATCAAGCACAGGTCTCAGATCCCGGCGAACGAAGGCGTCGAAGTGGAACTGCCCGTCCGGGAGTACAAAGCCACCCACGGGAACGACCGCGAGCCGGTACTGATGCTGCACGGCAGGAGCGTGCCGGCACTGCCGGGCTTCGACCTCGCACCGGCGCCCGGAGAGAACCCGATCCGGTACAGCTGGGCACAGGAACTGGCGAAGGCCGGTTATGACGTCTTCATCATGGACCTGCAGGGCTCCGGACGGTCGCCCCGGCCGGAAATGGACGTACCGTGCAACACCAACCCCGCACAACAGGCATCGGTCCTCGTCCCCAATCCCCTGTCGGAACCGTGCACTCCGCCGCCCCCGTACGCCTTCCAGCTGGGCAACTCGGAGAGCGAATGGGCAGAGGTGAAGACGGTCGTCAAGTTCATCAGGAAACTTCCCGAGGCGGACAAGCCGATCCACTTCGTGGGCTGGTCGGCGGCCGCGTTCGTGATGGGCCCGTACGCCCTCCAGTACCCCGATGACGTCAGGAGCCTCTTCCTGCTGGCGCCGATGTTCCCGCCCAAGGGACCGTGGTCCGAGAAGGCCGACCAGCCCTTCGGGCGTCCGCAAGGAGCCCAGACGCTGCCCCTGCCCGGATTCCCGATGCATGTCACGAGCAAGAGGGGGTTCCAGGCCGCACTGAGCGGCCCCGCCGGTCTGTGGGAGCCCGGAATCGACGAGCTGGCCTGGGAAGCGTGCATGCGCGACGACCACGAAGGCAGCAAGTGGGGCCCCATCGTGAACGGCGAGCCCGCAGGAGTACTGCGGTACCGGAACACGTACTGGTGGGGCTGGAACAACCACACCGTGCCACTGATGCGCGAGAACAAGTACATACTCGGCGGTCGCGTTCCCGTGCTCATCCTCTACGGGGCGAACGACCGGACGGCCAACAGCCCCACGCCGATGCCCGACAACCTGAACTTCTCCGTGCCCGCCCTCTACAAGGCCATCGCGGGACCGAAGAAGCTGATGTTCTGTTTCGAGGGTTCGGGCCACTCCCTGGTCTGGGAGACCGCTGCCGAGGCCATCCACGACTACTCGAAGCACTGGCTCAAGAAGTACAAGGTGGGGGGCCACGACAACGGCTCGTTCTTCAGGGAGCTGGACGGCAACCTGATCCCCCTGCCGTAGCCGTCAGGCGAGGACGTCCCGGCCGATCCGTTCGGCCACCCGCTCCAGGATCGGCCCCGGGTCCGCGAGGCAGCGGGCCACGTCCGGCTCGGCCTCCGTCAGAGGGTAGGCCCGGCGGATGCCCGCGCGGTCGAGGGCGTCCTGCGGGAGGGCCAGGCGGCCGCAGACCGCCACGACCTCCTTGCCCGCGGCCCGGGCGGCCGCCGCGACCCCCGCCGGGGCCTTGCCGTGCAGGGTCTGTTCGTCGAGGGACCCCTCGCCGGTGATCACCAGGGTCGCCTCGTCCAGCGCCGCCGCGAAGCCGAGGACGTCGAGCATGACCTCGATGCCGGGGCGGAAGCGGGCGCCGAGGACGAGGGCGCCGTAGCCGATGCCGCCGGCCGCGCCCGCGCCGGGCGCGAGGGCGTGTGCGGCGGCCCGTCCGCCGAGCGTCCGCTCCAGGACGGCCGCGTAGTGGGCGAGGTTCGCGTCGAGCGCCGCCACGTCCTCGGGGCTCGCGCCCTTCTGCGGCCCGTACACGGCGGGCGCGCCCTTCGGCCCGGTCAGCGGGTTGTCGACGTCGCTGGCGAGGACGAGGTCGATCGCCGTGAGCCTGTCGTCGAGGCCGGAGAGGTCCGCCGTCGCCAGGTCGCGCAGACCGCCGCCGCCGGGCCCCACGGGCTCCCCCGACGCGTCCAGGAAGCGGGCCCCGAGCGCGGCGAGCATGCCGGCGCCGCCGTCCGTCGTCGCGCTGCCGCCCACGCCGAACACGATCGTCCGGGCGCCCGCGTCGAGGGCCGCGCGCAGCAGTTCGCCGGAGCCGTACGTGGTGGCGGTGAGCGGTGCGAAGGTTCCGGCGGGCAGCCGCTGCAGCCCGCTCGCCTCCGCCATCTCGACGACGGCCGTGTCGCCGCGCAGCGCGTACGCGGCGGTGACGGGCTCACCGAGCGGACCGGTGACCCGTACCTCGCGCTGCTCGAAACCGGCCGCGACCGCCGCGGCCACCGTGCCGTCACCGCCGTCGGCGACCGGCAGGGCCTCCACCGCCAGACCCGGCACGACCCGGCGCAGGCCCGCCGTGACCCGCTCGGCGACCTGGACGGCCGTCAGCGTGCCCTTGAACTTGTCCGCGGCGATCAGCACCCGCGGGACTGCCGTGTCCGCGTCAGCGCCGGCCTGCGTGTCGATGGACGTACCGATCCCGTCCGCTGCGGCGTTCGCCACCTTGCGTTCCCCTCGCTCGTCGGGCCTTGCGCACGTCAAGGCAGTCGCGCCGCTGCGACCCTAACCGTCCGGGCCCCCGTACGTCATGCCCCGTCCCGCCCACCGAACACCGTCCTGCGCGCCGACGGGGCCGCGAGCGGGTAGACCTGGAACATGACGCCCACGAGCCCCGCGACCCGCACACCCCCGGTGGGGACCGAACTCGACGACCGTGTCCTCGGGGGCTGGCTGGGCCGGATCGCGGGGAACATGCTGGGCAAGCCGGTCGAGCAGGGAGACCTGTGGACGCGGGAGCGCATCGACCGCTATCTGCGCGAGGCCGGTGCCCTCCCGCTCACCGACTACCTCCCGGAGCCCGCCACCGAACGTGACCGGCGCGCGCTGCGGCCGGAGTGGCGCGACTGCGTACGGGGCCGGATCCACGGCAGCTGCCGGGACGACGACGTCGACTACGCGATCCTCGGGCTGCACCTGCTGGAGACGCACGGCTTCGGCTTCAGCACCGAGCAGGTCGGCGAGCTGTGGCTGCTGCGGCTGCCGTATCTGCAGACGTTCACGGCGGAGCGGGCGGCCTACCGCAACCTCGCCCGGGGGCTCAAGCCGCCGCTGACCGCGACGTACGACAACCCGTACCAGGAGTGGATCGGCGCCCTCATCCGCGCCGACGTGCACGGCTGGACGTGCCCCGGTCTGCCCCGGCGCGCGGCCTCGCTGGCCCGGCGTGACGCGGTGCTCTCGCACACCGGCAACGGGGTGTACGGCGCCATGTGGGCGGCGGCCCTGATCGCGGCGGCGTTCGCGGCGCCGGAGGTGCGGGCGGCCGTGGACGAGGCGCTGGCGGTGGTCCCGGCGGGCAGCCGGCTCGCCCGGACCGTGCGCCGGGTCGTCGCCCTGCACGACGCCGGGCTGGCCTGGGAGGACACGCTGGCGACGATGGGCGAGGAGACGGCGGGGCTCGGCTGGATCCATGTCGTACCGAACGCGGCGGTGCTGACCGCCGGACTGCTCTACGGCGGGGGCGACTTCACCCGGACGATCGCGCTGACCGTCCGGGGCGGCCTGGACACGGACTCGAACGGGGCCACCGCCGGTTCGGTGGCGGGTGTGCTGTGCGGGGCGGCGGCGATCCCCGACCGGTGGAAGGACCCGCTGGAGGACACCGTGCGCAGTGCCGTGTTCGGCTTCGACGGGGTGCGTATCAGTGAACTCGCGGAGCGCACGGTGCGGCTGGCCCGGTCCGCCGGCTCCTGAGCGCGGGGCCCGTCCGCCCCCGAGCGCCGATTTCCCGCCTCGCGGGGGCCGTCTACCCTGCCGGGATGAGCACTTCGGACTACGCCGCGTACATCGCGAGCCTGCCCCGTGTCCTGGCCGGCGCCGCCGCCCTCTTCCGGGACGCCGAGGGACGGATCCTCCTCGTCGAGCCCAACTACCGCGGGGGCTGGGCGCTTCCCGGCGGGACGATCGAGTCGGACGACGGGGAGACCCCGAGGCGGGGCGCGCGGCGCGAGACGCTGGAGGAGATCGGGCTGGACGTCGAGCCGGGGCGGCTGCTCGCCGTGGACTGGGTGCACGGGGTGGGGCGGCCGCCGCTGGTGGCGTACGTGTACGACGGCGGGGTGCTCGGCGAGGAGGATCTGAAACGGATCCGTCTGCAGGAGGAGGAGCTGCTGTCGTGGCGGCTCGTCCCGCGCGCCGACCTCGGCGCGCACCTCCCCGGGGCGCTCGGCACGCGGGTCCTCGCGGCCCTCGACGCGCTCGCGGACGGGTCGGGTCCGGTCGAGTTGGAGGACGGCCGCCGGGTCGGCTGAACCGACGAGGATCAGCCACGGCGGTGTCGCCCGACCGTTGACAGGAGTCAGCTGACTTCAGGTCAACTGCCCTTGTACGGACCGTGAGAAGAATGAACCGAACACTTAATAGAAGTTTGAAGCTCTGGCTGAAAACGCTGCCCGTTCGTCACTCCAGCATCTAGGCTGACGTCAACCCCGCCCGAGCGATCGCGCCCCGTGCGCCGCTCAGGAACCGGGGCAGCACTCGGGACACCCATGACCGGCGGCCCGTGCGCGGGCCGTGGCTCCGGGAGATCCGGAGCACCTGGGGGAACGGTCACCGGGAGCCGCCCGGACCAGTCGGTCTCCCCCCACCCGCGGGCCGATTGTCGCCCGTCCTCACCGAACAGGCAGCTGAGGTCATGGAACCACTGGGCTCAGACGATCCCGAGGAGCTAGGTCCGTACCGTCTCGTGGCACGGCTGGGCGCCGGCGGCATGGGCCGGGTCTATCTGGCGCGTTCCCCCGAGGGGCGGACCGTCGCGGTCAAGGCGATCCGTCCGGAGCTGATGGGGGACAAGAACTTCCGCGTCCGCTTCCGCCGGGAGGTGGAGGCCGCCGGAGCGGTCGGCGGCAGGTACACCGCGCCCGTCGTGGACGCCGACCCGGACGGCCCCGTGCCGTGGCTGGCCACGGACTACATCGCCGGTCCCACCCTGGCCGAGGCGGTCGCCGCGCACGGCCCGCTTCCGGTGGAGTCGGTGCTCGTGCTCGGCGCCGGCATCGCCGAGGCGCTGATCTCGGTGCAGGCCGCCGGTCTGGTGCACCGGGACCTGAAGCCGTCCAACGTGCTGCTCGCCGCCGACGGCCCGCGCGTCATCGACTTCGGTATCGTCCGGGCGAGCGACGGCTACGACCTCACCCGCTCGGGCGCCCTCTTCGGGTCCTTCGAGTACATGTGCCCCGAGCAGGCGACCGGCGAGCCGCTGGGCCCCGAGGGGGACGTCTTCTCCCTGGGCTCGGTGCTCACGTTCGCCGCGGCCGGACACGCGCCGTTCAGCGGCACCGCGGCGGCCACGCTCCTCTACCAGGTCGTGCACACCGCCCCCGATCTGACGGGGGTCCCCGAGCCCCTGGACAGGATCATCAACCTCTGTCTCACCAAGGACCCCCGGCTGCGGATCACCCCGGACAAGCTGGCGGCGGCCTGCGCGCCCGGAGGCGTGGAGCAGCTGGCAGAGAACGGCTGGCTGCCCGCCTCGGTGGCCTCCTCGATCGCGCTGCGCGCGGCGGCGGTCCGGACCCTGGACACCGCGCCGTACGCCGAGGTCCTGCTCGGCGGCGGCGAACGGCCGGAGGCCGAGGGCGGCACCGGCGCGGAATCCCTCTCCCCTCCCGGAGGGCCGGAGCCGTACCGTGCCCCCGGCCATCGCCGCGCGGTGTCGCGGCCCGGCATGTCCCGGCGTACGGTCCTGAGCCTGTCGGCCGGCTCCGCCACCGCCGCGGCCGTCGGCGCCGCCCTGGTGCTCGGCCGGCCGGACGAGCCGGCCCCCCGCTCCACGAAACCCGCGGGCCCGGCCCCGAAGCCGCTGTGGACCTACCGAGGCGGCCCGATGCTCCAGGCGCCCGCCGTCTTCCACGAGGGCACGGCCCTGGTGAAGACCCGCCCGGGCGACCTGGTCTGCCTCGATCTCAAGGACGGCACCCGGCCCAAGTGGGTCTACGAGGGCATCAGCCAGTCGCCGACCCCGACCGTGCTGGCCTTCGACTCCGCGATCGCGCTCGGTGAGGGGGCGACGGTGATCGGGGTGGACCCGGTCGACGGAACGGAACGTTTCACCATCGACTTCGGGCCGGACTTCCGCTTCGACACGCTGCTGGGCGCCGTCTACGACCGGATCGTGTCCGTGATCGGCGTCGGGCTGCAGCGCGACTCCGGCGCCCGGGGAGGGGCGACGACCACGAACACGGTGTTCGGAGTCGACCTCGCGGCACGCCGTGCCGAGGTCATCCCCATCAGCCCGGAGGACGTCGGTGTCCGGCTGGCGCCGCTGATCGTCCCGGGCTTCTTCGTCTACGCCGACGGCCTGCGCAACGTCACCGCTCGCAGCCCCGAGACGTCCGGCGTCGTGTGGCGCCACCCCGTCGGCTACGACCTGCGGCCCGGCCTCGCCGTCCTCGACCGCACCGTTTTCGCCATCAGCCGGCACCTGGAGGCGCTGAACCTCGCCACCGGCAAGGTCCGGTGGCGGGTGAAGCCCGAACGCGGGATGTTCGCCTCCCTCGGCAGCTACGGCAACACGGTCTACGTCACCGGCACCGACCCGGCCGGGGTGTACGCCTTCAACGCCGCTACCGGCGCCCGCCGCTGGTTCTGCCCCACGCCCCGTCTCAACGTCGACCAGCCGGTCACCGCGGGCCCCGACGCCGTCTACGTCCCGGCCTACCAGAACCGGGACGGCATCTACGCCATCGGCGCCGCCAAGGGCCGGCTCCTGTGGAACTTCACCGACGGCGTGGAGACCGGCGTCAACGACTGGCAGCTCGCCTGCGACCACAGCGGCGTCCTGGTCGCCCAGCACTACGACCGCACCTACGGACTGCCGGCTCCCTGACCCCGCCCGCGCCGCCGCCCCGGATATCCGCTCGCCCCGGCCCCGCACCCGACCTACCCTCGCCCCATGGACAAGCCCCTCGTCGCCATCCTCAGCGGCGCCGGCATCAGCACCGACTCCGGCATCCCCGACTACCGGGGCCCGAACGGGCTGTGGCGGCGGGACCCCGAGGCCGAGAAGCTGGTGACGTACGCGTACTACATGGGTGATCCGGAGATCCGCCGGCGTGCCTGGCGGATGCGGAGGCAGAACCGGACGCTGCGGGCCGAGCCGAACGTGGCGCACCGGGCGGTGGCCGAACTGGAGCGGTCCGGGGTGCCGGTGCGGGTGATCACGCAGAACGTGGACGGACTGCACCAGCTCGCCGGGATGCCCGCCCGCAAGGTCCTCGAACTCCACGGCAGCGCACGGTCGGTGGTGTGCGTGGCGTGCCGTACCCGTACGCCGATGGAGGACGCCCTCGCCCGGGTCGAGGCCGGCGAGGACGATCCGCCGTGCCTGGAGTGCGGGGGCGTCCTGAAGTCGGCCACCGTCATGTTCGGCGAACGCCTCGACCCGGTGGTGCTCGGCGAGGCGGTCTCCATCACCAAGGCCAGCCAGGTCTTCATCGCCGTCGGCACCAGCCTCCAGGTCCAGCCGGCCGCCGGGCTCGCCGGGGTCGCCGCCGACCACGGGGCACGCCTGATCATCGTCAACGCCGATCCGACCCCGTACGACGAGCGGGCCGACGAGGTCGTGCGGGAGCCGATCGGGACGGCGCTGCCGGCGCTGTTGCGGGGGCTCGGGGCCGCGAGCGGCTGACCGGGCCGCCGGGCCCCGCGCCTCAGGGGGCGGCGGGGTGGGTGATGCGGAGCTTGGACTGGCCGTGCGGGAGTTTCTCCCAGTCGTCCATGAAGCGGGCCCGCAGTCCGTGCTTCTCCGCCAGGGCGACGAGCGTCTCGGTGCGGTAGTAGAAATCCTCCCGCAGCACGTGGTGTTCCGTGCCCTCGGTGCGGTCGAAGGTGAAGTCGAACCAGCCCCGCGGGGCCAGCACCCGGCCGACGTGGGACAGGCACTCCTCGATGACGTGGAGCGGTGAGTGCGAGAACACGCTGTGCGCGTGCACGACGTCGAAGTGGGCGTCGGGCAGGAACTTCAGGGTCAGGTCGCGTACGGGGGTCAGGGTGGGGAGGCGTGACTGCAGCCCCATCTCGACGATGGTGTCCTGGGCGGCGGCGAGGATGTCGGGCGAGATGTCGAGGCCGTAGTAGTGCCCGGGCTCCAGGTGCCGGATGAACCGCCAGCCGCCGCGCAGGTTGCCGCAGCCGATCTCCAGCATGCGGTGCTCGGGGCGCAGACCGTGGCCGAGCAGGTAGTCGAACTGCATGGCGCCGAGGGCCAGCCATCTCTCCCGGCTGCGGCTGCCGACCGCCGCGTCCGGGTCGGCGCGGGTGTCGGAGCGCATCACCGCGCGGTAGTAGTCGATGTGGTCCGGGTGGCGGTGGCGCAGCCACATGTCGCGGGTCACCCGGACGACGTGGCGCGGCACGCGGCCGGGGTGGCGCAGGGCGTAGCCGACGCGGTGGCCGAGGGCGGCCCGGTTGACGGTGAGGTTCTTCTCGGTCGGTGGCACGGGGCTTCCTTCCCTGGGGACTTGGGGGTCGCGTCCCGAGTGGATCGGGTCGTGCTGTCAGCCTCGGGGCGGCGGCGGGCCGTCCGGTTCGGCCGACCGGCTCCGGTCCGCGGGCGGTTCGGGCGATCCTCGTATCAGCCGATCGGTTGATGCGGTCGGGAGCCGGTCACGTTAGACACGGGAGGGCGGGCTGTGAAGTACCCGGGGAGCACGACAAGAGAGCCGGTGGGGCGATGAGTTGGCCGGAACACGAGCGCACGGACCCGGACGGCCGCTGGCTGGCCGCCGTCGTGCACGCCGCGTTCTTCCTGCTGCTGTGCTCCTCGTTCGCCCGGTTCCTGACGCGTGACCAGGGCGGTGCCCGCACCGGCTGGGTGATCGCCCTGTTCGCGGTGTTCGGGCTGCTGTACGCCCTCGGGCAGCTGCTGGCGCCCGCTCCGCCGCCCGGCGGAGCTCCCTCCACCCGGCATCTGGCCTGGCTGGGGTCGGTGACGGCGGTCTGGGTCGTCCTGCTCGCGCTGGCGCCGAGTGCCACCTGGTGTGCCATGCCACTGCTGTTCGCCGGGTTCCACACGCTGCCGCCGCGGCTGGCCGTGCCCCTGGCGGTCCTGGTGACCACGCTGGTCGTCGCCGCCGAGATACGGGTGTCCGAGGGCACCATCAACCCCAACATGGTCGCGGCGCCGCCGGCCGTCGCGGCGGTCGCCACCGCCGTCTTCGTTCATCTGCGGCGCCAGGCGGCCCGGCAGCGCGTCCTCATCGGCGACCTGGTCCGCACCCGCCGGGATCTCGCGGCCACGGAACGCCGGGCCGGTGTCCTCGCGGAGCGGCAGCGGCTGGCCACGGAGATCCACGACACCCTCGCCCAGGGGCTGTCCAGCCAGCGGATGCTGCTCCAGGCCGCCGAACGCGTCTGGGTCACGGACCCGGACGCGGCCCGTGCGCACATCGCGCGGGCGGCCGAGATCACCTCCCACAGCCTGGCCGAGGCACGCCGGTTCGTGCACGACCTGGCTCCGGCCGATCTCGTGGAGCGCTCGCTGCCGGCCGCGCTCGGCGCGCTCGCCGAGCGGGAGAGCGGGCCGGGCCTGACGGTGGAGTTCCGCCTCGACGGAAACGTCGGCACGCTGCCCGAGCGCGCCGAGGCCGCCCTGCTGCGCATCGCCCAGGGAGCCCTGGCCAACGTGCGCGAACACGCCGCCGCGACCCGGGCCGCACTGACCCTGACCTGCCTCGACGACCAGGTCTCGCTGGACATCGCCGACAACGGGCGGGGCTTCGACGCCGACCGCCCGGCGGCCGCGGCGGCGGGCCGGGCCGGGGCGGCGGCCGGGCGGGAGCGCGGTCACGGGCTGCCCGCCATGCGCGTGCGGGCACGGCAGTCGGGCGGCACCCTGACCGTGGAGTCCACGCCCGGCGAGGGCACGGTGGTGTCGGCGGCCCTCCCCCGTACGCCGGTCGTGCTCGGCGCCGCCGGGGAGGGCGTCCGATGAGCGGGCCGGTGTCCTCGGGCCGGGCCGGGCCGCCGCCCGTCGCGCGGCCGCCGGTGCGGCTGCTGCTGTGCGACGACCACGCCGTCGTGCGCGCCGGGCTGCGGGCGCTGCTGTCCAGTGCCGACGGCATCGAGGTGGTCGGCGAGGCGGGCACCGGCGAGGAGGCGCTCGCCCTGGCCGCCCGCCTCCACCCCGACGTGGTCCTGATGGACCTGCAGCTCGGCGACGGTGTGGACGGTGTGACGGCCACCCGGCGGCTGACGGCGTGCCCGGCGGACGCGGGGGGTCACGGCGCGGAGGGTCACGGCGCGGAGGGTCCCGCCGCGCCGGCGCCCCGCGTGCTCGTGCTGACCATGTTCGACACCGACGCCGACATCAGCCGGGCGATCGAGGCGGGCGCCACCGGCTATCTCCTCAAGGCCGAGCGGCCCGAGGAGCTGTTCGCGGCGATCCGCGACGCCGCGTCCGGCCGCACCGCGCTGTCGGCACCGGTCGCCGACCGGCTGATGGCCCAACTGCGCAGCCCCCGGCCCGCGTTGTCGGAGCGCGAGCACGAGATCCTGGGGCAGCTGGCCCGGGGTCTGGGCAACCGGGAGATAGCGCGGGCCCTGTTCATCAGCGAGGCCACCGTCAAGACCCACCTCGGCCGCATCTACGGCAAGCTGGGCGTGGAGACACGGGCGGGCGCGGTGGCCGTGGCGAAGGAGCGCCGGCTGCTGTCGTGATCGCGGGTCTAGAAGAGGGCCGCTCCCCGCTCGAAGTCCAGCAGGCGGCGCTTGCGTTCGACGCCGCCGCCGTAGCCGGTGAGGCTGCCGTCGGAGCCGACCACGCGATGGCAGGGGACGATGATGCTGACGGGATTGCGGCCGTTGGCCAGCCCGACCGCGCGGGACGCCTTGGGGTTGCCGAGGGCGTCGGCGAGATCGCCGTAGGAGCGGGTCTCGCCGAACGGGATCGCCGCGAGCTGCTCCCAGACCAGCTGCTGGAACGGGGTGCCGTGCAGCCGGAGTTCGAGGCTGAACTCCCGCAGCTCGCCCGCGAAGTACGCCTTCAGCTGCTCCTCGGGAGCGGCGAAGAGCGAGTCGTCCCGTGCGCCGAAGTTCTCCTCCGGCGGCCGGTGCCGCTGCTCGGCCATGTAGAGGCCGCACAGCACGCCGTCGTCGGCGACGAGGGTGAGGGGGCCGTAGGGACTGTCGACGACCGTGTGCCGCTTCTGCGACGCCTGGTGCTTCATGAGTGATCCTCGAGAGATGCGTGCGCCCGGAACGGGCTCAGACGGGAAGGTAGTTGATGGGATGGCTGTCCGTCGCCCACAGGTACTGCACGGCGTACGCCCGCCACGGCCGCCAGGCCGCCGCACGGGCCGTGAGCGCCGCCGGGGTGGAGGGCAGGCCCAGCTCCCGGGCGGCGCGCCGGATTCCGAGGTCGCCGGGGAGGAAGGCGTCGGGGTCGCCGAGGGCGCGCATGGCGATGACCTCGACGGTCCAGGGGCCGAAGCCGGGGAGGGCGAGCAGGCGGGCGCGGGTCTCGGCCCAGTCGCTGTCGACGCCCAGGTGCAGCTCGCCGTCGACGAGGCGGCGTACCAGGGTGGTGAAGGTGGTCCGGCGGGTGCCGGGCATCGCGAGGGCCTCGGGGTCGACGGCCGCCAGCGCCTCGGGGGACGGGAAGAGGTGGGTGAGACCGCCTTCGGGGTCGTCGACCGGTTCACCGTGCGCGAGGACCAGCCGGGCCGCGTGCGTCCGGGCCGCCGCCGTGGACACCTGCTGCCCGAGCACCGCCCGTACGGCGAACTCGGCCTCGTCGACGGTCCGCGGCACCCGGCGCCCCGGCGCCTTGTCCACCAGCGGCGCGAGCACGGGGTCGGTGCGCAGCTGCTCGTCCACGGCGACCGGGTCGGCGTCCAGGTCGAGCAGCCGGCGGCAGCGGCTGATGGCGACGGGCAGGTCCCGAAGATCGCCGAGGGTGAGCCGGCAGGCGATGTGGTCGGGCCGGGGCGTGAGGCTCACGATGCCGTGGCCGTACGGCAGCCGGAGCGTGCGCCGGTAGGCGCCGTCGCGCCACTCCTCCACCCCCGGGACGGCGGTCGCGGCGAGGTGACCGAAGAGGTTGTCGGGGTTGAGCGGGGCCCGGAACGGCAGCCGCAGGCTCAGCGCGCCGGACGTGCCGGGAGAGTCGGAGCGCTGCCGGGCCGAGCGGGTGGCCCGCTCGCGCAGTTCGCTCGGCGACAGCGCGAAGACCTCCCGCACGGTGTCGTTGAACGTGCGGATCGACGCGAACCCGGCGGCGAACGCGATCTCCGCCATCGGCAGCGCGGTCGTCTCGATCAGCAGCCGGGCGGTCTGCGCCCGCTGCGCCCGGGCGAGCGCCAGCGGCCCGGCGCCCAGCTCGGCCAGCAGCTGCCGCTCGACCTGCCGGGCGCTGTAGCCGAGGCGCCGGGCCAGCCCGGGCACGCCCTCCCGGTCCACCACCCCGTCCCCCACCAGGCGCATCGCCCGGGCCACGAGGTCCGCCCGCTGGTCCCACTCCGGTGATCCGGGGCTCGTGTCGGGCCGGCACCGCTTGCAGGCCCGGAACCCGGCCTGCTGACAGGCCGCCGCGCTCGGGTAGAACGTCATGTTCTCCGCCTTCGGCGGCACCACCGGGCAGCTGGGGCGGCAGTAGATCCGTGTGGTCAGCACGGCCGTGAAGAACCACCCGTCGAACCGCGCGTCCTTCGACCGCACGGCCCGCACACACCGCTCCGTGTCTCTGTGCATCCCGTTCCGCATGACACCAGCATCGGGGAGGACGGGGGCGAGGGCTGGCGAGAATCCGACATCGAGGTGGGAGCGACCTGCGGAACCCGCGGTTCCCCTCCCCCGCCCGCGGGCCCCGGTCAGACTGTCCGGGTCCCGTCAGGCCCGGCACGGGCCCCGCTCAGGACCCGCTCAGGCGTGCGTGGCCCGGCGCCACGCCGACTCCCTCAGCAGCCGCAGCCCGTTCAGCCCCACCAGCACCGTGGACCCCTCGTGCCCGGCCACCCCGAGGGGCAGGGGCAGATGGCCCACGAGGTCCCAGACCACCAGGACCGCGATGCACACCCCGGCGATCACCAGGTTCTGCACCACCAGCCGCCGGGCGGCCCTCGACAGGCGCACCACCGCCGGGATCGCGCTCAGCTCGTCGCGCACCACCACCGCGTCCGCGGTCTCCAGCGCGAGATCGGAGCCCGCGCGCCCCATCGCCACCCCGGAGTGCGCGGCGGCGAGCGCGGGCGCGTCGTTGACGCCGTCCCCGACGAACAGCACCTTCCTGCCCTCGTCCTGGAGCTCCCGCACCGCCGCCACCTTGTCCTGCGGCAGCAGTCCGGCCCGTACGTCGGCGATACCGGTGTCCGCGGCCACCCGGGCCGCGGCGCGGGCGTTGTCCCCGGTGAGCAGGACCGGGGACCCCCCGGTGAGGGCGGTGAGCGCGGCCACCGCGCCGGGCGCGTCGGACCGTGGCCGGTCGTTCAGAGTGAGTGTCCCGACGGCTTCCCCGTCCCGGGTGACGACGACGGTCGTCCCCTCGGCGGGCGCACCGGCGAGCGCGTCCTCGCCCTCCCCCGGCCGTCCCACCGTCACCGCACGCCCCCCGACACGCGCCCGCACGCCCCGCCCGGGCAGGGCGGCGAAGTCCTCGGCGGCGGCGAGGCGCAGCCCGCGGGCCCCGGCGGCGGCGACCACCGCACGGGCCAGCGGGTGTTCGCTGGAGTGCTCGGCGGCCGCGGCCAGCGCCAGCAGACCGTCCTCGTCGAGCCCGGAGCCCGGCAGCGGCCGTACGGCCGTGATCTCGGGCGTGCCCTCGGTGAGGGTGCCGGTCTTGTCGAGGGCGGCCACGTCGATCTCGCCCAGCCGCTCCATGGCGACGGCGGACTTGACCAGGACACCGTGGCGGCCCGCGTTGGCGATGGCGGAGAGCAGCGGCGGCATGGTGGCGAGGACGACCGCGCAGGGCGAGGCGACGATCATGAAGGTCATGGCGCGCAGCAGCGCGGCCGTGAGGTCCTCGCCGAGGGCCAGGGGGATGCCGAAGACGGCGAGGGTGGCGACGACGACACCCACGGCATAGCGCTGTTCGACCTTCTCGATGAACAGCTGGGTGGGCGCCTTGGTGCGGGACGCCTCCTCGACGAGGGTCACGATGCGGGCGATCACGGAGTCGGCCGGGTCCCGTTCGACGCGGACGCGCAGCGCTCCCGTGCCGTTGAGGGTGCCGGCGAAGACCTCGTCGCCCGGGGCCTTGGGGACGGGCAGCGGCTCGCCGGTGATGGTGGCCTGGTCGGCCTCGCTCTCGCCCTCCAGGACCCTCCCGTCGGCGCCGACGCGCTCGCCGGGGCGGACCAGCACCACGTCACCGACGGCGAGCCGGTCGGTCGGCACGGTCTCCTCGGCGGAGCCGTCCGCCGGGAGCCGGGTGGCCGTGGTGGGCGCGAGGTCGAGCAGCCCCCGTACGGAGTCCGCGGTGCGGGCGGTGGCCAGGGCCTCCAGGGCGCCGGAGGTGGCGAAGATGACGATCAGCAGACCGCCGTCCAGGACCTGGCCGATCGCGGCCGCCCCCAGCGCCGCGACGATCATCAGCAGGTCGACGTCGAGGCTCTTCTCCCGCAGGGCCCGCAGCCCTTCGAGCGCGGGCTCCCAGCCGCCGGCCGCGTACGCGACCACGTAGAGCGGGCCGTACAGCCAGGCGGAGGCGTCGGCGAGGTCCAGGGGGAACGCGAGCAGGAAGGCGACGGTCGAGGCCAGCGCCCAGCGGGCCTCGGGCAGGGCGAGGAGGCGGGTACGGCGGCGGGGGGCCGTCGGCGCGGACGCGCGGGGGACGGGTGACGGGGCGAGGGTGGCAGACACGCGCCACACCATACAGGAACACATGAAGACTCATTCATGCCTTCATGTCTGATGAGTAAGATACGGGCCATGGGTCATGGAGCCGTCACCTCAGCGCAGGACGCCACCCCTCGCGTGCGCCTCGACGCGGGCAACGTCGCCAAGGTGGCCACCACGCTGCAGGCCCTGTCCACCCCGTCCCGTCTGCTGATCCTGGCCCGGCTGCGCGAAGGCCCGCTCCCGGCGACCGAGTTGGCCGCCGAGGTCGGGATGGAGCAGTCCGCCTGCTCCCACCAGCTGCGTCTGCTGCGCAATCTCGGCCTGGTCGTGGGCGAGCGGCAGGGCCGTTCGGTGGTCTACGCGCTGCACGACCACCATGTCGCCGAACTGCTGGACCAGGCCGTCTTCCACGTCGAGCACCTGAGGCTCGGACTCAGCGACGCGCCGGACGGGGACTGAGGCGCTCACGCCGAGGGCAGCGCCGGCAGGGTCACGGCCGGCACACCGCCGAGGAGACCCCCGACCAGACCGCCGACCAGGCCGAGGACCGGCTGCAGAAGGCCGGTGACGACTCCGAGCACCGGGGCGAGCAGACCGGTCACGGCCCCCAGGACCGCGCCCAGGTCGAGCGAGGCCAGCGCCTTGAGCAGGGCGTCGACGGCGGACTGGAGCGTGGCCAGCAGATCGGTGACCGGGTCGGCCGCCGCGGCGGCGCGGTCGCTGCCGGGCCGGTCCGCAGCCCGCAGTTTCTGCAGCTTCTGCTGCACGGTGTGATGGGCGGTCCGCAGGGCCGCGGCATGCCGGGCCGCCTCGGCCGCGTCGAGCCGGTCGGTGTCCAGCTCGGCGATCGTGGTCAGCTCGTCCAGCAGCGGGGCGAGGACATCGCCCCGGTCCATGCGGTCGAGCAGGTCCAGCTGGTCGAGCAGCACGTCCGGGTCGGTCGCGGCGGCGGCCCCCACGGCCGGGTCCGTCACCGTCCCGGTCGCGGTCCCGGTCTCGGTGACCGTCTCCGTCTCGGTGATCGTCTCGGTCTCGGTCACCGTTTCGGTCTCGGTCGCCGTGGCCGCGTCCATGTCGGCCTCGATGTCGGTCAGCAGTCCGTCCGTGTCGAGGTCGAGCCGGGCGAGCAGCGCGTCCACCTCGGCCAGCTCCTGGGCGACGAGGGCGTCCGCGTCGGCCTCCTCCTTCGCCAGGAGGGCGTCGATCTCCGCGTCCAACGCGTCGAAGAGCGCGTCCAGATCGGGTTCGGGGACCGCGGCGGTCCGCGTCGAGGCACGGTCCGAGGCGGTGCGGCCCGCGTCGACGGCCGCGGTGGCGGTGCCGACCGGACCGAGGACCAGTGCCCCGCAGACCAGGGGCGACAGGAGGAGACCACGGGAGACGAGGGCGCGCATGCACGTTCCTTTCGAAGCTGCTGTCCTTTGCGCTCACCGTGGAAGGCGGCGGGAACCACCGCAACCGAGCACGGCACCGGACCCAGCCCTGTCAATCTGCCACGCCGACAAGCCTGACCTGGCCCTTTCTCCCGGCAGGCGGCTCCGTACGACTCCGTTCGAGCCGCTTGGGCCGTTCGTCCGTCAGAGTGCGGCGCGGCGACACGCCGGACCGCTTCCCGTCCTGCGCGCCGCTGTCGGCTCCCGCTGTCGGCCGCGCTGAAAGCCCGTCAGCCCGTCAGCCCGTCAGCCCGTCTGTGCGGCGAACGCCGCGTACGCCTCGTCGTCGAAGAGGACGAACCTGACCTCCTCGACCGAGGTCGGGGTGGCACGGACGGTCTCCACGGCGATCCGGGCGGCGTCGACCATCGGCCAGCCGTAGACGCCGGCGGAGACGGCCGGGAAGGCGACCGTACGGGCGCCCAGCTCGTCGGCCACGCGCAGGGACTCGCGGTAGCAGGAGACCAGCAGGGCGGAGCGGTCCAGGCTCTGGCTGTGGACCGGGCCGACCGTGTGGATCACCCAGCGCGCGTCCAGGTCGCCCGCCGTCGTGGCGACCGCCTGTCCCGTGGGCAGACCCCGCCCGTAGTGCGAGGCGCGGAGCTTGCGGCAGTCGGCCAGGATGGCGGGGCCTCCGCGCCGGTGGATCGCGCCGTCCACCCCTCCCCCGCCGAGGAGGGAGGAGTTCGCGGCATTGACGATGGCGTCGACGGACTGCTGGGTGATGTCCCCCCGGACGAGGGTGATGGTGGTCATGCCCGCCTCTATACCAGCCGACGGGGCGGGCGAGCCCCCGAATACGGGGGCAGTCGCCGGCCTCGAAAGGCGGCGCGGCGCCGACGCGCTGTCAGGTGACCGACCCGGCAGCCGCTCCCGTGCGCAGATCGGCGCCCCACCGGTCGATCGCCGACCGGAGGTCCAGCGGGAGCGGTCTCCGGTTCTCCTCCGGGGCCGGCCAGTCGGCCCGGGGGACGCGCCACAGCACCTCGAACTCGTGGCCGTCCGGATCCACGCCGTGCAGGGACTTGGTCACCAGGAAGTCGGTGCTCCCGGTCATCGCCCGGCGTGCCGTGAGCAGGTCCGCCGTCTCGGCGAGTTCACCCAGGGTGCCGACCTCCCAGGCGAGATGGTGCAGTCCGACGCGGTCGCGCTGAGGGCCGGGCGCGTCGGGTCCCAGGGTGAAGAGGCCGAGGTCGTGGTCGTTGTCGCTGCCCCGGGCCCTGAGGAAGGCGGCCGTGCCGGGCATCTCGTGCTCGACGGCGAAGCCGAACACCTGGCTGTAGAAGGCGACGGAACACTCGATGTCACGGACGAACAGGACGGCGTGGTTGAGCCGGCGTACGGCCATCGAACCCTCATCTCTCTCGGTGCTGCCGTACGGGCCGATCGGTCTTCTCCCGAGGTGAGGAGGACATACCGATCGGAAAGAGGGAACCGTCGGCTACCAGCTCACCGGCAACGACCGCACCCCGTGGACCGCGCTGATCGCCGGCGAGAACTCCTCCGGCTCTCGGGTCGTCCGCAGGCCCGGCAGGCGGTCGAAGAGGGCGGGCAGGCCGACCTGGAGTTCCGCGCGGGCGAGGGACTGGCCGATGCACTGGTGCAGTCCGTGGCCGAAGGCGAGGTGGCCGGTGGTGGTGCGCCGGACGTCCAGGGTGTCGGGGGCGGTGAAGGCGGACGGGTCGCGGTTGGCGGCCTGGAGCGCCACGATCACGCCCTCGCCCGCGCGGATGCGGACACCGGAGACCACCACGTCCTCGGTGGCGATCCGGCGCAGTCCCGCGTGCGCGACGGTGAGATGGCGCAGGAGTTCCTCGACTGCTCCGGGCCACAGGGCGGGGTCCGCGCGCAGGGCGGCCAGCTGTGCGGGGTGGCGCAGCAGGTCCACGACCGCGAGCGGGACCATGTTCGCGGTCGTCTCGTGGCCGGCCACCAAGAGCAGCGAGGCGATGCCGACGGCCTCGGGTGCGCTGATCTCGCCGGTGGCCACCCGGTCGCGTGCGAGACGGGTCAGGAGGTCGTCGGCGGGCTCCCGGGCGCGCCGGGCGAGCAGGTCACCCAGGTAGGTGTGGAGGGCCGTGCGGGCGGCCGTCATCTCCTCGGGCCCGGAGGAGAAACTGCTGAAGGCGTTCGCCTGGCGCTGGAAGAAGTCGTGGTCCTCGTACGGCACGCCGAGCAGTTCACAGATGGCGAGCGAGGGCAGCGGCAGGGCGTACGCCTCGACCAGGTCGGCGGCCGTGGCGCCGTCCGCCGTCATCGCGTCGAGCAGTTCGCCGCAGATCCGGGCGATCGCCGGCCGCAGCTGTTCGATGCGGCGGAAGGTGAAGTCGGGGATCAGGACGCGGCGCAGCCGGGTGTGGTCGGGCGGGTCCATCATGAGGAACTGGCCCGGTCCGCGGGGCGGCGACTGCGGGCGGAAGCCGGGGAAGCCGTCGCGGGTCGTGTCGGCGCTGAACCGAGGGTCGGCCAGGACCACGCGGGCGTCCTCGTGCCGGGTGATCAGCCAGGGGCTGTTGTCGCCCCAGATCGTCACCCGCCGGATCGGCTCCTCGGTACGCCACTTGGCGTACTCGGGCGACGGGTCGAGCAGGGGCCGGAGGGTGGGGAGGGGAGGGTGGGTGGTCATGCGTGCGGCTCCTCTTCTTTCAGGCCCGCGAGGCCCAGCAGCAACGACTTGACCTCGGTGGCGGCGTACGCCTCCCGGGCCTGCTCGGGTGCGGAGCACAGCAGTACGGGCCCGTCGTCGGGGTCGGCGGGCAGGCGTCCGTGGCTGCCGCTCACGCCGGCGGGGTCCAGCGGGACCGTGCGGAGGCGGTAGCGGAAGCCCAGCTTCTTGCGGGCGACCTGGCCGACCGCGCGGAGCTTCACCGCGGGGACGGTCTCGTCGTACAGCAGCTCGGCGGGGTCGTAGCCGGGCTTGCGGTGGATCTCGACCTGACGGGCGAAGTCGGGGGCGCGGTCGTCGTCGAGCCAGTAGTAGTAGGTGAACCAGGCGTCGGGGTCGGCGACCGCGACCAGTTCGCCGGAGCGTTCGTGGTCCAGCCCGTGGGCCGCCTTGCCGGCGTCGTCCAGCACCACGTCCACGCCGTCGAGTCCGGCGAGGAGCCCCGCCACCTCCTCGGTGTCGGCCGGATCCCGCACGTACACGTGGGCGATCTGGTGGTCGGCGACGGCGAAGGCCCGTGAGGTCCAGGGGTCGAGGTACTCCATACCGTCCTGGGTGTGCACCTGGAGGAGACCGGCCCGGCGCAGGGCCCGGTTGATGTCCACGGGACGGGAGACGGGGGTGATGCCGTACTCGCTGAGCGCGACCACCGTGGCACCCTCGTCCAGGAAGTGGTCGATCAACGGGCGCAGGGCGTCGTCGAGTTGCCGGGCCGCACGGGCGGTGGCGGGCGAGCCGGGGCCGGAGCGCTGGGGTTCGTAGTCGAGCTGGGGGACGTAGACGAGGGTGAGGTCCGGATCGTGCTCGTCGAAGACCTGGCGGGCGGCGCCGAGGATCCACTGGGTGGAGGGCAGGCCGGCGTTGGGTCCCCAGTACGTGAAGAGGGGGAACGTGCCCAGCCGGTCGGTGAGTTCGTCGTGCAGGGACGGCGGCCAGGTGTAGCAGTCGGGCTCCTTGCGGCCGTCGGAGTAGTAGACCGGGCGGGGGGTGACGGTGAGGTCGACGTCCGCGCCCATGGCGTACCACCAGCAGATGTTGGCGACCTTGTAGCCGGGGTTCGTCCTGCGGGCGGTCTCCCAGATCTTCTCGCCGCCGACGAGGGCGTTGTGCTGGCGCCACAGCAGCACCTCGCCGAGGTCCCGGAAGTACCAGCCGTTGCCCACCACGCCGTGTCCGGAGGGCGGTTCGCCGGTGAGGAACGTGGACTGGGCCGCGCAGGTGACGGCGGGCAGCACGGGGTCGAGCCGGGCCCGGAAGCCGCGTTCGCCGAGCGCGGCCACGGCGGGCATGTGTGCCAGCAGTTTCGGGGTGAGCCCGACGATGTCGAGGACGACGAGCCGGTCGGGTCGGGTGCTGTTCCGGGCACTCATTTCTGGTCCTCCTCAAGGCCGAGGCCGGTCAACCGGTCGCGGGCCCAGGCGAGTTCGGCGGCGATGCCGCCGGGCAGGTCGGTGGGCGGTTCGGGGAGGACGGACCAGGTGTAGGTCTCGACCTCGATGTGGTCGCAGTGGGCCGAGGCCCCGCCGAGCAGTCCGGCCAGGACCCCGCTCAGCTGGTCGGCGGTGGTGCGCAGCGGCGGTTCGGGGTCGGCGTGCAGGGGCGCGTGGAAGTGGACGCGCCAGGGGCCGGTGTCCGTGGGCAGGCCCCCCTCCAGCGCCTCGGGCAGGTCGTCGACGCCCCGCACGTCCGGTGACTCCTGCCGGGCCGCCGTGCGCGTCTGGTGCAGGAACCGGGGCTCCGCGAGGCGCCGCAGGGCCGCGCGGGCGGCGGGGTCGGCCGGGTCGGCGGCCTCGACCGCGCAGGACGCCTGCAGCTTGACGACGGGCAGCCCGGCGTCCGCGAGGCGCCGCAAGGCGGCGCCGGGCTCCTCGAACTGCACGGCCAGGTGACAGGCGTCGAGACAGACGCCGAGCCGCTCGGGGTCGAGGCCGCGCAGTTCCCGTACGGCCTGGGCGGTGGTCTCCACGACGCAGCCGGGCTCCGGTTCGAAACCGACCCGGATACGGCGGCCGGTGTCCGACTCGATGGCGGCGAGCCCCGCGGTGAGCCGGTCCAGGGCGCGGCGGGCGGTGTCGGCACGGTCCGGCGGCCATGGTGTGCGCCAGGCCAGTGGCAGGGTGGAGACGCTGCCGCGCTCGGCGTCGTCCGGGAGGAGGGCGGCGAGGACGCGGGCGCAGTCCAGGGTGTGGGCCAGCCGGGCCTCGTCCGCCCAGTCGGGGAGGTAGACGTCCTTCTTGACCACCTCACGGTGGAACCCGGCGTAGGGGAAGGCGTTGAGGGTGACGGTCTCCAGGCCCCGGGCCGCCAGTTCGGCGCGGAGGTTCTTCACCTCGCCGGGTACGGCGACCAGTTCGGACACCACGTCGCGGGCGAGCCAGAGGCCGATGCCCAGCCGGTCGGCGCCGAGCCGCTCGCGTACGGGTTCGGCGTGGTCGGCGAGCTGGGCGAGGACGCCGTCGACGTCCTCCGCCTGATGGACGTTGCTGCAGTAGCCGAGGTGGACGGTCGTGCCGTCCGGGTGCCGCAAGCGCATGGCCGGGCCCTCATTCCCCGCCGCGGCGGACGGAGTTGCCCTGGAAACTCGACTCCTCGTCGGGCTTGGGCTCGTCGAGGTCGAGTCTGCCGCTCTGCCCGTAGAAGGCGACGGGGTTGCGCCACAGCACCTGGTCCACGGCGTCCTCGTCGAACCCTGCGGCGAGCATGGCGTCGGCGGTCCTGCGGGTCTTGAGCGGGTCGGAACGGCCCCAGTCGGCGGCCGAGTTGACCAGGACGCGGTCGGTTCCGTGCTCCTGGAGGATGGCGACCATGCGGTCCTCGCTCATCTTGGTCCTGGGGTAGATCGAGAACCCGGCCCAGCAGCCGCTGTCGAGGACCGTGCCGACGGTCAGCTCGTTGAGGTGGTCGAGGACGACGAGTCCGGGCGCGATGCCCGACTCCCGTACGACGTCCAGGGTCCGCCGGGTGCCCGCGGCCTTGTCGCGGTGCGGGGTGTGGACAAGGGCGGGCAGCCGGTGCTCGACCGCGAGCCGGAGCTGGAGCGCGAGGGCCTCGTCCTCCTCCGGTGTCATCGAGTCGTAGCCGATCTCGCCGACGGCGACGACGCGGTCCTTGGCGAGGTAGCGGGGCAGTTCGTCGAGCACGGGCCGGCAGCGGGGGTCGTTGGCCTCCTTGGGGTTGAGCGCGATCGTGCAGAAGTGCTGGATGCCGAACTGCGCGGCCCGGTAGGGCTCCCAGCCGAGCAGCGCGTCGAAGTAGTCGTAGAAGCTCTCCGGCGAGGTGCGGGGCTGGCCCAGCCAGAAGGCCGGCTCGACGACGGCGCGGACGCCGGCCGCGTGCATCGCCTCGTAGTCGTCGGTGGTGCGGGAGGTCATGTGGATGTGAGGGTCGAAGATACGCATGTGCTGCTGCCTCGGATTCCTGGGATCGGTCCGTGAACTCCGTGAGCGAGGGCGGGGGGACCTGAGGGGCCGGTCGGTGCCTAGGCGGGGGCGGAGGCGGGGGCGGTGGCCCGGTGGAGTGACCGCAGGGCGCGTTCGGCGGCCGCCCGGCGGTCGGGCGCGGCGGCCTCCGTCTCGGCGGCGAGCCGGTCGGCCAGCGGGCCGGCCGCGGGGAAGGCGCCGACGACGGGCCAGACGTCCGCCGGTACCTCGCGCCCGGCGGCGACCCGCTCGTGCGCGAAGTCGGCCAGCATACGGGCGAGTTCGGCGTCGGCGCGGGCGGCGGGAGAGGCGGTCCGGGCCAGCGGGATCTCCTGGAACAGACACTTCAGCACGGCCTGCCGGTACTCCGCGTCCGGCAGGCGCGCGGCACCGTACGGGCCGAGGGCGGCCTCGACGAGGCTGCTGTCGTTGCCGCGCAGCGCCTCGCGGACGAGCGGCAGCGCGAGGTCGCCGAGGGGTTCCCGGCCGGTCGCGGCGTCGGCGTCGGTGAACAGGTGCAGGGCGCGCAGGACGGCCCGCTGTTCGGCCGGGTCGCCGTGGCGGAAGAGGCCCGCCAGTTCGTCGGCGAGCGGTCGACCGCCCAGCGGCAGCGCGGTGAGCAGCATCGCGCGGGCGGCCTCGTCGACGGTGAGGCGCGCGTTCAGCCGGGCCCGGCCGCAGTGTCTTCGGACGGCGGGGAAGAGGGCGCGGATCGCGGTGGGCCGGTCGGTGACACGGGCCACGGCCTCGTCGAGCCAGGCGCGGGCCGCGGGGTCCAGCGCGTGCGCGGCGAGGAGGGTCCGGGGGTCTGGAGGATCGGAGGGTTCGGGGGTCTCGGGGGTCGGCAGTCCGGTGGAGAGCATGACGGAACAACCTCCTGCGGGGTGGGAGGACATGAGGGGGTTGGTGGTCGGGGGGCGGGTCAGGCCGTCGCCGCGCGGAGGAAGTCCAGTGAGCGGCGGGCCACTTCGGGGGCGTCGAGGGAGCCGCCCTGGATCTCCACGGAGACCAGTCCGCGGTGGTCGAGGTCGCGCAGGGCGGCGAGGACGGGTGGGAAGTCGATCTCTCCGGAGCCGAGTTCGAGGTGCTGGTGGACGCCCCGCCGCATGTCCTCGATCTGCACGTTCAGCAGGCGTGGGGCGGCGAGGCGGACGCACTCCAGCACCGTGCGCTCCTCCACGCAGTGCGCGTGGCCGATGTCGAGGGTGATCCCGAACAGTTCGTGTCCGCCGGTCATCTCGGCCAGTTCCAGGCACCGTTCGACGGTGTCGACGAACATGTACGGCTCGGGCTCGAAGGCCAGGGAGACGCCGTACCGCCCCGCCGTGTCCAGGACGGTCTCGACGCCCGCGGCGAGCCGCTTCCACGTGTCGCGCTCCGGCAGTCCGTCGTCCGGCGCGGGGCCGCTGCACAGGTGGACGGTGGGCGAGCCGAGGTCCGCGGCGATACGGACCGCGCGCCGCAGGAGGTCGATCCTGCGCTCGGCGTCGTCCGCCATGAGCGTGGGGTGGTGCTTGCCCCAGGGGTCGAGGAGGTAGGGGGCGCCGGTCTCGACGGTGACGTCGAGTCCGTGCCGGGCCAGGTCGCGGGCGAGCGCGTCCACCCGCCGGGGCAGGTCCCGCGCGTAGGGGTCGAGGTGGCCGTGGTCGAGGGTGAGGGCGACGCCGTCGTACCCGAGGTCGGCGAGGACCGCGAGGACGTCGTCGAGCCGGTGGTTGGTGAAGCCGTTGGTGCCGTAGCCGAATCTGAGGGGGGTGGGGGGCGAGGTCATGACGGCTTTCCTCCGCGGAGGTCTGTGCTGTTCGGGGAGGTGCGTGCTGGTCGGGGGCTGTGTTCAGGTGGGGGACACGTGGCGCGCGAGCCGCCGCGCGAGGGGGTGGACGACGCCCAGGGCCGCCGCCGCGGCCGTGGCCCCGCTCCGCGCGGTCAGGGCCGCCTGCAGGGGCATCAGTCCGAGGATCCCGGCGCCGACGGCCCGTCGTACGTTCTCGCCCGAGGGCGTCCGTACGGCACGGGCCTGGGCCGTTCCGTAGCTGCCGAGGTAGGCGAGGGCCCCGGCGGTGACCACGGCGGCCCGGGCCGCGGCCGAGGGCGACACCGCGGGGGCACCGTCGCTCCGCGCGCGGTGGGCGGCGGCCGTGCGGACGGCGGGGAGGGCGGCCGCGAGGGCGGTGCTCGTGGAGGCGGCGAGGGTGGCGGCCGGCAGCCGGGCGGGGGCGCCGGAGATCTCGTGGCGGCTGAGCACGGTCAGCGTGTAGGTGTGGGCGCCGACCAGCGCGGCGGGGACGGCCCCGCGCAGCAGGGCGGCACCGGTTCCGGACGTACGGCCGGGGCCGCGTCCGGCGGCGGCCAGCGCGCCGGTGAAAACGTTCAGGGTCCGCGCGCAGGCCATGGCGGCGGGGCCCGCCGGGGTGGACTTGAGCTTGAGGTCGTACGCCCAGACGGCGCCGGCCAGCGGCAGCGCGCCCAGCAGGCTCCGGCGGCCCCCGGAGGCTGCGGCGAGGGCGAGGCCCCCGGCGGTCAGGGCTCCCGCGACGGCCAGGGCGGTGCGGCGCGGGACCCGGCCCGAGGGGACGGGGCGCTCGGGACGCTCGACGGCGTCGACCGTGGCGTCGGCGTAGTCGTTGAGGGCCATACCGGCCCAGTAGAGGCAGACGGACGAACCCATCACACCGAACGTCCGTGCACCGAGGGGTCGCCCCGCGGCGGCGGCTCCCGCGAGCACGTCGCCCGGAACACTCAACGCGGCCGGGGCGCGGACGAGTTGTGCGAGGTCGGCGAGGCTCACGGCAGGTCGCGAGCCGGAGCCCGGTAACGCACTCCGATCTTTCATGGCGGCAACTTACCCATGCCGCTTGAACATTCACATGGAGAAATCGTGAAGACCTTTGTCGATTCGTAATGTTGTCCGGATCCGTCAGCCCGCGAGCGGACTTGTAGGCCGGCCCGCGGGGGTCTCACAGGCCGGCCCGCGGAGGGACTCACAGGTCCTGTCGGAGTCGGCGCCACACCGCCTTGGCCGCGTTGTGTCCCGACATGCCGTGCACTCCGGGGCCGGGCGGGGTCGCCGAGGAGCAGAGGAAGACGGCCGGGTGCGGGGTGGCGTACGGGGCGAGCGAGAGCTTGGGCCGGAGCAGCAGCTGCAGACCGGAGGCCGCGCCGCAGGCGATGTCCCCGCCCACGTAGTTCGCGTTGTGCGCGGCGAGTTCCGGCGGTCCCGCGGTGGCGCGCGCGAGCACGCGGTCGCGGAACCCCGGGGCGAAGCGCTCCAGTTGGCGCTCGACGGCGTCCGTCAGGTCGCCCGTCCAGCCGTTGGGGACATGACCGTACGCCCAGAAGGCGTGCTTGCCCTCGGGGGCCCGGCTCGGGTCGACCAGGCTCGGCTGCACGGTGATCAGGAACGGCCGGTCGGGCGCCCTGCCCTGCCGGGAGGCCGCGTCGAGCGCCGTGCCGATCTCGGCCCGGCTCGCCCCGACCTGGACGGTCCCGGCGATGCGCGCCTCCGGGGCGGTCCAGGGCACGGGGCCGTCGAGCGCGTAGTCGAGCTTGAACACGCTCGCGCCGTAGCGGTACGCCTCGTAGTGGCCGCCGAAGCCCGCGATCCGGGCCAGCGCGGTGGGTGAGGTGTCGAAGACGTAGGCGCGCGCCGGCGGCAGGTCGTCGAGGCGCTTGACCTCGTAGTCGGTGTGGACCGCGCCGCCGAGGTCCTTCAGGTACGCGGTGAGCGCGTCGGCGATGGCCTGCGAGCCGCCCCGGGCGACCGGCCAGCCCGCGGCGTGCGCGGCGAGCGCGAAGACCAGCCCCACCGCGCCGGTGGCGAGGCCGCCGAGCGGGGCGATGACATGCGCGACGAGGCCGGCGAACAGCGCCTTGGCCCGTTCGTCCTTGAAGCGGCGCATCAGCCAGGTGGACGGCGGCAGCCCGACGAGGCCGAAGCGGGCGAGGGTGACCGGGTCGCGGGGCAGCGCGGACAGCGGTAGCGACATGAAGTCCCGGGCGAGCGTGTCCCACTTGGGCAGGAACGGCTCGACCAGCCTGCGGTACGCGCCCGCGTCACGCGGACCGAACGAGGCGGCCGTCTCCCCCACCGAACGTGACAGCACGGCCGCCGAGCCGTCGGGGAAGGGGTGTGCCATGGGCAGTTCGGCGTGCAGCCACTCCAGGCCGTAGCGCTCCAGCGGCATCGCCTTGAACGCGGGCGAGTTGACACCGAGGGGGTGCGCTGCCGCGCAGGGGTCGTGGCGGAAACCCGGCAGGGTCAGCTCCGCGGTGCGGGAGCCGCCCCCGACGGTGGACTTCGCCTCGAACACGGCCACGGAGAACCCGCGGCGGGCCAGCTCCACGGCAGCCGTCAGGCCGTTCGGCCCCGCCCCCACCACCACCGCGTCGAGCATCGACGGCACGTCCGGACCCCTTCGTCAGCCGATGGTCAGGACCCGTCGGCGACATCCCCGCCGGCGGACAGACCTGGGCCCAGGATATGCCCGGCCACCGACAGGCCCCGGCAAGGGTGCACCCCACCGGCGGAGCCGCCGCCTCCGTTCGGCTCGTCAGGCGCCGCCCGCCAGCAGCCCCACCACCCGGCGGGCCGTGGCCGCGTCCCGGGCCGTGGTGAAGGGCAGGGCGTTGCCGCCCGTTATCCGGAAGGGCTCGCCGGCCAGGGTGAGATGGGCGCCGCCCGCCTCCTGGACGAGCAGCAGACCGGCCGCGTGGTCCCAGGCCGCCTCCCAGGAGAACGCGGTCGCGTCCAGCCGGCCCTCGGCGACGGCGAGGTACTCCAGCCCGGCGGAACCACAGGGGCGCGGGGCCACGCCGTCCGTCCGGAGGCCGAGCAGGGCCCGCTTCTGCTCCGGCGTGGTGTAGTCCGGGTGCGAGGTGGCGATGTCGAGGTCGCGGCCCTCAGCGGGCGAACCGGCGCGCAGCGGCACCCCGTCGACGGTGGCGCCCCGGCCGCGGACCGCCACGGCGAACCGGTCGAGGGCGGGCGCGTAGGTCCAGGAGGCGTGCAGGACGCCGCCGCGGGCGAGGGCGACGAGGGTGCAGAAGCCGGGGTCGCCGTTCACGAACTGGCGGGTGCCGTCCACCGGGTCGACGATCCAGACCGGCGCGTCGCCCCGGATCGCCTCGTACGAGGCGGGGTCGGCGTGCACGGCCTCCTCGCCGACGACGACCGAGCCCGGCAGCAGCGCGGTGAGCGCCTCGGTCAGATACAGCTCGGCCTTGCGGTCGGCGTCGGTCACCAGGTCGTGCGGGCCGGCCTTCTGGTCGACCTCGTGCGCGGCGAGCTGCCGGAAGCGCGGCATGATCTCCGCGGCGGCGGCCTTGCGGATCGCCTCCTCGACGTCCGAGGCGTGCCGGGCGAGAAACTCGTCGATGGTTTCGGTGTCTTCGATCATGCCTCCATGACAGCACGCGCCACTGACAACCCCTGCCCGTCCGGTGTATTCGGTACGGAATCGGCATGAACAGCCGGGGCGGACCGCACCCGCGCGCGAACCGGGGCGGACCGCACCCTGCGCGCGTGCCGGGACGCGCCGCGGCTCAGCGCCCGACCGCGTACCCCTGCATCCCGCGCGGGTTGGCCGCCGCCGACAGCACCCCGCTGCGGGGATCCCGGGCGACCGCGCAGAGCCTGCCCTCGGACCAGTCCTCGCCGATCACGAGGTCGTGGCCGCGCCGGCGCAGCTCCTCGACGACCTCCGGGGGCGTGCGGGACTCGACGGTGAGGCTGCCGGGGCGCGTACCGCGCGGGTAGAAGGAGCCGGGGAAGCTGTCGTTGTGCCAGTTCGGGGCGTCGATCGCGCCCTGGAGATCGAGGCCGCCGCGGACCGGCGGGCGCAGGGCGACGGCGAGGAAGAAGTGCAGCTGCCACTGGTCCTGCTGGTCGCCGCCGGGTGTGCCGAAGGCCATGACCGGCACCCCGTCGCGCAGGGCCAGCGACGGGGTGAGCGTGGTGCGCGGCCTGCGGCCGGGGGTGAGGGTGTTGGGCAGTCCCTCGTCGAGCCAGGTCATCTGCAGCCGGGTGCCGAGCGGGAAGCCCAGTTCGGGCACCACCGGGTTGGACTGCAGCCAGCCGCCGCTGGGCGTGGCGGCGACCATGTTGCCCCAGCGGTCGACGACGTCGAGGTGGCAGGTGTCGCCCCGGGTGCTGCCGTCCGCCGCGACCTCGGGCTCCCCCGGTACCGGCGACCGGGGGCTCCGGGCGACGGTGGGCTCGCCGGCTCCCGGGGCACCGCCGCCGGGCTCCTCGCCGGCCACCACGCGCGCGTACGCGCTCAGGCGCGGGGCCCGGCCGCCCGGAGCGCCCGGCCGCAGGTCGTAGGAGGCCGTGCCGCCGAGGAGGGCCCGCCGTGCGGCGTTGTACTCCTCGGACAGCAGGTCGTCGAGCGGGACCGGCGCCGCGTCCCCGTACCAGGCCTCGCGGTCCGCCATGGCGAGCTTGCAGCCCTCGACGAGGAGGTGCACGTACGCGGCGGAGCCGTGGGCGGGGAGGTCCTCGGGCAGGAGGGCAAGCTGCTGCAGGAGGACCGGGCCCTGGCTCCAGGGGCCGGCCTTGCACAGGGTCCAGCCGTTCCAGTCGTAGGTGGCCGGGGCCTCGTAGGACGCGGACCAGCCGGCGAGGTCGGCCCGGGTGAGCGTCCCGGTGTGCCGTTCGCCGCTGGTGTCGAGCGTGGGCCGCCCGGACTGGCGGACGAGGGCCTCGGCAACGAAGCCGGTGCGCCAGACCTCGCGGGCCACCTCGATACGGGCCTCGCGGTCCTTCGCGCCCTCGGTCTCGGCGAGGAGCCGCAGCCAGGTCGCGGCGAGGTCCGGGTTGCGGAACAGCTCACCGGGGCGGGGCGCCCGCCCGCCCGGCAGGTACACCCGCGCCGACGACGGCCACTCCCGCTCGAAGAGGTCCCGCACGGTCTCGACTGTCGCCGCCACGTTCTCCACCGGCGCGTGGCCGTCCCGCGCGTACCCGATGGCGTACTTCAGGACGTCGGCCAGGTCCTTGGTGCCGTGGTCGCGCAGCAGGAGCATCCACGCGTCGAACGCGCCCGGCACGGCGGCCGCCAGCGGTCCCGTGCCGGGGACCAGCTCCAGTCCGAGCCCCCGGTAGTGCCGGACGGACGCCCCGGCGGGTGCCACGCCCTGTCCGCACAGCACCCGGACCTCGCCGTCCGCCGGAGCGAGCAGGATCGGTACCTCACCGGCGGGCCCGTTGAGGTGGGGTTCCACGACGTGCAGGACGAAACCGGCCGCCACGGCCGCGTCGAAGGCGTTGCCGCCGTCCTCCAGGACCGCCATCGCCGACTGGGAGGCGAGCCAGTGGGTGGAGGACACCATGCCGAAGGTCCCCTGGAGCGTCGGTCGAGTGGTGAACACGGGCGGACTCCTCACTGCGCGACGGGCGTTCGGTGATCGTACGCAGTCCGCCGCCGGCCCCTCAGGGACGCCGTCCCACGGTCAGCACGTGCCCGCTCGCCCCGAGCAGCGACGGCTCCGACTCGATCCGCCGGGTCGCGGCCAGCACCGCCTCCCGCCGCTCCGGGTCGTCCAGCCACTCCTCCACCCCGCCCATCAGCCAGGCGACGCCCTCGACGCCGTACTGCCCCTCGTGGGTGAGCCCCGCCTCGGTGAACTCCCCGGGCACCTCGGCGGGATCGGCGAAGTAGGCGGTGGTGAAGTGCGGGTCCTCCGGGGAGCGGCGGTGTCTGCCGTGGCCCGACACGGCGTCGATGCGCTCGCGGCGCTCCGGGATGAAGTAGTTCCCCTGCATGAGCGTGTCGTTGAGCCCCGCGAAGCGGTTGATCGAGGCCGCGACCACCACGCCGCCGGGGCGGACGGTCCGGTGCGCCTCGGCCAGCGCCCGCAGCCGGTCCGGGCGTTCGGGCAGGTGGTACAGCGGCCCGAGGAACAGCACGGCGTCGTACGCGGCGTCCTCGGCGGGCAGCGCGCGGGCGTCCCCGAGCCGTGCGGTGACCCCGGGCAGCCGCCCCGACCGCTCGACGTGCATCGGCACGGGATCGACGACCTCGACCTCGTAGCCGTCCTCGGCCAGCCACTCGGCGTGGATCCCGGTGCCGCCGCCGACGTCGAGCACGCGCGCGGGGGCGGTGGGCAGCAGCCGCCGCAGGACGTCCTGGGTACGCCAGAACTCCAGCCGCCCGGCACCCTGCCGGAGACGGGTGTGCTCCCCGCCGCGTTCGTAGTAGGCGAGGATCTCCTCCGGCAGGCAAGAGACGATGGGCTCGGTGACGTCCGGTAACCGCTTCATGCGTCCAGGCTGCTGATCGCGGGGAGGGCGCGGCAAACGGTTTTCGCCCCTCCCCGTCACCGTTCACACGATCACCACTTCCCCCGGTGAACCCCGGACCCGGTCACCACGTATGCACGGAGAGAGTCCGCACTTTCGTCCCACAGAGAGTCATGTGACACTGACGTACCCCACCGCCCGGCGGTACCCACCGCCTCGACCCCGAGAAGTGCGCTGTGCGTGAACTGCCTCTGCCGCTCGCCCTCACCGCGCGACTGCTGCCCGTCGCCGTACTCGCCACCGCGGGCTGGGCGTTGTCGTCCGGTCCGCTGGCCGCGAGCCCGGCCGGGGAGGACTCCACACAGGACACCGCGTCGGCGCCCATCTCGGCCTCCGAGTCCGGGCCGTCGACCACGGCCGTGACGAAGACGTACGCGAAGGCTCCCTCCCCCTGTTCCGGCGTGACGACGAAAACGGTCACATCCCTCGTTCCGGGGGCGAAGACGGCGGGCAAGGAGATCGCGTCGACCAATGAGTCCGTACGCCGGACCTGTTCGTGGAACGCGCTCAAGGGTTTCGACTACCGCTGGCTCGACGTGTCGTACGAGATCCAGCAGTCGGACGACAAGGCCCGCAGCGCCTACGCGACCCGGACCACGGAGAAGAGCGGCGGCGGCGCCGTCCCGGGGCTCGGCGACGAGGCGTACTCCGTGGTGAACCTCACCACGGACGACAAGCAGCAGACCCGCGAGGGTGTGGTGTACGTCCGCATGTCCAACGCCCTGGTGGTCGTCACCTACAACGGCAGCGACTTCGAGTCGCAGAAGGCACCCGGCACGGACGTGATCAACAAGGGCGCCATCAAGGCGGCGAAGGAGGCGGCGGCCGTACTGAAGGGCGCCCGCCAGTAGGGAGCCCTCCGGTACGGCCGCCGCCGCCCCGCTCACGGCCGCGTCAGACGGCCGCCTTCTTCCTCTCGCCGGCCATCAGCACCACGTACAGCAGCATCGAGGTGCCCAGACCCACCGCCCAGCCGTAGTCGGCGAGCGGCTTGAGGAACGGGATCATGCCGTCGTGCGGGAACGGACCCGAGGCCACGCCGTCCTCCGAGACGGTCGAGTAGGAGCCGCCGACCGCGAGGACACCGCCGACCACGAAGGCCGCTATGGCCCGCCAGTTCCAGCCGGACGCGTACCAGTAGCGCCCGCCGGGCGTGTACAGGTCGGCGAGGTGCAGCACGGTACGGCGGATGATCCAGTAGTCGGCGATGAGGATGCCCGCGACGGTGCCGAGCAGGCCGCCGACCACGCCGAGCCAGGTGAAAATGTAGAACTCGGGCGTCGAGATCAGTTTCCACGGGAAGATCAGGATGCCCACGACGCCGGTGATGAGGGCGCCGGTGCGGAAGTTGATCAGCTTCGGGGCGAGGTTCGCCAGGTCGTACGCCGGGGACACGACGTTCGCCGCGATGTTCACGGAGATGGTGGCGACCAGCACGATGATCAGCGCGAAGAGCAGTCCGAAGGCACTGTCCGTCTTGGCGGCCAGCGCGACCGGGTCCCAGATGGCCTCGCCGTAGACCACCTCGGAGCCGGAGGTGACCAGCACGGCGAGGACCGCGAAGAGGGTCATGGTGGTGGGCAGCCCCAGGGCCTGGCCCCAGGTCTGCGCCTTCTGGCTGGCGCCGAAGCGGGTGAAGTCGGGGATGTTCAGGGACAGGGTCGCCCAGAAGCCGATCATGCCCATCAGCGACGGGAAGAAGACCGGCCAGAAGTCCGGCCCCCAGCCGAGCTTGGACGGCTGGTCGAGCAGCGCGCCGAAGCCGTCGGCCTTGACCGCGATCCAGACCAGCAGCACGAGCGCGCCGACGATCACGAAGGGCGCGGCCCAGTTCTCGAAGTGCCGCAGGAAGTCCATGCCCCGGTAGATGATCGCTATCTGCAGTGCCCAGAAGACGATGAAGCAGAGCCACAGCGGCCAGGGGTTACCGCCGATCTGTCCCGCTTTCTCCCATTCGCCGCCGGTCAGCTTGGAGCCGAGGGCGAAGATGCCGGACCCGCCGATCCAGGTCTGGATGCCGAACCAGCCGCAGGCGACGGCGGCCCGGATCATCGCCGGGATGTTGGCGCCGCGCAGCCCGAAGGAGGCGCGGGCGAGCACCGGGAAGGGGATGCCGTACTTGGGGCCGGCGTGCCCGGTGGCCAGCATCGGCAGCAGCACGATGATGTTGGCCAGGGCGATGGTGAAGACGGCCTGCTTCCAGTCCATGCCGAGGGCGACCAGGCCGGAGGCCAGGGTCCAGCTGGGGATGCAGTGGGCCATGGAGATCCACAGCGCCGCGAAGTTGTACGTCGTCCACTTGCGTTCGGAGACGGGTACGGGGCGCAGGTCCTCGTTGGCGAAGGGGCTCTCGGCGGGGAAGGCCCCGGGAGCCAGTTCGATCCGGCCGGACGGGTCGGCGGTCTGGGCTCTCGGCGACCCCGAGGAGGCTATGTCGGTCATGGGCAGGCCAATCAGGGGAGACGGGACGGGAACGAAAGGCCGTGCGGAGGCCTTGGGCCCCTTCCCTCCGGGACGGCGGAGGGAAGGGAGACAAGGTGTGGGGGGTCGAGGGGCTGAGCGGTCGGCGCCAGAATCAGAATCACTGGTTCCGTTTTATTGAGGTGGCCGGATTCTCGCAGCCGCCGGCCCGTCCGGGAAGGAGGGGGCGGCCGGGGAGTCAGCCGTTGACGGCCGGGATGACCGTGGAGCCGTAGACGTCGATCACCCGCTCCTGCGCGTCGTGCATGTCGTAGACGGCGAACTGGTCCACGCCCAGCGCACGCAGCGCGCCGAGCTTCTCGATGTGCGCCTCGGGGGTGCCGATCACACAGAACCGGTCGACGATCTCGTCCGGCACGAACTGGGTGTCGGGGTTGTCGGCCCGCCCGTGGTGGGAGTAGTCGTACCCCTCGCGGGCCTTGATGTAGTCCGTCAGCTCCTCCGGTACGGCCGCGGAGTGCTCGCCGTACTTCGACACCAGGTCGGCGACGTGGTTGCCGACCATCCCGCCGAACCAGCGGCACTGCTCGCGCGCGTGGGCCAGCGCCTCGGGCGAGTCGTCCTCGGTGACGTACGCGGGCGCGGCCACGCAGATCTTCACCTCGGACGGGTCGCGCCCGGCGGCGACGGCCGCGTCCTTGACCGCCTTGACCATGTACTCGGTGAGGTAGAGGTCGGAGAGCTGGAGGATGAAGCCGTCGGCCTCCTCACCGGTCATCTTCAGGGCCTTGGGTCCGTACGCGGCCATCCAGACCGGAAGGTGGGCGCCCTCCTTGATCCAGGGGAAGCGGATGACCGTACCGCCGAGGTCGGCCTCTCCCCCGCTGCCCAGCGCCCGGATCACCTTCATGGCCTCGCTGATCCGGGCCAGGGTGTTGGGCTTGCGCCCCGCCACGCGCATGGCCGAGTCGCCGCGGCCGATGCCGCAGACCGTGCGGTTGCCGAACATGTCGTTGAGGGTGGCGAAGGTCGAGGCGGTGACCTCCCAGGTGCGGGTGCCCGGGTTGGTGACCATCGGGCCGACCGTCAGTTTCGTGGTGCCGGACAGGATCTGGCTGTAGATGACGAACGGCTCCTGCCAGAGCACGGCGGAGTCGAAGGTCCAGCCGTACGTGAAACCGTTGTTCTCGGCGCGCTTCATCAGCTCGACGACGCGCGAGGCCGGCGGGTCGGTCTGCAGGACGAGTCCGAAGTCCATGTGCTCCGCTCCTAGGTGAGGTACTGACAGGTGGAGCGGGGGGTGTAGACGCCGTGCCCGGCGTGCCCGGTGTACTCCCGCTCGGTGATGACGAGTTCGCCGCGCGAGAGGACCGTCTCGACCCGGCCCGTGGTGCGCTTGCCCTCGTACGCCGAGTAGTCGACGTTCATGTGGTGGGTCTCGGCGGACATGACCTGCTCGGCGTGCGGGTCGTAGATGACGATGTCGGCGTCCGCGCCCGGCGCGATGGTGCCCTTCTTCGGGTACATCCCGAACATGCGGGCCGGGGTCGCGCAGGCGATCTCGATCCAGCGGCGCCGCGAGATGTGCCCGTCGACGACAGCCTGGTGGAGCAGATCCATCCGGTTCTCCACGCCCGGGAGGCCGTTGGGGATCTTGGAGAAGTCGCCGCGGCCCAGTTCCTTCTGGCCGACGAAGCAGAACGGGCAGTGGTCGGTGGAGACCACCTGGAGGTCGTTGGTGCGCAGGCCCTGCCAGAGCTTCGCCTGGTGCTCGCGCGGCCTGAGCGGCGTGCTGCACACGTACTTGGAGCCCTCGAAGTCCGGCTCCGCGAGGTTGTCGGTGGACAGGAACAGATACTGCGGGCAGGTCTCGCCGAAGACGTTCAGCCCCTCGTCCCGTGCGCGGGCCAGCTCGGCCACTGCCTCCATGGCCGAGACGTGCACGACGTACAGGGGGGCGCCCGCGACCTGGGCGAGCTTGATCGCACGGTGGGTGGCCTCGGCCTCCAGCAGGGCCTTGCGGACCTCGCCGTGGTAGCGGGGGTCCGTCTCGCCGCGGGCCAGGGCCTGTTCGACGAGGACGTCGATCGCGATGCCGTTCTCCGCGTGCATCATGATCAGGCCGCCGTTGTCGGCGGAGCGCTGCATGGCGCGCAGGATCTGGCCGTCGTCGCTGTAGAAGACGCCCGGGTAGGCCATGAACTGCTTGAAGGAGGTGACGCCCTCCTGCACCAGCAGGTCCATCTCCTTCAGCGTGTCCTGGTTCACGTCCGACACGATCATGTGGAAGCCGTAGTCGATCGCGCAGGTGCCCTCCGCCTTGGCGTGCCAGGCGTCCAGGCCCTCGCGCAGGGAGTGCCCGACGCTCTGTACGGCGAAGTCGACGATCGTCGTCGTACCGCCCCACGCGGCGGCCCGGGTGCCGGTCTCGAAGGTGTCGGAGGCGAAGGTGCCGCCGAAGGGGAGTTCCATGTGGGTGTGGGCGTCGACGCCGCCCGGGATGACGTACTTGCCGGTGGCGTCGAGGGTGCGGTCCGCGGTCCAGGAGTCGGCGGCAGTGGTGCCGCTGGCGGCGAGGGCGACGACGCGGCCGTCCTCGATCAGGACATCGGCGTGGATCTCGTCCGAGGCTGTGATGACGAGACCGCCGCGGATGACTGTACGGCCGCTCATTCGGTCACGCTCCGTTCGGTTGTCGGGACAGTGCCGGTCGTTCGTGGCTGGTCGCGCCCACGCGGCGGCAGCCGCATATCGGGCACTGCCCCGCGCCCCTGAAAGATCCAGGGGCGCGGGTAGGGCCTTGCTACGGCGCCGTCAGCGGGCCGTACGCGTCCGGGCGGCGGTCGCGGAAGAACTGCCAGCGGTCGCGGACCTCGCGGAGCTTGGCCAGGTCCAGGTCGCGGACGACGAGTTCGGTCTCCTTGTCGCTCGCCACCTCGCCGACGAACTGGGCCTCGGGGTCCACGAAGTAGGAGGTCCCGTAGAAGTCGTTGTCGCCGAGTTCCTCGACGCCGACCCGGTTGATGGCGCCGATGAAGTACTCGTTGGCGACGGCCGACGCCGGCTGCTCCAGCTGCCACAGGTAGCGGGACAGGCCCCGTGAGGTGGCCGACGGGTTGAACACGATCTCGGCGCCGCCGAGACCCAGCGCACGCCAGCCCTCCGGGAAGTGCCGGTCGTAGCAGATGTAGACGCCGATCCTCCCCACGGCGGTGTCGAAGACCGGCCAGCCCGCGTTGCCGGGGCGGAAGTAGAACTTCTCCCAGAATCCCGGGACCTGGGGAATGTGGTGCTTGCGGTACTTGCCCAGGTACTTGCCGTCCGCGTCGATCACGGCGGCGGTGTTGTAGAGGACGCCCGGCTGCTCCTCCTCGTACATCGGCAGCACGAGGACGAGGCCGAGTTCCTTGGCGAGCGCCTGGAAGCGCTTGACGATGGGGCCGTCGGGGATCGCTTCGGCGTACTCGTAGAACGCCTTGTCCTGGACCTGGCAGAAGTAGGGCCCGTAGAACAGCTCCTGGAAGCACATGACCTGCGCACCCTGCGCGGCGGCGTCGCGGGCCGCCTGCTCGTGGACCTGGATCATCGACTCCTTGTCGCCGGTCCAGGCCGTCTGGAAGATCGCTGCGCGGATGACTCTGCTCATCGGGACCTCCGGTCACTCGGTGTGCAGCGAGCGTAGGAAGACCGGAGATCGGGTTTGAGTTGCACGGTGTCACGTCTGCGGGCCTTCTGCGTTCCACCGTGTCACCTCTTCCCGGGCGCATGTTTCACCGTCGTTTTCGCAGGTCCCGGCATGTTTCAGCCCTGTTGCGCGTCGTGAGCGAGGAGGGCGATGTGGACGGACGCGGCCTGTTCGAAGTCGTCGAGGTCCACACCGAGGCGGGCCTCTATGGCTTCGAGCCGGCGGTACAGCGCGGGCCGGCTGACGTGGTGCAGCTGGGCGGTGTGCGACTTGTTGCGGCCGGTCGCGAGATAGGTCCGCAGCACGGGCAGCAGGTCCTGCTCGGCGTGCCCGTCACCGCACAGCAGCCCGTCCAGTTCCCGCTCGGCGAACGCCTGGACGTGCGGGTCGTCCCGCAGCAGCCGGATCAGGCCGCGGAGATGGACGTCCCGGAGGCGGACGACGACGGGGAGGTCCAGCCCGGTCGTGGCGGACTGGGCGACGGCGTCGGCCACATGCCGGGCCTCGCGCAGCCCGCCCGGTACGTCCTCCCAGGTGGTCCGGGCCTCGGCGGCGGCCACGACCGTCGTCCGCACCCCCGACTCGGACCGCAGCCGGGTCGCGAAGTGCGCGGTGAGCGCGTCCGCGTCCTGGTCCCGGGCCAGACTGAGCAGGACGGCGGTGGCTCCCTCCGCCAGCTCGGCGACGAGTCCGGGGAGCCCCAGCATCCGCAGGACGCGGTCGAGTTGGGCCGGTTCCCCGGCACGTACGACGAGGGGCACGAAGGTACGGCGGTTGACCGGCAGTCCGGCCGCGCGGGCCCTGGGCAGCAGCTGCCGGGCCGGTACGACCCCGGAGACGAGGTCCGTCAGGAGGCTCTGCGCGGACTGTTCCTCCCAGCTGTGCGCCGATCCGCCGAGCATGCGGTGCAGGACGAGCGCCTCGGCCGCCCGGTCGGCGAGCAGCCGCCCCGTGGCGGTGTCGCCGCGGTGTCCGCACAGCACGATCTGGCCCCAGCGCTCCCCGCGTCCGCCCAGCTCGGCCCGTACCCAGCCGTCGCCCTCGCTGCCGCCCGCCTGCCGTGCGATGCGCTCCCAGTCACGCAGCACGTCGTCGACCGCGGACCGCTCCCCCGCGGTGGCGAGGACGCGGTGGGCGAGGTTGGTGACGACGAGCGGACAGCCCGCGTGGTGGGCGATCTCGTCGAGGAGCCGTTGCAGCGGGGCACCGGCGGTGATCAGACCGGTCAGGGCCGTACGGACGGCCTCCGACAGGCTCACGGCCGCGAACTTCCGCCGTACGAGCCGGGACTGGACCTCCTCGGTGAGTTCGGCGAAGGGGAACGGCCGGTGCAGCACCACCATCGGCAGACCGCACCGCTCCGCCGCCCGGCGCATCACGTCGGGAGGCGTCGGGAAGGCCCGGCCGAGGCCGAGGACGACCGCGGCGGCCTCGGCCCGGTGCAGCGAGCGGATGTACTCGGCCTGGGCGTCCTCGTCCCCGGCGAGCAGGACCCCCGTGGTGAGGACCATCTCGCCGCCGGTGAGCATCACGCCCACGTCGGGGGCCTCGGCCACGTGGACCCAGCGCACGGGCCGGTCGAGCTGACCGGCCCCGGCCACCACCTCGGGCTCTCCGGCGAGGACCCGGTCCAGGTTGAGGACCTGGCGTACCGACAGGGCGGGTTCCGGGCCGGGGGCCGAGGTGGTGGTCATGGCGGTGTTCCTCAGATCTGTTCCTCCGGTGCTACCGGATGCTCCTCAGAGCCCGTTCGAGGGCGTCGGCGCCCTCCTCGGCCTCGGCGACGGTCAGCGACAGCGGGGGCGCGATGCGCAGCGCGCTGGTGTTGTGGCCGCCGCCCTTGCCGATCAGCAGGCCCTCCCGGCGGGCGGCTTCGAGGACGGCGGACGCGGCCTCGGGGTTCGCCTCGTCGGTGCCGGGCTTCACCAGCTCGATGCCGATCATGAGGCCCCGGCCGCGCACCTCCTTCACCTCCGGGATCTGCGCGGTGATCGCCCGCAGCCGCTCGATGAGCAGTCCGCCGACGCGCCGGGCGTTGCCCTGGAGGTCGTGCTCGATCAGGTAGTTGAGGTTGGCGAGCCCGGCGGCCATGGTGATCTGGGTGCCGCCGAAGGTCGAGATCGAGTTGCTGTCCAGACAGTTCATGACCTCGGAGCGGGCGACGACACCGCCGATGGACATGCCGTTGCCGATGCCCTTGGCGAAGGTGAGGATGTCCGGCGGGCCGTTCTGCCCATGCGCCTGCCAGCCCCAGAAGTTGTCGCCGGTGCGGCCCCAGCCGGTCTGCACCTCGTCCGCGATCCACAGCACGCCGTGCCGTTGCAGCACCTCGCGGAAGGCCGCGTACAGGCCGTCCGGCGGTGAGGTGAAGCCGCCGACGCCCTGGACCGGCTCGGCGATCAGCGCGGCCGGCGGGCGGCCGTGGCCGAGCAGGTCCTCCAGGTCGGCGACGCAGGCGGTGATGAAGTCGGCGTCGCTCAGGTCGGCGTACGGGCCGCGGGTGCGGACGCCGCCGTGCACGTACAGCGTCTGCAGCGGGGACAGCGAGGTCGGGGACCAGCCCTTGTTGCCGGTGATGCCGACCGCGCTGAAGGAGCGGCCGTGGTAGCTGTTGCGCATCGCCAGGATCTGGTTGCTGCGGCGGTACGTCGTCGCCAGCATCAGCGCGGTGTCGTTGGCCTCGGTGCCGGACGTGGTGAAGAAGACCCGGGCGTCCGGGATGCCGGACATCTGGGCGATCCGCTCGGCGAGTTCGACCATCGGCCGGTTGAGGTAGAGCGTCGAGGAGTGGATGATCCGCCCGGCCTGCTCGCTCACCGCCTTGGTGACCTCGGGCAGCGCGTGCGCGGTCATCGTGGTGAGGATGCCGCCGAAGAAGTCGAGGTACCGGGTGCCGGCGGCGTCCCAGACGTGGCGGCCCTCGCCGTGGGTGATCTCCAGGGGGTCCGCGTAGTAGAGCGCGAGCCAGTCGGGCAGTACGGCCTTGTGGCGTCCGAGCAGTTCGTCGGTCACGGCTGCACCACTCCTTTCACTCCTGTACGGGTTCTGCGGGTGTCACGGCTGTACGTGCCCACGCCGGGGCGCGGTGAGTCCCGTCAGGGCCGCACGAGTCCCTCGTAGGCGTCGGGGCGGCGGTCCCGGTAGAACGCCCACTGCTGCCGCACGTCCTCGATGAGGTCGAAGTCGAGGTCCCGTACGACCAGTTCCTCGCTCTTGTCGCTGGCGACCTCGCCGACGAACTTGCCGCGCGGGTCGACGAAGTAGGAGGTGCCGTAGAAGTCGTTGTCCCCGTACTCCTCCACGCCGACCCGGTTGATCGCGGCGACGAAGTACTCGTTGGCGACGGCGGCGGCGGGCTGCTCCAGCTGCCACAGGTGCGAGGAGAGGCCCCGGTGGGTCGCGGAGGGGTTGTAGACGAGCTGGGCGCCGTTCAGGCCGAGCTGGCGCCAGCCCTCCGGGAAGTGGCGGTCGTAGCAGATGTAGACGCCGACCTTGCCCACGGCCGTGTCGAAGACCGGCCAGCCGAGGTTCCCGGGCTTGAAGTAGTACTTCTCCCAGAAGCCCTTGACCTGGGGGATATGGTGCTTGCGGTACTTGCCGAGGTAGGTGCCGTCGGAGTCGATCACCGCGGCGGTGTTGTAGTAGAACCCGGACTGCTCGACCTCGAAGACCGGGACGACGATCACCATGCCGGTCTCACGGGCCAGTTCCCGCATGCGTGTGACGGTGGGGCCGTCGGGCACGGGTTCCGCCCAGGCGTAGTGCTCGGGTTCCTGGACCTGGCAGAAGTAGGGCGCGTTGAAGACTTCCTGGAAGCCGATCACCTTCGCGCCCTGCCGGGCGGCCTCGCGGGCGTGCTCGACGTGCTTGTCGACCATGGACGCGGTGTCGCCGGTCCAGGTCGCCTGGACCAGGGCGGCGCGTACGACGTTGGCCATCTCAGCTGCTCCTTCGACAGGGACCCCCAGAGAGCCTCTACGCCCGTAGACGAAGGTCGTAGAGGCTTGAAACTAAGCCCCGTCGACGGGCTGGGCAAGACCATCGTCGTCAACCGGCCGAGTCGATCACGTTTCGCACTCCAGTGGGTGATTACCCCTGTGTTTCGCGTGCCGGGGCGGCCGGCGCCGCGGGGCGGTGCCGGTGGGCCCGCCGGGGCGGACGCGGCGGGCGGGTCAGCCGAGTCCCTGCACACGCAGGGCGTGCGCCACCTCGCGGTAGCGCTCCTCGGAGACGCGGCGCGCCGCCTCCAGCACGAGGGGCCTGAGCCGTCGCGGACGGGCCTGCGCGGTGCGGGCCGCCTCCTCCGGCGTGCGCACGCGCACATAGACGTCGAGCAGCGCACGTGCCTCCCGCTCGCGCCCCTCGGCGGTGAGGGCGAGCACGGCCTCGCCGATCTCCTCGGCGGGCCGGGCGACGCCCTGCCGGAGCATCTGCTCCCCGTCCGGGGCGCGGCCCACCGCGTGCAGGGCGTCCGCCACCGCGACCAGCCGGTCGGCGGGCAGCGAGCCGGCCTCCCACAGCAGGGTCGCCCAGTCGGCGTCGAGCCCCGCCCGGTGCAGCTCGGCCGCGAGCAGCGGGAAGCGGGCGGCGGGCCATCGCGCGGCCTCCACGAGGAGGGCGTGCGCCTCGCCGCTGCGGCCCTCCCGGCGCAGCCGCACCAGGTGCTCCACGGTGCCGGCGACCTCCCGCCGCGCGTCGTCGTCCAGCGGCTGCCTCGCCCGCGGCGGCGCCGGCGCCTCCCCCTCGGTGCGCTCCGCGACTCCGGCGTACCGGGCGCCCCGGGGGGCGCGGCCCCCGGGGCCGGCGGCCGGTGCGGCGGCGGGCACCTGGGGCCGGTCGTCCTCCGGCGCGGCGGGCGGGCCGTCCTCGGTCTCCACCGCCCCGGCGAAACGGGCGCCCCCGCGCGGGCGCCGCTTGGCCCGCTGCCTGACCGGCGCCGGGGCGGCGGTCTCGGGGGCTCGGGCGGCGCCCGGGTCGGCGTCCGGAACGATGCGAACGGCCTCCTCGGGCACCACGGGGCCGGGGCCCCCGGCGGTGCTCTCCCGGCCGTGTGCCGCGTCCCGCGCGAAGTCGTGCGGGACGCGGCGGTCGGCGTGCTCGATGCGGGTGCGCAGCTCCGTGCAGCGGGCCGTGGCGCGTTCGCGGTCGTCGTGGGCCCAGGCGAGGTCGAGGCGGACGGTGTCGGCCTCGACCCGGGTGGTGGCCGACCGGAGCCGGCGGGTCAGTTCGGCGGCGCGTTCGGCGGCGTAGCGCTGTTCGCGGAGCATGACGTCGAGGCGGTCCCCGAGGGCGTCGCGGCCGCCGGGCCGGGCGTCGTAGGCGGCGAGGGAGGCGCTGTGCAGGGCGCGGGCGCGCTCGGTCTCCTGGGCCGCGGCGGCCGGGCCGTAGGCACTGTCGAGGTCGTGCATGAGCGCTTCGACGACGTCCCAGGGCGGCACCTCCTGGCCGTCCAGGCAGGCGCGCATGCCGTCGGGATCACGCTGCCAGAAGACGGCGCACCAGCCGCCGCCCTGGTCCAGCTTCGCCATCAGCTTGTTCAGGTACTGCGCGAACTCCCGCACCTGCGCCGGGAGCTGATTCACCGTCATCGCATGCTCCCGGGCCGACTGGAGTGCTCCGACCCGATAGAAAACACCAGTTGTGTTACGGGCGGGCTACGCGCAGTTTTCGGGGCGGGCGCGGTTCGCCGTGCGCGGTCGGGCGACGGCTGTGCGTGACGGGCCCGACCGGGCTCAGGCGACGGCCGCCGCCGGTGCGCTCTCGACCGCCGGCGCGCAGCGCGTGACGAGGTCGTCCATGGACAGACCCAGTGCGCGGGCGAGGGCCGCGATCGTGAAGAAGGCGGGGGTGGGGGCCCGGCCGGTCTCGATCTTCCGCAGGGTCTCCGCGGAGAGTCCCGCGTGAGCGGCGATCTCCGCCATGCTCCGGCCGCCGCGGGCCTCGCGCAGCAACCGGCCGAGCCGCTCGCCGCGTTCGCGCTCTTCGGGGGTCAGTGGGGTGCGCACCATGGCCCCATTCTAATACCGGCCGCCACCGAGGGACCGGTATTTTAATTGGGTCGAGAGCGGTATAGTAATTGGCATGGTGGAACTGAAGACGGACGCGTCCATGGACGCGATGTACGAGGCCGGGCAGGTCGTGGGGCGCGCCCTGACGGCGGTCCGGAAGGCCGCCGACGTGGGGGTCTCCCTGCTCGAACTGGACGAGGTGGCGCGCGAGGTGCTGCGGGAGGCGGGGGCCTCGTCACCGTTCCTCGGCTACCGTCCCTCGTTCGCGCCCACGCCGTTCCCCGCCGTCGTCTGCGCCTCCGTGAACGACGCGATCGTGCACGGCATCCCTACGGCGTACCGGCTGCGCGACGGCGACCTGCTCTCCGTCGACTGCGGCGCCGTGCTGGACGGCTGGGCCGGGGACTCGGCGGTCAGCTTCGTGGTGGGCGAGCCGCGCGCGGCCGACCTGCGGCTCGTGGAGACGGCCGAGCGCGCGCTCGCGGCGGGCATCGCGGCGGCCGTCGTCGGCAACCGCATCGGCGACATCGCGCACGCGATCGGCACCGTGTGCCGCTCCGCCGGGTACGGCATCCCGGACGGGTTCGGCGGGCACGGGATCGGGCGCAAGATGCACGAGGACCCGGGCGTGCCGAACGAGGGGCGGGCCGGCCGGGGCATGAGGCTGCGGCACGGGATGGTCCTGGCGATCGAGCCGATGGTCATCGGCGGGGGCGGCGACGGGTTCCACGCGGCGCCGGACGGGTGGACCCTGCTCACGGACGACGGGTCCCGAGCGGCCCACGCGGAACACACGGTGGCCGTCACGGAGGCCGGGCCGCGCGTACTGACGGCCCGCTAGCGGCCGCGCCGCGTGCGCTCGGGCCCGCGGCCACCGAGCGTCGCCCCCCCACCCCCGCCCCCGGCGGCTACTTCGAGGGGTGCACGACCATCGCCGCGCCGCCCCCGCGCCGTACGGTCTCCGCGGCGGCCAGCCACCTGCCGTCCGACAGCCGCTGGACCGCGGTGGCCGCGCCGATCTCCGGGTTCTGCCGGAAACCGTGCCCGAGGGCTTCGAGCTCCGTGCGCAGCGGGCTGTTCCACAGGCCCGGTTCGAGTTCGGTGGTGGTCTGGTTGCGCTGGCTGGCCCGTGGCGCGGCGATCGCGTCGACCAGGGGCAGGCCCCGGTCGAGGAAGCCGGTCAGGGTCTGCAGCACGGTCGTGATGATGGTCGCGCCGCCCGGCGAACCGAGCGCCACCACGGGCCGGTCGTGCCGGTCGAGCACGATCGTCGGCGACATCGACGAGCGGGGCCGCTTGCCCGGCCCCGGCAGGTTCGGGTCGTGCACGGCCGGGTTGGCCGGGGTGAAGGAGAAGTCCGTCAGCTCGTTGTTGAGCAGGAAGCCGCGGCCCGGCACGGTGATGCCGCTGCCGCCCGTCTGCTCGATGGTGAGCGTGTACGAGACGACGTTGCCCCACTTGTCGGCGACCGTGAGGTGGGTGGTGCTGTCCCCCTCGTAGGTCGTCGGCGCGGCGGTGCCGCCGGCCCGGCAGGGCGCCGGGTTCCGCGGATCGCCCGGCGCGACCGGGCTGGTGAGCACCGCGTCGTCCTTGATCAGGCACTCCCGCGAGTCGGCGTACTCCTGCGACAGCAGTTCCTTCGTGGGGACGTCCTCGAACGCGGGGTCGCCGACCCAGCGGCCCCGGTCGGCGAACGCGATACGGCTCGCCTCGATGTAGCGGTGCAGGTACCGGACGTCGCTCACCTTCGACAGGTCGGTCCGCTCCAGGATGTTCAGCGCCTCGGCGACCGTGGTGCCGCCGGAGGAGGAGGGGGCCATGCCGTAGACGCCGAGACCGCGGTACGACGTCTCCGTGGGCGCCTGGCGCTTGGCCCGGTACGCGGCCAGGTCGGCCGTGGTCAGGTCGCCGGGCCGGGCGTTGTACCCCGAAGCCGGGTCCACCGGGGGCTTGTTGACCGTGTCGACGATGTCCTGGGCGAGGTCGCCCCGGTACAGGGCACCGACCCCCTTGCGGCCCAGCAGCGCGTACGTACGGGCCAGATCGGGGTTCTTCAGGGTCGAGCCGACCACCGGCAGCTGCCCGCCGGGGAGGAAGAGGTCGGCGGTGGCCGGAAAGTTACGGAAGCGAGCCTCGTTGGAGGCGGTCTGGGCGCGGAAGGTGGCGTCGACGGTGAACCCGTGGCGGGCCAGCTTCACGGCGGGCTTCAGCAGTTTGGCGAGCGGCTTGCTGCCCCAACTGCTCAGCGCGGTCTGCCAGGTCGCCGGAGTGCCGGGGGTGCCGACGCTCAGCCCGCTGGTGACGGCCTCGGCGAAGGGGATCGCCGTGCCGTTCTCCAGGAAGAGGTCCTTGCCCGCGCTCAGGGGCGCGGTCTCCCGGCCGTCGATGGTGTGCACCGTACGGGAGCGGGCGTCGTAGTAGACGAAGTAGCCGCCCCCGCCGATACCGGCCGAGTAGGGCTCGGTGACGCCGAGCGCGGCGGCCGTGGCGACGGCCGCGTCCACCGCGTTGCCGCCCTTGCGGAGCACCTCGATACCGGCGGCGGAGGCGTCCGGGTCGACGCTGGAGACGGCTCCGCCGTGGCCGACGGCGAGCGGCACCTTCTCGACGGGGTCCGCCGCAGCCGTGGACGGCGGGGCCGCCCCCACCGCGACCACGGCGGACGTTGCCGCCAGTACAGCCAGTTTCCGCGCGACAGGGCGACGCAGACGCATCCGTACCTCCAGTCAAGGACCGTTCGCGCAGACTAACGCGGGTGCCATGAACCCGTCAGCGGCGTCTCGGCCATCCGGCGGTGTCGCGGCACCCCGCGACGACCCGCCGAACCGGGACAGCGGGTCCGGAATCGGACATGGATTCGGACAGGTCTCGGCCGCGCCCGCTACCATGCGCGGCCATGAATGACGACGTGCGCAATATCGTCCTCGGTGTGCTCGCGGCGGGCCTCAGCGCCTCGCTCGGCTGGGCCTTCCGGACGTACCTGTGGAAGAGGAAGCTCCGCCGCAAGCAGACGTTCTTCGGGCTGCCCGACAACTCCGAGTCCCTGCTCGTGGTCAACCGCGACCCGTCCAGCGCGGACCTGGCCGTCCACCGCTACGACGTGTTCGCGCTGCTGGAACTCTCCGCGCTGATCAAGGACTGCGGCGCGCACGCGCAGATGATCACCCAGGACGCGGCCCAGCAGGGCTTCGGCGAACGCACCGAGTTCTGCGTGGGAGGTCCGATCTCGAATCGCCGGATGGCGGCGCACATATCCGCGATGCTGCCCGGCGTCGTCTTCAACAGCGACCCCGAGCCCGGCCCCCACCGGGCCTCGTTCCAGATCGGCAGCGAGCAGTACCGGCTGGACCCCGGCATCACCGAGCACGTCGTCCTGGCCCGGCTCACCACCGGCCAGCCGGACCAGGCCCGCCCGGTCTTCCTCTTCTGCGGACAGCGCGCGATCACCAACCAGGCCGCCACCCGCTACCTCGCCCGCAACCACGAGCGCCTGCACCGCAAGTACGGCACCGGCACGTTCGTCCTGCTGCTGAAGGTCGTCAACTCGCAGGCGTACGGCGCCGATGTCGTCGAACTCGTCGCGGACGTCACCCGCGCGGCCCAGGCCCCGGCGCCGTCCGCACCGGCCCAGATCTCGCACCGGGCCTCCTAGCGCCCTTGGGTGCCGTCGATTCCGTGGATGCCGTCGCACCAGTTGGTCCACCATCGAACGTTACCGTCACGTAACTTACCGAGGAGTTACTTCCGGTAAGGACGTCCGGTTACCGTCGGGTCACTTTGCATTGACACGAGTGAGGCGACCCATGAGACACCAGCACGGCACCACCTCGCGTACGGCCGGGGCGCTGCGGACCAGCGCCGTCGGCGCCGTCTCGGCCACCCTGATCGCCGGCACGGCCCTCGGTCTCGCCCCCGCCGCCCAGGCGGCCTCCGGCCCGACCGCCGCTCCCACCACCCGCTTCGTGGACATCACCGGCGACGGCGGCACGGTCCTCAAGGCCAATGTCGTCGCCCCCGCCGACACCTCGCGCGCGTACCCGCTGCTCGTGCTGCCCACGAGTTGGGGCCTGCCGCAGATCGAGTACCTGGCCCAGGCCCGGAAACTGGCCGACGCCGGTTACGTCGTGGTCAGTTACAACGTCCGCGGCTTCTGGGAGTCCGGCGGATACATAGAGGTCGCGGGTCCACCCGACACGGCCGACGCCTCCAGGGTGATCGACTGGGCCCTCGCCAACACCCCGGCCGACGCCGCGCACATCGGCATGGCGGGGCTGAGTTACGGGGCGGGCATCAGCCTGCTCACCGCCGCGCACGACAAGCGCGTCAAGGCGGTCGCCGCGCTGAGCGGCTGGGCGGACCTGATCGACTCGATCTACGGCGGACGCACCCAGCACCTGCAGGCGTCCGCCCTGCTGGACGGCGCCGGCCGGATCACGGGCCGCCAGAGCCCCGAACTCCAGCAGATCTTCACGAGCTTCTACGCCTCCGACCTGACGAAGGAGGAGGACATGATCGCCTGGGGGAAGAAACGTTCCCCCGAGACCTATCTGGACCAGCTGAACACCCACGGCACGGCCGTCATGCTCGCCAACGCCTGGGGCGACTCGATCTTCCCGCCCAACCAGTACGCCGACTTCTACGAGAAACTCACCGGCCCCAAGCGGCTGGAGCTGCGGCCCGGGGACCACGCCACCACCGAGCTGACCGGCCTGTTCGGGCTGCCCAACGACGTGTGGACGGACACGCGGCGCTGGTTCGACCGCTATCTCAAGGGCGCCGACAACGGCATCGACCGCGAGCAGCCCGTCCGGCTCAAGTCCCGTACGGGCGGCGCCTTCGAGGGCTATCCGGACTGGAAGTCCGTCACCGCCACCCGCGAGAAGATCGCCCTGACGGGCGGCACCACGATCCGCGCGAACGTCGACTCGGGCGCCAACGGCGGGGTCGTCTTCCTGTCCAGCATCCTGGACCAGGTGGCACAACTCCCGCCCGTGGCCTCGATCCCGCTGCTGCCGCGCCGCTGGGCGGCCGTCTGGCAGTCGGAGAAGTACGCGACCGCGCAGGCCGTGCGGGGTACCGCGAAGCTGCACACCACGGTGACCCCGACCAAGGAGAGCGGCACCCTCGTCGCCTACCTCTACGACGTGGGCCCGCTCGGCCTCGGCAAGCTGGTCAGCCACGCGCCGTACACCTTCCACGGCGTGACGCCCGGCAAGCCGTTCGGCGTGGACCTGGAGTTGCTCTCCACGGCCTACGACGTTCCGGCGGGCCACCGTCTCGCCCTGGTCGTCGACACGGTCGACCCGCTCTACATCGAGCACAACCCGACCGGCGCGCAGCTGACCTTCTCCTCGCCGCCGAACGACCCGTCGTACGTGTCGATCCCGCTGCGCGAGCAGTGATCTCCGGCTGCCGCCGGACGGGCCTGGCCCCTGGCCACCGCGTGTCCGGCGGCGGCGCTCCTGTTTCGGCCGGGGTGGCGTCCGCGGCCTCGCTCACCCCAAGTGGATGAACCGCTCATCGTAGTCGAGGACCGCGCCCGGTCGTGTGGCGGTGGTCAGTGCTTGAGGATCTTGGAGAGAAAGTCCTTGGCTCGGTCGCTCTCCGGGCTCGTGAAGAACGCGTCCGGAGTGCGGTCCTCGACGATGCGGCCGTCCGCCATGAAGACGACTCGGTTGGCGGCGGAGCGGGCGAAACCCATCTCGTGGGTGACGACCACCATGGTCATGCCCTCGCGCGCCAACTGCTGCATGACCTCCAGGACTTCGTTGATCATCTCCGGGTCGAGGGCCGAGGTGGGCTCGTCGAACAGGATGACCTTGGGGTCCATGGCGAGGGCGCGGGCGATGGCCACGCGCTGCTGCTGGCCGCCGGAGAGCTGTGCCGGGTACTTGGGCGCCTGGTCGGCGAGGCCGACCCGGTCGAGGAGTTCACGGGAGCGCCGTTCGGCGTCCTCCTTCTTCTTCTTGCGCACCTTGATCTGACCGAGCGACACGTTCTGCAGGACCGTCTTGTGCGCGAAGAGGTTGAACGACTGGAAGACCATGCCGACGTCCGCGCGCAGCGCCGCGAGGGCCTTGCCCTCGTCCGGCAGGGGCTGCCCGTCGAGCAGGATCGTGCCGGAACGGATGGGCTCCAGCCGGTTGATCGCCCGGCACAGCGTGGACTTCCCCGACCCCGACGGGCCGATGACGACGACCACCTCCCCCCGGCCGACGGTGAGATCGATGTCCTGCAGGACATGCAGCTCCCCGAAGTACTTGTTCACGCCGTGCATCTCGATCAGCGGATCGACCGCCATGCCCTGTCCGCCCTACTCGCTCCGGCCGTGCCGTGTGTGCCCTGTCATGTCGTGCGGTGGTGTGTCGTGCCATGCTCCGGCGTGCGGTGCCGTGCCGTGCCGCAGGTGCCGCAAACTATCCGGACGGCCGTGGCCCTCGTCCACGACACGCACGGCCGCGCATTAGCCGTATTGTCGCCGCCCGGCGACGGCACGGGCGGCACCACCGGCGACGGCACGGGTGACGGCACACGGGCGGCAGCGCGGTGCCGGGGTGTCACGACTCCGCGACCTCGGCGTAGAGCTGGGAGAGTTCCGGCGCGCCGCTCGCCGCCCACGCGTGGCCGGCCTCGACCACGTCGATCTCCCGGCCGGACGCCAGGCGCACCACGGGCTGACCGTTCGGCCAGATCTCCCAGCGGGCGCCGGGGACGGTCCGGACGACCACCGTGCCCAGGTAGAGCCCGGCGTCGTTGCCGAGCCAGGCCGCGCGCTCCTCGTCGTCGCGCCAGCGCGGGACGAGCTGGTCGAGGGCTTCCAGCGAGGACGCGGAGTCGTCCAGGCGCACACCCGCCTGCGCGGCCTGGGCACGCAGCAGTTCGCATTCGGCGAGGAGTTCGGCGAGTCCCGCGTGACCGTCGTCGTCACCGTCGCCGCCGGTGAACACCGCGACCCCGAAGGCGGGGCCACGCCTCTTGCGCCAGTTGCCCAGGAAAGAGATGTTCATGGGCTCAGCGTGTCATCCGCCCAGTCCCCGGCACCACAGGCGCGCGGGTCCGCCTGTTCGCCCGGAGTTCGTCCACCGTTCGAGCACGCCTCATTGACGGGCCCCTGACGCCTCTTTAGGTTCATGACACATCTGTCGCCTCGTCACCGTACCGGTGTCGCATCCGCCATCGTCGTCGCCGACATGGTCATCAGCGAACGGGAGGGGTCCCGCGTGCGCCCACGCGTCTGGGGAACGGCCTGCGTACTGGCACTCCTGGCGACGGCCGCGCCGGTCGCCACCGCCCGGGCCTCCGACGCCGGGAAGGAGAGACCGGCGCCCCTGGAACGGCTCTTCGACAACCGGGCGGTCAGCGACGACGCGCGGCCCGCCGAGGCCGACTTCGACGGACACGGGAACTCTCTCTCCGCCACCGACCTGACGGCCGCCGGGTGGACACCGGGGCGCACGCTGACCGTTCAGGGCGCGCGCCTGACCTGGCCGCGCCCCGCGGCGGGCGAGCCCGACAACGTGCGCGCCGCCGGCCAGTCGGTCCGGGTGCGGGGCCGGGGCGACGCCCTCGCCTTCCTCGTCGCCGCCACGGGCGGCACGGAGGCGTCCGGCACCGGGACGGTCCGCTACGCGAACGGCGCCCGTTCCGCGTACCGCCTGGCCTCCCCCGACTGGCGCACCGGCCCGCTCGCCACCAAGGCCGTCGCCCTTCCCCACGTCAACACCCCCGGCGGTCGACTCACCGAGAAGGCACGGCTGTACGTCGTCACCGTGCCGGTCGGGCGGGGCCGCGAGGTCGCCTCGGTGACCCTGCCGCGCAACCCCGACCTGCATGTGTTCGCCCTGTCGGTCCGCCCCGAGTCGCGCGGCTGGACCGGCGGTTGGGCGGCGTCCACCTCCGGCCACACGTCCGTCGGACCCTGGACCGACCGGACGCTGCGGCTCGTCGTCCACACCTCGGCGGGCGGGCCCCGGGTGCGGATCAGGCTCGACAACACCTTCGCCTCGGCGCCCGTACGGGTGGGGAGCGCGACGGTGGCGTTGCGGGCCGAGGGCGCCGCCGCCCGCGGCGCGCCGGTGCCGCTGTCGTTCGGGGGCGCGGCGGGCACCCTGATCCCGGCGGGCGCCCAGGCGTACAGCGACCCGCTGGGCTTCGAGGTGCCCCCGGACACCGACCTCCTGGTGAGCTTCCATCTGCCGGACACGGTGACGGCCGCGCCCGTGCACCGGCTCGCCCAGCAGACGTCGTACGTGAGCGGGCCAGGCGACCACGCGGGCGAGACCTCGGCGGCGGCGTACACCTCGACGGTGACGACCTGGCCGCTGCTGACCGGCGTGGACGTGGGGGGCGGCCCGGGCTCGGTGGTCCTGCTCGGGGACTCGATCACCGACGGCGAGAAGGTGACGGCCGACTCGAACCGACGGTGGCCGGACGTGCTGGCCCGGCGCCTGCTGGACCAGGACGAGGTGCCGCGCTACGGCGTCCTCAACCAGGCCATCTCGGCGAACCGTGTGGTCACCGACCGCTATCCCGGCGACGGCGTCTCCACCGACACGGGCGGCGTGAGCGCCCTGCACCGCCTCGACCGTGACGTCCTCGCCCAGACCTCCGCCCGGACCGTCGTCGTCTTCCAGGGCGTGAACGACGTCCGCTGGGGTACGACGGCGGGCGAGGTCGTCGCCGGGCTGCGGGAGATCGCGGCCCGGGGGCACGAGCGGGGCCTGCGCGTGCTGGCGGCGACGATCGCGCCCTGCGAGGGCGAGGCCCGCTGCACGGCCGCCGCCGACGCCGAGCGGGTCGCGGTGAACGACTGGATCCGGGGCAACGACGACGTCGACGGCGTCCTCGACTTCGACGCGGTGCTCCGCGACCCCGGCCGGCCGGCCCGGCTGCTCCCCGCGTACGACAGCGGGGACCATCTGCACCCGAACGAGACGGGGCTGGCCGCGCTGGCGGAGTCGGTGGACCTCGGACTCCTCTGATGCGCCAGGCTCTAGACCTCCAGGTCCACCACGACCGGGGCGTGGTCGGAGGCCCCCTTGCCCTTGCGCTCCTCACGGTCGACGTACGAGTCGGCCACGGCCTTCGCGAACGCCTCGTTGCCGTACACCAGGTCGATGCGCATGCCCCGGTTCTTGGGGAAGCAGAGCTGGCGGTAGTCCCAGTACGTGAAGGGGTGCTCGTACTTCAGGGGCCGGGGGACGACGTCGGTCAGGCCCGCCTCGCGCAGGGAGGCCAGGGCGGCGCGCTCGGCGGGGGTGACATGGGTGAGGCCCTCGAAGGCGGCGACGTCGTACACGTCGTCGTCCGTCGGCGCCACGTTGTAGTCGCCCATGACGGCGAAGGGGCGGCTGCCGGCCGCGTCACCGGCGACGGCGGCCTTCAGCGCCTCGAACCACTGGAGCTTGTACGCGTAGTGCGGGTGGTCGACCTCGCGGCCGTTCGGCACGTACACCGACCAGACGCGCACCGGGCCGCAGGTGGCGGAGATCGCGCGGGGCTCCACCGAGCCGTCGTAGCCGGGGTCGCCGGGCAGGCCCTTGACCACGTCCTCGATGCCGACGCGGGAGATCACCGCCACGCCGTTCCACCGGCCCGTGGCGTGCACCGCCGCCTCGTAGCCCGCCTCCCGCAGCGCGTCGAGCGGGAAGCCGTCCTCGGCGATCTTGGCCTCCTGGAGGCAGAGCACGTCCGTGCCGCTGCTCTCCAGCCAGGCCAGGAGCCTCGGGAGGCGGGCGGTGATCGAGTTCACGTTCCAGGTCGCGATGCGCATGCCCCACAACCTACCCGGCGGGTACGACAACGCCGGTCCAGCCCGGTCGCGGGCGGGACCGGCGCCCCGGTCAGACGTCCGCCGAGGCGCCGGGGGCGAGGCGCAGGTGCTCCGCGCCGCCCAGGGAGCCGATCTGGCGGTCGTAGATGGGGCGGGCGAGGTCGGTCAGGAGGGCGTCGTGGATGTCGTACGCCCGGTGCGGCTTCACCTCGCGGACGTAGTCGATCACCTCGGAGATCTTGCTCCAGGGGGCCATGACGGGCAGCATCAGCGTCTCGACGGCGTGGCCGGGGACGGTGAGGGCGTCGCCGGGGTGGAAGACACGGCCGGCGTCGACGAGGTAGCCGACGTTGGTGATGCGCGGGATGTCCGGGTGGATCACGGCGTGCAGTTCGCCGTGGACCTGGACGTCGAAGCCCGCGGCGGTGAACGTGTCGCCGTGGCCGACGGTGTGCACCCGGCCCGGGAACGCGGCGGAGATCTTCTCGGCGACGGAGCGCAGGGTCCAGATCTCGGCGGCCGGGTTGCCCTCCAGGGCCGCCCGCAGCCGTCCCTCGTCGAAGTGGTCGGGGTGCTCGTGCGTGACCAGGACGGCGTCGGCGCCGGCCGCGGCGTCCTCCTCGCTGAACCCGCCCGGGTCGATGACGAGCGTGCGTCCGTCCTTCTCCAGACGGACGCAGGCGTGCGACTTCTTCGTGAGCTTCATGGGTCCATCCTGCCCCCGGGTCACTCCTCGGGGGTGGTCTCCTCGCGGATGACCTGCTGGGCCACCCGGAACGCGCTGTTCGCGGCCGGTACCCCGCAGTAGACGGCGGCCTGGAGGAGGACTTCCTTGATCTCGTCCGGGGTCAGGCCGTTGCGCAGGGCGGCGCGGGTGTGGAAGGCGAGTTCGTCCAGGTGTCCGCCGGCGACGAGCGCGGTCAGCGTGACGCAGCTGCGGGAGCGGCGGTCGAGGCCGGGCCGGTCCCAGATCTCGCCCCAGGCGTAGCGGGTGATGAACTCCTGGAAGTCGCCGGAGAACTCGTCCGCCGTGGACAGCGCCCGGTCGACGTGCGCGTCCCCGAGCACCTCGCGGCGGACCTTGAGCCCCGCGTCGTAGGGGTCCGGTCTGCCCAGTGCCTCGGGCTGGGCGGCGGCCGGGGCGATCTCGGCGACCGGTCCCGCCTGCGGCGGCACGACGGCCAGAGCCGGCTTGACCGGGGTCGCGGGGATGGCGATCTGGCCGGTGGTGGAGTCGTAGGCGGGCTGCCAGGCCGTGGAGAAGTGCCGGACGAGGAGGTCGGTGACGGCGGCGGGCTGCTCGACCGGGACGAGGTGCGAGGCGCCGGGGACGACGGCGAGCCGGGCGTCCGGGATGCCCGCGACGAGCGTACGGGCCTCGGCGGGGCCGGTGACCTGGTCGTCGGAGCCGACGAGGACGAGGGTGGGGACGCCGATGCGGCCGAGTTCGGCGCGCACGTCGAACGAGGCGAGCGCCTCGCAGGCGGCGATGTAGCAGCCGGGGTCGGTGGTGCGGACCATCTGCACCGCCCACTCGGTGATCGCGGGCTGCGCCGCCGCGAACCCGCCGGTGAACCAGCGGTCCGGGGACGTCCGGGCGATCGGGTCCAGGCCGTTCGTACGGACGATCACACCGCGCTGGCGGAACTCGTCGGCCGTGCCGAAGCGGGGCGAGGCGGCGATCAGCGCGAGCGAGGCGATGCGCTCGGGATGACGGAGCGCCAGCTCGGCCCCGATGGCACCGCCGAGCGCGCACCCCGCGTAACCGAAACGCTGAACGCCGACGGCGTCGAGCGTGGCCAGCAGCCGGGCCGCCAGCTCGGTGACCGAACCGCCGGGGTAGGCGGGGGCACCGCCGTGACCGGGCAGGTCGAAGCGGAAAATCCGCCACTGCTTGGTCAGTTCGGGGATCTGACGGTCCCACATGTGCCAGGTCGTGCCGAGCGAGGGCCCGAGGATCAGGACCGGGGCGTCGTCCGGCCCGTCGAACCGGTACTGGAGGGCGGGGGTCTGCGTCTCACTCACCGCTCCACGCTAACGTCCCCCGCCCGGTGCTCGGCCCCGGGCCCCCGAATCGGCCCGGGCGGCTCCCGAACATCAGCGGGCAACTCTCACATCGTCTTCACCTGAGCGCAGGTCACCGGGCGGGCGCGCGGCGCGGGCGGCGCGCCGGGCCAGGGCGTCGAACAAACGTCCCCGCGTGTCGCAGGGCGCGTGTCCCGCGGTGCGCGCCGCCGTCCCGTCACTGCCCCGCTACTGCCCGGGGAGGGGCGCGGGTCCCTCCGGCGCCGGGCGGGCCGTCAGTCGTCGGAGGCCCCGAGCCCGGTCAGGGCGCCGACCGGGTCGAGGTCCGGGGTGCCTCTCGGCCACCAGTCGTCGCGGCCCGGTTCGGACTCGTACGCGTACCACAGGCCGTCGCGGCCGAGGCGGAGCTGGAGGTGGCCGCGGGGGTGGGTGAGGTGGTTGCGCCAGGGGCGGAAGGCCGGGAGGTCCGCGGCGCGCAGCGAGGGGCGGGCGCGGTCGAAGCGGCCGGCCGGCGGGTCCCAGGGCTCCTCCAGGACCGTCAGCCCTTCCGGACCGCCCTGCCGCCAGGCGGCGACGGCGCGGGCCAGGTCGGCCGGGGTGCGGCCGGTGGCCGCGGCCAGCGACGCGTACAGGGCCCGGGTCGCGGCGGTGAGACCGGAGCCGGGGCGGGCGGCGGCGAGCCGGACCGCGTCCTGCCACAGCGTCAGTTCGGCCACCGGGTCGCGTCCCGTGGTGAGCAGCGCGTGGGCGCGGGCGGCCGCGTCGGTGGCCAGCTGGTCCAGCGCGAAGGGGTCCGGGCCGCCGGGCGCGCCCGGGTACACCGGCGGCTGTTCCGGGTGCGGCGGAGGGGGCAGGGGGGCGGGCAGCGGGGGGAGGGTGCGCGGCGCGAGGGCGTCGCGGGCCCGGACCCCCGGGAACGCCGCGGGCTCGTGCCCCTGCTCCTGCGCGGCACGTGCGGCACGGGCCGCGTTCCGCCGGGACAGGGCGTCGAGCAGTTCCCGCTCGCCCCGGCCCCGCAAGAGCAGCAGCACGAACGGGTCCTCGTCCAGCAGGCGCGCGGTCTGGTAGCAGAGCGCCGCCGCGTGCTTGCAGGGGTGCCCGAAGTCGGGGCAGCTGCACCGGGGTTCCAGCTCGCCGGCGCCGGGCAGCAGACGCGTGCCCCGGCCCGCGCCGGGCCCCGGTCCCGGCCCGGCCAGGGCGGGCGGCAGTTCCTTGTCCAGCAGCGCGGCGATGTGGGCGGGCTGCTCCGCCGCCGCGTCCAGGAAGCGGTCCCACTCGTCGGAGTCCAGGGTCCGCAGCCGCAGTTGCACCCGGTACGGCCGCGCCCTGCTGCCGTGCACGTACGCGAGCACCAGCCCGGGTGTCACCGTGATCGCGTCCACCCGGCCCTGGTCCGCGTAGGTCCGCCCCCGCGCCAGCCGTGCGGGGTCGAGCGCACCCTCGTCCAGTGCGGTCACCCAGGCGTTGCCCCACCAGCTCTCCGCGAACGCCTCCCCGGCCGTGGGGCGCGGCGGGAACGGACGGAAGGTGCGCCGCAGTTCACCGTCGCGGGAAGGGGCGGCCATGGTGCGGGGCACGCGGGGGGCCGCGGGGAGGCCGGTGTCCGGACCCGGGAGAGACGGCCGGTCGGGGGCGTCCACCGGATCGGGGTCGGGGTCGGGGTCGGGTACCGCCGAGGGGGGTGCCGGGCGTGCGGACGGGCCGCCTGGCGGTGAGGCCGCGGGGCGAGGTGACGGTGACTCAGGGGAGGCAGCCACGGCCGAAGTCTGCTCGCTTGGCACAGAGTTCGGGCCCGGCCGGTCCGCAGGCACCGCCTTCCGGGCTGTCGTGCCGAGGGCCGCCGCCGCCCGGTCTCGCGCGACCGGGGCCCCCGTGGAGGCCCTTCCCGGTTGCGGCCGCTTCTCGGACGGCTCCAACTCGGTCAGCTGCGAGGGGAGTTCGAGTCCGTCGTGCGTACGGGGCGCCGGAGCCCGGTCGGGCGGCGCCGTCGCGCGCCGCGCGTCCCGGTCCTCGCTGTCGACGGCCTCGGCACGCGCGGCCTCCGCCTCCGCGCGGGCGGCCTCCGCCTCCGCGCGGGCCCGGACGGTGGCCTCGCGGGCGGCCCGCAGGGCCTCGCGGGCGATGTCGCCGGGGCGAGCCGCGGGCCTGCCCGCCTCCCCGGGCGACCTGTCCGGGGCGGGCCCGTCGGCGGCCCGGGGGTTACCTGGGCCGGCGGACGCCCGCTCCACCTGCCCCGGCGCGTCCTCGCGCTCCGGCGTCGGCTCCTGCGGACCCCCCGTCCGGGATTCCGCGGCCCTGCGCAACGCCTCCCGCGCCACGTCACCCGGCCGAGCGGGAGCCTGACGGGTCGTCCGGGCCTCGGACGACGCGCTCTCCGTCACTGCCGCCGAGGCGCCCGGCGCGTCCGGTTCGTCCGCGCCGGCGGCGTACCTGTCCCGCTCCCGTGCCGCGCGCAGCGCCCGGCGGACGGCGTCGGCGGGCCGGGCCGTGTCGGCGGGCCGGGCCCCGGTCGCACGCTCCGGTCCCTGCGCCTCGCCGGGTGTCTCCGCTCCCCCGCTCATGTCTGCCTCCGCAACGACACCAGGTCGGTCAGCTCCCGGTCCGTCAGTTCGGTGAGCGCCGCCTCGCCCGAGCCGAGGACGGCGTCGGAGAGGGCCCGCTTGGACTCCAGCATCTCGGCGATGCGGTCCTCGACCGTGCCCTCGGTGATGAGGCGGTGCACCTGGACGGGCTGGGTCTGGCCGATCCGGTAGGCGCGGTCGGTGGCCTGTTCCTCGACGGCCGGGTTCCACCAGCGGTCGAAGTGGACGACATGACCGGCCCGCGTGAGGTTCAGTCCGGTGCCGGCCGCCTTCAGGGAGAGGACGAGGACGGGTGTCGCCCCGCTCTGGAAGCGGTCCACCATGTGTTCGCGCTCGGTGACCGGTGTACCGCCGTGCAGCAGCTCGACCGGGACCGCGCGGGCGGCGAGGTGTGCGGTGATCAGTCGGGCCATGCCGACGTACTGGGTGAAGACCAGCGCGGAGCCGTCCTCGGAGAGCAGCGTGTCCAACAGCTCGTCCAGCAGCGCCAGTTTGCCGGAACGGCCTACGAACCGTTCTCCGGTCGCGGTGGCCGGATCCTCCTTCAGATACAGCGCCGGATGGTCGCAGATCTGCTTGAGGGCGCCCAGGAGTTTCAGGACCAGGCCCCGGCGGGCCATGCCCTCCGCCGTCTCGATGGCGAGCAGCGACTCGCGGACCACGGCCTCGTAGAGCGCGGCCTGTTCACGGGTGAGGGGGACGGGGTGGTCGCTCTCCGTCTTGGGCGGGAGTTCGGGGACGATGCCCGGGTCGGACTTCTTGCGGCGCAGCAGGAAGGGGCGGACCAGCCGGGCCAGCCGGGTGACCGCCTCCTGGTCCTCGCCGTTCTCCACGGCGCGGGCGTGGCGCGCGCGGAACGACTTCAGCGGGCCGAGGAGTCCCGGTGTGGTCCAGTCGAGCAGGGCCCACAGCTCGGAGAGGTTGTTCTCGACCGGGGTGCCGGTGAGGGCCACGCGCGCGGGCGCCGGGATCGTACGCAGGGCCTTCGCCGTCGCCGAGTAGGGGTTCTTGACGTGCTGGGCCTCGTCGGCGACGACCATGCCCCACTCCTGCTGGGCGAGACGCGGCGCGGTGGAGCGCATGGTGCCGTAGGTGGTGAGGACGAAGCCGCCGGCGAGGTCGTCCAGGGTGCGGTCGGGGCCGTGGAAGCGGCGCACGGGCACCCCGGGGGCGAAGCGGGCGATCTCGCGCTGCCAGTTGCCCAGCAGGGAGGCGGGACAGACGACCAGCGTGGGTTCCGGGCGGGCCCGGCGCAGGTGCAGGGCGATGACCGTGATCGTCTTGCCGAGGCCCATGTCGTCGGCGAGGCAGCCGCCGAGGCCGAGGGAGGTCATGAGGTCCAGCCAGCCCAGGCCCCGGAGCTGGTAGTCGCGCAGGGTGGCACGCAGGCCGGGAGGCGGGTCGACCGGGCCGACACCGGCCGTCAGACGGTCGCGGAGTGCCGCCAGCGCTCCGACCGGTACCGCCTCCACCGTCTCGCCGTCGACCTCCGTCCGGCCGGTGAGGGCTGCGGACAGGGCGTCCACCGGGTCGAGCAGGCCCAGTTCGCGTTTGCGGGCCTTGCGGACGAGGGCCGGGTCGACGAGGACCCACTGGTCGCGCAGGCGCACGATCGGGCGGTGGGCCTCGGCGAGGATGTCCATCTCGGCCTCGGTGAGCGGGTCGCCGCCGAGCGCCAGCTGCCAGCGGAAGCGCAGCAGTTCCTCGCCCTCGAAGAAGCCGGTGCCGTCGGTGGCGGAGCCGGGCGCCGGGTGGACCTCGGCGCGGGCGCTCAGGTCGTGGGCCAGGTCCCGGGGCCAGTGCACGGCGACGCCGGCCGCCGCGAGCCGGGTCGCGGCGACGCCCAGCAGGTCGGACAGTTCGTCCTCGGAGAGGGCGAGGACATCGGGGACGTCCTGTTCGGAGAGGCGGTCCAGGGGCGGCCAGACGCGGGCGGCGCGCCGGACGGCGAGGGCGGCGTCCACGCGCGCGCGGGGTCCGAACGCCGTGTCCGCGTCCCCCGACCACAGGGCGTCGGCGACGAGCGTGGGGTCGGCGAGGCTGTGCACCTGGACGACCGCCGCGCCCGCCCGCGGGGCGCCCTCGCTGTCGTCGAAGAGGTCGTGGGCCGCGAGGTCCAGGCGCAGGGAGACGCGGACGCCCGCGTCCATGCCGGCGGCGACCTCGGCCGCCCAGTCACGGGCCCCCGGCAGCCGCTGTCCGGCCTGCGCGGCGAAGGGTTTCCCCCAGACGTATGGCGCCGCCGGGCCGCGCGGCAGGGTGTCGGCGACCGCGTCCAGGAAGGACCGCACCAGGGGCTCCGGCTCGGGCAGCCGCAGCGGGCCCCTGCCGGGCAGCGGGACCGCGTGGCCCTCGGGGGGCAGGGCGGCGGCGACGGCCCTGAGGTGCGCGATGTCGTCCGGGTCCAGCGGACCCGCGCGCCAGGCGTCGTACCCCTCGGCGGTCAGTCCGGGCAGCAGGCGGCCCCGGGCGACCAGGCGCAGCGCGTGCAGGGCGGCCGCGCCCCAGCAGGCCGTGGCGGGGTGGGCGGCGGGGTCGCGGCGGGCGCGGGTGAGCAGGGGGAGGGCCTCTCCGACCGTCAGGCGGACGGCGGGGACGGTGCCTCGGCGGGCTCCGGACCCGTGCTGCCGTACGACGGTGAGGTCCTCGGTGTCTCCCGGTGGCGGGGCGTCGCCCGCCGGGTCCCAGAACGCGAACCGTCCGTGGCGGGGCAGCGGGGCCGGGAGGAAGACGGCGGCCAGCCGGACCGGGACGGCCGGGCGCGCGGGGGCGGGGCCGGTGTCGCTGCCGGGAACGGCGGTGTCCCCCATGGGTCCGGTCACCCCGCCTTCGGTCGGTGGAGCCGCCCGGGGTGCGGCTCCGATCACTGCCTCCGACTCTACGGGCGGGGTCCGACAATCGGTCGCGGCGAGCGGGCGACGGCCCGCCCGCGACGGTGTCCGCGCAGGTCAGGGCACGGTTCGCGAGACCACGTACACCATCGGATGGTCCGGGTTGGTCCGGTTCACGACGATGTCGTGGGTGGGGGCGGGGTTCTTGCGGTCGCTGACGAGGCCGTACCAGGGGCCGACGCCGGTGAAGTCCCAGCCGACGATCCCCCGGTCGCGGGCGTTGATGGCCATCTTGTCCTTCTTCAGGTCGGCGGTGCTGGTGCCGATCTGGTTCAGGAAGCTCTCCAGGCCCTCGTTGCTCGTGTAGAACTGCACGTAGAGACGGCTGGTCCGCCAGTTGTTCGTCTCGTAGTAGGCGACGTGCTTGGAGTACGGCGGGATCGGCACCTGGTAGAGGCGGCGCTGGACCAGGGAGGGCCAGTGGGCGGTGAGGCCGGTCGCCGAGTACTTCTCCTCCTTGTCCTTGCCGCTGTCGCGGCTCTGGTTGGCGGAGATCACCAGGTAGCCGGCGGGTACGCCGATGAGCAGCACGATGATCGCCAGGGTGATCGCCCGGCGGCGGTTGCGGTGCCTGCGGTCCTCGGGGGGCCGCTCCGGCTCCTCCGGGGAGGAGCCCTGGCGCGGCACCGACGTGGTCACGCGGTGTCCTGGGTGGTGCGGCGGGCCTCCACGTACCGCGCGTAGCGCTCGTACCGTTCCACCCGGCGCCGGTTGGCGCGGCGGAAGCGGCGGGCGACGAGTCTGGCGAGGTCGGCGGCACCCACCATGCCGGCCTCGGGCCCGAGCTGGGCGCGGGCGATCCGGGCCTCGGGGCGGTAGCCGCGGCCGGTGAGGTGACGGCGGAAGGCGTCCCGGGCGGGGCCGATCAGCAGGTCGTCGGCGGCCGAGACGCCGCCGCCGATGACGAAGCAGGAGGGGTCGAGGGCGGCGGCGAGGTTGGCGATGCCGACGCCGAGCCACTGGCCGATGTCCTGGAGCAGCTCGATGCACATCGCGTCGCCCTCACGGGCCAGCTCGGTGATCATCGGGCCGGTGATGTCCCCGATGTTCCCCTTGACGTGCTCGATGATCCCGTACGCCACCGGGGAGTCGGCCGCCGCGAGTTCGCGGGCCTCCCTGACCAGGGCGTTCCCCGAGCTGTACTGCTCCCAGCAGCCGCGGTTGCCGCACGGGCAGCGGTGGCCGCCGGGCACGACCTGCATATGGCCGAACTCGCCCGCGACCCCGAACTTGCCGCGCTTGACCTGGCCGTCCTCCAGGATCGCGCCGCCGATACCGGTACCGAGGGTGATCATGACCAGGTGGTCCTCGTCGCGGCCGGCACCGAACCGCCACTCGGCCCAGGCGGCGGCGTTGGCGTCGTTGTCGACGAGGACGGGCACGGCCAGGCGGCCGGCGAGGCGGTCGCGCAGGGGCTCGTTGCGCCAGGACAGGTGGGGGGCGAACAGGACGCGGTTGCGGTCCGCGTCCACCCAGCCGGCGGCGCCGATGCCGACGGCGTGCACGTCGTGCCGGTCGGAGAGGTCCAGGACCAGTTCCGTGATCGTGTCCTCGACGACCTGGGGGCTCTTGGACTTGTCCGGGGTCTCCGTGCGGAGCTTCTCCAGGATGTTGCCGTCGGCGTCCACGACGCCCGCCATCACCTTCGTGCCGCCGATGTCGATGCCGACGGTGGGGACGCGCGGGGCCGTCAGGTGGGAGCGGCGCTCGCGCGTTCCCACGGTCCGCAGGACGGTGGCCCGCGCGGAGCCGCGGTGGGTGAAGTCGCGGTAAGTGCTCATCGGGCCGATTCTGCCTTAGCGCTCCGCTTGGTGCGGCGTGGGGGCGGGGGGTGCCGGGGGTTGTTTTTCGGGTGCGGGTCCGGTGGGGGCTGGTCGCGCAGTTCCCCGCGCCCCTGAAAAGCGGGGGCTACGCCCCCGACAGCAGGGGGTGCCCTCTTCTAGGCCCTCACCAGGAGCTGGAAGTCGAAGGAGTAGCGGGATGCCCGGTAGATGTGGGTGCCGTACTCGACCGCGCGGCCCGTGTCGTCGAAGGTGGTGCGCTGCATGGTGAGCAGGGGCGCGCCCTCGGGTTCGGTGAGGCGGTCGGCCTCGTCCGCCGTGGCCGCCTTGGCGCCGATGGTCTGGCGTGCGCTGTGCAGGGTGATGCCGGTGGCGCGCATGAGGCGGTAGAGGCCGGTGGCTTCGAGCTGTGGGGAGTCGAGGTCGATGAGGTCGGCGGGGAGGTAGTTGCAGAGGTAGGCCACCGGTTCGCCGTGGGCCAGACGGAGTCGCTCGATCCGGTGGACTTCGCCGCCCTCCGCGACGGCCAGGGCGGCGGCGACCTCGGCGGACGCGGCGACGGTGGTGTTGAGCAGGACGCGGGTGGCCGGGCGCTGGCCGGCGGCCTCCAGGTCGTCGTAGAGGCTGCTCAGTTCCAGGGGCCGCTTGACCTGGCTGTGCACGACCTGGGTGCCCACGCCGCGGCGGCGTACGAGCAGGCCCTTGTCGACCAGGGACTGGATGGCCTGGCGGACGGTCGGGCGGGACAGGCCGAGGCGGGCCGCCAGCTCGATCTCGTTGCCCAGCAGACTGCCCGGGGTCAGCTCGCCGTGCTCGATCGCGGCCTCCAGCTGCTGGGACAGCTGGAAGTAGAGCGGGACCGGACTGCTGCGGTCGACGCTGAGCTGGAGCGACACGGTCGGAGCCTCTTCTGGTTTCGGCACGGGCCGAGCGTAGCCCCGGTGCAGGATGACGGGAAGTTGCGTAGTTCGGTTGTCCGGACAAAGCATTGACACAGCGGCGGGTACCACCCCACTTTGTTTCCCATGCGCATCGGACTCATCGGCGCGGGTCGCATCGGGACGTTTCACGCGACCACGCTCAGCCGCCACCGCGACGTCGGTTCTCTGATCATCACGGACGTCGATCGGGCGCGGGCCCACGACCTCGCGGAACGCCTCGGCGAGACGGTGGCGCCGGGGGTGGACGAGATCTTCACCTGGGGTGTGGACGCCGTGGTCATCACGGCCGCCACCTCGGCCCACGGCGAACTGATCGGTCGGGCAGCACGCTCGGGTCTCCCGGTCTTCTGCGAGAAACCCATCGCCGTGGACCTGCCGAACACGTTAAACGCGCTGACCGAGGTCGACGCCGCCGGGACGGTGCTGCAGATGGGGTTCCAGCGGCGCTTCGACTCCGGCTACGTCACCGCGCGGGAGGCGGTGCGCGCGGGCCGGCTCGGGCGGCTGCACACGGTACGGGCGCTCACGGCCGACCGGACGCCGCCGCCCGCGGCGTACCTGCCGGTCTCCGGCGGGATCTACCGGGACACGCTGATCCACGACTTCGACATCGTGCGGTGGGTGACGGGCCGCGAGGTCACCACGGTGTACGCCACCGGGTCGGACGCCGGGCATCCGATGTTCCGGGAGGCGCATGACCTGGACACCGCCGCCGCCGTGCTCACCCTGGAGGACGGGACGCTGGTGACGGCGACGGCGGCGCGGGTGAACGGGGCCGGGTACGACGTGCGGCTGGAGCTGGCCGGGGAGCTGGACACCGTGGTGGTCGGGCTGGACGACCGTACGCCCGTCGCGTCGACGGAGCCGAAGGGGCCGCCGCCCGCGGACAAGCCGTGGACCGGGTTCCTTGAGCGCTTCGCCGCCGCGTACGAGGCCGAGATCGGTGCGTTCGTGGAGGTGGTGCGCGGGGAGCGGGCCAACCCGTGCGACGGGCGCGAGGCGCTGCAGGCGCTCCGGGTCGCCGAGGCGTGCGAGCTGTCCCGGCTGGAGAACCGGCCCGTGAACCTCGGGGAGATCGCGGGGGGTCGGGAGTAGCGGTTGGCCTTCGGCGTGCCGGGTGCGCTCCGTCGGGGGGCTCACGTGGTGTCGCGGCCGCGGGTCCGGTGGGGGCTTCTCGCGCAGTTCCCCGCGCCCCTGGAAGGCAGGGGCTGCGCCCCATGCCTTCCAGGCCCGCGGAGAACCGCTCTCACCAGCGGAGCGGCAGGCTGCGTACTCCTCGTATCAGCATGCCCGGGAGCCAGGGGCCCGGCGGGCCGTCCGGGGTCAGGTCGGGGCAGCGGTCCAGGAGGGACTTCAGGGCGACTCGGGCCTCCAGTCGGGCCAGGGGTGCGCCGAGGCAGTAGTGGATGCCGTGGCCGAAGGCGAGGTGGCCGCGTGTGTCGCGGTGGATGTCGAAGCGGTCGGGGTCCGGGCAGCGGGCGCCGTCGCGGTCGGCGGCGGCCAGGCCGATCAGGACCGCGTCCCCCGCCGGGACGGTGGTGCCGCCGATGTCCAGCGGCTCGGCGGCGTAACGGAACGTCGCGTTCTCCACCGGGCCCTCGTGGCGCAGGGTCTCCTCCACGACCGCGTCGACGAGACGCGGGTCGGCGCGGACCTCGGCGAGTTGTCCGGGGTGGGCGAGCAGCGCGTGGACGGCTCCCGTGATGAGGTTGACCGTGGTCTCGTGGCCGGCGACCAGGAGGATGAAGGCCATACCGCGCAGTTCGGCGGGTGACAGCCGGTCGCCGTCCTCGTCGGTCGTGCGGATCAGGGCGCTCAGCAGGTCGTCGGCGGGCGGCGAGCAGCGCTTGTCCTCGATCAGTTCGCCCAGGTAGGAGGCGAGCTGGACGAACGCCTCGTACTCGCTCTCGCCGCTGGTCGGCGCGACCGCCTCCGTGGACAGCTTCCGGAAGGCCGCCCGGTCGATCTCGGGCACGCCGAGCAGTTCGCAGATGACGGTGAGCGGCAGGGGGTACGCGAACGACTCCACGAGGTCGGCGTGGCCCCGCGGCACCATGGCGTCCAGCAGCGAGTCGGTGATCTCCTGGATCCTCGGCCGCAGCCGCTCGACCCGGCGTCCGGTGAACTCCCGGGATATCAGCCCGCGCAGCCGGGTGTGCTGGGGCGGGTCGGCGACCAGCAGGTACTTGCCGATCAGCTCCTCGTCGAGGAACGTCATCCCGATCTTCGAGCCGTCCTTGGACAGCCGGGGGTCGGCGAGCGCCGCCCGCGCCTCCTCGTACCCCACGACGAGCCAGACCTCGTGGTGCGCGTCGGGCTTCGGCAGCCGGACCCGGTGCACGGGACCCCGTTCGCGCAGTGCGGCGTAGACGGGGTGCGGGTTCTCGGTGAAACCCGGCCCGTACTCCGCCAGATCGATCACGTCTTCCTGTTCCATGAGTCCCCCCTCACCCCTTCCAACTCCCGGGGCGGGTCAGGAGTGCCCGTCGTCCTCCGGCAGTCCCGCGTCGTACAGTCCCGCGTCGTAGGTCAACAGGGCGATCTGCACACGGTTGTTGAGGCCGAGTTTGGCGAGGACGCGGGAGACGTGGGTCTTGACGGTGGCGACGCTGAGGAAGAGTTCCGCGGCGATCTCGGCGTTGGAGGCGCCGCGGCCGACGGCGACGGCGACCTCGCGTTCACGGTCGTTGAGGACGGCGAGGCGCGCACGGGCGGTGTCGTGGCGGGTGCCGGGGGCGCCGCCGGCGGCGTGGGCCATGAGCCGGCGGGTGACGGCGGGCGAGAGGACGGGGTCACCGGCCGCGACCCGGCGCACCGCGTCGACGATGTCGGCGGGCGGGGTGTCCTTGAGGACGAACCCGGCGGCGCCCGCGCGCAGGGCGCGCAGCACCTGGCCGTCGGCGTGGAAGGTGGTGAGGACCACGACCTGGGGCCCGTCCGCGCGGGTGCGGAGCCGCTCGGTGGCGGTGAGGCCGTCGACGGTCGGCATCCGGATGTCCATGAGGACGACGTCCGGGCGGGTGCGGTCGACGAGGGCGTCCACCTCGCCGCCGTCGGCGGCCTCGCCCACGATCTCGATGTCGTCGGCGCCGCCCAGCATGAACGTGAGCCCGGCGCGCACGAGGGGGTCGTCGTCGACGAGGAGGAGTCGGATCGCGGTCATCGTCCCACCGTTCGGAAGTCGGTCATGAAGCACCTCTCGTGCCGGTCGCGGGTCCTACCGTAATGACACTCCGTGCCGGAGCCGCCGCGCCGCCGCGGCCGACCCGTTAGTGTCGGCCGGTACGGCATTCAACTGACGGAGGTTTTGGGTGCGTTACCGACTCCTGGGCCGGACCGGGCTCCGCGTCTCCGAACTGTTCCTGGGCGCCATGACGTTCGGGGAGCAGGGCGGGGTGGGGGCGCCCCGGGAGGAGTGCGCGCGGATCCTCGACGTGTACGCGGAGGCCGGCGGCAACGTGATCGACACGGCCGTCAACTACCGGGGCGGGGAGAGCGAGCGGATCGTCGGGGACCTGCTCAAGGGGCGGCGCGACCGGTTCGTGCTGTCCACCAAGTACACCGTCTCCCGCGACGGCACCGACCCCAACGCCGCCGGAAACCACCGCAAGAACCTCGCGCTGTCCCTGGAGACGAGCCTGCGGCGGCTGGGCACCGACTACATCGACCTCTACTGGGTGCACATCTGGGACCGGAACACCCCCGTCGAGGAGACGATGCGGGCCCTCGACGACGCCGTACGGTCCGGGAAGGTGCTGTACGTCGGCATCTCGGACGCCCCGGCCTGGGTGGTCGCGCGCGCCAACACCCTCGCGGAATGGCGGGGGTGGTCGGCGCTGTCGGCGCTGCAGGTGCCGTACAGCCTGCTGGAGAGGGACATCGAGCGCGAACTGCTGCCGATGGCGGAGGCGTTCGGCATGTCGGTGGCGGCCTGGAGTCCCCTGCAGAACGGCGTCCTGTCCGGCAAGTACACCCGCCCGGGCGGGGTGGCGCCCGGCACCACGACCCGGCTGTCGGCCGAGGCGATCGGGGCGCGTGAGCGCGCGGTCGCGGAGGCCGTGCAGAGCGCCGCGGACGAACTCGGCGCCACCCCGGCGCAGATCGCCATCGCCTGGACCATGGCCCACTCCCCCGCCGTCCACCCCATCGTCGGCGCCCGTCGCGTCGAACAGCTCATGGACAACCTGGGCGCCGCCCGTCTCGTCCTCCCCGAGGAGGTGCTGGCCCGGCTGGAGGAGACCACCGCCTTCCGGGTCGGCTTCCCCGGTGACTTCATCGACGAGGCGTCCGCCTGGGTGTACGGGGCGGCGGGGCAGCGGGTGGTGCCGCGCCGGGCGTGACGGCGGCGGGGGGCGCTCCTCACGCACGCAGGCGTACCCCGTGCCGGGTGCGCAGCCGGCGGATCTCCCACCACGCGACGGCCGTCACCGAGGCCGGTCCGCCGATGAGGGCGGCGAGCTGCACCAGGGGCGGGCCCGGCGGCGGGCCGCCGACGGCGAGGTTGATGGCGGAGAACTCCCAGACCAGGACGCCGGTGAGCAGCGCGGGGAGCGCGGGATGCACATCGACGGTGTTGAAGGCGCCGCGCACGGCCGGCCCGGTGGCGAAGACGATGAACAGCAGCACCCAGAGCAGGGGAACGAGCAGGGCGAGGGGCACCCACAGGCTCAGGTCCTGGTCCAGGCGCGTGCGGGTGTAGTAGATCGCCCCGGCGAGGAGCGGGATCGTCGTGAAGGCGCCGACGTACCACAGGGCGGACCTGCCGGCGGTGCGCAGCGGGGTGCGCATGGCCCGGCGCGCGTCCGTCGACGACCAGCGGAACAGGGCGGCGACGACCACGGGCGCGCTCAGGAGCAGCAGCCAGGGGGTGACCGTCAGCCGCATCATGAACTGCTGCTGCGCCTGGTCGACGTCCTCCGGTTTGCCGTACACCGCCAGGATCAGCAGGGACATGAGGGTGGCCGTCCAGGCGCGTCTGCGCTGCACCCGCAGCACGTCGTCGTCCAGGGTGCGGTGGCGGGGGCGGGAGGGGAAGATCCGGCGGGCGGGGCGGCGGGCCGAGCGCGCCAGCGGGTAGCCGACCAGCAGACCGACGACCATCGGCCACGCGCACATCGCGGCCAGCGCCCAGAGGCAGCCGTGCAGCCTGAGTCCGCTCAGGAACTGGCCGAGCGGCGGCCATTCGTCCTCCCGCAGCCGCCGCACGAGCGTGGGCGGCGGGCCGTAGGGGGGATACGGCGGGACGTACGGGGGAGGCGGTGGGTGTGGTCCGCCGCCCGGTGGCGGCCAGGGTGGCTGATACGGATTCCGTCCCCCGACACTCACTGCGCTGTCCCCTCCCGTCCCGGTCCCGGGACGCTCCGGTGCTGTGTGCCGTACGTGCCTCGGCGGCCGTACGGGTCAACTGGCCATCTTGGGGGACGAGATGGCGTTGCGCACCCCGATAGGGACGGTCCGCTCGAAGGTGTGGTCCGGGGTCACCCCCAGGGCAGCGTCGCCCGCACCGCGAAACCGCCGTCGGCCTCGGGGCCGTGGTCCAGGCGGCCCCCGGCCAGGGTGGCGCGTTCGGTGAGGCCGATGAGGCCCTGGCCGGAGCCGGGGACGTGCGGGACCTCCCCCGGGGGCGCGGGGTTGCGCACGTCGACGGTGAGTCCCCCGCCCGGGGCGCCCCTCACGGTGACGGTGACCTCGGCCCCGGGGGCGTGCTTGCGGGCGTTGGTCAGGCACTCCTGCGCGATGCGGTAGGCGGTGCGGCCGACGGAGGCGGGGACGGCGGCGCGGTCGGTGACGTGCTGGTCGAGGGTGACCTTCATGCCGGCCTCGCGGCACTCGGCGACGAGGGTGTCGAGCTCGGTGAGGGTGGGCTGGGGGCGGCCCGCCTCGTCGGGTGCGCCGGCGCGCAGCACGCCGATGATCTCCCGCAGGTCCTGGAGGGCCTCGTGGGCGCTCTCCCGGATGACGCCCGCCGCGCGGACGATCTCGGGGCGGGGCGCGTCGGGCCGGAACTCCAGCGCGCCCGCGTGCACGCTCAGCAGGGTCAGGCGGTGTGCCAGGACGTCGTGCATCTCCCGCGCGATGGACTCGCGGGCGAGCCGTTGCGCCTGCTCGGCCCGCAGCGCCGCCTCCCTCTCGGCGCGCCGGGCGCGGTCCCGGAAACTGAGCATGAGCTGCCGCTTGGAGCGCACGAACATGCCCCAGCCGACGATCGCGGCGGTGAGGACGAAGACGAGGAGGATCGCCCAGGGATAGGAGACGTCGGGGTCGGGGCGCAGCCAGAAGAAGAGCGGGGCCAGCAGGAGGGAGGCGCCGCCGATCCAGGCCACGTACCGGAAGGGCCGGTGCACGGTGAGGGTGAAGAGGGCGACGAGGCCGGCGCCGCCCGCGGTGTTGGACACGAAGCAGACCGGGACCATCGCCACGGCGAGGCCGACGGGCCAGCGGCGGCGCAGCCAGACGGCCGCGCAGGCGAGCGCTCCCAGCACCTGGTCGAGGACGGCGAAGGTCTGCGGCAGGCCGGTTTCGTTCCTGACCGTCTCCACGCCGAGGAGCCCGATGAACACGGCCAGCAGGAAGCAGGTGAAGTCGACGACCCAGTCACGCGCGGTCCGCGCGGGCCGCACGGGCCGCCGTCCGGGGCGGGCCTGACCGGGGGCGGGTGCGTCACCGGGCACGGTGGCGAGGTCGTCGTCGAGCAGGGCCGACGGCAGCAGCCAGCTCCGCCCCGGGAGGGCGGCGGGCTCCGGCCCCGGCTTGTCACCATTCACGGTCGACAAATCTACGCAGGGACGGGCCCCGTCACCTCCCCCGCGCCGGTGATCGCGACGAAAGTCGCGGCCCGCTCGACTTTCGTCGGCCCGCGGCCCCGTGGAGGGGTACCGCGGTCGGAGGGTGACCGCCCCGCGGCCGATGAACGGGCGGGTGCCGCGGGGCGAGGATCCCTTGCATGAAGCAGTTGTTGGAGTTCTTCGGGTTCCTCGCCCTGATGCAGGGCACGGGCGGTCTCGTGTACGAACTCACCGGCAGGCTGAGGTGGGGGGTGACACAGCGGTGGAGCGCCCTGGACGGCTACGAGATCTATGTCAGCATCGCGCTGATCGTCCTGGCCCTCGCGATGTTCGCGGCGGCGGACGGCCGGAAGTCCGGGTGACACACCGGCCGTACGGGGCGGGCCGAGTCGTGTCCTTCCCGGGGTCGCTCAGCCGCCCAGTTCCTGGTGGCGGGCCGACAGACGGGTCGCGCCCTCCCCCGTGAGGGAGCCGAACAGGCGCAGCCGGGAGATGCCGCCGTCGGGGTAGATGTCGACGCGGGCGTGGGTGGCCACGACCGGGGCGTCGAGGACGAAGCGGTGCAGGCTGTCGGGCTGCAGACGGGTGCGCGGGAGGATCTCGGTCCAGTCGCCGTCGACGCCGTCCTCGCCGTCGCGCACCGAGACCGTGGCCCAGCCGGCCGCGTTGCCCTTGAGGTACGCCGTGTCGATCTCCAGCGCACGGATCTCGGACTGGGCGGCCAGGCGGTAGCGGATCCAGTCGTTGCCCTGGTCACGGCGCCGGCGGGTCTCCCAGCACTCGTGCATCACCCGGGCGCGGCCGGGCTGGATGGTGTTGGTGGCGGGTGAGTAGAAGAGGTTGGAGGCGTCCTCGGCCCGGCCGCCGTTCTCCAGGGCGACCACGTCGAAGGTGCCGAGGGCGGCCAGCCAGGCCGGGTCCGGCACGACCTCGCCGTACACCCGCAGGCGGGCGACGCCGCCGTCGGGGTGCTGGTTGAGGCGGAGGTGGGTGAAGCGCTGCTCCACGGAGACCTCGAAGCCGTTGGCCGCGTGGCCGCCGACCGGGGTGCGCGGGACGAGGGTCGTCCACTTGACGTCGTCGGCGAGCAGTTCCTCCGGCGACGGGAACCCGGCCACACACGCGGCCTCGACGGAGACGGCCTGCGGGTAGTTGCCCCGGAAGTGGGCCGTGTCGACGACGATCCCGCGGATCACACCGGGCGCGCCCAGGCGGATCAGGGCCCAGTCGTGGTCGTCGGCCGTCGGCCAGGGGTGGTCGGCCGAGGCACCCCGGCGGCGGCGTGTCTCCCAGCCGTCCATGATCTTGCCCTTGTGCCCGAAGTGCTCGGGGTCGAACTCGGCGCGCTCCGGCACCAGCAGGTTCTCGCGCTGGGCGAAGAACTCGTCGTTGGCGGCGACCACACCGGCGCCGAGCCTGCGGTCGGCGAGGTCGGCGTACCGGGTGAAGGGGAAGTCGGCGGTGCGGTAGTCCGCGTACGGGTCGCCGCCGCCGTACGGGCTCGCGTCGCCGGTGAATCCCGCCGACGGGGAGTGCTGCTGCGCCGTCACGATGATCAGGTCTGCCTTTCGGTGGTCGCCTGCCGCGGGTGCGGAGGGTGGATCAGGGGGTGCGGGTGAGGAGTTGTCCCTTCGGGGCGGTGAACTCGCCGTCCGCGACGATGCGTTCGCCGCGCAGCCAGGTGGACTTGACCACGCCGTACAGGGTCTTCCCGGCGTAGGCGGTGACGCGGTTGCGGTGGTGGAGGGCGGCCGGGTCGACGGTGAAGGTCTCGTCCGGGGCGAGGACGGCGAAGTCGGCGTCGCGGCCCGCCTCGATGGCGCCCTTGCGGTCGTCCAGGCCGACCAGTTCGGCGGTGCGCGACGACATCCAGCGGACGACGTCCTCCAGGCCGTGGCCGCGCCTTCGGGCCTCCGTCCAGACCGCCGCGAGGCTGAGCTGCAGGCCGGAGATGCCGCCCCAGGCGGTGGCGAAGTCGTCGGTCTTCAGGTCGGCCGTGGACGGGGAGTGGTCGGTGACCACACAGTCGATCGTGCCGTCCGCGAGGGCCTGCCAGAGCAGATCCTGGTTGGCGGACTCCCGGATGGGCGGGCAGCACTTGAATTCGCTGGCCCCGTCCGGGACTTCCTCGGCGGTGAGGGTGAGGTAGTGGGGGCAGGTCTCGACGGTCACGCGGACGCCGTCCCGCTTGGCCTCGGTGATCAGCGGGAGCGCGTCGGCGGAGGAGAGGTGCAGGACGTGGACGCGCGCGTCGAGGCGGCGGGCCTCGGCGACGAGGGTCGCGATGGCGCTGTCCTCGGCGTGGCGCGGGCGCGAGGCGAGGAAGTCGGCGTACCGCGGGCCGCCCCGCTGGGGTGCGGCGTCGAGGTGGTGCGGGTCCTCGGCGTGGACGATGAGCAGGCCCCCGAAGCCAGCGATCTCGGCCAGGGAGCGGGCGAGTCCGTCCCGGTCCAGGTGCGGGAACTCGTCCACGCCCGACGACGACAGGAACGCCTTGAAGCCGAAGACCCCGGCGTCGTGCAGCGGCCGCAGTTCCTTGACGTTGTCGGGCAGGGCGCCGCCCCAGAAGCCGACGTCGATGTGCGCCTTGTCGGCGGCCACCTCGCGCTTGACGCGGAGATGGTCGGGCGTGGTGGTCGGCGGGAGGGAGTTGAGCGGCATGTCGACGAGGGTGGTGATGCCGCCGGCCGCCGCGGCGCGGGTGGCCGTCCAGAAGCCCTCCCAGTGGGTGCGGCCGGGGTCGTTCACATGGACGTGGGTGTCGACGAGGCCCGGCAGCAGGACGTGGTCGCCGACGTCCTCCAGGCGGGCGCCGGGCGGCACCTCGGCGTCGTACGGCAGGACGGCCGTGATCCTGCCGTCCGCGACGGCGACCGCGGCGGGGCGCGTTCCGTCGGGGGTGAGGACACGCGTCGAGCGCATCACCAGTTCAGCCTCGGACACCCGGACCCCTCTCGCCGTACCGCTGTTCACTTCCGCGTCACGGTATTTACTTCCGCGTAACGGAATTCAACGTTCTGTTGAAGGAGTTTTCACCCCCGCCCGCACCCCGTCAAGGGCGCACCTTCCACTCTGCCTCGCCCGCATCCACTCTGGATGTTTTCACAAGACGGAATTAGAATTCCACTGAGCAGAACGTAGTGACGCACAAGCGAGTAGTCAATGAACTGCCCGGTAGGCTGCGACCTCCCTGCCATCCGAAAGGACCGTGCCCGTGCCGACGTCCAGCGCCAGCGCCACCGAGTCCACCAAGTCGTCCTCCGGTGGCGTCCAGTCCCTGGAGCGCGCCTTCGATCTGCTGGAGCGGATGGCGGACGCCGGCGGCGAGGTGGGTCTCAGCGAGCTGTCCGCGAGCAGCGGGCTGCCGCTGCCGACCATCCACCGGCTGATGCGGACGCTGGTGGTCTGCGGCTACGTCCGCCAGCAGTCCAACCGGCGGTACGCCCTCGGCCCGCGCCTGATCCGCCTCGGCGAGTCCGCGTCCCGGCTGCTCGGCACCTGGGCGCGGCCCTACCTCGCCCGCCTGGTGGAGGAGACCGGCGAGACGGCGAACATGGCGCTCCTGGACGGCGACGAGATCGTGTACGTGGCCCAGGTGCCGTCCAAGCACTCGATGCGGATGTTCACCGAGGTGGGCCGGCGGGTGCTGCCCCACTCCACCGGCGTCGGCAAGGCCCTGCTCGCCGACGTCCCGGCCGAGGAGGTCCGGGCGCTGCTGTCCCGTACGGGCATGCCGGCCGCCACCGAGAAGACGATCACCACCCCCGAGGGCTTCCTGAGCGCCTTGGAGGAGGTCCGCCGGGTCGGGTACGCCGTCGACGACAACGAGCAGGAGATCGGCGTCCGTTGCCTCGCGGTCTCCGTCCCCGACTCCCCCACCGCCGCGGCCATCTCCATCTCCGGCCCCGCCGGACGCGTCACCGAGGCGGCGACGGAGCGGATCGTGCCGGTGCTGCGGCAGGTGGCGGCGGAACTGTCGGAGGCGCTGGCGAACTCGGGCGCCGGAACGGCCGCCGGGAACTGAAGGCGGGCAGGCGGACGCCACGGGGAACCGAGGGCGCACGGGCGGACGCCACCGGGGACCGAGAGCACACGGGCGGACGCCGCGAGGAACGGAAGGGTGCGCGGCCGGACGCCACCGGGGACTGAAGGCAGGCGATCCGACGCCACGAAGAACCGAGGGCGCGCGGTCGGACGCCACCAGGGACTGAAGGCAGGCGATCCGACGCCACGAAGAACCGAGGGCGCGCGGTCGGACGCCACCAGGGAATGAGGGCGCGTGGGCGGGCGCCGTACGGACTGAGGGTGCGCGGGCGGGTGTGGATCCGGCGGGGTCTCTCTCGTGGCGGGTCGCGGACCCCGGAAAGCGGGCCGCACCGCCGCACCTCCGCGGCCCGCAGGGCCGTCGGCGCCGCCTCTTCGCAGGTCGTCGACCGTCGGCGAGGTCAGCGCCGTCGCGGCGGCTCCCCGAAGAGTTCGACCGCCGTCCGCACGTCCGCCAGCCCCCTGGCCAACGCGCTCACCGACCCTATCGACCCCGCGATCAGCAACAGGGACCGACGTAAGCGCGGCACCTCGGGCATGCCGGTCACCGCCATCGCCGCGAGCGCCGCCAGTTCGTCCTCGGCGATCCCACGGTCGGGGAACTCGGCCGGGTGCGCGGCCAGTTCACGGCGCAGCCGGGACACGGCCGACCGCAATCCCGCCACCCTCGGATCCTCGTCACTGCCGGTCACTGGCCTCTGCCCCAAGCTCCGCAACACAGCCCTCCCCCTCCCCGCCCGCTCCCTCGCGCGCGAGGCACGGCCGTGCGTCCGGGCACGGCCCGCCACCGGTGGCGTCGGTCGGGCGCCGGAGGTGGCGCGGGACAGTTAACGCCAATTGGTGTGGCGAGCGCCACCACGGGGACCGAAATTCAGTCCCGGGACCTCGCCCGGCCCACCGCCGGCCCGTCCGGCTTCACGCGGTACCCGCGTCCGGTCGGGTATGCAGGGGGACATGACGCACCATGAGACCCAGAGCCGGCCCCGGGGCCCGGTCGTCGGGCTGCTGCTGGCCGCCGGCGGCGGGCGCCGCCTCGGCGGCCGCCCCAAGGCCCTGCTGACCCATCGCGGCCGCCCGCTGGTCGAACACGCGGCCGGGGTGCTGCGGGCGGGCGGCTGCACCCGGATCCATGTGGTCCTGGGCGCCGACGCGGCGACCGTCCGCGCGCGGGCCGACCTGCCCGGCTGCGTCCTGGTGGACAACCCGGAGTGGGCCGAGGGCATGGGCTCCTCGCTGCGGGCCGGACTGGCCTCGCTGACCGGGACGGACGCCGGCGCCGCCCTGGTCTCGCTCGTCGACCAGCCGGGGATCGGCCCGGAGGCGGTGGCCCGCGTCCTCGCCGCGGACGGGTCGCGGGACTCGCTCGCGGCGGCGGCGTACGACGGGGTGCGAGGCCATCCCGTCCTCTTCGGCGCCGCGCACTGGACGGGGATCGCCGAGTCCGCCACCGGCGACCAGGGGGCGCGCGCCTATCTGCGGGCTCACGGCGGCACGCTCACGCTGGTCGAGTGCGGGGACGTGGCGCGGCCGTACGACATCGACACCGAGGCCGATCTCGCCCACCTGGAGTAAGGGTCACGGCGCCCGGCGCCGCCGCCCCTCGACCCGAAGAATCTTGACATCAACAAAACATTGAACTTCCACCATGAGGAAACTATTATCCATTTTCCAGAGGCGCCCGGCTCATCCACGGGCGTTCACCGTCCCACCCGGGTCGACCGACACCCGGTGCCACGCCCGCTGAAGGAAGTGACCGCTCATGTCCGCACCAGCGCCGTCCCCGCTGGCCATCGTCGACGCCGAGCCCCTGCCCCGCCAGGACGAGATCCTCGACCAGGCCGCCCTCGCCTTCGTGGCCGAACTGCACCGCCGGTTCACGCCCCGGCGTGACGCACTGCTGGCCCGCCGCGCCGAGCGGCGCGCCGAGATCGCCCGCACCTCCACGCTCGACTTCCTCCCGGAGACCGCCGCGATCCGCGCCGACGACACATGGCGGGTCGCCCCCTCCCCCGCCGCGCTGGACGACCGGCGCGTCGAGATCACCGGCCCCACCGACCGCAAGATGACGATCAACGCCCTGAACTCGGGCGCACGGGTCTGGCTCGCGGACTTCGAGGACGCCTCCGCGCCGACCTGGGAGAACGTGGTCCTCGGCCAGGTGAACATGGCCGACGCCTACACCCGGAACATCGACTTCACCGACGAGCGCACCGGCAAGTCGTACAGCCTGCGCCCGAACGAGGAGCTGGCGACGGTCGTCATGCGCCCGCGCGGCTGGCACCTCGACGAGCGCCATCTCGTCGACGCCGACGGCACCCCCGTCCCCGGCGCGCTCGTCGACTTCGGCCTGTACTTCTTCCACAACGCGCAGCGGCTGCTGGACCTCGGCAAGGGCCCGTACTTCTACCTCCCGAAGACCGAGTCGCACCTCGAAGCCCGCCTGTGGAACGAGGTGTTCGTGTTCGCGCAGGAGTACTGCGGCATCCCGCAGGGCACGGTCCGCGCGACCGTCCTGATCGAGACGATCACGGCCGCGTACGAGATGGAGGAGATCCTCTACGAACTCCGCGACCACGCCTCCGGGTTGAACGCCGGCCGCTGGGACTACCTGTTCTCCATCGTGAAGAACTTCCGTGACGGCGGAGCCAGGTTCGTCCTCCCGGACCGCAACGCGGTCACGATGACGGCGCCGTTCATGCGGGCGTACACCGAACTCCTCGTCCGCACCTGCCACAAGCGCGGCGCGCACGCGATCGGCGGCATGGCCGCGTTCATCCCGTCGCGGCGCGACGAGGAGGTCAACAAGGTCGCGTTCGAGAAGGTCAAGGCCGACAAGGACCGCGAGGCGAACGACGGCTTCGACGGCTCCTGGGTGGCCCACCCGGACCTGGTCCCGATCGCCATGGCCTCCTTCGACGCCGTCCTCGGCGACAGGCCGAACCAGAAGGACCGCCTGCGCGAGGACGTCGAGGTGAAGGCCGCCGACCTGATCGCCGTCGACTCCCTCGCCGCCCGGCCGACGTACGCCGGTCTCGTCAACGCCGTCCAGGTCGGCATCCGGTACATCGAGGCGTGGCTGCGGGGCCTCGGCGCCGTCGCCATCTTCAACCTCATGGAGGACGCGGCCACCGCCGAGATCTCCCGCTCCCAGATCTGGCAGTGGATCAACGCGGGCGTCGAGTTCGAGCACGACGGACAGACGGTGAAGGCCACGCCGGAACTGGCCCGCAAGGTCGCGGCCGAGGAACTCGCCGGCCTGCGTGCGGAGTTGGGTGAGGAGGCGTTCGCCGCCGGGCACTGGCAGCAGGCCCACGACCTGCTGCTGGAGGTCTCCCTCGACGAGGACTACGTCGACTTCCTGACCCTGCCGGCGTACGAGCAGCTCAAGGGCTGAGCTACGACCCGCCGATCCTGTCCGAGTGGCCCAGGGACCTTCCCGGGGCCACTCGGTCGCGTACGGCCTGCTTCACGGCCGTGGGCTCGGGGAAGCCCTGGTCACGGCGGTCCCAGACGACCTCGTCGCCCACCCGGACGACGAAGACGCCGCCCGTGCCGGGCTTGAGGGACAGCTCGGTCAGTTCCGTCTCGAAGGTCGTCAGCAGTTCCTGGGCCAGCCAGGCGGCACGGGGCAGCCAGCGGCACTGGGTGCAGTACTCGATCTCGACACGCTGTGTCCCCGTCATCCCAGATGCACCGATCCGTCCTGTCGCACCGACGGTTTGCCGTGCAGGTCGGGGACCTGCTTGAGCCAGTCCGGCCGGCCCCGCCGGGTCTTCGCCGCGCGCACGGCCTCCTCGGCGGCGCGTTCCTCCTGGGTGGGGAAGTCGGTGGGGAGCCAGGCGGCGGAGGCAGCCGCGCGCGCGTGGAGGTAGCGGACGTAGGCGTCACGGACCTCGTCGGGCGACGCGAAGCCGTCCTCGGTGGACAGCCAGGCGTCCGGGACCTCGGCCACGATCCGCCGCAGCAGCTCCTCCGTCACCTTCGGCGCGAGTTCGGCGTCCGCGGCACGCACGTCGGGGGCGTAGTGGCCGAGCGCGTGGTGGCGGAAGTCGTACGCCTTCGCGGGGTCGGAGGCGTCCCAGCGGTGGTGGAAGACGAGGGCCGCGCCGTGGTCGATCAGCCACAGGCGCGCGGGGGCGACGCCGAGCGTCGGCCAGATCATCAGGTTCGAACTGTGCACGGTGCGGTCGACGTTGACGGTGAGGGCGTCGAGCCAGACGATCCGGCCGGCTTCGAGGGGGTCCACCCGGAACTCCCGCGCGACCTCCGGGGTGAAGTCCTTGGCGCCCGGCAGGTAGTCCATGCCGAGGTTGAGGCCGGCGCTCGCGCCGTGCAGCTCCCGCACCTCCTGATGGGGCTCGCCGTCGGCGATCGCCGGGTCGAAGTGCGTGAGGACCAGCTCGGGGAAGCGCAGGCCGAGCGCCCGCGCCAGCTCACCGACGATCACCTCGGCGACCAGCGCCTTGCGCCCCTGCGCGGAGCCGGTGAACTTCACGACGTACGTCCCCAGGTCGTCGGCCTCGACGACACCGGGGACGGAGCCGCCGGCCCGCAGGGGGGCGATGTAGCGAGTCGCGGTGACCTCTCTCATGATCGTCAAAGGACTCCCTGCCGGATCGCCTTGCATTTCACGGAGCATAGTAACCAGGCGTGACAGCCGGGGAGGAGTGCCCGAGCGCGGCTCGTGCCTACCGAAAGCCCAGGTGCGCATCGGTGCCGACCAGCTCGCCGCTGGCGGCCCACAGACGAGCGGCGACGGCTGGGGCGACCATATGAGGGGGGACGGGCTCACGCCTCGGTAGGCCACGCAGGCCGAAGGCCCTCGGCCCCCACAGCTGCCCTCCCCGCACCTCCGTGTCGAGGACGGCACGGACGACGGGCCATGCTCCGGCGTCCTTGCCCTGCACCAAGAGCGCGGAGGGCAAGGCGCGCAGCCGCTCGCTGAGGGTTGTCACGCTCACCGGCGGGCGGGACGGGGTGAGGGAGTCCAGTGCGCCGCCGGGGTGGGCCACCGCACTGAGGACCGTGCTGCCGACGGCACGCAGGCGGCGATCGAGTTCGAAGCCGAAGCACATCTGCGCCAGTTTCGATCGGCCGTAGGCGCGCTTGGGCCGGTAGTCCTGGGTCGACTGCAGATCGTCGAGGTCCAGGCGCTCGGACCGCGCCGCGAAGCTTCCCACCGTCACGATGCGGCCCGCCGGCGCCGCGGACAGCAGGGGGGCCAGCCACTGGGTCAGCGCGAAGTGGCCGAGGTGGTTGGTGCCGAACATCAGCTCGTGGCCGTCCTTGGTCTCCCGACGCGGCGGGTCGTCGAGCGCGATCCCCGCGTTGTAGACGACCGCGTCGAGATGAGCGACGTCCAGCCTGTCCGCGGCTGTCTTCAGGGACGACAGGTCGGCGAGGTCCAGTGGAAGATGCCGCACGTGCGCGCCGGGGACGCGCGAGCGGATCGAGGCCATGGCGGAGTCAGCCTTCGCGCGGTCCCGGCTGCCGAGTATGACGACGGCGCCGGTGGCGGCGAGCTGCTCTGCGGCAAAGTAGCCGATCCCGACGTTACCCCCGGTGATCAGGAAGGTCCTGCCCTCGGCAGACGGCAGCCGGTGAACGTCCCACGGTTGCCTCTGGGGTGCGGATGACACGATGACAGACTCCTTGCGCTCCGGGGCGGCGTGCTCATGGAGAGCTCCGACCCGCCCAAGGTCGCAACCGCCACCGGCATACCGCCGACAGATCACGCTCACCGCCGACAGATTTCCGACACCCCTCTGGACAACTGCAGAGAGCAGAAACGGCCGCCGCGCCCGCGACCGGCGCGGAACTGTGAGCGAGCGCGGCCAGGTGGAGCACTCAGTCGGTCGACTCGGGCGCGCGGTCACACTGCTTGATCACACACACAGACCCCAGAGGACCTGCGGGCGGGTGACGGCGGTCGCGCAGGACCGCCGTCACCCGCCCTGACACCGGTGGTTCAGTGGATCCTGATCCGGTCCACCTTGACGCCGCCGGGGTGGTGGTCCCAGACGTAGTAGGTCCACTTGTTGATCGGGGTGCCGGGCTGCCAGTTTCCGTCCGCGTGGTACTGGACCCGGTTGTTACCGGTGCTGAGCCAGGTCACCCAGGCGTAGTCGTCCCACCAGGGCTGGAAAGTCGATTCTCCGGCGTTGGCGTAGCAGAAGGTCGACCCGGTGGTGGAGCCGGACGGGTGCGCTCCTATCTGGAGGAAGTCGGTCCTGCCGTTGCACTCGACCCTGTTGATCGCGGACGCCTGCGGCGCCGTGACGACGGTGAGTGAGGCTGCCGCCATGACGGCTGTCAGCGCGGACAGGATCAGCCGTTTGGCCGATCGACTCATGGGGGGGTTCTCCGTTTCTCGCTGTGATGGGCAGTGGTGCGGTCTGGCGCGGCGCCGTTCAGCGGCCGAGGGGGTGGAGGTGCCGGGGCCGGCGGCGAGGCTGCGAATCCGCTCGCTCGCACGTCGACGGCACCGCGGTCAACGGCTCGTTGAGGGTTCGGCGAACGGCCCCGCGCGTCGGGAACGTGACCGGTCAGGAGTGCGGTCCGCCCTGACGTAGGCCGTTCAGTGGATCTTGATCTTGTCGATGTGGACCCCGCCGGGGTTGTTCGGCCAGGTGAAGGTGACCCACTTCTCGATCGGGGCATTGGGCTGCCACCTGTCGTCCCCATGCCACTGGACCCGGTTGTTGCCGGTCTCGATCCGGTCGACCCAGATCTTGCCGACCCAGGGCCTGATGTCCATTTCTCCGGCGTTGGCAAAACACTGGTCCCATTGGCCCCCGGGGCTGAGGGTCATGGTCCCGTGCAGGTGGGTGAAATCGGGCCGGCCGCACTGGACCAGATTGATCGCGGACGCCTGCGGCGCCGTGACGACGGTGAGTGAGGCCGCCGCCGTGACGGCGGTCAGCGCGGACAGCACCAGTCGCTTGGCTCGTCGATTCACGTACGTTCTCCTGTTCTCGCTGTTCTTGGCGTGCTGAGGGACCGGACGGCGACGCGACATGACAACGCGCCGTCCGGAGTCGAGGGGTGAGGATGCGGTTCAGGCCGTGCCGGACGAGGCCAGGAGTTGCTCCGCCCGGTCGACCTGCGCCCGGACCTGCTTCTTGTAGCCGGTCAGGACTTCGGTGTTCGCGGCGATGAGCTGCTTCTGATATCCGGTGAGGACCGCGAAGTAGACGCCGGCCAGGTTCGACGACCGGGTGCAGGACTCGTCGGCGGTGGCCGCGGCGATCTCCTTCGCGGTCGTCTTCCTGGCGCTCATGAAGCCCTCGGACAGCTTCTCGGGGTCGTCGGCCGGATGTCCCGCCTCGCTCATACAGGACGACCAGCTCTTGCGCGCGGCGACGACCCGGCTGTCCGAGGCCGCCGTCCGGAACGACCGGCCGAACAGCTCCTGGGTCAGCTTCCAGCCCTTGCTGCCGGTGGGAGACGGCACCTGCTCGTCGGCCTTGTCCCAGCAGACGTTGTAGTCCTTCAGTTCCCGGCCGGTCGGGCCCTTGGAGACCGGAGGGGTGATCGCGACGTGGAAACCGAGGCGCTTCGCGGTGCCACCGCCGATATAGCCCCAGGCTCCGGCCGGGCGGATGGCTTCTCGTTCCGCTGTCGTCTTCGTGTCGTCCTGGGGCTTCTTGCGGTCCGAGTAGTTCTTGTGTCCGAGGCCGTTCATGCAACGGGCGACCAGCGCCTCGTTCGTCCGGAACAGCACGACGTCCTCCTGCTGGGAGGTGCCGTAGGCGGACAGCGGCAGCCCGGTCAGTCCGTCGTAGCCGGTGAGGGGCGCTGCCGGCTCGGCCGCGATGTCCGGTGGGGCCATGCCCGTGGCGCCGCCCGTGCGTTCCGCGGAGCAGCCGGTGGCCAGCAGGCCGGCGGCGGCCATCACCGCACATGCCATGCCCATGACAGGGTGAGTCCGCTTCGTGGTGAGTGCGGCAGGAGCTGATGCCATCGCTGGACAAGCCTTTCGAAGCAGAAGCGGGGTCGCTGCCCGGGAGACGTCGACCCGCGCGGTCATCGGCGCGGCGGCGGACCGCGGAGTGCCGTGCGGAGCCTCGCTGCTGCTCCACCGACGCCTCACCGGCTGCCGACACACACGATCGTGGCACGGGGAAACAGCCGATTCCGCTTCGTGGGCGCTCCACAGGCTAAGTACAGGGAAAACTGACGCGAACCGGCGGACGCCCGGCTCCAGGTCCCTGACACCGGCGGGCTCTGTCAGAAGGAGCCGGTCAGTACGGCGGTGACGACCTCGGTGCGGGAGCGCAGGCCGGTGCGGCTGAACAGGCGGGACAGGCGCTGGGCGACGGCGTCCTCGCTGAGCCGGAGGACGCCGGCGATCTGGTGGTTGGTGAGCCCTTCGGCGATGAGGGTGGCCAGGAGGTGGTCGTTCTCGTAGGTGGTCCGTTTCCGGTCGGGGACGGGGAGTTGGGCCGCACGCAGGGCGGTCCGTGTGTGGTGGCGCCACAGGGCGGCACCGATCGTGCCGAACAGTTCGTACGCCTCGTGCAGCAGCCTGGCCGGGACCGCGCCCGCGGTCGCGGCCGTGAGCAGGGTGGTCGCCGTTTCGAAGGGCAGGCCGCGGACACGGGCGAGGTCCACGGCCTCGCGCAGGTCGCGAGGGGCGGTGTCGAGCGAGTCCGGTCGCGGGAGGCGGGCCGAGACCAACCGGTGCAGCAGACCGGACCGGTCGTTGCCGGTCCGGGCGGCGATCCGCTGAAGGTGCTCACGGCAGGCGCTCGCCTCGGCGGCGCGACCCAGCCGGGTCGTCGTCTCCGCCAGCAGGGCCCACAGTTCGTCCGTGCCGTGGACCTGACCGTGCGCCCGCGCCGTGCCCAGGCCGTGGCGCAGTGTCCTCTCGGCCACGTCCAGATCGCCGAGCAGCAGGCGCGCCTGTGCCTCGGACGCGTGCAGTGCGCACTGAGGCGGGCTGCCGTCGGGGGCGCGCGTGTCCTCGACCGTCTGCAGGGCGCTGTTGACACGGCCTCGGGCGAGGAGCACGGCCGCCGTGCGGGCCGGGAGCAGGGAACTGTCCGACGCCGGGGTGGAACGGATCTCGCCGTTGGCCAGCAGCCGGCGGGCCGATTCCAGGGCCCGGTCCCACCGGCCGGTCGCGTGGTCGTACAGGAACCTGCTGAGCGGGGGCAGCACGTCCACGGGCAGGCCGACGGTCTGGAGCAGGGTGCGGGCCGCGTCGAGGTCGTAGGAGGTGAGCAGATGGTCGAACAGGTCACCGGCCAGTGAGTACACCTTGCCCGGCGGCAGCTCGGGGGCATCGGTCATGGCCAGTGCCTGCAGGTGCCGTTCCGGGCGGCCCATGGCCAGGTCGGCCAGGGCGCGGAGAACGGTGGGTGTCACGCGGGCACGGGGGCTCGTGTTCCACACCTCCTCGGTGCGTTCGAGGAGTTCCGCCGTCTCCCGCCATCGTGAGAGGTGGCACAGGGCCAGGGCCCGGCCGGTCACCCCGGCCAGGGCGGGGACCGGCAGTCCGTCCCACCAGTGGGCGGTCGCGAGCCGGGACACGGTGGGCCGGTCACGTTGGCCGGCCGTGACCGCCACGACCAGGCAGGCCGCCTCCTGGAGGTCGAGTTCGTCCAGCGTCGGCCCGGGGTCGCGGAGCAGCAGCTCCCCGACAGCGCGGCCCGTGGAGTGGTCGCACGCCGAGTAGGCGGCGGCAGCGTACTGCTGGAGGACGGGATCGCGGGCGTCGGCGTGCTCGGTCAGATCACGGGCGGCCTGCAGCCACCGAAGGACCCGCCCGTCGTCCGTACCCGGCCTCATCCGCCGGGCGGCAGCCGTCAGTTCCGCCACCGCGCGTTCCCGGTCGACCAGGCTGCCCGCCTCCGCGATGCGGTCGGCCCGGTAGACCGGCTCGCTCGTCCCGTCGAGAAGGCCCGGCGCCCGGAGCATCGCCGGTCCGGTGCCCGGCGAGTCCGTGGACTCCCAGAGGACCTCCACGGCCGCGGCGGACAGCCGGCTGCGTTCCACCGGGCTCAGCCGTTCCCGGACGGTGTGCGCGGTCAGCGGGAGACGGAAGGCCCAGCCCCCTGCGGCCGTTCCGCCCGGTCCGGGCAGTTCGTCGACGATGCCCGCCTCGACCAGACCGCGGACGGCGTCGCCGACGGTGGCGGGGGACAGACCGGTCCGGACCGCGGTCAGCTCAAGGGCCACCGGGCCGAGCGGTCCCAGAACGCTCAGCGCGGCGGCCACCGCGCGCGACGGCCCGCCCAGCCGGTCCAGTGCCGCGACGTACCGGTCGTCGTCGGACAGCACCGGCACCTGGGCCCGCGCACCGAGAAAGGCGTGACCGTCGGCGATGCGGATGTCGCCCCGGCGGGTCCAGCCGGTGAGCAGGGCGTCGACCGCCCCCGGAACCCCGCGCGTCAGTGCGGCCGTCCGCCCGGCCAGGGCGGCATCGGGCTCGGCCCGCAACCACCGCGCCGCCAGCTCGGTGATGTCGTGCGTTCCCAACGGGCCCAGGACGATCGTGCGCGCACCCTCGACGCCCGCCGGCCGGTCCACCGCTCCGCCCCCGCCCGGTACGACGTGCCGTGCCGCCGACATCACCAACCGGGCATCGGGAGCGCCCCGAGGCCATTCCATCCGGCTGAGCACGTCCAGAGAGTCGCGATCGGCGTACTGGACGTCGTCGACCAGGACCGCCACCGGGGCGCCACGGTCGAGAGCGGTGCGCAACAGCGTCTCCATCGCGGACCGATCCCGCCGGTCGACGGCCGACAAGGCCCGGGCGACCGGCCCTTGCGCCGCCTGGTGCTCTTCCGGGCCGGACGGGCACTCCTCCAGTGCCATGAGCAGGCGCAGCACCAGCAGCAGCGGCCGCTCACCGTCGGCGGAAGCACAGAGCACTGTGCGGACGGCGGTTCCCCGGGCTCCCAGGCGCTCACCCGCCGCGTGCAGGAACGCGCTTCGGCCCACGCCGGGTTCACCTCGTACGAGAACCAGCCGCGGGCCTTCGGGGTCGCCCAGCAGGGCGTCGATCTGCGCCGACTCGTCCTCGCGGCCGAGCAGCCGGCGGTCGGTACGGTCCATACGGGCCGGTGTGCCCCAGCGGACCAGTTCGTCGGTGCCCGACCACCACGCAGCCACTGTCGCGTACATCCTTCGTCTCGGAGATCCGCCCGACGGGTGATGACACACTGTCACCGGCCGTGCGCTCGCGCCCGGCCCTTCGTCGGTGCGCTGCCAGTATGAGCGGCGCCATCGCGCGTGAACTGCCAAGTCCTCTCCGCACCGACTCGCCCTGCTGAACGTGACATTGATCTCCGCTCCGGCAGGACAACGGCGAGCGGACGGGTGCCCTCTCTCCTCTCGGGGCGAGACGAACGAGGTGGCACCATGCGGGACCGGCGTGACACGGTCATCGGCAGAGAAGGCGTCGTCCGCGCGTTGGCGGACACCCTGCGCACCACCGGGGAGGCGGCGCGCGTCGTGCTGGTCGTCGCCGGGGCGGGCATGGGCAAGACAGCCGTGCTGGAGGAGGCGCGACGTGCCGCGCTCCGGGACGGAGCCGCAGTGCTCCGGCTCGGCTGGCACGACGAGGACCCCGAAGGGGCAACGGGGACGGCGTCGGACGAAACGCCGATCGAGGGCGCCACGGCTCTTGCCGACGCGATCGTCGTCACCGTCGGAAGCGGCCTGTTCCTCGCCGACCCCGACGACTGTCTGCTGCCTCTGCCCGCCTCCCACCGGGCACGGCTGGCAGCCGCGGCGCGCAAGGGCGGCGTGAACGGACTGGCCGCGTTCTCCGACGCACTGGCCGCGGCGGCCCGCCGATTACCTTTCGCGCTCGTCGTCGACGGCGTCGAGCGCATGCCGGAGCGCATCGCCGGCACCTTGGAACTCCTCTTGCGGATCTTCCGCCCGCACGGCGTCCCCGTAGTGATGGCCGGAAGGCCCCGCCCCCCGGCGGACCACGGTCCGGCCGGGCTGACAGCCGCGGCCGACCGCGTCCTCGAACTGCCGCCGCTACGGCCGACGGACGCCGCCGCGCTCGTCGACCTCCACATCACCCGGCGGTTCCACCACCCGGCCGACCCCCCGCTGGCGGACGCCGTGGCGCGAGCCCTGGGCACACTGGCGGGCAACCCGCGCGCCGTGCTGTCGGTCCTCAGCACCCTCAGCAGCGAGGACGTGCTGGAACTCGACGGCCGGATGTGTCTGACGCGTGCGGAGAAGCTGCTGCGACTGACCACCGAGGATGCCTTCCTCCTCGGGTGGGGGCGGCGCCCGTCGCTTCCGTACCCCGCGACCCTCAACGCGGCGATCGTCACCGCCCACGTGCTGAACCACGCCGACGTGCACATCGACGACGCGTTCAGGATGACGCCGTCGGCAGGCGCGCGAGCCCTTGAGGACGCACTGGACCGCCTGATCACGGACCGCGTCCTGACCGCCGATCCGCGGGGCGGGCTGTCGTTCGCCGTTCCGGCGCTCGCCGCGGCCTTGCGGGCCCTGCCCGTCCAGCGCGATGTGCAGGGCAACTCCGCCCGGTACGTGACGCGGTTGGCGGACCGGCTCGGCGCCGAGGCCACCGGCCGCGGCCATCCGCGGCTGGCCGACCGGGTCGCGGCCTCCGGCCCGCTCGTGGACGACGAACTCGCGATACCGCTGCTACTCGCCGCGGCCCGCGAGGAGGCCAGGGCCGACTGGCCCCGGTCGGCCCGCGCCTACGCGGCGGCGCTTCGCCGGCTCGCACCGCAGGACGAGCGCACCCCCGACGTGCTCCACGAGGCGAGCGAGCTGAGCCTGCTCCACGGCGACCACGCCGGACTTCTGGCCCTCGCCGAACCGCTGCTCGCCCACGCGGACACCCCGCGCGCCCAACGCACCGAGAAGGGGAAGGAACCATCCGGCCTGCAGGGCGTCATCGCCGCATGGACGTGGGCGGCGCTGCACGAACACCGCGTTCTCCACACCGACGGCAACCGCGCCCTCCATCGTGGGCGGACGGCCGGCCGACTCCCGTCCGCGGCCGGGCTGGTGGCGTTCGGCGGCCTGTACGGCATCGGCCCACTGATGCCCCGGCCTGCGACAACTGCGGGCCCCACCCCTCACGCCGACCCCGGTCGCCGCCGTACGCCCTTGCCCTCACCCGCCGAACTGCGACTGGCGGCCGCCGCGGTGGGCAGCCATACCGAACTCGGCCGAGCGCGGCGGAACCTGCCTCCCGACGCCATCGACGACCAGGCACTGGACCGGCTGCGCCACGCCGCCGCGTACGCGGACCTCGCCGGCGCGCTCGCGGCCGTTCTCGGCGACCGGTACACCGCGGCCCCCGACGGCGTCGCCGTCCAGTACCAGGGCATGGTGCGCGACTACCTGGCGGGGGACTGGGACGCCGCGCTCACGACAGCCCGCCGCATCGAGGTCCGCTGCCGGACCCACGGCACGGCGGGCGACCCGCACCTGCCACGTGTGCTGGCCGCGGAGATTCACGGCGCCCGCGGGGACCTCACACGCGCCCGGGCATGGCTCGATCTGGTCCCCGACACCCTCGGCTATCCTCTGGCGACACGCGCCCGCCTGGCCCTCCCCTACCGGTCGGGCCGGCAGGAGGAGGCGTTGGAGAGGGCCTGGAGCGACGCCGGGCAGGCCCGCAAGAACGGCCAACTCGCGGGCATCGAGCGGGTTCTGCTGCGCATCCTGTCGCTCTCCGCCCGGCGGCACCGGTCGTCCCTGGCTCAGCGGGCACTGGAGGAACTGGAAACCCTGCACGAAGAGGCCGCTACGCCCATGACGTACGAGACTCTTCTCATCGCCCGGGGTATCAGCCGTCACGACACCGACAGCGCGCTGACCGCCCACCGCTCGATCCGGCGTCGCGGAGACGTCCACCTGGGCGTCGTCTCCGGCATGTGCCTGGCACGCATCGCCGACGACCCCCGCACCTGGCTCACCGAGGCCGTGCGCGACGCCCAAAGCCTCGCCCTCGGGCGCCCCTTCCGCACCGCCGTCACTCGCGTCGCACACCTGCGCGGGATTCCCCTGCCCAGGCCCCGCCAAGCCCGGCAGAAGCTCACCGAACCCGACATCACCCTGGTACGCATGGTGAGCAACGGCGCGACCAACCGGCAGATCGCGGCGGAACTCGACTGCAGCACCAAGACCGTGGAACAGCGATTGACACGGCTGTTCCAGCACACCAGTGCCCGCTCCCGGGCAGAACTGGCCGCCGCCTGGCTGAACGGCACCCTTGGCAACGACATCTGACCGCGTGAGGGGCAGCCGCACCGGGCACGCACGAGCACCGCGTCGGCACCGAAGCGCGGCGGCCGCCCCGTCAACCCCTTCAGCTGCGAGAGTCGTAGTTCTCACGGTTCGCGAGGACCTCGGCCATGTGCGTCTGCGCCCAGTCTCTGAGCCCGCGCGTCATGTGGTGGAGCGAGCAGCCGAGGTCGGTCAGCTCGTAGGTGACGGTGACGGGGACCGTCGGCGTCACGGTACGGGTGAGCAGGCCGTCGTGTTCCAGTGAGCGGAGCGTCTGGGTCAGCATCTTCTGGCTGACGCCGGCCAGAAGCCGGGCGATCTCGGAGTAACGCAGCGCCTTCGGGGCGTCCGTGTGTGCTGCGCCGGGCCGACCAGGGCTGTTCTCGCCGCCCAGCGCACACAGGATCAGGACGACCCACTTGTCCGAGATTCGGTCGAGTAGCTGCCGACTGGGGCACTCGGCCAGGAACGCGTCGTACTCGGCCTTGGCCTGGGCCCGCTTCTGGGCCGGCTTCATCGTCGTCACTGATCGCGCTCTCTCCGATGGGTGGGTTACGCACTTTCAAGTGCCTACTTCCCGACAGGAAGTTTCTCTCCAATGCTGATGCAGGCAGGCAGCAGACGCCACCCCCGAGTGCACGACGAAAGGCACCACGATGAGCAGCCCCTTCCTCTCCCTTCCGGGCGGCACCTGGACCCTGGGTGACCTGACCGTCACCCGGTTCGGCTACGGCGCCATGCAACTGGCCGGCCCGTGGGTCATGGGGCCGCCCGCCGATCGCGAGGGCGCCCTGACCGTTCTGAGGGAAGCGGTCGACGCCGGGATCACCCACATCGACACCAGCGACGCCTACGGACCGCGCGTCACCAACGAGTTGATACGTGAAGCACTGCACCCCTACCCCGAGTCGCTGCACATCGTGACCAAGGTGGGCGCGACACGCGACGAACAGGGCGGCTGGCCGGTGGCCCGACGACCCGAAGATCTGCGCCGCCAGGTCCACGACAACCTCACCTCTCTCCGGCTCGACGCACTCGACCTGGTCAACCTCCGACTCGGAAACGCCGAAGGCCCCCAGCCCGGTTCGCTCGCCGAGGCGTTCGGGACACTCGTCGAACTCCAGCAGCAGGGCCTGATCCGCCACCTCGGCGTCAGCAACGCCACCGAGGAGCAGGTCACCGAGGCACAGAGCATCGCGCCGATCGTGTGCGTGCAGAACCTGTACAACCTCGCCCACCGCCACGACGACAAGCTCATCGACCGGCTCGCCACCGACGGCGTCGCCTACGTGCCCTTCTTCCCTCTCGGAGGCTTCACCCCGCTGCAGTCCTCGGCGCTCTCGACGGTCGCCGCCCGCCTGGGCGCGACACCGATGTCCGTCGCACTGGCCTGGCTGCTGCGACGATCACCCAACATCCTGCTCATCCCCGGCACCTCGTCGACGGCCCACCTGCGCCAGAACATCGCCGGCGCCGGACTCTCCCTCTCGCAGGAGGACTTGACCGAACTGGACGACATCGGCCGCTGAACTCCACCGTCCTGAACGGCTCAGGCGGGCCGTGGCCCGCCTCGGCCCGGTGGGCGCCCGAACGGGTTGGGCAGCGGCAGGTAGCGTGCGTCCGCGCCGTCCGCCCCCGTCCATCTGAGCAGCAGGTTCGTCTTGCCGGGCAGGGTGGGCGAGTCGAGGAGGCCGGCGGCCTCCGGTACGTCGCCGTGGTGGGCCAGCTGCCGTCGTACGGCCGGCCAGGGGTCGGTGCCGGGGTGGTGTTCGGTCAGGGCCGCCGCGATCTCCAGGAGGTTGTTGACGAACAGGCAGTAGACCAGGCGTTCCCAGCCCGCCTCGCGCGTCACCTCCGGGAGGAGCTTCACGCCCTCGGCGTCCCGGTAGAGGGCCCGGACGGGCGTTCCCGAGGCGTCGCAGGCGATGAGGGTGTTCTGCAGATGGGCCTCCACGACGACACCGTGGCCGTGGAAGGCGGCCAGGGCCGGAGGGATCACCGCGCGCAGATACGCCTCCCACCAGGCGTCGGGGTCCGCGGCTCGGGCGAGAGGGTTGTCCGGGAAGACGTCGGTGTCCTCGGTGAGGGCGGCGGCGAGGAGGGGGGTCGTGCCGGGCGGCACACGGTCGTGCAGGCCGTCCCTGACCAGGACCGCCAGCTCCTCGAAGGCGAAGTCGGCGGTGCGGTGGCCGCGGTCGCTCAGCCAGGCGCCGGGTCCGTCCGCGAAGGCACGGGCGGCCGCCCGGTCCGTCCGGCGCAGTCTGAGCAGGTCATGGCGCCACAGACGGCGGATGTCGTTGGTGATCCGCACGTCCAGGCTGAACTTGAGGAAGAGGTCCGGGGTCCCGGGGGCCGGTCCGGGGGCGGGTCCTTCGGGGGCGGGTGTTCCGGGGGCGGGTGTTCCGGGGACGTACACCGTGCGGATCGCGGCCGTCGGCCACACCTCGGCGTCCGTCCTCCCCAGCCGTACGAGCCGGCCGTCCGCGAACGCCTCGGCCAACTCCTCCCCCACCAGGTCGAGTTGCCAGGGGTGGGCGGGCAGGAGGCGGTAGCCGGGCGGGGCCGCGCCGAGCCGGTCGAGGGCGCTGGTGTCGCCCTCCTCGACCACCACGTCCTCACGGACCCCGAGCAGGACCAGCGGGAAGGCGGCGTACGCCTCCGGCGCGTACGGCAGCCAGCCGGCGACCGGACCGCCGCCGCGGGCCTTCGGGGCGGGGTGGAAGGGGTGCCCGGTGATCAGGGACTGCTCGGAGCGCCGGTAGAGGTCCTCGGGCGCCGGTGTGCGGGCCCGGGCGGCGAGCAGGGCGGCCACGGCCTCGCGGCTGTCGAGCATCTCGGCGGGCAGCTCGGAGTCGGACAGGCCGGTGAGGGCGCGCAGCTCCTCGGCGGCCAGCTTGACGAGGTCGGTGTGGCCGAGCGGCTGCCAGGCCCCCGCCGCACGCACCTCGGGGTGCGCGGGACGCCGGGTGCCCCGCACCCGCAGCAGCCGCCCTCCGGCCCGGAGCCGGTGCACCACGCCCCCGTCCGACTCCCCGACCGGCTCGGCCGCCTCCCGCAGCAGACAGTTGAGCAGCGGGGCCGCGGCGTGGGCGTCGGCGGCGCGGGCCAGGTCGGGGGCCGCGGGATCGGGGGCGGCGCCGGGCGGGCCGGGGATGTCACGAGGCGGGTCGGTGTCCACGGGGTCCATTCCGTTCCTTACGGTGCACTCGTGATCAGTATGTCTGCCCGTCGCGCCGGGTCGCGAAGCCGTCCGGGGCGGTTCCGGCGGGAAGCGCCCCCGTCCGTCCCGGCCCGGGGCGGACCGTGCGCGTCGGCGTCGAGAAGCGGCCGTGCGGGGCTCCCGCCGTGCCACCGTGGGGCGTCGCGGCGGTGGCGGGCGGGCAGGGGTCGTACGCCGATGTCGATGCCGATGCGGGTTCCGTGCCCGTCCCTCAACCGAGGAGCCCGTTCCGTGGACCGTCACCCGTTGTCCGACACCGAGGCGGCGCTGGGCGCCGAACTGGGGGCCGTGCGCCCCGATCTGGTGCTGCCGTACACCACCGCCCTGCCCGGCGCCCGAGCGGCCGTGCTGTCCCGGCTGTGGCGCGGCCTCGTCCATGAGCCGCTGCCGTGGGTGGTGCGCCGGGACACGGCCGGGTCCGACGGCGTCACGCTCCGCCTCGCCGACGGCCGCCGGCTGCACGGCCCGGCCGTGGACCCGTACGACACCACCGCCCACACCGAGGAGGTGTGGTGCGACGAGCGGCCCTACGACCGTCCGGCCCGGCTGATGGCCGCCCTCGCGGTGCCGCACGGCGCGGCCTTCGCCGTCGAGCTCGACCACAGTGCGGCCTCGCTGGCGCTGTCCCGGGCCGGTGCCGCGGAGGCCGCCGCCGCACCGGCCACCAGCTGGCAGTGGGAGCAGCTGATCGTCGACGGCCACCCCTTCCACCCCAACTGCCGTTCCCGGCCAGGTTTTTCCGCGGGCGACCAGCTCGCCTACGGGCCGGAGCACCGGCAGGTCGTACGGCTGGGCCTGGCGCCGGTGGAGGACGCGCTGGTCGTCGGGGAGTGGCCGGCCGAGTTCCGGGACGGCGGACGCGTGCTGGTGCCGGTGCATCCGTGGCAGGCGGCTCATGTCCTCAAGTGCCCGCCGGGGGAGGTGATCGAGGCGCACCCACTGATGTCCCTGCGCACCCTGGCCCTCGCGGACGGCGGCCCGCACGTCAAGACCGCGCTGAGCGCCCGGCTGACCTCGTCCGTCCGGGACATCTCGGTCTACTCGATCGAGACGTCGGCGATCGTGTCCGACTTCATGACGGAGGTCGCCGCCCGCACCGAGGGGCTGCTGCACGTCACGCGCACCCTCGGCGCGGTCACCGCCGGTTCGCCCGATCTCGCGGCGGTGCTGCGCGAGTCGCCGGAGACGTACGCGGACACAGCGACGGGCGAACGGGTCCTGCCGGTGGCCGCGCTCGCGGCGACCGAGCTGCCCCGGTCGCCGTCCTGGCTGGCGGACTTCGCCCGGCTCGCCCTCACCGTCTGTCTCCGGCTGCTCGACCTCGGCGTGGCCCTGGAGGCGCACGGCCAGAACCTCCTGGTGGTCCTGTCCCCCTCGGGTGCCCCCCGCCGGCTCGTCTACCGGGACCTCGCGGACATCCGGGTCAGCCCCGCGCGCCTGGCCCGGCACGGCGTCCCCGCCCCGGCGATGTCCGGCCGCATCATCACGGACGACGAGACCGTCCTGCGGCGCAAGCTGTTCGGCGCCCTGATCACGGGCACGCTGGGGGCCACGGCCGGTTCGACACCGGTGCTGCGCGAGGCGCTGTCCGCCGCCCTGCGGGATCTGCCGCACACACCCGATCTGGGTACGTTGCTGGAGGGGCCGGTACCGACGAAGGCGTTGACGCTGATGCGTCTTTCGCCGGAGCGGCCCGGTGACATCTGGGCGGAGGTGGCGAGTCCGCTGCGGTGACCGGCGAGTTCCGCCTGCGGTGACCGGCGAGTTCCGCCTGCGGTGACCGGCGAGTTCCGCCTGCGGTGACCGACAAGGTCCGCAGGGGCCGCGCCCGCCCGCCGTGCGCCCGGTGAACGGATCGTCAACAGGCGGTCTCGTTTTGAAGCGTGACCCTCCGGATCAATAGGATCCGCCGATGATCACAAGACAACGGCTGGCGGCAGGGGTGTTCGTCCTGCTCGCCGTCCTGACGGCCGGGATCGCGGTCCCGACCACGGCCGTCGCCGACGAGATTTCGGCCACCGCGCCCAAGGTCAACCTCCTGCTGGACGTCAGCGGTTCGATGCGGGCCAAGGACATCGACGGCCAGTCCCGCATGTCCGCGGCGAAGCAGGCGTTCAACGAGGTGCTGGACGCCACGCCGAAGGAGGTGCAGCTCGGCATCCGCACCCTGGGCGCCGACTACCCGGGCGACGACCGCAGGACGGGCTGCAAGGACACCGCGCAGCTGTACCCGGTGGGGCCGCTGGACCGTACGGAGGCGAAGACGGCGGTGGCGACGCTCGCCCCGACCGGCTGGACCCCGATCGGCCCGGCGCTGCTGAAGGCGGCCGACGACCTGGAGGGCGGCGAGGGCACCAAGCGGATCGTGCTGATCAGCGACGGTGAGGACACCTGCGCCCCGCTGGACCCGTGCGAGGTGGCCCGCGAGATCGCGGCGAAGGGCATCGGCCTGACCATCGACACGCTCGGCCTGGTCCCGAACGCCAAGCTGCGCGTCCAGCTCAGCTGTATCGCGGAGGCGACCGGCGGCACGTACACCTCGATCGAGCACCGTGACGAACTCACCGACCGTGTCAACCAGTTGGTCGACCGGGCCGCCGACCCGGTGGTCGTGCCGAAGGCCGTCGAGGGTGCCGAGGCGTGCGCGAACGCGCCGAAGCTCACCTCGGGTCTGTACACCGACCGCGAGGAGTTCGCCCGGCAGCGCTGGTACCGCGTGGACGTGAAGCCCGGTCAGGAGCTGCGTGCCTCGGTGAGCGTCGCCGCCGACCGGGACGTCAACCCGGACTACGGGGTGCTGCTGCGCGCGGTGACCGCCGGGAACCGCGAGATCGTCCGCGGCGAGGCGGCCGGCAACGGCCGTACCGACATGATCTCGACGGGTCTGCGCTACCCGAAGGCGGAGGCCGAGGACGACGCGGACGACTCCGCGGACGAGGGCGCCGCCGAGACCGTGTGCCTCCAGGTGACCCACTCCTACGCGCCGGCGAGCGGGGTGAAGACCACCCCCGGTCTGCCGCTCGAGATCACCGTCGACGTCGTGGAGGGTCCCGACCAGGCAGCCGACGTGGCCTCCTTCGGCCTGGGCCGCGGCTGGTGGCTGCTGGGTGTGCTGGTGCTCGTCGGGTTCCTGGCGGGTGTGCTGTGGGGCTGGCTGTCACGCTGGCGGGTCGCGGTCTGGAGGACCAACTGATGCGGATCACACGTGTGCTGGGTGCGGCCCTGCTGATGCTCGGCCTGGCCGTGTCCCCGGCGGTCGCCGACTCCACCCCCTCCGCGAGCCCCGCGAAGGACGGTGACGCGCCCACGGAGGCCGGCACCTCCTTCCGTACGGCCACGGAGTTCGAGCAGGGGGAGACCGCGACGGCGAACGCCTCGACCGGTGACTACCTCTACTGGTCGTTCCCGGCCGACGCGGGGCAACGGCCCACCGTGCGGGCGACCGTGAAGCTGCCCGAGGGCGCCGAGTCCTCCTCCACCTGGCAGATCGACGTGTACGACGGACTGCGGCGCCGCCAGGCGTGCCAGTACGGGGCGCAGACCCGGACCGCCGGGGCGGGGGCGGCCTCCGTCGAGCTGTCCTGCACCCTGCGCACGGTGCGCGCCTGGTCGGAGCCGTGGGCCGACGATCCGCTGCCGGGCACGTACTACCTCCGTCTCACCACGATCCGGCTGGCCACGGCCGACCTGGGGCTGCCCGTCGGTGCCGAGGTCGGCGTCGAGTCGAAGGACATGGGCGGTGCCGCGGCCGTCGACGGCTCGCTGGCCCAGCCGCTGGTGCCCGGCATCGCCGTCACCTCGGCCCGGGACGAGGCCGAGGACGACTCCTCGGCCGAGGCCGTCCTCTCCTCGCTCGAACCCGACGACGGGTGGGCCTCCGGCTGGTGGAGCGACCGCTGGGTGTGGACGGCGCTGGGCGCGGCGCTGGCGGCGCTGGCGGGCATCGGCGGCTACACGCTGACCCGGGGCTCGGGCCGCCCGGCCCGGGTACCGCCGCCGGGCGCCTGACGGTCACCCTCTGGGCCCGCCGAACCCTTCCGGGTCGGCGGGCCCCGTGCTTGTAGGGCGCCGAGCCCGGGACCCTTTCGATTCCGTCCGCGCCCCGGTGGGGGCTGGTCGCGCAGTTCCCCGCGCCCCTAAAAGCCCAGGCCCTGCGGGCCTGAAAGCCAACGGCCCTGCGGGCCTGAAAAGCAGTGGGCGCAGCCCCTGCTTTCAGGGGCGCGGGGAACTGCGCGACCAGCCCCCACCGGAGCCGCGGCCGACGACGGACCTCACGCGTCCCGCAGCTCCTTGGCCAGCGCCCCCTCCCCCATCACCTCGACCAGCCCTCGCCGCACCGCCTCCCGCAACCCCAGCTCCCCCCGGCCCAGCGCACCGCAGGTGTCCGTGTCGAGGGTCAGCCGTACGTCCGCCTCCCCCGGCGCGGCCCCCTCCCCGTACACCGGCCCCTCCCCGGCGCCCACCCGCACATGGAACTCCCCTTCCTCCAGCCGGACTTCGACGACCCCGGCGGTCGCTCCCCCCAGCGCTCGCAGCAGCGGCAGCGCGAACCAGTGGGCCCGTACGGCGTCGGTGGGCCGCCGCTCCCCGAGCGCGCCCTCCCCCCACTCCCCGAGCGCCTGCAGCACCGGCAGCAACGCCCGCCCCCGGTCGGTGAGTTCATACACGTACGCGGCCCCCGGCGGCGGCAGCCGCCGCCGCGTCGACACCCCGTCCCGCTCCATGTCCTTCAGCCGCGAAGCGAGGACGTCCGTGCTGACGCCCGGCAGGTCCGCGTGCAGGTCCGTGTAGCGACGCGGCCCGGCGAGCAGTTCCCGCACGATCAGCAGGGTCCAGCGGTCACCGACGAGGTCGAGTGCCCGAGCGGCGGAACAGTACTGGTCGTAGCTTCGGCGAGGTGACATGGGACGCAGTCTAGACAAGTCGTTGGACTTTCCAAGCGTCTACTTGGTAAAACCAAGCGAACCAGGCGACATCACGAACCGGAGGGCGAGAGCGCATGGAGTTCCGGCAGTCGAGCAAGCTCAGCGAGGTCTGTTACGAGATCCGCGGACCCGTGATCGAGCAGGCGAACGCACTGGAGGAGGCGGGCCACAGCGTCCTGCGCCTCAACACCGGCAACCCCGCGCTCTTCGGCTTCGAGGCACCGGAGGAGATCCTCCAGGACATGATCCGGATGCTGCCGAGGGCCCACGGCTACACGGACTCGCGCGGCATCCTCTCGGCCCGCCGCGCGGTGGCCCAGCGCTACCAGGACCGGGGCCTGGACGTCGACGTGGACGACGTCTTCCTCGGCAACGGCGTCTCCGAGCTGGTCTCCATGGCCGTACAGGCGCTGATCGAGGACGGCGACGAGATCCTGATCCCGGCCCCCGACTTCCCCCTGTGGACGGCGGTCACCACCCTCGCCGGCGGCAAGGCGGTGCACTACCTCTGCGACGAACAGGCCGACTGGTACCCGGACCTGGACGACATGGCGTCGAAGATCACCGACCGCACCAGGGCCGTCGTCATCATCAACCCCAACAACCCCACCGGCGCGGTCTACCCGAAGGAGATCATCGAGGGCATCCTCGACCTCGCCCGCCGCCACGGCCTGATGGTCTTCGCCGACGAGATCTACGACCAGATCCTGTACGACGACGCCGTGCACCACTCGGCCGCCGCGCTCGCCCCCGACCTGGTCGTGCTCACCTTCTGCGGCCTGTCGAAGACCTACCGCGTCGCGGGCTTCCGCTCCGGGTGGCTGGTCGTCACCGGCCCCCGGCAGCACGCCCGCAACTATCTGGAGGGGCTGACGATGCTGGCCTCCATGCGGCTGTGCGCCAACGCGCCCGCCCAGTACGCCATCCAGGCCGCGCTCGGCGGCCGCCAGTCCATCACCGAGCTGACGACGCCGGGCGGCCGCCTGTACGAACAGCGCGACGTGGCCTGGGAGAAGCTCAACGAGATCCCCGGCGTCTCCTGTGTGAAGCCCAAGGGCGCCCTCTACGCCTTCCCCCGGCTCGACCCCAAGGTCCACAAGATCCACGACGACGAGAGGTTCGTCCTGGACCTGCTCCTGCGTGAGAAGATCCAGGTCGTCCAGGGCACCGGCTTCAACTGGCCCGCCCCCGACCACTTCCGCATCCTCACCCTCCCCCACGCGGACGACCTGGACGCGGCGATCAGCCGGATCGGCCGGTTCCTGAGCGGGTACCGGCAGTAGCAACCCCGGTCGGTAGCCGCCCCGGCCGCACGCGTCCGCCGTGCCGGGGATGCCGGCCCCGGAGACCCACGTCACTCCTCGGTCTTGCGGGCCAGAAGCTGGATCCCCTTGAACTGTCTGCGGTCGGTGGGCTGCGGCTCGCACACCATCCGGGCCACCTCGGCCAGCCCGCACGCGCGCAGCAGCGCGGCGAGGTGATCGGGCCACCAGCGATGGGCGGGCGCGACCGTGTGGTCGAAGACCTGCGTGGGGCGGGACGGGCCCTCGCTCGCCGAGAAGCCGATGAGCAGATGTCCCCCGGGCGCCAGCACGCGGTGGAACTCCGCCAGCAGGAGCGGGACTTCGGAAGGTGGGGTGTGGATGACGGACCACCGCGACAGGACGCCGCCGAGCACACCGTCCGCGAGGTCCAGCGCGGCCATCGAGCCGACCTCGAACCGCAGGCCGGGGTGGGCCTCCCGGGCCAGTTCGATCATCGCGGGCGAGGCGTCGACACCGAACGCGTCCAGCCCCAGCCCGGCGAGATGGGCGGTGACATGGCCGGGCCCGCACCCCAGGTCCGCGACCCTGCCGTCCCCGCTCGCCCGCGCGACCTCGGCGAAGGCGCCCAGGATCGCGCGGTCCAGGGGGCTGTCCCGCAACGAGTCGGCGAACATCCGCGCATAGGTGGGGGCGACGGCGTCGTAGGCGTCCCGGGTGGCGCCGAAGGCATCGTGTGCGGTCATGCCCGCGACAGTAGCGCGACAGCGGTCGGCGGCACGGCCGTCGACGTCACCGTCGCCGGGACGTGCGGGGACCGCCCCGGCATGGGTAGACCTCCCCCATGACTGACCGGCCCCTGCTCCTCCTCGACGTCGACGGTCCCCTCAACCCTTTCGGCGCCCGGTGGTGGCGCCCACGCGGCTACGTGACCCGCCGGCTGCATCCCTCGGTCTGGTCCGCGCGGCAGAAACCGGGGTCCCGGCGGCTGCGCCGGGGCCTCCGGGTCCGGCTGAACCCGGCGCACGGGGAGCGACTGCTCGCGCTGCCCTACGAGTTGGCGTGGGCCACGACCTGGATGCACGAGGCCAACGAGATGATCGGGCCGGTGATCGGGCTGCCCCGCGATCTGCCGGTCATCGAGTTCGGCAACCTCTTCGCCCCGGACGCGGACGGGCTCTACTGGAAGACCCGGGAGGTCCTGGCGTGGGCGGCGGGGCGGCCGTTCGTCTGGGTCGACGACATGATCACCGACCTCGACGTCCGGCACGTGGCCGAGCACCACGGCACCCCGGCCCTGCTGCTGCGGATCGATCCGCGCCGAGGGCTCGGGGAGGAGGAGTTCAGGGAGCTGGAGCGGTGGGCGCGCGCCCTGGGCGGCGGCACGGCGGGCATCGGCGGGGCGGGATCGTAGCCTGGGGACATGGGTGATCTTCTTCTGGTGCGGCACGGCGAGACCGAGTGGTCGGCGTCCGGGCAGCACACGAGCTGGACCGACATCCCGCTGACGGACCGCGGCCGCGAGCAGGCGAGCGGCCTCGCCCCGCTGCTCGGCTCCGATCGCGTCGGCGCCGTCTTCGTGAGCCCGCTGAAGCGCGCCCGGGAGACCGCGGAGCTGGCCGGGCTCACCGGGGCGCGCGTCGACGCGGATCTCGTCGAGTGGGACTACGGCGGGTACGAGGGCGTCACGACCGTCGAGATCCATCGCACGCGGCCGGACTGGTTCCTGTTCACGGACGGGGTCGCGCCCGGTCCGCCGGAGCACCCCGGGGAGAGCCCGCAGGAGGTCGGGGCGCGCGCGGACCGGATGCTGGAGAAGGCCCACGCGGCGCTGGGGAACACCGAGGGGAGCGTGGTGCTCGTGGCGCACGGGCACTTCCTGCGCGTTCTCACGGCCCGCTATCTCGGCCTGCCGGCCTCCGGCGGCGCGCTGTTCCAGCTGGCCACGGGCACGGTCTGCCGCCTCGGCACGGAGCACGGGCGTCCGGTCGTCGCGGGGTGGAATGTCAGACCCGCCTCGTAGCCTTCCGAGTGGGGTGCTCAGCGGGTTCGGGTGAGGGAGGGTGCCGTGACACGACCGCCGACCGCCGCCCAGCGGCGGATCATCGACGCGGCCGAGCCGGTGACCGGACGGCTGACGGGCACGGAGGCACAGCTGGCCGCGCTGGTGAAACGAGGGCTGGCCTTCCGGCATCCGCGGCCGCCGCACGGCCACTTCCTGACGCCGGCCGGGCACCGCGTACGGGAGACGGCACCGGCCGGCGCCCCGGAGGCGGCGCCGAAGGACACCGGCACCGCGCCCGCCGGGGCCGGTGTCTTCGCCGCCCGGGTCGGCGGCGAGGAGGCCGCCGCCGGTGGCCCGGCCCGCGACCGGGAGGTGCACAGCGCCTGGCAGGGACTCCTGGAGCTGCGCCGGATGACCAATCCGGGCGGCGTCACGGACCGCCCCTGCGGCTGGGAGCGCACCCATCTGGTGCGGGCCGCCGCGCTGGCCCTGGAGGCCGCGGGTCACCGGCCGGCGGACGCGGACCCGGCGCCGGCGCGCGGGGGTTACCGCGTGCGGGCCACTCCGCAGCCGGAGGCCGTCGCCGTGCGGGAGCCCGACCCGGCGGCGCTGGCGGCCTGCGCGGCGACGCTGGAGGGTGCGGGCTGGCAGGTGAGCGAGCACACCGATCCGCGCACCAGGGAGCGGTATCTGCTGGCCTCGCCGAGGCGCGCGTAGAGGCGGGCCCCGCACGCTCCCTGAGCAAGCGCTCAGTAAGGTGGTGGGCGTTGTGTTCGCCTCAGCGTCAGGCAGGGGAAGTCATGGCCGAGCCGTTTTCCGTTCCGGTGACCGTGCGGGGGTACGAGACCGATGTGCAGGGGCACCTGAACCAGAGCGTGTATCTGCAGTACGGCGAGCACGCGCGCTGGTCGCTGCTGCAGGCCGCCGGGATCCGCCAGGCGGACCTGATGGCGCGGGGTGTGGGGCCGGTGGCGCTGGAGACGACGATCAGCTACCGGCGTGAACTGCTGGCCGGCGACGAGGTCGAGGTGACGTGCGTCTTCGTCTGGGGCGAGGGCAGAACGTTCCGCATCGAGCAGACGGTCCGCCGGACGGACGGCACCGTCGCGGCCGAGATCACCGGCGTGGGCGGCCTGATGGACCTCAAGCTCCGCAAACTGGTGGCGGACCCCGGGGAGTACTTCCGGACGCTGGCGAAGGACCCCACGCTGTTCGGTCTGTGACCGTACGCCCGCCGCCGACGGGTCCGCGCGCCTCGGCCCGGCACGAGCGGCACAACCCGTTCGGGGCGTCCGGAGACGGGGCCGTCGCCACCGCCGACGCCGGGGCTCCGCGCCACGGGCGGCCGAACGGGCCGGACGGCCCGTCAGCCACCGGCCGTCCCCCCGTCCACCCGGCCATTCCGGTCGTCCGGTCACCCGGCCCTCCCGGTCTTCCGGTCTTCCGGTCACCCGGTCGTCAGGTCGTCCCGCCGGCAGGTCACCCGGCCGTCAGGTCGTCCCGCCGCCCGGTCGCCATCGGCGGTCCCGTCGGGGCCCGCGGGCGGGCGGTCCCGCCGGTACGGAAGGAGTCGTTCATGCCGGGTTCTCCCCCGTGTGGCCGCATGTCTGCGCACAAGTGCGGTTTCGGCGGGTATTCCTGCCACGGCGTACCCCCACCGCACCCCGGAGACACCATGCCGCTCGCCCGTCGTGCCCTGCTCGCCGCCCTCGCCGCCGGTCCCGCGGTGGCCTGTGCCCCGGCCCGCGCGTTCCCCTCGGACGACACACCCCGTGCCGACCGGGCACTGCGCACGGCCTCGGCGGCGGCCCGGCGGCTGCTGCCGGACCACTGGCGGCAGATCACCTTCACGGAGGGGAGGGAGCACGACACCTTCCGCGTGTCGGGGAGCACCGGGCGCATCACGGTGGCCGGTGACACCCCGGCCACCCAGCTCACCGGTCTCAACTGGTACCTGCGGCACATCGCGTACGCCGAGATCAACTGGGCGGGCGAGCAGACGGACCTCCTGCCGCGCGAGCTGCCCGGCCTCGACGGGACGGTCGGCCGCCGGGCCAACGTCACCCACCGCTTCGCGCTCAACGACACCAACGACGGCTACACGGGCGCCTACCTCGACTGGACGTACTGGGAGCGCGAGCTGGACGTGCTGGCGCTGCACGGCTACAACGAGGTCCTGGTCTACGCGGGCGCGGACGCGCTGTACCACCGGGTGTTCCAGGAGTTCGGGTACACGGAGGAGGAGCTGCGGGCGTGGGTGCCGGGCCCGGCCCATCAGCCGTGGTGGCTGCTGCAGAACCTGTCCGGCTTCCCCTCCCCCGTCTCCCGGCAGCTCCTCGACGCGCGGGCCGGCCTCGGCCGCCGGATCGCCGACCGGGTGCGCGAGCTGGGCATGCTCCCGGTGTTCCCTGGCTACTTCGGGACGGTCCCGGCCGGGTTCGCCGAGCGGGTGCCGGGGGCGCGGACCGTGCCGCAGGGCCAGTGGATGGGCTTCGCGCGCCCCGACTGGCTGGACCCGCGCACCGACGAGTTCGCGCGGGTGGCGGCGGCCTTCTACCGGACGCAGGACGAGATGTTCGGCCCGTCCGCCCTGTACAAGATGGATCTGCTGCACGAGGGGGGCGACCCGGGGGACGTGCCCGTCGCCGACGCCGCCCAGGGTGTCGAGCGGGCGCTCCAGCGGGCGCATCCCGGAGCCACCTGGGTGATGCTCGGCTGGCAGCACAACCCGCCGCGCGCGATCGTCGACGCCGTCGACAAGCAGCACATGCTCGTCGTCGACGGGCTCTCCGACCGCTTCCCCACGGTCACCGACCGGGAGGCCGACTGGGGCGGCACTCCGTACGCCTTCGGGTCGATCTGGAACTTCGGCGGCCACACCGCGCTCGGCGCGAACACCCCCGACTGGGCCGCGCTCTACGAGAAGTGGCGCACCAAGGACGGCAGCACCCTGCACGGGATCGCCCTGATGCCGGAGGCGGCGGACAACAACCCGGCCGCCTTCGCCCTCTTCTCCGAACTGGCCTGGCGGGAGGGCGAGCTGGACCTGGAGACCTGGTTCGCCGAGTGGGCGCACGCCCGGTACGGGGCCCGTGACCCGCACGCCGAGGCGGCCTGGGACATCCTGCGCCGCACCGCGTACGGCACCACCCGCGCCGACTCGTGGAGCGAGGGCGCCGACGGCCTGTTCGGCTCCCGGCCCGCACTCACCGCCGTACGGGCCGGCCGCTGGTCACCGAAGCAACTCCGTTACGGCGCGGCCGACTTCGAGCCCGCGCTCGGTGAGATGCTGAAGGTGCGGGCGGAGCTGAGGGAGTCGTCCGCCTACCGCCGCGACCTGCTCGACGTGGCCCGTCAGGCGCTGTCCAACCGCAGCCGGGTCATGCTGCCGCAGATCAAGGCCGCCTACGACACCAAGGACACCGCGCGGCTGGCGGGGGCGAGCCGCGACTGGCTCTCCCTCATGGATCTGCTGGACGAGCTGGTGGCCACCGACTCCCGTCATCTGCTGGGGCGTTGGGTCGCCGATGCCCGTTCCTGGGCCGTGGGCTCCAGCGAGCGGACGGAGCTGGCGTACGACGCCCTGTCGTTGCTGACCGTGTGGGGAACGCGGGAGGGCGCGGACGCGGGACTGCGCGACTACGCCAACCGGGAGTGGGCGGGGCTGGTCGGCGGGCTGTACCGGCTGCGCTGGGCGACGTACTTCGAGGAGCTGCGGGCCGCGCTGGCGGAGGGCCGGGCACCGAAGAAGATCGACTGGTTCGCCCTGGAGGACCGCTGGGCACGGAACCCGGGCCCGCTCGCGACCGAGCCGGCCGGGGACACGTACGCGGTCGCGGCGCGGGTCCGGGACCGGCTCGCGGCGCTCGCCTGACGGGTGGGCGGTCTCCGGGGCGTACGTTCGTCGCGCCCCGGAGACCGCGGCCGCGGACCGCGCGGGTCCGCGGCTCCGGCCGAGGGCCGTCCCCCTCGACCGGAGTTCGACGGGTCACGCCCCGGCGGCGATCCGCGCCAGCCGCCGGGCCTGTTCCCGTGTGGAGCGGGCGATGGCGTCCTCGTCGACGTGCAACAGCCTGCCGTCCTCGACGATCTGACGGCCGTTCACGAACGAGGCCGTGACCGGGGCCGCCGCACCGAGGACAAGCGCGGTGACCGCGTCGGCGATCGAGGCGTGGGCGAGGGTGTCGAGCTTCCACAGCACCAGGTCGGCGAGCTTGCCGGCCTCCAGCGAGCCGGTCTCGGCGGCGCGGCCGAGGACCTGGGCGCCGCCGTACGTCCCGAGGCGCAGGGCCTGGCGGGCGTTCAACGCCGCTTCCCGGTGCGCGCCGAGCCGGTTGATGAGCAGCGCGTTGCGCAGCTCGGTGTGGAGTTCGCCGGACTCGTTGGACGCCGTGCCGTCGACGCCGAGGCCGACCGGGACGCCGGCCGCGAGCATGTCCGGGACGCGGGCGATGCCTGCGGCCAGACGGGCGTTGGACGAGGGGCAGTGGGCGACACCCGTCCTCGTCCGGGCGAAGGCGGCGATGTCGGAGTCGTTCATGTGGACGCAGTGCGCCATCCACACGTCCTCGCCGAGCCAGCCGGTGGACTCGAAGTAGTCGGTCGGGCCCATGCCGAACAGTTCCTTGCAGAACTGCTCCTCCTCGACGGTCTCCGAGCCGTGCGTGTGCAGCCGTACGCCGAGGCGGCGGGCCAACTCGGCTCCCTCCCGCAGGAGTTCGGTGGAGACGGAGAACGGCGAGCAAGGGGCGACGGCGACCTGGGTCATCGCGTCGAAGGAGGAGTCGTGGTGCTCCCTGACGGTGGCCTCGGTCGCCGCCAGGGCGCCGTCGAGGGTCTCGACGGCGAAGTCCGGGGGCAGTCCGCCGTCCTTCTCGCTGCGGTCCATGGAGCCGCGGGCGAGGGTGAAGCGGACGCCCGTCTCGCGGGCGGCGCGGATGATCGCCCCGGACAGGTCGCCCGAGTTCTTCGGGAAGACGTAGTGGTGGTCCATCGCGGTGGTGACGCCACCGCGGGCCATCATCGCGAGCGACCCCTGGGCCGCCGCGTGGACCATCTCCTCGTCGATGCGCGCCCAGGTCGGGTACAGCGCGACGAGCCAGTCGAAGAGGTTGTGGTCGGTGGCCAGGCCCCGGGTGATCCACTGGTAGTAGTGGTGGTGGGTGTTGACCAGGCCGGGTGTCACCAGGTGGCCGGTGGCGTCGATACGCCGTACGACGTCCGGAAGGCCCTCGGGGGCCCGGCCCGCGCCGAGCGACTCGATACGGTTGCCGGCGATGACGACATGACCGTCGGCGTACTCGGTGTCGTCGGCGTCCACGGTCGCGATCGAGCAGTTCTCGATCACGGTGCGCTGAAGTGCTGTCATGGTGGGCCCCTCAGAGGTTGGTCAGGTCCGCGGGGATCCGCGCCTCGCGCCCGTCCCGCAGGACGGTCGCCTCGATCAGGCCGTAGGGCCGGTCGGCGGCGACGTACACGGCGCCGTCCTCGGTGGCGTTCTCGAGGCCGAAGGGCTTCAGGTCCACCAGGAAGTGGTGCTTGTTGGGCAGCGAGAAGCGGACCTCGTCGATCTCGTCGCGGTGCTCGATGATCCGCGAGCCCATCTGGTACAGGGTCTGCTGGAGCGAGAGCGAGTAGGTCTCGGCGAAGGCCCGGAGCAGGTGCTGCTTCGTCTGCTCGTACGAGGTGTCCCAGTCGGGCATCTCCCGGGCGTCGTCGGTCCAGTTGAAGCGCCAGCGGCCGGAGACCTCGGTGGCGAGGATGCGGTCGTGCGCCTCGGGCAGGGTCGTGTAGGCGTCCTTGACGTAGCCCCAGAACTCGGAGTCGGTCGAGTTCATGACGGTGAGGTCCTTGAGGCCGGAGACGACCTCCCACGACGAGCCGTCGTAGGTGATCTGCGCGAGCCGGGTCTCCTGTCCCCTGCGGACGAAGGAGTGCGCGCCCTCGCCGCCGTGCTCGATGCGCTCCCAGGCGTACTCCTCGACACGTATGCGGGCCCGGTGGATGGCCGGCTGGGAGGTCACGAAGTGCCGGGCCAGGTGGATGCCGAACTGCTCGGCGGACTCGATGCCGTGCTCCTTGGCGAAGGCGTACACCGTGTTCTTGGTGGTGTCGGTCGGCAGGACGTTCGCGTTCGATCCCGACAGATGGACCTCGGTCATGTCGCCGGAGAGCGACACGGACACGTTCAGGTCCTTGATGTGGTGGGTGGCACCGTCCCGCGTGATCGTGACGACCCGGTTCTCGGCCTTGCCGTACTGGTTCTGTCCCAGGATGGTGGGCATGCGCTAGCTCCCTCGGTATACGGAGTAGCCGAACGGGTTGAGCAGCAGCGGTACGTGGTAGTGCTCCCCGGGCGTCACGGCGAAGGTGATGGCCACCTCGGGGAAGAACACGGCACCGCTGTCCCGGTTCGCGGGGGCGTCCTGCTGCGCATCGGCTTGCTTCTTCAGGAAGTACGGTTCGACCTCGAAGTCGAGCCGTACATGGCTGGTCCCCTCCGGCGGCGCCGGCAGGTCCTTGCACCGCCCGTCCTGGTCGGTCGCGGAGCCGCCGAGCTCCTGCCATGCGGCGCCCCGGCCCAAGCGGGCGGAGATCCTGAGGGCGACCCCCTCGGCGGGGCGGCCCACGCTGGTGTCCAGGATGTGCGTGGACACGGAGGCGGTGGTGCGCGTACTCATGACGATCGGTCCTCTTCGACGACGCGGGCGAGCCGGATACGGTTGATCTTCCCCAGCTCGACGCGGACGATCTCGCGTTCCCGCTCCGGCGCGTTGCCGATCCGCTCCTTGACCGCGTCGCGCATGTGCTCGGCACTGCGGCCGGTCGCGCAGATCAGGAAGACATGCCCGAACCTCTCCTGGTACGCCAGGTTCAGTTCGAGCATCTCGGCCCTGAGCGCGTCGTCGGCCGAGGCCATCCCGGACTGCTCCCGGGCGGAGGTCGCGTCGCCGGGCGTGGGGCGGCCGATCGGCGGGTGCCCGGCCATGGCCTCGGCGAGGTCGTCGGCGGTCAGCGCGGCCATGGCGGTGTCGTTGGTGGCGTAGAGGTCCTCGGCGGTGGCGTACGGCCGGGCGGCCAGCAGCCGCTTCACCCAGGCCGTGGAGGCGCACGCCTCGTGGAGCACGGCGTGCGCGGCGGGCTCCTCCAGCGCGTTGAACCGGGCCAGGCCCGGGGGCACGGATGTCGGCGTCATGCGATCAGCTAACGCTCCCGCACGACATCACGTCAACAGTTTGTTGAAAATTCGGGACGCCGGGGCCCTCGCGGCCCCCCTTTCCCCTACTTGTCCCGGTTCAGGTAGTTGTAGACGGTGAAGCGGCTGACGCCGAGCGCGCTCGCCACGGTCTCCACGCCGTGGCGCACGGAGAAGGCGCCGCGCGCCTCCAGCATCCGTACGACCTCCTGCTTGGCCCTGCGGTCGAGGTCGGCCAGCGGCCGGCCCTGCCGGCGCTCCAGCGCGGCGAGGATGTGGTCCAGGGACTCGGCGAGCTGCGGCAGCCGTACGGCGACGACGTCGGCGCCCTCCCAGGACAGGACGACGTCGTCGGGGCCGGCCTCGTCCGGCGGCAGCAGGAGCCCGCCCATGGCGTCGACCAGCGGCTTGACGGCCGCGACGAAGGGTTCGTCACCGGCGCCGGTCACTCGCCGCCCTCCCCGAGCACGTTGATCTGCAGCGAGATCCGGGTGGCGCCGGACTCCAGGGTCCGGCGCAGCAGGGCGTCCACGGCACCGAGCACCGCGTCGGCACCGCCTTCCGCGGTGTTGCCGAACGGGCCGACGTCGACCGCGTCGAGGGCGGCCGCCTCGACGACCTCACGGGCCACGAGCGCGTGCGCCGGGGCCTCGTCCAGGTCGAAGGGCTCGGTCGTGAACTCCACTCTCAATCGCACGGGCCCAACCTAACGCGCGGCGCCGTTTTCCACCGAGCCCTCTTGACAAGCCCCGACGACCGGCGGCAATCTTCCATTAAGCAGAAACCAACTTCCACTATATGGAAATCAGCACGGAAGGGGGCGCCCGAGGCCCATGGGATTCGCGGAGCAGCGCTACACCGTCAACCTGTCGATCCTCTTCACCGAACTCCCGCTCCTGGAGCGCCCCGCGGCCGCCGCCGCGGCCGGCTTCACCGCGGTCGAGCTGTGGTGGCCCTGGGTCGACTCCCCCACCCCCGCACGGTCCGAACTCGACGCGCTGCGAGGCGCGTTGGAGGGCGCGGGCGTGCGGCTCACCGGGCTGAACTTCTACTCCGGCGTGCTGCCGGGTCCGGACCGGGGCGCCCTGTCGATCCCGGGCGAGGAGGCGGAACGCTTCCGCGCCAACATCGAGGTCGCCGCGGCCTTCGCCGAGTCGGTGGGCTGCACGGCGCTCAACGCCCTGTACGGCAACCGCGTCGACGGCGTGGACCCGGCCGAGCAGGACGCGCTGGCCCTGGACAACCTGGTGGCGGCGGCCCGCGCGGCCGACCGGATCGGGGCGATCCTGCTGATCGAGGCCCTGAACCGGGTGGAGTCGCCGCGCTATCCCCTGGTGTCGGCCCCGGCGGCCGTCGAGGTGGCCGACCGGGTCGACGAGGCGTCGGGGCTCGGCAACGCGCGCTTCCTGATGGACCTCTACCACCTGTCCATGAACGGCGAGGACCTGCCGCGGGTGATCGCCGAGCACGCCGCCAGGACCGGTCACGTGCAGATCGCCGACAACCCCGGGCGGGGCACCCCCGGCACCGGCGGCCTCCCGCTGGAGGACCTCCTCGACCAGCTGGCCAAGGCCGGTTACGAGGGGCTGGTCGGCCTGGAGTACAAGCCGGGCGACCTGCCCAGCGCCGGGGCCTTCGAGTGGCTCCCCCGCGAGGCCCGGGCGGCCCGCTGAGCCCCCGCCGTCGCGGGCCCGCCGCGCGGCCGGCGGCCCCGTCCCCGTAGACGCAGCAGAGCAGTCAGAGAGGCACCCTCACCATGAGCAATCGTCCCAAGGTCGCGTGGATAGGTCTCGGCATCATGGGGTCCCCCATGGCGGAGAACCTGATCAAGGCGGGTTACGACGTCACGGGCCACACCCTGGAGCAGGACAAGCTCGACCGGCTGGCCGCCGCCGGCGGGACCGCGGCGGCCTCCGTCGCCGAGGCCGTGCGGGACGCCGACGTCGTCATCACGATGGTGCCCGCCTCCCCCCAGGTCGAGGCCGTCGCGTACGGCCCCGACGGCATCCTGGAGAACGCCCGGCCCGGCACCCTGCTGATCGACATGTCCTCCATCACCCCGCGGACCTCCGTCGAACTGGCCGCGGCCGCGCAGGAGAAGGGCATCCGGGTGCTGGACGCCCCGGTGTCCGGCGGTGAGGCGGGCGCGGTCGAGGCCGTGCTGTCCATCATGGTCGGCGGCGAACGCGCCGACTTCACCGAGGCCGAGCCGCTCTTCGAGGCGCTCGGCCGGACCATCGTGCTGTGCGGTCCGCACGGCGCCGGACAGACCGTGAAGGCCGCCAACCAGCTGATCGTCGCCGTGAACATCCAGGCGTGCGCCGAGGCCGTGGTCTTCCTGGAGAAGTCGGGCGTGGACCTGGCGGCCGCGCTCGACGTCCTCAACGGCGGGCTCGCGGGGTCGACCGTGCTGACCCGCAAGAAGGACAACTTCCTGAACCGGGACTTCAGGCCGGGGTTCCGCATCGACCTGCACCACAAGGACATGGGCATCGTCACCGACGCCGCCCGGACCGTCGGCGCCGCCCTGCCGGCCGGCGCCGTGGTGGCCCAGCTGGTCGCCTCGCTGCGGGCCCAGGGCGACGGCGGCCTCGACCACTCGGCCCTGCTGCGGGCCGTGGAGCGCCTCTCCGGCGCCCGGGTCTGAGGCACACTCCCCGACTTCCGGTCCGCGGCGGCGCCGACATCTGTCCTGTCGCGCCCAGGCACCGCCGCGGGCCGGAACCACCGTTCCGGCGCACCCGGAACCACCATTCCGGATACGCCGACTTCCCTGGCCGCGTCGGCGGCGCGTCTCGACACCGATACGCCTCCTGACGGCGGGTGAGGGTCTGGCCGACGCCGGGGAGGTGCTCCCGGACTGCGGGAACAGCCTCCTCCGGCGATCGACTTCATGCATTTCCCGACGGCGTCCGGTCCCTGATGATCACCCATCAGCCACCGGACGCACCGCCCGCGACCGTTTCCGACCGCCCCGGATGAGGGGTGCCGGCCGGACGCCCGCGGGCACGGCACGGACCGCGGCGGCGTGCGCGCCAGTGCGGTGGCGAAGGCTCCGGCCCGCGTCTCGACGTGAGGGACGCGGAACCGACGCCGACGCACCCCGCCGCGGTCCGTCCCTCCCCCGAGAACATCCGCGTTCCGGCGCGTACCGCCGCTCCGGGCCGGTGGGACCCGACCAGGACCGGACCGCACCCCGCGGTCCGGTCCTCGTCCGCTGCCGCCCTGGGTGGTCCGACGCGAACAACCCGATCACCGGCCACCACCGGAGGACGCCTGCCTACGCAAGCGTGCGTAGGCCGTCTACGGAACCCTCAAATCAACCTCTGAACCCGTGCGTGGGGGCTTCAACTACCGGTGATGCAGGGCACATTCTCGACACATGAGGCCCGCCGGCACGGGGGCGGCGGGCCTCGACGGGGGAAGCCTCCACGGGGGAACGCGGAGGCACGGGGGAACCACGGGGGATCGGGGGAGACGGGGGAGACGGGGGCCCGGGATCGGGGGAGACCCGGGGGCGGCGGGGGGAGGCCCTGCGGCGGCACGGTACAGCGACTCGCGTCCTGCGAGGCCGTGCCTCCGCAGGGCCTCCCCCCGTCCGTCGTCCCGCTCCCCGTCCGCAGTCCCACTCCCCCGGACGTGTGCGGCCCGCCCCCCGGACGAGCCGCACCCGACGCCCCCGCGGAATCTCAGACCCGCAGCGGCCTGATCGACGTGGGCGCGTGGCCCGGCTCCGTCGCCGTCTCCTCGAACTCCACCACGTCGCCGATGTCGTTCGTCGTGGACATCGAGATGTTGGTGACGCGCTCCAGGATCGCCTCGACGACGACCGGCACCCGGTACTCCGCCGCGAGCTTCTTCGCCTGTTCGAGGGCGGCGCCCAGGTCGGCCGGGTCGGTCACCCGGATCGCCTTGCAGCCGAGGCCCTCGGCGACCTTGACGTGGTCGACGCCGTAGACGCCCAGCTCGGGCGAGTTGACGTTCTCGAACTCCAGGTTGACCTGGAAGTCGATGTCGAAGGCGCGCTGGGCCTGGCGGATGAGGCCCAGATAGGAGTTGTTGACGAGCACGTGCACGTACGGGATGCGGTGCTGCGCCCCGACCGCCAGCTCCTCGATCATGAACTGGAAGTCGTAGTCGCCGGAGAGGGCGACGACGGGCGCCTCCGGATCGGCCTTCGCGACGCCCAGCGCGGCCGGGACCGTCCAGCCGAGCGGTCCCGCCTGGCCGCAGTTGATCCAGTGCCGCGGGCGGTAGACGTGCAGCATCTGGGCGCCGGCGATCTGGGAGAGCCCGATCGTGGAGACGTACCGGGTCTCGGGACCGAAGGCCCTGTTCATCTCCTCGTAGACGCGCTGCGGCTTGATGGGGATGTCGTCGAAGTGCGTACGGCGCTGCAGGCGGGCCCTGCGGTCCTGCGCGGACGCCGCCCACGCGGAGCGGTCCGGCAGCCGGCCGGCCTCCCGCAACTCCCGTGCCACCGTGACGAACAGGTCCAGCGCGGCCCCGGCGTCGGAGGCGATGCCGTAGTCGGGGGCGAAGATCCGGCCGATCTGGGTGGGCTCGATGTCGACGTGGACGAACGTCCGTCCGGCCGTGTAGACGTCCAGCTTCCCGGTGTGCCGGTTGGCCCAGCGGTTGCCGATGCCGAGGACGAAGTCGGACTCCAGGAAGGTCGCGTTGCCGTAGCGGTGCGAGGTCTGCAGACCGACCATGCCGGCGTTCAGCTCGTGGTCGTCGGGCAGGACGCCCCAGCCCATCAGGGTGGGCACGACCGGAACACCCGTCAGCTCGGCGAACTCCACCAGCAGTCCGGCGGCGTCGGCGTTGATGACACCGCCGCCCGCCACGATCAGCGGTCGCCGCGAGGCGTTCAGCAGCCCGATCGCCTTCTCGATCTGGGCGCGGGTGGCGGCCGGCTTGTAGACCGGGAGCGGCGCGTAGGTGTCGGGATCGAACTCGATCTCGGTCAGCTGGACGTCGACGGGGAGGTCGACGAGGACCGGCCCCGGCCGCCCCGAGCGCATGAGGTGGAACGCCTGCTGGAAGACCCCGGGGACCTGCGCGGCCTCCAGCACGGTCACGGCCATCTTGGTGACCGGCCTGGCGATGGAGGCGATGTCGACCGCCTGGAAGTCCTCCTTGTGGATCACGGCCGTGGGTGCCTGGCCCGTGACGCAGAGGATCGGGACGGAGTCGCCGATGGCCGAGTAGAGCCCGGTGATCATGTCCGTGCCCGCGGGTCCGGACGTGCCGACGCACACGCCGATGTTGCCGGGGCGGGCGCGGGTGTATCCCTCGGCCATGTGCGAGGCGCCCTCGACATGCCGGGCCAGGGTGTGCTGGATGCCTCCGGCGGCCTTCAGGGCCGCGTAGAAGGGGTTGATCGCCGCGCCGGGGACACCGAACGCGTCACGGACACCCTCGCGCTTGAGGATCTCGACTGCCGCGCGGGCAGCGGTCATACGAGCCATTGCGTACTCCTGCTTCAGCTGCCGGAGTCACTCCCGTCGCGCCCCGCGGTGAGCACTTCCGTCATCCCGTCGGTTGACGTTTCCGCATCTTGATTGATTTCCATGATGCGGAAAGTTTTTTCTGCTATCTGGAATCAGAGTAGGAGGGGTGGCAGGGAGCGTCAAGGGCGCGGGCGCCGGGGATCCGGTGCGGCGTCTCGGGGTGTTCGCCTGCCGCGGCGGCCCCGGCCGGAGGATGATGGGAAGGCGTTTTCGAGGCCGCTCGGTGGTGGGGTGAAGAGCATGGACGAGAGCATCGTGGTGCGGTGCCCGGACTGCGGGCGGGAGCACCCGTACGCCGCCCCGGCGTATCCCTGTGCGTGCGGCACACCGGTCGCCCCGCCCCTGAACCGCCGCGCCGGCGCCACCTCCGTCACCCACCGCACCTGGGACGAGGACTGGATCAGCGTCCGCTGCGGAGGCTGCGGACGCACCGGCCAGTGGCCCCACCCGGAGCTGGGCTGCGCCTGCGGGACCGTGCTGCGGGTGCCCGTGGCCGGCACCCCGGCGGCGCGGAGGCCCGGCTCCGCCCCCGGCCCCGCCGGAGCGCCCGCCGGGCCCCGGGCGGTCTTCCGGCCCCTGACCATCCGCACGGCCCGCGACGCGGTCACCGCCGTCGCCCTCTATCTGCGCTGGCTGGGCTACCGGGACGTCCGCCGCGCCGACCAGCGCCAGCCGTCCGGCATCGGTCTGGCCGCGCGGGGTGTGCTGGCCCAGGTGGACCCGTCGGTCCGCCCGGCCTGCGCGCGGGACGTCGAGTGCCTGTGGCTGACCGCCATGACGGAGTCCGCCGGCTGCGCCTACTTCTCCCTCGCCGGGTACACCGCCGACGCCCGCGACCGCGCCGACGGCCTGGGCGTCTGCCTGTTCGTGCTGGACCTCACGGGCACCCCGCAGCCGGTGAACGGAGCGGCGACGGAGCTGGTCGCCCAGGGCGCGGGGGCCTGAGAGGGGCGCCCGGTACGCGGGGGCCCGGGGGCGCGCGGCGGCTACCCGGGGGCGTACCGCTCCCGCAGCTCGATCTTCCGCACCTTCCCCGACACCGTCATCGGGAAGGAGTCCAGGACGCGCAGCGCGCTCGGGATCTTGTAGTGCGCCAACCGCCCCTCGCAGTAGGTCCGCAGCTCCTCCAGGGTGAGCGGTTCGGTGCCCTCGCGCGGGACGACGCAGGCCAGGACCTCCTCGCCGTACCGCTCGTGCGGCACGCCCACCACCTGGACGTCGGCGATCTTCGGGTGGCCGTACAGGAACTCCTCGATCTCGCGCGGGTAGATGTTCTCGCCGCCCCGGATGATCATGTCCTTGATCCGGCCCACGATCTCGACGTAGCCGTCCTCGCGCATGGTCGCCAGGTCGCCGGTGTGCATCCACCGGCCGGCGTCGACGGCCTCGGCGGTCTTCTCCGGCTCGTTCCAGTAGCCGAGCATCACGCTGTAGCCGCGCGTGCACAACTCGCCTGCCGTGCCGCGTGGTTGCGTCACACCGGTCACCGGGTCGACGACCTTCACCTCGATGTGCGGCAGGACGCGGCCGACGGTGGCGGTGCGGTGTTCCACGTCGTCGTCGCGCCGGGTCTGGGTGGACACGGGCGAGGTCTCGGTCATGCCGTAGCAGATGGCGACCTCCCCCATGTGCATCTCGGTGACGACCCGCTTCATCACCTCCACGGGGCACGGCGAGCCCGCCATGATGCCGGTGCGCAGGGACGAGAGGTCGTACGAGGCGAAGTCGGGGAGGTTCAGCTCCGCGATGAACATGGTCGGGACGCCGTACAGGGAGGTGCAGCGCTCCTTTCGGACGGCCTCCAGGGTGGCCCTCGGGTCGAAGGAGGGGGCCGGGACGACGACGCAGGCGCCGTGCGAGGTCGCCGCGAGGTTGCCCATGACCATGCCGAAGCAGTGGTAGAACGGCACGGGCACGCAGATCCGGTCCTGCTCGGTGTAGGCGAGCGACTCCCCCACGAAGTACCCGTTGTTGAGGATGTTGTGGTGGGAGAGGGTGGCTCCCTTGGGGAAGCCCGTGGTGCCCGAGGTGTACTGGATGTTGATCGGGTCGTCGCAGGACAGCTCCGGATACGGCACCGGTGTCCCACGGGCGATCAGCGCGTCCCAGCCGGGGTCGCCGATGAAGACGGTCTCCCTCAACCGCGGGCACCGGACCCGCACCTGCTCGACCATCGCCCGGTAGTCGGACCCCTTGTGACTCGGCGAGGCGAACAGCAGGCCGACGCCCGCCTGGTCGAGGACGTACTCGACCTCGTGGGTGCGGTAGGCCGGGTTGATGTTGACCATGATCGCGCCGATGCGGGCGGTGGCGTACTGGACGAGCACCCACTCCGGACAGTTGACGGCCCAGATGCCGACCCGGTCGCCCTTGTCCACACCGCTCGCGAGCAGCCCGTACGCCAGCGCGTCGACGTCGGCGGCGAAGCGGGCGTAGGTCCAGCGGCGGCCGGACGGCACGTCGACGAGGACCTCACGGTCCGGCCAGGCGGCGACGGCCCGGTCGAGGTGGGCGCCGATGGTGTCGCCGAGCAGGGCGGTCGCGCTCGTCCCGTGCGTGTACGACGGCTCGCCGCTCACCGGAAGTCCTCCTCGCGGTACTCCGCGTCCGAGCCCGCCGCGGTGGCCTCGCGCAGCGCGATACGGCGGATCTTGCCCGACACGGTCTTCGGCAGTTCGCCGAACTCCAGGCGGCGCAGCCGCTTGTAGGGGGCGAGGACGGTCCGGGAGTGCTCGAACAGGACCTTCGCGGTGTCCGGGCCCGGCTCCCAGCCGGCCGCCAGCACGATGTACGCCTTCGGCACGGCGAGGCGCACCTCGTCCGGCGCGGGCACGACCGCCGCCTCGGCGACGGCTTCGTGCTCCAGGAGGGCGCTCTCCAGCTCGAAGGGGCTGATCTTGTAGTCGCTCGCCTTGAACACGTCGTCGGCGCGTCCCACGTAGGTGATGTAGCCGTCCGCGTCGCGCGCGCCGATGTCGCCGGTGCGGTAGAAACCGCCGGCCATCGCCTCGGCCGTACGGTCCGGGTCTCCGTGGTAGCCGGTCATCAGGCCGACCGGGCGGTTGGAGAGGTCGAGGGCGATCTCTCCCTCGTCGGCGCCGGGGGCGCCCGAGACGGGGTCGAGGAGGACCACCTTGAAGCCGGGGCCGGGCCGGCCCATCGAGCCGGTCTTCAGCGGCTGGCCGGGGCTGTTGGAGACCTGTACGGCGGTCTCGGTCTGGCCGAAGCCGTCCCGGATGTCCACGCCCCAGGCGCGGCGTACCTGTTCGATGACCTCGGGGTTGAGGGGTTCGCCGGCGGCGACGACCTCGCGGGGCGGGGTCTTCAGCTGAGCGAGGTCGGCCTGGATGAGCATCCGCCACACGGTCGGCGGGGCGCAGAACGTGGTGACCCCCGCGCGGTCCATCTCCGACAGCAGCCGTCCCGCGTCGAAGCGGGTGTAGTTGTGGATGAACACCGTCGCCTCCGCGTTCCAGGGCGCGAAGAGGTTGGACCAGGCGTGCTTGGCCCAGCCGGGCGAGGAGATGTTGAGGTGCACGTCGCCCGGCCGCAGACCGATCCAGTACATGGTCGCCAAGTGGCCCACGGGGTAGGACACATGGGTGTGCTCGACCAGTTTGGGCCGGGCGGTGGTGCCGGAGGTGAAGTACAACATCAGCGGGTCGGTGGCGTTGGTCGGCCCGTTCGGCTCGAAGCGGGCGGGGGCCGCGTACGCCTCCTCGTACGGCCGCCAGCCGTCCACGGTGCCGCCGACGGTCGTCCGGGAGTAACGGCCGGGCACGTCCTCGAACTTGGGGGCGTCCTCGGCCCGTACGATCACATGCTTCACCCGGCCGCGTTCCACCCGGTCGCGCAGGTCGGCGGGGCCGAGCAGCGGGGTGGCGGGGATGACGACGGCCCGCAGCTTCATCGCGGCGAGGGCCGTCTCCCACAGCTCCGCCTGGTTGCCGAGCATCACGAGGATGCGGTCGTCGGCGCGCACCCCCCGGTCCCGCAGCCGGTTGGCGACCTTGGACGAGCGCTCGGACATCTCGGCGAAGGAGACGACGGTCTCGGTGCCGTCCTCCTCGACGATGTGCAGCGCGGTGCGGTCGTTCCCTCGTGCGATCACGTCGAACCAGTCGAGCGCCCAGTTGAAGTACTCCGGGCGCGGCCAGGTGAAACCCCGGTAGGCCGTGGCGTAGTCCTCACGATGGGCCAGCAGGAAGTCCCGGGCCGCCCGGAACTCGTCCGTGGCGCTCGTCCTCGCCGACATGTGTCCTCCTCATTGCCGGACCGTTGCCTGACATCGTGTAATGCGTGATACACGTCTCACCACCCCCGAACGGGGGTGCGCCGCGCGGAAGGGGTGCGTTCGTGGCATCGGAACCCTCGGACTCCGTCGGGACGGCACGGTCGGGAGGGGCGGACCTGCGGGGCGCGCTGCGCACGCTGCGGCGGGCCACCGGCCTGCCGCTCGCCTTCGCCGGGCTGGTCGAGCCCGGCCCCGGGCAACTGCGCATCAGCGAACTCCAGGGCAACCGCACGACGGCGCTCCAGGGCCTGGCCGTGCACTCCGGCAACGGCCTCGGCGGCAAGACGGTGGCACTGGCCCGCCCCTGCTGGGTGACCGACTACTCGCTGTCACGGCAGATCAGCCACGAGTACGACGCCGCGGTCGCCGCCGAGGGCATCCGCTCGGTCCTCGCGGTACCCGTCGTCGTGCGCCGTCAGGTGCGCGGGGTGCTGTACGGCGCGCTGCGTGCGGCCCAGCCGCTGGGCGACCGCACAGTGGGGGCCGCGCTGGAGGCGGCACGGGACCTGGAGCAGGCGCTGGTGGTGCGGGACGAGGCACGGAACCTGCTGGCCACGGCCCGGGCGGGCACCGCGCACGGGAACTCGGCCGGGGCGTGGGAGGAGGTCCGTGAGGCGCACGGGGCGCTGCGCGCGCTGGCCCCGCGCATCGACGATCCGGCGCTGCGGGCCGAGCTGCTGCGGGTGTGCGGGCGGCTGGCGGGCGCGTCCGCCTCCGGGGAGGACGCGCCCGGTCCGGCCGCGTCCGTCCGGGACAGCGGCGAGCCGGTCGTGCTCACCGCGCGTGAGGTGGATGTGCTGGCCTGTGTGGCGATGGGGGCGACGAACGCGGTCGCGGCGGAGCGGCTGGGACTGCGTCCGGAGACCGTGAAGGCGTATCTGCGGTCGGCCATGCGCAAGCTGGCGGCGCACACCCGTCTGGAGGCGGTGGTGGCGGCCCGCCGGGCGGGGCTGCTGCCGTAGCGGGCGCTCGCGCGGGAGGAGGAGTGCCCCGTGACGAGGGCGTTGCGGAGGCGGGCTTTCATGTAACGGGCATGTGAAATTCCTTATGCCGTACCCTTCCTGTTATTTCCCACACCGGGCCTACGTTCCGAAATTCAAAGACTGGACGCCTAATATTGGCCCGGACACGACACTCGAGGGGAGCGGTGGCCCGTGCGACGGGAGTTCAAGGAGCCTGGGAGACCCCGCCCCGACCTGGTCATTGGCCGGGAGGAGCTGTTCACCGGGGCGCGTGAGCAGCTGGCGCGGGGCGGCAGCGTGCTCGTGCACGGCTCCGCGGGGATCGGGAAGTCGACGATCCTGCGCGCTCTGGCCGCCGTCGAGGAGGAATCGGCCCGGACGGTGCTGCGCTGCTCGGCCACCGAGTCCGAGTCGCATCTGCCGTTCCTCGCCCTGACCGACCTGCTCGGGCTGGTCCTGGACGAGGTGTCCGACCAGCTGCCCGCCCCGCAGCGCACCGCGCTGGAGTCCGCGCTCACCGGCCGTGGCGAGTCCACCCTCCAGCGCGACGGGCTCGCGCTCCGGCTGGCGGTGCTGTCGACCCTGCGCGCCCTGGCCGCCAAGGGCCCGGTGCTGATCGTCGCGGACGACCTCCAGTGGCTGGATCCGGCCAGTGTCGAGCTGCTCGGCTTCGCGGCGCGGCGGCTGGGCGAGCTGCCGGTGCGCATGCTGTGCGCCGTGCGCACCTCGACGGACCCGCACGGTCACGAGCAGGACAGGTATCTACGCGCGTCCCCGCCCGACACCCTCGCCCTCCGGCTCACCCCGCTGTCCCGGACGCACGTCGCCGAGCTGCTGGAGAACCGCGGCTACACCGGGCTGCCCCGCTCCGCCGTGCGCGACATCCACCGCACCAGCGGCGGCAACCCGCTCTTCGCCCTGGAGCTCGGCCGCGCCCTCGCCGACAGCCCGACGCCGCCGCGTCCCGGTGAGCAGCTGCCGGTGCCGACCTCGCTGCGGACCCTGGTCCTGAACCGGCTGGACATGCTCTCGGCCGAGGCCCGCCGCACCCTGCTCGTGGCCAGTGCCGGTGCCCGGCCCACCGTGGCGCTGCTGCGCGCCGCCGGCCGGGAGAACGCCGAGGCGGAGACCGCCCAGGCCGTCGAGCTGGGGCTGCTCGCCCCGGAGCGCGAGGGCCCGGGCGTGCGGTTCGCGCACCCCCTGGTGTCCGCCGCGCTGTACGCCGAGGCGACCGCCCAGGAGCGGCGGGCCGCCCACGCGGCGCTGTCCACCGCCGCCGTCGACCCCATCGAACGGGCCCGGCACCTGGCACTGTCCACCCACGGCGCCGATCCGCTGGTCGCCGCGCGGCTCGGCGAGGCCGCGGCCGTGGCCCGGGACCGGGGCGCGCCCTCGGTCGCCGCCGAGCTGGGGCTCCTCGCGGCCCGGCGCACCCCGGCGGACGCGACGCCGGGTCCCGACGAGCGGCGGCTGCAGGCCGCCGAGGACGCGCTGACCGCCGGGGAGAACGACCTCGGCCGGGACATCGCCCGTGAGGTGCTGAGCCGGGCCACCGAGCCCGCCGAGCGGGTCCGCGCCTGGATGGTGGTGATCGACGCGGCCGGGCAGTCGCTCGCCGAGGTCGACGCGGTCTACCCGCAGGTCCTCGCCGACGCCGGCGACGACCCGCGGCTGCTCGGTCTGGTCCGCTACCAGCTGGCCTGGCGCGCCCTCGTCCTCGAAGGCGACTTCGCCCAGAGCCGGGAGGAGGCCGCCCGGGCCGCGGAGCTGGCGGCGCGGGCCGAGGACCGGCGCACCGAACTGCTCGCGCTCTCCTTCCAGGCGCAGACCGAGATGCTGATGGGCCACCCGGACGCGCCCGTGACGATCAAGCGGGCGCTGAAGGAGCCGCAGGACCCGCAGCTCGCCTGCCACCACAACGGGGCGGGTGCGACCCGCTTCCGCTGGCTGATGATGAGCGACCAGCTCGGCGAGGCCCGGGCCACGATCACCTCGCTGCTGCGCGAGGTGCGCCGGCGCGGCATGGTCGAGAGCGAGGTGCACTACGTGCGCTTCCTCGCCGAGACCGAGCTGCGCTCCGGGCACTGCGGCCGGGCGCTCGACCTCGCCCGCGAGGGGTACGTCCTGGCCCGCGACTCCGGTATCGGCGAGGGCGCGTCCGCGATGCTCACCTCGCTGGCGGAGGCCGCCGGCGGTGATGTGGAGCGGGCCCGGGCGCTGGCCCGCGAGGCCGCCGACCGCGCCGAGCAGGACGGCGACCTGATGTACCTCTCCCGTGCCCTGGGCGCCCTCGGGCACGCCCAGCTGGTGGCCGGGGACGCGCCGGGCACGGTGCAGTCCCTGCGCCGCGTCCGGGAGTTGGAGGACGGGCTGGGGATCTACGACCCCGCGCGCGGCCGGTGGCACGGCGACCTCGCCGAAGCGCTGGTGCGGGTGGGCGAGTTGACGGAGGCGCAGGACGTCATCGACGTCACCCGGCAGCAGGCCCTGCGGCTCGGCCGGGAGAGCGTGCTCGCCGTACTCGACCGGGCCGAGGCGCTGGTCCGCGCGGCACGCGGTGAACAGGACGCCGCCGTACGGCAGTTGACGTCGGCGCAGGACCGGCTGGCCAAGCTGGGCTACGGCCTGGAGGAGGCGCGGGCCGCGTTCGCCCTGGCGGGGCTGCGGGTCCTGCCGCAGGGGCCCGGTCTCGCCCGGCCGACAGCGGCGGCGGCTTCCGGGCCCGGTTCGTACGACGAGGCGTCCCGGCTGTTCCGCCGCTGCCGCGCCCTGCCCTGGCTGCGTCAGGTGGAGGAGGCGTCCGTCGCCCCGGCGCCCCCGCGGCAGCCCGCGATCGCCCCTTCGGCGCTGGACGCCCTCGCCGTGCTCGCGGCGACCGAACGGCAGGTCGCGGAGTTGGTCATGGAGGGCGCGACCAACCGGGAGATCGCCGGCCGGCTGTACATCAGCGTGAAGACGGTCGAGGCGACCCTGACGCGCGTCTACCGGAAGCTGGGCATCCGGTCGCGTGTGGACATCGTGCGACTGGCGGCGGGACACCGTACGAACTGACCTCCCCGGCACCGGATGACGAGTCCCTTCTCCCGGGACCCGGGCCCTGTCGTCACCTTCCCGCTCTGCCGCGCCCGGGCGGGACCACGAGCGCGCGGCGACCTTGCGGCTCCAGCCTAGGCTCACACCCCGGCCCGGGTCATCGAGGGTTTTCCCTCCCCAACTCCCCTAGGGGGATCCCCCCTTGGGAGGCGATCCCTCCCGCGCCTATTTTTTGTGACGTGCCGCACGCCAGGGCACACAGACCGGCCCGCCGCCCCCGCTCGGCTCCCCCGAGCGGGGGCGGCACCGCAGGCTCTGTGCTCCACCCCCCACCCGCGCGTCTCCCCACCGGCAACTCCCCCTCAGGAGCACCATGTTCGGGCTCAACCGTGTCAAGAAGTCGATGGCGACCGCGACGGTCACCGCTGCCGCCGCCGCGGCCGCGCTGCTCACCGCGCCGGGCGCCGCCGCCGCTCCCCAGCCCATCGTGGGCGGCACGACGACCACGGCGTCCGCGTACCCCTTCGTCATGCAGATCACGGACGCTTCCCAGGACCAGTTCTGCGGGGGCACCCTCGTCTCGCCCACCAAGGTGATCACCGCCGCGCACTGCATGGAGGGCGAGACCACCAGCAGTGTCAGGGTCGTCGGCGGCCGCACCTACGCCAACGGCACCAACGGCACGGTCAGCCGGGTGAGCAGGATATGGGTCCACCCGAGCTTCCGGGACGTCAAGACCGGTGACGACGTCGCCGTGCTGACCCTGTCCACGGCGATGCCGTACACCACGGCGAAGTACGTCTCGTCCTCGAACACGGGCGTCTACGCGGCCGGCACCACCGCCCGCATCCTCGGCTGGGGAGCCACCGCCTCGAACGGCAGCTCCTCCAACCAGCTGCGCACCGCGACCGTGCCGCTGGTGTCCGACTCCAGCTGCCGCACCTCCTACGGCTCCGACTTCATCGCGAGCGACATGGTCTGCGCCGGATACACCTCCGGCGGCGTCGACACCTGCCAGGGCGACAGCGGCGGTCCCCTGCTCATCGGGGGCGTCCTGGCAGGCATCACTTCCTGGGGCGAGGGGTGCGCGGACGCCGGGTTCCCCGGCATCTACACCCGCCTGACCACCTTCTCCAGCACGGTGGCCGCGCAGATCGCCTCGTAACCGAGGCCGGGCGCGACCCGACAGGCTCCCGGGGCACGTCCCCGGGAACACACAGGGGGCGCCGCGAACCTGCCACGAGCGGTTCGCGGCGCCCCCTCTCCATGCCCGATGTCAGCCGGCCACGGTGCCGAAGCGGATGTCGTGGACGGTGCTGTCGGGGTGGGCGCCGCCCGCGTCCTCGCGCAGGGTCGTGAGCGTGCGCTCCGCCTCCGTCACCAGGTCGGCCCGCTGCTGCCGGGTGAGCGGGCCGAACGGTTCGAGGGTGAGGGCGCCGTCGCCGAGCTTCCAGAGGCCGGCCAGGAATCCGTCGACGAGGAAGGTGCGATGGGCCTGGTTCCCCTGCCAGGAACGGCCCTTGAGGTCCGGCGGGACCACCCGGGAGCGGTCGGCGTGGGAGAGGAGCAGGTTGTCGAACTCGGGGAGGAGCCGGGGCGGCGCCGGCGTCTCCGGGTCGGGGCGGGGCGCGTCGGGAAGGTCGAACAGCTCGGTGCCGCGGTCGTCGCGCAGGACGAGCAGCTCGGGGCGCAGCCGCTCGAACGCCTCGCGCAGGCGGGTCACTCCGGCCCATGCCTGCATGTCCTTGACGGAGGCGGGTCCGAAGGCGGCGAGATAGCGCCGGACGACGGTCTCCGGGGCGGGGGCCTCCTCGGCCGGGCGGCCGAGCCAGTGCTCGGCGGTGGTCAGGGCGACCTGCCCGCTCCTGCCCCACAGACCGCGCGGGGTGACCTGCACGAGCGGCAGCCGGCAGCGGGCGGCCAGACCGAGGGCGAACGGGTCGGCGTCGGGCCACTCCACGATCAGTGCCTCGCGCAACTGCTTGAGGGTGCGCGGCTGCTCCTCGACGAGTTCCCGCGCGATCGTCTCCAGCCGTTCGAGGTCGACCCCGGCCAGCCCCTTGCGGAACATGTTCAGCTCCCGCTCCCGGGCCGGCTGCACCAGCGGCCGCAGGCCGAGGCAGTCGTCTGCGGTGTGCGTGTGGATCGTGGACCGCATGGTGACGATGCGTACGACCTCCCGGTCGGCCATCAGCGCCGACAACTGCTCGGGCGCGAAGCCGTCCAGCCGGGCGGCGAGGGCGTAGTACGGCGGCCGTACGTTCTGTGCCTGGAGCCCGAGGAGGTGGGTGATGGCGGCGTGCGCGGACAGGGGCTCCCGGCGCAGCAGGAGCTGGCGGGCCAGGGTCGCGCGGTTGAGCGCGCGGGTGCCGATCCGGGGGGCGGTCTGGGTCGCCTTGTTCGTCATGCTGTGCACGCTAGCGGGGGTTGCGGACAGGTTCTGTCCGCGATGGTCCGCGACGCGGCCGATGCTTCCGATGGGCCCGAGACGCCGTCGCCGAACTGCCTGGGCGCCCCGGAGCACCCCTGCCCGGCCCCCGACCGGCCCTCACCGCCCCGCGCCGCCCCTCGCCGCCCCTCGCCGCCCCTCGCCGCCCCCGGGCCGTTTGCCCCGTATATCCTGCTCGGTGATCGCACAGTCGTACGTGTACGCGCACCTCGGGAGGCATCCGCGATGGCCGATCGACGCGCACGCCCGGCCCCCGGGAGTGCCGGTTCCGCCCGGAGGGGCGACCGGAAGTCCGGCTGGCGCCGCGCCCTGCCCCCTCCGACGACACCACCCGTCCCGCCCGCGTCCCGGACCCGCGAACCGGCGGAGGGGGCCCCGGCCGAGCGGGCGGCCAGCGTGGTGGAGGCGGCCCTGTACCAGGACGGCGTGCGCGTCTCCTCCCCCGCCACGCTGGCCGACACCTACCGCGAGCTGCGGGAGGCGCCGGCCGGGATGGCGTGGATCGGGCTCGCGCGCCCGACCGAGGGGGAACTGCTTTCCCTGGCTGCCGAGTTCGACCTCCACCCGCTCGCCGTGGAGGACGCGATGGAGGCCCATCAGCGCCCCAAGCTGGAGCGCTACGGCGACACCCTCTTCGTCGTCCTGCGCGCCGCCCGCTACCTGGACGCCTCCGAGGAGGTCGACTTCGGCGAGCTGCACGTCTTCGTGGGCCCGGACTTCGTCATCACGGTCCGGCACGGCGCGGCACCGGACCTGTCGGCCGTCCGCCGCCGCATGGAGGAGACCCCGGAACTGCTGAGGCTCGGCCCCGAGGCGGTCCTCTACGCCATCCTCGACGCGGTGGTCGACGGGTACGCGCCCGTCGTCGCCGGGGTGCAGAACGACGTCGACGAGATCGAGACGGAGGTCTTCCGCGGCGACCCGGCGGTCTCCCGGCGCATCTACGAACTCTCCCGCGAGATGGTCGAGTTCCAGCGCGCCACCCGCCCCCTGGTCGGCATGCTCCACGGCCTCATGGCCGGCTTCACCAAGTACGAAACGGACGACGAACTCCAGCGCTACCTCCGCGACGTCGCCGACCACGTCACCCACACCAGCGAACGCGTCGACGGCTTCCGCCAGGCCCTCACCGAGATCCTCACGGTGAACGCCACCCTCGTCACGCAGCAACAGAACGCGGAGATGCGGGCGTTGGCGGAGGCGGGCTTCGAACAGAACGAGGAGATCAAGAAGATCTCGTCGTGGGCGGCGATTCTCTTCGCCCCGACGCTGGTCGGGACGATCTACGGGATGAACTTCAGGCACATGCCCGAGTTGCGCTGGGTCTTCGGCTACCCCTTCGCGATCGTTCTGATGGCGGTCGTCTGCACCAGTCTGTACGTCATCTTCAAACGGCGGGACTGGCTCTGAACCGTCGCCGGGAAGTCGGCTCTTGAGGGCTTTTCTCTTGCGTGAGGTGGCCCTAGTTCCGATGACCTTCTTCTCCTCCGTCACGTCGCCGGAGTCGAATTCCACCAACGTCGCGGACACCGTGAGGTCCTGCGCGGGGCCGGAACAGAGCGGCTGCTGGACAGTTACCATCCGCAGGCCCGGGGGCCCGAAGACGTACTTCCCGCTGCCGCTGTCCGGGAACTTGATCACGAGCTGCGGATTCGTGCCCGCTATCAGCTGGACCGTGCCGAAGACCTCGTCCTCCGCTTCCTGACGGATCTGCTCCGCCCTGCCGATCCGGTCGGAAGAGTTCCGGGTCGGCCGAACGCCCTTCCTCCGCCCATCCGTCTCCGCCCCGGCACCATGTCCTGTGCGGCAATGCCCGATACGGGAGCGGCTCGCCGCCGGTGCGCGCCCGTCAAGGGCGTCACCGTGGTCCCCGGCGACACGGGCACGGCGGGGCGAGCTGCCGCAGCGTCAGGTCGGTGACCGGTGTGCGGTCGCCGTTGCGGGACTCAGCCGGCGCTCTCCCCCGTCACCCAGTCGTGGATCAGGCGGATCGTGCGTTCCGTTCGTTCTTCGTGCAGGTAGTGCCCGGTGTGCGGCCAGTGCTCCACGCGGGAGCCGGGCACGTGCAGGGTGCCGCGTTCCCATGCGGCGGCCTCCGCGGACGTCCACACGGTCAGGGCCCGCTGGGAGCGGCGGCGCAGGTGGGCCTCGCTGTGCGGGCGGACGCCGACGGCGCCGGGGTCGGTGTACATGCCCGCGTAGCTCTGGGCGATGACGTGGTCGGGGGTGCCCAGCATGGTGCGGACGTGCGCGGTGCGCAGACCGGGCCGGGCCTGCGGGGAGAACGCCCCGGCCACGAAGGCGGCGGCGGCGCGGGCGCCGTGTTCCTCGTACGCGGCGAGCCGGTCGGGCATCCGGTCGACCTCCTCGCCGTGCGCCCCGTGGGCCGGGTCCAGAGCGACGACCGACCGGACGTGGTGCGGATGGCGGACGGCGAGCAGGTTGACGACCTGGCCGCCCATGGAGTGGCCCACGGCGGTCACCGGCCCGGTGACCATGGTGTCGATCAGTGCCGCGAGGTCGTCGGCCATCTCCTGCGGGGTGTTGCCCAGGTCCGGGACCTCGGAGCGGCCGTGACCGCGCAGGTCGGGGACCAGGACGCGGAAGCCGTCGCTCAGCGCCTCGGCGTGCGGTGACCACTCCCGTCCGTCGCCGCCCCAGCCGTGGACCAGGAGCAGCGCGGGCGCGTCGGCCGGGCCGAGGGCGGTGCGGAACAGGCGGATGCGGCCGAGGTCGAGGAGGGTCATCGGCCGCCGTCCGGTACGGGTCGGTAGGTGGCACGGGTGAAGTCCGCGTGGACGCCGGCTCCGTCGAGGTCCTGCACCCACAGCCCCACCATCGCGCCGGTGAAGCCGAGGACCCTCAGCTGTCCGTCGTGGAACTCGTCGGCGTGCTCGTCCGACAGGACGGTGGCGTCGAGGCACGGTCCCAGCGGCTGGAGACCGCCGGAGCCTGTGTCGTAGGAGAAGTGCAGGTCGGGGCCGTCGAACTCGGCCCGCAACAGGACGGGGCGGCCCGATGCGAGGGGGACCCGGGACGGGTGCGCGGTCGGCTTTCCGGCCTCGCAGCTCAGGGCCCGGAGCACCGGGGAGCCGTCGTCCTCGGCGGTGACGTACAGGTAGTGCCAGTTGCGGGTGTTGTAGTACGCGGTCAGTCCGGCGAGGTGGTCGGGGGTGCGGGGCGCGAAGGTCACCTCGGTCTCGAAGACGCACTGTCGGGCGGTGACGCGGCGGGCGACCAGGCTGGGGGTGCGACGGCCCGCCGGTGACTGGCCGCCCCGGATGCGCAGCCGCCCGGGGGCGGGTTCGACCCAGTCGGGGCCGGCCGGGCGGCGCAGGGTGGACCAGTCGGGGCCCAGCGTCCCGAACCGGTCCGTGGGGGACCGCTCCGGCGCGGGGGCGGACGGCAGACCGGGCGCGGGCACGGTCACGGCCGGGACCGCGCCCGCGATGCGGGGCCAGCCGTCCTCGGTCCAGGTCACCGGCTGCAGCGCGGTCTCCCGGCCCAGTACGCAGCGTCCGCGCTCGCCGTAGGGGCGGGCGGTGATGTGTGCCGCGTACCACTGGCCCTTCTGCGTTCGGACCAGGGAGCAGTGGCCGGCCTTCTGGAGCTCCAGCTTCGGGTCGTGCCGGGAGGTGAGCAGGGGCCCGGCGGGGTCGGGTTCGTAGGGGCCGAGGAGGTCGCGGGAGCGGGCCACGGCCGCCCCGTGTGCGTAGCCGGTGCCGCCCTCGGCGTGCACGAGGTAGTACCAGCCGTCCCGGTGGTAGAGGTGCGGGCCCTCGGCGACCCCGGCGGGGGTGCCCACGGAGATCGTCCGGACCTCGCCGCGCAGGGACCGGGTCGTGCGGTCGTACTCCTGGAGTTCGATGCCCGCGAAGGACTCGTGCCCGGGCCTCCAGTCGTAGCGCATGTTCAGCAGCCAGCTGCGGCCGTCGCCCTCGTGGTCGTGGAAGAGGGAGACGTCGAAGCCGCGTCCGTGCAGCGGTACGGGGTCCGACCAGGGGCCCTCGACAGCGGGGGCGGTGGTGACGTAGTTGGGCAGGTCCTTCCAGCCCTCGGCGTAGGTGTCGACGACCGTGAAGACGAGGTGGAACAGGCCGTCCGCGTACGACAGTCCGGGGGCCCAGACGCCGCCGGAGTCCGGTACGCCGGCGAGGTCGAGCAGGCGCCTGCTGTCCAGGACGCCGCCCAGGGGACGCCAGTCGACCAGGTCCCGGGAGTGGTGGAGGCGTACCCCGGGGTACCACTCGAAGGTGGACGTGGCGATGTAGAAGTCGTCGCCGACCCGCAGGATCGCCGGGTCGGGTTCGAAGCCGCGCAGGACGGGGTTGTGGATCACGCGTACCTCACTTGAGGCTGCCCATGAGGATGCCGCTGCGCCAGTACCTCTGCAGCGAGAACATGAAGACCGCGAGCGGCACGATGGACAGCAGGGATCCGGTCAGGACGAGGGTGTTCATGTCCCGGGCGTTCTGGGCCTGCTGGAGCCAGGAGTACAGGCCCAGGCTGACCGGGAAGGTCCGCTCTCCGGTGAGCATGAACAGCGGCAGGAAGAAGTTGTTCCAGATGTCGATGAAGACGAGCATGAAGATGGTGATGCCGCCGGTCCGCATCAGCCGCAGCGCCACCGTCCAGAAGATCCTGAACTCGCCCGCGCCGTCGATGCGGGCGGCCTCCATCAGCTCGGTGGGCACGGAGCTGTCCGCGTACACCTTCCCCAGGTAGACCGCGAAGGGGTTGATGAAGTACGGGACGAGGATCGACCAGATGGTGTCGGTCAGGCCGATCTTCGCGAAGACGAGGTAGAGCGGGAACGCCAGCAGGGTGCTCGGCAGCAGCGAGGCGCCCACGATGACCGCGAAGAGCGCGCCCCGGCCCCGGAACTCGAACTTCGACATCGCGTACCCGGCGGCCAGCGAGACGAGCGTGCAGCCCGCCGCGCCCAGGGTGGAGTACAGGATCGAGTTGCCCATCCAGCGGGTGAAGACCCCGTCGTGGTAGGTCCAGATGTCCTTGAGGTTGCCGCCCAGGTGGTTGTCGGAGAACCAAAGGCCGAAGGTGGAGTAGAGGTCGGTCTGGTTCTTGGTCGCGGAGACGACCAGGAACCAGGTGGGGGCGAGCGAGTAGAGCAGGAAGAGGACCAGCAGGCCGGTGGTCAGGGCCACCGCCCGGCGGGTGGGGCGCACCGCGCCGCCGTCGACGATGCTGCTCATGACATCTTCCTGTTCGTGACGCGGTAGAAGACGAAGGCGATGATCCCGGTGACCACGGCCAGGATCAGCGACTCGGCGGCGGCGTACTGGTAGTTGCCGGTCCTGAACGCCTTGTCGTAGATCTCCATCATCGGAGTGAAGTCGGTGTTGATCGACTCCGGCGCGACCTGGCGGAGCAGCAGCGGCTCGGCGAACAGCTGCAGCCGGCCGATCAGGGAGAACATGCCCGTCAGGACCAGGATCCCGGTGATGTTGGGGATCTTGATGGACCAGGCGATCCGCCACTCCCGCGCCCCGTCCAGGCGGGCCGCCTCGTAGAGCTCGCGCGGCAGTGCCTGGAGCGCGGCGGAGATCAGGATCATGTTGAAGCCGACACCCTGCCAGGTGAGCAGGTTGCCCAGCGAGAGATAGGTGTTGAGGCCGCCGAAGAAGTCGATGTCCGTGCCCGCGCCGTGGGCCATGTCGATGAGCGGGGAGCCGGTCGGGCTGTAGAGGAACAGCCACATCACGGTGGACACCACGGCGGGTACGACGTACGGGATGAGCAGCGCCGCCCGGAAGAAGCGCACCGCGCGGGCGGCCACCCCGTCCAGCAGCAGGGCGAGCAGCAGGGACAGCCCGAGCATGACGGTGAGCTGGACGGTGCCGAAGGCCAGGGTGCGCAGCATGCTGGTCCAGAAGGCGGTGTCGCCCAGGACCGAGGAGAAGTTGGCGAAGCCGGTGAAGACGACCCGCGTCGGGCCGAAGCCGAGACCGCTGCCCTTCTTCTCGTACAGGCTCTGGCTGAAGGCGTAGCCGATCGGTACGACATAGGTGGCCAGGAAGCCCAGCAGGAAGGGCAGTGCGAAGAGCAGCCCCTTGCGGGCTCCCCTTCGCCCGGGCCGGCGGGGGGAGGGCCGCCGGCCCGGGGAGTCGGTGGCGACCCGCGCGGGTCGCGTCAGGGTGGACACGGGTGTCTCCAGACGTGGTGCCTACGGGACGGGTCAGCTTCCGGCGACGGCCTTGATGCCCTTGGACTTCAGGTCGTCCAGGGTCCACTTCTGCAGCGAGGCCAGCATGTCCTTCACCTTCAGCTCCCCCTTCATGACCCGGCCCCACTGCTTCTGCATCTCGGAGTACATGGGGGCGTAGTTCGGGCCGTACTGCCACTGGTCGCCGACCCGGGAGGCGGCCGTGGTGATCACCTTCGCGCTGTCGGACCTCCCGTTGAACATCTCGGTGGGGATGATCTTGTCCACGTACGGCGAGACGTCCTTGACCGCCGGGAAGAGGCCCGACTTGGAGGCCGGGTCGGTGAGCGTCGTCAGCGACTCCTTGCTGCTGGACAGCCAGGCGGCGAACTCGGCGGCGCGGTCCGGGTACTTGCAGCCCTTCAGGACGGCGGTGGTGTCGAAGTTGCTGGACGTGCGCGGCTGGGCGGTGTCGAAGACGGGGGCGTCGGAGAGTTCCCACTTGCCCTTCGACTTGGGGAAGTTGGTGTCGTAGATCGGCAGCTGCCAGGTGGAGGTGGTCATCGCGATCGTCCTGCCGAGGTCCCAGGTCTTGAAGACGCCCGGGTCGGCGTAGGAGGCGCTGGAGGCCAGGCCGTCGTCCACGAGCCGCTGCACGACGTCACCGGCCTTCAGGGCGTCGGGCGAGGTGAAGTCGATGACCCAGTGGTCGCCGTCGACCTTGTACCACTGGGCACCGGCCTGCCAGGACAGGTCGACCAGGGTGCTCGGGTCCTCGCCGGCCATGTTGAAGATCTTGACGTTCTTGTTCTCGCTCTGCGCCTTCTTACCGGCGGCGATCAGGTCGTCCCAGGTCTTCGGGGCCTCGATCCCGTACTTCTCGAAGAGGTCGGCGCGGTAGGCGGTGAACAGCGGTGAGGAGCCCATCGGGATGCCGAACGTGGTGCCGCCGGGGCTGACCGCGTTCCACGCGGGGACGGTGTACGCGCCCTTGTACCGGGCCGCCGGCTTCGTGATGTCGGTCAGCAGCCCGTCGGCGGCGAAGCTCGCCAGGTTCATGCCGTCCATCTTGGACAGACAGGGCGCGGTGCCCGCGTTCACCGCGGCCCGCAGCTTCTGGTAGACGGTGTCGCCGGCCGCGTTGACGAACTTGACCTGGGTGTCGGGGTGCTCCTTGTTCCACACCTCGGTCTGGGCCTCGATGCCTTCGGTCCAGCTCCAGAACTCCAGCGTGACCTTGCCCTTGGTGGTCTTGGCCGCGGAGTCGGAGCCGTCGCCGCCCCCGCACGCGGCGAGCAGCAGGGACAGGGAGGCCACGGCGGCGGCCGAGGCGAGGGCTCTGGTACGGAACTGGGACATCGGTCCTCCACGCAGGGAACTGGACGGCGCTCGCTGTGGGGGTGCCGGCGCGGTCAGAGATGAGACGGGACAGGGAATCCGCATCCACTGTCCGAGAAAAGTAACCGTTTGCTGTCGTGGACCGTAGGCCCCGGGCGACGCAGGCACAAGAGGGTGGATTGAGATTGTTTCACCAATCTTGCCGAGCCGTTACTTCAACAGCCGCCTGACCTCGCAGATTATCAAGCCTTCACACTCTCCGTGATCGCATGCGTCGCCCAGGTTACCGTCATCGGCGTATTGACCGGCCCCTCGACGTCTCCGTAGCGTGGAATACGTTTACTGAACCGCACTGTCCGGTTCGCTCCCCTTCATCGCCATGCAGGAGCGTCATGCCCACCTCACCGCCGCCCGTCGCCGTGTTCGCGATGAACCCCGTGCATCTGCCCGAGCTCTTCCCCCCGCCCCTGATGGCCCGGCTGCGGGAGCTGGCGACGGTCGACCCGGGCCTCGTCGTACGGGACTTCGCCGAGCCGACCGCGGCCCGGGCGCTGGCCACCGCCGACGTGCTGATCACCGGCTGGGGCTGCCCGCACCTCGGCGCCGCGGTGCTGGACGCCGCCCCCCGGCTGCGGGCCGTCCTGCACACCGGCGGAAGCGTGCGCAGCATGGTCGGGGACGCGTTCTGGGACCGCGGCCTCACCCTCTCCAGCGCCGTCGCCGCCAACGCCCTCCCGGTCGCGGAGTACACGCTGGCCGCCATCCTGCTCGCCGGCAAGGACGCCTTCGGGCTCCGCGAACGCTTCCGCGCCGAGCACGCGTACCCCGCCCCCGGCGCGTACGCCGCGGTCGGCAACCTCGGCCGCCGGGTCGGTGTCGTCGGCGCCTCCCGGGTGGGCCGCCGCCTGCTGGAACTGCTGCGCCCCTTCGATCTGCGGGTCGGCCTGTACGACCCGTACGTCCCCGAGGCCGGGGCCCGCGCGCTCGGCGCCGAACCGCTGCCGCTCGACGAGCTGCTGCGCACCAGCGACATCGTCAGTGTGCACGCGCCCGACATCCCGGAGACGTACCGGATGCTCAGCCGCGAGCGGCTCGCCCTGATGCCCGACGGCGCTGTCCTGATCAACACCGCGCGCGGCAACCTCGTCGACTCCGACGCGCTCACCGACGAACTCGTCTCCGGCCGGCTCAGTGCCGTGCTCGACGTCACGGAGCCCGAACCGCTGCCCGCCGGCTCCCCGCTCTACCGGCTGCCCAACGTCTTCCTCACCCCGCACATCGCCGGCTCCCTCGGCAACGAACTGGCCCGCCTCGGCCGTACGGCCGTGGAGGAGCTGGAGCGCCTCACGGCCGGTCTCGCACCCGCGCACGCGGTCCGCCGCGCCGAACTCGCCATCAGCGCCTGAGCCCGTCTCTCTCCCTCCCTCCCCTCGCAGAGGCTCCCCGGCTCCTCCCTCACCAGCCCCCGTCGCACGGCGCTCCGCCGCAGTCGATGCCCCGTCGACGCAGCGCGCCCGCACCGGGCGGCCACCCCGGGCGGCCACCACCCCGGGCGGCCGCAGCCGCACCCGAAAGGAATCCCCCGTGTCCGAAGCCCTTCAGCGCAGATCCCTGCTCAAAGCGGCGGCCGGCACCGCCGGCGCCCTCACCGTCGGCCAGCTCTGGCAGGCCGCCCCCGCCGACGCGCTGTCTCCGCCGGCGCTCCTCACCGACGCGGACGACGCGGAGCAGGCGCCGCGTGCCCTCGACACGCTCGTCCTCGGCGACAGCACGTCCGAGACGGAGCACAGGCTGACGGCCACGCTCTCCGACGTCGTCACCGGCGGCCTCGGGCAGTCGGCCCGGGTCCTCAAGCCCAAGGACACCGCGGACTTCTGGGGCGGCACCCTGGCCGTGACCATGGCCTGCCGCCCCAAGGGCACCACCTACGTGACGATCAAACTGTGGGGCTCGGACGCGGGGGAGGACCTCGGCCGGCTGCAGCTGTTCGCCGAGGGCAAGCAGGTCGGCCACTACCACCTCGGAGCCGTCGACCCCCTCGACATCGCCGCCGACGACCCGCGCACCCCGGAACGGTTCTACTTCCACACCCTGCCGCTGCCGACCGACCTGACCCACGGCAAGCGCTCGGTCTCCCTGGAGATCCGCTCCATGGGCCGCATCTCCGGGTACGCGCAGTCCGCGGCCGACTACTACAAGCCCATGGCCCGCCCCAGCCGGGGCGTCTACCGGCTCTACACCCACCGGCAGCCGTACTTCCGGCTGGACCGCCACGACGTCACCGGCACCCTGCCCGGCTCCCGGCTGCGCCCCTCCCCGGGCAAGGAGGTCGTGGACGCCATCAACACCCGGGTGGTGGCCCAGGCCGCCGCCGAGGCGTCCCGGACCTCCCCGCAGCTCGACCCGTGGTACCTGGAGTTCCTGGCACGGGCCTACGCGATGCCGTCCACCGCCGCGTACCACGACAGCGCCGTCCCCCTGCAGATCACCAGCAGCCTGGACGCCCTGTACTGGAAGTACCTCGGCGACCGGACGGTGATGACCGACTCCGCCCAGCAGTGGATGGGACTGGGCCGCCTCGGCCTGGTCCTGCTGCTGCTCGGCGACACCTACGAGCCCCTGCTCGACGAGCCGGTCATCGGCTCCCCGGGCACCCTCACCAACGCCGGCTTCGAGTTCGGCACCACCTCCCCCACCGGCTGGCGCTCGGTGACCTGGTCGGGCAGCGGAACCGTCCGCCGCGACACCACCGTCTCGCGCGGCGGTACGGCCTCGGCGAAGGTGACCGTCCCCTTCTCGGGCACCGTGGGCCTCGCCCCGAGCGCCCGCGTCCCGCTGGAACAGGGCACCTACACCTACGGCGCCTGGATCAAGACCGACGGCGTCGCCACCAACGGCGCCTACCTCGACGTGCTCTTCTTCAACGCCTCCGGCGCCCTGGTCGGCGGCGACCACAAGTTCTACGCCTCGGCGGGCACCCACGACTGGGAGCACGTGACCGCACGCCTGGCCACCCCCGCCACCGCCACCCAGGCCGAGGTCCAGGTCCGCCTCGCGAGCGCGGGCACCGCCTGGTTCGACGACCTCACCCTCACCCCGCCCGCCACGGCGACCGCCAAGCCCGTGATCCGCCGCGACGCGTGGACGAAGATGCTGCGGGACAGCCGCGAGTACTGGCGGCAGAACTGGCCGCAGTACACCAACCAGGCCATCATCTGCGCCATCGGCCTCTACCTCGCCGACCGCGGCCTGAGCCTCCTCGGCTCGGCCGACGCGTGGGGCGAGACCAAGGCCCGCACCTACATCCACCAGTCCGTCGGCCTGACCCCCTGGCTCGGCGCCGAGAAGGCCGACGGCACCCCGACCGAGCCCCTGGGCGCCTCCTACTACCAGGTCACCAGGGCCGGCATCTCCAAGGAGCTCGGCTACGCCGGGAACTACGGCGAGCTGCAGGACTGGCTCGCGCTCGTGTACGACGCGGTCATCGGCGTCGGCGGCGTCGACGACGACGAGCTCCGCGCGCACCTGGTCAAGATGGTCAAGGCCCGCGCGGTCTTCCACCACCCGGCGCTGGACGCCGACGGCTACCGGACCATGCGCATCGAAGCCGTCATCGGCTGGCGCGACCCCGAGTACCCGGGGGTGATCGCCTACGACGAGGGCAGCAAGTGGGACGGCCACCCGATGCGGCTCGCCGCCCTGCTGAAGGACCCCGACATCACCGCGTACGCGCGGCAGTCCCTCACCGACAACCAGGTCTTCCACGTGCTCAAGGAGACCTACGACCTGGGAGCCACGTCCCGGACCAACCTCAACCTGCTGAGCACGGCCGACGACCACGCGTACGTCAGCGGTGCCGCGGACAACGGCACCCGGCTGCCCATGACCCCCGGGCAGCCCGGCTTCGTCTTCTCCGACGAGGAGAACGGCGTGGTCGCCGTCAAGCACGGCGACGAGATCCTCTACGTCTCGCTGTACTGGCGGGCCCGCTGGGGCGTCAACCGGCTCGCCCGCGTCCACCTCATCGACGCCGACGGCATCGAACGCTCGGCGACCGTGGCGCAGGACGTGAAGTACGTCCCCGACGGCCGCGCCGCGACCGAGCCCGACTGGGTCAACTTCGAGTTCGGCGTGGCCGACCTGAACCTCCCCGGCGGCGGCTTCCCGCCGCCCGGCGACACCTTGCACCAGGCGTTCGCCGGACAGGTGCTGCCCCTGGCCAAGGCACCCGACGACGTGCCGGACTCCCCGCTGGGCGTCGAGACCCCCTTCGCCGGGCGCGCCTCCTTCTACCGGTGCGCGTACGGCCCGTACCTGATCGGCATGAACACCACCGGCGACCGGAGCTACACGCTCTCCACCGAGGACTTCGGCGACTGCGTGAATCTCGTCAGCGGCGCGCACGTGGGTGACGGCGCCGAGCTGACCGTGAAGCCCGGCACCACGGTGGTGCTGCGCAGGCGCTGAGTACGTGCACGAGAAGGCGACAGAATGGGGTAAACGTTTACCGTTCCTGGACGGTGGTTTCCCGTACTCGGTCCTCGCAAGGGGGTTCGGATGCAGTAACGTCGGGTTGTGACGAGCGCGGGAAACAGTTCCTCGGACAGCGGACAGGCCAGACGGTCCAGGCGTGGGCCCAACGGCGCACAGGGCGGCGACCGGCCCAGCACGATTCGCGATGTGGCCACCCGGGCCGGTGTCTCGGTAGCAACCGTTTCCCGCACCCTCGCCGGCAACTACCCGGTGTCCGCCACCACGCGTGCCCGTGTCATGGCCGCCGTGGACTCGCTGCACTACGTGGTGAACGTGCACGCCAAGGCCCTCTCGGGGCGGGTGGCCGGTCCCATCGCCCTGGTCATCCAGGACATCACCGGCCCGTCGCTGGCCCATGTGGCGGCCGGAGTGGAACAGGAGGCGGCCGACCGCGGCAGGCTGAGCCTCGTCTGCGCCACGCACGGGGACGCGGCCCGCGAGGACGACCTCGTGCAGCTGATGCGCGAACAGCACGCGGGCGCGGTGGTGCTGGTGGGCGGCGCGGTGCAGGACGACGCGTACCGCGCGCGCATGGCCGGGTACGCCAGGGCCCTGGACGCCGCGGGGTCCCGCCTGGTGCTCGTCGGCCGGCCGCCGCTGCCCGACGGTCTTCCCGTCACGGTGATCGAGTACGACAACCGCGGGGGCGCCTTCCAGGCCGTGGACCACCTCCTCACCGCCGGACACCGACGCATTCTGTTCCTCGGCGGCGACCCGCTGCTGAGCACGGCCGAACGACGCCGCGAAGGGTGGCTGCACGCGCTGCGGGCCCACGGAGTGCCGCTCGCCGAGGAACTCGACATGCCCGGCCCCTACACCCGGGTTTCGGGCTACCAGAGGATCCGGGAGGCGCTCGCCGCCGGGCTGGACTTCACCGCGGTCTTCGCGGGCACGGACGTGGTGGCGACCGGCGCGCTGGCCGCGCTGCGGGAGGCCGGTCTCGACGTCCCCGGTGACGTGTCCCTGGTGGGCTTCGACGACGTCCCCTTCGCCGCCGACCTCAGTCCCGCCCTCACCACGGTCCGGGTCCCCTACGAGGACCTGGGACGCACGGCGGTCAGGCTGGCACTGGGCCGCGGAGAGCGTCTGACGGCCGATGACCACGTCGTGCTCAGCACACAGCTGGTGATACGGCAGTCGGTCCGCCGGCCGGGATGACGACGCCGGGCCGAGGCGGTCACGATCCCGAGGGGTCAAAAGGGTGGCGCTCGGACCTCGCCGCGCTGTGCCGTGGACGACCGGAGGGCGACGGGGCCGGCATGTGTCGTCGGACCGGCCTGGAACTCCCCGTGTCGCCGTTCGGTGGGTACCGTCTCGGCGTTCGTCGATAATCGGGGTGCCGGTGCCCGTGGCACTCGCCGTGTCCTGGCCGGAGCCGGCTCGCGTGTGGGCCGTCGGGGTCGTCACGGTCGACTGAGTGGGGTGCAAGTGATTCGGGTGCTTCTGGCCGACGACGAGGTGTTGATCCGCGCCGGGATCCGGTTCGTGCTCGAAGTCGCCGACGACATCGAGATCGTGGCCGAGGCGGACAACGGGGCCGACGCCGTCGAGCTCGCTCGCAGACACCTCGTCGACGTGGCGCTGCTGGACATCCGTATGCCCGGCGTCGACGGGCTGGCCGCGGCGGCCGGGATCGGGACGGTGGCCCCGCGGACCAGCGTGGTCATGCTGACCACGTTCGGCGAGGAGGAGTACGTCACCCGGGCGCTGCGCTGCGGCGCCGCGGGGTTCCTCCTCAAGGACACCCCGCCCGACGATCTGATCAGGGCGGTCCGGGTGGCGGCCGCCGGTGAACCCGTCCTCTCGCCCGGGGTCACCAGGCAGCTGATCGAACGCTGCGTCAGCCGTGACCCGGGCCAGGCCGACGAGGCGCGGCGCCGTGTCGCGGCCCTGACCGACCGCGAGCGTGACGTGCTGCTCCTGCTCCGCGAGGGTTCCTCCAACGCCGAGATCGGCAAGGCGCTGCTGATCAGCGAAGGCACGGCCAAGACGCACGTCAGCCGTATCCTCGCCGCCCTCGGCTGCGCCAACCGCGTCCAGGCGGCCATCCTGGCGCACGACGCCGGGATCCGTCCGCCGGACGGCCGCTCCTGAACCGTCTCGTCATCCGTCATCCGTCATCCGTCATCCGTCTCGTCATCCGTCTCGTCGGGCCATGCGGAGGGCCTGCCGGGGCGGAGCCGCCGGCCGTCGACCGTCGGCCGGGCCGATCGCGCTCGGGCTCCCTTGGTGCAGCGAAAGCCCGGCCGTGACGACCGGCCGGCCCCGGGCCCCGTCCAACACCCCCACGCTCACCCCGGACCTGGCCCGCCCGTGACTGAATCCGCGGGAGCCCGCTGCCCTTTGTAGGGCCCGACCGTGGCCGTACGCTGTCTCCCGGTCTTCCGGCAGGAGGGCCGGGAGCGGGCCGCGTCGCTCTCCCCCTCGACGTCGCGAAAGCGGTGCTGCCGTGAAGGTCCATCACCTCAACTGCGGGACCATGGTCCCGCCGCTCACCGGCGCGCTGGTCTGCCACGTCCTGCTCGTCGAGGCGCCGGGCGGGCTGGTGCTGGTGGACTCCGGGTTCGGGCTGCGCGACGTCGCCGATCCCCGGGGACGTCTGGGGCGGGACCGGCGGCTGCTCAGGCCCGTGCTGCGGGCCGAGGAGACGGCCGCGCGTCAGGTCGAGGCGCTCGGGTTCCGGCGTGACGACGTCCGGCACGTCGTCGTCACCCACTTCGACCTCGACCACATCGGAGGGCTGGCCGACTTCCCCGACGCGCAGGTGCACACGACCGCCGCCGAGGTACTGGGGTCCATGGTCTCCCCGTCCCGGCGGGAGCGGTCCCGGTACCGGCCGGTCCAGTGGGCCCACGGCCCGAAGATCGTCGAGCACACCCCGGACGGCGAGGCGTGGCGCGGCTTCGCCGCCGCCCGGGAACTCGACGCCGTCGCCCCGGGGATCGTCCTGATCTCCCTGCCGGGGCACACCAGGGGGCACGCCTGCGTCGCGGTGGACACCGGGTCCCGCTGGATCCTGCACGCCGGTGACGCCTTCTTCCACCGGGCCACGCTCGACGGTCGCCCGGCGCCGCGCACCCTCCGCACGGTGGAGGGTCTGCTGGCGGACGACCGGGGGCGGGTCCGCGACAACCACGCCCGGCTGGCCGAGCTGCACGGGCGCGACGACCCCGGGGTGTTCGTCGTGAACGCGCACGACCCCGTGCTGCTGGAGAGGGCGCGCGACGTCAGATCCAGCCGTCCAGGGACTTCATGAAGCCGTCGAAGTCGTCGCGGTGGATGGTGTGTCCCGCGCCGGCGACGGTACGGACCTCGAAGCCGGCCGCCCGGAGCCGGTCGGTGTCCTCGGCCCCGACCAGGAAGCTGGGGTCGGCGAGTTGGACCAGGGAGGGCACGGCGGGGCGCTCGGGGACGAAGCCGGTGAGCGGGCGGCCGCCGAGGAAGTGCGCGGAGGCCGCGTCCCAGGCGGCCAGCGTGGCCATCTCGATGTCGACGTCCTCGGCGTCCCAGCGCGGGTTGAGCGCGACGGTCTGCCCGCGGGTGGCGTGCTTGAAGGAGGCGAAGATCTCGGGGCCGATGTGCCGGGCGGGGTCGGCCGACGACCAGGCCGGGTCCGAGTAGACCGCGCGCAGGGGCCGCAGCCGCTCCACGGCGAGGGACAGGGTGAGCCCGCCCAGGGAGTGGCCGAGGGCCAGGTCCGCCTGCCGGGGCAGCGTGTCGACGAGGTCGTCGGCGAAGAGTTCCGGGCTGTACTCACCGCGCGGCGAGGTGCCGTGGCCGCGCAGGTCGACGGCGATCACCCGGTAGCCGCGTTCCACGAGCGCCGGGGCCACCCGCCGCCAGGTACGGGAGTCGGACATGATGCCGTGCACGAGCAGGGCCGTCCGGTCGCCTGTGCCCCATTGGCGGGTGTGGAGCAGCACGTCAACCCTTTCGTCCGTCGTCGCCCCAGGCTAGCGCCATCGGCGGCTTGCGATGCTCAAAAGCTTTACGGACAAGCCCTGTCGGGCCGCCGACCGAGCCTTGTTGGGCCGTCGACACAGTGCGGTGACCGCGGGCGGACGCGGTCAGGCGGCGTCGGGGACCGTGGTGCCGAGGGCGGTGCGCAGGGCGTCGGCCATCAGGGCTATGGCCTCCTTGCCCGCCGGCACCGGACCGGTGTGGGTGAAGTAGTGGTCGACGCCCTCGAACAGGCGGTGGGTGACCGGGACGCCCGCGTCCGCGAGGGCCCTCGCGTAGGCGTCGCCCTCGTCGCGCAGCCGGTCGTTCTCGGCGGTGATGACCAGGGCGGGCGGCAGTCCGGCGAGGTCGTCGGCGAGTCCGGGCGAGACCAGGGGGTCGGCGCGGTCGGCCGGGTCGGGGACGTACGCGGCGGTGAAGATCCGCATGAGCTGGGGGCTGAGCAGCGGCTTGGCGATGCGGGACCGCTTGGTGGCCGGGTCGGCGACCTGGTCCAGCGGTGCGGAGTCGATGATCTGCAGGCGCGGGGTGAAGGTGCCCCGGTCGCGGGCCGTACGGCAGATCCCGGCGGTCAGGTTGGCTCCCGCGCTGTGTCCGCCCACGGCGAGCCGGGAGCCGTCCCAGCCGTGCGCCGGGCCGTTCTCGGCGACCCACGCGGTGACGTCGTACGCCTGGGTGACGGCGGTGGGGAAGGTCCGCCGGGGCGCGACGGCGTAGTCCACGTTGACGACCACGCACCCGGCCGTGGCGGCTATGAAGCGGCAGATGTGGTCGTCCTGCTCGGGGCGGGCCACGACGAAGCCGCCGCCGTGGAAGTTGACGTACACGGGGGCCGGGCCGGCGGTGTCGGCCGGCGGGCGGTAGACGGTGCAGTCGACCGGTCCGGCGCCGGTCTCCACCCGGAGGGATTCCGTCCGCTTCGGGACGTCGGTGAAGCGCAGGTCCTTGTGGACCCGGGTCATGACGCCGCTGAGCAGCAGCTGGATCCCTCTGGCCTGGATTCTGGCACTGAACGGCATGATCGGCCCCGCCCATCCCTACAACGTTGAATTAACAGGATTCCTGTTGATGGGATGATGGCCGCTGATTCTGTTTCGCGCAATGGTCGAGGGGCGGCGAAGGGCGGGGCGGGACGAACGCGGAGGCGGAGGGGCGGCGCGGGGAGCGGGCGTCAGCTCTCCGCGGGGGTGGGGCCGGGGTCGGGGGCGAGGAGCACGAAGTCCGCGCCGGAGGGGTCCTGACAGACGGCGAGCCGGCCGACGCCCTCCATGTCCGCGGGCCCCATCTGCAGAGTGCCGCCGTGTCCGGTGACGGCCGCGACGGCGGCGTCGCAGTCCGTGACGGCGAAGACGGGGTGCCAGTAGGGCCGTCCGCCCGTCAGCCCGAGGTCCTCCGGGCGGAGTTGCATCACGCCGCCGTGCATCCGCTCCTCCGGGAGCCCGGCGGGCCTGACGAGGTGGTACGTGCCCGAGCCGCCCGGCAGGGGCATGTCGCCGAACTGCCAGTCGAGCACGCCGCCGTAGAACTCCTTCGCGGCCGCGGCGTCGGTCGTGTACAGCTCGGTCCAGCACAGGGAGCCCGCCTCGTCGGCCAGCTCGAAACCGGCGTTGGTGCCCGGCTGCCAGACGGCGAACTGGCCGCCGAGGGGGTCGCTGAACTGCGCCATCCGCCCCCATTCGCCGAGGTCCCTCGGCGCCACCCGCACCGTGCCGCCCGCCCGCTCCACGGCCTGGGTCGTGGCGTCCGCGTCGGTGACGGTGTAGTAGATCATCCAGGCCGGGCGGGCGCCCTGCTCGGTGAGTCGGCCGAGCCCGGCGACGACCTTGCCGTCCTTGCGGAACATGCCCCCTTCGCCTTCCATGCCCTCGTCCGCCTCGCCGCCGCCCATGGGCTCGTACTCCCAGCCGAGCACGGATCGGTAGAAGGCCGCGGCGGCCGGTACGTCGGGAACGCCGAGGTCGAGCCAGCAGGGGGAGCCGGGCATGAGGTCGGTGGTGATCACGGGATGCCCCTTCGCGTTCGCGGATCCGGTGATCTCAGCCTGACACCCGCCCCGCACGACCGCGCGTCGGCGGCGGGGCGCGGTGCGAAGCCCCTACGAGGCGTCCAGGTCGTCGGCGAAGTGGCGGAAGCCGTGCCGGTCTCGGTGCAGGCCCCACAGGGTGTCGGCGAGGACGGCAGGGTCCTTCCTGGGGTGCCCGGCGACGATCGCGCCCGGCACGACCAGCTGGGCGACATGGATGCCCTCCCCCGCCAGGGCGTCGTGCAGCAGATGGCCGTACGCGCTCTCCGCGGCGAACGCGACGGACGTGCCGGCCCGGTCGGGGTGCGGGACCACGGACGTGCCGCCGTTGACGAGGAGGACGGTGCCGCGGCCGAGGCCGCGCATGCCGGGCAGCACGTGCCGGACCGCGGCGACCGGGCCGTAGAGGGAGAACTCGATCGGGCCGACCAGGTCGGCGGGGCTCGTCTCCAGCACCGGCCGCATGAAGTCCGGGTGCGGGAGCGGGCTGTACTGCAGGACCTCGATCGGCCCGAGGGCCGTGTGCGCCGCGTCGAGCGCGGCGGTCAGGGCGTCCGGGTCGCGCACGTCCGCGGCGAAACCCCGGGCCGTGACGCCCTGGCCGGCCAGGTCCGCGGCGAGTGCCCTCGTCCGCTCGGCGTCGCGGGCGACGAGCGCCACGGCGAACCCCTCCCGGCCGAAGCGACGGGCGACGGCCGCGCCGAGACCCGGCCCGGCTCCGATGACGGCGATGGTGCTCATGGCTTTTCCGGCCTTCCTTGCCGAGGAGCGGAGCCCCGATGGCGCGCTCGACGGTCCCCATCGTGCACGAGCCCCGCGGGCCGGCGGGCTAGAGGACGGCCAGGGCCGGGAACGGGGCGGCGGCGGTGTTCAGCTCCGCCCAGACCGTCTTGCCCCGGCGGGCCCGGCGGGTGCCCCAGCGGTCGGCGAGCTGGGCGACCAGGAGCAGGCCCCGGCCGCCCTCGTCGAAGGCGCGGGCGCGGCGCAGGTGCGGGGTGGTGCCCCCGGAGTCGGAGACCTCGCACAGGAGGGTGCGGTCGTGGATGAGACGCAGCCGGATCGGGGGCCTGCCGTAGCGGATGGCGTTGGTGACGAGTTCGCTGGCCACCAGCTCGGCGGTGAACTCCGCCTCCGCGAGACCCCAGGCGCCGAGCTGCCGGGTGACGTGGGACCTGGCCTTCGCCACGGCGGCGGGTTCGTCCGCCAGGTCCCAGGTGGCGACCTGGCCCGCGCCGAGGGTCCGGGTCCGGGCCAGGAGCAGGGCCACGTCGTCGGGCGGCCGGGCGGGCAGCAGGGCGTCGAGGAGGGCGTCGCAGGTGGCCTCCAGGGAGGGCGCGGGCCGGGCGAGGGCGGCACGCAGCCGGTCCAGGCCCGCGCCGATGTCGTGGTCCCGTGCCTCGATCAGTCCGTCGGTGTAGAGCGCGAGCAGACTGCCCTCGGGCAGGTCGATCTCCGCCGTCTCGAAGGGCAGCCCGCCCAGGCCGAGGGGCGGGCCCGGGGGCAGGTCCAGGATGTCGACGCCGCCGTCCGCCCGCACCACGGCGGGCAGCACGTGCCCGGCGCGGGCGAGGGTGCAGCGGCGCGAGACGGGGTCGTACACGGCGTAGAGGCAGGTGGCGCCGATGTCCCCGCCTCCGCCGACGCCCTCGGCCGTTCCGGTCCCGTCCCCGGCCCCTGCGGCGCCTCCGTCTTCGTCCGCCACCTCTGCCACCTCCGCGGCCAGGCGGATCACCACGTCGTCCAGGTGTGTGAGGAGCTCGTCGGGCGGCAGGTCGATGTCGGCGAGGGTGCGTACGGCGGTCCTGAGGCGGCCCATCGTGGCGGCTGCGTGGATGCCGTGGCCCACGACGTCCCCCACGACGAGGGCGACCCTGGCCCCGGAGAGCGGGATGACGTCGTACCAGTCGCCCCCCACCCCGCCGCGGGAGTCGGCCGGCAGGTAGCGGAAGGCGACGTCGACGGCGGACTGCGGCGGGGTACGGCGCGGGAGCAGGCTGCGCTGCAGGGTGAGGGCGGTGGCACGGGCGTGGGTGTAGCGGCGGGCGTTGTCCACGGCGACCGCCGCGCGGGCGGCGATCTCCTGGGCCAGCAGCAGGTCCTCGTCGTCGAACGCGTCGGGGTTGTGGTCCCGGCAGAACTGCGCGACACCGAGCGTGGCGCCCCGGGCGCGCAGCGGCACCACCAGCGTGGAGTGCACCGGCCGGGCATGTGCCGGCGGCGCGCGGTCCGCGGCCGCCGGGCCGTCGTCCGGCCCGCCCTCCCCCGCGCACCCGCCGTCCGCGGGCCCGGCGTCCGCGGGCCCGGCGTCCGCGGGCCCCGCGCTCTCGTGCGGTCCCCGGCCGTCGACGCCGAGCCGGTGCCGGGTCGGCCGGCCCGTGCTCAGGGCGCGGGCCGGCGGTGAGCCGGGCGGGAAGGTGTGGGGGTGCCCACGGGCGGGCCCGGTGCCGGGGTGGGCGGCCGACCGACGGGCCAGGCGGTGCAGCGCAGGGGACGCGGGCGGGGCGTCCGCCGGGGTGTCATGGGCGTCGAGCGCGGAATGGAGGAGGTCGACGGTGACGAGGTCGGCGAAGTGCTCGGTGGCGAAGTCGGCCAGCTCCTGGGCGGTGCGGGCGATGTCCAGGGTGGTGCCGATGCGCATGCTCGCCTCGTTCACCATCGACAGCCGCCACCGCAGGCGCCGGTCCCGTTCCTCCTCGTACGCGACGACGCCCTGCTCGGAGGTGCGGTCCACGTACCCGGTCGCCGTGGCGATCAGGCCGCGGGTGGCCTCGCCGATCAGGGCCGCGTCGTCGGTGCGCCGGACCATCTCCTCCAGCAGATGGTCCAGCAGGATGGCCTGGCCCAGCCGGAACGCCCGCAGCACGGCGCTGACGGGGACGCCGTGCCGGGCGAAGCGGCGGACGCGCTCCAGCTCGCTGTCCGGTACCTCGATACCGCCCGGGTCGACGCCGTACTGCAGGGCGGACAGCACCGCCGTGACGTGTTCGGCGACGTTCTGCGACGCCATGGCGTCGGGGTGCTCCCACAGTGCGGGCAGTTCCCGGCGCAGGCACCACTCCACCTCGGCGGTCAGTTCGTCCGCCCTGGGGACGAGCTCACGCGCCACTCGGGACACGAGACCGTCTGCCGTGAGGTCCACAGTCACGACGGTACGCCGAACCGTCGTCCACGCCCCACCGCTGGCCCCGTGGCCGACCCGCGCCCCGGCCCGCGAGCGCCGTCAGCCGAGCGCGGCCCCGTACACGTGGTCGACCGACAGGACGACGAGGACCCGGCGCTCGGAGACCATCACCGCGCGGTACTCGTCCCAGTCCGGGTGCTCCCCGGCGGCGGCGCGGTAGTAGTCGACCAGGGCCCGGACCTCCGGGCCCTCCGGGTCGGTGCCGGGTCCGACGAGGTGGACCGTGCCCTCGGCCGTGGCCCAGGACCTGCCGTCGGCACTGGTCACCTCCAGTGCGGCGCGCGGGTCCCGGCGCAGGTTCGCGGTCTTGGCGGTCGCCTCGGTGGTGGAGATGCGGATGACCCCGGCCTCCTGGTCGTAGGAGGGCATGACGGGCGACAGCTGGGGGCGGCCGTCGGCCTTGAGGGTGGCGAGGACACCGAGCCGGCTCTTCGCCAGCAGGGCATGCGGATCGAACGAATTGGCGGTCATACGACCATCATCGGCGCCCACCGCGGTTCCCGGGCGGCAGCGCCACGCCGTGCGGGGCACCGCCGCCCCCGTGCGCCCGGAACCCGCTCCTCCTGTCGGGTCCTTGCCGGGGGCCGGATAGGCTGACGAGGCGAATCGAACGTATGCGGGGCTGGCGGAGGGCACGTGGTGTCGGACGTAGGGCGGCTCGTCGCCGGGCGTTACCGGCTCACGGAGCAGATAGGCCGCGGCGGCATGGGCACGGTGTGGCGGGCCGGGGACGAGGTCCTGGGCCGTCAGGTCGCCGTGAAGCGGCTGCACGTCCAGCCCCATCTCTCCCCCGACGACCTGGTCACCCTGTACGAGCGCACGCGCCGCGAGGCCCGGAGCGCGGCCCGGATCGCGCACCCGAACGTGATCGTCGTCCACGACGTCGTGGACGACCACGCGGACGGTCAGAAGGACGGTGTGCAGGGGGCCTTCGAGGGCGGCACCGGGGACGGCCCGCCCTGCATCGTCATGGAGTACGTCCCGGCGCCCACGCTCGCCGACCTCCTCACGGACGGCCGGACCCTGCCGCCGGAGGAGGCGGCCCGTATCGGTCTGGGCATGGTCGCCGCGCTGCGCGCCGCGCACGCCGCCGGCGTGCTGCACCGGGACGTCAAGCCCGGCAACGTCCTGCTCGCCGCCGAAGGGCGGGTCGTCCTCACCGACTTCGGCATCGCGATGACCGCGGACGCCTCCACCCTGACCAAGACCGGCGAGATGGTCGGCTCCATCCACTACATGGCCCCGGAGCGGATCCGGGGCCGGAAGCCCGGCCCCGCGTCCGATCTGTGGGCCCTGGGCGCGACCCTCTACCAGGCCGTCGAGGGCCGCCCGCCGTTCCGCCGCCTCACCGCCATGGAGGCCGCGTACGCCATCGCCGTGGACCCGCTGGAGCCCCTGAAGCAGGGCGGCACCCTGGCACCCCTCGTCGAGGCCCTCCTCGCCAAGGACCCCGCGGACCGCCCCACCGTCGAGCAGACGGAACGGGCCCTGCGGGCGGTGGTGTCCAGAGAGACGACGACCGCGTCGCCCAGGCATCCCGGTGGGGACATGTCCGGTGGGCGGGCGGATCGGGGAGTCGTCGAGGAAGTCACCGCCAGTGCCGTCCGGCAGACTCACCGGGCATCCGGCCTGGCAACCGGCGGCGAAGGTGGTCGTTCGTCCAGCCAGGGAACTGGGGTGGGAGCCGCACCGGTCGGCCCGGAGCCCAACGGCGACGGCACCTTCCGTCGAGAGGGGCGGGACCACGGTCAAGGCGGCCGGGCGCGGCGCCTCAGTCGCCTGCCGGTGACCATCGCTGTCGCCGTGACCGTGGCGGCCACGGTCGTCGGAGCCACTCTCTACGCGCGATCGAACCCAAGTGGAGACACCGCCCCGAACAGCGAGAAGTCCTCCGCCACCCCTTCGTACTCCCCCTCGCCGGTGCCCAAGGGCTTCCGACTGGTCACGGAGAAGGGGCTCGGCGTCTCCTTCCCCGTTCCTGACGGCTGGAAGGCCAAGAAGCGGACGTCGGGGGAAGTCGTCTACACCGACGAGACAGGGCTGGTCCGCCTCGCCATCGGCTTCGTGGACCCCGCCGGCTCGCACCCCCTGGCCCACTTCAAGGACATTGAAGCGAACACGAAGGTCAACTACCCCACCTCCTACCGGAAGCTGCGTATGCAGAAGACCACCTTCCGTGGGCAGCCTGCCGCGGTGTGGGAGTTCACCTTCCAGGGACGGGCCCGCACCTTCCGCGCCATCGACCTCGGCTACGGCCGAGAGGGCGGACGCGAGTACGACATCTATCTCTCGGCCCCTGACGTCGACTGGGACACCTACCGCCCCACCTTCGACAAGGTCAGGGACGGCTTCACTGTGTCTGCCCGCTCCTAGCGTGGAGCCCCTGGCCGCACGAAACGGCGGCCCGTTCCTCCAGCCCGCTCCAGAACGGGCAGGCAGCATCCGACCGGCCGGTGAAGGCTGTCGGCGGACGATACGTCTCCCTGTGCGTCCCGACATCCTTCCCGTCCGGCATCAATCCCGGCGACCGGTCGTACAACACGGAACGCAGAGACAGCGGCAAGTCAACTCGCCCTCTGGTACGCCCAGTTGATCTACCCGAGGGTAGCCTCAACGGCAGCTCTCGCCACCACGAGAGCCGAGAGAACAGAGTCTCCACCTGTCGGAAGGCGTGAGTTCGTGACCAAAGCGAAAAGACTGTTCGCAGGAGCCTCGGCATCATCCCTCGCGGCGACCGCGATCGTTGGAGGCGGCCCCAGCGATTTCGGGATGTGCGTGCAACTGCTCAGGGACCTCGAGGTCAGCGGGGCACACGCCGTCAGGGCTTGCAATCTGGCGGACAGCTGATCCGTTACGTCTCATCGCAACCCCTGCTCCGGATGCGCTCGACGATCTCCGGGATGGTTCACGGTACGCGATAGGGATGGCGTGGGCGCCGGTCAGCAGACAGGGCGACCGCACCGCCGCCGAGGCACCGCAGCTCGGTGGCGGTGCGGTCCCCGTCATGGTGGGAGGCGGTGGTGCGCTCGACGGTGCGAGTGCCGCCACCGCGTACTGCACCACCAGACGCCCGACGACCTGTATCGGCCGCGAGTCCACCGCCCCGAACCGGCGCCGGGGGCGTGACCCGCGCCACTTCCCGGAACGTCAGCGTCCGTCCTGCTCCGTACGGGTGGATGTGTGTTCACCCAGGTGCCGGGCATCACGAAGGTGCGGAACGGACGTCGGAAGCGCGATGAGGCGGCATATCCCATGACTCACTCGGCCACCATGAATTCCCTCCTCACCCGGCGACTCGTGTCCTGGTGCACTACCTTGGGGCGTGAACAGCCGAGTGGCCCACGTTTACCCAATTCTTGCCACATGAAGCCAGAACGGCTGAGCAGCTACTAGGAGCGGGACCTCCCATGCGTAATGCTGGGAGGTCCCGCGCTTCACTCCACAGCCGCCGGCACGGGAGGGCATCGGGTGCTCAAGACAGTGAAGACGCCGTCCGGCGAACGGACGATCGCCTACGAGACCTGGGGCGATCCGAAGGCACACCCGGTGTTTCTGCTGCACGGAACTCCCGGAAGCCGGCTCGGGCCCCGGCTGCGCACCTTCGACCTCCACAAGCTGGGCGTACGCCTCATCGCCTACGACCGGCCGGGGTACGGCGACTCCGACCGCCATCGCAGACGTACGGTGGTCGACGCGGCCGTGGACGTCAGCGTCATCGCCGAGGACCTGGACCTGAAGAAGTACTCCGTGGTGGGCAGGTCGGGAGGCGCACCACATGCCCTGGCCTGCGCGGCCCGGAACATCGGCAGCCAGGTGGCGAGCGTCGCGGCGCTGGTCTCGCTCGCCCCGCCCGATGCCGACGGCGACGGACTCGACTGGCACAAGGAGATGTCCGAGTCCAATGTGTCGACCTACGAACTGCTCGACCGCCACGCCCCCGACGTGACCGAACTGGGCGCGCTGCTGGCCCGTAACGCCGAGACCATCCGCCGCGATCCGACCCTGTTCCTGGCCTCGCTGCGCGAGGAGATGCCGAACGTGGACCGGGTGATCGTCGAGGACGCCGGTATCCGCCAGCACCTCCTGCGGAACTATCTGTCGGCGGTGGGCGGGGCGGAACAGGGCGCGGAGGAGTCGGTCGATCCGCGCGCGCCGATGGGCTGGGTGGACGACCTGGTCGCGTTCCGGACGCACTGGGGGTTCGAACTCAAGGAGATCGACGGTTCCGTGCCGGTGATGCTCTGGCACGGCGAGCGCGACGTGTTCGCCCCGGTCGCCCATTTCCACTGGCTGGCCAAGCGGATCCCCTCGGCCAAGGCCGTACTGCAGCCGTCCGCCGCCCACTTCGCGGCGCTGCCGGCCCTTCCCCAGGTGCTCGCCTGGGCCCGGGACAAGGCGGGGGGCTGACCCGGCACAGCCCCGCCCGGTGCGCGGCCGCCACCGATGGCCGGCAGCCGCCGCGCGTCCGGGCGTCGCTCAGATCGGGTGCGGCTCCAGGTCGAGGCAGCTGAGCTTCCACTCCTGCAGGCCCACCACACGGGGGTGTTCCCGGCCGATGCGCTTGCTGAGCGCGGCCAGGGTGTCATGGTGCTTGGTGCGGGCCGCGTCGGCCCGGCCCAGGTGGCTCAGCACGACGGCCAGGTTCCCTGCGCAGGTCAGCGTCGACGGGTGCGTGGGGCCGAGCACCTCCTTGAGCAGCTCGTAGGCGTCGTGGCTGGTCTTCCTGGCCTCGTCCCACTTGCCGAGCGCGGCCTCCGCGACGGCGAGGTTGGCGCGGCAGATGAGCACATAGGGATGGTGGTCGCCGTTGAGTTCGCAGAACGTCGCCTGTGCCCAGAGCAGCAACTCATAGGCTCTCTCCGCCGCTTCGGGGCGGATGGTGGCCATGTCGTCGAGGAGCAGGACGGCGTAGTTGACCGAGCAGGCGACCGTCTGGGAGTGGCCGTCCCCCAGGTTGTTGCGCAGGTCCTCCAGGACCCTGCGGATGAGGGTCAGTGCCTCCTCGACGCGGCCCTGGGCGGCCATGTCGCCCGCCAGGCTCATCTCCAGCAGCGAGCGTTCCGAGGACGATCCCTTCTCGCCCTCGGGGGTGCTCCTCAGCACATGGCGGACGAGTTCCTCGGCCTCCACCGGCTGGCCCGCGCGGCGCAGTGAACCGGCCAGGCCCTTGGCCGTGTTGAGCACGGTCGGCGAGCCCTGGGTGAGGCGCGGATTGCGCAGACAGCGTTCGTAGGCGCGCTTCAGCAGGGTGACGGACTCCTCGTAGTCCCCGCAGTCACGCAGGTCCCGGCCGAGGTTGACGGCCGATTCGATGGTCAGCGGATGGTCGTGGAGCTGGATCGCCTCCCGCAGTTCCAGTGTCCTGCGGTCCAGTTCGCGCGCCTTGTAGTAGTCGCCGGACAGCCGCAGCGCGACCGCGAGGTTGTTGGCCGCGCTGAGGGTGCGCGCGTGGTCCTCGCCGTAGATCAGCTCGTATCTCTGGTACGTCTCCTCGTCGTACCGCAGGGCCTCCGTCAGGCGGCCCAGACCGCGCAGGTCGGCGGCGATGCTGCTGGTGGTCATGAGGATGTGCTGGTCGTCCTCGTCGTCCAGCACGGCGAGCTGCCGCTCCAGGATCTCCTGGTCCAGGGAGAGCGACTCCTCGTATCTGCCCTGGGCGCGCAGGATGTTGGCGATCTGGAAGCGCATGTGGAGCGTCCAGCGTTCGTCCGGCGGGCCCAGTGCGGTCCAGGCGTCCACCCGGCGCACGCTGTAGTCCATGGCCTGGGTCAGTTCGCCCCGGCGGCGCAGCTGGCGGACGCGGTCGACGAAGAGTTCCCTGATGCCCTCGTCGTACGACGTCTCGGCCCAGGGTGTGCCGAGGTGCGGCCAGATGATGCGGTACTTCTCCCAGGTGTTGGGGTTCTCGGGGTCGTCCCCGTTGGGCCGGGCGGCGATCAGCGAGCGGTAGACCACCTCGCGGGCGTCCTCGCGCTCCGCCTCGGTCATCTCCTCCCGCATGGCGATCTGCATCATGCGGTGCACCGTCAGGCTCCGGGCCTTGCGGTCGACCGTGACCAGGGAGAACCGGCTCAGTTCCTTGTAGGCGCGGGAGACCGTACGGGCCCCGCCCAGGGCGCGGGAGACCTCCACGCCCTCCAGCAGGTCCATGGAGATGGGCTCGGGGCTGTAGTAGGAACAGATCTGCAGGAGCTTCACCGCCGGCGGGAAGTTCTCCTTGAGCTGTCCGAGCGCGAACTCCCAGGTGTTGGTGCTGGACTTGACGACCTCGCCGACCGTGTTGTCGGCGGGGGCTCCGGTGGCCTGGGGCTGGAGCTGCTTGATGTAGCCGCGGACGTCGACCCGGGTCTGCTCGATGTAGGCGGCGGCTCGCTCGATGGCGATCGGCAGGTCGCCCAGGGCCTCGGCGATCTGGTCGGCCTCCGGCCAGCCGCAGTCGGGCAGGCGGCTGTGCAGGTGGGCGATGCTCTCGTCGCGTTCGAACACGGGGACGTCGACGGTGTCCACGAACCGGCCCCAGCCCTCGGAGCGCTGGCTGGTGATCAGGATGTGGCCGCCGCGGCCGTCCATCATGAACTCGGGGAGGTGGTCGGCCTCGGTCACGTTGTCCAGGATGAGCAGCCAACTCCCGTACGGCTCACCGTGGTTGAGCGCTTCGTACACCGTCTTGGCGGTGTCCGTGGGGTTGGTGCGCTCGGGCAGTCCCAGCGGCTCGGCCATGCCCGCGTACCGCTCGACGGCCAGGATGCGCTGCTCGGCCTGGATGTGCCAGATGACGTCGTAGTCGCTCCGGTAGCGGTAGGCGAACTCCTGGGCCAGCAGGGTCTTGCCCACGCCGCCCATGCCCTTGAGGACCAGGGCTCTGGTGTCCTCCCGCCACAGCTTCGCCCGGATGCCCTCCAGCAGTTCGGTGCGGCCGGTGAAGGACGAGGTCCGCAGCGGGACCGAGAAGATCGGCGGTTCCGCCCCGGGGAACCGGGGCAGCTTCTGCTCGGCGCCCGTGAAGCCGTTGCGGGTCAGTGCCTCCGCCGACCGGCCGAAGCTGCTCAGCAGCGCCTCGCGGCCGGCCTCCCCGGTGTCGCAGCGGGTCATGTCGGCGAGCTGTTCCGTGAAGGGCGCGTCCAGCGACAGCTTGCGGTCGACCTGCATCGAGACCAGCTGGTGGGAGCGCCGGTCGCCCTCGGCGTAGACCGCCTCCCAGGTGGTGCGGAAGCGGGACGATCTCAGATACGCCTCGGAGAAGATGACCAGGGTGTGCGAGGCCGACTCGACGCCGCGTTCGATCTCGTCCCTGCGCTGGGCGCTCTCGACCGTGCCCTCCTGGGCGAGGTGCACCTTGAAGCCGGCCTGCTCCAGGACCGCGCCCGCCCAGTGGGCCCAACTCCGGTCCTGGGGAACGAAGCTGACGTAGACGTCGGAGATGCGTGGCGGACGGTGGCGGGTGTACCGCTCCAGGGTCTTGCGGCGCAGCGGCTCGTCGATGCGGGGCATCGAGGTGACCTGGCCGTCGGTGATGACCTCGGTGAGTCTCTCGTAGGCGGCGAGCAGGCTCTTGGGGTCCCCGGGCTGTTCACGGAAGGGGGCGAGCGTCTCCTCGTAGGAGTAGATGGGCCGGTAGGGGATCTCCACGCTCCCCCAGTACACCTCCGGGTCCTGGTGCGGGATGTGCTTGCGCACGACGCGGTCGAAGCGGTACTGGATCTGCCCGCGGGCGGCGTCCAGCCGGTCGGCCTCGGCGTTCTCGACGCGCATGGGGACCGGCAGGATGCGGATGTCCCGGTTGCCGTACATGCCGTCGATGCGCTCGGCGACGCCGGCCGCGCCCTCGATGCTCTGGCTGCTGGGGGTGAAGCAGGTGACCAGCGTGTGGGGCAGGTTGACGGTGCAGATGTCGGAGATGTCGTTGAGCCCGGTGCGGCTGTCGATGAGGACGTAGTCGAAGTTGCCGACGAACTCCCGCTTGAGCGCCTCCAGGAACCTGGTGGCCAGCGGTCCGTCCATGAAGGGCTTCCAGTCGAACTGCGAGAACGCCGACAGATAGCCCTTGTTCTTCGTCCCGGCCGGGAGGTAGTAGAGCTGGCCGCCCTCGGGGAAGTCCCAGTCGACCTGGATCAGACAGCTGTTGAGGGGGATGCCGTCGGCCGCCCACATGTCGACCGAGATCGACGATTCGGAATCCAGTTCGCCCGGGCGCTTCTGTTCCGCGACGGCGGAGGACTGGAGCATGGACTGGGTGGAGCGGCTGACCAGTTCGAGGACGCCGGGCGTGGAGCGCAGCTGGTTCTCGCTGAGGAAGGGGTGCAGGAAGCGGTCCAGGCCCGGAGCGTCGAGGTCCCAGTCGACGACCAGCACCGCCTTGCCCGCGGAGGCGAGGATCCAGGCCGTGTTGGCGAGCGCCATCGTCCGTCCCGTACCGCCCTTGTACGAGTAGAACGTGATGATCCTGCCCGCGTCGTCGCCGGTCATGGCCTGCCCTCCACGCGACGTCCGTCGCTCGGTGCCCCGTCGTCCCTGCCGGCGTCGGGCCGTCGGGGCAGGTCCGCACCGGATTCCGGAACATCCCGGGCGTCAACGGCGCTCCGGGACAATTGCGAATGAATGTACCGTAGATAGCGGATCTTGGTCGCCTCGGCCAGCTCGCTGAACCAGCGGGTGAAGACATCCGCGCCGGTCAGGCCGCGTACCGCCTCCTGCTCCCCCGTCCGCCCCTCGCTGAGGAAGCGGGGGAAGTGGGAGAGCAGCAGACCGCGCAGCCGGTCGGACTGCTCCTTGGTCTGCAGGTCGTCCCCCGCCAGAGTACTCAGCACCCCCGTCCAGGGTCGGCGGGCCCGGTCGAACTCCCTTGCCTGGGCCGCCATTTGAGGATCCTCCAGGGCCCAGGGATCCACCACCAGGATCCAGGGGGCCGTAGGGATCTCCGTGCTCCTCAGCTCCGCCTGGTGCTTGTGGAAGGGATGCACGGTGGGCTCGAAGCCGAGGTTGCGGGCCAGCGCCTCCATCTGCTCGACCAGCGGTCCCACCGCCTGCCCGTAGGGCCGCCAGTCGTCGACACGGGGCCCGTAGCGTGTGTTGTCCCGGCCGACCGGTAACTGTTCCTCGGTCGGGGCGAGGACGGTGATGTGCAGCGGGGAGGCGAAGGGCGGATCGGCGAAGGCGTCGTCCAGCCCGGCCAGGGTCGTCGGTTCGGCCGTCCGTCCGCCGCCGGAGTGCGCGGGGGGCTGGCGGGGCACGGCGGCCGCCTCGTCGACGATCCGCCGGGCGAGCCAGTCGGTCAGCTGGGAGACCTGGGCGGAGAACTGCGCCGCCATGTGCTCGTCGTCCGGGTCGGGCCGTTCGGTCAGGTCGAGCACCTGGTCGAGCAGCCGGTGCAGTCCCATGGAGGCGTAGTTCTCGGCGGCCTCGCCGAAGCCCTCCGGCACCTCGGGGTAGCGCTGCTTCTCCTTGATCGTCGCAGGAAGGGAGGTGGGCGAGTAGCGCGTCCACAACACCGGGACGATGCCCTGCCTCGTCCCCTGGGTGACGGCGGTCCACTGGCGTCCGCACTGCGGACTGCTGAAGTAGCGCTGCGAGTACAGGGGAACGAAGACCTGGCAGCCGAGGAGGGCCTTGATCGTCCTGTCTCCCGGTGCCCCGGGCCGCTCGACGAAACCGGCCTCCTCCCGCGAGACTCTCGCGTGGCGGGCCACCTTCCCGCACAGTTCGTCGAAGAACCGGAAGACCAGCCGGTTGGGGTCCTGGGAGATGTCGCGGTGCCGCGGAGCAGGAACCCGCGCATAGCTCATGAAGAACATCGGCATCCCGCTATTCCCCCTCGAAGACGTTCCGGAGGTCACTGAAGAGCTCCACGTCGCACGGTTCCAGGCTGGTCTGCTGAGCCACTCTGACGATCATCTGGGCGAGCGCCCATACGGAGCTGCGGTACTTGGCGTGGCGGCCCGCCTGCTTCAGTCCGTAGAGACCGGACTGCAGGTAATCCTTACCCAGATCGGTGTGGGCGTACTGCACCTTGGCCGCGACGGTCGGCAGCGTCAGATGCTGCTCTCCCACCCACAGGACGGGGATGATCGCGTTGCCCGTGTAGGGCCGGGTGCGGAGCTGCTGGCGCCGCGCGAAGGCGTCCCATTCCTTTCCGCACCATTCCCGCCTGAAGTACCGGCTGTTGTAGATCGGAACGAAGACCCGGCAGGTGGCCAGGGCCTGTTTGAGCCGGCCCTCCCAGTCGTCTCCGGGATGCATTCTCTTGTCCAGGAATCCCGGCAGTTCCTGACCGTCGTGGTCGGTCAACTGCATGATGTCGCTGCATAACTGGACGTGGAACTGTTCCAGCGCCACGTCCGAGGCGTCTTTCCTGGCCCGAACCCCCGCCAACTGCGTCCGTGCGTAGCTCATGAAGAACACGTACGGATCGGAGGAACCCGCCGACCGAGTCGCCTGAGATACCGCCTGAACCATGGACTCGCCTTTCCCCTCCCCCGTAAGCCCACCGCGGGCCCCTCCCAGGCCCGGACATCGCAGCTGGATCTCCTCCAGGGATCCATTGGAACGCGAGAACCACCGCCGGTGCCAGGGGTCGGGCCGGAGCAAGTTGTACCGGACACGGGTGCGAGGAACGGGATATGACTGACCATTACACCGCGATCGGACCCGTTTCGGCCACCCCGCCCAGGGTTTCCGCCTCGCCTCTCAGCCCGCGGACGAAACGGTGGCCCAAGGCGGTCAGCGAGCCGGTTCCGGCCACGGTGTCGAGGGCGTCCAGCACGGCCGTACGCCACCTGTCCGCCTCCGCGCGGGAGCGTTCGTACAGGGGGGCGTCCACACCCGACGCACCGCGCCGCACCCTGATCCGCCACACGTCGGCGACGGCGAGATGGGCGTACGCGCCCTGCACGACGGCGTCCAGGGGCCGGGCGTCGGGCCGCCACAGCACGCGGTAGCGGCGCTGGTCGGCGCCGTCGATCAGGTCGAACATGTCGAGCATCGCGCCCAGTTTGACGTGCTGGTACTCATGGACCAGCAACAGGGCGAGGTCCTCGGCCGAGCGGGGCAGCGCGATGCCGACGGCGCCGAAGGCGTGCCGCGAGGTGGCGCTGACGTCGTCGCCGGACGGGGCGGGGTCGAGCGGGGTCACCGTGGTGAGGCCGGCCGCGATGCCCTGCGCGTAGTCGGCGTACTCGGTCGAGATCAGCTCCCATGCCTGCGCGAACATCGCCTCCCAGCGCCGGAACTCGGCCTCGGACAGCCGGGGCCGGGGGGCGTAGCCGTAGCAGTCGCGGGAGGGGTCCAGGTCGTCCAGGGCCACGTCCAGCCCGTCCGCGGACAGGTGGCGCAGCGGCTGCCAGATCATGCCGTCGGGCGGCCGCTCCCGGCCCAGGGTGCGTCCTTCGACGACGAGGGCGGTGTCCGCCGCCGTCACCGTCACCGTGCGGGAGGGCCGGTCGCGGCCGCCGTCGCGCAGCAACAGCCGCCCGATGCCGGGCAGATGGACCGCCGCGCCCTCGGCGCCGTGCCGCAGCGGAACGGCCAGGGTGAGCCGGCCCCCGGTGCGCGCGACGGCCGACAGGGCGGCCTCGGCCGGGTGGCCCTCGGCCCGCCGGCGCACCGACTGGCCGCAGGCGAGGGCCCAGACGCGCAGATACGGGTCGGCGAGCAGCACGTCCAGCGCGGCGGCGGGCAGGGCGAGGACCGCGTCCCAGCCCGGTGCCGCGTCCGCCGGGCCGCCCGGCACCGGATTCCCCGGCACCTGGACGCCAGGCCCCCGGGTGTCCGCGCGGCGGGCGGCGGCCAGCAGCGCCCGGCGCTGGCTGTTCTGGGCCGCGGCCAGGGACCGGACCGCCGCCGTGCTGCCGTGTCCGGCGGCCAGTTCGTCGAAGTGGACCCAGGACAGGCCGTGCCAGCCGTGCCGGACGTCGGCGTCGTCGCGTTCCGCGCTCTGGACGTACTCGATGATCCTCAGCAGGTCCGCGCAGTAGACGGAGGGGTTGTCGAAGCCGTTGGACCTGCGGTGGCGGTGTCCGTAGAGGCCGCCGCCGCAGACCGTCACGACCGGACAGGCGCGGCACTGCGCGCTGAGGCCGTCCAGTCCGGCGCGGCGGGCCTGGATGCCGCGGTGCGCGGCCGCCTCCTCCAGGCGGTGGGTGTCGATGTGCATCCCGGTCTCGGGGGCACCGGGATAGGCCGTCTTCAACCAGTCGGCCTGCTCCAGGGCGCCGTCGGTCTCCACCACGAGCAGGTCCGAACTGCCCAGCCCCAGCGCCTCGGTGAGGCTGCCGCGACCGCGGCTCAGCCGGCTGATCGACTCGAACATCCGGATCCGCATCGGCATGCCGTCGGCGGTCCACTGCTTGTGCACGGCGATCAGCCAGTGGGCGTACTCGGTGGCGGTCTCCCCGCCGGGGCGGGGCGGCGGGTACTCCCAGGTGGCGTGCGGCAGCAGGAAGTCGACGGCGGGCGGGTCGAGTTCGGCCAGCGCCCGGTACACCTCCACCGGGTCGTTCTCGACGTCGATCGTGCACAGCAGCCCGCCGAAGGCGGCGCGGTGGGCCGGTGCGCCCAGCAGGCGCACCGCGCGCACCACGTCGTGGTGGGAGCCGGAGCCGTCCCGTCTGATCCGGTGGCGGTCGTGGGACGCCCGGTCCCCGTCGAGCGAGACGCTGGTGACGACGGACTCCTCGACGAGCATCGCGCAGAACGCCTCGTCCAGCCGCAGTCCGTTGGTCTGCATCCGCAGGTCGAGCGCGGCCACGCCGTCGAGGGCCGAGCGCAGCGCGCGGGCGTAGCCGCGCAGGCGTTCCCGTCCGGCGAGCAGCGGTTCGCCGCCGTGCAGGACGACATGGACGCGGGGGAGCCGGTGGGCGGCGGCGTGCTCGGCGATCCGCTCGGCCGTACGACGGAACGTCTCCTCGGACATCGTCCCCGGACGCCCACGCCAGCTCTGGTCGGCGTGCTGGTAGACGTAGCAGTGGTCACAGGCCAGATCGCACCGGCTGTGCACCTTGATCACGAACTGGCGGAAGGGCCGCGCCGCCACCGTCACCGGTACGGTTCCCCGTCGTTCCGGCCGGGCCGGTCAGAGCGAGGACTGGAAGGCGGCCACCGGCTCTCCGCCACCTGCGAGCGTCCTTGCCATGGCCGACTCCTGAGCGGACTCCGGTACCTCGTCCAGTGAGGTGTCGTGCAAGTCCCTGACGACGCTCGTGGCGAAGGGCTGCTCGTACCTGTCCATAGGCGTCTCCTCGAGCGTACGGCTCCGGGCGGCACACCTCATGGTGACGGCCCGGTAACCGAACAGCAAGGCGATCGCCAGCCAAGTCGTGAATCGGGCCGACATCGCCGCGGCGCCGGCGGCGGCGCCGCGAGGTGGGTCCGGGCCTGGTGAACCGCGGGGGCCGGCGGGGGACTTCGCCTCCCGGACCGCCGCCGGCACGCACGGCCGCGGTCGTCGGGACGGCTCTCCCGGGCGCCCTCTCCGAGGGGGGCGCCCGTATGAGCGGAGCCGTCCTGACGACCGCGGCCGTGTCGTCGGCGTGACCGTCCTGTCGGCCCGGCCGTGGCGTCGGCGTGGCCGTCCTGTCGGCCCGGCCGTGGCGTCGGCGTGACCGCCCGCGGGGAGCGGCGGCCGGGGTGTTACGCGGCCCCGTCCTTCGGGGCGGCCGCGGATGCGGTGAGTTCCTCGGCCTCGGGGAGTTCGTCGACGTCGACGCCGCGCACCTGGGCGAGTTCGTGCTTGAGGGCGGCGAGTTCGGTGCCGCCCGCCATGTGGTTGGTGAGTTCGTCCAGGCTGACCTGGTCGCGGGCGGCGCTCAGTTCGAGGGTGCCCAGGCGCAGGACGCTGAAGTGGTCGCCGACCATGTAGGCGTGGTGGGGGTTGTGGGTGATGAAGATGACGCCGAGTCCGCGGTCGCGGGCGGCGGCGATGTACTTCAGCACCACGCCGGACTGCTTGACGCCGAGGGCGGCGGTGGGCTCGTCCAGGATGAGGACCCGGGCGCCGAAGTAGACGGCGCGGGCGATGGCGACGCACTGGCGCTGGCCGCCGGAGAGGGTGCCGATGGGCTGGTCGAGGTCGTCCAGGACGATGCCCATGTTGCGCAGTTCCTCGTCCGCGGTCCTCTTCATCCGCTCGATGTCGAGACGGCGCACGGGCCAGGGGCCCTTGGTCATCTCGGAGCCGAGGAAGAAGTTGCGCCAGACCGGCATCAGCGGCACGGTGGCGAGGTCCTGGTAGACGGTGGCGATACCGGCGTCCAGGGCGTCCCGCGGGGTGGTGAAGCGCACCGGTTCCCCGTCGACGACGAACTCGCCCTCGGTGTGCTGGTGCAGCCCGGAGATGATCTTGATGAGGGTGGACTTTCCGGCGCCGTTGTCGCCCAGGACACAGGTGACGCGGCCGGGGTGGACGGTGAGGTTCACGCCGTGCAGGGCGCGGATGTTGCCGTAGGACTTGCCCGCCTCCCGCAGCTCGACGATCGGGCGGTCCGAGGCGGGCGCCGCCTCCCGCGCGGCACCGCCGGCGGTGTCCTTCGCGCCGGCGGTGCCCTTCGCGGCGTCGGTGTCCTTCACGGCGTCGGTGTCCTTCACGGCGTCGTGCGCGGTCGCACCGTCGGCCGGGGATCCGTTGGGGTCGGTCATGGGGTGGTTCACCTCCGGGTCGCCTGGCTGCGGACCCACAAGTTGACGAGGGCGGCGATCAGGAGCATCACGCCGAGGAAGGCCTTGAACCAGTCGGGGTTCCAGTTGGCGTAGACGATGCCCTGGGAGACCATGCCGAAGATGAAGGCACCGATCACCGGGCCCACCGCCGAGCCGTAACCGCCGGTCAGCAGACAGCCGCCGATCACCGCGGCGATGATGTACAGGAACTCGTTGCCCACACCCTCGCCGGACTGCACGGTGTTGAACGAGAACAGCAGGTGCATGCCCACGAACCAGGCGCCCGCGCCGACGCCCATGAACAGGGCGACCTTGGTGAAGTTCACGGGCACGCCGACGGCCCGCGCACTGTCCTTGTTCCCGCCGACCGCGAAGATCCAGTTGCCGAACTTCGTGCGCAGCAGCAGCCAGGTCGCGATCGCCGCGAACGCCAGCCAGTAGAAGACCGTGACCTTGACCTCGACGCCGCCGATGCCGACCTCGGAGGCGAAGACGCTCTTGGCCTGGTCGAAGCCGTCCATGTCGCTGATGGAGTCGCTGGCGACGTTGCCGGTGAAGATCTTCGTCACCGCCAGGTTCGAGCCCTGGAGGATCAGGAACGAGCCCAGGGTCACGAGGAAGCTGGGCAGACCGGTCCTGATCAGCAGCCAGCCGTTGAACGCCCCCACGGCCAGCGACACGATCAGCGCGACGATCACGCCCGTCCACACGTTCACCGTGAGCTGGAAGCTCAGGATCGCGGCGGTCAGGGCGGAGGTGGTGACCGCGACACCGGCGGACAGGTCGAACTCGCCGCCGATCATCAGCAGGGCCACCGGGATCGCCATGATGCCCATGACGGAGGCCTGGTAGAGCACGGTCGCCAGCGAACTGGCCTCCCGGAAGGACGGGGCCACCGAGAAGAAGAAGAGGTACACCCCGATCGCGGCGATCAGCGCGCCGACCTCCGGGCGCGCCAGCAGCCGCCGTCCGAGCGAGCGCTGTGCGGTGCGCCCGTCCTTCTGGGTGCCGGCCGGCGGAGCCGGCGGCGAGGAACTCGCCGCCGGAGCCGTTGCTTGGGACATTCAGATCACCGGGTGCCCTTCGCGGCGAACTTGGCGATCGTGTCGACGTTCTTCTTGTCGACGAACGCGGGGCCGGTCAGCACCGCCTGCTCGCCGCCGCCGCTGTAGTTGCCGTTGTTCTTGTAGAGCCACAGCGAGTCCACGGCCAGGTAGCCCTGCAGGTACGGCTGCTGGTCGACCGCGAACTGGATGTCACCGCTCTTGATCGCGTCCGTCAGGTCCTTGTTCAGGTCGAAGGTGGCGACCTTCGCCTTGCTGCCGGCGTCCGCGACCGACTGGACCGCGGTCAGGGCGTAGGGGGCACCGAGGGCGACGACGTAGTCGATGGCGGTGTCCTGCTTGAGCTTGGCGGTGATGGTCGACTTCACGGACGGCATGTCGGTGCCCGTGACGTTGAGGATCTGGGTGTCGCCCTCGAAGGTCTTCTTCACACCGGCGCAGCGCTGCTCCAGGCCGACGTTGCCCTGCTCCTGCACGACACAGACGGCCTTCTTCGCGCCGGCCTCGTTCAGCCGCTTGCCGAACGCCTCGCCCGCCACGCTCTCGTCCTGCCCGAAGAACGACATCAGACCGAGGCTCTGCCAGTCGCTCAGACCGGAGTTGAGGCCGACGACCGGGATGCCCGCCTGGGTCGCCTTGGCCACGACGTCCTTCATCGCGTCGGGCTTGGCGAGGGTGATGGCGATGCCGTCGACCTTCTGGTCGATCGCGTTCTGGACGAGGTTGGCCTGGTTGCCGGCGTTCGGGTCCGCCGAGTAGATCAGCTCGATGTTGTCCTTGGCGGCCGCCGCCTGCGCACCCTTGCGGACGATGTCCCAGAAGGTGTCGCCGGGGGCCTGGTGGGTGACCAGCGCGACCTTCATCCGGGGGGTGTTCGCCTTGCCCGCGGAGGCGTCCGCCCCGCCCTCCTCGGACTTCTTGCCGCCGGAACCGCTGGAGCAGCCGGCTATCAGCAGCGCGGACGCGGCCGCCATGGCGAAGAAGGGGGCCACTCTGCGCGAGCGGGAGTGAAACGTGCGGTCCATCTTTCCTGCACCTCACTGTGCGACGGGGGGAAAGGGATCGGGACAGCGTCGGGCGGAGCGCCCGCGCGGGCCCGGACTCGGAAAGTCCGGATCATTGTGCCGGTAGGCCGACTGCGCTGATTCGTTGGGACGGGATACAAACCCCTGCCGGACCCCCCTGTCAAGGCTTTGTTAAGACATTATTTCAGGAGCAAGTCAGGATGTCAGTACAAAGCCTTGACAGGGGGTCGCTTCGGGTCCTATTCCTGGGATACATCCGGACCCGAGCGCGCGCATCCCCGGGCGCCGCGGGCGTCCGGAGGCCCGCATCCCCCGCCCGAGGAGCGCCGCGCATGCCCGAGCCCGCCGAATCCCCCGATCCGGTCACGACGGCCGTGTCGGAATCGATCTCCATCCGTTGCACATCGGCGGCCTTCCCGCGCGTGTCGAACCCCGCGGCGCGGCCCGGCGCGAGGCACCGGCCCCCACACTGACAGCTCCGCGGCACCCCGCCCGACGCCCGCACCCCTACCCGCACGAATCGTGAGGTCCCGATGTCCCCGTCGCCCACCCGCCGTCTGACCGTCGCCCAGGCGCTGGTGCGGTTCCTGTCCGTGCAGTACACCGAGCGCGACGGAGAGCGCCACCGGCTGATCGCCGGGACCTGGGGCATCTTCGGCCACGGCAATGTCGCGGGCCTCGGCCAGGCGCTCCTGGAGGCCGGCGAGGAGGCGATGCCGTTCCACCAGGGCCGCAACGAGCAGTCGATGGTGCACGCCGCCGTCGGCTACGCCCGCCAGCTGAACCGGCTCTCCGCGCAGGCGGTCACCACCTCCATCGGCCCCGGCGCCACCAACCTGGTCACCGGCGCCGCCCTCGCCACCATCAACCGCCTGCCCGTACTGCTCCTCCCCGGCGACTACTTCGCCACCCGCACCGCCGACCCGCTGCTCCAGCAGCTGGAGCACCCGAGCGAGGCCGACGTCTCGGTCAACGACACCCTGCGCCCGGTCTCCCGCCTCTTCGACCGGATCACCCGCCCCGAGGCACTGATCCCGGCCGCCCTGAACGCCATGCGGGTCCTCGCCGACCCGGCCGACACCGGCGCGGTCACCCTCGCCCTCCCCCAGGACGTCCAGGCCGAGGCGTACGACTGGCCGGAGGAGTTCTTCGCCGAGCGCGTGTGGCGCGTACGGCGTCCGGCGCCCGACCCGGTGGAGCTGGCCCGGGCCGTGCGGGCGATCCGCGGCGCGCGGCGGCCGCTGATCGTCGCGGGCGGCGGCGTCCACCACAGCGAGGCCGAACCGGCGCTGAAGGCGCTGGTCGACGCCACCGGCATCCCGGTCGCGTCCACCCAGGCCGGCAAGGGTTCGCTGCGCTTCGACCACCCGGGCGACCTCGGCGGCATCGGCCACACCGGCACGGCCGTCTGTGACGACATCGCCCGCACGGCCGACCTGGTCATCGGCGTCGGCACCCGCTACACCGACTTCACCACCGCCTCGAACACCCTGTTCCTGACCCCGGACGTCCGCTTCGTCAACCTCAACATCGCCGCGTTCGACGCCCACAAGCTCTCGGCACGGACGGTCGTCTGCGACGCGCGGGCCGGTCTCACGGCGCTCACCGAGGCGCTGGAGGGCCACCGGGTGAGCGAGGCGTACGAGGCGGAGTACCGGGCCGGCAAGGAGCGCTGGGAGCGGGTCGTCGAGGCCGCCTACACCCCGGCCGACGAGCACGCCGCGCCCACCCAGACGCAGGTGCTCGGCGCGCTGGACGCGGTCGTCGGGGACGAGGACGTGGTCATCAACGCGGCCGGGTCGCTCCCCGGAGACCTGCACAAGCTCTGGCGGGCCCGCAGCCCGCGCCAGTACCACCTGGAGTACGGCTACTCCTGCATGGGCTACGAGATCCCCGCGGGCATCGGCGTCCAGCAGGCGGCGCCCGGCACGGCCGTCTGGTCGCTGGTCGGGGACGGCACGTACCTGATGATGCCGACGGAGATCGTCACAGCCGTCCAGGAGGGCCTGCCGGTCAACCTGGTCCTCCTCCAGAACCACGGCTACGCCTCCATCGGCGGCCTGTCCGAGTCGGTCGGCGGCGAGCGCTTCGGCACCGCCTACCGCTACCGCGCCGCCGACGGCACCTTCTCCGGCGCCCCGCTTCCGGTGGACCTGGCCGCCAACGCGGCCAGCCTCGGCATGGACGTCGTCCGCGCCAGGACGGTGAAGGAGCTGCGCGAGGCGCTCGCGACGGCCCGTGCCTCGGACCGGCCCACCTGTGTGTACGTGGAGACCGACCCGGCGGCCACCGCTCCGCCGGCGGAAGCCTGGTGGGACGTCCCGGTCGCCGAGACCGCCTCCCGTCCGGCCGCCGTCGAGGCGCGCGAAGCGTACGACCGCGCGGCGGCGGGCCGGCGACGCCACCTCTGACCCGGGCGCCGCGCGTCTGCGAGGGGCCCCGCCGGGCGGGCCCCCGGTGCCGCACCCGGCCGGACTCCCGGCCCGCACCGCTCATGTCAGGACAATGCGATGACAGGGGTTCCTGTCATCCGGACGGACGGCTACTCTCATGGGCGTGACCAGCTCGAACACGGGGAGTACAGGGAGTCTCGGCCTCAGCGTCGACCGGAGCAGCCCGGTGCCGCTGTACTACCAGCTGGCCCGGCAGCTGGAGTCGGCGATCGAGCACGGCGCCCTCGGCCCCGGCAGCCTGCTCGGCAACGAGATCGAACTCGCGGGCCGGCTCGGCCTGTCCCGCCCGACCGTGCGGCAGGCCATCCAGTCGCTCGTCGACAAGGGGCTGCTCGTCCGCCGCCGGGGTGTCGGCACGCAGGTGGTGCACAGTCAGGTGAAACGGCCGCTGGAGCTGAGCAGCCTCTACGACGACCTGGAGGCGGCCGGGCAGCGGCCCACGACCAGGGTGCTGCTGAGCGAGGTCCGATCGGCCTCCGCCGAGGTGGCGGCGGCCCTGGGCCTCACCGAGGGCGACGAGGTGCACCTCGTCGAGCGGCTGCGCCTGACGCACGGCCAGCCGGTGGCGTACCTGGCCAACTTCGTCCCGGGCGGGCTGCTGGACCTCGGCACCGAACGCCTGGAGTCGACGGGCCTGTACCAGCTGATGCGCCACGCCGGCATCACCCTGCACAGCGCCCACCAGAGCGTCGGCGCCCGTCTCGCCACCGCCGAGGAGGCCGAGCGCCTCGGCGAGCCGGAGGGCGCCGCGCTCCTCACCATGCAGCGCACCGCGTACGACGACACCGGGCGCGCGGTGGAGTACGGCACCCATGTCTACCGCGCCTCGCGCTACTCCTTCGACTTCCAGCTCCTCGTCCGCAACTGACGCACGGGGAGCGGGAGTTCGGGGGCGGGAGCCGTCCAGGGGCGGTGTCCGCCGCCCGGCTCAGAGGTGCACCCACGCCCCCGACGCCGCCGAGCGGCTCATCGCGTCCAGCGCGGTGGCGCTGTGCACGGCGTCGGCGAGGGTGGTGCCGTACGGGGTGCCCTCGGCGATCGAGCGCAGGAAGTTGTGCGCCTCCACGACCTTGAGGTCGTCGTAGCCCATGGCGTTGGCGGAGCCGGGCTGGAAGGCTCCGTACGCGCCGTGGCCGGGGCCGACGAAGAGGGTGTGCACGGACTGGTCCTGGTAGGCGTCGCCGCTGCTGACGCCCAGCTCTCCCATGCGGCGGAAGTCCCAGAAGAGGGCGCCCTCGGTGCCGTGGATCTCGAAGCCGTAGTTGTTCTGCTCGCCGACGGAGACCCGGCACGCCTCCAGGACGCCCCGGGCGCCGGAGGCGAAGCGCAGGAGGCAGTTGACGTAGTCCTCGTTCTCCACGGGGCCGAGTTCGCCGCCCGAGGCGCGGCTGTGCCCGGCGGTGGCGCCGGTGGGCCGGGCCCGCTCGGGGACGAAGACGGCGGTGTCGGCGGTGAGGGAGGCGAGGTCGCCGAGCAGGAAGCGGGCCAGGTCCACGCCGTGCGAGGCGAGGTCGCCGAGGACGCCGCTGCCGCCGCGCTCGCGCTCGTACCGCCAGGTCAGGGCGCCTTCGGGGTGGGCGGCGTAGTCGCTGAAGAGGCGGATGCGGATGTGGGTGACCGTGCCGATCCGGCCGGCGGCGATCAGCTCGCGGGCGGCCTCCACCGCGGGCGCGTTGCGGTAGTTGAAGCCCACGGTGCCCTGGACGCCGGACCGGGCGGCCGCGTCGGCGACCGCGCGGGCGTCGGCGGCGGTGAGCCCGACGGGCTTCTCGATCCAGATGTGCTTGCCGGCCTCGGCCATGGCGACGCCGATCTCCCGGTGCAGGAAGTTCGGCGCGGTGATGCTGACGGCCTGGACGCGGGGGTCGGCGGCCACCTCGCGCCAGTCCCGGGCGGTCGAGGCGAAGCCGAACTGCCGGGCGGCCTCCTCGGCGCGGCCGGGCACCTCCTCGACGACGGTGACCAGCTCGGGCCTGAGCGGCAGCTGCGGGAAGTGGTGGGCCACGCGGGCGTACGCCTGCGTGTGCACCCGCCCCATCCAGCCGAACCCCACCACGGCGACACCGAGCGCACTCACCATGACCATCCCTTTTTGGACCGTTCCAAACACGTACGCCGCTCACACTGAGGGCAGGCCCCTGGACTGTCAAGCCCTTTGACACGGGCACGGTGCTGTGGAACGGTCCAGGCCATGAGACCCGGACCCGCGAACCCGACGATCCGCGACGTCGCCGAGCGCGCCGGTGTGTCCAAGTCCCTGGTCTCGCTGGTGCTGCGCGGCTCGGAGCAGGTGCGCGAGGAGAAGCGGCAGGCCGTGCTGGCCGCCGTGGACGAGTTGGGCTACCGGCCGAACGCCGCCGCGCGCAGCCTGAGCGAGCGCCGCACCCGCACGGTCGGCGTCCTCCTCAACGACATGCGCAACCCCTGGTTCGTGGAGCTGCTGGACGGCCTCAACTCCCGTCTGCACGACAACGGTCTGCGCATGCTGCTGGCCGACGGCCATCTCAACCGGCGGCTCGGCGAGGACCTCACCCGCACCTTCACCGAGCTGCGGGTCGACGGGCTGATCGCGGTCGGCACCCTGCCCCCGTCCGAGGCCCTGCGCACGGCGGCCGGGCTCGTCCCGACCGTGGTGGCGGGGGCCCGGGAGCCCACGCTGCCCCGGGTGGACGTCGTCGCGGGCGACGACCAGCTCGGCGCCCGTCTCGCCACCGAGCACCTCATCGGCCTCGGGCACCGGCGCATCGCCCATATCGCCGGGGACGGCGTGGTCGGCGCGCTGCGCCGCCGCAGCTTCGAGACGGTGATGCGCGAGCACGGACTGGGCGATCTCGCCTCCGTCGAGCGCGGCGACCTGACCGAGGAGGGCGGCTACCGCGCCACGGTCCGGCTGCTCGGCACCGCCCAACGCCCCACCGCCGTCGTGGCGTTCAACGACATGGCCTGTGTGGGCGCCCTCTCCGCCGCCGAGGAACTGGGCCTGAGGGTGCCGCACGACCTCTCCCTCGTCGGCTACGACAACACCTACGTCGCCCGCCTGCGCCACCTCTGGCTCACGACCGTGGACAACGCCAGCCACGACGTGGGCCGGGCCGCCGCCCAGTGCCTCCTCGACCGCATCGCGGACCCGACGCGCGCCGGCCGGCTCGTCCTGACCACACCGACCCTGGAGGTACGCGGCACCACGGGCCCGCCGGCCGGTCACTGAGGCGTCGGCGCGACGGGTCCGCCCTGGCCCGAGGAGACCGACTGCCTTGGCCCGTCAGCTTTCTGACTGTTCGTCACATATCCCGGACGACCGCGCCTCCGCGGCGCGCAGCAGGGCCGCCGTCTCTGGGTGCGGGCCGGCGGTCGCCCAGTCGAGCGGGGTGCGGCCCGTGCCGTGGTCCTCGCGGAGGCCGGGGTCGGCGCCGTGGTCGAGGAGTGCCCGCACCGTCTCGGTGTGCCCCCAGCACGCGGCGCCGCACAGCGGCGTGCCCTCCGTGCCGCGTCCGCTCTCGGTGTCGGGCCGGGCCCCGGCCGCGAGCAGCACGCGTACCGTGTCCGCGGCTCCGTGGACGGAGGCCGCGTACAGGGGTGTCGTCCCCTCGGCGTCGGTCGTCTCGGCCGGGGCTCCGGCCCGCAGCAGCGCGCGGACCCGTGTCGTGTCCCCGACCATCGCGGCCGACACCAGCCGTGCGGACCACTTCTTGCGCCGCCGCCTGTTCACCCTGCGCTCCTCCTGCCGCTGACGTGCGAGTGCGTCAGCCCATCACACGCCCGGCCGGGAGGCGACCTCTTTTCCGCGAAGGTCCACGGCGGTCAGGGCCAGCGCCAGCGGGCCCGGTACGAGGAGGGCGAGCGGCAGCAGCATCCAGGCGCTCAGTGCCGCCGTGGCCACGGCCAGCACGACCAGTGCGCTGCCGCCCGGATCACGGACCGTGTCCCGGGCCGCCGCCCGCAGTGCCGCCGGCCAGTCGTCGACCGACTCCGGGCGGGCGCAGGCGCGCAGGCCGGTCACAGCGGCGCCCGCGCCGACGGCCGCGGCGAGGAAGGCGAAGGCCCTCCCGCCCGGAAGTCCGGCGGCCGCCAGGGCCAGATCGGCGAGGACGAGCGCCAGGCCGGTCAGGGCCACGAGTCCGGCGGCGAGGTCACCCGGGCGCAGGCGCCGCCGCAGTGCCACGAGAAAGCGGCCGGCCGTGACCGGACGGTCCTCCCGTACGCCCCGCAGCAGCGCGCAGGCCGTGGAGAGCGCGGCGGGCAGGGTCACCAGGGGGAGGCTCACCACCGTCACCGCGATCCCGATGCTCAGCACGTCCGCGAACAGTGTCATCCGCGGGCCGAAGATCTCGCCCGGCTCCCGTTCCCTGCCGGTGCGCACACCGCTCACCCCTATCCCTTGATCCCGGAGTTGGCCATGCCCTCCACGAGGAACCGCTGGAACGCCAGGAAGAACAGCACGATCGGCAGGAGGGCGATCACCGACATGGCGAACATCGGGCCGAACGCCGAGGTGCTCGACGCGTCGACGAAGGACCGCAGCGCCAGGGTCAGGGTGAACTTCTCGGGCGAGAACAGATAGATCAGCTGGGTGAAGAAGTCGTTCCAGGTCCAGATGAAGGTGAAGGTGAAGGTGAAGATCGCGGTGGTGATCAGGGCGGGCCGGGTGAGGGGCAGCATCACCGAGAAGAAGCTGCGGAAGGGTCCGCATCCGTCGATGCGGGCCGCCTCCTCCAACTCCCTCGGCAGGCCCCGCACGAACTGCACGATGAGGAAGACGAAGAACGCCTCCGTCGCGAGGAACTTCGGCAGGATCAGCGGCCAGTAGGTGTTCACCATGCCGAGCTGGTTGAAGATGATGTACTGCGGGATCAGTACGGCGTGGTGCGGCAGCATGATCGTCGCGATCATGAAGGCGAAGAGCGGTCCGCGGAAGCGGAATCGCAGGCGGGCGAACGCGTACGCCGCCAGGGAGCAGGACAGGACGTTCCCGACGACCGCGCCGCCCGCGATCAGCAGGGAATTGCCGAGCAGCCGTACACCCGCGCCCACGGCTCCCCGGCGGCCGAGACCGACCCCTTCGCCCTCCACCTGCGGGACTCCCCCGTCCTCACCTCCCTCTACCTGGACGCCGAGCGGGAGGACGGCTACCACCGCGACCGGAACGTCTTCGCCCCCGGCGTGAGCATCGAGGACGACATGGCGGTCCTCGTCCGCTACGACTCCGGCGCCACGCTGACGTACCACCTGACGGCCTACTCCCCTTGGGAGGGCTACCGCGTCGCGTTCAACGGCAGCGAGGGCCGCCTCGAACTGCTGGTGGAGGAGTCCACCTGGACCCGCCCCGGCGTCCGCGGGACCGGCGCGGGCCCGGTCCTGCACGGTGCCGAGGCCGGCGAGGGGGCCGGCCGGACCGAACTGCTGGTCCGCCGCTTCTGGGAGCCGCCGCGCGAGGTGAGGCCGGCCGTCGGCGAGGGCGGGCACGGCGGCGGCGACGTCCGCATGCTGGCCGACCTGTTCGGGGAGCGCGCACCGGACGCGCTGGGGCGGGCGGCCGACGCGGTGGACGGGGCACGCTCGCTGGTGACGGGGCTGGCGGCGAACCGGTCGCTGGAGACGGGGGTGCCGGTGGCGGCGCGGGAGGTGCTGGACGTCTGAACCGCCGCCCGGTCCGCGTCCGGGCCGTTCGCGTCCGGGCCGTCCGGGGGCGGGTCGTCCGGGGGCGGTGCCGGAGCGGCCCCCTGGAGTTCAGCGGATGTCGCCGGAGGTCACCAGACGAGGTCGAGGCGTTCCGGGGCGCGGTGGATCAATGTCGGGCGCATGGTGATCCGTTGGTCCTCCGCGAGGCGCAGGCCCGGCAGGCGGCTCGTCAACAGCCGCAGGGTGATGCGCAGTTGTTCACGGGCGAGCTGCGAGCCCGGGCACGCGTGGGCGCCGAGGCCGAAGGAGAGGTGGCGGCCGGCGGCGGGCCGGGTGATGTCGAAGTCGTCGGGGCGCGGGTGGCGTGAGCCGTCCCGGTTGGCGCTGCCGAAGGCCAGGAACACCGGTGTCCCGGACGGGAGTTCGGTGCCGGAGAGGGTGACCGGCCGGGTGGTGACCCGGCGGAAGCCCTGCAACGCGGTGTCGTGACGGGCGGCTTCCTCGACGGCGGCCGGGATGCGCTCCGGCTCGGCGCACAGCAGCTCCCACTGCCGGCGGTCGCGCAGCAGGTGCAGCAGGGCCGTCCCGATGAGGGCGGTCGTGGTCAGGTGTCCGGCGATCAGGAGGTTCTGCAGATGGGAGACGACTTGGTGGCGGTGATCGAGCGTCAGCTCACCGACGTCGGTGTGCGTACCGGTGGCGGTGTCGTTGCCGTTGTCGTTTCCACTGCCGACGACGGACCTGATGAGTTCGGTGCCCAGATCCTCGCGGGGGTCGGCGTGCCGGGCCCGCACGAACGCGTCGAGACGGTGGGCTGCGGCGACCACCTCCTCGGCAGCCGCGATCTGCTCGGCCTCCGTCATGGGCCGGAACAGCAGCCGTTCGGCCCGGTGACCGGCGCGGACCAGCGCCGGGACGTCCTCCGGGTCGAAGCCGACGAGGCGTCCGACGACTTCCCCGGGGAGGCGGCCCGCATAGGCGGACATCAGCTCGACCCGCCCACTCTCGGCGAAGCCGTCGATCAGGGCGGCGGCCCGCTCCTCGGCGTACGGGAGGACGGCGGCGACCCTCGCCGGTGACAGCCCGCGCACGATGGGGGCCCGCAGCTCCTGGTGCAGGGTGCCGTCGGCGGTGACGACGACGGGGCGGCCGCCGAACCCGCCGCCGAGCACGGCCAGCGCGGCGGGGGCGGGCATGACGTCGGGGCGCAGCGCGTTGGCCGACGAGAAGTCCTCCGGGCGCCGCAGCACCTCCCGTACGTCGGCGTCCCGCGCGACGAGCCAGGAGTCCAGCTCGGGGACGTACGTCAGCCCCTCCGCCGCCCTGGCCCGCGCGTAGTGCGGATACGGATCGCGCTGCAACTCGTCGAGCCTGCCGTGCAGTTCGGCATCCACGGGAGCACCTTCCGGCCGGGGCGGACGTGCGGTCGCGCCTCATGGTGCCGTACGGCGGGGGCCGTCGGTAGGGCTCCGCGCCGGCCCTACCCCTCGCCGTCCCTACCCCGTGCGGGTCGCACGGGGTAGGGACGGACCGGGGCGCCTACGATCACATCGTGGTTCTCTTCCTCCTGGAACGCCTCCCCCCGCTCCCCGCGGACCGCGCCTGGCAGCGTCTCACCGACTGGCCCCGGCACGCCGGAGTCGTCCCGCTGACCCGCGTCACCGTCCGCACACCTCCCCCGAACGCGCTGGGCACGGTCTTCGTGGCCCGCAGCGGCCTCGGCCCGCTCGCTTTCGACGACCCGATGGAGGTCACGGTCTGGCAGCCGCCGGAAGGAGGGGCGCCCGGGCACTGCCGTCTGGTCAAGCACGGTTCGTTCGTCACCGGATGGGCGGAGATCGAGGTCCACCCGCACGACGCCGGTACGTCCCGTGTGGTGTGGCGGGAGGACCTGCGGGTGCGCGGACTACCGACCCTCCTCGACCGACCGCTGGCGCTCGTGGCACGACGGACGTTCGGCCGGGCGGTGGACACACTGCTCGCACCCGACGGCCGACAACAGGACTGAGCCCCGGCCACCAGGGCGTTCGCCCGACGGCGCTAAGGGCCCCGGTCCCGGCGTCGTTGTCAGACCTCCCGGCTACCGTCGCGGAGCATGACCACTCACCACGAGCACGCCGTCCGGGCGTCCTACGACACGGTCGCCGGCGACTACGAGAAGCTGCTCAGAAACGAATTGGCGAACAGCCCGTTCGAACGGGCGATGCTCGGGGTGTTCGCCGAGCGGGTGCTGGGCGCAGGAGGGGGCCGCGTGGCGGACCTGGGATGCGGTCCAGGGCGGGTCACCGGGCATCTGGCCTCGCTGGGGCTCGACATCTGCGGGATCGACCTCTCGCCGGAGATGGTCGCCGTGGCCCGCTGGGCGCACCCGCGGCTGCGGTTCGACGTGGGCGCGATGACCGCGCTCGACTTCGAAGACGGCTCGCTGGCGGGCGCGCTCGCGTGGTACTCGACAGTCCATACTCAGCCCGCCGAACTCCCGCTCCTTTTCCGCGAGTTCCACCGGGTCCTGGCCCCCGGCGGCCTGCTCGCGCTGGCGTACAAGGTGGGGGACGAGTCCGTGCACCTGTCGCATGCGTACGGTCATTCCCTCGACCTCGACGTGCACCGCTTTCCGCCCGGTCTGGTCGCGGAGCTACTGGTCCAGGCCGAGTTCGTCGAGTCGGCGCGGCTGGTGCGGGAGGCGGACGGGCCGGACACCACTGCGGCCACCCCGCAGGCGTACGTGCTGGCGCGCAAGCCCGTGTGAACCTCCGGGAGCATCGCGGACCGGGCGGTGGTCAGGGTGTGCCCGGGTCGCCGTTCCGGGGGGTGGCCAGGCCGTCGCGGCGGTCGCGGTCGCCGTCGCCCGTGGTGCTGAGGAGGGTGTCGCAGATCTCGCGGAGCTTGTCGGTGGCCTGTTTGGAGAACAGTCCGCAGAGCCCGGCGATGCCGGAGAAGCCGTACGGGTTGGTGGCCCCCGCACCGGAGCTGCCCGCGAACAGGCCGCCGCGCAGCAGGAGGTACACGAGCAGGGCCAGGGCCACGCCGATGCCGGCGCGCAGGAGGTACCACCACAGCCAGCTCGCGTAGAGCCGCCGGTTGCCGACGTAGGTCGCGAACGAGGTGGCCGCGTGGACGAAGCTGCCCAGCGCGCTGCACACGACCACGGCGAGCAGCATCGCGGTGTCGGCGGTCAGGGACCAGTCGCCGAGGCCGAAGGGTGACCAGCGCGCGGTGGCCGTCGGCTCCGCCCCGGGTTCGACCGTCGCGAGCACCACGGGCCAGAGCGTCACCAGGGCCCCGCAGACGAAGACGACGTCGGCGAGGAGGAAGAGGCCGAGCAGGGTGGTCGAGACGGTGGACAGCCGACGGTCGGGGGCGGGAGCGCCTGGGTCGCCGTCCGTACCGGGGTCCCGGTCGTCGGTCTCGGGGTCCCGGTCGTCGGTGCGCTCGCCCGCGGGCGTGCCGTCGGCGCGTCCGTCCTCGTTCCCGGCGTCACTTCCGCTGTCGTCCGCGCCCGCGGCCGGGCGCCCGTCGTCGTTCGCCGCGCTCAACTGACCGCCCCCGTAGTGCTGTTGTCCTGGAGCAACGGTCCGTCCTCGCCCTGCGGAGGTCAAGTCGCGGGCGCGGGTTCGGGTCGGGGGCTCAGGAGACCCGCAGGCCCGGCAGTCGCGTGGCGGCGGGTGAACGGTCGGGGGAAGCGTCGTGGTGGATCGGGGTGTGCGCGCCGGTCAGGGGGACGCCGCTGCCGCCGCGCCGGGCGGCGACGATCTCGGCGGCGATGGACAGGGCCGTCTCCTCCGGGGTGCGGGCCCCGAGGTCGAGGCCGATCGGGGACCGGAGCCGGACCAACTCCCCTTCGGTGACGCCTGCTTGACGGAGCCGTTCGTTGCGGTCGAGGTGGGTGCGGCGGGAGCCCATCGCTCCGACGTAGGCGACGGGGAGCCGCAGGGCGAGCTGGAGGAGCGGGATGTCGAACTTGGCGTCGTGGGTGAGGACGCACAGGACCGTACGGGCATCGACGGTGGTCCGCTCCAGGTAGCGGTGGGGCCAGTCGACGACGATCTCGTCCGCCTCCGGGAAACGGTCGCGGGTCGCGAACACGGGGCGGGCGTCGCAGACGGTGACGTGGTGGCCGAGGAACTTGCCGACGCGGACCAGCGCCGACGCGAAGTCGATCGCGCCGAAGACGATCATCCGGGGCGGCGGGACGGACGACTCGACGAGGACGGTGAGCGGTGCTCCGCACCGTGAGCCCCGCTCCCCGATCTCCAGGGTGCCCGTGCGACCGGTGTCGAGCAGGGCACGGGCCTCGGCGGCCACGGTGCGGTCCAGTTCGGGATGGGCGCCACAGCCGCCGGCGTACGAGCCGTCCGGGCGGACCAGCAGGGCGCGGCCCCGCAGGTCCGCCGGGCCGGAGACGATCCGGGCCAGCGCCGCCGCCTCCCCGCCCGCGGCGGCACGGAGCGCGGCGGCGACCACCGGACGGACCGGGTCGCCGGTCCGGACCGGGGTGACGAGGATGTCGATGACGCCGCCGCAGGTCAGACCGACCGCGAAGGCGTCCTCGTCGCTGTAGCCGAAGCGTTCGAGCACCGGTTCGCCGTCCGCCAGCGCCTGTTGGCACAGGTCGTAGACGGCGCCCTCCACGCACCCGCCGGAGACCGAGCCGATCGCCGTGCCCTCGGCGTCCACCGCGAGGGCGGCGCCCGGCTGCCGGGGAGCGCTGCCGCCGACGGCCACCACGGTGGCCACGGCGAAGTCGCGCCCCTGCCCGACCCACCGGTGCAGTTCCTCGGCGATGTCCAGCATGTTCGGTCTCCTTGAAGCAACGGGTCCGCGGACGGTACTCGGCGCCGGGCGCCTAGCGCACGCCCAGCCAGCCCTCGATCGGATGGAGGGCGAAGAAGACGAGGAAGACCGCCGTCAGGCCCCACATGAACGCGCCGACCTCCCGCGCCCGGCCCTGGGCCAGTTTGACGGCGGCGTAGGAGACGACCCCGGCGGCGACTCCCGCGGTGATGGAGTACGTGAACGGCATGATGACGACGGTCAGGAAGACCGGTACCGCCGTGGCCCGGTCCGACCAGTCGATGTGCCGGGCGTTCGTCATCATCATCGCGCCGATGACGACGAGAGCGGCGGCCGCGACCTCGCCGGGCACGATCGCCGTGAGCGGGGTGAGGAACAGACAGGCCGCGAAGAACAGGCCGGTGACGACCGAGGAGAGCCCCGTGCGGGCGCCCTCGCCGACGCCGGTCGCCGACTCGACGAAGACGGTCTGGCCCGAGCCGCCGGCCACCCCGCCGATCGCACCGCCCGCGCCGTCGATGAACAGCGCCCTGGACAGACCCGGCATCCGGCCCCTGTCGTCGGCGAGCCCGGCCTCGGTCCCCACCCCGATGATGGTGGCCATGGCGTCGAAGAACCCGGCGAGCACGAGTGTGAAGACGATCATGCCGACCGTCATGGCGCCGACATCCCCCCAGCCGCCGAACTCGACGTGCCCGAACAGCGAGAAGTCCGGCATCGAGATAGCGCCGCCGCGCAACTCCGGTGCGCCGCCCGCCCATTGCTTCGGGTCGATGACACCGAGGGCGTTGAGGACGACGGCGAGGACCGTACCGCCGACGATGCCGAGCAGGATCGCGCCGGGAACGCCACGGGCCTGGAGCATGAAGATCGCGAGGAGGGTGAGCGCGAAGAGCAGGACCGGCCAGCCGGCCAGCTCCCCCGCGGGCCCGAGGCTGACCGGAGTCGCCTCGCCTTGGTGCACGAAGCCGGCCTTGTAGAAGCCGATCAGGGCGACGAAGAGGCCGATGCCCATGGTGATGGCGTGCTTCAGTGCCAGCGGGATGGCGTTCATGATCAGCTCGCGCAGGCCGGTGACGACCAGGAGCATGATGATCACGCCGTAGATCACGCACATGCCCATCGCCTGCGGCCAGGTCATCCGGGGGACGACCTGCGAGGCGATGACACCGGAGACGGAGAGGCCGGCGGCCAGGGCGAGCGGGACCCGGCCGACGAAGCCCATGAGGAGGGTGGTGACGGCCGCCGCCAGGGCGGTCGCCGTGATCAGGGCCTGCTGGCCGAGGGGGGTGCCGGCGGCGTCCCGGCCGGACAGGATGAGCGGGTTGAGCAGGAGGATGTACGCCATCGCCATGAAGGTGGTGACGCCGCCGCGGACCTCTCGGGCGAGCGTGGATCCTCGGTGGGTGATCTGGAAGTACCGGTCGAGACGGGACCGGCCGGTCGGGTCGGGGGTGCCGTCGCCGGCCGTCCTCGGCTGGAGCGACTGTTGGGCCATGGGGCGTTCTCCCAAGGTTCACAGGGACCCGGCCGTTGCACTGGGCTTCGGCGGGATTTGGGATGGTGCCCGACCCGGGGGACGGCCCGAGACGGTGGGGTGTGCGTGTGGGTTGCGTTGTCGGGTGCGGGTGGGTGGGGGCTGGTCGCGCAGTTCCCCGCGCCCCTGAAAGACCAGGCCCTGCGGGCCTGAAAGCCACCGGCCCTGCGGGCCGAAAAGCACGGGGCGCAGCACCGGCTTTTCAGGGGCGCGGGGAACTGCGCGACCAACCCCCACCGGACCCGCGCCCGGCGGCGACAACTACGCCGTACCGGTCAGATGCTCCGGCCGCACCGGCGTCCGGTTCAACTCCAGCCCCGTCGCGGAGCGGATCGCCGCGAGGACGGCCGGCGTGGACGACAGGGTCGGAGCCTCGCCGACCCCCCGCAGCCCGTACGGCGCGTGGTCGTCGGCGAGTTCGAGCACGTCGACGGGGATGGTCGGCGTGTCGAGGATCGTGGGGATGAGGTAGTCCGTGAAGGACGGGTTGCGCACCTTCGCGGTCTTCGGGTCGACGATGATCTCCTCCATCACCGCGATGCCGAGCCCCTGGGTCGTACCGCCCTGGATCTGGCCCACCACGGAGAGCGGGTTGAGCGCCTTGCCCACGTCCTGGGCGCAGGCCAGTTCGACGACCTTGACCATGCCCAGCTCGGTGTCGACCTCGACGACCGCGCGGTGCGCGGCGAAGGAGTACTGCACGTGGCCGAACCCCTGCCCGGTGCGCAGGTCGAAGGGTTCGGTCGGCCGGTGCCGCCACTCCGCCTCGACCTCGACGGCCTCGTCACCGAGGACGTCCACGAGGTCGGCCAGCACCTCACCGCCGTCGGTGACGACCTTGCCGCCCTCCAGCACCAACTCGGCCGTGGCCCAGGCCGGATGATGGGAACCGAACCTGCGGCGCCCCAGCTCCAGCACCTTCTCCCGCACCAGCTCGCAGCTGTTCCTCACCGCGCCGCCCGTGACGTACGTCTGCCGGGACGCGGAGGTCGAGCCCGCCGAACCCACCTGGGTGTCGGCGGGGTTGATCGTCACCCGGGCGACGCCCAGTTCCGTGCGGGCGATCTGCGCGTGGACGGTGATGCCGCCCTGGCCGACCTCCGCCATGGCCGTGTGGACGGTGGCGACGGCCTCTCCGCCGACGACCTCCATACGGACGCGGGCCGTGGAGTAGTCGTCGAAGCCCTCGGAGAAGCCGACGTTCTTGATGCCGACGGCGTAGCCGACTCCCCGGACGACCCCTTCGCCGTGTGTGGTGTTGGACAGGCCGCCCGGCAGCTGGCGTACGTCCGCGGCCTCGCCCGCCGTGAGCCACTGCTGCTCCGGCGGCAGGGGCATCGCCTTGACGCGGCGCAGGAGTTCGGCGACCGGCGCCGGGGAGTCCACCGGCTGGCCCGTCGGCAGCAGGGTGCCCTGCTCCATGGCGTTGAGCTGCCGCAGCTCCACCGGGTCCATGCCGAGCTTCGCCGCCAGTTTGTCCATCTGTGCCTCGTAGGCGAAGCACGCCTGGACCGCGCCGAAACCGCGCATCGCGCCGCAGGGCGGGTTGTTGGTGTAGAGGGCGATCGCCTCGATGTCGACGTCCTCGACGACGTACGGTCCGGCGCCGAGGGAGGCCGCGTTGCCGACGACGGCCGGGGAGGCGGAGGCGTAGGCGCCGCCGTCGAGGACGATGCGGGCCTTGAGGTGGGTCAGCCTGCCGTCGCGCGTGGCCCCGTGCTCGTAGTGCAGCTTCGCGGGGTGGCGGTGGACGTGCCCGAAGAAGGACTCGAAACGGTTGTAGACGATCTTCACGGGCTTGCCGGTGCGCAGGGCCAGCAGACAGGCGTGGATCTGCATCGACAGGTCCTCGCGGCCGCCGAAGGCGCCGCCGACGCCGGCCAGGGTCATGCGGACCTTGTCCTCGGGCAGGCCGAGCACGGGCGCGATCTGGCGCAGGTCGGAGTGGAGCCACTGGGTGGCGATGTAGAGGTCGACCCCGCCGTCCTCGGCGGGCACGGCGAGCCCGGACTCGGGGCCGAGGAACGCCTGGTCCTGCATGCCGAAGACGTACTCGCCCTCGACGATGACGTCGGCGCGCTCGCGGGCCGCCGCCACGTCGCCGCGGACGATCGGCTGGCGGTGGACGATGTTCGGGTGGGCGACGTGCGCGACATGGTGGTCGGTGCGGCCCTCGTGGACGAGGACGGCGTCCGGCGCGGTCGCGGTGGCCTCGTCGGTGACGACCGGCAGTTCGCGGTACTCCACCTTGATCTTGGCGGCGGCGCGGCGCGCGGTCTCCGGGTGGTCGGCGGCGACGATCGCGACGGGCTCGCCGTGGTGGCGGACCTTGCCGTGCGCGAGGACCGGGGTGTCCTGGATCTCCAGGCCGTAGTTCCGGACGTCGGTCGGCAGGTCGTCGTAGGTCATGACGGCGTACACGCCGGGGGTGGCGAGGGCCTCGGCCGTGTCGATGGAGACGATCTCGGCGTGGGCGACCGTGGAGCGCAGGATCTGGCCCCAGAGCATGTCCTCGTGCCACATGTCGGAGGAGTACGCGAACTCGCCGGTGACCTTGAGGGTGCCGTCGGGGCGGAGTGTGGACTCGCCGATGCCGCCCCGGGTGCGCGAGCCCTGGGTGAGGTGGACGGGCAGGCCGGTGGTTCCCATGGCTCAGACCCCTTCGGACTGCCGGGCGGCCGCGAGGCGGACCGCGTCCATGATCTTCTCGTAGCCGGTGCAGCGGCACAGGTTGCCCGACAGCGCCTCGCGGATGTCCGCGTCGCTGGGGTTCGGGGTACGCTCCAGCATCTCGTCGGCGGCGACGAGCAGGCCCGGCGTGCAGAAGCCGCACTGCACGGCGCCGGCGTCGATGAACGCCTGCTGGACGGGCGACAGTTCGCCGCCCTCGCCGGTCTGCGAGTCGGTGCCCCGGGCCGCCCACCGCTTGGCCTCGTCGAGCGAGGTCCCGCCCGCACCGGCCGTATCGCAGGCGCCCGCCGCGCAACCGCCCTTCTCCGCGCGCTGCTTGGCGAAGTCGGCCAGCCCTTCGACCGTGACGACCTCCCGCCCCTCCACCTGTCCGGCGGCGACCAGGCACGAACACACCGGCACGCCGTCCAGCCGGACGGTGCAGGAGCCGCATTCGCCCTGCTCGCAGGCGTTCTTGGAACCCGGCAGGCCCATCCGCTCGCGCAGCACGTACAGCAGGGACTCGCCCTCCCACACGTCGTCGGCTTCCTGGGGACGGCCGTTGACCGTGAAACGGACGCGCATTACGCGACTCCCTCCGTGGTGGCGGCGGTGCCGCGGTAGGACTCCCAGGTCCACATCAGCGTGCGGCGGGCCATGACGCCGACCGCGTGGCGGCGGTAGCTCGCGGTGCCGCGGACGTCGTCGATCGGGTTGCAGGCGCCGGCGCACAGGTCGGCGAACTGCTTGGCGACCGACGGGGTGATGATCCGGCCGTTGTCCCAGAAGCCGCCCTCGTCGAGCGCCGCGTTCAGGAACTCCTCGGCGGCCCTGGCCCGGACGGGGGTCGGCGCGGCCGAGCCGATGCCGGTCCGGACGGTCCGCGAGGACGGGTGGAGGGCGAGCCCGAAGGCGCACACGGCGATGACCATGGCGTTGCGGGTGCCGACCTTGGAGTACTGCTGCGGGCCGTCCGCCCTGTCGATGTGGACGGCGCGGATCAGCTCGTCCGGGGCGAGGGCGTTGCGCTTGACGCCGGTGTAGAAGTCGTCGATGGGGATGAGCCGGGTGCCGCGTACGGACTCGGCCTCGACCTGGGCGCCCGCCGCGAGGAGGGCCGGGTGGGCGTCGCCGGCCGGGGAGGCGGTACCGAGGTTGCCGCCGACGCCGCCGCGGTTGCGGATCTGCGGGGAGGCGACCGTGTGCGAGGCCAGGGCGAGGCCGGGCAGCTCGGTACGGAGGTTCTCCATGATCCGGGTGTAGGGGACGGACGCGCCGAGGCGGACCGTGTCCGCGCCGACCTCCCACTCGGAGAGTTCGCCGATCCGGTTCAGGTCGAGCAGGTGTGCGGGCCGCCGGTGGTCGAAGTTGATCTCGACCATCACGTCGGTGCCGCCGGCGATCGGCACAGCGGCGGGGTGCTCGGCCTTCGCGGCGAGCGCCTCCTCCCAGCTGGCGGGGCGAAGGAAGTCCATGTGACCGGCTCTCTTCTTCGTCTGTGTCGTTCTCTTTGAGCCAGATCGTGTGTGGCGGGCCCGGCTCGTCCATGGGCTGTTCACGTGTGGTGTGTCTCAGTACACAGCGCCCGCCGGGCCCCGGTCAGTCACGGAAAACATGAAGGAGTTGGCTGGCCAAGGGGCGCATCTTGTAGATTCGTATGAACGGAGGCCGTCAGCAACCTCTGCGTTTTCGGCTGGAAACATCCCGCACACACGCGGGGTCCCGGCCTCCACGACCACCCTCCCCCGGAAGCCCCGGACCTGCTTCCCGGGCGAACCGAACGTTGTTTTCTAGACAAGAACGGCGGCGACTAGAATGCGGCTGCGCGCACTGCTGGACACCGACGCGCTGGGTCTGCGGCTGCTCGGCGGCGGGGACGAGCTGGACCGCACCGTGCGCGGTGTGATGACCACCGATCTCAGGGACCCCAGCCGCTACCTCTCCGGCGGCGAGCTGGTGCTCACCGGCCTGGCCTGGCGCCGCGACGCCGCCGACTCCGAGCCCTTCGTACGGCTCCTGGCCGGTGCCGGGGTGGCGGCGCTGGCGGCCGGGGAGGCCGAGCTGGGCGACATTCCGGAGGACCTCGTCGTGGCCTGCGCCCGGCACCGGCTCCCGCTCTTCGCGGTCCACGAGTCGGTGGCCTTCGCGACGATCACCGAGCACGTCGTACGGCAGGTCTCCGGGGAGCGCGCCGGGGATCTGGCGGCGGTGGTGGACCGGCACCGCCGGATGATGACCTCGGGCCCCGCGGGCGGCGGCCCGGACGTGGTGCTGGACCTGCTGGGCTCGGACCTGGACCTGCGCGCCTGGGTGCTCTCCCCCACCGGCCGGCTCGTCGCGGGCCCCGAGGACGGCGGGCCCGCCCTGCCCGCGGAGCTGCGCGCGCGGCTGGCCGCCGAGCACCTCGCCGCGACCCGCACGGGACGCCGGGGACCGCACCGCGTGAGCGTCGGCACCACCACGTACTCGCTCTTCCCGGTCGGCGGCGCGGGCCGCGGCACGGACTCCGGCGGGGCCGCCGCCCGCGACGAGCGCATGGCCGTGCTGTCCGAGTGGCTCCTCGCGGTCGAGGCCGACGCCGGGGACTGGCCGGCCGAGCGGCTCGACCTGCTGTACGGCGTCACCCAGCTGATCGCGGTCGAGCGGGACCGGCGCGACGCGGCGCGTACGGTACGGCGCCGGCTCGCGCAGGAGGTCCTGGAGCTGGTGCAGGCGGGGGCGGCCCCGGCCGAGATCGCGGCCCGGCTGCGGGTGGCCGCGCCGGTGCTGCTGCCCGGCCTCGGGTCGGCGCCGCACTGGCAGATCGTCGTGGCCCGCCTCGACCGGGACGGCGAGGCGGCCGACGGCGGCCCGGTCACCCAGGCGCTGCTGGAGGAGATCCTCGTCGACCCCCTGGCGACGGGGCCGGAGCCCTCGGACCGTATCGCCGTCGCCCACACGGGTGAGGAGGCCGTCGCCCTCGTCCCGCTCCCCGCGCTCGCCTCGGGGCCCGACGGAACGGAGCCCGGCATCCACGCCGACACGCTCCTCACCGCCGTACGGGACCCGCTGGCCGCCGGACTCGACGACGACGGACGGCTCACCCTCGGCGTGAGCGCGGCCGTGCACTCGGCGGAGGGCCTGCGCGGCGCGCTGGAGGAGGCCCGGCACGCCCGCCGGGTCGCGGCGGCCCGCTCTGGCCGGGTGTGCGCGGCGGGCCATCAGGAACTGGCGTCGCACGTGCTGCTGCTGCCCTTCGTCCCCGACGACGTGCGCCGCGCCTTCACGGCCCGGCTCCTGGACCCCCTGCGCGACTACGACCGGCGGCACCGCGCCGAGCTGATCCCCACCCTGGAGGCGTTCCTGGAGTGCGACGGCTCCTGGACACGCTGCGCCGCGCGGCTCCACCTGCACGTCAACACGCTGCGCTACCGGGTGGGCCGCATCGAGCAGTTGACGGGACGGGACCTCTCCCGACTGGAGGACAAACTGGACTTCTTCCTGGCCCTGCGCATGAGCTGAGGCGATGGGGTGGTGGGCGAAGATCCAAGTGCGCCGTCCGCACCCCATGACTTTGTGAATTCCTTCACCCACCCCCTTGGCCGGGCGCCGGAATCCGTGCTGAGATGCGGCCACCACTCAAAGCTCAAGGGCGTGCTCGGGGAGGGCAACGTGGCGCATACCGCCATGTCTGGTAACGGAACGACCGCCGGTGACGATCCACTCCAGACCGCGGTATGGCGGCTGCGCTCACGCGCGTGCTGGGTCGACGCGGCAGCCCTGATCGAGCCCGACACCCCACAGGCCGCGCTGCAGCGGACCTCGCTGCTCGTCGAACGCTGCCTCTACACCGAGCAGGGCTGGGAGGAGGCCGAGGACGCGCTGCGCACGGCCGAGGCGCAGGCCCGCACCGACGACGAGCGGGGCGCCGCGGCCTGCGAGCGGGGGCAACTGGCGTACGCGGCCACGCTGCTGCGTGTCCGGGACCGCGCCGACGAGGCGCGGGCCGCGCTCGGCCGGGCGGCGGCCCTGATCGCTCCCGGCGCGCCCGGCCGGGCCCTGCTCGACTTCCGGCGGGGCGTCCTCGCCGAGAACCTGGCCCGCTCCCCGCAGGCCGCCCGCGCGGCCTACCGCCGGGCCCACGCCGGGGCCACCGCCCACGAGGACCTGCTGCTGCAGTCCTTCACCTGGCGTCACCTCGCCGGGCTCGCCCTGCGGGACGGCGAGCTGGCCGAGGCGCGGCACGGGTTCGCCGAATCCCTGCGTATTCGGGAGGAGTTGGGCTATCTGGTCGGCACCGCCCCGGCGCTCGTCGCCCTCGCGGAGACCGAGTCCGAACCGGAGGCGTCCCGGCTGCGGGAGGAGGCGGGGCGGTTGTTCCGGCTGCTCGGCGGCGTACCGACGTGGCTGGCCCGGCAGTTGGCGCCACCGCCGGCCGCGACGGCGTGACGGGGCGCGCAGTTCCCCGCGCCCCTGAATGCATCAGGCCCCTGCGGGCCTGAAAAGCATGGGGCGCAGCCCCGGCTTTTCAGGGGCGCGGGGAACTGCCCGAGAAGCCCCACCGGGCCGCGGCCGCCGACGCGACCTCAGCCGCCCACCCCGAAGTGCTTCTCCACCAGACAGCACGCCGCTTCCAGATCCTCCGCCACCAACGCGTCCAGCAGCGCGATGTGCTCCGCCGCGTCGGCCATCAGCTCGACCCGGCCCCCGCTCCCGGCCTCACCCGAGCGCCCGGTCCCCAGGGGGAGTTGCGTACGCCGGTGCAGATCGTCCGTGATCTGCAGAAGCTGCTCGTTCCCGGCCAGCCCCAGCACCCCCCGGTGGAAGGCCCGGTCCGCGTCCCCGTACGTGGCCCGGCACCCGGAGGACGCGGCGCGGGCCGTCTCGTCGGCGAGCGGCCGCAGTTCGCCCCAGCGGTCGGCCGGCACCGTGCGCGCGAGCCGCAGCACCACCGGCACCTGCAGCAGCGCCCGCACCTCGGCCAGCTCGGCCAGTTCCCGGGCGCCCCGCCGTACGACGCGGAACCCCCGGTTGGGCACGACCTCGACCGCGCCCTCGATGGCCAGTTGCTGCATCGCCTCGCGCACGGGGGTCGCGGAGACCCCGAACCGCTCGCCCAGCGCGGGCGCCGAGTACACCTCTCCCGGCGTCAGCTCGCCGCCCGCGAGCGCGGCCCGCAGCGCGTCGAGGATCTGCCCCCGCACGGAGGACCGCTGGACGACGGGGCGCTCGGGCGCACGCGGCAGCGGAATGGGGGTCTCGCTGTGGGTGTGCTCGCCTCGGACCGTGTCGGCGCCGGTGCCGGTGTCGCGGCGCACCGCGGCCGGGCCGCCGCCGTCGGCGGCGATGCCCCGCTCCCGGTCGACGTCCGCGACACCGGGCTGCGCGGGCACGCGGTAGGCCGACGCGGGGCGGGCGGCGGCGGCCTCCGGCGCACGCGGGGTGGCCTGACGCGAGCGCGGTCCGGCCTGCTCCACGGGTCCTCCTGCGAGCCGAGTCGTGTGTCGAGTGATCGAGCAGCGCGGCCCGCCGGGGTACATCGGGGCGCTTAGGTCACTACTGGGGTTGTTACCGGTCGTAAAGCACCATAGGCGCACATGCCCTCAGTTCAAACCTCGACCACCTCGGGTAAGGTAAGCCTTACCTGGCAGCGATGGTGAAACGGCGGTCCCCGTATGCCCCCCTCAGCTCCGGCACCGGCCCCGGCCTCGCGCACGTCGCCGCTGACGGCGGCGTACGCCCGTCTGACCGAGGTCCTGCCGATGGTGAGCGTGACAGAACTCTCCCCCATGGATCCGCTGCCCGACGGCGAGGGGTGGGTGTCCGCCGCCGGACTCGCGGCGGCCGGACCCGAGCTGGACGCCTTCCTCGCCTGGGACGAGGCGCAGATCCGCCGGGACCACGGCCGCGAGGGGCGCCCGGACGTGGTGGCGGCCTTCGGACTGCACCGGTACGCCTGGTACGCCTGCCTCCTGTTCACCGTCCCCTGGTTCCTGCGGCGCCGGGTGCCCCGGTTCCCCGCCGGGGAGGTGGCGTTCCACCGCGAGGAGAGCCGGCTGGCGGTGCGCGGCGGGACGTTCAGCTGCCTGCCGGGCGATCCGGCGGCCGGTGAGCCGGGCGCCCGGGTGGTGCCGGACGAGGAGGCGCTGCGGACCGAGGTGCGGGCGGCGTTCGCCGAGCACATAGAGCCGGTGCTCGGCGGCTTCGGCCCCCGGATGCGGCGGCGCGGGCGGGCACTGTGGGGCATGGCGACCGACGAGATCGTCGAGGGGATCTGGTACGTCTCCGAACTCCTGGGCGCCGACGAGCAGGAGCGCTGCAGGCGCGAGCTGGAACTGCTGCTGCCGGGTGCGACCCGGCCGTACGTGGGCGCCGCCGGCTTCCGCGAACTGACCGGGCCCGGCGGCGAGTCGCTGCCCACCCGGGACCGGGCGAGCTGCTGCATGTTCTACACGCTGGCCCCGCAGGACACCTGCGTCACCTGCCCGCGCACCTGTGAGGCGGACCGGATCGGCAAACTGACGGCGGCCTCCACCAGTTGACGGACCCTCGCGGGACGGGGATGCTTCTCGCCGGGTGACCCCCCGGTGATCGCCCGCGGCATGTGCCGTAAGATCAAATCCGAGTGGGCCCCCGTTTGATTACAGGTAGTTCACAAGTTCCTCACTTGGCGCAGGAACTTTCCGTGGAACCACTCGAACGGGTAATCTCACTCGCACTCAACTCCCGTCCCTCGCGCGGTAGTTCGAGCAGAATGCCGCCTGGCGTCACTCATTGCACTTCCTTGGCGGTCTCTTGCCCCGAAACCCCCTGAGGGCCGCGAGGATTGGGCCACTATGGCGGGCGTTACGCCCTATCCCAATGCAAGGGACCCCTGATGAGATTGACCGACATATCGCTGAACTGGCTGCTTCCGGGCGCCGTACTGCTCCTGGGGATGCTGGCGGCGGTTGCGGTGCTCGCGCGCGGCAAGCGCTCCGGGGAGCACGCGAAGACCGAGGATTCCTGGGAACGCAGCGAGGAACGCCGCAGGCGCAAGGAGAGCCTCTACGGCCTCTTCTCCTACATCCTCCTCTTCTGCTGTGCCGCGGTCGCCGCCGCGCTCTCCTTCCGCGGGCTGGTCGGCTTCGGTGAGCAGAATCTGGGCCTCACCGACGGGTGGCAGTACCTCGTTCCGTTCGGCCTGGACGGCGCCGCCATGTTCTGCTCGGTGCTGGCGGTGCGCGAAGCCAGCCACGGCGACGCGGCCCTGGGCTCCCGGATACTCGTCTGGACGTTCGCCGGTGCGGCGGCCTGGTTCAACTGGGTGCACGCACCCCGGGGCCTCGGCCACGACGGCGCCCCGCAGTTCTTCGCCGGCATGTCCCTCTCCGCCGCGGTGCTGTTCGACCGCGCTCTGAAGCAGACCCGCCGGGCCGCGCTGCGCGAGCAGGGCCTCGTGCCGCGTCCGCTGCCGCAGATCCGCGTGGTCCGCTGGCTGCGGGCCCCGCGTGAGACGTACCGGGCCTGGTCGCTGATGCTCCTGGAGGGCGTGCGCAGCCTGGACGAGGCCGTGGACGAGGTCCGCGAGGACAAGCGGATGAAGGAGGAGAACCGGTCACGCAAGCGCGAGCAGGAGCGTCTGGAGCGCGCCCACCTCAAGGCGATCAGCCGCGGCCACCGGGGTCTGCCCGGTCGTGGCGGCGGTGGCGGCGGCGGTGGCCAGCGCCAGGTGGACACCACCGTGGAGCGTGTACCCGCGGCCCAGGTGGCCTCGGAGCCTGCCATATCGACGCCGGAGCAGCTGCCCGTGCGCTCGCGTCCCTCCCTGCAGCCCGTGCGCAACGCTGACAAGTCGCTCACCGTCGACCTCACCGCCGAGGACGACACCATGGCCCTGCCGCGACTGGACTCCCTGGAGCGCAAGCTCAAGGACCTGGAGCAGCAGTTCGGCTGAGCACGAACGAGGGCTCGAACAGAGGAGCCACACATCGGACAGGGGCGCGGCAGGAAGCCGCGCCCCTGTCCGTTTCCTGCATGGACCGTTCATGCATGGACCGTTCATGCATCGCCCGTTCGGGCATCGCCCGTTCGGGCATTGGCCGTTCGGGCATTGGCCGTTCGGGCATTGGCCGTTCGCGCATTGGCCGTTCGCGCATTGGCCGTTCCGGGCATCGACCGGCTCACGTCGAGGGGGCCGTCAGCCCGCCGTCGAGGTCGAACCACACCGCCTTGCCCACCCCGTGGGGCCGTACGCCCCAGGCGTCGGCGAGGGCCTGGACGAGGAAGAGGCCGCGTCCGCCGGTGCTCTCGTCGCCGTTCGGCACCCTCGGTCTGGGCCTGCGTCCCACGAAGTCCCGGACCTCCACGTGGAGTCCGCTCGGTGAGACCGTCGCGGTCAGCACCGCGTCGTGGTCGGTGTGGATGAGTGCGTTGGTGACCAGCTCGCTCGTCAGCAGCTCCGCTATCTCCGATCGTTCCGGCCGGCCCCATTGCCGCAGCAGTTCCCGCAGGGCCCTGCGGGCCTCGGGCACGGCTTTCAGGTCCGCCCGCCCCAGGGTGCGCTCCAACTGCTCGGCGTCGGCCTTGTCCATCGGGTCGCCGACCGCATCCTCCACCGTCTCTGCCGAGGTGGCCCCTGTCGCCACGGGACCGCTCCCTCGTGCCTGCCTCTTCATGACCCCCGCCCACGCGCCGATGACGATTCCCCCTGTTCCGAACACGTACACGGGGATCCATGCCCCGTCCGGATCGCGGCACTCATGTCGAATCGTCAACGACCCTCCGTGCGCTCTCAAACGCACAGGGTCAAGCCAGCCGCCGCACGCCGTGAGAGCGCTTGTTCCCTCCCGAAACCCTCACATGGCCCGCCGGAGCCGGCCCCGCCGCACGTCCGGCACCGCGCGCCCGGGGCGGCGGACCGACGCAACCGCCCATGCGGGGGCGCGGATCCGGCCGCCGCACACCGGGAGACGGCCACCTCGCGCGCGCCGCGCTCCCCGCCCGAACCGGCCACCCGGCTCGATGATGTTGATTGGCCGGAAACCTGCGCCGGAACGGGCCACCACCGCGAGGGGGCGCGGCTGATTGACGCCCCTTCCTCACCGCGCGGGTGGGCCGTCACGCCTCCCACACGGCGGCGGCCGTACGGTCGTCCGCGTAGCCCTTGACCCTGACCTGGGCGTCGGCGAGGAAGGCGGCGAGACCGGGTGGCTCGCCCGCCCCCCAGCGCGAGGCCAGATGATCGGCGAGCGGGGCCTCTCCCCGCAGGGGTTCGGCCAGACCGCTGCTGCACAGGAGCAGAACGTCCTCCTCCCGGGCCACGGACGCCCGGAAGCGGAAGGGTTCGCGGGGTGGCGCGGGAGCGGGTTCGTACGGGCTCGGGGGTGTCGTGATGCCGAGGTCCATGGTGAGGCGGTCGCCCTCGGGGGTCTCGTGCGGCAGCGAGCCGAAGCCGAGCACCGGCGCGCCGGCCGTGTCGGCGACCCGGGGCTCTATGTCCTGCCACTCCCCGTCCCGCAGCCGGAACAGCCCGCCGGCACCCACCCCGAAGAACACGCGGGTACGGCACCCGGGGTCGGCCGGGATCAGCAGGCAGCGCAGGCTCGCCGTGTACTCCTCCGGGTCGAGCCCCTGCTCGACCGCGCCGGCGCGCAGTTTGCCGAGACTGCGGTCGGTGAGCCGGTGCAGCCCGGACTTGAGGTCACCGCGCCGGGCCGCGCGGATGTCCTCCACCAGCCGGGCGTGGCTCAGCCCGACGGCCCGCCCGATCCACCGGCACGCCTCCGCCGCCGCGCGGTGCGCACCCGGGGTGGCGCGGGCGCCGGTCGCCATGGCCACCAGGACCAGTGCCTGTTCGCCGAGACCGAAGCGGGCGGTGAGGAGCGCGTCGCGGCGCGGTTCGCCCCGGTAGCGCGCCGAATCGCCGCGCAGCGACGCGGCACGCAGGGTGCACGCCCCGTAGCGCGCGCCGTCCAGCACCGTGTCCGAGACCAGGTCCCCGAGATCCTCCGGGTCCGCCGGCGGCAGCGTGGTCGGCTCGGCGTCGTACGTGGGCGGCCCCGACCCCACGTAGTCGACCCGGACGCGCTGACTCCCGGTGACCAGGGTGACCTCCTGCGCCTGGAGGGTGGGGGGCGGGGCGTCGGACGGTTCGGCCGAGGAGGCGGCCGTCGGGCTCACGGCGAGCTGTCCGCCCGCGGACCGCTGCGCGGGCGCGCCCCTCCAGGGCGCGACCGCGCGTACGCCCGGCGGGGTGGGCCCGGACGGAAAGGTCACCGGCCCGGACGGCTGTGCCGCCGGCGGCTCCCAGGGCGCACGCCGCGAGACGAGCCCGCTGTGCCGGCGGGGGTCCTCGGCGGGGGTGGGGGGCGCCGGAGGCGGCACACGGTCGGGGGGCAGGGCGGGAGCCGGGGGCGCAGGCGCGTGGGAGGGGGCCGGGGGCGCAGGGGCGTGGTCCGGGACCGGGGGCGGAGGCGCGTGGTCGGGGGGCGGAGGCGTCCGGTCGGACGGCGTCGTGGGGCCGGGGTTCGGGGTGGCGCCGGTGGGCGGGGACGAGGGCGCGAGGGGAACCGTGTGCTCGTCCTGCTCGCTCCCGCCTTCCCGGCCCCGGGATCCGGCCGACCGGCTCTGGGGCGGCACCCTGTCCGTGTGCGGGACCGGGGCGCGGTCGGGGGGCCGCGGGGCCGCGCCAGTGGAGCCCCTCGCCGTGTCCGGGCCGGCGACCGGCCCGGACGGGCGTCCCTCGGACCCGCCGCGGGACGCGCTCCTCGCGGCCGACGTGCCCGGCACGGCCGCCCAGGCACCGGAGGTGCCCGGTACGGCCCCCCAGGCACCTCGCGCGCCCGCCGCCCGCGGCGCGTCCGCCGGACCGGCCGGGCCCGGCGATCCCGAGGCTCCCGCCGATCCCGAGGCCCCTGGCGTCCCCGAGGCCCCCACCGATCCCGACGTCCCCGACGCCCCCGGCGTCCCTGGCACGTCCGACGCGTCCGGCGCGCCGCCCGGTGTCTCCGGTGTCTCCGGCGACTCCCCGACCGTGTCCGCCGCCGAGGCGAAGCGGTCGTCGAGGGAATCGGCCGCGACCGAGGGGCCGGTGTCCCCAGTGGTGTCGTCGTACAACTGCCGCCACCAGTCGTCCTCGTGACCGGTGGGCCTCTCCCCCTGCTGGCTCATGCCCTTGATTGTCCACCTCGGGAGCCGTATGAAAACGGGGCATCCGGAAAATCAGCCTGCGGAGCCGACGACCACGCGGCGTGTCGGACTACCCGTCGAACTCCGGTGCGAGGCAAGGGAGTCGGGAGACCGGTGGGACGGGGGCGTCCGGGGACCGCCGGGCGGTGCCGCCCAGGCCGCGGTGCCGGGTACGCGACGCTTCTGGGGTACCGCCGTGGGGGCTGGATCCCTCGGTCGCCGACGGGGACGGGACCCCGCCGCGGGACCCGGTGGTGGCCCGGGACCGGCCTGCCTGACCTGCGCTTTCGGGCGGGGTCCTGCACCCTGGGCAGATGGGAGTGTGGGAACTCCTGCTGGTCGCGGTGGTGCTGCTGCTCGGCCTGTGCGGAGTGCTGGTGCCCGGCGTGCCGGGGTCCTGGCTGGTATGGGCCGGGGTCATGTGGTGGGCGCTGGAGGACCCCCGGCCCGCCGCCTGGTGGGTACTGGTCGGCTCCACCGTGGTGCTGCTGGCGTCCTGGGCGGTCCGCTGGGGCCTGCCGCCCCGTCGTCTGACCGAGAGCGGCGCCACCCCGCGCATGGGCGTGTACGCGGGCTCCGGCGCCTTCCTCGGCTTCGTGCTGCTCCCGGTGCTCGGCGCGATCCCCGGCTTCGTCGGCGGTATCTACCTCTCCGAACGGCTGCGGCTGGGCCGCCACGGGGCGGCGAGGGCCGCCACCCGCACGGCGATGCGCGAGGGCGGGTCGAGTGTCCTGGCGGAACTCTTCGCGTGCCTGCTGGTGGCGGGGGCGTGGGTGGGCGTGGTGTTGGGGAACTGAGCCGGGGCCGGGCAGGCCCGGCCCCGCTCAGCCGCCCGCCGGGACGGTCAGCGCAGACCACCCCGCTTGGCCTCCATGGCCGCGCGGCCCTCGGCGTGCTTGCGCTTCCAGTCCTTCCGGATCTCGGCCCGCACCCGCGCGTCGCTCTTGGCGACGATCCGCTGGTTCTCGCGGAGCAGCTTGCGGTAGCTGTCGAGCCGCCGCTCGGGCAGTTCACCGGACTCGACCGCGCCGAGGACCGCGCAGCCGGGCTCGGCGATGTGCGCGCAGTCGTGGAAGCGGCAGTCGGCGGCGAGGGCCTCGATCTCGGCGAAGACCTGCCCGACCCCGCTCTCGGCGTCCCAGAGGCCGACGCCGCGCAGCCCGGGGGTGTCGATCAGGACGCCACCGCCGGGCAGGGCGAGGAGGTTGCGGGTGGTGGTGGTGTGCCGTCCCTTGCCGTCCACGTCACGGATGGCCTGGACGTCCATCACGTCCTCGCCGAGCAGCGCGTTGGCGAGGGTCGACTTGCCGGCGCCGGACTGCCCGAGCAGGACGGAGGTCCCGCCGGAGAGCACCGCGGCGAGGACGTCGAGGCCCTCACCGAGGGCGGAACTGACCGTCAGCACGGCGACGCCGGGCGCGACGGTCTCCACGTCCTGCACCAGGTGCGCCAGCGTGGCGGCGTCCGGCACGAGGTCGGCCTTGGTGAGCACGACCACCGGTTGCGCCCCGGACTCCCAGGCCAGCGCCAGGAACCGTTCGACGCGGCCGAGGTCGAGTTCCACGGCGAGCGACACGGCGACCACGGCGTGGTCGACGTTGGCCGCGAGGATCTGCCCCTCGGCGCGCTTGGAGGAGGTGGAGCGTACGAAGGCACTGCGGCGGGGCAGGAAGGTGCGGACGTACCGCGGGTCGCCCGCGGGTTCCACGGCCACCCAGTCGCCCGTGCACACCACCCGCAGCGGGTCGTGGGGGGTGACGAAGGCGGTGTCGGCCCGCAGCAGGCCGTCCGGGGTGATGACGTCGCACTGACCTCGGTCGACGCGGACGACACGGCCGGACAGGAGGCCCTGCTCGGCGTGGACGGCGAACTCCGCTTCCCAGCCCTCGTCCCAGCCGTACGGGGTGAGGGGGTGCGAGGAGATCGAGGAAGCCGAAGGAGAAAGGTGGTTCAAGGGAAACCCTTCACAAGGGCGGCCCCGGCGGCACGCGTGTGCGCGCTGTGGTGGGAAAGGTCAGCCGGAGGCCACGGAGGTGGAGTGGATGATCTTCTGGTTGCGGGCAGCGCCCATCACAGAGACAGCCATCGGTCACACCTCCCGTTTCTCCGTACGACTGACACACGTCCGACACCGGTGGCCTCGGGCCACCGTGTGAAGCCCCCTCAGGATAGGAACAGCCGGCGGCGGACGCCACCTGTTTTCCGGGCGGCTTCGAACGACCGCCGCGGGGCCGGCGCCCGGGTCTCCCCGGGCGCCGGCCCCGTGCGGGACGTCACTTCTCCAGGAAGGCCAGGAGCGCGGTGTTGACCTCCTGCGCGTGCGTCCACAGCAGACCGTGCGGGGCACCCTCGATCTCGACGTAGTCGGCGGACGGGAGCGCCTTGTGGAACAGGCGCGCGGTGCCGTCCACGGGCAGGATGCGGTCGCCCGTGCCGTGCAGGATCAGGGCCGGCACGTCGATGGCCGGGATGTCCTGGCGGAAGTCGGTGTACCAGGTGGAGGGCGCGGCGGCGGCGGCGAAGAACCCGCCGCCCGCCGCGACGTCCCAGCTGTGACGGACCGCTTCCTCGCTGATCCGGGTGCCGAGGTTCTCGTCCAGGTTGTAGAAGTCCTTGTAGAAGTCCGTGTAGTAGGCGTAGCGGTCCGCCTTGACGGCCGCGACGACTCCGTCGAAGAACTCCTTCGGAGCGACCCCGTCGGGGTTGTCGTCGGACTTCAGCAGGCAGGGCTCCAGCGACGCGAGGAACGCGACCTTGGCGACCCGCTCGGTGCCGTAGGCGGACACGTACCGGGCGACCTCGCCGGTGCCCATGGAGAAGCCGACGAGGACGGCGTCCCGCAGGTCGAGGGTCTCCATGACCGTGTTCAGGTCGGCCGCGAAGGTGTCGTAGTCGTAGCCCGTGGTCGGCTGGCTGGACTGTCCGAAACCACGGCGGTCGTACGTGATCACGCGGTGTCCCGCCTCCAGCAGGACGGCGCTCTGCCGCTCCCAGGAGTGGCCGTCGAGGGGGAAGCCGTGGATGAGGACGACCGGCTGCCCCGTGCCGTGGTCCTCGTAGTAGAGGTCGATGGTGGTGGAGTTTTCCTGACCCACGGTGATGTACGGCAAGGGGATCGTTCCTTCGTTCGACGATGGCCGGCGTCCGGCCGGCGGCCCGCAGTGCGGGACTGGGACGACCCTAGGAAGAACGAACCCCTGTCACTCGTCCGCGAGTGCACCGGTTCTTGCCCCGTAGTGCAACATGGCCGGAGGCGAGGGCCGGGACCGGAGCCGAGGACCGGGCGGGCGGAGCCGCTCGCCCGGTCGCGCTCACTTCCCGGTGGCGCAGGGGCGTCCGTCGAGCGTGAACTTCACGGGAGCGGGGTTGTCGAAGCCCTGCCAGATGCCCAGGAAGCCGACGCCGAAGGTGCCGCCCGCCGCGACGGTCTTGTTGTAGTCGGCGGCGGTGACGCTGACCTGGGAGCCCTCCTGGTCGAAGGTGCCGTCCCACATCTGGGTGACGCGCTGGTCGCCCGCGTAGGTCCAGCCGAGGCGCCAGCCGTCGAGCGCCTTCTTGGAGGTGACGGTGAGGGTGGCCTGGAAGCCGCCGGGCCATTCGTTGACGACTTCGTAGCGGACGTGGCAGGCGGCGGCGGGCGACTTGCCGGGGTCGACCGGCTTGTGGGAGACACGGGCCGGCGTCGAGGCGTCGCCCTGCGGCTCCTCGTTGCCGTTGCCGTCCTTGCTCTTGTCCTTGTCCTTGCCGTCGCTGTCGCCCGCGTCGTCCTTCGCACCGGAACCGGTCGCATCGGGCCGTGCCGTGCTCTGCAGTTCGGACCCGTCGCCGGACGGGGCCCCCGTCACGGGGAATCTGGGGTCCTGCTGGACCACCGGCGATCCGTCGGAGGAGCCGCCGGCGGTCGTGTCGTCCCCGCCGAAGGGGGTGAGGGAGACCGCGAGCGTCAGCACGGAGACGACGCCGGCGGCGACGAGCAGCCCGTTGCGGCTGAGGGTGAACCGGGACCTGGTCTCACGGCCCGGCGAGAGGCCCCGGTCGGTGCCGGTGGCGTCGGCGCGTCCGGGGAGCATCCCCGCGTCGGCCGCGCGGCGGCGGCGCTCCAGATAGGCGAGCCCGCTCCAGCCGATCACACCGCCGGCGAGCGCGGCGGGCAGTCCGCCGCCGTGCAGACCGAGACAGGCCGCGGCCTCCGCGCACCCCACACAGGTGGCGAGGTGGCGCGACAGGTCGTCGGGGGTGTCGGTGCCGGGTGAGCGGGTGACCGCGTCGAGCAGCCGGGCGTAGACGCGGCAGTCGGGGTTCATGGGCGTGTCGAGCTGGCTGCGGTGGCAGCGGTCCCTGAACAGCGCCCGCACCTGGTCGAGTTCGGACGCGGCGACCGCCGGGTCCAGGCCGAGGCGGCGGGCCACCGAGCCCAACGGCAGCGACTCGACCTCGGCGAGCCACAGCAGCGCCGCGTCGGGTTCCTGCATGTCCCGCAGGGCGCGCAGGGCGAGGGGCCGGTACAGCGGCGGGCCGGTGTAGCGCGCGGCCTTGTCCGAGTTGAGCCACAGGCGCAGGTCGGGGTCGAGCCGGTGGCCCTGGCCGCCCGCCTCCCAGGCCGCGGCGGTGGTCCTGACCCAGGTCAGGAGGAAGGGTATGCGCGGCAGCCGCAGGGCACGCCGTCCGGCGCCGCGCTCGGCTCCCGTGTCGAACTCCAGGGCCTGCGCCTCGTGCATGCCGTGCGTGAAGGCGTCGGTGGCCAGTTGGGTCGCCGCGGCGGACCCCGAGGTGCACAGGTCGGCGTACGACAGGACCGCGTCCCAGCACTCCGAGAACAGCGCGGCCTCGGCGGCGTCCTGGGGCTTCGGCAGGTCGGGCATGGGTCTCCTGCATCCACAGAGCGAGGGGGGAAGTTCGCAAAAGCGGTCAACTACCCTTTGCTTCAAGGGAGTTCGGGGGGACCACCTTGCGGGTGGCCCAGAGCTTTTCACGCTTTCCGCACAACTGACAAGCTGCGTCTTCAAAAGCCGTTACCAGCGGTCACGCTTGGGGAGTTGTACGTACGCCTGTCCCGAATTACTCAACCGCCACAGGAGTTACCGAACGGAAACATCGTCGGCACTCTCCGTGTCGGCCCCCTTGCCCACTCCTCGCCCTGCCCCTGCCCCTGCCCCTGCCCCTGCCCCTGCCCGGGGACGGCTCGTCAGCCGTCCCCCTTCACCGCTCCCTCGGTCGTCTCCTCGACGGCCGGCAGGCTGTCCATGAAGGAGCTGACGGAGAAGACGGCGTTGCCGGGTCCGGGCGGGCCGTATCCGGGCGGCGACGACAGCCCGAACTCGTCCATCGTGGCGCGGTACGCCTGCAGCAGCCGGATGTGGTACTCCAGCGGCGCGCCCTGCGGGTTGGCCTTGCCGAGCGGGGTCGTGGGCTCCGGGCACCAGGTGGTGAAGCGGGGCGTGATGCCGTGCGACATGAAGAAGCGCAGGCCCTCGGTGGTGGAGGCGATGGCCTCGTCGACGGTCTTGAACCCGAAGGGCTCGGCCATCTCCACGCCCGCCACGAAGTTGGGGATCACGTTGCGCGCGCCGAAGACACCCGCCGAGTCCAGGATCCGCCGGTGCCACTCGTCGCGGCCGACGTAGCGCTCCTTGCCGGGGCAGAACAGCTTGAAGAGGTACTCGTCCCACACCTCGTAGTTGGGGTGGTAGATCTTCACGCCGTAGTCGTGGAAGCGCTTGACGTCGTCCAGCGGCAGCGCCTGCGCCACGACCTTGCCGATCCAGCGGTCCGGGAACCGCTCCTCGATGGCCTTGGCGTAGTGGCCGTAGAAGTCGGCCTCGTCCCGGCCCGAGACCGTCTTGGTGATGGCCCCGCCGGTGAGCGTGTACGCGGTGGACGTCTTCGCCGTGTCGTACCGGTCGATGATCTCCAGGGCTTCGAGGACCTCGTCGACGTCCTTCACGCCCGTGTAGGGGCGGCCCGCCGCCTTGTGCTGGCGCCAGTTGTGGTTGATGTCGCAGTACTGGCACTCCTCCTTCGCGCCGAAGTACTGGCAGACGCGGAAGACGGTGAGGTAGATCAGGTAGCCCCACTGGATGGTGGGGGCCACCTCCATCACGGACTTTCCGTTGGAGAGGGTGTGCTTGTAGTACTCCGGCATGGGCGGGACGCCGACGTCGGCGATGCGCCTGCCGTCGAGGTACAGGCCGAGCAGGCCGTCCTCGTCGGACGCCACCCGGTAGGGCGAGGACGGGTTGACCCGTACGGAGACGACCGTGCGGCGCAGGTCGTACGGGCCGCCGGTGAGGATGATCTCCTCCGGCGGGCGGCGCAGCGCGGCTTCGCCCAGCTCGGGGAGGGTGCCGTGGTCGAAGGAGAAGATGAAGTATGACTTCGGCTTCACCTCGCCCTTCTCGTTGTCGCTCAGCGCGGAGGCGTCGAAGGCCACACCGCCCCTGAGCAGGTCCTCCTTGAAGACGGCTTCCCGTGGCACGTGCGGGAACCTCTCCATCAGGTCCTCCACCAGTGCGGTGCGGCTGCCATCCATCCCGTTGTCTCCTCGCTCACGACGACGACGTCCGGGGATCGCCCGCACGCACCTCCCCACGGTATGCCTCCGGCGGTCGGGCCGAGGGGTGGGGGGGTGGGGGGCGCGTCGACGAGAGCGGCCGGAAGGGCGCGGGAGGGGGGCGGGGGCGGAGGCGGGGGCGGGGGCGGAGGCGGGGGCTGCTCGCGCGGCTCCCCGCGCGAGCAGTGGGCCGTGTGGGCCTTCCCCTGGGTCAGCAGTCGCGCAGCGGGTCCGTCTCGCTGTAGATGGCGGTGTCCTTCATCCAGCCGAGCTTGCCGTTGTCGGCGACGGTCTTGATCCAGCGGGTCGGGTGCGGTCCGCCCACCCATGCCTGGTTGTCCATCTTGCAGAAGAACCAGCTCGGGTTGGTGTTCATGGTCCCGACGATCTGGTTGGGGTTGGGGTACAGGGGGTTGTTGCCCACCGATCCGTACACCGGGGCGCCGGAGACGTTGTTGCACCACCACCTGATGCCGTCCTCGTGCCGCCAGCAGTTGGACGCGGCGGACGCGGACGGCGCCGCGAGGGTCGTGCCGAGCGCGGCGGCCAGGCCGGCGGTGGCGACCAGCCATCGAAACCTCATGTACGTGTTTCCCTTCGTGTCATGACACGAGCCCTTCGGCCCTGTCCCGCACCGAAGCCTGCCGACCCGGGGGACTCGTCCGCACCCCCTTTCGACCAGGGTCGAAAACCGCTGGTGGACGTCACGCCATGCGTTCCAGGGTCGACCTGTCCAGCGCGTACGCGAGTCCCGCTCCGGCGGCGAGCCGTTCGGCCTCCTGCGTGACCGCCAGGCCGAGGCGGGCGACCTCGTTGCCCTGGGAGCCGGCCAGGTGGGGAGTGACGAAGGCGTTCGGCAGGTCGAGGAGGGGGGAGTCGGCGGGCAGTGGTTCGGGGTCGGTGACGTCGAGGATCGCGGAGAGCCGGCCGGTGCGCAGCTCGTCGACGAGCGCGTCGTGGTCGACGAGCGCGCCGCGCGCGGTGTTGAGCAGGACGGCCCCGTCGGGCATCAGGGCGAGCGCGCGGCGGTCGAGCAGCCGGTGGGTCTCGGGGGTGTCCGGGGCGTGCACGGTGACGATGTCGGAGGTGCGCAGCAGCTCGTCGAGCGGCAGCAGCGGTACGCCGAGGGCAGCGGCCCCGGCCTCGTCGACGTAGGGGTCGGTGAGGCTCACCCGCAGGTCGAAGGGGCGCAGCAGCTCGATGACGCGGCGGCCGATGCGGGAGGCTCCGACGACACCGACCCGGCGGCCGTGGTTGCCGATGCCGGGGACGAACCCCCAGCCCGGCGAGACGCGCTCGGTCCGCAGGCGTTCACGGCGGTTGAGGATGTCCTTGCCGGCGAGCAGGATCATGGCGAGCGTGTACTCGGCGACGGGCAGGGCGTTGGCGTCGGCGGCCGTCGAGACGGTGATCCCGCGCTCCCAGACGTCCGGGGTGACGAACCCCTTCACCGAGCCCGCCGAGTGCAGGATCGCCCGCAGCCCGGGCGCCGCGTCCAGGACCGCGCGGTCGATCCGGGGGCAGCCCCAGCCGGTGACCAGGATCTCGGTCTCGGCCAGTGCCTTGCGGACCCGGGGGTCGGAGAAGTCCTCGGCGACGAGGGCGGGATCGATCTCGACGGTCTCGCGCAGCCGTGACAGCACCTCCGGCGGGAAGACCTGCGGAACGTTCTCGGCCGTCATGGCGAACAGGGCGAGCGGACGCTCGGGCAAGGAAGGGCCTTCCGGACGGAGGAGGAGGTGGTCGCGGCAGCAACCGCTCTCTACGGTAGGCAGGCGCTCGGAGAGGGTCAATGAACGGGGACCGGCCCGGAACGGAGAGGATGACCCTCGACAGCGACGGCTCACGGAGCGCGGAGGACAGCCGCATGACGACGGAGACCCTGACCAACTGGGCCGGGAACATCACGTACACCGCGAAGGAGCTGCACCGGCCGCACTCCGCCGACGCGCTGCGGGCCCTGGTCGCGGGCAGCGAGCGCGTGCGGGTGCTGGGCAGCGGGCACTCGTTCAACGAGATCGCGGAGCCCGGCCCCGGGGGTGTCCTGCTCTCCCTGACCGGGCTGCCGGCGGCGATCGACGTGGACACGGCCGCCCGTACGGTACGGGTCGGCGGCGGTGTCCGGTACGCGGAGCTGGCCCGCGCGGTGCACGCCCATGGTCTCGCCCTGCACAACATGGCCTCCCTCCCGCACATCTCCGTGGCGGGCTCGGTGGCCACCGGCACCCATGGCTCGGGCGACGGCAACGCACCGCTCGCGGCGGCGGTGCGCGAGGTCGAGCTGGTCACGGCGGACGGGTCGGCGCTGACGCTGACGCGCGGCGACGAGCGCTTCGGCGCGGCGGTCACCTCGCTCGGGGCCCTCGGCGTGGTCACCGCGCTCACCCTCGACCTGGAACCCGCCTTCGGGATGACCCAGCACGTCTTCGGTCAACTCCCCCTGGACGGGCTGGACTTCGCCGCCGTCACGGCCTCGGCCTACAGCGTGAGCCTCTTCACCCGCTGGCAGCACTCCGGCTTCGACCAGGTGTGGGTCAAGCGGCGCCAGGACCGGCCCGTGACGGACTTCCCGTGGGCCGAGCCCGCGGCCGAGGCGATGCATCCGGTGCCGGGCATGCCGGCGGTGAACTGCACCGAGCAGTTCGGGGTGCCCGGCCCCTGGCACGAGCGGCTGCCGCACTTCCGGGCGGAGTTCACGCCGAGCAGCGGGGAGGAACTGCAGTCGGAGTACCTGATGCCGCGCCCGTTCGCCCTGGACGCCCTGCGCGCGCTCGACTCGATCCGGCACGCGGTGGCACCGGTGCTGCAGGTCTGCGAGGTCCGGACGATGGCCGCCGACGGGCAGTGGATCAGCCCCGCCGAGGGCCGGGACACGGTCGCGCTGCACTTCACGTGGATCGCGGACGCGGCGCCCGTCCTGCCGGTGGTGCGGCGGGTGGAGGAGGTGCTCGCCCCGTTCGAGGCCCGGCCGCACTGGGGCAAGGTGTTCACCGTGCCGGCCGCCGAACTGGGGCCGCTGTACCCCCGGCTGGGTGATTTCCGGCGGGTGGCCGACGGACTGGACCCGGCGGGCAAGTTCCGCAACGCCTTCGTGCGGGAGGTTCTCGGCGCCTGAGGCGCGCGCGGTGGGCGCGGCAGCGTGGGGGGGCGGGCGCGTGCGGTGCGGGTGCGTGCGTGCGGGGGGCGAGCCCACACACGGCGTGCGCGTACCCGGGTGGCTCGGCGTCCGCCGCCGGGACCCGTCGTGCGCGGTCGTGCGCGGTCGTGCGCCGTCGGTCTCCGGCCACGGGCGGGTGATTCTCCGGTCGACTTCGTAAACCCCCTTTCCTAACCCCTTGTAGAAAGCCCCTTCCGCGCCATAGCCTTCGACCGCGCCGGGGCAGCAGGCCTCGTCATGGCCTGGAGGGATCGAGGGGATCATGTCGTCGGTGAAGCGCACCTCACGCGACATTCGCACCGCGAACCGGTACGAGGTGCTGCGCCAGATCATCGCCAAGTCTCCCACCTCCCGGCAGGAGCTGGCGGCGGCCACCGGGCTGAGCCTGGCCACGGTCGCCACACTCGTGGGCGAGCTGCTGGACCTCCGCATGATCACCGAGGTCGGGTTCGAGGACTCGGCCGGGGGCCGCCCCCGTGGGCTGGTGGCCGTCAACGCGTCGGGGGGCGCGTTGATCGGCGTCGACATCGCGGAGACGTACGTCCATGTCGAGCTGTTCGACCTGGCGCTGAACGTCCTGGCCCGGGCCGAGGAGGACGTCCGGTCCGGCGAGAACCTGCCCGAGCAGGTGGTCGGGCACGTGGCCGCAGCCGTCGGCTCGGTGGTCGCGCAGGCCGGCGTCGAGGGCGCCCGGGTGCTCGGCGTCGGGGTGAGCGTGCCGGGTCAGGTGGACCGCGCCACCGGCATCTCGGAGTACGCGCCGAACTGGGACTGGCACGACGTGCCCCTGCTCGACCTGCTGACCGAGCACATCGCCTACCCCCTGTACCTGGACAACCCGCTGCGCGCGGTCGCGGTGGCGGAGCTGTGGTTCGGGGCCGCGCGGGGGCACGGCGACGCCGTGATCGTCAACCTCGGGACCGGCGTGGGAGCCGGGCTCGTCCTGGGCGGCGGACTGCACCGGGGCGTGAGCAACAGCGCCGGGGAGTGGGGCCACACCACGATCGTGCTGGACGGCCGCCTGTGCCACTGCGGCAACCACGGCTGCGTGGAGACGTACGTGGGCGCCCCCGGGATCATGCTGAACCTCCGGGAGCTGAGTCCGCGCAGCAGTCTGCTGCACCCCGAGGACCAGACGGCCACCATCGCCGCGCTCGCGCGCGGGGTGGCCCGGCAGGACCCCGTGGCGGTCAAGGTGGTGCGGGACACCGCCCGCTACCTGGGCGCGGGCATCGCCGACCTGGTCAACCTGTTCAATCCCGAGGTGGTCGTGCTCAGCAGCTGGGTCGCCGCCGCCCTGGGCGAGCCCTTGGTCGCGGAGGTGCGCGAGGCCGTAGCCCGGCACGCGCTGCCGCGTCCGATGGCCGCCACCGACATCGTGCTCTCGCTGATCCCGACCGACCCGGCGTGCCTGGGCGCGGCGACGTTCGCGCTCGAGGGCGCGCTCCAGTCGGTCGGACAGAAACCGGGCCGGCGCGCGGCCCCGGTCCAGCCCGCGGTACGACACCGGGGGCGCTCCGAAGAGCGCGAACGACTCCACCCCCACCCCTGAGCCGAGGGCCGCCGGACCCTGACCCGGCGGCCCTCCTTTCCCCGTCAAATCGGCCGCACCGCACGGACGTTCGGAACACCGAACCGAATACAACGCTTCGAACAGACTTCGTCCAACCCCTTGCCGAAGCCTTAGCCGAAGGTTAACGTCCCGCACCGCAAGCCTCTTTGAGCCACTGGGTCAACAGGCACTGAGCCGCAGAGCCTTCAGGCGCAGCGCCACAGCCGTACTCGAGACAAGGACGTCAGCATGTCGGCAATGAGCAACAGCAACTTCGACCGCCGCTCCGTACTGCGGGCCGCCATGGGTCTGGCCGCCGCCGGCGGTCTGGCCGCATGCGGCAGCAACACCGGTCGGAGCAACGGCGGTGGGTCGGGCGCCGGTCTCACGCAGTTCTTCCACGCGTACGGCGAGGCGGGCACCGAGCAGGCGATCAAGAGGTACGCCAAGGCCTACAAGGGCGCCAACGTGACCACGCAGTGGATCACCGGTTCCAACTTCGAGAGCAAGCTCTTCGCCACGCTGCTCACGGACAAGGCCCCCGACTGCTTCGAGTTCCACCCGCAGCTGCAGATGATCGAGAGCGGCCAGGTCGCGGACCTGAGCGACCTGATCGACCCGGTCAAGGACGACTTCAACCCGGCCGACATCCAGTCGCACACGGTCGACGGGAAGATATACGGCATCCGGATGATCGACGACCCGCAGTTCTTCTTCTACCGCAAGTCGCTGTTCGAGAAGGCCGGTGTCGAGGTTCCGCAGACGCTGGAGGAGCTGGCCGAAGCCGCCGCCAAGCTGACCACCAGCAAGGTCAAGGGCGCCTACCTCGGCAACACCCTGCACTCGATGGTCAACCCGCTGATCTGGTCGGCCGGCGCGCAGCACCTCGACGACAAGAACCAGATCGCCTACCACACGGACGCGGTCGTCGACGGCTTCAAGCAGCTGCGCAAGCTGTTCACCAGCGGTGACCTGCTGCTCGACGCCCCGACCGACTTCTGGGACCCGTCGGCGCTCAACCAGGGCCTGACCGCCATGCAGTGGTGCGGCATGTGGGCGATGCCGCAGATGCAGGAGGCGCTCGGCGACGACCTCGGCATCTTCCCGTTCCCGAAGGTCGGCGACGCGGGCAAGCTCTCCGTCTACAACGGCGGCTGGTCGATGTTCGTCAACGCCAAGGGCAAGAACGTCGACGAGACCAAGGAATACGTGAAGTGGCTGTGGATCGACCAGAAGGAGTACCAGGAGGACTGGGCGCTCTCGTACGGCTTCCACATCCCGCCGCGCACCTCCATCGCGCAGTCGGCCGAGAAGCTGAAGTCGGGTCTGCCCGCTGAGGGCGTCAAGCTGTTCACCGACTACGGCCACTTCGACAACATCGGCTGGACCCAGAAGAGCATCACCGCCCTGGAGGACGTCCTCGCCAACGCCGTCCGCAAGGGCGGCGACCCGGACAAGGAACTCACCAAGGCCGACGCGACGGTCAACAAGGAACTGAAGAAGCTGTTCGGATAGACCGGCGGACAGGTACTCACGACATGTCGACCCTCACCAAGGACGGCGTCTCCAGCCCCGCCCCGGCCACGGCCTCCCCGGCCAAGCCGCGGCGGGGGCTGCGGGGCACACCCACCGTCAACTTCTGGCTCTTCACCGGGCCGTTCCTGATCGGCCTGGCGATCTTCGTCTATCTGCCGATCCTGTGGAGCCTGTATCTGTCGTTCTTCGAGGCGCGTTTCACGGTCACCCCGAGCACGTTCGTCGGCGTCGACAACTACGTGACGATGCTGACCGACGAGAACTTCACCGGCTCCCTCGTCACCTTCACCGTCTTCGCCGCCTTCATCGTGCCGCTGACCTGGGGCACGTCGCTGGGTCTTGCGCTGATGGTGAACCGGCTGCGGTTCATGCGGGCGTTCTTCCGGTCGGTGTTCTTCCTGCCCACGGCGGTCAGCTATGTCGCCGCCTCGCTGGTCTGGAAGATGTCCATCTTCAACGGTGTCCGCTTCGGTCTCGCGAACACCTTCCTGGGCCTGTTCGGCATCGACAACACCGCCTGGCTCGCCAGCCCCGACCCGCCGTGGTACTGGCTGGTCATCCTGAGCGTACGCCTCTGGCTGCAGGCCGGGTTCTACATGATCCTCTTCATCGCGGCCCTGCAGAACATCCCGCAGGAGATGTACGAGGCCGCCTCGATCGACGGCGCGAAGCCCGGCTGGCAGACCTTCTGGCACATCACCCTGCCGCAGCTGCGGGCGACCTCCACCGCAGTGATCCTGCTGCTGCTCGTGGCGGCGTACCAAGCCTTCGACGAGTTCTTCAACCTGCTGAGCAAGACCACCTGGGGCCGGCCGCCTCTCGTCGAGCTCTACTACACGGCGCTCGGCGACAGCCAGGACTACGGCGCGGGCAGCGCGGGCGCGCTGATCCTCACCGTACTGATCTGCCTCGTGACCCTGCTCCAGGGCAAGTTCCTGGGATTCGGAAGGGGTGAGGAGTCCAAGTGACCACCACCACGACACCTCCGGCGGACCTGTCGGCCAAGCCGCGTCGCGTGCGGACCGGCAGTGTGATCGGCTCGACCGGGCTGTACATCGCCACCGGCTTCGCCGCGCTCCTCTTCCTCATCCCGTTCTATCTGATCGTGCGCAACGCGCTGATGACGGACCCGGAGATCACGGGCGAGGAATGGAAGTGGTTCCCCACCGACATCCAGTGGGGCAACATCAGCGAACCGTTCGACGACCCGTCGGTCGACTTCGCGCGCTCCCTGTGGAACTCGGCCGTCGTCGGCGTCCTGCACACCGTCGGCACCCTGCTGGTCTGCTCGCTCGCCGGCTACGGCCTGGCGCGCATCCCGTACAAGCACGCCAACAAGGTCTTCTACGCCGTCCTCGGCACCCTGATGGTCCCGACCGCCGTGACCTTCGTGCCCAGCTTCGTGCTCGTGTCGTCCCTCGGCTGGATCGACACCTACCGGGGTCTCATCATCCCGGGCCTCTTCAGTGGTTTCACCTGCTTCCTGTTCCGGCAGTACTTCCTGGGGTTCCCCAAGGAGCTGGAGGAGGCGGCACGGGTGGACGGGCTCGGCTACATGGGCGCGTACTGGAGGGTCGTCGTACCCAACTCGCTGAACTTCTTCGCCGCGATGGCGACGATCACGTTCATCAGCGGGTGGAACTCTTTCCTGTGGCCCCTGGTCATCGGCCAGGACCCGAGCGCATGGACCGTCCAGGTCGCGCTCTCGAACTACATGACCGGCCAGACGGTGAATTTCCACCTGATCTTCATGGCCACGGCCATATCCATCCTGCCCCTGGTGTTCGTCTTCCTCTTCCTCCAGCGCTGGCTGGTGCAGGGCATCGCGCAGACTGGGATCAAGGGCTAGGAAGAACCAGCAAGGAGAGCGATGTCAGTCCGCACCACCGGCACCACCGGCACCACCGAGGCCGGGACCGCCACCGGCACATCCGTCGACTACGTCGAGGACGTCTCACCGGGCAGCGGGGCCCTGCCGCCCCGCGCCTGGTACGCGTCCTCCGACGCCCGGTCGCTGTCGCTCGCCGGGAGCTGGCGCTTCCGGCTCTCCCCCACCGCCGACGCCGAGGACGACTCGTTCGCGGCGCCGGGGTTCGACGCCGGGGGGTGGGCCGAGGTGGCGGTGCCGGGCCACTGGGTGCTGCAGGGGGACGGGGCCTTCGGGGCGCCGATCTACACCAACCACCTGTACCCCTTCCCGGTGGACCCGCCGAGGGTGCCGTCGGAGAACCCGACCGGCGATCACCTGCGGTTCTTCGACCTGCCCGAGGGGTGGCCCGCTCTCGACGAGGGCGGGGCGGTGCTGCGGTTCGACGGTGTGGAGTCGTGCGCCCGGGTGTGGCTGAACGGCACGGACATCGGTGAGTTCAAGGGGTCCCGGCTGCCGCACGAGTTCACGGTCGGGCACCTGCTGAAGCCGGCGGGCAACGTCCTGGCCGTCCGGGTCCACCAGTGGTCGGCGGGCTCCTACCTGGAGGACCAGGACCAGTGGTGGCTGCCCGGCATCTTCCGGGACGTCACGCTGCTGCACCGTCCGGCGGACAGCGCCCTCGACTTCTTCGTGCACGCCTCCTACGACCATGGGGGCGGTACCGGGACCCTGCGGGTCGACTCCGACGTCGACGGCCGGGTCCTCGTGCCCGCCCTCGACATCGATGTCGCGACCGGTGAGCCGGTGACGGTCCCGGTCGAGCCGTGGACGGCCGAGAGCCCGAGGCTGTACGACGGTGAGCTGGTCCTGGCGGGCGAGCGCGTCCCGCTGCGGATCGGTTTCCGCACGGTCGCGCTGGAGGACGGTCTGCTCAAGGTCAACGGGAAGGCGATCCTGTTCAAGGGCGTCAACCGGCACGAGTGGCACCCCCAGAAGGGCCGCACGCTCGACCTGGAGACCATGCGCGAGGACGTGCTGCTGATGAAGCGGCACAACATCAACGCCGTGCGCACCTCGCACTACCCGCCGCACCCCGCCTTCCTCGACCTGTGCGACGAGTACGGCCTGTGGGTCATCGACGAGTGCGACCTGGAGACCCACGGCTTCACCGAGCAGAACTGGCGGGACAACCCCGTCGACGACGACCGCTGGACCCCGGCCCTCCTGGACCGCGCGGCCCGGATGGTCGAGCGCGACAAGAACCATCCCTCGGTGGTCATGTGGTCGCTGGGCAACGAGGCGGGCACCGGCCGCGGCCTCACCGCCATGGCCGAGTGGATCCACGGCCGCGACGGCTCGCGGCTCGTGCACTACGAGGGCGACTGGGACTGCCGGGACACCGACGTCTACTCCCGGATGTACGCCGACCACGCCGAGACCGAACTCATCGGCAAGCGCCTGGACGGCGGCCCCCTCAGGCGCCGGCAGCTTCCCTTCATCCAGTGCGAGTACGGCCACGCCATGGGCAACGGTCCCGGCGGCATCGCCGACTACCAGCGCATCTTCGAGGCCCACGAGCGCATCCAGGGCGGCTTCGTCTGGGAGTGGATCGACCACGGGATCACCCACCCCGAGCTGGGTTACGCCTACGGCGGCGACTTCGGCGAGGAGCTGCACGACGGCAACTTCGTGTGCGACGGCCTGATCTTCCCGGACCGGACGCCGTCCCCCGGCCTGCTGGAGTTCAAGAAGGTCATCGAGCCGGTCCGCATCGACGGCGACGGCACCACCGGGACCGTCCGGGTGCGCAACGCCTACGACTTCGCGGACCTGTCCGGGCTGGCCTTCGAGTGGTCGTACCAGGTCGACGGGAAGACCGTGGAGGCCGGCGCGCTCGCCGTGCCCGCCCTGAAGCCCGGCGAGTCGGCCGAGGTGAAGCTGCCGCAGCCGCCGTCCGGCGGACCGGCGGGCGAGGCGCTGTGGACCGTACGGGCACTGCTGGCGGAGGACACGGCCTGGGGCCGGAAGGACCATCAGGTCGCCTGGGCCCAGCTGCCGGGCGGGGAGCGGCCGTCGCCGTCCGTCGCGCCGACCGACCGGCCCACGGCGAGCGAGAAGCTCATCTACCTGGGCCCGGCCTCCTTCGATGCCCGTACGGGCGCGCTGAAGACCATCGGCTCGCTCGACGTGACCGGGCTGCGGCTGGACGTGTGGCGGGCGCCGACGGACAACGACGACGGCGCCTCCTGGAAGGACGGCACGCGCAACAGCGAGCTGTGGCGCACGCTCGGCCTGCACCGGATGCGGCACCGCCTGGACGCGGTGGAGCCGGGTGAGGACGCGCTGACCGTACGGACGCGGGTGGCGCCCGCGGCCCGGGAGGTCGGCCTGCGCACGACCTACCGGTGGACCTCCGACGGCACCCGGCTGAAGCTGACCGTGTCGGTGGTCCCGGAGGGCCAGTGGACCGTCCCGCTGCCCCGGCTCGGCATCCGCTTCGGCCTGCCGTCGGCCGACGCCGTGACGTGGTACGGCGGCGGCCCCGGCGAGGGCTACCCCGACACCAAGGCGGCGGCCATGGTGTACCGCCACCACTCCACGGTCGACGAGCTGCAGACCCCGTACCTCCGCCCCCAGGAGAACGGGGCCCGCCCCGACGTCCGCTGGGCGGAGCTGGGCGGCCTGCGGATCGAGGGCGACCCGGAGTTCGGGTTCACGGCCCGCCGCTGGACCACCGAACAGCTGGACGCCGCCACGCACCTGACCGACCTGCGGGCCGGCGACACGGTGTGGGTCAACCTGGACCACGGCCAGACGGGCATCGGCTCCCAGTCCTGCGGGCCGGGCGCGCTGCCGCAGTACCAGCTGCTCGCCGGGCCGGCGGAGTTCTCGTTCGTGTTCTCGACCACGAAGGCGTAGGCGGCAGGGAGTAGGCCGGATCCGAGCGGCCGGTCGGCGATCACGCCGGCCGGCCGCTCCTGTGCGCGCCCCGGCGGGAGCGGGCCGGGGCCCGTCGGGTCAGGGGCAGCTGACGCGCGTGTCCCCGGGGTCCGTGGTGCAGGTGTCCGTTCCGGTGCCGCCGTTGGCGGTGTCGTTGGCGGAGACGCCGTCGACGGTGGTGAGGCGGTCGTTGCCCGCGTTGCCGATCAGGTTGTCGTTGCCGGGGCCGCCGTTCAGTGTGTCGTTGCCTCCGGAGCCGTCGACGCGGTCGTTGCCGAAGTCGCCGTAGGCGGTGTCCGTGCCGAGTCCGGCGTTGATGGTGTCGGCACCGCCGAGGCCGCAGATGACGTCGTTGCCGCTGGTACCGGTCAGGGTGTCGTCGCCGCTGGTGCCGATGCGGGTGCAGCCCCGGGCGTTGTTCACGGTGGTGGTGGCCGTGGCAGTGTTGTCGCCCGGGTCGGGGTCGCTCTGGGCGCCGCTCACGGTGGCGCGGTCGGTGAGGGCCCCGGTGGCCCGGGGTTCGACGACGACCGTCACCGTGGTGCTCGCTCCGGCGGCGAGGGTGCCGAGGGCGCAGGTCGCGCCGGTGGCCGAGGTGGTGCAGGTGCCCTGGCCCGGGGTGGCCGAGACGACGGTGGCGGCGGGGCCGGTCACGGTGTCGGTGAGGCCGACGCCGGTGGCCGCGGTGGTGGTGGAGGTGTTGGTGACCGTCACGGTGTAGGTGGCGCGGTCGCCGATGCTCACCGTGCCGGTGCCGGTCTTGGTGACCGCCAGGTCGACGCCGGTGGGCTGCGGGGCGCCCTCGCCGCCGAGGTAGCGGGCCAGACCGCGCACGCCGTCGGCGTTGCTGCCGAAGGCGACGGTCCTGCCGTCGGACTGGAGGGCGAGGCCGTACGCGCTGTCGCCGGTGCCGAAGTCGGTGGTGGTGCGCCCGCCGGTGCCGAAGCCGGTGTCGAGGGTGCCGTTCGCGTGGAAGCGGGCCAGCGCGAAGTCGCCGCCCGCGGTGCCGCCGGCCACGATCCGGTCGTCGGGCTGGACCACGAGGTCGTTCACGCCGGCGCCCGTACCGAAGTCGGTGGTCGCCACGCCCGCGGTGCCGAAGCCGCTGTCGAGGCTCCCGTCGGGCTGGTAACGCACGAGGGTGAAGCGGCCGCCGCTCCATCCGGAGGCGACGATCTTCCCGGTGGACTGCACGACGACGGCCTCGCCCCAGTTGTAGCCGCCGAGGTCCGTGGTGACCTTGCCGTCGCCGCCGAAGGTGGTGTCGAGGCTGCCGTCGGCGGTGAAGCGGGCCAGGGCGAAGTCGAAGGCCGTCTGGCCGACGTCACCGATCATGACGATCCTGCCGTCGGGCTGGAGGGTCAGGGCTCGGGCGGTGGCTCCGACGTCCGGCGCGTCGGAGAGCGCGGTGGTGACCACGCCGTCCCCGCCGCCGAAGGCGGTGTCCAGGGTGCCGTTCGGCAGGTACTGGACGAGCCCGAACAGGCCCCCGGCCCTGGCGCCGGCGACGATGCTGCCGTCGGGCCGCACCGCGACCCCGGCCGCGTCCTCGGCGCCACCGGCGAGCCCGGGACTGACCCAGCCGTCCCCGCCGCCGAAGGTGGTGTCGAGGCTGCCGTCGGCGGTGTAGCGGGCCACGGTGAACCAGCAGCAGCCGGCGAACTCGTCGTCGGTCTCCTGGTGGCGGCCGACCACGACGATCTTGCCGTCGGGCTGTACGGCCACTCCCTGGGCGACGTCGTCGCCGCCCTCGAAGTCGGTCAGCACCTCGCCGCCGGCGCCGCCCCCCGTACCGCCGAAGGAGGTGTCGGCGCTGCCGTCGGGGTTGTGCCGGAGCACGGCGAACTCCGCGTCCTGGCTGACCGGGTCCTGTTCGAAGCCGACCGAGACGATCTTGCCGTCGGCCTGGATCGCCACGTCCCGGCCGTCGGCGAAGGAAGGCGTCGGGATGCTGACTTTTCCGCCGGTGCCGAACGTGGTGTCCAGGTCACCGGGTGCGGCGAAGGCGCCGTGGGGCACGGCGACGACACACGCGAGCGCGGTGGCCAGGACGGCCACCGCGCGCAGGGGTCCCCGTAGGGAAGCAAGGATGGACATGCCGTCAGCGTCCGGACGCTCCCTCGGCTCCCGGGAGCGGCTGGCCAGCGGATCGGCTCACTGGGCCGCAGAGTTCCACCTGCCGGGTGAACGGTCCGCCGGGACGGGCCCCGGCCCCGGGCGGGACACCCGGCCCGACCGTGCCTGCACGGGCCTGCACGGGGCCTGCCCGTGAGCCTGCACGGGGCCTGTCCGGGGCCTGTCCGCGGGCCCGCCCATGGACTTGCCCATGGACCTGTGCGTGGACCTGTCCGTGGACCTGTGCGTGGACCTGTCCGTGGCCCCTGTTCGGGGCCTCGGACGCACGGATCGCCTCAGGACGTGACGACGTAAAGACATCTGAACTTCTCGTCCCTCACTGTTTCCCCAACTGACCTTGCGCGTCACACTGATTGCCATCGAATCTGAGCATCGCTCAACTTCCCCACGCCTCCCCGGAGAGCCCCCATGACTTCTGCGAACCCGCCGCGCCCGCTGCGAAGACTGTTCGGCGCCTTCGCCGCCGGCGCGCTGGCCGTCACCGGTCTCGCCACCACCGGCGCGACCCCCGCCGCGGCGGCCACCAGCGGCACGTTCAACGTGCTGACGTACAACGTCGCCGGCCTCCCCGAGGGGCTGAGCTCCGGCAAGCCCGCGACGAACACGCCGCTGATCTCGCCGCGCCTCGGCGCGTACGACATCGTCAACGTGCAGGAGGACTTCAACTACCACGCGGCCCTGTACGCGGGCGACGACCACCCCTACCGCACCGCGACCAGCGGCGGGGTGCCGTTCGGCGACGGCCTCAACACCCTCTCCGACTACGCGTTCGACGACTTCCAGCGCGTCAAGTGGAACACCTGCACCGGCACCAACTGCCTGACCCCGAAGGGCTTCTCCCTCGCCCGGGTGCGGCTCGACGACGGCGTCTACGTCGACCTCTACAACGTGCACACCAACGCCGACGACGACGCGGCGGCCCTGGCCGCGCGCCGCGCCAACATCACCCAGCTCTCGGAGTTCATCAAGGCGAACTCGGCGGGCAACGCGGTGATCGTCATGGGTGACACCAACACCCGCTACACGCGTACCGGCGACAACATCCGCAGCATCGTCGGTGACAACGGCCTGACGGACCCCTGGGTGCAGCTGGTCAAGGGCGGGGTCGCCCCCGCGCTGGGCGCCGAACCGCTGGTCTGCCCGAAGACGGCCCCGGCCAACGACTGCGAGGTCGTCGACAAGGTCCTCTACCGGGACAGCAACGTCGTCGACCTGACCGCGAACCGCTACAACAACGAGTGGGCGAAGTTCCTCGACTCCGCGGGCGGCAACCTCTCCGACCACTTCCCGCACACGGTCGACTTCTCCTGGAAGCTCAACCCGCGCCTGCGGGCCAGCGACTTCGCCGGCGGCCCGCACGGCACGGCGTTCAGCGACGCGGACGACCTGCCCTCGACGGTCTCGCCCCGCACCCTGACCCTGCGCGGCGCCTCGCGCCTCGACGCGGTCTCGCTCACGCACGACGGGGGCACGACGCTGACCCACGGCGGCACGGGCGGCACCGCGGCCTCCCTCACCCTGGCCTCCGGTGAACACCTGACCTCGGTGAAGCTGACGCAGGGCCAGAAGGACGGCCGTACGCGGATCTTCTCCGCCTCCTTCGGCACGGACAAGGGCCGTACCCTCGCCTCCGGCACGGCCACCTCGGACGCGAAGACCTTCACCGCTCCCGCCGGCTGGCAGATCGTCGGCTTCACCGGCCGCTCGGGCGACGAGATCGACAAGCTGGGCGTGCTGTACGCGCCGATCGGCTGAGCACCACCCGGCGCGGCGACGGTCCCCCGGTCCCACCCCCGAACAGCACGGGGCGGGGCCGGCCGGACCACCGCCGCGCCGGGGCCGCCATCGCCGGAGCCGGGCCGGGCAAGGCAAGGCAGGACACGGGGGCGTGCGGCCTCAACCTCACGGGGGTGCGCGGCCTTAACCTAGAGACCCTAGGTTCTCGTCCCGTCCAGAGGTGGCCCATGCCCCGAGCCGGTCTCACGCCCGACCGCATCACCGCGGCCGCCGCCGATCTCGCCGACGAGGTCGGCTTCGAGAACGTCTCCCTGTCCGCCCTGGCCCGCCACTTCGGGGTCAAGGACGCGAGCCTGTACTCGCACGTGCGCAATCTCCAGGACCTGCGCGGCCGGATGGCCCTGCTGGCCGGCGGCGAGATGATCGACCTGATCGCGGCGGCCGTCGCCGGCCGGGCCGGCAAGGACGCGCTGGCCGCCTTCGCCGGGGCCTACCGGGAGTACGCCCTGCGCCACCCCGGCCGGTACGCGGCCACGCAACTCCCCCTCGACCAGGCCACCGTCACCGACTCCCCCGCCCTGCGCCGGACCGCCGAGATCACCTACGGCATGCTCCGCGCGTACGGCCTCGACGAACCCGATCTCACGGACGCCGTACGGCTGCTGCGCAGCACCTTCCACGGTTTCTGCGCCCTGGAGGCCGGCGGCGGCTTCGGTGCGCCGCGCGACGTACGCAAGTCGTGGGACCGGTCCGTCGAGGCACTGCACCTGGCGCTCACGCACTGGCCCCGCGACGACCCCGCGCAGGCCGGGACCGGGGTGTGACCCGGACGGCCCGGAAACCCGCCCGGCCGGCTCAGCGGACCCGGTCGTAGACCATGGCGAGCTCGCCCAGCCCGCCGGTCTCCTGGTGGGAGAGCTTCCACTTCGTGGACGGCAGGCCGTCGTCGAACAGTCGCTGCCCGTCTCCGGCGATCTCGGGGAGGATCATGAGGTACAGCCGGTCGACCAGGTCTGCCGCGAGGAGCGGATCAAGGTGGTGGAGAGGACCACCTTCTCTGTGTCCACCAGCCACTTCGCGTACCCGCGGTCGCGCGGATCGGCGTTCTCGTCCTCGGCGACACTCGGCCAGTAGCCCAGGAACCCCTCGGCGTTGACCCGGCCGAGCAGCGCCACGTCGTCGCACCCTCCCGGATGCGGGTGAGCTGGCCCCGCGCGACCTCGGAGGAATGTCTCTCGCGGCATCATCTTGAGGTATCAAGCAATGGCCTGTCCGGCGGCAACCTTTCGCCATCCGGGGACGACCACGGGACATGACACCTGCGACACCCGTCCCCTCCGCCTCCTCGGCCCCGTCCCGCCACCGCCGCCGCCATGGCGCGCGGAAGCCCGTCATCGGGTCGCTCGTGGCCGCGTCCGTGCTGGCGGGCGCCTGGTACGCGACCGCCGGGGCGGCGCCCACGGCCCCCGCGGCGGGCGGCCTGGCCGTCACGCACACGACCGTGGCCCTGTCCGCGAAGTTCCCCTACCTCTCGGCGGGCTACAACAACAGCCGGGAGTGGACGCGGACGGCGACGGCCGTGGCGCCGAACGGCACACTGCGGGTCGCCTGGCCCGCCCCGGACGGCGTCCACGTCACCCCGCTGACGGCCGCCGGGAAGCGTTCGGGTGCCGACACGGTGGTCAAGGGCACGAAGGAGGTCGGGGGACTCGTCGCGCACAACGACGGGTTCGCGCTGCTGACCCGGGTCGCCGACACCAACAAGTGGAAGGAGACGGCCGCCGCACTGATCCGCTACCGGAACGGCGAGCAGGCCTGGCGGACCAGGCTCACCGGCACCTCCACCCATGACACGGCCCCGCTGCTCGACGGGCAGCTCGCCTGGAACGGCACGAAGTACGGCGCCTACTTCGTCGTGCACGGGGCGGGCGGCTTCGCCGACGGGCACTTCGGCGACAAGCTGTCCTATGTGGGCGCGAAGGGCGGGAAGCTCGACGGCGGCTGGGGCTGGGGCTGCTCCCACAACGAGGGCATAGCCCTGCGCGCCGAGAAAAGCGGCGCCTTCGCCTCCCTCTGCTTCGACGACTGGCGCTCGGGACTCTTCGTCTCCACCGGCATCGCCGCACCGGACGACGCGCCCGTCGTCCAGCGCGAACAGTGCTGGGCCGGCTACTGCGGCGGCACCTTCGCGAGCCGCACCGGCGACCTGGTGAAGTCCTCCACCGGCCGCTACGCCACCGCCTTCGGCTCGCGCGGCGCGGCCTCCGCCGGGAAGAACCCGGACGACTCCAGCAGGCGGGGCTGGACGGTCAAGCCGAAGACCGGCACCCACCAGGTCGCGATCGCGTTCCTGAAGAACCGCACCGCGCCCGCGGGCAAGCCGGTGTACCTCACCTCCGCCAAAGGCACCGAGCACGTCAACGTGCGCGTCGCCCCGTACGGCAAGGACCGGCTCCTCGTCTCCTACGAGACCCTCGGGAACGCCACGTGCGCGAGCGGCACCTGCACCGGCACCTTCACGGGCACCCACCTCCGCCTCGTCGACTGGAACGGGAAGCTCCGGGGCGCCGACCAGGTCGTGAGGGCCCGTCTCTCCGGGGACATCGCGGTCCTGAAGGACGGGACGCTGACCTGGGCCTACGCCCCCGTCACCCCGTCCTACACGACCGCCCTCAACGGGGCGTCACCGACCACGAAGACGCTGAGGATCGCCCGTCTGAAGCCGTGAACACGAACCGGGCCCGCTCGCCGTCGGCCCAGTCCACCCAGAGCTCGTACGCGCCCCGCACCTCCACGGAGACCAGCTCCCCCAGGGGTCGCGGGGCGGGGTCGCCGGTGAGGCGCGCGAGGGCGACGAAGAGGGTCGCGTCCGCGTCGGCCGTCTCCCCGGTGAGGCCCTGCCCGGTGGCGGCGTCCGACAGGCCGTGCACGGGACGCACCGCGCTCTCCACGCCCTCCGCGGGCGCCCAGCCCGTCACCCGCACCGGGGTGCCGGGCGCCGCGCCCGTCACCAGATGGGCCCGGACCTCGACGGCCCCCCGGGCCACCACCAGGCCGGTGACCCGGACACCGTCCTCGCCGACCGTGTGCCGGGAGGCCGCCCAGCCCTCCCCCACCCCCAGCGGTTCGATGTCGGTGCGGCTCGCGTCGCCGCCGACGATCACGCTGTTGTCGTACGCGTCGGCGGGCTCCGCCAGGGGTACGGGCTCGGTCACCGTCGAGTAGGCGAGCCGGGTGTAGAAGGGGTCGTAGCGGACGTCCTCGCTGCCGTGGTTGTGCAGGCGGACCAGACCGTCCGAACGCGTGCTCTGGAGCAGCCAGTTGGGCGGGCCGACGGGACGCAGCTCGTCCTCGCACTCCACCGGGCCCGGTTCCTCCGTCGCCGTCCACACCTCGTGGTCCGCGGGCAGCAGGAGGCCGAGGAAGCCCTTGCTGGCCCAGTACGGGGAGGCGGGCCCCGAATAGCCCTGCAGAACGGCGGGGTTCGGGCCGTGCCAGCCCAGCGACAGCAGGCCGTGCTCGTCGACGGCGCCCCGGTCGAGGAAGTACTTCAGCGCGCCCGACGCCAGCCGCCGCGTCCGGCCCGGCGACAGCGGCGTACGGCCGGTGAGGGCGCCCAGCCACAGCGGGACGGTGGTCGCGAAGCGGTAGGTGAGGGAGCGGCCCTGGTGCAGGGGGGCGCCGTCGCCGCCGAACAGCCGGGCGTAGTCGCCGAGATGGACCGAAAGGCGGTCGCCGTAGCGTGCGAGGAGACGCTCGTCGTCGGCGAGCCAGGCGTGCAGGACCGGGTAGAGGTGCATGGCCCAGCCGTTGTAGTAGTCGAACTTGCGGCCGTCGCCGTCGGTGTACCAGCCGTCGCCGAGGTACCACTGCTCGATGCGATCGAGGCGCTGGTCGACGACCCGGCGGGCCAGCTCCGGTTCGTGGCCGATCTCCTCCAGGAATCCGCCGACCGTCACCGGGAACAACTCCCAGTTGCAGGGCCAGGGTTCGGCGGTGAGCGCGTCGCCGAGCCAGGCCGCCGCGCGCTGGCGGACGCCGTCGTCGAGCCGGTCCCAGAGCAGGTCCCGGGTCACGCGCAGCGCGAAGGCGATCGACGCGGCCTCGACGAGGGGCTGTGTACGGTCCTCGATGCGCGGCCAGACGCCCGCGACTCCGGCCGCGAGGCCGTCCGCGTAGCGCGCGAGCGCCTTCTCGTCGCGGCGGAAGGCGGCGAGCAGCAGGGTACGGGCGTACCCCTCCAGCCCGTCGGAGAGCCGGCCCGTCCAGCTGGTCCGGTCGCCGGGCAGCTGGTAGAGCGCCCCGTCGGCACTGGCGTACGGCTCCACGGCGGCCAGCAGCGCGTCGGCCGCGGCCTCCCAGTGGGCGCGGGTGTAGCCGGTGTACGGGCTGAGCGTGCGGTCTGCCTGCGGCGGGGTGGGCATGGGGTGCGCTCTTTCTCTGGGGGGCGGGGGGGGGCGGTTTCGGGGTGGTGGGGTGCGTTCTCGGGTGCGGGTGGGTGGGGGCTGGTCGCGCAGTTCCCCGCGCCCCTAAAAGATCAGGCCCCTGCGGGCCTGAAAAGCCACCGGCCCTGCGGGCCTGAAAAGCACGGGGCGCAGCCCCTGCTTTTCAGGGGCGCGGGGAACTGCGCGAGAAGCCCCACCGGACCCGCACCCGGCCACGCACCCCGCTCGGCAGGCCCTCACGCGGACAGACCTGGGACGCCCCGGTTCCGGTCGGGGCGCCCCAGGGGTCTTATCCCACCCTGGTCTTCCCCTCGGGCACCAGCCCCTGGGCGACGAGTTCGTCCCGGACGAGGCCGGCGTACACGGTCGCGCCGCGCACCGAGGTGTGGGTGTTGTCCCGCTTCTCGTTGTACAGGTACAGCGCCTTGGACCCCTCGGTGCCCAGCGACTCCACCAGCGCCTTCGTCCTCGCGGTGAGGTCGATCAGGGGCACCCCCCGGTCGGCGGCGACCGCGCGGGTCACCGCGGGGTGGTCGACGCCCAGGCCGTTGACCAGCAGGGCGGTGCCGTTGTTCAGGGTGCCGTCGGCGTTGAACCAGCGGCGCACGATCGGGGTGACCAGCACGGGCTTGCCGCCCTTCTCGCGGACGCCCGCGACCAGGGTTTCGAGGTTGGCCCGGTAGGTGGCCGCGTCGGTCTGCTTGTCGTTGTGGGCCAGCTGGATCAGGACCAGGTCGTTGCGGCGGATCCGCGGCTGGACGGTGGCCCACAGCCGGGAGTCGGCGAGGTAGGAGACCGTGCTCTCCCCGGAGTCGGCGTGGTTGGCGACCGAGAGGCCCTTGCCGAAGTACTGCGGGAGCTGCTGTCCCCAGCCGGAGTAGGGGTCGCCGGGCTGGTCGCAGACCGTGGAGTCGCCGACGAGGAGGATCTGGCGGGCCCGCTCGGCGCGGGTCACCCGGATGTCGGCGAGGGCGGGCGCCGAGCCGCCCACGTGGAGATCGAGGCCGGGCGTGCCGTCGGGGCCGGTCGGCTCGCCCTCGGGGGTGCGGACGTCGACGGTGAAGCTGAGGCGGACGTGCTCACCGGCGTCCGTGGCCGTCTCCGCCAGGAGTGTGCGGCGCGTCTCGCCGGTGATGGCCGTGCGCGCCGCCGCGTCCCCGCCGAGGCGGACCCTCACCTCATAGGTCCCGGCGGGGACGTCGAAGTGGCAGGCGTTCCCGGCGCAGTTCTCCGGGCCCAGCACGAGCCGGTCCGCCCGCGCCTCGGCCGGTACGGCCGTGAGCACGGCGCCCAGGGTCGTCGCCACCGTCAGCGCGGCGAGGGTGAAACGTCTCATTGCGGCTCCTCCGAGAGGTGACATAGCCCGGCGGCTGGACGGTACATCGTTCGACAAGCGCTTTCTAGAGGTGTCGCGTCATTCACATGATTGCCAACTTCCGTCGCGCGAAAGCCCTTTCGCGAAAACGATTCAACTGTCACCCTTCCGAATCACCGCACTCCCCCCACGGCACCCGAGGAGCCCTCATGGCCGAATCCCCCACCCCGTCCGAGGTCGCGTCCGGCCCCGGCCGCCGCGCCTTCGTCGTCGGCGCCGCCGCGACCGCCGCCGGGGCCGCGCTCACCGGCCCCCTGGCCGGCACCGCCCGGGCCGCGGCCTTCGGCTACACCGACGACGGCACCCACTACGTGATCGACACCGGCGCGAACCTCGTGTTCAAGGTCCGCAAGAGCAATGGCGACCTCTCCTCGCTGGTCTACCGGGGCACGGAGTACCAGGGCTACGGCGGCATGAACTCGCACATCGAGTCCGGTCTCGGCGCCTCCAGCGTCACCATCAGGCAGTCCGGCTCGACGATCCTCGTCTCCGTCGCCTACGGCACGCTCAAGCACTACTACGCGGCCCGCAGCGGCGAGAACAACATCTACCTGTGGACCCACAAGGCCGACACCTCGGTGTCGGCGACCCGCTACATCGTCCGCGTGAAGGCGGGCCTCTTCCTCAACGACGAGCCCGACGCGTACACCTACGCGCCCACCACCATCGAGGCGTCGGACGTCTTCGCCAAGTCCGACGGCCAGACCCGCTCCAAGCACTACTCCCGGCTGCGGGTCATGGATTACGACCACATCGGCTGGAGGACCGGCTCGGTCGGCCTGTGGATGGTCCGCAGCAACCACGAGAAGGCCTCCGGCGGCCCCTTCTACCGCTCCCTGCTGCGCCACCAGAGCGCGGACGGCGGCGGCCTCTACGAGATCCTGTACTACGGCCAGAACCAGACCGAGGACCAGCGGTTCGGTCTCCAGGGGCCCTACGTGATCGCCTTCACGGACGGCGGGGCGCCCTCCTCGTCGCTGTTCCCGGGCACGCTGACCACCCCGTGGGCGGACTCGCTCGGCCTGTCCGGATACGTCCCCGCGAGCGGCCGGGGCCGGGTCACGGGCGTCGGCATCACCGGCCGGAACACGGCGTACGCGTACACGGTCGGACTCGCCAACGCGGCCGCCCAGTACTGGGGTCCGGCCCGGGCGTCGGACGGCTGGTTCTCCATGACGGGGGTGCTGCCGGGGACGTACACGCTGACGGTCTTCAAGGGCGAACTGGCGGTGTACACCACCTCGGTGACGGTCACCGCGGGTGGTACGACGGCCCTGAACTCGATCGCGATCCCGTCCTCGAACGACCCGTCCAACGCGAGCGCGATCTGGCGGATCAACGACTGGAACGGCACCCCGGGCGGCTTCAAGAACGCCGAGCTGATGACGTACGCGCATCCGTCGGACGTCCGGGCCGCCGCCTGGACCGGCAATGTGGTCGTCGGCAGCGGTACCGAGACCTCGGGCTTCCCCTGCTACCTCTGGAAGGACGTGAACAGTGGTCTCCTCGTGTACTTCAGGCTGACCGCCGCGCAGGCCGCCGCCGCCCACACCCTGCGCATCGGGGTGACGACGGCCTACGCCAACGGCCGGCCGCAGGTCGTCGTCAACGACCGGTGGACCTCGGCGATCCCCTCTCCGCCCACCCAGCCGAACACCCGGTCACTGACGAACGGGTCCTACCGGGGCAACAACCACACGTTCACCTACAGCGTGCCCGCGTCGGCCTGGCTGACCGACACGAGTCAGTACAACGTGCTGCGGATCAACGTGGTGAGCGGATCGGGGTCGACGTCCTATCTCAGCGCGGGAACGTCGGTCGACGCGATCGACCTCCTGAGCTGACGAGACGTCATGTACCGCGCGTCCACTGCTGGTTCGTGCCGCTGCCGCACGCGTACGTGATGACGGCGGTGCCGTCGGCGGTGGACGCGCCGCTGACGTCCAGGCACTTGCCGGTCGCGCGGGACTTGACGTTCACGTAGGAGCCGGTGGTGACGAGCGAGAACTGCTGGGCCGTGTTCGAGGAGTCGCAGTTCTCCTGGGTGACCGTGCCGGTGTTCTCCTGCACGCACAGGGAGCTGTGCCGGGTCATGAGCTGGTAGTAGCCGCTGCCGACGGACTTGAACCAGTACTTCTGGTTGTTGCCGCCGTTGCAGGTGTACTGCTTGATCTGGGCTCCCGGCCACTGCGACTGGCTGGTGACGTCGGCGCACTTGGAGGAGTGGCGGGCGATCAGCGTGTTGTACGTGGCGCTCGTCCCTCCGACCGTGCCGGTGGCCGTGTCGATCGTGACCTCGGGGGTCCAGGACAGGGACATGGTGGTGGAGGTCGGGAAGGTCAGCGGCAGCCAGACGTAGCGGGAGTCGTTGACCGTGCCGCCGAAGGAGTTGCCCCAGCGGTCGCCCAGGTAGAGGTAGGAGGTGGCCGAGGTGCCCTGCACGGGCAGGACGTAGGCGGTCTGCGAGCCGAAGGCCGTGGAGTCCCCGATGTTGGTCATGGCGGTCCAGGGGCCCGCGATGCTGGTGGCGGTGGCGTACTGCTGCTGGTTGGGGTTCCAGCCGGTGGCGCCCGAGGTGAGCATGAAGTAGACGCCGCCCCGCTTGAACAGGGCGGGTGCCTCGCGGTGGCCGCCGTGCCAGGGGTCGGCGACGAGGGCGGCGACACCGGTGTAGTCGGCGGTGAGCCGGTAGATCTGCAGGTCGTAGTTCTCGCGGGCCGCCGAGATCATGTAGCCGGTGCCGTCGGTGTCCACGAAGGTGGTGATGTCCCGGGACATGTGCTGGCCGAGCGGCCGGAAGCTGCCCCGCCAGGTGTAGTTCCCGTCGACGGTGTCGGAGACGGCGACGGCCGCGCGGGCCTCGCTGTAGTCGACGCCGTTCTCCTTGTGCATCCACATCACGAACTTGCCGGTGGCCGCGTTGTACATGACCTTGGGCCGCTCGATGTTGGCGGTCGCCAGTTCCGGATCCGTGGCCTCGGTCAGGACGTGGTTGCGGAACTCCCAGGTCTTCAGGTCCGTGGAGCGGTACGCCGACACGTACTTGAAGGTGTTGTCGGCGTTGCGGTTCTCGCCGAACCAGTAGTAGTAGGCGCCGACCTTGAGGACACCGCCGCCGTGGGCGTGCAGGGGGTTGCCCGACGTGTCCTTGAACTGGGTGCCGTTGGGGACGGTCTGCGGCGCCGCCTGGGCGGGGCCGGCGGTGACGAGGGCGCCGGCCAGCGCCAGACAGAGCGCGAGGAGCGTCGCGTACACACGTCTCATGTCAGCTCTCCTTACCGGGTGTTCGGGGTGGTCGTGTCGGCTACGGGGACTCCGAAGTCGGGGGTGCCGTCGGGCTTCCAGCCGAGGCGCTGGATCCGGGTGTGGCGGTTGGGGTCGTTGAGGGGGTCACCGACGATGTCCTTGTACTGGCGGGCGTGGTAGACGAGGACGTCGGTGCACCCGTCCTCGGCGACCGTGAAGCTGTTGTGGCCCGGACCGTACTGGTGGGTGGTGTCGTTGCTGGTGAAGACCGGTGTCGGGGACTTCGACCAGTTGGCGGGGTCCATGAGGTCGGCGTCCGCGTCGACGGTCAGCAGGCCCATGCAGTAGTGCGAGTCGGTCGCGCTCGCCGAGTAGGTCAGGAAGAGCCGCCCGTTGCGCCTGATGACCGACGGCCCCTCGTTGACCTTGAAGCCGATGACCTCCCAGGGCAACTCCGGTGTCGTCAGCCGCACCTGAGGGCCGGTCAGGGTCAGCGGGTCGGCCATCCTCGACAGCCAGACCGCCGTGTTGTTGTCCATGCCGGGCTCGTGCTGTGCCCACGCGAGGTAGCGGGAGCCCCGGTGGGTGAAGGTGGTGGCGTCCAGGGAGAAGGTCTCCCAGGCGGTCTTCAGCTGCCCGCGCTCGACCCAGGTGCCCTTGAAGGGGTCGCGGTGGGAGTTCTCCAGGACCCAGATACGGATGGCCCAGATGTCCTCGGCGGGCGCGGAGGCGAAGTAGATGTACCACTTGCCGTCGATGCGGTGGATCTCCGGCGCCCAGATGTGCGCGCCCATCACACCCGTGGCGTGCTTGCGCCAGATCACGGACTCGGCGGCCGTCGACAGCCCGCGCAGGGTGCGGGAGCGGCGCAGGACGATCCGGTCGTACTCGGGCGCGGTCGCCGTGAAGTAGTAGAAGCCGTCGGTGTGCCGGTTGATGTGCGGGTCGGCGCGGTTGCGGACCAGCGGGTTGACGTACGCGGGCCGGCCGGGGGACGCGTGGGCGGCGGTGGGGGGCAGGGCGGCGAGGGCGCCGGCGGCCAGGGCGCCCTTCAGGAGCAGCCTTCGGTCGGGGGGCTGGGGGAGTTCGTGCTCGCGGCTCACGCGGTCTGCCTCTCTGCAGAGTGCTGCACGGTGGGGGGAGACAAAAGAAAACAGAATCGTTCGACATTTCGCACAAGATCGGTCATGTCGAACGGCGAAAAGGTAAGGGTGTGTTACGTCCAGGTCAACGGGTCGGGCGAGACGAACACAAGCTCACAGGAACGAACCGATGGGGAGAAAAGCCGGACCTCGCGAGGTTTCTGTTATCGGCGTGCGCCCCGGACCGTCTCCGAACCGTGCACAGCCAAACCCACAAGACAGCGGCCGCCGCCGGAGCCCTGGCGGTCACCGCCCTCCTGCTCGGCGCCCCCACCGCCACCGCCGCCGGCCCCCGCGACGCGACCCCCGACGTACTGGCCGGGCGGGACGTCACGCTCACCGGGGACACGGTGGTGACCGTGCCGCCCGGGACGACCACGTACGACGGTGTGTTCAGCGGCACCGGCACCCTCACCGTGCGCGGCACCGGGACGCTGGTCCTCACCCGGGACAGCGACTTCACCCTGCCCAAGCCCCGGCAGCGGCAACGCGTGCGGATCCTCGGCGGCAACCACCCGTACGTCACCGTCACCCGCCCGGACCCGCCGGCCGTGACCGTCGAGCGGGGTGCGACCCTCCAGTACGGGAACCGCGGTGCGACCGGGGTGATCGGCCACTACCCGTACGGCACCCCGGCGTTCCGGCTGAACCAGAACAACATCCGCGTCGACGGCACCCTGCGGCTCGCCCTGAAGGACGTGGCGTACAACCTGGGGACGATCAGCGGTTCCGGCCTGGTCAGCCAGCCGAGGTTCCTGTGGGCCACCTGGGACCTCTCGGGCACCCACCCCTTCACCGGCGTCATCGACAACGGCACGCAGGTGAACGCCGGGCGCCCGGAGTTCGCGACCGCGCTGCCGCACGCGCGCAAGGTCCTCAACCAGGGCACCTGGACCGTGGACACCCCGCTCGGCCGAACCGTCACCCAGGGCATGGACTTCTACCAGCGCGAGTACGGCAGCGACATCAACGTCCAGTCGCGGCCCGGCAGCAAGGTGATCCTCACCGGTCAGTACAGCTGGTCCGACCGGGGCGGCGACACCAACCCCTCCCTCAGCGACCCCGCCCTGAACTGGACGCCGGCGCGCAAGAACGTGAACAAGCGCGGCACCAACATCAAGGGCGCGAACGTCCAGTGGGGCGACGGGACGACGAACAAGATCTTCATGCCGGGCACCGCCGAGACGGTCTACATCAACCTCCTCGCCGCGCGCTCCCGTTCACGGCTCACCTTCGACTACGACGGGCCGGTCACCCTGGGCGCCCCCATCGGCGGCGGCCGCTTCCACGACACGCTCTCCGCGCCGGGCGCCGGGGACGTCGTCATCGCGGGGACCCGGGGCAACGACGTCACCTTCGCCGCCGTCCAGTACTACGACGGGTCGACGACCGTCGAGAAGGGCGCGGTGCTGCGGCTGGGCAGCGGCAGGCCGGGCGGGGACGGCGGTCTGCGCACCGCGGGCGCCCTCTGCCGGGTGATCGACGACGGCTCGCTGATCGTGCGGAACGTCGCGAAGCCGGTGACCCTGGCACGGGTCGGCGGCAGCGGCTCGCTCACCCAGGCGGGCACGGCCACCACGACCCTGACCGGCGGCGAGGTGACCTACACCGGGGCGACGACGGTCACGAAGGGCACCCTGGCGCTCCGGGACGGAGCGACTCTCGGCCGGAGCAGGGCCGTTCGGCTCACCACCGCGGGGGCGAGGCTCGACGTCGGCGCGGCCGGGCTGAGGGTGACCAGGTCGCTGTCCGGCAGGGGCACGGTGGAGGGGGCGGTGACCAACGCGGGCGTGGTCGCCACCGGTCTCACGGTGACCGGCGGCTACACCCAGACCGCGAAGGGCGAACTGGTGCTGCGCGACCGGCCGTTGAGGGTGAACGGAGCGGCCCGGCTCGCCGGCGGACTGGACCTCGCGGCGCTGGTCTCCGACGGCCGTCCCGGCGCGCGGGTCACCGTGATCGACCACCGGGGGAACGGCCGGACCACCGGTACGTTCACCGGGCTGCCCGAGGGCGCCGAGGTGCGGCCGGCCGAGCACACGTACCGGATCTCCTACCGCGGCGGTGACGGCAACGACGTCGTGCTGACCCGGGTGAAGGCGCACCGGGCACCGTCGGCCGAGAGCACCGCCGGTGCCGGGGCCGTCGAGACCCGTACGCGGACCCTGAGCGCCTCCGCCGACTCCGGACTCGGCTGGTGGCCGTACGCGCTCGCCCTCGGCGGGCTGTGCGGGCTGCTGGTTCCGGTGGCCCGCCACCGCGGGAGGGGCCGCCGCAAGGGCGGCGGCCGGCACGCGGCCGCGGGCTGAGCCGCGTACCGCGCCCGGCATGCCGGGCGCGGTGGGGCGGTGTGCTGCCGCGCCGCGGCTCAGGCCCGGACCTCGGCGACCGCCTCCGCCCCGCCCTCGGGCCCGCTCCCGGCGTCCGTCTCCTCGGTGCCCTCCTGCCGGCCCCGCAGCCACACGTAGACCGGGATGCCCGCGAACAGGAACAGGGCGCCCTGGTAGACGGCCGCGTAGCCGGCGCCGGCGATCAGCCAGAAGGAGAAGGCGAAGGAGAGCGCGGCGACGATCAGGTCCCGGACCAGTCCGGCCGGGCGGACCCGCTCGCGGGTGCCCCGGGCCAGCCAGTACAGCTGGGCGGCGGCGGAGAGCAGATACGGGACGCAGCCGGTGAACGTGGTGATGAGGACCAGGACGCGGAAGGCGGTGTCCGGGTCGTCCGCGTAGTTGATCACGATCAGCAGGGTGCCGAGCACGGCGGTGGCGAGGACGCCGAAGCCGGGCACACCGCCCTTGCCGACCCGGGCGAAGCGCCGGGGGAAGAGGCCGTCGCGGGCGGCGGCGTACGGCATCTGGGCGCTGAGCAGGACCCAGCCGTTCAGGCAGCCGACGATCGAGGCGACGGCGACCAGCGCGATCACCGTGCCGCCCCAGCTGCCGCCCGCGATCGCGTTCACGGCGTCGGCGAAGGGCGCCCCGGACTCCACCAGCTCCTTGTGCGGGACCAGACCGAACACGGCGACCGTGCCGAGGATGTAGACCAGTGCGGAGGCGAGCGTGCCGAGGACGCTGGCGCGGCCCACGGTGCGTTCCGGGTCCTCGACCTCGCCCGCGCTGACGGCGGCCGACTCGACACCGAGGAAGCTGTAGAGCAGGAGCGCGGCGGCGGCGGCGATCGCACCGGGCGTGCTCTCGCCGGAGGCGTTGAAGGGGCCGTAGTTGTCGGCGTCGACGAAGAACAGGCCGATGGTGGCGACCAGCAGCAGTGGTACGAACTTCAGCACGGTGGAGACGACCTGCACGGCGCCCACATAGCGGGTGCCCGCGAAGTTGGCGGCGGCCGGCAGCCACAGGGCGGCCAGGGCCACCAGCGCCGGGACGGCCTTGCTGTCGCCCAGGGGTATCAGCACGTCCACGTAGCCGACCACACCGACGGCGAGCGCGGCGATGCTGACCCAGCACATCGTCCAGTACGACCAGGCCGACAAAAAGCCCGCGAACGGCCCGAAGGCGTCGCGCGGGTAGACGTAGAGGCCACCGGTGACCGGGCTGCGCCGGGCCAGCTTCCCGAAGAGCAGCGCCAGCAGGACGGCGGCCACGGATAGGACGCCGAAGGCGAGCAGGCTGACCGTGCCGTACGGGGCGACGGCGGCGGGGAGCGTGAAGATGCCGCCGCCGATGATGTTGCCCATCACGAGGGCGGTGGCCGCCACGACGCCGAACTTCCGGCCCGGGACGGCCTCGCCCGGCGCGCCCGGCCCGGAGGCCGCGGTCGCCTCGGTGCCGGTGGCCGGGGCCGGTTCGGGCTCGGTGGCCTCGGGGGTGCTGGTGGTGGTCATGGCGGTTCCCGGGGGATGAGCGGGGAAGGGGAGGGCGCGATCGTACCGCCGCGTTCCACATGGTGGGCGATCTGTTCATCTGATGGACACACACGGGGTGGGTCCGCCCCCGTGGCTCGGTTACCGTCGTCGGCATGACCAGCAACGCATCCGGCAGCCCCTCCCCCGTCCCCGGCCCTCCGTCCGGCCCCTTCGCCGCGGCCCTGGCCGACGACGTCCTCGTTCTCGACGGCGGTATGTCCAACCAGCTGGAGTCGGCCGGGCACGACCTGAGCGACGAGCTGTGGTCGGCGCGGCTGCTCGCGGAGAGCCCGAAGGCGATCACCGAGGCCCATCTCGCCTACTACGAGGCGGGCGCGAACGTGGCGATCACCGCCAGCTACCAGGCCACCTTCGACGGCTTCGCCAAGCGCGGGATCGACGGCGACCGGGCGGCCGAACTCATGGCCCTGAGCATCGGGCTGGCCGCGGACGCGGCGGCGGAGGCCGGGACCCGCGGCGGCGCACGCCCGCTGCTGGTGGCCGCCTCGGTCGGCCCGTACGGGGCCATGCTCGCGGACGGCTCCGAGTACCGGGGCCGCTACGGGCTGGGCGTGGCCGAGCTGGAGCGCTTCCACCGGCCCCGGCTGGAGGTGCTGGCCGCCGCCCGCCCCGACGTGCTGGCCCTGGAGACGATCCCGGACACCGACGAGGCCGAGGCCCTGCTGCGGGCGGTGCGCGGTCTGGACGTGCCCGCCTGGCTGTCGTACACCGTCGCCGGTGACCGCACCCGCGCCGGGCAGCCCCTGGAGGAGGCCTTCGCACTGGCCGCCGACGCCGAGGAGATCGTCGCCGTCGGGGTGAACTGCTGCGCGTCCGAGGACGTGGACGGCGCGATCGAGACGGCCGTCCGGGTCACCGGAAAGCCGGTCGTCGTCTATCCGAACAGCGGCGAGACCTGGGACGCGGCGGCCCGGTCCTGGACCGGGCGGTCCACGTTCACCACGGAACAGGTGCTGGGGTGGCGGGCGGCCGGGGCCCGGCTCATCGGCGGCTGCTGCCGGGTGGGACCGGAGGCCATCTCGGCGATCGCGCGGACCCTGGCCTGAGGGGCCGCCCGGCCCGGTCTCACGGACTGCGGCGGAAGCGGCGCAGGGCCGGGAGCGGGCCTCCGCCCGAGGTGACGAAGGTGCCCGCGCCCTGCACCCGCCGGGGGCGCCGGGTGTCGGCGTCCCAGAGCGCGAGTTCGGGGTCGTAGGGGCCGAGCACCATCCGGGGGCCGTCCGGACTGTCCGGGGTGTCCGGGGTGTCGAAGACGCGGACCGGGTGGGTGGGGTCCCAGGCGGGCCAGCCGGGGGTGCCCTCCGTCGCGAAGCGGACCCAGGCGGTGTGCATGGCGGCGGCCAGGTCGCGCGGCGGGTTCTCGCCGGCGAGCTTGGTGGAGGCAGGGGTGTCGCCCGTGTCGAAGACGAAGCCGAGTTCGAGGGCGTGGCAGGAGCCGAGGGCGGGGACGCCGGAGGGCCAGGCGAACTCGTAGAGGTAGGAGTGGGCCTGGCCGAGGCGGGCGTCCGCCACCCGGTGCAGGGGAACGCGCAGGAGGTGGTCGGTGACGAGCCGGCCGACCAGGTCGGCGGTTCCCATGTCGGGGTGGAGGTCGCGGTAGCCGCGGGGCAGCTCCGGACCGCAGCGGCAGCGGGCCCGTGCGCCGGCCAGGGCGACCGCGCCGAGACGGTCCACGCGTTCCTGGAGGCCGCCGGGGACGAGCCAGAGACGGTGTTCGTCACGGGTCCAGCCCATCAGGAGGTCGGTGCCCGGGGCCGCGCCGTGCTCGGTCAGCGCCTCCAGCGGATCGGTGGGCAGCAGCTCGCCGTCGACGACGATGCCGAAGGCGGGACCGCCCAGCACCGGACTGCTGAGACGGCCGACCTCCGCCTGCGCCTCGACGAGAGCGGACCGCTCCACGGCCGCGAACGCCTCGGCGGTCGCCGGGACCTTCAGCCGGGTCGCCATCCGGCGGACCATGCGCCGCACCTTGTCCCGGTCCAGGGCCTCGGGCGGCCCGCTCTGCAGGACCGCCCGTCGGAACAGGCCCCGCGCGCGGGGGACGGCCAGCAGCGCGCCGACGCTGATGGCTCCCGCCGACTGCCCGGCCAGGGTCACCCGGTCCGGGTCGCCGCCGAAGGCGCCGACCGACTCCCGCACCCACTCCAGCGCGGCCAGCTGGTCCCGCAGCCCGAGATTGGGCGGGGCGTCCGGGAAGAGGCCGTAACCCTCCACTCCCAGACGGTAGTTGAGGGACACCAGCACCACACCGTCACGGGCGAAGGCGGCGCCGTCGTAGACCGGCACCGCCGACGAACCCCGGGTGAGGGCGCCGCCGTGGATCCAGACCATGACCGGCAGCCGGGCTCCCGGGCGCGGGTCCGGTGTCCACACGTTCAGGTTGAGGCAGTCGTCGCCCGGGACGACGGGGTCCGAGAGACGGCGGGCGAACGCCTCCGAGTACGGCGGCTTCGCGGGAGTCGGCCCGAAGGCGACGGCCTCCCGCACCCCCGTCCAGGGCTCGGGCGGCGCGGGCGGACGGAACCGGCGCGGACCGAAGGGCGGGGCCGCGTACGGGATGCCCCGGAACACCGCGATCCGTTCGCCGCGGCCGTCCCCGTTCCCGCCCTGGTCGCGGTACTCGTACACGCCGCGTACGGCACCGTACGGCGTCCTCACCACGGGGCCCTGCCGGTCTGCCGTCATCGCACCAGCTCCTCACGCCCGCCCGCTCGTGGACCGTCGTCCACCTCAGAGCACCACATCCCTTCGCGGTATTCCGGTCGTGCCGGGGCTGGGACGGCCGTTCGGGGGACGGGTACCCGGCCGGAGTACGCCGGGGTGCGCGGCCGGGCTCCTGCCGGTACGCCGTCGGGCCGCCGTTCGGTGCGGACGGCCGTCGGGCCGCCGTTCCGGGTGACTACGGCATCGGCGCGGGCCGTGGCTGCTCCCGCTCGGCGAGCGCCTGCAGCCGGTACTGCCCGGGGGTGAGGCCGTAGGCGGCGCGGAAGGCCCGGGTGAAGTCGGCGGCGCGCGGGAAGTTCCAGCGCGCGGCGATCATATGGATCGGTGTGGTGCCGAGGGCCGGGTCGGCCAGGTCGCGGCGGGTGCCCTCCAGCCGCTGTCTCCGTATCCAGGCCGCGACCGTCTCCCCCTGCGTGTACTGCTGGAAGATGCGGTGCAGGTAGCTGACGGAGATGTGGTGCGCGGCGGCGATCGCGGGAGGCGTCAGTTCGGGGTCGTGCAGATTCTGCCGCACGAACGCCCGGATACGTTCCGCCAGGGCCTGCAGACGGGTCTCGGGCGGCAGGGCGGCGTCCGCGTCGAGCAGCTGACCGACCCAGGCCGCGAGCAGGTCCGTCACGACCACCCCCACCCGGGGGGCGTCGGAGGGCTGGAGCGAGTCCGCCCGCCGTTCCAGTCCGGCGAGGAAGTCCAGCAGCAGCGCACCGATTCCCTCGCGCCCCGACAGCCGCCGGTTCAGCAGCTCCCCCACCCGGTGCGGCGGCAGCGGCAGCAGCGCCTTCGGGAGGTCCACGCCGACTCCGCGGAGGACCCGGCGCTCCCGGTCGTCGGCCGGCCGGAAGTCGTAGGGCTGCGAGCTGTCGACCAGGTGCAGATCGTACGCGTGGTACGTGGTGATCCGTCCGGCGTGGTCGAGCACCATGCCGCCGTCGAGCATCAGGGTCAGGTGGTACAGCTCGCGGTCGCACTGGCGCACCATGCGCGGACTCCGCCGGAACCGCGTCGGCAGGAAGGACGTGCGCATCACGGTCGCCGGACCCAGTTCCAGCAGGCCCAGCTGCCCGAAGAACGCGGCGGAGTGGGTGCTGATGAAATCGTTCGAGCGCGTCCGGGCGATCAGTTCCCGCCAGTAGTCGAATCTGTCCGCCTCCGGTACGTCCTCGCTCCGGAACACCGTCCCGATCATCCCGTCCCCCATCGATCCCCCGCCGGGCACTTACGGCGTCACTTTTTAACATGGGTGCGCAGTGCGGCCCGCTCCGGAGGGGCCACGGGCGACGGGCTCGCGTCCCTCGCGCTCCGCTGCGTCCGAATTCCATCGCTCAGCCCGATCGGCCGACCGACCCGGAACCCCTTGTTCGAAGTTTCGAAAGTTTTGGCACGGGCGGTCCTGTGAATCCCTGCTTCTTCCCGCCGTGTTGAGTTGGGCTTACGGTAGGAAGCGCTTGCTACGCGAGGGACGCCTCCGTCGCGCGGGCGACGCTGTTCGAAAATTTCACCGGCCCCCGGGACGGGGCCTGAGAGGTGGAGTCGCGATGGTGCGTGGCGGGAGCGCGACGGCCGGGCCGACGCTCGCGGTGGTGGCACGCGAGGCCGGGGTGTCCGTGCCGACCGCCTCGAAGGTGGTCAACGGCCGGGAGGACGTGGCCCCGGAGACCAGGCGCCGGGTCACCGAGGCGCTGGACCGGCTCGGATACGTCCGCAGACCCCGGTTCGAGGTGACGAAGCCGCCGCGCATGGTCGACCTGGTGGTCCACTCCCTGGAGAGTTCCTGGTCGGGCGCGGTCCTGCACGGTGTCGAACAGGCCGCCCACGACGCCGGCCTGGAGGTCGTGGTCTCGGCCGGTCTGAGCCGCACCCGGGGCGTGCGTCCCGAACGCGGCTGGTTCGACAGGCTCACCGCCCGGGGTTCCGCGGGCGTGCTGTTCAACCTGGCCGAGCTGTCCCCCGCCCAGCACTCCTGGCTCACCCAGCACCGCATCCCGTTCGTGCTCATCGACCCGGTCCTCGAACCGCCGCCCGGCGTGGTGTCGGTCGGCGCGGCCAACTGGCAGGGCGGGATGACCGCGGCCGAGCATCTGCTGTCCCTGGGGCACGAGCGGATCGCGGTGATCGCCGGGTACCGGCGCAAGATGTGCAGCGGCGCCCGGGTGGCGGGTTACCGCTCGGCGCTGGCGGCCGCGAAGATCCCGTACCGGCCGGAGTACGTGCGCTACGGCAACTTCATCGAGACCACCGCCCATCACCGCATGCTCCAGCTGCTCGACCTCCCCGAGCCGCCGACCGCCGTGTTCGTCTGCTCGGACAAGATGGCCCTCGGGGTGTACGCGGCGCTGGCCGAGCGGGGGCTGCGGGTGCCGGACGACATCAGCGTGGTCGGGTTCGACGACCTCCCCGAGGCCCGCTGGGCGACTCCCGGCCTCACCACGGTCCGTCAGCCGCTGTCGGAGATGGCGCAGACGGCGCTCCGGCTGCTGGTGCGGATGATGGAGGGCGACCAACCGGAGGGCACACGCACCGAGTTGTCGACTCGGCTGGTGGAGCGGTCCAGCACGGGGGCGCCACGCTCGGTCTGAGCAGGTGGGAACGGGTTGGCGATGGGCGCGTTTTGGTTCGGTCAAGTGGTTGCGAAGACCCTGAGTGCGGGTGAACGGTGGGCGTCGTGGGACCGTACGGCATAGCAAATCGGCCCCTCGGGGGGTCCGGCGGTTCCAGCGGCCCCGGCCCACTCCGCTCCACCAGCACCGAGCTCCACATGCTCCACAGGGAAGGACCTTCGGGTTGTCGCACATACGCTCGCCGCAGCTTCCGGGACCGACACCGGCACCGGACGACGACAGGACCCCGGACGAAGCCAACCCTCCGGAGCCGACGTCCGTAGCGGCTTCGCCGGACGCGACGGCGACAGCGAGCGAACAGGCGGAAGCGGAGGCTCGTACGGGGGCGGAGGCCACAACCGGCGCCGAGCCCGACTCCACGTCCGCACCCGATGCCGGGCCGGAATCCACGCCGAAGACGGAGACGGACGCGCAGCCCGAGTCGGAGCCGAAGACGGAGACCGAGGCGGAGTCGTCCGCCCCGTCGCCGGACCCGGCACCCGCCTCCACCCCCGCATCCCCCGCACCCTCCTCCGGCTGGCGCACCACGCACCCCCGGGCCGCGCGTTACGTCACCTGGGCCGTGACCGGACTGGCCGTCGCGCTCGTCCTGTTCGCGCTGCTCGTGCCGAACGACGTCACGAAGATCGAGTTCGGACGGTTCCTGCGCCTCCCGGCGGAGGGGATCCTGGTCGGCGGGCTGCTGCTCGTGCTGCCGGCGAAGGCGCGGCGCGTGGCGGTGGTGGTGGTCGGCGTGCTGCTCGGGCTGCTGACGACGCTCAAGATGCTGGACATGGGGTCGTACTGGACCCTGGACCGCCCGTTCGACCTGGTGCTCGACTGGATCCTGCTGGACAACGCGCGGACGTTCGTCCAGGACTCGCTCGGCGACACGGCAGCGCTGGCGGTGACGGTCGGGGTGATCGCGCTGACGCTGGTGCTGCCGGTGCTGATGACACTGGCGGTGGCACGGATCAGCCGGCTGATGACGCGCAACCGCCACACGGCGGGCCGGACGCTGCTCGTCCTGGGCACCGCGTGGATCGTCAGTTCGACGCTGACGCTGGAGGTGGCCGACGTCCCGGTCGCCTCGCACAGCGCGGCGACCCTCGTGGAGAACCGCATCGAGTCGGTGAGCGACGGCCTGAAGGACGGCGAGGCGTTCCGCAAGCAGTCCGCCGTGGACGCCTTCGCGGACGTACCGCCCGAGCAACTGCTGACGGGGCTGCGCGGCAAGGACGTCCTGATCACGTTCATCGAGAGCTACGGCCGCTCCGCGATCGACGACCCGCGGATGGGCGAGCCGCTCAGCCGGACGCTCGCGCAGAAGACGCAGGAGCTGAAGGACGCCGGGTACGCGTCGCAGAGCGGCTGGCTGCGCTCCCCCATCACGGGCGCCGGCAGCTGGCTGGGTCACTCCACGTTCCTGTCCGGTCTGTGGATCAAGAACCAGTCGCGTTACGCCAACCTCGTCGCCAGCGACCGGCTCACCCTCACCGAGGCGTTCCGGCGCACCGGCGCCTGGCGCACGGTCGGTGTCGTGCCGGGTACCCAGAAGGCGTGGCCGGAGGGCAAGTACTTCGGCCTGGACCACATCTACGACTCGGACCAGCTCGGCTACAAGGGACCGAAGTTCAGCTGGTCGACGATGCCCGACCAGTACACGCTGAAGGCGTTCGAGGAGCTGGAGCACGGCAAGAAGGACCGTGAGCCGATGATGGCGGAGATCATCCTGACCTCCAGCCACAACCCGTGGGCGCCCATCCCGAGCACGATCCCCGACGACCAGGTCGGCGACGGGTCGGTCTACCACGGGCTGCAGAAGGCCGAGGGCAAGGACCCCACGGAGGTCTGGAAGGACCCGCTGGCCGTACGGGACGAGTACCGCAAGTCGATCCAGTACTCGGTGAGCAGTCTCGTCGACTTCGTGGCCAAGCACGGCTCCCGGGACACCGTCCTGGTCTTCCTCGGTGACCACCAGCCCAACAAGACGGTCACCGGCGCCAACCCCAGCCACGACGTGCCCGTCTCCATCGTCGCCAAGGACCCCGAGGTCCTGAAGAAGGTCGCCGACTGGGGCTGGACCGACGGTCTCCAGCCCGCCGACAACACCCCGGTGTGGCGGATGGACAAGTTCCGCGACCGCTTCATGACGGCGTTCGGCCCGCAGCGGCCGGGCGGTACCTCCTGACGGACACGGGCGGCGGACTCCGCGGCCCCGGAGGGGCCCCGCGACGGATGCGGGGCCCGTGTCCGATTCCTTCAAGACCGGTCCGCGGCGGTCCGCCTACGGTGGCCGCATGACTCCACGACTCGACGCGATCGGCGTGGTGGCCTCGGACATGGCCGCCTCCGTCGCCTTCTACCGCCGCCTCGGCTTCGCCTTCCCCGAGGGCGCCGAGCAGTTGCCGCACGCCGAGGCCCACCTGCCCGGCGGGCTGCGGCTGCTGCTCGACACCGTGGAGACCGTCCGGTCCTTCCGTCCGGGGTTCCGCCCGGGGACGGGCGGCGGCGCCGGGCTGGCCCTGCTGTGCGACGGTCCGGCCGAGGTCGACGCGGTGTACGCGGAGCTGGTGGAGGCCGGGTACCGGGGCGAGACCCCGCCGTGGGACGCGGTGTGGGGCCAGCGGTACGCGGTCGTCCTCGACCCGGACGGCCACGGCGTCGACCTCTTCGCACCCCTGCCGGCCCCTGCCCCCGCCCCCGAGTAGCCCGGGGCCCTGCGGGGGCCGTTAGCGCCCGCCGAGCAGTTCACCCAGCGGCAGGCCCGCCAACTCCCTCACGTCACGGGCGAGATGGGCCTGGTCGGCGTACCCGCTGCGGGCCGCCGTCTCGGCGAAGGGCACGCCGTCCCGGGCGAGCGCGAGCGCCCGGCGCAGCCGGAGCACACGGGCCAGGGTCTTGGGGCCGTAGCCGAACGCGGCGAGCGATCTGCGGTGCAACTGCCGTGCTCCGAGGCCGAGTTCGTCGGCGGTCGCCGCGACCGGCCGGCCCGCGTCGAGGGCGGCGACGACCTGGCGCAGCACCGGGTCGGGCCGCGCCACCTGGGCAGCCCGTTCCAGGACCGCCTCTTCGAGTCCGCGCACGGGATCCGGGGCCGCGTTCACCCGCGCGGTGAGCCGCCGTACGTCCGCCGGGGACCACAGGTCGGCCAGCGCCACCCGCCGGTCGCGCAGTTCGTGCGCGGGCACCCCCAGGAAGGCGGGCGCCTGGCCGGGGAAGAACCGGAGCCCGGCCCAGCCGCCGGGCGACCCGCCGGTGACGTACGCCCGGGTGTCGGGGCCGGCGACCAGCAGGCGCCCCTCGTGCCACAGCAGGTCCATGCACCCGTCGGGCAGGACCCGCCCGGAGCCCGGTCCGCCCGGGCCGTCGCTCCACACCACGGCCCCGTCCAGCCGGGAAGCCCTTTCCTCGTACACGGGAACGAGGCTACGCCCGGGAGGCCGGCCCGCGTCCGCCCCTGCGGGCGGGGCCGCCGTCAGTCCTCGCCCTTCTTCACGGGTGACCGCAGGCGCGAGGTCACGTCCTCCGGGGGGAGGAAGCGGGACCAGCGCTCCGGGAACTCGGAGGGCATGTCGGGGTCCTCGGGATCGTAGGTGCGGGCGGCGGCGGCACGGGCGACGTACTCGGCGGCCTGTTCCTCGCGCAGGCGCTCGTTGGCGGCGCGGGCGGCGGCCGTGGCGGCGGCCGGCCAGACGCGGTCGATCGCGGCGTTGACGGCGGCGCCGACGAGCACGGCGAAGGCGCCCACACCGATCCAGAGCAGGACGGCGACGGCGGCGGCCAGCGAGCCGTAGATCGTCGCTCCCTCGACCGTGTTGGTGAGGTAGATGCGCAGCAGGAAGCTGCCCAGCACCCACATGCCGAGGGCGACGAGGGCGCCGGGGACGTCCTCGACCCAGGGAGAGCGGACCGGCACCGACACGTGGTACAGCGTCGTCAGGAAGACGATGGACAGGACGATCACGACGGGCCAGTAGAGGACCTGGACGACGGTCGCGGACCACGGGACGATCCGGACGACGGCGTCGGGTCCCGCCACCATCAGCGGCAGGGCGATCGAGCCGATGAGCAGCGCCACGAGGAAGAGCAGGAACGCCATGAGGCGGGTCTTGACGATGCCGCGGACGCCGTCGAGGCCGTACATGACGGTGATGGTGTCGATGAAGACGTTCACCGCGCGGGAGCCGGACCACAGGGCGAAGAGGAAGCCTATGGAGATGACGTCGGGGCGACCGCCCTTCATCACGTCGTCCAGGATCGGCTGCGCGATCTGTGCGACACCCTTCTCGGACAGGACGGTCCGCGAGGCCTCCAGCAGGTTGAGCTCCAGGCTGGCGATGGTGTCGGCGCCGGTCCAGTCGTCGACGTAGCCGAGCAGGCCGATCATGCTGAGCAGCAGCGGCGGCACGGAGAGCAGCGTGAAGAACGCCGCCTCGGCCGCCAGGCCCAGGATGCGGTACTCGATGCAGGAGTTGACGGTGTCCTTCAGGAGCAGCCAGGCGGTCCTGCGCTTGGACACGTCCCGGTAGAGGGCGCGCGCGCGGTGGAGACGCCCATGGGGGCTCGCCGACGGTGGGGGTGACTGACTTGCTGGCTGCACGCCCTAAAGGTATCCGCCTGCGCGTGTCACCCTCACCTCCCGGTGCCGTGGGCCGCGCCGGGGTCCGCGTGCGACGCACGGTTCCCTCCGGTCGCGTGACGAGACAGCAAACCCGGGGAAACCCAGGAGAAATCAAAGGTGATTCCGGATCGCCTTTTCTGTCATGCACGTGCTGGCCGAATCATGACGAGACCCGAAGGTGAACGATCCGGCGCATTCTTTTCTTTTCCTGGAGAGTTGCCCGCTGAAGCCGGGGGCGGGTTCGGGTCCGACATCACGGGAGAGAGCGGAAAAAGGGCGGGAAAGCGTCAATCACCCGACCCTGCTTGACCCGTTCCCGAATGTACCGAAAGAATCCGGATTGCATTCCGCCGCGCCCGTCCGGAGCAGGTGCCGGCAGAGCACAGGCCGGGCAATCCCCTTCGGTCCCCGGCAGGTCCGATCGATTCCGTCCCTCACGTCACCGCTTTCCTTTTCCGCACCCCTCCCCTCCTTCTGTCATTCCGCGCGCCGTCCCGTTCACCCCCGGGCGCCTTCCATCGCACTACCTGTCGCGGAGAAATTCAATGACACGTCCAGCGCCACGGTCCGTGGCGGAAGAACCGGGCGAGGCCAAGAGGGCCGAGCCGGACGCGGAGAAATCGAACACCACCATCGAACGACTTATGGCCGAACTCCTGGCCGATGTCGCTCGCGTCGAACACGTGCCCGCAGAAAGCCACTTCTTCGACGATCTCGGGGCCAACTCGCTCACCATGGCGCATTTCTGCGCCCGCGTCAGGAAGCACCCCGAACTGCCGTCGGTGTCCATCCGGGACGTCTACGGTCACCCCACCGTCCGCAGCCTCGCCGCCGCGCTGACGAACGCCCCGGCCGGGCCACCCGCCCCGCCGCCGCCCGCCGGCCCCGTGCCCGTGGGCAGCACCCTGCGCTACGCCCTGTGCGGGGCCCTGCAGTTGCTCCTCTTCGCCGGGTACTGCCTGCTCGCCACCGCCGGATACGCACGGGGGTACGCGTGGGTGGCGGACGCCTCGGGGCTCGTCGCGGTCTACCTGCGCTCGGCGGTCTTCGGCGCGCTCGCCCTGACCGCCCTGTGCGCCCTGCCGGTCGCCGCCAAATGGCTGCTGGTGGGACGGTGGAAACGCGTGGAGTTCCCCGTCTGGGGGCCGGCGTACCTGCGGTTCTGGACCGTCAGGACGCTGCTGCGCACCAGCCCGATGATCCTGCTCGTCGGCACCCCGCTGTACGTGCTGTACCTGCGCGCGCTCGGGGCCCGCATCGGACCGGGCGTCACGATCCTCAGCCGCACGCTCCCGGTCTGCACCGATCTGCTGACGATCGGGGCGGGCACGGTCATCCGCAAGGACTGCGCCTTCCTCTGCTACCGGGCGCGCGCCGGGCACATCCGCACCGGCCCCGTCACCCTCGGCCGGGACGCCTTCGTCGGCGAGCACACCGTCCTCGACATCGGCACCGCCCTGGGAGACGGCGCCCAGCTCGGCCACTCCTCCGCGCTGCGGGACGGCGAGTCGGTGCCGGCCGGAGAGAGCTGGCACGGCTCACCGGCCCGGCGCACCGCCGTGGACCACATCCGGGTCGCCCCGCTGCCCAGCCGCACGCTCCGGCGCGCCGGCTACGGCCTCGCCGCCCTGCTCCAGGCACTGCTGGTGTACGTGCCGCTGACGGTCGGCGGCGCCCATCTGCTGCTCACCGCCGCACCCGAGCTGGAGACCCTGCTCGACCCGGCGGCGCTGCACCTCACCTCGGCCCGCTTCTACGCGGAGGCGACGGCCCTGTCGCTCGCGCTGTTCGCCGGCTCCGTCGTCGTCGCGGCGGTCTCCGTGTTCCTCGTCCCCCGGCTGCTGCGCCCGCTGGTGCGGCCGGACCGTACCTATCCGCTGTACGGCTTCCACTACTCGGTGCACCGCGCGATCGTCCGGTCGACCAACCGGAAGTTCTTCACCTGGCTGTGCGGCGACAGCTCGTACATCGTCCCCTGCCTCCGGGCCCTCGGGTACGACCTCGCGCGCGTCGAGCAGACCGGCTCCAACTTCGGGACCGCGGTGCAGCACGAGACGCCGTACCTGGTGCGGGTGGGCAGCGGCACGATGGTCGCGGACGGGCTGTCGGTGATGAACGCGGAATACTCCTCCACCTCCTTCCGGGTGTCCCGCACGGCGATCGGCGGGCACAACTTCCTGGGCAACGCCATCGCCTACCCGGTGGGCGGGCGGACCGGCGAGAACTGTCTGCTGGCGACGAAGGTGCTGGTGCCGCTCGACGGCGAGATCCGCGAAGGGGTCGGGCTGCTCGGCTCGCCGCCCTTCGAGATCCCCCGCTCGGTGGAGCGCGACAGCCGCTTCGACCATCTGCGCGAGGGCCCGGAACTCGGCCGCAGGCTCGCCGCGAAGAACCGCTTCAACCTGCGCTCGATGGCACTGTTCCTGTTCCTGCGCTGGCTGCACACCTGCGCGCTCACCGTCCTCGGCTTCGCGGCCTACGACCTCTACGGGCACGGGGACGAGCCGCACGAACTGCTCGCGCTCGCCGCGCTGCCCCTGGCGGCGCTGGTGTTCACCGTCCTGTTCCACGCGCTGGTGGAACGGACCCTGACCCGCTTCCGGCCGCTGCGGCCCCGGCTGTGCTCCATCTACGACCCCGTCTTCTGGCGGCAGGAGCGGCTGTGGAAACTGCCGGACGCCCACCTGGAGGTGCTCAACGGCACCCCGTACAAACCCCTCGTCTGGCGGCTGCTGGGGGTGCGGATCGGGCGCCGGGTCTTCGACGACGGGGTGTACATCACCGAACGGACGCTGACGGCCGTCGGGGACGACTGCACGCTCGCCGCCGGCAGCAAGATCCAGGCGCATTCGCAGGAGGACGGCACCTACAAGTCCGACCACGTCACGATCGGCGCCGGCGCCACGCTGGAGGTCGGGGCGTTCGTCCACTACGGCGTCGTCCTGGGCGAGGGAGCGGTGCTCGCGCCGGACTCCTTCCTGATGAAGGGCGAGCAGGTGCCACCGCACGCGCGCTGGGGCGGGAACCCGGCGACGGAGAACACCGGAGCACGGTGAATCGGGGGAGAACGATGGATCGGTCGGAGTCGGGCGAGGCCGCCCGCGCGTACTGGCACGAGGTGCTCACCGCCGGCGGGCGGACCGTGATACCGCGGTGGAGCACGGACCCGGAGAAGGGGACGGGCGTCCTGGACGTCGCCCTGCCCGAGGAATGGCCCACCGCCGGGGAGGGTACGGCCGCGCTGACGGCCGCCCACGCGAAGGTGCTCGCCGCACTGTCGGGCGAGAGCGAGGTCGTCACCGGCCTGCTGGTGGACGGCAGCCCGCTGCCCTGCCGGATCACCGTCGCACCCGGCGGCACCTGGCGCGCGCTGCGGGAGGGGGCGCGGCGGGCCACGGCGGAGCTGCGGACGCACGCCGGACATCCGGTGGACGCCCTGCGGCACGAACTGGGCCTCGGGGAGCCGCCGTTCGAGACGGTGCTCGACACCGGCGGGGGCGACGACGGCCTCGGCGGGGACGCGGTCCTGCGGGTGGGGCTGGTGCACCGCGCCGACGGCCCGGCGCTGCGGCTGCGCTACCGCACCGACGCGCTCGACGAGGACGCCGCGGCCCGGATCGCCGGCTACCACGTCACCGCCCTCACTCTGCTGGCCACCGCACCGGACGAAGGGCACGAGCGGCGGAGCCTGGTGCCGGACGACGAACTCCGTTTCCAGCTCGACGGGTTGGCGGGGCCCCACCGCGACCTGCCCGACCGCCGGGTGCACGAGCTGTTCGAGCGGCGGGTCGTGACCCGCCCGGACGCCGTCGCGGCCGTCCACGGCGAGCGGCGGTGGACGTACCGCGAACTCAACTCCCGCGCCAACCGGCTCGGTCGGGCCCTGCTGGCCCGGGGCCTGCGCCCCGAGGGCGTGGTCGCGGTGGTGACCGAGCGGAACCTCGACTGGATGGCGGCCGTCCTCGCGGTGTTCAAGGCGGGTGGTGTCTATCTGCCCGTCGAGCCGCACTTCCCCGCCGGGCGCGTCGCGACCACGCTGGCCCGCGCCGGATGCGAGCAGGTGCTCACCGAGCGGGGCTCCACGGCCACGCTGGACGAGGCTCTGACCGCCCTGCCCGGCGTACGGCGGCTGCTGGTGGAGGACGCCTACGACGAGGCCCACCAGGACGGCGACCTCGGCCTGGAGATCGGACCGGACCGGCTCGCCTACATCTACTTCACGTCCGGTTCCACGGGCGAGCCCAAGGGCGCGATGTGCGAGCACGCCGGGATGCTCAACCACCTGTACGCCAAGCTCGACGACCTCGGCATCGGCGCGGGGGACACGGTCGCCCAGACCGCCCCCCAGTGCTTCGACATCTCCCTGTGGCAGCTGCTGGCCGGACCCCTGGCGGGCGGCCGGACCCTGCTGGTGGAGCAGGAGGCGATCCTGGACGTCGGACGGTTCGTCGACCGGGTGGTGGACGGCCGGGTGAACGTGCTCCAGGTCGTGCCGTCGTACCTCGAAGCGGTCCTCGCCCACCTGGAGCGGCACCCGCGCCCCCTGCCCGACCTGCGGCGGGTGTCGGTGACCGGGGAGGCGCTGAAGAAGGAGCTGGTGGAGCGCTGGTTCGCGCACGAGCCGGGCACACCCCTGGTCAACGCCTACGGGCTGACCGAGACCTCCGACGACACCAATCACGAGGTGATGGACCGGGCCCCCGAGGGGAGCCGGGTGCCCCTGGGCCGTCCCGTGCACAACGTCCGCGTGTACGTCGTCGACGAGAGCCTCTCGCCGGTGCCGCTGGGCGCGCCCGGGGAGATCGTCTTCTCCGGGGTCTGTGTCGGGCGGGGGTACGTCAACGACCCCGAGCGCACCGCGCACGCCTTCACCACCGACCCGTACCGGCCCGGCGAACGGCTCTACCGCAGCGGGGACCACGGACGCTGGCGGCCCGACGGGAAGCTGGAGTTCCTGGGCCGCCGGGACACCCAGGTCAAGGTGCGCGGCTTCCGTATCGAGATCGGCGAGGTGGAGAACGCGCTGCTCGGGGTGGCGGGCGTGCGGGACGGTGCGGTGGTGGTCGCCGGGGGCGGGCACCTGGTGGCCTTCCACTCGGGCCGGCCCCTGCCCGTCGAGGAACTGCGGGACCGGCTGGCGGCCTCGCTGCCGGCGTACATGGTGCCGTCGGTGTTCCACCGGCGGGAGAGCCTGCCGCTGACCGCCAACGGCAAGACCGACCGGCGGGCGCTGACGGCGCTGGCCGAGGAACTCGGCACGGGGGACCGGGAGGCGGGCGGGCCGCCCGCGACGGCCACCGAGGAGCGGCTGGCCGATGCCTGGGCCGAGGTGCTCGGGGTGCCGCGGGCCCGGATCGGCCGGCACGACCACTTCTTCGACCGGGGCGGCACCTCGCTGGCGGCGGTGCGGCTCGCGATCGCGCTGCGGCGAGCGGTCTCCCCCGCCGACGTGACCGCGCATCCGGTGCTGTCCGGGCTGGCCGCGCTGATCGACACGAGGGCCGGCGCCGCCGGAGCGGGGAGGCCGTCATGAGCTTCCTGAGCCGCCGCCGGGCCGCCGGGCGCCGCCGGGAGGACACGGCGACCGGGGTCTCCCTTCCGCTGCCGGACATCGTGCTGTCGACCGACGGTCCGCCGCTCCTCACCGTCACCCCCGGCGAACCCGCCTCCCGGTGGGCGGCCGGACGACGGGGGGCGCTGCGGGCCGCCGTCGCGGAGCACGGTTCGCTGCTGGTGCGCGGACTCGGGCTGCGGGACGCCGCCGAGGTGGGCGGGGTCTTCCGGGGCCTGACCGACACCCTGACGGTCGAGCGGGAGGCGTTCGCGCCCCGGCGGACGTACGGGGACGGGGTGCACGCGCCGACGGCCTGGCCGTCGAACCAGCCGATGTGCATGCACCACGAGTCGAGCTACGCCCTGGACTTCCCCGGCCTGCTGCTCTTCGCCTGTCTGGAGGCCGCCGGGCGGGGCGGGGCGACCGGGGTCGCCGACGCGGCCGCCGTGCTGGACGCGCTGCCGGCGGAGGTGACCGAGCGGTTCGAGCGGGAGGGCTGGCTGCTCACCCGCTCGTACAACGACGAGATCGGGGCGTCGGTCGCCGAGGCGTTCGGCACCGACGACCGTGCCGCCGTCGAGACCTACTGCCGGGCGCACGCGATCGACGTCGACTGGCGGCCCGACGGGTCGCTGCGCACCCGGCAGCGGCGCCCCGCCGTGCTGCGGCACCCGGTGACGGGACGCCGCTGCTGGTTCAACCAGATCGCCTTCCTCAGCGAGTGGACCCTGGACGCCGAGGTGCGCGCGTACCTGGTGGACGTGTACGGGGCCGACGGACTGCCCTTCAACACCCGCTACGGCGACGGCACCGCGATCGGCGCCGACGTCGTCCGGACCCTCAACGAGGTCTACGAGGCGCACACCGTCCGCCGGGCGTGGCGGCCGGGCGACCTGCTCCTCGTCGACAACATCCGCTGTGCCCACGGCCGTGAGCCCTTCGAGGGGCCCCGCGAGCTGCTGGTGGGCCTGGCCGATCCGGTACGGGCGGCCGGTTTCCCGACGAAGGACGAGGTGAGTCGCGTATGACCGAGGTTCCGGGTTTCGCCGTGATCTCCGGCGCCCAGGTGCAGCAGGCCCTGCGGGGCCGGGAGCGGGAGATCGTCGACCTGGTCGAGTCCGTCTATCTCCTGCACGGCGACGGGAACACGGGGGACACGGTCAACCCGCCGTCGTACTTCCTCCGTTTCCCCGACCGTCCGTCCGCGCGGATCATCGCGCTGCCCGCCTCGCTGGGCGGGAAGGTCCGGGTGGACGGGTTGAAGTGGATCTCCAGTTTCCCGGAGAACACGGCGTCCGGGCTGCCGCGCGCCTCGGCCGTGCTGATCCTCAACGACCATGCCACCGGCTATCCGTTCGCGTGTCTGGAGGCCTCGGTCGTCAGCGCGACGAGGACGGCGGCGTCGGCGGCGCTGGCCGCCGACCGGCTGAGCGCGCGCCGGGGGGCGCCGCGCCCGGCCCGGGTCGGCTTCGTCGGCACCGGCCTGATCGCCCGGTACGTCCACACGTTCCTCGCGGCGACCGGGTTCGTGTTCGAGGAGGTGGGGGTGCACGACCTGTCCGCGGACAGCGCGGCCGGGTTCCGGGGGTACCTGGAGCGGTCCGGCGCCACGGGCCGGGTGACCGTGCACGACGGTGCCGAGGGCCTGATCCGGGCCAGCGACCTGGTGGTGTTCGCGACGATCGCGGGCGAGCCGCACGTCCGTGAACCGAAGTGGTTCGCCCACCACCCGCTGGTGCTGCACGTGTCGCTGCGCGATCTCGCGCCCGAGGTGCTGCTCGCGTCGGCGAACTTCGTCGACGACGTCGAGCACTGCCTCAAGGCGGACACCTCACCGCACCTGACCGAACGGCTCACCGGAAACCGGGACTTCCTCGACGGAACGCTCCACGACGTCCTCACCGGCCGGGCGGACGTGCCGGACGACCGTCCGGTCGTCTTCTCACCCTTCGGCCTCGGGGTCCTCGACCTCGCGGTCGGCGCCCATGTCCACGGGGAAGTGGCCCGCTCCGGCGGACTGCGGGTCGTGGACGACTTCTTCCACGAGCTGCGCCGCCACGGCTGAGGGGCCGGGCGCAGCGCGTACGACAGTGCACGACCAGGGGGGCAGCGGTGCCAGTCATATCCGTTCCCACGGACTTCAACGAGGAGGAGCTGTACGTCGATCTGCGCCAGGTCGTCGGACATCGGCTCTTCCTGAAGTGCGAGGGGTTCAACTTCGCCGGCTCGATCAAACTCAAGGCCGCGTCCGAGATGGTGCGGGCGGCCGAACGGGAGGGGCGTCTCGGGCCGGGGGCGACGCTCGTGGAGTCGTCGTCCGGCAATCTGGGCGTGGCGCTGGCCATGATCGCGGCGAGCCGGGGCTACCGGTTCCTGTGTGTGACCGATTCCCGGTGCAATCCGCAGACCCGGCGCATGATCGAGGCGCTGGGCAGCCGGGTCCACGTCATCTCCGAACCGGACCCGCACGGCGGTTTCCTGGGGGCGCGGATCTCGTACGTCCGCGCGCTGTGCGCCACCGACCCGGGGTACGTGTGGCTGGACCAGTACACCAACGAGGCGAACCGGCAGGCGCACTACCGCACCACCGCGCCCGCCGTCGCCCGGCAGTTCCCGAGCCTGGACGTGCTGTTCGTCGGGGTCGGCACCTCCGGGACGCTGATGGGGTGCGCCCAGTGGTTCTGGGAACGGCGGCGCCGGGTGCGGATCGTGGCCGTGGACAGCGTCGGCTCGGTGGCGTTCGGCGGGGCGCCGGGCCGCCGGATGATCCCGGGGCTCGGCACGAGCGTGGCCCCGGCGCTGCTGGACGCGTCGTGCGTGGACGACGTCGTCCGGGTGGAGGAGATCGACACCGTACGGGCCTGTCACGGCATGGCCCGGCGCGGGTTCCTGTTCGGGGGGTCCACCGGCACGGTCGTCAGCGGCGCGGGCGCCTGGCTGGCCCGCAACGGCTCGCCCGACATGACGGCGGTGGCGATCTCCCCGGACCTCGGGGAGCGCTATCTCGACACGATCTACCGGCCGGGCTGGCCGCAGGAGCAGTACGGGGAGGCGGTGGCGGCGCCCGAGGCGGAGTTCGGGACGGGGGATGTGGGGACGGGCGAACTGGCGGCGCCCGTCTGAGGCGGCCGCCGTGATCCGGCGCCGGACCGTCCTGGTCCGCGCCGGACACCCGTCAGCCGGACACCGGTGGCATCTCCGTGACGACGTCCCGCCGCCGGGTAGGTTCCGGACATGGCATCCAGCACCCACGAAGTGACCAATCAGGCTCCGCCCCTGGTGGACTACGACGTCTTCGCCGCCGACAAGGTGCTCGACGAGGCGGTCGCACGGCATCTGGCGCCGGAGCTGGTGGACGAGGCCCGCGAGGAGCTGTCGGGGTTCGGCCGGACGTCGGGCTCCGCCCAGGTGCAGGAGTGGGGGCGGCTGGCGAACGAGAACCCGCCGAAGCTGCGGGCGTACGACCGGTACGGGAACCGGGTGGACGAGGTGGAGTTCCATCCGTCCTGGCACCGGCTGCTCGGCAAGGGCGTCTCGGCGGGGCTGACGGCGGCCTGGACGCGGCCCGGCGGGCATGTGCGGCGGGCGGCGGCGTTCGTCGTCTGGACGCAGGTCGAGGCGGGCAACGGCTGCCCGCTGTCGATGACGCACGCGGCGGTGCCCGCCCTGCGCACGGACCCGGCGCTCGCCGCGGAGTGGGAGCCGCGGCTGACGTCCCGGCTCTACGACTGGGACATGCGGCCCGCCGCCCGGAAGGCGGGTGCCCTCTTCGGGATGGGCATGACCGAGAAGCAGGGCGGCAGCGACGTGCGCGCCAACGCCACCGCGGCGCGGCCGCTGGCCGAGGACGGGACGTACGAGCTGACCGGCCACAAGTGGTTCTGCTCGGCGCCGATGTCGGACGGGTTCCTGGTGCTGGCGCAGGCTCCGGGAGGGCTGACGTGTTTCCTGGTGCCCCGGGTGCTGGCCGACGGGTCGCGGAACGTGTTCCGTATCCAGCGGCTGAAGGAGAAGCTGGGCAACCGGTCGAACGCCTCCGCCGAGGTCGAGTTCGACGGGACGTGGGCGCGCCGGGTCGGGGACGAGGGCCGCGGGGTGCGGACGATCATCGGGATGGTGGCGGCCACCCGGCTGGACTGCGCGCTGGGCGCGGCCTCGCTGATGCGGCAGGCGGTGGCGCAGGCGGTGCACCACTGCGCTTACCGGGAGGCGTTCGGCGGGCCGCTGATCGACAAGCCGCTGATGCGCAACGTGCTCGCGGACCTGGCGCTGGAGTCGGAGGCGGCGACGGTGCTGGCGATGCGGGTGGCCGCGGCCTACGACGCGGCGGAGGCGGGCGCCGAGAACGAACGTGCGTTCCTGCGGCTGGCGGTGCCGGTGGCCAAGTACTGGGTGACCAAGCGCTGCACCCCGCTGGTGGCCGAGGCGGCGGAGTGCCTGGGCGGCAACGGCTACGTCGAGGAGTCCGGCATGCCCCGGCTGCTGCGCGAGTCCCCGCTCAACTCGGTCTGGGAGGGCGCCGGGAACGTGCAGGCCCTCGATGTGCTGCGCGCGCTCCAGCGCGAGCCGGGAGCCCTGGACGCCTATCTGCGGGAGGTGGGCACGGCCCGGGGCGCCGACCACCGGCTCGACGGAGCGATCAAGGACCTGCTCACCGAACTCGCCGACCTGGAGGGCGTCGAGGCCCGTGCGCGGCGGCTCGTGGAGCGGCTCGCCCTCGTCCTCCAGGGCGCGCTCCTCGTGCGGTACGCGCCGCCGGCGGTCGCCGACGCGTTCTGCGCCTCCCGGCTGGGCGGCGACCGGGGCTCGGCGTTCGGCACCCTGCCGCACACCCTGGATCTGGCGTCGATCGTGGAGCGGGCGCGCCCGGTCGGCTGAGGCTCCGCCCCGGGAGGGACGCCGCGCCGGGGGCGGGCGCCCCTCTTCCGGGTGGTCCGGCGCGGGGGTGGTGCTGCGCCGACACGGCACCACCCCCGCCACCAGAGCCCCCACGAGCGGAGCACGTACGCCGCACCGGGCGACGTGGCACAAGTTTCGAGGAGGGCCCCGGTCGTCCGCCAGGGTTGCAGGGGGTTGCAACTCGTCCGCGCTCTGTGGCCGGAGTGCGCCCCTCCGTGGCCGAGAAGCGGCAGACTATGAAGCCCGCAGTCAACGCCGTCGCGCAGATCCGGGCTTCCGCGGCCACCGGGGCCGAGGAGTCACCGGCCTGCCGGGGAGGAACGAGTGCCGCACTCGCCGATGGAAGTCGCGCGGCTCACCGCCACGGACGCCGCCCGGGCGGCCCGCGTCCTCGGCGAGGTACACGCCCACACCCTCGACGGACGGCCCTCGAAACCCGCCCCGCGCCCCGCGATCCGCGAGTCCTGGGGGCGTACGGTGCGCAGCGGTGTCGATCCCGATCACGACTTCCGGTCCGATCTCCTCGGCCGCGACGAGATCGAGCGCCGCCGCCGGACCACACGGCTGCGTCACGTCCTGCCGGTCCTGCGGGAAGGGCTGCTCTCCCTCGCGGACACCACGCAGCACATCATGATGGTGGCGGACGCCGACGCCCGGGTGCTGTGGCGGGAGGGCAGTCCGGCCGTGCTCCGCAAGGCCGACGGACAGGGGCTCGGGATCGGCGCGGACCTGCGCGAGGAGACCGTCGGCACGAACGGCATCGGCACGCCCCTCGTCTCGCGCCGGGCCGTACAGGTCTTCTCCGCCGAGCACTTCGTGCGCGCGCTGCACCCCTGGACCTGCACCGGAGCCCCGGTCACGGACCCGCGGGACGGCAGGCTGCTCGGTGTGGTGGACATCAGCGGCCCCCTGGAGACGCTGCACCCCTCCACCCTCGCCCTGGTCGACGCGGTCGCCCGACTCGCCCAGGCCCGGCTGCGGGACCTGCATCTGACCTCGCTCGAACAGCTGCGGGCGGTGGCGGCGCCGGTCCTCGCCCGCATCGGCGGCCGCGCGGTCGCCGTCGACCGGGACGGCTGGACGGCGGCGGTGACCGGCATGCCGTACACCAGCCGCCTGGCCCTGCCCACGTCGCTCTCCCCCGGCCGCTGCCGGCTCCCGGCGCTCGGGCCGTGCACCGTCGAGCCGCTGCCCGGCGGCTGGTTGATACGCCCCACGGCCGATCCGGCGCTCACCCCGGCCGCCACGCACATCACCCTCGACGTCTCCCGTCCGCGCCACTGGAGCGTCACGGTGGCCGGCTGCGCGGGCTCCTGGACGCACGAACTCACCCCCCGCCACGCCGAACTGCTGTACCTGCTCGCCCTGCACCGCGGCGGCCGCAGCGCCTCCGCCCTCGCCGCCGACATGTTCGGCGACCCCGCGCGCACGGTCACCGTCCGCGCGGAGATGTCCCGGGTGCGCCGCTACCTCGGCGCCTTCCTCGACCACCGCCCGTACCGCTTCACCGAGCGGGCCGACGTCGAAGTGCGGCTGCCCGAGGTCCCGTTGGACCTGCTGCCGCATTCGGTGGCACCCGGGGTGGTGCGGGCGCGGGGGGCCGTTCCGCTCGGCGTCCCGCAGCACGAGGAGCCACCGGGACACGAGCGCGCCGGGCCGGTCCCATGAGCCCCGCTCGAACATCCGCAGCAGCTCCCGGTGAACGGATCATGGCCTCGGAGTGAGGGATCTCCCTGTATTTCCGGGGACCTCGGCGTGACACGTGTCCCACTGCCGTAGCATCGCTGCCAGGCCGCCCCACCTGCCTCCCCGTCAAGATCTTCTTCACGGGCGGCAGTTGGCCGTCCCCGGGAGGTTTTATGCAGCACCGTGGCAGGCACCGACGACGCAGACGGGGACGTGCGCTGCGCGCGTCCCTGGCGGGCACCGCGCTGGCGCTCACGGCGGCGGCCACCCTGATCAGCACGTCACAGGCCGCGGGCGGCAGCACGCCGGGCGCGCTCTCCTCGATCACCTCGGCCGGTGAGCTGAGCAGGCTCCAGCTGCGCGAGACCCTGACCGACCCCTCCGCGCTGCGCACCCTGGCCGGCCGGACGGGCGGCACGGTCGGTGTCGACGAGGTGCTGCGCAGCGCGAACCACGCGATGCGCGGCCGGGGCGACTGTTTCGACAGCGAGAAGGGCAACCTGCCCGTCGAGCCGGCGGCCGTGCGGGCGTACTGCTGGGAGGCGGGCGACGCGGTCGACGCCAAGTGGGTCCCCCGCTCGGTGACCACGTCCCGGGACAACCGGGTGATCGCGGCCGGCTGGTCGCACACCGGGCTGCGGAGCGTCCCGCCCGGCGGCGGCTCGGCGAACGCGGACCGCCCGGGCACGGGCCGCGGGGGCGGCGCGGCCGTCACCGTCGACGAGAAGGGACTCGCCCGGGTCGCCTTCGTCGACGCGAGCGACCCGGCGAACCTGGTCTACCGATGGGTCCTGCTGGTCGTGCCGACCTCCGGCGGACAGGGCTTCGAGGGCCTGCGCTCCCGGCTCGGCGGCATGGCCTGGTACGACGACAAACTGATCGTCACCGCGCGGGGCCCGCACGGCCGCGGCGGGCAGGACGACTCCCTGTACGTGTTCGACCTGGCCCGTTTCCTCCGCGCCGACGTCACCGACAGCGACGCGATCGGCAGGACGGCCAAGGGCTGGTCGGCGCACCACTACCGGTACGCGCTGCCGGCGGTCGCCGCCTACAGCCCCCCGGCGGGCGACGGCTGCGACGCCCGCGACAACGACGGGGTGCCCTGCCTCGGCTCGCTCTCCCTGGACCGGACGTCGACCCCGCCCACGGTCGTGGCGACCGAGCGGTTCCGGCCCGGCCGTGAGGAGCCCGCCCGCGTCTGGCGCTACGCCCTCGACATCACCGGCGACCGCACCGGCCTGCTCACCACCGGCGGACACCGGAGCGACGCCGTCGCCACCGAGGCGTACGAGACCGAGGCCACCGGTGTCCGGGGCGTCCTCGCCCGCCACGGGGGCTGGTACGTCGACCAGGCCGCCGAGGAGCGCGGCACGCACGGCACGCTCTGGCGGCAGGACGAGGGCGGGGCCGACGCCGCCAAGTGCCCGGCGGGCGGGTCGAGCGGCGCCTCGGGCGCGGACCTGGAGTCGTACGCCTGCTGGGGGCGGCACACCTCCTCCCTCTCCTACTCGCCGGAGACGGGCCAGCTGTGGACGCTCACCGACCCGATCCCGGAGCGCCTGCTCTACGCGGTGCGGCTGCGGGACGTCGACGGCGCCCTGGAGTAGGCCGCCCGCCCGGTCCGCACCCCGGCGGCCCGGCCCGCCTTTGGAGGCGGGCCGGGCCCCGTGGTTGTCTGGGCCCATGAGCAGCAGCCCCATCACCACCTGGTCCCTGGAGCAGACCTCGCCCAGCGATCTGCTTCCCGCCGCGGCACCCGAGGGCGACGACGTCCGCATCGTGCGGGCCGAGGTCCCCTCCCCCGAGTTCAGCCGGTTCCTGTACGCCTCCGTGGGCGGCGACATCCGCTGGATCGACCGGCTGTCGTGGCCGTACGAGCGGTGGCTGGGGCACCTGGGCCGCCCGGGTGTGGAGACCTGGGTCGCCCACGACCGGGGCACGCCCGCCGGGTACGTGGAGCTGGACCCGCAGGACGACGGGGTCGTGGAGATCGCGTACTTCGGGCTGATCCCGGCGTTCCGGGGCCGGCGCATCGGCGGACATCTGCTGTCGTACGGGACGGCCCGCGCCTGGGACCTCGCCGAGCGCTGGCCCCAGCTGCCGCCGACCAAGCGGGTCTGGCTGCACACCTGCTCCCTGGACGGGGAGCACGCCATGGGGAACTACCGGCGGCGGGGTTTCCGGCTGTTCGACACGAAGGTGACGGAGGAGCCGGACGTCCCGGCACCGGGCCCCTGGCCCGGAGCGGCCGTTCCCACACCATGACCCACATCACACCGTCTCGCGATGCGAGACATCCTTGTCCGACATGTGGATGACGGTGGACTCGGTCTAAAGAGCCGTGCCACGCTTCCGTCATGTCTGGAACTGGAATTGCCTTGGTGAGTCGGCGGCACGTCGACCTCGGCCGCATGTCCAGCGCCATCTGTCCGGTGAGCTGACGCCCGACCGCGAGGGGTTGGACGACCCCGGGCCACACCGCCGCACCCACCTCTGTTTCAGCCGGCGCAAGGACGCGCAGGCGCCGCACACGCTGCCCGCGTGTGCTCGCATGCGCGCGCAAGCGCAGGTCAGAGCCGCCTCCCCGCCTTTCCCGAAGGACATACACCCATGGCCGCCACCCCGCAGAACCCCGCCACGCCCCGCCGCAAGGTGAGCCGTCACCGTGGTGAGGGCCAGTGGGCCGCGGGACACTTCACCCCGCTGAACGGCAACGAGCAGTTCAAGAAGGACGACGACGGTCTCAATGTGCGGACGCGCATTGAGACGATCTACTCCAAGCGTGGCTTCGACTCGATCGACCCCAACGACCTGCGCGGACGGATGCGCTGGTGGGGGCTCTACACCCAGCGCAAGCCCGGGATCGACGGCGGCAAGACCGCGATCCTGGAGCCGGAGGAGCTGGACGACAAGTACTTCATGCTGCGGGTGCGGATCGACGGCGGCCGCCTCACCACCCGCCAGCTGAGGGTGATCGGCGAGATCTCGCAGGAGTTCGCGCGGGGCACGGCCGACATCACCGACCGGCAGAACGTCCAGTACCACTGGATCCGCGTCGAGGACGTGCCGGAGATCTGGGAGCGGCTGGAGGCCGTGGGCCTGTCCACCACCGAGGCCTGCGGTGACACCCCGCGTGTGATCATCGGCTCACCCGTCGCGGGCATCGCCGCGGACGAGATCATCGACGGCACGCCCGCGATGGCGGAGATCCAGCGGCGGATCATCGGCAACCCGGACTTCTCCAACCTGCCCCGCAAGTTCAAGTCCGCGATCTCCGGTTCGCCGCTGCTCGACGTGGCGCACGAGATCAACGACATCGCGTTCGTCGGCGTCCGCCACCCCGAGCACGGCCCCGGCTTCGACCTGTGGGTCGGCGGCGGCCTCTCCACCAACCCCAAGATCGGACAGCGGCTCGGCGCGTGGGTGCCGCTGGACGAGGTCGCGGACGTGTACGAGGGCGTCATCTCGATCTTCCGTGACTACGGCTACCGGCGGCTGCGCACCCGCGCCCGCCTGAAGTTCCTGCTCGCCGACTGGGGCACGGAGAAGTTCCGCCAGGTGCTGGAGGACGAGTACCTGAAGCGGAAGCTCGTCGACGGCCCGGCGCCCGACCAGCCGGTGGCCCGCTGGCGCGACCACGTGGGCGTCCACCCGCAGAAGGACGGCCGCTTCTACGTCGGGTTCGCCCCGCGCGTCGGCCGCGTGGACGGCACCACCCTGACGAAGATCGCCGACCTCGCCGAGGCGCACGGTTCCGGCCGGGTCGCGACCACCGTCGAGCAGAAGATGATCGTGCTCGACGTCACCGAGGAGCAGGTCGACTCGCTCGTCGCCGGCCTGGAGGCGCTGGACCTCACGGTGAACCCCTCGCCGTTCCGGCGCGGCACCATGGCCTGCACCGGTATCGAGTACTGCAAGCTCGCCATCGTCGAGACCAAGGCGCGCGGCTCGCTGCTGATCGACGAACTGGAGCGCCGCATCCCGGAGTTCGACGAGCCGATCACCATCAACATCAACGGCTGCCCGAACGCCTGCGCGCGTATCCAGGTGGCGGACATCGGTCTCAAGGGCCAGCTCGTCCTGAACGACGCGGGCGAGCAGGTCGAGGGCTACCAGGTGCACCTGGGCGGCGCGCTCGGCCTGGAGGCCGGTTTCGGCCGCAAGGTGCGCGGTCTGAAGGTCACGGCCGACGAACTGCCGGACTACGTCGAGCGCGTCCTCAAGCGCTTCCAGGACGAGCGCGAGGACGGCGAGCGGTTCGCCGCGTGGGTCACGCGTGCTTCCGAGGAGGCGCTGTCGTGAGTGAGCGAGCCGCACCCTTCTACTGCCCCTACTGCGGTGACGAGGATCTGCGCCCCAACGAGACCGGACACGGCGCGTGGGAATGCGGAGCCTGCAATCGAGCCTTCCAGTTGAAGTTCCTCGGGCTGCTGTCCCGGGGACTCCAGCGAGCCGACAGCGGAGGGGATCACATATGACTGCCGTCCAGGCGGATTCCGGCACTTCGGCCTCCTCGCCGGACACGGCCGGCCAGGACGAGGCGAGGCGCGCCGAGCTCAAGGCCCTCGCCGAGCAGGCCGGCCGCGACCTGGAGGACGCCTCGGCACTGGAGATCCTCCAGTGGGCCGCGGACACCTTCGGCGAGCGTTTCTGCGTGACGTCCTCCATGGAGGACGCGGTGGTCGCGCACCTCGCCTCCCGGGCCAGGCCCGGCGTGGACGTCGTGTTCCTGGACACCGGCTACCACTTCCCGGAGACCATCGGCACCCGGGACGCCGTCGAGGCCGTGATGGACGTCAACCTCATCACGATCACCCCGCGGCAGACCGTCGCCGAGCAGGACGCCGAGTACGGGCCGAAGCTGCACGACCGCGACCCCGACCTGTGCTGCTTCCTGCGCAAGGTGAAGCCGCTCGAAGAGGGTCTGACCCGGTTCGACGCATGGGCGACGGGGCTGCGCCGCGACGAGTCCGAGAGCCGGGCGAACACCCCGGTCGTCGGCTGGGACGACAAGCGCGGCAAGGTCAAGGTCTCCCCGATAGCGCGCTGGACGCAGGACGACGTGGACGCCTACGTCACCGAGCACGGCGTGCTCACCAACCCGCTGCTCATGGACGGCTACGCCTCCGTCGGCTGCGCCCCCTGCACCCGCCGCATCGCCCCGGGCGAGGACGCGCGGGCCGGCCGCTGGGCGGGCAACAACAAGACCGAGTGCGGGCTGCACCTGTGAGCGTCGCAGAGCCCGCAGACACCGCAGACACCGCAGAGACAGCCGACATTGTCGGGAGCACCGGCCCCGGGACGGGCCGTGCCCCCGCGACGAACCAGGAGAACCACGTGACGACCGGAGCCACCGGAGCCACCGTCTGGCTCACGGGTCTGCCGAGCGCCGGCAAGACCACCATCGCCCATGAGCTGGCGGGCCGCCTGCGCGAGGACGGCCACCTCGTGGAGGTCCTCGACGGCGACGAGATCCGCGAGTTCCTCACCGCGGGCCTCGGCTTCAGCCGCGCCGACCGCCACACCAACGTGCAGCGCATCGGCTTCGTCGCCGACCTGCTCGCCCGTAACGGCGTCAAGGTGCTCGTACCGGTCATCGCACCGTACGCCGACAGCCGCGAGGCGGTCCGCAAGCACCACGCGGCGAGCGGTGCCGCGTACGTCGAGGTGCACGTGGCCACGCCGGTCGAGGTGTGCTCGGAGCGCGACGTGAAGGGTCTGTACGCCAAGCAGGCGGCCGGGGAGATCTCCGGTCTGACCGGGGTCGACGACCCGTACGAGGCTCCCGAGACCCCGGACCTGCGCATCGAGTCGCAGGACCAGACGGTCCAGGAGTCCGCGGCGCTCGTCCACAAGCTGCTCACCGAGAGGGGTCTGGCATGACGACCACCGTCGCCGCCGTCCCGGGAGAGACCGGCACCCCGTACACCCTGTCCCACCTGGACGCGCTGGAGTCCGAGGCCGTCCACATCTTCCGCGAGGTCGCGGGCGAGTTCGAGCGGCCGGTGATCCTCTTCTCCGGCGGCAAGGACTCCATCGTCATGCTGCACCTGGCGCTGAAGGCGTTCGCCCCCGCGGCGGTCCCCTTCTCCCTCCTGCACGTCGACACCGGGCACAACTTCCCGGAGGTGCTGGAGTACCGCGACCGCACGGTGGCCCGCCACGGACTGCGGCTGCACGTGGCCTCCGTCCAGGACTACATCGACCGTGGCGTCCTGCGCGAGCGGCCCGACGGCACCCGCAACCCGCTGCAGACCGTGCCGCTGACCGAGAAGATCCAGGCGGAGAAGTTCGACGCCGTCTTCGGCGGGGGCCGCCGGGACGAGGAGAAGGCACGCGCCAAGGAGCGGGTGTTCTCGCTGCGGGACGAGTTCTCGCAGTGGGACCCGCGCCGCCAGCGCCCCGAACTGTGGAACCTCTACAACGGACGCCACGCGCCCGGCGAGCACGTCCGCGTCTTCCCGCTCTCCAACTGGACCGAGCTGGACGTCTGGCAGTACATCGCCCGCGAGGGCATCGAGCTTCCGGAGATCTACTTCGCCCACGAGCGCGAGGTGTTCCAGCGGGCCGGCATGTGGCTGACGGCCGGTGAGTGGGGCGGCCCCAAGGACGGGGAGACCGTCGAGAAGCGCCTCGTGCGCTACCGGACCGTCGGTGACATGTCCTGCACGGGCGCCGTCGACTCCGACGCGGCGACGCTGGAGCAGGTCATCACCGAGATCGCCGCCTCCCGGCTGACCGAGCGGGGCGCGACCCGCGCCGACGACAAGATGTCCGAGGCCGCGATGGAAGACCGCAAGCGCGAGGGGTACTTCTAAGCATGAGCACGATCACCGCCGAGGAGCTCTCGGCCACCACGCTGCTGCGGTTCGCGACCGCCGGTTCCGTCGACGACGGCAAGTCCACCCTCGTGGGCCGCCTGCTGCACGACTCCAAGTCGGTCCTCACCGACCAGTTGGAGGCCGTGGAGCGGGTCTCGGCCAGCCGCGGCCAGGACGCCCCGGACCTCGCGCTGCTCACCGACGGCCTGCGGGCCGAGCGGGAGCAGGGCATCACCATCGACGTGGCCTACCGCTACTTCGCCACCGCCAAGCGCCGGTTCATCCTCGCGGACACGCCGGGGCACGTGCAGTACACCCGCAACATGGTGACGGGCGCCTCCACCGCCGAGCTGACGGTGATCCTGATCGACGCCCGCAACGGGGTCGTCGAGCAGACCCGCCGGCACGCGGCCCTCGCGGCGCTGCTGCGCGTGCCGCACGTGGTGCTCGCCGTGAACAAGATGGACCTGGTCGACTACGAGGAGCCCGTGTTCGCCGCGATCGCCGAGGAGTTCACGGCGTACGCGACCGAGCTGGGCGTCCCGGAGGTCACCGCGATCCCGATCTCGGCGCTCGCCGGTGACAACGTGGTGGAGCCGTCCTCGAACATGGACTGGTACGGCGGCCCGACCGTCCTGGAGCACCTGGAGACGGTCCCGGTCACCCACGACCTGAGCCACTGCCACGCCCGGCTGCCCGTGCAGTACGTGATCCGTCCGCAGACCTCCGAGCACCCCGACTACCGGGGGTACGCCGGTCAGATCGCCGCGGGTTCGTTCCGTGTCGGCGAGTCGGTGACGGTGCTGCCCTCGGGCCGTGCCTCGAAGATCTCCGGCATCGACCTGCTCGGCGAGCCGGTCGACGTCGCCTGGACCACGCAGTCGGTGACCGTGCTCCTCGAGGACGACATCGACATCTCGCGCGGCGACCTCATCGTGCCCAGCAAGGACGCCCCGGCGACCACGCAGGACATCGAGGCGACCGTCTGCCACGTCGCCGACCAGCCGCTCACCGTGGGCCACCGGGTGCTGCTCAAGCACGGCACGCGCACGGTCAAGGCGATCGTCAAGGACATCCCGTCCCGGCTGACGCTCGACGACCTGTCCCTGCACCCGCACCCGGGACAGCTCGTCGCCAACGACATCGGCCGGGTGAAGATCCGCACGGCGGAGGCCCTGCCGGTCGACTCGTACGCCGACTCCCGCCGTACGGGCTCGTTCATCCTGATCGACCCCAACGACGGCACGACGCTGACCGCCGGCATGGTCGGCGAGTCGTTCGCCTCCCCGGAGCCCGTCAAGGACGAGGCCGAGGACGACGGGTGGGACTTCTGACATGAGTACCCAGGACTTCTACGCGACGTTCGCGAAGGAGGGCGGCCGCGTGGGCAGCGGCGCCCTCGGCAGCGGACAGGGTGGAGTGGCGCGATGTGTGCGCTGACGTACGCGCACTGCCTGCGCGCCCTCACCCCCCACCGCCGCAGACGAAAACCCGACCTCCCGGCCACGACCTGAGAGACCGTGACCGCCGGGCCTCCGAGAGGAACACCTCCCGTGCCTGCTCCGCGCTCCGCCGCCTTCCGCCGCACCCTCGCGGCCCTCACTGCTCTCCCGCTGCTGGCCCTGGCCGCCTGCGGCTACGGCTCCCAGTCCACGGAGTCCACGACCGACAAGGTCGCCGCCGGCGCCAAGAAGATCGACGGCCTCGACACCGTCAACATCGGCTACTTCGGCAACCTCACCCACGCGACCGCTCTCGTCGGTATCCAGAAGGGCTTCTTCCAGAAGGAGCTCGGCGGCACCAAGGCGAAGTACACGACCTTCAACGCCGGCCCCTCGGAGATCGAGGCCCTCAACGGCGGCTCCATCGACATCGGCTGGATCGGCCCGTCCCCGGCGATCAACGGCTACACCAAGGCCGACGGCGCCAACCTGCGCATCATCGGCGGTTCGGCGTCCGGCGGTGTGAAGCTCGTCGTCAACCCCGACAAGATCAAGTCCCTGAAGGACGTCAAGGGCAAGAAGATCGCCACCCCGCAGCTCGGCAACACCCAGGACGTGGCGTTCCTCAACTGGATCGCGGAGCAGGGTTGGAAGGTCGACGCGAACACCGGCAAGGGCGATGTGTCGGTGGTCCGCACGGAGAACTCCGTCACCCCGGACGCCTACAAGTCCGGTGCCATCGACGGTGCCTGGGTGCCGGAGCCGACCGCGTCCAAGCTGGTCGCCGAGGGCGGGAAGGTGCTGCTCGACGAGGCCGACCTGTGGCCGGACAAGAAGTTCGTGATCACGAACATCATCGTGCGCCAGGAGTTCCTGAAGGAGCACCCGGACGTGGTGGAGGCCGTGCTGCGCGGCTCGGTCAACTCCAACGCTTTCATCAACTCCCACGCGGACGAGGCGAAGGCCGCGGCCAACGCCCAGCTCAAGGCCGACTCCGGCAAGGAACTGCCGGCCGATGTGCTCGACCCGGCGTGGAAGTCCATCCAGTTCATCAACGACCCGCTGGCGTCCACCCTGCAGACCGAGGCCGACCACGCGGTCAAGGCCGGTCTGCTGGAGAACCCGAAGCTCGACGGGATCTATGACCTGACGCTGCTCAACAAGGTCCTCAAGGCCGAGGGCGACGACGAGGTCAGCGACGCCGGTCTCGGCGTCAAGTAACCGCGAAGTCCGATGAGTTCCCAGGAGGTGACGACCGTGGCCACCGCACTCGCCAAGGCCGCCGACGGCGTCCAGGCGGCCGAGCACGCCGCCCGTATCGAGCACGTATCCAAGTCCTTCTCCGGACCGGCCGGGCAGCAGCTCGTCCTGGACGACATCACGCTCGATGTCGCCCCCGGCGAGTTCGTCACCCTCCTGGGGGCCTCGGGCTGCGGCAAGTCGACGCTGCTCAACCTGGTCGCGGGTCTCGACGCCCCGACCACGGGCAGCATCACGACCGACGGGCGTCCGGCCCTGATGTTCCAGGAGCACGCCCTGTTCCCGTGGCTCACCGCGGGCAAGAACATCGAACTCGCCCTGAAACTGCGGGGAGTTCCGAAGAACGAACGGCGCGAACGGACCGAGGACCTGCTCGGTCTGGTCCGGCTGCGCGGCGCGTACGGCAAGCGGGTGCACGAGCTGTCCGGCGGTATGCGCCAGCGCGTGGCCCTGGCCCGCGCCCTGGCGCAGGAGAGCAAGCTGCTGCTGATGGACGAGCCGTTCGCCGCGCTCGACGCCATCACCCGGGACGTGCTGCACGACGAGCTGACCCGGATCTGGCGCGAGACACAGGTGTCGGTGCTGTTCGTGACGCACAACGTGCGCGAGGCGGTGCGGCTGGCCGAGCGGGTCGTCCTGCTGTCCTCGCGCCCCGGCCGGGTGGCCCGCGAGTGGACCGTGGGCATCCCGCAGCCGCGCCGTATCGAGGACACCGCCGTGGCGGAGCTGTCCGTCGAGATCACCGAAGAACTGCGTAGGGAGATCCGCCGCCATGGCCAGCACTGAGACCAAGAGCGGCCCCGGACCCGCCGACGACACGGACGATCTCGCCGGGCTGGAGGCGGGCCTCGACGCACTGGACACGGTGCAGACCGGGCGACCGCCGCTGCGCCAGGTGCTCGTCCAGAAGGTGCTGCCCCCGGTCATCGCGATCGCCCTGGTGCTGGCGGTCTGGCAGCTCCTCGTACTGGTGGAGGTCGCGCCGGCCTACAAGCTGCCCGCGCCCTCCGCCGTGTGGGACGAGGTGCGGCAGGCGTGGCTGCAGGGAACCCTCCTGGAATCCATCTGGACCAGCGTCTCGCGCGGTCTGCTCGGCTTCCTGGCCGCGCTGGCGATCGGCACCCCGCTGGGGCTGCTGGTGGCCCAGGTCAGGATCGTCCGCGCGGCGATCGGCCCGATCCTGTCCGGTCTGCAGTCGCTGCCGTCGGTGGCGTGGGTGCCGGCCGCGGTGGTCTGGCTGGGACTGGAGCCGTCGGTGATGTACACGGTGATCCTGCTCGGCGCGGTCCCGTCGATCGCCAACGGTCTGGTGTCCGGCATCGACCAGGTGCCGCCGCTGTTCCTGCGGGCCGGCCGCACCCTGGGCGCGACCGGACTGAAGGGCACCTGGCACATCGTGATGCCGGCGGCGCTGCCCGGCTATGTGGCCGGACTGAAGCAGGGCTGGGCGTTCTCCTGGCGCTCGCTGATGGCCGCCGAGATCATCGCCAAGGCGCCCGACATCGGCTCGGGCCTCGGGCAGATGCTGGAGGCGGGCCGCACCAACAGCAGCATGCCGCAGGTGTTCCTCGCGATCTTCCTGATCCTGATCGTCGGTATCGCCATCGACCTGCTGCTGTTCAGCCCGCTGGAGCGGTGGGTGCTGCGCAGCCGCGGCCTGCTGGTGAAGAGCTAGTCCCCATGACCGAGCATCCGGTTCTCCTCGTCGTCGCCCACGGCAGCCGTGACCCGCGGCACGCCGCGACCGTGCACGCCCTCATCCGGCGGGTGCGGGCGCTGCGCCCCGGGCTGCGCGTGGAGACCGGCTTCCTCGACTTCGACACCCCCTCGGTCCCGGCGGTGCTGGAGTCGCTGGCGGCCCAGGGCGTCCGGGACGTGGTGGCCCTGCCCCTGCTCCTGACCCGCGCCTTCCACGCCAAGGCGGACATCCCGGCGGTCCTGCGGGAGGCACCCGCCTCCCTGCGCGTCCGCCGGGCAGGGGTGCTCGGCCCCTCGCCCCTGCTGCTGTCGGCGCTCGAACGCCGGCTGTACGAGGCGGGGCTCAGCCCCGCCGACAAGTCCTCGACCGGGGTCGTGCTGGCCTCGGCGGGGTCCTCGGACCCGGAGGCGATCGCGGTGATCGCCGACATCGCGCGGGAGTGGTGGCACACCGGTTGGTGCGCCGTGCGGCCCGCGTTCGCCTCCGCGTCCCTGCCCCGCACCGAGGACGCCGTCCGCGAACTGCGGGCCCTCGGCTGCGAGCGGGTGGCCGTGGCGCCGTACGTCATCGCCCCCGGACGGCTGCCGGACCGAATCGCTGCCGGCGCGGCCGACGCGGGCGCGGACGTCCTCGCCGAGGTGCTCGGCCCCTCCCCCGAACTGGCCGCGCTGCTGCTGCGCCGCTACACCGCCGCCCTCGGACAGCGGCAGCTCGCCGCGGCCTGAGTCCGCCCCGCCGCCGCGCCCGGCGTCAGACGCCGCGAGCGGGATTCCTGCCGCTCGACGCCAGCGCCCTGTCGAACACGGACGTCCTCGCCGAGGCGCTCGGCCCCTCCCCCGAACTGGCCGCGCTGCTGCTGCGCCGCTACACCGCCGCCCTCGGACAGCGGCAGCTCGCCGCGGCCTGAGTCCGTCCCGCCGCCGCGCCCGGCGTCAGACGCCGCGTGCGGGATTCCTGCCGCTCGACGCCAGCGCCCTGTCGAACACCGGTGCGTCGGCCGGTACCGGGACCGGATCGGCGAAGCCGTCGTAGCGGCGGTAGAGGTCGCCGTGGGTCTCCACGACGCCGAGGACGAAACGGGCGGTGTCGTCCGGGATCCGGAAGGACTGGCCGGTGGCGGTCGCCACGTCCCAGCCGTGGACGGCCATCTCCTTGATGATCATGCCGGCGAGGTCGGCGGCGGGCAGCGGGCCCATGCCGAGGTCGATGTCGCCCTCCCACACCGCCGGGTCGGCCCAGGCCGTGACCGCGCGGTCCAGCCGGGCCGCGTAGGCGTCGGCCCAGTCGGGTGCGGCGGTGAAGTCGCGCTGTGTCAGTTCCTCGGGGAGGGGCGCGCGCAGGGCGCGGTGTTCGAGTCCGTGCGAGGTGTACAGGACCCAGTGGTTGACCAGGGCGCGCACGTCCCAGTCGCCGCAGTGGGTGGGCGCGGGGAGTCGGTCCGGCGTGACGCCCCGGGCGATCCGGGCCGCCTCGGCGGCGCATGCGCGCATGTGCGGATGGTGCGGGTGGTGCGGGTGGTGCGGGTGCGTGGTGCTGTCGTGGCTCTCCATGGGGCCCACGCTAGGGACGGCGCGCCCCGGTCCTCTTGAACAAACGCGACAGTCAGCCCGCCACGGTCAGCTCCGCCAGTTTCGCCACCGTGTTCCAGTTGCGGGTGGTGGCGATCAGGCCCTTCTGGAAGCGGGGCTTGGCCAGGGTCTCCGCCAGCCTGGAGCGGCCGAGGCCGTCGGGGGTGTGGAGGTAGAGCGCGCGGTCGCCGAGCCCGAACTCCTCGGGAAGGAAGTCCCGGGGGTCGACGCCCTCGAAGCGGCTCGCCTCCACGGTCTCCGAGAAGTACGTGACGTGCAGCTGCCTGCCCTCCAGTTCCGCGGCCGGGAACGGGCACGCCGCACGGACGGCCTCCAGGTAGGCGTGGTCGCGCACCAGGACGTCGACGGTGAAGCCGAAGTGCCCGGCGAGGGCGGTCGTCAGTTCGGCGGCCAGGGAGTCCTCGTCGCCGTGGTCACTGGTGAAGACCGCGTTGCCGCTCTGGAGGTAGGTGGCCACGCCGGTGTGGCCGAGGCCGGTCAGCAGGGTGCGGAGATCGGCCATGGGGACCTTCTTGTTTCCGCCCACATTGATCCCGCGCAGGAGCGCCGCGTACGTCGTCATGGAGCCACGATAGGCAGGCCGGGGCCGGTGCACCCTCAGGGGCGGCCCCGACGGGGCGGGATAGATGTAGGGGGCCACTGTCCTCCCTGGTGGGGAGAGGGTGCGGTCCGAGGGGAGGACCCGTAGGCGTCGGCGCTCACCGGGCAGCACGATGAGATGCGCTTATCCGGCCCATACCTTCGAAACGAAAGATGGCGGCAGGGGGCCGCCATCGTCACCGAGGGGGCTGGCCCGTCATGGGGAACGGAGACGTACGGGTGCGGGGGATCGCCGCCCGCGCCGGCGGCTGGAGCGCCCGGCACCGATGGGCGGCCGTCGGGATCTGGGTGCTGTTCGTGGTGCTGACGATGGGGATCGGCTCGGCGATGGGCTCGGTCGAGGTCAAGGACAGCGACCAGCTCAAGGGGGAGACCAGCGCGGCGGCCCACATCGTCGAGAAGGCGGGGATCGAGGAGCCCGCCGGGGAGAGCGTCCTGGTCCAGGCGAAGGACGACGGCACCAAGGCCACGGACCCGGCGTTCCGGGCCGCCGTGGACGACGTGATGGAGGCCGTCGGGCGCACCGGCAGGGTCGGCGACGTGACCTCGCCGTACGACACGGGGACGATCTCGAAGGACGGCCGCAGCGCGCTGGTGCAGTTCGACGTGCGCGGCGCGTCGGACACCGCCGGTGAGCGGATCGAGCCGGTGCTGAAGGCCGTCGAGGGCGTCCAGAAGGAGCACGGGTCGCTGCGGATCGAGGAGATCGGCGGCGCCTCGATGATGAAGACGTTCGACGACGCCTTCGGGGACGACTTCCAGAAGGCCGAGTACTCGGCCGTGCCGGTGGCGCTCGGCATCCTGCTGATCGCGTTCGGCGCCGTCGTCGCGGCCCTGCTGCCGGTGGCGCTGGCCGTCACCGCGATCATGGCGACCATGGGTCTGATGGCCATCGTCAGCCATGTGATCCCGATGAGCGACACCGCCAACTCCGTGATGCTGCTGGTGGGTCTGGCCGTCGGCGTCGACTACTGCCTGTTCTATCTGCGCCGCGAGCGCGAGGAGCGTGCGGCGGGCCGGGACGCGCAGACCGCGCTGCGGGTGGCGGCCGCCACCAGTGGCCGCGCGATCATCGTCTCCGGTGTCACGGTGTGCGTGGCGATGGCGGGCATGCTGTTCACCGGGCTCGCCGAGTTCGAGGCGATGGGCCTGGCCTCGCTGATGGTCGTCGCCGTGGCGATGGTCGGTTCGGTGACGGTGCTGCCGGCGCTGCTGTCGCTGCTGGGCGGGCGGGTCGAGAAGGGCCGCATCCCGTTCCTGCACCCGGAGAAGCGGCGGAAGAACGGCCGCTCGGGGGCCGGTGCGGAGAGCCGCTTCTGGAACGCCGTGCTGCGGGTCGTCCTCGCCAGGCCCGCGCTGTCGCTGGTGGTGGCGGCCGGTGCGCTGCTCGCCGTGGCCGCGCCCGCGGTCGGGATGAAGACGCAGAACCTCACGCTGGACCAGGAGTTCGGTGACTCGCTGCCGATCGTGCAGACCTACAACCGGGTGAACGAGGCCTTCCCGGGCGGCTCGGAGCCGGCCGAGGTGGTCGTGAAGGCGAAGGACATCAACGCCCCCGAGGTGCGGGGCGCGCTGGCCGACTTCAAGAAGGAGGCCGTGGCCTCGGGCGCCTCCCGCGGTCCGGTGGAGATCAAGGTCCACGACGCGCAGAACGTGGCGTTCGTGTACGTGCCGCTGGTGGGCGGCTCCGACCAGGACCGGGCGGGTGCGAGCCTGGACCGGCTGCGCGACGAGGTACGGCCCGCCACACTGGGCGAGGTCGACGGGGTGGAGGCGCCGATCACCGGGCAGGTCGCGGGCAACAAGGACTTCAACGACCAGCTGACCGGAGCGGTCGTCCCGGTCTTCGCCTTCGTCGTGGTCTTCGCCTTCCTGCTGATGCTGTTGTCGTTCCGCTCGCTGACGATCGCGGTGACCTCGATCGTGCTGAACCTGCTGTCGGTGGGCGCCGCGTACGGCATCCTCGTCGCGGTCTTCCAGCACGGCTGGGGTGCCTCGCTGGTGGGTGCGGAGGGCGTCGGCGCCATCATCACCTGGCTGCCGCTGTTCCTCTTCGTGATCCTGTTCGGGCTGTCGATGGACTACCACGTGTTCGTGGTCTCGCGGATCCGTGAGGCCCGGCTGCGGGGCCGTACGACGAAGGAGGCGATCCGGCACGGGGTGGTCACCACGGCGGGGGTCGTGACCAGTGCCGCCGTCATCATGGTCGCCGTGTTCGCGATCTTCGGGACGCTGTCCATGCAGTCGATGAAGCAGATGGGCGTGGGCCTGGCCGCCGCCGTCCTCATCGACGCGACGATCATCCGGGGTGTGCTGCTCCCGGCGGTGATGGCCCTGCTGGGCGAGCGCAACTGGTACCTGCCGGCGTGGCTGAACCGGCTGCCGGACCTCACCCACGACGAGTCGCCGGAGCCGGGCCCGGAGCCCGTGCCGGCCGGGCGGGACACGCGGGTACGGGTCTGACCGGATCTCCGGGTCTTCGGATCTCCGGATCTCCGGACGTGCCTGTGGGCCGGGGGGTGTCACCGCCCCCCGGCCCACAGGCGCGTCCGCCGGCTCAGGCGGCCTGGGCCACGTCCTCGCGTACGTCTCCCCGGTCGAAGGAGTCGAGGGTGCGGGTGAAGTCGCGGGTCGAGAGCAGCAGCTTGTAGACGATGGCGAGTTCGAAGACGAGCAGCAGCGCGCCGGAGACGACGGTCGCCGTCAGCACGGAGTCGACGAACGGGCCGATCATGAAGACGCCCATCTGGAACTCGATGCCGCTGACCAGGTGGGGGCGGACCCGGTGGCGCAGCAGGAAGGACCGGACGCGCAGATAGGCGGGGAAGCGGCGGCGGAACTCCTGGTGGAGGTCGACGACCTGGGCCTGCGGCGCGGTCCGGGTGACCTCGGCGGCGGCCGTGCGCAGGTCCTGCTCGATGTCGGCCTCGGGGTTCTCGCGCAGCAGGTCCTCCATGAAGGCCAGTTCCCGCTCGTTCTCGGCGCGGCGGGCCTCGCGCAGCCGGGCCTTGATCTGCTTGCGCATGGTGTGGCGGACCTTGAAGGTCTCCAGGGAGTTGATGTAGCGCAGGGCGTCGCAGCCGATGACGGCGGCGGCGAGCCAGATGTAGAGGGTGTCGCCCGTGCGGTGGTACTGGCCGGCCATCAGGGCCACCGAGCACGCGGCGACGCGGACGCGGTCGAAGACGAAGTCGAGCCAGGCACCGAACACGGAGCCCTGGCCGGTGAGCCGGGCGACCTTGCCGTCCATGCAGTCGAGGATGAAGCTCAGGTGGTAGACAAGGGCGCCGACGATCAGCCAGCGCCAGTCGCCGAGGGCGAAGAAGGCCGCGGAGACCAGACCCAGCACGAAGGCACCCCAGGTCAGCTGGTTGGGTGTGATCCTCGTGTACTTCGCGGTCAGCCGCACCAGCGGGGTGGCGACCGGGTCGACGAGCAGCACGGTCCACCAGGCGTCGCGCTTCTTCTGCGTGACGCGGCGCACTTCCGCGAGGTCGGGTATGTCTCGGCGCATGGGTCAACTTCCTGGCGTTCGAAATGAATTCACACCCAGCTTGGGTTCGCTTCATCCGAGGTACAAGAAGCGCCGACCACAACCTTTCGCAGGGGGTAACGGTCCAACCCGGCATCAGAGTCGATGCGTCCGCCTCGCGGGACGGGCGTTACCTCAACGTTATGAAAAGACCGGACCGTTACCTAAAATGTGCCGGGACTTCACGGTTCACGTGGAACCTGACGGCTTGCCCCGCTATCCGCCCTCTCACCGGTGACGAGCCGAACGCTCTCGTCGCCTTCGCGATCACGATGGAGGCCGTGACCGCCGGTGACGTCAGCCATCCGAAGCGGGCAGGCCGGCGCTCCCTCACGGAGGCGCCGGCCTGCCCCGGGTCACGGTCAGTCCGTCAGGCGGAAGGTGGCGTCGCTCCGTCCCGTCGCGGTGGTGACGGGGTCGAGGCGCAGCTGGTAGGCGTAGTGGCGGAGGTAGCGGTCGGGGAAGTTGTAGGACTGGAACGACGACCAGGCCGGGTCGGCGAGGCCGGCGACCTTGCGGAAGGTCGCGTCGGCGGCGAACTGCGCGGTGCCGTCGTAGCGCACCAGCTGGAAGTCGTAGTTGGCGTGGCGCAGGAAGTACCCGGGGAACCGCACCGACTCGAAGGAGACGGTCCCGGTGCCCGCGAGGCCGGGCCGCATCCGGAACTGGGCGTCGTCGGCGGGGCTCACGTCGGGATCGATGCGCACGTCGAAGTCGGACTGACGCACGTACCGGTCCGGGAAGTTGAACGACTGCAGGCGCTGGACCGGGGTGTTGGGCCAGCGGGCGAGCACCCGGCTCTCCTCGGCGGCCGTCAGGTTCAGGATCCAGCCGTGACGCTTCTTCGTGCCGCCCATGGCGTAGCTTCCCGCAGCCTGCGTCTGGTATGAGGCGGGGTTGGACGGGTCGGTCGTCAGGACCGGCATGTAGCCGCGGCCGGCGGCGTACTGGTCGAGGTAGAGGCCCCACTTGTTCTGCCCGTTGAACTTCATCCACATCGGGCCCTCGACCATCGCGCCGGTCAGACCGATGCCGGAGAGGTTGCCGAGGTCGGTCCACGTTCCCAGGATGGAGTTGCTGCCTTCCAGGGTGATCTGTCCGTCGCCGGAGGCGCGCACGTAGCGGTAGTTGCCCACGCCGGAGGGCATCTCGATGATCTGGGTGTCGATGATCTCCTGGGCGCCGGGACGTTCGATGTAGGTCTGCGGGGCGCCGATCGTGCGGAAGTCACTGGTGCGGGCGTAGTAGATGCGGTGCTTCGTCTTGCCGTTGAGGGGGACGTTCGTCGCCCAGTACAGGACGTAGTCGTTGGTCGCGGAGTCCCAGATCGCCTCGGGGGCCCAGGCGTTGCGGCCGTCGGGGATCGCGCCGGCGACGTTGAGCAGCCAAGGCTGCGACCAGGAGACCAGGTCCGTCGACTCCCACACCACCAGGTTGCGGCTGCCGTTGTTGATGGCGGCGTTCCAGTCCTGGCCGCAGCCGATGCACAGGTCGGTCGCGATGATCCAGTACTTCTTGCCGTCGGGGGATCTCACGAGTGCGGGGTCGCGCACCCCCTTGGTGCCGATCGTGGAACGCAGCACCATGGCACCGCCGTTGAGGTCGTTCCAGTGGACGCCGTCCGCGCTGTGCGAGAGGTACATCTGCTGGTTGGCCGCCCCCTCGCCGGTGAAGTGCACCATCAGGTAGCCGGGGTCGGCGGCGGCCGCCTGCTGGGCCGTGGTCAGGGACTGCGAGGTGAAGAGGAGGCCGACTGCGACCAGTATCGCCGCGAGCCGGGTGAGAACCCTTGCCATGCGCGTTTTCCTGTCTCTGTGCGGGTGCGGGTGCCGGGACGGAGTGGGGAGCGAAGTGCCGGGCGTGTGTACCGCGGGAGCGGGCCGGAAGTCCGACACATCCCTCTTGTTCGACATTGCGAACATTGTTCGTAAAGTCGGGCACGAAGTTAGAGCTGCGTAAGAACGGGAGTCAAGAGGGAGGAGGGACAGAGGCAGCGGTACGCACAGGAGACGCGCCGTCTACGCCGCGCATAACAGAAATCGCCGTACGGAAATCGCCGCACACATGGCGCCGACCCCGAGGAGACGTGGGGCGAGGAGACGTGGGGTGCGTGGGGTGAGGACGGGAGTGACCCGCGCCGGTCCTCCGGATCTGCTCCTGGCACACTGTCGCCGCGACGGATCGGCACGGCGACGGGACAGGTGAGGCGGGGTGCGCTCGCAGGACGCGCGGGAACGGACGGACGTCGCCGTCGTCATGGCGGCGCGGGCCGGGGACCGGCAGGCGGCGGAACAGCTCGTACGGGACTGCCTGCCCCTGGTCTACAACATCGTCGGCCGGGCGCTGAACGGCCACGGCGACGTCGACGACGTGGTCCAGGAGACGATGATGCGGGTCCTGGACGGGTTGCCCGGGCTGGAGCGACCGGACCGGTTCCGGTCCTGGCTCGTCGCCATCACCGTGCGACAGATCCGTGACCGGTGGCGCAGGGGGCGGCCCTGGCTCACGGCGGAGCCCCTGGAGGCGAGCGCCCACGACGCCGATCCGCAGGCCGACTTCACCGGCCTGGTGGTGCTGCGGCTCGCGCTCTCGGGCCAGCGGCGCGAAGCGGTCGAGGCCACCCGCTGGCTGGAGGACGAGGAGCGCGAGGTGCTCGCGCTGTGGTGGATGGAGAGCGCCGGCGAACTGACCCGGGGCGAACTCTCGGCGGCCTGCGGCCTCGCGCCGCAACATGCGGCGGTACGGATCCAGCGGGTCAAGGAACGGCTGGAGACGGCCCGCACGGTCGTCCGGGCCGTGACGGCCTCGCCGCGCTGTACGGACCTGGCCGCAGCCCTCGCCCCATGGGACGGGCGGCCGTCAGGGCTGTGGCGCAAGCGGCTGGCCCGCCATGTCCGGGACTGCCCGCAATGCCTGTCGAACTCGTCCGACCTGATACCGGCGGAGAGGCTGTTGGCCGGCCTCGCGCTGGTGCCGGTGCCGGTCGGCCTGGCCGGTCTGGTCCTGGCCAGGGTGCCGGGGGCGGACACCGCCGGAGCGGCCGCGGGGGCGGGCACGCGCCCGGCGGACGGCACGAAGGATGCGACGGGCGGCGCGAAGGAGGCGGCGGGCAGCGCGAAGAGCGCGGCGGGCGGTACGCATGGTGCGGCGCGGACGATCGGCACCACGGCCGCCAAGCCCGCGGCGACCGCAGTCGCGGCCTCGGCCGCAGCCGTCGTCACGCTCGCGGCGGCCGGAGTCGCCTGGTACACGTTCACGGGAGCGCACGAGCCGGCTCCGCGGCCCGCCGTCGCCGCCCCGCCGTCACCCGCCCCCTCGTCCGCGCTGCCCTCCCCGAGGACCTCCGCCCCACGAAAGCCGACGCCGTCACCGAAGCAGAAGCAGAAGCAGCAACGGACACAGCCGCCGGCAGCGGCACCGACCGTGACGGCCGAGGCGCCCCTCTCGGGGCGGCACTCCCTCCGTTCGGTCGACGACCACGGTGACTACGTGAGCGGCTCCGGCCGGTTCGGCGCCCTGAGCCCGGTCAACGCCGCCAGCTCCGCCGCCACCCGTCGGGCGGCCACCTTCACCTTCGTTCCCGGCCTGGCCGACCCCCGCTGCTACTCCCTCAGGGACGCCGCGGGCAGGTATCTGCGGCACTACGCGTTCCGTGTCCGGCTGGACGCCGACGACGGCTCCGCCATCTTCCGCAAGGACGTTACGTTCTGCCCCCGCCCCGGTTCCACGGCCGGTTCGGTCTCCCTGGAGTCGTACAACTACCCCGGCCGCTACCTCCGCCACCGGGACGATCTCCAACTGTGGCTCGACCCTTCCGAGAACACGGCCGCGTACCGGGCCAGTCGCTCCTTCGTCCTCGTGGCGCCCTGGGCCTGACGTCGAACGCCCCGTCCGGGACGGTCATGTGACGTGGCGTCAGGCGGCCGGGGACATCCCGTCCAGCTCCGCCTCGATGAGGTCGGCGGCCTGCCGGGTGCCGCCCTCCGTCGCCATCTCCCGCCGTATCACGTCGAGCCGACGGGCCACCTCGGGGTCGTCGACGAGGGCGAGGACCGCCTCGCGCAGGGCCTCGGCCGTCGCCTCCTCCCGGGGGAGGTGCCGGGCCACGCCGAGCGACTCGAGCATGTCGGCGTTGCCGAACTGGTCGGCGGCCTGCGGCACGGCGACCATGGGCGTGGCGGTGGCGAGCCCCTCCTGGCTGCCCCCGGCGCCCGCGTGGGTGATGAACGCGTCGGCCTGCTTGAGGATCGCGAGTTGTGGCACCCAGTCCCGCACCTCCACACGGGCCGGGACCTCGCCCAGCTCGGCCGCGGTGACGTGCCGGCCGACCTGCAGCACCACGTGCCAGCCGGGCAGGTCGCCGAAGGCCCGTACGCAGGCGCGGTAGAAGTCGGGCTGCTTGGTGAAGGCGGAGCCGAGCGAGACCAGGAGCACCTTCTCCGCGCCCTCCGGCCGCGCCCAGCCGCCCTGTGCCGCGCGGTCGCCCTGGCAGGCGCCGACGAAGGTGTGCCGGCTCTCGTCGACCCGGTCGGCGTGCGGCTGCAGTGCCTTCGGGATGAGGACGAGGGAGCGGGTGGGTCTGCCGACGAAGGGGTCGGGGTGTTCGGTGATCCCGTTCTCCTCCAGCCAGGACGCGAAGCGGGCGTAATAGGCCCGGCCGCGCTCCGTCCTCCTCGGCTCGGCCCACAGGGGCTCGACCACCTCCTCCTCGTAGCCGGTCCAGGCGACCAGGTTCGGGGAGAGCGAGATCGCCTTGACGCCCCAGCGGTGGGCGAGCACCCGCGCCGGGTAGGAGGTGATGTCGTGCAGCACGAGGTCGGGCTCGTCCCCCTCGTACGCCTCGGCGAGCTGGGGCAGGGCCTGGATCGCGTCGTCGAGGAAGGGCTCCACGTTGTCGAGCAGCGTGGTCCCCCACGCCTCGGGGTCCGCGTCGGGTCCCGGCAGGGTCGAGTGCCAGAGCTTCGGTTCGGCGCCGGCCTCCGCCACCTTCTCCGCGAAGGCCGGCGGGATCGCGTACGTGACCCGGTGCCCCCGGGCCACCAGCTCGCGGATGACGTCGAGGCTGGGGTTCACGTGACCGTGGGCGGCGATGGAGAACATGGCGATGTGGAAGGTCATGCGCCGACCGTACGCGAGACGAGACGTCTCGTGCAACTACTTTCCCTGCAGAGGCCCCGACCTGTGCGAATGCGAGACTGGCCCCATGGGCGTGAACCCGGTGCCCCCGGAGGGGAGCGCCGGCCGTACGAACACGGAGGCGAAGGATGGACGAGGCACGGGCGCGGGACGTCCTGGACGCGGCCGGTGTACTGCCCGGTGCGGCCCGGGAGGCGCGGCTGCTCGCGCTGGGCGAGAACGCGGTGTTCGCCGCCGATGACCTGGTGGTCCGGGTGGGCCGCGACGCCGAACTCCTGGACCGGGCCCGCCATGAACTGACCGTCGCGGCCTGGCTCGCCGAGGCGGGCCTCCCGGCCGTACGGGCCGCCTCGGCGCGGGCCCTGCTCGTCGAGGGGCACCCGGTGACGGTGTGGCACCGCCTGCCCGACCCCGTCCGCCCGGCCGGCGCCGCCGATGTGGCCGCACTGCTACGGCTGGTCCACGCCCTGCCCGCCCCGCCGTTCGCCCTGCCCCGCCGTGACCTGCTGGGCGGGGTGGAGCGCTGGCTGCGCCTGGCCGGGGACGCGATCGACCCGGCGGACGCGGCGTATCTCCGTGAGCGCCGGGACGGGTTCGCGGCGGCCGCGGCCGCCCTCACCCCGCGGCTGGCCCCGGGCCCGATCCACGGCGACGCCCTGCCCCGCAACGTGCACGTCGGCCCGGACGGCCCGGTCCTCGTCGACCTGGAGACCTTCTCCGGCGACCTGCGCGAGCACGACCTGGTCGTCATGGCCCTCTCCCACGACCGCTACGGCCTGCCGGCGCACGAGTACGACGCCTTCACCGCCGCCTACGGCTGGGACGTACGGGAGTGGGAGGGCTGTTCCGTGCTGCGGGGCGCCCGTGAGACGGCCAGCTGCGCCTGGGTCGCCCAGCACGCGCCGAGCAGTCCCGGGGCGCTGGCGGAGTTCGAACGCCGTGTCGCCTCGCTGCGCGACGGGGACGAGACGGTCCGCTGGTACCCGTTCTGAGCGGAGCGGAGCGGAAGGAAGCGGAACGGTGCCGGCTCAGGCGGCCCGGAGTATCAGCACCACTTCGTCGGTCTCGGCGTCGCGGGCGCGGGCGAAACCCCGGTCGTGGCCGGTGACGACGAAGCCGCACTTCTGCAGGACGCGGATCGAGCCGGTGTTGTCGGCGGCCGCGCGGGCGTGCAGGGGGCGGGTGGGCACGAGGTCGAGCAGGGCGGTGAGGGCGGCCGTGGCGATGTGGCGGCCCCAGTGGGCGCGGTCGATCCAGTAGGTGATCTCGCGTTCGTCCGCGGGGCCGTAGACCGCGATCGAGCCGACGACCTCGCCGTCCGCGACCACCGTGCGGTTCAGCACCTCGGGGTCGGCGCGCAGCTTCGCCCAGTGCCGGTCGAAGAGTGCCCGGTCGTACTGGTAGGCCCCGGTGAAGGCGGCCACCTGCCGGGCCTCGGGATCGGACCAGTGCCGCCAGAAGAACGGCAGGTCGCCGTCGCGTACTTCGCGCAGGGAGATCGCTGTCGCGGTCATACCGTCTCGTCCTCCAGTTCGCGCAGCGGCCAGGTCGCGTCCACGACCGCCTCGGGGTCGCCCTTGCGGCGCAGGAACGCCTGGAAGTCGGCCGCCCACTCGGCGTACCACTCGATCTGGCGGCGGTGCAGTTCCGCCGGGCCGAGAGCGGCGACCTTCGGGTGGCGCTCGGCTATCGCGCGGGCGAGCCGGGCGGCGGCCAGGGCGTCGGCCGAGGCGTCGTGCGCGCTGTCCAGCGCCACGCCGTACTCCCCGCAGACCGCTTCGAGGTTGCGTTTGCCCCGGCGGTAGCGGTCGACGGAGCGGTCGATCGTGTACGGGTCGATGACCGGCGCCGGGTCCGTGCCGAGCCGGTCGCGCAGGGACGGCAGGGCGTGCCGGCGCAGCTCGGCGGAGAGCAGGCTCAGGTCGAAGGCCGCGTTGTACGCCACGACCGGGACGCCCGTGCGCCAGTAGGAGACGAGGACGTCGGCGATGGCGTCGGCGACCCGGTCGGCGGGTCTGCCCTCGGCCACCGCGCGGGCGTTGGTGATGCCGTGGACGCCCACCGCCTCCTCCGGGATCTCCACGCCCGGGTCGGCCAGCCATTCCCGGTGTCCGATCCGCTCCCCGTCCCTGACCTCGATCACCGCGCCCGTGACGATCCGCGCCTCACGCGGGTCCGTCCCGGTGGTCTCCAGGTCGAAGCCGATCAGCAGTTGCCGGTGCCAACCCATGTGGCCCCCCTCCTCGGTGGTGCTTTCCCCCAGTGACCACCACCATCGCACGGGCCACTGACAATCCGGGGACCGCCTTCCGCCCGGCGCCCGCGCGCCACCGTCACCGCCACCGTCACCGGCCGTGCGGCGCCCGCGTCACGTCCGGCTCACGACACGGGTCGCGAGTCCGCCCACGCCACTTCGAACTCCTCCCGATAGGTGTCCAGAAGCCCGGCTTCGCCGTTCTCGTCGGCTTTGAGGACCCTGCTGCCGCCGCGCAGGACGAGGACCGGTGCCTCCATGCCCCGGGTCCGCCGCAGATACGTCTGGACGACCGCGACCCCGTCCGAGCCGTCGCCGTCCACGAGGTAGGCGGTGAAGCGGGGTGTCTCGTCGAAGACCTGGATCTCGAAGGCGCCGGGGTCGCGCAGCCGCGAGCGGACCCGGCGCATGTGGAGGATGTTCATCTCGACCGCGCGGCTCAGCTCGCCCCTCTTTATGCCCAGTTCGCGCTCGCGCCGCTTGACGGCGCTGGAGGCCGGGTTGAGGAAGAGCAGCCGCGCCCGGCAGCCGGACTCGGCGAGCCGTACGAGCCGCCGCCCGGAGAAGTTCTGCACGAGGAGGTTCAGCCCTATGCCGATGGCGTCGAGGCGGCGGGCGCCGCCGAAGAGGTCCTCGGCGGGGAACTGCCGCAGCAGCCGCACCCGGTCGGGGTGGACGCCCACCACGTCCGCGTACCGGTCGCCGACCAGCTCCTCGACCGCGTCGACGGGCAGCCGGCGCGCGGAGGGCACGTCGCTGCCCGCGCCGAGGATCTCCAGCAGTTTCGCCGAGGCGCGCTCGGCCTGCGCGAGGACGGCCTCCGACAGGGCCCGGTTGCGGGAGACGACGTTGCGGGTGACCTCCAGCTCGTCCAGGGCCAGTTCCACGTCGCGGCGCTCGTCGATGTAGGGCTCGAAGCAGGGCCAGTGCTGCACCATCAGCTCGCGCAGCTGCGGCAGGGTGAGGAAGCTGAGCACGTTGTCGTCGGCGGGGTCGAGCAGATAGCCCTTGCGGCGGCTGACCTCGCGGACCGCGACGGCGCGCTGCACCCATTCCTGGCCGGCGGGCCCGGCGGCGGCGACCACCCAGTCGTCGCCGTGGACGGGCTCGTAGACGGGCCGCAACACGGCGGCCACCACGGCGCGCAGCCGCTGCTCGACGAGGTTCAGCCAGATGTAGGCGCGGCCCGCCCGCTGGGCGCGGGTGCGCACTTCGAGCCAGGCGTCGGCGTTCCAGTCCAGTTCCGGGCCGATGGAACCCGTCTCCATCGGCCGTGCCAGGGACACCGCGCCGGGCGGGACATCCGTGGAGTTCCCCTCGTGACCCGTGTCGCCCGTGTCACCAGGAGGAAGCTCCAGCCCTCCCGAGCCCACCCGCGCACCGCCTTCCGCTCACCCGAGCTCGCCCCTACTCAACGATCAAGGAAGGGTACTCCGGTAGCGGGTGACGATACAGCCGGATGGACAGGTCGTTTCCCAACTACCGCGTGTGACCCGGCCGTTCCGGCCCGCAGTCGGTCGCGGAAGTGAGCCGCTTCACGGCGGCGGGCGGCGCGGAGGCGACACCGGCGGCCTCCGGGGCGTCACGAAGTGCCCGTCACGGGGCAGGAGGGACGTATGTCCTAGGAGGTTTTGTCAGTTTGGGGGAGACTCCCCTCGGAGTCGCCCCAGCGGCGCGCGACAACTGGAAGAGTCGTATCCATGCAGGTCTGGCCTGGACAGGCGTACCCCCTCGGTGCCACGTACGACGGCGCCGGTACCAACTTCGCGGTCTTCTCGGAGGCCGCGCATCGAGTCGAGCTGTGTCTGCTGGACGACGACGGCTCCGAGACGGCGGTGGAACTGCGCGAGTCGGACGCGTTCGTGCGGCACGCGTACCTGCCCGGTGTGATGCCGGGACAGCGGTACGGCTTCCGTGTGCACGGCCCGTACGCGCCGGAGCGCGGACTGCGCTCCAACTCCGCGAAGCTGCTTCTCGACCCGTACGCGCGTGCCATCAGCGGCTCGGTCAAGTGGGGGGAGGAGGTGTACGGCTACCGCTTCGGGGCGCCCGAGGAGCGCAACGACCTCGACTCGGCCCCCCACATGATGACCTCCGTCGTGGTGAACCCCTACTTCGACTGGGGCGACGACCGGCGGCCCCGCACCGAGTACCACCACACCGTCATCTACGAGGCCCACGTCAAGGGTCTCACCATGCGCCACCCGGGGCTGCCCGAGGAGCTGCGCGGCACGTACGCGGCGCTGGCCCATCCGGCGATCATCGAGCACCTGACCGCCCTGGGCGTCACGGCACTGGAGCTGATGCCCGTACACCAGTTCGTGAACGACCACCGGCTGGCCGACATGGGTCTCGGCAACTACTGGGGCTACAACACCATCGGCTTCTTCGCCCCGCACAACGCCTACGCCTCCTGGGGCGACCGCGGGCAGCAGGTGCTGGAGTTCAAGTCGGCGGTGCGGGCGCTGCACGAGGCGGGGATCGAGGTCATCCTCGACGTGGTCTACAACCACACCGCCGAGGGCAACCACCTGGGGCCGACGCTGTCGTTCAAGGGCCTGGACAACCCGTCGTACTACCGGCTCACGGACGACCCGCGCTACTACATGGACACCACGGGCACGGGCAACTCCCTGCTGATGCGGTCCCCGCACGTGCTGCAGCTGATCATGGACTCGCTGCGGTACTGGGTCACCGAGATGCACGTCGACGGCTTCCGCTTCGACCTCGCGGCCACGCTGGCCCGGCAGTTCCACGAGGTCGACCGGCTGTCGTCGTTCTTCGACCTCGTCCAGCAGGACCCGGTGGTCTCCCAGGTCAAGCTGATCGCCGAGCCCTGGGACGTGGGCGAGGGCGGCTACCAGGTGGGGAACTTCCCGCCGCTGTGGACCGAGTGGAACGGCAAGTACCGCGACACCGTGCGGGACCTGTGGCGGGGCGAGCCGCGCACCCTCGCGGAGTTCGCGTCCCGGCTGACCGGCTCCTCCGACCTGTACCAGGACGACGGGCGCCGCCCGCTGGCCTCCATCAACTTCGTGACCTGCCACGACGGCTTCACGATGCGGGACCTGGTCTCCTACAACGAGAAGCACAACGAGGCCAACGGCGAGGACAACCGGGACGGGGAGAGCCACAACCGGTCCTGGAACTGCGGGGCCGAGGGCGAGAGCGACGACCCCGGGGTGACCGGGCTGCGGGTCCGCCAGATGCGCAACTTCATCGCCACCCTGATGCTCTCGCAGGGTGTGCCGATGCTCAGCCACGGGGACGAGTTCGCCCGCTCCCAGGGCGGCAACAACAACGCCTACTGCCAGGACAACGAGTTGTCGTGGGTGCCGTGGCCGTCCGGCGAGGACGGCGACGCCGGCGACGACGTCTTCGGGGACCTGCTGGAGTTCACCCGCGCGATGGTGTGGCTGCGCAAGGACCACCCCGTGTTCCGGCGACGGCGGTTCTTCCACGGCCGCCCGGTGGAGGGCACGCACGACGAGCTGTCCGACATCGCCTGGTTCACGCCGGGCGGACAGGAGATGGTGCAGCGGGACTGGGACTCGGCGCAGGCCGGGGCGCTGACCGTGTTCCTCAACGGCAACGCGATCTCGGAGCCGGGCGCGCGCGGCGAGCGGATCAGCGACGACTCGTTCCTGCTGATGGTGAACGCGTCGGCGGAGCGGCTGGAGTTCGTGGTGCCGGTCAACCACGGGCCGCAGTGGCAGCTGGTCGTGGACACGGGACGCGAGGACGCGGTCCCCGCGGACGGACCCAAGGTCGCGGCCGGGGAGCGGGTGGCGCTGGTGGACCGGAGCATGGCCGTGTTCCGGAGGCGGGCCTAGACGGACGCCCGGACCCGCCCGGACCCGCCCGGCCCGGCGTCGCGCAGGCGGCGGACCGGGCGGCGTCGCGTGTCGGGGTGCTCCAAATGTCGTGGGGCGGGTACGTAGGACTGCATGACCTCTGTCGTGCCTGCCGCCACCTACCGCCTCCAGCTCCAGCCCGGCTTCCCGTTCGCCGCCGCCTCGGCCGCCGTGCCGTACATCGCCTCCCTCGGCGTCTCCCATCTGCACCTCTCCCCCGTGCTGGAGGCCGTGCCCGGGTCCGCGCACGGGTACGACGTGGTCGACCACGGGCGGGTGCGGGAGGAGCTCGGGGGTGAGGAGGGGCTGCGGGCGCTGGCCCGGACCGCCCGGGACCACGGGCTCGGTCTCGTCGCGGACATCGTGCCGAACCACATGGCCATGGCACCCCGGCACAACCGGGCGCTGTGGGAGGTCCTGCGGGACGGTCCGGAGTCGCCGTACGCGCGGTGGTTCGACATCGACTGGGAGGCACAGGGCGGCCGGGTGCTGCTGCCGGTGCTCGGCGGGCCGCTCGGCGCGGAGGCCGGGCGGTTCGTGGTGGAGGGGCGGGAGCTGCGCTACTTCGACCACAGGTTCCCCTTGCGCGAGGGCACCGAGAAGCTGCCGCTGCCGCAGCTGCTGGACGCGCAGTGGTACCGGCCGGTGTGGTGGCGGCTGGCCCGGACGGAGCTGAACTACCGGCGGTTCTTCAGCATCTCGGAGCTGATCGGGGTGCGGGTCGAGGACCCGGACGTCTTCGACGCGACCCATGCGACGGTCCTTCGGCTGCTGGAGGAGGGCGTCCTCGACGGGCTGCGCGTCGACCATCCCGACGGGCTGGCCGATCCGGGCGCCTATCTGCGGCGGCTGCACGGGGCGACGGGCGGGCGGTGGACCGTCGTCGAGAAGATCCTGGCGGACGGGGAGCCGCTGCCGGCGGACTGGCCGGTCGCGGGGACCACCGGCTACGACGCGCTGCGGCACGTCGACGGGCTGTTCACGGACCCGGCGGGGGCCGGTGAACTGCTGGGCGAATACCGGCGGTTCACCGCCGCTCAGCCGGACCGGGGCGGCGCGTGGGAGGCGACCGTCCGCCGGGCCGCGTACCGGGTGCTCACGCACGAGCTGGTCGCCGAGGTGGAACGGCTCACCCGGGTGGCGCACCGGCTCTGCGAACGCTCCCCCGACCTCGCGCTGCGCGACCAGGCGCCGTGGGCGCTGCGCACCGCGCTGTGCGAGCTGCTCGCGCGCATGGAGGTGTACCGGCCCTACCCCTCCCAGGACGCCTCGCTCGTCGTCACCGAGGAGGCCGCGGCCGAGGCACGCGCGCTGTTCGTGGTGCCCGAGGAGGCCCGCTCGGTGGACGCCGTACGGGATCTGGTGCTGGGCCGGGGCGGTGAGGGGCCCGAACACGCGGAGTTCCGGGCGCGGTTCGCACAGACCTCGTCGGCGCTGCGGGCGAAGTCGGTGGAGGACACGGCGTTCTACCGCTATGTCCCGCTGCTGTCGGCGAACGAGGTGGGGGGCGATCCCGGGAGTCCGGCCGTGTCGGTGCGGGACTTCCACGCCTACTGTGCCCGGATTCAGCGCGACTGGCCCGCCACGGGAACCGTGCTGTCGACCCACGACACCAAGCGCAGCGCGGATGTGCGGGCGGCCGTCGCGGTGCTCGCCGAGTGCCCCGGGCGATGGGCCGGCGTGCTGGCGGACGTGACCCGGGACGGGCCCGGCGCACCGGATCCGCAGCTGGCGTGGGCGGCCTGGCAGACGGCGTTCGGGCTCGGACCCGCGGACCCGGACCGGCTGCGGGAGGCCCTGCTGAAGCATGTGCGGGAGGCCGGTCTGCAGACCTCCTGGACCGAGCAGGACCCGGAGTACGAACGGGCAGTGGCGGACTTCGTCGCCCAGGGCCCCGCCGTGGACGCGCGGGTCGCCGCGCTGCGCGAGGAGCTGGAGCCGTACGTGCGGGCCAACAGCCTCGGCGCGGCCCTGGTGCAGCTGACCATGCCGGGGGTGCCGGACCTCTACCAGGGCACGGAGGGCGAGTACCGGGCGCTGGTGGACCCGGACAACCGCCGGCCCTTCGCGCCGCGGGACGAGGAGCCCGACGGGACCGGCACCGACAAGTTCCGGCTCACCTCGGCCGCGCTGCGGCTGCGGGCGCGGCGGCCGGAGGTGTTCGGGGACGCGGCGACGTACGTGCCGCTGCCGGCGGACGGACCGCGGGCCGGGCACTGTGTGGCCTTCGCGCGGTCCGGGGAGGTGGTCACGGCGGTGACGCGTCTGTCGCTGCGGCTGGCGGAGGCCGGGGGCTGGGGCGACACCCGGCTGAGGCTGCCGGAGGGCCGGTGGGCCGAGGTGGCGGGCGGGGGACGGGAGTTCACCGGCGACGTACGGGTGGCGGACCTCTTCGCGACCCTGCCGGTCGCGCTGCTGGAGCGGGTCGGAGTGTGACGGGCCCTTCGGCGCGGACGCGGCCCTGCCGGCGCCCCGCCGGGTGACGCGGACGCCGGCGGCCGGGGAGCGACGGCCCGCGTGGCCGAAAACGACGAGTGCGCTCGGGCGCCCCTGGGCGCCGCCCCCCATATGGACGGACACTGGGCATATCTCCCACCCGGCCGCGCCGGGTGCGCGGATGCTGATGCCAGGTGGACTGGACGGGGGTGGGTCTGCTGTCGGAGCTCGGTTATCCCACGGTGGCGGAACTGGAGGCGGGGGCACGGACGCTGACGGAGCGCCGGCCGGGGCTGTGCTCGTTGCGGCGGATCGGGGTGTCCCGTGCGGGCCGGCCGCTGCGGCTGCTGTCCGTCGGCCATGCGAGACGGGCGGTCCTGGTCGTCGCGGGGGCCCACGCGAACGAGCCGACCGGCGGCTCCACGGTGCTGGCGCTGGCCGAACGAGTGGCGCGGGAGCGGGAGTTGCGCTCCGGCGTCTCCTGGCACTTCGTGCTCTGCGCGGACCCGGACGGGGCGAGCCTGCACACGACCCCGGCGCCGCGCACGCTCCTCGACTACCACCTGGGGTTCTTCCGTCCGGCCGGTCCCGAGCAGCCGGAGTGGTCGCCGTCGGTGCTGCCGCCGGACCGGCTGCCGCCCGAGACGCACGCCCTGTTCGGCGTGCTGGACGAGCTGCGGCCCTACCTCCAGGTGACCCTGCACGGCACGGATCTCGGCGGCAGCTGGGTGCAGCTGACGAGGAACGTGCCGGGGCTGGCCGAGCCGTTCGCCAAGTCTGCGGCCGAGCTGGGCATACCGGTGGAGAGGAGCGCCTCGGACGCCGCGGGCTGGCCCGTGTCCGGGCCGGGGGTGTTCGTGATGCCCCGGCCGGGCGGTCACCCCGCCTACCCGAGCCTGCCGGACGACGCCCGGCACAGCACCTGGTACCACGCCCATCGGTACGGCGGCCTGACCGCGGTCGTCGAGGTGCCGATGTGGGCGAGCGACCTGGTGGACGACATCGCCCCGCACCCGGCCCCGGCGGCGGCGCTGCGGCATCTGGCGCGGCGGCTCCTCGCGGACGCGGGCCGGGTGGAGCGGGTGCTCGCCGAGGAGCTGCCGCGGCTGCCGGGGCCCGAGGGGCCGTTGCTGCGGGCGGCCCGGTGGGCGCTGGCCCTGGTGCCGGGGCTGGCCCGGGACTGGACCGACGGGCCGCCGCCGGACCTGTCGACGGCGTACGTGGGCAGTGTGGACGCCTTCGGGCGCCGGCTGCCGTTGCGGGCCGCGGCGATGCTGCGGCGTGTCCTGGCGGACGCCGACGCCCCGGGGGCGCCGTTCCTGGAGGACCTGGTCGCCGAGTGGTGCGAGTCGTTCGCCGACCGGTTCCGCGCGCGGCGGGTGCCGTTGGCCGACCAGGTCGAGCACCAGGTGCGGACGGTGCTGGCCGCCGCGGCCTGCGCGCGGGGGGACGCGGGGTTCTGAGCGTGCCCGCCCGGCGCACCGCCGGGCACGGCGCGGGGCCGGGGAGGCGGCGCGGGCGTCAGTCCGCGAGGGCGAACACCGCTCCCGTCCGGGCCGCCATCACGCACGCGTTGGCGAAGGTCTGCTCGTAGGCGACCTGCCGACCGCTCCACCGGCCCTCGGCGGAGGCCCGGACGGGGGCGTAGATCTCGGTGCAGACGGCGGGCCGGTGCGGGATGCGGGCGATGTCGCCGTCGGACCCGCGGAGGTCCGCGCAGGCCTGGGTGGCGCGGCCGTGGCCCTGGGGCGGGTCGCACAGGAGCAGGGTGCCGCGGGTGTCGGAGGAGCGGGCGTCGCCCCGGGTGAGGGAGACGTAGAGCCAGTCGCCCTGGACGGCGGCGGTCCGGGCGGGGGCCGAGGCGGCGACGGTGAGGAGGGCGAGGGCTGCGAGCAGGCCGGCGCGGGCCGCGCGGGTGGAGTGCGTCATTCCCGGTGCATCGGCACGACGGGCTCGGAACTCCATCCCGGCTCACCCGAAAGGGAGTCGTCCGCCCGTCCGGCGGCCAGTTCGAACGCGGCGAGGACCACGCGGGCCTGGTACTCCGCCTGGCGGGCGACGGGGATCCAGCGCGCCCGGTAGCCGTCGCGGTAGTCGGCGCACCACAGGTCGACGAGCCGGTCCAGCTCGGGCAGCGCGTCCGCCGGGTCGTGTCCCGCGCGGGTCACCAGCTGGTGCAGCAGCCCGGCGGTGCGCAGGGCGACCCGGCGTCCGGAGATGGCGAGGGTGGTGAGCCGGGCGGTGTCGAGCGGGGGCAGCGGGCGGGCGGCGGCGTCGTGGACGTCGGGGTCCCAGGAGTCGGCGAGGCCGGGTCCGACCAGGAGGTAGTCGTCGACCGGGGCGAGGAACCGGGCGGCGTCCGGGCCGCGGGTCACCGAGGGGCGGACGCGGGCGAGGATGCCCTCCAGGAGCCGGGTGTCGCGGCGCAGGGCCTGGCTGACCCGGCGGAGCACGGCGTCGGCGTCGGCCGGCAGGGAGGCGTCCTCGACGGCGCTCACGCCCCACATCGGTGCCTCGACGACGGCGGTGACCGTGCCGTACCGGTGGGGGTGGTACCAGGTGGACTCGACGGCGGCCTCGGTGATGGCGGCGGCGAGGTCGCCGCGGCTCGGGGGCGGGATGCGGTAGACGGCGGGCCCGAGGCGGGGCCAGTACAGGGTGTCGTACGGGCTCAGCTCGCGCGGGATGTCGAGGCGGGCCGCGGCGCCCGCGACGCGCCGGTCCAGACCCGGCAGGTCACGGGTCAGCTCCACGAAGCCGCCGCCGACGTCGACGCCGTGCAGCGAGCACTGGAAGAAGGGCCGCAGCTCGTCCTGGAGGTCGAGCAGGGTGCGGGTCTCGGGCATGACGGCACCGCCGGCGCCGTCGGGCAGCCACTCGGGCTGTTCCAGGAAGCCGGGGCGGAAGAAGTGCCGGAAGTGGTGCCCGAGGGTGTACGGGCCGGACAGCCAGCCCTCGTTGCGGCGGGAGCCGTCGGGGTCGAGGCTCAGCAGCAGGTTCCAGGTGGTGTCGGCGGCGTCGGCCGGCCGGGGGTCGGCCAGGATCCGTTCGGCGAGCCGGAGGACGGTGGCGCCGCCCACGGGTTCGTTGGCGTGCGGGCCGGCGACGACGAGGGCGTGGCGGTCGCCCCGTCCGACGGACAGCAGCCACATCGGGGTGCCGGCCCGCGAGGTGCCCACGCGGCGCAGCCGGGCGCGGTGCGGGTGGCGGTCGACGAGCCGGGCGGCACGGGCGGACAACTCGTCCACGGTCGGATAACGGAGGAGTGGCGGCAGGGCACACACCTCCACGAATGTGGTGCCGTCGGTTCACCTGGTGTGCATGGTGTACCCACAGTCAGTCACGGCCGAGAACGTGCGTCAACACCCTGGAAGGCAAGGGAAGGTGACAAACTCGCTGCGTAAAGACCAGGCCAGAGCTTTGCCGTGGGTTCGGTCGGAAGGTCACTCCGAGGAGAGCCGGAAGTTCATCCGGCCGAAACTGACCTGATCGCCGTCGCGGACGACGGCCGCGCCGATCACCCGACGGCCGTTGACCGTGGTGCCGTTGGTGGAGCCGAGGTCGCGCAGGATCCACAGGCCGCCCTGACGGCTCAGCTCGGCGTGCACCCGGGAGACCGTCTCGTGGCTGAGCCGCAGACCGCTGCCGGGGTCGCGGCCGATGCGCAGGGCGTGATCGCTCCCCGGGTGCGGCAGCTGGAGCTTCGGGAGCCGCTCGGCCTGCCAGGCGCGGCGCAGCTTCACACCGAAGCCGGAGACCGCCCCGACGGTGCCGAGCACCAGCCGCGACCAGCGCTTCTCGACGGGCAGATCGGCGGTGAGCGCGGCGAGTTCGTCGGAACGCCGGGCGGTGAGCGCCAGCTCCATCCGCCGGATGAACGTGTCGTGGGACAGGCGGCCGAGTGCGACGCCGTCACGGAGCGCCCTCAGCGCGCGGTCGCGCTCGGCGTCCGACAACCGCGCGGGATACGTGTGGAACTCGAAGGACGACGTCACGCGTGTGATTGTCGGTCAGGGGAGCCGGGGGTGTCCAGACAAGCCGTGAACGGTGACCATCCCCGGACACATCCCCGGACACCCGCCGGACCGGAGGTGCGACCCATGGGGCGAATGCGGCGATCCGGCCGCGCGGAGATCCCGTGTGGCGCACGATGGAGGCGAGCGGTTCCGGTGACGCGTCGGGTGCGTGCCGGAGCGGCTCGGCCCCCGACCACCCATGACGACGACCGGCAGCCGAGGGAGAACCGTTCCGTGCAGTTCGAGGTGTGGGCACCGCAGGCCGACCGTTCGACGCTCCACCGCGCGGGCGCGACGCACGCGATGGAGCGCGATCCGCGGCGGCCGGGGTGGTGGACCGTGGAGGCGGAGGCCGCGGACGGCACGCGGTACGGCTTCGCCGTCGACGACGGCCCGGTCCTCCCCGATCCGCGCTCGCGCCGGCAGCCGGACGGCCCCGACGGGCTGAGCGCGGTCGTCGACCACGGGCGGTACGCGTGGCGCGCCGCGTGGCCGGGACGCGGGCTGCCGGGCGCGGTCCTGTACGAGCTGCACGTGGGCACGTACACGCCCGAGGGCACCCTGGACGCGGCCGCCGGACGCCTCGCCCATCTGGTCGAACTGGGCGTGACCCACGTGGAGTTGATGCCCCTGTGCCCGTTCCCGGGGACGCACGGCTGGGGCTACGAGGGCGTCTCGCCGTGGGCCGTGCACGAACCGTACGGCGGTCCCGAGGCGCTGAAGCGGTTCGTGGACGCGGCGCACGAGCAGGGCCTCGGCGTCGTGCTCGACGTCGTGCACAACCACTTGGGCCCCTCCGGCAACTATCTGCCCGCCTTCGGGCCCTACTTCACCGAGCGGCACCACACGCCCTGGGGGGCCGCGGTCAACCTGGACGCGCCCGGCTCGGACGAGGTGCGGGCGTACTTCCTGGACAGCGCGCTCGCCTGGCTGCGCGACTACCGCCTCGACGGACTGCGCCTGGACGCGGTGCACGCGCTCCGGGACACCCGCGCCCTGCACTTCCTGGAGGAGCTGTCGGCGGCCGTCGACGCGCTCGCCGCCCAGGTGGACCGGCCGCTGTTCCTGATCGCCGAGTCGGACCTGAACGACCCGCGCCTGGTGACCCCGCGCTCGCGGGGCGGGCTCGGACTGCACGCCCAGTGGAACGACGACTTCCACCACACCCTGCACACCACCCTGACCGGTGAGTCGCAGGGCTACTACGAGGACTTCGCGCGGGCCGGCCTTTCGGGTCTGGCGAAGACCCTGACGGGCGGCTACTTCCACGACGGCACGTACTCGTCGTTCCGGGAGCGCCACCACGGCCGCCCCCTGGACCGTACGAGCCTGTCCGCGCACCGGCTGCTGGGCTACACCCAGACCCACGACCAGGTCGGCAACCGCGCGCAGGGCGACCGCCTCGCCGCGACCCTCTCCCCCGGCCTGCTGGCCTGCGCGGCCGCGCTCGTGCTGGCGGGCCCGTTCACCCCGATGCTCTTCATGGGCGAGGAGTGGGCCGCCTCCACCCCCTGGCAGTTCTTCACGGACCACACCGATCCGGACCTCGCGGAGGCGGTACGGCGCGGGCGGCGCCGGGAGTTCGCGGCGCACGGGTGGGCCGAGGAGGACGTCCCCGACCCCCAGGACCCCGCGACCCGCGACCGCTCCTGCCTCGACTGGTCCGAACCGGCGCGCGAGCCGCACGCCCGGATGCTGGCCTGGTACCGCACCCTCATCGCCCTGCGCCGCGCCCACCCCGACCTCTCCGACCCCGACCTCTCCGACGTCAAGGTCGCCCACGACGAGGAGGCGCGGTGGTTCGGCTTCCGGCGGGGTGACGTGTGCGTGGCGCTGAACCTGGGCGAGAAGACCGCCTCGATCCCGGTGGGGGTGCCGCACGCGCGGGTGCTGGCGTCCTGGGACCCGGTCGCGGCGCCGGGCGCGGACGGGGTGCTGACGCTGGGCGGGCAGTCGTGCGTGGTCCTGACGGTGGCGTGATCCCCGGGCCTCCCCCGGCCCCTCTCCCCCCGGTCCTCGCCCTCAGTCCTCGCCCCGCAGATCCGTCACCCGCTCCAGCAGGATCGCCTCCCAGGCGTGCCGCAGGCGGTGCCGCAGGGCGGGCAGCGCGGCCGGGGCCGGGCCGCGCAGGCCCTCCGCGAGGGCGATGACCGTGTCGCAGCGGGCCAGCCAGAGGCCGCGCAGGCAAGGGCGGGCGCCGTACCCCGCGAGGGTGGCCGCGCGGACGGCGGCCGGGGAACCGACGGCCGTCGCGAGACCGGCGATGTCCTCGGCGGGGTCGCCGACGACCGTCCCGGTCCAGTCGAGGACCCCCCGGACCCGGCCGTCCGCGCTCACCACGAGATGGTCGCCCGTCAGGCCGTGGTGGACCAGCACCGCCCCCGGCGCCGTCAGCTGCGCGGCGCTCCCGGACGTCAGCTGCCCGAGCCGCCCGGCGTCGAACTCGTCGGCGCCGGCGAGGACCCGCGCCGCCCGCCCGGCCGCCGTCCGCAGGGTCTCCAGCGAGCGCGGGGCGAGCCGCGGCACCCCGAGGGCCTCGGCCTGCCGGGCCGGCACCTCGCGCAGCCCCGTCAGCAGCGCCGCCAGGTCGGCCTCGCCCACCGCGGACACATCGTGGTCCTCGGCCGTACCGCCCGGCAGCCTCGTGTCGAGCGTGTAGGTGAGCCCGCCCGACCACTCCCCGTGGGCGACGCTCACGGGGACGGCCACGCCGATGTGCGGACGCACCAGGTCCCGCAGCCGCAGCTCGCGCTTCTGCCGTACGACGGCGTGCCGGTCGGTCGTCAGACGCAGCACATGGCGGGTGCCGACCCACCAGGTGCGGTGGGTCTCGTCCCCGGCGACGGGCCGTACGTCGGGTCCGTCGCCGCTGCGGCCGGCCCCGTTCCGCAGCAGGGAACGGACCAGCAGGCGGACGCTGTCCGCGGTGGGTGTCGGTGCCTGGGTCATGGTCGCGCCGTCGTCCGGGGGCTCAGAGCAGCGAGGGTACGCGGTGGGTCACTCGACCACCGCCATCTCGCGCGTGGTGTTGTTGAGGCGTCGGCCGCCGTCCTCGGTCACCGCCACGATGTCCTCGATCCGGACGCCGAAACGGCCCGGCAGATAGACCCCGGGTTCGACCGAGAAGCACATGCCGGGCACGAGCGGAAGCTCCTCCCCCTCGATCATGTACGGCGGCTCGTGGGTGGTGACGCCGATGCCGTGCCCGGTGCGGTGGACGAAGCGGTCGCCGTACCCGGCGTCGGCGATGACGGCGCGGGCGGCCCGGTCGACGTCCTGGCAGGCCGCGCCGGGCCGTACCGCGCGGAAACCGGCCTCCTGGGCGGCCCGCACCACGTCGTGCACCTCGCGTTCCTCGGCGGCCGGCTCACCGACGTGGACGGTCCGGGAGGTGTCGGAGCCGTAGCCGTCCTTGAGGCCGCCGAAGTCGAGGACGACCATGTCGCCGTCGCGGATGACGCGGTCCCCGGCCTCGTGGTGCGGGTTGGCGCCGTTCGGGCCCGACGCGACGATGGTGAAGTCGACCTGGGAGTGCCCGAACCGGCGCAGCAGCGCGGCGAGGTCCGCGGCGACCTCGGCCTCCCGGCGTCCGGCGAAGGACACCTGCCGGATCTCCTCGTAGGCCCGGTCGGCGGCCGCGCCCGCCGTCGCCATCCGCCGCAGCTCGGCCTCGTCCTTCACCGCCCGCAGCATGGGCAGGGCCTCGGTGAGCGCCGTGAACGACGTCCCCGGCAGCCGCCGCCGCAGACCGAGCAGGTGCAGCGCCCAGGTGTTGTCGCTGACACCGAAGCGGCCGCCCGGGCCGAGGACGGCGAGGGCCGCCTCGTAGGGGTCCTTGCCGTCCGTCCAGTCGTGGAGCGTGAGCGCGGGGCCGCCGGGCGCCGCGGCGGCGTCCGGGGCCTCCAGGGTGGGGACCACCAGCACGGGGTCCTCGCCGTCGCGCAGGACGAGCATCGTCAGCCGCTCGGTCTCCGGCGGCCGGTGCCCGGTCAGCCACACCAGGTCGGGGCCGGGCGCGACGAGCAGCCCGTCGAGCCCGGCGTCCGCGGCGGCCCGGGCCGCGCGCCGCATCCGGGCCCGGTGGTCGTCGGCGGTGAAGGGCGGCAGTGGCGCCCCGGCGGTGACGGGCGGGGGCGGGCCGTCGGAGCCACGGGGCGCGGCGGCGTCCCCCTCGCCGGATGTGCCGGTCATCCTTGCCTCCGTCCGCTCGGAGCTGCCCTGGGCCTACGGGCAGCATCCTGCCCCTCCGCCGCGGCGCACGCGAGCCCATTGCGGCATCACGCCGGCCGGCGCGGGGCCCCCGCCATGGGCTCGCGTGCGCCGGCGGCGGTCAGGTGGCCACCCCCGGCACGGCGACCAGGTACTGCCGGGCGCCGTTCGCGTGGCGTACGGCGAGTCTGAGGGCCGTTCCGGGGCGGGCGGCGGCGACCGCCCGCGCGAGGTCGGCCGCCGTGGCGGTCCGGGTGCCGCCCAGGGACAGGACGACGTCACCGCGGACCAGGCCCGCGCGGTACCCGGCGCCGGGCACATGGACCCCGGCCACGAGCGCGCCCCTGCCCTGTGCGTCCCCCGGGGCGTCGACGACATCGACGCCGAGGGTCGGGCGTACGGCCGCGACGGGGACCGCGGGCGGTGCACTCCCCCGCCCTGACACGGAGTTCAGGGGTGTCGTCCGGGAGCGGCCGTCGTCGGGCCGGGCGGCGTCCGCCGGCGCCGGCTCCCGCGACGGGGCGAGCCGGCTCATGCCGGTCACCGTGGCGCCCATCGTGCCGAGCCCCACGCCCGACAGAACGAGGATCACGCAGGTGACCAGGGCGGACAGCAGGGTGATCAGTCGTTGCCGGGCGCGACGGGGCGCGGCGTGCGGGCGCCGGGCGATGCCCGACGGGCGCTCGTCACCGGACTCCCGGCCCGGCATGGGTTTGGGTCTCAACGCGGTCTGTTCCATGGTGTCGCCACCTCCGGCCGGACACCTACCCGGCCCGTCATGGCCCGACGAGCCACGAAAGAGTGAGACTGACACCCCGTCATGTCGACCCCAGGCGCCCGCCGGGACCCGGGCGGCGGCGCCCCGCCCGGCGGACCCCGGCGGGAGTCAGCCCGTGCGCACCGGTGTGAAGGACAGCGCCGGGGGGCGGTCCGGGACGAAGTTGTGGGCGCGGCGGGCCAGGAACTCCGGCTTGTAGCGGTCCACGCTGCGGTGCCAGTTGAGGATGCCGGCCATCCAGTTCTGCAGGTCGGTCACATAGCCGCCCATGACGGCCCGCGCCTCCCGCGAGAGCCGGAAGTCGTCGTAGACGACGGGGAGTTCATGGGCGACGACATGCTCGAACTGCCGCATCCGCTGGGTCATCAGATCGTGGACCACACCGAGCGCGGCCGGGTAGTCGCAGCCGAAGAAGTTCTGCACGACGAGGATCGCGTTGTGCACCTCGCCCTCGTACTCGATCTCCTTCTGGTACGAGAACACGTCGTTGATGAGGCACCCGTAGTCGATGGCCGCGTTCTCCAGCGAGCGGACGGGGCCGCTGCGGTACACCTCCGGCGGGATCTGCGGGCCGTGGCCCATCCGGCACATGCTGAGGGTGAGGTCGGAGCCGAAGGTGGCGCGGCGCATCTCCAGGTAGTCCACCGGGTCGGGGACGCGGTGGTGGATCTGGTTGAACACCTCCCACACCCAGCTCTCGGTCATCTTGTCGACGGACTCCTTCAGACCGCGCCGCTCGTCGGGGGTCATCGCCGCCGTCGTCCGCGTCCACAGGTCGAAGAGGGCCCGTTCCATGGCGTTCGCCGGGAGGGGGACCTGCTCGCCGTCGAGGGGCATGCAGTCGGAGAGGCGTGCCGTGGTCAGGCGGGCGGCGGCGAGGTCGCGGCGGTGGCCGAAGACCAGGGGGTAGTAGTCGTCGCCGTAGGTGCCCCAGGCCAGCCAGGCGGAGCTGAGGTCGAGTTGCCCGGGGGTGGCGTCCGGGTCGAGGCCGGCCGAGCAGAGCGGCAGGTCGGCGGCGGCGAGCCGCTCCTCGTCCCAGACGCCCTCGGACAGGATGCCCATCGCGTGCGCCCAGGCGGTGAGGCGGGGTCGGGCGCCGTCCAGGTGGGGGCTGAGCGCGACCCGGAAGGGCATGAGGAAGTCGGGCAGGCGCGAGGGACCGACCTTCTGGTACGGCTGGTGCGTGTGGGCCCGCAGTCGCTGCGCGGCGGCGGTCGCGAGCAGCGCGCCCACGTCCGCGGCGGACGTGCCGTGCCCGGCCCGGGTGGCCAGGGCGGGGCCGGAGAGGAGCGCGCCGCCGAGGTCCAGGGGGCCGCGCGCGGACGTGGCGCCCTCGTTCATGTAGCGGCTGGAGCGCATGTGCCACTCGTGGCCGCCGGACTGCCAGTCCTGCAGCCCCTTCGTGTAGGCCGCGACGGCGGCGAGCTCGCCCGGTGTGAGGCCCTTCTCCACGGCGATCGCGGGGACCTCGGTGAGCGCGGTGTCCTCGAACTGGTGCAGCCGGGAGGTGAGGATGTCGTTGACGGTCTCGGCGGCCTGCTGGGTGCCGCAGCCGAAGAAGGTCTCCAGGACGAGCACGCCGTTGCTGTTCTCGCCCTCCTCCTCGACCTCCCGCTGGTAGGAGAACAGGTCGTTGCGCAGGTGGACGGCGTCGGAGAACGTCTCCATCAGCACCCGCAGCGGCCGCGTGTCCGCGACGGACTCCGGCACCTCGGCGGTCGCGTACTCGACCAGTCCGGCCGACCAGGGCGCGCCGCCGACCTTGCGGCGCATCTCGATGTACTCGACCGGGTTGGCGATCCGGCCCTCGTTGATGTTGGACAGCTCCCACATCGACTCGTTGAGCAGGTGCTCGGTCGCCACGGCGAAGCGGCGGCGCCAGTCCGCCGACATCGACGGCACCGTACGGGCCCACAGATCGGCGAGGCCCGCCTCCACCGGGTTCCGCGGCTCGGGTACGGGGACGGAGAGGTCCAGCGGCATGAACAGCGGGAGCCGGTCGAGGTGGGCCTTGCCGCCGGGCCGGTCCTGGGAGCGCTTGTAGAGCTCCAGGAAGTGGTCGTCGAAGAAGAACACCCACACGTACCAGTCGGTGATGAGCGAGAGCGCCGGCCCGTCGCAGTCGGGATGGGTGTACGCGCACAGCAGTCCGTAGTCGTGCGCGTCCAGGTCCGCCTGGTTCCATACGCCGGAGCCCTCCAGCATGCCCATCTCCCGCGCCCACACGGAGGAATGGGCACGGGCCTCTTCGAGGTGGGGGTTCAGCCGCGCGGGATACGGCAGGTAGAAGTGCGGGAGTGCGAACGGCTGCGTCATGGCCGGGCCCTACCCGTGGCCCCCGGCGGGCATCCGGACGGGGGCACATGATCACACCATCGCGTGAACCTGGACGATTTCTTCGTACCTCCCCCTCCAGGTGCGTCCGTCCGCTCAGTCGGAGGCCGTCATGTGTCCGACGCTCCGTGCTAGCACGTTGCGTTTCCTGCAATAAGGCGAATTTAAGAACGAAATCATTTGCCGAGCGCAGGCCTGGACGACGCCTGCCGACCGTCAACAGACCGGATGTGACCGCTGACTGCACATCAGCCTGCCGACCGAAGTGAAATCTGAGGTGCATGGGGTGTATGAGACAGCGGGCCGAGTCATGTGACTCCGCAGAAAGACGGCCTGCTTTATGCGTCGTACTGGTCAGTCATTTTCCAGTTGGCGATGCGACAATCAGCGGTATAGCAGTTTGGGGGACGGATGGCGACACCGAGCAGAGGAAGCCCCGCGATACAGCGACTGCAGCTGCGCACCGAACTGCGGAAGGCCAGGAACACCGTCGGCCTGACGCAACGCGAGGTGGCGCACGAGATGGAGTGGTCGCCGAGCAAGCTGCTCCGTATAGAGTCGGGCGAGGTAGGCATTTCAGCGAACGATCTTCGCTCGCTGATGAGGCTGTACAACATCACCGATCGCGTGATGATTGATCGGCTGCTCGAACTGGCTCGGGGAAGCCGCAAGATGCCGTTCGTCGAGTATCGAGACATTTACGGGCAAGAGTTCCTGGACTTCCTCGCAATGGAATCGTCTGCACTGGTGACCCGCAGCTTCCAGCCCCTGGCCCTACCAGGACTGCTACAGACCGAGGAGTACGCGGCGGAAGTCATCCGCGCATTCACTCCGGAACGGTTCTCGGAGCATCAGCGGCAACGCATGCTCGAGGGGCGCATGCTCCGTCAGGAGTCCCTGGAACGCGATGACGCCGAGTTCTACTTCCTCATCGACGAGGCGGTACTGCGAAGGCAGGTGGGCGGCCCAGGCGTGATGCGGGCGCAGTTGCGCCGACTGGCCCAGCTCGCGGCCCATCCACGCAGACAGATCATGATCCTGCCCTTCAGTTGCGGCATCCTCGCGTCTCAAGGTCCCTTCACGTTGTTCGAGTTCGAAGAGGGCATGCCGCCGTTCGTCTACCTGGAGAACCTTCGCGGGACCGCCAGTGTCAGCACGGCGACCGAGGAATTCGTCAAGTTTCTTGAGCTGTTCTGGGCACTGGAGGAGCAAGCCATCAAGGGAGAGACGGTGCCTCGGATCCTGCTCCGGATGGCCGAGTACATCGAGGCGGAGCCGGATGACCTGAGGCCACCCTCCCAGGAAGGCGAGGACGAGATCTCCCACACCGCCTGAATCAACGCGGCTTCGTCCTCTCTCGATCGCACCCAGCGCGCTCGGCACCGGCCGACAGGCAGCAGGGGCTGGCGCTCGGCATACACAAGGGGGCGCACAGAAGCATGCCTAGTCGCATCGATGAACGTCCGGCCACATGACTGTGGCTCCGCACAGGCGAAGCCACAGCGGGGGCGGTTTCGCTGCAACGAGACGCGCCCCCTGCTGATCGCCCGGGCCACCGGAGATCAGCGTATGGAAACACGGTCGCGCACCACGGCCCGGATGGCAATCACCCAGGTGATGCAGGGGGCGGGCCGACGCGGCGCTACCACGTGTAGGTAGGTGTGCTCACCGAAGCAACCGAATAAACCACCAATCTGCTACATGGCGTGTGGCGAGATCGCAATCGGCAGCGCGCCAAAATGATGTACCGACTCCATGACCAGACCCGGTGGATTCGAGAGTTCCGCATGGCATCGACCAACACCTGATGAATGATCACGCGGGACCGAGGGAATTCGCCCTGCAGGAGACCATCGCCTGCAAGCGAGGGTGCTCCGCACCACCAAGACCCGGGCCATCTGGAGTACATCGATGCATGATCACGAATCCGCACCCGAACAGTCGGGGCAGGAATCGCGAAACGCCCACTCTCGCCACCGTCTTCACACCAACGCCTTGGCCTCCGCATTTGTTGCGGTGGCCTCACTGGCCGCAGCGGTCATCGTTCTGATTCTCACACCCGATGAGACAGGAATTGCGACTGCGGGAGCAGTGGCAACTGCCGGACTGGCCCTCGCGGGCCAACTCGGCGGTTCAGGCCGATAAGGCGTCACGACTCAAGAGATCTACCGCAGCTGCGCAAGCGCCGCGGGCGACCGGGGATTCGCGTCCGGCAACAGGTCACATATCGCCGGATGCGGATCTCTCATCACTCACCAAGAGACCCGTACCGAGGAACGCCCGCCAAGGCTCTGGCCGAAAGGTCAACACTCCGGGATCCATTCCCTTCGAATCCCGCACACGGACCTCACGCCCCGTAGATGCGACTTCGACACACTGATTACCTGCGATATCGCTGAAGGTCGATTTGCGATACGACCACGAGTGGTACATCGAGCCCGATTCTTTCGGCAGCAGAACAGAAGAGTGCGCACATTCCGACATATCGGACGGCAGGGACCCTATCGTACACAGGGAACGCGGGGCACTTGACCATCAGCGGCCGCCCAGATCACGGTAGTTGTCGAGCCCAACTCGAGCAGCGCAGCCATGAGGATAGGCCACCTGCCAACCCCCCGCTCAGCAAAAGCCGAAGTGTCATGCCGTCACGGCACGCCCCCTCCCTGCACGTGACCTCCCGTGCAGTCGGCTCATAAGCCGATCCGACAAGTCGAGTCCCCACGAATGCGAGGTCCGCTGTCTCCAGGGCGGGAGCCATGGCCGATCGCCCACTCGCGCAAGGTCTTCGGAAACGGGGCAACCGTGGCTGCGCGGGCCGCATGTCCCGCCAACCGCCTCAGCCCCTGACCTGGATCAGCGCTCTCGTCCCGCTCGTCCGCCAGCGTTGTCCCTCGGCGGTGACGAGGGCCGTCTCCGTCTCGGGGGTCAGGCCCGTGACGACGTCCGACTTGAGGGTGCGCAGGGCGGCCACGGGGCCGGGGAAGGTGGAGGTGACCTCCGCGAAGGGGGTGGTGGGGGGCCAGAGCCGGTCGCCCACCAGGCGGCGGTAGTTGAGGTCGCCCTTCATCAGGGTCAGGTCGGCGGAGGCGAACTCGGCGCGCAGGTCGGCGGGCATGTCCGCGTAGGGCAGCGGGGCGCAGGAGAAGGGGTGGGCGCGCAGGGTCAGGCGGCCCTCGGCGAGGGCGGCGTGCAGCCGGTGGCCCGCGTCGGTCTTCGCCGCGACCAGGTGGCGTACGGCGTCGAGGGTGTCGGCGGTTGTGGCGTCCGAGACGAAGTACGGGTACGGCTTCAGGTGCAGGACGGCGCGGGCGAAGTGGCCGTGGGTGAGGAGGTGGTCGACGAGGAGGAGGTCGGGGATCAGTTCCCGGCCCGCGTTGTCGGCGACCAGGCACAGGACGCGTCCGGCGGTGGCGTGGTCGCCGCCCGTCAGCAGGGTGAGCAGCGCGTCGGTGTCGTCCGCCACCAGCGGGGACGAGGCGGCGCTCTCGTCGGCCTGCGCGGTCTGGAGGCGGAAGCCCAGGTCCGCCCGGTTGCCCCAGAGGGAGCCGTGCAGGAGGGCGAGGAGCTGGTCCGGGAGGGGCCGCTGCGACAGCGGGCCCAGGGCGGTGAGTTCGGCGGCCGCCTCGGGGGTGTCCAGTTCGGCGAGCTTGAAGGGGCGGAACGGGTCGACGCCCTGCCAGGGGCCGGGGCCGAAGTAGCCGACGGCGCGCAGGAGTTGGCGGTAGAAGCAGCTCTCGGCGACCAGGAAGGGCAGGGAGAACCAGGAGCGGCCCGCGTGGCGGCGTACGTCCCAGGTGTCCCACCAGTCGTCGTCCGGCGGTGGTTCGACCGCGCCGTGCAGGGTGTTGTCCAGCAACGCGTCCAGGGCGCGGCGCTGTTCGGGGCCGTAGGGGGTCGCGTCGCGGACCTTGCGGAGGAGGGCCGGGTGCCGTTCGGCGAGGACGCCGTGCGGGAAGGAGGCCGGGTCGTCGGCGTGGACGACGGGGGCGTCAGGCATGGCCGTAGGTGCCCCTCGGGTCGGCGGGGCCGGCCGGACCGGCGGGTGTCCGGGGCGGGAGTTCCACGGTGGCCAGCCGTCCTTCCATGTACCGCTCGAAACCGGCCTCGGTCCAGACGTACTTGCGGAACTGGTCCGTCGTCAGCGGCACCGGCCACGGGCTGCCCGTGGGGTAGAAGACGCGGTCGCAGGGGGCGCAGTGGTGGGCGGGCCGCCACAGGGCGTCCGCGCGGGGACCGCCCGCCGTGACGGCGGCACGTTCGCGGGCCTCGCCGCGGATCACCCAGAGGGTGCCGGCGAGGAGGAGGACGGCGAGGACCGCGCCGCCCGCCGTGTAGAGGGGTTTGTCGTTCTGTGCGCCGCTGTAGGCGAGGCCCGCGCCGATGCCGGCGAGGACCATGCCCTCCAGGAAGTGCGTGAAGCTGTCGAACCGGGAATGCGCGCCCGGGGCCTTCGCGAGCCGGTCGGAGAGGCCGGAGCGACGGGAGTCGGGGTCGGCGCAGGCGTCCGGGACCGTGCGCACCGCGGGCCCCGAGGCCCCGCAGCGGGGGCAGGTCACCGGGGCCGGCACGGGTGCGGGCGCCTCGGAGTTCTCTGTCGGCATACGCATACGCTAACGCCCGGCGCACATGAGCCGGCGGCCGGCCGATGCCCGCTCGCATCGGCCGGCCGCCGGCAGTGGGGGGTGGCGGTCCTGCGGTCCGGCCGTCCGGCCGGGGGTTCGGCCCGGGGGCCGAGGATCAGAAGGTCAGCTTCCAGCTGTTGAGGCGGCCGGTGTCGGCGGCCGCGACGTCCTGGACGCGCAGCTTCCAGGTGCCGTTGGCGACCTCGCTGGAGGCGTTCACCGAGTAGGTGGTGACCAGGTCGTCGGCGCTGTCCGAGCTGGATGCCTTGAGACGGTAGGTCGAGCCGTCGGGGGCCACCAGGTCCAGGACCAGGTCACCGCGGTAGGTGTGGGTGATGTCCACGCCGACCTGGAGCGCCGAGGGCGCGTTGCCGGTGCGACCGGTGACGGAGATCGAGGACTCGACCGCGGCGCCGTTGTCCGGGATGGACAGGGGCGTGGTGTTGGTGAAGGTGGTGCCCCCCGTGGAGCCTCCACCGGTCACCGCCTGCACCGTCTTGGCCGCGTCGGCGAGGCCGGCGCCGCAGCCGCCCGAGCAGGTGCCCGGCAGAGCACGCGAGTTGGTCTTGATCGCGGACTCGATCTGGGCCGGGGTCAGCGCGGAGTTCGCCGACTTCACCAGTGCGGCGAGGCCCGCGATGTGCGGGGCGGCCATGCTGGTGCCCTGGTAGTAGTCGTAGGACTCGCTGCCGGGGCCCGAGGCACCCGCGTTCAGCGTGGACAGGATGCCGCCGGACTCGACGGTGCGGGTCTCGCCGCCGGGGGCCGCGATGTCGACGACCGAACCGAAGTTGGAGTAGTACGAGCGGGAGCCGGCGCGGTTGGTGGCCGCGACCGAGATCACGTTGTTGCAGCTGGCCGGCGAGTAGTTGGCCGCGTTGGCGTTGCTGTTGCCCGCCGCGACGACGACCGTGGTGCCGCGGTTCACGGCGGCGTTGATCGCGGTCTGGGTCGCGGAGGTGCAGGCACCGCCACCGCCGAGGCTCATGTTGATGACCTTGGCGACGTTGGTGTTGGCGGGCACGCCGGAGACGGTGCCGCCGGACGCCCAGGTGATGGCGTCGATGATGTCGGAGTCGTAGCCGCCGCACTTGCCGAGGACCCGCAGCGGGGAGACCTTGGCGCCGTAGGCGATACCGGCGACACCCTTGCTGTTGTTGGTGACGGCGGCGATGGTGCCGGCCACGTGGGTGCCGTGCCAGGAGGAGGTGCTGGCCGGGTCGCCCGCGGCGCACTCGCCCGCCGCGGTCCAGTCGCCCGGGTCGGCCGGGTTGCTGTCACGGCCGTTGCCGTCGTTGGCGACCGTGGTGTCGGAGATGAAGTCGTAGCCGCCGACGATGTTCGCGGCGAGGTCCGAGTGGGCGACGTAACCGGTGTCGATGACGGCGACCGTCACCCCGGTGCCGGTGACCTTGTCCCAGGCGCCCGGCACGTTCATGCCCGCGGTGGCCTCGTACAGGTCCCACTGCTTGCTGTACTCGGTGTCGTTCGGGGTGGCCATCGCCTTGTTGAGGCGGTCCGGGGCGACATAGGCGACCTGCGGGTCGGCCCGGTACTCGGCGATGACGTCGGCGACGTCCGCCTTGGTGACGTCGTCGCCCAGGTCGACGAGGGCGGCGCCGCTGCCCAGCCGGCGCTGGAAGTCCAGGCTCTCGCCGGTCTCCTTGCCCTTGGCCGCGGCGTCGGCGTCGGCCGCCTTGTTCGAGGTGGCCTCGGTGGCGCCGGACTTGTATCCGACGATCAGGCGCTCGGCGGTGGTGCCGGGCGCGGCCTCGGTGGCACCGGCGACGGCGGGCGTGGTGTCGGCCTTGGCGGAGGGGGTCTGGGCGACGGCGACGGAGGAGGTCATGCCGGCCACGAGGGCGACGGAGACCGCGGCGACGGATATGAGCTTCCGTCCGGTGGGGCGAGAGGTGGAGGTTCGCAAGGGCTTCGCCTTTCGTGGCCTGCTCATGTCAGGGGAGGAGCGGGCGGTGAAACGCTTCTTCATCGAAGCGGCGGGGGGTCCGGAAAGGGATGGCGCAGAAAGCCGGCCAAGCGCGAGCCGTCCACCAGGGGTTACCTATGGTTCGGCTGTGCGATGACAGTAGGCAAAGTGCTGGTCATGGGGATACGGGGAAAACCCTCGACCCCCCGGGAACTCCCCTATGCGGCAGTGCAGTCGGGTCCCGATGTGCCGCTTCGCCGGGTTTGCCGAGGCACCTCCGCCCCGCGGCGCCTGGCCGGATCCGGCCGGTCGAACGGGATCGCGGCGTTGAACGCGGCACCCCCGGGTCCCGTACGACACGGTGGACCGTCAGCCTCCCGCCCCCTTGGATCGGACGTATCGGATGTACCGCCTGTCCGCCCGCCGCACCGGCACCCACCCGGCCGGTGCCCACCGGCCCGGCGCCCACGGCGACGCCGCCCACCGCGACGCCGCCCACCGCGACGCCGGCCGTGGCGACGGCGGCCGCCGGGCCGCGGTCGCGACGGCCGCCGCCGTCGTCGTCGCCCCGCTGCTCCTCACCGCGGGCACCGCCACCCCGGCGCGCGCGCACGGCGCGCCGACGGATCCGGTGAGCCGGGTCTCGGCGTGCTCGCCCGAAGGCGAGGCGCAGGGCTCGGCGGCGTGCAGGGCGGCCGTCGCCGCGAACGGCGGCCCCTTCACCGCGTGGGACAACCTGCGGATCGCCGGGGTGAACGGACGGGACCGCCAGGTCGTCCCGGACGGGCAGCTGTGCAGCGGCGGGCTCGCGCCCTACAAGGGGCTCGACCTGGCCCGCGCCGACTGGCCCTCGACCCGCCTCTCCCCCGGCGGCACGCTGAACCTGACCTATCGGTCGACGATTCCGCACACGGGGACCTTCAAGCTGTTCCTGACGAAGCCGGGCTACGACCCCACGAAACCGCTGTCCTGGTCCGATCTGCCCGAGCGGCCGTTCGCCTCGGTCACGGACCCGCCGCTGCGGGACGGCTCGTACCGGTTCTCGGCGAAGCTGCCGGCGGACCGGTCCGGGCGCCATGTGCTGTACACGATCTGGCAGAACACGAGCACGGTCGACACCTACTACTCGTGCTCGGACGTGGTGTTCCCGAAGACGAAGCGGGCCGACTCCGGTACGGGCGGGGCGAGTTCCGCGAAGACGCCCGCCGCACGCGAGGGGGCCGGGGCCGGGAAGCCGGCCCCGGGGACGCCCGCGCCCGCCTCGGCGGCGCCGAGCGGCAGTACGCAGGCCCCGCCCCCGGACAGCGGCGCCGGGGCACCGGCGGCCGACCCCGGCGCTCCCGTCGCCTCCACGACGAACGAGAGCGGCACCTCCGTACCGCTGGTGGCGGGCGGCGCCACGGCCCTGGTCCTGGCCGTGGGCGCCGTCCTGTTCCTCCGCGGACGCAGGCACCGCTCTCGTGTCGACGACTGACCGGCCTGACGGGCCGGCCGCCGGTCGGGCGGCCGGCCCGTCCGGGCCGAGTCGGTTACCGGCCGCCGGACCGGTAACCGACGTCCAGGTCGGGTCAGTTGGTGAAGACCGTCGCGTTGCCCTGGTTGGCGTCGGTGACGGGCGAGTACTTCGCCGTGAAGTAGCCGGTGGCGAAGCACAGGGACGAGCCGGACGTCTTGGTGAACGGCTGGGCGGTGAAGTTGATGCTGTTGTCGGCGTTGCTGGAGGTGCCGGTGATGCTGGCGGCCTGGTAGACGCAGTTGATGGTGCCCAGCAGGGTGCGCAGCACGACGGTGGTCTGCAGGACCGAACCGGCCGACGGGGTGACCGTGACGACGCCGTCCGAGGTCACGGCGGTGGTGTACGGCAGGTTGTTGACGGTGACGCTGTTGACGCCGGTGACACCGAAGACGTTGCTGGTGCAGTTGCCGAAGGTGTGGGCGTCGACCCGCTCGGTGGCGGTGCCCGGCGCGGCCGGGTTGTCGGTGACCGTGGCGGTGAAGGTCGACGCGGCACAGTTGACGCCGCTCGTGCCCGTCGCGCTGGAGTAGAACTTGCCGGTCGTGCCGGCCGCGAGCGAGGCGTTGAGCACGTCGCCGACCGCGACGGCGTCACCGGCGAGGCCGCCGGTGGTGAGCACGGTGTCGGCGGCGGAGGCGGGGCTGATGGCCGACACCATCAGGGCGGCGGTGCCGGCGGCGAGGGCAAGGAGGGATCGCGTACGCATGGGGGAGCCTCTTCTCATGAAGTGAGGCCGCGGGTGACGGCTCTCGGAGGTGCGGGTGACAGCCCTCAGGAAGCGGGCTGGACTGAGGGCGCGAGAACGGCACCGTTCGCGCGGGGGTGACGCGGCGATGCCGCAGGGCGCCGTACGGTCGCTGCCGATCCGTGGCACGCCTTCTCCGTACGTGACGGATCGACAGCGACAGCCGGGGTCCGGACACGGCCCAGTGGAGGGGAAGGCGACCGTGCCCGGCACCGCGGCGAAGGGTGGTGCTGCGTCGGGCCGCGCAGCGCGATCAGGTGGTACCACCCACTCCTCGCCTGCGACGGGGAGTTCGGGACGGTGGCATGCGCTGCGCGTCGGATCCGGCGCCACGGATCCGTGGGGGAAACCCCGATGAGTTGTAGACCTGAGGAAGAGTCAACGTCAAGGCGTCGTAGGCAAGTTGCTGCCCTTGATCACGGCGGGGTTGGCCGAAATTCGAGGGCCCTCGACGGTAAAACCAAAGGTGAGAGATGTTCACGTTTCACAGGGGCGGCACAACCAACATCCTTTTGCCACAAGCGCCTTGACCCTTGAAAGTAACCACCGGTAACTTCCCAAATGGCTACTGCGGCGTAGCAAGTAAGCCCTTGCACCCACGGGAGGTGCGTCGAGCCTTGCGCCGCTACCGGTGTCCGCGCCAGGACAACGTGCCGTCGAAGCCCCACCTGCAATGACATGGAAGTCCAGGGAGCACACATGGCCTCGTCCTCGGACGCCACGGCGTCCACCAACGAAAGACCCGAGGGTCCCGAAGCGTCCGGAAGACGCGGGCGGGTCCGTCTGAAGCGTGCCGCCATCATGGCGGTGCCGGCCACGGCGGTCGCCGCGGGTCTGATGATCCTCACCGCACAGGGCGCTCTGGGTGTCCAGTTCGCCATCTCCGGCATGCCCTTCGTGGTCACCGCCGACAAGCTCGAAGGCCAGGGCTTCGCCCAGTTCGGCGCGCTCGACCACATGATCGAGAACAGCCCGAACGAGGGTGACACCGGCGGCCAGGTGCTGGTCGTGACCTCGGTCGTGAAGAACGGCAAGCTCACGAACCTGTGCCAGAGCGTCGACCTCGGCGGCATCCAGCTCGTCCTCACGGCCGGCAACAAGGGCACGCCGGTGAGCGTGAAGAACCTGGCGATCGACTCGGACGACATCTCGGGTGACGCCTCGTTCAACAACATCGAGATCGGCCGGGACTCCAGCACGTTCGACAAGGTCGACCAGCAGGGTCCCCCCGGTGTCTACGGCCAGCAGGCCGACTCGGTCACCATCACCGACCTGTACCAGCACAACTACGCCGCCACCGCGGCCGTCTTCAAGCTGCCCGACCTGCACATGAACTTCACGAGCGGGGGCTGCCCGAAGTGAGCCGATACCGGGAGTGGAGGGGGAACCGGCCGTTCGCCGGTGGTGTGTTGCTAGCGCTGGGCGGCGCCGAGATCCTGCTGACCATGAAGGCACCGCTGCCGGTCATCCTGAAGATCGGAATGCAGGGTCTGGCGGGTTACCTGCTGCCCTCGCTGATGATCGTGTGCGGGTTGCTGATCCTCTTCAACCCCACGCAGCGGCTGTTCTACTCCATTCTCGGGATCATGCTCTCCCTGGGCACCTGGCTCACGTCGAACATCGGCGGCTTCGTGGTGGGTCTGCTGATGGGAGCCGTGGGCAGCACGATGGCCTTCGGCTGGCTGCCGGACCAGGAACCCCGCCAGAAGCGGTCGGCCAAGCGGGCGGCGGCCCAGCAGGGCGAGAAGCACGCCCTGGACATCGGCTAGTCCACAGCCGTCCGCCGGGTGCGGACGGCTCGCGGACACGCGCGGCCCAGCGGCCGCTCGCGGTCGTACGGCAGCCGTTCCCGGTCCTGCGGCAGCGGCTCACGACCGTCCGCACCCGGTCACGGCCGTCCGTGATCGTTTCGTTCGCGCGGATCCCCGCGTCCCCTCAGACGGGGCGCGGGGATCCGTCGTTCCGGGAGGTGGTGGCCACCGCCTCGGCCAGGGCGGCGCGCAGGCGCTCCGCGTTCGTCCAGTAGCTGTCGTGGGAGAGCGGGACCCGCCAGTAGAGGCCGGGGCCCGAGGTACGGCCCGGCGGCGGGACGGCCACATGGCTGCCGCGGCCGAGGACCTGCACACCGGGCGGCTTCCGTCCCACGGCGGCGCCCGGCGGCACCAGCCAGTACAGGATGCCGCCGTAGCCGTCCTCGATGACGGCGCCCGTCTCGTCGCCGAGCAGCTCCAGCACCGGGGCGCCGAGGGCCGCCGGCACCCGCACGGCGGACCACCAGCGGCCGGCCGGCACGGTACGTACGTCGCGGCTGTAGGAACACAACCAGCGCGGAACCCTGCTGACAGTCATGGCACTCACCGGCTCTTGATGGGGGGTGCGGCCGATCCTAGGAGCGGGGCGCCGCACCCGACTTGCGGGCACGCGCAGGGAAGTTGCCGCCGTACGCAGCGCGGGGTGCGGGATCTCGCCGGGCGGCGCCGCGGAGCCGTAGCGTGACCGGGCTCGCACGTTGCGCTGTTGGACTCCTTTAGACCGCAGGAGGACCCGTCATGGGCCACCCCAGCCCCCTGGTGATCGACCCGACCGGCCGTGACATCCACGGTGAGGCCGCCCGGATCCGCGAACGGGGCCCGGCGACCCGGGTCCTGCTCCCGGGGCCGCACGATGTCGAGGCCTGGGCGGTGAGCAGCCCCGATCTGCTCAAGCGGCTGCTCACCGACCCCCGGGTGTCGAAGGACGCGCGGCAGCACTGGCCGAGGCTGGCCGCCGGCGAGATCACCCCGGAGTGGCCCCTGTTCACCTGGGTCGCCGTGCAGAACATGTTCACCGCGTACGGCGGTGACCACAGGCGGCTGCGGATCCTGGTGTCCAAGGCGCTCACGGCGCGGCGGACGGCCGCGCTGCGGCCGCGTATCGAGGAGATCACCGAGGAACTGCTCGACCGTGTCGAGGAGGGCTTCGGGCGCGGTGGGACGGTCGATCTGCGGAAGGAGTTCTGCTACCCGCTGCCGATCCAGGTGATCAGCGAGCTGTTCGGGCTCCCCGAGGAGAAGGGGCTGGTGCTCAAGGAGCTGGTGGACAAGCTGTTCGACACCTCGGCCGAGCCGGGCGAGATGACGGCCGCCTACGAGCGGATGTACGGCGTGCTGGGCGAACTCGTCGCCGCCAAGCGGGAGTCACCGGGCGACGACCTCACCAGCGGGCTGATCGCCGCCCGCGACGAGGACGACACCCGGCTCAGCGAGCAGGAACTCCTCGACACCCTGGTGCTGGTGGTCAGCGCCGGGCACGAGACCACGGTCAACCTCCTCGACCGCGCCGTGCACTCCCTGCTCACCCACCCCGGACAGCTGGCCCATGTCCGGGAGGGCCGCGCGACCTGGGACGACGTGATCGAGGAGACGCTGCGGGTGGAGGCACCGGTGGCGAACCTGCCGCTGCGCTACGCCGTGGAGGACCTCGACCTGGGCGAGTTCGGGGGCCCGGCGGGAGTGGTGATCGCCCAGGGCGACCCGATCCTGGCCGCCTACGCGGCCGCCGGGCGCGACCCCGGGCGCCACGGCGAGGACGCCGACGTCTTCGACGTCACCCGCGCCGACAAGGAACACCTGGCCTTCGGCCACGGCGTGCACCACTGCCTGGGCGCCCCGCTCGGCCGCATGGAGGCACGCATCGCGCTCCCGGCCCTCTTCGCACGCTTCCCCGACCTCGAACTGGGGGCCACGGAAGAGGAGTTGGGTCACGTGGAGTCCTTCATCTCCAACGGTCACCGCCGACTGCCGGTCCGCAGAGGCTGACGGGCACCGCGCCTCGCGTCCGGCGGGGCGCGGGACGGGCCTCGCGCCGACGGGCGGGAGAGCCGCTCCCACCGGCCCGGGGAGTGCCCCGGCGCTCTGCACGGCCGACATGCCGTGCGGTGGACGGGCGCGCGGTGGACAGGCGTCGTCCACCACTTCGGAGGACGGGCTCGGTCCGGTGGGGCTTCTCGCGCGGTTCCCCGCGCCCCTTCGAGGCGCGGGGACGTGAGCCGGTGGTCATACCCGCACGCCCCGTGCGCGGCTCCGGCGAGCGCACCGCGTCCGCCGTGCCCGGTGTCCTGCCCTCGCCGTCTACTCGCCGCGCCACCAGGACAGCAGCCGGGTCCAGCCGTTCGTCGGGCGGGCGGGCTCCGGCGGGCGCGGGCGCGCGTCGGGGGTGGCGGGCGGCTCCGGTGCGGGTCGGGTGGCCGAGGGGGCGGGGGCGGCGAGGGCCGGTGCGGGCGGGAACGTCACCGGCAGCGCGGCCAGGGCCCGGTGGAAGGGGCCGGGTCGCCACTCCAACGCCTCGGCCGGTACGGCGAGTTCGATGTCCGGCAGACGGTCGAGGAGCTTCTCGACCGCCACCGAGGCGATCAGCCGGGCCTCGCTCCGGGCGGGGCAGTTGTGCGGACCGGCGCTCCAGGCCAGATGGGCCCGGTTGCCCGTGCGCTGGTCCGTGCCGAGGGCGGGGTCGGTGTTGGCGGCCGCCAGCGAGACGACGACCGGGTCACCGGCCCGCAGCAGCGCGCCACCGTGGAGCACGTCCCGCTTCGGGTAGTGCACGGCGTAGTTGGCCATCGGCGGGTCGGTCCACAGCACCTCGTCGAGGGCGTCCTCGACGGGGAGGCTGCCGCCGGACAGGTCACCGGCGAAGCGGTCGTCGGAGAGCAGCAGGCGCAGGGCGTTGGCGATGAGGTTCTGCTGCGGTTCGGTGCCCGCGCCCATGAGGACGACGAGGGTGTGGATCATCTCCTCGTCGGTGAGCTTCGCCGGGTGCAGGGTGAGCCACGACGTCACGTCCGGCCCGGGCCGCTCGCGCTTCAGCGTGACCAGCTCGAAGAGCGTGGCGGTGAGCAGCGCGTCGGCGCGCTCGGCGTCGACCCCGTCGAAGATGGCGGACATGCCCTCGACCAGCTTGACCCCCAGCTCGGCCGGACAGCCGAACAGGTGGTTGAAGACGAGCAGGGGCAGCACCTGGGCGTACTCGCCGAGCAGGTCCGCGCCGCCGGTCGGCGCCAGCCGGTCGATGAGGGTGTCGGCGCTGCGCTCGACGTAGCCGCGCAGGGTGTGGGGCTCGACGCGGGCGAGGCTGTCGGTGATGGCGCCGCGCAGCCGCCGGTGTTCCTCGCCGTCGGAGAACAGGGCGTTGGGCCGGTACATCATCATCGGGACGACGGGGCTGTCCGGGGGGACCGTGCCGTCGCCGAGGTCTCTCCAGCGGCGCGCGTCCTTGGCGAAGGTCTCCGTGCCGCGCAGCACGTGCAGCGCGGCGTCGTAGGAGGTGACCAGGGTGGCCCGGACCCCGGGGGCCAGCTCGACGGGGGCGGTGGGGCCGTGCGCGCGCGCCCGCCGGTAGAACGCGGCCGGGTCGGCGGCGAACTCCGGTCCGTACATGGGCTGGTGGGCCGGGCAGCCGGGAGGCGGTCCGGGTGGGGGCGGGGCGGTCACGCGGGCTCCGGTTCGGTCTCGGACTTGGTCCCGGACTTGGTCCCGGCCTCGGTGTCGGTGTCGGTGTCGGTCTCGCGGCCGAGCAGGTACTCGACGAGCGCGATCAGGGCCCGGGTGGAGGAGTCCGGGTCGCGGGCGTCGCAGCGCACCAGCGGGGTCTCGTCGAGCAGGTCGAGCGCCTCGCGCACCTCGTCCAGCCCGTGCACCGGAGCACCGTCGAAGTCGTTGACGGCGACCGCGTACGGCAGCCCGATGTCCTCCAGGGCGCCCATCACGTCGAAGGAGTGGGACAGCCGCCGGGTGTCGGCGAGGACGAGCGCGCCGAGCGCGCCGCGGGTCATGTCGCGCCAGAGCCGGGTGAAGCGCTGCTGTCCGGGCGCGCCGAACAGGTAGAGCACCAGGGAGTCGTCGAGGGTCAGCCGGCCGAAGTCCATGGCGACCGTCGTGGTGGCCTTGTCCCGGGTGCCGGCCAGGTCGTCGACCAGGGCACCGGCCTCGGTGAGGACCTCCTCGGTGCGCAGCGGCCGGATCTCGGAGAGGGTGCCGACGAACGTGGTCTTGCCGACCGCGAAGTGACCGACGACGAGCAGCTTGGCCGCCGTCCGTACCGTGGGCCGCAGGTAGACGTCGTCAGAGGTGGGCGCGGAGCCCATCGAGGACCTCCTGGAGGATTCTGGCGTCGGACGGCCGGGCGGCCGGGACCGGGGCGCGGGTGACGATGTGGCCGCTGTCCATGAGGTCGGCGACCAGCACCTTGGTCACGCTGACGGGCAGCGAGAGCCGGCCGGCGACCTCGGCGAGGGAGAGGGCGCCGGGGCGGCACAGCTCGGTGACCCGGCGCGCCTCGGGGGTGAGACCGGCGGGCGGCGGGCCACCGGTGGCGATCAGCAGGGTGACCAGGTCGAGGGTGTTGCGGGTCGGACGGGAACGGCCGCCGGTGACGACGTAGGACCGCACCAGACGTTCCGCGGGCCGGCGGCGGGCTGTCATGCCCTGCTTCCCGTGTCCAGCCTCGCCGGGCTGGACAGCTCCTTGCCGAGCCGGTCGACGAGCTTGTGCATGCGGTACGTCACCGACTCCATGTCGACCTCGTCGCCGGTGGAGACCGCGAGGTAGGCGCCCTCGCCGGCCGCGACGAGGAAGACGTAGCCGTGCCCGAACTCGATCAGGGTCTGGCGCCACGGGCTCGGGGAGGGGCCGCAGAACTCGGCGGTGCTGCGGCTGATCGACTGCAGTCCGGAGAGTCCGGCCGCGAGCCGCTCGGCGTCGTCGCGGTCGATGTCGGCGGAGTGGGCGCGGAGCATGCCGTCGGCGGAGAGCAGGATGGCGTGGCGGGCCTCCGGCACCTTCAGCACGTCGTCGAGCATCCAGCCCAGCTCGTTGTTCGTGGGCTCGATCATGCGTGGGGGGTCCCTTCGTCGTGGGGGGTGGTCCGCCCGGTCCCGGCGGCGGTGTCGGGGACGTACTCGTCCTCGTCGAGGATGCGTCCGGCCGCCCGGCCGAAGCGGGTGCCGCGGGCGAAGGCGCCCATGATGCGGGCGTTGTCCTCGGGCGAACGGCCGGGCTTGTCCTCGGCGGCGGGCGCCTCCCGCGGCTCGGGGGCGGGCGTGTTCCCGGGGGTGCGCCGGCGGCGTCTGGGCAGCCCGCCCACGGTGGTGCCCACGGGGGTGTCCTCGGAGGCGGGCGCGGGGGTGCCGTTCCCGGCGGGGGCGGGCCGGGCGGCCGACCCGGGCGCGGGTGGCGCGACCGCAGGTGCCGGGCCGGCCGCCGGCTCCGGGACGGCGGGCTCCGGCTGGGTGAGCAGCTCGGTGGGCAGGAAGGCGACGGCGCGGACGCCGCCGTACGGGGAGCGGGTGTCCACGGAGACGGTGAACCCGTAGCGCCGGGCGAGCATCCCGATGACGGCGAAGCCGAACTGGGGCGGGTCGCCGAGGCGGGTGACGTCCACCTCGTCCTGGCCGCCGAGCAGCTGGGTGGCGCGGGCCACGGCGTGGGCGTCCATGCCGACGCCCGCGTCGTCGATGACGACGCACGCGCCGTTGTGGACGTGCTGGACGTCGACCTCGACCGTGGTGCCGGGCTGCGAGTGACGGGCGGCGTTGTCGAGCAGTTCGGCCACGGCGAGGACGACGGGTTCCACGGCGCGGCTCACCACGGCGATGCCGGCCTGGCCGTGGACGCGGACGCGCCGGTAGTCGCGGATGCGGGAGGTGGCGCCCCGGACGACCTCCACGAGCGGGGAGGTGGCGCGCTGCCGTCCCGGCCAGGAGCCGCAGAGGACGGCGATGGCCTGGGCACGCCGGCCGAACTGGGCGTTGGTGTGGTCGACTTCGAGGAGGTCGCGCAGCACGTCGGGGTCGTCGTGCCGGTCCTGCATCTCGGAGATGGCGACCTGCTGCTCGTTGGCGAGGGCCTGGATCGCGCGCATGGACGCCTTGAGGGCGGCCTTGGCCGACCGGTCCGCACGGGTGCGCGCGTGCTCGACGGTCCCGGTGAAGCGGGTCAGCACCTCGTCGAGGCCCTGGCCGAACTCCGTGCCGGCGAGCCGCGCGTCGAGCGGTCCGACGGCGGGGACGGTCCGGCCGGCCGGGTCGGCGAGGGCCGGCAGACGGACCGTGACCAGATGGCGCAGCTCCTCCTCCCGGGCCCGCACGTCCTCGGCCAGGGCGGCGTTCCTCGCGCGTTGCCGCCTGGCGATCCCCCACTGGCGCAGCAGGAGCACGGCGGCGGCGAGGAGGGCGGCCGCGAGCGCCCAGGTCACCGGCTGCGGTATCGGTTCGGTCATGGAGTACGAGTCCTTACGTCCTCAAGTCCCTGGCGCCGGCCGGCGGATGCGGGACGGCGGACGGGAGTTGACGGAGCGCCCGACGCTAGCGCCGCCGCCGCGCGGGTACTTTCCGGGACGCGCAGGGAAGTTGTCACAGGGCGCACGAGTGACGCAAGGGACGCGTGGGAAGCGGTGACTCTTCCGGAGGCATAGTCGGCCACCGTCGGTCCGCGACGGGGCGACCGCTCGCCGCGCTAGGGTGCCCTTCGGGTCCGACCGGGCGGTAACTACCTTTGATCACTCGGAGATTGAAGATTTTCCCGCCGGGATCCGTAGAGGACCACAGGCAGGCGTTCGGGGGCCGGCACCAGGGAGGAGCGGCGTTGCCCGCGGGAAGTTACAGCGTCGAGGCGCTGAGCACCGAGGAGGTGGACCCGCGCGAGCGTGCCGACTTCTGGACCGAGCGGATCGGCTCGTACCAGTCCCGGATGGGCTTCGGGTACGCCCGTTCCGACGACTTCCGCGGCGAGACCGTCCGCCAGCGCACCGACACGTACCAGTTGGTGAAGTACCGGTCCGACGAGATCGAGTACACCCGCACGATGCGTCAGGTCCGCCGGGACCCGGACGAGGACTACCGGCTGCTGCTCCCCATGAGCGGCGAGATCGTCCTGCGGCAGGACGGCGGCGAGGCCCGGCTGACCCGCGGGACGGCGGCGCTGGTCACCTTCGCGGCGCCCTTCCAGTGCCTCCAGAGCGACGCCATCGACGCGTTCGTCCTCACGATCCCGGCCCGCGAGGTGGACGGGCGGCTGGGCACCCGGTCGCCGGTGGCCAGCGGCCTGGACCTCACCGCCGGCCTCGGCCGGATCGTCGGCTCGATGCTGACCGGGCTGCACGAGGAACGGGAGCACCTGTCCGACGCGGAGTTCAACGCCGTCTCGGACCGGGTGGTGGAGCTGGTGTGCATGCTCACCGCCGGCGACGACCGCCCCGACGCCCCGGGACAGCTGGGCGAGGTGGAGGCCCTGGTCCGCCGCTATGTGCGCGACCACGTGGCCGACCCGAACCTCACGGGTACGGCGGTGGCGCGCGCCCTCGGCTGGTCGCTGCGCCAGATCCAGCTGGCCCTGCAGCAGGCCGGGACCACACCCCGGGAGCTGATCCGGGAGGAGCGACTGCGCCTGGTCCGGGACCGGTTGCTGTGTGCGGAGTGCGAGCACATGACGATCACGGATCTCGCCTACGCGGCCGGGTTCTCGTCCGCGAGCGCCCTCAGCACGGCCTTCCGTCGACGCTACGACGTGAGCCCGCGGGAGATGCGTCAGAGCGTACGTCAGCCCAACTGCGGCGGAAATCCTTAGAGTTCGGCGAGAAACCTACGGCTGGGCCTTTCCCGGCCAGGGTGTCACACCGGACCGGCCCGCCGATCGATTGAAGTATAAAGCTTGTTCAAAGCATGTCCGGGCCCCCGGTCCGGCCGGATTTCCGGGCCGTCCGGTGTGAATGTTCCTCGGGTACGCGGTGCGCGCCTTGTGCGACAGAACCCGTTCCGCGCCCGATTCCGCATGCCACAGAAGAAGTTGACACGAGACAGCATGGCGACGGAATGGCGTGAACTGTGCGCTGCGCGCGCTCCCGGCGGACCCGCGGGACGAGGAACCCGCAGGTGGCCCGCCACCCGGCGGCCGTCTTTCACAGACTGCCGGGGACCGTGGCGAAGGTGTGAAGAACTGCTGCGGCACCGCCTCCTGAATTGACGGTAGAAAGGCGTCACAGACCCGTGCCGTCACTGACGGCATCTCAGGTGACAGACCTCCCCCGAGCGTCCAGGACCGCTGGTCAGCTGGTTGACGTTCTTCGCTACTCTGTCGCGTACTGGCTGATCGAGAGGACTCCGATGCCTGAACCCCCGCCCTTCGCAGCGACCCCGGAACGCGGTCGGCCGGATGCGACGGCTCCCCCGTCCCGGCACCGGCACGGAAAGTCCGGGGCGTCGGATTCCGCGAACTCCTCCTCGGTCCAGCCACGGTTGACCCGCCTCGCCGTGCTGCCGGCCGCCGTCATGGCCGGAATATCCACCGCCGTCACCGGCACGGTCCTGCGGCTGCAGGAGGGCACGGCCGACGGCGCCACCTGGGGTGTGCTGGCGGGCGGCGCGGTCCTCGGGTGCGGCTGCCTGGCCGGGGCCGTGCGGGCGGCCAGGTCACGGGCCCGGTCCGACGCGAAGCGCGCCGAGTCGCTGCGGCAGACCATCACCAGCGGCAACTGGGCCCTCGAAGAGGACCTGACCCGGCTCAAGCGCGGCGAGCCCCTGCTCTCGCGCGGGTTCGCCTACCAGGCGTCGCGCGCCGAGGACCCGTACCAGAAGCTGGAGTACGAGGTCACGGAGGCCCAGCACCGGGCGCGGGAGGCCCTCGTCTGGGCGGCGAGCCACTTCCAGGCCGCCTCCGACGACAACAGCGACAAGGTCGAGGTGTTCGTCAACCTCGCCCGCCGGCTGCAGTCGCTGGTCCACCGCACCATCCGTGAACTGGACGACCTGGAGAACCAGGTCGAGGACCCGGACCTGCTCCGGCGCATCTTCGGCATCGACCACCTGGCGACCCGAATACGCAGGCACGCCGAGAACCTCGCGGTGCTCGGCGGGGCGATCTCCCGTCGCCAGTGGACCAACCCGGTGACCCTGACCGAGGTGCTGCGGTCCTCCATCGCCGAGGTCGAGCAGTACTCCCGCGTCAAGCTGGTGCCGCCCATCGAGGGCACCCTGCGCGGCCACGCGGTCGCCGACGTCATCCACCTGCTGGCCGAACTGGTCGAGAACGCCACCATGTTCTCCCACCCGGACACCCAGATCCTCCTGCGCTCCCGCCGGGTGACCGCCGGCATCGCCATCGAGGTCGAGGACCGCGGCCTCGGCATCCCCCAGGAGGACCAGGACCGCATCAACACGCTGCTCGCGGACCCGGCCCGCATCGACGTCGCCAAGCTGCTCGCCGACGGCCGGATCGGACTGTTCGTGGTCTCGTCGCTGGCCCGCAGGCACGGCATCGCGGTCCAGCTGCAGGGCAACATCTACGGCGGTGTCCAGGCCGTCCTGGTGCTCCCGCAGGGGCTGCTGGGCGACGAGGAGGGGCACACCCCCATCCAGGCGCCCGTCCAGGCGCCCGTCCCGCCACCGGTCCAGGCGCACCCCGCCGCACCGCACCCGGTCCAGGCACACCACGCCGCGCCCCACCCGATGCAGGCCGGTCCCGCCGCGTCCCACCCGATGCAGGAGCCCGCGCCCGCCTGGGAGGCCAGGTCCCCCGCGCCGCCACCCGGCGCCGTACCGTCGCACGGGGGTGCCCCGGCGCACTCCCACGCCGGTCCCCCGGCCGGTGTGCCGCAGCGGTCGGCCGCCCCCCGGCCGGCGGCGGCCCGGAACGAGCGGTCGCAGCCCGTCTCCGGCGCACGGTCCGAGTACCGGCCTTCGTCCGGCTACGAGGGTCCGGCGTCGGGCGGGTCCGCCAGGCCCGTCCTGCCCAAGCGCCGTGCGATGGAGCACCTGGCGCCCGAGCTGCGCCAGGGACCTCCCGCACGCCCCGAGCCCCACGAGCAGGACCTCACCTTCAGTCCCGGCCTCCTGGCCGGTATCAACCGAGGCTTCGGTCTCGCCGGCGCGACCTCCGACGCGATCCCCGTCGACGACGCGCGCTGGGCCCCGCCCCGACCGCAAGGAGAAGAACCCCACCATGGTGAGCGATAGCCACCCCACCGGACAGAACATCGACTGGCTGCTGGACAACCTCAAGAAGACCGTCCCCGGCACCCGGCAGGTCCTGTTGCTGTCGTCCGACGGCTTGAGCAAGGCACATGTGGATCTGAGCACCGACGACGCCGACCGGCTGGCGGCGATAGCCTCCGGACTCAACTCCCTGGGCCGTTCCTTCGGCCACGACAGGGTGCTGGGCAACGGCGGCACCGTCCGGCAGGTCATCGTGGAACTGCACAACGGCATCCTCATCGTGGCCTCGGCGGGCCACGGCGCCGTGCTGGCGGTCACCGCGGACGCGACGACGCACACCGAGACGCTCGGCTACGAGATGGGCATGCTGATCCGCGCCGTGCAGCCGTTCCTCGCCACTCCGGCCCGTCGACCCAACGCGCCGTCCGGCGCGGGGATGTGACGTGATGACGGACGAGCTGTTCCTGGACGAGGAGGCCGGACGGTTAGTCCGGCCCTTCACCGTCAGCAACGGGCGCACTCGACCCTCGACGTCGTTCGACCTGCTCACCCTGGTGATGGCGACCGGAGTCCGGCCGGCCGCCGACCTCGGCCCCGACCACGACCTGGTGCTCGGCCTGTGCCTCAGGCCGGTGCCGGTGGTCGAGGTGGCCGCGCGGATGAACCTCCCGATCGCCGTCACCAAAGTCCTGTTGTCCGACCTGGTGCAGCACGAGGCGCTCACCGCACGGGCGCCCCGTGCGGTCGAGGCGGCCTCCGCCGCCAACCGAAATGTTTTGGAGGCGGTGCTCAATGGCCTACGCGCACGGCTCTGACCCCTTCCCGACCGCTCTGAAGATCCTGGTGGCGGGAGGGTTCGGGGTGGGCAAGACGACCTTCGTGGGGGCGGTCAGCGAGATCGCTCCGCTGAGCACCGAGGAGGTCATCACCACGGCCAGTGTCCGCACCGACAGTCTGGACGGGGTGGAGGAGAAGTCCACCACCACCGTGGCCATGGACTTCGGCCGGATCACCCTCGACTCGGAGCACGTCCTGTACCTGTTCGGCACCCCCGGGCAGGAACGGTTCTGGTTCATGTGGGACGAGCTGTCCGACGGGGCGCTGGGCGCGGTGGTGCTCGCCGACACCCGCCGGCTCGACGCGTGCTTCCCCGCGGTGGACTTCTTCGAGGTGCGCGGGATCCCGTTCGTGGTGGGCGTGAACGAGTTCGACGGGGCGTACCAGTACTCCGTCGAGGAGGTGCGCGACGCCATCGGCCTGAAGTCCAACGCGCCGATCGTGTTCTGCGACGCCCGGCACTGCAGCTCCGGCACGGGTGTGCTCGTCGAACTCGTGCAGCACCTGCTCGGCATGACCCCCGGTGTGGCGACGTACGAGCCACCCGTGCTCCGTTGATACTTCTCCAACTCGGCCTACCGCGAACGGAGTTCCGATGAACAGCCCCTATTCCTCCTATGAGCCTCCGCTCGACCGCCTGCTCCTCACCCCCGAGGATCCGGGCGGCCCGCAGCGCGCCGCCCGGCTCGCCCAGCTGGGGCTCGCCAACATCCCCCGGGCCGAGTTCGACGCGTTCGCGCGCCGACTGGCGCTGGAGCTGGACGCGCCGTACGCGATGGTCAACTTCGTGGACGACAAGCGCCAGTTCTTCGCCGGGCTCTACACCCCGGACGCCGGGCCGGTGAACATCGCGCAGGGGCTGGTGAGCGAGAGCTCGATGAGCCGGGAGATGCGCCTGGACCACGGCTTCTGCCCGCACACCGTCAAGCGGACCGCGGCGCTGGTGCTCGACGACGTCTGCGACTACCCGCGGTTCGCGGGCAACCCGGTCGTGGACGAGATCGGCATCCGCTCCTACATGGGCGCGCCGCTGGTCGACACGCTGGCGGGGATGAACCTCGGCACGATCTGCGTCGTCGACACCGACTCCCGCACCTGGGGCCGGCAGCGGCTGGAGATCATCAAGCACATGGCCCAGGAGATGTCCGACCAGATCCACGCGATCGCCTCGGGCCGCTGAGCCCGGCCGGAGGCCGCCGGTCCCCGGGTCGAGAACAACCGGACCGGCGAGCGCCCACCCCCCACGCACACGAAGACCGCGGACACGACACCGTGTCCGCGGTTTCTCCGCGTTCCGGGACGCGGCCACGCCCGCGGCCGGGCGCCGACGGCCGATCCGCCGCGCGGGGCTGTGCCCGACCCTCCCGGCACCGCCGCCCGGCCGTGACGTGCGAGGGCTCCCCCGTGGGCCCTCGGGTGCGCCCGGCCGCCGTGGTCAGACCAGTTCGCCGACCGGGACCGGTTCCGGCTCCCGTGCCTCGGGCCGGGACGTGCGGACCAGGTCGGCGAGGCGTTCGGACCACTGGCCCTTGTTCTCGCCGAGTGCGAACTCGCCGAGCCGCAGGCCCTGGATCTCCGAGGTGCCGGCGGGGGCGTAGATGTGGAAGGCGTCGCGCAGGTAGCGCTCCACCGGGCGGTCGGTGAACAGGCCGCAGGCCGCGTGGATCTTGACGGCCGCCTGGGCGGACTCGATGGACGACTCGACGTTGAAGAGCTTCGCGGACATCAGCTCGATGTCGCAGGGCCGCCCCTGGTCCAGCAGATGCGCGGCGAGGTAGGCGCTCTGCCGCGCGAGCGTGAGACGTTGCAGCATCCGCCCCAGCTCGATCTTGATGTTGGGCAGATGGCCCAGCGGCTTTCCGTAGCGCTCGGTCTCGGCGCAGTACCGCGCGGTCTCCTCGAACACCGCCTGGTGGATGCCGAGCGACACCGCCGTCAGGTTGAGGCGGCCGTAGAGGACGGACGAGGAGTAGGCGACGGCCAGTCCCTCGCCCTCCTCGCCGAGCCGGTTGGCGGCGGGAACCCGGCAATTGTCGAAGACCAGTTCCCCGAAGCTGAAGCCGTGCAGCCCCATGGAGGGCACCTGCTCCGCGAGGGAGAAGCCGGGCCGGTCGGACTCGACCAGGAAGGCCGTCATGCCGCCGGAGCCCGGACCGGTACGGACCACGACGCCGTGCACATCGCCCACATGGCTGTTGCCGACGAAGATCTTGCGGCCGTTGAGGAGGTAGTCGTCGCCGTCCCGGACCGCGCTGCTCTCCATGCCGGCCACATGGCCCCCCGACCCCGGCTCGGTGACCGCGATGGTCGGCAGCACCTCTCCCGCGGCGATCTTCGGCAGCCAGTGGCTCTTCTGGTCGTCGTCGCCGAAGTGGACGATCTTGGCGACTCCCAGCTGGGACGCCTGGACCATGGCCCCCATCGCGCCGCTGACGCGGGACAGTTCCTCGATGATGACCGTCTTGGCGAGGTGGCCCGCGCCCATCCCGCCGTGGACCGGGTCGATCGTGGCGCCGATCCAGCCCTGTCGGGCGATCTGCCGGGAGAGCCCCACCAGTGCGGTGCGGGAGGCCTCCATCTCGGGTATCAGCGGCCGCACCACGTGCTCGGCGAACTCGCGTACGCGCTGCCGTAGATCCTCGTGTTCCTGGGTGGTGAAGACGTGTTCCACGCCGAGCCCTTCTGAGCGTTACCCCGCGCCCGGGGGAGACGCGGTGGCGGTGCGTCAGCCGTGGTTCCGTTCGGGAGACGGGCCGACCTGCAACATGGTCTACAAATCAACCTCTAACGCCAAGATCGTTAAGAGGGTTTGGCCGAAACATTGACAGTTGAAATCTGAACGTAAATGTGAGAAAGGAAAGGGGGGTTGTCCACATTTTGATACTTTCCAAGCCGAACTTGCCCGGCCACCCCGACCCGACTTCGGGCAGACATCGGCCGGACCACCAGGCACCCCCGCCCGGACAGGGCTTCCCTCGGCGCTGTGCACCCCCAAATACCAAACTGACACGTCGTCCGGGCAGGTTTGATCAAGGTTACACATATTTCAAGCCACCTCAGCAAGCGACGAATGTGGCTGGACCGTGGCGATTCGGAGACCCTGACGTGTCGACAAGTATCCATTCACCGCCGTCGACGGAGGTGACGGTTCCGCCGAACGGCCCCGGACCCGCCAGGGCACTCTCCGTACGGACCGTCAAGTGACGGCCCCCGACGCCAAGTTGCGGTCCGGAGATTGCTGACGACGGGGCTCGTGTCCTGATACCGTTCCGTCCGCCCGCTGATACCCGCCGCCGTGTGTCCCGCCGGAGCACAGGGCTGCCGGGCGGCGCCCCCACCGTCATCGGACGTTCGCTGTCGTACGAGGAAGCAGATGCCAGGCACCCTCCCCCGCATCGGCGCCACGCGCGACACGACCGCGACACGGCGGCCCCGATGAGCGGTGACACGCCCCGCACCGAGGCCGTCGGCCCGCACCGCCTCCAGGGCCTGCCCCGCCGGCCCCGCGGCACCTCCGCCGCGCCCGCCACCGCCGAGGACGCGGCCGGGGCCCCCGGAACGCACGACGACACGGACGACACCCTCTCCCCGGAGTCCCTGGCCCGCGCCATGGCGGCGATCCGGCGCGGCTCGGACCGCGCCCGGCTCGCCGGACCGGACGACACCGACGGCGCCGACGGCCGGCCGGCACCACGGCCCGGCCCCGACGCCGCCTGACGGGCGCTCCCCCCGGCGCCCCGACGAACCGGCGCCCACCCCGGCGCCGACCGACCGTGAGGAACACGCACGACATGACAGAGCAGGAACGAACCGGTCCCCAACTGGACTGGCTGCTGGACGGGCTCGTGGAACGCATACCCGAGATCCGCTGCGCCATCGTGCTGTCCGGGGACGGCCTCCTCATCGGCAAGTCCAGGGACATCCGGTTCGACGACGCCGAACACCTGTCCGCGGTCGGCTCGGGCATGCACAGCCTCGCCCGGGGTGTGGCCCGCCACTTCCACGGCGGCGAGGTCCAGCAGACGGTCATCCAGATGGAGCGGGCGTTCCTCTTCGTCACCGCCGCGGGCCGGGGCGCTCGGCTGGCCGCGATCGCCTCGGAGGAGGTGGACGTCGGGATGATGGCGTTCGAGATGGGCACCCTGGTCAAGCAGGTCGGCAAGTACTTGAGCGCCGCGCCCCGTGCGGAGACGCCGTCCGACTACGTGCAGGACGCGTGAGCCGCCGCGGCGGCCGGGCCCGGAACTCGTCGAAAGGGTGATGGATGGTGTCCGTCAGCTCCGAGACCGTCGTACCCACCGCCCTGAAGATCCTCATCGCGGGTGGCTTCGGTGTCGGCAAGACCACCCTGGTCGGCGCGGTCAGCGAGGTGACCCCGCTGGCGACCGAGGAGCACATCAGCGCGGCGGGCCGTCGGGTGGACGACCTCCGGGGTGTCGAGCGGAAGGTGTCGACCACCGTCGCCCTGGACTTCGGCCGCATCACCGTCTCCCCCGAACTGGTGCTCTACCTCTTCGGGACGCCCGGCCAGGACCGCTTCTGGTTCATGTGGGACGACCTGTGCAGCGGCGCCCTCGGGGCCGTGGTCCTCGCCGACACCCGGCGGCTCGACGCCTGCTTCGCCGCGGTCGACTTCTTCGAGTCGCGCGCCATCCCCTTCGCGGTCGGCGTCAACTGCTTCGACGGCCGCCGTGAGGCCGACACCGAGCAGGTCCGCCAGGCCCTCGACCTGGCGCCCACCGTCCCGGTCCTCCTGTGCGACGTGCGCCAGCGCCAGTCCGGCAGGGAACTGCTGCTGGCCGTGCTCGGCGCGGCCCGCCGGAAGATGGAGGCCCGGCTGGTCGCGGCGGGCCTCCGGCCGGGCTGAGCGAACCGGCCCCGCGGGACCGGCCGGAGGGCCGGGCCCGGGCTCAGCGGGCCGGTTCCCCGGCCCGGGCGAGGAGCTCGGCACGGCTGACGGAGTCGGTGCGGGTCGAGGGGACGGTGCAGGCGTGGGCGCCCGCGATCGCCCCGTAGAGGGCGCAGCGGTGCGGCGGTTCGCCGGTGAGCCGGCCGAAGAGGTAGCCCGCCGCGAAGGCGTCCCCGGCGCCGTTGGAGTCCACGACCGGTGACGGCGGGGTCACCGGCGGGACGTGGCTCAGTTCGCCGTCGACCAGGTGGTACGCGCCCCGCGCCCCGTCCGTGGCGACGACCGTCCGCGCACGGCCCCGCTCGATGATCCGGCGCATGGTGCGCTCCGGGTCCGCGAGCCGGGCGGCGGACAGGAAGACCAGGTCGGCCGCGTGGGCGTACGCCTCGTGGTACGGGTCGGAGCCGTCCCAGTCGTGCAGGTCGGTCGAGACGGGCACGCCCAGCTCGTGCAGCAGGGGCAGGGAGGCCGCGCACGGCCGGCTGATGGAGACGTGGACGTGCCGGCTGACGCCGGCCAGCGCCCGGACGGCGTCCGGGGGCAGTTCGTCCACCTCCTGGCTGCGGCTGCCGTCGTACAGGGAACAGCGGCGGCCGTCCGGGCCGACCAGGTTCACCGCGCGCCGGGTGCCGCCGGGCAGGGGGCCCTCGGTGAGCGGCACGCCCCGGTCCCGGTGCAGGGCGCGGACCAGGTCGCCCTCGTGGTCGTCGCCGAGGAGGTCCAGGTGGTGGGTGCGCAGGCCGAGGCCGTGCGCGGCCACCGCCAGGAAGTCGCCGGTCTGCCCGGCCCGGGTCTCGATGGCCGGCACCAGATGGCTGTCGGCGAACGGAAGGGGCAGCTCGGGGACGTAGACGATGGTGTCGACGCCGGCCCCGCCCAGCACGAGGACATCGATCTCGGACTCGGTGTGCAACGGGCCTCCAGAGGCGAGGGGTTCGACTGTGGAGGCAGCGTACGTCCGGGCGGGCCGGTGGGTGACCGGAGCGGGATTCCGGTCACCCGCACCGGCCCGCGGGGGGCCGGGCCGTGGGCCCGGCGGGGGGTGGGCCGTGGGCCCGGCGGGAGGTGGGCCGTCAGCCCGGCGCGGGGGGGGTGGGAGCAGGGCCTGCTAGGTCCAGGAGGGATCGCTCATCGGAAGGGCCTCGTTCTCGTGCGGAGCCGTCGGAGGGGCGGGCTCGGGGGTTTCCCGGCCCTCCGACGGCAGTTCTGCCCAGACGACACGACCGGACCGTTGTGGGGTGTCGCGCACCCCCCAGTCGCTGCTGAGCATGCCGACCAGCATGAGCCCACGCCCGTTCTGGTCGTCGGGGCCCGGTCGACGCCGGGCCGGCTGTGTGGGACCGCCGCTCTGGTCCTCGACCTCGATACGGAGCCGACGGCCGGTGAACTGCAGGCGGCACACGATCCACTCGCTGTCCGTGTGGGTCAGGGCGTTGGTGACCAGCTCGGACGTGATCAGGAGGACGTCCTCGGCCGTCTCCGCGGGCACCTCCCACTCACCGAGCAGCTCGCGCACGGTTCTGCGCGCCTCGCCCGCCGACGCGGGCACCGCGGGCAGTCCGAAAACGCCCGCTCGGTGCGGTTCGTAGGTCTCTGTTCCAAGGGGTGGGTACATGGTCGGGAATAACCGGTCCGTGGAGGGGGGGAGAGTGGGCGAAGCCATCGCCGTAAGCCTTTCGTTGGCCCTTCGCACCGGAGGGGCACCGGTGCCACGGCCGTCTCGCCGTACGCCGCGAGCTGTGGCAACTCATGGCGGACAGCGCTGAGTTGCGGCCACATCTCCCCCAACCTGGCCGCGCAGCTCCGGTGTTCGCCGAAGCCGTGACGGTATGCCCACTGTGGCATCCGCGAACAACACCTCGCAACCAGCAAGTTGAAATTTGCATTTTGCGGGGCGCATGTCGTCGCCGATCGAGCCAAGATCGTGTCAGACTGCGCACTCGAAGCGACTCGCACAACAACGCGCAAGCCTTGAACGAAAATGCGCAAGAGCCGTAAGGCAGTTCGACATGACCTCAGTGCTCGGCGTGAGGGGGTGGTGGGCGTGACCGCGGAAACCGAGTGGGGCGGGGCGCCCTCCGTCCTGCGCATGATCCTCGGCAGACAGCTGGAGGAACTGCGCACGCGCGCCGGACTCACGTTCGAGCAGGCCGGCGAGGCGATCGGTGTCAGCCATTCCACGATCCGCCGTCTGGAAGCCGCCAAGGTCGCCCGGCTGCGCCTCCCGGACGTGGAGAAACTCCTCCAGGTCTACGGCGTGCGGGACCAGCAGGAGATCGAGACCTTCCTCAAGTCCGTCCGCGAGGCCAACAAGCGCGGATGGTGGCACACCTACCGCGACGTACTGCCCGACTGGTTCGCCGCCTACCTCAGCCTGGAACAGGCGGCGCTCCAGATCCGCGCCTACGAGGCGCAGTTCGTGCACGGTCTGCTCCAGACCGAGGAGTACGCCCGCGCCCTGCTCGGCGCCGGGAATCCGCACGCGGCCCCCGAGGACACCGAGCGACGGGTGGCGCTGCGGATGCGGCGCCAGGAACTCCTCACCCGCGCCCAGCCGCCCCGGCTGTGGGTGGTGATGGACGAGACCGTGCTGCGCTGGCCGGTCGGCGGCCCGGAGGTGATGCGCGCCCAGATCGACCACCTGATCGAGCTGAACCGGTTGCCGCACGTGACGGTCCAGCTCATGCCGTTCCACAACGGTCCGCATCCGGCGATGCGGGCCGGTGCGTTCCACCTGTTCCGGTTCAGGGCACCGGAGTTGCCGGACATCGTCTACCTCAATGGTCTGGTGGGCGCCGTCTACCTCGACAAGGGCGACGACGTCGTCGTCTACCGCGAGGCCCTGGACCGGCTGGGCGCGCAGTCGGCGCCCGCCCGAAAGACCGAGGCCCTCCTCGGTGCGCTACGCAAGGAGCTCTGACGTGCACCACCCCATACCCGACGGAGTACACGACGACGTCCGCAACGGCATGCCCGCCCGCGAACTCGGCAGGCAGGACTGGCACCGGCCCTGGAGCGACGACGCCGGCGGTGCCTGCGTGGAGGTGAAGAAGCTCGCCGACGGCCGGGTCGCCGTCCGCCAGTCGACCGACCCGGACGGGCCGGCGCTGCTGTTCACCCCTCATGAGATGACCAGTTTTCTGGCCGGTGTGAAGGCGGGCGAGGCCGACTTCCTGCTCTGACCTGCTTGCTGCCACGCCTCGTTGACGCACCACCTGTTTCGCCGGGGGTTCCCCGTCTGCCGAACCCCCGGCACCGCCCGACCGTACACATGCATGACACGACCTGATGGGAGGGACGGCTTTGCCCGACAACGGATGGCCGGCCGACCGGATCGACACCGAGCACGCGCACTCCGCGCGTATCTACGACTACATCCTCGGCGGCAAGGACTACTACCCGGCCGACAAGGAGGCCGGTGACGCGATGGCGCACGAGTGGCCGGCCCTGCCGGTCCACATGCGCGCCAACCGCGACTGGATGAACCGCGCGGTGCGCTGGCTCGCCGAGAAGGCGGGCATGCGCCAGTTCCTCGACATCGGAACCGGCATCCCCACCTCGCCCAACCTCCACGAGATCGCCCAGTCCGTGGCCCCCGAGTCCCGGGTCGTCTACGTGGACAACGACCCGATCGTCCTCACCCTCTCCCAGGGATTACTGGCCAGCACTCCCGAGGGCAGGACCGCCTACATCGAGGCCGACTTCCAGGACCCGGAGACCGTGCTCGGCTCGGCCGAGTTCGCGGAGACCCTCGACCTGAGCAAGCCGGTCGCGCTCACCGTGATCGCGATCGTCCACTTCGTCCTGGACGAGGACGACGCGGTCGGCATCGTCCGCCGGCTCCTCGAACCGCTCCCCTCGGGCAGCTACCTGGCGATGACCATCGGCACCGCCGAGTTCGCCCCCGAGGAGGTGGGCCGCGTCGCCCGCGAGTACGCCGCCCGCGACATGCCGATGCGGCTGCGCACGATCGACGAGGCCCACGAGTTCTTCGACGGCCTCGAACTCGTCGAGCCCGGGATCGTCCAGGTGCACAAGTGGCACCCGGACGGCACCGGCGAGAAGGACATCCGCGACGAGGACATCGCGATGTACGGGGCGATCGCACGCAAGCCCTGAGCCCCGCACGTCCCGCCCCCGGCCCGGCGCGCTGCGCCGGACCGGGGGTCTCGTCACTCCCGGGTCCGCGCTAGGGAGAGACCGCCGCCGTACTGTCGCGGACGATCAGCTCGACGGGGACGACGGGGTCCCGCTCCGGCTCGTCCGCCGTCGGCTCCGGGCCGTCCAGTTGCCGCAGCAGCAGCCGCAGCGCCATCGTGCCGATCGACGAGTAGTCCGTACGGATCGTCGTCAGCGGCGGCAGCAGATGCGCCGCCTCCGGGATGTCGTCGTAGCCGACGACGCTCACGTCCTGCGGGACCCGGCGTCCCGCCTCGTGCAGGGCGCGCAGGAGGCCGAGCGCCATCTGGTCGTTGGAGACGAAGACGGCGGTGACGTCCCGGTCTCCCGCCAGCCGGCGGCCCAGCTCGTAGCCGGAGTCGGCGCTCCAGTCGCCGACCAGCGGCTCGTGGACGCGCGCCCCGGCCCTCGTCAGGGTCTCGCGCCAGCTCGCCGCGCGCCGGTCGGCGGAGGTCCAGCCGGTGGGGCCCGCGATGTGCCGGACGGTGGGGTGGCCGAGGTCCAGCAGATGTCCGGTCGCCAGCCGGGCGCCCGCGGTGAAGTCCGAGGAGACCACCGGGGTGCCGTCGCCGAGGCCGTTGTCCAGCATCACCAGCGGGGTGTCCGGGCGGGCTCGCGCGAGCGCGGTGGCGACCGGGCGCTGGGGGGCGATGGCGATGATGCCGTCCGCGCCCTCGGCCGACAGCCGGTCGACCGCCTCGACGACGGTGTTCCGGTCCGCCGTGTCGAGGGCGATGGAGCTGACGAGGTAACCGGCCTTCTGGGCGGCCGTGTTGATCGCGGTCAGGGTGGAGGCGGGGCCGTAGCGGGCGGCGTCGAAGGAGATCACGCCGAGCATGCGGGTGCGGCCGCTGGCCAGGGAGCGGGCGCTGCGGCTGGGGCGGTAGCCGAGGGTGCGCATGGCTTCCAGCACGGCCTGTCTGGTCTCCGTGCGGACGGCCGGGTGGTCGTTGAGGACGCGGGAGACGGTCTGCTTGGAGACTCCGGCGAGGCGGGCGACGTCGTCCATCACCGGGCGGGCGCCGGCGAAGTTGCGGCGGCTGCGGGTGCGGGTGGGTTTGGGGGCGGGGGGAGGCTCGGCCGCGGTGCCGTCCGTGGTGCTGGGGGGCATGCGGCTGTCTTCCTGTCTGTGAGGGGGCTGGGGTGGTCCGGTGGCTGGGTCCGGTGGCTGGTCCGGTGTGGGGTGGTTCGGTGTGGGGTGTGGGGCACAGGATAGGGGCGGGGTGGTGGGGCGGGGGATTCTCGCCCCCGCCGCCCCTACCCGTCCCATCCTCAAGGGGCTGCGCCCCTTCGACCCCCAGACGTCCGCCCGGTGGGGGCTGGTCGCGCAGTTCCCCGCGCCCCTGAAAGGCGGGGGCTGCGCCCCCTGCTTTTCAGACCCGACACCGGCCACCTTCCAGACCCGCGGGCCGTCTGGGCTTTCAGGCCCTGCGGACGGTCTGGGCTTTCAGGCCCGCCGGGGCCTGATGCTTTTAGGGGCGCGGGGAACTGCGCGAGAAGCCCCACCGGGCCCGCACCCGACAACGCGCCCCACGAGGTCAGCCGGGGCGGAGGGGCCATGTCCGGTGGGGGATGTACTCCGCTCGGGTGATCGTCGCCGGGACGGCGCGGTCGCCCGGCCGGCCCGGCACGTGCACCGGCGCCCCCGCGGGCAACGGGAGCACCCTCAGGTTCAGGCGCCCGGAGGGCAGCCGGTCCAGGCCGATCTCCCAGACCTGGCCCGAATAGAACTGGTCGGCGACGAGACGGCCGCCCACGTACGCGCGGGCCACGTCGCCGGTCCAGTGGAGACGGAGCAGGGTGCCGGGCGGCACGTCGTCCGGTACGTCGACGGCGTACTCGGCGGCCACCGTGTCGAAGTACTCGTCGGCCGGCGCACTGGCCCGCCCCAGCACACCCGTCGTGACCGGGGGCGCCTCGCCCGGGGGCCGGATCAGCGTGAGGGGCGGCGCGCCGGGCGCGGCGGGGCGCCCGTCCTCGTCCGGCACCACGGTGTAGCGGACGAAGACGCCGTCGGCCGCCTCCTTCACCACCGCCCCGGGCACCACCGGGGGCCGCTCGGGGGCGGGCAGGACGGCGAACGACGGTTCCGGGGCCGGGCCGTGGAGGCGTACCTCGTCCGCGGGGGCGTCGAAGACGACCCCGCCGCCGGACCCGCACAGGACGAGCCGTTCGGCGCCCCAGGCCCAGCCCCGGTACACGGTGCGGGCCGTGGCCGCGTCCAGGACCAGGAGGCCGGCCCGGCCGCCGTCGGCGGTGTCGACCTCGACCAGCGCGTCCGTGCCCGGCCGCACTCCGGTCACCAGGACACGGTCGCCGACGGTGGTGACCTCGCCCGAAGGTACGGAGAGCGTCGTCACCGTACGGACGTCCAGGGCGAGTTCGGGGGCGATGCCGTCGGTCGCGGCCAGGACCAGGACCGTGCGGCCGCGGCCGTCGTCGACCGTGCAGACGGGCTGCGCGGTGGCCCACTCCAGCCGCAGTCCGGCGATGTCCAGCCGCAACGGCCAGCAGAAATATGCCCCTTGGGGGATCGTGACCGGTTCGCTCGGCAGGGACAGCCCCCCGCCGGGCCCGTCCGGGAAGTCCACCGTGAACGTCGTCCCCGGGTGGTCCGGCAACGGCTCGTGCGGCTGGTGGTTGTTGACGAAGAGGAAGCCGGACCGGTCGTCGCCGCGGACCGCCCAGCGCAGGGTCTCCCGGTCGTCCTGGCCCGTCGGCCGCCGCTCGGGCAGGACGGAGGCCATCGGGGCGAGAAGCGGGCCGAAGTCGGCCAGCAGCAGGTGCTGGAGGCGGAGTTCGTCGTAGGACGCGCGGTACTGGCCGTACTCGCCGAGGGGGGCCTGGAAGTCGTAGGTGAGAACCGGGAGGTCGTTGGGGTAGCCGGTGGCGTGGGACTCCTGGAGGGTGGTGCGCTCGCCCGGCGGGTTGGTGCCGCCGTGGAACATGTAGTAGCCCTGCCAGACCGAGCCGGAGCCGAGCTTGGTGAGGGCGAGGGCGCCGACGTCGGCGGCGTCGACGCGCGGCCGGCGGTGGTAGGCCACCGCCATGCCGCCGCCCAGCTCGCAGGTGGCCCAGGGGAACCGGCCCGCCTGTTGCGCACCCTCACGGCCGTGTTCGCGCGTCGGGCGGAGGTCCGCGCCGATGCCCTCGTCGTCGCGCTCGTGGGTGAAGAAGAAGTGCGTGCGGCAGGTGTCGGGCCAGCCGCCGTCCGCCTCGGTCCAGAAGGTCTCGGGGTAACCGCCGTACAGGGGCAGGAGTTCGTCGGGCGGCAGCCGCACCCCGCCCCAGGCCGTCGACGTCCACAGGGGGGCCGACAGGCCCGCCGCCTGGGCCGTCCGCTTCAGCGTGAGCAGATGGCCCGGCTGGTCGTACAGCTCGTTCTCGATCTGGATCGCGACGACCGGGCCGCCGTGCGCGCGGTCCAGGCCGCGCAACTGTCCGGCGATCGCCGCGTACCAGGCGCGTACCGGGCCGAGGTAGGCCGGGTCGTCGGTGCGGGGGGCGTCGGTGCGGGCGAGCACCCAGTCCGGCAGACCGCCGTTCCGGACCTCGGCGTGCACCCAGGGGCCGATGCGGGGGATCAGGTCCAGGCCGTGGCGGGCGCAGAGTTCCGCGAAGCGCCGCAGGTCGCGGTCGCCGTCGAAACGGACGTGGCCCTCGGTCTCCTCGTGGTGGATCCAGATGACGTAGGCGGCGACGGCCGTGACCCCGCCCGCCTTCATCTTGAGCAGCTCCTCCTCCCACTCCCCCGCCGGACAGCGGGAGAAGTGGAACTCCCCGGAGACGGGGAACCAGGGGCGGCCGCCCCGCGTCAGCCAGCGGCTGGTGACCTCGACGGCGTCGGGCACGCCCGGCGCGTCGGCGAAGGGCAGGTGCCCGCGCAGCGGCGGGTCGGCGAGCCGTGGCAGGCGCACGCGGAGCGGCCGCTCCATCAGGGCTTCACCGGACCCAGGTCGGGGACGTCGGTGAACTCGGCGCGGGAACTGGTCGTCGCGTTGAGCTCCAGCAGGACCAGGTCGTTGGCGCCGGGGCGCAGGACGGGGCCCGGGACGTACAGGGTGCGCTGGGGGCCACGGTTCCAGTAGCGGCCGAGGTGGAAGCCGTTGATCCACGCCTGGCCCTTGGTCCAGCCGGGCAGCGAGAGGAAGGTGTCGGCGGGGGTGTCGATCTCGAAGGTGCCGCGGTGGAAGGCGGGGACGGTGACCGGGGCCGCCTCGGCCGGGGCGAACGGGACCGCGGACAGGTCGGCCAGCGGGAGCCGGTGGGTGTCCCAGCCGTGCAGGGCGGTGCCGTTGAAGGTGACCGGGCCGAGCAGGCCCTTGGCGGCGCCGATGCGGGGGCCGTAGTTGACGCCGCCCATGTTCTCGACCAGCACGTCGAGGGTGGCGCCGGCGCGCGGGACGCGCAACGGCAGGGTCTCGTCGTGCCGTTCACGTTCCAGTACGCCGACGGGGGCGCCGTCCACGAAGACCTGGGCGCGGTCGCCGACGCCGCCGTCGAAGTGCAGCAGGCCGTCCCCCGCCTCGGGGAGGGTGGTGCGGTAGAGGGCGTAGCCGGAGCGCTGCCCCAGCTCCTCCATCGTCGGCGGCTGCTCGGTGCGCTCCGCGGCGGCGGCGAGGCCGGTCGCGTACGGCAGCAGGAGGGCCCGGTGGTCCAACTCCACGGTGATCCCCGTGAGTTTGGGGGCGGGCGCCGGGGCCGGCTCCTCGGGGACCGGCGCGTGGCGGGCGATGACCTCGCGGAAGGCGTGGTACTTGGGGCCGGGGTCGCCGGACTCGGTGAGGGCGGCGTCGTAGTCGTAGGAGGTGACGATCGGGGCGTAGCACTGGTCGTGGTTGGCGCCGTTGGTGAAGCCGAAGTTGGTGCCGCCGTGGAACATGTAGATGTTGACCGAGGCGCCGGCGGCCAGCAGCCTGTCGAGGTCGGCGGCGGCGCTCTCGGCGTCCCGGACGTGGTGCTCCTCGCCCCAGTGGTCGAACCAGCCGATCCAGAACTCCGAGCACATCAGGGGCCCTTCGGGCATGTGCGCCCGCAGCGCCGCCAGGGACTCCTCGATCTTCCCGCCGAAGGTGGCGGTGGACAGCACGCCGGGCAGGCTGCCGGCGGCCAGGTGGTGGCCGGAGCCGGCCTGGTCGCAGGTGAACAGCAGTTCCTCGACGCCCCGTGCGCGCAGCGCCTGGTGGACGTGTTTGAGGTACGCGGTGTCGTCGCCGTACGCCCCGTACTCGTTCTCGACCTGCACGGCGATGACGGGGCCGCCGTTCGCCGCCATGTGGGGCAGCAGCGGGGGCAGCAGGATGTCGAGGTAGCGGTCGAGGGCGTCGGTGAAGCGGGGGTCGCTGGAGCGTAGCCGGATGCCGGGGTCCGAGGTCAGCCAGGAGGGCAGGCCGCCGCCGTCCCACTCGGCGCAGATGTACGGGCCGGGGCGCAGCAGGACGTGCAGGCCCTCGGCGCGGGCGAGGCTCAGATAGCGGGGCAGGTCGAGCAGCCCGTCGAGGACGAGCGGGCTGTCGGGGTCGGGCTGGTGGAGGTTCCAGGGGACGTACGTCTCCACGGTGTTGAGGCCCATCAGCCGGGCCTTGCGCAGCCGGTCGGCCCACAGGTCGGGGTGGATGCGGAAGTAGTGCATCGCGCCGGAGACGATCCGGAACGGTTCACCGTTCAGGAGGAAACCGTCGGACGACGTGGTCAGAGCGGGCGTGCTCAAGGCTGTTTCCCTTCGGCGGGGTGTACGGGGGGTGCGGGGACGGTCCGGCGTACGGGCCGGGCGGCGGGGCGGTCGCCCGCGGCTTGGCTACGGTGAGGCGGAGCGCAAGGGCGAGGGAGAGGGCACGGGAGAGGGCACGGGCGCGGGCGGGCGGGTGGCGCGGATCAGCCACAGCGTGGCCAGCAGGCACAGGGCCGACACCGCGCCGAGCAGCAGCGGGACCGCGCGGACGCCGGACCACTCGATGGCCTTGCCGAGGGCCGGGCCCGCCGCCACTCCGCCGATCATGGAGGCGGCGATGACGAGCGCTCCGGCCCGCCGGGCCCGGGGTGCGGCCGCGTTCAGCCAGGGCAGGCCGGTGGGGAAGATCGGTGCGATGAACAGGCCGACTCCGGCGTAGGCGTACGGGGCGAGCGCGGGCACCGAGGCCAGCAGCAGGCAGACCGTCATGCCGGCGCAGGACACGGTGATGATCGTCCGGGGCGAGTGGCGCAGGGCGAGGGGGGCGGCCAGGAAACGGCCGGCCGTCATCATCAGCCAGTAGCCGGAGGTGGCGGTCGCGGCGGCCCCGGCCCCGTATCCGACCGCCTCCAGGTGCGTGGGTTCCCAGCCGCCGACACCGGCCTCGATGCCGACGTGCAGGACGTAGAGGGCGACGAACACGGCGAGCACCGAGCCGAGGCTCCGGGAGAGGGGCGAGCCGCCCGCCGCCGTGCCGGCCGTGCCGGGGGCCTGCTGGGGCACCTGGTCGCGTACGCCCCGCAGGCACAGCAGCAGTGGCAGGTTGGCGGCGGCGAAGGCGAGGAAGAGCGCCGGGTAGTGCTCGGCGCCCACGGCGGCGACCAGAGCGGGGCCGAGGATGGCCCCGACCCCGAAGTGGGCGTTGAGGATGTTCAGCATGGCGGTGGAGCGGTGGCCGAAGCCGACGGCGAAGAGCTGGTTGAGCCCGTAGTCGATGCCGCCGAAACCGAGTCCGGCGAGCAGGGCGGCGACGAGCGCGACGGGCCAGGTCGGGGCGAGCGCGAAGCCCGCCGCACCGAGGGCCATCAGCAGGTACGAGGCGCCCAGGAGCAGCCGGTTGCCCAGCCGCCCGTACAGCCGGTCGAAGACCAGGACGCCGGCGACCCCGCCGAAGAAGTGGGCGCTGAGCCCGAGGCCGGCGGCCGAGGGCGACAGCGCGAAGTCGTCGCGGAAGGCCGGGATGGAGGGCCCGTAGAGCGCCTGGAGCGCGCCGATGAGGACGAATCCGCCGCACGACGCGACCACGGCGGCCGGGCTGAAGACCCGGCTTTCGGGGGCCGTGCGGACGGGCTTCACCTCGTGCGCGGTCGATGCTTCGGGCACGCCGGAATCCACCTCTCCGTGACGGGAACCCTCGAAGTGTTACCGGTAACATCACCGCCGTCAAGCTCTCCGGCGGGCTTGTGTGCCGAGGGATGGGGCGGGGGTGACGCGTGGGTTGCGGGGGACGCCGAAAAGGTGGCCGACGGTCACGGGACGCCCCCGGCGAAACCCGATGGCCGACAGTGCCGGACCCGTGGTTCCATGCCGCGGTGAAGATCGGGAACGTAACCGGTGGAAGCGCGGCCCCCAGGTCCGGTGTCGCGTCGAGGGGGATCTCGACGGGTGTGCCGGGGTGCTCGCGGAGGTGCACGGGCGCGACGGCTACCCGGTCGACTGGCCCGAGCGGCCCGCCGCCTGGCTGAGCCCTCCGGCGCTCCTCGCCGCCTGGGTGGCGGAGCTGGACGGCCGGATCGCCGGTCACGTGGGCCTGGCCCGGAGCGGCGCGGGGGACGCGGCACCCGGGCTGTGGAGCGAGCGTACGGGTGCGGGTGTCGACCGGACGGCCGTGATCAGCCGGCTGTTCGTCGCCCCGTCCGCGCGGGGCCGGGGGCTCGGCGCGGAACTGCTGGCCCGCGCGGGCGCCGAGGCACGGCGGCGCGGGCTGCATCCGGTGCTCGACGTGGTGGCGTCCGACACCGCCGCGGCGGCGCTCTACGAACGGCTCGGCTGGCAGTTCCTGGCCACGGTCGAGCAGCGCTGGGGCCCGGACCGGACGGTGACCGTCCGGTGCTACGCGGCGGCGCCGGCCTGACCCGCACGACCCGCGCGCGGGACCGCGCCCCCGTCCGGCCACCGCGCGAGGGGGAAGCGCGGGCGCGCCCGGGAGCGGGTGCCGGGCGCGCCCTGTAACCGGTCGGGACCGGTCGGGACCGGTCGGGACCGGTCGGGACCGGTCGGGACCGGCCGAGGCCCGGAAGGCGGCCCGGTCGGCGGCCCGTGTCGAACGCGATTCGACCGGGCCGTGCGGCGGTCGTGGCGCCGCCGTGCGCCGCTGACCTGGAGTGGCGCGGGCCCACGGCGGCCCGGGGCCGTACGGCGGTGTGGCGGCAGGTGCTTCAGGGGGCGGGCCGCGAGTGCGGCAAGCGCTTTCCATCGGCGTCAAGGGCCGGGAGGCATCGCTCTCTCCGCACCTCGCACCCGCACCTCATTCCCGTGTCATCGGCGGTTCGGCAGGCGTCTCCTTGACGGGCCCGAAGAGGACCGCCCGCGCCACCTCGGGGGCCAGCAGGGCACTCAGCGGCTCCTTGAGGGAGACGACGGAGCGGAAGGCGCGGCCCACCACCGGATCGCCCGGGACCCGCACCCGCACCCGCCGCAGATACCAGCCGGCGACACGGTCGACGGGGCGGCCCGCGACCGCGTTGCCGATCGCCCCCGGCATCGCCTTGTCCGCCCCGGCCGAGATGTCCCACGCCTGCCGTGACGCCGCGAGCAGCGCCCGCTGCACCCTGCGGGTGGTGGGCGTACGGCGCGGGTCGGCCAGCGCGTCCCGCAGGGCGACCGCGCCCATCGCGGCGACGGCCATGCCCTGCCCGTAGATCGGGTTGAAGGTGCACAGGGCGTCGCCGGTGGCCAGGAAGCCGGCGGGGCGGCGGCCCGGCAGGTCGTAGCGGCGCCGCACGTTCGCGGTGCGCCGGAAGCCGGAGACGGGCGACAGCGGCTCGGCGTCCCGTATCCAGCGGTGCACCACGGGATGCGGCAGCCGCTCGGCGTACGCCTCGAACTCCTCCTCGTCCGTGGACGGTTCGTCGCCGCGCAGACCGGAGAAGGTGGCCAGATGGGTGCCGTCCTCCAGCGGGACGACGACGGCACCGTACGGCTGCGTGGGGTCGGGCACGACATGCAGGCCGAGGGTGCCGGCGGCCGGGCCGTCGCCGAGGGTGCCGGTGGTGTCGCGGTAGACGCGGGAGGCGTAGGCGAGCCCGGTGTCGATGATCTCCTCGCGCGGGGCCTGGGCACCGAGGGCGGCCAGCCAGCGCGGCGCCTTCGTCCCGCGGCCGGAGGCGTCGATGACCAGATCGGCGGCGATCTCCCGCTGTTCGCCCCGGGCCCCGTCACCGCGCTCGCGCACCAGGACGCCCCGCACGCGCGCGGCGTCCCCGGTCAGGCCGACCGTCTCCGTCCCCTCGACCAGGGTGACCGACGGCTCGGCGAGGACCCGGCGCCGGACCAGCCCCTCGATCTGCGCCCGTGACCCGGTGTGGATGTGGGTCGAGGCGGGCATCCGCCGGAACCAGCGGCCGCTCTGGAACGCCGCCATGTCCGCCGGCATCCCGATCCGGGGCGCGCCGGCCGCCGTCAGTTCGGCCATGAACCCGGGCAGCAGCGCGTCGAGGGCGACCTGTCCGCCCTCCAGCAGGACGTGCGGGTGGCGCCCCTGCGGCACCCCCGGCCGGGACGCCCCTCCTCGCGCGTCCCCCTTCGGGAAACGGTCCCGTTCCACGATCGTCACCCGCCCCGCGTGCCCGACGAGGGCCCGGGCGGCGAGCAGCCCCGCGAGGCTGCCCCCGACGATCACCACGTGCCGCCCCGCGGATCCGGCCGCCCCCGCTGAGATCGAACGGCTTTCCGTCCGTATCGAGTTCACCGACCGCACCCCTTTCTTTCCGGAGATCCATCTGATGCACAGCAGTATCACCGTGGCCGGTGAGCCTCCGGATCGGCACACCGGAGACGGGACCGGGTCCGGCCCGCCCACCGAACGCGACGCACGGGTGACTCTCGGTGCTTCCGCCTCTCACGTATCGTCGTGGGGCGCGGGGAAGATACGAGATACGAGATATCAGGAGGGCCAATTGGCGCTGGAGCCGGTGAGGTTCGCGGTTCTGGGGCCGGTCCGGGTGGAGCGGGCGGGGGCGGAGCCGGTGCCGGGGCGTCCGCAGGAAAGGGCGCTGCTGGCACTGCTGGCGGTACGGGCGGGGCAGCCCGTGGCACTCGCCGAGATCGTCGACGTGCTGTGGGGGCGCCGCCCTCCGGACAGCGCGGTGAATGTGATCAGACGTCATGTGGGCACGCTGCGGCGGCTGTTGGAGCCGGGCCTGCCCAACCGGGCGACCGGCCGGTGGCTGATACGGGACGCGGGCGGGTACCGGCTCGCGGTCGACGCCGACTCCCTGGACCTGTTGCGGTTCCGCCGACTGCGGGACGAGGCGCGTCGCCTCGGTGCCGACGGCCGCGCGTCGCCGGGCCGGGTCGTGGCGCTGCTCACCGAGGCCCTCGGCCTGTGGCGGGGGCCCCACGTCGCGGCGGGGCTGCCCGAGGAGGTGCGGGAGCGCGCCGGGTTCCGGGCGGTCGACCGTGAACGGCCCGCGGCCCTGCGGGACGCGGCCGACGCGGCGCTCCGGGCCGGAACCCCCGCCGCCGTCCTGCCCCTGCTCCGGCAGGCCACGGCCGACGACCCCTGCGACGAACCGCTGCTGGCCAGGCTCGTGCTCACCCTGGCCGCCGCCGGGCACGAGGCGGAGGCGCTGAGCACCTACCGGGCCGCCCGCGCGCGGCTCGCCGACCAGCTGGGCATCGATCCCGGAGCGGAACTCCGCGAGGCCCACGCGACGGTCGTGCGCGCCGCCGGCACGACCACGCCCGCTCCATCCGGAGCCGGGGCCGAAGCCCGAGCCGAGGCCGGGGCCGGGGCCCGAACCGAGGCCGAAGCCGGGGCCCGAGCCGAGGCCGAAGCCGGGACCGGAACCGAGCCCGGCACCGGGACCCGAGCCCGAACGCGGGCCCCCGCCGAAACCCCGGCGGAGGCCCGAACGGAGGCCCAAGCCGAGCCCCGAGCAGAGGCCGACGCCCCGGCCATGCCCCCCGTCGCTCCGGTGCCGCCCCCTCCGCCCGCCGCCGTCCCCGCCCAACTCCCCCACGACCTGCCGACGTTCACCGGCCGCCGGGCCGAACTGGAGCAGGTCCTGGCCCTTCTCGACGCCCCCGGCGACGACCCGGGCGGCGCGGGCGACGCCCCGCCCTCCGCCGGCACCGTCGTGATCAGCGCCATCGGCGGGATGGCCGGCATCGGCAAGACCACCCTCGCCGTGCACTGGGCGCATCGCGTCGCGGACCGCTACCCGGACGGCCAGCTCTACGTCAACCTCCGGGGGTTCACGCCCGCGGGTGCGGTGATGCGGTCGGGGGAGGCCGTACGGATCTTCCTCGACGCACTGGGCGTCCCGCCGGAGCGGGTGCCCCACGGGGTGGACGCCCAGGCCGCGCTGTACCGCAGCCTGCTGGCCGGGCGCCGGTTCCTGGTCCTGCTCGACAACGCGCGGGACACCGAGCAGGTGCGGCCCCTGCTGCCCGGAACGCCCGGCTGTCTCACCATCGTCACCAGCCGCGACCAGCTGTCGGGCCTGGTGTCCGCGCACGGCGCGCACACCCTGGCGCTGCGCCCTCTGGACGCCGGACAGGCACGGGCGTTCCTCGAACGCAGGCTGGGCGCCCGGCGGCTCACGGGTGAGTCGGCGGCGGTGGCGGAGATCGCCGCGCTGTGCGGCGGACTGCCGCTGGCGCTGGCCTGTGTCGCCGCGCGGGCCGCCGCCCACCCCGACTTCGCGCTGTCGGCCATCGCGGCGGAGCTGCGCGCGGCGCACGGCAGCCTGGACGCGTTCAGCCGGACGGACGCCTCCGCGAACGTGGGCGCCGTCTTCTCCTGGTCGCTGGCCGCCGTGTCGGCCGAGGCGGCACGCCTCTTCCCGCTGCTCGCCCTGCACCCCGGGCCGGACTTCTCGGTGTCCGCGACGGCCGCGCTGGCCGGGCTGCCCGCCCGCCGGACCCGGTCGCTCCTCGCCGAGCTGGCCGACGTCCACCTGGTGGGCGAGCCCGCCCCCGGCCGGTACGCCCTGCACGACCTGCTGCGCGCCCACGCGGCCGAACTCCTGGAGGACCGGGTCCCGGACGCCGGGCGCGAGGCCGCCGTCGAGCGGCTGTACGCGTACTACCTGCACACCGCGCACGCCACCGAACCGCTCCTCGCCCCGTACGCCGACCCGATGCCCCCGGGGCCGCTGCCCGCCGGGGTCCACGCCGAGCCGCTCGTCGGCCACGAGCAGTCGCTCGCCTGGCTGACCGCCGAGTATCCGGTGCTGCTCGCCGTCGTCGGGGCGGCGGCCCGGTCCGGCCGCGACCGGTCGGCGTGTCTGCTCGCCTGGTCGCTGGAGCCGTTCCTCGACCGCCGGGGCCACTGGCACGACTGGGCGACGATCCAGCGGACCGCCCTCGACGCCGCCCTGCGGCTGGCCGATCCCGTGTACGAGGCCCGGGGGCTGCGCGCGCTGGCCCGGGCCGAGAGCCGGCTCGGTCTGCAGGGCTCCGCCCGCCGCCGCCTCGACCGGGCGCTACGGCTCTTCGCCGAGCTGGGGGACGACATCGGACAGGCGGACACCCATCGCAGTCTCGGCTGGACGAGGGACCAGGAGGGCGACCTGCCCGGCGCCCTGCACCACAACCGGCTGGCGATGGACCTGTTCCGGGGCGCGGGCCGCCAGGCGGCGTACGCCAGTGTCCTCAACTCCGTCGGCTGGTACCACGCGCTGCTCGGCGAGTACGGGGAGGCCCTGCGTCACTGCCAGGAGGCCCTGGTCCTGCTCCAGGGGCTCGGCGACCGCTACGGCCAGGCCGCCACGTGGCACACCCTCGCGTACGCCCATGGCCACCAGGGCCGTCATCCCGACGCCCTCGTCGGTTACGGCCACTCCCTGGCCCTCTACCGGGAGCTGGGCGTGCCGTACCTGGAGGCCTGCACCCTCGTCGACATCGGGGACACGCACGCGGCGACGGGCGACCACCGCACCGCCCACGAGGTCCGCCAGCAGGCCCTCACCCTCCTCATCACCCTCGGGCACCCCGACGCCGACCGGGTACGGGACGTGATCGCGAGCGAGCGGTGCGGGTGACCGGCGGCCCGGGCCTCGCGGGGTGTCGTTGATGCGGTTCGAGGTGCTGGGGCCGCTCAGGGTCCGCCGGGGCGGGGCGGAACTCGACCTCGGGTTCCCCCAGCAACGGGCGCTCCTGGCCCTGCTGGTGGTCAGGGCCGGCCGGCCGGTGCCGGCGGGCGAGATCGTGGACGTGCTGTGGCCGGAGCGGGCACCGGCCAGCGCGCGCAACGTGGTGCGCCGGTACGCCGGTTCGCTGCGGCGGCTGCTCGAACCCGGGCTGCCGCCCCGGGCACCCGGACGGCGGCTGCTGCGCGGCGCCGGGGGCTATGTGCTGGAGGCGGCCGAGGACGAGGTCGATCTGCTGCGGTTCCGCGCGCTCACGAAACGGGGCAAGCGGGCGGCGGCCACCGGGCGTTCGGAGGTGGCGTCACGGCACTTCGTGGACGCGCTCGGCGAGTGGCGGGGCCCGGTGGGGATGGGGGTGCCCGCCGCCGTACGGGAGCACGCCGTCTTCGCGGAAGTGGAACGCGAGTTGGCCGCCACGGCACGGATGGCCGCCGACGCGGCGCTCCTGAGCGGTGGCAGTGAGCAGGTGCTGCCCCGGCTGCGGCAGGCCCTCGAACGCGACCCGCTGGACGAGTCGTTGCAGGCCGCGCTCGTCATGGCCCTGGCCGCCTCCGGCCTCCAGGCGGAGGCGCTGGCCGCGTACGACCGCGTACGACGGCTGCTGGCCGAGGAGTTGGGGGTGGCGCCCGGCGCGGAACTCGTCGCGGCGCACGGCAGGGTGCTCCGCCAGGAGTGGGGGCCGACCCGGTCGCGTGCGACGACGGGTCCGGACCGGGCGACCCTCCGGCCGCCCGCACCCCCCGCGCCGTCGGGTCCTTCCCCGCGCACACCGGCACCCCACCCGTCGGCTGCCACGACCGCCACGACCGCCACGACCGCCACGACCGTAACCGGGCAACTACCGCTCCCGTCACCGGTGTTCGTCGGACGGCGTGCCGAACTCGGCCGTCTGGCGGAGATCACGGACGCGGCCGCCCCCGCCACCGGGACCGCCCCGGGCCCACCCGCGTCCGTGCTGATCAGCGGGATGCCCGGCATCGGGAAGACGGCCCTCGCCCTGCGCTGGGCCAGCCGGGTGGCCGGGCGCTTCCCCGACGGCCGGCTCGATGTCGGGCTGCGGGGGTCCGGCCCCGAAGGGGCACCGCTGGACCCGGCGGCGGCGCTGCGCGCGCTGCTCACCGCGCTCGGGGTGCCCGCCGCGCGGATGCCGGAGCGCACGGACTCCCTGGCCGGCCTGTACCGGAGTCTGCTGGCCGGCCGGCGGCTGCTCCTGGTGCTGGACGACGCGGCGGACACCGAGCAGGTACGGCCGCTGCTGCCGGCCTCGCCCGGCTGTCTGACCCTGGTCACCAGTCGCCACGGGCTGGCCGGTCTGATCGCTTCGGGCACCCATCCGCTGCGCCTGGACCTGCCGTCGGCGGCGGACGCGCGCGCGATGCTGGCGGCGCACACCGGTCCCGCCCGGCCGGCCGCCGAGCCCGGCGCGGCCGACGAGATCGTCACCCGGTGCGGCCGGCTGCCGCTGGCCCTGGCGATCGCCGCCGCCCACGCGGTCGCCGGCCCGGACATCCCGCTCACGGCCCTCGCGAGCGAGCTCCGGCGCACCCGGGACACCCTGGACGCCTTCGCCGCCCCGGCGAGGAGGCCCGACGCCGCCACCGACCCGGCAGGCCACGGGCGTGAGCCCGGCACGCACCCCGGCGCACCGCCCGACCTGCGCACCGTGTTCGCCCGGTCCTACCGCCGGCTGCCGCCGGAGAGCGCCCGGCTGTTCCGCCTGCTGGCCCGGCACCCGGGGCCCGGTCTGACCCCCGAGGCGGCCGCCGCGCTGGCCGGGCTCCCGGCCCGTCGCGCCCGGCTCCTGCTGGACGGACTCGCCGACGCCCACCTCGTCACCGAGCGCGCGCCCGGCCGTTACGCCCAGCACGAGCTGCTGCGCGTCTTCGCCGCCGAACTGGCGGCCGCCCACGGCCATCGCGCAGGTCCACAGACCCCGTAGCGGCCGCCGGCACTTCACCGTCACTCTTTTTTCACATCTCCCTTCCTACGCTCCGAGGGCAGTGGCTGACGCCGTGCTGGAACTGCCCCGGAGGAGAAGAGAGATGACCAGGTCGGACACCGGTTTCGTGGAGACGACGGGCCTGCGTGTCGCCGTCCTCGACGGGGCGGCCGGGGCGTTGCCCGGGGACGGCCGGCCCGCGGCGGACGCGTACCGGCTGACCGGGCGGACCGGCGGCACCTATCTGCTGGTGGGGGTGGGCGGGACCGGCGCCCCGCTCGCCGGGCGGATCCCGGACGTCCATCTCCGGCCGGGCGACATCTGCTTCTACGACGCCGGCCACCCGCCGTCGCCGGATCTGCCCGCGCACTGCCGGCTGAAGGTGTTCCTCGTGTCGCGCGAGGAACTGGGACTGGAGGACGGCGATCTGCGGCGCGTCGTGGCGACCCCGGTCGCCCGGACCTCCCGGCTGGGGACGCTGCTGTCGCCGTTCCTGTCCGAGCTGGCCGACACGGTCTCCGCCGATCCCCCAGTCGCCGAGATGCTCGCCCGCAACGCCGTGAACCTGCTGGCCACCCTCGCCACGGAACGGTCCGGGCGGGAGGTGGCGCGGACGCCGGGCGTCCGGTCGCCGATGGTGGCGCGTGTCGTGCGGTTCATCGACGAGCACCTCGCCGACGCGGACCTGTCGCCCGAGGTGATCGCCGGGGCGCACCACATCTCGGTGCGCTATCTGCACAAGCTCTTCCGGGACGAGGGCACGACCGTGGGCCGCTGGATCCAGCGCCGCCGCCTGGAGGAGTGCCGCCGCGACCTCGTGCAGGGGCTGCGCAACCGCCGCACCATCGCCTCGGTCGCCGGCCGCTGGGGCTTCCTGAGCGCCACCCACTTCAGCCGGGTGTTCCGGGCGGCGTACGGCATGTCGCCGAGCGAGTGGCGGGACACGGCGGGACACTCCGGCAGGCGGACCTGACCGGCGGCGGCTCACCCGGTCCGTGCGCTCTCGGACCGGTTCCGGTGCGCCGGCGGGCGATCGGCCACGGCTTTCCGCTTCTAGCCTGCCGGCCTGAGCAGGCGCCGGAAGCGGACGAGGCACCACACCCGCCCGCCACGCGCCTGTCCCGTCAGACGCACCCGCACATCAGCACACGCACCGCAGCACACACCGCACCAGACACACCGCACCAGACCAGGAGATCCCCATGTCCGACACCTTCGAGCCGACCCGCCCGGTCCTGGAACCGGCGGCCGCCGCGTTCGCGGAGGCCACCGCCAACCCGCCCTTCCTCTTCGAACTGCCGCCCGCCGAGGGACGGAAGGCGGTCGACGAGGTGCAGTCCGGCGAGATCGCGAAACCGGAGATCGACGAGGAGTGGGTCACCGTCCCGGGCGGTCCGACGGGCAGTGTGCGGGCGCGCATCGTGCGGCCCGCCGGTGCCGAGGGCGTCCTGCCGGTGGTGCTCTACATCCACGGCGCGGGCTGGGTGTTCGGCAACGCGCACACCCACGACCGTCTGGTGCGCGAACTGGCCGTCGGCGCGAACGCCGCCGTGGTCTTCCCCGAGTACGACCTCTCCCCCGAGGCCCGCTACCCGGTCGCCATCGAGCAGAACTACGCGGTCGCCAGGTGGGTCGTCGAGCAGGGCGCCTCCAAGGACCTGGACGGCACCCGGCTGGCCGTCGCCGGGGACTCGGTCGGCGGCAACATGACCGCCGCGCTGACCCTGATGGCCAAACAGCGCGGTGACGTGCCGCTGGTCCAGCAGGTGCTGTTCTACCCGGTGACGGACGCGAACTTCGACACCGCCTCCTACCACCAGTTCGCGACCGGCTACTTCCTGCGCCGCGACGGCATGCAGTGGTTCTGGGACCAGTACACGGCCGACGAGGCCGAGCGCGCCCAGATCACCGCCTCCCCGCTGCGGGCGGGCGTCGAGCAGCTCAGGGACCTGCCCCCGGCCCTGGTGATCACCGGCGAGGCGGATGTCCTGCGCGACGAGGGCGAGGCGTACGCCAACAAGCTGCGCGAGGCGGGCGTGGCCGTGACCGCCGTGCGTTTCCAGGGCGTCATCCACGACTTCGTCATGCTCGACGCCCTGCGCGGCACACACGCCGCGCAGGCCGCGATCACCCTGGCCACGGGCACACTGCGCACGGCCCTGCACGGCGGCTGAGCCACCCGGCGACCGGCCCGCCACAGGCCGGTCGCCGTCCGGTCGCCGTCCGGTCGTCAGCTCTCGTCGGCGGTCAGCGTCAGCGAGATGCTGTTGATGCAGTACCGCTGGTCGGTCGGGGTGGCGTACCCCTCGCCCTCGAAGACGTGCCCGAGGTGCGAGCCGCACCGGGCACAGCGCACCTCGGTGCGGACCATGCCGTGCGAGCGGTCGGACAGCAGCTCGACCGCGTCGGTGTCCTTCGGGTCGTAGAAGGACGGCCAGCCGCAGTGCGACTCGAACTTCGTGTCGGAGGTGAAGAGTTCGGCACCGCAGGCGCGACAGGAGTAGACGCCCTTGGTCTTGGTGTCGGTGTACTCACCGACGAACGCGGGCTCCGTGCCGGCCTGCCGGAGCACGGCGTACTCGGCCGGTGTCAGCTCCGCGCGCCACTGCTCGTCCGGCTTCTCGACGTCGTACGACATGCGTCTCAGCCCCTCATTCGGAGAGTCGGTCCAGGATCTGCGGGCCCAGGTCCGTCACGTCACCCGCGCCCATGGTGAGAACGAGATCACCGGGCTTCGCCATTCCCGCGAGGGTGCCGGGCACCTCCGCCTTGTCGTGCAGGGCCGTCACGTCCGCGCCCGCGCTCCGCGCCGCCTCGATGATCAGTTCGCTGGTGACCCCGGGGATCGGGTCCTCACGGGCCGGGTAGATGTCGAGGACGACCGAGGCGTCCGCCAGCGCCAGGGACTCCCCCATCTCGGTGCCCAGCTCCTGGGTGCGGGAGAACAGGTGCGGCTGGAAGACCACCAGGATCCGCGCGTCCCCGGCGGCCGACCGCATGGCCTCCAGGTCGGCGGTCATCTCGGTGGGGTGGTGGGCGTAGGAGTCGATCACCTGGACGCCCCGCGCCTCGCCCTTGAGCTGCAGGCGCCGCTTCACCCCGGTGTACGCCGCCAGCGCGGGCGCCAGCTCGGCCGCCGGCACCCCGAGGGCGACGCCCGCCGCCAGCGCGGCCACGGCGTTGTGCGCGTAGTGCCGTCCCGGCACGGACACGGCGAAGGTGATCTCCTGCCCGTCCAGCAGGACCGTGACCTCGCTCTTGAGTCCCTGTGCGACGACCGACAGCACCCGCACGTCGGCGTCCTCGCGCTCGCCATACGTCACCACGCGCACCCCGGACAGCCGGGAGGTCAGCTCCCGCGCGCCCTCGTGGTCGGCGGAGATCACCAGGGTGCCGCCGGGCACGATCCGGCCCGCGAACGTCTCGAAGGACGCGTAGATCTCGTCCATGGAGGCGTAGTTGGCATGGTGGTCCAGCTCGACGTTGAGGACGATCGCGACCTCGGGCGCGTACTTGTGGAAGCTCCGGTCGCTCTCGTCCGCCTCGGCGACGAAGATCTCCCCGTCCCCGTGCAGCGCGTTGGACCCGGGGACGTCGAGGTCGCCGCCGATGGCGTAGGACGGCTTCAGCCCCAGCTCGCCCAGCGAGACCGCCAGCATGGACGTCGTGGTGGTCTTGCCGTGCGTCCCGGCCACGGCGATCGGCCGCAGACCGTCCATCAGCCGGGCGAGCGCGTCCGACCGGTGGACCACGGGGATCCCCAGCTCGGCGGCGCGGGCCAGCTCGGGGTTGTCGGCCCGGATCGCCGACGACACGACGACGCAGGTGGCGTCGTCCGCGAGGTGGTCCGCCGCGTGCCCGATGTGCACGGTCGCCCCGAGCGCCCGCAGCGCCTCGGCCGTCTCCGACTCCTTGGCGTCGCTGCCGGCGACCTTCGCCCCGCGCTGCGCCAGGATCTTGGCGATCCCGGACATCCCGGCCCCACCGATCCCGATGAAGTGCGGCCGATCCATGGCGGAAGGCAGTCCGGGTGCCATGTCTGTTCTCCAAGCGACGGTACGAAGACGATCCACGCCCCACAGCAGGCGCGCCCCCACCCTAGCCACACACCTCGGCGCCCCTGTAGCCGTGGCCCGGCGCCGCGCCCTCCGGGGCGCGCCTCGGCTACGCCCGGCTGTGCGAGAACAGCTTCAGCACCGGCACCCCGACCTTGTGCCGGGCCCGGGAAGCCCAGTCCCGGTGGAAGAACTCCTCCACGTAATGGGGATCGGTGAGCACCAGCACCTCATCGGCGCCCACCTCCTCCACCAGCGACTTCAGCGCGTCCAGCGGGTGGTCCTCGATCAGCCGGCCCTCGGCCTCGCTCCCGGCACCCCGCAGCGCCTGCAACGACACCTCCAGGGCCCGCTCCCCGGCGTCGAGCGCCTGCTCCCCCTCCGGCGTCTCCCCTTCACGGGCCGCCTCGTCCAGTTCGCCGAGGGCGAGGTCGTCGATGGCCCGCAGCAGCCGGTCGGCCTGATTGCCCCGGGGCTGGAGCAGCACATGGAAGAAGGCTTGCTCGTCGCCGTGCAGGTTCGTGACGAACTCCACGTCCGCCGACGTCAGAGCCTTCTCGATCATCAATACGCTGGTGAACGACACCACAGGCGCCCTTCTCGTCGGAGGGCCCCGCGGCCCTCACTCCTCAGGGTTCTAGTGTGCCCGGCGAACGCTGAACGGAACGGAAGATTCCGCCCGCTTTCACGTACGACGGTAACGACCGAACAGGAACCCGCCCTCCTCCAGCAGCGAGGCGAGCGCGAAGCGCTTGGGCACCTGCACGGAGGGTCCTCCGGCGATCCGCTGGGCGTCCCCGGCCGTGAGCATCGGCGACACGGTCAGACACAGTTCGTCGAGGACGTCGGAGGCGATCAGCTGGCCCAGCAGCCGGGGCCCGCCCTCGCTGAGCAGCCGGGTCAGTCCCAGGCCCGCGAGGGCCCGTACGGCGCGCGCGGGGTCGACCCCCGTGCCGTCCCCGGCGACCAGGACCCGGACACCGGCCTTCTCGGCGGCCGCCACCCGGTCGGAGGGCGCGGCGGCACCGGTCAGCAGGAGGGTGGGGACGGACGGCGAGGCGAACAGCGGCAGCGAGAAGTCCAGGTCCAGACTCGCGCTCACCACGGCGACGGCCGGGGCGGGCGTCTGCCCGGCCGCCCGGCGCGCCTCGGCGAACGCCTCGCGCGCCCGGGCCGGGCGGTACCCCTCCTGGCGTACGGTCTCCGCGCCGACGACCACCACGTCCGCGAGCCCCCGCAGGGTGCCGAAGATCCGCATGTCGGCGTCGCTGGAGATCGGCTGCGAGCGGCCGTCGTGCTGGGCGGCACCGTCGAGCGTGGACACCATGTTGACGCGCAGCCACGGCTCCCGGCCGCCCGGCGCCGCCGCGGGATAGGCGTACGCGGCGGCCAGCTCGGCGAGGCTCCACTCCCGGTCGACGGAGCCGGGCGTCCGTACCGCGGCCGCCTCCGCACCGCCGGCCGCGCCGGGTGCCGGGGCCACTGTCTCTTCGGTCACAGGGAACAGGCGTCGCATGTCGTGCAGTCTGGCATGACCCTTAGACTCGGTAACCGTGTCGTCGTCCTCAGCCACCGTGTCCGGAATCGGCCCGATACCCGAAGCGGGCCCCTCGTCCCTGTGCGCCCGCGAGCCCCATGTCCCCGCGGACCGGCTCGTGGCCGAGATGGTGCCGCCGCCCCGCTTCGACGCGGTCCGCTTCGACACATACCTCCCGGACCCGAACCAGCCCAGCCAGACCGAGGCCGTCCGCGTCCTGAGCGGTTTCGCGGCGGGCCTCGGCGGGGCGCACGCGACCGGCGCGGGCAGGCGCGGCCTCCTCGGCTCCCTCGGCTTCGGCAGGGCGAAGGCCCCCAAGGTCCCGGCGGGCCCGCGCGGCGTGTACCTGGACGGCGGTTACGGCGTCGGCAAGACCCACCTCCTCGCCTCCCTGTGGCACGCCACCCCGGCCGAGCCCTCGCTCAAGGCCTTCGGCACCTTCGTGGAGCTGACGAACCTGGTCGGCGCCCTCGGTTTCCAGGAGACGGTCCAGACGCTCTCGGGGCACCGCCTGCTGTGCATCGACGAGTTCGAGCTGGACGACCCGGGCGACACCGTCCTGGTGTCGACCCTGCTCGGCAAGCTGGTCGACGCCGGGGTGGCCCTGGCCGCCACCTCGAACACACTGCCGGGCAAGCTCGGTGAGGGCCGGTTCGCGTCGGTCGACTTCCTGCGTGAGATCCAGGGCCTGTCGGCCCACTTCCGCTCGCTGCGCATCGACGGCGAGGACTATCGCCACCGCGGTCTGCCCGAGGCCCCGGCGCCGTACTCCGACGAGGAGGTCACCAAGGCGGCGTACGCCACCGCGGGCGCCTCGCTCGACGACTTCCCGCATCTGCTGGACCACCTGGCGCGCGTCCACCCGAGCCGGTACGGCGCGCTCACGGACGGCCTGAAAGCGGTCTGTCTGACCGACGTCCAGCCGGTCCCGGACCAGTCCACGGCCCTGCGGCTGGTGGTGCTCGCCGACCGGCTGTACGACCGCGAGGTGCCCGTGCTCGCCTCGGGGCTCCCCTTCGACCGGCTGTTCAGCGAGGAGATGCTGAACGGCGGCTACCGCAAGAAGTACTTCCGCGCCATCTCGCGCCTCACCGCCCTCGCGCGCGACGCGAAGCGACTCGTGGAGCACTGACTCCACCAGCACCCCTTCACGCACCGCCCCTGACGAACTCCCCCAGGTCAAGGGTCGATTTCGGCCAACCCGCCTACGCTTTTCAGGCTCTCTTCAGCTCGCAACGTTAAGTTAACCCAGCAAACAACTTTGCAGGGTTAACGTGTTTCTTGACCAGCGATTGACCAACGGTTGACCAAGTCGAGCACCTGCGGACGCGCGGGAGACAGCGAGAACTGCCAGGGAGGAGGCCCCTTTTGCGTGGTACGACGACCCGGACCGCCCTGTCGGTCCTCGCCGCCGTCCTGCTCACCCTCACGTTCTTCGCTCCCGCGGCTTCCTTCGCAGCCGCGCACACATCCGGTCATGCCAAGGCCAAAGCCGAGCCCGGAAACGCTCCCACCGCGAAGCCGGTGCGTGACAAGGCGGCCACCCACCGCACCTGCGCACCCGCTCAGGACCCGACCGGTCCGCTCCGCACCCGCGACCGGCATCGCGCGGCACCGCACACCGTTCCCGGTCCCCCCGCGCGTCCGTCGCGGGACGAGGACCCGGCGGCCACGAGCCGGTCCGAACCTCCGTCGCCCCGGCACCACCGGGCGGCGAGATCCCGCACGGCCCCCACCCCGGCCGCGCTCCAGGTCTTCCGCTGCTGAGTCACGTCAGCCCGTTCCCCCCACACCTTGCCGTGCGAGCCCGACGCGCCGCCGAGGCGCGCCAGGAGGAGTCACCCCATCATGCAGCCCCTCATCGACAACGCCCGTACCTTCGGACAGCGCCCTGAGGAGTTCGCCAGGCTGGCCGAAGGCCAGTCCCCCGAGGTCCTGTTCATCACCTGCTCCGATTCACGGGTCGTCCCGGCCCTGATCACGGGCGCCCGCCCCGGCGAGCTCTTCGAGTTGCGCACCGCCGGCAACATCGTCCCCCCGTACGCCCCCGACCGCCCCACCGGTGAGACGGCCACCATCGAGTACGCCGTGGAGGTCCTCGGCGTCACCGACATCGTGGTCTGCGGGCACTCGCACTGCGGGGCCGTCGGCGCCCTGGTGCGCGGCGACGACCTGGACGCCGTACCGGCCGTCCGGGACTGGCTGACCCGCGCCACCCCGCGCCCCGAGGGAGCCGTGGAGGACCCGGCCGTCGCCGACGGTGTGCAGAACCACGTCCTCAGCCAGCTGCTGCGCCTGCGGTCCTACCCGTGCGTGGAGAAGCGCCTCGCCGACGGCCGGCTGCGGCTGCGCGGCTGGTACTACGAGGTCCACACCGGTGCCGTGCGCGAACACCGCGCGGACACCGACCGGTTCGAGACCCTGTGAGCGACGGCCAGGTGTCCGAGACGACCGACCAGACCTCCGAGAGTTCCAGGACCTCCCCCATGTCTTCCGCATCCTCCCCGTCCCCCCTCATATCCCGGTTCCCCCATCTGCGACAGGACCTCGGCGCCTCGCTCGTCGTCTTCCTGGTCGCCCTCCCGCTGTGCGTGGGCGTCGCCGTCGCCTCCGGTGTCCCGGCCGAACTCGGCCTGGTCACCGGCATCGTGGGCGGTCTCGTCGCCGGGATGATGCCCGGCAGCAGCCTCCAGGTCTCCGGCCCGGCGGCCGGGCTGACCGTGCTGGTCTTCGAGGCCGTACGCCAGTTCGGGCTGCCCGCCCTCGGGGTGATCGTGCTCGCCGCCGGTCTGCTTCAGCTCGCCATGGGCGCGCTGAAGCTGGGCCGCTGGTTCCGCGCGATATCCGTCTCCGTGGTCGAGGGCATGCTCGCCGGCATCGGTCTCGTGATCATCGCGGGCCAGCTCTACGCGGCGGCCGGGCTGAAGGCTCCCGCCTCCGGCCTCGACAAGCTCGCGGGCCTGCCCGGCGCCCTCGTCGGGGCGCTGGGCAGCACCACCGCGCTCGCCTCGCTGGCGATCGGCGCGGGCACCGTCGCCGTGATGGTGCTATGGAAGCGGCTGCCGAAGAAGGTCCAGCTGGTCCCCGGCGCCCTCGCCGCGGTCCTGCTGGCCACGCTCGCCTCCCTGGCCTTCGACCTGCCGGTGGCGAACGTCGAGGTGAAGGGGCTGCTGGACGCCGTCCAGCCGCCGGGCCTCGACGCCTTCGGGCAGCTGGCGGACGTGGCGATCCTCGGCACGATCCTCGCCTTCACCCTCATCGCCTCCGCCGAGAGCCTGTTCAGCGCGGCGGCCGTGGACCGGATGCACGACGGTCCGCGCACCGCGTACGACAAGGAGCTGATGGCCCAGGGCGCGGGCAACACCGTGTGCGGGCTGCTGGGCGCGCTGCCGATGACGGCCGTGATCGTGCGCAGCTCCGCCAATCTCCAGGCCGGTGCGCGGACCAAGGCGTCCCGGGTCCTGCACGGTGTCTGGCTGCTGCTCTTCGCGGCCCTGCTGCCCGGCGCCCTCGCCCTGATCCCGCTGCCCGCCCTGGCCGGCATCCTGGTCCACGCGGGCTTCAAGCTGATCCCGTTCCGCGGGGTCGTCTCCCTGTGGCGCACCCACCGGGGCGAGGCGCTGATCCTGGTGGCCACGGCGGTGGCGATCGTCGCGGTCAACATGTTCGAGGGCGTGCTGATCGGTCTGGCCCTCTCCGTGGCCAAGACCGCCTGGGAGGCCTCGCACATCAGGCTGGAGGTCATCGACAAGGGCGCGGGTCCCGTCCAGGCGTACCTCTCCGGCAACGCGACCTTCCTGCGCCTGCCGAAGATCCTCGACAACCTGGAGTCCCTGCCCCAGGACCGTCCGGTGGAGCTGCACCTCACCGGTCTGCACCACCTCGACCATGCCTGCCGCACGGCCCTGGAGAACTGGGCCTCCCGCCACAGCGCGACCGGCACGGAGCCGGTGCGCATGACGGTGCCGGAACCAGAAAAGGCCACGTCAGCAAGGCCCTGACCACGCCGTAACCACCCCACCCGCGCCGACCCAGCCATGGCTGCCCCCACCTGCGGGCAGTCGTGCCGCTGGGGCGGCACGGGTGGGCGCAGGCGGCACCCTGTGAGCGCGGCAAGCGCCTCCTACTCCCGCCCAGCCACAGCCCCGGGGACGCACCCACCCCCGCCCAGCCACAGCCGAGCCCGAGCCCAGCGGGCATTCGCCTACGCCCCCACCCCCGACATATCGTGGTAATCCCATGGATACGGGACGACTCAAGGGGGTCGTCATGCTGGAATCCCTGCTCATAGCCGCCGCGGCAGTAGGCTCCGCCGCGGTCGTCTACGTCGTGGCCGCCGCCCGGGTCGTCAAGCAGTACGAGCGGGGCGTGGTCTTCCGGCTGGGCCGCCTGCGCGGTGCCCCGAGGACCCCCGGGTTCACCATGGTCGTCCCCGGCATCGACCGTATCCGCAAGGTCAACATGCAGATCGTGACGATGCCCGTGCCGGCCCAGGAGGGCATCACCCGCGACAACGTCACCGTCCGTGTCGACGCGGTGGTCTACTTCCAGGTCGTGGACGCGGCGAACGCGGTCGTCCAGGTCGAGGACTACCGCTTCGCCGTCTCCCAGATGGCCCAGACCTCCCTGCGGTCGATCATCGGCAAGAGCGACCTCGACGATCTGCTCTCCAACCGGGAGAAGCTCAACCAGGGCCTGGAGCTGATGATCGACAGCCCGGCCGTGGAGTGGGGGGTCACCATCGACCGCGTGGAGATCAAGGACGTCTCCCTCCCCGACACCATGAAACGCTCGATGGCCCGCCAGGCCGAGGCCGACCGCGAACGCCGGGCCCGGATCATCAACGCGGACGCGGAGCTGCAGGCGTCCAAGAAGCTCGCGGAGGCCGCGCAGCAGATGTCCGAGCAGCCCGCCGCCCTCCAACTCCGCCTGCTGCAGACGGTGGTGGCGGTCGCGGCGGAGAAGAACTCCACCCTCGTCCTGCCCTTCCCGGTGGAACTGCTCCGCTTCCTGGAACGGGCCCAGGCAGGCCCCCCGCAGGACCCGTCCCAGCCGCCCCGGGCGCCCTCCCCGCCCCCCGTGTCCCCGCCCCCGCCGACCGAGTGACACGGGACCGACTCCTCCGCCTCCCTCTACGCGCGTGGTTCACGTGGCCGTGACCGCGTGGTACACACAGGCGGGTCACATCCTGTCCGCCAACAGGAAGGTCCCCCCATGTCAGTGACCCGCCGTCAGGCCCTCGCCCGTTCCGGCGCGGGCGTCGCAGGTATCGCGTTCACCGGAGCCCTCTCCGAACTCTTCGCGGGCTCCGCCGCCGCACAGAACGACCTCGGCCACTCCGGCTACGGCCCCCTGGTCCCCGACCCGAACGGCCTGCTCGACCTGCCGAAAGGTTTCCGCTATCAGGTCCTCTCCCGCGAGGGCGACGCCCTGCGCTCCGGCGAGGGCCTGGTCCCCAGCAACTTCGACGGCATGTCCGCCTTCCCCGGCAGACACGGGCGGGTCCACCTCGTCCGCAACCACGAGAACCGGCACACCGGCCGCATCCCGGTCCCCACGGTCGAGGGCCTGACCTACGACCCGATGGGCAAGGGCGGCTGTACGTCCCTGACGCTCGACGCCCGCGGCAAGGTTCTCGCGGAGGGCGTCGCCATCGCCGGCACGGCCGTCAACTGCGCGGGCGGACCCACCCCTTGGGGCACCTGGCTGACCTGCGAGGAGACCGAGGACAGGGCCGGCACCAACGGCTACACCAAGGACCACGGTTTCATCTTCGAGGTGGACGCGGCGGACCCGCGCCGCTCGGGAGCCGTGCCCCTGACCGCGATGGGCCGCTTCCAGCACGAGGCCATCGCCGTCGACCCCAAGCGCGGTGTGGTCTACGAGACGGAGGACGCCTTCCAGCGCCCCTTCGGCCTCTTCTACCGCTTCCTGCCCGAGAAGCCCAAGGGCGGCCTCGGTTCACTCCGCGCGGGCGGCCGGCTCCAGGCGATGCGGGTGCCCGGCGTACCGGACCTGTCCCCCATCCAGGACCCCGGAGCCTGCTTCGAGGGCATCGAGTGGGTCGACGTCCCCGACCCCCTGGCCACGACGACGGCCATCCGCCACCAGGACTTCGGCCCCAAGGGCATCACCCACGCGCAGAAGCTCGAAGGCTGCTACTGGGGCGGGCGCTGCGTGTACTTCGTCTCGTCCTTCGCCCGCAGCGCGGACGGCTCGGCCGCCGACCACTACGGCCAGATCTGGCGCTACGACCCCGACCACCGCACCCTCACCCTGGTGATCGCCTTCGGCCCCGACACCGACCTCCAGCTCCCCGGCGAGTCCCCCGACAACATCTGCCTCGCCCCCTCCGGCGGCCTCATGGTCTGCGAGGACGGCAACGGCGCGCAGCACGTCTACGGGGTCACCCGCCACGGCGAGGTCTACGCCATGGCCCGCAACGCGCAGAACATTGGCACCCCGGCCGAACCGGAATGGGGCGAGTTCGCCGGCGTCACGTTCTCCCCCGACGGCCGGACGATGTACGTCAACTGCTACACCCCGGGGACGACGTTCGCGGTGACGGGACCGTGGCGCCGCACCTGACCCGAGGGGAACACGCATGTACGGCGCGTCGCCGTACATGCGTGTTCGATGGACAGTACGCGTAACCGTTCGTGACTCTGGGTGAGTTGATCGTGGGGAGATCCGACTCACCCGGAGGTGGCCGAGCATGAGCGTCGACTGGGAACCCGACCCGTCCGACAGTCTGAAGACGTTCGGGGCGTTCGTGCAGGCCCTGCGGGAGCATCACGGGCACACGAGGGAACAGTTCGCGCCGCTGGTGCGGTTCAGCGTGCATACGGTCGCCTCGATCGAGCTGGGCAGGCGGATGGCGGACGAGGTGTTCGTCGAGCGGGCGGACGAAGTGCTGGGCGGGACGGGGGCGTTGCTGAGGGCGGGCAAGCATCTGTCGCGGCAGCCGGGGCTGGCTTCGTGGTTCCGGAAGTGGGCGCGGCTGGAGGGCCAGGCGGTCAGTCTGAGTACGTACGAGTGCCGGTTGGTGCCGGGGCTGTTGCAGTCGGAGCCGTATGTGCGGGCGGTGTTCGGGGAGAGCATCCCGCCCCGGACCGACGACCAACTCGAAGCCCAGGTGACCGCCCGCATGGAACGACAGCGGCTGTTCCGGGAACTGCCCCACACCTCGTTCAGCTTCATCATCGAAGAGGCCGTCCTGCGAAGGGAGTTGGGTGGCCCGGAAGTAACACGCGGGATGCTTGACCATCTGCTGGAGCGCATCCGGCTGCGGAACGTCGTCGTGCAGGTCATGCCGTTGAACAGCAGGCATCACGCCTGCCTCGACGGCCCCCTACAACTCGTGGAGTTGCCGGACGGGCGACGTCACGCCTACGCGGAAGGGCAGAAAAGCGGTCGTCTGATCTCCGACGTGAAAGAGGTCGGTGTGCTCTGTCGGCGGTATGCGACACTGCGCTCGCAGGCCCTCTCACCCGCCGATTCCGAGGGGCTGTTGGAGCGATTGCGAGGAGCGTCATGAGCAGGCCCGAACTCGCCTGGTTCAAGAGCAGCTACAGCGGCACCGAAGGCGACAGCTGCGTAGAGATCGCGCTCGCCTGGCGAAAGTCGACGTACAGCAGCGACCAGGGCGACGACTGCGTAGAAGTCGCCACCCTCCCCTCCGCCGTCCACGTCCGTGACTCCAAGGTCCCCGGCAGCCCGGAGCTGGTCCTCTCGACCGCCGCCTGGGCACCCTTCGTCGCCCAGGCGGGTGACTTCGCGCCGGACTCCCTGTCGTTCGGCGGCTGAACCGGCCGTCCGCCGAGCCCGTCGCCGTACGTTCGTACGGTGATCAGTCCTGTACGAAGAGTCACCGCGCTCTGTGCGGTCGGCGTGCTCGGGGCCGCCCTCGCCGCCTGTGGCACCCCGCAGCCCTCGACGCGCATCGTCACCGCCACCGCCACCGCCGACCCCTCGGCGTCCCGGCCGCCCACGCTCGCGCCGGGCCCGGCCGGGCTGACCCCGGTGTTCGAGCACGGCCTGCGGACGACGGCGGACAAGACCGTCGCGCTCACCTTCGACGCGGACATGACCGCGGACCAGGGGGCGCGGGCCGCCGCCGGTGAACGGTTCGACAATCCGGAACTGATCGCGGCGCTGCGGCAGCTGAAGGTTCCGGCCACGGTGTTCATGACGGGGCGGTGGGTCGAGGAGTACCCGATCCAGGCGCGGTCCATCGGGCGGGACCCCCTGTTCGAGGTGGCGAACCACTCGTACAGCCATCACGCCTTCACCGAGGACTGCCACGGCCTGCCGACCATGGCGCCGGACCGGATGCGGGCCGACCTGGAGCGCGCCTACCGGGTGTTCCGGGAGGCGGGCGTGACGGACCCGATGCCGTACTTCCGGTTCCCCGGCGGCTGCTACGACAGCCGCGCGCTGCGCAGCATCGGCGCGTCCGGGGTGACGGCGGTGCAGTGGGACGTGGTGAGCGGCGACGCGTTCGCGTCGGACGCGGACGACGTGGTGCGGCAGGTGCTGGACGGGGTGCGGCCGGGGTCGGTCGTGGTCATGCACTGCACGCGCAGTGCCGCCCCGGTCACGGAGAAGGCCGTACGGAGGATCGTGCCGGTGCTCCGGGCCCGCGGCTACCGGTTCGTGAAGGTGTCCGACCTGGTCGGCACGGCGGCGGCGACGGAGACGGCCGCGGCGGCCGTCGCGCGCTGAGGGGACGCGCCCGGTCGTTCTACGCTGGACGGATGAGCGACTACCGCGGAGCCGAAGAGACGACCGCGGCTCAGGGGTCCGCCCCTGCCGCGGACGGGGCGGAGCCCTTCGCCGAGTGCGTCCTGTGCCGGAAGCCCACCGAGTACCCGGAGTCCCACAAGGGGATCACGCTCTGCCCGGTGTGCGAGTGGCGGGAGGCCGAGCGGGCCGTCTGTTCAGGCTGAGCGGCGGGTCGTCAGGGCGCACGCCACGGCGGTCGCGGCCGCCGCGAGCACACCGGCCGCGATCAGCGGCAGGACGGGGACCGGGACGGCCGCCCGCCGCGAGCCGTCGACCAGGGCGGTGACCGCGATCCGGGCCGGGGAGCCGGCCACGACCAGGGCCAGCAGCGCCCCCAGCAGCAGGGTCGGCACGGACCGGCCCGGTGAGCGGAGCAGGGGCCAGTTCGTGAGCGCGCCGACGGCCGTGCCGAGGAGGGCGCAGGCCAGCGCGGCCAGCAGGCCGGCGCCCGCCGCCGGGAGCGACTCGACGCGCGTCTGGTGGTCCGTGCTCGTGGGGGCACTGATGATCGTGACGAGGACGGTGGCCACCGTGCCGAGAAGGGCTGCCGCCGCGAACGCCACCAGGACGCAGGCCAGGTGCGCCCGGCCGGGTCCGGCCGCCGCACCCGTACAACTGCGGGCCGCGGGCGGCTCGTTGGTGACGCAGATCCGCATCAGCCAGGCGGCGACGGGCAGCAGCGCGGCGGCCGTGTAGCCGAGCGAGTCGAGCACCGGCTGCCCCTTCTGCACGCCGATGGCAAGGAACGCCGCGTAGAGGATGACGGGCGGGAGCCAGCGCTGGGAGCGGACGAGGAGGGCCGCCTGGTAGCGGAGGAGGGCGTTCATCAGGCGCGTTCGCCTTCCAGTGCGGGTTGCGGTGCGGGTTCCGGTGCGGCGGCGGAGTCGGGTGCGGTCAGAGGCGCGGGGTCGGGTGCCGGGCCCACGCTCACCACGTGCCAGGGCGGGCGGGCCTCCAGCAGGGCCCTGAGCAGCGCGTCCGAGGCCGCCGCCGGGACGGTGAACCGGTGGGTCCCCGCGCCGCTCTCCTCGACCTCTGTGGCCAACTCTCTTATCGCGTCCGGCACTTGACGCCCCGAGACGCCGCGCCCTTCGACGACGACAGCGGCGACGGCCGCGGTGCCGTCCGCACCCGCCCGTGCGGTCCCGTTTCCCTCCCGGAGCGCGAGCGCGCCCCCGACCACCGTGTAGACCGCGTCCGGCACCCCCGCGAGCCGCCCCGGATCGTGGTCCACGAACACCACCGCGGCCCCGGCAGCGGTCCGCTCGACGACCACGCGCTCCAGCTCCTCCCGGGCGTCGGCGTCCAGACCGGTCCACGCCTCGTCGAGGACGAGCAACTCCGGCGCGGCGAGCAGGGCCTGCGCCACGGCGACCTTCTGGCTGCTGCCCTTGGACAGCTCCCCCATGGGTGTCCGGGCGTACTCGGCGGCGCCGAAGCGCTCCAGCCACTCGGTGGCGGCGCGGGCCGCGGCCGCGCGGTCGAGGCCGTGGACGGCGCCGAGGTGGGTGAGGTACTCGGCGGCGGTGAACGGCAGCGCGGCGGGGAAGCGTTCGGGGACGTACGCCGTGCGCGGGCGCCCCGTGGCGCGGCCCACCGTGGGCGCGTCGAGTCCGGCGAGGACGCGGAGCAGCGTCGACTTGCCGGTGCCGTTCGCGCCCTCGACCCGGGTCAGCGAGCCGGGGGCGATCTCCAGGTCGACATCGCGCAGCACCCAGGGGCCACGGAATCCGTACCGGCGGCCGACGCCATCCAGCCTCAGCAGTAACTCGCGTTCCATGGCCCCATCCTCGTACAGACGGGCGAGTGCGGGGCGGGGCAGGGCCCTTTTCGCCTGGCAGACTGGGCGGGTGACCACGAGCGACCCGACCCCCGACCCCGCCCCCGCCACCTCGGCGTCCGCCGCCGAGGACAGCCCCTTCCGGGACGAGCGGACCTCGCGCGACGAGGGGCCGCAGTACGTCCTGCCCCTGGTCGCGCGGATCGAGCGGGGGGCGCCTCCGGCGCGTACGGACGCGTTGGAGACGGCGGCGCGGGCGGTGCTGGTGATGCTGAGCGACGCGCGGTCGCTGGGCGACGGCGAGTGGGCCGAGGCGATGCGCGGCTGGCAGGACGCCCGGATCCGCAAGGTGGTCCGGCGGGCGCGGGGCGCGGAGTGGCGGCGCGCCGAGGCGCTGCCGGGGATCACCGTGGCGGGCAAGTCGGCGGAGGTGCGCGTCTTCCCGCCGGTGCCGCTGGACGGCTGGCCCAAGGATCTGGCCCGCCTCCAGGTCTCGGGCACGGACCTCGACGACCCGGAACCGCCGGCCGGGCCCGACCCCGCCGCGCCGGTGCTCTGGCTGAACCCCGGAGTGGAGATGTCGGCGGGCAAGGCCATGGCCCAGGCCGGTCACGGCGCGCAGCTCGCCTGGTGGGACCTGGACGACCGGGCCCGCGCCGCCTGGCGGGACGCGGGCTTCCCCCTCTCGGTACGCACCGCCGCCCCGTCCCTCTGGGAAAACCTCACCACCAGCGGCCTCCCGCTCGTCCGCGACGCCGGCTTCACCGAGGTCGCCCCCGGCTCCAGCACGGTGGTCGCGGATCACCGCCCCCTGCGCACCTGAACCCGAGGCCCCCTACCCGTACCTGCGCCAGGGGCTGCGTCCTGCGTCTCCGGCTGCGGGCGGTGGGGGCTGGTCGCGCAGTTCCCCGCGCCCCTTGAGGGCCTACGGCCGCTCAGGGACGAAAAGCACGGGGCGCAGCCCCTGCTTTTCAGGGGCGCGGGGAACTGCGCGATCAGCCCCCACCCACCCGCAGCCGAACAGCCGACGCCTCGCCGCCCGCACCGGACCGCACCCGTCCGCGCCCCGCTGAATCGTGTCCGCCTCCACCGGGCTTCCTCAGGCCGTTCACCGGCCGTTGAACAACTCCGCCGCCCCGCGCGTATCTTCCGGCACTGGCCACGTAACTGCCCCAACGACCAGTTGGCATCATCCGGGAGGAATCACCTTGGCGCGTTTCAACGGCTCGCTCATCGCCGGCCTGGCTCTCGTCGTCACCGTAGGCGCCCTGGCGTTCCCCGTATGGTCCTATGCCGACCGCTCGGGCACCGCGCAGGCCAACATGGCCGCCGGCACGGTGAACACCCAGTGGGGGCCGCTGACGGCCTCCGACCGGGATCTCATCATCCGCGTACGCCTCGCGGGACTGTGGGAGCTGCCCGCCGCCGAGAAGGCGATGGCGCGGTCGAGCAGCCCGAAGGTGAAGGAGGCGGCGGACCACCTGATCGTGGGCCACAAGGACCTCGACGAGCGGGTGCGGGCGGTGGCGACCCAGCTGGGCGTCGAGCTGCCGAACGTGCCGAACGAGCAGCAGCAGGGCTTCCTCGCGCAGATGGACAACGCCACGGACGACCAGTTCGACCGGGTGTGGGCCAACCTGCTGCGCTCCGCGCACGGCAAGATCTTCCCGGCCGTCGGGGCGATCCGGAACCAGACCGAGAACACCCTGGTGCGCAAGCTGGCCTCGGACACCAACCAGACGGTGCTGGACCACATCACGATGCTGGAGAAGACCGGCCAGGTCGACTTCGACGCGATCGCCAACGGCACGATCTGACCCGTCCCCGGCCCCGCCCCGGGCGAAGGCCGCGGACCACCGGACACACCCAGCGGTCATCTTCCGCACCAGCGGTCACCCCCGCACCCCCAAGCAACAGTCAGACCCCAACGATCAGTTGGTTTCCTCCGGGAGGCTCTTTTGCGACGCTCGAAGGGCTCAGTCCTCGTCGCCCTGGCGATCGCCGGCACGCTCACCGCGGTCGCCTATCCCATCTTCTACTCGTACCCCAACCGCAACGCGACGGCCGCGGCCGCGCTCACCGGTGACACGGTGACCACGCAGTGGGGGCCGCTCACCCCCGGCGACCGCGACCTGCTCATCCGCGTGCGGCTGGCGGGACTGTGGGAGCTGCCGGCCGGGCAGCAGGCCCTGGAGCGCAGCGGCAGCAAGTCCGTCAGGGAGGCCGCGGACCACCTGATCAAGGGCCACACCGACCTGGACAAGCGGTCCCGGATCATCGCGGCCAAGCTGGGCGTCGAGCTGCCGAACCAGCCGACGGCGGAGCAGCAGGGCTTCCTGGACCAGATGACGGCCGCGAAGACCGAGGCCGACTACAACAAGGTCTGGGCGAACCTGCTGCGGACCGCCCACGGCAAGATCTTCCCGGCGATCGCCTCCGTGCGGAACTCCACCCGCAACACGCTGATCCGTCAGCTGGCCTCCGACGCCAACCAGACCGTGCTGGACCACATCACGATCCTGGAGGCGACCGGCGAGGTCGACTTCGCGACCATCGCCCAGAACTCGGTCACCGGTACGGCCAGCCCGACCGGCCCGCCGCCGCCCGTCGCCGGACAGGTGCCGCCGGCCGCGCCCCCCGCCGTGCCGTCCAACAACCCGGACACCCAGTCGAAGCCGTCGCCCTTCGAGTCGGCGGTGCCCACCGGCCGCCCGGACCCGGAGGAGATCAACAAGGACCAGGGCCAGCCGGCGGTCCAGTAGCGGGCTCGGCACACAGCTCGACGAAAGCTCAGTGAGAAGCTCAGCGGAAAGCTCAAATGTTGCTCTGAAGGTCCCCTCCCAGGGGTTCGGTCCCGTGTCCCGGGGCCATGACTCCGTCACACCGCAGCACAGGTCCGCCGTGAGGAGACGCACAGGGTCTGGTGAAGCCGTGGCCGATGTGACCGTGGAGGGGACGATGGAGCAGATCGCACAGTTGGGGACGGGGATCGGCTGGCGGCCGGAGATCGCCGACGCCGTCGAGCGCATGGCGGGGTCGGGCGGGGTCGACTGGGTCGAGGCCGTCGCCGAGAACGTCTGTCCCGGCCATGTGCACGAGTCGCTGCTGCGGCTGCGCGAGCGCGGCGTGACGGTGGTGCCGCACGGTGTCTCCCTGGGCCTCGGCGGCGCCGACCGCCCCGACGAGCAGCGCCTGCGCTCCCTCGCCGAGCGCGCGGAGACGCTGGGCGCCCCCCTCGTGACGGAGCACATCGCGTTCGTCCGGGCCGGGGGCGCCCTCACCGCGTCCCCACTGCTGGAGGCCGGGCACCTGCTGCCGGTGCCCCGCACCCGGGACGCCCTCGACGTGCTGTGCGAGAACGTCCGCATCGCCCAGGACGCGCTGCCCGTGCCGCTCGCGCTGGAGAACATCGCCGCCCTGATCAACTGGCCGGGCGAGGACATGACCGAGGGACAGTTCCTCTACGACCTCGTCGACCGCACCGGCGTCCGGCTCCTCATCGACGTGGCGAACCTGCACACCAACCACGTGAACCGGGGCGAGGACCCCGCGAAGGCGCTCGACGAGCTGCCGGTCGAGGCCATCGCGTACGTCCATGTCGCGGGCGGCTTCGAGCGGGACGGCGTCTGGCACGACAGCCACGCCCACCCGGTCCCCCCGCAGGTCCTCGACATCCTCGCCGACCTCGCCTCCCGGGTGACCCCGCCGGGTGTCCTGCTGGAGCGCGACGACAACTTCCCCGAGCCGGGCGAGCTGGAGCGGGAGCTGGCGTCCGTCCGGGGCGTGCTGGAGAAGGCCGAGGTGCGCGACGCCGGGACGGGGTCCCTCGTCGCCGGGACGGCATCCGCCGCCGAGGCCGGGCCCGCCGCCGAGGCCGAGGCCGAGCCCGTCGCCCGGCAGCGGCTCGGGCTCGCGCAGGCCGCGCTGCTGTCCGCGCTGGTCGCCGGGACACCGGTGCCCGAGGGGTTCGACCGGGTGCGGCTGGGCGTCCAGGCACGGTCCCTCGCGGCCAAGCGGGCGGACGTCGTGGCGAAGGTGGCGCCGGAGCTGCCGGAGATCCTCGGCCCGTCGTACCGGCCGGCGTTCGTGGCGTACGCGCAGGGCAACCCGATGACCGACGGCTACCGGCGCGACGCCCTGTCCTTCGCCGAGCACGTGCTGCTGACCGGCCGCCCCGACGACGGGGACGTCCTGCGCGAGGTGCGCCGCTGGTGGCTGGAGCGCTCGGGCCCCGCCCCGCTGTCGCGGCGTCCCGCGGCCCGGCTGGCCCGCGCCACCCGCAGGGTGCTGCTGCGCCGCTGAGCCGGGGCCCCGTCCGAGTGTGCTGCGATTAACAGACCCGTGTCCCCCGCACGGGTTTACCGTCGCGTGTGACCCGTTTGGAACCGATTGGTCCGGCACATCGCACGCCCCGTTCGGCGGGTTTTGCCCCCTCCTCAACCGTTCCTCCGCATACGGCAGTTGGCGCGGACCGGGCAGTAACATACCGGTCCGTAGGCCGACAAGCACCCGCCGCGCATCCGCGTGCGGTGCCGCGAGCAGGAGGCGTCATGCGCACCACCAGGGGCAGGGGAGGACTCTTCAGTGGTACGGGACTCATCGTCGCCGGACTGACGGCGACGCTCGTCGCGCTGGTCTTCCCGGTCTGGTCGTACGCGGACCGCTCCGGCACCGGCGTCAGCGTCCTCAACGCGACGACCATGACGACGCGGTACGGTCCGCTGTCCGCCCTGGACCGCGACTTCATCACGAAGGTCAGGCTGGCCGGGCTGTGGGAGCTGCCCGCCGGACAGCAGGCCGAGACGAAGGGCACCACCGCGGCCGTACGGACCGCCGGCGAGCATCTCATCGAGGGGCACACCTTCCTCGACGCCCGCGTCCGTGACGTCGCGGCGCGCCTGAACCTGCCGCTGCCCAACCAGCCCAACGACCAGCAGAAGCAGTGGCTGGCCACCCTGGACGCGGCACGGGGCGAGAGCTACGACCGCGAGTTCGCCAACATCCTGCGGCTGGCGCACGGCAGGGTCTTCTCCGTGGTCGCCCAGGTCCGCGCCACCACCCGCAACTCCCTGGTCCGCGCCCTGGCCGACGACGCCAACACCACCGTCCTCGACCACATCAAGGTCCTGGAGGCCACCGGCCTCGTCGACTACGACGCGATCGCCCGCGACACCGCCTCCGCGAGCACCCCGCCCCTGACCAGTTCCCCGGCCCCGCCGGCCGACGGGCAGGCCGGCCCCGGCTCCCCGGTCCCGGTGACCCCCTCCCCGTCCCCGTCGGTCTACTCCCTGCCACCGGCCGCCAACGGCCCCTCGGACGACGGCTGAAGCACCGCACGCCACCTCACGGCCTGGCAATTGCGGGCCGAGGCGGCGTACAAACGGGCGAGACCGGGAACCTTCCCTCAGGATTCCGGTCAACGCCTGCGGCCGCTCCGGGCGGGCCCGTAGAAACACGCCATGCTCTGGGTCCTCTTCCTCCTCCTGGCCTGGGCCGCCGCCGGCGTCTCCTGTGCCCGCCTCTGCCTGACCTCGCTGCGGGCGGCCGCCGCCGACGACGACATCCGGGCGGACCACGTCCACCACTGCCACCGGCTCACCCTGTACGAGGCGGCGTTCCTGTCGGGCGGCCCGGCGCGCGTCGCCGACCTCACCCTCGTCGCCATGGCCTGCCGGCGCCGGCTCCTCCTCGCCCACACCGGCTGGGTGACCGTCGTGGACCCCGTGGGCCGGGACGCGATGGAACGCGCCGTCATCGGCGCGATAGGCCCGGACGGACAGTCCCTGATAGCGCCCGTACGCCGGGCCGCCGCGGCCGCCGAGCCGGTCCGGCACCTCTCCGACCGGCTCGTCGCGGCGGGACTGGCCGTACCGGACGCCGCGCGCACGGGCGTGGCCGACGCGGTCACCCAGGTACGGGGGGCCGCGCTCGGTGTGTGCGGCCTCGGAGCGCTGGCGCTGATGCTGCCCTCGCAGGGGTTCGCCGAACACCGGGCGCTGGTGGCGCTGTGGTTCGCGCTGCCGCTGGTGCTGACGCTCAGCTGCCTGGTCATCGCACGGGTCGAGGGGCCGCCGGGCACGCGGTGGGCGTCGCCGGAGGGCACCCGGGTGCTCGACGCGGTGCTGGGACGGAACGAGGGCGACGTCCCGGACCTGGTCTCGGTGGCCGTCCGGGGTGTGGGGGCGGTGGGCTCCCCCGAACTGCGGGCGGCGTTCGAACAGCGGTGACACCGTGGCGTTCGAACAGCCGTGACACCGTAGGGGCACGCGGCGGCGACACCGCCCGCCGGTGCTTTACTTTCGCCCCCTTCCGCACCAAACATCCCTGTGACGCTGTCGTGCTTCGGAGGGATTCGCCATGCGGGCTGCCGTTCTCCATGTGACCGTCGCGGCGGGGCTGCTGATCGGTCTCCTCGGCGCTCCCCCGGCAGCCGCGACGGACACGCTCACCGGGCCGGTGGCACGGCGGGCCGCGGACGAGGGCATCCGGTTCGGGACGTGTCCGGCGGCGGAGGGCCTGCCGGACGGGGTGCGCTGCGGGACGGTGAAGGTACCGCTCGACTACGCGCGCCCGAACGGCAGACAGATCTCACTGACCGTCAGCCGGGTCCGCGCCAAGGGCAAGGACGCCCGGGGCAGGAAGGTGGCCCGGCAGGGCGCGCTCGTGTTCAATCCGGGCGGCCCGGGAGCCTCGGGGATGTTCTTCCCCCTCGTCGGCTACCTCCCGGACTGGAAACGGCTCGGCGCCGCCTACGACCTCGTCGGGTACGCCCCGCGCGGGGTAGGCCGCTCGGCGCCGCTGTCCTGCCGGGACCCGAGGACACTGCACCGGGGGCCCTCGGCGGCACCGACGCACCCCTCGGGGGCGTACAAGAAGGAACGCATCGCGCGGGCCAAGGCGTTCGCGCGGGGGTGTGCGCGGCGGGGCGGGAGCACGCTGCGGCACTACCACTCCCTCAACAACGCCCGCGACCTCGACGTCCTGCGCGCCGCTCTCGGCGAGCCTCGGCTGACCTTCGTGGGAGCGTCGTACGGCACCTACTTGGGGGCGCTGTACGCCTCCCTGTTCCCCTCCCACGTGCGCCGGATGGTGTTCGACTCGGTGGTGAACCCGGACCCCGAGCAGATCTGGTACCGCAACAACCTCGACCAGTCGGCCGCGTTCGAGGGACGCTGGGCGGACTTCCGGGCCTGGACCGCCCGGCACCACGCGGTGTACGGGCTGGGCGACACCCCCGAGAAGGTGCTGCGCAGCTACGAGCGGGCGGCGGCGCGGCTGGCGGCCCGGCCCGCCGGGGGCAGGGTGGGACCGGGACAGCTGCACGGGGCGTTCCTCCAGGCCGCGTACTACGACGACCACTGGCCGCAGCGTGCCCTGGCCCTGTCCGCCTATCTGAAGGGCGATCCGAAGCCGCTGGTGCAGATCGCCGGTCCGTCCCCGGAGGGGGCCGTCGAGCAGGAGAACGCGAGCGCCGTCTACACGGCCGTCGAGTGCAACGACGGCCCCTGGCCCACCGAGTGGCGGGTGTGGGACCGCGACAACACGCGGCTCGCGCGCACCGCGCCCTTCGAGACGTGGGACAACGTGTGGGCGAACCTGCCGTGCGCGTACTGGAAGGGTCCGCGGCAGCGGCCGCTCGACGTGCGGACCGGTCCCGGTGAGCTGCCGCCCACGCTGATCCTGGCGGCCGAGCGGGACGCGGCCGCACCGTACGACGGGGCGATCGCGCTGCACCGGCGGCTGTGGGGGTCGGTACTGGTGACCGAGCGGGACGCCGGCAACCACGGGGTCGGCTGGGGGACCAACCGCTGCGTCAACGGCCACCTGGAGGCGTACCTGCTGGAGGGGCGGCTGCCGGAGCGGCGCGCGGCGTGCGCACCGCGTCCGGAGCCCGTCCCCGCGCGGGGCTAGGCGAGACCCTCGACCAGCTCGGCCACCGACCTGCGGCGGCCCGTGTAGAAGGGGACCTCCTCGCGGACGTGCATCCGGGCCTCCGAGGCGCGCAGGTGCCGCATGAGGTCGACGATGCGGTACAGCTCGTCCGCCTCGAAGGCGAGGATCCACTCGTAGTCGCCCAGCGAGAACGACGCGACGGTGTTGGCGCGGACGTCCGGGTAGCCGCGGGCCATCTTGCCGTGGTCGGCGAGCATGCGGCGGCGGTCCTCGTCGGGCAGCAGGTACCAGTCGTAGGAGCGCACGAAGGGGTAGACGCTGACGTAGTCGCGGGGCGTCTCGTCGGCGAGGAACGCCGGGATGTGCGAGCGGTTGAACTCGGCGGGCCGGTGCAGCGCCATGTTCGACCACACCGGGGTGAGCGCGCGGCCCAGCCTCGTCCGGCGGAAGAGGTTGTACGCCTCCTGGAGCTGGTCGCTGGTCTCGGCGTGCCACCAGATCATGAGGTCGGCGTCGGCGCGCAGGCCCGACACGTCGTAGGTGCCGCGGACGGTCACGTCCTTCGCGGCGAGCTGGTCGAACAGCTCCTGGACCTCGTCGGCGTAACCCGCGCGGTCCTCCGGCAGCACGTCCTTCAGCCGGAAGACGGACCACAGGGTGTAGCGGATGACCTCGTTGAGGTCCTTGGCCAGCTTGCCCTTGTTCGGGATCCGGCCGGTCTCGGGGGTGGGGGCGACGTCGCTCATGGCTCCTATTCTCCCGCTCCGCCGTGGAGGCTCTGCACCGGGTCGGCGGTGAGATCCCGCAGCGCGCGCAGGTCGCCGTGGATCTCGTCGACCGCCGCCGTGGCGCTCGCGACGCAGGCGGGGATGCCGACACCGTCGTACGCCGCTCCGCAGACCGCGAGGCCCGGCAGCTTGCCCAGGTGCTCGCGGACGCGGGCCACGCGCGCGTGGTGGCCGACCGGGTACTGGGGCAGGCCCTCGTCCCAGCGGGTGACGCGGGTCTCGACGGGGGCGGCGGTCAGGCCGGTGGCCTCGCGCAGGTCGGTCCGCGACACGTCCACGAGGTGGGCGTCGTCGTGGTCCAGGATCGCCGTCTCGCCGTACCGGCCGACCGAGGTGCGCAGGATCAGCAGGTCCGGGTTCTCCTCGGCGAGCCAGCCCCACTTCCGGGAGGAGAACGTCGACGCCTTGATCGTGCGGCCGTCGACCGGCGGCACCAGGAAGCCGCTGCCCTCGGGCAGGGTGAGTCCGGCCCGGCGGTAGGCGAGGGTGACCAGGGCCATCGAGGCGTACTCCACGCCCGCCAGCTCGGCCGCGGCGCCGGGGGCCTCGGCGCGCAGGAGGGCGGCGGCGACCGGGGCGGGGACGGCCAGGACCACGGCGTCGGCGCGCAGGACACGTTCCTCGCCGTCGCCCGTACCGCCGGTGACGACACGCCAGCCGCCGGGGGCCTCGCGGCGCAGTTCGGTGACGGACGTGCGGGTGCGGATCTCGGCGCCGCGCGCCCGCACCGACTCGGCCACCGCGAGCGGCAGCCGGCCGATCCCGCCCTCGATGCCCATGAACACCGGCCCGGTCTGCCCGGCGGCGGCCGCGCGCTCCTGGATGCCCCGGACGGCCTCGGTGAGAGAGGTGTGGGTGAGCGCCGCCTGGAAGAGCTGCGGCACGGCCGAACGCATCGAGATGCGGTACGCGTCGCCCGCGTACACACCGCCGAGCAGGGGTTCGACCAGACGGTCGACGACCTCGCGGCCGAGGCGGGCCGCCACGTACTCCCCCACCGCCACGTCGTCGCCGACCTCGGTGCGCGGCAGGTCGGCGTCGCGCTCGATCCGGGCCAGGCCCTCGTCGGACAGGACCCCCGCGAGCGCGGACGCGGTGCCGGGGACCCCCATGACATGGCCCTTGGGCATGGGCCGCAGGGCGCCCCGGGTCCACAGCGAGGCCGTGGCGGTGGCCGGCGGCCGGAGCCGGTCGGCGAGACCCACCTCGCGCGCGAGGGCGACCGCCTCGGGGCGGCGGGCGAGCATCGACTCGGCGCCGAGGTCGACGCGCGCGCCCGCGATCTCACCGGGCAGCAGCTTGCCGCCGACCCGGTCCGCGGCCTCCAGGACGGTCACTCTCGCGCCCCGGTCCACCAGCCTGTGCGCGGCGGCCAGCCCCGCGATGCCGGCCCCGATGACGACGACGTGCCCGGCGCCGCGCCCGGCGTCCGTACCTGATCCGCTCATGGCTCCAGCCTCTCAGACCTCACGGACCGTCATGACGCCGGTACCGCCCCCGGCCCGCCCGGGACCCGGCCCTCCCTGTGGCCCCGCCGAGTCCCGACCGTGACCGCTTCGGGACCGGCGGCCGCCAACGTTCCGGCCGCCTCGGGCGTCGAAGGGTCGTCAGCAGTGCGGGCGGACCCACGCCTGCCACGACCCTCGGGGGGTACGCCGCAAATGGCCCACACACACGTACGACGTTCCCGGCGGCCCGCAGGGGCTCTCGCCGCGCTGTTGCTCACGGGAGCCCTGGCGCTCACGGGCTGCTCCGACCCCCGGGACGGCGGCGCCTCCGCCGATTCGGCCAAGTCGGGCGGGTCCGCCGCCCGGCAGGAGGGAGCCCTGAACGACGAGAGCGGCAGCGGCAGCGGCTACGGCAAGCAGGGCGCCGCCGACGCGCCGGTCAAGATCGCGCCCAGCCACATCATCCGCACCGCCTCGCTGACCGTACGGGTCAAGGACGTGCCGAAGGCCCTGGACGAGGCCCGTACCGCCGTGGAGAGCGCGGGCGGTTTCGTGGGCAGCGAGTCCACGACCCTGGACGGCGAGGACCGGGAACGCACCCGGGTCGTCCTGCGCGTGCCGTCCGAGAAGTACGAGCAGGTCCTCGGGGACCTGGAGGGCACCGGCAAGCTGATCGCACGTAAGGAGAGGGCCGAGGACGTCACCGACCAGGTCGTCGACGTGGACAGCAGGATCAAGACACAGCGGGCGAGCGTGGCCCGGATCCGTGAGCTGATGGACCGGGCGGGCAAGCTCAGTGACGTGGTCACCCTGGAGGGCGAGCTGAGCAGCCGGCAGGCCGACCTGGAGTCCCTGCTGGCCCAGCAGAAGTCGCTGAAGGACCGTACGAGCCTCGCCACCATCACGCTGTCGCTGTCCGAGACCGCGGTGAAGAAGGCCGACAAGGCCGACGACGAGCCGGGCTTCGTGGACGCGCTGGCGGGCGGCTGGAACGCGTTCGTCGCCGTGTTCCGCTGGCTGGCGATGGCGCTCGCCGCGATCCTCCCCTTCGCGGTGGTCACCGCGGTCGTGGTGTTCCTGTGGCTGCGCCTGACCCGCACCCGCCGGCCCGCCCCGGCGACGGCCGCCGCTCCCGTGCCGGAGGAGCGGGAGGAGCGGTCGGAGCAGTCGGAGCGGTCGGCGCGGGAGGAGCGGTCGGAGCGGGAGGAGCGGTCGGAGCGGGAGGAGCGGTCGGAGCGGGAGTGACGCGGAACCGGGAGGCGGGACCGCCGTAGCGTGTCCCCATGAACATGAGCCGTACGGAAGAACGTTCACGGGAACGCCTGGTGGTCGTCGGCGGTGACGCGGCGGGCATGTCCGCCGCGTCGCAGGCCCGCCGGCTGCGGGGGCCCGAGGAGCTGGAGATCGTGGCGTTCGAGCGGGGCCACTTCACCTCGTTCTCGGCGTGCGGCATCCCCTACTGGGTGGGCGGCGACGTCCCCGAACGCGACCGGCTCGTCGCCCGCTCGCCCGAGGAGCACCGGGCGCGCCGCATCGATCTGCGGATGCGCACGGAGGTCGTGGAGATCGATGTCGAGGGCGCCCGCGTGCGCGCGCGGGACCTCGACGCGGGCACCGAGTCCTGGACCGCGTACGACAAGCTCGTCATCGCCACCGGTGCCCGGCCGATCCGCCCGGACCTGCCCGGCGTCGACGCCCCCGGGGTGCACGGCGTGCAGACCCTGGACGACGGCCAGGCCCTCCTGGACACCCTGGCCGCCACCGAGGGCCGCCGGGCCGTGGTCGTCGGCGCGGGCTACATCGGCGTGGAGATGGCGGAGGCGCTCATCAACCGGGGGTACGAGGTCACGGTCGTCAACCGGGGCAGCGAGCCCATGTCCACCCTCGACCCGGACATGGGCCGGCTGGTGCACAGGGCCATGACGGGCCTCGGCATCACGATGGTCGACGACGCCGAGGTCACCGCCCTGCCCACCGGCGCCGACGGCCGGGTCCGCGCGGTCGCGACCAAGGACGCCGAGTACCCGGCGGACGTGGTGGTCCTGGGCATCGGCGTACGCCCGGAGACCGCGCTCGCCCGGGCGGCGGGGCTGCCCGTGGGCCACCACGGCGGCCTGCTGACCGACCTGGCCATGCGGGTGCGGGGCCACGAGAACATCTGGGCCGGCGGCGACTGCGTCGAGGTCCTCGACCTGGTCTCCGGCAGCCTGCGGCACATCCCGCTCGGCACCCACGCCAACAAGCACGGCCAGGTCATCGGCGCCAACGCCGGCGGCGGGTACGCCACCTTCCCGGGTGTCGTCGGCACCGCCGTCAGCAAGGTCTGCGACCTGGAGATCGCCCGCACCGGCCTGCGCGAGAAGGACGCCGACCGGGCCGGCCTCCAGTACGTCACCGTCACCGTCGAGTCGACGAGCCGCGCCGGGTACTACCCCGGCGCGGCCCCGATGACGGTGAAGATGCTCGCCGAACGCCGCACCGGCCGGCTCCTCGGCGTCCAGATCGTCGGCCGGGAGGGCGCGGGCAAGCGCGTCGACATCGCGGCGGTGGCCCTCACCGCGGGAATGACGGTGGAACAGATGACCGCCCTGGACCTCGGCTACGCCCCACCCTTCTCCCCGGTCTGGGACCCGATCCTGGTAGCGGCGAGAAAGGCGACGACGGCGGTCAGATCGGCCGGCGCCTAGCCGAGTCGGACCGCCCCCGGGGAGCCCGGGGTGTGCCCGGGGCCCGGGGTGTGCCCGGGCCCGGGGTGTGCCCGGGCCCGGCGCGTGTCCGGGGCCCGGCGCGTGCGCCGGAGCCCGGCTGGGGACCCGAAGCGTGCCCGGAATGCCAGTGTGTCCGGGAGCCCGGCACGTGCGCGGGAGCCCGGCGTGGATCCGGGAGGCCCGGACCGTTCCCGGGAGCCGGAAGCGTGCACGGAAGCCCGGCACGTGCTCGGAAGGCCCGGCGTGGGTTCGGGAGTCCGGCGCGAGTCCGAGCCCGGGGCGGGTCCGGAAAGCCGGTGTGTCCCAGGAGCCCGGAGCGGGCCCGGGAGCCCGCCGCACGTCCAGGAGCCCGCCGCACGTAGGAGACCGGCGCAGACCCAGGAGACGCGGAGCTGGCCCGGGAGCCCGGCGCAGGTCCAAGGGCCTGGCGCGTGCCCGAGCCCGGGGCAGGTCCGGAAAGCCAGAGTGTCCCAGGAGCCCGGAGCAAGCCCGGAAGCCCGGTGCAGGCCCAGGGGCCTGGCTCGTGCCCGGGCCCGGAGCGGGCCCGGAAGCCCGGTGCACGTCCAGGGGTTCGGCGCAGGCCCAGGAGACCCGGCGGGGGTTCGTCAGACGGCCGAGGTGCCGGTGATGCGGTCGATGGCCTGGCGGGCCTGCTCCGTCGGGGGGCGGGACGGCAGGGAGGACACCGACGCCGCGGACGTCACCGCGGCCGGCTGAGCCGTCGGCGCGGCCGCCGGCTTCGCGTGCGCGGCGGCCGGCCGGGCCGACCGCAGCCGGTGGCTCACCGCCTCGTCCAGGGTCACGGGCCGCTGCATCCGCGCCGCCAGCCGCCCGGCCTCCTGGCCGAGCGCGGCGACGTCCTCCCAGGGCAGCCGCACCACCAGCGAGATCTCGGCCTCACCATCGGGGGTGGCGTGCATCGCCGGGACAACTCGGTCGTTCATCGCCTGTTCCTCACGTAGATCCGCGGTTGAGGAGTCATACGCACCACCCGCCCCGTACGTTCACCAGCGGCGGAGCCGGGGCCCGAGCCGCCGCCGCGGGCGCTGATTCCTGCCCCTCTTCCCGGGCAGAAGTTCTGGTGTGGTCATCCCCGTGCACGACGTGAACCCCGTGAGCCGCACGCCCTACGTGACCTACGCGCTGATCGCCGCGAACGTCTTCGTCTTCGTCTTCATGCCGGGTCTGGCCGGTTCCGCGCCGGGCGACGGCGAACTGGCCCGGCTGTGCCACACCCAGGCGTTCCTGGAGCAGTACGCGGCCGTGCCGGCGGAGTTGATCCGTCATCAGCTGCCGCAACTCGTCCCCACCGGCGCACTCGCCCCGTCGGGCGGCTGCGCGCTGGGTCCGCCGGGCTACGACAAGTCGCCCGCGCTGTCCGTCCTGACGGCGCTGTTCCTGCACGCGGGCTGGCTGCACCTGCTGGGCAACATGCTCTTCCTGCTGATCTTCGGCACCACCATCGAGGACCGCCTGGGCCGCGTACGGTTCGCCCTGTTCTACGTGGCCTGCGGCTACGCGGCGTCGTACGGCTACGCCTTCGTCAACGCCGACTCCACCGACCCGCTGATCGGCGCGTCCGGCGCGATCGCCGGCGTCCTCGGCGCGTACCTGGTCCTCTACCCGAGGGCCAGGGTCTGGGTCCTCGTGCCCTTTCTGGTCTTCCTGCCGCTGCGACTGCCCGCCTGGCTGGTGCTGGGCTTCTGGTTCGTGCTCCAGGCGTTCAACTCCGCCGGCGCGGGCGCCCTGGACGTCGGCACGGTGGCGTACGCGGCCCACCTGGTCGGTTTCGTGGCCGGCATGCTGCTGGCCTGGCCGCTGCGCCCCGGCACCCCGCCCCCGCCCGAGCCGCGCGGTCTGCTGTTCGGCAGACGGGCGCGGCCCGGCTGGTGAGTCGGGATACCCGCTACCGCGCCGTGCGCGTGTGGACGTACTCCACGAGGCGGGTCAGGGCGTCCGGGTCCGTGCTGGGCATGACGCCGTGGCCGAGGTTGAAGACGTGGCCCTCCAGGCCGGCGGCGGCGTCGAGGACCTCGCGGGTCTTGGCCTCGACGGCCTCGGTGCCGGCGAACAGGACGGTCGGGTCCAGGTTCCCCTGGAGCGCCTTGCCGGGGCCGACGCGGCGGGCGGCCTCGTCGAGCGGGACGCGCCAGTCGACGCCGACGACGTCCGCGCCGGCCTCGCCCATGAGGCCCAGCAGCTCACCGGTGCCGACACCGAAGTGGATGCGCGGGACCCCGTACCCGGCGACGGCGTCGAAGACCTTCGCGGAGGCGGGGAGCACCGAGCGGCGGTAGTCCGCCGGCGCGAGGGCACCCGCCCAGGAGTCGAACAGCTGGACGGCTGAGGCGCCCGCCTCGATCTGGACCCGGAGGAACGCGGAGGTGATCCCGGCGAGGCGGTCGAGCAGGTCGGCCCAGAGCTCCGGGTCGCCGTACATCATCGCCTTGGCGTTCTCGTAGGTGCGGGACGGGCCGCCCTCCACGAGGTAGCTGGCGAGGGTGAAGGGGGCGCCGGCGAAGCCGATGAGGGGCGTCTCCCCCAGCTCGGCGGTGAGCATCCCGATCGCCTCGGTGACGTAGGAGACGTCCTCGGGGGTCAGGTCGCGCAGCTGCGCGAGGTCGGCGCGGCTGCGGATCGGCTTCTCGACGACCGGGCCGACGCCGGGCTTGATGTCGAGGTCGACGCCGATGGCCTTGAGGGGGACGACGATGTCGCTGAAGTAGATCGCCGCGTCCACCTGGTGCCGGCGCACCGGCTGGAGGGTGATCTCGGTGACCAGCTCCGGCCGCATGCACGAGTCCAGCATCCCGATGCCCTGGCGCACCTTCAGGTACTCGGGGAGCGAACGCCCGGCCTGCCGCATGAACCACACCGGTGTGTGCGGCACGGGCTCACGCCTGCACGCCTTCAGGAAGGCCGAGTTCTCGACGGCGGCGCGGGTGGCGGTCGGCTGGTGGCCCGAGGGGCCGGCATTGGCACTCACGAGGAAAAGTCTCCCACGGCTCACCGGCGCCGACGGCCGGGGCCGGGGCCGGGCGCGAGGCCCGCTGCTCCGGCCGCGGCTCCCGGCCCGCGGCGCGGCCCGCGTTCGCTGAGCGCGATGCGACAGTGACCCAGCGCACGGGTGTCTTGCCCTGCGCCGGGGCCCGGTTCCCCTTAATGTTCCGGCATGGCTGCGGCTCAGGGACGACTGTCGGACGGCGCTGGCGGGATGGACGAGGCGAAGGAGGGGGAGCGCGATGCGAGCAGGACGGCACCGGCTCCGTTCCGCTCGGCCGTCGAAGCGCTGCGGGCCACACGGATGCGGCCGGAGATCGAGATCGAGTCGACCAAACCGCCGCAGCGGCTCGCCCCGTACGCGTACGCCCTGGAGGCCGCGGTGGTCGAGGGGGACGAGGACCTCGCCGACGGCCGTCTGGTGCTGCTGCACGACCCCGACGGGCACGACGCCTGGCAGGGCACCTTCCGGCTGGTGACACTCGTCCGGGCGGAGCTGGAGCCCGAGATGGCGGCGGACCCGCTGCTGCCGGAGGTCTGCTGGTCGTGGCTGACCGGTGCGCTGCAGGCCCGGGGCCTGTCGTACGGGGAGCCGAGCGGGACGGTGACGCGGGCGAGTTCGCACTACTTCGGCGGGCTGGCGGCGCGGCCGGCCGCGTCGCAGATCGAGATCCGCGCCTCGTGGACCCCGCGCGAGGTGCTGGGCGGCGTGCCCGACACCGCCGCGCATCTCGCCTCGTGGTGCGATCTGCTGGGCCAGATCGCGGGGCTGCCCCCGGCGGTCGACCCCGGGGACGCGGCGGTGGTGACGCTGCCGCAACGGCGGGGCCCGCAGACCCGCTGACCTCCCCGCCGGCCGCTCGACCCCCAGGACCGTGCTCCACGGAGCACGGTCCTTTTTCGTGTGCGAGCAACCATCCCGACCATCACACCGGCCACTCCCGTCACTTTGTCGATACGGCCACTTTCGGCCGCGTATCGACGCGAAGCGACACCGTTCGGTCTTCGAATGATCGAAGACGTGTCCGAATTGCACGGATTGTTACTCACTAAATCGTGATCATTCTCTAAAGGAGCAGAGGTTTGGTGCCGAAGACCTCTGTGACCTTGAAAGCACGGTTCGTCCCGGCTTCGACCCCACGAGCCCGGCGAATCAGCCCCCCGTCCCGCACCCAGGAGGCCTGGTGTCCGTTCTCCTCGAGCAGCCCGCAAGCCTGGTCGCCTACCGTCCGAACAAGCCGACCGCGATGGTGGTGGTGGCCGATCCCCGCGTCCGGTCCACCGTCACCCGGCACCTGTGGGCCCTCGGGGTCCGCGATGTCATCGAGGCCTCGTCCATCGCCGAGGCCCGTCCCCGCGTCGGCAACCCCCGCGACATCTGCGTCGCGGACGTTCACCTGCCGGACGGTTCCGGCCTGACCCTCCTCTCCGAGACCCGCGCAGCGGGGTGGCCCAACGGCCTCGCCCTCTCCGCCGCCGACGACATCGGCGCCGTACGCAACGCCCTCGCGGGCGGTGTGAAGGGATACGTCGTCACCGGCACCCGCACCAACATCGGACTGCCCACCCGCCCGGGGGCCGCCCCCCTCGGCTCCGCCGCCCGTATGCACCGCCGCCCCCCGGGAGCCCCGAGCCACCCGGGCGGCTACCGGGAGCTGTCGGGCCGCGAGGTCGAGGTGCTGCGCCTGGTCGCGGAGGGACAGTCGAACAAGGCGATCGGCGTCTCCATGGGCCTGTCCGCACTCACGGTCAAGAGCCACTTGGCCCGAATCGCGCGCAAGCTGGGCACCGGCGACCGCGCCGGGATGGTGGCGGTGGCCCTGCGCACCGGGATCATCCACTGACACCGGGGGCCCGAGGGCGGGACACCGAGGACACGGCGCCAGGAAAGGGCCGAAATCCGCGATCGATGTCTGACTCCTCCGGTTTCGCCGGACATATTCACTGACACGTGTGATACGTGACTGGTTTACGCCCCTGGATGGCCCGTCGGCGGAACGTTCCGTCGGCGGGCCTCGTCCATACACGGATACCCTTGACAGGTGACCGACGCCCAAGAGACCGCAGCAGACAGGACCCTGCGAACCACCGGAGGCGCCCCTCCGGACGACGGCGGATCTTCTGAAGCGGGGGCGCCGATCCCTTTGCTGGAGCCCCGGGAGGGCATTCCGGCCGTCGTCGCGGACGAGGACTCGCTCGCCGCGGTGATCGCCGCCTTCGCCGCCGGCACCGGCCCCGTCGCCGTGGACGCCGAACGCGCGTCCGGTTACCGCTACGGTCAGCGCGCGTATCTGGTGCAGCTGCGCCGCGAGGGCGCGGGCACCGCGCTCATCGACCCCGTGGCCTGTCCCGACCTCTCCGGCCTCGGCGAGGCGCTCTCCGGCGTGGAGTGGGTGCTCCACGCCGCCACCCAGGACCTGCCGTGTCTGCGCGAGATAGACATGGTCCCGACGCGGATCTTCGACACCGAGCTGGCCGGGCGGCTCGCCGGGTTCCCCCGGGTCGGCCTCGGCGCGATGGTCGAGGGCGTGCTCGGCTACGTCCTGGAGAAGGGCCACTCCGCGGTCGACTGGTCGACCCGTCCGCTGCCCGAGCCCTGGCTGCGCTACGCCGCGCTCGACGTGGAACTCCTCGTGGACCTGCGGGACGCCCTGGAGAAGGAGCTGGACCGGCAGGGGAAGCTGGAGTGGGCCCGCCAGGAGTTCGACGCGATCGCCTCCGCGCCGCCCGCGGAACCCCGCAAGGACCCGTGGCGGCGGACGTCCGGGATGCACAAGGTGCGCCGGCGGCGGCAGATGGCGGTCGTCCGGGAGATGTGGGAGGCGCGGGACCGGATCGCGCAGCGCCGGGACGTCTCCCCGGGCAAGGTGCTGAGCGACGCGGCGATCGTCGAGGCGTCCCTGGCCCTGCCGGTGAACGCGGCCGCGCTGGCCGCGCTGAACGGCTTCGGGCACCGGATGGGCCGGCGTCAGCTGGAGCAGTGGCAGGCGGCCGTCGACCGGGCCAGGGCGCTGCCGGACTCGGCGCTGCCGGCGCACGGGCAGCCCGTGACCGGGCCGCCCCCGCCGAAGGCGTGGGCCGACAAGGATCCCGCGGCGGCGGCCCGGCTGTCCGCCGCGCGGGCCGGGGTGTCCGCGCTGGCCGAGCAGCTCAACATGCCGCAGGAGAACCTGATCACCCCGGACACGGTCCGGCGGCTGTGCTGGGAACCGCCGAGGTCGCTGGACGCGGAGTCGGTGAGCGCGGTGCTCGCGGGCCACGGGGCGCGGGCCTGGCAGGTGGAACTGGTGACGCCGGTGCTGGTGGGCGCGATGTCCGCGGTGGCGAAGGACGCCTAGGGCCTGTCGTTTGGATCATGCCGGCTTCAGGCCACAGTGTCTGATGACCGCCGGTGAGCGGGGCTTGGTGCGTGCAGCTGCAAGGCGGAGGAAGGCGTCGACGCGGAGCGTCGGCAACTGACGACAACGCCGCAGATGTGCGTGCCAAGCCCCGCGGCCCAGGCGTGATCCAAACGACAGGTCCTAGGTCCGGCCGCCGCGGCGGGGGAGCCTCGCTCCCCCGCCCAGGGGCCTACTTCGTGGCGCCCCGCATGAAGCCGTTGTAGATGAACCTCTGCAGCAGCAGGAAGGCGAGCAGGGTCGGCAGGATCACCAGGACCGCTCCCGCCGAGATCGTCTCCCAGTGGGCGCCGAAGGGGCCCTTGAAGCGGAAGAGGGACGTGGAGATCACCCCCAGGTCGTCGGAGGGCATGTAGAGGAAGGGGATGTAGAAGTCGTTGTAGACGGTGATCCCCTTGACGATGACGACCGTGGCGATCGCGGGTTTCAGGAGCGGGAAGATGATCTTCCGGTAGATCGTGAAGTGGTTGGCGCCGTCCAGGCGGGCGGCCTCGTCCAGGGAGACCGGGATCGACCGCACGAACTGCAGGAAGATGTAGATCGAGACGATGTCGGTGCCCATGTAGAGGGCGATCGGGGCCCAGAGGGTGTCGAACATGCCGAAGCTGTCGACGATCTGGAAGGTCGCGACCTGGGTGGTGACGCCGGGGACCAGGGTGGCGACCAGGAACAGGGCGACCACCAGCCTGCGGAAGCGGAAGGTGAAGCGGTCGATCGCGTAGGCCGCCATCGAGCCGATGACGACCGTGCCGGTGACGGCGACGAGCAGGATGAGGGCCGTGTTGCCGAAGGCGGCGAGCATCTCGCCGTCGCGGAAGGCGGTCGCGTAGTTGTCCAGGTTCAGGAAGCTGTCGGGCAGCGTGAGGGCGCCGCTGTCCTCGGCCATCTGGCGCTCGGTCTTGAGCGAGGTCAGCAGGACCGCCACGAGGGGCAGCAGGACCACGACCGACGCGCCGGCCAGGGACAGGTAGGTGAGCGTGCGGGCGGTTCGCCCGCGGCGCACCGGGGCGGGAATCGTCGGAGCCGTCATACGAGGTCCACCCTGTCGTCGGGGACCAGCCGGCGCTGCAGCCACGTCACCGCCAGGATGATCAGCAGCAGGACGACCGCGGCGGCGGACGCGAGGCCCGTCCGGTTGAACTGGAACGCGAGCTTCACCGTCTGGATCACGAAGGTCTCGGTGCCGGTGGCGCCGCCGGTCATGATGTACGGGATCTCGAAGACCGACAGGGAGCCGGAGACCGAGAGGATGACGCTCAGGCTCAGCACCGGGCGGATGCCGGGCGCGATGATGTAGCGGAACCGGTGCCAGCGGTTCGCGCCGTCGAGTTCGGCGGCCTCGTACAGCTCCCCCGGGATCGACTGGATCGCGCCGAGGAAAAGCACGAAGTTCAGGCCCATGTAGCGCCAGACGGAGACGCTCGCGAGGGAGACGTTCGCGGACGTCTCCGTGCCGAGCCAGGCGCGGTCGGACGTGTGGCCGAAGAGCGCCAGGACCGAGTCGAGGGTGCCGCCGTCCTGGAAGAAGTAGAGGAAGACGAACCCGATCGCGACCCCGTTGATCAGGTACGGGAAGAACAGGACGCCCTTGAAGAGGTTGCGGAAGCGGAGGTTGAAGCTGAGGACCGTGGCGAAGTAGAGGGCGAGCACGATCTGGACGGCCGAGGCGGCGAGGTAGTAGCCGCTGACGAAGAAGACCTGGAACAGCTCGGGGCGGGTGAAGATCTCGACGTAGTTGTCGGCGCCCGTGTAGTTCAGTTCCGGGCTGACGCCGTCCCAGTCGGTGAAGCTGTACGCCAGCATGTTGGCGACGGGTGCGTAGGTGAAGGTGATCAGCAGCGCCAGCGGGGCGGCCAGGAAGAGCCAGGGGGTGAGCCCGCGCCACAGGCGCACCCCGCGAGGGGCGCGCCGGGGCACGGGGGGCCGGGGCGCGGCCGTGGAGGGCCGCGCCGCCTTCCGCACCGCGCGTGAGGGGTCCGTCGTGGGCGCGGGGGGCATCAGGACCCCACGGTCTTCTGTGCCTCGGTCCAGCGGTCGCTGAGGTCGGCGAGGAAGTCGTCCAGACTGCCCTTCTTGGCGCCGCGGGCGAGGTCGACCAGGTCCTGGCGGTACGCGGGCGCGTTGATGCCGACCTCCGAGGCGCTGTCGATCTCCTTGACCTTTCCGCCGTCGGCGTCGTCGAGTTCGATGAGTTCGACGCCCTGCTCCTCGTAGGGCTTCAGAACCTCGGGCAGGGGGGCCTTCTTCAGCGTGGAGATGGAGAGGTTGTCGTCGGCGTAGCCCGACTTGTCGGTGAACCAGTCGATCCAGGCGCGGGCCGCCTCCTTGTGGTCGGAGTGGATGTTGACGGCCTGGTTGTAGTCGGGGTTCACGGTCGCGCATGCCTTGCCGTCGACGCGGTACAGGAACGGCATGAACCCGATGTCGTCGGGATCGGCCCCGGCCTTCTCGGCGGCCTGCTGGAACTGGCTGATCGCCCAGCTGCCGAGCCAGGCCGTGGCGATCTCGCCCTTGGCCAGCCGCGGCTTGGAGTTCTCCCAGTTGGTGGTGGTCGGGTCCTTCTCGATCAGGCCCTGGTGCACGATGTCGTACAACAGCCGGTCGGCGACGCGCAGTTCACCCTTCTCGCCCCAGGGGTCGCCCTCGGCGAGCCGGGTGGTGGCGCCGGTGTCGCAGCTGACCGAGCCGTTCACGCCGGTCCACTGGCTCAGCGGCCACTGGGCGGCGAAGTTGGTGTAGTACGGGATGGCATCGGTCTTGGACTTGATGGCCTTGAGCGCGGTGAGGAACTCCGCAGGGGTGGTCGGCCAGTCGGTGACGCCGGCCTCGGCCCAGATCCGTTTGTTGTAGAGGAATCCGGGTGCCGCGCCCATCGGGCTCTGCCCGTAGACCTTGCCGTCGACGGTGGTGAAGCCGGTGAAGCGGTACTTCTCGGCTAGCTTGTCGCGGGTGCCGAGCGAGGCGAAGAACTTGGGGTAGTCGTTCTTCTTCACGACGGCCGGGATCATGAGGACGTCGCCGTAGTTCTCCGTGTTCATACGGATCTTGACTTCGGACTCGTAGTCGGTGATCGCGTCGAACTTCACCTTCACCTTGGGATAGATCTTGTTGAAGGCGTCGGCGTACTTCTGCATCGTGCCGTCCTGCACGATGTCGGTCCGGTGGGTGAGAACCGTGATGGTTCCGGAGACCCGTGCCGGGTCCTCGGCGGCCTCGGCGTCGGCGCCCTTGGAGCTGCCTCCGCCGCCGGTGCAGCCGGAGGCCAGGAGGGCGGCCGCGACCAGTGTTCCGGTGAGTGTCCTTCGGTGGTTCATGTGCACCAGCTCCGTTCGGGACGGACGAGCACGGGTGGGTTGGCTGGTTCGGCACTCTGGCAGCCCGTTACTGAACCGGTAAAGTCCCTATCCCGCCAAGGCTGTCGAAATAGTTTCGCGACGGTGCCGGGCAGCCGACTGGACCGGTTTAGGAGTGCGCATGCTGGACGCCACACCGCTCACCGAGGGCTGGATCCTGCGCCACGAGGGGGAGTCCCTTCCGGCCGGGGTGCCCGGGTGCGTGCACACCGATCTGCTGGCGGCGGGGCTGATCCCGGACCCCTTCCTCGGGCGGAACGAGACCGAGGTGGCCTGGGTGGGCCGCCGGGAGTGGACGTACGAGGTGGAGCTGCCCGGCGTCGGCGTGCCCGGCGGGCACGACCAGAGCGACCTGGTCTTCGACGGGCTCGACACCGCCGCCGAGATCCGGCTCGACGGCCGGGTCCTCGGGTCCGTGCGGAACATGCACCGCTCGTACCGCTTCGACGTCACCGGTCTGAGCGGCCGGCTCTCCGTGCGCTTCGCCTCCGCGTACGCCGAGGCGGAGGCGGTGCGCGAGCGGCTCGGCGAACGGCCGAACGCCTATCCCGAACCCTTCCAGTACATCCGGAAGATGGCCTGCTCCTTCGGCTGGGACTGGGGGCCGACGCTGGTGACGGCCGGGATCTGGCGGCCCGTCCGGCTGGAGAGATGGTCCACGGCCCGGATCGCGCGCGTACGGCCGCTGGTGACCGTGGACGGCACGACCGGGCACGTGGAACTGCTCGTCGACGTGGAGCGGTCGGCCGTGGAGGCCGGGCTGCGGATCGAGGCCCGGGTGGGCGGCGTCAGCGCGGTCGCGGAGGTCGAGGGGACGCGCGGGACCGTACGGCTGGAGGTCCCGGGCGTCGAGCGGTGGTGGCCCCGCGGGTACGGCGAACAGCCGCTGTACGAGGTGGAGGTGACGCTGCACAGCGAGAGCGGCGCACTCGACCGGTGGCGGCGGCGGGTCGGGTTCCGGAGCGTGGAGCTGGACCGGAGCGCCGACGAGCACGGCACCGGATTCACCCTCGTCGTCAACGGGGAGCGGCTGTTCGCGCGCGGGGTCAACTGGATCCCGGACGACGTGTTCCCGTCCCGGATCACGCCGGAGCGGTACCGCGCGCGGCTCACCCGGGCGGCCGAGGCCGGGGTCGACCTCGTACGGATCTGGGGCGGCGGGATCTACGAGAGCGAGGACTTCTACGACGTCTGCGACGAGCTGGGCCTGCTGGTGTGGCAGGACTTCCCGTTCGCGTGCGCTGCCTACCCGGAGGAACAGCCGCTGCGGGGCGAGGTGGAGGCCGAGGCGCGGGAGAACGTCGTCCGGCTGATGCCGCACCCGTCGCTGGTGCTGTGGAACGGCAACAACGAGAACCTGTGGGGCTTCCGGGACTGGGGCTGGGAGGAGCGGCTCGCCGGGGAGTCGTGGGGCGAGGGGTACTACCTGGGGCTGCTGCCGCGGGTCGTCGCGGAGTGCGACCCGACGCGGCCGTACACGGCGGGCAGCCCGTGGTCGGGGTCCTGGGACCGGCATCCGAACGACCCCGCGCACGGCACGCACCACTCCTGGGAGGTGTGGAACCGGGAGGACTACGCGGCGTACCGGGCGAACGTGCCGCGTTTCGTGGCCGAGTTCGGCTGGCAGGCGCCGCCCGCGTACGCGACGCTGCGGCGGGCGCTGCCGGGTGAGGAGCCGGCGCCCGACTCCCCCGGCATGCTGCACCACCAGAAGGCCGAGGACGGCAACGGGAAGCTGGACCGGGGCCTGGCGCGTCATTTCGTCCCGCCCGAGGGGGACTTCGACCGCTGGCACTATCTGACGCAGGTCAACCAGGCGCGGGCGGTCGCCGCCGGGATCGAGCACTGGCGGTCGCACTGGCCGGTGTGCGCGGGCACGATCGTGTGGCAGCTCAACGACTGCTGGCCGGTGACCTCCTGGGCGGCGATCGACGGGGACGGCCGGGAGAAGCCGCTCTACCACGAGCTGCGGCGGCTGTACGCGGACCGGCTGCTGACGCTCTCGGCCGGGACGCTGGCCGTGGTCAACCAGGCGGCCGGGCAGTGGACGGGCTCCGTGCGGCTGCGGCGGATGTCGGTCGACGGGGCGGTGCTCGGGGAGGCGTACACCGCGTTCACGGCCGCCGGACGGACGGTGGCCCGGGTCGACGTGCCGGAGGGGCTGGAGCCCGCCGGGCCGAAGGAGTTCCTCGTCGCGGACGCGGACGGGCTGCGGGCCCTGCGGTTCCCCTGCCCCGACCGGGACATCCCTTATCCCCGGCCGGAGTTCGAGGTGACCGTCGCCCCGGGCTCGGTCACGGTGACGGCCCGCACCCTCGTACGGGACCTGCTGCTGCAGGCCGACCGGCTGGACCCGCGGGCGCGGGCGGACCGGGGGCTCGTCACCCTGCTTCCCGGGGAACGGGTGACCATCGGGGTCGACGGCTGGGAGACTCCCGGTCCGGACGCCGCCCGGGCGGCCCTGTACTGCCTGGAGCCCCACCGATGACCACCCCCCGCGTGACCATCAAGGACGTCGCCGCCCGCGCCGGGGTGTCCAAGGGGGCGGTGTCGCTGGCGTTCAACCGGAAGCCGGGGCTGGCCGACGCCACCCGCGACCGGATCTCCGCGGCCGCCCGGGAGCTGGGGTGGGCGCCGAACCTGGCGGCCCGGTCGCTGTCGAGCCGGCGGGTGGACGTGGTGGGGCTCGCGGTCTGCCGGCCCGCGAAGCTGCTCGGGCTGGAACCGTTCTACATGGAGTTCGTCTCCGGGGTGGAGAGCGTGCTGACCGAGCGGGACTGCGCGCTGCTGCTGCGGCTGGTGCGCACCGTGGACGAGGAGGTGGGGGTCCAGGACGCGTGGTGGCGGGGGCGGCAGGTCAGCGGGTCGATCCTCGTGGACTTCCGCGCGGACGATCCGAGAGTGGCCGCGGCGGGACGGCTGGGGATGCCGGTGGTGGCCGTCGGGCATCCGTCGCTGACCGGTGGGCTGACCTCGGTGTGGACGGACGACGCGACCGCCGTGGCGGAGGCGCTGCGGTATCTGGCGGCGCTCGGGCACCGGCGGATCGCGCGGGTGGGGGGCGCCGCCGCGCTGGGGCACACGGCGATCCGCACGGCCGCGTTCGACCGGGTGGCGCGCGAGCTGCGGCTCGCGGGTGCCCGGCAGGTGGCCACCGACTTCTCGGGGGACGCGGGGGCCCGGGCGACGCGGTCGCTGCTGGCCGGGGCGGGGGACGACCGGCCCACGGCGATCGTCTACGACAACGACATCATGGCGGTGGCCGGGCTGTCGGTGGCGGCCGAGATGGGGGTGCGGGTGCCGGAGGAGGTGTCGTTGCTGGCCTGGGACGACTCGCAGCTGTGCCGGCTGACGCGGCCGACCCTGTCCGCGATGAGTCATGACGTGTACGGGTTCGGGGCGGAGGTGGCGCGGACCTTGTTCGAGGTGATCGGCGGGGGCGGGGAGTCCCGTCCGGTGGCCACGCCGGTGCTGGTTCCGCGAGGGTCCACCGCGACGGCACCCTGAGCGCCGTACCGGAGGGCGGGTTCGTTTCGGCTGGTCGCGCCGTTCGTCGCGTCCCCGGGGCGGCTTCGGGTAACCGGCGGTAACATCTGAACCCGATGTGACCTTCGCCGCTCCCCCGCTCAGGGGTGGGCAGCACTGTTACTCGCAAGTAGCATGGGCCTGAGCGCGCGCTCAGCGGTTGCGCGTCGCAGCAGTGCCGTCCCGCACCTCTGGAGGAGAGCCATCGTGCCTCGTACCGTCAAGGAAGTCGTCTTCGTCGACGGCGTCCGCACCCCGTTCGGCAAGGCGGGCCCGAAGGGCATCTACCACGAGACCCGCGCCGACGACCTCGTCGTGAAGGCGATCCGGGAGCTGCTGCGCCGCAACCCCGGTCTGGAGCCCTCGAAGATCGACGAGGTCGCCATCGCCGCGACCACGCAGATCGGTGACCAGGGCCTCACCATCGGCCGCACGGCGGGCATCCTCGCCGGGCTGCCGCAGTCGGTGCCCGGTTACTCCATCGACCGCATGTGCGCCGGCGCCCTGACCGCCGTCACCTCGGTCGCCGGTTCCGTCGCCTTCGGCGCGTACGACGTCGCCATCGCCGGCGGTGTCGAGCACATGGGCCGCCACCCGATGGGCGAGGGCGTGGACCCCAACCCGCGCTTCGTCTCCGAGAAGCTGGTCGACGAGTCCGCCCTGTTCATGGGCATGACCGCCGAGAACCTGCACGACCGGTACCCGACGATCACCAAGCAGCGCGCCGACGAGTACGCCGTGCGCTCCCAGGAGAAGGCCGCCAAGGCGTACGCCAACGGCAAGATCCAGGCCGACCTGGTACCGATCTCCGTGCGCCGCACCGCAGTGCCTGACAGCGGCTCCGCCGCGGGCGAGGCGGGCGAGACCGGCTGGGGCCTGGTCACCGCCGACGAGCCGATGCGGCCGGGCACCACCATCGAGAACCTCACCGGTCTGAAGACGCCGTTCCGCGTCCACGGCCGAGTGACCGCGGGCAACGCCGCCGGTCTGAACGACGGTGCCACCGCCTCCCTCATCGCCTCCGAGGACTTCGCCCGCGAGAACAACCTCCCGGTCAAGATGCGCCTCGTCTCGTACTCCTTCGCGGGTGTCGAGCCGGAGGTCATGGGCTACGGCCCGATCCCGGCGACGGAGAAGGCGCTCGCCCAGGCGGGCCTGTCCATCGACGACATCGGCCTGTTCGAGATCAACGAGGCCTTCGCCGTCCAGGTGCTCGCCTTCCTGGAGCACTACGGCATCGCCGACGACGACGCGCGCGTCAACCAGTACGGCGGCGCCATCGCCTTCGGTCACCCGCTGGCCTCCTCGGGTGTGCGTCTGATGACGCAGCTGGCCCGCCAGTTCGAGGAGCAGCCGGAGGTCCGCTACGGCCTCACCACCATGTGCGTCGGCTTCGGCATGGGCGCCACGGTCATCTGGGAGAACCCGCACCACAAGGACGCCGGAGGCGACAAGTGAGCACCACCGAACTCCTCAAGGGCGCGGCCGAGCTGTTCCCCGACGAGGTCGTGACGTCCGCGCACGTACGCCACCTCGACCTGCCGTTCGGCGCCGGGCGCTTCGCGCTCATCACGCTGGACAACGGCTTCGACCACACCAAGCCGACCACCTTCGGCCCGGCGTCGCTGGCGAACCTGAACACCGCCATCGACCAGGTCGAGAAGGAGGCCGCGGCCGGTGAGATCGTCGGTGCGGGTGTCACCGGCAAGCCGTTCATCTTCGCGGTCGGCGCCGACCTCAAGGGCGTCGAGCTGCTGAAGAACCACGACGACGCGCTCGCGATCGGCAAGGGCGGCCACGAGGTCTTCAAGCGGCTGTCCGCGCTGGCCGTGCCGACCTTCGCGTACTACAACGGCGCCGCGATGGGCGGTGGCGTCGAGGTCGGTCTGCACTGCGCCTACCGGACCGTCTCCCAGGCGATCCCGGCCTTCTCCCTCCCCGAGGTCTTCCTCGGGCTGGTCCCCGGCTGGGGCGGCTGCGCGCTGCTGCCGAACCTGATCGGCGCCGACAAGGCCGTCTCGGTGATCATCGAGAACAGCCTCAACCAGAACAAGCAGCTCAAGGGCCAGCAGGTCTTCGACCTCGGGATCGCGGACGCGATCTTCGAGGGCGCCGACTTCCTGGAGCAGTCGCTGATCTGGACGGCGAACGTCCTCAAGGGCGAGGTCACGGTCGAGCGTCCCGTGATCGACCGCGGCGAGGGCTGGGACCAGGCCGTCGCCAAGGGCCGCTTCATCGCGGACTCCAAGGTGCACGGGGCCGCCCCGGCCGCGTACCGCGCGCTGGACATCATCGCCGCCGCCAAGGACGGCGACCTCCAGGCGGGCTTCGACGCCGAGGACGTCGCCCTCGCCGACCTGATCATGGGCGGCGAGCTGCGCGCCGGCATCTACGCCTTCAACCTGGTGCAGAAGCGCGGCAAGCGCCCCGCCGGCGCCCCGGACAAGAACCTGGCCCGCCCGGTCACCAAGGTCGGTGTCGTCGGCGCCGGTCTGATGGCCTCCCAGCTCGCGCTGCTCTTCCTGCGCCGCCTGGAGGTGCCGGTCGTGCTGACCGACATCGACCAGGAGCGCGTCGACAAGGGTGTGGGCTACGTCCACGCCGAGATCGACAAGCTGCTGCTCAAGGGCCGCGTCAACCAGGACAAGGCCAACCGCCTCAAGGCCCTGGTCACCGGTGTGCTGGACAAGGCCGAGGGCTTCTCCGACGCGGACTTCATCATCGAGGCCGTCTTCGAGGAGATCGGCGTCAAGCAGCAGGTGTTCGCGGAGGTCGAGGCGGTCGCCCCGGCGCACGCGATCCTCGCCACCAACACCTCGTCCCTGTCGGTGTCGGAGATGGCGTCGAAGCTGAAGAACCCCGAGCGGGTCGTGGGCTTCCACTTCTTCAACCCGGTCGCGATCCTCCCGCTCCTGGAGATCGTCCGCGGCGAGCAGACCGACGACGCCTCCCTGGCCACGGCGTTCGCCGTCGCCAAGAAGCTGAAGAAGACCGCGGTCCTGGTGAAGGACGCCCCGGCGTTCGTCGTGAACCGCATCCTGACCCGCTTCATGGGCGAGATCCAGAACGTCATCGACGAGGGCACACCGGTCGAGGTCGCCGAGAAGGCGGTCGAGCCGCTGGGTCTGCCGATGTCGCCGCTGGTGCTCCTGGAGCTGGTCGGCCCGGCCATCGGCCTGCACGTCTCGGAGACCCTCAACCGTGCCTTCCCGGATCGCTTCACGGTCTCCCCCAACCTGGCGGCCGTCGTCAAGGCCGGCAAGCGCGGCTTCTACGTCTACGACTCCGGCAAGCCGGAGCTGGACCCCGAGGTCGCCGCGCTCCTGAAGCAGGGCGACTCCGTCCTGGACGAGGAGCAGGTGCGGGCCCGGGTGCTCGACGCCGTCGCCCAGGAGATCGGGCTGATGCTCGACGAGGGTGTCGTCGCCGAGGCGCAGGACATCGACCTCTGCCTGATCACCGGCGCCGGCTGGCCCTTCCACCTGGGCGGCATCACGCCGTACCTGGACCGCGAGGGCGTCAGCGAGCGGGTCAACGGCAAGAAGTTCCTGGAGACCGGGGTGGCTTCGGTCCCCGCGTGACGGTCATGCACAAGTGAGGAGGGTCTCCGCCGCCGGGCGGGGGCCCTCCTCTCATGTGACCCGCCTTCACCGGGCCGACGGAACCCCGTGCGACCCTGTCCCCATGGACGCCCCCCTGCTCGTGATCGTCGACGCCGCCAACGTCGTCGGCTCCGTGCCCGACGGCTGGTGGCGTGACCGGCGCGGCGCGGCGGAACGTCTGCGCGACCGGCTCGCCCGGGACGGGGTGCCCGGCCGGGAGGAACCCGTCGAGCTGGTGCTGGTCGTCGAGGGCGCGGCCCGGGGCGTGGAGCCGGTCCCCGGCGTACGGGTCGAGGCGGCCCCGCGCAGCGGCGACGACCGCATCGTGGAGCTGGTCGCCGAGGAGGCCCGTGACCGCCCCTGCCTGGTCGTCACCGCCGACCGCGAACTGCGGCGCCGGGTGGGCGAGCTGGGCGCCGAGGTGACGGGGCCGAGAGCGGTGCGCGGCACGTCCTGAACGCCCTCCGGCCCCGTACGTCCCACCCGGGGGCGGGGCGTACGGGGCCGGAGGACGAGGGACCGGGCTCGGCGCCGCTACGGGACGTCGCGACCGGGCGGGACGCCGGCGTCACCCGTGGCGGCCCCCTCCTGGCGTGCCAGACGGCTGTGCGAGCGGCCGTAGACGAAGTAGACCAGGAAGCCGAGGACCATCCAGCCGGCGAAGCGCAGCCAGGTCTCCGTGGGCAGGTTGAGCATCAGCCACAGCGAGGCGCACACCGACAGGATCGGGATGACCGGCACCCAGGGGGTGCGGAACGCCCGGGGCAGGTCGGGGCGGGTCCGGCGCAGGATGATCACGCCGATCGCGACGACCACGAAGGCGAACAGCGTGCCGATGTTGACCAGCTCGGCCAGCTCGCTCAGCGGGGTGAAGCCCGCGAGGACCGCGATGACCACACCGAGCAGGATGGTCGGCCGGTGCGGGGTCTTGAACCGGGGGTGGACGCGGGAGAAGAAGCGCGGCAGCAGCCCGTCCCGGCTCATCGCGAAGAACACCCGGGTCTGGCCGAGCAGCAGGATCATGCACACGGTCGTCAGGCCGACGGCGGCGCCGAAGCTGATGAAGCCCGCGAACCAGGGATGCCCGGTCGCCTTGAAGGCGTCGGCGAGCGGCGCGGTCACCGACAGCTTCGTGTAGTGCTGCATACCGGTGACGACGATGGAGACCGCCACGTACAGCGTGGTGCAGATGACGAGGGAGCCGATGATGCCCCGGGGCATGTCGCGCTGCGGGTTCTTCGTCTCCTCGGCGGCCGTGGCGACGACGTCGAAGCCGATGAACGCGAAGAAGACCACGGAGGCGGCCGTGAAGATGCCCATCACCCCGAAGTTGGAGGGCGCCCAGCCGAACATCAGCTGGATGAGCGGCGATTGGAGGCCGTCCCCCGCCTCGACCGCCTGCGCCTTCGGGACGAACGGGTCGTAGTTGTCGCCCTTGATGAAAAAGGCGCCCGCGATGATCACGGTCAGGACGACCGTCACCTTGATGGCGACGACGAGGGAGGTGACACGCGCGGAGAGCTTGGTGCCGACCACGAGGATGGCCGTGAGGATCAGGACGAGCGCGGCGGCGAGGATGTCGAAGCCGAAGCCGTCGGCCCCGTCCCTGGTGCCGAGCGCCGCCGGCAGTTCCCAGCCGGCGTTGGCCAGCAGCGAATGGATGTAGCCGGACCAGCCGACCGCCACCACCGCCGTTCCCAGCGCGAACTCCAGGACGAGGTCCCAGCCGATGATCCAGGCGGGCAGTTCCCCGAGGGAGGCGTAACTGAAGGTGTACGCGGATCCCGCGACCGGGACCGTGGAGGCGAACTCCGCGTAGCACAGGGCGGCGAGCGCGCAGACGACGCCGGCCACGACGAAGGCGAGGGCCACGGCGGGACCGGCGTTGTTCTTGGCCACCGTGCCGGTGAGGACGAAGATGCCGGTGCCGATGATGACACCGACGCCGAAGACCGTCAGATCCAGCGCGGACAAGGATTTCCTGAGCGCGTGTTCTGGCTCCTCGGTATCGAGGATGGACTGCTCGACCTTCTTCGTCCGGAAGAGTGTGCTGCTCACAGGCGTACCTCCCACGCTTGTCGTCCTCGACATGATCGAGAGGGGGCGTGGAGCGTATGCCCCGGCGCGAGGGGTTTCACGCGAATGGGCCGGTCTCGCCACCGTAAAGGATGGCGGGACCGGCCCGAACGGACCAACCGGGCGATCAGTCGCGGGCGGACTCCACCGGTGCCGCGGCGTCGCCGAACCGGCCGTCGATCTTGGAGACCAGTCCGGTGACCTGGCGGGCGATGTCGGGCGCGGTGAGCCCGATCTCGGCCAGGACCTCTGCGCGGGACGCGTGGTCGAGGAAGCGCGGCGGGATGCCGAAGTCGCGCAGCGGGATGTCCACGCCGGCGTCGCGCAGCGCCTGGGCGACGGCCGAGCCGACGCCGCCGACGCGGGAGTTGTCCTCGACGGTGACGACCACGCGGTGCTTGTCCGCGAGGGGCGCCATGTGCTCGTCGACCGGCTTGACCCAGCGCGGGTCGACGACGGTGGTGGTGATGCCCTGCTTGTCGAGCAGGTCGGCGATCTCCAGGCACATCGGCGCGAGGGCGCCGACCGAGACCAGCAGCACGTCCGGGGTGTCGGTGCCCGGCTCACGCAGCACGTCCATGCCGCCGACGCGGCGCAGGGCGGGCACGGCGGGGCCCACGGCGCCCTTGGAGAAGCGCACCACGGTCGGCGCGTCGGTGACCTCGACGGCTTCGCGCAGCTGGGCGCGGACCTGGTCGGCGTCGCGCGGCGCGGCGAGCCTGAGGCCCGGCACGACCTGGAGGATCGACATGTCCCACATGCCGTTGTGCGAGGCCCCGTCGGTGCCGGTGACGCCGGCCCGGTCCAGGACGAAGGTGACCCCGCACTTGTGCAGGGCGACGTCCATCAGCACCTGGTCGAACGCGCGGTTGAGGAAGGTCGCGTAGACGGCGAAGACGGGGTGCAGACCGCCCGTGGCGAGGCCCGCGGCGGACACCGCGCCGTGCTGCTCGGCGATGCCGACGTCGTACACGCGCTCGGGGAACGCCTTGGCGAACTTGTCGAGGCCGACCGGCTGGAGCATGGCCGCCGTGATGGCGACGATGTCCTCGCGCTCCTTGCCGAGCTTGACCATCTCCTCGCCGAAGACGGAGGTCCAGTCGGCGCCGGAGGAGGCGATCGGCAGGCCCGTGTCCGGGTGGATCTTGCCGACGGCGTGGAAACGGTCGGCCTCGTCCTGGAGGGCGGGCTGGTAGCCGCGTCCCTTCTCGGTGAGGCAGTGCACGATGACCGGGCCGCCGAAGCGCTTGGCGCGGGCCAGCGCGGACTCCAGCGCCTCGATGTCGTGCCCGTCGATCGGGCCGACGTACTTGAGGCCGAGGTCCTCGAACATGCCCTGCGGGGCGATGAAGTCCTTCAGCCCCTTCTTGGCGCCGTGCAGCGTCTCGTAGAGGGGGCGGCCGACGACGGGCGTGCGCTCCAGCAGGTCCTTGCCGCGGGCCAGGAACCGCTCGTAGCCGTCGGTGGTCCGCAGGGTCGCCAGGTGGTTGGCGAGGCCGCCGATGGTCGGCGCGTACGAGCGCTCGTTGTCGTTGACGACGATGACCAGCGGGCGGTCCTTGGCGTCGGCGATGTTGTTGAGCGCCTCCCAGGCCATGCCGCCGGTGAGCGCGCCGTCACCGATGACGGCGACCACGTGGTCGTCGCGTTTCAGCACCTGGTTGGCCTTGGCGAGGCCGTCGGCCCAGCCGAGCACCGTGGAGGCGTGGCTGTTCTCGATGACGTCGTGCTCGGACTCTCCTTGCGAGGGGTAGCCGGACAGACCGCCCTTCATCTTCAGCCGGGAGAAGTCCTGACGGCCGGTGAGGAGCTTGTGGACGTAGGACTGGTGGCCCGTGTCCCACAGCACCTTGTCCCTCGGCGAGTCGAAGACACGGTGCATCGCGATGGTGAGCTCGACCACGCCGAGGTTCGGGCCGAGGTGACCGCCGGTCTTCGACACCGCCTCCACGAGGAAGGTCCGGATCTCCTCCGCCAGCTGGTCCAACTCCTCCAGGCTGAGCCGGTCCAGATCGCGCGGTCCCCTGATGCGGGTCAGCAGCGGCACCCGTGCCTCCTTGCGATAGTGCTGTTCGAGCGTTACCGGGCTCGTCGAAGTCTAATCTTCCGCGCGGACGGCCGACCGCCGGGCGGTCGACTGTCACGTCACGCGAACGGCGTAAACCATCCTGCGCAGACGTACCCGTACGAAACGTCCGACAACAAACAGAAGTGCCCGGCACCTTGAAGGCACCGGGCACATGAGCGCCCTGAAGGGGCGCGGGGAACTGCGCGACCAGCCACGACGGACCAGCACTCGCGGGCCCACCGCACCCCGACGGCGTCTAGGCGCGACCGGCGGCCTTCTGGCTCCGACGGCTGACGGAGTCGATGACGACCGCGCCCAGCAGCACCGCACCCGTGATCATGTACTGGATCGACGTGTTCATGTTCAGCAGGTCGAGACCGGTCTGGATCGACTGGATCACCAGCATGCCGAGCAGTGCCGACCAGACGGAACCGCGTCCGCCGAAGAGGCTGGTGCCGCCGATGACCGCCGCGGCGATCGCGAGCATCAGGATGTTGCCGCTGCCCGCGGACAGCGTCGCGCTCGCGGTCTGGCCGGCGAAGAACATGCCGCCGATCGCCGCGAAGCCACCGGAGATGGCGAACACGGTGATCCGGATCATCGGCACGTTGATACCGGCACGGCGGGCGGCCTCGATGCCGCCGCCGACCGCGAACACCTTGCGGCCGTACGTCGTGCGGCGCAGGACGAAGTCCACGATCACCAGCGCCGCGAGGAAGATCACCAGCGCGTTGGAGACCCCGGACGCGTTGTTGAGCACGGCGGCGGCGGCGAAGGAGGCGACGGCGAGCGCGCCGACGCGCAGCAGGATCTCGCTGGTCGCCCGGAACGGGACGCCCGCGGCCCGGCGACGGCGCTGCTCGTTGAGGTTGCCGACCAGGGAGAGGACGACGGCGAGACCGGCCAGCAGCCAAGCGCCGATGATGGCCTGGTCCATGAAGAAGGAGCTCTGGCCGAGCAGCCGGATCGGACCCGTGTCGGACGGGATGTTGATCGTGCCGCTGTCACCCAGCAGCCACAGCATCAGACCGTTCCAGCCGAGGAAGCCGGCCAGGGTGACGACGAACGCGGGTACGCCGACCCGGGCGAAGAACCATCCGTGCAGCGCGCCGATGGCGATGCCGGTGAGGATCGCGAGGACCACCGCCAGCCAGGGACTCATGCCCTGGTTGACCGCGAGCACGGCGAACACGGTGGAGGCCAGACCGCTGACCGAGCCCACCGACAGGTCGATCTCGCCGAGCAGCAGGACGAACACCAGGCCGATGGCGAGCATGCCGGTGGCCGAGAGGAAGTAGCTGATGTTCGAGAGGTTGTCGGCGCTGAGGAAACGATCGTTCTGAAGCTGGAAGATCGTCCAGATGACGATCAGTCCGATGACCACCGGCAGCGAGCCCAGCTCGCCGCCCTTCACCTTGCGCTTGAACTCGGTGACGTAGCCCTTGAGACCCTCTTCACGGATCAGCAGACGGGGGTCGACGACGGTGACCGGCGCGGCCGTGGGGTCGTCGGCGGGCGCGACCGTGGTCTGGCCCTCCGCCGCGGCCTGGGGGGAATCACTCTTCACGGTCTTGGACGTGTCGCTCACTTTGCCGCCTCCGTGGTGCGCCGCTCGGCGCGACGGGTCACGGCGTTGTCCGTGGCCCCCGTGATCGCGGCGATGATCTCTTCGTGGCTGGTGTCCTTCACGGAGAAGGAGCCGTTGTTCTTGCCCAGGCGCAGTACGGCGACCGTGTCCGCGACCGCCTTGACATCGGCCATGTTGTGGCTGATGAGGATGACGGCGAGGTTGCGCTCGCGCAGCCGCTCGACCAGGTCGAGGACCTGCGCGGTCTGCTCGACGCCGAGGGCGGCGGTGGGCTCGTCCAGGATCACGAGCTTGGGGTCGCCGATGAGGGCGCGGGCGATGGCGACGACCTGTCGCTGACCGCCGGAGAGGCTGGCGATCGGGATGCGGACGCTCGGGATGCGGATGGAGAGCGTGGAGAGCAGCTCCCGGGAGTTCTTCTCCATCGTCACCTCGTCGATGACGCCGCGGTGCAGCAGCTCGCGCCCGAGGTAGAGGTTGCCGACGACGTCGAGGTTGTCGCACAGCGCGAGGTCCTGGTAGACCGTCGCGACGCCGAGTCCCTGCGCGTCGTGCGGCTTGTTGATCCTGACCGGATCTCCCTGCCACTCGATGACGCCGTCATCGATGGGGTGGACACCCGCGATCGTCTTGACCAGGGTGGACTTTCCTGCGCCGTTGTCGCCCACCAGGGCGACCACTTCTCCGGCGTGGACCTCCAGCTCGACGTCGGTGAGTGCCTGCACCGCACCGAATCGCTTGGAGACTCCGCGCAACGCCAACACGGGCGTAGCGGACACGTGAACCATCTCCTTCGCCGCCTGACCGGCGGGGATGCCGCGCCGGGAACCGGGCGCGGAGGATGTGCGTGACGCACAAGACTTACAGGGGAACATGCGTGGATCCGCCGTGCCCACCCGCGCCCTGAAGGGGCGCGGGGAACTGCGCGACCAGCCACGACGGAGCGGTCGGGAACCGACGGCCCGTCGTGGCAGATCCAGCGGAGCGCCTCGGCGGCGGTTCCGTCCGGCGCCCGCCCCGGAAGCGGGGTATGGATGGGGCGGGCGCCGGACAGGCTCAGTGGACCGGAGCGGCTACTCCAGGCCGGCGGACTTGCACGCCTTGGCGTACTCGGCGGTGCAGATGTCGGCGACCGTGTACAGGCCGTCCTTCACCACCGTGTCCTTGATGTTCTCCTTGGTGACGGAGACCGGGACCAGCAGCTTCGCCGGGACCTTGTCACCGGATCCGCTGGTCACCTCGGTGTCGGCGAGGGACTTGATGTCCTTCTTCTCCAGCAGGTTGACCGCCAGCTCGGCGGCCGTGTCGGCCTCCGGCTTGTAGGCCTTGTAGACCGTGGAGGACTGCGTGCCGGCGACGATCCGCTGGATGGCGGCCAGCTCGGCGTCCTGACCGGTCAGCGGGATGCCGCTGATCTTCGCACCCTTGAGGGTGTTGGCGATGCCACCGGCCATGCCGTCGTTGGCGGCGTAGACGCCGGCGATGTTCTTGGCGCCCAGCTGGGTGATGGCCGCGGACATCTTCTGAGCGGCGACGGTGTCCTTCCACAGGCCGGACTGCTCGTAGGCGATGTCGACCTTGCCGTCGAGGGCCTTGTGCGCGCCCTCCTTGAACTGACCGGCGTTCGGGTCGGCGTCGTCGCCGTTGATCATGACGACCTTGGCCTTGGGGGTGGCCTTGTCGCCGAGCGCGTCGAGGAGGGCCTGGCCCTGCAGCTCGCCGACCTTGACGTTGTCGAAGGAGACGTAGGCCGAGACCGGGCCCTGCGCGAGGCGGTCGTAGGCGATGACCTTGACGCCCTTGTCCACCGCGGACTGGATGGAGGACTTGATGGCGGCGGAGTCCTGCGCGGAGATGACGATGACCTTGACGCCCTTGGTCACCATGGTGCTCATCTGCTGAGCCTGCTTGGTGGGGTCGGCGGCGGCGTTCGCGTAGTCGACCTTGCAGTCGGAGCAGAGCTCCTTGACCTTGTCCTGGAAGTACGGCCGGTCGAACTTCTCGTAGCGCGCGGTGACGTTGTCGGGCAGGAGGAGACCGATGGTCTTGCTGCCGGAGCCGCCGTCGCTGCCGCTGTCCGAGTCCTTGTCGTCGCCGGCCTTGCCACAGGCGGCGACGGACAGCGCCAGCGAAACCGCGGTGGCGCCGATCGCGACTCTACGCATCGTTGCGTTCATTTGGGTTGTGCCTCCCTGACACGGGCCGCAGCACTGCGGCCGAGGTGGCTGGAAGTCAACTCGGCCACACGTGCGACGTCAAGAAGTAAATCCTTAACGGGTTGGCAACGGCGTGTTTCGTTCTCTAAGTGAAGACAGGGGTCGCCGCGGAGAGGGTCCCGTCCAAAAGGGTCGAATCACCCATCTCACTGAGGGCCAGCGCCAGGGCCCCGAGGACCTCGGCTCGGCCGCCAAGTGCCCCTGGCAGCACTGAGAGTTGACGTGCGGCACTCGGGATCGCGTACCGGCCGACCGACTCCCTTATGGGTCCGAGAACCAGCTCTCCGGCCTCGGCGAGATCGCCACCGAGGACCACGCGGCTCGGGTTCAACAGATTGCAGAGATTCGCGACTCCACTTCCGATGTGTCGGCCGACGTCGGCGATCACCCGACGGCAGCCCGGGTCCCCGTCCCTCGCCAACCGTACGACCCCTTCCATGGTCAGGTCGGTGCCGTGGCTGGACTGGAGGAGCGGCAGCACATAGCGCGCGGCCGCGAAGGTCTCCAGGCAGCCCCGGTTGCCGCAGCGGCAGACAGGGCCGGATTCATCAAGAGTAATATGCCCGATTTCTCCCGCTGTGCCACCCGGGCCTCTGTAGATCTTGCCATCGATCACCAGTCCGGCCCCGACGCCGCTGGAGACCTTGATGTACGCGAGGTCCCGCACCCCCCGGCCGCTGCCCCAGACCAGCTCGCCGAGGGCGCCGAGGTTGGCGTCGTTGTCCACGTGCACGGTCACGCCGAGGCGGTCGCGCATCTCGGCGGCGGGCTTGCTGCCGGTCCAGCCCGGCAGGATGGCGGTGGAGCCGAGCGAACCGGACTCCACGTCGATCGGGCCGGGGACACCCAGTCCCACGCCGGCGATCTTCGTGCGATCCACCCCGGTGGCCTCTATCAAACGGGTGACCAGCTGCTCCGCCCGGTCGAAGCCCTGGGTCGAGGAGGCGTCCACGTCCAGCGGCTCGGCCTCCTCGGCGAGCACCTGATGGGCGAGATTCCCGATCGCGACGCGCAAATGGGTGTGCCCGAAGTCCACGCCGATCACGATCCCCGCGTCCCCGCTGAGCGAGACCGCGCGCGCCCGCCGGCCACCGGCCGACGTGGGCGTGACCTCGACGGTTCCGCCGTCCTTCAGTTCGCGCACGATGTTGGAGACCGTGGCCGCGGACAGACCGGTGGTCCTGGCGATCTCCGCCTGCGTCAGCGACCCGGCGAGGCGTACCGCCCGGACGACGCGTTCGAGATTTGCTCGGTGCAGCGACGACTGCGACCCCGGAGTCTCCATCGACTCATCCACTCCCGTCCCAGGACGGGCGGCCCGCACGCCGCCCGTGACCCAGGCCACAGCCGCTGAACCCGGGTCACTTACAAGTTGTGAACTCCAAGCTCCGCTGAACGGGTTACCGCAGTCAAGTCCTTGAGGGAAACTGGGGCCACCGAATGACCACTAAATGTCACTCTGCGGCTACTTGAGGTCCCGGGCCGGGCTACTTGAGGGTGGCGGAGGTGAGGCCCGCCTGCACCTGGCGCTGGAAGGAGAGGTAGACCACCAGCATCGGGATCATGGCGATGGTGACACCGGCGAAGAGGACGGGCAGGTCCGACGCGTAGCCCTGCTGTTGCTGGAGCTGGATGAGGCCCTGGGTGAGGACGTACCGCTCGGGGTCGTCGCCGCTCTGCGGCTGCATCAGGACCGTGGGCAGGATGAACTGGTTCCACTGCCCCAGCGTGTTGAAGATCCCCACACTGATCAGTCCCGGCTTGGCCATCGGCAGCATGACCTGGAAGAACGTCCGGGTGTGCGAGGCGCCGTCGAGGATGGCCGCCTCGAAGACCGCGGTGGGCAGCGTCCGGAAGAACGCGTGCATGAAGAACACCGTGAACGGCAGCGAGTAGGCGACGTACACCAGGATCAGCCCCTGGTAGGTGTTCAGCATGTCCAGCCGTTTGACCATGAAGAACAGCGGCACCAGGGCGAGGAAGACCGGGAACATCGCCCCGGCGACGAAGAAGTAGTACAGCAGCCGGTTGCCGGTGAAGGGGTAGCGGGCCAGGACGTACGCGGCCATGGAGCCGAACAGCATGGTCAGCGGCACGGAGAAGACCAGCACGATCACCGTGTTGACGAAGTAGTCCCCGATGCCCTTGTCCCAGGCACGGGAGAAGACGTCCAGGGACCAGTTCTCGGGCCAGCCGAAGGCCGAGCCGCCGATCTGCGCGTCGGTCTTGAAGGCGCTGAGCACCAGCCACAGCAGCGGCAGCACGATCAGCAGGGCCCACAGGGCGAGGAAGCCGTGCGAGAACACGTTCAGCACGACGCCTTCGCCGCGCTCGTCGCCGGGGCCGGTCCGGCGCCCGTCCACCGTCGGGCCGGTGGGGACCGAGTCGCCGCGCGAGGCGGTCTTGAGGGGTGCACTCATCACTCAGTCGTCTCTCCCGCTCAGAACTCGACGCGCTCGCGACGGGTGGCGCGCAGCATGACCACCGACACGATCAGGGTGAGGAGCAGCATCACGACGCCCATGGCACAGGCGTAGCCGCTCCTGCCGTACAACAGGAAGTTCCGCATCATCACGGTCGCCATGACCTCGCTGTGGTGGTCGGGGCCGCCCCCGTACTCGCCCGCGGTCATGGTCGAGACCAGGATGAACATGTCCATCGCCGCGATCCCGAGGTAGACCCAGGCGGTCTGCACGGAGTCCCACAGCAGCGGCAGGGTGATGCGGAAGAAGGTGTGGGCGCGGCCGGCGCCGTCGATCAGCGCGGCCTCGTAGATGTCCCTGGGGATGGCCTGCATCGCGGCGGAGAACAGCACCAGGTAGAAGCCGACGCCGTGCCAGACCACGACGAGGATGAGGGCCCACAGGACGATGTCCGGCTCGTTCAGCCACTCGACGGGGCTGCTCTTGTCGACCAGCCCCAGCTTCAGCAGGAGACCGTTGAGCATGCCGCCGCTGTCGCTGCGGTACACGGCCCCGAAGAGCACGGCGAGGATCGCCAGCGACAGGACCTGCGGGAAGAAGTACACGATCTTGTAGAACCCGGACCCGGCGACCCCCGAGACCCCGCCGGCCCGGCCGCGGCCGCCCGCGTTCAGCATGAACGCGAAGAACAGCGCCAGCAGGATGGTGATCACCGGGATGAACACCAGGAACAGGATGTTGTGCCAGATCGCCTGCAGGAAGATGTCGTCCCGGAACAACGCCGTGTAGTTGTCCAGGCCGATGAAGGAGAACGTCTGCGACTGGCCCTTCCAGTCGGTCAGCGAATAGCCGAACGTCTGGATGTACGGCCAGATCACGAAGATCAGATAAAGCGCCACGGGAGCGAGGAGAAACCCCGCGACGAACCGGTTCTGTCCTTTACGCATTGCCGTTTCCCTGCCTCGGCTTCCATGAGACGAAAGGCGCGCCCTGTTTTCCGGGGACGCGGGGAACTGCGCGGCGAGCCGCCACGAACCCGCAGCTCACCACAGTGCGCAGCTCTCCCGGCGCTCCGACGCCCGGACTAGTCCCGATGGTTCTTCTTGGAGTCGGGATCCTTGGCCTGCTTGTCCACGGCGGCCTGGGCCCGCTTGAGCCATTCGGCCGGCTGGATCCGCTTGGCCATCAGTTCGTTCGACGCGTTCTGGATCGCCGTGTCCATCTCGCTGTACCACTCGGTGTACAGGTAACGGAACGTGTTGTCACCGGCGGCCTTGGACACCTCCACCGTCGACTGCGTACCGGGCCGCAGGGAGACACCGGTGTCGACGCCGTCCTTCACGATCGTCAGGGAGTTCGCCTCCTTGGCGAACAGCGTCGACCACTCCTTGGAGAGCATCATCCGCATGAATTCCTTGGCCGCGGGGAGGTTCTTCGCCTTGGCCGGGATGATGAACGGTTCGCCCGAGCCGGCCCGGATCGCCTCGAACGGCATCACGCTGTCGGGCAGCAGGGGCATCGGCATGAACGTCATCTCGAAGTCGTCCGGGGTCTGCTTCAGCTGCTCGTTCTCCAGCCAGGACCCGGAGGTGATGAACACGGCCTTGTACTGGTTCCAGCGGGCCTGGGACTCCGTATGGGTGAGGCCGTTGGTGCCGGGCATCAGATAGCCCTTCTCGACGACCTCGTAGATCGCCTCGACGCCGGCCTTCGCGGCGTCGGAGCCGACGAACGCCTTCGGGTCGAGGTTGTCGATCGCCTTCATGGCGTCCAGACCGCCCGTCTTGGCGATCAGGTCCATGATGGCGACGTTGATGTAGTACGGGTACTTGCCCTGGTGGGCGAGGCCGCCGATGTCCTTGGCCTTGGCCTCCTTGCAGATGGTGAGGAAGTCGGCCCAGGTCTTGGGCGCCTCCCAGCCGTTCTCCTTGAAGAGCTTGCCGGAGTACCACAGGCCCCACACCGTGTAGATGTAGTTGAGGGCGACGACCTTGCCTCCCTGCATGCCCGCGTCGAGCGTGCCGGGGATCAGCGTGTCGCGGACCTTCTTGGCCGGGTCGTCGATCGAGGGGGCGTCCAGCACCTCGGCGAGGTCGAGGAGCTGGCCGTTCTTGTAGAGGACGTCGATCGGGATCTGCTGGGCGCCGGAGTCGTCGACGATGTCCGGCGGGTTGCCCGCGTTGAACCGCGGCTGGAGTTTGCCGGTGATCTCCTGGGTGCCGGTGTGGGTGGAGGTGACCCCCCACTTCTTCTGGAAGGCGGCCTCCCACGCCTTGGCGTAGGCGTCGCCGTAGCCGCCCTTGAAGATGACGACGTCGAGCTTGCCGCCCTTCTTGACGCCGAACGGGTTGGACGCGGAGGTCTTGCCCTGGCTCTCCTCGGAGGTGTCGTCCCCGCCGCCGCCGCTGGCGCACGCGGACAGGACGCTCATGGTCGGGACGGTGATCAGGCCCAGCGCGGCGGAACGCTTGATCAGATCGCGGCGGCCTACGCCTTCGGGGCCGGTGCCGACGACCCCGTCGGGGCCGTGGTCGTTCTCGGCGGTCGTGGATCCCATGCTCAAGTCCTCGCCTTCTCCAGGACTCAGGCGGTGAACCGGATCCTCCCGGCACCGCGGTCGGTTCAAGCTGGGGTCGTGCGTGAGGATTCAACAGGGGCAAGACGGCGGTCCGCGCGCGGACACGTCCGCGACCGCCGGTAATTCCCCCCAGGTAGGGCCCGTCCGCGCCTGGGTGACCACGATGCGGACGCCGACAGGTATAGTCCACTTCCCGCCAGAGGGGCAAGATCGAATGCAAGGTTCGCCTTCGGTCTTTTCCGAGTTGAGACCTCCCGGAAATCTGAACGGCCTCGCGTCGTCCGACCGGAAAATTCCCGCCATTCGCCCCGGACGGCGCGCTCAACACCCTTGACATCACTCATCACTTCCACCCCTACTGGTCCCTGCGTTCACGCGGTCGACAACGTTGTCCCCATTCGGTCGTTCCTTGATCGAGAAATGTCTTCCGGACGTAGGGAGGGTGCTCGCCGATGCGGCACGGACGGGGTTTCACAGGGGCGCTCGGCGCCGCCGCCTTCGCCCTGGTGGTGGCCTCGCAGGGCGCGGCGGTCGCGTTACCGGACCGGCCGGCGGCCGGTGAGCGGGAGTTCGCCTCCTCGTTCGAACCGGACGACCCGGCGCCGGACTGGCTCAGCACGACCGACACGGCACCGGACGGTTCCCCCCGCGCGTCCGGCGTCGACGGCGGCTACACCACCGGCATCCCGGGGGACGTCACCGACCGCGTCACCGACGTACGCGCCAGTGGCGAGAACACCGGCGGCGGTGAGGTGAAGGAGAACCTCGTCGACGGCGAGCCCGGCACCAAGTGGCTCACCTTCCAGCCCACCGGCTGGGCGGAGTTCGACCTCGACCGGCCCGCCGAGGTCGTCACCTACGCGCTGACCTCGGCGAACGACGCCGAGACGCGCGACCCGAAGGACTGGACCCTGCGGGGTTCGACCGACGGCAAGGAGTGGAAGACCCTCGACACCCGGTCCGGTGAGAGCTTCGGGCAGCGGTTCCTCACGAAGTCGTACGACATCCCCGCGGGCGCGGTGGCCGGCTACCGGCACTTCCGGCTCGACATCACCAGGAACAACGGCGCCTCGATGATCACCCAGCTCGCCGACGTGCGCTTCTCCACGGGCGGCGGGCAGGCACCCGCGCCGAAGGAGATGCTGTCGCTGGTCGACCGGGGTCCGAGCGGCTCGGCGACCGCGAAGGCCGGTGCGGGCTTCACCGGCGCGCGGGCGCTCAGATACGCGGGCCGGCACACCGCACAGGGCCGGGCGTACGCGTACAACAAGATCTTCGACGTCGACGTGGCCGTCGAGCGGAACACCGAGCTGGCGTACCGGATCTTCCCGTCGATGGCCGCCGGGGACCTGGATTACGACGCCACGAACGTCTCGGTCGACCTGGTCTTCACCGACGGCACCTCGCTGAGCGAGCTGGGGGCGGTGGACGGACACGGGTTCCCGCTGTCGCCGCGCGGCCAGGGCACGGCGAAGGTGCTGTACGTCAACCAGTGGAACGACGTCGTCTCCCGGATCGGCTCGGTCGCGGCCGGGCGGACCGTGGACCGGATCGTGGTGGCGTACGACTCCCCGAAGGGCCCGGCGAGGTTCCGCGGCTGGCTCGACGACGTCACCCTGCGGGTGCGGGCCCCCGAACGGCCGAAGGCGCATCTCTCCGACTACGCGGTGACGACCAGGGGAACGAACTCCAGCGGCGGGTTCTCCCGCGGCAACACCATTCCGGCGACCGCGGTGCCCCATGGCTTCAACTTCTGGACGCCGGTCACCAACGCGGGCTCACTGAGCTGGCTCTACGACTACGCGCGGGCCAACGACGCGGACAACCTCCCCACCCTCCAGGCGTTCAGCGCCAGTCATGAGCCGAGCCCGTGGATGGGCGACCGGCAGACCTTCCAGGTGATGCCCTCGGCCGCCGCCGGCACCCCCGAACTGAGCCGCTCCGCAAGGGCGTTGGCGTTCCGGCACGAGAACGAGACGGCCCGGCCGTACTACTACGGGGTCCGCTTCGAGAACGGCGTCAGGGCCGAGATGGCGCCGACGGACCACGCGGCGGTGCTGCGCTTCACCTATCCCGGCGACGACGCGAGCGTCCTCTTCGACAACGTGACCGACCAGGCGGGCCTGACCCTGGACAAGGAGGCGGGCGTCGTCACGGGATTCTCGGACGTGAAGTCCGGGCTCTCCACGGGCGCGACCCGTCTCTTCGTGTACGGGGTCTTCGACGCGCCCGTCACGGACGGCGGCTCGGCCGGGGTGAAGGGCCACCTCCGCTTCGACGCCGGCGAGGACCGTACGGTGACGCTCCGCCTGGCCACCTCCCTCATCGGCCTGGACCAGGCGAAGGACAACCTGCGCCGGGAGATCCCGGACGGCACGGCCTTCGAGACGGTGAAGAACCGGGCACGGGCGCAGTGGGACCGGATCCTCGGCAAGGTCGAGGTGGAGGGCGCGACCCCCGAGCAGCTGACCACGCTGTACTCCAGCCTCTACCGCCTGTACCTGTACCCCAACTCGGGCTTCGAGAAGGTGGGGTCGAAGCACCGGTACGCCTCGCCGTTCTCGCCCATGACCGGTGAGGACACCCCGACCCGCACCGGGGCGAAGATCGTCGATGGCAAGGTGTACGTCAACAACGGCTTCTGGGACACCTATCGGACGACCTGGCCCGCCTACGCGCTGCTGACGCCCGGTCAGGCGGGCGAAATGGCCGACGGGTTCGTGCAGCAGTACGAGGACGGCGGCTGGACCTCCCGCTGGTCCTCCCCCGGCTACGCGGACCTGATGACCGGCACCTCCTCGGACGTGGCGTTCGCGGACGCGTACGTCAAGGGAGTGGACTTCGACGCGGAGAGCGCGTACGAGGCGGCCCTGAAGAACGCCACGGTCGTGCCGCCCTCGCCGGGCGTCGGCCGCAAGGGGATGGCCACCTCCCCCTTCCTCGGTTACACCTCCACGGACACCCACGAGGGCCTGTCCTGGGCGCTGGAGGGCTATCTCAACGACTACGGCATCGCCCGGATGGGCCGGGCCCTGTACCGGAGGACGGGTGAGAAGCGCTACGCGGAGGAGTCCGCCTACTTCCTCGACCGGGCCCGGAACTATGTGCGGCTGTTCGACGAGAAGGCCGGCTTCTTCCAGGGCCGGGACGCCCAGGGGGCCTGGCGGGTCGACTCCTCGGCGTACGACCCCCGCGTCTGGGGCCACGACTACACCGAGACCAACGGCTGGGGCTACGCCTTCACCGCGCCGCAGGACAGCAGGGGCCTGGCCAACCTGTACGGCGGCCGCGACGGGCTGGCGAGGAAGCTGGACACGTACTTCGCCACCCCGGAGACGGCCTCCCCCGACCTCGTCGGCTCCTACGGCGGTGTCATCCACGAGATGACCGAGGCCCGTGACGTGCGCATGGGCATGTACGGGCACTCCAACCAGGTCGCCCACCACGCGATCTACATGTACGACGCCGCCGGGCAGCCCTGGAAGGCCCAGGGGAAGGTGCGCGAGGTGCTGTCCCGGCTCTACGTCGGCAGCTCCATCGGCCAGGGCTACCACGGCGACGAGGACAACGGCGAGCAGTCCGCCTGGTTCCTGTTCTCCGCGCTCGGCTTCTATCCGCTGGTGATGGGCAGCGGCGAGTACGCCGTCGGCTCCCCGCTGTTCACCAGGGCGACCGTCCATCTGGAGAACGGCAGGGACCTGGTGGTCGAGGCCCCCGGGAACAGCGCGCGGAACGTGTACGTCCAGGGGCTGACGGTCGACGGCAGGCCCTGGACGTCGACCTCGCTGCCGCACTCGCTCCTCGCCCGGGGCGGCACGCTGAGGTTCGCCATGGGTCCGGAGCCGTCCCGCTGGGGCACCGGCGAGAAGGCGGCTCCGGTCTCGATCACGAAGGACGACAGGGTTCCGGCGCCCCGCTCGGACGCCGCCCGGGGCGAGGGCGCGCTGTTCGACGACACCTCGGCGACCAAGGCGCTGGCCGGGACGGTGCCGCTCGCGGTACCGGCCCGCACAAGGGCGGTCCGGTACACGCTGACCTCGGCGGGCCGGGACGAGGCCCCGGCGGGCTGGACCCTCCAGGGGTCGGCCGACGGCACCACCTGGAAGACCCTCGACAGGCGTTCCGGCGAATCCTTCGCCTGGGACCGCCAGACCCGCGCCTTCTCGATCACGGCCCCGAAGGCGTACGACCACTACCGCCTCGTTCTCGACGGCACGGCGACGCTGGCGGAGGTGGAGCTGCTGGCCTGACCGCGGCCGGGACCGGGAGCGGCGACGCCCCCGGCCCCGGCCGGACGGCCGGGCCCTCAGCCCACCCGGCAGGGCAAGGTCGTCGCGGGATCACCTCCCGGCCCCTGCACCACATAGCCGAAGGTCGCGGTCCTGCCCGGATCCAGCGACCCGTTCCAGTTGGCGTTGTGCACCATCACGTTCTGCCCGTTGTAGGTCGCGCTGCCGCTCCAGAGGCTGTCGACCTTCTGCCCGGCGGGCAACGTCCAGTCGACCATCCAGCCGAGCATCGGCACGTCGCCGGTGTTGGTGACGACGACCTCGGACTGGTAGCCGCCGGACCAGCTGCCCGTCGTACGGCGGGTGGCGGAGCACGTGCCCGGTACCGGCTCGCTGGGGTTGCCGGGCTGCTTGATGCCGGTCACCTCGCCGTTGCCGCCGTCGAAGACGATGTCGGAGCAGGAGTAGAAGGTCTCCTGGCTGTCGGAGCGCTGCCACACCATGTAGATGAGGTGGCGGCCCGACCTGTTCGCTGGCAACTGGCCCCGCCAGGAGTAGTTGGCCTCGACCGTGCCCGGACTGCCGTTCAGCGGCGGGTGGTCGACGCTCAGGAAGGGCTGCGCCTCCAGGTCGTTCCAGGTGAGCGTCTTCGTCGGGTCGAAGCCGGGCTTGGTGATGTAGGCGTAGAACCAACCCGGGTGCGCCGCCCACGCGTTGTAGGAGAAGTCGATGGTCGCGCCGGAGGTCAGATGGGTCAACGGCCAGTCGGCGCTCGGGGTGTTGAAGCCGGTGAAGTTGGTGTTGCCGCCGCTGCACAGCTGGCCGTCCGGGACGAAGCCGCGGGTGCGGCCGGCGCCGTCCGAGCGGAGCACCGAGAACCAGTTGTAGAAGGGGGTCGTCCCGCTCACCTGCTGGGCGGAACGGCACGCCGGGTTGATCGGCTTGATCTCACCGGTGTCGGTCAGCGCGTCCTGCCAGCACAGGAACGTGCGGCTGCCGGGTTTCATGGGCGTGCCGTGCGCCTCCGCCTTGCCGCTGCCGGCCGTGACGACCAGGCCGAGGGCCGGGATCGTGGTGACGAGGGCGAGCAGCACGAGCAGGAGTGCCTGGTGGCGTCGGGGCAGCCTTAATCGAAGATTGGTCATGCGCATGACAGATCTCCTTGCATGTACGGCCGGGAGGTGGGGGACGTGCGCGTGCCGGTGCGAAGGTGCGGAGGTGCGCTGTGCGGGTGCGCGGTGCCCGTGCGTGGAGGGTGGTGTGGGGTGGGAGCCGCTCCGGGCACGACGGGTTCCGGTCCGCCGCACATATGGGAGCGCTCCCACCCCCACCTACTCCGGAAGCTAGCGCGGAGCGCCGCGCTTGTAAACGGCTGCGGGCGCCCCCTGTCGCCCGCGAGGCCGCCTCAGGTCACCGGCTCCCGCGTCCAGCGGCGTTCGGTGCGCCGGCGGACGTCGGCCAGCAGCCGGCGGGTGAGCTTCGCGTGCGTCCCGGTGCCCAGGGCGAGGAGGCGGTAGAGGCCCCCGGCCGGGCCCGGGAAGACGGCGTGGGTCTCCGCGCGCAGCCGGACGTGGTCCGGGCCCTCCGCGTCGAGGTGGAAGGTCCAGGTGTAGGAGGAGAAGCGGTGACGGCCCAGGAGGGTCAGCTCCCGGGGCGGGACCGCGGCCGCCGTGCGGAAGCCGGGGAACGTCGTCGAGCCCGCCACGGGCGGCCGCGGGCCGGAGGCCGTGTGGTCGGCGCAGCCCACGAGCCTGGCGTAACGGACAGCGGCGGGACGGGAGAAGGCCCAGTCGAGCGTCTCGGCGAGGGCCCACCAGACCTCATCGGCGGCCGCCTCGATGAGGATCGTGTGTTCGTCGACGAAGGGCAGGTGGTCACGGCGGCGCATCGGTGCATCCATGAGGACAAGTCTTCGCCCTCCGGCCTCGGCATCGCCAGGGTGCCGGGCCGGCGAACGTTCGTGACGCCGGTTCGCGCGGTTCCCGGCTCACTCACCCGGCAGTCGCCTCCGCATGGTTTCCGCCGTGTCGCCGGCCTGTCGGACTTGGCTCGTGGTGAGGCGGCGTACCTCGCGGACGAGTTCGGCGAGGCCGCGCGGCCGCGCGGCCGCGCGGCCGCAGAAGAGCATCGTGTCCCCGTTGCCCGGGGGAACCCTGTGTTCCGGCTGAGCCGGAGCCGTGCGACCTGGTCGGCGGGCATGGACGGAACCCCCTACGGGGACGTGCGGAACTCACCAACGGCCCTGGCCGAAGAGGGCGTTGGCACGGACCGGCCACAGGAATCCCTTGAGCCCCGCTCGTCGCGCCGCCCACTCTGATCACTGGCTTCCGCCGACCGGGCCGGAAGCGTCGTCAGTGTTCTGGGGAGGACGTCCACCCATGCGAAGACTCCGCGCCCTCTGGGCCGTGGCCGGAACGACCGGACTGCTCGTGGCGGCGGTCACGCCCGCGACGGCCGGTCCCGACGGATCGCCCACCAAGACCGACGCGACCACGAGGACCGTCGCGGGAGCCGGCGCACAAGCCCGCGCCGGGACCACGCAGACCGTCACCCTCCTCACCGGCGACACGGTGTCGCTCACCGCCGGTCCGGACGGCAAGAGCGCCGTCGACGTCCGGCGCGGCAAGGGACGGGAGGCCGCCACCTTCCTGTCCACCGAACGCGACGGCGAGGTCAGCGTGCTGCCCGCGGACGCGATCCCGCTGGTGCAGGCGGGCCGCCTCGATCCCGCGCTGTTCAACATCACCCAGCTGGTGAAGCAGGGGTACACGGACGCCGCCACCGGCACCACCCCCGTGATCGCGACGTACACCAAGGGCAGTGCGACCCCGGACGGCGCACGCCGCACGCTCGCGCTCCCGGGGATCGACGGCGCCGCGCTGAGTGCGAGGAAGTCCACCGCCTTCTGGGCGGACATCGCCCCCGCGCTCGGCACCGAGCCCACCTCGAAGGCGGCGCGGCGGCTCGGCGACGGCATCGAGAAGATCTGGCTGGACGCCCAGGTGCAGGTGTCCCTCGACAGGAGCGTCCCACAGATCGGCGCGCCCGAGGTGTGGCGGTCGGGCTTCGACGGCAGGGGCGTCAAGGTCGCCGTCCTGGACACGGGCGTGGACACCGGCCACCCGGACCTGGCGGGGAAGCTCACGGAGACGAAGAGCTTCGTGCCGGACCAGACGGTGCAGGACGGCCACGGCCACGGAACCCATGTGGCGTCCACGGTCGCCGGCTCGGGCGCGGCCTCGAACGGCAGGATCAAGGGCGTGGCGCCCGGTGCGGAGCTGCTCGTCGGCAAGGTGCTGGCGAACGACGGCCGCGGGCAGACCTCCTGGATCCTCGACGGCATGGACTGGGCCGCGCACTCCGGTGCGAAGATCGTCTCGATGTCGCTGGGCGGTGACGCGTCCGGCCCCTCCGACGTGCTGAGTGAGACCGTGGACGAGCTGTCCGCGTCCACCGGCGCCCTCTTCGTGATCGCGGCCGGTAACTCGGGCCCGTCCGAGAAGACCGTCGGCACCCCGGGCATCGCGGACTCGGCGCTGACCGTGGGCGCTGTCGACGGGTCCGACAAGCCGGCCTCGTTCTCCAGCCGTGGCCCACGGCTCGGCGACTCGGCCGTCAAGCCGGAGATCACCGCGCCCGGTGTGGGGATCACGGCGGCCCGTTCCCTCGGCACCAACATGCCGGGGAGTACGCCTGTCGACGACAGGTACACGAAGGCGAGCGGCACGTCGATGGCGACCCCGCATGTCTCGGGCGCCGCGGCACTGGTCGCGCAGGCGCATCCCGACTGGACGGGACAGCAGATCAAGCAGGCCCTGGCCACCACCGCCAGGACCAGCCCCGACGCCTCCGTGTTCGAGCAGGGCGACGGCCGCGTGGACGCCGTACGGGCCGTCGGGCAGGGCGTCTTCGCCACCCCGGCGCTCAGCTTCGGCCTGTACGAGGACGATGACGACGCCGAGGCCGTGAGCAAGGAGATCACGTACACCAACACCACCGACACAGCGATGGAGTTGAAGCTGGCGTCGTCGCTCACCGAGGCCGCCCTGGGCGCGGATGTCCTGACCGTCCCGGCTAAGGGCACCGCCACCGCCACGGTCACGGTCGAGCCCGCCGAGGAGGCCGAGGGCCGGTACACAGGTCACGTCACCGCCACCGCCGACGGCATCCAGGTCACCACGGCCGTCGGCTTCGAGAAACTGCCGAAGACCTACGACCTGAAGGTCTCGCTGGTCAACCGCGCGGGCGAGCCGTCCACCTCGGCGTCGCTCTTCGTCCTGCAGGAGCTGAACGGCGCGTACCCGGACTCGCACGGGTTCCTCGGCCGCGGGTACACCTTCAAGGTGCCGGCCGGTACGTACTCCATGGCGACCTGGATATCGGAGCGGGACGCGGCCGGACTGCAGGTCGCCACCTCCGTCGTCGGTGATCCGGAGATCAAGGTCGACGAGGACACCGAGGTCGTCCTCGACGCCCGCAAGGCCGTCGAGATCAAGCCGGTGACGAAGGAGAACTCCGAGTTCCAGAGCTTCAGCACCACCTGGCACAGGCAAGGGCCCGGGACCGCCTTCGGGGCGACCTACGCCCAGAACTGGTGGACCGACCGCGTCTATGTCGCCCCGACCGAGAAGGTCACCGAGGGCCTGTTCGAGTTCAGCTCCAAGTTCCGTCTGTACGAGAAGGAGCTGACGGCGAGCGTCAGCAGCCCCGAGAAGTACGCGCTGCCCCTCGACTACTCGCAGGTGAGCGACAGCCTCCCGGTGAAGTTCAGCGGAAAGCGCACGGTGCGGGCGGTGGACGCCGGCAGTGGCACCGTGGCCGACTTCCAAGGGCTCGACGTCGAGGGCAAGGTGGCGGTGGTCCGGCTGGCCGGTGGGAAGACGGCCGACGAGGCGGTGGCCAACGCGACGAAGGCCGGGGCCGGTTACGTCATCGCGTACCAGGACAGGCCGGGGTACTGGATCTCCTGGGTGGACAGCACGACGATCCCGCTGATGGTCGCCACCGGTGAGGACGGCGCGAGGCTCGGCGCGCTGCTGAGGAGCGGCAGGAAGGTCACGCTGGATCTGGACGGCACCGCGGTCAGCCCGTACGTCTACAACGTGATGTTCCCGCAGACCGGTGCCATCTCGAAGAACCAGACGTACCCGCTGAAAAGCTCCACCACCGTGAAGCAGAAGGTCCGTTACCACGGGAGCCGGGCCGGGGACGTCGGCAAGGACGCCGTCTACCGGTACCGCCCCTGGCAGTCGGCCGCCATCGAGACCGGCCAGAACGTCCCCCTCGGCACGACCCGCACCGAGTACTACAACGTGGATCCCGACACCCGCATCTGGAACACCGTCTCCCCGCACTGGCAGACCAACAGGGGCCAGTGGAACGACCTGCGGACCTTCGCCGAGGCGGGCAGGGCGCCCGCCGAGGAGTGGCTGCGGCAGGTCGTCCGCCCGGCGAGCAGCGAACGGTTCGGTCTCTCCCAGCGCACGGGCGACAAACTCACCTTCAGAATGCCGGAGTTGAGCGACTCGACACCGGGTCACTACGCGAGCGTGGACGGCGTTCAGGACACCGCGAAGGGCACGCTGTACATGGACGGGAAGCCGGTCGGCAACAGTGCGCTCGGCGGCTACGGCACCTTCGACGTGCCGGCGGCGAAGTCCTCGTACCGCTTCGTGCTCGACGCGCGGCGCACGGCCGAGTGGGCCACGTACTCCACCAGCACGCACACCGAGTGGTCCTTCGCGTCGGCGCACACGGACCAGCAGACCGCGCTGCCGCTGCTCTCCGTCGCCTACGGCCTGGACGGGCTCGATCTCCTCAACCGGACGGAGTCGACGTGGAAGTCAAAGCTCGAACTCTCCGTCCGGGACCAGAAGTCGGGCATCACGGCTCCTGAGCTGACGGCCTGGGTGTCGTACGACGACGGCGCGTCCTGGAAGGAGGTGAAGGTCCGGGGCGGCAAGGCGAAACTCAAGCACCCGAAGGGCGCCGAGTTCGTGTCCCTGCGCGTACGGGCCGCCGACCGGGACGGCAACGCGGTCGACCAGACCGTGGTGCGGGCCTTCGGTCTGAAGTAGACGGCGGCGGCCCGACCGGCTCGACACCAGCCTTAACAAAGATCGTCTACCGTGCCGAGCCATGGTGAACACGGCACGTGACACGGCCGGACAGAACACGGCGGGACGCACCCCTGCCGCGAGCCCCTGGGCCGCGGTGGGGGTGTCCGCCTTCGAGGAACGGGTGTACCAGGCGATCCTCCATCAACCCGACGCCGGTGCGGCCGGCTGGGCCCTGCTGGCCGGCACCTCCCCCGCCCGGGTGCGCGAGGCATGCAACCAGCTGCTCGGACTCGGGCTGCTCCAGCCCCCGGACTCCATGGGCGGGTTACGGGCGGTCGACCCACGGGTGGCGGTCCGCGCGCTGATCCGCCGGCGCGAGACGGAGTCCGAACTGCTCGCCGCCACCGCCGAGGAGATGGGCACCGCCTACGAGGCCGGCCTCCTGCGGGAGGAACCCTCCCGGCTGATCGAGGTCGCCTCCGGCGAGGGCGCCATCGCGGCGCGTCTGGAGGAGATGTACGCACGCGCCGAGCGGGAGGTGTGCCTTTTCGACACGCCGCCGTATCTCGCCCCGCCCGCGCCGCAGGTGGATCTCCAGGCCGATCTGCTGCGCCGCGGGATCGTCTCCCGCGGGGTGTACGCGGCGGCGGCCCTGGAGGACCCGAAAATACTGTCCCGCACCTGGAAGATGGTGGAACTGGGCGAGCAGGCCCGGGTGTTGCCGTCCGTGCCCCTCAAACTGCTGGTGGTCGACGGGTGCCGGGCGATGCTGCCGCTGACCGCCTCGGCGGCGGGCGGCTACTGCGCCGTCGTGGTGTGGCACTCGGCGGTGACCGAAGCCCTGCAGAAGCTCTTCGAGATGGCCTGGCAGCAGGCGACGCCGCTCGGCCAGCCGACCGTCGACGGTGAACTCCTCGAAGGCGAGCGCGCGTTGATCCGGCTGCTGGCGGCCGGCATGAAGGACGAGGCGGTGGCCCGCCATCTGGGGGTGAGCCTTCGAACCCTGCGGCGCCGCGTGAGCGAGCTCCAGGAGCGGCTGGGGGCGGCGAGCAGGTTCCAACTGGGAGTGAGGGCCGCCCAGCGGGGCTGGGTGTAGCACCCGCACGCCCGAGGCGCCTTGCGCGGGCGGCACGAGTCGCGCGCGGCACGGTTCGCACGCCGCACGGTCGCACACGGCACGGCGAAGGGCCGCATCCCCGTACCACGGGGATGCGGCCCTCGACTGCCGTACCGAGCCGCTTACTTGCGGATCAGGCTGCGCAGCACGTACTGCATGATGCCGCCGTTGCGGTAGTAGTCGGCCTCACCGGGGGTGTCGATGCGGACGACCGCGTCGAACTCGACGCCGCTGTCGGTGGTGACCTTCACCGTGCGCGGGGTGGTGCCGTTGTTCAGCTCCTCGACGCCGGTGAAGGAGAAGGTCTCCTCGCCGGTGAGGCCGAGGGAGGCGGCCGAGGCACCCTCCGGGAACTGCAGCGGGAGCACGCCCATGCCGATGAGGTTCGAGCGGTGGATGCGCTCGTAGGACTCGGCGATCACGGCCTTGACGCCGAGGAGGGCCGTGCCCTTGGCCGCCCAGTCGCGGGAGGAGCCGGAGCCGTACTCCTTGCCGGCCAGGATGACCAGCGGGATGCCCTGCTCGATGTAGTTGCGCGAGGCGTCGTAGATGAACGACACCGGACCGCCGTCCTGGGTGAAGTCGCGGGTGTAGCCGCCCTCGGTGCCCGGCGCGATCTGGTTGCGCAGGCGGATGTTGGCGAACGTGCCGCGGATCATGACCTCGTGGTTGCCGCGGCGCGAGCCGTAGCTGTTGAAGTCACGACGCTCGACACCGTGCTCCGTGAGGTACTTGCCTCCGGGGGTGTCGGCCTTGATCGCGCCGGCCGGGGAGATGTGGTCGGTGGTGACCGAGTCGCCCAGCTTGGCGAGGACGCGGGCGCCGGCGATGTCGGAGACCGGGGTGGTCTCCATCGTCATGCCCTCGAAGTAGGGGGGCTTGCGGACGTACGTCGACTCCGCGTCCCACTCGAAGGTGTTGCCGCTCGGGATCGGCAGCGCCTGCCACTGGGCGTCGCCCGCGAAGACGTCCTGGTAGGACTTGTTGAACATGTCCTCGCCGATGGCGTTGGCCACGACGTCGTTGACCTCGGCCTCGGAGGGCCAGATGTCGGACAGGTAGACCGGCTTGCCCTCCTGGTCCGTGCCGAGGGCGTCACGCGTGATGTCCACCTTCATGGAGCCCGCGAGGGCGTACGCGACGACCAGCGGCGGGGAGGCCAGGTAGTTCATCTTGACGTCGGGGTTGATCCGGCCCTCGAAGTTCCGGTTGCCGGAGAGGACCGAGGTGACCGCGAGGTCGTGGTCGTTGACCGCCTTGGAGACCTCCTCCGGCAGCGGGCCGGAGTTGCCGATGCAGGTGGTGCAGCCGTAGCCGACGAGGTTGAAGCCGACCTTGTCGAGGTACGGGGTCAGGCCCGCCTTGTCGAAGTAGTCGGTGACGACCTTGGAGCCCGGGGCGAGGGTGGTCTTGACCCACGGCTTGCGGGTCAGGCCCTTCTCCACGGCCTTCTTCGCGACGAGCGCGGCGGCGACCATGACGTAGGGGTTGGAGGTGTTGGTGCAGGAGGTGATGGCCGCGACCGTCACCGCGCCGTGGTCGATCTCGTACGTCGAGCCGTCGGGGGCGGTCACGGTGACCGGGTTGGACGGGGCGCCGTTCGGGGCGACGGCCGGGGCGTCGGAGGCCGGGAAGGACTCCTTGCCGGACTCGTCCACGGAGTCGACGTAGTTGAGGACGTCGCTCTTGAACTGCTCGGCGGCGTTCGCGAGGACGATACGGTCCTGCGGGCGCTTCGGGCCGGCGATGGAGGGGACGACCGTGGCGAGGTCCAGCTCCAGCTTCTCGGAGAAGTCCGGCTCGGCGGCCGGGTCCAGCCAGAGGCCCTGCTCCTTGGCGTACGCCTCGACGAGCGCGAGCTGCTGGGCGTCGCGGCCCGTCAGCTTCAGGTACTTGATGGTCTCGTCGTCGATCGGGAAGATCGCGGCGGTGGAGCCGAACTCCGGCGACATGTTGCCGATGGTGGCGCGGTTGGCGAGCGAGGTGGCGGCCACGCCCTCACCGTAGAACTCGACGAACTTGCCGACGACACCGTGCTTGCGGAGCATCTCGGTGATCGTGAGCACGAGGTCGGTGGCGGTGGTGCCGGGGGTCAGCTCACCGGTGAGCTTGAAGCCGACGACGCGCGGGATGAGCATGGAGACCGGCTGGCCCAGCATCGCGGCCTCGGCCTCGATGCCGCCGACGCCCCAGCCCAGAACGCCGAGGCCGTTGACCATGGTGGTGTGCGAGTCGGTGCCGACGAGGGTGTCGGGGTACGCCTGGCCGCCTCGGACCATGACCGTGCGCGCCAGGTGCTCGATGTTCACCTGGTGGACGATGCCGGTGCCGGGGGGTACGACCTTGAAGTCGTCGAAGGCGGTCTGGCCCCAGCGCAGGAACTGGTAGCGCTCCTTGTTGCGGCCGTACTCCAGCTCGACGTTCTGGGCGAAGGCGTCGTGGGTGCCGAACTTGTCGGCGATGACGGAGTGGTCGATGACCAGCTCGGCCGGGGAGAGCGGGTTGACCTTGGCCGGGTCGCCGCCGAGCTCCTTGACGGCCTCACGCATGGTCGCGAGGTCCACGACACAGGGCACGCCCGTGAAGTCCTGCATGATCACGCGGGCCGGGGTGAACTGGATCTCCTGGCTGGGCTGCGCCTGCGAGTCCCAGCCGCCGATGGCACGGATGTGGTCGGCGGTGATGTTCGCGCCGTCCTCCGTGCGGAGCAGGTTCTCCAGCAGGACCTTGAGGCTGTAGGGCAGGCGAGCCGAGCCCTCCACCTTGTCCAGCCGGAAGATCTCGTACGACTCGTCGCCCACCTGCAGCGTGCTGCGGGCGTCGAAGCTGTTCGCCGACACGACAGTCTCCTTCATTCCATGTGCGCGTACCACCGCATCCTGCCGCCAGGCCCTCTTGGCCGATCCGCTAAGGTAAGGCTAAGTTAGGTACCCCTTACCGGGGTGGCGGCCGAGGTGCGCCTCGGCAGATATCTCGATGTCGAGATAACAGTAGTACATGGGCGCGGGCTGGTCATGCCCGGCCCGATGTGGCGTGCGCCAATCTCGCCGGGGCGAGGGACGATCGCCACCGGGCCCGGATGGTGCCGGGTGGCACTTCAGGCGCGCTGCGGGGGTGGCTGTTTCGCGGCGCCGGAGGGCTCGTCGGCTCACGGACGCATTCCGGGCTCGCCGGCTCACGGGCGCATTCCGGGCTCGTCGGCTCACGGGCGCAGTCCGGGCTCGTCGGCTCGCGGGCGCAGTCCGTCCGCGCCGCGAGGAGAGGTCATCCGCGACGCGGGGAGAGGTCATCCGCGACGCCGGGAGGGGCTATCCGTGCCGCGCGCCGCTCGTCCGCCCCGCACCAGAGGGTCCGTCCGCGCCGGGCCGCCCGTCCGCGCCGGGTCCTCCGTCCGCACCGGGCCCTCCGTCCGCGCCAGGCCGTCCGTCCGCGCCGGACGTGCCCCATGGGCTGGTCCGCCCCCACCACAGGCCGGCCCGTCACCACCCTCCGGCCGCCACCGCCCCCGACGGGATTCCCGCACCAACAGCCCGTCCGCCTCACAGACCGGCCAGCCACCGCCGCCCCACCGATCCGCTCCACCCGCTCCATCCGCTCCATCCACGCCCCGAGCCGTTCCGCGTGGCGGGGCGTGGCGTGGCGCGTGTGGGCGTTCTATTTGCGTTGCACGGTGATTCGCGGGCTTCCTAGCATGGTGGGCCTCATGGGCACGGGGACGAGCCCGGTGCGCGGCCGTGAGTCAGCGGATCGGAGATCCCCCGACATGACCTCCCACCTGCACGCACTCTGCTTCGACGCGCACGACCCCGTCGGTCTGGCGCGGTTCTGGGCCGGCGTCCTGGGCTGGGAGACCACCGACGACCCGTACGGCGCCGTCGCGCTCGCCCCGGCCGACGAGAAGGGGTTCCGGCTCCGCTTCCTGCCGAGCCGGCAGGAGAAGACCGTCCCCAACCAGATGCACTTCGACCTCACCAGCCAGTCCCTGGAGGACCAGCGAGAGGTCGTGGCGAGGGCGCTCGGCCTCGGCGGCCGGCACATCGACATCGGCCAGCTCCCGGAAGAGGGACACGTGGTCCTCGCCGACCCCGAGGGCAACGAGTTCTGTGTCATCCCGCCGGGCAACGCGTTCCTCGCCGGCTGTGGGTTCGTCGGCGCCCTGGCGAGCGACGGCTCGCAGGAGGTCGGGTACTTCTGGAGCCGGGCCCTCGGCTGGCCCCTGGTCTGGGACCAGGACGAGGAGACCGCGATCCAGGCACCGCACGGCGGCACGAAGATCACCTGGGGAGGTCCGCCGGTGGCCCCGAAGACCGGGAAGTACCGCCTCCACTTCGATCTCGCCCTCCCCGCCGACGGCGACCAGGAGACGGAGGTCGACCGCCTCGTCGCCCTCGGCGCCACGCGGACCGACATCGGCCAGGGCGACGTCGACTGGGTGGTGCTGGCCGACCCCGACGGCCACGAGTTCTGCGTACTGCCGCCCCGCTGACGCGCACTCCCGAGCCAACGCCCCACCCGGAAGGCGCAGTTGCCGTCGCACGACAGGGATGCACGCCGCCGGGCGGGGTACCCGGTCCGCGTCAAGTAGTCGGGAGGGAGGCACACATGCCGCTCACGTTCCGCAAGAGCTTCCGCATCCTGCCGGGTGTGCGACTGAACATCAACAAGCGCTCCTGGTCCATCACCACCGGGGGCCGCAACGGCCCCCGCCACACCCACAGCAGCACGGGGCGCCGTACGACCTCGATGGACCTGCCCGGCCCCTTCGGCTGGCGCCGCACGCGCAACGCCCGGCGCCACTGAGCCGCATCACGCGGCTGACACCACGTCACCTGAACGGCCCCTCGCCACACCCCCCACAGGCCCCCCAAGAGGCGCAATCTCATATCTGAGATAACCTCACCTCATGGCAGACGACTACCTCGAACGCATCGGCAAGCTCATCCGTGACGCAAGGCAGCACCGTGGCTGGACACAGTCGCAGCTGGCGGAGGCTCTCGGTACGAGTCAGAGCGCGGTGAATCGTATCGAGCGCGGTAATCAAAACATCAGCCTTGAGATGATCGCCCGAATCGGTGAAGCCCTGGACAGCGAGATCGTCTCGCTGGGATACGCGGGTCCGATGCATCTGCGGGTGGTCGGCGGGCGTCGGCTGTCGGGTTCGATCGACGTGAAGACCAGCAAGAACGCGTGTGTCGCGCTGCTGTGCGCCTCCTTGTTGAACAAGGGGCGCACAGTGCTGCGCAGGGTGGCCCGCATCGAGGAGGTGTACCGCCTGCTGGAGGTGCTCGGCTCCATCGGCGTACGCACCCGGTGGATCAACGGCGGTGTCGACCTGGAGATCGTGCCGCCGGCCGCGCTGGACCTCGCCGCGATCGACGCGGACGCCGCCCGCCGCACGCGCTCGATCATCATGTTCCTCGGCCCCCTGCTGCACCGCATGGACCACTTCACGCTGCCCTACGCGGGCGGTTGCGACCTGGGGACGCGGACGATCGAGCCGCACATGATCGCGCTGCGCCGGTTCGGCCTCGACATCACGGCCACCGAAGGGCTGTACCACGCCGAGGTGGACCGGTCGGTCACCCCCGGCCGCCCGATCGTGCTGACCGAGCGCGGCGACACGGTGACGGAGAACGCGCTGCTGGCCGCCGCCCGCCACGACGGTGTGACGGTCATCCGCAACGCCTCCTCCAACTACATGGTCCAGGACCTCTGCTTCTTCCTGGAGGCGCTCGGCGTACGGGTGGAGGGCATCGGCACCACCACCCTCACCGTGCACGGGGTACCGCACCTCGACGTGGACGTCGACTACTCGCCCTCCGAGGACCCGGTGGAGGCGATGAGCCTGCTGGCCGCCGCCGTCGTCACGGAGTCCGAACTGACCGTGCGCCGGGTGCCGATCGAGTTCCTGGAGATCGAACTGGCGGTCCTGGAGGAGATGGGGCTCGACCACGACCGCTCACCGGAGTACGTCGCCGACAACGGCCGTACCCGCCTGGTGGACCTCACCGTCCGCCCCTCGAAACTCCAGGCGCCGATCGACAAGATCCACCCCATGCCGTTCCCCGGCCTGAACATCGACAACGTCCCGTTCTTCGCGGCCATCGCCGCCTCCGCACAGGGCCAGACCCTCATCCACGACTGGGTCTACGACAACCGCGCGATCTACCTGACCGACCTCAACCGCCTGGGCGGCCGCCTCCAACTCCTCGACCCGCACCGGGTCCTGGTCGAGGGCCCCACCCGCTGGCGCGCCGCCGAGATGATGTGCCCGCCGGCCCTCCGCCCGGCCGTGGTCGTCCTCTTGGCGATGATGGCCGCCGAGGGCACGTCGGTGCTCCGCAACGTCTATGTCATCAACCGGGGTTACGAGGACCTGGCGGAACGCCTGAACACGGTGGGGGCACAGATCGAGATCTTCCGGGACATCTGACCGCCGGATCACGAAGCCGGGATCACCCTCACCCCGCCCGAACCCGGCCATCCACCCCTGCGTCGCGATCATGGAGGCCGTACGGCGGTCGGGTCACCCGGCGACCCGGGACGTGGCACGGCCGCCGCGGGTGTCCGCGGCGGCCGTGCGTACGGTGGCGGGGATCAGCACTCGCCGCGCCAGGTGGCCTTCTTGAAGACGACGCCGGACACGAAGTTCCACTTGTAGTCGCCGGGACCCGGGTTGAAGTGGAGGCAGTCGCTGTACGTGCCGCCGTTGTAGGTCCACGTGAGCTGGATGTGGTCGCCACCGGGGAAGCTCGTGCCGTTGTTGAAGACGGACAGCCCGCTGACACTGCCGGACCAGTTGCCCTGGCTCTCCACCAGCAGGGAACCGGTCTGGTTCTGGCCGGAGTAGATGCAGAACGCTCCTCGGTCGCAGCCCGGCGGATTCGGTTCGGCGGACGCGGTGGGTGCCACGACGGCCACGGCGGCCAGGGCGGCGGATGCGGACAGAGTCGCGATGGTGCGCTTGCGCATCGGTTTCTTCCCCCTTGTTTCGGGTCGTGTTCCTGCGGTGCCCCCTCACTGTGGGCGACGGTGGTGCAGCCGGAGCGCAGTGCCGGTTCAGTCCTGGTTCAGCCCGTGCGCACGCTCGGGTCCTGCTCCTCGGCCGCGCGGAGCTCGGCGTACTCCCGGGTGCCGTAGAGCTGGAAGGTCAGCAGCGCCTCCTGGCGCAGCGCGCGGGCGCGGGGCCGGTCGCCGACGAGTTCGTGGAGCCGGGACAGATCGCGCAGGGTGCGGGCGCGGAAGACCGGGTGCCTCAGCCGTGTCCAGAGGTCCAGTGCCTGCCCCAGGCAGGCCGACGCGTGGTCCACCCGCCCCTGGGCGAGGTGCAGTTCGCCCAGCGTGCGCAGCAGCAGGGCCTCGCCGAACCCGTCGTCCAGTTCCCGGCACACCCGCAGTGCGCCGAGCAGCGCGGGCAGTTCCGCGTCGTCGGGCCGCAGCCGGAAGCGGACCTTGGCCAACGCCTGTACGGCGTACGCCTCCATCAGCCGGTCGCCGGCCGACCGCTGGAGGTGCAGGGCCCGCGCGCAGTGCTCCTCGGCGCGCGCCAGGTCACCGTCCGCACGGTGCACCAGGCCGATCGCGCGCAGTGCCAGCCCCTCACCGCGCCGGCTGCCGATCGACCGGTAGAGCGTGAGCGCCTCGCGCAGGTGGGCCGTCGCCTCCGGGGAGTTGCCCTTCTCCCGCAGGATGGACCCGAGGTCGTAGCGGGCACCCGCCGCCCCCACGTCGTCCCCGAGTGTCTCGAAGGCGGACAGGGCCTGTTCCAGACAGGCCGTCGCCTCGGTGAAGTTGCCCCGCTCCCTGCCGACGGCGGCGATCCCCGCGAGGGCCGTGGCCCGGCCGCCGAGGTCGCCCAGCCGTTCGAACCCGGCCAGCGCCTCGCGGAAGTGGCGGTCGGCCTCGTCGAACCGGTCCTGTTCGTAGCGCAGTTGTCCGAGACCGGTGAGCAGTACGGCCTCCCCGCGCGGGTTCGCCGCCCGGCGGACGGCGCCGAGGGCGGCCTCGTGGGTCCGCTGCCACTCCTCGAACTGGTTGTTCACCCGGAAGGATGCCTGGACGAGCGCCGCCGCCACGTCGCACGCCTCCTCGTCGAGGCCGAGGCGCGCGGCCAGCATCACCCCGGCGACCAGCGAACCGTGCTCGGCCCGCAGCCATGCCCGCGGATCGGCCAGCAGCCGCCCGCCCAGTCCCAGGTCGGAGCCCTCTCCGGCGCCCTGGGGAGCGAGACGCGGCACCCCGGTGGGGTCGAGGTCCCCGGCCCGGCGGGTGAGCGCGAGCCAGGTGCGCAGCAGCCGTGACAGCGCCACGGACCGGGTCCGCCGGGTGTCCTCCAGCTCGGCCCGCTCCCGGGCGTACAGACGGACCAGGTCGTGGAAGCGGTACCGCACGCGGCCCGTGCCGTCCGCCCCCAGCGGCTCCAGCAGATGGGCGTCGGCCAGCCGGTCGACCAGGCGCTCCGCGTCGGCCACGTCGATGCCGGCCAGCGGCGCGGCCACCCAGGGGGCGAGGTCCGGTGAGGTGAGCATGCCGAGCCGGCGGAAGACCAGTCGTTCCGGCTCCGGCAGCGCGCGGTAGCTGACCTCGATCCCGGCGCGTACGTCCAGGTCCCCGGAGGCCATCTCGTCCAGCCGGACGTGTTCGTCGCGCAGCCGCTCGGCCAGGGCACCGAGCGGCCAGGCGCTGCGGGTGCCGAGCCGGGATCCCGCGATACGCAGAGCCAGCGGGAGCCCTCCGGACATCTGGGCGATCTCGGCCGCCGCCTCGGGCTCCGCCGTCGTCCTGTCGGCCCCCGCGAGGCGGGCCAGGAGCCGCAGGGCGTGGGCGGGGCTCAGCACCTCAAGGCCCACCCGCTCGACAGAGTCCAGGCCGTGCAGGGCCTTCCGGCTGCTGATCAGCACGGCGCTGCCGCTGCCCGCTCCCGGCAGCAGGGGCCGCACCTGCTCCTCACCGGTGGCGTCGTCCAGCACCACGAGCACCCGCAGACCCGCCAGCACAGTTCGGAACGCGGCGGCCCGTTCGGGCAGCGACGGGGGGATCCGGCCCGGGCCGATGCCCAGCGCGCGCAGGAACCCCGCGAGGACCTCGGCGGGGTCGGCCGTCCCCGCGGGGTCCCCACCGCCCAGTCCGGCATGGAGCTGCCCGTCCGGGAAGGCGGCTGCGACCCGGTGCGCGACATGCAGCGCCAGTGCCGTCTTTCCGACGCCCGCCATCCCGTGCACGACGCAGACCCGGCCGTGCTCCCCGCTCTCCCGCAGCGCGGCTTCCAGACGGGCCGCCTCCCTCTCGCGCCCCGTCAGCCACGTCGGCGGGGCCGGCAACTGCACGGGGGCCGCCGGCGTCCCGCCGGGCGGGCGCCCCGCCCCTGCCCCCCAGCCCGCGCGCGCCTCCTCCAGGACCCCGGCTCCGACTCCGACTCCGACTCCGACGGGCCGGTCGGCCGCCAGCAGCCGGGCGTGCACCTCCCTCAGCTCCGGGCCGGGTTCGATACCCAGCTCGCCGCGCAGCCGGCGACGGGCGTCCCGGTAGACCCCCAGGGCGTCCGCCCGGCGTCCGCAGCGGTCCAGGGCGGTGATGAGCAGCACCCGTAATCGTTCCCGCAGGGGATGCTCGGCCACCAGTCCGGTGAGGTCCCCCACCAGTTCCGCTCCGCCGCCCACCACCAGCCGCGCGTCGAGCACGCGTTCCACGGTGGCCAGCCGGATCTCCTCCAGCCGGGCCGCCTCGGCCTGGAGCACCGGGGTCGTCGGGGCGCCGAGGGCGGGTCCCCTCCACAGGCCCAGCGCCTCCTCGAAGAGGTCCGCCGCGCCGCCGTGTTCGCCCCGGGCCGCCTGTACGTGTCCCCGTTCCAGCAGTGTCCGGAACAGCTGGAGATCCAGCTGTCCCTCCTCCGGCTCGAACACATAGCCACGGGGGCGCGTGGTGATCACTTCCCGGTCGTCCGCGCCGTGCAGCACCTGGCGCAGCCGGAGGACGTACCCCTGCACCAGCTTGGCCGCCGACGCCGGGGGCCGGTCCCCCCAGACCGCGTCGACCAGGCGGTCGACCGACACCAGCTTCCCGGCCTCCACCAGCCCGGCGGTGAGCAGCGCGGTCGGCTTGCGCGGGAACGGCGGCAGCCTTCGTCCGTGAGTCCACACCTCGACCGGCCCCAGCACCCGGAACTCCACCTGTTCCCCCAAGGCTCCCGATCACCGTGGCGCACCGGTCGTGTGCGCCGCCACTCGAAGCCCTCGCCGTCCACGATCCCCGTGCCGCCCATCCGACGCCAGACACACACCGGCCAGCGGGCCGGGAATTGGCCGAACCCCGCTACGGCGTGGTCTCCGCCGGACTCAGGGGTCTGGTCGGCCAGTCCAGGAGGCGGGCGCCGATGACCGCCGTCTGGAGGGTGTAGCGGTCGGCGGGGTCGGCCGGGTCCGCGCCGGTGAGGGTGTGGACGCGGGCCAGCCGGTAGGTGAGGGCGCGCACGCTGAGGGAGAGGCGGCGGGCGGTCGACGCGGCCACGCACCCGGTGTCGAAGTAGGCCGTGAGGGTGTCGAGCAGGGGCCGCACCCCGCCCCGTGCCTGCTCCAGGGGGCCGAGCGTGCTGCTGACCAGGTCGACGAGGGCCTGCCGGTCGCGGGCGAGGACGGGAAAGACCAGCAGGTCGGCGGCGCGGAGCAGGGGCTCCTCCAGGCCCATGCGCTGGGCCACGTCCAGGGCGTTGAGCGCTTCCTCGTAACTGTGGCCGATGCCGACCGTGCCGGACCGGGAACGGCCGATGGCGACCTGGGCCCGGCCGGTGGCGGCGTAGGAGCGTTTGGCGAAGTGGGTGAGGACGTCGTCCTGGTCGCCCGGCGCGATGCACACCATCCGGCCGTCCTTGGTGGTGAACAGGATGCGGCGGTTCTCGAAGCGGGCGAACAGGTCGCTCGCCACCTGCCGGGGCACGGGGTCGGTCTCGTCGTACTTCTCGGGTCCCTCGGCGACGGCGACCGCGTGCGCGCGCGACAGGCGCAGTCCGAACCGCTCGGACCGGGCCGCGAGTTGGCCCTGGTCGCCGCGGCCGTGGAGCAGGTCGTCGATGAACTCGCGGCGGGCGGCCTCCTCCTTGCGGACCACGAGCCGCTGGGCTCGCTCGTAGCCGTCGGCGAAGGCGTCCACGGCCTGCTCGATGACGGCGAGGACGCTGTCCGGGTCGGCCGCGCGCGGCCAGTTCTCGCGGCCGGCCACGAGATGCGCCCGTACCAGGGAGCGCCAGCCGTGCCCGGCCTCGGCCGCCCGTGCGCCGAGCGCCCGCCGCGACTCGATCTCGTCGCGGGTCAGACGGCGGCCGGTGGGCGCGGCGTCCGCGAGGACCCGCTCGAAGCCGTCGAGGAAGTCCTCACCGGCAGCGGTGGCACCGGCGACGGCGGCACCGTCACCGGCCGGGGTCCGGACGCCGCCGCCCCGGCCGGTCACGTCCGGGCGGTCGACGGCCGTGAGGTTCCCGTGGTGACCGTTCATGGTTCCTGTCCTCCCCGTTCGGTTCGCGCGGTGGGTCACACGTTCGCGTGGACCGCCTCGGCGGTGGGCTCGGGGTCGGGTGCGGGCCGTGTCGCCGGCGTCCGCCGGTCCTCGGCCGACCCGCGGCGGACGAACCGGGTGAGCCGGGTGGCCAGGGGTTCGGTCCAGCGGGCGGTGAGGGGGCCGAGGACGACCAGGATGAGGACGTACGCGGTCGCGAGGGGACCGACGCGGGGCTCGACGCCGACGGCGAGGCCGGCGATGACGATGGAGAACTCGCCCCGGGCGACCAGCGTTCCGCCCGCCCGCCAGCGGCCCTTGACGGAGATCCCCGCCCGGCGGGCCGCCCAGTAGCCGGTGGCGATCTTCGTGAGGGTGGTGACGGCGGCCAGCGCGAGGGCCGGGAGGAGGACGGGCGGGATGGCGGCGGGGTCGGTGTGCAGGCCGAAGAAGACGAAGAAGACCGCGGCGAACAGGTCCCGCAGCGGGCTGAGGATGCTGCTGGCGCCCTCGGCGACCTCACCGGACAGCGCGATGCCGACCAGGAACGCGCCCACGGCCGCCGAGACCTGGAGGTGCTGGGCGACCCCGGCGACGACGAGCGTGAGGCCGAGGACGACCAGGAGGAGCATCTCGGCGCTGTCGGAGGAGACGGCACGGCTGATCAGCCGGCCGTGGCGCAGGGCGACGTAGAGGACGGCCCCGACCGTGCCCAGGGCGATCAGGAGGGTGAGGGCGCCGCCCGCCAGGCTCACCCCGGCGAGCAGGGCGGTCAGGATCGGCAGGTAGACGGCCATGGAGAGGTCTTCGAGGACGAGGACGCCGAGCACGACCGGGGTCTCGCGGTTGCCGAGGCGGCGCAGGTCGCCGAGGACCTTCGCGATGACGCCGGAGGAAGAGATCCAGGTGACGCCGGCCAGCGCGACGGCGGCGACCGGGCCCCAGCCGAGCAGCAGCGCCATCGCGGCGCCGGGGGCGGCGTTGAGGACGAAGTCGACCGCGCCGGAGGGGTACTGGGTCTTGAGGTTGGTGACGAGTTCCGAGGCGCTGTACTCCAGGCCGAGCAGGAGCAGCAGGAGGATGACGCCGATCTCGGCGCCGGTGGCGACGAACTCCTCGCTGGCCTGCAGGGGAAGTATGCCGCCCTGGCCGAAGGCGAGCCCGGCGAGCAGATAGAGCGGTATGGGTGAGAAGCCCACCCGGCCGGCGAGGCGGCCCAGCAGACCCAGGGCGAGAATGATCGCCCCGAGTTCGATGAGCATGGCGGTGGTGTCGTGCACGGGCGTCTGTCCTCCGTTGACGGGTGCGGTGACGGCGTCTGTGCCTGGTTCGGGTGCGGTGGCGGGGTTCGTTGGCGGGTTCGGTGCGGGTGCGTGGTCGGGTGCGTTGTTCGGGTGCGGTGGCGGGTTCGTTGTCGGGTTCGGTGCGGGTGCGTGGTCGGGTGCGTTGTTCGAGTGCGGTGGCGGGTTCGTTGTCGGGTTCGGTGCGGGTGCGTGGTCGAGTGCGTTGTTCGGGTTCGATGGCGGGTGCGCGTGCGGACGCGGGGACGCGAAGAACCCGGGCGGTCGGGGCCGTTGCCGCGGGCCGGCGCGCCGGACGGACGGGCCGGCCGTGGCGTACGGGCATGCGGGTGCCACCCCTGGAGCGATCGCTCACATGGCGAGGCGTCGACCGCCCGACGGCGTCGGGCGGTCGACGGACTTCTCTACGGCGGTGGGGGTGTCAGTGCGCGCGGCGGTCGCTCGGACCCACGGCGCGGCCGGTATCGGGTACGGCGTCGCGCGCGGCGTTCAGGACGCGCACGCGGATGATCCGCCCCATGTCACGCCTCCCCACACGCGGTCGGTATGCCACCGATCCACACTCGAACGAATGAGCAAATCAGCGCTCAGCAGAGCGTAAGCGCTTGGTAAAGGATTCTAGCGCACTACGAAAAGGTAAAATCACACAATAGGTAAAGCGCTGCCCATTTCCCTTTGCCTCAGGTTCATCCTGTCACTCGCCGATCTCCACCTTGCCGTTGTCACCGGCCCGCGCCGACGCCTTGTCCCGGGTGACCCCCTTCAGGAGTTCCGCGAGGTCGACACCCGTGGTGGAACCGAGCAGTTCGAGTCCCTGGGCGACGTTGTCGGCGACCGCGCGCGGGATGCGGGCGGCACCGTCGGTGGAGATGACCGTCATCTTCTCCACGGCGGCGAGCGGTTCGGACGCCTTGGCGACGACCTGGGGCAGCACCTCGACGAGCATCTGCAGCACCGCGGCGTCGCCGTACCGTCCGAAGGCGTCCGCCTTCTGCCGCATCGCCTCGGCCTCGGCCGCGCCCTTCGCGCCGATCGCCGCGGCCTCCGCCTCGCCCTCCAGCCGTACCGCCTCCGCGATCGCCGCCCGCCGCGCCCGCTCGGACTCGCCCTGACGGAGGCCCTCGACGGCCTCGGCCTCGGCCAGCGCGGTCCGCCGCTGCTTCTCGCCCTCACCGGTCAGCCGTGCCCGCTCCGCCTCCGCCTGGGCGCCCGCGATCTCGGCCAGCCGCTCGGCCTCGGCCTGCTTCACCCGGGCGACCCGACGGGCCTCGGCCTCCTGTTCGGCGGCGTACCGCTGGGCGTCGGCCGGCTTGCGGACCTCGGTGTCGAGCTGACGGTCCTTCAACGCGGCCTGTCGCTCGGCGACCTTCTCCTGCTGGGTGAGGATGTCCTGCTGCCGGGCCGCCTCGGCGAGCGGTCCGGCCGCGTTCGCCTGCGCCGCCGCCGAGTCCGTCTCGGCCTTGATCTCGGCCTGCTTGAGGGAGAAGGTCCGCTGGGCGACCGCGATCTCCTCCTCCGCCTTCAGCCGGGCCTGCTCGGCGGCGCGCCGGGCCACGGCCTCGGCGATGTCGGCCTCCTGCTTGGCGCGCGCGGCCTCCGGGCGGCCGAGGTCCTCCAGGTAGGAGCCCTCGGTGGTGATGTCCTGGATCTGGAAGGCGTCCAGCACCAGGCCCTGCCCGGAGAGACTGGCCTCCGCCTCCTCGGCGACCTGGCCGGCGAACGCGGCCCGGTCGCGGATGACGTCCTCCACGGACATCCGGCCGACGATGGCCCGCAGCGCACCCGACAGCACCTCCTGGGTGAAGCCCACGATGCCGTCCTGCTGCATCAGGAACCGCTGGGCGGCGGCCCGGATCGAGTCCTCGGTGCCGCCGACCTTGACGATGGCGACCCCTTCGAGGTTCGCCTTGATCCCGCGCAGGGTGACCGCGCCGCGCACGGCCACCGGGATGTGACGCGACGACAGGTCCAGGGTGAACCGCTGCTGCACGAAGGGCATGACGAACACCCCGCCGCCGACCACGACCTTCTGGCCGCTGTTGTCGGTGAACACCCGCCCGGTCTCCGGATCGGTGGCCTGCTTGCCGCGCCGGCCGGTGACGATGAACGCCTCGCTGGGCCCCGCGACCTTGTAGCGGGTGACCACGACCAGGGCCAGCAGGACCAGGAGTACGACGACTCCCACCACCGCGAAAAGAACTGGACTCATGAAGAACGCCCCCGAATCACAAAGAGGAAAGAAAAGAACAGGAAAAGCCGAAAAAGAGCCGGAAAGGGCGCAGAGAGGGGTGCAGCGGAGCGCCGGCGGGTGACACGAAGGACGCAGGGAAGAGGCGGAGGCGGCTCAGCGCTCCACGGGACGCACCAGAACCGACGTGGCCGTCGGCGCCGCCTCCACCCACACCTCGGCCCCCCGCGCCACCGGCCCCCCGCTGCGCGCGGCGAGTTTCACCGGCTGCCCCGCGAGACGGACCAGCACCTCACCGAACCCGTCGGCGGGAATGGCGGTCACCACCCGCCCCGAGGTACCCACCAGATCGGCACCCCGGGGCGCGACGGCCGTCCGGTCGCCCGCCAGGGCCCGGCCGAAGCGGTACGTCGACCAGCCCGCGGCGGCCCCCACGACCGCACCGCATCCGGTGGCGAGCACCGGTCCCGCACCCAGCAGTTCGGCCGCGAGGACCCCGCCGAACCCGGTCGCCGACAGGAATCCGGCGACGACCGGCAACGACAGCCATCCGTCCAGGACACCGCCCGGCGCACCGTCGAACGCGCCGTCGAGCATCCCGTCGAAGACCAGCGACAGGACGAGCAGCGCCACCCCCGTGATGCCGAGTCCGTAGAACCAGGCCATACGCGCCGTCCCCCTCCCGTCCCGCCGCCGGTCTCCGGCTCGGAGGGATCGTCACACGGGTCCGGGGGCCGGTTCACTGCCGGATTCCGGCAATGTTCGGATGCTTTTCCTTCCGGCTTCCCTTCCGGCTTCCCTTCCGGCTTTCCGGCTCAGGCCGCGGCCCGCCGCACGACCTCCGCGACCTCGTAACCGGCCTCGGCGATCGCCGCACGCACGGCCGCGTCCTCGGCCGCCTCCCCGCGTACGGTCACCAGGCCGGCGCGGATGTCGACGTCGACCTCGGTGACGCCAGGCACCGCGGCGACCTCCTCGGCGACACTCGTGGCGCAGTGCTCGCAGCTCATTCCGGACACGGTGAAGTACTTCTCGGCCATGGGTCGCTCCTGTCCTCGGGCGGCCCGGTGACCGTGCCGTCGGGGGCGCACGGGCCGCGTGGCACGAGGTACGGCGGACCGCCCCACGACGTTCATCCGGGGCCCGTAAGTGACCGGCAGGTAACCGGCCCGATTTCAAGGTCACCCCGGGGAGGGCAAGGTCACAGCCGTGCCCCCTGCTGCTCCTTTGCGCCTCTGGCCTAGCATCCGAGCATGACGGTCCTGCCTGACGACGGGCTTGAGCTGGCCGGCGAGTTCCCTGACGCAACCCACGAGCAGTGGCAACGCCTCGTTGCGGGCGTGCTGCGCAAGTCGGGCAAGGACGTCGAGGGCGCTCAGGCCGAGGAAGCCCTGTCCACCGCGCTGGAGGACGGGCTGCGCACCCGCCCTCTCTACACCACGCACGACACCGCGCCCCCGTCCGGTCTCCCCGGTTTCCCGCCCTTCGTACGAGGAGGCCGGGCCGCGGGCAACACCGTCGGCGGCTGGGACGTACGCCAGCGGCACACGGCCGCGGACGGCGGCGCGGTCCTCGCCGACCTGGAGAACGGCGTCACCTCTCTGTGGCTGGTCCTCGGCGCGGCCGGTCTGCCGGTGTCCTCGCTCGGCCGGGTCCTGGACGGCGTGTATCTCGACCTCGCGCCGGTCGTCCTGGACGCGGGCGCCGAGACGGAGTCCGCGGCCGGTGAGCTGCTGGGCCTGTACGCCGAGCGGGGCGTCGCCGGGGAGGCGGCGCGCGGCAACCTCGGCGCGGACCCCCTGGGCCACGAGGCCCGCACCGGGCAGTCGTACGACTTCGCCCCCGTGGCCGGTCTCGCGCGCCGGTGCGCCGAGGAGTACCCGGGGCTGCGGGCGCTGACCGTGGACGCGCTGCCCTACCACGAGGCCGGTGGCTCGGCCGCCCAGGAGCTGGGTGCCTCGCTGGCCACCGGTGTCGCGTATCTGCGGGAGCTGACCGGGGCCGGGCTGAGCGTCGAACAGGCGTGTGCGCAGCTGGAGTTCCGCTACGCGGCCACCGCCGACCAGTTCCTGACGATCGCCAAGCTGCGGGCGGCGCGGCGGCTCTGGGCACGGGTGGCCGAGGTGTGCGGGGCGCCGGCGGCCGGGGCACAGCTCCAGCACGCGGTGACCTCGCCGGTGATGATGACGCGCCGCGACCCGTGGGTGAACATGCTGCGCACGACCATCGCCACGCTGGCCGCCGGGGCGGGCGGCGCCGACTCCGTCACCGTACTGCCGTTCGACCACGCGCTCGGGCTGCCGGACGCGTTCGCCCGGCGCATCGCCCGCAACACCTCGACCGTCCTCGTGGAGGAGTCCCACCTCGCCCGGGTGATCGACCCGGCGGGCGGCTCCTGGTACGTGGAACGTCTCACGGACGAACTGGCCCACGCGGGCTGGGAGTTCTTCCAGGAGATCGAGCGCGCGGGCGGCCAGGCGGCTGCCCTGCGCTCCGGAGTCGTACGGGAGCGCCTCGCCGCGACCTGGGCGGCCCGCAGCGTGAAGCTCGCGAAGCGGCGCGAACCGGTCACCGGCGTCAGCGAGTTCCCCCATCTGGCCGAGAAGCCGGTCGTCCGCGAGCCGGCGCCCGAGCCGCCGTCGGGCGGTCTCCCGCGCGTCAGCCGCGACGAGGCGTTCGAGGCGCTGCGCGCCCGCTCGGACGCCCATCTCGCCGCGACGGGCTCCCGCCCGCGCCTCTACCTGGCCTCGCTCGGCCCCGCCGCCGCGCACACCGCCCGGACGACCTTCGCCGCCAACCTCTTCCAGGCGGGCGGCATCGAACCCGTCACCGAGGGCACGTTCGAGGAGAGCGGCGCCGCCGAGGTCTGCCTGTGCTCCAGCGACGCGCTCTACGAGGAGCGCGCCGCTGCCGAGGCGGCCGGGCTGAAGGCCGCCGGCGCCGCGCACGTGTTCCTCGCCGGCCGCCCCGGGCCGTACACCGATGTCGACGCCTTCGTCTTCGCGGGCTGCGACGCCGTGGCCGTGCTGTCCGCGGCCCTCGACCGCATGGGAGTGTCCTGATGACCGTCCCCTCCGTCCCCGACTTCTCCGGGATCGAGCTGGGTTCCCCGGCCGTCGGCGGCGGTGCCGACGAGTGGCGTACGGCGGTGAAGAACGCGGCCGGCGGTGACGACCTGCTGTGGGAGACCCCGGAGGGCATCGGGGTCAAGCCGCTGTACACCGGGCAGGACCTGGAGGGCCTGGACTTCCTGGGCACCTACCCCGGCATGGCGCCGTATCTGCGCGGCCCGTACCCGACGATGTACGTCAACCAGCCGTGGACCATCCGGCAGTACGCGGGCTTCTCCACCGCCGAGGAGTCCAACGCCTTCTACCGGCGCAACCTGGCGGCCGGCCAGAAGGGCCTGTCGGTCGCGTTCGACCTGCCGACCCACCGCGGCTACGACAGCGACCACCCGCGCGTGACGGGTGACGTCGGCATGGCGGGCGTGGCGATCGACTCGATCCTCGACATGCGGCAGCTCTTCGACGGCATCCCGCTGGACCGGATGACCGTGTCGATGACGATGAACGGCGCGGTGCTGCCCGTGCTCGCGCTGTACATCGTGGCGGCCGAGGAGCAGGGGGTGCCGGCCGAGAAGCTGGCGGGGACCATCCAGAACGACATCCTCAAGGAGTTCATGGTCCGCAACACCTACATCTATCCGCCGAAGCCGTCGATGCGGATCATCTCCGACATCTTCGCCTTCACCTCGCAGCGGATGCCCCGCTACAACTCCATCTCCATCTCCGGCTACCACATCCAGGAGGCGGGTGCGACGGCCGACCTGGAGCTGGCGTACACCCTCGCGGACGGAGTGGAGTACATCCGGGCGGGCCGCGAGGCGGGCCTGGACGTGGACGCGTTCGCGCCCCGGCTGTCCTTCTTCTGGGCGATCGGCATGAACTTCTTCATGGAGATCGCCAAGCTGCGCGCGGCCCGCCTGCTGTGGGCGAAGCTGGTGAAGCAGTTCGACCCGCAGAACGCCAAGTCCCTCTCGCTGCGCACCCATTCGCAGACCTCCGGCTGGTCCCTGACCGCGCAGGACGTCTTCAACAACGTCACGCGGACCTGTGTGGAGGCGATGGCCGCCACCCAGGGCCACACCCAGTCGCTGCACACCAACGCCCTCGACGAGGCGCTGGCGCTGCCCACCGACTTCTCCGCCCGCATCGCCCGCAACACCCAGCTCCTCATCCAGCAGGAGTCGGGCACCACCCGGGTCATCGACCCCTGGGGCGGCAGCGCCTACGTCGAGAAGCTGACGTACGACCTCGCCCGCCGCGCCTGGCAGCACATCCAGGAGGTGGAGCAGGCGGGCGGCATGGCCCAGGCCATCGACGCGGGGATCCCCAAGATGCGCGTGGAGGAGGCGGCGGCCCGCACCCAGGCCCGGATCGACTCGGGGCGCCAGCCGGTCGTCGGCGTCAACAAGTACCGCGTCGAGACCGACGAGCAGATCGACGTCCTCAAGGTCGACAACTCCTCCGTCCGCGCCCAGCAGATCGAGAAGCTGCGCCGGCTGCGCGCGGACCGCGACGAGCGGGAGTGCCGGGACTCGCTGGACGCGCTCACCCGGGCCGCCGGCGGCGAGGGCAACCTGCTGGAGCTGGCGGTGCGCGCGGCCCGCGCCAAGGCCACGGTCGGCGAGATCTCCGACGCCCTGGAGAAGGTGTACGGCCGGCACGCGAGCCAGATCCGTACGATCTCCGGCGTGTACCGCAACGAAGCAGGCGAGTCCCCGAACGTGGAGCGCACCCGGAGCCTGGTGGAGTCCTTCGCCGAGGCCGAGGGCCGCCGCCCGCGCATCCTCGTCGCCAAGATGGGCCAGGACGGCCACGACCGGGGCCAGAAGGTGATCGCGACCGCCTTCGCCGACCTCGGCTTCGACGTGGACGTCGGCCCGCTGTTCCAGACCCCGGCCGAGGTGGCCCGGCAGGCCGTCGAGGCGGACGTGCACATCGTCGGCGTGTCCTCACTGGCGGCCGGCCACCTCACCCTCGTCCCGGCGCTGAAGGAGCAGCTGGCCGAGGAGGGCCGCGCGGACATCATGATCGTGGTCGGCGGGGTGATCCCGCCGCAGGACGTGCCCACGCTGCTGGAGATGGGCGCGGCGGCCGTGTTCCCGCCCGGGACGGTGATCCCGGACGCGGCGTACGACCTGGTGGAGAGGCTGTCGCACGACCTCGGGCACGACCTGTGATCGATGTCGGCGCCTATGTCGAGGGGGTGCTCGGCGGAAAGCGGGCGGTCGTCGCCCGCGCCATCACCCTCGTCGAGTCCACCCGACCCCAACACCGCGCTCTGGCACAGGAGTTGCTGACCGAGCTGCTGCCGCACAGCGGCCGGGCACGGCGGATCGGGGTCAGCGGGGTGCCGGGCGTCGGCAAGTCGACGTTCATCGACGCGTTCGGCACGATGCTGACCTCGCTCGGGCACCGGGTGGCGGTCCTGGCGGTGGACCCGTCGTCGAGCCGTACCGGTGGCTCGATCCTCGGCGACAAGACCCGGATGGAGCGCCTGGCCGTCGACCCGGCGGCCTTCGTGCGGCCCTCCCCCACCGCCGGGACGCTCGGCGGGGTCGCCAAGGCCACCCGCGAGTCGATCGTGGTGATGGAGGCGGCCGGCCACGACGTGGTGCTGGTGGAGACCGTCGGCGTCGGCCAGTCCGAGACTGCCGTCGCGAACATGGTCGACTCCTTCCTCCTGCTCACCCTCGCCCGCACCGGCGACCAGCTCCAGGGCATCAAGAAGGGCGTCCTGGAGCTGGCCGACGTGCTCGCCGTCAACAAGGCGGACGGCCCGCACGAGCGCGACGCCCGTACGGCGGCCCGTGAGCTGGCGGGCGCGCTGCGGCTGATGCACGGCAGGGACGCGGTCTGGACGCCGCCGGTGCTGAGCTGCAGCGCCCGTAAGTCGACCGGTCTGGACGTCGTGTGGGAGCGCCTGGAGCAGCACCGCGCGCTCCTCGACTCCACCGGCCGGCTCGCCGCCAGGCGGCGGGACCAGCAGGTCGACTGGACCTGGTCGATGGTCCGCGACGAACTCCTCGACCGCCTGCGCACCCACCCCGGCGTCCGCTCCCTGGCACCGGACCTCGAACAGCGGGTCAGGGACGGGGAGCTGACGGCCACGCTGGCGGCCGAGCGGATCCTGAAGGCGTTCGGGGACTCCGTACGGGAGGGGTAGGCGCGCCGGGCGGGACGCCGCGGTTCACCCGGCTGAGCGCCCCGAGTGGTGGCGGGACGGGATCCGGCTGACGGTGGATCACGTCGGAGCCGGGTCAAGTCAGCTGACGAAGCACCAGCTGCCCGGCCGTGACGGAAGGACCATCAGATGCGTTCTGCTCGCACGCTTCTCGCCACCGCGGCGGCCGGAGCCGTTCTCGCCCTCGCCGCACCCGGCGCCTACGCCGACACGTGGGACCACGAGGACCATGGCTACAGCAAGGAGCACGACAAGGACAGCAGCCACGACGGACCGCGCGGCGGGATTCACACGGGTGGCGGTGCGCTGACCTCGCTGAACACCGAGGAGGGCTGGGGCTCGGAGCGGGGCGCCAAGCCCGACGCGGGGGGCTGGGACAAGGAGGAGGCCACGAAGGAGGGCCAGGACAAGGAGTCCTGGAAGGGCGACAACGGCAACGAGTCGTGGAAGGGCGAGCAGGACAAGGGCTCCTGGAAGGACGAGGAGCAGGGGTCCTGGAAGAACGACCACGACAAGCCGCGCGGCGGTATGCACACCGGTGGCGGCGCGCTCGCCTCGCCCACGGTGACCGCGGGCGGGATGGCCGTCCTCGCGGTGGCGGGTACGGGCCTGTACGCCCTGCGGCGCAGGAAGACCGCCGGAAGCGTGGCCTGAGCCCATGCCGGGCGCGATACCTGGCCCGATAGCGGCCGCGGCCGCCACACCGTGTGTCGTGTGGCGGCCCGGCCGGCGTTCCGGCGTGACCCGGCGGCCCCTGCGCCCGTCCGTCCCTTCCGCTGCCGTACCTGGTGAGGTGGTGTCCGATGGCAGCCCGCCCTTCTCCTCCCGGCGCCGATCCGGTGCCGACCCGTCCCAGTGCCCGCGTCAACCTGACCGCGGTGTGCGCCGTGGGCCTGATGATCCTGGCGGTGAGCCTGTTCGGCGGTGAGGACTCCCCGACCGACGCCTCCGGCCCGCCGAACGCCCGGCACGCCCCGCAGGCCGCCCCCGCCGAGGAGGCCCGTCCCGCGGAGCCCCCGGCACAGCGGGCGAGCGGGTCCCGGCCGGTCCGGCTGCTCATCCCGAGGATCCGGGTGAGCGCCCCCTTCGTCCCCCTGTACGTCGGCCGCTCCGGGCAGTTGCAGGCTCCGCCCGCCGACGACGTGAACCTCGTGGGCTGGCACGCCGAGGGCGCCGTCCCCGGGGAGAGGGGCACGGCGATCATCGCCGGGCACGTCGACACGAAGACCTCGCCGGCCGTCTTCGCGGGGCTCGGCGAACTGGAGAAGGGGGACGTCTTCCACGTCGTACGCGCCGACCGCGAGCGGGTGTCCTTCGTGGTCGACGACGTCGAGACGTTCGCGAAGGACGACTTCCCCGACGAGCGGGTGTACGCCGACGCCTCCCGGCCGGAGGTCCGGCTGATCACGTGCGCGGGCGCCTACGACCGCAGCGTCATGGACTACACCGAGAACCTGGTGGTCTTCGCGCACCGGACATGAGGGCCGCACCGGACGTGGGAGCCGCACAGCCGGGGCCGCCGGTGAGAGCGCTCCCGTCCCGCGGCCTGAACGGCAGGCGACCGGCTGCCCAAGGACCGGCCCCGAACTGACCAAGAACCATTCAAGGGTCAGCCATGATTGATCAACAATCATTCATGATTCGGCATCTTGAACGTTTGAGCGTTTAGGCCGGACGTACGTTCCTGCCCGTGAATCCTGACGCAGCACCCCACAGCGGCGACACCGCCGAGGCGACCGCCGGCGGCGCCGACGCTCCGATATCCGCCGCGAAGCCTCGCGGCCGACGCTCACTCCTGCGCGCCGCGCTGGCCGGCACCGCCGTCGTCGGCGGCGGTCTCGCCGTCGGCGCCTTCCCGGCGAACGCCGAGTCCGTCTCCCGCGCCACCCCCGCGCACCAGACGCCCCCCGCCCACAAGCGTCCGGCCACGGCGGAGGAGGCCCTGAAGGAACTCTCGCAGGGCAACCGCCGCTGGCGGACCCTGCACGAGCAGCACCCGGACGAGGGTTACGCCCTGCGCAAGGCCCTGACGACCGGTCAGCAGCCCTTCGCCCTCGTTCTCGGCTGCATCGACTCGCGCGTCCCCCCGGAGCTGGTCTTCGACCAGGGCCTCGGCGACCTGATGACCGTGCGCAGCGCGGGCGAGGTGCTCGACCGGTCGGTCCTCGGCAGCGTCAAGTACGGCGTGCTCGAACTGAACATCCCGCTGGTCGTCGTGCTCGGTCACCAGTCCTGCGGGGCCGTGAAGGCCGCCGTCGCGGTGGACGAGAGCGGCGAGGAGCTGCCGAGCGGCATCCAGTACATCGCCGACGAGATCGCTCCGGCCATCGACCACAGCGTGACCGGCGACGCCCGGGTCGCGGCGACCATCGACGCCAACGTCCGGCTCGTCCGCTCCAAGATCGAGGCCGACCCCGACGTCGCCGCCCGGCTGAAGGCCGGCAAGGTGGCCGTGGTGGGCGCCCGCTACGACCTGACGACGCAGCGCGTGCACCTGCTCAAGTAAGGGACCGGCAGACGGAAGGCGGCTCCGGTGGACCACCCACCACCGGGGCCGCCTTCGTGCTGCCGTGCACGGTCGTCGGCTCAGCCCTCGACGAGGGTGATGTCCTGCTGCCGTACCGCGTGGAACCGGGGCAGCGGCAGACCGCCGCCCGACAGCTCGGTGACGGTGGCCTCCACCCGGGCCGGGCCCGGCACATAGCGGCCCGGCTCGGCCCGGTCGGTGTTGGTCCAGGTGTGCTCGGCGCCGTCGCAGACGGCCGACGACCCGCCGACCCCCTTGCGGACCCTGCTGTCGCCCTGCTGGAGCGAGGACGAGACGAACACGGGGCCGCTGCCGGCGAGGCAGCGGTACGTGCCGGACAGGGTGAGCGTGCCGTCCGGGGCGACGTGCCCGGTGGGGTCGACGGTCACCGTCTCGGCCGGATCGTGGACGGCGCCGGCGGACGCGGCGGCGGCGAACAGCAGCGCCGCGGCACCGGCGGCGGCGCCGAGCACGCGCGGGACCTGCGAGAAGACGGGGGGCAAGGGCATGGGATACCTCCTTGGACGGGGTTTCCAGGGGTACCGGCCCGGCCGGTGCGCGACGGTGATCGTCACCCCCGCGTCGGCGCGTCGGTTCGGCCGTCCTCACTACCGGCGGCGCCCCGCGCGCCGGGCGTAGTGTCCGCGTCCTGTCACGGCACGTCCGGGTGCTGTCACGTCTCGCGGAACCATGTGGCCACGGGGTTCCGGCGCGGGCATGGTCTGTGGTGCGAGGCGGTGACTCGCCGCCGGCACTCACCACGACGTGGAGGTGCGCCATGTGTGCTCACCAGTCCCAGTGCCCCTCGACCGACCGCACGGACCGCGACGCCGCCCACGTCGTCGCCGCCCACCCCGAGCAGGGCTGGAACCTGCTGTGCAACGGGGCGATCGTCTTCGACGACACCGGTGAACTCCTTCCCGACGGCAGCGTGATCGCCCCGCGCCGCCCGGCCCCCGGCACGCTGGCGACCGCCGCCTGAGCCTCCGCCGTACCCTCACGGAAGCGACGCACCCTGCGTGACCAGCGGCGATACCGGCAACCTAAAATGATCAACGTGTCGGAACAGCACGCACCACGCTCGCTCATCGTCACTTTCTACGGCGCGTACGGCCGTTCGGTGCCGGGTCCCGTGCCCGTCTCCGCACTGATCCGGCTGCTCGCGGCGCTCGGGGTCGACGCCCCCTCCGTCCGCTCCTCGGTGTCCCGGCTGAAACGGCGCGGCCTGCTGGTGCCGTCCCGGACGGCGACGGGGGCGGCGGGATACGGACTGTCGGACGACGCGCGCCGGCTCCTGGACGACAGCGACCGGCGGATCCACGCGCCGGCGGCCCAGCGGGACGAGGGCTGGGTCCTCGCGGTGTTCTCGGTGCCGGAGTCGGAGCGGCAGAAACGGCATGTACTGCGCTCCCGGCTGGCCGGACTCGGCTTCGGCACGGCCGCCCCGGGTGTGTGGATAGCCCCGGCCCGGCTGCACGAGGAGACCCGGCACACCCTCACCCGGCTGCGGCTCGACCCGTACGTGGACCTGTTCCGGGGCGAGCACCTCGGGTTCGCGGCGACCGCCGAGGCCGTGGCGCGGTGGTGGGACCTGACCGGGCTCGCCAAGCGGCACGAGGCGTTCCTCGACCGGTACGCGCCCGTGCTGCGCGCCTGGGAGCGCCGCGAGGACACCCCGCCGCCGGAGGCGTACCGCGACTACCTCATGGCCCTGGACTCCTGGCGGCACCTTCCGTACGCCGACCCCGGGCTGCCCGCCGCGCTGCTTCCGGCGGACTGGCCCGGAGCGCGTTCGGCGGCCGTGTTCCGGGCCCTGCACGCACGGTTGCGGGACCCGGGGGCGGTCTTCGCCGGCCTGGCACCGCGGCAGGGCAGCGACGGCGCCGCGGGGATGTCCGGGACCGCCGAGGAGCGGTGACGACCGCGTTCCCCCGGAACCGGTCGTGGCGAGGGCGAGCCGCCCGTCGTCGGTGCCCGGGGACGCTCCCGTGACTCGGTCACGGGCGTTCGACAAGGCCGTAACGGCGGGCTCCGCCGGGCGCGGCGAGGCGTTGCCCCGGGTAGACCGGCGGCAACGGGGCCGAAGGTCCCCCGCGGCGCCCGCCGAGCGACTTCGCCGGTTGGCGCCGTACCATTCATCACGTTGAAAGCAGGACGAGCCATGACCTGCTCCATGAACGGACCAGCCGCCTTGCAAGAACCCTCCGCCCCCGCCTCCTGGCGCATCGCGCTGCCGCCCACCGCCGCGGCCGTGCCCGTGGCCCGCGCGCTGGTGCGTACGGCGCTGACCGAGCTGGAGCACGGGGCGGACTGCGACACGGCGGAGCTGCTCACGGCGGAGCTGGTCGCGAACGCGATCGAGCACGCGGCCGGGGAGGGCCCTATAGAGCTGGTCGTCGAGCTGGTGCCGACCGGCTGCAAGGTGGAGGTCCACGACCCCGACCCGGCGCCCCCGGGTGATCTCACCACGCCCGGGACTCTCGACCCCGATCCCTGGCAGGAGCACGGTCGCGGTCTCCTGCTCATCCGCGCCCTCAGCTCCGCCTGCGGTCACCGGCCGACGGAGTCCGGCAAGGCCGTGTGGTTCAGGCTGCCGACGGTGCCGCCCCAGCGCCGCCACCCGTAGCCGGCGACGCGGGGGCCGTACCGGCGCTCAGCCCAGTGTCGCCACCAGCACCGCCTTGATCGTGTGCAGCCGGTTCTCCGACTCGTCGAAGACGACCGAGTGCGAGGACTCGAACACCTCGTCCGTCACCTCCAGCGAGTCCAGCCCGTGCAGCTCGTGGATCTCGCGCCCCACCTTCGTGCCGAGGTCGTGGAAGGCCGGCAGGCAGTGCAGGAACTTGACGTCCGCGTTGCCGGTGGACCGCAGGACGTCCATGGTCACGGCGTACGGGGACAGGGCTCCGATGCGCTCGTCCCAGACCTCCTTGGGCTCCCCCATGGAGACCCAGACGTCCGTGGCGACGAAGTCGGCGCCCTCGACCCCCTCGTGGATGTGCTCGGTGAGGGTGATGCGCGCCCCGCTGGTCTCCGCGAGCTTGCGCGCGTGGGTGACGACCTCCTCGGCGGGCCAGTAGTCCTGCGGGGCGACGATCCGGACGTCCATGCCGAGCAGGGCCCCGGTGACCAGGTACGAGTTGCCCATGTTGAAGCGGGCGTCGCCGAGGTAGGCGAAGGCCGTCTCGTCGAGCGGCTTGTCGCAGTGCTCGGTCATGGTCATCACGTCGGCCAGCATCTGGGTGGGGTGCCAGTCGTCGGTGAGACCGTTGTAGACGGGGACGCCGGCGTGGGCGGCCAGCTCCTCGACGTTCGCCTGACTGTCGCCCCGGTACTCGATCGCGTCGAACATGCGGCCGAGGACCCGTGCGGTGTCCTTCACGGACTCCTTGTGGCCCATCTGCGAGCCGGAGGGGTCGAGGTAGACCGTCCGGGCCCCCTGGTCGGCCGCGGCGACCTCGAACGCGCAGCGGGTGCGCGTCGAGGTCTTCTCGAACAGGAGCGCGATGTTCCGGCCCCGCAGGTGCTGGGTCTCCGCCCCGGCCTTCTTGGCCGCCTTCAGCTCCACGGCCAGCTCGATCAGCCCGCGGAACTCCTCGGCGGTGAAGTCCAGCTCCTTGAGGAAGTGGCGCCCGGCGAGGGCGTGGGGAACGGTCGCCATGGGGCGCTCCTGGGTCGGCGGGACGGGATCGGCGTAAGGAAGACTGGAAGTCTATACGATGTTCCACATTTCTATACGGTCACCTGCCGTGTGACCTCGGCCGCGCGCCCGCGTGCCTACACGGCGGACCTCTCCACCGGACAGCTCATGCAGCGCGGCCCGCCCCTCCCCCGCCCCAGTTCACTCCCGGGAATCTCGATCACCTCGATGCCCTGCCTGCGCAGATGCGTGTTGGTGGTGGCGTTGCGTTCGTAGGCGACGACGACGCCGGGCTCGACGGCCAGGACGTTGCAGCCGTCGTCCCACTGCTCGCGTTCGGCCGCGTGGACGTCCTGCGTGGCGGTCAGGACCCGGATGGAGTCGAGGCCGAGCGCGGCGGCGATCGCGCGGTGCATGTGCTCCGGCGGATGGTCGGTGACCTTCAGCTCCTTCTCGCCGACCCCGGGTTCGATGGTGTAGGAGCGGAGCATGCCGAGCCCGGCGTACTGGGTGAAGGTGTCGCCGTCGACCATGGTCATGACGGTGTCGAGGTGCATGAAGGCACGGCGTTTGGGCATGTCGAGGGCCACGATGGTCTGCGCGGAACCGGCGGCGAACAGCTTGTGCGCGAGCATCTCGACGGCCTGGGGGGTGGTGCGCTCGCTCATGCCGATGAGGACGGCGCCGTTGCCGATGACGAGGACGTCACCGCCCTCGATGGTGGACGGGTAGTCGGCCTGACCCTCCGACCAGACGTGGAACGTCTCGTCGCGGAAGAGGGGATGGTGCCGGTAGATCGCCTCGAAGTGGACGGTCTCGCGCTGGCGGGCCGGCCAGCGCATGGCGTTGATGGAGACCCCGTCGTAGATCCAGGCGGAGGTGTCGCGGGTGAAGAGGTGGTTGGGCAGGGGGTCGAGGAGGAAGTCGTCCAGTTCCATGACGTGGAAGCGGACGGAGGCCGGCTCCATGTGCGCGTCGAGGAACTCGCGCTTGGTCATGCCGCCGATCAGCGCCTCGACCAGTTCCGTCAGGGGGAGCGACTCGAAGGCGGCCCTGAGGTGGTCCGTGGCGAGCGGGCCGTACTCCTTCTCGTCGAAGACCCGGTCGAGGACCAGTTCCCGGGCCTCGGGGACGCGCAGGACGTCGGTGAGGAGGTCGCCGAAGAGGTGGACGGCGACACCCCGGTCGCGCAGTACGTCGGCGAAGCCGTCGTGCTCGGCGCGCGCCCGGCGCACCCAGAGGACGTCGTCGAAGAGCAGCGCGTCCTTGTTGCTGGGGGTGAGCCTTTTGAGCTCAAGATCCGGCCGGTGCAGGATGACGCGGCGCAGCCGCCCGGCCTCGGAGTCGACATGGAATCCCATGTCCTCATCCTGACCATTCGGGCGCGTGTTCACCCTCCGGTCGGCCGAATCGGAACCCTTCCATCTCGTCCCCTTGACGATAAGGGGCCACTCCATTATCGTCTGAGTGACACTAAGCGGTGTCGATCAGTCATCGTGGCGAGGGGGATCATCCATGGCCGACATCACCAGACGGCTCGGCTGGCGGCATCTGCGCGGCGCGCCCACCGCGCACATCCGTCACCACCGCTCCGGACGGCTCGTGCACGACGGCCCGGGGCTGAGCTTCTGGTACCGGTCGCTGAGCGCCGCGCTCTCCGAGATACCGGTGGACGACCGGGAGCTGGCGATGACCTTCCACGCCCGCACCTCCGACTTCCAGGACGTGGCGGTGCAGGCGACGGTGACGTACCGGGTGAGCGACCCGGCGACCGCCGCCGTCCGCCTGGACTTCTCCATCGACCCCGACACGGGCGTCTGGCGCGGCGCTCCCCTGGAACAGCTGTCCACCCTGCTGACGGAGACGGCCCAGCAGCACGCGCTGGACGTCCTGGCCCGTACGACACTGGCGTCGGCCCTCGTCGACGGTGTCGCGGCGGTTCGTGAGCGGGTGGCGAGCGGCCTGGCGGCCGAGCCCCGGCTGCCGGCCACCGGCATCGAGATCGTGGCCGTACGCGTGGTGGCGCTGCGGCCCGAGCCCGAGGTGGAGCGCGCCTTGCGCACGCCCGCGCGGGAGCAGATCCAGCAGGAGGCGGACCGGGCGACGTACGAGCGGCGGGCGGTGGCCGTCGAGCGGGAGCGGGCCATCGCGGAGAACGAGCTGGCCAGCCAGATCGAACTCGCCCGGCGCGAGGAGCAGTTGGTCGAGCAGCGAGGCACGAACGCCCGGCGGGAGGCGGAGGAGAGGGCCTCGGCCGACGCGGTGAAGGCGGGCGCGGAGGCGGCCCGGACGGTACGGCTGACCGAGGCGGAGGCCGAGCGGACGGTGAAGCTCGCGGAGGCGGAGGCGGCGCGGAGCGTGAAGCTGGCCGAGGCCGAGGCGGAGCGGCAGGTCCGGCTCTCCGAGGCGGAGGCACGGGCCGCGCGGACCGTGGGCGAGGCGCGGGCCGAGGCGCAGGCGGCCTGGCTGCGGGTGCACGCCGAGGTGGACGCGGCGACCCTGAACGCGCTCACCGCGACGCGGCTCGCGGAGAACCTGCCGCACATCGAGAGCGTGACGGTGTCGCCGGACGTGCTGACCGGACTGCTCTCCCGGCTCGGCGGGGCGGGCGGCGGCGGGGGCTCGGCGTGAGTCTCGCGCCACGGGTGGTGCTGGTCCATCGCACCACCGAGTACGAGGAGTTGGTGGCCCGGCACGGGACGCACGGGCAGGCCGCCTTCTTCCTGCGGTCCCGGGGGCGGGACATCGAGGACGTGGCCGAGCGGCACCGGCGCGAGCGCGGGGCGCTGGCGGAGGTCACGTCCTCGGTGCCGCTGACCTGGCGTCAGGCGCGGGTCGAGCGGGGGGATCTGGACCGGTTCCTGTTCGCCCCCGAGGACGTCGTGGTCGTCGTCGGGCAGGACGGGCTGGTGGCCAATGTCGCCAAGTACCTCGCGGGGCAGCCGGTGGTGGGGATCAACCCCGACCCGCGGCGCAATCCTGGGGTCCTGGTGCGTCACCGGCCCGATCAGGCGGGGAAGCTGCTGCTCTCCTCCCAGCACGGCGTGGGTTCGGACGAGTTGACCATGGTGGAGGCCGTCGCCGACGACACGCAGCGGCTGGTGGCGCTCAACGAGATCTACCTCGGCGCGGCGGGGCACCAGACCGCCCGGTACCGCCTGGGGTTCGACGGCGACAGGGGTGCCGTCGAACCCCAGGCCTCGTCCGGGGTGCTGGTGGGGACGGGGACCGGGGCGAGCGGGTGGATCCGGTCGGTGTGGCAGGAGCGGGCGAGCGAGCTGGCGCTGCCCGGGCCCGGCGAGGACCGGCTGCTGTGGTTCGTGCGCGAGGCGTGGCCCTCGCCGGCCACCGGGACGTCGCTGGTGGCGGGGCAGTTGGCGGCGGCCGCCCGGCTGTGCCTCACCGTCGAGTCGGACCGGCTCATCGTCTTCGGGGACGGGATGGAGGGGGACGCGCTGGAGCTGACGTGGGGGCAGACCGTGCGGGTGGGGGTGGCGGGGGTTCGGTTGCGGTTGGTGGGCTGAGGATTCGGGTGCGGGTGCGTGAGGGCTGGTCGCGCAGTTCCCCGCGCCCCTGAAAAGCGGGGGCTGCGCCCCGAGCTTTTCAGGCCCGCAGGGGCCTGGTGCTTTCAGGCCCGCAGGGGCCTGATGCTTTCAGGGGCGCGGGGAACTGCGCGAGAAGCCCCACCGGAGCCGCACCCGACAACGAATCGAGCCGCCCCGCACCCGGTTACTCAGCCTCCTCCACCGGTGCCGGCACCGACGCGGCGCCCTTGCGGCGCTTGCGGTGGGTGTAGGCGACCACGGCCTCCCACAGATCCCGGCGGTCCACCTCGGGCCAGGGCTCGTCGGTGAAGTGCAGTTCGGCGTAGTGGGCGTGCCAGGGCAGGAAGTTGGAGGTGCGGATCTCTCCGCTGGTGCGCCACAGGAGGTCCACGTCGGGCAGCGCGTGATGCGGCAGGTACGCGGCGAAGAGCTGCTCGGAGACCCGCGCGGGGTCGACCTCACCCGCCACCGCGGCGCGGGCCAACGCCGCCCCCGCGCGGGCGAGTTCGGCCCGGCCGCCGTAGTTGACGCAGACGTTGAAGGTGAGGCCCGTACGGTTGCGGGTGGCGTGCTCCTGGGCCCGCAGGACCTCCACCACGTCCTCCGGCAGGCCGTCGGGCGAACCCACCCAGCGCAGACGTACGTCGTGGTCGAGGAGTTCGCCGTCGAGGAGTTCGGCGCGCATGATCGCGAAGAGTTTGGAGACCTCGTCGGGCGACCGCTTCCAGTTCTCCGTGGAGAAGGCGTAGACCGTCAGATGGGCCAGGCCGATCTCCAGGGCACCCTGGACGACGTCCCGCAGGGCGACCGCTCCGGCGCGGTGGCCCTCGTCGCGGGGCAGTCCGAGCCCGGTCGCCCAGCGGCCGTTGCCGTCCATGACGATCGCCACGTGCCGCGGAAGATGAGCGTCGGCTATGGCCGGCGGACGGGCCCCGTCGCGGTGCGGGCGCGGCGGCAGGGGCGGTTCGGCGATCCGGGTGGTGAGCCGTTCGGAGCCGTCGGCCGGGGCGGGCGCCGGACCGTCCGGGGAACCGTCGGCGGATGTCGTCCCACCCGCGCGGGCCCCGGCCGCCGGCCTCGCCGGGGAGTCGCCGGGCGGCAGCGTCAGCCGCCACACCACGGAGGCCCGCGCCCGCGCCGGGCCGAGGATGCGCCATTCGATGTGCCGGGGAACACGGACCGGCCGGTGCAGGACCGCCGATCCGGCGCGGACGATCGCGTCCAGCTCCGCCCCGAACAGTTCGACGGCGCTGTCGAGCACGATGGCGGGGCCCAGCGGCAGCGTGTTCCGCAGCGCCCGGCGGGAGTTCTCCAGCCACTGGCGGGCCTGGCCCGCGAGATGCGCGACCAGCCGCCGGACGCCCGGGGTCCACTCGCGGGAGAGCAGCTCGGCCGGTGTGACCTGGAAACGGTCGAGCACCTCGGCGGGGAACCACACCTGCCCGGCGTCGAGGTCCTCGGGGAGGTCGCGGAGCATGTCGGTGAGGAACAGGCCGTCCACGAAGCGGGTGAAGCCCGGGAGGTCCCGCAGGCGCACGGGCACGGGCAGCCCGGACCGGACCAGCATCCGCATCAGCTGCTCGGGCCAGCTGACGTTCTGGGAGTGCGCCCGCTCCCGCCACTCCTGCCAGGTCGCGACGCCCTCGCGGCCCTCGTCCCGGCCGACCGCGTCCAGGGAGCCCAGCAGGTCGCCGAGGTCGAGCCCCCAGTGCCAGACCGCGTCGGTCAGCGCGTGCCGGACCGGGTCGTCGCTGGTGCCGCGGGCCAGGTCGGCCTCCAGCGCGGCCCGCCAGTCCTGCAGCCGCCGGGCGCGCTCGCTCGGGGTGCCCTCGGTGGAGTCGACCAGGTCGTCGGCGGCGGCGAGGGCCGCGTACAGGGCCCAGCAGGCGGGGCGTACGGCCGGGGGCATCAGCTGCATCAGGGCGTACTCGGTGGGCCGGGTCGAGCGGACCAGCCTGCGGCACTCCTCGTACGCGGCGTCGAGTGCCGATCGCTCTCGCCCGGGCCGTGACACGGACCGCGTGATGCTGCGACGCATGGGAAACCCCACATACCTTCGAATGGGACCGATGGGACCGACTCGGGTGGCAGCGATCGCGTGCGACTGGCCGCGATCACCCTCCCCCGAGCACTGCCGGAACCGCCGGAACCATTCGAACGCAGTGAACGGCCACGCCTGACTGCGACATTATCAGCCGCATTGTCGCCCCCCGGGCGTGGGTCGGTTCGTGCCGGACGGGGGTTCCGTCCGGCACGGACCGGGGCCCCGCCGAACTCGCGTCCGGGACCCGTGGGCCCCGGACGCGGACGGTCACAGACGGGGGTCGACCGGCTCCGACTCCAGGGCGAGTACCCCGAACACCGCCTCGTGCACCCGCCACAGCGGCTCCCCCTCGGCGAGCCGGTCCAGGGCCTCCAGGCCGAGGGCGTACTCGCGCAGGGCGAGCGAGCGCTTGTGGTTGAGGAACCGGCCGCGCAGCCGGGCGAGGTTCTCGGGGCGGGTGTACTCCGGTCCGTAGATGATCCGCAGATACTCCCGGCCCCGGCACTTGATGCCCGGCTGGACCAGCCTTCCCCGGCCGTCGCGCACCACGGCCTCGACCGGCTTGACGACCATGCCCTCGCCGCCGCGGCCGGTCATCTCCAGCCACCAGTCGATCCCGGCCCGCACCGAGCCTTCGTCGCCGGTGTCGACGAAGAGGCGCCGGGTGGTCTGCAGCAGACCGCTGACGTCGAACTCCACGAGCCGGTCGATGAGGGCCAGCTGTTCGTGGTGCGGCAGGGCGGCGAGGCTGCGGCCCTGGACGGCGAGGATCTGGAAGGGGGCGAGCCGCACGCCGTCGAGGCCCTCGGTGGGCCAGCAGTAACGGCGGTAGGCGTCGGTGAACGCGGCCGCGTCGGCGGCCCGCTCGCGCTGCTTGTCCAGCAGCTCCCCCACGTCCACGCCGCGGGCGGCCGCGCCCTCCAGGGCGGCCAGCGCGCCCGGGAAGACCGCGCCGGAGGCTGCCCCGACGGCCGCGTACTGGGTGCGCAGCAGCCCGGACGCCTTCAGCGACCAGGGCATCAGCTCGGCGTCCAGCAGCACCCAGTCGGTGGCCAGTTCCTCCCAGAGCCCGGCCTCTCTCATCGCTTCGCGCAACCGGCCGAGCACCAGCTCGGTGCGGGCCTCGTCGTCGAAGAACGGCCGGCCGGTGCGGGTGTAGAGGGAGCCCGTGGGTCCGGCCACACCGAAGCGCTCCCGGGCCGCGTCCGCGTCCCGGCAGACCAGGACGACGGCCCGCGAGCCCATGTGCTTCTCCTCGCACACGACCCGCGCGACCCCGTCCTCCTTGTACTGCGCGAACGCCTCCGCCGGGTGCTCCAGGTAGCCGTCGATGTGCGAGGTGGCCGTGGGAGCCATGGTGGGCGGCAGGTACGGCAGCAGACGCGGGTCGACCGCGAAGCGGCTCATGACCTCCAGGGCGGCGGCCGCGTTCTCCTCGCGGACCGACACCCGGCCCGCGTGCCGGGTCTCGACGACCCGGCGGCCGTGCACGTCCGCCAGGTCCAGCGGCCGGCCCTCGTGCCCGCCGGGCGCCTCGGTGGCCAGCGGCCTGGCCGGCTCGTACCAGACCTTCTCGGCGGGTACGTCGACGAGTTCGCGTTCCGGCCAGCGCAGCGCGGTGAGCTTGCCGCCGAAGACGGCGCCCGTGTCGAGGCAGATGGTGTTGTTCAGCCAGGTGGCGGTGGGCACCGGGGTGTGGCCGTAGACCACCGCGGCGCGGCCCCGGTAGTCCTCCGCCCACGGGTAGCGCACCGGCAGTCCGAACTCGTCGGTCTCGCCGGTGGTGTCGCCGTACAGCGCGTGGCTGCGCACCCGGCCGGAGGTCCGGCCGTGGTACTTCTCCGGCAGGCCGGCGTGGCAGACGACCAGTCGGCCGCCGTCGAGGACGTAGTGGCTGACGAGCCCGTCGATGAACTCCCGGACCTGCTGCTTGAACTCCTCGCTCTCGCCCTCCATCTGCTCGATGGTCTCGGCGAGGCCGTGGGTGTGCTGGACGTTGCGGCCCTTCAGGAAGCGGCCGTACTTGTTCTCGTGGTTGCCGGGGACGCACAGGGCGTCGCCCGAGCCGACCATGGACATCACCCGGCGCAGCACTCCCGGGCTGTCCGGGCCCCGGTCGACGAGGTCGCCGACGAAGACGGCCGTACGGCCCTCCGGGTGCACGCCGTCGACGTAGCCCAGCTTGCCGAGCAGCGCCTCCAGTTCGCTCGCGCAGCCGTGGATGTCGCCGACGATGTCGAACGGGCCGGTGAGGTGGGTGAGGTCGTTGAAGCGCTTCTCGGTGACGACGGTGGCGTGGTCGACGTCCTCGACCCCGCGCAGGACGTGCACCTTGCGGAAACCCTCGCGCTCCAGGTGCCGCAGGGAGCGGCGGAGTTCGCGGGTGTGGCGCTGGATGACGCGGCGCGGCATGTCGGCGCGGTCGGTGCGGGTCGCGTTGCGCTCGGCGCACACCTCCTCCGGCACGTCGAGCACGATGGCGATCGGCAGGACGTCGTGCCGGCGCGCCAGCTCGATCAGCTGCTTGCGGGACTCCTGCTGCACGCTGGTGGCGTCGACGACCGTGCGGCGGCCGGCCGCGAGGCGCTTGCCCGCGATGTAGTGCAGGACGTCGAAGGCGTCCTTGGTCGCGCTCTGGTCGTTCTCGTCGTCGGAGACGAGACCGCGGCAGAAGTCGGACGAGATGATCTCGGTCGGTTTGAAGTGCCGCCGGGCGAACGTCGACTTGCCCGAGCCGGACGCGCCGACCAGCACCACGAGGGAGAGGTCGGTGACGGGCAGGACGCGCCCCCGGGTGGTCCGCTGTGTGTCCTCGCTCATGCCGCCTTCGCCTCCTTCTCGTTGCTGTCGCTCGCGTCGCGCCGTGTGAACACGGCCATCTGGGTGGGCGGTCCCACCTCCGGGTCGTCGGGTCCCACGGGCACGAACGCGGCCTCGTAGCCGTAGCGTTCGGCCACCGCCGCCGCCCAGGTCCGGAACTCCTGCCGCGTCCACTCGAAGCGGTGGTCGCCGTGCCGGACGTGGCCGGCGGGCAGGCTCTCCCAGCGGACGTTGTACTCGACGTTCGGGGTGGTCACGAGGACGGTCCTCGGCCGGGCCGAACCGAAGACGGAGTACTCCAGGGCCGGCAGCCGGGGCAGGTCGAGGTGCTCGACGACCTCGCTGAGCACGGCGGCGTCGTACCCCTTGAGCCGCTTGTCGGTGTAGGCGAGGGAACTCTGGAAGAGCTGGACGCGGGCGGCCTGGCGCTCGCCCATGCGGTCGAGCTTCAGGCGGCGTGCGGCGACGGTGAGCGCGCGCATGGACACGTCCGTACCGACGATCTCGGTGTAGCGGACGTCCTTGAGGAGCGCCTGCACCAACTGGCCCTGGCCGCAGCCCAGGTCGAGGACGCGCGCCGCGCCGGCCTCCCGGAGCGCGGCGAGGATCGCGTCCCGCCGCTGCACCGCGAGGGGCGTCGGCTTCTCCTCGCCCTCGGGCTCGCCGTCCGCGCTCTCGGCGACGGCGTTGTCGATCGCCTCGACCTCGCTGTCGTCCGCCTCCGCGAGCCGTACGAGTTCCAGGCGCTCCATGGCCTGCCGGGTCAGCGACCAGCGGCGGGACAGATAACGGCTGGTGATCAGCTTGTGCTCCGGGTGGGCGGGGAGCCAGCCCTCGCCCGCGCGCAGCAGCTTGTCGACCTCGTCCGAGGAGACCCAGTAGTGCTTGGTGTCGTCGAGGACCGGCAGCAGGACGTACAGGTGGCGCAGCGCCTCGGCCAGCGTCAGCGACTCCGACTCCAGGACCAGACGTACGTAACGGGAGGCGCCCCACTCCGGGAACGCGGAGTCCAGCGCCACCGGTTCGGCGGTGACGGTCCAGCCGAGCGGTTCGAACAGGGCGACCACGAGGTCCGGGCCGCCGCGTGCGGGCAGCGCCGGTATCTCGACGCGCAACGGGCGTGTCTGCTCCGGGAGTTCGGGCCGGGCCTTGCACTGGCCGCGCACCGCACTGGAGAAGACGTCGTTCAGTGCGACGGCGAGGAGGGAGGAGGCCGCGTACGGGCGGTCGTTGACGTACTGCGCGAGGGCCGCGTCCGGCGCCCCGCCGCGGCCCTTGCCCTTGCCGCGCCGGACCAGCGCCACCGCGTCCACCTCCAGCAGCAGCGCGGCCGTGCACCGCTCGGCGTCCGCCTCGGGGTAGAGGACGTGGGCCTTGCCGTAGGAGGTGGAGAACGCCTGCGTCCGGTCGGGATGCTTGTGCAGCAGGAAGCCGAGATCGGTCGCGGGGCGTTCTGGGGTACCGGTGGTACTGATCGTCAGGAACACGGTGGGATGGCCTCGTGATGAGTTGTCCGGGGCGGCTGCCCCGGTCGAGGAAGGCGTCTGAACTGCGGATACCTGCGCATCGTCACGTTTCGGCGCGCGCCTTCCAACGTACAGGCCGGGTTCGGGCCGCACTCAGGCATTTTCCGCTCGCTCCCCCGCCTCCCCGGAGAGGGGCACGCCCGCTCCGGGGGGGGGGCGGGCCGGCGCTCGGGCTACGACACCTGGGAGAGCACCTGGCCGGAGATCAGCTCCAGGTGGTCCAGGTCGTCGAGGTCGAGGATCTGGAGGTAGAGGCGCTGGGAGCCGATGGCCCGATACCGGGCGATCTTGTCGACGACCTCGGCCGGGGAGCCGGCGAGGCCGTTGGCCTTCAGTTCGTCGACCTCGCGGCCGATCGCGGCGGCGCGGCGGGCGACCTCCGCGTCGTCCTTGCCCACGCAGACGACCAGGGCGTTGGAGTACACGAGGTCGTCGCCCTTGCGGCCGGCCTCCTCGGCGGCCGCGCGGACCCGGCCGAACTGGCGCTCACTGTCCTCGACCGAGCCGAACGGCATGTTGAACTCGTCGGCGTAGCGCGCGGCGAGGCGCGGGGTACGGCTCGCGCCGTGACCGCCGATCAGCACCGGCACCTTGGCCTGCACGGGCTTGGGCAGCGCGGGCGAGTCGGTCAGCTGGTAGTGGGTGCCCTCGTAGGAGAACGTCTTGCCGGTCTCCGTGGCCCACAGGCCGGTGACGATGGCCAGCTGCTCCTCCAGGCGGCCGAACTTCTCCTTGGGGAAGGGGATGCCGTACGCCTTGTGCTCCTCCTCGAACCAGCCCGCGCCCAGGCCGAGTTCGACGCGGCCGCCGGACATCTGGTCGATCTGCGCGACCTGGATGGCGAGCACGCCGGGCAGCCGGAAGGTACCGGCGGTCATCAGGGTGCCGAGACGGATGCGCTTGGTCTCGCGGGCGAGTCCGGCCAGCGTGACCCAGGCGTCGGTGGGGCCGGGCAGGCCGTCCGACGAGCCCATGCTGAGGTAGTGGTCGGAGCGGAAGAAGGCGTCGAAGCCCAGGTCCTCGGTGGCCCTGGCGACGGTGAGGAGGGTGTCGTAGGTGGCGCCCTGCTGGGGCTCGGTGAAGATGCGAAGATCCATACCTCCATCCTGCATGCCCGGGCCCCGGTCAACGGCACCGGTCCCGCCGGTGCCGTGGGGCCACGGTCGGGTGAAAATGCGCCGCTCCGGCACCTGGGGCGGGCGCGCTCCAGTGACCGGCGGGAACGGTGGTCGTTGCCCGTGAGGAGCCGGACCGCCCGGCACCCGTCGCCGGCGGCCGCTGCCGGGACGCACGCACACGTGCCCCCTCGGGGGCGAGGGCCGAGGAGGCCGTCACATGTCCCAGGAAGCCGTGCCGGAGCAGGCTGCCGCGCCTGCGCAGCCGAAGGGCCTGCTCCAGCAGATGGAGGAGCTGATGGCTGCCCTGAACGCGGACCTGTCCCAGCTCGACGCGGATCTCTCGGCGCCGCGGGGCGCTGCCGCGGAGGAGAGCGGCGCCGTCTGATCCCTCCCCGAGTCGTGTCGTCCCGCGCCCGGCCTCCTCTTCTGTGGCCGGGCGTTCGTCATGAGGGGCGTGGGTCGGCGTCGATGGGCCGGCGCGGGCGAGTGGGGGCTGGTCGCGCGGTTCCCCGCGCCCCTGGAAGAGCGGGGGCGTGTGCTCCGTGAGAAGCGGGCGGCGACCCGGTTCAGCCGCCGGTGGTGGCGTCCCGTTCCGACAGGACCTGGTCCCGCACCGCCAGGCGTCGCAGCATCTCCAGGACACGGTCCCGGGCCTCGTCCGCCGCGTCGATCGCCTCCATGCACTGCCAGTACGTCGCCTCGTCGCCGGCGCCGCTGGCCAGGCCGACGAGGGCGATGCCGACCTCGCCGAGGAGGACACCGAGCCGCACGAGCGAGTCGTGGGCGTCGCCCAACTCCGTGAGCTGGGCGGCGCGTAAGGCGCCCACCCCGAGCGGGGGTGCGCCGAGTATGCCGCAGCCGCTGCCGGCCAGCTCGGTCAACCCGAGTGCCTCGCCGCGCAGTTCGGGAGGTCCCGAGACCGCGAGCCGGCTGCCGATCGCCTGGGCGAGGGCATAGGACTGCCATGCCTCCGCCATGAGCTGCGGCCCCTCGGCGCTGCCCGCCAGTGCACGCCTGCTCGCCATGATGAGCCGCACCGCATCCATGCGCTGCCCCCGACTGTCGCGACGCGCTCGCGCACGTCCGCCTGAACTCCTGCCTGTTCATTACCCACAGTGAGGGTCACTGAGACGGAAAGCCAGAGGAAGTCTGAAATCTGTGGATAACAAGTCGGCTGTGGAGAACTTTTTGACTCCGGAGAGTGACAATGAAGGAGCGTGGGAGCCGTCCTGCGCGATCGGACGCGACCCGGGGCCCGTTCGGGCGCGACCCGACGCGACCGAACCGGTCGGGCTGCGTCAGGGCCGCCCCGGCACCGGGAACCGCCGTTCGTTGCGGTCGATCTTCGCGTCCAGGGCCGCCAGCGGATCGATGCCCAGCACCTCGCAGAGCTGGAGCAAGTAGGCGAGCACGTCCGCCACTTCGTCCGTGACACGGTGGGCGGCCCCGGGGTCCGCCATGATGTGCGCGGACTCCTCCGGCGTCAGCCACTGGAAGATCTCGACGAGTTCGGACGCCTCCACGCTCAGCGCGGAGGCCAGGTTCTTGGGCGTGTGGTACCGCCGCCAGTCGCGGGCGGCGGCGAACTCGGCGAGCCGTCGTTGCAGGGTCGCCACGTCGAGTTCTCGCGCGGGCTCCCGGGCGGGTTCAGGATCGTTCACGGTTCAGGTCTACCACCGTCACTCCCGTCAGCCCGGCGGCCCAGGAGGCGTCGCTCACCGCTCCGGCCAGCCGGATGTGGCCGCGTTCGCACATCCGCGCCGCCAGCCGCACCAGTTCCAGCGCCTGTCGCGGGTCGAGGGACCGGTCGAGGCCGTCGGCCAGGACCGTGAGCGTCTGCAGCGCCGCAGGCACCTCCGCGACCGGGTCGACCTCCAGGACACCGGGCCCGGTGAACAGCACGAGGGCGAGCGCCAGATACCTCAGTTCCCCGTCGCCGAGCAGGCCCAGGGCCGTCCGCACCCCGTCGCCCCGGTCCAGCACCGCCCGGACCGCGCCGTCGCGCAGCGGCTCGGCCAGCAGGTCGAGGACGGGGCCCGCGCAGCCGTCGCGTACGGCCCCGACGAGCAGCGCGTGCCGTCGGCCGCACTCGGTGCGCGTGCGCCACAGCACCTCGGCGAGGTTGTCGCAGCCGCGCAGCAGCCGGCCGGAGCCGAGCGGTACGGCCGCGCGCATCCGGCCGGGGCGCGGATCGCAGGCGTAGACGGAGCGCAGCGCGACAACCGTCTGCTCGGCGGCGGCGAGGACCCGGCGCTGGCCGTCCGTCTTCCCGGCGACCCGCAGCGGGAGCAGTGCGGTGCCGAGGCGGTCGTCGGGGAGCGGGCCGCGGGTGACCGGGGAGGTGCCGGCGGTGTGCCAGGATGCCTGGACGACGGGGCGGCCCGGGTCGACGAGAGCCGTCTGCAGCAGGGTGAGGCCGCCGGACGTCAACCGCTCGCCCACGATGCGGAGTTCGGGCTCGGCCTGCACGGCGATGTCGAGGTGTACGGGGCCTTCGGGGCCGTCGGTGGTGCAGCCGATGCGGAAGCCGCGGCGCCGCTGGGCGTCGGGGCGGGCCCGTTCGGGGACGCAGCCGCCCGGGTCGGGGAACGCCTCGTCCAGGTGGGCGCCGCCGCCGAGTCTCGCCAGCGCCTCGTAGGCCCGCAGCGCGGTGGTCTTGCCACTGCCGCTGCGGCCCGCGAGCAGGGTCAGGGGGCCCAGCGGCAGGAAGGCGCCCCGGTGTCCGGCGAAGGCGGAGAGCCGCAGCTCGATGACGCTCGGCCGCTCCGGACGTGCTCCGGCGTCCGCGCCGGGCGGCATCGACGACAGGGATGACACGGTCATATGCGGACCGTAGGGGCGGTGCGCCAGGCGAACCGTTCCACCGAGTGGATCTTCCTACGATCGAGGGAGCGCCCTCGACGGGCCGAGGGCGCCCCGCCCCGACGGGAGCGCCCCGCGGCATCCGGGAGCGGCCGGCCCCGCCCTCGGGCGCCCCGCCCCGCACCCGGAGGGGCAGGCGACACCGAGCGTCTCCGGCGGGCAGGGCAGGGACAAGGGACAGCGGAGGGGCGTGAGTGGCGCAGCCCGGCGGGGGGGCACAGGCAGAAGGGCGGGGCGACCTGTCGATCGAGTCGGCGGGGAGCGCCGGCCGGAGAAGGGCCGTCGGAGAGCGGCGGCAGCACGAAGACCGGCGTCACGTACCCCCCGGGCCGGGGGCGGGAGAGGTGAAGAACGAGGGGGAGCGGGGAGCGCCCGCAACGGGCTTCGATCGCCGGAGAGCGAGGGCCCCGGACCCTGTCGAGCGTGCTCTGCGGCGGGCTCCGCCGCACAGCCCCGGCACGTGTGTCACATGGGGCGCCCCAGCGCGGTGCGTCATCGGGCACTCCGGCGCGTGCGTCACCTCCTGCACCCTGGCGCGTGAGCGCATCAGGCACCCCGGGCGCCCGGCGCCGCACGCGCGCCTCGGCGCCGCGCCCGTCGTGGTCACCCCAGGACCCGGAGTCGCGCACCGGAGCGTCTCGGTACGTCCCGTGACGCGCCTTTCGCGACCCGCTCGCCCACGACAACAGGCCGGGCGGGCCACAGCCACAGCCACAGCCACAGCCATCGGACTCGACCGCCGCCGACTCCGGCACGCTCAAGCCCGACCGCCCCGCCTCAGACGCCCGGAACCCCGGCCCCCTCCATCAGCCCCCGCACCTCCGTGCCGCGCGGGGTGAGAAGGAACACGTTCCTGTCCACGCGGTGCATTCCGCTGGCGAGGCCGAAAACGACCCCCGTGCTGAAATCCAGTACACGCTTGGCGGTGTCGGTCTCCGCGCCGGAGAGGTCCAGCAGCACCGGAATGCCCGCCATCAGCGTCTCCGCCACGTCACGGGCGTCCGCGAACACGTTGACGCGCAGCACCACGAAGCGGCGGCGGGCCTCCGTCTCGGCTTCCGGTATGGTCCGGTGGCCGACCGCGGACGGCCAGGCGTCCCGGCCCCGCAACGGCACGACCTGGGCGAGCCCCTCCCACTGCTCGTCGGTGACATCGTGGCTGTTCACCCTGTTCACCGGCCTTCCCCCTGGCTCGCACTGAATGACTGCATCAGCCAATTCTTACGCATGGTCACCCGTTCGGCCCAACAACGACACGGACCGCGACCCCTGCTTCCGGGACAACGGCCGGAACCCGCCCTCACAGCCCCTTGCGCGGCCCTGTGTGGCGGGCGTAACGCCTCATGATCAGGTCATGTGACACAGGCGTAACGGGCAATTCGTACGATCGGGCCTGCCGGGCCGCGCCCCGGAGCTGAGCGGAAGCCGACCCTCCGCCGTACCTGAGAAGCAACCGGCCCGCCGTACCGGACAGCGACGGCGGGCCGGTCCGCACGACCGACCGGACACCCCGGACGCCGACAGAGAGGGGCCGCCCGTGGCCGCCGAGGGCCCGCAGGGCACCACGACCCAGGTGCGGACCGTGTGCTCGTACTGCGGCGTCGGCTGCGGCATGCTCCTGGACGTCGGCATGGGTCCCGACGGCCGGCGGACGGTTCTGAGGGCGACGGGCGACAAGGCGCACCCGGCGAACTTCGGCCGCCTGTGCACCAAGGGCGCCACCACGGCCGACATGCTGGCCGCGCCCGGCCGCCTCACCACCGCCCTCGTACGGGCGGACCGGGGCGACGAACCGGCCCCCGCGCCCGTCTCCGACGCGATCACCGAGACCGCGCGGCGGCTGCGCGCGATCATCGACGAGCACGGGCCCGACGCGTTCGCCTTCTACGTCTCCGGCCAGATGAGCCTCGAAGCCCAGTACCTGGCCAACAAGCTGGCCAAGGGCTTCATCCGCACCAACCAGATCGAGTCCAACTCCCGGCTGTGCATGGCGAGCGCGGGTACGGGTTACAAGCTGTCCCTGGGCGCCGACGGACCGCCCGGCTCGTACGAGGACCTCGACAGGGCGGACGTCTTCCTCGTCATCGGCTCGAACATGGCGGACTGCCATCCGATCCTGTTCCTGCGGATGATGGACCGGGTCAAGGCGGGCGCGAAGCTGATCGTCGTCGACCCGCGCCGCACGGCGACGGCCGAGAAGGCCGATCTCTTCCTGCGGATCCGTCCGGGAACCGATCTGGCCCTGCTCAACGGACTCCTCCACCTGCTGCACGCGAACGGGCACACCGACCCCGGCTTCATCGCCGCCCACACCGAGGGCTGGGAGGCGATGCCCGGCTTCCTGGCCGACTACGCCCCGGACGCCGTCGCCGAGATCACCGGCATCCCGGCGGAGGACATCCGCGAGGCGGCCCGGCTCATCGGCGAGGCCGCCGAGTGGACGAGCTGCTGGACCATGGGGCTCAACCAGTCCACGCACGGCACCTGGAACACCAACGCGCTCGTCAACCTGCATCTGGCGACCGGCGCGATCTGCCGGCCGGGCAGCGGCCCCTTCTCGCTCACCGGGCAGCCGAACGCCATGGGCGGGCGCGAGATGGGCTACATGGGCCCGGGGCTGCCGGGGCAGCGGTCCGTACTGGTGGACGAGGAGCGGGCGTTCGTCGAGGAGCTGTGGGGCCTGGCTCCCGACAGCCTGCGCGCCGACGGGGTCGGCAAGGGCACGGTCGAGATGTTCCGGAAGATGGCCGACGGGGAGATCAGGGCCTGCTGGATCATCTGCACCAACCCGGTCGCCTCGGTCGCCAACCGCAGGACCGTGATCGAGGGCCTGGAGGCCGCCGAGTTCGTCGTCACGCAGGACGTCTTCGCCGACACCGAGACCAACGCGTACGCCGACGTCGTCCTGCCCGGTGCCCTGTGGACGGAGTCCGAGGGCGTCCTCGTCAACAGCGAACGCACCCTCACGCTCGCCGCCCCGGCCGCCGACCCACCGGGCGAGGCGATGGCCGACTGGCGCATCATCGCGGCCGTCGCGCGGGAGATGGGGTTCGAGAAGGGGTTCTCGTACGACACCGCCGAGCAGGTCTTCGAGGAGATCAAGCAGGCGTGGAACCCGAAGACCGGGTGGGATCTGCGGGGTGTGAGCTACGAGCGGCTGCGGTCGGGGTCCGTGCAGTGGCCCGCGGCGGCGGAGGACGGACCGGCACGCAATCCGATCCGGTACGCCGGGGCCGGGGCGGACGGCGCACTCCTCTTCCCTACCGCCAGTGGACGGGCCGTGTTCCACGCCCGGCCGCATCTGCCGGCCGCCGAGATGCCGGACGACGACTATCCGTTCGTGCTCAACACCGGGCGGCTGCAGCACCAGTGGCACACCCTGACGAAGACGGGCCGGGTCGCCAAGCTCAACAAGCTGAATCCCGGGCCGTTCGTGGAGGTGCATCCCAGGGACGCGGACGAACTGGGCCTGCGCGACGGGGACAGTGTCGAGGTCGCCTCGCGGCGGGGGCGTGCCGTGCTCCCGGCGGTGGTGTCGGACCGCGTGATGCCCGGCTGCGTGTTCGCGCCGTTCCACTGGAACGACCTGTTCGGGGAGTACCTGAGCATCAACGCCGTGACGAGCGACGCGGTGGATCCGCTGTCGTTCCAGCCGGAGTTGAAGGTGTGCGCGGTGTCGCTGGCGAGGGTGGCGGCGCCGGTGCGCACTCCGGCGGCGCCCGCCGCCGCGCCGACGGGCGCCGGTGTACCGGCGACGGTGACCGTGCCGACCGCGGTGACCGTGCCGACCGCGGTCACCCCCGGTGCCGACGTCTTCGGTCTCGACCCCTCACCGCCGCCCGTGCTCTCCGCCCAGGAGCGCCGGTACCTCACCGGCTTCCTCGCCGGGCTCGGCTCCGGGGTGCAGGGGGTGCCCGTCCTGCCGGCGGACGCGCCGTTCAGCCCCGAGCACGCGCTGTGGGTGAACGGGGTGCTCGCCGGGATGTACTCGCGGACGGCGGCCCCGGCCCCCGCACCCGTCGCCGGTACCGCCACCGCCGGGCGGGAGGTCGTGGTGCTGTGGGCCTCGCAGACCGGCACGGCCGAGGAGTTCGCGGTGGCGGCCGCCGAGCATCTGGGAGCGGCGGGCCACCGGGCCACGCTGGTCGGGATGGACGAGGCGGAACCGGAGCGACTGCCGCTCGGGGCCGACCTGTTGCTGATCACCAGCACCTTCGGCGACGGTGACGCGCCCGACAACGGCTCCGGGTTCTGGGACGCGCTCTCCCACCGGGAGGCCCCCCGCCTGGACGGGGTGCGCTACGCCGTACTGGCCTTCGGCGACTCCTCCTACGACGACTTCTGCGGGCACGGGCGCCGCCTCGACGCCCGGCTCGACGAGCTGGGCGCGGTGCGGCTGGCCCCGCGCACGGACTGCGAGCCGGACTACGAACCGTCGGCGGACGCCTGGCTGGGCCAGGTCATCACCGCCTTGGCCACGGAGACGGACGCGGGCACGGCCGGCACCCGGGACGCGGGCAGGGCCGGGACAGGGACGGCGTCACCGGGGGCCGCCACCGCCGCCGTTCCCGCCGCCCCCGCACTCGTGCCCGCGCCCGTCCGGCCCGCGAAGCCCGCGCCCGCCACCGCCCGGCTGGTCGGCAACCGGCTGCTCAGCCTGCCCGGGGCGGGCAAGGAGGTGCGCCGCTTCACCTTCGACACCAGCGGGACCGGCCTGTCGTACGAGGCGGGCGACGCGCTCGGGGTGCGGCCGGTCAACTCGGCCGGTCTGGTGGCGGAATGGCTGGCGGTGACGGGCCTGGACGGCTCGGCTCCGGTGGAGGTCGCCGGGGTGGGCGCGGTGCCCTTCGCCGAGGCCCTGCACCGGCATCTCGACATCACCCGGATCACCCCGGACCTGCTCCGCTTCGTCTCCGAACGGACGCGGGACAACCGGGAGCTGAAGAAGCTGACGCGTCCGGACAACAAGGACGGGCTGGCCCAGTGGTCCTGGGGCCGGCAGGCCGTGGACGTGGTGGCCGAGTTCGCCGTGCGGGCCTCCGGCGAGGAGTGGGCGGGTGTCTTCAAACGGCTTCAGCCCCGGCTGTACTCGATCTCGTCGAGCCCGCTCGTCGATCCGCACCACATCTCGCTGACGGTGTCGGTCGTGCGGTACGAGAACCTGCGCGGGCTCCCGCGCGGCGGGGTCTGCTCGCCCTTCCTCGCGGACGGCGGGACGGACCTGGAGGTGCCGGTCTTCGTGCAGCGCTCGCCGCACTTCCGGCCGCCCGCCGACCCGGCGACCCCCATGATCATGGTCGGTCCGGGCACCGGCGTCGCCCCCTTCATCGGCTTCCTCCAGGAACGGCGGGCCCTCGGACACCGGGCGCCCAACTGGCTGTTCTTCGGGGAGCAGCACCGGGCGACGGACTTCTACTACCGGGAGGAGCTGGCGGACCTCCGGGAGTCCGGTGTGCTCGGCCGGCTGGACACCGCATTCTCCCGTGACCAGCGGGCCAAGGTCTATGTCCAGGACCGTATGCGCGAGCACGGGCCCGAGCTGTGGCACTGGCTCCAGGACGGCGCCCGCTTCTACGTCTGCGGCGACGCGTCCCGCATGGCGAAGGACGTGGACCGGGCCCTGCGGGACGTCGCGGTCGCCCACGGCGGGATGACCGAGGACGAGGCCGCCGCGTACGTGAAGCAGCTCGCGACGGAGAAGCGGTACGTCCGCGACGTGTACTGAGCCCGCGCTCCCTCCTCTTTTCTCCACCCCCTGAAGGTCCCCCACCCTCTGAAGGTCCTCCACCCTCTGAAGGTCCTCCACCCCCTGACGGCTTTGCCATTTCTTTACAACGTGCTCCCCCGCTGTCTCGTCTCTCCGCTCGACATCTGACGCCGCCGCGTGCCGGTGACCCGGCCGGGCGGCACACGAGGCCGTCGCCCCCGCCGGACACGGCGGCCGGTGCGGCCCGCCCAGCCCGACGAGAGAGAGCGACCCATGCGCCGAACCGTCCTCAGTGCCACGGCACTCGTGTTCACCGCCGTACTGGCGACCGCACCGTCCGCGTTCGCCGACGACACGAGCCCGACCACCGGCCCGCGCGAGGCATCCACCGCACCGAGCGCGGCACCGAGCGCGGTCCCCTCCGCCCCGGCCGAGGAGCCCGCGACCCGACCCACCAAGGTCCCGGACCGCCGGGACGCGAGCCCGGCGCCGAGCCAGGTCTCCGTCGTTCCCAGCGGCGCGCCCGACACGGGGGCGGTGACCGGCTCGGAGGGATCCGGCAGCACGGGCGTGCTGGCCGGTACGGGCGCCACCGCCCTGCTCGTCGGCGGCGGCGCGGCCGTCGTGCTGCTGCGCCGTCGGCGGGCGAACGGGGCGTGACCTTGTTCTCCAGGCGCGCCTTCGCCGCCGCGGCGGCGGCCTCGCTGCTCGTGGGCTGCGACGATGGGCGGACCGACCGCACCACGACCGCGCCCCCTCGGGCGACCCGGCCCCGTCAGCCCCGGCCTCGCCGTCCGGCGCCGTACGGCCCCTCGGCCGTTCGGTCCCGGTCCGGCTGCTGATCCCAAGCATCGGGGTGGACACCCCTCTGCTCCGGCTGGGGCTGGCCCCGGACGGCACGGTGGAGGTGCCGCCGATCACGGCGCACGACCGGGCGGGCTGGTACGAGCACTCACCGACGCCGGGACAGACCGGCCCGTCGGTGATCCTGGGCCATGTCACGGTCGGCCGTCACGGCGACGGGGTGTTCCGCCGGCTCGCGTCGCTGCGGCGGGGCGAGCGGATCGAGGCGCGCCTGGAGAACGGCACGGCGGCTCGGTTCGCCGTGGACGCCGTGACGACGGTCGCCAAGTCCGCCTTCCCGACGGACGAGGTGTACGGGAACGTGGCCCGTCCCGCCCTGCGTCTGGTCACCTGCGGGGGCCCGCGCACGGGGAACGAGTACCGCGACAACGTGATCGTCTTCGCCACGCTGAGCCCCCCGGCCCGGTGACCCCCGGCCCGCACCCGGAGCCCGCGGCCGGCCCGTCCCCGCTGCCGCTCGCCGCACCACCACGACCATGGAGAGCGTTGAAACGGTCCCGTGAGAAGGCCGCGTCCGAACTGTTCGCCGCCCTCTATCCGCGCCTCGCCGGCTGGTGCCGTCGGCTCGTCGACGACGACGGGACGGCCCACGAGATCGCGTCGGAGGCGTTCACCCGGCTCTGGGCCCGCTGGACGTCCGTGGCGGAGCCGCACGGTTTCCTCTACGTCACCGCGGCCAACCTGGTGCGGGACCACTGGCGCAGGACGGAACGCGAGCGCAGGGCGATGCGCCGGGCCACCGCCGAGGCCGCGGTGCGTCCGCTGCCGGACCACGCCGAGTCGTCCGACCCCTCGGTGCGGCTGCTGGTGCAGTCGCTGCCCGAACGGCTGCGCGTGCCGATCCTGTTGCACTACTACGCTGACATGCCGATCCGGGAGGTGTCCGTGCTGACCGGACGCAAGGAGGGAACGGTCAAGGCCGACCTCCACGCGGCCCGCGAACTGCTCCGCGCCCATCTGAGGAGAAGCCTTGACCACACGCCCTGACGAGGGCCCGGGGTCCGAGCCCGACGACGACCCGCTCACGGTCGTCCTGCGTCCCCCCGCCGTCCATCTCGGGCCGCCCCCCGGCCAGTTCGAGACCGTGCGCCGCGCGGCCGCCCGGCGCCGGCTGGTGCGGGCCGCGGCCGGTGCGGCCGCCGCCTGCGCGGCCGTCGCGCTCGTCGTCCTGCCGGTGCGCCTCGCCGGGAGCGACGCCCCCCGCTCCCCCTCGGTCCCCCTGGCCCCGCCCCCCGCGACCGGCAGCCCCTCCCCCGCCCCGTCGGACTCCGGTGCCTCCGGCACGCCTCCTCCCGGCGAGCAGCGCCCGACCCCGGCCCCCTCGACCCGGCCGGACAGGACCGTCACCAAGACCACCGTGCCGTCGGCGAGCCCTTCCGAGGCCGCCGAACGGGCGGAGCGGCCCGCCGCGTCGTCGCCGACCCCGGCCCGCCCCTCCGAAGCCCCGGCCCGGCGCGCGACGCCCGGCACGGGCTGAGAGCCGACGCCGCCGGCACGCTCCGGCGAAGCGGTGCGCCTGTCGAACAGAGTGGCGCCCGGGACGATCACGGCGGTCGTCCGGTCCGGCCGCGCGCGGTGCGCGGCCGGGCCGGACGCGGGGCGGGTGCCGTCGGGGCACCGTCACGATCAAGTCGCGGGCCTCGCGGGGCTGATCGATCACGCCGTTCCGGCAAGGCGGACGGACGGCTCGGCCGCCTGTCCTGACCAGCGGAAAGGAGAGCCGGAACCGGGCGTCGCGGAATCCGGGTCCGGGGGCCGGGTGGGGCTTGTCAAACACCCGGTGGCGTAAAGGCATCCATAGGCGGCCACCCTTGGTCGTTTCAGCCCCAAAGCTTGAACACAAATTACACACATCCCCTCTTCAAGACTGGCCCCGATGGTCTAGATTGACCGTGCTTCAGCTGTTCGAGCACGAGGCGACCGTTAATGATCAATAGGTCCGGCCCTGGGGAAAGCCTGTTTTCGCGACCCCGTCGCCGGGTGTTGGGGTGATCATTCCCGGAGCCCGGGAGGGGGCCTTGGGTGCGGGGAGCACCCGGGATTTCGAGAGTTCTCGCGCGCCTCGAAAGCCCATGGGCCGTATGCGTCCACCGCCGCCGCGGTGAGTGGACCGAGCCGTACCGGCACGGCCGGATGTCCTGTGCGGGAGGCGGGGGCCTCCCGGAAGAACGAAGCGCGAACGCGGGGGCGGGGGCCTCCCGAGGGGAGGGACGGTACGGGGGGCGGGGGCCTCCCGGGGCGAGGAAACAGTGTGCGGCGAACACGTCGAACCACTGGGAACCTTGGGGGGTTCTGTGCGGCAAGGGGAATTGGTCAGCCCGTTTCCGTCGGCGCGGGGGCGTCTGGCGAGCGGGGCCATCAGCGGGACCACGATCGAGTGGGAGCAGCGCTACCGCCGTACCGTGATCATGAGCGACACCGTGGCCACGGCCACCGTGGTGGCGGCGATCGGCAATTTCTTCGGGGCCCGGGACGCGGCCAACTGGCACGAGAAGTGGGGAATTCTTGCATTCGGCACCGAACTGCTGGTGCTGGGTGCGCTCGCGGTGAGCCGGGCATGGGCTCCCGCCGTACTCGGCCAGGGTGCCGAGGAATTCCGCCGGCTCGGACGCTCCCTGTTCACGGCGACCGTCGTGCTCGCGCTCGGCGGAATCGCTCTCACCTCGCGCAACATCAAACTCTGGATCTTCGTCGCCATTCCCGCGATCGCGCTGGTCACCATGACCGTGCGCTATCTGCTGCGCCTCTCCCTGCACAGACAGCGCAAAGAGGGGAGGTGTCTGAGACCCGTGCTCGCCGCCGGGAGCCCGGACACCGTGCGCGATCTGATCGCCCGGACACGCAAGTTCCCGCACCTGGGCTGGCGGGTGGACGCGGTGTGCACCACGGACGGCCTCGGCTTCGGCGGTGAGTTCCTGGACGGCGTGCCGGTGGTCGGCGGTCTGGCGGACGTCGCCGGCCATGTCCGCCGCGACGGCTACCGCGTCGTCGCCGTCACCCCGGACCCGCACTGGTCACCGCACCGGCTGCAGCGGCTGGCCTGGAACCTGGAGGGCAGCGACGCCGAGATGGTCGTGGCCCCGGTGCTGATGGAGGTGGCCGGCCCCCGGCTGCACGTCGACGCGGTGCTCGGGATCCCGCTGCTGCGGGTCAGCATGCCGACCTTCACCGGGGGCCGCCGGGCGGTCAAGGAAGTCGTCGACCGCATAGGCGCAACGATTCTGCTGATGCTGTTCGCGCCGCTGATGGCCCTCGTGGCGCTGCTCGTGCTGATGGACAGCCGGGGCGGGGCGTTCTACCGCCAGCGCCGGGTCGGCAAGGACGGCCGCGAGTTCACCATCCTCAAGTTCCGCACCATGGTCACCGGCGCGCACAAGGCACGCGACGCACTGGCCGACCGCAACGAGGGCGCCGGGCCGCTGTTCAAGCTCCGCCGGGATCCGCGGGTGACCCGGGTGGGGGCGGTGCTGCGCCGCTACTCGCTCGACGAACTCCCCCAGCTCCTCAACGTACTCACCGGATCGATGTCGCTCGTCGGTCCGCGCCCGCCGCTGCCGGAGGAGTCCGCCGCGTACGGCCCGGACATCCGGCGGCGCCTGCTGGTCAAGCCCGGCCTCACCGGTCTGTGGCAGATCAGCGGACGCAGCGACCTGTCGTGGGAGGAGGCGGTGCGCCTGGACCTGCGGTACGTGGAGGACTGGTCGCTCGCCCTCGACAGCGTGATCCTCTGGAAGACGCTGCGCGCGGTGATCCACGGCCAGGGGGCCTACTGATGCGCCGGGAACCGCAACTCGACGATGCCGCCGAAGCGCGGACCGCAGGCCGTGGGGGCCTGCCTGGGGGGAGGAACGGGTCATGAGAGTCAGCGTTTTCGGGCTCGGCTACGTGGGCTGCGTGTCGGCCGCGTGCCTGGCCAGCATGGGGCACGAGGTCGTCGGGGTGGACGTGAACCAGGTGAAGGTGGACCTGGTCAACGACGGCAAGGCCCCGGTGGTGGAGGAGCGGATCGGCGAACTGATCGCCGAGGTCGTACGGACCGGCGCGCTGCGCGCCACCGCCGACGTCCGTGAGGCGATCATGGACAGCGAGGTGTCGCTGGTCTGCGTGGGCACGCCCTCGGAGCCCAACGGCAGCCTGTGCACCACCTACTTGGAGCGGGTCACCGAGGAGATCGGCGCCGCGCTCGCCGAACGGGGCGGGCGGCACACGGTCGTGTTCCGCAGCACCATGCTCCCGGGCACCTGTCTGAACCTGCTGGTGCCGATCCTGGAGAAGTACGTCGGCGGCACGGCCGGGGTGGACGTCGGGGTCGCGGTCAACCCCGAGTTCCTGCGCGAGGGCACGAGCGTCAAGGACTTCTTCGACCCGCCGAAGACCGTCATCGGCGAACTCGACACGGCGAGCGGCGACGCGGTGCTCGCGCTCTACGACGGTCTGCCCGGCGAGGTGTTCCGGGTGCCGGTCCCGACGGCCGAGGCGATCAAGTACGCGGACAACGCCTTCCACGGCCTCAAGATCGGCTTCGCGAACGAACTCGGCGCGGTGTGCCAGGCCCTCGGCGTGGACTCGCACCAGGTGATGGACGTCTTCCTGGCCGACCGCAAGCTGAACATCAGCCCCGCCTATCTGCGGCCCGGCTTCGCCTTCGGCGGCTCCTGCCTGCCCAAGGACCTGCGCAGCCTGGTCCACGCGGCCCAGCGGGCCGACGTGTCCGTGCCCATCCTGTCCCATGTGCTGCCCTCCAACGCCGACCATCTGCAGCGCGCGGTGGAACTGGTCGAGCGCACCGGCAGGCGCCGGGCGGGACTGTTCGGCCTGTCCTTCAAACCCGGCACGGACGACCTGCGCGAGAGCCCGCTCGTCGAACTGGCGGAGCGCCTGTTCGGCAAGGGGTACGACCTGAAGATCTACGACGCCAACGTGAGCCTCTCCCGGCTGCTCGGCGCCAACCGCGAGTACATCGAGACCCGGCTGCCGCACCTCGCCCAGCTGCTCGCGGACTCCGTCGAGGAGGTGCTCGAACACGCCGAGGTGGTCCTGGTCGGCACCCGGGACCCGGCCGTGCTGGCGGCGCTGCCGCACGGCGACGGCCGGGTGATCGTCGACCTCGTCCACCTTCCCGACGCCGACGCGCGCCGGACCGAACCGGGGTACGTGGGCCTTGCCTGGTGACGCGAGGCGCGGGAGCCGGCCGGGCCGGCGCGCGCTGATTCTGGTGGAGAACCTGTCGGTACCGTTCGACCGGCGGGTGTGGCAGGAGTGCACGACGCTGCGGGACGCGGGCTGGACGGTGCACGTCATCTGCCCTCAGGGGACCAAGCGGGACACCGAGCCCGAGGCGGAGATCGACGGGGTGCGGATCCACCGCTACCCGTTGCGCGCGGCCACCGGGGGGCCGTCCGGCTATCTGCGGGAGTACGGTTCGGCGCTGTGGCACACGGTCCGGCTGGCGCGCAAGGTCGGCCCGGTGGACGTGGTGCACGCCTGCAACCCGCCCGACCTGCTGTTCCTGCCCGCCCTGTGGATGAAGCGGCGCGGCGCGCGCTTCGTCTTCGACCAGCACGACCTGGTGCCCGAGCTGTACCTGTCGCGGTTCGACCGCGGCGAGGACCTGCTCTACCGCGCCGTGTGCGCGCTGGAACGGCGGACCTACCGGGCCGCGGACGTCGTGCTCGCCACGAACGAGAGCTACCGGGACGTCGCCGTACACCGTGGCGGCAAGCGGCCCGAGGACGTCTTCGTGGTGCGCAGCGCCCCCGACACCGGCCGGTTCCACCCGGTGCCGCCCGAGCCGGAGCTGAAGCGCGGCAAGCCCCATCTGCTGTGCTACCTCGGTGTCATGGGTCCGCAGGACGGCGTCGACTACGCGCTGCGGGCGCTGGCCAAGCTGCGCGACGAAAGGGGGCGGACCGACTGGCACGCGGTGTTCGTCGGCGCCGGCGACACCTTCGACGCGATGGTGGAGCTGTCCCGGCGGCTCGGGCTCGCGGACCGGGTGGAGTTCACCGGGCGCATCCCGGACGCCGACCTGGCGCGCTATCTGTCCACCGCGGACGTGTGTCTCTCCCCCGACCCCCGCAACCCGCTCAACGACGTGTCGACCATGAACAAGGTGCTGGAGTACATGGTCATGGGCCGGCCGATCGTCTCGTTCGACCTCCGCGAGGCGCGGGTCTCCGCCGGTGAGGCCGCCGTCTACGCGCCGGCCAACGACGAGTCGGCCTTCGCGGGGCTCGTCGCGGAGCTGCTGGACGACCCGGACCGGCGCGCCCACATGGGCAAGATCGGCCAGGAGCGGATCGGCGGGGCGCTGTCCTGGAGCAACTCCCAGCGGTCGCTGCTCGCCGCGTACGCCGCGGCCTGCGGCGACCGTCCCCCGCGCCCGGCCACGGGCACGGCGCAGGCGGGCGGTCCGGACGGGCCGGGCGGCAGAGGGGACGGGGCGGGCGGCGCGGACGGGCCGGGAAAGAGGCCGCCCCGTTGAGTGAAGACACGATACGCCTGGTCACGATCGGGCGGATTCTCCGCCGGCGCCGACGGCTCCTCATCATCCTCACCGTGGTGGGCGCGCTCGTCGGCTACGGCACCTCCCTGCTGCTTCCGCCCCGGTACACGACCTCGGCGTCGGTGCTGCTGCCGGGGGCGTGGGAGGAGCGCGAGCTGCTGACACAGGCGGAGATCGCGACCAGTTCGGTGGTGGTGGACCGCGCGGCCGAGGCGCTCGGCTGGACCGGGGTCGACGGCGACGAGGTGCGGGAGCACGTCAGCGCCAAGTCCACCGACGGGAACATCATCAAGATCTCGGGCACCTCCGACACCCCGGAGCACGCCCAGCAGCTCTCCGACCAGGTGGCCCGGCAGTTCGTCGCCTTCGCCAAGCAGGTCGCGGGCGAGAGCGCCGACCCCGAGACCGGGGCTCCCGAGGCGCTGCGGCAGACCGTGAAGAAGACCAGCCGCCGCATCACCGAGCTGGCCGAGCAGGCGGGTTCGGGCGAGACCGTGGAGAGCGTGCAGACCCGCACCGAGCTGGCGAAGCTGCGCACCACGCTGCAGGAGGCCATCGACAAGCTGGACCAGGCCGACCCGGCCGACGAACAGGCCGCCAACCTGGTGGTCATGGGCTCCGCGGCCCGGCCGGTCGGCGAGGCCCCGCCCACCAGGACCCAGCTCATCGCCGCCGGGGCCCTGCTGTTCTTCCTGTGCACGGTCGCCGGTCATCTCGTCGCCGCCCGGATGAGCCGCCGGCTGCGGACCGAGACGGAGATCGCCGCCGCGCTGGGTTCGGTGCTGCTGGGCGCCGTCGACGTCCCCGTGGGACGGTCCGCGCACCGGCCGGGCGGCCGCGGCCCGGGGGCGCTCCTGCGCCGGCTGCTGGGTGTCGACGTCCGGTGGGACCTGCCCGCCCCGCGGACCTCCGGCGACGAGGCCAGCAGACAGATCCGCTACCGGCGGGTCTGCGGCCGGCTGCGGGAACAGCTACCGGCCCCCCGGCGGCTGCTGGCCGTCGTCCCGGACGGCGACGAGACCGCCCGCAGCGCCGCCGAACGGCTCGTCGTCGAGGCCGGAAGCGATCCGCTGCTGCGGGTGGTGGGCGTTCCGGTGGCCCGGCCGATGGTGCCGGACCGCGTCCACGAGTCGGGGGTCCTGGTCGTGCTCAGCCCGGGCAGCTGGACCGCCGCGGAGCTGGCGGGCATCACCGAGGCGTGCGCGGACGCCAAGCACGAGATCGTCGGCATCGTCCTCGCCGGCCCGGTCCGGGCGTCGCGTACGTCCCGGGCCGCCGGCCCGGCGCCGGAAGCCGTGAAGCCCGCGCTCGCGGTCGGCGAGGACGCGAGAAGAGGTGCACGGTGACGACGAGTACGACTCCGGAGTCGTCGGCCGCCGCCCCGCTGCTGGACCTGCAGGGGCTGGTGGTGTCGGTGCGCAGGCGGCGCCGGCTCTGGGGCTCCATGGCACTGCTGGGGCTGCTCGGCGGCGTGGGCGTGGCGGTCCTGCTGCCGCCGCCGCCGACCGCGGTGACCAAGGTGCTGGTCGCGCACCAGGAGGACCAGCCCAACGACCCCGGCACGCTGATCCGCACCGACGTCGCCCTGCTGCAGACCACCCGGATCGCCGGGAAGGCCCTGAAGTCCCTCGGGTCCTCGGAGAAGCCGGAGGACTTCATGGAGGACTACGGGGGCGTCGGCCTGACCAACAACCTGCTGCAGATCGAGGTGAGCGGGGACAGCGACGCGGTGGCGGTGGCCCGCGCGAAGGCACTGGCCGACGCGTTCGTCGCCGACCACGTACGACGGATCCAGGAGGCGGCGGACGCGGAGGCCAAGGCCCTGCTCAAGCAGCGCGACCGCATCAAGGCCGACCTCGCCAAGGTCAACAAGGCCATCGGCGACGGCACCCCGGAGGGCAACCCGAGCGCCTCGGCGGACATGGAGTCCCTCTTCGCCCGCCGGGCCGAACTCACCTCCCGTATCTCCGACTTCGACCAGCGGGCGGCCGAGGCGCGCATCGGCACGCCCCAGCTGGTCGCCGGCACCCGGATCGTGGACGCGCCGCGGGCGGTGCGGCACTCGCTGCCCAGGACCGCCGCGACCGACGCGGCGATCGGGCTCGTCCTCGGGCTGGCCCTCGGTCTCGCGGTGGCCGCGGTCGGCACCGTCGTGGCCGACCGCCCCGTGCTGCGTCGGGACATCGCCGCGCACCTCGGCACCTCGGTGCTGTCGGAGCTGCCCCGCCGGCCGCCCTGGCTGTGGCGGCGCCGGTCGGCCCGGGCCGCGCGGGAACGGCTCACCCTCACCCTGACCCGCGCCGTGCGCGGCTCGACGGACCCGCTGTCGCTGCTGGAGCTGGGCTGTGCGCGCAACGCGAGCGAGATCGCCCTGGACCTCGCCGGGGCGCTGGCGGCCCAGGGGCCGGTGGCCGTCGTCGACGGACTGCCCGGCCGGGAGCTCTCGGGCCGCCGCCCGAAGCCGGGCGGCCCGGCCGTGGTCGGCGGCGCGCAGGCGGAGGCCATGGCGCCCGAGGACCTCAGGATCGGCGTCGGCTCGGTGGCGCCCGGCACGGCGTGGACCGACCTGCAGTACCTCGGCACACGGACGGTGCTCGTCGTGCGGGCCGGGCACGGCAGCGTCGCGTGGCTGCACACCGTGGCACGGCAGCTCGCGGACCAGCGGATCGCGGTGGTCGGCGTGGTGCTGATCGACCCCGACCCGCGGGACCGGACCGACGGCACGCTGTGGGACGGGCCGCACGGGGCGGTGCGCGGCCGGAGCGAACGGCGGGGCCGGCCGGTCGGAACCGGCAGGCGGCGGACGGAGCGCCTGCCGATGTGGGCGGAGCGGGTCCCGGACAGCGACCAGGAGGCGCGGTAGCACATGTGCGGCATCGCAGGTACGTACCGATGGCCCGACGGGAAGGACGTGACCGACCGGCTCACCGACGTCCTCGCCCATCGCGGTCCGGACGGGGCCGGCCGGTACAGCCACCCCGTCGGTGACGGCGAGGTGCACCTCGGGCACCGCCGGCTGTCCATCATCGACCTGTCCGAGACCGGCGCCCAGCCGATGGTCAAGGACAGCCTCGTCCTGACGTACAACGGGGAGCTGTACAACGCGCCCGAACTGCGGGCCGAGTTGGAGGCCGCCGGGGTGCGCTTCCGCGGCACCTCCGACTCCGAGGTGCTGCTGGAGTCCTGGCGGCGGTGGGGCACGGACTGTCTGCCCCGGCTGCGCGGGATGTTCGCGTTCGGGATCTTCGACGAGCGCACCGGTGATCTGGTGCTCGCCCGCGACCAGCTCGGCATCAAGCCGCTGTTCCTGCTGCGGCGCGGCGAGGGGCTGGTGTTCGCCTCCGAGCTGAAGGCGCTGGCGGCCGTGACGGGCGGGTCGCTGGAGGTGGACCACGCGGCGCTGGTGGCCTCGCTGCTGTACTACTGGGTGCCGGACTCCCGGTGCGCGTTCCGTGAGGCGGAGAAGCTGCCGCCGGGGAGCTGGCTGCGCTGCCGGGCCGACGGCCGGGTGGAGCGGGGCCGGTTCTGGAACCTGCGGGACGTCGCCGCCGAGGGCCGGGCACGGGCCCGGGCCGGTGAACGGCCGGACCTGGCCGCCATCGTGGAGGAGTCGACCCGCAAGCACCTGCTCGCCGACGTCCCCGTGGCCACCTTCCTGTCCGGCGGCCTGGACTCGAGCTGGCTGACCGCTCTCGCGGCCCGCCACCAGCCGGGGATCTCCGCCTACACGATCGGGTTCCGCGCCGAGGACGCCCGGTTCGAGGCCATGCCCGACGACCTGCGCTACGCCCGGCAGGTGGCCGAGCGGTTCGGCGTGGAGCTGCACGAGATCGAGATCGCCCCGAACGTGCTCGACCTGCTGCCGCAGATGACGTACTCCCTGGACGAGCCCATCGGCGACCCCGCGGCGATCAACACCTTCCTGATCTGCCAGGCGGCGCGCGAGGCCGGGGTCAAGGTGATGCTCTCCGGCATGGGCGCCGACGAGCTGTTCGCCGGGTACCGCAAACACCTGGCCAACCTGCTCGCCCTGCGCTACCAGCGCGTTCCGGGGCCCCTGCGGCGCGGGGTGTCCGGGATCGTGGACCGGCTGCCGGTCGCCACGTCCCGCCGGGGCCTGCGCTCGGTGCGCTTCGCAAAGCGCTTCCTCTCCTTCGCCGGCCTGCCGGAGGAGACCGCGTTCCGGCGCAGTTACACCATGTACGACCAGGACGACCTGCTCGCCCTGGTCGACCCGGACCTGGCCGGGACGGTCGACGACGTGCTGACCGAGCATGCCGACACCTACGCGGACAACACGCTCGACGACTTCGTCAACCGGATGTGCCTGGCCGACGCCCGGATGTTCCTGCCGGGCCTGAACCTCACCTACACGGACCGCTCCAGCATGGCCGCCTCGACCGAGGTGCGGGTGCCGTACGTGGACGTCGAGGTGGTCAGGGCGGCGTTCGCCGTGCCCGGCGACCGCAAGATCGTCAAACGGCAGGGCAAGGCGGTCCTCAAGGAGGCGGCCACCTCGATCCTGCCCCGGGAGATCGTCTACCGGCCCAAGGGCCTGTTCAGCGCCCCGCTGCGGGCCTGGATGAGCCGGGACCTGGCGCCGCTGGTGCGCGAGGTGGTCAACGACGGTGAGCTCGTGCGGTCCGGCTTCCTGCGCCGGGACGCGCTGAACCGGATGGTCGCCGAGGACGCCGCCGGACAGCAGGACTTCTCCAAGCATCTGTGGCATGTGCTGACCCTCGAGTACTGGTACCGCGACGCGACCTCCCGCTCCGACCAGAGCACTCGGCAAACGGCTTAGGAATCAGGGGACTTCGGTGAAACAGGTCGTACAGAACTACAAGAGCGGCGAGCTGGCGGTGCTCGACGTGCCGGTGCCCGGGTGCAAGCCGGGCGGTGTGCTGGTCCGCACCGTCTACTCGCTGATCTCCACCGGCACCGAGATGATGAAGGTGTCCGAGGCCGGCATGTCGATGCTGGGCAAGGCCCGCTCCCGCCCCGACCAGGTGGCCAAGGTCATGCAGAGCGTGGCCACCAACGGGGTGCCCGCCACGTACCGCAAGGTGATGGGCAAACTGGACTCCTACACACCGCTGGGCTACTCCCTGTGCGGCGTGGTCGAGCAGGCCGGTGCCGGCGTCGACGACGTGAAGGTCGGCGACCTGGTGGCCTGCGCCGGCAACGAGCACGCGCTGCACGCCGAGCTCAACTGGGTGCCGAAGAACCTCTACGTCCCGGTGCCGGACGGCCTCGCGCCGCAGCACGCCGCCTTCGGCACCGTCGGGTCGATCGCCCTGCAGGGCGTCCGCCAGGGCGAGCCGCAGCTCGGCGAGGTGGCCCTGGTCATCGGCCTCGGGCTGATCGGCCAGCTGGTGGTGCAGCTCCTGGCCGCCTCCGGCGTCCGCGTCGTCGGCGCCGACCCCGACCCGGCCCGCTGCGAGCTGGCCGAGCGCCTGGGCGCCGCGGCCTGCGGCGACCCCGCCTCCACCGCCGTGGAGAACGCCGTCGCCGAACTCACCGACGGACACGGCGTGGACCAGGTGTACCTGGCCGCCGGCGGCGGCAGCAACCAGCCCGTCGAGCTGGCCGCCAAGCTGGCCCGGGACCGCGGCCGGGTCGTCGACATCGGCAAGTGCCGCCTCGACCTGCCGTGGAACGCGTACTACGAGAAGGAACTCGACGTCCGCTTCTCCCGCAGCTACGGCCCCGGGCGCTACGACCCGTCGTACGAGCTGGAGGGCCGCGACTACCCGATCGGCTACGTCCGCTGGACCGAGCGCCGCAACCTGGCCTGCTTCCTCGACCTCGCCGCCCGCGGCAAGGTCGACGTGGAGCCCCTGATCTCCCACGTCGCCGACTTCGACGACGCGGTGGAGACCTACCGGCGCCTGAAGGACGGGGAGCTGAAGGCCGTCACCGCGCTGTTCCGGTACCCCGAGCAGGCGGGGGAGACGGAGGAGGCGACGGCCCCGGCGGTCGCCGTGCCGGCGGTGCAGGTGAAGACGGCTCCGGCCCGCGTCGCCAAGACGCCGGTGAAGCTGGCATTCGTCGGCGCCGGCAACTACGCGACGTCGATGCTGCTGCCGCACCTCGCGCGGCGCGAGGGTGTCGAGCTGTCGGCCGTCGTCACCACGACCTCGCTGTCCGGGGCCAACGCGCAGCGGAAGTTCGGCTTCGCCAAGGCGACCACCGACCTCGACGCCGTGCTCGGCGACGAGTCCGTCGACGCGGTGTTCGTGGTGACGCGGCACAGCTCGCACGCCGCCCTGACCCGGCAGGCACTGCTGGCCGGCAAGACGGTGTTCGTGGAGAAGCCGCTGGCCCTCACCGAGGACGAGCTGTCCGGAGTGCTCGCGGCGGTGGAGGAGTCCGGCAACGACCGGCTCCAGGTGGGCTTCAACCGCCGGTTCGCGCCGCTGCTCCAGGAGGCCAGGACCCACTTCGGCGCCCGGAGCGGTCCGGCGCACCTGCGCTACCTCGTCAACGCGGGCCGCCTCGCGCACGGCAGCTGGTACCTCCAGCAGGGCTCCGAGGGCTCGCGGTTCGTGGGCGAGGGCGGACACTTCATCGACACGGCGAGCTGGCTGCTCGACGCGGACCCGGTCTCGGTGTACGCGACCGCCACGTCCGGCAACGAGGACCTCCAGGTCGTGCTGCGCTACCCCGACGGCTCCACCGCCACGATCAGTTACGTCACCAGTGGCCCCTCCGGCTTCCCCAAGGAGACCCTGGACCTGGTCGCGGACGGCCGCGCGCTGCGCCTCGACGACTTCGTACGGGCCTCGGTGTACGGCCGTAAGAAGTGGGTCAGTTCGCGGCTGCCCAAGGCGCGGGACAAGGGCCAGAACGCCGAACTGGCCGCGTTCGTCATGGCGGTGCGCACCGGCGGTCCGATGCCGGTGCCGCTTCAGTCGCTGGTCGCCACCACGGCGGCCACCCTCGCCGTGCAGGCCGGCCTGGCCGGTGGCGTGCCGGTGACGTTGGCGAGGCCCTGATGACGATGAGCGTGGGCTGGTACCTCCGGCGGCTGTCCCGGATGGGGCCGCGGGAGGTCGCGGGCCGGGTGGGCGACACCCTGCGCAGACGGCGCTGGCGGGCGACGCCGCCCGACTGCCCGGGCGTGACCGGCGCCCGGTTCACCGCGGTGCTGCCCGCCGGGACGATCGCCGCCGTACCCCCGGACGCCGCGAAGCGTCTCGTCGCCGAGGCGGACCTGCTCATGGAGGGACACGCCGAGTTCTTCGGCGTGGTCCGCGACGACCTGGCCGACCCGGACTGGTGGTTCGACCCGAAGACCGGGCGCCGGGCCCCCGAGGGCTACGCCTTCGACGTGCCGTACCGCAGCGAGGACGCGGTCGGGGACATCAAGCAGATCTGGGAGCCGTCCCGGCACCAGTACCTCACCCGGCTCGCGGCCGCCTACGCGCTCACCGGCGACGAGCGGTACGCCGAGCGCGTGGCCGAGCACCTGCGGTCGTGGTGGGAGGCCAACCCCCCGCTGCGCGGCGTCCACTGGCTCAGCGGCATCGAGCTGGGCATCCGGCTGCTGTCCTGGGTGTGGGTCCGCCGGCTGCTCGACGGCTGGCCGGGCGCGGCCGGGCTGTTCGAGGACAACCCGGTGGCGCGGAACCAGATCTGGCACCACCAGCGCTGGCTGGCCGCCTTCCCCAGCCGGGGTTCCTCGGCGAACAACCACGTCATCGCCGAGGATGCCGGTCAGCTGGCCGCGGCCTGCGCGTTCGGCTGGTTCCCCGAGTCGGCACGCTGGCGGGCCGGCGCGTTGCGCTCGCTGGAGCGGCAGCTGCGCGCCAACACGTATCTCTCCGGCCTCAACCGCGAGCTGGCCACCGAGTACCACGGTCTGGTCCTGGAGCTCGGCCTGGCCGCGCTGGCCGAGGCGGACGCCGCCGGGGTGCCGGTTCCCCCGACCGTCCGCCCGGTGCTGCTGCGCATGACCGACGCGCTCGCGGCCGTCGTGGACAACCGTCTGCGGCCGCCGCGTCAGGGAGACGCGGACGACGGGCACGGTCTGATCGTGGACGGCGCGGGCACCGACCGCTGGGCCTCGCTGCTGGCCACCGGGGACGCCGTGTTCGGCCGCCTCGACTGGTGGCCGACGGTGACCGGCACCGACGTGCGCACCCCGCTGCTGGCCTCGCTCATCAAGCCGTACCCGGAGAACGGAACCGAACGGTCCGTGACCCGCCCGGCGAGCCGCCCCACCCGCTTCGCCGACGCCGGCATGACGATCCTGCGTGGCCCGGGGGAGATCTGGGTGCGCTGCGACGGCGGGCCGCACGGGTTCCTGTCCATCGCCGCGCACGCGCACGCGGACGCGCTGTCCCTGGAGGTCCGGCACGACGGGGTCGACGTGCTCGCCGACCCGGGGACGTACTGCTACCACGGGCAGCCGGAGTGGCGGCGCTACTTCCGGTCGACCCTCGGCCACAACACGCTGGAGCTGGACGGGGCCGACCAGTCCGTCTCCGGCGGCCCGTTCCTGTGGACGCGGCAGGCCCGCAGCCGCGTCCTGGTGTCCGAGACGTCCGGGGAGGGGGTGGCCCGCTGGTGCGCCGAGCACGACGGTTACGCGCCCTCGGTGCACCGCCGACGGGTGGAGCTGACGGCCGCGAGCCGGGAGCTGCGGGTGGTCGACGAGGTCCGCGGCCCGCGCCGGGCCGTGCGGCTGGCGTTCCACCTCGGCCCGGCGATCGCCGCGGACCTGGTGGGCCACCGCGCGGAACTGACCTGGACGCGGGACGGCGAGGACCGCTCGGCGGTGCTCGACCTGCCCGGGCAGCTGACCTGGAGCGCGCATCGCGGTGAGAGCGACCCGCCGCTGGGCTGGTACTCGGCCGGCTTCGGTCGCAAGGAACCCGCCACCACGCTGATCGGCACGGGCTTCGCCGACGGCGTGGAGGGGTTCACCACCGTACTCGGGTTCCGCGGCTAGGGAGGACGCTTGGGGATCACGTGGCGGCACCGGGCATGGGCCGTGGCACCCGTGGTGCTGGCCCTGCTGGCGGCGACCGGCTGTGACAGCACGCCGGACGCGCGGCCGAAGCCGCCCACCGCACCGCCCACGGCCGTGGCCGGGGTGTGCGCCGAGCGCCCGGCGGGGCCGTCGAAGGCGCCGGCGGGCGCGGTGACGGTCGATCCCGCCGTGCCCGGCGACCTGGCGGTGAAGACCGAGGAGAACCCGCCGGGCACCACGTTCTGGCTGCTCCCGGGCAAGCACCGGCTCGGGCCGGACCGCTATGCCCAGGTGCTGCCCAAGGAGGGGGACACCTATGTCGGGGCGCCGGGTGCGGTGCTCGACGGGCGGAAGACCAACCAGTACGCGTTCGGCGGCAGCGCCCGGGACGTCACGATCCGTCATCTGACCGTGCAGCGGTTCGTCGCGCCGCACGACGAGGGCGTCGTCAACCACGACTCGGCCGACGGCTGGGTCATCGAGCACACGAGGGTCCAGAACAACTCAGGCGCCGGGCTGATGGCCGGGGCACGCCAGCGGGTGCGCGGCAACTGCCTGCGCGACAACGGCCAGTACGGCATGAACGCCTACAAGGCCGACGGCCGTATCACCGGCCTGGTGGTCGAGGGCAACGAGATCACCGGCAACAACACGGACGACTGGGAGAAGCGGCGGCCGGGCTGCGGCTGCACCGGGGGCGTGAAGTTCTGGGCGGTCGACGGCGCCGACGTACGCGGCAACTGGGTGCACGACAACCGCGGGGCCGGGCTGTGGGCGGACACCAACAACAACGACTTCCGCATCGAGGGCAACCTGCTGGAGGACAACGACGGCGCCGCGCTGATCTACGAGACCAGCTACAACGCGGTCATCCGGCAGAACAGGATCCGGCGGAACAACTGGGTCGAGGGCCGGGACTACGCCGACCGCGGCGACACCTTCCCGTTCGCGACCGTCTACATCTCCGAGTCCGGCGGCGAACCGCGGGTCCCGGCCCGCACCGACAAGATCGAGATCTACCGGAACGTGCTGGAGAACAACTGGTCCGGGATCACCCTGTGGGAGAACGCGGACCGGTTCTGCAACAGCCCGGCCAACACCTCCTCCGGCGAGTGCACGCTCCTGGTGAAGGACATCGGGCGCTGCAAGCGGCCGGCGATCGCCACCGCGCCGCTGTACGACGACTGCCGGTGGCGGACGCAGCGGGTGGACATCCACGACAACCGCTTCGTGCTGGACAAGGCCGTCCTCGACTGCGCGGTGAAGTGCGACCGCATGGCGGTGCTGGCCAACTACGGCACCTATCCGGACTGGTCGCCCTACCGGGGCGACCGGGTGGCCGAGGCGATCACACGCAAGCAGCACAACCGCTGGCACGACAACGTCTACCGGGGGCCCTGGAGGTTCGTCGTCCACGACCCGAGCCGGGTCCTGGACTTCGCCCAGTGGCGGGACACGCCGTACCGGCAGGACGCGGGCAGCAGGTACCGCGCCGGGAAGGGCGGTTGAGATGGCCACCGACCACACGTCGAAGATCGTCGGGACGGTCTGGGGGCTGCTGGTCCTCAACACGCTCGGCTCCGCCGGGGCGAGGACCATCGTCCCGCTGCCCCGCTCCCTCATCCAGATGGTCACCATGGGCGCGCTGGTCGCCGCGTTCGCGCTGGCGCTCCTGGTCAATCCCCGGCTGCGCGTGCGCCCCAACGCCTATCTGTTCCTGCTCACCCTGCTGCTGGTGCCGAGCGTGATCTCCAGCGCGGACCTGGAGTCCGGGCTCGGCGCGGTGTTCCGCTGCGCCCGGCTGGCGCTCTTCGTCAGCACGCTGTGGCTGCTCACCCGCTGGTGGGACGGTGAGCTGAGGTTCGTCCGGCTGCACATCCGGATGTACTTCGTGGTCCTCGGCTCGGTGGCCCTCGGCGCCGTCGTCTCCCCGGGCGCCGCCCTGCCCGAGCTCTACGGCGGGCGGCTGGTCGGCGCGCTCTGGCCGCTCACCCCGCCGCAGATCGGACAGTACGCGGCGGTGATCATCGGGCTGTCCGCGCTGCTCCTGCTGGGCCGCCGGACGACCCGGGGCAGTGCGGCGCTGGTCATCGTGCCCTCCCTGGTCCTGCTCGCGCTCACCCACACCCGCACGGCGACGCTCGGGATGCTCATCGGGCTGGTGCTGGCGATCGGTTCGCTCTTCCTGACCAGCACCGCCGCCCGCCGGTTCTTCGCCTGGGTGGTGCTGTGCGCCGCCGTCGCCGCGGTGGGGTTCGGGCCCGCGCTGCGGGCGTGGTTCCTGCGCGGGCAGAGCCAGGAGAACTTCACCAGCCTCACCGGCCGGGCCAAGGTCTGGGAGGCGCTGCTGGCGGCGCCCCGCACGACCTCGGAGTACCTGTTCGGCATGGGCCTGGGTGACAAGTCCTTCGGCGGACTGCCGATCGACAACAGCTGGCTGGCCGTCTTCAACGAACAGGGCATGACCGGCGTGACGCTGGTGGCGGCGATCGTCGTCGTCCTGGGCGGGGTGGCGCTGCTGCGGCCGCCGTCGCTGTCGAGGGCCTGCGCGATCTTCCTGATCAGCTACTGCGGCATCGCGTCGTACACCGAGGCCGGACTGGGCGACGCCTCACCGTATCTGCTGCATCTGGCGGTGGCCGCCTCGCTGTTGGCGGTGCCCGCCGAGGCCGGCGCCCCGCCGCCCCCCACCGTCCCCCGACGGCGCGTCACGCGCTGGGTCAGAAGATCGGAGGTGGCCTGAGCATGGACGTGCTCGTGGTGCACAACCGCTACGCCTCGGCGCAGCCGAGCGGCGAGAACAAGGTCGTCGACCAGGAGGTGGAGCTGCTGCGCGCGGCCGGCCACCGGGTCGAGCTGTTCGAGCGGCGCAGCGACGAGATCGCCGCCCGGTCGCTGCCGGGCAAGGCCGCGATCCCGCTGCTGGTGCCGTGGAACCCGGCGGTCCGCCGAGAACTCGCCGCGCGGCTGCGCGCCGGGCGGCCGGACGTGGTGCACGTCCACAACGTCTTCCCGCTGCTGTCGCCGGCGGTCCTGGCCGCCTGCGCGGACGCCGGAGTGCCCGCCGTCGCGACCCTGCACAACTACACCCAGGTGTGTCCGCCCGGCACGCTGCAGCGCGACGGCCGGCCGTGCGCCGAGTGCGTCGGGTCCACGCCGCTGCCCGCCGTCCGGCACGGCTGCTACCGGAACTCCCGGCTGGCGACGGTGCCGCTCGCGGTCAGTCTCTCGGTGAACCGGCGCCGGTGGTGGACCGGTGTGGAGCGGTTCTTCTGCATCTCGGCGGCGCAGCGCGAGGTCCTGGTGCGCTCCGGCATGCCGGCCGAGCGGCTGACGGTGAAGCACAACTTCGTCCCCGACCCGGGCCGGCGCCGGGAGGGCGACGGCGAGCACCTGCTGTACCTGGGCCGGCTGGCGGAGGCCAAGGGGATACGGCTGCTGATGGCGGCCTGGGACGAGCTGGCCGCCGGCGGCGGGGTGGGCGTACCGCTGGTGATCGCCGGGGCGGGGCCGCTGGAGCGGGAGGTGACCGCCTGGGCGGCGGGCCGCGAGGACGTGCGGTACGCCGGCCTGTACGACACGGCGCAGGTCCGCGAGGCCGTCGCGCGGTCGGTGGCCGTGGTGGCTCCCTCGACGTGGCTGGAGGCGTTCGGCCTGGTGGTCGTGGAGGCGATGGCGGCCGGGGTCCCGGCCGTCGCCGCCGGTCACGGCGCCTTCGTCGAACTCGTCGAGGACGGGGTGACCGGGCTGCTGCACCGGCCGGGCGACTCCGCCTCGCTCGCGTCGTGTCTGCGCCGGATCACGGCCGATCCGGCCCCGGGCCGGGAGATGGGCCGGGCGGCCCGGGGCCGTTACGAGCGGGACTTCAGCCCGGAGGTCGGGCTGGAGCACCTGGTGGAGGGGTACCGCGCCGCGATCGCGGGGCGGACGGAATCATTGGGGGGCAGTAGATGAACGGATGCCGACTCTGCGGTTCGACGGCGCTGGAGAGCGTCGTCGACCTGGGAGCGACGCCACCGTGCGAGAGCTTTCTCGCCGCGGACCGACTGGACCTGCCGGAGCCGGCGTACCCGCTGCACCTGCGGGTCTGCACGGACTGCTGGCTGGCGCAGATCCCTCCGCTGATCACACCGGAGGACACCTTCGAGGAGTACGCCTACTTCTCCTCCTTCTCGACCTCCTGGGTGGAGCACGCGCGCACGTTCGTCGGTGAGGCCGTGGAGCGGGCGGGCCTCGGCCCCGACGCCTTCGTGGTCGAGGTGGCGAGCAACGACGGATACCTGCTGAGGCATGTGGTGGACCGGGGGATCCGCTGCCTGGGCGTCGAGCCGTCGGTGAACGTCGGGGCGGCGGCGCGGGAGGCGGGCGTGCCCACGCTCACGGCGTTCCTGTCCCCGGAGACCGGCTCGGCCGTCCGCGCCGAGCACGGGCCGGCGGACCTGGTCGTGGCCAACAACGTGTACGCGCACATCCCCGACGTGGTCGGGTTCACGCGAGGGCTGCGGGCGCTGGTCGCCGACGACGGCTGGGTCTCGATCGAGGTGCAGCACCTGCTGACCCTGATCGAGGAGAACCAGTACGACACGATCTACCACGAGCACTTCCAGTACTACACCGTCGCCTCCGCGATCCGGGCCCTCGCGAGCGGCGGGCTGACGCTCGTGGACGTCGAGCTGCTGCCCACGCACGGCGGGTCGATCCGGCTGTGGGCCCGCCCGGCCGAGGTGGCCGGCGAGCCCACCGGGCGGGTGGCCGACGTGCTGGCCCGGGAGAAGGCCGCCGGGCTGCAGGAGCTGTCCGGTTACACCGAGTTCTCCGCCCGGGTGGCCAAGGTCCGCCGGGACCTGCTGCGGTTCCTCATCGACGCGGCCGAGCGCGGCGAGACGGTCGTCGGCTACGGCGCCCCGGGCAAGGGCAACACCCTGCTCAACCACTGCGGCATCCGGCCCGACCTGCTGGCGTACACCGTGGACCGCAACCCCTACAAGCACGGCAGGTTCACCCCGGGCACCCGCGTCCCGATCCTGCCGCCCGAACGGATCGCCGCCGACAAGCCGGACTACGTGCTCGTCCTGCCGTGGAACCTGCGGGCCGAGCTGGTGGAGCAGCTGGCGTACGTGCACGAGTGGGGCGGCCGGCTGGTCTTCCCGATACCGGAACTGAGCATTGTCGAGGTCAAGGCATGAAGGTCGTCCTGTTCTGCGGCGGTTACGGCATGCGGATGCGCAACGGAACCTCCGACGATGTGCCCAAGCCGATGGCGATGGTCGGCCCGCGCCCGCTGATCTGGCACGTCATGCGCTACTACGCGCACTTCGGGCACAAGGAGTTCATCCTCTGCCTCGGGTACGGCGCCCACCACATCAAGAACTTCTTCCTCACCTACGAGGAGACGACGTCCAACGACTTCGTGCTGCGCGGCGGCCGTACCGAGCTGCTGTCCACCGACATCGCCGACTGGACGATCACCTTCGCGCAGACCGGCGTCGAGTCGCCGATCGGGGAGCGGCTGCGCCGGGTGCGGCACCACCTGGACGGCGACGAGATGTTCCTCGCCAACTACGCGGACGTGCTCACCGACGCCCCGCTGCCGGAGATGATCGACTCCTTCGCCCGGCGTGACGCCGGCGCGTCGATGATGGTGGTGCCGCCGCAGTCCTCGTTCCACTGCGTGGACCTCGGCGAGGATGGCCTGGTGGGGGGCATCACCGCGGTGAGCGACATGCCGCTGTGGGAGAACGGCGGCTATTTCGTGCTCCGCCAGGAGGTCTTCGACCACATCCCGGAGGGCGGTGACCTGGTCGCCGACGGCTGCGCGCGGCTGGCCAAGGAGGGCCGGCTGGTGGCGCACCAGCACCGCGGCTTCTGGAAGCCGACCGACACCGTCAAGGAGCGGGCCGCGCTCGACGAGGCGTACGCCCGGGGCGACCGCCCGTGGGCCGTGTGGGAACGCGACGCCACCGGGGTGGGCGCGTGATCCGGCTCGGCGCCGGCCGCCCCGACCGGGTCGTCGCGGTGGGCGCGCACTGCGACGACATCGCCATCGGCGCCGGCGGCACGCTGCTGACGCTGTGCCGGGCACGGCCGGGCCTGCGCGTGGACGCGCTGGTGCTGACCGGCGGCGGAACCGACCGGGAGCAGGAGGAGCGGGCCGCGCTCGCCGCCTTCTGCCCGGGGGCCGACCTGCGGCTGACCGTGGGCAAGCTGCCGGACGGCCGGCTGCCCGCGCACTGGGAGGAGGCCAAGTCCGCGGTCGAGGAGCTGCGGGCGGCGACGGAGCCGGACCTCGTGCTGGCCCCGCGCACCGACGACGCCCACCAGGACCACCGCGGCCTGGCGCGGCTGATCCCCACCGCGTTCCGCGACCACCTGGTGCTCGGCTACGAGATCGTCAAGTGGGACGGCGACCTCGGCCGCATGGCGGCCTACCAGCCGCTGGCCGCGGAGACCGCCGAACAGAAGGTGCGGCTGCTGCAGGAGCACTACCCCTCGCAGCGCCACCGGCCCTGGTACGACCGGGAGGCCTTCCTCGGCCTCGCCCGGATCCGCGGCATCGAATGCCACGAGCGCTACGCCGAGGCGTTCGCGGTCACCAAACTCACGCTCAACCTGGGGGGTTGAACCATGCGCGTACTCCTGACCGGACACCAGGGCTACCTGGGCACCGTGATGGCCCCGGTCCTCGCCGAGGCCGGGCACGAGGTCGTCGGCCTGGACGCCGGGCTGTTCGCCGACTGCGTGCTGGGCCCGGCGCCCGCCGACCCGCAGGGGCACCGGGTGGACCTGCGCGACCTCACGGCCGAGCACGTGGCCGGGGTGGACGCCGTGATCCACCTGGCGGCCCTGTCCAACGACCCGCTGGGCTCGCTGGCGCCGCAGCTCACCTACGACATCAACCACCACGCGTCCGTGCGGCTGGCCCGGCTGGCCCGCGACGCCGGGGTGCGGCGGTTCCTGTACGCGTCGACCTGCTCGGTGTACGGCGCCGCCGGCGGTGACGAACTCGTGGCCGAGGACGCCCCGCTGCGCCCGGTCACGCCGTACGCGGAGTCCAAGGTGCGGGTGGAGGACGACCTGCACGCGCTGGCCGACGGCGACTTCAGCCCGGTGTACATGCGCAACGCCACCGCCTTCGGGTACTCCCCCCGGCTGCGCGCGGACATCGTGCTGAACAACCTGGTGGGCCACGCGCTGCTGTCCGGCGAGGTGCTGGTGCTCTCCGACGGCACCCCCTGGCGCCCGCTGGTGCACGCCGCCGACATCGCGCGGGCGTTCACGGCCGCGCTGGACGCGCCGCGCGAGGCGGTGCACGACCGGGCGTTCAACATCGGCAGCGAGGCCAACAACGTCACGGTCGCCGAGATCGCCGAGCAGGTCGCCGAGGCGGTGTCCGGCGCGAAGGTGAGGATCACCGGCGAGAACGGCGCCGATCCGCGGTCCTACCGGGTGGACTTCTCCCGGTTCCGGGCGGCGATCCCCGGCTTCGACTGCGCGTGGTCGGTGAAACGGGGCGCCCTCGAACTCGTCGACGCCTACCGGAAGTTCGGGCTGACCCAGGAGGACTTCGAGCGCCGCTTCACCCGGCTGGCCGTGCTGCGGGCGGCGTCCGAGGCCGGCACCGTCGACGACACGCTGCGGTGGCGCGGATGACCGTCGGCGAGGAGATGCACGCCTTGGTGGAGCGGTTGTACCCGCTGTGCCGGAGCATCACCGGCGACGGGGTGCGCGCCACCCTGGACATCGTCGGCGAGTACGTCCCGCTCCAGGTGCACGAGGTGCCGACCGGGACCCAGGTGCTCGACTGGACGGTGCCGCAGGAGTGGAACATCCGGGACGCCTGGATCGCGGACGCCTCCGGCAGGCGGGTCGTCGACTTCCGCGCGTCCAGTCTGCACGTGCTCGGCTACAGCGTGCCGGTGTCGGCGACCCTGCCGCTGGCCGAACTGCGCGAACACCTGTACACCCTGCCGGAGCACCCGTCCTGGGTGCCGTACCGCACCAGCTACTACCAGCCGCAGTGGGGCTTCTGTCTCGCCCAGGACACCCTGGACGCGATGCCGGACGGCGCGTACGAGGTGCGGGTCGACTCCACGCTCGCCGACGGTCACCTCACGTACGCCGAGCACGTGGTCCCCGGTCAGGTCACCGACGAGGTGATCGTCTCCTGCCACGTCTGCCACCCGTCGCTGGCCAACGACAACCTGGCCGGCGTCGCGGTGGCGACGTTCCTGGCCCGTGCGCTGGCGGAGCGGACGCCGTACTACACCTACCGGTTCATCTACGCACCCGGCACCATCGGGGCGATCACCTGGCTGGCCCGCAACGCGGACCGGATCGAGCGGGTCAAGCACGGCCTGGTGCTGGCCTGCGCCGGTGACCGGGGCGAGGTGACGTACAAGCAGAGCCGACGGGGCGACGCGGAGATCGACCGGGTGATGCGGCACGTGCTGAACGCCTCCGGACGCCCGCACCGCGTCACCGAGTTCACCCCGTACGGCTACGACGAGCGCCAGTACTGCTCACCCGGCTTCGACCTCGGCGTCGGCTCGCTCAGCCGGACCCCGTACGCGGGCTACCCGGAGTACCACACCTCGGCGGACAACCCGGACTTCGTCACCCCGGAGGCGATGACGGACACCCTGGACCTGTGCCGCGAGGCGTTCGCCGTGCTCGACGGCAACCGGCGGTACGTCAACCTCAGCCCGTACGGCGAACCGCAGCTGGGCCGCCGTGGCCTCTACGACTCGCTCGGCGGCCGCAGCGACGCCAAGGAGGCCCAGATGGCCATGCTGTGGGTGCTCAGCCTCTCCGACGGCGAGCACGGCCTGCTGGACGTCGCCGAGCGGTCCGGGCTGCCCTTCGGCACCGTCGCCGCCGCGGCCGGCGCCCTGCACGGTGCCGGACTGATCAAGGCATGACGCACATGACCACCGAGGAGGAGAAGGCGAGGGCACGGGCGCGGCCCGCCCGGCGGGCCCTGCTCGGCCGGCTGTCCTGGGGACTGGCCGACCAGGCCGCCTCCAGCATGACCAACTTCGCGGTGGGGATCTACGTCGCCCGCTCGCTCGGGCTCACCGCGTTCGGCGCGTTCAGCCTGGCCTGGGTGACCTATGGCGTGGTGCTCAGCGTCTCCCGGGGGCTGGCCACCGACCCGCTCGTGGTGCGCTTCAGCGGTGTGCCGGACGCCGCCTGGCGGGGGGCGGTGGCCCGCTCGTCGGGCACCGCGCTCGGCGTCGGCGGCGTCATCGGCGCGGCCTGCCTGGCGGTCGGACCGACCGCCGGCGGCCACGTGGGGCCCGCCTTCGCCTGCCTCGGCGTGATGCTGCCGGGGCTGCTGCTGCAGGACGCGTGGCGGTACTCGTTCTTCGCCGCCGGCACCGGACGGAAGGCGTTCGTCAACGACCTGGTGTGGGGCGTCGCGCTCGTCCCGGCCATGGTCGTGGCGGCCCGCGTGGGCACCGTCGCCGCGTTCGTCCTCGCCTGGGGCGCGTCCGCCGCGGTGGCCGCGGTGTACGGCTGCTTCCAGTCCGGTATCCGCCCCCACCTGGCCGGAGCGCGCGCCTGGCTCCGCGACCACCGCGACCTCGGCTCCCGCTACCTGGTCGAGAACACCTCCCTCAGCGGCGCGGCCCAGCTGCGGGCGTACGGGCTCGGCGCGATCGTCGGGGTCGGCGCGGTGGGGGTGGTCCGGGGCGCCGAACTGCTGCTCGGCCCGTTCCTCGCCGTGCTGATGGGGCTGTCGCTGGTCACCGTGGCGGAAGCGGCCCGGGTGCTGCGGCGGGCCCCGCACCGGCTCGGCCGGTTCTGCCTCCTGCTCGGCGGCGCGCAGGCCGTCGCCGCGCTGCTCTGGGGCGCGGCGCTGCTGCTGGTGCCGGACCGGTACGGCGAACTCGTGCTCGGCGGCGTCTGGAGCGCCGCCTCGCAGCTGATCGTGCCCGCCACGCTCGGCGTCGCGGGCGCCGGCCTCGGCACCGGCGCGGCGGCCGGGCTGCGCGCGCTCGGCGCGGCCCGGCGCAGTCTGCGCTGCCAGCTGTTCGCCTCCGCCTGCTATGTCGGCGGCGGACTCGGCGGGGCGGCCGCGGCCGGCACGGTCGGCTCGGCCTGGGGCGTCGCCGCCGCGACCCTCGCCGGCTCCGCCGTGTGGTGGCTGCAGCTGCGCTCCGCCCTGCGCGAGCACCACCAGGACTCCATCCGCGAAGTGAGGACGCCATGACCGACCGACCCCGGCTGAGCATCGGCCTGCCCGTCTACAACGGCGAGGAGTACCTCGCCGAGTCGTTCGACGCCCTGCTCGGCCAGACCTACGAGGACTTCGAGCTGGTCGTCTCCGACAACGCCTCGACCGACGGGACCGAGGACATCTGCCGCCGGTACGCGGCGAAGGACTCCCGCGTCCGCTACATCCGGCTGCCCCGCAACATCGGCGCCGCGCCCAACCACAACTACGTGTTCACCGAGTGCCGGGGCGAGCTGTTCAAGTGGGCCTCGCACGACGACCTGTACGCCCGGGACCTGCTGCTGCGCTGTGTCGAGGCGCTGGACGAGCGGCCGGAGGTGGTCCTCGCGCACAGCGGCCAGGCGGTCATCGACGAGGACGGCAAGGTGAAGGTCCCCTACGCGTACGGGCTCGCCACCGACTCGCCGCACGCGCCGGAGCGCTTCCGCAGCCTGCTGTTCGAGCCCGGCGGCGACGACTTCTACGGGGTGATGCGGGCCGACATGCTGCGCCGGGTGAAGCCGCACGACAGCTATCACCACGCGGACCGCACCTTCGTCGCCGAGATCACCCTGCACGGGCCCTTCCACCAGGTGCCCGAGCTGCTGTACTTCCGCCGCGACCACCCCACCCGCGCCGAGCGGGCGAACCCCTCCAAGCGCTCCCGGTGCGTCAACCTGGACCCGCGCCGGGCGGGCCCGCTGCATCCGACGCCCCGGCTGCTCGCCGAGTACGTGTGGGGTTTCGTCTCGGCGATCCGGCGGGCGCCGCTGTCCTCCGCCGACCGGCGCGCGTGCCACCGCCATCTGGCCGCGTGGATGACCAGCCGGGTCCGGCCGGGCGCGGGCGAACGGGTCGAGGACCGCGCCCCGGTCGACCCCGGCCGGTACGACGTCTCCGTGGACGCCCTGGTCGCCGGCCGCGAAGGCAGGCAGGCATGACGTCCGCGCCCCGGACACCGGTGCGCGTCGGGGTGTTCGGCCTCCTCGGCTCCGGCAACCTCGGCAACGACGGGTCGCTGGAGGCGGTCCTCGGTCTGCTGCGCGCAGCGCACCCGGAGGCGGCCGTGGACGCGCTGTGCGGCGGACCCGAGGTCGTCACGGCCCGGTACGGCATCCCCGCGACCCGGCTGCACTGGTACCGCGGGGAGTACCGGACCGCCTCCCGCGCGGGCGCGATCGCGGGCAAGGGCCTCGGCAAGCTCGTCGACGTCTTCCGCACCGCCGCCTGGGTGCGCCGGCACGACGTGGTCGTCGTGCCCGGCATGGGCGTCCTGGAGGCCACGCTGCCGCTGCGGCCGTGGGGTTTCCCGTACGCGCTGTTCCTGCTCTGCGCGAGCGGCAGGCTGACCGGCACCCGGGTCGCGCTGGTCGGCGTCGGGGCCGGCCCGATCGGCAACCGGGCCACCCGGACCCTGGTGCGCTGGTCGGCACGGCTGGCCGCCCACCGGTCGTACCGGGACGAGCCGTCCCGCGACGCGATGCGGGCGATGGGCGTGGACACCGCGCGCGACGCGGTCCACCCGGACCTCGCCTTCGCCCTGCCTGCACCGGAACCGGGCGCGCCCGGCGGCCCGCCGGGCCGGGTGTGCGTCGGTGTCATGGACTTCCACGGCGGCGACGACGACCGCGACCGGGCCGAGGAGATCCACCGCCGCTACCTCGACGGCACGACCCGTTTCGTCCGCGCGCTGGCCGAGGAGGGCAGGCCCGTGCGGCTGCTCACGGGTGACGCGTGCGACGCGCCGGTGGCCGCCGCGATCGTCGACGCGGTGGACTCGCCGCTGGTCACCGTCGCCGAGGCGGCCTCGCTGGCCGACCTGATGAGGGAGACGGCGGCCGCCGACACCGTGGTGGCGACCCGCTACCACAACCTGGTCTGCGCGCTGCGGGCCGGCACCCCGACGCTCGCCCTCGCCTACGCGGCGAAGAGCGAGGCGCTGATGGCGCTGATGGGCGTGGACGCGTACTGCCACCCGGCCCGCGAGGTCGACGCCGACCGTCTGCTCGAACAGTTCCGGGAGCTGGAGAAGAACGCGGCGGACACCCGGCGGACCCTCGCCGAGCGGAACCGGGCCGTCACCCGGCAGCTCGACGAGCAGTTCGCGGCCCTGGCGGCGGCCCTGTTCCCGGCGACCGGCCGCGCCCGCACCCCTTCCCCCTCCCCCATGCCCACGCACCCCCGGCAGGAGACGCCATGAAAGCGACGGACGTCCCGGAGATCTCCGGCGCGTACCTCTTCGAGCCGACCCCGTACGCCGACGAACGCGGCTTCTTCTGCCGCACCTTCGACGCCGACGTGGTCCGCTCGGTGGGTCTGGACCCGAACGCCTTCCTCCAGGACAGCATGTCCCGCTCGGCGGGCGGCGTGGTGCGCGGCCTGCACCTGCGCTCCGGCGCGGGCGAGGCCAAGCTGGTGCGGTGCTCGTACGGGAGGATCTTCGACGTCGTCGTGGACCTGCGGCCGGGCTCGCCGACCTATCTCGGCCGGGCCTTCTTCGAGCTGTCCGGCGAGACCCAGACGACCCTCTACATCCCGGCGGGCTGCGCGCACGGCTTCCAGGCCCTGACCCCGACCGCCGACACCTCGTACCGGATCGACCGCCCGCACGACCCGTCCGAGGACGTGACGATCGCCTTCGACGACCCCGAACTCGCCCTTCCCTGGCCGCTCCCGGTCACGTCGATGTCCGAGCGGGACCGGAAGGCGCCCGGCCTGGCCGAGGTCCTGAAGCACGTCCTGAAGCACAGGGAGAGCTGAGACCGTGATGGACACCGAAGACTTCGCACTGCCCCGGTCCCGGGCGGCCAACGAGCGGCTGCACGCCCTCGTCCCCGGTGGCGCGCACACCTACGCCAAGGGCGACGACCAGTACCCGGAGCACCTGGCCCCGGTCATCAGCCACGGCAACGGCGCCCATGTGTGGGACGTCGACGGCAACCGCTACATCGAGTACGGCTCCGGCCTGCGGTCGGTCAGCCTCGGGCACGCCCACCCGCGCGTGACCGAGGCGGTGCGGCGGGAACTCGACCGCGGCGGCAACTTCGTCCGGCCGTCCGTCGTGGAGGTCGAGGCCGCCGAACGCTTCCTGGCGACGGTGCCGACCGCCGAGATGGTGAAGTTCGCCAAGAACGGCTCCGACGCCACCACCGCCGCGGTACGCCTGGCCCGCGCCGCCACCGGGCGCTCGCGGGTGGCCCTCTGCGCCGACCATCCGTTCTTCTCCACGGACGACTGGTTCATCGGCACCACCCCGATGTCCGCCGGCATCCCGGCGGCCACCCACGACCTCACCGTGACGTTCCCGTACGGCGATCTGGCCGCCACCGAGGAGCTGCTCGCCCGGTACCCGGACGACATCGCCTGCCTGATCCTGGAACCCGCCACCCACACCGAGCCGCCGCCCGGATACCTCGCGGGCCTGCGCGAACTGGCCGACCGGCACGGCTGCGTCCTGGTCCTCGACGAGATGATCACCGGCTTCCGCTGGTCGGAGGCGGGCGCCCAGGGTCTGTACGGCGTCGTCCCCGACCTCTCCACCTTCGGCAAGGCGCTGGGCAACGGCTTCGCCGTCTCCGCGCTGGCCGGGCGCCGCGAGCTGATGGAGCTGGGCGGGCTGCGGACCTCCGGGGAGCGGGTGTTCCTGCTGTCCACCACGCACGGCGCGGAGACGCACTCCCTGGCCGCCGCCATGGCCGTGCAGAGCACGTACGTCGAGGAGGGCGTCACCGCACGGCTGCACGCCCTCGGCGAACGGCTGGCGGCCGGTGTCCGCGACGCCGCCACCGCCATGGGCGTGGGCGACCACGTCGTCGTCCGGGGCCGGGCCAGCAACCTGGTCTTCGCCACCCTCGACGAGCACGGGCAGCCGTCGCAGGAGTACCGCACCCTGTTCCTGCGCCGGCTCCTCGCGGGCGGGGTGCTGGCCCCGTCGTTCGTGGTGAGCGCCGCGCTGGACGACTCGGACATCGAGCACACGGTCGACGTGGTGGCGGAGGCGTGCGCGGTGTACCGCAAGGCCCTGGACGCCGGCGACCCGACACCGTGGCTGGGCGGCCGTCCGGTGAAGCCGGTGTTCCGGCGGCGGGTGTGAGGACGGACCGTCGACGAGTGGGGGAGCGAGGCCGCCTGAGGGAAGGGTGAGCCGACGTCAGCGCGGCTGCGGTTGCGGTTGCGGTCGGCGTCGGCCTTCCGGCATCGGCGGGGCGAGCCGGGGTGTGCACGGCGAACCGGGAATCGCCGGACAGCGGGCGACCCCGCTTCCGGGCCGGTCGGCGAGCCGGTGCCCGACCGCCGGGTGGTCCGGGGCGGGTCAGCGACGCCGTCGGCCGTCGGCCGTCCGGTCCACCAGCCACGCGGTCGCCGGTGTCAGCGCCAGCGCGGTGCACCAGCCGCCGAGGACGTCGGTCGGGTAGTGCGCGCCCAGGGCGACCTGGGCCCAGCCCATGGCGGCCCCGGCGACCGGCGCCACGGCGAGCACGAGGGACAGGCCGGCCGCCCTGCCGAGGCGGAGCCGGCCGGCCGCGAGCAGCGCGACCACGAGGGCGAGGGCGGTGAGGAAGGCGGTGTGCCCGCTCGGGTACGAGAGGTTGCCGTCGCCGTGGATGGTGCGTCCGACCAGCGACTTGAGCAGCGTGCCCGCTCCCACGGTGACGCCGATCGCGGCGACGGCGAACACCGCGGCCCGCAGGCTCCGCAGCAGCAGGAGACAGCCCGCCACGACGGTCACGACCAGCGCCGCGGCCCCCACGGGCTCCCCGAGGAAGTCGACGGCCAGAGCGACGTGCCGCCACGGCGGCCCCACCCCGTCCACGACCGCCGAGACCCGCGCGTCCACCGCACCGGGCTCACTGTCACCGGCGAAGAGAACCGCACCCGTGGCGACGCCCAGCCCGGCGAGAACAGCCACCACCCCGAGCCACCCGCGCAGCACCGACGGCAGCACGGACGGCGCGGACCGCTTCCCGGGTCCGCCGGGCCCGACACCGACGTGGTCCTCGACTTCCGTCACCCGCGCCCCCCGTCGTGTCCTTGGCGGCCACCCGTCCCGTCGATCGCCTCGGTGGCGGCGCCGGTGGGGACCGGATCAATTGTGCCCGCCGCCGTGCCCGACGGCTGCCGAAATCCGTGGGTTCAGCCGCTTCGTCGCGTACGGCGGGGACGATGTCGTCGTCCGACGTTCATGCGGTGGCGCGGGCGCGGCATTCCTCCAGGAAGGACAGCACGCTCAGGTGATAGCGGCGTGCCGCGTAGCCGAGGCTGATGTTGTGTCCGGCGCCCGTCAGACGGTCGGTGCGTACCAGCGGGGTGAGCAGGGGGGCGGTCAGTTCCCGTACGGCCTCGGGGTCACAGGCCCAGAAGCGCTCGTGTTCGGCGAAGGTGAAACGCACCGGGACCCGGATGCGGCGGGCCAGTCCGGCGTACCGGAGAGGCCACTGCGGGATCTCCTCGGCCTCGCGGGACGGGACGGGACCGACAAGATGCCGCGCCAGCCGGAACGTACCCGGTGGATACAGTGCGAGCGGCCCCCAGTGCAGGCGGTGGTCGTGTCGCTGTCCGACAGTGGCGAGTTGGGTCGGCGACAGGGCCCATCGCTCACCGACTCCCGAGACGTCCACCCCCAGCAGCCCGTCCTCCGGTTCCGCCGTCGCGACCGTCGTCAGGGCGAGTTTGCCGCCGAGCGAGTGGCCCACCAGAAAGAACGGGGCACCCTGCCCACGCTCGACGGCGTAGGTACGCAGCGCTGCCCGCACGCAGGCGGCCTGCTCGGCCAGGCGCATGCCGTGCGGCAGGCGGCCCGCGGAAGCGCCGTAGCCGGGACGGTCCATGGCGAGGGCCGCGTAACCGGTCGCGGCCGCAAGGGACAGCAACGAGAGGGACGGATCGGCCTGGCCGTGGAAGTAGCCCGCGCCCATGCCTCCGCCGTGGAGCGCGACGAGCACGGCGCGCGGCTCCTGCCCGCGGGGGAGAGCGAGCAGTCCCGACAACCGTACGTCCCCCGCCGCCAACTCGACCTTCTCCACGACCGGGGACGACGGCGTCCGTTTCGGTGTCATCGGTGCCCGGGCGGACTCTGACATGCGATCTCCGTAGGTTGTCGGGCAGCCGGGGGACGTGAAACGCCCAGGGGGACCTGCCCATCCGGCCGCCCCGGGCCGGGGCCGGACTGCCGGGCGCCGGAGCGCGCCCTCCCGCTCCCCGACCCCGGCGGCAGGCACGGTGTGATCAGAACCGGTAGGGGCGGTTGCGCCGGGCTTCGCTCAACACGTCTGCCCACCAGGCGAGTTGGTCGAGGAACGTCTTGACGGCCACCTCCGCGCCCTGCGGTGCTCCCCCGTTGTCGAATGCTCCCCACGCGTTGTGGAAGGAGAGCGCTTCCCGGATGGTCAGCGCGTGCACCTCCGGGAACACCTGCCGCAGCTGTTCCGCGGCCCGCAGCCCCCCACCCATTCCCCCGTAGGACACGAGGCCCACCGGCTTGGCCGCCCACTCCTGCAGATGCCAGTCGATCGCGTTCTTGAGCGACGCGGGGAAGGAGTGGTTGTACTCGGGTGTGACCACCACGAAGGCGTCGGCTGCGGCCACCCGGGGCGTGATCCCGTCCTTGACGCGCTGCACCTCGGCGTCCAGGGGCCGGCCCATGCCCGGGACGTCCAGGGGCAGTGGGTGATCGGCGAGGTCCAGAAGGTCCACGTCCCACCTCCCGTGCGAGGCCGCCCGGGCGGCCACCCAACGGGCCACGTCGATGCCCATCCGGCCGTCACGGACGCTGCCGACCACCACGGCCAGCCTTAAGTGCTCGTTGTTCATGCTGTTCCTTCCACCAGGCCCTCCAAGGGCGGTCACGTCGCTGTCGGTACGACAGGGATGAGCAAGAGATCGTTCGGCGCAACGCAGTTGAGGAGCATGGTCAACCAAGGTGCCATCAACCACACCGACCGGCCAGTACGTATGCCAGAGTCACTACGCGCACCGCGGCGTACCGGTGTCCCGCACAGAGCATCCGTTCTCGAGCGCAGCAGCCCGCGTTCTCCCGCCCCCCACGGCCGTTCCGCAGGAGGAGCACGTGTCGCAACAACCCAGTCGCTTTCGCACGAGTCCCGATCCGTCCCGGCGGTTCGGGACGGAAGGCACCCCCTCACCGAGAGGAAGAGCAGGCCCTGTGCGCGGGTGTTCAGCAGGAGACGCGTGCCGACGGGGTGACGCTCGGTGTGGTACGTGTCGAGCAGTTCCTCTCCGGCCCTGCCCCGGACGACCGCGGCGAGCTTCCAACCGAGGTTGACCGCGTCCTGGATGCTGGTGTTCATGCCCTGCCCACCGGCCGGCAGATGGATGTGGGCGGCGTCTCCCGCGAGCAGGACACGACCGCGCCGATACGTCGTGACCTGCCGGGTGGCGTCCCCGAAGGAACTGACCCACTCCGGTTCACCGTGCGAGATGTCCTCCCCCGTGACCCGCTTCCAGCCGGCGACCACTTCCTCGTAGGAGGGGGCCGCGGTGCGCCGCTGCGGAGGGGTGCCGCGTTCGCACAGGATGAGCCGGGTGACACCGCCGGGCAGCGGGCCGACCATGACCATGCCGCCCTCGAAGGTCTCACCGATCATCCGGGGGGCCAGCTCCAGGCCGCGCACGTCCGCGAGGAACATCTCCATCGTGGCGGCGGTGCCGGGAAAGTCGAACCCCGCCGCCTTGCGGACCATGCTGCGCCCGCCGTCACAGCCGACCAGATATCGCGCCGTCAGCCGTACCGGGTCACCGTCCAAAGTGCGCACATCGACAGCGACGTGGTCGTCCTCGTCGGTGACGGAGAGCACCTCGTGGCCGCGGCGCAGGTCACCCCCCAGGTCGCCGACCCAGGCTTCCAGGGCGGCCTCGGTGTGGGACTGGGGAACGGTCTTCGCGGCCTGGTGGGCGCCCTCGAGCACGCCGAAGTCGACGGGCAGCCCGCCGAAGTGGCCCACGTTGCTGGTCTCCACCTCCCCGAAACGGCTCAGCAGGCCGCGCTGGTCGAAGACCTCCATCGTGCGGGCGGTGAAACCCAGTCCCCGTGACTCGCCGGTCCGTTCGGGGAGTTTCTCCAGCGTGATGACGTCCACGCCGGCCAGGCGCAGCTCGCCGGTGAGCATGAGCCCGGCCGGACCGGCGCCCACGACGATCACATCCGTGTCCATCTGTCCTCTCCTCCTTGATCCAGGGCCTGCGTCCACACGGGCAGACGGCGAACGGCCGGCAGTCGTCAGGCACGCGCAGGGCCCCTGTCCGGACGGCCGATCCGAGGATCGTCGTCCGGACAGGGGCCCTGCCCACCTGTGTCAGCCCGTTCGGAGCGCTCTGTCCCGAAGCGGTTGTCTTTCCGTCAGCGCACCACCGAGTCGGCCAGGCGGTAGCGCTTGCCCCCGATGCCGCGCACTCCGGGCATGGTGAGCGCCTCGAAGCACTCCTTGGGGCGCTCGCTCTGCATGAAGCGCTCGTGGGACTCCTCGTCCACCCACTGTGCCCAGTTGAGAACGCGCGTGCCGTCCACACTGATGTGGAAGTGCGAGGAGACCAGGCCGGCGAACGGCGTGCCGAGCGGTCCGTCCAGCAGGTTGTCCGCCGCGCGCCGCTGCCGCTCCCGGCCGTCGACGTCGAAGACAGGGGGTACGAGCAGAGTGGGAACGCTGCCCGGTTCCAGGGTCCGGCCCCGGTACAGCCGATACCGGACGGGTTCGACGGCGTCGGGCTCCTTGTCGTACCGGCCCGTGCCGCGGACGTACTCGCGGTAGACCTCGTCGGAGGTCCACTGCGCGTACGTCAGAACGTTCTCCGCCTCGGTGCAGGTGAAGACGCTCATCGAGAGCATGCCCTCCGGGAGCGGTCCTTCCCGATAGGGGGCCATGACTCGTTCGGCCTCGGCGCGCTGGGCGTCGGCTGAGCCCACGTACAGCGGCGTGACCAGGACGATGCCGCAGTCGGAACGGCTGACGTCCGGGAAGGGGGCCGTCGTCGGAGGGGTCATGCTCGGGTTCTCCTCGGTGTCGGGAACTGTCCGGGGCACGGTCTTCACAAGCGTGAACTACCGTGCCCCGCCTGCAGGTTAACCTTCCCGAGGCGCCTGATCGGGCCTGGTTGAGGGCGGTTTCCGGACGTTCACGAGCCGAGACTCCGGTGCAGGTGGTAGCGCCGGAAGCCGATCGGGCGCACGCCCGGCGTCTGTTCCGTGACCCGCAGATTTCCGTGCCGTGTGCCGCCTTCCAGGAACGCGGCATGTGCCTCGTCGGTCGTCCACTCCGCGAAGTTGGTCACCCGTGTCCCGTCGATGCTCAGGTGGAAGTGGGAGCCGATCATGCCCGCGTGCTCGTCCGCCGGCGCCTCCTCCAGCCGGCGGGCGATGGAGTCCACGATGAATCGCTGTCGTTCGGGCCCGTCGACGTCGAACATGGCGGTGACGAGCGCCCCGGGCGGCGCGGCCGCGGGTTCCGTCACCACGCTGCGGTGCAGCCGGTATTCGACGGGCTCCCTGCGGGCGTCGGCGACGGGCAGGGCACCGACGAACTCCCGGTATGTGAGGGCACCCGTGCACTGCGTGTAGGTCATCACCGTGTCGCCCTCCACGCTCAGGTAGCACGAGAAGGTGAGGACCTCCTCGGGCCACGGGGCCCGCCGCCAGGCGTCCGTGACACCGTCGAGCACGGACCGCGCCCGGTCGGGGTCTCCCACGTACCAGTGGCTGACGAAGACCGCGCGCGCGTCGGGGCGCGCGATGTCCGGCGTGGTGGTCTGTTCGGCAACGCTTTCGGTCATGGCCGTCTCCACGAGGGCTGGTCCTCCCCCGCACGTCCGGATCGCGTGCGAGGTGTTCCGTACGAGGTTCGTCCGTGCTGGGGACTCACACCGAGGCCGGGCCGAAGTGGCGGCGCAGGGCCGTCTCCAGGTCGCCGTCGGCGCTCGTCCACGCCACGTACCCGTCCGGCCTGACCAGAACGGCGTCCGTGCCGGACAGCTCGCTCGTCCCGGGGTCACCGTCGAGACGCGCGGTCACCACGTCGACCCGGTCCTTCCAGCCCTCGGCCACGGCCGTGCCGCCGTGGTCCGGGCCGAGCAGCAGGAGCACTCCTCGGGCAGGGTGGAGCAGTTCCATGCTGGTGCTCCGGCCGCCGCCGGGCAGGGAGAGAAAGATTTTCGGCAGCCGCCGACCGAGCAGCGGGTGGTCGCCCGGGCCGACGTCGTAGCGGATGTCGAGTCCGCTGACCATGCCGGCCAGTTCCCGGGCCGCCTCCTCGCCGCGGAAGACATGGCCGAGCACCTCGCGCAGCGGCTGCATCTCCTCACCACCGAGGAACAGTGCCGCCTGGGCGCGCGTGTTGCGCACCAACTCCGCACCGACCGGGTGCCGTTCGGCATGGTACGCGTCCAGGAGGGACTCATCCGCGCGCCCCGTCGCCACGGCTCCCAGCCGCCAGCCCAGGTTCACGGCGTCCTGGATGCTCACGTTCATGCCCTGGCCGCCGGCCGGCAGGTGCACGTGCGCGGCGTCCCCGGCCAGCAGGACCCGCCCGCGCCGGTACTCGCTCGCCTGCCGGGCCGCGTCTCCGAAGGAGCTCACCCAGACGGGCGTGGCCCCGGAGATGTCGTCCCCGCTGACCCGCTGCCACGCCTCGGCCACTTCGTGGAAGTCGGGCGGCCCGGAACGCACCCTGGGCGGCTCGCCGCGTTCATGTACGACCACCCGCATCACCCCGTCGGGCAGGGGTGCCGCGAGGAGCATGCCCTTGGGGCGCCGCCCTCCCGACCACAGGGGGTCCAGCTCCAGGCCGCGGACGTCGGCGAGCAGCAGCTCCGTCGTCGCGTCGGTACCGGGGAAGTCGAAGCCGTACGACCGGCGTACCAGGCTGCGGCCACCGTCGCACCCCACCAGGTAGGGCGCGGTCATCCGCTGCTCCCCGGCGGCCGTCTCCACCCCGACCGTGACCTGACCGCCCTCGTCCTCCACGGCGACCACCCGATGTCCGTAGCGGAGTTCGACGCCGAGTTCCCGCGCCCACTCGCCCAGTACCGCCACGGTGCGCGCCTGGGAGACGCCGGTGGCGCTCGCGTGCGCGCCGTCCCCGACCGCGTAGTCCACCGGCACGCTCCCGAAGTGGCCGCCCGGCGCCCGCCCGAGAGGGCCGAACCTCTCCAACAGCCCCCGCTGCTCGAAAACCTCCAGGGTGCGGGCCGTGAAGCCCATGCCGCGCGACTCGGAGTTGGGGCCGCCCTCCTTCTCCAGGACCACGACGGACGCTCCGGCCAGCCGCAGCTCCGCGGCGAGCATGAGCCCCGCCGGGCCGGCTCCGACGACGATCACATCCCCTTCCATACCTGGGTGCACCTTTCGTACCAAGCTCCGTGTCGTGGTCACCGTGATCGCGCCCGCCGGGCAGCACTCGGCGATCTCCCGCAGGCGCGTCAGCCCGCTGTCGCCGCCCGTGTCGTGCCGCTCGCTCTCCCCGACCCCCGTGGTGCGGAAAACGGCGTGTCCGTCCTCGGTCAGCTCGAACAGCGTGGGTTCCATCGCCTCGCACATCCCGGTGCCGAAGCAGAGCGTCCGGTCCACGTGGGCCACGGCTCGCGTCATGGCTCTCCGCGCTCCGTCCGCGGGGTGACGGGAAGCGACGTCAGCCGCCGAATGGCCCAGTTCTCGATGTAGCGCACCTGGTCCCGGGGCAGCGCGAGGGCGAGGCCGGGGAAGCGGGTCACCAGAGCGGGTACCGCGATCTCGCCCTCCATCCGTGCCAGGGCGGCGCCGATGCAGTTGTGCAGACCGTGTCCGAAGCCGACATGGCGCGGGCTCTCGCCGGTGAGGCGCAGGCGGTCCGGCTCGGCGAAGCGGCGCGGGTCGCGATTGGCCGCGAGCAGCCCGGCGATCACGGGGGCCCCGGCGGGCAGCTTGACGCCCGACAGTTCCACCGGCTCCGTGGTGACCCGGAACAGCGCCGTGTGCAACGCCCCTTCGTAGCGGAGCAGTTCCTCCATGGCGCTCCTTGCCAGGCCGGGCTTCGCGCGCAAGCGGGCGGTTTCGCCGGGATGGTCCAGCAGCGCCAGGACGGCGTTGCCGATGAAGCCGCGTACGGTGTCGCTGCCCCCCATGATGAACGCCGCGACCAGACCGGTCAGTTCGTCGCCGTCGAGCCGGTTCTCCTCGTCACGGGCCTGGATCAGGGCCGAGGTCAGGTCGTCGGCGGGATGGCGCCGCTTGTCCTCGACGAGTTCCCCGGCGTACTCGCAGATCCTGCCGAACGCCGCCGGGACCCGGTGCATCAGCGCCGGATCGGAGGGAAACGCCTCGTTGAGGGCGGTGACGAGTTCACGGTGCCGCTCGATGCGGAAGCCGAGGATGGCGCTCAGCACACCGGCCGACACCTCACCCGCGTAGTCGTCCATCACGTCGAAGGTGCCGCGCCGGGCGCAGTCCTCCAGCACGCGGTCGACGACCGACCGTACGGTGTCCCGCCACTGCTCGATCCGCCGGGTGGTGAACGCGCTCATGGCCAGTCTGCGCAGCCTGGTGTGGTCCGGCGGATCGATGACGGCGATGCCCCGCTCGAGAATCGTCCCGGCGGCGCTGACCAGCCCCGCCTCACGGAAATCGTCGCCGGCCCAGGCGCCGGTCTCCGCGCTGAACCGGGAGTCGGCGAGGACCGCCCTGACGTCGTCGTACCGCGTCACCATCCAGGTCCGGACCTCGCCGACCGGGAAGGGGAACTCGTGGACCGGCGAATGGTCGCGGAGCCAGGCGAGGGTGGGGTGCGGATTCTGGTAGTAGGCGGGTGAGAACAGTGCGGGAACGCCCGGTGCCAGGGCTGACGTCATGTTCGGTCCTCTCTCCGGGTGAGTCGGTCGCACGCGCTGCGGACGGCGCGGCTCACAGGTCGTTCCACTTCTCGGTGGGCGGGGCGAAGAAATCACGCAGCGGAGGGGGGAACACACCGGCGTCCGCCGCGCTGTTGACCAGTCCATGCACGAACCGCGCCAGCTTCTCGGTGCGCTCGCCGCCCAGGGCCTCGTAGGGCTGCCGGTCGAGCCTGCTGGTGTCGTACTCGATCTCGTCCCGTAGTTCGGCTCCCTGCGGGGTCAGCCTGCCCTGGCCGTCGATGAGGCCGCTCGCGGCCAGGTGGTCGCGGCAGGCCGACCACTCCTCCTCGGTCCAGCCGCGCATCGGCATGACGATCTCCTTCGGCATGCCGTGCCCGCTCGCGCAGTCGAGGACCAGCGACCGTAGGCCGGTTACCTCGAACCAGTCGAGGACCGCGACATGTCCGTCCCCGCGGTGCTCGCGCAGCAGCGTCGCGGCGTGCCACAGGGCGACGTGCGGTTCGTCCGGCCGGACCAGGGCTGCGTTGGCGGCATAGAGAGGCCGGCCGGCGAGCGAACCCGCCGCAGCGGCCTCGGTGGCCAGTTCGGCCGCGTCAGCCATGGCCCGTGACTCCACGACGGCCCGCCCCAGCAGGCGCCGCAGAACCGTGTCCGCGGCCCTCTGCCGGGCCTCGACGGCCCGCACCGGTGAGACACCGTCCCACACCGCGGGCACCCTGGAGGCCACGAAGCCGGGTGCGAAGGAGTTGAACACGCCGGTGACCAGCTCGGAACCGACCGCCCCGAGCGGCGCGGCGCGGCCCGCCATGTAGACACTGGAGTGCTCCTCGACACCGAAGGGAGCGAGTTCCTCACGGAGGTCGGCGGTGAAGTAGAGGATGGAGTGCAGGCTGTTCAACGCCTGTGCGCAACGACGTGCGTACGGCACGGGGCCGGCCGGCGCCGGATGTCTCGATCGCATGGCTCCTCGGAAGTGTCGTGGTGAACGGGATGAACAGGACGCGCCGACCACCGCCTCGGGCACGGGACCGGGCGGTCGTACACGGCGAACGGACGACGCGAGGGCAGAGGAGGGTCAGGTGATCCACGCTTCCGGCGCCTCGGCACCCGGCCCGGGGAACAGCTCGTCCAGACGGCCCAGGACGTCGGGGCCGAGCCGGAGCCCCAGCGCGGCCACCGCCCCGTCCAACTGCTCGTCCGTACGGGGTCCGATCACCGGCGAGGTCACCTCGGGGCGCGACAGCACCCAGGCCAGGCCCACCCGGGCGGGCGGCTCGCCGATCTCCCGGCACAGGTTCTCGTACGACTCGATGCGTTGCTCGTGCTCCTTGAGCGCCGGCACCGCACGCCCCTGTGCCGACTTGACGGCCCTACCCTCACGGAGCTTGTCCAGGACGCCGCCCAGCAGACCGCCGTGCAGCGGGGACCAGGGCAGCACCGCCATGCCGTACGCCCGGGCCGCGGGGAGAAGTTCGAGTTCGACCTGGCGGGACACCAGGTTGTAGACACAGCTCTCCGAGACCAGCCCCAGCGCATGCCGGCGCAGCGCCGCCTCCTGTGCCATCGCGACATGCCAGCCCGCGAAGTTGGAGGAGCCCACGTAGAGGACCTTGCCCTGGCCGACGAGCAGATCCATGGCCTGCCAGATCTCGTCCCAGGGTGCGCTGCGGTCGATGTGGTGCATCTGGTAGAGGTCGATCCGGTCGGTACCCAGCCGCCGCAACGACGCCTCGCAGGAGGCGACGATGTGACGGGCGGACAGCCCGCAGTCATTGGGCGCCGGGGACATCTCGTTGCCCACCTTGGTGGACAGCACGACGCGGTCCCGGCGCGAGGGGTCGTCGGCGAGCCAGCGGCCGATGGTCTCCTCGGTGTACCCCTTGTGGACGCGCCAGCCGTACATGTCGGCGGTGTCCAGGAAGTTCAGCCCGTGCTCCAGCGCCCGGGTCATGAGGCGGTGACCCGCGTCCTCGTCGACCCTGCCGCCGAAGTTGACCGTGCCCAGACACAGTCGGCTGACGCGCAGGGCGGTGCGACCCAGCTGTGTGTACTCCATCGTCACTCCTCGGTTTCTGCCGACCGGTGCCGGACCGGCTCAGCCGGGCGGCAGGCCGCGGTGATGTGCCGTCAGCCGCTCCAGGACGGGGACGATCTCCGCGGGCGAGGGCGTCGCGAGACGGTCGCTCCGGAGCGCGGCCGTGCCCTGCCGGAAGTCGGGCTCCTCCAGGGCGCGGCGGAGCTGTCGGCCCAGCTCCTCCGGGGTGAGGTTCGCCGGGTGCAGCAGCGGGCCCGCGCCGCGCCGCGCCGCGTACCGCGCGGCGACCCGCTCGTCCCACGTGGGCACCGGGAGGATGAGCTGCGGCACCCGGTGCGTGGCCGCGGCGGAGAAGGTCCCCCAGCCGCCGTGGTGGACGATGGCCGCGCACGAGGGAAGCAGCTGGTTGAGCGGGACGAAGTCCACGGTACGGACGTTGTCCGGGATTCGGTCGAGGCCCGTCAGCTGCGCCCGGTTCAGCGTGGCCACCACCTCGATGTCGAAGCCGGCCACGACGTCGAGCATCTCCTCCAGCGGGAAGCCGGTGTCCTTCCCGAACAGATGCCGTGAGCTGACACCCAGGGTCAGACAGACACGGGGGCGCTCCGGGGGTTCCCGAAGCCAGTCGGGGACGACTGACGCCTCGTTGTACGGCACCCAGCGCAGCGGCACGGTACGGGTGTCCAGAGGGAGCCGCGCCGCCTGCGGGACCAGGTCCACGCTCCACTGGCCGAGCAGCATCTCCTCCGAGAAGTCCAACCCGTACCGATCGAGCAGCGGCCGCATCCACCGTGCCATCGGGTCGCGTTCGGCGGAGCGTCCGCCGACCCGCTCCCAGACCCACCCCATCTTGTCCTGGCCCCACAGGACTCGGGCGTGGGCGGCTCCGGCGACCCGTGCCGCGACCGCGGCGGGCAGGCACAGGGGGTCCCACAGCACGAGATCGGGCCCCCATGAGCGGGCGAAGTCGACCAGATCGGTGACCATGCCCTTGTCGTCGCCGAGCGGATAGCACTGGCCGATGATCGACAGGAGCCGCTGCTGGAGCAGTTCCCACTCGGCCGGGCCGCTGGTCTGCACGTCGAGGGCGAAGGCGTCGGGCGGAATGTCCAGGTGACTGCCCTCCTCCGCCGCCACGTCGGCGGTGGCCACGCTCTCCCCCACGGGTACGGCCATCACTCCGGCAGCGGTCACGGTGGCCGCCATGTCGTCCGACCCCATACCGGGGTGTCCTACGACGCAGACCTCGTGGCCCGCGCTCTGCAGGGCCCAGGCGAGAGGGATGACGGGGTAGAGGTGCGAAGTCGACGGGAATGTCGCGATCATGACACGCATGGGTCCTCCTCTGGGTGTGGGTGGCCGTGGATCACGTGTGCGTCCCGACGAACAGGCCCCTCCCGTTGGGCCCGCCTTCGCGGAACACCGCCTTCACACCGGCGAGGCGGAAGGCGGTCTCGTACTCGTCGCGTGTGAACAGCGAGTGCACCTCGGTTTCGGTGAAGTCCGTGATGCCGGCCGGGCCGGCGACCGTGTAGCGCACGGTCATACGGCTGCTGCGCCCCTCCCGGACGGAATGCGAGACTCGGCTGATCACGCCGTGCTCGTCCTGGGTCGCCGCGCCCGACACGAACCCGTCGAGGAACCTCTCCGGGAACCACCACGGCTCGGCGATGACGACACCCTCGGGGTTCAGATGCCGCACCATGCTCGCGACGGCCTGGTTCAGCTCGTCCACCGAGGTCATGTAGCCCAGCGAGAAGCACATGCAGGTGACGACGTCGAAGCGCTGTCCCAGATCGAACGCGCGCATGTCACCCTGATGGACGGGCACCGCGGTCAGCTTCCCCCGGGCGATCCGGCACATGCCCTGGGAGAGTTCCACCCCGGCCACGGTGGGGAAGCGCTCGGCGAAGCGCCTCAAGTGCTCCCCCGTGCCGCAGGCGACATCGAGGAGGGAGACCGAACGGGGCCGCAGTTCAAGGGCGATGTCCGCGAGCGTGTCGGCCTCGGCGGCCCAGTCCCTGCCGCGGCTCGCGTGGATCCTGTCGTATATCTCGGCGTGCTCGGTGCTGTAGGCCATGGATTCCGTCGTGGAATCGGCGATCACAGGGCGTCTCCTCGTAACTCGGGGTTGGTGCCGATACAGGCGAGCAGGGTCCTGGCCTGGACGTTCAGGTAGTGCCCGTGCCGGGCCAGAGCGGCGAGCTGGCCGTACGTCACCCAGCGGTGGCCGCGCGGCGGTTCGCGGGGCGTCTGCTCCTCGTCCGTCTCGATGACCAGGTAACGGCTCTGCGCGTTCAGGAAGCGCCCCCCTTCCTCGGAGTGGACCGCCTCGTAGCGGATCCGAGGGCTTCCGGCGGAGGCCAGGACCGTGTCCAGGAACAAGGGACGCTCCGCCGGGGCAAGGTGCGCGTAGTTGCCGGGTGTGCACTGGACCGTGGGCGCCACCTCCGGCCCGTGCACCAGTCCTCCCTCGGCGCGGGCCTGTGCCAGGAAGTGCCGTACGCCTCCGAAACGGCGCGTCAGGAAGGCGGCGATCCCCTCGCCACAGGGCTCGACCAGAGGCTGGGACCAGCCGGTCACTTCCCGCGTGGGTGCCTCCGCAGCGACGGCCACCACCCGGAAGTAGCGGCTGTCGGGGCGCTCGATCGCCTCCTCGCCGACGGTCCATCCCGCCACCTCGCGAAGCGGCGTCGGACGGGCCAGCAGCGGTTGCCGGGACCTCTCCGCGGTCAGCCAGGAGACCACGTCGGTGTCGGGGTGCAGCGCCTGCCGGCCGCCGTCGGGCAGCGCACAGGCGAGCACCGAGCGCGCGTCCATGTTCACCACGTCGTCGAGACGCAGAAGTTCACCGATCTGGCCGAGGGTCAGCCAGCAGAAGTCCTCGTCCACGACGGGGGCGTCCCGCGTCTCCACCACCATGTTGCGATTGCTCTTGCGGTGGAACCACGAGCCGTGCTCGGACTGGAGGGAGTCCGCGAGTACGTGGTCACGGCCGGGCTCGGGGCTGAGGAAGTGGTCGAGGTACTTCACCCTCGCTCCCCCGTGGGCCCGCGTGTAGTTGCTGCGCGTGGCCTGGACGGTCGGAGAGAGCTGGAGCATGCCGGGGTTTCCCGGCTCCATCTTGGCCTGCATCAGGAAGTGCAGAACGCCGTCGATCTCCTTCGCGAGCAGGCCCAGGATCCCGGTCTCGGGCTGCCGGATCACCGGCTGCCGCCAGGACGTCGTGCGGTCGCCCTCGACCGCCACGTGAAGTCCCGTGATCGCGAAGAACCGTCCACTGCGGTGGACGAGGTCGCCCGTGTCCGCGGCGAAGTGCCAGCCGTCGAGTTCACGGAAGGGAATCCGGCGCACCCGGAAGGCGTGGGCGTCACGCCTCTCCTCCAGCCATCGGGTCACCTCCGCGGTGGGTTTCACCGCGCTGTCCCGCGCGGCCAGCGAGGCGGCCACACGCTCGGCGTGCGCGGCGTCCGCCCGCGGCCGCAGGATCCGCTCCGCGAGGCGTGGGCCCACCCCGACGGCCGCGCGCCGCCCGATCACCGGGCCACGCCCCCGTGCTCCGCGACCCGCGTGGCGACGGCGTGAACGTCCGTGGCCCGCTCGCCGTCGCCGCCGTACTTCGCCGCCTTCCACCAGGCCGGGTTCGACCGGTACCAGTCGACCGTGTCCGCCAGTCCGTCGGCGAAGGAGACCGCGGGCACGTAGCCCAGTTCCTCACGGATCTTGGTGCCGTCGAGCGCATAGCGGCGGTCGTGCCCCTTGCGGTCCGTGACGTGGCGGATCAGGGAACGGTCGGCATCGCACAGTTCGAGGAGCAGTTCCGTCACCGCGAGATTGCTGTACTCGCTGCCGCCTCCGATGTTGTAGACCTCGCCGGCCCTGCCGCCCAGCAGCACGCTGTGCACCGCACGGCAGTGGTCGTCCACGTGCAGCCACTCGCGCCGGTTGTCACCGGTGCCGTAGAGCGGGATGGTCCGTCCCTCGAACAGGTTGGTGACGAACAGGGGGACCAGCTTCTCCGGGTGCTGGTAGGCGCCGTAGTTGTTGGAGCAGCGGGTGATCGAGACGTCCAGGCCGTGCGTCCTGTGATAGGAGCGGGCGACCAGGTCGGCGGCCGCCTTGCTCGCGGCGTACGGGGAGTTGGGCAGGAGCGGCGACTCCTCCGTCCAGGACCCCTCGTCGATGGATCCGTACACCTCGTCGGTGGAGACATGCACGACCCGGGGAACGCCGGTGGCGAGGGCCGCGTCGAGCACGGCGTGCGTGCCGCCGACGTTCGTCCGGATGAACTCCCCGGAGGACGCGACGGACCGGTCCACATGGGACTCCGCGGCGAAGTGCACCACGGCGTCATGTCCTGGGAGCAGGTCCCGCAGCAGGGACGGCTCGCACACGTCGCCGCGGACGAAATCCAGGCGCGGATGGGACGAGGGCAGATTCGCCGGGTTGCCCGCGTAGGTGAGCTTGTCCAGCACGGTGACCGAGACGTCGTCGCTTCCCGGGTACCCTCCGGCGAGGAGGGTACGTACGTAGTGCGAACCGATGAAACCGGCGCCGCCGGTCACCATGATCCTCATGCCGACACCTCGATGTGTGTGTGGTCACCGACGACCAGCCGGTGGTGCGCGGTCCGGTCGGTCCGGGGCCCGACCGTCGCGCCACGACCGATCAGCGAGCCGTGCAGTCCGGTCACGTGCGAAATCCGGGCACCGTCCAGGGCGATGGAGAAGTCGATGTGGGTGCCCCGGAGTTCGCACCCCCGCCCGATCGAGGTGTCCGGACCGATGTGACTGTCCTCCACGACGGTGCCGGCGCCGATGATCGCCGGCCCGTCGATGCACGAGCGGGTCACGCGGGCTCCTGCCTCGACGACGATCGGCCCGCGGATGTGACAGGACTCGTCCACCACGCCCTCGATCGAGTGCTCGAGGTCCCGGAGGAGGTCGCGGTTGCATTCCAGGACGTCCTCGACCCGTCCCGTGTCCCGCCAGTACCCGGTGTACCTGCTGACCGCCACCCGCGCGCCACTGTCGAGCAGCCACTGGACGGCGTCGGTGATCTCCAGTTCCCCGCGGGCACTCGGGCTGATCGCCGCGACCGCGCCGTGGATGGCCGCCGTGAAGAAGTACACGCCGATGAGGGCGAGATCGCTGCGCGGTACGCGCGGCTTCTCCACGAGCCGCAGCAGGGAACCGTCCGTCCCGAGTTCGACGACGCCGAACGCCTGGGGGTTGGCCACCTTGTACACGACGACCTGGGCCTCCGGCCGCCGCGCGCGGAACTCGGCGGCGATGCCCCTGACACCTTCGGGGAGCATGTTGTCACCGAGATACATGACGAAGTCGTCGTCACCCAGGAAGTCGCGGGCGAGCAGCACGCAGTGCGCCAGCCCCAGGGGCTCCGTCTGCGGGAGGTACGTGATCCTCAGGCCGAATCGGGATCCGTCGCCGACCGCCTCGACGATCTCCGAGGAACGGTCGCCCACGATGATCCCGACGTCCGTCACGGCCAGGTCCCTGATGTTCTCCAGGACGTGCGCGAGGACGGGCTTGTTCGCGATGGGTATGAGCTGCTTGGGCATCGAGTAGCTGAACGGGCGTAAGCGGGTTCCCGCTCCGCCCGCGAGCACCAGGGCCTTCATGGCTTTCCTCTCCTCCGCCACGTGCCGTGTGCGGCGGACCACGGCGGTGCATAGGAAGCAGGGGCGCCGCCCCGTGACGAGGCGACACCCCTGCGAAGGTGAGACGTGCGGGCTGACTTCTGGTGGTGCGGTGTGACTCCTAGCGGATCGTCGAGGGTTCTGTTCCGCCGGTGGCGGGGACGGCCTGCTCGGCGGTGGCCGGCAGCTCCTCCTCGTGCGCGGCGGGCTTCACCTGTCGAAGCAGGAAGGCGACGCCCAGGGCCATGAGCAGCATCAGGGGCATGGCCACGAACGAGTTGACCTGCAGCCCCCTGGCGAATGCGTCGCGTGCGGCGGCGGCCAGGGCCTCGCCCCCCTCACCCGGCATACGCGCCGCGGCTTCCAGCGCCCCGGCCAGCGTGTCGTCGGCACCTGCGGGAACGCCGTCCGGGTAGCTGTCGGCCATGCCGCTCCGGAACACGGTGGCGCCGATGCTGCCGACCACGGCGATACCGAGGGCGCCACCGAACTCGTTGGACGTCTCCGAGATCGCGGCGGCGGGGCCGGCCTCCTCCGGCGGCGCGGCGCCGACGATCATGTCGATTCCGAGAGCGGAGACCGGGGCGAGACCGGCGAACATCAGGATCGACGCCAGCATCACCACGCCGGGCCCGGAGTCCGCGGAGACTCCCCAGAGAACCATGAACCCCACGGCGGCCAGGATCATCCCGGCACCGAAGACATAGGCCGGGCGCACCTTGGCGACGATGCCGGAGGCGGCCAGGGCCGCGACCATGCCGGAGATCACTGCGGGCAGCAGCCACAACCCTGCCTGGAGCGGCGAGAGTTCGAGCACGCTCTGCAGGAACTGTGCGATGACGAACTGGATCCCCATCAGGAACATGACGGTGAGCAGCAAGGTCGAAAGGGAAGCGCTGAAAGCCCGGTTGGCGAACAGGCTCAGGTTGAGCAGCGGGTGGGCCAGCGTGCGCTGACGCCGCACGAAGACGTAGCCGACGGCCGCACCGACCAGGATCGCCACGAGCGGGACGGGTTCCAGGCCGTACTTGGCCACCTCTTTGAGGCCGTAGATCATGGCGAGCACGGCGATCAGCGACAGCAGTGAACTGATCAGGTCGACCCGCGCGCCCTGCGGGTTACGGTACTCCGGCAGCAGGAAGGGTCCGACGGCAAGCAGGAGCACCATCACCGGTACGGCCAGCAGGAAGACCGAGCCCCACCAGAAGTACTCCAGAAGGACGCCGCCGACCACGGGTCCCAGAGCGCCGCCCAGCATGAAGCTCGTCGACCAGATGGTGACCGCGGTGGTGCGCTGGGTGGGTGAGGGGAACATGTTACGGATCAACGACAGGGTGGAGGGGGCCAGACACGCTCCGGCCACGCCCAGCACGGCGCGCGTCAGGATGAGCATCTCCGGCGTCTCGGCGTACGCCGTGAGCACGGAAGCCACACCGAAGGCCCCGGCACCGAGCATCAGCAGGAGCCTGCGCCCCACACGGTCGCCCAACGTGCCCATCGTGACGAGGAATCCGGCGATGAGGAAGCCGTAGATGTCCGTGATCCACAGCAGTTGCGAACTGCTGGGGTTCAGGTCCGCGCTCATCTGCGGCACCGCCAGGTGCAGCAGGGTCAGATCCATCGTGACCAGCATGGAGGGAAGCGCGAGAACGGCCAGGCCGATCCACTCCCGTTTCGTCGCCCGTAACGAGCTCTCTTGCATCAGGACTCTTCCTTTCGGTGACGGCCGACGGGATCGGCCCGTGGGGGTCGGTCAGACCCTAGGACCTCAAGCGCGGTTGAGGTCAATCACGTCTTCGGGGAGCTGGAAGAGAGCACTCCGGACGCCAGCGCGGAGCGCAGGCTCTGCGCCCGCGCGTCCTTCTGCGACATGAGCGGCGGCTCCTCGAACCCCCACGGAACAGCCAGTTCGGGATCCAGGGGGTCGATGTCGATCTGGGTGCCCGGGACATGGGCGGTGGACAGCAGGTAACCGACGCAGGTGTCGTCCGTCAGCGCGAGGAAGCCGTGCCCGAACCCCTCGGGGATCATGATCGCGTTCCCACGGGCGGCGTCGAGGACGCTCATGTGGAAGGCGCCGAACGTCGGGCTGTGGGGCCGCAGGTCGACGATGACGTCACGCACCGCGCCCCGTACGCAGGTGACGAACTTCGCCTGCCCCGGCGGGTCGGTGACGCCGTGCAGGCCCCGCAGGGTGTTGTACCGGGAAACCGAGTAGTTGACCTGCGCCACGGAGAAGGGTCGTCCGGTGACCCGCTGGAGCTCCTCGGTGCGCAGCGCCTCGTAGAACGTGCCGCGTACGTCGTCGAGGTGCTCGGGCTCGACGACGTACGCACCCTCGAGTGCGGTGGTCCGGATCTTCATGTGCCCCCACCGCCCCGCCGGGCCACAGCCGCCCTGAGCTCGCGCGCCACCTGCTCCACGTCCTCCTCGGACAGCCCTTGGTGCAGGGGCAGCAGCAGGGTCTCCTCCGCCGCCCGGTCGGTGGCCGGCAGAGTCTTCCGGGATCCGTACGCCGGGACCCGGTGCAGCGGCGGATACCGGAACGTGGTGTAGACACCCCGGTCCCGGAGGTCCGCGGCCACCTGGTCCCGCAGGCTGCTGTCCAGCTGCACCCAGTAGAAATAGTGGGAAAGGGTGTGACCGGGCGGCGCGGGGGGCGGGAGCCGCACGCCCTCCATATCGGCCAGCAACTCGGTGTAGCGTGCGGCGACCTTCTCGCGGGCGGAAATGAAACCGGGCAGTCTGCGCAGTTGAACACGGCCTATCGCCGCCGTCAGATCATTTCCGATGAGCCGCCGTCCGAAGCCTTCGACATCCAGCTCCCACCACCGGTCGGAGACGCGTGCGGAGGTGAATCCACTCCGCTGCCCAGTGCCGTAGTAGGCCAGTCGACGGGCGGTCTCCATCAGCTTCTCGTCCCGTACATACAGCATTCCACCGTCGCCGGTGACGAGGGTTTTCATGGAGTCGAAACTCCAGGTCGCCAGTTCTCCGAACGTGCCGCAGGCCCGCCCTTCCACACGGGAGGCGACGGCACAGGCCGCGTCCTCCAGCAGCGGAATGCCACGACTGCGGCACAGGTCCGCGATCCGGGCCACCTCCCCCGGATATCCTCCGTAGTGCAGCATGCACACGGCACGTGTCCTGGGCGTCAGCGCAGCCTCGATGTCTTCCACGGTGGGGTTGAGCGTGTACGGGTCCACGTCGCAGAAGACGGGGACCGCGCCGGTGGCCGCGACGGCGTTGGCCGCGGACACGAAGCTGACCGAGGGCAGAACCACCTCGTCGCCGCGCTTCAACATCAGCAGCTCCATGGCAAGGAAAAGTCCCGCCGTGGCGTTGTTGAGAAAGAGCACGCTTTCGTCCGGCACACCGATATGGGCCGCGAACTCCTTCTCGAACCCGGCGGTCCGCGCCCCGTGCCCGGGCCAGTTGTCCGAGAAAACCTCCGCGAGAGCCTGGAGTTCTTCCTGTCCCAGGCTGGGCTGAAACACATTGATCACGGGGGCTCCATTCACCCATGCGTAACCCTGTCATCAGAGCGACAAGGTTCAACGGTTCGAGCTGTCCCACTCCGCCTCGCCCCCGGGATTACCCTCGGGAACAACTCACCGGAACGTACTCACTACTTTCTTCGCCATCTCCGTCGGGCACAATGCTGCTCATGTCAGATCTGCGTCAAGTCCCGTCAGATCTTCGTGAGGACCGGACGGTCGGCGGGCCTGGAGCCCGCTGCGGCCGGTCGGCCGGCGAAGGGCAGCAACCCTGCTGCGTGGGCTCGCGCGACCGCGTCCAGCCGGGACACGGCTCCCAGCTTCTGGAAGACGACGTGCAGGTGTCGTTTGACAGTGCCGATGCTGATGTCCAGGCTCCGGGCTATCTGCTTGTTCGACAGGGCTTCCGCGACCAGCACCAATACCTCCTGCTGGCGCGGCGACAGTTTGATGTCGGGCTGCGGCACGGGGGCGGCAGCCGCATGGCTCACCGCGAACTCCCGTACGGCAGACAGCAATTCCTCCTGGCCCGACCCCTCGGGCAGGTACCGGTGCGCCCCCGCCGCCATGATCTGCGTGCGGCTGACACCGGGCGCGCCGAACACCAGCACCGCCGTCCTCGGCGCCGCTCTTCGCAGGACTTTCACGGCGCGGGCCGCCACAGGAGTCGCCCATGGCGCCAGTACCACGACGTGGGGGTGCAACGTGGCGGCGCGGCCCACCGTTTCGCTCACACCCGCCGCGCCCAGCACCTGGATGTCCTGCTGCAGGGAGAGAACCCCGGCCACAGCGTCCTGGAGAAGTCTGTTCTCGCAGGCGAGGAGCACACGGACGACAGACATGACTGACTTTCCTCCCGAGGAGCTTTTCTCGCTGCAGTGCGAAAAAGGGATCCCTGAAGCGCACCCACTGAGCCCGTGAGGCACAGATCCCCTACTGACACGCGTACTTGACACGTCGGCCCACGGCCTTCCGCATCCGCCTGGGCCTACGCCTACCTACGCCTACGCCAGGACAGGCGACAGCCGCGAGCACCTCGCGCCGTGCCACTTCCCCACACGCGTGTGTCGGCGCCCGTCGGGACGGGCCCGACGTTGTTCGACGCGCAGGTGGTTCATCTCCGAAGACGTCCCGAACGGCCGACGACGGCGTACGTGCGGGTGCCTGCGCGCCCGAGACTCCGTCCGGCAGGTGAACCGGCGTCTTGAATCGTCGTGTGCTTCGTCCCTCACTGCATCTCCCCCGTCGACCACTGCCCTCGCCGCACATTCACCGGCGCGGAGCGAGCGGTCAGCAAATCCCGCGCAAAGGTAAAGGTTGAACCATCATGCGTTAATAAAATGCCTGCTGCAACTACTCTGAACAAGCCATTCAGCATCGTGCGCCCCTGCGCGTCACACCCGCCCCAGCGCTGGTCAAGGTGCCTTTTCCGCACGGGAAACCGGCGCGGCGTCGCACGGTACAGGCCATCCAGGGCCGCCTGGGGGGTGACCACGTCGGCATCGACCCGGCCGACGGCCACGTCGAAGCCCTGCGGCGATCCGTTCCCAGGTCCGACTCAGGCACCCGGACACCGACCTGCAAGGCCAGTGAGCGGAGCCGGATCGGTGACCATGGCGGCCTCAGCCATGTGCAGTCGCGACGGCTCTGCCGGGCCGCTCCGCGTGTCAGGGCGGGGGCCGACCGGACACCCCGATCCGTGGAATCCCGGGGCCGGAGCCTTGGGACGGCGCGTACCCGGACGCAGTCTGCGGTTGCCCGGCCTGCGAGATCCTGCGAGGTGTTCCCGCGCGGGCGCGAGCCGTTCTGGACCTTCCCCCAGCGCTCCTCACCGGCGGGTATGCCGTGCGGGCGCACCCCCTCGTCACGGAGTACCGAGACGACGCTCTCCGGCGCACCGCCACGGCGGCTGGTGTTGAAAGCCCCGTCGCTCAGCGCCGCACGGATACGCCGAGGTCAGGCACCCTCGGACGGGTTCGTCGCGTGCTGATGGGTCAGGCGGAACGCGCCTGGGGTGACGCCGGTGTGACGGGTGAAGAACTTGCCGAAGTTGGTGGGTTCGACGAATCCCAGACGGCGGGCGATGGTCGCCACGGTTTCGTCGGTGTGGGCGAGCAGCCGCTGGGCCTCGAGAGCCACTCGGGCGTCGATGACGTGCTTCACGGGCTGTCCGGTGGCGGCGACACAGGCACGCGTGAGGGTCTTGACGGTGTACCCGAGGCGTTGGGCGTAGTCGGCGGCGCGACGAGTCGTGGGGTACATGCGCTCCAGTTCGGCGCGGAAACGCCGGTACACCTCGCCGCCGGCGTGCGGGTCCCCGCCGCTGTCGGGGTGGGGCAGGCGGTCGACCTGCAACAGCACGGTGGCCAGCAGAAGTTGGAGGATCTCCGCGGACACGGTCTCTTCCGGGCGGTCGTACTCGGCCCGCATCTGACCGAGCAGGGTCGACAGGACGGCGTACTGGGGGCTGGCACCCAGTTGCCGGCACGCCGGCCCGTACCACTCCTTCACCAGCCGGTCGGCGCTGCTGGTGTGCGGCGGGAAAGCCGGCGTGAAGAGCAGGTGCGTGCCGTTCGCCGTGCCCGGCCGGACGAAACGCTGGACCTGGCCGGGCCGGACCCACAACAGGGTGCCGGGGCGGCACGGATGGGTCACGAAGTCGATCGCGTGCTCTCCGCTGCCCTCGGTGATCAGCGTGAGGGTGTGGAAGTCCACCCGGTGCACCAGATCGGGCCGTCTCCCCCGTCGGCGACGTCGCTCGTGCAGGGTGGCCAGATCGATGATCTCGAAGCCGGGGACCCGTGCCTCGGGCGGGTTGAAGTCCAGTCTGAGGATGGCGCCGGCCGGGGAGGGAGCACCGTCGTCGAGGCCCGCGGGATGCATCACGATCTCCAGATGTCCTCGATTGACCATGGGACGTCTCCAGCGTATCTCGCCTGCCTGCGGCGTTCCGACAACAGTGGAGGTCGTCAAGGCGGCGCGAGGCCGCCCCACCTCAAGGAGATCATCATGAACGGCACGGTCACGGTTCTCGACAGGGGCGCGGTCCGCATCCACAGCTACATGTCCCCGGCCGACACCTTCCACGTCACCACCCAGCTGATCGAGACCCCGGCACGGATCATCGCGATCGACGCCCAGTTGAACCCCGCCTACGCCGACGAGGCCGTCGCCTACGCCAAGGGTCTCGGCAAGCCGATCGACCGCCTCGTCGTCACCCACGCCCACCCGGACCACTACAACGGCGCCGACCGCTTCGACGCACCGGTCCACGTCCTGCCCCTGGTACGCGAGCAGATCGCCGCGCGTCCCGCGGCCCAGCTGCCGGGCGGCCTGGCCGTCCCCGCCACCGACCTGCCCGGAAGCGTGGACATCACCCCCGGACGCGAAGTCATCGACGGCGTCGAGTTCGTCTTCGAGGCCGTCTCCGGCGGTGAGGCCGCCGACGAACTCCTCGTCAAGCTGCCCGACCAGGGCGTCCTCGTCGCCCAGGACCTCGTCTACCACGACGTCCACCTCTACCTCGGCAACAACGACATCACCGGCTGGCAGCAGGCCGTCGACGCCATGGCCGCCGAGTCCGGCTACGACACGATCCTCGCCGGCCACGGCGCCCCCACAGGCCCCGAGGTCTTCGACGGCATCCGCCGCTACCTCGACGACGCCCGCGAGCTGCTCGGCGAGGACGGCGACGCCTACAAGAAGGCCATCGTCGACAAGTACCCCGACCACGTCGGCCCGTTCATCATCGACATCGCCAACCGCTCCCTCTTCCCCGCCGCAGGCTGACGCCCCCTCGGTTTCTCACCTCCCCTCCGGCACACGCTCATCCATCCCCGAAGAGATCCGCCATGTCCCCGAAGAGATCCGCCCTGTCCTCAGAGAGATCCGCCATGTCCTCATCGCGTGCTCGCGGTCCCCGCATCGCGGCCGTCGCCGCGGCCGCCCTCCTCGTCCTGGGCGCCGCGGCCCCGGCCCTCGCCACCCCCGGCGGCGACCTACCCCGGCACCCCGTCCCCTCCCCCCGGCAGTCCCGGCCCACCAGCTACACCATCCCCGGCGACAAGACCTACCCCGAGGGCATCGCCCGCCAGCAGGGCACGCCCTATTTCTACGTCGGCAGCACCACCGACGGCACCGTCTACCGCGGTGACGTGCGCCGGAGCGCGACCCAGGTGTTCCTGCCCGGCGGCAAGGACGGACGCGTGTCGGTCGCCGGCATGAAGGCCGACCGCGCCGGACGGCTCATCATCGCCGGAGGCGCCACGGGCAAGGTCTTCGTCTACGACACCCGCACCCGAGCCCTGCTGCACGTCTTCGACACCGGCCGCACCGACGTCTTCCTCAACGACGTGGCCCTCGCGCCCAACGGTGACGCGTACATCTCCGACTCCGTTCACCCGGCGCTGTGGCGCATCACCGCCGCGGAGCTGCAGAGCAGGACCGTCGAGCGGCCCCTGCGCGTGGGAGTCGACCTGACCCGCTCGCCGATGGTCTACGACGCCGGCTTCAACGGCAACGGCCTGGTGGTCACCGGCGACGGCCGCTACGTGCTGCTCGCCGACTACAACGGCTACGCCTTCTACCGCGTGGACGTCCGCACCCACGAGGTCGTCCGGATCGACCTCGGCGGCGCCGAGGGAATCTCCGGAGACGGCCTGCTGATCAAGGGCCACACCCTCACCGCCGTCACCGAACTCGACAACCCCGACGGCCAGATCGCCGTACTGAAGCTGAACAGGGACTACACCAAGGCCCACCTCGTCCGCACGGTCCACGGGCACGGCATGCACAGCCCGTCCACCGCCGCCTTCGACGGAGACGACCTGCTGATCGTCAACTTCCAGTTCCAGATCACCGAGCCGAAGCTGCCGTTCGACGTCGTGCGGGTGCACACCGGTTTCAGGCAGGAGCGCGGCGGACCACCAGCGAAGGCAGCCGTGCGGCAGTCCAGCGAAGAGAACGGACCACACCCATGAAGATCACCCTCGTCGGCGCCGGGAACATGGCCCGAGGCATCGCCACCCGCGCCCTCGCCGGCGGCCACGACGTCACCATCACCGCCAAGGACCCTGTCAAGGCCGGACAACTCGCCGACGAGCTTCGCGGGCAGGAGCACGGCGGGCGGGTGAGCGCCGCGGACGAATCGGCGGTCGACCAGGCGGACATCGTCATCCTCGCGGTGCCCTTCGCGGCAGCCAGGCAGCTCGCCGCCTCCTACGGGCCGCGACTCGACGGCAAGGTGCTGATGGACATCAGCAACCCCGTCGACGCCTCGCTCGACGCCCTGGTCGTCGCTCCCGGCACCTCCGCCGCCGAGCGGATCGCCGAAGCCGCGGGACCGCGGGTACGCGTGGTCAAGGCGTTCAACACCACCTTCGCCACCACCCTGGTCTCCGGTCAGGTGGGCGGCACGCCCCTTGACGTCTTCGTCGCCGGGGACGACGAGGCCGCCCGCAAGGAGGTCGCCGACCTCGTCGTCTCCGGCGCACTGAACCCGGTCGACGTCGGCGCGCTCAAGCACGCACGCGCACTCGAAGGCTTCCAACTGCTGCACATGGCCCTGCAGATCCGCGAAGGCGGCCACGGCTGGGCCAGCACGATCAAGATCGTCGCACCCTGAACCAGCGCAGCCCCCTCAAGCACCTCTGCCGGCCCGCTCCTCCCCCACGGGCCGGCAGAGGACCGGCACACCAGGAGAACCCCCCTGCACGCCCGCACCACCATCACCACGCTCGCAGCGGCCGCGGCCCTGCTGGCCTCCGCGGCGACCGCCACGGCCACGAGCGAGCCGCTCTCCCGGCCGCGCATCGCGGCCCACTTCAGCCTCGCCGCCGAGCAGCAGCCCGAGAACATCACCGTCGACCGCACCGGATCGGCCTATCTGACCTTCTCCTTCGCCCGTCAGATCGTCCGCGATCCGCGTGGGGGCGTTACCTGAGATCGAACCGCGCGGTGAGCGTTGTGTGTCGAGCAGGACGCCCTGCGAACGACGCACCCGGCGCGGAAGCCGCAGACACGCTCGGTCACGACGGCGCGGGGCGGTGTTGAAGACCGTCACGCCCGTGACGATGAGCGCGAGGGCAGCGCTCACGCCAGAGGTGATGGGCTCGCCGAAGAGGGGGACTGCGAGGAGGGCGGCCAGGACGGGGCTGATCGCGCCGGCCGTTGCGGCGAGGGTGCTGCCCAGGGCCCGCACCGCGTAGGCGTAGCACACGGTCGAGAGCAGTCCCGTCCCGATGCCCTGAAGGCCGGTGAAGAGCAGAACGTCGGAGATGCCGGCGGTGCCGGTCATCAGATGCGAGGGCATCGCGGCGGAGGCGGCGAGCAGGGCCGCCGCGATCGCGGCGGGTGTGCACACGGTGAGCACGACGCCGGCCGGACCGAGCCCCGTCTGGCGCAGGCCGATCGTGTAGACGGCCCAGGCGCACCCGGCGGTGAGGAGAATGCCGACGCCCGCGGTCGTCGAGGTGGACGTCGTCTGTATCGCGGTCGCCGCGATACCCGTGGTGATCGCGGCGAGGGCGATCAGACGCCGGGAGGAGATCCGTTCCCGCCACCGGAGATACAGGATCACCGTGACGAACAGCGGGACCGTGCCGGGGACGAGGAGACCGATGAGCGCGGCGGAGGTCAGACGTCCGCCGAGTGCGGAGAGAAGAAAGTGCGGCAGGCCACCGACACCGAGCAGGAGCAGGACACCGATCCGTTCGCCACGCAGCGCGCGAACGGTGCGCGGAAGCCACGGCGCCAGGATGACGACGGGTGTCGCGAAGCGGAGGAACGCCACGTCGATCGAGGTGAGGCTGGACGAGCCGATCCCCCTGACCGTCAGGGCGAACGAGGACCACAAGACGACCGCGGCAACGAGAGCGGCCCCACCCGTCAACCTTGTACGCATCCGATCGGCCATGGCCGTCTCCTTCCGTCCCTGCTCCAGGTGAGCAATTTTAGGAAGGATGCCGTAGCAGACGATTGCGAATCCTGCCGCGATATCGTTCTCCGGTGGCAGAATCTGCTACATGATGACCTTGGATGACATCGACCGGCACATCCTCCTCGAACTCCAGCGAGACGGCAGACTCACCAATCAGGAGCTGGCGGATCGCGTGGGCCTCTCCCCGTCACCGTGCCTGCGGCGCGTGCGGGCGCTGCAGGACAGCGGCGTGATCAGCCGCTACGCGGCGATGCTCTCCCAGGACGCGCTCGGGCTGTCCATCACCGCCTTCGTGCGGATGACGCTCCTCGCACATACCTCGGAGGTCGTCGACGCCGTCGAGGAGAAGATCCGCTCGATTCCCGAGGTGGTCGAGGCGTACCTGCTCGCCGGCGACGACGATTACCTCGTCAAGATCGTCATCGACTCGTTCGCCGCGTACGAAGACCTCGTCCGGCGAGAGCTGCGGACCCTCCCGTCACTGTCCTCGATCAAGACGACGTTCGCCTTCGCCGTCACCAAACCGCCCTCGCCACTCCCCATCCCCTGAGCCGGGCACCCTCACCGCCGCGACCACGGCGACGACCAACTCGCGGGCCAGAAGCGCAGCGGGGAGCGGCGGATGCCGTCGTACCCACGCCGCCCCCGCCCCTACGGTGACGCCTCGCCAGAAGGAAAGTCGCAGCTCAAAGGCCCTTTGTGGCGGGCTCAAGAATCGCCACGCACTCCACATGATGCGTCATCGGAAACAGATCGAACGCCCGCAGCATCCGCACCCGGTACCCGCCCTCCCGGAAATACCCGAGGTCCCGCGCCAGTGCCGCCGGGTCGCAGGCCACGTACGCGATGCGGCGGGCGTTCAGGGACGACAGGTGCTGGACCGTCTTCCGGCCCGCGCCGGCGCGGGGCGGGTCCAGGACGATGAGGTCGACCTCTTCGATGCCCGTGCGCGGCAGCACCGCCTCGACCTTGCCCTGCTCGATGCGGACCCGGTCGAAGCCGGCGAGGTTGTGCCGCGCGTCCTCGACCGCGCGCTTGCCGGACTCGACACCGAGGACGGCACCCTTGTCGCCGACGCGGTCCGCGAGGGCGCCGGCGAACAGGCCCACCCCGCAGTAGAGGTCCAGCGCCATGTCGCCCTTGCGCGGCAGCAGGCCCTGCATGACGGCCTTGACGAGGGTGTCCGCCGCCTTGGGGTGGACCTGCCAGAAGCCGCCGCTGCCGACCCGGTACGTCCGGTCGTCCGCGCGCTCGCGGACGAAGGGGCGGCCGTGCACGCGGTGCACGCCCCCGTCCTTCTCCTCGACCCGCATCACGGACACCGGCTTGTCGAGTTCCACCAGGGGCAGCCGCGCACCGGGCCGGGGTTCGAGGATCACCTGGCGGTCCTGCGACCCGGTGGCGGCGATCGCGTCGACGGAGGCCATGCCCGCCCAGTCGCGCTTCTCGATGCCCAGCTCGGAGACGCCCGGCGCGGCGATCATGCAGTGGTCGATCGGCTCGACCTCGTGCGAGCGGTGCCTGCGCAGTCCGGCGCGGCCGTCGGCGTCCACCGCGTACTGCACGCGCGTGCGCCACGCCGGTACCTCGCCCGCCGGGACCTTGTCGCCCTCGGCCGGCATGACCGTGCCGTCCCAGCCCGCCTCCTCCGGCGTGAGGCCCGCGAGCCGCTGCAGCTGCTCGGCGATGACCTCGCCCTTGAAGCGCCGCTGGGCGCCCGGCTTGGCGTGCTGCCAGTCGCAGCCGCCGCAGCGGCCGGGGCCGGCGTAGGGGCAGGGGGCCTCGACGCGGTCCTTGGAGGCCGTGAGGACCGAGACCGCGTCCGCCCGCAGGAAGCGGGCGCCCTCCTCGCCCTCGGTCACTCGCGCCACGACCCGCTCGCCGGGCAGCGTGTGCCGTACGAAGAGGACCTGGCCCTCGGACGTCCGGGCGATGCAGTGGCCACCGTGGGCGACGGGGCCGACCTCGACCTCGTACTCCTCTCCCACCAGCGATTTCTTCGGTTCTGCCTGCATGGTGGGGTGACTCCAGAAGATGGGGAACGCGACAACGGCCGGACAACGACCCACCAGTCTACGTGGGTGCCGTCCGGCCGCCGACCACGAACGCCGGGCCGGGCGCGCGTCAGCCCTTGTCCCCCGGCCCCTCGCCCGAGGACGAGGACTTGTTCGACGCCTTGGCCGACGCCTTGCCCGAGGACTCCTTCGGCCGCTCGTGCGCCGGTCCGCGCCGGACCGAACCCGGCGCGCTCCACTCCTGCCGCTTGCGCGCCCGCCGCTTGGCGACCTCGGAGGACTCCAGCTGATAGGGCACGGAGGTGACCATGACACCCGGCGTGAACAGCAGCCGGCCCTTGAGCCGGAGCGCGCTCTGGTTGTGCAGCAGGTGCTCGTACCAGTGACCGACCACGTACTCCGGGATGATCACCGACACCGCGTCCCGCGGCGACTCCTTGCGCAGCCCCTTGACGTACTCGATGACCGGCCGCGTGACCTCGCGGTACGGGGAGTCGAGGACCTTCAGCGGAACGTCGATGCCGCGCCGCGTCCACTCCTCCTGGAGCGCCTTGGTCTCCGCCGGGTCGACGTTGACGCTGAGCGCCTCCAGCGTGTGCGAGCGCATCAGCTTGGCGTAGGCGAGGGCGCGCAGGGTGGGGCGGTGGATCCGGGAGATCAGCACCACGGAGTGGACCCGCGACGGCCGGACGACGTCGTCGCTCGGCCCGTCCGGTGCGGCGATCTCCGCGGCGACCCGGTCGTAGTGCTTACGGATGGCCGTCATCGTCGCGTAGAAGATCACCATGCCGAGCAGGGCCACCCAGGCGCCGTGCGTGAACTTGGTGCCGAGGACGACGATCAGGACCAGCCCGGTGAAGAAGGCGCCGAAGGTGTTGATCGCGCGGGAGCGGACCATGTGGCGCCGCTTGGCCGGGTCCTTCTCGGTGCGCAGATGGCGGTTCCAGTGCCGGACCATGCCGGTCTGGCTGAGCGTGAAGGAGACGAACACCCCGACGATGTACAGCTGGATCAGGCGCGTGGAGTCGGCGCCGTAGATCCACACCAGGAGCACGGCCGCGCCCGCGAGGAGCACGATGCCGTTGGAGAAGGCGAGGCGGTCGCCGCGGGTGTGCAGCTGACGCGGGAGGTAGCGGTCCTGGGCGAGGATCGAACCGAGCAGCGGGAAGCCGTTGTAGGCGGTGTTGGCGGCCAGGAACAGCACCAGGGCGGTGGCGGCGGCGAGCACCACGAAGAGGAACGTGCCGTCCCCGAAGACCGCGGCGGCGACCTGGGAGATCACCGGGTTCTGCACATACGAGTCGCCGACCGGGGTGCCGTCGCGGAACAGGTCCTTCGCCGGGTTCTCCGCCATCCTCACCTTGGTGGCCATGGCGAGGCCGATGATGCCGCAGAACATGGTGACGGCGAGCAGGCCCATCGCGGCGAGCGTGGTGGCCGCGTTCCTCGACTTGGGCTTGCGGAAGGCGGGGACGCCGTTGGAGATGGCCTCGACCCCGGTGAGGGCGGCACAGCCGGAGGAGAACGCGCGCAGCAGCAGGAAGACGAGCGCGAAGCCGGCGAGGCCCTGGTGCTCGGGCTTGATCGCCAGGTCGGCGGTCGGCGCCCGCATGGTCTCGTCGAGGACGAGCCCGCGGAACGCGCCCCAGGCGATCATCAGGAAGACACCGACGACGAACACGTAGGTCGGGATCGCGAAGAGCTTCCCGGACTCCTTCACCCCGCGCAGGTTCATCAGCGTGAGCAGCACGATGATGCCGATCGCGCACAGCACCTTGTGCTCGACGAAGAAGGGGATGGCCGAACCGAGGTTCTCCACGCCCGAGGAGATCGACACGGCGACGGTGAGGACGTAGTCGACGAGGAGCGCGCTGGCGACGGTGAGGCCGGCCTTGGGGCCGAGGTTGGTGTTCGCCACCTCGTAGTCGCCGCCGCCGCTCGGGTACGCGTGCACGTTCTGCCGGTAGGACGCCACGACGGTGAACATCAGCACGACGACCGCGACCGCGATCCAGGGGCTGAAGTGGTAGGCCGACACGCCCGCGATGGACAGGACCAGCAGCACCTCTCCGGGTGCGTACGCCACGGACGAGAGCGGGTCGGAGGCGAAGACGGGGAGTGCGATGCGCTTCGGCAGGAGCGTTTCGCCCAGCCGGTCGCTGCGCAGGGCCCGCCCGATCAGGATCCGTTTGGGCACGTCGGTCAGTTTGGACACGCAGAGGATCGTAAGCGCCCCGGCTGGTTCTGGGCACATCCGGGTGAAATCCCGGCGGGCCCCGGGGTGAAATCCGTCCCCCGACGGCTGCGAAGTGCGTCACGTCACGCATCCTCCGGTCTCATGGACGACGTCCTCACGTCTGTATGACGCATCCCGTCCGTCCCCTGTACTGCCGTGTGTGGACCGGGCGTCCGACGGAACCCGTGACGTTCTCGCCCCCTCTACTCCCTGGAGACCTCATGCAGGCCGCGACCGCGGAGCTGATCGGCGCTCTCGCCTCCCTACTCGGGCTCGGCGTCCTGACGGGGATCAGCGTCCGCCGGATCAGCCGGCGTCGTCCCACGATGTGACCGGAGTCTGCACGGGGGTGCCCCCGGTGGACCGCACGTGTGTAGCTTGGGCGACGGTCTGAGACCCTGTTTTCGACGTTTCGGCTGAACAGTAGCTATTGACACCGGAAGGACGGTCGTGCACATCGTCATCATGGGCTGCGGGCGAGTGGGTTCCACCCTCGCCCAGACCCTGGAGCAACAGGGGCACACGGTCGCCGTGATCGACCAGGACCCCACGGCCTTCCGTCGTCTGGGCTCCGGTTTCGGCGGCCGGCGCGTCACCGGGGTCGGCTTCGACCGCGACACCCTGCGCGAGGCGGGCATCGAGGAGGCGGGCGCGTTCGCCGCCGTCTCCAGCGGCGACAACTCGAACATCATCGCCGCCCGCGTCGCCCGCGAGATGTTCGGCATCGAGAACGTGGCGGCACGGATCTACGACCCCCGTCGCGCCGAGGTCTACCAGCGCCTGGGCATCCCGACGGTCGCCACGGTCCGCTGGACCGCCGACCAGATGCTCCGCCGGCTGCTGCCGTCCGGCGCCGAGCCCCTGTGGCGCGACCCCACCGGCGGTGTCCAACTCGCCGAGGTGCACGCCTCGTCGGCCTGGGTGGGCCACAAGATCAGCAAGATGCAGGAGGAGACCGGCGTCCGCGTCGCCTTCCTCACCCGCCTGGGCGAGGCGGTTCTGCCGACCTCCCAGACGGTGCTGCAGGAGGGCGACCTCGTGCACGTGATGATGCGGACGGACGACGTGGAGAAGGTCGAGGCGTCCTTCGCCGAGGGCCCCGACGAGGAGGGCGGTCACTGATGAGGGTCGCCATCGCCGGAGCCGGAGCGGTCGGCCGTTCGATCGCGGGCGAGCTGCTGGAGAACGGCCACGAGGTCCTTCTCGTCGACAAGGCGCCGACCGCGATCTCGGTCGAGCGCGTCCCCCAGGCGGAGTGGCTGCTGGCCGACGCCTGCGAGATCACGTCCCTGGACGAGGCGGCGCTCCAGCGCTGCAACGTCGTCATCGCCGCGACCGGCGACGACAAGGTCAACCTGGTCGTCTCGCTGCTGGCGAAGACGGAGTACGGCGTCCCGCGGGTCGTCGCCCGCGTCAACAACCCCAAGAACGAGTGGCTGTTCAACGAGTCCTGGGGCGTGGACGTGGCCGTGTCGACCCCGCGTCTGATGTCGGCCCTGGTCGAGGAGGCGGTCAGTGTCGGTGACCTGGTCCGGCTGCTGCGCTTCAGCCACGGCGACGCGAACCTGGTCGAGCTGACCCTGCCGCCCGAGTCGGCCCTGGCCGGCACGCAGGTGGGCGAGGTCGAGTGGCCGGAGGACACCTCCCTGGTCACGATCATCCGGGGCACCCGGGTCCTCACCCCCACCGCGGACGACTCCCTGGAGGCAGGCGACGAACTGCTGTTCGTGGCCGCCCAGGCCCGTGAGGAGCAGCTGGAGGACCTGCTGTCGGTGCGCCGCGAGGACGCGACGAGCTAGCGGGTTCCGGTACGAGCTTGGGGGCGCCCGGAGATTTCCGGGCGCCCCCAAGTCTTCGTCGCCTTCGGTCCCCGCGCTCGCAGGGGTCCGGGGGCGCGGCCCCCGCGAGGCCCGCACCACCGCCGGATGTCTACTCGCCCGCCCGTGCAGCGGCCTTCCGCTCCTCCGCCGCCCGCTCCTCCGCCTCCATCTCGGCGAACACGTCGATGGGCGCCGGCGCCTTCGCGAGGAAGACCCAGGTCAGCCACACCGCGAGCAGGAACGGCGGGATCTTCAGGGCGATGAGCACCCAGCCCAGCTGGGTGGTGTCGGCCCACCAGTACAGCGGGAAGAGGATCGCGCACTTGGCGAGCAGGATCGCCCCCCACGCGTAACTCGCCTTGGCGTACGCCTTCTTGCGGCCCGGGTTCCGTGTCCGCCAGGACAGGTTCTCCTTGAAGACCGGGCCGAGCATCAGTCCGATCAGCGGCACCCCGGCCAGCGTGGTGACGATGTACGCGAGGCCGAGGCCCAGCGTGTACAGCATGCCCGGCAGATAGAAGTCCTTGGCGTTGCCGGTCATCATCGCGAAGACCACGCCGAAGGCGACCCCGAAGACACCGCTGAAGGCGTGCTTGACGGTGTCCTTCATGACGAGCCGCACCACGACCAGCAGGACCGAGACGGCGAGGGCGGCGAGGGCCGCGAAGTGCAGGTTCTTGTTGATCGTGAAGATGGAGACGAAGAGCAGGCCGGGGAGCACGGTCTCGACCATGCCGCGCACGCCACCGAACGCCTCGAACAGCGCGGCCTCCGTCACCGCCCTGGAGTCCTGTGAGCCGTCCTGTCCGCTCTGTGCGTCCTGGACGCCGTGCTGGGCGTCTTCCGTCGGCTTGTCGAGCGACGTCACCGGCTACTCCCGTCCGAGGGGTCTGAGTTCGTACTTCGGGTTGAACAGCACCCTGCGGCCCCGGCTCATCGAGACCCGGCCGGATGCGATCAGCTTGCGCCCCGGCTCTATCCCGACGATGGAGCGCCTGCCCAGCCACACCACGTCCAGCGCGGCGGATCCGTCGAACAGCTCGGCCTCCAGGGCGGGGACACCGGCCCGGGGGCGCAGCGTGACCGTGCGCAAGGTACCAGTAACCGTCACGATCTGTCGGTCGTGGCAGTCACAGATGCGGGTGCAGCCCGCGGTGTCCGCGTCCTCGCGCAGCTCCTCCGACTCCAGGTCCGTCTGGGACGAGGAGAGCCGGTCGAGCATGCGCCGGAACCGGCCCGCCGGCTTCTCGGAACGAGGAACAGCACTCATGACAAAAGCGTACCGGGGCCCGCCGACGAAGCCGTACCCCCGGCTACTTCTCGAAGCGGTACCCCATCCCCGCCTCGGTGATGAAGTGCCTCGGCCGCGACGGATCGCCCTCCAGCTTGCGCCTCAGCTGGGCCATGTAGACCCGGAGATAGTTGGTCTCCGTCCCGTACGACGGCCCCCAGACCTCCTGGAGCAGCTGCTTCTGGCCGACCAGGCGCCCGGTGTTGCGGACCAGTACCTCCAGGAGGTGCCACTCGGTGGGGGTCAGCCGGACGTCCCTGCCGTCCCGGTTCACCTTCTTCGCGGCCAGGTCCACGGTGAAGTCGCCGGTCTCCACGATCACGTCGCCCTCCTCGCCCCCGACGGGCTCGGCGCGCCGGACGGCGGCGCGCAGCCGGGCGAGCAGTTCGTCCATGCCGAAGGGCTTGGTGACGTAGTCGTCGGCCCCGGCGTCCAGGGCCTCGACCTTCTCGTCGGAGGTGTGGCGGGCGGAGAGCACGATGATCGGCACCCGGGTCCAGCCGCGCAGTCCGTCGATCACCTCGACGCCGTCCATGTCGGGCAGCCCGAGGTCGAGGATCACGACGTCGGGGTGGCGCGCGGCGGCGAGTGCGAGGGCGGTCGCGCCGTCGTGGGCCGCGTCCACCTCGTACGCGCGTGCCTTGAGGTTGATCACGAGGGCCCGCACGATCTGCGGCTCGTCGTCGACCACGAGCACCCGGGTCATATGCCCCGCCTCTCTGCCGATGCGGCTGTGCCGAACGCGTCGGCGGCCGTGCCCCCCGACGGGACGGCGTCTGTCCACGTAGACGTGTCCACGGCCGGGCCGGTGCCCGACGGCGGGGGTGTATCGGGCCCGGGGCCCTTCCGCACGGCCCGCACCGTGAGGACCATGGTCAGTCCCCCGCCCGGCGTGTCCTCGGCGTCCAGCGTGCCGCCCATGGCCTCGGCGAAGCCGCGGGCGACCGCCAGGCCCAGTCCCACGCCGGTCCCGCGCGGAGCGTCCCCGTGGCGCTGGAAGGGGGCGAAGATGCGCTCCTTGGCCTCGTCGGGGACGCCGGGGCCCCGGTCGGTGACCCGGACCTCGACGCGGCCGCCGAGGGCGCTGGCGGAGACCTGGGCGGGCGTACCGGGCGGGCTGTACTTGACGGCGTTCTCGACGATGTTGGCGACGGCCCGCTCCAGCAGCCCGGGGTCGACGGCGACCATGGGCAGGCTCTCGGGGATCTCCAGCCCGACGCTGCCCTCGGGCACCCCGCCCAGGGCCATCGGAACCACCTCGTCGAGGTCGATCTCGCGGATCAGCGTGCTGACGGTGCCGGTCTGCAGGCGGGACATGTCGAGGAGGTTGCCCACGAGGTGGTCGAGCCGGTCGGCGCCCTCCTCGATGCCCGCGAGCAGTTCCGCCTCGTCCTCCGGCGACCAGGCCACGTCGTCGGAGCGCAGGGACGAGACGGCGGCCTTGATCCCGGCCAGCGGGGTGCGCAGGTCATGGCTGACGGCGGCGAGGAGCGCGGTGCGGATGCGATTGCCCTCGGCGAGTTCCCTGGCCCGGCCCGCCTCCTGCTGCAGGCGCCGCCGGTCCAGGACGACGGCGGCCTGCGCGGCGAACGCGGCCAGCACCCGGCGGTCCTCGGCGGGCAGGACGCGCCCGGAGAGGGCGAGCGCCATGTGGTCGCCGACCGGCATGTCCACGTCCGCGGCCTCCGGGCGGTCCACCCGCCGGGGTCCCACGCTGCCCGCGCAGGTCCACGGCTCCACGTCGCTCCCGCGCTCCAGCAGGGCCACCGACTCCATGCCGAAGGTCTCCCGGACCCTTTCGAGGAGCGCCTCCAGGCTGGTCTCGCCGCGCAGCACGCTGCCCGCGAGGAACGACAGGATCTCCGACTCGGCGCGCAGCCGGGCCGCCTGGTGGGTGCGCCGGGCCGCGAGGTCCACCACGGACGCCACCGCCACCGCGACCCCTATGAAGACCACGATGGCGACGATGTTCGTGGGGTCGTCGACGGTCAGGGTGTGGACGGGAGGCGTGAAGAACCAGTTGAGCAGCAGCGACCCCAGCACGGCGGCGGCGAGGGCGGGCAGCAGTCCGCCCAGCAGGGCGGCGGCGACCGTCAGCGACAGGAAGAGCAGCATGTCGTTGGCGAGCCCCAGGTCGGTCGAGGAAGCGACCAGCACCAGCGCGAGCAGCAGCGGTCCGGCCGTCCCCACCAGCCAGCCCCAGATCATCCGGACCCGGCCGAGCCGCGCGCCCCGGGCGACGGGCAGCCCGCGGCCCTTGCCCGCCTCGTCATGGGTGATGAGGTGGACGTCGAGGTCGGGTCCGGAGTTCCGGGCGACGGTCGCGCCGACGCCCGGTCCGAACACGTACTGCCAGCTCTTGCGGCGGGAGACGCCGAGCACGATCTGGGTGGCGTTGCCCCCGCGCGCGAAGGCCAGCAGCGCCGCGGGGATGTCGTCGCCGACCACGTGGTGGAAGGTGCCGCCGAGGTCCTCGACGAGGGTGCGCTGGGCGGCGAGTTCCTTCGGCGAGGCGGAGGTCAGCCCGTCGCTGCGGGCGATGTAGACGGCCATGACCTCGCCGCCGGCGCCCTTCTCGGCGAGCCGGGCGGCCCGCCGGATCAGGGTCCGCCCCTCGCGGCCCCCCGTCAGTCCGACCACGATCCGCTCGCGCGATCCCCAGATCCGCGAGACCTGGTGCTCGCTGCGGTAGGCGTTCAGGTACTCGTCGACCCGGTCCGCCACCCACAGCAGCGCGAGCTCCCGCAGCGCGGTCAGGTTCCCGGGGCGGAAGTAGTTCGACAGGGCCGCGTCGACCTTGTCGGGCTGGTAGACGTTGCCGTGCGCCATCCGCCGCCGCAGGGCCTGCGGGGACATGTCGACCAGCTCTATCTGGTCGGCCCGCCGAACCACCTCGTCGGGCACGGTCTCGCGCTGCCGTACACCCGTTATCGACTCGACGACGTCGCCGAGGGACTCCAGGTGCTGGATGTTGACGGTCGACACGACGTCGATGCCGGCCGCGAGCAGTTCCTGGACGTCCTGCCAGCGCCGCTCGTTGCGGGAGCCGGGCACGTTGGTGTGGGCCAGCTCGTCCACCAGGGCGACGCGCGGCCGCCGGGCGAGGACGGCGTCCACGTCCATCTCGGTGAAGACCGCGTCCCGGTGCGCCAGCTCCCGGCGCGGGATCTGTTCGAGACCGTGCAGCATCACCTCGGTGCGCGGCCGGCCGTGGTGCTCCACGACGGCCACCACGCAGTCGGTGCCGCGTTCGATCCGGCGGTGCGCCTCGGACAGCATCGCGTACGTCTTGCCGACGCCCGGTGCCGCGCCGAGGTAGATCCGGAGCTTTCCGCGTCCCATGTCCTCATTGTCTTCCCGTGACCGCCGCCTACGCAGCGTCGACCCTACGGCCAATAATCACGGCAAAGGGGACGGGAGACGCGCCGGAGCCGCTCTTTGACGCAACCCTGACGCGCCCCCGGCGGACGGCCGCGCGCACGACGAAGGGGCCGTACTCCACAAGGGAGTACGGCCCCTCCACAGCTCGTGGCGGTCGGCTCGTGGCGGTCGGCTCGTGGCGGTCTCGCCGAGCGGTGGACGCTCAGCGCACCTCGGTGATCTCGGGTCCGCGCTGCAGCTGCCCCATGCCCCCGGAGAAGCGGGAGCCCGCCTGCTCGTCCTGCTGGACGCCCTCGGGGACCATCTGCGCGTCGTTCGGGAGCTTCAGGACGATCGGGTCGCGCGGGGCCATGGGGCCCTCACCGCGGACGACGACCGTGTCGCGGAAGATCTGCTCCAGCAGCCCGGCGGTCTGCGGCTCCACCGCGCCCCGGCCGGAGATGACACCGCGCAGGAACCAGCGGGGCCCGTCCACACCGACGAACCGGACGACCTGGAAGCCGCCGGTGCCGTCCGGCAGCTGGACCGGCACCTGGGCGCGCAGCTCCCAGCCGAGCGGACCCTCGACCTCGTCGATGACACCGCCCTGCTGGGTGATGCCGGAGGCGATCTCCTCGCGGACCTCGCCCCAGATGCCCTCGCGCTTGGGTGCGGCGAAGGCCTGCAGCTGGACCGCGCTGTCGCGCAGCACGACGGTCGCCGCGACGATCGCGTCGCCCGCGACCTCGACCCGCAGCTCCATGCCGTCGACTCCGGGCACGAAGATGCCGCCGAGGTCCACCCGGCCCTCGCCGGGCTCGCGCACCTCGGTGCTGTCCCACGGCCCGTCGGGGCGGGGCTCCGGTTCGAGCCGCACGCGCTCCCGGCCGACCTCGTCCGCCTCGGTGTCGGCGTCCCCAGCGACGCCGTCGACCTGCTCGGCCTCGCTCGCCGCGTCCGCCGCGTCCTCGGCGGAACCCTTCTTCTTGCGACGTCCGAACACGTCACTGTCCTTCCCGGTCGGATACGACCGAAGCGTATCGATTCCCACCCGTTGTGCCGCTTGTTGTGCCGCCCACGGCGGCATGACCGCCGGTGGACCCGAAGCCCCCCTCGGCCCGCGCCGAGTCGGGAAGCTCCGCCACCTCCTGGAAGCGCACCTTCTCGACCTGCTGGACGACCAGTTGGGCAATCCGGTCGAAGCGCTCGAACCGCACGGCTTCGTGCGGGTCGAGATTCACCACGATCACCTTGATCTCCCCACGGTACCCGGCATCAACCGTCCCCGGGGCATTCACCAGGGCGACGCCGCAGCGGGCGGCGAGGCCGGACCGTGGGTGTACGAAGGCCGCGTACCCCTCCGGGAGTGCGATGGAAACTCCCGTGGGCAGGACGGCCCGTTCGCCGGGCTTCAGCTCCCGGCTCTGCGTGGTGCGCAGATCGGCTCCCGCGTCACCGGGCCGCGCGTAGTCCGGCAGCGGCACATCGGGGTCGACGCGCCGGATCAGGACGTCCACGGGGGTACGGCCGTCGCTCACGGGTTCACCTCGAAGGCGCGGGCCCGCCGGACCTGGTCCGGGTCGTTCATGGCCGCCTGGATCTCCTCGTTGCGCCCGTGGTCGATGAAGTGGTCGACCTTCACCTCGACGAACAGCGCGTCGGCGCGGACGGCCAGGGGGCCGTCGGGACCGCCGATGCGCCCTTCCGCCGTCGCGAAGATCTTGCGTCCCGCCACCGCCGTCGCCTCGGCCCGCAGATGCAGCACGGTGCCGACGGGGACGGGCCGCAGGAAGTCCGTCTCCAGCCGCCCGGTCACCGCGATGGTGCGCAGCAGCCAGGTGAGGGAGCCGAGGGTCTCGTCCAGGGCGCTGGCCAGGACCCCGCCGTGCGCGAGGCCGGGCGCCCCCTGGTGCGCGGGCCGCACCGTGAACTCGGCGGTGAGGGTGACGCCCTCACCGGCCGTCGCCTCCAGGTGCAGCCCGTGGGGCTGCTCGCCGCCACAGCCGAAACACTGCCCGTAGTGCGCGCCGAGCGACTCACCGGGGGCGGGCGCCTCGGGATGCCGTACGGGCGCCTGGGCGTCCGCCGGGGGTCGCAGGGCCGCGGAAGTACCTCTCACAGGCGCAGACCTTACCCGCCCGTCAGCGTCCGGCCACCGTCCCTACGGGCAGGGTTTCCCCTCGCCCGCCCCTCGTCCCGGGCCCGAGGGCGCCCGTGCCAAGCTAGACGCCATGCAGCCCCCCGCCCCGCCGTACGAAGAACGCCTCACCGCGCCCCGCTCCTGGTGGCTCGTGTGCTTCCTGGTCGGCGTCTCGATGGCCCTCATCCTGCTGCCCTTCGGCACCCTCCCCCTCCTGGGCGGGCTGGCCGGCGGCACGGCGGTCGCGGCGGTCGTCGCCAGCTCCTACGGCTCGGTCCGCATCCGTGTCGTCGGGGGTTCCCTGATCGCGGGCGAGGCGAAGATCCCGGTGAGCGCCCTGGGCGAGCCGGAGATCCTGGACCGCGAGGAGGCCCAGGCCTGGCGCACGTACAAGGCCAACCCCCACGCGTTCATGCTCCTGCGCGCATACGTTCCCACCGCCGTGCGCGTCCCGGTCACCGACCCGGCCGACCCGACGCCGTACGTGTACCTGTCGACGCGCGAACCGGAGCGCCTGGTGGCCGCCCTGGAGGCGGCGAGGACTCCGGCGTAGCGCGCCGCGGGCCCCTGCGGGGGCGTTTTCTCGCCGAACTCTTACCGCCGGAGGCTCAGCCGCCGCCGAGTTCCTTCGGCAGCTCCCCCACCGTCAGGGGGTCGGCGGGCTTCTCCAGCGGCGGGAGTTCCGGCAGCGCCTCCCACGGCACCTGGGTGCGCCGCAGGTCCTTGCGGATGCGCTCCGCGAGGCGTCTGGTGTCCCGGTGGTTCATGACCGCCCCGACCGCCGCGCCGACCAGGAACGGCATCAGGTTCGGCAGGTCGCGCACCATCCGCTTCATGATCTGCTGCCGCAGCTGCCGTTTCATCTGTCCGCCGAGCGCGGAGTTGACCGTGGAGGGTCTGGTCACGTCGATGCCGCGTTCCGAGGACCAGGAGTTCAGGTAGGCGGTGCTGCGCTGCCGCAGGTTCCCCGGGGGCCGCGCCCCGTACACCTCGTGGAGTTCCGCGATGAGCTTCAGCTCGATCGCGGCGACCCCGGTGATCTCGGCGGCCAGCTCCGCGGGCATGGCGGGCGGTGCGGGCAGCATCGCGGCGGCCCCGACGCCCGCGCCCACCGTGGAGGTCGCGTAGGCGGCCCCCGCGACGAGCTTGTCGGCGATCTGCTCGGGCCCCAGCCCCGGGAACTGGGCACGCAGGGCCGCGAGGTCGCGTACGGGAATCCGCGGGGCGATCTCGATGATCCGGTCGGTGATGTACGCGAGCCCCGCTCGGGCCCGGTCACCGCTCTTGCGGGCCCCGACCTTCAGGCCCTCTTTCAGTCCCGCGCGGACGACGGCCGCGCGCCGGCCGGCGACCGGCGCCGGAGCCTCCACCGGTACGGGCAGGCGCCCCTGCTCATCCGTGGCGCCCCCCGACGCCATGTCGGACGCACGTTCGAGCGAGGCCGCTCCCTGGTCGGAGGAGCCTCGCTCGTCGTCACGCACGCCGTCGGAGCCGCCGTGGGGCCCCGGGTCCGCCCCCTTGCGGGAGCGGCGCTTCCAAGGAGGGGTCGAGCCGGTCACGGCCGACCCTGCCTCAGTCGCAGTCGCGGCAGATCGGCTGACCGTTCTTCTCGCGGGCCAGCTGGCTGCGGTGGTGCACCAGGAAGCAGCTCATGCAGGTGAACTCGTCCTGCTGCTTGGGCAGCACCCGGACGGCCAGCTCCTCGTTCGAGAGGTCGGCCCCGGGCAGTTCCAGGCCCTCCGCGGCCTCGAACTCGTCTACATCCACGGCGGAAGTCGACTTGTCGTTCCGGCGAGCCTTGAGCTCTTCCAAACTGTCCGAGTCGACGTCGTCGTCGGTCTTGCGTGGGGTGTCGTAATCCGTTGCCATGTCGCTCTCCCCCTCTGGGTGTCTGCGGTGTCTCCAGCGCACGTAACGCGTGAGAGGCCGGACTTGTGCCCGACCTGAGGCGGAGATTTTGCCTCACATCAAGGTCTGTTACTCAATCGACACCCAACCGGACTCCTCAAGAGTGATCGGCTTGGATGGCGAACGGGACCGTACACGGTCCTGAGGCTGCATATCAAAGGCGCTTCAGCATGTACTTCCCGTGATCTCAACCCCTGAAAACCCGGATTATCCCGGCTTTCCGGAGGTCACATGATCACGCTCGGTAGATGGCTGGAAATTCGCCCATGTGATCGATCACACATCGGTCGTGCACGACCGATTCGATCAGGTACCCCGGAAATTCCGCGCAAAGCGAACACGTCCTGGAAACCGGGGTCATTTTCTCAGACGGGCAGGGTCACGCGCATCACGAGTCCGCCTCCCTCACGTGGCCGGGCGGCGATATGGCCGCCGTGCGCGCGGGCCACGGACCGGACGATCGACAGGCCGAGGCCCACGCCCTTGTCACTGCCCGTGCGCTCCGTCCGCAGCCGCCGGAACGGCTCGAAAAGATTGTCGATCTCGTACGCCGGGACCACGGGCCCGGTGTTCGTGACCACCAGGACCGCCTGACCGTGCTGCAGCTCCGTGGTCACCTCGACCCAGCCGCCCGGCCCCGGCACGTTGTACCGGACGGCGTTCTGGACGAGGTTCAGGGCGATCCGCTCCAGCAGGACGCCGTTGCCCTGGACGACCGCGGGGGCCCACTCGCCACGGATCTCCACCTTCTTGGCGTCCGCCTCGGAGCGCACCTGGTCGATGGCCCGGGAGGCCACCTCGGCGAGGTCCACGGGCTTGCGCTCGACGATCTGGTTGTCGCTGCGGGCCAGCAGCAGCAGACCCTCGACGAGCTGCTCACTGCGCTCGTTGGTGGCCAGCAGTGTCTTGCCCAGCTGCTGCAGCTCGGCCGGGGCGCCCGGATCGGAGAGATGCACCTCGAGGAGCGTGCGGTTGATCGCGAGCGGGGTGCGCAGTTCGTGCGAGGCGTTGCCGACGAACCGCTGCTGGGCCGTGAAGGCCCGCTGGAGCCGCTCCAGCATCTCGTCGAAGGTGTCCGCCAGCTCCTTCAGCTCGTCGTCCGGACCGTCCAGCTCGATCCGGCGGGACAGGTCCGAGCCGGCCACCGCACGCGCGGTGCGGGTGATCCGGCCGAGCGGCGCGAGCACCCGGCCCGCCATCGCGTACCCGAACGCGAACGCGATCACCGCGAGCCCGAGCAGGGCCAGCAGGGAGCGGCTGAGCAGGGTGTCCAGGGCCTTCTGCCGATGGTCGTCGATGCAGGCAGAGATCGCCGCGTTGAATTCGCCGAGCTTGAGGTTGGTCGGGGCCGTGTTGGCGTCGACCGTGGGACACAGGGCGCTGGAGACGCTGATGTTGTCGCCGCCCTCGATCTTGAACACCGGGGTGTTGCCGGTGCTCACGGCCTGGGCGGCCAGCAGATAGATGATCGACAGCAGCAGGATCCCGGCGATCAGGAACATGCCGCCGTACAGCAGCGTGAGCCGTATCCGGATGGTCGGGCGCAGCCAGGGCAGCGGGTTCTGCGCCCGCCGGGGGTCCCAGGTGGGCTTCGGGGGCGCCTGGGGCGGCGCGGGGGCGGGGGCCACGGCGGATCAGATCCGGTAGCCGGAGCCGGGCACGGTGACGATGACCGGGGGCTCGCCCAGCTTGCGGCGCAGCGTCATGACGGTCACCCGTACGACGTTGGTGAACGGGTCGGTGTTCTCGTCCCAGGCCTTCTCCAGGAGCTGCTCCGCCGAGACGACCGCTCCCTCGCTGCGCATCAGCACCTCCAGCACCGCGAACTCCTTCGGCGCCAACTGGACCTCCTTGCCGTCGCGGAAGACCTCGCGGCGGTTGGGGTCCAGTTTGATCCCGGCCCGCTCCAGGACCGGCGGCAGCGGCACGCTCGTCCGCCGGCCGAGGGCCCGTACGCGGGCGATCAGCTCGCTGAAGGCGAACGGCTTGGGCAGATAGTCGTCGGCGCCGATCTCCAGGCCCTCGACGCGGTCGCTGACGTCACCGGACGCGGTCAGCATCAGCACGCGCGTGGGCAGGCCCAGCTCGACGAGCTTGCGGCAGACGTCGTCGCCGTGGACGAGGGGGAGGTCGCGGTCGAGGACGACCACGTCGTAGTCGTTGACGCCGATGCGTTCCAGGGCGGCCGCACCGTCGTACACGACGTCGACGGCCATGGCCTCCCGGCGCAGTCCGGTGGCCACCGCATCGGCGAGCAGCTGCTCGTCCTCGACGACGAGTACGCGCACGTCGCTTGTCCTTCCTGTGTCCACCCGCGTAGCGCGCCGAGGGCGCGCACGGGCGGGGTGTGCGTGGGTGTGTGGACCTCCATCCTGCCTTTTTCAGCCGTAAGTCGGCTGTAAGGCGGCCCTTCGGCGGGAAGGCCGCGGGCGCGGGGCGCCGCACGCGGGATTTTTTCGTCCGGCCGAGGTTTCCGTCCGGGAGACCGGGGGGAGGACGGCTTTACACCCCGCGATCACGCTCCGCTTGTGCCGCACCACCATGCGGTACGCGGCAATCCGCTTTTCCGCAGGAGCGGGCGTGGGTGTCCGGCACCGTCGCCGCCCGGCCCGGGTGGCGCTGGGCATCCACAGGAGACGTGATCGCCCCTTCCGAACGGCACACCCCCGTGCCATCGACCCACGACCCAGGACGAGGGGGCGCAGCATGGACGCTTTCACCGCAGGACTTCTGCAGCGCATAAGGACGACCGAGTCCGACCTGACCAGGGCTCGCGACGAGGGCGACGACTTCCTCGCCGAGGTGGAGCAGGGCGAGCTCGACGACCTGCGCCGCCTCGCCGCCGACCACGGCGTGGAGGTCGGCGCCTAGGGCCACAGGCCCTGGTCGTCCGGTTCTCCCGGCCCACCGCCCCAGCCCGCACGCACCACGGCGGGCCCCCGCCAGATCCAGGCCGGGGGCCCGCCGCTTTTTTTCGCGCGTCCGCTCAGTCGTGCCCCGCTCAGTCGTGCCAGGCGCCGAGGTCCTCCAGGCGGGTCTGGAGGACCTCGAAGAGGCCGGGCGGGGCTGCGACGGTCAGCTCGGGCGAGAGGGGCTCCGAGGGGCGGCCACCGGTCAGGGCGCCCGCCTCCCGGGCGATGAGGTCGCCCGCCGCGTAGTCCCAGGGGTTGAGGCCCCGCTCGTAGTAGGCGTCCAGGCGGCCCACGGCCACGTCGCACAGGTCGATGGCGGCCGAGCCGCCGCGCCGGATGTCCCGCACGTACGGGATCAGCTCGCGCAGCACGTCGGCCTGCCGGGCCCGCCGTTCGGCGCGGTAGCCGAAGCCGGTGCCGACCAGGGCCAGCCCCATCTCCGGGGCGGGGCGCACGCGTGCGGGACGGTCGTTCAGGTACGCGCCCTCGCCGAGGACGGCCCGGAAGGTCTCGCCGCGCTCCGGGGCGTGGACCACGCCCACGACCGTCTCGCCGTTCACCCGGACAGCGATGGACACCGCCCAACTCGGCAGCCCGTAGAGGTAGTTGACGGTGCCGTCGAGGGGGTCGATCACCCATTGGACACCGCTGGTGCCCTCCACGCTGGCGCCCTCCTCGCCGAGCACGCCGTCGTGCGGCCTGCGCTCGGCCAGCAGGCCGGTGATCAGCTTCTCGGAGGCGATGTCCATCTCGGTGACGACGTCGACCGCGCTGGACTTGGTGGCGGCGACCCCCAGGTCGGCGGGGCGGCCGTCGCGCAGGAAGGTCCCCGCGCGGCGGGCCGCCTCCAGGGCGGTCTCCAGCAGGTCGGCCCGCAGGCCCTCGGGGTGCTCTGGCTGGTCGGTCACGGTGCTCCTCACGCGTACGGGCTGTCGGCGCCCGCGGCTGCGGGCCTGGGGGCGCGGGCCGGGCAGCAGCCGACCGGGCACAGGTTGTGGCTCGCGCCGAGCGCACCGAGGGCGCACGGGGTGACCGCGTCCTCGCCGCGTTCGACCGCCGCCCGCTCCAGGACCAGGTCCCGGATCGCGGCGGCGAAGCGCGGGTCGGCGCCCACCGTGGCGGAGCGGCGGACCGGCAGCCCCAGTTCCCGGCCCTTGGCCATGGCCTCGGTGTCGAGGTCGTACAGGACCTCCATGTGGTCCGAGACGAACCCGATGGGTGCCATCACGACGGCCGGGACCCCGGACGCGTGCCGCTCCTCCAGGTGGTCGCAGATGTCGGGCTCCAGCCACGGGATGTGCGGGGCGCCGGAGCGGGACTGGTAGACGAGCTGCCAGGGGTGCTCCACGCCGGTCCGCTCGCGCACGGCGTCGACGACGAGCCGCGCGACGTCCAGGTGCTCGGCGACGTAGGCACCGCCGTCCCCGTGGTCCTCGGCCGGGCCGGAGGTGTCCGCCGAGGCGTTCGGGATGGAGTGCGTGCAGAAGGCGAGGTGCGCGCCGTCGCGCACGTCCTCGGGAAGGTCGGCGAGCGACCGCAGGACGCCGTCGATCACGGGCTCCAGGAAGCCCGGGTGGTTGAAGTAGTGCCGGATCTTGTCGATCCTCGGCGGCTCCAGGCCCTCGGCCTCCAGCGCGGCGAGCGAGTCGGCGAGGTTCTCGCGGTACTGGCGGCAGCCCGAGTACGAGGCGTACGCGCTGGTGGTCAGGACCAGCACGCGGCGGCGGCCGTCGGCGGTCATCTCACGCAGCGTGTCGGTCAGATAGGGCGCCCAGTTGCGGTTGCCCCAGTAGACCGGCAGGTCCAGCCCGTGCTCGGCGAAGTCCTTGCGGAGGGCGTCGAGCAGGGCGCGGTTCTGGTCGTTGATCGGGCTGACCCCGCCGAACAGGAAGTAGTGCTGTCCGACTTCCTTGAGGCGTTCCTTGGGGATGCCGCGCCCCCGTGTCACGTTCTCCAGGAACGGGACCACGTCGTCCGGGCCCTCCGGGCCGCCGAACGAGAGCAGGAGCAGGGCGTCGTAGGGGGTGGCGTCGTGCGCGTGTGGCATGGCGTCGATCCTGCCACCCGGCGCCGACGGCCGGGATCCCGGCCCATACCCGAGGATGACTTAGGGTGACCTCACCCGTAAGCTGTATCGGCCGCGGTCACGCCTTACGCGGACGCCTCTCCTCCGCCTACCGGACCGACCGGAGACCCCGTGCCCAGCCCCTACACCGCCCTGTTCGCCGCCCCCGGCACCAAGAGCTTCACCGCCGCGGGTCTTCTCGGGCGGATGCCGCTGTCCATGATGGGCATCGGCGTGGTCACGATGATCTCCCAGCTCACCGGACGGTACGGCCTGGCGGGCGCGCTGTCGGCGACGATCGCGCTGTCCGCCGCCGTGCTCGGCCCGCAGATCTCGCGGCTGGTGGACCAGTACGGACAGCGGCGGGTGCTGCGCCCGGCGACCCTGGTCGCGCTGACCGCGTCGGCCGCGCTGCTGTTCGCCGCGCACCACTCCTGGCCGGACTGGGTGCTGTACGTCTGCTCGGCCGGCATCGGCTGTGTGCCGAGCCTCGGCGCGATGACCCGGGCGCGCTGGGCGGCCCTGTACCGGGACACCCCGCAACTGCACACGGCGTACTCCTTCGAGTCGGTCGTCGACGAGGTCTGCTTCATCTTCGGGCCGATCATCTCCATCGGGCTGTCCACCGTGTGGTTCCCGGAGGCGGGTCCGCTGCTGGCGGCCTGCTTCCTCGCGGCCGGCGTCTTCTGGCTCACCGCCCAGCGGGCGACCGAACCGGCGCCGCATCCGCGCGGGCGGCACGACAAGGGCCGTTCGGCGCTGCGCTCGCCCGGACTGCAGGTCCTGGTGGCCACCTTCGTGGCCACCGGAGCGATCTTCGGAGCCGTCGACGTGGTGACCGTGGCCTTCGCCGAGGAGCGGGGCCACAAGGCCGCCGCGAGCGTCGTCCTGGCCGTGTACGCGGCCGGTTCCTGCGCCGCGGGCATCGTCTTCGGGCTGCTGCGCTTCGCCGGGGCGGCGGAACGACGGTGGCTGCTGGGCGTGTGCGCCATGGCCGTGAGTATGATCCCCCTCCTACTGGTCGGAAACTTGCCGTTCCTGGCCGTGGCGCTCTTCGTCGCCGGACTGTCCATCGCACCCACGATGATCACGACGATGTCCCTGATCGAGGAGCACGTACCACGCACGCAACTGACCGAGGGCATGACCTGGGTGGGCACCGGGCTCGCGGTCGGGGTGGCGCTCGGTTCCTCGGTCTCCGGCTGGGTGATCGACGCCGCCGGGGCGCGGGCGGGGTACGTGGTTCCGGCGGCGTCCGGAGCCGTCGCGGTCGCGGTGGGTTTCCTCGGGTACCGCCGGCTGCGCAGGCCGGCTCCTAGGCGGGGAGGGCCCCATGAGCACCACCGTGATCGGCAAGAGCGGCACGTGGCGTAACTGGGCGGGGAACGTCACCGCCCGGCCCGTGCGGGAGGTCACTCCCGCCACGGTCGAGGAACTCGCCGCGGCCGTACGGCGGGCCGCCGAGGACGACCTGCGGGTGAAGGCCGTCGGCACGGGCCACTCGTTCACGGCCGCCGCCGCGACCGACGGCGTGCTGATCCGTCCCCAACTGCTGACGGGCATACGGAAGATCGACCGTGAGGCCATGACCGTCACGGTCGCCGCCGGCACCCCGCTCAAGCGGCTCAACATGGCCCTCGCGCGCGAAGGGCTGTCGCTCACGAACATGGGCGACATCATGGAGCAGACGGTCTCCGGCGCGACGAGCACCGGAACGCACGGCACGGGCCGGGACTCGGCCTCGATCGCCGCCCAGATCCGGGGACTCGAACTGGTCACCGCGGACGGCTCGGTCCTCACCTGCTCGCCCACCGAGAACCCCGACGTGTTCGCCGCCGCCCGTGTCGGCATCGGCGCCCTCGGCATCGTCACCGCGATCACCTTCGCCGTGGAGCCGATCTTCCTGCTCACGGCGCGCGAGGAACCGATGCCGTTCGAGAAGGTCATGGCCGAGTTCGACGAACTGCACGCCGAGAACGAGCACTTCGAGTTCTACTGGTTCCCGCACACCGGCAACACCAACACCAAGCGCAACAACCGCAGCGCGGGCCCCGAGAAGCCCGTGCCCCAGCTGAACAGCTGGTTCGAGGACGAGTTCCTCTCCAACGGCGTCTTCCAGGTGGCCAACTGGGTGGGTCAGGCGGTCCCCGCCACCATCCCGACGATCGCGCAGATCTCCAGCCGCGCCCTGTCCGCGCGGACCTACACCGACATCCCCTACAAGGTCTTCACCTCCCCGCGCCGGGTGCGGTTCGTGGAGATGGAGTTCGCCGTGCCGCGCGAGGCCCTCGTGGACACGCTGCGTGAACTCAAGGCGATGGTCGACCGTTCGAAGCTGCGCGTCAGCTTCCCCGTCGAGGTGCGCACGGCTCCGGCCGACGACATCACGCTCTCCACCGCCTCCGGCCGGGAGAGTGCCTACGTCGCCGTCCACATGTTCAAGGGCACGCCCTATCAGGCGTACTTCACCGCCGCCGAGCGGATCTTCACCGCGCACGAGGGGCGGCCGCACTGGGGCAAGGTGCACACCCGCGACACGGACTACTTCGCCAAGGTCTACCCCCGGTTCGGCGAGTTCACCGCGCTGCGCGACCGGCTCGACCCCGAACGGCGTTTCCAGAACGACTACTTGCGCCGGGTGCTGGGCGCCTAGTCGGTCCCGGGATGTCGGTGATCGTGTGACGCGCGTCCCTCCCGAGGTCACGAAAAGGTCTGCTCCTGCGGCCGATTGACGTCACCCGCGAGAAGTCGGGCGGCGCGGCGATCCACGCAGGTGGCCCGAATGGAGTACTGTTGCGAGCCCTGGGTCCGGACTCCCGCCAGGGTGTCCGGGGCCTCCAAGGACCGCCGGGAGGGGGATCGTTGCACAGGGTGATGAGGTTCGTCACTTAGCGTTGCGAATTGATAACCGTGCCATAACGGCGGTCCCGGGCCCACGCCCGACACGCCGGGCAACTCGGCAAGGTTGTGGCAGGCTGCACCCGGGCAGGCCACACTCGACTAGCGGAACACTCGACTAGCGGAAGCAGCGACGCACGTGACGTCGGCAGGCACCACCCGGGAGGTCCCCATGCCCGAACTGCGTGTCGTGGCCGTCTCCAATGACGGCACACGGCTGGTGCTGAAGGCTGCCGATTCCACGGAGTACACGCTGCCGATCGACGAGCGGCTGCGTGCCGCCGTGCGCGGCGACCGTCCTCGCCTCGGTCAGATCGAGATCGAGGTGGAGAGCCATCTCCGCCCCCGTGACATCCAGGCGCGGATACGCGCGGGTGCCACGGCCGAGGAGGTCGCGCAGCTCGCCGGCATCCCCGTCGACCGGGTGCGCCGGTTCGAGGGCCCCGTCCTCGCCGAGCGCGCCTTCATGGCCGAGCGGGCCCGCAAGACCCCGGTCCGCCGCCCCGGAGAGAACGCGGCCGGACCCCAGCTCGGCGAGGCCGTCCAGGAGCGGCTGCTGCTGCGCGGCGCCGAGAAGGACACCGTCCAGTGGGACTCCTGGCGTCGGGACGACGGCACCTGGGAAGTGCTGCTCGTGTACTGCGTCGCCGGTGAACCGCACTCGGCGAGCTGGACGTACGACCCGCCCAGACGGCTCGTCCAGGCCGTCGACGACGAGGCCCGCTCGCTGATCGGCGAGTCCGACGACCTCGGGTCGCCCGAACCGAGCTTCCCGTTCGTGCCGAGGATCGCCCGGCTGCCCCGCGACCGCCCCCTGGACCGCCAGGCGGACCGGCCCGCCCTGCCGGGGCCGCCCGAGTCCGACGAGGAACTGGTGAGCGAGCGCGACTCGCTGACCAGCATCCTGGAGGCCGTCCCCAGCTACCGGGGCGACCTGGTCGTGCCCGAACTGCCCTCCCTCGAACCGCAGGAGGAGTCCACTTCCGTCGAGGAGGTGGCGGAGGAGGAGTCCGCGGCCCCCGCGGCCTCGGCCGGTTCCGCGTACGCGGACGTCCTCATGCCGCGGTCGGTCAACGGCCACCGCGACCGGCTGATCGGCGCCACCGACCGGCAGGCCGAGGCGGACGGCGTCCGCCCGGGCCGGCGCGCGGCGGTGCCGAGCTGGGACGAGATCGTGTTCGGTACACGGCGCAAGAAACAGGAGTAGCGGGCCTACGGCGGTGGGGGGTCCGACCGGTCGTCCCGAGGGACCGGTGTGCTCGTCTGTGTCTCCGGCGGTGTCCTGTCCGCGCCGTCACCGACGCTGTCCGATGGTGTTTTTTGTTGGTGCAGGATCGGTTATTCATACGGGTGAGGGGCCCGCGTCGTTCAGGCGCGGGCCCCTCGGCCTTCCGTCAGCGCCCGTTCACCGGGGGTCGGGGCCGGTGGCGACCGGCCGGCTCCCGTCCCGGGACCACTCCGACCACGAGCCCACGTACAGCGCCGCCGGGATGCCGGCGACGGCCAGGGCCAGCACCTCGTGGGCCCCGGAGACGCCGGAGCCGCAGTACACGCCGACCTCGGTGTCGGGCCTCGCGCCGAGTCCCTTGAAGCGGTCGGCGAGTTCGGCGGCGGACCGGAAGCGGCCCGATTCGGCCACGTTCTCCGTGGTGGGGGCGGACACCGCACCCGGGATGTGACCGCCGACCGGGTCGATGGGCTCCACATCACCGCGGTAGCGCTCGGCGGCCCGGGCGTCCAGCAGCAGTCCGGTGCGGGCCAGCTCGGCGGCGCCGTCCGCGTCGAGCAGCGGCAGCGCGCCGGGGGCGGGCTCGAAGGTGCCGGGCGCGGGCTGCGGGACCTCGGCCGTCAGAGGACCCTCCCAGGCCGCCAGACCGCCGTCCAGGACCCGTACCGAGGGGTGCCCCGCCCAGCCGAGCAGCCACCACGCGCGCGCGGCGGCCCAGTTGAGGCCGCCGTCGTAGACGACGACGGGACGGTCGGCGCTGACCCCGGCCGCCCGCATCGTCGCGCCGAGGGCGCCGGTGTCGGGCAGCGGGTGACGGCCGCCGGAGCCCGCCGGGCCGGCCAGTTCGGCGTCCAGGTCGACGAAGACGGCTCCCGGGATGTGGGCCCTGTCGTACTCGGGACGCAGGTTCGGGCCGCCCAACTGCCAGCGGACGTCCAGGAGGACCGGCGGGCGGGGGCCGGCCAGTTCGCCGGCGAGGTCGGCGGCGGAGATGATGGCGTTCATGGCTCCATCCTCGCGTACGGGGTGGCCGCGTCGCCCGGGTCCGGCTACTCTGCCCGCCGGGCGATGCCGATCACCGGGTGTACGGGATCGGACACATGCCGTACAGCCGATGGACCTCGCACGGCCGCGCCGCGGACAGCGCCCGGTACCGGATCGTCCGGCATCCTCGGGCACGTACGCCGGGCGCGGCGGTGCGGCGCGGGTCCGGCTCGCCATGGGTGGTGCGAGCATCGGCACGGGGCGTGATCGCGCGCGGACGCGGTACACGCGTACCGAGGGCGGACGGACACGGCCACCGCGAGGGGCCGAGGAGAGAGTGACGATGACCGAGGCACGGGGGTCGGCCGGCCCGAGCGGCGCCGCGTACCCACCGGGCACGCCCTGCTGGGTGAGCCTGATGGTGCACGGGATGGCCACGACCCAGGAGTTCTACGGGGCCCTGTTCGGCTGGGAGTTCCAGCCCGGCCCCCAGCAGCTCGGCCCGTACGTACGGGCCCTGCTCGACGGGCGCCAGGTGGCGGGCATCGGACAGCTCCCGCCCGACCGCCATCTCCCCGTCGCCTGGACGCCGTACTTCGCCTCGGACGACGCGGACCGGACCGCGGAGACCGTACGGCACTGCGGCGGCACCGTCGGCGTCGGTCCGCTGGACGCCGGTGAGGCGGGCCGCCTGGTGATCGCCTCCGATCCCGCGGGGGCGGTCTTCGGCGTCTGGCAGGCCGCGGAGCACCTCGGGGCGGACATCGGCGGAGTCCCCGGCACCCCGGCGTGGGACGAACTCCTCACCGTCGACAGCTCGCTGGTCGCCAAGTTCTACGAGACGACGTTCGGCTACGAGGAGGAGCCCCTGGTCTCGGCCGACGACGACTACCTCACCCTGCGCGTCGCGGGCCGTTCCGTCGCCGGCATCCACGGGGTCGGCGACACGCTCCCCCGCGACCGGGGTCCGCACTGGTTGACCTACTTCGAGGTGGCGGACCCCGACGAGGCCGCCAACCGGGTCATCGAACTCGGCGGGCGGGTCCTCGAACCCACCCACGACACCCCGCACGGCCCGGTGGCCACACTGGCCGATCCGGAGGGCGCGAAGTTCGCCGTGGTGCACACACAGCGCTGAACCGCCCGCTGTGCCCGTCGCCCGATCGGGTGATCCCGGGGGCGCCCAGCGGTCCCGTCAGACCGTCTCGACGGGCAGGACGTCCGGGGCGAGGGCGCTCGCGTGCGCGGAGGCCGCCGTCATCCGGCGGCGGTGGTGACGGCGGCAGAGCACCTCGTAGCCGATGTCGTCGGGCTGGTTGACGTCGCCGACGACCACCTGGGCGCCCTCGACGACCATCTGGCCGCCTATGGTGCGGGCGTTGTGGGTGGCGCGGGCGCCGCACCAGCACAGGGCCTCCACCTGGAGCACCTCGACGCGGTCGGCCAGCTCCACCAGGCGCTGGGAGCCGGGGAAGAGCTTGGAGCGGAAGTCGGTCGTGATGCCGAAGGCGTACACGTCCAGGCTCAGGTCGTCCACGACGCGGGCGAGCTGGTCGATCTGCTCGGGGGCGAGGAACTGGGCCTCGTCCGCGATCACGTAGTCCGCGCGACGGCCCTGGGAGAGGTGGTCGACCAGGTACGCGTAGAGGTCCTGCCCGTCCTCGACCTCCACGGCGTCGGTGACCAGGCCGAGCCGCGACGACAGCTTGCCCTCGCCCGCGCGGTCGTCCCGCGTGAAGATCATGCCCTGGAGGCCGCGCGCCGAACGGTTGTGCTCTATCTGGAGGGCCAGCGTCGACTTCCCGCAGTCCATGGTTCCGGAGAAGAACACCAGCTCGGGCATGGTGAGTTGAGCACCTTTCGGCATGGACGGCGACGGGCGGGGCCGGGGGGCGGGCAGGGCGTCAGGAGCGTACTTCGAGGAGCGGGACCAGCTGTTCCGCGGGGGTCATCGAGCCGTGGTTGCCGACCATCGCCGACTCCTTGGGCTCCCGTTCGGAGGCGGTGATCAGGACGTCGTCGTGTGCCGCCGCGACCACGTCGCCGATGCGGGCGTACACACGGTCGTCGATCCGCGGTCCGAACCAGCCCGCCGCGATCGCCTCGTCGCGCGAGGCGATCCAGAACTGCTCGCCCAGCACCTCGCGCCAGCAGGTCAGGACGTCCGCCTCCGCGCCCGGCACCGCGTACACATGGCGGGCCCGGCCCTCGCCGCCCAGCAGGGCGACCCCGGCCCGCAGCTCCCAGTCCTCGTCGAAGTCGATGCGGTGCTGCTCGTCGAACGGGACGTCGAGCATGCCGTGGTCGGCGGTGACGTACAGGGCGGTGCGCGGCGGGAGTTGCTCGGCCAGCCGCTGGACCAGCCGGTCGACGTGCATGAGCTGGCCGCGCCAGGCGTCCGAGTCGACGCCGAAGCGGTGTCCCGCGCCGTCCAGTTCGGAGTAGTACGTGTAGATCAGCGCGCGGTCCCCGGCGGCCAGTTGCTCCGCGGCCACGTCCATGCGGTCGTCGCCGGAGAGCCGGCCGTGGAAGGTGCCGCCGCTCAGCGCGATCTTCGTGAGGGGGGTGTTCTGGAAGGCCGGGGAGGTGACCTGCGCGGTGTGCACACCCGCCCGGTCGGCGAGCTGGAAGACCGTGGGGTACGGCTGCCACACCTTCGGCTCCGTCCACGGCTGCCAGCGGAGCTGGTTCATCAGCTCCCCGGTCCGCGGGTCGCGGACCGTGTAGCCGGGCAGTCCGTGCGCGCCCGGCGGAAGGCCGGTGCCCACGGAAGCCAGGGAGGTCGCGGTGGTGGCGGGGTATCCCGCGGTGAGCGGGCGGCCGGTGCCGCCGCGCGAGGACGCCAGCAGCGCGTTCATGTAGGGCGCCTCGTCGGGGTGCGCCCTCAGCTGCTCCCAGCCCAGGCCGTCGACGAGGAACACGCAGGCCCGGTCGGCCGGGGTCAGCTCCGGTATCGCCGCGGTCGTTCCGGGAACCCCCATGCCCGCCGCGAGGGTGGGCAGGAGATCGGCGAGCGAGCCGGTCCCGTACTCGGGGACGGGGGCGGAGCCGAGGGTGAGGGGTTCCGGGTCGTCCCAGGTGGGCAGCGCCATCAGCGGGCGGTGTCCGCGGTCGCCTCGGAGAGGGACTGCGCGAAGGCGAGGGCCTGGCGCACGGTCTCCGGGCCGTCCCCGGCCTCGCTGACGCGCAGGCTGAGGTCGTCCGCCGTCGAGCTGCCCGTGTAGCCGTGGTCCGCCTCGCAGTTGGGGTCGCCGCAGGCGGCGGGCTCCAGGTCGATACGGGAGACGGCACCCCAGCCGATGGTCAGGACGACCTCGCGGGGCAGGGTGCCCGGCGTGTACGACTCGGGGTTGGCGACGACACGGCTGAGCACGACCGACGAGATCCGGCCGATCTTCACCGACTCGGTCGAGGTCGTGGCGTACGGGGTCGGCGAGGTGGTGTCCGCGGCCTGCTCGTCGGTGTGGCTGACGATGAAGCGGTTGCCCGTGAGGACGAGGACGGTGACATGCCGCCGCACCTCGTTCGCGTCGAACGTCGTCTCCTGGTGGACCAGGTACGACTTGATGGCCTCGCCGCCGACAGCGGCCTCCACCGCCTCGGCCACGAGGGCCGGGTAGTAGCCGCTGCGCTCGATCGCCGCACGCAGCCCCTGGGTCGTCGTACTGGTCTTGGCCATGATGTCCATCCTACGGGGGCGCACTGACTGCGAGGGACCGCTCTGCCGTCTCCGTTCTGTCGTGGACGGATCAAGTGGACGGATCGATGCGGGCAGCCGCGCGCCGGGCCCCGCGGGTCGCGGGTCGTCCCCGGCGCTCCCGCGGCGGGCGTCCCTCAGTAGACCGGCAGCGTCCTCGGGCCGAGGTCGTCGCGCAGGGGCGGGCGGGCGAGCCGGACGGTGGCGCCGAGGACGCTCAGACCGTGCGGGGCGACGACGACGGGTTCGAGGGAGACCGCCACGACCTCGGGGTGGTCGTCGACCAGCCGCGAGACGCGCAGCAGCAACTCCTCCAGCGCGTCCGTGTCGACGGGGGCGGAGCCCCGCCAGCCGAAGAGGAGCGGCGCCGTCCTGATCGACCGGACCAGTGAGGCCGCGTCCCGTTCGGTGGCCGGAATCAGGCGGTGGGCCATGTCGCCGAGCAACTGCGAGGCGGGTCCCGCGAGCCCGAACGAGAGCACGGCTCCGGCGGCCGGGTCCACCACCGTCCGGACGATCGTGTCGACCCCGCGCGGGGCCATGCCCTGCACGACCGGGCGCAGTTCCCCGGGGCTCCCGAACAGCTCGGTCAGCTCCGTGTACGCCCGGCGCAGCTGCTCCTCGTCCGCCAGGTCGAGCCGGACGCCGCCGAGGTCGGCCCGGTGCCGCAGGTGCGGGGCGGTGGTCTTGAGCGCGACGGGGTAGCCGATGGCCCCGGCCGCCCGCGCCGCCTCGTCGGGGGTGGGGGCGGGCCACGCCTGCCGCAGGCGGATGCCGTACCGCCCGAGCAGCGCGCCCGCCTCCTCGGCGCCGAGCGTGAGCCCCTCACCCCTGGACAGCAGCGCGTCGATCCGCTCGGCCGCCCCCTTCTCGTCGATGTCCTCGTACGCGGGCACCCGTCCCGGTTCCGCCGCCTCCCGCCGCCACTGCGCGTAGTGGACGGCCTCGGAGAGCGCGCGGACGGCCCGCTCGGCGGCCGGGTAGGCGGGAATGAGCCGGGAGGAGGGCTCGGTCGCGGCGCCCGTCGCCTCTCCCGCCTCCGGCGTCGCCCGGACCTCGGCGGCGGCCGGCAGCTCGCGCGGCAGGGGGGCGGGGCCGTCGGTGCCGGGGGCCCGGTCGCCGGCCTGCGGTGCCGTGCCGGGCGCCCGGTCGCCGGCCTGCGGTGCCGTGCTGGCCGCCGCCGACAGTGCCTCGGCCAGCCCGCCCAGCTCGACATGGACGACGAGCACCGGCTTCGAGGGGTTCGCGGCGGCGGCCGAGCGCAGCGCCTCGGCCAGGGCCGCGTCCCCCGGAGACGTCTCCCCCAGGGTCGGTATGGCCGTCACCACCACCGCGTCGCACGTGTCGTCGGCGAGCGCCCGGGACAGGGCCGCGTGGAAGTCCCGTGCCGAGGCCCCGGTCGTCAGGTCCAGCGGCCGGAGCGGGCTCAGCCCCTCGGAGAGGCAGGCGTCGTACGTGAGCATCCCCAGCGACTCGGAGTTCCCGAGGATCGCCACCCGGGGCCCCGCCGGCAGCGGCTGCCGGGCCAGCAGCAGCCCCGCGTCGACCAGTTCCGTGATCGTGTCGACCCGGATCACGCCGGCCTGCCGCAGCAACGCGGACACGGTGGTGTGCGGCAGCTCGGTGGCGCGGACGGCGTGCCCCTGCGGCGCGGAACCGTGACGCGCTCCCTGCACCACCACGAGCGGCTTGACCGCCGCCGTGCGCCGGGCGAGACGGGTGAACTTGCGCGGGTTGCCGATGGACTCCAGGTACATGAGGACGACATCGGTGTCCGGGTCCTCGTACCAGTACTGCAGGACGTCGTTGCCGGAGACGTCCGCGCGGTTGCCGGACGACACGAACGTGGAGACGCCCGTGACACCGGTGACCCCTCCCCCGCGCCGGTGCAGCCGGGACAGCAGCGCGATGCCGATGGCGCCGGACTGGGCGAAGAGGCCGATGCGCCCGGAGCGCGGCGCCTCGGGGGCGAGCGAGGCGTTGAGCCGCACGTCCGGGGCGGTGTTGATGATCCCGAAGGCGTTGGGGCCGATGATGCGCATGCCGTAGGTGCGTGCCTGGCGCACCAGTTCGCGCTGGCGCTCGCGCCCGTCGGGGCCGCTCTCGGCGTACCCGGCGGAGATGACGACGAGCCCCTGCACGCCGTGTTCCCCGCACTCGGCGACGACCTCGGGGACGTGTGCGGCGGGGACGGCGACGACCGCGAGGTCGACGGGCTCGCCGATGTCGGTGACGGACCGGTGGGCGGGCACCCCGTCGATGTCCTTCTCGTCCTCGCCGAGGGCCCTGTTCACCGCGAACAGCCGCCCGGTGAAGCCCGCGGCCCGGAGGTTGGCGAGGACGCCGCGGCCCACTCCCCCCGGTGTGCGCCCGGCGCCGACGACGGCGACCGAGCCGGGGGCGAGCAGACGCTGCACGGACCGGGCCTCGGCGCGCTGCTCCCGGGCGCGCTGCACGGCGAGGGAGCGGTCGGTGGGCTCCAGGCCGAACTCCAGGCGGACGACGCCGTCCTCGAAACTGCGCCTCTGCTGGTACCCGGCGTCGGTGAACACCTTGATCATCTTGCTGTTGGCGGGAAGCACCTCGGCGGCGAAGCGTCTGATGCCGCGTTCGCGGGCGACGGCGGCGATGTGTTCGAGGAGGGCGGAGGCGACGCCGCGGCCCTGGTGGGCGTCCTGGACGAGGAAGGCGACCTCCGCCTCGTCGGCGGGGGCGGACGCGGGCATCCCGTCGGGGCCGATGCGGTCGTAGCGTACGGTGGCGATGAACTCGCCGCCGACCGTGGCGGCGAGCCCCACCCGGTCCACGAAGTCGTGGTGAGTGAAGCGGTGGACGTCCTTGGCGGACAGGCGAGGGTACGGCGCGAAGAAGCGGTAGTACTTCGACTCGTCCGAGACCTGCTCGTAGAAGCTGACCAGACGCTCGGCGTCATCGACGGTGATGGGCCTGATGCGTGCGGTGCCGCCGTCGCGCAGCACCACGTCGGCCTCCCAGTGGGCGGGGTACTCGTGCCGGTCCGACGAGGTCTGCATGGGCCCCAGAGTACGGCTCGCGTCCGGCTGTGGCGCGGGGCAGTCTGGGGAAGCACAACAGAAGCGCGAGAGCCGGTTCGTGGCCAGGCCGTGGGCCCGTTCCACTCCGTCGCGCCATATGGGAAACTGGTCTAGACAACCCGGTCCAGACCACTCTGCACCACCCGAGACACCTGAAGGGCAGCATCACATGGCTGAGCGCCGCGTCAACGTCGGCTGGGCCGAGGGCCTCCACGCCCGACCCGCATCCATCTTCGTCCGGGCCACCACGGCCTCCGGTATCCCCGTGACGATCGCCAAGGCCGACGGGAACCCCGTCAACGCGGCCTCCATGCTGGCGGTCCTGGGCCTCGGCGCCCAGGGCGGCGAGGAGATCGTGCTCGCCTCCGAGGCCGAGGGCGCGGACGCCGCGCTCGACCGTCTGGCCAAGCTCGTGGCCGAGGGACTGGAAGAACTCCCCGAGACGGTCTGAACCACCGGGCGACCGGCCGGCCCGAACGGAAAAAGGCCCTGAAAGGCCGGCCGTACACATGTGGAGGGCTCGTCCGATTTATCGGGCGGGCCCTTCGCCTTTTCGTTCCTTTTCCGTTCTGCGGGCAGCAGAAATAATGCCCCACGGAATTCTTGCCTCTTTGTATACGGCTTCCGTGTTAATGCCGCAGGCTCGGCGTGTTTACGGGGTGTTGCGAAGTCCTCACACGGTCCGGGCGGTCGGGCCCGCCGGCCCCGCCCGGAAATCGGAACCGGTGCGCGGCGGTGGCACGCTCGGTGTGCAGGGACGTGATCGTGCGGGCCCGGTCGCTGTCCCCGCGCGCGACGGCGTCCACGATCCCGCCGTGCTCCGCCCAGGACTCCACCGGGTCGGCGGGCGCCTCGACCGCGTACATCCACGCGATCTTGTGCCGCAGCTGGGCGAGTGTCGAGGTCAGGGCAGGGCTGCCGGACGCCTGTGCGAGCGTCTCGTGGAACCAGCCGCCCAGGGAGCGCAGATCCTCGCTGGTGCCCCTCCTGGCCCGCTCCTGGCCCAGCCTGACGAGGCCGCGCAACACCTTGAGGTGCGCCTCCGTGCGGCGCTGGGCGGCCCTGGCGGCACCCAGCGGCTCCAGCAGCATGCGCATCTCCAGCAGGTCGGCAGCCTCCTGCTCGGTCGGCTCGGCGACGCACGCGCCCGCGTGGCGCCGGGTCACCACGAAGCCCTCGGCCTCCAGCGTGCGCAGCGCCTCACGGACGGGGACCCGGCTGACGCCGTACCGGCGGGCGAGCAGTTCCTCGGTGAGGCGGCTGCCGCGCTCGTAGACACCCGCGACGATGTCGTCCCGGATCGCCGTGCATACCGAATGCGCCGGAATACGCATGACCGACCTCCGCCTTAATCCCCGTGAAACGTCGATGATTGACGCGTGTTCCAGCGACTCTATTGCAGCGGGACGGAATTTCCGATGGCGGACCGGAATCCAGGGATATTTTTTGGACAGGAGGCGCGCCACAAGAGGTTCACGCAACGCGAAAGGCCCCGGCTCGTGAGCCGGGGCCTTCGAAGGCGTGGAGCGAGGTGTCAGACGTTCACACCGTGCGCGCGCAGGTAGGAGACGGGGTCCATGTCCGAGCCGTACTCGGCCGTGGTGCGGGCCTCGAAGTGCAGGTGCGGGCCGGTGACGTTGCCGGTCGCCCCGGAGAGGCCGATCTGCTGGCCGGGGGTGACCGTCTGGCCGACGGAGACGCCGATGGACGACAGGTGGCCGTACTGGGTGTACGTGCCGTCGGTCATGCGGATGACGATGTTGTTGCCGTAGGCGCCGCCCCAGCCCGCCTCCACGACGGTGCCGGAGCCGACCGCCAGGACGGCCGTGCCGGTGGCGGCGTGGAAGTCGACGCCGGTGTGGCTGCCGGAGGACCAGACGGCGCCGCCGGCCTTGTAGCCGGTGGAGATGTAGGAGCCGGTGATCGGCGAGACGTAGGTGTTGAGGCGCTCGCGCTCGGCCGCACGGGCGGCGCGGGCCTTGATCTCCTCGCGCTCCTTGGCGGCGGCACGCTCCTGCTCGGCCTTCTCGGCGGCGGCCTTGCGGGCCTCCTCCTGCGCCTTCTTCTTGACCTCGGCGACCTCGGCGGCCTGCTGCTGGGCGGCGGCCTGTGCGTCGACCTGGTCGGCGACCGTGTCACCGAGGACGATGACCTGGTTCAGGCCGGTCTGCTCGACGGCGGGCTCCTCCGCGGCGAGCGCGGGGCCGGCCAGGGTGCCGATGACGCCGGTGGTGGTGAGAGCGGCGACGCCCACGTTCCTCGTGGTCGTGCGCGACACACGGCCGGGACGGCGGTGCTTGCCAGGGGCGCGGGTGAACGCCATGAAGTGGCTGGTCCTTTCCTTCCTTCTCGCCTACCGGGTTAGCTGACGGGTTCGGAGCAGGAAGGTCTCCTACGGCTGCCCCCCGTTTCGCGTGGCTCGCGAAGGGCACCCGATTCACCCCAGGGACTTCGGTGGGTCCCCGGCTCCCCAGGCTCGCGCCTCGGGACTCGGCGATGACTGTCCGGTGCCGCGGCTGCGGCGAACATCTGACGAACAGCCGGACCGACGCTAAGTGGGCCGTCTTCGAAATAACAAACGGATCACAGGATTTGTTAACTACGCCACAGGTCAGACACACAACCTCCGCCATCAAACGGACAAAAGTGGGCCCTGGTGACTCTTCCGTCACCAGGGCCTCACTCGTGCGTGTCCTGCCGTCCGGTATCTCCCCGGTTCCCTACTCGGCGGGTACGACGGTGACTTCGCCGATTCCGAGGGCCCTGACCGGCTCCTCGATCTGCGCGGCGTCCCCGACGAGGACCGTCACGAGGCGGTCCACCGGGAAGGCGTTCACGACGGCCGCGGTGGCCTCCACCGTGCCCGTGGCGGCGAGTTGGCGGTACAGCGTCGACTGGTAGTCGTCCGGCAGGTACTGCTCGACCTGGTCGGCCAGCGTGCCCGCCACGGCCGCGGCCGTCTCGAACTTGAGGGGGGCGACCCCGACGAGGTTCTGCACGGCCACATCGCGCTCGGCGTCGGTCAGCCCCTCGGCGGCCAGGGTGCGCAGCACCGTCCACAGATCGTCCAGCGCCGGGCCGGTGTTGGGCGTGTCGACGGAGCCGCTGATGGCGAGCATCGCCGTGCCCGAGCCGTCCGGGGCGGAGCGCAGCACCTGGCCGAACGCGCGCACGCCGTAGGTGTATCCCTTCTCCTCCCGCAGGACGCGGTCCAGCCGGGAGGTGAGGGTGCCGCCGAGGCAGTAGGTGCCGAGCACCTGGGCCGGCCACACACGGTCGTGCCGGTCGGCGCCCACCCGGCCGATGAGCAACTGGGTCTGCACGGAGCCCGGGCGGTCCACGATGATCACGCGCCCGGTGTCGTCGGCGGTCACCGCCGGAACGACGCTGGGCTTGGCAGGGGAGCCGGTCCAGGCGCCCAGGGTGTCCCCCAGCAGCGTGCCGAGGTCGACCCCGGTGAGGTCGCCGACGACCACGGCGGTGGCCGTCGCGGGGCGCACGTGCCGCTCGTAGAAGGCGCGTACGGCCGCGGAGTCGATGCCCTCCACGGTCTCCTCGGTGCCCTGGCGGGGCCGCGACATGCGGGACTCGGCCGGGAACAGCTGCCGGGAGAGCTCCTTGGCGGCCCGCCGGCCCGGGTTGGCGGTCTCGTGCGGGATCTCGTCGAGCCGGTTGGCCACCAGACGCTCGATCTCGCCGTCGTCGAACGCGGGAGCCCGCAGGGCGTCCGCGAGCAGCCCCAGGGCCTTCTCCAGCCGCGACACGGGCACTTCGAGGGACAGGCGTACGCCCGCGTGGTCGGCGTGCGAGTCGAGGGTGGCGCCGCAGCGCTCCAGCTCGGCCGCGAACTCCTCGGCCGTGTGCTTGTCGGTGCCCTCGGAGAACGCCCTGGTCATGATGGTGGCGACGCCGTCGAGGCCGGCCGGCTCCGCGTCCAGGGGCGCGTCGAGGACGACCTCGACGGCGACGACCTGCTGGCCGGGGCGGTGGCAGTGCAGCACGGTCAGGCCGTTGGGCAGAGTGCCGCGCTCGGGCGCGGGGAACGCCCAGGGGCGGGCGTCGCCCGCCTGGGGCTGCGGGTGGAACTCCATGCTCGCGAGCTCGGTCACTTCGCCGACTCCTCGTTCTCGTCGGTGGTCTCGACGGCCTCCGTCTCGGCGGCCGCCTCTTCGGCGTCGTCTTCGGCGTCCTCCTCGCCGGCGACGGGCTCGTACACGAGCACCGCCCGGTTGTCGGGCCGCAGGCGGGCCTTGGCGATCTCCTGGACCTCGTCGGCCGTCACCTCCAGGACCCGGTCGACGGCGGTGAGGGCGAGCTTCGGGTCGCCGAACAGGACCGCGTAGCGGCACAGTTCGTCGGCGCGGCCCGCGACCGTGCCGAGCCGGTCCAGCCACTCGCGCTCCAACTGGGCCTGGGCGCGCTCCATCTCCTCGGCCGTGGGGCCCTCCGCGGCGAACCGGGCCAGCTCCTCGTCGACGGCGGCCTCGATGACCGGCACCTCGACGTCGCCGGAGGTCTTCACGTCCATCCACGCCATGGAGGGCGCCCCGGCCAGCCGCAGCAGGCCGAAGCCGGCCGTCACGGCCGTACGGTCGCGGCGCACGAGCCGGTTGTAGAGGCGGGAGGACTCGCCGCCGCCGAGGATGGTCAGCGCCAGGTCGGCGGCGTCGCACGCGCGGGTGCCGTCCTCCGGCAGCCGGTAGGCGGCCATCAACGCGCGCGCGGGCACGTTCTCCTCGACCACCTCGCGCAGCTGCTCGCCCATGACGTCGGGCAGCGCGCCGTCACGGGGCGCGGGCTTGCCGTCGTACGCGGGGATCGAGCCGAAGTACTTCTCCACCCAGGCGAGGGTCTGCTCCGGGTCGATGTCGCCGACGATCGACAGGACGGCGTTGTTGGGCGCGTAGTAGGTCCGGAAGAACTGCTGGGCGTCCTCCAGGCTCGCGGCCTCCAGGTCGTCCATCGAGCCGATCGGGGTGTGCCGGTAGGGGTGGCCCTCGGGGTAGGCCAGGCGGAAGATCTTCTCGAAGGCGGTGCCGTAGGGCACGTTGTCGTACCGCTGGCGGCGTTCGTTCTGGACGACCGCCCGCTGGTTGTCCAGGTTCTTCTGGTCGAGCGCGAGCAGCAGGCTGCCCATGCGGTCGGCCTCCAGCCACAGCGCCAGCTCCAGCTGGTGGGTGGGCATGGTCTCGAAGTAGTTGGTGCGCTCCCAGCTGGTGGTGCCGTTCAGCGAACCGCCGGCGCCCTGGACCAGCTCGAAGTGGCCGTTGTCCTTCACCTGGCCCGAGCCCTGGAACATCAGGTGCTCGAAGAGGTGGGCGAGGCCCGTGCGGCCCGCGACCTCGTGGCGCGAACCGACGTCGTACCAGAGGCACACCGCGGCGACGGGGGTCAGGTGGTCCTCGGAGAGCACCACGCGCAGGCCGTTGTCCAGGCGGTGCTCCCTCACTGTCAGGCCTTCGGAGCCGGCCTCGGCTGTGGCCGTGTGACCCATGGGCGATACGTCCCTTCGATCGCTGTGCTGTGTGCGCGGGATCCGCGGTCGTGTCCGTCGTGGAAATCGTCGCGGAAACCGCTGTTTCCTGCCGGTCCCGCCACTGTATGCAAGCGCGCGGACCCCCGGAGAAGTTCCCGGGCGCCGTACGCCGAGAGCGAGACCGGGGTTGCGGCCCGCGGTCCGTGGTTAAGGTCGGCGCACGCTGTTGACGTGGCGGTCCCACGAGGCCGCGCCCGGCGGTCGGGGCCGGGTCGTGTCGGGGTTGTCGGTGCGGCAGTCCACAATGGTGCGCGTCAGTTCCCGTTCACGTCTCGCCGAGCGTGAGCCGGAGACGTGAGCGCCCCGTAGGTGAGCGACCAGACAAAGAGGAGCCGGCAGCGATGGCCCGCCGCAGCACGAAGACCCCGCCGCCCGACGACGCGTTCGAGGAGCGGATCCTCGACATCGACGTCGTCGACGAGATGCAGGGCTCCTTCCTGGAGTACGCGTACTCGGTCATCTACTCCCGAGCCCTGCCCGACGCCCGTGACGGTCTGAAGCCGGTGCACCGCCGGATCGTCTACCAGATGAACGAGATGGGCCTGCGCCCCGACCGCGGCTATGTGAAGTGCGCCCGCGTCGTCGGCGAGGTCATGGGCAAGCTGCACCCGCACGGCGACTCCTCGATCTACGACGCCCTGGTGCGCCTCGCGCAGCCCTTCTCCATGCGGCTCCCCCTGGTCGACGGCCACGGCAACTTCGGCTCGCTGGGCAACGACGACCCGCCGGCCGCCATGCGGTACACCGAGTGCCGGATGGCCGACGCGACCAGCCTGATGACGGAGTCGATCGAGGAGAACACGGTCGACTTCTCCCCGAACTACGACGGCCAGGAGCAGGAGCCGGTGGCCCTGCCCGCCGCCTTCCCCAACCTGCTGGTCAACGGCGCGTCCGGCATCGCCGTCGGTATGGCCACCAACATGCCGCCGCACAACCTGGGCGAGGTCATCGCGGCCGCCCGCCACCTCATCCGGTACCCGAACGCCGACCTCGACACGCTGATGAAGCACGTCCCCGGCCCCGACCTGCCCACCGGCGGCCGGATCGTCGGCCTCTCCGGCATCAAGGACGCGTACGCGACGGGCCGCGGCACCTTCAAGATCCGCGCCACGGTGACGGTGGACAACGTGACGGCCCGCCGCAAGGGCCTGATCGTCACCGAACTGCCGTTCACCGTCGGCCCGGAGAAGGTGATCGCCAAGATCAAGGACCTGGTCGGCGCGAAGAAGCTGCAGGGCATCGCCGACGTCAAGGACCTCACCGACCGCGCCCACGGCCTGCGCCTGGTCATCGAGATCAAGAACGGCTTCGTGCCGGAGGCCGTCCTGGAGCAGCTCTACAAGCTGACGCCGATGGAGGAGTCCTTCGGCATCAACAACGTGGCCCTGGTCGACGGCCAGCCCCTCACCCTCGGCCTGAAGGAGCTGCTGGAGGTCTACCTCGACCACCGCTTCGAGGTCGTCCGGCGCCGTTCGGAGTTCCGCCGCGGCAAGAAGCGCGACCGGCTCCACCTGGTCGAGGGTCTGCTCACCGCGCTGGTGGACATCGACGAGGTCATCCGGCTGATCCGCTCCAGCGACAACTCCGCCCAGGCCAAGGAGCGCCTGATCGAGCGCTTCGCCCTGTCGGACATCCAGACGCAGTACATCCTCGACACCCCGCTGCGCCGCCTGACCCGGTTCGACCGCATCGAGCTGGAGTCCGAGAAGGAGAAGCTCAACACCGAGATCGCCGAGCTGACCCGCATCCTGGAGTCGGACGCGGAGCTGCGCAAGCTGGTCTCCGGTGAACTCGCCGCCGTGGCGAAGAAGTTCGGCACCGAGCGCCGCACCGTGCTGCTGGAGTCCTCGGGCACCCAGGTGGCCGCGGTCCCGCTGCAGGTGGCGGACGACCCGTGCCGGGTCCTGCTGTCGTCGACGGGGCTGCTGGCCCGTACGGCGAGCGCCGAGCCCTTCGCGGCGGACGAGGACGGCAGGCGCACCAAGCACGACGTCATCGTCTCGGCGGTCCCGGCGACGGCCCGGGGCGAGGTGGGCGCGGTGACCTCCACCGGCCGCCTGCTGCGCCTGAACGTGGTCGATCTGCCGCAGCTGCCGGACACCTCGGCGGCCCCCAACCTGTCGGGCGGCGCCCCGCTCGCGGAGTTCCTCACCCTCCAGGACGGCGAGACGGTCGTCTGTCTGATGACGCTCGACGAGTCCTCGCCCGGGCTGGCCATCGGCACCGAGCAGGGTGTCGTCAAGCGCGTGGTCCCCGACTACCCGTCCAACAAGGAGGAGCTGGAGGTCATCACGCTCAAGGAGGGCGACCGGATCGTCGGTGCCGTCGAGCTGCGCACGGGCGAGGAGGACCTGATCTTCATCACGGACGACGCCCAGCTACTGCGCTACCAGGCCGCACAGGTCCGCCCGCAGGGCCGCCCGGCCGGCGGTATGGCCGGCATCAAGCTCACCGAGGGCGCGAAGGTCATCTCCTTCACCGCCGTCGACCCGGCCGTCGACGCGGTCGTCTTCACGGTGGCGGGCTCCCGCGGCACCCTCGACGACTCCGTCCAGACCACCGCCAAGCTCACCCCGTTCGACCAGTACCCCCGCAAGGGCCGTGCCACGGGCGGCGTCCGCTGCCAGCGGTTCCTCAAGGGCGAGGACTGCCTCTCCGTCGCCTGGGCGGGACCGGCCCCGGCCCGCGCCGCCCAGAAGAACGGCACCCCGGCCGACCTCCCGGAGATGGACCCGCGCCGCGACGGCTCGGGCGTGTCCCTGGGCAAGACGGTGGCGTCGGTGGCGGGGCCGGTGTGAGCGCCGGGCCTCACAGGTCGTCGTAGGAGGTCTCGGGGTCTTCGGCCCCGGCCTCCTGGACGTAGCGCAGGACGCCCCACATGCCGTGCTCGTCGGCGTGCGGGGCGTCGTCGTCCCTCCGGCACGCCTCCAACTCCTTGTGCAGGGCGGGGGCGTCGATGCCGGCGCCGATGAGCACGAGCTGCGTGAGCCTTTCGTCGCCGGGCCAGGGCTCGGGGTAGAACCGCAGGAACCGTCCGACGGCGTGCACGCCGTAGCGGTTGCGCGGGTCGTACGGACCGAGGTCGACGTACCCCTTGATCCGGTAGAGCCCTTCGGCACGCCCGTCCAGGAACTCCATGAGCCGGCGGGGGTCGAGCGGCGCGTCGGAGACGAAGGAGACGCTGTCGTAGCCGGTGTGCAGATGCCCGGCGTGCCCGCCCTGGGCATCGTCCCCGGCGTGCCCGCCCTGGTCGTCGTGCCCGTCGTGATCCTCGTGGTCGTCGAGGTCGTGCCGGTGCAGGTCGTCGAAGGAGAGCTGGCCGAGGCGCTCCTCGGAGGGCCGGCAGTCGAACAGGAACTCGGGGTCCACGCGCCCGTAGGTGGCGGGCACCACGGCGGCGCGGTCGGCGAGGGAGCGGACGAGCGAAAGGATCCGCTCCCCTTCCTCGGCCCGGTCGAGCTTGTTGACGACGACCAGGTCGGCGAGGGCGAGGTGCCGGTCGATCTCGGGATGCCGCTGCCGGGTCTCCAGGAACTCGGCCGCGTCCACGACCTCGACGAGCCCGCCGTACACCACCCGGCGGTTCTCGCTGGCGAGCACCATCCGCACGAGCTCCTGCGGCTCGGCGAGCCCGCTCGCCTCGATGACGATGACGTCGATCCCGGCGGCGGGAGCGGCCAGCCGTTCCAGGTACTCGTCCAGTTCGGCGACGTCGACGGCACAGCACAGGCATCCGTTGCCGAGCGACACGGTGGAGTCCCCGAGCGCGCCGGCGACGGCCATCGCGTCGATCTCGATCGCCCCGAAGTCGTTGACGACGGCACCGATGCGGCTACCGCCGCTGCGGTGGAGGAGGTGGTTGAGCAGCGTGGTCTTCCCGGAGCCGAGGAATCCGGCGAGGACGACGACGGGGATCTGCGGCGGACTCTGCGAGCCGTGCCGTTCGTCCAGGCCGTCCAGGCCCTTCAGGTCGTCCGGGCCCTTCAGGTCGTCCGGGCCACGCGAACCGTGCGGGCTCACACCTTCCGCCGGTCCCGCGGTCGGGACATGTTCCGGGCTCGGGACAGGTTCCGGGCTCGGGACAGGTCCCGGTCCGCGTCCTGGCACGGGCTCAAGCCCGGATGCCGACTCCAGCCCGGATGCCGACTCGGCCCCGGGCGCGGGCTCAGGGCGCGTTCCGGGCTCCGGCTCCGGTCGCGTGTGCGACCCCTGGCTCGACGACTGGCTCAACGCGCGCCCTCTCTCCCGTCGTTGCGTGCGGCGGCTCGCGGCCGGCCGCCGTACGGGGCGGGCTCAAGGACCGGTTCCCACCGGAACAGCCCAGCTCCCGTGCCTCCTTGCAGGCCGCCCCAGGATACGAGTGGGGGCCGAACGCCCTGTGGAGTGCGCGCCTGTCAGCGGCGCCCGAGGGGCACACGTTGGGCATGGCGCCGGTCCGCGCGACCCGCACATCCCTCCGTGCGCCTCTTCTCCGCCTCCCGGTCGACCACTGCCGCTCGGCGACACTGGGAGGCGGCAGGCGCCGCCCAGCGCTCGCCGGTCCCATCCCGTCGCCCCGCACCGACGACCGACGGACGGCCGCCTGAACCGGGGGTTGACATGACCACACAGAATCCTGGGGCGCGCGGACTCGGCCCCGCCGCAGCAGCGGGCCTCGTCCTCGCGGTGGGAGCGCTGGGCGCGCTCGCCGTGGAGCGGCGCGTCCGCGCGGTGCTCCGCCGTCTGGACCGGCTGGAGCGGCTGGAGCGGGAGGCCCAGCGGCACGCCGCCCTGATCGCCTACCAGCGCCACAACGTCGACCTGGTCATGAAGGCGGCCGCGGACCCGACGCTGCTGCCCGTCCTGAACGCCTACGAGGAGGAGCTGTCCACCGACAGACAGCGGCAGTACCTCTTCGCCAACCTCCTCTACACCCACGTCCTCCAGGGCTACCGGGTGGGCGTCTTCAGCCGGGCGGAGCTGTACGGACATCTGCGCGGCATCTTTCAGAGCGCCCTCATGCGCGACTACTGGGCCGCCACGCGTCATCACCGGTCGAGCCTGAAGGAGGGGTCGGAGGAGTCGGAGATCGGCAGGATGGTCGACGCCCTGATCAGCGACCTGGAGGAGGCCAACACGGACGAGTGGTGGGTCGTGGGCGAGCCGCCCGCGGAATGAGCCCCCGTTCCAGGGATGCTCACCGTCAGGCCCTCGTCCCCCGCGACACCCACGCCCGTGCCGCTCACCCCCCACGGCGCTCGCTCCCCACGGCGCGACCCCCGTCCCCGCCTTCACGCCCGCACCCCTGGGACGCGGGCGCATCAACCGGCCGCATGAGGCTAAGTTTGGCCCGCTCAACATCGCTGTCACTACTCATGACCCAAGGATCGAACCCGTTGAAAATCGTGCGCCGCATCGGTGCCTCCCCTCGGGAGAGGGGCAGTGCCGCGGGGCAGACATGCCCAGACATCTTCGAACTGCAGGATGGCAACTTCGCAGTGATCGGGACCGACCGGACAGAGAAACTCGACCCCGAGCTTCCTGCCGACGCCTCGCGCGCTGACTACGAGAGGATCGTGGTCATCAGCCGCGACACTCTCATCCGGGCAAAGTCGGACATCCCCGACGCCTGATCCTGAAACAGGGGCTCGCCTGCACTACAGCGCGGGCCCCTCGCGCCGCCGTTCCTCTCGCACAGCCCCCTCGCGGCACCCTCGCCGACACTCCTTCGGGCCACTCACGCGCCACGCGGACGCAAGTCAGGTTAGGCTCACCTCTGTGAGTACGTGCACATCCGCGTCCCGACTTCTCGGCGAGCCTCTCGCCGGGACCGCCGCCACGGCGAGGACATGGCTGCTGCTGGAACAGTCCGGCCCCTGGGGCGTCAACGCGCTCACCTCCAGCCACCTCGACCCCGTGCTCGGCCGCGCCCTCGAAGCCGCGGCCGAGGGCACCGGCGTACGCGTGGCCCTCATCCGGCGTCCCGGCCGCCACGCCGACCGCCGCGAGGTCCACGAGCGCCGCGTGTACGTGGCCCACACCGTCCCCGGCAACGTCTGGCTGCACAGCGCCACGACGTCCGACCCCCGTGAGCTGCTCGGCCTCGATCTCGCCGCCCTCGGGCGGGGTGACCACCGGTCCTTCGGGACGGTCCTGCGGGGCCGGCCGCACACCGGCGACCCGCTCGCGCTCGTCTGCACCAACGGCAAGCGCGACCGCTGCTGCGCCCTCCTCGGCCGGCCGCTCGCCGCCGAACTGGCCGCCTCGGGGGTCGAGGGCACCTGGGAAGTCACCCATCTGGGTGGTCACCGCTTCTCCCCCACCGTGCTCGTGCTCCCCTTCGGATACGTGTACGGCCGCGCGGAGGCCCACCACGTCAAGGAGGTCCTCCAAGGCGTACGGGACGGCCGTGTGGTCACCGACGGATGCCGTGGCGGCTCCGCCTGGGAGCGCCCCGGCCAGGCGGCCGAACTGGCGGTGCGCACCGAGACCGGCGAGGACGCTGCCGACGCGCTCACCGTCCTCCGCACGGACGGCACGGCACCCCACTGGGACGTGACCGTCGCCCACGCCGACGGCCGCCGCTGGACCGTCGCCGTCTCCCACGGCCCCGCCCGGCCGCCCCGCCCGGAGAGCTGCGGCTCCCCGCTGGGCTCCCCGGCGAGGATGGACGTCCTGGCCGTACGGGAACTGTCGCCCGCGGCGGTCGGCCACTAGCGGTCCGGCGCGAGGCCGCTGCCTGCCGGGGGCCGCCGTACGAACGCGCCGGTACTGAGATCCGCGCCACACCCCACTACGACCGGCCCACTCCGTCCACGTACGGTCATGGGTATGAGTCCCGCTCCCCTCGCGCGCCGCCTGCGGTTCGGCATGCCGCGGCGGGTGTTCTCGCAGGTCCTGCTGATGCAGGTCGCGATCGCCGCCGGTGTCGCCGTCCTCGCGACCGGGCTGTTCCTGGCGCCGCTCAGCCAGCAGTTGGACGACCAGGCAATGCGCCGCGCCCTCGCGATCGCGCAGACCACGGCGGCCCAGCCGCAGATGGCGCGGGACCTGGTGTCGACACGGCCGTCCGTGACCGGCCCCGTGCAGGTCGAGGCCGAGCGGATCAGGAAGGCCAGCGGAGCCGAGTACGTGGTCGTGCTGGACCGGCGCGGCGTGCGCTGGTCGCATCCCGACCCGACGGAGATCGGCGGGCTCGTCTCGACCGACCCGCGCCGCGCCCTGGCCGGGAAAGAGGTCATGGAGATCGACTCGGGCACCCTGGGGCGCTCCGCCCGGGGCAAGGTGCCGCTGCGGGACGCCGACGGAAGGATCGTGGGCGCCGTCTCGGTCGGCATCGAGTACGACAGCGTGCGCGACCGGCTGTTCCACGCGATCCCCGGGCTCCTGGCGTACGCCGGCGGCGCGATGGCGGTCGGGGCGCTGGCCGCGTATCTGATCTCCCGGCGGGTCCACCGTCAGACCCGTGACCTGGCCTTCTCCGATATCGCGGGGCTGCTCGCGGAGCGCGAGGCGATGCTGCACGGCATCCGGGAGGGCGTGGTCGCGCTGGACCGCGCCGGGCGCGTGCGCCTCCTGAACGACGAGGCGCGACGGCTGCTCGGGATAGGCGACGAGGCGGTCGGCAGCTCGCTCGACGACGCGCTCGGCCCCGGCCGTACGACGGACGTGCTGGCGGGACGGGTCACCGGCACCGATCTGCTGACCGTGCGCGGACAGCGGGTGCTGGTCGCCAACCGTATGCCCACCGACGACGGGGGCGCCGTCGCCACCCTGCGCGACCGCACCGAGTTGGAGCAGCTGGGGCGCGAACTGGACTCCACACGCGGCCTGACGGACGCCCTGCGCGCCCAGGACCACGAGCACGCCAACCGGATGCACACCCTCCTCGGCCTGCTCGAACTGGAGATGTACGACGAGGCCGTGGAGTTCGTCGGCGAGGTCGTCGGCGAGCACCGGGCCACCGCCGAACAGGTCACCGAGAAGATCCACGATCCGCTGCTCGCCGCGGTGCTGGTGGGCAAGGCCACCGTCGCCGCCGAACGAGGGGTCGCCCTGTCGATCGCGGACGGCACGATGCTGCCGGACCGGCTGATAGACCCGCGGGGGCTGGTCACCGTCGTCGGCAACCTCGTCGACAACGCCTTGGACGCGGTCGCGGGCACTCCGCACGCGCGCGTGGAGGTCGATCTGCGGACCGAGGGGCGCACGGCGGTCCTCCGTGTCCGCGACACAGGACCCGGAGTGCCTCCCGACAAGCGAGAGTTGATCTTCACCGAGGGGTGGTCCACCAAGACTCCGCCCGCCCATCGCGAGCGTGGCATCGGGCTCTCCCTGGTGCGCCGGCTCGCCGAGCGGCAGGGAGGCAGCGCCCGGGTCACGGAGGCGGCGGGCGGCGGCGCGGAGTTCACCGTCGTCCTGCCCGACGCGCTCGCGGAGCACGGCCTGGTGACACCGGCGCCCTCGGCGGCGCCCGCCCCTCGGGCACCCGAGGACGGACCGGCGCGGCAGGACGGGCCGGGCGCCGGCCACGACGGGCGGCCGGCCTCCGCGCGGGAGCCCGAAGCCGCCGGCACAGCCGACAAGGAGCCGCGATGATCGAGGTCCTGATCGTGGACGACGACACCAGGGTCGCCCGCGTCAACGCCGCCTACGTGGAGAAGGTCGCCGGTTTCCACGTCGCCGGTGTGGCCCACAGCGCGGCCGAGGCGCTGCACCGCCTGGAGGCGCTGCCGCACGTCGACCTGGTCCTGCTGGACCACTATCTGCCGGACGATACGGGGCTCGTGGTGGTCCAGGAGATGCGGCGCCGGGGCCACCAGTGCGACGTGATCATGGTGACGGCCGCCCGCGACGTCTCGACCGTGCAGGCCGCGATGCGTCAGGGCGCGCTCCAGTACCTGGTGAAACCGTTCGCGTTCGCCGGGCTGCGGGCCAAGCTGGAGGCGTACGCGGAGCTGCGGCGCACCCTGGACGGCGGCGGTGAGGCCGAACAGGCCGAGGTGGACCGGATCTTCGGCGCGCTCTCGGCGGGCGGCGAGCCGGACCTGCCCAAGGGCCACTCGGCCACCACCACCGAGCTGGTGCGCCGCGCCCTGATGACCGCCGAGGGGCCGCTGTCGGCCCAGGAGATCGCCGAGCGGACCGGACTGAGCCGTCAGACCGCCCAGCGCTATCTGAAGCTCCTGGAACGCACGGGACGGGCCCGGCTGACCCTCAAGTACGGGGACGCCGGCCGCCCGGAACACCGGTACGAGTGGGCGACCCGCCCCTGAGCACCCGCGAACCGCCGGGAGACCCGCCCACCGCTCACACCGCCCCGGCGCCCGTCAGCGAACGCACCTCCGTCTCGGCGTGCTTGGCCTCGTCCGGCGGCTCGGCCGACAGGACCGTGCCGAGCCAGCCCGCGAGGAAGCCCAGCGGGATGGAGACCAGGCCGGGGTTCTGCAGGGGGAAGACCTGGAAGTCGAGGCCGGGGAAGAGCGAGTCGGCGCTGCCCGACACGACCGGCGACAGCAGCACGAGGACCAGGGAGGGGACCAGCCCGCCGTACACGGACCACACCGCGCCGCGTGTGGTGAAGCCGCGCCAGAACAGCGAGTAGAGCAGCACGGGCAGGTTGGCGGAGGCGGCCACCGCGAAGGCGAGGCCCACGAGGAAGGCCACGTTGAGATCCTTGGCCAGCAGCCCCAGCACGATGGCGACCATGCCGACTCCGACGGCGGCCGTCCGGGCCACGGCGACCTCGCTGCGCGGCTTCGAACGTCTGCGCCGCAGCGAGGCGTACAGGTCGTGGGCGACGGACGCCGACGACGCGAGGGTGATGCCGGCGACGACCGCGAGGATCGTGGCGAAGGCGATGGCGGCGACGATCGCGAACAGGACCGTGCCACCGGTGGAGTTCGTGCCACCGCCCAGATCGAGGGCGAGCAACGGCACCGCCGTGTTGCCGGCCGCGTTGGAGCTGCGTACGGCCTCCGGGCCGACCACGGCCGCCGCGCCGAAGCCGAGCACGATCGTCATCAGATAGAAGCCGCCGATGAGGCCGATCGACCAGACCACCGAGCGGCGCGCGGCCCGTGCGGTGGGCACCGTGTAGAAGCGCGACAGGATGTGCGGCAGGCCGGCCGTGCCCAGCACCAGCGCGAGTCCGAGGCTGATGAAGTCGAAGCGCGCGACCCAGTCACCGCCGTACTTCAGCCCGGGGGCGAGGAACGCGTCGCCGTGTCCGCTGCGCTCGGCGGCCGTCCGCAGCAACTGGTCGAAGTCGCCGTGGAACCGCACCAGGACGAGCACGGTCAGCGCGACCGCCCCGCCCATGAGCAGGACGGCTTTCACGATCTGGATCCAGGTGGTGGCCCGCATCCCTCCCAGCGACACGTAGACGACCATCAGCGCGCCCACCCCGATGACCGTCCAGGCCTGTGCCGCCCCGCTCTCTCCCCCCAGCAGCAGCGCGACGAGGGTGCCCGCTCCCACCATCTGCGCCACCAGGTACAGAACGGACACGGTCACCGAGGAGGTTCCCGCGGCGATCCGCACCGGCCGCTCGCTCATCCGGGCCGCGACCACGTCGGCGAGCGTGAACCGCCCGCAGTTGCGCACCAGTTCGGCCACCAGGAACAGCACCACGAGCCAGGCGACCAGGAAGCCCACCGAGTAGAGCAGCCCGTCGTACCCGAAGAGGGCGATGAGCCCCGAGATACCGAGGAAGGACGCGGCGGACATGTAGTCGCCCGCGATGGCAAAACCATTCTCCATGGGGGAGAACAACCGCCCCCCGGCGTAGAACTCCTCCGCCGAGCCGTGCCGGTGACGGCTGACCCAGGTGGTGATGCCCAACGTGACCGCCACGAACAGGCTGAACAGCAGCAGCGCCAGCATCTGGTGGTCGGTGGTCATCGGACGCCCCCTCGGAGGCCGCGCGTCAACTCCTGGGTGTCCCAGCGCAGATCGAGCGCCGCCCGGTCCCGGCGCAGCCTGGCGTGCCGCGCGTACGCCCAGGTGAACAGGAACGTCGTGAGGAACTGTCCGAGCCCCGCCAGCATCGCCACGTTCACCGAGCCCGCCACCGGCCGGGCCATCAGGCCCGGTGCCGTGGTCGCCGTCACCACGTACGCCACGTACCAGCCGAAGAAGAGGGCGACGCCGGGGATCACGAACCTGCGGTAGCGGCTGCGCACCTCCTGGAAGGCCGCGCTCCGCTGGACCTCCAGGTAGACCTCCGCCGCTCCCCCGCCCCCGCTGCCGCTCGCCTCGGCGGCGGCCGGGGCGGGCCCGTCCGTGCCGTCCAGCTCGCCCCAGCCGGAGGCCAGCGCGTCGTACCAGGGATCGTCGAACCGCACGTCCTCGTCGGCGAGGCCGTGTCCCTCGTGCTGCTCAACCGGGTTCTCAGAACCACCCTCGCGTCGGCGGGGACGGCCGGTGCTTGACTGCATGCCCAAGCATGGACAGAGCGGAAAGACCCCCGGCGTGCCTCTGCGCGATTGTTCACCCCATCAGGTGAAACACCGGCCAGCCTCCCCCACCCGGGAAGGGCCTCCGCACCCGTGGCAGCCGGGAGGGGCGACGCGCCTGCGGAATGCCCCGGCCCTCACGCGAGGGAGGGCGTCCGGGACCGGCCCGGACGCCCTCCGACGAAGCCCTGCGCCGCGGCTAGGCGTCGATCCGCGACCGGTCCAGCGTGGCCGCCGAGCTGGAGATGAACTCCTTGCGCGGGGCGACGTCGTTGCCCATCAGCAGGTCGAACACCTGCTCAGCGGCCTCCAGATCCGACAGGTTGATCCGCCGCAGCGTCCGGTGACGCGGATCCATGGTCGTCTCCGCCAGCTGGTCCGCGTCCATCTCGCCGAGGCCCTTGTAGCGCTGGATGGAGTCCTTGTACCGGACGCCCTTGTTCTGGAACTCCAGCAGCCGGTCGCGCAGCTCGCGGTCCGAGTACGTGTAGACGTACTTGTCCTGCCCCTTCTTCGGCTGGACCAGCTCGATCCGGTGCAGCGGCGGCACGGCCGCGAAGACCCGCCCCGCCTCGACCATCGGCCGCATGTACCGCTGGAAGAGGGTGAGCAGCAGGCAGCGGATGTGCGAGCCGTCCACATCGGCGTCGGTCATCATGATGATCTTGCCATAGCGCGCCGCGTCGATATCGAACGTACGTCCGGACCCTGCCCCTATGACCTGGATGATCGCGCCGCACTCGGCGTTCTTGAGCATGTCGGTCACGGACGACTTCTGGACGTTCAGGATCTTGCCGCGGATCGGCAGCAGCGCCTGGAACTCGGAGTTCCGCGCGAGCTTGGCCGTACCGAGCGCCGAGTCGCCCTCGACGATGAACAGCTCGCTGCGCTCCACGTCGTCGCTGCGGCAGTCGGCGAGCTTGGCGGGCAGCGACGAGGACTCCAGCGCAGTCTTCCGCCGCTGCGCGTCCTTGTGCTGTCGTGCGGCGATCCGGGTCCGCGCGGCGGCGACCGCCTTCTCCATGACGACCCGCGCCTGCGCGGCGGCGTCACGCTTGGCCGAGGTCAGGAACGCCTTGAGCTCCTTGGCGATCACCTGCGCGACGATACGGCGGGCCGCCGAGGTACCGAGGACCTCCTTGGTCTGCCCCTCGAACTGAGGTTCGGCGAGACGCACGGTGACGACGGCCGTGAGACCTTCGAGGGCGTCGTCCTTGACGATGTCGTCCTCGGCGACGCGCAGCAGCTTCTTGGCGCGCAGCACCTCGTTCATGGTGGAGGCCACGGCCTGCTCGAAGCCCGCCACATGGGTGCCGCCCTTGGGGGTGGCGATGATGTTCACGAACGACTTGAGGGTCGTGTCGTACCCGGTGCCCCAGCGCATGGCGACGTCCACGCCCAGTTCGCGGGTGACCTGGGTGGGGGTCATCTGACCGTGCTCGTCGAGGACCGGCACGGTCTCCCTGAAGGTGCCCTGCCCGGAGAAGCGGAGGACGTCGCAGACGGGCTTGTCGGACGCCAGGTACTCGCAGAACTCGCTGATGCCGCCGTCGAAGCGGAACGACTCCTCACCCTTGCTGCCGCCCTCGCCGAGGCCGAACTCGTCCCGGACGACGATCGTCAGTCCGGGGACGAGGAAGGCGGTCTGCCGGGCGCGCTGGTGGAGGTGCTCCAGGGAGAGCTTGGCGTCCTTGAGGAAGATCTGGCGGTCGGCCCAGTAGCGCACGCGCGTGCCGGTGCGCGTCTTGGGGATCCGCTTGCCCTTGCGCAGCCCGCCGGTCTCGAACTTGGCGTCCGGCCCGGTGCCCGCGAAGGCGCCGGGCACGCCGCGCCGGAAGCTGATGGCGTGGGTGCTGCCGTTGCGGTCCACCTCCACGTCCAGGCGGGCGGAGAGCGCGTTCACCACCGAGGCGCCCACACCGTGCAGACCGCCGGATGCGGCGTACGAGCCGCCGCCGAACTTGCCGCCGGCATGCAGCTTGGTCATCACGACCTCGACACCGGACAGGCCGGTCTTGGGCTCGACGTCGACCGGGATGCCCCGGCCGTTGTCCCGCACCTCGACCGAGGCGTCGTCGTGGAGGATCACCTCGATGTGGTCGCAGTAGCCCCCGAGGGCCTCGTCCACGGAGTTGTCGATGATCTCCCACAGGCAGTGCATCAGGCCTCGACTGTCGGTCGAGCCGATGTACATGCCGGGGCGCTTCCGCACGGCCTCGAGCCCCTCGAGGACGAGCAGGTGCCGCGCGGTGTAGTTGGAACCGTCCCGGTCTGCTCCGGTCAGCAGCGCTGTGGACGGCACGGACGTATCGGCGGTCACGCGGTTCGCTCCTCGCTGAATTTCAGGTGAGGCCCTTTTGGGTAAGGGGCCGGGCTCTGTTGCCGGTTCGAGGGTACCGAGCCCTGGTAGAGCCGCTGTAACGCCACCCTCGTGGCGAAACTCAGGGTAGTCCAGACTCGCATACACGTTCGATCCCTCGATGGGGTGAAGTACATATCACGTTCCCTTCGAGGCATGAACCATTTAGGCTCCGGGCACGTCCTCTTGAACAACCGGCAACCCAGCCGGGAGGACCGTACAGCCGAAAGAACGACCACCAGAACCACCGACAGACAGCGCGAAGCCCGTACGACACGAAGACACGCACTACGGCTCATTCGCCGCCAACCGGCAGCAGACAGCCGGCCCGGAAAGATTTTTTCGAGTTAAAGCCGCGAGCGGGAACGTTTTCGGCCTGGTTGGATGTTGACCCTGGTACGACAGCTCGTCGAGCTAGAGAAGAGGCGACGTGACTACTGTTCTGACCCCCGCGACCCCGCTGACGGCCGCTGACCGATGCGACCGCTGCGGCGCCCAGGCCTACCTGCGCGTCGTCCTGCTGAGCGGTGGAGAGCTGCTGTTCTGCGCCCACCACGGCCGCAAGTTCGAGCCGGAGCTCAAGAAGATCGCCGCGGAGATACAGGACGAGACGGAGCGGCTCACGGCCGTTCCCGCGACCGCAGAAGAGGACGAGCGCTGACGCTTCGCACCTGACGACGAGCCGCCACCGGCTCGAGGCCGGTGACCGGGCGGCCACTCCCGTACCCACGGGGTGGCCGCCCGCTCTCGTTCCGCACCCGCCCGCCGCGGGGCCGTGAGCCGCGTCTCAGCGGCCTCCGGTGAGCACCCGGGCGATGTACGAGCCCCTGGTGTAGACCCCCGGGCTCCCGGCGAGCCCGCAGCCGCTCCCCCAGGAGACGAGGCCGATCAGCTTCCCCTGGGCGACCAGCGGCCCTCCGCTGTCCCCCTGGCAGGCGTCCCGGCCGCCGTCCTGCTCCCCGGCGCACACCATGGACCCGGACAGGAACCGCCCGTCCGCGCTGCCCGGGTAGGCCCTCTCACAGACCTCGTCGGCCAGCACCTGCACCGGCGCGGCCCGCAGACTCCGGCCGTAGTCCCCGGCACCGGTGGTGTCCCCCCAGCCGTAGACCGCGGCCGGGGTGCCGGGCCCGTAGGCGGGGTCGCCGGCCTCCGCCAGCCCGATGACCGAGGTCTCGGGCAGGGGTGAGGCCAGCGTCACCACCGCGAAGTCCCCGGCGTTCGTGTAGGGGTCGTACGCCGGATCGACCCAGGCGCCGCTCACCGCGATCTCCTGGCCCTCGGCGGACTGCAGTTCGGCGCGGCCCGCGATGACCCTCAGATCGCCGACACGCTCCGGAGGACCTCCCAGCACGCTCTCGCTGAGGCAGTGGGCGGCCGTCAGGACGGTCGAGCGGCCGATCACGACACCGCCGCAGAACTGTCCTGCCCGCGTACCTCCGAACCGGTCACGGCTGGCCAGGGCCACCGTCCACGGCGCCTGGGAGATCTCTACCGGATGACCGCCGATGACGACCTCGGCCGTCGCCGGCGGCGGTGACGCCAGCGGTATGACGGCCGTGGTGGCCGCGACGGCCAGCAGTCGGGCGAACGATCGACGCATGCGCGCTCCTCACTCCGGGACAGGGATGGCACACCCAGAGTGATCCACCGGATCGGCTTCCGCAGCCGCACACACGCCGAAGGCCCGGCTCCTTCGGGGGAACCGGGCCTGCGGGAGCGACGGGTCGGCGGGTGCCGTGCCGTCCCTAGTCGAGGTAGTCGCGCAGCACCTGCGAGCGGGACGGGTGCCGCAGCTTCGACATCGTCTTGGACTCGATCTGGCGGATGCGCTCGCGCGTGACGCCGTACACCTTGCCGATCTCGTCGAGGGTCTTCGGCTGACCGTCGGTGAGACCGAAGCGCATGGAGACGACGCCCGCCTCGCGCTCGGAGAGCGTGTCGAGGACGGAGTGCAGTTGCTCCTGCAGGAGCGTGAAGCTGACCGCGTCGGCCGGGACGACGGCCTCGGAGTCCTCGATGAGGTCACCGAACTCGCTGTCGCCGTCCTCGCCCAGCGGGGTGTGCAGCGAGATGGGCTCGCGGCCGTACTTCTGGACCTCGATGACCTTCTCGGGGGTCATGTCGAGTTCCTTGGCCAGCTCCTCCGGGGTGGGCTCGCGGCCCAGGTCCTGGAGCATCTGGCGCTGCACGCGCGCGAGCTTGTTGATGACCTCGACCATGTGCACCGGGATACGGATGGTGCGGGCCTGGTCGGCCATGGCGCGGGTGATCGCCTGACGGATCCACCAGGTGGCGTACGTGGAGAACTTGTAGCCCTTGGTGTAGTCGAACTTCTCGACCGCGCGGATCAGACCGAGGTTGCCCTCCTGGATCAGGTCCAGGAAGAGCATGCCGCGGCCGGTGTAGCGCTTGGCCAGGGAGACCACCAGACGGAGGTTGGCCTCCAGGAGGTGGTTCTTGGCGCGGCGGCCGTCCTCGGCGATGATCTCCAGCTCGCGCTTGAGCTTGGGGGCGAGCTTGTCGGCGTTGGCCAGCTTGTCCTCGGCGAACAGACCGGCCTCGATGCGCTTGGCGAGCTCGACCTCCTGCTCGGCGTTGAGCAGGGGGACCTTGCCGATCTGCTTGAGGTAGTCCTTGACCGGGTCGGCGGTGGCACCGGCGGCGGCGACCTGCTGGGCGGGCGCGTCGTCCTCGTCCTCGTCGGAGAGCACGAAACCGGCGTTCTCGGTGCCCTCGGGCTCGTCGCCGGGCTTGCCGCCGGGTGCCTCCTCGAGGACCTCTTCCTCGGTGAGCTCGGCGTCGTCCTTCTTGGCGGTGGTCTTCTTCGCCGCCGTCTTCTTGGCGGCTACGGTCTTCTTGGCGGGGGCCGCCTTCTTGGCGACCGCCTTCTTGGCGGCGGCCTTCCTGGCGGGTGCGACGTCCTCGCCGGAGGGGTCGGCCACGGGCTCCGCGGGGGCGGCTGCGGCAGTGGCCTTCTTGGTGGTCACCGTCTTCGCCGCGACCGTCTTGGTGGCGGTGCGCTTGGCCGGACTCTTCGCTGCGACGCTCTTTCGGGTGCGCTTGGGCTCCGCGGCACTGACCATCAGCGTCACACCCTCTTCCTCGAGGATCTGGTTGAGGCTGCGCAGTACGTTCTTCCACTGAGTGGCCGGAATCTGGTCAGCTTCGAAGGCCCGACGCACATCGTCGCCGGCGATCTGCCCCTCAGCCTTTCCCCGCTCAATGAGCGCCATGACAGAGACGGACTCGGCGATCTCCGGCGGGAGCGTACGGGATGTGCTGGCCGACACGAACAACCTCTCGGAACGTTGGAAAACGGCTTCCGGCCCCGTCCACTACGGACCGGAGCCGACCACCGGCTTGGGAGTGGGCCGACGGTGCGGGCGGGGGCCGGGGAGATGCACAGCGCCATGAACGGCGTCCGTATTCCCTCCGCGGCTGTCGCCTCTTAGGTCATCGCGTTGTTCCCACGAGCGTTACGCCCAATCTGCGTGGCCCGAGTCACACCCCGTAAGCGCGCAAAAGCGGTCAGACACTGGCAGAGGCGATCGATCGAGGCCACAACCGGTTCTGTTAGGACTGGTACCCGAACGCTTCCCGAATGAACTCCGTGTTCCGGATCATCGTCCCGGCCAGGTCCGGCGGGCCGTCTTCGCGGCGGCCGCCGGATGCCCTGCCGGGCGGTGTCCTTCGCCTCGGTGCGCTCGCGCGCCGGTTCCCCGGGCGGCCGGTCCCGGCGCCTCGCCCGGCCCGAGCACTCTCGCCGGGCCCGGCACACCTGCCGGATCCCGCCGCTCCGATCGACCGCACCGTTCCGGTCGAACCCGCCGTCCCGGTGGACCTCGCCACTCTCGCCGATCACCCGGCGCCTGTCGACCCCCGTGGAGGGGACCGGTCCGACGATTCACCGGCGATTCACCCGGCGGCTGGCCCGGCGGCTGGTCCGGCTATGCGCCGGGCGATCGTCGGGTGATCGCTGGTCGATCGTCGGTGGATCGCCGGTCGATCGCCGGGTGATGCACGCGTTCCGACGTCCGGGACAGCCCTGGTGGCGCGCGGTCCTGGAGGCATCGCGCCTCGCTCGCGCCGCCGGGCCCCGCCGAACCCCTGGGAGGATTCGCTGGGGCCCGGCGGCACGGGTCCGCCGGCCGAGTGACGCCGCCGAAGGGTCGGCGCCCCGGCCGCACCGGCCTCGTACCGCTCGCGGCGCGCCCTCAGTGCTCGCGCGGCGCCGGCACCACACGCTCCACCTCGGGGTGGACGGTGAGCAGCTGCCGCATGGCCGCCTCGGCGGCCCCTCCGTCGCCCGCCGCGAGGGCGTCGACGATCCGGGCGTGGTGCGTGAGGGTCGACTCGGTCGGCCGGTCACATCCGGTGGCCGGGCCGCCGGAGACCTGGAGGGCGGAGGAGACGATCCCGGAGAGGTGCTCCAGCATCCGGTTGCCCGCGAGCTGGATGAGCAGCGAGTGGAACTCGGCGTCGGCGCGCGAGAAGGTCAGCGGGTCGCCCTGGGCCATGGCGTGGCCCATGAGCTCGACCATGTCGGCGAGGCGCTGCTGCACGTCGTCGCGCCCGTGGCCGGCGGCGAGACGGGCGGCCAGCGGCTCGATCGTCCACCGCAGCTCGCTGAGCTCGCGCCGCTGGTTGTCGCGCTGCGGACCGAAGGCCCGCCATTCGATGATGTCGGGGTCGAGCAGGTTCCAGTCGCTGACCGGCCGGACGCGCGTGCCGACGTTCGGGCGTGCGCTGACCAGGCCCTTGGCCTCCAGGACACGCAGGGATTCACGGACGACGGTGCGGGAGACCTCGAAGCGCTGGCCGATCTCCTCGGGGACGAGGGGGCGGTCCGCGCCGAGGTCGCCGGAGACGATCATCTGGCCTAGCTGCTGGACGAGTTGGCCGTGCAGTCCGCGTCCGCGGCTCCCGGCGGCGCGGCGGCCCACGCGGCCCAGTTCGGGGTCCGCGCCGTCCCAGGCGGGGAGGCCCACGCGGTCGACGCTCGCGGGTTCGGCGTAGGGGTAGCGGTCGAGTTCGCCCGGTCCTGCGAGGCCGGAGTCGGCGGAGCGGGCGGCGGTCATCATGGTGTGCGCAAGGGTACTCACGCATCCTTTGTCGGCTGCGTTTCCAACTCCCTTGAGGTCTTTGGTGAAAAGCACACGAAAGGGTGATCGCTCACCCCGTCGCAATTGACGCCTTATCGGAAAGAAATGGGCGTTCTACGAGGAGTTGTGCGCATTGCACCAACGGAAGGGCACGGACAGTGAGCACGAAAGGATGAGGACGATCATCACCTGACCCGGGCGCGGAGGTTGGTGAACACGTAGGCCCCCAGCAGTGCCGTCAGCGACAACAGCAGCGCCCCTCCCACGGGTTGGGAGATCGCCCGGGCCACGGCCTCCAGATACCGCCCTCCCCCGAACGGCCACTGCACCAGCAGGAGTTCACGCAGCCGCACCGGAAACCCGACCGCGCTCCGCACGGTCGCCCCCTCCAGCGCCTTCTGCACCAGGGGTACGACGACGAGGGGGACGGCGACCACGGCCGCGAGCCCGGCGGACGTGGACCGGAAGACGCCCGCCGCGAGCACCCCGGCCCAGGCGCACCCCACGACGAGGCCGAGCCAGCTCGCGCCGAGCGGGAACCAGCCGGCCGGGACCGAGACGAGCTCCGGTCCGTAGACGAGATAGAGCACTTCGAGGTCACAGCCCACGGTGAGGACGGCAAGCAGCAGTGCGGTGACCGCCGCGACGAGGAGTTTCGCGAGGAGCAGCCCCAAGCGCCGGGGGACGGTGCCGCGGTCCGCGGCAAGGGCGGGGTGGCGGAACTCGTCGCCGAAGGCGATGGCCCCGAGCAGCCCCGCCCCGATGGCCGCGGGCGGCAGCGGCAGCTCACGCGGCCACGCCGCCAGCAGCCGTGGCTGTGGGGTGTGCCCGATCCCTGCCAGGAACACCGCCACGAGGGCGGAGGTGACGAGGACGGCCGCGGTGGTGACGTAGGCGGTGCCGACCCCGCCCGCCCGCCGCAGCTCGTAGCGCAACGGCCGCAGCGGGCTCGGCGCCGGGCGCACGGTGATGGGTGGGGGCAGCGGTGGCAGCGACGGAAGCGACTGCGGCTGCGACTGCGGCTCGGCATAGGGCGCGTCGCGCGGGCCGCGAGCCGGGCGGAGCCCGAGGTCGTCACGGGGGCCGGGATCATCACACGGACCGAAATGATCATTCGTCTCGGGATCCGCGCGGGGTGCGAAGGGTTCAGCGGATCGGGGGGCGGCGAGAGGCGTCGGGTTGACCTCCGACGCCTCGTCAGCAGAGTCCCACGACTCGACCGGGGCCGACCGAGGGGAGTTCGCGGGCGCGGCGACGGCGCTGCCGGCCTCGGATGCGCAGAGCTCGTCCGCGGGCACCCGGCACTCCTCCGCCGGCCCTTCGGCCTCCCTGGCCGGGCCCCACGCGAGCTCGGCCGGCACCGCGTCTTCCCCGGCGACCGACGAGGGCGCGGATGACACCCCCGACGGCGACGGTGAGGGCGTGAGCGAGGGCGAGGGCGTGGGTGAGGGCGTGGGTCCCATGTCCCCGATCTCGTCGGCGAGTTGATGGACGAGGACGCCGTGCCGGAAGGCGGTCTCACCGATCTCGGCACAGGTACTGCCGTACACCGACAGCCGGTTGCCGCCCTCCCGCACGACCTCCACGGAACGTCGCGCCGTCCGGGCCTCCTTCGCGAGAAGCACTTCGAGCCGGGCGGCGTACGGGGTGCGGACGGCGACCCGGGGCCGGAGCCGGGTACGGGAGAAGTCCGCGACCTCCTGGTCGGCAAGGAGCCTGCCTCGTTCGAGCGTGAGGACCCGGTCGGCGGTGCGCGCCGCCTCCTTCGGATCGACGGTGGTGAACAGGACCGTGCCGCCCTGGTCGGCGTGCGCCCGCATGATCCCGTGCAGCCACCGCCCCTCGCGCACCGCCAGTCCGTCGGCGGGATCGTCCAGCACCAGGGTGTGCGGGTCGGTCAGCAGAGCGCAGGCCAGGCCGAGGCGACGGTCCATGCCTCGCGAGAGCGTGTTCAGCCGCGCATCGCGGAGGCTGACCAGCCCCACTACCTCCAGGACTTCGTCGGCACGCCGCCCGGGCAGCCCGGCGGCCGCGCACAGCATGCGCAGGTGGCCCCGGACCGTGCGGGCGGGGTGCCCGGGCACGTCGCCGAGGAGGACGCCCACTTCGCGTGTGGGGTGGGCGATCCTGTGGAGGGGGCGGCCTCTGAAGTAGGCCACCCCACGGCCGTGTTGGAGTTCGAGGGCGAGTCTCAGAACCGTCGACTTGCCCGCACCGGGAGCCCCGAGGAGTGCGGTGACACGGCCGGAGTGCGCCTCGAAGGACACATCGTCGACGGCGGGGGGGAACTCCTTGCGGGGATTGCTGGTCAATCCGATGGCCTGGATCACCCTAGGCAAGATAGCGCGATATGTCCGTTTTCCCGGGTACCTTGCGCTGTACTTCGCGGAGCGCCTCGCGGTCACCGGGCGAGCCCCGCACAGTTCGCGAGCCCCGGACTTCGCCGCGCCCTCCGGTCGACACCCCGGCGGCCCCCACGGGCGAGACCACCGCGCCCGGCGGCGGACCCTCCCCCTCTCCGCCGGATCAGACCTCGGGGCGCAGCATCGGCGGGTTGAGGAGGGTGGCGCCGCCGGCCCGGAAGAGCTGGGCGGGGCGGCCCCCCTGCCGGGTGGTGGTACCGCCGGTGGGCACCAGGAAGCCCGGCGTTCCCGTCACCTTGCGATGGAAGTTGCGCGGGTCCAGCGCCACACCCCACACGGCCTCGTAGACACGCCGCAGCTCACCGACCGTGAACTCCGGCGGGCAGAAGGCGGTGGCCAGCGACGAGTACTCGATCTTGGAGCGGGCACGCTCCACCCCGTCCGCCAGGATCTGTGCGTGGTCGAACGCCAAGGGCGCCACCGGGTCACCGTCACGCCCGTAGCCGCCCTGCTCCAGCAACTCCTCCACGGGCGCCCAGCGTGCGCTGTTGGCGTCCCCTCCCGGCCGGGGCGCGGGCAGGTCGGGGGCGAGGGCGAGATGGGCGACGCTGACGACTCTCATCCGGGGGTCGCGCTTCGGGTCGCCGTAGGTCGCCAACTGCTCCAGGTGCGCGCCGTTGTCCTGAGCCGGTTCGGACGGTTCATGGGCGGTCAGGCCCGTCTCCTCGGCCAGTTCCCGGGCAGCGGCCTGCGACAGGTCCTCGTCCGGCCGCACGAAGCCACCGGGCAACGCCCACCGCCCCTGGAAAGGCTGTTCGCCCCGCCGTACCGTCAGTGCGCAGAGCGCGTGGCGACGGACGGTCAGCACGACCAGGTCCACGGTGACGGCGAAGGGCGGATAGTCCGACGGGTCGTAGGGCATGCGGCGATCATAGTCGTCTGCCTGACGATAAACACTCCCTTCGTGTCCGCTTCCCCACGTGATCCACTTCGGTTCGCCCTCTTTCCCGCAGGCCGCCCTCGGGGCGCGGAGAGCCGACGCCGTCCGTGGTGCCGTCCCGTGTCGCGCGAGGTCACACTCCCAACTGCAGTCCGTCGGCCGCCTCCTCGACCATCGCGAGCCCCAGCCTGCTGACGCGTACGGCGAAGGGGGCGCCGGCGACACGCAGTCCCGTCATGCCGATCTCGCCCAGCGGCGCACTGCGAACCGGCCGCAGGGTCACCGTCCGGGCGGGGGCGTCGGGGCGGATCCCGACGAGGGTGGTGAGCAGCAGCACCCCGGCGGCAGCCGCCGTCGCGGCCGGTCTGCAGGCGGCCGGGTGCGGCAGCGGTGCGCCGCCGGCGGTCCGCTGCTCCCCCGCGTACATCTCCGGCAGCCGATGGCCGAAGCTCTCCGACGCCGCCAGCACGCCCCTCAGCAGGGCGCTCGCCTCCTTCTCGTATCCGGCGGCGGCCAGTCCCGCGACCGCGACCGCCGTCTCGTGGACACGCACGGCACCGCTGCGATGACCGAAGGGGTTGTACGCGGCCTCTTTCGCCCCCAGGCTCCGCAGCCCCCACCCCGAGTCCATCGCGGGCCCTCCGAGCAGTCGGGCGAGCTGCTCGGTCCGCACCTTGTCGAGGAGTCCCTCAGCCTGCTCTCCCCCACCGAGCAGCCCGGTGTCGAGAAGATGTGCGGCGCCGGCGCCCAGGTGCGGCACAGGACGCCCGTCCGGGGTGCGGGCGGCCGCGGGTCTGCCGCCGCCCCGGTCGTCGATCCAGAAGTCCGCCCCGAACCGGCTGCGCAGCTCTCCCGCCCAGTTGCGCAGCTCGGCGCCGCCCCGCCGGCCGTACGCGTCGAGAAGGTCGGCACCCAGCAGCGCGGCCCGGTGTGCCTGGGCCTGGGTCTCGCAGCGCAGCGGTCCGCCGGGAGGCGGATCGGGCAGGTAGACACCGTTGCCGACCGCTTCCAGCAGCCAGCGCAGGCAGCGCTCGGCGGCGGGCAGCAGTGCCTCCGTCTCCTGTTCGGGGAGTCCCCATCTCCGGGCCTCCGCGAGGAGGACGGGGAACAACAGGGTCGCCTCCGTGCCCGTGCACCCCGGTGGCAGATGCGGGCCCGCGTCCCGCCGGGGTCCCGGGATCATGCCGGACCGGGCGTCCCTGCCCGCGAGTTGGGTGCGGGCCAGAGTGCGCAGCGTGCCTGCCGCGAGGCGCGTGCCGAGCGGCAGCGTCATCCGGGCCGCGGCGAGCGCGTCGGCCGGTGCCAGTCCGCAGCGCCAGGGTGCGCCCGCCGCGAGGTGGGTGTCTGCCGGGTTTCCCGGGTCGCGCAGCAGCAGCGCCTCGAGATCTTCGAGACAGGTGGGCAGCAGCGACTGCGCCACCGGATCGTCTCCCGCGACGCGGGCCGGGGCGAGCGGGCTGGTGGCGCCGCGCCCCACCGGTCTGATGGGTCCTGTGCCGTCGGGTCGCACGCGCAGTTCCACGCTCCGGCTGCCGCCGGGCGGGAGGTGCAGCTCCCAGCGCAGTAGTCCTGCGGAGGCCAGGGCGTCGGCGGGCGGAGGGTGGGCGGACACCGTGGAGTGCCCTTTCGCGCAGGACCAGCGGAGGCCGGAGCCGTGCACGGTCGCGGGCAGTTCCGGGCCCGCGCCGCCGGAGGCGACCGCCCCCAGCTCCGCGAGATCCGTGCCCAGGGACACCTCGACGGGCAGGCACAGCGGCCGGAGGCCCGTGTTCCGCAGGGTGATCCGCTCCGTGCCGTCGGCGTACCGGGTGCGCTCGACCATGACGTCCGGATCCGGTCCGGAGTCCGCGGACAGACGCAGTGTCGCCACGAACCGGGCCCGGTCGGCGGTCACCATCCGGGCCTGCACGGCGAGCGGTTCACGTCCGGCCACTCTCACCTGGCAGCGGGAGAGCATGCGCCGTCCCGCGCGGTAGAAACCCTCCAGCCCACTGCCGTTCAGCTGGCCCTGGTCCGTCGAGATCGCGAGGCCCGGCAGGGCGACACAGATCAGCGTGGTGTGGGCCGGGGGCAGCTCCCTGGGGCGGCGCGCGCCAGGGGCGGGAGGAGCTTGCGGAGCCGACGAGCTCGCCCTACCCGAATGCCCGAGTGCCGAAGGGCCCTCGGTACCGGGCGCGAGGGCACCGGGGCCGCCTGACCGTGCGCCGGCGGCGCGTGCCGCCGGGGTGTGGGGCGCCGGGGAGTGAGGCGCCGGGGCGCGTCCGGCCGGGACGGCGATCTCCGGACGGGGAGCGTCGATGCCGTCCCCACGGGTGCGGGGAGAGGGCTGGACGGGCGGGCGGAAGGTCGGAACGTCGTCCGGGGCGTCGGGCAACGAGGAGAGGGGCATGGGGCGGCTTCTTCTGTCTTCGGCGCGCTCGGGGTGCGCTCGGCACCAGGTGGGGAGCCGGAGAGGGACGGGGTCACGGAACGGCGGGACCAGGCCATGGGTACCGCCACACAGGTGAACGGAACGGCTGTGCTCCGGGTCACGCCCGCGTCGGGACAAGCCTTCCGAACCGGCACCTCGTGCCGCCGTGCGCACGAAGGCCGGGACGCGACGAACGCCGGACTCGGACGCCCCCGGCTCGGCGCGCAGCCGTCGTGCCGTACGCGGGCGGCGCGCGGGCCGTGTGCACGTCGCCGCAACCCTGCGGGCCGGAAGACGCGCACCCCGCTGGGGCTCCGGCCCGGTGCGGCCGCGCGGCCGGTGCGGCACTGCCCGGCGGGCGGCCCTGTCGAACAGGATGGCCACCTGCCGCAAGAGCGAGGGAAGGGCTCTCGCGCCGGCTCCCCGGGCTCGGCTCGCACGATCCCGGTGGGCGAGCACCAGACTCAGGCACGCCCAGATCCAGCACGACACAGGGAGGGGAGGGATCAACAGGCACAGCACGGCTGCGGGAGGGCGCGACCGGATCCGTGCGCTCACGACTCGCTCTCCTTGGACTGCCCTCCGGTGCCGCGGCGCCCGCGCGCCCGGCCGCTCGCCACGTTCGCCGTACGCCCCGGCTTCCGGCCGATCGGTGGGCTGCCGTCGGCGGAGCGCGCGCGGCGGGCGGGCGGGGCAGCGGACGACCGCCGGACGGCACGGTCTCCGATGCCTCCTTCCGCCCGGGGCCTGCGTCGGCGGCGGGCGCCGGTCACGACGCAGGGCAGGTCCGAGACCGGGTGCGGATGGGGCGAAGGGGCGAGGGAGCTGGTCCGGCCACCGGTCCCCGCGCCGGCAGGGGCAGCCGCGAGATCGCGTCCTCGGCGTTCCGCGCGCAGACAGCGGCGAATGGTCTCGGGGTCGAGCCCGTCGTTGCATGCCTGGTGGAGGAGGCGGGCGAAGAGGTACTCGGGGTCGGCGGCCAGGGCCATGGCCAGGGCTTCGCGGGCCTCCAGTTCGTCTCCGGAGGACCAGGCGACCCAGCCGACGAGCGTGAGCGGGGCGGCGGCGTGTTCGCCGTAGGGGCCGACGCATCGGCGGGCGAGGGCGCGCCAGAGACGGAGCGCGGGGCCCGCTTCGTCGCCCTCCATCCATTCGGCGGCTCGATCGCGGGTGGCCCGGTCCTGGAGTCCGAGGATCAGGGTGGCCGCGTCGTCGTGCCCGACGAGTGCGTCGTCGCGGAGGTCCGCGTCCAGCGTGGCGGGGCCGGGCGGAACCTCCGCCAGGCGCCCGATGACGCGCCGCGCCACCGCGAGGGTCTCCTCCGCCACCTCCGTCCGGCTGTCCACGTCGAGAATCCTGGGGATGAGGGCGGACTGGGCGGAGTCGAGAGCTGCTTCCTGCTGGAGCGCGGCGGCGGTCTCCCACGGCATGAGCCTGGCCCGCAGTTCCCTCAGCGAGCCCCTGACCTGAAGGCCGGCGTAGGTGGCGGCAGCGGCCAGGACCGAGGTGCCCGGGAGTCCCATCGGTTCCCCGTCGGCCGCGCAGCATCCGTTGCCCGGGCAGCAGTAGGACCAGAAACGGCCGTCGGAGATGCACAGGGCCTCGACCACCGGCACATCCATGCTGCCGCAGGCCCTGCGCAGCAGCTGGGCGAGTGGCCTCAGTCGTTCCATGACGTCACGTGCGGACTCGCCGCTCGCCGGGTCCTGGCAGAGGAAGGCGACCATGCTCTCCGGTTTGGCTCCCCGGCGCTCGCTGCCGGTGACCAGACCGCGGGCCAGCTGTTGGGCGACGGACGGCCAGTCGTCCGTCTGGGCCGGGATGCCCAGCCGGGCCCTGCCGCCGAACCGGCCACGGGTGTCCCGGTCGTGCAGTGCGACGAGGACGATGCTGTCCTCGGGGCGGTAGCCCAACAGGTAGGGCAGGGCGTCGGCGAGTTCGGCGGGGGTGCGGAGGGTCACCTGCGGTTCCCCGCGGCTGTCGGCGGCCGCGCCGTGTCCCGCGCGGACGGAGGGCTCGCGACTTCCGCCGCACCCGTTCTGCCCGCTGATGTCACTGTTGCCGGAGGTCCCGGCCGCTTCGCTGTGATTCGTCATGCGGCGACCATCTCGCGGATCTTGAAATTCCGCTTCGCCCTGTGGATAAGTCCGAACATGGCCACGTCAGAAGTTGTCCACAGTTCGGCCCGCTCGTTCGCGCGATGTCCGAGGCATCGGGTTGCATGGGGCCATGAGCGACGAAGACCGGCCCACCACGGACCGCCAAGATCTGCGCACGACCGCCGATGCCGTGCTCGCCCGTCTCGTCGGCGCCCCGGCGGGCGCCGCGAGACTGCGCGAGGACCAGTGGCACGCCATCGAGGCACTGGTCGCGGACAAGCGCAGAGCCCTGGTGGTGCAGCGCACGGGCTGGGGCAAGTCCGCGGTGTACTTCGTCGCGACCGCGCTGCTGCGCGAGCGGGGCGCGGGGCCCACCGTCATCGTCTCGCCGCTCCTCGCGCTGATGCGCAACCAGGTGGAGGCGGCCGCCCGCGCCGGAATCGCGGCACGGACCATCAACTCCTCGAACACGGAGGAGTGGGACACCATCCGCCAGGAGGTCACCGCGGGCACCGTGGACGTGCTCCTGGTCAGCCCCGAGCGGCTCAACAACCCGGACTTCCGCGACCAGGTGCTGCCCGAGCTGGCGGCCGCGACCGGTCTCCTCGTGGTGGACGAGGCGCACTGCATCTCGGACTGGGGCCACGACTTCCGCCCCGACTACCGCCGGCTGCGCACCATGCTGGCCGACCTCCCGTCCGGTGTCCCGGTGCTCGCCACCACCGCGACGGCCAACGCGCGCGTGACCGCCGATGTGGCCGAGCAGCTGGGCACCGGCGGCGGGACCGACGCGCTGGTGCTGCGAGGGCCGCTGGACCGCGAGAGCCTGAGCCTGGCGGTGCTCGAACTGCCCGACGCCGCCCACCGCATGGCCTGGCTCGCCGACCATCTGGAGGAGTTGCCGGGCTCCGGGATCATCTACACACTCACCGTGGCCGCGGCGGAGGAGGTCACCGCCTTCCTCCGCCAGTGCGGGCTCACGGTGGCGTCGTACACGGGCAAGACCGAGAACGCGGACCGGCAGCAGGCCGAGGAGGACCTGCTCGCCAACCGGGTCAAGGCCCTGGTCGCCACCTCCGCGCTGGGCATGGGCTTCGACAAGCCCGACCTGGGCTTCGTGGTCCACCTGGGCTCGCCCTCCTCCCCCATCGCGTACTACCAGCAGGTGGGCCGCGCCGGCCGTGGCGTGGAGCACGCGGAGGTGCTGCTGCTGCCCGGCAAGGAGGACCAGGCGATCTGGGAGTACTTCGCCTCCGTCGCCTTTCCTCCGGAGGAGCAGGTGCGCCGCACGCTGGACGTCCTCGCCCACGCGGAGCGACCGCTGTCTCTCCCCGCCCTAGAACCCCTGGTGGAACTACGGCGCTCCCGCCTGGAGACCATGCTGAAGGTCCTCGACGTGGACGGTGCGGTCCGACGCGTCCAGGGCGGCTGGATCTCCACCGGCGCCCCCTGGGTGTACGACACCGAGCGCTATGCCTGGGTCGCCAAGCAGCGCGCCGCCGAGCAGCAGGCCATGCGTGACTACGTGGCGACACCGGGTTGCCGCATGGAGTTCCTGCGGCGGCAGTTGGACGACGAGGAGGCCGTCCCGTGCGGGCGGTGCGACAACTGCACGAAGACCGGATTCGCGGAGTCCGTCTCCCCGGCGGCTCTGGACGCGGCGCGCGGCGAGCTGGGGCGCGCGGGTGTCGAGGTCGAGCCCCGCAAGATGTGGCCGACGGGGCTGCCTGCCGTGGGGGTCGATCTGAAGGGGCGCATTCCGGCCGGGGAGCAGGCCGCCCCCGGACGGGCCCTGGGGCGGTTGTCGGACATCGGCTGGGGCAACCGCCTGCGGCCGATGCTCGCCCCCCAGTCCCCGGACGGGCCGGTTCCGGACGATGTGGCCAAGGCCGTGGTCGCCGTGCTGGCCGACTGGGCGAAGGGGCCGGGCGGTTGGGCCTCCGGCCAGCCCGACGCACCGCCCCGTCCGGTGGGTGTCGTGACCATGGCCTCGCGGTCCCGGCCGCAGTTGATCGGCTCCCTGGGCGCGCGGATCGCCGAGATCGGCCGTATGCCGCTGCTGGGGTCGGTGGCGTACACCGGCGCGGTCTCCCAGGTCACCCGTAGCAACAGCGCGCAACGGCTCAAGGCACTCGACGGGGCCCTGACCGTACCGCCCGAGCTGGCCGCCGCCCTTCGGGAGGCGGGCGGGCCGGTGCTCCTGGTGGACGACGCCACGGAGACCGGCTGGACACTCGCTGTCACCGCGCGCATGCTCCGGCGCGCGGGCGCACAGGGGGTGTTGCCTCTCGTGCTGGCCGTCCGGGCGTGACCGACGGGTCGCCCGGCGGGGTGCCGTGCTGCCCGGGCGTTGCCGTCGAGTCCTCTGTGCAGGGATATAAGCTGTGAATCACCACAAAACTGTCAGTGGCCCCAATTGCTCGTTGCCGCAACCAAGTTCGCCAGGAAGAATTGGAGTCCGCTCCCCGCACGGCCTCACCGTGAATCGGTAGGGCTTCTGCCGCGGCGTGCGCTCCCCCAAGTCCGACCCTCGCCCTCAGAGTGGGCGCGTAGCCGAAGGGAGGATCGTGACCTTCGGATTCGCTCCGTCCTCGGCGGCCTCCGTGTCGACGTCTGCCGACCAGTCCGCCGCTTCCGCCAACCGGATGCTCGAGCCCGCGGAATGGGCCGCCGCCGGGATTCCGCTGTTGCGCAATCCCCGGGAGGTCGTCAGTGGGCTGCACGCGCGGCATCAGCCCCGGCCCTCGACAGCGGTCATCGCCGTCCTGGATCCGGACGAACGGCTGCGGGCGAGTGCCTCGTTCATCCGGCGTCCGTCACCGGCCGACGGGTGGATGTTCCGCAACGCGCTCCTCGCCCAGCTGAGACGGGTGATTCCGCACGATCTGCGCCGACGGACCCCGGTACGGACGGCGGTGCTGCTCTACTGCCGTGACGGTGACGCGCGTTGGACGGAGGAGGACGGGGCGTGGATGTGGGGGCTGCGGGACGCCTGCACGCTGCACGGGCTGCGCTGCGGCGCGTACATCACGCTGACACGTGACGGCTGGCAGGTTCTCGGGGAGGGCCGGGGCGGTCGCCGTCCCCACGCGGACTCGCCGGCCGAGCCCTTCGCCACGGCCTTGACGCCGCCGCCCATGCCGCGCACCGGCGGCGTCGCCTCGGAGGTGCTCCGCCGCGCCGCGGCACGGTGAGCCACTGAGGCTGCGGCCTCCAGCGCATGTCCGGTGCATGCCCGATGCGGTGTGGGTCGACTGAGGGTCGACCCACACCCCGGGCCCGCCCGCAGCGGTGCGGTAACGACCGCACGCCGATCACCCGGCCCCGATCACCGCACTCCGGCACACCCCCTCGCACCGCACCCCGGTGCCGTCCACCCCGCCCCGGGCCGAACGGCGCCAAGCCGACCGGCTCCAGACCAGCGGCGGCACCGCACCTCGTAGACCGCACAGTGCGGCACCGCACCCCGCACCCCGCACCACACGGGACACCCGCACGCCACTAGACCCACGAAGTTGCACCCCGGCCCACACCGCCCCCGCAAGGCGCCCCCGGGCATGCCGAAACACCCCGCAGGCACGCCGAAGCGCCCCGTCGCGGGGTGTGGCCGCCCGGGCACCCGGAGCGTCGTCCGGGCGCACAACGGCTCCCCGGTGACCCCTGAGGGCCGACCGGGGCGGGTTCCGCAGTCGCTCAGACTCCGGCGCCCAGGACCGAGTTGATCGTCTGCGGGTCGCCGCACACGATCAACAGGGCCCCGGCCCGGCCGAGGGCCTTGGGCAGCGCGTGCGCGGCGACGGCATCGGTCCCGCCGTTGACCGCGACCACGACCACGGGACGCGACGCGGCCCGCTCGGTGGCCGAGGCATCGGCGTAGAAGACGTCGTCGCCCGCGTCGTGCTGCGCCCAGTAGGCGGCCTCACCGAAGGAGAGTTCGTGGGCGGCCCACGGGTGCGGCTCGCCGGTGGTGATCACCAGCACGTCGCCGGGGGCGCGGCCCGACTCCAACAGCAGGTCGACGGCTTCCTCGGCGGCGTCCAGCGCCCCCTCGGCCGAGGCCGGGATCAGCTGGATCTGCGGGGTCGCGGCAGAAGGGGTGGCGGCAGGAGCGGACGGCCCGGGCCTGGGCGCGGCATGCGCCGCACGCTGGGCCGGCACCGGCCGGGCAGGACCCGGACGACCGGGACGCGGCGGAGCCGCGGGACGGGGACCGGGTACGGGACGGGGGGTCGGTGCGACCCGGCCGCTGGCCGGAGTGGCACGCGGGCCCTGGGCACTCTCGTGAATCTGAGGCTCCTCGGGAAGGAGAGGCATGAGCTGATTTTTATCAAACGCCGGTGCGACTCGCGTCGGCGGGTGGCACATGAGTGCGAACGGATCGGTCAGAAATCGAAGCCGAGCTGGCCCTCGATCTCCGGAACGTTTCCGTCCGCCCAGTTGCGGGCCTTCTTGAGGTGCCGCCACTGGGGCAGCGCATCAAGATACGCCCACGACAGCCGGTGGTACGGGGTGGGGCCCCGCTCCGCCAGCGCGGCCTTGTGGACAGGCGACGGATACCCGGCGTTGGCCGCGAAACCGAAGTCTGCATGGTCGACACCCAGTTCGGCCATCATTTTGTCGCGCTGAACCTTGGCGATCACCGAGGCGGCCGCCACGGCGACACAGGACTGGTCGCCCTTGATCACCGTGCGCACCCGCCAGGGCGAGCCCAGGTAGTCGTGCTTGCCGTCGAGGATGACCGCGTCGGGCCGTACGGGAAGGGCCTCCAGGGCCCGTACCGCCGCCAGCCGCAGAGCGGCCGTCATGCCCAGGTCGTCGATCTCCTCCGGAGAGGCGTGACCGAGGGCGTGCGACGTCACCCACTTCAGCAGTTCCTCGGAGAGCGACTCGCGTCGCTTGATCGTCAGGAGCTTGGAGTCGGTGAGGCCCTCGGGCGGTCGGCGCAGCCCGGTGACCGCCGCGCAGACGGTGACGGGGCCGGCCCACGCTCCGCGCCCCACCTCGTCGACACCGGCGACGATCTTCGCTCCGGTCGTGGCACGCAGAGAGCGCTCGACGGTGTGGGTAGGTGGTTCGTACGGCATGGCGCCCTTAGCCTACGCCGCCCGCACCCCTCCTCGACACCCAGGTTTTCCGGGGTCGCCCCAGACCCGCCCGCGAGTCGGCTCAAGCACCCCGTCGCCGCAGCAGCGGCACCATCAACTGGTCGATCAGTTCCTTGATGTCCCGCTCGCTCCATTCGCTTCCGCACACCTTCGAGCGGTACATCATCATGGCTGGGATCGCGTCGAAGACGTAGCTGTTCGCCGCGTCGGGGCGCACTTCGCCGCGCCGGATTCCCCGCTCGACGACCTCTCTCAACAGCCTGACCGTCGGCTCCACGACGCCGCCGATGATCACAGCATGGAAGCGTTCGGCCTGGAGGTTGTCGCATTCGTGAATGACCGAACGCAGGGCGAAGCCGGGCCGGGAGAACATCGCCTCGCGCGCCTGACGGCACAGCTCCAGCAGATCCTCGCGCACGCTCCCGAGGTCCGGCGACTCCTCGAAGCGAGGCAGTCCCGCCCGGAGCGCGTCGGCGACCAGGTCCTCCTTGGAGGGCCAGCGCCGGTAGACGGCCGCCTTGCCCGTCTGGGCGCCCGCGGCCACTCCCTCCATGGTGAGGCCGCTCCAGCCGACCGTACTGAGCTGTTCGAGCGCGGCATCGAGGATGGCGCGCTCCAGTACGGCGCCGCGCCGACGCGGGGAGGCCGTCTGAGCGGGAGCGGCCGTCCAGCGCGAAGTGACCATCTGTATTTCTCCGTTGAGCCGAGGGGCGGGGAGCGGGGTGCGGGGTGCGGGGAGCGGAAACGAGGGCGCGACGCCTCCACGACAGCGACTTCAATGAACGCTTGCGTTCACTAAGGGGGACTCACTACCGTGGACGCGTCAGTGAACGCAAGCGTTCACTAAGGCAGTTGTGGGGGACCCATAGTGACAACCTCTCCGTTGATTCAGGATCAGAAGCCGGGAGCAGCCCGCCGGGAGGGGCGTCCCGGCATCGCGCTCACCGTCATCGCGGCCTGCCAACTCATGGTGGTACTCGACGCGACGATTGTGAACATCGCGCTCCCGCACATTCAAGACGCGCTCAAGTTCAGCACCACCGACCTGACATGGGTGGTCAGCGCCTACACACTGACCTTCGGTGGTCTGCTGCTCCTCGGCGGCCGGGCGGGGGACATCCTCGGCCGCCGCCGTGTGTTCATGACCGGAATCCTCGTCTTCACGCTCGCCTCACTGCTCGGCGGACTCGCCCAGGAGCCCTGGCAGCTGCTGGCGGCACGCGCCCTCCAGGGCGTCGGCGGGGCGATCGCGTCCCCGACCTCGCTGGCGCTCATCACCACGACGTTCGCCGAAGGCCCTGAGCGGAACCGGGCGTTCGGCGTCTTCGCCGCGGTCTCCGCGGGCGGCGGAGCCATCGGTCTGCTCGCGGGCGGCATGCTCACCGAGTGGCTCGACTGGCGATGGGTGCTCTTCGTCAACGTACCCATCGGCGTGCTGATCGCCGTCCTCGCCCCGATGTACATCAGCGAGTCCGAACGGCACCCGGGACGGTTCGACGTCGCGGGCGCGCTCACCTCGACGGCCGGTATGGCCTCGCTGGTCTACGGGTTCATCCGCGCGGCGGAGGAAGGCTGGCGCGACAGCCTGACCATCGGGTCCTTCACGGCGGCCGCGGTCCTGCTGCTGATGTTCGGCCTCATCGAACGGCGCGCCAGGGAACCGATCACCCCGCTGAAGATGTTCACCGACCGCAACCGCTCGGGCACGTACGTGATCATGCTGAGCCTCGCGGCCGCGATGTTCGGGATGTTCTTCTTCATCGTGCTGTTCGTGCAGAACGTGCTGCGGTACACGCCGATCGAGGCCGGCCTGGCCTTCCTCCCGGTGACCGTCGCGATCGTCACGGGCGCCGGGCTGTCCCAGCGGTTCCTGCCCGTGCTCGGACCCAAGCCGTTCATGATGGCCGGTTCCACGATGGTCGTTCTGGGCCTGGGCTGGCAGACCATGATCAGCCCCGACAGCTCGTACCTCGGCGGGGTGCTCGGCCCGATGGTCATGTTCGGCTTCGGCATGGGGCTCAACTTCGTGACGCTCACCCTGACCGCGGTCTCCGGGGTCGCCCCGCACGAAGCGGGTGCCGCCTCCGGCCTGCTCAACGTCACCCAGCAGGTGGGCGGCTCGCTCGGCCTCTCCATCCTCACCACGGTCTTCGGTACGGCCAGCCGAGACGAGGCGGAGAAGCAGGTGCAGCTCTTCATGGCGCAGTCCACCGCCGAGCAGAAGGCCGAGTTCGCCAGGACCCAGCAGCTCCCCGCGCCCTGGAGTCATGAAGTGCTCGCGCAGGGCATCTCGACGGCGTTCGTCCCGGCTGTCGCGATGGCCGTACTGGCCCTGGCCACCGCCGTCTTCGTGATCAGGGTCCGCAAAAGCGACCTGGAGGCCCTCTCCGGCACGGCCGGCCCCGCCGCCGGAGGCTGACCGGAGGCGGGCACCCGATCGGCGCTCGGTCTGCCGGACCACCCGCCGGCAGGCCGAGCGCAGGGAGCAGGGGCGCCGAGCACAGCGAGCCCGGGCCCGGCCGTGCGCGAACGCACCAGGACCACTCAGCGGTAGAACTCCGATTCCGATTCCCCTTCAGACTCGCCGCACGCCGGCCCGCTCGCCCCCGGCACGAGAGGCCGCTCTTCCAGAATCCGCCTCGCCTCGGCCTCGCCCCGGCTCGTGGCGTACCAGGGGATGTGCCGCCGCTCGTCCAGTTCCTCCTTGATGTCCCGCAGGGCGCACGACCGCATGGGTTCCTCCAGCCGGTCCAGGGCGGGCACCGCGTCGGCGGACAGCCCTCTGGCGTAGGGGAGGTCGAAGCGGCCGGTCGTCTCGTACCGCTCGACGTTGCGCCCGGCGATGAGCGCGTCCGGCGACGCGAGCCCGAAGGCCAGCACGGCGGCGACCGCCCCGGCCGCGACGGCGCGCGGGAGCCGGCGGGCGCCCCACACCCCGGCGGCCATGATGAGCACGATGACCAGGCCGAGCCAGAGTTCCATGGCCAGCACCGAGATCCTCAGCCGCGTGAGTCCGTAGGCGTCCACGTACATGTCCATACGTCGTACGGCGGACGCGACGACCACGAGCGCCAGCGCGCACAGGGTTCCCAGCACCCCGTGCACGAGCGTCCGGTCGCTCGGACGCGTGCGGGGCGCCCAGCGCAGGGCGATCACGATGACCAGCAGAGTGAGCAGCGTGGCCATGAGCAACTGCCAGAACCCCTGGCGCGCGTACTCGGCGTACGTCAGGCCGGTCTCTTCCAGGACGGCGTCGTAGCCGCCGAAGAGCACGGCGAGCTGCACGGCGTTGAAGACGGCGAAGAGCGCGACGAGCCCGACCAGGGGCAGCGCCCACTCGACGCGCCCGCGTGCGCGTCCCGCCGGCACCCGCACGCGGTCCCAGCGGGTCGGCGCCGCCGCCGTGTGGGCCGCCGCGAGGGTCCCGAACAGGCCCAGCGCGAGGAGCAGGATCCGCCAGGGCCCGTCGGACACCGAGACGTCGGGCACCAGGGCGCCGAGCAGATCGGCGAAGGCCGCGTCGGCGCCGGCGAACAGGGCGCCGAAGACGAGGAGCAGGACCGCGGCCACGCCGACCGCCCGGAACACGGGCGCCAGACGGCTGCGGTCGCCGCCCACCCGCTCGCGCAATCCCTGCCAGGCCCAGGCCGGGCCGGTGACCAGCGAGGTGAACACACCGATCGGGCCCAGCAGGACGGCGGGCCAGGTACGGCCGCCGTGCAGGGCGAGCGAGCCCACCGCGAGCGCGGTGACGACGGCGAGGAACGAAGGCCATTCGGCGGCGCGCAGCGCGGGCACGGTCAGCAGGGCGGCCCCGGCCGCGCCCCAGACCAGCGCCCACGGCCGGGGACGTCGGCCCGCTCGCCGGCCGGCGGCGTACACGGCGATCGTGGCGGGCACGGCGACGACGAGTATGTTCACCGCCAGGCCCTCGCCCAGCAGCAGCATGCTGAGGACGCCGGTGGCCAGGGCCGCCCACAGGGTCGTGGTGCCGATGGGCGCGGGTAGCCCGGGGCTGAGGTCGATCCCCTTGGACGCCTGGGGCGGGGCGGGTGTCCGGATCCGCGCGGGCCTGCCGGTCCCGTCCCGCGATGGGGCGGCTCCGGGTCCTGCCGGCCCGGAGCGGCTCTCCCCGCTCGCGGCACGCGCCCTGGAGGCCGGCCTTTCCGGCTCCGGTCCGGCCGTCGGGCCTTCCGGCTCCGGCCTGGCCGCCGTGACTTCCGGCTCCGGTCCGGCCCCCGGCCCTTCCGGCTCAGGTGCGGCTGGTACCGACGGTGTCTCGGACATGGGACCCCCTCCCCCGACCGGCCCCCTCGCACCCGTGGACGGCGCATGGCCACGGCAGAAGCCGCGCGGCCGGTACCTCGTCGCCGCGACTTGTCATGATCAACAGGCGGCGTGGCGGACAGGCTATGCCGCACAAGCGCACCCATGGCCGACCGGGGAACGAGCTGTGGCACTCCTGTGACAGTCGGGACGGTTGAGACAGAAAAGGCACGGGTGACGAGGCACGGGTGGCGAAGTACGGGTGACGAGGCACGGGTGACGAGGTACGGACGGCCCGGCCCTTGACGGCCGCTAACCCACCCGCAGCCAGCCCGGGAACGCCTCGGTCTGCTCCACCCAGGCCTCGGGGGGCGTCCCGGCCTTTCCGGAGGCGACGACTCCACCGACGATGGCGCACGTCGTGTCGACGTCGCCGCCGACCTGGGCCGTCGTCCAGAAGCCTTGCTCGTAGTCACCGAGGGCGCGGGCCGCCGACCAGAGCGCGAACGGCACGGTGTCGTGCGCGGTCGTACGCCGCCCACAGCCCAGTACCGCGGCCACGGTGTCCGCGTCGGCGTAGTCGAGCATGTCCCGGGCACGGCGCAGCCCGGCGCCGACGGCGCTCTTGGGGACGAGCGCGATCACGCCGTCGAGCAGCGCACCGGCGCTCGGAGGTCCGGCCGGGTCGGCCGCGAGAGCGGCGGCAGCGGCGACCGCCATGGCGCCGACGACGGCCTCCCGGTGCTGGTGCGTGGGGTAGGCCGAGATCTCCGCCTGGTGGGTGGCCTGCTCGGGGTCGTCCGCGTACCAGGCGCCCAGCGGGGCGATCCGCATGGCCGCGCCGTTCCCCCAGGACCCCTGGCCGTTGAAGAGCGCGGAGGCCAGCTCCCGCCAGTCGCCGCCTTCCCGCACCAGGCGCAGCAGGCGGTTGACCGCCGGCCCGTAGCCCCGGTCGAAGTCGTGGTGCACGGCGAAGGAGCGGGCCAGCTCGTCCTGGTCGATCCGGCGGTGCGCCGCCAGGACGGCGACCACGGAACAGGCCATCTCGGTGTCGTCGGTCCACTGCCAGGGACCGGACGGGACCTCCCGGCGCTTGAGCAGCGGATAGTTCACCGGCACGAAGTACTGCGAGCCCAGCGCGTCCCCCACCGCGAGTCCGCGCAGGCTGGACAGGGCGCGCTCCAGGCGGCCGTCGGAAGAGGAGTCAGCGGTCATCGCCCTGCCACTCTATCCGGTGGCCCCGTACGACTCCGGGTCCCGCCAGCGGTCGAACGGCCGGTCGAGTGTGTACTTGCCGTCCTCTCCGAGAACGAGCATCCGCATCTCCGCGTTCCCGGGATTCGACAGCGACTCGAACTCCGCCACCGTCCAGTGGAACCAGCGCATGCAGAACAGCCGCATGGCGAGCCCGTGGGTGACCAGCAGGACGTTCGGGGGGTGGTCGGGGTCCTCGAAGCTGCGGAACAGGCTCTCCAGGAAGCCGCCGACCCGGTCGTACACATCCGCGCCGGACTCACCCTGAGCGAAGCGGTAGAAGAAGTGCCCGTACGCGTCCCGGTACGCCTTCTGGAGCCGTACGTCGTCGGGGTCCTGCCAGTTGCCCCAGTCCTGTTCGCGCAGCCGGGGCTCCTCGCGCACCCGCACCTGTGAGGGGTCCAGATGGAACGCCTGGAACGTCTCGTGCGTGCGGCGGTAGGGGGACACGTAGACGCTGACGCGCTCGCGGCCGAGGACGTCGCGGATGCGTTTTCCCGTCTCCTCCGCCTGTTGCCAGCCCAGATCGGTGAGCGCGAGGGCGTGGTCGGGCTCGCGCTCGTACACGGTGTCATCAACATTGCCCGTTGACTCGCCGTGTCGGACAAGGATGATGCGCCGTGGTCGTGCCATGCCAAGACCCTAAAGGGGACGAGGCCGGATCGGGCACTTCTCCGGGTGCCATACGGCGTAGGTCACACAGGTCCCACCCGTCGAACGCACAGGTCCGATCCCCGGAGCCAAGGCGCGTGCGCCCCCGGACCGTCCGGCGATCACACCGTCCAGCTCGGCTCCAGTTCCACGATGTCGCCCGCCAGGGCCGCGACGTCGGCCTCCAGCTGGGCCCGCAGGGCGAGGCGCTCGATGCGTTCGGCGCGGTACTTGCCGTGCTCGGCGGCCGACTGCCACATGGAGAGGATCATGAACTCATGGCCCGGCGCCTCGCCGAACAGCCCGCGCACCATCCCCGGGGAGCCGGCCATCGCCGGGTTCCAGACCTTCTCCTGCATGAGGGTGAAGTGCTCGGCGCGTTCCTCGTGGACACGGCAGTGCGCCACCCGCACCACATCGGCGTCGGTGAAGCGGGGCTCGAAACCGGTCTTCACGTCGAAGCGGTGGTCGAAGAGCTTGACCTGCGGGTCCTTGAACGTGCCGGACTGCGACGCGGCGAGCCGGTCGTGGGAACGTGCCATGAAGGAGTCGTAGAAGGCGCGGCTCTCCCAGAAGGAGAAGATGTGCGCCACGCCGGGCCGAGCCCGGCTCCAACCCCCACCCTGTCCCCGGAAACCCGGCTCCCCCGGAAGCCCCGCCCACTTTCGCTGCCCCCGCTCGAACCCACGGCGGTCCACCACGGTGCAGCGAATCCACTTGACCAGCACCGCGCCATGGTAAGGCCACGGAACGTGGCGGCGGTCACTCTCCGGCCGGTTGCACCCGGGCGAGCGCCCCGGCGCGCGTGCGAGGATGGACAACTGGCCTGGACCGCCAGGCAGTTCGGTCCGCACGCAGAGAAGGACGGGGAGGAGAGTTCTGTTGAACGGCCTCAACAAGGGCATCCGCAAGGTCGAGGTGTCGCTGAAGTGGGACCCGAGCCCCACCGGCCAGCCGCCGACGGACCTCGACATCATCGCGGCGACCTATACCGCGGCCGATCCGAGCGGCGATCCCGCCTATGTCGTCCACTTCGACAGCCGCTCGCCCGACGGCACCATCACCCTGAACCGCGACAGCAAGAACGGTCAGGGTTTCGGCTGGGACGAGATGATGACGGTGGAGCTGAACCGCCTCGACGGCCGCTACGGGCGGGTCGTCATCGGTGTCGCCATACAGCAGGGATCCGGTACGAAGACCTTCGCCGGTGTCCGGAACCCCGGCCTGCGCATCCGCGAGGGCTACACGGTCCTCGCGGAGGACGACTTCGGCACCGTCCTCGGCTCCACCGCGGCGACCGTCGCCGTGTTCGTCCGCGACCCGTCCGGTGAGTGGACCTTCCACCCGGGCATCACCGGATACGACGAGGACCCGGCGGCCTTCGCCCGCGTCATGGGCCGTCCGCCCCGGGCCTGACCCACGCCCCTTTCCGTAGGGCTGCGAGCACACCGAGGGCGGTGGAGCCGGACTTCGACTCCACCGCCCTGACGTGCCGGTTCGCGCCCGGAGGCGCTCAGATCAGCTGCAGCCGCTCGTCGAGCCGCAGCCCTCGCAGATGTAGCAGGAGCCGGCCCGCTGCATCTTCGTACCGCAGGAGAAGCACAGCGGGGCGTCGGCCTGGATGCCCAACTGCATCTCCACCAGTTCGGCGCTGGTGTGGGCCTGCTTCGGGGCGGGCTTGGCGCCCTCCTCGTCGGCCTTCGGAGCGGCGACGGCCTTCAGGGACTGCCGCGGCGCCGACTGGGACAGACCCTCGACGTCCACCTCCACGTCGTCCAGGATCGGCTCGTACGAACCGGTCTCCAGGTGACGCTGACGCTCCTCGGCGGAGTGGATACCGAGCGCGGAGCGCGTCTCGAAGGGCAGGAAGTCCAGCGCCAGGCGGCGGAAGATGTAGTCGACGATCGACGCAGCCATCCGCACGTCCGGGTCGTCCGTCATACCGGCCGGCTCGAAGCGCATGTTCGTGAACTTCGAGACGTACGTCTCCAGCGGCACGCCGTACTGCAGACCGACCGAGACGGCGATCGAGAAGGCGTCCATCATGCCCGCGAGGGTCGAGCCCTGCTTGGACATCTTCAGGAAAACCTCGCCCAGGCCGTCGTCCGGGTAGGAGTTGGCGATCATGTAGCCCTCGGCGCCGCCGACGGTGAAGGACGTGGTGATGCCGGGGCGGCCCTTCGGAAGGCGCTTGCGGACGGGGCGGTACTCGACGACCTTCTCGACCGTGGCCCGGATCGTCTCCTCGGCCTTCTCGGTGATCTCCGCCTTCTCCGTCTCCTTGGTCTTCGCGGAGAGCGGCTGGCCGACCTTGCAGTTGTCGCGGTAGATCGCGAGCGCCTTGACGCCCAGCTTCCAGGCCTCGAAGTAGATCTCCTCGACCTCCTCGACGGTCGCCGTCTCCGGCATGTTGACCGTCTTGGAGATGGCGCCGGAGATCCACGGCTGGATCGCGGCCATCATGCGGACGTGGCCCATCGGGGAGATGGCGCGCTCGCCCATGGCGCAGTCGAAGACCTCGTAGTGCTCCTGCTTGAGGCCCGGCGCGTCGATCACATTGCCGTGGTCGGCGATGTGGGCGACGATCGCCTCGATCTGCTCCTCCTGGTAGCCCAGGCGGCGCAGGGCCTGCGGGACCGTGCCGTTGACGATCTGCATCGAGCCGCCGCCGACCAGCTTCTTGAACTTGACCAGCGCCAGGTCCGGCTCGACACCGGTGGTGTCGCAGGACATGGCCAGCCCGATCGTGCCGGTGGGCGCGAGCACGGAGGCCTGCGAGTTGCGGAAGCCGTTCTTCTCGCCGAGCCGCAGGACGTCCTGCCATGCCTCGGTGGCGGCGGCCCAGACCGGGGTGTCGAGGTCGTCCATGCGCACGGCCGTGCCGTTGGCGTCGGAGTGCTGCTTCATGACGCGGTTGTGGGCGTCGGCGTTCCGGGCGTAGCCGTCGTACGGGCCGACGACCGCGGCGAGTTCGGCCGAACGCTTGTACGCCGTGCCGGTCATCAGGGAGGTGATGGCGCCGGCGAGGGCGCGGCCGCCGTCGGAGTCGTACGCGTGGCCCGTCGCCATCAGCAGGGCGCCGAGGTTGGCGTAACCGATGCCGAGCTGACGGAAGGCGCGGGTGTTCTCGCCGATCTTCTGGGTCGGGAAGTCGGCGAAGCAGATGGAGATGTCCATCGCGGTGATGACGAGCTCGACGACCTTGGCGAAGCGCTCGACCTCGAAGGACTGGCGGCCGAGGCCGTCGTCCTTGAGGAACTTCATCAGGTTCAGCGAGGCGAGGTTGCAGGACGTGTTGTCCAGGTGCATGTACTCGCTGCACGGGTTGGACGCGGTGATGCGGCCGGACTCGGGGCAGGTGTGCCAGTTGTTGATCACACCGTCGTACTGGATGCCCGGGTCGGCACAGGCCCACGCGGCCTCGGCCAGCTTGCGGAACAGCGCCTTGGCGTCGACCTTCTCGATGACCTCGCCGGTCATACGGGCGCGCAGGCCGAACTCGGTGCCGTTCTCCACGGCCGTCATGAACTCGTCGTTCACACGGACCGAGTTGTTGGCGTTCTGGTACTGGACGGACGTGATGTCGTCGCCGCCCAGGTCCATGTCGAAGCCCGCGTCGCGCAGGGCGCGGATCTTCTCCTCCTCCTTCACCTTGGTGGCGATGAAGTCCTCGACGTCCGGGTGGTCCACGTCCAGCACGACCATCTTGGCGGCGCGGCGGGTGGCACCGCCGGACTTGATCGTTCCCGCGGAGGCGTCGGCACCCCGCATGAAGGAGACCGGACCGGAGGCGTTGCCGCCGGAGGAGAGCAGTTCCTTGGAGGAGCGGATGCGGGAGAGGTTCAGGCCGGCGCCGGAGCCGCCCTTGAAGATCATGCCCTCTTCCTTGTACCAGTCGAGGATCGACTCCATGGAGTCGTCGACGGACAGGATGAAGCAGGCGGAGACCTGCTGGGGCTGCGGGGTGCCCACGTTGAACCAGACGGGGCTGTTGAAGCTGAAGACCTGGTGCAGGAGGGCGTACGCCAGTTCGTGCTCGAAGATCTCGGCGTCGGCGGGCGAGGCGAAGTACCTGTTGTCCTCACCGGCCTTCGTGTAGGTCTTCACGATGCGGTCGATCAACTGCTTCAGGCCGGTCTCGCGCTGCGGGGTGCCCACGGCACCCCGGAAGTACTTGCTGGTGACGATGTTGACCGCGTTCACCGACCAGAAGTCGGGGAACTCGACGCCACGCTGCTCGAAGTTGACCGAGCCGTCGCGCCAGTTGGTCATGACGACGTCACGCCGCTCCCAGACCACCTCGTCGTACGGGTGCACGCCGGGAGTGGTGTGGATGCGCTCGATACGCAGGCCCTTGCTCGCCTTGGTGCCCTTGGCGCGGGAACTCCGTGCCGGACCGCTCGCCGTCTCTGTCATGCCGCCTCCCTGTACGGGCGTAAACGCCCTGAAGTGTCGCGTTGTTCCCGTGACACGGTGTTCTGTCTTGTGTCGCGACCCGGCTGGACAGCCGTTCACGACAGGCCTGGATCGCCGCCGATCGTCCGGACCCTCGGTCCGGCGGTGCGGCCCGCCGTCAGTCGGCGGCGTGGGCGGGCACGGGGACCTGCGCAGTCCCGCCGGACCCGCGGTCGCTCCTCTGGCACTCCTCGGCCGCGTTCTCGACGTCCTCGTCGTCCGCGCCGGGGTGCCTGTGCTGCTGGTTCCTGAGTTCCCCGATGGCGGCCTCGAAGTCCTCCAGCGAGTCGAACGCCCGGTAGACCGAGGCGAACCGCAAGTAGGCGACGAGGTCCAGCTCCTGCAACGGGCCGAGTATGGCCAGCCCCACGTCGTGGGTGGTCAGTTCGGCGCTTCCGGTCGCCCGCACCGCCTCCTCGACCCGCTGGCCCAGCTGGGCGAGCGCGTCCTCGGTGACGGGCCTCCCCTGGCACGCCTTGCGGACGCCGTTGATGACCTTCGTGCGACTGAAGGGCTCGGTCACGCCGGACCGCTTGACCACCATCAGCGAACACGTCTCCACCGTCGTGAAACGACGGGAGCAGTCGGGACACTGGCGGCGCCTGCGGATCGACGTGCCGTCATCCGTCGTACGACTGTCGACGACACGGCTGTCGGGGTGCCTGCAGAAGGGACAGTGCATAACTCCAACCCTCCTCACAGCACGACTCGATAGCCCCCACAGGCCCCTTGGGCCCCGCGGAAGCAGCCCCCAGCATAGGGGATGACCAAGACCCCCAGGACCCGGGGGACCACAACTTCTGGGCTGTTGCGGCAATCCAAGCACTACATGTAGGGCCAGGCACGTAAATCCACCTACGACGCGCGTGTCGCCCGCACCGGGACGGGACGCCGCACGGAGGCTCCGTCGCGCAGCGCAGCCGCACGGTCGCGGAGCGGACGGGGCGGCGGCGGTCGGCCGGGGAAGAAGGGGTCGGTACTCGGCCGGTGGAGCACCGGGTGGCAGACTGGGCCACGCGGCGACAGCGGCCCACAAGGCCCGTCACCCCGGCGGTGAAGAGTACAGCAATCAGTGCTTTTGTCCGCCAGAGCGCAGGCCCTACACCCCCACAGATGGCCACGTCAGGTAATCCACGCTTTTTCACTCGAACGTGTGTTTGGCGCAACCTTTCGAAAGCAACTACCGTTGTGCTGCACGGGAGACCATCGAGAGGGGCCGACGTGACCACCACCGCTGACAGTGCCACCATCACTGCCCAGGACCGCTCCCAGAGCCGACTCGAGCCGGTGCATGCGATGAACGAATCCACGAACCATGAAGGGCCCAAGCGAGCCCTGCCCGGCCGACCTCCAGGCATCAGGGCGGACAGCTCCGGACTCACCGATCGGCAGCGCCGGGTCATCGAGGTGATCAGGGACTCGGTGCAGCGGCGTGGATACCCGCCGTCGATGCGCGAGATCGGCCAGGCGGTCGGCCTGTCCAGCACGTCCTCCGTGGCGCACCAGCTGATGGCGCTGGAGCGCAAGGGCTTCCTGCGGCGCGACCCGCACCGCCCGCGTGCGTACGAGGTCCGCGGCTCCGACCAGTCCTCGGCCCAGCCGACGGACACCGCGGGCAAGCCGGCCGCATCGTACGTGCCGCTCGTGGGCCGGATCGCCGCCGGTGGCCCGATCCTCGCCGAGGAGTCCGTCGAGGACGTGTTCCCGCTCCCCCGCCAGTTGGTGGGTGACGGCGAGCTCTTCGTCCTCAAGGTCGTGGGCGACTCCATGATCGAGGCCGCCATCTGTGACGGGGACTGGGTGACGGTCCGCCGCCAGCCCGTCGCCGAGAACGGCGACATCGTGGCCGCCATGCTGGACGGCGAGGCGACGGTCAAGCGCTTCAAGCGCGAGGACGGCCACGTCTGGCTGCTCCCGCACAACGCCGCCTACGAGCCCATCCCGGGTGACGACGCGACCATCCTCGGCAAGGTGGTGGCCGTTCTGCGCCGCGTCTGACCCACCGCGGCGGACGGCCCGTGCCCGTCCCCGCCCCTGATCCGGGCCCCGGAATCCACTGCGCCGGTTCCGGGGTCCTGGGCTGTCCGGGACCCGCCGAGAGCATGCGTGGTGCTGCGGGCCCGACGCCGTGCGCGGAATGGTCGGCGGCCTGTCCCGATGGTTCGGGACAGGCCGCCGGCCGTTGATCACGCTTCCGCCGTCTCGGCTTCCGCCTCTTCTGCCCTGACTTCTCTCCCGACTTCTGCCTTGTCCTTCGCCGCGCTGTCGATCGCGGCGCTGTCGATCGCGGCGCTGTCGATCGCGGCGAGCGACCTGCGGACCTGGTTGCGGTCCGTCGTGTACCAGAAGTCGGGCAGGGACGCCTTCAGATAGCTGCCGTACCGCGCGGTCGCCAGCCGCTGATCCAGGACGGCGACCACACCACGATCTCCCTGCGCCCGTACGAGGCGGCCGGCGCCCTGGGCCATCAGCAGGGCCGCGTGGGTGGCGGCGACGGCCATGAAGCCGTTGCCGCCCGCCTCCTCGACGGCCTTCTGCCGGGCGCTCATCAGAGGATCGTCGGGGCGCGGGAACGGGATCTTGTCCATGACGACCAGCTGACAGCTGGGGCCGGGCACGTCCACGCCCTGCCAGAGCGACAGCGTGCCGAAGAGGCAGGTCCTCGGGTCGGCCGCGAAGCCCTTGATCAGCTCGCCGAGCGTCTCCTCGCCCTGGAGCAGGATCGGGTACTCCGGGATCCGGACCCGCAGCTCCTCCGCGGCCAGCTGGGCGGCCCGCATCGACGAGAACAGACCGAGGGTCCGGCCGCCCGCCGCCTGGATCAGCTCCGTCAGCTCGTCCAGCATGTCCGCCCGGTCGCCGTCCCGCGCGGGCCGCGACAGATGCTTGGCGACGTAGAGGATGCCCTGCCGCGGGTAGTCGAACGGCGATCCGACGTCCACGCCCTTCCACTGCGGGAGGTCGTCCCCTTCGGTGCCCTCCGGCGCCAGGCCCAGGGACGCGCCCACGCCGTTGAAGTCGCCGCCCAGCTTGAGCGTGGCCGAGGTGAGGGTGACCGACCGGTCCGCGAAGAGCTTCTCCCGCAGGAGTCCCGACACGGACATCGGGGCGACCCGCAAGGACGCGCCGAACCGGTCATGGCGTTCGTACCAGACGACGTCCCACTCGGAGCCGTTGCTGATCCGCTCCGCCACGTCGTGCACGCTCTCCACGGCCGCCAGCGCCTGCTTGCGCACGGCGTCCTCGTCCTGGACGGACTTGTCGCGCGTGCTGCCGATCGCCGAGATCACCGTACGCGCGGCGTCCCGCAGCGCCATCAGCACGTAGGCCAGATCCTCGGGGACCTCCTCCAGACGGCCCGGCAGAGCCAGCTCCATGACCCGCTCGAACCCCTCGGCAGCGGTCAGGAGCTGGTCGGCGGCCTTCTCGTTCACCAGCTTCGCCGCCCGTTTCACCGCCCGGTTGACCTGGCCCGGGGTGAGTTCGCCGGTCGCCACACCCGTCACGCGCGACACGAGTTCATGCGCCTCGTCCACGATCAGCACCTCGTGCTGCGGAAGCACCGGCGCGCCCTCGATGGCATCGATCGCGAGCAGCGCGTGGTTGGTGACGACCACTTCGGCGAGCTTGGCCCGCTCCCGGGCCATCTCGGCGAAGCACTCGGCACCGTACGCGCACTTCGATGCGCCCAGGCACTCCCGGGACGACACGGAGATCTGTGACCATGCCCGGTCGGAGACACCCGGGGTGAGGTCGTCCCGATCGCCCGTCTCGGTCTCCTGCGACCAGTCCCGCAGCCGCAGCAGGTCCTGGCCCAGCTTGCTGGAGGGCGCGGCCGCCTCGAACTGGTCGAAGAGGCCCTCCTCCTCGTCCTGGGGCACGCCTTCGTGCAGGCGGTGCAGGCAGAGGTAGTTCGACCGGCCCTTGAGCATGGCGAACTCGGGGCGACGGCGCAGCAGCGGATGCAGCGCGTCCACCGTTCTCGGCAGGTCCCGCTCCACGAGCTGGCGCTGCAGGGCCAGGGTCGCCGTCGCGACGACGACGCGTTCCCCCTGGGCGAGCGCGGGCACCAGGTAACCGAGCGACTTTCCGGTGCCGGTGCCCGCCTGCACCAGCAGATGGGAGCCGTCGTCGATCGCCTCCGCGACGGCTTCGGCCATGGTCACCTGGCCGGGGCGCTCCGTACCGCCGACGGCGGCGACGGCGGCGTGCAGGAGTTCGTGGAGTGAGGGCTTCGTCATAGCGCGACCACCCTACGGGTCACCACTGACAAACGGGTTATCAAGGCGGAGTCACGGGGCGTGAGGGGTGGATTCAAGGTCGTTTCTCTTCGCGTTCTCGTCGTCTTCTCTTCGCTTCTCTTGGTCTTCGTCTTCGTCGGAGCGGGCGGATTCCCGAGGGGCCGGAAATCGCGTCGGCGCGGATCGGGAACCGATCCGGCGCGGGCGGTGTACCAAAAATGACGGCATCGCAGCGGATCCACGTCGGACCCGGGTCGGATCCACGGCGGACCGTCTGATCTACATCAGGTCACGCAGGAGTCGGTCTCTGATCATGAGGGCGGCCCGCTTGTCGGGCAGGTCGGCCTCTGCGGAGAACCGGAATCCCGCGCTCAGGAACGCGGAGACGGAGGGAAAGTTGCGAAGGTCGGGTTCCGCCACGACGCGGGCACAGGAAGGTCTTCTGTCGAGGATGAGATCGGCGACGAAGCGGAGCAGGATGGCGCCCAGACCGCGCCCTCGCTCGGCCACGGGGCCGATGAGGAGATGGACTCCCGTGTCGTGCGGACGGGCGGGGTAGTGGCGGGCCAGGGGATCGAGGTCCGCCCGGTAGATCTCCCAGTAGCTCATCGGGGTGCCGTCCAGCACGCCGAGGCAGGGCACACTGCGGCCGTCCCCGTCGAGCTGGGTCCGCAGGTGGTTCGCGGTCACGTCCTCGGGTCCGGCCAGCTTCCAGTAGGAGGCCACGGTCGAGTCGTTCATCCAGTGGGCGATCAGCGGTAGCTCCCGTTCGAGGCGAACGGGGACGAGGTGCAGGGTGCCTGCCGGGGTGACGACCGGCCCCCAGTCGGCGAGGTGGTCGAGCAGTTCGCCCTTGGCCGGGGAGCTCTCCTGGACCGCCTCGGTCTCCCCTACGCGTGCATTGCCGTCCTCGGACAGCAGTGCCAGGAAGTCGTCGGTCAGGCGCAGTTCCAGCGTGTCCTCATTGCACGTCGGGGTCGAGGCGGGGCCGGTGTGCATGCTCGCTCCGGTGCCGGCGTCGGTGCCGGCGTCAGTGCTCGCTTCGGTGCTCGCGTCTGTGGGAGCCACGGCGACGTTCCTCTCAGGAGATCGGATGGGTCATGTTCCTCGGGGCTGAAGGGAGGCGGATCGACGCGGACGCGCGGGCCGTGCGGCGGCCGGGCCGGTCAGCGGTGGAGGGGGTTGGTGATCGTGACGTAGACGGACTGGGTGTCGACGGGACCTACGAGTTCGTCCAGGCCGTGGAGACGGGTCAGGAGGTTTGCCTTGCAGCGCAGGACAGGTGAGTCGAGCAACCGGGCCGGCAGGGTGGTGTGCAGCCGGACAGGGCCGGTGGCGATGTGCGTGAGGAAGCGGCGGAAGGCAGCCAGCAGAAGTCGCTCGTCGCCGAGGCCCTGCGAGCCGAACGCACCGATCAGGCCGAGCACGTTGTTGATACCGAGGTAGTAGGCGAACCGTTCGTCGGCCACCTCGTCGGAGACGAACGTGTCACTGCGCTCGCCGATGCCGGGCAGTCGGGCTGCGAGATCCGCGCGGCGGGACTCACGGAAGTAGTAACCCTGGTTGTCCCGGTAGCGGCCCCCGATGGGCCAGCCGTCGCGGTCCAGGAGGACGAGCATGTTCTGCTGGTGCGCTTCGAGGGCGATCCCGGCCTCGCCGTCCAGCCACAGCACGGGCCGCACGACCTGCTCCAGATAGCGCAGGAACCACTCGACGGCGACGGCTCCTCGGGGACGGCCGGTGCGCGCGGTGAGACGGGTGAGGACGTCGGCGAGTCGTGACCGCATGAGGAGGTGTACATCAGCGGGGGTGTCGACTCCGTGGTGGACGGCGCCGTCGACGTGCCGCGTCGGATGAGCCGAGGCGTACGGCCTCGGTGAGACGAGTCCCGCGACGCAGGACACGTCGTCCGCCGCGCCGAAGGGGTTGTGCCGGACGATCACGTCCAGACCCGGCAGGGGGGAGCCCTCGGGTGTGGTGACCCCCAGCCACGCCGGGTCGCGGACGATGTCGAAGCGGGGGTGGGCCGCCTGCCACTGGGCGGTCAGGCCGGAGCGGAGCAGGCGGTGGACCTCGACACCGCGGTGGAGTTCCTTGCGGAGGTTCTCACGACGGGAGTTGGTGATGCGCAGGCCCAGCGAGAGCTTCAGCATCGCGGGGGTGTCGGTCCGGTGAACGGTACGCAGGGAGGAGGTGGGGTGCCACGGGTCACCGTGCGGACCCAGGTCCCTGATCAGACCGGCGTCGAACAGCGCGGCGACGGCCGGACGGCGTCGGACTTCACGGAGTTGCCAGGGGTGCACGGGCAGGGCGCCGTGGCCCTCCGGCAGCGGCAGTCCCGGACCGGCCAGCCGGGCGGTCAGCTGTTCGGCGGGAACGACACGACCGCGCTCGGTCCAAGCCGAGTCGGCGGACAGGACGGAGGGAGCGACCGCCAGCCAGTTCAGCGGAAAGGAGCCACGCGACTCCGGTGAGTAGAGCCGGGCCTCGATCTCCGAGAGCCCGTCGCGGCTCTTGGGGGTGGGGTGCAGGGGATGACCGAGGACGAGCCCCTGCTCGGCGGCGCGGAACCGGTCCGGACCGTCGGCGGGCGCGGCCCGACGCTCGGCAATGAACATGGCCACGCGGCGGACGGAGTCGGCGACCCGTGCGATCAGATCGCGGAGGTCGACCTGATCGCGGGGGTCGACCTGATCGCACGGGTCGAAGCGGTCCGGCACCTGTGTGTCCGTCCCGCGTGAGCCTCGCGTGGTCGTCCCATCCACCAGCAGGGCCGCCACCGCGGCCGCGTCGAGAGGCGGTGTGTTCTCGGGGGTGCCGGCAAGGTACGGCTGGCCGAAGCGGTGCCAGCCGGTGAGGGACCAGTAGTGCACCGGGGCATGGAGCGCCGTACCCGGGGTGGGGAGGGGGATGTGGAGGGTGCCGTCGTGGGGACAGGTGAGGTCGTGTTCGCGAACCCAGCAGCGCAACAGGTTCTCGATCGCCGCCGCCTGGGCCGCGGTGTTCGGGTCGGGGTGGTGCAGGGGGTCGGTGGACGAGGCATGCGGCCGCTCGACGATCGGGGTCCGGTCGGCTTGGCCAAGGGCTGGCTGATGGTGCTCTTGGCCTGGCTCGACAGCTGTCTGAGCGGGTGCGGCTTGGCGAGGGACCGGCGCGGCCTGACCGGGCGATGGCTCGGTGTCACGGGACTCCGCCGCAGGCCGCGTGGGCATCTGTACGACCGAGACGGCCCCTCTCTCGGACCGGCCGGGCGTCGGGGTGGCCGGGCCGGGCCCCGGGGCCGCCTGGTCGGAGGCGAGGGCGGGAGAGTCGGAGGCCAAGAGGGACGAACCGGAGGCAAGGGCGGGAGAACCCGCGGCCAGGCTGGTCGAGCCCGAGGCCAGGTTGGTCGAGCCGGAGGCCAGGCTGGTCGAGCCGGAGGCCAAAGGCGCGCGCTCCGGGACTGGGGCGGCGGGCGCGCCGGAACGCGGCGCAACCCAATCGAACTGCGGCCCGAGTTGGCCGACCCTCATGTCCTGCTGGGCAGCAGGCGATGGCTCGGCGTCGAGTCGGCTCGGGGACAGGGAGGCGCATGCCTTCGTGTCGTGATCGTGGGTGCGGGCCTCGGGGTCGGGCTGCGGCTTCAAGGCGGTTCCTGGGGTTGCTCGTGCGGGAGGGCAGTCGCGGGGTGCGCGGTCCGGCGGGGCCGGGCCATGTGCGAGGGCTGTGGGCTGTGGAACTGCGGAAGGGGGCGGGGTATCGGTGCTGCGAGGGCATGTCCGGCTCGGTGGTGGGCTGGTGGCCGGGTGGGTCGGTGCCGGGGCCGGGTGGGTCGGTGCCCGGGATGCGCGGCTGGTGCGGGGGCGGGGCGGGGCCGCATCGGGCGGTATGGCGGGGCGGCTCGCCGCTCAGCCGCCGGGCGGGTCTCCCGGGCCTCCGCCACGCTCGGGCATCGGCCTCGCCGCATGGCGCTCGTCGGCGGTGGCGGCTACCGAGGCGATGGCGTCCGTCAGGCGGTCGAGTACGGCCTCCGCCTGCTCGTCGGTGATCGTGAGGGGTGGGAGGAGGCGGACGACGCCGGCCTGGCCGCCACTCAGATCGACGATCAGGCCACGACGGAGGCATGCACGCTGGACGGCGGTGGCGAGGCTGGGGGCGGGCGGGGGCGGACCTGTGCCCTCTTGAGAAGAGGACGCTCCCGGGATGACCATCTCGATGCCGAGCATCAGCCCACGGCCGCGTACATCGCCGACGCAGGCGAAATGATCTGCGAGGACGCGGAGTTGGGTGAGCATACGGGTGCCCAGCAGCGCGGCACGTGCGGCGAGGCCGTTCTCGCGGACGTGCGCGAGGGTGGCGGTGCCGGCGGCCATGGCCAGCTGATTGCCACGGAAGGAGTCCGCGGGGGCACCCGGTCGCCAGACGTCGAGGTCGTCGCGGTGGACCACGACGGCGAGCGGGAGGCTGCCGCCGATGGCTTTGGAGAGGACCATCACATCGGGGACGATGCCGCTGTGCTCGACGGCCCAGAACCGGCCGGTGCGGCCCACTCCCGTCTGGACCTCGTCGGCGATCAGCGGGATCGAGCGGGCCGCGGTGATCTCGCGCATGCGGCGGAGCCAGACGTCCGGGGCGGGAACGACTCCTCCCTCGCCCTGGACCGGTTCGAGGATCATGCCCGCCGGCCGGGGCACACCGTGGCTGGCGTCGTCGAGGACCGACTCGGTCGCGCGGGCGGCGAGTTCGGCGCCGCGTTCGCCGCCCTTGCCGAAGGGACAGCGGTAGTCCTGGGGGTAGGGCAGCCGTGTCAGCCGCATCTCCTCGGAGCCTCCGGCCACGTCCAGTGCTCCGGTGGTCGTGCCGTGGCAGGCGCCGGTGAAGGCGAGCATTCCTGTGCGTCCGGTCGCGGCACGGACCAGTGCGAAGGCCGCCTCCACCGCGTCCGTGGCGGCGGGTCCGCAGAACTGGACGCGTGCGCGATCCGCGAGCCCTGGGGGAAGGGTGCGGAACAGTTCGGTGACGAAGGCGTCCTTCACCGGAGTGGCCAGGTCGAGGACCTGAAGGGGAGCGCCCGAGTCGAGCACCTTCCGGATGGCTTCGAGGACGACCGGATGGTTGTGGCCGAGGGCGAGGGTGCCGGCGCCGGACAGACAGTCGAGATAGCGGCGGCCGTCGGCGCCTTCGATGGTCAGCCCTCGTGCGCGGACGGGCACGAGGGGCAGGGCGTGTGCATAGGTGCGCGCCGCCGGTTCGCGGGCGGCCTGCCGCCGCAGGATCCTCTCGTGCGCCCGGCCCGGTCCGTCGTCTTCCCGTCGTGTGCGGGCCCGTTCGTCCTCGTGTCCCGCACGTGTTCGCCCGGGCTCGCGCCCCGTCGGCGCCACGGCAGACTCGGTCACCGCCACGGCTGCACTTCCTCCCGCTGTCCGAAGGCGAGTTGGCAGGGGTCACCGAGCACCGGCGGGTCCCCGCACCTTCCAACGACGGGACTCGCACGGGGAAGCGGGTGGGACGAAGATCCTTGCCGTGACGGAACCGTTGCCCTTCCCTCGGATGTCCCTCACAACGACCGCATAGGGTGTGGTGCCGTTCCGAAGGACGCGGATCGGTGAATCCGTGGCAGGCCGCGCAGACGGCGCCGAGTACGTCTCCCGAGTACGGCGACCGTGCCGGACGGCCACGATCGAAGCAGACGACCGCGTACGAAGAAACTGAGGTACGGAGCCGCGCGATGCCGTGTCGGTTACGTACAAGGAGGCGGTGGGCGCGCGGAGGACCGTGCGTGATCCGCCTCGGCAGCACAGAGTTCTCACACGCCCCAGGGGAGTTCAGACCATGCGACCCATACGACCGCTCTTCGCCGCCCGTCGTGGGAGGAGCACGCACCGCAGAACCTCCCCCGTGGTGGCCGCGGTCGGCCTCGCCGCGGTTCTGTCGTTGACCGCCACCGCCTGCGGCTCGGGTGACACCACGGCGAACGCCGACGCGTCGGCGTCCGCTCAGGACAGCGGCAGCGCGGGCGACGGCAAGATCCGCATTCCGGACGACATCAAGGACAAGCTGAAGGAACACGGGATCGACCTCGACAAGTGGCGGGGCGGTGCCTGGAAGAACTGGGACAGGGACGACTGGCTGCGCGAGGCCGAGGACTACGTCAACCCGATCATCAAGGACCTGTGGGACCCGGACCGGATGCGGGACGCCGAGGAGCCGGAGAAGGAGGTCGACGAGAGCGACCTCACCGGTGACCAGGGCGTGACCGACCCGACGCCGCGGTCCGTCGACGCCACGGCGGTGTCGGCGAAGTACCACGCGAACGTGCCCGCGGCGGGCAAGGTGTTCTTCGACGCGCCCGAGGGCACCATGGTCTGCTCGGCGACCGTGGTGCAGGACCCGGCCAACCCGGGGAAGTCCAACATGGTGTGGACGGCCGGCCACTGCGTGCACGCCGGCAAGGCGGGCGGCTGGTACCGCAACATCGCCTTCGTGCCCTCGTACAACGACGATGGCAGGTCGGCGTCGGAGGTGAAGACCGCCACCAAGGAGGAGGTCGCTCCGTACGGCGTCTGGTGGGGCGACTGGGCGCAGACCTCGGACCAGTGGATCGAGCAGGGCGGCAAGACCGGCGGTGACGGAGCGCCGTACGACTTCGCGGTGATCCATGTGACGCCGGAGGAGGGCAGCGGGGGCAAGTCGCTGGAGGAGACGGTCGGTTCGGCGCTGCCGGTGGACTTCGACGCGCCCGCCGTGCCGCAGGTGAAGAGCATCACGGCGACGGGTTACCCGGCCGGTGCTCCGTACGACGGCGAGACGATGTACCAGTGCCAGGACAAGCCCGGACGGTTCTCGCTCGTCGCGTCCGACCCGACGATGTACCGCATCGGCTGCTCCATGACCGGCGGTTCGTCCGGCGGTGGCTGGGTGGCGACCGGTTCGGACGGTCGGCCCGCGCTGGTGTCCAACACCTCCATCGGCCCGGCGACCGCCGGCTGGCTCGCGGGCCCGCGGTTGGGCAAGGAGGCCGAGGGCGTGTACCAGGCGGTGAGCGACAAGTTCGCGCAGTGACGCCCGACGGGCGTTGACGACAGCGGAGGGCGCGTGGGATCGACAGGCCACGCGCCCTCCGCCGTACCCCGGGCGGCGTGACGCGCGGCGCGAGGCCCTCGTACGACCACGACGCGCACAGCGCACATGCCGGAGGCCCGCTCCCTCGGTGGAGGGGGCGGGCCTCTGGGGCGTTCACGGGTGCGGGTGACCCGGGGGTTCCCGCGCTGCCGTCAGGTCCCGGGCCGTGGGGCCGTCAGACCGTCGCCGCCGGAACGTACGGCGCCAGGTCGGCCGCCAGTTCCTCGTGGACCCGGGCCTTGAGCAGGGTGCCCTCCGGGGTGTGCTCCTCGGAGATCACCTCGCCCTCGGTGTGGGTGCGGGCGACGAGCTTGCCGTGGGTGTACGGCACGAGTGCCTCGATCTCGACCGAGGGGCGCGGCAGCTCGTTGTCGATCAGGGCGAGCAGTTCCTGGATGCCCTGACCGGAGCGGGCGGAGACCGCGATGGAGCGCTTCTCGACCCGCAGCAGCCGCTGCAGCGTCAGCGGGTCGGCCGCGTCCGCCTTGTTGATCACCACGATCTCGGGCACCTTGGTCGCGCCCACGTCGCGGATGACCTCGCGCACGGCGGCCAGCTGCTCCTCCGGCGCGGGGTGCGAGCCGTCGACCACGTGCAGGATCAGGTCGGCGTCGCCGACCTCCTCCATCGTGGAGCGGAACGCCTCGACGAGGTGGTGCGGCAGGTGACGTACGAAGCCGACGGTGTCCGCCAGCGTGTACAGCCGCCCGCTCGGCGTCTCGGCCCGACGCACGGTCGGGTCGAGGGTCGCGAACAGCGCGTTCTCCACCAGGACGCCCGCGCCCGTGAGGCGGTTGAGCAGGGAGGACTTGCCGGCGTTGGTGTATCCGGCGATGGCGACCGAGGGCACCTTGTTCCGACGGCGCTCCTGGCGCTTGATCTCGCGGCCGGTCTTCATCTCCGCGATCTCCCGGCGCATCTTCGCCATCTTCTCGCGGATCCGCCGCCGGTCCGTCTCGATCTTGGTCTCACCGGGACCACGGGTGGCGAGGCCGCCGCCCTTGCCGCCGCCCATCTGACGGGACAGCGACTGACCCCAGCCGCGGAGCCTCGGCAGCATGTACTGCATCTGCGCGAGCGCGACCTGTGCCTTGCCCTCGCGGGACTTGGCGTGCTGGGCGAAGATGTCGAGGATCAGGGCCGTACGGTCGATGACCTTGACCTTGACGACGTCTTCGAGATGGATGAGCTGGCCGGGGCTCAGCTCACCGTCGCAGATGACGGTGTCAGCGCCCGATTCGAGGACGACGTCCCGCAGCTCGTTGGCCTTGCCGGAGCCGATGTAGGTGGCCGCGTCCGGCTTGTCGCGACGCTGGATCACGCCGTCGAGCACGAGCGCGCCCGCGGTCTCCGCGAGGGCGGCCAGCTCGGCCAGCGAGTTCTCCGCGTCCCGCACGGTTCCCGTGGTCCAGACACCGACGAGTACGACGCGCTCCAGGCGGAGCTGTCGGTACTCGACCTCGGTGACGTCCTCGAGTTCGGTGGAGAGGCCCGCGACGCGGCGCAGAGCCGCGCGGTCGGAGCGGTCGAACTGGTCGCCGTCCCGCTCTCCGTCGATCTCGAAGCTCCAGGCGACGTCCTCTTCCATCAGGGCATCGGCCCGAAGGTTCTCGGGGTTGTTCTGCGCGAAGGCGCTCTGTGCGGCCTGGGAAGGGGAAGAAGAGGAGGTCATTGGGTCCTTACGTCGATAGGGATACCGAAGGCGACGCATCACGGCACGAACCACGATCCGTCAATGGCGACAACGCCCGGAGCTTCCGGGAGATTCCCGTCGCCGACCCGACGATGGTCGCACGGTACGCCCCGTCTCGTCACCCGGGTTATTCCCGTCCGCACCGGGGCCACACCCCGACGGCCCCGGCCGGCGCCCACTCCGCGCTCCCGCCGCCGGCAGCCCCCTCCGCAGCCCGCTACCGCTTGGCCGGCGCCTGCGCCGGGACCGGCTTCCAGTCGGGGTGCCCCGGCATGGGCGGCGTCCGCACCTCGTACAGCCAGGCGTGGAAGAAGGCGCCCAGGTCACGGCCTGCGATCACGGACGCGAGGTCCCGGAAGTCGGCGGTCGAGGCGACACCGTCGCGGTGGACGGTGACCCAGGCCCGCTGCAGCCGGTCGAAGGCGGGGGCTCCGATCTCCTGGCGCAGGGCGTAGAGGAAGAGCGCGGCGCCGTCGTAGACATTGGCGCGGAAGATACCGATCTTCTGGCCGTCCTTGGGCTCCTTGGGTGCGGCGGGAGGCCCTCCGGCGGCGCGCCAGCGGTCGGAGGCGCCGTACGCGGCCTTCATCCGCGCCTCAAGGGTCCTGCCCGCGACCTCCTCGGCGTACAGGGCCTCGTACCAGGTGGCGTGTCCCTCGTTGAGCCACAGGTCGGACCAGGTGCGGGGGCTGACGCTGTTGCCGAACCACTGGTGGGCCAGCTCGTGCACCATGATCGACTCCACGTACCACCGGGGGTACTCGGGGCGCACGAACAGCTCCCGCTCGAAGAGGGAGAGGGTCTGCGTCTCCAGCTCGAACCCGGTCTGCGCCTCGGCGATCAGCACGCCGTACGTCTCGAAGGGGTACGGGCCGACCTTGTCCTCCATCCACTCGATCTGTGCCGGGGTCTTCTGGAGCCACGATTCGAGCTTCTCGCGGTCCTTGGCGGGCACCACGTCACGCACCGGCAGACCGTGCGGTCCCGTCCGGCGCACGACCGCGGAGCGGCCGATGGAGACCTGGGCCAGTTCGGTGGCCATGGGGTGCTGGGTGCGGTAGGTCCAGGTGGTGGTGCCGGCGGCGCGGTCCGTACGGGTGGCGAGGCCGTTGGAGACGGCCGTGTAGCCGTCCGGCACGGTGACGCGGACGGTGAACATGGCCTTGTCGGAGGGGTGGTCGTTGCAGGGGAAGACCACGTGCGCCGCGTCGGCCTGGTTGGCCATCGCGAGCCCGTCGGCGGTCTGCAGCCAGCCGCCCTCCACGCCCTGCGGGTACACGGGGTCGCTGGTGTGCCGCACGGTGATACGGGTCCGGCTGTCCTCGGGCAGCGGCTCCCGGGGCGTGATCACCAGGTCCTCGCCCGCGCTCGTGAAGGTGGCGGGTTCCCCGTCGACCTCGACGGAGCCGACCTTTCCGTGCGAGAAGTCGAGATTGATCCGTTCCAGTCGGGAGGTCGTCCGGGCGTCGATCGTGGTGACGGCCGTGAGCGGCTCCCGGTTGCCGCCGGGGTAGCTGAAGGCGAGGTCGTACGACCGCACGTCGTACCCGGGGTTGCCGAGGTGCGGAAAGAGGCGGTCGCCGACGCCGAGGGGCACGGCGGGTGAGGGGGCGCTCGCGGCGATCAGGCAGACGGAGACGGCGGAGGCGAGCAGCGCGGCCTGGACGCGGCGGCTCCCGGAGCGTGGGGTGAGCGGCATGGACCACCGCTACCAGCGCGTCCGCGCCGCGCGTGGCCGACGCGCAGCGACTCCACCCGAACGAGCGGCCGACGGTCCGCCCGGCCGCCTTCATCCTCGGGGGTCACACACAGGCCGCCCGCTGACGTCGGCGGACGGCCGGCCCGGGGTCACTCGGCGGTCGCCGCCTGGTGCTGGGCGCGGCCCACGTCGTACACACCGGGCACGTTGCGCATGGCCCGCATCAGCTCGGGGAGGTGGGCGGCGTCCGGGAGTTGGAGCGTGTAGGTGTGGCGGACGCGCTGCTGGGTCGGCGGCTCCACGGTGGCGGAGACGATGGCGACGCCCTCCAGGGCGATGGCCTCGGTGAGGTCGGCGAGCAGGTGGGGCCGCTGAAAGGACTCGGCGACGAGGGTGACCCGGAACTCGGTGGTGTCCCCCCAGCGCACCTCGATCTCGGGGCGTCCGAGGTTCTTCATGCGGGTGACGGCGGCACAGGCGACGCGGTGCACGGTCACCACTCCCCCGCGGACGGCGAAGCCGGTGACCTCGTCGGGCGGTACGGGCGTACAGCAGCCGGCGAGACGTACCGTCGCCCCGGGCCGGTCGACGACGACCGCGGCGCCGACGGAGTCGGAGGTGGCGGCGGGCTCGTCGATGGCCGGGCGCAGGGACGGTGTCCCGTCCTTGCGGGCGCCGTCGCCCTCCTCGGGCCGCTCGTCGGCGGCGGGAGAGGGATGGGTGGCGATCCAGCGCTGGATGGCGATACGCGCGCCGGGCGTGTGGGCGTGCTCCAGCCACTCCCTGGAGGGCTCGGAGGCCGGGTCCTGGCCCATGAGGAGCTGCACGGTGTCGCCGTCCTTCAGGACGGTGCTCAGCCGCACCAGACGGCCGTTGACCCGGGCGCCGATGCAGGCGTGCGCGTCCTCGCCGTACTGCGCGTACGCCGCGTCGACGCAACTGGCGCCCTCGGGCAGCCCCAACGTGCCCCCGTCGGGCCGGAACACGGTGATCTCGCGGTCCTGGGCGAGGTCCTCGCGCAGGGTGGACCAGAACATGTCCGCGTCCGGCGCCGCCTCCTGCCAGTCCAGGAGCCGGGAGAGCCAGCCGGGGCGGGTGGGGTCGACGCGCTCGCCCTCGCCGTCGGGGTGCTCCTCCGCCGGGGCGGCGTAGGGGTTGCCGAGCGCGATGACGCCGGCCTCGGCGACCTTGTGCATCTGGTGGGTGCGCACCAGGACTTCGGCCACCTGGCCGTCACCGCGGGCGACGGCGGTGTGCAGCGACTGGTAGAGGTTGAACTTCGGTACGGCGATGAAGTCCTTGAACTCCGAGACCACGGGCGTGAGACAGGTGTGCAGTTCGCCCAGGACCGCGTAGCAGTCGGCGTCCTCGCCCACGAGGACCAGGAGCCTGCCGAAGTCGGAGCCGCGCAGCCGGCCGCGTTTTCGCGAGACCCGGTGCAGGGAGACGAAGTGGCGCGGCCTTATGAGGACTTCGGCCTGGATGCCCGCCTCGCGCAGGACTCCACGCACCTCGTCGGCGATCTCCGCGAGCGGGTCGCTCGGGCGGGCCGCGTTCTCGGCGATGAGCTCGCGGGTGTGGGCGTACTCCTCGGGGTGGAGGATCGCGAAGACGAGGTCCTCCAGTTCGGTCTTGAGGGCCTGGACACCGAGCCGTTCGGCGAGCGGGATGAGAACGTCCTTGGTGACCTTGGCGATGCGTTCCTGCTTCTCGGGGCGCATCACGCCGAGGGTGCGCATGTTGTGCAGCCGGTCGGCGAGTTTGATCGACATCACGCGGACGTCGTTGCCGGTGGCGACGAGCATCTTGCGGAAGGTCTCGGGCTCGGCGGCGGCCCCGTAGTCGACCTTCTCCAGCTTGGTGACGCCGTCGACGATGTACCGCACCTCCTCGCCGAACTCCTCGCGCACCTGATCGAGGGTCACATCCGTGTCCTCGACGGTGTCGTGGAGCAGAGACGCCGTCAAGGTCGTGGTCTCCGCGCCCAGTTCGGCGAGGATGAGGGTCACGGCGAGCGGGTGCGTGATGTACGGCTCGCCGCTCTTGCGCATCTGGCCGCGGTGCGAGGACTCGGCGAGGACGTACGCCCGGCGCAGCGGCTCCAGGTCGGCGTCGGGGTGGTGGGCGCGGTGGGCCTCGGCGACGTGGCTGATCGCGTCGGGCAACCGGTCGCGTGTGGTGGGACCCAGGAGTGCGGCGCGGCCCAGACGGCGCAGGTCGATACGAGGTCGGCCCTTCCTGCGGTGCGCTGGCGGCGGCGCAGGGGCGGGCGATACGGCGGGGTTCGTGGCCTCCGCGCTCATGGGCACCTCCGGCTGCGTGGACCGGCGGACGGGTGCCCCATGGCGTGCGGCGGCTCAGGGGATCGTGTCGTTCCCCCGTCCGTGCCGGTGCTTGATGCTACCGAGCCCATCACGCCCGTCCGACCGCCTCTCGCCGAGCGTGAAACGGATCACCCATTCGAGGGATGGTCCCGGGGTTTGCGGTTTCGGGTCACCCTTCCTGGGGTGCGCCATGGATTCGCACCCCTGACCGCGCGACAGGCTTGGATATATACGGCGTCCATGGTCCGGACGCCATCAAGTCAAGCCCTACCACACATCAACGGGCCGCAGTTTCAAGCCACTTGGCGTCGATCTCACCTTCGGCGACGATCACCGCCGGACCGGTCATCTCGATCTCGCCATCGGCCCGTTCGGTGATCACCAGGGTGCCGCCGGGCACGTCGACGGTGTAGGTCGCCGGGGTGCCGGTGACCGCCGGATCGACGCCGTCCCTGCGGGCGGCGGCCACGGCGACGGCGCACGCGCCGGTGCCGCACGAGCGGGTCTCGCCGGAGCCGCGCTCGTGGACGCGCATCGCGACGTGCCGGGGGCCGCGGTCCACGACGAACTCGACGTTGACGCCGTCCGGGTAGGCCGAGGCGGGGCTGAAGGGGGGCGGGGAGAGCAGGTCGCCCGCCTGCGCGAGGTCGTCCACGAAGGCGACCGCGTGCGGGTTGCCCATGTTCACGTTGCGCGCGGGCCAGCTGTGCTCGCCGACGCTCACCGTGACCTCGCCCTCGGGGAGGCGGGCCCCGCCCATCCCGACCGTGACGTCACCGTCCTTGTCGATGTGGACCCGCTTCACGCCCCCGCGCGTGGCGACGGTGAGGTCGCCCTCGGCGACGTGACCGGCGTGCAGGAGGTACCGGGCGAAGACACGGACGCCGTTGCCGCACATCTCGGCGACGGAGCCGTCGCCGTTGCGGTAGTCCATGAACCATTCCGCTTCGGCCGCCAGTTCCCGCGCCTCGGGGTGCGCGGCGGACCGGACGACATGGAGCACGCCGTCGCCCCCGATGCCCGCGCGGCGGTCGCAGAGCGCCGCGACGGCGGCCGGGGAGAGGTCGATGGTGTTCTCGGGATCCGGGACGATCACGAAGTCGTTCTCGGTCCCGTGTCCCTTGAGGAAGGCGATCCGCGTGCTCATTCCTCGATCGTACGGGAGCGCCCGGCGCGGGGCGGAGCGGTCTCCAGCGGCCCCGGGCCCCAGGGCCTGTCTGACAATTCCCGTCGTCGCCCGGAGGGCGGCCTTGCGTCGCGAGGCAGACGGGAATCGTCAGACAGGCCCTAGCGGAGCCGCGCCACCCGCCACACGGCCAGGGCCACCACGGCGGCGACGATCAGGAGGTAGAGCAGGGCCATCCGCCAGTCCGGGCGGCGGCCGGAGCCCCGGGCGGGCAGGCCGGGCCACGTGTAACCCACGCGACGGGCGGCCATCATGCCCCAGCCCGCGGCGGTGGCGCAGATCAGCAGGCCGAGCATGGCGACCACGGCACCGCCGTCACCGAACTCGAAGGCGAGCGGGAAGGCGAACATCAGCGAGCCGACCGCGGCGAGGCCCACGATGGGCGCGAGCTGCCAGAGCCGCAGCCTGCGCTGGGGGCGCAGCTCGACCTCGACCTCCGGACCGGTCATCTCGTCCGGTTCCGGTCCGTCGTCGCTCACACCACCGGGAGTCTGGTCGTCGGGACCGTCGGGGCTCAGCGGGTCGTCGTCGGGATCCAGTGCGTACCCCTCGGTAACCAGCTGTTCCACGTCCTCCGCGGCGCCGCGCTCCGCGCCTTGTGCGGTGTCACGAGGGCCGGCCTCCATCGCCACGCGCCCTCCCCACTCGGACTCCACTTGGTCGATCGAAGCTCGATGATGGCACGCCCCCGCAGGCCGGGATGACCGCCGGGGCGACCCGATGCCATGACGTGATCAGGCTGTGACCGGTCGTTCGATCAACGCCAGTGCGAGCTGCGGGAGTTCCGCCAAGTCGGCGAGGCCCCCCTTGAGCCAATGCACCCGCGGGTCGCGCCTGAACCATGAATCCTGGCGGCGCGCGAAGCGTTTGGTGGCACGTACGGTCTCTGCTCGCGCCTCGTCCATGGTGCACTGCCCCGCCAGCGCCGCGAGGACCTGCTGGTAGCCGAGCGCACGCGATGCCGTACGCCCCTCGCGCAACCCCTGCGCCTCCAGTGCGCGCACTTCTTCGACCAGTCCGGCGTCCCACATGCGGTCGACCCGGCGGGTGATGCGCTCGTCGAGTTCGGGACGCGCCACGTCGACACCGATCTGGACGGTGTCGTAGACGGAGTCGTGGCCCGGCAGATTCGCCGTGAACGGCTTTCCGGTGATCTCGATCACTTCGAGGGCGCGCACGATCCGGCGGCCGTTGCTCGGCAGGATCGCCTGGGCGGCCTCGGGGTCGGCGGCGGCGAGCCGGGCGTGCAGCGCGCCGGACCCGCGCAGGGTCAGCTCCTCCTCCAGGCGGGCCCGGACCTCGGGGTCGGTGCCGGGGAACTCCAGGTTGTCGACGGCCCCCCTGACGTACAGCCCGGAACCGCCCACGAGGATCGGCCAGCGGCCCTCGGCGAGCAGGGCGTCGATGCGCGCGCGGGCCAGCCGCTGGTACTCGGCGACGCTGGCGGCGGCCGTGACGTCCCAGATGTCCAGGAGGTGGTGCGGGACTCCGTCGCGCTCCAGGGGCGTCAGCTTGGCGGTGCCGATGTCCATCCCCCGGTAGAGCTGCATGGAATCGGCGTTGACGACCTCGCCGCCCAGACGCTGGGCGAGGAAGACGCCGAGATCGGACTTTCCGGCCGCGGTCGGTCCGACGACGGCGATGACCCGCGAAGGGGGAACTGCGCTACTCACCGCCCCAGTCTCGCAAATGTCGGCGCCTCTTCTCGAACGAGCTACGTGACGCGAGGGAGCCGGCGTCGTTGCGTGTTGCGAGTTCGAAGCGCCGGATGCGAGTTCCGGCGGCCCGGATGACGCAATGGGACGCTCCGGGAGAGCGCGGGAATTAGCCCGCATGATTAGCATTGAGGTTGATATGGGCGTTTTTTCGATGTTTCGGCGCAAGGCGAAGAACGCGGACGAGGCCGTCGTGACGGCCGCCGCACCGGGCGCCGAGACCGAGGCGGAGGAGTCGGAGGCGAAGGGATCCACCGAGGCCGCCCGGCCCGAGGAGGAGGCCGCGACCGGGAGCGAACCGGCCGAGCCCGCGGCGGAGACCGTCGAGGCGGCGGACGACGTGGAGATCCCCAAGCAGCAGACCGCCGACCAGGCGGCCGACAACGAGGCCGGCGAGGGCGCCCGCACATGACGGCCCCGCGCGGGAAGGTGAACCATGAGTCTGCTGCATAACCTGAAGGCCAAACTCTCCCCGGCCAAGGACAAGGTCGCGCACCTCGCGCAGAAGCACGAGGACAAGATCCACCACGGTCTCGACAAGGCCGCGCACACGGTCGACAGGAAGACCAAGGGCAAGTACAGCGACCGGATCCAGTCGGGCACGGGCAAGGCGAAGCACGCCATGGACCGGCTCGCGCACACGGACGAGGGCGGGCGCACCTCGCCGCCGGCGGGCGGCGGACACGCCCCTCCGCCCACGGACAGCGGTCCCACGCCCCCGCCTCCGGGTGGCGGCACCACACCGCCGCCGGCTTCCTGAACGGTTCACATCGCCGGACGGCCGCGGAGCACCCCGCTCCCGGCCGTCCGCCGTGTCCGGCCTACGACCAAGCGGCCACCAGATACCCCACGCCGTACGGCGCGTCGTCGTACAGCAGGCTGCCGCCCAGGCCCGCGTCCTCCGCGGCGCCGGCGAGGACCTGCCAGGGGGCCCGGCCGCCGGCCCGCAGCTCGCGCGCGAGGCCGGGATCGAGCGCCCGCAGCGCCGCGAGGTCGGCGGCGCCGAGCGCCCTGGCGATCTCCGCGTCGAAGCCGGCCGCGCGGGCGTCCAGGTACCCCGGGGCCTTGAGGGTCCGGCAGGCGCTGCCGTCCCCCATCACCAGCAGGGCCACCCGGCCGGCCCGCCCCGCGAGGTCCCGTCCGGCGCGGACACAGCTCTCGACCGGGAGCCCTTCCGCCACGCCGAGCCCCTCCACGGGCGCGTCGGCCCAGCCGGTGCGGTCGAGCAGCCAGGCGGCCACGGCGAGGGAGGCGGGCAGCGTGGCGGGCGCGTTCTCCGCCCCGCGTCCCAGCCGGACGTCGAGGTCCACGCCGAAGCCCCGGAAGGAGCCGCGCGCGCCTTCCGGATACGAGGCGTCCCGCCCGCCGGGCCCCACGACGACCAGCCGGTCGGGCCGCGCCGCGGCGAGCACCCCGAGCGCGTCCGCGCAGGCGTCCCGCGCCGGGTCCAGCTCGGGCGCGGCGCCCGCGGCGACGTCCGGGACGAGCAGCGGGGGGCAGGGGCACACGGCGGCGGCTACAAGCATGATCCGCAGGGTAACTTCCGCGACGGGCGCCGGGGCGGGCGGCCTGTTCGGGGAGCCCGCCGAGTCCGGACGCGCGCCGCTGACGGACCGGGGTGCGCGCCGCCTGCCGGGGTGGGTGCGGCCGGGCCGGGCGCCGGCCCGGGTGGCGACCCCCGGTGGCGCCCGTTCACCGCCTGCGGGTGCGGCCGACGGTCATGGCGCGCCGGTCAGTGGCTGCCGCATCCGCCCGTGGCGGCCGCCGGCAGCGGCTCCGGGACACCGATCTTCGGCAGCCCCAGCATCACGCCCGCCGGCGTCTGCGCGGGCGCGGCGTTCCGCTTCTCCCAGGCGTCCCCCGCCCGGGTGCGGCGCACGTCGAGGACGGCGCCCTCGGCGAGGAGGTGGTGCGGGGCGGCGTACGTGATCTCGACGGTCACGACGTCACCCGGGCGGACCTCCTGGTCCGGCTTGGTGAAGTGGACCAGCCGGTTGTCGGCGGCGCGGCCGGAGAGGCGGTGGGTGGCACCGTCCTTGCGTCCCTCGCCCTCGGCGACCATCAGCTCCAGGGTGCGGCCGACCTGCTTCTTGTTCTCGTCCCAGGAGATCTCCTCCTGGAGGGCGACGAGGCGCTCGTAGCGGGCCTGCACGACCTGCTTGGGGATCTGGTTCTCCATGGTGGCGGCGGGCGTGCCGGGCCGCTTGGAGTACTGGAAGGTGAACGCCTGCGTGAACCGGGCCTCGCGGACCACGTGCATGGTCTGCTCGAAGTCCTCCTCGGTCTCGCCGGGGAAGCCCACGATGATGTCGGTGGTGATGGCCGCGTGCGGGATCGAGGCGCGGACCTTCTCGATGATCCCGAGGTAGCGCTCCTGGCGGTACGAGCGGCGCATGGCCTTGAGGACCGTGTCGGAACCGGACTGGAGCGGCATGTGCAGCTGCGGCATCACGTTCGGGGTCTCGGCCATCGCGGCGATCACGTCGTCGGTGAAGTCGCGGGGGTGGGGCGAGGTGAAGCGGACGCGCTCCAGGCCCTCGATCTTTCCGCAGGCCCGCAGCAGCTTGCTGAACGCCTCGCGGTCGCCGATGTCGGAGCCGTACGCGTTGACGTTCTGGCCGAGCAGGGTGATCTCGGAGACGCCCTCGGCGACCAGGGCCTCGATCTCGGCGAGGATGTCACCGGTGCGACGGTCCTTCTCCTTGCCGCGCAGGGCCGGGACGATGCAGAACGTGCAGGTGTTGTTGCAGCCGACGGAGATGGAGACCCAGGCGGCGTAGGCGCTCTCGCGGCGGGTCGGCAGCGTGGAGGGGAAGGCCTCCAGGGACTCGGCGATCTCGACCTGGGCCTCGTCCTGGACGCGGGCGCGCTCCAGCAGGACGGGCAGCTTGCCGATGTTGTGCGTGCCGAAGACGACGTCCACCCAGGGCGCCTTCTTGACGATGGTGTCCCGGTCCTTCTGGGCCAGGCAGCCGCCGACGGCGATCTGCATACCGGGGCGGGCGGTCTTCATCGGGGCGAGGCGGCCGAGGTTGCCGTAGAGGCGGTTGTCGGCGTTCTCCCGTACGGCGCAGGTGTTGAAGACGACGACGTCGGCGTTGCCCTCGCCGGCGTCCTCGGGTGCGCGGACGTACCCGGCGTCCTCCAGCAGACCGGACAGGCGTTCGGAGTCATGGACGTTCATTTGACATCCATAAGTACGCACTTCGTATGTCTTGACGCCCACTGCCTGACTCCGGTCGCTGCTGTTGGTCACTCCGTAAGCCTAAGGCAGCGGCCGGGGCACGCTCGTCGGTCAGGACGTCCCGCCGGTCCACCCCTGTCGGCGGAGCACCGCGGAGACGTCGGGCGCCCGGTAGTGGTCCCCCTTGAGCACCTTGCCGTCCTCCCGGCGGGCGACCCGTCCGTCCGGGCCCAGCTTGGTCATGTTGGAGCGGTGGATCTCGGCGATGACGGAGTCGAGGTCGATGCCGTGGACGAGGGCCGTGCCGTACGCCACGTACACGACGTCGGCCAGCTCGTGGGCCAGCCGGTCGAGCGGGCCGTCGACCGCGACCTCGGCCACCTCCGCGGCCTCCTCGGCCAGCAGCTCGCCACGGTGGGCGGCCAGCTCGGGCGACACCTCGGTGGGCGCGGTCCGGGTGTCGAGGCCGAAGGCCCGGTGGAACTCGCGGACCAGGTGTGCGGGAGAGGAACTCATCCGGCGACCCTATCGACCGGCCGTCGAGGCGGACCCCTCCGTCCGGTCTGTTCGATCTCTTCGGCCTGTCCGGCGCAGGACGGCCGGGCGGCACCCGCGCCCGAGCGGCACGCGGGGGGTGACGGCGGGGGGCGAGGTCACAGCCTCGCACCGGATGGGTCCGGTCCTGGCCGCCTGTCCGGTGACCTGGCAGGATTTCGCGCATGGTCCAGGTACTCCCACGCATCGGCACGCGGCAGGCGCTGCTGGGCTCGGTGGCTTCGCTGGTGGTCCTCGGGCTGCTCGCGTGGTGGCTGTGGCCGCGCGAGGAGCCGCCGGGCGGGACGATCACGCTCAGCACCGGAGCCGAGAGCGGTGTCTACCAGCAGTACGGCCAGGAGATGAAGACCGCGATCGCCCGGGACATGCCCCGCCTGACGATCGACCTGAAGTCCAGCGACGGTTCCCAGGAGAACGTCGAACGGGTCGCCACCGGCGAATCCGACTTCGCCATCGCCGCGGCCGACGCCGTGCAGACGTACCTGGGCGAGAACAGGCCCGGGGCCGGGAAGCTGCGGGGCCTGGCACGGCTCTACGACGACTACGTGCAGGTGGTCGTCCCGGTCACCTCGCCGATCCAGACCGTCGCGGACCTGAAGGGCAAACGCGTGGCCGTCGGGCCCGAGGGCTCCGGCGTACGGCTCATAGCGGGGCGCGTGCTGGCCGCGGAGGGGCTGGACATCGACAAGGACATCCGGTCCCGGCCCGACACCATCCGCACCAGCCCCGACGCGCTCCGCCGCGGCCGGATCGACGCCTTCTTCTGGTCGGGCGGGCTGCCCACGAAGGGCCTGTCCGATCTGGCGGAGACGGGGTACGAATTCCGGTTCATCCCCATCGGGAACGAACTGGTGGCGAAGCTGCACGGCGAGGACGACTCCTTCCTGCACTACCGGGCCGCCGTGATGCCCGCCGACGCCTACCCGACCATCCTGCGGAACTCCACCGTGCCCACCATCACGGTGGCGAACCTGCTCATCACCCGCGAGGACATGGATCCCCGGCTGACGGAGTGGCTGACCCGCATGGTCATCAAGAGCCGCGACCGGATCGGCCAGGAAGTGCACGCGGCACAGCTGGTGGACCTGCGCACCGCCATCTACACGGACCCGCTGTACCTGCAGAAGGGTGCCAAGGAGTACTACCGGTCGGTCAAGCCGTAGCTCTCAGTCCGTCGGGCGGGTCCGGGGCACCGTCACGGTCACCTTCAGGCCGTGGGGCTCGTGGTGGGCGTACGCGATGGCGCCGCCGCCCGCCACGATCAGTGCCCGCGAGATCGAGAGGCCGAGCCCCGACCCCTTGATGTTCTGGTGCGCGGTGCTGCGCCAGAAGCGGTCGCCGACCCGTTCCAGCTCCTCGTCGCTGAGACCGGGCCCGGCGTCGGTGACGACGACCGTGGAGACCTGCCCGTTCGAGGCGACCCTGACCTCGACGCTCTCCCCGGCAGGGGTGAACTTCAGCGCGTTGTCGATCACCGCGTCCAGGGCGCTGGACAGCGCGACCGGGTCGGCCCAGGCGGTGGTGGCGGGACAGTCGCCGATCAGCGTCACCCCCTTGTCGTCGGCGAGGGGCGACCAGGAGGCGACCCGCTCGGCCGCCAGCTCGCCGATGTCGGTGAGCCGCAGATCGGCCTCGACGTGTTCGGCGAGGGCCAGGTCGAGCAGGTCGTCGAGGACCTGGGCGAGACGCTTGCCCTCGGTGCGCACGGAGGCGATCTCCTCGTTGCCCTCGGGCAGTTCGAGGGCGAGGAGGTCGATGCGCAGCAACAACGCCGCCAGTGGGTTGCGCAGTTGGTGCGAGGCGTCGGCGACGAAGGCGCGCTGCTGCTCCAGCACGTCCTCGACGTTGTCGGCCATCTCGTTGAACGACCGCGCCAGACGCCGGAGTTCGGGTGGCCCGCTGGCCACGGCGACCCGGGACTTCAGCCGTCCCGAGGCGATGGCGTGGGTGGTGGTGTCGAGGACGCGTACCGGCTTGAGGACCCAGCCGGTCAGCTGCAGCGCGGCTCCGACGGCGAGGAGCATCGCGGCGAACTCGCCGGCGCCGATGACCAGCCAGCCGCGCAGGATCTTGGACCGCATCTGTCCGGTGGGCGAGTCGGTGACGACGACGGCGATCACGTCGCCGTCGTGGATGACCGGGGAGGCGACGACGAGCCGGCCGCGCTGCCAGGGCCACACCTGGTCCGGGTTGTGCGGGCGGCGCCCCAGCAGCGCCTCCTCGAACGCGGCGAGTCCCTCGCCCTCGTCGGGGACCGCCCAGTTGTAGGGGGCGTTGGCCATGGCCCGGCCGTCCCCGGCCCGGTAGAAGACACCGGCCTTGATGCCGTAGACGCGGTAGTACTGATCGAGTTCGTGCTGCAACGTCTCCCGGCGGCCGTCGGTCGCGCCGCCGGTCCGGGATCCGCTCGGCGCCTCGGTGACGAACTGGGCCAGCGCCGCGAAGCGTGCCGTGTCGTCGATGCGGTCGACAACCACCTCCTGCTGCCGCGCCGCCGCGAGGCTCACCGCCAGCGGGATGCCGAGGGCCAGCAGCACGGCGGCCATCAGGACGATGAGCAGCGGAAGAAGACGAGTGCGCACGCGGGCACGCTACGACGTCGGGGCGACCAGCCGGTACCCGACCCCGCGCACCGTCTCGATCAGGGCGGGCATCCGCAGCTTGGACCGCAGGGAGGCGACGTGCACCTCCAGGGTGCGGCCGGTCCCCTCCCAGCTCGTCCGCCACACCTCGCTGATGATCTGTTCGCGGCGGAACACCACCCCGGGCCGCTGCGCCAGCAGCGCCAGCAGGTCGAACTCCTTGCGGGTCAGCTGGACGGGCGTGCCGTCCACACTGACCTGGCGGGTGGGCAGCTCGATGAGCACGGGCCCGAGGCGCAGCCCGCTGTCACCGGGCGCCGCGGCCTCGTCCGGGGCCCGGCGGCGGGCGACGGCGTGGATACGGGCAAGGAGCTCGCCGGTGTCGTACGGCTTGACCACGTAGTCGTCGGCGCCGAGGTTCAGGCCGTGGATCCGGGAGCGGACGTCGGAGCGGGCCGTCACCATGATCACCGGGGTGCTGGTGCGCTTGCGGATCTTGCCGCAGACCTCGTAGCCGTCCTGGTCGGGCAGGCCGAGGTCGAGCAGGACGACGCCGAAGCCGTTCCCCTCCGGGACGAGCGCCTGGAGGGCCTCCTCGCCGCTGCGGGCATGGGTGACGTCGAAGCCGTGCCGGGCCAGGACCGCGGACAGGGCGGCGGCGACGTGGTTGTCGTCCTCGACGAGGAGCAGCCTCATTCGGCCCCTTCCGGTTCGATCAGTGCTCGGTGCTCCGAGGCTCCACCGGTTTTCCGGCTCGGGCCAGTCTGCCGAGTTCGGTCATGTGTACGCCTCGGCTGCCACACATTACGCGGATCCGCATCCCGGGCACGGGCGCATCGCTCCCTTGCCGGTCACACTGATGAGTGAGGACGCCGTCAAGGCCGTACAAGTTCCGAACGGGTTCCGCCGCTCAGCCGGAACCCGCCCCGCGAGCCCGTCACGTGCAGTGATCGTCCGGCTACCAGATCGTTATGCTCAATTCTCGCTCAGATGTAATGACGCTGGTCGTCGCGGGTCACTACTGTCCTCCGAAACCGAGGAGGACGGAGCCTTAAAGCGATGACCGAAGTTTCGGTGGTCAAGGACGCGGTGCCCGCGGCCGACGACCTGGTCGTCCTGAAGAGCGTCAACAAGCACTTCGGCGCGTTGCACGTACTCCAGGACATCGATCTGACGATCACCAGGGGCGAGGTCGTCGTGGTGATCGGACCCTCCGGGTCCGGCAAGTCCACCTTGTGCCGCACCATCAACCGGCTGGAGTCGATCGACTCCGGCGACATCCGCATCGACGGCAAGCCGCTGCCCGCCGAGGGCAAGGCGCTCGCCCGGCTGCGCGCGGACGTCGGCATGGTGTTCCAGTCGTTCAATCTCTTCGCGCACAAGACCGTGCTCGAGAACGTGATGCTGGGGCAGGTCAAGGTCCGCAAGGCCGACAAGAAGCAGGCCGAGGAGAAGGCCCGGAACCTGCTGGACCGGGTCGGCGTGGGCACCCAGGCGGACAAGTACCCCGCACAGCTCTCGGGCGGTCAGCAGCAGCGCGTCGCCATCGCACGGGCGCTGGCCATGGACCCCAAGGTCATGCTCTTCGACGAGCCGACCTCGGCGCTCGACCCCGAGATGATCAACGAGGTCCTGGAGGTCATGCAGCAGCTGGCCCGGGACGGCATGACCATGGTCGTGGTCACCCACGAGATGGGCTTCGCCCGTTCGGCCGCCAACCGGGTGGTGTTCATGGCCGACGGCCGCATCGTCGAAGAGGCTGTGCCGGACCAGTTCTTCAGCAACCCCCGCAGCGACCGGGCCAAGGACTTCCTGTCGAAGATCCTGCACCACTGACGGCCCTGCCGACGCCGTTCACGGCCACCGGCACCCGCACCATGACGGTCCGCATCTGTTCACCAGTCAAAGGATGTTCACCATGAAGCTCCGCAAGGTCTCCGCCGCAGCCGCCACCGCCCTCGTCCTCGCCCTGACCGCCACCGCCTGCGGTGGTGACGACAGCAGCGACAAGGAGGGCGGCTCGGGCTCCGGTTCCGGTGGCGGTGACAAGATCAAGGTCGGTATCAAGTACGACCAGCCGGGTCTGGGCCTGAAGAACCCCGACGGTTCCTTCTCCGGCTTCGACGTGGACGTGGCGACGTACGTGGCCAAGGAACTCGGCTACGAGCCCAAGCAGATCGAATTCGTCGAGACCAAGAGCGCCGACCGCGAGAACGCGCTGGCCCGTGGCGACGTCAAGTTCATCGCGGCCACCTACTCGATCAACCCCGAGCGCGCGAAGCTGGTCGACTTCGCCGGCCCCTACCTGCTGGCCCACCAGGACCTGCTGGTGAAGGCCGACTCCGACATCAGCAAGGGCACCGACCTCAACGGCAAGACCCTCTGCTCGGTGACCGGCTCCACCTCGGCCGAGAACGTCAAGAAGGACATCGCTCCGAAGGCCCAGCTGAAGGAGTACGGCGGCTACTCGGAGTGCATCGCCGGTCTGCAGAGCGGCGCCGTGGACGCGGTCACCACCGACGACTCGATCCTCGCGGGCTTCGCCGCGCAGGAGAACTACAAGGGCCAGTTCAAGCTCGCGGGCCTGAAGCTCAGCAACGAGAACTACGGCATCGGTGTCAAGAAGGGCGACAAGGCGACCGTCGACAAGATCAACGCCGCCCTGGAGAAGATGGTCAGCGACGGCGCCTGGGAGACCGCGGTCAAGGAGAACTTCGGCCCGGCCGACTACAAGAACGAGCCGGCCCCGAAGATCGGCGACATCAAGTAAGCGGACATCCGCACCCAGCGCGGTTCTCGTAGTCGCGCCGCCGCCCGCCGCTCCGCGCGGTAGAGGCGGCGGCGCGGTGCGTCGCCTGCCTCGTTACGCCACACACCCGGAAGCGCGGGAGACAGTGTTCGACTTCCTTTCAAACTACAACGACCCAACCTTCTTGGGTGCGTTCTGGATGACGGTCAAGCTCACCGTCTTCTCAGCCATCGGCTCCCTGATCTGGGGGACCGTGCTCGCGGCCATGCGTGTGAGCCCCGTCCCCCTGATGCGCGGCTTCGGCACCGTCTATGTGAACGTCGTGCGGAACATCCCTCTGACGGTCATCATCGTCTTCAGTTCGCTCGGCCTCGCCGACATCTTCCGGGTGACGATGGGCGCGGGCAACGACGTCAAGGCCACGGCCTTCCGGCTCGCCATTCTCGGTTTCGTGGCCTACACCGCGGCATTCGTCTGCGAGGCGCTGCGCTCGGGCATCAACACCGTGCCCGTCGGCCAGGCGGAGGCGGCTCGCGCCATCGGACTGAGCTTCACCCAGGTCCTCGGCCTCATCGTGTTGCCGCAGGCGTTCCGGGCCGTCATCGGACCGCTGGCCAACGTGCTGATCGCGTTGACCAAGAACACGACCGTGGCCGCGGCGATCGGCGTGTGGGAAGCCGCCTATCTCATGAAGGGCATGATCGAGAAAGAGGCGCAGACCCTGCTCATCGGTGCGATCTTCGCCTTCGGATTCGTGGTTCTGACCCTGCCCACCGGCCTGATCCTCGGCTGGCTGAGCAAGCGACTGGCGGTGAAGCGATGAGTTCCGTTCTCTACGACGCCCCCGGCCCCCGGGCCAAACGGCGCAACGTGATCCTCACGGTGGTCTTCGTCGTCCTGCTGGTTCTCCTCACGTGGTGGCTCTGGGGAGCGCTGGACAGCAGGAACCAGCTGGAGTGGAAGCTCTGGAAGCCGTTCTTCACCTCCGAGGCCTGGACGACGTATCTGCTGCCCGGTCTCGCCAACACGCTCAAGGCCATGGCGATCTCCGTCGTGATCGCCCTGCCCCTCGGTGCGCTGTTCGGCATCGCGCGTCTCTCCGACCACGTGTGGGTCCGCATCCCGGCCGGTGCGGTGGTCGAGTTCTTCCGGGCCATCCCGGTCCTGCTGCTGATGCTGTTCGCCAACGAGGTCATCGCCCGCTCGATGGACGTCACCACCGAGCAACGGCAGCTCTGGGCGGTCGTCGCCGGTCTGGTGCTGTACAACGCCTCGGTCCTCGCCGAGGTCGTACGGGCCGGCATCCTCGCCCTGCCCAAGGGCCAGACGGAGGCCGCCCAGGCGATCGGTCTGCGCAAGGGCCAGACGATGTCCTTCATCCTGCTGCCGCAGGCCGTCACGGTGATGCTGCCGGCCATCGTCAGCCAGCTCGTGGTCATCGTGAAGGACACCGCGCTCGGCGGTGTGATGATCGGGTTCACCGAACTGCTCAGCGGACGCGCGACGCTGGCTGCGGTGTACGCCAACGTGGTGCCCAGCTTCGTTGTCGTCGCCATCATCTACATCATCCTGAACTTCATCATCACCAGCTTCGCGAGCTGGCTGGAGAAGCGGCTGAGGCGGGGCAAGAAGTCGACCGGCGCCGTTCTCGCTCCCGAGACGGTCCAGGGCACCGCGGCGACCGGCGCGGGGGCGGGCACGGCCTGACAGGCAGTCAGGTGACATCCGCCCAGGATGTCCCCCGTTTCACTCCTCGGAGGGCAGTGGCATGATCGCCACTGCCCTCCGTCACTTGACGCAAGCACCGGCAATGGGTTGCATACGTTCTGTGATCGTGCACCCTGCTCCAACTTTCTGTTCACCCACGTCCGCCGGGACGTCACGTCGGACAGGGGGCGCCGCGCCGTGGACCCGGTGATCATCGTCGGAGCGGGGCCCGTGGGGCTCACGCTCGCCCTCGCGCTGGCACGGCAGCAGGTGCCGTCCGTGGTCCTCGACGAGGGACCGGGGAAGGACGAGCAGCGGCTCGCCCGGACGGTGGTGCTGAACGAGGACACGGCCGCACTGCTGGAACGACTGTCCGGCGTCCCGCTCTCCCGGGCTGGCTGCCGCTGGGCCGGATGGCGGTCGATGCGGCGCAAGCAGGTGATGCGTCAGGTCCGGTTCGGGGACGGCGGCCTCGACGAGCAGGACACCCCGCTCCGGGAGGGATCGAAAGCGGGGCGCGGCGGTCCGGAGGAGGTCGTCGAGGGTTCCGCGGGCCTCCCTCCGCTCCACATCGCCCAGCACGTCCTGACCGCCGCCCTGCGCGAGGCCATCGTCGACGAACCCCTCGTCAAGGTCGCCGTCGAGAGCCGTCTCGACGCGATCGAGCAGGAGAAGTCCGGCGTCACGGCCCACACACGCGGGCCCAAGAGCACCTGGTGGCGCGGCAGTTACCTGGTGGGCTGCGACGGGCCGCGCTCGACGGTCCGCAAGCTCCAGGACATCCGCTTCCCCGGCCGCACCGCGGTGGAACGGCACGCGGTCGCCGCACTGCGCGCCGAACTCCCCTGGCCCGGCGAGGCATTGCTGCACCGCATGCCGCCGTGGCGCACGTCGGGCCCCTCCGGCGGCGAGATCACCGCCCGGCCGCTCGACGGAGGGGTCTGGCGGCTGGACTGGCTCCTGCCTCCGGGCAAGGACCTCGTGACGCCCGAGCTGCTCGTGGCCCGCGTCCGGGAGACCCTGGCCGGCTGGACGGGCGGCTCCACACCGCCGTACGACCTGCTCGACACCGGCGTCCACACCGTGCACCACCGGCTCGCCCGACGGTGGCGGGTCGGGCGGGTCTTCCTGGCCGGGGACGCCGCGCACCTGCTCGGGGCGCTCGGCACCCAGGGTCTCGACGAGGGTCTGCGGGACGCCGACAACCTCGCCTGGAAACTCGCTCTGGCCTGGCACCACGGCCCGCACGAGGCGCTGCTGGACAGCTATCAGGCGGAGCGGCGCGCGGTCGTCGCCACCCGGCTGCGCGCCGCCGACCAGGTACTTCCCCTGCTGCGCGGCGCCAAGGGGCTGCGCTCGTACGTCCCCGGCTCCTCCCGGGGTCATGACGCGCTGCTCTCCGACGGGCACCTGGGGCGCGGGGCTCTGGGTGCGCCGGGGGCGTACGCCGACTCCCCACTCATGCCTCCGCACTCCGACGCGGAGACCCCGATCGACACCCTGCCGGGCACGCAGGTCGTGGACGTGGAGGTGACCGCGGAGGACGGCTCCTTCGTACCGCTGCGGGACCGGCTGGGGCGCGGGGCGCTGCTGGTGGTGCTGATCGCGCCGGGTACCGGTGTGTGGGCGCGCAAGCACTGGATGAGCGCCGGGATCATGCCGCGCCTGGCCGCCGCCGTCTCCGCCCTGCCGCGCCCGGCCGAGCTGCTGGTCGCCGAGTCCTACCCGGGTGCGGGCGCCCACACCGTCCTCCTCGTCCGGCCCGACGGATACCTCGTCACGGCCCTGAGCGGTGTACGGCCGGCCGATCTGTACACGGCGGCAGCGGCGACGCTGGGCGGGGCGGAGCAGCGGTCCGAGGCGACCGGGGCGGCTTCGAGGACACGGTGAGACATCCGGGGCCGTTCGGGGCGACCGTCACTGTGTGTCCACATAGTGACGGTCGGTTGACCGGTCCGCGCCGTCATGGTCTACTCCGGACCGTGACCGACACCTCGACGCGCCTGTGGCGGAGGGTCCATATGGACCTCGTCCGCTACGCGGGCTGCGTGTGTCGTCCGTCCTGCTGAACTCGCATCCCTCGGCATCCTTCGCCCTCCGCGCGCGCCACCCGTGTGCCGCCGCGCGCTTCGGGGCGAGCGCACTTCAGGACGGTACTCGTGTCTGTGTCTCCCGTTGTTCCCCCCTCCCCCGCCCCGCCCCTCTCCGCCCCCACCCAGGCCGAACTGCTCGACTTCGCGCGCCGTACGGCCGCCGACGCGGAGCTGATCGCCTCGCTCCCGCTCGACCCCGAGGGCCGCACGTGGGTGCGGCTCGAAGGCCCCGGTGACAGCGAGGCCTGGCTCATCGGCTGGCCGCCCGGTACCGGCACCGGCTGGCACGACCACGCCGACTCGGTCGGCGCCTTCGTCACCGCCGCGGGCGCACTCAAGGAGTACTCACTCGCCGCCCGGCTGCCCACCGACGGCTGGAAGACCCTCGAACTCACCGAAGGCGTCGACCGTGAACGGCGGCTGTCCGCCGGCAAGGGCCGCTCCTTCGGACGCCACCACGTCCACGAAGTGCTCAACGAGTCCACCGAGGAGCACGCGGTCTCGGTCCACGCCTACTACCCGCCCCTCCCGCGCATCCGCCGCTACAGCCGCACGGGACAGGTGCTGCGTCTGGAACACGTGGAGCGTCCGGCCGACTGGCAGTGATCCCGGCCGGGGCCGGCCGCGCCCGGCAAGGGCCCGGGCGTCCCGAACGCCCTGGGCCGACGCGGGAATCGCCTGTCGTCGCCCGCCCCGGTGCTCCGCCTCGCCGTCCCTCGTCCCATGGCCGCGTCCGCAGCCGTGGCCGCAGCTCAGAACCCCTCGCCCTCCAGCCCTTCCGTGTCCTCCCCCTCTTCCTCCAGCGCCTGACGCACCACACGGAGGGCCAAGCCCTCGGAGTAGCCCTTGCGGGCGAGCATGCCGGCGAGACGGCGGAGACGTCTGTCGCGGTCGAGCCCTCGCGTGGAGCGCAGCTTGCGGGCGACCAGCTCGCGCGCGGTGGCCTCCTCCTGCTCGGAGTCGAGCCGGGAGACGGCCTCGTCGATCAGGGCCGAGTCGACACCCTTGGTGCGCAGCTCCCGGGCGAGCGCTCGCCCGGCCAGGCCCCGGCCGTGGTGCCGGGACTCCACCCATGCCTCCGCGAACGCGCCGTCGTTGATCAGGCCGACCTCCTCGAACCGCGACAGCACCGCGTCCGCCACGTCCTCGGGGATCTCTCGTTTGCGCAGGGCGTCCGCGAGCTGCTTGCGGGTGCGCGGGGTCCCGGTGAGCAGGCGCAGGCAGATGGCGCGCGCCCGCTCAGCCGGGTCCCCTGAGGACTCCTCCTTCTCGGCCCTCGACGAGAAAGACGAACCCCCGTCCTGTGGCCCCCCGCCGTCCGGGCCGTCGCCCGATTCCCCGAAGCCGCGCCGCCGCTCGCCCCGGCCGCCGCGTCTGCCCCGCGTGCGCCGTGCGTCACCGCCGCCGCGCCGACGGGTGCCGGCGGCCGAACCCGCACCGGAGCGCGAGTCGTCCGCCCACGGTCCGACGTCACCACCCCCTCGGCCTTCGCCGTCGAAAGGCCGGTCGCCGTACAGCTTGTCGTCGTACGGCCGGCCGTCGGAGGGCTCACCGTCCCGGTGCCCGTCCGTGCCGTACGACGGTGGGTCGCCGTACGGTCCACGTCCGTGCCCGTCCGCGGTGACTGCCCCGGTGCCCTCGCCGCTTCCCCCGCGCCCCCGGCCCTCGGGGACATGGGGGTATGCGTACTCGCCCCAGTCCGTTCTGCGTGTCACGGACTAGCTCTTCGCCGCCGCGGCCTTGGTCTTGGCGGTCTTGGCAGCCGACGCCGGAACCGCCTTCGCGGTGTCGTCCGCGGGTGTGGCGGAGACCGCCGCGTCCGCGCCCGGCTGTCCGGTGGGCTCCTCGGGCCGGACGCCGACGCCCAGCTTCTCCTTGATCTTCTTCTCGATCTCGTTGGCGAGGTCGGGGTTGTCCTTCAGGAAGTTGCGGGCGTTCTCCTTGCCCTGGCCGAGCTGGTCGCCCTCGTAGGTGTACCAGGCACCCGCCTTGCGGACGAAGCCGTTCTCCACACCCATGTCGATCAGACCGCCCTCGCGGCTGATGCCCTGTCCGTACAGGATGTCGAACTCGGCCTGCTTGAAGGGCGGCGCGACCTTGTTCTTGACGACCTTGACGCGGGTGCGGTTGCCCACGGCGTCGGTGCCGTCCTTCAGGGTCTCGATGCGGCGGATGTCGAGGCGCACCGAGGCGTAGAACTTGAGCGCGCGGCCACCGGTCGTGGTCTCCGGCGAGCCGAACATCACGCCGATCTTCTCGCGGAGCTGGTTGATGAAGATGGCGGTGGTCTTGGACTGGTTGAGCGCGCTGGTGATCTTCCGCAGCGCCTGGCTCATCAGACGGGCCTGCAGACCCACGTGACTGTCGCCCATCTCGCCCTCGATCTCCGCGCGCGGGACGAGCGCGGCGACGGAGTCGATGACGATGAGGTCGAGGGCGCCGGAGCGGACCAGCATGTCCACGATCTCCAGGGCCTGCTCACCGTTGTCCGGCTGCGACAGGATGAGGTTGTCGATGTCGACGCCGAGCTTCTTGGCGTACTCGGGGTCGAGGGCGTGCTCGGCGTCCACGAAGGCCACCTGGCCGCCGGCCCGCTGCGCGTTGGCCACCGCGTGCAGGGTCAGGGTCGTCTTACCGGAGGACTCCGGGCCGTACACCTCGATCACCCGGCCGCGCGGGAGGCCGCCGACACCGAGGGCGACGTCGAGCGCGGTCGACCCGGTGGGGATGACCTCGATGGGCTCGTTCGGCCGCTCGCCCAGGCGCATCACCGCACCCTTACCGAACTGCCGTTCAATTTGTGCGAGCGCGGCGTCGAGCGCCTTCTCGCGGTCGGTTCCTGCCATGGGTTCCACCCGGTTTGCTTGAGTCGTTCGCTTCACGTGAAAGACGCTAACGCCTGCCACTGACAATGGGCCCCGACGTCCGCCCGGCCTGTGGATAACTTGGGCGCTTCTCCACGAAAACCCTGCCGAACTCCGGCCGAGATCCTTCGCCGGAGCCTCCATAAGAATGGATGTTCGAATTTAGTGTCAAGCGCACCACGCGGCACCCGGAGCACTTCCGGGACAGCGGGTGACACGGGGCGGCAGCGGGCGAAGGTATGGCGGCAGCACCCCTACGGGGCGGTGCCGTCCTCGCCCCTGCGGGTGTCCGTGGAGTCGCTCTCGCCCTCGCGGGTGTCCGTGGAGTCGTCCCCGCCCCCGCGGGGGTCCGTGGGGGCGTCGTCCCCGTGGGCGTTCGTGGAGTCGTCGCCGTCCCCGTGGACGTGGGTGGAGTCGTCCGCCGACCGTCTCGTGCCGTGCCTGTGGCCGAGCCTGTCCTCCAGCCGCCTGCGCATACGGGTCAGAACGTCTCCGTCGGCCCCGTCCCCACCCTCCTCCGTCCGGAGCGGGCGTCCGCGCAGCCTGGCGATGAGGTTTCCCGTGCCACGTCTGTGATGCCCGTGCACACGGGGGTCGTCCGTGACGTCGTACCGCTTCACGTAGGCCCCCAGGAAAGCCTGCAGGGTGGCGACGGCGGGGATGGCGATGAGCGCGCCCACGGCGCCGAGGAGCGCGGTGCCCGCGATGACCGAGCCGAACGCGACGGCCGGATGGATGTCCACGGTCTTGGCGGTCAGCTTCGGCTGCAGCACGTAGTTCTCGAACTGCTGGTAGATGACCACGAAGACGAGGACCCACAGCGCGTACCACGGGTTGACCGTGAAGGCGATCAGCATTGGCAGGGCACCGGCCAGGTAGGTGCCGATCGTGGGGATGAACTGCGAGACCAGGCCGACCCAGACCGCGAGCGCGGGCGCGTAGGGCACGTCGAGGTACTCCAGCAGGACGTAGTGCGCCGCTCCCGAGATCAGTGCCATCAGGCCGCGGGAGTACAGGTAGCCGCCGGTCTTGTCGACCGCGATCTCCCACGCCCGCAGCACCTCGGCCTGCTTGGAGGGCGGCAGGACGGAACACAGCGCACGGCGCAGCCGGGGGCCGTCGGCGGCGAAGTAGAACGAGAACAGGGCGATCGTCAGCAGCTGGAAGAGGCCGCCCAGCACCTGCGCGGAGACGTCGAGGACCCCCGTGGCGCTGTTCTGCACGTACTTCTGCAGCCAGTCGGAGCGGAGCAGTCCCTCCTGGATGTCGACGCGCCTGAGCTCGGTGTGGAAGCTCGTGTTGACCCAGCTGATGACGGAGTCGAGGTAGGCCGGGAAGTCCTCGACCATCTTGATGATCTGGCCGGCGAGCATCGAACCGAGCAGGGTGACGAATCCGGCGGCCCCGATCAGCGTGATCAGGAAGACCAGGAACGTGGCGAAGCCCCGGCGCAGCCCCTTCGAGGCCATCCAGCTCACCGCGGGTTCGATCGCGAGCGCCAGGAAGAACGCGATGAGGATGTTGACCAGCAACCCGATGAGCTGGTGGAACGCCCAGCTGCCGAACTGGAAGACCGCGATGAGGGAGAGCGCCAGCACCATCGCGCGCGGCAGCCAGCGGGGCATGCGTCCGTCGGACACGGCACCGGGTCCCGGGCCGGCCGGCGGGCCCGGGGGCGGTGTCGTGCCGGACGGGGGTGCCTGCTGCCGGTACTGCGCGGTCTCGTCAGTGGGTGCCACGGACCAAGTCTCGCCCACGACACCGACAATCAGTCGCCGCCCCCGGTCCTTCCGGGCCGACGGACGGCGTCCGTTCGGTGAAGTGCGTTGCGAAGTGGGTTGCGTTTCAGCGGTTTTCCGCCGGAACGCCCATGGTCGCGCACACCACACGCCACACGTCCTTGGCCTCCCAGCCGGCGTCGAGCGCCTCGCTCACCGTGCGCCCGCCCAGGCCGGACATCACATGATCGCGCGCGAAGGTGTCGGCGTACCCCTCACCGAAGTGATCCGCCATCCGCTGCCAGAAGACCGTCAACCGCATGAGTCCAGTATCCCGCCCCAGGGGGTGGGCCTGGCCGGGACGGCTTGCCGATACCGCTTTCCGCCCTACGGTCGGAGCCATGTCCGAAACCGGAGCATCCCCCCTCCCCCTGTCGTCCCCGGCGCAGACCCCGCTGGCTCGCGCCGAACAGTTCGTCTGGCTGACCGCGCGCGTACTGGAGCAGCGGCGCTTCGCGTACCACTTCCTGGAGGGGGGAGCCGACGCGGTGGAGACCGCGCTGTCCGCGTACCGCAATGCCGACGACGGCTACGGTCACGCGCTCGAACCCGATCTGCGCGGGCCCGTGAGCCAGCCGCTGCACACCGCGCACGCGCTGCGGGTCCTGGACTCGATCGGCCGCTGCGGCGGACAGCGGGTGGAGCGTGTGTGCCGCTATCTGACGTCGGTGTCGACGCGGGACGGCGCCCTTCCCGCCGTGCATCCCGGCCAGCGCGGATACCCGGTGGCCCCGTTCGTGCCGATCGTCGACGACCCGCCCAGTGATCTGCTGGCCACCGGGCCCGTGGTGGGTCTGCTGCACCGCAACCAGGTGTGGCACGCGTGGCTGTTCCGGGCCACCGACTTCTGCTGGCAGGCGATCGAATCCCTGCAGAAGTCACACCCCTACGAGGTGCACGCCGCCGTGGCGTTCCTGGAGTCCGCGCCTGACCGCGCGCGTGCCCGGGCGGCCGCCGACCGGCTCGGGCGCCTGGTGCGCGAACACCGGCTCGCCACGCTGGATCCGGGGCGGCCGGACGACTACCCGGTGGCCGCCGGTTACGCGCCGGGGGAGCACCACTACCCGCACGACTTCGCGCCCACCCCGGAATCACCGGCACGCGCGTGGTTCACCGACGAGGAGATGTCCCGTTCCCTCGACTTCCTGGCGAGCGAACAGGCGGAGGACGGCGGCTGGCCGATCCGGTGGCGCCAGTGGGCTCCGAGCACCGCGATGGAGAGCCGTCCGATCGTGACGATCGAGGCGCTGCGGACGTTGCGTGCGTACGGACGGCCGATCGGCTGAGGCCGGACGCCCCTACGCGCGCGTGCGGACGGTCCATGCGCGCGTACGGACGGTCCACGCGCGGGTCGGCGGTCCAGCGGCACGCGCGCGTGGGACACGACGAGGCGTGTCAGCCCGCCAGCGCCCGCACCCCCGCCGTCACGATCACCGCCGCGGCCACGACGACCAGGAACGGGGCCCGCAGGAGCAGTGCCACGGCGGCCGCGGTGAGCCCGGCGGCCCTCGCGTCGAGCACCAGGGCGTGCCCGTCGGCGAAGGTCTGCTGGGCCGTGAGGGCGGCGAGGAGCGCCACGGGCAGCAGGGCGGCGAGCCGCTGGACGAGCGGACGTTCGAGCACGCCTTCGGGCACGAGCAGACCGATGAGCTTGACGGCGTAACAGCCGACGGCGGTGCCGATGATCGCGACCCAGACGTTCATCGGTCGCCGCCTTCCAGGTCGTGGCCTTCCCGGCCTCCACGCTCCCGGTCGGCGGCCCGGCGGCGCCCCTCCGCCCAGAGGACGGCCGGGGCGGCCACCGCGGCGACGAGGACCGGGACCCCGGCGGGCAGGAAGGGCAGCAGGCCGAGTCCCAGGACGACGGCGATGCCGGCGACGGCCCGTTCCGCGGTGGTCCGCAGCATGGGCGCGAGGAGGGCCAGGAAGACGGCGGGCCCGGCCGCGTCGAGCCCCCACGTGTCGGTGTCGCCGATGGCCTCGGCGCCGAGCGCGCCGAGCAGCGTGGTGAGGTTCCACAGGACGTAGAGGCTGAGCCCGGTGACCGTGAAACCGATGCGGGCGGCTCGGCGGGTGGGCTGGGCGAGGGTGACGGCCGTGGTCTCGTCGATGACCCACTGGGCGGCGAACGGCCGCACCGCGCGCGGGAGGGCCAGCACCTGGGACAGACGCAGCCCGTAGAACGCGTTGCGCACGCCCAGGAAGAAGGCCCCGGCCGCCGCCGTGAACGGATTGCCCCCGGCCGCGAGCGCGCCCACCAGGGCGAACTGGGAGGCCCCGGTGAACACCAGGAGGCTCAGCGCGCAGGTCTGCAGCAGGCTGAGCCCGCTGCCGGCCGAGGTCACCCCGAACGCGAACCCGGACAGACCGACGGCGACCCCGACGCCGAGGGCGTCCCGGACCACGGCTCCGTCGGGTTTCGCGCCGGCATGTTCTTGCGTCTCCACGAGACCAGTCTGTTCAGTCACCACGCGCCGGACGGTACGCGCGGGTGCGTCCGCGGGTCTTGTACGTTCTTGCGCACGCCCGCGTTCTTGCGCACGCCTGCGTTCCTGCGCACGCCTGCGTTCCTGCGCACGCCCGTCGGCCGCCGTGCCCGCGCCGTCCCCACGTGCACGACGCTCACGCGCGACGTACTCGGCCCCGCGGTGTGTCGTCGATCCCGCCACCCGCGCGTTCCCGCTGGTACGCGCCCGGCGGCACGCCCACGATGCGACTGAAGTGGCGGTTGAGGTGCGGCTGGTCCGTGAAGCCGACCGCGACGGCGGCCTCGGCGGGAGACGTACCCGTGTCGAGCAGGCCGCGCGCCCGGCGCACGCGCGCGTCGGTCAGCCATGCGTGCGGCGGCATGCCGTAGGCCGTGCGGAAGGCCCGCAGGAGGGCGAAGGGACTGGTGCCGAGGTCTGCGGCGAGCCGCTCCAGGGTCGGCGGGTCGATCATCCGCTCCTCGAGCACGGCACGCGCCCGTGCCGCGACGGGCGCTCCCGCCGTGCGGACGGTGCGCTGGGGCAGCGGCCCGCCGTTCAGACGCAGCAGCCGGGTCACGGCCACGCGCAACAGCGTGTCCGCCGCCAGCGCGTTGCCCTCATCGACGGCCCGCAGCACCTGGTGGACGAGGCCCGCGGCGTACGGGTCCTGGAGCACGGGGTTCACGAAGCCGGGGGTGCCGCGGATCGCGGTGGTCTCGGCGGCGATCTCGGCCACCACGGCCGGCGACGGGTAGACGGCGCCGTACCTCCAGCCCTCGGGCACGCCCGCGCGGCCGGTGTGCGGGGTGTCGGGGTTGACCAGGGCCAGGGCACCCGGTCCCGCGTACTGGTCGGCGCCCCCGTGGTGGAACACCTCGACCCCGTCGGTGATCGCCGCGATCACGAAGTGCTCGTGGGTGTGCCGCACGAACTTCTTCTCGACGTACCTCGCCCGCAGCAGATCGACACCGGGCAGCTCCTCGTACCGCCAGTGCCTCGCCCGCTCCGCCGAACCCGCCATGTCCCCAGTGTGCGGGGTGGCCGGTCCCGGCGGCGAAGTGCGGGGGTGCCGCGCACGCGGCCACCGGTGCGCAGGCGTGACGGCGGCGCCGTGCCGCGCCCATGGACGGAGGGGTGAGGGCCCGATCGGCGAACCGGACCGTCGCCCTCGCGTTTCCGCAGGTCCGGGCCATTGTCAGTGGTCGGGTGCAGGATGGTGGCATGGTCAGCTCCGCAGATCGAGCCCTCGACGGCTTCTCCCCCGCGACCCGCGGCTGGTTCACGGGGGCGTTCTCCGCGCCCACCGCGGCCCAGGCCGGGGCGTGGCGGGCGATCGGCGAGGGCTCGGACGTGCTGGTGGTCGCCCCGACCGGCTCCGGCAAGACGCTGGCCGCGTTCCTCGCCGCGCTGGACCAGCTGACGTCGAGCCCGCCCCCGGCCGACCCGAAGAAGCGCTGCCGGGTCCTGTACGTGTCACCGCTGAAGGCGCTCGCGGTGGACGTGGAGCGGAACCTGCGCAGTCCGCTGACCGGTATCCGCCAGGAATCGGTGCGGCTGGGACTGCCCGAGCCCGAGGTGAAGGTGGGCATCCGGTCCGGGGACACCCCGCCCGCCGAGCGCCGGGCCCTGGCCACCCGGCCGCCGGACATCCTGATCACCACGCCCGAGTCCCTGTTCCTGATGCTCACGTCGGCCACGCGCGACGCGCTCACGGGCGTGGAGACGGTCATCCTCGACGAGGTGCACGCGGTGGCGGGCACCAAACGCGGCGCCCACCTGGCCCTCACTCTGGAGCGCCTGGACGAGTTGCTGCCCCGTCCGGCCCGCCGGATCGGCCTGTCCGCCACCGTGCGTCCCGTCGACGAGGTCGCGCGCTACCTCTCCCCGCGCCGCAGGGTGGAGATCGTCCAGCCTCCGTCCGGCAAGGAGTTCGACCTGTCGGTGGTCGTCCCGGTGGAGGACCTGGGAGAGCTGGGCGGCTCCCCGGTCGCCGACGGCAACGAGGGTGCGGAGCGCCCGTCGATCTGGCCGCACGTCGAGGAGCGGATCGCCGACCTCGTGCAGGCCCACCGCTCGACGATCGTGTTCGCCAACTCCCGCCGCCTCGCCGAGCGGCTGTGCAACCGGCTCAACGAGATCGCGTACGAGCGGGCCACCGGTGAGCCCCTGGACGAACACCACGGGCCGGCGGAGCTGATGGGCGGCTCCGGCGCGGCTCAGGGGGCGCCCCCGGTGCTGGCCAGGGCCCACCACGGCTCGGTCTCCAAGGAGCAGCGCGCCCTGGTCGAGGAGGATCTGAAGGCCGGCCGGCTGCCGGCGGTGGTCGCCACCTCCAGCCTCGAACTGGGCATCGACATGGGCGCGGTGGACCTCGTCGTCCAGGTGGAGTCACCGCCCTCGGTCGCCTCCGGACTGCAGCGCGTGGGCCGCGCGGGCCACCAGGTGGGCGCGGTGTCCACGGGTGTGGTCTTCCCCAAGTACCGCGGCGATCTCGTCCAGTCGGCCGTCGTCACCGAACGGATGCGCAGCGGCGCCATCGAGTCCATGAGGATCCCCGGCAATCCCCTGGACGTCCTGGCGCAGCAGATCGTCGCCATGACCTCGATGGACACCTGGCAGTTCGACGATCTCCTGGCCACCGTCCGGCGCGCGGCACCCTTCGCCGCTCTTCCCGAGTCCGCTTTCACGGCCGTCCTGGACATGCTGGCGGGCCGCTATCCGTCCGACGCGTTCGCGGAACTGCGCCCGCGCGTGGTCTGGGACCGGGTCGCGGGCACGATCACGGGACGGCCCGGCGCCCAGCGGCTCGCGGTGACGTCCGGGGGCACGATCCCGGACCGCGGCCTCTTCGGGGTCTTCCTCGCCGGCTCCGACCCCAAGAAGGGCGGCGGCCGGGTCGGGGAACTCGACGAGGAGATGGTGTACGAGTCCCGGGTCGGGGACGTCTTCACCCTGGGCACCAGTTCCTGGCGGATCGAGGACATCACCCGCGACCGGGTGCTGGTCTCCCCCGCACCGGGTGTCCCGGGCCGCCTGCCGTTCTGGAAGGGCGACCAGCTCGGCCGCCCGCTCGAACTGGGGCGCGCGGTGGGCGCGTTCCTGCGCGAGGTCGGCTCCCTTTCCGAGGAGGACGCCCGGCTGCGGCTGCTGGCCGCCGGACTCGACGCCTGGGCCGCCGACAACGTCCTGTCGTACCTGGCCGAACAGCGCGAGGCCTGCGGCCACGTCCCCGACGACCGCACGATCGTCGTCGAGCGCTTCCGCGACGAGCTGGGCGACTGGCGGGTCGTCGTCCACTCCCCCTTCGGTGCGCAGGTCCACGCGCCCTGGGCCCTCGCCCTGGGCGCGAAGCTCTCCGAGCGGTACGGCATGGACGCCCAGGTCATGCACGCGGACGACGGCATCGTGCTCCGCCTGCCGGACGCCGACCTGATGGGCCTGGACCTGCTCGACATGGAGCCCATGAAGGCGGGCACCGAATACGACGCGGAGCAGGCCCCGATCGGCGCGGCGGACGTCGCCTTCGACAAGGGCGAGGTCGACCAGATCGTCACCGACCAGGTGGGCGGTTCGGCGCTGTTCGCGTCCCGCTTCCGCGAGTGCGCCGCCCGTGCGCTGCTGCTGCCCCGGCGCAACCCGGGCAGGCGCACTCCCCTGTGGCAACAGCGTCAGCGTGCCGCGCAACTGCTGCAGGTGGCGAGCGAGTTCGGCTCGTTCCCGATCGTGCTGGAGGCGGTCCGCGAATGCCTGCAGGACGTGTTCGACGTCCCCGGTCTCAGCGAGCTGATGGGCGACATCGAGTCCCGCAAGGTCCGCCTCGTCGAGGTGACCACCCCCGAGCCCTCCCCCTTCGCCCGCTCCCTCCTCTTCGGATACGTCGCCCAGTTCCTGTACGAGGGCGACTCCCCGCTCGCCGAGCGCCGTGCGGCCGCCCTGTCGCTGGACTCCCGACTGCTGGCCGAGCTGCTGGGGCAGGCGGAGCTGCGTGAACTGCTCGACGCCGAGGTCCTGACCGAGCTGGAGCAGGAGCTTCAGTGGCTCACCGACGACCGGCGGGTCAAGGACGCCGAGGGCGTGGCGGACCTGCTCCGGCTCCTCGGCCCGCTCACGGACGCCGAGCTGGCCGAGCGCGGCGCCGAGCCGGGGTGGCCGCAGGAGCTGGCCGGGGCCCGCCGCGCCATCCGTGTCCGCATCGCCGGCACCGACCACTGGGCGGCGGTCGAGGACGCGGGCCGGCTGAGGGACGCGCTCGGTACGGCCCTGCCGGTCGGTGTCCCGGAAGCCTTCACCGAGCCCGTCAAGGATCCCCTCGGCGACCTGCTCGCCCGGTTCGCCCGCACCCACGGCCCCTTCACCTCGGCCACGGCCGCCGCCCGCTTCGGCCTCGGCGTGGCCGTCACGGACGGGGCGCTGCATCGCCTGGCGGCGAACGGCCGCGTCGTGCAGGGCGAGTTCCATCCGGCGGGCATCGGTCAGGAGTGGTGCGACGCGGCCGTGCTGCGCCGCCTGCGCCGCCGCTCGCTGGCGGCCCTGCGGCACGAACTGGAGCCGGTGCCGCCCGCCGCGCTCGCCCAGTTCCTGCCGCAGTGGCAGCACGTGGGCGGCGGTCACGGACTGCGCGGCATCGACGGACTGGTGCGTGCGATCGAGCAGTTGCAGGGGGCCTCCGTGCCCGCCTCCGCGTTGGAGAAGCTGATCCTGCCCTCCCGGGTCGCCGGCTACGCCCCCGCGATGCTCGACGAACTCACCGCGGCCGGCGAGGTCGTCTGGGCGGGCGCCGGCGCCCTCCCCGGCAAGGACGGCTGGGTCTCGCTGTATCTGGCGGACGCGGCCCCGCTCCTCCTCCCCCCGCCGCACCCCCTGGAGCAGACCGCGCTCCACGAGTCGATCCTGACCAGCCTCTCGGGCGGCTACGGCCTCTTCTTCCGTCAGATCGCCGACCAGATCCGCGCGACCACCCACCCCGACGTCACCGACCCCCAACTGGCCGATGCCGTGTGGGATCTCGCCTGGTCCGGACGGCTCACCAACGACACGCTCACCCCCATGCGCTCCCTCCTGGGCTCGGGCCGCACCGCGGGTTCCACCGCCCACCGCGCCAAGCGCACGATCCCGCGCGGCCGGTACGGATCCCTGACCGCCGCCGCCCGGCCCCAGTCCCGTACGGGCCCACCCACGGTCGCCGGCCGCTGGTCCCTCCTGCCCACCCACGAACCCGACGCCACCGTCCGCGCCCACGCCCGGGCACGCACCCTCCTCGACCGCCACGGTGTGGTGACCCGGGGCGCGGTGGGCGCCGAGGGTGTCGAGGGCGGCTTCTCCGCCGTGTACCGCGTCCTGTCCGTCTTCGAGGAGAGCGGCCAGGCCCGCCGCGGCTATGTCGTCGAGGGTCTGGGCGCCGCCCAGTTCGCGATGGACGGCGCCGTGGACCGCCTCCGCGCGGTGTCCAACGCCCGCGACCGCGGCGAGCCCCTGGGAAGCCCCGGGCCGAACGGCTCGGGCCCGAACGGCTCGGCCGAGGCTCCCGGCGCACTCCCGGCCCACGCCCCCTGGGACGACTTCCCCGACGTGCCCGGCCTCCGCGCCCCCGGCCCGGACGAGCCGTACGCAGCTGCCTCCTTCCCCGCACCGGCAGCCTTCGACGCCGGCCCCCACGCCCGCGCCGGCCGGGACCCGCACCGCACCCGCAGCGCACCCTCCCCCCGAGCCGTCGTCCTGGCCGCGGCCGACCCCGCGAACGCCTACGGTGCCGCCCTCCCCTGGCCCGATCCGCCCACCGATGCCGGACACAAGCCGGGCCGCAAGGCGGGCTCCCTGGTCGTCCTGGTCGACGGCGAGCTGACCGTCTACATGGAGCGCGGCGGCAAGACACTCCTGGCCTGGCCCGCCGACCCGGAGGCCAGGCCCCTGGACGACCCGCGCCTGCGCCCGGCCGCCGAGGCCCTGGCGGGAGCCGCCCGCGCGGGCTCCCTCGGCACGGTCACGGTGGAGCGCGTGAACGGCGCCTCCGCCCTCACCTCACCTCACGGCCCCCTCTTGGAGGCGGCGGGCTTCATCGCGACCCCGCGCGGCCTGCGCATCCGAGCATGACCACCGAACCCCAGCCCCAGCCCCAGCCCCAGGAGCAGGCCCGCGGCCGGCCCCCGCCCACGCCAGCGCCAGCGCTCGGCACCCCGCCCCCGGCCAGCCCGCACCCGCCCCCGCCCCCACACCCGTGCCACCCTTGACCCATGCCCGAAGGTGACACCGTCTGGCAAGCGGCGAGGCGACTGCACACCGCCCTCGCCGGCCAGGTGCTGTCCCGCTCCGACCTCCGCGTGCCGAAGTACGCCACGGCCGACCTCACCGGCCGTACCGTCCTGGACGTCACCCCGCGCGGCAAACACCTCCTGACCCGCGTCGAAGGCGGCCTGACGCTGCACTCGCATCTGCGGATGGACGGTTCCTGGAAGGTGTACGCCGACGGTGAGCGCTGGCGCGGGGGCCCGGCGCACCAGATCCGCGCCATCCTCGGCACCACCGAGCGCACGGCGGTCGGTTACCGCCTGCCCGTACTGGAGCTGATGCGCACCGCCGACGAACACCGTGCCGTCGGTCACCTCGGCCCCGACCTGCTCGGCCCGGACTGGGACCCCGAACTCGCCCTCGCCAACCTCCTCGGCGACCCGGGCCGGGCGCTCGGGGAGGCGCTCCTGGACCAGCGCAACCTCGCCGGTATCGGCAACGTGTACAAGAGCGAGCTGTGCTTCCTGCTCCGGGTCACCCCGTGGCTCCCCGTGGGCGCCCTCCCGGCGGAGGTCGCCGCGCGGCTGCCCGACCTCGCCAAGAAGGTGCTCGAAGCCAACCGCGACCGCCCGATCCGCAACACGACGGGCCACCGCCGCCATGACCTGTTCGTGTACGGCCGGGCCCCCCGCCCGTGTCTGCGCTGCCACACCCCCGTGCGCGCGGCCGACCAGGGGGACGGCTCCCGCGAACGCCCCACCTACTGGTGCCCCACCTGCCAGCCGGGCCCGGCACCGCCCCCGGGCGCCATGCGAACGCCCCGCGCGCACACCCGAGTTCAGCGCCGCACAACTAATTGACGGACCGTCAGAAACGCTCGTACCGTCGAGTCATGTCCCTTCCGGCGTACGACCTCAGCGGCCGCACCGCGTTCGTCACCGGCGCCGGCAGCGGTATCGGCCGCGCGTCGGCGGTCCTGCTCGCCGAGGCGGGCGCGACCGTGCACTGCGCGGACCGCGACGCGGCCGGCCTGCACGAGACGGCGACCCTCATCAAGGCCAGGAACGCCACCGCCCACACCCACCATCTCGACGTCACCGACCGTGCGCAGCTCACGCGGGCCGTGGCCGCCTGCGAGCGGCTCCACGTGATGGCGGCGATCGCCGGGATCATGCACAGCAGCCCGGTTCTGGAGACCCGGGACGAGGACCTGGAACGGGTGTGGAGCGTCAACTTCAAGGGTGTCCTGCACGCCTGTCAGGCGGCGGCCGCCCGGATGATCGCCGACGGGACCCGCGGCAGCATCGTCACCATGGCCTCGGGCGCGGTCGACACCGGCGGGCCGGGGCTGCTCTGCTACGGCGTGACCAAGGCGGCGGTGGTCCAGCTGACGAAGACCCTGGCGACCGAGGTCGGCAGCCACGGCATCCGTGTCAACGCGGTGGCCCCGGGCTGGGTCCGTACGCCCATGACCGACCGCCACGACGGTGAGGCGCAGGCGCGCACGGAGTCCTTCATGGCACGGCTGTCACCACTGGGCCGGGTCGGCGAGCCCGAGGACATCGCGCACGCCGTGCTGCATCTCGCCTCCGACGCCTCGGCGTTCACGACGGGTCAGATCCTCCGCCCGAACGGCGGGGTGGCCATGCCCTGGTGACCGCGGCCCCCACCGCGCCCTCCAGAACCGGACCACCCCTCGCGCCCCCTGACGCGCCCCCCGGCCGTCCCGGTGCCCGTCCCTTCGGTACGCAGTGCACAGGCAGGAGGCTCAGCCCCCACCCCCCGGCCGCGACGGCCCCCTCCACCGCGCCGGCGTCCGGCACCAGCGCGAGCCGCAGCACACCCCACCACCACAGCGCACCGAGCCCCAGAGCCGCCCCCCAGCGAACTATCCGCATGGCCGCCACCTCCAAGGCCTCCGGGCCCCCGACACGACGCTAGAGGGCCCTCGTCGCGGCCGGAGAGGGCGCACCACCGGCACAGGGACGCACGCCCCTCTCACGCGAACCGCGCACCCGGCGCACATGAGCGCCCCGGGGCCATGCACCGCCGTCCGCACGCCCCCGCCGCGCCCACCGGCGCCGGGGCGCACGGCCCGCCGGACCGGAGGCGCGCGGAAGTACGGCAGCGGTCCGCGCCGTGGGACGACGTCGCGCTAACCGTTCTCCGCCTGGAACATCCAGTGGTGCTTCTCCAGATCGGCCGTGATCTGGATGAAGATGTCCTGGCTCACCGGATCCGCCTCCGCGGTGCTCTCCACCCGCGTCCGCATACGGGTGATCACCGCGCCGAGCGCCTCCACCAGGGTGCCCACCGCGTCCGCGTCCTTGACCCAGCCGTCCGGGACCGCGCCGATCCCGCTGCTCCCGGCCACCGTCCGGGCCCGCCCGTCCGGCGGGACACCCAGGGTGGAGGCCCGTTCGGCGACCGTGTCGGAGTGCAGCCGTGCGGTGTCCACGACCTCGTCGAGCTGGAGGTGGACCGAGCGGAAGCGCGGCCCGACCACGTTCCAGTGGATCTGCTTGGCCACCAGGGAGAGGTCGACGAGATCGACGAGGGCGCCCTGCAGCGCCTCGGAGACGGTCCTGAGGTCGGCCTCGGACAGCGGGCTCTTCACCACGTACATCAGCGCAGCTCCGGATTCTTGAGACGACCGTACGACCCCGTGCGCCCGCACCTATGAACGTGTCGTGCGCAGGTCCCCGTTCCGCCCCTCCACCATGACCGCACACCACCAGCCCGGCAAACGGGACGCACCGGCCCCCGGTCCGGGCACCGACCTCGACCCCGGCCCCGCGGCAGGGGTGACACGAAAGCCCCGGCCGACGCCCCCAGGTCTCCCTGAAGGCCCCGACCGGGGCTCCGCTGCTGCTTTTTCCCTACTTCACCGGCACGCGCCTCACCGCACGCACACCCTCGCGGCAGGTCAGGCCGCGACGACGTCCACCGCTTCGGCGGGTGCCTTGATCGTGACCCGCTCCGGCGGCACACCGGCCACCGAGACGGAGTTGAGCATCGGTCGACGCACTGGTGCTGGCACCGGCTCGGTGGCCGCTGCGGACTGGGCCAGCTCGGCAAGGGCGAGCTCGTCACTCACTTCCCGCATGAGCTCGGACATCCGTACGTCCAACGCGTCGCAAATGGCGGAGAGCAGTTCGGAGGACGCCTCCTTCTGCCCCCGCTCCACCTCGGAGAGATAGCCGAGTGAGACTCGGGCGGACGAGGAGACTTCGCGCAGAGTACGGCCCTGGCGCTGGCGCTGCCGACGCAGCACGTCACCCAGCAGGCGACGGAGCAGAATCATCGGTGGCTCCCTCCTCGGACCGCGTAGCCGCATCCTTCACGCCCCACCGTACCGCCTTGCGCTGCGGCCGTGCGGGGAGCGCTGTTGTGTTCACTCAGGGCTGCAAACATCAGGTCCCCCCGTTCTGTTCCGTATCCTGTGCCCGCTCATTTCCGGTCTGTTCGCCCGCAAGCTCCTCAAGAAGCAGTGCGAGTACGCTCCGTACACTCTCCATACGGATTTCCGCCCGGCCGCCGTTCAACCGCAACGACGACACTTTCCCGCCACGTGATACGCCGGAATCGGAGGCGGACGGCCCGATGACGGCCACGTAGACCGTGCCGACGGCTTGGCCGTCCTGGGGTTCGGGACCCGCGACTCCGGTGGTCGAAATTCCCCAGTCGGCGCCGAGCGCCTTGCGGACACCCTCGGCCATCTGGGCCGCGACCTGCGGATCCACCGCCCCCCGCTGCTCCAGGAGGGTGGCGTCGACATCGAGCAACTGGTGCTTGAGCTGCGTGGCGTAGGCGGTGACGGAGCCGCGGAACGCCTGGGAGGAGCCGGGGGCCGCGGTGAGCGCGGCCGCGACCAGACCGCCGGTCAGCGACTCGGCGACGGCGAGCGTCTCACCCCTCACCGTCAGTAGTCGCAGCACTTCGGCGGCCGTGGACGTCAATGTTCCGCCCCCTCCGCCGAGGCTTGGCGATCGGCGGTTCCCCGTCGGCGCAGCACAATGGCCTGTCTCACATAGTCGATTCCGGTGACCACTGTCAGAATGACGGCCGCGGCCATCACCCACCACCGCAGAGTGGCCAGCGGACCCTCCAGGACCAGGACGTACATTCCGACGGCGATGCCCTGGGTCAGGGTCTTGAGCTTGCCGCCGCGGCTCGCCGGGATGACTCCGTACCGGATGACGACGAAGCGCAGCAGTGTGATCCCGAGCTCACGGCCGAGGATGACACCGGTCACCCACCACGGCAGATCACCGAGGTAGGACAGGCAGATCAGCGCGGCACCCATGATCGCCTTGTCGGCGATGGGGTCGGCGATCTTGCCGAAGTCGGTGACGAGGTCGTAGGTCCGGGCCAGATGGCCGTCGAAGACGTCGGTGATCATGGCGACGGCGAAGGCGGCCCAGGCCCAGGCCCGCCAGACGGGGTCGTACCCGCCGTCCATGAGCATCAGCACGACGAAGCCCGGCACGAGGACCAGGCGGACCATGGTCAGGATGTTGGCGATGTTCCAGAGGCTGGCCTGGTTGACGGCGGCGGCTCCCAGCTTCCCGCCCCGCACGGCCCGCGCCTCCCCGGCATCACTGGAGGCGGCGGCGCCCGGGGCGCCGGGAACGCCCGGGGCGCTCGTCGCGCCCTTGGCGCCGGAGGTGCCGCCCGCCGCGGATGCCGGGACTCCCGTCATCTGGCCGCCTCCTCAGTACACACGTGGGAGCCGTGCGAGCCCGGAAGCACCTCGGCCACCAGATCGACGCCTTCCGTGCCGACCACCTTCGCCTCGACCATAAGGCCGACGCTCAGTTCCTCGCCGCTCGTGAAGAGCACCTGTCCGTCGGTCTCGGGTGCCTGGTGGGCGGCCCGGCCGTACGCGCCCTCCTCGCCGTCGACCGACTCGACCAGCACGCGCACGGTCTGCCCGACGCGCTCCTCGGCACGCTGCGAGACCAGTTCCTCGGCCAGCCGCGAGACCCGTGCGAGCCGCTCGGCGACGACGTCCTCGGGCAGCTTGTTCTCGTACGTCGCCGCTTCCGTGCCGTCCTCGTCGGAATAGCCGAAGACACCGATCGCGTCCAGTCTCGCACCGTTCAGGAAGCGCTCCAGCTCGGCGAGGTCGTCCTCGCTCTCGCCGGGGAAGCCGACGATGAAGTTGGACCGCACGCCGGCTTCGGGTGCCTTGCCGCGGATGGTGTCGAGCAGTTCCAGGAAGCGGTCGGTGTCGCCGAAGCGGCGCATGGAGCGCAGCACGGCGGGGGCGGAGTGCTGGAAGGAGAGGTCGAAGTAGGGCACGACCTTGGGTGTGGAGGTGAGCACGTCGATGAGGCCGGGCCGCATCTCGGCGGGCTGGAGGTAGCTGACGCGCACCCGCTCGATGCCGTCGACCTCGGCCAGCTCGGGCAGCAGGGACTCCAGCAGCCGGATGTCGCCCAGGTCCTTGCCGTACGAGGTGTTGTTCTCGGAGACCAGCATGACCTCCTTCACACCCTGCTCGGCCAGCCAGCGGGTCTCGTTCAGGACGTCCGAGGGGCGGCGGGAGATGAAGGAGCCGCGGAAGGAGGGGATGGCGCAGAAGGAGCAGCGGCGGTCGCAGCCGGAGGCGAGCTTCACGGAGGCCACGGGCGAGCCGTCCAGGCGGCGGCGCAGCGGCGAACGCGGCCCGGAAGCCGGGGCGAGCCCTTCCGGAAGGTCGGCCGGGGCGTGGCCCGGGAGCGCGACCTCGGCCGCCGACTCCTGGCGCTGGGCGGGGCTGATCGGCAGCAGCTTGCGGCGGTCGCGCGGGGTGTGAGAGGCGTGGATGCCGCCGTTCAGGATGGTCTGGAGCCGGTCGGAGATGTCCGCGTAGTCGTCGAAGCCGAGCACGCCGTCGGCCTCGGGCAGTGCCTCGGCCAGCTCCTTGCCGTACCGCTCGGCCATGCAGCCGACCGCCACGACGGCCTGGGTTCTGCCGTGACCCTTGAGGTCGTTGGCCTCCAGGAGCGCGTCGACGGAGTCCTTCTTGGCGGCCTCGACGAAGCCACAGGTGTTGACGACCGCGACGTCCGCTTCCTCGGCGTCCTCGACGAGCTCCCAGCCGTCCGCCTCCAAGCGGCCTGCGAGCTCCTCCGAGTCCACCTCGTTACGGGCGCAGCCAAGAGTGACGAGTGCGACGGTACGGCGTTCAGGCATGGGCTCAAGACTACTTCGTCCCAGTGACAGCCCACGTCGACGGGGTTGGCCGATCTTGGCCAACCCCGTCCCTCACGTTCTTCGCGGCGTCCGGACCCCCGTGGGCCCGGACCCGGCGGGGGTTCAGCCGACCTCGGGGTCGCCCTTCGTGTACGTCAGTCGTTCGACCTGGCCGGGCTGGAAGTCGTCCTGGATCTTCTTGCCGTTGACGTAGAGCTGGACGGCCCCGGCGTCGCCGAGAACGAGGTCGATCTTGGAGCCGTCCTGGAAGGTCTTGGACTCGCCCTGCTTGAGGAGGCCGTCCCACAGGAGCCGGCCGTTGTGGTCCTTGGCGGAGATCCAGCTGCGCCCGTCGGAGGCGCTGACCCGCACGGTCACCTTGTCGCGGGGCGCGGCCGCGATGGCGCTGTCGGTCGGGTCGGCCTTGGGGTCGGCGTCGGGCTTGTCGGTCTTGGGCTTGGACGGGGCGGGCTTGCTGGTCGTGGGAGTGGAGCCCTCGGCGACCTGGGCGGAGGAGCCGTCGTCGTCCCCGCGGTCGAAGGCGGTGAAGCCGACGAAGCCGATCACCGCGACGATCGCGGCGACCATGGCGGCGGTCCAGTTGGGGCCGCGACGCTCGGGCCGGATCCGTTCCGCCTCGAACAACGGGGCTGCGGGCGTCGGCGCGGGCCGTCCGCCGTGCGTCTCCGCGAACTGTTCGAGGAGCGGGGCGGGGTCGATGCGCACCGCACGCGCGAGACTGCGGATGTGACCGCGCGCGTAGACGTCGCCGCCGCAGGGGGCGAAGTCGTCCTGTTCGATCGCGTGCACGATGGCGATGCGGACCCGGGTGGCGTTGCTGACGTCGTCGACGGTCAGCCCGGCCGCGATGCGTGCCTGCTGGAGGGCACGACCGATCGAGGGGCGTTCCGCCGAGCGTTCGTCACGGTCGTCTTCGAACGGACGCTCGTCTTCGGGGAAGTTGCCGTCAGGGGAGTTGCCGATGGACACGGGGGCGCCTTTCGAGCGTGTAGCCACCTGTGCTGGAGGTTCAGTCTAGGGGGGGTACGAAAGGGTGGGGCAACCGGGCGGTGGGACTTTGTACGCCATCAGAATGGCCGGTCATCCTGCTGGTGGTGAGGGTGGGGCACAGGGCTGTCCCCTCGTCCAACTTGACGTACGCCGAAGGGAAACGGTTGCTCACCATTTCCTTACGGGTGAGTCACGTTCGAATACCCGGATGCCGTAATCGCATCCGCGTTCCGCCCGCCGGACAACCGATTCTCCCTGCCGTGCGCCCTTCTCGCGCCCCTCCGCGATCCCGCCCGCGGCCCTTACGACTCAGTCTCCCCCCGGATCACGGCCAGCACGCCGTCCAGCTCGTCGGGTTTCACAAGAACGTCACGTGCCTTGGAGCCCTCGCTCGGCCCCACGATGCCCCGCGACTCCATCAGGTCCATGAGCCGCCCGGCCTTGGCGAAGCCGACGCGCAGCTTGCGCTGGAGCATCGAGGTCGAGCCGAACTGGGTGGAGACGACCAGTTCGGCCGCCTGGCACAGCAGGTCGAGGTCGTCGCCGATCTCCTCGTCGATCTCCTTCTTCTGCTTGGTGCCCACGGTGACGTCGTCCCGGAAGACCGGCGCCATCTGGTCCTTGCAGTGCTGCACGATCGCCGCGACCTCGTCCTCGGTCACGAACGCGCCCTGCATACGGGTCGGCTTGTTCGCCCCCATCGGCAGGAACAGCCCGTCGCCCTTGCCGATCAGCTTCTCGGCGCCGGGCTGGTCGAGGATGACGCGGGAGTCGGCGAGCGAGGAGGTGGCGAAGGCGAGCCGGGAGGGCACGTTCGCCTTGATCAGACCGGTGACGACGTCCACCGACGGCCGCTGTGTGGCGAGCACCAGATGGATGCCGGCCGCACGCGCCAGCTGCGTGATCCGCACGATCGCGTCCTCGACGTCGCGCGGCGCGACCATCATCAGGTCGGCCAGCTCGTCCACGATCACCAGCAGATACGGGTACGGCGACAGCTCGCGCTCGCTGCCCTCGGGCAGCTTGACCTTGCCGTTGCGGATGGCCTCGTTGAAGTCGTCGATGTGCCGGTAGCCGAACGCGGCCAGATCGTCGTAGCGCAGGTCCATCTCGCGCACGACCCACTGCAGTGCCTCGGCGGCCCGCTTGGGGTTGGTGATGATCGGCGTGATGAGGTGCGGGATCCCCTCGTACGCCGTCAGCTCCACGCGCTTGGGGTCGACGAGGACCATGCGGACGTCCTCGGGGGTCGCGCGGACCATGACCGAGGTGATCAGGCAGTTGATGCACGACGACTTGCCGGAGCCGGTCGCGCCCGCGACGAGCACGTGCGGCATCTTCGCCAGGTTGGCCATCACATAGCCGCCCTCGACGTCCTTGCCGAGCGCGACCAGCATCGGGTGGTCGTCCTCGGCCGCGTCCGCGAGACGCAGGACGTCGCCCAGGTTGACCATCTCGCGGTCGGTGTTGGGGATCTCGATGCCGACGGCCGACTTGCCGGGGATCGGGCTGATGATCCGCACGTCCGGGCTGGCGACGGCGTAGGCGATGTTCTTGGTCAGCGCGGTGATCCGCTCGACCTTCACCGCGGGGCCCAGCTCGACCTCGTACCGGGTGACCGTCGGACCGCGGGTGAAGCCGGTGACGGCCGCGTCGACCTTGAACTCCGAGAACACGTTCGACAGGGAAGCCACTATGGCGTCGTTGGCGGCGCTGCGGGTCTTGCCGGGGCCGCCGCGCTCCAGGAGGTCGAGCGAGGGCAGGGAGTAGGTGATGTCGCCGGAGAGCTGCAACTGCTCGGCGCGCGCCGGCAGCTCGCGGGGCTCGTCCGGGGCCTTCTTGGTCAGATCCGGCACCAGGGCGTCCTGCCGGGCGCCCTTGGGCGGCCTGGTGGCGGGGGGCGCCTCCTTGGCCGGCTTGCTGCGCGCGGCCGGGACGGGCGTGGTCTCCTCCCGGTCGCCGACGCTCACGCCCTGGGTGAGGTCGGCGACGACCGGCGAGGGCGGCATTCCGTGCAGGACCGCCCCGTCGAGCGCGGCGGCGGCCGCCGCCGCGACGTCCACGGCGTCCATCGGCCGGTTCGGGTCCGGCTGCCGTACCGCGGAACGCCTCGGGCGGCGCCGGGTGAGGGCCTCCTGCTCGGCGCTGTCGGGGTCGTACGGCTCGGGGGCGGAGCCGCGCCCGCGGGAGCGTGCGGGCAGCGCGTCACGCCACTGCTCGTCGTAGCGGGCGTCGTCCTCGCCGTACTCGGCGGACTCGTCCTCGTCGTCGGCGACGATGCCCAGCTTCTGCCCGAGCAGCCGCAACCGCTGCGGGATCGCGTTGACCGGTGTCGCGGTGACGACGAGCAGTCCGAAGACCGTGAGCAGCACGAGCATCGCGACGGCCAGGGCCTCGCCCATGGTGTAGGTCAGCGGGGTGGCCGTGCCCCAGCCGATGAGTCCCCCGGCGTCCCTTATCGCCTGCATCCCGGCGCTGCGCGCGGGCGAGCCGCACGCGAGGTGGACCTGGCCGAGGATGCCGATGACGAGCGCGGACAGCCCGATGACGATGCGGCCGTTGGCGTCGGGCTTCTCGGGATGCCGGATGAACCGCACGGCGATGACCGCGAGCAGTATCGGCACGAGCAGGTCGAGGCGTCCGAAGGCGCCGGTCACGAGCATCTCGACTAGATCGCCGACCGGGCCGCGCAGGTTGGACCAGGTACCGGCGGCGACGATCAGGCTGAGGGCGAGCAGCAGGAGCGCGACGCCGTCCTTGCGGTGCGCCGGGTCGAGTCCCTTCGCGCCCTGCCCTATGCCGCGGAAGACGGCGCCGACGGCGTGCGCGGCACCGAGCCAGACGGCGCGTACGAGTCGGTACACGCCTCCGGTGGGACTGGGCGCCGGCTTCGGAGGGGCCGTCTTCTTCGCCGTCGCCCGCTTGGCGGGTGCCTTCCTGGCGGCGGCTTTCTTCGCGGGGGCCTTCTTCGCCGGAGCCTTCGTCGGAGCGGCCGCCTTCTTCGCGGGCGGCTTCTTCGCTGCGGACTGACGTGAGGCCATGGGTGTGAGGTTACCGGTGGAGACCACAGCCGACACGTGTGCCCACTGCTTCACCCGTTCGTGTCGCGAACTCCGGGGCCCGAAGCTGACGCGAGGTGACGGGGCCTCGGCCCGCACGGACACCGGACGTACACCGCACGGGGACCGCACGCAAACGGGCGCGGCCCGAGGTCACTTGTCCGACCCCGCCCGCGCCCGACGACGCACCCGGTCACGCGCCCGGCGACGCACCCGGTCACACGCCCGGCAAGGCACCCCGGATTCCCCTGCGGAACGTGCCCGAAAAACCGCTCAGTTCTGCGACGGCAGCGACGGCGGACCGCCCGTGCCCGGCTCCAACGCGTCCAGCGCCCGGCGCAGGCCGGTGAGTTTGCGTTCGAGATGGGCCGCGGTGGCGACCGCCGCGGCGTCCGCCGAGTCGTCGTCGAGCTGTTTGGACAGCGCCTCCGCCTGCTCCTCGACGGCCGCGAGCCGCGCGGACAGCTCGGCGAGAATGCCGCCGGAAGGCTCCTTCGAACCACCCGCGGCGCCCTTGCCGCCGCCCTCCAACTGCAGCCGCAGCAGCGCCGCCTGCTCCCTGAGCTGGCAGTTCTTCATGTACAGCTCGACGAACACCGAGACCTTGGCGCGCAGCACCCAGGGATCGAACGGTTTCGAGATGTAGTCGACCGCACCCGCCGCATACCCGCGGAACGTGTGGTGCGGTCCGTGGTTGATGGCGGTCAGGAAGATGATCGGGATGTCCCGGGTCCGTTCCCGCCGCTTGATGTGCGCGGCCGTCTCGAAGCCGTCCATTCCCGGCATCTGGACGTCCAGCAGGATGACCGCGAAGTCGTCCGTCAACAGCGCCTTGAGCGCTTCCTCCCCGGACGATGCCCGCACCAGTGTCTGATCGAGCGCGGAGAGGATGGCCTCCAGCGCCAACAGATTCTCCGGCCGGTCATCGACCAGGAGGATCTTGGCCTTCTGCACCATGGCCCGCCCTCCTCGCCCCGGCTTGGGGCCTCCCCTGTCCGCAGGACTCGGCGCGACACCGGTCGGCGTCACCCCAGGGGACGACTCCCTCGCGCCACCCGTCCTTGTGCCGGTCATCGTAGCCGCACCCCGCCCGTCGCCACACCCTGTCACCGTGATGTCACTGTGCTCGTAGCAGAAACGCAAGCGGGGACCAGAAGGTTCCCCGAATCGCGGGCTCCTACACGGCTTCGGCCACACTCAGTCAGCAACTCCGCCCGCCCTTCGACGGATTGTGACCGCGGGCCGCACCACCCGTCACTCACTCCGCATCCACTGCTCCATGACCCCCAGAAGATGATCCGGATCGACGGGCTTCGTCACATAGTCCGAGGCTCCCGAGTCGATCGCCTTCTCCCGGTCGCCCTTCATCGCCTTGGCCGTCAGCGCGATGATCGGCAGCCCGGCGAACTGCGGCATCCGACGGATCGCCGTCGTCGTCGCATAACCGTCCATCTCCGGCATCATGATGTCCATCAGGACGACCGTCACATCGTCGTGCTGCTCCAGGACCTCGATGCCCTCACGGCCGTTCTCGGCGTACAGCACCGACAGGCCGTGCTGCTCCAGGACGCTGGTGAGCGCGAAGACGTTACGGATGTCGTCGTCGACGATGAGCACCTTCTCGCCGTCGAAGCGGACCGTCCGGCGCGGCTGCGCCGCCGCCTCCTGCGCCCAGTGCTCCTGCGGCTGCCCGTTGCCCTGCTGGACCAGGTCGGAGCCGGAGCTCGCCGGCACGGACCTGCGGCGCCGGCGGAAGAGCGCCGCGGCCCCGTTCTGGGTCTCGCGGTACGACTTCACCTCCGCCGGTGTCTCGGTGCGCTCGGCCAGCTCGTTCTCGGAGGCCAGCAGCTCCCCCGCCTCCAGCGCGGCGGGAGCGTTGTGGGCGTAGCCCTGCGGGGGCAGTTCGCTCGGGTGCAGCGGCAGGTACAGGGTGAAGGTGGACCCGCGTCCCGGCTCGCTCTGTGCGTGGATCTCACCGCCCAGCAGCCGGGCGATCTCCCGCGAGATGGACAGTCCGAGGCCCGTACCGCCGTACTTGCGGCTCGTGGTGCCGTCCGCCTGCTTGAACGCCTCGAAGATGACCCGCATCTTGCTGGCCGCGATCCCGATGCCGGTGTCCGTCACCGAGAACGCGATCATGTCGGCGTCCGCGTCCCGCAGCGAACCCGCCTCCAGCAGCTGTTCCTTGATGGCCACCGGCACGTCCGCGCCGGCCGGCCGAATGACCAGCTCCACGGCCCCGGAGTCGGTGAACTTCACCGCGTTGGACAGCAGGTTCCGCAGCACCTGCAGCAGGCGCTGTTCGTCCGTGTGCAGCGTGGCGGGCAGCTCCGGCGAGACCCGTACGGAGAAGTCGAGGCCCTTCTCCGCCGTCAGCGGCCGGAAGGTGGCCTCCACGTAGTCGACGAGCTGGACGAGGGCGATACGGGTCGGCGAGACGTCCATCTTGCCCGCCTCGACCTTCGACAGGTCCAGGATGTCGTTGATCAGCTGGAGCAGGTCCGAGCCCGCCCCGTGGATCGTCTCGGCGAACTCGACCTGCTTGGGCGTCAGGTTCGACTCGGCGTTGTCCGCGAGCAGCTTGGCGAGGATCAGCAGCGAGTTGAGCGGGGTGCGCAGCTCGTGCGACATGTTCGCCAGGAACTCGCTCTTGTAGCGCATGGAGACCGCGAGCTGCTCGGCACGCTCCTCCAGGACCTGCCGCGCCTCCTCGATCTCGGTGTTCTTGACCTCGATGTCACGGTTCTGCCGGGCCAGCAGCTCGGCCTTCTCCTCCAGCTCGGCGTTGGACGCCTGGAGGGCCTCCTGCCGGTTCTCCAACTCGTCCGACCGCTCCCGCAGTTGCTCGGTCAGCTCCTGCGACTGCTTCAGCAGCACCTCGGTCTTGGTGTTGACGGAGATGGTGTTGACGCTGGTCGCGATCATCTCCGCGATCTGGTTCAGGAAGTCCTTCTGGATCTGTGTGAACGGCGTGAACGACGCCAGCTCGATCACACCGAGCACGGTCCCCTCGAAGAGCACCGGCAACACGATCACCTGCGCCGGGGGCGCCTCGCCCAGCCCGGAGGAGATCTTCAGATAACCGCTCGGGGCGTTCTCCACCAGGATCGTGCGCTTCTCCTTCGCCGCCGTCCCCACCAGCGCCTCACCCGGCCGGAACGACGCCGGCATGGACCCCATGGAGTAGCCGTACGAGCCCAGCATCCGCAGCTCGTACTGGTCGTCGTTGTCCGGGGCCAGGTCCTTGCCGTCGAGGAACGGCAGCGCCAGGAAGAACGCTCCGTGCTGCGCGGACACCACCGGCGTCAGCTCGCTCATGATCAGCGAGGCCACGTCGTCCAGGTCCCGGCGGCCCTGCATCAGCGCGGAGATCCGGGCGAGGTTGCCCTTGAGCCAGTCCTGCTCCTGGTTGGCGATCGTGGTGTCCCGCAGGTTGGCGATCATCTTGTTGATGTAGTCCTGCAGCTCCTTGATCTCCCCGGACGCGTCGACGTCGATCTTGAGGTTCAGGTCGCCCCGGGTCACCGCCGTGGCCACGCGCGCGATGGCGCGCACCTGCCGGGTCAGGTTCCCGGCCATCTCGTTCACCGACTCGGTGAGGTCCCGCCAGGTGCCGTCGACGTCCCGCACGCGCGCGAGGCCGCCGAGCTGCCCCTCGGTGCCCACCTCGCGGGCCACCCGGGTGACCTCCTCGGCGAAGGACGACAGCTGGTCGACCATCGTGTTGATGGTGGTCTTCAGCTCCAGGATCTCGCCACGGGCATCGATGTCGATCTTCTTGGTCAGGTCGCCCTTGGCGATGGCGGTCGTCACCATCGCGATGTTGCGGACCTGTCCGGTGAGGTTGGAGGCCATCGAGTTCACGGACTCGGTGAGGTCCTTCCACGTGCCCGCCACACCGGGCACGTGCGCCTGGCCGCCCAGGATGCCGTCCGTGCCCACCTCGCGGGCCACCTTGGTGACCTGGTCGGCGAACGAACTCAGCGTCTTCACCATGCTGTTGAAGGTGTCGGCCAGCTCCGCGACCTCACCGGCCGCCTCGATCGTCACCGTACGGGTCAGGTCGCCGTTGGCGACCGCGGCCGCCACCTGGGAGATGTTCCGCACCTGCATGGTGAGGTTCTTGGCCATCAGGTTCACATTGCCGCTGAGGTCCTTCCAGATGCCGGTGATGCCCGGCACGTGGGCCTGGCCGCCCAGGATGCCCTCGGTGCCCACCTCACGGGCCACCCGGGTCACCTGCTCGGCGAAGGACGACAGCTGGTCCACCATCGTGTTCACGGTGGTGACGAGTTCGAGGATCTCGCCCTTGGCGTCGACGGTGATCTTCTTCGACAGGTCGCCCTTGGCGACGGCGGTCGTGACCTCGGCGATCTGGCGCACCTGGATCGTCAGGTTGTTCGCCATGAAGTTCACCGACTGCGTGAGGTCCTTCCAGGTGCCGGAGACGCCCTGCACCTCGGCCTGACCGCCGAGTTGGCCCTCCGTACCCACCTCACGGGCGACCCGGGTGACCTCCTCCGCGAACGACGACAGCTGGTCCACCATCGTGTTCAGCGTGTTCTTCAGCTCCAGGATCTCACCGCGCGCGTCCACGGTGATCTTCTGGGACAGGTCGCCGCGGGCCACCGCCGTGGCGACCTGCGCGATGTTGCGGACCTGGCCGGTCAGGTTGCCGGCCATGCCGTTCACCGACTCGGTCAGGTCCCGCCACACACCGGCGACCCCGGGCACCTGCGCCTGTCCGCCGAGCCGTCCCTCCGTACCCACGTCCCGGGCCACCCGGGTCACCTGGTCGGCGAAGGAGGAGAGCTGGTCGACCATCGTGTTGATGGTGTTCTTCAGCTCCAGGATCTCACCGCGCGCGTCGACGTCGATCTTCTGCGACAGGTCGCCCCGCGCCACCGCCGTCGTCACCTGCGCGATGTTGCGCACCTGCGAGGTGAGGTTGCCGGCCATCGAGTTGACGGAGTCCGTGAGTTCCTTCCACGTCCCCGACACCCCGTCCACCCGCGCCTGCCCGCCGAGCCGGCCCTCGGTGCCCACGTCCCGGGCCATCCGCGTCACCTGGTCCGCGAACGACGACAGCTGGTCCACCATCGTGTTCACGGTGTTCTTCAGTTCGAGCATCTCGCCCGCGACATCGACGGTGACCTTCTGCGAGAGGTCGCCGTTGGCCACGGCCGTGGTCACCGCCGCGATGTTCCTCACCTGTCCGGTGAGGTTCCGGAACGCCGTGTTGACGGAGTCGGTGAGGTCCTTCCACGTCCCCGCCGCGCCCGGCACCTGCGCCTGACCGCCCAGCCGGCCCTCGGCACCCACCTCGTTCGCCACCCGCGTGACCTCGTCACCGAAGGAGGAGAGCTGGTCGACCATCCCGTTGACGGTGTTCTTCAGCTCCAGCATCTCCCCGGCCACGTCCACGGTGACCTTCTGCGAGAGATCACCGTCGGCGACCGCCGTGGTCACCGCCGCGATGTCCCGCACCTGGATCGTGAGGTTCCGGAAGACCGTGTTCACCGAATCGGTGAGGTCCTTCCACGTCCCCGCCGCGCCCGGCACCTGCGCCTGACCGCCCAGCCGGCCCTCGGCACCCACCTCGTTCGCCACCCGCGTGACCTCGTCGGCGAAGATCCGCAGCGTCTCGGTCATCTGGTTGATGGTCTCGGCGAGCTTGGCGACCTCACCGCGTGCGGGCACGGTGACCTTCTGCGACAGATCACCGTTGGCGACCGCCGTCGTGACCTGGGCGATCCCCCGCACCTGCGCGGTCAGATTGCCGGCCATGGTGTTCACCGAATCGGTGAGTTCCTTCCACACACCCGCCACACCCGGCACCTCGGCCTGCCCGCCGAGCTGCCCGTCGGTGCCCACCTCCCGGGCCACCCGGGTCACCTCGGAGGAGAACGCCGAGAGCTGGTCGACCATCGTGTTGACGGTCTCCTTCAGCTCCAGCATCTCGCCGGCCACGTGCACGGTGACCTTGCGGGACAGATCGCCCTTCGCGACCGCGGTCGTCACCAGCGCGATGTCCCTCACCTGCGCGGTGAGCCGGTGCGCCATGGTGTTGACGGACTCCGTCAGGTCCTTCCACGAACCGGACATCCCCCGCACCTTGGCCTGCCCGCCCAGCTTGCCCTCGGTGCCCACCTCGCTGGCCACGCGCGTGACCTCGTCCGTGAACGTCGACAGCTGGTCGACCAGGTTGTTGACCGTGCGCCCGACCTTCAGGAACTCCCCGCGCAGCGGGTGCCCCGTCCCGTCCGGCCCCTGCGACCGCAGCTCCATACGGGGCGACAGATCACCCTCCGCGACCGCCGACAGCACCCGGCTGACCTCGGAGACAGGCCGTACGAGGTCGTCGACCAGCGCGTTGGACGCGTCGATCGCGGCCGCCCAGGACCCCTCGGTGGCGCCCGTCTCCAGCCGCTCGGTGAGCTTGCCCTCACGCCCCACCACGCGCCGCACCCGCGACAGCTCGCCCGTCAGGTGCAGGTTCCGGTCCGCCACCTCGTTGTACACGGCGGCGATCTCGGACATCACCCCGTCGCCCGACACCGTCAGCCGCTTGCGGAAGTTGCCGTCCCGCATCGCCTCCAACGCCGTGAGCAGCCGGTTCAGGGCAGCGGTGTCCACAGTGGTGGTCCCATTGCGCGATTTACGTGCTTTGCGCTGCTCACTCAGGGACGGTCCGCCTTTCGCGCGCGCCTTCGTGCCTCGCGTCGCTGCGCCAGACTCCACTGTGTCCCTCCCGCAAGGGTCGACCGGTCCTACTGGACGTACTACGCCGCATTCGAACGCTTCATACGCTGCATACTGCTGACACCACTCGTACCACTCGTACCGCTTCGTACGCGGGTACTCATGCCCGGCGGATCGGCTGCCGCCCTCCGCCGCACCGGAAAGGCCCTCGGGCCCGCCCGGCCTGCTCCTGGGAGCCTGCCCAGTGTTTCACCATGGCCGAACCAGGCCATAACAGTTCGGCAGCTTCGCACACGGTCCGCACACCTCAGGACGGAAACACAGACGACCGGCATCCGCATGGACGGCGAAGGTAAGTAACCTTGCATGCGGCTGTCCAGCCATGCCGGTCCCGTCCGGCCTGGGCGGTGGCGCACGAGCACGAGCGGGCAGGCATCGGAGGGGCGGCCGCACCATGACCACCGGACTGCATCCCGGGGAGACCCCCCAGGACCCCAGGCCGACGGAGAACCAGCCCCTGCCCCGGCAGGAGGCCGTCCCAGGATCCCCCCACGTCGAGAACCGGACAAGGAGTGCTGTGATCACCGCGCGCGCGGCCGCCAGCTTCGCTGCCGTCTCACGATCCGTCGCGACCGCCCGCTCGTTCGTCCGCGACACCCTCCAGGGCTGGGGCTTCGCCGACATCGTCGACGACGCGGTCGTCCTCACCAGCGAACTCGTCACCAACGCGGTCGTCCACGCGGGAACCTCCGCCGACGTCCTGTGCCTGCGGGCCGACGACGGCGTACGCATCGAGGTCGCGGACAGATATCCCGAGCGGGAGATCCCCCTCCAGGGCAGCCACGTCAACATGGGCAGCCCCGACCGCGAGGGCGGCCGCGGTCTGCAGCTGTGCGCGGCGATGGCCTCCCGCTGGGGCGTGGAGTACACCTCCACCCACAAGCAGGTCTGGTTCCAACTCGACCTCCCCGACCGCCCGGTGGGCACCCGCTCGGCCGGCCCGGCCCTGCCCCCCGACCTGCTCCCGCTCGCCGACGGCCGGGTCCGCGTCGCGGTCGTCCAGATCGACCGCGCGGGCGCGATCGGCGCCTGGAACGAGGACGCCGAGGAACTCTTCGGATACGCCCCGGACCACGTCATCGGCAAGCCCCTCACCGACCTCGCGGCCTGGCCGCACACCCCCGGCACCAGCACCGGCGTCGCCGAGGCCCTCCAACTCTCCCGCTGGGAAGGCAGTTACGGCATCCGCGGCGCCAACGGCCGTGTGACTCCGGTCTACGCCTCCCACCTCCGGGTCCGTGACACCGCCGGCGACCCCTCGACGGTCTGCCTCCTCGTCCGCGACCACGAGCGCGCCGTCCTGCAGACCCCGCTGCGCATGTCCGCCGGCGACGGCTCCGCCTCCGGCGAGGGCCAGGCCACGGACCCCTTCGAGGTCTTCATCGGCTCCCCCGCCCCCGACGACCTCGACGGCCTCCTCCAGCGCACGGTCGAACGCGCCCGCGACATGCTCGACGGCGACTCGGCCTTCCTCCTCCTCGCGACCGACGACGAGACGGAGCTGGAGGTCCGGGCCTCCACCGGCCTCCCCTCCGCCCGCCAGCGCTTCGCCCGCGTCCCCGTCGACGCCGGCCCCGGCCGCTACGGCTCCGCCCGGATGCCCGCCGTCCACGACGACCTCACGGCCGTCCCCGGAGCCGTCCCCCTGCTCAACGGCACCGGCATGCGCTCCGTCGTCACGGTCCCCCTCAAGGTCGAGGGCCGCCTCACGGGCTCCCTGGGCGTCGCCGCGGAGTCCCACGGCCGGTACTCCAACGAGGAGGCCCTGCGCCTGCAGTTCGCCGCCGACCGCATCGCGCTGGCCGTCGAGTCCGCCCGGCTCGGCGAGCTGGAACGCCTGCGCCGCGGCTCGCTGAGCTTCCTGGTCGAGGCATCCGACCTCCTCGCGGGCACCCTCGACCGCGACCAGACCCTGGCCCTCATGGCCCAGATGACGATCCCGACCCTCGCCACCTGGTGCGCCGTCTACACGATCGCCGACCAGGCCTCGGACCCGTACCTCAGCTACGTCCTGCACGAGGACGAGGACCTCATCGACGGCCTCAAGGCCCTCCTGTCCAAGATCCGCCCGCCCGAGCCCATCCCGACCCCGGGCGCCCGTGTCTGGACGGCCCCCGCCGAGGCGGCCCACCAGGCGGCTCTGCGCACCTCCATGCGCAGCCTCGGCCTCGGCGAGCCCGCCACGGTCAGCTCCGGCATCGGCACGACACTGGCGACCGCCTCGGCGGTCGGCGGCGAGACGGTCGTCCTGCCCCTCGTGGCCCGCAACCGCGTCATCGGCATGCTGACCCTCGGCAAGCCCACCGACGAGCACTTCCGCCAGGAGATCCTGGAGCTGGCCGAGGATCTCTCCCGCCGGGCGGCCCTGGCCCTGGACAACGCCCGCCTGTACTCGGAGCGCGTGGCCATCAGCCAGTCCCTCCAGCGCAGCCTCCTCCCGCCCGAGCTCCCGCAGATCGACGGCGTCGAGGTCGAGGTCATCTACCGCGCGGCCGGCGAGGGCAACGAGGTCGGCGGTGACTTCTACGACCTCTTCCCCATCCGCGACGGCGCGTACGGCTTCGCCATCGGCGACGTCTGCGGCACCGGCCCCGAGGCCGCCGCCGTCACGGGCCTGGCCCGCCACGCCCTGCGCCTGCTGGCCCGTGAGGGCTACGCGGGCCCGGCGGTCCTGGAGCGCCTCAACTCCGCCATCATCGACGAGGGTGCCCGCAGCCGCTTCCTGACACTCCTGTACGGCGAGCTGTGGCCCCAGGAGGACGGCAGCGCCGTCCTGAAGGTGGTCTGCGCCGGGCATCCGCTCCCGCTGCGCCTGCGCCAGGACGGCACGGTCGAGCCCGCCGCCGAACCACAGGCCCTCCTCGGCGTGATGGAGGACCTGGAACTGTACGAGCAGACGGTCACCCTCGACCCCGGTGACGTGCTCCTGTGCGTGACGGACGGCGTCACCGAACGCCGCGAAGGCACCCGCATGTTGGGCGACGACGGCCTGGCCGATGTCCTCACCACCTGCACCGGCCTCACCGCGGGCGCGGTCGCGGCCCGTGTCATGCGCGCGGTCGAACGCTTCGCCTCCGACGCGCCCTCCGACGACATGGCCATCCTGGCGATGCGGGTCCCGGGCCTCCAGACGGACTGACCCCGGGTACGACAAAGGCCCCGCCCGATCGGGCGGGGCCTTTCGTATGAGCCCCCAAACGGAATCGAACCGTTGACCTTCTCCTTACCATGGAGACGCTCTGCCGACTGAGCTATAGGGGCCTGTCACCTGTTCGAGGTTTCCCTCGCGGCAACGAGATAGATCATACCCCGAACCGGCGCCCGTCTCGAACCACCCAGCGCGCTGCCGATCGGCACTAGAAGGCCGGCTGCAGCAGCCCGCCGAGGGCGTTGCACACGGACACCAGCCGCTGCAGCTCGCGCCGCGACATCTCGCCACCGATCGGCAGCGCCAGCGTCTCGTCGGCGGCCCTCTCGGTCTCGGGCAGGCACACGTCCCGCCGGAATCCGGGCATCCGGTGCACGGGTGTCTTCACCGGCACTCCGCACGCAACTCCCTTGGCCCGTACGGCCCGCGCGAACGCGTCCCGGTCGGGCCGCCCGTTACCGGGAACCCGCACGACGTACTGCTGGAAGGTGTGCCCGTCACAGCCTTCGGGCGTCCGAACGCCCTTCAACTTCGCACTGAGGTACGCGGCCCGCCGCCGACGCTCCCCCACTTCGCTGTACGGCGTCTCCGACTCCCCCTGCTCCAGCACCAACAGCCCGTGCCGCTGCCCGACCTGACGCAGCGCCGCGATGTCGGCCGACCTGCCGAAGCGATGGACGACGACCGCCGCGACCGTCCGCGAGGTGACCGCGGCCTCGACGGCCGCCGCGTCCAGGCAGTACGTCGCCGGGTCTATGTCGGCGAAGACCGGCACGGCACCCGCCAGACTCACCGCCTGAGCGACCTCCGGATTGCCGAACGCCGGCACTACGACCTCGTCACCGGCGCCGACACCCGCGGCCCTGAGCATTCCAACGGTACCCATGCTGCGGATCCTGCTGGGGCAACGTGAACTTCAAGTGACGCACAACAAAAAAGAGCTGGTCCCCGAACCGAAATTCGGGGACCAGCTCTCAATATTTGTTCGGCGGCGTCCTACTCTCCCACAGGGTCCCCCCTGCAGTACCATCGGCGCTGTAAGGCTTAGCTTCCGGGTTCGGAATGTAACCGGGCGTTTCCCTCACGCTATGACCACCGAAACACTATGAAACACTCAACCGCACCACGCTCTGTGAAACGTGGGGTTGTTCGTGGTTTCAGAACCAACACAGTGGACGCGAGCAACTGAGGACAAGCCCTCGGCCTATTAGTACCAGTCAACTCCACCCATTACTGGGCTTCCATATCTGGCCTATCAACCCAGTCGTCTACTGGGAGCCTTACCCCATCAAGTGGGTGGGAATACTCATCTCGAAGCAGGCTTCCCGCTTAGATGCTTTCAGCGGTTATCCCTCCCGAACGTAGCCAACCAGCCATGCCCTTGGCAGAACAACTGGCACACCAGAGGTTCGTCCGTCCCGGTCCTCTCGTACTAGGGACAGCCCTTCTCAATATTCCTACGCGCGCAGCGGATAGGGACCGAACTGTCTCACGACGTTCTAAACCCAGCTCGCGTACCGCTTTAATGGGCGAACAGCCCAACCCTTGGGACCGACTCCAGCCCCAGGATGCGACGAGCCGACATCGAGGTGCCAAACCATCCCGTCGATATGGACTCTTGGGGAAGATCAGCCTGTTATCCCCGGGGTACCTTTTATCCGTTGAGCGACGGCGCTTCCACAAGCCACCGCCGGATCACTAGTCCCGACTTTCGTCCCTGCTCGACCCGTCGGTCTCACAGTCAAGCTCCCTTGTGCACTTACACTCACCACCTGATTGCCAACCAGGCTGAGGGAACCTTTGGGCGCCTCCGTTACCCTTTGGGAGGCAACCGCCCCAGTTAAACTACCCATCAGACACTGTCCCCGATCCGGATCACGGACCCGGGTTAGACATCCAGCACGACCAGACTGGTATTTCAACGACGACTCCACCCGAACTGGCGTCCGAGCTTCACAGTCTCCCAGCTATCCTACACAAGCCGAACCGAACACCAATATCAAACTGTAGTAAAGGTCCCGGGGTCTTTCCGTCCTGCTGCGCGAAACGAGCATCTTTACTCGTAGTGCAATTTCACCGGGCCTATGGTTGAGACAGTCGAGAAGTCGTTACGCCATTCGTGCAGGTCGGAACTTACCCGACAAGGAATTTCGCTACCTTAGGATGGTTATAGTTACCACCGCCGTTTACTGGCGCTTAAGTTCTCAGCTTCGCCAAGACGAATCCTGACTAACCGGTCCCCTTAACGTTCCAGCACCGGGCAGGCGTCAGTCCGTATACATCGCCTTACGGCTTCGCACGGACCTGTGTTTTTAGTAAACAGTCGCTTCTCGCTGGTCTCTGCGGCCACCCCCAGCTCACCGAGTAAATCGGATCACCAGTGATGGCCCCCCTTCTCCCGAGGTTACGGGGGCATTTTGCCGAGTTCCTTAACCATAGTTCACCCGAACGCCTCGGTATTCTCTACCAGACCACCTGAGTCGGTTTAGGGTACGGGCCGCCATGAAACTCGCTAGAGGCTTTTCTCGACAGCATAGGATCATCCACTTCACCACAATCGGCTCGGCATCAGGTCTCAGACTATTGCCAGGCGGATTTACCTACCTGACGTCCTACACCCTTACCCCGGGACAACCACCGCCCGGGATGGACTACCTTCCTGCGTCACCCCATCACTCACCTACTGCAAGTCTGGTTCGTCGGCTCCACCACTCCCCTTTGCCCGAAGGCTCCGGGGCGGCTTCACGGACTTAGCATCGCCTGGTTCGATGTTTGACGCTTCACAGCGGGTACCGGAATATCAACCGGTTATCCATCGACTACGCCTGTCGGCCTCGCCTTAGGTCCCGACTTACCCTGGGCAGATCAGCTTGACCCAGGAACCCTTGGTCAATCGGCGCAAACGTTTCTCACGTTTGTATCGCTACTCATGCCTGCATTCTCACTCGTGAACCGTCCACCACTGCCTTCCGGCGCGGCTTCACCCGGCACACGACGCTCCCCTACCCATCCCAGCCCCCGTTGGGGGTATCTGCTGGAATGACACGACTTCGGCGGTACGCTTGAGCCCCGCTACATTGTCGGCGCGGAATCACTAGACCAGTGAGCTATTACGCACTCTTTCAAGGGTGGCTGCTTCTAAGCCAACCTCCTGGTTGTCTCTGCGACTCCACATCCTTTCCCACTTAGCGTACGCTTAGGGGCCTTAGTCGATGCTCTGGGCTGTTTCCCTCTCGACCATGGAGCTTATCCCCCACAGTCTCACTGCCGCGCTCTCACTTACCGGCATTCGGAGTTTGGCTAAGGTCAGTAACCCGGTAGGGCCCATCGCCTATCCAGTGCTCTACCTCCGGCAAGAAACACACGACGCTGCACCTAAATGCATTTCGGGGAGAACCAGCTATCACGGAGTTTGATTGGCCTTTCACCCCTAACCACAGGTCATCCCCCAGGTTTTCAACCCTGGTGGGTTCGGTCCTCCACGAAGTCTTACCTCCGCTTCAACCTGCCCATGGCTAGATCACTCCGCTTCGGGTCTTGAGCGTGCTACTGAATCGCCCTGTTCGGACTCGCTTTCGCTACGGCTACCCCACCCGGGTTAACCTCGCAACACACCGCAAACTCGCAGGCTCATTCTTCAAAAGGCACGCAGTCACGAGATATGTGCAAGCACATATCCGACGCTCCCACGGCTTGTAGGCACACGGTTTCAGGTACTATTTCACTCCGCTCCCGCGGTACTTTTCACCATTCCCTCACGGTACTATCCGCTATCGGTCACCAGGGAATATTTAGGCTTAGCGGGTGGTCCCGCCAGATTCACACGGGATTTCTCGGGCCCCGTGCTACTTGGGTGTCTCTCAAACGAGCCGCTGATGTTTCAGCTACGGGGGTCTTACCCTCTACGCCGGACCTTTCGCATGTCCTTCGCCTACATCAACGGTTTCTGACTCGCCTCACAGCCGGCAGACTGTGAAAGAGAGATCCCACAACCCCGTATACGCAACCCCTGCCGGGTCTCACACGCATACGGTTTGGCCTCATCCAGTTTCGCTCGCCACTACTCCCGGAATCACGGTTGTTTTCTCTTCCTGCGGGTACTGAGATGTTTCACTTCCCCGCGTTCCCTCCACTTGCCCTATGTGTTCAGGCAAGGGTGACAGCCCATGACGACTGCCGGGTTTCCCCATTCGGAAACCCCCGGATCAAAGCCTGGTTGACGACTCCCCGGGGACTATCGTGGCCTCCCACGTCCTTCATCGGTTCCTGGTGCCAAGGCATCCACCGTGCGCCCTTAAAAACTTGGCCACAGATGCTCGCGTCCACTGTGCAGTTCTCAAACAACGACCAACCACCCATCACCCCCGGACAATCACCGGAGTTCACTGGGGCCGGCACTGAAGGCAGCCGTACGGCCATACCCTCAGACACCCAACAGCGTGCCCGACCAGTCTCTCGCCCGGAGATCATGCTTTCCACACCCGCAAGGGGCAGTACTCACAGCCTCCGGCCCGACGAACCGGCCGAATAATCAACGTTCCACCCATGAGCAACCACCGTCGGACGTTCGCCGACGTTGTGGCCCTGGCTGCCTTGCGGCAGCTAGATGCTCCTTAGAAAGGAGGTGATCCAGCCGCACCTTCCGGTACGGCTACCTTGTTACGACTTCGTCCCAATCGCCAGTCCCACCTTCGACAGCTCCCTCCCTTGCGGGTTGGGCCACCGGCTTCGGGTGTTACCGACTTTCGTGACGTGACGGGCGGTGTGTACAAGGCCCGGGAACGTATTCACCGCAGCAATGCTGATCTGCGATTACTAGCAACTCCGACTTCATGGGGTCGAGTTGCAGACCCCAATCCGAACTGAGACAGGCTTTTTGAGATTCGCTCCGCCTCACGGCTTCGCAGCTCATTGTACCTGCCATTGTAGCACGTGTGCAGCCCAAGACATAAGGGGCATGATGACTTGACGTCGTCCCCACCTTCCTCCGAGTTGACCCCGGCAGTCTCCTGTGAGTCCCCATCACCCCGAAGGGCATGCTGGCAACACAGAACAAGGGTTGCGCTCGTTGCGGGACTTAACCCAACATCTCACGACACGAGCTGACGACAGCCATGCACCACCTGTACACCGACCACAAGGGGGCGACCATCTCTGGCCGTTTCCGGTGTATGTCAAGCCTTGGTAAGGTTCTTCGCGTTGCGTCGAATTAAGCCACATGCTCCGCTGCTTGTGCGGGCCCCCGTCAATTCCTTTGAGTTTTAGCCTTGCGGCCGTACTCCCCAGGCGGGGAACTTAATGCGTTAGCTGCGGCACCGACGACGTGGAATGTCGCCAACACCTAGTTCCCACCGTTTACGGCGTGGACTACCAGGGTATCTAATCCTGTTCGCTCCCCACGCTTTCGCTCCTCAGCGTCAGTAATGGCCCAGAGATCCGCCTTCGCCACCGGTGTTCCTCCTGATATCTGCGCATTTCACCGCTACACCAGGAATTCCGATCTCCCCTACCACACTCTAGTCTGCCCGTATCGAATGCAGACCCGGGGTTAAGCCCCGGGCTTTCACATCCGACGCGACAGACCGCCTACGAGCTCTTTACGCCCAATAATTCCGGACAACGCTCGCGCCCTACGTATTACCGCGGCTGCTGGCACGTAGTTAGCCGGCGCTTCTTCTGCAGGTACCGTCACTTTCGCTTCTTCCCTGCTGAAAGAGGTTTACAACCCGAAGGCCGTCATCCCTCACGCGGCGTCGCTGCATCAGGCTTTCGCCCATTGTGCAATATTCCCCACTGCTGCCTCCCGTAGGAGTCTGGGCCGTGTCTCAGTCCCAGTGTGGCCGGTCGCCCTCTCAGGCCGGCTACCCGTCGTCGCCTTGGTGAGCCGTTACCTCACCAACAAGCTGATAGGCCGCGGGCTCATCCTTCACCGCCGGAGCTTTCCACACTCATCGGATGCCCGAGAGTGTCGTATCCGGTATTAGACCCCGTTTCCAGGGCTTGTCCCAGAGTGAAGGGCAGATTGCCCACGTGTTACTCACCCGTTCGCCACTAATCCCCACCGAAGTGGTTCATCGTTCGACTTGCATGTGTTAAGCACGCCGCCAGCGTTCGTCCTGAGCCAGGATCAAACTCTCCGTGAATGTTTACCCGTGATCGGGTCGACACCACGAGAGCGGAACCACCGGAGGAATAGTCCGATGGTTCACAGCGTCCTCGCTGTGTTTATTTGAAAGGAACCTCGTCCCAGCGAATGCTGGAGACGGGGTATCAACATATCTGGCGTTGATTTTTGGCACGCTGTTGAGTTCTCAAGGAACGGACGCTTCCTTTGTACTCACCCTCTCGGGCTTTCCTCCGGGCTTTTCCCTTCGGTCTTGCTGTCTTGCGTTTCCGACTCTATCAGACCGTTTCCGGTTCCGATTTCCTCGTTGCTTTCCAGGTTTCCGCTTTCGCGTTTCCCTTTCCGGCGAGTCCGACTTTATCAGAAGTTCTGAGTCGGAATTTCCACCCGGTCCGGGCGGCTCCTGACACGCAGTTGTGTCGGGTTCCCCCCTGGGCGGAGCCGTAAACGTACTGGAGCGGGGCGCCCCGATGCAAATCGAGGGGCCCCGCCCCGGTCGAGCACTGACGGAGGGTCAGACCTCAACCACCACAGGCAGGATCATCGGCCTGCGTCGGTAGGTGTCGGAGACCCACTTGCCGAGGGTCCGACGGATGAGCTGTTGCAGCTGGTGCGGCTCGACGACCCCGTCCTGGGCGGACCGCTCCAGGACCTCGGTGATCCGCGGGACGACCGCGCCGAACGCGGAGTCCTCGATGCCGGAGCCGCGGGCCTGGATGTGCGGGCCCCCGGTGATCTTGCCGGTGGAGGAGTCCACGACGAGGAAGACCGAGATGATGCCCTCGTCGCCCAGGATCTTCCGGTCCTTCAGGGCGGGCTCGCCCACGTCGCCGACCGAGAGGCCGTCCACGTAGACGTAACCGGCCTGGACCTTGCCGGAGATCTTGGCCTTGCCCTCGATGAGGTCGACGACCACGCCGTCCTCCGCGATGACGATGCGGTCGTGCGGTACGCCGGTGAGGGCGCCCAGTTCGGCGTTGGCGCGCAGGTGCCGCCATTCACCGTGCACCGGCATCAGGTTCTTCGGGCGGCAGATGTTGTAGAAGTACAGCAGCTCGCCGGCCGAGGCGTGCCCGGAGACATGGACCTTGGCGTTGCCCTTGTGGACGACGTTGGCGCCCCAGCGGGTCAGGCCGTTGATGACGCGGTAGACCGCGTTCTCGTTGCCGGGGATCAGGGACGAGGCCAGGATCACCGTGTCGCCCTGGACGATGCGGATCTGGTGGTCCCGGTTGGCCATGCGGGACAGGGCGGCCATCGGTTCACCCTGCGATCCGGTGCAGACGAGGACGATCTCGTGCTGCGGCAGGTCGTCGAGCGTCTTGACGTCCACGACCAGACCCGGCGGGACCTTGAGATAGCCCAGGTCCCTCGCGATGCCCATGTTCCGGACCATCGAGCGCCCGACGAAGGCGACCCGGCGGCCGTACTCGTGGGCCGCGTCGAGGATCTGCTGGATGCGGTGGATGTGGCTGGCGAAGCTTGCCACGATGATCCGCTTGCTGGCGCCGGCGAAGACCTGGCGCAGCACGTTGGAGATGTCGCGCTCGGGCGGAACGAATCCCGGCACCTCCGCGTTCGTGGAGTCGGAGAGGAGGAGGTCGATGCCTTCCTCGCTCAGCCGTGCGAACGCGTGTAGATCCGTGAGGCGGTTGTCCAGCGGAAGCTGGTCCATCTTGAAGTCGCCCGTGTGGACGACCATGCCCGCGGGCGTGCGGATGGCCACGGCCAGGGCGTCCGGGATGGAGTGGTTGACCGCGACGAACTCGCAGTCGAAGGGGCCGATGCGCTCACGGTTCCCCTCGGCCACCTCAAGGGTGTACGGGCGGATGCGGTGCTCCTGGAGCTTGGCCTCGATGAGCGCGAGGGTCAGCTTGGAGCCGATCAGCGGGATGTCGGGCTTCTCGCGCAGCAGGTACGGGACCGCGCCGATGTGGTCCTCGTGGCCGTGCGTGAGGACGATGCCCTCGATGTCGTCGAGGCGGTCCCTGATGGACGAGAAGTCCGGCAGGATCAGGTCGATTCCGGGCTGCTCCTCCTCGGGGAAGAGCACCCCGCAGTCCACGATGAGCAGTCGGCCGCCGTACTCGAAGACGGTCATGTTCCGGCCGATCTCACCGAGGCCGCCCAGCGGGGTGACCCGCAGGCCACCCTCCGGGAGCGGTGGCGGCGGGCCGAGTTCAGGATGCGGATGACTCAAAAGACTCTCCTCACCATGCGCGCCACGTACCTGGGGCACGTGGCGCGCATGACGTTCGTGCAGAAGCAGTTGTGGATGGGAACGCAGGCGCTTTTCGTCCTGCCTATTCAGTTGTGAAGTCTGGTGGTGACGCCGTGCGAGCCCCGGTGTTAGAGCTGTACCCCGCCGGCGCCGAGATCGAGCTTGAGCTGGGCCGTCTCCTCGGGCGAGAGCTCGACCATGGGCGCGCGCAGGGGTCCGGCGGGCAGGCCCTGGAGGGCGAGCGCCGCCTTGGTGGTCATCACGCCCTGGGTGCGGAACATGCCGGTGAAGACGGGGAGCAGCTTCTGGTGGATCTCGGTGGCCTTCTGGACGTCACCGGAGACGTACGCGTCGACGAGGGCGCGCAACTCGGGGGTGACGACGTGGCCGACGACCGAGACGAAGCCGACCGCGCCGACCGAGAGCAGCGGGAGGTTCAGCATGTCGTCGCCGGAGTACCAGGCGAGGCCGGAACGGGCGATGGCCCAGCTGGCGCGGCCGAGGTCGCCCTTGGCGTCCTTGTTGGCGACGATGCGGGGGTGCTCGGCGAGCCGGACGATCGTCTCGGTGTCGATCGGGACGCCGCTGCGGCCCGGGATGTCGTACAGCATCACCGGCAGCCCGGAGGAGTCGGCGATCGCCTTGAAGTGGCGGTACAGGCCCTCCTGGGGGGGCTTGTTGTAGTACGGCGTGACGACGAGGAGGCCGTGCGCGCCGGTCTTCTCCGCGGCGCGGGCCAGTTCCATGCTGTGGCGGGTGTCGTTCGTGCCGACGCCGGCGATGACGTGGGCGCGGTCGCCGACGGCTTCGAGGACGGCTCGTACCAGGTCCGATTTCTCCGCGTCACCGGTGGTGGGGGACTCGCCGGTGGTGCCGTTGATGACCAGGCCGTCGTTGCCTGCGTCCACCAGGTGGGTGGCGAGCCGCTGCGCGCCGTCGAGGTCGAGTGCGCCGTCCGCCGTGAAGGGCGTGACCATGGCGGTGAGGACCCGCCCGAAGGGGGTCTGCGGAGTCGAGGTCGGAGCCATGGGTAACACGCTACTCGCTGCTCAGGGCACGGTCTGCCCTCGGGGGGCGGGAAAAGTCAGGACAAATGCGGAGCCCGGCACTGCCTGCTCGGGGGTTCAAGCAGTGCCGGGTCCGTTTGATCAGGCTAGATGAACTTCTCGAAATGCCGCAATACGGACACTTCGCTCGGCTGACCCGTACATCTGTGCCTGGCCGAAAGTCGACGGTCCGCTAGGGCGCGACACGGCCGTTCGCGTTGAAGGCCGCGTGCGTGAGCGGCATGAGCTTCGCCCACTCCGCCTCCATGCGCTCACCGACCATCTCGATCTCCCGCTGGGGGAAGGACGGCACCTTCGCGAGTTCGTGCTGGGTGCGCAGACCGAGGAAGTGCATCAGCGAGCGGGCGTTGCAGGTGGCGTACATCGAGGAGAAGAGACCGACCGGCAGTACCGCGCGCGCGACCTCCCGGGCCACTCCGGCGGCGAGCATCTCCTGGTACGCCTCGTACGCGTGGACGTACGAGTCCTCCATGACCCGCCCGACCAGCTCCTGCTGCGCCTGGGTGCCCTCCACGAACACGTACTTGCCGGGCCGGCCCTCCTGGACGAGCTTGCGGGCCTCGTCGGGGACGTAGAAGACGGGCTGGAGCTCCCGGTACCTCCCGGACTCCTCGTTGTAGCTCCAGCCGACCCGGTGCCGCATGAACTCGCGGAAGACGAAGATCGGGGCGCTGATGAAGAAGGTCATCGAGTTGTGCTCGAAGGGGCTGCCGTGCCGGTCCCGCATCAGGTAGTTGATGAGGCCCTTGGAGCGCTCGGGGTCCTTCTGCAGCTCCTCCAGGGACTGCTCGCCGGCGGTGGAGACCCGGGCGGCCCACAGCACGTCCGAGTCGGCCGCGCTGTGCTTCACCAGATCGACGGTGACATCACTGCGGAAGCTGGGCTTGAGATCGTCGGCGGGGGTTTCTGACACGGCTCGGAGGGTCCTTCCCATGGCTGCTCTCGGGCGGCGCCCACTCTACGGCCCGGCTACGACGACACACCGAAGGACATCGGCGGGACGCCGGATGCCCGAGTTGCGCCCCCTTGTGCCCCTGTTGGACCCCCGGAAGTGGTGGGCGGGGGCCCGGCTCGGTAGCCTCACCCGGCGAAACCAGTGCGTGGATCGAGTGAGGACCAGCCGTGCCCCTGCCCTTCCTGACCGCCGACCGCGCCTTCGACCAGGCGGTGGACGAAGCGCTGCCGTTCGAGGACCGCGACCGCTGGCGGCGCCCCTACCGGCCCGGCCCCTGGCGGGTCGGCGCGGCCGCGCTCCTGCTGCTGCTCACCTCGTACATGCTGGTGGCGGCGGTCATCATCACGGTGGCCGGGACACCGCGGGCCGGTGCGATCTGCTTCGGGGCGGCCCTGCTGATCATCGCCTGCGCCCTGCGGCTGCTGCGGGTCGGCATCTGGGTGAGTGCGCGGGGCGTACGCCAGGTGGGGTTCTTCCGCACCCGTACGGCGTCCTGGGAGCCCAGCGTCTCGGTGCGCACCGTGCAGCAGCCGGTGCGGTGGCTCGGGCTGCCCCGGTCCGTCCAGGGACAGGCGCTGCTCCTCGTCCGCACGGACCGTGTGCAGGAGTACGTGACACCGCTGATGACCACGCACAACGCCGATTTCCTGGCGCGTACGGAGGCCTTCGACCGGGCGGCCGACAAGATCGAGGCGTGGGCGGCGGAGCACCGGCGCACCGCGTAGCGAACATACGAGCGAGGGGTCGGTCCGCGGGTGCGGACCGACCCCTCGCTCGTGTGCGGGTGCCGGCGGCGGGAGGTCAGGCGGTCGGTGCCGGTCTGCCGTCGTGCAGGGCGATCGCGCGCTGCATGGCCTTGCGGGCCCGGGGGGTGTCGCGGGCGTCGTGATAGGCGACGGCGAGGCGGAACCAGGTGCGCCAGTCGTCGGGGGCGTCCTCGGTCTCCTCCTTGCGCCGCGCGAAGACCTCGTCGGCCGAGTCACGGTCGATGCGTCCGCTCGGGGTCCGCTTCAACTCGTCGACGGGGAGGCCCCCTTCGGCGTCGAGTTCGGCGGCGAGCTGGTTGGCCCTGCGGACGAACTGGGTGTTCTTCCAGAGGAACCACAGGCCGATCGCGGGCAGCACGAGCACGGCGACACCGAAGGCGATCGTGATCGGTGTGCCGGTCTCTATGAGCAGGACTCCGCGGCTGCCGACCAGGACGAAGTAGACGACCAGGACGGCTGCCGTGACGGCGTAGGTGAGCTTCGCGCGCATGACGTCTCCCGGCCCGATCAGCCCAGGTCGAGGAAGTGTTCGAGGCCGAAGGTGAAACCCGGCGTCGTCACCACCCGTCGGGCCCCGAGCAGGATGCCCGGCATGAAGCTGCTGTGGTGGAGGGAGTCGTGGCGGATGGTGAGGGTCTCGCCCTCGCCGCCGAGCAGGACCTCCTGGTGGGCCAGCAGGCCGCGCAGACGGACGGAGTGGACGGGGACGCCGTCGACGTCCGCGCCGCGCGCGCCGTCCAGGGCCGTCTCCGTGGCGTCCGGGGCCTGGGCCGTGCCTGCCGCGCGCCGTGCCTCGGCGATGAGCTGGGCCGTGCGCGTGGCGGTGCCGGAGGGGGCGTCGACCTTCTTCGGGTGGTGCAGCTCGACGACCTCCACCGACTCGAAGTACGGCGCGGCGATCTGCGCGAACTTCATGTTCAGGACGGCCCCGATGGAGAAGTTGGGCGCGATGAGGACGCCCGTCTCCGGGGACTTCGCCAGCCAGCCGTTCAGCTGCGCGAGGCGTTCGTCGGTCCAGCCCGTGGTGCCGACGACGGCGTGGATGCCGTGGCCGACGCAGTACTCCAGGTTGTCCATGACCGAGGCGGGGGTGGTCAGTTCGACGGCGACCTGGGCGCCCGTCCCGGCCAGGGTGTCCAGCTGGTCGCCCCGGCTCAGGGCGGCGACCAGCTCCATGTCCTCGGCGGCCTCGACGGCCCGTACGGCCTCGGAGCCGATACGGCCCCGGGCACCGATGACCGCCACGCGCAGCTTGCTCATTGCTTGGTTCCTTAACTGGGTGTCAGGCGACGGCTTCGTGGAGACGGGACGCCTGTTTGTCCTTCAGCGGGCCTATCACCGACAGGGAGGGCCGTCGGCCCAGCACCTCACGGGCCACCTCACGGACCTCGTCGGGGGTCACCGCCGCCATCCGGGCCAGCATCTCGTCGACGGACATCTGCTCGCCCCAGCACAGCTCGCTCTTGCCGATGCGGTTCATGATCGCGCCGGTGTCCTCCAGACCGAGGACCGTCGAGCCCCGGAGCTGACCGATGGCGCGCTCGATCTCGTCGTCCGGCAGTCCGTGCTCGGCGACCTGGTCGAGTTCGTCGCGGCAGATCTTCAGCACGTCGTGCACCTGGGACGGACGGCAGCCGGCGTACACACCGAACAGGCCGCAGTCGGCGAAGCCGGACGTGTACGAGTACACGCTGTAGGCGAGGCCGCGCTTCTCGCGGACCTCCTGGAAGAGGCGGGAGGACATGCCGCCGCCGAGCGCGGTGTTGAGCACGCCGAGGGCCCAGCGGCGCTCGTCGGTGCGGGCGAGGCCGGGCATGCCGAGTACGACGTGGGCCTGCTCGGTCCTGCGGCCGACCAGCTCGACCCGGCCGGCCGTCCGCAGGGCACGGCGGCCGTCGCGCGGGGCGATCGGGGTGGCGTCGGCGCGGGTGAGGGCGCCGGCGCTCTCGAAGGCCGCGCGGACCTGGCGTACGACCTTGTTGTGGTCGACGTTGCCCGCGCAGGCGACCACGAGGTGGGTCGGGTCGTAGTGCTTCCGGTAGAAGCGGCGGATGCGGTCGGCGGTGAGCGCGTTGACGGTGTCGACCGTGCCGAGGACCGGCCGGCCGAGCGGGGTGTCGCCGAACATGGTGTGCGCGAACAGGTCGTGCACGCAGTCGCCCGGGTCGTCCTCGGTCATCGCGATCTCTTCGAGGATGGCGCCGCGCTCGACGTCGACGTCCTCCTCACGGATCAGGGAGCCGGTGAGCATGTCGCAGACCGTGTCGATGGCGAGCGGCAGGTCGGTGTCGAGCACGCGCGCGTAGTAGCACGTGTACTCCTTCGCCGTGAACGCGTTCATCTCGCCGCCGACCGCGTCGATCGCGGAGGAGATGTCGAGCGCGCTGCGGCGTCCGGTGCCCTTGAAGAGCAGGTGCTCCAGGTAGTGGGTGGCACCGTTGAGCGCGGGCGTCTCGTCGCGGGAGCCGACGTGCGCCCAGATGCCGAAGGTGGCGGAGCGCACGGACGGCAGGGTCTCGGTGACGATGCGCAGCCCGCCCGGGAGGGTGGTCTTGCGGACCGTGCCGATGCCGTCTCTGCCCTTGATCAGGGTTTGGGTACGGGCGACGGCCCGCGCCTCCGTGGAGGTGCGGGCCGTCGCCTTGGAGCTACGGGACGTCACTTGTCGCCGTCGTCCTTCTTGTCCTCGGAACCGTCCTCGCCCTCGATCACGGGGATGAGGGAGAGCTTCCCGCGGGAGTCGATCTCGGCGATCTCGACCTGGACCTTGGAGCCCACGCCGACGACGTCCTCGACGTTCTCCACGCGCTTGCCGCCGGCGAGCTTGCGGATCTGCGAGATGTGCAGCAGACCGTCCTTGCCCGGGAGCAGCGACACGAACGCGCCGAAGGTCGTCGTCTTCACGACGGTGCCCAGGTAGCGCTCGCCGACCTCCGGCATGGTCGGGTTGGCGATGCCGTTGATCGTGGCGCGGGCGGCCTCGGCCTGCGAGCCCTGCTGGGCACCGATGTAGATGGTGCCGTCGTCCTCGATCGTGATCTCGGCGCCGGTGTCCTCCTGGATCTGGTTGATCATCTTGCCCTTGGGGCCGATGACCTCACCGATCTTGTCCACGGGGATCTTGACGGTGATGATCCGCGGGGCGTTGGGGGACATCTCGTCCGGCGTGTCGATCGCTTCCATCATCACGTCGAGGATGTGGAGGCGGGCGTCACGGGCCTGCTTGAGGGCGGCGGCCAGGACGGAGGCGGGGATGCCGTCCAGCTTGGTGTCGAGCTGGAGGGCGGTGACGAACTCCTTGGTGCCGGCGACCTTGAAGTCCATGTCGCCGAAGGCGTCCTCCGCACCGAGGATGTCGGTGAGGGCGACGTAGTGCGTCTCGCCGTTGATCTCCTGGGAGATCAGGCCCATGGCGATACCGGCGACGGGGGCCTTCAGCGGCACACCGGCGTTCAGCAGCGACATGGTGGAGGCGCAGACCGAGCCCATGGACGTCGAGCCGTTGGAGCCGAGGGCCTCGGACACCTGGCGGATCGCGTAGGGGAACTCCTCGCGCGTCGGCAGGACCGGCACGATCGCGCGCTCGGCGAGCGCGCCGTGGCCGATCTCGCGACGCTTGGGGGAGCCGACGCGGCCGGTCTCGCCGACGGAGTACGGCGGGAAGTTGTAGTTGTGCATGTAGCGCTTGCGGGTCACCGGGGAGAGGGTGTCCAGCTGCTGCTCCATCCGGAGCATGTTGAGGGTGGTGACGCCCAGGATCTGGGTCTCGCCACGCTCGAACAGCGCCGAGCCGTGCACGCGCGGGATGGCCTCGACCTCGGCCGCCAGCGTACGGATGTCCGTGACGCCGCGGCCGTCGATGCGGACCTTGTCCTTGATGACGCGCTCACGGACCAGGGACTTGGTCAGCGAGCGGTACGCGGCGGAGATCTCCTTCTCGCGGCCCTCGAACTGCGGGAGCAGCTTCTCGGCCGCCAGACCCTTGACACGGTCCAGCTCGGCCTCGCGCTCCTGCTTGCCCGCGATGGTGAGAGCCTGCGTCAGCTCGTCCTTGACCGCGGCGGTGAGCGCCTCCAGGACGTCGTCCTGGTAGTCGAGGAAGACCGGGAACTCGCCGGTCGGCTTGGCGGCCTTCGACGCGAGGTCGGCCTGGGCCTTGCAGAGGACCTTGATGAAGGGCTTCGCGGCGTCCAGACCGGCGGCGACGACCTCCTCGGTCGGCGCCTCGGCGCCGCCCTGGACCAGCTGGATCGTCTTCTCGGTGGCCTCGGCCTCGACCATCATGATCGCGATGTCGCCGTCCTCCAGCACACGGCCGGCGACGACCATGTCGAAGACGGCGTCCTCCAGCTCGGTGTGCGTCGGGAACGCCACCCACTGGTTGTTGATCAGCGCGACGCGGACGCCGCCGATCGGGCCGGAGAAGGGCAGGCCGGCCAGCTGCGTGGACGCGGACGCGGCGTTGATCGCGACGACGTCGTACAGGTGGTCGGGGTTGAGCGCCATGATCGTGGCGACGACCTGGATCTCGTTGCGCAGGCCCTTCTTGAAGGAGGGGCGCAGCGGGCGGTCGATCAGGCGGCAGGTGAGGATGGCGTCCTCGGAGGGACGGCCCTCACGGCGGAAGAAGCTGCCGGGGATCTTGCCGGCGGCGTACATCCGCTCCTCGACGTCCACCGTGAGGGGGAAGAAGTCGAGCTGGTCCTTGGGGTTCTTGGACGCGGTGGTGGCCGACAGCACCATGGTGTCGTCGTCCAGGTAGGCCACGGCGGAGCCGGCGGCCTGGCGGGCCAGACGGCCCGTCTCGAAACGGATGGTGCGGGTGCCGAAGGAGCCGTTGTCGATGACGGCCTCGGCGTAGTGGGTCTCGTTCTCCACTAGCGAATTCTCCGATACTTTTCGTCTTTCGTCCCTGGGCCTGCCCGTGTGGCAGGGGGACGGTGGCGGAGAAGCGCGCCGTCTGGTGCGGGCCGGTCTTCGATCGAAGCCCACGGGGTTCGCAATCCCCCGGGGGCCACTACCGAGGACCGGCGGCGGCGAGGTGCGCTTCTCCTCGTACGTGTGCGTGCGGTGCCCTCCGGGCGCCTCACGCCATGTCGTGCCTCTTGCGTTGTGCTACCACACTACAAAGGGGTGGTGACACTCCGCACGTTTCCACCCGTACGTCCCGCGTGCGTCGGGGCCGCGCGCCCCCTCCCGGGGGCCTGCGGCGTTCCGGTGCGCGGCCGTGCGGGTGCGTACAGCAAAGGGAGCGGTCCCCCGATCTCCCGGGAACCGCTCCCCTCACCGTGTCCTACTTGGCGCCCGCCGCACCGCGGCGGATGCCGAGGCGGTCGACCAGCGCACGGAAGCGCTGGATGTCCTTCTTGGCGAGGTACTGCAGCAGGCGGCGACGCTGACCGACCAGGATCAGCAGACCACGGCGGGAGTGGTGGTCGTGCTTGTGGGTCTTGAGGTGCTCGGTCAGGTCCGAGATGCGGCGGGAGAGCATCGCGACCTGGACCTCGGGGGAGCCGGTGTCGCCCTCCTTGGTACCGAACTCGGTGATGATCTGCTTCTTCGTAGCGGCGTCGAGCGACACGCGATACTCCTCATGAGTCTCGTTGATGCCACCGAGTGCCCCTGGTCTGCGTCTCAGGGGGACTTCTGTGACTCGGGTGGCGGGGTCCGCTGGGGGCTACCTCCGGAGTCCGGGGGTGCGCACACAAACGGCCACGGGACAGAGTACCAGCCTGCGGGGATGCGCCCGACCGGGCCCTGTCGGGTGCGTCCCCGCAGCAGGAGAAACCTTCATCCCGAAGGGGCGGGCGGGCGTCGGCCGACGGCCGGGCCGCGCGAGGGCGGGCACCGCGGTGTACGGACATCGGCAAACCCCTGACCAGGGCGAACAAGGACAAGTAGGGTGACCTGACAGCTTGTTGACACGACGCTCGTCGACATGACGAGGCCCGTCGGCACGGACGAAGGGACCCAGCCGCGATGGCCGAGGCCGAGGACAAGGAACTCAAGGCGCGCAAGGAGCGGGAGAAGGACGAGCTGTACGCCCTCGACATCTCCGGCGTCGAGTGGCACAGCGCGCCGGGGACCGAGGACCAGGAGGAGCGGGTCGAGATCGCCTACCTCCCCGGGGGCGCCGTCGCCATGAGGTCCTCGCTCGACCACGACACCGTGCTGCGGTACACGGAGGGGGAATGGCGGGCCTTCGTGCTGGGGGCGCGCGACGGGGAGTTCGATCTGGAGCCGGCTCCGGGGGGTCGCGGGCCGGGTGCGTAGTGGGCCGGGCGTGTGGACGAGCCCGGGCGCGTAGACGGGCGCGTCGCCGCGGCGGCGGCGTGAGGGGCAGGCAGCCGGGGTGCGGTTGCCTGCCCCTCGTGCTTCGCGGGCCGGGCGCCCCCGGTCGCCGGTGGGGCGGCAGGGCACAGGGGCGGGTCGGGTGCGGGGCGGACGGGGCGTGGGGAGGCCGGCGCCGAAGATCCATTCTGGGGATCATGCCCAAGTTTCTTCCTTTTCAGGCCGGTTGGGCGCTTCGTCCGCGCCGGTCGGGAGAGACGGGCCTGCCGGGCCCGGGGTGGTGATGATTAGGCTGGGGTGCAGCACGTCGCGAGTTGCCCGCACGCGGGTGGTACGGGCTGTGTGACGCGGCCCGGGGCCCGAGGGGGGACCGGCCCGGCGACATCGGACGACAGCAACGGTCGCCCCAGCACGCCATGAGGGTGCTCGACCACACCAGGAGGAACTGTGAGCAGCGATCGGGACGGGACGCGCGGGGGCTGGGCCACACCCGACGATGACCAGCCCGACGCGGAGTCCGCCATCGAGATGACGGGCGAGTTCACCATCGACTACGCGCCGCCTGCCTGGTATACGCAGAACGCCACCTCGGGGGCCGGGTGGGTGCCGAACGCGGGCACGGACGCGGGTGCCGGTCCTGGCGGTGCCGCGGGGAGCAGTCCTCCGGCCGCCGGGTCCGTGACACCGCCGCCCGGGCTGCCGTTCGCGCCGCCCGTCGGTGCTCCTCTCGACATGTCCGGCGTGCCCGGCTCCTACCCGCCTCCTCGGCCTCCGTCGACGCTCGCGCCCACGGCTGACGTCGAGGACGGGGGCGAGGGCGACATCGAGAGCGGGGCGACCATGCGGATCTCCGCCGCCGCGATGAAGCGTGAGACCGGGGCCGGGCCTGACGCGGGCACCGCCCCCGGTGCCGCGGGTACCGGTGACTTCCCGCTGCACGCGCCGCAGGCCGCTGCCGGAGAACCGGAGAGTGCCGCGTCCGCCGACGCCGGGGTGGTCCCGGGCGACGGCGAGGGCGCGGTCTCGCCGACGGGGCCGCAGGTGACTGAGGTGGCGGAGGTGACAGAGGGAACCGCTGCCGTTGCGGAGGGTGCGGTTGCGGCCGGTGACGCCGGTGGTGCTGGTGACTCCGGTGCCGTGCAGGCCGTCGAGGGTTCGGCCGCCACGGGTGCGTCCGGCGAGGCCGAGGCCGCCGAGGCCGTCGAGGCCGTCGCCGTAGAGGGTGGTGCCGTGCAGGCGGAGGCCGGTGCGGGCACTGCGGCCGGTGCCGTTGACGCCGGTGCCGTTGACGGCGGGGGCGAGCAGCCCGATGGAACCGGGCGCCCCGATGCCGTAACCGGCGGGGCCGAGGCGGCTGATGTCGTCGAGCACGGTGCCGTGTCGCCGGGTTCCGCCCCGCAGGATGCTCCCGCGCAGGGCGCGGTTCCCGCGGCAGCCGCTCCACAGTCAGCCGCTCCGAAGGATCTCGCTCCGCAGGATCTCGCTCCGCAGGATCTCGATCCGCAGAACGCCGGTTCGCACGGCGCCGCCCCCGTCGAGCCCCAGGCCGCCGCGCCTCAGCCGGCTGCGCCCGAGGCCGCCGCGCCCGCCCCTGGTGGCGTACCGCAGACCCCTCCCTCCTGGACGCCTCCGGCGCCGCAGGGGGCGCTTCCGCCGTTGCCGCCCGCGTATCAGCCGGCCTCACCGGCGACGCCCGACGCAGGAGCACAGTGGCCGCCGGTCGCGCCGACGGCGCCGGAGCAGCCCGAGGCTCCCGGTCCGCAGCCCGCGGCAGCGCAGGGCGAGCCGCCCGTGCAGCCGCAGCAGCCGTTCCCCCCTCAGGTACCGCAGGGTGCGCCGCCCGCGGCCTGGGGCGCCCCGGTGGCCGCCTCGTCCGGTGCCGCCGACGGGTCCGGTACGCCCGCTCCTCCCGAGGTCCCCTTGGCCTCCGGTGAGCCCGGTATCCCTGCGGCGCCCGGCGCACCCGTGCCCCCCGGCGCCCCCCATGGCTTCGGCCCACCGGTCACCCCCGGCGCACCTGCGACACCCGGCACCCCGGGCCCCTCCGTCGCGCCGGTGGCTCCCTCTCCGGTGCCCCCGGCCCCGGCACCCGCCGCCCACCACCAGCCGCCGGTCCCGGCGCCCGCGCCCGTTCCCGACCAGCAGCAGCCGGCTCCCCCGGCCCCCAACCTCCCTCCCGCCCCGGCCGGTTACGGCTTCCCCCAGCAGGTGGCGCCCTCGGCTCAGCAGCCCGGCGCCCCCGCGCCCACCCCGGCTCCGGCCCAGCCCGCCCCCGGTTACGGCTTCCCGCAGCCCGGCGCGGCCGTACCACCGCAGGCACCCGTACCCCCACAGGCACCCGTCCCGCAGCAGGCCGGCTACGGCTTCCCCCAGCAGCCGGGGCAGCCGGGGCCGCCGGCCGAACAGCACGCGCCTCAACCCGGTTACGGCTTCCCGCCTGGGGCCCCGGCCCCCCAGGGTCCGCCCGGCGCCCCCACTCCCCCGAGCGGGTACGGCTTCCCCCAGCCGGGTCAGCCCGGTCAGCCGGAGCACCCGGGACACCCCGGACAGCCCGGTGCGGCGGGGTACCCCGCCGCTCCCGTGGACCCCCGTACGGGCACGGCCTGGCCGCAGCCCGTGCAGCACGATCAGCGGCAGCCCACCAACCCCGGTGTGGCGCCCCTCGGTTACACGGCCGCGGTGGAGCTGTCGTCCGACCGGTTGCTGAACAGCAAGAAGCAGAAGACGAAGAGCACCCGCCCGGCGTCCGGGGGCGGGCGGTTCAGGCTGGGCGGGAAGAAGGAGGAGGCCGAGCGGCAGCGGAAGCTGGAGCTGATCAGGACGCCGGTGCTGTCCTGCTACCGCATCGCGGTCATCAGCCTCAAGGGCGGCGTCGGCAAGACGACCACCACCACCGCCCTCGGCTCGACACTCGCCACCGAGCGGCAGGACAAGATCCTCGCGATCGACGCCAACCCGGACGCCGGAACGCTCGGCCGTCGTGTGCGGCGCGAGACCGGCGCCACCATCCGTGACCTCGTCCAGGCGATCCCGTACCTCAACTCGTACATGGACATCCGGCGGTTCACCTCGCAGGCGGCCTCCGGACTGGAGATCATCGCCAACGACGTCGACCCCGCCGTGTCCACGACGTTCAACGACGAGGACTACCGGCGCGCGATCGACATCCTCGGCAAGCAGTACCCGATCATCCTCACCGACTCCGGTACCGGTCTGCTCTACAGCGCCATGCGCGGGGTGCTCGACCTCGCGGACCAGCTCATCATCATCTCGACGCCGTCCGTGGACGGGGCGAGCAGCGCCAGTACGACGCTGGACTGGCTGTCCGCGCACGGCTACCAGGATCTGGTGGCGCGTTCCCTGACGGTCATCTCGGGGGTGCGTGAGACCGGAAAGATGATCAAGGTGGACGACATCGTCTCCCACTTCGAGACGCGCTGCCGCGGTGTGGTGGTCGTGCCCTTCGACGAACACCTGTCGGCCGGTGCCGAGTTGGACCTCGACATGATGCGGCCGAAGGTGCGGGAGGCGTACTTCACGCTCGCCGCGATGGTCGCCGAGGACATCGCCAGGCACCAGCAGTCGCACGGCCTGTGGACCTCGGACGGCAACCCGCCGCCGGTGGTGGCGCCGCCGCTGCCCGGTCAGCAGATCCCGGGTCAGCAGCCGTACCCGCCGCAGCAGCAGGGCCAGCCGTACGCCGGTCAGCCCTACCCGGGCCAGCCGGCTCCCGGCCAGGCCCCGCAGCCCTACGGCCACCCGTACCCGCCCCAACACCCGCAGCAGCCGCAGCAGCCGCAGCAGCCGAGCCAGCCCTACCCGCCTGCTCCGCCGCAGTAACGGCAGGAGCAGCCGCAGCAGCCGGGCAAGCCGGAGGGCCCGTACCGTTCATGGATCACGAACGGTACGGGCCCTCTCGTCTGCGGGCTCCGGGTACGGCTCCGACCGACAGGTCCGGTCGCTCCGGCTGCTCCGGTTATTCCGGCTGTTCCGGCCGGTACGAGCCGATCAGCTCCCGGCACCGCTTCACGTCCTCGCCCATCGCCACGAGCAGCGCGTCCAGCGAGTCGAACTTCGCCTGGCCGCGCACGAAGGAGAGGAAGTCGACGGCGGCGTGGAGGCCGTAGAGGTCGAGTCCGACACGGTCGATGGCGTACGCCTCGACCGTGCGCTCGGTGCCGTCGAACTGCGGGTTCGTGCCGACGGAGATCGCGGCGGGCATGGCCTCGCCGTCGACGTGCAGCCAGCCCGCGTACACGCCGTCGGCCGGGATCGCGGTGTGCGGGAGCGTCTCCACATTGGCCGTGGGGAAGCCCAGTTCACGCCCGCGCTGCGCCCCACGGACGACGACGCCCTCGACACGGTGGGGGCGGCCGAGGATCTCGCGCGCGCCCTCCACGTCGCCCTCGGTGACCAGCTTGCGGGTCAGGGTCGAGGAGAACGGCTGTCCGCCGCCCGCCTCGCCCGTGACGAACAGGTCGACGACCTCGACCTCGAAGTCGTACGTCTTGCCCAGCTCGGCCAGGTACGCCACGTCTCCGGCGGCCTTGTGGCCGAAGCGGAAGTTGGGGCCCTCGACGACGGCCTTGGCGTGCAGCTTGTCGACCAGGACCTTGACGACGAAGTCGGCCGGGGACAGCCGCGAGAACTCGGCCGTGAACGGCAGGACCAGCACCGCGTCCACGCCCAGGTCGGCCATGAGTTCGGCACGGCGGTGGTGCGGGGCGAGCAGCGGAGGGTGGGAGCCGGGGCGCACGACCTCGCTGGGGTGCGGGTCGAAGGTCACGGCGACGGCGGGAACGCCTCGTTCCCGGGCGCGTTCCACGGCGTGCCGGAGGATCAGCTGGTGCCCACGGTGCACCCCGTCGTAGGAACCGATGGTGACGACGCTGCGCCCCCAGTCCTCGGGGATGTCCTCCAAGCCACGCCAGCGCTGCACTGTGACCGCTCCTCGTCGAACCCGTGTCCGTATTGACGCCTATCCCTTACGCAGGACTAAGGGTGCCATGCCCGGTGCCCTCGCCCCGCATCGGCATCCTGGCTGTGACCCGGAGCACGGGCGGCCGTGGCCCGGACCGCAGGCGGACGGGCCGGTTCACGCGGGCACCCGCACCCCCCGCACCCCCGCCAGGTTCTCGATCATCCGCCGGGTGCTCGGCCCGACCACCGCCGCCCACTCCTGAGGGGTGCCGTTGAGCCAGCCGGCCACGAGCCCCGCGAAACCCGGCACATGACGGGCCAGGTCGACGAGCGCCCAGTCGAACCGGGTGGCCCCTTCCGGGGTGCGGACGAGCAGCATCCCCACCTGGTGGACCAGCGCGCGTGTGGCCGCGACGTCCGCGGCCGGCCTCGTGCCCCGCGCGTCCGTGGTCACACCGCGCGAGGCGGCCGCCCGCAGGAGGGCGTCGAGGACGGACGGGTCCCGCTCGGTCGCCATCACCAGGTCGAGCAGTTCGCGGCGCAACGGGCCGGAGGCAGGGGTGCCCGGCTCGGCGACGACCGCCGCGAGGGCCGCGCGGACCTGCACGGGCCCCTCGACGATCAGACCGCTCACCAGCGGGAACAGTACGGCGCGCGTGCCCGGACCGTGCTCCAGCCTCCGGTCGACGTACGCGGCCACGTGTCCGGCGATCTCCGGACGCAGTGCGACGACCTCACGCACCAGGACGGTGACGCGGCGCGCGAGGCCGGGTGTGGTGACCTCGGCGAGGGTGCGCAGGGCCTCGCCGTCCGAGCCCTCGGCACCGGGAGTCCGCAGCCGGGTGCGGAAGGCGTCGAGCACCGGGTCCGGGTGGGTGGCGAGCGCGCCGGCCAGGGCGCTCGCGGGCAGGTGCGGGTCCCCGGCCGCGAAGCGCTCCAGCGCCTGCGGCAGATATCGCGGCCTGGTCAGCGGATCCTGGACGAGCAGGGCGAGGGCGCCACTGTGCAGGGTGACGTCGGCGGGGCGGCCCAGCAGGGCGAGCGCCGCGTAGCGCAGCAGTCCGCGGTCGGCCTCGGTGCTCACGTGCGCGGCGGTCCGCAGCCCGTACGTGAGCCCGGCGACCCGGCGGGCCGGGCGGTCGTCGTGCGCCCATCGGTCGACGGCCCGGCAGACCGCCGAGGGCTCCTCCTCGGACAGCACGGCGAGCAGTTCGTCGCCGCGCCGGTGCGCGCTGTCGACCAGTGCCTCGGTCAGGTCGTCCAGCGCGCACCGCCGATGGGTGTGCAGCAGCGCCTGCGCGGCCGTCGCCACGGTGGCGTCGGGCGTCGCGACCAGGGGGGTGTCGTCGAGGAACCAGCGGGTGAGCAACGGCTGTACGGCGGCGGGGCGGGCCGCGAGGAGGCGGGAGACCACATCGAGGTAGCGGGGTCCCTCACCGGTGGCCGGGTCGGCGACGACCAGGCGGCGCAGCAGGTCGAACCGTTCCGCCTCGGGCAGCGGCAGCTCCGCCCAGAAGTCGGGCCCGAACTCCCCCGGTACGCCCCGGCCCTGGGCGCGCCAGGCCCCGATCCGCTCGGTCAGGAAACGCAGCACCCGGCTGTAGGGGGTCGCGTCGGGCGCCCGGAGCAGCACCTGGGCCAGGAGGCGGGCGGCCCACCAGGTGGGGTCGTCGGGTGCGGCGGAACCCGGCGGCAGCAGCGCGTCCAGGGCGTCGAGCAACTCCTCCAGGCGTCCGGCGAGTTCGGTGGGTCCCTGCTGCCGACCGAGAAGGAGGAGGGCGTGCACGACGGGGCCCACGCGGTGGCGGGGCACGGGCAGATTGCGGGTGGCCCGGCGGGCGTGGCGGCGGGCCCGGGCCTGGGACGGCATCGTGCCCCAGCCGCGCCGGGCCTCGTCCTGTGCGGTCCAGCCCCGGTGCACCAGCGCGTGCAGGGCCGCGTCGAGGTCCAGGTGGGCGCCCTGGATCCAGTCGGCCAGCTCCTCGTGGGCGAAGCGGTAGCCCTCGCCCGCCGGGACGAGCAGCCCCTCGGTGAGCACGGCGGAGGCCCAGCCGGTGGTGCCGCCGAGCCGGCCGCCCGGCACCGGCCCCCAGGGGAACAGCGCCTCGAACGCCGCCCGGTCCAGCTCTCCCTGCCCGGGGCCGAGGCACCGTCGGGCCGCCTCGTGCACCTGGCCGGAGACCTGTGCCGCGAGCCGCCGTACGGCCGTCCCCCGGACACCGTTCACCGCCGCGAGCCGCACGGCGACGCGCAGGCACATCAGATCCAGGTAGGCACCCAGCACCTCGTCCCGGCCGGGCGGTCCGGCGGAGGCGCCATCCTCGCCGGGCCGCCCGGCCGGGGTGTCCGGCAGCGCCGCCCGTACCTCGGCCAGGAGCCGCAGGGTGAGCGGATGCCGGGCGTCGGGTCCGGCCGGCGCGTCCTCGGGGAGCCCGTAGCGGAGCCGGGCCCGCCGGGCCTCGCCCTCCGTCAGGTCACCCAGCCGTACGCAGGCGGGCAGCGGCTGCCCCTGGGCTCCGGACGCCTCGCCGTGCAGCAGCTCCGCCGGGAAGTGCGCCCCGGCCCGCTCCCAGTACTCGGCACGGCAGGCCACCACGAGCCGGGCCCCGTTCTCCCGCAGCCACCGGGCCGTCCCGTCGGTCCACTCGGCGAGCCGGTGCGCAAGCGTCGGCGGCATCTCCTCGGGGCCGTCGAGGAGCAGCAGCAGGGGCCGCCCGCGCTCCGCGGCGAGCCGGGCGAGCCGCTCGGGCCGGATGTCCCCCAGCTCACCGCCGTACCGGCCGGAGGGAGGGCGCTCCGCCTCGGCGGAGAGGTCATCCGGAGCCGCTGAGGCATCCGCCGTCCCGGGCGTCCCCGACGGCACCCGGGCCCCGGCCCCGTCCGACCTCGCAGCCGACCCCGAGGCCGTCGCCGATGCCGACTCCGACGCCGACTCCGATGCCGATGCCGCCACGATCCGTCCCGCCCGTTCCAGCGAGCGGCGTGCCGCGTCCGCCACGGAGTCGTCCTCGGAGAGGAGATCGGCGCCGCGGAGCCAGAGCGTGGGCGCGGGCTCGGGGCCCCGGCCGCGCCGGGCGGCGAGGGCGGCCAGCTCGGTCGTACGGCCGCTGCCGGGGGCGCCGACGAGGCCGAGGACCGTGGCCGGGCCGTCGGCGAAGGCGGTGAACTCCCGTACGACATCGGCGCGTTCGACGGGTTCTGCGCCGGCCGCCGCGACGGCCCCGGCACTCGCACCGGGCCCGTCCGACCCCACGGTGGTGGCCGTCAGCTCCAGCACCCCGGCCAGGTTCAGATCGGTGCCGTAGGCGGCCACGGTCGCCGCGTTGCGTGCGAGCAGTGCGGCCAGGGGCCCCTCGGAGCGCCAGTCGCGCAGGGGCACGGCGAAGCCGGTGGTCCGGTGCGCCGCCTCCAGTGCCGTGCCGAGCACGCCCACCACCGTGCCGGTGGCCGCGTCGAGGACCGGTCCGCCGGCGGCGCCCCCGCCCAGCCGCAGCGCCTCGCTGCCGGCCGTGCCGATCGCCAGCTCCAGGGCGTCGCGCAGCAGATGGAAACCGTCGGTCGCCGTGTACGTGACGTCCGCCGTGCCCAGCACCCGTGCCTCGCGCCAGCCGCCGGCCGCGATGCGGACGTACGCGCCCGTCGCGACCTCGTCCCGCAGGGCGAAGGGCAGCGGGTCCACGCACAGCCCCTCGGTGCGGATGAGCGCGAGATCGAGGGCGGGCAGCGCGGTCACCGCGTCGGAGCTCACCACGCAGACGCGGTCGCCGGTGGCGCGCACCACGATGCGGGCCAGTCCGTCCACCGCCTCGTGGCTGGTGACGACCGTGCCCTGGTGATCGGCCACGAATCCCGTGCCGCGCGGTCGTCCCGCCAGATCGCCGACCCGCACGAGGACTTCGTCCCGCGCCGCCCGGCGGCCGTCGTCGGTCGCCCGACGGCCCCGTACCGCCATGTCCTGACCTCCCCGTCGTACCTGTGTTCCGACGGTAGGCACGTGAAGATCAGCGGAACAGATCGCGCGGCGAACGCGCCCCCTTCCGCCCCCTCGGTTCACTCCGAGCGCCTGCACGAAGGGGTGAATAGCACCGGGCGGATGGATACACCTCTGGGTGGGGGAACCGAGGGGGGAACCGTGGAGCGGCGGGAACGGCAGTGCCCGTGACCGCCGCTCCACAGTTCGCCGGCAGTTCGCCCACCCCCTCGGGAGGCGAGCCTCAGCCGAAGACGGCCAGGCTCTTGGCCTTGCCCTTCTGGCTCTCCACCAGGGCCAGGAAGCGGCCGGTGGGGTCGAAGACGGCGACGGCCCCGCGCTCGGCGTACTCCTCGGGCATCTCCAGCCGCACCCCGTTCAGCAGCAGCCGCGCCCGCTTGTCGTCCACGTCCCAACGGGGGAACGCGGCGTCGGCGGCCTCGGCCACCGGCATCACGGTCAGCTCCTGCTGGAGCTGGTCCAGGGTCCGCGCGGAGTCCAGCTTGTACGGCCCCACACGGGTCCGGCGCAGCGCGGTGAGGTGGCCGCCGACGCCGAGTCCGGCGCCCAGGTCGCGGGCGAGGGCGCGGATGTACGTGCCGGAGGAGCACACCACCGACACCACCAGGTCGAGGACGGGCGTGCCGTCCTCGGCGACGGCCTCTCGGACGTCGTACACGGCGAAGGAGGAGATGGTGACGGGCCGGGCGGGAATCTCGAAGTCCTCGCCGTCCCGGGCCCGCTTGTACGACCGCACGCCGTCGATCTTGATGGCGCTGACCTTGGACGGCACCTGCATGATCCGGCCGGTCAGCGCGGCCACACCGGCGTCGACCGCGTCCCGGGTGACCTTCGACGCGTCGACCGACGCCGTGATCTCGCCCTCGGCGTCGTCGGTGAGCGTGGTCTGCCCGAGCCGGACGGTCCCGAGGTACTCCTTCTCGGTGAGCGCGAGGTGACCGAGCAGCTTGGTCGCCTTCTCCACCCCCAGGACGAGCACTCCGGTGGCCATGGGGTCGAGCGTCCCCGCGTGCCCGACCCGGCGGGTCCGGGCGATGCCGCGCATCTTCGCGACGACGTCGTGCGAAGTGAAGCCCGACGGCTTGTCGACGATGACAAGGCCGTCGGGCGTGGTGTTCTTCTGGCGCTGCTGGGTCATGCGGTGGCGTCGTCCTCGTCGGCGTCGTCGGCGTCCTCGTCCGGCTTGCGGTACGGGTCGGCCTCACCGGCGTACTTCGCGCCGGACGCGGTCTCCCGGACCTGGGCGTCCGAGGCCCGCGCCTTGTCGAGGAGGTCGTCGATGGTCCTGGCGGTGTCCGGGAGGGCGTCGGCCACGAAGGTGAGGGTCGGCGTGAACTTCACCCCGGCGGCACGGCCGACCTCGGAGCGGAGGATGCCCTTGGCGCTCTCCAGCCCCGCGGCGGCGGCCGCCCGCTCCTCGTCGTCCCCGTACACCGTGTAGAAGACGGTCGCCTCCCGCAGGTCCCCGGTCACCCGGGTGTCCGTGATGGTGACGTGGGAGCCGAGCCGCGGGTCCTTGATCCCGCGCAGCAGCTTCTGGGCCACCACCTCTCGGATGAGGTCCGCCAGCCTCTTGGCACGCGCGTTGTCGGCCACTGGTCCGTCTCCTAGCTCGTTCTGCGTTGCTGCTGGTTGTCGAATTGTCTGTGCGAGCGCGACCGTTCAGTCGTCGTCACCGTGCAACCGCCGTCTGACCGAGAGCAGTTCGACCTCGGGACGCCCCGCGACCAGCCGCTCGCACCGGTCCAGTACGTCGGTCAGGTGCCCCGTGTCACCCGACACCACCGCCAGCCCGATCACGGCCCGGCGGTGCAGATCCATATGGTCGACCTCCGCCACGCTCACCGCGAACTTGCGGTGCAGCTCGGCCACGATCGGACGGACGACGGAGCGCTTCTCCTTCAGCGACCGTACGTCGCCGAGCAGGAGATCGAAGGACAGAGTCCCCACGTACATGTGTGTGTCCGGTTCACCCGCCGGTACGGGATAGACGACCTGCCCCTGTATCGGGCAGGAACATCAGAACCGTACATCGAAAGGCGGACACCCTCGACGGGATTGTTCGCCGGGGGCCGGGAGCGGGGCCGGGGCCCGGGGGCGAAGCCCCCGGGAACGGCCACACCGGCCGGGGGTGAACAGGTCACCCCCGGCCGGCATGGACCACCGCTGGTTACGACCGCGGCTTCTCGCGCATCTCGTACGTCGCGATGACGTCGTCGACCTTGATGTCGTTGAAGTTGCCGAGGTTGATACCGCCCTCGAACCCTTCGCGGATCTCGGTGACGTCGTCCTTGAAGCGACGCAGACCGGAGATGGTGAGGTTCTCCGCGATGACCTTGCCGTCGCGGACGAGTCGAGCCTTGGTGTTGCGCTTGACCTCGCCCGAGCGGACCAGGACACCGGCGATGTTGCCCAGCTTGGACGACTTGAAGACCTCGCGGATCTCCGCCGTGCCGAGCTCGACCTCCTCGTACTCCGGCTTGAGCATGCCCTTGAGGGCCGCCTCGATCTCCTCGATGGCCTGGTAGATCACCGAGTAGTACCGGACGTCGACGCCCTCGCGCTCCGCCATCTGCTGTGCGCGGCCCGCGGCGCGGACGTTGAAGCCGATGACGATCGCGTCGGAGCCGGTCGCCAGGTCGATGTCCGACTCGGTGACCGCACCCACGCCGCGGTGCAGGACGCGGATGTCGACCTCTTCGCCGACGTCGAGCTGGAGCAGCGAGGACTCGAGGGCCTCCACCGAACCGGACGCGTCGCCCTTGATGATGAGGTTGAGTTCCTGCACCAGACCGGCCTTGAGGGCCTCGTCCAGGTTCTCCAGGGAGAACCGGACGCCCCGGCGGGCGAAGTTGGCGTTCCGCTCGCGGGCGGCACGCTTCTCGGCGATCTGACGGGCCGTACGGTCCTCGTCGACGACGAGGAAGTTGTCGCCGGCGCCGGGGACGTTGGTGAGACCCAGGACCAGGACGGGGGTCGAGGGACCCGCTTCCTCGACGTTGTTGCCGTTGTCGTCGAGCATCGCCCGGACACGGCCGTACGCGTCGCCGACCACCATCGTGTCGCCGATGCGCAGCGTGCCGCGCTGGACCAGGACGGTCGAGACCGCACCGCGACCGCGGTCGAGGTGGGACTCGATCGCGATGCCCTGCGCGTCCTGCTGGGGGTTGGCCCGCAGGTCGAGCGAGGCGTCCGCGGTCAGGACCACGGCCTCCAGCAGGGAGTCGATGTTCAGACCCTGCTTGGCGGAGATGTCGACGAACATCGTGTCGCCGCCGTACTCCTCGGCCACCAGACCGAACTCGGTGAGCTGACCGCGCACCTTGGTCGGGTCGGCACCCTCGACGTCGATCTTGTTGACCGCGACCACGATCGGCACGTCGGCCGCCTTGGCGTGGTTGAGCGCCTCGATCGTCTGGGGCATCACACCGTCGTTGGCCGCCACCACGAGGATCGCGATGTCGGTCGACTTCGCACCACGGGCACGCATGGCGGTGAACGCCTCGTGACCCGGGGTGTCGATGAAGGTGATCCTGCGCTCTTCGTCGTTGACCTGGGTCGCGACCTGGTACGCACCGATGTGCTGCGTGATGCCGCCGGCCTCGCCCGCGACGACGTTCGTCTTGCGGATGGTGTCGAGCAGGCGGGTCTTGCCGTGGTCGACGTGACCCATGACGGTCACGACCGGCGGACGCGCGACGAGGAACTCCTCGCCGCCCTCGTCCTCGCCGAACTCGATGTCGAAGGACTCGAGCAGCTCGCGGTCCTCCTCCTCCGGGCTGACGATCTCGACGACGTAGTTCATCTCGCCGGCGAGCAGCTGGAGGGTCTCGTCGGAGACGGACTGCGTGGCGGTCACCATCTCGCCGAGGTTCATCATCACCGCGACGAGCGACGCCGGGTTGGCGCCGATCTTCTCGGCGAAGTCGGTGAGCGACGCACCGCGCGACAGGCGGACGGACTGTCCGTTGCCGCGAGGCAGCATCACGCCGCCGACCGACGGGGCCTGCATGGCCTCGTACTCCTGGCGCCTCTGCCGCTTCGACTTGCGACCACGACGCGCGGGACCGCCGGGACGGCCGAACGCGCCCTGCGTGCCACCACGGGCACCGGGACCGCCGGGACGGCCACCGAAGCCGGGACGACCGCCGCCGCCACCGGGACCACCGGGACGACCGGCGAAGCCGCCGCCGCCACCGGCACCACCGGGACCGCCCGGACGGCCGGCGAAGCCACCGCCGCCGCCACCGGGACGACCCGCGAAGCCGCCGCCGGGACGACCGCCGCCGCCACCGGGACCGCCCGGACGACCGCCGCCACCCGGACCACGGCCACCGGGGCCGCCGCCGGGACGCGGGCCGGCAGCCGGACGCTGCGGCATCATGCCGGGGTTCGGACGGTTGCCGCCGGGGCCGCCGCCGGGACGGGGCGCCTGCGGACGGGGCATGCCGCCCGGAGTGGGACGGGCACCGCCCGGACCGCCCTGGGGACGCGGAGCGCCACCGGGACCGCCCTGCGGACGGGGAGCCTGGCCGGGAGCCTGCGGACGCGGACCGCCGCCCTGGGCGCCGCCGGGGCCGCCGGGACGCGGCGCGCCGCCGCCCGGACGGGGCGCCTGCGGGCGTCCCATGCCGGTGGAGCCGCCGGAGGTGAAGGGGTTGTTGCCCGGACGCGGACCGGCCGGACGGGCACCGCCCGGCTTGGGCGCGCCGGCGCCACCGGGACGCTCGGAACGCTGACCACCGGGACGCGGACCCTGGCCGCGGTCGGGACGGTCCTGCCGGTCCTGACCGGGACCACCGGGACGCTGACCGCCGGGACGCGGCGCGGCCGGGCCGGGACGGGCGCCCGGACGCGGTGCGGACGGGGCGGAGGAGGCGGCCGGGGCCGACGGGGGCGCCTGGAACTCGGGCACGCTCGGGGCCGGGGAGGCCGGAGCGGGCTTCGGCGTCGGCGGCTTGGGGCCGGGCATCGGGCGCGGACCCGGGGCCGGGGCGGCGGGCCGCTCGGCGACGGGCGGCTTCGGCGCGGCCGGGCCGGGACGGGGCGCGGCCGGACGTGCGGCCTGCGCGGGAGAGGGGGCCGCCGGACGTGCCGGGGCGGCCTTGCGCGGGGCGGGCTTGCCGCCGCCGCTGCCCTGCTGGAGGGCGTCTGTCAGTTTGCGTACAACGGGCGCCTCGATCGTCGAGGACGCCGAACGGACGAATTCACCGAGCTCTTGGAGCTTGGCCATGACGACCTTGCTCTCAACCCCGAACTCCTTGGCGAGTTCGTATACCCGGACCTTAGCCACTTCGCTCCTTTTTAGGTCCGGGTGCGTCCGGACCGTCGCTACTTCATGGGCGTACTCATCGCGTGCTCATCGAGTGCTCATCGCAATCTCGACCTACTTCCAACTCGCGGGGTACCAGGGCCGTACGGAGGGTTCCGTACGACGCTTCTTACGGTGTTGCCTGTTCGGCAACTGTTGTCTGCTCCACGTATCGGCGCAACGCCTTTGTGTCGAGCGCTCCCGGGGCACGCAGCGCCCGCGTGAACGCCCGGCGGCGTACCGCCAGGTCGAGACAGACCTGGGCGGGGTGCAGGTACGCACCCCGGCCGGGCAGCGTACCGCGATGATCGGGGACGCATTCGTCCTCGATCGCCACGACCCGCAGCAGTTCGGTCTTGGCCGCTCGCTGCCTGCACCCCACACAGGTGCGTTCAGGGCATGCGCGGGCACGCGTCCGGCCAGACACTGCTAAGTCTACCTCCCCGCACCGACCTCACCCCTTTGGGGCAAGAATCGAACAGTTGCCGCGCATATAACTGACGTGATCCAACCGACGTGCGGCTTGGATCTATTCCCCGGCCCCCGGAAAGGGCCCGGACACCCCGTCCGGACGCCCCGTTCGGACGTCCGATCGGGTGATCACTCCGACGTCACTCCGACGGCTGCTCGGTGTCCGGACGGATGTCGATCCGCCAGCCGGTGAGGCGGGCCGCGAGGCGGGCGTTCTGGCCCTCCTTGCCGATGGCCAGCGACAGCTGGTAGTCGGGCACCGTCACCCGGGCGGAGCGGGCCGCGAGGTCCACCACCTCGACCTTGGAGACCCGGGCCGGGGAGAGCGCGTTCGCCACCATCTCCGCCGGGTCGTCCGACCAGTCGACGATGTCGATCTTCTCGCCGTTCAGCTCACCCATGACGTTGCGCACCCGGCCGCCCATCGGGCCGATGCAGGCGCCCTTGGCGTTCAGGCCGCTGCGGGTGGAACGGACGGCGATCTTCGTGCGGTGACCGGCCTCACGGGCGATGGCGGCGATCTCGACGGACCCGTCGGCGATCTCCGGCACCTCCAGCGCGAAGAGCTTCTTCACGAGGCTGGGGTGGGTCCGCGAGAGCGTCACGGAGGGACCGCGCACCCCCTTGGCCACCCGGACGACGTACGAGCGCAGCCGCATGCCGTGCTGGTAGGTCTCCCCCGGGACCTGTTCCTGCACGGGCAGGATGGCCTCCAGCTTGCCGATGTCGACGAGGACGTTCTTCGGGTCGCGGCCCTGCTGGACGACGCCGGTGACGATGTCGCCCTCGCGCCCCGCGTACTCGCCGAGCGTCGCGTCGTCCTCCGCGTCCCGCAGGCGCTGCAGGATCACCTGTTTGGCGGTGGTGGCGGCGATGCGCCCGAAGTCCGACGGGGTGTCGTCGAACGCGCGTGCCTCCTGCCCCTCCTCCAGGTCCTCGGGGTCCTCCTTCGCCCACACGGTCACATGGCCGGTCTCCCGGTTGAGCTCCACGCGCGCGTGGCGGCGGCTTCCCTCGGTGCGGTGGTAGGCGATGAGGAGGGCCGCCTCGATCGCCTCGACCAGCAGGTCGAAGGAGATCTCCTTCTCCCGGACCAGACCCCGCAGGGCACTCATGTCGATGTCCACGGCTACGCCTCCTCTTCTTCCGTCATGTCCTTCTTGTCCTTGCGGTTGAACTCGACCTGGACACGGGCCTTGTCGATCTCGTCGAAGGCGAGCCGGCGGGAGGTGGCCCTGCGGCCCTTCACGCCGGGCACTTCGAGGTCGAGGCCCTCGTCGTCCACGGTCAGGATTCTGGCGATCAGTTCCCCGTCCTCGCGGAGCTGGAACTTCACCAGACGGTCGACGGCGCGGCGGTAGTGGCGGTGCTCGGTGAGCGCGCGCTCGGCGCCCGGCGTCCCGACCTCCAGGGTGTACTCCGACTGGCCCATCGCGTCCGTCTCGTCCAGCTTGGCCGAGAGCGCGCGGCTGACGTCGGCGACCGCGTCCAGATCCGCGCCCTCGTCCGAGTCGACCACCACGCGCAGCACTCGCCTGCGTCCGACCGAGTCCACTGCGATCTCTTCGAGATCGAGGCCCTGGGAGCGTACGAGCGGTTCCAGCAGTTCTCGCAGCCTCTCGCTCTGGGTGGTGCTCATCCGGGTGACTCCTCGGCCGCGTGTGCTGTTGTGGGTAGGGCGCGTGTCAGGTCAAAGGGTAGCCGCTCCGCTGGGGTGTTGCCGTCCGCCTCCGGGCCCGGACGGCCGTCGCGGGACGGCGGACACGGGTGGTGCGCGGCACACCGCGCGGTTCCCCGCGCCGCGTCGGGGCGCGGTGGTGGCGACCTTGGATCACCTGCGCGGGTACGGTGATCGCACCGCTTCTTTGTTCGTACGACCTCCCTAGGACGTCTGCTGTGTCGTTCAGCCTGCCGGCGCGTGCCCTGTCGGGGCCGCGCAGAAGGAGTTTGCTCGTCGGGGCCGCCGGCGCGGGCCTGCTCGCGGGGTGCTCGTCCGGGGGTGAGCGTGCGGACGTCGCCGGGAGCGGCCCGTCGGCCGTGGAGCGGGCACGCGCGCGTGCCGCCCGGGACAGCGAGGCGCTCGCCGAGCGGTACGAGGCCGTCGTCGCCGCGCATCCCGGTCTGGCCGGGCTGCTGACCCCGCTGCGGGCGGAGGTCGTCCGGCACGCCGAGGCGTTCGGGGGCGGAAAGGCGGCGCGCGCCGGGAAGAAGGGCGCGAACAGCGCCTCCGCGTCGCCGTCCGCCTCCCCTTCGGGCTCGCCCTCCGCGTCGGCGTCCCCCTCGCCCGTGCCGGACAGCCCCGGGGCCGCCCTCGCCGAGCTGGCCGCCGCCGAGCGGAGGCTCGCCGACCGGCGGGCCAAGGCGCTGCTGGAGGTGCCGGGCGAGGTGGCACGGCTGATGGCCTCGGTGGCGGCGGCGGGGGCCGGGCACGCGTACATGCTGACGGAGGGCGCGAAGTGAGCAGCGGTGAGCTGAAGGCGGTCCAGGCGGCCCTGGCGGCCGAGCACGCCGCCGTGTACGGGTACGGCGTCGTCGGCGGGAAGATCGGCCGGGCACGGCAGGGCGAGGCACGCTCGGCGTACGACGCGCACCGGGCCCGCCGGGACCGGCTCGTCCGGACCGTGCTCGACCTGGGCGGTGAGCCCACCGCGGCGGCGGCCGGATACGCGCTGCCCTTCCAGGTGACCGATTCCGGCTCCGCCGAACGGCTCGCGGCCGAGCTGGAGGAGCGGGTGGCCGGCGTGTACTCCGACCTCGTCCGGGCATCCGAGGGTGACCGGCGCGGCGCGGCGGCCGAGGCGTTGCGGGAAGCGGCGGTGCGGGCGGTGCGGTGGCGGGGCGAAAGCGTAGCCTTCCCTGGTCTCGCCGAGCGGACGGCCGCCGCCGGCCCGTCGGCGACACCGCACACCTGATCACGGTCCGGAAGGGAACGACTCGCACATGGCGCGCAGGGTTTTCGAGGACTTCGAACCGCCGCGGCGGCTGGTGCGAGCGCTCGCCGAGACCCGGCGGCCGGACGACGGTGACGGGACCGGCGCATGGCTGGAAAGCCTCCCCGAGCTGCTTCAACAGGCCGTGGATCTACGCGAGTTGACCGTCGAGCGGGTGCAGGCTCCCGGCGGCCGCAGCAGTGTGGTGGTCCTCGTCCGGCTGATCGACGACACGCCCGCCGTGCTCAAGGTGGCGCCCGAGCGGGCCCGGCCGGAGAGCGAGCGGGCGGCCCTCGCGCACTGGGACGGACGGGGCGCGGTGCAGCTGCTCGACCCCGGGGCGGGGCACGGAGTGCTGCTGCTGGAGCGGCTGAGACCCGATCTCTCGGTGCGGTCGCTGCCCGAGGCGAAGGCGTTGCTGGAGGCCGCGGCGACCTTGCGGCGGCTGTGGGTCGAACCGCCCGGGGCCCATGTCTTCGAGACCGTGGCGGGGCGGACCGAACGGCAGGCCGGGCTGATGCGCTCCGGCTCCGCCGACGGGGAGACCGGGGCGCTGGTGGACGCCGCTCTCGCCGTGCGGGAGGAGCTGCTGGCGGACGCGCCCGAGGAGCGGTTGCTGCACGGGACGTTCCGGCAGAGCAAGGTGCTGGCCGGGGAGCGGTTGCCGTGGCTGGCGGTGGGGCCGGACCCGGTGGTGGGTGAGTGCGCGTTCGACCTGGCCCGGCTGGTGCGGGACCGGGTGGAGGATCTGATCGCCTCGCCGTCGGGGGCGGCGATCACCCGGCGGCGGATCAGGAAGCTGGCCGAGTCGCTGGACGTGGATCAGGAGCGGCTGCGGGGGTGGACGCTGTTCCGGGCCGTGGAATCGGGGGTGCGGGCGCTGCGCGTGGGCCGGCCGAGGGACGCGGAGCTGCTGCTCGAGTTCGCAGGCTGGCTCTGACCGGTCGGGATCGGCCGGCACGGCAGGACGAGGCACGCGCGCGACGCGCGATCCCCGACCGCTCCCCGCCGCGGTGGCGTTCGGTCACGCCGTGCGGTCGGGGAACGGTCGGATACGGCCGGGGTGCGGGTCAGGCGGTCAGGCGGGCGATCGCCTCGTCGACCGTCAGTTCCTCGCGCTCACCGGTACGGCGGTCCTTCAGCTCCAGGACGCCCTCGGCGGAGCGGCGGCCGGCGACCAGGATCTTGGGCACGCCGATCAGCTCGGAGTCGGTGAACTTCACGCCCGGGGAGACGCCCGCGCGGTCGTCGACCAGGACGCGCAGACCGGCGGCCCGCAGCTTCTCGGAGACGTCGAGGGCCAGTTCGGTCTGCAGGGCCTTGCCGGCGGCGACGACGTGCACGTCGGCCGGGGCGACCTCGGCGGGCCAGCACAGGCCCTTGTCGTCGGCGCTCTGCTCGGCGAGGGCGGCCACCGCGCGGGAGACGCCGATGCCGTAGGAGCCCATGGTCACGCGGACGGGCTTGCCGTGCTGTCCCAGGACGTCGAGCTTGAGGGCGTCGGCGTACTTCCGGCCGAGCTGGAAGATGTGGCCGATCTCGATGGCCCGGTCCAGCTTGAGGCCGGTGCCGCAGTTCGGGCAGGGGTCGCCCTCCTGGACGACCACGACGTCGACGTAGGCGCCGACCTCGAAGTCACGGCCCGCGACGACGTGCTTCGCGTGGGTGCCCGGCTTGTTGGCGCCGGTGATCCAGGCGGTGCCGGGAGCGACGCGCGGGTCGGCGACGTAGGTGACCTTCTCGCCGAGGCCCTGCGGGCCGACGTAGCCGCGGACCAGGTCGGGGCGGCCCGCGAAGTCCGCCTCGGTGACCATCTCGACGACGGCCGGGGCGAAGTGCGCCTCGACCTTGCCCATGTCGACCTCGCGGTCGCCGGGGACACCGATGGCGACGATCTCGCCGTCTACCTTGACGAGGAGGTTCTTCAGGGTGGCGGAGGGCTCGACGCCGAGGTAGGCGGCGAGGGTCTCGATCGTCGGGGTGTCCGGGGTCGGGATCTCTTCGAGGGCGGGGGTGTCGCCCGCGTCCACCGGCTTCAGCTCGAACGTGATCGCCTCGGTGTTCGCCGCGAAGTCGCAGGCGGGGCAGTCCGCGAAGGTGTCCTCGCCGGCGCCCGCCGGGGCCAGGAACTCCTCCGACTTGGAGCCGCCCATCGCGCCCGCCGTGGCGGCGCAGATGCGGTAGTCGAGGCCCAGACGCTCGAACACCTTCTGGTACGCCGCGCGGTGCAGGGCGTACGACCGGGCGAGGCCCTCGTCCTCGGTGTCGAAGGAGTACGAGTCCTTCATCAGGAACTCGCGGCCGCGCAGGATGCCGGCGCGGGGGCGGGCCTCGTCGCGGAACTTCGTCTGGATCTGGTAGAGGATCACGGGCAGGTCCTTGTAGGAGGACGCCTGGTCCTTCACGATCAGCGTGAAGATCTCCTCGTGGGTGGGGCCGAGGAGGTAGTCGCCGCCCTTGCGGTCCTTCAGCCGGAACAGCTCGGGGCCGTACTCGTCCCAGCGGCCGGTCGCCTCGTACGGCTCCTTCGGCAGCAGGGCGGGGAGCAGCACCTCCTGGGCGCCGATCGCGTCCATCTCCTCGCGGACGATGCGCTCCACGTTGGCGAGGACCTTCTTGCCGAGCGGCAGCCAGGTCCACACGCCGGCGGCGGTGCGGCGGACGTACCCGGCGCGGACGAGGAGCTTGTGGCTGAGCACCTCGGCGTCCGCCGGGTCGTCGCGCAGCGTCTTCGCCATCAACTGGGACATGCGCTGGACCGGTGGGTTCGCCATGATTCTCGTACTCCTGCTGCGGATCGGGTGATGCCAGGAGGTTAGCGGGGGTACACGGGCCCGTGGAAATCCGGCGGCGGGGGCGGGGCGCTACCTGCGGCGCAGGGGCAGGGGGGCGCCCATGACCGCGTACGGCCTGGGGGCGCTGGGGAAGACGACCCGGCGGGCGAGGTCGGTGTAGCCGAGGGAGTGGTACAGACCCCGGGCCGGACTGTCGACGTCGATCGCGGAGAGGATCGAGCGGGGTTCGGCCGCGGTGTCGGTGATGGCGGTGATGAGGGCGCGGCCGACGCCGTGGTTCTGGTGGTCGGGGTGGACGTGCAGCTCGGTGATCACGAAGGAGTCGTCGAGCCAGTGCTCGTGGTGCAGGGCGCGCAGGTAGGGCTCGACGACGGTGGACCACCAGTGGGAGCGGTCGTTGGGCATGCCGTAGACGAATCCCACGAGCCGTCCGGCGGTGGTGGCGCCCAGGGCCCTCGCCCCCGGGTACGTCATGTGGCGCAGGACGATCTGGCGGCGGACCGCGACCTCGTCGGGGCCCAGTCCGAAGGCGACGGCTTGTACGGCCAGGGCCTCGTCCACATGGGCGGAGAGGTCCAAGGGGCCGATGACGAGGTCCATGTTGCGGATGCTACAGGGGGGTTCGGGGTGCCCGCGGGGTGCGGGCCGGATGTGGCCGGTCGTGCCCGCGCCGGGTCCGGTGGCCGCTCAGAACAGGACGCTCATGAAGGCGCCGACCTCCTGGAAGCCCACGCGTCGGTACGTGCGCCTCGCCGCCGTGTTGAAGTCGTTGACGTAGAGGCTGACGACGGGGGCCACGTCCGCCAGGGCGTAGCGCAGGACCGCTGCCATGCCGGGGGCGGCCAGGCCCTGGCCGCGGAACTCGGGGGCCACCCAGACACCCTGGATCTGGCAGGCCCGGGCGGTCGCCGCGCCGATCTCGGCCTTGAACTGGACGCGGCCGTCGGGGGCGAGGCGGGCGAAGGAGCGGCCGGAGCCCACGAGTTCGGCGACCCGGGCCTGGTAGAGGAGGCCGCCGTCGCCGGCCAGCGGGGAGACGCCGACCTCCTCGGTGAACATCGCCACGCACGCCGGCATGATCGTGTCCATCTCGTCCTTGCGGATGCGGCGGACGTACGGGTCGGGGACGACGTCGGCGGGGTCGGGGAGCCGGTCGGTGACCATGAGGGGCTGGTGGGCCCGGACCTCGCGGGCCGGGCCCCAGCTGGGTTCGAGCAGCCGCCACAGCTGGGCGGTGGGTTCGGCGGGGCCGACGACCGAGGAGCAGCGGCGGCCGGCCCGGCGGGCGCGGTCGGCGAAGGCCCGCACGGCGCGGGGGGTGGCGCAGATGGGGACGAGGTTGGCGCCGGCGTAGCAGAGGGAGGTCAGGGCGCCGTCCTCGTACCAGCCCCACATCTCGCCGCCGAGCCGCCACGGGTCCAGCCCGGCGACCTGGACGCGGGACGTCACGAAGGCGTTCGCGACGGGGTCTCGGTCCAGGACGGCGAGTGCGGCGTCCAGGTCACTCGGTTCGAGGACCCTGGTGGTGGTCTGGGTCAACACGTGCGGGGGCCTCACCCTGGGGTCTGCGCTGGTCTTGGCACGATACCCTGCCGGGCTGTGGCGGGGCGCCCTGCGGCTGCGCCGCGGCCGGGGGCGCCTGGCTCGGGGCCCTGTGTCTTGGCGGGTGCGGGTGCGTCGTGGCTTGTCGCGCCCACGCGGCGGAGCCGCACATCGAAACAGCCCCGCGCCCCTGGAAGGGGGCCTGCGGCCCCTTCCGGAAGAGCGGGACTCAGCCCGCCACCGCCACCGTCGGCTCGCCCGAGGTGATGCCGTCCGCCTCCATCTGTTCGGCGATCTTCATCGCCTCCTCGATGAGGGTCTCGACGATCTTGGATTCGGGGACGGTCTTGATGACCTCGCCCTTGACGAAGATCTGGCCCTTGCCGTTGCCGGAGGCGACGCCGAGGTCGGCCTCGCGGGCCTCGCCGGGGCCGTTGACGACGCAGCCCATGACGGCGACGCGGAGAGGGACCTCCATGCCGGTGAGGCCGGCGGTGACTTCCTCGGCGAGCTTGTAGACGTCGACCTGGGCGCGGCCGCAGGAGGGGCAGGAGACGATCTCGAGGCGGCGCGGCTTGAGGTTCAGCGACTCCAGGATCTGGTTGCCGACCTTGATCTCCTCGACCGGCGGGGCCGAGAGGGAGACGCGGATCGTGTCGCCGATGCCCTCGGAGAGCAGCGCGCCGAAGGCGACCGCGGACTTGATGGTGCCCTGGAAGGCGGGGCCGGCCTCGGTGACGCCGAGGTGGAGGGGGTAGTCGCACTGGGCGGCGAGCTGCCGGTAGGCGTTGACCATGACGACCGGGTCGTTGTGCTTGACCGAGATCTTGATGTCCCGGAAGCCGTGCTCCTCGAAGAGGGACGCCTCCCACAGCGCGGACTCGACCAGCGCCTCGGGGGTGGCCTTGCCGTACTTCTGCAGAAGGCGGCGGTCCAGGGAGCCGGCGTTGACGCCGATGCGGATCGGGGTGCCGTGGTCGTTCGCCGCCTGGGCGATCTCCTTGACCTTGTCGTCGAACTGCTTGATGTTGCCCGGGTTGACGCGGACGGCGGCGCAGCCGGCCTCGATCGCGGCGAAGACGTACTTCGGCTGGAAGTGGATGTCGGCGATGACCGGGATCTGCGACTTGCGGGCGATCGTCGACAGGGCGTCGGCGTCGTCCTGCGTGGGGCAGGCGACGCGGACGATCTGGCAGCCGGACGCCGTCAGCTCGGCGATCTGCTGCAGGGTGGCGCCGATGTCCGACGTACGCGTCGTGGTCATCGACTGGACCGACACCGGGGCGTCTCCGCCGACCGCCACGGACCCGACCTGGATCTGCCGGCTCTTCCGGCGCTCGGCGAGCTTGGTCGGAACGGACGGCATGCCGAGAGAAATCGCAGTAGTCATCTGCTGTGCAACCCCAAGTTGTGGATCAGGATCGGGTCCCGGTACGCGCGGGCTCCAGGCTTCGAGATTACGGCACGGGCAGGCACCCGAGCACATCACCATCCGTGAACCCACCCGTTGGGGATGCCGGCCGTGGTGTCCGGGGCCGGGTGACCGGTGCGTGCGCGAACGACGGCGGCCGGGCCGCCCCCACTCGGGGAGTGTGCCCGGCCGCCGTGAACCGCGGGTGACTAGGAGATGCGTACCGGGTTCACGAGGTCCGCGATCAGCACCAGGAGCGTGAAGCAGACGAAGATGCCTGCCACCACGTACGCGACGGGCATCAGCTTGGCGACGTCGAACGGGCCGGGGTCGGGCCGGCGCAGCAGCTTGGCCGCGTTCCGGCGCAGCGACTCCCACAGGGCGCCCGCGATGTGCCCGCCGTCGAGCGGGAGCAGCGGGAGCATGTTGAACAGGAACAGGGAGAGGTTGAAGCCGGCCAGCAGGATCAGGAAGCTGGCGAGCTGCTGGGTGGCGGGGATGTCCATGGTGAAGATCTCGCCGCCGACCCGGGCCGCGCCGACGACGCCCATGGGCGAGTCGGCCGCGCGCTCGCCGTCGCCGAAGGTGGCGTCCCACAGGGCGGGGACCTTGGCGGGCAGGGAGAGCAGGGACTCGACGCCGTTCTCCATCATGTCGCCCATGCGGTCCACGGACTGGCCGAAGGAGAGCGGGAGGATGTCGGAGGCGGGGGTGAAGCCGAGCCAGCCGGCGTACACGTACTTGTCCTTGACGTAGCCGCCCTGGCCGTCGGTCTGGCTGACCTTGTTCTTGATGAGGGTGGGGGTCAGGTCGACCTTCTCGCCCTTGCGGTCCACGGTGAGCGTGACCTGCTTGCCGGGGTTGTCGCGGATGTCGGCCTGCAGGGCGGACCAGTCCTCGACGGGGGTGCCGTCGAAGGCGACGATCCTGTCGCCGGGCTTCAGGCCCGCCGCCTTGGCGGGGGCCTCCTTGTCGCTGTCCTTGCACTTCGAGCGGTTCTCGCTGGCGGAGATGACGCAGTCCGAGACCTTACTGACCGTGGTCGTCGAGGTCTGGGCGCCGAAGGTCATCATCACGCCGAGGAAGATCACGAAGGCCAGGATCAGGTTCATGAAGGGCCCGGCGAACATCACGATGACGCGCTTCCACGGCTTGCGCGTGTAGAAGAGACGGTCCTCGTCGCCGGGCTGCAGCTCCTCGAAGGAGGCCGCGCGGGCGTCCTCGATCATGACGCGCCACGGGGAGGTCGAACGGCTCTCGATCCGGCCGTCCGGACCGGGCGGGATCATGCCGATCATGCGGATGTAGCCGCCGAGCGGGATCGCCTTGACGCCGTACTCGGTCTCGCCCTTCCGCTTCGACCAGATGGTGGGGCCGAAGCCCACCATGAACTGGGGGACGCGGACGCCGAAGAGCTTGGCGGTCGAGAAGTGGCCCAGCTCGTGCCACGCGATCGAGAACGCGAGACCGATCACGAAGACCACTATGCCGAGGATGAACATCAGGGTCGTCATGCACGGGCCTCCGCGGTCGTCCGCTCGGTGGGTTTGCCGGTCGAGGTGGTCGAGGTGGTCAGTTCACGGGCCCTGGCGCGTGCCCAGGTCTCCGCTTCGAGGACGTCCGCCACGGTCAGGGAAGTTCCCGAGGCGGGGGTGCCGTGCTCCTCGACCACCTGTGTGACGGTCTCCATGATCGCGTCGAACCGGAGACCCCCGTACAGGAACGCGTCGACGCACTCCTCGTTCGCCGCATTGAACACCGCCGGGGCGGTGCCCGCGAGCTGTCCCACGTGCCGGGCGAGCCCGACGGAGGGGAACGCGTCGTCGTCGAGGGGGAAGAACTCCCAGCTGGACGCCTTGGTCCAGTCGAAGGCGGGCGCGGCGTCCGGGACGCGCTGCGGCCAGCCGAGGCCGATGGCGATGGGCCCGCGCATGTCGGGGGGCGTCGCCTGGGCCATCGTCGATCCGTCCGTGAACTCAACCATCGAGTGGACATACGACTGGGGGTGCACGACGACCTCAATGCGGTCGAAGGGAATGTCGTAGAGCAGGTGCGCCTCGATGACCTCCAGGCCCTTGTTGACCAGGGTCGCGGAGTTCACGGTGATGACCGGGCCCATGGCCCAGGTGGGGTGCGCGAGGGCGTCGGCGGGCGTCACGTCCGCCAGCTCCGCCTTGCTGCGGCCGCGGAACGGGCCGCCGGAGGCGGTGACGACGAGCTTGCGCACGTCGGCCCGGGTGCCGGAGGCGAGGGCCTGGAAGAGGGCGGCGTGCTCGGAGTCGACCGGGATGATCTGGCCGGGCTTGGCCACCGCCTTGACCAGCGGGCCGCCGACGATGAGCGACTCCTTGTTGGCGAGCGCGAGGGTGCGGCCCGCCTCCAGGGCGGCGAGGGTGGGGGCGAGGCCGATGGAGCCGGTGATGCCGTTCAGCACGGTGTGGCAGTCGGAGGCGGCCAGGGCCGTGGCCGCGTCGGGGCCGGCCAGGATCTCGGGAAGCGGCTCCCCGGCGCCGTAGGTGGCGGCCAGGGCCTCGCGCAGGGCCGGTACGACGTCCTCGCGGGCGACGGCGACGGTCCGCACGCGCAGCCGGTGCGCCTGCTCGGCCAAGAGCTGCACCCGCCCTCCGGCGGCGGAGAGCCCGGTGACGCGGAAGCGGTCCGGGTTGCGCAGGACGAGGTCGATGGCCTGGGTGCCGATCGAGCCGGTCGATCCGAGGATCACTACGTCCCGTGCGCCGTCGACCGGGTCGAAGACGAGATGCGGATCGGCGAGAGGGGCTGGACTGTCGCTCATCCCCCCATTGTGGCCGCATCGGGTGTCCGGCAGGACCGCGCGCCCCCTGGTTGACCCACTTCGTGCCGTGTGCGGTTGACGAGCGCATTTCTCCGTTTGTGAAGCACACGTGAAGGCGGGAGTGATATGACTTCTCCCCTGCTGATCCGATTGTCGTATCAGTCGATCATGAACGAGGATCCTGGGGGGATTCATGCGCAAGCGCATACGCGCCGCCGTGCCCGCGCTCGCCGGAGCGGTTGCCCTGACCGGCACCCTGCTGAGCAGCCCGGCCGAGGCCGCGGGGGGCGTGGTGATCTACCGCGTGTACTTCGACAGCCCCGGCAAGGACACGCGGACGAACGCGCAGTACAACGCGGAGTGGGTGCAGATCAAGAACACGAGCTCGTCGGCGATCTCGCTGAAGGGCTGGGTGCTGAAGGACCTCGACAACCACAAGTACACGTTCCCGGACGTCAGGATCGGGGCGAAGAAGTACATCAAGGTCCGTACGGGGTCGGGCACGGACACCACCGCGACCAAGTACCAGAACCGCAGGGCGTACGTCTGGAACAACACCAGCGACACGGCCAAGCTGACGAAGGCGAACGGTTCGAAGGTGGATTCCTGCTCCTGGACCACGCGGGACGCCAGCGACAAGTACTGCTGACGCCGCACGGGCGCCGCTTTCGGCCGCGGTCCACTGCGGCTGGTCGCGCAGTTCCCCGCGCCCCTGAGAATCCGGGGCGCGGGGAGGCGTCAGATCACTGGATGCGCCGGTGGACGTTCTCCTTCTCGCTCGGGCCCGGGGTCGCGTCCGCGATCCAGGGGCCTTCGCCGGACGGGTCGATCACACCGTGCTCCAGCCACTCGTAGGCGCCGCCGAGTACGCCCTTGACCACCTTGCGGTCGAGGTCGTCGGTGTTGTTCCACAGGCGGCCGAAGAGTTCCTCGACCCGGATGCGGGACTGGCGGCAGAAGACGTCGGCGAGCTGGTACGCCTCGCGGCCGTGATCGCCCTGGGTGCGGAGCAGTTCCGCGCGGACGACGGCCGCGCTCATGGCGAAGAGTTCGGCGCCGATGTCGACGACACGGCCCAGGAACCCCTGCTTGGTCTCCATCCGGCCCTGCCAGCGGGACATGGCGTAGAAGGTGGAGCGGGCCAGCTTGCGGGCGTTGCGCTCGACATAGCGCAGGTGGGTGGCCAGGTCCGGGTGCCCGGCGGGGTGGAAGTCGCCGTAGGTGCGCGGGAGCTGGCCCGGTCCCGCGACCAGCTTGGGCAGCCACTTGGCGTAGAAGACGCCCGCGTTCGCGCCCGCCTTCGCCTTGTCGGAGAGGGACTTCTCCGGGTCGATGAGGTCGCCGGCCACCGTGAGGTGGGCGTCGACGGCCTCGCGGGCGATCAGCAGGTGCATGATCTCCGTGGAGCCCTCGAAGATCCGGTTGATGCGCAGGTCGCGCAGCATCTGCTCGGCGGGCACGGCCCGTTCGCCGCGCGCCCGGAGCGAGTCCGCGGTCTCGAAGCCGCGGCCGCCGCGGATCTGGACCAGCTCGTCGGCGATCCTCCAGCCCATCTCGGAGGCGAAGAGTTTCGCGAGGGCGCCTTCGATACGGATGTCGTTGCGGTCCTCGTCGGCCATCTGCGAGGACAGGTCGAGCACCGCTTCGAGGGCGAAGGTGGTGGCCGCGATGAAGGAGATCTTCTGGCCCACCGCCTCGTGGTGGGCGACCGGCTTGCCCCACTGCTCGCGCGCGGCCGACCACTCGCGGGCGATCTTCAGACACCACTTGCCGGCGGCCACGCAGGACGCCGGGAGCGAGAGACGGCCGGTGTTGAGGGTGGTGAGCGCGATCTTCAGGCCCGCGCCCTCGGGGCCGATGCGGTTCGCGGCGGGGACGCGGACCTGGTGGAGGCGGGTGACGCCGTTCTCGATGCCGCGCAGGCCCATGAAGGCGTTGCGGTTCTCGACGGTGACACCGGGCGAGTCGGTCTCCACGACGAAGGCGGTGATGCCGCCCTTGTGCCCCTCGGACTTCGGCACCCGCGCCATGACGACGAGGAGGTCGGCGACCACGCCGTTCGTCGTCCAGAGCTTCACGCCGTCGAGGAGGTAGTCGTCCCCGTCGGGCACCGCGGTGGTGGCCAGGCGGGCCGGGTCGGAGCCGACGTCGGGCTCGGTGAGGAGGAAGGCGCTGATGTCGGTGCGGGCGCAGCGCGGCAGGAACTTCTCCTTCTGCTCGGGGGTGCCGAACAGCTTGAGCGGCTGCGGTACGCCGATCGACTGATGCGCCGAGAGCAGGACGCCGATGGCCGGGCTGGCGGAGCCGACCAGGGCCAGCGCCTTGTTGTAGTACACCTGGGTGAGGCCGAGACCGCCGTACCTGGGGTCGATCTTCATGCCGAGAGCGCCGAGTTCCTTGAGGCCGTCGATGACCTCGTCGGGGATGCGGGCCTCGCGTTCGATCAGGGCCCCGTCGACCTTCGCCTCGCAGAAGGCGCGGAGCTTGGTCAGGAACTGCTCGCCGCGCCGGACGGCCTCGTCCGTGGGCAGCGGGTGGGGGTGGATGAGGTCGAGGCGGAACCGGCCGAGGAACAGTTCCTTGGCGAAGCTGGGCTTGCGCCAGGACTGCTCCCGGGCGGCCTCCGCCACCTGGCGGGCCTCACGTTCTGTGACGACGGGCTTCTTGAGGGGTGGGGCGGACATGAGGCTCACCTCGCCGCGAATCGGGATCTCGTACCGGATGGGTACCTGAATGGTTACCGATGGGTGCTACTCGATCGTTGGTACCCGATTCGGAATGACCCCGCCACCCCTCGCGTCCGCGGCCGGCCGCTTCGGCCGGGTCGTGCGGGGCGGGACCGTCGAAGACCGGCCGGTTCTAGACTGTGTCCGACCCCAGGGCCCATCAGGAGGGTTCCGAGGGCGCGGGGAGGCGCGAGAAGCCCCACGCACCCGCGGCCTCACCCCCACACTCCCCCACGACTCCCCGGGCGCCCGCCGATCGATCGAAGCGCTTCGACAACCTATGGACACCCATCCGGCGCCCGGCTACTGTCGAGCCACCCTCACACGCCTTTGTTCCGCAACAGTGCGCTGTCGAAGCGCTTGAACACGCTGGGAGAGCCGGATGGTCACCCTCGCCGAGGTCGCCCAGCACGCCGGAGTCTCGGCGAGCACGGTGAGCTATGTCCTCAGCGGCAAGCGGTCCATCTCCGCGGGCACCCGGCAGCGGGTGGAGCGGAGCATCCAGGAGCTCGGCTACCACCCGAACGCGGGGGCCCGTGCCCTGGCGAGCAGCAGGTCGAACATCGTCGCCCTGATGGTGCCGCTGCGCACCGACATGTACGTCCCGGTGATGATGGAGATCGCCATCGCCGTGGCCACCACGGCCCGCACCTACGGGTACGACGTCCTGCTGCTCACCGGCGAGGAGGGTCCGGACGCGGTGCGCCGGGTCACCGGCAGCGGGCTCGCCGACGCGATGATCCTGATGGACGTGGAGCTGGACGACGAGCGGCTGCCGCTGCTGCGCGGTACCGACCAGCCCTCGGTGCTCATCGGGCTGCCGGCCGACACCAGCGGCCTGACCTGCGTCGACCTCGACTTCGGGGCCACGGGGGCGCTGTGCGTGGAGCATCTGGCGATGCTCGGGCACCGTGACATCGCGGTCGTCGGCGAGGCACCCGCGGTGTACGAACGGCACACCGGTTTCGCCGAGCGCACCCTCGACGGACTCCGCGACCGGGCACGGGAGTTGGGACTGCGTGTGCTGCACCGCCCCTGTGAGGGCGGCTACGACGCGATGGCCGCGACCCTGGCCCGGATCTTCGACGAGCGGCCGGGCACCACGGGGATCGTCGTGCAGAACGAGTCGGCGGTGGAGCCGCTGCTCGCGCTGCTGCGCCAGCAGGGGCGCGCGGTCCCCGAGGACGTCTCGGTGATCGCGATCTGCCCGGACCAGGTCGCCGTGCAGGCCTCGGTACGGCTGACGTCCGTCGCCATCCCGGCCCAGGAGATGGGCCGCCGGGCGGTGGAGCAGCTGATCGCCAAGCTGGAGGGCCGGGACACCGACGAAGTGGTGCTCCTCGCCCCCGAGTTGACGGTCCGCGCGAGCACGGGACCGCTGTCCACGAGCGGCTGAGACGGTCGACTCACCCGCCCCCGCACCTGCACCCGCACCCGCACCGCACCCACCCCCGACCGCACCGATCGCCGTGCCGTACGGAGAACCCCGTACGGCCCCTCCTCCCCACCGCCCGTGCCCGCCGGAGCCGAGCCGAGCCGGGTGTGCCGTCACTCCTCCCTTCCAGGAGATCCCGTGAATCTGTCTGCCGAGAACCCGACCCCGACGGGCGCGGTCAGCCTCGCCCAGTCCTCCCCCACCGTCGGCACGTTCCGTGAGCGGGACGGTGCCCTGGAGTGGAGCGGACGCCAGGAGACCCTGCGGATCGAACCCTGGGGACCGGACGCCGTCCGGGTCCGCGCCCGCCTGGGCGGACCGGTCCTCGACGGGCTGCCCGGCGCCCTGCTCGACGAGGCGGAGAGCACCGGGAGCACGGTCAAGATCGAGGACGGGCTGGGGCGGCTGATCGTCGGCGCGCTCACCGTCGAGGTCGACGCCGAGGGCCTGGTCCGCTACACGCGCACCGCCGACGGCTCCGAACTGCTGTCGGAGGCCCGCGCCCACTTCTGGTGGCCCGGCTCGCGCCTCTACACGGCCGTCGGCAACGGCCACCACCGCCTGGAACAGCGCTTCGCCCCGTACGACGACGAGAAGCTGTACGGCCTCGGGCAGCACCAGCACGGGCGGCTCGACCAGAAGGGGCTGGTGCTCGACCTGGTGCAGCGCAACGCGGAGGTCGGCATCCCGGTGCTCACCTCCAGCCGCGGCTACACCCTGCTGTGGAACAACCCGGCGATCGGCCGCGTCGAGCTGGCGGGCAACGGCACGCGCTGGGTCGCGGACTCGGCCCGGCAGATCGACTACTGGATCACCGCCGGTGCCCCGGCCGACGCGCAGCGCCGCTACAGCGCGGTCACGGGGCGTGTGCCGATGCTGCCCGCGTGGGCGGCCGGGTTCTGGCAGTGCAAGCTGCGCTACCGCACGCAGGACGAACTCCTGGCCGTGGCACGGGAGTACAAGCGGCGGGGCCTGCCCATCGACGTCATCGTGTGCGACTTCTTCCACTGGACGCACCTCGGCGAGTGGAAGTTCGACCCGGCCGAGTGGCCCGACCCGGCGGCGATGGTGCGCGAGCTGGAGGAGCTGGGCATCCGGCTGGTGGTGTCCGTGTGGCCGTCGGTGTCGCCGCTGAGCGAGAACCACCACCTGATGGAACAGCGCGGCTACTTCATCGGCACCCAGTACGGCCCGATGGCGCACGCCGACTGGCCGGACAAGGAGGTCGCCTCGACGGTCCAGGTCGCCTTCTACGACGCCACGAACCCGGAGGCCCGCGAGTTCGTGTGGTCGCGGGTGCGGGAGAACTACCTGGAGCCGTACGGCATCACGGCGTTCTGGCTGGACGCCTGCGAGCCGGAGATCAAGCCCGGCTTCCAGGAGAACCTGCGCTACTGGGCGGGGCCCGGCCTGGAGGTCGGCAACATGTACCCGGCCGAGGTCGCCCGCACCTTCTACGAGGGGCTGCGGGCGGCGGGCGAGGAGGAGATCGTCTCCCTCAACCGTTCGGCGTGGGCGGGCAGTCAGCGCTGGGGGGCCGCGCTGTGGTCCGGTGACATCGGGACCGACTTCCCGACCCTGCGGCGGCAGATCGCGGCGGGCCTGAACACCGCGCTGTCCGGCATCCCCTGGTGGAACACCGACATCGGCGGCTTCCACGGCGGCGACCCGGACGATCCGGCCTACCGCGAGGTGATGGTGCGCTGGTTCCAGTTCGGGACGTTCTCGCCGCTGATGCGGCTGCACGGGTTCCGTGAGCCCGGGATGCCGCTGGGGCCGGCCATGACCGGCGGGCCCAACGAGGTGTGGTCGTACGGGGAGGAGGCCGGGGCGATCCTGGAGGACTGCCTGCGGCTGCGGGAGCGGTTGAAGCCCTATGTGCTGCGGGTGATGCGGGAGGCCCATGAGGAGGGGCTGCCGGTGATGCGGCCGCTGTTCCTGGAGTTCCCGGACGACGAGCGGGCCTGGTCGGTGGACGACGCGTACCTGTTCGGGCGGGACGTGCTGGTGGCGCCGGTGCTGGAGGCGGGGGTGACGCGCTGGAGCACCTATCTGCCGGCGGGGGCGCGGTGGACCGACGCGTGGACCGGCGAGACGTACGCGGGAGGCGGGCCGGTGACGGTGGACGCGCCGCTGGAGCGGATTCCGGTGTTCCTGCGGGACGGGGCCTCGGTGCCGATCGCCGGGTAGGCGGCCGTCGCCCGCCCGCCGGCCGGGTCTACGCTGTGGCGCCACGGCCATCCCATGATCCTCAGGGGTGTGCGCGACCTCCGAGCGAGTGGAGATGACAGGGGATGAACAGCCGTACGGGAGACTCCCGCGCAGTGCGCGGGGGACGGCGGGGCCGGGGCGGCGGGGCCGCGCGCAGACCTGTCCACCGGACGCGTACGACGATACGCACCACCGGCGGGTACACGGTGGTGCCGAGGGCGGCCGTGCCGTCGGGCGAGGACGTTCCCCGGGGGTTCCTGCCGGGGCCCGCGCGGCACATCGCCGTGTGGAGCGCGCTCACGCTGCTGGTGACGGGTGTCGTCTACGTGGGCGTGTGGATCTGCGTGACGTTCCAGACGGCGGTCACGCCCATACTGATCGCCCTGCTGGGTACGGCGCTGCTCGGCCCGTTCTACCGGCGGCTGGTGGCGATGAGGTTCAACAGGTCCCTGGCCGCCGGACTGACCTGTGCCGCCGTGGTGGTGGTGATGGGCGGGGCCGCGTACATCGTGGTGGCCGCGCTGATCGACACCGGTGACCAGATCATCTCCTCGCTCCGGCAGGCGGCGCAGTCGCTCAGCGACGAGTTCGGGCCGGCCGGGACCTCGCTGGACGACCTCGCGAAGAACGCCAGGGAGCTGCTGTCGAAGTTCGGCGGCACGGCGGCCTCCGGGGTGCTCACCGGCGTCAGCGCGGTCAGCGAGTTCCTGGCGGCGGCCGTGCTGGCGATGCTGCTGATGTTCTTCTTCCTGCGCGACTCCGACCGGGCGGTCGCCTCCCTGCACTCGCTCGCGCCGCGCGGCAGCGGCGACACCCTGGAGGTGATGGCCCGGCGCGCGTTCCGGGCGATCGAGGGCTATATGCGGGGGACGACGCTCATCGCCTTCATCGACGGCGCCTGTATCGCCGTGGGTCTGCTGATACTCCAGGTGCCGGGGGCGGTCGGCCTCGGCGCGCTCGTCTTCGTCGGTGCGTACATCCCGTACCTGGGCGCGTTCCTCTCGGGTGCGGTGGCGATCCTCGTCGCCTTCGCGGACCGCGGGCTGGTGACCGCGCTGTGGGCGGTCGGCGTCGTCTTCGCGGTGCAGCTCCTCGAAGGCAACGTGCTCCAGCCGATGATCCACAGCCGGACCGTGCAGATGCATCCGGCGGCGATCCTGCTGGCCCTCACGGCGGGCGCCTCCCTCGCCGGCATCCTCGGCATGCTCCTCGCGGTGCCGCTGACCGCGGCGGTCTCGGGCGTGCTGTCGGAGCTGCGGTCGCGCTACGGGGACGGGGCGGGCACGACCGGGACCCCGGCGGCGCGCGACGTCACCCGCGCGGCAGGATGATCGGCGGCGGCCGCCCCACCCGGGCGGCCGCCGGAGCGCCCGCGCCCGCACCCTGGGCCGCGCCCCTCCGTCCGCACCGAAGGGAAGTCCCCGATGGCGTCCACTCCCCTGCCCCTCACCCTGGCCAACCTGTTACTCCGGCCCACGCTCGGCTCCCGACACGACCCGGACCGGGTCTTCGACCGGATCGCCGCCGGCGCCGGAGGGACCGACGGCGACGAGGAGTTCACCGAGAACTTCCGGTTCCTGCTGCGGGAGTGGGCGAAGGACGAGAACCTCGGGCCGGTCGGCTGGCAGTCCGCGCAGGCGCACGTCCGCCGGCACCTCACCAACCGGGCCCGGATCAGGCGGCTGATCGCCGAGAACCCGGCCATCGGTCAGGAGCCCGTCGAGAAACCGGTGTTCGTGGTCGGCCTGCCGCGCACCGCGAGCACGCTCACCCACGGGGTGCTCTCCGTCTCGGACGACCACCGCTGCCCGCTGCTGTGGGAACTGCTGGCTCCCGATCTGGAACCGTCACCCGGGGAACGGCGGAAGCGGATCACGGCCGCGCGCCGCGTCCTGAACGGCAGCCATCTGCTCAGCCCGCGCTTCCGCGACATCCACCCCATGACCGCCGAGGGCCCCGAGGAGTGCACGTTCCTCCTGCCGCACGCGCTGGTGCCGCTCGCCCAGGCCCGCATACCCGCCTACCACGCCTGGCACTTCGAGCACGACTTCACCCCCGACTACCGTCACCTCCGGCAGGCCCTGCAGGTGCTGCAGTACGGCCGGCCGCGCCGCCGCTGGGTCCTGAAGTCGCCCTTCCACACCGGGAACCTGGACGCGCTGGTCAAGGTCTTCCCCGACGCCACGCTCGTGTGGACCCACCGCGACCCGGCCGCCGCCGTCGCGTCCTTCTGCAGCCTGGTCGAGGTCGGCATGGTCACCTCACTGCGCCGCTTCGATCCGCGTGAGCTGGGCGCCACCTGGCTCGACCTGCTCAGCCGGTCGGTCCGGCGCGGTCTCGCGGCCCGCACCGGCATCGCCTCCGGGGCGCTGGTGGACGTGCCCTACTCCTCGCTCGGCGCCGACCCGGCCGCCGGCGCCCCGAAGCTGTACGAGGCCGTCGGCGCCCGCTGGACCGAGGCCGACGCCGCCCGGCTCCCCCGGGCCGCCGCCCACGCCCGGGGCGGCCGGCCCCACCGCTACGACCTGGCCCGCTACGGGCTGACCCCGGCGGACGTCGAGTCCGCGTTCGCCGACTACAACGCCCTGCGCGCCGAGGTGGACCGGGCCTGACGGGGCCGGGGTTTCGGGGTCCGGCAGGGCCTAGCCGACGACCCGGCCGACCTCGATCCGGCCGATGTTCGGCGCCCAGGCAGCGGCGTTGCCGATGGTCACCTTGTTGGGGCCCTTGCGCAGGTCGACCGGGACGCCCACGGTCCAGTAGTCGTCCCAGCCCCAGGTGTTCTTGAAGGTGACCGTGCGCGGCCCGGCCGTCCCGACGGTGATGTCCGCCGTCCGGGACATGATGTCGGTGTTGTAGGCATGGCCGTTGTCGCGGCGGTCGTCGTGGGCGTAGTGGACGACCAGGATGTGGCGGCCCGCGGTGGGGGCGTGCACCGTGAACTCGGCGGTGCTGTCCGGGCTGTTGCCGAGCCACCCGATGTAAGAACCCGACGGGGCGTGCGCGGAGTCGACGAGCCTGGCTCCGCCGCTGAGCGTGGCCGCGGCGGCGTCGTGGGCGAGGGTGCCGGTGGCGGAGCCGGCGCCGGTGACGTCGAGGGAGCGCAGGCCGGTGCGCCGGGCGGTCGCGGTGATCCGGTTGTTGCCCTCCACCAGGTACAGCCGCAGCGGCCGGTCGGGCACCGCGGCCACCGACTGGCCGTGCAGGGCGAGGGTCACCGGCGCCGACGCCCGGGGCACGACCCGGTAGTAGCCGTCGCGGGGCGCGTACACGTCGAAGACGGCCCGGTCCCCGGTGCGCAGGACCAGTTCGCCGGTGCCGACGCCCTTCGAGGAGGAGTAGTCGTACGACGGCCGGCCGCCGATGTCGGCGAGGGTGGCCTCGTAGGAGGCGGCGGGCTCGCCGGTGCGGGCGGTGAGGTCGATCCGGTCGAGGGTGACCTCGGCGTCCCCCTTGGCCAGGGTCAGCCGGTGGGTTCCGGCCGTGAGCCGGAGGGTGAGGTCCTTCTTGGCGCGGTGGGCCCAGTTCTCGGTGGACGGGTAGGTGACGGTGACCGGGTCGCCGTCGTCGACCGTCAGCCTCTGGGTGGCCGGGGTCCCGGACTGGTTTCCGTAGAGGATCGCCAGGTCGTAGGTGCCGTCCTGCGGGACCGAGACCGTGAAGTCGACCTTGCTGCCCGGCCGGTCGAGGGAGCCGACGTCCTTGGTGCCGGAGGCGGCGTAGCCGTTGGCGTTGTCCACCGTGCCCTGGGTGTACACCGTGCCGTCGGTGATCGCGGCGTCCTCGGCCTCGTAGGAGGCGGTCCAGGGGACGGACGGGGTGGCGGGGGTGCCGTCGCCGCCGGGGGTGAGGACGACGCGGTAGGCCGACATCCGGTGCAGGCCGCGCAGCGGGACGGTCACCGTGCCGTCGTCCGCGACACGGGTCTTCGTCCGGGACAGGACGCGCGGGGCGGCGTGCCGGCCCTCGTAGCCGGACCAGGCGGCCTCGGCGACCGTGGCGGTGACCGTGCGCCCGAAGAGGGAGCGGGGGACCTTCCGGACCACGACGTCGGTGTCGCCGTCGGAGCCGCCGAGCAGTACCTGGGCCTGGCGGCGCGAGGTGTCGAGGGAGGCGAGGCCCTGGAGGGTGTCGACGGTGTTCGCCTGCGGCGGGGTGACCTCGACGGTGTCCCCGGTCAGGCCCGCGTACCAGCGGAAGAACCACCAGCCGCCGTTGGGGATGTTGGAGCGGACGACGTTGCCGTCCATGTTGCCGGCCGCGTCCCAGTACGCCTGGTTGGCGTACACCTTGTTCCTCTCGAACATCGAGACCCACTGGACGAGTTGTCCGGGGACGGAGAGGTCGCGGCGGTTGGCGTACTCATCGATGTTGATCTTCAGCGGAGCTATGCCGGCCGCGCGCTCCAGGGCGCGGTAGTCGTCGTGGTGCGCCTGGAAGTCCCGGAGGGAGCCGGAGCCCAGTTCGTGCCAGGTCATCACCTGGGGCAGGACGTTCTCGCGCCGGGCGAAGGCGAGGAAGTCCCTGAGCAGACGGGGGTGGTACGCGGCCTCGTTGGGGCCGGCGATCCGCGCGTCGGGGTCGATGGCGCGGATGCGCTCGTGGACGGTCTTCCAGTCGCGGAAGAAGCGGTCGCGGTTGATCTCGTACTGGGCCTGGTCGGCGACGTCGAGCTTGTACCAGATCTGGTCGGGCTCGTTGAACGGGATGTAGACGAAGCGGTCGCCGTTCGGGTCGGCCGAGACCTCCTTGACGATCTTGTCGACCTTGGGGAGGTAGTCGTCGATGCCGAGATCCTCGTAGGGCCACTTGGCGTAGACGTCCTGCATCATCACGTTGATCTCGCCGCCGCCGTTGCGGAAGAACGACCTGGAGACGGTGAGCGCGTCGCCGTTGGGGTGCTGGGCGCCGCCCTCCGGCTTCTGCGAGATGCTGGTGATCTTCAGGGGGGCGAGGACCGCGTCGCTGGGCACCCCGTCGTCGCTGAGCCCGTAGAGCGCGCCGTTGGCGCCACGCATCACCGGGCCCTCGGAGGCGGAGAGGTCGACGGAGAGACGCTGCGGGGCGGCCGCCGCGGCCGTGGCCGTTCCGGTGGCGGGAAGGATGCTGCCTGTCATGGCGGTGACTCCTAGCACTGCTGTGACCAGCGCGGTTCTGGTGCGGGATCGCTCGGGGGTGCGCGTACCGGTGTGGGGGCTCACGCTGCCGGACCTCCGGTCGTGTGACGGCTCCGCGGGTGATACCGGGCACGATCTCCCGCCGGGCGACGAGGACGACGGCGGCCCTCGGCGGGCTCGTCGGCACGACGCTCCGACGCTTTTCCCGGCCCGGAACCGGAGCAGCGGTGCGCGTCCGGGCGGGCGAGGGGTTCAGCGCCTGTCGGGCGGTGGGCCGGCGCTCTCCCGCAGCACCAGTTCGGGCACGGAGACGCCGTGCGGGGCGATCGGCTCGGACTCCTCCACGACCCCGTGCAGCAGGGCGAACGCGGCCCGCCCGAGGCCGGTGAAGTCCAGGCGCACGGTCGTCAGCGACGGGGTCAGATAGGCGGAGTGCGGGGCGTCGTCGAACCCGGCGACGCTCACGTCCCCGGGCACGGCACGCCCGGCCTCGTGCAGCGCGCGCAGCACACCGAGCGCGAGGTCGTCGTTGCCGCAGAGGACCGCGGTGACCGACGGGTCCGCCGCCAGTTTGAGCCCGGCCGCGTGACCGCCCGCCGGGCCCCAGTTCCCCTGCAGCGGCCGGGGCACCGGCGCGCCGGCCTCCTTGAGCGCCTGGCGCCAGCCGGCGGTGCGGGCGGCGCCGGCCCGCCGGGTGCTGGACGGGATGGCGACGTAGTGCACGGTCTCGTGGCCGAGGGAGAGCAGATGGCGGGTGGCCTCGTGGGCGGCCTCGCGGTCGTCGGTCCACACCCAGGGACGGTCGCCGCGGGGCGGGGTCGCGGGGGTCTCGACGACGCCGACGACCGGCAGCGCGGCGGGGACCGCGCCGAGGGCCGCCACGCCGGGCGGGTCGTAGGCGATCACGATGAGGCCGCCACCGGCGTCCGCCGCCCGCCGCACCTCGGCGGCGACCGCGGCCTCGTCCGCCGACTCCAGGACACCGATCCCGACCGTGTAGGACGCCGCCCGCGCCGCCTCCTCGATGCCCTGGAGGATCGAGGCGTAGCCGTAGTGCGTGGTGTTGGCGGTCAGCACGGTCACGGACCGGGTGCGCCCGCTGGCCAGCGCGTGTGCGGTGGCGTTCCGCCGGAAGCCCAGCTCGTCGATCGCCGCCTGCACCCGCTCCCGCGTCGTGTGCTTGACGCTGGGGTGGTTGTTGATCACCCGGGAGACGGTCTGGTACGAGACCCCGGCAGCTGTCGCGACGTCCCGGATACTCGCCGGGCGCCTGGTGTGACCGGCCACATTCATGCGTGAATTGTGACCGGTCACACGGGAGTCGTCAAGACAGCGCGGCAAAGGGTCCGCGGAGCAGTGACGACGGTGCGTCAGCTGCTGCTGACCGTCAGATTGTTGGCCGTGAAGTTCAGACCGCCGGAGGACGAGGTGACCTCGAAGCCGAACTGCACGTCACCGATGGTCTCATTGCCCATCCAGCCCTTGGTGTCCTTGATCCACTTCAGGACCGGGAGGATCTGGACCGTGCCGGAGGTCGAGTTCGAGGTGCGCAGGAACGAGATCACGTCCCAGTACGTCCCGTCGGACCGGTAGGCCCGGCCCTTGTACACGTTCCAGCTGTGGCCGCCGACCGACACGCTCTGCTGGAAGCTGCCGAGGGCACCGACGGCGCCGGTGCGGTTGACCCAGAGCATGATCTCGTAGTCGTGGTCCGTGTCCCAGACGTCGTACGAGGTGTTGTACGCGCCCGAGGACGGGACCGTGACGTTGTAGCTGCTGTTGAGCGAGCCGAGCGAGGTGATCGACTTGTTGATCACCTTCTTGGAGTTGGGGTACGACTTGATGCCGCCGGTGTTGGGGTGGTTGGCCCAGACCCCCCAGTTGGTACCGGAGTTGGCCCAGACGCACTGGCTGCCGGCGCCGGAGCCCCAGATGTTGTTGTAGAGGGTGTAGCCGTTGAGGCTCGTGTTGCCCCACTGGTCGCAGGTGTTCCAGACGGCGGCCGAGGCGGGGGCGGAGGCGAGTCCGACGGTGGCACCGAGGGCGAGGGCGGGGGCCAGCAGGCCCCTGCCGATGCGACCCAGGGTGCGCGAGCGGGTACGGGTGCGGGTGCGTGTTGCCATGGGTGTCGTTCCTTCCATGGGTGGGGGGATGGAGCGGGGAGCCACCGCGCCCCCGGGGTGAGGACGCGGTCTTCTCCGGCGACGGGGTCGATCGCCACGCACGGTCCGGCGCCGGAGGAAGTCCGGGTTTTACCTCAGCACCGCCACGCCGTAGCGGCCGAGGGACAGCGTGCCGGTGACGACCGCCCCCGTGAGCAGGTCGTGACGGGTGCCCGGCACCTCGACGGTGACCGCGTCGCGGCCGTGGTTGAGCACGAAGAGCACATCGCCGCGGCGGACCGCCTCCACCCCGTCGGGAAGGCCGTCCAGCACGGGGCGCACCCCGGCGTCGGCCGCGACGCCCGCCAACAGGTCCCGCAGCGCGGCCGGTTCGGGCAGCGTGGAGACGTACCAGGCCCGGCCCCTGCGCAACACCGCCGGGTGGCCGTCGAGTTCGCCGCCCTTGTAGGCGAAGGTCTCGTCCGCGTCCGCCGCCTCGATCTCCTCGGACCACAGCGTCCCCCGGAACACCCCCCGGGGGCCCTCGCACCCGACCTCCTCCCCGGCGTCCAGCGGCCACCACTCGTGCAGGGTGCGGATGCCGAAGAGGGCGCGGAGCCGCGCGTCCATGCCGCCGGGGCGTACCCGGTCGTCCTCGTCGGCGACACCGGTCAGGAAGCCGCTGACGAGGGTGCCGCCGCCCCGTACGTACGCGAGGAGGTTCTCGACGGCCGCGTCGGTGAGCAGGTAGAGCTGCGGCACGACGACCATCCGGTACGCGGAGAGGTCGTGCCCGGGGTGGGCGAAGGCGGTCGTGACGTTCGACTCCCACAGGGCGCGGTGCCAGGACCGGACGACCTCGGCGAGGTCGACCTCGGACGACAGCCGGCCGTCGTGGGCGCCGGCCCACCAGGAGTGCCAGTCGAACAGCAGCGCCACCTCGGCGTGGAGGGATTGGCCCGCCACAGCCGGTCCCACCACCGCCAGCTCGGCCCCGATCCGCTTGACCTCCCGGTACGTGCGCCCCTGCTCGCCCGCGTGGGAGACCATGCCGGAGTGGAACTTCTCCGCGCCCTGCCGCGACTGCCGCCACTGGAAGTAGCAGACGGCGTCCGCGCCCCGGGCGACGGCCTGGAGGGACCACAGACGGTTGAGGCCGTGGGGCTTGGGATGGTTGACGCCGCGCCAGTTGACCGGACCGGCCGCCTGTTCCATGAGCATCCACGGCCCGCCGCCCGCCTGGGAGCGCGTCATGTCCTGCACCAGCGCCCCGTGCTGCGCGCCGAGCGGGTCCCGCGGGTCCGGGTAGATGTCGACCGAGACGACGTCCTCCTCCTCGGCCCACCGCCAGGCGTCCTGGCCCGCCCACATCGGCATGAAATTGGTGGTGACCGGGATGTGCGGGGTGTGCCGGCGGACGATGTCGCGCTCGACGGCGTAACACTCCAGGAGCATGTCGCTCGTGAAGCGCTTGAAGTCGAGCATGTGCGTGGGGTTGCGCAGGTAGTGGGCGCGGCGCGGGGGGATGATCTCGTGCCAGCCGTCGTAGGACTGGCTCCAGAAGGCCGTGCCCCAGGCCCGGTTGAGCGCGTCGAGGGTGCCGTACCTGCGCCGGAGCCAGTCGCGGAAGGCGACCGCCGCCTCGTCGCCCCAGTCGTAGGTGCAGTACTCGTTGTTGATGTGCCACAGGGTGAGGGCCGGGTGGTCGCCGTAGCGGGCGGCCAGGTCCTCGGTGATGGCGGCGGCGTAGCGGCGGTAGGTGGCGGAGGAGTGGGAGAAGTGCTGGCGGGAGCCCCACCACTCGACCTGACCGTTCTCGTCGCGCGGGAGGGTCTCGGGGTGGAGACGGCCCATCCACGGCGGCGGGGAGGAGGTGGGGGTGGCCAGGACGACGCCGATGCCGTTCGCGTGCATCAGGTCCATCAGCGTGTCCAGCCAGCCGAACTCCCGTGCTCCTGGCCGGGGTTCGAGCTTCGCCCAGGAGAAGACACCGAGGGTGACGGTGGTGACGCCCGCCTCCCGCATGAGGCGGACGTCCTCGTGCCACACCTCCTCGGGCCACTGCTCGGGGTTGTAGTCGCCGCCGAACAGGACCCGTCCGCGGGTGACCCCGGCCAGGGACGGCCGTGACTCCCCCGGCATCAGACCGGGTCCCCGTACTGGATGCCGCGCCCGTTCGTGGCCAGGTACACCCGTCCGTACACGCGTGGGTCGCCGGTGACGGCCTCGCCGGTCCAGCCCCACTGGTGGGCGTCGTCGTTGATGCGGGTCCAGGTCTTCGCGCCGTCGTCGGAGCGGTGGACGGCGGTGCCGGTGTCCGTCGTGCCGACCAGGTAGACCGCCGGGTAGCGGGCGCCCTTGGCCGCCTTGCCGAAGCCGAGGGCGTACGCGGCCCGGCAGCTGTCGAGCTTCGCGAAGGTGGCTCCGCCGTCGGTGGAGCGGTACAGCCCGTTCCCCTTCAGGCTCAGCCACAGGTCGCCGGTGCGTCCGGGGGCCGCGACCAGCTCGAACTGGCTGTCCCCCTGCGGCAGTCCGCTCGCGCGCGCCACGAACGACCGGCCGCCGTCGGTGCTGGCGTACAGCGTTCCCCTGTCGGTGTCGTACGCGTAGAAGAGGGCGGGGTCGGCCGGGTCGGCGACCGGTGTGGCGCCCCGGGGGAAGGAGGGGACCTCGGTCCAGGTGGCGCCGTTGTCGGAGGAGCGGTGGGCGGCGTACTTCGTGCCGTCCCAGTGCACGAAGGACCACAGCAGCGCGGTGCCGTCGGTGGTGACGGCGATCGGCCCCGGCGCGTCCTTGGCGATCCCGGGCTGGGCCGCGAAGGGCGCCCAGGTACGCCCGCCGTCCTGGGAGAAGGCGCCGTTGCCGTGGTCGCCCCAGCCGGTGCGGACCACGTACGCCGGCTTCGCCGCGGCCTGCGCGAGTCCCGTCGCCGTCGAGAACACGGGGTTGGACGCCATGCCGCGCGACGGGGACGCCGTGAGCCGCTCGTGGTACATCGTGCCGATGTCCCCGCTGCCGCTGATCAGGTGCGCCTCGCCGGTCGGCGGGGAGATCAGCTGGCGCACCGACGTCTCCTCCAGGCCACGGATCTGCGGCGCCCAGTGCTTCAGGTCGCGGGTGCCGTAGAGAGTCGCGCCGGTGCCGTACACGACGTGCTTCGAGTCGTACGGGTCGAGGGCGAGGGCCTGGATCCACCAGCCGAACTTCGGTTTGTCGGCGCCCCACTTGAGATACGGCGTCTCGGACACGTCGAGGACGGCGGAGTCCTTCAGCGACGTCCAGCTGCGGCCGCCGTCGGTGGACCGGAACACGGTGTCGATCTCGGCCCAGCGGTTGTTGGTGGACACGACCACCGTGCCGGGGCGCCGGGCGTCGACGGCGACCCCGCCGTAGGCGAAGGAGTCGGTGCCGCCGTCGCCCGTGGTGCCGCCCGGCTCGACCGGGGTCACATCGGTCCAGGTGCCGGTGGTGGTGCGGAGCTTGTGCACACTGCCGTCGGACTGTCCGTTGGGGCCGGGCGCGTCGGCGTACGTCACGTACAGCTCGCGGGAGTGCCGGTCGTAGGCGGCGCGGATCGGGACCTTGGCGGAAGTGCCGGTGGGGCGGCCGGGGACGGCTTCCCAGGTGGTGCCGTCGCCGGTCCGGTAGAGGTTGGCGGTGGTGCCGTCGCCGTCGCCCCAGCCGGCGTAGACGGTGCGTCCGGCGGCGACGAGCAGGGTGACGCCCTGGCCCGAGGCACTGGGAGTCGCCGGGAAGCCGGTCGCCGGCGCCCAGGTGGCGCCCCGGTCGGTCGATCTGAGCAGACCGTCGTGCCGGGTGCCCAGCCACAGGGTGTCGCTGTCGCGCGGGTCGACGAGCAGGCGCTCGCCGGTGCCCCGGCCGTCCTCGTTGGCGCCGAGCCTGACGGTGAGGTCGGTACGGGTCCAGGTGGCGCCGCGGTCCTCGGAGCGGAGGATCGCGCCGTTGCCGGCCCAGGGCTGGGTGTAGGTGCCGAGGGCGACGTAGAGGCGGTCCGGATGGGCCGGGTCGACGGCGAGGGCCTCCACGCCGAGGAGGTTCCAGTCGTCCCAGCCGAGGTGGTCGGTCAGGGGGGTCCAGCGGGCCTTGCGGTCGTCCCAGCGGTAGGCGCCGCCGATGTCGGTGCGGGCGTAGGCGAGTCCGCGCCTCGCCGGGTGGAAGAGAACGCCGGTGACGAAGCCGGTGCCGCCGATGACGGCGGTGCGCCAGCGGTAGCCTCCGGCGGCGGGGCCGTTGTGGACCCCGGTGGTGTGAGCCTGGGCTGTCGGTGCGGGGAAGGTGGTGAGGGCCGCGGCGGCTGCCGTCCCGGCGAGTACGGTGCGGCGGCTCGGCTGTGGGGTGCGCATGACATACCTCGTTTTGCGGGGAGGGGTAGGGGTGGGCGCGTGGGGACTCGGGGGTGCGGGTTCGTCGGCGACCGCGGGTGGTGTGTGGTTGCTCGCGCAGTTCCCCGCGCCCCTGAAAGCACCAGGCCCCTGCGGGCCTGAATGCCAACGGCTTCGCGGGCCTGAAAGCGAACGGCCCTGTGGGCCCGAAAAGCACGGGGCGCAGCCCCTGCTTCTCAGGGGCGCGGGGAACTGCGCGACCAGCCCCCACTGCTCGCACTCGCCCACGAACCCGCACCCCATGGAAGGGCGGGCGCCCCGGTCAGCCCTTGATCGCGCCGGTGAGCATGCCCTTCTTGAAGTGCTTCTGGACGAAGGGGGACAGGACGGCGACGGGGAGCAGCGCCATCACCATGACCGCCATCTGGACGGCCAGCCCCGACAGCTGGCCGGTCCTGATGGCCTGGCTCAGTCCGACCGGGGCTTCCTGCTTCTGCACGAGCTGGATCATGACGTTCTGCAGCGGCATCATGTCCTGGTCGTTCAGGTAGATCGACGCGTTGAACCAGGCACTCCAGTACCCGACGGCGTAGAACAGCGTGATCACGGCGAGGACCGCCCGGGACAGCGGCATGACGATCTGCCAGAGGATCCGGACGTCGCCGGCGCCGTCGATGCGGGCGCTGTCGATGAGTTCCTGCGAGATACCCATGAAGAAGCCGCGCAGCACCAGGATGTTGAAGATGCTCACGGCGCTCGGCAGGATCAGCGCGAGGTAGCTGTCCATCAGGCCGAGGGACTGCACCAGCAGATAGGTGGGGATGAGCCCGGCGCTGAAGAACATGGTCGCCAGCAGGGTCATCAGGATCCAGCGGTGGCCGAAGGAGCCGGTGCGCGACAGGCCGTAGGCGCACAGCACGGACACCGCCATGGAGAACAGCGTGCCGACCAGGGTGATGAGGACGCTGATGACCGCGGCGCGGGTGACCTGGCCGCCGCTGAGCAGTTCCGCGTAGGCGATGAAGGTGATGCCCTTGGGCACGATCACCAGGCCGCCCGCCTCGTCGATGGTCTTCCGCGACGACAGACTGGTGACGATCACGATCCACAGCGGGAAGAGGACCGCCAGACAGGCGAACGACAGGGCGATCCCCTTGCCCGCCAGGCCGGCCTTCGAGGGTGCCTCCTCCCAGGAGGGCCGGGGCGGGGCCTGCCACCGGCGGGGCGCCCTCTCCCGCAGGTCCGGCCCGGTGTCCTGTCGCGGCTGAGCCGTCACGGACGTCATTTCCTGTACACCCCCGCTTCGCCCATGAGGTGGGCCACCTTGTTCGCGGCGAGGACCAGGCCGATGCTGACCACGCCCTTGACGAGGCCGGCGGCGGCCGCGTATCCGAAGTCCTGGTTGCGGACGCCGTTCCACCACACGAAGGTGTCGAGGACCTCCCCCGCGCCCGGTCCCACGCCGTCGCGTTGCAGCAGGATCTGTTCGAACCCGACGGTCAGGGCGTCGCCGACGCGCAGCACGAGCAGCAGGGCGATCACCGGCCGCAGAGCGGGCAGCGTGACGTGCCACATGCGCCGCCATCGTCCGGCCCCGTCCATCGCGGCGGCCTCGTAGTGGTCCGAGGGCACCGAGGCCAGTGCGGCGAGGAAGACGATGATCCCCCAACCGGCGTCCTTCCAGACGCTCTGCGCGGTGATGAGGAACGGGAAGGTGTCCGGGTTGGTCATGATGTCGAGGCCGTCGTACCCGTTCTGGCGCAACAGCTGGGACAGCATGCCCGCGCCGCCGAACATCTGCTGGAAGACGGCGATGACGAGCACCCAGGAGAAGAAGTGCGGCAGGTACAGCACGGCCTGGGCGACGGCCCGGACCCGGGGCCGGACCACACTGTTGATGAGCAGCGCGAGCAGGATCGGGATCGGGAAGAACAGCACGAGCTGGACGACGAACAGCACCAGGGTGTTCTGGACGGCATTCCAGAAGGCCGAGTCCTCGAAGATCCGCTGGAAGTTCTCCAGGCCCGTGAAGGGGCTGTTCAGCATGGACACGATGCCGTTGTCGCTGATGTAGGGGTCGTAGTCCTGGAAGGCGACGACGTTGCCGAGGACCGGCAGGTAGTTGAAGACCAGGACCAGCACGACGGCCGGAAGTGTCATCAGGAGCAGGACGCGGTCGCGTCGGAACCTGTGCCGCCGGCCCAGCTGTTCCGGGGGGCGTCTCCCGGGGGAGCCGGTGGGGCCGCCGGACGCCACCCGGGTCTTCTCCGGCGTGCTGGCCTCGGCTCTGCTGCGAGGCACCGTGCTGTGGGACACAGCCGCTCTCCTTGCCTCAGGGCCTGGTCAGCTCGCCGCCGAGCCGTTCTCGTCGAGGAGCTTCTTGTACCAGTCGCGCAGCTTGTCGCCACCCTTGCTCTTCCAGTCGGACACGGCCTGCTGCATGTCGCCGATCTTCTTGTGCCCGCGGATGATGTCGTCCTCGAGCTGCTCGAAGTCGTTGGCGAGGTTGGTGTAGCGGGAGGGCTCGGTGATCTGGAGGCCCCAGAAGGGTGTCTTCGTGGTGAAGGCGCCCATCCGCTGCTCCCACTCGACCATGGCCTTGGTGTAGTCCGGCATGTCCGGGTGGGCGGTGGTCGCGGCCGGGCTCGCCACCATGACGTAGGCGTTGAGGACCTCGTTGTTGCCCTTGTCGTTCTTGACGGGGATGCCGTCCTTGATCGTGTAGTGCGTGCCCTCGACGCCGTAGTTGGTCATCATCCACTCCTTGGTGCCGTACGGCGCCGCGGTGACGTTGGCGATCGCCAGCGCGTCCCGGATGACGGACTCGGACGCCTTCTTGCTGACGAAGGAGAAGATGCCGGCCGGGTTCCCGGCGTGCAGCACCGGATCACCGCCGTCATGCCCCCAGATGTCCATGCCCCAGACCTTGAAGTCGGGGTTCTGGGTGATCTGGGAGGCCTGCTGGCCGTACCAGTTGACGATGTTGTTGTTCCAGATCAGGAACTCGCCGGCGGCGAACTTGGGTGCCGGGTCGGCGATCTGGCTCTTGCCCAGCTTGAAGTTGGGGTGGACGACCCCGGCGGCGAACAGCTTCCGCGTCCACTCGATGGCTTCCAGGTACTCCGGGGTCTCGACGCGGTTGATCAGCTTGCCGTCGACCATGTTCCACCAGAGCGGTTTCTCACCGCCCCCGATCACCCCGAAGTTGTTCATCGCGGTCCACTTCATGTCGCCGCAGGCCCACCGCTTGGCCCGGGCGTTGGTGATGTCCTTGCACAGGGCCATGAACTCCTCGGCGGACCGCGGGACTTCGTAGCCCTCCTCGTCGAAGATGTCCTGGCGGTAGAGGGGCACGATGGTCGGGACGGACGGGGAGGGCATCGGCAGGCCCATCAGCTTGCCGCCGAAGATGGAGCGCTGCCAGGCGTCGCTGGGGATCGCCGCGAGGTTGGGGTACTCCTCGACCTTGTCGCCGGAGAGGTACGGGCCGAGGTCGGCGAACTTGCCGATGATGGCGCTGGGTATCTTGCCCATCATGTTCCAGCCGGGGATGACGACCATGTCCGGGACGTCGCTGGAGGCGAGGACCGCGCCGAGTTTCTGGTCGTAGGTGTTGCCGTCCTGGTTGCGCCACCGGACGTCGACGCCGATCAGGTCGTTCATCGAGGTGTAGTAGGCGTTGTCGCTCTTGGGCGGTGAGCCCCAGAACGGCGACATGATGGTGACCTTGCCGCCCTTGCCGAGCTTCTTGGCGACCGAGGTCTTGAGCGCGGAGCCGTCGAGCGGGGCGGTGAAGCCCATCGACGAGCCGTACTTCGCCGGGATGTCCGGCTTCACCACGTTGCTGGCCACGTGCGCCGGAAGGATCTTCTTGGCGTCCTTGCCCGAGGTGGTGCCCTCACGCGAGCCGCCGTCCGAGCCGCCGCAGGCGGACAGCAGCGGCAGGCCCCCGGCCACCGCTGCGGTGGCGACCGCCGTGGAAGCCAGGAAGCTTCTCCGGCTGGGGGAGGAGGTGGCGGAGTTCGGCGTCATTGCGTCAACCCTTCATGGCGCACACCAGGACACCCGGCGGTGGCCGTCGGCTGCGGTGTCTTCGACAGAACTGGCTGTGCAGAAGCGATGCGCGTCGGAGGGAGGGGGAGCACGCGAAGCGGTGCCCTCCACAGTCGAAGCGCTTCGATGTTGCTGCGAGGTTAAGTGAACGACCGGGGGCGCACAAGGGTCGATCCGCAGATTCCTCCCGGGTGCCGGGGACTGGAGCACCCGCTTCCGATCTTCGCTCTCCAGAGCCCGAATGACGGTGGGGGTGCGGATCTGTCGCGTCGCGGTCCCTTGACACCCACCCCACCGTCGAACCAGCATCGAAGCGCTTCGAAAGCGCCTCGTCGCTCCATCGCAAAGGGATCCCCACGTGACCGTAGAGACGACTCCCCCGCCACCTTTCCGCGATCCGCAGTTGCCGGTCGCGAAGCGCATCGACGATCTGCTCCAGCGGCTCACCCCGGACGAGAAAATCGCGTTCCTGCACCAGTTCGTGCCCGCCGTCGACCGCCTCGGGGTGGCCGCGTTCCGTACCGGTCAGGAGGCGCTGCACGGGGTGGCCTGGATGGGGCCGGCGACGGTGTTCCCGCAGGCCGTCGGCCTCGGCGCGACCTGGAACGAGGACCTCGTGCGCCGGGTCGGCGAGGCCGTGTCCGGCGAGGTCCGGGCGATGCGGGCCCGCGACGACCGGGTCGGCCTCAACGTCTGGTCCCCGACGGTCAACCTGCTGCGCCACCCGCTGTGGGGGCGCAACGAGGAGGGCTACTCCGAGGACCCGAGGCTGACCTCGGCGATCGCGACCGCGTACACCCGCGGCCTGCGCGGCGACCACCCCGTGTACTGGCGCACGGCCCCGGTCCTCAAGCACTGGCTGGCGCACAACAACGAGACCGACCGCTCCACCACCTCCTCCTCGGTCCGTCCCCGGGTGCTGCACGAGTACGACCTGCGCGCCTTCCGCGAGACCGTCGAGGCGGGCGCGGTGACCGGCGTGATGCCCGCCTACAACCTGGTCAACGGCCGCCCCAACCACGTCTCGCCCCTCCTGGCCGAGCAGCTGCGGACCTGGACCGACGAGCCCCTGCTGGTCTGCTCGGACGCGGGCGCGCCGTCGAACCTGGTCGACTCCGAGCACTACTTCGACACCCACGCGGAGGCGACCGCCGCCTCGCTGCGCGCCGGCGTCGACAGCTTCACCGACCACGGCACCGACGGCTCGACGATCACCGGACGCCTCCGGGACGCCCTGGCCCGGTCCCTGCTGACCATGGACGACATCGACGAGGCGGTCCGCCGCCAGCTCTCCGTCCGCTTCCGCCTCGGTGAGTTCGACCCCGGCAGCGACCCGTACGCCGACGTCAAGGACTTCGACACCCCCGCCCACCGCGCCCTCGCCCAGGAGGCCGCGGAACAGGCGGTCGTCCTGCTCAGGAACGAGGGCGGCCTGCTGCCGCTCGCCGCCGACACCCGCGTCGCCGTCGTCGGCCCGCTCGCCGACGAGTGCAAGCTCGACTGGTACAGCGGCACCCTGCTGCACCGCTCGACCCCGCTCGAAGGTCTGTACGACCGCTTCGGCGCGGAGCGCGTGACGTTCGCGGAGGGCGTGGACCGCGTCCGTCTGCGGGCGCACTCCACCGGCGCGTTCGTGTCCGTCCCCGAGGCCCCGGAGGCCGCCGACGAGGTGCGCGGCGCGCAGGGGGCGCTCGACCCGGCGCTGCTGGCCGGCCGCACCGACCTCTCGCCGCTCACCACCGACCCGGAGGGCAGCGAGCTGGCCCTCGTCGACTGGGGCGAGGGCGTGCTCACCCTCCGCGCGCCGGACGGCCGCTATCTCTCGGTCGCCGACGACGGATTCCTGCGCGCCTCCGCCGACCAGCCGGGGGGCTGGTTCGTCCAGGAGACGTTCCGCCTGGAGCCCTGCGCACCCCACGGAACGGGCCACCTCCTCAAGCACCTGGGAACAGGCCGGTACGTGACTGTCGGCGCCGACGGAGTGAAGGTTGCCGACGGTGATCCGGAAACCTTCGACGTGGTCGTGACCGAACGCGGGGAGGCCGCCGTCGCGCGGGCGGCCGCCGAGGCCGACGTCGTCCTCGTGGTCGGGGGCAACGACCCGCACATCAACGGCCGCGAGACCGAGGACCGTACGACCCTCGCCCTCCCCGCCCACCAGGAACGGCTGCTGCGCGCGGCCCGCACGGCCAACCCGAACACGGCCCTGGTCCTGGTCTCGGCCTATCCCTACGCCGTCGACGTCACCGGTCTGCCCGCCGTCCTGTGGACCGCGCACGGCGGCCAGGCCGCCGGCACCGCCCTGGCCCGGGTCGTCGCCGGCGACGTCTCCCCCGCGGGCCGCCTCCCGCAGACCTGGTACGCGTCCGACGCCGACCTCCCCGGCCTCCTCGACTACGACGTGATCGGCTCCCGCCAGACGTACCTCTATTTCGAGGGCACCCCGCTGTTCCCGTTCGGGCACGGCCTGTCCTACGCGGAGTTCGCCTACGGGAACCTGACCGCCCGCGTGGGTGACGACGATCTGACGGTCTCCTTCACCGTCACCAACACGGGCGCAGTGACCGCCGACGAGGTCGCCCAGCTCTACGTCCGCGCCGAGGACCCGTCGGTCCCGCGCCCGCGCCGCGAGCTGGCGGGCCACCGCCGCGTCACCCTCGCCCCCGGCGCCTCCTCGGAGCTGACGTTCCGGCTCCCCCTCTCCGTACTGGAGTTCTGGGACGTGGCGCACGGCGCCTGGCACCGGGAGCCGGGCGCCTACGAACTGCTGGCCGGCGCGTCCAGCGAGGACATCCGCCTGCGCACGACCGTCACCGTCGACGGCGAACCCCTCGCCCCGCGCCCGGTCCTGGCCCGGGGCCTGGACGCGGCGGACTTCGACGAACAGCGCGACACGGAGATCGTCGACCGCACCAAGGTGTCCGGCGACGCGGTGACTCCGGCGGGCGACGGCCCCGGTGAACTGCTGTACCGCGCCTGCGACTTCGGGAACGGGGTCACCGAGGTGACGGTCGAGGTGGCGGGTGCGGGGAGCGTCGAGCTGGCGCTCGTCGACGGCCCGGCGCCGGTCACCCTGACACTCGACCGGCCCACCGCGGGCCCGTACGCGTACACGACCCTGCGGGCCGCCGTCTCGGCGGCCGGGACGCACGACGTCCGGCTGGTGCTGCGCGGCCCGCTGCGGCTGGCGCGCGTCGGCTTCTCCGGTTGAGGGTCCGGAGCGAGCCGGCACACAGAAGGGGCCCGGCACCGGAAGGCATCGGTGCCGGGCCCCTTCGTCCCGGGATCTGACCCGAGACTACATGAAAATGATTGTCACAAGCTAGGGGTGGCCGGGAACTGCCGGCGATCCGCCGGTTCCGGCGATCCGCCGGTTCCGGCGATCCGCCGGTTCCGGCGACGCTCAGAGCTGGAGTCCCGTCAGCACCATCACCCGCTCGTAGGTGTAGTCGTCCATGGCGAAGCGGACACCTTCCCGGCCGACGCCGGACTGCTTCACCCCGCCGTACGGCATCTGGTCGGCGCGGTAGGACGGCACGTCACCGATGACCACGCCGCCCACCTCCAGCGTGCGGTGGGCCCGGAAGGCGGTCTGCAGGTCGTGGGTGAAGACACCCGCCTGCAGGCCGTACTTGGAGTCATTGACGGCGGCGAAGGCCGCGGCCTCCCCCTCCACCTTGCGCACCGTGAGGACGGGTCCGAAGACCTCCTCGCAGGAGACACTCACGTCGGCGGGCACGTCGGCGAGGACCGTCGGCGCGTACGAGGCGCCGTCGCGCTTGCCGCCGGTGAGCAGCGTGGCGCCGGCGTCGACCGCCTCCTGGACCCATGCCTCGACCCGCTGGGCGGCGTCCTCGCTGACCAGCGGTCCCACATCGGTCGCGCCGTCGGACGGGTCGCCGGTGACCTGCGCCTCGACCGCGGCGACGATGCGCGGCAGCAGCCGGTCGTACACGGAGGCGTCCGCGATCACCCGCTGCACGGAGATGCAGGACTGGCCGCCCTGGTAGTTCGAGAAGGTCGCGATGCGGCCGGCGGCCCAGTCGAGGTCCTCGTCGCTCGCGTAGTCTGCGAGCACGACGGCCGCGCCGTTGCCGCCCAGCTCCAGGGTGCAGTGCTTGCGCGGCGCCGAGTCCATGATCGCGTAGCCGACCTTCTCGGACCCGGTGAAGGAGATCACGGGCAGCCGCTCGTCCTGGACGAGGGCGGGCATACGGTCGTTCGCGACCGGCAGGATGCTCCAGGACCCGGCGGGGAGCGCGGTAGCCGCGTCCGCGAGCAGCTCACCGATGATCAGCCCGGACAGGGGGGTGGCCGGGGCCGGCTTCAGGATGATCGGCACACCGGCCGCGATCGCCGGGGCGATCTTGTGGGCGCAGAGGTTGAGCGGGAAGTTGAAGGGCGCGATCCCGAGGACGACGCCCTTGGGGAAGCGGCGCGTGAGGGCGAGCCGGCCCTGTCCGCCCAGGTCGGTGTCGAGCCGCTGCGCCTCACCGCCGTTGAACCGCCGGGCCTCCTCGGCGGCGAACCGGAACACCGAGACCGCCCGGCCGACCTCGCCGCGCGCCCACTTGATCGGCTTGCCGTTCTCGGCGGAGATCAGCTGCGCGATCTCCTCGGTCCGCTCGACGAGGCTCCTGCTGACGTGGTCGAGCACGGCCGCCCGCACGTGCGCGGGCGTCGCCGCGAACTCGTCCCGTACGGCGTGGGCAGCGGCCACGGCCTCTTCGACCTGCTCGTCCGTCGGCACGCTCACCGTGCCGACCAGACGGCCGTCCCAAGGCGACGTCACATCGAACGTGGTCGCACCGGTGGCCCGACGGCCGGCGAGCCAGAAGGCGTGAGTGGCGGTCATAGTCGATCCCGGCCCTTCGGTGGGTACACATGTCGTCTTCCGGCAACCACGGTAGGCCCGCGAGGGCGGCGGATCGCTTGTCCGGCACGTATGAGTACGGCGGGGAGGTGTGCCGGAATGGAGGGGTGGGGTGGGTCGGCTGCGGGTCCGGTGGGGGCTTGTCGCGCAGTTCCCGGCGCCCCTGAAAAGCCGGGGCTGCGCCCCGTGCTTCTCAGGCCCGCAGGGCCTGCGTCTTTGGGGGCGCGGGGAACTGCGCGAGAAGCCCCACCGGGCGGACGTGTGAGGGTCGAAGGGGCGCAGCCCCTGGAGGATGGGATGGGTAGGGGCGGCGGGGGCGAGAAAAGACCCCCTACTCCCCCGCGGCAGCCGTCGCCTTCAACGCCAGCCACAACTCCATCCGCACATCGGGATCGTCCAGCGACCGCCCCACGATCTCCTCCACCCGCCGCATCCGGTACCGCAACGTATGCCGATGTACTCCCAGATCGGCGGCAGCCGCATCCCACTGCCCGTGCCGGGACAACCACGCCCGCAACGAGGCCACGAGATCCCCCCGCCCGGTCGCGTCGTGCTCCCGCAGCGGCCGCAGCAGACTGTCCGCGAACGCCCGCACCGCGTCGTCACCGAGCAGCGGCAGCACGGACCCCGCGGCCAGCTCCTCGTGCTCGACGAGACACCGCCCCCGCCGCCGGGCCACGGACAGCGCCTGCTCGGCCTGCTTGTACGCGGAGGCGGCCGCGATCGGCCCGGCGGGCGCGGAAAGCCCGACGACGAGCTCCTCCTCCTCGACGGAGGCGGGGACACCCGCGGGGCCGGAGCCGCCGGCCGCGGCCCCCGGATCCCGCCCCTCCGCCCGAGCCGTCTCCAACGCCCCCGCGAACGCCCCGCACGCGCCGACCGCCGCACCCCCGTCCACGGCCAGCACCACCAGCCGTTCCCCGTCCGGCACGACGAGCACGGCTTCCCCGGCCCGCGCGGCGGCCGCCTCGACCACCTCCACGAGCTGCCCGAGCAGATCACCGCCCGGCCCGACGGCACCCGCGGGCCCCGAGGCGGACTCCGCGAGGATCAGCCGGAACGGGGCGTCCAGCAGCCCTCCGTACAGGTCCCCGGCGACGGCGCGCGCGTGGTCGCACTCCCCGGCCAGCAGCATCCGCAGCACCGCCGCGCCGATCCGCTGCTCGGCGGCGTGCAGCGAACGCGAGCGTTCCGTGGTGAGCGTCAGCAGGGCGATCGCGGAGTGGACGGCGTACCGCTCGGCCGTGCCGAGGGCCGCCGCCGTGCCGACGGCGAGGGCGGCACGGGCCCGGCGTCCGGTGCCGAGGGAGTGCAGTTCGACGCGGTCATCGCCGCCGACGACCGCGCTGGCCGGCGCGGGCCGGTCGCGCAGCCGTTCGACGTCGACGGTGATCCGGCCGGCCCGCCGCTCCGCCCACTCGGGTGCCACCGCGACGACCGCGCCGGAGGCGTCGTACAGGGCGGCCCACCCGTCGACCTGCCCGGCGAGCGCGCCGAGCAGCCCCTCGGGACCGTCGGTCAGCGCCTGCCGGGTGAGTTCCCGCTGGGCGGCGAACCCCGCCGTCACCGCCCGGTACTGCTCGGCGGCGATGGCGGCCGACACCGCCTTGCTGATGGCGAGGAAGGGCGTGCGCCGGGGCACCTCCAGCAGGGGCAGCCCCTCCCCCCGGGCCGCGGCGACGAGGGCCTCGGGGACGTCCTCGTAGTGCACCCCGACGGCGAAGCCGAGCCCGACGACCCCGGCGCCCACCAGGCGCCGTACGTAGCGCCGCATCGCCTCCGGATCCTCGGCGTCCAGTTTCAGCGCGGTGATCAGCAGCAGCTCCCCGCCCTCCATGTAGGGCACGGGATCGGCCAGCTCGCTGGCGTGCGCCCAGCGCACCGGCACGTCCAGGCTGTCCTCGCCCGCCCGCACGGTCAGCTTGAGCGTGGAGTGGTGGACGAGCGAGGCGAGCGTGGGGGGCATGAGACCTTCAGGTCGACGTGGGCTTCGCGGGCGCCGGGGGGACTGTCGGGGTGGCCTTTTGGCCGCCGCGTATGAACGACCTGTCCCGATTCTGCCTCACCGTACGGTCACAGGCCCCCCACATCACCCATCGAATGGCTCGAACCGACCGGCACCGGGCCCCGCCGCCCAGCCACCAACCGGCAGCCCCTCAACGGACAGTCCCTCAACCGCCCAGCCGCCCCGCCACTCAGCCGCGAAGATCCACCAGCAGCGGGGGCGCGTGCTCGCCCCGCACGGTCGTCAGCGACAGCACCGCGTGACCCGGCGGCACGCCGTGCGCGAGCTCGGAGGCGGACCAGCGTTCCCGTTCGACCTGGCGCACGGTCACGGCCCGTGCGGTGGGCGCGTGGCCGGTGATCATCCGGCGCAGCGCGTGCCAGGCCTTTCCGGCCGGGGAGTCGGCGATGATCTGCCGGTCGGTGACGTCCCGCGCCTCGGTCCACTCCTTGCCCCAGACCTCGGCGAAGTCCTGCCCGTCCCACGGGGTGAGTCCGGACAGCGCCATGCGGCAGCCGGTGGCACCGAGCAGCGGCCCGCGCAGCGGCCGGGGCACGTCGTCGAGGGTGCGCAGGGTGAGGACGGCGCCCGCGTTGGTCGAGCGCAGTCGCTGGATCCCGCGGACGGCCTCCGGGGTGACGACCCCGGTCGCGTCGTCCAGCACGAGGCAGGCGAACAGCGACCGGTCCTCGCGCACGGCGACGCTCGCCGTGAACTGCGCGAGCACCAGCCGCGCCAGGATGCGCGAGGCATCGGCGTGGCCGCGTTCGGGGAGGTCGATTCGGACCCGTACCGGGTGGTCGAGGGCGCGCAGGGAGAAGGGCCGGGACTGGCCCGAGGTGTCGAAGAACGTGGCGAAGGCGGGCCGGTCGAGGAGGGCGACCCGGTCGGCGAGGACCCCGCCGACGTCGCCGGGGTGCCCGAGCTGGCGCTCACGCGCGTCCAGTTCCCGCAGCAGGGACTCCTGCCCGGCGTCCTGGAGGGCCCGGCGCAGCTCGCCCAGCGGACCGGGCGAGCCGTCCAGCAGCTGGCGCAGCTGCGGCACCGACGGGAACCGCCCGTGCACCGCCCGGTACGGGCCGAGGAGCTGGGCGAGGACGGTGGTGGAGCGCCGGCTGTCGCCGCCGGGGTGCGGGTCGGCCAGGTCGCCGACGAGCGCCTCCGCGAGGACGGCGGCGGCCTCGTCGGGGTCCGTGGTCCCGCCGTAGAGGTCGAGGTCGTAGACGGACTCGGGGTTCCCGATGCGGACGACGACGTCATAGGCGTCGGCGGGTCCGAGCCCCGCCCCGGCCGCCCCCACGACCACCACCGCGGCCCGCCCGGCGAGCGCGTGCAGGCACAGCGACTCGGCGACGGGCCAGACCACGCTGCCGGTCTTGCCCGACCCGGCGGGTCCGACGGCCAGCAGGGAGGTGCCGAGCAGATCGGGACCGAGGGCGAGGCCCGTGCCCCGGTAGGCGTAGGGGTTGCGCGGGTCGTCGACGGTGCCGCCCAGGCGGACCTGGCCGGTGACCAGGTCGTGCCGGGCGAGCCGGCCGGGCAGGTCCCGCTCCCCGGAGGGGTGCAGACACGCCGCCGCGCCGTCCTTCAGCACCGCGCCGGTGAAGGTGGCCAGACTGTGCCGGCCGCTGCGCACGCCCTGCCACGCCCGCATGATCCGCGCGTGGTCCACGTCCCGCATGAGCCCGGACGCGGCCTCCGCCGCGAGCCGCTCGGCGGCCTCCCCGGCGCCGACCTCGCGGAGCGGGTTCCACCGGGCGGGGTCGTCCTGGGGCGGCGGTACCACCTGCCGAGCCTGGGGCTGCCGCAGGCGCGGGGCGCCGTACCGGCGCCAGACCTCGCCCCAGCGGCCGAGCCGCCCGACGCCGACCAGGATCGCCAGGGCGACGACCGTGTACCAGACGTAGCTGATGACCACGGCGGAGTAGGAGTGGGCCGGCGCCCAGGAGTCCGGGATCATCGCGAAGAGCGGCACCAGCCACCAGCCACCGAGGTAGCCGTTCCAGAGCAGCGACCAGATCAGCCAGCCGACGAGGAAGGCGATGAGGGCGCCGCCGAGCAGCTGCCGGGCGGGGACGGTCTCCGGTTCCTCCTCCGGCCGGGACTCGTGCCCGAACCGCCACACCCCCGGTGCCGCGTCCGGCCGCGGCGCCCGCAGCCACGCGAGGAAGGAGGACCCGTCCGGCATCGGCGGAACCCCTGGTGCGTGCGCCGGGCGCGGGGGCGTCAAGGGCCCCTCGGCCGGCCCCGCCGGGCGCGGCACAGGATTCGCCTGGGTGCCCCGCACGTCCCGCGTCCCGTCGCTGTCCATCGCGCTTGCCCCCTGACCAGCCGTTCCGTCCACCATCAGCGAGCCAATCTAACGCCCTCGCAAGGGGAGTTCACCGCTTACGCGGCCGGGCGGGCCGTGAAGCGGTCCTTCCGTGCCCCTCGATCGAGGATTCGTCTCCGGCGGCGCGCCATGTCCATCAAGGACAAGCGGTGCCGTCAACAACGCCCACATGGAGCATGCCCAGTGTTCCTTCCCGGTCCTAGCCTGCGAGTAAAAGAAGACAAGCGTCCGCAAGAGCCCCAGGAGCCCCACATGAGCGCACTTCCTCAGGAGCGCCGCGTAGTCACCGCCATCCCCGGACCGAAGTCCCAGGAACTGCAGGCTCGTCGTGTCGCCGCCGTCGCGGCGGGCGTGGGGTCCGTGCTGCCCGTGTTCACCGCGCGCGCGGGCGGCGGCATCATCGAGGACGTCGACGGCAACCGGCTGATCGACTTCGGGTCGGGCATCGCCGTCACCAGCGTCGGCGCCAGCGCCGAGGCCGTCGTCCGCCGGGCCACGGCCCAGCTCCAGGACTTCACGCACACCTGTTTCATGGTCACGCCGTACGAGGGCTACGTCGCCGTCGCCGAGGCCCTCGCCGAGCTGACCCCGGGCGACCACGCCAAGAAGTCCGCGCTGTTCAACAGCGGCGCCGAGGCCGTCGAGAACGCGGTGAAGATCGCCCGGTCGTACACCAAGCGGCAGGCCGTGGTCGTGTTCGACCACGGCTACCACGGCCGCACCAACCTCACGATGGCGCTGACCGCGAAGAACATGCCGTACAAGCACGGCTTCGGACCCTTCGCGCCCGAGGTGTACCGCGTCCCCGTCGCGTACGGCTACCGCTGGCCGACCGGCCCGGAGAACGCCGGCCCCGAGGCCGCCGCGCAGGCGATCGACCAGATCGCCAAGCAGGTCGGCGCGGAGAACGTGGCCGCGATCATCATCGAGCCGGTGCTCGGCGAGGGCGGCTTCATCGAGCCGGCCAAGGGCTTCCTGCCCGCGATCCGGAAGTTCGCCGCCGACCACGGCATCGTCTTCGTCGCCGACGAGATCCAGTCGGGCTTCTGCCGCACCGGCCAGTGGTTCGCCTGCGAGGACGAGGGCATCGTCCCGGACCTGATCACCACCGCCAAGGGCATCGCCGGCGGTCTCCCGCTCGCCGCCGTCACCGGCCGCGCGGAGATCATGGACGCGGCGCACGCGGGCGGCCTGGGCGGCACCTACGGCGGCAATCCCGTCGCCTGCGCGGGCGCGCTCGGCTCGATCGAGACGATGAAGGAGCTCGACCTCAACGCCCGGGCGAAGAGCATCGAGGCGACGATGAAGGCCCGCCTCGGCGCCATGGCCGAGAAGTTCGACCTCATCGGCGACATCCGCGGCCGGGGGGCCATGATCGCCATCGAGCTGGTCAAGGACCGTACGACGAAGGAGCCGAACCCGGAGGCGACCGCCGCGCTGGCGAAGGCCTGCCACCAGGAGGGCCTGCTCGTCCTGACCTGCGGCACCTACGGCAACGTGCTGCGCTTCCTGCCGCCGCTCGTCATCGGCGAGGACCTGCTGAACGAGGGCCTCGACATCATCGAGCAGGCGTTCGCCGGCGTCTGACGCACCCCCGCACCGCGCCCGGGCGCCCCTGTATGCGGGGCGCCCGCATACGGAATCCCCCACCCGCCTCCGACGTCCCACGCTCCCCGGAACCGGAATCCGACCTGGGGTCCGATCCGGATTCCGGCCCGCGCGCACGGGCGTCGGAGCGCGTGAAGAAGGTGTGCAAAGTGCATGAGGGGTCGCGATTCCGGCTGTCCCGGCCGCGTTCCCTGCCGTAGGTTCTGATGCAGATGAGAGATACACCCCGCCCACAGGGGACTGTGGGCGACACCGGGTCGGGGCCTCCCCAGCTTCGCCCTGGTCGTGCCCTCGCGCACACACACGGAGCTTCCGGCTCCGGATCTCCTCACGGATCGGACGGCCGCCCGCCCCAAACCCCCCGGGGCGAGCGGCACACCGATCCGGACGGCCGTCCTCGAACCACCCCCCCTGTTCGAGGGCGGCCGACCATCTTCTCCGGCCCCTCCCGCCGGCCCGCCGCCCTCCTCCTTCTCGGCGCCCCGGCCCTGCTCTTCTCGCTGATCACCTGGCAGGTCCTCGCGCACGGCCCGCTGGCCCGCGCGGACGCACGCCTCAGCGACCTGCTCGTCCACCGGGGAGCGCCCACCCAGTTCCTCGCCGACCTCGGCAACGTCTCGGTCGCCGTCCCGGTCCTCGCCCTCGTGCTGCTGTACGTCGCGTGGCGCGCACGGGCCGACGGCCGGCGGGACGCGTGGCGGCCGTCCGCCGCGGCGGCGCTCCTCCTGGCCGCCGTACCGCTCTGGGTGATCCCGCTGAAGGAGCTCATCGCCCGGCCGGGTCCGCCGGTCATGGGACCGGGCACGGGTTTCTACCCCTCCGGCCACACCGCGACCGCCTCCGTCGCGTACGGCGCCGCCGTCCTGCTCCTGCTGCCCCTGCTGCGCGGCGCCCCCGCGCGCCGCGCGGTCGTGGTCCTCGCGGTCGTGCTGAACCTCGGGGTCGGCTTCGGTCTGGTGCGCCAGGGGTACCACTGGCCGCTCGACGTGGTGGCGAGCTGGTGCGTGTGCGTGCCGCTGCTCTCCTCGCTGTGGTTCCGGGGACCCGGGGGTCCTCGCGGGTGACGTCCGCGTCGGCCGCACGGGCGGCCGACGAGAGCGCGAAGCGGCCGGGAAGAACCGCCGTCACCCCGTCCGGGCGGCCGGGGGACGGCCGCCGTCGGACGTGGTCCTCAGCTCCCCGGCTGCCGGTCCTCGTCCCTGGCCAGGCTCGCCGCCGCCTCGTGCATCGCCAGTTCGAGCAGCGCCGGATCGGTGAGGGTGCCGCTGCCGTCCGGCGGGATCAGCCAGCGGACCCCGCCGGTCTGCCGTCCCGGGTACGGCACCACGATCCAGGTGCCGCCGCCCGCGCTGCGCACCCCCGTGCCGAGCCACCGCGACGCCGTGCCCGGCGGGACGAAGAACCCCATGCGGTCGTCGCCGAAGTCGGCGAGCACGGGTCCGGGCCGGTCGATGATGCGGGTGAGGACATCGAGGGTGGGATAGCCGAGCAGGCCCGGCAGGATCAGCACGTCCCACGCCCTGCCCGCCGGAAGCAGGGCGACCCCCAGGGGGTTGCGCTCCCACTCCCAGCGGCAGGCCTCGGGATCCGGTGACACGGATGCCAGCCACTCGGCCGCCGTCTTGGCCCCAGTCATGACAGGGACCTTCCTCTCTCTAGAGCTCCGTCGGACGCGGTTTTCGCGTCAGGAGCACAGACAGAGGTTGCGGCCGGGCATTACGCGGGTTCCGACCACTTCTTGGTGGTGAATGGAGTAACACGGCCCAGCAGGGCGTACGCCCGTTGATCACGCGCACGCCTTCACGCCCCGCAGACGGCCGGATTCCGGTTCCGGTGTCTCAGCTGTCGAAGCCCAGTCCCAGCCGGTCCATGGCCCTCAGCCACAGGTTGCGGCGCCCGGCATGGGAGTCGGCGCGGGCCAGGGACCACTTGGTGAGGGCGATACCGGTCCAGGCGAACGGCTCCGGCGGGAACGGCAGCGGCTTCCTGCGGACCATCTCCAGCGCGGTGCGCTCCGTGCGTTCGCCCGCGAGCAGGTCGAGCATGACGTCCGCGCCGAACCGGGTGGCGCCCACCCCCAGCCCCGTATAACCGGCCGCGTAGGCGACTCTGCCCTGGTGGGCGGTGCCGTAGAACGCCGAGAAGCGGGAGCAGGTGTCGATCGCGCCGCCCCAGGCGTGGGTGAACCGCAGGCCCTCCAGCTGCGGGAAGCAGGTGAAGAAGTGCCCGGCGAGTTTGGCGTACGTCTCCGGCCGGTCGTCGTACTCGGCGCGCACCCGGCCGCCGTAGGGGTACACCGCGTCGTAGCCGCCCCAGAGGATGCGGTTGTCGGCGCTGAGCCGGAAGTAGTGGAACTGGTTGGCGGAGTCCCCGAGCCCCTGCCGGTTCTTCCAGCCGACCGACGCCAGCTGCTCGGCGGTGAGCGGCTCGGTCATCAGGGCGTAGTCGTAGACGGGCACGGTGTACGCGCGGACGCGCCGGACCAGGCTGGGGAAGATGTTCGTGCCGAGCGCCACCTGCCGGCTACGGACCTGGCCGTAGGGGGTGCGGACGGCCATGCCGGCGCCGTACGCCTTGAGGGCGAGCGCGGGGGTGTGCTCGTAGACGCGGACGCCCAGGTTCAGGCACGCCCGCTTGAGGTTCCAGGCGAGCTTGGCCGGATGCAGCATGGCGACGCCCCGGCGGTCGTGCAGGCCGGCGCGGAAGGTCGGTGAGGCGACCTGGTCGCGTACGGCGTCGGCGTCCAGGAACTCGATGCCGTCGGCGAGGCCCCGGCCGGTGATCTCGTCGTACCAGTCGCGCAGTTCCCGGGCCTGGTAGGGCTCGGTGGCGACGTCGATCTCGCCGGTGCGTTCGAAGTCGCAGTCCAGGCCGTGGCGGGCGACCGCCGCCTCGATCTCGTCGAGGTTGCGGGCGCCCAGCTCCTCCAGTGTGTGGATCTCGTCGGGCCAGCGGGCGAGACCGTTGGCCAGGCCGTGGGTGAGCGAGGCGGCGCAGAAGCCGCCGTTGCGGCCGGAGGCGGCCCAGCCCACCTCACGGCCTTCCAGCAGGACCACGTCCCGCCCCGGGTCGCGCTCCTTGGCGTTCAGCGCGGTCCACAGCCCGCTGTAGCCACCGCCGACGACCAGCAGGTCGCAGGTCTCGGCGCCGGTGAGCGCGGGCTCGGGGCGGGGTTTGCCCGGGTCTTCGAGCCAGTACGGGACCGGCCGGGCTTCGGAGAGTGACTTCGTCCAACGGCTCATGGCGCTCGGGGCCATGATTTCAACTCCCTACGGAAGGTGCGCGAAAGGCTTATGCCTTCTGCTTGTTGCGGCGATTGCCGATGACCATGGAGACCAGCACCAGCAGCACGGCGACCAGGAACATGGCCGTACCGATGACGTTGATCTGGACGGGCGTGCCGCGCTGTGCCGAACCCCAGACGAACATGGGGAAGGTGACGGTCGAGCCCGCGTTGAAATTGGTGATGATGAAATCGTCGAAGGAGAGCGCGAAGGCGAGCATCGCGCCCGCGGCGATTCCGGGGGCCGCGATCGGCAGGGTGACCCTGATGAAGGTCTGGAAGGGCCCGGCGTAGAGATCCTGGGCGGCCTGCTCCAGGCGCGGGTCCATCGACATCACACGCGCCTTGACCGCCGTGACGACGAAGCTCAGGCAGAACATGATGTGCGCGATGAGGACGGTCCAGAAGCCCAGCTGGGCGCCCATGTTGAGGAACAGGGTGAGCAGCGAGGCCGCCATGACGACCTCGGGCATCGCCATCGGCAGGAAGATCAGCGAGTTCACCGCGCCGCGCGCCCGGAAGCGGTAGCGGACCAGCGCGAAGGCGATCATCGTGCCGAGGACGGTCGCGCCGATCGTCGCCCAGAGAGCGATCTGCAGGCTGAGGGAGAGCGAGCCGCACATACCGGCGACCCCGCAGGGGTCCTGCCAGGCGTCCGTGGAGAAATGCTGCCACTCGTAATTGAAGCGGCCCTTCGGTTTGTTGAAGGAGAACACCGTGACGACGACGTTCGGCAGCAGCAGATAACCGAGCGTGCACAGTCCCGCGATGACGACGAGATGGCGCTTGAGCCAGTTGACGAAGGCCATTTAAACCAGATCCTCCGTCCCGGACCTGCGGATGTAGAGCGTGACCATGAAGAGGATCGCGGCCATCAGGATGAAGGAGAGGGCCGCGGCCGTCGGGTAGTCGAGAATGCGCAGGAACTGCGTCTGGATCACGTTTCCGACCATACGGGTGTCGGTGGATCCGAGCAGGTCCGCGTTGACGTAGTCACCGGCCGCCGGGATGAAGGTCAGCAGCGTGCCGGAGACCACGCCCGGCATCGACAGCGGGAAGGTCACCTTGCGGAAGGTGGTGACCGGCCTCGCGTACAGGTCGCCCGCGGCCTCGTGCAGCCGTCCGTCGATGCGCTCCAGCGAGGTGTAGAGCGGAAGGATCATGAACGGCAGGAAGTTGTACGTCAGACCGCAGACGACCGCGAGCGGTGTGGCCAGCACACGGTCGCCGGCCGTCCAGCCGAGCCAGTTGGTGACGTCCAGGACGTGCAGGGTGTTGAGGGCGCCGACGACCGGGCCGCTGTCCGCGAGGATCGTCTTCCAGGCGAGCGTGCGGATCAGGAAGCTGGTGAAGAAGGGCGCGATCACCAGGATCATGATCAGGTTCCGCCAGCGTCCCGCGCGGAACGCGATCAGATACGCCAGCGGATACCCCAGCACCAGGCAGAGGACCGTCGCGGCACCGGCGTACAGGATCGAGCGCAGGAACTGCGGCCAGTACTCGGACAGCGCGTCCCAGTAGGTGGCGAAGTGCCAGGTGACCTTGTAGCCCTCCTCCAGGGAGCCCGTCTGCACGGACGTGGAGGCCTGGTAGATCATCGGCAGCGCGAAGAAGACGACCAGCCAGAGGATGCCGGGCAGCAGCAGCCAGTACGGCGTGAGGCGGCCTCTTCTGCGGGGCGGCTTCTTCTCGGGCGCGGTCGGGGTGAGAGGCGGCGGCGCCTCGGTGAGGGTCGCCATCAGGCCGTCGCCTCTTCCTGGATGCCGGCGGAGCCCGTCGTCCCGGCAAGCAGGGACTGGGCGGCGTCCAGACCGAAGGTGTGCGCCGGGTTCCAGTGCAGGACGACCTCGGCGCCGGGCACCAGCCGGTCGTCGCGGTCGATGTTCTGGGCGTAGACCTCGAACTCGGGGCAGACGGGGCTGTCGATGACGTACTGCGTGGAGACGCCGATGAAGGAGGAGTCGGCGATCCTCCCGGTGATCCGGTTGCGGCCCACGGGGATCTCCCCCGCCTGGTCGGCGTGGGTCAGGGAGATCTTCTCGGGACGGACGCCGACCAGCACCCTGCCCCCGGTCGCGGACGGTCCGGAGTACCGCGCCTCGGGCAGCACCAGCTTGCCGCCGCCGGCCTTCAGCACGATCTCGCCGCCGCTGCGGGAGTCGACCTCGGCCTCGATGAGGTTGGAGGTGCCGAGGAAGTTGGCGACGAAGGTGGTCTGCGGGTTCTCGTACAGGTCGGTCGGCGAGCCGAGCTGTTCGACCCTGCCGCCGTTCATCACGGCGACCGTGTCGGCCATGGTCATGGCCTCCTCCTGGTCGTGCGTGACGTGCACGAAGGTGATGCCGACCTCGGTCTGGATGCGCTTGAGCTCCAGCTGCATCTGGCGGCGCAGCTTGAGGTCGAGGGCGCCGAGCGGCTCGTCCAGGAGCAGCACCTTGGGCGTGTTGATCAGCGCCCGGGCGACGGCGACGCGCTGCTGCTGGCCGCCGGAGAGCTGGTGCGGCTTCTTGCGCGCCTGCTCCCCCAGCTGGACGAGCTCCAGCATGTCCTCGACCTGCTTCTTCACCGACTTGATGCCGCGCCGGCGCAGTCCGAAGGCGACGTTCTCGAAGATGTCGAGGTGCGGGAAGAGGGCGTAGGACTGGAAGACGGTGTTCACCGGCCGCTTGTAGGGGGGCAGCCGGGTGACCTCCTGGTCGCCGAGGTGCACGGTGCCCGTGGTGGGCTCCTCCAGGCCGGCGATCATGCGCAGGGTGGTGGTCTTGCCGCAGCCGGAGGCGCCGAGCAGGGCGAAGAAGGAGCCCTGGGGCACGGTCAGGTCCAGCGGGTGCACGGCGGTGAAGCCGTTGTCGTAGGTCTTGCTGATGCCGGAGAGGCGGACGTCCCCGCCGTGGTCGGTGGTCTTGTTCGTCACGGTGATCACGCCCCCGTCAGCTTCGCGAACTTCTGTTCAAATTCCGTCTCTTCCTTCGCGCTCAGCGAGCGGAAGGCGTGCGACTTCGCGGCCATGGCCTTGTCGGGGATGATCAGCGGGTTGTTCGCCGCATCCGGGTCGAGCTTCTCCAGCTCGGCCTTCACGCCGTCGACGGGCGACACGTAGTTGATGTACGCGGCGAGCTCGGCGGCCGGCTTGGGCTGGTAATAGAAGTCGATCAAGCGCTCGGCGTTCGTCTTGTGACGGGCCTTGTTGGGGATCAGCATGTTGTCGGTCGACGTCATGTATCCGCTCTCGGGGATGATGAAGTCGATGTCCGGGCTGTCCGCCTTCAGCTGGACGACGTCACCGGCCCAGGCGACACAGGCCGCGAAGTCGCCGCTGGTCAGGTCGGAGGTGTAGTCGTTGCCCGTGAAGCGGCGGATCTGTCCCTTGTCGACGGCCTTCTGGAGCCGCGCGATCGCCGCGTCGTAGTCGTCGGCGGTGAAGTTCGCCGGGTCCTTGCCCATGTCGAGCAGGGTCATGCCGACGCTGTCGCGCATCTCCGACAGGAAGCCGACCCGGCCCTTGAGCTTGTCGTTGTCGAGCAGGTCGGAGATCGACTTCACCTCCTGGCCGTCGAGGGCCTTCTTGTTGTAGGCGATGACGGTCGAGATGCCCTGCCAGACGTAGGAGTGGGCCCGCCCCGGATCCCAGTCCGGGTCGCGGAACTGCGCGGACAGGTTGGCGTAGGCGTGCGGCAGGTTGGAGGCATCCAGTTTCTGTACCCATCCGAGGCGGATGAGCCGGGCGGCCAGCCAGTCGGTGAGGACGATGATGTCCCGCCCGGTGTCCTGGCCCGCGGCCAGCTGCGGCTTGATCTTGCCGAAGAACTCGACGTTGTCGTTGATGTCCTCGGTGTACTTGACCGATATGCCGGTCTGCTTCTTGAACTGGTCGAGCGTGGGGTGGCGCTTCTCGCTGTCGTCCACGTCGATGTACTCGGTCCAGTTGGAGAAGTTGACGGTCTTCTCCTTCGCCGAGTGGTCCTCCGCGGAGACCCCGCCCTGAGTGTTGCCGGCCGCGGGGATACCGCAGGCGCTCAGCGCCCCGAGACCGCCGACCGCGAGCGCGCCGCCCGCGGAGGCACGCAGCAGGGACCGCCGGGTCATGGCGGCCCGGCCGCTTCGGAAGCTGCGCCGCATGGCGGCCACTTGGGCCGGCGACAGGCGGTCGGGCTCGTACTGCTCCATGCGCTGATGCCCTTTCGGGAAGGTGGGCGGCCGCGGGTCGGGCGGCCTGAGATCGGCTAGCGGTCCCCGAAGATCGTGCGGTGCCAGTCCTTCCTGGCGATCGCCGTATTGTCGAACATGACGTGCTTGAGCTGGGTGTACTCCTCGAACGAGTACGCGGACATGTCCTTGCCGAAGCCGGATGCCTTGTAGCCGCCGTGCGGCATCTCGCTGATGATCGGGATGTGGTCGTTGACCCACACGCACCCGGCCCTGATCTCCCGGGTCGCGCGGCCGGCCCGGTACACGTCCCGGCTCCAGGCGGAGGCGGCGAGGCCGTACGGGGTGTCGTTCGCGAGCCGGATGCCCTCGTCGTCGCTGTCGAAGGGCAGGACCACGAGCACCGGTCCGAAGACCTCGGACTGGACGATCTCGCTGTCCTGGGCGGCGTCGACCACGAGCGTGGGCCGATAGTACGCGCCACTCTCCAGCTCTCCCCCGGGCGCCTCGCCCCCGGTGACCACGCGCGCGTACCCGCGCGCCCGCTCGACGAAGGCGGCCACCCGGTCCCGCTGGACGTGCGAGACCAGCGGCCCGAGATCGGTCCCCGGGGCGAACGGGTCACCGAGCCGGACGGTCTCCATGAGCGCGGCGGTCCGCTCCACGAACGTCTCGTACAGCGGCCGCTGCACGTACGCGCGCGTGGCGGCCGTGCAGTCCTGCCCGGTGTTGATGAGGGCGCCCGCGACCGCGCCGTTGGCGGCGGCCTCCAGGTCGGCGTCGTCGAAGACGACGAACGGGGCCTTGCCGCCCAGTTCCAGGTGCAGCCGCTTGACGGTGGCCGTGGCGATCTCGGCGACGCGCCTGCCGACGGCCGTGGACCCGGTGAAGGAGGTCATGACCACGTCGGGGTGGCCGACGAGGTGCTCCCCGGCCTCCCTGCCGGTCCCGCAGACGATGTTGATCACACCGTCGGGGATGCCGGCGTCCGTGGCGGCCTGCGCGAACAGCAGGGAGGTGAGCGGGGTGGTCTCGGCGGGCTTGAGGACGATCGTGTTGCCCGCCGCGACCGCCGGGAGGATCTTCCAGGCGGCCATCTGGAGGGGATAGTTCCACGGTGCGATGGAACCCACCACCCCGATGGGCTCACGGCGTACGTACGAGGTGTGGTCGCCCGAGTACTCGCCGGCCGACTGGCCCTGGAGGTGCCGGGCGGCGCCCGCGAAGAACGCGATGTTGTCGATGGTGCCGGGCACGTCGAACTCACGCGTCAGCTTGAGCGGCTTCCCGCACTGCAGGGACTCGGCCCGCGCGAACTCCTCCGCCCGGTCGGCCACCACCGCGGCGAAGCGGTGCAGCGCGTCCGAGCGTTCCCCGGGCGTGGTGGCGGCCCAGCCCGGAAAGGCGGCACGGGCGGCGGCCACGGCCGCGTCCACGTCGTGGGTGCCCGCCGCCTCGTAGGTGAGGATCTCGTCGCCGGTCGCGGGGTCGACGACCGCCTGGGTGTGGCCCGATGTGCCCTTCGTCAGGCGGCCGGCGACGTACTGCGCGCCGACCGCGAAGCGGTCCTGTGCGGGGAACCGGTCCGGGGTCGCGGTGCCCGGTTTCTGCATGTCGCTCTCCTCCGCCTGTGCCCCCTCTGTCCACGGGGGTGGGTGGCGTAGCTCCAGCTCGATTTGAGTGCCGATCCTGACAGAGCCATGCGGCACCAACAAGGGATTCCGTTGTTGCCTTTTGGTTACGCGACGGAATCTGTCGACCAGGTGTCGAGTCAGCACGGAAAATCGAGGACGGAATGTCAGTGGCGGCTGCCAGACTCGACGCCATGGAGAAGATCGATTCCTGGGACACGCTGAAGGAAGCGGTCCGCGCGGGGGCGAGGATCAGGTACCTGCACTTCTGGGGGCACCGGCCACGGCCCGACGGCCGGGTCGGCGCGAGCTGTCTGAGTCAGTGGTGGCCCTCGCCGTTCACGGTGGACGGGGTGGAGTACGCGACGGCCGAGCACTGGATGATGGCGTCGAAGGCCCGGCTGTTCGGGGACGCGGAGGCCGAGCGCAGGGCCGTGGCGGCGGCGGGCCCCGCGCAGGCCAAGAAGATCGGGCGGCTCGTACGGGGCTTCGACGAGGCGCTGTGGGAGCAGGAGCGCTTCGCGATCGTCGCCGAGGGCAGCTTCCACAAGTTCGCCGCCCACCCCGAACTGCAGGCGTTCCTGCTCGGCACGGGCAACCGCGTCCTCGTCGAGGCCAGCCCCCTGGACCGTGTCTGGGGCATCGGCCTCGCGGCGGACGACGAACGCGCCATGGACCCCGCGCGGTGGCGGGGCCCCAATCTGTTGGGCTTCGCACTGATGGCGGCCCGTGAGCGCCTGCTGAGCGGGGCCGACGTCTGAGCGCTGCCGGGCCCCGCGCCGGGCGGGTGCGGGGCGCGGGCGCGTGACGGCGTCCTGGTGCGGGTGGTGCGAGGTCACCGCCGACGGTGGAGGGGGTGCCCGGGGCGGCGGCCGGCCGCGTTCAGGTCGGCTGTGCCTGGGAGAGCGACGTGGAGTAGCCGTCGTCGACCGGGGCGGGGCCCGGGTCGAAGTCGCCGCCGGGAGCCACGACGAGCAGGACGATGATGCCGATGCCGAGCAGGATGCCGACCACTCCGCAGATGATCCCGGCGAGGGCGTGCCCGGGGTTCGTCGCCTCACCCCTGCGGGCCTTGACCCGGCCGATGGACCCGAAGATCACGGCCATGATCCCGAGCAGGATCGCCAGCGGCCACAGACAGAACAGCGCGGCGGCGCAGATACCGAGCACCATCGCCGCGATGCCCATCCCGTTGCTCGGCGGGGGCGCCATCACGGGCCACGGGTAGCCCGCGCCGGGAGCCGGATGGCCGAACCCGGGGTGGGTGTGGCCGCCCGGGTACGCCGCCGGGTACTGCGGATGGCCGTACGGGAGCTGCCCGGGCCCGTCCGGAGCGAGCGGCGGGGGCGGTACGGGGGCGTAGGGCACGCCCGCCGCGAGCGGCGGGTAGGGCATGGGGGGCGCGGGCGGGGCGAACGGGTCGGGGGACGGGGCGGCCCACGGCCCGCCCGGTGGCGCGAACGGGCCCGGACCCGCCGAGGGCGCCGGCGCCGCGGGAACCCCGGCGGGCGTCGGCCCACCGGCACCGGTACCGGCCTGCGGACCGATGCCGCCCGGCTGCGCGCCGGGCGCGGACGCCACCGTCATCCCGTCGTGCACCTGGGCCGGAGGAGACACGGGACGCGTGGCGGGCGCGGGCCTCGTGTCCGGCTTGTCCAGCACGACCGCGGGCGCCGGCGTCGGCGTCGGCCTCGCGTCCTCGGTCCGATCCGGTGGCGATTCCGGAATCCGGTCCTGTGGCGATGCCGGAAGGTGGTCCGGTGGGGGCGCCGGAAGGCGGTCCGGTGGAGGCGCCGGAATCCGGTCCTGTGGCGATGCCGGAAGGTGGTCCGGTGGGGGCGCCGGAAGGCGGTCCTGCGGAGGCGCCGGAAGGCGGTCCGGTGGAGGCGCCGGAAGGCGGTCCGGTGGAGGCGCCGGAAGGTGGTCCGGTGGGGGCGCCCACGGGTCCGGCTGCGCGTCGGCCGGTGTCTTCGGGATCGGTGCCTCGTCGGACGGCATGAGCGGTTCCCCCTGGTGTCACGTTCGCGCCGATCCGCGTCGCTTCTCCCTCGCACGCGATCGGCTGTACGTTCGGTCATGCTAAAGCCCGGGGTCAGCGTGGGGAATCGCCGCCTACGATGATCCCGAGTCATCGATCAGCCGATCACCCGCGTCCCCCGGCGCAGACCCACGGCCCGGGGCGGACGCCGTTCCGGGGAGGAACCTTGACCGACCACCGCACCGCCCAGGGCGTGCCCGTGAACCCCGCCGTTCCCGGCGCTTCCCGCAGCCGCGACCTGACCGCCTTCATCGCCGGTCTGCCCAAGGCCGAACTGCACGTGCACCACGTCGGCTCCGCCTCCCCCCGTATCGTCTCGGAACTGGCCGCCCGCCACCCCGACTCCAAGGTGCCGACGGACCCCGAGGCGCTCGCGGACTACTTCTCGTTCACGGACTTCGCGCACTTCATCCAGGTGTACCTCTCCGTCGTCGACCTCATCCGCACCCCGGAGGACGTCCGGCTGCTGACGTTCGAGGTGGCGCGGGACCTCGCCCGGCAACAGGTCCGGTACGCCGAGCTGACCATCACACCGTTCTCCTCCACGCGGCGCGGGATCGACGAGCTGGCCTTCATGGCGGCGATCGAGGACGCGCGCAAGGCGGCGGAGGCCGAGTTCGGGACCGTACTGCGGTGGTGCTTCGACATCCCCGGCGAGGCCGGGCTCGAAGCCGCCGAGGAGACGGCACGGCTCGCGACCGAGGACCGGGTGCGCCCCGAGGGGCTGGTGTCGTTCGGGCTCGGCGGGCCCGAGATCGGCGTACCGCGACCGCAGTTCAAGCCGTACTTCGACCGGGCGATCGCGGCCGGCCTGCACTCCGTGCCGCACGCCGGCGAGACGACCGGCCCCGAGACCATCTGGGACGCGCTGATCGAGCTCCGCGCGGAACGCATCGGGCACGGCACCAGCGCGGCGGCCGATCCGAAGCTGCTCGCCCACCTCGCCGAGCACCGGATCGCCCTGGAGGTCTGCCCGACCTCGAACATCGCCACGCGCGCGGTCCGCACCCTGGACGAACACCCCGTCAAGGAGTTCGTGCGCGCCGGGGTGCAGGTCACCATCAACTCCGACGACCCGCCGATGTTCGGCACCGACCTCAACACCGAGTACGCGGTGGCCGCCCGCCTGCTGGACCTCGACGAGCGGGGACTCGCCGCGCTCGCGAGGAACGCCGTGGAGGCGTCCTTCCTCGACGCGCCCGGCAAGGCCCGGCTGTCCGCCGAGATCGACACCTACACCTCGGCCTGGCTGACCCCCTGACCCGATCGGGACCACCATCACCCCCATGCGCACCGTGACAGCCGTCGCCCACCGCGGCGCCCCCTACCGCCACCGTGAGAACACGCTCGACTCCCTGCGGGCCGGACTCGGACTGGGTGCGGACGCCGTCGAGTTCGACGTCCGCACGACCCGCGACGGCGTGCCCGTCCTGCTCCACGACTCCACGCTGGACCGGCTGTGGAAGGTGGAACGGCCGCTGTCCGCCCTCTCCGCCGCGGAACTGAGCGGGCTGACGGCCGGCGGGGTGCCGACGCTGGCCGACGCGCTGCTCGCCACCGGGGACAGCCGGGTGATGGTGGACCTGCCGGGCGCGGTGAACCGGCGGGCGGTGCGCCGGGTCCTGGACGTCGTCCGGGAGCACCGGGCCGAGGAGCGGGTCTACTACAGCGCCGACCCGCCCACCCTGCTGGCGGTCCGGGCCGCCGCCCCGACCGCCGAGCTGGCCCTCACCTGGAAGACCCTCGCCCCACCCCGCCCCGCCCTCCTCGACGCGATCCGCCCCCGGTGGCTCAACTACCGCTTCGGTCTCGTCACCGGCGCCCTGGTGGACCGCGTCCACCGGGACGGCCACCTGCTGTCGGTCTGGACCCCGGACACCCGGCGCTCGATGCGCCGCCTGATGGAGCTGGGCGTCGACTCGATCACCACCAACAGGGTGGACGCGCTGTGCGCGCTGCGGCGGCATCTGACGCACTGCGGTACGGGGGCCGAGACCTCGCCCCCGTCGCGGACCAGGCCGTAGCGGGGGGGGCGCGGCGGTCGGAGGGCGTCGAGCGCTTCGGTGGCGCGACGGGCGTCGGGGGCGTCCGAGCCGGTCGGTGGTGCGGCGGCGCGCGGTCCCGTGTCTGCCGCGTCGCCATCCCGATCGCCATCGCCATCGCCATCGCGATCAGCCGGCAGCGGAAGCTGTGCGGATCGCGCGGGGTGCCGAGGCCGCCGACCGCGCGGCGCGGTCTCCCGCACGACGCCGTCGACGTCGGCGTGACCGTGCAGGGCCCGGCCGACGAGGGGGTGGACGAGCGGCAGCCGGCCCCCGACCTGCTCGCGCTCGTCGAGGGCCTGCCACGGTCCCCCGCCTGCGCACCCCGCCGGGGCCGGGCCTGCACGGGCGGAGACAGGGGTCCCTACGGAGACGGTCTGAAGGCGGCCGGGACTGCCGTCGCCCCACCGCCAACGTCCGTGCCTGCCGCCCCGCCAACTTCCGTGTCTGCCGCCCCGCGGCCGTCCCAGCCGCCGGTGAGCGCCTCCAGCCGCTTGATCCGCTGCCGGACGACGTACAGCGGGATCACCCCGAACACGCCGAACGACATGTCGATCACCGTCCACCAGAAGGGGATGCCCCGGATCGGCCCGCAGATCAGGGCCAGCGGGACGATCCCCGCGCAGGCGATCATGCCGAACTCGACGACCCAGACGTTGCGGACCGGGTCGCGGTAGGGGCCGTAGAAGGCCACCGCGATCACCAGGTGCGCGAAGGCCAGCCAGTCGGTGCCGTACAGGAGGAACGGGTACGCGGCGTCGGCCTCGTCGAGTCCCGCCCGTACGCGCTCGATCCATTCCATGAGTGCCGGCAGCCGGTCCCCGACGGACAGCGAACGCAGCAACTCCTCCGTCCACCGCAGCTCGTGGACCAACGGGAACGCGGTGGCGCCGCTCAGCACCAGACAGACGACGAAGAAGACCAGCCACGCACGGATGCCCTTCAACAGGGCGGCTCTGTCGCTCATGCCGGGGAGCGTACGCCCCTCCTTGAACGTGTTCAAAAGCGGGGGCCCGGCAGTGACTGCCGGGCCCCTCGGGAACACGACCGGGCGTCAGCCGCCGGGGATCGAGCGGATCACGGCGAGGTCGAACTGCAGGCGCACCTTCTCGCTCACCATGGCTCCGCCCTCCGCCAGCCGCTGGTTGTACGTGAGGCCCCATTCGGACCGGTTGATGGTGGTCGTCCCGTCGAAACCGACCCGCTCATATCCGAACGGGTCCAGCACGTGCCCTATATAGGTGAGTTCGAGATCCACGGGACGGGTGACATTCTTGATCGTGAGTTCTCCGGCCATGCGGTAGACATCGTTGCCCACCGGACGGACCGCGGTACTCACGAAACGCATGCGCGGATAAGCCGCCGCGTCCAGGAAGTCGCGGCCCGTGAGATGGGCGTCGCGTTGTTGCACTCCGGTGTCGACGGAGGCGGTGGACAGAATGATCTCGGCCCGTGAACGCGCCGGATCACGACCGTCGAAGTAGAGCCGGCTCTGGTATTCGGTGAACGCCCCGCGCACGGTCGTCACCAGGGCGTGCCGGACGGAGAAGCCGATACGGCTGTGCGCCGCGTCGATCATCCATTCGCCGGTCAGCATGGCCAGGCCGGGGTCGGACGGGCCGGTGGAAGGGAATGCCCGCGACTCGTGGGGGAGTTGCGAGGCCGTGGGGGATGCCGGGCGGCGCAGGGACGCAGCACGGGTGAACAGGTTCATGGTTCACGTAACTACGGCACGACGGAATACGCCGCAACCCTTCGGCAGTCGATCCGTCGCGTCCGAATCGGCGTCGAAAGGCCGATAAAACGCCACCGCACGACGGACGGTCGCACGATCTCCACATCATCGTCACGCATTGCGCGCGGCTCCGCCGGCCTCGCGGTGACCGAAATGGGACGTCGGCATCATTTTCGCCGGCCGCGCACCCGAGTATGGGCGCGGATACGGCGGAAGGACCCTCAAGCCGCACAATTCCCTTCACGATCGCGCGAACTCCCGGCCTCGGGCGGACGTGCCGGACCACGCGACGGCGAGTCGGGCACGCGGAACATCACCGTGGAAGCTCAGGGAGTTGTCGGGAGACTCAGGGAGTCGTCGCCGAGGGCAACGGCGTGAGGCCCTCGGCCGAGGGCCGAAGGCGGGCGCTCGCGGCGACCGCACCCGGCGCCGACCGCCGCGAGTCGCCCCCGTGACCGGAGTCGGCGCCGATACGGACGGCCGTCCCGGGCTACGCCGGACTCCCCCGGCACCGGACTCCCCCGGCATCAGGGCAAACGGCCCGCCGGGCCGCGCGTCGTACGCGCGGCCCGGCGGCCGGAGCCTCGGCCCGGCGACGTCAGCCCAGCGACCTCAGCCCAGCGACGTCAGCCCGGCGACCTCAGCCCAGCGACGTCATGACGTGCTTGATCCGCGTGTAGTCGTCGAACCCGTAGCCCGAGAGGTCCTTGCCGTACCCGGACTTCTTGAACCCGCCGTGCGGCATCTCCGCGACCAGCGGGATGTGCGTGTTGATCCACACGCAGCCGAAGTCCAGCGCCTTGGACATCCGCATCGCGCGCGCGTGGTCCTTCGTCCACACCGACGACGCCAGCGCGTACTCGACGCCGTTCGCCCAGGTCACGGCCTGCGCCTCGTCCGAGAACGACTGCACCGTGATGACCGGTCCGAAGACCTCGTTCTGGATGATCTCGTCGTCCTGCCGGAGCCCGGAGACGACGGTCGGCGCGTAGAAGTACCCCTTGTCGCCGACCCGCTGACCGCCGGCCTCGACCTTGGCGTGGGCCGGCAGCCGCTCGATGAAACCGGAGACCTGCTTGAGCTGGTTGGGGTTGTTGAGCGGGCCGAACAGCACGTCCTCGTCGTCCGGCTGCCCGGTCTTCGTCTCGGCGGCGGCCTTCGCCAGCGCGGCCACGAACTCGTCGTGGATCGACTCCTGCACCAGCACGCGGGTGGCGGCCGTACAGTCCTGCCCGGCGTTGAAGAAGCCGGCCACGGAGATGTCCTCGACGGCCTTGGCGATGTCGGTGTCGGAGAAGACGACGACCGGTGCCTTGCCGCCCAGCTCCAGGTGGACGCGCTTGACGTCCTTGGCGGCGGACTCGGCGACGGACATGCCCGCCCGCACGGACCCGGTGATGGACGCCATCGCCGGGACCGGGTGCTCGACCATCAGGCGCCCGGTGTCACGGTCACCCGTGATCACGTTGAAGACGCCCTTCGGCAGGATCGCCCCGATGATCTCCGCCATGAGGACGGTCGAGGCCGGCGTGGTGTCCGACGGCTTCAGCACGACCGTGTTGCCGGCGGCGATCGCCGGCGCGAACTTCCACACCGCCATCATCATCGGGTAGTTCCACGGCGCGACCTGGGCGCAGACGCCGACCGGCTCACGGCGGACGATCGAGGTCATCCCCTCCATGTACTCGCCGGCCGACCGGCCTTCCAGCATCCGCGCGGCGCCCGCGAAGAACCGGATCTGGTCCACCATCGGCGGGATCTCCTCGGAGCGGGTCAGCCCGATCGGCTTGCCCGTGTTCTCGACCTCCGTCGCGATGAGTTCCTCGGCCCGCTCCTCGAACGCGTCGGCGATCTTCAGCAGGGCCTTCTGGCGCTCGGCCGGGGTGGTGTCGCGCCAGGCCGGGAACGCGGCCTCGGCGGCGGCCATCGCCGCGTCGACATCGGCCTGGCCGGACAGGGGCGCGGTCGCGTAGGCCTCGCCCGTCGCGGGGTTGACCACCTCGGTGGTCCGTCCGTCGACGGCGTCACGGAATTCCCCGTCGATGTAGTTACGCAGACGACGCAGCTCGGTGCTCACTGCCGGGCCCTCCAGATGTGGGTGTCCATTCCTTGAGACACCACCCTAATCGGCTGACCCACGTTTTCAACACCCCCAACCCGCCGCCTGCTGCGAAATCCGCAAGCTACGACCCCGTAAACAACGAATTTCATCGATCCAGCCTTGCGGAACTGTCGAGACGTCGTGCACAGTGACCCCGTGGCCAGTCGAAGCTCAGACCAGAAGGACTCCAGGGAGCCCAGGAACGGCACTCCGCAACTGGACGCCGTCTCCCTCGCCATCGTCGAACAGCTGCAGGAGGACGGCAGACGGCCGTACGCCGCGATCGGCAAGGCCGTCGGCCTGTCCGAGGCGGCCGTGCGCCAGCGCGTCCAGAAGCTGCTCGACCAGGGCGTGATGCAGATCGTCGCCGTCACGGACCCGCTCACCGTGGGCTTCCGGCGGCAGGCGATGCTCGGCATCAACGTCGACGGCGACCTGGACCCCGTGGCGGACGCGCTGACGGCCATGCCGGAGGTCGAGTACATCGTGATCACCGCCGGCTCCTTCGACCTGATGGCGGAAGTCGTCTGCGAGGACGACGACCACCTCCTGGAGGTCATCAACAAGCGCATCCGGACACTGCCCGGCGTCCGTTCCACCGAGAGCTTCGTCTACCTCAAGCTCAAGAAGCAGACCTATATGTGGGGAACCCGATAACCGTGAGGACGCGATACCCGTGAGCCCCAAGGATCTCAGCCAGACCGCGTACGACCACCTGTGGATGCACTTCACCCGCATGTCCTCGTACGAGAACGCCCCGGTACCCACCATCGTCCGGGGCGAGGGCACGTACATCTACGACGACAAGGGCAGGCGCTACCTCGACGGTCTCGCCGGTCTCTTCGTCGTCCAGGCGGGCCACGGCCGCACCGAGCTGGCGGAGACCGCGTTCAAGCAGGCGCAGGAGCTGGCGTTCTTCCCGGTGTGGTCCTACGCCCACCCGAAGGCCGTCGAGCTGGCGGAACGCATCGCCTCCTACGCCCCCGGCGACCTGAACAAGGTCTTCTTCACCACCGGCGGCGGCGAGGCGGTCGAGACCGCCTGGAAGCTCGCCAAGCAGTACTTCAAGCTCCAGGGCAAGCCGACCAAGTACAAGGTCATCTCCCGCGCGGTCGCCTACCACGGCACCCCGCAGGGCGCCCTGTCCATCACCGGCCTGCCGGCCCTGAAGGCCCCCTTCGAGCCGCTGGTGCCGGGCGCGCACAAGGTCCCCAACACCAACATCTACCGCGCCCCGATCTTCGGCGACGACCCCGAGGCCTTCGGCCGCTGGGCCGCCGACCAGATCGAGCAGCAGATCCTCTTCGAGGGCCCCGAGACGGTCGCGGCCGTCTTCCTGGAGCCGGTGCAGAACGCGGGCGGCTGTTTCCCGCCGCCGCCCGGCTACTTCCAGCGGGTCCGCGAGATCTGCGACCAGTACGACGTGCTGCTGGTGTCGGACGAGGTCATCTGCGCCTTCGGCCGGCTCGGCACGATGTTCGCCTGCGACAAGTTCGGCTACGTCCCGGACATGATCACCTGCGCCAAGGGCATGACCTCGGGCTACTCGCCGATCGGCGCCTGTGTCGTCTCGGACCGCATAGCCGAGCCCTTCTACAAGGGTGACAACACCTTCCTGCACGGCTACACCTTCGGCGGCCACCCGGTCTCCGCGGCCGTCGGCGTCGCCAACCTCGACCTGTTCGAGCGCGAGGGCCTCAACCAGCACGTCCTCGACAACGAGGGGGCGTTCCGCTCCACGCTGGAGAAGCTCCACGACCTGCCGATCGTCGGCGACGTCCGCGGCAACGGCTTCTTCTACGGGATCGAGCTGGTCAAGGACAAGGCGACGAAGGAGAGCTTCGACGAGGCCGAGACCGAGCGGATCCTCTACGGCTTCCTGTCGAAGAAGCTGTTCGAGAACGGTCTGTACTGCCGCGCCGACGACCGGGGCGACCCGGTCGTCCAGCTCGCCCCGCCGCTGATCTCCGACCAGTCGACCTTCGACGAGATCGAGCAGATCCTGCGCGCGACGCTCACGGAGGCGTGGACGCTGCTGTAGGCCCCCGGCGGGCCGGCGCCGACGGGCGCACGGCCCACCGGCGTCACGCGCCCGCCGAACGGCCCGGGACACCCCCGTACGAGTGAGATGGGGGTGTCCCGGGCCGTGTGCTGTCCGGCCTGTGCCGCCCCGACTCCCTAGCGTGCCCCTGTAACCGATCGGCCCTGCCTTCGTTCCCCGGACGGGGGGCTCCCCCGGCAATCCTGATCCGAACCGAGGTGTACGCCCATGGTGGCCCCGCCGGACAACGACGTGCTCTGGGCACGTGGTCTGACCCACGCGCACGACGGCTCGCCCGCCCTGCAAGGCGTGTCGCTGGGTGTCCGGGAGGGCGAGATCCTCGCCGTCACCGGCCCGCGCGGCAGCGGGAAGACCACGCTCCTGCGGTGCCTGTCCGGCCAGCTGCGGGTGCAGCGCGGGGAGGTCTGGTTCAACAGCGTCCCCGTGCACACCATGGGTCCGCTCGCCCGGGAGCGGCTGCGTCTGGACCGCTTCGCCTGGATCGACCCCGAGCCGGTCCTGGTCCCCGAGCTGAACGCCTGGGAGAACACCGCCCTGCCGCTGATGCTGCGCGGCACCGGCCGCCGGGCCGCCAAGGCCGCCGCCCTGGAGTGGCTGGAGCGCCTCGACATCCGCGACGCGGCCCGCAAGCGGCCGCACGCGCTCCTCCAGTCCGAGCGTCAGCGGGTGGTCGTGGCCCGGGCCCTGGTCTCCGGCCCCACGGTGCTCTTCGCGGACGAGCCGACCGCCGCGCTGCACCGCGCCGAACACGGCCACGTCCTGCGCACCCTCACCACGGCCGCCCGCTCGCACGACATCACGGTCGTCCTGGCCACCCACGACCCCGAGACGGCCTCCCTCGCGGACCGCACGCTGACCCTGCTGGACGGCCGCCGGGTGAACACCGTCCACCTGCCCCCGACCCCGAAGGCCGAGGACAGCCACCGCCGCCCCACCCGACGGACAGCCCACTCCGCCGAGGGGAGCAACCGGCCCGCCGCCGAGGGGGCAGGCGAGGCAGCGGCCCAGGAGGGAGGGGTGACGGGGACTCCACAGACAGGCACGGCCACGGCCCGACAGGGAAGCGAGCCCGTCACCCGACAAGCACGCGAGGCCGACGGACGGCAGGCGGGCAAGGCCGACAGCCGACAAGCGGGCGAGGCCATGACCCGACCGGCCGGCGAAGCCGTGGCCCGGCAAGCGGACGAAACAGCGGCCCGACAGGGAAGCGAAGCCGTCACCCGACAAGCGCGCGAGGCCAGCAGCCGACAAGCGGGCGAAGCCACAACCCGACCGGCCGGCGAAGCCGTGGCCCGGCAAGCGGACGAAACAGCGGCCCGACAGGGAAGCGAAGCCGTCACCCGACAAGCGCGCGAGGCCATCGGACAGCGGGCGGGCGAGGCCGGCGGACGGCGGGCAGGCGGGGTCTCGGCCGAAGGGGACCCGCCAGGTGGTCCGGACGCGGAGGAGCGGGCCTCGGCCGACGGGGAAGGCCGGGCCGCGTGCTCGCTCTCCGCCTAGCCCGCCGGGCCCACCCCGTCGTCCAGCTCCGTCGGCTCCTGGTCGCCGCGGCCGCCGGCGGTACGGGATTTCTGCTGCTCTGCGCCCTCGGGCACGCCATGACCCACCCGCACGCCCCGGCCGGTTCGGTGCTGAGGCTGGCCTGGTGCCTCGCCCCCGCCGCGGCGACCGTGTACTTCGCCGTGACGGTGGCCCGCACCGACCCCGGCACCCGGCCCCGCCCGGGGCTGTCCGCGATCGGCCTCGGCCCGGGCCGGCTGATGGCCGTCTCGGCGGTCACCACGGCCCTGTCCACCGTGCTCGGCTCGCTCCTCGCCCTGCTGGTCTTCCTCCACCTGCGCGGCGACCTCACCGGCATGCCCTTCGACGGCGCCGCCGCCGACGTCCTCGCCGCCGGGCACCCGCTGCCCCTCCCGGCTGCCCTCACCCTCCTCGCCCTGGTACCGGCCGCCGCGTCCGTCGCGACCGCCCTCGTCCTGCGCCCGGCGCACACCGGCGCCCGCCCCTCCGGCCTCCGGACGCGTTTCATGGCGTACGACACCTTCGCCATCGGCCGGCGCGCCGCCTCCCCGGCGGGCGCCACCCGGTACGAGGAGGAGCCCGGCGACGCGGAGGACGCGCCCGCGGCCCCCCACCGACCGGCCGAACCGACCGCCCCGCGCCCCGCCCCCGGCGGCCTCCCCTGGGGCGTCACCGTGCTCGCCGTCGGCCTCGCCGTCGAGACGTACGCGGGGCGGTCCGGCGACGGCTCCGGCCTCTCCCTGCCCGGCGGCTTCGCGGACAGCCCCGCCGGTGTGCTCGGGGGCTGGCTGCTCACCGCCGTGGGGCTGGTCCTCACCGGGCCCGGGCTCACCCATCTCACCGGGCGCCTCCTCCAGTCCGTCCGCCCCGGCGCACTGCGCCTCCTGTCCGGGCGCGTGCTCCAGGAAGAGGCGCGCCGCATCGGGCGTCCGCTCGGAGTGGTGTGCGCGGTGGCATCCGGGGCGTACGCCATGGTGACGCTGTCCTCCGGCGTGCCCCCAGCGGTCGGACCGCTCACCACGCTGGGCGCGCTCGTGGTGGCCGGCTGTGCCGTGCTCACCCTCGCGACGGCCGCCGTGGAGGCCCGGAGGGCGCACGCGGACACCACGGCAGCCCTGGTCCGGCTGGGGGCGCCGAGCGCCCTGCCCCGGCAGGCGGCCCTGCTCCGCGCGGGAGCCCTGCTCGCCGTGTTCGGCCCCCTGACCTGGACGGTCGCCCAGCTGGCCGCGCTCCCGCTGGCCGCCTGAAAACTCGTACGAGAAAAGTCTCCGCGCGCCGATGAATTCCGCGGGGGCCCCCGGTCTACCCCTGCGAACGGACCGACACGACGGAACGGAAGAGAACGCGCCATGTACCAGCAGATGATCTTCATCAACCTGCCCGTGAACGACCTCGACGTCTCGAAGAAGTTCTTCACGGAGCTGGGGTACACGCTCAACCCCCAGTTCAGCGACGAGAACGCGGCCTCCGTCGTGATCAGCGACACGATCGTGGCGATGCTGCTCACCAAGCCGTTCTACTCGTCCTTCACCAAGAAGGAGATCGCGGACGCCACCCGCACCAGCGAGGTGATGCTCTGTCTGAGCGCCGAGAGCCGCGAGAAGGTGGACGAGCTGGTCGAGAAGGCGGCCGCCGCCGGCGGCACCGTGTCGGAGAAGGTCCAGGAGATGGACTTCATGTACGGCCGCGCCTTCGACGACCTCGACGGCCACACCTGGGAGGTCGTCTGGATGGACCCGGCGGCGATCGAGGGCTGACCACGCCTCGCCACCGTCCCGGACGGCCGCGCCCCTGTCCACAGGCCCGGGCCCGCCCCGGCGCGGCGGCCTAGCATGGGCGCGTGCAGACGATGCCCGCCCATGCGGCCCACCACGACGACCACGAGATCGAGACGATCGAGGAGTTCGACGCGATCGTCTCGGCACGTGGCACCCTCTCCGGATTCCGCGTCCAGGCCGTCGACCTGACGGACCGTACGCGGGAGCTGCTCCACACCGGCACGGCCGGAGCCGTCTTCCTCGGCTGCCCGATGCGCGCGGAGGCCGCGGCGAAGGTCCGCACGGACGGTGCCCTGGTCTTCCCGCCCGTCCCCGGCCTGCCGTTCGACCCGTACCGCGGCCTGCTCTACTCCCCCGACGAGTTGTTCGCCTCCCTGGCGGACGACGGCTACGAGGCCACGCCCGACGCCCTCGCGTACGCCTGGTTCCAGCGCACCAAGGCGGACCGGGACGTCTACGCCTCCCTGCTGCGCGCCGTCCACGACGACTCCGTCTCGGACGCCCTCGACGAACTCCTGACCGGCGCCCGGGTGGTGGGCGTGATGGGCGGCCACGCGATGGCGCGCGGCACGGAGGCGTACGAGGGCGCCGCCCGGCTCGGCCGCACCCTGGCACGTTCGGGTCTCACCGTCGCCACCGGCGGCGGTCCGGGCGCGATGGAGGCCGCGAACCTGGGCGCCTACGCGGCCCCGTACGACGACGAGATGCTCGCCGAGTCCCTGCGACTCCTGGCGAAGGCACCGAAGTTCACGCCCTCCGTCACCGCGTGGGCGAGCGCCGCGTTCGAGGTACGCGCCCACTGGCCGAGGGGCGGCACCTCCGTCGGCATCCCCACCTGGTTCTACGGCCACGAGCCGCCGAACCCCTTCGCCTCGCACATCGCCAAGTACTTCGCCAACGCCACCCGCGAGGACGGCCTCCTCGCCCGCTCCACCGCCGGCATAGTCTTCCTGCCCGGCGCCGCCGGGACCGTACAGGAGGTCTTCGACAACGCGACCCCCAACTACTACGAGTCGCGCGGCGAACCGACCCCCATGGTCCTCGTCGACCGCGCTCACTGGACGGAGCGGCTGCCGGCCTGGCCGTTGCTCCGGTCACTGGCCCGGGGGCGCTCGATGGAGGACCGGATCGCGCTGGTGGACACGATCGAGGAGGCCCCGGACGCGCTGGCGCGTCTGGGGGCATGAGGCCGGGACCGGCCGAACCGGACCGCTCAAACAGTTCTTCGGATTGACAGTACTTATCGCGCGCTTATAAACCTGTGAGGCACATGGGGAAGCCGCCCGTCCGGCGGCCCTCCGTCACCCCCACTCCCCTGTGCTTCCCGTGAAGGGCAAACGTGTCCATATCTCTCCGTACCGCGCGGACTTCGCGCTATGTCGGTGTTGCTTTCGCGTCCGCCGCGCTGGTGTTCGGCGCCGCGGGCAACGCCATGGCCTGCAGCATCAAGGACTTCTCCGCCGTCGCCGAGTGCGACGGTGACAAGGGCGTCATCCGCGTGACCGACGTGGACCCCCTGGGCGTCGATGCCGAGGTCACCGTCTATCTGGAGAACAACGGGGCCGACCTGCGCCAGGTGGGCAGCAGGACGATCGAGGACTCCACCGCCGACGGTGTCACCGTCACCTTCGAGGAGGACTGGGAGCCCAAGGCCGAGTACCGCATCCACGTCACGGCGGAGAACTACGTCGACGCGGACATCAAGCCGAACCTGATCGCCCCCGCCAAGTCCTGCGGGACCGGGGCGGACGCGCCGCCGTCCGACGCGAAGGGCAGGGGCAAGCCCTCGGAGGACAAGGGCGAGAACAAGGGCAACGGCAAGAGCAAGGGCAACGGCAACGGCAACGGCAACGGCAAGAACGGGGACGAGGAAGAGCCCTCCGAGACCAGGACGTCCCCCACGCCGTCCGCGTCCGAGGGCATCACCCCCGCCGGGTCGAGCGACAACAACGCCCCCTCCCCGGAGGGCGACTCCAGCCTCACCGAGACCGGCGGCGGCTCCAACCTCGCCGAGACCGGGGCCGACTCGAACACCGGCCCGATCGCCGGTGCCGCGGCGGCCCTGGTCGCCCTCGGCGCCGGTGCCGTGTACTACAGCATGCGGCGGCGTGGGGCCTCCACACGCTGATCACCGCTCGTCAGGGCCGTGGCCCGCGCCTCTCCGCGAGGGGCACGGGCCACACGCTCGTCCGGGGCCACTCCCGGCTCGCGAACCTACGCGGCCGGACCGGCTCCCAGCACGACGATCTCGGCCGCGTCGAAGCCCACACCCACCCGGGCCCCGGGCTCCGGCGCGTCCCGCAGCGCGCACGCCGCCTCCAGGCGCGGCGCGCCCTCGGGCTGGAGGTGCACGGTGACATGGGTGCCCCGGAAGGTGCGCGCGGCGACCGTGCAGGGCAAGCCGTCGGCCGCGTCGACCAGGCGCACCCCCGCGGGACGCACGAGCAGCGCGCACGCCCCCTGCGGCGATCCCTCCGGCACCGGCACCTTGCCCCACGCCGTGTCGGCGGCCGCCCCGGTCACGGCGGCCTCGACCACGTTGTCGAAGCCGAGGAACCGGGCCACGAACTCGTCCGCCGGCCGCTGCCACACGTCGAGCGGCGTCCCGGACTGGGCGATCCGTCCGTCCCGCATCACCACGACCCGGTCGGCCAGCGCGAACGCCTCACCCTGGTCATGGGTGACCGCCAGCACGGTCGTCCCCAACTCCGCGAACAGCTCCCGCAGTTCGACGACCAGCCGTTCACGCAACGACCGGTCCAGCTGGCCGAGGGGCTCGTCGAGCATCAGCAGCCGGGGGCGCGGGGCGAGGGCCCGGGCCAGCGCGACGCGCTGCTGCTCGCCGCCGGACAGCTCCCCGACCGGCCGCCGGGCCGCTCCGGGCAGTCCGACCAGCTCCAGCAACTCCTTTACCCGTTCCGCCCGTTCGGCCTTGGCCGCGCCATGCATCCGGGGGCCGAAGGCGACGTTGCCCGCCACGTCCCGCTGCGGGAAGAGCTGATGGTCCTGGAACATCAGACCGACACCGCGCTTGTGCGCGGGCACGCCCGCCTGGTCGTTCCCGGCGAGCAGCACGCGCCCGCCGTCGAGCGGCTGGAGACCGGCGACCACCCGCAGCAGCGTCGACTTGCCGCTGCCGCTGGGCCCGAGCACGCACACGATCTCGTGCTCGGCGACCTCCAGATCGACCGCGTCGAGCACGGGCCGCCCGTCGAACCGTACGGTCGCCTTCTCCAGCCCGAGCAGCATCAGAACTCCCCCGTGCGATCGGTGCGCAGACGTTCCAGCACCAGCAGGGCCACCGCGCACACCACCATCAGAATCGTCGAAAGGGCCATCGCCTGGCCGTAGTTGAGGTCACCGGGGCGGCCGAGCAGCCGGGCCACGGCGACCGGGAGCGTGGGGTTGTCGGCGCGGGCGATGAACACGGTCGCCCCGAACTCCCCGAGCGAGACGGCGAAGGCGAACCCGGCCGCGATCAGCAGGGCCCGCCGCACCATCGGCAGGTCGACCTCGCGCCACACCCGCCACGGCGAGGCCCCGAGCACGGCCGCCGCCTCCCGCAGCCGTTCGTCCACCGCCCGCAGCACGGGCAGCATGATCCGTACGACGAACGGAACGCCCACGAGGGCCTGGGCCAGCGGCACCAGGATCCAGGACGACCTCAGGTCCAGCGGCGGCTCGTCCAGCGCGATCAGGAACCCGAAGCCGACGGTCACCGCGGACACCCCGAGCGGCAGCATGAGCAGCGCGTCGAAGCCCCGGACGAGGCGGCCCGCCCGCCTGGTGAGCGCGGCGGCGGCGAGGCCGCCGACCAGCAGGGCGATTCCGGTCGCGGCGAGCGCGTACTGGAGCGAGTTGCCGATCGCCTCGATCGGGGCCACCAGGAAGATCCCGCTGTCGTCCCTGGTCAGGGCCTTGTAGTAGCCGAATCCGGGCGCGTCGAGGGACCTTGCCACCAGCACGCCCAGCGGCAGCAGGATCAGCACGACGACGGTGCCGAGCACCCCGCCGAGCAGCGCCCACTGCCCTGCCCCGCGGGGCCGCCGGGCCGTGAGCGAGGGGTCGACCAGACGCAGCGCGCTCTCCCGCCGCCGTACGGTCCACGCGTGCACGGCGAGGATCAGCGCCACGGCGACGAACTGCACCAGCGTCAGCACGGCGGCCGCCGGCAGGTCGAAGATCTCCGAGGTCTGCCGGTAGATCTCCACTTCGAGCGTCGAGAAGGTCGGCCCGCCGAGGATCTGCACCACCCCGAAGGAGGTGAACGTGAAGAGGAAGACCATCAGCGCGGCGGCGGCCACGGCGGGCGCGAGCGCCGAGAGCGTCACCCTGCGCCAGGCCGCCAGGGGGGACGCTCCGAGCATCCGCGCGGCCTCCTCCTGCCGCGGGTCCAGCTGCGACCACAGACCGCCCACGGTCCTGACGACGACCGCGTAGTTGAAGAAGACGTGCGCGAGCAGGATCGCCCAGACCGTGGTGTCCAGCCGTACGCCCCACAGCTGGTCGAGCAGGCCGCCCCGTCCGACCAGGGCCAGGAACGCCGTGCCGACGACCACGGTCGGCAGCACGAAGGGCACGGTCACGACCGCCCGCAGCACGTCCTTGCCCCGGAAGTCGAAGCGCGCGAACACATACGCGCCGGGGAGCGCGATCAGCAGGGTGAGCGCGGTCGACACCAGCGCCTGCCAGGTGGTGAACCACAGCACGTGCCGGATCCCGGAGTCCCCCAGCACCTCCCCGACCCGCCCGAGGTCCCAGCTGCCGCCGGTCTTCAGCCCCCGGACGACGATCGCGGCGACGGGGTAGGCGAAGAACAGTCCGAAGAACGCGACGGGCAGGGCCATCAGCCCGAGCCGCGCCGCGCTCCCCCCACTCCTCGCGCTCCCCCCGCGCGCCTCCCGCCGGGGCTCGGCCGCCGTCGGCCCGGGAGGCTCCTTCGCTACTTCAGTACGAGCGAGGTCCATGACTTGACCCATTCGTCACGCTTCTCGGCGATCTTCGCCGGCGCCATGGTCTCCGGGTCCTTCGCGGCCGGTCCGTACTCGGTGAACTCGGCGGGCACGGAGGCGCCCTCGACGACCGGGTACACGAACATGTTGAGCGGCATGTCCTCCTGGAACCTCTTCGAGATCAGGAAGTCGATGAGCGCCTTGCCGCCCTCGGCGTTGCGCGCGTTGCTCAGCAGTCCCGCGAACTCGGTCTGCCGGAAGCAGGTGCCGGTGGCGACCCCGGTGGGCGCGGTCTCGGGACGCGGCTCGGCGTAGATGACCTCGGCGGGCGGGGAGGAGGCGTAGGACACCACGAGGGGCCGGTCGCCGCCCGCCTTCCTGCCGTCCGTCGACCCGGAGAACTCCTGGTAGTACGCCTGCTCCCAGCCGTCCACCACCTTGACGCCGTTGGCCTTGAGCTTCTTCCAGTAGCCCTCCCACCCCCCGTCGCCGTACTTCGCGGCCGTGCCGAGGACGAACCCGAGGCCCGGCGAGGAGGTGGAGGCGTTCTCGGTGACGAGGAGGTTCTTGTACTCGGGCTTGACCAGGTCGTCGAACGTCTGCGGCGGCTCGATCTTCTTCTTGCTGAAGTACGCCTTGTCGTAGTTGACGCAGATGTCACCGGTGTCGACGGGCGTGACCCGGTGCTCGGCCTTGTCCAGCTGGTACTCGGCACCGACCTTGCCGAGCCCCTTGGCCTCGTACGGCTGGAAGAGGCCGTTGTCGAGCGCGCGGGACAGCAGGGTGTTGTCGACGCCGAAGAAGACGTCGCCCTGCGGGTTGTCCTTGGTCAGGATGGCCTGGTTGACGGCCTGGCCCGCGTCCCCGCTCTTGAGGACCTTGACCTTGTAGCCGGACTCCTTCTCGAACGCCTTCAGCACGTCCTTGGAGTAGGTGAAGGAGCCGTGGCTGACGAGCGTGACGGTCTTGGAGCCGGCCCCCGACCCGGCGTCGTCGGAGGACGACGACCCGCACGCGGACAGCGTGACGAGCCCGAGGCCGACGGCCGCGGCGACGGCTGTTCTGATGTGCACTGAAGTCCTCCTGGAAGTGACCAGGAAGAGACGCGGCCCTGCCCGGGACCCTCGGCGGATCCCGGGCAGGGCGCAACAGCTCGAGTGAAGACCGAACTTCCTACCCAGAATGACCTGGGCGAGGTTCAGAGGGTCTGCGGCCCGTTTGCCGCACTCTCAGCGCTGTGGCGCTCCCCTGTCGGAATATGAAGATGTGTACGGGGTCAGACTACCCCGTGGCCGGTTCACGACTCCTGCCGGTGGCCACGAACCGCCCTCTGGCCCCGGCCCCCCTCAGCGGTCTACCGCTCGGTGGCCGCCAGCTGCCCGCACGCGCCGTCGATCTCCTGCCCCCGGGTGTCCCGGACGGTCACCGGCACCCCGTGGGCGGCGATGGCCTCGACGAACGCCTTCTCGTCCTCGGGCCGGGAGGCGGTCCACTTGGACCCCGGAGTGGGGTTCAGCGGGATCAGGTTCACGTGCACCGGCTTGCCCTTGAGCAGCCGGCCCAGCCGGTCACCGCGCCACGCCTGGTCGTTGATGTCCCGGATCAGCGCGTACTCGATCGACAGCCGGCGTCCGGACCTGGCCGTGTACTCCCACCCGGCGTCGAGGACCTCACGCACCTTCCACCGCGTGTTCACGGGGACGAGGGTGTCGCGCAGTTCGTCGTCCGGCGCGTGCAGGGAGATGGCGAGCCGGCACTTGAACCCCTCGTCGGCGAACCGGTGGATGGCGGGCACCAGCCCCACGGTCGACACGGTGATCCCGCGCTGCGACAGCCCCAGCCCGTCCGGCTCCGGATCGGTGAGCCGGCGGATGGCGCCGACGACCCGGTTGTAGTTGGCGAGCGGCTCGCCCATCCCCATGAAGACGATGTTGGACAGCCGGGCGGGCCCTCCGGGGATCTCGCCGTCCCTGAGCGCCCTCATCCCGTCCACGATCTGGTGGACGATCTCGGCGGTGGACAGATTCCGGTCGAGCCCGGCCTGTCCGGTCGCGCAGAACGGGCAGTTCATCCCGCACCCGGCCTGCGAGCTGATGCACATCGTCACCCGGTCCGGGTACCGCATCAGGACCGACTCGACGAGCGTCCCGTCGAACAGCCGCCACAGCGTCTTGCGTGTGGTGTCCTGGTCGGTCGACAGATGCCGCACGACCGTCATCAGCTCCGGAAGCAGCGCCTCCCGCAGCTTCCCGCGCGCGCCCGCGGGGATGTCGGTCCACTGCTCCGGGTCGTGCGCGTACCGCGCGAAGTAGTGCTGCGAGAGCTGCTTGGCGCGAAACGGCTTCTCCCCGATCGCGGCGACAGCCTCCTTCCGCTCGGCAGGCGAAAGATCGGCAAGATGCCGCGGCGGCTTCTTGGCTCCGCGGGGGGCGACGAATGTGAGTTCTCCGGGCTTCGGCATAACCCTCCCAGTGTCGCAGATCCACGGGAGTGACCCGGCGCGCCGGGTTTCGGTCCGCAGGAGAGGGACCCGTGGCGTCCGGCGGCGGGCGTGCCTGCGGCCCGGGGCGGGCCGCAGGCACGAGGGTGCGGTCAGGAGCGGACCGCGTACTTCTCCGAGCACTTCGAGAAGTCGCCCGTCACCACGCACACCCACATCATGTACCCGGTGTCCTCGGGCCGGTCGCCCGTGACGGTCACCGCGTAGGGGGAGGCGTGGCCGCGGCGCGGCCGGTGCCGAGGTGGGCCTCGACGCCGTAGCCGTCCGCGAGGACGTCGTAGGCGCTCAGGGCGTCGCCCGGCTCACCGCCACGGGGGTCCTTCTGCCGGGTGGCGTTCCCCGCCGACTCGCCCCAGGTGTTGTTCCTGACCGAGATGACGGCATCGCCCGAGGAGTTCGTCGAGTAGCCGAAGCCGAAGCTGTCGGCGGCCGTCGCCGTGCCCGCCCCGCCGACCACCGTCGCGGTCGCGGTCGCGACGGCCGGCGTCGCGGCGAGCGCGCCGATCCGCGCCTTCGTAGAGGTGCTCACGATCAGGCCTTGACGCCGATCTTCGAGGAGCACGTCGAGAAGGAGCCCTTCACCACGCACACCCACATCTGCCAGGTGGTGTTCTCGGTGAGGTTGCCGGACGTCTCGTCGGAGGAGTTGGCGCTGTGCCCGCGCGTGGTCGCGATGCGGCCGTCGCTGAGGTGGGCCTCGATGCCGTACCCGTCCGGCAGGATGTCGTCGGTGATCAGCGTGTCACCGGTGGAGCCCCCGCCTTGGAACCGGTGATGTCGGCGTAGCCGAAGCCGAAGCTGTCCTCGGCGGCCGCCGGGCCCGCCCCCGCCACCATCGTGGTGGCCACCACGGCCGGCGCTCCCGCGAACGCTCCGCCCTGGCCTGCATACGTGTCCTCATCTGTGCTCTTCCGTTGGCCCTGCCGCACTTGATCTTGGACTCACACATCCTGCAATGTTCAGGCCAGAACTTTGCGGGCATTTTCTGCCACCTGAGGCGAGAAGCGTCCGGACACGGACGAGGCCCGCCGTCCTCGGACAGCGGGCCTCGTCGGGTGACGGCACCTCGGCGACGTACGAGTCGCGCACGGCAGGGTCAGCCGGACCCCACGAACAGCACCAGCAGCAGCCAAACCACCGGAGCCGTCGGCAGGAGGGAGTCCAGGCGGTCCATGATGCCGCCGTGGCCCGGCAGCAGCGTGCCCATGTCCTTGATGCCGAGGTCCCGCTTGATCATGGACTCGCCGAGGTCGCCCAGCGTGGCGCTGGCCGCAACGGCGAGGCCGAGCAGCAGGCCCTGCCACCAGGCTCCGCCGTCGATGACGAACTCCATGAGCAGCGCGCCCGCCACCATGGCGAAGGCGATGGCGCCGAGCAGGCCCTCGCGGGTCTTGCCGGGGCTGATGCGCGGCGCCAGTTTGTGCGTGCCGAAGCGCCAGCCGACGGCGTACGCGCCCGTGTCGCTGACGACGGTCAGCAGCAGGAACACCATGACCCGCAGCGCCCCGTCGTCGGCGGTGAGCATGAGCGCGACGAACGTGGCCAGGAACGGCACGTAGAAGGCCGCGAAGACCCCCGCCGTGACGTCCTTGAGGTAGTTCTCCGGCGGTTCCGTCATCCGCCAGACGAGGACGGCGAGCGCGGTGAGCGCCATGGCCACCCAGGCGCCCTCGGGCCCGCGGACGTACCCGGCGACGACCATGGCGGCCCCGCCGACCGCGAGCGGGACGAGGGGCGCCTTGATGCCCTTGCGTTCCTGCAGGCGTGAGGTGAGCTCCCACAGCCCCACCACGACGGCGACCGCTATCACGCCGACGAACGCCGCCTTGACGATGAACAGCGACGCGACGATGACCACGCCGAGGCCGACGCCGACTCCTATGGCGGCGCCCAGGTCTCGGCCCGCGCTCTTCTTCGGCGGGGCGGGCTGCGGGGCGTCGGGCATGGGCTCCGGCTTCTGCGGCGCCTCCCCGTAGGGGTGCGCCGACGGCGTCTCGTCACGGAACAGGGGGCCGGCCTGCCGAGCCGTCCCCCGGTCGTCGTCCTGGTTCCCGCCCTGCGCGGGTACGTCGGGCACGATGGGCATGGGCTGAGTCTGCATCGGATGCCGGCTCTCGGCCGCATCGTACGGGGGACCCGCCGGGGCATGCCCCTGGACAGGTCCCCGGTCGGTCGGCGCCCAGTACCCGGCTTGTGGCGGCGCTCCCCAGGAAGAGTCGTTCATCAGACCTCGAGGAGCTCCGCTTCCTTGTGCTTGAGCAGCTCGTCCACCTGGGCGACGTACTTCGCCGTGGTGTCGTCGAGCTCCTTCTCCGCACGACGGCCCTCGTCCTCGCCGACCTCGCCGTCCTTGACGAGCTTGTCGATCGCGTCCTTGGCCTTGCGGCGGACCGAGCGGATGGACACCTTGGAGTCCTCCGCCTTGCTCTTGGCGACCTTGATGTAGTCGCGGCGGCGCTCCTCGGTCAGCTCGGGGAACACCACCCGGATGATGTTGCCGTCGTTGCTCGGGTTGACGCCGAGGTCGGAGTCGCGGATCGCCTGTTCGATGTTGCGCAGAGCGGTCTTGTCGAACGGGGTCACCACGGCCATGCGCGGCTCCGGCACCGAGAACGAGGCCAGCTGGTTGATCGGCGTCAGCGCACCGTAGTAGTCGGCCACGATCTTGTTGAACATCGCCGGGTGCGCACGACCGGTGCGGATCGCGGCGAAGTCGTCCTTGGCGACGACGACGGCCTTCTCCATCTTCTCCTCGGCCTCGAGGAGGGTCTCTTCGATCACCACTTGCTCCTGCGTGTCTTGAGTAGGCCCGGCAGCCGTACTCGGTCTGGTCGGCGGCCGGCTGCGTCGCGTCTTGTTCCTGCACGGTTCCCGACCGGCAGGACATTGTCCATCCCCCGGTCAGGCTCCGTCCCCCGGGCAGGGGAAGGACCCGGTCAGGCCCGGCTTCCCTGATCACCCACGAGAGTGCCGATCTTCTCACCCTTGACGGCCCGCGCGATATTGCCCTCCTTGAGAAGCTCGAACACGAGGATCGGGAGCTTGTTGTCCCGGCAGAGCGTGATCGCGGTGGCGTCGGCGACCTTCAGTTCGCGGGTGATGACCTCGCCGTAGCCGAGGGAGTCGAACTTGACCGCGTCCGGGTTGGTCTTGGGGTCGGAGTCGTAGACCCCGTCCACGCCGTTCTTGCCCATCAGCAGCGCCTCGGCGTCGATCTCCAGGGCGCGCTGGGCGGCGGTGGTGTCGGTGGAGAAGTAGGGCATGCCCATACCGGCGCCGAAGATAACCACACGGCCCTTCTCCAGGTGGCGCACGGCGCGCAGCGGGATGTACGGCTCGGCGACCTGGCCCATGGTGATGGCGGTCTGGACGCGGCTGTCGATGCCCTCCTTCTCCAGGAAGTCCTGGAGGGCGAGGCAGTTCATGACCGTGCCGAGCATGCCCATGTAGTCGGAGCGGGCCCGGTCCATGCCGCGCTGCTGCAGTTCGGCGCCGCGGAAGAAGTTTCCGCCGCCGATGACGACCGCGATCTCCGCGCCGTCACGGACGACGGCCGCGATCTCACGGGCGATCGCGTGCACCACGTCGGGGTCGACGCCGAGGCCACCGCCCCCGGAGAACGCCTCTCCGGACAGTTTCAGCATGAACCGTCCGCGGTCCGCTTTGCGTACGTCGCTCTTCTCGGGCTTGGTGGTCATGGAGATCTCGCCTCTTCACGTGTCGCACATACGAAGAAGGCCACTGCCGGTGGGGTGGTGTTCGCATCCCATGCTCGGCAATGGCCTCCTCGTCAGATCTGCTGTCGTCCGTATCGCGTCACGCGCGCACGGGGCGGCGTACGCGAACGACTGCACTCGACCCTATCGGGGCCGGGTGCCCGTCGCGCAACGGACTCAGATGCCGACCTTGATGCGCGTGAAGCGCTTCAGGGTGACACCGGCCTCGTCCAGGACCTTCTGGACCGACTTCTTGTTGTCCAGCGCGTACGGCTGGCCGAGCAGCGTGGCGTCCTTGAAGAAGCCGTTGAGGCGACCCTCGACGATCTTCGGCAGGGCGGCCTCGGGCTTGCCCTCGGCGCGGGTGGTCTCCTCGGCGACGCGGCGCTCGGACTCGACGACCTCGGCCGGCACGTCCTCCTTGGAGAGGTACTTCGGCGCGAAGGCGGCGATGTGCTGGGCGACGCCCTTGGCGACGGCGGCGTCGGCCTTGTCCAGCTCGACCAGGACACCGATCTGCGGGGGCAGGTCGGGCATGGTGCGGTGCATGTAGGCGAAGACGAAACCGTCGGCGTACTGCGCGAAGCGGTCGAGGACGATCTTCTCGCCGAGGTTGGCGTTGGCCTCGTCGACGTACGCCTGGACGGTCTTGCCGGCCTCGATCTCGGAGGCGAGCAGCGTCTCCAGGTCGGCCGGGGAGGTCTTGGCGACGTGCTCGGCGATCGCGGCGGCGGCGGCCTGGAACTTCTCGCCCTTGGCGACGAAGTCCGTCTCGCACTTCAGCTCGACCAGGACACCGGAGGTGTTGTCGTCGGCGATGAGGGAGACCACGGCGCCGTTCTCGGCGGAGCGGCCCTCGCGCTTGGCGACGCCCTTCTGGCCCTTGATGCGCAGGGCCTCGACGGCCTTGTCGACGCTGCCCTCGGCCTCGTCCAGGGCCTTCTTGCAGTCCATCATGCCGGCGCCGGTGAGCTCACGGAGCTTCTTGACGTCGGCGGCGGTGTAGTTCGCCATGATCTGTGAATCTCTTCTCGGAGTTCGAAGTCTCGAAGTCGGCGTCCGCCGCCGCTCGTAGGGCGGGCGCCCGCCGAAGATCTACGGGCTGTGGGTGAACGGCGGGTGGCGCGCTCGGCGCCACCCGCCGTCGTCCCTACAGCGCTACGACCGTGAAGGTCAGGCCTGCTCGGCGTCCGCGGCGGGAGCCTCGGCCGCGGCCGGGGCCTCCTCGGCGGCGGGGGCCTCGGCGGCAGCCGGAGCCTCAGCGGCGGCGGGAGCCTCGTCGGCCTTCTTCTCGCCCTCGAGCAGGTCGCGCTCCCACGCGGCCAGCGGCTCGCCGGCGGCCTTGTCGCCCTTGCCCTCGGTGGCGACGCGGGAGCGGGAGATGAGGCCCTCGGCGACCGCGTCGGCGATCACACGGGTGAGCAGCGTGACGGAGCGGATCGCGTCGTCGTTGCCGGGGATCTTGTAGTCGACCTCGTCGGGGTCGCAGTTGGTGTCGAGGATGGCGACGACCGGGATGTTGAGCTTCCGGGCCTCGCCGACCGCGATGTGCTCCTTCTTGGTGTCCACGATCCAGACGGCGCTGGGCACCTTCTGCATCTCGCGGATACCACCGAGGGTCTTCTCCAGCTTGGCCTTCTCGCGCGAGAGCACGAGAAGCTCCTTCTTGGTGAGACCCGACGCGGCGACGTCCTCGAAGTCGATCTGCTCGAGCTCCTTGAGGCGCTGCAGACGCTTGTAGACGGTCGAGAAGTTGGTGAGCATGCCGCCCAGCCAGCGCTGGTTGACGTAGGGCATGCCGACGCGGGTCGCCTGCTCGGCGATCGCCTCCTGCGCCTGCTTCTTCGTGCCGACGAACATGACCGTGCCGCCGTGGGCGACGGTCTCCTTGACGAACTCGTAGGCGCGGTCGATGTACGACAGCGACTGGAGCAGGTCGATGATGTAGATGCCGTTGCGCTCGGTGAAGATGAAGCGCTTCATCTTCGGGTTCCAGCGACGGGTCTGGTGACCGAAGTGGACGCCGCTCTCCAGCAGCTCCCGCATCGTGACGACGGCCATGGCCGTTCTCCTTGATTTGCTCGGTTGTGCCGCGGGAACCGGACGGCTCCCGCGCCTGACGCCCGCGTTGCGCCGTTGCCACGAAGGACCGAGGGGCGCTGATACGGACCACAGACGGGCCTCGTACCGGGGCGTGCGAAGTCGACCCGGTGACCCGGATCGCCACCAGAAGTGTACGGGACCCGCGAGGCCCCGGGTGACGCCGATATCCACAACCGGCCGGTACTCCACAGATCCCGGCCATGATCGCCCGTCGCACGGGACCCTTCCCTCATGTCCGACGAGATGACGCACGAGACGGCACGCACGCCCACGGCCCGCCGGCCCAGGGGTGCATGGACAGTCCTGCTGCTGTGCCTGACGACGGCCCTCCTGGCCACGGCCTGGACGACGGCGCCGCGCACCGCCCCGACGCCCCGTACCGCCCCGACGCCCCGTGCCGCCCCGCCCCCGCGTGCCGCCCCGGCACCGCCGGTTCCCATGGAGCCCGTGCCCGTGGTCGGCCGCGCCTGGCCGGTGGGCCTGCGCCCCCCGGTGGTCCGGGCCTGGGAGCCGCCGCCCACCCCCTACGCGCGGGGCCACCGAGGCGTCGATCTGTCCGCACCGGCGGGCTCCCCGGTGCGGGCGGTGGCGGCGGGCCGGGTCGCCTTCGCGGGGCGGGTGGCGGGCCGGGGGGTCGTCACGGTCGAGCTGACCGGTACCGGCGACCTGCCTCTGCGCACGACCTACGAACCGGTCCGGACCTCGGTGAGGAAGGGCGCCGAGGTGAGCGCGGGCGCCCTCCTCGGGACCCTGGAACCGTCTCCCTCCCACTGCCCGACGGCCTGCCTCCACTGGGGCCTGCGCAGAGGTGACGCCTACCTGGACCCTTTGTCGCTGCTGCCCCCGTGGCTGCTGCGCAGGGGCCCGTCCCGCCTCCTGCCGGTGCCCCGATAGGGCTGTCCGCCGACCGCCCTCGGCCGTGGGCAGCCATGCGCGCGCACCGCGGGGTTCAGCCCCGCACACCCCGCAGAGCCATCCCCACGGCCGCCTCGGTGATCGCGGACGGGTCCTCGGCGGCCCCCAGTTCGATACGCCGCACAGCCGCGTCCACGACCCCCTGCAACAGCATCGCGGCCAGCCGGGGCTCCTGCTGCCCGAGCGCCGCGAGCGCCTCCACGATCATCGCGACGAGCCCGCCGTGCGCGGCCCGGATCTTCTCCCGTGCCCCGGCGTCCAGCTCGCTCGCCGAGATCGCCACCACCGCGCGGTGCCGCCGGTCCCCGACCAGCTCCAACTGCTTGCGGACGTACGCCTCGACCTTGCCCTCGGGCCGCTCGACCGCGGCCATCGCCGCCTCGACCTCCGCCGCCCAGACGGGAAAGTCGGCCTCGCACAGTTCCTCGACGACGGCGGCCCGTGACCGGAAGTACTCGTACACGGAGGACCGCGCCAGCCCCGTGCGCTCGGCGAGCGCGGGGAACGTCAGCGCCTCCGTCCCGCCCTCGGACAGCAGGCTGCGCGCCGCGTCCAGCAGGGCGGCTCGCTGCATCGACCGGTGCTCGGCCACGGAGGCCGCTCGAATCCTTGGCACATCGACCACTCTACGGACGGACCGCCGCCCACGGGAGTGCCTTCCCCCGCCCGGCCCGGCCGCCTCAACGGCCGAAACTGGCCAGCTTCGCCCTCAGCTGCAGCACCGACTTCGTGTGGATCTGGCTCACCCGGCTCTCGGTGACCCCCAGTACGTTGCCGATCTCGGCGAGGGTGAGGCCCTCGTAGTAGTACAGCGTGACGACGGTCTTCTCCCGCTCCGGCAGCGTGTTGATGGCCCGTGCCAGGAAGCGGCGCAGCTCGCGGTCCTCGGCGACCTCGACCGGGTCGTCCGCGGCGGTGTCCTCCAGCGTGTCCATCAGGCTCAGCCGGTCACCGCCCTCGCCCCCGGCATGCAGCAGCTCCTCCAGCGCCACCACGTTGGCCAGGGACAACTGGCTGAACACCGCGTGCAGTTCGTCGACCGCGATCCCCATCTCGGCTGCGACCTCGCCCTCGCTCGGGGTGCGTCTGAGCCGGGACTCCAGCGTGGCGTAGGCCCGCTCGACGTTGCGCGCCTTCTGCCGCACCGACCGGGGGATCCAGTCCAGCGCACGCAGCTCGTCGATCATGGCGCCCCGGATCCGGGTGATCGCGTACGTCTCGAATTTGATCTCCCGGTCGATGTCGAACTTCTCGATCGCGTCGATCAGCCCGAAGACCCCGGAGGAGACGAAGTCGGCCTGCTCGACGTTGGCCGGCAGTCCGACGCTCACCCGTCCCGCGACGTACTTCACCAGCGGCGAGTAGTGCAGGATGAGCTGCTCGCGCAGCCGCTCGTCGCCGCTCGTCTTGTACGTCCGCCACAGCTCGTCGAGTGTCGAGGGGGCGGGCGGGCGCACGGTGCCGCGAGCGGCGGCGGGTACCGCCGCCCGGTCAGACCCGGAGGTGTGCTGGGGCATTCGTCGCCTTGTGCCGTTCTGCCGTGAACTGGGGATGTCTGGGTGAGCTGTCGGTCCGATGTCGAGATTGCCTGTCCTGAGGGGAATCCTCGTGAGCGTAGCGTGACTGGGGAGTCGCAGTGCGCGAAGGTCGGCTGTTCACCGGTGCGCAGATACGTTTTGCTGGACGGCGCGCCAGGCCCCGGCGATCGCGCTGCGTGACCGGAGCGGCCCGTCAACTGCCGGGCACCGCAAGGCTTTCGGCGTTCCCCCGGACGGCCGAACCCGCTCCGTCAGCTCCGCCTCCGATCCGGTGAGACCGAGATCATCGCCTGGCGTGTCAACTTCCAGCCGTCGCCGTGTCGTTCGACGTATCCGAGTGCGCGCAGTTCGTACAGTCTCCCGACCGCGTCGTCCAGGGCCGTGCCCGCCTCCCGGGCGATCTCCTCGGCGGCCGCGGGCCCCCGCCCCGGCAGCGCGGCGAGCACCTGCCGCGCGCCGGGTTCCAGCAGGTCTCGGGGGAGCACGGGCCCCCGCCGGTCGGGCGCCAGCTCCCCCATGTCACCGACCAGCTCGACGACTTCGGCGGCGTCGGACACGAGCACCGCGTCGCTCCGCAGCAGTTCGTGCACTCCCGCCGACAGGGCCGAGGTCGCGGGGCCCGGCACACCCATTTCCGGGGTATCCGTCTCAGCTGGGACATCGGCAAACGTCCGGGGGTCCACGCGCCCTTCGACGCGCAGCGGTGGCACCAGGTTGGGCACCCACACCGGCTGACCGGTGGCGGGCAACGCGGCCATCAGCTCGTCCCACACGCCGCACGCAACCCACGTCTTGTAGCGGCTGTGGACCCCACCCCACTTGCCGAAGCGGTCGGCGGGCAGGTCCGACCACAGGCACCCGGTGCGCGCCTTGTGGAAGATCGCGTCAAGGATCACGCGACCGTCGCGGCATCGGTGGTTCGGCGGTTCCCACGCCTTCACGATGGGCTCGACCTTGGCCCATGCCTCGTCGGTCAGCGCGTCGGGCACGAGCCGCCCGGTGTCCTTGAACCACTCCGCCAGCGAATCGGCCTGGCCGACGCGCGGGGGTGGCACGTCGCCCGTGATGAACACCCGCACGTCAAGCAGCGCCAACACCTCCGCCTGCTCCGCCGAGGTCATATCGGCCATCCGGTCACGGGCGACCAGGGCCAGCCCCTCAAGGTCACGCGCTCGCTGCTCGGCGGCCTCGGTCTCCTCAAGCCACGCGGCGGCCTCGTCGCGCATCACCCGGAGCTGCGACAGCTCATCGGTCATCGCGCGGGTGGCTGCCTCCAAGGCGACCGGCGGCAGGTTGAGCTTGGCGTACTGCGTGACCGTGGTGGTGATGGCCTGCTCGTGCTCGGCGATCTGACGGTCAAGCTCGGCGATGCGGTCGCCGTGCGTGGCCTCCTCGCCCTGAGCCAGGCCGACCCATTCAGCGGCCATGGCCTTCAGGCGGTCGGGGTCACCGAGCAGCTTCACGACCTCGGCCCACACGGCACCCTCAACGGCGTTGGCGTCCACCACGTCGCACGTGCACTGCGGGTCGCCGGGGTACTTCTGCTGCTTGCCCTGACAGCGGTACCACCGGCCGTCGCGGTTGGACTTCTTCATGCCGACGTGATGCACGCCGCAGCCGGTGTGCTCGTTGAACAGTCGGCCCGACAGCGGGTAGCCGTGCGGCTTCGGCTTGGGCTTGCCGTTGCCGAGTCGCCCCATCGCCCTCGCGAGGTCGGCGGCCTCCTCGGGCGTGAAGATCGGGTCAAGCTGGATCGTGACCGTCTCGCCATGCTTGGCCGTGCCGTCCTTGGCGAGCTTGGCACCGTGTCCGGCGTGCGCCCGGTCGGGGTTGCGGAACGTCGTGACGGACTTCAGCGTCGCGTCAGACACGAGCTTGCCGCGTACGTTCGAGTTCGACCAGGGCACGCCCGACCTGGTGTAGAGCCCTTCGGCATTGAGCCGCGCAGCCATCTGGTTCGTGTTCAGCTGCTCCTCAACGGCCATCGTCCACATGCGCTTGAGCACGCGCACCTCGCGCGGCTCCTGGACGAGGTACGACCCGCGCTTGCCCTTGCCCTCGATCCGGTAGCCGTACGGCGGTGCGCCACCCGGCCACCCGCCTTGCGCGGCCTTGGCCTGGAGGCCGTCTTGGAGCTGATCGCGGATGGTGTTGTAGTCCATCTCGGCAAACATCGCGTACATCTGGAGCTGAGCCAGGCCGGTCGGCGTGGTCGTGTCGACGATCTCCTGTGTCACCGACACGAACCCCACTTCAAGGTCCTGGAGCTGCCAGATCCACCGCCAGAACGCGCGACCCGTCCGGCCGATGCGGCTGTACCGGTGGACGACAACAACGTCGATGCGTCCGGCCTTGGCGTCCTGCATCAACCGGTTCAGTTGGGGACGGCTGGTCAGCGAGCCGCTGACGCCCTCGTCCTTATATACGTCGGCGACGGACCAGCCCTTGCGCTCGACGTATTCCCGGCACGCCTGCTCCTGCACGGCGATGCCGAACCCGCGCTTCTGCTCCTGGGTGGATACGCGGACGTAGATGGCGGCGCGCTTGCCGCCCGTGCTTTGCTGGGTCACAGCTGGGGTTCCTCAATCTCTCAGCACTGCGGCCCGGTCGGGGGTGCATCCCCGACCGGGCTCGTTCGTCAGACCTGGTCGCAGCGGTTCGGGCAGCTCTGGCCGTTCTCGTCCTCGTCGAGCGACTCGCCGCAGTCGGGGCAGGTGCCGTCCTCGTCGCTGGCGGGGGCGAAATAGGCCGTGCAGTCGGCCCAGACGAAGTCACCGCTGGCCTCGTCGGCGGCCAGCTCGCGCACCCTCAGCTCGTGCGTCTCCGGACAGGCGGCCACGGCTTTGTTCGCCAGCCGCTGGATCTCGTCGCGGTCGTGGTGCCGGACGGTGACCATGCGGCCCTGCGGGTTGCGGTACTGAACTTTGAACACTGGGGCTCCTCAGGGGAGCCGGGCGGCCTGTGCCGACCGCCCGGCGGGGGCGGGTCGGTCAGACGGCCGTGAACTTCAGGGTGCGGCGCTCCTTGCCCTTCACCTCGTAGACGAAGTGGTCGCCGTCCATGTGGCCGGTGAACGTCGCTCGGCCGACCTTGGCCGTGACCTTCTTCGGGGCCTTCGGGGCGGCCTTGCGGGCGGCGCGGGCTGCGGCGCGCTCGGCCTTCTCGGCGGCCTTGCCCTCGGCGCGGGTGATCCCGGCGGCGACCATGTGGCCGAACGCGAACTTGGCCGCGTGGGTGCTGGCGTCGGCGCTGCTGGCGATGCCGTCCACGGTCCGGATGACCTCGGTGCCCTCGGCCCCCACCTTGATCAGGAACGACTTCAGCTTGGCGTCGTGACCCGGAGCGAAAAGCCGCTTGGTCTCCGCCGTGCAGCCGGTCGTCTGGCCGTCGGCGGTGGCGAACTGCGAGCAGGTGCAGGCGACCGGCTCGGCGGTGGTCTTCGCTGCGGTGGTGTTGGCGGCCATTTCGTCTCCCGAATTCCCGAATTCCGGCCTGTCCGGAATTGCTGAGAAAATAAAATCATGGGATTTGCGCCGCGCACAATTCCTGAAATTTAGCCGAATCTAAAAAGGTGCACAGAATAGGAGTGACAAGACCTCTTTCCGCACCATCAATAACGAACCGTAATTGTCACTCGTCGTGACTTGAACTGGAACTTGAACTGGAACTGGAACACCCCCGCCATACCCCGTGCCTGGGCACAGGGCCGGTGGGAGGGGGGCCCGGCCGGTGTTCAAGTTCCAGTTCCAGTTACGGGTGGTTACTTCTTGTCGTCCGGTCGGCTGACCTTGTCGCCCGGCACGCGGACGCCCGGCGGCAGGTCGTAGACCTCGCTGGCGTCGGCGCGCTGACCACCGCTGATCTGGCGTGCCTTGGTGGCGAAGTAGGCCACCTCGCCCGCCGTCCAGCGCACGACCCGGTAGCCGACCCAAAGCGTGCCGCCGACGACCAGGCCACCCACCACCGGGCCCAACTCGGCCACGATCCAGGCACCGCCGATCACGACCGAATTCACGCCGAAAACGGCCCAGGGAATCCAGCGGCGAGGACGCCGGACGACCGTGCCCGCCCCCACTGTTTCGACCTTGGGGCGGCCTGCCTTGGTGAGTCCCGCTCGACGCTTTGCGGCGGTGTTGTGGGTGTAGTTCGCGCCGAAGCTGACGTGCTTTCCGTTGCGCGTCTTGAATTCGGGGCGAAACGCCTTGGCGGTGGCCATTGGTAGTCCCTTCCGGCCACCGCCTCCGCGTGCTTTCCTGGAGGGGACACGGTGGCCTCAGACGGTGAGGTTCATTCGGGTCGGAAGGTGAGCCCCGGAATTCGCTTGGCGGTGAGGTCCGGGGTTCATCTGTGTCGTGCGTGCTGGATCTGGGCCAGCTCCTTGCGTGGTCGGCAAGTGGGGTCCGCCGGTCGGGCCGGACCCGGCTTGCCTGGTCGGCAACGTCCGGCCGATCTGGTCGAGACCCGGGCCGGACCTCAACGTCTGGTCCGGGTCTCGGTGTTGCTCGGTCGGCAAGATCCGGCGACCCGGCCAGCCGATCCGGCGAGATCCGAGCGGACCGAGAAGGGTCACCCGGAAGAGGCGGGCTGAGACCCGTTCCGCGCACCGTTCTGGCTGCGGCTCCCGGCTGCTCTCCCTGGATCTCTCGTGCGCCAGCCGGGCCCGTGGGCCCCCGGCGGGACGGGAGGCCGTCCGTACCCCCGTCCCGCCCCACGACGGGCCTAGCGCTGGGCGCGCTCCACGGCGGTGAGCCGGGCCAGCGGGCCGGAGTAGGCCAGCAGGGACGTCACGAGGCTCGATCCGCCGTTGTCCCGGGTGCCGACCTCGCTCGCGGCCACGGCCAGCGCTCGGGCCAGAAGCTCGGTCGGCTTCGCGTCCCGGATCGAGTGGATCTCGTCGCCCAGCACCACCGACCCGCCACCCCGACCTTGTGCCTCGGGCGCGTCGGCAGCAGCCATCAACACGGCCTGCTGCTCGATCGTGCGGTTACGGCGGTCGGCGGCCTGGGCCAGCTCGACCAGGGCCGTCACGGCGGCGTCGAACTGCCGGGCCAGATCCGGCAGCGTGATGCCCTTGGTGTTGAGGGCCACGGCCGCCGTCTCGCGGGCGTGCGCCTGCTTGGCCTTCTGCGCGTCCTCCAGCCGGGCGCGCTCGTCGCCGCTGGCCAGCTCCTCGGCCTTGGCCAGGAGCCGCGCGGACTCCTCGTCGGCGAGAGCCTGCCGGGCACGGATCATCAGGTCGTCAGTCATTTTGCTGTTCCTCCTGCTGTGTTTTCCGCTTGATGATTTCGGCAGCCTCGGGGCTGTCGAATGGAACGCCGTATTGCGCTTCGAATCCGTCGCGCACCTTGCGTACCTGCTCGCGCAGGTCCATCAAGGCGTCCTTGGCGTCCTCAACGGATTCGCCCTCGTCCACCCCACCGGCAAGCAGGTCGTGTGATTCGAGGATGTCTCGCAACGCCTTGGCCACGAGCTGACCGTCCTTAGGCGTGCCGACCCCGGACAACGCGTCGGCGTAAAGCTCGGCGTTGTCGAGAAGCTGCAAAGCCAGCCGGTGTTTGCGTTCACGCATCTCGGCCACTCGCTTCTGTGCCGCCAACTCGAATTGAGCCGCCTTGCCGAAGTAGTGGCCATGCCTTGCGGCAACCGTGCTGACTTTCCAGGTGGACAAGCCCGTCAGGTTGGCGATTTCATTTCGCCCCTTGCCCTCGCGACAATATTCGAGGATCTGACTTTCCTCGTACGTGAGGCCATCCGGTAGTTCGCCGGACCCCCCATTGCCCATTCTGCGTTCGGGTTCGGGTTGAAATGGGATCAGCTCAGCCGCCATTACCGCCCCCCAGGCTCAGCCCCGGGCCTCCCGGCTGCCAGTCGGTGACCCAGTCGGCGATCTTGGCCAGGTCCGCCAGCGCTTCCGGCGTCGTGCACCGCTCGGCCACCTCTTCCAGCTTGCGCAGGACGGCCACCTTCGCCGCATCCAGCGCCGTTCCCTTGAAGACCTCGCCCTCTCGACAGCCGCTCCATTTCCCGGCCGTCAGCGGGGTCACGCCCTCTTCGTCCATCCACCAGCCGACCACTTCGCTGGCCAATTCCTCGTTGCCGACGCGACCGATCAGCCACGTCTGTTCGCCCACCGGTACCGCCGTCACTTCTCCTCCTCCGGGAAAGCCAGCGCCACGAGCAGGTGAACCATGCGCGGTCGCATCTTGCCGTCCGGGCAAAACACCCTGACCCGAGGAAATCCGTCACGGCTGCCCCTGAGTGCCAGCTTTCGCCCCTTGGCCTTCGGTCCCCAGCTCCGCACTTCCCCGAAGTTCGACACCTCGTATTGGGCGTCATAGCCCGGGATCTTGCGCCATTCCTCAGCGATGACCGTGCGGTTCATTCGGTCACCTCCTCCAGTTCGCATCCGAGAGCCCTCAGCAGAAGCACCATGTTCACGCCGTTCGGCGCGTACCGGCCGTTTTCCCAGTAGCTGATGTAGAGGCCGCTGGTGCCCATTCGTGCGGCCACCTGCCCCTGACTCAACCCTCGGGCGTGGCGAACTTGACGCAGCTTCTGAGCTGAGAACACCGGGCTCGTTTTCGCCCTGTCCATACCCCAATTAAAGCCCCCACATATGGGCCTCTGAAATACCCATCCGGCCTTGCGTTCAACGCAAGATAGACGGGCCTTTTCCGGGGTGCTTTTCTGGGTGGTGCGTGATGTAGGTGCTGGCCGCCTGCCTCTTCGCCCGAGGGAGCAGCCCCGGTCGGGATGATGTACCGGCCGGGGCTCACTCATGTTGGCCGCAAGGTCACCGCCGGCCTTACTTCCCGTATTGAGATCGATCACGACTCGTCACAAGGCCAAGAGGGGGTGCACAGTACACAGCCGGTACACACCCCTCCGGGGGTAGATCTCCGGAGATCTTCCGTGCGGACTCCCCGGGAGAGACTGTGTACCGGCTGTGTACTGTGTACCTTCTCCGCCGCTGGTCAGGCCGCGTGCAGGGTGGTTTCGATGCCCTTGAACCCGCGCTCGCGCTTACCGCTGAACTTCATGGCGTTGGCGGGTCGCTCGATGCCCTCGATCTGCTCGACGTTGGCCCACTCGATCAGCCGGTCACCGAGCTGGGTTCGGTTCTTGGCGAACTCACGTCCACCATGCGCCCGGTAGATCTCGTAGGCGGCCCAAAGGTCGGAGTACGAGATCCGGCCCTCGGGGTTCACCCGGAGGTACCCGTCCGTCACGAGGTCGCCGAACGGGTTGTTCTCGCTCTGCCAGTCCTTGACCGCCTTGGCCACGGTCGGCGGGTCGTCGGCACGCTCGCCGGACGCCACCCGGACCGCGCCTCGGACCGCCCAAGCCAGGATGGCCGGACCCTCCTGGGCGAGCAGCAGGCCGGACAGGTTGTCCACGCGCTCAGCCGGGTTGACCTTGGCGTCCATGTGGATCACCTTGACCCGTCGGCGCACGCCCTCCGTGAAGGGGATCGTCGGCCGGATGTTGCCGTACATGACCATGGTGAAGGTGGTCGGGAACTCGAACGACTTCTCGCCCTTGTGTGACGCGCGCTGGATCTTGTCGCCGGACAGTCGGTTGAACCGGGACTCGTCCAGGATCTGGCCCTTGCGGGTCTCCGAGATCGACACCATGCGCGATCCGGCAAGGTTGGCTTCCGCCTCGGTGTGGGTGGCCGCAGCCTGGGCCGTCAGGAGGTCGGGAAGGGCTTGGGTGTAGTAGTCGCCGACCACGCCACCGATGACGTCGATTAGCTGCGATTTGCCGTTGCCGCCGGGTCCGTACAGGAAGTAGGCACGCTGGCCGTCGTTGTGGCCGATCAGGATCTCGCCGACCATCCGCTGTACGTAGTCGACGAGTTCGGCGTCACCCTTGAACGCCCACTTCAAGAACGCGTCCCACTTCGGGCACTCGCCCTTGGGGTCGTAGTCCATGGTCGTGCCCTTGGTGATCATGAAATCGCGCCGGTTCGGCAGCAGCTCACCCGTCTTAAGGTCCACCACACCATTGCCGACGAGCAGCTTGTAGGGGTCGGCGTCGAAGGTCCGGCCGGACGCCTGGAGGTCGGCCAGGTGGCTCGCCTGCTCGATGACGCCCCGGATGTTGGAGGACTTCTGGAGCTTCCGCACGTACTCGATGCGGTCGCCCCTCTTCTCGTCGTCGTCCGGCAGGGCTCGCGCCTCGATCAACATCCGGTCGGACATTTCGTGAACCGCGCGGTAGACCTGTGAAGGGCTCTGGACCCACCGCCGACCGTCCCACCCGAGCCAGCCCCGACCGGCGACGAAACGAAGGTCCTCGCCGAACCAGTCGCGCAGCCGCCGGGCCTCGCCAAGGTGGGTCGGCTCGAACCGGCCGGAAGTCGGCGGCTCGTCGGTCTTCGGAGCGGGCTTGGCCTGCTCGCGGTCCCAGATCGATTCGGCGGTCTTCATGAAGTTGTCCTTGTCGTGAGGCACCTCGGATTCGCCGTCGATCTCGCGCAGCTCATCAAGGTAGGCGGGGTAGTCGGTGTGCTTGCGGGCGAGGTGTCCGGCGACCTTCGTCAGCCAGCCGTTCCCCCGGCCTGGGTCGTCCGGCGGCAGTGCGCGCAGTTCCGCCAGCGTGGCCGCCCGGGAGTGGCCAGCGGAGGCCCGGGACGGGGTACGGGAGCGCACGGAGGTGGCCGCCGGGTGCCGGGTGCCCTGCTGGATCTCGTAGAGCCACGGAGGGGCGGGGGCGGCCTCGCGCGGGTTGACCACCTGATACCGGTGGCCATTGATCACGGAACCGGGCGCGATGATGAGCGCACCTCGGCCGGTCTTGATGTCGATACCGGGGAACCGCCCGGCGTCCAGCTCGTCACTCTTGAGCGGGCGGTCCGGGTCGGCGCGGTAGATGAAGTGGAGGCTGTCCGGCCCCGACGCCGTGTGATGCGTGCGGGTGGTGGGGAGCGGCTCGTATTCGGGTTCGAGCTTGGCCAGCGATGCTGTGCCGCCGTTCCGAGGGTCCACGTCGACGACCGTGAACCCGGCCAGCGTGAGGCCCATGTTGGTGCACCCGGACGGTGCGAACGACCGCCAGAACTCCTCGACCTCTTCGGGGTCGGTCATGGCGATGTTCGGCCAGTCCAGCGGGTAAGCCCGCTTGCTGTGGTTGTTGACCATGGGGAAGACGCCGAACCCGAGAGCGGCGAAGAACGCGGCCCGGTCAGTGTCGTGCTGAGGCACTTCAAGCGCGGATTGCGTGGCCGCCAAATCCCGTGCTTTCGTGGTGGTGCTGCTCATCGTGGTACCTCTCCACACAGCCCCCGGATCGGTTTGGTCGCCAGGACCGGGGGCTGAGCTGTGTTCGGGGATGGGCTACTTCGGCTGCTGCTTGCCGAAGAGCAGACGGAGGAGCCGCTTACGCTCGGACTCCGTCATGGGGCGCGCGTCCTTGAGGTCCATCACGCAGCCGCCTTGATGAAGCGCTCCATCGGTGCGCCAAGGACGCTGGCGATCATGGCCAGGGTCTCGACCGGAGGCGTCGACCGGCCGTTCTCGTACATCGACACGGCGGTGTTGCTGCGCTTGATGGCGTCAGCCAGCTCGACCTGGGTCACTCCACGCTCGCGCCGGACTTCCCGGACCGCAGCGGGGTCGAACTCGAAAGCAGGCATGGCAAAGTCCCGTCGGGGTGTGGGCAAGGAAGGGTGCTGAACACACCGGGGACTTGGGTCTCAACCGCCGTAGCGGGACCCTGGCGTACCGCCCGGCCTACTCCCAGGAGAGCACGGGATTTCAGGCCCGTGCAATTTGCGTGTGGAGCAAGTTCCTTGCAGGTCGGGAACCCTCTGTCTGCACCTACGAGACGTGACGATTTTCAACACGGGAGGTGACGGCCGGCGCATACCTGGGGTCTCAACATGACGCCGGGCGTCCGGCGGCCTGGCCTGCGGGTGTGGGCATACCCAGCGGCGGCCTCCCGTGGGGTACGGGAGCGCACGAGACCCCCGCCCGGGGCGTCCGGCCGTACCCGCCAGCACGAGGCCCCCGGAGATACCGTCCCGGGCTTCGCACGGCGCGAGGGTCAGTAACACCTTCTGCTTCGGCTACAGTTGACGCCGTACATGAACTCATGAGCCCGGTGCCGACGTTCCGGGTAGATCGGCTGTCTTAGTGAGGTCCCCTTATGAAAGGGACCCCGGGCCGTGTCGTGAGGGGGCGGTTCCGTAAGGGGCTGCTGCTGGAGAACTAGTTTGAAGAGGGTGGAGCCGTCCACAACAGCCCTGGCAGGGCACGAGAGCCTAAACGTCGGTGGGCCTCAGCAAGACCACACGTATGTCACGTGGTGGTCGGGCTGAGGTCTGATACCCGGTCCGATCACCGGAAAGGTACTCGGACCGTTGAACCTCTCTCTCGGCGTCAAGGTGCTGATCTTCCTGATCTGCTTCCTGTTCTCCATCATCGTCGCCATCGTGGCGGCGCTCATCATGCACAAGCCGAACACCCCCAAGGGCCCCGCTTTCCTGTACGGCGGCGGCGCCTTCACCGGGTCGCTGACGCTGTGCCTGTTCACGCTGACATCGCTCGGCGTGCTGTGAACGCGAGGGAGCCCCGGAGATCACCACTCCGGGGCTCCGACGCGCTAGTGGGCGGGCGCCAGCCGGAACAGCCGAGGGACCCCGGGGCCGAACAGCACGCCCTCCGGGCTGCCGGTGGTCTCGACCCAGAACACGCCGGGGTCAGCCTTCAGGAACGCGTCCAACTCAGTCCGCAGATCATCGTCCCAACTGCCGTCCTCGGGCGGAAGGTACTGCGATTTGCCGTCGAGCCGCGTGACGCGCTGCCACCCGTTGCCGATCCAGACCTCAATGTGTAAGAGCCGCATGGCGAACAGACTCCCCCGATGCTGACTGACGGGAAACACGGCCAGGCACCTTGAGGTCGAGTCGGACTTCTACGAGTCAGCGACGAACGTGCCCAAGCCCAACTCGGTACGCACCTGACCAGTGTCGCGCAGATGCGCGAGGGCCTTCTGAGCGGTGCTGGCGGCGATGCCGAACTCTGCGCTCAGCTCGACGATGCCCGGCACGCGGCTGCCCGGCGGATAGGTCCCGTCGGCGATCCGCTTACTGATGACCTCGGCTACCTGACGCCAGACCGGACGAGAACGGTCAAGATCGACACTCACCCTTTGACCGTACGATCACGCGGTAACCCTCGCTACCGCAGTGTTAGGCGATATCGCAATCTCGCGGTACTCTGCGATATCGCGATACCTGCTGGTCAGGACGACGAGGGGGCCCCATGGCAGGGTTAAGCATTCGGGTGTACACGTACGACGCCGCGACCAAGGAGATGCGCGAGGTCAGCGCGCGCGAGTGGTCGGTCGACTCCATGCCGAACCTGCCGTTGCTCGACGACCGGTGGCCGCTCTGCGAATGCCACCGCTGCCAGGGCAACGGCACCCCCGACCGGCACTGACCTGACCGACCATCAGCCCCACCCCAACTCGACCGGGGTGGGGCTCAGTTATGCGCTGACACGCTACTTATCTGCAACTGCGCTACCATCTTGCCTTGAGGAACCGCTACGCGGCCTCCGCACCTAGGCGACCTGGTGGATACCGGGAACTAGGACACCGCCCCGTTGGAGCTGGTGAGCCCCCCTCTGGATGGAAGGGGGCTTGGACGCACCAAGCTGTGAAGACGGGGCCGACTTCCCAAAGACGTATGACTTGCACAACCCGGGCCAGCAGATGGCCCACCCGAGAACACTTTTGCGTGTAGTGCGTCCAGCGCGGGTGTCTCGGTCCGAACCGTAGGGTTCGGATCGAGGCTGCCTGCGCACCCGATCCGACCCATGACAGGGAAGGTAAGGATCGGTGGACGGCACCGCCATCACCATCATCATTCTCGCCATCGCTGGCGTGGTGACCATCACGCTGTACGTCCTGAAGGGTGTGCTCGACCAGCTCCCGGACGTCTTCGACTCCGCCGGACGCGCACGCGATGCGTGGGATCGGCTGACCAAGAAGAACGACGAGGCCCCGCAGCCCGAGGAGACCGAGGAGCAGCCGCCCCCGGCGATCCCTCCGGCCACCAGCGAGGAGCCGCCTGCCGCCGCATAGGTCGTCCCGGGCTTCCGTGGGGTCTCGGAGCGCACGAGACCCCGCCCTGGGGCACCGGGCCCGGCAGGCACACGAGAGGCCACGGGAGGCACCGCCCGTGGCCTCGTGCTGCGGAAGGCGGCAACTGGGTCAGATCGCTCCGGCGAGACCGGCCGCGTCACCGATGGCCTTGAGGTCATTCGTCCACGGCGAGCCGACCATCAGGTTGTTGAACGCGATCATCCCGAAGAACAGGAAGAAGAAGGCGACGTACGGCGACTTCTCCATGGGGTCGCCTTCGATGCTGCCGTACGTCGGGGCGAGGAACAGCCTGAACGCGTCATCCGTCTCCTCGTAGAAGCTCCCGGCCGCCGTGAGGGTGGCGTGCGACAGCTGCGTCTCACCAAGCCAAGACTCAAGCAGCCCACCGCCGAGGCTGCCAAGGAGGTTGCTGGTGCCGTTGTACGTGTTGGCCGGGTTGCTCGGGATCACCGCGTCTCGTACGGCGTCGGCTGCCTCTGCGTCGTACTGGTACCCGCCATCGTCCGCAGCCTTGCGAAGGCCGGTGTGCTTGAACTGGTGCGCCTTGTTCATGGAGTCCACGGCGTTCTCGCCGTCTCTGACGAGCCACTGAAGATGAGCAACGTACTCAACCATCAGACGCCGGTTGGGTGCGGCCTCGTGGCCAAGTCCCTGGCTATGCAGGACGACCACTGCTGCGGCCTGGCGGTGAAGAGCTGCCACCATGCCCCAGCCGATCTGGAAGGGTCGGCTGTCCTCGGTGGCAGGAGCATGCTGGTCAGCAGTGCCGCTGGCCAGCAAGTTGGTCAGAGCCTCCAGGCCAAGCACTGCCAGCCTGTTGAGCTCTGCGATATTTACGGTCATGTGTAAATCGTCCCGCACGCTGCGCCCCGTGCGCACCAGAATTTCCCATCTGCTCAGCCTCAGGGCCACGGCATAGGCCGTCGTGGGGTCTCCGTCGCTCTCTATGGACATAGAGACGCCCTGCCGGGCGGCGAGTACCGGCAGGGCGTCTCCGTGCGCTCCCGTGGCCGTCCGTGGCCTACGCGGCGATGGCCACCCGGAACCGGATCGGAGCCAGAGCGGTACCCCCGGGAAGAGGACCGGGCACCCCCATCGTGAACCGGCCCAACCGCTGCGCCGCCCGCGCCGTGACCAGGGCGCCGCTGCGGTGGGCCGCCTCCACCACCACGGTCCCCCTGGTGAGAGCGGCGATGACGCGGTTGCGCAGGATGAACCGGCTCGGCGTCGGATGCGCCCCCGGCGGCAACTCCCCCACCACCAGGCCCTGTTCCGCGATCCGGCCGATCAACTGCGCATGCCCCCTGGGGTAGGGCCGGTCCACCCCGCAGGCCAGCACGGCGACCGTCGCCCCGCCGGCCCCGAGCGCGCCCCGCTGCGCGGCCCCGTCCACGCCGTAGGCGCCGCCGGACACCACCACCCATCCGCGTTCGGCCAGCCCGGCCCCCAGCGCGGCCGCCATATGGGCCCCGTACTCCGTGCAGGCCCGCGCCCCGACCACGGCCACGGACCGCAGCGCCCACATCCGCACATGGGCCCTGCCCCGCACCCAGAGCCCCACGGGCCGCCCGTCCCCGAGGTCGTCGAGCGGGCCGGGCCACTCGGCGTCCCCGGGCACGAGGAACCGGACTCCGCACTCCCGCGCGGTGACCAGGTCCCCCTCGGGGTCGGCGCGGCCGGCGCGGGCGCACAGTCCCGCCCACCGCTTCTCCGAGGCGTGCGGCAGCGGCCGTCGGCCGGACGAGATCCTGCGGGCCACCTCACTCGCGCCGAACTCCCGCAGCCACCGCCCACCGAGTTCGTCCCCGGGTTCCAGGACACGGGCCAGGAAGGCCCGGTCGCGCCGCTCGGTGTGCGACGCGGCGGCGCTCATGACTCCCCCGTCCACGAGGCCCGGTGCGCGGCCCTCATACCAGGGCCCCGATGGTCATCGGCACACCGCGCGAGACGCCGGTGCGCAGTTGCAGGGCCAGGTTGACATCCGTCGCGTCCGGGCGGTCGTGGCCGACGAGGTCGGCGACGGTCCAGGCGACACGGAGCACCCGGTCCAGGCCCCGAGCGGTCAGCACCCCCCGCTCCAGGCAGCGCTCGGCCTCGTCCATCGCGCCCGGCATCGCGTGCCACCGGCTGCGCAGTTCGCGCCCCGGCACCTCGCTGTTCGTGCGCCAGGGCGTCCCGAGCAGACGTGCGGCCGCCCGTTCCCTGGCCGTGCGCACGCGATCGGCCACGGTCGCCGTCGACTCGCCCCGGGCCCCGCTCCGGGACAGTTCGGACCGGGTGACCCGGTCGATCTCGACCCGCAGGTCGACCCGGTCCAGCAGCGGACCGGACAGCCGTGCCTGGTACCGGCGGACCGCCGCGGGCGGACACTCGCACAGGTCGTCCGTCCGCGAGAAACGACCGCAGGGGCAGGGGTTGGCGGCCAGCACCATCAGGAACTTCGCCGGGAAGCGGACCACTCCGGCACTGCGCGCGATCACGACGTGCCCCGCCTCCAGCGGCTGGCGCAGGGCGTCCAGGGCCTGGCTGCCGAACTCGGGGGTCTCGTCGAGGAAAAGGACCCCGCGGTGTGCCAGGGAGACCGCACCCGGCCGGGCGACGCCCTGACCGCCGCCCACGAGGGCCTGCATCGTGGCCGAGTGGTGAGGGGCGCAGTAGGGCGCCACGTCCACCAGCGGCTTCCCCACGGGCAGCAGACCGGCGATCGAGTGGACGGCCGTGACCTCCAGCGACTCCGCCCGGGTCAGCGTGGGCAGGATCGCCGGCAGGCGCTCGGCGAGCATCGTCTTGCCCGCGCCGGGCGGGCCCTCCAGGAAGAGATGGTGGCCGCCCGCCGCCGCCACCTCCACGGCGGTCCGCGCGGCGAGCTGGCCGACGACGTCGGCGAGGTCGTGGCCCAGGTCCTGCTGCGCCGCTCCCGTGGTGTGCATCCCGGTGGCGGCCCCCGTGCCGGGCAGCCGGAGGCCCGCCAGGAGGGGGTCCGGGCGGCCCTCGTCGGGTTCCTCGTCCGGCACCGGTTCGTCCGCCAGCACGGCGATCAGCTGCCGCAGGGTGCGCACGCCCAGGACCGAGACGCCGGGCACGAGCGAGGCTTCCGGTGCGGCGCACTCGGGCACCACCACCTGCTCGTATCCGGCCTCGGCGGCGGCCAGCACGGCGGGCAGGATGCCCCGGACCGGCCGGACCCGGCCGTCGAGTCCCAGCTCCCCGATCATCACGATGTCGGAGAGCACCCTCGGGTCGATCCGCTCGGAGGCGCCGAGGACCGCACAGGCGACGGCCAGGTCGAACCCGCTGCCGGCCTTCGGGACCGAGGCGGGGCTGAGTCCCACCGTCAGCTTCTTCTGCGGCCACTCGGCGCCCGAGTTGACCACCGCGGCCCTGACCCGGTCCCTGCTCTCGGTGAGGCTCTTGTCCGGCAGCCCCACCAGGGTGAAGGCCGCCACGCCCGGTTCCAGGTCGGCCTGCACCTCGACGACGACGCCCTCGACCCCCACGAGGGCCACGGAGCACGTGCGGGCGAATCCCATCACGCCACCCCCCGCACATGGTCCACGACGGCGGCACCGCGGTCGGGGAGGACGACGCCGACGACGTCGATGCGGACGCCGCCCGGTGGGCTCCCTCCGTGCTCCTGGAGCCAGCGTTCGGCGAGGCCGCGCAGCCGCCGCGCCTTGGTGGCCGTGACGGCCGCCATCGGATGTTCGAAGGAGCCGGCCCTGCGGGTCTTCACCTCGCAGACGACCAGCGCGTCCCCGTCGCGGGCCACGATGTCGATCTCACCGGTCCTGCCGCAGCGCCAGTTGCGCTCCAGGACCGTCATCCCGGCCTCGGCCAGCCGCCGCGCGGCCAGCTCCTCGCCGTACCTGCCGAGTGCACCTCGTGCCCTGTTCATGTCGGCACCACCTCCGGCGCCAACACTGAGGGCAGCTCAGCCCGCTAGTTGATCTTGGTGGACAGACGGCCGATTGTGGATAACTCCGTCACCCACACGAATGACGCCTCCGGCCCCCGCCGCCCCTCACATCGCGCCGCGCGCACCCGTCGGCCGAGCACTCAGCTGCCCGGCAGCTCCAGATCGCTCTTGTTCAGCTCCTCGATGTTCACGTCCTTGAACGTGAGCACGCGTACCTGCTTCACGAACCGGGCCGGCCGGTACATGTCCCACACCCAGGCGTCCGCCATCGACACCTCGAAGAACACCTCACCCTGGACCGAGTGCACCTGCATCTCGTAGTCGTTGGTCAGGTAGAAACGCCGCTCGGTCTCGATCACGTATTTGAACAGACCGACGACGTCGCGGTACTCCCGGTAGAGCTTCAGCTCCATCTCGGTCTCGTACTTCTCGAGGTCCTCGGCGCTCATGGCATGTTCCCCTTCAGCCGTGCGATCCCACCATTGTGCGCCAGTCCCGCGAGCCCCTAGACGATTTCGGTGTCGAGGACCACGGGTCTGGCCGGGGGACCCTCGTCGAGCAGCGTGCGAAGCAGTTCGGCGAGTCTGGTCGGGTACACCGTCTCATGCGCCCGGGCCAGTTCCCCGCACGTCCACCAGCGCGCTCCCGCGACACTGCGTCGTTCCAGCTCCGTGAGGCCCGCGTCGAGGGGCACCACCGGGCGCGTATCGGTGGTCCTGGCCAGGTAGTACCACTCGTCCTGGTCCCAGCGCCGTCCGGCGAAGGGGAAGGAGCACCGGCGCCTCCAGAGCACGGGTCCCAGTTCCACGTCCGTGATCCCGGTCTCCTCCACGAGTTCCCGCAGGGCGGCCTCCTCGCGGGTCTCCGTGCCCTCCACGCCGCCGCCGGGTGTGAACCACCAGTCGTCGGCAGGATCGTCCGGTTCGTGCCCGTGCAGCAGCAGGATGCGCTCCCGGGGGTCCAGCAGGATCACCCTGGCCACCCGGCGCAGCCCGCCCTCGTAGGTGTCCTCAGCCGACAACGGCCGGCTCCGACTGCGCCCCGCGGCGGCGGCCGCCGAGCCGCTTGGCGACGGGCCCGTAGGCCCCGCCGCCCAGGACCAGCACCATGCCCACCACCAGCGCGGCGGTGATCAGCCGCAGCGGGCCGGGGGACGAGAGCGCACCGAGCTTCTCGAAGCCCGTGGGGCGGGCCAGCATGCCGTCCATGGGCCACACGACGGCGTCCACGCGCGCGTCCACATGAGTGCGCGGCACGGTGCCGTTGCCGGCCTCCGTGAGGTGGGCGGTGGAGTCCAGGGAGCCGCTGCGCTCGTCCCCGAGGAGGAACAGCCGGCCCTTGGGGACGGTGATCTCGGGGATGCCGGTCAGCTCGGCGTCCTCGCCCGGGGGCAGATAGCCCTCGTCGATCTTCTTGCCGTTGACGGTCAGCTTGCCCTCGGTGCAGCAGGCGACCGTGTCCCCGCCGACCGCGACGACCCGCTTGACCATGGGGCTGTTGCCCCAGGTCTCCTGCCGGAAGACGACCACGTCACCGCGCTTGATCTCGGCGCCGTCGACGCGCTCGGCGAGGATCCGGTCCCCGGAGGTGATGGTGGGGGACATGGAGTCGGTGGGCACGGTGTAGGGCGCGTAGAGGATCGCTCCCCAGACGAAGCCGCCCATGAAGAGCACACAGCCGAGGGCCACGGCCAGTCCCGACAGCTTGCTGCCGAGCCGTCCGTGGCCCTCGTCCGTACGATGTGCCGTCCCGCTCATCCCAGTGCTCCCAGGTCGGAGAATCGACCGTCCTGGCCCCTCGCGGGCCGTGGAAGATCGGCGATCTGGGACGGCACCCTACCCGGCGGTACCCCTGCCGGTAACCCTCGGGCTTTCGGCGGCCGACAGGCGGCGCCGACGCCACAGCACCAGCGGCACCGCGCCCGCGAGGCCGAGCGCGCCGGGAGCGGCGGCGCTCAGGTTCTGGTCGAACGTGTCGGGGATCGGCAGCGTGGACCAGCGGGTGGGCGGCCACGCGACCACGATGGCGCGGCCCACGACCTGGCTCACGGGGACCATGCCCTTGTTGCTGTCGTTCTGGTGGTAACGGGAGTCCAGCGAGTTCTGCCGGTGGTCACCCATGACCCAGATTTTGCCCTCGGGTACCTTCACCTTGAACTGGCCGCCGGTGTCGTCGACCGTGCACGGGGTGTTGCCCGGGTACACGTACGGCTCGTTGAGCGCCTTGCCGTTGACCTTGAGCGGGCCCGTGCCGTTGCACTCGACCGTGTCGCCGGCGACGCCGATGACCCGCTTGATGAGGTCCTTCTCCTCGGCGGACGGCATCAGGCCGATCCAGCCGAGGACGCGCTGCACGGCGTTGGGCTCCAGGGTGGGCTCGCCGTTCAGCCAGCCGTCCGGGTCGTGGAAGACGACGACCTCGCCCCGCTCGGGCTCGGAGCCGAACCACGGGGTGAGCTTGTCGACCAGGACCCGGTCGCCCTCCTGCAGCGTGTTCTGCATCGAGTCGGACGGGATGGAGAACGCCTGCACCAGGAAGGTCTTGATCAGCAGGGCGAGCACCAGGGCGATGCCGACCAGGATCGGCAGCTCCTTCCAGAAGGAACGCTGCTTCTTCCTGGGCCTCGTCTGCTGGTCCCCGTCGTCGGCCGAGGTGCGGGCGTCCTCGCCGCCGTCCGCCGCGCCCGGGGAGTCATTCCCGGAATCGGCGGAACCCTCGGAATTCACGGTGCCCTCCACGTTCTCCGCGGCCGGGGAAGCCGCCTCGTCGGATCGCTCCGGCCGATCTTCGGAACCACCGTGTCCGGACCGTGCGCCGACCGCCAAATCCCCCACATCCACTCCTCACTCCGTACCGCCGCCCGCGCCACAGCCGGTGCAGGCCCACCACTCCCATAACGAGCGGGAGTTCCGCAGGGGTCGGGAGAGGGATCGATCCGTTTCGATCCGCGGACGCCACCCTATGCGAAGGGCCGAGGGCGGTGGTCGACGCGCCCGGCACGGCCGAGAACGTGTCCGGCTCCTCCAACTGGCCCCAGTGGCCCACCGGCCAGGCGATGACCACGGCACGGCCCACGACGGCGTCCTGGGGGACCGTACCGCCGAACTGCGCCGTTTTCGAATTGTCGTTCTGATGGGCGCGCGAGTCCGCGGAGTTCTCCCGGTGGTCGCCCATCACCCACAGGCGGCCCTGGGGCACGGTGACCTGGAACTGCTGCGTCGAGGGCTGGTTGCCGGGGTGGATGTACGCCGTCTCGTCCAGCGGCATGCCGTTGACGGTGACGCGCCCCTGGGTGTCGCAGCACTTGACGGTGTCGCCGCCGACCGCGACGACCCGCTTGATCAGGTCCTGTTCGTCGTCGGACGGAAGGAGGCCGATGAACTGCAGGCCCTCCTTTATCTGTTTGATGACGACGGGGTCCTCGCCGGCGGCCGTCGTCTGCTCGCCCTCCAGCCAGCCGCCCGGGTCCTTGAAGACGACGACGTCTCCGCGGGTGGGCTCGGAGCCGAACCAGGGCGTGAGCTTGTCGACCAGGACGCGGTCGCCGATCTGGATCGTCTGCTCCATGGAGCCCGACGGGATCACGAACGCCTGGACGAGGAAGGTCTTGAGGACCAGGGCTATGAGGACGGCGACTCCGACGAGGAGCGGGATCTCCTTGACCGCGGAACGGCGCCTGCGCCGCTTGATCCGGCGGGCGAGTCTGCGCCGTTCGACCCGGCTCGGCCGGGCGGCCCCGCCGGACCGCCGCAGACCGGTGGGCAGCAGGTTCTCGGCGGCGGTGGTGGGAGCGGCACCGCGCGGCCTGCCGCGGTTACCCATGCGCACCGCCGGCGGCCGGGACCCGGGCGTAGGCGTCCGGACGGTCCAGACGCGCCCAGTGGCCCGCGGGCCAGGCGATCCAGTCGGCCCTGCCGATCACGGAGCCGAGGGGGACCATGCCGCCGCCGGGCGCCCCCAGACGGTCGCGGGAGTCACTGGAGTCACTGCGGTGGTCGCCGAGGAGGAACAGTCTGCCCTCGGGGACGACCACGTCGAAGGGCACGTTCGACGGACTGTCGCCCGGGTACAGAAACGACGACTCGTCGACCCACCGGCCGTTCACCTCAAGCCTCCCCTCCTGGTCGCAGCAGACCACCCGGTCTCCCCCCACGCCGACAACGCGCTTGACGTAGTCGGCGTTCCCGAAATAGCCGGTGCCGTCGAACACGACGACGTCACCGCGCTGCGGATCAGATCCGAAACGGTACGCCAACTTATTTACGAGAACGCGGTCCCCGATCCTCAATGAGTCGGCCATGGAGCTGCTGGGAATCTGGAACGGCTGCATCACGAAGTTGCTGAACAGCGCCAGAAAAAGCAGGCAGATCAGCACGGTCAGGGTGTATCCACCACCGGGTACCCACGCGGTGGCCCGGTCCACCCACGCGAAACGCGACCGCTCCGCACGCCCTCCTGTGCCGGAGATCTCCTCGGAGACCTCGTCGCCGGAAGGGCGAGGGGAACGGTCGCGCTCCATGTGCTGCCGTGCTTCGGTGTCCATCGGGGCCAGATCGTATCCGGCCCCGCTGTGACGACCTTGTGTGACTCGTGCGCGCGATCAGTTGTCGCGCTTCTCCTTGATCTTCGCGGCCTTGCCGCGCAGCTCGCGCAGGTAGTACAGCTTCGCGCGACGCACGTCACCGCGGGTGACGAGCTCGATCTTCTCGACGATCGGGGTGTGCACCGGGAAGGTGCGCTCGACGCCGACGGAGAACGAGACCTTGCGGACCGTGAAGGTCTCGCGGACACCGGCGCCCTGGCGACGGATCACCACGCCCTTGAACTGCTGCACACGGGAGCGGTTGCCCTCGATGACGCGCACGTGGACGTTGACGGTGTCACCCGGGCGGAAGGCCGGGATGTCGCTGCGCAGCGACGCGGAGTCGACGGAGTCGAGCAGGTGAGACATTTCGTCTGCTTTCTTCGCCCATGCCACAGGTCATAGGCGGGAGCTAGGTTTTCGTGAGGATGCTGTCCGTGTCGGGGCGGGCGTCGTGTCCCCCTGCGGCAGGGGCGCGCGCCGGACGACGCACAACAGCGGCCTATTCTTCCACGTCGTCGGGCCGCCGCCAAAATCGGCCGTGCGGCTCCCCCGCCGGATCCGGGGCCCAGCCCAGGATGGAGAGCATCTCGCGGTCCTTCTTGTCGAAGGCCTTGGGGTCGCAACGCTCGATCAGGTCGGGCCGGTTGGCCGCCGTGCGCTTCAGGGCCTCGTCGCGCCGCCAGCGCGCGATCTTGCCGTGGTGGCCGCTGAGCAGCACCTCGGGGATGTCGCGGCCGCGCCACTCGGGGGGCTTGGTGTAGACCGGGCCCTCCAGGAGGTTGGCCATGGCGCCGGGCGCGAAGGAGTCGTCCCGGTGGGACTCGGCGTTGCCGAGGACACCGGGCAGCAGCCGTGCCACGGCCTCGGTGACGACCAGCACGGCCGCTTCGCCGCCGGCGAGCACGTAGTCGCCGATGGACACCTCGTACACGGGCATCCGGGTCGCGTACTCGTCGATCACACGCCGGTCGATGCCCTCGTAGCGCGCCGGCGTGAAGACCAGCCAGGGGCGCTCGGAGAGTTCGACGGCGAGCGTCTGATCGAACGGGCGTCCGCTCGGGGTGGGGACGATGAGCGCGGGCCGACGGGCCCCGGCCTCGTAGCCGTCGGCGAGGACCGCGTCCAGCGCCTCGCCCCAGGGGTCGGTCTTCATGACCATGCCGGGGCCGCCGCCGTAGGGGGTGTCGTCGACCGTGTTGTGCCGGTCGTACGTCCATTCCCGCAGGTCGTGGACGTGCACATCGAGCTGTCCGCGCGCGCGTGCCTTGCCGACGAGGGAGACGTTCAGGGGGTCGAGGTACCCGGGGAAGATCGTGACGACGTCGAGGCGCATCAGACCTCGTCCCCGGCCGGTCCGGCGGCGTCCGTGGTGGACTCCTCGGCGGCGTCCCGGGCCGACGCGATCTCCGCCCGGTCGTCGATCAGTCCCGGCGGCGGGTCGATGACCGCCCGCTGTTCGGTCAGGTCGATCTCGGTGACGATGCTCTCCACGAAGGGGATCATGACCTCGCTGCCGTCCGGCCGTTCGACGATGAAGAGGTCCTGGGAGGGCAGGTGCGAGATCTCCGTGATCCGGCCGACCTGGACCCCGTCCCGGGTGACCACGTCCAGGTCCATCAGCTGGTGGTCGTAGTACTCGTCCTCTTCCTCGGGCAGCTCCTCCGGGTCCACCTCCGCGATCAGCAGGGTGTTGCGGAGGGCCTCGGCGGCGTTGCGGTCGCGGACGCCCTCGAAGCGCAGAAGCAGCCGGCCGCTGTGGACCCGGCCGGTCTCGATGGTGAGCGGGCCCGTCGAGGCGGGGTCCGTGAGCAGGACGGCGCCGGGGCCGAGCCGGAGTTCCGGCTCGTCGGTGCGGACCTCGACGGTGACCTCGCCCTTGATGCCGTGGGCGCGGCCGATCCGTGCGACTACGAGCTGCACTGTGCTTGATCTCCTGTCATACGACTCATACGACTACGGGCCGGGGACGGCCCAGTGGCCTTCCCCGGCCCGAGCCGGTGCTGCGAATGACGTCAGCGGACGTGATCCACGTCGACCAGGTCGACACGGACACCGCGGCCGCCGATGGCACCCACGACGGTACGCAGGGCGCGGGCGGTACGGCCGTTACGGCCGATCACCTTGCCGAGGTCGTCGGGGTGGACCCGGACCTCGAGTACGCGCCCGCGGCGCAGGTTGCGGGAAGCGACCTGCACGTCGTCGGGGTAGTCGACGATGCCCTTGACGAGGTGCTCGAGAGCCTCCTCGAGCATGCTCAGGCCTCGGTCGACTCGGACTCGGCCGCGGCCTCGTCCTTCTTCTCGGCCTTCTTCTTCTGGGTGATCGCCTCACCCTTGCCCTCGTCGTCGCCGCCCAGGGCCTCGAACGACGGGCGCGCGGACTTCGGCTGAGCCACGAGGAGCGGCGCCGGAGCGGGCTCGCCCTTGAACTTCTGCCAGTCGCCGGTCTTCTTCAGGATGGCGAGCACGGGCTCGGTCGGCTGCGCGCCGACACCCAGCCAGTACGCGGCGCGCTCGGCGTCCACCTCGATGACCGACGGGTTGTACGTCGGGTGGTACTTGCCGATCTCCTCGATCGCACGGCCGTCACGGCGCGTGCGGGAGTCGGCGACGACGATGCGGTAGTGAGGCGAACGGATCTTGCCCAGACGCTTCAGCTTGATCTTGACTGCCACGGGAGTGGGTTCTCCTGGATTTGACGTGAATTGGGCACGGCGAGAAAAGCCGCGTGGGGTTGCGGTACCCGAGTGCCCGATGGACGCGTCAGCCGGAGGAGAGAGGGGTCCTGTGCGACTGTCGAGTACAGCTAGCCATTGTGCCACACGCTGCGGCTCGCCTCCGACCCGGCCTGCGTGAACCCATGCCGAAGCGGCACCCGGCACCCGGGGGCTTTCGCCCACCGCTGCTCACCGGGTGCCGCCCGCGTCCGCCGTTCCCCGTCGCCCCGGCGGCACGACTGCCCTCGGCGAGGGCGAACCCGTCGACCACGAACCGGTTACGGCTGCCACGAGCAGCCGTGCGTGCCGGCTCGCCGTCTTCTCGGCTCGCCCCCGCCTCACGCCGCGCCCATGACCTCCGGGATCCGGAAGGGCTTGCCGCAGCCGCCGCAGACGATGGGGGCCTGGGCGAGGACGGACGGGACGACCCGGACGTTGCGGCCGCAGTCGCAGACGGCCTTGACGCGGACGCCGCCGCCGGAGGAGCCGTGCCGGGCCGCCGGGCCCCGGAAGCTGCGGGCCGTGTCCGCGGAGGTCGCCGCGGTGTGCGCCTTGAGAGCGCGCTGCAGTCTCTCGATGGTCGGGCGGTAGCGACGCTTGGCCTCGGGATTGAGCGTGACCAGCGAGAAACCGCTGCTGGGGTGAGGTTCCTCCGGGTGGTCGAGGCCGAGTTCCTCGGCGATCGCGAGGAATCTGCGGTTGTGGTAGCGACCGGCCCGGGAGGTGTCGCGGACTCCGCGGGCGGCGGCGATGCCATGGACTGCCTCATGGAGCAGTCGCTCGAAGGAGAGTTCGTGCCCGCAGGCGGACGACGACTCCCCGATCAGGGACTCGGGAGCGGCAAGATCCGGCAGCTCGGGGTGGTGCCGTTGGATGTCGGCCCACGCCTGCGCCAGTTCTGCGGCGAGAACGGGTGGTGTCTGTGTCGTGCTCACGTAATGAGAACGAGCCTGAGTGCCCGTGTGTTCCGATTCCGGGCCATCCCAAATAATTTGCACGTACCCGTCAGTTGCCGCTAGTGCGTCCTGACGAGGGCGGGTGCGCTGATCTGCGGAGAAGCCTCGCAGCCCGCCACAAGGCGGTACGTAGTAACACGTACGCCCCGGCGCGTAGACAAGGTCCGCGCGCCGGGGCGACTGTGATCCTCGGATGCGCAAGGGACCTTTCGGTCGCGCTCCCGGCGGAACGGGGTGCTCTAGTAAGCGCGCGCCACGACCGCGACGTTACCGGGTGCGTCGTAGGAGTCGGGCACCGACCCGTCCTCGCCGACCAGACACCGTACGGTCACCGCGTGCTCGCCGAGCCGGGCCTCGCCCTCCTCCCCCAGCGTCGACCAGGGGATACGCGCCCAGCCGCCGGCCGCGGCGGCCTCGATCGCCTCCTCGGCCGTCGACACCTCGCTCGTCCGGGACTCGCGGCGCTCGCGGGACTGCCTCAGCAGGAGCGCCTGGTCCTCCTCCAGCAGCGCGGGCAGCCGGGCCACGAGGGCGTCGAGCGCGACGGGTTCCTTGCCGCCGGGGATGCGGCGGACCAGCATCGCGGTGCCGTTCTCCAGGTCACGGGGGCCGACCTCGACACGTACGGGGACGCCCTTGAGTTCCCAGTCGACGGCCCGGCGGCCGAACGGGACGTCCGTGCGGTCGTCGACCCGGACCCGGACGCCCGCGGCCTTCAGCCGGTCGCCCAGTTCGCGGACCTTGGCCAGAACCGCCTCGTCGTCCTTGATCGCGACGACCACCACCTGGATCTGGGCCAGCCGGGGCGGGACCCTCAGCCCGTGGTCGTCGCCGTGCATCATCACCAGGGCCCCGATCATGCGGGTGGTGGAGCCCCAGGAGGTCTGCCAGACGAGTTCCTGACTGCCGTCCTTCGACAGGTACCGGGTGTTGAAGGCCCTCGCGAAGTTCTGCCCCAGTTCGTGGCTGGTGGCCATCTGGAGGGCCTTGCCGTCGCCCATCATGCCTTCGAGGGTGAGGGTGTTGAGGGCGCCCGCGAAGCGCTCCTTCACGGTCTTGCGGCCGGGGACGACGTCCATCGCGAGGACGTTCACCATGAAGTCCTCGTAGACCTGCCGGTGGATGTGCGCGGCGAAGTCGCGCGCCTCCTCGTAGGTGGCGTGCGCCGTGTGGCCCTCCTGCCACAGGAACTCGGAGGTGCGCAGGAACAGCCGGGGGCGCAGTTCCCAGCGGACCACGTTCGCCCACTGGTTGATCAGCAGCGGCAGATCGCGGTAGCTCTGCACCCACTTCGAGAAGGAGGCGTTGATGATCATCTCGGAGGTGGGGCGGACGACGGCGGGCTCCTCCAGATCCTTGCCGCCACCGTGCGTCACCACGGCCAGCTCGGGCGCGAAGCCCTCGACGTGCTCCGCTTCGCGTGCCAGGTAGGACTGCGGGATCAGGAGGGGGAAGTACGCGTTCTGCGTACCCGTCTCCTTGATCCGGGCGTCCATCTCCTGCTGCATCCGCTCCCACAGTCCGTACCCGTACGGTCGGATCACCATGGTGCCGCGCACCGGGCCGTTGTCGGCCAGCTCGGCCTTGGTGATCAGATCCTGGTACCAGCGGGGGAAGTCGTCCGCTCTGGGGGTGAGTACGGGTGCCTTGGCCATGGCGCGATAGTACGGGGGCATATTGCGGCGATGTGAATTCTTTTCGCCGGGCGTGACAGTCCGCGAAACCGATGTCCGAGACCCCTGGACGACGCGCCGGACGCGGAGTTACCTGGCATACGGGGGTGTGCCGGCGCGCGCACTGCCACGGGGGCCAGGAAATCCGGCAACGGCAACTCACGGCGGATTGGGGCGCTTTCGATATGACACCTACGCTCGTGCGGCAGCAACTGCCTCGCGCGGGGGCCTTATCCCGCGTGGACCGGTGTGCACGCGCGCGTGACTGGGCCGAGATCCAGGAACGGATGCTGGTACCGCTGTACGAGGCCGTCCACCGGCGGCTCGACGTGGGCACCGGCACGCGACTGCTCGGGCTCGGCTGCGGCTCGGGGCTCGCGCTGCTGATGGCGGCCTCGCGGGGCGCCACGGTCACCGGCGTGGACCCGGGGGAGCCCGAGAGAACGGCACTGGCGCGGGAGCGGCTGCGGCCGGAGGCGTGGGGCACGCCCACGCGCGCCCGCGCCCGAATCGTCGAAGGGGCTCCCGCGGACGCGCGCGCCCCCGGCGACCCGCTGTACAACCTGGTGACCGCCTTCGAGCCGATCGGCTGTCTGGACGGGGACTCCGAGGGCCTCGGCGACCTGCTCGCCGCGGCCACCCCGCTCGCGGAACGCGGCACCCCCGTGGTCCTCGTCGGCTGGGGCCCGCCCGAGCGCTGCGCCACGTCCGCCGTGCTCCGCGTGGCCGCGAAGCTGGCCGACCCCCTGCGCGGCGCGGGCAGCTGGCGCCCGTCGCTCAGGGACGACCTGGAGGACGTGGCCCAGAGCGCCGGGCTCCGGCCGGACGGCTCCGGACGCGTGGCCTGCCCCTTCGGGTACGCCAACGTGGACAACGCGGTCCGGGGGCTGCTGTCGACCGGACTGTTCGACGCGGCGATCCGGGCCACCGATCAGGTGCAGGTGGACAAGGAACTCACCGAGGCCCTGCACCCGCACCGCCGCCGGGACGGCACGGTGTGGATGCCGAACGTGTTCCGCTACCTGATCGCGCGGACGCCCTGAGCCAGGGGGAAGACCTGGGAAGGTCTTCGAGGCATCGTCCGACTTGGGTGTGAGGGGTGTGAAGAAAGCGGGTCGGTAGCGCATCGGCCTTGGCCAAGTGCCGCACCGCACCCATAGCCTGGCGCATCGTCCAGGGGAACAACACATCCGCGTACGGGGGTTGCCACCGAGAAGCACCACGAGCGACACCACACCACGCCGTTCACGCACGGCATCCGGCGCCGCGCGCCCGGCCACACCCCCCGGCCGGCACGCGGCGTCCGCCATGTGGGGCTGTCAGCCCATGAACTTCTTGAACTCGTCCGGCAGCTCGAAGTCCTGAGGAGCCTGCTGGCCCGGCAGCCCGAGGGCGCCGCCCTGCGCGGCGGCGGCCCGGCGGGCGGCCTCCTCCTGCTCCTGCTGCTTGCGCTTCATCGGGTTGCCGGAGCGCTGCTTGCCCTTGGCCTGCTTGGGCTGCTTCTTGGTCCGGCCGGGGCCGCCACCCATGCCCGGCATGCCCGGCATCCCGGGCATGCCGCCGCCCTGGGCCATGCGGGACATCATCTTGCGGGCCTCGAAGAACCGCTCCACGAGGTTCTTCACCGCGCTGACCTCGACGCCGGAACCCTTGGCGATACGGGCGCGGCGCGAGCCGTTGATGATCGTCGGCTCCTGGCGCTCGGCCGGGGTCATCGACTTGATGATCGCGGCCGTGCGGTCGACGTCGCGCTCGTCGATGTTGTTGATCTGGTCCTTGATCTGCCCCATGCCGGGCAGCATGCCGAGCAGCTTGCTGATGCTGCCCATCTTCCTGACCTGCTCCATCTGGGCCAGGAAGTCGTCGAGCGTGAAGTCCTGCCCCTTCTTGGACGCCAGCTTGGAGGCCATTTTGGCGGCCTCTTCCTGGCTGAAGGTCTTCTCCGCCTGCTCGATCAGGGTGAGCAGGTCACCCATGTCGAGGATGCGGGAGGCCATCCGGTCGGGGTGGAACGCGTCGAACTCGTCGAGCTTCTCGCCGTTCGACGCGAACATGATCGGCTTGCCGGTGACCGAGGCGATCGACAGGGCGGCACCACCGCGGGCGTCACCGTCGAGCTTGGAGAGGACCACGCCGTCGAAGCCGACGCCGTCCCGGAACGCCTCCGCCGTGTTGACGGCGTCCTGGCCGATCATCGCGTCGACGACGAAGAGGATCTCGTCCGGGGAGACCGCGTCCCGGATGTCGGCGGCCTGCTGCATCATCTCCTGGTCGATGCCCAGGCGGCCCGCGGTGTCGACGACCACGATGTCGTGGACCTTCGACTTCGCGAACTCGATGGAGTCCTTGGCGACCTTGACCGGGTCGCCCACGCCGTTGCCCGGCTCGGGGGCGTAGACCGCCACCCCGGCGCGCTCGGCGACGACACTGAGCTGGTTCACCGCGTTCGGGCGCTGGAGGTCGCAGGCGACGAGCAGCGGCGAGTGGCCCTGCTCCTTCAGCCAGCGGCCCAGCTTGCCCGCGAGAGTCGTCTTACCCGCACCCTGGAGACCCGCGAGCATGATCACGGTCGGCGGGTTCTTGGCGAACCGCAGACGGCGGGTCTCGCCGCCGAGGATCCCGACCAGTTCCTCGTTGACGATCTTGAGGACCTGCTGGGCCGGGTTGAGCGCCTTGGAGACGTCGGAACCGAGTGCCCTCTCCTTGACGTTCTTGATGAACGCCCGGACGACGGGCAGCGCGACGTCCGCTTCGAGGAGCGCGATACGGATTTCGCGGGCCGTGGCGTCGATGTCCGCCTCGGACAGGCGCCCCTTGCCGCGCAGGTTCTTGAACGTCGCTGAGAGGCGATCGGAGAGCGTATCGAACACGGCGGTGTCGGTCCTCGGAGTCGGGGGCGGGTGGGCTGCCCTCCAGGGTATCCGGCCGGGTGTGGTCGGGTCTCCACCCCTGTGGACAGATCGGGGCAGTCGTGGGCGCGGCGGGCCCGGCACGGGTACGAGGCCGCGGGGCCCCGTACCCGTCGCTGTCAGCCGCGCAGCGTCTCCTCCAGTTTGCGGGCCACCGAAGCCGCCTCGTCACCCGGCAGCGGCGCCCCGTCCGTCCCGGTCACGTAGAAGGCGTCCACGGCGTTGGCGCCCAGCGTGCTGACGTGCGCGCTGCGCACCCGCAGGTGCGCGTCCTCCAGGGCGCGCCCGATCCGGTGCAGCAGTCCGGGGGCGTCCTGGGCGCGGACCTCGATGACCGTGGCGTGCCGGGAGGCCGCCGCGGCCACCGTGACGCGCGGCGGCGGTGCGACCACGCCCCGCCGCCGGGGATAGGCCGCGTCCCGCTCGGCGAGCCGCCCGGCGATGTCCAGCGACCCGTCCAGAGCGCGCACGAGGTCCGCGCGGAGCCGGGCGGCCTGGGGCAGCGAGCCGTACTCGGCGGCCACCCGCCAGTTCAGCAGCAGCACCGAGCCCTCGACACCGTCGGGGAGGTCGAAGGTCCCGAGTTCGGCCGTGCGTACGGTCAGCCGGTGCATGGCGAGCACGCCGGCGACCGCGGGCAGGACGCCCGCCTGGTCGGGGACGGCGATGAGGAGTTCCACGCCGAGCGGCTCGGGGTCGGCCTTCTCGTCCTTGTCCCCGGTGGGGGCCTCCGTCTGGGCGCGCAGCGACAGCACCGGCCCGCCGGTGCGGAACGCCTCGATGGCGAGCCGCTCCTGCTCGGCGCTGGTCTCGCCGGGCTCCGGCTCCTGCGGGGCGTCCCCGGCGAACAGCGCGTCGACCCGCTGCACCAGCTCGGACACGAGCGAGGCACGCCACGACGACCAGGCGGCGGGCCCGGTGGCCAGCGCGTCCGACTCGGTCAGCGCGTGCAGCAGTTCGAGCGTTCCGGGCGATCCGACGGCGTCGGCCACGGACCGGACGGTGGCCGGATCCTCCAGGTCGCGCCGCGTGGCGGTGTCGACGAGCAGCAGATGGTGGCGGACGAGGGTGGCGAGCACCGCCACGTCCTCCCGGTCGAAGCCGATCCTGGCCGCCACGTCCTTGGCGATGATCTCGCCGGCGACGGAGTGGTCGCCGGGCCAGCCCTTGCCGATGTCGTGCAGCAGCGCGGCGACGAGCAGGAGGTCGGGCCGGTGGACCCGGCGGGTCATCTCGGACGCCTGGACCGCGGTCTCGATGAGGTGCCGGTCGACGGTCCAGATGTGCACGGCGTTGCGCTGCGGCCGGCAGCGCACCCGCTCCCAGTCGGGCAGCAGGTGCGTGATGAGGCCCTCGGCCTCCAGCGCCTCCCAGACGTCGACGGTCGGGCGCCCGGAACCCAGCAGGGTGACGAGCTGCTCGCGTGCCTCGGCGGGCCAGGGCGTCGGCAGCGGCTTGGCGGCGGCCGCCAGGCGTCGTACGGCGTGCAGGGAGAGCGGCAGTCCGGCCTGGGCGGCCGCGGCGGCCGCGCGCAGGGGCAGCACGGGGTCCCGGTCGGGCTTGGCGGCCCGGGCGAGGACGACCTCGCCGTCCTGCTCGACGACGCCCTCGGCCAGCGGCGACCGCTCGGGGGCGGGCTTCCCGCCGCCCAGCATGGCGCGCAGCCGGGGCCGCACGGCGCGCGACCGCAGCACGCGCCCCACTTCACGCCAGGTCACATCACTGGCGTACGAGATCACACGGGCGGCCTCGTAGACCTGGCGCAGCAGGGTGTCGGCGTCCAGCAGTCCCAGCTCGGCGGCGACCTGGTCCTGCTCCTGGAGCGCGAGCCGGTCGGTCGCGCGCCCGGTGGTGAGGTGCAGCGCGTCCCGCACGTCGAGGAGGCGGCGACGGGCGTCCGCGAGCCCCTCGCGCGGGGCGTCGGCGAGCCAGGAGGCGGCGACGGCGCGCAGGGCGGTGGCGTCGCGCAACCCGCCGCGCGCCTCCTTGAGGTCGGGTTCCAGCAGGTACTGCAGCTCCCCCTGCCGCTCGGCCCGCTCGACGCACAGCTCCTGGAGTTCCGGGAGGCGTTTGGGGGCCTGGTTGCGCCAGTCGGCCAGGACGGTGGTCCGCAGCCCGGCGGTCAGGCCCAGGTCACCGGCGATGTGGCGGGCGTCCAGCAGCCCGAGCTGCACCTTAAGGTCCTCGCCGGCGGTCCTGCGGGCCTCGGCGGGGGTGCGCACGGAGTGGTCGAGGGCCAGCCCCAGGTCCCAGACGGGATACCAGATGCGGTCGGCCAGCGCGGCCACCGCCCGTTCGTCGGTCCCGTCGTGCAGGAGCAGCAGATCGAGATCGCTGCGGGGCGACAGCTCACCGCGCCCGTATCCGCCGACGGCCACGAGGGAGACCCCGCGCGACTCGGCGGCGCCCGCTCCGAAGAGGCCCGCGAGCCATTCGTCGGTCAGCTCGGCGAGCGCCGAACGGCGCGGCGGCCCGGACTGCGCCCCCTCCTGGAGGAGGCGCAGCCGGGCCGCCGCGTAGCCGCTGGGTCCCGAGTCCTCTGCATCCGTACGTACGTCCGTACTCGTCACCCAGCGACTCCTGTTCTTCTCTTCGGTCAGAGCGCGTCCGGGCCGCGCTCGCCGGTCCGGACCCGAACGGCCGTCTCGACCGGGAGGGACCAGACCTTGCCGTCACCGATCTTGCCGGTGCGGGCGGCCTTGACGATGACGTCGATCAGCTGCTCGGCGTCGTCGTCCTCGGCGAGCACCTCGATACGGATCTTGGGAACCAGATCCACCGTGTACTCGGCGCCGCGGTAGACCTCGGTGTGTCCCCGCTGCCGACCGTACCCACTGGCCTCGGTCACCGTAAGGCCGTGCACCCCGAAGGCCTGCAGGGCTTCCTTGATCTCGTCGAGCCGGTGCGGCTTGACGACGGCGGTGATCAGCTTCATGCCTCGACCTTCTTGCTCTGAGGGGCAGCGACGCTGCTCGTGGTGCTGGCGGAGATGTGCGAACCGGCGGCCGAGGAGAAGTCGTACGCGGTCTCGGCGTGCAGGGCCTGGTCGACACCGGTGATCTCGTCCTCCTCGGACGCCCGGAAGCCGATCGTCTTCTGGATGGCGAAGGCGATGAGCCAGGTCACCACGAAGGTGTAGCCCATGACCGAGAAGGCACCCGTGGCCTGCTTGCCGAACTGGTCGAGGCCGCCGATCCCGTCGGTGGCGAGGAAGCCGACCATCAGGGTGCCGAGGACACCGCCGACCAGGTGGACACCGACGACGTCGAGGGAGTCGTCGTAGCCGAGCTTGTACTTGAGGCTGACGGCCCAGGAGCAGACCGCGCCGGCGACGATGCCGATCAGGATGGCGCCGAAGGCGTTGACGTGACCACCGGAGGGGGTGATCGCGACGAGGCCGGCGACGGCGCCGGAGCAGGCACCGAGGGTGGTGAACGCGCCGTGGCGGATGCGCTCGTAGATCAGCCAGCCGATGATGGCCGCGGCGGTCGCGATCTGCGTGTTGATGGCCATGCGGGCGGTGGTGCCGTCGACACCGAGCCAGGAGCCGGCGTTGAAGCCGAACCAGCCGAACCACAGCAGGGCGGTGCCGATCAGGACCAGCGGCAGGCTGTGCGGCCGCATCGGGTCCTTCTTGAAGCCGATCCGCTTGCCGACGACGAGGACCGCGGCGAGCGCGCCGATACCGGCGTTGATGTGGACCGCGGTACCACCGGCGAAGTCGATGACGCCCATGTCGAAGAGCCAGCCGCCCGGCGCCCAGACCCAGTGCGCGACCGGGAAGTACGCGAGGGTGACCCAGAGGGCGACGAAGATCATCCAGGCGCTGAACTTGACGCGGTCGGCGAGCGCGCCGCTCATCAGGGCCGGGGTGATGACCGCGAACAGCATCTGGAACAGGATGAACGAGAACGCGGCGATCTGGTGCGGCTCGCCCTTGGCGTTGGTGACGAAGCTGTCCACCGTGCTGGTGACGTCGATGCCCTTGAGACCGATGGCGTCGAGGTTGCCGATGAAGTGGCCGACGTCACCGCTGAAGGCGAGCGAGTAGCCGTACAGCACCCACAGGATGCTGACGATACCCAGCGAAATGAAGGACATCATCAGCATGTTCAGCACGCTCTTGGCACGGACCATGCCGCCGTAGAAGAGCGCCAGGCCCGGCGTCATCACCATGACGAGCGCCGCACTGATCAATACGAATCCGGTATCTGTGCCGTTCAATGCCGGTATCTCCTCGTGGTCGGAACGGCCCGTGCGGATGCGGAAGCTGGGGAGCTATCGGGGAGGGCCGACTGTGCTGAGGAGACTGACGCAGCACCGTTTCGCCGGGAGTTTGGAAATGTTTCCCGGAGGTGACGAAGGCACCCATCACGTTACAGACAGGTGAAACGTGAATTCCGGAGGATGCATCCCGTCCGGGGCCCAGCCTCTGCGGGCCCCTCGGTGGATAACGGTTTCGTATCCGATGGAACTCCGGGCGGACCCGCCCCGAACGGACCGGCCACGGCAGACCATCCGATGACCTGGCATGGGGGAGCCGAGTCGGGCAGTAGGGATGGCCGGCCGCGGCCGGAGTACACGTGGGCCCGCGGAGGACGGGCCGGTCAGACCGCCTCGGCGGTCTCGGGGAGGTGGACGGCGAGCTGATCGGTGAGGTCGACGACCTCGGCGAGACCGCCGAAATCGCGGACGGCCGTGTCCACGGTCTTGCGGATACGGGTGTTGACGCGCTCGGAGCGCACCTTCTTCGCCGTCTCCATGGCCTGCTTGGCCAGGTCCGCGCCCTGCTCGGGCTCGCGCTGCAGCAGATGCACCGTGGCCATGCCGATGAGGTTCAGCGCGTACGAACGCTGGTGCTCGCTGTCCACGGCGAACAGCTCGACGGCCCGGCGCATCACGGGCTCGGCGAGGGAGGCGTAGGCGGGGCTGCGGCCGGCGACATAGGCGAGGTCCCGGTAGGAGTGGGAGTTCTCGCCGTGCAGTTCGGCCTCGTTGAAGAAGCGGATCCAGTCGGGGTCCGGGTCGTCCCACTCCTCGGCGTCGGCGAAGACGTCCTCGGCCATCCGCACGGCCCGCTTGCACTTGCCGGGCTGGCCCATGTTGGCGTAGGCGCGGGCCTCCATCGCATACAGCATCGACTGGGTCCGCGGGCTCGCGCAGTCCCGGCTGCCGTACTGGGCGAGGTGGATCAGTTCGAGGGCGTCGTCGGGGCGGCCGAGGTGGATCATCTGCCGGCTCATGCTGGACAGGATGTACGAGCCCAGCGGCTTGTCGCCCGCCTCCTTGGCCGCGTGGAGGGCGAGGACGAAGTACTTCTGCGCGGTGGGCTGGAGGCCGATGTCGTAGCTCATCCAGCCGGCCAGCTCGGCCAGCTCGGCGGCGACCTTGAACAGCCGCCGGGTGGTGGCCTCGGGCTGGGGCTCCTGGAGGAGGTCGGTCACCTCGTGCAGCTGGCCGACGACCGCCTTGCGGCGCAGACCGCCACCGCACTGGGCGTCCCACTGGCGGAACATCACGGTGGTGGATTCGAGGAGGTCCAGCTCCGGCTGGGAGAGCCGGCCGGCGCGGCGCGCGGCGGACGACGGCTCGGGTTCGGCGCGCGGGGCGGCGGGGGCGGGGACGAGCCAGCGCTGCATCGGCTCGATGAGGGCCGGGCCCGCGGAGAGGGCGAGCGAGCTGCCGAGGAAGCCGCGCCGCGCCAGCATCAGGTCGCTGCGCGAGAACTCGCTGATCAGCGCCACGGTCTGCGGGCCCGTCCAGGGCAGGTCGACCCCGGAGACGGAAGGGGACTGGTGCGCCGCGCGCAGTCCCAGGTCCTCCACGGCGACCACGCAGCCGAACCGCTCGGAGAACAGCTCGGACAGGATCCGCGGGATCGGCTCGCGGGGGTTCTCCCCGTCGAGCCAGCGCCGTACGCGCGAGGTGTCGGTGGAGATGTGGTTGGCGCCGAGCTGACGCGCCCGGCGGTTCACCTGTCGGGCCAGCTCGCCCTTGGACCAGCCGCTGCGTACGAACCACGAGCCCAGGAGTTCGTTCGGGCGCTTCTCAGCGTTCGTGCCGCTTCCGCCGTTGCCGCCCACTGGAACGCCCCCATCCCTGAAACCACTTGTGCGCTGTGTGCGCCAAGCCCTACCAGAATGCCGGTTACCACGCCGTACGTCCGACCCCCGTCACCCATCGAACGGAAAGACGACTTGCCTCCGGCATACCCACGAGCGCAGATGCCCTCGGTCGTCGTGCACTCAAAGTAATCCTACGATCACGCGTCCGGCCACGGCGATTCCGGAAACGCCACCATTCGCCACCCCTTCGAATGAACCTACGGTCGGCCGCACGCGATTGACTTGACATCAGACGGCCAGGAGTGGGCGGAGCGAAGCATTCAGGGGCGCGTGTCGTCGGACGCGCCACCGGGAGCGCCGAAGTGCGCCACCCAACCGGAAGCAGAGCGTCGCCTTCCGACTCCGTCGCGTAACCACCGGCGCGCTGGACCCGTTGGAGGGGGCATGGGCTTCACGATCGGCGGCATTCGGGAGATGCGATCCGGCACACGTCGGCGCGGCCGTTCCTCGGACTGCACGGCGGTGGCCGAGTTCACCGGCCTCTGGGGGTGGGACGTCGTCCCCGGCGCGCGGACGGCTTCCGGCGCGTGCTCGTGCGGCAGGACCACCTGTTCCGCGCCGGGCGCGCATCCCCTCGACTTCGCGCCTCCCGTGCGCGCCGGAGCGACGCTCGACGAGGTCACGGAGACCTGGGCCGAGTTCCCCGGCGCCGCCGTGATGCTGCCGGTGGGCCGCTCCTTCGACGTGATCGAGGTCGCCGAGACGGCGGGGCGGCACGCGCTCGTCCGACTCGAACGCATGGGCCTCCCGGTCGGCCCCGTGATCGTCACCCCCGAGGGCCGCGCCCACTTCCTCGTCGCCCCGGGGGGCGCCGCCGAGCTGCCCACCCTGCTCTACCGCATGGGCTGGGACGACCCGTCCGCCCTGGATCTGCGCGGCCTCGGCCCCGGCAGCCATGTCACGGCCCCGCCCTCCGACCGCGGCGGACTGGGCCCGGTCAGCTGGCTCCGCTCCCCCGACCTCGACTCGGCGACCAGGCCGCCGGCCGCGCGCCTGCTGCTGGGGACCCTGGCGTACGTGGCCCACCGGTCGCGGGCCTGACCCCGACCGGCCCCGCCCACACGGCGAAGCGCCCGTCCCCGGCCGCAGCTCGGGGGGCGGGCGCTTCTTCGCGCACCTACGCGATGCCGTAAGTGGTCCACGGGCTCATTCGCCGATGAGCGCGTCCACGAACGCCTCCGGCTCGAACGGCGCCAGGTCGTCCGCGCCCTCTCCCAGACCGATGAGCTTGACGGGCACGCCCAGCTCGCGCTGGACCGCGATCACGATGCCGCCCTTGGCGGTGCCGTCGAGCTTGGTGAGGACGATGCCGGTGATGTCGACGACCTCGGCGAAGACGCGGGCCTGGACGAGACCGTTCTGACCGGTGGTGGCGTCGAGGACGAGCAGGATCTCGTCCAGCGGCGCGTGCTTCTCGACGACGCGCTTGACCTTGCCCAGCTCGTCCATGAGCCCGGTCTTGGTGTGCAGCCGACCGGCGGTGTCGATGAGGACGACGTCGGCGCCCTCCTCGATGCCCTCCTTGACGGCGTCGAAGGCGATGGACGCCGGGTCGCCGCCCTCGGGGCCGCGCACGGTACGGGCGCCGACGCGCTCGCCCCAGGTCTGGAGCTGGTCGGCGGCGGCGGCACGGAAGGTGTCGGCGGCACCGAGGACGACGTTCTTGCCGTCGGCGACGAGGACGCGCGCGAGCTTGCCGGTGGTGGTGGTCTTGCCGGTGCCGTTGACGCCGACGACCATCACGATGCCCGGCGTGTCGAGGGGCGAGTCGGTGTTGACCGCGCGGTCGAACTCGGGGACGAGGATCGTCAGCAGTTCCTCGCGCAGCAGGGAGCGCAGCTCGGCCGGGGTGCGGGTACCGAGCACCTTGACCCGCTCGCGCAGCCGTTCGACCAGTTCCTGGGTGGGCTGGACGCCGACGTCGGCCGTGAGGAGGGTGTCCTCGATCTCCTCCCAGGTGTCGTCGTCGAGGTGCTCGCGCGAGAGCAGCGTGAGCAGCCCCTTGCCGAGCGCGTTCTGCGAGCGGGAGAGCCGGGCGCGCAGCCGTACCAGCCGGCCCGCGGTCGGTGCGGGGATCTCGATCTCGGGGGCGGCGGGCGGTTCCTCGACGGCCACGGGCGCCGACGCCGAGCCGTCCGGGAGGTCCACCTCCTCGATCGTCCGGCGCGGTTCGTCGCGCGGTGTCTCGGCCTCGTCGCCGACGTGCGGCTCGGCCGGAGGGGCGGTGATGTCGGGTGTCGTGGGGGGTGCCGGGGGCAGCGATTTCCTCTTGCGGCCGCCTACGACGAGCCCGCCCAGCACGCCGAGCACGACCACGGCGATGACTACAGCAAGGATGAGTTCCATAACGGGACCAGTATGCGGGACCACCCCGCGCGGCGTTCGATCGCCGTACGGGGGCATGCGGCCCTTCCCCACCTCTGGATACCTGACGAACCGTCAGCTAACGTCCCCCTCCACAGCCGCCCGAAGGGGGTCTCCCATGCCCGTCACGGTCGTCCGTTTCAATCTGGTCGAGCCCGGCGCCACGCCCGCCTCGCTGCGGGCCCGCTACCGGGCGGCCGTGGAGATGGCCGCGTACGCCGATGAGCAGGGCGTCTCCACCGTGCAGACGGAGGAGCACCACGGGGTCGCGAACAACTGGCTGCCGTCACCCTTCGTCTTCGCGGGAGCCGTGTTCGGGGCCACCCGGCGGATCGCGGTCACGGTGTCGGCGATGATCGGCCCGTTGCACGACCCGCTGCGGCTGGCCGAGGACATCGCCGTACTGGATCTGGTGAGCGGCGGACGGCTGGTGACGGTCGCGGGGATCGGGTACCGGCCGGAGGAGTACGCGCAGTTCGACGTCGACTGGAAGAACCGGGGGAAGCTCCAGGACGAGGTGCTGGAGACGCTGCTCCGGGCGTGGACCGGTGAGCCGTTCGCGTACCGGGGGCGCACGGTCCGGGTCACCCCGCGTCCGGGGACCGAGCCGCACCCCCTGCTGCTGGTGGGCGGCTCGTCGCAGGCGGCGGCCCGCAGGGCGGCCCGGCTCGGGCTCCCCTTCTTCCCGAGCGCGCACCTGCCGGAGCTGGAGGCGTACTACAAGGAGCGGCTCGTGGAGTACGGCACCGAGGGGTGGACGATGATGCCCGCGGCCGAGACCCCGTTGCTGCACGTGGCGGAGGATCCGGACCGGGCGTGGGCCGAGTACGGCACGCACTTCCTGCACGAGGCGCGCACCTACGCCTCCTGGCAGTCGGCCGGCATCCGGTCGGCGGTGCGGTCGGGGGCCACGACGGTGGCGGAACTGCGGGCGGAGGGCGTGTACCGGATCGTCACGCCGGACGAGTGCGTGGACCTGGGGCTCGACAACCTCGTCCTGCATCCCCTGGCGGGCGGGATGCCGGTGGCGGAGGGCTGGCGGAGTCTTCGGCTGTTCGCGGAACGGGTTCTTCCGGCACTGGGCGGCTGAGCCGGGCGGAATCCGCTCGCCGGGGCCGCCCGGGCGGTGATCCACTGAGCCCATGAGTTCGCTGGTGGAGGTGTTCGTCCGGGAGCCGGACGGCAGGCGGCGGATCCTCGACGTGCCCGACGACGTCCACCGCTCCGGCGGCTTCGAGTCGTGGCGTACGACGGTGTGGGGATCGGAGTTCGTGCGCTCGCTCGACGCGCGCTTCCTGCCCGTGCCGGGGACCAGATCGACTGCCGGCTGCGGATCATCGGGGAGAGCATCCACAAGGCCCTGGAGGTCGGCGGGGGTGTCCTGATCCGGTGAGCCGCACACCGTCCGCCGCCCCCGGGCTCATGGGAGGGGCGTCAGCCCATCTCCTCCAGCGACTTGCCCTTCGTCTCCTTCACGAACCTGAGGACGAAGGGGATGGAGAGCGCGGCGAAGACCGTGTAGATCACGTAGGTCACCGAGAGGTTCCAGTCGGCCAGGGACGGGAAGCTGGCGGTGATGGCCCAGTTGGCGATCCACTGCGCGGAGGCCGCCACGCCCAGGGCGGCGGCGCGGAGCCGGTTCGGGAACATCTCGCCGAGCATGACCCAGACCACGACGCCCCAGGAGAGGGCGAAGAAGAGGACGAAGACATGGGCGGCGATCAGGGCGACCCAGCCCTGGGTGGCCGGGAGCTTTCCGTCGACGAGGTCGAAGGAGAAGGCCCATGCCTCCAGCGCGAGTCCGACCACCATGCCGACGGAGCCGATGAGCGCGAGCGGCTTGCGGCCGATCCGGTCCACGAAGATCATCGCGATGACGGTGCCGACGATGTTGATGATCGAGGTCGTGAAGGAGTAGAAGAACGACTCGCTCGGGTCGACGCCGACGGACTGCCACAGGGTCGCGGAGTAGTAGAAGGCGACGTTGATGCCGACGAACTGCTGGAAGACCGACAGTCCGATGCCGATCCAGACGATCGGCCGGAAGAGGAAGCTGCCGCCCAGCAGGTCCTTGAAGGTCGACTTGTGCTCGCGGCGCATGGCCGTCTCGATCTGGGCGACCCGGGCGTCCAGGTCGACGTCCCCGCCCTCGACCTCGGCGAGCACCTCGCGGGCGCGCTCGTCCTTGCCGACGGAGATCAGAAAGCGCGGAGACTCGGGGATCGCGAAGGAGAGCAGGCCGTACAGCACGGCCGGGACGACCATGACACCGAGCATGATCTGCCAGGCCTCCAGGCCGAGCAGCTCACCGCGCTGGTCGCCGTCGGCGGCGTTCAGGATGCCCCAGTTGACCAGCTGGGAGATGGCGATGCCGACGACGATCGCGGCCTGCTGGAACGATCCGAGGCGTCCTCGGTAGGCGGGCGGGGCGACCTCGGCGATGTAGGCGGGGCCGATGACGGACGCCATGCCGATGGCGAAGCCGCCGACGATCCGCCAGAAGGCGAGGTCGTACAGCGCGAAGGGGAGCGCCGAGCCGACGGCACTGACCGTGAAGAGGGCGGCCGCTATCTGCATGCAGCGGATGCGGCCGATGCGGTCGGCTATCCGGCCGGCCGTGGCCGCGCCGACGGCGCAGCCGATGAGCGCGACGGCGATGACCTGGGCCAGGGCCGTGGAGCCGATGTCGTAGCGGTGCCGGATGGCTTCGACGGCGCCGTTGATCACGGCACTGTCGTAGCCGAAGAGGAAACCGCCCATCGCGGCCGCCGCCGCGATGAAGATCACGTGGGAGAGATGGTCGGGCTGGCCTTCGCGCGCTCCTGACGGGGACGCCTGCGCTGTACTGGTCACGTGGGGGGGACCTTCCACTTTGAAGGTAAAGGCAACGTTCCAGAGACTATGCCTTCAAGTTTCTAAGTCAAAAGAGAGGTCGGGTGAGCGTTTGCTGGACTCCTGGGCGAAGGGTGGGCAGATTGAGTTCAAGTATTGAAGGTGATGGAGCCGATGTCACCGCAGGCGTGGGGAACCTCGCGACCGCCCTCGTCTACCCTCCGACCGGAGCGGCTAACGCAGCCGCTGGCTGATCACCTTCGAGACGCCGTCGCCCTGCATCGACACGCCGTAGAGCGCGTCGGCGACCTCCATCGTCCGCTTCTGGTGGGTGATCACGATCAGCTGCGACGCCTCCTGCAGCTCCTGCATGATCCGGATCAGCCGCTGCAGATTGGTGTCGTCGAGTGCCGCCTCGACCTCGTCCATCACGTAGAACGGGCTGGGGCGGGCCTTGAAGATCGACACGAGCATCGCGACGGCGGTCAGCGACCGCTCCCCGCCGGAGAGCAGCGACAGCCGCTTGACCTTCTTGCCGGGCGGCCTGGCCTCGACGTCCACCCCGGTGGTGAGCATGTTGTCCGGGTCGGTGAGGATCAGCCGCCCCTCCCCGCCGGGGAAGAGCCGGGAGAACACGCCCTCGAACTCCCTTGCGGTGTCCCAGAACGCTTCGGTGAAGACCTGCTCGACCCGTTCGTCGACGTCCTTCACCACCTGGAGCAGATCGGCCCGGGTCTTCTTGAGGTCCTCCAGCTGCTCGCTGAGGAACTTGTGCCGCTCCTCCAGCGCCGCGAACTCCTCCAGCGCCAGCGGATTGACCTTGCCCAGCTGCTGGTACGCGCGCTCGGCCGCCCTGAGCCGCTTCTCCTGCTCGGCGCGGTGGAACGTCTTCGGCTGGTTGCGGGGGTGCTCCGGGTCCTCCGGCAGCTCCTCCCCCTCGGCGGGTGGCGACGGCGGTACGAGCTGGTCGGGCCCGTACTCCGCGATCAGCCCCTCCGGTTCGACGCCCAGCTCCTCCAGCGCCTTGGTCTCCAGCTGCTCGATCCGCATCCGCTTCTCGGCGCCGAGCACCTCGCCCCGGTGGACGGAGTCGGTCAGCTTGTCCATCTCGGCCTTGAGGTCGCGCCCCTCGGCACGGGCCTGCGCGAGCTCCTGCTCCCGGCGTGCCTTGGCGGCGTCGGCGGCGGTGCGTTCCTCCTCCGCCCGGGCCTGGGAGACCTCGACATGGCCCAGCAGTTGGCGGGCACCGGACGCGACGGCCTCGGCGACGGCCGCCTCGTGCCGCAGCCGCGCCCTGCGCTGTTCGGCGCGCGCCCGTGCCTCGCGCTCGGCGCGCGCGGCCCGGTCCAGCGAGTCCGCGCGCCCCGCGAGTCCCTTGACCCGCTCCTCGTGCGTACGCACCTGGAGCCGGGCCTCCATCTCCGTCTGCCGGGCGTTGGCCCCGTCCGCCGCGAGCCGGTCCCGTACGGAGGTGTCCGGCTCCTCCTCGACGGGCATCTCCTCGGCCACCGCGAGCCGTTCGGCCAGCTCCTCCGCGTCCTCCACGGCCCGGTCGAGCGCGTCCTGGGCGCGTGCGGCGGCGGCCGCCGACCGCTCGGCCTCCCCGGCGGCGCCCCTCGCCTGCCCGGCCAGCCGTCCGAGCTGCTGGGCGACCGCGGACTTCTCCCGCTCGGCGGCCCGGCGGCGCTCGCCCAACTCCTCCACGAGCGCGGCCCGGTCCCGCCGCGCCTCGACCGCGCCGCGCTGGACCTCGGCCAGTTCCTCGCACCGCACGGCCAGTTCCTCCAGCTCGGCCGCCGCCTCGTCGACGGCGGCCTGCACCTCCAGCAGGCTCGGCGCCCCGGCCGAGCCGCCGTGGGCGAGGTGGGCCCCGAGCAGGTCGCCTTCGGCGGTGACCGCGGTGAGGTCCGGGCGCGCGTAGACGAGGGTCTCGGCGTCGTCGAGGGTGTCCACGACGACGATGCGGTGGAGGAGCCGGCGGACGGCGGGGGTGAGGTCGGAGGGGGTGCGGACCAGGTCGGCGGCGAAGCGCGCGGGAGGGGACACCGGCAGGGGCCGTCGTTCGTCCGCGGATCCGTCGTGGCCGGTCGCGTCGTCCCCCGCGTCCTGGCTTCGGGGCGTCGCGGCCGGGTCGTCGGGCGCTCCCGCCAGCAGCAGGGCCGCGCGGCCCGCGTCCTGTTTGCGCAGCAGGCGGATCGCCTCGGCGGCCGAGGCCGGACTGGTCACGGCGATCGCGTCGGCCGCCGCGCCGAAGGCCGCCGCCAGGGCGACCTCGTGGCCGGTGGCGACCGTCAGCAGTTCGGCCGCCGGACCCAGCACCCCTGTCAACCGGTCCTTCGCGGCGAGCAGCGCGCCCGTGCCGTCCTTGCGGCGCAGGCCGAGCGCGAGGGCCTCGTGACGGGCCTGGGTGGCGGCGCGGCGTCGTTCGGCGGCGGTGGCGGCCTCCCGGGCGGCGGTGAGGGCGGACTCGGACTCGGCCAGGGCGCGCTTCGCGGCCTCGTGCCGCCCGGCCAGTTCGGAGTCGTCGGCGTCGAGGCCGTCGACCTCGGCCTTCAACGCCTCGTACTCCTCCTGGGCGGTGACGGCCCGCTCCTGTGCCTCGTCACGGGCCGCGGCGAGCCGGTCGATCTCGGCCTGGGCGGAGGCCGCGCGGGAACGGGCCGCGTTGACCTGGCCGTTGAGCCGGGCGAGGCTCTCGCGGCGGTCGGCGATGGACCGGGCGACGTCCTTCAGCCGGCGTTCCTCGACCGTCAGTTCACGCTCCAGCTCTGCGCGGTGCTCGACCGTGTCCTCCAGGGCGCGTTCGGCGGCCTCCAGGGCCGCCTCGAGTTCGGCCTCCTGTTCACGGACGCGGGCGGCCTCGCGTTCCATGTCCTCGGGGTCGCGGCCGCGCCGCTCCTCGACGGGCACGGAGGTGGCGCTCTTGACCCGGGCGTCGGCCAGGGAGACCGTGCCGCGCACCCGTTCGGCGAGCTGCGACAGCTCGTACCAGGTCTCCTGGGCCCGTTGGAGGCGCGGGGCCAGCCGGCGCACCTCGCCCTCCAGGTGCGCCTCCCGCTGGAGCGCCTTCTTCAGCTCGGTCTCGGCGGCCTCCTTGCGCTGCTTGAGCGCGGCCTCGTCGGCGACCTCGGTGCGCAGCGCCGCCCGGAGCCGTACGAGGTCGTCGGCCAGCAGCCGCAGCCGTGCGTCGCGCAGGTCCGCCTGGATGACGGCGGCCCGGCGGGCGACGGCGGCCTGGCGGCCGAGGGGCTTGAGCTGGCGGCGGAGTTCGTCGGTGAGGTCCTGGACGCGGGCCAGGTTGGCCTGCATGGCGTCCAGTTTCCGCAGCGCCTTCTCCTTGCGCTTGCGGTGCTTGAGGACACCGGCGGCCTCCTCGATGAAGGCCCGGCGGCCCATGGGGTCGGCATGCAGGACACCGTCCAGCCGGCCCTGGCCGACGATGACGTGCATCTCCCGGCCGATGCCGGAGTCGGAGAGCAGGTCCTGGATGTCGAGGAGGCGACAGGTGTCACCGTTGATCTGGTACTCGCTGCCGCCGTTGCGGAACATGATCCGCGTGATCGTGACCTCGGAGTACTCGATGGGGAGGGCCCCGTCGGAGTTGTCGATGGTCAGCGAGACCTCGGCGCGGCCGAGCGGAGGGCGCCCGGTGGTGCCGGCGAAGATGACGTCCTCCATCTTGCCGCCGCGCAGGGACTTGGCGCCCTGTTCGCCCATGACCCAGCTGAGCGCGTCGACGACGTTGGACTTGCCCGAGCCGTTCGGTCCGACGACGCACGTGATGCCCGGCTCGAACCGGAGCGTGGTCGCCGAGGCGAACGACTTGAACCCGCGGAGGGTCAGGGCCTTGAGGTGCACGCCGCCGGACTCTACCTTCCGCCCTTGTCCCACTCCATGAACGCGCGGTTTCACACATGAACGTGCAGGGCACATCAGACGTTAAGGAGTATGAGGAAGTACGGGGGTTCTCGGGGGTTCGGGGAGACGTCGAGAGGACTTCGGAGAGACGTCGTCGGGGAGACGGGGGACAGAAAGAAGGGACGCCTCGAAAGAAGGCGTCCCTTGCAGATCTGACAACTTAGCGGTTGATACGGGCAGCCCAACCACTGCTGTCTGTCGTGGTGCGATGCAGTGATCAGGTGAGCGCAGGCTCCGCCTGGCGTGCGTCGAGCTCCATGAGCGAATCGTGAGAAGCGGCAGCCGTCAGCGCGTCGTTCTCCGCCTGGATGCGTCCGAGCTCGGATTCCAGGTCCTGGACACGCTGCTGGAGCCGTCGCATCTCGGCGAGGAGTCGCGGGTCGGAGCCGCCGACGTAACCGAGAAGCGCCTTTGCCATGATGGATGGTCCTCCACACTGAGTGACCGACCGAAGCGGTGTGGGTCGTGAGGGAATCGCACCCGCGATGCTTGGCACTGTTGAGTTTTTGCTGCCGTCTTCATGCCAAACAGCTAAGGTGCGCGGGGTTGCTTTTAGCGTCTCACCAAAAAGTTTGACGGTCAACACGATCACGCCCCGCATTGGCGGGCATCCCTGCGCCGCGCGGCCCTGACCGGGCGACGCTGCGGCGGTTCGGGGACCTCTCCTGGCCGGCGGAGCGAGGGGATCATCGTCTCTTCGGAGACTGCCATGACAATGTCGCCTTGGCAATCACCTGCACATTTCTGTTTTGTGCATGCTCCTGGCATATGCCGTTGGCGCGCATCCCACCCGCGCCCCACCGGCCGCACGCGAGAGGGTCAGCGGATGGCGAAGCCGTCGTAGCCCCCGCGCGGTGTGTCCCAGATCTCGGTGACGCCGTCCACGCGCCCGGGCGTGTCGTCACCCGTAAGCCATCCCAGAAGCCCCTCGCACGCCTCGCGGGGCCCCTCCGCGACCACCTGGACCCGCCCGTCGGCCAAATTGAGAGCAAAACCACTCAGGCCGCCGATCTCCAGCGCCCGAGCCCGCGTGAACCAGCGGAAACCCACCCCTTGCACCCGTCCACGCACCCAGGCGACCAGCCGTACATCCTCGCTCATGCCTGCACGCTAACGGGCCAATGTCCCACGGGTCTCTCCCTCCCCCGGCGCCATGCTGTACCGTCCCCACCCAATGAATCTCATATGAAACTCACTCCTTCGTGTGAGATTCGTGAAGGCGACGAACACAACGTTGACAACACCCCCAACGTTGACGCAGGACACAGCAAGGACGAGGAAGGCCAAGACATGGGACGCCACCGACGCTCCGCCGCCGGCCGCGCCGCCACGGGGGGCCGCGCCGCCGGGGTCACCGACATGGGCTTCGCTTCCGAAGAGCCCCACTACGGTCCGGAGAACCTGTACGGGTTCGCCGCGGTCCTGGAGGCCGACGCCCAGGCCGCCTCGCGCTCCGGTGGCTCGCGCCGCCGCAAGAAGCGGACCGTGACCCCCGTGAAGTCCAGCCTGCTCGGTGTGTCCGCCGCCGTGGCCATCGGTACCGTCGCGGTCGCCACCGGCGTGCTCCCGGGTGGCGACAAGTACGCGGTCAGCGAGGGCGCCGGCAACGCGACCGTGGTGCCCGCCGGTTCGCCGACGGGCGCGGCGACCCAGCAGGGCGGCCTGGACGGCGCCGCGTCGGGACAGCGCGAGGACGAGTCCACCAGCCGCGACGCCGAGCGTGATGCCTCCCCCTCCGACGCCCCGGCGCCCTCGACGACCCCCTCCGAGGAGAAGCCGTCCGACGAGGCGGACAAGGGCTCGGGTTCCCAGAAGACCGAGAAGCCGTCCGGCAAGCCCACCAAGGAGCAGGGCAAGGAGAAGGACAAGGACAAGGGCGACAACGGCAAGGACAAGACCTCGCCCGGGGAGATCTCCACCGAGACCCAGGCCGAGGCGGCGGTCCTCCTGCTCGTCAACGAGGAGCGGGCCAAGGCCGGCTGCAGCCCGGTCGCGGCCGACAGCGACCTGTCCCGACTGGCCGAGGCGTTCAGCGAGGACATGGCGCTGCGCAGCTTCTTCGACCACACGGACCCCGACGGCGCCGACCCCTGGGACCGTGCGGCCTCCCTCGGGATCACCGGACTGGGGGGCGAGAACATCGCCCGCGGCCAGGCCACCGCCGAGGCGGTCATGGAGGCATGGATGAACAGCCCCGGTCACCGGGCGAACATCCTGAACTGCGACTTCAAGACCCTCGGCGTCGGCGTCCACCTGGGCGACGGCGGACCGTGGTGGACCCAGGACTTCGGCTACTGAGCCGTCCGGGACGCCCGAGACGTCCGGGGTGTGCGGGACGCCTGAGACGTCCGGATGTGTGGGACGTCCGAGACGTGTGGGATGTGCGGGACGCCTGAAGCGCCATCCGGACAGCATCCGCTAACCGCGAGTTAGTGCATTCTTCTGGTGAGCGCTGCGCCGGAGTATGCTCGGTGTATGGAATCAGCCGCGCAGAGCGCCGCCACGCCCGCGCAGGCCGCCGCGGGCCCGGACGCCTGGAACCTCGACGAGCTGGCCTTCGACGTGTTCGCCAGGAACTGCCCCTCGCGGGGCACCCTGGAGCACGTCACGGGCCGCTGGGGCGGGCTCACGCTGGGCGCCCTGCACGACAGCTCGCTCCGCTTCAACGAGCTGCGGCGCCGGGTCGACGGCGTCAGCGAGAAGATGCTCTCCCAGACCCTGCACGCCCTGGAGCGCGACGGTCTGGTGCACCGCGAGGCCCAGCCCACCAACCCACCGCGCGTCGACTACACCCTCACCCCGCTCGGCCGTGAGGTCTCCGAGCGGCTGCTGGCCCTCATCACGTTCGTGGAGGGCCGTATGGAGGACGTGCTCAGGGCCAGGGCGCGTTACGACGAGACGCGCGGGGCCCGCTGACACGTCGGGCAGAAGTAGCTGGACCGGTTCATCCACGGCCGTCGCCGCATCGGCGTGGCACAGCGCCGGCAGGGCAGTCCCTCGCGGCCGTACGCGTCCAGGGACCGGTCGAAGTACCCGGACTGACCGTTCACGTTGACGTAGAGGCTGTCGAAGCTGGTGCCGCCCACCGCCAGCGCCGCGTTCATGACGTCCCGTACGTGGCCCAGGAGTTCGGTGGTGCGGGGGCGGGTGAAGCCCGCGGTGGGGCGTTCGTAGTGCAGCCTGGACCGCCACAGCGCCTCGTCGGCGTAGATGTTGCCGACCCCGCTGATCAACGACTGGTCCAGCAGGGCCCGTTTGATGGTCGTCCGCTTCCTGCGCAGCGCCTGGTGGAACGCCTCCGCGTCGAACAGCGGGTCGAGCGGGTCGCGGGCGATGTGCGCGATGACGTCCGGCAGGCCGTCGGGGGTGGTGTCGTGCAACGACAGCCCGCCGAAGGTGCGTTGGTCGACGAAGCGGAGTTCGGTGAGCAGGTCGTCCGCGAAGCGGACGCGGATCCTGAGGTGCTTCTCGTCGGCCGCCTCGTGGGGCTGCACGAGCAGTTGGCCGCTCATGCCGAGGTGCGCGAGGACGGCGGTGCCGGTGTCCTCGACGGGCAGCCACAGGTACTTGCCGCGTCGGCTGGGCTCACCGATGCGGTGGCCCTTCAGCCGGTGCGCGAAGTCCTCCGGACCGGCCAGGTGCCGACGGATCGCCCGGGGGTGGAGGACCTCGACGTCGGCGACGGTCCGATGGGCCACCCATCGCTCCAGACCGCGCCGGACGACCTCGACCTCGGGGAGTTCTGGCACGGGGTCCTCCGGAGGTTGGGCGGGGGGGTGGGGGTGGGTGAGGTCGGGGATCGGGTGCGGGTGCGTGGGGGCTGGTCGCGCAGTTCCCCGCGCCCCTGAAAAGCAGGGGCTGCGCCCCGTGCTTTTCAGGCCCGACACCGGCCGCCTTCAGGCCCGCGGGGCCCCACTCACCCGCACCCGACAGCGCACCGAAACCGCCCCCGCACCCCCTCGCGGGGGCACAGGGGCGGTAACCCTGGCTCTACGCCGGGGCGGCGTCCGAAGGAGTCTCGGCGGAGTCGTCGGGGACGAGCGCCGCGGCCTCGGCCGCCGCCTTCGCCCGCTCGTCCGCCGCGGAGCGGATCGCACGCCAGGCGGACTCGGCCGCCTGCTGCTCCGCTTCCTTCTTGCTGCGGCCGGTGCCGGTGCCGTACGAGACGCCTCCGACGCGGGCGGCAGCTGTGAAGGTCTTCTCGTGGTCGGGGCCGGTCTCCGTGACCAGGTACTCGGGCACACCGAGCCCTTCGGTCGCGGTGAGCTCCTGGAGACTGGTCTTCCAGTCCAGGCCGGCTCCGAGGTTCGAAGACTTCTCGATCAGCGGGTCGAACAGGCGATGCACCAGCTCCGCCGCCGAGTCGAGCCCCTGGTCGAGATAGACCGCGCCGATCACCGCTTCGAGGGTGTCGGCGAGGATGGATGCCTTGTCCCGGCCGCCCGTGCCCTCTTCACCGCGGCCGAGCCGGATGAAGGAGCCGAGATCGAGCCCGCGGCCCACCTCCGCCAGCGCACGAGAGTTGACCACCGCGGCCCGCAGCTTGGCCAGTTGGCCTTCGGGCAGGTCGGGGTGGGTGCGGTACAGCGTGTCCGTGACCACCAGGCCGAGCACGGAGTCCCCGAGGAACTCCAGGCGCTCGTTGGTGGGCAGACCGCCGTTCTCGTACGCGTACGAACGGTGGGTCAGCGCACGCACCAGAAGGGCGGACTCGAGCTTGTAGCCGAGCCGCCCTTCCAGAAGCGTGTGGGACGAGGCTGTGTTCTCCGCCGGGCCACCTCCGCTTGCGCGGAGAGCATGCTTCTTGGCGTCAGACATGGAGCCTCTCACCAGCCGCTCAGACCTCGAGGACCTGGCGCTTGTTGTAGGTGCCGCAAGACGGGCACGCGATGTGCTGCAGCTTGGGCTCGTGGCAGCGCTCGCACGCAACCAGGGTGGGGACCGCAGCCTTCCACTGCGACCGGCGGTGGCGCGTGTTGCTGCGCGACATCTTCCGCTTCGGAACAGCCACGGCTACTTCTCCTGCTTCTCGTCGACACCGGGTTCGGCGCCGCTCATCTCGTCCTTCTCGCCGTCTTCGAGTGAACCGGCGAGTCCCTGCAGTGCCGCCCAACGGATGTCGACGGCGTCATGGTGGTGGTCCGGGTCGTCCGCCAGCCGGGCTCCGCACTCGGAGCACAGGCCGGGGCAGCCGTCCTGGCACACCGGCTGCATCGGCAGTGCGAGCACCACCGCGTCGCGCAGCACGGGTTCGAGGTCGAACAGGCCGTCCTCGAGGAAGAGCCTGTCCTCGTCGTCCTCGGCGTCGCTGTCGGGTTCCGCGATCACGCGGCCCCGCTCATCGGCGTCGGGGTACGAGAACATCTCCTGGAAGTCCGCTTCGAGCTCCAGCTCGACCGGCTCCAGACACCTTACGCACTCCCCCTTGGCGTCGGCACGGGCGGTGCCTGTGACGAGCACCCCTTCCATGACCGACTCCAGACGGAGTCCGAGCTCCACCGGGGCGCCTTCCGGCACTCCGACGACCCCCTTGATCCCGAGGTCCCTGGGAGCGTCGACCGAGCGCGTCAGACGCTGTTGCGCACCGGGCCGCCGGCCCAGCTCGTGTGTGTCGAACACGAGGGGGTTGCGGTGGTCGAGGCGGGCGTTCAGAGCCATTTCTGCTTTCGGTCTTCGGGGAACTTCGGAGGAGGGCGCCGCCCCTGGTGTTCCGGGCAGCGCTCGATCGCGGGCGTCAGTTGCGGACAGCATGAACGCACGCGCGACCGAAGAGACAGGATACTGGACCTTTCGCTCTCGGCCCAATCCGCGGTCAGCGGCCCTGCTCGTACCGGCGCAACTGCTCCGCCGTGATCATGGTCGTGTCGAAGAGGCTGGTCTCGTCGAGCACGTTCGCCTGCTGCGGCGCGTACCCCTGCTGGTCCTGCGGCAGCGGCTCCTGGTGCCCCTGGTGCGGGTCGTACGCGGGCTGCTGCGCGTAACCGGCCGCGTACGGGTCGGCCTGCTGGTAGCCGTAGGGGTCCGCGGCCTGCTGGGGCTCGGCGTACTGCTGCTGGTAACCGCCGTACGGATCCTGCTGGTACGCCGTCGCCTGGTACGCGTCCTGCGGGCTGCCGTACGGCAGCTGCGCGGACTGCTGGGCGGGGGTGTCGGAGAGGGCGGCGAGTTCGGCCAGGTAGTCGGCGTCGCTGGTGGGGCGCGGAGAGGTGCCGTCGTCGCCCAGGGCGAGAGCCCCGAGGTCGTCGGTGGCGATCCGGCCGTGGAGTTTCTGCCGGCCCCGGCCCACGGCCTCCAGGGTCTTGGCGAGCACCGCCTCGAAGGCGCCGAGCTTGGCGTCCACGTAGGCGTCGGCGTCCTTGCGCAGGGTCTCGGGGTCCTGGCTGCGCTCGGGGGCGTCCTCGTCCGCGTAGCCCTGCTCGTCGAGGCCGGGGCCCGTGCCGAGCAGCTTCTCGCGGCCGCGGCCGACGGAGCCGAGGGTCTTGGTGAGGACGACCTCGAAGTTGGCGAGCTTGGAGTCGACGTAGTCGTCGGCCTCGGCGCGGACGTCCTCGGCCTCCTGGCGGGCCTCGCCCAGGATGCGGTCGGCCTCGTTCTGGGAGCGGCGGGCGACCTCGGTGTCGGAGATCAGGGAGCCGCGCTCGGCGTGCGCGTTCGCCACGATCCGCTCGGCCTCCTGGCGGGCCCGCTCGACCATGTGGTCACGGTCGCCGATCAGCTCGCGCGCCTGGGCGAGGGAGTCGGGCAGGGCCGCGCGCAGGTCGTCGAGCAGGGCGAGCAGTTCGGCGCGGTTGACCACGCACGAGGCCGACATGGGCATGGATCGGGCGCCGGAGACCACCGAGACGATCTCGTCGAGCTTCTTCTGCACGTCCACCGTGTGGTCCACCGTGTGCTCGCCACTCTCTACGACTGTGTTGGAGACGGTCGGGTCGACTGTACGGCCAGCGGGGGAGGTGCGTCCGCTCAGTCCCGCTTCAGGCGTTCGGCGAGCGCTTCGAGGACGAGCGGGGGGACCAGGTGGGAGACGTCGCCGCCCCAGGTCGCGACCTCCTTGACCAGGGAGGACGACAGGAAGCTGTAGGTGGGGTTGGTGGGGACGAAGAGGGTCTCCACGCCCGACAGGCCGATGTTCATCTGGGCCATCTGCAACTCGTAGTCGAAGTCGCTGACCGCGCGCAGGCCCTTGACGATGGCCGGGATGTCACGCTGCTTGCAGAAGTCCACGAGCAGGCCGTGGAAGGCCTCCACCCGGACGTTCGCGTACTCGGCGGTGACCTCGCGGATGAGTTCCATCCGCTCCTCGACCTCGAAGAGGCCCTTCTTGGACTTGTTGATCATCACCGCGACATAGACCTCGTCGTACAACTTGGAGGCGCGGCCAATGATGTCGAGGTGTCCGTTGGTGATGGGGTCGAACGACCCCGGACAGACGGCACGGCGCACTTGGGATTCCTCGCTCTCCGGTCCGGTCATGGTGCGTCTTCGCACGTAGCGGCGGCGCGACCGTACCAAAACGTTCCCTCGCCGTAGCGACGGGCCCTGAGGGCGTCGAAGCCGGTCGGCCAGGCGAACGCACCGCCTCTGGTGCTGCGCTCCACGGTGACGAGGGCTTCGTCGGCTAGCCAGCCCTCCGTGCGGAGTGTGAGCAGGATCTCGCGAAGATCGTCGTCCGGGACGGCGTACGGGGGGTCCAGGAAGACGAGGTCGTACGGTTCGTCCGGCGCCGGGGCCTGGATGATCTGCTCGGCTCTGCCCGGTCTCACCTCCGCGCCGGGGAGTCCGAGCGAGCGGACGTTGTCCCGGATCGTGCGGGCCGCTCGCGCGTCGGCCTCGACGAGGAGGGTGTGGCCGGCGCCCCGGGAGAGGGCCTCCAGGCCGACGGCGCCCGAGCCGGCGTACAGGTCCAGGACCCGTTCGCCGTCGAGGGGGCCGCCGAGGAGGGATTCCCAGGTGGAGAAGAGGCCCTCGCGCGCGCGGTCGGAGGTGGGGCGGGTGCCGTTGCCCGGCGGGACGGCGAGGCGGCGTCCGCCGGCCGCGCCGGCGATCACGCGGGTCATCTTGGGTCCTTGGGGAGGAGGAGGCGACTGTGGGTCCAGTCTGGCAGTCGGAGGTGCGGGGCGCGTTCTGCCGTGGGCGGCCCGGAGCGACGGCGGGATCGCGTGGTGGGGTGCCTCTCGGCCGACGTGGGCGACCGCGGGTCCATCGTGGTCGCCCACGCGGTTCCCCGCGCCCCTTCGGGGGCCGGTGGTCCTCAGCCCTTGTCCAGGTACTGCTCCCGCTCCTCGTCCAGCAGGGCGTCCAGGGCCGTCCGCAGCGCCGGGAGGTGGTCCAGGTCCGGGTCGGCCGCCACCACCGCGGCCGCCTCCTGCCTCGCCTCCGCGATGATCTCCTCGTCGTCGATGACGGTCAGCATGCGCAGGCTGGTGCGGGCGCCGGACTGGGCCTGGCCGAGGACGTCGCCCTCGCGGCGCTGTTCGAGGTCGATACGGGAGAGTTCGAAGCCGTCGAGGGTGGCGGCGACGGCGCCGAGGCGCCCGCGGGCCGGGCTCGCCTCGGGCATCTCGGTGACCAGGAGACAGAGTCCGGCGGCGGATCCGCGGCCCACCCGGCCGCGCAGCTGGTGGAGCTGGGAGACGCCGAAGCGGTCGGCGTCCATGATCACCATGGCGGTGGCGTTCGGGACGTTCACCCCGACCTCGATGACCGTGGTGGCGACCAGGACATGCGTCTCGCCGGCGGCGAAGCGGCGCATGACCGCGTCCTTGTCGTCGGGGTGCATCCTGCCGTGCAGGACCTCGACCCGCAGACCCCGGAGGGGGCCCTTGGCGAGCTGGTCCGCGACGTCGAGGACGGCGAGGGGCGGACGCTTCTCGGCCTCGTCCTCGGGGGACTTCCCACCGGTCTTCTTCGCGCCGGTCCTGCCCGGGTCGGCGGGTTCGTCGACGTCGTCCCCGATGCGGGGGCAGACGACGTACGCCTGGTGGCCGTTCTCCACCTCCTCGCGCACGCGCTCCCAGGCGCGGGCGAGGAAGTGTGGTTTGTCGGCGGCCGGGACGACATGGCTGGCGATGGGCGAGCGGCCGGCCGGGAGCTGGTCGAGGACCGAGGTGTCCAGGTCGCCGAAGACGGTCATCGCGACCGTACGCGGGATGGGGGTGGCCGTCATGACCAGCAGGTGGGGCGGCTGTTTCCCCTTGCCGCGCAGGGCGTCGCGCTGTTCGACCCCGAAGCGGTGCTGCTCGTCCACGACGACCAGGCCCAGGTCGTGGAACTGCACCTTGTCCTCGATCAGCGCGTGGGTGCCGATGACGATCCCGGCCTCGCCGGTGACCAGGTCCAGCAGGGCCTGCCGGCGGCCCGCGGCGCCCATCGAGCCGGTGAGGAGCACCACCTTGGTGGCGTGCTCCGATCCGCCGAGCATGCCGCCCTCGGCCAGCTCGCCCATCATCTCGGTCACCGACCGGTGGTGCTGCTGGGCGAGCACCTCGGTGGGCGCGAGCATGGCCGCCTGGCCGCCCGCGTCGACGACGGCGAGCATGGCGCGCAGGGCCACCAGCGTCTTGCCGGAGCCGACCTCGCCCTGGAGCAGCCGGTGCATCGGGTGCTCGGTGGCCAGGTCGTCGAAGATCTCCCGGGAGACCTTCTGCTGCCCGTCGGTGAGGGTGAAGGGGAGGCGGGCGTCGAAGGCGGTGAGGAGGCCGTCGGAGGCGGGGCGGCGGGCGACGGCGGGGAGCTGGGAGTCGGCGTGGCGGCGGCGGGCGAGGGCGACCTGGAGGACGAAGGCCTCGTCCCACTTGAGGCGGTCGCGGGCGCTGTCCCGGTCCGCCTTGGTCTGGGGGCGGTGGATCTTCAGGAGGGCCTCGGGCAGCGAGACCAGGCCCCGGCCCTCCCGCAGGGACCCGGGCAGCGGGTCCACGGCCTCCTGGGCGCTCGGCAGGACCGTCTGGACGGCCTTGGCGATCTTCCAGGACTCCAGTTTGGCGGTGGCCGGGTAGATCGGGATGAGGGAGCCGGCCCAGGTGTCGACGGTCTCGGTGTCGTCGCCGTCGCCCTCCCCGCGGAGCAGCTCGTAGGCCGGGTGGGCGAGCTGGAGGCGGCGGTTGAAGACGGAGACCTTGCCGGCGAACAGCGCGCGGGTGCCGGGGAGGAGGTCCTTGTGGGGCTTGTGGACGCCGTGACCGAAGAAGACGAGCTGGAGGCGGCCACTGCCGTCCGTGATGGTCACTTCGAGGCGCTGGCCCTTGCCCCGGGGGGCCTTGGCGGAGGCGAAGGTGTGCAAGCGGGCGTCGGCGACCTGGGCGACCACCGTGACGTGCTCGTCCATGGGCAGGTCGGCGAGACGGGTGAGCCGGCCGCGCTCCTCGTACCTGCGGGGGTAGTGGTGCAGCAGGTCCCCGACGGTGTGCAGGCCGAGGTGCTCGGCCATCACCTTGGCGGTGGCGGCGCCGAGCGAGTTCTTGAGCGGTTCTTCGAGCGCGGGCACGAGATCCATTGCACACCACGGCACTGACAATCCCGTAGACGTCCTTGAAATCCGCTGGTCAGGCGGGTCGTTCGCGCCTAGGATGGCGCTCTCTTGGACCCCGCCGTGTCAGGGCCCGTACCGCCTCCCGTCCGCGGTCACCGTCTCCGGGACCGCCCGACCCCGCCGCCGTCGCCAGAATCCCCTCCACCGGCGCTGCGACGATGGATTCAATGACCTCACCGTCATCCCAGGCACCCCAGACTCCCGAGGCGTCCCCGTCTCCTCGTACGTTCCAGGTCGATCTGCGTGGCCTGGTGGATCTGCTCTCGCACCACCTCTATTCCAGTCCCAAGGTCTACCTGCGCGAACTGCTGCAGAACGCCGTGGACGCGATCACCGCCCGCCGCGCCGAGCAGCCCGACGCGCCCGCCCGGGTGCGGCTGTTCGCCGAGGGCGGCGCGCTGCGGGTGGAGGACTCGGGCATCGGGCTCACCGAGGCCGACGTGCACGACCTGCTCGCCACGATCGGGCGCAGCTCCAAACGCGGCGACGGCGGCATCCAGGAGGTCCGCTCGGACTTCCTGGGGCAGTTCGGCATCGGGCTGCTGGCCTGTTTCGTGGTCGCCGAGCGCATCCGCGTGGTCAGCCGCAGCGCCCGGACGCCGGACGCCCCGCCGGTGGAGTGGACGGCCGCCGACGACGGCTCGTACACCGTACGGACGCTGCCCGGGGAGGCACGGCCCGAGCCGGGCACGACCGTGCACCTGGTCGCGCGGCCCGGAGCGGCCGAATGGCTCGCCCCCGCGCGCGTGCTGACCCTGGCGCGGGACTTCGGGTCGCTGCTGCCGTACGACGTCCGGGTGGGCGACGAGGCGGTCACCGACCTGCCGGCCCCCTGGGACCGCGCGTACTCCTCCCCCGCCGGCCGGCGGGTGGCCCTGGCCCGGCACTGCCACGACCTGTTCGGGTTCACCCCGCTGGACTCCGTCGAGCTGAACGTGCCGCTGGCCGGGATCCGGGGCGTGGCGTACGTGCTGCCGGCCGCCGTCAGCCCGGCCCAGCGGGCCGGTCACCGGGTGCACCTGAAGGGCATGCTGCTCACCGAGCGGGCCGAACAGCTCCTGCCCGACTGGGCGTTCTTCGTGCGGTGCGTGCTCGACACGGACAGTCTGCGGCCGACGGCGTCGCGGGAGTCGCTGTACGAGGACGAGACCCTGGCGGCCGTGCGGGAGGCGCTGGGCGAGCGGATACGCGGCTGGCTCACGGGACTCGCCGCCGGTGATCCGGAGCGGCTGGCGGCCTTCCTGTCGGTGCACCACCTGGGCGTGAAGTCGCTGGCGCGGCACGACCGGGAGATGCTGCGCACGATGCTGCCGTGGCTCCCGTTCGAGACGACCGACGGGCGGCTGTCCCTGGAGGAGTTCGCCCGGCGGCACCCGGTGGTGCACTTCACGCGGACGGTCGAGGAGTACCGCCAGGTGGCGCCGATCGCGTCCGCGCAGGGCGTCGGGGTCGTCAACGGCGGCTACACGTACGACAGCGAGCTGGTCGAGGCGCTGCCGTCGGTGCGGCCGGGGACGGTGGTCGCCGAGCTGGACGCCGAGACGGTGACGGCGCACCTGGACACGCTCGACCCGAACGAGGAACTGGCACTGGCGGACTTCCTGTCGGCGGCGCGGGCCGGGCTCGAACCCCTGGGCTGCGATGTGGTGCTGCGGGCCTTCCATCCGCTGTCGGTGCCCGCGCTGCACCTGGACGACCGCTCCGCCCGGCACGAGCAGGCGCGCGCGGAGGCGGAGGAGCGGGCGGACGACCTGTGGGCGGGCATCCTCGGCTCGCTGCGGAGCAGTGCCCCGCGCGCGAAGCTCGTGCTCAACCACCTCAACCCGCTGGTCCGGCGGATCGGTTCGCTGTCCGACCGGGAGCTGATCGGCACGGCCACGGAGGCCCTGTACGGGCAGGCCCTGCTGAGGGCGCAGCGGCCGCTCGGAGCCGCGGACTCGGCGCTGCTGAACCGCGCCTTCATCGGCCTGCTGGAGTGGGCCACGCACGCCGAGGGGGACGGCCGCCCGTGAGAGACGTCATGGACTTCGACGAGCTGCGCCGGGCGATGGCGGAGAACCACGGGCAGCCGGAGGGGCCCGCGCGCAACGCGCGCGCGGAGCTGCTGCTCGCGGAGGCGGAGCGGCTGAACGAGCCGCTCGCCGTGATCGAGGCGCTCGGGCACCAGCTGAAGGTCTACAACTACAGCTCCGAGAAGGACAAGATGTTCGTCCCCTTCGCGCGCCTGCTGCGCATGTGGGACGAGCACCCGGAGGACTTCGACGAGTACGAGATCCACTCCCTGCACTGGGTGTTCAAGTGGGTGTCGGCCGGCATGCTGAACCAGCCGCACGTCCCGCTCGCCTCCATCGAGAAGTGGCTCGCCGAGATGGAGCACCGCTACCGGCTCGCCGGGCACTCGGAACGGGCCGTGCGCGACGCCGAGTTCAGCGTGGCCGCGCACGTGGGAGACCTGGCGCGGGCGGAGCGGGCGTACGACGCGTGGCTGGCCGCGGACCGGGACGCGATGGCCGACTGCCACGCGTGCGAGCTGCACGGCCAGGGCTGGTGGCGGGCCCTGCGGCGCGAGGACGCCGAGGCGCTGGAGCTGTGGGCGCCGGTGCTGGAGGGCGCCTACACGTGCGCCCATGAGCCGCACACCGTCCTGGCGTCCTCCCTGCTGCCGCTGCTGCGGCTGGGGCGTCCCGAGGAGGCCCGGGCCCACCATCTGCGCGGTTTCCGGCTGGTGCGGGCGATGGAGAGCATGCGGGGCGCGTACGCGGACCATCTGGAGTTCTGCGCCCTGACCGGCAACGAGGCACGCGGTCTGGAGCTGCTGGCGGAGCGTCCGGCGTACTTCACGGACTCCGGCGACCCGCGCAGCAAGCTGCACTACCTGAGCGTGGTGGCGCTGCTGATGGACCGGCTCACCGCACGCGGGTTCGCCGACCGGACGGTCCCCGGCCCCGCCGGGCGCGCCTGGACCGCCCGCGAACTGGCCGCCCACGCGCGCGAGGAGGCCCTGGCGCTGGCCGCCCGCTTCGACGAGCGCAACGGCACCTCGTACGTCGGCGATCTCGTCCGGGAGCGGATGGACCGGGCGCCGCTGCTGGACCGGCTGCCGCTGGGCGTGCGCGCGGCCCGGCCCGCGGTCGCGGTGCCGGCGCCCCGGCCGCCGGCCGCCGGGGAGCGGACGGAGGACCCCGCCGAGCCGGCGGGCCTGCCCGCTCTCCTGGCGGAGGCGCGGCGGCTCTCCGCGGGCCTGCGTCCCGGTTCCGTCGCGGCCTGGGCGGCCGTGGCGCGGGCCGCCGAGGCCGAGGGCGCGGAACTGGACGCCCGGGACCGCGCGGACCTGGTCGACCACGAGGCGATCGGCCTCGGCCCGGAGGGCCGCACGCGCTTCGAGCGGGCGGCCGAGCTGTACGAGGAGGCCGGGGACCCGGGCGAGGCGCTGGCGGCACGCGCGCGAGGGGCGCACGTGCATGCCCTGGCGGGCGAGTCGGACCGGGCCCTGGACCTGGTGTCCGAGCCGTACGAGAGGATCCTCGCCCTCTGGGCGGACGGCGGGACGGGTCCGCGGCAGACGGCGTCCGTGCTGGTGGGGCGGGCCCGGATACTCGTGCAGCGGATGCAGGAGACCGAGGACGCCGACGCGGTCCTGGCCGCCGAGGCCGCCGTGCGCGAGCTGGCGGCCTTCGTCGAGCCGCGCCGCGAGGAGGACGTACGGCTGGCCTCGCGGGCCGCGGAGGCGCGGGCGATGCTCGGGGAGCTGGCCGCGCGGGGCGGGGACGCGGCGGCCGCCGCCGACCTGTTCGCGGAGGCCGCCGAGCGGTACGTGACGGCCGGGCTGCCGTGGTTCGCCGTGCAGTACGAGGCGCGGCTCGCCGGGGTCGCCCAGCACCTCGGGGACCTGGCGAGGGCCGAGCGGGCGGCGCTGGCCGCGCTGGAGCACGGCGGGCCGGAGCTGGAGCCGGTGGGCCACGCCCAGCTGCGTCTGCAGCTGGCCGAACTCCTCGGCGCCGGCGACCGGGTGGAGGCGGCCCTCGCGCACGCCCTGGAGGCGGCGCACTGGGCGGACGAGGCGGGCGAGGGGCCGACGCTCGGCGCCTGGGCCCGGCACCTGCTCGGCGGGTTCCTGCTGCGGCTGGGGCGGTGGGCGGAGGCGGCCGAGGTGCTGGAGTCCGCCCTCGCCGATCTCACCGCCGAGACGCACGGGGACGGGGCCCTCGCCCAGACCCTGTGGTGGCTGGGCGACTGCCACACCGAGCTGGGTGAGCACCGCGAGGCCGCCGAGCGGTGGCTGCGGGCCGCCGACATCGCCCGGCACTGGCCCGAGCAGCACGACCACGCCGTGCTCGCCCATCTCACCGCGGAGGCGCTCGCCCGCGCGGGGCTGTCCGCCGAGGCCGACCGGGCGTACGCCCGTGCCGTCGACCTCTGGGGCGAGCTGGGGAACGTCCACGGGTACGTGCGGGCGCTGCGCGCGCGTGCCTGGTACGCGGCACGGGAGGCCCGCGAGGGCGCCGCCGCCCCGGACGAGGCGCGGGAGCTGATGGACGACGCGGTGGCGGGCTGCGAGGCGGCTCTGTCGGACGTGAGCGGTGAGGAGAACCGGCGGCGGATCGTCGCGGAACTGGGTGAGACCTACGGGCAGTTCGGTGATCTGCTGGCCCGGTCCGTGGCCGAGGACGCCGAACCCGTCTCCCGCGGGCCGGTGTTCGAGGAGGCGCTGGGGTTCGTCGAGCGTGCGGTGGCCGTGTACGCGTCCCTGGGCGAGGAGTTCCTCGACGCGCGGACCGCGGCCGAGCTGGCCGCGGGGTGGCTGGAGGTCGACCTGCGGCGGGCGGGGGCGGCCGGGGACCGGGCGCGGAGGGTCCTGGCGGCGGTCGGTGACCGTGCGGACGAGACGGCGGCCGAACGGCGGGCGGAGGCGGAGCGGTTGGCCGCGTCGGCGCAGGCGCTGGACTGAGCGGGGCGGGCGGGGCGGGCGGGGTGCCCCGGGACTCCGGGCCCCCGCCGGCCCCGAAGGTGCCGGGCTACTCGACGCCGATCAGCAGCAGGGCGCCCTGCCGGCCGCCCCGGTACACCACCGTGTCCACCGCCAGGTACTCCCGTACCCGGGTCTCCACGTGCTCGACGACCTCGGCGGGGGCCTCGTCGCCCAGGACCAGGGTGACCATCTCGCCGCCCGCGGCCAGCATCCGGTCGACCACCGCGGCCGCGGTCAGGGTGACGTCGGAGCCGATGACGGCGACATCGCCGTCGATCAGGCCGAGGACGTCGCCGGCCTGGCAGATGCCGGCCATGGTCCAGGACTGGCGTTCGGCGATGACGACCTCGGCGTAGCGGGTGGCGCCGGCCGCGGACGTCATGGACACGACGTCCTCGTCGAAGCGGCGGCCGGGTTCGTGGACGGCGAGGGCGGCGATGCCCTGCACCGCCGAGCGGGTGGGGATGAGGGCGACGCGGACGCCTTCCGTGCGGGCCTGCTCGGCGGCGGCCGCCGCCGTGTGCCGCAGGTCCGCGTCGTTGGGCAGCAGCACCACCTCCCGCGCGTGCGCGCGCCGTACGGCCTCCACCAGCTCCCCGCTGGCGGGCGGCTCCCCGGGGCGGGCCAGCACCGTGGTCGCGCCCGCCTCGGCGTAGAGGCCGGCCAGCCCCTCGCCGGGGACGACGGCCACGACGGCCCGCTGGGCGCGCTCGCGCGGCGGCCGCCCGGACTCACCGGTCACATGGGCGTCCCCGGCCCCGAAGTGCGTGATCCGGATGCGGTACGGGCGCCCGGCCTCGACGCCCGCCTCCACGGCGGCTCCGGCGTCGTCGACGTGCACGTGCACGTTCCACAGCCCGTCGCCGCCGACCACCACCAGCGAGTCGCCGAGGGCGTCCAGCCGGCTCCGCAGACGGGCCACGGCCGCGTCCTGCGCCTCCAGGAGGTAGATCACCTCGAAAGCGGGGCCGCCCGCGCCGGGCTTGTCGTCCGCGCACACCTCCGCGGTCCGCGCGTCCCGGGCCACGGGCGTCCGCCCGCCGGTGCCGGCCACCGCCCTCGGCGCCTCACCCGTGAACGTCTCCACCAGCGCCGCCAACACCGCCACCAGGCCCCGCCCGCCCGCGTCCACGACCCCGGCGCGGGCCAGGGCCGCCAGCTGGCCCGGCGTCCCCGCCAGGGCCGTCCCGGCGCCCTCGTAGGCGGCGCGGGCGACCGTGCCGCAGTCGCCCTCGACGGCGGTGGCCGCGTCGGCCGCCGCGGAGGCGACCGTGAGAACGGTGCCCTCGACGGGGTGGGCGACCGCGTCCCGGGCGGAGTCGGCGGCGTGCCGCAGCGCGAGCCGCAGCCCCCGGCCGTCGGTGTGAACCGCGTCACTGTCGCCGGAGAGCACCTGGGCCATGCCCCGCAGGAGCTGGGCGAGGATCGTCCCGGAGTTGCCCCGGGCCCCGATCAGGGCCCCGTGCGCCATGGCCCGCGCCGCCTCGGCGAGGGTGGGCCGGCCCGCCGCGGCGCCGGTCTCGTGGCCCGCGAAGACGGCCTCCACGGCCGCCGCCGCCGACTCCATCGTCAGGTAGAGGTTGGTGCCGGTGTCGCCGTCGGCCACCGGGTACACGTTGATGGCGTCGATCTCCTCGCGTGCGCGTCCCAGCGCGGCCAGCGCGAGTCCGCACCAGGTGCGTACCGCGAGAGCATCGAAGAATGTCTGCGGCACCTGCGGCACCTGCGCCTCCTTGAGCTGCGTGGCTGCTGGACGTGGGGGCGGGGGACGCCGCACGCCGCAGGCAGCGTAGACCCGCGGTGGTGACCGCCGGTAAGGGGGCCGGGACGAGGCCCCGACCAGCCATGGTAGTTTCGTTGTGCGGACGCAGTCGTTGTATGCTGCTCCGGTTGTCCGATTCGGATCCATGATCCAGACCGGACTCTCCCCCTGGCAACGCCACTCGGGTCCCAGTCGATGGGATCGTGATCCCGGCATGCCGGGATCAACCGTAAGTGCATCTGAAGTCTTTGGAGTGACCCGTGGCTGCCAACTGCGACGTCTGTGGCAAGGGGCCGAGCTTCGGCAACAACATCTCGCACTCGCACCGCCGTACGTCCCGTCGCTGGAACCCGAACATCCAGCGCGTCCGTACCGTGGTCGGCGGGACGCCGAAGCGCGTGAACGCCTGCACCTCGTGCATCAAGGCCGGCAAGGTCTCGCGCTGACGCAGCGCGCGGCCACTGCTGGTTCGCTGCTCAGAGCCGGTCCACCGTGAGGTGGGCCGGCTTTTTGCCGTGCCCGTACGCGCCAGGCGTTCTGCCGTACCCGTACGCGGATCCGTGGACGGCGGCCGAGCCGGTACGCCGCCACGGTCCGCCCGCGCGGGGCGTCAGACGGTCGGAGCACCCCGTGTGAGGGCCCAGCCGTGGTCCACGGGCCCGATCCCGCCGCCGAGGGCGAACCCGCCGGAGATCGCCCCGGTCACATACGCCTTGGCCGCCGTCACGGCCTCCGGCACGGTCCGCCCGCGCGCGAGGTGCGCGGCGATCGCGGAGGCGAGCGTGCAGCCCGTGCCGTGCGTGTGCCGGTTGTCGTACCGGGGGGCCCGCAGCCAGTGCTCCTCGTCGCCGTCGGTCAGCAGGTCGACGGCGTCCCCCGGGAGATGACCGCCCTTGATGAGCGCCCACCGGGGCCCGTGGGCCAGCAGGGCCTCGGCCGCCTCCCGCATCCCGGCCTCCGACCCGACCCGTACGCCGGTGAGCTGGGTCACCTCGTCGAGGTTCGGGGTCGCGACGGTGGCCACCGGCAGCAGCCGCGTCCGTACGGAGTCCAGGGCGGAGGCGGCGAGGAGCGGGTCGCCGTGCTTGGAGACGCCGACCGGGTCGACGACGACCGGCGCGTCCGTGGCCGCGAGCAACGCGGCGACGGCCTCGACGAGTTCGGCGGAGGCGAGCATGCCGGTCTTGACGGCCTGGACCCCGATGTCGTCCACGACACTGCGGTACTGGGCGCGCACGGCCTCGACGGGAAGCTCCCAGGCGCCCTGGACGCCCAGGGAGTTCTGCGCGGTGACGGCCGTGACGACGCTCATCCCGTGCACCCCGAGCGCCAGCATGGTCTTCAGGTCGGCCTGGATCCCGGCCCCGCCGCCGGAGTCGGACCCGGCCACGGTGAGGACCCTCGGGGGCGCGGGGCTCGGGGCGGCGGTCATGACTCGATGTCCCCGAAGTGGTCCCAGCCGCCCTTGCTGGTCCACGGCGCCCCGTCCACGGTCACCTGGGGCAGCGCCGAGGGGTTGAGGACCTCGCCGATCACCTTCCAGCGCGCGGGCAGCTTCACGTCCTGCGGGAAGGTGGCCACGATCGCGTGGTCCTCGCCGCCGGTGAGCACCCACTGGAGGGGGTCGACGCCCACGGCCTGGCCGATGTCGTGCATCTGGGTCGGGATGTCGATCGCGCCGGAGCGGATGTCGATCCGGCACTTGCTGGCCTCCGCGATGTGCCCCAGGTCCGCGATCAGCCCGTCGCTGACGTCGCACATCGCGGTCGCGCCGAGCGAGGCGGCGGCCGGGCCCGCGTGGTACGGCGGTTCGGGGCGCCGATGGGCCTCCACGAAGGCGCGCGGCGAACGGAAGCCGCGGGAGAGCACCGTGTGCCCGGCGGCGGACCAGCCGAGCCAGCCGGTGACGGCGACGACGTCGCCGGGCCGGGCTCCGCCCCTGGTCACGGGCTCGTGGTTGCGCAGGTCACCGAGGGCGGTGATGGAGATCATGATGGTGTCGCCGCGGACGACGTCCCCGCCCACCACGGCCGCGCCGGCTACCTGGCACTCGTCGCGCAGGCCGTCCATCAGCTCGGTGGCCCAGGTCACCGGGAGATCGGCGGGCGCGACCAGACCGAGCAGCAGGGCGGTGGGCACCGCGCCCATGGCGGCGATGTCCGCCAGGTTCTGCGCGGCGGCCTTGCGCCCCACGTCGTAGGCCGTGGACCAGTCGCGCCGGAAGTGCCGCCCCTCCAGGAGCAGGTCGGTGCTCGCCACGACCCTGCGGTCCGGCGCCGCCACCACGGCGGCGTCGTCGCCGGGGCCGACCCGGACCGCCGGGGTGGTGGTGAGCCGGGAGGTGAGCTCCCTGATGAGCCCGAACTCCCCCAGCTCTCCCACGGTGCCCTTCATCGTCGTATCGCCCCTTCTCGTGCCGTTTCCAGTGTCGCTCCCGCCCGGTCGCGGGCCGTTGTCGTCCTCGGTACGGTCGAGTGGACCGTCAACTCGCGTCGTCCCCGTCCCCCGGTGCGTGCGGCGCGGCCTCCAGGGGTCTCCCCCCGGCGCCTGACGACGCGATACCGTGGCGTTCCTTTTCCCGACATGATCCACATGATCCTCGTGGCCGCCCTGGAGGTTCCGTGGTACAGGCGTACATCCTGATCCAGACGGAGGTCGGCAAGGCGTCGACCGTCGCCGAGACGATCAGCAAGATCCCTGGCGTGGTCCAGGCCGAGGACGTGACGGGTCCCTATGACGTCATCGTGCGCGCCCAGGCCGACACCGTCGACGACCTCGGTCGGCTGGTGGTCGCCAAAGTCCAGCAAGTGGACGGGATCACCCGCACCCTGACCTGCCCGGTCGTGCACCTGTAGCCCCCGTCTACCCTGGGCCGGTGAACTCGCCTCGTCACCGGCCGACCGCTCGCCTCGGGCTGCCCGTCCTCGCCGTGTCGTTGATCGCCGTCGCGGGCTGCTCCTCAGCAGACGACGGCGGCACGGCGGCGGTTCCCAGCCCGGGGACCGCCGCCACGACGCTGTGCCGGAAGCTGGACGGGGTGCTGCCGCGGACGGTGGACGGTCTCGGTCGCCGGGATCCTCGGCCCGCCTCCGCGCTGACGGCGGGCTGGGGCGACGCGGTGATCATACTGCGCTGTGGTGTGCCGCGGCCGCCCAAGATGGCCGATCCCGCGGTGGCGGAGGGGCGGGACGACGACGCGGTGGCCGGGGCCGTCGACGGGGTGGACTGGCTGATGGAGAAGCGGGACGGAGGCGCCTACCGCTTCACCACGGCCAATCGCTCCGTGTACGTGGAGGTGTCGGTGGCGGCCGAGCGGGCCGCCGAGGACACCTCGCCGATCCTGGTGGGGCTGGCGCCTGCCATCAAGAAGGCGGTTCCCGAGGGGGTCGCCTCCTGAGGTGTGCCTCAGGAGGCCGTGGTGAGGCTGAGGGCCGGACCGTGGCCGGTCGCTCCCACGGGGTGCCCCTCTGCCTCGGACCCGTCGGGTCTACCTCAGACCCGTCGAGCGGTGCAGCGCCGCCTGGATCAGACGGTCCACCAGCTCCGGGTACGCGACGCCGGTCGCCTGCCACATCGCCGGGTACATCGAGATCGGCGTGAAGCCGGGCAGCGTGTTGATCTCGTTGATGACGAACTCGCCGTCCTCCGTGAGGAAGAAGTCCGCGCGGACCAGCCCCTCGCAGGAGGCCGCGTCGAAGGCGTCGACGGCGAGCCGCCGGACCTCTGCCGTCTCCTCGGGCGTCAGCGGGGCCGGAACGATGCCGGGCGTGGAGTCGATGTACTTGGCGTCGAAGTCGTAGTACGCGTGGGCCTCGGGCGGCGGGATCTCGGCGGGCACGGACGCGCGGGGGCCGTCCTCGAACTCCAGGACGCCGCACTCGATCTCCCGGCCGCGCAGGGCCGCCTCGACCAGGATCTTCGGGTCGTGCCGCTGGGCCTCGGCGATCGCCTCGTCGAGACCGGCGAGGTCGTCGACCTTGGTGATGCCGATGGAGGACCCCGCGCGGGCGGGCTTCACGAAGAGGGGCCAACCGTGCTCACCGGCGAGGTCGATGATCTTCTTGCGGGCGGCGGCCTCGTCGAGCTGCCACTCGCGGGGCCGGATCACCACGTACGGGCCGACCTTCAGCCCGAAGGAGGTGAACACCCGCTTCATGTACTCCTTGTCCTGGCCGACCGCCGAGGCGAGCACGCCCGAGCCGACGTAGGGGACCCCGGAGAGCTCCAGCATGCCCTGGAGGGTGCCGTCCTCGCCGTAGGGGCCGTGCAGGACGGGGAAGACCACGTCGACCTCGCCGAGCGCCTTGGGCACCGACCCGGGCTCGCTGTAGACGACCTCCCGGTTGGCGGGGTCGACGGACAGCACCACGCCGCCCTCCCGCGACTCGGCGAGTTCCTCGACGCTCGGCGTACGGCGGTCGGCGATCGCCATGCGTTCCGGCTCGTCGGCGGTGAGGAACCAGCGGCCCTCCCGGGTGATGCCGATCGGCAGGACGTCGTACTTGGTCCGGTCGATGGCCCGCAGGACGGCGCCGGCCGTGACCACGGAGATCCCGTGTTCCGAGCTGCGGCCGCCGAAGACGACGGCCACGCGCGGCTTGCGGGACGGCTGCTGAGGGCTCTGGGGGAGGTTCTCGGTGCTCATATCGCGTCGAGAGTACCCGGTGGTAGTGGGCCAGTCAGTGCCCCTACGGCCGCTTTCGCTCAGCGCCGCTCCGGCTTGGCGCTGCGCGACATCATCTCCTTGAGGGCGACGACCGGCGGCTTGCCGTCGTGGACGATGTCGACGACCGTCTCCGTGATGGGCATGTCGACGCCGTGCCGGCGCCCCAAGTCCAGTACGGACTCGCAGGACTTGACGCCCTCGGCGGTCTGCTTGGTGACCGCGATGGTCTCCTGGAGGGTCATGCCCCTGCCGAGGTTGATGCCGAAGGTGTGGTTGCGGGAGAGCGGCGAGGAACAGGTCGCCACCAGGTCGCCGAGTCCCGCGAGTCCGGCGAAGGTGAGCGGGTCGGCGCCCATGGCGAGGCCGAGCCGGGTCGTCTCCGCGAGACCGCGGGTGATGAGCGAACCCTTGGCGTTGTCGCCGAGGCCCATGCCGTCCGCGATGCCGACGGCGAGACCGATGACGTTCTTCACCGCGCCGCCCAGCTCGCAGCCGACGACGTCGGTGTTGGTGTAGGGGCGGAAGTACGGGGTGTGGCAGGCGGCCTGGAGCCGCTGGGCGACGCCCTCGTCGGTGCAGGCGACCACGGAGGCGGCCGGCATCCGGGAGGCGATCTCCCGCGCCAGGTTGGGTCCGGTGACGACGGCGACGCGGTTCTGTCCGACCTTGGCGACGTCCTCGATCACCTCGCTCATCCGCATGGCGGAACCGAGTTCGACGCCTTTCATGAGCGAGACGAGGACCGTGTCGGGCGCCAGCAGCCCGGTCCAGGCGGCGAGGTTGGCCCGCAGCGTCTGGGAGGGGACCGCGAGGACGGTGAAGTCGGCGCCCGCGGCGGCCTCGGCGGCGTCGGTGGTGGCCCGCAGGTTCTCCGGGAGCCGCACTCCGGGGAGGTAGTCCGGGTTGGTTCGGGTGGAGTTGACCGCCTCCGCGAGGTCCGGACGCCGTCCCCACAGGACGGTGTCGCATCCCGCGTCGGCGAGCACCATGCCGAAGGCCGTGCCCCACGAACCGGTGCCGAACACCGCCGCCTTGACCGGCTTGCTCACTTGCCCTGCCCCTCTTCCTGACGTTGCTGTCCCCGCAAGGCCCCATTGTGCTGCTCGGGCCGCCGGTGCTCGACCGCGGCGGCGCTCCTGCGCCGCTGCTCGATCCGCTCCACCTTGGGGTCGTACGGCGTCTGCGGCGCCCGCTCGCCGCGGATCTCCTCCAGCTGGCGGGTGACGGCGGCCATGATGACCGCGGTGGCGTCCTTCAGCAGGTCCGGGCTCATCTCCCGGCCGTAGAAGCGCGTGAGGTCGACGGGCGGGCCCGCGAGCACGTGGTGCGTCTTGCGCGGCAGGATGTGGGGCTTCTTCGCGTACGGCGGCAGCAGTTCGTTGGCCCCCCACTGCGCGACCGGGATCACCGGGCACCGCGTCTGCAGCGCGACCCGCGCGGCACCGGTCTTGCCGGTCATGGGCCAGCCGTCCGGGTCGCGGGTGAGGGTGCCCTCGGGGTAGAAGGCGACGCACTCGCCGCGCTCCACGGCGTCGATGGCGGCCCGGAAGGCGCTCAGCGCGTCGGTGCTCTCGCGGTACACGGGAATCTGACCGGTGCCGCGCATCACGGCACCGATGAATCCCTTGCCGAAGAGGCCGCTCTTCGCGAGAAAGCGCGGAACCCGGCCGGTGTTGTACTGATAATGGGCGTACGCAAAGGGATCGACATGCGAATTGTGGTTCACGGCGGTGATAAATCCACCCTCGGCCGGAATGTTCTCCATTCCACGCCAGTCCCGCTTGATCAGCACCACCAGGGGTGGTTTGGCGATCACCGCGGCGAGGCGGTACCAGAAGCCGATTCTCCGGCGGGGCACGCGGACACCTTCCTCTAGGACTTCCCAGGGCCTGCTTCCGGGGGCCCGGAGCCGCACAAGTGTCGCCCCGGGCTGCCGGTCTGTCGAGAACACCGTACGCCCCGCCCTGTGGCCGCCCATTGCGCCCAGGTGACAATGGCGGCGACAAGAGAGGGACGGAACGCCCGTGCAGTGGACCCTGGTCGTGCCCGTGAAGCCCCTGGCACGGGCCAAGAGCAGGCTCTCGGACACCGCCGCCGACGCGGTGCGCCCCGGGCTGGCCCTCGCCTTCGCCCAGGACACCGTGGCCGCGGCCCTGGCCGCCACGGCCGTGCGCGGTGTGGTGGTGGTCACGGACGATCCCCTCGCCGCGCGCGAACTCACGGCCCTCGGCGCCCGCACTGTGCCGGAGGATTCCGGCGGCGGTCCCGAGGACGGCCTGAACGCCGCTCTGCGGCATGGAGCGGCCCTCGTGCGCGATGTACGCCCGCAAAGCCCGGTGGCAGCCCTGAACGCCGATCTGCCCGCCCTGCGCCCCGGGGAGCTGACCCGCGTCCTGGACGCGGCCGCCGCGTTCCCCCGCGCCTTCCTCGCCGACGCGGCCGGCACCGGCACCACCCTGCTCGCCGCGGCTCCGGGTCACGGCCTCTCCCCCGCCTTCGGCCCGGGCTCCCGCACGCGCCACCGCCGCTCCGGCGCCGTGGAACTCGACCTCACCGCCGTGGACTCCGTACGCCAGGACGTCGACACCGGCGACGACCTGCGCGCCGCGCTCGGCCTCGGCGTGGGCCCCCGTACGGCCGCGGCGGCCGCGCGGCTGCTGATCCCCGGCCAGTAGGCTGCGGCCATGCAGGCCACCGCGTACACCTACGACCCCGCCACCCGCACCGGCCAGGTGCTCCTGGACGACGGCACCCCGGTCCCGTTCGGCGCCCCGGCCTTCGACGCGGGCGCGCTGCGGCTGCTGCGGCCGGGGCAGCGGGTCAGGATCGAGACGGAGGGCGAGGGGGAGACCCTGCGCATCACCCTGATCACCCTGCAAACGTTCTGAGCCCCCGCGGAGTCCGCCCCGGAACACGCCGCGGGCCGGGCTCCATCGGTCAGGAGCCCGGCCCGGCGCGTGTGAGTACCAGGCGCCCTATGCCTGGCGTGCGGCGGTCTTCTTGGCGGTCGTCTTGCGAGCCGTCGACTTCTTGGCCGGCGCCTTCTTGGCCGTGGCCTTCTTCGCCGGCGCCTTCTTCGCGGCGGTCTTCTTGGCGGCCGTCGTCTTCGACGCCGTGGTCTTCTTCGCGGCGGCCGACTTCGCGGTGGTCTTCTTCGCGGTCGTCTTCTTCGCCGTGGTCTTCTTCGCGGCGGCCGTCGTCTTCTTGGCGGCGGCCGTGGTGGTCTTGCGGGCGGTCGTCTTCTTGGCCGCGGTCTTCTTCGCCGCCGCCTTCTTGACCGTCGCCGAGGCCCCACCGCTCAGGCTGCCCTTGGGCGCCTTCTTGACCGCGACCTCGCCACCGCGGGGCAGCTTCTTCGAGCCGCTGACCAGGTCCTTGAAGCCCTGGCCCGCGCGGAAACGCGGCACGGAGGTCTTCTTGACCCGAACCCGCTCACCCGTCTGCGGGTTGCGGGCGTAACGGGCCGGCCGGTCCACCTTCTCGAACGAACCGAAGCCGGTGACCGAGACCCGGTCCCCGGCGACGACCGCGCGGACGATGGCGTCCAGAACGGCGTCGACCGCGTCGGCGGCCTGCTGACGCCCGCCGACCTTGTCCGCAATCGCTTCTACGAGCTGCGCCTTGTTCACGTCTTCCCCTTCGGAGACATCGCCAGAACGAAAGTGTTCAAGCCTTTTCGCACGTTAGGCAGATATATACCGCAAATCAAACACGAAACGGGCTTATCACCCTTGTGCCGCAACGAACTCGGCAGCCACGGACTTCTCTCAGCGTTCCTCTGCGGGCATTCGCCCCTCGTCGAGGTCCGTCGTGAAGCCCTCCAGCCGCCTTGCCGCGTCGGCGAGATCGTGCTTGGCCACGGCCGTAATGACCAGCAGCTTCCGGGTCAGCGCCATGCGTACGCCCTCCGGGACTTGCAGTGCGCGCACTCTTGCGTGCGCTTCCTTGAGTTGGCCCGCGACCGCCGTATAGAGCTCGAGTTGGCCGTCGTGTTCCATGCACAGATTGTGCCATCTGGGGCGAGTTGTCGCCTGCGCAGGGGGCAACTGCCGTCTCCCGGAGGCCCAGGGAGCACCTCCGGCCGATGCCACACGATGGTGCGCCTACCCCGGCAATCACCTTTGTAACTAGGGGAGTTGAAACCTTTCTGCACATGACTTCGAAGGTCTCCGAACCCGGACATGCAGGTACCCCCAACCGTGCCCGATTGGGGGTACCTGGGGGTGTCGCGGTGGCTGGAATCAGCCGTGCGCGGGCGCCCTCGGGGGGCGGCCCGCGCCGGTGGATCAGACCTTCAGCGTCCTCGGCTTGTACGACGGCCGCTTGGCCTCGTAGGCGGCGATGTCGGCCTCGTTCTGGAGGGTGATGGAGATGTCGTCCAGCCCGTTCAGCAGCCGCCAGCGGGAGTTCTCGTCCAGCTCGAAGGCGGCGGTGATCCCTTCGGCGCGCACCTCGCGGGCCTCCAGGTCGACCGTGATCTCGGCCTCGGGGTCGTTCTCGCTCAGCTCCTGCAGCGCTTCCACGATCTTCTGGTCGAGAACCACCGTGAGCAGGCCGTTCTTGAGCGAGTTGCCGCGGAAGATGTCGGCGAAGCGGGAGGAGATCACGGCCTTGAAGCCGTAGTTCTGCAGCGCCCAGACGGCGTGCTCACGGGAGGAGCCGGTGCCGAAGTCGGGGCCGGCGACCAGGACGGTCGCCCCCTTGCGCTCGGGGCGGTTGAGGACGAAGTTCTCGTCCTTGCGCCACGCCTCGAACAGTCCGTCCTCGAAACCGTCCCTGGTGACCTTCTTGAGCCAGTGGGCGGGGATGATCTGGTCGGTGTCGACGTTGCTGCGGCGCAGCGGGACGGCCCGGCCGGTGTGGGTGGTGAATGCTTCCATGGCTGTTCAGACTCCAGCGGGCGCGGGGGCGTCGGTCAGGTCGGCGGGCGAGGCCAGGTGGCCCAGTACGGCGGTGGCGGCCGCGACCTGCGGCGACACCAGGTGCGTACGGCCGCCCTTGCCCTGCCGGCCCTCGAAGTTGCGGTTGGAGGTGGACGCCGAGCGCTCACCGGGGGCCAGCTGGTCGGGGTTCATGCCCAGACACATGGAGCAGCCCGCGTGCCGCCACTCGGCGCCGGCCTCCTTGAAGACCACGTCCAGACCCTCGGAGACGGCCTGCAGACCGACCCGCGCGGAGCCGGGGACGACCAGCATCCGTACGCCGTCGGCGACTTTGCGGCCCTTGATCAGCTCGGCGGCGGCGCGCAGGTCCTCGATGCGGCCGTTGGTGCACGAACCTACGAAGACGGTGTCCACGTTGATGGACTTCAGCGGCTGGCCGGCCTCCAACCCCATGTACTCCAGGGCCTTTTCGGCGGCGAGGCGCTCCGATGCGTCCTCGTACGAGGCCGGGTCGGGGACCGACGCCGAAAGCGGCGCGCCCTGGCCGGGGTTGGTGCCCCAGGTGACGAACGGCGACAGGGAGGCGCCGTCGATGATCACCTCGGCGTCGAACTCGGCGTCCTCGTCCGTCCTCAGCGTCTTCCAGTACGCGACGGCCGCGTCCCAGTCCTCGCCCTCGGGGGCGTGCGGACGGCCCTTGAGGTAGTCGAAGGTGGTCTGGTCGGGGGCGATCATGCCCGCGCGGGCGCCGGCCTCGATCGACATGTTGCAGATGGTCATGCGGGCCTCCATCGAGAGCTTCTCGATGGCGGGGCCCCGGTACTCCAGGACGTAGCCCTGGCCGCCGCCCGTACCGATCTTGGCGATGATCGCCAGGATGAGGTCCTTGGCGGTGACGCCCTCGGCCAGCTCGCCCTCGACCGTGATCGCCATGGTCCTGGGCCGGACCAGCGGCAGCGTCTGCGTGGCCAGCACGTGCTCCACCTGGGAGGTGCCGATACCGAACGCCAGACCGCCGAAGGCGCCGTGCGTGGAGGTGTGGGAGTCGCCGCAGACGACGGTCATGCCGGGCTGGGTCAGACCCAGCTGCGGGCCGACGACATGCACGACACCCTGCTCGACGTCGCCCAGCGGGTGCAGACGCACACCGAACTCGGCGGCGTTCGCGCGCAGCGTCTCCAGCTGGACGCGGGAGACCGGGTCCGCGATGGGCTTGTCGATGTCGAGGGTGGGGGTGTTGTGGTCCTCGGTCGCGATGGTCAGGTCGAGCCGGCGAACCTTCCGCCCGCTCTTGCGGAGACCGTCGAAGGCCTGGGGGCTGGTCACCTCGTGCAGCAGGTGCAAGTCGATGAAGAGGAGGTCGGGCTCGCCCTCGGCGCGCCGGACGACGTGGTCGTCCCAGACCTTCTCCGCGAGTGTCCTACCCATCGCTTTCCCTCCGGCCGGCGCGGCAGCGCGTCGGCCCAACTAGAGATATCGGAGGTGGCGAGCGCGCGAATCCCCTCGTGGCGCGCGCCGGCCGCCGGGCTCGTCGGTCCGCGAGCCGTTGTTGTTCTGCTTCCAGAGTGGCAAGGTCCACGCGAAATTGAACTTGCGTTTCACAGAGTGAGACGCGAGTATCGTTGCATGGACAACAGTAGCGGCGTCGGCGTTCTGGACAAGGCGGCCCTGGTCCTGAGCGCTCTGGAGTCCGGTCCGGCCACCCTCGCGGGTCTGGTCGGCGCCACGGGACTCGCACGGCCCACGGCCCACCGCCTGGCCGTGGCTCTGGAACACCACCGCATGGTGGCACGCGACATGCAGGGCCGTTTCATCCTCGGCCCCCGGCTGGCCGAGCTGGCCGCGGCCGCCGGCGAGGACCGCCTCCTCGCGACGGCGGGCCCGGTGCTCACACATCTGCGCGACATCACGGGCGAGAGCGCGCAGCTCTACCGCCGGCAGGGCGACATGCGGATCTGTGTCGCCGCCGCGGAGCGGCTCTCCGGCCTGCGGGACACGGTCCCGGTGGGCTCGACCCTCACGATGAAGGCCGGTTCGTCGGCGCAGATCCTGATGGCCTGGGAGGAGCCGGAGCGGCTGCACCGCGGACTGCAGGGCGCCCGTTTCACGGCCACGGCCCTCTCGGGCGTACGGCGCCGGGGCTGGGCCCAGTCCATCGGCGAGCGCGAGCCGGGCGTCGCCTCGGTCTCCGCGCCCGTGCGGGGCCCGTCGAACCGCGTGGTGGCGGCCGTCTCCGTCTCCGGCCCCATCGAGCGCCTCACCCGCCACCCCGGCCGTATGCACGCCCAGGCGGTGATCGACGCCGCGGGCCGCCTCTCGGAGGCCCTGCGCCGCACCGGCTGATCCACCCGCCCGCCCGACCACGGGAAATGGCCTGCCTCAACGCCGCGGCAGGCCTTTTCTCATGGGCGACAGCAGCCGGGCCCCTAGGCGCTGACTCCCCGCCGGTGGGCGAACCTCTCCTTCGCCGACCGCCCCCGCGCCTCGACCGGCAGTACCCCCGTGGCCGCCGCCAGGCCGAACGCGGGCATGTCGGCGTAGATCGACTCGTACGAGCCCGCCGGCACCACGTAGGTCTCGTGCCACAGGCCCACGTGCTGCCGGGCCTTCCCCTTGCGCTCCTTGCGGTTCAGCGCCGCCCACGCCACCCGGTGGAACGCGTCGGGCGCGTGCGCGTAGGCGTAGAGCTTCTCCTTGGACTCCCAGTACTGGACGACGTAGTACGTCCGCGGCGAGGCCGTCAGCAGCACGGCGTTCAGCAGCCCCCGCTCGGGGTCCTTCCGCAGCTCGCGCAGCATCCGCGGCATCGCGGTCAGCACGGGCATCCAGTGGTGCACGGCCCAGAGGTGGTTGATCCGCGTGCCGATCAGCAGAACCACCACCTCGCCCTCGGCCGCCGCGGTGGTACGGCCGGCCACGACCCGCTTTCCGAACATGACTCCCCCTGGTTGGTGAGCGGCACTATCCGAACTCTCGTGCTTGGATAGTGACACTTCCCAAGGAGAGGCGCAAGAGAGATGCGGCTGGCGGAGCTGAGCGAGCGCAGCGGGGTGTCCCCGGCGACGATCAAGTACTACCTGCGTGAGGGGCTGTTGCCGCCGGGCCGCCAGGTCAACGCGACGACGGCGGAGTACGACGAGGAGCATCTGCGCCGGCTGCGGCTGGTGCGGGCGCTGATCCAGGTGGGCAAGGTGCCGGTGGCCAACGCCCGGGAGGTGCTGCGGCACGTGGACGACGAGTCGCTGGGCCGCACGATCCGTCTCGGCGCGGCCCTGTGGGCGCTGCCGCAGACCCCCGGCCCGGACGAGGAGGACCCGGTCACCGTCGCCGCGAGGGCCGAGGTGGACCGGCTGCTGCGGACGCTGGGCTGGGAGTCGGCGCGGGAGACCGGCTCCCTCTCCCCCGCCCACCGTTCACTGGTGGCACTGGTGGCGACACTGCTGCGGCTCGGCTTCCCCTGCGGCGCCGAACAGATGGCCCCGTACGCGGAGTTGATGCATCAGGCGGCCGTCAGGGACCTGGATCACATGGAGAGCTACGCGTCCGACACCGAGATGGCGGAGGTGGCGGTGTCGTCGGCGGTGCTCTTCGAGCCGGTGCTGCGCTTCCTGCACCGCCTCGCCCAGGAGGAGGAGTCGGCCCGGCGGTACGGCTTCGAATAGCCGGGCGCATGACGAAGGCCCCCCACCGAGGTGGAGGGCCTTCGTGAAACGTACCCCCGACCGGATTCGAACCGGCGCTACCGCCTTGAGAGGGCGGCGTGCTAGGCCGCTACACAACGGGGGCCCTAGCGATCCTGCATGCGTTTGATGTACAAACGCCGCAGGTCCGAGCTGGTCTACCTGGACTCGAACCAAGAATGACGGTACCAGAAACCGTAGTGTTGCCAATTACACCATAGACCAATAAGGTTGAGACCTTTTGCGTACCCCCGACCGGATTCGAACCGGCGCTACCGCCTTGAGAGGGCGGCGTGCTAGGCCGCTACACAACGGGGGCCCTAGCGATCCTGCATCGACAGTGGCGGGAGCTACCCTGACCACCTTCGCGGGAAGGATCTGTACCCCCGACCGGATTCGAACCGGCGCTACTGCCTTGAGAGGGCAGCGTGCTAGGCCGCTACACAACGGGGGCTTCGCGGATCTGATCTCCGCATGCGCAGATGAGCTCTGCGAGCTGGCCTACCTGGACTCGAACCAAGACTAACTGAACCAGAATCAGTCGTGCTGCCAATTACACCATAGGCCACTGGAACGCAAGCCCCTGTGGGGATCTTGTTCTAGTACTGCTCCGTCGGTTCCGGCCTTTCGGCCCGCTCCCCGGCGGCGCAGGAAGAACATTACCCGAAGGTGGACGGCGCTCCAAAACGGGTATCCGAGCCGAGGATCGCGGGCAGTTCGGCGAGGGTGGCGATCCGGTGGGGCCCGACGGGCGGGTCGACGGTCGCGTACAGACCGCCGCGGTCGATCCAGACCGACAGCAGACCGGCGTCGGCCGCGCCCCGGCCGTCGATCTCGGGGTGGTCGCCGACGTAGGCGACCTCGTGCGGCGGCAGCTCCAGGGCCTCGCAGGCCACGTGGAACGCCTCGGCGGCCGGTTTGTGGACGCCCAGCTGCTCGGCGCAGAGCACCGTCTCGAAGCGGTCCCACACCCCGAGTGCGCGCAGCTTGCGCTCCTGGACGGGGAGGCTGGAGTTGGACAGGACCGCGTGCCGGTGGCTGGCGGCGAGCGCGTCCAGGACCGGCAGGACGTCCGGGAAGAGCGACCAGGCCCGCTCGTAGTGGGCGATGTAGCGCTCGAACCAGGCGTCGGCCTCGGCGTCGCTCAGCGGCTGCCCGTGGAAGTCCCGTACCCGGTCACGGCGGGTCGACTCCCAGTCGCCCTCGCCCGCCGCGTACCGCCGCCAGTGCAGGCTGGTCAGCTCGCGCCAGCGGGTCAGGGCCTCCTCGACGGAGCCGTGGCCGAGCATCAGGCCCTCGGCGGCGAGATGGTCCCGCATACCGGCCCGGTCGGCCGCGGTGTAGTCGAAAAGGGTGTCGTCGACGTCCCAGAGCACCGCCTTGATGTCCATGATCCGACGGTAGCCGGAGGCCGGCCGTCCTGTCCCCGGGACGGGACGACGAAGGGGCGGCACCCGGGCCCCGGGTGCCGCCCCTTCCCCACGCCGTTACGCGGCCAGCTTCGCCAGGGCCGCGTCGATCCGTGCCAGGGTCTTCTCCCGGCCCAGGATCTCCAGGGACTCGAAGAGCGGGAGGCCGACCGTGCGGCCGGTGACGGCGACACGGACGGGGGCCTGGGCCTTGCCGAGCTTGAGACCGTGGGCCTCGCCGGCGGCCAGGACGGCCTCCTTCAGGGACTCGGCCGAGGTCCAGTCGGCCGCCTCCAGCTTCCCGCGGGCCGTGCGCAGCAGGTCGTCGGAGCCCTCCTTCATGGCCTTCGCCCAGCTCGCCTCGTCCTCCACCGGCTCCGGCAGGAACAGGAAGTCGACGTTCTCCGTGATCTCGGACAGGACCTTCAGGCGGGTCTGCGCGTGCGGGGCGATCGCCTCCCACCTGGCCTCGTCGAAGTCCTCCGGCGCCCAGGGGGCGAACGGGGCCTTCAGCCAGGGGGCGCAGCGCGCGGTGAAGTCCGCCACGTCCAGCAGCCGGATGTGGTCGGCGTTGATCGCCTCGGCCTTCTTCAGGTCGAAGCGGGCCGGGTTGGGGTTCACGTCGGCGATGTCGAAGGCGGCGACCATCTCGTCGATCGTGAAGATGTCCTGGTCGGCGGAGAGCGACCAGCCGAGCAGGGAGAGGTAGTTGAGCAGGCCCTCGGGGAGGAAGCCGCGCTCCCGGTAGAGGTTGAGGCTCGCCTGCGGGTCGCGCTTGGAGAGCTTCTTGTTGCCCTCGCCCATCACGTACGGCAGGTGCCCGAAGGACGGGACCTCCTTGGCGATGCCCAGCTCGATCAGGGCCTTGTACAGGGCGACCTGGCGGGGGGTGGAGGAGAGCAGGTCCTCGCCGCGCAGGACGTGGGTGATCTCCATCAGGGCGTCGTCGACGGGGTTGACGAGGGTGTAGAGCGGGGCGCCGTTGGCGCGGACGATGCCGTAGTCCGGGACGTTCTCGGGGGTGAAGGTCAGCTCGCCGCGGACCAGGTCCGTGAAGGTGATCGTCTCGTCCGGCATCCGGAAGCGGACGATCGGCTCACGGCCCTCCGCCTCGTACCGGGCCTTCTGCTCGGGCGTCACCTCGCGGCACTTGCCGTCGTAGCCGGAGGGCCGGCCGGCGGCGCGGGCGGCGTCGCGGCGCTCCTCCAGCTCGGAGGCGGTGCAGTAGCAGGAGTAGGCGTGGCCGGCCTCCTTGAGCCGCTCGGCCACCTCCAGGTACGTCTCCATGCGCTGCGACTGGCGGTACGGCGCGTGCGGGCCGCCGACCTCGGGGCCCTCGTCCCAGGTGAAGCCCAGCCAGCGCAGGGAGTCCAGGAGCTGCTCGTAGGACTCCTCGGAGTCGCGGGCCGCGTCGGTGTCCTCGATGCGGAAGACGAACGTGCCGCCGGTGTGGCGGGCGAACGCCCAGTTGAACAGGGCCGTGCGGACCAGGCCCACATGGGGGTTGCCGGTCGGGGACGGACAGAAACGTACGCGGACGGAGCCGTTAGCCACGCTTGATCACCTTGTTGGTGAGAGTGCCGATGCCTTCGATGGTGACGGCGACCTCGTCGCCGACGTTGAGGGGGCCGACCCCTGCCGGGGTGCCCGTGAGGACCACGTCGCCGGGGAGCAGCGTCATGGCCTCGGTGATGTTGACGATCAGGTCCTCGATGGAGTGGATCATCTCGCTGGTGCGGCCGAGCTGGCGCTGCCCGCCGTTGACGGTGAGCTGGATGGTCAGGTCGGCCGGGTCGAGGTCGGTCTCCACCCAGGGGCCCAGCGGGCAGGAGGTGTCGAAGCCCTTGGCCCTGGCCCACTGCTTCTCGCGCTTCTGGACGTCCCGGGCGGTGACGTCGTTGGCGCAGGTGTAGCCGAAGATCACGTCCTTGACGCGTTCGCGGGGGACCTCGCGGCACAGCCGGCCGATCACCACGGCCAGCTCGGCCTCGTGGTGCACCTCCTGCGAGAACGCCGGGTACTGGATGTCGTCGCCGGAGCCGATCACGGAGGTGGCCGGCTTGAAGAAGGCGAACGGGGTGTCGGGGACCTCGTTGCCCAGCTCGCGGGCGTGTTCGGCGTAGTTGCGGCCGAAGGCCACGACCTTGTTGGGGAGCACCGGCGGCAGCAGCCTGACCTTGCTGAGCGGGACCTTCGTACCGGAGAGCTGGAAGTCCGCGAACGGGATGCCCTTGATGATGTCGAGGACGAGCTCGTCCGGCTTGTCGCCCTCGACCGCGCCGAAGGCTACGTTCCCGTCGATGGAGAACCTGGCGATGCGCACGGGATGCTTGCGCCCCTTAACTGAGCTGGCTGGAGTCTGACGGTCCAGGCTAACGCGGGGCGGGGCGGCCGCTTCGCGTATTTGAACCGCGCAGGCATGCCGAACAACCGGGCAGGTGTGCGAAGGGCGCCCGGCAGGTGCCGGGCGCCCTTCGCACACCTACGCGGGAGCCCGCCGGATCTCGGGGAACTTCACCGGATCCACGTTGAATGCCGGGCGGCTCGTGCGCGTACTTGAGCGTGCAACTACTCCGCCGCCTGGACCGGGACCGTCATCAGGACCGTCCGGCGGGGGTTGGCGGTCTGGGAGGGGAGGTCGACGGAATGCTCCTGCTCCGGCGTGCGCAGGTCCTCGGCGTCGGCGAGGTGGGCCAGCGTCGTGCGCCGGGGGTTGGCTATGTTGCGGAACATCGTCGTCGTCTTCACTGTTGTCCTGGACCTCGTCGTGTGCGGGCGCCGGGCGGACCGCAAGGGCCGTCCCACAAGCGCGGGTTGTCGGATTCGCCATCCCTGTAAAGCGTCAGGCTAAACATCCGATTCCCGGGTCAAGTCGTGAAGAAGGCATGATCGGCGTGTGAGTTTGCTCACTCAGTCATGGGCAAAACGGGCAATCCAGGCCAACCTTGCACCTTCACGAAACAGACATAAAGCACCTGAACCTCCCATTCCGCTCCTGATCATGGCGACTGGGACACCCGGCTCGCGCCAAGGGATCGCACGGGTATGTCCGTAATAAACGGAAACACCTTCCACACCCGGTGACGTCGTCCTCACATGCTGTCACAGTGAACAGACCGTTATCCGTTGGCCTTGTTGCAGATCCGGCACTGTGCTGGAATTCCACGGACCGCCGCAGGATCGTGCCGGCGCGCAGAGGCGCAGAAGAAACAGCGCCTGGCGGCGGTGGGAGGGGGAGCCAGCGCCGGTCACTCACGACCACCCAATTGGGGACGTATTCAGGGCGCCCCCGAAGACGCCGACACCGTCCCGCCGTTCACACGGTGGGGCGCCTGGTCCAGAGGTTGCGACGCTAGTGCAGGGACGTTTCAAGAGGGATGGCAGCGCTTCGGCGGAGCCGGAGCCACACAACGGAACCGGTAACGGTTCCTCCCCCCAGCACGCCCAGAACCCGGGTCCGGCGGAGATCGGCGACGGCGGTGAGCGCTCCGGGCGCCCCGGCGCGTCAGCTGCTCCCCAGCAGCCCGGGAAGCCCAAGGGCGGTACCACCGGCGGAGGCACGAGCGGCTCCCGCGTAGCCCTGCGCAACTGGCGCATCTCGACCCGTCTGGTCTCGCTGCTCGCGCTCCCCGTGGTGGCGGCGACCTCGCTCGGTGCCCTGCGCATCGGCGACAACGTGGACGACATCCAGCAGCTCGACAACATGCGGCTGCTCACCGACATGACCAAGCAGGCGACCGAGCTGGCCACCGCGCTCCAGAACGAGCGCGACGAGTCCGCCGGTCCCCTCGCGCACGGCGTGAACGCCGGCGATTACACGATCAAGGGCGCCCGCGAGAAGACGGACCTGGCGCGGACCCAGTTCACCGACGCGACCCAGGCCGCCGAGACCGCGACCACCACCGAGAAGATGCCCGGTGTGCGCGACAGCCTCGTCCGGGTCGTGCGCGAGCTCTACAACCTGAGCAGCATCCGCAAGAACGCCTACGTGGACCCCAAGAACTCCACGCAGACGGTCGAGGCGTACCACCGCCTGATCGACCAGCTGCTGGAGCTGTCCACGGACATGGCCGAGGCCACCAGCAACCCGGACATGATCAAGCGGACCCGTGCCCTGGCGGCGTTCTCCTCCGCCAAGGAGTACGCCTCCGTGCAGCGCGCGGTCATCGCCGCGGCCCTGCCCGACTCCGACGACAAGGCCGGCAAGCTCTCCGAGAACGACCGGCTGTACGCGAACGCGGCCCTGGCGAACGAGGAGTCGGACCGCAGCACCTTCTCCGACATCTACGGTGCCGGTGCCGAGGACGTGACCAAGCCGATCGACGACGCGAGTCCCACCGTCGAGGCCTCCGACGTCTACGCGGACCGGGTTCTCGGCAGCGCCAGCGGTCTGGGCGGACAGGACAAGCGCTCGTACAGGGACTGGATCGACGACTCCGGTGCCAAGATCGAGCGGATGAAGAAGATCGAGGGCTCGCTCCTCGAGGAGATGGAACAGACCGCCCGCAACCTCCGCGCCGACGCGGAGCAAGAGGCGATCATCTCCGGTGCGCTGATCCTGCTCGTCCTCGGTGTCTCCCTCGTCGGCGCGTTCGTCGTGGCCCGGTCCATGATCCGCTCGCTGCGCCGACTGCAGGACACCGCGACCAAGGTCGCCCAGGACCGGCTGCCCGAGCTGGTCAAGCAGCTGTCGGAGTCGGACCCGCAGGACGTCGACACCTCCGTCGAGTCGGTCGGTGTGCACTCCCGGGACGAGATCGGCCAGGTGGCCGCGGCCTTCGACGACGTGCACCGCGAGGCCGTCCGCCTCGCCGCCGAGCAGGCCCTTCTGCGGGGCAACGTCAACGCGATGTTCACCAACCTCTCGCGCCGCTCCCAGGGCCTCATCCAGCGTCAGCTGTCGCTCATCTCCGAACTGGAGTCGCGCGAGGCCGACCCGGACCAGCTGTCCTCGCTGTTCAAGCTCGACCACCTCGCCACCCGCATGCGCCGTAACGGTGAGAACCTCCTCGTCCTCGCCGGTGAGGAGCCCGGCCGCCGCTGGACCCGTCCGGTCCCGCTGGTCGACGTGCTCCGCGCCGCCGCGTCCGAGGTGGAGCAGTACGAGCGCATCGAACTCGCCTCCGTGCCGACGACCGAGGTCGCCGGCCGCGTGGTCAACGACCTCGTGCACCTCCTCGCCGAGCTGCTGGAGAACGCCACCTCCTTCTCCTCGCCGCAGACCAAGGTCAAGGTCACCGGTCACGCCCTGCCCGACGGCCGGGTGCTGATCGAGATCCACGACACCGGTATCGGCCTCTCCCCCGAGGACCTCGCGGCGATCAACGAGCGGCTCGCCTCGCCGCCCACCGTGGACGTCTCGGTCTCCCGCCGCATGGGTCTGTTCGTGGTCGGCCGGCTGTCGCAGCGCCACGGCATCCGTATCCAGCTGCGCCCGTCCGACTCGGGCGGTACGACCGCGCTCGTCATGCTTCCCGTCGACGTGGCCCAGGGCAACAAGAAGCCCGCCCCGGGCAAGCCCGGCCAGGGCGGCCCCTCCACCGGTGGTCCGGCCGCCGCGCAGGCCTCGGCCGGTGCCGCCGCCGCGCGCCGCCAGACCGGCAGCCCGTCGGCTCCTCCGCTCGGCGGCCCCTCCGCCGGCGGCGGTCTGCTCGGCGGTCCTCCGCAGCGCGGACAGGTCGGCGCGGGCCAGGGTCCGCGGGCCGCGCTGCCCGGCAACCCCAGTGGTCCGGGCGGTCTCGGCAACCCCGGCGGCCCGCGTGGCCCGCAGGGCGGTCCGCCGGTGCCCCCGCAGGGCGGTCGGCCTCCGGCCGGCGCCGGTGCCGGCGGGTTCGGCAACGGCGGTGCGTTCGGCGGCGGTCAGGCGCCCGGTGCCCCGCAGGGCCTGCAGGCCGCCGGGACCGGTGGCCCGAACAGCTTCGAGAGCTTCGACGACTCCGGTCGCCAGGGCGGCTTCCCGACCGGCTCGGGCCTGCGCCCGGCCGGCGGTCCCGGTGACGCGGGCGCGTCCCGGCCCGGCGGGGCCGACAACGGCCCCGGTGCCGTCCCGCCCAAGCAGGGCAAGGAACGTTCCGGCAGGCGCCGTCCGCAGCTGCCCGGCCGCGGTGGTCCGCGCGCCGAGCTGCCCGGTGGCAACACCTCGTCGCGGACGCCCAGCTGGAGCGACGACAACGCGCAGCCCCCGGTGCCGCGTGCCTCCCTGGACGCCCCGCGCGGCCACGAGGAGCAGCCGGACGTCACCGCGCCCATGCCGCGCGTCGAGCCCGGCCGGGCTCCGGACTTCCCGCCCACCCCGGGCGCCGACTTCGACAGCCGTCGCCCCGGCGCGGGCACGCCCGCACAGGACGGCACCGGCTCCTACGTCCGCTCCGACGTGTTCGGCGGGGCCGGTGCTCCGCCGGCGCCCACCGGTCCGTCCCGCGGCGCCTCGCAGGACCCCTCGTCCACCGGCCAGTTCGCCGCGACCGGCTACGACGCCTCCGGCACGGGCCAGTTCCCGGCGCCGGGCCGGCCGAACCAGCAGGGCGCCGGTCAGTACGGTGCTCCCGGCCGCCCCGGTCCGCAGGACCCGGGACAGTACGGCGGGCAGAACGGCCAGGGTCCCGGGCGGTACGACACGCCGGGCCGGCAGAACTCCCAGGACACCGGTCAGTTCGAGCGGCCGCAGGTGAACGGGGGCTACGACGCTCCTCGTCCGCCGGTTCCGCCGCAGCGTCCGCCGGTGCCCCCGCAGCGTCCCGCGCGCCCGCAGGAGCCGGAGGCCCTGCCCCCGGCGACGGGTCCGATGGACGGCCGTACGCCGCTCTACGACACGCTGGAGACCAACTGGTTCCACGGTCAGGGTGGCCAGAGCGGGCACAACGGCCAGAACGGCAACCAGCAGGGCCGGCCGGGCAACGGTTCCGCGCCCCAGCAGGCCGCCGCGCCCGCTCCCCAGACTCCGGCCGCTCCTCAGCGTCCGGCGGCACCCGCCGCGCCCGCGTCCACCGCGTGGCGCAGCACGCCCAACGACGACCTGGTCCGCCAGGCCGAACGTGCCCGGCAGCCTTCGGCGGGCGGGGTCACCACCTCCGGCCTGCCGCGCCGGGTCCCGCGCGCGAACCTCGTGCCGGGCACGGCTCAGCAGCAACAGCACCAAACCGGTCCGCAGGTCTCGCGTTCGCCTGACGACGTACGCGGCCGACTGACCAATCTCCGTCGGGGCATCGCGCAGGGTCGACAGGCCGGCAACGGCCAGACCGGCAGCTTCCCGAGCCCCACTCACCAGCAGGAGCGTTAGTTGAGCCAGATGAGCCAAGCGGCACAGAACCTCAACTGGTTGATCACCAACTTCGTGGACAACACCCCCGGGGTGTCCCACACCGTCGTCGTGTCCGCCGACGGCCTTCTTCTGGCGATGTCGGAAGGCTTTCCGCGCGACCGTGCCGATCAGCTCGCGGCCGTCGCCTCCGGTCTCACCTCGCTCACGGCCGGGGCGTCCCGGATCTTCGAGGGCGGGGACGTGGCCCAGACCGTGGTCGAGATGGAACGCGGCTTCCTGTTCCTGATGTCCGTCTCCGACGGATCGTCCCTGGCCGTGCTCGCCCACCCCGAGTGCGACATCGGCCTGGTCGGTTACGAGATGGCACTGCTGGTCGACCGCGCGGGCGCCGTGCTCACGCCCGATCTGCGCGCCGAACTCCAAGGCAGTCTGCTCCACTGACGCCTGCGGATCCACAGACCTCACCACATCACCGTCCGGCCGACACAATCCCCCCACCGGCCCCCGTCAGACGGCACGACTGACCGACCTGCTGTCCCGCTCGGAGGATCAATGACCCCGCCCACCGCTCCTCACGATCCGTACGCAGAGCCGTACGGAGACGAGGGCGACCAGCCTCTGGTTCGGCCGTACGCCATGACCGGTGGCCGGACGCGGCCGCGTTACCAGCTCGCCCTCGAGGCGCTGATCAGCACGACGGCAGACCCCGCGCACCTGACGGGCCTGCTCCCCGAGCACCAGCGGATCTGCCACCTGTGCCGCGAGGTGAAGTCGGTGGCCGAGGTGTCGGCCCTGCTGTCCATGCCGCTCGGTGTGGCACGGATCCTCGTGGCGGACCTCGCCGAGGCCGGACTCGTCGCGATCCACCAGCCCGGTGGCGACGAGAACGCCGGTGGCGCCCCGGACGTGACTCTGCTGGAAAGGGTTCTCAGTGGACTTCGGAAGCTCTGAATCGGGGCGGGCCACCACCTCGGCGAAGATCGTGGTGGCGGGTGGCTTCGGCGTGGGCAAGACCACGTTCGTCGGGGCCGTCTCGGAGATCAACCCGCTGCGTACCGAGGCCGTCATGACGTCCGCGTCCGCGGGCATCGACGACCTCACCCACACCGGAGACAAGACGACCACCACGGTCGCCATGGACTTCGGCCGCATCACCCTCGACCAGGACCTCATCCTGTACCTGTTCGGCACCCCCGGACAGGACCGCTTCTGGTTCATGTGGGACGACCTCGTCCGCGGCGCCATCGGCGCCATCGTCCTCGTCGACACCCGCCGCCTCGCCGACTGCTTCCCCGCCGTCGACTACTTCGAGAACAGCGGACTCCCCTTCGTCATCGCCCTCAACGGCTTCGAGGGGCACCAGCCCTACACGCCCGACGAGGTCCGCGAGGCGCTCCAGATCGGACCCGACACCCCGATCATCACCACGGACGCCCGCCACCGCGCGGACGCGAAGTCGGCGCTGATCACCCTGGTCGAGCACGCGCTCATGGCACGGCTGCGGTAGTTCCGCACAGCCGAAGCACCACGGCTGGGCCCAAAACAGGACCCAAGTCCATAACCGCATACGCCAGTTGTCGTAGTTACACCGGAGCCGGCTGTGTCCTTTGACACGGTCGGCCTCGGTGTTCATAACGTTTCGACAGAGAAATAGGGTGGTACGACCACGCGTCGCGGTCGATCAGTACCGCTGCGCTCACTTTGTCCCCGCTTTTTGGCGGGGCTCGCTCTTTATGACCGTTTTATCTGGGACTTACATCACGCGGAATCGTTGCCTCCCAGTGTTTGGAAGTCCTCAACATGACGTGCTGGAATGCCTGAACTGCCCATTAGTCAAAGACGTACTAGGGCGTGGAGTCACCCGCGGCACGACGTAGGTGCCGGCGCCGAGAGGTTGTTGGTCGAGTGAGGCGAAGCAAGAAAGGTCCCGAGCCGTCGGCGCGGGGCAACTTCACCCCGCCGCCGCGCGGAGCGGCACCCGCACAAGTGACCGGACCGGAGCCGACGGCAGCTCCCGCGCCCAGCGGAAGCCGTCTCTCCCCCCGTAACTGGCGGGTACCCACTCGCCTGAACGCGATCCTCCTCATACCCGTGCTGGTCGGCCTGATCATGGGCGGGTTCCAGGTGAAGAGCTCGATCGACACCTGGCAGGAAGCACGGGACGCCGAGAAGGTCGCCAAGATCGTATCCGCCGCCGGTGTCTACGCCGAGGCGCTGCTCAACGAGCGGGACATCTCGGCCCAGCCGCTGCTGGACGGCGACCGGGACAGCGAGGTCGTCAAGGACGCCCGCGCCTTCACCGACGAGAAGGCCGACGCCTTCCACGCGGAGGTCGTCGGAATGCCGTCCGGGCAGGGCCTGGAGCGCCGGCTGCGTCTGGTCGAGGAGGCCGAGCCCCAGCTGGAGAAGCTCCGGCAGACGGCCTTCACGCGCGCCGCCGACCCGGTGCAGACCGAAGAGGGCTACGTCACCGTCGAGCACCTCCTGGCGGAGTTCTCCAACGAGCTCGGCCTCGGCACCGGCAACATCACCGCCTACGGCCGCACGGTCTACGCGGTCACGCTCGCCAAGGGCGCCGCCTCCCTGCAGCGTTCGATCGGCACCCACCTGCTGGTCAGGCCCAGCGAGGACCCGAAGATCTTCCGTCAGCAGGTCACCGCGTTCACCTCGTACGCCTACCTGGAGAACATCGCCGTACAGGAGTACATCTCCGGCGGTACCGAGGCCGACGCCGCGCGTCTGCAGTCGGTCATGACGCAGAAGACCGAAGAGGGCAAGAAGCAGGCCGCCGAGGCCGCGGCCAAGGACAAGAACTACGTCCCGCCGCCGGACACCATGCTCAAGATGGTCCAGGCGATCGGCAGCGGTGCCTCGCCCGAGGACCTGGCCAAGCAGGGCGTCACCTACCAGAACTGGATGGCGGCCTCGACGCTGAAGTTCGAGGGCTACAGCGAGGTCGAGACCGACCTGATCAACCGCGCGGTGTCCGAGGCCGGCCAGATCGCCTCCGACGCCCAGCGCGACGCCTACGTCAACGGCGCGATCGTCATCGTGGCCCTGCTCGCCGCCTTCATCATCGCCGGGATCATGGCCCGCCAGATGAGCCGCTCGATGCGCCAGCTGCGCAACGCCGCCTTCGGCATCGCCGAGCAGCGTCTGCCGATGCTGGTCGACCAGCTCTCGCGCACCGACCCCGGCCGCGTCGACACCCGGGTCGCGCCGATCCCCATCAGCACCACGGACGAGATCGGCGAAGTCGCCCGTGCCTTCGACCAGGTCCACCGCGAGGCCGTCCGGCTCGCCGCCGAGCAGGCCCTGCTGCGGGGCAACATCAACGCGATCTTCACCAACCTCTCGCGCCGCAACCAGTCGCTGATCGAGGGCCAGCTGACCCTGATCACCGACCTGGAGAACAACGAGGCCGACCCGGACCAGCTGGAGAACCTCTTCAAGCTGGACCACCTGGCGACCCGTATGCGCCGCAACGGCGAGAACCTCCTGGTCCTCGCCGGCGAGGAGCCCGGCCGCCGCTGGGACCAGCCGGTCCCGCTGATCGACGTGCTGCGCGCCGCCTCCTCCGAGGTGGAGCAGTACGAGCGCATCGAGCTGTCCGGCGTCCCGGAGGCCGAGATCCACGGCCGTGCCGTGACCGACCTCGTGCACCTGCTGGCCGAGCTGCTGGAGAACGCCACCACGTTCTCCTCGCCCCAGACCAAGGTCCGCGTCACCGCCACCCGTCTGCCCGACGGCCGCGTGATGATCGAGATCCACGACAAGGGCATCGGCCTCACCGCCGAGGACTTCGCGGACATCAACCACAAGCTGGCCAACCCGCCGACCGTGGACGCCGCGATCTCGCAGCGCATGGGTCTGTTCGTGGTCGGCCGGCTGTCCGACCGGCACGGCATCCGTGTCCAGCTCCGCCCCTCGGGCGAGCAGGCCGGCACCACCTCGCTGGTCATGCTCCCCGACGTCATCACCCACGGTGGCGGTGGCGAGCAGCAGCCGGCGGCCGACCAGTTCACGGTCTCCCAGATCATCCCGGAGCAGCACTCGTTCCAGCAGCCGGGCCTGGCCCCGATGCGGACCGCCGCGGAGCTGGGCTTCGACGACAGCCGCTACGAGGTGCCGGACGACATCCGCGACCTGGACCCCGTGGGCCGCTCGCTGATGCGCGAGGAGCGCCGTGCGGCCCTGGAGTCCCAGGCGCACCAGAGCCCGCAGCTGCCCCCGGGCCAGACGCCGCGCTACGGCGACGACTTCCAGTCGCCCGAGCCGTCCTACGACAACGGCGCGACGGCCTACGTGGACCCGCAGCAGTCGTTCGACCAGCAGACGGCGTACGAGGAGCCGCAGCAGCCGTCGTACGACGAGGCGTACTACGGTCAGGGCACCAACGGCGTGGTGAACGGCAACGGGCATCTGCCGGGCGGGAACGACACGTTCACCGCCACCGGCGGCTACCCCGAGCCCGCGTACGCGGAGGCCGTCCAGGAGGAGCACACGGCGACCGCCGCGAGCGCCCCGGAGACGTACGCCGGCTTCGACGAGCAGCCCTATCAGGACGACTGGCCGCAGCAGCAGCCGCAGCAGCCGGACTACCAGAGTTCCTACCGCTCCGAGTACGCTCCGGAACCGGAATCTTCGCAGGCCGCTGACGTGAAGGAGCCGGAACGCGTAGGCTTCGACCGTCCGGGTCCCACCCCTTCCGCCGGCCACGCGCTGACCGACGCCGGCCTCCCCCGCCGCGGATCCACCGCGAGCGTGGGCGGCACGAGCGCGGGCGCCGTGAACGGACGGCAGGAAGTGACCCAGGACCAGCCGACGGCCGGGGGACCGAACGGCGACTGGCGCTCGGACAACGACGCGCGCTGGCAGCAGGCCTCCCAGCTGAAGAAGCCCAAGGCGGGCGGGGTCACCTCCTCCGGCCTGCCGCGGCGGGTGCCCAAGGCCAACCTGGTCGAGGGCGCCGCCCAGACGACCCCGCAGGGAGGTCCACAGATCTCCCGCGCTCCCGAGGACGTCCGGGGCAGGCTGAGCAACCTGCGCCGGGGTGTCCAGCGGGGGCGCAACGCAAGCAGTGAAACGAACGGCCAGGCCACTAGGAATCACCACAGTGGTCCTGACAGCACCTACAACCAGGAGCGTTAGTGTGAGCCCGATGAGCCAGGCGGCGCAGAACCTGAACTGGTTGATCACCAATTTCGTGGACAACACCCCCGGGGTGTCGCACACGGTGGTGGTCTCCGCCGACGGACTCCTTCTGGCGATGTCCGAAGGGTTTCCCCGCGACCGTGCCGACCAGCTGGCGGCCGTCGCGTCGGGTCTGACCTCTCTGACCGCGGGTGCCTCCCGCATCTTCGAGGGTGGCAGCGTCAATCAGACGGTTGTGGAGATGGAGCGGGGATTCCTCTTCATCATGTCCGTTTCCGACGGTTCTTCCCTCGCCGTTCTCGCACATCCGGAGGCCGACATCGGTCTCATCGGGTACGAGATGGCCCTTCTGGTGGACCGTGCCGGCACGGTTCTGACGCCCGATCTGCGTGCGGAGCTCCAGGGCAGCCTGCTCAACTAACAGTCAGACGGTGCGTTTTGGCGTCCCGGGGCCGTAAGGTTTCGGGACGCGGCTTCCAATGAGCCATGGATGCCAGCACAGTCGGAGGAGGAGAGAACGTGGCAACACCCCCAGGCGGTTCATCGTCGGGCAACTGGTCCTACCCTGGCCAGGGGCCGGGCCAGGGTGACCAGAACCGGTACAACTTCCCCTCCGCACCGAGCCGCCAGCAGCCGTACGTACCGCAGGGCCCCGGCCCTTCTCCGTACGACCAGCCGCCGGCACCGCGTATCCAGCCCGTGCAGCCGCAGCGCCGCACCCCCGAGCCGTCGCCCGCAGGGGCGGCGACCAACCCTCTGGTGCGTCCGTACGCCATGACGGGCGGCCGCACCAGGCCCCGCTACCAGCTCGCCATCGAGGCGCTGGTGCACACCACCGCACAGCCGCACCAGATGCAGGGCCAGCTGCCCGAGCATCAGCGGATCTGCAACCTCTGCCGGGAGATCAAGTCGGTGGCCGAGATCTCGGCCCTGCTGACGATCCCTCTCGGCGTGGCCAGAATCCTCGTCGCCGACTTGGCGGAGGCGGGTCTGGTCGCCATTCATCAGCCCGGCGGCGACGAGAGCGCCGGCGGCCAGCCAGACGTGACACTGCTCGAAAGGGTGCTCAGTGGACTTCGCAAGCTCTAGCGGCGGTCCTTCCCGCTCCACCACCTCGGCGAAGATCGTGGTGGCGGGTGGCTTCGGCGTGGGCAAGACCACGTTCGTCGGGGCCGTCTCGGAGATCAACCCGCTGCGTACCGAGGCCGTGATGACGTCCGCGTCCGCGGGCATCGACGACCTCACCCACACCGGAGACAAGACGACCACCACGGTCGCCATGGACTTCGGCCGCATCACCCTCGACCAGGACCTCATCCTGTACCTGTTCGGCACCCCCGGACAGGACCGCTTCTGGTTCATGTGGGACGACCTCGTCCGCGGCGCCATCGGCGCCATCGTCCTCGTCGACACCCGCCGCCTCGCCGACTGCTTCCCCGCCGTCGACTACTTCGAGAACAGCGGACTCCCCTTCGTCATCGCCCTCAACGGCTTCGACGGACAGCAGCCGTACAACCCGGACGAGGTCCGGGAGGCGCTGCAGATCGGTCCGGACACGCCGATCATCACGACGGACGCGCGGCACCGGTCCGACGCGAAGTCGGCGCTGATCACGCTGGTCGAGCACGCGCTCATGGCTCGCCTGCGGTAGGCCCGCGGCGCTCGGCCGAGTACGAAAGGGGACCCCTTCCTGTTTCCGGGAGGGGTCCCCTTCGTCATGGGTCGGGTGCGGGTGGGTGGGGGTTGCTCGCGCAGTTCCCCGCGCCCCTAAAAACCCAGGCCCTGCGGGCCTGAAAAGCGCGGGGCGCAGCCCTTGCTTTTCAGGGGCGCGGGGAACTGCGCGAGAAGCCCCACCCACCCGCACCCGACCCACACGCGAAGGGGCCCCCTCCATTCGGAGAGGGCCCCTTCGTCGAACAAGGCTCAGCGCCAGCTGTGCGGCGCCCGGAACCCCGGCTCGCGCTCCAGGCGGCGCCACCCCGCGCGCAGGCGGCCTCGGTGGGCCGGGAGGGTCTCGGCGGGCTGGGCGGCGGCACGGGCCAGGAGCAGCGCGGTGATCGCGGCCACTTCCTCGGGCTCGGCGTGACCCTTCTCGACGCGAATATCAGGCAGCTTCATGGAAGTCAGTCTCCGTGGATGAGGTTTCCGCTGGGGTACCGGGAGGGAACCGACGGGTTACTGCGGCGGGTTGCCGTGCTTGCGGGACGGCAGGTCCGCGTGCTTGCTGTGGAGCATCGCGAGGGAGCGGATGAGGACCGCGCGGGTGTCCGCGGGGTCGATCACGTCGTCGACGAGGCCACGCTCGGCCGCGTAGTACGGGTGCATCAGCTCGGCCTTGTACTCCTTGACCATCCGGACCCGCATCGCCTCGGGGTCCTCGGCCTCGGCGATCTGCCGCCGGAAGATGACGTTGGCGGCACCTTCGGCGCCCATGACGGCGATCTCGTTGGTCGGCCACGCGTACGTGAGGTCGGCGCCGATGGACTGGCTGTCCATGACGATGTAGGCACCTCCGTACGCCTTGCGCAGGATCAGGGAGATCCGGGGCACGGTCGCGTTGCAGTACGCGTACAACAGCTTGGCGCCGTGGCGGATGATTCCGCCGTGCTCCTGGTCGACGCCCGGGAGGAACCCGGGGACATCCAGCAGCGTGATGATCGGGATGTTAAAAGCGTCGCACATCTGGACAAAGCGCGCAGCTTTTTCCGATGCCTCGATGTCCAGGACACCCGCGAGGGACTGCGGCTGGTTGGCGACGATGCCGACCACCTGGCCGTCGAGCCGGCCCAGCGCGCAGATGATGTTGCGGGCCCAGCGCTCGTGGACCTCCAGGTAGTCGCCGTCGTCGACGATCTCCTCGATGACCTTGGTCATGTCGTACGGCCGGTTGCCGTCGGCCGGGACCAGGTCGAGCAGGACGTCGCTGCGGCGGTCGACCGGGTCGGAGGGCTCGACGCGCGGCGGGTTCTCGCGGTTGTTCTGCGGGAGCATCGACAGGAGGTAGCGCACCTCGGCGATGCACGTCTCCTCGTCGTCGTAGGCGAAGTGGGCCACGCCGGAGGTCTCGGCGTGCACGTCCGCGCCGCCGAGGCCGTTCTGGGTGATCTCCTCGCCGGTGACCGCCTTGACGACGTCCGGGCCGGTGATGAACATCTGGGACGTCTCGCGGACCATGAAGACGAAGTCCGTGAGGGCGGGCGAGTAGGCCGCGCCGCCCGCGCAGGGGCCCAGCATGACCGAGATCTGCGGGATGACGCCCGACGCGCGGGTGTTGCGCTGGAAGATGCCGCCGTAGCCGGCGAGCGCGGAGACGCCCTCCTGGATACGGGCGCCCGCGCCGTCGTTGAGCGAGACCAGCGGGGCACCGGCCGCGATGGCCATGTCCATGATCTTGTGGATCTTCGTGGCGTGGGCCTCGCCCAGCGCGCCGCCGAAGATACGGAAGTCGTGGGCGTAGACGAAGACCGTGCGGCCCTCCACCGTGCCCCAGCCGGTGACGACACCGTCGGTGTACGGCTTCTTGGCCTCCAGACCGAAGCCGGTGGCCCGGTGCCGGCGCAGCTGCTCGACCTCGTTGAAGGAGCCCGGGTCCAGCAGCAGCTCGATGCGCTCCCGGGAGGTCAGCTTGCCCTTGGCGTGCTGCGCCTCGGTCGCCTTCTCGCTCGGGCCGGCCAGAGCCTGGGCACGGATCTCGTGCAGTTCGGCCACTCGCCCGCGTGCGTCCGTCGGCTCACCCGGTGCCTCATCCAAAACGGTCATGTAGCGACCATACGAAGCCGAGCGAGCAAAGCGGTCCGTCGACTCCGTACAGTCTCCGGCGTGTTTTCCTGGTACCCCTGAACAGAACGTCGTCGGCATGCAGGCGAACCGACTGCTCAGGGGGTGTGGGGCTTGTAGGGGTCACACAAAGGCCCGTCGGGCGGCTCAGGGGAGAGTCAGGTCACAGGTGTGGGTGGCGCACGCCGTGCCGGGGGTGACCCGCAGCCGTAGCCGACCGCGCGCCGACTCCAGCACCTCGACGGACGCGTCGGCCCGGACCACCTCGCGGAACGGGCCGTTCCAGATGATCTCCACCGGCTCGCCCGTGCGCGGCGGTTCGCTCACGCGGAGGGTGGCGGCCCTCCCCCGCCGGCGTACCAGCACACAGGCCCCGGCGGAGGCCGTCAGCGGGCCCACCGTACCGGGCTGCCAGAAGACCGCGCCGAGCAGCCCGAGCGAGGGGACGTGGACGGCCTGGCAGGCGCTGTCGTTGGCGAGGATCGACAACCAGCGCCGATCGGCGGCACGGGCCTCGACGGCGTGGCGGGACGCTCCGGGCATGAGCAGATAGGCGTAGCCGGCGTTCACCGGATCGGTGCCGTGGTCCAGCCAGAGGGTCTGCCAGCGCCGGGTACGGCGCTCGGTCGTGCCGCCGGTGTTGATGTCGGACCAGGCGCCCGTGCGGTCCTCGCGGAGGGTGCGCAGGGCGGGCGCGGGGGACAGGCCGCCCGGGGTGCCCGCCGGGGGGTCGGAGAAGACCCAGCCGCCGTGGCCCTCCAGGTGCGCCCAGAGCCGGCCGCGTACGAGCGGGGGGTGCGCGATGCCGTCGCTCGCCCCCAGGTTCCGGTTGTCGACCACCGTCTCCACGGGCACCCCGTCCGCGCAGGTGATGCCCGCTCCGAGGCAGAGCACGGCGTCCGCGAGGCAGAACCACGACTTGCGGGCCTCCAGCGTGGAGCCGAGCCCCTTGAGGTGCTGGCCGATCGCCGCGTACTCGCCGTCCGTGGTGCCGCCGACCCAGCGCACGGCGGGTTTCGGAGCGCCCCATTCGCCGCCCTCCCGGTCGGCGAGCCGCTTGGTGGAGACGGTGGTGCCGGGGAGGCGGTACCAGTCGACGGTGGGCCAGAACCAGTCGGTGTACTGGCCGCCGTGCCCGGCGGCCCACCAGAGGGTGGCTCCCGCGCCCGTGTGCCAGCCGCGCGGGTTCTCGCCGTTGCCGCACTCGTAGTGGGCGATGCGGTCGGAGGCCATGGCGATGTTCACCACGAAGCCCGGACGACGGTGGACGGCCCGGTCCATGGCGGGGAAGAGACGGTGACCGACGGGTGCGGGCGCGGCGGCGACCGGGGAGGCGGCGACGGCGTGCAGGCGGGACAGGTCCGCGACGCCGAACTGCCGCGCGGTGAGGAGGGGGGTGACCGTGTCCCGGGCGATCCATCCCTTGATCAGCCCGTGCCACCGCTCGCGCTCGGCGGGGGTGGCGCCGAGCGCGAGCAGCGCGAGGGCGGCGATGATCCCCTGACCGTGGAAGTGGTCGCTCCGCAGGATGTGGCGGTCGTCGCCCTTGAGGTAGCCGCGGCTGATGGCACGGCCGTTGACGCTGTCCATCACCAGCCCGTCATGGATCAGCGGCGCGTAGGCCCGTTCGACGCCGTCGAGGACGACCTGGCGGTTCGGATCGGTCACCTCCCACGCGGACCCGGCCAGCAGGGCGAAGAGCCTGCCCAGTCCGTCGAGCATCACCTGTCCGTACGTCCCCGAGTAGGCCACCCAGGTGTGCTGCACGAACGAACCGTCGGCGTACATCCCGTCCCCGCGGGTGACGTACGGGAAGACCGGCGAGAGGGCGTCCCGGGCCAGGGCGATCTTCTCGGGGGCGCGGCCGAGGATGCCGCGCAGGGCCACGGAGCGGCAGAGGTCGACGCGGTTGGCCCCGGTGGAGATGCCGCCGTAGTCGTGGAGCAGGGCGTCGGGGACGAAGTGGTCGACCGCCGCGCAGGCCGCGGCCCGTCGGGCGGGGGTCAGTTCGTCGTACAGGGCGGCCACGATGTCCATCAGGAGGCGGGGGCTGCCGATCTGCCACTCCCACCAGTTGCCGTAGCGGGTGGTGGCGGGGTGGTACACCGTCGCGGTGAGGTGGTCGAGACCGCGCAGGACGTCGGCGAGGAGACCGGGGTCGCCCGTGCGGCCGGTGCCGGGCTGTGCGTACGCCTGGGCCATCGTCCACAGGCGGCTGTAGCTCTGGGTGATGCCCGCGGGCGGGTCGAAGCGGTGGCCGGGCCAGAGGGAGTCCGCGGTCGGCTCCATGGCCGCGCGGAAGGCGTGGGCGAGGTCGCCGGTCTCGCGCAGCCGGGTGGCGTAGGGCTCGGCGGCGGGGTCGTAGCCCTCGCCGAGGGCGAGCGTGAGCCAGCGCCGGCGGAGGGTGTCGTACGCGTCGTCACCCGCGGCGGTCCGGCCGGCGGCGTGCGCGGGGGGCGGTGGCGCGGCCGCCAGGGCGGCGGTGAGGAGCAGGACGGTACGGCGCGTGGGGGTCATGCCCGTGCCGTCTACCATCTCGCCCGGCGAGGATCAACAGTGAGTGACAAGTCGATCACCGTGGCGATAAGGTTGAAACTTGAACGGAATAGGTCTACGGTGGGGCTTGTTCAGTTCGTTGAACATTGAACGACATCCCTCAAGGAGTCACGTCATGGGCATCTTCGGCCGCAACAACACGACCACCGAGACCGCCACCGCCACGGCGACCACCTCCGCGGTGAACCCCGACCTCGCCGCGCTGACCGGTGACTACACGATCGACGCGTCGCACACCACGATCGGCTTCACGGCCCGCCACGCCATGGTCACCAACGTCAAGGGCGGCTTCCTGGACTTCTCCGGCAGCCTGCACCTGGACGGCTCGGACCCGTCCCGGTCCACCGCCTCCATCGACGTCAAGATGGACAGCATCGACACCGGCAACGCCGACCGCGACGGTCACCTGAAGAGCGCGGACTTCTTCAGGACGGACGAGTTCCCGACGATGACCTTCCGCTCCACCGAGGCGGTCGCTCTCGGGGGCGACGACTACCGCATCACCGGTGACCTCTCGATCCTCGGCACGACCAAGCCGCTCACCATCGACCTGGAGTTCAACGGCGCCGCCAAGGACCCCTTCGGCAACGAGCGCGTCGGCTTCGAGGGCAAGGCGGAGATCCTGCGCTCCGAGTGGGGCCTCACCTGGAACGCGGCCCTGGAGACGGGTGGTGTGCTGGTGTCCGACAAGATCAAGCTGACCTTCGACATCTCGGCGATCCGCGCCGCGGGCTGAGACCTGTCGAGGACTCGGGCTCGACGAAGCGTGAGGACGCGGCGGACCGGGACGCCGTCGCCGTGGAGACCGCCGCCGTCCTCGCCGCCCGCTCCCCGTCGGGTCCCGCCCGCTCCCCGTCAGATCCCGTCCGGGCCCTGCGTCTCCAGGGCGGCGAGTGCCGACCGCAACCGGGTCTCCCGGGTACGGGGAGTGCGCGCCCTGAGGAGCGTCAGCACCATGAGGTACCGGTCCGTCCTGCCCAGGCGTGCGAAGGCGTCGCGGGCGGCGGGACGCCCGGCGAGGGCGGCCGCCAGATCGTCGGGGACGGTCGCCTCCTTCTGCGACGCGTACGCCGCCGCCCAGCGCCCGTCCGCCCGGGCCGCGGCGACCTCCGCGAGGCCGCCGACGCGCATACGGCCGGCGGCGGTCAGTTCGGCCACCCGTCGGACGTTCACCATCGACCAGTCTCCGCCCGGCCGCCGCGGGGTGATCCGCTGCAGGAAGTACGCCTCGTCCACGCGGCGCCGGACGCCGGTGATCCAGCCGTGGCAGAGGGCCACGTCATTGACGTCCCCCGCGCCGACTGAAGGGATGCCGGACCCCTTCTTCGCGACCTTGACCCAGAGCCGGCGCGTGCCGGGGGCGGGATGGGCGGTCAGCCAGGCGTCGAGGCGGTCGGCGTCGGGGAACGCCAGGGCTTCGGTGTCCGCGGGAGTGGTCATGCACCGCACGGTAGGTGCGCAGTAGGACAGAAACCGACCTAGACGACCGGGTCGTCCAGCACCTGGTCGATCACCCGGCGCTGCCGTCCCTCCGGGTCGGGGCCGGAGAGGCCCGCCGTGGTCACCAGGGCCTTCCACAGCGCCCAGCCACGGGCCCGGCGCCAGGTGTCGTCGGGGAGACCGGCCGCCTCACGGAAGATCTTCCGTTCCTCGCCGGTGAAGTACGTCCAGGCCATGACGAGGTCGCACGCGGGGTCGCCGACGCCGGAGGAACCGAAGTCGATGACGGCCGAGAGGGTGCCGTTCCGGGCGAGGAGGTTCCCCACGGCGACGTCGCCGTGGAACCACGTCGGCGCCGACGGCCAGGCGGACGTCAGCGCCTGCGCCCAGACGGCCCGGCAGGCGGCGACGTCGACCGTGTCCGCCAGCCGGTCCAGGGCCTGCTCGACCTCGTCGCCGTACACGCCGGGGTGGCACCCGCGGAAGTACGAGTGCCGTCCGGCCGCCGGACCCCGGCCCGGCGGGGCCCCGCGCAGATCGCGCAGGAAGTCCCCGAGGTCACGGGCCAGACGCGTCCGGTCGACGTCCGGCGCGACCTCCACCGTGTCCCCCGGGAGCCACCGGCGCACCGACCACGCGTACGGGTACCCCTCCCCCGGCGCGCCGAGGGCCACCGGTTCCGGCACGGGCAGGGGCACGTGCCGGGCCAGTTCGGGCAGGCAGCGGTCCTCCTTCGCCACGGCGGCGGCGTAGCCCTGCGCGCTCGGCAGCCGGACGGTCAGTTCCTCGCCCAGTCTGAAGGTGCGGTTGTCCCAGCCCTGCCGGTCCACGGGCCGGACCGGCAGCTCGCTCCAGGCCGGGAACTGCGTCGAGATCAGGGCGCGTACGAGGTGGGGGGTGATGTCGATCACCGGGTCAGTCTGCGCGCCCCCGTGGCGCACGCGCACGCGGTTTTCCGCCCTCGCGGCGGAAAACCGCCGGTGGTGACTGACTGGTTCACGACTCTTGTGCGAGGGCTTTCGGCGTTCTCATAATCCTGCAACAGAAATTGACCTGGGCATGCCAGTCAGGGCGCGTTCCTGTCGCTCTATTGGCATGCTCACGCCATATCTGCGCTTGCAGTCGTACGAGTCATCGCCTGTCACCCCCCACGGAAGGCATCACGTTGAAGCGACTCATCACCGTCCTGAAGAGATGTGCGGTCGTCGGTGCCGCCGCGCTCGCCATCGCCAGCCTGCAGCCCGTGTCCGCGGCGACCGCCGCCCCGGCGCCGGTCGTCGGCGGAACGCGTGCCGCGCAGGGCGAGTTCCCCTTCATGGTCCGCCTGTCCATGGGCTGTGGCGGCGCGCTCTACACCCAGCAGATCGTGCTCACCGCCGCGCACTGCGTGGGCGCGACCGGCAACAACACCAGCATCACGGCCACGGCGGGCGTCGTGGACCTGCAGAGCACCAGCGGCCGGGTCCAGGTCCGCTCGACCAAGGTGTACCGGGCCCCCGGCTACAACGGCACGGGCAAGGACTGGGCCCTCATCAAGCTCGCCCAGCCGATCAACCTGCCGACGCTGAAGATCGCGACCACCACGCAGTACAACACCGGTGACTTCACCGTCGCCGGCTGGGGCGCGGCCGTTGAGGGCGGTGCCCAGCAGCGGTACATGCTGAAGGCCACGGTGCCGTTCATCAGTGACTCCACCTGCCGCGCCTTCGGCGGCCTGTACAGCGGTCTCGTCCCGAGCGAGGAGATCTGCGCCGGTTACGCCGCGGGCGGCGTCGACACCTGCCAGGGCGACTCCGGCGGCCCGATGTTCCGCCGGGACAACGCCGGTGCCTGGATCCAGGTCGGCATCGTCAGCTGGGGCGACGGCTGCGCCCAGCGCAACGCCCCCGGTGTCTACACCGAGGTGTCCACCTTCGCGTCCCAGATCGCGGCGGGTGCGGCCACGCTCTGAGCGGAGTCCCGCACCAGCTCATCCACGACGTCCACGGGTCCGGCTGCTCCCCAGCGCCGGGCCCGTGCCCGTGTGTCCGGGTCCGGAACCGGGCCCTGGGACGGGTCCGGACCCGCGTCCGTCGGGGGCGGGTTCTCAGAAGCCGCCGCCGAAGTCCCCGCCTCCCCCGAAGTCCCCGCCGCCGCCGAAGTCGCCGCCGCCGAAGCCGCCGCCGAAGTCGTTCGTGTCGAAGTCGGCGCCCGAGACGTCGCCGCCGCCGTAGCCGGAGGCCGCGCCGAAGTCGCCGTAGCCGGAGCCGTACATGGCCGCGTAGGACGGGGTGGCCATCATGCTGCCGAGCATCGTGCCGACGAGGAGGCCGGGGAGAAGACCGCCGCCGTAGTAGCCGCCCGCCCAGGGACCGTAGGCCGGGCCCGCGTCCCAGTAGGGGCGGCGCCCGCCGGAGTCCGTGTCCACCTCGCGGATCACGGGGTTCCGGCCGTCGGAGAGACGAGCCTGATCGGCGGCGCACACCGGGACCTCGCGTTCGGCGCCGAGGCCGGGGGTCCACGGGACGTCCGCGACGGACGGGCCGTGGCGGGGGTCGAAGAAGCAGGGGGGCCGGCGTTCGGGGAGGGGGCGGCCCTCCCGGCGGGCGGCGAGCTGGGCGAGACAGAAGCGGCCGTCCTCCAGGGCCTTGGTGACGGCGCGGACGTCCTCGGGCCGGGCTGCCGCCGCCATCAGGGACTTGGCCTGCTCGTACGCGTCCAGGGCCCGTTCGTAGTCGGCGCGCATCGCGTCGTCCGCGCCCCGTTCGGCCGGATGGAAGTCCAGGCGGTCCAGTTCCTCGCCGAAGGCCGTGATGTCCTCGTCCACCACGACGGCGAGCCGGGCCAGCGCCTCACGGCGTTCCTCCTCCCTGCGACGGCGGTTCCGGCGCACCAGCGCGTACGCGCCCACGCCGCCCGCCGCGACGACCACGCCCCCCACCACCAGCGCGCCCGTGTCCACGCCCTGGTCGCCGCCGCTCCAGCTCGACGGGGCCGTGCCGCCGGGGTTGCTGCGCAGGGCGTCGTCCACGAAGTCGTCGAGCTGGGCCTTCGGTTCGTCGACGCCCTGGACCGCGGAGACCAGGTTCGCCACGGTCTGCCGGCTCAGCACACTGCTGTCGGCGCGGGCGTCGAAGCGGTCGCCGAGGCGGACGGCGTACAGACCTGTCACGCCGGTCTCGGTGCGGAGGTTGCGGAAGAGGTCCTGGGTCGGGTAGCCGGCCGGGAGCACCGCCACGAGGACCGGCTCGTCGGCGTCCTGGATCGTGTCGGCGAGGGCGTCGGCGTCCGCCTCGGAGAGCAGGCCGGAGGCGGCCGGGTCGACGTAGACGGGGCTCTCGCGCAGGGCCTCGGCCACGGTGGAGAGATCGGTGGCCGCGTGCGCGCCCGGCGCGGCGACGGTCAGCACCGCGAGGGCGGCGAGCGCCATGGCGGCGAACGGCATCATGAGGAGGCGGAACAGACGTCGAACCGGTGCGCCTTTCATACTTTCGAAGCTACCTCGATCGGCGCACAAACGGACGATCCCGGTCCGTGACCCGATGGGAGCCGTCCGTCGACTTGGGCGGGTGCCCGGACAGCTGTACAACCGTTCGAGACGGGTGCGGCGTACGCGCTCGGGACGACGGAGCACGGGGGCGGGCGGAATGCTGCGGAGAGTTCTCGCGGTCGTGGGCGCGGCGGCCGGGGCTGTGCTGTTGAGCGGCTGCGGACCCGAGGTCCTGCCGCTGGCCGGCGTGACGGTGGACGACGCCGGATCGCCCCGGGTCCTGGTCCGGCCGTGCGGGGACGCCGGCTACACGGCGCCGGCGCTCACGGGCTGGGCCGGCTCCTGGGAGGACGAGCCCGGCGAGGACGAGACGGACACGACGGTCTGGGAAACGGACGGCGAGTGGTCGGGGGACGCGGATTTCCCGCTCTTCTCACCGCCGGCCGCGTGGGACGCCGAGACCCGGGGCGAGCAGCGGCTGCTCCCGGGCCACACCTACGCGTTCACGTTCTACGCCCACACCGACGACCAGGTGAACGGTGCCGTGACCTTCACCGGCTCCGACCTCGCGAGGCTGAAGCCGGGACGCGTGTGGGCCGACGACCGGGTCATGAGCGCGAAGGAGTTCGAGGAGCGCACCGAGCGGGCCTGCTGACGGCTCCGGGCCCCGGGCGCCTTCCCGGCGACGACCCTGGCGCTCCCTAGCGACGGCCCCGGCGACGACCCCGGCGACCTTCCCGGGCGGCACCCCGGGTGGTACCCCGGACGGACCTTCGCCGCGTCCGTCCGGGGTGCCGCCGGTCGGTCACTCCGCCGGTTCCACACCCGCCCGCAGCAGCCCGTACGTGTAGGCGTCCTCCAGCGCCTGCCACGACGCGGCGATCACGTTGTCGGCGACCCCGACCGTGGACCACTCGCCCGTGCCGTCCGTCGTGGAGATGAGGACGCGGGTCGTGGAGTTGGTGCCGTGCTTGCCCTCCAGGATGCGCACCTTGTAGTCGACCAGCTCCAGCTTGGCGAGCTGGGGGTAGATCTTCTCCAGGGCGACCCGCAGGGCGCGGTCGAGGGCGTTGACGGGGCCGTTGCCCTCGGCCGTGGCGACGATGCGCTCGCTCTTGGACCACAGCTTGACGGTGGCCTCGTTGGCGTGGCTGCCGTCGGGGCGGTCCTCGACGATGGCCCGCCAGGACTCGGTGCGGAAGTACCGCTGCGGCTTGCCCGCGACCTCGTCGCGCAGCAGGATCTCGAAGCTCGCGTCGGCGGCCTCGTACGTGTAGCCCTTGAGCTCGCGTTCCTTGACCCGCTCGACGACCCGGCCCACCAGCTCGCGGTCGTCGCCGAGGTCGACGCCCAGTTCCTTGCCCTTGAGCTCGATGGAGGCGCGGCCCGCCATGTCGGAGACGAGCATCCGCATGGTGTTGCCGACCTGCTCGGGGTCGATGTGCTGGTACAGGTCCGGGTCGACCTTGATCGCGGAGGCGTGCAGGCCGGCCTTGTGCGCGAAGGCGGAGACACCGACGTACGGCTGGTGGGTGGAGGGGGTGAGGTTGACGACCTCGGCGATCGCGTGGGAGATCCGGGTCATCTCGCGCAGCGCGCCCTCGGGGAGGACCTTCTTGCCGTACTTCAGCTCCAGCGCGGCGACGACCGGGAAGAGGTTGGAGTTGCCGACCCGCTCGCCGTAGCCGTTGGCGGTGCACTGGACGTGCGTCGCGCCCGCGTCGACGGCGGCCAGGGTGTTGGCGACCGCGCAGCCGGTGTCGTCCTGGGCGTGGATGCCGAGGCGGGCGCCGGTGTCCGCGAGGACAGTGGCGACGACGGCCTGGACCTGCGCGGGGAGCATGCCGCCGTTGGTGTCGCAGAGGATCACGACGTCGGCGCCGGCTTCGGAGGCGGTGCGGACGACGGCCTTGGCGTACTCGGGGTTGGCGCGGTAGCCGTCGAAGAAGTGCTCGCAGTCGACGAAGACCCGGCGGCCCTGCGCGCGCAGGTGGGAGACGGTGTCGCGGACCATCTCCAGGTTCTCGTCGAGGGTGGTGCGCAGGGCGAGTTCCACATGACGGTCGTGGGACTTGGCGACGAGGGTGATCACGGGGGCGCCGGAGTCGAGCAGGGCCTTGACCTGCGGGTCCTCGCTCGCCTTGCCGTTCGCGCGGCGGGTGGCGCCGAACGCGACGAGCTGGGCGTGCCTGAAGTCGATCTCCTTCAGGGCGCGGGCGAAGAACTCGGTGTCGCGCGGGTTCGCACCGGGCCAGCCGCCCTCGATGAAGCCGACGCCGAAGTCGTCCAGGTGCCGTGCGATGGCCAGCTTGTCCGCGACCGTGAGGTTGATGCCCTCACGCTGGGCGCCGTCGCGCAGGGTGGTGTCGAAGACGTGGAACGAGTCGTCGAGCTCGCTGGTTTCCGTCATGGTGTCAAGGCTCCTGCTGTTGGATCCCGCTGGATCTCGGTCTGTACCGGAATGACCGGCTCCACCGTCCCCAATGATCCCTCGCGCTGCGCTCCCGGCTGAAGATGGGCCAGAAAAGCGAAAAACCTCTCGCGGGTGCGAGAGGTCTGCGCGCGGGTCGAGACGACGGTGTCCGCCCGTACCTGGTCGTACGTGGCGGTCACTGCGGACCGGCGCGCCTGCTGCCAATAATCATGGCGAACGAGAGCACGGGGGCAGTGTGGCACACACCGGTCCCGTGCTCACCGTCCGTCTCAGGATGCGAACAGCGTGCTGATCATCCGCCGGGACCGGGCCGTGGCGCCGGACCCGGGGTGCGCCCGGGGCGCGGGCCCGGCTCAGCCCAGGGACTCGTCGAGGAACTCCCGCACGTGCGCCAGGATCCGGGCGCGGTCCGTCCCGCGCAGTCCGATGGCCACATGGATGGAGAAGCCGTCGAGCAGGGCCCGCAGCCGGGCGGCGAACCGGTCCGGGTCGACCGCGCGGAACTCCCCCTTCGACACGCCTTCCGCGAGCAGGGCCACCAGGTCGCGGTGCCAGGCGCCCTCGATGGCGGCCTGGCGGTCGCGGGCGTCGTCGTCGGCGTTCTGCGAGCGGTTCCAGACCTCCAGCCAGAGGGTCCAGTGCGGATCGCGGTGGCCGTCGGGCACGTACAGGTCGACGTACGCCGCCAGCCGCTCGCGGGCGGTGCCCGGACGGGTGAGCAGTCGGGCGCGCTCCGCGCCGAGCCGGCCCTCGCTCCACTCCAGGGTGCGCAGCAGCAGCTCGTCCTTGGAGCGGAAGTAGTAGAGGAGATGGCCGCTGCTCATCCCGACCTCCCGGCCGAGCGCCGCCATGGTGAGCTTCTCCAGCCCCCGCTCGGCGATCATTCCCATGGCCGCTTCGAGCACGTCCTCGCGGGGCGGGGCGCTGCCGCGTCGACGGGCGCCGCCCCGGCGGTCCGGCGGAGCCTGCGGCACGTCCGGTGACGGGTGTTCGGACGCGGCCGGAGCGGTCTCCGGGATCGCGTCCGGCGACGGATGCCGGGGCGGGGGCGGTGGTGGCGTGGTCATCGTGACGTTTCTACCCGATGGCCGTCCTCGGCTGCTGCTGGGTGACGCAGTGGATGCCTCCGCCGCCCGCGAAGAGCGTGCGGGCGTCGACGAGCGTGACCGTCCGGTCCGGGAACAGCCGGCGGAAGATGCCGGCGGCGGTCGCGTCGCGCGGATCGTCGAAACCGCACAGGACGACTCCGCCGTTGCAGAGGTAGTGGTTGATGTAGGAGTAGTCCGCCCAGCGGCCGTCGGCCTCCAGCACGGTCGGGGCCGGGACCTCCACCACCTCCAGGCGCCGCCCGCGCGCGTCGGTCGCGGCCCGCAGCAGCCCGATGATCTCCCGGGTGATCTCGTGGTCGGGGTGGGCGGGGTCCGGCTGGGAGTGGGCGACGACCACGCCGGGGCGCGCGAAGGCCGCCACGATGTCGACATGGCCGAGCGTGCCGAAGCCGTCCGGGGGATAGTCGCCGGTGAGGCCGCGCGGCAGCCAGATCGCCCTGCTGGTGCCGAGATGGGCGTGGATCTCCGCCTCGGCCTCCTCGCGGGTCCAGCCGGGGTTGCGCTCCGGGCCGAGCTGCACGGTCTCGGTGAGCAGCACGGTGCCCTCGCCGTCGACATGGATCGCCCCGCCCTCGTTGACGAGCTTCGAGGGGTACGTCCGCGCGCCCGCGAGGTCCGCGACCTGCCCGGCGATCTCGGCGTCGTGCTCCCAGCGGGCCCAGGGCTGGGCTCCCCAGCCGTTGAACGTCCAGTCGACGGCGGCGAGTTCACTGCCGTTCGTGAGGAAGGTCGGGCCGATGTCCCGCATCCAGGCGTCGTCCAGCGGGCGCTCGACGGTGTCGACGTCCTCGCCGAGCAGTGCGCGCGCCTGCCGCGACTGCCCCGGCCCGCACACCACGGTCACGGGTTCGAAGCGGCGGACGGCACGGGCGACCGTCGCCCAGGCGCGACGGGCCTCGGCGAGGTCCGCCGGGTCCTCGAAGGTCGGGTTCGGTCCGGGCCACGCCATCCAGGTGCGCTCGTGCGGAGCCCACTCGGGCGGCATACGGAAACCGTCGGCGGCGGGTGTGGCCGTGGCGGTGGGCGTGGTCATGGGGCGGCTCCTCAGAGGAAGTACAGGCGGTTGAGGGAGACCGACTCGGCGGGCTCGGAGTGCAGCGGCTCGCCGTCGAGGGTGACCAGGCCGGTGCGCTGGTCCACGTCGACCGATCCGGTGCGGGAGTTGAGCCGCAGGTCGGCCGGTCCGATCCCGCGCGTGCCGCGCACGGCGACCCTGCGCCGCCGGGTGGGCATCGAGTCGCCCCCCTGGTCGAGGGCGGCCCGGGCGACGAAGGCGACGGACAGGTCGGCCGGGGTGGCTCCGTGCGCCCCGAACTGCGGCCCCAGCACGAGGGGTTCGCAGGTGTCGGTGGCCGCGTTCGGGTCACCGACGACGCCGTACGCCGGGAAGCCGGACTTGAGCACGAGCTGGGGCTTGGCCCCGAAGTACTCCGGCCGCCACAGCACGAGGTCCGCCAGCTTGCCGACCTCGATCGAGCCGATCTCGTGCGCGAGACCGTGGGCGATGGCGGGGTTGACGGTCAGCTTGGCGATGTAGCGCAGGACGCGCTCGTTGTCGTGGCCCTCGTCCGGGGCGCCCCGCTCGGCCTTCATCTTCCCGGCCATCGCGAAGGTCCGGCGGACGGTCTCCCCCGCGCGGCCCATCCCCTGCGCGTCCGAGGAGGTGATGCCGATGGCGCCCAGGTCGTGCAGGACGTCCTCGGCCCCCATCGTCCCCGCGCGGATACGGTCGCGGGCCAGGGCAGCGTCGCCGGGCAGTTCGGTCTTCAGGCCGTGGGCGGCGACGATCATCCCGTAGTGCTCGGCGACCGCGTCCCGGCCGAAGGGCAGGGTGGGGTTGGTGGAGGAGCCGATGACGTTCGGGACCCCGGCCATCTTCAGCACGTTCGGCACGTGCCCGCCGCCGCAGCCCTCGATGTGGAAGGCGTGGACCGTACGCCCCTCCAGCACCCGCAGGGTGTCCTCGACCGAGAGGCACTCGTTCAGCCCGTCGCTGTGCAGGGCGACCTGGACGTCGTGCTCCTCGGCGACGCGCAGCGCCGTGTCCAGCGCCCGGGTGTGGGCGCCCATGTCCTCGTGCACCTTGAAGCCGCTGGCCCCGCCCTCGGCGAGGGCCTCCACCAGCGGGGCGTCGCCGGAGGAGGAACCCCGGCCGAGGAAGCCGATGTTGACCGGCCAGGCGTCGAAGGCGTTGAAGGCGTGGCGCAGCGCCCAGGGCGAGTTGACCCCGACACCCCAGACCGGCCCGAACTCCTGCCCGATGATCGTCGTCACGCCGGAGGCGAGCGACGCCTCCATGATCCGCGGCGAGAGGAGGTGGACGTGGGTGTCGACGGCACCGGCGGTGGCGATCAGCCCCTCGCCGGACACGATGGACGTGCCCGTGCCGACGACCACCTCGACCCCGTCGAGGGTGTCGGGGTTCCCGGCCCGCCCGATCGCGCTGATCCGGCCCTCCCGGATGCCGATCGAGACCTTGCGGATGCCCTGCACCGCGTCGATCACCACGACGTTGCTGATGACGACGTCGCAGGTCTCCCGGACGGCGGCCGCCTTGAGGTGCAGCCCGTCCCGCGCGGTCTTCCCGAAGCCGGCCAGGAACTCGTCGCCGTACCGCTGGGAGTCCGACTCGACCCGGATCACGAGCCCCGAGTCGCCGAGCCGGATCCGGTCGCCGGCGCGGGGGCCGTGGGTGGCGGCGTACGCGTACGGATCGACGCTCATCGGTCCGCCCCCAGGTATCCGCAGGCGGCGGCCCGGTGCAGGGCCTCCTCCCTGGCGCCGGGCGCGTCCAGCTCCCCGTCGACGAGACCGGCGAACCCGATCGCGACCCGGTCGCCCCCGATCGGCACGAGCCCGACCTCGACCCGCTCCCCCGGCCCGAACCGCACCGAGGACCCGGCGGGGACCGCGAGCCGCATCCCGTACGCCGCCGCGCGAGCGAAGTCGAGCCGCGGGTTGGCCTCGAAGAAGTGGAAGTGGGAGGTGACCGAGACGGGCACACCGGCGGTGTTGGTGACCGTCAGCCGCACGACGGCACCGGGGTCCGCGTGCGCCGCGCCCGGCAGGAGCCCGCCGGGGGCCCGGTCCCCCGGTGCGCCGCCGACCGGGTCGGGGACCACGGCGAGCCGCGACCCGTCCTCGAACACCGCCTCGACATGCACCTCCCTGACCACGTCCGCGACGCCCGGCAGTACGTCGTCGGGGCCGAGCAGGCTCCGCGCCCGGTCGATCGCCTCGGCGAGCCGCAGCCCGTCCCGCGCCGCCTCGCACACGGCGTCGGCGACGAGGGCGGTCGTCTCGGGCACGTTCAGCCGCAGGCCGCGCGCACGACGGGCCCGGGCCAGCTCGGCGGCGCCGAAGAGGAGCAGGCGGTCGCGTTCGGTGGGGGTCAGTCGCATGCGGCGACACCTCCTTGCGGTCCGTGATTTAGAGCGTCACTCTAAACAGGGAACGCAGGAAGGGGAAGGGTGGGGAGGGTTTGCCTGGTTGATCAGCCCAGGCGGATCCTGCCTTGTTCGAGCAGTGCTCTATTGGCCGTGCGAGACGCCGTACACCGTCGGCGGCTGCCGGACCTCCTCGTCCTCGGTGAGCGCGCCCGAGGTCAGGGCCCCGCCCAGGAGCGCGGTGAGCGAGACCGCGGCGACGGCGAGGAGGGCCCGGCGCCGGGGCCGGAACGGGCGCGGCTGCGGATGCGGATGCGGATGCGGATGCACGGTGTGTGCGTCGCTCACGGCCGGGACCTCCCTTCGGATCTCTCCGGGGACCTCCCTTCGGATCTCTCCGGGGCCCTCCCTTCGGACCTCCTCCGGGCCGCACGCGATCCGGCGTCGCGCGTCCGTCCACGCCTCGGCCTCGGCGCCCCGCAGCCCGCAGGCCGCGACGAACGCGGCGACCGGCTCCTCCCGGGGCAGACGTTCGCGGCCGAGCATGGTCGCCGCCGTGGAGTGGGGCAGGACATGGCCCGCCTCGGCGGCCCGGCGCTCCAGCCGGCGGTAGCTCAGACCGGACCATGCCTTGAGGCGCCTGAGGCCCGCGACGAAGGCGGCGGGGTCGGTGTCGGGCGGTGTGGGAGGTGCGGTGGTCATCGGATTCCCCCTCGTTGAGCTGGACATACACGGACTCGTACAAGCTCGAACACCTCCACAGCTTGAGGAGGCGGGAGATCGGCGGTCAACCTCGGTGCGCGTCGCCCCGTGCCGAGACCACCGGGAGGTCATATGGGTCCGCCCCACCGTTCGCCCCACCGATCGCTCCACCGTTCATCCCACTGTTCGCCCCGCCGTTCGCCCGGGCCCCGTACGAGGGCCAGGAGTGCCGCGCTGTTCGCGGCGGCACTGGCACTGGGCGTGCTCGCTCCCCTGCCCGCTCCCCTGCCCGTCGGCGGGCCGGCGGCCGATGCCGGGCCGCCCGGCGTCGACCGGTCGATCGCCGGTTTCGTCCGGCGCACACTGCCGCGGGACGGCGGCGGCACCGTGCTCGCCGCGCGCGGCGACGACCTGGCGTACTGCGCGGGCTTCGGCACGGCGGACCGCGCGGCCGGCATCGCGGCGAGCTGCCGCACGGTCTACGACGTCATGTCGATGACCAAGCAGTTCACGGCGGCGGCGATCCTGAAGCTGGAGGTGAAGGGCCGGCTGCGGGTGACCGACCGGATCGGCCGGCACCTGGGACCGGTGCCGCGGGACAAGCGCGGGATCACGGTCGAGCAGTTGCTCACCCACACCTCCGGCCTCGTCGAGGGGCTCGGCGACGACTACGACCCCGTCTCGCGCGAGGAGCTGGTGCGCGGGGCGCTGGCCTCGAAGCTCCGCTCCGCGCCGGGCGCGGAATTCCACTACTCCAACACCGGCTACAGCCTGCTCGCCGCGATCGTGGAGAAGGCGTCGGGAGAGGGCTACGAGGCGTTCCTGGCCCGGCATCTGTTCGCACCGGCCGGGATGAGGCGGACCGGGTATGTGCTGCCCCGGTGGCCGCGGCGGCTCGTCGCGGTGGAGTACGACGCCCGGGGGCGGAGCCGGGGCAGGCCCTTCGACCATCCCTGGGCCGCGGACGGGCCGTACTGGAACCTGCGGGGCAACGGCGGGATGCTCTCGACCGCGGAGGACGTGCTCCGCTGGCACCGCGCGCTGCTGGGCGAGGAGGTCCTGCCGGCGCGGGCCCGGGACAAGCTGTTCGAGCCGCGTGTCCGGGAGCCCGGCTCGACGAGTTCGTACGGCTACGGCTGGAGCGTACGGGACACCCCGGACGGCCCCTTCGCCTGGCACGACGGCGGCAACGACTGGTCCCTGGGCCTCCTCGGCCGCTCCCCGGCCGACGGTGTCCTCGTCTTCTGGATCAGCAACCAGGCGTCCCGGGCGGGCCGGTGGAACCTGGAGGAGGTGGCGCAGGAGCTGACCCTGGGCCTGGTGGAACGGGTGCGTGCGGAGGAGGCGTGAGCGACCGCGCCGCCGCACGGGCACGAGGAGCGGCGGCCGACCGGGCGGACCGGCCCGGTCGGCCCGGGGTGCTCAGCCCAGCTCGTGCATCCAGCCGTGCTTGTCCTCCACCGTGCCGCGCTGGATGTTCAGCAGCGCCTCACGGAGCTTGAGGGTGACGGGGCCGGGCTCGCCGGCGGACTGCTGCCAGGTCGCGCCGGTGCGCTTGACCGTGCCGACGGGGGTGATGACGGCGGCCGTACCGCAGGCGAAGACCTCGGTGAGGGCACCGCTCTCGGAGTCGGCCTGCCACTGGTCGATGGAGATCCGGCCCTCCTCGGCGGCGTGGCCGAGGTCGGCGGCGACGGTGAGGAGCGAGTCACGGGTGACCCCCTCCAGGATCGACCCGGTGAGCGTGGGCGTGACGATGCGGTCGCCGTACACGAAGTACAGGTTCATGCCGCCCAGCTCCTCGACCCACTTCCGCTCGACCGCGTCGAGGTAGCAGACCTGCGCGCAGCCCTCGGCTGCGGCCTCGGCCTGGGCGAGCAGGGAGGCGGCGTAGTTGCCGCCGGTCTTGGCGTCGCCCATGCCGCCGGGGACGGCGCGGACGTGGTCCTCGGAGACCCAGATGGAGACGGGCTTCACGCCGCCGGGGAAGTAGGCGCCGGCCGGGGAGGCGATCACCAGGAAGAGGTACTCGTTCGCGGGCTTGACGCCCAGGCCGACCTCGGTGGCGATCATGAAGGGGCGCAGGTAGAGGGACTCCTCGCCGCCGTGGGCCGGGACCCACGCCTGGTCCTGGCGCACCAGCGCGTCACAGGCCTCGATGAACGTCTCGACCGGCAGTTCCGGCATGCCGAGCCGCCGGGCGGAGGAGCGGAAGCGCTGGGCGTTCTTCTCGGGCCGGAAGGTGGCGACGGATCCGTCCGGCTGCCGGTACGCCTTCAGCCCCTCGAAGATCTCCTGCGCGTAGTGCAGGACCATGGTGGCCGGGTCGAGGGAGAGCGGCGCGTACGGAACGAGCTGGCCGTCGTGCCAGCCGCGGCCCTCCGTCCACTTGATGACGACCATGTGGTCGGTGAAGTGGCGGCCGAAGCCGGGGTCGGCCAGGATCGCCTCGCGCTCCGCGTCGGAGAGTGGCGAGGCCGAGGGCTTGAGCTCGATCGTGGGCGTCGTCATGAGTGGTTGTCCTTCACCGGTTGTGTGTGACGGGCCGCGCTCACGTCCGCAACTCCGACGGCGACTGCTTGGACGTCCGAGCATTGCCTCATTCGGCGGCTCCGCGTTCGATTATCGCAAGCGGAGTCGGCGGAAGAAAACGGCGTGAATGCGACCCAGGGTTGATGGTGACACCCGGCGGGACCTTGGGGAAGCCATGCGGAAGCCGCCGGGTGCTGGTGCGACCCGGCGGCTTCGAAAGAACTTCGAGTGGCGGTGGGGGTCCCCCCACGCCATTCGGGCAGTGGGGGAGGGTCAGCCGGCTACTCGTACGGCGAGGGCGTCGCCGATCTCGTCCGTCGAACGGGCGGGCTTGCCGACGCGCTCCGCGAGGTCGGCGGAGACGGCCTCCTCGATCCGCGTGGCCTCGGCCTCGTGGCCGAGGTGGCGCAGGAGCAGGGCGACGGACAGGACGGTGGCGGAGGGGTCGGCCTTGCCCTTGCCGGCGATGTCCGGGGCCGAGCCGTGCACGGGCTCGAACATGGACGGGAACTCGCCCGAGGGGTTGATGTTGCCGGAGGCCGCGACGCCGATGCCGCCGGAGACGGCCGCGGCGAGGTCGGTGATGATGTCGCCGAAGAGGTTGTCGGTGACGATCACGTCGAAGCGGGCGGGGTCGGTGACGAGGTAGATCGTCGCCGCGTCCACGTGGATGTAGTCGGTGGTGACCTCGGGGAACTCCTCGGCCACCTTGGTGAAGATGTTCGTCCACAGGTGACCGGCGAAGGTCAGCACGTTGTTCTTGTGGACGAGGGTGAGCTTCTTGCGCGGGCGGGCCTGGGCGCGGGCGAAGGCGTCACGGACCACGCGCTCGACACCGAAGGCCGTGTTCACGGAGACCTCGGTGGCGACCTCGTGCTCGGTGCCCTTGCGGATCGTGCCGCCGTTGCCGGTGTACGGGCCCTCGGTGCCCTCGCGGACCACGACGAAGTCGATCTCGGGCTGGCCGGCCAGCGGGGTGGCGACACCCGGGAGCAGCTTCGAGGGACGCAGGTTCACATGGTGGTCGAAGGCGAAGCGGAGCTTGAGCAGGAAGCCGCGCTCCAGGACCCCGGAGGGAACGCTCGGGTCGCCGATCGCGCCCAGCAGGATCGCGTCGTGCTGCTTCAGCGCGTCGAGGTCGGCGTCGGTGAGGGTCTCACCGGTGGCGTGGTAGCGCTGGGCGCCGAAGTCGTACTCCTTGGTCTCCAGCTTCACATCCTGCGGAAGGACGGCGGAGAGGACCTTGAGCCCCTGGGCCACGACTTCCCTGCCGATGCCGTCACCGGGGATCACTGCGAGATTGAGGCTGCGAGACATGACGGCACCGTACTCCTTGTCCCAGGGGATGACATGGGGTGTCCGCGATACGGACGAGGGGTACGGTGGCGCTGCTCACACGTCACCACGCGTTCACCCGTACGCGGGGCGGGCGTTGGGATTCGCTGGGAACTTCGTCCTCATGGATATACCCGACTTCGGTATCCCGCCGCAGCTCGCGCGCCGGATGAGCATGGCCGAGCAGCACGAGTACCTGCGGACGAAGCTGACCCGGCGCCGCACGCTGGTGACGGCCGGCTCGCTGGCGGCGGGCGGACTGCTGACCGGCTGCGGCGGCTCCGGTTCGCCGGAGTCGACGCCCTCGACGACCTCCGCCGCGTCGCCCGCCACCTCCCGGGCGCCGGGCTCGGCCGTGGTCCCCTTCGGCCGCCATCTGGCCTTCGGCGGCGACCCCCGGACGCAGATGCGGATCTCCTGGCAGGTGCCGCTCGCGGTGCGCAAGCCGTACGTCCGGGTGGGCCCGCGGCCCGAGGAGCTGAGCCGGAAGATCGACGCCGAGGTCCGCGACCTGCACACACCGGGGGTGGAGGGCGTCCGCCTGGAGCTGGAGCAGTACTACCTGCACGCGGCCCTGGACGGCCTGCGCCCCGGCACGACGTACTACTACGGCGTCGGTCACGAGGGCTTCGACCCGGCGGCCCCGGCCCACCGCTCGACGATCGGCACCTTCCGCACGGCGCCCGCCGCGCCGGAGAGGTTCGTGTTCACCGCGTTCGGCGACCAGGGCGTGGGCAAGGCGGCGGCCGCCAACGACCACCTGATCGTCCGCCAGAAGCCCGCCTTCCACCTGCACGCCGGAGACATCTGCTACGCGGACGGCAACGGCAAGGGGGTGGAGTCGGACGGCTACGACCCCGGGTTCTGGGACCTGTTCCTCAAGCAGAACGAGCAGGTGGCCCGGTCCGTGCCGTGGATGGTGACGACCGGCAACCACGACATGGAGGCCTGGTACTCACCGGACGGCTACGGCGGCCAGCTCGCCCGCTGGTCCCTCCCGGACACCGGCTTCGATCCCCGTTCGGCGCCGGGGGTGTACGCGTTCACCTACGGCAACGTCGGCTTCGTGGCGCTGGACGCGAACGACGTGTCGTACGAGATCCCGGCCAACCTCGGCTACTCCGGCGGCCGGCAGACCGCGTGGCTGGACCGGAAGCTCGGGGAACTGCGGGCGGCGAAGGGCGTCGACTTCATCGTCGTCTTCTTCCACCACTGCGCCTACTCCACGTCCTCGCACGCCTCCGACGGCGGCGTCCGCGACAGCTGGCTGCCGCTGTTCGCGAAGCACCAGGTGGACCTGGTGATCAACGGCCACAACCACGTCTACGAGCGGACCGACGCCGTCAAGGGAGGCGAGGTCGGCAGGGAGGTGCCGATCGGGGCGTCGACCGACCCGACCCGCGACGGCATCGTGTACGTCACGGCGGGCGGGGGCGGGCGGGACCTGTACGGCTTCCCGTCCGGCGTGAAGGAGAGCTACGAGGGACACGTCACCCGCCACGACGCCGTCGAGACGTTCGCGTGGACGAAGTCCCGCCGGTCGAAGGCGGAGACGGTGGAGTGGTCGCGGGTGCGCTACCGGGGCTTCTCCCTGCTCTCGGTGGAGGCGGAGAGCGGTTCGCGGCCGGCCCTGAAGGTGTCGGCGCTGGCCCAGGACGGCGAGCGGATCGACCACTTCGAGGTGCGGCGCGGCGCGTGAGCCGTCCCGCTCACGGCCGCACCGCACCCCGACACGGGTGCGGCTCCCGGCCGGGAGGGGGCTCAGTGCCCGGTCGAACCGCCGTTGTCCCGGCGGTCGAGGGCGCGCTGGAGGGCGGCGGCGGCGTTCTTGCGGTCGGACTCGGTGGTCCGGGAAACGTGGCGGACTCGGCGGCGGACGGTCGTCTCGGCCATGGGGAATCGACTCCTTCGAGGCAATCCGGAGTTCGGAAACGGGCGGTGTACGAGACGCCGGAAGGGGCGGGGAGCGGGGCCGCAGGGGTTGCCTGCCTAGGGCTCCGGCTCACGACCGCCATTCGCTGGATCGAGCGAGACGTTCGGCTCCTACAAAGCTAGGCGAGGGACGCGCTTCTGTCTCTACAAGTAGTCGGACTTCCTACTATCTGAGACGGCGGGGTCGGTCACGTGTCGGGTGCGGGTCCGGTGGGGGCTGGTCGCGCAGTTCCCCGCGCCCCTGGCGCGCGGAAGCGCGAGAAGCCCCACCGGGGTGCACCCGCCGAACACACCGAACCCCCCGAGCCGGAACGCGCTCAGGGGGTCAAGGCCGGTGGGGCGGGCCGGTCAGCCCATGTGCGGGTAGGTGTAGTCGGTCGGCGGGACCAGGGTCTCCTTGATGGCGCGGGTCAGGGTCCAGCGCATCAGGTTCTGCGGGGCGCCGGCCTTGTCGTTGGTGCCGGAGGCACGACCGCCGCCGAAGGGCTGCTGGCCGACGACGGCACCGGTGGACTTGTCGTTGATGTAGAAGTTGCCGGCCGCGTAGCGCAGCTTCTCCATCGTGTACGCGGCGGCCGCGCGGTCGCCCGAGATCACCGAACCCGTCAGGGCGTAGGCGGACACCGACTCCATCTGGGTCAGCATCTCCTCGTAGTGGTCGTCCTCGTACACGTGCACGGCGAGGAACGGGCCGAAGTACTCGGTGGTGAACACCTCGTTGGCGGGGTCGGTGCACTCGACGACGGTCGGGCGCACGAAGTAGCCGACCGAGTCGTCGTAGGTGCCGCCGGCCACGATCGTGCAGGCCGGGTCGGCCTGGGCGCGGTCGATGGCGGCCTTGTTCTTGGCGAAGGAGCGTTCGTCGATGACGGCACCGATGAAGTGGGTCAGGTCGGTGACGTCGCCCATGGTCAGGGAGTCGACCTCGGCGGCGAACTCCTCCTTGAAGCCGGAGTTCCAGATCGACGCCGGGATGTACGCCCGCGAGGTCGCGCTGCACTTCTGGCCCTGGTACTCGAAGGCGCCCCGGGTGAGGGCGGTCTTCAGGACCGCGCGGTCGGCGGACGGGTGGGCGACCACGAAGTCCTTGCCGCCGGTCTCGCCGACCAGCCGCGGGTAGGAGCGGTACTTCTCGATGTTCGCGCCGACCGTCTTCCACAGGTACTGGAAGGTCTTGGTCGAGCCGGTGAAGTGGATACCGGCGAGGTCGGGGTGTTCGAGGGCGACCTCGGAGACGGCGATGCCGTCACCGGTGACGAGGTTGATGACGCCCTTGGGCAGGCCCGCCTCCTCCAGCAGCCGCATGAGCAGCACGGCGGCGTGGGTCTGCGTGGGGCTCGGCTTCCAGACCACCACGTTGCCCATGAGGGCGGGGGCGGTCGGCAGGTTGCCGGCGATGGCGGTGAAGTTGAAGGGGGTGATCGCGTAGACGAAGCCTTCGAGCGGACGGTGGTCGAGCCGGTTCCAGACGCCCGGGGAGTTGGCCGGGGGCTGCTCGGCGAGCAGGTCACGGGCGTAAGCGACGTTGAAGCGCCAGAAGTCGACCAGTTCGCAGGGGCAGTCGATCTCGGCCTGCTGGGCGGTCTTCGACTGGCCGAGCATGGTGGAGGCGGCCAGCGTCTCGCGCCAGGGGCCGGCGAGCAGCTCGGCGGCGCGCAGGATGATCGCGGCGCGGTCGTCGAAGGACATCGCGCGCCAGGCGGGCGCAGCGGCGAGGGCGGCGTCGATCGCGTCCTGGGCGTCCTGCCGGGTGGCGTTGCCGTAGGTACCGAGGCGGGCCTTGTGGTGGTGCGGCTGGACGACGTCGAAGCGGTCGCCGCCGCCCATCCGCTTCTCCCCGCCGATGGTCATCGGCAGGTCGACCGGGTTCTCGGCCAGCTCCTTCAGCTTGACCTCCAGCCGGGCCCGTTCGGGTGAGCCGGGGGCATAGCCGTGCACCGGCTCGTTGACGGGGGCGGGGACCTGGGTCACAGCGTCCATGGGTTCCGTAACTCCTTAACTGAGCGGTGTGTGGCGAGCCGTCGTGCGGGCTCAGCCCTTGCTGACCATCGAGCGGACGAAGAAGCGCAGGTTCGCCGGCTTCTCCGCCAGCCGCCGCATGAAGTACCCGTACCAGTCGGTGCCGTAGGCGGTGTAGACGCGCATCCGGTGTCCTTCGGCGGCGAGCCGGAGATGTTCGTCGCCGCGGATGCCGTACAGCATCTGGAACTCGTACTCGTCGAGCTTGCGTCCGGCGCGGTGGGCGAGTTCCTGGGCGATGGAGATCAGGCGGGGGTCGTGGGACCCGATCATCGGGTACCCCTTCCCCTCCATGAGGATCTTCAGGACGCGTACGTACGCCTTGTCGATCTCGGCCTTCTGCTGGAAGGCGACCTCGGCGGGCTCCTTGTAGGCGCCCTTCACCAGCCGCACCCGGCTGCCGCTCGCGGCGAGACGGCGGGCGTCGGCCTCGGTGCGGAAGAGGTACGCCTGGATGACGCAGCCGGTCCGCGGGAAGTCCCGGCGCAGTTCGTCGTGGATGGCGAACATCGAGTCGAGGGTGGTGTGGTCCTCGGCGTCGAGGGTGACCGTGGTGCCGATCGCGGCGGCGGCCTCGACGACCGGCCGGATGCCCGCGAGGGCCAGTTCGTGGCCGCCGGGCAGGGCCTGGCCGAAGAGGGAGAGCTTGACGGACATCTCGGCGCGCCCGCCGAGCCCCAGCTCCTTCAGCCGGTCGATCAGCTCCAGATAGGCGTCGCGGGCGGCGAACGCCTGCTCCGGACGGGTGATGTCCTCGCCGACGACGTCCAGCGTCACGTCGAGGCCCTTGCCGGTGAGATCCAGGACGACCGGAACGATGTCCTCGACCCGCTCACCGGGGATGAACCGGTCGACGACCTGCCTGGTCACGGGCGCCGCGGAGACCAGGCGTCGAATCCGGTCGCTGCGCGACGCGGCGAGAATCACGGGACCCAGCACGGGGCACCTCCACAGACCAGCAGACAGAACCACCGTGAAACCTAAGGATCCCGCCGATCCCCGGCCATCGACAGCTGTCACGCATCCGTGCCGCAGATCTCAGACAGATGTATGAAGGCTCCGGGCGCATACGGGAGAATGCCCCTGTGACGCCGGAAACCGCATCGCCCCACCCGGTGGGTGACTACCAGGACCTCGTCGACGAGATCTCCGAGCTGCTCGGCGCCCCGGCGACGCTGGAGAACCGCGACTTCGAACTGATCGCCTTCGGCGCGTACGACAGCGAGGGCGACCTCGATCCCTCGGCCCTGGACCCGGTCCGCACCCGCTCGATCCTGACCCGCCGCTCGACGACGGCGGTGCGGGAGTGGTTCGAGGGCTTCGGCATCACCCGGGCGACGGCCCCGGTCCGCATCCCGCCGACCCCGGCCGCGGGGGTCCTCCGGGGCCGCGTCTGTCTGCCCGTACGCCATCGGAGTGTCGTCCTCGGCTACGTCTGGCTCCTGGACGGCGACCCGGGCCCGACCGACGCCCAGCTCTCCGCCGCGATGGCGGTCGCCGCCCGGATCGGCGCCCTCCTCGCCGACGAGGCCCAGGCGGGCGCCGACCTCACCCGGGAGCTGCGCGCGGTCCTGACCGCCGGGCGCGACTGGGAGCGCGACATGGCGGTGGCGGAGCTGCGCAGCGCGCTCGGCCCGCGCGGCGACGGGGTCCACGCGATGGTGTGCGTGGCCCCCTGGCCGTCCGCCGGCGAGGACGACGCCCCCTCCTTCCGTACGGTGCCGGGGGCGGCCGCGCTGTGCACGGTGCCGTGGGGCGCGGCCGGCCGGGGCCTGGCCCTGCTGGTGCGGCTGCGCTCGGCGGACGTGCCGGCCCCGGCGCTCACGGCCGCCGCCCGGCTCCTGGAGCGCGCGGGCGCGCACGCGGCGGCGGGCGTCTCGGGCGCCCGTGCGGGCCTCGCCGAGCTGGGCACCGACTGGCGGGAGGCCACGGCGGCGGCCCGGGCCGCGCTCGCGGAGCCGCGTCTCGGGCCGGTCGCCGAGTGGCGCTCCATCGGCCCGTACCGGCTGCTGACCGCGCTCCCGCCCGGCGCCCCCGGGGACCCCGCCGTGCGCCCGCTCCTCACCCCGGCCCACCGCGAACTCGCCCACACCGCCGAGGTGTTCCTCGACCACGCGGGCCAGGCGGGCCGCACCGCCGCCGAGCTGGGCATCCACCGCCAGACCCTCTACTACCGGCTCTCCCGCGTCGAGAAGCTCACGGGCCTCAGTCTGACCGACGGCGAGGACCGGCTGCTGCTGCACATGGCGCTGAAGGGGGCACGGCTGTGACGCGCCGCGGGCCCCTCAGGACGGCGAACCGGTCGTGATCAGCCCCTGCCGGTAGGCGAGGGCGACCGCCTCCGTGCGGCTCGCCGCGCCCAGCTTGGCCAGGATGTTGGACACATGGACGCTGGCCGTCTTCCCGGTGATGAACAGCTCCTCGCCGATCTGCCGGTTGGTGCGGCCGAGCGCCAGCAGCCGCAGGACGTCGCTCTCCCGCGCGGTGAGCGCGGGGACGTCCCCCTCCCCCGACGCCTGGGCCAGCCGCCCCCGCCGCACGAGCGCGTCCAGGGCCGCGCGCAGCGTCACGGCGCCCAGCCGGTCGGCGGTCTCCGCCGCCGCCCGGGCCTCGGCCGCGGCCTCCTCCCGTTCCCCGGCCCCCAGCAGCGCCTCCGCCAGCCGCAGCCGGCACCGGGCCCTCTCGTACGGGTCGCCGAACGCGAAGGCGTCCACCGCCGTCCGCCAGGCCGCCACGTCGGGCCCGCCGCGCACCCGGGCCCACTCCGCCTCGGCCCGGGCCAGCCAGGCCATCCCCTCCGGCCCCTGCTCCGCGCCGTCCTCCCCCTCGGCCGCGGTGGCCCGCGCGGCCTCCACCAGCTCCTCCCCCGGGACGGCCCAGTCCCGCGCCGCCTCCTCGTCCCCGGCCGATCGCCGCTCGGCCACCCCGTCCGCGATCGCCCCGAGGGCCAGCGCGGCGAGCCGGACCGTCGCGTTGGGCAGGTTGCCCGACTCGTCGGAGAGGGCGGCGACCGTCGTACGGAACCGGGCGACGGCCCCCTCGGGATCGCGCCGCAGGACGGCCGCCTCGGTGAGCGTGATGCCCGCGACGAGCCCGGCCGTCCAGTCGTACGGACCCTCCAGCAGCGCCCCGGCCCGCTCCACGGCGCTGTCGTCACCACGGGCGAGGGCGACGTACAGGGCGGGTCCGGCGGCGTGGGCGGCCGTGGCGGGCAGCCGGTCGGCGTCGGCGGCCGAGCGGGCGCACTCGTCCCAGCGGCCCAGGGTGTACAGGCACAGCGAGTGGAGGTAGCGCATCTCCACCGGGTACGGGGAGGAGAGCAGGCCGGTACGGCCCGCGCGGTCCAGGCCGTCGGAGAGCCAGCCGAGGCACCCCTCCAGGTCTCCCGACTCGAAGCAGCCCGACGCGAGGTTGAACAGCGCGCGCATCTCCACGGGCAGGTTGCCCGCGCGCCGGGCCAGCTCACGGGCGTCCCGCAGCCGGGCCCGGCCCGCCGGTGTCCGCCGGTTGCCCCGGGGGTCCAGGCCGACCACGGAGACGATCAGGTCGGCCCGGGCGTCGTCGAGTCCCAGCCGCTCGGCGACGGCCAGCGCCCCGCCCGCGACCCGCGCGGCCTCCTCGTCCTCCCCCACGTACCGCGCCGCCATCACATGCGTGGCCGCCGCCCACACCCAGGTCCGGGACGGGGGCTCGGCGGGGATCATCTCCAGCGCCTCGCTGCTGTACCGGAACGCGGCCTTCAGGCTGTCGACCCGCATCAGGTCACCGGCGAGGGTGTACCGCACCCGGGCGGCCAGTTCGGAGTCCGCGTCCGGGCCGGCTCCGGCGAGCGCCGCACGGGTGAGCGAGACCGCCCGGTGGTTCTCCCCGGCCCGCGCGGCGGCGGACGAGGCGCGCAGGGTGAGCGTGACCGTGTCGAGGTCCCGGGGCCGGGCCACGGGGTCCACGGAGCGCCACAGGTCGAGGGCGCCCTCCAGGTGCCGCAGCTCCTCGGCGGGTGCCCCGATCCCGCGTGCGTGGTCGGCCGCCTCGACGGACGCCGTCAGCGCGTCGGCGAGATCGTGGCTCTCCCGCGAGTGGTGGGCCCGCTCGGCGCTCTCCGCCGGGCGCCCCCGGCGGGCCAGGAGTTCCGCGAACACCCCGTGCAGCCGCACCCGTTCACCCGGCAGCAGATCCGCGTAGACCGCCTCCCGGGTGAGGGCGTGCCGGAACTCGTACGTCGATCCCCCGTGCGGCAGCAGCAGTTGGCGGCCCACCGCCTCCCGCAACGCGGACTCCAGCTCGTCCTCGGGAAGTTGCACGGCGTCCCGCAACAGGTCGTGCCCGACCCTGCGGCCCGCCACCGCCGCCGTGCGCAGCACCTGCTGGGCGGCGCCGGGCAGTTGCTCGATCCGGATCAGCAGCAGGTCGGCCAGCTGGCTCGGCAGCACCGCCCCCGGCTCCTCCTCCGTCGCGGCCAGCAGTTCCTCCGCGTAGAAGGCGTTGCCCTCGGCCCGTTCGACGATCCGGCCGACCGTGGCGTCGGACAGCGGCTCGGCGCGCAGCGACCGCACCAGCCGCGCGACCTCCGGGTCCGGCATCGGCCGCAGCTCCAGCCGCTCCACGGCGGGCAGCCGCACCAGTTCGGCGAGCAGCGGGCGCAGCGGGTGACGCCGGTGCAGATCGTCCGCGCGGTACGAGCCGAAGACGGCGAGGCGGTGGGCCGGGGCACCGGGGGCGGGGCGTTGGAGGACCGCCCGGCTGAGCAGGAAACGCAGCAGGTCGCGTGAGGACTGGTCGGCCCAGTGCAGGTCCTCCAGCACCAGCAGGACGGGGGTCGTGCCGGAGAGGTCGCTCAGCAGCGCGGCGACGCCCTCGAAGAGCTGCAACCGGTCGCCGCCCTCCGCGCCGCCGCCGAGGAGTCGGCCCGTCGCCGGGTGCGCCCGCAGCAACGGGGCGAACCGCTCGTCCGCGGCCAGGGCGCCGAGGATCTCGGTGAACGGAAGATAGGGCAGACCGACGTCGCCGAGGTCCACGCAGTGCCCGGTGAGCACGAGGGTGCCTTGTTCCGCCGCGTACGCCGCGGCCTCCGCCAGGGTGCGGCTCTTGCCGACACCGGCGTCACCCGCGACCAGTACGGCGCGGGGTTCCCCGCGGCCGGCCCGGTCCAGCACGTCCCGCAGCCGGGCCATCTCGGAGTCCCGCCCGACGAACGGCGCGTGCACGATGCTCTGAGCCACGCCGCCATCCTGGCACGCCGGGTCACGATGCGGCGGTGGGGTGCGTTCTCGGGGCGTTCTCGGGTGCGGGTCCGGTGGGGGCTGGTCGCGCAGTTCCCCGCGCCCCTGAAAAGCAGGGGCTGCGCCCCACGCTTTTCAGGCCCGCAGGGGCCTGATGCTTTTAGGGGCGCGGGGAACTGCGCGAGAAGCCCCACCGGACCCGCACCCGACCACGAACCCAAAAAGCGGGGCCCGGTCACCCCAGGTGACCAGGCCCCGCCCCGCTACCGCTACGTAAGAACCAACCCTCAGACCAGGTTCACCGAGCGCGCCGAGGTCGCGCCGATCTCCGCCTCGACCTCCGCCAGCACCGCGGGCGGCACCGTGTCGTCCACCGTCAGCACCGCGAGCGCCTCCCCACCCGCCGTGGAGCGGGCGACCTGCATGCCGGCGATGTTGATACCGGCCTCCCCGAAGACACGACCCACCGTGCCGACGACACCGGGCCGGTCGACGTAGCTCAGGACGACCATGTGGTCGGCGAGCGCGAGGTCCACGTCGTACTCACCGACCGCGACGATCTTCTGGTGGTGCTTCGGACCGGCGAGCGTGCCGGAGACCGACACCTCCTCGCCGCTGCCGAGCGTGCCGCGCACGGTGACGACGTTGCGGTGGTCGGGCGACTCGGAGCTGGTGGTCAGCCGCACCTCGACGCCACGCTCCTGCGCGAACAGCGGGGCGTTGACGTACGACACCGTCTCGTCGACGACGTCCTCGAAGACACCCTTGAGGGCGGACAGCTCCAGCACCTTCACGTCGTGCTGGGTGATCTCGCCGTAGACCTCGACGTCGAGGCGGACCGCGACCTCACCGGCCAGCGCGGTGAAGATCCGGCCGAGCCGCTCGGCGAGCGGCAGACCCGGCTTGACGTCCTCGGCGATGACACCGCCCTGGACGTTCACCGCGTCCGGGACCAGCTCACCGGCGAGGGCGAGGCGCACCGAGCGGGCGACCGCGATGCCCGCCTTCTCCTGCGCCTCGTCGGTGGAGGCGCCGAGGTGCGGGGTGCAGACGACCTCGTCCAGCTCGAACAGCGGCGAGTCGGTGCAGGGCTCCTTGGCGTACACGTCGAGGCCCGCGCCCGCGACCCGGCCCTCCTTGAGCGCCGAGTACAGCGCGGCCTCGTCGACGATCCCGCCGCGCGCGGCGTTGACGATGCGCACCGAGGGCTTGACCTTCTGCAGCGCCTCGGCGCCGATCAGGCCGACCGTCTCGGGGGTCTTCGGCAGGTGGACGGTGATGAAGTCGGAGACCTCGAGGAGCTCGTCCAGCGTCAGGACCTTGACGCCCATCTGCGCGGCCCGCGCGGGCTGCACGTAGGGGTCGTAGGCGACGACCTTCATGCCGAAGGCGGACATGCGCTGGGCCACCAGGGCGCCGATACGGCCGAGGCCGACGACACCGAGGGTCTTCTCGGCCAGCTCCACGCCCGTGTACTTGCTGCGCTTCCACTCGCCGTTCTTCAGCGCGGTGTTCGCCTGCGGGATGTGGCGGGCGGTGGCCAGCAGCAGACCGCAGGCCAGTTCGGCGGCGGTCACGATGTTCGAGGTGGGGGCGTTGACGACCATCACGCCGGCCTTGGTGGCGGCGGAGACGTCCACGTTGTCCAGGCCGACGCCGGCGCGCGCGACGACCTTCAGCCTCTTCGCGGCGGCGATCGCCTCGGCGTCGACCTTGGTGGCCGAGCGGATCAGAATGGCGTCGACGTCGGCGATGGCCGGGAGCAGTTCGGCTCGGTCCGCTCCGTTGACGTTCCGGATCTCGAAGTCCGGGCCCAGCGCGTCGACGGTGGCGGGCGACAGCTCTTCAGCGATCAGTACGACTGGTTTCGAGCTCACGTGAGTCCTCACAAGTCCAATGCTGCGGACGGCCGTCCCGACGGCCGCAGGCGGTGGAGGGTGGTGTCCGCGTGGAAGACGCACGACGCTGTGGGCCCGACGCGTATGTAGTGCTGCAGTGTAGTGGCGTCGGGGGCATCGCCTCACGCCACCGCGGAAGGATCACCCGGACGTGAAACAAGGCCGGCCGTGGCACCGGGTGAACCCCGCCACGGCCGGCCTCACAGGATCAGGCCTCTTCGTCGTTGACCCACGACATGAGCTTGCGCAGCTCCTTGCCGGTGGTCTCCAGGAGGTGCTCGGAGTCCTGGGTCTTGTACTCGTTGTACTTCTTCAGACCGCCGTGGTACTCGTCCATCCACTGCTGGGCGAAGGTACCGTCCTGGATCTCGGCGAGGACCTTCTTCATCTCGGCCTTGGTGGCGTCCGTGATGATCCGGGGGCCGGTGACGTAGTCGCCCCACTCGGCGGTCTCGGAGATCGACCAGCGCATCTTCTCCAGGCCACCCTCGTACATGAGGTCGACGATCAGCTTCAGCTCGTGCAGGCACTCGAAGTACGCGATCTCGGGCTGGTAGCCGGCCTCGGTCAGCGTCTCGAAACCGGCCTTGACCAGGGCGGCCGTACCACCGCAGAGAACGGCCTGCTCGCCGAAGAGGTCGGTCTCGGTCTCCTCGGTGAAGGTCGTCTTGATGACACCCGCGCGGGTGCCGCCGATGCCCTTGGCGTACGAGAGCGCGAGCGCGAAGGCGTTGCCGGTGGCGTCCTGCTCGACGGCGGCGATGCACGGAACGCCGCGGCCCTCCTCGTACTGGCGGCGGACGAGGTGGCCCGGGCCCTTGGGGGCGACCATGCAGACGTCGACGCCGGCCGGGGGCTTGATGAAGCCGAAGCGGATGTTCAGGCCGTGGCCGAAGAACAGCGCGTCGCCGTCGTTCAGGTTGTCCTTGATGTGGTCCTCGTAGACCTGGGCCTGGATCGGGTCCGGGACGAGGATCATGATGACGTCGGCCTCGGCGGCGGCCTCCGCCGGCGTCACCACGCGCAGGCCCTGCTCCTCGGCCTTCGCCTTGGACTTGGAGCCCTCGTGCAGACCGACGCGGACGTCGACACCCGAGTCGCGCAGGGACAGCGCGTGGGCGTGGCCCTGGCTGCCGTAACCGATGACCGCGACCTTGCGGCCCTGGATGATGGACAGGTCGGCGTCGGCGTCGTAGAACAGCTCGGCCACTTTGGGTTCTCTCCTTGAGTGCAGGTGTTGCGTCCCACCGTATGACGGCGGGCGGAATGAAAGTCCGCGGGTCTCGGCATACGGGCGGCCGCGCGTCGCGGGCCGCCCGTGTCGTGTGTCAGGCCGACCGGTCCAGGGCGCGCAGTGAGCGGTCCGTGATCGAACGGGAGCCGCGGCCGATCGCGATCGTGCCGGACTGGACCAGTTCCTTGATGCCGAACGGCTCCAGCATCTTGAGCATGGCGGCCAGCTTGTCGCTGGACCCGGTGGCCTCGATGGTGACGGCCTCCGGGGAGACGTCGACCGTCTTGGCGCGGAACAGCTGGACGATCTCGACGATCTGGGAGCGCGTCTCGTTGTCGGCGCGCACCTTCACCAGAACGAGTTCCCGCTGAACGGCGGAGCCCGGTTCCAGTTCGACGATCTTCAGGACGTTGACGAGCTTGTTGAGCTGCTTCGTCACCTGCTCCAGGGGCAGTTCCTCGACCACCGTCACCACGATGGTGATCCGGGAGATCTCGGGGTGCTCGGTGACACCGACCGCGAGCGAGTCGATGTTGAAGCCGCGACGGGAGAACAGCGCGGCGATCCGGGCGAGGATGCCGGGGGTGTTCTCCACCAGGACGGAGAGCGTGTGCTTGGACATGGTCGGGTTCCTTTACCTACGGCTCTCAGTCGTCTTCGTTGTCGCCGAAGTCGGGGCGGACGTCCCGGGCGGCCATGATCGTGTCGTTCGAGGTGCCGGCGGCGACCATCGGCCACACCATCGCGTCCTCGTGCACGACGAAGTCGACGACGACCGGGCGGTCGTTGATCGAGTTCGCCTCCTCGATGACCTTGTCGAGGTCGTCCGGGGACTCGCAGCGGATCGCGTAGCAGCCCATCGCCTCGGACAGCTTCACGAAGTCGGGGACGCGGGTGCCGCGGGCGTTGGGGTTGACGTCGTCCGGGCCGCTGTGCAGGACGGTGTTGGAGTAGCGCTGGTTGTAGAAGAGGGTCTGCCACTGGCGGACCATCCCGAGGGCGCCGTTGTTGATGATGGCGACCTTGATCGGGATGTTGTTCAGCGCGCAGGTGGTGAGTTCCTGGTTGGTCATCTGGAAGCAGCCGTCGCCGTCGACCGCCCAGACGGTCCGGTCCGGGGCTCCGGCCTTGGCGCCCATGGCGGCGGGCACCGCGTAGCCCATCGTTCCGGCGCCGCCGGAGTTCAGCCAGGTGGCGGGCTTCTCGTACTGGATGAAGTGGGCGGCCCACATCTGGTGCTGGCCGACGCCCGCCGTGAAGATCGTGCCCTCGGGGGCGAGCTGTCCGATGCGCTCGATGACCGCCTGCGGGGAGAGCGAGCCGTCGCCCGGCTGGTCGTAGCCGAGCGGGTAGGTCTCGCGCCAGCGGTTGAGGTCCTTCCACCAGGCCGCGTAGCGGGGGGCGTCGGCCTCCTCCGGTCCGGCCTCGCTGTGCTCCTTCTGCACCGCCTGGATGAGGTCGGCGATGACCTCGCGGGCGTCGCCGACGATCGGGACGTCGGCGGCGCGGTTCTTGCCGATCTCGGCCGGGTCGATGTCCGCGTGGACGATCTTCGCGAACGGCGCGAAGCTGTCCAGCTTGCCGGTGACACGGTCGTCGAAGCGGGCGCCGAGGGCGACGATCAGGTCGGCCTTCTGCAGCGCGGTGACCGCGGCCACGGAGCCGTGCATGCCGGGCATGCCCAGGTGCTGCGGGTGGCTGTCGGGGAACGCGCCGAGCGCCATCAGGGTGGTGGTGACGGGCGCGCCGGTCAGCTCGGCCAGCACCTTCAGTTCGGCCGTCGCCCGCGCCTTGAGGACACCGCCGCCGACGTACAGGACGGGCCGGTTGGCGGCGGTGATCAGCTTGGCGGCCTCACGGATCTGCTTGGCGTGCGGCTTGGTGACGGGCCGGTAGCCGGGCAGGTCCATGGCAGGCGGCCAGCTGAAGGTGGTCTTCGCCTGGAGGATGTCCTTGGGGATGTCGACCAGGACCGGTCCCGGGCGGCCGGTGGAGGCGATGTGGAACGCCTGGGCGATCGCCCGGGGGATGTCCTCCGCCTTGGTGACCAGGAAGCTGTGCTTGGTGATCGGCATGGTGATGCCGACGATGTCCGCCTCCTGGAAGGCGTCCGTACCGATCGCCTTGGACACGACCTGCCCGGTGATCGCGACGAGCGGCACGGAGTCCATGTGCGCGTCCGCGATCGGGGTGACCAGGTTGGTGGCGCCCGGCCCGGACGTGGCCATGCACACCCCGACCTTGCCGGTGGCCTGCGCGTAGCCGGTGGCCGCGTGGCCGGCGCCCTGCTCGTGGCGGACCAGCACGTGCCGCACCCGCTTGGAGTCCATCATCGGGTCGTACGCCGGCAGGATGGTGCCCCCGGGGATGCCGAATACGGTGTCGGCCCCGACCTCCTCAAGCGAGCGGATGAGGGACTGCGCACCCGTGACGTGCTCGACGGGGGTGGTCGGTCCTCCGGATCGGGGCCGCGGCTGCGGATGGTGGGCCCCGGTGGCCTGCTCGGTCATCGGCATTCTCTTCTCGATGCTGAGGGTGTTTTGCGAGGTTCGTGCGGTGTGCGGCTCACGCCGACTGGTGCCCGTGCAACAAAAAACCCCTCCTTGCCACAGGGCAAGCGAGGGGAGCGCGTCGGGTACGGTCGCCGGGGATTCCGGATCGTCGTCCGGTGGGTCCCAGCTTCAGCCGACGCGCTTTCCAAGTACGAGGATTCGGGTGCGCATGGCAATGACCCTCTCTCCGGCGCGCACCGCGTGTCAAGCGGGTGGGACGGGAGTCTCAACATGTGAGCGACGGGCACGTCCGCCTCCAGGGACAGCGGTGACACCACTGGTGTACACCCACGCGCCCGTCACTGCTCACTCACCCCCGGGGTGCCAGGGTCGGCGCCGAGGCCACGACACGCCCCTCCGTCTCTCGCGCACCGCCCGCGAACACGGGTTCCGCCGGTCCGGAGGGCATCGGGAAGTGGCCGCGGGACAGGGCCCGGCGCAGGCGGTACTCGTCCAGCGGCCCGGAGAACGCGGCACCCTGGCCATGGGTGCAGCCCATCGCGCGCAGGGCGACGACCTGCTCGGGCAGGTCCACCCCGTCGGCCACGGACTCCAGCCCCAGGTCGTCGGCGATGCGCAGCAGCCCACGCGTGATCTTCTGCAGCCGGGTGGACTCCACGATCCCCTCGACGAGACCGCGGTCCAGCTTCAGGACGTCGACGGGGAGCCGGCGCAGTGCCGTGACGGCCGCCTGTCCGCTGCCGAGGCCGTCCAGGGCGATTCTGACGCCGAGGCGGCGGAGGTGGTTCAGCCGCCGCTCCAGCTCGTCCGGCGGGCCCTTCAGCTCGGTGTCGGACAGCTCGACGACCAGGGAGCCGGCCGGCAGCCCGTGGCGGGTGAGGAGCGTCTCCACCGAGCCCGGGGGCAGTGAGCGGTCCAGCAGACGCCGGGCGCTCATCCGGACGGAGACCGGCACGTTCAGCCCGCTGGTGAGGCGGTCGGCGGCCTGCTCGACGGCCTGCTCGAGCATCCAGCGGCCCAGCTCGGCGGTCTTCTCGCTGTCCTCGGAGACCCGCAGGAACTCGGCGGGCGTGAACAGCACCCCCTGGGAGGAGCGCCAGCGGGCGGCGGTCGCGACCGAGGAGATCCGGCCGGTGCTCAGCTCCACCACGGGCTGGTTGAGCAGCATGAACTCGCCGTCGTGCAGCGCGGCCCGCAGCCGGGTGGCCAGCTCGGCACGGCGGACGACGTCCTGCTGCATCTGCGGCTTGTACAGCTCGACGCGGCCCTTGCCGGACGCCTTGGCCCGGTACATGGCCAGGTCGGCGTTGCGCAGCAGCTCGCCCGCGCCGAGGCCGGGCTCGGCGAAGGAGACGCCGATGGAGGCGGCGACCCGGACATCGTTGCCGTCGATGGTGTACGGCTGCGAGAGAGCGATCCGGAGCCGGTCCGCCAGCTCCAGGATGTGCCGCTCTCGGTCGACGCGGTCGTGCGAGCCGTCCCCGACGATGAGGGCGGCGAACTCGTCACCGCCGAGGCGGGAGGCGGTGTCTCCCTGGCGTACGGCGTCCTGGAGTCTGCGGGCGGCCTGGACGAGCAGTTCGTCCCCGGCCTGGTGGCCGATCGTGTCGTTGACGGCCTTGAAGCCGTCGAGGTCGATGAAGAGGACCGCCGTGTTGCGCAGGGCGGCACCGCGGTCGGAGGAGCGGCGGCCGGAGAGCGCCTGCTGGACGCGCTTGGTGAACAGGGCGCGGTTGGGCAGGTCGGTGAGCGGGTCGTGTTCGGCGTTGTGCTGCAGCTGGGCCTGCAGCCGCACGCGCTCGGTCACGTCCCGGCTGTTGAGGATGAGGCCGCCGTGGTGGCGGTTGATCGTGGACTCCACGTTCAGCCAGCCTCCCCCGCCGCCGGACTTGAAGCGGCACTCGATGCGGGTGGTGGGCTCCTCGGCGGGGCTGGCGGCGAGGAAGCGGCGTACCTCGTGGACGACGCAGCCGAGGTCCTCGGGGTGGATGATCGAGGCCAGCTCCTTGCCGACGAGGTCCTCCGCGGGGCGTCCGTAGACCCCGGCGGCGGCCGGGCTGACGTAGCGGAGGATGCCGTTCGGCGCGGCGATCATGATGACGTCGCTGGAGCCCTGCACCAGGGACCGGAAGTGGTTCTCCTTCTGGGCCAGTTCCTGGGTGAGGGTGATGTTGTCGAGGAGCATGATGCCCTGGCGCACCACGAGGGCGAGCACGACGGTGCAGGCGGTGATGAGCACCACGCGGTCGACGCGGCGGCCGTTGAGGACGTTGTAGAGGATGCCCAGCGTGCAGACGGCGGCGGCCAGATAGGGAGTGAGCGCGGCCAGGGAGCCGGCCATGGGGCGGGTGGCCGGATACCGGCCGTTGCCCGCGCCTTGCAGGAGCACATGCGCCTGCCCGGCCTGCGGGCCGTCGTGCCGGTGCCCCGGACGGACCTCGTGACGGTGCCCGGTGTGCACGTCGTGGCGCCGGCCCGGGGGTACGTCGTGGCGCTGGCCCGGGATGTGTTCGTGCACCACGCGCGCGTGCCCGCCCTCGTCCGCCTGTCCGTGGCGCCGGCCGGCCCAGGGGGCGTAGGCGAGGAGCAGGGAGCCCGCGAACCAACCGGCGTCGAGGAGCTGGCCCGATTCGTAGCTGGTGTGCAGCAGGGGCGAGGTGAACAGGGCGTCGCACATCACGGTCAGCGCGAGGGCGCCGATCGCGGTGTTCACCGCGGAGCGGTGCATCGAGGAGCGGCGGAAGTGCAGCGCGAGCACCATGCTGACGAGGGCGATGTCCAGCAGCGGGTAGGCCAGCGAGAGCGCGGTGTGCGCGGTGTCGGAGTCGTCGAGCTGCGCGTTCTGCGCGAGCGCGAGGCTCCAGGAGAGGGTGACCAGGGAACCGCCGATGAGCCAGGAGTCCAGCGCGAGACAGACCCAGCCGGCCTTGGTCACCGGCCGCTTGGCCAGGACCAGCAGTCCGACGATGGCGGGGGGCGCGAAACAGAGGAAGAACAGGTCCGCGTAGCTCGGCTCGGGCACGGGCCGCTCCAGGACGACCTCGTACCACCCCCAGACGCCGTTGCCCAGGGCCGCCATCGCGGAGGAGAGGGCGAACAGCAGCCAGGCGGGTCGAAAGCGGCTGCGGCGGCTGCGCGCGTAGCGGAAGCAGGAGACGGCGGCCGCGGCGGCCGCGGCGCTGAGCCCGAAGTCACCCATGACGAGGGCGACTTGCTCGTTGCCCCAGCCGAACGCGGCGCCGAGGGCGTAGGCCGCGCAGAGCAGGGCGAGGACGATCTGGGCCCGCAGGCTCGCGCCACCGCGGTCGGGGGCCCGCCCGCCGGACAGTGGTCCGGGCCGCGGCTCGGCCGCCCGGAGCGCGGGGCTCAGCGTGGAGGCGGAGGACTGGCGGGGACTCACGGGGTCTCCCCGGTGAGCGCCGCTCCCCTGTCCCGCTGGTCCCGGTGCGTGGGAGGGGTGTGCTTTCTGCGGTTGCTGTGCCTGCGGTGATGACCTTGACCGCTGTGGCCGCCGTGGCTCCCCTGCGGGTGCCTCCGCGTCGCAGCTCGCCAGGGCCGCCGTCGTCGGCTCCGCCGCGTCGGATCGTTCGTCCATAGGCCGTGCATCGCCCGTCGCCCCCCTCGCTGTCTCAAGTCCGTCCCCGGCGCCGAACGGTGCGCGGCGCAGCCCCTGTCGGGACGATACACCAGTATCGTCACTCAGGGACATAGTTCCTCTACGCTCAGTGACCACCTCTGGCAACACGAGCACGGTCCGCTTCCGAAGGAACGCGGAGGGTGCCCGAAGTGGACTACGCGCCGTCCGTCTCGCCCGTCGTAAAGACCACGTTGCGCAAGGGCTCCCGGTTCACGAATCGCCCCAACTGGTCCACCAGCAACCTTTTGGCGCGCGGCAGGAAGGCCGATGTGGGGCCGCCGACATGGGGGCTGATGAGCACCCCGGGCGCGCGCCAGAGCGGGTGCCCCGGCGGCAGCGGCTCCGGGTCGGTGACGTCGAGGGCCGCGGTGAGGCGCCCGGTGTCCAGTTCCGCGAGCAGCGCCTTGGTGTCGACGACGCCTCCGCGGGCAACATTCACCAGGAGGGCTCCGTCCTTCATATGGGCCAGGAAGTCGGCGTCCACCATGCCTCGCGTCTGCTGCGTGAGCGGGGTGGACAGGATCACGACGTCCGCCCGCGGCAGCAGGGAGGGCAGTTCGGTGAACGAATGCACCGGTCCGCGCGCCGTGGTGCGCTCAGAGCGCGCGACGCGCGCCACCCGCGCCACCTCGAAGGGCACGAGCCGGTCCTCGATGGCGGCGCCGATCGCTCCGTAGCCGACGATCAGGACGGACCGGTCGGCGAGTGCGGGCCGGAAGTCGCCCTGCCAGCGCTCCTGTTGCTGGTCCCGGACGAAGTCGGGGACGCCGCGCAGCGAGGCGAGGGTCAGGGTGAGCGCGAGTTCGGCCGTGCTGGCCTCGTGCACGCCGCGCGCGTTGCACAGCTGCACACCGGGCGGGAGCACGGCCATCCGGGCCAGCACGTCGTCGACACCCGCCGTGAGCGTCTGCACGACCCGCAGGTTCCGCATGGACTCCAGCGGGATCGCCATGCTCGCCCGGCGCTTCATATAGGGGACCACGTACAGGACACAGTCCGCGGGATCGCCCGGGAACGGCTGGGTGCCGTCGTCGCCCCCGTCCCAGAAGAGGTAGTCGGGACCCGGCGGGAGCCCCTCGATCTCCTCCGGCGGGATGGAGAGCCACACATCACCGGTCACGCCCGCGGTCGGGTCGCCAGTCGCCTCAGCAGTCATGCTCCGGAGGCTATGTCAGGTACCCGGTACGGCAGAGGTTAGGTTGGGGGTTCGGGAGAGGGAGGGTCACGACCAGGTGGAGCGCAGGACGATCGGCGCGGCGACGCTCGAGGTGGGGGCCGTAGGACTCGGGTGCATGCCGATGAGCTGGGCGTACACCGGGTCGCGGCAACGGGGCGACGAGTCGATGCGGACGGTGCACCGGGCGCTCGATCTCGGCACCACGCTGCTGGACACGGCCGACATGTACGGCCCCTTCACCAACGAACTGCTGGTGGGCCGGGTGCTGAAGGAGCGCCGCGCGGAGGCCTTCGTCTCCACCAAGGTGGGCCTGCTGGTGGGCGAGCAGCACATCGTGGCCAACGGCCGCCCCGGCTATGTGCGGCGGGCCTGCGACGCCTCGCTGCGCCGGCTGCAGACCGACGTCATCGATCTCTACCAGCTCCACCGGGCGGACCCCGAGGTCCCCGTGGAGGAGACCTGGGGCGCGATGGCGGAACTGGTGCAGGCCGGGAAGGTCAGGGCGCTGGGTCTGTGCGCGGTGGGCGCGCGGGCGGGGCGCGGGCCGGGCGCGGGGGTGCACGACGCCACGATCCGCCAGCTCCGGCGGGTCCAGCAGGTCTTCCCGGTGAGCGCGGTGCAGGCGGAGCTGTCGGTCTGGTCGAGGGAGGCGCTGGACTCCCTTCTTCCCTGGTGCGGGGCCCGCGGTATCGGCTTCCTCGCCGCGATGCCGCTGGGGAACGGTTTCCTCACCGGCACCCTGACCCCCGGCGGGGGCTTCGAGCGGGACGACCTCCGGGCCCGTCACCCCCGTTTCACCGCGGACATGATGGCCGCCAACCAGCGGCTGGTCGTCGGCCTGCGCCGCGTCGCGGCCCGCCACGGTGCGGACGTGACCCCGGCCCAGGTCGCCCTCGCCTGGATCCTGTCCCTCGGCCCGCACGTGGTGCCGGTGCCGGGCACCAAGCAGGCACGGTGGGCGGCCGAGAACGCGGCCGCCCACGCCCTGCGCCTCACGGCCGCGGATCTGGCGGAGGTGGCGGCCCTGCCTCCCGCCCGGGGATCCTGGGACTGAGCGGGCGCGCGTCGGTGTCCGCGGCGCGTGGGGCGGTGGCCTGGGGCGCCGGTGGTGCGGGATGGGCGTGGTGGGGCGTGGCACGCGAAAAATCCGCTTGATCGGGCGGAGGCGGAACCTGTGGGGCACTCGCGGTGTATGACAGGTAGAAGCTCCACGCCGAAGGGATCGTGATGGTGCAACGTCGAGTGGTGACGGCCGTGTTGGCCGCAGCCGTGCTCCTGGTGACAGCCGGCTGCTCCTCCGACGACGGGGAGAAGGGCGCGACCGGCAGCTCACCGCCGGGCAGCAGCGGTGCCGAGTCACCCCCACCCGAGCGGGCGGCGGACACGGCGGCCCCCGCCAAGGGGTCGGTGAAGGTGGTCCGCACCGTCGCCGAGGACCTCGACACCCCCTGGGGTCTCGCGCCGCTGCCCGAGGGCGGGCTGCTCGTCTCGTCCCGCGACGAGGCCACGATCAGCAGGATCGACGAGGAGTCCGGCAGAAGGACCGTGCTCGGGGAGGTCCCCGGCGTCGCCGCGGCCGGGGAGGGCGGCCTGCTGGGCATCGCGATCTCCCCGGAGTACGCCTCGGACCACATGATCTACGCGTACTTCACCTCGGAGTCCGACAACAGGATCGTGCGGATGCTCTACGACCCCGAGAAGCCGGCGGGCGAGCAGCTCGGCGCCCCCGACACCATCCTCCGCGGCATCCCCAAGGGCACGAACCACAACGGAGGGCGCCTCGCCTTCGGCCCCGACCGGATGCTGTACGCGAGCACGGGCGAGCGGTACGAGGGTCCACTGGCCCAGGACAAGGACTCCCTCGGCGGCAAGATCCTCCGCATGACCCCGGACGGCGAACCGGCCCCGGGCAACCCCTTCGACTCCGTCGTGTACTCGTACGGCCACCGCAACGTCCAGGGCCTGGCGTGGGACGGCAAGCAGCGCCTGTGGGCCTCGGAGTTCGGCCAGGACACCTGGGACGAGCTGAACCGGATCCGGCCCGGCGGGAACTACGGCTGGCCGGAGGTGGAGGGCAAGAGCGACCGGTCCGGTTACGTCGACCCGGTCGCCGTGTGGCGTACGGACGAGGCGTCCCCGAGCGGCATCGCCATGGCGGAGGGCTCGGTCTGGATGGCGGGGCTGAAGGGGCAGCGTCTGTGGCGCATTCCTCTCGACGGCACCAAGGCGGCCGCCGACCCCCAGGCATTCCTGGAGGGCGACTACGGCCGGCTCCGCACGGTCGTCTCCGCCGGTGGCGACAAGCTGTGGCTGGTGACCAGCGAGACGGACGGCCGGGGCTCCCCGCAGGGCGCCGACGACCGGATCCTGGAGCTGCGGGTGACGTAGACCGCCTGCTACTCCTCGCCCGGCCCGCCCGCCTCCTGCGCCTCGTCATCCGGCTGTGCGGGCGGCCGGACGACGACCTTGCCGGACTCCAGGTCTATCGGTCCGCGTCCCGGATCGCTGTCGCCGACGTCCTCCCGGTTCAGTTCCAGCCGCTTCTGCTCGTCCTGCGTGTGCTTGCGGCCAGGTGCGAACAGTTCCTCGAAGGCGTTGAACACGGTTCTCCCTCCCCGGGGCCGCGAGGCAGCGGGCGGTCGGGTCCCGCTGGCTGTCGGCGGAGCCTCGGCGGTCTCCCCTCCATCATCCCGCTGCCAACCGCTCCCCCGCTTCCGCCGGGGACAGCCCCACCCGATGGGCCACCGCCGCCGCCTCGCCACGGCCGGACACACCCAGCTTGGCGAGGATGTTGGAGACGTGGACGCTGGCGGTCTTCGGGGAGATGAAGAGTTCCTCGGCGATCTGGCGGTTGGTGCGGCCGACGGCCACCAGACGCAGGACGTCGTGTTCGCGGCCGGTGAGGCCGAGCGCGGCGACGGGGTCGGCGGGGGCGAGGGCCGGTTCGGGGGCGCGGCTCAGGGTGAGGCGGGCCCGGCGGGCGAGGAGGGCGACCGCGTCGGCGAGCGGGCGGGCACCGAGGTGGTCGGCGACGGCGGCGGCGAGCCTCAGCAGTTCCGTCGCGCGGTCCCGGGCCTCGTCGTCCGTGCCCCGGGCCAGCAGTGCCTCGGCGAGGCGGTGCCGGACGCGGGCGAGGTCGTAGGGCCGTTCCAGGGGCTCGAAGGCGGTGACGACGTCGGACCAGGTGTCCGGGTCCGACAGCCCTTCGGCCCGCCGGAGTTCGGCGCGGACCCAGAGTTCGTGGGCGAGCCAGACCGGTGCCCCGGTGGTGAGCTTCCTGACCACGGCGCAGATCCGGTCGAGTGTCTCGGCGCGGCCCGGCCCGGCGGTGTGCAGGGTGCGGGCGTCGGCCTCGGCGGCGGCGGCGGTGAGCAGCAGGGGCCAGGCGTAGCGCTGGGTGCCGACGGGGAAGCCCGTGTCGAGGACGCGGGTCAGTTCGGCGCGGGCGTCCGGGAGGCGGCCCTCGGCGGCGGCGATGCCGAGGGTGAGGCAGGACAGCGGCAGGTTGTTCTGGGGCATGGGGTTGTGGGTGCCGAAGTAGCCGTGGGCGGCGGCCAGGTGGCGCCGGGCCTCGGCGGTGTCGCCGCGGGCCAGGGCGAGGGCGGCGAGGGAGAGGGAGCTGCCGCCGCGGCTCTTGGTGCTGCTCCCGGCGCACCCGGCCTGCACGGCGGCTTCCGTGGCCTCGTCCCAGTGGCCGAGGGAGAAGAGGGATTCGGAGAGGTTGCCCCAGATCCATGCCTCGGAGTCACGCAGACCCATGCGCCGGGTGACGTCGAGGCCGGTGCGCAGCAGTCGCGCCGCCTCCTGTGAGCGGCCGACGCCCTCCAGACAGGAAGGGAGGTTCACATGGGCGCGGCCCACGACGGCGGCGGGACCGCGTTCGAGCGAGCGCCGGAGGACGGCCTTCATCTCGTCGAGGCCGGTCTCGACGTGACCGGCGTCGGCCATCAGGCCGCCGAGGGTGAGGCGGGCGTTGAGTTCGATGTCCTCGGCGCCGACCATGCGCGCGTACTCGACGGCGCGCTGGGCGTCGGAGAGCGCGTCGGGCCCTGGGGCATGGAGCATCGACCAGCACGCGACGCGGGAAAGCACCTCGGCGTGCACCTCGGACGGGGGCTGGCCGCGGACCAGTTCCTGGGCGGTGGCGAGTTCCTTCCAGCCGTCGCCCCGGGCCAGGCCCTCGGTCAGCATCGAGCGCTGCACCCAGAACCAGGCGGCGCGCAGGGGGCTGCTCCCGTCCGCCAGCCGGTCGAGGGCCCGCCGGGTGATCCTCAGGGCCCGCTCGCGCTCTCCGCACAGCCGTCCGGCGACGGCGGCCTCGGCCATCAGGTCGAGGTAGCGCAGGGGGTGGGTGCCCGGGGCGCAGCCGCAGGGCGGGTAGACCTCGGTGTAGTCGACGGGGCGCAGCGCGGCCCGTACGGCGTCGGGGGCGGCGTCCCACAGCTCCATCGCCCGTTCCAGCAGGCGTAGTTGCTCGGAGTGGGCGTGCCGGGAGCGGGCCTCGGCGGCGGCGTCGAGCACGGCGGGCAGGGCCTTGGCCGCGTCGTGGGCGTGGTACCAGTAGCTGGCCAGGCGGGTGGCGCGGCCGGCGGCGGGGACCAGGGCGGGGTCGGCTTCCAGGGCCTCGGCGTAGTGGCGGTTGAGGCGGGAGCGTTCGCCCGGCAGCAGGTCGTCGCTCACGGCCTCGCGGACCAGGGAGTGCCGGAAGCGGTAGCCGTCGTCGCCGGGGGCGGCGAGCAGGATGTTGGCGCCGACGGCGGCTCGCAGGGCCTCGATGAGTTCGTCCTCGGGGAGCCGGGCGACGGCGGCGAGCAGGGCGTACTCCACGGTGGAGCCGCCCTCGGCGACGATGCGGACGACCCGCTGGGCGTCCTCGGGGAGACGTTCGACGCGGACGAGGAGCAGGTCGCGCAGGGTGTCGGTGAGGCCGGGACAGCCGCCGTCGTGGGCGGCGACGGCGAGTTCCTCGACGAAGAAGGCGTTGCCGTCGGAGCGCTCGAAGATCTCGTCGGCGCGGTCCGGGTCGGGTTCGGCGGCGAGGATGCCGGCGAGCTGGTGTCCGACCTCGGCGCGGTTGAAGCGGGGGAGTTCGACGCGGCGGACCGTGCGGAGGCGGTCGAGTTCGGCAAGGAGGGGGCGCAGCGGGTGGCGGCGGTGGATGTCGTCGGAGCGGTAGGTGGCGAGGACGACGAGGCGGCCGGTGCGCAGGGTCCGCAGGAGATAGGAGAGGAGGTGGCGGGTGGAGGCGTCGGCCCAGTGCAGGTCCTCCAGGACGAGGACGATCGTGCGGTCGGCGGCGAGGCGTTCCAGGAGGCGGGCGGTGAGTTCGAAGAGGCGGGCGGTGCCCTCCTCGTCGTGCCGGGTGTGCGCTGTCTCGCCCAACTCGGGCAGGAGCCGGGCCAGTTCCTGTTCCTGTCCGGCGGCCGCGGCGGCGAGTTCGCCGGGCAGCCCGCGGCGCAGGGCGCGCAGCGCGGTGGAGAAGGGGGCGAAGGGCAGTCCGTCGGCGCCGATCTCGACGCAGCCGCCGGGTGCGACGACCGCGCCTCCGCGTGCGGCCTCGGCGGCGAATTCCTCGACCAGCCGGGTCTTGCCCACCCCGGCCTCACCGCCGAGGAGGAGGGCCTGCGGCCCGCACCCGTCCGTGCCGCCTCCCGCCGTGCGCGCGGTGCCTTCCCCGGCGCGGGTCAATGCCTCGCGCAACACCTCCAGTTCTGCGGCGCGACCGACGAACACGGGACTGACGGACCTGGTCTCCACGTCGCCGAGCATCGCACGACCGCCGACCGCTCCGGCACCGATTATCCGCAGGCCCCGGCCGGCCGGCGGCAGCTCGCCCTCCGTCCGCCCGGCCGCCGCCTCGCCACGCCCGGCCTTCCCGCGGCCGGGGGCGGCGGCCACGTGGCCCCGCCCTCCGTTCACGCGGTGCGGAGGAAGCGGAGTCGGCGTATCCGTTCTCCCACCACCGACCGTTCGGCGTCCTTGTCCCCTTCCCCGTCGGCGGACCTCGCCGCCGTCCTGGAGTCGTGTGCGGCCGCGCGGCGGGCGCGGAGGGCCTCGCGTACCTGACGGTGGTGCTCCGCCGCACGGATCAGTTCCGCGGATCGGATCTGCTGGAGTTCGTACTCGAACATCTCGTGCCCCTGGTGAAGAGTCGGTCTCGGCTCGCTGATTGCGATGACTCCACCTTCGTCTCCCAGGCGGGGCGGCCACATCGGGAGAGTTCCGCATCTTGGACGCGCGAGGGGCCTTAGGTCCGTCATAGGGATGCCTACGACGGGCCTAAGGCCCCTCAGAAACCGTCCCGCCGCGGCGGGCGTCAGGTGCTCGGCAGCGCCAGCAGCAGGTCGGAGTACTTCAGGGCGGCGAGCACCAGCCCGATGAAGCCGACCGAGACACCGGCCCAGGCCACCGACTTGATCCACGGCGCCTGCACCTGGTCGGGGTCCCCGAACGCGGGCCGCACCAGCACGGCGACGCCGACGATCAGCCCGATCAGGGCGAACACGCCGCCCCACAGCGCGGCAGCGTGCCAGGCGTCTCCGTAGACGGCCTGGAGCTGTGTGGCGACGGTGGCGTTCGACGCGGCCTGCATCTCCAGCTGGCCGGTGATCTCCTCGCGCGCGGAGGCGACCGTGCCGACCCAGCCGCCGGTCAGCGACACCAGGCCCAGCACCACGGACACGATGCCGGCGGCACCCTGCCCCACACCCGGCGTCGCCCTGGCGACGGCCGGCGGGAACGCGTCGTCGACCTCTCCGGCCTCGTCGGAACCGTCGCCCTCGACCGTGTCGCCGGTGTCCGTCGCGGCCGTGCGGTCCTGCTCCTTCGCCGCGTCGTCCTCGGTGACGTCGGCGGTCTTCACCGGCGCGTCGTCGTTCGTGGCCTCGGTGCCCGTGCCGGCACCGGTCTCGTCAACTGTTGTGGTTCCCATACCTCGCACCGTACGAATGTTGTCTGAGAGGTTTCTTAATGATCGCTGTGAGCCTCGCGATCACGTGCCGCGCGCCATTCGGGCGCCAGGACGGACCATATCTCCACGTCGTGCCGGACCCCCCGATGGGGATACCTCTCCCGCTGCACACCGTCCCTGACCATGCCGAGCCGCCGTGCCACGTTCAGGCTCGGCGTGTTGCCCGAGGCGGCGATCCACTCGACGCGGTGGATCGCGCGGACGTCGACGGCCCAGTCGATGAGGACGCGCATCGCGCGCGTGACCAGCCCCCGGCCCGTGCCGGCGGGCTCCAGCCAGCAGCCGACCTCGCAGTTGGCGTTCTCCGCGTCGAAGTTGAGGAAGAGGACGCCGCCGACGAGAGTGCCGTCGAGCCAGATGCCGTGCAGGGAGCCGGTGTCGGCGGCGCGCATGTCGGCGTACCGCTGGAGGACGGCGCGCGCACCGTCGGTGTCCTTGGCGCTCTGGCCGAAGGGGACGTACGCGTTGATGAAGTCCCGCCCCCGGTCCAGGTGCGTGAGGAACTCCTCGGCGTGCCAGGGTTCCAGCGGCCGCAGTTCGGCCCCGTCGTCACCCAGGGATATCGCGTACATCCTTCGGCCGCTCCTGTTCCTGTTCCCGTTCCAGCTCTTCCACCACGACGTCCGCGAGCCTCTCATGGGCGGCACGGGATTCGGGCGGTTCGATGCTGATCCGGGGCATGCGCCGGTCGAGCCAGCGGGGCAGCCACCAGTTGGCGCCGCCGAGCAGGTGCATGAGGGCGGGGACGAGGAGGGTGCGCAGGACGAAGGCGTCCAGGGCCACGGCTGCGGCCAGCGCGATGCCGAACATCGCGATCACCCGGTCGCCGCTGAGCACGAAGGCGAGGAAGACGGAGATCATGATGACCGCCGCGGAGTTGATGACCCGGCTGGTCTCGGCGAGGCCCACCCGGACGGCGCGGCGGTTGTCGCCGGTCTCCAGCCACTCCTCGTACATCCGGCTGACCAGGAAGACCTGGTAGTCCATGGAGAGCCCGAAGAGGACCGAGACCATGATCACGGGGAGGAAGGGCTCGATCGGTCCGGCGCGGCCGAGGCCCAGCAGTTCGCTCCCCCAGCCCCACTGGAAGATCGCGACGACGACACCGAACGCCGCGGCGACGGCGGCCACGTTCATCGCGGCGGCCTTGAGCGGTATCCCGATGGACCGGAAGGCGAGCAGGAGCAGCAGACACCCGAGGCCGATGACGACGCCCACGAACAGCGGCAGCTTGCCGACGATGACGTCCGCGAAGTCGTCGTACCCGGCGGTCACCCCGCCGACGTGCAGATCGAGGGTGGTACCGGTCTCGGCGCGCGGCAGTACCTCGTCGCGCAGCCGTTCGACCAGTGCACTGGTCTTCGCGGACTGCGGGGAGGAGTCGGGGACGACGGTGAGGTACGCGGTGTCGCCGCCGGTGTTGTACGTCACCGGAGTGACGGCCGAGACGCCCTCGGTGGCCCGGAGCGTGGTGTCGAGGTTGTCGAGCGCGAGCTTGTCGGCGGCGCCGTCGACCTTGGTGACGAGGGTGAGCGGGCCGTTCACGCCGGGTCCGAAGCCCCCGGCGAGGAGGTCGTACGCCTGGCGGGTGGTCGTCGTGGCGGGGTCGTTGCCCTGGTCGGAGGTGCCGAGGCGCAGTCCGAGGGTGGGCAGGGCGAGCAGGGTCATGACGACCAGGGCGATCGCGCCGAGCTTCTTGGGGTGCCGTTCGACGAAGGCGGACCAGCGGGCGGCGAAGCCGGTGGGCAGTTCGGGCTCGGGGCCGTGCTCGGCGAGGCGGCGGCGCTCGCGGCGGCTGAGGGCGCGCATGCCGATGAACGACAGCAGGGCCGGCAGCAGCGTCACGGAGGCGGCGACGGTGAGGACCACGGTGAGCGAGGCGGCTATCGCCACGCCGTTGAGGAAACCGAGCCGCAGGATCAGCATGCCCAGCAGGGCTATGCAGACCGTGGCACCGGCGAAGACGACGGCCCGCCCGGTCGTCGCGACCGCGTTCCGCGCGGCCTCCTCGACGGGCAGACCCCGTTTCAGGCCCCGGCGGTGCCGGGTCACGATGAACAGCGCGTAGTCGATGCCCACGCCGAGGCCGATCAGGGTGCCCAGCATGGGCGCGAAGTCGGCGACCGTCATCGCGTGCCCGAGCAGCGTGATCCCCGCATAGGCGGTGCCCACACTGACCAGGGCGGTCGCGATCGGCAGCAGGCTGGCGGCGAGCGAGCCGAACGCCAGGAAGAGGACCACGGCGGCGACGAGGACCCCGACGATCTCGGCGAGGTGGCCGCCGGAGGTCTCGGTGAGCCCGATCGAGGTGCCGCCCAGCTCCACCTGGAGCCCGTCGCGGTCCGCGGCCCTCGCGGCGTCGACGACGGCCTCGGCCTGCGCCTTGTCCACGTCCTCGGCCGGCTTGTCGAAGGTGACGGTGGCGTACGCCGTACGGCCGTCCGCGCTGATCCGGCCGCCGTCTGCGCCGTCGTACGGGTCGGTGACGGCGGCGACGCCCGGCAGGACGGCGATGCGGTCGAGGGTCCGGGTCATCGTCTGCTCGACGGCGGCGGCCCGGACGGACCCCTTGTCCGTGTGCCAGACGACGGTGGCGCTGTCGCCGCTGACGCCCGGGAAGCCCTGGTTCAGCAGGTCGGTGGCGCGGCTGGACTCGGTTCCGGGGGTCCCGTAGTCGTTGGAGTACGCGGCTCCCGCCACGGCGGCTCCGGCGGCCGTGCCCGCGAAGGCGAGAAGCCACAGAAGGACGGCGACGAGACGGTGCCGGACACACCAGCGCGCAAGGGCTGCCACGGATCGTGCTCCTGAGGGGGGAGGCATGAGCGATTCCTGGCAACTGTTGCACCACAATGTGATCGTTTGGCCCCTTTGAGGGTCTCCTCACACCGGATGGGAGCCACCTCACAGGACAGATGCCGCCACTCTGTCACCCCGCGTCACCGCCGTTGCGCATGCCCGAGGACGGCCCATCGCCGTGATGTGCCGCCCTCGGGGATACGCGGTGGAACCGCCGTGCGTTCAGCCCTCGGTGACGCCCAGCTTCTCCAGGATCAGCTCCTTGACGCGGGCCGCGTCGGCCTGGCCGCGGGTGGCCTTCATGACCGCGCCCACCAGGGCACCGGCCGCGGCGACCTTGCCGGAGCGGATCTTGTCGGCGATGCCCGGGTTGCCGGCGATGGCCTCGTCGACGGCGGCACCCAGGGCGCCCTCGTCGGAGACGACCTTCAGACCGCGCTTGTCGACGACCTCGTCCGGGGTGCCTTCGCCCGCGAGGACGCCCTCGATGACCTGCCGGGCCAGCTTGTCGTTCAGGTCGCCCTTGGTGACCAGCTCGGTGACCCGGGCGACCTGCTCCGGCGTGATCGCCAGCTCGTCCAGCGCGCTGCCGGACTCGTTGGCGCTGCGGGCCAGCTCGCCCATCCACCACTTGCGCGCGGAGGCGGCATCCGCCCCGGCCTCGATGGTGGCGACAATGAGGTCCAGGGCGCCTGCGTTGAGGATCGCCTGCATCTCGGTGCCCGAGACGCCCCACTCCGCGAGGAGCCGGTTGCGGCGGACCAGCGGCAGCTCGGGCAGCGCGGCCCGCAGCTCCTCGACCCATGCGCGGGAGGGGGCCACCGGAACGAGGTCCGGCTCGGGGAAGTACCGGTAGTCCTCGGCCTCCTCCTTCACACGGCCCGAGGTCGTGGACCCCGTGTCCTCGTGGAAGTGCCGGGTCTCCTGGATGATCGTCCCGCCGTCGTTCAGGACGGCCGCGTGCCGCTGGATCTCGAAGCGCGCGGCACGCTCGACGGACCGCAGCGAGTTCACGTTCTTCGTCTCGGAACGCGTGCCGAACTTCTCGCGGCCGTGCGGGCGCAGCGACAGGTTCACGTCGCAGCGCATCTGGCCCATCTCCATGCGGGCCTCCGAGACGCCGAGCGCCTTGATGACCTCGCGCAGCTCACGGACGTACGCCTTGGCGACCTCGGGAGCCCGCTCGCCGGCGCCCTCGATCGGCTTGGTGACGATCTCGATGAGGGGGATGCCGGCACGGTTGTAGTCGAGCAGCGAGTGCGAGGCGCCGTGGATACGGCCCGTCGCACCGCCGACGTGCGTCGACTTGCCGGTGTCCTCCTCCATGTGGGCGCGCTCGATCTCCACACGGAAGGTCTCCCCGTCCTCCAGCTGGACGTCGAGGTAGCCGTTGAAGGCGATCGGCTCGTCGTACTGGGAGGTCTGGAAGTTCTTCGGCATGTCCGGATAGAAGTAGTTCTTCCGGGCGAAGCGGCACCACTCGGCGATCTCGCAGTTCAGCGCGAGACCGATCTTGATCGCCGACTCGACGCCGATCGCGTTGACGACCGGGAGCGCGCCGGGCAGGCCGAGGCAGGTGGGGCAGGTCTGCGTGTTGGCGTCCTGACCGAGTTCGGTCGAGCAGCCGCAGAACATCTTCGTCTTGGTGCCGAGTTCGACATGGACCTCAAGGCCCATGACGGGGTCGTACGACGCCAGCGCGTCCTCGTACGACACCAGGTCGGTCGTGGTGGTCACGGTCTTACTTCCCTCTCAGCCCAGCAGGACGTCGTCGTCGCCCAGCCGCTTCAGTTCGCGGTAGAGAACGGCGAGGCCGGTGACGATGCCGATGGCGGCCACGGACGCGTCGATCAGCCGCAGCGTGTCCTGCTCGGCGCGAGCCTTCCTGATCCGCTTGGCGATGCCCCACGCGCCGAAGGCGGTGGTGGCGATGGACACGTACGTACCGGACTTGGACTTCTGGAAGTCCTTGGCCTTGGACAGTGTCTTGCTCACAGCGACGGAGCCTCCTCGAGAAGCGGGTGCCCCCACTTTTCCACGAAGGCGCCCTCGACGGCGGCGCCGACCTTGTAAAGACGGTCGTCCTTCAGCGCCGGGGCGATGATCTGCAGTCCGACCGGGAGCCCGTCCTCCGGCGCGAGGCCGCAGGGCAGGGACATCGCGGCGTTGCCCGCGAGGTTGGTCGGGATGGTGCAGAGGTCGGCCAGGTACATCGCCATCGGGTCGTCGGCGCGCTCGCCGATCGGGAAGGCGGTGGTGGGCGTGGTCGGCGAGACGATGACGTCGACCTGCTCGAACGACTTCTCGAAGTCCCGCGTGATGAGCGTACGGACCTTCTGGGCGCTGCCGTAGTACGCGTCGTAGTAGCCGGAGCTGAGCGCGTACGTGCCGAGCATGATGCGGCGCTTGACCTCGGGGCCGAAGCCCGCCTCACGGGTGAGGGAGGTGACCGTCTCGGCGGAGTTCGTGCCGTCGTCGCCGGTCCGCAGGCCGTAGCGCAGCCCGTCGAAGCGGGCGAGGTTGCTCGAACACTCGCTCGGCGCGATCAGGTAGTACGCGGCCAGCGCCAGGTCGAACGACGGGCAGTCCAGCTCGACGATCTCGGCGCCCAGTTCCTTCAGCAGCGCGACGGACTCGTCGAACCGCTGGACCACACCGGCCTGGTAGCCCTCGCCGCGGAACTGCTTGACGACACCGACCCGCATCCCGGCGACGCTGCCGTTGCGCGCGGCCTCGACGACCGGCGGGACCGGGGCGTCGATGGACGTGGAGTCGAGCGGGTCGTGACCGGCGATGACCTCGTGCAGCAGCGCCGCGTCCAGCACGGTGCGGGCACAGGGTCCGCCCTGGTCGAGGGAGGAGGAGAACGCGACCATGCCGTAGCGGGAGACCGCGCCGTACGTCGGCTTGACGCCGACCGTGCCGGTGACGGCGGCCGGCTGACGGATGGAGCCGCCGGTGTCGGTGCCGATGGCGAGGGGTGCCTGGTAGGAGGCGAGGGAGGCGGAGGAACCGCCGCCGGAGCCGCCGGGGATGCGGGTGAGGTCCCAGGGGTTGCCGGTCGGGCCGTACGCGCTGTTCTCCGTCGACGACCCCATGGCGAACTCGTCCATGTTGGTCTTGCCGAGGATGACGACGTCGGCGTCCTTGAGGCGCTTGGTGAGCGTGGCGTCGTACGGCGGGATCCAGCCCTCCAGGATCTTCGAGCCCACGGTGGTCGGGATGCCGACCGTGGTGAAGATGTCCTTGAGCGCGAGCGGGACACCGGCGAGCGGGCCGAGCTTCTCGCCCCTGGCCTTCTTCTCGTCGACGGCGCGGGCCTGGGCGAGGGCGCCCTCGCGGTCGACGTGCAGGAAGGCGTGCACCTTCTCGTCGACGGCCTCGATCCGGGCCAGGTGGGCCTCGGTGACCTGCACGGCGGTGAGTTCACCGGCGGCGATCCTCGCGGCGATCTCCGCCGCGGTGAGCTTGATGATGCTGTCGGTCATGACGTGATCAGTCCTCCCCCAGGATCTGCGGCACCTTGAAACGCTGCTGCTCCTGGGCCGGGGCGGCGGCGAGCGCCTGCTCGGGGGTGAGCGACGGACGGACCTCGTCCGCGCGCATGACGTTCGTCAGCGGCAGCGGGTGCGAGGTCGGTGGTACATCTTGGTCGGCGACCTCACTGACGCGGGCGACCGCGCCGATGATGTCGTCCAGCTGACCCGCGAAGTGTTCGAGCTCTTCGGGCTTCAGCTCCAGACGCGCCAGCCGGGCGAGGTGGGCGACCTCCTCGCGCGTAATGCCAGGCATGCAGCGATCCTCTGGGGTGAGTGTGTGTGGTTTGGCGCCAATCCTAGGGGGCGCGGGGCGCTCACCGCGCCGCTGGGCCGGGGCGCCTCATGACTCGGGGGCACTTGTACGCCGGCGAATACGGATGCGTGGGGCTTCCCGCGCAGTTCCCCGCGCCCCTCAAAGACCAGGCCCTACGGGCCTGACAAGCGACGGGGCCGCGCCGCTGCGCCGAGGCGCCTCATGACTCGGGGGCACTTGTACGCCGGCGAATACGGATGCGTGGGGCTTCCCGCGCAGTTCCCCGCGCCCCTCAAAGACCAGGCCCTACGGGCCTGACAAGCGACGGGCCTGCGGGGCTGAAGGGCCACGGAGCCGCGGGGCTGAAAAGCTCGGGGCGCAGCCCCGGCTTTTCAGGGGCGCGGGGAACTACGCGAGAAGCCCCACCGGAGCCGCACCCGCCGACGAGACCCGCACCCCCGAGCTGTCAGGCGCCGTCCCTCTCCACCGGAGCCGCACCCCCGAGCTGTCAGGCGCCGTCCCCCTCCACCGGAGCCGCACCCCCGAGCTGTCAGGCGCCGTCCCCCTCCACCGCCGCAGGCAACGCCGCGGCCGGTCGCTGCCACCCCCGGGACCCCCGTGCCCGCAGCCACGCCGTGGCCTCCTCGGGAGGCATCGCGGCGGCGACCAGCCACCCCTGGACCGCGTCGCACCCCAGATCCCGCAACCGCTCCCACGTCTCGTCGTCCTCGACGCCCTCCGCGACGACGAGCAGCCCCAGCGAATGCGCGAGATCGACCGTGCAGCGCACGATCTCCGCGTCCTCGTTGTCGATCGCCAGCCGGGCCACGAACGACCGGTCGATCTTCAGCTCGCTCACCGGCAGCCGCCGCAGATGCACCAGGGACGAGTACCCGGTGCCGAAGTCGTCCAGCGACATCTTCACGCCGTGCCCGGTCAGCCCGGCGAGGGTGTCCGCGGCGCGCTGCGGGTCCTCCAGCAGCACGTGTTCCGTTATCTCCAGCTGCAGCGCCCCGGCGGGCACCCCGTGCCGGGCGAGCCGCGCGGCCACCGCGCCGGCGAAGCCGGGGGTGTGGACGTCGCGCGGGGACACGTTCACCGCCACCGGTACGTGCAGCCCCTGCGCACGCCACCGTGCCACCTGCCCCAGCGCGGTCTCCAGCACGTACTCCGTCAGATGCGGCATCAGCCCGGAGGACTCGGCGATCGCTATGAACTCGTCCGGCGGCACCTTGCCGCGCTCGGGATGCACCCACCGCACCAGCGCCTCCAGGCCGGCGACCTGCCCGTCGAAGCGGACCTTCGGCTGGTAGTGCAGCTCGACCTCGTGCGCGTCGAGCGCGCGTCGCAGGTCGCCCAGCAGACCGAGCCGGTCCGGGGTGTTCGAGTCCCGTTTGGACTCGTAGACCTCGACGCCCGTACGGTCCCGCTTCGCCTGGTACATCGCCACGTCCGCCCGCCGCAGCAGCCCCTCCGCGTCGACCGCGTGGTCGGGGAAGACGGCGAGCCCGGCACTGGCCTCCAGGACGAGGGTGAGCCCGTCGAGGTCGAGCGGTGAGCCGAGCGCGGCGACGAGGTTGCGGGCGACCCGCGACGCGGACGTCGTGGAGTCGGCGACGGGCAGCAGTACGGCGAACTCGTCGCCGCCGAGCCGCGCGGCCTCCGCTCCGCGGGGCAGGGCGGCCCGGAGCCGGTCCGCTATCTGCAACAGCAACCGGTCGCCCGCGAGATGCCCGAGCGTGTCGTTGACGGACCGGAAGCGGTCGAGGTCGATCAGCATCAGCGCCGACCGCGCCCCGATGCGTTCGGCGTCGTCCAGCGCGGTCCAGGTCCGCTCCAGCAGCCACTGCCGGTTCGGCAGACCCGTGAGCGGGTCACGCAGCTGTTCCTCGGCGCGGGCGCGGGCTATCCACAGGGTGGAGTCGAGCGCGATGAGGGGGATGGCGAACAGCGGCAGCAGCAGGGGCTTGGCCAGGGCGACGACACAGACGAGGGGCGCGATGCCGAGCAGCGCGACGGCGACGAGCCCCTGTCTGACCAGGGCCGTCCGCGCGACGGTGGGCAGTCCGCCGCGCGGTGCGGCCAGGTGCCAGAGCAGCACACGGCTGACCAAGAGATAGGCGACGGCGACCAGCGCCACCTGGGGCGCCGAGTAGAGGTTCCAGCTGTCCGGGTCCCAGGGCCGCTCCACCGACGGGACGCGGCCGAACACCCGCAGGACGAGCGCGCCGGCGCCGATGCCGAGGATGTCGACCGCCCCGTGCAGGACGCCCTGACGCCAGCGGCCCCGGCGGGCGACGCCGACGAGGACGACGACGGTGAGGCTGACCATCCCGGCGGCCACCCAGCCGTAGAGCAGCAGGACGGCGAGGGTGAGGGCGGCGCCGGAGCCGGTGCCGCCCCACCAGCGGGCGCGGCCCATGGCGACGAGGTGGCCGACGATGATGCCGGTCAGGAGGGCGAGGGACCAGCCGACCGTGCCGGCCGGGAAGAGGGCGTGCGGCCCGGCGAACGCCCGGTAGAAACCGGCGCCGAGAACGGCGCCGGCGAGGCCCACGATCACGGCGGGCAGCGCGGGCCACGTCAGGTGCCGGTCGGCGTCGTGGCCCGGCAGTCCGTGTCCGCGGCCCTCGGCGAGCGCGCCGGTGACGACGGGTGCCCCGCCCGTGCCGGCGGTGGTGCCGGAGGGGAGCTGGGCCGGACCGGGGACGAGGGGGCCGGGCGCGTTCGTGCCCGCACGCCCCGGCGGCCATGCCGTAGCGGTCCCGGACCGCACCACCGTCCGTCCGGAGGTGTCCTCCCGGCTTCCCTCGGACGGGCGTCCCCCCGTGAGCAGGAAGCGCCCCCGTCGCCAGGCCCCGGACACCCGGCGCAGGCGCAGCCGTGAGTCCGGGGCGACGCTCTCGGTCGGTTCCATACCCGTCCCTCTCACAGCCGGCGGTGCCCACGCCACGCGGCCCGTTGCTCTCGACGACCTCAACGGCACCGCGTCCACAAACCCGCCACGCGTCCGGGCACGGCAGGCGCACACCTCAACAGTAGGCCGCACAAGGCTTTCACGGGCAGCGGTCGACGTCGGTTGCCCGAATGCGACCGGCCACCCGTATGCATCTGGTATGCGCCGAACGGGTGGTCTTCAACCCCTACTCCTCGATCGGGAGCGCGACTTCCGCTGCCGCGTCCGGGCCCTGTTCGAGCAGCACGGCGAAGCCGTCCTCGTCCAGGACGGGCACCTTGAGCTGCATCGCCTTGTCGTGCTTGGAGCCCGGGTTCTCGCCCACCACGACGAACGAGGTCTTCTTCGACACCGAGCCGGTCACCTTGGCGCCCCGGCTCTGCAGCGCCTCCTTGGCCCCGTCGCGCGTGTGGTGTTCGAGTGTGCCGGTGACCACGACCGTCAGTCCTTCGAGGGGCCTGGGTCCCTCGTCCTCGCCGGCTCCCCTGTCCTCCAGGGGGACACCGGCCGCCTTCCACTTACGGATGATCTCGCGGTGCCATTCCTCGGCGAACCACTCCTCCAGGGCCTTCGCGACGATGGCGCCCACGCCGTCGACCGCCGTGAGTTCCTCCTGCGTGGCCTGCTCGATCCGGTCGATCGAGCGGAACTCGCGGGCCAGGGCCTGGGCGGCGACCGGTCCGACGTGGCGGATGGAGAGCCCGTTGAGGAAACGGGCGAGGGGGCGGCTCTTGGCCTCCTCGATCTTCTGCAGCAGCGCGAGGGTGTTCTTCTTGGGCTCGCCCTTCTGGTTGGCGAAGACCGTGACGACCTTCGGCTCGCCCGTCTTCGGGTCGTGCTTGGGCAGACCGCTGTCCGCGTCCAGGACGTACGCCTTGATGGGGAGCAGTTTCTCCACCGTGAGGTCGAAGAGGTCGCCCTCGTCGACCAGGGGCGGGTCGGCGGGCTCCAGCGGCCGGGTGAGGGCCGCGGCGGCGACCCCGCCGAAGTGCTCGATGTCCAGGCACTCCCGGCCCGCCAGATAGGAGACGCGCTCCCTCAACTGGGCGGGGCAGCTGCGGGCGTTGGGGCACCGCAGATCGATGTCGCCCTCCTTCATCGGGCGCAGCGGCGTCCCGCACTCAGGGCACTCCGTCGGCATCTCGAACCGGCGGGTCTCTCCCTCGACACGCAGGTCGACGACCGGGCCGAGGATCTCGGGGATGACGTCACCGGCCTTGCGGATGACGACCGTGTCCCCGATGAGGACGTTCTTGGCCTTGACGACCTCCTGGTTGTGGAGGGTGGCGAACTCGACCTCCGAGCCGGCCACGGTGACCGGCTCGACCTGGGCGTACGGCGTGACCCGGCCGGTGCGGCCGACGCCCACCTTGATGTCGATGAGCTTGGTGTTGACCTCTTCCGGCGCGTACTTGTACGCGATGGCCCAGCGGGGTGCGCGCGCCGTCGACCCGAGCCGGCCCTGCAGCCGGATCTCGTCCAGCTTGACGACCGCGCCGTCGATCTCGTGCGCCACGGAGTGGCGGTGTTCGCCGTAGTAGGCGATGAACTCCCGTGCGCCGTCGAGGTCGTCGACCACCCGGTTGTGCTCGGCGGTGGGCAGGCCCCAGGACCTGAGGAGGTCGTAGGCCTCGGAGAGGCGGGTGAAGCCGCCGTCGAAGCCCTCCAGGGCGCCGATGCCGTGGACCACCATGTGCAGCGGCAGGGTGGCCGTGACCTTGGGGTCCTTCTGGCGCAGCGAACCCGAGGCGGAGTTGCGGGGGTTGGCGTACGGCTTCTCGCCGGCCGCCACGCGGCGTTCGTTGAGGCCCTGGAACGCCTCCATCGGGAAGTAGACCTCGCCGCGGATCTCGACGAGCCGCGGGACGCGGTCGCCCTTCAGCCGGTGCGGGATCTCCGCGATCGTCCTGACGTTGGGGGTGATGTCCTCGCCGGTCCGGCCGGTGCCGCGGGTGGCGGCGCGGGTGAGGCGGCCGTCCTCGTAGGTCAGGTTCACCGCGAGGCCGTCGATCTTCAGCTCGCACAGCAGGTGGTAGTCGGTGGTGCCGACGTCCTTGGCGACGCGCTCGGCCCAGGCGGCGAGCCCCTCGTCGTCGAAGACGTTGTCGAGGGAGAGCATGCGCTCGCGGTGCTCCACCTCGGCGAGGTCCGTCTCGTACTCGACGGCGACCTTCTGCGTCGGCGAGTCCGGGGTGCGCAGCTCTGTGTACTCGTCCTCCAACGCCTCCAGGGTGCGCAGGAGTTCGTCGAACTCCGCGTCGCTGACGACGGGGGCGTCCTTCACGTAGTACCGGAAGCGGTGCTCCTCGATCTGTTCGGCGAGCCGCGCGTGCTTCTCGCGTGCCTCGGCGGGCACCGCCGCCTCGGCGGGTACCGATGTGGGCTGTGCGTCCTTGTCGCCGGCCACCGTGTCGTCCTCCCGTTACTCTGGGTTGTCCGCGAGGGATCTCGCCGCCTTGACGCAGTGGGCGAGCGCCGCGCGCGCGTACGCCGGGGAGACCCCCGCGAGCCCGCACGCCGGAGTGAGTGTGACCGCGTCCGCGAGAAGCCCCGGATGCAGTCCCAGCCTGCGCCACAGCGTCCTGACACCCATGACGCTACCGGCAGGGTCCGACAATGCCCCCTCCGTGGTCGGCACGACACCGGCCAGCAGCTTGGTTCCGCCCTCGACCGCTTCACCGATCGCGTCGTCGTCACGTTCGGTGAGCAGCGAGAAGTCGAAGGAGATCCCGGCGGCGCCCGCGCGGCGCAGGAGCGCGAACGGGACGTCGGGGGCGCACGAGTGCACGATCACCGCGCCCTGTGCCGCGTCGACGACGTTCCGCAGGGTGGCCTCGACGAGTTGACGGTCGACGGCGCGGTGGGTGCGGTAGCCGCTGGCGCTCCTGACCTGGCCGCGCAGGACGGCGATGAGGGAGGGTTCGTCGAGCTGGAGGACGAGTTGGGCTCGCGGGGCGCGTCGGCGGAGCTCGGCGAGGTGCTGGCGCAGGCCCTCGGCGAGGGAGCCGGCGAGGTCCCGGCAGGCGCCGGGGTCGGAGAGGGCCACCTCGCCGTTCCTCAGTTCCAGGGCGGCGGCGAGGGTCCAGGGGCCGACGGCCTGGACCTTCAGCGGGCCGGTGTACTCCTGGGTGAACTCCTCCAGGGCGTCCAGGTCCTCGCCCAGCCACGAGCGGGCCCGGCGGGTGTCGCGGCCCGGGCGGTCGCCGAGCCGCCAGCCGCTGGGTTCCACGCGCGCGTACAGCTCGACCAGCATCCCCGCGGTTCTGCCGATCATGTCGGCGCCGGGGCCCCGGGCGGGGAGTTCGGGGAGGTGTGCCATGCCTGTCTCCGGCCACTCGAAGGTGCCGGTGACTGTCTTGGCGGCTTCTCGGGCGTCCCCGCCGGGCATGGACCCCACGCCGGTGGCGGGCCCGAAACTGATGTCTTCGCTCACGCCCCGAAGCCTACGGTTCCCTTGGGGGTGCGTGGTCGGGTGCGGGTGCGTGGGGCTTCTCGCGCAGTTCCCCGCGCCCCTAAAACATCAGGCCCCTGCGGGCCTGAAAGTCAACCGGCCTGCGGGCCCGAAAAGCACGGGGCGCAGCCCCTGCTTTTCAGGGGCGCGGGGAACTGCGCGACCAGCCCCCACGCAGCCGCACCCGACCACGCCCCCACCCGGCAGCGCCCTCACGCTCCCGGGCGGACCGTCAGGTCGTTCACCTCCGCGTCGCGGGGCAGGTCCAACGCCATGAGGATCGTCGTGGCGACCGACTCGGGGGCGATCCAGCGGGACGGGTCGTACTCCTTGCCCTCCTGCTGGTGCACCTTCGCCTGCATGGGGCTGGCGGTGCGCCCGGGGTAGACCGTGGTCACCCGCACCCCGTTGCCGTGCTCCTCCCACCGCAGGGAGTCCGCCAGTGCCTTGAGCCCGTGCTTGGACGCGGCGTACGCCGACCAGTCCGCGTGCGCGTTCAGTCCCGCGCCGGAGTTGACGAAGAGCACATGGCCGCGGGCGGCCCGGAGCTGGGGCAGGAAGTGGCGGGTCAGTTCGGCGGGGGCGACGAGATTGACGTTGAGCTGGTGGCGCCAGGTCCTGGGGGTCAGCTCGCCGACCGGGCCGAGGTCGACCACGCCCGCGATGTGCAACAGCGAGTCCACCCGGTCCGGCAGGCTCTGGTGGGAGAAGGCCCAGGAGATCTTGTCCGGGTCCGCCAGATCGGCGACCAGCGTCCTCGCCCCCGGGAACTGCGCGGCCAGTTCCTTCGCGCGTCCGGCGTCGCGCGCGTGCAGCACGAGGTCGTCCCCGCGCTCGTGCAGCCGTCGGGCGACGACCGCGCCGATGCCGGAACCCGCCCCGGTGATCACATGAGTAGCCATGCGGTCATGCTCGCATCACCGGAGCGGGACGGGAAACGTCTCAGGCCACGCCCCGGCTCTCCTCCAGGTACGCCAGCGCCCCGACCGGCTCCTCGGCGAAGAAGACCAGGTCGGTGAGCGGGCGGGGCAGGAAGCCCTCGTCCTCCATCCGCCGGAACTGTTCCTTCAGGCCGTCGTAGAAGCCCGCGGTGTTGAGCAGGACGACCGGCATCTCGGTGTGGCCGTGCTTCTTCAGCTCCAGGATCTCGGTCGCCTCGTCGAGCGTGCCGGTCCCGCCGACCATGACGACGACCGCGTCGGCCTTCTCCAGGAGCAGCCGCTTCCGCTCGGCGAGGTCCCGCGCGATCACCATCTCGTCCGTGTTCGGCCGCGTCTTGGCCGCCAGGAACTCGACGGAGACGCCCAGCAGCCTGCCGCCCGCCTCCTGCACGCCGTCGGCGACCACCTTCATCAGCCCGACGTCCGAGCCGCCCCACACCAGGGTGTGCCCGCCCTTGCCGAGGAGCGTGGCGAACTCCTTCGCGGGGCGGGTGTAGCGGTCGTCGAGGTCGGCGGCGGAGAGGAAGACGCAGATGTTCATGGGTCCACGTTAGGGGGCGGAGCCGCCCTCGGGGTCCGCTCGTCCGCCGGCTTCCGCGGCGAGCGTCGCGCGGATCCTGGACTGCCGGTGCGGCAGGTCCTCCCAGTCGTCCATCAGCCGGGCGGACAGGCCGTGGGTGCGCGCCAGGTCGACGAGGGTCTCGGTGCGGTAGTAGAAGTCCTCGTGCAGCACCTGGTGTTCGGCACCTTCGGTGCGGCCGAAGGTGAAGTCGAAGTACCCGCCGGGGGCGAGGACGCGGCCGACGTGCGCGAGGCACTGCTCGATGACGTGCGGCGGCGAGTGGGAGAACACGCTGTGCGCGTGGACGACGTCGAAGTGGCCGGCGGGCAGGAAGGCGAACGTGAGGTCGGCGACGAGCGCGAGATGGGGGAGCTTGGACTGCAGGCCCTCCCGCGCGAGGGTGCGCTGGGCCTCCATGAGGATGGCCGGCGAGATGTCGATGCCGTAGTAGTTCCCGGTGTCCAGGTGGTCGATGAACAGGCGCCCGGCCCGCAGGTTCCCGCAGCCGATCTCCAGCATCCGGTGCCCGGGCTCCAGACCGTGCCGCAGGAGGTAGTCGAACTGCATCCGGCCGATGCGTTCCCACTTCTCGACGGACGGGTTGTGCCCGACGGCCGCCTCGGGGCTGCGTGACGTGTCCGCGGCCATGACGGCCCGGTAGTAGGAGATGTGGTCGCGGTGCTTGAGCTGAAGCCAGGTGTCCCGCGCGACCCGACGGGCGTGCGCGGGCACACGCCGGGGGTGGCGCAGGGCGTACCGCATCCGGTGTCCGAGACTCCGCCGGTTGCGTGACGCGTCCCGGAGCGGATCACGGGACCCGTCGTGCGACGGATCACGAGGCGCTTCCCGCGAGGGGCCGCGAGGCGCTTCCCGGGACGGATCACGAGGGGCGTCCCGGGGCGGATCCGGGTGCTGCGACGGGTCCGGGGACGGGCCTCGGGGCGGGCCCGTCTGTCCTGCCGGATCTGTGGCTGTCATGGCGACCTCCTACGTCCCCCTGCGGCCCGCCAGGGCCTCCTGGAAGAGCTCGAAGCTCACCAAGCAGCCTGCGGCCCGGACGCGGGGACGGCTACCCGGGGAGGGGCGATCGTGGTCGCGGCCCTAGGAAACAGCCGCCCCCGCGCGCGTGGTCGAGGCGATCGTCGCGGAGCCGACGACGCGCGTGCCGTCGTACAGCACGATCGCCTGGCCGGGGGCCACCCCGCGGACCGGCTCCGTGAAGGCGACCTCCAGGGTGCCGTCAACCAGTTCCGCGCGGACCTCGGTCTCGCCGCCGTGGGCGCGGAGCTGGGCGGTGTAGATGCCGGGGCCGGTGGGGGCCGCGCCGCACCAGCGGGGGCGGATCGCGGTCAGGGCCTCGACGTCGAGGGAGGGCGCCGGGCCGACCGTCACCGTGTTGTTCACCGGGGAGATGTCGAGGACGTAGCGCGGCTTGCCGTCGGGGGCGGGCGTGCCGATGCGCAGGCCCTTGCGCTGGCCGATGGTGTAGCCGTACGCGCCCTCGTGGGTGCCGAGGACGGTGCCGGACTCGTCGACGATGTCGCCCTCGGAGCGGCCCAGGCGGTTCGCGAGGAAGCCCTGGGTGTCGCCGTCTGCGATGAAGCAGATGTCGTGGGAGTCGGGCTTCTTGGCGACGGCGAGCCCCCTGCGCTCGGCCTCGGCGCGGATCTCGTCCTTCGTCGTCACGGTGTCGCCGAGGGGGAACAGCGCATGGGCGAGCTGCCGGTCGTCGAGCACGCCGAGGACGTACGACTGGTCCTTGGCCATGTCGGAGGCGCGGTGCAGCTCCCGGGTGCCGTCCTCGCGCACGAGCACCTGGGCGTAGTGGCCGGTGCAGACGGCGTCGAAGCCCAGGGCGAGGGCCTTGTCGAGCAGGGCCGCGAACTTGATCTTCTCGTTGCAGCGCAGGCAGGGGTTCGGGGTGCGTCCGGCCTCGTACTCGGCGACGAAGTCCTCGACGACGTCCTCGCGGAAGCGCTCGGCGAGGTCCCACACGTAGAAGGGGATGCCGATGACGTCGGCGGCGCGGCGGGCGTCCCGGGAGTCCTCGATCGTGCAGCAGCCGCGCGCGCCGGTCCGGAACGACTGCGGGTTGGCGGACAGCGCCAGGTGGACGCCCGTCACGTCGTGCCCGGCTTCCGCCGCGCGGGCGGCGGCCACGGCGGAGTCGACCCCGCCGGACATGGCGGCGAGGACACGGAGGGGGCGGGGGCGCTGCGAGATCTCAGTCATAACCCTTCCAGGGTACGGGGCGCCGGGAACCGGAACCCGCGGATATCCGTTGACGGTCTCGTGGGAACGAGAAGGGCTTCGAAGAGCGGATCCGGGGGCGGCGGCGCGAGCGCCTCCGGGGGCGGGGACACGGGCCGGCGCGTCGGGCGGCGGGCGCTGCTCATCGGCACGGCCGTGGCCGCCGTCGGTACGGCCGTGGTGGCCCAGGACGAGCTGAAGCGCGCCTGGTGGCGGGTGCCCGGTGTCTCGAAGCCGCGCAAGGCGGGCGAGGTCGACTACGCGGGCGCGAAGTGGATCGAGGCGTCGGACGCGAACTGGCGGCTGGCGGACCGGCCGGACGACTTCGGCGTGGACATGGTGATCATCCATGTCACCCAGGGCAGTTTCGCCAGCGCGGTCAAGGTCTTCCGGGACCCGGCGCACGGCGCGGCCGCGCACTACATCGTCCGCAAGGACGGCCGTGTCACCCAGATGATCCGCGAGCTGGACGTGGCCTACCACGCGGGCAACCGCGACTACAACGAGCGCAGTGTCGGCATCGAGCACGAGGGCTTCGTGGAGAAGCCCGAGGACTTCACCGCGGAGATGTACGAGGCGTCGGCGCGGCTGACGGCCCGGATCTGCGCGCGGTACGACATCCCCGTCGACCGTGAGCACATCCTCGGCCATGTCGAGGTGCCGGGGACGGACCACACCGACCCCGGTGAGGGCTGGGACTGGGACCGCTACATGAAGCTGGTCCGCGCGGCGGCGGCCGCCGAGGCGTCGGCCTCCGCCTGACGCGACGGGCGCAGGCCGATGCCGTGACGCGCCCGGCGCCGACCGGTGGCGCGCCCGGCGCCGCTCAGCTCAGGCCCGCGTTGCGGGCGCGTTCCACCACCGGGCCGATGGCCTTGACGACCGCCTCGACGTCCGCCTCGGTGGAGGTGTGGCCGAGGGAGAAGCGGAGGGTGCCGCGGGCCAGCTCGGGGTCGGTGCCGGTGGCGAGGAGGACGTGGCTCGGCTGGGCGACCCCGGCGGTGCAGGCGGAGCCCGTGGAGCACTCGATGCCCTGGGCGTCGAGCAGCAGCAGCAGGGAGTCGCCCTCGCAGCCGGGGAAGGTGAAGTGGGCGTTGGCCGGGAGGCGTCCCCCCGGCGCCGGGTCACCGCCCAGGACGGCGTCCGGCACCGCCGTACGGACCGCCTCGACCAGGGCGTCGCGCAGGGCGCCGATCTCCCGGGCGAACCACGCGTGCTGTTCGGCGGCGAGCCGTCCGGCGACCGCGAAGGAGGCGACGGCCGGGACGTCGAGCGTGCCGGAGCGGACGTGGCGCTCCTGGCCGCCGCCGTGCAGGACGGGGACGGGGCTGTACTCACGGCCCAGCAGCAGCGCGCCGATGCCGTACGGGCCGCCGACCTTGTGGCCGGAGACGGTCATGGCGGCGAGGCCGGAGGCGCCGAAGTCGACCGGGATCTGACCGAACGCCTGGACCGCGTCGGCGTGCAGCGGGACGCCGAACTCCTGGGCCACATCGGCGAGTTCACGGACCGGCATGATCGTGCCGATCTCGTTGTTGGCCCACATGACGGTGGCGAGGGCCACGTCGTCGGGGTTGCGGGCGACGGCCTCGCGCAGCGCGTCCGGGTGGACCCTGCCGTACGCGTCGACGGGGAGGTACTCGACGGTGGCGCCCTCGTGTTCACCGAGCCAGTGGACGGCGTCGAGGACCGCGTGGTGCTCGACGGGGCTGGCGAGGACCCGGGTGCGGGCCGGGTCGGCGGCGCGGCGGGCCCAGTACAGGCCCTTGACGGCGAGGTTGTCGGCCTCGGTTCCGCCGGAGGTGAGGACCACCTCGCTCGGCCGGGCTCCGAGGGCCTCGGCGAGGGTCTCGCGGGCCTCCTCGACGGTACGCCGCGCTCGGCGGCCGGAGGCGTGCAGCGAGGAGGCGTTGCCGGTGACGCTCAGCTGGGCGGTCAGGGCCTCTGCCGCCTCGGGGAGCATCGGGGTGGTCGCCGCGTGGTCGAGGTAAGCCATGGTGAGCCGATTCTACGGGGCCCTGTACAGGTGGCCTCGGGGTGCTCTCGGTCCGGGCGGCACCCGGCTCCGCCTCAGAAGCTCCAGGAGACCGTGTCGGTGCTCTGCATCAGCGCGGCCAGGACCACCAGGTCGGCGACGCCCAGCCCGAGACCGAGGAAGGCACGGCCCCGTCGCGTCGTGCCGCGCTTCAGGGCGACGGCCGCCAGGACGATGGCGATGGGACCGAGGAAGAGGTTGAGGACGAGCAGCCCGAGGAGGCCGAGGACGAAGGAGGCGACGGCCATGCCGTCGGCGTCCCGGACCCCGGTACGGGTGCGGGTGGTGGTGGTTCCGGTCTGCGGACGTGCGGCGGTGAGCTGCATGGTCGGTCTGCTCCCTACGGGGCTCTCGGGGGACGGTCGTTCGCGGGGAACGGCGGGTCGGTGAACGGCGGGGCGATGGCGGGCGGTCGGCGGGCCTGGCGGTCGGACGTGCCGGCCGGTCAGTCGGTGGCGCGGCCGCGGCGGGCGTGGCGCTCGCGGTAGGCGAAGACTGCCAGCCAGAGGGCGATCCCGGCGGCCAGGGCGGACGAGACGGCCATCGGCACATGGGCGACGGTGCCGAGGACGACACCCAGCAGCAGCAGTGCGGCGACCAGGAACAGCATGAGGGACCCGCCTCTCGTTTCGGTTCGTCGGTCCGGTCGGTCCGGTGACGCTTGGGTGAACGATTGTGGTTACAACTGTTCACTGACTCCCAAGTCTAGCGCGCCGCCCGGCTTTTCATTTACGGAGAACAGTTGTTAACTGCATGGCATGAGTCACACTCTCGGCGTCCGGCAGGTCCAGAAGCAGCGGACCCGGCAGGCGCTCATGGACGCCGCGCTCGGCCTGCTGGAGGAGCAGAGCCTCAGCAGCCTCGGACTGCGCGAGGTCACCCGGGCCGTGGGCGTCGCCCCCACCGCCTTCTACCGGCACTTCCGGTCGACCGCGGACCTCGGTGTCGCGCTGGTCGAGGAGGTGCTCGGCAGTCTGCACGCGGTGGTCGCGGATCTGATGTCGGCGGTGGGCGACAGCGACGAACTCATCGAGCGCGCCGTCGATCTGATCGCCCGCCATGTGGACGCGTACCCCGCACACGTCAGGTTCATCGCACGCGAACGGCACAGCGGGGTCCAGCCGGTGCGGGACGCCATCCAGGGGCAACTGGCCCGGTTCGCCGAGGAGGTGCGCGACGATCTGGCCACACGGCCGGAGACGGCCGGGTGGACCGACGACGACCGGCTGATGCTGGCGGGCCTGTACGTCGATCAGATGCTGGTGACCGCCTCGCTGTTCCTGGCGGCCCTGGACGCTCCGGAGGAGGAGCGCGTCCGGGTGACCCGGCTGGCGAGCCGCCGCATGCGGCTGATCAGCATCGGCTGCCGTCACTGGCTGGACTGAGCCGCCGCGACACCACGAGGGCGCCCCCGTGCTCGGGGGCGCCCTGTCCGTCCGCTTCTCGCTCCGTCCCGTCCCGTCGCCGTCAGTCGTCAGCCGTCCTTGGACGCCGAGGCCGAGGCCGACGCTTCCTGACGGGGCGCCCCGCTCGGGGCCCGGCCGCCCTGGCCCGGCTGACCGCCTTCCCCGCCGCAGCCCCCACCGGGACCACCGTGGGGACCGCCCTCGCCGGGGCCTCCGCTCGGCGCACCGGAAGGCCGGTCCGAGGGAGCGCCCGAGGGGGCGCCGGAGGGGGCCTGCCCCTGCGCGGTAGGCCGGCCGGAGGGAGCACCCGACGGGGCCTGGCAGGTCTGCCCGCCCGAGGAGCCGTTGCCCGAGGTGGACGACGAGGTGTCGCCGGAGCCGCACGCCACCAGGAAGAGGGGTGCGGCCGCCAGCAGGACGACGGCGGGGACGAGACGCGCGTGCTTCATGAGAGGTAGCTCCAGAACGATGAGGAGTTCGTGAGCGGCATCGAAGCAAGGCGACTTGGGGCTCCCTCGGGTACGCGCTGTGCCGACGCTGTGCGAACGGCAAAGTCCTCCCCGACGCGCCGGCCCGGCCGCCTCAGTCCGACAGTCTCGCGCGGGCCAGTTGCCGGGACTGTGCGACCAGCCGGTCCGCGCTGTCCCAGACCTCCGCGTCCTCCTCCAGGAAGCCGCCGGCGAGGTTGCGGGTGGTGATGGCGACCCGGAGCGGGCCCGGCGCCGGGCGGCACCGGACGTGGACGGTCAGCTCGACCGTCGGGACCCAGCCCTTCAGGCCCATCTCGAAGGCGGTCGGCGGCAGCGCGTCCACCGCGAGGAGCAGGGAGAAGGGGTCGGCGTCCCGGCCGTCGGCCAGACCGAACCAGGACCGCATCTCGCCCTTGCCCGAGGGCGCGCCGAGCGCCCAGCCGAGGGTCGCGGGGTCCAGCTTGAGGAACAGCCGGTCGGTGATCGCGGAGCCGCCGGGGACGGGGCCGGGCGCGTCCTGCGGGCCGAAGCACTGCTCGACCGGCGGGATCGCGGGCGGCGTCGCCGTCGTGCGGACGTCGTCCGGGAGCGCGTCGAGGTCGCCGTAGGAGGCGAGGACCCGTATCCGCTCGATCTCGCGGCCCGCGTCGTCGTACTGGAAGAGGGACGCCTGGCCGGTCGACAGGGTCCTGCCGGTGCGGACGACGTCCGTGCGCACGACCGCCGGGCCCGGCTGGGAGGCGGTCAGATAGTGCGCGGAGATCGTGAAGGGGTCGCCGTGCGGCAGCGCGTCGGCGAGGGCGCGGCCGAGGACGGCGAGGAGGTAGCCGCCGTTGACGGCACCGATGATGGTCCAGCCGGCAGAGAGGTCGATGTCGTAGACGCCGGGTGCGCGTCGGGTGACCGCGGTGTCCCGGTCGAACTCACTGTCGCCGACGGTGGCCTGTACGGAAGCTGCTTCGGGCATGGGTGAACCGTACAACAGGTGATTACTAAGCGGTAGCTTTATCCCTCACCCCTCCTCGACCGCCGCCGACCGCCGGTTCCAGGCCCGTGGCGCCCGCCAGTGGTACCGCATCGCCAGCAGCCGCAGCACGAAGGCCGTGATCGCGGCGAGGGCCGAGGTGACCGGGGTCAGGGCGTCCTGGCTGATGCACAGGACGACCATCCCGGCGCCGACCATCGCGGGCACGGCGTACAGATCGCGGTCCCAGCGCAGCAGCGAGGGCACCTCGTTGGCGAGGACGTCCCGCAGCACACCGCCGCCGACCGCCGTGGCGAGGCCGAGGACGAGGGAGGCGGTCAGGCCGAGGCCGTAGTCGTACGCCTTCGCCGTGCCCGCGACGCAGAACAGGCCGAGGCCGGCGGCGTCGAAGACGTTGACCCCGGCCTGGATGCGCTCCACGTGGGGGTGCAGGAAGAAGACGAGGAGGGCGGCGAGCAGCGGGGTGACGAAGTAGCCGAGGTCGGTGAAGGCGGCCGGCGGTACGGCGCCGATGACCAGGTCGCGGAAGAGCCCGCCGCCGAGCGCGGTCACCTCGGCGAGGACGGCGATGCCGAAGACGTCGAAGTTCTTGCGGACGGCCAGCAGCGCGCCGGAGATCGCGAAGACGAAGATGCCGATCAGGTCGAGCGGATAGGGAGACACCCCTATATTGTGACGCAGCAGCGAGCCCCCGCCTTACATTGCAAGGCGGGAGCTCGTTCTCGCTTACTTGTCGTCGGCGCCGCCGGACTCCTCGGCGGCCTCCGTCTCCTTGGCGGCCTTGGGCTTCTCGGCGGCCTTGGGCTCCTCGGCAGCCTCGGTCGCGGCGGGCGGTTCCGTCGCGGCGGGCGGTTCCGTCGCGGCGGGCGGCTCGGCCGCCGCCAGCGGCTCGGGCTCCGCGGGCGGCGCCTCCGTCTGCTTCACCGTGTCCGGTACCAGCTCGGCCGCCTCCTTCGCGGCCGTCAGCAGGACGACGTCCTGCGGCTGCTGGTCCTCGAAGTTCTCGGGGTGGTGGCAGGCGACCCGCTGCCCCGGCCTCAGCTCGGCCAGCGGCGGCTCGGTGGTCGTGCAGACCTGCGTGGCCTTCCAGCACCGGGTGTGGAAGCGGCAGCCGCTCGGCGGCGCGATCGGCGAGGGCACGTCGCCCTTGAGCAGGATGCGCTCGCTCTTGGCACCCCGGCGCGACGGGTCCGGGATCGGCACGGCCGACAGCAGCGCCTTGGTGTACGGGTGCATCGGCGCCGTGTACAGGGAGTCCCGGTCGGCCAGCTCCACGATCTTGCCGAGGTACATCACGGCGATGCGGTCGGAGACGTGGCGGACCACCGAGAGGTCGTGCGCGATGATCACGTACGTCAGGCCCAGCTCGTCCTGGAGGTCGTCCATCAGGTTGACGACCTGGGCCTGGATCGACACGTCGAGCGCGGAGACCGGCTCGTCCGCGACGACCATCCGGGGCTTGAGGGCGAGCGCGCGGGCGATGCCGATGCGCTGGCGCTGGCCGCCGGAGAACTCGTGCGGGTACCGGTTGTAGTGCTCGGGGCTCAGGCCCACCAGCTCCAGGAGGCGCTGGACCTCCTTCTTCACCCCGCCCTCGGGCTCGACGCCCTGGAGCTTGAACGGCGCCGAGACGATGGTGCCGATGGTGTGCCGGGGGTTCAGCGAGCCGTACGGGTCCTGGAAGATCATCTGGACGTCGCGGCGCAGCGGGCGCATCCCGGCGGTCTTGAGATGCGTGATGTCGGTGCCGTCGAACTCGACCTTGCCGCCGGAGGGCTCCAGCAGGCGGGTGATGAGCCGGCCCATGGTCGACTTGCCGCAGCCGGACTCGCCGACGACGCCGAGGGTCTCGCCCCGGCGCACCTCGAAGTCGATGCCGTCGACGGCCTTGACCGCCCCGACCTGCCGCTGGAGCAGGCCCTTCTTGATGGGGAAGTGCTTGACCAGGCCCTCGACCCTGAGCAGTGGCTTCTCGTCGGAGTCGGCGCGCGGGGCCGGCACGGCGGCCCGGGTCTCAGTCTCGCTCACAGCTTCGGCGCAATCTCTTCGGTCCAGATCCGCGTACGGTCCTCCTGCGACAGGTGGCAGGCGGTGAAGTGCCGGCCGCCGACCTCGCGCAGCTCGGGGCGCTCGGTGCGGGTGATGTTGTCCTTGGGGACGTCCGCGTAGGGGCAGCGCGGGTTGAAGGCGCAGCCCGAGGGCACGTTGATGAGGCTCGGCGGCTGGCCCTTGACCGGGATGAGCCGGTCGGTCTGGGCGCGGTCGATGCGCGGCATCGAACCGAGCAGGCCCCAGGTGTAGGGGTGCTGCGGCTGGTGGAAGATGTCGTCGACCGGGCCGCGCTCCACACAGCGGCCGCCGTACATCACGAGGATGTCGTCGGCGATCTCGGCGACCACCCCGAGGTCGTGCGTGATGATGATGACCGCGGAGCCGAACTCCTTCTGCAGGTCGCGGATGAGGTCCAGGATCTGCGCCTGGACGGTGACGTCCAGGGCGGTCGTGGGCTCGTCGGCGATCAGCAGTTCGGGGTTGTTGACCAGGGCCATGGCGATCATGGCGCGCTGGCGCATACCGCCGGAGAACTCGTGCGGGTAGCCGTCGACGCGCTTGTGGGGCTCCGGGATGCCGACGCGGTCGAGCAGTTCGATCGCGCGCTTGCGGGCGACCTTCTTGCTGACGTCGTGGTGGACCCGGTACGCCTCGACGATCTGGCTGCCGACCTTGTAGTACGGGTGCATCGCGGACAGCGGGTCCTGGAAGATCATCGCCATGTCGCGGCCGCGCAGCCGGCGCACCTCGTCGGGGCTCGCCCCGACGAGTTCCTTGCCGTCGAGCCAGATCTCGCCGGACATCCGCACGTTCTTGCCGCGCGCGCCGAGCCGGTGCAGGCCCATGATCGCCAGTGAGGTCACCGACTTGCCGGAGCCGGACTCGCCCACGATGCCGAGGGTCTTGCCCTTCTCCAGCTGGAAGGAGAGGCCGTCGACGGACTTGACCACGCCGTCGTCGGTGGGGAAGTGCACCTTGAGGTCGCGTACTTCGAGGAACGCCTCGGGGGCGTCCCCGGCGCGTGCGGGCTCGCCGACGGCGGCCCCGGTCTTGGACAGTTCGGTCACGAGAGCCTCACCCGCGGGTCGATCGTGGCGTACAGCAGGTCCACCACAAGGTTCATGAAGACGACGAAGAACGCCGCGAGCAGGGTCACCCCGAGGATCGGGGGCAGGTCGTTGGCGCTGATCGACTGGACCGCGTACTCGCCGATGCCGTGCAGGGAGAACACGGTCTCGGTGATGAGGGCGCCACCGAGGAGCAGGCCGACGTCCATGCCGAAGACCGTCACCAGCGGGGTCAGCGCGGCACGCAGACCGTGCTTCACGACCACGTTGCGCTCGCGCAGGCCCTTGGCCCGGGCGGTGCGGATGTAGTCCTCGTTCATCGTCTCCAGCATGCCCGAGCGGGTGAGCCGGGCGTAGATGGCCGAATAGAGGAGGGCGAGCGAGCACCACGGCAGGAAGAGGGTGTTGGCCCACTGCGAGGGGTTCTCGGTGAAGGGGACGTACGTCCGGCCGAAGATCTCCAGCTGGTAGCTGAACAGCAGCAGGGCGAGCTGGCCGGTGAAGAACATGGGCAGGGAGACGCCCGCGAGCGCGACGCCCATGGCGGCGCGGTCGAAGAACGAGCCCGGCTTCAGGGCCGAGATGACACCGGCGATGATGCCGCCCAGCAGCCACAGCACGGCGGCGCCGGAGGCGAGGGAGATGGTCACCGGCAGCCGGCCGGTGAGCTGCGGCCAGACCTCCAGGTGGTCCTTGAAGGAGTAGCCGAAGCAGGGGGCGTCACAGCGGACGGTGGAGGGCCCCAGGTCGTACGTGGCACCGGAGACAATGCCCTTGACGAAGTTCCAGTACTGCTCGTAGACCGGCTGGTCCAGGCCGAGGTTCCGCTTGACCGCCTCGATGTCCGAGGGCGAGGGATTCTTGCCGATGTACTGCTGTGCCAGTTGGTCGGCAGTCTGTCCGGCGAGCTTCGGCAGGATGAAGAAGATGCCGAAGGTGACCGCGGTGACGACGAGCAGCAGGATCACCGCCGCGATCGTCCGGCGGATGATGTACGAGATCACGAGGACCGGCGCCGGCGCCCGCGGGTGTGCTCACCCGCGGGCGCCAATGCCTTCACCTGCCTTCCGGGGCTACTTCTTTTCCTTGACACCGATGTTGAGGTAGTCGTACTGACCGCTGAAGGCCGAGGACGACACCAGGTTGGTGGCGTACGGCGAGCGGTACAGCAGGACCTTGAAGTAGGTCAGCGGCACGATGGCGGCCTGCTCCATGACCAGCTTGTCGACCTCGGTGTACGCGGCGGTGCGGGCGGCCTCGTCGGTGTTGCCGATCGCGTCGTCCAGCAGCTTGTTGACCTTGGGGTCGTCCAGCTCGGACAGGTTGGTGTTACCGGCCTGGCCGATGGCCTTGCCGTGCACGATCTGCTGCAGGAAGCCGTAGCCGGTGGGCCAGTCGGCGCCCCACTGCATCATGATGAGGCCGATGTTGTTCTTCTTGTTGAACTTCGGCACACCCGCGTAGTCCGAGAAGTACTTGCCCGACGGGTACTGCTTGATGTCGGCCTCGATGCCGACCTTCTTCAGCGCCTCGACGATCGCGGTGGCCGCGTCGACCTCGCCCTGACGGTCGGTACGGGCCGAGATGGAGGTCTTGAAGCCGCCCTCCTTGCCGCAGGCCTTCAGGTGCTCCTTGGCCTTGGCGACGTCACCCTTGTTGTCCGGGGTGGCGTACGTGTCGGCCTTCTCGTAGCCCGAGACGTCGGTGGGCAGGACGGTGGTGGCGATGTCACCGCGGATCGGGCCGCCCATGGCGGTCTGCACGGCGGTCTTGTCGATCGCGTACTCGACGGCCTTGCGGCACTCGACGTTGTCGAACGGCGCCACCTTGGTGTTGATCGCCGTGTAGACGAGACGGCCGCCGAGCGCGTTGTCCGTGTTGGCCAGCTGGTCCTTGTCCTTGAGGATCTGGGCCTGGGTCTGGGCGTCGACACCGGTGCCCTGGATGTCGATCATGGTGTCGCCGGACATGACGTCCTTGTCGATGGTGGCCTTGTTGACCTTCAGGTTCACCACGATCTTTTCCGGGTACTGCTTGCGCAGCGGGTCCGTCTTGGCGTCCCACTCGGGGTTGCGGACCAGGACGATCTGCTTGCCCTCGTCGTACTTCTCGAACTTGTACGAGCCGGTGGAGACGACCTTCTTGGTGTAGTCGACGCCGGTGTCCTTGGCCCTCGGCACCGGAGCCGTCTGCGGCATGCTCGCCAGGTAGTCGAAGTCGGCGAAGGGCTTGTTGAGCTTGAAGACGATGGTGTTGTCGTCCGGCGTCTCCAGGGACGAGATGCCCGCCGCCTTCTTGTCCTTGTACGGGCCCTTGTACTTGTCCCCGCCGGCCAGCAGCTGCTGGAAGTAGTTGGGGCCCGAGGAGAGCACGTCACGCGCGAAGTTCGAGCGCTCCACCGCGTACTTGACGTCCTTGGAGGTGACCGGGGTGCCGTCCTCGAACTTGACGCCCTGGCGGATCTTGTACGTCCAGGTCTTGCCGCCGTCGCTCGGCGTGCCCGCGCTCTCGGCCAGGTCCGGGACCAGCTCGTTGCCCGCCTCGCCCGCGCCGGGCTTGAACGTCATCAGCGGACGCGCGTAGAGGCGGCTGAAGTTGAAGCCGTACGCGTAGTACATGTTGCCCGGGTCGAGGGACTCGGGGGCGTCGGAGCTGGCGTAGGTGAGCGTGCCGCCCTTCGCCGTGGACTCGTTCACGACACCCTTGGTCGCGGCGTTGGCGCCGGCTCCCTTGGGGGCGTCATCCGTGCCGTCGTCCGCCTTGCTGCACGCGGACAGAAGCAGTCCGGCGGCGCTCGCAACCGCGACCGCGGCCATTGCTGACCTTCGCATGATGGTCGGTTTCTCCTTCGTAGTTGGACAGTTGTGTGGGACTTCGGGCCACAACCGGGCCGCGGGCGCAGACGTCAGCGGCTGCGGGGGTCGAGGGCGTCCCGGAGGCCGTCACCGAGGAGGTTGAAGGCCAGCACCGTGATGAAGATCGCGAGGCCGGGAACGATCATGTACTGCGGGTCGACCTGGAAGTAGTCGACCGCGTCGTTGAGCATTCCGCCCCAGGAGGCCTGCGGCGGCTGGATCCCGACACCGAGGAAGCTGAGCGACGCCTCGAAGATGATGTTGGTCGGGATGAGCAGCGTCGAGTAGACGATGATCGGCGCGACGAGGTTGGGCAGCAGCTCCTTGAACAGGACGTACGGGCCGCCGGCGCCCATCCCGCGCGAGGCGTCGATGAACTCGCGCTCCCGCAGCGCCAGGGTCTGACCGCGCACGATGCGTCCCATGTACGGCCAGTTGAAGAAACCGATCACGAAGATCAGCACCGAGATGTGCAGCGGCAGGCCCTTGAGGCCGAAGGCGCCGCCCTGGAGCGTCGCGGAGATGGCGATCGCGAAGAGCAGCAGCGGGAACGCCAGGAAGGTGTCCATCAGCCGGCTGACGATCGTGTCGACCCGGCCGCCGTAGTAGCCGGCGACCAGGCCCAGCACCACGCCGATGGCGTTGGACAGGATCGTCGCGCCGAAGGCCACGACCAGGGAGACCCAGGAGCCCTCCAGGATGCGGGCGAGGATGTCCCGGCCGAACTTGGGATCGACCCCGAGAGGGTGGTCCCAGCTCATCCCGCCGAAGTCGCCCTTGGGCAGGGAGGTGTTGGCGTCGATGAGATCCTGGTTGAAGGTGTTGGGGTCGAGCCCCAGCATCGACTGCAGCGGCCGGGAGAGGGCCGCGATCAGGATCAGCAGGACGACGATGAGACCGCCGGCGACGGCCACCTTGTCGCGCTTGAAGCGGGTCCAGGCGATCTGGCCGAGCGAACGGCCCTCGATCTTCTTGGCCTCGACACCTTCCAGCACGGCTTCGGGCTGCGCCTCGGCCTGCGATCCGGTCGTCTCAATGGGTGCGGTCATCGTCCCTCGTGCTTGCCCGTGCCGGTGGTTGCCGACTGTGCCTGGCGGCCGCCCGGGTCTGCGGTGCGGTCCGTCACCACTGCTGTCTCGCCTGCTCTGTGACTACTGCTGAGTACGAGGGAGGGGCGGGCGGAGAACTTCACCGTATGAACAGCGCGTTCGCCGCATCCCCCCATCGCTCTGGGGGAGTCTTCAACGGCCGCGCGATCAGGCACCAGACCCGACGGCGAAAGTATGCGCAACCGTGATGTGGCCAGCGCGGTTCCGCTATCCGGACGTGACGCTCTGTTGAGCGGTGGGGGCGGGGAGGACGCCGGCGGGGCGGCTCAGTACCGGCTCGGGTACCCGTACCCGCCCGCCGCCGGGGCCTGCGCCGGGGCCGCGTGGGCCTCGCGGTCGTAGAACGGCCGGGCGCCGGCCCGCAGCCACATGGCGACCGGGTCGTACTCGTCGGACATCGCGACCGTGGAGACGGGCAGCCCGTCCGGGACGGCGCCGATGGACTGCTGCATCATCGCGCGCACCGAGTCCACGGCCGGCGGCGAGGTGTCGTACACGTCGAGGCCGATGGCCAGGTACGGCGCGCCGAGCGCCGGCTGCACCCAGGCGCGGCGCAGCGAGCGCACGGCGGGGGTGCGGTGCGCGTTCTGGGTCAGCAGGCCGTAGAACTGGGGGATCTCGATGGCCGGCTCGGACAGCCGGAGCGGGCCGGCGGGCTGCCGCTCCAGGCCGGTGGCGATCCGGCGCAGATCGAGCCAGGGGATGCCGACGCCGCCGCCCGGCGCGTGCGGGTTCAGCCAGAGGCCGTAGTGGTCGGGGTAGAGCGTGCGGGCCACGTCGAGGCCGTCGACGACCTCGTAACTGCGGTTCCAGCCACTGGCGGAGAGCTCCTGGGCGGAGGTCACGCACGGGGCGTAGTTGAACCCGTCGACCTCCATGTTCCCGTACTGGGCGTCCGGGGAGCCGCCCTGGCCGTGCCAGAGCAGCATCCAGATCTGGCCGGAGGACGGGGTGGCGAGGGCACGCAGCAGCGCCTCGTAGGCGTCGTAACGCCCGGGCGTCACCTGCCGCAGCATGTGCTCGACCTGCCCGGTGGCGATGCTGCCGCTCACGTTGGCCGTCCTTCGTGTTGGACCCTGGTTATAGGAGACAGCTTAGGTGGTGCGCCGGTTGAGCCGGTCAGGGCTCGGGCGTTGCCGTACCTCGCGGGGCGCGGGCGCGTCGTGGCTGGTCGGGCCCCGCGGCGGAGCCGCGGATCGGAACAGCCCCACGCCCTTCCGGGGCGCGTCGGTCAGTACCCCTGTTGGTAGAAGGGCCGTACCTTCTCGCGGAGCCAGTCGCCCACCGGGTCCTGGGCGACGTCCAGGAAGACCATGTTGACCGGCCAGGGGACGGGGGCCTTGGCGAGGACCCGGCCGAGGGCGGCGAGCGGGAGACCCCGGTCGGCCTCCCAGGAGGTCAGTTCGACGCCGATGAACATGACGGGGTCGGCGGTCTCGATGGTGGCGAGGCAGCGGCGGGCGGAGAGGACCACCCCGGTCGTGGCGAACTCCGCCGAGGCGGCCGCGAGGAAGTCCACGGGGTCGTCCTGCCAGTCCGGCTCGAACAGCCGGACGCGGGCCCCGTTCGCCGAGCCGTCCAGCGGGGTCCGTCCGGCCCGGCACAGCTCGGCCACCGCGGGCGGCGGCAACGGCATGCCCACGACACCGTCCGGGTTGAGGGCGAGGCCGATCTGCGGAGGCAGGCCGCGCGCGAACTCGACCGCCGGGGCGATCGTGAACGACATGTGGTTCCCGACGACCTGGCGGAACTGCTCCTCGGACGTGAAGACCGGCACGTACGCCTGGCCGTCGAACTCCATCGTGGGCAGGTCGAGCTGACCGCTGCTCGGGCCGCCGCCCTCCGGGAGCGGCACCCAGACGAAACTGCGGGCCAGCACCTCCACGATCCGCGCCCCGGCCTGGGGCACGCCGAGCGACGCGGACAGCACCTCCTCCAGCTCGTTGCCGGGCCACCCGCCGTGCCCGTGGGGATGCGCCTGTGCCGGAAAGTCCGCCGGGAAGTCCATCTGCTGCCTACCGCTTTGCTCCGTGATGCTGTTGTCCCTGCACCTTAATTGCTTCCGGGCCGCGGGCGCGCCCTTCGGGAACCCCCCGCTACCCGGTGAAGTCGATCCGCTTCAGCACGTCCGCCGCCGCCCGGTCGATCAGCACCGCCGCCCCGCACCCCTGCGGCAGCCGTCCCTTCTCCACCGCCCGCAGCAGTCTGGTCATGGCGCCGCGGTGCCGGGCGAACGCGTACCGCGAGACCCCCCGGCCCCGCTCCCGCTGCCCGTCCCGCGCCTCGTCCGCGGTCACGTCGAGCAGCAGCAGATGCAGGGTGCCGCCCCGCCGTACGGCCTCCCGCGCGAGCCAGCTGCGCACCCACGCCTGGGCCCCGCAGTCGTGCACGACGACGCCCTCCCCCGAGCGGAGGGCGCGCCGCAGTCCCGCGTAGTGCGCGAGGCGCACGAAGGGCCGGTAGGCCGCGTACGGCAGGTGGCGGGCCAGGCGCGCGTCGAAGCGGTCGCGGGTGTCCTGGGAGTCGATCCGCACGCCCGGCACGCTCCGCCGCATCAGCGTCGACTTGCCGCTGCCCGGGAGCCCGGTCACCACCACCAGGTCGTGCGGTCCGAAGGACAGTCCGTGCGGGCTGCGCCCGGCACGCTCCCTGAGGTCGCGGACGACCGCCCTCGGGAACGGGCCGCACGCCTCACCGGCCGGTGCGACGGGCTGCTCGGGCATGGCGGCGATGCCCGAGGTCGTCGCGTACGCCGTGGTCCTGTTCACCGTGATCGTCCTCCCCAGGGGTATGGAGTCCCATCCCCACAGACTGTAAAGAGAAGGTAATGCCCGATCCCTCCTGGTTCAGTCCTCGTCCTGCCACAAGAGTGCTACGAACCGGTGTGTCCGCTCCCGCTCGCCGCCCTCACCAGTGAAGGTCCCCCTGCCGCGCCGCGTCGATGCGTGCAATGATGTGCGCGCCAACTGCATACCGGCCGCTTGAATCCGCGCGGGAGAGCTCCCAGCAGTCTCGCTGGGGCGCCGAAGGAGCAAGTCCCTCCCTTGAATCTCTCAGGCCCAGATACCGCGCGGGCGAGGCACATCTGAAAAGCGGGCCGCGCCTCCCTCCGAGGAGGACGGCTCCACCCAAGGTGCAAACCACGATCACCGGTACGTCACGATCACCGGTACGTACGGTCGCGGTGAACCTCTCAGGTTCCGATGACAGATGGGGAGGATCGTCCTCGCCTGTCATGCCCCGGGAGCAATCCGATGAGCAGTAGCCCCACCGCTGGATCGCGCCGTACCGCGCTCGATGCCCTGCATCGCTCGCTCGGTGCGACGATGACCGACTTCGCAGGCTGGGACATGCCCCTGCGTTACGGCTCCGAGCGTGACGAGCACCTCGCCGTCCGCACGAGGGCCGGCCTCTTCGACCTCTCCCACATGGGCGAGATCACCGTCCTCGGGCCGGGGGCCGCCGCGCTGCTCGACCACGCGCTGGTCGGCGACATCGGCGGGGTGAAGCCCGGCCGCGCCCGCTACACCATGATCTGCCGCGAGGACGGCGGCATCCTCGACGACCTGATCGTCTACCGGCTCGCGGACACGGAGTACCTCGTCGTCGCGAACGCCTCCAACGCCCAGGTGGTGCTGGACGCGCTCGTCGAGCGCGCCGCCGGTTTCGACGCCGAGGTGCGGGACGACCGGGACGCGTACGCGCTGCTCGCCGTCCAGGGCCCCGAGTCGCCCGGCATCCTGGCCGCCCTCACCGACGCCGACCTCGACGGTCTGAAGTACTACGCGGGACTGCCGGGCACGGTCGCAGGTGTCCCGGCGCTGATCGCGCGCACCGGGTACACCGGCGAGGACGGCTTCGAGCTGTTCGTGAAGCCCGAGCACGCCGTCGAGCTGTGGCAGGCGCTGACCAAGGCGGGCGAGGGCGCCGGCCTGGTCCCCTGCGGCCTGTCCTGCCGGGACACGCTCCGCCTGGAGGCGGGCATGCCGCTGTACGGGCACGAGCTGTCCACCGAACTGACGCCGTTCGACGCCGGGCTCGGCCGGGTCGTGAAGTTCGGCAAGGAGGGCGACTTCGTGGGCCGCGCGGCCCTGCGCGAGGCCGCCGAGCACGCCCACCACGAGCCGCCGGTCCTCGTCGGCCTGATCGCCGAGGGCCGCCGGGTCCCCCGCGCCGGATACCCCGTCGTCGCCGAGGGGGGCAAGGTGATCGGCGAGGTCACCTCCGGCGCCCCCTCCCCCACGCTGGGCAAGCCGATCGCGATGGCGTACGTCGACGCCGTGTACGCCGCCCCGGGCACCACCGGGGTCGCCGTGGACATCCGCGGCAGCCACGAGCCGTACGAGGTCGTGGCCCTGCCGTTCTACTCGCGGCGGAAGTGACACCTTCGTAGCCGCGCGGCCGTGGTCGTGCGGCCGGGGCGGTTCGCGTGGTCGGATACGGAGTCGTTCGGAAGCGGCGTCGTGCGGACCCCGAGCGTGACCCTGGGCACATCCGCGCTGTTCAACAGCGGTTTCAGCAGTCCCCCCTTCACCATCACTCCCCCGCGTACAGGAGAATTCAGGCCATGAGCAACCCCCAGCAGCTGCGTTACAGCAAGGAGCACGAGTGGCTGTCGGTCGCCGAGGACGGCGTCTCGACGGTCGGCATCACGGAGTTCGCGGCGAACGCGCTCGGCGATGTCGTCTACGCCCAGCTCCCCGACGTGGGCTCCACGGTCGAAGCGGGCGAGACCTGCGGCGAACTGGAGTCCACGAAGTCGGTGAGCGACCTGTACTCGCCGGTCTCCGGTGAGATCACCGAGATCAACGAGGACGTCGTCAACGACCCGTCGCTGGTGAACACCGCCCCGTTCGAGGGCGGATGGCTGTTCAAGGTACGCGTCGCGGGCGAGCCGGACGACCTGCTCTCCGCCGACGAGTACGCCGCCCACACCGCCGGCTGAGAAGACGAGGTCCCCCGTATGTCGCTTCTGAACACCCCCCTGCACGAGCTGGACCCCGAGGTCGCGGCCGCCGTCGACGCCGAGCTGCACCGCCAGCAGTCCACCCTGGAGATGATCGCCTCCGAGAACTTCGCCCCCCTCGCGGTCATGGAGGCGCAGGGCACGGTCCTGACCAACAAGTACGCCGAGGGCTACCCGGGCCGCCGCTACTACGGCGGCTGCGAGCACGTCGACGTCACCGAGCAGATCGCGATCGACCGGCTGAAGGAGCTGTTCGGCGCCGAGTACGCCAACGTCCAGCCGCACTCGGGTGCCTCCGCCAACCAGGCCGCCCTGTTCGCGCTCGCCCAGCCCGGCGACACCATCCTCGGCCTGGACCTGGCCCACGGCGGCCACCTCACCCACGGCATGCGCCTGAACTTCTCCGGCAAGCAGTTCAACGTGGTCGCCTACCACGTGGACGACTCGGGCCTGGTCGACATGGACGAGGTCGAGCGGCTGGCCAAGGAGCACCGCCCGAAGGTGATCATCGCGGGGTGGTCGGCGTATCCGCGGCAGCTGGACTTCGCCGCGTTCCGCCGGATCGCGGACGAGACCGGCGCGCTGCTGTGGGTGGACATGGCGCACTTCGCGGGTCTGGTGGCGGCCGGGCTGCACCCCAACCCGGTCGAGTACGCCGACGTGGTCACCTCCACGACCCACAAGACGCTCGGCGGCCCGCGCGGCGGCATCATCCTCGCCCGCAGCAAGGAGTTCGCCAAGAAGCTCAACTCCTCCGTCTTCCCCGGCTTCCAGGGCGGTCCGCTGGAGCACGTGATCGCGGCCAAGGCGGTCTCCTTCAAGGTCGCCGCGAGCGAGGAGTTCAAGGAGCGCCAGCGGCGCACGGTCGAGGGCGCGCAGATCCTCGCCGCGCGGCTGACGGCCCCCGACGCCCGCGCAGCCGGTGTCGACGTGCTGTCCGGGGGCACGGACGTGCACCTGATCCTGGTCGACCTGCGCCACTCCGAGCTGGACGGGCAGCAGGCCGAGGACCGTCTCCACGAGGTCGGCATCACCGTCAACCGCAACGCGGTTCCCAACGACCCGCGTCCGCCGATGGTGACCTCCGGCCTGCGGATCGGCACCCCGGCCCTGGCCACCCGCGGCTTCACCGCCGAGGACTTCACCGAGGTCGCCGACGTCATCGCCGAGGCCCTCAAGCCCTCCTACGACACCGAAGCCCTCAAGGCCCGGGTCAAGGCCCTCGCCGACAAGCACCCGCTGTACCCGACGCTGGGTGAGTGACCCCGGGCTTCACCGGACCACACCCCGCAGTTTCCGGGGTACCGCGCACACTGGGGAGTGAGCGCGGTACCCCGTTCCCCGCACCGCCCTCCCCCGTTCTGAGGAGTCACCGTGGCCATCTCGGTCTTCGACCTGTTCTCGATCGGCATCGGCCCGTCCAGCTCCCACACGGTCGGCCCGATGCGCGCAGCCCGGATGTTCGCCCGCCGGCTGCGCAACGAGGAGCTGCTCTCCGACGTGGCCTCGGTCCGCGTCGAGCTGTACGGCTCGCTGGGCGCGACCGGCCACGGCCACGGCACCCCCAAGGCGGTGCTGCTCGGCCTGGAGGGCGCCTCCCCGCGGACCGTCGACGTGGAGTCGGCCGACGACCGCGTGGAGGCGATCAGGACGTCGGGGCGCATCCGCCTCCTCGACGACCACGAGATCCCCTTCTCCTTCGACAAGGACCTGGTCCTGCACCGTCGCAAGGCACTGCCGTACCACGCCAACGGCATGACCATATGGGCCCGTGACGCCGCGGGCGCGGAGGTGCTGTCGAAGACGTACTACTCCGTCGGCGGCGGCTTCGTGGTCGACGAGGACGCCGTCGGCGCGGACCGCATCAAGCTCGACGACACCCCTCTCAAGTACCCCTTCCGCACGGGCGACGAGCTGCTCCGGGTGGCGAAGGAGACGGGTCTGTCGATCTCCGCGCTGATGCTGGAGAACGAGCGGGCCTGGCGCACCGAGGACGAGATCCGCTCCGGACTCCTCGACATCTGGGGGGTCATGCAGGCGTGCGTCTCGCGCGGCATGTCCCGCGAGGGCATCCTGCCCGGCGGTCTGAAGGTGCGCCGCCGCGCGTCCATGTCGGCCCGTCAGCTCCGGGCGGAGGGCGACCCGCTGGCCCGCTCCATGGAGTGGATCACGCTCTACGCGATGGCCGTGAACGAGGAGAACGCGGCCGGCGGCCGGGTCGTGACGGCCCCGACGAACGGCGCGGCCGGCATCATCCCCGCCGTCCTGCACTACTACATCAACTTCGTGCCGGGCGCCGACGAGGACGGCGTGGTGCGGTTCCTGCTGGCCGCCGGCGCGATCGGTCTGCTCTTCAAGGAGAACGCCTCCATCTCCGGCGCCGAGGTCGGCTGCCAGGGCGAGGTCGGCTCCGCCTGCTCCATGGCGGCCGGAGCGCTGGCGGAGGTGCTGGGCGGCTCCCCCGAACAGGTGGAGAACGCGGCCGAGATCGGCATGGAGCACAACCTCGGCCTCACCTGCGACCCCGTCGGCGGCCTCGTCCAGATCCCGTGCATCGAACGCAACGGCATGGCGGCGGTGAAGGCCGTCACCGCCGCCCGCATGGCCATGCGCGGCGACGGCACCCACAAGGTGTCCCTGGACAAGGTCATCAAGACCATGAAGGACACCGGCGCCGACATGAGCGTCAAGTACAAGGAGACGGCGCGGGGCGGGCTGGCGGTGAACATCATCGAGTGCTGAGCGGGCCGCCCGGCTGCTCGGCCTACGGGCGGCTGTCCGGGCGCAGAGCCGGGCGGAGCGCCGGGTCGAGGAGGTCCGGGTCGAGGAGGTCCGGGTCGAGGAGGTCCGGTGCGTGGCCGGGCCGGCCGTCCTCGGATTCGGCCCCGGCCTCGTCCATGTGCTCGGCCGCCGTGAGGAAGTCCGTCTCGACGGGTGTCAGATCCGCGATCAGGGTGTCGAGCGGGTGCGTGGCGACGAACCGGGACCGGGCTGGGCCGACGAGCAGGACCGCGAGGGGCGGGTCGCCGCGCAGGGGCAGGCCGGGGTGGACGTCGCCGCCCCAGTACAGGACCGGGGTCTCGGTGCCGGGGTGGGCGAAGCGGCCCGCGCCGGCCAGCATCAGCAGCGCGGTGTGGGTGGCGCTCTCGTCGCCGTGGTAGTCGTACAGGTACGCCTCCAGCGCGTCGTCGCGGTGGCGGAGCAGGGTGAGGCCCTGGGCGGCGCGGGGCGCGAGCAGGTGCGCCGGCGTCTTCTCCCGTTCGGCGCGGACAGCGGCCGCCGCCTCCGGAAGGTGAGCGGCGATCGCGGTGAGGTCCCAGTCCGGGCGGGCGCCGTCGGCGGCCCACCCCGTGTACATCGCGGCCGGGTTCTCGATGACGCCGAGGCCCGGCAGGGGTGTGCGGAGCCACTCCTCGAAGCCGTCGCGCGCCATCGGTACGCGGGTCGCGAGCATGAAGGAACGAGCGCCCATCGGGTGCCTCCTCGGGCCGGGGTCAGCGGGACGGCTCGGTGAGCCGGTCGGAGCCGGTGCGGGAGCCGGTCCCGCGGCGGGTCGGGCCCGCCAGGGACAGGGCGCCGGGGCCGGCGAAGACCAGCAGGAGGAAGCCCCAGCAGAACAGGACGGGGGCGAGGCCGCCGTTCTGGAGGGGGAAGAGGCCGTCCTTCTGGTGCTCTGTGAAGTAGGCGAACGCCATGATGCCCGAGCTGAGGAACGCGGCACCGCGGGTGGCGACGCCGAGGAGAACCAGGACGCCGCAGGTCAGCTCGATGACTCCGGCGTACCAGAAGGGCCAGTCGCCGACCGGGCTCGCCTTGCGGTCCAGGACGCCGAAGACCGTGGCGGCTCCCTCACTGGCGAACAGCAGCCCGAGGACGATGCGGAACAGGCCCAGCACGAGCGGCCGGCGCGAGTCGAGCCAGTCGTGCAGGGGCGGGGTGCTGCTCATGGGTGCTCCTCGGGTGCGGTGGCCGTGCGGGGATGGTCCCGGTTCTCCCTACGCAGGCGCCCGCCCTTCGGTTCAGTCGGTGCAGTCGGTGCGTGGCCGGTCACCGGGTCTCGGCGGAGGTCGCGAGGGCCGCGCCCAGTTCCGCCCTGCGGCGGATGCCGAGCTTGCGGTAGGTGCTGGTCAGATGGGTTTCCACCGTGCGACGGGCCAGGTGGAGGAGCTGGGCTATCTCGGTGTTCGTGTGGCTCTGCGCGGCGAGTTCGGCGATCCGGCGCTCGGCCGCCGTGAGCGCGGACGGGCCCGTCAGGGGCGTCGCCGGGCGGCGGGCACCGCCCTCGCGCAGGGCTTCCTCCGCGAGGGCGCGCAGGCGGAGCGCGCCGAGGCGTTCGGCGTGTCCGGCCGCCTCCCGGAAGGTGTCGCGGGCCCGCACCCGCTCCCCGGCGGCGGCGAGCGCCCTCCCCTGTGCCACGAGGGCCGGGATCAGCTCCGAGGTCACCGGGGAGCCGCTCGGCCCCCCGGTCCCTGCGGTGTCCGGGGCGGCGAGCGCCGCCCAGGCTCCGCCGGACGGCACCGCGGAGACCCCGCCGACCGCCCGCCGCGCCGCGGCTCCGCCCGGCGTCCAGCCGCGCGCGGAGGCCGCCGTCACGCGGGTGCCGCCCTGCTTCCAGCCGCCCTTGGCCGTCGCGGGCCCCCTGGCCGACAGCCGGCCCCCGCCCGCCGAGGCGATGCCGCCCAGCGCGACCACGGAGGCCGCGCCGGTCCCCGCGGCCTCCTCCGGTACTCCGTCGACGCCCTGCCGCAGCGCCCGTACCGCCCGGTCCGCCAGCTCCAGGCCCCGGCGACCGCCCGTCGCCGTGCCGAGCGCGGACAGGGCCCTGCCGAGGACGCGGGGGGTGTTCCAGACACCGGCGAGACGCAGTTCCTGTTCGGCGAGGGCGAGGGCCTCCTGGGGGCGGCCGAGGGCGAGCTGGCACGCGGCGGCGGCCGAACGCCACGGGGTGACGACGGGGCTGACGACGTCCCGGGCCGACTGGCGGCGGCCGCACTCCAGGAAGTCGTCGAGGGCCGCGGCCGGGTCGCCGACGGCGGCGCGGAGACGGCCGCGGGCGTGCAGGAAGCGGTTCACCTCCCAGGAATCGTGGGCGTGCCGGACGTCGAAGCCGTCGGCGAGACGGGCGGCCTCCCGCGTACGTCCGGTCTCCACGAGGGCGACGACCGCGTGGGCCAGCGCGTTGGCGGACTCGGGGCCGCCCGCGACCGCGCGGGCGACCTCGGGATCGGCGAGGACCTCCGCGTGGGCGCCCCGGGCGGCGGCGATGTCGATCCGGACGTTGAGCAGGGCCAGGTGCATGGGGTGCAGCAGGGAGGTGCGCTGGCCGCTGAGGCCGCGGTCGACGAGACGTTCGGCCTCCTCCAGCTGGTCGGCCCACTGGGCGACGGCGGCGGCGGTGCCCAGCAGGAAGACCTCGGACAGTGGTTCGGCCGGCCGGGCGAGCAGGGCCCGGACGCGGTGCATCGCCGAGGCCGCCGAGATCAGTCCGGCGGTGGCCTCGTAGCGCACGAGGAGGGCCTGTCCGGCGGTGCCGACCAGGTGGGGCGAGCGCTCGGCGGTCTCGCGCAGCCAGCGGTACACCTCCTGCCGTACGCCCTGGTCGTGGTCGGCGAGCAGGGCGGAGGCGGTCTGGACGGTGCGGATCAGGTCCGGATGGCCCGTCAGGTGCTCGTCGCGCAGCCCGCGCAGCACGTCGACGGCGGCACGGGCCTCCCCGCGCCGGGCCAGGGCCGTGCCGAGGGCGACCGCCGCGTGGACGCGCTCCCGGGGCGGTCCGGGCAGCCGCATCGCCTCCGCGAGCCGGGGGATGCCGGCGGAGGACCGCACGGTGGCGTACTCCAGGGAGCCCAGTTCGGTGAGGACCACGGTGCGGCGGGCGGCCGGCATGGGTTCGTCGAGAGCGCGGCGGAGGTGGGCCAGGGCGTCGGCGCTGCGGTCGGCGCGGACGGCGAGGTCGGCGGCGTCCAGCAGGGCGCCGGTCGCCCATGCCTCGCCGACGGGTCCGGAGCGCAGCAGTTGTCCGGCGACGGACTCGGCCGGGTCGCCGCGGTGCAGCATCGCCTCGGCCGCGCGGCGGTGCGCGGCCTGGCGGTCGGCGCCGGCCCAGCCGCCGAGCACGGCGTCCCGCAACAGCGGGTGGGCGTACCGGGGGCGTCCCTCGGCGTCGGGGCGGAGCAGGCCGAGGCGGGTCATCGCGGTGAGCCAGCCGGGTACGCGGGCGGGGTCCGCGTCGGCCGTACGGGCGAGCAGGTCCGCGTCGGCCGGGGTGCCCTCGTCGTCGAGGGCGGCGAGCGCGCGGGCGACGCCCGTGGTCGCGGGCCCGGCGCTGTCCAGCCACCAGGACACGGCGGCGGCGTAGGTGCCCGGATAGAGCGCGGCGCAGGTGTCCGGAAGGGCAGCCGGGAGGGCCCCGGGGGCGGAGTCACGGAGGTCGGACAGCAGGGCGCGCAGCAGCAGGGGGCTGCCGGCACCCGCCCGTAAGCAGGCGTCGACCCAGTCCGGCGGGGCGTCCCCGTGGACCGAACGGACCAGCCGCGCACCGGCGTCCGGGCTCAGCGGGGCCAGGGTGCGGGTGTGCACGAGGGCGGGGGAGAGGGCGTGTGCGAAGCCGTCCGCCGGGGGGTCGATGTCGTACTGGCTGCGTTCGGTGACCACCAGGAGCACGGGCAGACGGTCGATGCGGCGGACGGCCTCGACGAGCCAGCGGCGGGACGGGGGGTCGGCGAGGTGCGCGTCGTCCACGGCCACGAGCAGCGGGTACTCGGCCGCGTAGGAGCGCAGCAGCCGCCACAGCCGCGCGGGTCTGCCCCGGTGCGGCTGGGTGCCCGGCGGGTCCGGCGCCTCGCCCGCGGCCTGGTCGAACTCCGGCCCGTGGGCGAGAAGTTGGAAGACGGTGTCGAAGGGGATGGAGCGGTGCTCGGGTGAGCAGCGGGCCCGCAGGACGCGCATGCCGTTCGCCGCCGCGTGGCCGGCCGCCGCCTCCAGGAGTGCGGTGCGGCCGGTGCCGGTGGCGCCCCGCAGCAGGACCAGGCGGCCGGAGCCGGTCCGGGCGCGGGCGGCCTCGGCGGTCAGCAGCTCCAGGGGTTCACGGCGTTCGAGAAGCGGTTCCGGCACGCACATCGCTGTCTCCTGTCGTGGCTGTGGCTGTCGTGGCTGTGGCTGTCGTGGGGGCGGTCGTGGACCGTCGTTCTCCGCTTGGGTGGACGGTGTGCGGACGGTCCGGGTGCACTGCTCGCGGAAGGTAGGCGGGAAAGTGCCGTGGCCGGGCCTGTGGTGAATCTCGTGGTGAATCTCGTGGTGTGTCTCGTGGTCCTCCACGATTGCCCGGCGCACACACCACACAGAAGGGTGAATCGAGCCCCTCGGCCACTCCCCTCACAGGAGCGGCGATTTCGTGCATACGGGAGAAACGGTTGCGCAGCACATTCCGGACCGCGGACACGGCGGCGGCCACGGCCGCGGCCACCGGCACGGGCGCGACCCCGGTCAGCGTCGCGGCTGAGCACCAGGAGCCCCGGCGCCGTGTCCCCGTCGTCGTCCACACCCTCGACCCGCTCTCCCGCGCCGGGGTGATCAGCCAGCTGCGCGGGCATCCGGTGATCGACCTCAGGGACGACGCCGCGGTACGGCCGGGCACCGTGGCCGTGCTGGTCGGGGAGACCCCGGACGAGCCGCTGCTGTCGACGCTGCGCCGGATGGTGCGCAGCGAGAGGGCGCGGGCCGTCCTCGTGGTGAGCCTGATCCGCGAGACCGAGCTGCTGGAGGTCATCGAGTGCGGGGTCGGGGCCATCGTGTGGCGTCACGAGGCCACCCCGCACCGGCTGGCGCAGGCCGTGCTCGCGGCCTCGCGCGGGGACGGCGACCTGCCCGCCGATCTGCTCGGCCGGCTGATCAACCAGGTGGGGACGTTGCAGCGTTCCGTGGCCGGCCGCACCGGGGCGCCGCTGTCCGGCCTGGTGCCGCGTGAGATCGACGTCCTCCGGCTCGTCGCCGAGGGGATGGACACCGGCGAGATCGCGAGCAAGCTCTCCTACTCCGAACGCACCGTCAAGAACGTGATGCACGGACTCACCACCCGGCTGCATCTGCGCAACCGGGCGCACGCGGTGGCCTATGCCCTCCGGGAAGGCTACATCTGATCGAACGGGCAGTCGGACCGGGCCCGTTGGGCAGCCCACCGTGCCCCCTCGTCGTCCCCGGCATGTCTGGAAGGGGGACGCCCCGGCGGACAGGATCGACGGACAGGCACACGACACACAGCAGGAGCACGACCGTGATCCACGAGGTGGACGAGGTCCTCAAGGGACTGATCGGCGGTGGTGCCCTGGCCGGCTCCGGCATCGACGTCTCCTTCGAGGCCCCGACCCGCGACTGGGCGGCCCGGCGCAACGCGCCCGCCGTCAACGCCTATCTGTACGACATCCGGGAGGACGTCTCCCGTCGCCAGCGGGGCCACATGCCGGTCCGTGACGAGCGGGACATCGTGGTGCGCCGTCGGCAGCCGCCCCGCTGGTTCCGGCTGTCGTACCTGGTCACCGCCTGGACCAAACAGCCCCAGGACGAGCACCGGCTGCTCTCGGCGGTGCTGGCCACGCTGCTGCCGCACGAGCTGCTGCCCGCCGACCGGCTCCCGGGCGCGCTCGGGGCGCTGGGCCTGACCGTGCCGCTGTCCGTGGCGGGGCTGCACACCGAGTCGCGGTCCCTCGCCGAGATCTGGTCCGCGCTGGGCGGCGAGCTGAAGCCCTCCCTGGACCTCGTCGTCACCGTGCCCTTCCCGGCCTTCCCCGAGTACGACGCCGGTCCCCCGGTCACCGAGGGCGCGGCGATCCGCGTGCGCGGCATGGACGGCTCCCTGGAGGGCTCGGAGGAGCGCGCGCACCGGCCGGACCGGCTCGCGTCCGTACCGGACACCGGGGAGGGACGGCGTTGACCACTTCCGCCTCCCCCGTCACTTCCGCCTCCCCCGTCACTTCCGTCACTCCGGTCACTCCCGTCTCCCCCACGTCCGGCGCGGCGCTCGACTCGGCCCCCACCGACGCGCTCCTCCTCCGGCTCGCCCGGCTGCGCGAGCGGGTGGCCGAGCTGGTGGCCCGGCGCGGTGCCGGTGACCCGACGGCCGGCGATCCGCTGCGCGGGCTGTACGTGTCCGAGGAGGGCGTACGGCGTCTGCTGGAGCCGTCGGCGGGGCCGGACGCCCCTGTGTTCGAGGACGGGCAGGGCGGCGAGGGTGACGAGGACGGCGCGGGAGCCCGGACGGCCCCGGGCGGTCCGCTGGAGCGGCTCGCGGGGCGGCTCGGGCTGACGGAGCTGGACACACGCATCCTGCTGATCGCCCTGGCACCCGATCTGGACCGCTCCTACGAGCAGCTGTACGGGTATCTGAACGACGACGTCAGCAGGCGCCGGGCCACCGTCGGGCTCGCGCTCGATCTGTGCGGGCTGCCCGTGCATCTCGCCCGGGCGCGGGCCCGGTTCCTGCCCTCGGCGCCGCTGTGCGCGCTCGGGCTGCTGACCGTCGAGGAGCCCGAACGGCCCTTCCTCGGGCGGGAACTGCGGGTGCCGGACCGGCTGGCCGCCCATCTCCTCGGCGACGACACGATGGACGCGGCGCTGGTGGGCCATGTGCGTCCGCTCCCGCCGTCGGCGTCGTCGGCGGGTGCCGGGGGGTCGGCAGCCGCGTCCGCGTTCGGGGAGGACGGCGGGTTCACCGGGCGGCTGGCCGGACGGCTGGCCGCCGCCCCGGTCACCGCGCATCTGCGGGAGCGGCGGGAGGGCGACGGTCTGGTACGGGCCACGGCCGCCCTGGCCGCGGCCGGAGTGGCGGCGCTGCACTTCACGCCCCCGGCGGCCGACGACGAGGCGGCCCGGCTCCTGCCCCCGCTGCTGCGCGAGGCCCGGCTGCGCGGGTGCGCGGTCGTGGTGGCGCCGCTCCCGGAGAACCCGGGGCCGTTGTTCCGGGGGCTGACCGCGCCCGATGTGTCCGTGCTGTTCACGGGGCCGCAGCCGTACGACCCGCAGTGGTGCGACCGTGATCCGCTGGTCCTCGACGTGCCCCGGCCGCCCTCGGGTGCCGTGGACGCCTGGGCGGCGGCGCTCGGCGCGGGGGCGGACGGGCCGGGGTTCGACCTGGCGGCCACGGTCGCCCCGTACCGGCTCGGCGGTGACCGGATCGCGCGGGCGGCCCGCGCGGCCGCCGGTCTCGCGGCGTTCGACGGCACCGAGGTGACCGCGGACCATCTGCGGCTGGCCGCACGGCTGCAGTCGGCCTCCGGTCTGGAACGGCACGCCCGCCGGATCCGCCCGGACGTCGGCTGGGACGACCTCGTCCTGCCCGACAAGCCCCTGGCCGAGCTGCGGGAACTGGCCCTGCGCGCCCGTCACCGCGACCGGGTGCTCGGCGACTGGCGGCTGAGCGCCGGCGGCGGGCGGGGCCGTGGGGTCCTGGGGCTCTTCGCGGGCGAGTCGGGCACCGGCAAGACGCTGTCGGCGGAGGTCGTGGCCGCCGAACTCGGCCTGGACCTCTACGTCGTGCAGCTCTCCTCGATCGTGGACAAGTTCGTGGGCGAGACCGAGAAGAACCTCGAACGGATCTTCACCGAGGCGGACCGCACGGACGCCGTGCTGCTCTTCGACGAGGCGGACGCCGTGTTCGGCAAGCGCTCGGAGGTCAAGGACTCCCACGACAAGTACGCCAACATGGAGAGCGCCTATCTGCTCCAGCGTCTGGAGTCGTTCGACGGCATCGCCCTGCTGACCACCAATCTGCGGGCCAACATCGACGAGGCGTTCACCCGGCGGCTGGACCTGGTGGTCGACTTCCCGTTCCCGGACACCGCCCAGCGGCTGGCCCTGTGGCGGCACAGTCTCGCCGCGGTGCCCGGCGCGGACGACACCGACCCGGCGGCGGTCGCCCGTGACTTCGAGCTGGCCGGCGGTTCCATCCGCAGCGCGGTCGTCACCGCCGCCTACGCCGCCGCCGGGCGCGGCGGTCCGGTGACCACGGCCGACCTACGGGAGGGCGCCGAGCGCGAGTACCGCAAGGCCGGGCGGCTGGTGCCGGGCGAGGGCACCTGGTAGCGGACCCGGCGGCGGGGGCGCCCGGATGGGACGGCCCCGCCGGCCGGGACTACTTCACGCGCCACTTCTGGTTGGGCGTGCCCGAGCAGGTCCACAGCTGGAGCCTGGCGCCGTCGCCGGTGGCGTTGTCCTTCACGTCGACGCACTTGTCGGCCTGCGGGTTGACCAGGTCCCCGGCGGTGCTGAGCACGAACTGCTGGGCGGGGTTGCCGCTGCACCGGGCCAGCTGGATGACGGCGCCGTCGTCGCGGGAGCCCCAGGCCACGTCCATGCACAGGCCGAGGGAGCGCACGGTGCCGTCGCCCCGGAAGTCCCACTTCTGGTTGGCGGTGCCGGCGCAGTCCCAGATCTGGAGCGGGGTGCCGTCCTTGCCCTTGCCGTTCTTGGCGTCCGTGACGTCGACGCAGCGGTCCGAGCCCTTGCCGATGATGGCGAAGCCCTTGGCGGCTGCGGGCTTCTTCGTCGTGGGCTTCGTGTCCGGTTCCTGCTGCGACCCGGAGCCGGAGCCGCCGGAGCCGGAGCCGGAACCGCCCGAGCCCGAACCGGAGCCCGACCCAGGGTTCTCGGGCTGCTCCTCCTGCTTCTCCTCGGGCGGAGCCTCGGGGGTCTGTGACGGGAGCGGCGCAGCCGAGATGCTCGGCGCCAGTGCCATGGCGGACGGGCTGCCGCTCGGCAGGGCCGTCGTGCCGGCCTGCTGGAGATCGGTCGCGGCGCTGGTGACCCTGGGCTGGTAGGCGAACCACAGCGTCACGAAGGCGATCGCCAGGGCCACGGCCACCCCGAGGCAGGTGGCGAGCCAGCCCGGCAGGAACCCCCGCTGGACATAGGTGCCGTCGACCGGATGCGGTGCGACCCCGGCCCGCTGGACGGCCAGCGCGTACGGCCGCTCCTCCTTGGACCCGAACCAGATGATCTGTCTGGGCTTCAGGGTGGCCTTGACGAACGCGGCACGCCCCGGCTCGATCTGCACATTGCTCGGACGGATGTCGTACGACAGCTGGTCACCGTTGTCGCTGCCGCTGACGGCGGCGGTGACCCTGGTGTTGCCCAGGTTGTCGATGGCCAGCTTCGGGCGTCCGCGCAGACGCCCCTTCACGGTCGGCGGGACGAGTTCCGCCCGCACCTCCGTGAACGGCGTGATCGTCAGGTTCCCCTCCGGAACCGTCGTCGCCTCCGGGTGCTGGGTCGGCATGATCCGCACCGCGTACGGGTTCGGGCCGGCCGTCGCGTCGGGGGTGCGGGGCGGGGCGAACGTCAGCTCCACCGACCCCGTCGTCCCCGGATACAGCCGCAGCGTCTGCGGCTCCACCCTGGTCCATGGCGCGATGTCACCGACCGGCTCGAAACGGTACTCGTCGACCACGTCACCGGTGTTGCGCAGCCGCAGCCGCACCGTCGTACTACTCCCGGGGTCCACGGTCGCGGAGGCGGGTTCGAGGGAAGTCCACAGGCTCATCTCAGTCCCTCCCGGACGGAACGATCTGCCATTCCTGGTCGTCGGTGACGGTGCAGTCGAAGAGCATCAGGGGCACCTCGCCGCGTGGGTCCTCGTTGCCCGCGACGTCGAGACACTTGTTGTCGCTCGCGGCATTGCGGATCCAGTAGCCACCGCTCTGCTGCGGGTCGAGCCACCACAACTGGTTGTCGCCGGTCGTGCCGTCACAGGTGAACTCCGTGATCTTCGTATGGATCGGGTTCGCTCCGTAGTTCGGCAGGTCCATGCAGAGCAGGTCCTTGGCGTTGCGGATCTGGAAGAGGTCCGTGCCGCCCGGCCCCTGCTTCTCGACCTTCACCTCCAGATGCCAGAGCTGGTTGTCGGCCGGGCTGTCGTCGCAGGTGAACTGCTGGACCCTGCCGTCTCTCTGACCGTCGCCGTCGCCGGGGACGTCGGCGCACAGCTCGGTGGCGAGGTTGCGCAGCAGGATGTTGCGCGCGGGCAGCACGCTCTCGTCCTTCTCCTCGGCCGGCTCGCCCGACGCCGTCGGCGCGCCGCCCCCGCCCTCCCCACCGCTGTCGTCCGCCTCCCGGGACGGGGCCGCGTCCTTCTCCGGCTCTTCTTCGGCCGTCGGCTCGGGTTTCGCCGATTCCAGTGGCTGCGGCGAGGCCGAGGGCGGCAGGGTGCTGACCCCGGCCTCCCGGAACTCGCCGGCACCACTGGTCACCTTCGGCTGGAACGCCAGCCACATCGTCAGGAAGGTGATGGCGAGGGCGAGGCAGATCGCGAGGCAGGTGGCGAGCCAGCCGGGCAGGAAACTCCGCTGGACATAGGTGCCCTCGACGTCGAGCGGTGTGACCCCCGACCGCTTCACCGCGAGGGTGTACGGCCGCTCCTCCTTCGACCCGAACCACGTGATCTGCCGCGGCTTCAGCGTGGCCTTCACGAACGCGGCACGGCCGGGCTCGATCTGCACATTGCTCGGGTGGATGTCGTACGACAGCTGGTCACCGTTGTCGCTGCCGCTGACGGCGGCGGTGACCTTGGTGTTGCCCAGGTTGTCGATGGCCAGCTTCGGCCGTCCCCGCAGACGCCCCTTCACCGTCGGCGGGACGAGTTCCGCCCGCACCTCCGTGAACGGCGTGATCGTCAGGTTCCCCTCCGGAACCGTCGTCGCCTCCGGATGCTGGGTCGGCGTGATCCGCACCGCGTACGGGTTCGGGCCGGCCGTCGCGTCGGGGGTGCGGGGCGGAGCGAACGTCAGCTCCACCGACCCCGTCGTCCCCGGATACAGCCGCAGCGTCTGCGGCTCCACCGTCGTCCACGGCGCGATGTCACCGACCGGCTCGAAACGGTACTCGTCCACCACGTCACCGGTGTTGCGCAACCGCAGCCGCACCGACGTACTACTCCCCGGGTCCACGGTCGCGGAGGCGGGTTCGAGGGAAGTCCACAGGCTCACGTCAGGACGCTACGCGGCTCACGGCGTCCGGTCAGGAGCCGTCGGGGCAGGCCCGGGTGCCCCGGCGGCCACCGGATCCCGTCCCGACGGCCTTGTCACACGGTGAACTTGACGGCTTCGAGCCAGACGCCGTTGTCGAGGGTGCCGCCGAAGATGTAGTGCTCTCCCTCGTTCGGCTTGTCGCAGGCCAGGTTCTGCCAGCCCCGGTCCTTCTGGTGGACCGCCTGGCAGACCCCCTTGCCGCCCTCGTCGACGTTGATGGTGAAGCCCAGCAGGTCCGGGGCGCCCGCCTTGGAGCTGCCGAAGTAGTTGTCGAAGCCGTCCTTCGCGCTCGACCAGGGCTTCGGGTAGTGGCCCTGGCCGTTGGTGGAGTCGGGGTTGTGGACGAACGCGGCACTGGCCGTGCCGTTGACGCCGGACACCGCGATGTTGAGGGCCTTGAGCGACCGGCCCTGGCCCACCGTGCCGGCCGTGTCGCCGTCGCACTCCGGAGCGGTCCAGCCCTTGCCGGTCACGAAGGCGCGGTAGCAGATGTGCCGGCCGCCCGGGTCCGACGCGGCCAGCTGGCGTACGGCGGTCGCGGCCGTGGGCGCGCGCTTCTTCTTCTCCTGCGATCCGCCGCCGGACCCGCCGCCACTGCCGTCGCCGCTGCCGCCTCCAGCACCGGCGGCCGCGGCCTCCGTCTCCGTGACCTGCGGGGGCGGCGAGGAGGCGGGCGGGTCGGAGGGCGTGGGCGGCGGCGGGGTCGACACCGGCGCCGAGGGGCTGGGCGGCAGCGTGCTGACGCCGGTCTTCTGCAGTTCGGTGGCCGCGCTGACGACCCTGGGCCGGTAGGCGAGCCACAGGGTCACGAAGGTGATCGCGAGGGCGAGGCAGATCGCGAGGCAGGTGGCGAGCCAGCCGGGCAGGAAACTCCGCTGGACATACGTGCCCTCGACGTCCAGGGGTGTCACGCCCGACCGCTTCACCGCGAGGGTGTAGGGCCGCTCCTCCTTCGACCCGAACCAGGTGATCTGCCGCGGCTTGAGCGTGGCCTTCACGAACGCGGCACGGCCGGGCTCGATCTGCACATTGCTCGGATGCAGGTCGTACGACAACTGGTCACCGTTGTCGCTGCCACTGACCGACGCCGTGACCTTGGTGTTGCCCAGGTTGTCGATGGCCAGCTTCGGCCGTCCCCGCAGACGCCCCTTCACCGTCGGCGGGACGAGTTCCGCCCGCACCTCCGTGAACGGCGTGATCGTCAGGTTCCCCTCCGGAACCGTCGTCGCCTCCGGGTGCTCGGTCGGCGTGATCCGCACCGCGTAGGCGTTCGGGCCGGCCGTCGCGTCGGGGGTACGGGGCGGGGCGAACGTCAGCTCCACCGACCCCGTCGTCCCCGGATACAGCCGCAGCGTCTGCGGCTCCACCGTCGTCCACGGCGCGATGTCACCGACCGGCTCGAAACGGTACTCGTCCACCACGTCACCGGTGTTGCGCAACCGCAGCCGCACCGACGTACTACTCCCGGGGTCCACGGTCGCGGAGGCGGGTTCGAGGGAAGTCCACAGGCTCACGTCAGGACGCTACCGAGAGCGCGGGAGCCGGGTCAGCAGGAGAAGGTGCAGGGTCGCGGTGCCCGAAAGGGCAGGGCGCGCGGGACCGGGGGCGCCCACCGGGGCGCCGCCGCCGGACCGGTGCGAGGGTGCGGCCCGCGGGGCGGCCGCGCCGGCCGGCCCGACTGCCCCTCGGGGCAACGGGCGTGCCCCCGATCAGGTACCGGAGGACGTTTCGACGGACGCGCTTCGCGCGTGAGGGTGAGAGGCGACCTGTCTCGTACCCCAAGGAGAGCAGAGCATGCCGTCCTACCTGTCGCCGGGCGTCTACGTCGAGGAGGTGGCCAGCGGCTCGCGTCCCATCGAGGGTGTGGGCACCTCGGTCGCCGCCTTCGTCGGTCTGGCCCCGACCGGTCCGCTGAACGAGCCGACGCTGGTGACCAACTGGTCCCAGTACGTCGCCGCCTTCGGCGAGTTCACCGACGGCTACTACCTCGCGCACTCGGTGTACGGGTTCTTCAACAACGGCGGCAGCGCCGCGTACGTCGTCCGGGTCGGGGGCACCGAGCAGGGCGCCGCGTCCGCCGCCGGTCCGGCCGCGGTGACGGGTACCGCCGCGCCGGCCGCGCTGCCGCCGGGCGAGCCGAAGCAGCTGGGCACCTTCAGTGTGACCGCCATCGCGGGCGGTTCGCTGAGCGTCGAGGTCGCCGACCCCGAGGGCGAGGGTCCGGCCGAGCGGTTCCGGCTGATCGTCAAGGACGGTGACAAGCCGGTCGAGACCTTCGACGTGACCGCCAAGAAGGGCGGCCGCAACTACGTCGTCACGCAGGTCAAGGAGCGCTCCAAGCTCATCACGGTCCAGGAGACGGCACCGGCCGCGCAGCTCGCGCGCCCCGACAACCAGACCGTGGCGCTGGCGGCCCCGGCCGCCCCCGCGCCCGTCGCCCCGGCCGCGGCGGACGAGGGCCACCCCGGCCCGGCCCAGTACCTCGGCGACTCGTCCGACCGCACCGGCTTCGGCGGACTGGAGGCCGTGGACGAGATCTCCATGGTCGCCGTGCCCGACCTGATGGCCGCCTACCAGCGCGGCGCGATCGACCTGGAGGCCGTCAAGGCGGTCCAGCTCGGTCTGATCGCGCACTGCGAGCTGATGGGCGACCGGGTCGCCGTCATCGACCCGCCGCCCGGCCTCAACGCCCGTCAGATCCGCGTCTGGCGCCAGGAGACCGCCGGGTACGACTCCAAGTACGCGGCCCTGTACTACCCCTGGATCAAGGTCTTCGACCCGGCCAGCGGCCAGTCCCGGGTCATCCCGCCGAGCGGTCACGTCGCCGGTGTCTGGGCCCGCAACGACTTCGAGCGCGGTGTCCACAAGGCTCCCGCCAACGAGGTCGTCCGCGGCGCGGTGGATCTCGAACTCCAGATCACCCGTGGTGAGCAGGACCTGCTCAACCCCATCGGCGTCAACTGCATCCGCGCCTTCCCCGGCCGCGGCATCCGCGTCTGGGGCGCACGCACCATGTCCTCCGACCCGGCCTGGCGCTACCTCAACATCCGCCGGTACTTCAACTACCTGGAGGAGTCGATCCTGATCGGCACCCAGTGGGTGGTGTTCGAGCCGAACGACCACGCGCTCTGGGCCCGGATCCGGCGCAACGTCTCCGCGTTCCTGGTCAACGAATGGCGTCAGGGCGCCCTCTTCGGCCAGCGGCCCGAGGACGCGTACTACGTCAAGTGCGACGAGGAGACCAACCCGCCGGAGTCGGTCGACCTCGGCCGGGTCATCTGCGAGATCGGCATCGCGCCGGTCAAGCCCGCCGAGTTCGTGATCTTCCGGCTGGCGCAGTTCTCCAGCGGCAGCGGGGAGCTGGAGGAGTAGGCCGTCGACGGCCCGCGCCCACCAGCGTTCGCGCACCAGCCCTTTCCCACGCCCCAGCCCCTGCCCGCTCCCCTAGAAGGACACAGAACAGATGAGTCTCGCGCCGGGTGACGCCCTTACCTCACACAATTTCGGCCTGCAGATCGACGGGGTGATGGTCGAGTACCTCGCGGAGGTCAGCGGCCTCACCCTCGAACAGGACGTCATCACGTACCAGCAGAACTCCGCGCAGGGCCGGCCCGAGGTCAACCTGCTGCCCGGTGTGCAGAAGAACGGGCAGTGCACCGTGGTCCGCGGTATGACCCAGTCGGCCGCGTTCAACACGTGGATCAACGATTCCATCAACGGCCAGATGAGCTCGGCGCGCAAGAACGCGTCGATCATCATGATGGATTATCAGAACAACCCGGTGAAGCGGTACAACATGCGCAACGCCTGGTGCAGCAAGATCGACGCGAGCACCCTGAAGGCCGGCGAGGCGTCCGCGCTCACCGAGACCGTGACCATCGTCTTCGAAGAACTGGTCATCGAGTAATGCGGCGCACGGCTGGCAGGGCGGGCGCGGGCGCCGGCTCGATCGTGGACGTACCCGGAGCGGGGCCGGCGCCGGGCGCCGGTGTGGTCGCCGGTCCGGGAGCGGTGGCGGGTGCCGGGGGCGAGGCGGCTTCGGTCGCGTCCCCCTTCCCCACCACCGCCGCCCCTCCCGCCGCCGCGCCGGCCGTCGCGCCGGTGGCGCAGCGGCTGCGGACGGAGTTCCCGTTCGAGCTGCCGCGCGGATACGTCGACGAGGCGGGGAACGTGCACCGGGAGGGCGTGATGCGTCTCGCCACGGCCCGGGACGAGCTGATCCCGCTGCGGGACGTCCGCGTCCAGGAGAACCCGGCGTATCTGTCGGTCGTGCTGCTGGGCCGGGTCATCACCCGGCTCGGCAATCTGCCGATGGTCCACGACGGGATCGTGGAGAACATGTTCGCGTCCGACCTCGCGTTCCTGCAGGACTTCTACCGGCAGGTCAACGCCGAGGGTCACACCCGCGCGGCCGTGGAGTGCCCCCACTGCTCCGAGCCCTTCGAGGTCGAACTCGGCGGGAGCCGCCTGGGGGAATCGTGACGTACGCGACCGACCGGCTGCACGAGGAGATCGCGTACGTCGCCTACCACTTCCACTGGGGCTTCGAGGAGATCCTCGACCTCGAACACCATGACCGCCGCCGCTACACCGAACAGATCGCGTCCCTCGTGACACGGGGCGGGGCGGAGGGCTGACACGTGGGGTTCCTGGATCGGCTACGGGGTGGCACGGGACGGGGGGCCGGGGCTGACGCGGTCGGCTCCGGCGGGGTTCGTTCGGGCGGGGTCCGCGCGGGCGAGGTCCGCTCGGGCGGCGAGGTGACGTCCGCTGCCGGGCGTGCGGTGGCGGAGGGTGCTCCGCGACCGGCTTCCGGTGCGGGCGACGGCCCGGCCTCGGCGCCTGCCGTGCCCGCGGCTCCGGGGGGCCGGGGCGCCCCGGGGCGTGGCTGGGAAGGACTCGCTCCGATGCGGCGGACCGCCGAGGGGCGGGCCACCGTCGCGGACACCGGGTTCAGTGGACGGTTGAGCACCTGGCAGAACCCTTCCTTCACCGGAACCCTGACCCACGCCGTGCTGCCCGGAGCGCCGGGCGGGCTGGTCAGGAACGTGCTCACCACCTCGGCCACACCGGTCGCCGGTCTCGAACTGCCCTCGCGGACCCTGCCGGTGGCGAGCGAGGAACCGGTACCCCGCGCCGACGCGCCCGGCGACGCACGCCCGGTGCAGCGTGCGCCGTACGAGGTCACGCCGTCCCGCCCGGCCGGCCCCCGGGTGACCCCCGTACCACCGCCCCGGACCTCCCGCCCGGCCCCGTTGACCAACGCCGCGCTCCCGGCCGTCCAGCGCCGCACCCTGCCCGCGGCACGGCCGTCCCAGGCGCCGCCTCGAAGCACGGGCTCCGAGGGTGCGGCGATGGCGGGCGGGACCCCGGGCGACGCTTCGCTCGGACCGACGGCGACGGGCAGCGCCCCGGCCCCGTCGCCCGAGGGCCGTACGGCAGCGGTGGACGCGACGCCGGGGGGCCGCCCGACGGTGTCCGGCGGCTCCGCGTCCGGCCGTACGCCTGGGAGTGCCGCCTCGCCCGGCCACGCGGCCATGGGGGAGGCACCGCCGGCCCACACGGTCGTGGCGGATACACCGTCGGTCCACTCGGTCGAGGGTGGAGCACCGCCGAGCCACACGGTCGTGGCGGAAACACCGCCGAGCCACACGGTCGAGGGTGGAGCACCGTCCGGGCCCGCCGCCGTCGGTGGGACTCCGTCCGGGCCCGCCATCCTCGGTGGGACTCCGTCGAAGGGCGCGGTCGCCGGTGGCGATCCGTCCGGCCGCGCGGGTGTCCACGTGGCCCCGTCCCGCCCCACGAGCCCCGGTGCCGCGCCGTCCGGGCCCCGGGCGGCCTCCGGCCGGGTCGCGGTGCAGCGTTCGGTGTCGGGTGACGCCACGCCGGGGTCTGCGCCGACGGCCATCGGCCCCACGGCAGCCGCCGCTGGCGCAAGCACCCGTCCGGGCACGCCTGCCGCCTCCGGACCGGCCGGGGTCAGCGTCCAGCGGACGGCGCCTGACTCCGCCCGTACGGCAGCGAACCCCGTCCCCTCGGCGGCGCCTATACGCCCCGGCGGGCCCCACCCCAACCCCCAGAGCACCCCCACCACCTCCAGCCCCGCCGAGGTCACCGTCCAGCGGGCGGCGCCCGACGCGGCCCGTACGGCGGCGAGTCCTGGCCCCTCCGCGCCGAGCCCCGGCTCGCGGAGCGCCGCCGCCACGCCCGGACACACCGAGGGCACCACCCGGCCGACACCGTCCCCCTCACGCCGGACGCCGACGACGACCGGCCCCACTACAGCCGCTCCGAAGGCAACCGGTGCTCACCGCACCCCGGCCGCCTCAGGACCGGCCGAGGTCACCGTCCAGCGGACGGCACCCGACGCGGCCCGTACGGCAACGAATCCCGCCGCCTCGGCAACCCCGGCGACACCGGCAGCAGCCCAGGCGACACCGACACACCCCGACAGCGACCGCCCCAATCACCAGAGCCACCCCGCCACCCCCGGACCGCCTGACGTCACCGTCCAGCGGGCGGCACACCACCCCGTCCGTACGGCGGCGAACTCCCCCGGCACGACCCCCGCCACGACAGCGAGCGGCATCGACAGAGCTGTCCCCACCACCCAGCACACCCCTGCCACCCCCGGACCGGCAGAGGCCGCCGTCCAGCGCGGCGCCCGTACAGGTCGTACGGCGGCGGACTCGGGCATGCCGGTGGCCGGCGGCCCCGCCCCGCAGAGCGCCACCGCCGCCCCCGGCCCGGTCGAAGCCACCGTCCAGCGGGCGAAGGCTCCGCAGCCCCTCGCGGCGGAGACCGCCCCGGCCACGGCGCCGACCGCCCCGCGCGCCATCGCGGGCGCGACCGCGAACAGTGCCCCGCAGCCCAGGGCGGATCTCGGCAGCGCACCGGCCAAGTCGTCCGGTACGACACCGGACCACCGCCCCACGCCCGGGAGCGCGGCCACCCCGGCGCCCAGCCCCAGCCGTACGGCCGCCCCCGCACCCGCACCCGCACCCGCACCCACCGACGCCTCGGTCCCGCCCCTCACCCTCGGCGCACCCTCCGGCACCCACGTCCAAAGAGCGGCCGGCGGTGGCGGCATCGCACCCACCGTCTCCCCCGCCCGCGGAGCCAGGCGCGTAGGGCTCGGCGCCCCCACCTCCGGCCCCGTGCCGGCCCCGTCCGTCCAGACGGCTCCCGCACCCTCACCCTCCCCCGCACCCACCCCCCGTCAACGCCCCCTCCTGGGCGCCCCCCTCACCACCCCGCCCCAGGACGCCCAGCCCCTCTCCCCCCGCAAGCCCTCCCCCGCCGCGGGCGGCCACGGCTCGCCTCCTCCCCTGCAGCGGGCGACAGCGGCACGGCAGCCGCAGGCGAACCACCCCCCGGCCGCCCCCCTGAAGTCCACCGGCCAGGGACAGCGCCCCGGCGAGGCGCGACCCGGCGTGCGACCGGCCGCCCCCGCCCCCGCCCCGCAGTCGCCCGCCGTCCCCACCCGGCATCCCCTGGAACGGCCCGGTACTCCAGCGCCCGCGCCCGCTGCAACGCCCGCATCCGCCCCCGTGCGCCCCCTCACGCCCACCCGCGCCCTCACCTCGGCCCTGCCCACGGCCACGGCACCCCCCGTGCTCCAGCGTCAGGCCGCCCGCCCCGCCGTCCCCCTCCGCCGCCCCGCCCCCGCGCACGACCACCGCACGGCCCCGGCCGCCGCCCCCGCCGTACAACGCCTCACGGCCAACCAGCCCGCGAAGCCCCGGCCCGCCGCCCGGCCGGCCCAGCCCACCACCCCGCCCGTCGTCCCCCGCGTACGCGCCGTCGCACCCACGCCCCCACCCGCGCCCGCGCCCCCAGCCACACCCGCACCCGCACCCGCACTCACGCAGGTCCAGCGGGCCCCGGAGATCCCCCTCCGCCCCACCCCCGCCACCACGACCTCAGCCGTCTCACCCGTCACAGCATCCGCAACGTCCGCAACGTCCACAGCCTCCGCAGCCGCCTCGTCCACCACCCCGGCCAAGACCGGCCGCACCTCCACCACACCCCCCGACGCGCCGTTCGACCCCCGCACGCTCACCGACTTCCAGCTCGACGAGCTGACGCACAAGCTCATCGGCCGCATCACCCGCCTCGTCCGCACCGAACTCCGCCTCGACCGCGAACGCATCGGCCGACTCCGCGACCCCCGCCACTGACCCCCGGGCACCCGCACCGGCGCCGCCCCGCACCACCAGAAAGGCCCTTCTCCGATGTCCCGCGATCTCGACCCGGGCTCCACCATCTTCTTCACGCTGACGATCGACGGCGAGAGCCTCGGTTACTTCAACGGGTGCGAAGGGCTGTCCTCGACCGTGGAGATCGAGCAGCGCCAGGAGGGCGGCAACAACGGGTTCGTCTGGCAGTTCCCGTCGCGGGTGACCTTCTCCAACATCCGGCTGACGAGGCCGCTGACCCCCGACACGGCCAAGGTCGCGGCCTGGATCTCGTCCGTCGCGACGGGTGTGAAGCGGCCGACGGCGCAGATCGCGGCGCTGCGCGCGGACGGCTCGGAGGTCGCGCACTGGGGGCTGATCGACGTCCTGCCGGTGAGCTGGCAGGGGCCGTCCCTGGACCCGTCCAATCCGAGCGTGGCGACCGAGGTGCTGGAGATCGCGCACCACGGGTTCACGGACTGAGGGGCGGGACAGATCATGGCGAAGGGCAGCAAGGGCGGCGGCGCGGGCAAGAGCCTCGTGCGCGCCACCCTGGCCATCCACGAACCCCCGGTAGGCACCAGCACCACCCCCGGAGGGGTGAAGAAAGAGTTCGAGTTTGAGTTCAACCCGTCCGAACTGACCCTGCGGCAGGGCGCCCAGTGGAAGCGGACGACGAGCGCGGCGGTGCGCGACGGCGCGCTGCCGGAGTTCATGGGGCCCGACCCCCGGGAGATGAACGTCGAGATCTTCCTCGACTCCTCCGACAAGCCGAGCGGCACCACGGTGCTGAAGAAGGTGGAATCGCTGCTGTCCTGCTGCGAGGTGACGGCGAAGAGCCTCGCCGCGAAGCAGCCGTCGCCGCCCTGGGTGGTCTTCCAGTGGGGGTCGTTCTCGACGGCGCGTTTCACCGCGTACGTCAGCTCCGTCGACGTCACGTACTCCCTGTTCGGGACGACCGGTGTGCCGATCCGGGCCGCCTGCCGGATGACGCTGCACGAGATCCCCAGCCGGACCGAGGGGCAGAACCCGACCTCGGGCGCGCTCACCGCGCGGAGCGTGCACCGGGTCGTGGCGGGCGACTCGCTGCAGTCGCTGGCGTGGCGGGAGTACGGCAACGCCTCCGCCTGGCGGGCCATCGCGGAGGCCAACGGCATCGACGACCCCACGTATCTGCCCACCGGCACCGAACTGGTCCTCCCGGCGGCCGGGGAGGTGGCCCTCTGATGGTCAAGCCGTCCTTCTCCAACATCATCAGGGTCACGATCGACGGCAGGGAGCTGCCCACCGACTACGCCGATCTGCTGGTCGGCGGCTGGGTCGACCTCGGGGCCGGGGTGCCCGGCGCCTTCCGGCTCACCTTCCGGGACCCGCACGGGCTGGTGCTGGGCAAACTGAACATCAGGTTCGGCTCACTGGTGGTCATCTCGCCCGTGGCAGGCGGGCAGGGCGCGGGGAACCCGGTGTTCACCGGCGAGGTCACCGGGATGGAGACCGACTACGACGGCACCGGCACCTTCACCGTCGTCCGCGGCTACGACGCCGGCCACCGGCTGATGCGGGTGCGCCGGGTGGCGGCGTACCGCAACCAGACGGCCGCCGACATCGCCCGCAAGCTGGCCGCGACGAACGGCGTGCCGGTCGGTGAGGTGCAGTCCACCAAGACCGTCTACGACTTCATCAGCCAGTCCAACGTGACGGACTGGGACTTCCTGGCGCGGCTCGCCGACGAGAACGAGATGGTGATGTCGCTCGACGCCAAGGGGAAGTTCCAGTTCGTGAAGCCGAAGCCGGCGTCCGGCGCGGCCGCGCCCAGCCCTCCCGGGCAGAAGAGCCCCTACGAGCTGAAGGCCGGGGTGGACATCCTGCGCTGCCGGGCCGCCGTCACCGCCGCCGACCAGGTCGACAAGGTCGAGGCCCGCGGCTGGAACGTCACCACGAAGAAGAAGCTCACCGCGACGACGAAGGCGGACGCCAACCCCGGTATCGCCATCGGCACCACCCCCCAGAAGGCGGCGAACCCGTTCAGGGCCGCCAGACTGGTGGAGACGGACACCCCGTACGACCTGCAGAGCGAGGTCACGCACGCCGCCGGTTCCCTCGCCGACGACATCACCTCCGCCTTCGCCGAGCTGGAGATCATGGTGCGCGGCAATCCGCTGCTGCGCCCCGGTGTGCCGATCACGCTCTCCGACGTGGGCGCCCCGTTCGAGGGCAAGTACACCTGCACCTCCGTGCGGCACACCTTCGGCGACGGCAGCCACTACGAGACCTGGGTGACCGTCAGCGGCCGGCAGTGGCGCTCGCTGTTCGGGCTGACCTCGGGCGGCGGTACGGCGGCCCCGCGGCTGCCCAGTGTCGCCAACGCCCTGGTCACCGACGTACAGGATCCGCTGAAGCAGGGCAGGGTGAAGCTGCAGTTCCCGTGGCTGGACGACGCGTACGTCAGTGACTGGACGCGGACCGTGCAGCTGGGCGGCAAGGCCGGCGGCGGGATCTTCCCGCTGGACGTCGGCGACGAGGTGCTGGTCGCCTTCGACCGGGGCGCGCTCGACCACCCGTTCGTCATCGGCGGCCTCTACAACGGCGTGGACAAGCCGACCCCGGTGAAGGACGTGTGGCTGCACGACCCGGTCAAGAAGAAGGCGATCCGGCACACCCTGTCCGACCGGGAGGGCAACCGGGTGGACCTGCTCAGCCAGCAGACCGGCCTGCGCAAGCAGGGCGTGCGGCTCGCCACCGGCAACGACCGGCTGATCATCAACCTCGACCGGACGAAGACCGAGATCACCGTGGACAGCAAGGGTGCCGTCTCCATCACCGGCGGCACCTCGGTGTCGGTGAAGGCCGGGACCGATCTGACGCTGAGCGCGCGGCGGTCGGTGACGATCCGCAGCGGCGGCCCCCTCAACCTCCAGGGCCAGGGCCTCGTCGGCCTGCGGTCGCTCGGCGGCGCGGTCAACGTGAACGCCGTGGGCGCCCTCACCCTGAGCGCGGCCGGGGCCGCGACGATCAGCGCGGCCGGAACCGTGCAGATCAGCGCCGTCGGCCAGGCGGCGCTGCGGGCGGCCAACATCGACATCACGGGCATCGTGCTGGTCAACAAGAAGCCGTACCCGATCCCGTGACGCCCGTACCCGATCCCGTGACGCCGGGAGCCCGCGCGTCCGCGCGTCCGAACGTCCGCGCGTCCGCAGATCCGCACGTCCGCCGAGAAGTCCTACGTCCCAAGAGAGGGGTGGCCCGCTGATGGCCGAGCAGTTCGTCGGATCCGGCTGGGCGTTCCCGCTGCGCATCGGGCCCACCGGGGGCATCGCCCTGGTCAGCGGGGAACGCGAGGTCGAGGAGGCCATCCGGCTGGTCCTCGCCACCGCGCCGGGTGAGCGGCCGATGCGCCCCGAGTTCGGCTGCGCCATCCACGACCTGGTGTTCGCGCCGGTCAACGAGGCCACCGCCGGCCGGATCCAGCACGAGGTGTACGCGAGCCTCGACCGCTGGGAGCCGCGGATCGAGGTGACCGACGTCGAGGTGACGGCGGGCCCCGACCAGGGCGTCCTGTTCATCGACGTCCGCTACGCGATCCGCGGCACCAACAACCCGCGCAGCCTGGTCTTCCCGTTCTACGTCATCCCCTCCCACGACGAGCCGGACCTCGCTGACGAAGGCTCCGACCGTCCCGAAAGCGACCGCTGATGGCCCTGCCCTCCCCGAACCTCGACGACCGCCGCTTCCAGCAGTTCGTCGACGACGCCAAGCGTTACATCCAGCAGCGGGCGCCGGAGTGGACCGACCACAACGTCTCCGACCCCGGGGTCACCCTGGTGGAGACGGTCGCCCACATGGCCGACCAGATCGTCTACCGGCTCAACCGGGTGCCGGAGAAGAACCATCTGGCCTTCCTGGACCTGGTGGGCATCACGCTGTTCCCGCCGTCGGCCGCGCGTACGGACGTGACGTTCTGGCTGTCGGCTCCGCAGGAGGAGCCGGTGCCGCTGCCGGTGGGCACCGAGGTCGCCACCCTGCGCACCGAGCGGGAGGAGGCGGTCGTCTTCGCCACCGAGCGTGAACTGTCCGTCGTGCCCTGCGCGTTGCGGTACCTGGTCACCCAGCGGCCCGGTGAGCCGGTCGCCGACCGGACGGCCGACCTCGCCGAGGGCAAGGACCTGATGTGCTTCGCCGAGTCCCCGCGACCCGGCGACTGCATGCTGTTCGGGCTGACCGCCGCCGTGCCGCACTGCGCGGTCGTGCTGGAACTGGACAGCGTGGTCGACGGCGTCGGCGTGGACCCGCGGCAGCCGCCGCTGGTCTGGGAGGCGTGGACCGAGGACGGCTGGATCGCGTGCGAGGTCGACCGCGACGGCACGGGCGGCCTGAACCGGCCGGGCGAGGTGGTGCTGCACATGCCCGGCGGGCACACCCTGTCCCGCACCGGCGGACAGGAGGCCGGCTGGCTGCGCTGCCGGGTCACCGAACCGCTGCCCGGCCAGCCCTTCTACACCACCTCGCCGACCGTCCGCGCCGCCGAGGCCTTCACCATCGGCGGCACCACGACCGCCGTGCACGCCGAGACCGTGTACGACGAGGCGCTCGGCGAGTCCACCGGCCTGCCCGGCCAGCGGCTGCGCCTCGCCCACTTCCCGGTGGTGGGCGACAGCCCGCCCGTGCTGCTGCAGACCGCCGAGCACGACGGCTGGACCGACTGGGACGTGGTCCCGTCCTTCGCCGCGTCCACCCCCCACGACCGTCACATCACCCTGGACTGCGCCACCGGGGAGATCGCCTTCGGCCCGGCCGTACGGGAGCCCGACGGCACCCTGCGCGCGTACGGGGCCGTCGCGCCCAAGGGCGCCGTCATCCGGGCCGTGCGTTACCGCACCGGCGGCGGCCGGGCCGGGAACGTGGCCCGGGGCGCCATCCGGGTGCTGCGCACCTCCGTCCCGTACGTCTCCGAGGTCGTCAACCGGGAGGCGGCGCGCGGTGGTGTGGACGCGGAGACCGTGGAGGAGGCGAAGGTCCGGGCGCCGATCACCCTGCGCGCCCAGGAACGCGCGGTGACCCTGCGCGACTACGAGGAACTGGCCCGCCGCGCGGCCCCCGAGACCGCCCGCATCACCTGTCTGGAGGGCGAGGAGGGCGAGCACGGGGCGTACGCGGTCCGGGTGCTGGTGGTCCCCCAGGCGGTGCCGGACCCGGGCGGCCGGCTGCGCTTCGAGCAACTGGTGCCCGGCGACGCCCTGTTGCGCCGTATCACCCGCCACCTGGACGAACGCCGGCTGATCGGCACGCGGCTGGCCGTCGGCCCGCCGTTCTACCAGGGCGTCACGGTCGTCGCGACGCTGCACGCCTTCCGGGGCGTGGACACCGACCGCGTCCGCCGTCAGGCGCACGACGCGCTCTACCGCCACCTCGACCCGCTGACCGGCGGCGCCGACGGCCGCGGCTGGCCCTTCGGGCGCCCCGTCCAGTCCGGCGAGGTCTTCGCCGTCCTCCAGCGGGTGCCCGGCGTGGAACTCGTCGACGACGTCCAGCTGCACCCGGCCGACCCGCTGACCGGCAAGCGGGGCGAGGCCACCGACCGTATCGACCTCTCGGCCCCGTCGCTGGTGTTCTCCTTCGACCACCGGGTCCGCGTGATCGGGGACAAGCAGTGAGCGCCGGGTTCCCGGGCGGGGGAGGTGGGCGCAGGTGAGAGGCTCCATCGACGGTCTGGGCTCCTCGCACCCCATCGGCGCGATGCTCCCCGCCGTGTTCGCCGACGACGACCTCGCGCAGCGTTTCGTCGGCGGTCTGGACGACGTCATCGCCCCGATCCTGTCCGTCCTCGACTGCCTGGACTCCTACTTCACGCCGTCCCTGGCCCCGGTGGACTTCACCCAGTGGCTCGCCGGCTGGGTGGGCGCCGAGACCGACGGCACGGAACCGGAGGACCGGCTGCGCGCCGCGGTCGCCGCCGCCGCGTATCTGCACCGCGTCCGCGGGACCCGGCGCGGTCTGTCCGAGGCGGTGCGGCTGGTGTTCGGCGTGGTCCCGGAGATCACCGAGAGCGGCGCCGCCTCCTGGGACGCCCGCCCCCTCGGCCCGGTCCCCGGCGAGGCCCGCCCGCGTCTGCACGTGACCCTGCGCCTGCCCGACCCCACCTCCGCGGACGAGCACCGGCTGGACAGCCTCGTCGCCGCCGCCCGTCCCGCCCACATGCCCTACACGGTCCAGGTGACCGCCGCCGAAAGGATCCCCGAGAGATGACCAGCCCGACCCCCGGCACCGGCCAGGCCCGGAGCTGCGCCGAGTGCGGAACCCGCGGGGAGCCCGGCCAGTCCTTCTGCGACGCCTGCGGCGCGGTGCTCGGCTGGACCGGAACCCCGGCCCGCGCGACCACGGGCGAGGCCCCGGCGGCCGCCGACCGCACGGACGACCCGGCCCCGGCCGCCGCCCCCGCGGGCGCGCCCACCGGTCGTCCGGCGGCCGCCGGCGAGCCCGGCTGGGACGCCTTCGCGCTCCCGGGCGCGGGCACCGGTACGGCCCGTACCGGCCACGACGGCGCCCAGGACACCGGCCGGCCGGGCACGGTGGCGGCCCCCGCCCGCGCCCCCGAGACCGCCCCGGCGGTCCGCACGGACGCACCCCCCGCCGCCGAACCCGCCGCCGCCGGCGTGACGACGACGGCGGCAGCGGGGGCGACTCCTACGGCGGCTACGGCTCCCCCGGCCGAGCCCCGGACCCCGTCCCCGGCGGCCTCCCCCGAGCCGGCCCCCGCGCCCCGCCCCCGGGACGACGACGAGGCCCCCACCACCCCCCTCCCGACACCCGCCGCGCCCTCGCCCTCCGACGCCGACCGGGCCAGGTCCCTGCTCGTCCCGGTCGCCGACCCCGAACCCCGTGCCCCGGCGGAGCCGGCCGTCGCGCCCGTGCTGCCGGGCCGCCCGGACGTGCAGCGGCCCCAGGTGCGCACCCCCGGCCCGGAGTTCGGCACGGACGGCGGTGTGCCCTGCCCGTGGTGCGGGACCCCCACCCGGCCGGACCGTCACTTCTGCGCCCGCTGCGCGATGCCGATGGCCGGCCGTGCGGAGACACCGGGACGGCTGCCGTGGTGGCGCAGGCTGCTGATCGGCCGCGACACGCAGACCCCGTGGGCGGGCGACCGCCCACGGCTGCGGCGGGGCTTCGGCGCGATCCTCACCTGGGTGGTCGCCGCCGTCGTCCTCACCCTGGTCGTCACCCTCGTCTTCAAGGCGGACGACGGCTACCAGGCGGCCCGCGACCACTTCGCCAAGCGCGCGTCGGTCGTCCCGGACAGCTTCAAGGCGTCCCGCTCCTTCCCCGGCCACAAGCCGGACCTGGCCTTCGACACGTACAGCAACACGTGGTGGGGTCCGGGTGTCACGCAGTCCGGCGAGGGCGAATGGCTGGAGGCCCACTTCGAGGAGCCGATCCGGCTGCTGGACGTGGTCATCACACCGGGCGTCTCCAAGCAGGCGGACCAGCGCTCGGAGTCGGCCCGCCCGCACCGCATCGAGGCGACCGTCACCGCCGCCGACGGCTCCAAGTCCACCAGGATGCTCACCCTGGACCAGGCCGCCGGCGGCCAGAGCCGCAAGTTCCGCGTCGGGGACGCCAAGTCCGTCCGCTTCACCATCCGCTCCTCCTACGGCGCGGACGACAAGAAGCAGGTGGCCATCGCGGAGATCGAGTTCTTCGGCCGCTCGAACAGCAACAGCTAGCGCGGGAAGGGCACCCACGGGGGCCGGGACAGAGCGCCGGGGGCTGGTTCCGGGAAAGGCGGACGACGCCGCTCCGGATCTGCGAGCCTGGTTCGGTGACCGGCCCCCCACAGGCCGGTCACCGGCCCGGCCCCCCCACCTCCGGAGACCTCATGCTGCGCGGTATCGACGTCAGCTCCCACCAGCCCTCCGAGTACGACACCACCGGCCTGTCCTTCGTCTTCGTCAAGGCCACCGAGGGACGCACCTACACCAACCCCAGACTCGCCGCCCAGACCAGAACCGCTCGCGAGGCGGGCCTGGTCGTCGGCTTCTACCACTTCCTGTGGCCGGGCAACCTGACTGCCCAGGCCGAGTACTTCGTCGGCAGGGCCCCGGAGCGGACGGGCGACATCCTCGCCGTCGACTGGGAGACGACGGGCGAGGGTACTCGCGCGAGCAACGCCGAGAAGGACCGCTTCCTTCGGAAGGTGAAGGAACTCCGCCCGGAGCACCGGGTGGTCCTCTACTGCAATCGCGACTACTGGCTGACCGTCGACACGACGTCCTACGCCGGCGACGGCCTCTGGATCGCCGACTACGTCACCGCCGGCAGACCGCGCGTCAAGGCCCGGTGGCGCTTCCACCAGTACACGGACCACCCGGTCGACAAGAACGTGGCCGACTTCCCGAGCAAGGCCGCGCTGCGCGAGTGGGCCGGCGGCTGAGCGTCGCGGGCGCGGCAGGTCGCCGGGATCAGCCCCGGAACTCCGGCTTGCGTTCCGGTGACGCCTCGGCCAGTGCCTTGGTGACGGCCTCGGTGTCGCCCCGGAGGCCGTAGACGGGGGTGTCGGGCTGCTGGCGCCAGGAGTCGTCGAGGCCGCCGGCGTCGACGGTGTCGAAGCCGAGTTCGTCGATGAGGGCGCGGACCTTCGCCTTGGCCGCCCCGTCGTCGCCGGCGACGGGGAGGGCGATGCGGTCGGGGTCACCGGCGGGGCGGGGGCGGTCGAGGATGTCCTGGGCGTAGGTGCCGTTGAATGCCTTGATCACGGGGTGGCCGATGTGCTGTTCGGTCCAGCGGCTCTCGGTGAGGCCGTCGTCCTCGATCGCGGCGATCCTGCCGTCGCGCTGCCGGGGATAGTAGTTGCCGGTGTCGACGACGGCGACGCCGTCCGCCGCGCCGTCGAGGAGGCCGGCGGGCAGATCGGGCACCGCCTTCAGCGGGATCGTGACCACCACGATCTCGGCGCCGTGGGCCGCTTCCCCCACCGGGACCGCGGTCGCGCCCGTCTCCTCGGCCAGTGCGGTGAGGGTCTGCGGGCCGCGGGAGTTGGCGACGGAGACCTCGTGGCCGAGGGCGGTGAGCCGCCGGGTGAGGTTGCCGCCGATGTTGCCCGCGCCGATGATGCCGATCTTCATGTCAGGCCGCCCTTCGTGTTCGGGGTGTTCCGGGGGTCGGGAGATCCGAGTGGTCCCGGGGAGTCCCACATATACATGCACGCGCATGCAGTACGCGACAACCCCGGAGTGCCCCGAGCTATTCCGGTCCCCTCACGACGAAGGGCGCCCCCGTCGTGCACGACGGAAGGCGCCCCTCTGCCCCTGGTCTCACTTGTCCAGGTGGGCCCAGAACTCGTCGAACGACAGGAGCTTGTCGCCGTTGAGGTCACGGGTGCGGATGATGACCTCCGCCACGGACTCGGTGACGTTCCAGTCGCCCTCCTGGGCCAGGGCGGTCTTGAACTCGGCGGCGGTGATGAACCCGTCCCCGTCCGCGTCGATCCGCTGGAACTCCTTGCGCGCTGCCTCGATGTCCGCCACCGATCCGCCCCTTCTTGGTGCCCTGCCCGTTCCGGACAGTCCTGCCTACGGTCCTACTGACGCAGGTCAGATTAACCGGCCGTACGAGCCCGGAGTGCGGCGACCACCCACGCGAACTCCTCCGTGTGCGCCGACAGCGGCTCGACGCCCCGTACCAGCGCCGCCAGCTCCCGGAACCGGGCCAGGTCGGCATGGGCGGCCGACGTGATCCGCGCCAGCAGTCCGGCCCGGTCGGTGTCGCCGACGAGCCCGGCCAGCACCTCGTCGGCGGCGGGCGAGGCGGGGGCGACGCCGTCACGCAGCGCCTCCCCCGCGAGCTGCACCAGGCGGCTCATGAACCACAGGGAGGTGCCGGGCGGCACCTCCGGCCCCCGGTCGGCCGCGTTGAACACGACCGTCTGCCGCATCCGCGCCCGGAACCCCGGATCCCGCAGCATCTCGGCCAGCTCCACCCAGGCGTCGACCTGCTCGGGCGTCGGATCCTCCGGCAGGTCGGCAAGGCTGAACCGCAGCCGCGTACGGATGTCGGGGTCGGCGGTGTCGAGTCCGCCGAAGGTCTCCTCCATGAAGTCGTCGATGATCCGCCCGCGTTCGGCGGCGGACAGCCGGGCCAGTCTGTTCATCAGGGTCATCTCCTCCGCGGTCGAGCCGCGCCGCGCCACGGTCGACAGCACCGCCCGGGTCATCTTCAGGGCCCTGATCTGCGCGTCCAGCGCGACCACATGCGTGGCCGCCACCTCCGCGACGGTCGCCTCGCCCGTGAGCACCCGCCGTACATCGTCCAGGCCGAGGCCCAGCTCCCGCAGCGTGCGGACGAGTTCGAGCCGGGCCACGGACGCGGCGTCGTACAGCCGGTACCCTCCCGCGCTGCGGGTGACCGGGTGCAGGACGCCCTCGTCCGACCAGTAGCGGATCGTACGGACGGACAGGCCGGAGCGGCGGGCGAGCTGCCCGATGGTGAAAAGGCCGGTGCCGTTCTCGGTCATGTCTGCGAGTGTGGGCCTTCCAGCGGGTGGAGACTCAAGGAGCACGGCGGCGATGGCGAGCTTGCGGGACGTGGTGGACGCGGCTGCCGGGGGAGTCTTCCCGCCTGCGGACGGCCGGACGACCGTCGTCGCCCAGCACGCGCACCGCGACGCGGGTGTGCTGTGCTTCACGGCCCACTCCGTCGTCTTCACGGACGAGGACCCCCGGTGGGTGTACGAGACGCTGGCGGCCGCGGAGTGCGATCCGCTGTCCGCGAGCATGAACCCGGGGTTCCTGGCGGCCCTCATGGCGCGGACGGGCCGCGTGTGCGAGACCGTCGACGCGATGCTGGTCGCCTCGCCCCTGCCGGGCCGGCCGCCGCTGGCGCTGGAGGAGATCGAGGACCCCGGCCACCCCCGCGTCGCGTACGCGCGGCGGCGCCGGGACGGTGTCCGGGTCTTCACGGCGGACGGCGGTGTGCTGACGACGGGCCGCGGGATCGCCGGCCGGCTGGAGGTGTCGGTGGAGGTGGACGAGGACGCCCGGCACCGAGGGCTGGGCCGGGCGCTGGTGACCGCCGCACGGCATCTCGCCGACGAGCCGCTGTGGGCGCAGGTCGCGCCGGGGAACGCCCGCAGTGTGCGGGCGTTCCAGTCGGCGGGCTACCGGCCGGTGGGCTCGGAGATCCTGCTCACGGCCCGGTGAGCGCGTCGGGCGTCAGTGCCAGGGCTCGTAGTGCGGATTGCTCACGCACTCGCTCATCTTCTCCGTCCTGGTCTTCTTGTCGACCGGGCAGACACCGATGACGAACTCCGTCCTGATGCCGCCGGGGAAGGCGACCTCGACCTGGTCGGCCCACTTGTGCTGATCACCGATGGTCTTGTTGACGTCCACCCCGCCGGGCGCGTCGATGTAGTAGTTGTAGCCGGACTTGTACCAGGTCTTGTACAGGTCGTGGTCGTAGGTCGTGGAGACGTACGGCGAGGGCTGGTTGACCAGGACGTAGCTCTCGATGTCGTACTGCCCGTCGATGACGTCCCGGGGGAGGAAGCCCTGCTCGAAGACGACCGCCGGGCCCCGGCTGTCGCTGCGGTACAGCGTGCCGCAGGTCGTGCGCCAGACCGGGTCGGGGGTGATGCGCTCGACGTCCACGCGGGGGTCGGCGGCGGCGTGCACGGGGTCGTCGAACCGGGGACAGGCGGGGGCGGCGGCCTGGGCGGGCGTCGCGGTGGGGGTCTGGGCCGGAGCGGTCGCGGCGGAGGTCGCGAGGACGGCGGAGAGGGACAGGACGACGGCGGCGGCCCGGCGCCGCGCACGAGAAGTGATCATGCTCAGCACGATCTCGGCTGTAGGGCACCGGGCCGGGGACCGTCACTCGTACGGAGGCGTGTCAGTCCGCCCGGTTGTCCGGGGTCACCGGAAGATGCCCGTGTGTCCGAGGGAGTAGCGGCCCGGCTGCGGGTACACCGCGAGGCCGTGCGGGCCGCTGCCGACGAGGATGCGGGCGAGCTGCTTCCCGGTGCGGGTGTCGAGGGCGTACACCTCGGCGTCGTAGCGGCCAGAGAGCCACAGGACCTTGCCGTCGGCGGAGACGCCGCCCATGTCGGGGCTGCCTCCGTCGGGCAGGTGCCATTTCCTCGTGAGCCTGTTCTCGCTGAAGTCGAAGACGGAGACCGTGCCCTCGCCCCGGTTGGAGACGTACATCTCGCGGGAGTCGCGGCCGACGTACAGCCCGTGGGTGCCCTTGCCGGTGGGCAGCAGCTTCGGTTCGTCGAAGGTGTCGCCGTCGAGGACCCACATGCCGTCGGCCATCATGTCGGCGATGTAGAACCGCTCGCCGTCCGGGGAGATCTTCACGTCCTGCGGCATGGCCCCCTCGAACGGCAGTTTGCGCTGTCCGATCACCTTCATCCTCGCGGTGTCGACCTTGAGCAGTTCGCCGCTGAACTCGCACGAGACGATGAAGTACGTGCCGTCGGCGGAGAAGTCGGCGTGGTTGACGCCGTAGCAGCTCACCGGTTCGGTCTTGACCCGCTTCATGGTGTGCGGGTCGCGGAAGACGAGTTCGCGGTCGAGCGAGGCCATGACGACGGCGTACTCGCCGTTCGGGGTGAAGTACAGGTTGTAGGGGTCGTGCACCTCGACCGGCTCGCCCGCCTTCCCCGTCGCCGGGTCGATGGGGGTGAGGGTGTGGCCCCGGTTGTTGTTGACCCACAGGGTCTTCAGGTCCCAGGAGGGCACCACGTGCTGGGGCTGGCGGCCCACCGGGATCGTCTCGACGACCTCGTACGTCTCCGGGTCGATCACGGAGACGGTGTCGGACTCGCTGTTGGGGACGTACACCCGGGACGGGAAGTCCTTGACGACCGGGGAGAGCCGGCCCGGGCGGTCGGCGGCGTAGACGTCCTCGGGGTCCAGCAGGGGCGGCATGCCGTGCAGACCCCGCACGGCCGTCCGCTGTCTCTTCTTCCGCTCGGCGGCCTCGGCCTCGGCGGCGGCCCGGTCGGCCCGGATCCGCTGCTCGTGCTCCGTGGTCCCGGCCCCGGCCCCGGCGCCGCACGCGGCGACGGCGGCGAGCACGGTGGCCGCGAGAAGGGCGCGCTGCACGAGGGTGCGCTGCATGAGGGAGCTGCGGGGCGTGGTCACGCGACCTTTATAGGGAGTTTCACCATGAATTCCGGCGATTGGCCCGATCGACGGAGGTGCGCGTGGCGACGGCCGTCGGGCCCCGTCACCGGCCGGCGACAGGTGTCAGCGGTCGGCGACCCGCATCTCGAACCAGGTCGTCTTGCCCCGCGGCAGCAGGTCGACCCCCCAGCGGTCGGCGAGCTTGTCCACCAGGAACAGGCCGCGCCCGCTGGTGTCCAGCTCCTGCACCGGCATCAGACAGGGCAGTCCGCGCGAGGGGTCGCGGACCTCGATCCGGATCCAGCCGGGGCGGCGGCGCATGCGGAGTCCGAAGACACGGGCGCCGGTGTGCCGTACGGCGTTGCCGACGAGTTCGGAGACGAGCAGGACCGCGTCCTCGGTCATCTTCGGCGACAGCCGCCACTGGCGGAGCACGACGACCTGGGCGAGCCGCCGGGCCGTGGCGGCGGACTCGGGACGGGACGGCAGCGGGACCTCCGCCTCGGTCGGGTTGCCGAACAACTCCAGTGCCTTCTGCGCCCGTTCGTCCTCGATCGCAGGTGACCAACGCGCCGCGGTCGCACTCCCGTGCCGCCGCGGCTGTTCGATACCCTCCAGCCCCGCCATGCCCTCCATCATGGCCGTCCCGGGCCCCTTTCGGGGCCGTTCCACAGGAATACAACCCCCGGAACCAACCATTCCGGGACTTTCGGATGACATATGCCAGAGGCAGTCAACTGCCCGAGAAAGCCTGTCCGACCTGCGTGAACACCCTGAACTTCGGTCAACGGCGCGAGCGTTGGGCAAGGTTCTCTTAAGGCTGCCTTAAGGCTCGGAGACACCGCCCCTTCGGGGGACACGGGTCGGACATGGCGTCACCTGCAAGCCCGTCGACGGAATGCGCGGGCCGAATTCCGGAAGCCCCGGACCCCGGCCCGCTCGCCCTCACCCTGGCTTTCGCCCTCGCTTTCGCGCTGGCCTTCGCCCTGGCTTTCGCCCTCGCCTTCGCCCTCGCCTTCGCTCTCGTGATCAGACGAACTTGGCCTTGCCCGGGCCCTCCTCCACGAAGCTGCGCATCCCGCGCTCGCGGTCCTCCGTGGCGAACAGCCCCGCGAACCAGTTCCGCTCGATGGCGAGTCCGGTCTCCAGGTCGGTCTCCAGACCCGCGTCGATCGACTCCTTGGCGGCCCGCAGCGCGATGGCCGGCCCCTTCGCCAGCCGGGCGGCCCACGCGTGCGCGGCGGTGTACACCTCGTCCGCCGGGACGACCCGGTCGACCAGGCCGAGGGTGAGGGCCTCGTCCGCCTTGACCATCCGGCCGGTGAAGATGAGGTCCTTGGCCTTGGAGGGGCCGACGAGGCGGGCCAGCCGCTGGGTGCCGCCCGCGCCCGGGATCACGCCGAGCAGGATCTCCGGCTGGCCGAGCTTCGCGTTCTCCCCGGCGATCCGGTAGTCCGCGCACAGCGCCAGCTCGCAGCCGCCGCCCAGGGCGTAGCCGGTGACGGCCGCGACGACCGGCTTGGGGATCCGGGCCACGGCGCTGAAGGAGTCCTGCAGGGCGCGGGACCTCGCGACCATCGCCGCGTGGTCCATGTCCTGCATCTCCTTGATGTCGGCGCCGGCCGCGAAGACCTTCTCGCCGCCGTAGATCACCACCGCGCGGACGTCGTCGCGGCGCGTGGCCTCCTCGGCGAGTTCCTTGAGGCGGTCCTGGGTGGCGATGTCCAGGGCGTTCATGGGCGGCCGGTCGAGGCGGATGGTGCCGACGCCCTCGGCGACTTCGAGATGCACAGTCATGAGGGCAGGTTAACGGCGACTAACGGCAACGGCCCCGGTGCCGTACATCACACCGGGGCCGTGCGTCGGGAGGGGCCGTCAGGCGCGGGCGCCTACGCCTTCCACTTGTCCCAGGCCATGTTCCAGCCGTTGTAGCCGTTGTCGGGGTCCACGGTCCGGTCGTTGGAGTTCTTCACGACCACGACGTCGCCGACCATGGAGTGGTCGAAGAACCAGCCGCCGGGCGCCTTGCGGTCGTAGCCGCCGCGGGTGTCGCGCAGACCGATGCAGCCGTGGCTGGCGTTGTAGTTGCCGAAGGCGTCGCCGCCCCAGTAGTTGCCGTGGATGAAGGTGCCCGAGTTGGTCAGGCGCATCGCGTCCGGCACGTCCTTGATGTCGTACTCGCCGCCGTAGCCGACCGTCTCACCGTTCATCCGGGTCACGCGCAGGCGCTCGCTGATGACCATCTGACCGTTCCAGGTCTCCATGCCGGGCTTGCCGGTGGTGACCGGGATGGTCTTGATGACCTTGCCGTCGCGCTTCACCTTCATGGTGAGCTTCTTGACGTCGACCACGGAGACCTGGCTGCGGCCGATGGTGAAGGAGACCTTCTTGCTCTGCTCGCCGTAGACGCCGTCACGGCCCTCGACGCCGTCGAGGTTGAGGTCGACGGTTACCTTCGTGCCGGCCTTCCAGTACTTCTCCGGGCGGAAGTCGAGGCGGTCGTTGCCGAACCAGTGGCCCTCGACGTCGACGGGCGGCTCGGTCTTGATGGTGATGGCCTTCTCGACGTCCTCGGGGGCCGTGATGCCCCGGGTGAAGCGGATCGAGAACGGCATGCCGACGCCGACCTTCGAGCCGTCCTCGGGGGTGAAGATGCCCACGAAGGTGTTCTTCGGGGTCAGCGTGGTGAAGGACGAGTCCTCGGCCGCCTCGCGCCCCTCGGAGTCCTTCGCGACGGCGTGCACCTTGTACTCGGTGGCCGAGTTGAGGTGGATCGACGGCGTCCAGCTGGCGCCGTCGCCGGATATCTCGCCGGCGATCTTCTCGCCCTTGTCGTTCTCGACCGTGACCTCGGACAGCTTGCCCTTGGTGGCGCTCACCTTGAGGGCACCGCTGGTGGCCACGGAGTCGGCGCCGTTCTTCGGCGCGATGGAGACCACGGCCTCCGAGGCGCCGGTGGCCGCCGCCTTGTCGGAGGCGGTCCTGTCGGAGCCCTTCCCCTTGTCGCCGTCGGAGCCGGTGTCCGAACCCCCGCCCCCGCCGCACGCGGTGACCGCGAGCAGCATCAGGACCGGCAGCACCGCCAGGGCCCCCTTGCGCCGCCGCGTCCGCGCGCCAACCGACGCCCCCGATATCGGTCGCCCGTTCAACTCTCTGTTCTCCCCTCGCACGGCCTGATCAGGCCCGCACCCCTACGCGCAGAGCGCGCGTACGCTCGTACATTAACCAGATGATCGGGACGATTTGGCCTCGGTGTATGTCACCGTTCAGTCCCAACTTCAATGATCACGCGCGCACCCCCCAAGTCCGGGCTTTGTCCGTCTACTTCACCGCGGCACCCGCTTTCCATTCCTTCCACCCCATGTTCCACCCTCCGAGACCATTGTCCGGAGCGACCTGTTTGTCCGTACTGTTGACGACCTCGACGACGTCCCCGACGAGACTGCGGTCGAAGAACCAGCCCGCGGGCGTGCCGGAATCGCCGCCCTTCACATCGCGCAGGCCGACGCAGCCGTGGCTGACGTTGGCCCGGCCGAAGGCGTCCGGGGCCCAGTAGTTGCCGTGCAGGAAGGTGCCCGAGGTGGTGAGGCGCATGGCGTGCGGGACGTCCGGGATGTCGTACTCGCCCTTGCCGTCGGCCTTGCGGAAGCCGACGGTGGCGCCGTTCATCCGGGTCACCTCCAGCATCTCGGTGACGACCATCTTCCCGTTGTACGTCGTCGTCCTCGGCGCCCCGGCCGTGACGGGCAGCGTGGCGAGCACACCGTCGGCGCGTTCCACGCGCATGGTGTGCCGTGCCGCGTCGACCACGCTGACCTGGTGCCGGCCGACGGTGAAGGAGAACGTCCGGTCCTGCTGGCCGTAGACGCCGGGCGCGCCCTCGACGTCCCGCAGCCGCAGGCCGACGGTGACGCGGGTGCCGGGCCTCCAGTACGTCTCGGGACGGAAGTCCAGGCGCCCCCGGCCGAACCAGTGCGGGCGGACCTCGACGGCGGGTTCGGCGGTCACGTCCACGGCGCGTTCGACGGCCGCGCGGTCCTCGATCTCCCGGTTGAACTCCAGGGAGACGATCATCCCGGTGCCGACGGTGGCCCGGTTCTCGGGCGTGACGTAGGCGATGAAGCGCTCGTCGGGGACGTGGGTCGTGAAGGTGACGTGCCGGGCCGAGCGGCGGCCGTGGCCGTCGAGGGCGACCGCGTCGACGGTGTACCGGGCGGCCAGCGCGAGCTTCGGTGAGCCGGTGGGGCGCCAGGTCAGCCCGTCGGCGGACATCCGGCCCGGCACGGGCGACTCCTGCGCGTCCTGCGACTTCACCACCTTGACGGACTCCAGGCGCCCGCTGGGCACCCGCACTTCGAGACGTTGCTCCGGGCGCACGCCCTTGCTGCCGTCCTCCGGAGTGACCCTGATCGTGTCGCCGGGCGCCTTTCCGCTGGTCAGCGGCGGCCCGGTGGTGCATCCGGCGGCCCCGGCCAGCAGGGCCGCCCAGGTGAGCGCGGCGGCCAGGGCGGCCACGGCGCGGCGCGCGTGCGTCTGTGCGTGGTTCACGTGCGGCCCAACGACGGCGCACGCCCCCGGGAAACGTGAGTGCGAGGCGTGCTCTGGGCAGAACACTTGGGAGGACGACGAGACGGGGAGCGGCGCGGGGACGGCCGGCTCCCCCTGCCCGTCGCCCACCGAGCCGCGGGAGGCCAGAGGTGTCGAGCGCAGCCGAGCAGGAGGAAGTGACGGGGACGCGCGGGGTGCCGGCCGCGCGGGGTGCCGTCGTGCTGAACGGGGGCCGTCGCGAGGAGCCGTCACCGGGGACCAGGCCCGTGTGGCCGGGGGCGCCGACGCCGCTCGGCGCGCGGTTCCGGGTGGGCCCCGACGGGGTCGCGGGCACCAACTTCGCGCTGTGGGCCGGCGGGGCGGAGGCCGTCGAGCTGTGTCTGTTCTCCGCGGCGGGCGAGGAGACCCGCCTGCGGCTGACGGAGCTGACGCACGAGATCTGGCACGGCTTCGTGCCCGGTGTCCTGCCCGGTCAGCGGTACGGCTACCGCGTGCACGGCCGCTGGGACCCGTGGACCGGCGCCCGCTGGAACCCGGCGAAGCTCCTCCTGGACCCGTACGCGCGTGCCGTGGACGGGGAGTTCGGTCTGCCGCCGGAGGTGTACGCGCACGTGCGGGACTGGCCCGAGCAGCATGTCGCCGACACCGTGCGCGACGAGCGGGACTCGGCGCCGCACGTCCCGAAGGGCGTGGTCGTGCACGACGACACCCCCGACGACGAATGGAGCGACGACCGCCGCCCGAAGACGCCCTGGGCGGACTCGGTCATCTACGAACTGCACGTACGCGGCTTCACCATGACCCATCCCGGCGTCCCCGAGGAGCTGCGCGGCACGTACGCCGGTCTCGCGCACCCCGCCGCGATCGAGCACCTGGTGAAGCTGGGGGTGACGGCGGTGGAGCTGCTGCCCGTCCACCAGTTCGCCCACGAGGACCATCTGCTGCGCCGGGGCATGCGCAACTACTGGGGCTACAACTCGGTGGGCTACTTCGCCCCGCACGCGGCGTACTCCTCCTCGGGCACGGCCGGGCAGCAGGTCGGAGAGTTCCGGCGGATGGTGCGGGCGCTGCACGCGGCCGGCATCGAGGTCGTCCTCGACGTGGTCTACAACCACACGGCCGAGGCCGACGAACGCGGTCCGAGCCTGTCGCTGCGCGGCATCGACAACCGGGGCTACTACCGCCTGCAGAGCGACGCGCGGCGCTACGCGGACTACACGGGCTGCGGGAACACGCTGCACGTGGTCCAGCCGCACGTGCTGCGGCTGATCACCGACTCGCTGCGGTACTGGGTGACGGAGATGGGGGTGGACGGCTTCCGTTTCGATCTGGCGGCGGCCCTCGCCCGTTCCATGCACGACGTCGACATGCTCTCCCCGTTCCTCGCCGTCATCGCCCAGGACCCGGTGCTGCGGCGGGTGAAGCTGATCGCCGAGCCGTGGGACGTGGGCTCGGGCGGCTACCAGGTGGGTGCCTTCCCGCCCCTGTGGACGGAGTGGAACGACCGCTACCGGGGCGCGGTCCGGGACTTCTGGCGGGGCGCCCTGCCGGACGTACGGGACCTCGGCTACCGGCTGTCGGGGTCGAGCGACCTGTACGCCTGGGGCGGCCGCCGGCCGTACGCCTCGGTCAACTTCATCACCGCGCACGACGGTTTCACGCTCCGCGACCTGGTGTCGTACGAGCGCAAGCACAACGAGGCGAACGGGGAGGGGAACCGGGACGGCTCGGACGACAACCGGTCCTGGAACTGCGGAGCCGAGGGCGAGACGGACGACGAGGGCGTACGGGCCCTGCGGCGACGGCAGTTGCGGAACCTGCTGACGACGCTGCTGCTGTCCACGGGCGTGCCGATGCTGGTCGCCGGCGACGAGCTGGGCCGCACGCAGGGGGGCAACAACAACGCCTACTGCCAGGACAACGAGATCAGCTGGATCGACTGGAGCCTGCTGGAGGACCCCGCCTGGAAGGCCCTCTTCGACCTCACCTCCCGCCTGATCGCGCTGCGCCAGGCGCATCCGGTGCTGCGCCGCCGGGCGTTCTTCTCCGGCCGGGCCCACTCGGCGGACGGACTGCGGGACCTGGCCTGGTTCACGGCACGCGGCAACGAGATGACCGAACGGGACTGGTACGCGCCGGCCGCGACCCTCGGGATGTACCTCTCCGGCCGGGACATCCCCGGCCGCGACGCCCGGGGCACCCCGATCCTCGACGACAGTTTCCTCATCGTCCTGCACGCCGGCGACCGCCCGGCCGGCTTCGTCCTGCCGGGCGCGCCCTGGGCGCAGCGGTACGAGGTGGTGGTCGACACCTCGCGGGAGGAACAGGGGGAGCCGGTGGGCGAGGTGCACGAGGCGGGGGCGGAGGTGGCCGTGCCGGGGCGGTGCGTGCTGCTGCTGCGGGTGCTGGGGTGAGTGGTCCGGTGCCCGGCGTCAGCCGAGGATGCCCCGTTCGTAGGCCGTGGCCACCGCGGCGGCCCGGTCCTTGACGCCCAGCTTGGCGTAGAGATGGGTGAGATGGGTCTTGACGGTCGCCTCGCTGATGAAGAGTTCACGGGCGATCTCCCGGTTGGCGGTGCCCCTGGCCACCAGGGCCAGCACCTCGCGCTCGCGGGCGGAGAGGGGTTCGCTGCCGGGGGTGCGCGGGGTGCGGACCGCCGTCACCAGCCGGGAGGCGACGGCCGGGGAGAGCACGGTGCGGCCCTCGGCCGCCGCGCGGACCGCGGTGAACAGCTCCTCGCGCGGGGCGTCCTTCAGCAGATAGCCCGTCGCGCCCGCCTCGATGGCCGGGAGGGTGTCGGAGTCGGTGTCGTAGGTGGTGAGGACGAGGATCTTCGCACGGGCGGCGCGGCGGGTCAGTTCGCGGATGGCGTCCACTCCCCCGCCGCCCGGCATCCGCAGGTCCATCAGGACGACGTCCGGGTCCAGGGCGGCGGTCAGGTCGACCGCCTCCGTCCCGTTCGCCGCCTCGCCGAGGACGCGGAAGCCGGGCGCGGACTCGAACATGCCGCGCAGACCGTCCCGTACGACGGGATGGTCGTCGACGATCAGCAGGGAGATGGGCTGCTGTGGATGCGGGTGCGGGTGCGGGTGCGGGTGCGGCTGTGGATGCGGGTGCGGGTGCGGATACGCCTCGTCAGTCATGGCGGACCAACGGTACGCGAGCCGACAGGGCCGTGCCGTGACCCGGTTCGGACTCGACGGTGAGGGTGCCGGCGATGCGTTCGGCGCGGATCCGCATGCCGTCGAGACCGAAGCCGCCGGCCCGGGTGCGGGCGGGGACGGCGAGCGGGTCGAAGCCGCGGCCGTCGTCGCGGATGTCGAGGATGACCTCCTCGCCGAGGAAGGTGAGGGTGACGCCGACGCGACGGGCGCGGGCGTGCCGGGCCGTGTTCGACAGGGCTTCCTGGGCGATGCGCAGGAGGGTCGCCGAGACCTCCTCGTGGAGGGGCTCGACCCGCCCGGTGGCCGTGAACTCGGCGCGGGTGCCTGTCCGTTCGGCCCACTCGGCGACCGTCTTCTTCAGGGCCTCGGGCAGGCCGTCGTGCTCCAGGGCGACGGGGGCGAGGTTGTGCACGGAGCGGCGGGCCTCGCCGAGGCTGTGGCGGGCCAGGTCGCCGGCGCGGGCGAGGTGGACGCGGGCGGTCTCCGGGTCGGGGGCGTTCGCGACGACCTGGAGCTGGGCGATGATGCCGGTCAGGCCCTGGGCGATGGTGTCGTGGATCTCGGCGGCCAGCCGCCGGCGCTCGTCGGCGACCCCGGCCTCCCGTGCCTGGACGAGGAGCTGGGCGTGCAGGGCGGCGTTCTCGTCGAGGGCCTGCTGCAGGGCGGTGTTGGTGCGTTCGAGTTCGGCGATGGTCGCGGTGCGCTCGCGGGCCCGCTCGTCCTCCTGTTCGGTGAGATGGGCGACGACCATCTGCAGGACGGAGTTGGCGGCCAGGAGAGCGGCGAAGGCGATCCAGTGGACGGGGCCGGCCGGCAGCCCGCTGGACTGCGCGCCCGCCACGGTGACCGCGCTGGCGAACAGCCCGAGCCGTCGCCACCTGGCCGGGATCAGCTCGTCGGCGTCCATGTAGCCGGTGGCGGCGTAGAACGCGAAGAACGGGTTGATCCAGGTCAGGGCGAAGGCGAGGGCCCAGCGGACGACGTAGTAGACCGTCCCGGCCGGGGACGGGGTCCGCCGTCCGCGGGCGGTCTGGCGAGGGGGAGTGCCGTGCCACCACAGCTGGAGCGCCACGGCGGCCACGACCAGGGCCCCGGCGGCGTACCACTCGGTGGCGCCGGTGATGAGTTCGCCGGTGGCGGCAGCGAGGACGGTGCCGACGCCGAGCAGCCCGTAGGGCCCCCAGGTGTGGAACTGGTCCCATCGCCGCTCGATCTGCCGGTCCGCCGCGTTCATCCGCCCAGTCTGCACGGCCGCGCGCCTACTCCCACCGGAACCAGCGCGAGGCGGCGAAGGTGAGCAGCGCCGTCCACAGGGCGAGGACGCCGAGGTGGTCCCAGCCGGGCCAGTGACCGGCCGCCGCCTCGTTCAGGGCCTGCGCGGCGGCGCCGAACGGGGTGTAGCCGACGCACCGGGCCAGGACGTCGGGCATGGTCTGCACCGGCATCCACACGCCCGCGCAGAACATCGCCGGGAAGAACACGGCGGAGCCGATCGCCGCCGAGATCTTCGCGGTGCGGGACAGCGCGGAGATCACGGCGCCCAGCGCGAGGGCCGCGAGGACGGCCAGGAGCAGGGCGAGCGCGTAGCCGAGGGGCTGTTCGGGCAGCCGCACGTCGAAGGCGAGCCTGCCGACGGCGAGGACGAGCAGCGCCGAGAGCAGCGCTCCGCCCCCGTACAGGAGCATCTGGGCGGACAGCAGGGAGGCGGGCCGGACCGGGGTCGTGGACATCCGGCGCAGCACACCGCGTTCGCGGTAGCCGGTCAGGGTCTGCGGCATGGCCTGCAGCCCGCCGACGATCAGGCCGAGCAGCACGGCCACGGGGACGTAGCCGTCGACCGGGCGCAGTCCGCCGAAGTCCGGGTCGGCCTCGCGCAGGGACGGGATCGAGCCGAGGATCACCAGCAGGAGGGTGGGGAATCCCAGCATCCAGAAGAGGCTGCCGGGTTCCCGGCGCAGGAGGCGGGTCTCGCTCCGCAGGACGGCGGTGTTGACGAGGGTGGTGCTCATACGGCGGCCTCCTGGGTGCCGGTGCCCGTGTCGGCCTCGGCGCCGGTCGTCGGGGCGGGAGGCGGGGCGCCCTTCGTGTCCGCCGTCGTCAGGTCGAGGAAGGCGTCGTCCAGGGTGGCGTCGGCGACCCGGAGCTGGTGGGCGGTGATGTGCGTGCGGGCGAGGAGGGTGAGCACGGCGTTCACCGTCTCGTCGGTGCCGGAGAGGGTGAGCCGGCCGTCCTTGTGCGCGATCGCCGAGAGCGCGGGGAGCGCGTTCAGGTCACGGTCGTCCAGCGGGGCGGAGGGCGTGAAGCTGATGACGGTGGCGCCCGCCGAGCGCCGGACGAGTCCGGCCGGGGTGTCCAGGGCGGCGATCCGCCCCTGGTCGATCACGGCGATCCGGTCGCACAGCCGCTGTGCCTCCTCCATGAAGTGGGTGACGAGCAGGACCGTCATCCCGCCCGCGCGGATGTCCTCGATCAGCTCCCAGGTGTCCCGGCGGGCGCGCGGGTCCAGGCCGGTGGTCAGCTCGTCCAGGACGACGATCCGGGGGTTGCCGATGAGCGCGAGCGCGATGAACAGCCGCTGCTTCTGCCCGCCGGAGAGCTTGGCGAACCGGGTGCCGAGCCGGGCGGTCAGGCCGAGGCGTTCGGCCAGGGTCCGCCAGTCCGCCGGGTCGGGATAGAAGGAGGCGTACAGCTCCAGCGCCTCGCGGACGGTGAGCTTGGCCTGCAGCTCGCTCTCCTGGAGCTGCGCGCCGAGCACCCGGCGGGTGGCCTCGTGCTCGGCGACGGGGTCGAGGCCGGCGATCCGGACCCGGCCCGCGTCGGGCACCCGCAGGCCCTCGACACACTCGACGGTGGTGGTCTTGCCGGCGCCGTTGGGGCCGAGGATCCCGAAGATCTCGCCCTCCGCGACGCTGAAGGAGACCCCGTCGACGACGTTGCGGCCGCCGTATGCCTTGCGCAGGCCGGTGACCTCGATGACGGATGTGGACGACGTGTGTGGCATGTGTCGAGAATCCCGGCCGCGCGCGGGTGCGCGCATCGGCCATCGCGCTCGAACGGGCATCAACCGATCGGTCGATGGGCCGCTACGACCCCGCTGGTCCCGCCTTTCGCCTCCGGGACCGCGTGGGTCGTAGGTCGCACGGCCGAGGGCGGTCCGGCCAAAACTCGGTGGGCGTTGTCAGTGGCGATCCGTAGGCTCGCTGCTGATGGCCACGACACGTGCAACCGCCGAGGAACCCGACCAGCCCCTGGAACCCGAGACGGTTCCCGAACCCGAGGACTTCGAGAGGGCGAAGGCGCCCGAGAAGGCCGAGGGCCGGTCCGTCGTACGCACGCTGCTGCGGCTGTGGCCGTACGTGCGGCCGGTGCGGGCGCGGCTGTCGGTGGCCGCGCTCGTCGCGATAGTCGCCTCCTGCGTGGGCCTGGTCATCCCGCTGGTGCTGAAGTGGATGGTCGACGGGCCGGTCGCGGACCGGGACCCGGCGGGTGTGTGGCTCGGGGCGCTGTACCTGCTGCTGCTCGGTCTGGCCGAGGCGCTGCTGTTCGGGTTGCGGCGCTGGCTGGTGGCGCGGCCCCTCGCCGGGGTCGAGGCGTCGATGCGGGCGGACCTCTACCGTCATCTGCAGCGCCTGCCGGTCGCCTTCCACGACCGCTGGGCCTCCGGGCAGCTGCTCTCGCGCGGCACGACGGACCTGATGCTGCTGCGGATGTTCCTCGCCTTCCCGCTGACGTTCCTGCTGGTCAACGCGGTGACCATCGTGGTCGGCGTGATCATCATGCTGGTTCAGGACTGGACGCTCGGGCTGGTCATCCTGGGTCCGGCGATTCCCGTGATGGTCACCTGCGTGATCTTCGAGCGGAAGTACTCCGAGGTCGCGCGTCTGGCCCAGGACCAGGTGGGCGACCTCACCACGGTCGTCGAGGAGAGCGTCCTCGGGATCCGCATCATCAAGGGGTTCGGGCGTCATCGCAGCCAGGCCCGCGCCTTCCGGGAGCTGTCCCGGACCCTGCGCGGCACCGAGCTGCGCAAGGCCCGTCTGCTGTCGGTGATCTGGGGCGTCATCATCACGCTTCCCGAGTTGGCGATCGGGGCGGCCCTCGTCCTCGGTGTCGTCCAGGTCGCGGACGGCGTCCTGTCGGCGGGCACGCTGGTGGCGTTCCTGTCCACGGCCCTCGCGCTGCGCTGGCCCGTCGACTCGATCGGCTTCCTGCTGGCGATGAGCCAGGAGGCGGCGACGGCGACGGAACGGTATTTCGAGGTGATGGACGAGAAGCCGGAGTCGACGGCGGAGTCGGGGCCCCCGGCTTCCACGGACGCCGACATCGCTGTCATGGCGGGCGCGGCTGCGGGTGTCGGGGCGGCCGACGTCGCGACTACCGGCCGCGGTACTGCCGACGTCGCGAGGCCGACCGCCGCTTCCGGCACCGGCACCACGGCGGGCGCCCCCGCCCCAGCGGACGCCGCTGCCACCGTCGGCGCGGCGGCCGCCTCGGCCGCCCCCGCCTCCGTCCCCGACCCCGCTCCCGCTTCCGCTTCCGCTTCCGATGGCCGGCGGTCCGCACGGTCCGACGGGCGGGTGCGTTCGGCGACTTCGGCGGACGGGTCCGCCGGGGCCCCGGGCGGCGGGCTGCGGTTCCACCGCGTCACCTTCCGGTACCCCGACGCCGGTCCCGGCACCGCGCCGACCCTCGACCGTGTCGACCTCCACATCCGCCCCGGCGAGTCGATGGCCCTGGTCGGGGCCACCGGCTCCGGGAAGACCACCCTGACCGCGCTCGTCCCCCGCCTCCACGAGGTCACCTCCGGCCGCATCACGCTGGACGGCGAGGACATCACCGCGATGTCCCGCGAGGAACTGCGCGCGAAGGTGGCCGTCGCCTTCGAGGAGCCCACCCTCTTCTCGGCGACCGTCGGTGAGAACGTCCTGATGGGCGCCCGCCCGGGCGCGGGCGAGGCCGAGCTGGACCGCGCCCTGGCCATCGCCCAGGCGGAGTTCGCGCACGCGCTCCCCCAGGGCACCGCCACCCAGGTCGGCGAGCAGGGCCTGAGCCTCTCGGGCGGCCAGCGGCAGCGCCTCGCGCTGGCGCGGGCCGTGGTCGGCCGCCCCCGCTTCCTGGTGCTGGACGACCCGCTGTCGGCGCTCGACGTGCACACGGAGGCCGCGGTGGAGGCCGCGCTGCGCCGCGTGCTCGCGGAGACGACCGCCCTGATCGTGGCGCACCGCCCGTCGACGGTGCTGCTCGCCGACCGCGTGGCCCTGCTCTCCGGCGGCCGGATCGCCGCGGTCGGCACCCACCAGGAACTGCTGCGTACGAACGCCGAGTACGCCCATCTGATGTCCGGGACCGAGGAGGACCAGCGATGACGGCGCCCACGACCACCGCGCCGGACAGGGAACCGGACGAGGAGCCGCAGGGCACGGCCGGCGGCGACCTGTCCGCCGCCCCTCGCGAGGCGTCCGCCGACGACCCGTTCGACCACGACGACCTGCCCACTCCCCCGGGCGCCACCCTCGCGCTGCTGCGCTCCCTGCTCGCGCCGATGCGCACCCGCGTGATCGTCGCGAGCGTGCTGCTCCTGCTCCAGCAGGCGGCGGTGCAGGCGGGCCCGCTGCTGGTGGCGTACGCCATCGACAGTGCCGTGCCCGCGCTCCGGGATGGCCGGCAGGGGCCGCTGATCGCGGTGGCGGCCGGGTACCTGGCGTGCGCGCTGGCGGCCGGCGGGCTGCAGTTCGCGTTCATCGGGGCGTCCGCGCGGGTCAACCAGGACGTGCTGCTGGATCTGCGCGGCCGGATCTTCCGCCACGCGCAGGCCCTGAGCATCGACTTCCACGAGCGGTACACCTCGGGCCGGCTCATCTCCCGCTCCACCACGGACGTCGAATCGCTGCGCGAACTCCTCGACGAGGGGCTGCAGGAACTCATCGGCGTGATCCTCGCCTCCGTCTACATCTCGGCCATGCTGCTCTGGCTGGACCTCGGGCTGGGCGCGGCCGCGCTGGCGTCGTTCGTGCCGCTGTACGGGTTCGTGCGGTCCTACCGGCGGCGCGCGGCCGGCGTCTACACGGCTAGGTCCACCGCGATCGCCGCGGTGATCGTGAAGTTCGCGGAGACGATGAACGGCATCCGGCCGGTGCGGGCGTTCCGCCGCGAGGCCGCGAACGACGAGGAGTTCGCGGCCCTGAACCGGCTCCACGAGCGCAGGAACGGCGACGCGATCCTGGAGATGGCCCGCTATGTGGTGTGCTCCCGTGTCGTCGCCAACGTCACGGTCGCGGCGATCGTGCTGTGGGGCGCGTACCGGGTGGCCTCGCAGACGCTGGCGCTGGGCGTGCTGGCGGCGGCCGTGCTGTATCTGCGGCGGCTGTACGACCCGATCGACCGGCTGGGCATGTTCCTCAACTCGTACCAGTCGGCGGCGGCCTCGCTGGAGAAGATCGCCGGTCTGCTGGCCCAGGCCCCGTCGGTGCCCGAGCCCGCCGCGCCGAAGGAGCTGCCGGCGGCGTCCCGTGACATGCCGGGCCGCGAGGTCGTCTTCGACGACGTGCGGTTCGCCTACCGCACCGGCGGCGAGATCCTGCCTTGCTTCGGCCTCACCCTCGCGGCGGGCAGCACGGTGGCGGTCGTCGGGTCCACCGGCGCCGGCAAGTCGACCCTGGCCAAGCTGGTGGCCCGCTTCTACGACCCCTCGTCCGGGCGGGTCCTCCTCGACGGCGTCGACCTGCGCGACCTCCCGGTGCCCGAACTGCGGCGCGGGGTGATCATGGTGACGCAGGAGTCGTTCCTGTTCTCCGGCACGGTCGCCGAGAACATCGCCATCGGCCGCCCCGACGCCGGCCGCGAGGAGATCGAGCATGCCGCGAAGGCCATCGGCGCCCACGACTTCATCGCCGCCCTGCCCGACGGCTACGACACCGACGTACGCAAGCGCGGTGGCCGTATCTCCGCCGGACAGCGCCAGCTCGTGGCGTTCGCACGGGCGTTGCTGGCCGACCCGGCCGTCCTCATCCTGGACGAGGCGACCAGTTCGCTCGACGTCCCGGGCGAACGCGCGGTCCAGCGCGCCATGTCCACGGTCCTGCGCGGCCGTACGGCCGTGGTGATCGCCCACCGGCTGTCCACGGTCGAGATCGCCGACCGCGTCCTGGTGATGGAGCACGGCCGGATCGTGGAGGACGGCACGCCGGCGGAGCTGATCGCGGGCACCGGCCGGTTCGCGGACCTGCACCGGGCCTGGCAGGACAGCCTGGCGTAGCAGCGCCCGAGGAACTCACCCAACCGCACGGATCCACACGAATCGGGGGCCGATGATCGACGCGTACGAGGACCCCGGCACGCCCGACCGCCGGGGCGGTGCCCGGTATCTGTGGTGGCTGGTCAAGCGGCAGGCGGGCCGTTCCGCGCTCGGCTCGCTGATCTCCTGTGTGTGGATGGTGCTGCTGGCAGCCACCCCCTATCTGCTCTCCCGCGTGATCGACGAGGGGCTGGAACCCGGTGACCGGTCGGCGCTGGCCGGCTGGACGGCCGCGCTGTTCGGGGTGGGCGCCTTCAACGCCTGGCTCAGCATCATGCGCCACCGCACGATGACCCGGGTGCGGATGGACGCCAACTTCCGCACGGTGAAGGTGGTGATGGCGCACGCGGTCCGGCTGGGGGCGGCGCTGCCGCGCCGGGTCGGCGCCGGGGAGGTCGTCACGATCGGCGTGGGCGACGTCCAGACGATCTCCTCCTCGCTGACGGTCATCGGGCCGGGGGCCGGTGCGCTCGCCGCGTACCTGGTGGTCGCGGGGCTGCTGGTGTCGGTGTCCCTGCCCGTCGCCGGGGTGGTGCTGCTGGGGATGCCGCTGATCGCGGTGATCGTGGGTCCGCTGATGCGGCGGCTGCAGGGCACGGAGTCGGAGTACCGGGAGCGGCAGGGCGTGCTGACCGCGCGGATCGCGGACCTCGCGGGCGGCCTGCGGGTGCTCAACGGGCTCGGCGGCAAGGGGCTGGTCGCCGACGCGTTCCACCGGGACTCGCAGCGGCTGCGGGCGCAGGGCTACCGGGTGGGCGCGGTGACCAGCTGGATGCAGGCGGTCGGGGTGGGGTTGCCGACGGTCTTCCTCGCGGTGGTGACCTGGCTCGCGGCCCGGCTCGCCGCGCAGGGGGCCATCACGGTCGGCGAGCTGGTGGCGGTGTACGGGTACGTCACCGTGCTGGTGCGGCCGGTGTCGTACTTCGTCGACTGGGGGTACGAGGTCAGCCGCGGGGTGGTGGCCGCGCGGCGCGTCATCCGCTTCCTCGCCCTGGAGCCGCTGCCGGACCACGGCACCACGGACGCGCCCGCCGAGCCCTCGGCGCTGCACGACCCCGTGTCGGGGGTACGGGTGCCGCCGGGGCGCCTGGTCGCGCTGGCCGCCGACCGGCCGGCCGACGCGGCGGCGGTGGTGGACCGGCTCGGCCGGTACGCGCCGACGGCGGTGACCTGGGGCGACACGCCGCTCGACGCGATCCCGCTGGCGCAGGTCCGCGCGCGGATCCTGGTCGCCGACCACGAGGCGGACCTGTTCGCGGGCCGGCTGCGGGACCTGCTCGGCGGGCACGGCGACATCGACGACGCCACGGCCGCGCGGGCGTTGCACGCGGCGGTGGCCGAGGACATCATCCAGGGCCTGACGGACGGTCTGGACGCGGCCGTCGACGCGCGGGGCGGGAACCTCTCCGGCGGTCAGCGCCAGCGGGTCCGGCTGGCGCGGGCGCTGGTGGCCGATCCCGAGATCCTGCTCGCCGTCGAGCCGACGTCGGCGCTCGACGCGCACACCGAGGCGCGGGTCGCGCAGCGGCTGCGGACCGCCCGGGCGGGCCGTACGACCCTGGTCACCAGCACCTCGCCCCTGGTCCTGGACCACGCGGACACCGTCCTGCACCTGGTCGACGGCAAGGTCGCCGCCCGTGGCACCCACCGTGAACTCCTGGACGCCGAGCCGGGATACCGGGCGCTGGTGGCGCGGGACGCGGGGGAAGAGGGGGACGCCGACGAGAGCGCGGTCGAGGAGGCCCTGCGGTGACCACGGAACTCACACCCCCTGCCGCGGGCCGGCTGCCCGTCGCCGACCGGGCCGCCGTACGGCGCGCCACCGTACGGCTGGTGCGGGCCGACGGGCGGGCGTTCCTGGCCGTGCTGGGGCTGAACGGGGCCGCGGCCGCGCTGGGGCTGGCCGGGCCGTGGCTGCTGGGCCGCATCATCGACGAGGTGCGCGGCGGCGGGGGCGGTGTCGCGGTCGTGGACCGGCTGGCGGCGGCGATCCTGCTGTGCGCGGCGGCGCAGTTGCTGCTGGCGCGCTGGGCCCGGTACGTGGGGCACCGGTTCGGGGAGCGGACGCTGGCGCGGGTGCGGGAGGAGTTCGTGGACCGGACGCTGGCCTTGCCGGCGTCGGTGGTGGAGCGGGCGGGGACCGGTGATCTGACGGCGCGCGGCACGGCGGACGTGGACGCGGTCGGCAGGACGCTGCGGGACGTGGGGCCCGAGCTGCTGATCAACTCGGTGCAGGCGGTGTTCCTGATCGGCGCGGTGTTCGCGCTGGACCCGCTGCTCGGGCTGTGCGCGCTGTCCGGTCTCGGCAGTATCGCGGTGGTGCTGCGCTGGTATCTGCGCCGGGCGCGCACCGGGTATCTCGCGGAGGGCGCGGCCGGTTCGGAGGTCGCGGAGATCGTCGCGGCGACCGCGTCGGGGGCTCGTACGGTGGAGGCGCTGCGGCTGGAGCGCCGCCGGATCACCGCGAGCCGGGACGCGCTGGAGGTCTCGCGGCGGCGCCGGTTCCACACCCTCTTCCTGCGCACGGTGTTCTTCCCCGGGGTGGAGGTCTCGTACTTCGTGCCGCAGGTGCTGGTCCTCCTGCTCGGCGGGGCGCTGCTGGCGCGCGGTTCGGTCAGCCTGGGGGCGGTGGTGTCGGCGGCCCTGTATCTGCAGCAACTGGCCGGTCCGCTCGACGAGATCCTGATGCGGGTGGAGCTGCTGCAGAGCAGCGGGGCGTCGTTCGCCCGGGTGGAGGGGCTGGCCGGTGCCCCGCGCGCCGGGTCCGCCGGGACCCCGGAGCCGGCGGACGACCGTATCGACGTGACGGGGGTCCGCTACGCGTACGACCGGGGCGGTGAGGTGCTGCGGGGCGTGGATCTGACGGTCCGCCCCGGCGAACGGCTCGCGGTGGTCGGCCCGTCGGGCGCCGGGAAGACGACCCTGAGCCGCCTCCTGGCCGGCATCGACGCGCCCACGGAGGGCTCGGTGACGGTCGGCGGGGTTCCCGTCGTGGACCTCGGCCCCGAACGCCTGCGCCGCCAGGTGGTGCTGGTCACCCAGGAGCACCACGTCTTCCTGGGCACGGTCCGCGACAACCTGCTGATCGCCGAACCGGCGGCCACGGACGCGCAGGTGTGGGCGGCGCTGTCGGCCGTGGGCGCGGACGCCTGGGTGCGCGACCTTCCCGACGGCCTCGACACCCGCCTCGGCGAGGGCGGCCGCCGCCCGGACGCCGCCCAGGCCCAGCAGCTGGCGCTCGCCCGGGTGGTCCTCGCCGACCCGCACACCCTCATCCTCGACGAGGCCACCGCCCTGCTGGACCCCACCACCGCCCGCCACACCGAACGCGCCCTCGCCGCCGTCCTGCACGGCCGTACGGTCATCGCCATCGCCCACCGCCTCCACACCGCGCACGACGCGGACCGCGTGGCCGTCATGGAGAACGGTCTGCTCACCGAACTCGGCACGCACGAGGAGCTGGTGGCGGCCGAGGGCGCGTACGCGGCGCTGTGGCGGCGGTGGCACGGGGAGGGGGAGTCGTGACGGCTGAAAGGGGGCACGGCCGCCGAGGCGCCGGAGCTCCTCGCACGACATAGGGCGAACAGTCCGTATAGCGAACATGACCAACCGGGCAACGGACGATTTCCGGCCAACTTCTTGACGCGCTCCTGACAGGAGCCTCGGTCTCCTGCCACTCTGCCCACAACCGCGACACAGCAACCTCACAGCGGGACCGGCCGTGCCGCGGGAGCACCCCCCACACATGTGGTTTAAGCGTTCACCAGTTCTCACCTTGTTCTGCCCGGGCGGCCACCAGCCGTCCGGTCTCCCCTGGCCGCGCCATCCGCGGCCATGCAGAAGGAGTCAGTGTTGAGACGCCAGTCCCACAGACGCACCTCCCACACCGGTAACACTTTCGGCCACAGCACCCGTCGGCGCGCGGCCGCCGGCGCGCTCGTCGCCGTCACCGCCCTGCTGGCCGCGGCCGTCCAGTCGGGCGCCGCGTCCGCCGCCCCGGAGAAGGCACCGTCGGCGGCGGGCAAGGCCAACCCGGGCGCGGTCTCGATGAAGCTCACCCCCGCCCAGCGGGCCGAGCTGATACGCGAGGCCAACGCCACGAAGGCGGAGACGGCCGGGAAGCTGGACCTCGGCGCCAAGGAGAAGCTCGTCGTCCGTGACGTGGTCAAGGACCGCGACGGCACCGTGCACACGCGGTACGAGCGGACCTACGACGGCCTCCCAGTCCTCGGCGGCGACCTCGTCGTCAAGACCTCGAAGGCGGGCGCCACCAAGAGCGTCGTCAGGGCCACCAAGGCGAAGATCGCGGTGTCGTCGCTGACGCCCACCGTGACCAAGGCCAAAGCCGAGAAGCAGGCACTCGGTGCCGCGAAGGCGGAGAAGGCCAAGAGCCCCGAGGTCAACCGCGCGCCCCGCAAGGTCGTCTGGGCCGCGAGCGGCAAGCCCGTCCTCGCCTACGAGACGGTCGTCGGCGGTTTCCAGCACGACGGCACCCCGCAGGAGCTGCACGTCATCACCGACGCCACCAGCGGCGCGAAGCTGTACGAGTGGGAGGCGGTCGAGACCGGGACAGGCAACACGGTCTACAGCGGCCAGGTCAACCTCACGACCACGCAGTCCGGTTCGACGTTCAACCTGACCGACGGCGCGCGCGGCGGCCACAAGACGTACAACCTCAACCGCGGCACCTCCGGCACCGGGACCCTGTTCTCCGGCCCCGACGACGTCTGGGGCAACGGCACCCCGTCGAACCTGGAGTCGGCCGGCGCCGACGCGCACTACGGCGCGGCACTGACCTGGGACTACTACAAGAACGTGCACGGCCGCAACGGCATCCGCGGTGACGGCGTCGGCGCCTACTCGCGCGTGCACTACGGCAACAACTACGTGAACGCGTTCTGGCAGGACGCCTGCTTCTGCATGACGTACGGCGACGGCTCGGGCAACGCCAACCCGCTGACGTCGATCGACGTGGCCGCGCACGAGATGACCCACGGCCTGACGTCCAACACGGCCGGGCTGAACTACTCGGGCGAGTCCGGCGGTCTGAACGAGGCCACCTCGGACATCTTCGGCTCCACGGTCGAGTTCTACGCGGCGAACTCCTCCGACGTCGGTGACTACCTCATCGGCGAGGAGATCAACATCAACGGCAACGGCACGCCGTTGCGGTACATGGACAAGCCGAGCAAGGACGGCTCGTCCAAGGACGCCTGGTACTCGGGCATCGGCAACATCGACGTGCACTACTCGTCGGGCCCCGCCAACCACTTCTTCTACCTCCTCTCCGAGGGCAGCGGCGCCAAGACCATCAACGGCGTGAACTACGACTCGCCCACCTCGGACGGCCTCCCGGTGACGGGCATCGGCCGCGCCAAGGCGGAGCAGATCTGGTTCAAGGCGCTGACCACGAAGTTCACGTCGACGACCAACTACGCGGGGGCCCGCACCGGCACGCTCGCGGTCGCCGGTGAGCTGTACGGCACCACGTCCGCCGAGTACACGGCGGTGCAGAACGCGTGGGCCGGCATCAACGTGGGCTCGCGTCCCGGCGGCGGCGGGGGCGGCGGTACGTCGTTCGAGAACACGGCCGACGTATCGATTCCGGACAACGGCGCGGCGGTCACCTCGCCGATCACCGTCTCCGGCCGGACCGGCAACGCTCCCTCGAACCTCGCGGTCGCCGTGGACATCGTCCACACCTACATCGGTGACCTCCAGGTCCAGCTGGTCGCCCCCGACGGCACGGCGTACACGCTGAAGGCGTACGGCACCGGCGGGAGCACCGACAACATCAACACCACGTACACCGTGAACGCGTCGTCCGAAGTCGCCAACGGTGTGTGGCAGTTGCGGGTCCAGGACAACGCGGCCCGCGACACCGGCTACATCAACAGCTGGAAGCTGACGTTCCCGTAGGACGCGGCAGGGCTCCTCGTCCACGGGGGCCGTCGCGAGCATGAGGTGACAGGGCGCCGCCCCGGGGGATCCGACTCCCCGGGGCGGCGCCTTCTTTGCCGTTCCCCGGGGGCCGCTTTGCCGCGCCTTGGTGGCGCCTTTGCCGTGGTCAGAGCGGTTTTACATGGCCGCAATATTTCCGGACCGTTGATTTTCGGCCAACATCACTTTGCCCTCCTGACATGTACGCGCCGTACTGGCACGCTTCACCCACCCGCCGCACTCGTAACTTCAGTTCGCCGGACGACAGCCCCATGCCGTCCGGCCTCCCCCACCAAGGAGCATGAGTGACTCCGTTCTACGCGCGTCGCCGTCGCACCACGCTGGCCATCGCCACCGCCGTCGCCGCAGGTGCGCTGCTGACCACCGGACTGACCACGGGCGCCACCGCCCAGCCCGCGCCCGTCGCGGACAAGGCCAGGCCCGCCGGTGCCCCGGTCGCGCTCACCCCCGCCGCGCGCACCGCCCTGATCAAGAAGGCGGACGCGGCCACGACCGAGACCGCCGACGAGATAGGTCTCGGCGCCAAGGAGGAACTGGTCGTCCGCGACGTCATCAAGGACGCCGACGGCACGGTCCACACGCGCTACGAGCGCACCTTCGGCGGACTCCCGGTCCTCGGCGGCGACCTGGTCGTCCACGCGTCCAGGACCGGCGCCGTCAAGAGCGTCACCAGAGCGACCAAGGCCACCGTCAAGGTCGCCGACCTCACCGCGGACGTCACCAAGGCCACCGCCGAGAAGCAGGCGCTGAAGGCCGCCAAGGCCGAGGGCTCCGCCGAGACCGCGGCCGACCAGGCCCCGCGCAAGGTCGTCTGGGCGGCGAGCGGCAAGCCCGCGCTCGCCTACGAGACGGTCGTCGGCGGCTTCCAGCACGACGGCACCCCGCAGCAGCTCCACGTGATCACCGACGCGGAGACCGGCAAGAAGCTGTACGAGTGGGAGGCCGTCCAGACGGGCTCCGGCAAGAGCAAGTACAACGGCTCGGTCACCCTCGGCACGACCCTGTCGGGCTCGACGTACAACCTGACGGACGCCGGCCGCGGCGGCCACAAGACGTACAACAAGGCCCGCTCCACCTCCTCGTCGACCGGCACGCTCTTCACCGACGCCGACGACGTCTGGGGCACCGGCAGCATCTCCAGCTCCTCGACCGACCAGAACGCCGCCGTGGACGCCCACTACGGCGCCCAGGTCACCTGGGACTTCTACAAGAACGTCCTCGGCCGCAACGGCATCAAGAACAACGGCGTCGCCGCGTACTCCCGGGTCCACTACGGCAACGCGTACGTCAACGCCTTCTGGGACGACAGCTGCTTCTGCATGACCTACGGCGACGGCACGAGCAACACCAAGCCGCTCACCTCGCTGGACGTGGCCGGGCACGAGATGAGCCACGGCCTGACCGCCAACACCGCCCGCCTGAACTACTCGGGCGAGTCCGGCGGCCTGAACGAGGCCACCTCCGACATCTTCGGCACGGCGGTCGAGTTCTACGCGGCCAACGCCAGCGACCCCGGTGACTACCTCATCGGCGAGAAGATCGACATCAACGGCAACGGCACCCCGCTGCGCTACATGGACCAGCCCAGCAAGGACGGCGACTCGGCCAACTACTGGTCCTCGTCCCTCGGCAGCCTGGACGTCCACTACTCGTCGGGCCCGGCGAACCACTTCTTCTACCTGCTGAGCGAGGGCAGCGGCGCCAAGACCATCAACGGCGTCTCGTACAACTCGCCCACCTCCAACGGTGCCACGATCACCGGCATCGGCCGCGCCAAGGCCATCCAGATCTGGTACAAGGCGCTGAGCACGTACATGACCTCGACGACCAACTACAAGGGCGCCCGCACGGCGACCCTGAACGCGGCCTCCTCCCTGTACGGCGCCTCCAGCGCCGAGTACGCGGCGGTGAACGCGGCGTGGGCGGCGGTCAACGTCAACGCCTGACCTGACGTGGTGGTGCAGGTATAGGTGACGGGGCGGTACCCGGCGAGAAGGCGACGCCGGGTACCGCCCTAGGCTTTGCGCCATGCCCGCAACCCATGGCCCGCTCCCCGAGGGCCCCTTCACCTACGAAGCGGTCGGCGCGACCCGCGAGGGTCACTGCCCGCCCGACTTCAACCGCCTCCACGTCCGCTCCCGCATAGGCGAGGGCACGGACGTGTTCGAGCGGGCCGCGCACGCCGTACGCACCTGGGAGATGCACCGCGCGCTGGGCGTCGGCATCCACACCTCCGCCCCCGAGGCGGCCCCCGGCGTCGACGTGACGGTCACCCTCGGCGGCGTGATCAAGGCCCCCTGCCGCGTCGTCTACACACTCGACGAGCCCCGCCGCAAGGGCTGGGCGTACGGCACGCTGCCGGGCCACCCGGAATCCGGCGAGGAGGCCTTCGTGGTCGACCGCACGGGGGACGGCACGGTCTGGCTCACCGTCTCGGCCTTCAGCCGGGCCACGAAGTGGTACGCCCGGGCGGGCGGGGCTGCGACCCGGGGGCTGCAGCATGCTTATGCGCGGCGGTGCGGGGTGGTGCTGCGGCGGCTGGTGGAGGAGCCGAAGGGCTGACGCGGCGCCCCGCACAGGTCACCCCCGTACGGGACGCGGCCACCAGGGCGCCCCTACCGCAGCAGCACCCCCGCCCCCTCCCCCAGTTCCTCCGAGGGCACCGTCACCAGGCCCAGTTCGGCGGTGGAGGCCGTCAGGCGGTGGGACGGGAGGATGCGGACCGTGTAGCCGAAGGCGCCGGTGCGGTCGAGGGACAGGGGGCCCTCGTAGACCCAGCGGCCCTCCTCGTCGGGGCCGTTCACCGGCTTCAGCGGGACGTACGTGGCGTCCGTGATGCGGTCGTCGGAGTCGACGCGGCCGGAGACCGCCTGGACCTCGACGTCGTCCGGGACCAGTTCGCCGAGGCCCACCCGCACGCGCAGCACCAGCGTCGCGCCCAGCTCGGCCGCCGTGCCGGCCGGCGCCGCCGAGGTCTCCACATGGTCCACGCCCACCCGGTGCCAGGCGCCCCGCACCCGTGCCTTCCACTCGGACAGCTCACGGGCCGCGTCCGGGACCAGCGCGCGGTGGGCGCGGGCGGCCGGGGCGTACAGGCGCTCGACGTACTCGCGGACCATGCGGCCCGCCAGCACCTTCGGGCCCAGGTGGGTCAGGGTCTCGCGGACCATCGCGATCCAGCGGTCGGGCAGACCGCCCTGCCCGCGCTCGTAGAAGCGCGGCGCGACCCGCTGCTCCAGCAGCTCGTACAGGGCCGCCGCCTCCACGTCGTCCCGGTGGTCCTGGTCCTCGTCCGTCGCCGTGCCGTCCGCCGTGGGGATCGCCCAGCCGAAGTCCGGCCGGAACCATTCGTCCCACCAGCCGTCCAGGACGGACAGATTGAGACAGCCGTTCAGCGCGGCCTTCATGCCGGACGTACCGCACGCCTCCAGCGGGCGCAGCGGGTTGTTCAGCCAGACGTCGCAGCCGGGGTACAGCTTCTGCGCCATCGCCATGCCGTAGTCGGGCAGGAACACGATCCGGTGGCGGACGCGCGGGTCGTCCGCGAACCGCACCAGTTCCTGGATCAGGCGTTTGCCGCCGTCGTCCGCCGGATGCGCCTTGCCCGCGATCACGATCTGCACCGGCCGCTCCGGGTGGAGCAGCAGGTCCGTGAGGCGGTCCTGGTCGCGCAGCATCAGCGTGAGGCGCTTGTAGGAGGGGACGCGGCGGGCGAAACCGATGGTCAGGACGTCCGGGTCGAGGACGCCGTCGATCCAGCCGAGTTCGGCGGTGCCGGCGCCGCGCTGCCGCCAGGAGGCGTGCAGCCGCTCGCGCACCTCGACGACCAGTTGTTCGCGCAGATCGCGGCGGAGTTCCCAGATGTCCTGGTCGGGGATGTCGCCGACGGCGTCCCAGCGCTCCGAGCCGCCGACGCTCATGGCGTCCTCGGTCCGTTCGGCGCCGATCTGCCGGGCGCCGAGACGGAACACCTCCGGGGCCACCCAGGTCGGGGCGTGCACGCCGTTGGTGACGGAGGTGATGGGCACCTCGTCCGGGTCGAAGCCCGGCCACAGCCCGGAGAACATCTGCCGGCTGACCTGTCCGTGCAGCAGGGAGACGCCGTTGGCGCGCTGGGCGAGCCGGAGCCCCATCACCGCCATGTTGAAGACGTTCGGGTCGCCGCCGGGGTACGTCTCCATGCCGAGCCCCAGGATGCGGCCCACGTCGATGCGCGGGAGCTCGGCGTCGGGGCCGAAGTGGCGGGCGACCAGTTCGCGGTCGAAGCGGTCGATGCCGGCGGGGACGGGGGTGTGGGTGGTGAAGACCGTGCCGGCGCGGACCGCCTCCAGACCGGCGTCGAAGTCCAGCCCCTCGGCGCCGAGTTCGGCGATGCGTTCCAGGCCGAGGAAGCCGGCGTGGCCCTCGTTGGTGTGGAAGACCTCGGGCCCGGGGTGGCCGGTGAGACGGCAGTACGCGCGTACGGCCCGCACACCTCCTATGCCGAGCAGCATCTCCTGCAGGAGCCGGTGTTCGCTGCCGCCGCCGTACAGCCGGTCGGTCACCCCGCGTTCGCCGATGGCGTTGTCCTCGACATCGGAGTCGAGCAGCAGCAGCGGCACCCGGCCCACCTGGGCCTGCCAGATCCGGGCGTGCAGCCGGCGGCCGCCGGGCAGGGCCAGGCCGACCTGGGCGGCCGAGCCGTCGGCCTCCTGGAGCGGCACCAGGGGCAGTTCGTGCGGGTCGAGCACCGGGTAGTGCTCCTGCTGCCAGCCGTCGCGGGACAGGGACTGCCGGAAGTAGCCGTGCCGGTAGAGCAGTCCGACGCCGATCAGCGGGACGCCGAGGTCGCTGGCGGACTTCAGATGGTCGCCGGCGAGGATGCCGAGGCCGCCGGAGTACTGCGGCAGCGCGGCCGTGATGCCGAACTCGGGCGAGAAGTAGGCGACGGCGGCCGGGAGTTCGGAGGTCTGTGCCTGGGCCTGGTACCAGCGGTCGCCGCCGACGTAGTCGCGCAGGTCGTCGGCGGCGGCGGTCAGCCGGCGCAGGAAGCGCCGGTCCTCGGCGAGTTCGGCGAGGCGCCGGGTGGGGACGGAACCGAGGAGGCGCACGGGGTCGCCGCCGGACGAGGCCCAGCGCTCGGGGTCGACCGACTGGAAGAGGTCACGGGTCTCCGCGTGCCAGGACCAGCGCAGGTTGCGCGCCAGTTCGCTGAGCGGATGCAGGGCTTGAGGCAGGACGGGTCGGACGGTGAATCTGCGGATGGCCTTCACAGAGGGTTCCACCTTCGCGCCAGGACGTACGGGCCGGGGGGACGCACTCCGCTGTGCGCCGTTCGTCACCCCCGACGGTAGCGGCGCGGGGGCCCGGTAACCACGGGGCGTCCCCCGGTATGCGATTACGGCGCATCCGTACCCCGGCCGCCCCGTCGGGCAGTCCCTTCCCGGGCGTTCAGTCCTGAATTCGCCGCACCGGACCGCGAGGCGGCGGTAATCGGCCGTACCTCCGCATGTATCCCCCAGGGGATATGGCCGATTACCTCCCTCGGTGCGGCCTTGTGGCGTCCCACGCCGCACGAGAGGCTGCCCCCGGGCGTCACCCGGTCCGAGGAGGGGGTTGGCCACACATGCGTCACCCGGGCAAGGCAAGAGCGAGGCGTGTGCGCCGGTCGGGAGGGCTCACGGCGGTCGTGACGGCCGCGGTGCTCGCGGCCGGCACCCTGCCCGCGCGGGCCGCCGCGGAGGGACTCGTCCACGGAGCGGGCGGTCCCGGCTCCGTCAGCGGCAGTTACCTCGTGACCCTCGACGCGGGAGTCCCGGCCACGTCGGCCGCGGGCAGGGGCATAGCCGCGCGGTACGGGGTGCGCATACGCCATCTGTACCGCGCCGCCCTGAACGGCTACGCCGTGACGACGGACGAGACCCGGGCCAGGCGCCTCGCGGCGGACTCCCGCGTGGCCTCCGTCGTCCAGGACACGAAGGTCGCCTACGACCGTACCCGCGACGGCCGTCGACGGCCCGGCCCGCCCGCGTGGGGCCTGGACCGCCTCGACCAGCCGGACCTTCCGCTCGACAGGAGCTACACCTCACCGCGGTCGGCGGGCAGGGGCGTCACCGTGTACGTGATCGACACCGGCGTACGGGTGACGCACGAGGAGTTCGGCGGCCGGGCCGTCGACGGCTGGGACTTCGTGCAGAACGACCGGATCGCGCAGGACGGCAACGGCCACGGGACCCATGTCGCGGGCATCGTCGCCGGCACCACGCACGGCGTCGCCAAGAAGGCCCGGATCGTCTCCGTGCGTGTGCTCGACGACGCCGGCGCCGGGACGACGTCCCAGGTCATCGCGGGTGTCGACTGGGTCACCCGGCACGCGGGGAAGCCCGCCGTGGCCAATATGAGCCTCGTCGGCCCCGCCAACGCCCAGCTCGACGCGGCCGTACGCGCCTCCATCGCGTCGGGGGTCACCTACACGGTCGCGGCGGGCAACGACGGGCTGGCGGCGAGCCGTTCCTCGCCCGCCCGCGTCGAGCAGGCGATCACCGTCGGCGCCACCGACAGGAAGGACGTCCGCGCCGGCTTCTCGAACTGGGGCCCGAGCCTGGACCTGTTCGCCCCGGGCGTGTCCGTCACCTCCGCCTCCCACCGCGGTGACACCGGGACGGCCACCCGGTCCGGTACGTCGATGGCCGCACCGCACGCGGCGGGCGCGGCGGCCCTGTATCTGGCCGACCGCCCGAGGGCCTCACCGGCCGACGTGGCCGGGGCCCTGGTTGAGCGAGCGGTTTCGGGCAAGGTGAAGGAGAGGAGGGCGGGCTCCCCGAACAGGCTTCTTCAGGTCGGCCGTTCGTAGGAGTCCGTAACACCGGAGGTGAAGGTCTCTTTACCGAGAGCGACTACAGTGACCGGCCTCGACCCTTTCGGACGAGGCCGGTCTTGTGTGTAGACATACGCGTGAGTAGTTAACAAAGTGCCGGAATGCCCACCCGCACCGTGTGGGAAGGCTTCACCGGTAGTCCCGCTGGCCCCACCTCCCCACACCCTTATCCGCCCACCCACGTTGACGCGGACAGGAGCGGTCATGCCCGCCACGCACCACTCGTCACCACCCCCGACGACCAGTACCACCGACGTCACCCCAGAGAGCGCCTCCGCACGTCCCGCACGCCCGGCGCACGCGAGCCCGCCCGCGCCGGCCGCGCCACCCCCGAAGACCCCCGGGACTCCGGGCGCCCCCACCATCGGCCGCATACCGGTCGTCGACGTGCGGCCGACCGTCCACCACGGTCGCCGTCCGGCCAAGGCCGTCGTGGGCGAGGCCTTCGAGATCTCGGCCGTCGTCATCCGGGAGGGCCACGACGCGGTCGCCGCGAACGTGGTGCTCCGGGACCCGGAGGGCCGCCCGGCCGACTGGGCCCCGATGCGTGAACTGGCCCCCGGCACGGACCGCTGGGGCGCCACCGTCTCCGTACCGAGCGAGGGTGTCTGGTCGTACGCCGTGGAGGGCTGGGGCGATCCGGTCACCACCTGGCGGCATCACGCCCGCATCAAGATCCCGGCCGGCATCGACACCGAACTCGTCCTGGAGGAGGGCGCGCGGCTGCACGAGCGCGCCGCCGACGGCGTCCCCGAGGGCCGGAGCGGACGGGGCGTCCTGCTCGCCGCCGTGGACGCGCTGCGGGACACCGCGAGGCCCGTGTCCTCCCGGCTGGCGGCGGCGTTGGCGCCGGAGGTGGACGAGGTCCTGGCCCGTCACCCCCTGCGGGAGCTGGTCACCTCCTCCGAGCCGTTGCCGCTGCTGGTGGAGCGCGAACGCGCCCTGTTCGGCTCCTGGTACGAGTTCTTCCCCCGGTCCGAGGGCACTCCCGCCCAGCCCCACGGAACGTTCCGCACAGCCGCCCGCCGGCTGCCGGCCATCGCCGCGATGGGCTTCGACGTCGTCTACCTGCCCCCCATCCACCCCATCGGGACGACCTTCCGCAAGGGCCGCAACAACACCCTCTCCCCCACCCCCGACGACGTCGGCGTGCCCTGGGCCATCGGCTCCCCCGAGGGCGGCCACGACAGCATCCACCCCGACCTCGGCACCCTGGAGGACTTCGACCACTTCATCACCGAGGCCCGCGCCCTGGGCATGGAGATCGCCCTCGACTTCGCCCTGCAGTGCTCCCCCGACCACCCGTGGGTCTCCAAACACCCCGAGTGGTTCCACCACCGCCCCGACGGCACCATCGCCTACGCCGAGAACCCGCCGAAGAAGTACCAGGACATCTACCCCATCGCCTTCGACGCCGACCTGCCCGGCCTCATCACCGAGACCACCCGGATCCTGCGTCACTGGATGGACCACGGCGTGCGGATCTTCCGCGTCGACAACCCCCACACCAAACCGGTCGTGTTCTGGGAACAGGTCATCGCCGACATCAACGCCACCGACCCCGACGTCATCTTCCTCGCCGAGGCCTTCACCCGCCCCGCGATGATGCACACCCTGGCCGCCACCGGCTTCCAGCAGTCCTACACCTACTTCACCTGGCGCACCACCAAGGCCGAACTCACCGAGTACGCCACCGAACTCGCCGGTGAGGCCGCCGCCTACATGCGGCCCAACTTCTTCGTCAACACCCCCGACATCCTCCACGCCTTCCTCCAGGAAGGCGGCCGCCCCGCCTTCGAACTCCGCGCCGTCCTCGCCGCCACCCTCTCCCCCACCTGGGGCATCTACTCCGGCTACGAACTGTGCGAGAACACCCCCCTCAAGCCCGGCAGCGAGGAATACCTCGACTCCGAGAAATACCAGCTCCGCCCCCGCGACTGGGACACAGCCACACGCGAGGGCCGCACCATCGCGCCGCTGCTCGGCAAGCTCAACGAGATCAGGCGCCGGAGCCCGGCGCTGCGTCAGCTGCGTGACCTGCACTTCCACCACGCCGACCAGGAAGCGGTGATCGTCTACTCGAAGCGGGCGGGTTCGAACACGGTTCTGGTGGTCGTCAACCTCGACCCCCACCACACCCAGGAGGCCACGGTCTCGTTGGACATGCCGCAACTCGGCCTCGACTGGCATGAGTCCGTGCTGGTACGAGACGAGCTCACCGGTGAGGTCTACACCTGGGGCAGGAACAACTACGTACGTCTCGAACCGGGCCGCTCGCCCGCCCACGTACTGACCGTCCTGCGACCGTCCAACCCGCAGATCGGGGGGTCACCCACACCATGATCGTCAACGAGCCCGTTCCGGACACCTTCGAGGACACGCCGCAGAAGGACCGGGACCCGGACTGGTTCAAACGCGCCGTCTTCTACGAGGTGCTCGTCCGCTCCTTCCAGGACAGCAACGGCGACGGAGTCGGCGACCTCAAGGGCCTCACCGCCAAACTCGACTACCTGCAGTGGCTCGGCATCGACTGCATCTGGCTCCCACCCTTCTTCAAATCCCCCCTCCGCGACGGCGGCTACGACGTCTCCGACTACACCGCCGTCCTCCCCGAATTCGGCGACCTCGCCGACTTCGTCGAATTCGTCGACGCCGCCCACCAACGCGGCATGCGCGTCATCATCGACTTCGTCATGAACCACACCAGCGACCAGCACCCCTGGTTCCAGGAATCACGGAACAACCCCGACGGCCCCTACGGCGACTACTACGTCTGGGCCGACGACGACAAACAATTCCCCGACGCCCGCATCATCTTCGTCGACACCGAAGCCTCCAACTGGACCTTCGACCCCGTCCGCAAACAGTACTTCTGGCACCGCTTCTTCTCCCACCAGCCCGACCTCAACTACGAGAACCCGGCCGTGCAGGAGGAGATGATCTCGGCGCTGAGGTTCTGGCTGGACCTGGGCATCGACGGGTTCCGGCTGGACGCGGTGCCGTACCTGTACCAGCAGGAAGGCACCAACTGCGAAAACCTTCCCGCAACCCATGACTTCCTCAAACGGGTGCGGAAGGAGATCGACGCACACTACCCGGACACGGTCATCCTCGCGGAGGCGAACCAGTGGCCCGAGGACGTCGTCGACTACTTCGGTGACTTCGCCGGCGGCGGCGACGAATGCCACATGGCGTTCCATTTCCCGGTGATGCCGAGGATCTTCATGGCCGTACGACGGGAATCCCGCTACCCGGTCTCCGAAATCCTCGCCAAGACCCCCGAAATCCCGTCCAGCTGCCAGTGGGGCATCTTCCTGCGGAACCACGACGAGCTCACCCTCGAAATGGTCACCGACGAAGAACGCGACTACATGTACGCGGAATACGCCAAAGACCCCCGCATGCGCGCCAACATCGGCATCCGCCGCCGCCTCGCCCCCCTCCTGGACAACGACCGCAACCAGATCGAACTCTTCACCGCCCTGCTGCTGTCCCTGCCCGGCAGCCCGATCCTCTACTACGGCGACGAGATCGGCATGGGCGACAACATCTGGCTCGGCGACCGCGACGCCGTCCGCACCCCCATGCAATGGACCCCCGACCGCAACGCCGGCTTCTCCTCCTGTGATCCGGGACGACTGTCACTGCCGACGATCATGGACCCGGTCTACGGCTACCAGGTCACCAACGTCGAGGCGTCCATGTCCTCGCCGTCGTCGCTGCTGCACTGGACCCGCCGGATGATCGAGATCCGCAAGCAGAACCCGGCGTTCGGCCTGGGCACCTACACCGAACTGCCCTCCTCCAACCCCTCCGTGCTCGCCTACCTCCGCGAGCACGGGGACGACCTGGTGCTCTGCGTCAACAACTTCTCCCGCTTCGCCCAGCCCACCGAACTCGATCTGCGCACCTACGAGGGACGCCACCCCGTCGAACTCATCGGCGGAGTCCGCTTCCCCGCCATCGGCGAACTCCCCTACCTCCTCACCCTCGCGGGCCACGGCTTCTACTGGTTCCGCCTGCGGAAGGACACCGTGTAAGCCCGGCCCGAACCCCGGGCGGGCCGGTTTCTCCCGGCCCGCCCGGGGCACGCAGACAGGAACACCCCGCCCCGGGGAAAGGACGCGAGGCCATGTCGGAAGCCGCCACGCACCCCACCGCGCCAAGTCCCGCTCCACCGCCCGCCACGGAGCCGCCCCCCGGTCTGCTCCTCTCCCTGGAGCCGCTGCTGCGGGAGTGGCTGCCACGGCAGCGCTGGTTCGCGGGGAAGGGCCGGCCGGTCGCCGGGTTCAGTCTGGTGGCGGCCACCGAGCTGCTGCCGACGGGCACCGCCAAGGCCGGGCTGCTCCACCTCCTCGTGCGCGCCCACCAGCCGCTGGTGCCGTCCCAGGGAGCCCCGGCCCACCCCGGCGACTGCTACCAGTTGCTCCTCGGCGTACGCGAGACGCTGCCGCCCCGGCTGGCACCCGCGCTGATCGGGCACGTGGCCGAGGGGCCGCTGGCCGGACGCACGGTCTACGAGGCGCTGCACGACCCGCGGCTCGCCGGGGTCCTCCTGGAGGCGATGCGGACCGAGGCCCAGGTCGGGGCACTGCAGTGCGGCCGGGACACCCGGTACGAGATCCCCGAGGGCCTGGTGCCCCGCCTGATCACCTCGGAGCAGTCCAACTCCTCCCTCGTCTACGGCGATACGTTCATCCTCAAGCTGTTCCGCCGGATCGTGCCCGGCGACAACCCCGACCTCGAACTGCCGAGGGAGCTGTCCCGCGTGGGCTGCCCCCGGGTGCCCGCGCCGGTGGCCTGGATGGTGGCGGAGCTGGACCGGACCGCCGGCGCCGAAGGCCACCACGTCCTGGGCGTCCTCCAGCCGTTCCTGCACGGCGCGGCGGACGGCTGGGAACTGGCGCTGAGCGTGCTGGCCAAGGGCGAGGACTTCACCGCCGAGGCACGGGCACTGGGCCGCACGACCGCCGAGGTGCACAGGGCGCTGGCGCGGGCCCTGCCCACGGTCACCCTCGGCCGGCCGCAACTGGAGTCGCTCGTCGCCGGGATGACCGGGCGCCTGGAGGCCGCGGCCCAGGCCGTCCCCGCGCTGCGGCCGTACGCCCCCGGTCTGCACACGGCCTTCGAGGCGCTCGCCGACCTCGCCGCGGAGGGGCGCACCTGGACCGCGCAGCGCATACACGGCGACCTCCACCTCGGGCAGAGCCTTCGCTCGCCCTCCGGGGAGTGGTCTCTCATAGATTTCGAGGGCGAACCGTCGAAGCCGCTGGCCGAGCGGCGGCTGCCGCAGCCCGTCGCCCGTGATGTCGCCGGCATGCTCCGCTCCTTCGACTACGCCGCGCACTCCGTCCGGCCCCCGGCCGCGGAATGGGCGACCCTGTGCCGGGCCGCGTACTGCTCCGGGTACGCGGACGTCGCCGGAGCCGACCCGCGTACGGATCCCGTGCTGCTGCGCGCGTACGAGACTGACAAGGCCGTGTACGAGGTCCTCTACGAGGCCCGCCACCGCCCCGACTGGCTACCGGTTCCCCTGGCCGCCGTGCACCGGCTGGCCACGGACCCCAACGCCGACACCCCCTGACACGCCCCAGCCCCACCCCTGCCCCACCCCTGCCGAGGAGGCAGTACCTGTGACACCCCGCCCGCCGTCCGACGACAGCACCCAGCCCGCCGGTCCCCCCGTCGAGGGGTCCGCCCCGGTGAAGAAGGCCGCCACGAAGAAGACGGCCGCGAAGAAAGCCGTGGCGAAGACAGCGACCGCGAAGAAGACGGCGACGAAGAAGGCGGAGAAGGCGTCGGCGAAGGAGTCGCTCGGGGTCGAGGCAGCCGCCGGCGAACCCGCGCCGGGGCGTGCCGCCGGGACCGGGGGTACTACGCCGAAGGCCCCGGCCAAGAAGACGGCGACGACGAAAGCCGTGGCGAAGAAGGCGGCGACGAAGAAGGCCGTGGCGAAGACCGCCGCGACGAAAACCGCCGCGACAACGAAGACCGCCGCGAAGAAGGTGGCAGCGGCCAAGACCGTGACGGAGAAGGCCGTAGCGAAGCCGGCCGTGGCAGAGAAGGCCGTCACCGCCGAGGCCGCGGCCGTGAAGCCCCTGGCGAAGAAGGCCGTCACGAAGAAGGCCGCCGCGACGACGAAGACCGCCGCGAAGCCGGCCGCCGCGAAGAAGACGGCAGCGGCCAAGACCGTGGCGGAGAAGGCCGTGGCGAAGCCGGCCGTGGCAGAGAAGGCCCTCACCGCCGAGGCCGCGGCCGAGAAGCCCCTGGCGAAGAAGGCCGTCACGAAGAAGGCCGCCGCCAAGAAGCCGGTCGCCAAGCGGGTCGCCGCCAAGACCGCGGCGGCGAAGAAGACCCCTGCCGTCAAGAAGACCGCGGCGGTGAAGGAACCCGCTGCCATGGAGCAGGCCGCCGCCGAGAAGGCAGGGGTCAAGAAGGCGGGCGTCAGGAAGGCCGGGGTCGCGAAGCAGGCGGCGGCCAGGAAGGCCACGCCGTCCGAGGGCGTCGTCACGACCGAGGCCGCCGCCCGGCGTGCCGTCGCCGGGAAGGCGGTGACGTCGCCGCGGCAGGCGGAGCGCGCGGTGCTGGTCCCGGCCCTCCCGCCGGGCGGCGGGACGCCTCCCCCCGCCCCGGTGTCGACCGGATCACCGGCCCCGGAGCCCGTCCTGCCCCAGCAGGCCGCCGCCGAACCGGCCGTCCCCCCGCGGGCCGCCGCCGAACCGGTGCCGCCGCACCCGTCGGTCCCCAGACAGGACACCCCCGCGCAGGACACCGTCCCCCACGACGACCCCGCCCTCGCCCACCCCGTCTTCTCCCCCGCGATGGACGGCGGCGACCGTGAACGGCTGCTGGCCGGGACCCATCACGCGCCGCACTCCGTGCTGGGCGCCCACCCCGTGCCCGGCGGTGTGGTGTTCCGGGCGTTCCGGCCCTACGCGCTCGGCGTGAGCGTGGTGGTGGACACGCTGCGGGCGGAGCTGCACGACGACGGGGGCGGCTTCTACTCGGCGCTGCTGCCGCTGCGGGAGGTGCCGTCGGCGTACCGGCTGCTGGTGTCGTACGAGGGCGCCGTGCAGGAGACGGAGGACGCCTACCGCTTCCTGCCCGCGATCGGCGAGCTGGACCTGTATCTCATCGGCGAGGGGCGCCACGAGGAGCTGTGGAAGGCGCTCGGCGCCGAGCCGATGACCCACCAGGGCGTGACCGGCACCCGGTTCACCGTGTGGGCGCCGAACGCGCGCGGCGTGCGCCTGGCCGGGACCTTCAACTTCTGGGACGCCACGGGGTACCCCCTGCGTTCGCTGGGCTCCTCGGGCGTGTGGGAGCTGTTCGTGCCGGGGATCGGCGAGGGCGAGCTGTACAAGTTCGAGATCACCCGGCCGGACGGTTCGAGGACGCTCCGGGCCGACCCGATGGCCCGCCGTACGGAGGTCCCGCCGAACACCTCGTCCGTCATCCACGCCTCGGCGTACGAGTGGGGCGACGAGGAGTGGCTCGCCCGGCGCACACAGACCCCCGCGCACGAGGCGCCGTTCTCGGTCTACGAGGTGCACCTGCCGTCCTGGCGCCCGGGTCTGACGTACCGGCAGCTGGCGGAACAGCTCCCGGCGTACGTCGCCGACCTCGGCTTCACCCATGTGGAACTGCTGCCCCTCGCCGAGCACCCCTTCGGCGGCTCCTGGGGCTACCAGGTCACCGGCTTCTACGCCCCGACCGCCCGTCTCGGCACCCCCGACGACTTCAAGTACCTGGTCGACGCCCTGCACCGGGCCGGCATCGGTGTGCTGATGGACTGGGTGCCGGCCCACTTCCCGCGGGACGACTGGGCGTTGGCCGAGTTCGACGGACGGCCGCTGTACGAGCACGCGGACCCGCAGCGGGCGGCGCACCCCGACTGGGGGACGCTGGAGTTCGACTACGGCCGCCGTGAGGTGCGCAACTTCCTGGTGGCGAACGCGGTGTACTGGTGCGAGGAGTACCACATCGACGGGCTGCGGGTGGATGCCGTCGCGTCGATGCTGTACCTCGACTACTCGCGCGAGCCGGGCCAGTGGACGCCGAACGAGCACGGGGGCCGGGAGAACCTGGACGCGGTCGCCTTCCTCCAGGAGATGAACGCGACCGTGTACCGGCGGGTGCCGGGTGTCGTGACGATCGCGGAGGAGTCCACGGCCTGGGACGGCGTCACCCGGGCCACCCACCACAACGGCCCCGGGGGCTTCGGCGGTCTCGGTTTCGGCCTGAAGTGGAACATGGGCTGGATGCACGACTCGCTGGACTACATGGCCAAGGACCCCGTCCACCGCAAGCACCACCACCACGAGATGACCTTCTCGATGGTGTACGCGTACAGCGAGAACTACGTCCTGCCGATCTCCCACGACGAGGTCGTGCACGGCAAGGGCTCCCTGGTGTCGAAGATGCCGGGCGACTGGTGGCAGCAGCGGGCCAACCACCGGGCGTACCTGGGCTTCATGTGGGCGCACCCCGGCAAGCAACTCCTCTTCATGGGGCAGGAGTTCGCGCAGGGCGCCGAGTGGTCGGAGGCGCACGGGCCGGACTGGTGGCTGCTCGATCCCGCGTACGGCGCCGAGGCCGACCACCGGGGAGTGCGCGATCTGGTCCGTGACCTCAACGCGGAGTACCGGCGGACGCCGGCGCTCTGGCAGCAGGACACCCGGCCCGCGGGCTTCTCCTGGATCACGGGGGACTCCGCGGACGACAACGTCCTGGCGTTCCTGCGGTTCGCCGAGGACGGTACGCCGCTGCTGGCCGTCTCCAACTTCAGCCCGGTGGTCCGGGAGGAGTACCGGCTCGGTGTCCCCGAGGACGTCCCGGCCTGGCGCGAGGTGCTGAACACCGACGCGGCGGCCTACGGCGGGACGGACGCCGCGGGGTCGGGTGCCGTGAAGCCCGACCCCCAGCCCTGGCATGGCCGCCCGGCCAGCATCCGGGTCACGCTTCCCCCACTCTCCACGGTTTGGCTCCGCCCGGCCTGAGTTCGTCTCCAGGCCCGGTGGGGGCTGATCGCGCAGTTCCCCGCGCCCCTCACAAGCAGGGGCTGCGCCTTCAGGGGCGCGGGGAACTGCGCGAGAAGCCCCACCGGACCCGCGGACGAGGACGAGCACCCCGGGGAGCGGTCACCCACCCTTCCGCTCCCCGGACAGCATCCGCCGCAACGCCCCCAGCAACCCACCCCCCGCCCGCTCCCCCACCGGCTCCGCAACCGGCACCGTCTCCCCCGGCGCCTCCACCGACGGAGTCACCGGCGAACCCCCGGCCGCCCCACTCCCCTCCCGCCGCCGCGCCGCCCCCCGAGCCGCACTGTGCGCGGCAAGCTCGTACCGCACCGGCAGCAACCGCAGCCCGCGCACCACCGGCCCCGACCGCCACGGCAGCTGGTCCGGCGGCAGGGTCAGCTCCGCCCGCGCGAAGTGGTCGAAGATCCGCCCGACCGCGGTGGTCACGATCGTCCCCGCCAACTCCCGCGCGGCGCTGGGACACTGGTGCGGCCCGGCACCCCACGCCAGATGCGCCCGCGTACTGATCGCGGAGTCGACGAGGTGGGAGGACCCGGTCGCGAGCAGGTCCCGGTGCGCGGCCGCCACCGACGGCGACACGATGTCGCCCGCCCGGATCACGTAGTTCCCCAGCCGCACATCACGCGCCGCGAACCGGAAGCACAGATTGGCCGTCGGCGGATTCACCAGCGCCGCCCGGTTCACCGTCTCCCCGAGCTGTCCGTCGGACAGGCTCCGCCGGACCGTCGCGTTGCCCCGCAGCACCTCCAGCAGGGTGTTGCAGACCATGTTGCCGGTGATGTCGTTCAGGTAGACCGCGTTCATGAACAGCTCGCGGCCCAGCTGTTCGTCGCTCAGCGTGGGGTCGGAGAGCAGCATGTACGAGGTCAGGTCCTCCCCGGGACGCGAGCGCCGATGGGCCGCCAGCCGGGTCATCGCGCCCAGCGCCCGTCCGGTGGCCGGCCCCGCGTCGGGCCCGCCGTCCAGCATCCGCCACAGGTCCATGACCATCTCGTCGCCCAGTTCGACGGGGCAGCCGAACAGCCTGGTCGTGACCATGAGGAGCAGCGGCCGGGTGTACTGGGCCGCGAGATCGGCGAATCCGCTCGTCCCGGACTCGGCCGCGAGCAGGCCGATCAGCTCGTCGGCGTACCGTGCGACGGCCGCCCGCAGCTCCCAGCCCTCGGGCGAGTGGCCGTCCTGGAAGGGCCGCATCGCCGAGTGGTAGCTCAGCCGGGCCCGCCGGTGCTCCTCGTCGTCGAAGAACATGGTCTGCCGGACCTCGTACCCGGCGAGGAGCGGCCAGTCCTTCGGCAACCGCCCCTCCGCCCGCGCCCGCCAGTGCCGGACGTCACGCCGCCAGACGCTGTCGTTGCGCAGGACCTCCAGCACCTCGCGGTAGTCGAGAACCAGCCACGCCGGTACCCCCATCAGCCCCACCGGCGCCACGGGGCCGTAGGTGCTCCGCAGCCGCTCGTAGACGCTGCCCGGGTCCGCGTCGAACTCCGAGGTCAGCAGCGGCTCCACGCGCAGCGATTCCAGGCCGGGGCCGCCGGCCGGAGCGGCCGCGAACGGATGTGTTTCCATGACCGACACGCATACCGCATGAACCGTGCACGAGCAGTGACGATGACCGTAACTGTTACGGGTTGGTGATCCCGGATGCACCTGTGGTGACGGTGGCGGGAACGCCGGCTGGCGGGTAGCTGCCAGACGGCGTCCGCCCGTCGACTTCACGCCACCGTCAGTTCTTCCGCCAGCGCCGGGGGCAGGTCCTCCGCGTGCACGACGCCGAGCGACTGCGTCGCCCGGGTCAGCGCGACGTACAGATCGCTCGTGCCGAGGCGCGCCGGCTCGACGACGAGGACGGAGTCGAACTCCAGCCCCTTGGCCTGCCGGGGGTCGAGGAGGACGACGGTCCTGGTCAGATCGGGTTCCGCGCCCGCCGTCACCCCGTCCAGCCGGGCGGCGAGCGCCCGGTGCAGCTCGCGTGGCGCGATGACGCCGAGCCGCCCCTCGGCCGGGGTCAGCTCGGCCGCCGCCTTGGCGACCTCGGCGGGCAGCTCCTTGGCGGCCGCGCGCCGCGCCCAGGGGCGTACGCCCGTGGACCGTACGGAGCTGGGCGGCTCGAAGCCGGGGCGCTCGGCGCGGACGACGCCGGCCGCGACCGCCATGATCTCGGCGGGGGTGCGGTAGTTGACCGCGAGGCGGGTGTGCTCCCAGCGGTCCTGGACGTACGGGGCGAGGATGTCGGACCAGGAGCCGACGCCCGCGGCCTCCGCGGTCTGGGCCGGGTCGCCGACCAGGGTCATCGAGCGGGTCGGCGAGCGCCGCATCAGCAGCCGCCAGGCCATCGGCGACAGCTCCTGCGCCTCGTCGACGATGATGTGCCCGAACGCCCAGGTGCGGTCGGCCGCCGCGCGCTCGGCGGCGCTGCGGTGGTCGTCCTCCTCGTGCCGCTCCGCGAACCGCTCGGCGTCGATGATGTCGTGCGCGGACAGCACCTCGGAGCCGTCGGGGTCGCTGTCCTCCTTGTCCTCGAACTCGTACGTCCGGGAGGCGTAGGACACCTCCAGCACGCCCTGCGCGAAGGCGATCCGCGTCTCCCGCTCGCGCTCGGCGCGCGCCCGTGCCGAGCGGTCGTCGTCGCCGAGCAGTTCGGCGGCCTCGTCGAGGAGGGGCACGTCGGCGACGGTCCACGCCCGGGTGACCGGACGGCGTACGGCGTCGGCGTCCTCGGCGGACAGGTACGCGTCGGGTTCGGCGAGGAAGTCGGCGATCAGGCGGCGCGGGGTGATCCGGGGCCACAGCCGGCCGATGGCCGACCAGACCTCGGGGTTCTCGGCGAGTTCGTCGCGGATCTGGGTGATGTCGCTCGCGTCGAGGAGGTTGGTGCCGTCGTACGGGTCGGTGCCGATGCGTTCGGCGACCATGTCCGTGAGGGTGTTGAGGATGTGGCCCTCGAAGTGCTCCCGGGCCTCGTTGTGCGGGAGTTTCGCCTCACGGGTGCGCTCGCGGGCGACCCGTACGAGGTCGTCGTCGAGCATGAGGATCTCCCGGTCGTGCTCGATGGCGATCACCGGGTCGGGCAGGGTCTGCCGGTCCCGTACGACGGCCGCGAGCACGTCGGCCATGGCGGCGCTCCCCTTCACCCTGGCCGCCCGCGGGGTGTCGGACGCGGTCGCCCGTACGCCGGGGAACAGTTCGCCGACGGTGGCCAGCAGGACGCCCGTCTCGCCCAGGGAGGGCAGTACCTCGCCGATGTAGCCGAGGAAGGCGGGGTTGGGGCCGACGACGAGGACGGCGCGCTTGGCGAGGAGTTCGCGCTGCTCGTAGAGGAGGAAGGCGGCCCGGTGCAGGGCGACGGCGGTCTTGCCGGTGCCGGGGCCGCCCTCGACGACCATCACCCCCTGGTGCGGGGCCCGGATGACGCGGTCCTGCTCGGCCTGGATGGTCTGCACGATGTCGCCCATGCGGCCGGTGCGGGCGGAGTCGAGGGCGGCGAGCAGGACGGCGTCGCCGGTCGGGTCCTCGTAGCCGGTGCGGGTGGCGTCGCCGAGGTCGAGGATCTCGTCGTGCAGGGCGGTGACCCGGCGGCCCTCGGTGGTGAGGTGCCGGCGGCGGCGCAGGCCCATCGGGGTGTGCCCGGTGGCGAGATAGAAGGGGCGGGCGACGTCGGCGCGCCAGTCGATCAGGATCGGGGTGCGCTCGGCGTCGTCCTCCCGCAGCCCGATCCGGCCGATGTGGTGGACGTCCCCGTCGGCGAGGTCGAGCCGGCCGAAGCAGAGGGAGCCGTCCACGGCGTTCAGCGCGGCCAGCAGCCCCGAGCGTTCGGCGACGAGGATGTCCCGCTCCAGGCGGGCCTGGCGGGGGGTGTGGCCCTGGGCGAGCGCGTCCGTCACGGACGTCTCGGTCTCACCGCGCAGGGCGTCCACGCGGGCGTACACGCCGTCGATGAATTCCTGCTCGCGCCGCAATTCATCGTGTGCATCATGCGAAAAGCCGGTGTTTGACAATTCCACTCCCGCCCGGATATACTGTGCTCACTGAACTTCCTTGCGACTCCATTCCATTGAAGTCGCGAACCGTCAAATATACGCAAGAAAATCCCCCGAGCGCAATTGCTCGGGGGATTTTCCGTATATGCGGGATTCAGAGCACGTCGGCGAGTTCCTCCAGCAGCCGCCGCTTCGGCCGCGCGCCGACCATGGCCTTCAGCGGCTCCCCGCCCCGGAACACCATGAACGTCGGCATCGACAGCACCCGGTAGGCGTGGGTGGTCTCCGGATTGGTGTCCACGTCCAGCTGCACCACCTTCAGCCGCCCGCCCTCCTCCTCGGCGAGCGCGCTGAGCACCGGCCCCATCTGCCGGCAGGGCGGACACCAGTCGGCCGTGAACTCCACCAGCACCGGCAGCTCCGCCCCGATCACCTCCGCCTCGAAGTCCGCGTCCGTCACTTCCGCCACACCGGCCGCCCTGATCACAGCTGTCCGCCTCCCAGTTCACACCCCGGCTCCGGACCCCCCGGAACCTCCGCCTCGGCCGCCAGCCGCTCCCGCGCCCGCTCGGCCCGCGCCAACTGCTCGCCGACCGACGCCCGCACGGCCGCCAGCTCACCGATCAGCGCGTCGAGTTCGTCCAGCTTCCGCCGGTACACCGCCAGCGACGCCGGGCACGAGTCGCCCTCCGGGTGCCCGGCCCGCAGACACTCCACGAAGGGCCGCGTCTCCTCCAGGTCGAACCCGAAGTCCTGCAGGGTGCGGATCTGCCGCAGCAGCTTCAGATCGCCCTCGTCGTACGTCCGATAGCCGTTGCCGGCCCGCCGCGCGGGCAGCAGTCCCCGCGCCTCGTAGTACCGCAACGCCCGTGTCGTCGTCCCGGCCCGTTCCGCCAGCTCCCCGATGCGCATGACAGGACCGTATTCCTTGACCCCGGCGTCAAGGAAAGCCCGGGGCGGACCGGCGGGGGGGGAAGACGGCAAAGGCCGAGCGGCCAGGTCTATAGGGGGAGGACCTGGCCGCTCGGTGTTCCGGGGGGTGCTTGTTCCGTTGTCCTTGCTGGAACCGTACGGCCGGGTCTACGGGGGGAGGACCCGGCCGTACGGGGTCTTGGGAGCCTTCTCGGTGGGGCCGCCCCCGGCCCCGTCAGGGGCGCGGGGAACTACGCGACCGGCCACACTCGATCCGCGGTCGGAAGGCGACCTACGCCTTGGCGAGTTCCTTCTCGCCGTCGGGCTCGGCGGCCGCAGCCGGCGCGGCCGACCCGTGGCCGTCGTCCAGCAGCGTCGCCTCGTCGAACGGCGCGCGCCCGGCGAGGACCTCGCCCACACGCTCCTTGTCGATCTCCTTGGTCCAGGTGCCGATGAGGACCGTGGCGACCGCGTTGCCCGCGAAGTTGGTGAGGGCGCGGGCCTCGCTCATGAAGCGGTCGATGCCGACGATGAGGCCGATACCGTCCACCAGGGCCGGCTTGTGGGACTGCAGGCCGCCCGCGAGGGTCGCCAGACCCGCGCCGGTGACACCGGCCGCGCCCTTGGAGGCCACCAGCAGGAACAGCAGCAGCGGGATCTGCTCGCCGACCGACATCGGCGTACCCATGGCGTCGGCGATGAACAGGGACGCCATGGTCATGTAGATCATGGTGCCGTCGAGGTTGAAGGAGTAGCCGGTCGGGACGGTGATACCGACGACGGGCTTGCTGACACCCAGGTGCTCCATCTTCGCGATGAGGCGCGGCAGCGCCGACTCGGAGGAGGAGGTGGACAGGATCAGCAGGAACTCACGGCCCAGGTACTTGAAGAGCGTGAAGATGTTCATGCCCGCGACGATCCGCAGCAGGGCGCCGAGGACGATGAAGACGAACAGGAAGCAGGTGATGTAGAAGCCGATCATCAGCACCGCGAGGCTCTTGAGGGCGTCGAGGCCCGCGGAACCGGTCACGGCGGCGATCGCGCCGAAGGCACCGATGGGGGCGGCCCACATCACCATCGCGAGGATGCGGAAGACGAGGCGCTGGATGTGCTCGACACCGCGCAGGATCGGCTGACCGGAGTCGCCCATGGCCTGGAGCGCGAAGCCGGCGAAGAGGGCGACGAGCAGCGTCTGGAGGACCTCGCCGCCGGTGAAGGCGGAGACGATGGTCGTCGGGATGATGCCCAGCAGGAACTCGGTGGTGTCCTTGGCCTCCGCCGACACCTGCGCCTGACCGGTCTCCTTGATCGCGTCGGTGACCGCGAGGCCGGTGCCCGGCTCGACGATGTTGCCGACGACCAGGCCGATGCCGAGGGCGACCAGCGACATCACCGTGAAGTAGGCGAGGGCGATACCGCCGACGGCGCCGACCTTCGCGGCCTTCCGTACGGACCCGATGCCCAGCACGATCGTGCAGAAGATGATCGGCGAGATCATCATCTTGATCAGGTTCACGAACCCGGTGCCGATCGGCTTCAGCTCGACGGCGAAGTCGGGGGCGATGAGCCCCACGGCGATGCCGAGGGCCACGGCCACGATCACGGCGATGTACAGGTAGTGGGTGCGGTCCCGCTTGGCGGGAGCGGTAGGTGCCGTATGGGTGCTGCTGGCCACGGCTGCCCTCCTCGTCGACGACGTCGTCGGCTCGCTGTTCCGGCGTGCGGCTCACGACCGGGGGAATTCGGGAGACGGTCTCCCGGGGTGGGAACCGGCGGGTTCCCGGGTGGGAGACCGGCTCCCGGGGCGGGAGCCGGCGGGCTCCCGGAGCCGGCAGCTGGGGGACTTCCGGCGGCGGTGGGAGCGGGGCTCCCGGGGGTGTGGGAGCCGGGGCTCCCGGCGGTGGAAGCCGGCGGGCTTCCGGACCGGAAACGGGGAGGTTTCCGGCGGTGGGAGCTGGGGGGCTCCCGGGGGGTGGGAGAGATGTCTCCCGGGGGTGGGAGACGGGCTCCCGGCGGCTCGGGGTTGGGGGTCCCGGTGCGGGAGTCGTCCTCCCTGTCGGTGTCCAGGTGCTGGACGAGTCGATGCGCTGACTATCCCCCGCCCTGTGAGGGCGGTCACCCTTCCGTTCATTTAGTTCACGCCAACCCGTGCGTGCAGACTGTTGCCATGCGCGTCCCGCACCGCCTCCGCCCCCGCAGCCTGGCCGGCCAGCTCTTCGCCGTGCAGGCGGTGCTCATCGCCGCCCTCCTGGCCGGATACGCGCTGTTCACCTACGTCAGCGACCGCTCGCAGGCGGAGGAGGCGGGAACGCGCCAGGCCCTGGCCGTGGCCGCCACCGTCGCGGACGCCCCGTCGGTCCGGGCGGCCATCCACACGTCCGACCCCACCGAGCGGCTCCAGCCGTACGCCACCGAGGTGCAGCGGCACGCCGGCGTCGACTTCGTGACGATCATGACCCCCGACGGCATCCGCTGGACGCACCCGGACCCCGACCGGATCGGCGAGCACTTCCTCGGCCACATCGAGAAGGCGCGACAGGGCGGCTCGATCACCGAGACCTACACGGGCACCCTCGGCCCCTCGGTCCGCGCGGTCACCCCGATCATGGAGGACGGCAAGGTCATCGGCCTGGTCAGCGCCGGTATACGGGTCCAGGCGATCAGCGACCGGGTCCAGGAACAGCTCACGGCCCTCGTCGGCGTCGCCTCCGGTGCGCTGGCCCTCGGCGGCATGGGCACCTATGTCGTCAACGCCCGGCTGCGCCGCCACACGCACAACATGAACGCCGCCGAGCTGAGCAACATGCACGACTACCACCAGGCCGCCCTGCACGCCGTGCGGGAGGGCCTGCTGATGCTCGACGGGCAGTACCGGGTGGCGCTCATCAACGACGGCGCCCGGGAGCTGCTGGGGGTGACGGACGACGCGGTCGGACGCTCGGTGGCGGAACTGGGCCTGCCGGCCCCGCTGACGGGCGCCCTGCTCTCCTCCGAGCCACGGGTGGACGAGGTGCTCCTCACCGCCGACCGGGTGCTCGTGGTGAACACCTCCCCGGTGTCGGGCGGCCAGCGCCGGGGCACGGTGGTCACACTCCGGGACGTGACCGAACTGCAGTCCCTCACCGGCGAGTTGAACTCCGAGCGCGGTTTCACGCAGGCGCTGCGTTCCCAGGCGCACGAGGCCGCGAACCGTCTGCACACGGTCGTCTCGCTCATCGAGCTGGGCCGCTCGGACGAGGCGATCGACTTCGCGACGGCGGAACTGGAACTGGCGCAGGCCCTCACGGACCAGGTCGTCGCGGCGGTGAGCGAACCGGTTCTCGCCGCCCTGCTGCTGGGCAAGGCGGCCCAGGCGAACGAGCGGGGCGTCGAACTGGTGGTGTCCGAGGACAGCCGCATCGACGACGGGCTGCTCCCTGAGTCGCTGCCCGCCCGCGACCTGGTGACGGTCCTGGGCAATCTGATCGACAACGCCGTGGACGCGGCGCAGGGTTCGGTGGGGGCGAGGGTGACGGTGACGGCCTACACAGCCGGTACGGACCGGACGGACGGCGCGGACGGACCGGCGGACGGCCCCGTGCTGGTGCTGCGGGTGTCCGACACGGGCAGCGGCATCAACCCGGCCCACGCGGAGGCCGTGTTCGAGCGCGGCTTCTCGACGAAGCCGGCCGGCCCCGGGGGCCGCGGGCTCGGTCTGGCCCTCGTACGGCAGACCGCGCGCCGGCACGGCGGCACGCTGACCGTGGCGGAGGCGGCCGGGGGCGGGGCCCAGTTCGAGGTGCGGCTGCCGCTGGGCACGGGCGGCGGCGAGCGGCCGGTCCCGGCCGTGCGGGACAAGGCGGACCGGGCCCCTCGGGCCACAGTGGCTGGAGGCGACGACGTATGACCGGTGCCGATCCCATCAGAGTCCTGGTCGTCGAGGACGACCCCGTGGCCGCCGACGCGCACATGATGTACGTCGGCCGTGTCCCCGGCTTCGCGGCGGTCGGCAAGGCCCACACGGGGGCGGAGGCGCGGCGCGCCCTGGAGCGCATGCCGGTGGACCTGCTGCTGCTGGACCTCCATCTGCCGGACGTGCACGGTCTGCAGCTGGCCCGCTCCCTGCGGGCGGCGGGGCATCACGCGGACGTGATAGCGGTGACGTCGGCCCGGGACCTGACGGTGGTCCGGGAGGGCGTGTCGCTGGGCGTGGTCCAGTACGTCCTGAAACCGTTCACCTTCGCAACGCTCCGTGACCGTCTCGTGCGCTACGCCGAGTTCCACGCGGCGGCCGGCGAGGCGAGCGGCCAGGACGAGGTGGACCGCGCCCTGGCGACCCTGCGGGCCCCCGGCCCGGCTGCCCTGCCCAAAGGGCTGAGCGCGCCGACCCTGGAGCGCGTGACGGTGGCCCTGCGCGACGCGGACGAGGGCCTGACGGCGGCCGGGGTCGCGGAGACGGTGGGCATCTCCCGCATCACGGCCCGCCGGTATCTGGAACACCTGGTGGACGCGGGCCGCGCGGCCCGCAGCCCGCAGTACGGGCAGGTGGGGCGGCCCGAGCTGCAGTACCGGTGGGTGAAGGGGTAGCGGCCGGACAGCAGGAGGTCGTGCCCCGTGCGCCCCAGCGCACCCCGCCACCGCCGCTCGCCCCTCCGTCTCCTTCCTCACCGCGGCCCTGGCGATCACCCGCGCCCGGCGTCCTCACGGCCTGCGGCAGCGGGTCCGGCGGCGACCCGGACACCGTGGAGATCTCCTACAAACAGTCGACGGACAACCAGGTCCGGGTCATGGACACCTTCCTCGCCGACGTCGGGGAACAGTTCGAGAAGGCGAACCCGGGCAAGAAGGTGAAGCTCGTCCCGACAAAGCCCCGGACTCGGACCTCCCTGAACACCCGCCGGTGGAGATCACCTTCACGCCGCTGCTGAACAGCCTGCCGCTGGCGGCGGAGGCACGGCGCTCATGGTGGTGTGCGCGGTACTGGCGGCGTCCTCCGTGCTCTACTCGACGCCGGTGATCCCGCTGTACGTGGGCGTGGCCGGACGGCTGGGCGGCGGCTTCGCGCTGGGCGGGGCGGTCAAGGGGTGAGGCCGGCCGGCTGCCGCGGCCGGCCCGCTCCCTTGTCCCTCACGCCTGCGGCAGCACACCCGCCCGGAACGGCTCCACCCCCACCACGCGCCGCACCCGCACCGGCTCGATCAGGATCATCAGCCGCCGCTCCCCGGGCAGCAGCCACGGATACCGCTCCTCCCCGATGTACTTCCGGGTGAGCCGGTCCATGGCGCGCAGGGCGTCGTCCCCTTCGACGAACCGCGCCACCCGGCCCCGGATCTCGGCCCGGTCGTAGGGGTTCGCGGTGTCGTGATGGGACAGGGACACCTGCGGGTTGCGGCGCAGGTTCTCCTCCTTCACCCGCCCCACGGAGGTGTTGACCATGACGTACTCGGCGTCGCCGACGGCCTCGATGTCCACCCACATGGGTGATACCTGAGGCGCCCCGTCCGGTCCGACCGTCGCCAAGTGCCAGAAATTCGGCGCCAGTAGGCGTTCGCGTATGTGTCCGTCCAGCGGTGTCATGCGGCATCCCTACCCACGCCGCACGCACCGCCACGGTCTCCCACCATCCGTGAGTGTGGCCGAACAGTCCGTAGTCAGCGCCGCCCCGCGGTCCTTACGGTGTGCGCGTGCACCGACGCTCAGCCCATGAACACGGACCCGAACAGCCGCTCCCGCAGCCGCACTCGGACCCCCGGCCCACCGACGCCCCCACCCCGCCCTTCGACGCTCCCGCCGCCCGCGGCCTCCGTATCGCTCTCGGGATGGAGCCCGAGCATGTCGCGTACGGCATACGCTCCTCGTACGGGCTGCCCCACGTCACCCCCGACCTGGTCGCCGCCTGGGAGCGCGGCGGCGTCCCGCCCACCGGGCCCGAACTCACCGCGCTGGCCGGTGTGTTGTGGTGCTCGACGGCCGAACTCGTCGGCACGCCCCGGACCCTGCGCGAGCACCGGACGGCCCGGGGTCTCGCCGCCGAGGACGTCGCCCGCGCGGCCGGGCTCGAACTGCCCGTGTACGTGCGGGCGGAGGAGAGCGAGGAGTGGCACGGGACGGACCGTCAGGCCGCCGCCCTCGGGGTCGCGCTCGACCTCTCGATCCCCGAACTCGTCATCGCCCTGGGCCTGGAGGGCCGCCTCGGGGAACTCCTCCGCGACGCGGTGACCACCCGCTGGCAGGCGCAGGTGCGGCCCGCCGCCAGGCTGCTGTCCTTCGACCGGCACCTGGACCGGCGTCTCCTGGAGGACGTCCTGCGGGAGATGCACGGCGACTACCAGAACCTGGTGACCGCCACCCTCACCTGGGCCAACGGCACCGCCGCCACCGACTCGGGCGACGCGGGCCGTGACTACCTGGACCAGGTCGTCGGCCACTTCTGGGCACTCGTCCGGAGAACGGCGGCCCGCTGAAGGGGCCGGGCAGGCCCCCTCGCCGGGGACCGGTCTAGAACACCGACTCCGCCTCGTCCATCCGGTCCTTCGGCACCGTCTTCAGCTCGGTCACCGCCTCCGCCAGCGGCACCATCACCACGTCGGTGCCGCGCAGGGCGGTCATCCGGCCGTAGTCGCCGCGGTGCGCGGCCTCCACCGCGTGCCAGCCGAAGCGCGTGGCGAGCACCCTGTCGTAGGCGGTCGGGGTGCCGCCGCGCTGGATGTGGCCGAGGATGACCGGCTTGGCCTCCTTGCCGAGGCGCCGCTCCAGTTCGTAGGCGAGCGCGGTCCCGATGCCCTGGAAGCGCTCGTGGCCGAACTGGTCGATCTCGCCGTGGCCGTAGTCCATCGAGCCCTCGGCGGGGTGCGCGCCCTCCGCGACACAGATGACCGCGAACTTCTTGCCGCGCGCGAAGCGCTCCTCGACCATCTTCACGAGGTCGGCAGGGTCGAACGCGCGCTCGGGCAGGCAGATGCCGTGCGCGCCCGCCGCCATCCCGGACTCCAGCGCGATCCAGCCCGCGTGCCGGCCCATGACCTCGACCACCATCACGCGCTGGTGGGACTCGGCGGTGGTCTTCAGGCGGTCCATCGCCTCCGTGGCGACGCCGACCGCCGTGTCGAAGCCGAAGGTGCGGTCCGTCGAGGAGATGTCGTTGTCGATGGTCTTCGGGACGCCGACCACCGGCAGGCCCGCGTCCGACAGCATCCGCGCCGCCGTCAGCGTGCCCTCGCCGCCGATCGGGATCAGTACGTCGATGCCGAACCGGTGCGCCATGTCCTGCACGCTCTCGCACGCCTCGCGCAGGCGGTCGCGCTGGAGGCGGGAGGAGCCGAGCATGGTGCCGCCGCGGGCGAGGATGCCGCTGACGGACTCCAGGTCGAGGGTGCGGTAGCGGCCGTCGAGCAGTCCGGCGTAGCCGTCCTCGAAGCCGATGACCTCGTCGCCGTACTGGGCGACCGCTCGGTGCACGACCGACCGGATCACTGCGTTCAGGCCCGGACAGTCGCCGCCTGCGGTGAGAACTCCGATACGCATCGTGCTGGGTCTCCTGATCGTCCTGATCGTCCTGCTCGGTACTGGTACTGATGAGCCAGTCCGATTGTTTCACGGCTCCCAGGGGGTCGCCGCGCCCGTCCGCCGCCGCCCGGCACCCCCGTGCGGACCACTTCGGGCTGATGGGCGCCTTATCCATGGTCAAGGGTATTGTCAAGAGGGTTTCCGTCCGCCACGGCGGTGATTTTCACCCCTGCCGGCCGAGCCCCCGCCAACCGCACCACACGTCCTACACGTCCCACAGGAAACGGAGAGCACACGTGACGCGCAGCGTGTACGTGACCGGGATCGACCGCGGCGACGGCCGCCAGGTGGTCGAGCTGGGGGTGATGGAGCTCCTCACCCGCCAGGTCGACCGGGTGGGGGTGTTCCGGCCACTGCTGCACCACGGGCCGGACCGGCTGTTCGATCTGCTGCGCGCACGGTACCGGCTCACCCAGGACCCGGCGACCGTGTACGGCATGGACTACCACGAGGCGTCCACGCTGCAGGCCCAGCACGGCACGGACGAGCTGGTGTCGGCGCTCGTCGACCGGTTCCACGCCGTCGCCCGCGACTTCGACGTCGTCCTCGTCCTCGGAACCGACTTCGCCGACACCCAGTTCCCGGACGAACTCTCCCTCAACGCCCGGCTCGCCAACGAGTTCGGCGCCTCCGTCATCCCGGTCGTCGGCGGCCGGGGGCAGACCGCCGAGTCCGTGGCCGCCGAGACCCACAACGCGTTCCGCGCGTACGACGGCCTCGGCTGTGACGTGCTCGCCATGGTCGTCAACCGGGTCGCGCCCGCGGACCGGGACGACATAGCCGAGCGGCTCGGGGACTCCCGGCCGCCGCTCCCGGTGCCCTGTTACGTCCTGCCCGACGAGCCGGCGCTCTCCGCGCCCACCGTCGCCCAGATCACCCACGCCCTCGGCGGCACGGTGCTCCTCGGCGACGACTCGGGCCTCGCCCGTGACGCGCTGAACTTCGTCTTCGGCGGGGCCATGCTGCCCAACTTCCTCAACGCCCTGACCCCGGGCTGCATGGTCGTCACCCCTGGCGACCGCGCGGACCTGGTCGTCGGCGCCCTCGCCGCCCACAGCGCCGGCACCCCGCCGATCGCCGGCGTGCTGCTCACCCTGAACGAGCGGCCCAGCCAGGAGGTCCTGACCCTCGCCGCGCGGCTCGCGCCCGGCACGCCCGTGGTCGCCGTCGAGACGGGTTCCTTCCTCACCGCCTCCGAACTCTTCTCCATGGAGGGCAAGTTGAGCGCGGTGACCCCGCGCAAGGCGGAGACCGCGCTCGGCCTGTTCGAGCGGTACGCCGACACCGCCGAGCTGCGGGGCAGGGTCTCCGCACCGAGCAGCGACCGGGTCACCCCGATGATGTTCGAGCACACCCTCCTCGAACAGGCCCGCTCCGACAAGCGCCGTGTCGTGCTGCCCGAGGGCACCGAGGAGCGCGTCCTGCACGCCGCCGAGGTGCTGCTGCGGCGCGGGGTCTGCGACCTCACCCTGCTCGGCCCGGTCGAACAGATCCGCAAGAAGGCCGCCGACCTGGGCATCGACCTGGGCGACAGCCAGCTGGTGGACCCGGCGACCTCCACGTGGCGGGACAGGTTCGCCGAGAAGTACGCCCAGCTCCGCGCCCACAAGAACATCAGCGTCGAGCTGGCGTACGACGTGGTGTCCGACGTGAACTACTTCGGCACGCTCATGGTCCAGGAGGGGCTGGCCGACGGCATGGTGTCGGGGTCCGTGCACTCCACCGCCGCCACCATCCGGCCCGCCTTCGAGATCATCAAGACCCGGCCGGACGCGGACATCGTCTCGTCCGTCTTCTTCATGTGCCTCGCCGACAAGGTGCTGGTCTACGGGGACTGCGCGGTCAACCCGGACCCGGACGCCGAGCAGCTCGCCGACATCGCCGTCCAGTCGGCCGCCACCGCACGGCAGTTCGGGGTGGAACCGCGGATCGCGATGCTGTCGTACTCCACGGGGACCTCCGGGTCGGGCGCCGACGTCGACAAGGTGCGCCGGGCCACCGAGCTGGTGCGCGCCCGGCGCCCCGATCTGCTGATCGAGGGGCCGATCCAGTACGACGCCGCCGTGGAGCCGAGCGTGGCGGCGACGAAGCTGCCGGACTCCGAGGTCGCGGGCCAGGCGACGGTGCTGGTCTTCCCGGACCTCAACACCGGCAACAACACCTACAAGGCCGTCCAGCGGTCGGCGGGCGCGCTCGCGGTGGGGCCGGTGCTGCAGGGGCTGCGCAAGCCGGTCAACGACCTGTCCCGGGGAGCGCTCGTCCAGGACATCGTCACCACGGTCGCCATCACGGCGATCCAGGCCCAGACCTCCGCCGCCGCCCTCGGCGACCCCGGCAAGTGAACCCCGTCAGGAAGCAGACCGTGACCGCCACCCGCGTACTCGTCCTCAACTCCGGCTCCTCGTCGGTGAAGTACCAACTGCTCGACATGCGCGACCGTGCCCGGCTGGCCGTCGGGCTGGTCGAACGGATCGGTGAGGAGAACTCCCGGCTGAAGCACACCCCGCTCATCGAAGGGGGCGACCCCCGCGAGCGCACCGGGCCGATCGCCGACCACGACGAGGCCCTGAAGGCCGTCGCCGAGGAACTGGCGGCGGACGGGCTCGGCCTCGACTCCCCCGAACTGGCCGCCATCGGGCACCGCGTCGTGCACGGCGGCCAGAGCTTCACGCAGCCGACCGTCGTCGACGACACCGTGCTCGCCGAGATCGAGCGCCTGATCCCGGTGGCGCCGCTGCACAACCCGGCCAACCTCACCGGCATCCGCACCGCCCGCGCGCTGCGCCCCGACCTCCCGCAGGTCGCCGTCTTCGACACCGCGTTCCACACGACGATGCCGGAGTCCGCCGCCCGCTACGCGATCGACGTGGAGACCGCCGACGCGCACCGCATCCGGCGCTACGGCTTCCACGGCACCTCGCACGCCTACGTCTCCCGGGCGACGGCCGAACTGCTGGGCAGGGCGCCCGAGGACGTCAACGTGATCGTCCTGCACCTCGGCAACGGGGCCTCCGCCTCGGCGGTCCGGGGCGGACGGTGCGTGGACACCTCCATGGGGCTCACCCCCTTGGAGGGGCTCGTGATGGGTACGCGGTCCGGAGACCTGGACCCGGCCGTCATCTTTCATTTGATGCGCGTTGGCGAAATGTCCACGGACGAGATCGACACTCTCCTCAACAAGAGGAGCGGTCTGATCGGACTGTGCGGCGACAACGACATGCGGGAAATACGCCGCCGCGTCGACGAGGGCGACGAGCGGGCGAAGCTGGCCTTCGACATCTACATTCACCGGCTGAAGAAGTACATCGGGGCCTACTGCGCGGTGCTCGGCCGGGTGGACGCGGTCGTCTTCACCGCCGGTGTGGGCGAGAACGCCGCGCCCGTGCGGGAGGCCGCCGTGGGGGGCCTGGAGGGCCTGGGACTGGCGGTCGACGGCGAGCTGAACGCCGTCCGGAGCGGTGAGCCCCGGCTGATCTCGCCGGCCGGAGCACGGGTCGCGGTCGCGGTGGTGCCGACGGACGAGGAACTGGAGATCGCGGCACAAACGTATGCCCTGGTCGCCATATGAGCGAAGAGGGCGCGAGTGAGCGGAGAACAGCGGAGGAATACACGCCGGTAACACGCCTGAGCGCATAGCCGCACATTTGCTATTCCATCAGACGGAATATTCCGCAGCGAAACAAACCGATAGGATCGTCCCATGCGCCGTTCGAAAATCGTCTGTACTCTCGGCCCCGCGGTCGACTCCCACGAGCAACTGGTCGCCCTCATCGAGGCCGGCATGAACGTGGCCCGTTTCAATTTCAGCCACGGCAGTCACGCCGAGCACCAGGGCCGCTACGACCGGGTCCGGGCCGCCGCCGCCGAGACCGGTGTGGCCATCGGTGTCCTCGCCGACCTCCAGGGCCCCAAGATCCGCCTGGAGACCTTCGCCGAGGGCCCGGTGGAGCTGGTGCGCGGTGACGAGTTCACCATCACCGCCGAGGACGTGCCGGGCGACAAGCAGATCTGCGGTACGACGTACAAGGGCCTGCCCGGTGACGTCGCCCCCGGCGACCAGATCCTCATCAACGACGGCAACGTCGAGCTGAAGGTCATCGAGGTCGACGGCCCCCGGGTGCGGACCGAGGTCATCGAGGGCGGTGTCATCTCCGACCACAAGGGCATCAACCTGCCCGGCGCGGCCGTCAACGTGCCCGCGCTGTCCGAGAAGGACGTCGAGGACCTGCGGTTCGCCCTGCGGATGGGCTGCGACCTGGTGGCGCTGTCCTTCGTGCGGGACGCCGAGGACGTGCGGGACGTCCACAAGGTGATGGACGAGGTGGGCCGCCGGGTCCCCGTCATCGCCAAGGTGGAGAAGCCGCAGGCGGTGGAGAACATGGAGGACGTCGTGATGGCGTTCGACGGTGTCATGGTCGCCCGCGGCGACCTGGCCGTCGAGTACCCGCTCGAGAAGGTCCCCATGGTGCAGAAGCGGCTCATCGAGCTGTGCCGCCGCAACGCCAAGCCGGTGATCGTGGCGACCCAGATGATGGAGTCGATGATCACCAACTCCCGCCCCACGCGCGCCGAGGCGTCCGACGTCGCCAACGCGATCCTGGACGGCGCGGACGCGGTCATGCTGTCGGCGGAATCCAGTGTGGGCGCGTACCCGCTGGAGACGGTCCGCACGATGTCGAAGATCGTGACGGCCGCCGAGCAGGAGCTGCTCTCCAAGGGCCTGCAGCCGCTGGTGCCGGGCAAGAAGCCGCGTACGCAGGGTGGTTCGATCGCCCGTGCCGCCTGCGAGATCGCCGACTTCCTCGGCGGCCGGGCCCTGGTGGCCTTCACGCAGTCCGGTGACACCGCCCGCCGGCTCTCGCGCTACCGCGCCTCCCAGCCGATCGTCGCGTTCACCACCGACGAGTCCACCCGCAACCAGCTGGCGCTCAGCTGGGGCGTCGAGTCGCACGTCGTGCCGTTCGTGAACAGCACCGACGAGATGGTCGACCTGGTGGACGGGGAGATGGTCAAGCTCAAGCGCTTCCAGGAGGGCGACATCGCGGTCATCACCGCCGGCTCGCCCCCCGGTGTCCCGGGCACCACGAACATGGTCCGGGTGCACCACCTGGGCGGCGGCGCCCGCGACTGACGCGGCCCGCAGCCGTTCCGAACGCGCCGAGGGCGCCCCCTGGGAATCAGGGGGCGCCCTCGGTCTGTGCGGCTCCCGGAAGGGTCCTGTGCGGCGCTCAGCGGGCCGCGGGAGGAGCGGCGTTCACTTGGTGGTGAACTGGTGCAGCCCCGGCACGGTGAGCGTCCCGCCGAACTGGCCCGCCTGGACGACCTTCACCTTGGTGAAGTAGATCAGCGGGATGTTCAGCGGCGGCGGGTGCTTGGGGTCGAAGGTCACCGGGATCAGACCGAGCAGGTTGCCGGAGATGCTCTCGGTGTACATGACCGTCTTGCCGTCGCGGATCGTGGACGTCGTGCCCTTGCCGGCCTGCACGTGGTAGGTCACGCCGGCCTGCTTGTCGTCGACGGTCTGGTGGAGGTCGCCGATGTCGGTGCCGCCGGAGACGACGTACTTCAGCACCTCCTTGACCTTGCCGTCGGCCGTCCGCACCTTGACGATGCCCTGGTAGTCGGCGCCCTTCAGCGTGAGCGAACTGGCGTTCAGGTACCAGGGCTCGGAGGGCAGCGCGGGGATGCCCTTCTCCACGCCGCTCTCGTCGTCCGTGGCGACGAAGCAGTCGTCGAGGTCGGTGCTCTCGCTCGGGAACGGGCTCGGCGTCGCCTCGGCGTCGGCGGCGGTGTCCTTCGCCTTGTCCTCGGCGTCGTCGGTCTTGTCGGCCTTGTCGGTCTTGCCGTCGGTCTTGTCGCCGGCGCCGCCGGTGACGTCCTTGGCGGAGTCCTCGACCTTGTCGGTGACGTCGACGGAGCCCTTGCCGTCCTTGCCGGAGTCCGAGCCGGAGTCCTTGCCGTCGTCCGTGCCGTTCTCCGCCGCCGAGGGCGAGGGGGACGGGCTGGTGGACGCGGACGGGGTGTCGCTCCCCGTCTCCTTGTCGTCCGGCGTGAACAGGTCCTCCAGCGCGCTGCCGATGTCCTCCAGGACGTTGCCGCCACCGTCCTTCTCCGAGACGGAGTCGGACGGCGTGTCCGCGGCCGCCTCGTCGGAGGTGCCGGCCGGCGCGGAGCCGCCCGTCGTGTCCTTGTCGTCGGAACCTGAATCCGGCGAAGAGGGCTCGTCCGTGGACGTGTCGTCGGAGGCGGAGCCGCCGGTGGAGTCGCCGCCCGCGGGCTTGTCCTCGCCCTTCGGCTCGTCCTTCGGCTCGTCGTCCTTCGCGTCGTCCGAGGAGTCGGCGTCCTTCGTGGCGGAGGCGGACGGCGTCGGCGTCGGGGAGGCGGAGCTGTCCTTGTCCTCCTCGGCGGCCTCCAGGGCCGTCACGCAGTCCTTGTACTCGTCGGCCGTCAGGCTCTTGGACGCGGGGTCCTCGGCGAGGGCCAGGGTGGGGGTGAAGCCCATGCCCATGAGGACCGCCGTGGGCATGGCCGCCAGGGCTATCGCCTTGCCCGCCGGCATGTTCAGCCGGGTGAGAAGGGGCTTCTTGGGTGCCGCGTGCCGCGGTCCGGTTCTCGCACGGGACTCTCCCACCGAAGTCCCGTGGGTCACCTCGTCAGCCGGCACTGTGCCTCCCGTTCGTCCCGTTGGTGGGGGTGGTACCTGACAGGTCGTCGCCCTCGCCGTTCGCCGCCCCGCTCACGGAACCCGCGGTCGCGGGCTCCGGGGCGTCGCCCTTGTGCAGGGGGACCGCACCTTGCTGTGCCGTGTTCTGGGCCGTCGCGTCCTGGGCGGCCGCCGACTGGGCCGGGGTCCGGTAGGTGGACGGCACCGACGCCTCGTCGTGACCGGGCCCCCAGGCGATGGCCAGCGCACCGCCGATCAGGGCGAGCAGGAAGCCGAATCCGAAGCCTCCGAGGTTGGAGACGGGGATGGACACGAGCGCCAGGAGGATCGCCGCCGTACCGGCGAAGGTGCGGACGTGCCGCTGGAACCAGAGGCTGACCCCGAGCACCACCAGCAGCACGCCGATGATGAGGGAGCCCGAGCCGCCCGTCGTCGCCATGGCGAGCGTGAGGTGGCCGAGCTGGATGTTCGCGTACGGGAAGTACATGATCGGGAAGCCGCTGAGCAGTACCAACAGGCCCGCCCAGAAGGGACGGCTGCCCCTCCAGTCGCGGAAGCGCCGCCGGAGGACGCGGAGATAGTCTTCGTTCTGCCCCGTTGACTCGGCGCTCATGGACAACAGCTCCCTGGAACAGTGTTGCTGTGACAAGTTCACGTACGCCGAAGCGCGCGTACGGAATTCACGTACGGAATGCGCGTGCGCGGCGGAGCGCACGGCGAGAGGGACGGGCGGGCGAAGAAGCGAGAGGCCCCCTCACCCGCCCAGGGAGAGTGCCTAGTAGCACTCCACCGTGCCCTTGTGGAGCGACATCTTCAGGTTGCTCAGCTTGAAGGTTCCGGCAGTGGTGGCCCACGCCGTCTGCTTCACGTCGGTCAGCGTGGCCGAGTCGGCCTGCTGGGCGAACCCGTAGGGGTTGGCCTGCTCCGAGCCACCCTTCATGCCCGGACCCTTGTTGGCGTCCTTGGCCGCCACACCGATGTCGATGCCGCGGAAGACGGCATCCGCCGAGAGGTCCTCGACGTCGATGTAGAGGTTCTCGGCCTCGACCTTCTTGCCACCCGTACCGGCGGTCAGCTTGAGGCTGACGCTACCGAGGAACGGGACGCCCGGGGTGACGACCGACTGGCACATGTTGGTGATCGACGCGGACTTGAACGCCGAAACGGCGACGGGGTGAACCGTCTTCTCGCCCTTGAGGGTGTAGCCCTCGTCGAGCGCTCCGTACTGCGAGAAGCCCGTACCGTCGAGCTGGTCAGCCGTCACCTTGAACGACTGGCCCGACACACTGAACGACGCTGCGAGAGCACCCTGCGCGAGGGCGACACCTATCGCTGCCGTGGCGGCGACGCTGGGCACCATGACCACAGCGAACCGCTTCCATCTGGTCCCGCCACGCACCTGGGACTCCATATTTCCTCCTTCTCGGACGTACATCTCCTGACACCGGCTCGCCCCCACAGGCGGCGGCTCAACCGGGCAGGGATGGGAGAAGTGCTACGTCCTCGGGAAGGAGAGCGCCCGCGCTCGGCGGCGCGAAAAGCGCCCGAACTCACCGGCGATCACCCCCGAGCGACAACCACTGGTCGCGCCTGACACGCATCACGCACAACCTGCTGGACAGGCTCCACCCTCGGGCGGAGACCCCCCTGTCCAAGAGCAGGCGCCACTGTCGCCCGCTCTGCCCGGTGGGGACCCAGAAAACCCGTTGACCCGACTGGTTGGCGGGGTACGGGGAAGGACCGAGCGTCGCCGATCGTGGTGCATTCTCGCCGCCCCCGCAAGGGGGGTCGTTACTGGCTAGTAACGGACGGATAACCGAACAACGACCCATCGGCATCGGCCAGCGACCCTGGGTGGCACCGAGTGAGGCGACACAAGGGTGGACAGACGGACAGAGTCCGACAGAACGACGGGATTCTCTTACTGCCAGTAACAGCGGCCGCGTTTACCAAGATTTGGTAAAACGCGGCCGCGGTGTCGCTGTGTCGCCAAATCGCTCACTCACGCACCACGTGTCCCGGCACTCCGGGACGGCGTGGCCGCGGCCCCCGCATCCGCCCGACCGGCGCGGCCGGGGCGGGGGTTCACCCGTGGCTCAGAACAGCGCTCGCGCCAGCGCGCGCCGCGCCGCGGCCACCCGCGGGTCGTCGCCGCCGACCACCTCGAAGAGTTCCAGCAGCCGCGTCCGTACGGCGTCCCGCTCGTCCCCCGCCGTGACCCGCACGGTGTCGATGAGTCGACCGAACGCGTCCTCCACGTGCCCGCCGACGAGGTCGAGGTCCGCGGCGGCGATCTGCGCCTGCGCGTCGGCCGGGTTCTCGGCGGCCGCCTTGCGCACGTCCTGCGGGTCGGCCCCCTGCACGCGCCGCAGCAACTCGGCCTGCGCGAGACCCAGTTTGGCCTCGGTGTTGCCCGGGTCGTCGCTCAGCACGTTCTTGTACGCCTGCACCGCGCCGCCGAAGTCGCCCGCGTCCAGGGCCTGTACGGCGGCTTCGAGCAGATGGTCGTAGGGGCCGGCCGGGACCTGCGGGGCCGACTCGACGGGGGCGCCGACCTCGGCGTCGGGGTCCACCACGAGGCCGGTGAGCCCGAAGCGCTGCTCGGCGACCTGCACGAGCTGGTCGAGGGTCTCGCGGATCTGCTGCTCGGGGGCGGCCCCCTGGAAGAGCGGCAGCGCCTGTCCGGCGACCACGGCGAAGACGGCCGGGATCCCCTGGATCCCGAACTGCTGCATCAACATCTGGTTGGCGTCGACGTCGATCTTGGCGAGGACGAACTTGCCGGCGTACTCGACGGCCAGGCGCTCCAGCACCGGGCTGAGCTGCTTGCAGGGCTGGCACCACTCGGCCCAGAAGTCGATGACGACGGGTACTTCGGTGGACCGCTGCAGGACCTCGCGCTCGAACCCGGCCTCATCGACGTCGATGACGAGGTCGGCCGGGGAGACCGCGCCGCCCCCGCCCTGTCGTGCCGCTTCGGCGCGCGCCTGCTCCGCCTTCGCCTTGGCCTCCTGGGCCGCCTTCACCGCGGCGAGGTCGACGACTCCGCTCATGGACATGTTCCGTGGCTGCATGAGTACATCCTCCCCCTTCCGAGCACGCGGGTGAAAAAGCGTCCCGAGAGCCAGGCGTCCACCCCGGCTTACGCTACGACTCGTAGCGTAACTGCCCCCGGCGGCTCCCTGAACCCCTCACTACCCACTCCGCAGTGATCTGTCTCACGCTGCGGCCCAGTATTTCGACAACGGCCGGATATGGTCGGCGGATGCAGAGCCGCACCCCCGCCTCCCGCGCCACGGGCGGCCGCCCGCGCAGCGCCGCCGCGGACGCCGCGATCCTGGCGGCGACCCGGGAGGCACTGGTCGACCTGGGCTGGTCGAAGCTGACGCTGGGCGACGTGGCCACCCGGGCCGGCGTCGCGAAGACCACGCTCTACCGCCGCTGGGCCGGGAAGAACGAACTCGTGGTGGACGCGGTCGCGGAACTCTTCGACGAGCTCCGCCTCCCCGACCGGGGCAGCCTGGCGGCCGACATCGAGGGCGTCGTGCTCCAGTTCGCGACGATCCTGGCCCGGCCGGAGGCCAGGAGCGGCCTGATGGCGGTGATCGCCGAGTCGACCCGCGACGAGGCCCTGCGCGCACGCATCCGCACGTCCATCGTCGACCGTCAGAAGCGCCTGGTCCTGGAGGGCCGGGCCCGTGCCCAGACCCGCGGCGAACTCCCTCCCGAACCCGATCCCGCCGCCGCCTCCCGCACCGTCGACCTGATCTTCGACGTCGTGGCGGGCGCGGTGGTCCACCGCACCCTGATCAGCTCGGGCTCGGTGGACGAACCATGGGTACGGGATTTCACCGCCCTGCTGCTGCGGGGGCTGAGCGGGAGCGCGTCGGAGGCGCGCCCCGGCGCGAGCGCTCCCTAGGGCCTGCCGGTACCGCGATGCCCTAGAACCCGGCCGGCTCGGTGTACACCCCCCACTCGTCCCGCAGCACCCCGCAGATCTCCCCCAGCGTCGCCTCGGCCCGCACCGCGTCCAGCAGGGGCCCGACCATCTCCCCGCCCTCCCGCGCGGCGGCGGCCACCGCGCCGAGTCCCGCCCGCGCGGCGGCGTCGTCCCGCTCCGCCCTCCGCTCGCCCAGCGCCCGGTCCTGGTCCCGCTCCACCTCGTGACCGACCCGCAGGATCTCCAGGTCCCCGGTCACGGAGCCGTGGTGGACATTGACGCCGACGACCCGCTTCTCCCCCTTCTCCAGGGCCTGCTGGTACCGGAAGGCGGACTCCGCGATCTCCCCGGTGAACCACCCGTCCTCGATCCCCCGCAAAATCCCGGACGTCATCGGTCCGATCGGATGCACGCCGTCGGGACGCGCCCGCAGCCCCCGCTCCTCGATCCGACGGAAGATCTTCTCGGCGTCGGCCTCGATGCGGTCCGTCAGCTGCTCGACGTACCACGAACCCCCCAGCGGATCGGCCACGTCGGCGACCCCGGTCTCCTCCATCAGCACCTGCTGCGTCCTGAGCGCGATCTCCGCCGCCCGCTCGCTCGGGAGCGCCAGCGTCTCGTCGAGGGCGTTGGTGTGCAGGGAGTTGGTGCCGCCGAGCACGGCGGACAGCGCCTCCACCGCCGTACGCACCACGTTGTTGTACGGCTGCTGCGCGGTCAGCGAGACTCCGGCGGTCTGGGTGTGGAACCGCAGCCACTGCGCCCGGTCGGTCCGCGCCCCGTACACGTCGCGCATCCACCGCGCCCAGATCCTCCTGGCCGCGCGGAACTTGGCGATCTCCTCGAAGAAGTCGACGTGGGCGTCGAAGAAGAAGGAGAGCCCCGGCGCGAACACGTCCACGTCCAGCCCCCGGCTGCGCCCGAGTTCGACGTACGCGAACCCGTCCGCGAGCGTGTACGCCAGCTCCTGCGCGGCCGTGGCCCCGGCCTCACGGATGTGGTACCCGGAGACGGACAACGGTTTGTAGGCGGGCATTCGGGCCGCGCAGTACTCCATGAGGTCGCCGATGAGGCGCAGATGCGGCTCGGGCGGGAAGAGCCACTCCTTCTGCGCGATGTACTCCTTGAAGATGTCGGTCTGGAGCGTGCCGTCGAGGACGGCGGGGTCGACGCCCTGCCGCTCGGCGGCGACGACGTACATGCAGAAGACCGGGACGGCGGGTCCGCTGATGGTCATCGAGGTGGTGACGTCCCCGAGCGGGATCCCCCGGAACAGCGCCTCCATGTCGGCGGCGGAGTCGATCGCCACCCCGCAGTGCCCGACCTCACCGAGCGAGCGCGGGTCGTCCGAGTCCCGCCCCATGAGCGTCGGCATGTCGAACGCGACGGACAGCCCTCCGCCGCCGTTGGCGAGGATCGTCCGGTACCGCTCGTTGGTCCGCTCCGCGTTCCCGAACCCCGCGAACTGCCGGATGGTCCAGGTCCGCCCCCGGTACCCCGTCGGGTACAGCCCGCGGGTGAACGGGTACTCCCCCGGCCACCCGATCCGTTCGAACCCCTCGTACACATCGCGGCCGCGGGGCCCGTACACGGGCTCCACCGCGTCCCCGGACAACGTCGTGAAGTCCCCCGCCCGCTTCCGGGCGGAGTCGTAGCGAGCCTGCCAGCGTCGGCGTCCCTCTGCGACGGCTTCGGGGTCCATGACCCCGATTTTACTAGGACGTCCTACTAAATGGCGAAGGCAGACCGCCGTACGCGTCCGTACGGCGGTGGCCGCTACGCCTTGGCGGTCGCGAACGAGGCGTCCGCGATCTTCGCCTCCAGCTCGCGGCTGACACTGCGCTCCACGAAGAAGGCCGCCGTCGGGATCGTGCCCGCCAGCAGCACCCACAGCTGCTTCTTGACCGGCCACTTCGCCTTGGAGCCGAGGTCGAAGGCGAAGACCAGGTACAGGACGTACAGCCAACCGTGCGCGAGGCTCACGACGTACGTGAAGTCCGCGGCTCCGTCCAGTTCCAGCACGTACTTGCCGATCATGCCCAGGGTCAGCAGGACCAGCAGCACACCGGTGACGTAGGCCAGGACGCGGTAGCGGGTCAGCACGCTCTTTTTCATGCACACGAGCGTAACCACCGGTTTCGAACGATCTTCGCGCACCCCTCGGCGGCCCGCCTCAGCTCTCCTCGAAGTCCCCCGCCGCCACCCGCAGCGGCCGGAGCATCGCGAAGATCTCGGCGCATTCCTCGGCGTCGTAGGTGCCCAGGCCGAAGTCCATGGACATGAGGTCGCGGGTGGCGGCGTCGCAGACCTCGCGGCCCTTGTCGGTGATGGAGGCGAGGGTGCCGCGGCCGTCGTTGGGGTTGGGGCGCTTGTCGACGAGCCCGGACCTCACCAGGCGGTCGACGGTGTTGGTCACCGACGTCGGGTGCACCATCAGCCGCTCGCCGATCTTGGACATCGGCAGCTCGCCCTTCTGGGAGAAGGTGAGCAGCACGAGCGCCTCGTACCGCGCGAACGTCAGCCCGTACGGCTTGACCACGGCGTCGACCTCCGCCAGCAGGATCTGCTGGGCGCGCATGATCGAGGTGATCGCGGCCATCGACGGGACGCTTCCCCAGCGCTGCTTCCAGTGCTCGTCGGCGCGCGAGATGGGGTCGAAGGACAGGCTGAGCGGCTTCGGCACGGCATCGACCTTACCGGCCGGTCACATGCTGGTCAGCCCCGTCTCGCTTTTCGGTACGACCGGGCCCCCGCGCCCCGGCGCCGGCCCGCACGGCCGTCGCCGATCCGCCCCGCCCCCGCCGCCGTCGTACACCCCTCCGGCCGACCCGCGTCACCGCGCCGCGGTCCTGCGGAGGTGGTGGCGGACCGCCCGCTGGGCCACGGGCCCGAGGCCGTCCAGCGCGGCCGCGAGCGCCGCGAGCTGTTCCAGCGCGCCGAGCGCCGCCTCCGCCCCCTCGGGATCGACCCCCTCGTACAGCTCCAGCCCCACGAACGAGGCCGCCACGGCACGCGCCAGCCCGCCCGCGTCCGCGAACTCGCCGAGCGGCGAGCCCGCCAGGACCCGCCGCAGCACCGCCTCCACTTCCGTGATCCACAGGTCCAGCCCCGCCGCCGTGGCCGGCGCCAGCCGCGGCTGGGTCTGCGCGCCCGCGAGGAGCTGCCCCAGGACGGCCACATGCCCCCGCGCCTTCTCCTCCGCGTGCATCTCCCGCCCGAAGGCCAGCAGTTCGGAGAGCGAGCCGATCTCCGCCAGGCGCTCGCGGTGGTGGGCGACCCGCTGCTCCGCCCCGTACCGGCAGGCGGCCGCGAGGAGGTCGTCCACGGACCCGAAGTGGTAGAAGACGAGCGCCTGGTTCACCCCGGCGGTCGCGGCGATCGTGCGGGCGGACGTCTTGGCGATCCCCTGCTCGACGAGGGTCCGCAGCGCGCCCTCCAGCAGCTTCACCCGGGTCGCCTCGCTCACGCCCGCGCCTCCTCACGGACCGGCCGCAGCCCCGCCCGGACCCCGCACGCCCGTACGTCCTCGTACGTGGCCGCGAACGAGCCCTCGTAGCCGAAGAGCGGCCCGAAGTGCCGGTTCACCACCCGCACCCGGATCCGGAATCGCCCTGTCCGTTCGTCGAACCGCTCCCGCACCTCCGCCTCGCCGCCGACGAGTTCCGGGACGCGCACGTCGACCGGCCCCTCCCGGAAGCGGTGCGCGCCGGAGCGGATCAGCAGCGACCCGTCGGGCTCGGCGCCGAAGTGCAGGTCGGTGGCGAGGTGCTGGTGGGTGCCGAGATAGTCGAGGACACGGTCGCCCTCGGGGCTCAGCACCATCTGGGCGTCGAACCGGCGGGGCCGGCCGGGCAGGTCGAAGGTACGCACGAAGGTCACCGTCTCACGGCCGAAGCGGTCGGCGTACGGCACGTTCTCGATGGTGAAGGGGACGTCCCGCCCCTCGCGCGGAACGAGGATGTTGCGGGTGCCGCCGAGCGCGAGGAACGGCTTCACCAGCCGCCGTCCGTGCCAGATCCGGTCCATCACCCCCCGGCCGGTGCATGCCTCACCGCTCGCCAGCCCGACCGAGAACCGCCGGCGCAGTTCGGGGTGGAGCCGGTCGAAGTCCGCGCCCATGACCGTCCGGAAGATCGAGGACGGGGGAATCGCCGCGTGCGTGGCGTGCATGGCGGCTATCCCTTCAGGGTCGCGAGCAGACGCGGCGCACGCGCGCGTGGGGGCGGGGTCCGCAGACAGCGGCGGGCGGAGGGGGTGCCGGGCAGGGGCGGCACGAGCAGGGCCGCCAGCATCGCCGACACCGCCAGTACCGGTGTCGCGAACAGCGCCAGGGGGGCGAGGGGTCCGGCCGGGTCCACCAGCGCCCCGTACGCCAGCCCGGCGCAGGCGGCCGCGACCGTCAGCGCCCGGAGGGCCGCTTCGGCGAGCCAGTGGCGCAGGGCCCGCTCGGGGGTGATGCCCCGCTCCAGCCAGAGGCGCAGCCGGTCGAAGGACCAGGCGGTGGCCCAGCCCATGAGCGGGCGGAACAGCAGCCGGTCGGCGAGGGCGCCGGCGCGGCCCCAGCGGGGGCGGTAGTCGTAGCCGGTGAGGAAGCGGATGCCGTCGCCCTCGGGCACGTAACGCCAGTACCCGCTGCCCTCGGCGAGCAGGGAGAGGGGGTGCGGGGAGGAGAACCGCAGCGCCGAGGTCCTGGTGCCGTCCGGCCGCTCCCGCTCACCGGCCGAGACACCGGTCCCGGCGACCGTCAGACCGGGCAGGACACGGGTGGCGTACCGGAAGCGCCGGGGCTCGCCCTCCGCGCGCGGGAGGTACCGGATCTCGGTGAAGCGCAGGTCCCAGCGCTGGTGGAGGGCCGGGTCCTGGCTGTGTGTCCACAGTGCGTCCAGATCGGCCCGGACACGTGCCTCTACGTAGAGCCCCATTCGCGTTCCCCCAGGTCGGCGACGTTTTTGAGCGACTGCTCAATCCGATGGACAGGACCGTACTACGTTTTGAGCGATCGCTCAAACAGTGGGGACGCGAAAACCCCGGTCCGGGGACCGGGGTTCGACACGGCCGGGCGGGCAGCGATGCCGGCTGCGGCCGCCGGCCGGGCAGTAGCGCCGACGGCTGTGGTGACCCGCCGGCTCTACCGGCCGGCGGGCAGGCGGCACTCCACCTTCTCCATATTGGACGAGAGGCCGTCGGTCACACCGGGGCGGATGCGACCTTGAGGACGAGCGAGACCCGGGCTGCGCGCCCCTCGACGGCGGCGACGGCACGCCCTACTATGTCCATAGTCTCGTCCCTTTCACTAGAATATGCCTATCTTGGAGTACATGACGGAACAACGGGCGGTCATCGCCATCTACCTCCGGCTGTCACGCGAGTCCAACGACAGCGCCAGCCTTGAAACCCAGAGGTCCTTCACTCACCGCTGGTTACTCGCCCACGGGTACGACCCGGCGGACGCCGTTGAGTACATGGACGCCGGCGTGTCCGGTGCGAAGCCGCTGGAAGCACGTAAGGGCATGGCCGCCCTGATGGCCGCCCGCCCCACCGTGGTCGTGGCGTGGAAGCTGGACCGCTTCGCCAGGTCCGTGTCCGAGTTTCTGCAGTTGGTCGCCTGGGCCGAAGCGCACGGCACGTCGATCGCCACCACGGACAACGCCATCGACACGACGACTGCGACCGGGCGCATGGTGGCCACGGTCCTGGCAGCGCTCGCCGAATGGGAGCGCAACGTGATCGCGTCCCGCATCACCGACGGACACGCCACACGCCGAAGCCAAGGCCGCTGGTCCTCGGGCCGACCCTCGTTCGGCTATCGCATCGAGCGGCGGGACGGTGCCGCTTATCTTGCCATCGACGACGACCAGGCCGCGAAGATCCGCAAAGCCGTCGCAGCTCTCGTCAGCGGCTCCACAGTGGCGGCCACGGCGCGCATGACGGACCTGTCGGAGCCACAATGGCGACGCCTCCTGAAGTCCCCCACGCTGCGAGGCCAGCGCGCACACAAGGGCGTACTGGTCTGCGAGGCGGACGGCATCACGCCCGTGAAGTTCGCCGAACCGATCCTGTCCGCCGCCGAGTTGCTCAAGGTCCGGGAGCGCATGCTGGCCCTGGCCACCGGCCAGGACCGCGCCCCGCGCCGCGCTACGCCCATGTGTTCCGGCATGGCGTTCTGTCACCGATGCGCAGGGAAGCTGAACGGGGGCACGTCGGACAAAGGCGTCCCCCTGTACCGCTGCAAGGCGGGCCACGTCACCATCTACGCGGAGACGCTGGACGGCCGCGTGGAGTCGGAGTTCCTGACGACCTTCGGCCCCTACACCGAGACCGTCACCCGTCTGGAGGGCGGCAACGACTTGTCCGCCGAACTGCTCGAAGCCAAGGAACAGGCGGAGCGTCTGGCCGCACGCATGGCCACCGCTGGCCCGCTGATGCTGGGGACACTGGAGAGCTTGGCCCAGGACCTCGAGGACACGTACGCCCGCCTGAGGGCCGCGCATGACCCGGACGTCCGGGAAGTCCAGGTGGCCACCGGATGGACCATGGCGCAGGCATGGGAGATGTACGACGTACCGGACCGGTCCCGCCTCCTGGCGGGCATGGGGTTGCGGGTGACGCTCCACCCGAAGCAACTGGCCGACCGCCTGACCATCACTTGGGGACCAACGCCAGAGGAGGCGCCAGAAGCCGAACTGGACGGCCTCGCCTTGAGTGAAGCCCTGTAACCCTGCCTCGAGTACCACGCACAGCCCGTTGCACACCCTGATGGCGGTTTCTAGGGATCGTCGCAATACGTGATCGTGCTGGTCGGGCCGCGAGTAGTTTATGCAGGCGCTCGGCTGGGGTTTCCCAGCCGAGCGTTTTGCGTGGGCGGCCGTTGAGTTCGGCAGCGACGGCGTCGAGGTGTTCGCGTGCGTGGACCGCCAGGTCGGTGCCTTTGGGGAAGTACTGGCGGAGCAGGCCATTGGTGTTTTCGTTGGAGCCGCGTTGCCAAGGGCCGGCCGGGTCGCAGAATTTGATCTTGCCCGTGGCCGAGGCTGTGACCAGGGGTGATGTAAAGAAGGGTGAGACGGATCTTCGGCGGAGTCTCAACTGGTGTTGTCCGCCAGCCGCACTTCCACGGAGTTGTCTCACTTGATGTTGTCGGTCGATCATCCGCGACCGCGACCGGGAAGGGACATCAGCGGCGTCTGGCCCAGAACAGAGCGTGCCCGCCCTCGCCTTCGGGCACGAACTCTTCCTGCGCGACCATCAGGCCGGCTTGAGTGATCCAGGTCCGGTTCGTGGCGGCGTCCGCGTGGCTCCACCACATAGCGGCCCCGCCACCCAGCCAGTCCTCATCGACGCCAGTCCAGGCCCGATGGCCGGTGGTGCCCAGGAACCAACCGCCAGGTCGCAGCCATCCGGCGACCTTCTGCAGCAACGGAAGCTGTTCCTCAAGCGGGATGTGGATCAGTGCGTAGAAGGAGACGACGGCGTCGAAGGAGGCCGGCCCGAAGTCCACGGCCGTGGCATCGGCGCGGATGAACTCGGCCTGCGGCACGAGCTCCCGGGCCCTGCGGATCTGCACCTCACTGATGTCGACGCCGGTGACACGGTGACCTACGGCCGCCAGGGCGCGGGCGACGGGAACCCCGCTTCCGCACCCCAGATCCAGCACCGTGCCTCCAGCCGGGATACGACCAGATAGTTCGCTGATCCAGGGCTGGTACTTCGTTTCGGCGCCGTACGCCTGGTCATAGCGAAGGGAGAGCGCGTCGTAACCGCGCCGGACCAGTTCTTTGGGATCTTCGATGTCCACTCCGGTGGACATTAGCCACCCATGGTGAGAGGCAGCGAACGGTTTTCCCGAGCGCCCCATGCGCGGACTCTGGACCGTACGCGTGAGCTGAGCGAGGGAGCACCGTGACAGTGACGCAGAGAGACTACGCATGGCAGCGTGCCGACAGGGCGGCGGAGGAACTGCGGGAGGCCCTGGCGGGTGCGGGCATCACGTTGCCCTCGCTGCGTATGACCTGGCAGCCGTCACGTCCGGGCTGTCCCTGGTGGACATGGGGTGTGCCGACGCCGACACCGTGTCTAAATTGGCCGAAGGCATCCGTCGGGGGCACTCATGACAGTCCAGGACGCCCCTGAGGTCGGCAACGATCGCCTCGGCGTGGTCATGGGCTCAGAAAACCCGTACGTGCAACTCCGCCCGCCCGGTGGCGGCATCGAGTGGAACGCACCCCTGCAGGCCCTCAGAGAGGCCACAGTGTCCGACGAACTGCCCGTCAAGGTAGCCGAGGTGAACGCTTCCAGGAGGTGGGCGGGGTGAGGGCCGTCCTGCGTTACGTCAACCACACGATCCGGCACGCCCCGGAGGGTGGCGTCACGGCCGAGCTGTTCTGTGCCACGTACGAGTGCGCGGAATCGTCCGGCCCGCAGGGCGACCCGGACGACGCCCAGGACTGGGCGCTACGGCACACCGGACGCACCGGACACGAGCTGTTCCGGCGCGAGTTCACCGACCATGCCCGCGTGACCCGCGACGAGTAGAGCCCAGACCCGCTGAGCGACGGCGAGCAACACAGCTCGGCGGGTCGGCGCCCGGCCCCGTCCGCGCGCTCCTCCGAGGTGCACGGGGGCCCTTCACGTGCGGACGGCGTCGGCGACGTACTCGCCCACGTCCTCGCCGACACCCAGCGGGGTCACGGAGAAGGCGACGATCACGCTTTCACCGCTCCCTCGTCCTCGCCCTGCGCCCGGGCCGCGAGCGCCGCGCCGACCGCGCTCTCGGCCTCCTTGCGGAGCTTGCGGTCGGCGAAGAAGCCGCCGGTGGGCAGGACGGAGAGGGCGAAGTAGAGCGCGGCGGTCCTCAGCGGCCACTTGGTGCGGTTCCAGGCGTCGGCCCAGAACAGCAGGTAGAGCAGGAACAGGATGGCGTGGACCCAGCCCATCACCGGCACCGCGTTGAACTCGGTGGTGCGCTTGAGCACCGAGCAGACGAGCAGCAGCAGGAAGGAGACCGCCTCGGGGGCGGAGACGAGGCGCAGGCGGCGCAGGGCGGAGGCGGTCTGTATGTCCACGGGTCACCTTCGGTGAGGTCGGCGGGGCGAGTCGTCGCGGGGCCCGGCTGTCCCTTGTGAAAGGAAGCACAAGCGTCGTCCATTCTGGCATCCGTCAACCTACGGGTGCCCCCAGGGGTCCCCTCGGGGTCGAGATCCTCCTCAAGGGCCTGTCCTGTCCGGGCATCCGCCGGTTACCGTCCTCCCGTGGCAATGTTCCGACTTCAAGGCAGCAAAGTGCTGGCCGTCGACATGACCGGGGACGCCGTGAAGGCGAAGAACGGCTCGATGGTCGCCTACGACGGTCAGATGTCGTTCAAGAAGCTGAGCGGCGGCGGTGAGGGCCTGCGCGGGATGGTGACGCGCCGCCTCACGGGTGAACAGATGACGTTGATGGAGGTGACCGGACAGGGGACCTGCTGGTTCGCGGACCGGGCCTCCGAGATCAACCTGGTGAATCTTCAGGGGGACAAGCTGTACGTGGAGTCGAGCAATCTGCTCGCGACGGACTCCGGGCTGCGTACGGGCACGAGCTTCACGGGGCTGCGCGGCGCCTCGCAGGGCAACGGCCTGTTCACCACGACCATAGAGGGCCACGGCCAGGCGGCGATCATGTCCGACGGACCGGCGGTGGTGCTGCGGGTCAGTCACCAGTACCCGCTGACGGTCGACCCGGGGGCGTACATCGCGCACCAGGGCAACCTCCAGCAGTCCTTCCAGTCCGGTGTGACGTTCCGCACGCTCATGGGCGAGGGCGGCGGCGAGGCCTTCCAGATCCGCTTCGAGGGCGACGGACTCGTCTACGTCCAGCCCAGCGAGCGCAACACGGTGGCGGGGGACGTCTGACATGGCCTTCCGTGAGATCAACTCGAAGATGATCGAGGCGACCGTGATGCCGGGCCAGCGGCTGTTCAGCCAGCGCGGCGCGATGCTCGCCTACAAGGGCGAGGTGTCCTTCACCCCCAACATGCAGGGCGGCCAGGGCGGAATCGCCTCGATGATCGGCCGCCGGGTGGCCGGCGAGGCGACCCCGCTGATGACGGTCGAGGGCAGCGGCACGGTGCTGTTCGGGCACGGCGGCCACCACATCCAGGTGATCAGCCTGACCGGCGAGACGCTCTACGTGGAGGCCGACCGTCTGCTGGCCTTCGACGGCACCCTCCAGCAGGGCACGATGTTCATGGGCTCTCAGGGCGGCGTCATGGGCATGGTCCGGGGCCAGGTGACGGGCCAGGGCCTGTTCACCACCACCCTGAAGGGGCACGGCGCGGTCGCGGTCATGGCGCACGGCGGGGTCATCGAGGTCCCGATCACGCCCCAGCGCCCGGTCCATGTCGACCCGCAGGCGTACGTGGCGCACCACGGCGACGTACGCAACAAGCTCTCCACCGCGCTCGGCTGGCGCGACATGGTGGGCCGGGGCTCCGGCGAGGCGTTCCAGCTGGAGCTGAGCGGCAGTGGTGCGGTGTACGTCCAGGCCTCGGAGGAGAAGCTGTGAGCATGTACGGGGCCCCGGTCGCCGGACCGACCGTCCACGACCCGATGACGCTGCCGTCCGACGACAACGTCAACAACTACACCTTCTGCGTGGAGCTCAAGGGGAGCCAGTGGTTCCTGCAGAAGGGCAAGATGATCGCCTACTACGGCCAGATGGAGTTCAACGGCATCGGGCACGGCCGTCTGGGCGGTCTGGTCCGTACGTCGTTCCATTCGCCTCTGCACGCCAGCGACTGGGTCGTGGCCGAGGGATCGGGCAAGATGCTCCTCGCCGACCGGGCCTTCGACGTCAATTCGTATGACCTGGAGGACGGCAACCTGACCATTCGCTCCGGCAATCTCCTCGCTTTTCAGCCAAGTCTCGCGCTGAAGCAGTCGATCGTTCCGGGCTTCCTGACCCTCATCGGAACGGGCAAGTTCGTGGCGGCCTCCAACGGCCCGGTGGTGTTCATGGAACCCCCCATCCGGGTCGACCCGCAGGCCCTGGTCGGGTGGGCCGACTGCCCCTCGCCCTGCCACCACTACGACCACGGTTACATGGCGGGCGTGATGGGCGGCCTACGTGCGATGACGGGCATCGGCGGCGCCTCCGGCGAGGAGCACCAGTTCGAGTTCGTCGGGGCCGGCACGGTACTGCTGCAGTCCTCCGAGACCCTCATGGCGGAGCAGGCCACGGGCGTGGTCCCGCACGAGCCGGGCGTACCCGGTGGCGGTGGGGTACCCGGCCACCACGGACAGCCGATGGGGGCACCGCGCCTTCCCGGACAGCTGGGTGACCTCCAGCGTCGCTTCGGGCTGTGAGCGGTAGTCTGCGGAGTGTGACATCGAACGTGTGCGCGTTGTCATGCTCCACCCCCGTACGACCCGACCTGTCCGTACGACCGGAACCACCCCGCCCTCACTAGTTCGCCTTTCAACATTTTAGGTAGACTTCATTCATGGAGACCGAAACGGCCACGCGCTGGCTGACCGATGCGGAGCAGTGCGCCTGGCGCACCCATCTGGACGTCAACAGGCTGCTGACCCACCAGCTCGAAAGGGACCTGCAGCCGTTCGGCCTGACGATGAACGACTACGAGATCCTGGTGAACCTCTCCGAGTCGGAGGGCCGCCGGATGCGGATGAGCGACCTCGCCGCCGCCACCCTCCAGTCCAAGAGCCGCCTCTCGCACCAGATCACCCGCATGGAGAACGCGGACCTGGTGCGCCGGGAGAACTGCGAGTCCGACCGGCGCGGCCTGTTCGCCGTGCTGACGGAGCACGGCCTGGAGACGATGCGGCGGGTGGCACCGCATCATGTCGCCTCAGTGCGTCGGCACTTCATCGACCTGCTGCCCCAGGAGTCGCTGGACGACCTGCACCGGTCGCTGGGGCCGATCGCGGACCACCTGCGGAGCCACCGCGGCAGGCCCTGACCCGGTGACCGGGACGAGCCGGGGGCCGGGCGTCAGCCGCGGCCCCGGGACCGGCGCGACTGGCGACGCCCCCGCGGCGGATCCTCGGGTGTCGCCCCCCGCCCCGGTGTCTCCAGGGGCAGCCGCAGTTCGAACAGGGCTCCCCCGCCGGGCGCGTCCCCGACCGTCAGGGTCCCCGAGTGGCGTACGGCGATGTCCCGGGCGATGGCCAGGCCGAGGCCCGCGCCGCCGTCGTCCCTCGCCCGGGAGTCGTCCAGCCGGACGAAGCGCTCGAAGACGCGCTCACGGTCGGCCTCGGGAACTCCCGCCCCGTCGTCCGTGACCTGGAGGACCGCCCAGCCCGGGACGGTGCGCAGGGTGACCGCGACCCGGTCGCGGGCATGGCGGCGGGCGTTGTCCAGCAGGTTGCCGAGCACGCGGCGGATCTGGTTGCGCGAACCGTGCAGCTCCACCGGGCCGTCGCCGTCCAGGGCCACGCCCTCCCGGGACGCCACCTCGTCCCGTACGGCCTGCGCCAGGTCGAACCGCGCCTCCGGCGGCGGCCGCTCCCCCGCGTCCAGCCGGGCCAGCAGCAGCAGGTCGGCGGCGAGGCTCTGCAGCCGTACGGTGTCCTCGACCGCCCCCTCCAGGTCCAGCAGCTCCGGATGGGCCGCGCCCACTTCGAGCTGGGTGCGCAGCGACGCGATCGGGCTGCGCAGCTCGTGCGAGGCGTCCGCGACGAACGCCCGCTGCCGCTCCACCGAGGTCTCCAGCGCGGCCAGCGTCTCGTTCGTCGTACGCGCCAGGCGGGCGATCTCGTCGTGCGTGTCCGGCTCGGGCACGCGCCGGGAGAGATCCTCGGACGCGGTGATGGCGGCCATCTCCGACCTGATGTCCTCGACGGGACGCAGGGCCCGCCGGGTGACGACGTACGTCACCGCGCCGACCGTGAGCAGCAGCAGCGGCAGCCCGATGAGCATCGTCGTCAGCGCGGTGCCGACGGCGTCCTCCTCGGTGGCGAGCGGGGCGCCCGCGTAGACGGTGAGCGGGACGCCGGCGGGCGTGACCACGTCGACGGCGGCGAACCGGTAGTCGGCCGTCACCCCCTCGACGGTCGCGGTGCCCTCGCCGTACCAGGTCTCGTCGGCGACCTCGCGGGGGCCGAGCGTGCCCTCGTCCTCGGCGTCCCTGTCGCCCTCCGCGCGGTCGTCGGCGTCGTCGTTGGTCTCGGAGTTCAGCCGGTCCGAGGCGACGGCGGTCACGTTCATGGCCTCGACGTCCTCGCCGACCGCGACGGGCTTCTCCGCGCGGTCCAGCACCTCGACGGGGTTCTCGTCGCCGTCCGGCAGCCTCAGCTCGTCGTAGGCGAACCCGTTGGCCAGCGCCGAGGCGGCGTTGCGGGCCACGGAGTCGGCCTCGGTGTCCGCCTTGTCGACGAGGGAGAAGCGCAGGGAGAGCAGGACGGCGGCGCCCGCCGCGACCAGGGCGACGGCGACGACGACGGTCGCGGCGAGGGTGGCGCGGGCCCGCACCGAGCCCAGGCTGCGCTTCACGGGCGGGCCTCCAGCCGGTAGCCGGCGCCGCGCACGGTCTTGATGCGCGTGGGCCCGAGCTTGCGGCGCAGGGTGCTGATGTAGACCTCGACGATGTTCGGGTCGCCGTCGTAGGCGAAGTCCCAGACGTGCTCCAGGATCTCCGCCTTGGAGACGACCTCGCCGGCTCTGAGCACCAGCTGCTCCAGGACGGAGAACTCCTTGGTGGTCAGGGAGACCTCGTCCTCGGTGAGGAACACGCGGCGGGCGGCGGTGTCGAGCCTCAGCTCGCCGACCTCGTGCACGGGCGAGGCGCCGCCCGAGGCGTTGCGCCGCCGCAGCAGCGCCTTCACCCGGGCCACGAGGACGACGTAGGAGAACGGCTTGGTCAGATAGTCGTCGGCGCCCGTGTCGAGGCCCTCCGCCTCGTCGTACTCGCCGTCCTTGGCGGTGAGCATGAGGATCGGCACGTCGTGGCCGGCGGCGCGCAGGGCGGCGCACACGCGGTAGCCGTTCATGCCGGGCAGCATGATGTCGAGGATCACGAGGTCGTACGCCCCCTCGCTCGCGCGGTGCAGGCCCTCGACGCCGTCGTGGACGACGTCCACGGCGTATCCCTCGGCCGTCAGCCCCTTGGCCAGCGACACCGCGAGCCGCTTCTCATCTTCCACGATCAACAGGCGCATGCGTTCAGCTTGGCAAACCGAACCTGAAGCGGTCTTCAGGGGGCTTCAGGTCCGCTTCAGCGTCGCTCGGCCAGATTGGTTCCCGTCGAAAGCAGACGAGGCCGACGAGCCCGACAAGCCCGCTGCAACCGGCGACATCATCCGTTACTGGTCGCGGCCAGTCGCATCCTGGAGGAATCCCATGAAGCGCAACATCGTCATCGCCACCGTCACGGCCGTCGCCCTGATCGGCGGCGGCACCGCGACCGCCATCGCGGTCGCGGGTGACGACGAGGCGCCGGCCGGGAAGACCGTGTCGGTGTCGAACGACGACCGCGGCGACGACCGCGACGACGCCGACGACACCGCACAGGACAAGGCCGAGGACCGGGCCGAGGACAGGGCCGAGGACCAGGCCGCCCGCGACACGGACCAGGACGCCGAGGACAAGGCCGAGAACGCCGCCGAGGCCAAGGCCGGCCAGGTCACGGCCGCCGACGCGATCACGACGGCCCTGAAGGAGAAGGCCGGTACGGCGGTCTCCGCCGACCTCGACGACGAGGGCACGAACCTGGTGTGGGACGTCGACGTCCTGACCGACGGCGGCAACTGGTTCAGCGTCCAGGTCGACCCCCGCACCGGCAAGGTGCTCGGTTCGCACGCCGACCGGGACGACGACGGGGACGACGCCGCCGAGACCCGGCAGATCCGGGCCGCGCTGAAGGGCGCCTCGGTGACCGCCGCCGAGGCCGCCGAGGCCGCCGCCGCCAAGGGCACGGTGACCTCCGTCGACCTCGACGAGGAGAGCACGGACCGGGCCTGGGAGGTCGACACCACCGCCGCCGACGGCACCGGCAGCGACTGGCGGGTCGCCCTCGGCTCCGGCAAAGTCACCGCCGACCGCACCGAGGACTGACGTCCCGCCCCGCACCACGAGGCTTCCCCCTCCCCCCACACGCAGAGGCACCCGGCGCATGGCACCGGGTGCCTCTGCCGTCGTCTCAGGCCGCGGTGCCCGCCCCGGACAGCCCGAGACCGACGGCCGCCGCGGCGAGCAGGGCCGCGGCCCCCGCGAGGGCGAAGCCGAGGGCCGGGGAGAAGTGGGCCACCAAGAGGCCCGAGGCGGCCGCGCCCGCCGAGATACCGGCGTTCACGGCGGTGTTGACCCAGGCACCGGCCTGGGTGCGCGCGGTGGCCGGGGCGGCGGCGTCGGCGACGAGGTACGCCGTGGTCAGCGCCGGGGCGACGAAGAGACCGGCGCAGACCACGGCGCCGGTGAGCACGGCCAGGCCCGGGGCGAGCCCGGCACCGGCGAGCGCGAGGCCTAGGCCCGCCGTCAGCAGGCAGAGCCGCACACGGGCACCGGAGCGCCAGTCGACCGCGCCGTACACCAGGCCGCCCACCGCGCTCCCGGCGGACAGCGCGGCGAAGATCCAGGCCACGACGGTGTCCCCGCGCCCGTGGTGCTCGGCGAACGCCAGCACCAGCAGGTCCAGCGCGCCGATCGACAGTCCGACCCCGGCGGCCGCGACGACCGGCGGCACGATCCCGGTCACCGTGCGCGGCTTCCGTTCCCGGGCCCCCTTTTCCGGCTCCGGCGCGCGCCCCGGCGTGCGTGCCACGGCCGGAGAGGTCACGAAGCCGAACGTCCCGGTCACGACCAGCAGCGCCCCCACGGCCAGGGCGGCGGCCGGGGAGGCGACCTGCACGATCACGCCCACCACCAGCGGCCCCGACACGAACAGCAGTTCCTCCGCGACCCCGTCGAGGCTGTACGCGCGCCGCTGCAGTCCCTCGTCCGAGGCGGTGAGTTCGCTCCACACCGTCCGCATCGTCGGTCCGAGCGGCGGCGTACAGGCCCCCGCCGCCGCGGCGACGGTCCCCAGCAGCGCCCCGGACGCCCCCGGATGCCGGCTCGCCCCGGCCAGCGCGCCGAGCAGCAGGGCGTACAGCGAGGCCATCGGCAGCAGCGCGCGGCGGGGGCCGTACCGGTCGACGAGCGCCGCCCGCGCGGGTGACAGCAGGACACTGGTGGCCCCGAACAGGGCCAGCACCGTGCCGGCGACGGCGTACGACCCCGTCGTCCGGGACACGGCGAGCAGCACGGCGACGGACACCATGCCGTAGGAGAGCCGGCCGACGAGTACGGCGGCGAAGGTGCGGCGGGCGTACGGGATGCGGAGCACCGAGGCGTACGACGGCCGCGGAATGGTCGCGGACATGCGAAAGGTTCCTCACTCGGAGGCGAAAAGGGGGACACCGATGTCCCGCGCGGCGACGACACGTCGCCCGCGGAAGGGTCCGCCTCTACGCACGAAGAAGGAACATGCGGCCAAGCTAGCAGCCGGCGAAGGACCTTGGGGGCGAAGGTCCGATGGCGGGTGCGGGTGGGCGGGGGCCGGTCGCGCAGTGCCCCGCGCCCACCCGCACCCGAAAACGCACCTCCCGCCAGCCCCCCCGTCAGCCCGCTGTCAGCCCCGCCATCAGCTCGTCCGCCGCCCGGTAAGGATCGAGCTCCCCCGCCACGATCCGCTCGGCCAGCGAGGACAGCCGCCGGTCACCGTGCAGGTCCGCGATCCGCGATCGCAGCGCCGTGACCGCGATGGCCTCCACCTCACGAGAGGCCCGCACGCGCCGCCGCTCGGCCAGCACCCCCCGCTCCTCCATCCACGCCCGATGCTTCTCCAGCGCCGCCACGAGCTCGTCGATCCCCTCACCCCGCGCCGCCACCGTCTTGACGATCGGGGGCCGCCAGTCCCCCGGCTTCCGGGACTCCCCCAGCCCCAGCATGTGGTTCAGCTCGCGCGCGGTCGCGTCGGCGCCGTCCCGGTCGGCCTTGTTGACGACGTAGACGTCGCCGATCTCCAGGATCCCGGCCTTGGCGGCCTGGATGCCGTCCCCCATCCCGGGGGCGAGCAGCACCACGGACGTGTCCGCCTGGGAGGCGATCTCCACCTCGGACTGTCCGACCCCGACCGTCTCGACCAGGATCACGTCACAGCCCGCCGCGTCCAGCACCCGGATCGCCTGCGGGGCGGCCCACGCCAGACCCCCCAGATGCCCCCGTGTCGCCATCGAACGGATGTACACCCCGGGGTCGGAGGCATGGTCCGACATCCGCACCCGGTCCCCGAGCAGCGCGCCCCCGCTGAAGGGCGAGGAGGGGTCCACCGCCAGCACCCCGACCCGCTTCCCGACCCTGCGGTACGCGGTCACCAGCGCCGAGGTGGACGTGGACTTGCCGACGCCGGGCGAGCCGGTGAGGCCGACGACGTACGCCCCGCCCGTGAGCGGGGCCAGCTCCGCCATGACCTCACGGAGCTGCGGGGACGCCCCCTCCACCAGGGAGATCAGCCGGGCCACGGCCCGCGGCCGGCCTTCCCTGGCCTGGGTCACCAGGGTGGAGACGTCCTGCATCACAGCTCCGTTCACGAAGAAGGCCCCGCCGGGGACTCAGGCCCTGGGCACCCGCACGACCAGCGCGTCACCCTGTCCGCCGCCGCCGCACAGCGCGGCCGCGCCGACACCGCCGCCGCGCCGCTTCAGCTCCAGGGCCAGGTGCAGGACGAGTCGGGCGCCGGACATGCCGATGGGGTGCCCGAGGGCGATCGCGCCCCCGTTGACGTTCACCTTTTCGGGGGAAACGCCGAGGTCCTTCATTGACTGCACGGCGACCGCGGCGAACGCCTCGTTGATCTCGATCAGGTCGAGGTCGGCGACGTCCAGGCCGTCCTTCTTCAGGGCGTGCAGGATCGCGTTCGAGGGCTGCGACTGCAGGGAGTTGTCCGGGCCCGCGACGTTGCCGTGCGCGCCGATCTCGGCCAGCCAGGTCAGACCCAGCTCCTGCGCCTTCTCCTTGCTCATGACGACCACGGCCGCCGCGCCGTCGGAGATCTGCGAGGCGGAGCCGGCCGTGATCGTGCCGTCCTTGGCGAAGGCCGGCCGCAGCTTGGCCAGGGACTCGGCGGTGGTCTCACCGCGGATGCCCTCGTCCTGGCTGAAAAGGACCGGCTCGCCCTTGCGCTGCGGGATCTCGACCGGCGTGATCTCCGCCTCGAAGAGGCCGTTCTTCTGGGCGGCGGCGGCCCGCTGGTGGGACTGGGCGGCGATCTCGTCCTGCTCGGGGCGCAGGATGCCGAGGCGCGTGTTGTGCTTCTCGGTGGACTCGCCCATGGCGATGTTCTCGAAGGAGTCCGTGAGCCCGTCGTGCGCCATCGCGTCGAGCATCTGGATCGCCCCGTACTTGTAGCCCTCACGGGACTTCGGGAGCAGGTGGGGGGCGTTCGTCATGGACTCCTGGCCGCCGGCCACGACCACGTCGAACTCGCCGGCGCGGATCAGCTGGTCCGCGAGCGCGATGGCGTCGAGGCCCGACAGACACACCTTGTTGATCGTCAGCGCGGGCACGTTCATGGGGATGCCGGCCTTGACCGCGGCCTGGCGCGCCGGGATCTGCCCCGCCCCGGCCTGGAGCACCTGGCCCATGATCACGTACTGCACCTGGTCGCCGCCGATGCCCGCGCGGTCGAGGGCGGCCTTGATCGCGAATCCGCCGAGGTCGGCTCCGGAGAAGGACTTCAGCGAGCCGAGCAGTCGTCCCATGGGCGTACGGGCGCCCGCGACGATCACCGAGGTCCTGCCGTTCGTTCCAGTCATGAGGTGCGATCCCCTTCCAGCCTGCACGGCCGAGAAGTGAGTGAACGAGGGTTTACTTCGAATGTACTGAGTGGCACTCCGTGCCGTCACCGGGCTGTCGGTGTGATCGCGCGCACGTTGCGTAACCGGCGCCGGGGCGCTGCACTGACACCATGCTGACGCGAATCGACCACATCGGAATCGCCTGTTTCGACCTGGACAGGACCGTCGAGTTCTACCGGGCCACCTACGGCTTCGAGGTGTACCACTCCGAGGTCAACGAGGAGCAGGGCGTGCGCGAGGCCATGCTCAGGATCAACAGCACGGACGACGGCGGCGCCTCCTACCTGCAGCTCCTGGAGCCCACCCGCGAGGACTCCACCGTCGCGAAGTGGCTGGCCAAGAACGGCGAGGGCGTCCACCACATCGCCTTCGGCACGGCGGACGTGGACGGCGAGGCGGCCGCGATCAAGGACAAGGGCGTACGCGTCCTGTACGAGGAGCCGCGAGTCGGTTCCATGGGGTCACGGATCACGTTTCTGCACCCCAAGGATTGCCATGGCGTACTGACAGAACTGGTCACTTCGGCGCCAGTTGAGTCACCTGAGCACTGACCCCCGTACATATGGGCCGGTAGGGTTGGGGTCGGCCGTCGCCTTCGAGGGGGACGGCCCGGGTTCCGCCGCCTTCCGACGAGCGGGATCCAAGGGCACCGCGGCGATCCACCAGCGGCTGTCCGAGGGCCGGGGTCCAGGTTTCGGGGGACGAGGGTGAGGGCGGCAGCCCGTGCTCCGCCGTTGATCTGACACCATTCCCCGGGGGCCCCGTTCGGCGGTTGGACGGAGCTCGTTTGCCAGAGGTTGCGACCAGGGGACGGATGGGACCGCGCAGTGCGGGGCTACGAACGCCAGGAGCGAGAGCCGGCGGCTGACGTCGACCACCTCTCTCGGTTCGAGGCCGAGATGGAGCGGCTGAAGACCGAGCGGGAAAAGGCGATCCAGCACGCCGAGGACCTCGGCTACCAGGTCGAGGTGCTGCGCGCCAAGCTGCACGAGGCGCGCCGCACCCTCATGTCCCGGCCCGCCTACGACACCGGGGGCGACCTCGGGTACCAGGCCGAGCAGATGCTCCGCCAGGCCCAGATGCAGGCCGACCAGCTGCGCACGGACGCCGAGCGCGAGCTGAGCCAGGCCCGGGCGCAGACCCAGCGCATCCTCCAGGAGCACGCCGAGCAGGCCGCGCGCCTCCAGGCGGAGCTGCACCAGGAGGCGGTCACCCGTCGCCAGCAGCTCGACCAGGAGCTGTCCGAGCGCCGCCAGACGGTCGAGTCGCACGTCAACGAGAACGTGGCGTGGGCCGAACAGCTGCGCGCCCGCAGCGAGGCCCAGGCCCGTCGGCTCGTCGACGAGTCCCGCGCGGAGGCCGAACAGGCGCTGGCCGCCGCCCGCGCCGAGGCGGAACGGCTCGCCACCGAGGCCCGCCAGCGGCTGCAGAGCGACGCCGAGGCCGCCCGCGGCGAGGCCGACCAGATCCTGCGCCGGGCCCGCGCCGAGGCGGAGCGGCTGCTGAACGCGGCCTCCACCCAGGCGCAGGAGGCCACCGAGCACGCCGAGCAGCTGCGCACCTCCACCGCCACCGAGTCGGACTCCGCCCGCCGCCAGGCGTCCGAGCTGAGCCGGACCGCCGAGCAGCGGATGGCGGAGGCGGAGACGGCGCTGCGCGAGGCCCGCGCCGAGGCCGAGAAGCTGGTCACGGAGGCGAAGGAGAACGCGGCCAAGTCCGTCGCCGGCGCCGAGTCGACCAACGAGCAGCGCACGCGGACGGCCAAGGAGCAGGTCGCCCGGCTGGTCGAGGAGGCCACGAAGGAGGCCGAGGCCACCAAGGCGTCCGCCGAGGAGGTGGTCGCCGACGCCAAGGCCCAGGCCGAGAAGATCGTCGCCGAGGCCTCCGAGAAGGCCCGCTCGATCACCGCGGAGGAGTCCGCCTCCGCCCTCGCCAAGACCGCCAAGACCGCCGAGGACGTGCTGAACAAGGCGTCCGAGGAGGCCCGCAGCACCACCAAGGCCGCCATAGAGGAGGCCGAGCGCATCCGCGCCGAGGCCGAGGCCGAGGCGGACCGGCTGCGCGCCGAGGCGCACGACCTCGCCGAACAGCTCAAGGGCACGGCGAAGGACGACACCGAGGAGTACCGCGCCAAGACGGTCGAGCTGCAGGAGGAGGCGCGCCGGCTGCGCGGCGAGGCCGAGCAGCTGCGCTCCGACGCGGTCGCCGAGGGCGAGCGGATCCGCTCCGAGGCCCGGCGCGAGGCCGTCCAGCAGATCGAGGAGGCGGCCAAGACCGCCGAGGAGCTGCTCGCCAAGGCCCGCACGGACGCCGACGAGCTGCGGCAGAGCGCCACCGCGGACAGCGAGAAGGTCCGCACCGAAGCCATCGAACGCGCGTCCACGCTGCGCCGCCAGGCCGAGGAGACCCTAGAGCGCACCCGCAAGGAGGCCGAGCGCTATCGCGCCGAGGCCGCCGAGCAGACCGAGGAGCTGAAGGCCGAGGCCGAGCGCGCCGCCGCCGAGCTGCGCGAGGAGACCGAGCGGGGCGTCGAGGCCCGCAAGGCCGAGGCGGCCGAGGAGCTGACCCGGCTGCACACCGAGGCCGAGAGCCGGCTGGCCTCCGCCGAGGAGGCGCTCACCGACGCCCGTGCCGAGGCCGAGCGGATCCGCCGCGAGGCGGGCGAGGAGAGCGACCGGCTGCGCTCCGAGGCGGCCGAGCGCATCCGTACGCTCCAGGCGCAGGCCGCGGCCGAGGCCGAGCGGCTGCGTGACGAGGCCGCCGCCGACGCGTCCGCGTCCCGCGCCGAGGGCGAGTCCGTCGCCGTACGGCTGCGGTCGGAGGCCGCGGCCGAGGCGGAGCGGCTGAAGTCCGAGGCGAAGGACACCGCCGACCGGGTACGTGCGGAGGCTCAGGCCGCGGCCGAGCGGCTCGCCACGGAGGCGTCCGAGACCCTGGCCGCCGCGCAGGAGGAGGCCGCCCGGCGCCGCCGCGAGGCCGAGGAGCTGCTCGGCGCGGCCCGGCAGGAGGCCGACCAGGAGCGTCGTCGGGCCCGCGAGCAGAGCGAGGAGCTGCTGGCCTCGGCGCGCACCCGGGTGGAGGAGGCGCAGGCCGAGGCCGTACGGCTGGTCGAGGAGGCCGAGCGGCGCGCCGGCGAGATGGTGTCGGCGGCCGAGACGCACGCCCAGCAGGTCCGGGAGTCCGTCGCCGGGCTGCACGAGCAGGCCCAGGAGGAGATCGCCGGGCTGCGCAACACCGCCGAGCACGTGGTGGACCGGATGCGCAGGGAGGCGGAGGAGGAGTCGGACCGGGTCCGCGCCGACGCCTACGCCGAGCGCGAGCGGGCCGCCGAGGACGCGGGCCGGGTCCGCCGTGAGGCGCGGGACGAGACGGAGGCCGCCAAGGCGCTCGCCGAGCGCACGGTCGCGGAGGCCATCGGCGAGGCGGAGCGCATCCGTTCGGAGGCGTCCGAGCACGCCCAGCGGGTCCGTACGGAGGCGTCGGACGCCATCGCGCGGGCCGACCAGGACGCCTCGCGCACCCGCGCGGAGGCCCGCGACGACGCCAACCGCATGCGGTCGGACGCGGCCACCCAGGCCGACACCCTCATCACCGAGGTGACGGCCGAGGCGGAGCGGCTGACGCGGGAGACCAACGAGGAGGCCGAGCGCGTACGGGCCGAGTCCGTCGCCCAGGCCGACCGGCTGATCGGCGAGGCCACCGACGAGGCCGAGCGGCTGCGGGCCGAGGCCGCCGAGACGGTGGGCTCCGCGCAGGCGCACGCCGAGCGGGTGCGGGCCGACGCCGAGCGCGCGCGGGCCGAGGCGGAGGCGGAGGCCGACCGGCTCATGGCGCACGCCCGCGAGGAGGCCGACAACACGCTCGACGCGGCCCGCAAGGACGCCAACAAGCGGCGCTCCGAGGCCGCCGAGCAGGTCGACACGCTCATCACGGAGACGGCGGCCGAGGCCGACAAGCTGCTCGCCGAGGCGCAGTCGCAGGCCCTGAAGACCACCGCGGACGCCGAGGGGCAGGCCGACTCCATGGTCGGGGCGGCCCGCAAGGAGGCCGACCGGCTGGTCGCCGAGGCGACCGTCGAGGGCAACTCCACGGTGGAGAAGGCCCGTACGGACGCCGACGAGCTGCTGGTCGGGGCGCGCCGGGACGCGACCGCGATAAGGGAGCGGGCCGAGGAGCTGCGGGACCGCATCACCGCCGAGATCGAGGCGCTGCACACGCGGGCCCGCCGTGAGGCCGCCGAGACGATGAAATCGACCGGTGACCGTTGTGACGCGTTGATCAAAGCCGCCGAGGAGCAGTTGGAGAAGGCGACGTCGAAGGCCAAGGAGATCGTTTCCGAGGCCAACTCCGAAGCCGGCAAGGTCCGTATCGCGGCGGTGAAGAAGGCCGAGGGTCTCCTGAAGGAGGCCGAGCAGAAGAAGTCCACGCTCGTCCGTGAGGCCGAGGAGCTGAAGGCCGAGGCGATCCGCGAGGCGCGCCGCACGGTCGAGGAGGGCAAGCGCGAGCTGGAGGTGCTGGTCCGGCGCCGCGAGGACATCAATGCCGAGATCTCCCGTGTCCAGGACGTCCTGGTGGCGTTGGAGTCTTTTGAGGCCCCGTCGGGCGGCAAGGACGGTGGAGTCAAGACGGGTGCCACGGCGGGTGCGACTCGTTCGGGTGGCAAGTCGTCAGACGGCTAGCGGTGCGGGGGCGTTGCGGGTATCTTCCCGCTCCGCCTCAAGCCCTACGGACACCATTTTGTGCCCGTTCTGTGCTTGCCATCTGTGCCGTCTGTGCTTTCAGGGCCTTTACGCAAAGTTTCTGGCAAGTATTCCGATGGTCGGCCACTCAAAAGGGGTGTCATTCTCCAGATCAAACGTGCATCTGCTCGATGACACGCCGCTTCGCCCCCTAGGATTCCACCTATCACCTCACCGGTCTCATTCGACAGGAACCCCATGAGCGACACTTCCCCCTACGGCTTCGAGCTTGTGCGGCGTGGATACGACCGCGCTCAGGTGGACGAACGTATCTCCAAGCTCGTCTCCGACCGTGACTCCGCGCTCGCCCGCATCACCGCTCTGGAGAAGCGCATCGAGGAGCTCCACCTCGAGACGCAGAACGCCCAGGCCGCGGTGACCGACGCCGAGCCGTCCTACGCCGGTCTCGGCGCGCGCGTCGAGAAGATCCTCCGCCTCGCCGAGGAGGAGGCGAAGGACCTGCGCGAGGAGGCCCGCCGCGCCGCCGAGCAGCACCGCGAGCTCGCCGAGTCGGCGGCCCAGCAGGTGCGCAACGACGCGGAGTCCTTCTCCGCGGAGCGCAAGGCCAAGGCGGAGGACGAGGGCGTCCGGATCGTCGAGAAGGCCAAGAGCGACGCCTCGCAGCTGCGCGCCGAGGCGCAGAAGGACGCGCAGTCCAAGCGCGAGGAGGCGGACGCCCTCTTCGAGGAGACCCGCGCCAAGGCCGCCCAGGCCGCCGCCGACTTCGAGACGAACCTCGCCAAGCGCCGCGAGCAGTCCGAGCGGGACCTGGCATCGCGTCAGCAGAAGGCGGAGAAGCGTCTCGCCGAGATCGAGCACCGCGCCGAGCAGCTCCGCCTGGAGGCCGAGAAGCTGCGCACCGACGCCGAGCGCCGCGCCCGCCAGACGGTGGAGACCGCGCAGCGTCAGGCCGAGGACATCGTCGCGGACGCGAACGCCAAGGCCGACCGGATCCGTTCGGAATCCGAGCGCGAGCTGGCGGCGCTCACCAACCGCCGCGACTCGATCAACGCCCAGCTGACGAACGTGCGCGAGATGCTGGCGACCCTCACGGGTGCGGCCGTCGCCGCGGCCGGCACGCCGGTCACCGACGACGAGCCGATCTCCCGCGGGGTTCCGGCGCAGCAGTCCCGGTGACCCTGTCACCCTGACGGCACCGGCCGGACGAGGCACCATCGGGCCCGCGTCTCCCCTCCGGGGGGGCGCGGGCCTTCGGTGTGCCGGGGGTGGCGACGGGGCCGTCCGGCCGGGTGGCCGGGTGGCCGGGTGCCTCATAGCTCGGGGGCTTCCCTGGTGACGCGGCTGCCGGCCGTGTGGGGTTGTTCGCGCAGTTCCCCGCGCCCCTGAGGGGATGACCGGCAGTCACCAGTGCTCCGGTGGCAGGCCACCGGGCCCCGTTCTAGCGTGGCCGCATGATCGAGCTGGACGGGCTGACCAAGCGGTACGGCGAGAAGGTGGCGGTGAACAACCTGACCTTCGCCGTGCGGCCCGGGATGGTGACCGGCTTCCTCGGGCCGAACGGGGCCGGCAAGTCGACGACCATGCGCATGATCCTGGGGCTGGACCGGCCCACCGCGGGGGACGTCCGGATCGACGGCACGCACTACGCGGGCCTGCGGGACCCGCTGACGTACATCGGCGCGCTGCTGGACGCCAAGGCCGTGCACGGCGGCCGCAGCGCCTTCAACCACCTGCTCTGCCTGGCCGAGAGCAACGGCATCCCCCGGGCCCGGGTGCACGAGGTCCTGGACACGGTCGGGCTCACCACGGTCGCCCGGAAGAAGGCCAAGGGCTTCTCGCTCGGCATGGGGCAGCGGCTCGGGATCGCCGGCGCGCTGCTCGGCGACCCGCGGATCCTGATGTTCGACGAGCCGGTCAACGGCCTCGACCCCGAGGGCATCCACTGGATCCGGAATCTGATGAAGTCCCTCGCGGCCCAGGGGCGGACCGTGTTCGTGTCCTCGCATCTGATGAGCGAGATGGCGCTGACCGCCGACCACCTCGTCGTCATCGGGCAGGGGCGGCTGCTCGCGGACACCTCCATGGCGGAGTTCATCCGGCAGAACTCACGCGCGTACGTACGCATTCGCACACCGCAGCGGGAGCGGCTGCTCGACGTGCTGCACGCGGTCGGCACGACGGTCGTGGAGAGCGGCAACGGGGCGCTGGAGGTGGACGGCGGGAAACCCGAGGAGATCGGTGAGCTGGCCGCCCAGCACCGGATCGTGCTGCACGAGCTGAGCCCCCAGCAGGCGTCGCTGGAGGAGGCGTTCATGCAGCTGACGGCCGAGTCGGTGGAGTACCACGCGCACGACGGCACCCCGGTGGCGCAACCGGCACCCGTCCCCGGCTGGGGCGGCTCCTGGAAGCGGGAGGGCTGACGATGGCCGTCACCCAGGTGGTCCGCTCGGAATGGACGAAGATCCGGTCGGTGGCGTCCACGGTGTGGACGCTGTCGCTGGCCGGGGTCGTCACGATCGCGCTCGGCGTGCTGATCTCGCTGCTGTCGAAGAACGAGTTCGACAACCTGAGCCGCCGGGACCGGCTGTCGTTCGACCCGACGTTCATCAGCTTCGCGGGGATGACCCTCGGGCAGCTGGCGATGATCGTGTTCGGGGTGCTGGTGGTGTCGAACGAGTACAGCACCGGCATGATCCGGACCTCGCTGGCCGCCGTGCCGCAGCGCGGCACCTTCCTCTTCGGCAAGATCGCGGTGGCCACCGCCCTCGCCTTCGCGGTGGGGCTCGCGACCAGCTTCGTGACGTTCTTCCTGGGGCAGGCGATGCTCGGTCCGCACCGCGCCGGGATCGACGACCCGGGCGTCCTGCGCGCGGTCTTCGGCGGCGGCCTCTACATGACCCTCATCGCCGTGTTCTCCATGGGGGTGGCGGCGATGCTCCGCAGCCCGATGCTGTCCCTCGGCATCCTGATGCCGTTCTTCTTCCTGATCTCCAACATCCTGGGCAACGTCGGCGCCACCGAGAAGGCCGGCCGGTACCTGCCCGACCAGGCCGGCAGCAGGATCATGCAGGTGGTGACCCCCGTGGACGACGACACGCCGTACGGGCCCTGGGGCGGTCTCGCCATCATGGCGCTGTGGGTGGCGGCGGCCCTGCTCGGCGGATACCTGATGCTGAAGCGGCGCGACGCATGAGCGGGAGCCTGACCAGCGGTTACGTACATGCCAAAGCAAGGGGCGCGTGACCTGCGAGGTTTTACCTGCTCTTGGGTGGAACCGTCAGCGTCCCGATAAGCTCCTAATCCTTACGGGGGCGTGCGCCCCGACGTCCTGAGACGTCCTGAACCGTTCGATGGGTGCGGAGCATGATCGAGGCAGTCGGCCTGACGAAGCGCTACGGCGCCAAGACGGCCGTGTACAACCTTTCCTTCCAGGTGCGGCCGGGGGCCGTCACCGGCTTCCTGGGGCCCAACGGCTCCGGGAAGTCGACGACGATGCGCATGATCCTCGGCCTGGACAATCCCACCTCCGGGCAGGTGACGATCGGCGGCTATCCGTACCGCAAGCTGCCGAACGCGGCCCGGCAGGTCGGCGCGCTCCTCGACGCCAAGGCGGTGCACGGCGGCCGGCACGCCCGTAACCACCTGCTGTCCCTGGCCCAGCTGTCCGGCATCCCGGCCCGCCGGGTGGACGAGGTGCTCGGTGTCGTCGGTCTGCAGGACGTGGCCAAGAAGCGTTCCAAGGGCTTCTCCCTGGGCATGGGCCAGCGGCTCGGCATCGCCGCCGCGCTGCTCGGCGACCCGCAGGTGCTCCTCTTCGACGAGCCGGTCAACGGCCTCGACCCCGAGGGCATCCTCTGGGTCCGCAACCTGATGAAGGCGCTCGCCGCCGAGGGCCGTACGGTCTTCGTCTCCTCGCACCTGATGAGCGAGATGGCGCTGACCGCCGACCACCTCATCGTGATCGGGCGCGGGCAGCTGCTCTCCGACATGAGCATCAAGGACTTCATCTCGGCGAACTCCGCCGACTTCGCGCGCGTACGGACTCCGGACGCCGAGCCGCAGCAGCGCGAGAAGCTGACGGCCGCGCTGACCGAGGCGGGCGGCCAGGTGCTGCCCGAGCAGGACGGGGCGCTGCGGGTCATGGGGCTGCCGCTGCCCCGCATCAGCGATCTCGCGCACGGCGCCGACGTGCGCCTGTGGGAGCTGTCGCCGCACCAGGCGTCGCTGGAGGAGGCGTACATGCGGATGACGCAGGGCGCCGTCGACTACCGCTCGACCATCGACCAGAAGGCCGGTCTGCAGCAGCCGCTGCCGCCCGGCGCGCAGCCGCCGATGCCGGTGCCCGGACAGGGCCAGCCGGGCTGGTACGCCCCGCCGGCACCGCAGCCGGGTCAGCCGTACGCGCCGCAGGGCCACCCGGCCCCGCCGGCCGGCCCCTACGGGGCTCCGGCGCCCGCGGCCCCGGCTCCCGGGCAGCCCCAGCCGAACCCGTACGCCCAGGCCGCCCCGCCGGCCCCCGCGCAGCCCGCCGCCGCGCCGGCCCCCGCCGCGGCCGCCTCCGCCGCGCCCGCCGCCGACCTGACGAAGTCCGAGGACGCCCGATGAGCACGCCCCAGCCGCCCCTCACGCAAGCGCCGCCCGCCCCCCAGTGGCAGGGCGCGCCGGGCACGTCGTACACCTCGCCGATCCCGGTGGTGCGCACGCACCTCGGGCACGCGATCGCCTCCGAGTGGACGAAGATCAAGTCGGTCCGCTCCACGATCTGGACACTCGGCGTCTTCGTCGTCCTGGTGATCGGCCTGGGTCTGCTCTTCGCCCTGATCGCCGCCTCCGCGGACATGAACCTGGAGGGCGAGTCCCCGCTGGGCCTCGGCCTGTTCGGCGTCATGATCGGCAGCGTCTGCATCCTCACGCTCGGGGTGCTGACCACCGCCTCCGAATACGGCACGGGGATGATCCGGACCACGATGACCGCGTGCCCGAGCCGCGGCCGGGTCCTGGCCGCGAAGGCCATCGTGTTCTTCGCCCTCACCTTCACGGTCACGGTGGTCACCACGGCCTTCGTCGGCTTCGCGCAGGTGGCGATCCTGGAGGGCAACGGCGTCACGAGCCCCGACGGCGGCGAGTGGTTCAAGGGCACGGTCGGTGTGAGCCTGTACCTCGCGCTGTTCGGGCTGCTGGCGCTGCTGACGGGTTCGCTGATCCGGCATTCGGCGGGTGCGATCACCCTGATGCTCGGCGTCTTCCTCGCCCCGCTGGTCATCGCGATCTTCATGTTCTCGGAGTCACTGAGGGACGTCCAGGAGTTCTTGCTGGAGTACTCGATCCCCAGCCAGCTCAGCGTCTTCTACGGCGCGGAGATCAGCCAGTCCGGCCCGTCCGGCTGGGAGCCCCTGTGGATCATGCTCGCGCTGGCGGGGGTGGCGTTCGTGGGCGCGTACGCCCTGCTGGAGAAGCGGGACGTCTGACCTTCCGGCCGAGGGGGTGTCAGAACCTCGGCGCGTTACGGGACCGCTGCACCCGCGAGGTGCGGCGGTCCTTCGCGTTCCAGCACGCCTTGTGCCAGTGCCGACGCTCGTCGACGCCCGAGTGCTCGGGCCAAGCCACGACATGCGGGACCCCCGAGGCGATCATCTGGTCGCAGCCGGGGCAGCGGTAGGTCTTGCCCGCCGCGCTGGCGCCCGCCACATGGCGCACGCTCCACTCCTCGCCCCGCCAGGGCTCGCTGGTCTGCCAGCCGCCGTAGCGGTCGGACCGGTCCTCCTCCGCGCTGCGGCCTGACGGACCCGACGGACCCGACGAAGCCTGGTCCTTGGGGCGGTTGCGACGCGGGGACACGGGACACCTCACGGGGCTCGACGGGGGGCAGGGCCGGTCTCCAGCCTACGCGGGCCCGGTGGGGGTATGCGTACGTCACCAAACCCCCCAGATCGCCCTCCGCCCGGCCCATTCTGCAGACAATCCGCAAATCTCGCCGCCAGGCCGTGACTTCGTCACGTGTCCCCCGGTTATGCCGGTGGGGGAGCTCCCGAGTCGGAGCCGAGGAAGCAGGAAGAGCGATGCACGTAGGAACATTTGTACTGGGCGCCCAGTTCCCCGGCCAGGGTCAGGGCGAGGCGCTCCACCGGGCGGTACGGACCGCGGAGGTGGCCGAGGAGGCCGGGCTGGACGCGGTCTGGCTGGCCGAGCACCATTTCGTGCCGTACGGCACCTGCCCGTCGGCGATCACCCTCGCCGCGCTGCTGCTGGGCCGCACCCGGCGGATCCGGGTCGGCACGGCGGTCAGCGTACTGCCCACCGTCCACCCCGTGGCCCTGGGCGAACAGGCCGCCCTGCTGCACGTGACGTCCGGCGGACGCTTCTCGCTGGGGGTCGGACGCGGCGGCCCGTGGGTCGACCTGGAGGTGTTCGGCGCCGGACTCCCGGCGTACGAGACGGGCTTCCCGGAATCACTCGATCTGCTCATGCGCTGGCTGCGCGAGCCCTCGGTCTCGGCGTCGGGGGAACGATTCAGCTTCCGTGAGGTCCCGGTCGTCCCGAGGCCCGCCGAGGACCTGGACGAGACACCCGGCCCGGAGGTCGTCGTCGCCTGCACCTCGCCGACGAGCGTCAGGCTGGCCGCCGAGCGCGGGCTGTCGATGCTCCTCGGCATGCACGTCGGGGACGAGGAGAAGGCCGAGATGGTCGCCCTGTGGCGCAAGCACGCCCGGGCGGCGGGCCGTTCGCCGGAGGAGATCTCCGGCGCGGCCCATGTCTCGGCCGGCGTCTGCCAGATCGCCGACCGGCGCACCGACGCCGTGGAGGCGCTCACCAAGGCGATGCCGGGCTGGCTGAAGCAGGGCCTCGACGCCCATGTGACCGTCGACGGCCGGGCCCGCGCCATGCGGGACCCGCTGGCGTACACCGAACTGCTCTGCGGGCTGCACCCCGTGGGCACCCCCCGGCTGTGCGCCGACCGCCTCGCGGCCACCAGCGAGCGGACGGGCATCTCCCGCTTCGCCCTGCTGGTCGAGGGCTCCGGCGACCTGGCGGCGACGGAGGAGAACGTACGACGACTCGGTGCCGAGGTGCTGCCTCACCTCGGCTGAGCCACTGCGGGGAGCTTGCCGCCCCGGTTACTGATGCACCTCCCGCGGTTGGAGCGGCAAGCCGTGCTGCGTCACGACCTCAGCAGTCCCTGAGTTCCGGGGACTGGTTGAGGAGTTGGCCGCGGATCGAGGTGAAGCGGGCCAGCCTGTCGTCCACGGACGGGTCCAGAGGGAACACCGCCACGCGGTGGCAGTTCTGGAAGGCCAGCCGTACACCGAAGTGCCGCTGCAGCGCGCCGCGAATCGCGTCGCTGGCGAGCGCGCGCAGCAGTTGTCCGCGTGCCTGCTCGTCCGGCGGGGGCGTCTGGTTGTCGGCGAACTCTCCGCCGTCGACCTTCAGCTGGGCCACCAGAGAGCTGATCATCTCCCACGCGTAGGGCAGGGAGGTCCGGACGCAGTCGACGAAGGCGGCTTCGTCGACCTCGCCTCGCTCGGCCTGTTCGAGTAGGGCCGGTGAGACGTCGAGCGACATGGGTTCTCCTCTCGCACCCCCACAACAACAGGGGTTGACGGACAGGGTCGGAGAGCGCACGCCGAACACGCAGAGTGCACGGTCCGCGACCTCCAGTTTCTACGGTAAGGAACCGAACGGGGCCGCACCAGGAGATTGCGCGCACCGACACGACGTGGGACGCACACAATCAGCCAATGCCGAACAGGAGTTGACAGCGGCACATGCCGGAGGACGACGGAAGCCCACGTGAGAGGCCGGAGGAGGGTGACGGAGGGCGACAGCGACCGCACGGGACCGGCCGCGCGTCGAACGGCCCCCGGCCCCCGGCACCGGCCGCGGGGTGACCTCCGGGCCGGACGCCCACGGCGGTCGAATCGCGCGCACCCGTCGGCGTCGGATAGCGTTGCCGACCATGCGTCTCGTCATTGCCCGCTGCTCCGTCGACTACGCGGGCCGGCTCACCGCCCATCTCCCCTCGGCCCCCCGCCTGATCCTGGTGAAGGCGGACGGCAGCGTCTCGATCCACGCCGACGACCGGGCCTACAAGCCCCTCAACTGGATGTCGCCGCCCTGCACGCTGAAGGAGGGTGCCGGGGACGAGGCAGGCGTCTGGACCGTCATCAACAAGGCGGGCGAGAAGCTCATCATCACGATGGAGGAGGTCCTCCACGACTCCTCGCACGAACTGGGCGTCGACCCCGGCCTGATCAAGGACGGCGTCGAGGCGCACCTCCAGGAACTCCTCGCCGACCGCATCGAGACCCTCGGCGAGGGCTACACGCTCATCCGCCGCGAGTACATGACGGCCATCGGTCCCGTCGACATCCTGTGCCGGGACGCCGACGGCGCGACCGTCGCGGTCGAGATCAAGCGGCGCGGCGAGATCGACGGGGTCGAGCAACTCACGCGCTATCTGGAGCTGTTGAACCGCGACCCGCACCTCGCGCCGGTCCGCGGCATCTTCGCCGCCCAGGAGATCAAGCCCCAGGCCCGTGTCCTCGCCACCGACCGCGGCATCGGCTGCGCGGTCCTCGACTACGACGCCCTGCGCGGCATCGAGGACGACAAGCTGCGGCTGTTCTGAGTTCGGTCGGCGTCCGACGCACGACCCCGGGAGGGCCGGGTCCGAGGAACGGACCCGGCCCTCCCGCGTCGAACGGCGCGTCGAACGGGTGGAACGCGGCTCAGGCCGTCGTCCCGCCGGGTGAGCCGGCGCCGGATTCCGGGGCGGCGGCCGTCGGCTCGACGGCACGGGCGGAGGTGGGTGCGCTCGCGCTGCTGGTGTCGTCCGGTGGCGGCGGGTTCTCGCTGCCGCCGGACGGCGTCGGGGTGGGCGTGGGAGTCGGCGTGGGCGTGGGTGTCGGGGTCGGGGTGGGCGAGCCGGACTCGTCCTCGGAGTCCGACGGCGTCGGCTTCGGGGACGACTTCGTCGGGGTCGGCGTCGGCTTGCCCGTCGGCCCTTCCGTACCGCTCGGGTCGTCCGACGGCCCCGCGCTGCCCGTGGGCGTCGGGTCGTCCGACGTGCCGTAGGTGCCGTCCGGGCCCGGGTCGGTCGGCTCGGGCACGGCACCCGGGGTGTCGTCGTCCCCGCCCGTCTTGGGACGGTCCGCGACGAGCCCGCCGTCGTCGACGCCCGCGCTGGCGGAGGGGTTGACGCCGACCCGCTCCGCCGGGGTGTCGTCCTTGCGGTCGGAGGTCGCGCCCAGGGTCACCACGGTTCCCAGCACGGCGACGAGCAGCGCTCCCGCGCCCGTGGCGAGCAGGTTGCGCCGGGCACCCCCGACGAGGCTCCTGAGACCGGTGAACCGGTGCGCGGGCGTGGCGCCGCCGGACCCGTGCGTGACGAGGATGCCGTCGTCGGCCGGCGGGTACACCGCGGAGCCGCCGCCGGTGGCCGCCGCCGCGCCCGTCGCTCCCGGACCGGCCGTGCCGAAGCCCAGGGGTGTGTAGGCGGAGAGCCCGCCCCCGAGCGGACCCGGTTCCGGGTGCCGGACGTCCGGTACCTCCTCCCCCACCGCCGGACCGCCGGCCGGCGGGGTCGTCCCGGAGCGGTCGGCGACCAGGGCGAGGGCCCGGCGGCCGGCGACCGTGCCGCGCTTGTCCGCGAGGACGTTGCGCAGCCCGATGGAGGACTCCAGCTCGGCCCGCGCCCGCTCCAGCTGTCCGGAGCACAGGGCGAGGACACCCAGCTCGTGGTGGAAGTAAGCCAGTTCGGCGGTCTCGTCGGCGAGGCCGGCGGCCTCGGCACCGGCCCGGAGCGCCCGCTCCCAGGCGCTCCAGCGCTGACCCGCCGCGAACGCGGGCGCGGCCTGCCGGGCCAGCACCACGGCGGCGCTCTCCTCGCCCTCGCCGGGCGGGGTCGTGGCCGGCGCGAGCGCGGTGAGGGCGGCCAGGACGGCGTCCGCCTCGGCCGAGACGCGCTCGGGGGTGACCGAGGGGTGCCCGGCCCACCATGCGTAGTGCTGGGCGGCGGCCTCGGCGCGCGTCCCGGCGTCGTCGGCGTACCCGGCGGCCTCCAGCTGCGTGCGCACCCCGGCGGCGAGCCGGTAACGGGCACCGACAGGTGTCACCAGGGCGCAGCCGACCAGCTCGCCGAGGGCCGCGTCGGCGTGGGTGTCACCCACGAGGGCGGGCAGGTGCGCCTGGTGGGGGATCTCGCCGCCGAGCGCGACGGCGAACCGGAGGGTCTCGCGGGCCGAGGAGCCCAGCCGGGACGCGAGCAGCGCGGCGGGGGCGGCTCCCTCGGCGAGGGAGGGCAGGGGGACGTCACGCTCGTCCGCCGGCGGCCCGAAGGACGCGTCGACCAGTGACGGCGCCTCCTGGAAGACCCCGAACTCGTCGACGGCGTCCTCGCCGGCCCGCTGCCGGTCGCGCTGCCTGAGCAGTGCCCCGGCCTGGGTGAAGCGCAGCGGCAGCCCTTCGGACTCGAACCAGAGGTCGCCGGCCCAGTTGGACTCGTCCTCGGTGAGCGCCCGCCCGACGACCCGCTCCAGGAGCTCCTCGCTGCCGGCCCGGTCGAGCCCTCCGAGGACGACCTCCTCCAGGGGCGCGTCGGCGGACGGCAGCGGGGTGTCGGGGGTGGCGCCGATCAGAAAGGCGCACTCGGGGGTGGCGTCGAGGAGTTCGTCGAGGGCGATGCCGCCGAACTCCAGGTCGTCCAGGACGACGACCGCGCCGATCTCCCGCACGACGTCGGCGACCTGCGGCGGGGCGGGCCGGAACCCGGATGTGCTGTACACGGCTGCGAACAGTTCGTACAGCAGGTCGTCGACCGTGCGCCGGAAACCGCTCAGCCGGACGACACCGTCGGGGGCCAGGTCCGCGCAGTCCTCGGCGACCGCGTCGAGGAGGGTGGTGCGGCCCGAGCCGGGCGCGCCGGTGAGGCGGACGGAGCGGCCGCGGGCGAGGAGCCGTACGAGCCGCTCCCGCTCCTCGTCGCGCTGGATCAGCGGCAGCCGGGGCAGCGAGGGGCCCGGGGGCACCGGCGGGCGGGCGGCACGGTCGAGGGCGGCGCGCTCGTCGGACGTGTGTTTCGCGGGCCGACCAGGCAGTTCGCCCGGCGGGCAGTTCTCGATCTCGCTGCCGTCGACGGGGTTGACGGTGAGGAGGAAGTCGCCCGTCACGAGCCGGACGGTGCGGGCGAGCGCCGGAGCGTGCCGGTCGAAGTCCTGCGTCAGCGCGTCACGCGCCGGACGTCTGCTCTGCGCCTGTGCGTCGTCGTGGCCGTACTCTTCGGGTCCCCGGCTGTTCGGGTCCATCGGTTCAAGCCCCCCAAAAGCGTCTCGTGTGCTGGAGCCCCTCCCGGCCTGGTCGCACACCGCGCTGTCGCTTCTGGTCCGGAACCCGCTCGAGGGTAGCTGGCAGCGGGCAGCCGAACCCTAAACCTTTGCACAGTATCTACGACAGTCCGGGGTCCCACGCTGTCCGAGACATCACAGTCTCGTGAGGATTGCGGCGTGCACCGGCCGGGTGTCCCGCACACACCGAGCCATACGTAGAGATCCGCACACGCGTTCAGACTCTGGGCAACGACTCCAGACCGATACCGCCCTCGATGGCGAGGATGCGGTGCAGCCGGGTGGCCACGAGGAGCCGCTGCATCTGCGGCGGTACGGCGCGCAGCACCAGCCGCCGTCCGCACCGCCCCGCCCGCCGGTGGGCTCCCATGATCACCCCGAGTCCGGTGGCGTCCCAGGAGTCCAGCTCTGACAGGTCGAGCACCAGGTCGCCGGCTCCGTCGTCGACGGCCGCGTGCAGGACCGTACGGGCGTCCGCCGCGCTGCGTACGTCGAGGCGGCCCCCGACGACCAGCTCGGCGTGGTCGCCCCTGATGTACATAAGCGCTCCCCGTGAGTGCGTCTCGTACTCCGTGATGTGGGTGATGCAACGTCTGACGGCGTTGGGCACCGCCAGGTTGCCGTCTGTGAGCGAACCGATACCGAATTCACCTCAAGGGGTGAGGCCCAAGAGGCTCATGCGTTCACATGCGTGGGAAGTGCCGCCCGTGCCGCACGGGTCGGCGTCAGTAGCTGTAGAAGCCCTGCCCGCTCTTGCGTCCGATGTCACCGGCGTCCACCATCCGGCGCATCAGCTCCGGAGGAGCGAACTTCTCGTCCTGGGACTCCGTGTAGATGTTGCTCGTGGCGTGCAGCAGGATGTCGACGCCCGTCAGGTCGGCGGTGGCCAGCGGTCCCATCGCGTGGCCGAAGCCCAGCTTGCAGGCGAGGTCGATGTCCTCGGCGGTGGCGACGCCCGACTCGTACAGCTTCGCGGCCTCCACGACGAGGGCGGAGATGAGACGGGTGGTCACGAAGCCGGCGACGTCACGGTTGACGACGATGCAGGTCTTGCCGACCGACTCGGCGAACTCCCGCGCGGTGGCGAGCGTCTCGTCGCTCGTCTTGTAGCCGCGCACCAGTTCGCACAGCTGCATCATCGGCACCGGCGAGAAGAAGTGGACGCCGACGACGCGTTCGGGCCGCTCGGTGGCCGCCGCGATCTTGGTGATCGGGATGGCCGAGGTGTTCGAGGCGAGCACGGTGTCCTCGCGGACGACCTTGTCCAGGGCCCGGAAGATCTCGTGCTTGACCTCTAGCTTCTCGAAGACGGCCTCGACGACGACGTCCGCGTCGGCCGCCGCGTCGAGGTCGGTGGTGGCGGTGATCCGCCCCAGCGCCGCCTCGGCGTCCTCGGCCGTCAGCCTGCCCTTGCCCACGAACTTGTCGAACGACGCCGTGATGCCGCCGATGCCACGGTTCAGCGCCTCGTCGGTGACGTCGCGCAGCACGACGTCCCAGCCCGCCTGCGCGGACACCTGGGCGATGCCGGACCCCATGAGCCCGGCTCCGATGACGGCGAGCTTCCGTGCCACTGTGCGACTCCCCTGGTACGCGCTGTCGATGGGTTACCTCTCCGGCGGACACTAGCGCTCGTGAGGGTCCGTGTGACCGCTTAGTAACGCGAGTCACGTCTCAAGGGGCGGACATCACACCGGCAGCGCTCACGGAGAGGGGCGTACGGCGTAGTTGAGCAGCTTCTCGCTCAACAGGCCCTCCGTCCCGTCCAGGAGAAGAAGCACCTCTCGGGACACTTCGCCCGGATTGCGCCCGGCGCGCATCTCGCGTCCGACGACGGCCGTCACCGTCCGGTGGACCCAGTTGATCTGACCCGCGATCAGGGTGGGCAGCGCGTCGTCGGGAGCCGCGCCGGCCTCCTCCCGCAGGGCCGCCTCCAGGTTGTCCTGGACCTCCTGCCGGATGCTCCACAGCCGGGACCGCAGGGCGGGCGCCTCGTGGATGGCCCGCAGGAAGCGGTCGTAGCCCTCCATCAGGCCCACGCGCGGCGAGACCGCCCGGCCTGGTGCCGCCGGTGTCCCTGGCCCCGGGCCGGCCGGACGTCCTGTCCCGCTTCGTGCCGTTCCGCTGTCTCGTGGACGCGATGCGTGACGCGCACCTCGGGGCGTACGCCACCCCGGCCATGCTCCAGGGCGTCCTGGTCGCCGTCGGTCTCGCGGGGCTCGCCGTGACGGTGGGCACACGGGTCTTTCGGACGGCCGGGGCCTAACTACGCTGGTCGCATGGTCAATCTGACGCGCATCTACACCAGGACCGGCGACAAGGGCACCACCAACCTCGGCGACATGAGCCGGGTGCCCAAGACCGATCCGCGGATCTCGGCGTACGCCGACGCCAACGAGGCCAACGCGGCCATCGGGACGGCGATCGCGCTCGGCGGGCTGGAGGAGGAGATCGTCCAGGTCCTCACCCGCGTCCAGAACGACCTGTTCGACGTGGGCGCGGACCTCTCCACGCCCGTCGTCGACAACCCCGAGTTCCCGCCGCTGCGCGTCGAGCAGTTCTACGTCGACAGGCTGGAGGCGGACTGCGACCGGTTCAACGAGCGGCTGGAGAAGCTCCGCTCCTTCATCCTGCCCGGCGGCACCCCCGGCGCGGCCCTGCTGCACCAGGCGTGCACGGTGGTCCGGCGGGCCGAGCGCTCGACGTGGGCGGCCCTGGAGGCCCACGGCGAGGACATGAACCCCCTCACCGCGACCTACCTCAACCGCCTCTCCGACCTCCTGTTCATCCTGGCGAGGACGGCGAACAAGGAGACCGGGGACGTGCTGTGGGTGCCGGGCGGGGAGCGGTAGCGGAACCCTGCGGCCCGGGCGGGGAGCGGTAGCGGAACCCTGCGGCCCGGGCGTGATCCGAACGACCTGCCCGGGCTAGGACCCCCGGGTGCCGCGAACCCGCTGGTAGAGGCCGGTGGTGATGAGGACGCCGCCCACGCACATCATCACCGCACCGACCTTGGTCAGGGTCACGACCGGCACCTCCACCCCGTCCGTGAAGAGCCACAGCACCAGGCCGGCGACGAAGGTGCCGGCCCCGTCCCGCAGGTTGCCGGCCGCCGTCGCGCTCATCGTCCGGCCCTCTCCTTCTCGACGGTGACCCGCTCCCCGGTGTCCGACGCGCCCGGGTCCTTCTTCGGCCAGATCGTGTAGGCGAGGGCGACCAGGCCGTGGATGCCCGCGCCCCGCAGGGCGAGCCACTGGAACGACCTCAGCGAATCGACGTTCCCGTCGTCGCCGACGTACCAGACGGCCAGCTGGAGCAGGGTCAGCGCCACCCCGGCCGCCACCACCGTCCGCACCCACAGCATCCCCTCGTGGCGGGCGCGGGCCAGGCCGTACTTCGGGGGCCCCGCCGGTTTGGGGCCCCCGCCCAGGCGGTGCGCCGCCCAGACGTCCATCCGGCCGATCATGTAGTGGCCGTAGCCCACGGTGAAGCCGATGTAGAGGGCCGCGATCCCGTGCTCCCAGCTGGGCTCGGCGCCGTTCTTCAGGTCGATCGCGGTCACGACGAACAGCACCAGCTCCAGCACGGGCTCGCAGAGCAGCAGCACGACACTGGTCCGGCGCCTCTTCAGCAGATAGCGGACGGCCAGGGCCAGCGCCAGCAGCACCCAGAAGCCGACCTCACAGGCGATGATCAACGCGACGATCACGACTCGCTCCTCTCGGTCACCCTTCCAGGCTCCCGGCGGGCCGCCGCCGATGCGTCGTCTGCGGTGACGAGGTCGCCGTACATCGAAGGATGCAGTCCAGGACCGTTCCCGGGGATCAGGCGCCGTGGGCTCGTCGCGTGTTGGATGGGGACATGGCCGTTCGACCGCCCCGCCCGCACCGCACGGACGTGTACATCGCCACCGCCGGACTCCTCGGCGGGCTGCTGCTGTGGGGGCTGGGCCTCGACGTGCGCACCCCGCACGACGGGATCGTGGTCCTGGAGGCCCACGGGTGGGTCCTGCCGCCCCTCGTCGTGATGGCCGGCTGCGAGGCGCTGCGCCGGACCATGCCGCGGACCGCCCTGCTGGTCGGCTGGGCCGCGCTGACGCTGGACACCATCACCCAGGGCAACCTGATCACGGTCCTGATGTTCACCGACCTGGTGTACGCCGCCGTGCTGTACGGCCGGACCGCCACGGCCCGCCGGGTGCCCCTGGTCTGCGGACTGGTGACCGTCGCCTTCACCGTGGTCCCGCTCATGGCCTTCCGGAAGCCGGACGCGCTGCTCATCGGGGTGGTGGTCGGCCTGGTCTCCGTCATGCCCGCCGCCACCGGCCTGATCGTCCGCAACCACCGCGACGCCGCCGAGGCCGCCCGGCTGCGCGCCGAACAGACCGCCCTGCTGGCGGAGATGGACCGCACCCAGGCCGTCGCGGCCGAACGGGCGCGCATGGCACGGGAGTTGCACGACATGGTCGCCAACCACCTCTCGGCGATCGCGATCCACTCCACGGCCGCGCTCTCCCTCGACGACCCGGACACCTCCATGGAGGCCCTCGGGGTCATCCGCGAGAACAGCGTCGAGGGCCTGGCCGAGATGCGCAGACTGATCGGCATCCTGCGGGACGCCGGCGCCGACACCGAACCGTCCGCCGCACCCACCCTCGACGGGCTCGGCTCCCTCGTCGAGGGCGCCCGCACCAACGGCCTCGACGTCACCCTCGACGCCGGCCACGGCGGCGCCCTCCCCGCCCCCGTGGAACTGGCCGCCTACCGCATCGTCCAGGAGTCGCTGACCAACGCCCTCAAGCACGCCTCCCCCGGCCGGGTCGCGGTGGTGCTGCGGCGGGCGGACGGCTCCCTCGGTATCGACGTGACCAGCCCGTACGGCGACCGCGACCGGCCGGGCGCCCCCGGTTCCGGCGCCGGACTGGTCGGGATGCGCGAGCGGGTCGCCCTGCTGGGCGGCACCTTCGAGGCGGGCCCCGAGGGCACGGCCCGGGGCAAGATCTGGAGCGTCCGCGCCACCCTCCCCGTCACCGAAGGAGAACCCGCATGATCCGTGTGCTCGTCGCCGAGGACCAGTCCGCCGTACGGGCCGGGCTGGTCCTCATCCTGCGCAGCGCGCCGGACATCGAGGTGGTCGGCGAGGCGGCGGACGGGGAGCGGGCGGTCGCGCTCGCCCGCGAACTGCGGCCGGACCTGGTGCTGATGGACGTGCAGATGCCCCGCCTGGACGGGGTGTCGGCGACCCGCCAGGTCGTCGCCGAGGGCCTGGCCGACGTCCTGGTGCTCACCACGTTCGACCTCGACGAGTACGTCTTCGGGGCACTGCGCGCCGGCGCCGCCGGGTTCCTGCTGAAGAACACCGAGGCGAGGGACCTCGTCGAGGCGGTACGGACGGTGGGGCGCGGCGAGGGGCTGATCGCCCCGGCCGTCACCCGGCGGCTGATCGCCGAGTTCGCCTCCGGGCCCGCACGCGAACCCGCGGTCGACCCGGTGGTCCTGGACTCGCTCACCCGGCGGGAACGGGAGGTGCTCGGCTGTCTGGGTGCCGGCCTGTCGAACGCGGAGATCGCCGGACGGCTGGACATGGCCGAGGCGACGGTGAAGACGCACGTCAGCCGTCTGCTGGGGAAGCTCGACCTGCGCAGCCGGGTGCAGGCCGCGGTGCTGGCACGGGAGTTGGGGGTCTGACCTTCCCGGGGTGTCCCGCATGAGCGCACTGGTCCAGACCCATTGACCTATGGTCCAGACCTTTCTATTCTCGCCCCACTGCGCCACGTCATGCTCATGTTCAAGAGCACATGCTCAAGACACCCCACAAGGAGGCGCACATGCGCTTCAGGCACAGATTCACAGCGGGTCTCGCCACCCTCCTCCTCCCCCTCTTCGGACTGGTCGGCCTCGCCACCCCCGCGCACGCGGCCACGGAAGCCACCGCCACCTACGCCAAACCCCAGGACTGGGGCTCCGGTTTCGAAGGCAAGTGGACCGTCAAGAACACCGGGACGACCACGATCAGCTCCTGGACCGTCGAGTGGGACTTCCCCTCCGGCACGTCCGTCACCTCCGCCTGGGACGCGGACGTCACCTCCTCCGGCACCCACTGGACCGCCAAGAACAAGTCCTGGAACGGCAGCCTCGCCCCGGGCGCCTCCGTCTCCTTCGGTTTCAACGGGAGCGGCTCAGGCTCCCCTTCGAACTGCAAGCTGAACGGCGGCAGTTGTGACGGCGGCCCGTCCGTCCCCGGTGACGCGGCCCCCTCCGCCCCCGGCACCCCGACCGCCTCGGACGTCACCACCACCTCGGTGAAACTGAGCTGGAGCGCCGCCACCGACGACAAGGGCGTCAAGAACTACGACGTCCTGCGGGGCGGCACCAAGGTCGCCACCGTCACCGGCACCACCTACACCGACACCGGCCTGAGCGCCGGCACCGACTACTCGTACACCGTCCAGGCCCGCGACACCGCCGACCAGACCGGACCGCTGAGCGGCGCGGCCGCCGTACGCACCACGGGCGGCACGAACCCGAACCCCGGCTCCAAGATCAACCTCGGCTACTTCACCGAGTGGGGCGTCTACGGCCGCAACTACCACGTCAAGAACCTGGTGACCTCGGGCTCGGCATCCAAGATCACCCACATCAACTATGCCTTCGGCAACGTCAAGAACGGCCAGTGCACGGTCGACGACACCTACGCCGCCTACGACAAGGCCTACACCGCCGACCAGTCCGTCAGCGGCACCGCCGACACCTGGGACCAGCCGCTGCGCGGCAACTTCAACCAGCTCCGCCAGCTCAAGGCGAAGTACCCGCACATCAAGGTGCTGTACTCGTTCGGCGGCTGGACCTACTCCGGCGGCTTCGGCCAGGCCGCGCAGAACCCCGCCGCCTTCGCCAAGTCCTGCAAGGCGGTCGTGGAGGACCCGCGCTGGGCCGACGTCTTCGACGGCATCGACATCGACTGGGAGTACCCGAACGCCTGCGGTCTGACGTGTGACACCAGCGGGCCGGCGGCCTTCAAGAACCTGATGTCCGCCCTGCGTACCGAGTTCGGCGCGAACTACCTGGTCACCGCCGCGATCACCGCCGACGGCTCCTCCGGCGGCAAGATCGACGCGGCCGACTACGGCGGCGCCGCGACCCATCTGAACTGGTACAACGTGATGACGTACGACTATTTCGGCGCCTTCGACGCGGACGGCCCGACCGCCCCGCACTCGCCGCTCACCTCCTACCCCGGCATCCCGGCGGCGGGCTTCAACTCCGCCGACGCGATCGCCAAGCTGAAGGCGAAGGGCGTCCCCGGCTCCAAGCTGCTGCTCGGCATCGGCTTCTACGGGCGCGGCTGGACCGGCGTCACCCAGTCCGCCCCCGGCGGCACGGCGACCGGCGCGGCCCCCGGCACCTATGAGGCGGGCATCGAGGACTACAAGATCCTGAAGAACTCCTGCCCGGTCACCGGCACCATCGCGGGCACGGCCTACGCCCACTGCGGCAGCAACTGGTGGAGCTACGACACCCCGTCCACCATCGCCGGAAAGATGACCTGGGCAAAGAACCAGGGCCTGGGCGGCGCCTTCTTCTGGGAGTTCAGCGGCGACACGGGCAACGGAGAGCTGGTGAACGCGATCAGCAATGGACTCAAGTAGAAGCTAGGCCACATTGACGCGCTGACCGGGCGGGGCTGCCTCCAGCCACGCGAGGAAACCGGTCAGCGCGTCCTCGCTCATCGCCAGTTCGAGCCGGGTCCCGCGGTGTAGACACGCGAGGATCACGGCGTCGGAGAGGAGTGCCATCTCCTCCTCGCCCTCGGGGGTGCGGCGCCCGGCCACCTCGATCGCGGCACGCTCCAGGACACGGCGGGGGCGGATGGAGTACGAGAAGACGCGGTACCACTCGATGCGGTCGCCGTTGTAGCGGGCGACTCCGTAGCCCCAGCCCTTGCCGCTCTCGCCGTCCCCGGGTTTCTCGGGCGCGTTCCAGCGCAGGCTGCAGTCGAAGGTGCCGCCGGAGCGCTGGATGAGGCGCCTGCGCAGTCCGAAGACGAAGAGCCCCACCACCACGAGCGCGATCACCGACCCGCACACAGCCAGAGCGAGGACCATCGACACCGACCTCCTCGTCTCCTAGGTAATGCCACTGCTAGGTAATGGAACGTAAAAAACACCCACATTCGCCTCAGCCGCGGCCGGATCAGGATGAAGTCATCCAGACCCAGCCGCGGCTGAGGTACAGCATCACACGGCGTGCGGGCTCAGCGCGCCGCCGCCGTACGCAGTCGTACATCCGCGCGGCGCTCGGCGGCGGCGTCGCCGGCCGCCTTCGCCCGCTCCAGCTCGCGCTCCGCGCTCTGGACGTCGATCTCGTCGGCCAGCTCGGCGACCTCGGCCAGCAGGGACAGCTTGTTGTCCGCGAACGAGATGAAACCGCCGTGCACGGCGACGACGACGGTGCCGCCGTCACTCGTACGGATGGTCACCGGGCCCGACTCCAGCACACCGAGCAGCGGCTGGTGACCGGGCATGACGCCGATGTCGCCGGACGTGGTACGGGCGACGACCAGGGTGGCCTGGCCGGACCAGACCTCTCGGTCGGCCGCGACCAGCGCGACGTGCAGCTCAGCAGCCAAGATGGCTCCTCGGGTCACCACCCGGCGGTTCCGCCGGGTGTTGGGTCAATTCTAGTGGGAGTACAGAGAAGGGCGGGACAGCACCCCAAGAGGTACGGTCTCGCCCCCTCTGCCACGAGTGCCTGACGTCAGCTGACGCCGAGCTCCTTCGCGTTCTTCTTGAGGTCCTCGATACCACCGCAGAGGAAGAACGCCTGCTCCGGGAAGTGGTCGTACTCACCGTCGATGATCGCGTTGAACGCGGTGATCGACTCGTCCAGCGGCACGTCCGACCCGTCGACGCCGGTGAACTGCTTGGCGACGTGGGTGTTCTGGGACAGGAAGCGCTCCACGCGACGGGCGCGGTGGACGGTGAGCTTGTCCTCCTCGCCGAGCTCGTCGATACCGAGGATCGCGATGATGTCCTGGAGGTCCTTGTACTTCTGCAGGACCGTCTTGACGCGCATCGCCGTGTTGTAGTGGTCCGCCGCGATGTAGCGGGGGTCCAGGATGCGGGACGTGGAGTCCAGCGGGTCCACGGCCGGGTAGATGCCCTTCTCGGAGATCGGACGGGAGAGAACCGTCGTCGCGTCGAGGTGGGCGAAGGTGGTGGCCGGGGCCGGGTCGGTCAGGTCGTCCGCGGGGACGTAGATCGCCTGCATCGAGGTGATCGAGTGACCACGGGTCGAGGTGATGCGCTCCTGGAGGAGACCCATCTCGTCGGCCAGGTTCGGCTGGTAGCCCACCGCGGAGGGCATACGGCCGAGCAGGGTCGAGACCTCGGAACCGGCCTGGGTGAAGCGGAAGATGTTGTCGATGAAGAACAGCACGTCCTGCTTCTGCACATCGCGGAAGTACTCCGCCATGGTCAGACCGGCCAGGGCCACGCGCAGACGGGTGCCCGGGGGCTCGTCCATCTGGCCGAAGACCAGCGCGGTCTTGTCGATGACGCCCGAGTCGGCCATCTCCTCGATGAGGTCGTTGCCCTCACGGGTGCGCTCACCGACACCGGCGAACACGGAGACACCGTCGTGGTTGTTGGCGACGCGGTAGATCATCTCCTGGATGAGCACCGTCTTGCCGACGCCGGCACCACCGAACAGACCGATCTTTCCACCCTTGACGTACGGGGTGAGAAGGTCGATGACCTTGACGCCGGTCTCGAACATCTCGGTCTTCGACTCGAGCTCGTCGAAGTTCGGGGCCTTGCGGTGGATGCCCCAGCGCTCGCCCGAGTACTTCTCGTCGGTGTTCAGCACCTCACCGAGGGTGTTGAACACCTTGCCCTTGGTGAAGTCGCCGACGGGGACGGTGATGGAGGCACCGGTGTCGGTGACCGGGGCCTGGCGGACCAGACCGTCGGTGGGCTGCATGGAGATGGTGCGGACCAGGCCGTCACCCAGGTGCTGGGCGACCTCCAGAGTCAGCGTCTTCTTCGCGCCGTCCTCGGCCGGGTCGGCGACCTCGACGTGAAGGGCGTTGTAGATGTCGGGCATGGCGTCGACGGGGAACTCCACGTCGACGACCGGGCCGATGACCCGGGCGACGCGGCCCGTGGCAGCGGCCGTCTCAACTGTCGTCGTCATTACCTGTCACTCCCCGCGTTCGCGTCGGCCAGGGCTGCGGAGCCACCGACGATCTCGCTGATTTCCTGGGTGATTTCGGCCTGGCGGGCCGCGTTGGCAAGGCGGGAGAGCGTGTTGATCAGCTCGCCCGCGTTGTCGGTGGCCGACTTCATCGCGCGGCGGGTGGCGGCGTGCTTGGAAGCGGCCGACTGGAGCATCGCGTTGTAGATACGGCTCTCGACATAGCGCGGCAGCAGGGCGTCGAGGACGTCCTCCGCCGACGGCTCGAAGTCGTACAGCGGAAGGATCTCGCCCTTCGGCGCCGACTCCGCGGCCACCTCGTCGAGGCTGAGCGGCAGCAGACGGGCGTCGAGCGCCGTCTGCGTCATCATCGAGACGAACTCGGTGAAGACGATGTGGAGTTCATCCACGCCGCCGTCGGCCGTGTCCTTCTCGATGGCCTCGATGAGCGGACCCGCGACCTTCTTCGCGTCCGCGTAGGTGGGCTCGTCGGTGAAGCCCGACCACGACTCCACGACCTTGCGCTCGCGGAAGTTGTAGTGGGCCAGACCGCGGCGGCCGACGATGTACGTGTCGACCTCCTTGCCCTCCGCCTGGAGGCGCGCCGTCAGCTGCTCGGCGACCTTGATGGCGTTGGAGTTGAAGGCGCCGGCCAGTCCGCGGTCGCTCGTGAGGAGCAGCACCGCGGAACGGGTCGCCGTCTCCGCCTCCGTGGTCAGCGGGTGCTTGGTGTTCGAACCGGCACCGACCGCCGTGACCGCGCGGGTGAGCTCGGCCGCGTACGGCGCGGAGGCCGCCACCTTGCGCTGCGCCTTGACGACGCGCGAGGCGGCGATCATCTCCATCGCCTTGGTGATCTTCTTGGTCGCGGTGACGGATCGGATGCGACGCTTGTAGACCCGGAGCTGGGCTCCCATGAGTCAGGTCCCTTCCTTACGTCACTTGGAGACGTTGACGGCCGGGGCGTCCTCGCCGAGCAGCTTGCCGTCCGAGGTCTCGAACTGCTTCTTGAACTCGGCGATCGCGTCGGCGACAGCGGTGAGGGTGTCGTCCGACATCTTGCCGCCCTCCTTGATGGAGGTCATGAGGCCCTGCTCCTTGCGGTGCAGGTACTCCAGCAGCTCCTTCTCGAAGCGGCGGACGTCGGCGACGGGGACGTCGTCCATCTTGCCGGTGGTGCCGGCCCAGACGGAGACGACCTGGTCCTCGGTCGGCATCGGCTGGTACTGCGGCTGCTTCAGCAGCTCGACCAGACGCTGACCCCGCTCCAGCTGCGACTTCGACGCGGCGTCCAGGTCGGAACCGAAGGCGGCGAACGCCTCCAGCTCGCGGTACTGGGCGAGGTCGAGGCGCAGACGGCCGGAGACCTGCTTCATCGCCTTGTGCTGCGCGGAACCACCGACTCGGGAGACGGAGATACCGACGTTCAGCGCGGGGCGCTGACCGGCGTTGAAGAGGTCCGACTCCAGGAAGCACTGGCCGTCGGTGATGGAGATGACGTTGGTCGGGATGAACGCCGAGACGTCGTTGGCCTTCGTCTCGACGATCGGCAGACCGGTCATCGAGCCGGCACCCAGCTCGTCGGAGAGCTTCGCGCAGCGCTCCAGCAGGCGGGAGTGCAGGTAGAAGACGTCACCCGGGTAGGCCTCACGGCCCGGCGGGCGGCGCAGCAGCAGCGACACGGCGCGGTAGGCGTCGGCCTGCTTCGACAGGTCGTCGAAGATGATGAGGACGTGCTTGCCCTCGTACATCCACTGCTGACCGATGGCCGAACCGGTGTACGGCGCCAGGTACTTGAAGCCGGCCGGGTCGGACGCCGGGGCGGCGACGATGGTCGTGTACTCCAGCGCGCCGGCCTCTTCGAGGGCGCCACGCACGGAGGCGATGGTCGAGCCCTTCTGGCCGATGGCGACGTAGACGCAGCGGACCTGCTTGTTCACGTCACCGGAGCGCCAGTTGTCGCGCTGGTTGATGATCGTGTCGACGGCCAGGGCGGTCTTGCCGGTCTGGCGGTCGCCGATGATCAGCTGACGCTGGCCGCGGCCGACCGGGGTCATGGCGTCGACGGCCTTGTAGCCGGTCTCCATCGGCTCGTGCACCGACTTACGGGCCATGACGCCGGGAGCCTGCAGCTCCAGGGCACGGCGACCGGACGTCTCGATCTCGCCGAGGCCGTCGATCGGGTTGCCGAGCGGGTCGACGACGCGGCCGAGGTAGCCCTCGCCCACGGCGACCGACAGGACCTCACCGGTACGGCTGACCGGCTGGCCCTCCTCGATGCCGCTGAACTCACCGAGGACGATGGCGCCGATCTCGCGCTCTTCCAGGTTGAGCGCGAGGCCGAGGGTGCCGTCCTCGAACTTCAGCAGTTCGTTGGCCATGGCCGAGGGAAGACCCTCGACCTTCGCGATGCCGTCGCCGGCAAGCGTGACCGTACCGACCTCTTCGCGCGAGGCCGCGTCCGGCTGGTACGACTGGACGAAGTTCTCCAGCGCGTCCCGGATCTCCTCCGGCCGGATCGTGAGCTCCGCCATCTGGGTTCCCTGCTCTCCTTGTTGGGCCCGAAGTTTCACTTTGGGGGGACCTGAACTACCGGACTCCCCCCTGAAAGAGGTGAATCCTCTGCACGGCCCAACCGGGCCGCAGACATGCGTACGTACTGCTACTTACTGCTATGAAGTTTGGGCTAGCTCGCCAGGCGGCGGCCGGCGTCCTCGAGCCGGTCCGCGATCGAGCCGTTGATCAGCTCGTCGCCGACCAGGACCCGGATCCCGCCGAGGACGCCTGGGTCCACGTCGAGGTTGAGGTGCATGGCACGGCCGTAGAGCTTCGCCAGGGCGGCGCCGAGGCGGCGCTTCTGCGCGTCGCTCAGCGGGACCGCCGAGGTGACGACGGCGACCACGCGGTCACGGCGCTCGGCGGCGAGCTTGGACAGGGAGTCGAGTCCCGCTTCCAGGCTACGTCCACGCGGCGCTGCGACGAGTCGCGTCACCAGACGCTCGGTGGTGGCCTTGGCGCGGCCGCCGAGCAGGCTGCGCAGCAGCTCGCCCTTGGCCGAGGCACCGGCGGCACGGTCGGTCAGCGCGGACCGCAGCTCGGTGTTCGAGGCGACGATCCGGCCGAAGCGGAACAGCTCGTCCTCGACGTCGTCGAGCGAGCCCGACTGCTGCGCGGCGGTGAGGTCGGCGACGGAGGCCAGCTGCTCCAGCGCGTCCACCAGGTCGCGGGGCTGCGACCAGCGGGAGCGCACCAGACCGGACACCAGGTCGGCCGTGGTCGCGCCGACCTGGCCGCCGAGGATACGGCCGGCCAGTTCGGCCTTGGCCTCGCCCGCCTGCGCCGGGTCGGTGAGGACCCGACGCAGCGACACCTCACGGTCGAGCAGCGCGGTGACGGCGGCCAGCTCGTCGGCGAGACGCGCCGCGTCCACGGACGTGGAGTCCGTCAACGCGTCGAGACGCGTCCGTGCGGCTGCCAGGGCCTCGCGGCTCGCTCCGTTCATCGCGCGGCCTCGGCCTTCTCCTCAAGATCATCGAGGAAACGGTCGATGACGCGGCTCTGCCGGGCGTGGTCCTCCAGGGACTCACCGACGAGCTTGCCGGCCAGGTCGGTGGCGAGCTTGCCCACGTCCTGACGCAGCGCCGAAGAGGCGGCCTTGCGGTCGGCCTCCAGCTGCGAGTGACCGGCGGCGATGATCTCCTCGCGCTGCCGCTGGCCCTCGGCCCGCATCTCGGCGATGAGCGTGGCGCCCTGCTCCTGCGCCTCCTGGCGCAGCCGCGCGGCCTCGTGCCGGGCTTCGGCGAGCTGAGCCTTGTACTGCTCGAGCACGCTCTGGGCCTCGACCTTCATGGCGTCGGCCTCTTCGATACCGCCTTCGATCGCCGCGCGACGCTCTTCCAGAACCTTGTTGATGTTCGGGAGGAGCTTCTTCCAGAAGAAGAAGAACACGATGGCGAAGGCGATGGCGCCCACGAGCAGCTCGGGGCCGGGAGGAATAAGCGGGTTCTGCTTTTCCTCGGCCGCCAGCTGTACCAGGTTGGCGATCACATCAGTGCCTCTCGTTGAAAGGTTCGCTCGTCAGGGCTCGATCATCCGTAGACGAACGGCATGACGATGCCGATGAGGGCGAGCGCCTCACAGAAGGCGAAGCCGAGGATCTGGTTGGCACGGATCAGGCCGGCGGCCTCGGGCTGGCGGGCGAGGGCCTGGGTGCCGTTACCGAAGATGATGCCGACGCCGACGCCGGGGCCGATGGCGGCGAGGCCGTAGCCGACAGCACCGATGTTGCCTTCGAGGGCGGCGAGGGTCTCCATGGCAGCCATGCTGATTCTTCCTTCTCTTTCAAGGACCGGCGGGGGTTGGCCACCGGACGTTCTGGGGGTGGGTGAAGCGGCGGGGCTCAGTGGTGCTCGGCGAGCGCGCCCTGGATGTACGAGCAGGCGAGGAGCACGAAGACGTACGCCTGGACGGCCTGCACGAAGAGCTCGAAGAGGATCATGACGATGGTCATGACGAAGGAGACACCGGCCGCCGGGATCATCCAGCTGTTCAGCAGGTACCAGGAGGCGACGGTGAACATGACCAGCATCAGGTGGCCGGCGAACATGTTGGCGAACAGTCGCACCGCGTGCGTGAACGGCCGGACCAGCAGGTTCGAGAAGAACTCGATGACCATCACGAGCGGCAGCACCGGGCCGAGCGACTTGTCGTAGCCGGTGACGTTCTTGAAGAAGCCGACGAAGCCGTGCCTCTTGAAGGTCATCGAGACCCAGACCACGTAGACGATGCCGGCCAGGACCATCGGGTAGGCGATGATCGACGAGACCGGGAACTGGGCCAGCGGGATCACGGACCAGATGTTCATGACCCAGATGAAGAAGAAGAGCGAGACCATCAGCGGGACGTACTTCTCGCCCTCCTTCCGGCCCAGCGTCTCGTAGACGATGCCGCGGCGTACGAAGTCGTAGCCGGCCTCACCGATCATCTGCAGCTTGCCCGGTACCACCTTGGCCTTGCCGAAGGCCAGGGTGAAGAAGGTGATCACCAGGAGGGTGGTGATGAGCGCGAGCAGCATCACCTTGTTGAACTCGAACCCCCCGACCGTGGCGATCGGCTTGAAGAGGAACGAGTGCAGGCCCGGAGCCGGGAAGCCACAGCCGTTGTCGGACATGATCCGACAGCTCCAGTCAAAGGCGAGCTGGGTCTGGTCAGCACTCACCACGGGCTCCTTCGGCGTGACGCATGGGTACGGCAACCTCGTTGTGTCGGCGCGGCGCGCAGCCGCGGGTCGGCACTGGACTGGTGTTACGGATGTGGGGGCGGCTGGGGGGCATCAAGCCTCGCGTTTGAGCAGGCGTCAGCTCAGATGCCCGCGCCCGCGATGCCGCAGTTGGCACCGGACGATAGCAGGACTTCGTACACGCCCTTATCCCGGCCCTACTCCTCACGACGAGTGCCCCGATTTTTCGGGCTTTCCGCCCGTGGACGCATCGGGTTCGACGTAGAGGATCTTGGCCTTCATATGCGCGCGCGTCTGTGCCGCGATCCACACGAGCGTGGTGGCGACGAGCGTGAATGCGAAAGCCCGGGGGTGGAACAGCGTGGTGTTCTTGAACGCGGACAGGAAGATGAACAACAGCAGGATCTGTGCCGCGTAGAGCATCAAGCCCATCATCTGGAACAGATGAGGAAGCGATTTGGCGGTGCGCTGCAGAACGTAGAGCCCGATTCCCATGAAGAGGATCGTGATCACCGTCGCGACGACAGCACCGAGAGCCCCCTTGCCTCCGACGACCACGCCGCTGACCACAGCGGCGATCGCGCCGACGGCTGCCGTGGGTACGGCGGCCTGAACGAGGGTCCGGACGTCATTGGACGGCATGGCGGCAACTCCGCTTGCTGAGGGGGCAGGGTGTCGTCATGGACGAGCGTAGACCCCGGGGGCGAGCGGACATCTCACGCCTGCGGACCGTCGCATTGCGGTCCTTCGACTCTGTCCCGGGTTCTCGTGAACCGTATCACAAACTATTTGATGAGGTCTTTACCTGAATGCTGTGCCAGGTGTCACACATGAGAGTGAACCTGCCCTTCTGTGCAAAAACCAGGCCGACTTGTCTGGTATAAGGCCGTTTTGCACCGTCAGGTTCTTGCATGGCATCGGCAAAGCGTTAGTCAGATTCTTACCTTGCCGTCAGCGCGACGCCCGGCCCGTGCGCCCTCACGACGGACGGCTGGAGGCCGTGTGCGACGTCCGCACACGGCCTCCAGCCGTTTCCCGAAGATCGTCCGAGCACCGCGTCGGCGCCCGCGCCGCGCGGTCGCGGCTCAGCGGCCCGCGCCCGCCGGGCTGCGTTCCGCTTCGTGCTCGTGGGCCCGGCCTCCGATCGCCGTCGCACCGTTGAGCGACGGGGTCCAGTCCGCCGCCGGCTCCGGGGCGGTGGCGGGGACGACCGTACGGCGGCGGTAGCGCGGCGGCACGATGCGTTGCGCCCAGCGCGGCGCGCGCGGGGTGAAGCGGGGCAGCAGCAGGAGGAAGAGACCCGCTCCGCTGAACATCGCGATGGCGAGGACGATCCACATGGACGCCGCGTTCACGGTGTACGCGAGGGTGCCGAAGGCGATGACCGCCGACCAGAAGTACATGATCAGCACGGCCCGGCTGTGCGAGTGCCCGACCTCCAGGAGGCGGTGGTGCAGATGCCCCCGGTCCGCGGCGAACGGCGACTGGCCGCGCCAGGTGCGCCGCACGATGGCGAGGATCAGGTCCGCCGCGGGGATCGCGATGATGGTCAGCGGCATCAGCAGCGGGATGTAGACCGGCACCATCTGGTAGACCGTGCTGCGCTCCGAGCCGTACAGGTTCATCACGTCCGGGTCGACCTGACCCGTGATGGAGATCGCGCCGGCCGCCAGCACCAGGCCGATCATCATCGAGCCGGAGTCGCCCATGAAGATCCGGGCGGGATGCATGTTGTGCGGCAGGAAGCCCAGGCACATGCCCATCAGGACCGCCGCGAAGAGGGTGGCGGGGGCCGCGCCCTCGATGCCGTAGCTGTACCAGAGGCGGTAGGCGTACATGAAGAACGCGGCGGAGGCGATGCAGACCATGCCGGCCGCGAGTCCGTCGAGGCCGTCGACGAAGTTGACCGCGTTGATGGTGATGACGACCAGGGCGACCGTGAGCAGGGTGCCCTGCCACTGGGTCAGGGCGACGATCCCCACACTGGGGATCGGCAGCCAGAGGATCGTCAGACCCTGCATGACCATCACACCGGCCGCGATCATCTGGCCGCCGAGCTTGATCAGGGCGTCGATCTCGAACTTGTCGTCCAGGACGCCGATGAGCCAGATCAGCGCGGCCCCGGAGAGCAGCGCGCGGGGCTCGTCGGACTTGGCGAAGACCTCACTGAGGTTGGTCAGGTGGTCGGCGACCAGCAGACCGGCGCAGAGTCCGAAGAACATCGCGATGCCGCCGAGGCGCGGTGTCGGTTCTCGGTGGACATCGCGCGCACGGATCTCCGGCATGGCTCCGGCCACGATCGCGAACTTCCGCACCGGCCCTGTGAGCAGGTACGTCACCGCGGCCGTGATGCAGAGCGTCAGGAGGTATTCACGCACAGGCTTCCCCACAGGTCTCGCTGGCCATCACAGCCCCACACCCTAGCGAGGCGCGCATAAGGTTGAGGACATCCGGGTAGCGACGATGGTTGCACGTGATGCTGTGCACGGTGGTGCGTCTACCCCACCTCAGCGCGGATACGGCGGAAATCTTCCGGCCAGTTCCCGTACGTCCTCACGCGTCCGCTTGCCGTCCCCGCCGTCCCGCAGGGCTCCCGCGAACAGCACGGCGAGCCGGGCCATCTCCGTCTCGCCCATGCCCTGGGTGGTCAGCGCGGCGGTACCGAGCCGCAGGCCGCGGGCGTCGCCATGGGGCAGCGCGCAGCAGTCGAGGACCATCCCGGCGGCCGCGAGCCGGCCGCGGGCGGTGCGTCCGTCGACGCCGAGCGGCGCGGGATCGACGGTGAGCAGGTGGGTGTCGGTGCCGCCGGTGACGACCCCGAGCCCCTGCTCGGCCAGCCCCCGGGCCAGGACGCGGGCGTTCGCGACCACCTGATGGGCGTACGCGGTGAACGCCGGTGTCGCCGCCTCGCCGAACGCGACGGCCTTCGCGGCGATGGTGTGCATCTGCGCGCCGCCCTGGGTGAACGGGAACACCGCCCGGTCCACGCGCTCGGCCAGCTCGTCCCCGCACAGCAGCATCCCGCCGCGCGGCCCGCGCAGCACCTTGTGCGTGGTGGCGCACACGATGTCGGCGTACGGCACCGGGCTGGGCGCCGCTCCCCCGGCGACCAGCCCGATCGGGTGGGCGGCGTCGGCGATGAGATAGGCCCCCACCTCGTCGGCGACCTCGCGGAAGAACGCGTAGTCGATGTGGCGGGGGTACGAGATCGACCCGCAGACGATGGCCTTGGGGCGGTGCGTGCGCGCGAGGGTCCGCACCTGCTCGTGGTCGATGAGCCCGGACTCCGCCTCGACCCCGTACCCGACGAAGTCGAACCAGCGGCCGGAGAAGTTCGCGGGCGACCCGTGGGTGAGGTGACCGCCGAAGTGCAGGCCCATCGCGAGCACGGTGTCGCCGGGGCGCAGCAGGGCGGCGTACGCGGCGAGCACGGCCGAAGAGCCCGAGTGGGACTGGACGTTGGCGTGCTCGGCCCCGAACAGCGACCTCGCCCGCTCCACGGCCAGCCGCTCGGCGACGTCCACCATCTCGCAGCCGCCGTGGTGCCGGGCCCCCGGATAGCCCTCCGCGTACTTGTTCGCGAGCGGTGAGCCGAGGGCGGCCAGCACGGCCGGCGAGGTGAAGTTCTCCGCGGCGACGAGCTGCAGCGTCGTCGTCTGCCGATCCAGCTCGCCGAGCAGGATGTCGGCCAGTTCGGGGTCCTGCCGCCGCAGGACATCGGCCTCTAGGACAGGGGTGACCGACATGGTGGACTCCGGGGCGTCGACGGTGACGTAGCACCAATGTAGGCCCGGGACGCCCCGCATGCGCGATGTCGTGCCCGCCGACGTCCGCGGGTTCGGGGCCCGGCGACGGCTACGCCCGGGCCGGCACCCCCGTCAGCGCGGTCACCACGGGGTCCAGCGCCTGGTGTATCTCGTCGCCGACCGACCGGAAGAACGGGAGAGGGGCGCCGTAGGGGTCGTAGACCTCGTCGGCCTCGGCGGTGGGGGCCAGGAGCCACCCGCGTAGAGCGGCGGCGGCACGGACCAGCGCGCGTGCGCGGACGACCATGCCCTCCTCCAGGGAGGGCAGGGTGGTGGGGTCGATGGCGCGGACCAGGCGGGTGAACTCCTTGAGGGTGAACGTGCGCAGCCCGGCGGAGTGCCCCATGGAGATGACCTGGGCCCGGTGGTCCCGGGTGGCCGTCAGCACCAGGTCGGCCCGGATGACGTGCTCGTCGAGCAGCTCACGCCCGGTGAAGCCGGAGGCGTCCGCGCCGAAGTCCGCGAGGACCGCCTCCGCGTTCGCCTCCATGGGCGCCCCCTCGTGCCCCCAGGTCCCGGCGCTCTCGACGACCAGACCGCCCCAGAGCGGGTCGCCGAGCCGGTCCGCCAGGGCATGCCGGGTCAGCCGCTCGGTGATCGGCGAGCGGCACACGTTGCCTGTGCTGACGTGGAGGATGCGGAAGGTGTCCCGCGGCAGCCCCGTGAAGGTCCGCGTCTCTTCCCCGTCCCATATGCCACGCCCCGCGTCAGGGGCCGTCAATTCGCCACCTCGAGGTCGGGTACGACCTTGCGCAGCTCCTCCGCCGAGAGGGCTCCCGCACGCAGCAGGACCGGCACCTTGCCCGTGACGTCGACGATCGAGGACGGCTCGTTGCCGGGGGTCGGGCCGCCGTCGAGGTAGACGGAGACGGAGTCGCCCAGCATGGCCTCGGCGGCGTCGCAGTTCTCCGGGGCCGGGTGCCCGGTCAGGTTGGCCGAGGAGACCGCCATCGGGCCGACCTCGGTCAGCAGTTCGATGGCGACCGGGTGCAGCGGCATACGGACGGCGACGGTGCCCCGGGTGTCGCCGAGGTCCCACTGCAGCGACGGCTGGTGCTTGGCGACGAGGGTCAGCGCGCCCGGCCAGAAGGCGTCGACCAGCTCCCAGGCCATCTCGGAGAAGTCCGTGACGAGGCCGTGCAGGGTGTTCGGGGAGCCGATGAGCACGGGTGTGGGCATGCTGCGGCCCCGACCCTTGGCCTCCAGGAGGTCGGCCACGGCCTCGGAGGTGAAGGCGTCCGCGCCGATGCCGTACACGGTGTCCGTCGGCAGCACCACGAGCTCGCCCCGGCGGACGGCGGACGCGGCCTCGCGCAGACCGGTGGCGCGGTCGGTCGCGTCGTTGGTGTCGTATCGCCGTGCCATCTAGCGGGCCTCCTCGTACACGTACTGCTGCTGGGGGGTGGTGACGGGGCGCGTGCCCCTGCTCGTGCGCATCAGGGCAGCGCCTTGCGGGCGGTCGCGAACCGCGGCCGGTTGTTGAGGTCCGGGTGGTCGGCCGCGTCGGCCCAGCCCCGCTCCTCGGTGAAGATCCACGGCACCTGGCCGCCCTGGGTGTCGGCGTGCTCGATGACGACGACACCTCCGGGGCGCAGGAGCCGATGCGCCGTGCGTTCGAGGCCACGGATCAGATCCAGGCCGTCCTCGCCCGAGAACAGGGCGAGTTCGGGATCGTAGTCGCGGGCCTCGGGCGCCACGTACTCCCACTCCGTGAGCGGAATGTACGGCGGGTTGGAGACGACCAGGTCGACCTGGCCGTCGAGGTCGCGGAAGGCGTCGAGGGCGTTGCCCTGGCGCAGGTCGACACGGGAGCCCGCCATGTTCTTGCGGGTCCAGGTCAGGGCGTCCTCGGACAGTTCCACGGCGTGCACGCGCGAGCGCGGCACCTCCTGCGCGAGGGCGAGGGCGATGGCGCCGGAGCCGGTGCACAGGTCGACGATGAGCGGCTCGACGACGTCCATCGCGCGCACGGCGTCTATGGCCCAGCCGACCACCGACTCGGTCTCCGGCCGGGGCACGAACACCCCTGGCCCGACCTGCAGTTCGAGGTAGCGGAAGTAGGCGCGCCCGGTGATGTGCTGGAGCGGCTCGCGCTGCTCGCGCCGGGCGATGACCTCCCAGTACCGGGCGTCGAAGTCGGAGTCCTTGACGGTGTGCAGCTCGCCCCGCTTCACGCCGTGCACGAACGCGGCGAGCTCCTCCGCGTCGTTGCGCGGCGAGGGCACGCCGGCGTCGGCCAGGCGCTGGGTGGCCTGGGCCACTTCCGCGAGCAGCAGGTTCACGCAAGTCCTCCGTCGTACTTCTTCGTGCTCGTGCGTGCCTTACGCGGCCGCCAGCTTCGCGGCCGAGTCCGCGTCGACACAGGCCTGGATCACCGCGTCGAGTTCGCCGTCCAGGACCTGGTCCAGGTTGTACGACTTGAATCCGACCCGGTGGTCCGAGATGCGGTTCTCCGGGAAGTTGTACGTGCGGATCTTCTCGGAGCGGTCGACCGTGCGGACCTGGCTGCGGCGGGCGTCGGCGGCCTCCCGCTCCGCCTCCTCCTGCGCCGCCGCGAGCAGCCTGGAGCGCAGGATACGCATCGCCTGCTCCTTGTTCTGCAGCTGGCTCTTCTCGTTCTGGCAGGAGGCGACGACTCCGGTGGGGATGTGCGTGATGCGCACGGCGGAGTCGGTGGTGTTGACGGACTGCCCGCCGGGTCCGGAGGAGCGGTAGACGTCGATCCGCAGGTCGTTCGCGTTGATCTCGACGTCGACCTCCTCGGCCTCGGGGGTGACGAGCACACCGGCCGCGGAGGTGTGGATGCGGCCCTGCGACTCGGTCGCGGGCACCCGCTGCACGCGGTGCACCCCGCCCTCGTACTTCAGCCGCGCCCAGACGCCCTGGCCGGGCTCGGTGGCGCCCTGGCCGCCCTTGGTCTTCACGGCGACCTGGACGTCCTTGTAACCGCCCAGCTCGGACTCGGTGGAGTCGATGATCTCGGTCTTCCAGCCGACGCGCTCGGCGTACCGCAGGTACATGCGCAGGAGGTCACCGGCGAACAGGGCGGACTCGTCGCCGCCCGCACCGGCCTTGATCTCCAGGATGACGTCCTTGTCGTCGCTGGGGTCGCGCGGGACGAGGAGCAGCCGCAGCTTCTCCGTCAGTTCCTCGCGCTGCTTCTCCAGCTCCTTGACCTCGGCGGCGAAGTCCGGGTCGTCCGCGGCGAACTCGCGGGCCGTGTCGATGTCGTCGCCGGTCTGCTTCCAGGTGCGGTACGTGCCGACGATCGGGGTCAGCTCCGCGTAGCGCTTGTTCAGCTTGCGCGCGTTGGCCTGGTCCGCGTGGACCGACGGGTCGGCGAGCTTCTTCTCCAGGTCGGCGTGTTCCCCGACCAGTTCCTCGACCGCCTCGAACATCTCTCCGGCTCCCTGTACGAACGTTGTGAGTGGGCCGGTCCCGGGGGTGTCGCCCCCGGTCCGTGCCTGTGCGCTGCACCGCAAAGCGCCGGTCCCGATGCCCCCGGAGGGGCACCGCGGACCGGCGCTGGGGGCTCGCTACTTCTTGGCAGCGGCGGCCTTGCCGAAGCGGGCCTCGAAGCGGGCCACGCGGCCACCGGTGTCGAGGATCTTCTGCTTGCCCGTGTAGAACGGGTGGCACTCGGAGCAGACCTCGGCACGGATGGTGCCGCTCTCGATCGTGCTACGGGTGGTGAACGACGCGCCACAGGTGCAGCTGACCTGCGTCTCGACGTACTCGGGGTGGATGTCGCGCTTCAAGGTGTCTCCTAGGTTCGGGAGGGCGCCGGGTCGCCGCCGCGGGATGCGGGAGCGTGAACCGGAGCCGACGTACCAGTCTGCCAGCACTGGTGCCATCTCCCCAAACCAGGGGGTGGGCTCAGGTATTCCCCGCGCCCCCGGCCCGGCTTACGGCCGCCCCGGTTCCCCGTGCCGCTCAGGTGCCGGCGCGCACGACGCCCTCGGCGCTGCCGGTCGCCGTGCCCTTCGTCGCCGACCTCGGGATCGGCCGGTCGGCCTTCAGGGCCGCCCAGACCTGCTTCGCCTTCGCCTCGTCCACCAGGACGCGGTTGGGGTCGTCGGGGTCGTACTGGACCGGCATGGTCACCATCGTCATGTTCTTGGCGCCGATGCCCTTGAGGCCGCTCGCGAAGGAGGCGAGGTCGTTGACGGTCTTCAGGTCGGAGTCGGTGGTGATGGCGTCGGTGGCGGAGACGGCGAGGTCGTACGCCTTCTTCGGGTTGCCGAGGATGCCGACGTCCTTGACCTGCGCGATGAGGGCCTTGATGAACGCCTGCTGGAGCTGGATGCGCCCGAGGTCGGACCCGTCGCCGACCCCGTGCCGGGTGCGGACGAGGCCGAGGGCCTGCTTGCCGGTGAGCGTGTGCTCCCCCGCCTTCAGGTTCAGATGGCTGTCCGGGTCCTTGATGTCCTTGGTGGTGGTGATGTCGACCCCGCCGAGGACGTTGATCAGCTTCTCGAAGCCCTCGAAGTCGACCTCGATGTAGTGGTCCATGCGGATGCCGGTCATGGACTCGACGGTCTTCACCGCGCACGCCGCGCCACCCGTGGAGTACGCGGAGTTGAACATCGCGTACGAGGCCGCCGGATGCGTCGTGCCCTTGGCGTCGGTGCACTCCGGCCGCTCGACGAGGGTGTCCCGGGGTATGGAGACCACGCTGGCCCGCTTGTGGCCCTCGTAGACGTGCACGACCATCGCCGTGTCGGAGCGGGCGCTGCCGTCGTCGACACCGCCGCCGAGCTTCTTGTTGCTGCCCGAGCGGGTGTCGGAGCCGAGGACGAGGATGTCCTGCGAGCCGTTGTCGACGTCGAGGGGCCGGTCGGTGCCGAGGGCCTGGTTGATGTCGACGTTCTTGATGTTGCCGTTGAGCTTGAAGTACAGGTACCCGATGCCCGTGCCGCCCAGCACGAGCACACCCGCCGCGGTCCACAGGACGGCGACCGCCGCTCTGCTGTGACCGCCGCGTGTCCTGCGGCGGCGGCCCTTGCTCGCCCGGTGGCGCGGGCCGGTGGTGCCGGGACGGCCCGGGTTGCCGGTTGCCTGCGTGTTCTCGGCGGACATCTGCTCCTCGGTTCTCTTTCCGGTCGGTTACCCCCTGCGTTCAGGCCCAGGCCTGCCGGGACGGATGTGGCCATACCGCTCCATGGTCACTCCGTTCGGTCAGACGGAGTAATCCGGGAAAGGGTTGCACAACGAACGGTGCCCATCGCGTAAAACGCGATGGGCACCGTGAGTGACCGATGAGCCCGAGGAGCCGGGCTCACCTGGTGTTTCAGCCGAGCAGGTCGTACTGGGCGTAGCTGGTGCCGACCGAGCCGCGTGTGCCGAAGATCTCGCTCGTGGCCTTGCCGGTGCCCTTGTAGAGGTAGAGCGTGCCGGCCGGGGTACGGGCCAGGAGGTCCGCCCTGCCGTCGCCGCTCACGTCACCGGGGGTGATCAGCGTGTTGTAGGAGCTCCAGTCCGAGCGGACCTTGATCTTGGCGGCGAAGGCGCCCGTGCCGGACTTGCCGGTGCCCTTGAACAGGTAGATGTTCGAGCCGGTCTTGGTGCGCGCGATCAGGTCGGCCTTGCCGTCGCCGGTGAAGTCGCCGTGACCGAGCACCGCGTTGTACGAGTTCCAGCCCGTGCTGACCTTGACGCGGGTACCGAAGGAGCCGGTGCCCTTGCCGGGGTAGATCCACAGGGAGCCCGCCGAGTCGACCGAGAGGATGTCGGGCAGGGCGTCGCCGGTGACGTCACCCGGGGTGATGATCCGGGTGCGGGTCTTCCAGTCGTCGAAGATCTGCGTGGTCGTCCAGGTCTTGGACGAGGGCACGTACCGCCGCCAGAAGACGTCACCGTCGGAGGAGCGGCGCAGCACGAAGTCCTGGTAGCCGTCCCGGTTCAGGTCGGTCTGCTGGACGAGGTTGTAGCCGGTCCAGCTGCCGTTGGAGCTCAGCGACGCGCGGTCGGCCAGCTTGGAGCCCGTGGAGGCGCGGACGTAGCCCGTGCCGGTCTCCTTGTTGCGCAGGAAGACGTCGGCCTTGCCGTCCCGGGTGATGGCGGCGTCGTCGACGCGCGGGTAGGTCGCGCCGACGTACTTGCTGACCTTGGCGAAGACCGGGTAGGCGCCCTTGTAGACGCAGTCGGTGACGCCCCAGGAGACGACGCCGACGACCTTGTTGTTGACGACGAGCGGGCCACCGGAGTCACCGTTGCAGGTGGCGGTGGTCGTGGCGTCGGTGCCGCCGGCGGGCTTGCCCGCGCAGACCATGTGGCCCTTGATGAAGTAGCTGCCCCAGGTGTTCCCGCAGGTGGTGTCGCTCACGATCGGCAGCGTGGCCGTCTTGAGCGTCTGCGAGATGTCGTCGTTCTGGGAGCTGGTGCGGCCCCAGCCGTACGCCTTGGCCGAGGTGCCGGCCGTGTACGAGGCGGTGTCGTCCGAGGTCGTCATCTTGATCGGCGTGGCCTTGACCGGCGCCGACAGCGTCAGGACGGCGACGTCGTTGTCGATCGCGTCCTCGTCCCACGAGGAGTGGTTCCACTGGCGCGACAGCGTGCTGCGGGTGCCGCCGTGGTAGTCGACGTGGTCGAGGGTGCCGTCCTCGTTGTAGACGGCCGTGGGCAGCTGGTCGGTGCCGGTGATGATCTCGCCGTACTTGACCCAGTCGAAGTAGTCCTTGTCGACGCAGTGCGCGGCGGTGAGGATCTTCGTCGGCGAGACGACCGAGCCGCCGCAGAAGAAGCCGAGGTCCTGGGTCGGGTCGTAGTACCAGAGCTGCGCCATCCACGGCGCCGAGCCGATCGTGGTCGTCGAGCCGCCGATGATCTGGGCGGACCGTTCGAGGCCACCGTCGGAGCTCGCGCTCGACGACGGCTGCCGCTCCGGAAGGTTCGCGTTCGCGGAGTCGTCCGCGGCCATGGCCTTGGCGATCCGCACGTCCAGTGCGTCGGGCGTCGTGCCGGTGTCGGCGGAGACCCCGCTCGCCGACGTCAGCAGCAACGCCCCCGCTATCGCGGCGGCCATGGCTCCGGACAAGGGTCTAGCCACTCGATTCCCCCCTGGGAGTACAACAATTGTTCCGAGCATGAAGACCGTGATCGTACACGTGTCCCCTCAAGCAAACTGGGGCCACCCTCACATGGAGGGTGGCCCCAGCGCAGTGCTTTTCGACTAGCCGCCGTTGCTCGACTAGTCGCCGTTACCGGGCATCGGCGTCGTCTTCTGGATCTGCAGCAGGAACTCGCCGTTCGACTTCGTCTGCTTCATCTTGTCGAGAAGCAGCTCGATCGCCTGCTGGGAGTCGAGCGCGTGCAGCACACGGCGCAGCTTCCAGGTGATGGCCAGCTCGTCGCTGCCGAGCAGGATCTCTTCCTTACGGGTACCGGACGCGTCGACGTCCACCGCCGGGAAGATGCGCTTGTCGGCGAGCTTCCGGTCCAGCTTCAGCTCGGCGTTGCCCGTGCCCTTGAACTCCTCGAAGATGACCTCGTCCATGCGGGACCCGGTGTCCACCAGCGCGGTGGCGAGGATGGTCAGCGAACCGCCGTCCTCGATGTTGCGGGCCGCACCGAAGAAGCGCTTCGGCGGGTACAGGGCGGTCGAGTCGACACCACCGGACAGGATGCGGCCGGAGGCCGGCGCCGCCAGGTTGTAGGCGCGGCCCAGACGCGTGATCGAGTCGAGCAGCACGACCACGTCGTGACCCAGCTCGACGAGCCGCTTGGCCCGCTCGATGGCCAGCTCGGCGACCGTCGTGTGGTCCTCGGCCGGGCGGTCGAAGGTCGAGGAGATGACCTCGCCCTTCACCGACCGCTGCATGTCGGTGACCTCTTCCGGACGCTCGTCGACGAGGACGACCATCAGGTGGCACTCGGGGTTGTTGTGCGTGATCGCGTTGGCGATCGCCTGCATGATCATGGTCTTGCCGGTCTTCGGCGGGGCCACGATCAGACCGCGCTGGCCCTTACCGATCGGCGCGACGAGGTCGATGATGCGGGTGGTGAGCACCCCCGGGTCGGTCTCCAGACGGAGCCGGTCCTGCGGGTACAGCGGCGTCAGCTTGTTGAACTCCGGGCGGCCACGGCCGTGTTCGGGCGCCATGCCGTTGGTGGAGTCCAGCCGGACCAGCGCGTTGAACTTCTCGCGGCGCTCGCCGTCCTTGGGCTGGCGGACCGCGCCGGTGACGTGGTCACCCTTGCGCAGGCCGTTCTTGCGCACCTGGGCGAGCGACACGTACACGTCGTTCGGGCCCGGCAGGTAGCCGGAGGTACGGATGAAGGCGTAGTTGTCGAGGATGTCCAGGATGCCCGCGACGGGGATCAGGACGTCGTCGTCGGCGAGCTGCGGCTCGGGGGCGCCGATCTCGTCACGGCCGCGACGGCCACGACGGTCGCGGTAGCGGCCGCGACGGCCACGGCGTCCGCCGTCGAAGTCGTCGTCGTCCTGCGGGCCGTTGTCACGCTGGCGGTCCTGACGGCCGCCGCCCTGCTGCTGGCCCTGCTGCTGACCGCGGTCGCGCTGCTGCTGACCGCCGCCCTGCTGCTCGTCGCCCTTGCCCCGGCGGCCGCGCTCGCCGCGCTCCGCGCGGTCGGTGCGCTCACCGCGGTCACGGCCGCGCTCACGGCGGCCCTGACGGGCCTCGCCCTGGTCACCGGCGTCGGCCTTGGCCTCGGCCTGGACCGGCGTCTCGGCCTTCGGCTCGCTCTTGGCCTCGGCGGTGACCGTCTCGGGGCTGCCCGCGTCGGCGGTGGCACGGCGCCGACGGCGCTCGGTGGGCGCCTCGTCCCCGCCGGCCGGCTGGCCGGGGATCTCGATCTGCTGCTGGGCCACGGCCTTCTCGGCCTTCTCGGCGGGCGCCTCGGCCTTCTTGGCGGGGGCCTTCTCGGCGGCCGGGGCCGCGTCGTCGCCCGTGCGCGCCTTGGAGGTGGCGCGGCGCTTCGGCTTGGTCTCGGTGGCCGCCTCGGCCTTGGCCGGGGCGCCCCCTCCCGCCTGCGCGTCCTTGATGACCTCGATCAGCTGGCTCTTGCGCATCCGCGCGGTGCCCCTGATGCCGAGGCCGGATGCGACCTGCTGCAGCTCGGCCAGCACCATGCCCTCTAGGCCGGTGCCGCGGCGCCGCCGGGAGCCGGCACCGCTGGCAGGCGCGGCGTCCGTGGCGGGCGCGGCAGCGGTGTCCTCGACACGTGCGCCCATCAGATCGGTGGTGTCGCTCACGAAGGGTCCTTCCCTGGAGCGGACGTCGGCCTTCTGGCTCGGCGACCGTTTGTGCTGTCCGGCTTCGGCCCTGTTCGGGTGGACCGTGCCGGGGCGGTGGTCCGCCAAAGGCGGCGGAGGAGATTTCTGATGATTCGGCGCTTTCCGGGCCGTGGCACCGAGTGTCAGTGTCACGGGGATCGGCGACGCGCCGGTTCCGGGGCCTGCTCGGCAGACCGCTCAGTGCCTGCGTACGGCGTAGAGCTTGACGTACGAAGCACAGTGCGGCTGGGGAGACTCCCGGAAGAAAGGTTGTCCCTGACGGGGACGATAAGCACCTCGCCATGGCTGGGGCAGGTGCAGACTTGAGGTTAACACTACCGGATCCAACAAACATTCCCCCTCTCGAAATCCCGCAACCGGACTCCGCTATTCCTCGGCGCTGTCGGCGCCGGGTCCGGTGACGGTGGTGGTGAGCGGCAGGACGCACGCCCCTCGGGCGTCGAGGTCCAGCCGGTTGGCGGCCCAGCCCGCACCCGCGAGATCGGCCACCTTGTCGGCGCTCGCGTCGTCGGCCAGGGCCAGGACGGTGGGTCCGGCGCCGGAGATGACCGCGGGGATGCCGTCGGCCCGCAGCCGCTCGACCAGGGCCGTGCTCTCCGGCATGGCGGGCGCCCGGTACTCCTGGTGCAGCCGGTCCTCGGTGGCGGGCAGCAGCAGCTCGGGGCGCCTGGTCAGGGCTTCCACCAGGAGCGCCGCCCGGCCCGCGTTGGTCGCGGCGTCGACGTGCGGGACGGTGCGCGGGAGCAGTCCGCGCGCCGTCTCCGTCAGCACGGGCTTCCCGGGGACGAAAACCACCGGAACGATGGAATCCGCGGGCTCCATCCTGATCGCGCGCGCGGCGCCGCCCTCCATCCAGGAGAGCGTGAAGCCGCCGAGGAGGCAGGCCGCCACGTTGTCGGGGTGGCCCTCGATCTCCGTGGCCAGTTCGAGCAGCGCGGCGTCGTCCAGCCGGTTGTCGCCGCCTATGGTCACGGCGCGGGCGGCGACGATGCCGGCGCAGATGGCGGCGGAGGAGGAGCCGAGGCCGCGGCCGTGCGGGATGCGGTTGGCGCACACGATCTCGAGGCCCCGGGGCTGTCCGCCCAGCAGGTCGAAGGCGGTGCGCAGGGAGCGGACGAGCAGATGCCGCTCGTCGCGCGGGAGCGTCTCGCTGCCCTCCCCCGCGATGTCGACGTGCAGGCCGGAGTCGGCCACCCGGACGACCACGTCGTCGTAGAGCCCCAGCGACAGGCCGAGGGCATCGAAGCCCGGGCCGAGGTTGGCGCTGGTGGCGGGGACGCGCACCCGTACGGCGGCGGCGCGGAACGCTGGACCGGCCATCGCTCGATGACTCTCCTTGAGCTGCGGGATCGACGATTGTCGAATGACATTCGATGCGTACGTGAGGACCCTGCGGCCGTTCAGGACGGCACGGCGCCGCACCCCAGGGGGGCATATGCGGCGGGCGGGTTCACTACAGCCTATCGAAGGAAGGTTCTGTGGCGACATAGGGCGCACAAGAGGCGCACGATGCGTGTCGTAAGCCCCCTGTGCACCCCCTGTCGGGTCCTGTCAGGGTTATCCCCCGGGAATCGCCGTCTACGCGCGACTCCCAGGTCTTTCGGAAGGCTGGGCAAGAGGATACGCGAGCGGTCGGCCTGTGGTCGGGCGAGCGCCGGCCTGTGGTCGCGTAAGCCTCGGTCCGCGGTCGCGTAAGCCTCGGTCCGCGGTCGCCCGGGCGTCGGCGTACGGCGACGTACGGCGACGTACGGCGACGTACGGCGACGTACGGTCAGGCGAGACCGAGGCGTTCGGCCGCCGTCGCCGCGTCGACCGGGACGGTGACGGGCTGCGGGGCACCCGCTACGGCCCAGTCGGGGTCCTTGAGGCCGTTGCCGGTGACCGTGCAGACGATCGTCTGGCCCGGGTCGACCTTGCCGAGTTCCGCGGCCTTCAGCAGACCGGCCACCGAGGCGGCGGAGGCGGGCTCCACGAAGACGCCCTCCTGCGCGGCCAACAGCCGGTAGGCGCGCAGGATCTCACGGTCCGTCACCTCGTCGATGAGGCCGCCCGACTCGTCCCGCGCGGCCAGGGCGTAGTTCCAGGACGCGGGGTTGCCGATACGGATCGCGGTGGCGATCGTCGACGGGTCCTTGACGACCTCGCCGCGCACGATGGGCGCGGAACCGGACGCCTGGAATCCCCACATGCGCGGGGTCCTGGACGCGATCCCGTCGGCGGCGTACTCCGTGTAGCCCTTCCAGTACGCCGTGATGTTGCCCGCGTTGCCCACCGGCAGGACGTGGATGTCGGGGGCCTCGCCGAGCATGTCCACGATCTCGAACGCGGCGGTCTTCTGGCCCTCGATACGCACCGGGTTCACCGAATTGACCAGCGCCACCGGGTAGTTGTCGCTCAGTTCACGCGCCAGGGTGAGGCAGTCGTCGAAGTTGCCGTCGACCTGGAGGATCTTCGCGCCGTGCACGAGGGCCTGGCCCATCTTGCCCAGCGCGATCTTCCCGCGCGGGACGAGCACGGCGGAGACCATGCCCGCGCGGACCGCGTAGGCGGCCGCGGAGGCGGAGGTGTTGCCCGTGGAGGCACAGATGACCGCCTTGGCGCCCTCCTCCTTCGCCCGCGTGATGGCCATGGTCATGCCCCGGTCCTTGAAGGACCCGGTCGGGTTGGCACCCTCGACCTTGAGGTGGACCTCGCAGCCCGTGCGCTCGGAGAGCACCTGCGCGGGTACGAGGGGCGTGCCGCCCTCGCGGAGCGTCACGACCGGCGTGCTGTCGGAGACGGGCAGCCGGTCCCGGTACTCCTCGATGATTCCGCGCCACTGGTGGGTCATTGCTGGTTACTCTCCTTCAACCCGCATGATGCTGGCGACACCCCGCACGGTGTCGAGGTTGCGCAGCGCCTCGACGGTCCCGCTGAGGGAGGCGTCCGAGGCGCGATGGGTCACGACGACGAGAGAGGCCTCGCCACCGCCGTCTTGCCGTCCTTGCTGCCGCACCGTATCGATCGACACCCCGTGCTCCGAGAACACGGTCGCCACCTGGGCGAGAACGCCCGGTTTGTCGGCCACGTCGAGGCTGATGTGGTAGCGGGTGGTCACGTCGCCCATCGGCGAGACCGGCAGGGCTGCGTACGCGGACTCACCGGGTCCGGTGGCGCCCGCGAGCCGGTTGCGGCACACGGCCACGAGGTCGCCGAGCACGGCGGAGGCGGTGGGGGCACCGCCCGCGCCCGGCCCGTAGAACATCAGCTGCCCGGCGGCGTCGGACTCCACGAACACGGCGTTGTAGGCGCCGCGCACGGAGGCCAGGGGGTGGGTCAGCGGGATCATCGCGGGGTGCACGCGCGCCGTGACGGAGCCACCGTCCGCGGCCCGCTCGCAGATGGCGAGCAGCTTGATGGTGCAGCCCATGTTCTTGGCGGAGGCGAAGTCGGCCGAGGTCACCTCGGTCATGCCCTCGCGGTACACGTCGTCGAGCCGTACGCGCGAGTGGAAGGCGATACCGGCGAGGATCGCGGCCTTGGCGGCGGCGTCGAACCCCTCGACGTCGGCGGTCGGGTCGGCTTCGGCATATCCGAGGGCGGTGGCCTCGTCGAGGGCCTCCTGATACCCGGCGCCCGTGGAATCCATCTTGTCGAGGATGAAATTGGTGGTGCCGTTGACGATGCCCATCACCCGGTTGATCTTGTCGCCGGCGAGGGACTCGCGCAGCGGCCGGATCAGCGGGATGGCGCCGGCGACGGCGGCCTCGTAGTAGAGGTCCTTGCCGGCCTCACCGGCGGCGGCGTGCAGCGCGGCACCGTCCTGGGCGAGGAGCGCCTTGTTGGCGGAGACGACGGAGGCTCCGTGCTCGAACGCGGTGGTGATGAGGGTGCGGGCGGGCTCGATCCCGCCGATGACCTCGACGACGACGTCGATGTCCCCCCGTTTGACCAGGGCGGTCGCGTCGGTGGTGACGAGCGCCGGGTCGATGCCCGCGCGCACCCGCGAGGGCCGGCGTACCGCCACGCCCGCGAGCTCGACCGGGGCGCCGATACGGGCGGCGAGGTCGTCGGCGTGCGTCGTCATGATGCGCGCCACCTCTGAGCCGACGACCCCACAGCCCAGCAGCGCCACCTTCAGCGGACGCGTACGCATCATCCGACCTCGTTTCCTCACATACCGACATACCGAATACGGTGGAACCAGTCTCACTCACCGGACGGGAGTTTCTATCCTTCGTCCGGATCGTGAGACATCTATTTCATTTTCACCGGGCCTGAAGACGGAGATCTTTCGGCCCGGGTTTGGTGATGTTCTTTTGTCGTGCGGTGCGGTGCAGTCCGGTCCGGTCCGGTGTGACGTGGTGCCGTGCGATGCCGGGCGCGTGGCGTGGGGGTGCGTCGCCCGGCGCGCAGGTGTGCGGATGCGGGCACCGCCCGCCCCGCGCGCGGATCGGCGGACCACTCGAACCGGCGCGCGGAGCGTACGAACGGCGCATGGACCGCCCGAACCGCGCACGGAGCACGTGCACCGCGTACGGAGCACGTACACCGCGTACGGAGCACGTGCACCGCGTACGTACCAGCGGCCGCGGTGTAAATCATCCGACATCGAGACGCAGCAGATCCTCCTCCGTCTCCCGGCGGACGATGACGCGGGCCTGTCCATCATTGACGGCGACGACCGGCGGCCGCAGCACGTGGTTGTAATTGCTCGCCATCGAACGGCAGTACGCGCCCGTCGCCGGAACCGCGATCAGGTCACCCGGTGCCAGGTCCGCCGGCAGGAACGCGTCCCGCACCACGATGTCACCGCTCTCGCAGTGCTTGCCGACCACGCGCGCGAGCATCGGCTCGGCCTCGGAGGTCCGCGACACCAGCGCGACGCTGTACTCGGCGTCGTACAGCGCGGTCCGGATGTTGTCGGACATGCCACCGTCCACGGAGACGTACGTCCGCAGCCCGTCCAGCGGCTTGATGGTGCCGACCTCGTACAGCGTGAACGCGGTGGGGCCGACGATGGCGCGCCCCGGCTCGACGGAGATCCGCGGGGTCCGGAGCCGGGCGGCGTCGCACTCCCGGTTGACGATCTCGGTCAGGGCCTTGGCGATCTCGTGGGGCTCGCGGGGGTCGTCGGCGCTGGTGTAGGCGATGCCGAGCCCGCCGCCGAGGTCGATCTCGGGCAGCTCGACGCCGTGCTCGTCCCGGATGTCCCTGAGCAGTCCGACGACACGGTGGGCGGCGACCTCGAACCCTGAGGTGTCGAAGATCTGGGACCCGATGTGGGAGTGGATCCCGATGAGTTCGAGCCCGTCCAGCTTGAGCGCCCGCCGCACGGCCTCCGCGGCCTGTCCGCCGGCGAGCGGGATCCCGAACTTCTGGTCCTCGTGGGCGGTGGCGATGAACTCGTGCGTGTGAGCCTCGACGCCCACGGTGACGCGGATCTGCACCCGCTGCCGCCGGCCGAGCGACTGGGCGATGTGCGCGACCCGCACGATCTCCTGGAAGGAGTCGAGCACGATACGGCCGACGCCGGCCTCGACGGCACGGTGGATCTCGTCGGTGGACTTGTTGTTGCCGTGGAAGGCGATGCGGTCGGCGGGCATGCCGGCGGAGAGCGCGGTCGCCAGCTCACCACCCGAGCAGACGTCGAGGTTGAGCCCCTCCTCGTGCAGCCAGCGCACGACGGCCCGGGACAGGAACGCCTTCCCCGCGTAGAACACGTCGGCGTCCTGCCCGAAGGCCGTACGCCAGGCGCGCGCCCGCGCCCGGAAGTCGGCCTCGTCGACGAAGTACGCCGGCGTACCGAACTCCTCCGCGAGTGCCTTCACATCGATCCCGCCGACGCTGACGACTCCGTCGTCGGCCCGGGTCACGGTCTGCGCCCACACCTTGGGGTCCAGCGCGTTCAGGTCGGCGGGCGGGGCGGCGTAGTGCCCCTCGGGAAGCACGTCGGCGTGACGGGGGCCGGCGGGGTGTGCGGAACGGCTCATGTCTGTACGGCTTTCTGTGAACTCTGGTGTGGCTGCGGGGCGGGGCCGGCGACCGGGGCTCGGCCTGGGCCGGACGGGGCCGGGTCCGGGCGTGGACCACGGCTACGACGGCTTTCGGCTCCGCGGGCCCGCTCAGAGGTAGGCGGGTGCGTCGATGCCGAGCAGGGACAGGCCGCCGGCCAGCACCGTCCCGGTGGCTTCGGCAAGCGCCAGCCGGGCCCGGTGGGCGGCCGAGGGTTTCTCGTCGCCGCGCGGCAGCACCGTGTGCTGAAAGGCGAGCAGGGCGTCGGCGAGGACGACCAGGTGCCGGGCCAGCCGATCGGGAGCGCGGAGGGTGGCGGCTCGGGTGAGGGTGGAGGGGTAGGTGGTGAGGGCGGTGAGGAGGGGGGCGGACGGGTCGGCGGTGTGCTGAGTGGCGGAGGGGTGGGGGTGGGACTCGGCCGGGGCGTAGGGGATGCCGAGGGGGCCCGGGGAGGACGTGAAACCGAGGGCCGCGGCGTTGCGGGTGAGCGCGCGGACACGGGCGTGGGCGTAACGGACCCGGAAGAGGGGGTTTCCCGCCCGCTGCGCGAGGAGGTCCGCGGTGATCCGGGGGCGGTCGTGGGCGGCCGGATGCAGGAGGGCCCAGCGGAGGGCGTCGGGGCCGAGGGGGGTGGGGTCCTCGGGGGCGGGGACGGGACGGAGGTCGATGGGACCGTCGGACCCGTCGGGGCTGTCGGGGCCGCCGGGGTTGTCGGGGCCATCGGGGCCCCCGTTGGCGCTTTGGCCGGCGACGGCGATGTGCTGGGGCCGAATGTGATCGACCTCGACGCGACCGCCCTGGCTGGCGACGATCCGCACGAGGGCGTCTGCGACGACTTCCGCCCGGATGTCGTACGGGATGCGCAGCCGGAGGACCTGCCCGGCGAGGGTGTCGCTGTGCCCGTAGGGAAGGAAGCCGGTCGCCTCCGTCCCCTCCGTCCCCTCCGTCCCCAGGATGCGACGCACAAGCGTGGTGGTGGCGGCCCGGTCGAGGTAGATGTTGAGGAACCCGGGGCCGGTGATCTCGACGGCGGCGACGCCTTCGGTGCTGCTGAGATGGGGCCGCAGTATCTCGGCGACCTGCAACGGCGGCCGCCCGGCGGGCCGGGCCAGCTGCAGCGCGATGTTCGTCGCGTAGTCCCCGCTGCCTCCCGGCCCGGGCGGGGTCACCACGGCACGTGCGGGTACGGCGACGCTCAGCTCCCCGTCCTCCACAGCACGACGCACCGCGCGCAGCACGGTACGGGAGAGCTCGACGGGGGTCACGGGACAAGCGTAGGGGAGGAGGGGGGTGGGTATGCGAGCCGGTTTGGCCCGTGGTCCGGGATGTGGACAGGGCTGGGGCGACCTGCGGCGGACCCGCCCCGATCGGAGAGGAGCATCGAGAGGCGCGGGGGGCGGACCATCAGATATGACGACGGCCCCTCACCCTGTACTCAGCCCCAGCCCCAGACTCAGACTCAGGTACCGGTGCGGCCGGCGCGCTCCGGCCACTCGCTGTGCCCGGTGTGCCCGGTGTGCTCGGTCCCGCCGAGCGGGACGCCGGCGGGGGCGGGGCCGTCGACGCCGATCCCGTACGACACGTCCTCGCCGTCAGCGGACCTCGCCTGCTCCATCAACTGCCGCACGAGGGCGACGAGTTCGGCCGGTTCGAAAGGCTTGGCGAGGAAGGCGTCGACGCCGACGTCGAGCCCGGCCTCGACCTCGTACTGCGAACAGGCGCTGACGATGGCGAGGGGAAGGCGTCGCGTCCGGGCGTCACCACGCAGCCGGGCGGCGGTACGGAGGCCGTCGAGCCGGGGCATGGCCACGTCGAGGGTGATGAGGTCGGGCCGCACCTGATGAACGACGTCCAGGCACTCGGCACCATCGGCCGCGGTCACCACCTCGAAGCCCTCCAGCTCGAGGTTGACCCTGATCAGCTGCCGGATGACCTTGTTGTCGTCTACAACAAGGACCCGGCCGGACACGCCTGGCACAACTCGAGAGTAGGTCCGCCCGCACCGCCGCGTCCGGGTTTTCCCCACTTCCACCCCCTGCGGGCGACCTCCCCCAGCTCAACCCCGCCCTCGGCCCACCGGAAACCGTTCATGATCTCCCCCGGAGAGCTGGTAGGGTTCTACCCGTCGCCGCCGAACAAGGCGCCCGACACGCCCCCGTAGCTCAGGGGATAGAGCAACGGCCTCCGGAGCCGTGTGCGCAGGTTCGAATCCTGCCGGGGGCACCTTGCATGAGGTGCCCAAAGACCCCGCCATCAGCGCTTTCGCTGAGGACGGGGTCTTCGCGTATGTGCAGCCGTGTGCCGCTCGGAGCGGCCGTATGTCGGGTGCTGTGGACTATGTGTGGACTGGCCGCAGGGCACGAATCCGCAGGTGGGGCCAGGGAAACGACGAGGCCCCCGGACCGTAGTCCAGGGGCCATCATGCCGCAGGTGTGCGTGAGGAGTGCGTGGATCAGAGCCCGGCGCCGGACCCGTCCTCCTGGTCGTCATCCTCGCCGAGGAGTTCGGCGATCCGCCGATTGGCGACGTCCTGCCGACCGTCGAGGCACTTGGCGTACCGGCTCAGGAGCACTTCAACGCTGTTGCCCGCGCGCTCCGCGACCTCGGTGGGGTCCACACCAGCGTTGAGCCAGGAGGAGAGCGCCGCGTGCCGCAGGTCGTACGGGCGGGCAGCCAGCGGCGAGGCTACCTGTTCCGGCGTGAGCGCCAGGTGCCGAGCCTCGTCCCAGACACGCCAGTACGTGGTGGAGGCGACCACTCCCCCGCGCTCATTGGCGAACAGCCGGCCGTCCTTGGCCGTACCGAACTCCTTGATGTGCGCGAGCAGGATGCGGACAAGGCGGGGCGGAATCGGAACGACGCGGGTCTCGTTCGCGGGCCGGTTCTTGAGCCCGCGGTTGTCGTGCACCTCCCCTGTGCCGGTCCAACGCTTGCCGACGGTGGGACGGCTCCTCTCCAGGATCAGCGAGCCCCACCCGGCGTCCGGCAGCATGCAGTCCGGACGACGCAGCGCCACCGCTTCCGCCGGCCGAAGCCCACCGAAGTACATGCAGGCGAAAAGCGCGACCAGGCGGCGCCCACGTGCCCGACGATAGCCACCGACGTATGAGACAGCGCCCAGGAGTTCAGCAGCCTGCCGAGGGTTCACCACGACTCGGCGGTCTACCTCCTTGGTTACCTTCGGCAGCTTCCACTTCACGAGCGTGACCGGGTTCTCCGGAAGCTCGCCCAACTCGACCGCATAGGCCAGGGCGTTGAACAGGACGGCTCGCTTGCGCCGCACCGTCTCAGCTGCGGCCGAGGCCCCGGACAACGTGAGCTTGAGCGAGTCGAGGACGCTGCGGATGTCTGTCGCATTCTTGAGCGTGGCCAGCGACAACGAGGCTTTGGCGACCCAGCGGAGGGCATTGGCGATGTCTACCGGCGGCGCTTCCACGTCCGGGGCCTGGACGACGAAGGCCCAGCCGCGCAGCGCACGCCGCAACACATCGTCTGCCGGACGACCGGGCCGGTCGTCCAGGAGCTGAGTGGTGACGAGCGTCATCGTCTCGTTCAGGCTGTCTCGCGAGTTCGGGGCAGCATGCGGCCACTTCATGGCGACGTACGCCCGCGCGAAGTCGTACCAGGAGAGGGACTCTTTGACCGGTGCCATGGAGTCCGGCAGCCCGGTTTCCGTATCGAATGCCTCGCCCTTTTGCGCAGCCCGAAGCAGCTTCGCGCGGAAGTTGTCGGCGAGTGCCTTCGTTCGGAAGGTCTCGGAGAACGGCGGGACATCGCCGACCTTCCATCGCACGTCGTAGGACGGCGTCTTGTACGGCCGCTTACGGATGCTCCACACCTTCACGTCATGCGACTTCACGCCGCCTCCCCGAGTCCGTGAAGCCACGCGGTGAAGTCACTGCGCCAGAAGCGGAGTTCACCGTTCGGGAGCTTGATCGCTTCCGGAGCCTGTCCCAGCTCACGCCAGCGGTAGAAGGTGCGGCGGGAGATTCCACCCAGCTCGGTGAGGACCTGCGGGACAGTCATCAGTTCGTCTCGTCGGCGATCCACGCCGAGTCTCCTTCCGTGTCGGGGACAGCGGGTCGCCGTGAGGTGGCGAACCAGGTCTCAGCAGCGGTCAGACCAGTGCCGGCGAAGCGCCAGTGCGAGAGGACGAGCACGGTGTCCGGGTCAGGCATCGGGCGGCCCGCTTCGGCGGCGCGGGCGCGGGTGAGGGCTTCGTTGTGGTCGGCGCGTTCCTGGCGGAGGGCGCCGAGGGTGACGGAGTAGGCGCGGGACTTGGTGGAGAAGTGGCCGCGGAAGCCGAGCATGTGGGCCCACTTGCGCAGGCGCAGGTCTTCGAGTTCGGGGCGGGCGCCGAGGTGCCAGCAGGTGAGGATCAGCTGTCGGGCGTGGTCGGTGACGCCGGAGCCGATCAGGTCGGTGATCGGGTTGCGGATCGGGCGGTCGAGGGTGCCGGCCGTCTCGGCGCCCTTGGTCGCGTACTTCGCGATGTACGAGGCGACGGCGCGGCTGGAGAGTTCCGAGGTGCCCGCGAAGTCGGCCGAGCGGATGGGGCGGATGTCGAGCTGTTTGCCGAGGCGGAAGGTGTGGGCGTGTCCGTCGAGGACCGGGCCGGGGGTTTCGGCGAGGCGGGCCGCCGTGCGGATGGTGTCGGTGAGGAGTTCGGTCGTGGCCCACGGCGGTGGGGTGTCCTCGGCGCCCTCCGGGCCGTCGAGGCGGATCACGGCGTGGAAGTGGACGGCGCCGCGCCGCTGGTACTCGGCGACCTTGGCGTACGACACCTTGAGGGAGTCACGGAGTTCCGAGCGGGTGAGGCCCGCGCGGGAGGCGAGTTGCTGGCGCAGGTAGGTAGTGAAGCGGGCCCAGAGGGCACCTGCGTGTGCGTTCCAGAGGACGGCAGCGCGGTAGTCGTACCGGTCGGGGTCGAGCGGGGTGCCCAGGGCGGAGTCGTCCTCCGGGTGGGCGCGGCCGCAGCGGCACCGGCCGCCGGTGGGGCGGTTGTGGACGGGGCCGAAGGAGGGGGCGGTGAAGGTAGCGAAGACGCGGGGGTGTTGGGCGACGGCAGGGCCGATGCCCTTGCCGCCGCTCAGTCCGGCCGTGACGAGGTGGAACGTGTCCTTGCGGTACACCTCGGCGCAGGCGGCGCACCGGGTGGCCCGGCGGTTGTTGCAACGGATGAGGAGTTGTCCGGCCGGAAGGTCGGTATCGGCAATCTCGCGGACGATCTCTCCCGTGGCTGCGTGGACGTCGAGGCGGTGGCCTTCCATTCGGACGGGCCGCTCGCAGCCGCCGAGATGTTGGATCTGTCGGGCGTAGGCGCCGAGGTCGCCGTGTCGGGCGAGGCTTGCGAGGTGGCGGATGGCTCCGAGGGGAGCCAGGGGACGCATGTGCGGGTTCCTCCTTGCATCCTTGCAGGGGTTCAGGTGTGACGGGCCCAGCCTTTCTGTCGAGGGGGCTAGACAGTGTGGGTAGGGGTGGGCCCGTGGAGCTGTCGCGTCAGAGGTGGGTCAGCGGTGGGTCAGGAGAGAGCGGATGACGACGGCGCACACGGCGACCGAGGCGGCCGTGACGGCGACGGCGAGGAGCATGGAGACGAGGACGGCGCCGACGACCAGGACCACGGCGGTGCCGCCGCCGACGAGGGCGAGCGCGGTGCCGGGGGTGAGCTGGACTGCGGGGCGGGACGGGGCCGGAGTGGCAGGGACCGGTTGCGGGGTCAGGGCCGCCGGGGTGACGGCGCCGGTCGGCTCGACGAGGACGGGCGGGGTGACCAGGCCGGTCGGCTGAGGCATGGTCGGGATCTTCGGCCGGAGCATGGACGGATCTCCTTTCTCGTTTACTTGACGAGGGAGTTGATGACGGGGGCCAGCAGGCTGTCGGCGATGAGGTAGCCGCCGAGGAGCAGCACGGTGATGAGCCACCAGGGCGGGCGGATGAGCTTGACGCCCAGGACCCCGACGCAGAGCAGGGCGAGCCAGAGCGGAACGTCCATGGAGTTGGTCTCCTGTCAGGTCAGGCCGGGCAGCGGTGGGTACGGGCGGCGAGTTCGGCGGCGGCGCGGGAGTCGTACTCGGCGGAGAAGTCGCAGCGGGGCGCGGTGCAGGCGGCCAGGTGGCGGTGCTTGCCGCGTTCGATGTAGGAGGCGACGTTCACGGGGCCGATACGGCGGACGTTGCGGAAGCGCCGGTTCATGGCGGGCTCCTCTTTCTCAGAGGTGGGCGGCGACGGATGCGGTCATGGACGGGGGCAGGCCGAGTCGGGCACGTACGGCGTCGGGGTCGGCCGGGTGGCCAGTGGCCGAGTGGTGTTCGTCGGCCAGGGCACGGACGCGGTCGACGAGGGCGGGAGGCAGCGCGACGGCGGGTACGGGTGTCGGGGCCCGGTCGAGGGTGAGGTCAACCGGTTCGGCCGTTGTGGCCAGCTCCTTGGTCGTGGGCTCAGGAGCGGGCGTGGGGGCCGGGACTGTCGACGGTTCCGGGAGCGCGTCTCGGTCTGCCAGGTCGACAGCGGCCGGAGCGGAGTGCGGTTCGTCGTGCTGGCCCTCCGTCGACAGGGCCGGGACTACTGGAAATTCCTGGGGATGGTTGGGGGCGTGGGCGAGGAGCGTGCCGCCGAAGAAGGCGACGGCCGGCCAACCCGCGACCACGACCCGGAGCCAGGCGGGGACGTGGTCGAGGTCGAGGAGCCCCGCGGTGGCGACGTTGGCGCCGAGGGATGCGGCGAGGGCGACGAGGAACCACAGGCGTGGGCCCCCGGCCGGTTGTCCGGCCCGCTGTTGTTCGCGCATCTTCCGCCAGGCGGCGACCAGGAGGAGGTCAACGCTGATGGGGTAGGCCCATGCCTTCCAGCCGCCTTGCCCGGCCGCTTCGGCGAGGTCGTGGAGGTGGGAGAAGGACAGGGCGCCCGCGATGACGGCTTGGATGATCACGGCGTCCAGGCGGGTCAGTTGGGCGCGCATCGGCTCGTCTCCTTCCAATTTCGGGCATGGAGGGGTAAGGACCTTGGCGTGAGGCGGTCACGCCGACCGGGGAGGGGCGTTGCGGCTACTCGGTGACCGGCCGAGCGGCGGGTGCGGCAGCGGAGGACGGCGCCGACTTGGTGCGCTTCATCGCGACGGCGGGCCGGAAGTTGGCGAGCCGGGGCAGGTCCGGGACGAGGCCGGAGGTGTCGCGGCAGATGGCCGCCGCTTCGTCGAGGGTGAGGTGGGGCGAGCGGACGCGGCACCAGCCGCCGGAGGAGTCGCCGACGACCGCGATCCCGGGCCGGACGGCCGGAATGGACGTGGCGGCGAGGGCCGCTTCGGGAGCGATGTCGGCGAGCGCCATGTTCGCCGAGGTCTCGTCGTTGACGCGATGGCAGACACGGCCGGTGAGCTGGGCGCGGAGCATGGTGGCGCCCTTGCCGAGTTCAGAGCCGAAGCGCTGCCCGCAGACTTCCAGGTAGATGCCGGCCGCGCGGCCGAGCTGGGCGAGGCGAATGAGCTTGGTGACCATGGCATCGCGTCGCTTCTCGTCGTCGCGGCTGGCGGCGAGGAAGAGTTCCGCGACCTCGTCGACGACGACCACGACCGGCACCGGACGCACCTCGTCCGGCAGCCCCCATACGTCGGAGGTGAGCACGGTGTCCGGCCCGGCCACGCTCGACAGGCCGATGAGCCGGAACCGTGCCTCCATCTCCTCCAGGAGGGCGTCAAGGATGTCGTTGGCACGGTCCGAGGTGTCGGCGAGGGCCGAGAGTCGGGGCGCGAACGGCGCCAGTTCGACACCCCACTTGCAGTCGATGCCGACGAGGGCGACGGGTTGCCGGGCCAGCCCGCACAGCAGGTTGCGCAGGTAGACAGACTTGCCGGACTGCGTGGCGCCGAGGATCAGTTCGTGCGGCACGGTGCGGAAGTCCCGTACGTGCCAGTGACCGTCTTCCCGCAGGGCCAGCGGGAGGGTGAGCGGACCACTCCCCCGCCAGCGGCGGGCGGGACGTACGTCGGAGAGCACGTCCCAGCCGATCAGGCGCAGTTCGAGCCGTCCCGGCTTGGTGGGGCGGATGTGCACGGCATGAGCGCCCCAAGCGTGCCGTAGCCGGTCGGCCGAGGCTGTGAAGTCCTCGGGTGCCTGCCCGGCCGCCATACGCAACTGCATCACGAGGCCGGACCCGGTAGGACGTGGAAGTGACCGCCGGGGCGGCACCGGGGCCGCTTCCCGCCCGATCATCCGGGCCGTGGCCCGACGGACGGCCGAAGCCGGAACCGTCAGGCCGCAGGCGTCCATGGTCGCCCGGTACGAGGCGAGCACGCGCAGGGCGATGACCGGGTACCCGACGAGCCACCAGAACAGGACCGGCGTCCGCCGACGCATCACGAACAGCGCGGCCAGTGCCAGCAGCACCAGGATCAGTGTCCAGACGGAATCGGTCATGGCGCTCAGCCCTGCACCGAAGCCGGAGCGTTGACCATAACGGCGTCGGCCCGGTAGGCGATGCCGTGGCGGGCACGGCCGCCGAACTCGCTCTCCCAGGGCCGGGCCACCAGGCCGGACAGGACGACCGGGGCACCCATGACCAGACCCTCACCGATGCCGGGCTCCGGCACCGTCACCTTGATCATGTCGGAACCGCCCGACGCGATGAACACCAGCTCCAGCACCATGAGCCGGGCGTTGGTCACCGGGTCCATGGCGATCTCACCGGTCTGACGGTCCTTCACCTTGGTCTCAGGCAGCTTGGTGACCAGCAGCGTCGCGGCGGAAGTGTCGACGGGGATGACACGCATTCTTCGAACCTCACTTGGTTGGTGGCGCCTCTCTCGACGCCGATCCGGCCTGGATACCCCCCTAGACAGCAGGAAGGTGACCCCGCCCGAACTGTCTAGGGGGGTTGACGCCAACAGTAACCCGACGATCCATCAACTGTCTAGGGGGGTATACGAGGAGAGCTCCGACCGGGACCCGAACGGTTCTACGCCAGCACCCAGTGAAGGGCCGTCGCATCGTCCTGAGCCTTGCCGCGCGGCCAACGCCGACCGTGAGGATCCCCAACCTCAGCATCCCGGACCATGCGGATCAACTCGTCCGGCCCTGACGTGTTGAGCAAGTCCAACACCGTTGCCCAGTCGGCGAGTTCGAACCGGTCGACCAGTCGCGTGGCCCCGTCGCTCAGGAGACTCACGGAGTTGAGGGAGTCGAGCGGCACGGACCCGGTCAGTGCGTGCCCAGCCGCCCGGGGGTCGGGGCCGGCGATCCAGAAACCGCCCGGCCGGTTACGCAGACCGGTCAGCGCGTCGCGGTACTCGGCCAGTGCGGCAGCGTGCTCGGGTGAGCCGGTGGGATGCGCGTCGACCGGGCCCCGAAGAGACTTGCCGACCTCGTCCAAGCGCCGGTCAGTGACGACCGCGCAGCCCCCGCCCTTCTCGTCGAGCAGCAGGGAGGAGTCACCTAGGACGAGGTACTCCAGTTCCTTGTCACAGGCCCGGACGGCCACGACCGTGCTGGTGGGACTGGCCCGGTAGGTCAGGTCACAGCTGTCGCCGTGCAGGGCGCGAACCGAGGCGATGGAGTCGGCCAAGCAGTCAGCGAGGGAGCGGCCCGGATCCGCGGTGATGGATCGCAGCAACAGCGCGCCCAGGGTCCCGGAGAACCACGCGATGCTGTGCACGCATCCGGTCTCCGCCCCCGCCACCCCGGCGCCGTCGAGGAGGACGGCGGCACCGGGAGCGACGGCGGCGAAGTCCTCGTTCTCCTGGCCTGGTTCGGAGGGGAGGGAGCCGAGGGCGACTCTCACGCCCCGGTCTCCTCGTCGTGCAGGTACAGCGGGCAGACCAGCTCTACGGACTGCGGTTCGCTGGTCTCCGGGTCGTACTCGACTCCGACCAGCGTGGAGAACCGGCGATCACCGACCTGCCCCCACAGGGCATTGAGGTCCGACGCCAGCAACTGCACCGCCCCGAGGGAGCCTTGGGTGTGGATGCCAGCGATGGCGAGCACCGACCCCTTGCCGTCCGGGCGGGGCAGCCGGCCGAGGTACCCCACGTCGTGCGGGCGAGCCGGATCACCGTCCTGCCCGGAACGGTGAACGGTGCCGGTGCGCCGGTCCAGCAGCGTCCAGGGTTCGCCGTCCTCGTGCTGCCAACTGAGAACCGGGTCCTGGGCGTACAGTTCGCGCATGTCCTCGGACATGCCCGGACCGCAGACGACGATCAGACCGTCTCGGTTGAGGTTGACTTCACCGCTCACGAGCACGTTGCCGGTAGCGACATCGAGGCTGTACGACTTCGCCAAGTCCTCAAGACGCTTGCCCGAGTTCATGTCGTCCATGGCGACGACCGTGCGCTTCTTCACGTCGTCCACGCGCCGCAGCGGAGTGATCACCGTGACGATACCCGCGCCGAAGAAGGCACCTTCGGGGGCCGGGCCAGTGTGGCGGATCTGGTGAATCCGGCCACGGCTCAGACCAGCCTTCTCGGCGATCTGCGCGTACGAGAGCCCTTGCGCGTGGAGATCCTGAACCACGCGCCGGCGAAGCCGCGCCAGCTCTGTCACCTCCTGCTGAGCGTCCGCCAACCGGGTCGTGACCTCACGCAGGAGCAGGTACGGATCATCAATCGACATGATCCGCCGCAACTCGTCCGACATGCCTTCACCTCCTAGGACTCCCCCGAAGTCTAGGCCCCTAGACAGAAAAGGTGGAAGCAGGCGGCCCGAGAGAGCGCCGATCACGTAGAAACCGGATCTGCGCCGAGGTACACCCCGAGGGCTCACCCGCCACCACCGACGCGACAGCGGACAGCAGGAGCCCCGCCAACTCCCATCAGGCGCCGCCCCCGACCAGGTCGGCCCACACAGTGCGCCCGCTCGGGACATCCTTCACGCCCCAATCCTTTGCGCAGGCCGAGACGAGCCACAAGCCGCGACCGCCGGCGTCTTGACTGACCACGTCGCACATTTCGGGGACGTTGTCGCCGCCCTGGTCGACCACTTCGAGTCGCACGCCGTCCGCCCGGAAGCCGACGACCACGAGGAACCAACCGCCTGCCGAACCGCTGAGGGAATGCCGGACGGCGTTGGTCGCGAGTTCGCTCACGACCAGGACCGCGTCATCGGCGACGCCCCATTCCTGGAGGAGGGCGGCGACGAAGTGACGGGCTTCGGCTACCTGGTCCGGCAGTCCGGGGAAGGCGCGGCACCACTTGGTGAACATGGGAAGACTCCTTGTCTAGAGGGCTAGACAGCACAGGAGGCAGAGTATTCCCCGACTAGACCGCCAACCAAGGCATCTAGAGGAATTATTCCTCTATGGAGTGACGGTGTCCGCCAGGTCGCGATACTCCTTCATCACCCGCAACAGCAGTTCTCGCACCTCACCACCGAAGACGGCCGCGCCGTCGAAGGAACCGAACACTTCCTCGTACGAGGCGACTTCATCCGCCTCATGCGAGACCCGCTCATCCTGGAACGCCTCCACCACGACGGCACCCCGGTCGCACAGGGTGAAGCCATGCCGGGGCATGAGTGGTACCGGCCGATCCCATGGGATCACTCCGAGCCGCACGGTGGTCAGGCTCTCGACAGCGAGCAGACGGTCAAGCTGGGCGAGCATGAGCGACGGGCTTCCGGGCCAGGTCCTCAACACACCCTCAGTGACGACGAATACGGACTCACGGCCCGGCTCGTAGAGAACGCTCTGCCGCTCCACACGGGCAGCGACTGCACGGCCGACGGACTCGGGGTCAGCATCGGGAGCACTCGCGAAGACGTGACGGGCGTACTCGGCACTCTGAAGCATGGCCGGCAGCACCACACACTGAAACGACCGCACGACCCGGGCCCCGCGGATCGCACCATCCAGAACGGCACCGGGAAGCGCATCCGGCTCGGACTGCGGAGCCGTGTCAACTGCCGCTTCCACAGCGGCCAGGAGCTCCCGCACCTCACCCGAGGTCGACTCATCGAGCCCCAGGGCCCGGGAGAGCCGGTCGAGAACATCGAAGCTGGGAACCATCCGCCCGGTCTCGACCTTGGACACGGTTGGTTGCCCAACACCGGCTCGCTGCGCCAGAACAGCACCCGTCAGACCGGCATCCGCCCGCAGAACACGCAGACGCGCCCCAAGCGCAGCCATCCGCTCCCGCCGCTCACTCCCCATACCCAGGGTTCTACACCACGAGGGCCCAGCATCCAGCGCAGGAGCACGACCAAGATCAACAAGCCGCCAGTAGCGCGTGATTCAAACTTTCTCTACTGGTTCAAGGCCCGCGCACGGCGCGGGCGCGCGCCGCCTCTGCGGCGCGGCCTGCCTCCTGTCTGCGCCCCGGCTGGCCGCGCCCGGCGGCGCGCTGACGAGCTGTGGGCATGAGGTGGGGAGAGACCCTCAGTGGCTGGGGCGGTCGGCTCCCACGTGCGTCGATGGCCACTGATCCAGAGATAGCGTCCGTGTCTTTCGCGTGCCCTATTGGGCGGAGTATCGCGGGAAATCGCGGCGTACCGTCCACATCTGCCGAGGTCAGCATCCGGGCAGCTCAGGCGCGACCGGCACACGCGATCTTCGAAACTGGTGATGTTTTGGGATCGTCGAACCCTGCATCAACAGCGTGAAGCAATTATGAGGGATCCGCAGGGTTCGGGGGAAGAGAAGGACGCGGAACGATGAATTGATCAATGTCGACTCCCTGCGTTTTAAGGTGCTCTTCCGCCCGGTCAGCGAGACGGCGGTAGTGCGGCCACGTGGGAACGCCTGACCAAAATGCATCTCGATGCTGAATAAATGGAACAGCAGCATACTTCGTCCTGGTCAGCGAGGGGGCCCAAAGGTCAAGAATTTCGCCCTCCTTCACGTACTTCTTATGACAGTACAGCCCTGCGACGTCGAACGCCGCCAAAGCCCGATTCGCGCTTGCGTAGTCGGCTGCGTCAAGGTCTTCCACACGGCTACCTTGCGCGTACAGCTCAAACAGAACGCGCCTGCCGTTTTGCAGCTCAGGGCTAATTAGCAACTCGTGGAGCTTTAGAAAATTGTCTCGCTGGTCTTTACGTCGACTCAAGAAAAGCGAGACCAGGCTAAGCGTTACGGCGATAGCCGAGATGATGATTGCCGCCATGGAACATCCTTATCTCGCAACACTTCTTGTGTCTACATGACCTTGCTCTACCACTCCCGGTCGTGGGGCTGTCAGGAGGTGGGTGAACTCCCAGAATGAGTGTCGGTGCGTGCCGCATCGTGTCAGACCTTGTGCCCAACGCGGTCAACGACGGCCCCTCTCCAGCTGAGATATGTCGACCGCCGACCCTGCGGACGCCTCACGCCCTACAGACGTCCCACTCGCAGAGCCAGCAGGCCCCAGGCAATCGTCACCCCCCTACGCCATCGCCCTCCCTGGCCGTCCTCGGGCCGTGGAAGAGCGCTCAACGATGACCAACGTCGACAACTGCCGACAGCTCAGCAGCAGGTCAGGGCGTTGATCGATTAGGCAGCCGCAGGTCACAGCCGCCGATGATCAGTTGTGCGTGTGATGGTAAGCAGCCAGGCCGAACAGCGAGGTCAGCCACACTGCTAGGAGGTCTAATGTCTCCGACATGACGACCCAGGGATCCTTGCAGCTTGCCAGGTGGTCAGAAATCGAAGACCCGCTTGGATTTGGACGGGAGGTCATCCCGCGTGCCCTCGTACATACCCAACCCGTCGCATCCGGGGCACCGTCGCATGCTTCCCACATTCTCGTCTGGGCCGTCAGGGACGAATACTTTAGTAGTCCCTTCGCAGTCGTCGCACTCGAACCAAATCTCTTCGAGTTCGTCGGAATCCATGTCGAGCATCACGCAATCGTGGCAGACTTCGGCTCGATATTTCCCGTCATAGATATTCTTCCCGTATTCAGGATCGAAAAGGCTTCGCGCCTTTTCTTCATCGAAAGGCTCGCCGCATCTGGCGCATTTCTTCACGCGCGGCATGCTACCGGTCCACGTGACCGGCTGACAGGCCATCGGCTGAGTGCTGTCCCGCGCGTGTGCCAGGCACTGGGGGGTGTGTCCGCGTCTTCTGAGCGCCAGGTACCCAGGGATGCCCGCCCACGAGAAAGCGGTCGTGCCACAGGCGTGCCAGATCGTGCGGGAAACCACGGGGAACACCGCGGAAGCAACGGACGCGCCGATGGTCGGCAACGCACTTCCGCAGCAGGTCAGGCCCGCAACGAGCCATAGATCACCTCAGCTTGCCAAGCTGAGGGCTCAGGCTTCGTCGTCACGTGCCGGCCGTCACGGCTTGCTCTGGTCGACGACGTAGCAACGTGGCTGAGGCCGGTGGGGGTGCAACGAGACATACGCGCGCGTGGTCGGTCGGCGCACCCGCCGTATTGGTTGACTGTCGTCGGCTGAGGTTCGTACGCGGCGCATCGAGGTGCTGGCCGTCAGCCGGAGGCGGCATAGCTGGGCCGTCCCTGGACCGTCCAAGGCCGCTCACCAGTGGCCAATGACGACCAACGACGACCACCAGGCGCACGAGTCCATCACCCCTGACCAGCAAAAACCCAGCTCACCAAGATCCCCGGCAAGACACAGGGCAAGAAGAAGCCGAGGCCACAACAGCAATCGGTCAGCCAGGACGGCTCGTTGCTACACAGCACCGACACAGTCGGGTCGCAGAGACGCTGCTTCCGTCTGCCGCGACCTCTGGACCGCCGGTGCAGCAGGCGGTGGCTCTGTAATATGAGCCCTTGTCCTGCATCAGGGGGAAGATGTGGTCTTACGCCGCATGTTGCGCGATACACATCCTGCTGTCTTTGCAGAAATCAGCGCCGTTGAACCCGCAGCCGTTGATCGAGATACCCTCACTACCGGCAGCGGCCGGACGGTCCTCTGGTCCTGCGGCACGTGTGGCCATCAATGGCGCGGTCGAGTAGTCGATCGGACGAAAGCGGGCGGTCGCGGCTGCTCACAGTGCCGGCGGACGGCATCACAAGGGGCCTGGCAGACGCCGCCGCCTGGCACATCCCTACAAGACCGCTTCCCAGAGATCGCGGCAGAGCTCACTGCAATCGACGGCCACCCAGGACGCACCGCATCCGACATCCACGCCAGCTCGAACAAGATGTGCCAATGGCACTGCGGACAATGCGGCATCCAGTGGAGCACGACACCAAACGCCCGAATCCGCTCAGGCAGCGGCTGCGCGCAATGCCGACGGGCATCCTGGCAGACGCCGCCGCCTGGCGCATCCCTACAAGACCGCTTCCCAGAGATCGCGGCAGAGCTCACTGCAATCGACGGCCACCCAGGACGCACCGCATCCGACATCCACGCCAGCTCGAACAAGATGTGCCAATGGCACTGCGGACAATGCGGCAGCCAGTGGAGCACGACACCAAATGCCCGAGTCCGCAGAGGGGCAGGTAGTGGGTGTCCGAAATGCGGACGGCTACGGACAATTAATGCGCGCAGGATAGCGCATCCGGGCACGTCACTGGCAGATCTGCACCCTGAACTGGCCCTAGAATTCGTCGCCAATCTAGAGAACGAACTCACTGCTTCACAGCTCAAGCCGCACAGCAATTATAAATGTCGCTGGCGCTGCCGCTCCTGTAGCAACGAATGGGTAGCTGTTCCACAGAATCGCGTGTCCGGAAAAACGGGATGCCCCGCCTGCTTTGCAGCAAGACGCGGAAGCTGGAGACGTAGCCCAAAGAGCACCTCTCTGACCGCACACGATGTACTCGGTCAGATCGCCTCGGAGTTCGTCAACAATGAGACAACTCCCGATCATGATCTAACCATGCTCAGACCAGGATCTGCCGATAAGTGCACATGGTTGTGCTCAACTTGCGGGCACACCTGGATAGCTTCTGTCGCCTCTCGCGTCGCCTCCCACAGGAACCGAAGCGGATCCGGGTGCCGTAAATGCTATGATCGTCGAATTGCCGCACGGCGCAGAACACCCAAAGAAGGGGAGTCGCTAAAGGAACGTTACCCACAGATTAGTCAATCTTTCATGGAAAATCTAACGACGCCAGGAAATGGCCCCGAACGTCTGCGCATCCGTAGCAATGACCGATGTCTCTGGCGATGCAATCACGGGCACGAGTGGGAAGCTAACGTCCTGTCCCGGACCTATGGCTCCGGATGCCCCAAGTGCACCTCAGCAGGCAGGTCCCGTTTCGAACTTGAAGTGCAGTCTCTACTGATAGCAGCAACGAGAACCGACGTAGTATGCGACTACGTCGTAGAGCATGTACGCGGCCTATCAGGGCGCCGCCCCCGAGTGGATCTCTTCGTCCCGGCAGTTCGGCTCTACGTGGACCTAGACCCATTCCACACACACAGCACGAATAGGCACAGAGAAAAGGACGCCAGGAAGTGCACGCTTCTCTGTGATTTGGACTATGTGCGGGTTCGCGCCCAGGGCCTCCCCGCCATTCCAGGGGATCACGTAGAAGTTATTGACAGCACCAAGGATGGCATCAACCCGTGGACTTGGGCGCAATCCCTTCGCCCCATATTAATCGCTCGCGGCTTGCCATTCGAACCTCTCAATAAGGAAGAAAGAGGCATAGCCCTCGGACAGGCCGCAGACGCTTGGGCTGCAATTAAGGGGCGGGTAAGGTTTGAATCCGTCGCTGAGCGGAATTCCGACCTTCTAATCGAATTCAGGAAAAATCTCACCCGCCCCGAGTACGACCTAAGCTTGTGCTCTCCTTCCTCCTTCGATGTAGCGCAATGGCAGTGCATCAAATGCGGAAACACCTGGGAAACGATGATCCGCAACAGGGCCATCAGTGGTTCCGGTTGTCACGCATGCCATCGGCAAGGCATCAACAAGAACAATGTCGCACGCTCGATGGCACCGCCTGGCGAGTCACTTGCAGAGCTGTTCCCTGACATTGCCGCTAGGTTCATCCGTTGCTTGAAGAATCCGAGTCGCACCCCAGGCAACCTCCGCATAAAGAGCAATCTGAAGTGCGAGTGGTCCTGCCACACGGGCAAGCACACCTTTACCGCACCAGTCTTTTCGGTAGTGAACGGCACAAAGCGCAGGTGCTGCAAATAGGAGCTCGCGTGACTATGCCATGTCTCCCTCGTCGGCGATGCTGCTTCCTCGCGACCGTCGAAGAAGCCGTGGTACCGGCGATGGATGAGCTCAGGCGAGCTGCCAACCCACCGGGCTACCTCTGCGATAGAGACTCCAGCGTTCAGCCATCGCGTAATGCAGGCGTGTCGCAGGTCGTCGACGAGTTCGCCCGGCGGACCTCTGAGGAGCCGGAACAACTCCCGTTCTGACATCCACATCTGACATCAACGATGCCGGACGGGGGCGTACACCAGCATCCTTGTCCGGCCGTCGCACCAGTCGCCAACAGCAGCTGAAGCGGGCTCGGATCGAACTCCTAAAGCGGGTGTCGCAGGTTCGAATCCTGTCCTCAACCCACCAACCGGGCCATAGGTGCCCCAAGCTTCCCAAGCTGAGGTGTGGTCGCCTGGGATCCTGTCCCACTTCCGGTTGTTGTCGTTCCGCGTGAAGTCTGGTGTGCCAACATGAGCTGATTCTTCGTGAGTTCGCTGTACGAATCGGGGTAGCTGTGCAGGCTGCGGTGCGGTGGCTGGTGGCGGTGGCGAGTTCGGTCGTGGCCTTTCTCGTCGTGGCGGTGCCGTGGGCGGTGCTGTCGGACGGAGGCAACGATCCGTGGGACGTGATCGGTCCGGTGGCCGGCGTGGTCGCGGCGGGGGTACTGGCCGCGCTGGGCTGGTGGGCGTCCCAGGCTGGTGGGAGCGGAATGCGTCGGGTCCGGCAGGCGGCACGTGGCCATGGTGGTATCCGGCAGACAGGCGGCAGTCATGGCGTGGGGCCTGGGGCGCCAGGTGGTGCGGTGCGTGAGGACGTTCGGCAGAGGGCCCGCAGTGACGGCAGCGGCGATATCGACCAAGTGGGCGGTAACCGCGCCTGAGACAGGGAGCTTTGATGGACAGTGCGGGGGATCGTCGCATCCGGCAGCAGGTGCGAGCGCAGGGGAATGTCAACCAGGTCGCGGGGGATGTGCACGTGTATCTCCCATCAGTGCCGAAGCGGTCGGTGCAGTGGCCAGTACGGGTGGGGAGTGTGCCGCGGCTAGCGGCGGCGTTCCAGCCGCGTACGGCGGTGCGAGAAAGAGTCCAAGAGGCGCATTCCAGGGACAGTGAGGTCGTACTGTCGGGGAACGGCGGGGTAGGCAAGAGCCAGCTCGCGGCGTCCCTGGCGCGAGAGATGCGGGACCGGGAACGTTCCGACGGAACGGGTCTTGATGTTCTGGTGTGGGCGAAGGCAACCGACCCTGACCAAATCATCACCGCCTACGCGGAGGCGGCCGAACAGCTGGGGCTTGCCGGAGTTGCCGCAGACGACAGCACTGCGGCGGCGCGAGTGTTTTTGCGATGGCTCGCGGCAACGCAGCGGCAGTGGCTGGTAGTGCTGGACGGCATCACCGACCCGGAGGTCATCAAGGCATGGTGGCCAGACAGCGGAGCCCGTAACGGTTGGGTGTTGGCCACCACCAGGCGCGACGACGCCCAATTCAGCGGTCAGGGTCGCTCCCTCATCCGGCTCGGCCTCTACAGTCAGGAAGAGGCCCGCGCCTATCTGCGCCGCCGTCTCACCGACGCTGGCTACCCCCACCTCCACGACTCCAACCAGGCTGACGAACTCACAGCGGAACTTGGCCACCTCCCGCTCGCCCTCGGCCACGCCGCCGCCTACCTCATCAACAAACGCCGCACGATGACGGACTACCTCACTCTCCTGCGCGGCACCGGCAGCAGGTTGGGCGAGTTGCTCCCGCCGAGCGCGGACACCGAAGGCTACGGCCGCCCCGTCACCACCGCCCTGCTGCTTTCGCTCGACGCCGTCGTGGACACCGATACCACCCGCCTCGCCCGGCCCTTGCTTCACCTTCTCTCCCTTGCGGACCCCCTCGGCCACCCCGTCGACCTCTGGACCACACCACCCGCCCTCCACCACCTGCGCAGCGCCCGCCCCGCGCAACGTCGCTGGCTGCGTCGACATCACCTGGCCGTCACCGAGCAAGAAGTCCGCAGCGCCCTGGAATGTCTGCGTACCTACGCCCTCATCACCCAGGACACCGATACCGCGCCCGTCCGGATGCACGCGCTGACCGCCCGTGCCGTCCGCGAGATCATCCCGCCTCGCTCCCTGCCCACTGCCGCTCGTGCCGCGGCGGACGCGATCAGCAGTCTGTGGCCCGTCCTTGAGCACGAGAACCGGGAATTGTCGGCCATCTTGCGAGCCAACACGGTTCACCTTGATCACCACACCAACCCGACTCTGTGGCAGCCCACAACCCACCCGTGTATTCATGAAATCAGCAGCAGCCTCAGGAAAGCGGGTCTCTACCAGCAGGCGACCGAGTACGACGAGGGAATCGTTCGACGCAGCATCGACATCCACGGCACCAACCACCCCAGCACCCTCACCAGCCACCACCATCTCGCCGTGTCCTACCTGGCTGCCGGGCGCGCCCAAGACGCCCTTGATCTCGCAGAGAAGGTCTTGTCCGACAGCGAACGCATCCACGGCCTCGACCATCCCAACACCCTCACCGCCCGCAACAACCTCGCGAACTCCCACGAAGCCGCCGGAAACTCACAGAGGGCCCTTGGCCTCGCCAAAAAGGTTGTGGCCGACAGCGAACGCATCCACGGCGCCAACCACCCCGACACCCTCACCGCCCGCCACAACCTTGCCAACTCCCACCAAGCCGCCGGAAACCCACAGAAGGCCCTTAGCCTCGCCGAAAAGGTCCTGATCGATCGTGAGCGCATTCTCGGCCTCGACCACCCCGACACCCTCACCGCCCGCCACAACGTCGCCGGCTTCTACCTGGCCGCGGGACACCCACAGAAGGCCCTTGACCTCGCCGAAAAGGTCCTGATCGATCGTGAGCGCATTCTCGGCCTCGACCACCCCGACACCCTCACCGCCCGCCACAACGTGGCCAGCTTCCACCTGGCCGCCGGACACCCACAGAAGGCCCTCAACCTCGCCAAAAATGTCCTGGCCGACAGCGAACGCATCCACGGCACAAACCACCCCGACACCCTCACCGCCCGCGGAAACCTCGCCAACTCTTACCGGGCTGCCGGACATCCACAGATAGCCCTCAACCTCGCCGAAGAGGTCCTGGCCGACAGCGAACGCATCCTCGGCCTCGATCACCCTTACACCCTCAGCATCCGCGGAAACCTCGCCAACTCTTATTGGGCTGCCGGGCAAGAGCAAGAAGCATTCGATCTCACGGAAAAGGTAGTGGCCGACAGCGAACGCATCCACGGCACCGACCACCCCGAGACCCTCATGGCCCGCGGAAACCTCGCAAACTACTACCTGGCTACCGGACACCCACAGAAAGCCCTCAACCTCGCCGAAAAGGTCCTGGCCGACAGCGAACGCATCCATGACATCGACCACCCCGACACCCTCAGTGCCCGCTACAACTTGGCGATCTCCTACCTGGCTACCGGACAACCGCTGAAGGCCCTCCATCTCGCCGAGAAGGTTGTGGCCGACAGCGAACGGATCCGCGGCACCGACCACCCCAAGACCCTCACCGCCCGCAACGGCCTCGCTCACGCCCGCGAAGCTGTAGAAGCCCTACGGCGAACAGATACAGCAACGCCAGCGACAGCCGCCGCTCCCCAGCCCCCACCAGCCCCTCCCGAGCCACCGGTATGACCCTCACTGACCAATCCATGCCGAACCAACCTCGCAGGCCACACGTCACGGTCAGCTCTAGATCGAAAGCATCAGGCGCTGGTCAGCTGCCCGCGGACTATTTGTGGACTGACCGCAGCCAACTGAGCATCCACAGAGCGCTCACCAGCGACTTTCCCTGAGAGTGAATGGGCCTCCGGAGCCGTGTGCGCAGGTTCGAATCCTGCCGGGGGCACTTCGCTTCAGCCAGCACGATGATGCGGTTGAGTAGCGCAGGTGCCATGCATGAAGAGCGGGAACCAGTCTCACTGGGGCCCGCTCTTTGTCGTTGCTGCGCACTGGTCGCGATGTACCTGCACTAGAGCCTGGCGTTGAGCCGATCCCGCTCTGTTGCCGATCCGTGCTCAGTCGCCCGATTGCTCCGCCGTGTCGGCCGACCATGCCCGAGAAGCCAGGGCCTGGCCTCTTGCAAGTCCGTTGCCGCGGGACGGTGACGCCTGTCGTCACCGTTCCGTCACGAGTCGTCGCCGCACGGAACCTGCCGTTCTCCCGCCCTGTCTGCACTCACGTATCTAGACCACGACGTACCGCGGGGCACCAACCGACCACCGAAACCCGCGTACGAGACGACTCAGGGGGACGACAGCATGCGGCACAACAACGGCTTTCGCAGGGCGGCTCTGGCGACGACGGCGGTCACGGCCGTCGCGGCGGCGGTGACCGGCGTCCTGCCCGGCACCGCCATCGCGGCGAGCACCACCACCTCCACCCCGCCGACCGCCTGCCCGGCCTCCGCCCTGCAGGTCAGCGCCCGGCAGGCCGCCCACCCGCCCGTCGGGACCGGGACCGGGGCGGCGGTCGTGCAGTTCAAGAATGTCTCCACGAGGACGTGCGTCCTGAAGGGCTGGCCGACGGTCGCGGGTGCCGGCAACGGCTCCCCCGCCCACAACACTCCGCTCAAGGTCACCCGCAAGGGCAAGGCGGCCACCGTGACGGTCCGGCCGCGCGGCAAGGCGTGGGTGAAGCTGACCTTCGTCCAGGTCCAGGGGGAGGGCGACGGCTACTGCGTGTCGGGCAAGACCCCGAAGGCGTATCCGACGATGGTCATCGGGCTGCCGCGCTCCGGGAAGCACCAGGTCGCCCTGAACGACGGGTGGTGGGCCTTGTGCGACAACAAGGTGACCGCCACCCCGGTCTCGAGGGTCAAGCCTTCCTGACCCCACCGTCCCCGCAGAGCGAGCTGCCTGCACGACGATCGCAACGCTCTGACCTGCACTTTTGCGAGACCTTGCGCATCAGTGCGGGTCAGTGGCACAGCACGCCTTCGTGGGCGCCGGAGGCGTGGTGGCACCCCGGCCACCGCGAGTCGGGCGGCCGCACCAGAAACGGGCCATCGCAGCGCTGTCCGGCGGTGCCGTGCTTTGATCATCGGTATGACTGACTGGTCTCAGCTGCACCACGCCTACGGCACGGCGGAAGACGTTCCCGGCCTGCTCGACGCAGTCGGCCCTGGCGCGCTGGACCCCCTCTGGGACGAGCTCTGGTCCCGGCTGTGTCATCAGGGCACCGTCTACTCGGCGAGTTACGCGGCGCTGCCCGCTCTGACCGAGATGGCGCGGCGGTGGTCAGCCGCGGACCGGCAGATGCCCCTGTGTCTGGCCGGCTCCATCGTGGCCAGCACGGATCGGCCCTACGGCGGCGACGATCCCCAAGTGGCCTACGCCTCCCAGATATCCGTCCTGGCGCACCTCACCGAGGAAGCGCTGCAGGACCCGGGGCTCACCGGCAATCCTGCGCACTACGTCCACTTGCTCGGCACGCTGCTGAGTTTCCAGGGCGTAGAGGTGTGGGGTGAGCAGCTCGACGGGCTGAACGACGAGGAGTACGAGGTGCCCTGCCCCTCGTGCAGCGCGGAGAACTTCATCGTCTTCGGCGAGTACGGCTTCTTCTCGACCACGGACAGCATGTACATGAAAGCCTCCACGTCCGCGGGACAGGTGCCCCTACGGCCCCAGAGCCCCACAGCTTTGGAAGGGCTTGGCCAGAGCCTTCACTCCCGCGCACTCGCAGACGGCCAGCCCGACATCGCCCACAAGCTGACCTATGTCTTCGGCGATGCGCAGTGCGCCGAGTGTGACGTCGTCTTCAGCGTCGAGGAAGCAGTCGTTGACCAATGGGGCTGATGGGATCTTCGCTGCTGCACTTGAACTCGTGATGTCGGCTGTGTCTCGGAGGCCGCTGGGCGCCGTTGTCGGCGTCAAGAGCCTGTCTGCAACCAGTGACGCGCGGCGGCCAGTGTCACTTCGATGTCGTCGCTCCATGAACAGACTTCCACCCAGGACAGGTAGCCGTCCTGGGTGAAGACCAGCACCTCGCCGGGGCACTCGCCGGCTTCGGTGACGAGCTGCGCCTTGCCCGCTACTACCGTGCCGGGGCCGGTGGGCGCAGGTTCCACCTTGCTCGTGTCGAGCATGAAGTAGGCGGTGCCACAACCGCAGGTGCAGCGCGCTCGCACGCTGAGGTGCGGAACCTGTCTTTGGAGCGCGATATGAGCCGGGGTGTCCCCGCTCAGGACTGCCGCAAGCACGTCGGCTACGTCGACGGGCAGGCTCTCGTTCATTGCGTCACCGTATCTGACCAGCAACTTTTAAGAGGTCGTGCCTGCCGTCGATAGCCGGCCCGGACCCCGCCCGCGCACGCGGGCCACCGGGGTGCGGCCCCGCCCGCAGGCCGCCGCAATGCTCGGTGTGCACAGCCTGCTGCGGTCCTGTGAGTTGTTCGAGGGCACTGGGGAGGGTCTCGGTACAGCTGCTTCGGGCCGGGGGGAGGGCTTGCCCTGGCGTCGTCAGCCGGCGTCCGGCCAGTCCTGTGGGGGTATGTGTGGTGGCTCCGGGGCGCTCTGGCGGTGGGCTTGTCCTGTGTTTTCTTCTCGCAGGCTGGTCAGCCATGGCCATAGGTCCGGGAGCGCTTGCTGCGGGCAGGCCAGGCGGTGTTCTATGCGGCAGCACTGGAACTGGTCCGGCGGGCAGACTCCGTAGACCGTCACCCGGCCGTCGGACAGCTCGATCCAGCGGTACTCCGCCGGCACCGTGTGGGCCGGCGGGCGCATGTCGGGCTCCAGCAGTACCCAGGTCTGTTCGAGTGTCGCCACCCGGTCCTGCGGGAGGCCGCAGTGCGGGCAGCTGTTCTGTCCTCGGCCGATGCGGCGCGGCTTCTCATTCAGAACCCCCATGACGTGAGGGTCTCCAGGCTGCCGGTCACGGTGTAGAGCGCGAACCGGACGGGACGTCCGGGGTGGGAGCGTGCTGGTGAGGCGGGATGCGACGCGGCAGGTGCGGGCAGCATCCGTCGGGTGACGGGTGCGCGGCTGAGATGCGGCGGAGTGTTCGGTTCCTGCGGGTCGGACGGGCCCGGGCCGTTGCGCGTTTTCGCGCTCAGGGCGTGGTGGTCGGCGGGGCGGTGATGTGGTCCAGGTCCAGGGGGTGGCTCGTGCTGTCCGTGGTCAGTCTGGCCTGGAGGTCGGTCTGTCGTGCCGCCAGTTGTTCGAGGACCTGGTAGGGGCGGGTGAGGGGGAGTCCTGCCTCGACCTCCTTCTTGCTCCAGTGGCCCAGGAACTCCAGGACCGTGTCGATCAGGCCCAGGGCGGACTGGGCCGTGAGTTCGTCCGCGGGCTTGGCGAAGACACCCTGGTGGAATGCCGCGTTGCGCATCGCGTAGAGCCAAGTGAGCTGGGTGTGGACGGTGTTCTGCTGATCGTGCAGCCACGTCGCGAATTCCGCGGGGTGCGCGAGCCGCCGCTGCCAGGTGGCTACTTGCTCCGCGGCCAGGCCGTCCGTCAGGGCGACGAGGGTCGCGAGGGAGCTGTTCGCGGACCGGATGTCGGCGGGGGCGCCTTCGGGTGGTGCCAGCACGGCGAACCATCGGTTGAGGTGAATCGCGCCATTCGGCCCGTGGTCCGGGCTGTCGCCTCCGTCCTTGAGGATCACTCTCATCAGCGCCCGCAGCAGGCTGTCGGTCTCCCGGGTCAGGTGGTCGTGCGTCGTTCGCGCCTCGTCCGCCTGCGCGAGCAGGGCGGAGTGGCGTGCGGACATCTCCTCGTGGGCCCGGCGGGCCGAAGGGGACGGTTTGTCCCTCACCTTCTCCATGCTGCGCGCGAGGCGGGCCAGCCTGCGCTCGTGCTCCCGGTGGTGCCAGGCGGCGTGCCTCACCGTCGCCTGTGCGGAGAACAGCACCACCTGCCACAGTCCGAGGAGTTGTTGCCGCGCCGCGTGCAGTGCGCAGGCCTTCGCCAGGATGTCGAGTCCCGCGGACTTCATCCCCACCGACTCGACCGCGCTCCACACCAGGCCCGCGGTCGTCATCGGAGCGTCGACCTGCTGCGCCAGGTGGGCCGCGCGCAGGGCCGGGCCCAGCGAGGCCGGCCAGTGGGTGGTCAGCGGGAGCGCCGCCTTGGTGGTCTTCGACCTCGCGTCGTCGTGGACCACGTGTGCGCTCGTGTCGGTGGCGAACAGCAGGGGGTGGAGGGACAGGCGGCTCAGCCGCTGGCCCGCCGCGTACTGGTCCAGCACCTCGCTCAGCTTCCGCCGCCCTCGGCGCAGGGCGGTGTGCGTGTCGGCCGCGTGGACGGGGAGTGTCACCAGCACCGCGGGGCCGTCCAGGCCCGCCGCGATACGGCCGAGGAAACGGCGCCGTGTGTCCTGCCTCTGCGCCTCGTGCGGTGGTTCGGCGTCACGGGGCACCGGCCGCTGTCTCGCGCCGGGAAGCAGGAGATCCAGGTTCCTGAGTTCCCGGGTGCCGGTGACGACCAGGCCCACCCTGAAGGGGCGCTCGGCCGGCCAGAGGACCGCCGCGATCTGCTCCGCGGTCGGCGCGTGGGGCGAGGTTCTTTTCAGCAGAGCGATCAGGTCGGTCCGCAGGTCGAGTCCGTCCCGTCCGTGCAGGGCGACCGCGACGGCTATCTCGTTGTGGAGGGTGACCGCCGCTGCCGGGGTCGTCCGGGACTCCCACAGGGGGACCAGCCAGTCCCGGACGGATCTCGACGCCGGCGCGATGAGTCGCCCCAGCCGGGCCGCGTAGTTCCGTTTCACGTGGTCCGGGGTGGAGTCGGTGAGCGTCGCCTCCAGTGTGTGCACCAGACGCCGGGCGGCGCGCAGGTGTCGCGCGTTGTCGGGGACGGTGGCGAAGACCAGGCTGGCGGTGTCCATGTTGACCCGCGCCGGGGCTGTCAGCCGTTTCAGCAGGCGGGTGACCGGCTGCCTCTCGGCCGAGACGTTTCCTTCGAGAGCGTGGTGCACCCGAATGAGGGTCAGCAGGGCGCTGTTGACCGCGGACACATGCTCGGTCGCGTAGGCACGCGGATCCAGCATCCGCAGGAGACCTTCGAGGAAGGCCCTTTGCTGACGCGTGAGCGGCGCTGCACCGAAGGCTTCCACGGCATGCGCGTCCCATACCTTGTAGTGCATCCCCGCAGACTACGCCCGCCGCGCCTCGCCGAGCGGGGCAACTGGCACGGCCGAAGCGGGACTTGGGCGGTGGGGGCCGTCAGGTGGCGGGGCGGCGGTGGGGCGGGGTGAAGAGGTAGAGGTCGAGAATGGGGGGCATGGGGGTGATGCCCGGACCACCGGAACGGACCCAGGTGACGATGTCCTCGGTGGCGTCGGGGTCGTTGACCAGGCCCAGCCAGACGGGGCGGGCGCCGGCGGCGCGGCCTGCCGCGGAGGGCTGGACCACGACGACGTTGGCCTGGTCACAGGCGTCCAGGCAGGTGGAGACGCGGGTGGGGACCGAGGCCCGGAGGCGGGCGGTCTGGCCCTCGTGGTCCACGCCGGGGAGTTTGGGGGTGCCGCAGCAGCAGTCCCGGCAGACCGTCACTCGGGCGGGTGCGGAGGGGGGTGCGGGCGGGCGGGTGGTGGCGCGGGGCGTCCCCTCCGAGGGCACCACGGATCCGGTCCCCTCCGAGGGCACCACGGATTCGGTCCCCTTCCAGGTCACCACGGTGTCGGGGCGGTACGTGTGGGGGGTTTCATGCGGTGCGGTGGCCTCTGGGCTCGGTGAACTGGTTCTGTCCGTGGGGAGTTTACGTGTGGCGGACCCTCTCGACCTCGCCGTCACCAGGGGCTTCGCCCCGAGGGAAGGGATCGGGGCCGGCACGATCTCGGGGTGCGGCGGAGGTGGGGTGAGGTGCCGCTGCCGTCGTGGACCGTACGACCACGGCGGCGGCGCCGTCGCCTGCGGCGAGGGTCCGCTCCGCCGGCCCGGGTCCCGCTGCGGCCGACCGGCCCTCCCCGGCCCGACGGCGCTCCCGGGGCGGAGGGTGCGGGCCGATACGGGCGTGCGGTGCGGGCGAGGTGTGATCCCGGCACGAAGCCGGGCGCGCGGGGCCTCCGGGACGTGACTTGTGTCTCATACGGGGCGGAGGGGACAGTGCGGGCTCCGGCGACAGAGTCGCTGCTGGGACGCGGTGTCGTCGTTCCGGCGGTGGCAGGAGTTCGGGTGGCGCATACCGGGGAGTCATTTGGGGTGGGAACGGTCCTGGGGTTCCCTTCGTTCTTGACTTGCCCTGCCTCCGTCGGAGCGGTCCCCCACCGTACCGACGCGACGCGGAAGGACGACGTGCCCATTGTTCCCGCTCCCGCTCGACGCGCCGCCCCCCTCGCGGCCCACCCCGTCCCCGGTCACCGACCCCCTGCCCCTGATACCCAGCCCGGCCCGGCGCTCGGACCCCACCCAGGTCCCCGGCCGGACCTCGGCCTCGGGCCCCGACGCCGTACCCGAGGCGCTCGCGGAGCCCGCGGAGTCCGCGGAATCTGACCGCGCCGCGTGTCCCGCGCCGCTGCCGGAACCCGACTGTGCCGCCCGGGCGGAGGCGTTGGCGCCCGCCAGGCTGCGGGCGCTGCTGCCCGCCCGTACCGCCGTCAACGCCCGGCGGCTGCGGTTCGCGCTGACGCTGCTGCCTCTCGTGCTGCTCGCGGCCTGGGCGGCCTTCGACTGGCGGACGGTCCATGAAGGGGCCGTACGGCTTGCCTCGGCCGACCCCTGGTGGCTGCTGGCCGGCGCGTTCTTCACGGCCCTGTGCTCGGTGGCCTCCGCCTGTGTACGGCAGGGGGCCGTGCCGGAGCGGCTTCCGCCGGGGCAGCTGCTGGCGACGCAGTTCGCCGCGGGTGCCGCCGGGCACGCCCTGCCGGGGAACATCGGCGCCCACGCCGTCGTCCTGCGTTTCCTGCGGCGCCGGGGCATCCCCCTCGCGCGGGCGACCTCCTCGCTCGCGCTGTACTCGGCGGTCAAGCCGGTCGCCAAGACCCTGGTGATCGTCGCCTTCGTCGTGGCGTTCCCGGGCACGCTCCGCCTGACCGAACTCCTGCCCAAGGGCGAGACCCTCGCCCTGGTCGGCGCGATCACCGGGGTCAGTCTGGCCGCCGTGGTCACACTGATCACGACCGTACGGCCGTTGCGGCGCCCCCTCATCGGAGGGCTGCGTTCCGCGCTCACCGACACGCGGGTCGTGCACAGCCGTCCCGTCCGCGCCGTCTCCCTGTGGGGCGGGGCCGCCGCGTTCCCCCTGTGCCAGGGGGCCGTGGTCGCCTCGGTCGGCACCTCGCTAGGGCTGCCCGTGTCCTGGACGCAGATGCTCTTCGCGTACCTCGTCGCCAGCACCGCCGCCGGTGCGGTGCCCGCGCCGGGGGGCCTCGGCCCCATGGACGCGGCGCTCGTCTTCGCCCTCGTCGCCTTCGGCGCGCCGGCGAGCCTCGCCACCACGACGGTCATCGGCTACCGCGTCCTGACCGTCTGGCTCCCGCTCCTGCCGGGCACGCTCGTGCTCTCCGCGCTGGTACGGGCGAAGGTTCTCTGAGCCGGGGGACGGTGGGAGGAAGGGGCCGGCTCGAAGGAAACGTGCTCGTTCCGCGTAAGGCTCGTTTCGCGTACGGCTCGTTTCGCGTAGGACTCGTTCCGCGTGGGGCTCGTCTCCCGTGGGGGCTCGTCTCCCGTGGGGGCTCGTCTCCCGTGGGGGCTCGTCTCCCGTGGGGCGCGCTCCGCGGCGGAGCCCGGGCCGGTCAGGCCGAGCGTTTGCGGGCGGTCGTCTTCTTCGCCGGGGTCTTCTTCGCGGTGCTCTTCGCCGCCGTGGACTTGGCCGAGGCGGACTTCGCCGCCGACGTTCCGGACGCCGAGGACTTCGCCGCCGTCGTCCTGGACGCCGTCGTCTTCTTGGCCGTCGACTTCTTCGCGGCCGTCTTCTTCGCCGGCTCGGCGGACCTGGTCGTGGACTTCTTCGGGGCGGCGGCCGTCCCTCGGGTCGTCGTGGTGGACTTTTTGCCCGGCGGTTGCTTCGGGGTGGGCCGGGACGAGAGGCGGGTGATGTCGGCGACGTCCTCCCCGCGCGACTCCCTGGCCTCGCGGACGCTCTTCTCCAGGGCGGCCATGAGGTCGAGGACCTTGCCTCCCGGGGCCGGAGCGGGCGCGCTGGGTGTGACCTCCCCGGCCGCCTTCGCCGCGACGAGCTCCTCGACCGCCTCGCGGTAGTCGTCGTGCAGCGACGCGAAGTCGACCTCGCCGAGGGTGTCCATGAGGGCGTCCGCGAGGTCGAGCTCCTTGTCGCGGACGGTGACGCTCGTGTCGGGGGCGACCCCGTCCGTCGCGCGGATCTCGTCGGGCCAGAGCAGCCCGTGCATGGCGAGGACGTCGTCCACGACCCGCAGCATGCCCAGCCGCTCGCGCCCGCGCAGCGCGAACTTGCAGATGGCGACCTTGCCGCTGCGCTTGAGCGCCTCGCGGAGGAGGGTGTACGGCTTGGCGGCGGGGACACCGTTCGCCGCGAGGTAGTACGCGGCGTCCACCTGCAGCGGGTCGACGCTCTCGGCCGGTACGAAGCCCTCGATCTCGATGGTCTTGGCCGTCGGGATGGGCAGGGACGCAAGATCCTCGTCCGTGATCGGGATCATCGTGCCGTCCGCGTCCTCGTACGCCTTGCCGATCTCCCCCTGCGTCACCTCGCGGTCCTCCAGCTCGCAGACCTTGCGGTAACGGATGCGGCCGCCGTCCTCCAGGTGGACCTGGCGGAAGGAGACGGAGTGGCTCTCGGTCGCGTTCACCAGCTTGATCGGGATGCTGACCAGGCCGAAGGAGATCGCACCGTTCCAGATGGATCGCACGGGCAGCACGCACCTTTCGGTTCCCTGCTTCCGGTTTGTCCACACCGTAACGCGGACCCCTCAGAGGTGCCCGGCGGGCCGGTCAGGATTCGAGAAGCGCGGAGGGGCGGGGCGCGCCTAGCGTGAAACGTGCGACGCCAGGCGTCCGCCGGTCGGTCCGCACCGATGGAGGGCACCCCACGGGCCCCGACGGGCCCGCGCCGACCGAGGACACCCCGCGGCCCCCGAGCGGCTCACACCGACCGAGAACACCTGGGCCCTCGACCGAACCCACCGAACCGAAGGCACCCACGGCCCCCGACCCGCCCGACGCCGACCGAAGGCACCCACGGCCCCCAAGCGCACCGAGAGCACGTCACCGGCCCCGAGCGGCCCGATCGGACATCAGGCCCAGGCGGCCCGCCCGCCCGACCGACCGCCCGACCGACCGACCCCATCAACCCGATCGACCGAACGCCCGTTTTATCCCGGCCTCACGGAAATGCATCCGGAATACGCACCACCGCACGTACCCTTCCCAGCGGATCGGAGCCGGTCGGGCGACGCCGGCGGGACCGCGGGACGCGGCTCCGCACGACAGATGGAGGAACGATGACCAAGGCCACGAGGGCGGGGACGCAGGAGCGGTCGCCCGGGCCGCACGCCGCCGACAGCCATGATCTGATCCGTGTGCACGGGGCCCGGGAGAACAATCTCAAGAACGTCAGTATCGAGATCCCCAAGCGCCGCCTGACGGTGTTCACGGGCGTCTCGGGTTCGGGCAAGAGCTCGCTGGTGTTCGACACGATCGCCGCGGAGTCGCAGCGGCTGATCAACGAGACGTACAGCGCCTTCCTCCAGGGTTTCATGGCGAACCTGGCGCGGCCCGAGGTGGACGTGCTCGACGGGCTGACCACCGCGATCACGGTCGACCAGCAGCGGATGGGGTCCGACCCGCGCTCCACCGTCGGCACCGCCACCGACGCCAACGCGATGCTGCGCATCCTCTTCAGCCGGCTGGGCGAGCCGCACATCGGTCCGCCCGGAGCGTTCTCCTTCAACGTCGCCTCGGTCTCGGCGAGCGGCGGGTTCACGGTCGACCGGGGTGCCGACAGGACCAAGACCGAGAAGGTCAGCTTCAGCCGCACCGGCGGGATGTGCACGCACTGCGAGGGCCGGGGCAAGGTCACCGACATCGATCTCGCACAATTGTTCGACGACTCCAAGTCGCTCTCCGAGGACCCGTTCACCATCCCCACCTACACCGGCGACGGCTGGGTGGTGCGGGTCATCGCCGAGTCGGGCTTCTTCGACAAGGAGAAGCCGATCCGCGAGTACACCAAGAAGGAGCGGCACGACTTCCTGTACCGCGAGCCGACCAAGGTGAAGATCAACGGCGTCAACCTCACCTACGAGGGGCTGATCCCGAAGCTGCAGAAGAGCTTCCTCGCCAAGGACCGCGAGTCGATGCAGCCGCACATCCGGGCCTTCGTGGACCGGGCGGTCACCTTCACCGAGTGCCCGGACTGCGACGGCACCCGGCTCAGCGAGCTGGCGCGCTCCTCACGGATCGGCAAGGTCAACATCGCCGACGCCTGTGCCATGGAGATCCGTGACCTGGCGGAATGGGCCCGCGGGATCGAGGACGCGTCGGTGGCGCCGCTGCTGGCGGAGCTCCACTACACCCTCGACTCGTTCGTGGAGATCGGTCTCGGCTATCTCTCGCTCGACCGGGCCTCGGGCACGCTCTCCGGTGGCGAGGCGCAGCGGACCAAGATGATCCGCCACCTCGGCTCCTCGCTCACCGATGTCACGTACGTCTTCGACGAGCCGACGATCGGGCTGCACCCGCACGACATCGAGCGGATGAACAACCTGCTGCTGCGGCTGCGCGACAAGGGCAACACCGTGCTCGTCGTGGAGCACAAGCCGGAGACGATCGCGATCGCCGACCACGTCGTGGACCTCGGCCCGGGCGCCGGCACGGCGGGCGGCACCGTCTGTTTCGAGGGGACGCTGGAAGGGCTGCGGGCGAGCGACACCGTCACCGGCCGCCATCTCGGGGACCGGGCCGCTCTGAAGGAGTCCGTGCGCACGCCCACCGGTGCGTTGGAGATCCGGGGGGCGAACGCGAACAACCTCCGGGACGTCGACGTGGACATCCCGCTCGGCGTGCTCACCGTCGTCACCGGGGTCGCCGGCTCCGGCAAGAGCTCGCTCGTGCACGGGTCGATGGCCCGGCAGGCGGGGGCCGAGGGCGTCGTGGCGATCGACCAGACGGCGATCCGCGGGTCCCGGCGCAGCAATCCGGCGACCTACACCGGGCTGGCGGACCCGATCCGCAAGGCGTTCGCCAAGGCCAACGGGGTGAAGCCGGCGCTGTTCAGCGCCAACTCCGAGGGGGCCTGCCCCACCTGCAACGGGGCCGGCGTCATCTACACCGATCTGGCGATCATGCAGAGTGTCGCCACCACGTGCGAGGAGTGCGAGGGGAAGCGGTTCGAGGCGTCGGTGCTGGAGTACCGCTTCGGCGGGCGGGACATCAGCGAGGTGCTGGCGATGTCGGTGGCCGAGGCGGAGGAGTTCTTCGGCGCCGGTGAGGCACGTACCCCGGCGGCCCACCGGATCATCGAGCGGATGGCGGACGTGGGGCTCGGCTACCTCACGCTCGGCCAGCCGCTCACCACACTCTCCGGCGGCGAACGGCAGCGGCTGAAGCTGGCCACGCACATGGGTGACAAGGGCGGGGTCTACGTGCTCGACGAGCCGACCACGGGGCTCCACCTCGCCGATGTGGAGCAGCTGCTGGGGCTGCTCGACCGGCTCGTCGACGCGGGCAAGTCGGTGATCGTCATCGAGCACCACCAGGCGGTCATGGCCCACGCCGACTGGATCGTGGACCTCGGCCCCGGCGCCGGCCACGACGGCGGCCGCGTCGTCTTCGAGGGCACCCCGGCCGACCTCGTCGCGACCCGCTCGACCGTCACCGGCGAACACCTGGCGGCGTACGTGGGGGCCTGACCGCCCACGGCGGGCTCACCGGCGTACATACACGCGACCCACCGACGTACGTACACGACCCACCGGCGTACGTGCACGACCCACCGGCACACATGCATGCGCCCCCTTCGTCGCATTCACCCCCTTCCTCACCCTTCACCGCGAACCGTGAAATTCTGTCGCCATGACACCGATCACCGAGGTGGAGGGCCGCCGGGTCGTCCTCTCCAATCTGGAGAAGGTCCTCCACCCGGCGACGGGCTTCACCAAGGGTGAGCTGCTGCACTACTACGCCACGACCGCGGACGCCCTGCTGCCGCATCTGCGCGACCGTCCGGTCTCCTTCCTCCGGTACCCGGACGGTCCGGGCGGACAGGTCTTCTTCACCAAGAACGTGCCGCCGGGCACGCCGGACTGGGTCACCACCGCCGAGGTGCGGCGGATGGAGGGTCCGGCCCGGATGGTGCTGGTGCAGGACCTGGCGAGCCTGATGTGGGCCTCGAACCAGGTCGCCGAGTTCCACACGCCGCAGTGGACCGTCGGCTCCGGCGAGGAGGCCGACCGGCTGGTCTTCGACCTGGACCCGGGGGAACCCGCGACGATCGTCGAGTGCTGCGAGGTCGCCCGCTGGCTGCGGGAGCGGCTGGCGGAGGACGGGATCGAGGCGTACGCGAAGACGTCCGGGTCGAAGGGGCTGCACCTGCTGGCGGCGGTGCGCGGGGCGTCCTCGGAGCGGGTGTCGGAGTACGCCAGGGAACTCGCCGTCGAGGCCGAGCAGGCGCTGCCCCGCCTGGTCGTGCACCGGATGAACCGCAGCCTGCGCCCCGGCAAGGTGTTCGTGGACTGGAGTCAGAACGCCGCCCGCAAGACCACGGCGGCGCCCTACACGCTCCGCGCCCGCCCCGAGCCGACCGTCTCCGCGCCGGTGACGTGGTCCGAGGTGGAGGAGTGCGCCTCCCCCGCGCACCTGGTGTTCCGTGCCCCCGACATCGCCGCCCGCCTGCGGGCCCACGGCGATCTGCTGGCGCCGCTCCTCGACCCGGAGGCCGCGCACTCCCTGCCGTGACGGTCCACCGGTCTACACGCGCGTCCAGGTCCGCCGGTCCCGCGCCGTCGCGTGCAGCCCTTCCACGTCCGCGGGCTTCAACTGCCCGCCCGCGCGGGCGAGTCGGGCGAGGTCCGTGTCGCGCAGGACGCGGACCTCGCGCGGGGGCGTGGTGATGTCGAGGCCGGCCGGCTCGACGAGGGCGAGCACGGGACGGACCTCGGCGGTGAGGGCGTAGGAGGCGCGATCGGCTTCGGCGCGGAGCGCGCGCAGCAACGCGTGGGGTTCGTGCCGGCCGACGGCGACCATCGGATCGGTGACGACGACGCGTTGCCGGCGCGCGTGCAGGGACCGTACGCAGAACAGTCCCCCGGGGCCGATCAGCAGGTGGTGGATGCGGTCGCCGCCGGGGAGCGGCACGGAGTGCAGGGTGTGCCAGCCGGCTCCCTCCAGCCGGTCCAGCGCGTCACCGACGGCCTGCTCGGCGGCCAGGGCGCGGCGGCGCGGGTCGGGGCGCAGCCGGCGCGGGGGCCCGGGGGCGCGGTCGAGGGCGATCAGCAGCGCCTCGCCGGGGCGGTTGGGGGCCAGGTCGTCGTCCGGGTGGAGGCTCAGCCGGGCCAGTTCGGCGGGGGTGGGCACGGGGGGCGGGCCCACGGCGACGGGGCCGGTGACGAAGGGGCCGAGCGCGGCCAGCACGTCCTCCCTCAGCTCCTCGCTGAGGAGGTTCACCCGGCCGGCCTCACGGTCGTACCAGGCGACGTTCCTCCCGTCGGTCCGGCACACGTACAGGCGTTCCTGTCCGTGCCGCCAGGTCGGTATGACGCGCAGTCGGCTCATGCACCATCACCCCACGACCATGGGAACAGGCGGGGTGCTCCATCGGCAAGAACCCGGTTACCTTTGGGGTGACGACCTGTCGTCAGGGGCTTGGGGAGGCGCCGTTGCGGACGCGCAGGAAGCAACCGGGTGTGCCCGCTCCGGGCGAACCGTGGAGCGAGATCGTGCCCGGGCTGTGGATGGGCGGGCACGAGTTCGCGGGGCGGACCGGCACCGGGGACATCGAGTTCGCGGTCGTACGCGACGAGTTCGATCTGGTGCTGACCCTGCTGCGGCTGCCGGGGTACGGGCCGGACGACGGCGTGGAGCACCATGTGTGGCCGATCCCGGACGGGCCTCTGGACGGTACGCAGCTGGCGGGTGTGATGCGGCTGGCGCAGGCGGCGTGCGACGCGCTGGAGGACGGCAAGCGGGTGCTCGTGCGCTGCTACAGCGGGTACAACCGGTCCGGTCTGGTGGTGGCGCACGCGCTGATCCGCGACGGGCACTCCGCCGAGGAGGCGATCCGGCTGATCCGCACCCGCCGTTCACCGTGGGCGCTGCACAACGAGCTGTTCGTGGAGTATCTGCACACAGGGCTGCCGACGGTACGGCTACTGGAGGAGCTGGCCGAGTAGCGGGCGGGCTCGGCCCGTCCGCCCGGGCCCAGGGCGCGGTACGCCCTGTCCGGACGCTGGACGCGGTACGCCCGGCCGGACGCGGACACGGGACTTCCGCACGAATAGGGTGTACTGGACCGTATCGACGCCCCCAGGAGCCCCGTGGTGCCCAGTGTGCCCAGCCGTGCCGCGCGTGTGGCCGTCCTCGCGTCGGTCGCCGTGGCCGCCTCCCTGCTGCTGGGGGCCTGTGGTGACTCCGGGGGTCTGGTGAGCGCGGGCGCGACGCCCACGGCGAGCGGGCCGACCCGGCTGTGGCCCGGGGAGCCGCCCGCCTCCTCCCCCGCCTACGACTACGGCGAGGCCGAGACGGAGGTCGTCAAGGGCGTCGAGGTCCCCGGCGGCGACGTCCACGAGGTGGACCCGGTGGCCGTCGTGCGCGCCGAGATCGCCGCGCATCCCGAGATGTACTCCGGGCCCGACGCGGTCTACGGCGGCACCACCGCACGCATGGCGGACTGCGAGGGCGACGGGGACCGCGCCGAGTGCCCCGTCCTGCGGGCCTACTACCGGGACCTCACCGGCGACGGCCATGACGACCTGGTGCTCGGCTTCCGGCTGCTGCCCGGCAACCAGACGGCGGTGCGGATGTACACGCTCCGGGACCGCCGGCTGGTGCAGGTGCTGGCGAGCGACGACGCGGTGCTCGCGGTGGAGCTGGCCGGACGTACCGTGATCATCCGTTCCCCCGCGGCGATCGTCGGCTACGAGTACCGCACCCAGTGGAGCTGGGACGAGGAGCAGCAGGCGATGCTGCTCACCCGCGACGAGATCCTGCGCGTGGGCGGACCGGCCCGCCCGTCGCCCGGCGGCGCGACGACGGCACCGGCCGCCACCGCCCGTCCCTCGTCGTCCGGCGGTCCGCGATGAGCGCGGAGCGGACCGCGCGGAAACGGTTCGTCCTGCGCCGCTGGGTCTCCTCGCTCACCTGGAAGGCGCTGGCCTTCATCACGGTGATGTGCTGCGGGCTCGCGGCGCTGCTCGGCGCGCTCGTGCACGTGTCCGTCACCGACCGGACCGTCAGCGACGCCCGCTCCCGCGCGCTCGCCCGGCTCGACGGGGCGGTGCGGGCGTACGAGGCGGGGAACCGGCTGCCGCCCGACTCCGCCCTCGACGCGCGGGCGCTGCCGGGGCCGCTGCGCGAGCTGGCGGTGAGCGGGCGGCGCGGCACGATGGTCGGGAGCGCCGACGGGCTCCCCGCGATGTGGGCGGCCGCGCCCGCCGACGGCGGCACCCTGGCCGTGCGGATCGACTACGCGCAGAGCGCGGCCACGATCGAGAACCTCGACCGGGCCATCCTGGGCTCCTCGGCGCTGGCCATCGGGGTGACGCTGGCCGTGGGCGCGCTCGGCGTCACCGGGGTGACCCGGCGGCTGCGCACGACCTCGCAGGTGGCCCGGCGGATCAGCGCGGGCGACCTCGACGCCCGGGTCGACGACCCCCGTACGACGGACCCGTCGCGGTACCGGGACGAGGTGGCCGCCGTGGCCGCCGCGCTGGACACCATGGCGTCCACGCTGCAGCGCAAGCTGGTCGGCGAGCAGCGGTTCACCGCGGATGTCGCGCACGAGCTGCGGACGCCGCTGACCGGGCTGCACGCGGCGGCCGAACTGCTGCCGCCGGGGCGGCCGACGGAGCTGGTGCGCGACCGGGTCGCCGCGCTGCGGACGCTCACCGAGGACCTGCTGGAGATCTCGCGGCTGGACGCGGGCGGCGAGCGGCTGGACGTGGACGCGATCCGCCTCGGGGTGCTGGCCGGGCGGGTGGCCGCGCACGCCGGCGGCGACACCGAGGTCCGGGTCGTGGAGGACGCGTGCGTGGAGACGGACCGGCGACGGCTGGAGCGGGTGCTGGGCAATCTCGTGGCCAACGCGCACAAGCACGGGCGGCCTCCGGTGGTGGTGACGGTGGAGGCGACGGCCGAGGGGGCCGTGGTGACCGTGCGGGACCACGGGGACGGGTTTCCGGAGTATCTGGTGACCGAGGGGCCGCAGCGGTTCCGTACGGAGGGTTCCCGCAAGGGACATGGGCTGGGGCTGACGATCGCGGTGGGGCAGGCGGAGGTGCTCGGAGCACGGCTGCGGTTCGAGAACGCGGCGGACGGGGGCGCTTCGGCGGTTCTGCGACTGCCGGCCGACGGGGACTGACCGCGCGATCCCCGCGCGCCTGAAGGACGGGGGTCCTCGCGCGCCTGAAGGACGGGGGTCCCCACGCCCCTGAAGGACGAAGGTCCCGACGCCCCAAAGGACGGAGGACCCCGCTCCCCTGAGGGACGGGGCCGCACCCCTGCCCGGGCAGGGCCCGCGGGGCCGCCGTGCGCGGCGACTTGGCCCCGCTCCCCCGAGAGCGTCGTTTCTCCGATGGCCCATCGCGAAAGGCGCCCCGCCCGACCTCCTCCTAGCGTGGCGGATAGTCAGATTCGCCCCGTTTTCCTGGAGGAGCATCAGATGTCCCTGCGGATTCTGCTCATGCGGTTCGGTATAGCGGCTGCCGGTGGCGCTCTCGTGGCGTTCGCGGCCACGACTCCCGCCGCCGGTGCCGGACAGGAGGACCCCCGCGAGAGCAAGCAGATCGTCCAGGGCGAGGTCGTCGCCCGTACCGGCCTGATCCTGCGCAGCGCGCCGACCCGCGGCGGCGCGGTCGTCCGGGTCGCCCGCCACGGCGAGATCGTCAAGATCTACTGCCGGGCCGACGGCCAGAGCGTCGGCGGCACCCGGCAGTGGTACCTGCTGGTCGACGGCACCTGGGCCTGGGGATCGGCCCACTACATCGACGCCTTCAAAACGCCACGCACGTGCGCCTGAGCGACAAGACCCGCAAGACATCTCATTTAGGTAAGTTCCGGGCATGACCACCAAGGCCGGAACGACCCTGGCGGCGGGTCCCTCGGACCCGTCCCCGCCCGCCGTACGCCCGCTCCGGCGCCGAGGCGTCGAGTTCGCCCTCACCGTCGTGGCCGTCCTGCTCTCCGTGTCCGGCTACTGCGCCGTCGGTCTGGCGAAGAACGGCACCGTCCCGCCCGGCGCCGGCGACTACGGCGCCGGGCTCGGCGTGCTCGCGCTGCTGACCCATCTGGCGGTGCGGCTGCGGGCGCCGTACGCCGATCCGCTGCTGCTGCCGATCGCGGTGCTCCTCAACGGCCTGGGCCTGGTGCTGATCCACCGGCTCGACCTGGAGACCCCGGCCGACCAGGCGGCGCCCGCGCAGCTGAACTGGTCGACGCTCGGGATGGCGCTGTTCATCACGGTCGTGGCCCTGCTGCGCGACCACCGCGTGCTGGCGCGGTACGCGTACGTCTCGGTGGTGGCCGCGCTCGCCCTGCTGGCGCTGCCGATCCTCTTCCCGCCGGTCAACGGGGCCCGGATCTGGGTGCGGCTGGCCGGGTTCTCCCTCCAGCCGGGCGAGTTCGCGAAGGTGCTGCTCGCCCTGTTCTTCGCCGGCTATCTCGCGGCCAACCGCAACGCGCTGGCGTACGCCGGGCGCCGGATCTGGCGTTTCAAGCGCCTCCAACTGCCCACCGGGCGGGTCCTCGGCCCGATCGTCACCATCTGGCTGCTGAGCGTCGGCGTCCTGGTCCTGGAACGGGACCTGGGCACCTCACTCCTGTTCTTCGGACTGTTCGTGATCATGCTGTACGTGGCCACGGGCCGCACCGGCTGGATCGCGGTGGGGCTGCTGCTGGCCTGCGTGGGCGCGGTGGCCGTCGGCTGGCTCGAACCGCATGTGCACAGCCGGGTCGAGGACTGGCTGCACCCCTTCGCGTCGATCGAGGCGGGTCAGGGTCCGGGCCAGCTCGCCCAGTCCCTCTTCTCGTTCGCGGCGGGCGGGGTGCTCGGCACCGGACTCGGCCTCGGCCACTCCGTCCTGATCGGGTTCGCCGCCAAGTCCGACTTCATCCTGGCCACCGCGGGCGAGGAACTGGGGCTGGCCGGTCTCGCCGCGATCTTCCTGCTCTACGCGCTGCTGGTGGAGCGCGGCTTCCGCACCGGCCTCGCCCTGCGCGACCCCTTCGGCCGTCTCCTGGCCAGCGGTCTCGCCTCGATCATCGCGTTGCAGGTCTTCGTGATCGCGGGCGGTGTCACCGGCCTCATCCCCCTCACCGGCATGCCGATGCCCTTCCTCGCCCAGGGCGGCTCCTCCGTCGTCACCAACTGGATCATCGTGGCCCTGCTGATCCGGATGAGCGACTCGGCCAGGCGGCAGGCCGGCACCATGCCCGTCCCCGCGGGCCCGAACACCGGCCCGGAGGTCCTCGGCGCATGACCACCTGCATCCGCCGCGCCGCCGCCCTCTGCGCCCTGCTGCTGGTCGCGCTCCTCGTCAACGCCACCCGCGTCCAGGTCTTCCAGTCCCGGGCCTACGACGACAGTCCCGCCAACCGCCGCCCGGTGATCGCCCGATGGAGCCAGCCGCGCGGGAACATCGTGGTCGAGGGACGCCCGGTCACCGGCTCGAAGGACACGGGCGAGCAGCTCCGCTTCGAACGGACCTACAGGGACGGCCCGTTGTACGCGCCGGTCACGGGCTTCGCCTCGCAGGTGTACGGCACGACCTTCCTGGAGGACGCGGAGGACTCCCTCCTGGACGGCAGCGACCCGCTGCTCTCCTTCCTCCCCCTGTGGAACGACATCACCCGCGACCAGAACGCCGGCGGCGAGGTCGTCACCACCCTGCGGGACGCGGCCCAACGCGCGGCCTACCTCGGGCTCGGCGCGCGCCGGGGCGCGGTCGTCGCGCTCGAACCGGCCACCGGGCGCGTCCTGGCGCTGGTCTCACGCCCCTCGTACGACCCCGCCGTGCTCTCCGGCAACGGCCCCGAGGTGACCGCGGCGTGGACACGGCTCAACGGGGACGCGAGCAGGCCGATGCTCAACCGGGCGGTGCGGCAGACCTATCCGCCCGGTTCGACGTTCAAGGTGGTGACGGCCGCCGCCGCGCTGGACGCCGGGGTGGTCACGGACGTCGACGCGCCCACCCGCTCCCCCGCCCCGTACACCCTGCCGGGCACCAGGACGTCCCTCTCCAACGAGGTCGAGGGCTGCGAGAACGCCTCCCTGCGCTACGCCTTCGAGTGGTCCTGCAACACGGTCTTCGCGAAGCTGGGCGTGGACGTCGGCCTCGGCTCCATGACGGACACGGCACGTGCGTTCGGCTTCGACGACGCGGGCCCGCGCATCCCGTTCCGGGTCGCGCCCAGCACCTTCGACACCGAGATGGACCGGGCCCAGCTCGCGCTCTCCTCCATCGGGCAGTACGACACCCGGGCCACCCCTCTGCAGATGGCCCTGGTCACGGCGGCCGTCGCCAACGGGGGTTCGGTGCCGTCGCCGTACCTGGTGGAGCGCACCACCACGGCGGACGGGCGCACGGTCGCCGGCGCGGGCCCGCGCACCCTCCGGCGCGCGATGGGTCCGGGCACCGCGCGGCAGTTGCGCGACCTCATGCGGGGCGTCGTCGAGGACGGCACCGGCGCCAACGCCGCCCTGCGCCGGGCCACCGTCGGCGGCAAGACCGGCACCGCCCAGCACGGCATCGGCAACTCCGGGACCCCCTTCGCCTGGTTCGTCGGCTGGGCCCAGTCCGACGGCGCGCCCGAACCCGAGGTGGCGGTGGCGGTGGTGGTGGAGGACGCGGAGGCGGTACGGGGGGAGATCAGCGGGGGCGGGGACGCGGCGCCGATCGCGCGGGAGGTGATGCGGGCGGTGCTCGGGGGCTCCGGCTGACGACGGCTGACGACGGCTGACGACGGCTGACGACGGCTGACGACGGCTGACGACGGCGAAAACGGGTGGGACGGGGGAAGTCGCCCCACCTATCGTGCGGGCATGACCACCGCCGCGTACGAACTCGCCCAGGTCAACATCGCCCGCCTCAAAGCCCCGCTGGACTCACCGCGGTTGAAGGACTTCGTGGACGGGCTCGATCCCGTGAACGCGGTCGCCGACTCCTCCGCCGGCTTCGTCTGGCGCCTGCAGAGCGACTCCGGCAACGCCACGGACGTCCCCGTTCTCGGTGACGAGTGGCTGATCGTCAACATGTCCGTGTGGGAGGACGCCGACACCCTCACCGCCTTCATGTACCAGGGACGGCACCGGGAGCTGCTGGCCCGCAGGCGGGAGTGGTTCGAGCAGGTGGCCGAGGCGATGGCCACCCTGTGGTGGGTGCCCGCCGGTCACCGACCCACCGTGGCCGAGGCGGAGGAACGGCTCCTCCACCTCCGGGCCCACGGCCCCACGCCGTACGCGTTCACCCTGCGCACGCCGTTCCCGGCCGGACCGGCGGCGCCGCTCCTGCCGGACGCCGCCGTCAGCTGATCCGCCGCGTCAGCTGATCCGCTGCCGGATCTCGGAGCGGACGTCGAGGGTCCGCTCCGCGAATGCTTCGACGTCCACCTTCGAGGGGTCCTGGCCGACGCTCGCCGCGCCAAGTTCCGCGACGGAGGCGCCGGTGTTGCCGTCGGCCCAGGCGCACATCGGGTACGTGATCTCGCTGCCGGCCTGCTTCTGGGTGACCACCTGGCAGCTGACGGTGAGGCCCGAGTCGCCGGGGGTGAAGTCCTGGGGCTGCACGGCGACCGTGATCGAGTCGACCTCGGCCGCGCCCTTCAGCATGTTGTCGCGGGCGGCGTCGGTGTTCTTGAACCGGCCGTACATGCCCGAGACGACCAGGGCGCCCTGGGAGCCGTCCGCCGCGGTGTACTGCCCGACGGCGGCCTTGACGTCCCGGGCGTCCCAGGCGCCCTCCGCCTCGTCGGCCACCTGCTTGCCCGAGGAGTCGGACAGGTCCCGGGCGAGCTTGTACTCGTCGTCCAGCACGGTCTTCGGCAGCGCCAGCTTGTACTCGGCCTCGGGGAACCCGCTCGTGCTCTGCGTACCGACGACCCACAGCCCCACCGCGACGACCACCGTGAGCGCCACGACCCCGCCGACGATCCCGAGGACGAGACCCACCCGGCTCTTCGGCGGCGGCGGGGGCTGCCATCCCTGGGGCTGCGGCTGACCGGGCTGCTGCGGCGGATACGGCTGGCCGTACGGCTGCTGACCATAGGGCTGCGGCTGCTGCTGCGGCGGGTACGGCTGTCCGTACGGGCCGGGGTGCTGGGGCTGCTGACCGTACGGCTGGGGCTGCTGCTGGGGGTGCGGTGGAGGCATGGACACGCCAGCACGCTACTGCACCCGCCGTCCCGGCGGGGAACCGGCCGTTCGGTCCGTCGGCCGTCGACAAGTGGCGCGCAAAGGATTGACGGCCTTGCTGACAAGTAGTCTCATAAGCGATGACCGCCGGTAACGGCACGGACTTCCCTGCGAGGAGCTGCGACAGCCATGACCACGGTGCCCTCGGTGAACACGACGAACCCGGTGTCGGAGGCGGAGGTGCTGCGCGACGCGCTCGGGCTCCTCAAGGACCGGGAACAGGTGGCCGAGCGGCTGCTGGTGTCCTCCGCGAAGCACTCCTTCGACCCGGACAAGGAGCTGGACTGGGACGCCCCCTTCGAGGAGGGGAAGTGGTTCTGGCCGCCGGAGCTGGTGTCCCTGTACGACACGCCGATGTGGCGGAGGATGTCCGAGGAGCAGCGGATCGCGCTGTCCCAGCACGAGGCGGCGGCGCTGGCCTCCCTCGGCATCTGGTTCGAGATCATCCTCATGCAGCTGCTCGTCCGGCACATCTACGACAAGGCGGCGACCAGCGCGCACGTGCGGTACGCGCTGACGGAGATCGAGGACGAGTGCCGGCACTCGAAGATGTTCGCCCGGCTGATCAGCAAGGGGGGCACCCCCTACTACCCGGTGAGCCGGCTGCACCACAATCTGGGGCGCCTGTTCAAGACGATCTCGACGACCCCGGGGTCGTTCACCTCCACGCTCCTCGGTGAGGAGATCCTCGACTGGATGCAGCGGCTGACCTTCCCGGACGAGCGCGTCCAGCCGCTCGTGCGGGGCGTCACCCGGATCCATGTCGTCGAGGAGGCCCGGCACGTGCGCTACGCCCGCGAGGAGCTGCGGCGCCAGATGGTGACCGCTCCGCGGCTGTCCCGGAGCTTCACGCGGGTCACCTCCGGGGAGTTCGCCCGCGTCTTCGCGGTGGCGTTCATCAACCCCGAGGTCTACACGAACGTCGGCCTCGACCGGCGGGTGGCGCTCGCGCAGGTGCGGGCGAGTGCGCATCGGCGGGACATCATGCAGACCGGGGCGAAGAAGCTGACGGACTTCCTGGACGACATCGGGGTGCTCCAGGGGGTGGGGCGGCGGATGTGGCGGTCGTCGGGGTTGTTGGCGTGAGCGTTTCCGGACGGGCGCGGTAGGGGGTGGGGGGTTTCGGTGCGTGAGCGGGTGCGGGTGCGTGGGGGCTGGTCGCGCAGTTCCCCGCGCCCCTAAGAGCCCAGGCCCTGCGGGCCTGAAAGCCACCGGCGCTGCGGGCCTGAGAAGCAGTGGGCGCAGCCCCTGCTTTTCAGGGGCGCGGGGAACTGCGCGAGAAGCCCCACCCACCCGCACCCGCCGACGAACCCGCACCCCCACCCCCTGACGCGAACCGCACGGCACCCCCCGCACCCCCGACTACCCTGCGAGGTATGACGTCCGAGGCCCCCACCCGCGCGTACCGTCGGCTCAGCGTGGAAGAGCGGCGCAGCCAGCTGCTGGACGCCGCGCTGGAGCTGTTCGCGCACCACGCCCCGGAGGACGTCTCCCTCGACGACGTCGCGGAGGCGGCCGGTGTCTCCCGCCCCCTCGTCTACCGCTACTTCCCCGGCGGCAAGCAGCAGCTCTACGAGGCGGCCCTGCGGTCGGCCGCCGAGGAGCTGGAGCACTGCTTCGACGAGCCCGCCGAGGGCCCCCTCACCAGCCGCCTGGCCCGCGCTCTCGACCGCTACCTGACCTTCGTGGACGGGCACGCCACCGGATTCAGCGCCCTCCTGCAGGGCGGCAGTGTCGTGGAGACCTCCCGGGCCACGGCCATCGTGGACGGGGTCCGGCGCGCCGCCGCCGAGCACATCCTGCGGCATCTGGAGGTGGCCGAGCCGGGCCTGCGGCTGCGGATGACCGTCCGGATGTGGATCACGTCCGTGGAGGCCGCCTCCCTCATCTGGCTCGACGAGGGCAAACAGCCGGACGTCGGCGAACTCCGCGACTGGCTCGTGGAGCAGTTCGTCGCCTGCCTCACCGCGACCGCCGGCCGCGACCCCCAGACCGCCGCCGCCGTCCGGCGGGCCCTGTCCGTCGAGACCTCCGCGGGCGCGGTCGGCGCGCTGGCCCGCCGTGTCCTGCCCGTCGTCGGCGACGCGGCCCACCTGCTGTGACACTGGTCCGGTGAAGAGCCAAGACACCCCCTTCGTGGGCGGCCCCCTGGACGGGCGCGTCCTGCCCGTGCTGCTCGGCATCACCGGGCACCCCCCGAAGACGTACCGGGTTCCGGTCCCGGACGCGGCGGGCGGCCCGCCGACCGTGCTGGTCTACCGCCGGGTCGACGCCGGCCGGGGCGGCTTCGTGCACCAGCTGTGGAAGTACGAGTACGCCCCCGACGCCGACCCGAGCCGCCGCCCCCGATGGCCCTGGTCGAGGCCGGGCTCCCCGGCGCGGCCGTCCGCCACGCCGCCCGCGCGCCCCGGCCCCACCGACGAGTGACACCCGGGCGGCGAACGGTCCACCCGGCGCGCGCCCTCCCCCGGCTCCTCCCATCCTGCCGGTGCGAGGTGGACGGCCCACCCGCGCACGGGAGGTGACGACATGTCAGCAAGGCTGCTGCGTCTGGTCGGTACGGCGACGGTGACGGTGTTCACGGCCGGCGCCCTCCTCGCCGCCGCCCCCGCTCCGGTCGCGACGGCGCCGGAACCGCCCGGCGAGCGCCCGGTCGCCGATCTCCTCACCGATCTGCGGCGCCTGTACCGGGAGTCGGAGGAGGCCGCCGAGGCGTACACCGCGACCGACCGCGAGCTGGCGAGGCAGCGGGCCGTGGTCGCGGGCCTCGACCGGCGGCTCGCGAGGGCCCGGCTGGCCCTGTACGACAGCCGGGGCGCGGCCGGCCGGCTGGCCCGGCAGCAGTACCAGAACAGCAGCACCGCGCTCTCCCCGTACGTACGTCTGCTGATGACCGGTGACCCGCGGCGGGCCCTGGAGCAGGGGCATGTGATCGGGCAGGTGGCCCGGGAGCGCGCCGGGACCGTCGAGCGGCTGGCCCGCGGCGAACAGGACACCGCCGCCCTCGCCCGCAGGGCCCGCGTGGCCCTCGACCGTCAGCTCACCCTCGCCGAGCGGCAGAGCAGGGAGCACGGCACCGCGTCCGACCGCCTGGACGAGATCGAGGAACTCCTCGCCTCCCTCACCCCGGCCCAGCTGGACGGTCTCAGGAAGTCGGAGCGGACAGCCGGCGCCGAAGCCCCGAAGCTCCCGCCCCTCTAGGACGGGCGCGCGGGGAGGCGGCTACCCGCCGGAGACCTCGGAGAGATACGCCCGGGTCTTCTCCGCCTCGTAGAAGTACCCCTCGAAGTCCGCCGGATCGTCGAACCCATTGGCGAAACGATCCGCCACCACCGGCAGCCCCTCGGCCGCGTCCACCAGCTCCAGCACGTGCCCGGCCGGCGGCGCCAGCATGGTGTTGGTCCACTTGGTGGCCGGCCCCGCGACCTGCCAGAAGCGCTCGAACGTCCGCCGCATCCACGCCTCGTCGAACTCCCCGTCCCCGTGGTCGAGGATCGCCGCGAGGTAGACGGCCGCGCACTTGGTCGCCGCGTTCGCGCCCTGGCCGGTCAGCGGGTCGTTGGCCACGACGACGTCCCCGGCGCCCAGCACCGGGACGCCGCCGGGCAGCCGTGCGACCGGGTTCCGGACGACGGGGGTGTAGCGGCCGGTCAGGGCCGCTCCCGCGTCGGTCACCTCGGCCCCGGTGGCCCGCGCGTACTCCCAGGGGACGTACCGCTTCATCAGGTCGAGGGTCAGGGCGAGTTGCTCCTCGGCGCCGCGGACGCCGTCGAAGACGTCGAGCGGACCTCCGGGCAGGCCCAGCCAGAACAGGGCGTCGGCCCGGCCGGAGGTGGTGAGGACCGGCTGGACGACGAGTTCGCCGAGGCCGGGCACCAGGTTGCACCGGGCCGCGTCGAGCTCCGGGTGCTCGGGGCGCGGGCGCAGGCCGTGCACGTACACGGCGGCGAGCGAGCGCTGCGGCTCGGTGTGGGGCGAGCGGGCGGCGTCGCGGGCGAACATCCGCACCAGTTCGCCCTTGCCGGCGGTGACGAGCACGAGGTCGTAGACGCGGGAGAACCAGTCGAGGTCGGAGACCGCGGCGCCGTGGACGACCAGCTGACCGCCGCGCCGGGCGAAGGTCTCCAGCCAGCCGGCGATCTTGACCCGCTGGTCGACGGCCTGCGCGTACCCGCGCAGCCGGCCGACCCAGTCGACGGCGCGCTCACCGTCCGGCCCGGCGACGGAGACACCGACGCCCTCGATCCTCGGGGCCTGGGCCTCCCAGAAGTTCAGGCCGAGGTCGCGCTCGTGGCGCAGCGCCGAGTCGAACATGCACTGCGTGGACATGATCCGGCCGGCGCGTATCTCGTCGGGGGTCCGGTTGGACATCAGGGTGACCTCGTACCCGTGCGACTGGAGGCCGAGGGCCAGGTGCAGCCCGGACTGGCCGGCTCCGACGACGAGAATCTTCCGCATCCGGACAGGTCTCCTGGTTCGTCCGTGGCGTCCCGTGTGCCGCTCCCGTGCGGGAGGGACTACTCGGGGCTGAGGGATATCGCGTGCCCGCACAGCGCCAGCAGGGTCTCCATCGCGGAGGCCCGCTTGCGTGCGTCCATGATCATTACAGGTACGTGCGCGGGCACGGTCAACGCCTCCCGGACGTCCTCGGGTTCGTACCGCACACTGCCGTCGAAGACGTTGACCGCGACGACGTAGGGCAGCCCGCTGCTCTCGAAGTAGTCGAGCGCGGGGAAGCAGTCGTCGAGGCGGCGGGTGTCGGCGAGGACGACGGCGCCGATCGCGCCGCGCACCATGTCGTCCCACATGAACCAGAACCGCTCCTGGCCGGGCGTGCCGAACAGGTAGAGGACGAGGTCGTCGTCGAGGGTGATACGGCCGTAGTCCATGGCCACGGTGGTGGTGAGCTTGTCCGGTGTCGCGGAGAGGTCGTCCGTGCCGGCGCTGGCCTCGGTCATCAGCGCCTCGGTGCGCAGCGGGGTGATCTCGGAGACCGCGCCGACGAAGGTGGTCTTGCCGACGCCGAAGCCGCCCGCCACCACGATCTTCGTGGCGATGGGGGCCCGGCTGAGGTCGGACTGCCAGGGTTTCAGCTCTTCCTCGGTCTCGGGCCCGGCTTCGCTCGCCACGGTGTCGGCGAGCCGGTCGAGACCGCGGGACGCGGCGCGGGCGTAGCCCCCGGGCGGGGGCGTGTCCACATCGACGCCGGGTGCGCCGAGCCCGGCGCGCACGGCGTCGGCGTCGACACGGAAGGCGTCGGCGTCGACCTCGACGCGGGGGGCGTCGTCGTCGGCGCCCGGGGTGACGCCGGCCGGGGCGTCGGGGGTGACGCCGGCCGAGGCGGCGTCAGAGACGGCGGAGTCCACTCAGCACCCTTTCCAGCAGAGCGCGGTCCGGCTGTCCCGGGCCGTGACCTGTTCCGTACACACGGATCTTTCCCTGGTCCGCGAGATCGCTGAGGAGGACGCGGACCACACCGAGCGGCATCTTCAGCAGCGCGGAGATCTCCGCCACCGTCCGCATGCGGCGGCAGAGTTCGACGATGGCCCGCATCTCGGGCATCACCTTGGGCTGGGGTGAACCTGCCCCGCCGCCCGGCAGGTGGGCGGGTCCCCCGGCCGGGGCTTCGAGGACGGCGACGAACGTCTCCACGAGCAGGACGTGGCCGAAGCGGGTACGGCCGCCGGTGAGCGAGTAGGGGCGTACGCGGGCGGGTTTGCGGTCGCCGCCCCGCACGGGGAGCTTCACGGACTGCTTCCTCGCGCCCTTCGGCGGGCCCGGCCGCTTCGGCTTGCCGGGTTCGTGGGCGCGCGTCCTGTTCCTTCTGTGGCCCGGCCCGTGCGCCGGTCCCTGGCTCTGGCCGCCGGTCATCGCGGGCTCCCGGCCCCCTCGGCCTCCAGGGACTTGCGGAGTTCGCTGCGGAGTTCCGGGGTGAGGACGTGGCCGGCGCGGCCCACGAAGAGCGCCATGTGGTACGCCACCACGCTCATGTCGCAGTCGGGGGCGCCGTGCACGCCGAGCAGCGAGCCGTCGCTGATCGACATCACGAAGAGGCTGCCGGCGTCCATCGCGACCATCGTCTGCTTGACCGCGCCGGACTCCATCAGTTTGGCGGCGCCGATGGTGAGGCTGCCGATGCCGGAGACGATGGTGGCCAGGTCGGCGGCGGAGCCCCGGGGGCCCTGGGTCCGCTCCTGCGGCGCCCGGCGGGCCTCGGCGACCCTGCCGGGGTCGGAGGAGAGCAGCAGCAGGCCGTCGGAGGAGACCACCGCGACCGACAGCAGTCCCGGCACCTCCTCGACGAGGTTGGTCAGGAGCCAGTGCAGGTTGCGGGCTTCACTGCTCAGTCCGAAGGTCATGGGCGCGGTCAACTGCTTTCCTCCTCGGAAGTGCCCCCCGTGGTGTCAACTGCCTCTGTCCGGTACTCGACGGCCGCGGGCATCCGCGTCTCGCCCGACTGCTCGGCGATCTCCGCCTCGACGTCGCGGCGCCCCTCCTTGGCACCCTGGTGGAACCCGCCGAGCCGACGGCGCAGCTCGTCGGCGTTCACACCCCCGGCGCGAGGCGGGGGTGCCGTGGGCGTGGGCGCGGTGATCCTGGGTGTGCGCTTGGGCAGACCCTTGTCGGTGAGGCGCGGGGTCTCCTCGTTCCCCGGCCCCTCCGTCCCGGCCCGTGACACCTCCGTCGCGCGCGCCGCGTTCCCTTCGTCGGCGGCTCGCTCGTGGGTGTCGGGTTCGATCGTGTCCGGATCGTCGGCGTCGGTGCCGTCGGCGGCGACGGGGTCGTCGCTCTCCTCGCCGGTGCCCTTCCCCGGGGTCACCGGAGCGAAGAGCTCCATCGTCGTCTCGGACACGGACTCGGCCCCGGTCAGAGGGCCGGCGCCGGGTTCGTCGTCTTCCGGTACGACGTTCCCGGTGGTCTCGGCGGCTTCGGCGGCCGTCCCCACGGCCTCCCTCGCCAGCAGCGCCCGCTCGGCCGCCTCGATCAGCGGGTCGCCGTCGCCCTCGGGCTGGCGTACGGCGACCGAACGGCCGGGCAGGACGTTCGCGTTGGCCTCTGCCTCGGCACCCGGCAGGGAGAGCGAGGGCGTGAGCGAGGCCGGGGTTCCCACGGGCACGGCGGGCGTGGGGGCCAGCAGCGCCTTGGGCAGGACGACGAGCGCGAGGGTGCCGCCCGAGCCGTGCGGCTGGAGCCGTACGGGCGTGCCGAGCCGGTGGGCGAGGCGGGCGACGACGTACAGGCCGAGTCCGAGACCCTGGCCGTCCTCCTGCTCGTAGGGCGCCTCGGGGTCGAAGTCGCCGAGGCGGGAGTTGAGCCGGGCGAGCCGGTCGGGGGCGACGCCGATGCCGCCGTCCTGGACGGAGAGCGTGATCTCGCCGTCCCCCGTGGTCCGGCCCGAGACCTCGACGGTCGTCTCCGGCGGCGAGAACGAGGTGCCGTTCTCCAGGAGTTCGGCGACGAGGTGGCTGAGGTCGTCGGCGGCGAACCCGGCGACGTGCGCGCCCGGCGGCAGCGCGCCGATGCGGACGCGGTCGTAGCGCTCGATCTCGCTGACCGCGGCGCGGACGACGTCGACGAGCGGGACGGGGCCGGCGTGGTGCTGGACGTGCTCGTGACCGGCGAGGACGAGGAGGTTCTCGCTGTGGCGGCGCATGACGGTCGCGAAGTGGTCGAGTTTGAACAGCGTGGCGAGCCGGTCGGGGTCCTGCTCGCGCTCCTCCAGCGACTCGATGACGGCGAGCTGCCGTTCGACGAGGCCGAGGGAGCGCAGCGCGAGGTTGACGAAGGTCGCGTGGACGCTGTGCCGGACCTTCGTCAGGTGCGCGGTGGCGTCGGCGAGTTCGGCGCGCAGCCGGTCACGGTCGTCGGCCATCGTCTGGCGCTGGCCGATGAGGTGCTTGCGGTCGCCCTCCAGGGGCGCGAGCCGCTCGTGCAGGGCGACGGCGTGCGCGTGGAGCGCGTTGACGGAGCGTACGACCTGGGCGAACTCGTCGTTGCGTCCCGTGAACTTGACCGGTTCCTCGGTCGCCGGGTCCTTGGCGACCCGGGCGGAGCCGATGCGCAGCACGGCGAGCGGGCGGGTGAGGGAGCGGGCCATGCCGGTGGCGACGCCGACGGCGAGGAGCATCAGGGCGCCGAGCACGGCGACCCGGATCTCCAGCGCGGTGACGTCCTCGTCGCGCAGCTGGGCGAGGTCCTTGGTGCGCCGGTCGTACAGGGAGGACTCGGCGCCGCGCATCAGGTCCACGCGGGCGGAGAGCGCCGCGTCGACCTTCTTGACGCCGGTGCCCGCCTCGCGGGCGGAGAGCGTGGGCTGGTCGGTGAGGTCGGCCAGGTACGTGTCGGCGGCGGCGGCCTCGGGGCCGGTGACCGTGGCGTCGTACGAGGAGCGGCCGGCCGCGGGCGCGGTCTCGCGGAACTGGGCGAGGGCCGCGTCGGAGCGGACACGGGCCTGCTGGGCGGCGGCGGTGAGGGCGTCGCGCTGCTTCTCGTCGGCGGCGGAGACACCGGTCGTGGTGGTGGGCAGCCCGGTGGTGGGGTCGATGACCGTCTCGGTGGTCTTCGGGACGCTGAGCGCGGCGACGAGCAGTCCGCGGGCGGCGGCGGCCTGCTGGACGGCGGTGTCGAGTTCGGCGAGCGCGTGGGCGCCGCCGCCGGCGCGGGGCGGCAGCCGCTCGGCCAGCTCCTCGGCGAGGGCGTGGAGTTCGCCCACGACGGCGGTGTACGCCGTGTGCGCTTCGAGCGCGCTGCTCTTGCCGGTGAGCGCCGCCTGCCGTACGGCGGCGATGGACTCGGCGCTCTCGACCGTCTCCCGCAGCGCGGCGGAGCCGCCGGTGTCGGCGCGCAGCTCGGCGACCTGGGTGTCGACGCGGTCGCTGCGCTGCTTGCTGGGCTCGGCCGACGCGGGCCGTCCGGCGGCGATGTACGCGGTGACCTCGTCGCGCTCGTCGGCGAGCGCGTGCGCCAGGGTGAGCGTCTCCTGGGTCTGCCCGGCGAGGGTGACCAGGCTCTGGGTGTCGTGCAGTTGCTCCGAGGCGGCGAGGACGGAGGGCGCCCCGGCACCCGCTATGGCGGCGGCCACGACGGCCACGGCGACGATGAGCCGGTTGCGTACGTGAGCCTTCCGCCCGGTGCCGACGGCCGGGGCCTGCGCCGTCCCCTGCTGGTTCGGGGAGGCCGCGGGGGCCTTGGAGGCTGCCTGCTTGTCTGCGCGCCGAGGCCGCGTCTTCTGCACCGGTGCTCGCATTCCTGACTCGTGTACCCATGGGCCCGGGTGACGATCCGTCAACTCGTCAAATACGGCCGTCCCCCCGGTACGGCTCCCGACCCTCCCAGTGCCGGTGGGCAGCGGTCCCGCATCATCCGTCCCGCCACCCGAAGGAGTGAACATCGCCGGGGAGTTGGCGAGCAAGTTCCCCCGGCTCGCGGCGATGCCCCGCACGTCGGGCCGGTTGGACGTCGGCGACGCGCTTTGACAGTATTCGCCGCCGCGCTTCACCGCTCACGATCATTCCATGCCAAACCCGGCGGTCCCCGGGGAGGGTCCGGGTCGTGCGGCGACCGTGGCCGGCCTCCCACGAATCCCGTGACGGGCTCGTGCAGACTGGCCGAATGCGCACCGAACTGGTCTCGGAGCCCGGCGACCCCCTCCGCCCCAACGAGGACTTCGCGTCGGTGGCCCTGCCCGCGGGGGGACAGGGCGGCGCCCTCGTCGTGCTGGACGGCGTGACGCCACCGCCCGACGACTTCGGCTGTCGACATTCGGTCGCATGGTTCACTTCCCGCCTCGGCGGCACCCTGACCGAACTGTCCGTTTCGGAGCGGGATTCGCCCTTGTCCGACGTGCTCTCACAGGCCATCTCCCGTACCGCCCGGGCCCACGTCCAAACCTGTGACCTTTCTCACCCACGCACACCACAGGCCACAGTGGCCCTGGCCCGCTGGTCGCCGACGGCCGTGGAGTACCTGGTGCTGTCGGACTCCGCCCTGCTGCTCGAACGGACGGACGGCACGGTGACGGCCGTCCTGGACGACCGGCTGTCCCTGCTGCCCCCGGCCGCCCGGGCCACGGCCGCGATCGTCGACTCGACCGTGCGCAACCGTGAGGGCGGCTTCTGGACGGCGGCCGCCGATCCGGCGGTGGCGGCCCGGGCGGTGACGGGGGCCGTCCCCCGGGCGGAGGTGCGGTCGCTCCTCGCCCTGACGGACGGGGCGAGCCGCTGGGTGGAGACGTTCCGCGAGGGCGACTGGACGGCCTGCCTCACCCTGGTCCGCAAGGTGGGGGCGCACGGTCTGGTGCGGCGGGTGCGGGAACTCGAATCCACCGATGTGGACCGCGCGTTCCTGGGCCGCGCCAAGCGGCACGACGACGCGAGCGTGGTGTTCGTGCGGGAGTGAGGGCGGCCCGCGCCGCTCAGCCCTCCACGCCGCGGTTCAACTGGTGCAGAAGATGGGCCAGTTGGGCCACCTCGTCCCGGTCCCAGCCCGCGAGCTGCCGTACGTAGGCGACCCGGCGGGCGTCCCGGACGGCACGGAACCGGGCCCGGCCCTCCTCCGTGAGGTGGACGAGCCAGGCGCGGCCGTCGGCGGGGTCGGGTTCGCGGGCGATCAGGCCGAGGTGTTCCAGGGCGCGCAGTTGACGGGACATGGTGGCCTTGCCGACGCCGATGTAGGCGGCGAGTTCGGTGGCGCGCAGCCGGCCGGCCTCGTCGAGGCGGGCGAGGAGGCCGTAGGCGGCGGACTCCAGGTCGGGGTGGACGGCACGGGCCATCTCCCCGGACTTGGCGCGGGCGCGCCGCAGCAGGACCGTCAACTCCCGCTCCAGCGCCAGGAACGCCTGGTCCATGGCGCCCGCCGGCACATCGGCCCCGAGACCGCCGCCGTCGCCGTTTCCGCCCTCGTCGTGCACGTCAGCGCTCCCGCTTTCCGATGTCCGGTACCTGCGGGTCAGTATTTCGCAGGTCGGGGCGGCACACCGTCCAGGTCGCCCGCGGGTCCGGCGGGGCTGGTCGCGCAGTTCCCCGCGCCCCTGAAAAGCCGGGGCTGCGCCCCGGCTTTTCAGGCCCGCCGCTACGCCGCCACCGGCACCTCCACCCCCGCCGGGGCGAGCGCCAGCTCCAGGACCTGCCGGACGTCGGTGACGGCGTGGACGTCGAGCTTGTCGAGGACCTCGGCGGGCACGTCGTCGAGGTCCGCCTCGTTCCGCTTCGGGATGATGACGGTGGTGACACCGGCCCGGTGCGCGGCGAGCAGCTTCTGCTTCACCCCGCCGATGGGCAGCACCCGTCCGGTCAGCGACACCTCCCCCGTCATCGCCACGTCCGTGCGGACCAGCCGCCCGGACAGCAGCGAGGCGAGGGCCGTCGTCATGGTGATGCCGGCGCTCGGGCCGTCCTTGGGGACCGCGCCCGCCGGGAAGTGGATGTGCACGCCCCGGTCCTTGAGGTCGGCGACGGGCAGCTCCAGTTCCGCGCCGTGCGAGCGCAGGAAGGAGAGCGCGATCTGCGCCGACTCCTTCATCACGTCACCCAGCTGGCCGGTGAGCGTCAGTCCCGCCGCGCCCGTCTCCGGGTCGGCGAGGGACGCCTCGACGTAGAGCACGTCGCCGCCCGCTCCGGTGACCGCGAGCCCGGTCGCGACACCCGGCACCGCCGTCCGCCGCTCCGCCGGGTCCTGGGCCGACTCGGGCACGTGGTGCGGACGCCCGATGAGGGCGCGCAGATCGCCGTCGGTGACCGTGAACGGCAGCTCGCGCCGCCCCAGTTCGTGCTGGGCCGCGACCTTGCGCAGCAGCCGCGCCACGGACCTCTCCAGGTTGCGGACACCCGCCTCGCGCGTGTACTCGCCGGCGAGCTTGCGCAGCGCGCTCTCGTCAAGGACGACCTCGTCGGCGCCGAGCCCGGCCCGCTCCAGCTGACGGGGCAGCAGGTGGTCCCGGGCGATGACGACCTTCTCGTCCTCCGTGTACCCGTCCAGCCGGACCAGCTCCATGCGGTCGAGCAGGGCCTCGGGGATCGCCTCCAGCACGTTGGCCGTGGCGAGGAAGACGACGTCGCTCAGGTCCAGCTCGACCTCCAGGTAGTGGTCCCGGAAGGTGTGGTTCTGGGCGGGGTCGAGGACTTCGAGCAGGGCCGCGGCCGGGTCGCCCCGGAAGTCGGAGCCGACCTTGTCGATCTCGTCGAGCAGGACGACGGGGTTCATGGACCCGGCCTCCTTGATGGCACGCACGATCCGCCCGGGCAGCGCCCCGACGTACGTACGCCGGTGCCCGCGGATCTCCGCCTCGTCCCGTACGCCGCCGAGCGCGACCCGGACGAACTTGCGCCCCATCGCGTGCGCGACGGACTCGCCGAGGCTGGTCTTGCCGACGCCGGGCGGCCCGACGAGCGCGAGCACGGCACCGCCGCGCCGCCCGCCGACGACCCCGAGCCCGCGATCGGCACGCCGCTTCCTGACGGCCAGGTACTCGGTGATGCGCTCCTTCACGTCCTGCAGCCCGGCGTGCTCGGCGTCGAGCACCCGCTGGGCGCCCCGGATGTCGTACGCGTCCTCGGTCCGCTCGTTCCAGGGGAGTTCGAGCACGGTGTCGAGCCAGGTCCGGATCCATCCGCCCTCGGGGGACTGGTCGCTGGAGCGCTCCAGCTTGTCGACCTCCTTGAGCGCGGCCTCCCGTACGGTCTCGGGCAGATCGGCGGCCTCGACACGCGCGCGGTAGTCGTCGGACTCCTCGCCGTCCTGTTCGCCGTTGAGTTCCCGCAGTTCCTTGCGGACGGCTTCGAGCTGGCGCCGCAGCAGGAACTCGCGCTGCTGCTTCTCCACGCCCTCCTGGACGTCCTTGGCGATGGTCTCGGCGACGTCCTGCTCGGCGAGGTGGTCCCGCAGCTGCTGGGTGGCGAGCTTCAGCCGGGCGACGGGGTCGCCGGTCTCCAGGAGCTGGATCTTCTGCTCGGTGGTGAGGAACGGCGAGTATCCGGAGTTGTCGGCGAGGGCGGACACGTCGTCGATCGCCTGGACCCGGTCCACGACCTGCCAGGCGCCGCGCTTGCGCAGCCAGCTGGTGGCGAGGGCCTTGTACTCCTTGGCGAGTTCGGCGACCTGGCCGGGCAGCGGCTCCGGCACGCTCTCGTCGATGCTCGTGCCCTCGACCCACAGGGCGGCGCCGGGCCCGGTCGTCCCGGCCCCGATCCGCACCCGGCGCACCGCGCGGATGAGCGCGCCGGGGTCGCCGTCGGCCAGCCGTCCGACCTGCTCGACGGTCCCGAGCACACCGGTGCCCGTGTAGGCCCCGTCGATCCGCGGCACCAGCAGCACCTTCGGCTTCCCGGGCTCGGCCCGCGCCGCCGCCTGCGCGGCCTCCACCGCGGCCCGTACATCCGTGTCGTTGAGGTCCAGCGGCACCACCATTCCCGGCAGCACGACCTCCCCGTCGAGCGGCAACACGGGCAGGGTGAGCGGTGCGGACGTCGAAGCCATGATCTCTCCCTCGGCAGTCAAGTTGAGCTATGCCGACTCAATGCACATGAGCCGAGGAATGTTCCCCGGGGGAGGAGACGTTCGCTGTGGGCGATCAGCGGGGCGGGGAAGGGGGTGGAACGGAGGTCGCGGGGGGGTGGGCCTGGGGCGAGGTGGCGCCGGCGCCGGAGGGACGGACTCCCGCATGGCCGTTCGTCCACGCGGGCCCGGCGTCCCACGTCGTCGGGCGGGCGCACCGGCCGGGGCGACGGGGCCCGCCTCGCCCCAGGGGCCTGCACGCGAGCCGAGGTCGACGGACACCCGCACGGCCCGGACTTGCCGGATGCCCGCCCATCCCCGGCGCGACGGCCCCTCGTACGGCCCCGGAGTGACGGGGCCTCACCCGAACCGGGAGCCACGGGCGTCAGCGCGGATCCGGGCGACAGCCGTCCTCCGCCTCGGCCCCCCGGCGGTCCCGGTCCGTCCGTCGCCAGTGGCGTACGAGTGGCCAGGTCGCCACGCCGATCGCCAGGGACAGCACGTGCCCCCAGTTCGTCATCGGGTCCGTGTAGGCGATCAGGTCGTCCAGCAGCATGCCGGAGAACAGCAGCAGGAGGGGCCACCGCAGCCACGGCGTCAGCAGCCCCGCCAACGCGCCCACACACGCCGCCACACCGAAGCTGATGCCGTAGTCGAGGCGGTGGAGGGAGCTGCCGGGAAGGTGGCCCGCCACCACCGCGAACCCCACCGGGACCTCCGTGGCCAGCGTGGCGAGGACATGGCCCAGCAGGAAGACCGCGGCCGTGCGCCGGCCGCCGATCCGGCGCTCCAGCGCGGTCAGGACCAGCAGGAAGGCCACGGCGTACGGGGACGCGACCCCGCCCGCGACCCACAGCGCGCTCGCGGACAGCACGAGCGCCGGGGCCAGGACCAGGTGGGCCACGTCCGTGCTGGAACCCTGGTGGAGCGCGTGCACCACGGCGGGATCGGCGTACTCGGCCACGGCCGAGGTGACCACCAGGACGCAGGCGTAGAAGAAGGTGAAGGGCGTACCGACGGGGGTGGGGAGCAGGCGCCAGGGCCGTGGGAGCCGCGAGCGCGCACCCGGGGCGATCACGGGTCCCGCGCGGCCCGCGCACTCCCGTTCCGCGTCCGGCACCCGCGCCGACACCGCGCCCGGCTGCCGCGGAATGCCGTCGAGGACGGGCCCGCTCCCGCTCACCGACGGCCGCACCCCGGCCCCGGCCGCCCGCGCCCCGGCCTCCAGGTTCTCCCCATCCAACGTGAGGCGCTCCTTCCGTTTCGCCCCACCCTCGACGCTCCGATACGCCCCTGTCTGTGACCTCCGCCACCCTCGCCCGGATTCACAGCGATTCGACAGCCGCGACGCCCCGGCGGCAGCCGTGCGCGCCCCGCGCCCGCCGCCGAAAAACGACGGCCCCCGCGCGGCACACGGGTAAGGATGGACGCATGCCCATCACCGACGAACCCGAAGTCATCGACCGGCGCGAGGGCCCCTACGGGGAGGTCGTGCTCCGCAGGCACGGGGAACTGCTGCAGATCATCGCCAACGGCTGTTTCCTGATGGACACCTCGGACGGCCGCTCGGAACGGCTGCTGGTCGACGCCGCCCTCGACGCGCTGGACGGCCGTTCCCGGCCGAGTGTGCTGATCGGCGGGCTGGGCGTCGGCTTCTCGCTCGCACACGCGGCCGCGGACCTCCGCTGGGGAACGATCACGGTCGTCGAACGCGAACCCTCCGTGATCGAGTGGCACCGGGCGGGCCCGTTGTCCGTGGTGTCCGCGCGGGCGCTGCGGGACGCGCGCACGGCCATCGTGGAAGCCGATCTCGTGGCGTACGTCAATGAGACATCCGACACGTTCGACGCGCTGTGCCTGGACATCGACAACGGGCCCGACTGGACCGTCTCCGAGTCCAACGGAAACCTGTACTCACCTGCTGGATTGGCAAGCTGTGCAAGGGTGTTGAGGCCGGGCGGGGTGCTGGCCGTGTGGTCGGCGCAGCCTTCTCCGGAATTCGAGGAAACCTTGCGGAATGCCGGGTTCCAACAGGTGCGTACCGAAGAGATCGAGGTTGCCCGGGGAGTTCCGGACGTGGTGCACCTCGCGGTCCGACCTGGATAGCCGCGGTGCGGTGACTGCCCGTACCCTGCTTGCCTGACGCCGATCATTCAAGCGTCAATCGCAGTCATGCGCAGCCATGCGTAGTCAAGGGATCACCCCACGGATTCCGGAAAGCAACACAGGGGCGGGCGATGGAGCAGACACACACCACCCACAGCGGCACCACGGCGACCCCGGGCGCACAGCGCCGGGTGCTGGTGGTCGAGGACGACCCGACGATCGTCGACGCCATCGCGGCCCGTCTGCGCGCCGAGGGTTTCGTCGTGCAGACCGCGACCGACGGGCCCGCCGCCGTCGACACCGCGGAGGCGTGGCAGCCCGACCTGCTGATCCTCGACATCATGCTGCCCGGCTTCGACGGCCTGGAGGTGTGCAGGCGCGTCCAGGCCCAGCGGCCCGTCCCCGTGCTGATGCTCACCGCCCGGGACGACGAGACGGACATGCTGGTCGGGCTCGGCGTCGGCGCGGACGACTACATGACCAAGCCGTTCTCCATGCGGGAACTGGCCGCCCGCGTGCACGTCCTGCTGCGCCGGGTGGAACGGGCCGCGCTGGCCGCCACCACCCCGCGCTCGGGCATCCTGCGCCTCGGCGAGCTGGAGATCGACCACGCGCAGCGCCGCGTCCGGGTGCGCAGCGAGGACGTGCACCTCACGCCCACCGAGTTCGACCTCCTCGTGTGTCTCGCGAACACCCCGCGTGCCGTACTCTCGCGCGAACAGTTGCTCGCCGAGGTGTGGGACTGGGCGGACGCGTCCGGGACGCGGACCGTGGACAGCCACATCAAGGCGCTGCGACGGAAGATCGGCGCGGAGCGGATCCGCACGGTGCACGGCGTGGGGTACGCCCTGGAGACCCCGACTCCCTGATCCCGTGCCGGCGCACCGCGTACGCGGGCATACCCAGGCACACAGGGACAGAGGGCTGGTGGCGTCATGAGCGGAGTCGGTGACCCGGGGTCACGCAAGGGCGCGGGACCGCTGAGCGGTCTGCGTCCCTTCTCGATCAAGACGAAGCTCGGCGCGCTCGTCGTCATCTCGGTCCTGATCACGACCGGTCTGTCGATGATCGCCGTGCACACCAAGACGGAGCTGCGCTTCATCACGGTGTTCTCGATGATCGCCACACTCCTGATCACGCAGTTCGTCGCGCATTCGCTCACCGCCCCCCTGGACGAGATGAACGCGGTGGCGCGGTCCATCTCCCGCGGCGACTACACCCGCCGGGTCAGCGAGAACCGCCGGGACGAGCTGGGCGACCTCGCCCACACGATCAATCTCATGGCCGACGAGCTGGAGGCGCAGGACCGTCAGCGCAAGGAGCTGGTGGCGAACGTCTCCCACGAGCTGCGCACCCCCATCGCGGGCCTCCGGGCGGTCCTGGAGAACATCGTGGACGGGGTCACCCAGGCCGACCCCGAGACGATGCGGACGGCCCTGAAGCAGACCGAACGCCTGGGGCGGCTGGTGGAGACCCTGCTGGACCTCTCGCGCCTGGACAACGGCGTGGTCCCGCTCCGCCGCCGCCGCTTCGAGGTCTGGCCGTACCTCTCGGGCGTCCTCAAGGAGGCCCAGATGGTCTCCTCGGCCCGCGGGGGGATCACCTCCGGCTCCGGCAACCACACCCGCACGGACGTGCATCTGCACCTGGACGTCCATCCGCCGGAGCTGACCGCGAACGCCGACCCGGAACGCATCCACCAGGTCGTCGCCAACCTCATCGACAACGCGGTGAAGCACAGCCCGGCGCACGGCCGCGTCACGGTGAAGGCCCGCCGCGGCCCCACCACCGACTCCCTGGACCTGGAAGTCCTCGACGAGGGCCCCGGCATCCCCGAATCCGAGTGGCACCGCGTCTTCGAGCGCTTCAACCGCGGCGCCGTCAGCTCCCCGCACGGCCCCGGCAGCGACGGCGGCACCGGACTGGGGCTCGCCATCGCCCGCTGGGCCGTGGACCTGCACGGCGGCCGTATCGGCGTGGCCGAGTCCCCGAAGGGCTGCCGTATCCGGGTGCTCCTACCGGGAGGAAACGGATGAGCGGGGCAGGGACGGCCGCGGGCGGAAAATCCGCTGATACCCACATCATGCATGGCTGAATCCCCTCGCCATTGCCGAATATCGCTCATCCTCCCGGTGCTTACATCTCCCCCAAGTTGACGTAAAGTTCGAAGCGGAGCGACAAGATCCACGGCGGTTCCGCGCAGCCGGACACGTGTGATCAGGTGCGTTCGGACCGAGGGCCGCGTGCACATATCCGCAGGCCCCGCCCGACGCATGCCCGGTGTGCACCCCCCAGCCCGATTCCGGACCGGAACCACGCTTGTTTCCCGCCATTTCCACCCCCGAAACGCGCTTTCCGATGTGACTTACGCGACGAAGAGCGGACTCGGCCTGACCTTCACGGCCACGGGGGCGTAGCCTTGATTCCCGCTGTCCATCACCTTGTGAAGCGGAAGAGGGCGGTTGCCGCCGTGTCGCCACAGTCCCCCAGTAACTCGAGCATCTCGACCGACGCAGACCAAGCGGGTAAGAACCCCGCCGCGGCGTTCGGTCCGAACGAGTGGCTCGTCGACGAGATCTATCAGCAGTACCTCCAGGACCCGAACTCGGTAGACCGAGCCTGGTGGGACTTCTTCGCCGACTACAAGCCGGGCGCACCTGCCGCCTCGGCTCCGGTGAGCACCGCGGCCGCGGCACCCGCTGCGCCGGCCCAGGCCGCTCCCGCGGCTCCGGCCGCGCCCGCGCCGGCGGCCCCGAAGCCCGCCGCCGTTCCGGCACCTGCCGTCGCGAAGCCCGCGGCCGCCGCGCCCGCACCGGCCAAGCCGGCCGCCGCGGCCCCCGCGAAGCAGGCCGCGCCCGCCGAGGGCCCGGAGCTGATCACGCTGCGCGGCCCCGCCGCCGCGGTCGCGAAGAACATGAACGCCTCCCTGGAGCTGCCCACGGCCACGTCCGTGCGCGCGGTCCCGGTGAAGCTGCTGTTCGACAACCGCATCGTCATCAACAACCACCTCAAGCGCGCCCGGGGCGGGAAGATCTCCTTCACGCACCTGATCGGCTACGCGATGGTGCAGGCCATCAAGACGATGCCGTCGATGAACTGGCACTACGCGGAGAAGGACGGGAAGCCCACCCTCGTCAAGCCGCCGCACGTCAACTTCGGCCTCGCCATCGACCTGGTGAAGCCCAACGGCGACCGCCAGCTGGTCGTCGCGGGCATCAAGAAGGCCGAGACGCTGAACTTCTTCGAGTTCTGGCAGGCCTACGAGGACATCGTCCGCCGCGCCCGTGACGGCAAGCTGACGATGGACGACTTCACCGGTGTCACGGTCTCCCTGACCAACCCCGGCGGCCTCGGCACCGTCCACTCGGTCCCGCGTCTGATGCCCGGTCAGTCGGTCATCATGGGCGTCGGATCCATGGACTACCCGGCCGAGTTCCAGGGCACCTCGCAGGACACCCTGAACAAGCTGGGCATCTCGAAGGTCATGACGCTGACCTCGACGTACGACCACCGGGTCATCCAGGGCGCCGCCTCCGGCGAGTTCCTGCGGATCGTCGCCAACTACCTGCTCGGCGAGGGCGGGTTCTACGACGACATCTTCGAGGCCCTGCGCATCCCCTACGAGCCGGTCCGCTGGCTCAAGGACATCGACGCCAGCCACGACGACGACGTCACCAAGGCCGCCCGGGTCTTCGAGCTGATCCACTCCTACCGGGTCCGCGGCCACGTCATGGCCGACACCGACCCGCTGGAGTACCGCCAGCGCAAGCACCCCGACCTGGACATCACCGAGCACGGGCTCACCCTGTGGGACCTGGAGCGCGAGTTCGCGGTCGGCGGCTTCTCGGGCAAGTCCCTGATGAAGCTCCGCGACATCCTCGGCGTGCTGCGCGACTCGTACTGCCGTACGACCGGCGTCGAGTTCATGCACATCCAGGACCCGAAGCAGCGCCGCTGGATCCAGGACCGCATCGAGCGCCCGCACTCCAAGCCGGAGCGCGAGGAGCAGCTGCGCATCCTGCGCCGGCTGAACGCGGCGGAGGCCTTCGAGACCTTCCTGCAGACGAAGTACGTCGGCCAGAAGCGCTTCAGCCTGGAGGGCGGCGAGTCCGTCATCCCGCTGCTGGACGCGGTCATCGACTCGGCGGCGGAGTCCCGTCTCGACGAGGTCGTCATCGGCATGGCCCACCGCGGCCGGCTGAACGTCCTGGCGAACATCGTCGGCAAGTCGTACGCGCAGATCTTCCGCGAGTTCGAGGGCAACCTCGACCCGAAGTCGATGCACGGCTCCGGCGACGTGAAGTACCACCTGGGCGCCGAGGGCACCTTCACGGGTCTCGACGGCGAGCAGATCAAGGTCAGCCTGGTCGCGAACCCCTCGCACCTGGAGGCCGTGGACCCGGTCCTGGAGGGCGTCGCGCGCGCCAAGCAGGACATCATCAACAAGGGCGGCACGGACTTCACCGTCCTGCCGGTGGCCCTGCACGGCGACGCGGCCTTCGCGGGCCAGGGCGTGGTGGCCGAGACCCTGAACATGTCGCAGCTGCGGGGTTACCGCACCGGCGGCACGGTCCACATCGTCATCAACAACCAGGTCGGCTTCACGGCGGCTCCCGAGTCGTCGCGTTCCTCGATGTACGCCACCGACGTGGCCCGCATGATCGAGGCCCCGATCTTCCACGTGAACGGCGACGACCCGGAGGCCGTGGTCCGCGTCGCGCGGCTGGCCTTCGAGTTCCGTCAGGCGTTCAACAAGGACGTGGTGATCGACCTCATCTGCTACCGCCGCCGCGGTCACAACGAGTCGGACAACCCGGCCTTCACCCAGCCGCTGATGTACGACCTGATCGACAAGAAGCGCTCGGTGCGCAAGCTCTACACCGAGTCCCTCATCGGTCGCGGCGACATCACCCTGGAAGAGGCCGAGCAGGCGCTGCAGGACTTCCAGGGCCAGCTGGAGAAGGTCTTCACGGAGGTCCGCGAGGCCATCGCGCAGCCGGCGGCGTCCGCCGACGCCGACGCCCCGCAGGACGGCTTCCCGGTCTCGGTGAACACCGCGATCACCGCGGAGACCGTCAAGCGCATCGCCGAGTCCCAGGTCAACGTCCCGGACCACATCACCGCCCACCCGCGTCTGCTGCCGCAGCTGCAGCGCCGTGCGGGCATGGTCGAGGACGGCACGATCGACTGGGGCATGGGCGAGACCCTCGCCATCGGCTCCCTGCTGCTGGAGGGCACTCCGGTCCGCCTCGCCGGTCAGGACTCGCAGCGCGGCACCTTCGGCCAGCGTCACGCGGTGATCATCGACCGTGAGACGGGCGAGGAGTTCACGCCGCTGATGTACCTCTCCGAGGACCAGGCGCGGCTGAACGTCTACAACTCCCTGCTCTCCGAGTACGCGGCGATGGGCTTCGAGTACGGCTACTCGCTGGCCCGTCCCGAGTCCCTGGTGCTGTGGGAGGCGCAGTTCGGCGACTTCGTCAACGGCGCCCAGACGGTCGTGGACGAGTTCATCTCGTCGGCGGAGCAGAAGTGGAACCAGACGTCCGGCGTCACCCTGCTCCTCCCGCACGGCTACGAGGGCCAGGGCCCGGACCACTCGTCCGCCCGCCCGGAGCGCTTCCTCCAGATGTGCGCGCAGAACAACATGACGGTCGCCATGCCGACCCTCCCGTCGAACTACTTCCACCTCCTGCGGTGGCAGGTGCACAACCCGCACCACAAGCCGCTGGTCGTCTTCACCCCGAAGTCGATGCTGCGTCTGAAGGCCGCCGCGTCGAAGGCGGAGGAGTTCACGAGCGGCGAGTTCCGCCCGGTCATCGGCGACAGCTCGGTCGACCCGAACGCGGTCAAGAAGGTCGTCTTCTGCGCCGGCAAGGTCTACTACGACCTGGAGGCCGAGCGTCAGAAGCGCGGCATCACCGACACGGCGATCATCCGTATCGAGCGCCTCTACCCGCTGCCGGGTGCCGAGGTCCAGGCGGAGGTCAACAAGTACCCGAACGCCGAGAAGTACCTGTGGACGCAGGAGGAGCCCGCGAACCAGGGCGCCTGGCCGTTCATCGCCCTGAACCTGATCGACCACCTCGACCTCGCGGTCGGCGCGGACGTCCCCCACGGCGAGCGGCTGCGGCGCATCTCGCGCCCGCACGGCTCGTCGCCGGCGGTGGGTTCGGCGAAGCGGCACCAGGCCGAGCAGGAGCAGCTGGTGCGTGAGGTGTTCGAGGCGTAACCGCGCTCGACGAAGGCACGCGGCCGGGCCGCACCCCCTCTCCCGGGGGTGCGGCCCGGCCGTTTTCCCGCACTTATCCTTGACCCATGTACTTCACGGACCGTGGCATCGAGGAACTGGAGAAGCGGCGTGGCGAGGAGGAGGTCACCTTCGAGTGGCTGGCCGAGCAGCTGCGGACCTTCGTGGATCTGAACCCGGACTTCGAGATTCCGGTGGAGCGGCTGGCGACCTGGCTGGCGCGGCTGGACGACGAGGACGAGGACGAGTAGCGGCCCCCTCGGCAACGGGGAAATGATCAGTCGCGCGGGTGGGACAGGTCGTAGAGCAGGCCCACCGCGCCGTGGGCGAGGAGGAGGCCGCCCGCGGTCAGCCAGCCGGGGCTCCGGCGATGCAGGCCCCAGGCCGTGAGCGGGAGTCCGGCGAGGAGCTGGGCGGCGGCCAGGGCGCGGGCCCGGGGAGTGCCGGCCCAGGGGAGCCAGGGGCCGAGGCGTCCCCGTTCGAGGGCGTCGAGCTCCGAACGGACCGCCCCGCGCCACCCCGTCCACTCGATGCGCTGGACGCCGGGCTGGACGCGGGCGACCTCGCGGAGCCGGTCGGCGGGTTCGCCCGGCCCGAGACCGGCGGGGAGCGTCACGCCCGCACGGGCGAGGACGGCGAGCAGCCCGCGCAGCCGGGAGCGGGCGTCGGCCTCCGGGTCGCCGCGTGTGAGGTCCTCCAGGGACTGGGCGTCGAGGACCGGGTCCAGGTCCAGGCGGGCGGCGAACGTACGCATCGCCTCGTCCTCGCCGACCGGGGTCCCGTTCGCGAGCCACTCGTAGCCGACGGTGCGGCGGAAGCCCGCGGCGAGGGTGTAGCCGCTGCGGTCCGCGTCCCACCACAGCGCCAGCACGGGCCAGGTGACGCCGACGGCCAGGGCGCTCGCCCAGCCGCCGAGGACGCGGTCGACGGGTTCGCCGCCCTGCAGCCAGGGCTTTCCCTCGGGCACCAGCGCGGTCCACTCGGATCCGGCCGGGGTCAGCAGCATGCGCTCGCGGAGCAGTTGGGCGACGGGGGCGACGGCGTCGGGGTCCGCCCGGCAGAGCAGGAGCGCACCGGGGGCGGGGGTGGGCCGGGGGGCGCGGGGCCCCTGGGAGCGTTCCGTCGACATGCCCTCCACGCTAGGGCGATTTGTCCTGGATTCACCTGCGGGGTCACCAGAACGGGTGTATTGACTTTCCGTGACCGCGATATATCGTGAGTAGCGAGAACACGATAGTGCGTGTGTGCCGGTCGCGTACGCCCTCGGGCTCGTCCCGCCCGCGCCCTCGCCTTCGTCGTCTCTTCCTGCCGGGTCTGCCGAGGAGGTCAGCTCCATGTCCGTGTGGTCCGTCGCCGAGCCGCGGAGGCTCACGTTCGACGAGCCGGTGACGGCACTGCGTGTGCGAGTCGTCAACGGAACGGTCAACGTGGTGGGCACCGACGAGAGTTCCGCCCGCCTGGAGGTGTCCGCCGTCGAGGGCCCGCCCCTGACGGTGACCCAGAAGGACGGCACCCTGACCGTCGCCTACGACGACCTGCCCTGGAAGGGCTTCCTCGAATGGCTGGACCGCAAGGGCCGACGCCGGGACGTCCTGGTGTCGCTCGCCGTCCCGGCGGCCACCCGTGTCGAGGTGGGCGTGGTCGGCGCCACGGCGGTCGTGTCCGGACTGGAGGGGCGTACGGAGGTGAAGGGCGTCTCGGGCGACACCACCCTGGTCGGGCTGGCGGGCCCGGTGCGCGCCACGACGATCTCGGGAAGCGTGGAGGCGCAGGCCCTCACGGGCGATCTCCGGCTCAGCTCCGTCTCCGGCGACCTGACCGTGATGGAAGGGTCCTGTCCCCGCGTGAAGGCCGAGTCCGTGAGCGGCTCGATCATCCTCGACCTCGACCCCGCGGGCGGCCCCACAGACGTCGGCCTCAGCAGCGTCTCCGGCGAGATCGCCATCCGCCTCCCCCACCCGGCCGACGCCGAGGTCGAGGCCAACACCGCCGGCGGGACGATCTCCAACGCCTTCGAGGAACTCCACGTCAGCGGCCCCTGGGGCGCCCACAAGGTCACCGGCCGGCTGGGCACGGGCAGCGGCCGCCTCAGGGCCACCACCGTCTCCGGCTCCATAGCCCTCCTCCGCCGGCCCCCCACGGAGGACGAACCGTGGGGACCGGTGGGCGGGAGCCCGGGCGGATCCGGGGAGGAGCAGGAGGACGACAGCACGGGGACGGCTCCGGACGCGACGGAGGGCACCTCGGGACCGTCCGGCGAGGACCCGCCCCCGCCGACGGGCCCGGCCGACGCCGCGACCGACCGCACGACCGACAAGAAGGTGTTCTGACATGCCTCCCGTCTTCGCCCACGGACGCCTGCGGCTGTACCTGCTGAAGCTGCTGGACGAGGCGCCGCGCCACGGCTACGAGGTGATCCGGCTGCTGGAGGAACGCTTCCAGGGCCTGTACGCCCCCTCGGCCGGCACCGTCTACCCGCGGCTGGCCAAGCTGGAGGCCGAGGGACTGGTCACCCACACCACCGAGGGCGGCCGCAAGGTGTACGCGATCACCGACGCGGGCCGCGCCGAACTGGCCGACCGCAGCGGCGAGCTGGCCGATCTGGAGCTGGAGATCCGTGAGTCGGTCGCGGAGCTGGCCGCCGAGATACGGGCCGACGTACGGGGCGCGGCGGGCGACCTGCGCCGCGAGATGCGGGCGGCCGCGTCCGAGGCCCGCAGGAGAGGCGGGACGGGTGACGGGGACCGGGGGGCGCCCGGGGAGGCCGAGGACAACGCGGCCTGGCGTGCCGCCAAGGAGGAGATGCGTCGCGTCAAGCAGGAGTGGAAGGAGCAGGCCCGCCGCGCCAAGGACGAGAGCCGGCGGGCCCGCGAGGAGGCCCAGCGGGCCCGCCGCCAGGCCAAGGAGGCGCAGGAGCACGCCCGCACCCAGGCCCAGGAGGAGCTGCAGCGCATCGCCAAACGGGTCCAGGACCACGTCCAGGACCACTTCACCCGGGGCGACTGGCCGACGGGCGTACGGGAGGGGCTGACCGAACTGGCCAAGGAGTTCGGCGAGTTCGGGAAGGACTTCGGAAAGGAGTTCGGCAAGGACTTCGGCTTCGGACGCTCGGGGGCGACCGGCGGCGCGGGAGCCGGGGCCGGGGCCGGGGCAGCGGACTACTCCGTCACTCCCGAGGAGTTCCCCGCCGACTACGAGCCCGCCTGGGTCCACGAGGCGCCCACGGGTGAACCGGCCCGCGACCTCGACCGTCTCCTGGACCGCTTCCGCGACGACATCCGCGACGCGGCCCGCGACCACGGCGTGACCGAGGACCAGCTCCGTGACGCCCGCCGCCATCTGTCGACAGCGGCGGCCCACATCGGTGCGGTGCTGCGGGTGCCCAAGGAGTGAGCCGGGGAAGCCCTCGCCCCACCACCCCGGGCGCCGCTCACCCCGCCTCGGCCTCCCCGCCGCCGTAGAGCACCCGCTCCAGCGCCTCGTACGTCACCCCATGGTCCGCGAGGACCTCGGCCGGGACGCCGGGGCGGGTGGTGAGGGCGAGCAGGAGGTGTTCGTCGCCGATGTACCGGTCACGGTGGGCGTGGGCGGCGCGGAGGGAGCGGGTGAGGACGCCTTTGGCCTCGCGGGTGAAGGGGCGGTGGCCGGCGAGGCGCCCCCGGCCGCGTCGGGCGCCCTTCGGGTCCGGCGCCAGCGCCCCCGCCCCGTGGGTCTCCTCGACGCGGGAGACGATCTCGGTGAGGTCGATACCGAGGCCGGAGAGGGCGTCCGCGTCGGCGCGGGAGAGCCCGCCCCGGCGGCGGGCCTCGGCGAGGTCCCGTTCGACCGACTCCCGGCGGCCGGCCCCGGCGAGTCCCAGCACGGTCAGGGCGAAGGAGGCACGGGAGGCCTCGCGGTCCAGCAGGGAGAGGAGGAGGTGTTCCTCGGTCACCTCCGCCGCGCGGGCGCGTTCGGCGTGGTCCACCGCTCCCAGGACCACGGCACGGGCGTCTTTCGTGAACCGTTCGAACATCAATGCCTCCCGTACTTCTTGTGCACGGCCTGCCTGCTCACTCCGAGTTCCGCGGCGATCTCCTGCCACGACCAGCCCTGAAGGCGCGCGCTGCGCACCTGCACCGACTCCAGTTGCTCCAGCAGCCTGCGCAGGGCGGCGACGGCCCGCAGCCCGACCCGGGGGTCGCGGTCGCCCGCGCGCTCGGCGAGATCCGTTGCTTCGGTCATGATGTCAACTTAAGTTGACACGACCGCGTCGTCAACCCTGGTTGACATGACGACGGCCGGCCCGGATGACCGGGCCGGCCGTCGTCCTACCGAGATCGTCAGGGGCCGGTCAGCACGATCTTGCCGAACTGGTCGCCCGCCGCGAGGCGTTCGAAGCCCTCGCGGGCGCGGTCCAGGGGCAGCACCTCGTCGATGACGGGGCGGACACCGGTCGCGGCACAGAAGGAGAGGAGGTCCTCCAGTTCGTCCTTGGTGCCCATGGTGGAGCCGACGACCTTGAGTTCGAGGAAGAAGATGCGGGTCAGTTCGGCGTGGGAGGGGCGGTCGCCGCTGGTGGCGCCCGAGATAACGAGGCTGCCGCCGGGCCGCAGCGACTTCACCGAGTGGGACCAGGTGGCGGCACCGACGGTCTCGATGACCGCGTCGACACGCTGGGGCAGGCGGGCCCCCGGCTCCAGCGCCTCCACCGCGCCCAGTTCCAGGGCCCGCTTGCGCTTGGCCTCGTCACGGCTGGTGGCGAAGACCCGCAGTCCGGCCGCCTTGCCGAGCACGATCGCGGCGGTCGCGACACCACCGCCGGCGCCCTGCACGAGGACCGAGTCGCCGGGGCGGACGCCCGCGTTGGTGAAGAGCATGCGATAGGCCGTCAGCCAGGCGGTGGGCAGACAGGCGGCCTCCTCGAAGGAGAGTTCCGCGGGCTTGGGGAGGACGTTCCAGATGGGGACGGAGACGAGTTCGGCGAAGGTGCCCTGGTAGCGCTCGGTGAGGATCGAGCGGGGCTCTCGGGGGCCGACCCCGTGTCCGGTCTGGCCGATCACCGAGTGCAGGACGACCTCGTTGCCGTCCTCGTCGACACCGGCGGCGTCACAGCCGAGGATCATCGGCAGCTTGTCCTCCGCGAGGCCGACGCCGCGCAGGGACCAGAGGTCGTGGTGGTTCAGCGAGGCGGCCTTCACCCTCACGGTCGTCCAGCCGGGCCTCGGCTCCGGGGCCGGGCGGTCCCCCAACTCCAGTCCGTCGAGCGGTCGGTCACGGTCGATACGGGCGGCGTAGGCAGCGAACATGCGCCTGACCATAGGGGGACGCCGGGAGCGATGGAACCACGGACCACTGTGACACGCGTCCCGTCGCCCGAACCTCCACGCTTCGGACGCGGGCCGTGCGGGTGCGTTGCTCGTGAAGGACACAGGCCCTGCGGGCCTGAAAGCGCGGGGCGCAGCCCCCGCTTTTCAGGGGCGCGGGGAACTGCGCGACCAGCCCCCACCGAACGGACGCCTGGGGGTCGAAGGGGCGCAGCCCTTTGAGGATGGGAAGGGTAGGGGCGGCGGGGGCGAAAAGAAACCGCCGCCACCCCGCACGGCTCAGCGCCGAGCCACACCCTCCGCCCGGGCCGCCGCAGCGACCGCCGCGGTCACGGCAGGAGCGACCCGCTCGTCGAACGGCGACGGAATCACATAGTCCGCCGCAAGATCGTCGCCCACGACCGACGCCAACGCCTCGGCCGCCGCGATCTTCATCCCCTCGGTGATCCGCGACGCCCGCACCTGCAGGGCCCCCGCGAAGATCCCCGGGAAGGCGAGGACGTTGTTGATCTGGTTGGGGTAGTCGGAGCGCCCGGTGGCGACGACCGCCGCGTACTTGTGGGCGACGTCCGGGTGCACCTCGGGGTTGGGGTTGGCCATGGCGAAGACGAACGCGTTCTCGGCCATCGAGGCCACCGCCTCCTCCGGGACCGTACCGCCGGAGACGCCGATGAAGACGTCCGCGCCCGCGAGGGCGTCCTCCAGGGAGCCCGAGAGCCCGGCCCGGTTGGTGAGTTCGGCCAGCTCCCGCTTGACCGGCGTGAGGTCCTCGCGGTCCGCGGAGACGATGCCCTTGCGGTCGGCGACGGCGACGTCACCGAGCCCGGCCTCCAGCAGCATCTTGGCGATGGCGACCCCCGCCGCTCCGGCACCCGAGATCACCGCGCGCAGATCACCCAGGCCCCGCCCGGTCAGCCGCGCCGCGTTCCGCAGCGCCGCCAGCGTCACGACCGCCGTGCCGTGCTGGTCGTCGTGGAAGACGGGGATGTCGAGGGCTTCCTGGAGCCGCTTCTCGATCTCGAAGCAGCGGGGCGCGGAGATGTCCTCCAGGTTCACGCCGCCGAACGAGGGCGCCATCCGGACGACGGTCTCGATGATCTCGTCGACGTCCGTGCAGGCGAGCGCGATCGGCACCGCGTCGACGCCGCCGAACTGCTTGAACAGGATCGCCTTGCCCTCCATCACGGGGAGGGATGCCTCGGGGCCGATGTCGCCGAGCCCGAGGACCGCCGTACCGTCCGTGACGACGGCGACGACCGAGGACTTCCAGGTGTAGTCGTTGACCAGGTCGGGCTGCTCGGCGATGGCGGTGCACACCCGCGCGACGCCGGGCGTGTAGGCGAGGGACAGGTCGTCCTTGTCCCGGATCGGCACGGTGGCCTGCACGGCCATCTTGCCGCCGCGGTGCAGGGCGAAGGCGGGGTCGAAGGAGTCGAGGGAATTGAGAGGCTCCCCCCCGCCCTCCTGACCCGTACTGCCGTCGCCGCTGTCGGTGCGAGGATTGACAATCTCCGCTGCCACTTGTTTTACCCCTTAGGTCTTCATGGTTTGAGGGTGTTCCGCTCCCGGTTCGGGAGCGGGCGGGCACCGCGTAAGTCCCAGGTCACCGATACGTACGGCGACACATGCGGGCTCAGACGCGACGGGCGCGCCGCACACGCGCCCTGGGCCCCGGATGAGGGGTGTAAGGAACCTTCTTACCGGACGGACGGCGCCGACGACGAGTCCACACGTCTTGATACCTCGAAGGTCACAACCCGAAGGTCATTTAAAGACGATCATGGATCGTTCGATTCATCGACCGAAAACGGGGCAAGTCGGTACACGTCACGACAAGTCCTGTACAGCCATGTGTGCGGGGTTCACCATCGACCGCATCCTGAGATGCGCCGAAGATCTTGCGGCCGGAAGGAGGGATTCCCGCACAGCATCCGGTGTGATCACGCGGTCCGCGGCGGTTCGTGGGTCATACGGGGGTCACCCGTTATCCGATTTTGACATGGCCGGTCATCTGATTGCACATGCCCGAATGGCAAGATGCCGTAATCACACGAGGTCGCCACACTCGAAGACGCGTGTTAATCGTCGACCTGTCGGCAACTCCACACCACCCCCGCCGGAGGAACCCACCATGACCGCAAGCACCACCCGTCGTACGACCGGCCTGCGTTCCCGTACAGCCGCCGTCGGAGCGATCGCGGTCGCGGGCGCCCTGCTGCTCACCGGCTGCGGTGACCAGACCAAGAGCAAGGACAGCGGCTCGGAGACCGCCTCCACCAGCGGGGCCCCGCTGGCCGGCAAGCTGCCCGCGTCCGTCCGCGACAAGGGCGTGATCAACGTCGGATCGGACATCGCGTACGCCCCGGTGGAGTTCAAGGACGCGACGGGCAAGGTCGTCGGTCTCGACATCGACATCGCCGAGGCGATGGGCAAGCAGCTCGGCGTGGACTTCAAGTTCCAGAACGCCACCTTCGACACCCTCATCGGTGGTCTGGCCGCCAAGCGGTACGACATCGCGATGTCGGCCATGACCGACACCAAGGACCGCCAGGACGGCATCGACTCCGACACCGGCAAGAAGGTCGGCGCCGGCGTCGACTTCGTCGACTACTTCACCGCGGGTGTCTCGCTGTACACCAACAAGGGCGACGACCAGGGCATCAAGACCTGGGACGACCTGTGCGGCAAGACGATCGCCGTGCAGCGCAACACGTTCTCGCACGACCTCGCCAAGGACCAGGCGAAGAAGTGCAAGGACGACAAGAAGAAGGCCCTCAAGATCGAGGACTTCGCCACCAACCCCGAGGCCGAGACCCGGATGCGCTCCAAGGGCGCGGACGTCGTCTCCGCCGACTTCCCGGTCGCCGCGTACTCGGTGAAGACCTCCGGCGGCGGCAAGTACTTCGAGATCGTCGGCGACCAGGTCGAGGCCGGCCCGTACGGCATCGCTCTCGCCAAGGACAACACCGAGCTGCGCGACGCGCTGAAGGACGCCGTCCAGGCGATCATCGACAACGGCGAGTACGAGAAGATCATCAAGAAGTGGGGCGTCGAGGACGGCGCCATCACCGAGGCCAAGGTCAACGGCGGCTCTTGATTCTCGGCTCGGTTCTGAAAGGCAAAGGCTCCACCCGTGACTGTTGACGTCAGCAAGACGGACGGTCCCTCGGACACTCCCCCCGCCGGTCCGGAAGCGCTCAAGGCGATTCCGGTCCGGCACCCGGGACGCTATGTGTCCGCGGCCATCGCGCTCGCTCTCCTCGGCTCGATCGTCTACGCGTTCGCGCAGGCGAAGAAGATCAACTGGGGCGTGATCCCCGACTTCTTCTTCGACGACCGCATCATCGAGGGTGTCCTCAACACCCTGCTGCTCACCGTGGTCTCCATGGTGATCGGCGTCGTCGGCGGCATCCTGCTCGCCGTGATGCGGCTGTCCAAGAACCCGGTGACCTCGTCCATCGCGTGGTTCTACATCTGGTTCTTCCGCGGTACCCCGGTCCTGGTCCAGCTCTTCGTCTGGTTCAACCTGGGTCTGGTCTTCGAGTACATCAACCTCGGCCCCATCTACAAGGACTACTGGTCCTCGTTCATGACGCCGCTGCTGACGGCCCTGCTCGGCCTCGGTCTCAACGAGGCGGCGTACATGGCGGAGATCTGCCGCGCCGGTCTGCTCTCGGTCGACGAGGGCCAGACCGAGGCGTCGCACGCGCTCGGCATGAGCCACGCCAAGACGCTGCGCCGGATCGTCATCCCGCAGGCTATGCGCGTGATCGTGCCGCCCACGGGCAACGAGGTCATCAACATGCTGAAGACCACGTCGCTCGTGTCGACGGTGCAGTTCGTGGATCTGCTGAAGGCGGCCCAGGACATCGGCCAGAACTCGGGCGCCATCGTGGAACTGCTGTTCCTCGCCGCCGCCTGGTACCTGGTCCTCACCAGCATCTTCAGCGTCGGGCAGTACTACCTGGAGAGGCACTACGCGAAGGGCTCCTCGCGGTCCCTCCCGCCGACACCGATGCAGCGTTTCAAGGCGGCCGTGCTGCCCACGCGCCGCCCGAAGGGAGTCTCGGCATGACCGCCATGGTGAAGGCCGAGGGCATCCACAAGTCGTTCGGCCCCGTCGAGGTCCTCAAGGGCATCGACCTGGAGGTGCAGACGGGCGAGGTGTTCTGCCTCATCGGCCCGTCCGGCTCCGGCAAGTCGACCTTCCTGCGGTGCATCAACCACCTGGAGAAGATCAACGCCGGCCGGCTGTACGTCGACGGCGAGCTGGTCGGCTACCGCCAGAAGGGCGACAGGCTGTACGAGCTGAAGGACAGCGAGGTCGCGGTCAAGCGCCGGGACATCGGCATGGTCTTCCAGCGCTTCAACCTGTTCCCGCACATGACGGCCACCGAGAACGTCATGGAGGCGCCGGTCCAGGTCAAGGGCGTCAGCCGCGCCCAGGCCCGCGAGCGTGCCCGCGAGCTGCTGGAGCGCGTCGGCCTGGGCGACAAGGCGGGCAACTACCCGTCCCAGCTCTCCGGCGGCCAGCAGCAGCGCGTGGCCATCGCCCGGGCGCTGGCCATGGAGCCGAAGCTGATGCTCTTCGACGAGCCCACCTCGGCGCTGGACCCGGAGCTGGTCGGCGACGTCCTCGACGTCATGCGCGACCTGGCCGAGTCCGGGATGACGATGATCGTGGTCACCCACGAGATGGGCTTCGCCCGTGAGGTCGGCGACAGCCTGGTCTTCATGGACGGCGGTGTGGTGGTCGAGTCCGGCAACCCCCGTGACGTGCTGACCAACCCCCAGGAGGAGCGCACCCAGTCGTTCCTGTCCAAGGTGCTGTAGCACCGGGGCGCGACGGCGAAGGGGCGGTACGGGATCCCGTACCGCCCCTTGCTCGTACACCCGTTCCCTACACCCGTTCCGTGCGTCCGTCCGTGCGGGCGGCGGGCTACCTCACCGCCAGCACCAGCGAGTCGGAGGGCGAGCACCACACCGCGCGGGCCTCGGCGAAGCCCCGCGCGCGCAGGGTGCGGGCGTGCCAGTCGACGCTCTGGACGTCACCGTCGGCGTGCTCCCCGTAGATCTCGAAACGACGGGCCGTCGGCGCGGCGAGCACGGGGTCCTGGGCGGCGAGCTGCCACCATGCGGCCCAGTCGACGGCGCCGTCCGCCCTGGCTCGATCCATACCCGCGTACCGGTGCGCGCGCTCCGCCGCGTTGATCCGGGGCGTCGTCTCGTCGATCATGTGGTCCGCGTTCATGAAGACACCGCCGTCGCGGACGAGTTCCGCGACCTGACCGTAGAGGGCGGCGAGGGGTTCGCTGTGCAGCCAGTGCAGGGCCGTGGCCGTCAGGACGGCGTCGTACGTGTCGTACGGCAGCCGGGCCGTCCAGTCGGGGTCGGTGAGGTCGGCGGTGACGAAGGTGACCCGCGGGTCGCCCGCGAACGTGCCCTCGGCGATGGTGAGGAGCGCGGGGTCGAGGTCCACACCGGTGCTGACGGCCTTCGGGAACCGCGCGAACAGTCTGGACGTGATGGAACCCGTACCGCAGGCGAGGTCCAGGACGCGGGGCTCGGGTCCGGCGAACGCCTCGACCATGTCCAGCATCACCCGGAACCGCTCCTCACGGTCCGGCAGGTACCACTCCTGCTGCCGGTCCCAGCTCTCCTGCCAGGCGTGCCAGTCGGTGCCGGCCGTGGTGGTCATGAGGCCCCTTCCTCCGCGTACCGCGTCTTCCGCCTACCGCGTAATACCCTGTAAGCACGAGCAGCCATTACCTGACCCGCACCACGACAATAGAGCGCCCTCGTAAGGACTACAAGTGGAACTGGCCCATTACTCGGACTACGCCGTACGCCTCGTCAACACCGAGGAGCCGGACCGGGGCAAGGACACGCTCACCTCGGTGGAGGCCGTCCGCGATCTCTTCGGGCCCAGCCGGCAGGCCGCCCGGCGGGCGACGGACGCCGACGTGACCCGGTTCCGGTCCGTACGGGCCCGGCTGCGCTCGGTTTTCGAGGCGGCGAACGGCGGCGACGAGACCCTCGCCGTGGACCTGCTGAACTCACTGCTGCTGGAGTTCCCGGTGAGCCCGCAGATCTCCGGCCACGACTTCCGGGACGACGACGGCCGCCCGCTGTGGCACATGCACCTGGCCGACCACCCCTCCAACGCGACGGCGGGCTACGCGGCGATCGCGGCGATGGGCCTGGCCTTCCACCTCACCGAGTACGGCGTGGACCGGCTCGGCCTGTGCGAGGCGGCACCCTGCCGCAACGCCTACCTCGACACCTCCACCAACCGCTCCCGGCGCTACTGCTCCGACCGCTGCGCGACCCGCGCCAACGTGGCGGCCTACCGGGCCCGCAAACGCCTGGAGGCCGACCGGTCGCCGAGCACGGGACGCGCGGCCGAGAGCGCCCAGCGGGCCAGCGCGAACGGCGAGCGCTGACCGTCCGGCCGGGGCCGGTAGCGGAACCGCACCCTGCCGAGGACGAGTTCGTCGGGCACGACCCCGTAGTCGGTGCTGTCCCCGCCGGCGTAGGCGTTGTCCCCGAGCACCCACCAGCCGCCGTCGCGCCGCTCGGCGACCCGCTTCACCACGAGCAGGTCCTGCTGGAAGGGGTGCCGCAGCACCAGGACGTCCCCGACCCGCAGGCGGGCCCCGTAGTGGACGAGCAGCCGGTCGCCGTGGCGCAGGGTCGGAACCATAGACGGTCCTGTGACCTCGGCCACTCCGAAGGGCAGGAGGGCACCGCCCCGCTCGCTCTCCCGCGACAGCTCCGGCATCTCCGGCACCTCCCCGTTCCGTTCCTCCACCGGTCCCAGTCTGACCCCGGACTTTTGCCCTAAGCCCATGGGGGCACCCGCGAAAACCACTCTCGCAGGGAGTAATGTCCCACCTGAGAAGACGATCACGAGGAAGGAATGCTCCATGCTTTCCCGCCTGTTTGCCCCCAAGGTCAAGGTCAGCGCGCACTGCGACCTGCCCTGCGGTGTGTACGACCCGGCCCAGGCCCGCATCGAGGCGGAGTCGGTGAAGGCCGTGCAGGACAAGATGGCCGCCAACGACGACCCTCACTTCCAGGCTCGCGCGACCGTCATCAAGGAGCAGCGCGCCGAGCTCGCCAAGCACCACGTCTCGGTGCTGTGGAGCGACTACTTCAAGCCTCCGCACTTCGAGAAGTACCCGGAGCTGCACCAGCTGGTCAACGACGCCCTGAAGGCCCTCTCGGCCGCCAAGGCGTCCACCGACCCGGCGACGGGCCAGAAGGCGCTGGACTACATCGCCCAGATCGACAAGATCTTCTGGGAGACCAAGAAGGCTTGATCTTTGATCACGCCATGTGACCTGCGATTTCCTTGGTCGCCAGGTCAACCGGTCCGCACCCGGTCCGCATGCCGCCGAGCACGGCGTCCATGACGGTCCGGGTGCGGTCTTCTTCGCCCGGCCAGAGGTGCGCGTAGATCCGCAGCGTGATGACGGCGGACGCGTGGCCGAGGACCAGCTGGACCTGCTTGACGCTCGCTCCGCCGGCGATGAGGGCGGAGGCGTAGAAGTGGCGCAGGTCATGGGTCACCGTGTGCGGCAGCTCGACGGGCTTGCGGCCCTCGCGCTCGGCCGCCTCGTTCTCCGCTGCTTGGAGCGTCCTGCGGGCGCAGTTCCACTCCGTCTTCCAGCGGCGGTAGTTGAGGGGCTCTCCCTCCTCCATCGTGAACAGCCACTCCTTGGAGGGGCGTGCGGCGAGGTGCGCGAGGAGGGCGTCGGTGACCACCTCGCCGACCGGGACGGTGCGTCGGGACTTGGCGGTCTTCGGTGGGCCGATCTTCGCGGACTGGAGGCGCTGTCGCTCGACGCGGATCGTGCCGACCTTGAAGTCGACATCCGAGACCTTGAGGCCGAGCAACTCTCCTATTCGCAAGCCTGATCCGGCGAGCGTGACGACCGCCGCGCGGATGTACGGCGGCATCACGCGGGCCATGGCCTCGACCTGCGCGACCGTGGGCGGGGTGACCTCCTCGTCCTGCATGGGCGGAAGCGTGATCCGGCGGCAGGGGCTGGACGCGATGACCTTGTCCTCCACGGCCGCCGTCATGAGGCGTACGAGGACGTCGTAGACGTTGCGCACACTGCCGGGGCCGAGCAGCTCGGACAGGCTCTTGAAGAGCACCTGAAGGTCGTTGCGGCGTATCGCCGCCATCGCGCGGGAGCCGAGCGCCGGGACGAGGTGGAGCCGGAGCGCGTTGTCGGTGATCCGCTCGCCCGCCTCGCTTGCGATGAGTGCCTCCTCCCATTTCTTCGCGTACTTCTCGAACGTGATTCGTCCGGCCTGCGGGTCGACGTACTGGCCGGTGACGATGCTGGCCGTTACCTCGTCGATCCAGCGCTGGGCGTCGAGCTTGCGGTCGAAGTGGCGGGCGTGCTCCTTGCCGTCGAGGTCGCGGTAGCGGGCCCGCCATTTGCCGTTGGGGCGCTTCTGGATGTTCGCCAAGTGGCTTCTCCCTTGGGTTGGTTATCGGTGGTAGCCGCCGCCCTCGATGTGCTCGGTGAGGGTGCGGGCGTCGCGCTCGTCGCCCATGAGGCGAAGGCACTGCTCGTGGATGGCCCGTGAGCTGTCGGGGTGGGCCTGGATGTGCTCGGCGATGCCGACGACTGCGTGGTGCAGTCGGTCTTCGGCGTCGCGTGTCTCGTAGTACGCCTCGACGGCTTCCTGGACGAGCCGTCTGCTGTCGAGATCCAGCCCTTCCAGAGGCGGGGACATCAGCTCTTCGAGGGGCAGTTCGAAGACGCGGGCGAAGGCGAGGGCTTCGTCGACATTGATGCGGCGGCGTGGGGTGCCGTTCTCGATGCGCCAGACGGCGGTCTGGTTCATCTTGACGCCGGCCTTGGACACCCGATCTGCCAACTCGGTCGTGCTCCACCCCCTGACCTCGCGCTCCAGCGCCACCCGCGCGGCGATGTTGCCTTCGCTGTACAGCAGCGGCACCTCACCGCCGTCGACCTTGTCACCTGTCATCGGACCTCCATCACGACCATCACTTTCCCAATTGAAACACACACTTGCCGATTTGATTAACCGGCGATCGTCGAGTACAAACTATGCAGACCGGATTGCCGCCTAGTCGATTGGGAATGCATGCGATACCTGACCACCGCCGAGGTCGCCGAGCGCTACCGCACAGCGGAGAGCACCGTCCGCTACTGGCGCCAGATCGAGAAGGGCCCCCGCGGTATCAAGATCGGCAAGCGGGTGCTGTACCCCGAGGCCGAGCTGCTGCGCTACGAGCGGACGCTGATCGAGGGCCGAGACGAGTGGGGTCTGGCCTCTTGAGCCGCCGGAAACTCCGGACACAGAAACGGCCCCCGGCGCGCCAACGCCGAGGGCCGGAGATTCCCCTGCCGATCGCCCATCCCTGAACGTACGAGCTGGTGAGGGGCGGGACGTCGCCCGTCCTGCCCCTCACGGAGAGGAACGTCTATGGAGGACTCTATGTCCCCCACCACGACGAACACATCCCCCGCCGTCTGGCCCACGACAGCGGTCCCCGGCGGTGGCACCCCCTGGCGCCGCCGGGACCAGGACTCCGCTGATGCGGTGTCGGGGGACCGTCCCCGCGACGCACCCGGTCCCCTGTCACCGCAAGTCGCGGTCCCCATATCCACATCCGCTGGAAACGTGCAGGCCAGCAGCGTGACACCGGGGACCGGTCCCCGAGACGCGGGAGTTGCACCAGGGGACCGCAATGGGGACCGGAGCGTCGGTCCTCGTCTCTCACCGGGGACCGACGGTCCCGTGGAGGCCGAACAGCACGAGATCGCACTCGTCGATGGCAAGGCAGGTAACGGAGTCCATGAAGGCGCGCGGGCGCAGGTAGCTGCTGACGGGGTCGCGCTGCTGGACGAATTGCGGGCAGCGATCGGCAAGTACGTGGTGCTGCCCAGCGAGGAGGCGCTGACCGCGGTCACCCTGTGGGTGGCGGCCACGCACATCCAGACGGCTCTGCAGCACGCGCCGCGTCTGGCGGTGGTGAGCCCGACGAAGGGGTGCGGCAAGTCCCGGGTTCTGGACGTCCTCCACGAGACCGTGCACCAGCCGATGATGACGGTCAACACCTCTCCGGCGGTCATCTTCCGGATCATCGGCAAGAACCCGCCCACCATGTTGGTGGACGAGGCGGACACCATCTTCGGCCCTAAGGCGAGCGGTGACAGTGAGATCCTGCGCGGCCTGCTGAATGCCGGCCACCAGCGCAACCGGCCCGCCTGGCGGATCTCAGGTCCGGATCACAAACCGACCCCGTTCCCCACCTTCGCCATGGCCGCCATCGCGGGGATCGGCGACCTGCCGGACACGGTCATGGACCGGGCGGTCGTTCTGCGGATGCAGAAGCGCAAGCCGGGCGAAAGGGTCACCCCTTTCCGCTCCCGGTACTCGGTGCCAGAACTCAACGCGCTACGTGACCGGCTGACCGCATGGCTGGGTCCGCTGCGCGGGCAGGCAGCCCGCATGGTGCCGCACATGCCGGTGGAGGACCGGGCGGCGGACACCTGGGAGCCGCTGGTCATCATCGCCGACCTGGCCGGCGGCCACTGGCCCGCCCAGGCTCGTGCCGCCTGCCTGGCCATGACCCGCCACGAGGCGGCCCAGGACGAGCAGAGCAGCCTGAAGACGCGGCTCCTGCGCGACATCCACCGCATCTTCGCGCAGGCGGAGAACCCCGAGGCCCTGTCCACCCAGGATTTGGTCGCCGCGCTCCTCCAGGACGCCGAGGCCCCGTGGGCGGAGCACGGCACCAAAGGGCTGAACGCCTACCACCTGAGCAATCTGCTGCGGGACTTCAACATCAGCCCGGCCAACTACCGGTTCGACAAGGGCAGGCAGGCCAAGGCGTACATGCGCAACCGCTTCCTGGACGCCTGGGCCCGCAACTGCCCCGACCTCGTCGAGGCGGCACCCGAGCCCGAACGCGGCGCTGCCCCTGCCCGCATGGCCCAGAGCAGGCCGCCCGCCGCCCCGGCGGGGACGCTGCCTGTCGGCCCGCCTGGTGGCCCCGCCGGACTCAAGCGCGCCCTCTGATCCCACCGGGGTCCGTATCACTGCGTCGCATCCGTCCCCGCGCAGGTCAGCGCGGGGACGGACTCTCTCGCCGGGACGGAGTTCTCCGTACCTGCCCGCGTGTCCGTACCTGTGCTGACCAGGCATGCGACGGATGCGACGGACGTGACACAGCCCCATCCCTCGCTGCACCGGAGCACCAACATGGACACTGCGAACGACACGAACCCCTCTTCTCCCCGCCGCTGGGGTTGGTTCAACCGGGACCGACGAACAGCAGCAAGCTGGAGCGAACGAGCCCCTAAAGGGGCTTCGTCCGCGCTTGCCTCCGCCCCTGGGGTGGCGGAGGGAAAGGGGGCCGGGCGCCAGCGGGCGCCCGAGCCTGAGGAGGGGATGAACGAGCCCCGCACCGCGTCTGCCGCCGACAGCGCCGAGCAGCCCGTCACCGACTCCGTCACCCCACATGCCGAGCCGTCTGACCGTCGACCGCCCGCCGCCGTCGAGCAGCCCTCGTGGCGTGAGCCCGACGCTCCCGCGCTGCCCGCGCGGATGAACCGCAAGCGCACTATCGAGAAGCGCGACCAAGAGAAGAAGATCCGCTTCACGCCGACGGCAGTCCGTCTCATCGACGCCGAGGCCAAGCGGCGCCACCAGAAGTTCGCCAGCTTCGTCGGCGACGCCGCCCTCGCCGTCGCGCTCGGCAAGGCCGGCATGGTCGGCAGCCCGGAGGACGACCCCGTCCGCCCGCTGGTGGAGGCCATCGAAGCCCACACGAAAGCGTTGAACCGGGTCGGCGCCAACCTCAACCAGGTCGCGGCAGCCATCCACTCCGGCGCGATACCCGAGCGCGCCGAGGCCGTCCTCGAACGCATTGAGCAGGCCGCCCAGGCCAGTTACGCACTGATGGACCAGCTCCTGGCGGAAGGGGTTGGTCATGGTTCCTGACGTCTCCACCGGCGCCAGCACGCTCGGCCTGATCAACTACCTCTTCGGCAAGGGGCGACGCGACGAACACACCGACCCCCACATCGTGGCCGCCTGGGACTTGGCCGGCGCCCCCGACCCCGGCCGCGACCTCACCGCCACCTACACCCAACTCGCCCGGCGCCTGGACCACCACGTCGACCTGCGCACCCGGGAACTCGGCGGAAAGCAGCCACCACAGCATGTGTGGCACTGCCCGGTGCGCACCGCGCCCGGCGACCGCTACCTCACCGACGCTGAGTGGGCCGAGGTCGCCCACCGCGTCGTAGCAGCCACGGGCATCGCCCCCGAGGGAGACGACAAGGCGTGCCGCTGGATCGCAGTCCGGCACGCCGATGACCACATCCACATCATGGCCACCAGCGTCCGAGCCGACGGCCGCCGCCCCCGTACGAACCGGGACGGCTGGCGGGCACAGCGCGAATGCCGAAAGATCGAGGCCGAGTTCGGGCTGCGCCGCCTGAAGTCCGGCGACCTCACCGCCCCGCGTACCCCGACCGGCGCCGAGCGAGCGAAGGCGGAACGCCAGGGCCGGGATGAGACCGCGCGGGAGTGGCTGCGCGAGCAGGCGTACGCGGTCGCCGCCGCCGTACCCAGCATCGACGAGTACTTCACCGTGCTGCGCTCCCTCGGCATCCAGGTCAGGCCGCGCATCGGCCCCGACACCGGTGCGGTGACCGGCTACAGCCTGGCCGCGCCCGGCGACACCACCCAAGGTGAGCCGGTCTGGTACGGCGGCTCACGGCTTGCTCCCGACCTGTCCTACAACCGCCTCTGCGAACGCCTTCCCACCCAGGACCTGGCCGACCGCCCCGAGCAGGCGGCGGACCCAGCCGAACCGTGGCGCCGCGCCGAGACCGCCGTCCGCGACGCCCATGCCGTCCTCGACTCGGGCGACGACGCCATGGCCCTGGGACATCTGGATGCTTTCGGCGACACCCTCCACAACCTGGCCCTGGCCACCAAGGGCGGACACCGGGCCGAACTGCAAGCCGCGGCAAGGGCGTTCAACCGGGCCCGCCGCTCGGCGATCCGAGCCGATCACCAGGCTGCCACCGCCCTACGGGAAGCCGCCAAGGAACTCGCCTACGCCACGCACGATCCGGGCGGACTCGCCATCGCCCTGATCTTCGCCGCGCTCCACGTGGCGCGGGCGGCCGCCAAGTGGCATGAGCAGCGCGGCCACGAGCAGCAGGCCGCAGCGGCCGAAGAAGCCTTCCGCCACCTGCAGGCCGGTTACCAGCAGGCCGCCCAGCCGGTCTTGGCGGATCTAGCCCGTCGTGCACCGCGCGCCACAACCGCCAGCCGTTTCGAGCAGGATCTGCGTGCAGTCCTCCCCGACCACGCCGACCGCGTCCTCGCCGATCCCACCTGGCCGGCCCTGACCACGGCCCTCGCCCGCGCCGAGACCGCCGGCCACAACCCCCGACGCCTCTTGGCCGAAGTCGCCGCACGGCGAGAACTCGACACCGCCGATCGCCCCGCCGAGGTCCTCAACTGGCGCATCGCCGTGCAGCCGAACAGGCGTGCTCAGGCAGCTCGCAGCCTGAGCACCCGCGTCACCGCACCCGTGACGCCCACACCACAGCCCACGCCCACGCCGGTGAGCGAACGGCTTACGGAACGCCGCCGACGGCGATAGCCAAGTCGGCTGTCAGCGACGGCAGACGAGGATGCCGCCGAGGCACGTGACCTCGAAGGCCCCATACCGGGCAATGTGATCGACGAGGATCGCGCGGGCCCGCTCGATCGTGGCCTCGAAAGGCACGTCGTGCTGGTCCTCCCAAGCCCGGTAAGAGGCCATGTGCGCGATGACCGGCTCGGGGTGCTGGACCGTGATGGTGCCGGGCAGTTCGATCGTCTCCACGCGGCCCAACTCCTCGCCCAGGAAGGCCGGGGCCTTCTCCAGAGAGAAGCGGGTGCTGAGCGAGATGCGGGCCGGGCCGCGTCCGGTACCGAGGGACGTCGCCCGCCGCCCGCTGCCGCCGAGCAGCTGCAGGCCATGACCGATACGTTGCTGTCCGACCCCCGCCACTTCTTCCGTTCGTACTCGGCCGCCGAGATCAGCCGCATGATGACCGCACCAGCCCCCAGGAGCGTTCCCGCCCCATGACCGACACCACACCCCGCGTCCACGAACTCAACCTCTACCGCCAGTACTTCGACCTCGTCGCCACAGGCACCAAGACCATCGAGGTGCGGGTGAAGTACCCGCGCCTTGCCGACCTCGGCGCCGGCGACATCATCCGCTTCCGCATCAAGGGCACCGACGAAACCTGCAAGGTGAAGGTCAAGCGGGTGACGGAGTACCCCGACTTTGAAGCGCTGCTCGACGCAGAGGGACCCGCCAACATCAACCCGACCGCCACACGCGATCAGCAGCTCGCCAACATCCGCACCATCTACCCACCCGAGAAAGAAGCTCTCGGCGCCCTCGCCATCGAGGTCAAGCAGATTAACGGCTAGAGGAGTTCGAGCCACGCTCTGCCTTGTTCGCAGTTCAGGCTCGGGGACTAGACACGGAATATGGCGGGGCATCCACGCTCGATCCAATCAATCCGGCCGCCGATCCAGAACCACACGCCGGACGATATCCCCAAGAGGGACTGACCACCTCAATAGAATTTTTCGCCACGCTTGGCAAATATTCGAAGGAATGAGAGGTTCCATCATGACCTCCACTCAGAAAAAGCGCCATAAGCGACATCCCGGACCGCGGAATTGCGGATCACCCATGACACGGTTGACCATTTCCAAGCGAACGGAATCGGCCAGCAAGACTTGATTTAACGCCCCTCCGGAACGATCAAGAACTACTTAGCGTCAATTAGTAATGCCGCTTGATTAACACCTCCACCGATGCCTAGCCTCGGCATGTCCACGCCGGATCATGCAGAGGAGAATCGGTGTCCTTCAGTCACTTACGTCATCCCATGAGACTCATACTCGGGATATGCGCGTTGTTGGGACTCCTGGCCGCGGGGACGGTCAGCGCGTCGGCGAGCAACTCCAGAACCCTGCCCACGGTCGCGGCAGCCGATGACAGAGCCAACGTCGAGGCGCTCAGCGACGAGGAGCAGGTGGCCCTCCAAGCCGAAATCGACGAGCAACTGGCACAGGTGCCGGGCGGACGACAGATCAGCGCCAACGAACTCGTATGGGGCGACAGCGCCGCCCCCGTACTGGTCTTCGGCCTCGGTGAGGACTCGAACCCCGAACCGAGCTCAGCTCTCGAAGCTCTGTACAGCGAGCTGGACAACGACGCCCGGGCAGCCGGCAAAGTCGCTCGCTCTGAGGGCGGAATCCAGGATGAGAAGGTGGAAGGGTGCCCGATGGGCAATTTCGTCCGCTGGTACTGTTTCTACAACTACAAGAACTTCAACAAGGGCGTCTCCAGCAGCGCCAGTCCCATTCCTCGGCGCTTGCAGTGGAGCCATCCCTACTGCGACGGTGAATTCATCGACCTTGCCGACTGGGGATTCTCCAAGAAAGTCACGTCGTGGGTCAACACGGGGTGGCTGGACGACATCCGCGTCTACACCGGGGGCATGGCCCATCTCTGGACCATGCGCGAAGGAATCAGCAAGAACGCACAGGTAGCCTCGTCCGACAACAACAAGGCTCGATTCGTCGTAGCCTGCCCCTGACGAAGGCATGAAGCACCGCTCTTGAGTAGATGCGCCCGCAAGGCCAACGGCCCTGCGGGCGCATCGCTTCGCATCATGCCCTGTGCTTGCTGTCCTTTGCCGTGCTGCGTGACAGGATCTCATTCACCGACACGGTGCCCGGGACTGCAATGTTCAGTTTCAGCGGGTCGCCGAGCAGTGCTTCCTCGCCGCCCAGCGGATAGCCGGTCGCCGGGTCAAGGAGCAGGGAGTCCCTGAATGTCGCTGCTTTGTGCCTGCCCTCTTGTGTGATGGCGAGGGCTTGCTGGCCGTGCCAGGTGGTTGTCGTCGCGACCGTCACGTCGGTCTGATCGGCGAGGACCCGTAGCGCTGCCGCGCGCAGCGCCGGTTCGATGATGCCACCCGAGGCTCGTTGAGCAGCGTCGAGCATCGCGGAGACGCCCCAGATCAATCGCCCGCCTTCCCAGTTGACCTCCTTCAGCTGCGCGAGCAGCCGATCCGGATCGGTCGAGAAAGGCAGGAGCACCTCCCACTCGGAGTCCTGCGCGAAGTGGCCCGGGCCGTACGTCGTGTCCTTGAGGCCCTTGCCCTCGATCAGCCCTGCCTCCCTGGCATCCCGTTCCTGGTCCGGGTTGGGGAAGTACGGCTTGCCGTACTTCCGGCGCTCGCGGCCCGCCCCGTCGGAGGTGTTGATCCATTGCTCCGTCACGGTCGGGACCGCAGCGTTGGCGACGCCTCCCGGGACGTCACCGGCGGAGTTCAGCGCCCAACCCCAGCTCTTGGTGTACAAGTACGGGCCGTGCACTGTGTCCGGGGCGAGTTCGCCGACCTTCTCGGCCAGTTGGCTCAGCACGTCGTGCGGCGACCTGCCGGCAATCCTGCGCAGGTCAAGAACCGGTGGTGTCGTCATCGCTTGCGCCTCCACTCCCTCTGCGCCCAGCAATCGGCCCAGCTCACCGGACGCGGCCACGGCGGTGCCCGCTGCCACCACCCCGCCTGCCAGCAGAACCCGCCGACGGGACATGCCCGTGCGGGGGCGCGGAGCGGTCTGTTCCGCGGTGGCAAGCAGCACAGCCAGTTCCCGCTCGGCGCGGTCTGGAAGCACACCGTCCCGGCCGAACCGGGCCTGCGGGTCGGGAGGCGCCATCTCCCGCACCTTCCTGAGATCGCCCTTCACCCTGTCCTCCCGTCCACCGGCAGTCTTGCCTCGGGTACCTGAATTTCGTCCGCGGCCACCGCCGCCTCCAACATTCGACGTGCGCGGTGCATACGGACCCTGAATGCCCCCGAAGTACAGCCCATCACTTTGGCCGCGTCCCGCACGGACAGCCCGTCCCAGGCCACGAGAAGGAGCACCTCCTGCTCGTGTTCCGGAAGGCGCCCCAAGGCGCCTCGTGCCCCCAGCCTGTGCAGGACCGCCTCCTCAGCCGCGGGTTCGACTCCATCGTCGTGATGGGCACGTATACGGTCATCCAGACGATCAGCTCGACCTCGCGCTCGTACGGTGTTGGCCACGACGCGACGAGCGATGCCGTACAGCCAGGGCAGCTCCTTGCCACGAAGTTCGTGTCGGTTCCGCCAAGCCGCCAAGAACACCTCTGCCGCCGCGTCTTCAGCCGCATTCGCCGGCAGACGCCTGCGCAGGAACCGCAGCACGGGCAGGTAGGTACGCCGGTAGACCTCCTCGAACCCCTGCGGGTCGCCCATCGGTCTGCTCACGCCCACCCTCCCCACACAATGGCTTCACCATGTTTGTGTCCGGCGCCGCGTGAAAGTTACGCGGATGAGCGAGCGGACATCCCGCAGTGCGCACACAGTCCGCAGAACACCCGATCGAGACCGTCGCACCCCATCGCCACCAATCGCCAAAAGGCCAGGTCAGCCACCCACAGGACACATTCCCGCAGGTCACCGACCCGGCCCACTACTAGGACCACATGAATCCCAACTTCCTCTGCAATCAAGAGCTCCACGCTACGAGGGATGGTCACCCGAGCAGTACGAGCGTGAGTGGCAGCGGAGTCGTAGGCGCCCAGGTCCAAGCAGACGTGCGCGGACAGCCCGCACAACCGTGAGGCCGCGACGTACAGGTCAGCGGTCTGCCGGGGATCTGGCGTCCGCGCAGCAACTCGAACGCCCCGTCGCGCAGCCGCTTGATCTCGATGTACAGCTCCATCAGCTGATGGCTGACGTAGGCGCGAGCGAGCCGAGCAACATCGGCCTCCAACTGCCTGACGACGAACTCGCCCGCGCCCAACAGCAGAGTGGTACACCCTTGCCAGGCCACCTGCATTTGCGCGTCTCTACCGACGCCCAGAGCGGACTAGAACGCGCACACTGGCGGAATTTGCCAGCCACTGGCGGCCGAATTCCAACGGTCACCGAAGTGAACAGCGAGACCACTCAGGGCAGTTACCGCTCCAGAGTGATGCAGATCACTGAAGCGGACGGCGATCGCCCTGTCCACCTTCTACGATCTTGTCATCGTTTCCGATCTTTATCTGACACATACCTTCGCATTGGCATCACGTGGGTGATGCAACTGAAGTGCGAGAGGTCGAAGAATCATGACGGTTCACAGACCCGCACCACGACGGCGCGGGCGGCCTTGGCTCGGGGGAAGCGTTCGCTGGACAGCGGGCAGTATCACCTTGGCCATCACCCTGCTCGAAGCGACGAGTTCGGGGGCGGCTTCGCCGCCCGAGACCGCGTACGAACCCAAGAAGACGTCGGCGACCCAGGCCACCGACATACCTTCTGCCCGTGTCGCGGCAAGGTTGTCCGGCAAACGGGTCGAAGCACTCTCGGAGCGCACCGAGACGTCGACGACGTGGGCGAACAAGAACGGCAGCCTCACCACCGAGTTCGCGGCCGGCCCGGTCCGCTTCAAGCGGGGTGACAAGTGGGTCAACGTCAACGTGCAGTTGCGTGAATCCGGCTCAGGGGTGGCGCCCGTCGCGCACCCGGAAGGTCTGCGGCTCGCCGGCAAGACTGGCACTCCGGCGAAGTCCCTGAGGGCGGCACGCGAGGCCAAGGCCACCGATTTGGTGACGCTCGGCGAGGGTGACCAGCAGATCACCCTGCAGTGGAAGGGCGGGCTACCGAAGCCTGAACTGGACGGGACGCGTGCGGAGTACGTAAACGCCGTTCCCGGCGCGGACGTGGTCGTTGAGGCCACACGCACGGGCTTCGAGCAGTACGTCGAGCTCAAACAGCGCCCCGACGCGGGCGGCTACTCCTACACGCTGCCGCTAAGGGCTAAGGGCTAAGGGCCTGAAGGTCAAGCAACTGGCCGACGGAAGCGTCCAGTTCACCGACAAGAAGAACAAGAAGCAGGCTGTGATGCCTGCCCCGGTGATGTGGGACGCCACCGTGGACAAGCGGTCCGGCGAGCATACGAACCGGGCCAGGGTCGACTTGAAGGTACTGCAGAAAGGTTCTTCCGTCGACCTGGTGGTCACCCCGGACGCGAAGTTCCTCGCAGACCCGGACACCACCTACCCAGTGACGGTCGACCCGTCCACCTCGTCGCTGTCGAACGTCTTCGACACCTACGTGCAGCAGGGCGAGACGGTCGACTGGTCCACGGACACCGAACTGGACCTCGGCAACCCGGGTACTACCAACTCCGACGGCACCCCGCGCTCAGCGCGGTCGTTCATCTCCTGGAACACCACACCAATCCAGGATGCACTGGTCCTGGACGCCAAACTGTCGCTGTGGAACTTCCATTCGGGCAACAACACCGACTGTGCGCTCTACCCGTGGGAGGTGTGGTCGACTGGCGCGGCGTCGACATCGTCGCGCTGGACGGCGCAGCCGTCGTGGACAGCGAAGAAGGCCACTTCCACCGAGACCCGCGGCAACGCCGCGTGCACCACACAACCGGACGGCTGGATCAACTCCGATGTGACCTCGCTGGTGCAGGAGTGGGCCTCGGCCAACGCCACCCGCGGCCACATGGGCCTGCGCGCCTCCAGCGAGACCGCGGTCGCCCAGTGGAAGCGCGTCAACTCTGCCAACGCCGCCTCCAACCCGCCGAAGCTGGTGGTGAACTACAACTACCGGCCGCGCACCGGCACCAAGCAGGAGGCCGGCCCGCCGTACTTCTCCTACGGCGGGGCCTACACGGTCAACACCACCACCCCGACGTTGCGCGACACCTTCGTCGACGCCGACGGTGACAAGGTCAACGGCACCTTCCAGATCTACGACAGCGCCACCAACACCCAGGTCGGCGACGTCATCGTCTCGAAGTACGTGCCCTCCGGTCAGGTCGCCTCGGTGACTGTGCCGTCCGGAGTGCTGAGCAACGGCAAGACCTACAAGTTCCGCACGAGCCCGTACGACGGCGCGCACTACAACAACGGCTGGTCGGCGTGGAAGACCTTCACTGTAGACACCAGCGCCCCGTCCGCCCCGACGAAGATTGTCTCCACGGACTATCCCTCGGGCTCCTGGGTCAAGGGTGCGGGCCAGGCTGGCACCTTCACGGTCACTCCGCCCGCCTCGGACCACAACTGGCTGGAGTGGTCGCTGGACGGCGTGATCTGGACCAAGGCCACAACCGGCGGCTCCACCGCCGCCAAGGCCATCAGCATCACCCCACCCAAGGACGGAACCCACACACTGCAGGTACGGGCCGTGGACAAGGCGGACAACAAGTCCGAGGCGATCGAGTACACCTTCCACGTCGGCCCCGGAGGCTTCGTCCAACCCTCCGACGGCGAGCGCACCGCACGCCGCCTGCCGCTGGTCGCCGAGGCCGACGCAGGTAAGTACAACAGCGTCTCCTTCTCTTGGCGCCGCTCCGAGGCCGACACCTGGGTGAGAATCCCCGCCGCCGACGTCACCGCCAGCGGCACCCCGCTCACCGCGTGGCCAGTCACCCTGACCAACGGCAAGAACGCCGCCCTCGTGTGGAACGCCACCAGCACCGTCGACCCCGACGGGACGGTGCAGCTCAAGGCTGACTTCACCGGCCCGGGCAGCGCCTCCGGGAGCACTGAGCCACTGACGGTAGTGGTTGATCGCAACGCCGAAGGTGCCACCACCGAGCGCCTCGGCCCAGGTCTGGTCAACCTGCTCACTGGTGACTACACCATTTCCGAAACAGATGTCTCCGGGTTCGCCCTCTCCGTCTCGCGCACTGCCTCGTCGCGGACTCCCAGCAGGGGCGCGCAGGACGAGGGCCAGGCTGCCATCTTTGGCAAGGAGTGGGTGTCCGGCACTGTTGCGCAGCTCACTGAGTCGAATTCCACCTACCTGCGCAAGATATCCGGCACGGCCGTCGACGTGGTCTCGGCGGACGGTAACAGCATCCATTTCACCGCCAACGCTGCCGAAGACGGCTGGATCCCCGAGCCGGGCGCGGAATCCCTCACCCTGACGGGAAGCGTGAACGGCAGCTTCACGCTGACCGACACCGAGGGCATCCAAACTGTCTTCACCAAGCCCGGCGCGAGTGCCACGACATGGCAGGTGTCGAAGGTGGAGCCCGCCGGCCTCACCAACGCCAGCACCACCGTCGTGTCCGAAACCATCACCACAGACGGCAAGACCCTCGCCCGCCCCAAGCGAGTCATCGCCCCGAACTCCGGCGCTGCCTCGGCGTCCTGCTCGTCGGACCCCGGTACGCGCGGTTGCCGCGTGCTGGAGTTCGTCTACGCAACGACCACGAGCGCAACCAGCAGCGTCCTCGGCGACTACAACGGGCAGGTGAAGGAGATCCGGCTCTGGGCAACGGAACCCGGCGCGGCGAACTCCACGTCCAAGACCGTTCAAACCTACGCCTACGACGGCCTGGGCAGACTACGCGAAGCCTGGAACCCGAAGATCAGTCCCGCGTTGAAGACGAGCTACAGCTACGACAGCTCCGGTCGAGTCACCCAACTCACCCAGCCCGGAGACCTGCCCTGGAACTTCACGTACGGCAAGGCCGGGGCCAGTTCGGCCGCTGCTGACGGAATGCTGCTCGCGGTTTCCCGGCCTGCACTGCAGCAGGGCACCCTTGACGTGGTGGAGGGCGAGGCTGTCACCAGTCTCGTCTACGACGTGCCCTTGACCGGCACGACCGCCCCGTACTCGATGGGCGCCACTGATGTCAGGAAGTGGGGCCAGACCGATGCCCCCACCGACGCGACCGCGATCTTCCTGGCGGATGTCACGCCTGCCTCCCACGCCGGAGACAGCCTCACGAGCACCGACTACGCCCGCGCCAGCATCCACTATCTGGGGGCCTCCGGGCGGGAGGCCAATTTCGTCGTACCCGGTGGACACACCACGACCGCCGAGCATGACCGCTCCGGCAACACCGTCCGGCTGCTCTCCGCCGCCAACCGGGCCATCGCGCTCGGGCTCACCGCCGCTGACCGGGCACAGCAGGCCCAGCTGGGTATCGGTCAGCTGACCAGCGCCGAGCGCGCCGATCTGCTGTCCAGCCGGTGGGTGTACAACAGCAACGGTGTCCGCGAGTTGGAAGAGTTCGGGCCGCTGCGCCGGGTCGATCTCACCTCGGAACTCAAGTCCGGCACCACCACCCTTGTCCCCGCCGGTACATCCGTGACCGGTCGCTCCTGGACACTGACCAAATATGACGAGGGACGTCCCACTAACGGCACAGCAACGGTCAAGGACCAGGTCACAGAGGTCTCCACGGGGCTTGAGGTGCGCGAACACCCCGGCGTCCAGGGCGAAGCCCGGATAACGCAGACCGAGTACGACTGGGCCAAGGGCCTTCCCGTCAGGTCCATCCAGGACCCGGGCGACCTTTCGCTGACCACCACGACGCAGTACGACGCCCAAGGCCGTATCACCAAGAAGATCCAGCCCGGCGCCACCGGAACCGATGCCACGACCCAGGTGATCGCCTACTGGTCAGCAACCGGAACCGGCACCTGCCAGGGGCGCCCTGAATGGGCCGACCAGGTGTGCTCCACCAGCCCTGCGGGCGCGATCGCCGACGGCGGGTCCAACCCCACCGCGCTGCCGGCCACTACGACGGAATACGACTGGTGGGGTAACCCGGCCAAGGTCATGGACAGCGCTAACGGTGTGACTCGGACCACGACCACGTCCTATGACCCGGCCGGCCGGGTCACCACGGTGACCACGAGCGGCGGCACTGGACAAGCAGTACCGGAGAGCACGACGGAGTACGACGAAGCTACAGGGCGCGCCGTCAAGACCGTGTCGCCGACCGCCGGGTCTATCTTCAAGCAGTACGACCGTCTCGGCCGACTGGTGTCCTACACAGATGCCGACGGCGGCAAGACCACAACCGGATACGACATCCTCAACCGTCCTGTCAAAGTCAGCGACTCCGTCCCCTCCACCGTCACGTACACCTACGACCACTCCGCTGAACCACGCGGCCTGGCCACTACTACGACGGACTCAGTGGCCGGTGCCTTCAAGACGACGTACGATGCGGATGGTGCGGTCAGCAGTGAGGCGATGCCCGGCGGTTACACGCTCAATGTGACCGATGACCCGACGGGCGCCACGGTCAACCGCACCTACACCCGGGACAACGACGGCACGATCGTCTACTCGGACACGGTGGCCACAACGGTTCACGACCAGGTGTCTGGGCATGCAGGATGGTCCGACCAGACCTACCGGTACGACGCCGTCGGCCGGCTCACCACCGTCGAGGACACTTCGGCGACGATCTGCACCCGCCACGCGTACGTCTTCGACGCACGCACCAACCGCAAGTCTATGACCGCCGCTACCGGCACTCCGGGTGCCGATTGCCCGACGAGTGGAGGTACCACCACCAGCTACACGTACGACAGCGCTGACAGGCTCGTCGACACGGGCTACACGTACGACGCGTTCGGGCGCTCCACCGCCGTCCCGGGCAACGGGACGTTCAGCTTCTACGTCAACGACCTCGTCTACCGGCAGACCGCGAACGGCGAACGTCAGACCTGGGCTCTGGACGCGGTACAGCGTTTCCGTTCCTGGACCGTGGAGACCGGCAGCGGCAGCACGTGGACCACGGTGCAGACCAAGCTGAACCACTACTGCAACGAGTCCGACAGCCCCCGCTGGATCGTCGAGAACACCTCGACCGGGGCAGTGACCCGCAATGTCTCCACCGCGAGCGGCGAACTGACCGCGACGACCAGCAAGACCGGAGATCGGGTTCTGCAGCTCACCAACATCCACGGGGACATCGCCCTGATGCTTCCGCTGGACAGCAGCGCGGCTCCGCTCGCACTCGACAGTGACGAGAACGGAAACCCGAGAGCGAATCAGCAGGACACCCGCTACGGCTGGCTGGGCGGAAAGCAACGCTCAAGTGAGACGCTCACCGGTCTCACCCTGATGGGGGTTCGTGTCTACAACCCAGGCACCGGGCGCTTCCTGTCGGTCGACCCGATCGTCGGGGGCGGGGCAAACCTCTACGGCTACCCTGGCGACCCGATCAGCCAGTACGACCTCGACGGCCAAGCCTGGAAGTGCAAGGCCAAGTGCAAGCTGGTCGGCAACGACCCCAAGTGCACCGGCTTCGTCTGGGGCGCCGGCTCTGGTAAGACGAAGTCCGACGCAGAGAAGGCGGCTAAGAAGGACGCTTCCAGTCAGGCGCCACGCGGCTGCCGAACAAAGCACTGCGACACCAACCATGGCAGGTGGTGCACCAAGAGCCGTGTGGCTCAGTTCTTCGACGCGGACTACAACCCCAGGGTGATCCACACTCGAAATCCACCGGACTGGATGCGACGCATGAACCGTTGGTCCCACGGTGTCATGTTCTACAGCGACGTGTGGCGTGGGACGTACGGCAGTTTGTGCGGGTGCGGCCCCTGACGTCACGCGAACGATGATGTGAGGTTCGTGGAAGGGGGTTGGCGGCTCACGTGGTGGCCAGCCCTCCCTTCCCTGGTACCGGCACCATCGCCATCTGCCCGCCCAGGTAAGGCGTATTCACCGACACGGAACGCCAACTACGCTTGCCGCCGTGAACAGACGAAGGCAGAAGAAACTCTCAAGAAGATTGGTTGAGGCAGCGAAGTTCGATGGGGTCGGCGTTGTGCGAGCACTGGTTCGCGCGGGCGCCGACCCCAACGGTGCCAATGCAGATGGCACCACGCCCCTGTACGCGGCTGCGGTAAGCGGAGCCACTGAGATCGTCACCTACCTGCTGAATGTAGGGGCCTCCCCGGATGCCGAGAGTCTTGACGAAGCAGAAGGAACCCCTCTCTGTGCGGCAGCCGCCTGGGGGCACATCGATGTGGCACGTCAGCTCCTCGTCCATGGCGCCAGCCCTGATCTCCGCGAGGACGGCGGCGAGGGCCACTCTCCTCTTGAATGGGCCAAGGACGGTGGCCACACCGAGATAGTCGAGCTCCTCCTGTTGGCAGGCGCACCAACCGATGGCCCGCCCTGACGCTCGCACCGAAGCGGCGAGGCAGCGATAACAGCAGCCATCTAGCCCAGCAGTCCGCACACAGTCCGCAGAACACCCGATCAAGACCGTCGCACCCCATCGCCACCAGTCACCAAAAAGCCAGGTCAGCGACCCATAGCGAAGATCCCCGCAGGTCACCGACCCGGCCCATTACTAGGAGACCAAGAAGGCCTGACCCGGCCTCTCTCGACCGCACCCGGTCCGTATGCCGCCGTCCCGTACGGCGGTGTCACGGGCCGGGTGCGGTCGTGTTCGGGCCGGGCGCGGTCGTGTTCCGGGCCTGGTGTGGTCCTGCCCCGGGCCGGTTGGCGTGCGCGAGGCGCGCGCGGGCCCTGAGCGCCGGTCAACTCGCGTCGGGGCCCGGCCAGACCGCCGAGGCGTCGTCACGGTCCGGGGCCGGGAGGCGCAGGGGGCGGACGGGGACCGTCCACGTGCGCTCCCCGGCGACCGCCGTCCACGGGGCCGGGGCGCCCGTGTAGGAGAGCGCGGTCAGGACGAACACACCGTCGGCGTAGACCTCGACGTACTCGCCGACGGTCAGGATGCGCAGGGTGGCGGCCGGTTCGGGGAGGACGGTCTCGGCGAGGGGGGTGCCGGCGGCACCGGTGATCCGGAGGTTCTTGCCGTCGCAGCCGACGCCGAGCGCGGGGCTCCCGGCGCGGTCGGGGCCGAGGGCGGCGCTGCGCAGGGTGACGTCGACGGGGTCGCCGCCGACCTCGACCTCGCCGACGGCGTGCGGGACGGGGGCCTGCGTCTCCTCGCCGAGCCAGTCGTCCAGGCCCGGCCACCACATCAGCCGGGGGGCCGAACCCTCCTCCGTCACCAGGGACTTGGGCTGGGCGAGCATGCCCCGGCAGTGGTCGCCGGTGTCGGTCAGGCCGACGCGGCGGGGCGTGGTGTGCAGGACGACCCGGGAGCCGTCCGGGTCGGCGATGACGCGCGGGGCGTACGCCCCCGTCGGCCCGAGTGGGCCACGGCGGGTCCACGGGCCGCGCAGGCGCGGAGCCGTCCACGCCTCGAAGCCCCGGGTCGCGCCGATGGAGCCGAGGAGCAGCCAGCTGCCGTCGTCGAGGCGTTCCAGGACCGGGCATTCGAGTTCGTCGACGTCGCCGGGGGAGATCAGGGGCGGGTGGACCGTCCAGTGCTCCAGGTCGGTGGAGGTGGCGAGGGCGACGCAGCCGCTGACCTCCACGGGGAGGGAGGCGTCGCTGGCGCAGATCACCATCGCCCAGCCGTCGCCCTCGTCGTCGGGTACGACGAACGGGTCCCGCCAGCCCATGCGGTCGGCGGTGCGGTACCAGCGGGGGTCCGCCTCGACGACCGGTGACGTGCCGTGGCGCCGCCAGCCCGTGCCGTCCCTGCGGTCGGAGTACGCGAGGCCCACGGACTGCAGCGGCCAGCCCTCCGGCGTCAGTCCGCTCACGCCCGTGTAGAGCATCGCCATGCCGGCGCCGTGACGGAAGGGGTGCATCGTCCAGACCGCCCGCTGGTCGAAGCGGCCGGGCAGGCCGTTGCCGAACGCGGTGCCCTCGGGCCGCCAGCCGACCAGGTCGGCCGAGGTGGCCCGGCCGTAGGAGGTCTCCATCCGCAGATGGTCGAAGTCGGCGGTCCAGGGGCCCTGGAGGTGCAGCACCGCGTAGGTGCCGTCGTCGTCGCGGAGCAGGGCGAAGTCGTTCACGCAGAGGCCGGGCGGGGCGTATCGCATGCGCAGCAGTCCTGTCGCTCACAGCGCCCAAACGTGTGCGCTGACCATGGTTCCGGAAGGTATCGCTTGAGAATCAGCGCAAGTAAAACTGAACGCAAACGCTTGCGCAACAAGGAGGTCGGGTTTACGGTCACGTCACCCACCGACCACATCGACGTGAAACCGACGGGAGAAAACCGCCGTGACGGTAAGCATCACCGATGTCGCCCGCGCCGCCGGGGTCTCGGCGTCCACCGTGTCCCGCGCGCTGCGGGGCCGGACGGGCGTCTCGGACGAGGTGCGCGCCCAGATCGCGGCGGTCGCCGCACAACTCGGCTATACGGCCTCCCGCTCGGCGTCCAGCCTGGCCAGTGGGCGCACGTACACGATCGGCGTCGTCGCCCCGTACATCGGCCGCTGGTTCTTCGGCACCGTGCTGGACGCCGCCGAGCAGGTGTTCAGCGCGGCCGGCTACGACGTGCTGCTGTACAACCTGGGCTCGACCGAGGCGCGCAAGCGCTTCTTCACCAAGCTGCCGGTGCGCAAGCGCGTCGACGCGGTGCTCTCGCTGCTCATCCCGGACGAGGACGAGTCGGCGGCCCTGCGCTCGCTCGGGGTGCCGCTGGCCTCGACCGTCGGGGGTCCCAGGCCCGGCTTCACCGTGGTCGGCATCGACGACCGGGCGGGCGCGGAGAGCGCCGTACGGCATCTGGCGAACCTCGGCCACCGGCGGATCGGCATGATCTCCGGGGACAGCGGCCCCCTGCACTGGACCACGCCCCTCGACCGCCGGGCCGCCTATCTGCACGTCCTCGCCGAGGCCGGGATCGAGCACGATCCCGCGCTGGTCGCGGACGGCGACTACACCGTGGACGGCGGTGAGCGGGCGATGACCGAGCTGCTGGCCGTGTCCCGGCCGCCGACCGCCGTGTTCGCCCAGTCCGACGAGATGGCGATGGGCGCGCTGCGCGCGCTCCGGCGGCATCGGCTGCGGGTGCCGGAGGACGTGTCCGTGGTCGGTTTCGACGACCACGAACTCGCCGACGTGGTCGGCCTGACCACCGTCGCCCAGCCTGTCGCCGGGCAGGGCGCGGAGGCGGCCCGGCTGCTGCTGCGGCAGCTGGACGAGCCGGAGGCCGAGCAGCCCGGCCATGTGCAGATGCCCATCCGGCTGGTCCTGCGCGAGACGACGGCGCCGCCGCGCCCGCGCGGGCCGCAGTGACCTCCCCACCCGAACACGCCGGCGCGCACGCCCCCTCCCCGTCCGAGCGCGCCGGCGCCTCCCCACCCGAGAGCCCAGCCCCCCGCACGCACCGAGCCACCCGCTCCTCCCACCCTCATCCCCGCACGGAGGCACACACCATGACCCCGACCCCCAGCTCGACAGCCAAGAGGTTCCGGCGCACCGCCCGTGCGGGCCTGGCCCTGGCCCTCCCCCTGGCGGCCCTGGCCGCCTGCGGCGGTGGCGGTGGCGGTGGCGGCGACACGTCCGCCGAAGCCGGCAGCGGTGAGGGAACGATCAGCGTCTGGGCCCACCAGGGGCAGAAGAGCGAGGCGGAGGCGCTGCAGAACGCGGTGAAGTCGTTCAACTCCTCGCAGGACAAGGTGAAGGTCGAGCTGAAGCTGATACCCGAGACCGACTACACCAAGACGATCACGGCGACGGAGGCCGACAAGCTCCCGGACGTCCTGGAGTTCGACGGCCCCACGATGGCCAACTTCGTCTACACGAGAAAGCTCGCCCCGCTCGACGACTACGTCTCCGCGGGCACCCTCGACAACGCCACCGACGCGAACAAGGCGCAGGGCGAGATCGACGGCAAGCACTACGGCCTGGGCATGTTCGACTCCGGGCTCGGCATGTACGGCAGCAGGAAGCTGCTGGACGCGGCCGGGGTGACGTACCCGAAGGGGCTGGACGACGCCTGGACGGCGGACCAGTTCGACGCCGCGCTGAAGGCGCTGAAGGCGAAGGACTCCGACGGCAAGGTCCTGGACCTCCAGGAGGGCAACGGGTACGCCACCGAGTGGGGCACCTACGGCTTCGCCCCGATCGTCTGGTCGGCCGGCGGCGCCCTGCTCAAGGACGGCAAGGCGGAGGGCGCGCTCGACAGCCCGGCCGTGGTCGCCGCCATGAAGACCTTCCAGTCCTGGAAGAGCACCGTCGACGCCAACACCGACGGCAACGCCTTCGCCAAGGGCCGGGTCGCCCTCAGCTGGGTCGGACACTGGATGTACCCCGCCTACAGCGAGGCGCTCGGCGACGACCTGGTCGTGCTGCCGCTGCCCGACTTCGGCGACGGCCCGAAGACCGGCCAGGGCTCGTGGGCCTGGGGCGTCGGCGCGAACTCCAAGAACGCCAAGGCCGCCGGCTCCTTCCTGGACTTCCTCCTCGACGACACCAACGTCGGCGCGATGACGAAGGCCAACGGGGCCCCGCCCGCGACCCGGTCGGCGCTGGCCGCCAGCGAGCTGTACAAGAAGGGCGGCCCGCTCCAGCTCTTCGCGGACCAGCTGGCCAAGCCCTGCGGCGACATCGACATCAGCACGTCCTGTGTCGCCGTCACCCGGCCGGTGACCGCCGGATACCCGGTGGTGACCGCGAAGTTCAGCGAGGCCCTCAACTCGATCTACGGGGGCGCCGACCCGAAGGCCGCCCTGTCGAAGGCCGCCCGCGCCATCGACCGTGACTTCTCGGACAACGCCGGCTACGCGATCCCGTAGGCGCGTTCGGGGCGGCGGGCGCGGGAACGACGCGACCGCCCGGCCCCACGCCCCCCGTCAGACCCCCAGGACCCATCGGGTTCAGCCGAATCCCTCGGGTTCAGCCGAACCGATCGGCCGGGCGGGCGCCCACCACGTGGCCGCCCGCCCGGCCGGGAAGAGGACCCCTCCCGTGAAAACCGTGGAACCCGTGGAACCCGTGCCCGCGGCGGGCCCCGGCCGGAAGCAGGCCCCGCCCGCCGGCGAACCGGCCCGGCGGCCGCCCCGCCGGAACCGCGAACGGCTGCACGGACTGCTGATGTCCGCCCCCGCCGTCGCCGGACTCATCGCCTTCGTCGGCATCCCCTTCTGCTACGCCGTCGTGCTCTCCTTCTACAACGTGCGCCTCGGCTCCCCGCTGGAACCCACCTTCTTCGGCGTCGAGCAGTACCGGCGGCTGTTCACCGACCCCGACCTGTCCGGCCCGTTCCTGCGGGCGCTGCTCAACAACCTGACCTTCGCCGTAGTGGTCGTCCCCCTCCAGACGGGCCTCGCCCTGGGTCTGGCGATCCTGCTGAACCGCAAGCTGAAGGCGATCGGCCTGTTCAGGTCGCTGTTCTTTATGCCGGTCGTCTTCCCGATGGCACTCGTGGCCGTGATCTGGCGGCTCATCCTCGCCCGCAGCGACCAGGGCATGCTCAACTCCGTGCTGGACGCGCTCAGCCTCGGCAACTGGGGCGCGTTCGACTGGCTCGGCGACGGGCTGACGGCGATGGCCTCGATCATCGTGCTCTCCGTCTGGCAGGGCGTGGGCTTCCAGATGGTCATCCTGCTCGCCGGCCTCCAGCAGATCCCGGACGAGCGCTACGAGGCCGCGCGGCTCGACCGGGCCTCCACCTGGCAGCAGTTCCGGCACATCACCCTGCCCGGCATCCGCGGCACCCTGGTCTTCGTCGCGATGCTCACCTCGGTGCTGTCGTTCCGGGTATTCGACCAGGTGTACGTGCTGGTCAAGGGGGGCGGTCTCGACGAGGACGCCGCGCGCACGGTGATGTACCAGGCCGTCACCACGGCCTTCGACCAGAACAACGTCGGCCAGGCGTCCGCGATCACCGTCGTCTTCTTCCTGATCGTCGTCGCCCTGACCCTGATCCAGCGCCGTGTCGTCCGGCCCGACAACGAGGACTGAGCATGAGCACGACCATGAGTACGCGCATGCGTCCGCCGACGAGCACGCGCCCGGGTGCCGGCGCGTCCCGCACCCGGCTGCGCCGGTTCCTCGACTACACCGTCCTCTCCGTGCTGGCCTTCGTCTTCACGCTGCCGGTGCTCTACCTCCTCCTCGGCAGCCTCAAGCCGTCCGACGAGGTCCTGGACGGTCTGTCCGGCTTCCTCCCCACCCACCTGTCCTTCGACAACTACGCCGCCGTCCTGGACAGCCTGAACTCCGACAGCACCGGCTACTTCTGGCAGTTCATGGGCGTCTCGCTGCTGCTGGCGTTCGTGGTGGTGACCGGCGGCCTCTTCGTCAACTCGATGGCGGCGTACGGGCTGTCGCGGCTGCGCTGGCGGGGCCGGGAGGCCGTCTTCACCCTCGTCCTGCTGCTGATGCTGGTGCCGTTCGAGTCGGTGGCCGTACCGCTGTTCTACCTGTTCAACGACCAGCGGAACACGCTCTTCATCCAGGCGCTCCCCTTCGTCGCGAACGCCTTCTCGGTCTACCAGTTCCACACGTTCTTCCGCTCGATCCCGCCGAGCATCGAGGAGGCGGCCCGGCTGGACGGCGCGGGTCCCTGGCGGACCTTCTTCGCGATCATCGTCCCGATGTCGAAGCCGGCGTTCGCGTCGGTCGCGATCCTGACCTTCCTCACCCAGTGGGGTTCGTTCCTGTGGCCCGTGCTGATGGTCTCCGACCCGTCGGTACGCCCGCTGCCCCTGGAGATGAGCGTCTTCCAGGGCCAGCAGCCCCCGGACTGGGGGCAGATCCTCGCCTTCGGTGTCCTCCTCGTCCTCCCGGTCCTGATCGTCTTCGCCTTCTTCCAGCGATGGTTCGTCCAGGGGGTGGCCAACTCGGCCGTCAAGGGGTGACGACCGCACCGGCCGCGCCTCCCCGTTGTCGGTGGCCGGTGCGATGCTGGCCTCATGAACCGGGACGATCTGGTGCGGCTGCGGCGGGCGCGGGACCGCATGGACCGTGAGTACGCCGAGCCGCTGGACATGACCGCGCTCGCCGGGACCGCGCTGATGTCCCCCGGACACTTCCAGCGCAGCTTCCGCGCGGCCTTCGGCGAGACCCCGTACGGCTATCTCATGACCCGCCGCGTCGAGCGCGCCAAGGCGTTGCTGCGGCGCGGCGACCTGACGGTGACCGAGGTGTGCATGGCCGTGGGGTGTACGTCGCTGGGCTCCTTCAGTTCGCGCTTCACCGAGCTGGTGGGCGAGACCCCGAGCGCCTACCGGGCGCGCTCGCACGAGGAGAGCGCGGCGATCCCCGCGTGCGTGGCGAGACGCCTGACCCGCCCGGCCCGGCATCGCATACGCACGGCGGAGCCGGGTGAAGCGTCCTAGCGTGAGGGCATGGCTACGAAAGATCCGAACGTCACACCCGCCCCAGATCCGAACGTCACACGCGCCGGGCACGGTCTCCCGGCCCCGGAGGTGAGGCTCGCCCAGTGCTTCCTCGCCGTCGACGACCACGACAAGGCGCTCGCCTTCTACCGGGACGTGCTGGGCATGGAGGTCCGCGGTGACGTGGGCTTCGAGGGCATGCGCTGGGTCACCGTGGGGTCCCCCCTCCAGCCGGACGTCGAGATCGTCCTGGAACCCCCGGCCGCCGACCCCGACATCTCCCCCGCCGACCGCGAGACCATCGCCACGCTCCTGGCCAAGGGCGTCCTGCGCGGCGTCAACTTCACCACCACCGACTGCGACGCCCTCTACGCCCGCGTCGAGGCCGCCGGCGCCGATGTCCTCCAGGAACCCATGGACCAGCCCTACGGCGTCCGCGACTGCGCCTTCCGCGACCCGGCGGGGAACATGCTGCGGTTCATGGAGCGCCGACGGTAGGCGGCAGGCCCTGCGGGGGCCGCCGCGGGGCGGCGCCGGGCGACGGAACAGCGGAAACCTCGTTGCGCGCAGGCGCGGGACGGGAGACCGTACGACGCGTCCGGCCGCAGGGGCCGGACCGTACGACAGGAGTGGTGCCGTGGCCGGAGCGGACGGGAACGGCAAAGGCGGCGAGTACACCGCCCCGCGCGATGGCGGGGCGGGCGCGGCGCCGGGGGCGATCCGGTGGACATACGCCTTCGTGGACCGGCCGGCGGCCGCGTTCGCGCGGGCGTGCGCCTTCTGGACGGCGGTCACGGCGACGGGAGTGTCGGAGCCCCGGGGCGACCGGGGTGAGTTCGTGACCCTGCTGCCCGGGTCCGGCGACGCGTGCGTCAAGGCGCAGGGTGTCGTCTCCGGCGACGGCGGCGCTCACCTGGACCTGGCCGTGGAGGACGTTCCCGCCCTGGTCGACCGGGCGGTCCGGCTCGGCGCCGAGGTGGTCGCCCCGGCCGACGGCTGGGCGGTGCTGCGCTCCCCCGCCGGGCACCTCTTCTGCGCGGTGCCGTGGCACGGGGAGTCGGTACGGCCGCCGGTGGTCGAGGGGAGCCGGCTGGACCAGGTGTGCCTGGACGTGGCGCCGGCCGCGTTCGACGGGGAGGTCGCGTTCTGGACGGCCCTGTCGGGGTGGGAGTCCCGTCCGGGCTCCCGGCCGGAGTTCCATGTCGTGCGGCCACCGGCCGGGCTGCCCTTCCGCATCCTCCTCCAGCGCCTGGACGCTGCCCGACCCGCCTCCGCCCATCTCGACCTCGCCTGCGCGGACATCGGCGCCACCCGGGCGCGCCACGAGAGGCTCGGCGCCACCGTCGTGGCCGAACATCCGCACTGGACGGTGATGCGCGACCTGGCGGGCGGCACGTACTGCCTGACCGGCCGGTCCCCGGAGACAGGCGGACTGCCACCGGGCACTCCGTGAACCCCTCGGGCCCCGAACACCGGGCGACCGGGGCCACGGGCGAACTGCGGCGCGGCCCGGCAGGTGGTGACGGCCGGACCCGTCAGGCCCTCTCCTGGGTGTGCACCCCGGAGGTCCCGCCCGTCCCGCCCGTCTCGCCCGCCCGGGGCGTCTCGGCGGTGGCCTCCTCGGCCGCGACGGCCGTGTCGACGTACGCCGCACATTCGTGATTCCTGCACGGCCCCGGACTCCATACGGGTACCCACGCGCCCAGCGTCTTGTGCCGCCGTACGACCGTGGCCACAGGCTGTCCGCAGACCGGGCAGACTTGCTCGTCGATGCCCATGTCCTCAGCGTAGAGCCGACCGGGCCGGGCCGCTCCCCGCGTGCACGGACCACCGGCGCCCGGCCACCCGCGCTGGACATGGCACAGCCGCGGGGTGCCTCTCCCTCAGCGCTTCCTGCTGTACGTGCGCACGACCACCCCGTTGTCGAAGCCGCGCACCTCGTCGAGCGTGAACTCCGAGACGCTGAAGCCGGAGCCGAACATCGGCATGCCGCTGCCCTGCACCACCGGGTACGTCTTGATGATCAGCTCGTCGATCTCGTCGATCAGCGCTCCCGCGACGGCCGCGCCGCCGCAGAGGTAGATGCCGAGTTCGCCGTCCTCCGCCTTGAGCTCACGGACCTTGCCGACCAGGTCGTCCGAGATGATCTCGACGTGCGGGTCGGGCGACTCCTTCAGCGTGCGCGAGGCCACGTACTCGCGCAGATGGGAGAACGGGCTGGTGATGCCCTCCTTCAGCGCCACCTCGTAGCTGGCGCGGCCCTGGACGATCGTGTCGTACTCCTTGTTCGGCAGACCGTCCGTGCCGACGAGCCGGCGCACATGGCTCGGGTTGATGTCCGGGTGCTCGATGGTGAGGTAGGCGGCGAAGTCCCCCACCACGAAGCGGTACATGTAGGACGCGTCACCTTCCGGGTCCCCGATGAACCCGTCGATCGAACAGGCGACGACGTACGTGAGCTTGCGCAAAACGGTCTCTCTTCCCTCATCCGACAGGCGGGCCACCTCGTGAGCGATGAACCACTGTATTTATAGTACTTCAATCGTAGTGGTGGCAAGCCTGTGAGGTTCCCCGCCCAGGTGCCGGTGCGGGAGGGAGCGCGCGCGGGCCGAGTGCGGCGGCACGAAGAACCGGCGGGCCCCGCACACCGTGGGGATGTGCGGGACCCGCCGGTCGTCCGAAGGCGTCGCCGCCACCACGCCGGGTCAGGTCGGCGCGGCGCGACCGCCTCCGGAGCATCCGCCGGGCTCAGCTGCTGCGTCGCGTCACGAACTCGGCCAGTGCGAGGAGCCCGCCGGCCGACTCCGGGTCGGGGACCGCCCGGGACAGTTCCCGGACCGCCCGGGCCATCCGGTCGGCGGCCTGGATCTGTGCCCACTCACGGCCGCCGGCCCGCTCCACCGCGAGCGCGGTGCGCTCCAGATCGCCCTGCGCGTACGGCAGTCCGTACAGCTCGGCGAGTTCGGTGGCCTCCGGGGTGCCGGAGGCTAGCGCGGCGACCACCGGGAGGGACTTCTTGCGGACCATGAGATCCGCCCCGGCCGGCTTGCCGGTACGGCTCGGGTCCCCCCAGATGCCGATCACGTCGTCGATGAGCTGGAAGGCCAGCCCGGCCTCCCGCCCGAACGCGTCGAGCGCTTCGACGTCCTCCTCGGCCGCGCCCGCGTACAGCGCGCCGATCGCGCAGGCGCAGCCGAGCAACGCACCGGTCTTCGCCTCGGCCATGGTGAGCACTTCGTCGAGGGTGACGTCCAACGGCGGGCGTCCCTCCAGCTCGGTGTCCGTGTGCTGGCCGGCGCAGAGTTCGACGACGCAGGACGCGAGCCGCGCGGCGGCCGCGGCCGAGGCGGGGTGCGGGTCCTCGGCGAGCAGTCGCTGGGCGAGCGCCTGCATCGCGTCCCCGGCGAGGATCGCGTCGGGGACGCCGAACACGGTCCACGCGGTGGCCCGGTGCCGACGCGTGGTGTCCCGGTCCATCACGTCGTCGTGCAGCAGGGTGAAGTTGTGCACCAGTTCCACCGCGGCGGCGGCCCGCGCGGCGACGGATTCGCGCCCGCCGAGCGCGTGCACGGCGGCGAGCACCAGCGCCGGGCGTATCGCCTTGCCCGCGTTCCCGGCGGCCTGGGTGCCGTCCGCGTCCTCCCAGCCGAAGTGGTAGCGCGCGACCCGGCGCATCGAACGGGGCAAGGACCCGACGGCGCGGCGCAGTTCGGGGTCGACGGACACCCGGGCCCGCTCCAGGATCTCCGCCGCCTCCTGTCCGCCGGACGGAGTCACCCGGTCCGCCCGGCCCTGCGCGTCCCGGTCTCCGCCGGGAGGCACGGTGCTCGCCGGCTCCCCGCTCCCCTCCTGCTCCAGGACTCCCCTCCGCTTCCGGCCCCGGTCCCCCATGGGCCTCAGGAGCCCCGCCACGGACAGGGCGCCGATCGCCTGCGCCCCGGCCGCCCGCTCCCCGCCCCCCGCCATGAACTCACCCATGAGGTCGCCCCGGGGGGCGGGTGCTTCCGGCGTGCACCCGCCCCGACGGGCGGGCGCACGGCATCCGGTCCGCCAGGGTCACCGCCAGCGGCCGATCTCGACGTTCTCCAGAACGCCGAGCGCGTCGGGGACCAGGACCGCGGCCGAGTAGTAGGCCGTCACGAGGTACTTGATGATCGCCTGTTCGTTGATGCCCATGAACCGCACGGACAGGCTGGGCTCGATCTCGTCCGGGATGCTCGAGGCGCGCAGACCGATGACGCCCTGGTCGTCCTCGCCGGTACGCAGGGCGATGATCGACGTGGTCCGGGCCTCGGTCACCGGGATCTTGTTGCACGGGTAGATGGGCACACCGCGCCAGGTGGGAATGCGGTTCCCGGCGATGTCGACCGTCTCGGGGACCAGTCCGCGCTTGTTCAGCTCGCGGCCGAACGCGGAGATCGCGCGCGGGTGGGCGAGGAGCATCTTGGTGCCCCGACGGCGGCTGAGCAGTTCGTCCATGTCGTCCGGGCTGGGCACACCGTCGTGCGGCTGCAGCCGCTGGTCGTACTCGCAGTTGTGCAGGAGGCCGAACTCGCGGTTGTTGACGAGCTCGTGCTCCTGGCGCTCCTTCAACGCCTCGACCGTCAGCCGGATCTGCTGCTCGGTCTGGTTCATCGGCTGGTTGTAGAGGTCGGCCACGCGCGTGTGGATGCGCAGGACGGTCTGGGCCACGCTGAGTTCGTACTCGCGCGGTGCCGCCTCGTAGTCGACGAAGGTGTGCGGGATGTCCGGCTCACCGCTGTGGCCGGCGGCGAGGTCGATCTCCTTCTCGCCGTACTTGTTGGTGCGCTGCGACGGGATCGCGCGCAGCTCCTGGAGATGCTCGCTCAGGCTCTCGGCCCGCTCGGCGAGCTGCTCGACGGCGCGCCGCGGCAGGACGAGCACCGTGCACGCGGTGACCGCGCGGGCCGTGTACTCCCAGATGGCCTCGGGGTCGATCAGGGCCTGTTCGCCGAAGTAGGCGCCGTCGGCCAGCACGCCGAGGACCGCGTCGTCGCCGTAGGGACCCGTGCCGATCTTCTCGACCTTGCCGTGCGCGAGGAGGAACACCTCCTCCGCCTGGCTGCCGAACTCGGCCAGCACGTCACCGGGCCCGAACTCCCGCTGCTCGCACCGCTGGGCCAGCTCGCCGAGCACGTCGATGTCCTCGTAGGTCCGCAGGGCCGGCAGCTCGCCCAGCTCCGCGGGGATGACGGCGACCCGGTCTCCGGTCTTCACGAAGGTGACGCGGCCGTCCCCGACCGCGTAGGTGAGCCGCCTGTTCACCCGGTACGTGCCACCCTGCACGTTCACCCAGGGAAGGGTGCGCAGCAGCCAGCGCGAGCTGATCTCCTGCATCTGGGGTGTGGACTTCGTGGTGGTGGCCAGGTTCCGGGCAGCGGCCGTGCCGAGACTCTGCTGCGGCTTGTCCTGCTGCGGGCGGACCTCTTCGCCTACCGACATACGGATTTCCCCTCCGGGTGTGCACTGATCTCGCGGTCACCGATCTCGCGACCAGCCTCGCATCACGGAGCGTGTTGGTGCTATTACCCGAAAGAGCGGGAATGGATCTTAGGAGACTGGGCATATCCGTCACCTTTGTCGCCTCGCTCGCGCACCAGTCCGAGCCCCGGGTGAATCTGACCGGATCCACCCGCACGCCCCGCCGACGACTCGCTCGCGCCGCGCCTCGGGGGTACAAGCCTGCGTACGAGGCGGCCACGACCAGCGGCCGTCGCACGGCACGAAGGAGTCGGTCATGGCCCCACCCATGTCCGCGGGCAGGTTTCTCACCGTCCTGAAGAACGAGGGCCTCCGGGTCGTCGAGGTCGGCGACTGGGAGCATCACAACCGCAACCACGTGGGCCCCTGGGGGCCCGTCCACGGCGTGATGATCCACCACACCGTCACCTCCGGCAGCGAGCGCACCGTACGCATCTGCCGCAACGGCTACTCGGGCCTGCCCGGCCCGCTGTGCCACGGCGTCATCACCAAGGACGGCCGCGTCCATCTCGTCGGCTACGGCCGCGCCAACCACGCCGGTCTCGGCGACGACGACGTACTGCGGGCCGTGATCGCCGAGAAGTCGCTCCCGCCGGACAACGAGTCCAACACCGACGGCAACCGCCATTTCTACGGCTTCGAGTGCGAGAACCTGGGCGACGGCCAGGACCCCTGGCCCGAGGTCCAGCTGGACGCCATCGAACGCGTCTCCGCCGCGATCTGCCGCCACCACGGCTGGAACCAGCGGTCCGTCATCGGTCACCTCGAATGGCAGCCCGGCAAGGTCGACCCCCGGGGCTTCACCATGGCCGCCATGAGAAAACGGGTCCGGGACCGCCTGGCGTAGCCGCGCCCCCGGGCGACGGCGCGAGCACGGGCGACGCGAGCGCGGGCGGCCGGACACCCACCGGTCACGTGTCCGACAATGGACCCGTGACCGGCCAGCCCTCCGCCCCCGACCCTGCCGCCGTCCTGAAACCCCGGCTGCCCTCCCCCCTCCAGGAGGTCACGGACGAGCGCCTCGCCCGCCACGGCGTCCGGCTGCTCCTCAAACGGGACGACCTGATCCACCCGCGGCTCGTCGGCAACAAGTGGCGCAAGCTGGCCCCCAGTCTGCGCGCAGCGGCCGGCCGGCCGCTGCTCACCTTCGGCGGCGCCTACTCGAACCACCTGCGCGCCACCGCCGCCGCGGGTCACCTCCTGGGCCTGTCCACCATCGGCGTGGTCCGCGGCCACGAGCTGGCCGACCGCCCGCTCAACCCGTCCCTGGCCCGCTGCGCGGCGGACGGCATGCGGCTGCACTTCGTCGACAGATCGACGTATCGCCACAAGTCCGACCCGGCCGCACTGGCCGCCCTCCTGCGCGCCGTCGGCGCCGAGGACGCGTATGTCGTCCCCGAGGGCGGCAGCAACAGCCTCGCAGTGCGCGGCTGCCGGGACCTCGGGGCGGAACTGCGCGGCCGGGCCGAGGTCGTGGCCATCGCCTGCGGCACCGGCGGCACCCTCGCGGGACTGGCCGCCGGCCTGGCCCCCGACCAGCGCGCTCTCGGGATTCCCGTGCTCAAGGGGGGCTTCCTCGAAGAGGAGATACGACGGCTGCAGGACCGGGCCTTCGGCGGACCGCGCGGCGACTGGCGCCTCGACGACCGCTTCCACTTCGGCGGCTACGCGCGCACCACGCCCGAACTGGACGCCTTCGCCCTGGACTTCGAGGCCCGCCACTCCCTGGCCGTGGAGCGTCTCTATGTCGCCAAGGTGCTCTACGGACTTGTCGCCCTGGCGGCGGAGGGCGCCTTCGCGCCCGGGACGAGGGTCGCCGCCGTGATCACCGGACGCCCCTTCGAGGAGCACGCGCCCCGGCCGTAGTGCCCCGGAGCCGTCTCAGGACGCCTCCCGGTAGACCGCCGCCTCCTCCAGGTCCAGCCTGCGCAGCAGGGTGCGCAGCATCTCGTCGTCGATGTAGCGGCCGTCGCGCAGCTTCACGAACACCTCCCGCTCGGCGCCGATCATCTCGCGCGAGAGGCGGCTGTAGGTGTCGTCGACGCTCTCCCCGGTCACCGGGTTCACCGCGCCGAGCCGTTCCCAGACGGCGTTGCGGCGTCGTTCCAGGACGGTGTGGAGGCGGTCGACGAGCGGGGGCGGCAGCTCGTTGCGCTCGTCCGCGAGGAGTTCGTCGAGCCGGGCTTCGGCGGCGCGGGACGCCTGGGCCTGGGCGTTGGCCTCGGCCAGCGTCTCGGCCTGCTGGTCGCGTCCCGGCAGCTTCAGCACGCGGATGAGCGGCGGGAGGGTCAGCCCCTGGATGACGAGCGTCCCGATGACCGTGGTGAAGGTCAGGAAGAGGATCAGGTTCCGTTCGGGGAAGGGGTCGCCGCCGTTCACCGTGAGCGGGATGGAGAAGGCGATGGCCAGCGAGACGACGCCCCGCATGCCGGCCCAGGCGATGACGAAGGGACCCTTCCAGGTGGGGTTCTCCTCCCGTTCCCGGATGCGCGGCGACAGCATGCGTGGCAGGAAGGTGGCCGGATACACCCACACGAACCGGGACGCGACGACGACCAGGAAGACGGCCACGGCGTACCAGGAGGCACGGAGGCCCTCGTACTCGCCCAGCCCTTCGAGCACGACCGGCAGCTGCAGGCCGATGAGGGCGAACACGGCGGACTCCAGCAGGAAGGCGACCATCCTCCAGACGGCCTCCTCCTGGAGCCGGGTGGCGAAGTCGACCTGCCAGTTGCGGTAGCCGAGGTACAGGCCGACGACGACCACGGCGAGCACCCCGGAGGCGTGCACCCACTCGGCGAGCCCGTAGGCCACGAACGGGATCAGCAGGGAGAGGGTGTTCTGGAGCAGCGCCTCCTTCAGGTGGGTGCGCAGCCAGTGGATCGGCACCATCAGCAGGAGGCCCACCGCGACGCCGCCGACGGCCGCCACCAGAAAGTCGACCGTCCCGCCCGACCAGCTCGCGCCCTCACCGACGGTGGCCGCGAGGGCCACCCGGTAGGCGGTGATCGCGGTGGCGTCGTTCACCAGGGACTCGCCCTGCAGGATCGTGGTGATCCGCGAGGGCAGGCCCACCCGCCGGGCGACCGCCGTCGCCGCGACGGCGTCCGGCGGCGCGATCACCGCGCCGAGCACCAGCGCCGCGGTCAGCGGCAGCCCCGGCACGATCTGGTAGGCCGCCCAGCCGACCGCGAGGGTCGCGAAGAGCACGTAGCCGACCGACAGCAGCGCCACGGGCCGCAGTTGGGCCCGCAGGTCGAGGTAGGAGCTGTCGCTGGCGGCCGTGTACAGCAGCGGGGGCAGGATCAGCGGCAGGACGATCTCGGGGTCGAGTTCGTAGTGCGGCACTCCGGGCAGATACGACACCGCGAGCCCCGCCGCGACCAGCAGCAGCGGGGCGGGCACCGGCGTACGCCGGGCGGCTCCGGCGACCGTCGCGCTCCCGGCGACCAGCAACAGCAAGGGCAAGAAGTGCATCGCTTCCGCCGCCTTCGTTTTCCGCGCGGCGTTCCGCGCACCCGTCGTAACCTGGCAATCATGAAACAGTGCACGCACACGGACGCGCTGCCGCACCCCGAGCCCGATCCCCTGAGCGACACCTGCCCCGAGTGCCTGGCCGCCGGCAGTCATCCGGTGCAGTTGCGGATGTGCCTGGAGTGCGGGCACGTGGGCTGCTGCGACTCCTCCCCGATGAGGCACGCGACCGCGCACCACAAGGAGAGCGGCCATCCCATCATGCGTACGTTCGAGGCGGGCGAGACCTGGCGTTGGTGCTTCGTCGACCATGTACTCGTATGACGGAACCTGTACCGGTATGACCATCGCAGCGGAGATGTCGCACGACGGAACCATGTCACCCCGTGACACGTCGACGTACTCGTGTGACACGGTTCGGCAGTCCGGCGCCTGGGTACGTCAATCCGGCGCGCGCTCTTCCTATTTGAGGCCCGCAGACCTCTAGCCACCGAGCGTATTCATAGGCTTACTATGAGTGACAGCATGGGGTGGGGTCCCCCGGACCCCGAGGACACGGCGCTCGGTAGCGCGATAGCGTCACCGCTGAACCACGTAGCGCGTTACCCCGGGGGGCGACCCTCGGCCCCCGTAAAAGCTTGTACCACCTTGGAGGTGAGGGTGTCCCAGATCGCAGGCGAGCCCGGGACCCAGGACTTCGTGGAAGTCCGGCTGCCGGCCGCGGGTGCCTACCTGTCGGTGCTGCGTACGGCGACGGCCGGCCTCGCGGCCCGTTTGGACTTCACCCTCGACGAGATCGAGGACCTGCGCATCGCGGTCGACGAGGCCTGCGCGATCCTGCTTCAGCAGGCCGTGCCCGGCTCGGTGCTCAGCTGTGTCTTCCGTCTGGTCGACGATTCACTGGAGGTCACGGTCTCGGCCCCCACCACGGACGGCCACGCCCCCTCGCGCGACACCTTCGCCTGGACCGTGCTGTCGGCCCTGGCGGGCAAGGTCTCCTCCGCGGTGGCCGACGACAAAACCGTTTCGATCAGCCTCTACAAACAGCGCGGCGCGGGACCCGGGCCGGCGTGAGGAACGGGGACGGGCCGGTGCGGGACGAAGAACGCGGCACACGGGAACTTCCCGCGGAGGACGACGGCGGCCGCGGCGGGCCGGCGCATCTGGCGGACGGCGTCGACGGCATCCCCGAGCAGGCCAGACCGCACCCGGAGGACGAGTCCTCGGCGGCGGCCGGAACGCCTCGGTGGACGGTGCCGGCCGGCGGCGAGGAGCGCGAGGCGCCCTCCGACGGGCAGCGGGATCCGGAAGGTGTCCCGCGGATCACCACGTCCTCGCGAGGGCGGACTGGGGCCTCCCCCACTCGATCACGGTCGGGAGCCGGGGGAACGGTGACGGCGGGCGGGACTATGAGCGAGCACGAGCGACACGACGAGGCGGCCGCGCAGAACGCGCAGACCGTGCGCAGCACCCAGCACGACCCACAGGACCGCAGCGGGGCGCGAGCCCTGTTCATCGAGTTGCGCGCCCTGCCGGACGGCAGTGTCGAGTACGCGGAGCTGCGCAACCGGCTGGTCCGGATGCATCTGCCGCTCGTGGAGCACCTCGCGCGCCGCTTCCGCAATCGCGGGGAGCCGCTGGACGACCTGACGCAGGTCGCCACCATCGGACTGATCAAGTCGGTGGACCGCTTCGACCCGGACCGCGGCGTGGAGTTCTCCACGTACGCCACCCCGACGGTCGTCGGCGAGATCAAGCGGCACTTCCGCGACAAGGGCTGGGCGGTGCGGGTGCCGCGCCGGCTGCAGGAGCTGCGCCTCGCGCTGACCACGGCCACGGCCGAGCTGTCCCAGCAGCACGGGCGTTCGCCGACCGTGCACGAGCTGGCCGAGAAGCTGGCCATCTCGGAGGAGGAGGTCCTGGAGGGCCTGGAGTCGGCCAACGCGTACTCCACGCTGTCCCTGGACGTCCCCGACACCGACGACGAGTCCCCGGCCGTCGCGGACACCCTCGGCGCCGAGGACGAGGCACTCGAAGGTGTCGAGTACCGGGAGTCCCTCAAGCCTCTCCTGGAGGACCTCCCACCCCGGGAGAAGCGGATCCTGCTGCTGCGGTTCTTCGGCAACATGACCCAGTCGCAGATCGCCCAGGAGGTCGGCATCTCGCAGATGCACGTCTCACGGCTGCTGGCGAGGACCCTGGCGCAGCTTCGGGAGAAGCTGCTCGTGGAGGAGTAGCCGGCGGCGCGCCCCCGCGCCGCGCGTCAGCGCTTCGTCTCCTCCGACCGGCCCGGCCCCTGGATCCCCAGGGCCTGGGTCGTCGCGGGATTGACCAGCAGGACCAGCGCGGCGACGGCCACCACGGCCAGGACGATGCCGGCCCAGATCGCCACACTGTCGGCGCGCAGCAGGTTGTAGGCCACCGGCAGCGCCATGATCTGGGTGATGACGGCGGGTCCCCGGCTCCAGCTCCGGCGCAGCAGCAGCCCGCGGGCGGCGATCAGCGGCAGCAGGGCCAGCGCGACGAGGGTGATCCCTCCGGTGACGCCGGTGCTGACGTCGTCGGAGTCGCCGCCGAGGCCCAGCACCAGCATCGCCCCGCCGCCCACCAGCAGGGCCACCCCCTCCAGCACGGCCAGTGCCGCCGCGGCGGTCAGCCGCCCGGGACGGGGCTCGGCGTCGGAGGTGTCCGGTGGGGAGGTCTGCTCAGGGCTCACCCGTGAAGGGTAGCCCTGACCCCGTCACGCGCCCCCACGTGCTCATCGTCACTACCCGATCTCCCCCTTGATCCGCACCTCGGTATGGGCCGGGTACCACCCAGTAGGTACGCTGCAACCCATGCGTGCACTTCTCGTGGTCAATCCGGCGGCAACCACCACAAGCGCACGTACGCGCGATGTCCTGATCCACGCCCTCGCCAGCGAGATGAAGCTGGAGGCGGTCACCACCGAGTACCGGGGCCACGCACGGGACCTCGCCCGGCAGGCCGCGGAGGGCAAGGGCGACATCGAACTGGTCGTCGCGCTCGGCGGCGACGGCACGGTCAACGAGGTCGTCAACGGCCTGCTGCACCACGGCCCCGATCCCGACCGCCTCCCCCGCCTCGCCGTGGTCCCCGGCGGATCCACCAATGTCTTCGCCCGGGCGCTGGGGCTGCCCAACGACGCCGTGGAGGCGACCGGCGTCCTGCTCGACGCCCTGCGCGAGAGCCGGGAGCGCACGGTCGGCCTGGGTCAGGCCTCGGGCACCCCGGGCACCGAGGACGAGGCGGTGCCGTCGCGCTGGTTCACCTTCTGCGCCGGCTTCGGATTCGACGCGGGTGTGATCGGCCGGGTCGAGCAACAACGGGAACGCGGACGGAAATCCACACACGCCCTTTACCTGCGTCAGGCATTTCGGCAGTTCCTGGAAGAGCCGCATCGCAGACTCGGCACGATCTCCGTGGAGAGGCCGGGCCAGGATCCGATTTCGGATCTTGTGCTGTCCATAGTCTGCAACACGTCCCCGTGGACGTTTCTGGGTAATCGCCCGGTGTACGCGTCGCCTAAGGCCTCGTTCGATAAGGGCCTCGACGTGCTCGGCCTGAGCCGCATGTCGACGCCCGCGCTCGCCCGGTATGGCACACAATTGCTCACTTCGTCCCCCGAGCGCGGACCCCGTGGGAAGCACGCCACCACCCTGCACGATCTGACCGACTTCACCTTGCATTCGAAGGTCCCCCTCCCCCTCCAGATGGACGGCGACCACCTCGGACTGCGGACGAGCGTGACGTTCACAGGCGTACGCCGTGCACTGCGTGTGATTGTGTGAGCGGAACGGGCAAAAGTCCTTCCACTCGAACGTTTAGGCCAGGGTCCACCCCATGGAAGTACGGCTGTGACACAGTCGACACCGAGGAATCAAAAAAAACTTTCCGGAAGGGGTTGTATCCGCCGCTGAGGTTTGCGAGTCTCTACGTGGCGCTCGGGACAGCCCGCAACACCGGCTCAAGCAAGCGCCAGAACCCCTCCTCAATCCACAGGACCACACCAGTCCGTCTGGTGATCGGCCCTTCACTTGTTGAGGGATTCGTGAAAGCGTTCACATTCACAAGCAACGTGCAAGTAATACCAAGGAGAGGTAGCAGCCATGGACTGGCGTCACAACGCCGTTTGCCGCGAGGAAGACCCCGAGCTCTTCTTCCCCATCGGCAACACCGGTCCTGCGCTGCTGCAGATCGAGGAAGCCAAGGCTGTCTGCCGTCGCTGCCCGGTTATCGAGCAGTGTCTGCAGTGGGCGCTTGAGTCCGGCCAGGACTCCGGCGTCTGGGGTGGTCTCAGCGAGGACGAGCGCCGCGCCATGAAGCGCCGCGCCGCCCGCAACCGGGCCCGTCAGGCATCCGCCTGACATCCCACCCAGCAAATAGCCTGAGCTTGGCGGCGCGCACAGCGAGTGCGCTTCTCCCGCCCCCGAGCCGCAGCGCGCAGTGCCCCCGGTGCGCTTAACCAGCCACGAGCCCGAGCCCCGGACCACACGATGGTCCGGGGCTCGGTGCTGTTTCCGGTACGCCGTCCGTGGTGCCTCGACCGCCACGGACGCCGTACGCCGGCTGCTTCCCGCCGCTACTTCTGGGCCCGCACGGGGATGTCGAGGATCACCCGGGTGCCCTGTTCGGGGGCCGGGACCATGTCGAAGGTGCCGCCCAACTCGCCCTCGACCAGCGTCCGTACGATCTGCAGGCCCAGGTTGCCCGAGCGGTGCGGGTCGAAGCCCTCGGGGAGGCCGACCCCGTCGTCCTGGACGGTGACGAGAAGGCGGGTCTCCTTGGTGGTGCCGCCGCGCACGGCCGAGACCTCGACGGTGCCGGTGTCGCCCTCGCGGAAACCGTGTTCGAGGGCGTTCTGCAGGATCTCGGTGAGAACCATCGAGAGCGGGGTCGCGACCTCCGCGTCCAGGATGCCGAAGCGTCCGGTGCGCCAGCCGACGACCTTGCCCGGAGAGATCTCGGCGACCATGGCGAGCACCCGGTCGGCGATCTCGTCGAACTCCACCCGCTCGTCCAGGTTCTGGGACAGCGTCTCATGCACGATCGCGATCGACCCGACCCGTCGTACCGCCTCTTCGAGGGCCTCGCGGCCCCGCTCGGACTCGATGCGCCGGGCCTGGAGGCGCAGCAGCGCGGCGACCGTCTGCAGGTTGTTCTTCACCCGGTGGTGGATCTCCCGGATGGTCGCGTCCTTGGTGATCAACTCGCGCTCGCGCCGCCGCAGTTCCGTCACGTCCCGGAGCAGGACGAGCGAACCGATGCGCGGGCCCTTGGGCTTGAGGGGGATCGCCCGGAACTGGATCACGCCGTCACTGGACTCGATCTCGAACTCGCGCGGCGCCCATCCGCTCGCCACCTTGGCCAGCGCCTCGTCCACCGGGCCCCGGGAGGGGGCGAGTTCGGCGGTCGTACGGCCGAGATGGCAGCCGACGAGGTCGGCGGCCAGGCCGAGGCGGTGGTACGCGGAGAGGGCGTTCGGCGAGGCGTACTGGACGATGCCGTCGGCGTCGAGCCTGATGAGGCCGTCGCCGACGCGCGGCGAGGCGTCCATGTCGACCTGCTGGTCGGGGAACGGGAACGCGCCCGCGGCGATCATCTGGGCCAGGTCGGAGGCACTCTGGAGGTAGGTCAGCTCCAGTCGGCTCGGGGTCCGCACGGTCAGCAGGTTGGTGTTGCGCGCGATGACGCCGAGCACCCGCCCCTCCCTGCGCACGGGGATCGACTCGACCCGTACGGGCACCTCCTCGCGCCACTCGGGGTCTCCCTCGCGGACGATGCGGCCCTCGTCGTGGGCAGCGTCCAGCAGGGGGCGGCGGCCCCGGGGGACCAGGTGGCCGACCATGTCGTCCTGGTAGGAGGTGGGGCCGGTGTTGGGGCGCATCTGGGCCACGGAGACATAGCGGGTACCGTCGCGGGTGGGGACCCAGAGGACCAGGTCGGCGAAGGAGAGGTCGGACAGCAGCTGCCACTCCGACACCAGCAGATGCAGCCACTCCAGGTCGGAGTCGCTGAGAGCGGTGTGCTGGCGGACGAGTTCGTTCATGGAGGGCACGTGTGCGAGCGTACCTGGCGGTACGAAGATGACCGGAAAGCACCGGTGGCGGTCCTGGACGTCCCCGGAAAACACCCGCGGGCCGCGGCGCCTGAGAGGGACCCTCAACCCTCCCGGCACCGCAGCCCGGAGCAACATCGGCCGTGGGGTGTGCGGTCCCGGTCGGCCGAAGGTGAGGATCCGGAGCAGTCAGGGCAGAGAGCGCCGGTTCCTCGGTCCGTCTTCCTGTGCGGGGAAGACGGAGGCTTGTTCTTCTTCGTTCGTGTGCGATCGCCGGCGGCCGGGGGCCGCTGATCGATCACACGCCCTACCCGCATTGTTGACTAGACCACTGCGTGTGTCCATGCGTTGGCGGATGTTTGTTGTTGTTCCCCTGCCCGCCATACGCCGACGAGACACTCGCAGCGTAGCCCGCTTCGGTCCGGCGGCGGGCGGGAACGCCGGACGCCGGGGTGACCCGCGCCTCCCCGTTCGCCCCTGTGGGAACGGGAACCACCCCTGCTAGATTGGTCTACACCACACGAGATGTGCCCGACCCAGCTCCGGGCCGGGAGTTTTCGAGTCCTTCTTTCCAGATCGGCAGGCCCAGCGTGGAAGTTGTCATCGTTCCGGATGCCAAGGCGGGTGGCGAACTCATAGCCGAGGCGATGGCGCAGTTGCTCCGGCGCAAGCCCGACGCGCTGCTCGGGGTGGCCACGGGTTCGACCCCGCTGCCCATCTACACCGCGCTCACGGGGAAGGTGCGCTCCGGTGCCGTGGACGCCTCGCGAGCCCGGGTCGCCCAGCTCGACGAGTACGTGGGGCTGCCGGCCGAGCATCCCGAGTCGTACCGCTCGGTGCTGCGGCGGGAGGTGCTGGAGCCGTTGGGACTGGGCCTGGAGGCGTTCATGGGGCCCGACGGGACCGCCGAGGACGTGCTGGGGGCGTGCGAGGCGTACGACAGGGCGCTGGCCGAGGCGGGGGGTGTGGATCTTCAGCTGCTCGGCATCGGGACGGACGGGCACATCGGGTTCAACGAGCCGTGCTCGTCGCTCGCCTCCCGGACGCGGATCAAGACGCTCACCGAACAGACCCGGATCGACAACGCGCGGTTCTTCGACGGTGACATCGATCAGGTGCCGCACCACGTGATCACCCAGGGCATCGGCACGATCCTGGAGGCGCGGCACCTGGTGCTGCTCGCCACGGGCGAGGGCAAGGCCGACGCCGTCGCGGCGACCGTGGAAGGGCCGGTGGCGGCGGTCTGCCCGGCCTCGGCGCTGCAGCTCCACCGCCACGCGACCGTCGTGGTGGACGAGGGCGCCGCGTCGAAGCTGAAGCTGGCGGACTACTTCCGGTACACGTTCGGCAACAAGCCCGCCTGGCAGGGGATCTAGAGCACCGGGAGTATGCGCGGGCGCCACGGCCGGGGATCGGGGCCGTGGCGCCTTTGTGTGGGGAGCGCGGGGCGCCGCCGACGCCGAGGGGCTGGACGGGCGGGGGCGGCGCCCCGCGGTACCGCGCGGCCCCGTCCATAGTGCCCCCTTCGCCGTGGGCCCCGGCCCTCAGCCGCGCTCCGGCTACCGGTGAACGGCGGCCGATGGCCTCTGCCGTGGTCTGGCCTCAGACCCGTGCCACGCCGTCGGTCCGCCCCGGCCGGACAGCCCAGAGCCCTTGGCCCGGCCGCTCGGAGCTCCTGGGCGCACGCCCGTCGGTCAAGTGTTCCGCCGCTTCGCCGCGCGCCGCCGCCCTCAGCCGCGCTCCGGTTCGCCGCGTACGCCCGCGATGACCTCTGCCGCCGCCCGGCCGCAGACCCGTGCCGCGCCGTGGGTCGCGATGTGGAGGGCGCCTCGGGGTGGGGCCTGGGGGATGCCCATCTCCACGACGATCGTGTCCGGGCGGGTGCCGAGGAGCAGGTCGAGGGCCGCGGTCATCCACGGGTGGCGGTGTTCGTCCCGGACGACGGCGACCACGCGGCGGGTGCCCGCGACCGACAGGGCCGAGGCTCCGGCGCTGTCGCCGGCGAAGGTGCCCGTCTCGGTGCCGGGAACGAGGCGGGCCAGTTCCGCGCCGACGCCCCAGGGGGTCTCGTCGCCCACGGCGATGTTCGCGACCGGGGCGAAAGCCGCGACGTAGAGGGGCTGGGTGGGCGGCTCGTAGGACTGCGCGCGGGTGATCGTCAGGGCGCGGCGAGCGGCCACGAGACCGATCCCCGGGTCGGCACCGACGGTCCCGCCGGGGGTCTCGGCCGCCGACCGGGTCCAGGTCGCCAGCGCCCGGACCCGCCGTGCCGCGTCCGCCAGGCGTTCCTCCGCGAGGTCGCCGTCGCGCACGGCCGTGACGAGGGCGTCGCGCAGGCGGTGGACGGTCTCCTCGTCGGCGAGGCCACCGCCGACGCAGATGGCGTCGGCCCCCGCGGCCAGCGCGAGGACGCTGCCGCGTTCGATGCCGTAGGTGCCCGCGATGGCCCGCATCTCCATGCCGTCGGTGACGATGAGCCCGTCGTAGCCGAGTGCGCCGCGCAGGAGGTCGGTGAGGATGCCGCGGGAGAGCGTCGCCGGAAGGTCGGGGTCCAGGGCCGGGACCAGGATGTGGGCGCTCATCACCGCGCGTGAGCCGGCGGCGATGGCGGCGCGGAAGGGGGCCAGGTCCCGGGAGTCCACGAGCGAGCGGTCCGCGTCGATGCGGGGCAGGAAGTGGTGGGAGTCGACGGCGGTGTCGCCGTGGCCGGGGAAGTGCTTGGTGCAGGCGGCGACGCCCGCGTCCTGGAGCCCGGTGACGTAGGCGGCCGTGTGGCGGGCGACCAGGCCGGGGTCGGCGCCGAAGGAGCGGACCCCGATGACCGGGTTGGACGGGTTGGCGTTCACGTCGGCCGAGGGGGCCCAGTTGAGGTTGACGCCGCACTCCGCCAGGCGGCGGCCGAGGGCGAAGGCGACGTCCCTGGTCAGGGCCACGTCGTCGACCGCGCCCAGGGCGTGGTTGCCCGGGAAGGAGGAGCCGGCGTGCACCTCCAGGCGGGTGACGTCGCCGCCCTCCTCGTCGATCGCGACGAGGACGTCCTCGTGCTCGGCGCGCAGCCGGGCGGTGAGGGCGGCCAGCTGTCCGGGCGAGGTGATGTTGCGGCCGAAGAGGCCGACGGAGGCGAGGCCCTCGCCGAGGCGCCGCAGCAGCCATTCGGGGGCGGTGGTGCCCGTGAAGCCGGGCTGCAGCACCGTCAGCGCGTCCCGCGCGAGGCCGTTCTGTCCGGAGTGCGAGCCGGGCGAGCCGGTGGCGAATGTCGTCGGTGACATCAGGGTGGTTATCCCTTCACGGCGCCCGCGGTGAGGCCCGCGGCCATCTTGCGCTGGACGAGGAGGAAGAGGACGACGATCGGCACGGCCATCAGGGTGGAGCCGGCCATCATCGGGGCGTATTCGGTGCCGTGTTTGGTGGTGAAGTTGCCGAGCCAGACGGTCGCGGTCTGGTTCTGCTGGCTCATCAGCATCAGGGCGTAGAGGTACTCGTTCCACGCCTGGATGAAGCCGTAGACCGAGGTCGCCACCATGCCCGGCGCGAGCAGGGGGAACACCACGCGCAGGAAGGCGGTGGTGCGGGAGCAGCCGTCGACCATGGCCGCCTCCTCCAGTTCGCGCGGGATGTTGACGATGAAGCCGCGCAGGGTCCACACGGTGAACGGGAGGATGAAGGTCAGGTAGGTGAGGACAAGGCCGCTGAGGCGGTCGTACTGGCCGAGGTCGTTCAGGAGCAGGAAGACCGGGATGATCATCGCGACGAGCGGGACCATCTGCACGGCCAGGATGCCGACGATGACCACCTTCCGGCCGCGGAAGGCGAAGCGGGAGATGGCGAGGGCCGCCAGCAGGCCGACGACGATGCCGATCACGACGACCGTGAGGGAGACGACGAGGCTGCGGCCGACCGGCCCCCAGAAGTCGGCGATGTCCAGCGCCCGGCCGAAGTTGGCGAAGGTGACCGACGTCGGCAGCAGGCTCGGGTCGGGGTCGATCGCGTCCTTGGCCGGTTTGAACGCCGTGTTCAGCATCCAGTAGACGGGGAAGCCCGCGGTGACGAAGACGAACAGGCCGAGCAGGTTCCAGCCGAGCCTGGATCTGCGGGGACCGGAGGCGGTGGCGGTGGCGGTGGCGGTGCTCATTCGACCTCTCCGATCTTCAGCATCTGGCGCATGTAGACGCCGATCACGCCGAGCAGCAACAGCACGGTGAGCAGGGCGATCGCGGAGCCCTGCGCGTAGTCGTTGACCACGAACGCCTTGTCGTACGAGTAGGTGGTGAGCAACTGGAACTCGGCCTCCGGGTGGCCGTTGCGCATGACGAAGACCTGGGGGAAGACGCCCATGTCCCAGATGACGGAGAGGGTCGTGAGCATCACGATGATCGGCTTGAGGATGGGGAGCGTGACGTAGCGGAACACGCCCCACGCGCCGGCACCGTCGAGACGGGCGGCCTCCTCCAGTTCCTTGGGGACCTGGGTGAGCCCGGCGCTGAGGGTGATGACGACGAACGGGACCGCGCCCCACACCACGAGCAGGGTGATGACGGCCAGGCCCTCGGGGCCGCTGGCGAACCAGTTGTGGCCGATCATGTCGACGCCGGGGAGCTTGCTGAGCAGCGCGTTGAGGATGCCGTAGTCGGAGTCGAACAGCCACTTGAAGACGGTGGTGGCGACGATGATGGGCATGCCCCAGCTCGCCACGAGCGCGATGTTGACGAGTGTCTTCACCCAGCCGGAGACCCGCTGGAGCAGCAGGGCGACCGCCATGCCGATGACCATCGTGAAGACGACGCAGGCGGTGGCGAAGACGACGGTCCGCACGACGACCGTCCAGAACTCGCCGTCGCCCAGCACCTTGGCGAAGTTGTCGAAGCCGACCGACTCCGCCGGCTTGAACCCCCACAGCTGGGACTGGCCGAACTCCTGGAAGGACAGCGTCCCGAGACGGACGAGCGGGTAGCCGAGGACGACGGCGAGGATCAGCAGACAGGGGGCGAGGAGGGCCCAGGGCACGGCGGCCCCGCCGGACCCCCGCTTCCCGGCCGGACGTTCCGGGGCCGTCGGCGGTGGCGGTGGCGGCGGCCCCGACCGTGCGGGCGGCACCTTCGCGGGGGCAGTCGTGTCTGCGGCACTCATCGCGCGCTCCTAAGCAGATGAAGAGGGGCCGGGCAGCCTCCGCGAGGGGCTGCGCCCCGAAAGGGGCGCGGGGAAACTGCGCGACCAGCCACGACGCACCGGCACCGAACCTGCCCCCGTCGCGGCACTTTCTTGGATCACCCACCGGCCGAACCGATGTCGTCGACCGGCCCGGCCGGTGTCCCCCACCGGCCGAACCGTGCGGCACCACGACCGAACCGTCCGGCACCACTACCGAACCGTCCGGCACCACGGCCGAACCGTCCGGCGCCACGGCCGAACCGTGCGGCACCCCCGGCCGAGCCCGGCGACCTCGCCCGGGCCCGACCGGCGGGTCACCTCACTGGTTGTTGATGACCTTGTCGATCTCGGCGTCGGCCGCCTTCGCGGCCTCCTCGACCGACTTCTTGCCGGTGCCGATGGACTGCAGCATCGTCTGCAGGATCTGGGCCTTCTCGACCTGGCCCCAGCCGGGCGCCATCGGGACGAACCAGTTGGACTCGGCCGCGGTGGCCGGGACCGCCGTCGCCGGGTCGTCCTTCAGGGTGGCGAGGTCGGTCTTGTTGTTGGGCAGGTTGCCCTTCTCCATCAGGCCCTTCTGACCGGAGGGACCGGTGAAGGCGTTGATCCACTCGGCGGCGACGGTCTGCGCGTCCGACTTCACCGGGACGGCGAGGTCGGAACCGCCCAGGAAGACGGGGAGGTTCTTGCCGGACGGTCCGGGCATCACGAAGTTCTCGACGTTGCCCGCGAGTTTGCCGGTCTTGTCGTTCTCCTTGGCCGCGGCGGTCGCGCCCTCCCAGGCGGGGGCGAAGATCATGCCCGACTTGCCCTGGCCGTAGACGATGTACCGGTCGGACTCGTCCTTGGTCTTGTCGCCGTGCATGTACGAGTCGACGACGTTCTTGAACTCGGTGAGCCCCTTGACGGACTCCGGCGAGGAGAGGTTGGCCTTCCACTTGCCGCCGGACTCGACGGCTATCGAGCCGCCGGCGTCGTAGACGAAGGACATGGCCGCGTACCAGTCACGGGTGGGCTGGTACCAGGCGCTGAACTTGTCACCCCGCTTCTTCTGCACCTTGTCGAGGGCGGCGGTGAGTTCGGCGTACGTCTTCGGCGGGGACTTCACCCCCGCGGCGGCGAAGACGTCCTTGCGCCAGTTGGCGACGCGGCCGCCGGCGTAGTACGGCACGCCGTAGGTCTTGCCCTCGTAGGTGACGGAGGCCTTGAGACCGTCCAGCCACGCGCCCGAGTTGTCGAACTTCGCCGCGTCGAGGGGGGCGAAGGCGCCCTTGACCATGTAGGCGAGCATCTCCGTGTTGCCCATCTCGACCACGTCGGGGGCCTTGTCGGTGGCGAGGACCGCGTCGAGCTTGGCGTTCTTGTCGGGCCAGCCGTAGTACTCGTGCGTGATGGTGATGCCGGGGTGCTTCTTCTCGATCGCCGCGTCGGCGGCCTTGACCAGCTCGGGCCAGTTGTTCTGCGCGTCCACCGTGAGCCAGACCGTCAGCTCCTTGGTGTCCGCCCCGGTGTCCGCGCTCTTCTTCTCGCCGCCCCCGCACGCCGCGATGGAGACCATCATGCCCGCGACACAGATCGCGGTCGTCAGCTTCCTCTTCACGCCATCCTCCTCAGGGATGCCCTTGCTCCAGGGATGCCACAAACCCCCCTGCTCCCCTCGGTGACAGGACGTACCGCCCCTGGGGCCAGGACCTGGACCAATGGTGTAGACCAGTAGGCGGAGCTTGGCTCAGACCAATCGCGGTGTCAAGAGTGCTCGAACCCCCTCTCACCAGCCGTTATGCGACCTACATATGCAAGAACCTTTATGTAATAAGCCAGCGAAAACAGGCCCGCTTGGGCCACACTCTTCGGGTAGACCACTGCACCGCCACGGAGTGGACCAGCACAGACTCCTTCGTGGACTAGACCAGCGGGGCCCGCAGAGGTATACAGAGGGATCACGCCACGAGGAGCCGGGAAGGCGGAGCATGAGCACCGACGTCAGCAGTGCGGAGAACGAGAACGGGGCGACCGTCCGTACCGCGCGCGTGCCCAAGTACTACCGCCTGAAGAAGCACCTGCTCGACATGACCGAGACGCTGCCGCCCGGCACACCGGTCCCGCCGGAGCGCACCCTCGCCGCCGAGTTCGACACCTCGCGCACCACCGTGCGGCAGGCGCTCCAGGAGCTGGTGGTCGAGGGGCGGCTGGAGCGCATCCAGGGCAAGGGCACGTTCGTCGCCAAGCCCAAGGTCTCCCAGGCGCTGCAACTCACCTCGTACACCGAGGACATGCGCGCCCAGGGCCTCGAACCCACCTCCCAGCTCCTCGACATCGGCTACATCACCGCCGACGACACGCTCGCGGGGCAGCTCGACATCACCGCCGGCGGCCGGGTGCTGCGCATCGAGCGCCTGCGCATGGCCAACGGCGAACCGATGGCGATCGAGACGACCCACCTGAGCGCCAAGCGTTTCCCGGCCCTGCGCAGGTCACTGGTCAAGTACACCTCCCTCTACACCGCGCTGGCCGAGGTGTACGACGTCCGGCTCGCCGAAGCCGAGGAGACCATCGAGACCTCGCTGGCCACCCCGCGCGAGGCCGGCCTGCTGGGCACGGACGTGGGCCTGCCGATGCTGATGCTGTCCCGTCACTCTCTGGACCAGGAGGGACAGCCCGTGGAGTGGGTGCGGTCGGTGTACCGCGGCGACCGGTACAAGTTCGTGGCGCGGCTCAAGCGCCCGCAGGACTGACCCCGCGCCGCGTCACAGGTGGTGCACGCGGTGTGGCGCGACCCGCGCTCCTGGTCTACGGTCCGCCAGGAAGCGGACCCCTGCCAGGAGTTGGGCGCCCCCTGAACACACAACCTCCTCATCCGATATCCGGACAGGGGGTTCCGGACGACGGAACCCGTCCCTTAGATTTCCTGCGCGTCGAGCACATGATCAGCGGCGATCCATGGCGTACCAGTGAGGGGACGGAACCGGGACATGTCAGAAGCGCCTGAAGTGGGACCACCGGTGGTGACACCTGTCAGAGTCGTCATCGCCCTGTGCCTGCTCGCCCCGTTCGTGGCGATGCTCTGGGTCGGCTCGTACGCGAAGACGGACCCGACGTTCATCGGTATCCCCTTCTTCTACTGGTACCAGATGGCCTGGGTGCTCATCTCCACCGCGCTCACCGCCACCGCGTACGTCCTGTGGCAGCGTGACCAGCGCGCCCGCAGGTCCCCGGCGCAGGACGGGGGTACGGCGAAGTGAAGGACGGCGTGAACGGCGTGGCACTCGCCGTCTTCATCTTCTTCTTCCTGGCCGTCACCGTGATGGGCTTCCTGGCCGCACGCTGGCGCAAGGCCGAGAACGAGCACAGCCTCGACGAATGGGGCCTCGGCGGCCGGTCGTTCGGCACCTGGGTCACCTGGTTCCTGCTCGGCGGCGACCTCTACACGGCGTACACCTTCGTCGCCGTCCCCGCGGCGATCTACGCGGCGGGCGCGGCCGGGTTCTTCGCGGTGCCGTACACGATCCTGGTGTACCCGCTGATCTTCACGTTCCTGCCGCGCCTGTGGTCGGTCTCCCACAAGCACGGCTATGTGACGACCTCGGACTTCGTACGCGGCCGCTTCGGCTCCAAGGGCCTGTCGCTGGCGGTCGCCCTCACCGGCATCCTGGCGACGATGCCGTACATCGCCCTCCAACTGGTCGGCATCCAGGCCGTGCTGGACGTGATGGGCGTGGGCGGCGGCGAGAACACGAACTGGTTCGTCAAGGACCTGCCGCTGCTGATCGCGTTCGGCGTCCTGGCCGCCTACACCTACTCGTCCGGTCTGCGGGCTCCCGCGCTGATCGCGTTCGTGAAGGACACCCTGATCTACCTCGTCATCGCGGTGGCGATCATCTACATCCCGATCAAGCTCGGCGGCTTCGACGACATCTTCGCCAAGGCGGGCGAGGCGTACAGCCAGACCAACCCGGCGACGGACAAGCCGCGCGGTGCCCTCGTCCCCGGCGACGCCAACCAGTGGACGTACGCGACGCTGGCCCTCGGCTCGGCGCTGGCGCTGTTCATGTACCCGCACTCGATCACGGCGACGCTGTCGTCCAGGAGCCGCGAGGTCATCCGCCGCAACACGACGATCCTGCCGCTGTACTCGCTGATGCTGGGTCTGCTCGCCCTGCTGGGCTTCATGGCGATCGCGGCCGGCGTCCAGGTGCAGAACGGCCAGCTGGCGATTCCGCAGCTGTTCGAGACGATGTTCCCCGACTGGTTCGCGGGCGTGGCCTTCGCGGCCATCGGCATCGGCGCGCTGGTCCCCGCGGCGATCATGTCCATCGCGGCGGCGAACCTCTTCACCCGCAACATCTACAAGGACTTCCTCAAGCCGGACGCCACTCCCGCGCAGGAGACCAAGGTCTCCAAGCTGGTGTCCCTCCTGGTGAAGGTGGGTGCCCTGGCCTTCGTCCTCACCATGGACAAGACGGTCGCGATCAACTTCCAGCTGCTGGGCGGCATCTGGATCCTCCAGACCTTCCCGGCGCTGGTCGGCGGTCTGTTCACCCGGTGGTGCCACCGCTGGGCCCTGCTCGCGGGCTGGGCCGTCGGCATGCTGTACGGCACGATCGCCGCGTACGGCGTGGCCTCCCCGACGCAGAAGCACTTCGGCGGCTCCTCCGCGGAGATCCCCGGCATCGGCGAGATCGGCTACATCGGCCTGACCGCGTTCGTCCTCAACGTGGTCGTCACGGTGGTCCTCACCTTCGCCCTGCGGGCGTTCAACGCCCCCGACGGCATCGACGAGACCAGCCCGGAGGACTACACGGCGGACGCGGGCGACGCGGGCGTCCAGGTGGAACTCCCCCCGGCGACAGCGGGGTCGAGCCACTAGCCCTCCCACCGGGTTCCGGGGCGGCGCGGGGTGTTCCGCCCCCGCCGCCCTTACCCGACCCGTCCTCCTGGGGCGCTGCCCCTTCGACCCCCTTCGTGGCGCACGGTTCGGGGGGCGGGTGAGTGCGGGTCCGGTGGGAGCCGGTCGCGCAGGGGCCTGCGCCTTTAGGGGCGCGGGGAACTGCGCGACCAGCCCCCACCCACCCGCACCCGACGAACGCACCCTCGGGGTCGAAGGGGCAGAGCCCCTGGAGGACGGGACGGGAAGGGGCGGCGGGGGCGAGAAACGCCCCGCTACCCTGACAAGGTGACCGCTCGCGCACCGATCGTCCTGGACAGCGACCCCGGTATCGACGACGCCGTAGCCCTGCAGTACCTCCTGGGCACAGACCTGTGGGACCTCAAGGCCTACACCTCGGTGGGCGGCAACCTCCCCGCCGAGGCGACCTACGCCAACGCCAGAGCCCTCGCCCGAGCCCTCCGCATCGACGGGGACACCCCCGTGCACCGCGGCGCCGGCCGCCCCCTCTCCCGCCTCCCCTACCGGGAGGCATCCGCCTTCCACGGCCGGGCGGGCCTCGGGAACGAGACCCTGCCCGACTCCACGGCCCCGCACCCGACGGAGTCCTCCGCACAGGCCCTGCTCCGCCTCTCCCGGGAGTACGAGGGTGAGCTGACGGTATGCGCCACCGGCCCCCTGACCAACGTCGCCGTCGCCCTGCTGGAGGACCCCGGCTTCGCCCGCCGGGTCGGCAGGTTCGTGTTCATGGGCGGCGCCGCCCAGGTGCCGGGGAACATCACCCCGGTCGCCGAGTTCAACATCTGGGCCGACCCCGACGCGGCCGAGGTCGTGCTCTCCTCCGGCATCCCGTTCACCATGGTCGACCTGGACGCCTCGCACCGCTGGCTGTTCCGCCCCGCCGACCTGGCCGCCCTGGAGGCCGCGGGCCCGGGCACGGCCCTCGCCGCCCGGCTGATGCGCACGTACATGGACGCCTACAGCCGCCACGGCGGGGACGGCACCTGCCCGCTGCACGATCCCCTGGCCGTGGGGGTCTGCGGGGACGAGGCGTTCGTGGCCGCCGCCGAGGGCGCCGTCGTCGTCGAATGCGCGAGCGAACTCACGCGGGGCCAGACCGTGTTCGTCCCGGCCGGCGCCCCGCGCGTGCACTACTCCGAGTCCCCCGCCCTGACCGCCCGCCTCCGCGCCACCGGCCGCGTCGCCCTGGGACCGGGGACCCGCGACTTCAGCAAGGACTTCGTGGCGACCATGCCCCGGTGGCCGGCGGTGGACTGACCGACTCTCGCCGGCCGCGGGACCCGCCCGGTCGGATCATCCGACGAGCGATCGCCCCTGTGGACAACCGGAGCCGCGCGAGACCGCTCCTGATGCACACTGCGACGCATGGACATCACGATCAGGACGGCGACCCCCGAGGAGTACGCGGTCCTCGGAGAGATCACCGCACAGGCCTACCTCGGCGACGGACTGCTGGACTTCGGCGAGAGCGACCGGTACCTCGACGAGCTGCGGAACGTGGCCGAGCGCGCCACCGCGGCCGACGTGCTGGTCGCCGTGGCGGACGGCCGTGTCCTCGGCGGTGCGACCTTCGTCCCGGCGGGCGGCCCCCTGGCCGACATCGCCCGCGCGGGCGAGGCCGAGATACGGATGCTCGCGGTCGCTCCGCAGGCCCGCGGGCGGGGCGCCGGCGAAGCCCTCGTGCGGGCCTGCGTGGAGCGCGCCCGGACCGTGCGGGGCTGTGTACGCGTGGTGCTGTCGACCCAGCGGAGCATGCACGCGGCCCATCGCATCTACGAACGTCTGGGCTTCAGCCGCACACCGGAGCGTGACTGGAGCCCTCTCCCCGAGGCCCCGGACATCACTCTGCTCACCTATGAGTTGACGCTCTGACACCCTGCGAAGCCGAACGCGACACAACATGTGGGGGTGACACCGCGCCCCGGCACTAGATGTATGCTCATGCTCGCTGTCGCCGCAGGGGAATCCGGTGCGAATCCGGAACTGTCCCGCAACGGTGTACTCGCGTGCGTTCATGCCCTTCTGCGCACGCCTGTTCAGTCCGAACACCTGCCGACAGCGCGCCCGGCCGTCCGGTCCGGGTGCCTGACGTCCGGGCCTCGTGGAATGGGCCGGTGGACGCGACGCCCCGTGCGCTCGTGAGCTGCCGCCTGCCCTCCGCCGGGCCCCTTGCCGAGCGAGGGAGAGCCCCACGTGACCATCGCGCCAGCCGACCCGGTTTCAGCCGACCTGGCTTCAGCCGACCCGGCGACGGAGACCGACGGTCCCGGTACCGCGTTGCTGCGGACCCTGACCGAGCTGACCGTCGACCTCCCCGACGCCGACCCCGGCCGGGTCGCCGCCGCCGCGCTGCGCGGACGGTCCTCGCGCGCGGACTCCGCCGAGATGGTCGCGGAACTGCGCGAGCTCGCCACGGAGACGGCCGCCGGGCTGATCTCCGAGGACCCCGCGTACTCGAAGCTGGCCGCCCGTCTGCTGGCCATCGGCATTCGCGCCGAGGCCGCCTCGCAGGGCGTCACGACGTTCACCGAGTCCATCGCCGTGGGCCACCGGGAGGGTCTCGTCGCCGACCGCACCGCGGAGTTCGTCCGCGTGCACGGTGAGCGTCTCGACGCCCTGGTCGACCCGGCCGGCGACGACCGCTTCGGCTACTTCGGCCTGCGCACCCTGCACAGCCGCTATCTGCTCCGGCACCCGCTCACCCGCAAGGTCGTCGAGACGCCCCAGCACTTCATGCTGCGGGTGGCGAGCGGCCTGGCGGAGGACGACACCCCGCGCGCCGTGGACGAGGTCGCCGCGCTCTACGGCCTCATGAGCCGCCTCGACTACCTCCCCTCCTCCCCCACGCTCTTCAACTCCGGCACACGCCACCCCCAGATGTCCTCCTGCTACCTCCTCGACTCCCCGCTGGACGAGCTGGACTCCATCTACGACCGCTACCACCAGGTGGCCCGCCTCTCGAAGCACGCCGGCGGCATCGGCCTGTCGTACTCCCGCATCCGCTCGCGCGGTTCGCTGATCCGGGGCACCAACGGGCACTCCAACGGCATCGTGCCGTTCCTGAAGACGCTGGACGCCTCGGTCGCCGCCGTGAACCAGGGCGGCCGGCGCAAGGGCGCGGCCGCGGTCTACCTGGAGACCTGGCACTCCGACATCGAGGAGTTCCTGGAGCTGCGCGACAACACCGGTGAGGACGCCCGCCGTACGCACAACCTGAACCTCGCGCACTGGATCCCGGACGAGTTCATGCGCCGGGTCAACGCCGACGAGCAGTGGTCGCTGTTCTCCCCGGCCGACGTGCCCGAGCTGGTCGACCTGTGGGGCGAGGAGTTCGAGGCCGCCTACCGCGCGGCGGAGGCGAAGGGCCTGGCGCGGAAGACGATCGCGGCCCGTGATCTGTACGGCCGCATGATGCGCACCCTCGCGCAGACCGGCAACGGCTGGATGACCTTCAAGGACGCGGCCAACCGCACGGCCAACCAGACGGCCGAGCCGGGCCACGTCGTCCACTCCTCCAACCTCTGCACGGAGATCCTGGAGGTCACGGACGACGGGGAGACCGCGGTCTGCAACCTGGGCTCGGTGAACCTGGGCGCGTTCGTCGACCGGGCGGCGGGCGACCTGGACTGGGAGCGGCTGGACGAGACCGTCCGGACGGCCGTCACCTTCCTCGACCGCGTCGTCGACATCAACTTCTACCCGACCGAGCAGGCGGGCCGCTCCAACGCCAGGTGGCGCCCGGTCGGCCTCGGCGCGATGGGCCTGCAGGACGTCTTCTTCCAGCTGCGCCTGCCCTTCGACTCCCCCGAGGCGAAGGCGCTGTCCACGCGGATCGCCGAGCGGATCATGCTCGCCGCGTACGAGGCGTCCACCGACCTCGCCGAGCGCAACGGCCCGCTGCCGGCCTGGGAGAAGACCCGCACGGCCCGGGGCGTACTGCACCCCGACCACTACGGCGTCGAGCCGACCTGGCCGGAGCGCTGGGCGGCCCTGCGCGAGCGCGTCGCGACGACGGGCCTGCGCAACGCGCTGCTGCTCGCCATCGCGCCCACGGCCACCATCGCCTCGATCGCCGGGGTGTACGAGTGCATCGAGCCGCAGGTGTCCAACCTGTTCAAGCGCGAGACGCTGTCGGGTGAGTTCCTCCAGGTCAACTCGTACCTGGTGAAGGACCTGAAGGAGCTGGGCGTCTGGGACGCCCGCACCCGGGAGGCCCTGCGCGACTCGAACGGCTCCGTGCAGGACTTCGCGTGGATCCCGGCCGACGTCCGGGCGCTGTACCGCACGGCCTGGGAGATCCCGCAGCGCGGCCTGATCGACATGGCCGCCGCGCGCACCCCGTACCTGGACCAGTCGCAGTCGCTGAACCTGTTCCTGGAGACGCCCACCATCGGCAAGCTCTCCTCGATGTACGCGTACGCCTGGAAGTCGGGGCTGAAGACCACGTACTACCTGCGCTCGCGCCCGGCGACCCGGATCGCCCGCGCGGCCCAGGGCCGGACCCCGGCCCAGGAGCCGCAGCCCGAGAAGACCATCCCCGTGCAGCAGGCCACCTCCGCAGAGGCCCTCGCCTGCTCCCTTGAGAACCCCGAGTCCTGCGAGGCCTGTCAGTGATGTCCAGCGACCAGAACCTGCTCGATCCCGGCTTCGAGCTGACTCTGCGCCCCATGCGCTACCCGGACTTCTACGAGCGCTACCGGGACGCGATCAAGAACACCTGGACCGTCGAGGAGGTCGACCTCCACTCGGACGTCGCCGACCTGGCAAAGCTGTCCGAGGGTGAGCAGCACATGATCGGCCGGCTGGTCGCGTTCTTCGCGACGGGCGACTCGATCGTGGCGAACAACCTGGTGCTCACCCTCTACAAGCACATCAACTCCCCCGAGGCGCGGCTCTACCTGAGCCGCCAGCTCTTCGAGGAGGCCGTGCACGTCCAGTTCTATCTGACGCTGCTGGACACCTACCTGCCCGACCCGGCGGACCGGGCGGCGGCCTTCGCGGCGGTGGAGAACATCCCGTCCATCCGCGAGAAGGCGGAGTTCTGCTTCAAGTGGATGGACTCGGTGGAGAAGCTGGACCGTCTGGAGTCCCAGGCGGACCGCAGGCTCTTCCTGCTCAACCTCATCTGCTTCGCGGCGTGCATCGAGGGCCTGTTCTTCTACGGTGCCTTCGCCTACGTCTACTGGTTCCGCAGCCGGGGACTGCTGCACGGTCTGGCGACGGGCACCAACTGGGTGTTCCGCGACGAGACCATGCACATGTCCTTCGCCTTCGAGGTGGTGGACACCGTCCGCAAGGAGGAGCCGGAGCTCTTCGACGAACTGCTCCAGCAGCAGGTCACCGACATGCTGAAGGAGGCCGTCGAGGCCGAGCTGCAGTTCGGGCGCGATCTGTGCGGTGACGGCCTGCCGGGCATGAACACCGAGTCCATGCGGCAGTACCTGGAATGTGTGGCCGACCAGCGGCTCACCCGCCTCGGCTTCGCGCCGGTCTACGGCTCGCAGAACCCGTTCTCGTTCATGGAGCTGCAGGGTGTCCAGGAGCTGACCAACTTCTTCGAACGCCGTCCGTCGGCGTACCAGGTCGCGGTGGAGGGCACCGTCGACCTGGACGAGGATTTCTAGGCCGCCGAGGTCCTCAGCGGACCGCGTCCCCGGCCGGCACGACCCTCGTGGTCGTCGTCGCGCCGGGGACATGTCAGCGGCACCGGGGCCGCGATCAGGCGGCGCGGGCGATGTGGTGCGACGCCCGCCGTTCCTGCGCCTGCCTGAGCTGCCGGTCGACGCGCCACTCGTGCACGATGCCGACGATCGCGGGCAGTGCGACCAGGGCGAGCAGTCCGAGAACGGCCAGGGTTCCGATGAGTCCTTGCAGCTGTGTCGTTTCCATGGACACCACTTTGGCGCCGAATACTCCTGACAAACAGTGGCAGGACTGCCGCACCCCCTCGAATTACTGCCACTTGCCAGGCACACTGGCAGCATGCTGAAAAACGTGGCCACCGTCCTCATGGAGGGCGTGCATCCCTTCGAACTGGGTGTCGTCTGCGAGGTCTTCGGCCTCGACCGCAGCGATGACGACCTGCCCGTGTACGACTTCGCGGTCGCCTCGGCGGAGGGCCCGACCCTGCGCACCCCGGCCGGGTTCACGGTCTCCACGCCGTACGGGCTGGACCGGCTCGAAGAGGCCGACCTGGTCGTCGTACCGGCCGGTGACAGCTATGTGCACCGGACCTATCCGCCGGAGCTGCTGGACGCGCTGCGGCGGGCCGCCGACCGGGGCGCCCGGGTGCTGAGCGTGTGCTCGGGGGTGTTCGTGCTCGGGGCGGCCGGCCTGCTGGACGGGCGGCCCTGCGCGGTGCACTGGAAGCACGCGGAGGAGCTGGCCCGGCAGTATCCGCGGGCGGTGGTCGAACCGGACGTGCTGTACGTGGACGCGGACCCGGTGATCACCTCGGCGGGCACGGCGGCCGGCATCGACGCCTGTCTGCACATCGTCCGCAAGGAACAGGGCCCGGAGGTCGCCAACAAGATCGCCCGGCGGATGGTGGTGCCGCCGCACCGCGACGGCGGCCAGGCGCAGTACATCGAACGTCCGCTGCCCCGCTCGCAGTGCGACACGGTGGGCGAGGTGCTGGTCTGGATGGAACAGCACCTCGACGAGGAGGTCACCGTCGAGCAGCTCGCCGCCCGCGCGCACATGTCCCCACGCACGTTCGCCCGCCGCTTCCAGCAGGAGACCGGGACCACGCCGTACCGCTGGATCCTGCGTCAACGGGTGCTGCTGGCCCAGCGGTTGCTGGAGGGGACGGACGAGACGGTGGACACGATCGCCTGGCGCACCGGCTTCGGCACCGCCGCCGCCCTGCGCCATCAGTTCGTGCGGTCGCTGGGTACGACTCCACAGACCTACCGCCGGACCTTCCGGGGCCCGGAGGCGGCCTGAGGAGCCTGAGGAGGCGGCCCGGCGGGCCCGGCGCGCAGGGCGGAGGGGCTCAGTCGTTGGCGACCACGGGGTAGCGGGGCTCGTTCTCGGCCATCTGCCGCAGGGCGTCCTTGCGGTCGCGCTTGGAGAGGCGGTCGATGTAGAGGGAGCCGTACAGGTGGTCGGTCTCGTGCTGCAGGCAGCGCGCGAAGTAACCGGTGCCCCGCACCTTGATCGGGTTGCCCTTCTCGTCCTGCCCGGTGACCTCGGCGTAGTCGGGGCGGGCGAGCGGCATGTACGCGGTCGGCACCGACAGGCAGCCCTCGTTGCTGTCGTCCAACCGGCGCGCCTCGGCGGGCAGTTCGACCAGCTTGGGGTTGCAGATCACACCGGTGTGCCGCTTGCCCTCGTCGTCCGGGCAGTCGTACACGAACACCTTCAGGTCGACGCCGACCTGGTTCGCGGCCAGGCCCACGCCCTCCGCCGTGCGCTGGCTGGCGAACATGTCGTCCACCAGCTTCGCCAGCTCGTCACCGAACTCCGTGACGTCCTTGCACTCCTTGTGCAGCACCGGGTTCCCGACCACGGTGATCGGCAGCGAGGTGCCGCGCTCGCGGTACGCCTGCTCGCGCTCCTCGCAGTCCTCCGTGTCGACGACGAAGCCCTCGTCGTCGACGGGGAGCACGCCCACGTGCTGCTGATCGGTGTCCTGCTGGGCCATGACAGACGTACGCCTTCCTCAAAACAACAAGCGGTGAAGTTGCTGATACAGGGTACGGGGATCGCACCGCTCGGGGGGCGCCTGTGCAGGGGGCGGGAAACCGCGCGAGAACCCCCACCGGACCCGCGGCCGAAAATCGGACCGCGAGCCCTCAACAGACCTCTTCCAGATCCCGCCAGTCACGGGAGTCCGGACTGTCGGCCACCCATCCGTCCAGCAACCCCCGGACCAGCGAGGCGGGCGCGGCCACCCCGCACTCCCGTTCCGGCGCCCACAGCTGCCCGTCCGTGACATGTCCCAGCGGCCCCGGGTGCCCCGGCTCACTGTGGTCGTGCGGGTCCAGATGCTCCCCGTCCCCCTCGTCGGACGGCATCCGCGACTCCGAACAGAGCCGGCACAGCAGACGCACCGACGAGGACCAGTCCTCCGCCGCGAAGCCGGCGTCCGCCGCGAGGCGCTCCAGTGCGTCCCGGTCGGCCTCGGTCGCGGCCTCCAGCAGCACCACCCAGGTCGGCACGGGCGAGGGCGCCCACAGCTCGATCTCGTCGAACACCGGATAGGCGTGGCCCGCGGCCGTGGTCCGCTCCCCGTGCGGCACCCCGTCGTGCAGGACGACCTCGCCCCAGCGGCGCCCGGACGAGGGCAGCGGAATGGAGAGCACCTCGATCCGCGCGGGGTCGAGCCGCCGCCCCCACACGACCTCGGCCTCGCCCTCCGGCGAGAGCCGTACGGCCGCGCTGCCGAGGTCCATGCCCACCGGCTCGCCGTTGTCGCCGGGGCCGCTGCCGGGCTTCGGCCGGGACGCGCCCCCGGGGACCCGCAGCCCGTACGCCTGCCAGGCGCGGCGGGCCAGCGGCCAGTCCTGGAGGGCGGTCGCGGCGATGCCCACGTTCCACCAGTCGGGCGCCCCGGTCTCCCGGTCGAGCAGGGCCACGGCCCGCAGACCGGCCGCCCGCGCCTGTTCCCAGTCGTGGCGGAACTTGTGCAGCAGGGCGAGGTTGAACCAGGACTCGGACAGCCAGGGCTCCAGGTCCGCGGCACGTGTCAACAGCGCGCCCGCGTCCTCGTACCGACCGTCACCGATCAGCGTGAACGCACGATCGGTGGCCTGCCGCCAAGAGGCGGAGGGCCGATGCCGTCCCTTGCCGAAGATCCTCACGATTCCCGCCTGCCAGTTACGGTTCCCGCCTGTCAGTTCCCGTCGGAGTGGGCCGGCCGCCGCCCCCGGTACACCCTCTCCCTCGCATCCAACCACGACCGCGTGGAGGGCCGCTCATTACCCATGGGTTACCCCACCACGGGCGGGGTCAGACAGTCTCTCGACAGTACCCTCACGAGCGGCTCACCACCGGGGGACGGAACACCCGCGGCAGGACGACGGCCGGCACCGCACCGGCGGTCGACGAGGCCGTACCCGCTCCTCAGTTCGCCACGTCCGCCGCGAGCACCTTGGTGAGCTGTTCCACGGTCGCCGGGGACTCGCGCTGGAAGGCGGCGAGGTCGAGGCCGTCGTCGCCCATGACGGTCAGGAGCGTGCGCTCGCCGACGGCGACCACGATGACGTGCCCGGAACCGCACCGGACGACGACCTCGCGGAGCGCACCGACACCGGACTGGTCGGCCATGCGGCGGCTGACGCCGAGGGTGGCGGCGGCGAGCGCGGCGACGGACTCGGGATGGACCTTGTCGACGTCGGCGACGACGAGGAGGCCGTCCACGGTGGACAGGACGCTCTCGGCGACGCCCATCACCCGGTCACGCAGCGAGGCCAGGATGTCCATCAGCGATTCGGTCGATGCGTGTGCGGTCATGAGGACGTGCTCCTTGGTCCAGATGTCTGCGGTGGTGTGCCGTCCGGGCGGCAGGCGGTGCCGGGCACCGTGGGTGCCGTACGGGGGTCTCGGGCACCCCTCAGTCGGAGAGGTGCCCGTCGGACTCGGGGAGAGCCCGCAGTCCGCGGCGGACGCGCCGCAGCATGTCGAGGGAGGGTCGGTCGGCGAGCAGTTCCTCGGCCGACAGTGTGGACAGGGAAGGGAAGGGCGGCGGCACGGCCGGGCCGTCCGGCGTGCCGTCCCCGGTGTTCACGGGGGCCGGCGTGGCTCCCCGCACGGGTAACGGGGGTCGTCCGGCGGCATCCCGTACGGGTGACGGCGGTGGTGCCCCGACGACGCCGGCGGCCCCGGTCCCCTCGGTCGGGGGGACGGGCGCGGCGGGCCGCGGTCCGGCCGGCGCGCTGTCCGGTTCGGCGGACGGCGGCCGTCCGTCGGCCGGGGTGAGCGGTGCGGCGGCCGGCCGGGCGCCGGTGGGCGGGGCCGGGCGGTCGGCCGCGGCCGCTCCCCGGGCCGGACGCCGTCGGAGGCGGGCGGCCTTGCTGCGGATGCGGCGCTTGCGGGCCGGGTCTCTGTCGGCGCTCACTACCCGTCCTTCGCTCCGAGGTCTCCGATCGGAGAGCCTCCACCGGGCCTGCGTCGGGGCAGGGGGCCGGCTCTCGGGGACGGCTCCTCGGAGGCGGACTGCGCCCGCGGTGTCCGGGGCGCCGTGCTGGGGCGGCCACCGGGCTCGGCCCTGGTCCGCCAGCGGATCACCTGCAGCGATTCCAGCCGGATGAGGTCCAGCATCACCGCGTAGAGGCCGCGGCCCCGCGCGAAGGCGATGTCGCGTGGCGTGCGGCGGCCGTTCACACTGTCGACGAGGTCGCGGTGGCGCCGGGTCAGCCGGCCGTCGTGCTCCGGGCCGCCGCGTCCGGTGACCACCTCGGGCCGGGCACGGGCCAGGTCGCCCGCGGGGCCCCACAGTGCGGTCAGCAGCGCCATACGCCGGGTGGTCTCCTCCGCCAGCGGGCGCGGCTCGACACCGGGACGGACGAGGAGGGTGGGCTGCCGTGCGGTCAGTTCCCAGCCGCCGGGCGCACTGAGCGCCATCGCGAAGGCCCCGTCGAACAGGGCCGCCGTGCAGACGACCTCCAGTTCGGCGGCGCCGATCAGGCCGGCGGCCACCAGGTGCGGGCCGAGCCGGTCGGCGTCGGGTTCGGCAGCGCAGGCCGCCAGCCAGGCGTCGTCGTCGATCCGGCCCGAGGAGAGCAGCGCGGACGTCGCGGTCGGCGCGCCCGGTGTCTCGATCGCGCCGATCAGGCCGCCCCGCAGGTGAATCGTGCCACCGGGGGAGCCCGAGACCAGGACCGTGCAGGTACGGCCCTCCTGGTGCAGGGCCTGGAGGAGCGCGGGGACGTTGCGGGCCGAGGGTGTTTTCACGCCAGCACCTCGCGGACCCGGTCGCCGAGGCTGCGCAGCGCCAGGGCCACGTTCGCCCGGTCGCGGTCGAGTCCGGCGGCCAGCAGCAGCGGGTCGCCGGCCGACCGGTCCACGGAGAGCAGCACCTGGTGGCGTCGTCTGCTCGTCATGACCACGCTTTCCAACTCCCCCTCGGCCCCCGCGGCGCCGAGCCGCTCGGAGATCAGGGTGGCGAGATCGGAGCACTCCACCCCCGTCCCCGCCGCCGCGGCGTCGCCCGCCGTGGCGTACGTGAGACCCGTGACCGCGTCGACGAGGGCGACACCGACGACACCGGGAGAGTCGAGAAGCCGGTCCAAGGAGGTCTGGAGCGCAGGCTTCCTTTCCTCAAGTCCCCCCATTCGCCCTCCACGTTCACGCGCCGCGCAGTACTTTGAACGCCAACTTGCACAACAAGGCCAAAAGTTGATGTTTGTGACCGGTAGGTCACTCGCGTCGATCGTAGTTGGCCGGACAGTGACCGGTCAGCAGCACTGAGGAATTGGGGCAGCAATATGAACATCGAGACGGCGCTCAAGGAAGCCATGGCTCTCGACGGCGCGGTCGGCGTCGCGCTGGTCGACTACGAGAGCGGCATGTCGCTCGGCACCCTCGGCGGCGGACAGCATCTCGATCTGGAGCTGGCGGCGGCCGGCAACACCGAGGTGGTGCGGGCCAAGATGCGCACGCTGGCCTCGCTGGACATGAACGACGTGATCGAGGACATCCTGATCACGCTTGGTCAGCAGTACCACCTGATCCGGCCGCTGACCAGCAGCAAGGGGTCGCTCTTCCTCTACCTGGCGCTGGACCGCTCCCGCAGCAACCTGGCGCTGGCCAGGCACGGCCTGAAGCGCATCGAGAACGGCCTGGAGGTCTGAGCCGCTTCCGCCCCGCCTCCGACGCGACGACGGAGCCCGCCGCGGGAGGGGCCGCACGGCCCTTCCCGCGGCGGGCTCCGCCCCGGTGGTTCTCAGCTCTCCTGAGGGGCGGCCGGCGAGGCCGCCGTCACATCGTGCTCGGGCACGGTCTGCCCCGACCGGATCAGATCGATCCGGCCCATCACCTTGGCCCGCAGGTCGGTCGGCACGTCATCCTGCCCGCAGCACCGCTTGACCAGCTTCTTCACGGCCTGTTCGAGCCCGTACTTCTCCAGACAGGGCGAGCACTCCTCGAAGTGGTGCTCGAACTTGGTGCAGTCGGCGTCGGGCATCTCCCGGTCGAGGAACTCGTAGAGATGATCGAGGATTTCGCTGCAATCCGTCTCGTGCGGCTCTCCGCAGCTCATGAGCCCGAGCCTTTCGCTTCGTTCGACTCTCCGGCGCCGGCCGGGACGAGCCCGCGGTCGCGGGCGTAGTCCTCGAGCATGCCGCGCAGTTGACGGCGGCCCCGGTGCAGCCGGGACATCACCGTACCGATGGGTGTCCCCATGATGTCGGCGATCTCCTTGTACGCAAAGCCCTCGACATCCGCGAGATAGACGGCGATGCGGAACTCCTCGGGGATCGCCTGCAGCGCCGACTTCACGTCCGAGTCGGGCAGGTGGTCGAGCGCCTGCGACTCGGCCGAGCGCAGTCCGGTCGACATGTGCGACTCGGCGCGCGCCAGCTGCCAGTCCTCGATCTCCTCGGCCGCGGAGCGCTGGGGTTCGCGCTGCTTCTTGCGGTACGAGTTGATGAAGGTGTTCGTGAGGATGCGGTACAGCCAGGCCTTCAGGTTGGTGCCCTCACGGAACTGGTGGAAGGACGCGTACGCCTTCGCGTACGTCTCCTGCACCAGGTCCTCGGCGTCGGCCGGATTGCGCGTCATGCGCAGCGCGGCCGAGTACATCTGGTCGAGGAATTCCAGGGCGTCCCGCTCGAACCGGGCGCTGCGCTCCGCGGCGGTCTCGGTGCCCTCGGGCTGCTCCGCCTGGCCCCGTTCGGTCCCTGCGTCGGTCCCAGTGACCGGACCCACCTCCTCCAGCGTCTGTGCGATACCGAAACCGGTACCACCAGAATCGGAGGATAGACGACGATCCATGCCCGCCGCCGCCCGAACAGGGCCGCTCTTGGCCGCGTGCAGCACCGTCCAGTCCAGGTCAGCGCGGCTGCTGCGGCTCGGGCAGTAGGTCGAACCCATGCGGCGGACTTCCTCTCCTAGGGCGGTCAGCACGGTCTTTCGCACTGTCTGATCCGCACAACCAAGGCCCGCCGCTCCGCATTCCCGGCCACCGCCCGACCCGTCATCCGAGTGACGCGATCCACTCCACGACACCGTCGGTGAGCACGCTCAGGGCCTCCTCCTGCCCGAGGGGCGCCCTCTTCGGCACGGCGAACCCGTGATCGCCGTAGGGCACCTCGACGAGCCCGTACGAGCCCTCCGGGAACTCCTCCGGCTTCCCGAACGGATCGTTCCCGCCCTGGACGACGAGCGTGGGCACGCCGGCCCCCAGCAGCTCGTCCGCCCGCGACTTCTCCGGCCGCCCGGGCGGATGCAGCGGAAAGCTCAGCGCCAGGACGGCCACGGCGCCCAGCTCCGTCGCCGTACGGCAGGCGACCCGGGCCCCGGCGCTCCGTCCGCCCGCGATCACCGGGAGTCCCGGCCTCGCCAGCGCGGGCCACAGTCCGCGCCAGCCCACGTCCAGTGTCTTCGGCGCGGGCGCGAGCTTCTTCCCCGCGACCCGCCACGGCTGCTCCACCAGGGCGACGCTCACGCCGTGCGCGGGGAGCACGGCGGCGAGGGCCCGGAGGTCACGGGCCTCGACACCGCCGCCGGCGCCATGGCCGAGGGCGAGGACGCGTTCCGGCGCCTCGGCCTCGTACCAGCTGACACGGGCCGTACCGGCCTCGGTGTCGATCTCTTCCCGCGCCGCCGCGTTCGCTGCTGCCTCGATCTCGGTCACGTCAGAAGAGTGTGCCCTCCTCGGGCCCCTCCAGCTCCTTCAGCAGCTCCGGGCCGTTGTTGCGGACATTGCTGACCGCGGTGGAGACGGGGTAGGCGCGCATCAGCCCGGCGGGCGGCGGTTCGAGCAGGGCCCGCAGATCGTCCGGATCCGTACGGGCCGGATCGAGCCAGCCGTCCCAGCGGTCGGGCGTGAGCATCAACGGCATCCGGGGGTGAATATCGGCCAGCGCGCGCGGGCCGTCCTGCGGGGCCACGGCCAGCGGGGACGTCTCGGCCTCCGTCGTGATCACCGAGCAGGTCGCCCACCAGGCCCGCGGGTGGTCGTCCGGCAGCGTCCTGTCCCGCCAGAACTCGTACAGCCCGGCCATCGCGAAGACGGACCCGTCGGCCGGGAGCACGAAGTACGGCTGCTTGCGCGGCCGCTTCTTCTTCCCCTCGACCTCCAGCTCCCGCTCCCCCGCGCCGGTGACCCACTCGAAGTAGCCGTCGGCGGGCAGGATGCAGCGCCGGGTGGCGAAGGCCCGGCGGTACGACGGCTTCTCGTGCACGGTCTCCGCGCGGGCGTTGATCATCCGGGCGGCGCCCTCGGGGCTCTTGGACCAGGACGGGACCAGCCCCCACTTCAGCTTCCGGAGCTGGCGAACCGGCCGCTTGTCGTCGGCGTCCTTCAGAGGGCGGTCGAGAACCGCGTAGACCTCCTTGGTGGGAGCCACGTTGTAATCGGGCTCCAGAGTCTCTTCCGGCTCCCACTTCTCGATCTCGAAGACTCCTGCGAGATCCTCGGGCCTACGACTCGACGCATACCGTCCGCACATAGGTGCCACACTGCCAGGCCGACCCGTCACCCGACCACCGCCCCCGCACCCGGCCTCACCCGCCGACCCCAGCCGATCGCGACCCCGAGGAGCCACAGCAGAACATGGAAAGCACCGCAGCCACCTCGCTGGCGAGTCTGTGGGACGAGATCTTCGGCACCCAGCCCGAACCCGACCTCTGGGTCGTCATAGCCACCGCGGTCGCCGCGCTCGCGGCGATCGTCCCGCACGGCGTCTGGCGCCTCTCGCGCAACGCCATCACCATCGCCCACGAGGGCGGCCATGGTCTGGTCGCGCTGCTCACCGGCCGCACCCTGACCGGCATCCGGCTGCACTCCGACACCAGCGGCCTCACGGTGAGCCGCGGCAAACCCACCGGCATCGGCATGATCCTCACCGCCGCCGCCGGCTACACCGCTCCGCCGCTCCTCGGTCTCGGCGGCGCCGCCCTCCTCGGCTCCGGCCGCATCACCCTGCTGCTGTGGCTCGCCACGATCCTGCTGATCGCCATGCTGGTCATGATCCGCAACGCCTACGGCGCGCTCACGGTCCTCGTCACCGGCGGCACCTTCGTGGTCGTCTCCTGGCTCGCGGGACCCCAGGTCCAGGCCGCGTTCGCCTACGCGGTGGTCTGGTTCCTGCTGCTGGGCGGTGTGCGCCCGGCGTTCGAACTCCAGGCCAAACGCCGCCGCGGCGGGGCCGGCGACTCGGACGCGGACCAGCTCTCCCGTCTGACCCACGTCCCGGCGACGGTATGGCTGGTCATGTTCCACGTGGTGTCGCTGTGCGCTCTGACGGGGGGCGGCCGCTGGCTGCTGAACCTCTGACTCCGGCGGCCCGCGGAGCGCGGGGACCCGCGCGACCGGCCACGGCGAAAGCCGCATCCGGCGGGCGACGCATGTCAACCGGCGGAACCGGGCGGAGGCAACCCCCACTAAAGTGGGCCGCATGGCCCTGAACGCACAGCCCGACCTCTGGCCCGCCCCGCACGCGAGCGGAGCCGTCGACGCGACGGTCCACGTCCCGGGGTCCAAGTCCGTCACCAACCGCGCCCTCGTCCTCGCCGCCCTCGCCAGCGAGCCCGGATGGCTGCGCCGCCCCCTGCGCTCCCGCGACACCCTCCTGATGGCGGGCGCGCTGCGCGCGATGGGCGTCGGCATCGAGGAGACCGTCTCCTCCAGCTCCTCCGGCGCGGGCGGTTCCGGCGAGGCGTGGCGCGTCCTGCCCACCGGCCTGCACGGCCCGGCCACGGTGGACGTGGGCAACGCCGGCACGGTCATGCGTTTCCTCCCCCCGGTCGCCGCCCTCGCCGACGGCCCCATCCGCTTCGACGGCGACCCGCGGTCCTACGAGCGCCCGCTGCACGGCGTGATCGACGCCCTGCGCGTCCTCGGCGCCCGGATCGACGACGACGGCCGGGGCGCCCTTCCGCTCACGGTCCACGGCAGCGGCGCGCTGGACGGCGGCCCGGTGGCGATCGACGCGTCCTCGTCGTCGCAGTTCGTCTCGGCGCTGCTGCTCTCGGCCCCCCGGTTCAACCAGGGCGTGGAGGTCCGCCACACCGGTTCGACCCTGCCCTCCCTGCCCCACATCCGGATGACCGTCGACATGCTGCGCTCGGTCGGCGCGCAGGTGGACACCCCGGAGTCGGGCGGCGAGCCGAACGTCTGGCGGGTCACGCCGGGCGCGCTGCTCGGCCGCGACCTGACGATCGAGCCGGACCTGTCCAACGCCCAGCCGTTCCTGGCGGCGGCCCTGGTGACCGGCGGCAAGATCGTCATCCCCGACTGGCCCGCGCGCACCACCCAGCCCGGCGACCAACTCCGCGAGATCTTCACGGAGATGGGCGGCACCTGCGAACTGACCGAGTACGGCCTGGTGTTCACCGGCTCCGGCGCGATCCACGGCATCGACGTGGACCTGAGCGAGGTCGGCGAGCTGACCCCGGGCATCGCCGCGGTCGCCGCCCTCGCCGACTCCCCCTCGACGCTGCGCGGCGTCGCCCACCTCCGCCTGCACGAGACGGACCGCCTGGCCGCGCTCACCAAGGAGATCAACGAACTCGGCGGCGACGTCACCGAGACCGCCGACGGCCTCCACATCCGCCCCCGCGCCCTGCACGGCGGTGTCTTCCACACGTACGACGACCACCGCATGGCGACGGCCGGTGCGATCATCGGCCTGGCGGTGGAGGGTGTGCGCATCGAGAACGTGGCGACGACCGCCAAGACCCTGCCGGACTTCCCCGACCTGTGGACCGGGATGCTCGGGAAGAACTGACGGGCGGACCGGGATCATGCGCCGTTACGGCAAGCACACCGACGAGGACGACATCCGCAGCCGCCCCAACCGCAAGGGCAACCGTCCCCGTACACACATCCGTCCCAAGCACGAGGACGCGGCGGAGGGCATGGTCCTCACCGTCGACCGGGGCAGGCTGACCTGTCTGGTCGAGGACCGTGTGGTGATGGCGATGAAGGCCCGGGAACTGGGCCGCAAGGCGGCGGTCGTCGGCGACACCGTCGCCCTGGTCGGCGATCTCTCCGGCAAGAAGGACACCCTGGCCCGGATCGTCCGCATCGCCGACCGCACGTCGGTGCTGCGCCGCACGGCGGACGACGACGACCCCTACGAGCGGGTCGTCGTCGCCAACGCCGACCAACTCGCCATCGTCACGGCCCTCGCCGACCCGGAACCCCGGCCCCGGCTGATCGACCGCTGTCTGGTGGCCGCCTACGACGCCGGTCTCACGCCTCTGCTCGTGCTGACGAAGTCGGACCTGGCCTCGCCCGACAAACTCCTGGAGCTCTACGGCGACATCGACCTCCCGTACGTCGTGACGAGCCGCGAGGAACTGGAGTCGGGGGGCGCCGCCGACCGTGTCCGCGTCCACCTCGACGGCAGGGTCACCGCGTTCGTCGGCCACTCCGGCGTGGGCAAGACGACCCTGGTGAACGCCCTGGTACCCGAGGACCGCCGTCGTACGACGGGTCATGTGAACGCGGTGACGGGCCGCGGCCGGCACACCACCACCTCGGCGCTGGCCCTGCCCCTGGCGGACTCGGACGGCGGCTGGGTGGTGGACACCCCGGGCGTCCGGTCGTTCGGCCTGGCCCACATCGACCCGTCCCGGGTCATCAACGCCTTCCCGGACCTGGTGCCGGGCACGGAGGGCTGCCCGCGCGCGTGCAGTCACGACGAGCAGGACTGCGCCCTGGACCAGTGGGTGGCGGACGGACACGCGGACCCGGCCCGGCTCTACTCCCTGCGCAGGCTCCTCTCGACGCGCGAACGACGGGAAGGCGACTGACCTCCGCGTTGTTTGCGCCCCCGCCCACCCGGTAAGTGCATAATCGCACCAAGTCGGACCCGGAGCGGACGAGATCGCCGGGAGCGGCCCGAGCGGTCACGGAACGCGGGGACACGGGAGGACGAGACATGGCGTGGCTGCTGGTGGTCGTGGCGGGGCTGCTGGAGACCGGGTTCGCCGTCTGTCTGAAGCTGTCGCACGGTTTCACCAGGCTCTGGCCCACGGTCGCCTTCTGCGTCTTCGCCCTCGGCAGCTTCGGACTGCTGACCCTCTCCCTGAAGAAGCTCGACGTCGGCCCCGCCTACGCCGTCTGGACGGGCATCGGCGCGGCCGGCACCGCGATCTACGGGATGATCTTCCTCGGCGATCTCGTCTCCACCCTGAAGATCGTCTCGATCACCCTGGTGATCGTGGGGGTCGTGGGTCTGCAACTGTCCGGGTCCGCCCAGTAGTCCGCGCCCCGGCGGGGAACGGCGCCGCCGCGGCTACAGGTGGTTGAGGGACCGGCCGGGCTGACGCGGCAGCGCGGTCCGCACGAGGTCCGTGACCCCGCCCTCCGCCGGGGGCGCCGCCACGCAGGACAGGGCGAGCCGGACGGCGAGTTCGCAGGACCGGGCCAGCTCCCCCGGGTCCGGCCGGGGAGCGCCGGACCCGGACAGCGCGGCGACGGCCCGCTCGCGCACCAGCGCCACGAAGTCGGTGGGCGCGGGCAGGGGCCCGTCCGCACGGCGCTGGGCGGGCACGACGGAGGACGAGGGCACCGCCGAGAGGGTCGGTGAGGGCAGCCGCTCGCTCCAGCAGCCGGTGAGCATGGCCCGGACGAGCACGTTGTTCCGCGAGGCCCGCACGGTCCACTCGGCGGTCGCGGCCAGCCGGTCCCGGGTGTCCGCGGGAGTGGCCAGCGCCCGGTCCACGCCCGCCAGATAGCCGTCCGCCTCCCGCCGGACCAGAGCCCTGGCGAGTCCGTCCTTGCTGCCGAACTCGTTGTACAGCGTCTGACGTGACACTCCCGCCACCGCCGCCACGTCCACCATGCGTACGGCGGACCACGGCCGGCGCATCAGCGCCGTGTAAGCGGCGTCCAGCAAGGATTCCCGCGCTGCAGGCATCATCGCCTCCCTAACAAGCGAGCGGGCGGCTCTGGCCCTCAGATTTGACGCGCATCAAGTCACTGTCAAGAGTTCGCGGCGGCCCCCGGGGGCGCACACCGGCCGGCGCGCGCGGCACGTGCCGCCCCACCTCGACGGCGCCCGCCCTCACCCCCGTCGGTGACTCCCCGTCGTCTGCCCACGGCCACGGCGGGACATTCACGCCGAGCCCTCCGCGCTCGCGCCGTCCGGCGCTTCTGCCCCGGCCCCGGACCTCCCCGAGCCCCCGGTGCCCCGACCTGCCTCCGGCCCCCTGTAGCCCCGTACCGACCTCGACAGATACCGTTCGCCACATGGCCGACTACCTCGACGACCTCCGCTTCGCCCACGTCCTCGCGGACGCCGCCGACGCGACCACCATGGCCCGCTTCAAGGCCCTCGACCTGAAGGTCGAGACGAAGCCGGACATGACTCCGGTGAGCGAGGCCGACAAGGCCGCCGAGGAGCTCATCCGCGGCCAGCTCCAGCGCGCCCGACCCCGGGACGCCATCCTGGGCGAGGAGTTCGGCCTGGCCGGCACCGGCCCCCGCCGCTGGGTCGTCGACCCGATCGACGGCACCAAGAACTACGTCCGGGGCGTCCCCGTCTGGGCCACCCTGATCTCCCTGATGGAAGCGGGCGAGGGCGGCTACCAGCCCGTCGTCGGCGTCGTCTCCGCCCCCGCCCTGGGCCGCCGCTGGTGGGCGGCGAAGGGCCACGGCGCCTTCACGGGCCGCAGTCTCAGCTCGGCCTCCCGCCTGCACGTCTCCCGCGTCGCGCGGCTGTCGGACGCGTCCTTCGCGTACTCCTCCCTCAGCGGCTGGGAGGAGCGCGGCAGCCTGAACGGCTTCCTGGACCTGACCCGCGAGGTGTGGCGTACGCGCGCGTACGGCGACTTCTGGCCGTACATGATGGTCGCCGAGGGCTCGGTGGACATCTGCGCCGAACCCGAGCTGTCCCTGTGGGACATGTCCGCCAACGCGATCATCGTCACCGAGTCGGGCGGCAGCTTCACCGGTCTCGACGGCCGCCCCGGCCCGCACAGCGGCAACGCGGCGGCGTCGAACGGTCTGCTGCACGACGAGTTGCTGGGCTACCTGAACGAGCGCTACTGACCGCTCCCCTGCCGGAGTGATCCCGAGGCGCCCCGAACTGACCACGCACGCCCCCTTGTTGACCTCCGCTTTGCCTGCCACATTGAGAGCTCCCCCACTTGTGAACTTGTGCAGTGCTCAATTGGCGCCTCCGGCGCCGGGCCTGAACTATCCGTCACCGGGGTGCCCTAGGAGGTGGCTGAACTCCATGCTCGTCCGCGACGCCATGAGCACAGTGGTCCTCACCATCGGCCCCGATCACACTCTCCGGCAGGCCGCCGCCCTGATGTCGGCCCGCCGGATCGGCGCGGCCGTGGTCCTCGACCCGGACGCCGGCGGACTCGGGATACTGACCGAACGCGACGTCCTCAACTCCGTCGGCCTGGGCCAGAGCCCGGACGCCGAGCGAGCCCATGCCCACACCACCACCGACGTCGTGTTCGCCACGCCGTCCTGGACCCTGGAGGAAGCGGCCCGCGCCATGACCCACGGCGGCTTCCGCCATCTGATCGTCCTCGACGAGGGAGCCGCGATCGGCATCGTCTCGGTCCGCGACATCATCCGCTGCTGGACCCCGGCCCGGCAGCACGCCGGTAGAGATCGATCCCATGTTGGATCGATTCCAAGTCAAGCCAAGATCTAAAATCACATCCGTTCGGGAACTGTTCGTCCAGGCTGTTACGCTGGTGGCTATGAGTGACCTTCTGGAACGGCTGCGCGGACGCGGATGGCGCATGACCGCACAGCGGCGTGTCGTGGCCGAGGTGCTCGACGGCGAACACGTCCATCTGACGGCCGACGAGGTGCACACACGTGCCGTCGCCAAGCTGCCGGAGATCTCCCGGGCGACCGTCTACAACACCCTGGGTGAGCTGGTCGTCCTCGGCGAGGTGCTGGAGGTGGCCACGGACCGGCGGGCCAAGCGGTACGACCCCAACGCGCACCGCCCGCACCACCACCTGGTCTGCGCCCGCTGCGGCACGATCCGGGACGTCCACCCCACCGGGAACCCCCTCGCCGATCTCCCCGCCGCCGAGCGCTTCGGCTTCACCGTCTCGGACGTGGAGGTCACCTACCGGGGCCTGTGCCCGGCCTGCGCGACGACGGCCTAGCCCCGGCGTCGCACGACGAAGCCCCCGGCAGCATACGCTCGGGGGCATACACCTAGGGCCCGGAACCTGATCGGTTCCGGGCCCTGGGTCTTCAGTAGCGGGGACAGGATTTGAACCTGCGACCTCTGGGTTATGAGCCCAGCGAGCTACCGAGCTGCTCCACCCCGCGTCGGTGAACTGAACATTACGTCAAGCCCGTCGACCAGCGCAAATCCATTCAGCGCCTACGCCGACAGCTCGTCCCGCAGCGCGTCCCGCAGCCGTGCCGCCCGCTCCCTGACCTCCGCCGGTCCGAGCGCCACGGCCCGGTCGGCCCACCGCTTGCCCTCCACCAGCTCACCCCGACGCGCGTAGACGAGGGCAAGCCGCAGAGCCGCCCGCCCGTGCCCCGCGTCGGCGGCCCGGGCCCACCACAACGCGGCCTCCGGCTCACTCCCCTCACGGGCGAGCAGCAGCCCCAGATTGAACGCCCCGTTCCGCGACCCGGACTCCGCCGCGGCCCGGTACCACCGGGCCGCCTCGGCCACGTCGCCCCGCCCCGCCGCGAGCATCCCGACCCGTACCTGCGCCCGCCGGTGCCCCTGGGACGCGGCCCTCTCGTACCACTCCTCGCACTCGTTCTTCTCCCGCACCGGCTCCCCCAGCTCGTGCGCGGGCGCCGGCGGGCGGCGCGCGTCCAGCACGGCGGCCAGCCGGTACGCGGCCTCCGCGCTGCCGCCGCCCGCGGCACACCGCAGGTGCCGCTCGGCGGCCCGCTCGTCGCCGTCCCGCAGCCGCGCGATGGCGACCTGGAGCGCCGCCTCGGTGTGGCCCGCGGCGGCCGCCCGCTCGTACCAGACCAGCGCCGTCACGTCGTCGCCTCGCCCGGCGAACAGGATGCCCAGGTTGAAGGCGGCGTCCACGCTGCCGGCCTCCGCGGCCTTGGAGAACCACGGCTCGGCCCCGGCGGTGTCCCCGACCTGCAGCAACAGGATGGCCAGCGCGTTCGCCGCCTCCCGGTGCCCGGCGTACGCGGCCCGGCGGTACCACTGCTCGGCCTGCGCGGTCCGCCCCTGCTCGGCGCAGAGCAGCCCGAGGTTGTACGCCCCGTTGACGTCACCGGCGTCCATCGCCGCCCGGTACCACCGCTCGGCGGTCTGCGTCTCGCCTCGCTCGGCGTGCAGCGCGCCCAGCGCGTTCGCCGCGTTGCCGTCGCCGTCCTGGGCGGCCCGCAGCCACCACACGGCCGCGCTCTCCGTGTCGCCCGCGTCCCGCAGCAGGAACCCGAGCGCGCACGCGGCGCGCGGCTCCCCGTCCTTGGCGGAGGTGAGGTACCAGCGGCCGGCCTCCTTGTGCTCACCGCGCCGCTCCAGGATGGCCCCGAGGTGCAGCGCGGCCCGCCGGTGCCCGCGCGCCGCGGCCTGGCGGTACCACTGCTCGGCCTCCTCGGCGGCGGCGCCGACCCCGTCGCCCGCGCCGGACTCGCCGGCCCGTGCGGCCGCGCGGCCCTCCCGCACGACGAGGCGCCCCTCGCGGGCGGTGTCACGGCCCGCGCCCGCGCCCTCGAACGCCGCGCGCGCGATTCTGCGCCCCTCGCGCACGGCGGCGCGTTCCTCCTGCTCGGCGAGCTGGTCCAGCGCCCGCGCGAGCCGGTAGGCGGCCTCGCGGTGGCCGCGCTCGGCGGCGGCCCGCATCCACCGCTCGGCGGCGGCGTCACTGCGGTGTTCCAGCAGGTCGGCGAGGGCGTACGCACCCAGGGCGTGCCCCTGCTCGGCGGACTGGCGCAGCCAGTACTCGGCGGCCGGTTCGTCGCCGCGCTCGCGGTGGTGCCGGCCGAGCGCGTGCGCGGCCGCGGCGGATCCGGCGACGGCCGCGACCCGCCACCAGCTGGCGGCCTCGTCGGCGTAACCGCGCTGGTGCAGCAGGACGCCCAGGTTGTTGGCGGCCGCGCGGTCCCCGGCGGCGGTGGCGCCCCGCAGGTAGGGCTCGGCCCCGTCGAGGTCGCCCCGGCGCAGCAGCATGGCTCCGACGACGCTCATCGCCTCGGCGTCGCCGGATTCGGCGGCGAGACGCTGACGCGCCTCCTCCACGGCGTCCCCCGTCTCGTCCTCGTCCGCCGTACGCACAGACTCGACCGACGCGGTGGACTCGGCGGGCGCCGCGAAGTCTGCGGGCAGCACAAAGTCGTCAGGCTGCGCAAAGTCGGCACGCTGCGCAAACCGCCCTGTCTCCAACAGAGTTGCCTTGTCCCCCATAACGTCCATCGTCGCACCACCTGCAACCTGGGTACACCTGGTATACCGCAGCCATTGAGGTCACTACAGCGTTTTGTCGACATGCCCACAGAGCGACAAGTGAAACACAGATTGGCCGACTCTCCCCGCCAACACGTCGAAGGCCCGGATCCTGATGAGGATCCGGGCCTTCAACTTCAGTAGCGGGGACAGGATTTGAACCTGCGACCTCTGGGTTATGAGCCCAGCGAGCTACCGAGCTGCTCCACCCCGCGCCGTTGCGTTGCAACCGTACCACGGTGCGGGGTGGAGCCCTGCATCAGCCTTTTCAGCCGCTTCCGGCGCCTCCGTCGTCGTTCTTGTCGCCGCCGTCGCTCTTGTTGCTCTTGTCACTCTTGTCGGCGCTGTCGCTCTTGTCGGCGCTGTCGTTGCCGCTGCCGCCGGTCCCGTCGGCCTTGGACTGGGCGTCCTCGGCCCGCTTCAGCGCGTCCTCCAGGTCCTGTTGGGCCCGGCCGTACGCCTCCCAGTCGCCGTCCTTGAGGGCCTGCTGCCCCTCGTCGAACGCCTTCTGGGCCTCCTCCAGGGCCTCTTGGACGGTCGGATCACCGGACGCCGGCGGCTCGTCGGTGCCCTCGTCGGGGTCGTCCGCCGGTGGCTCGGTGGGCGAACCCTCGGTCTCGAACACCTTGTTGAGCGCCTCGTCGAGGGTGTCCTCGAAGGCCGTGTTGCCGCCGTAGGTGACCAGCACCTTGCGCAGCAGCGGGTACTTGAGCCCGCCGCCTCGCACATAGACGGGTTCCACATAGAGCAGTCCGCCGTCGAGCGGGACCGTCAGGAGGTTGCCGTACTCGACCTGTGAGTCACCTCTCTTGAGGAGGCTGATGGTCTCGGCGATGTCCTGTTCGGAGTTGAACTGGCTCTGGACCTGTTTCGGTCCGTCGATCGGTTCGCTGGTCGGCAGTTTCAGAATTCTGATCTTGCCGTAGTCCTTGGTCCCCGCCTCGGCGTTGACCGCCACGAAGGCGCTGAGGTTGTCCCGGCCGTTCGGCGTGAGCGTCGTGGTCAGCGAGAACGCCTGTTCCGTCTGTCCCGGCAGCTTCATGCTCAGGTAGTACGGCGGCACCGCGTTGCCCGAGGTGTTGGTCGGGTCGTCCGGGACCTGCCACACCTCGCTGCCGCTCAGGAACGTCTCGGCGTCCTTCACGTGATAGCGCGTCAGCAGCTCACGCTGGACCTTGAACAGGTCCTGCGGGTACCGCAGATGGGCCTCCAGCGACTTCGAGATCGCCGTCTTCGGCTCCACCGTGTCCGGGAACGCCTTCATCCAGGTCTTCAGGACCGGGTCCTTGGTGTCCCACTGGTAGAGCTTGACCTGACCCGTGTACGCGTCGACGGTCGCCTTCACCGAGTTGCGGATGTAGTTGACCTGGTTCTGCTGGGCCACCACCGCGCGCTGGCTGTTGTCCGCGGTCAGCGAGTCGGCCGTCGTGTCGCCCAGGGTGGTGCGGGAGGCGTACGGGTAGCCGTTGGTGGTGGTGTACGCGTCGACGATCCACTGGATCTTCCCGTCGACGACGGCCGGGTAGGCGTCGCCGTCGATGGTCAGCCAGGGGGCGACCGCCTCGACGCGCTCCTTGGGCGTGCGGTTGTACAGGATCCGCGAACCCTCGCCGATGGCGCCGGAGTAGAGGATCTGCGGCTCGTTGAACGCCACCGCGTACGCGGCGCGGTTGACCGGGCTGGAGAGGTTGACCCCGCTCTTGCCCTTGTAGCTGGTGGTCTTCTCACCGCTGTCGTCGGAGTAGTCGATCTCGTCCTGGGGACCACCGACGATCGAGTACTGGGTGGTCTTCTCGCCGTAGTACACCCGCTGCTGGTACTTGCCCAGGTCGCCCTTGGACGGCAGGTCGGACTCGGTGAACACCGGTCGGCCGCCGGAGGTGGCCTCGGTGCCCTTGGCGGCGACCACGCCGTAGCCGTGGGTGTAGCGGAAGTGGTCGTTGATCCAGTTGTTCTTGGGGATGCCGGCGAGGTTCAGCTCGCGCAGACCGATGACCGTGTCCTGCTCCGCGCCGTCCTCATTGCTGTACCGGTCGACGTCCAGGTTCGTGGGGAACGCGTAGTAGTTCCTCATCTGCTGGAGCTGCTGGAACGTCGGCGAGACGATGTTCGGGTCGAGCATGCGGATGCTGGCCGTGGTGTCGGCGTCCTTGCGGAGCTTGGCCTTGTCCGTGGTGTCGCTCACACCCGAGTACTCCTCGACGTCCGTCCCGTCGATGCCGTAGGCCTGCCGGGTCGCCTCCAGGTTCTTCTCGACGTACGGCGCTTCCTTGGCCTGCTCGTTCGGCTGGACCTGGAACTTCTGCACGATCGCCGGGTACAGCCCGCCGATGAGGATCGCGGAGAGCACCATCAGGCCGAAGCCGATGACGGGCAGCTGCCAGGTGCGCCGCCAGATGGTGGCGAAGAACAGCAGCGCGCAGATCACGGCGATGCAGAACAGGATCGTCTTGGCCGGCAGGTACGCGTTCGCGTCGACGTACCTCAGGCCCGTCCAGTTGCCGGTCGCCTTGAAGTCGCTGGACTTCACCGCGAGCCCGTACCGGTCGAGCCAGTACGCGACCGCCTTCAGGGCGACGAAGATCCCGAGCAGCACCGACAGGTGCCCGGTGGCCGCGGCGGTGGCGCGGGCGCCCGGGGAGGTGACCCTGAGGCCGCCGTACAGGTAGTGCGTGAGCGCGGCGGCGATCACCGAGAGCACGGCCGCGGCGAAGCCGAAGCCGAGCAGGAAGCGGTACCAGGGCAGGTCGAAGGCGTAGAAGGAGACGTCCAGACCGAACTGGGGGTCCTTCTGTCCGAACGACACCCCGTTGACCCACATCAGCCAGGTGCGCCACTGCCCGGAGGCGGAGGCGCCGGCGATGAGGCCCACCAGGGAGGTGATCCCGAGGAGCAGCCACTTCTTGTAGGGCGCGATGCCCATCCGGTACCGGTCGAGGTTCTGCTGCTCCATCGACATGGCGCTCAGCGGCGGCCGCAGCCGGTGCGCCAGCCAGATGTTGAAGCCGACCGAGGCCGACATCAGCAGGCCGAAGACGAAGAAGAGCCCGATCTTCGTCCAGAGCGTGGTGGTGAAGACGGACGAATACTTCACCGACCGGTACCAGAGCCAGTCCGTCCAGAATCCCGCGAACATGACGAAGACCATGCCGAGGACGGCAAGGACGCCCAACGTCATGAGCAGCGTCCGGACACGTCGGGACGGTCGGCCCACTCTGATCCGCGGCCCCGTCGGGCCTCCGCCGCGGTCCGGCATCTGGAAAGCCAAGGTGCGCACCTCGAAGTTCGCTGTCGATACGTCAGGCCCGCGTCTACGGACCCGCCAGCGGGCCCCGTGATCGCAGGGGCCTCACCTATGCAACTTACTCACGCTTTACTCGGTTCCCGTTTCGGGGGACGAACGAGGCAGGATTGTGACCATGTCCAACACTCCCATGGCAGCGAACCCCCTCACCCGGGCCGTGCTCGAGATCGACGAGTACGCCTCCGGCCTGGGCTGGGACCAGCCCGCTCGCCTCTTCGCCCTGGTGGATACCGCGCGTCTGCGGTCCCAGGAACCCGCCCTCGCGGCCCAGCTCGGACTGCAGGACGAGTCCGAGACCGCCGGTCTCACCCCGATCGAGCAGGACGAGATTCCCGCGGGCAAGGCGCTGGACGAGTTCCTCGGCACCATCGCCTGGCCCGACGCGGTGGTCGGCTGCGCGCTGACCGTGGAGCGGCTGATGCTGCCGCCGTCCGCCGAGTCGTCCGTCCCCGAGAACCTCGACGAGGCCCGTCTCGCCCAGTGGGTCGCCTCCCACCCGGAACGCCAGGAGGTCCGTATGACGGTCGCCGTCCTGCGGGACGGCTCCCGTGACTCGGCCCTGCGCCTGCGCGAGAAGGACACCCCGACCGAGGTCCTCACCGGCCCGGAACTGGTGCCGGGCCTGGCGGAGGCCCTGTCCGCGACCTTCGTGGACTGAATCCGCCGCCACGCGCGTGGGGGGCGCCCCCGACCCCCGGGAGCGCCCCCCACGCGCGCGTACGTACGTCCGCTCCGCGTCGGCCCTCGTGTCCCGTCAGCCCTTCGTGGTGCACTTCGGCAGGTCGGCGGTGTCACCGGCGCGGATGTCCTTCAGGGCGCCCAGTGCGTCCCGGATGGTGCCGACCTTGACGAGGGTGAGCCCGGCGGGGACGTCCCGGGCGGCGGTGGCGCAGTTGTCCTCGGGCGTCAGGAAGTACCGGGCGCCCTTGGCCCGCGCGCCGACCGTCTTCATCTCGATGCCGCCGATGGGGCCGACCTTGCCCTGGTCGTCGATCGTGCCGGTGCCGGCCACGAACTTCCCGCCCGTGAGGCTGCCCGGAGTCAGCTTGTCGTAGATGCCGAGGGCGAACATCAGTCCGGCGCTCGGGCCGCCGACGTCGGCGAGCTTGATGTCGATGGTGAACGGGAAGGTGTGGTCGGTCCCGGCCGAGATGCCGACGATCGCGCGCTCCTCACCCGTGTCGTCGGACTTTCCCGTGGTGATCGTGACCTTCTCGGTCTCGGTCGCCGTCCTGTTCGCCTTCTCGGCGGCGGCCTGGGCCTTGGCGGGCACGATGACGAAGTCCACGTCCTCACCCGGCTTGTGCCGGGTGACGAGCTTCGCCACGTCCTCGGGCACCTTGACCGCCGTCCCGTCGACGGATTTGATCACGTCGCCGGCGTGCAGCTTGCCCTCGGCCGGTGAGTCCTTGAGCACGGTGGAGACGATCACCCAGGACCGCACCGGGATGTCCAGTTCCTTCAGGGCCGCGACCTTGGCGCTCTCCTGGGACTGGCTGAACTCCTCGGCGTTCTCCTGCGTCGACTGCTCCTTGGTCTTGCCGTCCGGGTAGAGCGTGTCGTGCGGCACGACCTTGTTGTCGTGCGCAAGCCAGCCGTACACGGCCTCGACCAGGTTCATCCGGTAGTCGGCGCTGGTGACGCGGACCGTGGTCATGTTCAGATGCCCGCTGGTCGCGTACGTCCTGCGCCCGGAGATCTGCAGCACCGGCTCACCGTCGTGCTTCCCGAGGGTGTTCACCGTCGGCCCCGGCGACATCTCCGCATAGGGCACGGGAATGATCACACCCGCGCACAGGAGTGCGATCAGCATCAGCGTGGAGGCGAGCATCGTCGCGGTGCGGCGTGGCATGGAACGACAGTACGGGACAGGCATGTAGGCGCACTGTCGGGGCCGTCCGTCCGGGGTGGGGCGACCCTAGCCGCCGGAATGGGACCGTTCCATGGCCTCGCGGAAGCGGGAGTAGCCCGCGAGCTCGGTGCCGTCCTCGATGCTCCTGCGGTTCCGGCTGGCCCAGCCGCCCCACAGTCCGGCACCGATCGCGGCCACGAGTGGAATCAGCAACCAGGCGAGCGCCGCCATGCCGGCCTCCCAACCCCTGTCAAACAACCACAACTGACTGATCAGCAGATTAACCGTCCGCTCCGTCAACGCTCGCGCCGGGGGGCGGGTTACGCAACCGGAACGCGCACGGGCGCGTTCCGGTCACGGTCCCGGCTACGCGCCGACCCATTCATCGGTGCCGTCGGAGAATTTCTGGTGTTTCCAGATGGGCACTTCGCGCTTGAGGTCGTCGATCAGTTTCCGGCACGCCTCGAAGGCCTCGCCCCGGTGCGGACACGACACGGCGACGACCACCGCCAGGTCTCCGACCTCCAGGTTCCCCACCCGGTGCACGGCCGCGAGGGCCCGCACCGGGTAGTCGGCGACCACCTTCTCCGCGATCCGCCGCATCTCGGCCTCGGCCGTCGGGTGACACGAATAGCCCAGCTCGTCGACGTCGGCGCCGCCGTCGTGGTTGCGCACGGTCCCCACGAACAGCGCGGTCCCTCCGGCCGCGTCGTCCCCGACCGCACGGAACACCTCGTCGACGGAGAGTGCCGTCTCCCGAATCCCGATCAGTTTGACGGGCTCCTCGGCCCCCTGCTCACCGGGATGATCATCATTGACTGCCATACCCCCATCGTGCCCCACCCGCCCCCGGCCCGACGAGGCCGAAAACGCACGTACGCGCGCGGAGCGGCTGGGCGGTACCTACAGGCGCGGACACGGCAGAGCCACCCGACGGCTGTCGTTCCGCCGGGACGGCCGGCCCGGCGGGCGTGGCGGTCCCGGCAGGCATGGCGGTCCCGGCAGGCGTGGCGGTTCCCAGCCGCCCCGTCCCGGCGGGGACGCTCCTCGGCGAGGCTCCCTTCGGCGAGGGGGCCTTCGGCGAGGGAGGCGTCCTCAGCGCCGGCCCCGCGCCTTCCGGGCCCGCCGCACCAGCGCCGCCGTGCCGAGCAACGCGACCGTCGCCCCCGCGGCACCCGCCGCCGTCGCGTCCTTGCGCCCCAGCCGACGTCCGGCCACGGTGTGCCGCCCGGCGACCTCCTCCAGCAGTTCCGCCAGCACTTCCTCGTTCGTCCACAACGGCCGCCACCCGGCGTCGTGCAGCCGGCTCCCGCTCACCACCCACGGATACATCGTGTAGGCCAGGTCCCCGGCCGGCGACGGCGTCAGCCCGATCCGGTGCAGCCGGGCGGCGGCACCGAGTGCGACGGCGGAGGGCAGCTCCATGCGCCGGATCCCGCTGAGCTCCTCGACCTCCTCCTGCTCCAGCCATCCCTCGCAGCCGACGGCCAGTTCCCCGTCGACCTTCTCCAGCACGGCGTACTCCAGCGCGCCGCACAGGTCCTCGACGTGACAGAACTGCCAGGCGGGCCGCGATCCGGCCACCACCAGCAGCCGCGGCGACTCGAAATACCTGGTCAGGGCCGTGTCCGTGCCTCCGACGAGCGTCGCCGGGCGGACGACGGTGACATTGAGGCCCGGATGGGCGCGCGGCGCCCGGCGTGCGAGGCGCTCGATCTCCAGCAGGTCGCCGACCCCGGTGGCCTCGGCGGTCGCCCGCAGCTCGGCGTCCTCCGAGAGCGGCAGCTCGTTGTCGGGCAGCGCGCCGTAGACCATCGCCGAGGTGCACAGCACCACCCGGTGCACCCCGGCCGCCGCGGACGCCGTCAGCACGGTCTGCGTCCCGCGCACGTTGTACGCGCTGCGGGCCGCCGCGTCGGTGCCCAGGTCGAGGTCGACCGCCAGGTGCACCACGACGTCCGCCCCGCGCAGCTTCTCGGCGATCGCCGGGTCCCGGACGTCCAGGATGTGCCACTGCGCGGCCGCGCAGTCGCCGCGCCGCTCGTCGATGGCGATGACCTGGCGGATCCGGTCGGACTCGGCGAGCCGCTCGGTGAGCATCGCTCCGACGCCGGACGCGGCACCGGTGACCGCGACGACGGGCCCGCGCACGGCGGGAGTGGTGGATTGGTTTCGCGCTGCGCGAACCTGTGGATCTGGGGAACTCACCGGGCGTCTCCAGCGGTTGTCTTCAGTACGAACGCGGGCGACGCGTGCGTACCAGGTGGCATCCATCCTGCCGCAGGCCATCGGTCGGCGGAGCACCGAGGCCTTAACCCGCCGTGGTGTCTAGGCTGGGTGGTGTTCGGGCAGCCGCGCCGTCGGAGAAAACCGATGGCCCTATCAGCCGAGGAATCCCGTGAGTGACACCCCATTCGGATTCGGCCTTCCGCCGGAGGAGCCGGACGACGGCGACGAGGGCAAGAAGAAGGACCAGGAGAGCGGTGGTGGTCAGGGACCGGCCAACCCGTTCGGCTTCGGGTTCCCCGGGGCCGGCGGTCCCGGCGCCGACAATCCGTTCGCCGCGATGTTCGGTTCCATGAACCCCACCGACCTGGGCGCCGCCTTCCAGCAGCTGGGCCAGATGCTCTCGTACGAGGGCGGTCCGGTGAACTGGGACATGGCCAAGCAGATCGCCCGCCAGACGGTCGCCCAGGGGACCGCCGACGGCACCAAGGACGCGAGTGTCGGCCCGGCGGAGCGCACCGCTGTCGAGGAGGCCGTCCGCCTGGCGGACCTGTGGCTCGACGACGCGACGTCCCTGCCGTCCGGTGCGGGCTCCGCCGTGGCGTGGAGCCGCGCGGAGTGGGTGGAGGCCACCCTGCCCGCCTGGAAGGAGCTCGTCGACCCGGTGGCCGAGCGCGTGGGCGGCGCCATGGGCGACATCCTGCCGGAGGAGATGCAGGCCATGGCCGGCCCGCTGATCGGCATGATGAAGTCGATGGGCGGTGCCATGTTCGGCCAGCAGATCGGGCAGGCCGTGGGAGTGCTCGCGGGCGAGGTCGTGGGCTCCACCGACGTGGGCCTGCCGCTCGGCCCGGCCGGCAAGGCCGCGCTGCTGCCGCTCAACGTGGAGGCGTTCGGCAAGGACCTGGGCGTCGGCAAGGACGAGGTGCGTCTCTACCTCGCCCTGCGCGAGGCCGCCCACCAGCGGCTCTTCGCCCACGTCCCCTGGCTGCGCTCCCACCTGTTCGGCGCGGTCGAGGGCTACGCGCGCGGGATCAAGGTCGACACGGCCAAGCTGGAGGACGTGGTCGGCCAGTTCGACCCGCAGAACCCCGAGGAGCTGCAGCAGGCGCTCCAGCAGGGCATGTTCCAGCCGGAGGACACCCCGGCGCAGAAGGCCGCCCTGGCCCGTCTGGAGACCGCTCTGGCACTGGTGGAGGGCTGGGTGGACGCGGTGGTGCACGCCGCCGCGAAGCCGCGCCTGTCGTCCGCGGACGCGCTGCGCGAGACCCTGCGCCGGCGTCGTGCCACGGGCGGCCCTGCCGAGCAGACCTTCGCCACGCTGATCGGTCTGGAGCTGCGCCCCCGCCGTCTGCGCGACGCCTCCCGTCTGTGGGCGTCCCTCACCGACGCGCGCGGTGTCGACGGCCGCGACGCGCTGTGGGCCCACCCCGACATGCTGCCCACCGCCTCCGACCTCGACGACCCGGACGGCTTCGTCCACCGTGAGCAGATGGACTTCTCCGAGCTGGACAAGATGCTCGGCGAGGCAGCGGGCGGCTCCACCGAGAAGCCGGACCTCAAGAAGAAGGACGACGACACCGAGTGAGCCTGCACGACGACGCGGTCCTCGTACTCAAGAGCTACGAGGACCAGGCGGAGCTGCGCCAGGCATATCTCGACCACCTCGCCGCCCACCCGGACGGCATGTGGAAGGCGTGCGGCGACGGGCACATCACGGCGAGCGGCCTGGTGATCGATCCCGAGCGCGGCCGGGTGCTGCTCACGCTCCACAGGAAACTGCGCATGTGGCTCCAGATGGGCGGCCACTGCGAGCCCGGGGACAGCACGCTCGCGGGCGCCGCCCTGCGCGAGGCGACGGAGGAGTCCGGCATCGCGGGCCTGACGCTCCTGCCCGGCGGTCCGGTCCGTCTCGACCGCCATCACACGCCGTGCGCCTGGCACCTCGACGTCCAGTACGCCGCCCTCGCCCCCGTCGGCGCGGTCGAGGCGATCAGCGACGAGTCCCTCGACCTGCGCTGGTTCCCCTACGACGAGGTCCCGGCCGTCGCCGACGACTCGGTCGTACGTCTGCTGGACGCCGCACGAGCGCGGCTCTGACGCCGCTCTTCGGCGCCACTCGCCGGCGTCACCCTTCGGCGTCGCTCTTCGGCGTCGCTCTTCGGTGTGGCGTCGGCGGGCGAGGGGTGTGCTGCCGGCGGATCGTGGGCATGCCCCCGCCGGGGGAACGGACACAGTAAGGGGCGTCCGCCAGGCGGACGCCCCTTACCCATGTGCCGACGCGCGTGCCGTCGTCAGTTGCGGCTGCCCCCGAGGGAGTTGCCGCTCAGACCGCCGCCTCCCATGCCGAACTGCCCGAGCACCCCGGACGTGCGCAGATGCTGCGGCGGCAGCAGCTCGCTCGGCTGTACCAGGACATGTCCGTGGCCGCCGAAGTGCATCTCCCAGCCCTCACCGGTGGAGCCCCTGCGGCGCCATACCGCGGACGTCGAGGTCGGCGCCTGGAGCTGGGTCCGCAGCGAGGTGGACCAGGCGATGACGGCGTCCGAGTCGACGCAGATGTTCTTCTCGGGCGTCACTTCCAGGGCGAGCGGCTCCCCCGAGGTCATCAGGACGACCTTTCCGCCACCGGACAGCTCCAGGTTGTACGCCCCGGCCGAGGCCACCTCGACGGCGCTGTCCACGGCGACGATGCCGACGTTCAGGGAGCCGTCGAAGGCGAGGACGGCGGAGGAGTCGACGGTGATGCCGCCGCCGACCTCCATGATGTGCAGGTACTGCGCGAAGTTGGCGAGGTACACGACCCCGTTGCCCTTGCAGCGCATGAGTTCGAGGCGCTCACCGGTCATCCGCTCGGCGTTGCGCCAGCTGCGGTTGCGGTACTGGCTGTCGAAGTCGACCTGCCCCTCGAAGGCGACCATGGCGCCCTGGCGGGCCAGGACCGGGCTGCTGCCGATGGTGATGTCGGTCTTGAGCAGCTGCGGGTTCTGCAGTGTGTAGCGCTCGGTGTGGTTCACCGGGATGTGCGCGAAGAGCGTGCTGTGCATGGTGTGCTGTTCTCCTCTCGGTCCCGGTCAGCCACGGATCTTGAAACGGTCGCCGGTGTCCTCACTGGGCTGGACGACGACGAAGCCTCGTCCCTTGAAACCGATCTGGAAGGCCTCGCCGCTGCCCCGGCCGATCAGCGCGCCGGCCTTGATGGTGCGGCGGGCCTTCATGTCGAGGCCGTCGGTCCAGGCGATCAGCGCGTCCGGGTCGACGTACGTCTCCCGTTCGGCGCAGTCGAGGGAGATCGGCACGCCCCGGCTGACCAGGGCGACCCATCCGGTGCCGCGGATCACGAGGTTGGTCAGGCCCGACCCGGAGAGTTTGGCGAGGCCCTTGACCGGCTCGATGGAGAGCTGGAGCGAGGCGTCGCAGGCCAGGAGCGTGGGGCCGTTGACGGACAGGGCCTCGTTGTTCAGATGGAGGATGAGGACGTCGCCGCCGTAGTCGGCGAGGTACAGGTCCCCGTCGCCCCGGCAGAGCATGAGCTTGCCGCCCTCGCCGCTGACCATCTCCTCCGCGCTGCGCCGCAGTGTGGCGGGCGGGCCGTCGAACTGTACGTAGCCGTCGTACGCGATCATCGAGCCGGCCTTGGCCAGGAGGTCCTGGCCGGTGACCATGGTGACCTTGAGCGTCTTGGAGCTGTGCACGCTCATACGGACGCCGGTGGCGGCGGAGCGGTGGGCGTTGAGTGTCTGGAGGTCCATGCTCTGCCTCACACCTCGAAGGGCTGGACGACGACGAAGTTGCCGGGCGCGCCGCGGAACTGGAGGTTGACGGCCTCCTGGGTCTGCCGGGCGTACCCGGAGCGGCGCAGCCTGAGCGAGGTGGTGGTGACGGCCTGCGCTCCCGCGGACCAGGCGATGACGGCGTTGCCGTCGACGTAGGTGGCCGGGCCGACGGGCAGGACGACGGGGACGCCGCGCGTCTTGACGACGACCGCGCCCGTACCGGAGAAGAGCATGCTGAACAGGCCGCCGCCCGGCAGGCCCGCGCCCTCGATCCGGCGGACCTCCGTGTCCAGGGCCTCGTCGAAGGCGAGGACGCCCGGCGCGCTGGTGTAGAGCTGCTCGTTCTCCAGACGGATGACGAAGAGGCGGCTGCCCTCGTCCGCGAGGAACACCTCACCGTCTCCGGAACAGCGCATCAGGGACATGCCCTGGCCGGTGAGCTGGCCCGTCAACTTGCCGAGCAGACCGGAACCCTTGTGGGCGAAGTCGATGTCGCCCTGGTAGGCGACCATGCTGCCCTGCTTGGCGAGGATGTTGGCGCCCTTGGTGAGCGTCGTCCGCACCAGTTGTGGGTTCTGCTCGGTCCAGCGGTCACCGACGGGTGCCTCGGAGTACTTCGTCAGGACGGCCCGCAGTCCCGCCTCCGGCGGCACCGGCGCGAGCTGCGTGCCACCGCCGAAGGGCTGGGCCTGCCCCGGAAAGGCGCCGGGAGCGCCGGGGGGCGTGAACGGTCCGCCCTGCGGGGCGGCGCCGGGGGGCGTGAAGGGGCCGCCCTGGGGCGGCGCGCCCGGAGGAGTGAAGGGACCGCCCTGGGGCGGCGCGCCGGGCGGGGTGAACGGGCCACCCTGCGGGGCCGGCGGTGCCGGGGGCGGGACCGTGCCGCCGGGCGGCGTGTGCAGGGGCGCGGCGATGGTCGGCGCGGCGTGCACGGAGGGGGAGGGCGCCGGGGGCGCGTATCCCTGGGGGGGCACGGGGGCCGGAGCCGGCGGAGCGGCGGGGGCGCCGAACGCGGGTGGGGCGAAGCCGGGGGCGGCACCGGACTGCGGCGGCTGCGGTGCGGCGGCCGGCTCCTCCTCGGCGACCTCGCCGCCGAAGTTCTTCAGCAGCGCGTCGAGGCCGCCGTCGAAACCCTGTCCGACGGCCGCGAACCGCCACACGTCCTTCAGGTAGAAGTCGCCCAGCATCACGGCACGCTCGGTGGAGAACTCCGAGCCGTCGAACGGGTAACGGGCCACCTCCTCGCCACCCGCGACGATACGGACGTACCCGGGGGCGATCTGCGACATCTGGCCGTTGCCGTCGATGGTCGCCGTGAAGGACAGCTTCTGGATCTGGGGCGGGATCCTGTCCAGAGTGACGCGGAAGGACTCCGTGTCACCGGACTGCGCGCCCAGGAGCTGGATCGACTCCTCGGGGGACTTCGGCTGGTTGAAGAAGACGAAGTAGCGGTCGTCCGACAGCCGTTCGTCGGCGTCGAGACCGAAGCAGCTGATGTCGAAGGTCAGCCCGGGGCCGGAGATCTGTACGCCTACGTACAGATCCGTACCCGCGGTGAGGTCACTGATCTTGGCCTTGTGGCCGCGTTGGAATTCCCTGGCCATGCGTTACGACCGTCCCCCATCCCGAAAGTGCGTGCGCCTGCGAGTGCGTCGCGTCAGGCTAACCGCAAAGTCGTGAAGCGTACGAGGCTGGTACAGAGACGGTACAAAAGCGCGACTTCGGTCACGGGTCCCGCAAACGCACACACATGCGAGACGCCCCTTCCGTGATGCTCTCCTCCGAGCCGCCTCGCGCCCGCGGAGCACCGGTGGAACCGCGGTCCGCCGGGCGGCCGGGGAGCAGTGTCACTCGTCCGGGGCGACCGGCAGGTGCGGCAGCCGGTCGGCGGCGACCACCCCTTCGAGGTAGCCGCGCGCCCGCTCGGTGCGCGGATACGCCTCCAGCAGCTGCCAGAAGCGGGGGCCGTGCCCCGGTACGAGCAGGTGTGCGAGTTCGTGGAGAAGGACGTAGTCGACGACGTACTCGGGCATCCCCTGCAGCCGGTGCGACAGGCGGATGCTGCCCTCGGCGGGGGTGCAGGAGCCCCAGCGGGTGTTCTGGTTGGTGACCCACCGCACGGATGCGGGGCGGGCGCGACCACCGAAGTACTGGTCCGAGAGCCGCTCGGCGCGCTCCGTCAGTTCGGTGTCGCCGAGACGCCGTTTGCTTTCCTGCGCCGCCAGCTTGTCGAGCATGACGGTCACCCAGCGTTGCTCCTCGGCCTCGGACATCCGGGCGGGGATGAGCACGACGGTGCGATCGCCCTCGCGGTACGCGGAGACGGTTCTACGCCGTCGCGCGCTCCTGCGGACCTCGATCGCGCTCGCTCGTGAGCCGCTCGGCGGCTGGCTCGTCGTGCTGCGTTGTGGCTTTCCGGCGCGGTGCAGTGGGTCGGCGGGCACGTCCCGACGTTACCCGCTGCACACGGGGGAAGTCCCGCCTCCGGAAGGGTTCGGTATCGATCCGCCCTCCGAGCGCCGGATTTGTACTACGGATGGCGTCGCCTGTGGACAACTTTCGGCAGGCATCGTCGCAGTCCGTGCATGCTGGCACTCGTCGGCGAACCGTGCGCTCGCACCGCCGGCACACAGCGACCGATTCAGGGCTGACGGGGGCCGATATGCATCCGATGGTGAAGCCCGCGCTCCGGCGCGGCTGGCGGGACCTCAACACCGTGCAGTTCGGTCTGGCACCGGCCCACGCCATGGTGCTGGGCCCGATGGACACGGCGACCGGCAGTTTCCTCTCCCTGCTGGACGGGACACGCGGGCTGCCGCTCCTGCGCGAGGAAGGACGCCGGATGGGCCTGCCGGACGGCCATGTGGATGGCCTGGTGGACCGGCTCACCCGATCCGGCCTGCTGGACGACGCGACGGGCGGCGGTCCGGCCGCGGACGAGCTGCGCGGCAAACGCGAGGTGATGGAGCGGCTGCGTCCCGACTCCGCCGCGCTCTCACTGATCACGCCTGAACCGGGTGACGCCGTGAAACGCCTGGCGGCCCGCCGGTCACTGAGAGTGCAGGTACGGGGTGCGGGCAGGGTGGGCGCGGTGCTCGCCTCCCTGCTCGCGGCCGCCGGCGTGGGTGAGGTGGACGTACGCGATGTCGGCCGGGTCGAGCGGTGGGACGTGACGCCCGGTGGCCTGCCGGCCGAGTCGATCGGGGAGCGCCGCGACATGGCCGCGCGCCGCGCCGCCCGCCACGCGGCACCCGATCGCCCGCCCCGTCGCCGCCGCGGGGCCCGGCAGCACGCGCACCCGGCCGAGGACACGCCGATGGACCGCCTGCGCGAGGAGCCGGGCTTCTCCCTGGTGGTGCTCGCCCCGCGTGCCGGTGTCGACGTCCACGCTCCGAAGCCGTCGGCTGCCGAACCGCTCATCACCTCGGGCACACCGCACCTCTATGCCGGCGTGGTGGAGGGGACCGGCGTGGTCGGCCCGCTGGTCCTGCCCGGCGAGACGGGGTGCGCGGGCTGCCTCGACCAGAGCCGTGCCGACCGCGACGAGACCTGGCCGCGGCTGGTCGCGCAGTGGCGCTCCGGTCGCCCCCATCAGCTCGAAGCCTGTGATGTCACGCTGGCCACGACCGTCGCGGGACTGGCCGCGGGGCATGCGCTCGCGTTCCTCGACGGGCAGCTGCCGTCCAGTGCGGGAGCCCGCTGGGAGGTCTCGGCACCGGGCTTCGACTGGCACCCGCGCCCGGTGTGGCCCCACGCCGCGTGCTCCTGCTCGGCCGCCGAAAACGGCGACGGTACGAAAGGTAACGGGGAACACACCCCGAAGGAGGGGGAGACGCGCGCGACAATGGCGGAGCAACAGCGGTCAACGAGGTTGTCCCGCAAGGCACACGCGGCACGGCCTGCTGGGACTTGGAGGGCGCATGTCTGATCTTCCCCGCAAGGCGGTCACCCGGACCGCCAAGCTCGCCGCGCTTCCGCTCGGCATCGCCGGCCGGGCCACCTGGGGACTCGGCAAGCGGATCGTCGGTGAGTCGGCGGAGCTGGTGGGCCGCGAACTCCAGCAACGCACGGCGGAGCAGCTGTTCAAGGTCCTGGGCGAGTTGAAGGGCGGTGCGATGAAGTTCGGGCAGGCCCTGTCCGTGTTCGAGTCGGCGCTCCCCGAGGAGGTCGCGGGCCCCTACCGCGCGGCTCTGACGAAACTCCAGGACGCCGCTCCCCCGATGCCGACCCGTACGGTGCACGCCGTACTGGAGGAACGCATGGGGGAGGACTGGCAGGAGCTGTTCCTGGAGTTCGAGGAGAAGCCGGCCGCCGCGGCCTCGATCGGCCAGGTCCACCGCGCGGTCTGGCACGACGGCCGCGCTGTCGCGGTGAAGGTGCAGTACCCGGGCGCGGGCGAGGCCCTGCTCTCCGACCTCGGCCAGCTCAGCCGGTTCGCACGCCTGTTGGGCCCGCTGATCCCCGGGATGGACATCAAGCCGCTCATCGCGGAGCTACGGGACCGGGTCTCCGAGGAACTCGACTACGGCCTGGAGGCCCAGGCCCAGCAGGCGCACGCGGAGGAGTTCGCGGACGACCCGGACGTCGTGGTCCCCGCCGTGGTGCACCAATGCGAGCAGGTGCTGGTGACCGAGTGGATGGAGGGCACCCCTCTCTCCGAGGTGATCACCGACGGCACTCAGGAGCATCGTGACCGGGCGGGCCAGCTGCTGACCCGCTTCCTGTTCTCCGGTCCGGCCCGCACCGGACTCCTGCACGCCGACCCGCATCCGGGCAACTTCCGCCTCCTGCCGGACGAGAAGCTCGGCTGGCGCCTCGGCGTCCTCGACTTCGGCACGGTGGACCGGCTGCCGGGCGGCCTGCCGGCCACGATCGGCGCGGCCCTTCGGCTGACGATCGAGGGCGAGGCGGAAGCCGTCTACGAGATGCTCCGCACGGAGGGATTCGTCAAGGAGTCGATAGACCTGGATCCGGACGCGGTCCTCGACTATCTGCACCCGATCATCGAACCGGTCCGCGCCGACGAGTTCTCCTTCGCCCGCGGCTGGATGCGCAGTCAGGCCGCCCGCATCGCCGACCCCCGCTCCCCCGCGCATCAGCTGGGCAAGCAGCTGAACCTGCCCCCGTCCTACCTCCTCATCCACCGGGTGACGCTGAGCACCATCGGTGTCCTGTGCCAGCTCGGCGCGACGGTCCGCATGCGCGACGAACTGGAGGAGTGGCTGCCCGGTTTCCTGCCCGACGAGGAGGAGGACGAATCGGCCGCGGAGGCGTGAGCGGTTCGCGCGGCGACCTCGTCGGCCGCCCGCGCGATCCCGGCCCGAGGAACTGCCCGGGACGCGGACCGGGGTTCACCACCAGGCCGAGTCCAGTCGTCCCTCGATGGCCCGCAGATTCTCCCGGGTGCAGTTCTCGCAGAAGTAGTGCCGTCGGCCGTGCTCCACGGAACAGATCCACAGGGGCTGAGGGGCTGTGGCGGTGGTGCCGCAGCGGGCGCACACGAGGCTGTGGGGTTCTGCGGTCGAGCCGCTGTTGTCGCTGTCTCCGGAAAGACTCGTCACCCGGCGACGATAGCCCCGCGCTCCGCGGATCCGTGGTCACCACGCACCGCGGGGGCCGGCCCGTTCGGACCGGCCCCCGCGGGGAGCCACTGCTGTCGGTGGTTCTGATGTGCCTGGCCGGGCCGGCTATGCCGGTCGCCGCGCGGCGGCTACTGCATGACCGCCATGGCGAGCGCGCGGCGGGCGCGCATCGACGCGCGCTCGGCCCGGCGCTGCATCCGGCGGGCGACCGCCAGGCGCATGGCCCGGCGTTCCTGCTCGGCCTGGTGCAGGCGCTCGTGCATATGCGCACGAGCCAGGGCTTCTGGCATGAGATGCATCTCTCGGGTCCTGTTCTGACGCGAGGTGTTCGCGCCGGTGGTGGTGAAGTGTGAGGTCGCGGAGCCGGCGGGCTCGCTCGTGGACGGCTTCATCGGGGCCTGCTTCTTGGGATCGTGCGTGAGGGGGCGGTCGATGGTTCCGGTGATGTTCATGCTGTGACCGGGTTCTTGCGCGGGCGGCCACGGGGCCGCTTGCGGGCCACGACGACACCCTGGACGAAGAGCTCGCCGCCCCAGACACCCCAGGGCTCACGCCGCTCCTTGGCGCCGGCGAGGCAGGCCTCCATCAGCGGGCAGGTACGGCAGAGGGATTTGGCGTACTCGACGTCGGCCGGCGACTCGGCGAAGAAGACCTCCGGGTCGTAGGAGCGGCAGGGGACGGGTACGCCCAGGTTCTCGATGGCGTCGTCGAGCGCGGTGAGCGCGGTGAGCGGGGTCAAGGTGGAGTCCTCCGTGAGGCCGGGCGGGGGGATCGTTTCGGAAGGCGGTACGGACGGGGCGTGCGCTTCGAGTTGCACGGTTCGTCTTCCTCGTCTGGTCGTTCCGGCCTGTTGGCCGGTGGCGGCTGGTACCGGGTTCTTTTCTTGTCCCGAGGCCCCTTCGCTCTGTAGTCCCCGATCGGGGACAAACAGAAGGGCCGCGGATCCCGGATGGGGTTCCGCGGCCCTGAAGGCGCCGGCCTGATCGTCGATCAGGCTGGATCACTCCAGGGTTCAGGCCCACGGAAGGCCCACATCAGGTGGTGCTGCGTCGTCTGCTTCCGGAATCCGGCACCGGCCGCTGCGAAGGCATAGGCCTGGGCCTGTGCCTCTACTGCTGCTTCCAGTGCCTTGGTCGGTCGCTCATTGCGCTCACGGACGGGAAGACCCGCCAGAGACACGGAGGGAGCCGGACGGTCGCCAGTGATGGCGGACAGACCGGTACCCAGGTTCGAGACGCCGAGCATGCACAGGGAGACGGCCGAGCGATCGGTCATTTTGACCGTGCTGGTGAAGCTGGTGTTGATGCTGATCACTGGACTCGCCTCCTCTCGGCGTCTATGGGGACCGGCGCGAGCCAATCCGACGGATATGAAGTACACCACGAAACCGGGGCCTCCGAGAAGGCCGCTGCTCTCGTGCCTAAGAACCTATGGGGATTCCCGGGGCATGCGCAAACTATTTTTTCGACGAGTTCGCATCAGTCGTTCCGGTCCTCGCACCCAGGCTCCCGACCTGCGCAGATGTCGAGAACATCGGCCCCGTAGCGCTGCAGCTTGCGGGTGCGCACACCAGGGATGCGACCGAGCTCAACCGGAGTGCTCGGCCCCGCTTCCGCGATCGCCATCAGGGTTCTGTCGGTGAAGACACAGAAGTCCGGTTGGCCGCTGCGCTGCGCCTGGACCGCGCGCCACTCGCGCAGTCGCTCGTATAGGCCCTCGTCCATGTCGGAGGGGCAGTCCTCGCAGCGCATCAGCTTCATGTCACCGGCGTCCCGCAGGGTGCGCCCGCAGACACGGCAGCGGGCGGGCGTCCGGCTGGTGCGGCGGGCGACCGCCTCGGTGCCGCCGGCCGTGCCGTCACCCGTTCGGCCGCCCACCGAGCCCCGTTCGACGCCCCCGGTGCCCCCGGCTCCGGTCCGGCCCGCCCTGGCAGTGGAGCCGGGGCGCAGTCCGTCGAGGAAGCGGCTGGGACGGCGGCTGGGACGGCCACCGGGCGCCCGGGACAGGGCCCAGGAGACCGAGAGCTGCTCGCGCGCCCGGGTGACCCCGACGTAGAGGAGGCGTCTCTCCTCCTCGATCTGTTCGTCCGTTCTCGCGTAGGTGATCGGCATCATCCCCTCGGCGACACCCACCAGGAAGACGACGTCCCACTCCAGCCCTTTCGCGGAGTGCAGGGAGGCGAGGGTGACGCCCTGGACGGTCGGGGCGTGCTGGGCGTTCGCGCGTTCGTCGAGTTCCGCCACGAGGTCGCCGAGTGTGGCGTCGGGTCTGGCCGCGGCGAAGTCGTGGGCCAGGTTCACCAGGGCCGCCAGCGACTCCCAGCGTTCCCTGACCGCGCCGGACCCCGCGGGCGGTTCACCGGTCCATCCCTCGCCGGACAGCACGGCCCGTACCTGCGAGGGAAGGTCGACGGCGTCCTCGAGCAGGGTGTCGTTGCCGCCGAAGCGGGCGGCGGCTCTCAGCGCGGCACCCGCCTTGCGTACCTCGGGGCGGTCGAAGAAGCGTTCCGCGCCGCGCAGCTGGTAGGGCACCCCGGCGTCCGCGAGGGCCTGCTCGTAGGTCTCGGACTGGGAGTTGGTCCGGAAGAGAATGGCGATCTCGCCGGCGGGCACACCGGCTGCGACGAGATCCCGGATGCGGCGGGCGGCGCCCTCGGCCTCGGCGGGCTCGTCCGTGTACTCGGTGTAGCGGGGCTCCGGGCCCGGGGGGCGCTGCGAGATCAGTTCGAGGCGATGGTCGGCGGCGCGGCCGCGGGCCTGGGACAGCAGACCGTTGGCGAGGTGGACGACCTGCGGCGTGGAGCGGTAGTCGCGGACCAGCTTGACGACGGTGGCCCCGGGGTGACGGTGGCGGAAGTCGAGCAGATGGTCGGGAGTTGCACCGGTGAACGAATAGATCGTCTGGCTGGCGTCGCCCACGACGCACAGGTCGTCCCGGTCACCGAGCCACAGCTCCAGCAGACGCTGCTGGAGGGGGCTGACGTCCTGGTACTCGTCGACCACGAAGTGCTGGTACTGGGAGCGGACCTGCTCGGCGATGTCCTGGCGGTCCTGGAGGATACCGACCGTGAGCAGGAGGACGTCCTCGAAGTCGATGACGGCCCGCTCGCGCTTCAGCTCCTCGTACGTCGCGTAGATCTGGGCGATCTCGGCCGGGTCCCGGGGGGCCTCGCGGCCGTGCTTGGCGGTCGCGGCGGCGTAGTCGGAGGGCACGGTCCGGGTGACCTTGGACCACTCGATCTCCGCTGCGGCGTCGCGGAGTTCATTGCGATCGAGACGGATGCGGCAGGCGGCGGCCGCGTCCGCGACGAGCTGGATCTTGCGGTCGACGATGCGCGGCATGGCACCGCCGACGGCCTTCGGCCAGAAGTACTGGAGCTGGCGCAGCGCGGCCGAGTGGAACGTCCGGGCCTGGACTCCGGCGGCGCCGAGCTGGCGGAGGCGGCCGCGCATCTCGCCGGCGGCGCGGTTGGTGAAGGTGACGGCCAACACACTGGCGGGCTGGAGCATCCCGGCGCGCACGCCGTAGGCGATCCGGTGGGTGATCGCCCGGGTCTTGCCCGTACCGGCGCCCGCCAGCACGCACACCGGGCCGTGCAGGGCCGTCGCCACCGCGCGTTGCTCGGGGTCGAGCCCTTCGAGCACCGCGTCGGCCGAGTCGGGGACCCGCGGGAAGAGGGTGGAGTGCGTTGCTGCTGTCACACGGCCATGCTGCCAGGTCCCCGGAGACGGCCGAGCGAGTTGTCCACAGGCGGGCCCTCGCAGTCGTACTAATGCGGCAAGCGCCTCCTGTGCTCCGGGCTCACCCGGTGTCCCCGGTGCGCCCGGTAGGGGGCAGGGGTGGTGGACGCCACCCGAACAGGGGAATGGTGGGCCCGTCGCGTACGTTCCACTCACTGCGACCAGCACCCCTCAGACCGTGAAGGAGCGCCAGGGACATGGCGGGCACTGTGACGATGTACAGCACCACGTGGTGCGGCTACTGCCGTCGGCTGAAGAGCCAGATGGACCGTGAGGGCATCGCGTACAACGAGATCAACATCGAGCACGACCCGGAGTCCGCCGCCTTCGTGGAGAAGGCGAACGGCGGGAATCAGACGGTCCCCACTGTTCAGGTGATTCCTTCCAACGGCGGCGTCGAGGTCGTCATGACGAACCCGAGCCTTGCCCAGGTGAAGCAGGCTCTCGGCGCCTGAGCCCGTCTCTCGGAAAGCAGCCCTCGCTCCCGCACGGACGAGGGCTGCTTCCTTGGCCGCGTCCACCGTCGCCTCCAGAACTCACATGTGCTCGTCCGTGGAGGCGGTGATGACGGGCTCGTGGCCGGTGGGCAGGAGTTCGAGCACGAGGGCCACAGCCTCTTCGGCACTCCCGACTTCGCCGATCACGGCGGCAGAACCGCGTCGACGCACCTTGAACCGTCCGTTGTACAAGGGCTCGATCGATCCGGCCTGCATGGTCCAGGGGTAGCCGGTGGAGGAGCTGAAGGCCAGTGCGAAGTGGCTGGTGAACGGATACAGCCGCCGGAGTCGTGGTTGAGCGGCGGCAGCCTCCAGCAGCGCAACGATGTCCGGATAGGGGCGGCCGGGCATGCGGATCCGGTGCACCGCACGGCGCCACTGCCAGCTGAGCCGCAGGGACTGCCAATGGGCCTCGACAGCGTCAGCCGGGCCGCGACCGCGTGCTGCGGCCATGTCCGGCAGAACTGGTCGTGGCGGGAGGGCCGACTGCTGATCGCGGCTCACGAACCCCTCGCTCCTACACAGGTCCAGCAGAAGATCGGCGCGCAGCGGCAGCCACGTCACGGCCGCCACGGACCGGTCCCGGCCGCCACGGGCGAGTCCCGGCCCGCCGCGACCTGGGAGTCCTGCCTGCCACGACCGACGAGCCCTGACCGCGCGTACGGGTGCTACCCGATGTGGCTTCGCGTCGGCAGGGGCTTGCCGTACCAGAGTTCGATCAGCCGGGCCGCGATCGAGATGCCGTAGGGAGGCAGGACCTCCCCGGACTCGAACGCGGCCCGCAGTTCTTCCCTGGAGAACCAGCGGGCCTCGTGGATCTCGTCGCCGTCGACGTCCACGGTGGTCGAGGTGGCCCGGGCCATGAAGCCCAGCATGAGGCTGGAGGGGAAGGGCCAGGGCTGACTGGCGACGTACTCGACCTGGCCGACGGTGACGCCGACCTCCTCGTGGACCTCACGCCGCACGGACTGTTCGATCGACTCGCCGGGCTCCACGAAGCCCGCGAGGGTGGAGAAGCGTCCCTCGGGCCAGTGGACCTGGCGGCCGAGGAGGATGCGGTCGTCGTCGTCCGTGACCGCCATGATCACCGCGGGGTCGGTGCGCGGGTAGTGCTCGGCGCCGCAGGCCTGGCAGCGGCGGATGTGGCCCGCCGCCGCGATGACCGTGCGCTCGCCGCAGCGGGAGCAGAAGCGGTGGGTGCGCTGCCAGTTCTCCAGGCCGACCGCGTGGACCATGAGACCCGTGTCGCGCGGCGACAGCAGCATGCCCGCCTCGCGCAGGCCCGCCGGGCGCGCGGACTGGTCCATGCGGCCGGGGAGCGCGTCCTTCTGGAGTGCGAAATAGCTCACACCGTCGGTGTCGGTGCCCAGGAAGTAGCGGTGCGCCTCGGTGAGCGGGGCCTCGAACGAGGGGGTCATGACGAGTTCGGTGGTGCCGTCCGGGGTCTCGTCGATGAGGACCTGGCCGCCGGAGACCACGAAACAGCGGGTGGTGGGGTGGCTCCACGCCGCCGCGAGCCAGGCCTCGTCGAGCCGGTGGTGGGCGGCCCGGTCGATGCCGCTGGGGGCGGTGAGCGCGATGGGGCGGTCTGCGGTGTGGTCGGTCCAGGTGGTCACGGGTGCTTCCAACTCCCCCGGTGGAACGGTTGATGGGGCGGGCGGTTCGGCGGGGCGTGCGGCGGGTGGGCGGGCTCGGGTGTGCGGGCTCGGGTGTGCGGGCTCGGGTGTGCGGAGCCTTCTTCAGTGTCCCTCGCGGGGGCTCCGGGCCAGCTCGCCCCAGAGGTACGCGCTGGTCTCGACGCCTTTGAGAAGCAGATCCAGTTCGACCTTCTCGTTGGGGGCGTGCCAGCCGTCGGAGGGGACGGAGATGCCCAGGAAGAGCACGGGTGCGTCGAGGACCTCCTGGAGGTCCGCGGCGGGGCCGGAACCGCCCTCGCGCGTGTAGCGGACCGGCTGCTCGAAGGCGCGGCCCATGGCTCGTACCAGTGAGCGCAGGGCCGGGTGGTCCAGCGGTGTCAGGCAGGGGCGGGTGGAACCGCTGAAGGTGATCTCGTGGCGGATCCCGGCGGGAACGCACTCGGCGGCCCAGACGGTGACGGCCTTGCGGATGTGGTCCGGGTCCTGTCCGGCGACCAGGCGGAAGGACAGCTTCACCATGGCCGAGGAGGGGATGACCGTCTTGCTGCCCGCGCCCTGGTAGCCGCCTCCGATGCCGTTGACCTCCGCGGTCGGACGGGCCCAGACGCGTTCCAGGGTGGTGTGGCCGCTTTCGCCGTGCGCTGCCGTGGACCGGGCCGTGCGCAGCCAACGCTCCTCGTCGAAGGGCAGTTCGGCGAAGAGTTCGCGCTCGCGGTCGGTGAGTTCGGTGATGCCGTCGTAGAAGCCGGGGATCGCCACGCGCGCGTGCTCGTCGTGCAGAGCGGCGACGAGGCGGGCGATCTCGGTGGCCGGGTTCGGCACGGCGCCGCCGAAGGAGCCGGAGTGGATGTCCTGGTCGGGGCCGTACAGCCGGATCTCGCACTCGGCAAGGCCGCGCATGCCGGTGCAGACGGTGGGGGTGTCCTCGGCCCACATGCCGGTGTCGGAGACGACGACCGCGTCGGCGGCGAGCCGCTCGACGTGTTCCTCGACGAGCGCGCGGAAGTGCGGGGAGCCCGATTCCTCCTCGCCCTCGATCAGCATCTTCAGGTGGACGGCGGGGGCGGTCCGGCCGGTGGCGGCGAGGTGGGCGCGGACACCGAGTGTGTGGAAGAACACCTGGCCCTTGTCATCGGCGGCTCCGCGCGCGTGGAGGCGGTTTCCGCGGATCACCGGTTCGAACGGCTCGGTGTCCCAGCCGTCGCCGAGGGCGGCGGGCTGCACGTCGTGGTGTCCGTAGACCAGGACGGTGGGGGCGCTCTTGTCCTCGGCGGGCCATTCCGCGAAGACGGCGGGGGCGCCCGGCGTCTCCCAGACCTCGGCCGTGGGGAAGCCGGTCTCCCGGAGTTTGGCGGCCAGCCAGTCGGCGCTGCGGCGTACGTCCGGCGCGTGCTCCGGCTGCGCGGACACCGACGGGATGCGCAGCCACTCCACGAGGTCGTCGAGGAAGGCGGCACGGTGGTCCTGGATGTACGTACGGACGACGGTGACGTCGCTGACGTCGCTGACGTCGCTGACGTCGCTGTCAACGGACTGGCTCATGCTCACGAGCCTATCGGCCCGCACCGACGTGCTCGTCCGGCGGTTCGTCGGCGACCGCCCCGGTGCGGTACGCGGCCGGTCTCGGCCGCCGTGCGCCGGGATCCGGTGCCGCGTCGGCGCCGGGATCCTCCAGGAGCAGCCGCTCCAGCGCGTCCCGGTCGGGCAGGTTCTCGGGCCGTACGACGTCGCCCGTGCGGACGTACAGGAAGGTCGCCTCGACGGATTCCAGGGGCACGCCCTGCTGTTCGGCCCAGGCCAGCCGGTAGATGGCGAGCTGGAGCGGGTCGGCGGTGCGGGTGCGGCTGGTCTTCCAGTCGACGATCTCGTACGTCGTCCCGTCACCGTTGCTCTCCCCGTCGCCGTCGCCGTCGCCCAGGCGGTACACGGCGTCGATGCGGCCGCGTACGACGCGTCCGGCGATCCCCAGCTGGAAGGGCTCCTCCACGCGATACGGCGTGCGGTGCGCGTAGGGGGTGCGTTCGAATGCCTCCTTGAGTGCCTCCAGATCCCGTTCGTCGTCGATCTCCGCCTCGCTGCCGGGCAGTTCCCCGGGCTCCAGCATGGGCAGCCGCAGCTCTTCGAAGCGGGCCTCGACCCAGGCGTGGAAGCGGGTGCCGCGACGCGCCGCGGGCTGCGGGGGGCGTGGCATGGGGCGCGCGAGCTCCTGTGCGAAGCCGTCCGGATCGGCGGCCAGCCGCATCAGCTGCGCCGCCGTCAGCGACGCGGGCAGGGGTACGTCGGTGACCTTGGCGCGGGCCCGCAGGAGCTCTCCGGTGAGGGCGTCCAGGTCGCGGTCCCACGAGGCGACGATGCGGGCCTCCTCGGGGCTGAGGCCGGACGCCGCGGGGTGCCTGCGGGCGTGCGGCACCGCAACCGGCGGGCGCGCGTCCTGTTCGGGGCGCTCCTCGCGCGCGTGCACGGTCCGTGCGGGCCGGTCCGACGACCAGGAGTCCCAGTCGCCGGTGTCCTCGCCTCCGGGGTTCTCGTCTCCGTGGTTCTCGTCTCCGGGGTCCCCGAAGGCGTCCGCCGGTGGCAGGTCGTCCTCGTGGGGCACGTCGTCCGGGTGGACGTCCTCGTAGGAGGGCTCCTCGTCGTCCGTCGGAGGCGGCCAGTCCGGATGGTCGGAGGAGGGATGGTCGGAGAACGGGTGGTCGGAGGAAGGGTGTCCCGAGGCGCGGCCGGCCGGGTCGGTGGCCTCGTGGGACGCGGCCCTCTCCAGGTGGGCCAGTACGGTCGCTGCGGCGGCGCGGCGGCGCAGCAGGGCAGCGTCGTCCAGCGGAAGGGGCCAGGCGTGCTCGGCCGCCGACCGGTGCAGGGCCGGGTTCTCGGCGCCCTCCTCGGGTTCGTCGGCCCATGCCTCGATCTCGCCGTACCCGGCGGTGCAGTGGTCGTGGAGGGCGGTGAGGAAGTCGGACGGCCCGCGCGGGCGCTTCTGGGACGGGCCCCACCAGTGCCCCGAGCCGAGGAGCAGGGAGCGGGGCCGGGTGAAGGTGACGTAGCCGAGGCGGAGTTCCTCGGTGTGCTGGTGGTCCTTCATGGCCTCCTGGAACGCCTTCAACCCGCGCGAGTCCCAGGCGCCGACGTCGGGAAGGGTGTCGGCGTCGCCGCGCAGCGCGTGCGGCAGGACCTTGCCCTGTGCCGTCCACTTCTCGCGGCCCTGTGTGCTGGGGAAGGTGCCGGTGACCAGGCCGGGGACGGCGATGACGTCCCACTCCAGGCCCTTGGACCGGTGGGCGGTGAGCACCTTGACGGTGTTCTCGCCGCCGGGCAGCGCGTTGTCGAGGCCCTTCTCGTACTGGGCGGCCGTGCGCAGGAAGCCGAGGAAGGCGAGGAGGGTGGCCTCACCGGCGCTGTTGGCGGCGAAGGAGGCGGCGATGTCCAGGAAGTTCGACAGGGTCTCGCGGCGGCGGGCGGCGAGCGCGTGCGGGGACGCGGAGAGCTCCACTTCCAGGCCGGTGACGGCGAGCACCCGATGGAGGACGTCCATGAGCGGGTCGGCGAGCGAGCGGCGCAGGTCGCGCAGTTCGGTCGCGAGCCGGGCGAAGCGCACGCGCGCGTCCGGCGAGAACGGCAGCCCGTCGTTCTCACGCTCAGCTTCGAGCGGGAGTTCGAGGAACGTGTCCAGAGCGTCCGCCAGCGAGATCACCTCGGACGGGTCGACCCCCTCGACGGCCGCGGCGAGCCGGCGGTCGGGGTCCTGGTCGCCGTCCACGCGCGCGTGGGAGACGAGCAGCCTGGCCCGGCGGCCGAGGAGGGCGAGGTCACGTGGGCCGATCCGCCAGCGGGGGCCGGTCAGGAGGCGGACGAGGGAGGCGTTGGCGCCGGGGTCCTGGAGGACCTCGCAGACGGCGACGAGGTCGGCGACCTCGGGGAGGTGGAGCAGTCCGGAGAGGCCGACGACCTCGACCGGGATGTCACGGGCGACGAGCGCGCCCTGGATCTCGGCGAAGTCGCCGGCGGTGCGGCACAGGACCGCGATCTCGCCGGGTTCCTTGCCGGTGCGCACGAGGTGGGCGATCGAATCGGCGAGCCAGTCCAGTTCCTCTGTGTGCGTGCTCAGCAGGGCGCAGCGGACCACGCCGTCGCGTTCGGCGCCGGGGGCGGGCCGCAGGGCCTCCACGCCCGCGTGCATGGCCCTCAGGGGCTCCGCGAGGCCGTTGGCGAGGTCGAGCAGACGGCCGCCGCTGCGGCGGTTCTCACTGAGCGCCTGGCGGGTGGCGCGCCGGCCGTCGGGGTGGGCGAAGTGGTCGGGGAAGTCGTCGAGGTTGGCGACGGAGGCGCCGCGCCAGCCGTAGATGGCCTGGCAGGGGTCGCCGACCGCGGTCACGGGGTGGCCGGTGCCGCCACCGAACAGTCCGGCCAGCAGGACGCGTTGGGCGACCGAGGTGTCCTGGTACTCGTCGAGCAGGACCACCCGGAACTCGTCCCGCAGGACGCGGCCCACTTCGGGGAGCCCGGCGAGGCGGGCGGACAGGGCGATCTGGTCGCCGAAGTCGAGGAGGTCCCGCTCGCGCTTGGCCGCGCGGTAGCGGACCACCAGCTCGGTGAGTTCGCGTCGGGCCGCGGCCGACTCGGGGACCTTGCGAAGGTCCGCGTTGGTCAGCTCGACGCCTTCGAGCTCGCGCAGCAGTTCGGTGTCGTGGGCGGTCAGGTCCTCGGGCCGGACCAGGTGTTCGGCGAGTTCGGCGTCGAGGGTCAGCAGGTCGCCGACCAGGTCCGGGAAGGAGCGGGTCAGTGCCGGGTACGGGCCCGGCGACTCCCGCAGGACGCTGGCGGCGAGCTGGTAGCGGGTGGCGTCGGCGAGGAGCCGGGAGGTGGGTTCCAGACCGATGCGCAGGCCGTGGTCGGTCAGCAGGCGGCCCGCGAAGGCGTGGTACGTGGAGATGACCGGCTCGCCCGGCGGGTGGTCGGGGTCGATCACGTCCGGGTCGGTGATGCCCGCCCTGACCAGGGCCTTGCGTACGCGCTCGGCGAGTTCGCCCGCCGCCTTGTTGGTGAACGTCAGCCCGAGCACCTGTTCGGGTGCGACCTGTCCGGTGCCGACCAGCCACACCACGCGCGCGGCCATCACCGTGGTCTTGCCCGACCCGGCTCCGGCCACGATCACCTGCGGGGCGGGCGGCGCGATGATGCAGGCCGTCTGTTCCGGGGTGAAGGGGATGCCGAGGAGCTCCTTGAGCTGCTCGGGGTCGCTGATACGGGCGGACATTCCAGAGAGGCTAGCGGGGGCCACTGACAACGGTGGCCGGGCCGTCCCGCGGGCGGCCTCACTCCACCACGTGCCGGCCCTCCGCGCGGGCACTGCACGACGCCCGGAAAGCGCAGTGTGCACAGTGTTGTCCCGCGGTGGGTGAGAAACGTTCGTCCAGGACCTTGCCCGCGGCCGTGGCCAGCAGATCGCCCACCCACTCGCCCTGCAGGGGTTCCTGGGCCTGCACCTTGGGGACGGTCTCGCCGCCGTTCTTCTTGGCGGCGCCCTGCCGCAGCTGGACGAGTTCGGCGCCGCCCGCTTCGGGCCGTACGCCGCCGAAGGGCTCGTCGACGGCTCCCTCGCGGACCGCGAGCTGGTACACGGCGAGCTGGGGGTGGCGGGTGACCTCGGCCGAACTCACGGCCTGCTTGCCCGTCTTGAAGTCGACGACGTAGGCGCGACCCTCGGTGTCGGTCTCGACCCGGTCCATGGAGCCGCGGATGCGCACCTCGTAGTCGCCCGCTTCCAGGGTGACGTCGAAGTCGTGCTCGCTGGCTACGGGGGTGCGGCCCGTGCGGTCCATGACGTGCCACTTCAGGAAGCGTTCGAGGGCCACACGCGCGTGCTGCTTCTCCTGCTCCGACTTCCAGGGCGCGTCGAAGGCGAGCGCGTTCCACACGGAGTCGAGGCGCTCCATGAGGACGTCGAGGTCGGCGGGGGTCCGGCCGGAGGCGACCTCGTCGGCGAGCACGTGGACGACGTTGCCGAAGCCCTGGGCGGCGGTCGCGGGCGCGTCCGCCTTCACCTCGCGGCCCAGGAACCACTGCAGGGCACAGGTGTTGGCTAGCTGGTCGAGGGCGCTGCCGGACAGCACGACGGGCTGGTCACGGTTCCTGAGCGGCACCTTGCTCTCGGTGGGCTCGAACATCCCCCACCAGCGGTACGGGTGGGCCGACGGCACCAGCGGTCGGCCGTCCTCGTCGCTGAGCGCGGCCAGTCTCGCCAGGCGCAGGGCCGCGGCCTCGCGCAGGGGCTCCGACACGCGCGGGTCCACGGTGGTGGCGCGCAGTTCGGCGACGAGGGAGGCGACGGACAGCGGGCGACGGGGGCGCCCGGTGACGTCCCTGGGTTCGACGCCCAGCTCGGCGAGGAAGCGGGAGGGCTGGTCGCCGTCGTCGGCCGGCGCCTTCACCGCGGTGACGACGAGGCGTTCCCGCGCGCGCGTGGCGGCCACGTAGAACAGCCGGCGTTCCTCGGCGAGCAGCGCGCCCGGCGTGAGCGGCTCGGCGAGGCCGTCGCGGCCGATGCGGTCGGCCTCCAGGAGCGAGCCGCGACGCCGCAGGTCCGGCCACAGGCCCTCCTGGACACCCGCGACGACGACCAGGCGCCACTGCAGGCCCTTGGAGCGGTGCGCGGTCATCAGGCGAACGGCGTCGGGGCGTACGGCCCGTCCGGTGAGCGTGTCGGCGGCGATGTCCTCGGCCTCGATCTCGGCCAGGAAGTTGAGGGCGCCGAGCCCGCCGGTGCGCTCCTCCGCGCGTGCCGCCGTGGCGAACAGCGCGCACACGGCGTCGAGGTCCCGGTCCGCGTTGCGCCCGGCCGCACCGCCGCGCCGTGCGGCCCGCTCCAGGCGCCGGGGCCAGGGTGTGCCGTCCCACAGCTCCCACAGCGCCTCCTCGGTGGTGCCGCCGCCCGCCAGGCGCTCGCGAGCCTTCCGCAGCAGTGCGCCCAGGCGTTGCGCCCCCCGCGCGTACACCGGATCGTGCGCCACCAGTCGCTCCGGTTCGGCCAGTGCGCGTGTCAGCAGTTCGTCCGAGGGGGGTGGTACGGGGTTCCCGCCGGCCCGCTCCTCCTCGCGCAGCGCCCGGCCGAGGCGCCGCAGGTCGGCGGTGTCCATGCCGGCGAGAGGGGAGGCGAGAAGCGTGAGCGCGGTCTCGGTGTCCAGCCAGGAGGACCGCGGCGGGCCAGGCTCGATGGACGGGTCGTGAGGTTGGCCGTCGGGCTCCTCGGCCGGGGCTGCCGCGTCCGCCGTCCCCAGCTCCGCCCGCGCGACCGCCCGCAGGGCCGTCAGCAGGGGCTGGACGGCGGGTTCGTGGCGCAGGGGCAGATCGTCGCCGTCGATCTCGAGGGGGACGCCCGCGGCGGTGAGGGCGCGGCGCATGGAGGGGATCGTGCGGGCGCCGGCGCGCACGAGGACGGCCATCTCGCTCCAGGGGACGCCGTCCTCCAGGTGGGCCCGCCGCAGCACGTCCGCGATGTTGTCCAGTTCGGTGCCCGGGGTCGGGTACGTGTAGACCTCGATGCGTCCCCCGTCCCGTACGGGCCGGAGCTCGCGGTGGGCCCGTACCTTCTCGGCGGGGAGACGGGTGAGCGGCATCCGCTGGGTGAGGAGCCGGGTGGCGGTCAGCAGGTCCGCGCCCGAGCGGCGGGAGTGCCGGAGGACCGCGACCGGGGCCGGGCGGCCGTCCACGCGCGGGAAGGCCGAGGGGAACTCCAGGATGCCGTTCACGTCGGCGCCCCGGAAGGTGTAGATCGACTGGTCGGGGTCGCCGAACGCCACCAGGGTGCGTCCGCCGCCCGCGAGGGCCCTGAGGAGCCGTACCTGGGCGGGGTCGGTGTCCTGGTACTCGTCGACGTAGACCGCGTCGTACCGGGCGGCCAGCCGCTCGGCGACGCCGGGGCGGCCGGCGAGGAGCACGGCGCGGTGGACCAGTTCCGCGTAGTCGAGCACTCCTTGCAGGTCGAGGACGTCGAGGTACTCGGCGAGGAAGGCGGAGGCGGCGATCCAGTCCGGTCGGCCGATGCGCGTGGCGAAGGCCCGCAGGTCCTCGGGGGCCAGGCCCAGTTCGCGGCTCCGGGCGAGGACCGCGCGGACCTCGTCGGCGAACCCGCGCGTGGTCAGGCAGGCACGCAGCTCGTCCGGCCAGCGCACGTGCGCCAGGCCCAGCCGCTCCAGGTCGGGCTGGCCCGCGAGCAGCGCGCGTACCGCCACGTCCTGCTCGGGGCCGGACAGCAGCCGCAGGGGCTCGACGAACAGGTCGCTGTCCTGGTGGGCCCGGATCAGGGCGTAGCAGAAGGAGTGGAAGGTGGTGGCCTGCGGGGCGCGCGCGGCGCCCATGCGCAGGGCCATCCGGTCGCGCAGCTCCACCGCGGCCTTACGGCTGAAGGTGAGGACCAGGACGCGCGCGGGGTCGGCTCCCCGGGCGACGCGGGCCGCGACGGTCTCGACAAGGGTGGTGGTCTTGCCGGTGCCCGGACCCGCGAGGACGAGCAGAGGGCCGCTTCCGTGGTCAACCACCGCGCGCTGCTCGGCGTCCAGAGGAGGGGGGTTCCTTCGGGCCGGTGGGGTACGCACCAGTCGATAAGCGCCACGGCTCCCCTGTCGCACCTCGGGGTGCGACGGGCGCCTGGTGGAGAAAGAGGAGCTCACGTGGTTCGCCGGTCCTGGTGGGTGTGCGAGATGTCACTGCCGGCGCGGCGCGCCGAAGCCGGGGGGTGGTGGTCGGGGGACGGGTGCGCGGCCCGCCGCCCGGTGAGGGCGGTGGCCGCGGGGTGAGGGGGACATGCGGAGCCGACGCTACGCCGACGGGTGCTGCGGAAGCAGAGCTTCCCCTTGTTCCCTCCCGACTCGCGCGGCACGTGCGTCCCTCGCCCCACGAACGTACGGCATGCTGCCGGCGTCCCCCGCTTCCCTCGTACGGAGCAAGGGGCGCACGGGAGCCGGCCGGGCCCCGACGGCTGTCACTCGCGCTCCTCCGCGTGCCCGCCGCCGTCCCAGCGCGCGCGTCTGATGTCGACGCGCGGCACATGGCCCTCGGCCGCGCGGCTCGCCTCGCGCAGGGGCGTGCCCTCCACGCGGTAGCGGTCCAGGGCTCTCAGTTCGTGTCCGGGCAGCAGGACGCCGTCGGAGCGGACGACGCGCCACCAGGCGACCGCTCCTCCGTAGAGGGCCATCACGCGGCCCACCTGGCGCGGGCCGCCCTCTCCCAGCCATTCGGCGACGTCCCCGTATGTCATGACACGCCCCGGCGGGATCAGGTCGGTGACCTCGAGGACCCGCTCCGCGTACTCCGGCAGGGCGTCCGCCGGAAGGCTCTCCTCGCTCATCCGGCCCATCCTGCCCCACCCCACCGACAATGGGACAAGGTGGCCGACGCGTGCGTGCCTCGCCCCGGGGGCGGTCTTCGGGCAGACTGTGCGCCCCCGCATTGCACCCTGATGCCCCTGTGTGCCCACCCGGCATGCCACCATCGTGCGGGCGGTGACTGGTGATACGAGACCAAGAAGAGACGATGAAACAGCAGAGCGTGCACCCCGATGACGCGGCGGGCACCTCTGACGCCTCTTCGCGCCCCGACACCGCCGAGGAGGGCGGCGAGGGCACCGAGAACGTCTCGAAGAAGGCCCCGGACCCCGTCCCGGCCGTGGCCGAAACCGCCTCCCCGGTGACACAGGAGGACAAGGACCGGCAGGTCGGGCCGGACGGTGCGCAGGAGGCCCACGCCGAGGAGGTCGAGGGCGACGAACCGCTGCTCCCCGCGCGCGTGCACCGTCCCTCCGACCTCATGCGGCTGTCGGTCGGCATCCTCGGCATCGTCCTGCTGCTGGCGATTGCCGCGTTCGCCCACGGCACCACCTCCGGCCTCGAACAGGACATCAACAAGGGCACCGGCCAGGCGCCCGATCTGCTGATCAATCTCGCGGGCCTCGGGTCCAGCATCGCCATCCTGCTGGTGCCGGTCGCCTTCGCGATCGAACGCCTGATCAAGCGGGACGGGCTGCGCATCGCCGACGGAGTGCTCGCGGCGGTCCTGGCACACGGAGTGACGCTGGCGACCGACCTGTGGGTCGCCAGAGCGGCCCCGGACTCGATCCAGGAAGCTCTCACCCAACCCTCACCCGGCGGCATGCACGCGCTCACCGACCCCGTGCACGGCTATCTCGCACCGGTCATCGCGTACATGACCGCCGTCGGCATGTCCCGCAGACCCCGCTGGCGGGCCGTGCTGTGGATCGTGCTGCTGCTGGACGCCTTCTCGATGCTGGTCACCGGCTACACGACACCGTTCTCGATCATCCTGACGGTGCTCATCGGCTGGACCGTCGCCTACGGGACCCTCTACGCGGTCGGCTCCCCGAACGTACGCCCGACCGGCCGGACCCTGATGGCCGGCCTCAGACGTGTCGGCTTCAGACCGGTGAGCGCGGCCCGTGAGGAGGTCCCGGAGACGGCCGAGGGCGGTGACCGCGGCCGCCGGTACTTCGTGACCCTGGAGGACGGCCCGCCCCTGGACGTGACCGTCGTCGACCGGGAACAACAGGCGCAGGGGTTCTTCTACCGCGTCTGGCGGCGGCTGACGCTGCGCGGCATCACCACCCGCCGCAGCCTGCAGTCACTGCGCCAGGCACTGGAGCAGGAGGCGCTCCTCGCGTACGCGGCCATCGCGGCCGGCGCCAACGCGCCCAAGCTGATCGCGACCTCCGAACTCGGACCGGACGCCGTGATGCTCGTCTACGAGCACACCGGCGGCCGCACCCTGGACTCCCTGGCGGACGACGAGGTCACCGACGCGCTGATGTCGGACACCTGGCACCAGGTGAAGGCCCTGCAGTCGCGGCGCATCGCCCACCGCAGGCTCGTGGGGGACGCGATTGTGGTGGATCGTTCCGGCACGGTGATCCTGACCGATCTGCGCGTCGGCGAGATCGCGGCGGGCGACCTGGTGCTGCGCATGGACGTCTCCCAGCTGCTGACGACCCTGGGCCTGCGCGTGGGCGCCGAACGCGCGGTGGCCTCGGCGGTGAGCGTGCTCGGCCCCGACGCCGTGGCCGACTGCCTGCCGTTGCTGCAGCCCATCGCCCTCTCGCGCTCCACGCGCGCGACCCTGCGCAGACTGGCCCGGGAACGGGCCGAACGCGAGCGCGAGGCGGTGCTGGAGGCATCCCATCTGGCCAAGCAGGCCCGCGCGGAGGAGCACAGCAAGGCGGCCGTTGAACCCGCCAAGGCCGACAAGAAGGCCGTACGGGCCGAGCAGCGGGCGGAGAAGCGGGCGATCGACGAGGCCCTGGAGGAGGCCCGCGAAGAGGACCTGCTCACCCAGATCCGGCACCAGGTGCTGCTGATCAGGCCTCAGGCACCGGTCGAACCGGCCCGGCTGGAGCGGGTCAAGCCCCGCACCCTGATCAGTCTCATCGCCGGCGCGATCGGCGCGTACTTCCTGCTGACCCAGCTGACCCACATCGAGTTCGGCCCGCTCATCCAGAACGCCGAGTGGGGCTGGGTCGCCGCCGCCGTGTTCTTCTCCGCGCTCAGCTACGTCGCGGCGGCCATGAGCCTGCTGGGCTTCGTGCCGGAGCGGGTGCCGTTCCTGCGGACGGTCGGGGCCCAGGTAGCCGGCTCGTTCGTCAAGATCGTGGCGCCGGCCGCGGTGGGCGGTGTGGCACTGAACACACGCTTCCTGCAGCGCGCCGGGGTGCGGCCCGGTCTCGCGGTGGCGAGTGTCGGCGCGTCCCAGCTCTTCGGCCTGGGCTGCCACATCCTGATGCTGCTCGCCTTCGGCTATCTGACCGGCACGGAGAAGACGCCGTCCCTGTCGCCGTCCCGGACCGTCATCGCGGGCCTGTTGACCGTTGCGGTGCTCGTGCTGGTGGTCACGTCGATCCCGTTCCTGCGCAAGTTCGTCGTCACGCGCGTGCGCTCGCTCTTCGCCGGTGTCGTGCCGCGCATGCTCGACGTGCTGCAGCGGCCGCAGAAGCTGGTGACCGGCATCGGCGGCATGCTGCTTCTCACGGGCTGCTTCGTGATGTGCCTGGACGCCTCCATCCGCGCCTTCGGCAACGAGGACGTCTCGATCAGCATCGCCAGCGTCGCCGTCGTCTTCCTCGCGGGCAACGCGCTGGGGTCCGCGGCGCCGACCCCGGGCGGTGTGGGCGCGGTGGAGGCCACCCTGACGGTCGGTCTGATCGCGGTCGGCCTCCCCAAGGAGGTCGCCGCGCCGGCCGTGCTGCTGTTCCGGCTGCTCACCCTGTGGCTGCCGGTGCTTCCCGGATGGCTGGCCTTCAACCAGTTGTCGCGGAAGGGCGCGCTCTAGGTGTATTGACCCGCAGGGTTGTTGACGCGGCCCAGGAGGCGCACGCGCGCGTGGGGGCGTCCCGCGCTCACCCGCCCGCGCGCGTGCCGCCGTGGCGCCGCTCACCCGCACGGCCCGTGCCCCGGGGCGCATCGACCCGGCCGCCTCCACGATGGGGGCATGCCCACCTCGCCCCGCTCCCGTGCCGTCGCCGTGGCCACGGCCGCCGTCCTGCTCTCCCTGGCGGCGTGCGGCGACGACGTCAAGGGGGACGACACGGACCTGACCACGCAGAAGCTGAGCTGGAAGACCTGCGAGGCCCCGTCCGAGTCCGAGGGCGGTGGCACCGCGCCCTCCCCGCTGCCCGACGGGGACGAATGGCAGTGCGCCACCATGAAGGCGCCCCTCGACTGGGACGAGCCCGACGGCGACACCATCGGCATCGCGCTGATCCGGGCGCGCACCAGCGGCGCGAAAAGCAGGCGCATCGGCTCGCTGGTGTTCAACTTCGGCGGCCCGGGCGGCTCGGGCGTCAAGTCGCTGCCGGCCTCCGCGCAGGACTACGCGACCCTGCGCACCCGCTACGACCTCGTCAGCTTCGACCCGCGAGGGGTCGGCCGCAGCGCGGGCGTGCGGTGCGAGGACGACGAGCAACTCGACGAGTACTTCCAACAGGACGGGACCCCGGACGACGCCACCGAGCGGAGGAAGCTCCTCGACACCACCAAGTCCTTCAACGCCGCCTGCGAGGAGAACTCCGGCAAGACCCTCCCGCACGTGCGCACCACGGACGCGGCCCGCGACCTGGACCTCATGCGGCAGGTCCTCGGCGACGACGAGCTCCACTACTTCGGCATCTCCTACGGCACGGAACTCGGCGGCGTCTACGCCCACCTGTTCCCGCGGAAGGTCGGACGCGCGGTGTTCGACGCGGTCGTCGACCCGACACAGACGGCGGAGCAGGGCTCGCTCGGACAGGCCGGGGGCTTTCAGCTGGCGCTGGGCAACTACGCCCGGGACTGCGTGTCGAAGACCGAGGACTGCCCGGTCGGCGACAGCGAGCAGGACGTCGAGAACCGGATCACCAAGCTGCTCGACGACCTCGACACCCAGCCGATCGACGGGATCTTCCCCCGCGACCTCACCCAGACCCTCGCCACGAGCGGGATCGCCCAGGCCCTGTACTCCCAGGACCTCTGGCCGTACCTGACCCAGGGGCTCGAGCTGGCGTACGAAGGGGACGGCAGCCTGCTGATGTCGCTGTCCGACTCCATGAACGGGCGCAGCGAGAACGGCGAGTACAGCAACCTCACCGCGGCGAACGTCTCCATCAACTGCGCGGACTCCGCGCCGCGCTACACCACCGCCGACGTGGAAGCGCGGCTGGGCGAGTTCCGGGCGGCCTCCCCCGTCTTCGGCGACTGGTTGGCCTGGTCCCTGCTCACCTGCACGGACTGGGCCGTCGCCGGTGCGGCCGACCATCCCGACGTGCGGGCCCCGGGAGCGGCGCCGATCCTCGTGATCGGCAACACGGGCGATCCCGCCACGCCGTACGAGGGGGCCCGGAAGATGGTCGAGGCCCTCGGCGCGGGAGTCGGGGTCGAGCTGACGTACCGGGGACAGGGCCATGGTGCGTACAACAGCGGGAACACCTGCGTCCAGAAGGCCGTGGACGGCTACCTGCTCAGGGGACAGACCCCGAAAGCAGGCACGGTCTGCTCATGAATGTGCAGGTCAGAACGTTATCCACAGGCTGTCTCGGCGTTCACGACGGTCCGCATACCATGGCATGACCGCCATTCGGGACATCCGGCGGACGACATCGCTGGAGGGGGAGGCAAGCATGGCGCGCTTGACACGGGGGGCCGCCCTGGCTGCTGCCGTGCTGCTGGTCACCGGATGCAGCGGCGGTGCGGACGACAGAGCGGGTGACAAGGCGGACGACGCGAAGGGCTCGTCGTCCTCACCCGCACCGCCGGGGTCGCCGGTGCCGGCGCCGCGCCAGAAGCTCGACTGGGATCGCTGCGAGGCGACTTCGGAGGGCCCCGCACCGGGCGGGGACTGGCAGTGCGCGACGCTGAGGGTCCCGCTGGACTACGCGAAACCGGACAAGGGGACGATCGGGCTCGCACTGATCCGCAGCAAGGCGACCGGCGACGCCGGGGAACGCCTCGGCTCCCTCCTGTTCAATTTCGGCGGCCCCGGCGGCTCCGGCGTGTCCATGCTGCCGTCGTACGCGGGACTGACGAGCGAACTGCACAAGCGGTACGACCTGGTGAGCTGGGACCCGCGCGGGGTGGCCGGGAGCGAGGGGGTGCGCTGCCGCGGCGACAAGGAGATCCAGGCGAGCGAGTCGGTGGACGCCACCCCCGACGACGCCGCCGAGGAGCGGGCCTTCTTCCAGGACGCGGCCGACTTCGGCGCGGGATGCGAGAAGGCCGCCGGCAAGCTGCTGTCACACGTCTCGACCGCCGAGACCGCCCGCGACATGGACGTCATGCGCCGGGTCCTCGGCGACGAGAAGATGCACTACCTCGGTATCTCGTACGGCACCGAACTGGGTGGGGTCTACGCCCACCTGTTCCCCCGGAACGTGGGGCGCCTGGTCCTGGACGCGGTGGTCGACCCGACCGCCGACACGGTGGGCCACGCGAAGAACCAGACCCTGGGCTTCCAGCGGGCTCTCGACAACTACCTGAAGTCGACCGGCCAGGACCCCGAGGCGGGCACACGGAAGATCGAGAAGCTGCTGGAGCGGATCGACGCGAAGCCACTGGCGACGACGTCCGGCCGCGAACTCACCCAGACGCTGGCGACCACCGGTATCGTCCTGCCGCTCTACAGCGAGCGGAGCTGGCCCACGCTGACCAGCGCGCTCGACGCAGCCGAGGACGGCGACGGCACCGAACTGCTCGCGCTGGCCGACGGGTACAACGAACGCGACCCGTCCGGCCGCTACGGCACGACGACCCACTCCCAACGGGTCATATCGTGCCTGGACCAGAGGCAGCGGCCGAGCGTGGAGGAGACGAAGAGGCTGTTGCCCGAGTTCCGGGAGATCTCGCCCGTCTTCGGCGAGTTCCTGGGGTGGGACACCGCGGGCTGGTGCCACGACTGGCCGGTGCCGGGCCTGACGGACTCACCGGAGGTGAGCGCACCGGGGGCCGCGCCCGTCCTCGTGGTGGGCAACACCGGGGATCCGGCGACGCCCTACGAGGGCGCGCGGAAGATGGCCGCGGAACTGGGCGAGGACGTCGGTGTGATGCTCACCTGGAAGGGCGAGGGCCATGGCGCGTACGGCAGCGGCAGTACGTGCGTCGACTCGACGGTGAACGCGTATCTGCTGGACGGGACGGTGCCGAAGGACGGCAAAGTCTGCTCGTAGCCCGGGAGGGCCGCCGCGCCCCGGTACGGGCGGGCGCGGCGAGGGGCCCGGCACCCGTGGTGCCGAGCCCCTGCCGGGAGGACGCGGGTCTAGTAGACCGGCTTGCTCGGCTCGATCTGGTTGACCCAGCCGATCACGCCGCCGCCGACGTGGACCGCGTCGGAGAAGCCCGCCGACTTCAGGACGGCCAGGACTTCCGCACTGCGGACACCCGTCTTGCAGTGCAGGACGATCTTCTTGTCCTGCGGGAGGGCCTCCAGGGCGGTGCCCATGAGGAACTCGTTCTTCGGGATCAGCTTGGCGCCCGGGATGGACACGATCTCGTACTCGTTGATCTCGCGGACGTCGATGATCTCGATGTTCTCGCCGTCGTCGATCCACTCCTTGAGCTGCTTGGGAGTGATCGTCGAGCCGGCCGCCGCCTCCTGTGCCTCCTCGGAGACGACGCCGCAGAAGGCCTCGTAGTCGATGAGTTCGGTGACGGTGGGGTTCTCGCCGCAGACCGCGCAGTCGGGGTCCTTGCGGACCTTGACCTGGCGGTACTGCATCTCCAGGGCGTCGTAGATCATCAGGCGGCCGACCAGCGGCTCACCCGTGCCGGTGAGGACCTTGATGGCCTCGGTGACCTGGATGGAGCCGATGGAGGCGCACAGCACACCGAGGACACCGCCCTCGGCGCAGGAGGGGACCATGCCCGGCGGCGGGGGCTCGGGGTAGAGGCAGCGGTAGCAGGGTCCGTGCTCGGACCAGAACACGGAGGCCTGGCCGTCGAAGCGGTAGATCGAGCCCCACACGTACGGCTTGTTCAGCAGCACGCACGCGTCGTTGACCAGGTAGCGGGTCGCGAAGTTGTCCGTGCCGTCGACGATCAGGTCGTACTGGCTGAAGATGTCCATCACGTTCTCGGCCTCGAGCCGCTCTTCGTGGAGGATCACGTTCACGTACGGGTTGATCCCGAGCACGGAGTCGCGCGCGGACGCGGCCTTGGAGCGGCCGATGTCGGCCTGGCTGTGAATGATCTGGCGCTGCAGGTTCGACTCGTCGACCTCGTCGAACTCCACGATGCCGAGCGTGCCGACGCCCGCCGCGGCCAGGTACATCAGCGCCGGGGAGCCGAGGCCGCCGGCGCCCACACACAGCACCTTGGCGTTCTTCAGCCGCTTCTGCCCGTCCATCCCGACGTCGGGGATGATCAGGTGGCGGGAGTACCTGCGGACCTCGTCTACGGTGAGCTCGGAAGCGGGCTCGACCAGGGGTGGCAGCGACACGGGGACTCCGTTGGTCGGTCAATCACTACAGTTGTTCTCCCCGTAACACTGCCACGCCCTTTTTCATTCCGAGACACCCGTTCCAACCAGCGAGACGATGTCGTCCCAGTAGCCGGGCATCGTCTCCCAAGGGTCGGTCCGGCCGCCGCGGTCCCTGCGGTCGGTGAAGTAGATGGTGGCGGCACCCTGCCAGCGGGCGACGCGCAGTGCCTCGTCGAGGTGTCCGCGCGGAACGCCGTGGACGAAGTGGCAGAAGCGCTCGGGCGGATGGTCGGCGGTCCACTCGGCCGCCTGCGACCAGCGGTAGTCGCTCCAGGGCCCGGAGAAGGTCACCAGTTGGTCGGCGATGTCGACATAGCCGGGGTGCGGGTGGGTGCCGTGCCCGAGGACGAGGTGCCCGCCGCCGAGAAGCGCGCGGAGGGCGGTGGCCGTGCGCTCGGTGTCCGGCAGGGCGCCGTGTTCGGTGGGGCAGCGGTCCAGGAAGAACCCGTCGGTGCGGTACCAGTCGAGATACCGGCGCGCGTCGGAGGCGATGTCGCCGAGGGCGCGCGCCCCGTAGCCGAGGACGCGGACGCCCGCGTTCCGCAGCCGTCCGGCGGCTTCGAGGCAGTGCGGGTCGGGGCGGGTGCCGGGACCGTCGGAGATGTTCAGGACGACCCAGTGCAAAGGGGTGCCGGGACGGGCGAGTTCACCCCATTCCAAGGGGGCGACGAGGGGGTGGGCATAGCCGGGGATGCCGAAGCCGAGGCTCAGGCCGGTGTGCGCGATGGCGGAGGGCGCCGGGGTCAGATACGGCACGCCGCCTCCATCCAGATGTCGGCGAGAGATTCCTCCAGGTTGATCCTGGGTCGCCAGCCGAGGCGGTCCCGGGCGGTGCGGACGTCGGCCTGCTGCCAGCTGCCGCACCCGTCCGGGTAGGGGTAGGAGACGGGGGTGGCGTGGTCAGGTTCGGGGCGGGGGTGGCCGATGGTGGGCCTGAGGGGGCCGGGCGGAGCGTCGAGTTCGTGGAGGGCGCCGCCGTAGCCGGCCACGCGGGCGAGGACGGCCGCGGCGTCGCGGAGGCGCACGGCGCGGCCCGAGCCGATGTTGATCACCCCCTGAGCCGCGGAGAGGGAGGCGGCGTGGACGGCACGGGCGACGTCGCGGACGTCGACGAAGTCGCGCTGGACGCCGAGGCCGCCGAGCTTGAGTTCGCCGTCGCCGGACTGCATGGCGCGGCGCATGGCCTCGGCGAGCCGGCCGAGCGGCGAGCCGGCCGGTGTGCCGGGCCCGGCGGGCGAGAAGACGCGCAGGACCACGGCGTCCAGGCCGGAGCCGAGGACGAGTTCGGTTGCGGCGAGTTTGCTCACGCCGTACGGGCCGCCGGGGCGGGGCACGGCGTCCTCGGCGGTGGAGGACCCGGGCTGGCTGGGTCCGTATTCGGCGCCGCAGCCGAGCTGCACCAGGCGGGCGCCGCAGCCGCTGCGGCGCAGGGCCTCGCAGACGGTGGCGACGGCGACGGTGTTGTGCCGGGTGAGTTCGCGGGCGCCGCCGCGGGTGGCTCCGGCGCAGTTGACGACGACTCCGGGGTGGACGGCGTCCAGGAAGCGGGTGAGCGCGCCCGGGCTGCCGGTGGCGAGGTCGAACCGTACGTCGGCGTCGTCGCCGCGGCCGAGCGCGGTGAGCTGTACGGCCGGGTCGGCGAGCAGACGCTCGGCGACGAAGCGGCCGAGGTACCCGTTGGCTCCGATCAGCAGGACCCTCATCGGGCGGCTCCCGGGGCGGGTTCTCCGGTTCGGGAGGTGATCATCTGGCGTTCTCCTTATGGGGTGGTGCCGTGGGTGATGAGGTGGCCCGCGGTGTCGGCCCCGCGGGACGGGCGCCCGGGACGCGAGCCCCGGGCGTCGGTCGGCCCGGACCTCGTACGGCGACGTGTGGCCGCCGGGCGAAGGGCCTCGGACGGGTCAGGTCGCCCCGGAGGGCAGGGAGTGGGCCGAGGCCCGGGTCAGCGTGCGGGTGGCGTGGACGAGCAGGACGAGCGCGGCGGTGCCGCACACAAGGGCGGGTAGGGCCCCGGCCCCCCAGGCGTCCACGACCGCACGGACGGGGACGGCCAGGAGGGAGCAGCCGGGCAGGCGGCTCGCGAAGACCGTGCCCAGCGCGAGCGCCTCGGCCAGGGCGGCCGCGCGGAGGACGACGACCGGAACCTGAGGGGTTCCGTGGGCGATGAGGAGGCGGGCGAGGAGGAGAAGTGCGCCGAGGGCGCCCGCGCCGGCGTGGAAGGAGGGCTCGTGCAGGACCTCGGCGCAGAGCGCCAGCAGGGCGGCCAGGGCGCAGAGGTGGAGCGCGAACACGCCGAGGATCAGGGGCTTGACGGAGTCGGCGAACTCCGCGAGACCTCGGCTGGAGGCGAGTTTGCGGCGGGCACCGGTGGCGAGGAGCTGGGCGCACCAGACGGCGGGGGCGCAGGACAGCGCGAGCGCGAGCACCGGCGCGACGGTCAGGGGCCACGGGCCGTGGGGACCGTCGTCGAGACCGGCGGTGAGCAGGCCGTCGCCGAGGAGCGCGTACGCGACCAGCCAGCAGGTCCAGACGCGGGTACGGCCGGTGGCGTCCGAGGGGGCGCGCAGGGGGCCGCGGTCGAGGGCGACGCGGAGGGCGAGCGCCACCGCGAGTGCGCCGGCCGCGGCGACCGCGAGACGGGGCCGGCCGTCGGTGAGGCGCACGCCGACGACAGCCGCCGCGCACAGGGCGCCCGGAAGAAGGGCGAGCACGGCCCAGCCGCCGCGCGCGCCGGGCGCGTTCGGCACCGGCTCGCGCTCGGTGACCTCCTCCCCGTCCCGCGACACCCGCGCGTACATCTCCTCGGCGAGGGAGAAGACGTCCCGGTGTCGAAAGCGGGCGGCGGTGCGGTCGGTCACCCCGTGCGCCTCCAGCCCGGCGGCGATCTCCAAGGGGTCCACGGCCCGTTCGCAGAGGTCCCGGTGCCGGTGCATCAACGCCTTCACGGGGTCGACGGCGCCGCGTCGGGGCGCGGACGTGGGTGAGGGGGCGGAGGGGCCGTGCTCGCCCGGGCGCGCGGTCGGTTCGAGTGAGGCGACGAGGTCGTGGGACGCCTGGAGAGCGGGCGAGGTCATGGCATCCGGCGGAGGGTGCGGACCGGACGAGCATCCCGCGACGGCCGCACCGATCACACCGGCCCCGCCGGGCTCGACGCCCGAGCGGTCCAACTCCGCGACGCCATCGGCCACATCGAACACCTCCCGTCCGACCTGCCCGTCTCGCCCATCCAGCCCCTCGGGTCCATCCAGCCCCTCTCGCCCCTCCCATCCGTCCAGCCCGCCCAGCCCGTCCAGCCGCAATTCGCTCATCGCGCGCCCTCCCCCGCAGGCACGGGCTGCCCGGCGGTCGTATCCGGAGACCTCTCCACGGCCGGAACTGGGACCGGGACCGCGTCCGAGGCCGAAGGGGTGGACGGCGCCGCCGTGGCGGGCACAGCGCCGGACGCGGCGGCGGGCGCGGAGCCGGAAGCCGTGGCCATGGCAGGCGCCCCGGAACTCGGGGGCACGACCGACGCCGACGCCGATGCCGATGCCGACTCCGATGCCGATTCCGCCGTCGCAGTCGGCGCCGCAGTCGGCGCCGCGGCCGACGCCGTGGTCCCCACGACCGGTGCGGCCGCCGACTCAGGCGCGTCGACGGCCCAGCGCGGCCGCCCGGACCCGGCCGCCCCGCGCCCCGGGCCGCCGGCACCCCCCGCGACCCCGGCGATGCCCGCCACCCCGGCCACTCCGGCCACACCGAAGCCGCCCGTCATCAGTCGCGAGTCGGTCCAGCGGCCGGGTACCCGGGCCTCGGCGGGAGCTCCGAAGGGCAGTGGTTCCCCGGTGCCGTCGAGGACGACCTTGCGCACCGGGGCCTGGGAGACGACCTCCAGGTAGATGCCACGAAATGCCTCGACGTTCTGTTCCACCGTGAAGAGTTCGAGAGCGCGTGCGCGGGCGGCCGCGCCCAGGCGCGCACGGCGCTGGGGCTCCCGCAGCAGCGCCACGCACGCTTCGGCCAGCGCCCGCGGGTTGCGCGGAGGAACGACGAGGCCCGTGCCGCCGATGACCTCCACGACCGCGCCCACATCGGTGGAGACCGTCGGCCGGGCGCAGAACATGGCCTCGACCAGGCTGATCGGAAAGCCCTCGACGACGCTGGACAGCACGACCACCGCACCCGCCGCGTAGGCACCGGCCACATCGGGGACGGCCGGGTCGCCGATCTCCTCGAAGGAGACGGGGTTGTCGCCGACCGCGTGGAGGCCGTCCGCCTCGTCGGGGAAGAGCTGCGCGGCCAGGGCTCTGCAGTGGCCCAGATAGGCGGTGGCCTCGGAGCCCGCCGCCGCTCCGATGATCCTGAGTCGTGCCTTGGGCTCGGCCCGGCGGATCTCGGCGAAGGCGTGCAGCAGTGAGATCAGATCCTTGGCGGGCTCGATGCGGCCGACCCAGACGACGGTGTACGGATCCGCGTACTCCGGCGACTCGCCCACCTCCGCGAAGCGGGCGGCGTCCATGCCGGGGTAGACCGTCCTGATCCTGGCCCGGTCGGCGCCGCAGCGCTCCTGCCAGCGCCGGGCGTGGGTGTTGCCGGGGGTGAGACAGGCGGCCTGCCGGTAGACCTCGGCGGTCAGCCGCCGGTGGAAGGCCGCGAGCAGGGCGCGCACCGGCGCTTCACCGACTGCCCCGAGGTAGTGCGCCCGCAGCGGCACGCCGTACTCGGTGACCAGGAGCGGCACCCCGTGGAAGTGCCGGGCCAGCAGCCCGGGAAGCGCGGCCGAGCCCCCGGCGGTCGCGTGACACAGGTCGACCGAGCCGAGCCCGTCGTCCCCGTACCAGTCGAGCGAGAGGGGGCGCAGGGCGCGTTCGAGGTGTGCGGCGACCGTCAGCAGATCCGGTACGCGAGCCTCGCGCGCCCCTCGCAGTGCGCCCGGCGCGCGACAAGCGCGCTCCAGTGTGGTGACGGCGGCCTCGGAGCGCAGCGCACCGACCAGGCCGCCTTCCTCGCGGCCCAGCTCGGCCAGCCCGTACAACGCGCTGCCGAAACGGTCCGCCTCAACGGCCGCCCCGTCGCCGGATGCCTCTGAGCACACCGCGGACACCAGTTCGCCGTACGCCTCGGCGAAGCGCCGCCGTGCCCGGCGCCCATGGACGGTCCCGTCGTCCTCGGCGGTCCACAGGGGAGCCGTACGAACCCGGCTGACCTGGGGCGGCAGCGGGATCCAGCCCTCGTCCTCCTGCCGCTCGCTCCGGCTGAGCGCGTAGATGTCGAACTCGTGTCGCGCCAGCCCACGTACGAGTCGGTCGCACCAGAGCCTGGCATCACCGCTCACATACGGATAGCCACCCTCCGTAAGCAGTCCGATGCGCACGCGTGCACCCCCGATCTCCCGTTTGAGAAGCCGCCGTTCACCCGGCGGCTCGCAGCGGGACGAACGTATGCGGACGAGGCGGGGGTGCGACGGACGGTTGTCCGTCGCACCACCAAAAGGGGTGAACGGTCGTAACTTTCCCTGGCGGGGCGCGTTTTGTCGCGCTAGGGGATCAGCCCATCACACTGCGTCAGGTAGTGCGGGGTCGCCTCACACGCCCCGTCAACTACCGGGATAGGCCCAGGGATTGGCTTTGCACGTGATCCCGTCGTACGTCAGGAACTTGCTCTGCTGCTGCATGACGGGGGCGAGTTCACCGTCCTTGTCGCAGGTCACGTGGCTGTAGCCGAGGCGGTGGCCGATCTCGTGATTGATCAGCATCTGCCGGTACGCGTGGATCTGGTCGCCGTAGGTCTTCGAGCCCTGGGCCCAGCGGTAGGCGTTGATCATCACGCGTTCGGTGGCCGCCGAATCGCAGGACACGTTGTCCACGGTCGTGTCGAGCCCCGACTTGGCGCACCAGGTGGCCGTGGTGCCCGGGCTGGCCAGCGTGATCACGAAGTCGGGTGTGCCCGAGGAGATCCGCTCGAACGTACGGCCGCCGCCGTGGGCCCAGCTCCGCTCGTCGTTCAGGGTCTTCTGCACCGCCTCGGCGAACAGCTCGGGGTCCAGACCGAGTCCCTTCTCGACGTCGACGCGGTAGCGGTACTTCTGCCCCTTCCCCGGCGCCTTGGCAAAGCCCTTGACGGCCTCGAACTTCCCGCCGCCCTCCAGATCCGCCGCGAGCGGGTACGTCCGGTCCATCTTCTGGTCGTACGACAACGGGGTCACACTCGGGCTCGGCGCACCGGACGGTGTGGGCCGGTCGTCGCCGCGCGAGGCGCCGCGCACCTCGCGTTCGCCGGCGTCGGCGGCCTGCGGCTGCGGGGCGGCGTCGTCCTGTCCGGCGGCGATCTGGCCGCCCACGACGACGGCCAGTACGGTCGTGACCGCCGCGGCCGCGATGCCGGCGAACGCCCGTCCCTTGCCGGCCTTCGCCGTCTCCCCGGGCTCGGCCCCGGCGCGCGGAAGGCGCTCCCCCGGCTCCGGCCGACCCTGCGGGTTCTCCCGTGTCCCTTCCCGCAGCGGCTTCTCGCGGAGAGCCGTCTCGGTCCGGCCGTCCGCGGCATCCGATGCGGCACGAGGTGTCCGACCGGGTGCGAAGGCGTCGTCGACCTCGTCGAAGGCGTCCAGATATGCCTGGCGGGGGCCACCGGAAGGCATGGTCTCCTGCCGCTGCCGGGGAATGGGGATGCGGCGACCGGAACGCTCAGGAGGTCCGCCGTACGGGGCGCCGGTGGGTGGCGCCTCGCCCGGCACACCATACGGGGCCCCCGCGGGAGCCCCGTGCGCCACGCCGTGTCCGGCACCCGTCCGGCGCCCGTCAGCACCCAAGTGCCCCCAACCGCCCCCGGCTTCACGCTGCTCGGGGTGCTCACCACGACTCGGCGGATACCCGTGGGCGGAAGCGCCACCGGCGAGCCGGGGAAAGCCGTGCGCGGGCGTGCCGTCGGGGAGGCGGGCCATCCCGTGCGCGGGCGTGCCGTCAGGAAGGCGAGGGAAGCCGTGCGCCGGAGTGCCGTCGGCGAAACGGGGGACGGCGTGCGCCGGCACGCCCTCGGGCAGACGGGGGAAGCCGTGCGCCGGAGTGCCATCGGGAAGACGAGCACCCTGCTGCCCGGGCGCACCGCCGGTGAATCCCTGCATCCCCTGGCTATGAGGCCGACCGTAGCCGTCCATGCCCCGGACCCCTTGAACCCCCGGACCCCCCTGTGTGCCCGATGTGCGGCGCGCGGCCGGTGGACCGTCGCCCGACCAGGCCGAGGTCACCGGCCCGGTCGTCGTTGTCTTCTCGGTCTTCCCGGGCTTCTCGGGCTTCCCGGGCTTCTCGTTCGTGTCGCCTTTCGGCGCCCGCCCCTTGCGGCTGTGCCGTCCCACGCCGCGCCTCAGCTCCCCCCGCCGGACGAGCCCGGTGGTGGTCCGTCGGCAACCGATCGGACACCGGCGTCCGGCTCCCAGGTCTCCGCCACCGACGGGGCCGCCCCGCCGCCCGACTCCCCGGTGTCCGCGAGCAGTTCACGGAACGCGGCGGCCACGGCCTCCGGGTACTCCATCATCGCCACGTGCCCCGCGTCCGGCAGACAGACGAGGCGGGAGTCGCGGAAGGCGCGGGCGGCGCGCTGCGCCATGCGGAAGCCGACGAGCTGGTCGCGGCGGCCGTAGACAAGGAGGGTCGGGGCGAGGACGCGCTCCGCCTGGCGCCAGAGCGAGTGCTGCCCGCCCAGGGTGTAGGCGTCCACGATTCCCCGGGCGGAACGCGTCAACGCGTCCCACATGTAGGGGAGTTGGAGGCGACGCTCCATCTCCTCCACGGCGTTGCGGAATCCCTCGTCCGTGACGCGGCCGGGGTCGCCGTAACAGAGCGCCGTGACCCCGCGTACGCGCTGCTCGGCGGTCCAGCCCTTGGTGAAGCGGGTGAAGAGGGCCGACATGCCGGGCAGCGCGAGCATCGCGGTCGGCACGGCCGTCCGCTGCACACGCAGTTCGGGCAGGGCGGGCGACACCAGGGTCAGGGTGCGGACGAGATCGGGGCGGAGGGCGGCGACCCGGGTCGCGACCGCGCCGCCGAGGGAGTTGCCGAAGAGGTGCACGGGGCCGCGCCCGGCGGCGTCGAGGTGGCGGATGACCGCGCGGGCGTGCCCCGTGACGGAGTAGTTGCCGTCGTCCGGTGGCGGGGAGTCGCCGAAGCCGGGCAGGTCGACCGCCTCACCGTCCACGAGCCCGTCGAGCAGCGGCATCAGCGCGGACCAGTTCTGCGAGGAACCGCCCAGGCCGTGCACATACAGAGCGGGCGGCAGCCCCTCGCGCGCCGGCGGCCTCGACCGCACCGCCAGCGTGACCCCCGGCAGCCGGACCGATCTCATCCTCTCGCCGGGCGCCACACGCACGGCACTCGCCTTCGGCGATGCGGTGGCGGTCAGCAGGGACGGCAGCTCGGTCGAAGACATGCGGGCAATGTTACGAGACGATCACGCAGTGACTCATGTGTTCGCCGTCACAGGTACGGACTTAAATTCAGCCATGTGTGCGGGGCGCAGCGGCCAGAAGCAGGGGGCACGGCCGGGGAGCCGTCGTCGCCTGGCCGGCGGCGGGCCGTCGGCGCAGCTCACCGGGCTCACGGCCGGGCCGTCGGCGCAGCTCACCGGGCTCACGGCCGGGCCGCCGGTGATCGCGTAGCGCCCCGTTCCCCCTTCTCCTAGGCTCGTAACCGAGGGCATCCAGGCGCGCGAACAGGGCACCCGTACGTGACCCGGCCGCCTCAGGGAACGTTCCGACGGCACCGGGGCAGGACCGGGAGCGGTAGCAGGGCGCAGCAGGAAGGGGACCCACCATGGCCGTCGATCCGAGCGATCCCGACACCTTCATCGAGGAGGACTCCACCGAGTTCGACGACGTCGAGGCCCCGGAGGCCGATGCCGCCGAGCAGCACAAGGACGTCGCCCCGCACCGGGACGACCCACTGACCGACGCCGACCCGGGCGCCGCCAACGAGGCCGATCTGGCGGAGCAGGCCCGCGTGGTCTCCCTCGACGAGGACGACTACCGGTAACCCGACCCCCACCAGGGACGACGACAGGTGACGAGAAAGGGCTTCCCGCTGCCCGCCATGCCCCTGTTTGGCGTGGTCCGCGGCACTTTCCCCGCCGTCCGGTCCGTGAAATTCTGCGCTCTCACCGCGCACACCGGGGTTACCGAAAAGTACGATGGCGGCGCGGCGCACACCCGCATGTGGACGATCTTGGGAGGCGGCGTGACAGCCATCGAGCAGACAGAGGCGGCGCGCCCGCGAGGCACACGGCTGCCCCGCCGAGCCCGACGGAACCAGTTGCTGGGCGCCGCCCAGGAAGTCTTCGTGGCCCAGGGCTACCACTCCGCCGCGATGGACGACATCGCCGAGCGCGCCGGAGTCAGCAAGCCGGTGCTCTACCAGCACTTCCCCGGCAAGCTCGACCTCTATCTGGCGCTGCTGGACCAGCACTGCGAGTCCCTCATCCAGTCCGTGCGCGGGGCGCTGGCCTCGACGACCGACAACAAGCAGCGCGTCCGGGCGACGATGGACGCCTACTTCGCGTACGTGGAGGACGAGGGCGGCGCCTTCCGGCTGGTCTTCGAGTCGGACCTGACCAACGAGCCCGCCGTGCGCGAGCGCGTGGACAAGGTCACCAACGAGTGCGCCGAGGCCATCTGCGACGTCATCGCCGAGGACACCGGTCTCTCCCGTGCAGAGTCGATGCTGCTGGCCTCGGGGCTGGGCGGTCTCTCCCAGGTGGTGGCCCGTTCCTGGCTGCACAGCGACCGCAGCGTCCCGCGCGAGCAGGCGGTCCAGCTGCTCGCCTCGCTGGCCTGGCGCGGTATCGCGGGCTTCCCCCTGCACGGCATCGACCAGCACTGAGCGCCGCCCCTCCGCGGAACGGCGGTTGGTGACACCGGTCGGAATTCCCGCATCCTGTTCGCTCCTGGCGTTCTCGGGCGGAGCGTGTACGTCCCCTCACCGGGCTAATGTGTGCTGGGTACGGCGCGGGAGCCCGCGCACTTCACTGACCGTCGGAGGGACATAGCCGTGGAGGTCAAGATCGGCGTGCAGCACGCGCCCCGCGAGATCGTTCTGGAGAGCGGTCAGAGTGCCGAGGAGGTCGAGCGTGCCGTTGCCGAGGCGCTCACCGGCAAGTCGGCGCTGCTGAGCCTCACGGACGAGCACGGCCGCAAGGTGCTGATCCCGGCCGACCGTCTCGCCTACGTCGACATCGGCGAGTCGGCCGTCCGCAAGGTGGGCTTCAGCGCGCTGTAGTCACGAGGCACGGAGGACGTACGGAGGGGCCCGGTGGTGTGAAAACCACCGGGCCCCTCCGTATGTCCGCGTACGTCCGTGTTCCTTGGTTCCCACCGGCCGAACCCCTCGGCGGAGGCACATCCCGGGGACGGACGATGATTGCGTGCGACGGCGTGCGGGTAGTACCGGCTACGAACGATCTGCCCAGGCCAGGCCGTGTGGGAGGGAACCCGAACATGTTCTTGGAAGCGCTCGGATCCGCACTCCTCGGTTTCGCCCTGGCGTGTGCCGCCGTGTACCGCCTGCCCCACCGTCTGCCGTCGCGCGCCCTGGTCCTGCCGACCGGCACCGCGGGCGCCCTCTTCGGCGCCTTCCTGACGCACACGGCACTCGGCTCGGCGAACTATCCGCTGATCCTCACCGGCGCGCTGGTCGTGGCGGCGGCCTCCCTGTCCCTGCTGCTGCGGCCGACCGAACGCTTTCGACGCAGCAGCTCGGCGACCGCCTGAGCGCGAAGCGTCCCGGCCGGAAGGCCCCTTGACGGCGTCACAGCCGCCCGCCCCGGGGCGCGGGGACCCGCGCGCCCGGCCCGGTCCGGGCGGCCGGCACCCCCAGGACGGCACCGCACCCCACGACGACTAGTCGCCCACGATCAGGTGCTCACACCCGCACGCTCACGCGGCCAGGCCCAGCGCGGCCATCCGCTTCGTGTGCGCCTCGGTGATCCGGGAGAACATCCGGCCCACCTCGGCCAGATCGAACCCGTCGGCGACTCCGCCCACGAGCATGGTCGACAGGGCGTCCCGGTCCGCCACCACACGCTGCGACTGCGACAGGGCCTCCCCCATCAACCGCCGTGCCCACAGCGCCAGTCGGCCGCCCACCCGCGGGTCCTCGTCGATCGCCGCGCGCACCTTCTCCACGGCGAACCCGGCGTGCCCCGTGTCGTCGAGCACGGCGAGCACCAGCCCGCGCGTGTCCGAGTCGAGGTGCGCCGCGACCTCCCGGTAGAAGTCACTGGCGATCGAGTCCCCGACGTACGCCTTGACGAGCCCCTCCAGCCAGTCCGACGGCGCGGTCTGCCGGTGGAAGCCGTCGAGCGCGTCGACGAACGGCTCCATGGCCCGCGTCGGCTCCTCGCCGATCTCGGTGAGGCGGCCGGCCAGCCGCTCGAAGTGGTGGAACTCGGCAGCCGCCATCTTCGCCAGCTCGGCCTTGTCGACGAGGGTCGGCGCCAGCTTCGCGTCCTCCGCGAGCCGTTCGAACGCCGCCAGCTCCCCGTACGCCAGCGCCCCCAGCAGATCCACCACCGCCGCGCGGTACTGCGGGTCGGCGGAGGCCCGGGCCCAGTCCTGGGCGGCGATCCCGGTGACCTCGGCGGTGTCGGCGGCGTCGGCGGACGCGTCGCCGGTGGCGTTCTCAGGCTTGTCAGACGTGGTCATGAAGCGCACAATAGCCCGCTCCGCGCAGGGCGGAAGGGCCCGGCCGCATCGCGTGCCCCTCAGTGTGACAACCACTACGTGACCAAATCGGCCATCGCATATGCGCGATTCCGGGGTATGGTGGTAATGCGCCTGCTGGTACGTCGACGTAGTTCGATCGTTCGACCGTATCTCGACAGGCCGCACGCATGAGGATGCCCGGTCGGTGGCCCGATCGGCTCCGACCCGACAGCCCTTCTTCTCCGTACGGCACCTCGCGTACGGCGTCCGGAGGGAACCCCTCAGCGGTATGAGCGCTAGAGCGTCGGCAGTGGTCCCGTGCCACACGGTCCGCCCGTGAGGCGGCCGACGTCCCCGGCACGGTCCGACACGACCCCCGCGCTCGCCTCACACCGCGTACACAGAAGAGGCAGCACCCTGACTACGACTTTCCGAGATCTCGGCATCTTTCCCGAGACGGCCGAGGCCCTTGAGGCCGTCGGCATCATCAACCCCTTCCCCATCCAGGAGATGACGCTCCCGGTCGCCCTCACCGGCACCGACGTCATCGGCCAGGCCAAGACCGGCACCGGCAAGACGCTGGGCTTCGGCCTCCCGCTGCTGGAGCGCGTCGTCGTCCCCGCCGACGTCGAGGCCGGCCGCGCCAAGCCCGAGGACCTCGTCGACTCGCCGCAGGCGCTCGTCGTCGTTCCCACCCGCGAGCTGTGCACCCAGGTCACCAATGACCTGCTGACCGCCGGCAAGGTGCGCAACGTGCGTGTCACGGCGATCTACGGCGGCCGCGCCTACGAGCCCCAGGTCGAGGCCCTCAAGAAGGGCGTCGACGTCGTCATCGGCACGCCCGGCCGGCTCCTGGACCTCGCGGGCCAGAAGAAGCTGAACCTCAAGCACGTCAAGTGCCTGGTCCTCGACGAGGCCGACGAGATGCTCGACCTGGGCTTCCTGCCCGACGTCGAGAAGATCATCAACATGCTTCCGGCCCGGCGCCAGACCATGCTGTTCTCGGCGACCATGCCGGGCGCGGTCATCGGCCTGGCCCGCCGCTACATGTCCCAGCCGACGCACATCCGGGCCACCGCCCCGGACGACGAGGGCGCGACGGTGGCGAACACCTCGCAGCACGTCTACCGCGCGCACAACATGGACAAGCCGGAGATGGTCGCGCGCATACTGCAGGCCGACGGCCGGGGACTGGCCATGGTCTTCTGCCGCACCAAGCGCACCGCCGCCGACCTCGCCGACCAGCTCAAGCAGCGGGGCTTCGCCTCCGGCGCCGTCCACGGCGACCTCGGCCAGGGTGCCCGCGAGCAGGCCCTGCGCGCCTTCCGCAACGGCAAGGTGGACGTCCTCGTCTGCACCGACGTCGCCGCCCGCGGCATCGACGTCGAGGGTGTCACCCACGTCATCAACTACCAGTCCCCCGAGGACGAGAAGACGTACCTGCACCGCATCGGCCGTACGGGCCGCGCGGGCGCCAAGGGCATCGCGATCACCCTCGTCGACTGGGACGACATCCCGCGCTGGCAGCTCATCAACAAGGCGCTGGACCTCGGGTTCAACGACCCGCCGGAGACGTACTCCACCTCCCCGCACCTCTTCGAGGAGCTGAGCATCCCGGCGGGCACCAAGGGTGTCCTGCCGCGCTCCGAGCGCACCCGGGCCGGCCTGGACGCCGAGGAGCTGGAGGACCTGGGAGAGCCGGGCGGGCGTGGTCCGCGCGGTCGTGGCGGCCGTTCGTCCGCTCCCTCCTCGTCGTCCGAGCGCGAGCGTGAGCGCCCGGCGCGTACGCCGCGTCGCCGCCGCCGTACGCGTGGTGGAGCCACCGTGGACGGGGCGTCCCCGGAGGCCGCGGCCGTCACGAGGCCGTCGGAGTCCGCGGAGGCGCCGGGTGCCGGTTCCGTCGAGGCCGAGGCCGAGACCCGTACGCCTCGCCGTCGTCGCCGTACCCGTGCCGGGGCGAACCCCGCTGCCGAGGCCGTGGTCGAGACGGTCGGCGGCACGTCGGCCGAGGCCGTGACCGAGAGCGTCGCCGCCTCGCCCGCCGAGTCGGCCGAGGAGGCGCCCAAGCCGCGTCGCCGCCGCACCCGGAAGTCGGTGGAGGCGGCCGAGGCTCCCGCCGCCGAGGCCGCGCTCGACACGGCCGAGGGTGTGACCGCCGAGGAGGCACCCGCCAAGCCGCGCCGCCGCACCCGCAAGGCCGTCGCACCCGTCGAGGCCGAGGCCACCGCCACGGAGACGCAGACCGTCGCCGAGGAGACCCCGGCCGCGCCCCGCCGCCGCACCCGCAAGGCCACCACCCCCGCGGTGGAAGCCACGGACAGCGCCGCCGAGGCCGCCGTCGACACCGTCGAGGAGCCCAAGCCCCGCCGCCGCACCCGCAAGACTGCAGCCGCCGCCGAGCCCGTGGTGGAGGCCGTCGCCGAGGAGGCCGCGCCCGCGCCTCGCCGCCGCACCCGCAAGGCGGTGGCGCCCGCCGCCGAGGCCGCGCTCGACACGGCCGAGGGTGTGACGGCCGAGGAGGCTCCTGCCAAGCCGCGTCGCCGCACGCGTAAGGCCGTCGAGGCCGAAGCCGTCGTCGAGGAGGCGCCGGCCGCGCCTCGCCGCCGGACCCGCAAGGCCGCCACCCCCGCGGTGGAGGCCACGGACAGCGCCGCCGAGGCCGTCGTCGACACCGTCGAGGAGGCCCAGCCGCGTCGCCGCAGCCGCAAGACCGCGGCCGGCGCCGAGGCGGCGGTTCCGGCCCAGCCGACGGAGGAGCAGGCCACGAAGCCTCGTCGTACGCGTAAGGCAGCGGCTCCGGCTGCCGCCGAGGACGCGGGGGTGGTGGGCGAGGCTCCGGCTCCGCGTCGGCGTACGCGTAAGGCCGCGGCCGCCGTCGTGGAGGCCGCGGAGGGCTGAGCCCGTCCGGTCCAGCGAAGGTCCGGTCCCCCTTCCGGGGGGCCGGGCCTTCGGTCTTTCCCGGGTTTCCTCGCCCCCGCCGCCCCTACCCTTCCCATCCAAGGGGCTGCGCCCCTTCGACCCCCATGTGCGGGTCCGGTGGGGGTTCTCGCGCCGTTCCCCGCGCCCCTAAAAAGCGGGGGGCTGCCCCTTCCACCCCATGTGCGGGTCCGGTGGGGGTTCTCGCGCCGTTCCCCGCGCCCCTGAAAGGCCGGGGCTGTGCCCTCTGCTTCTTCGGGGGTGTTGGGCCGTTACGCTCCCCCCATGAGCCGTCCGCCTACCTTCACCCCGCCCGCCGGTGCCCGGGCGTACCGTCTGCGTACCCCTCGGGGGGAGTTCGCCGTGATCGAGGCGGGGGCCGCGGTGAAGGGCACCGTGCTGCTCGTGCCGGGGTTCACGGGGAGCAAGGAGGACTTCATCGCGCTGCACGAGCCGTTGGCGCGGGCCGGGTACCGGTCGGTGGCGGTGGACGGACGCGGACAGTACGAGAGCCCGGGTGCCGAGGACGACGAAGCTCCTTACGCGCAGGCGGAGTTGGCGAAGGATCTGCTCGCCCAGGCGGAGGCCGTGAGCGACGGCACCCCGCTGCACCTCGTCGGCCACTCCCTCGGCGGCCAGATCTCCCGCGCCGCCCTGCTGCTGGACGCCTCCCCCTTCGCCTCGCTCACCCTGATGGCCTCCGGCCCCGCGCAGATCTCGGCCGACCAGCAGCAGCGCGTGAAGCTCTTGCGGGACGCCCTCGCGGTGATGGACATGGAGCAGGTGTGGGACGCCATCCAGGCGATGGACGCGCCGGAGCCGGAGGAGACCGAGACCGGGGCCCTCGACGAAGGGCTGGACGATCGCGCCGACCTGCGGCGCCGCTGGCTCGCCACCAGCCCCGCCCAGCTCGTCGCGACGGGTCGCCAGCTCTGCGTGGAGCCCGACCGCGTCGCCGAACTCGCCGCCGTGGACCTGCCCACGCACGTCCTGTCCGGCGAACGGGACGACACCTGGCCGATCCCGCTCCTCGACGACATGGCCGTGCGGCTGAACGCCCACCGCACCGTCGTCCGGGACGCCGAGCACTCCCCGAACACCGATCAGCCGCAGGCGACCGCGAAGGCCCTCATCGGCTTCTGGGACCGCGTCGCCCGCTCCGCCTAGTACTGCGCCCGGAGGTGCTCCCAGAAGCCGTCCCGCAGGGCGCGGCGCAGGTCGGCCTGGCCCCGCAGCGAGTACTGGAGCAGCCCCTCCGCCTCGACGAGCAGGTCCTGGTCGACCGAGCCGGGCAGGTACGGATGGCTGTGGAGAAGCTCCTGGAGGGTCTCCCGCCCCCGGGAGGCGAGCCACTTCGCGGCGATCTGGGCGCCGACGAAGCGGACGTCCTCGCGGCTGGGACGGGCACCGGTGGGCGCGTCGTACGTGGCGGCGGCCCGGCGTGACACGTACGGCTTGAAGAAGTCGAGGTCGAAGGTCCGCTGGCTGTCGACCTCCCAGAGCAGCGGCTCGGCCTGGTTGCGGCCCTCCGGCGCCTCGATGCCCCACAGGTGGACCCGCGCCCCGTAGCCCTGGGCCGCCTCGACGGCCGAGACCAGGTCCTCGTCGCCGCCGATCAGGGCCGCGTCACTGATCGCCCGGTGCCGGGCCAGTGACTCCAGGTCGGTGCGGATGAGGGAGTCGACGCCCTTCTGCTGGTTGTTGGCGTTGAGGTTGCCCAGCCGCACCTTCACGTCCGGCAGCTCGGCGATCGACTGCTGTTCGGCCGTATGGATGCGCCGGCGCGCCCCGTCGTACCAGTAGACCCGCAGCAGCCGGCTGTCCGCGAAGATCGTGCGTGCCTTGTCGATCAGCGCGTCGATGAGTCCTTCCGCGTCGAGGTCGAAGGACCGCCGGTCCTCCGTCCCCGCGGCGAGGCGCCCCACGGCCGCGTACAGGTACCCGGCGTCGACGAAGATCGCGTGCGTCGAGGGTGTCTTCGCCACCTCGGCGAGCATGCGGTGCAGCAGCTCGTTCGTCCGGTCGATGCGGGCGGCGAGCGCCAGGAGGTCGTCGTTCATCACGTCCATTGTCCCGGCGGTCACGCTGCGAACACAACCGGTCCCAATCAGTCTTCCTGCCTGCCGGTAGACATGGACGCCACACCGCTTACCCGCTAGTAATTAGGTTCTCGAAAATTTTCCTTAGCGTAAGGAATGTTTGTAACACGCATACCGTTGAATCCTCATGGAACACGGGCACCGATGACCCGTGAACCACCGCCAGTAGTTCTCCTCAGGAGGATGACCGGACGAAGGGAGAAGCCCTTGCGCTTCGAAATCCTGCGACTCGACGATGTCAGCGGCACGCCCGTCGACAGCACCGTCGTGGAAGCCGCCTCCGTCAACCGGATCGTGCAGCAGGCCGCCGCCATCGGGCAGCGCCTGTGGATCCGCCCGGCCGACGTGACCGCCTCGTAACGGGCGGGCCCGTACACACTTCGGAGCCCCGTACGGCAACCGCGCCGTACGGGGCTCTGTGATGCCCGGAACCGTGGACTACGAGGCCCGGACGACCTGGGTGACCCCGTTGATGATCTGCTGCACGGCGATCGCGGAGAGCATCATGCCCGCGAGCCGGGTCACCAGCACCACACCGCCGTCCTTGATGACCCGGATGATCAGCAGCGAGTACCGCATCGTCAGCCACAGCACGACGTGGATCGCCAGGATCGCCATCCACACCGACACCTGACCGGCCACCCCGTCCGCCTTCTGCACCGCCAGGATCACCGACACGATCGCACCGGGGCCGGCCAGCAGGGGCATGCCCAGCGGGACGAGGGCGACGTTCACGTCCTTCGTCTGCGTCGGCTCGTCCGTCTTGCCGGTCAGGAGGTCGAGCGCGATCAGCAGGAGCAGCAGCCCGCCCGCGATCATCAGCGCCGGAACGGACACATGCAGGTAGTCCAGGATCTGGTGGCCGAGCAGCCCGAAGACCGTGATGACGCCTCCGGCCACGCAGACGGCCTGGAGCGCCATGCGCTTCTGCGTCCGGGCGGGTCGCCCGGCCGTGAGCCCGAGGAAGATCGGGGTGATCCCGGGGGGATCCATGATCACGAAGAGGGTGAGGAAGAGGGAACCGAAAACGGCGAGATCGAACACAGGGGTGCCTTGAGGGGAGTGAAGAACGGGGCAGGGAGGACAGCGGAGAGGGCAGCTCAGTGTGGTGGCCGGTCACCACGGTGGGCAATCGTTTCCGCAGAGGAATCGGGAGGAGGCCCGTCCCGCCCGGAGAGCGGCCGCCGCGAGGCTGACGGGAGCTGACGACAGGCCATGGGCCGGACGCGGCCTAGCGGGCTCCGCCGGTCCCGGGGACGGGGAACGCCCCGGTGGCCCGGCGGGTGATCTCGCCGTACACCTCGGGGTCGGTCGTGTACTCGCCGAGCACGCAGGTCTTGCGGCTGCCGTGGTAGTCCGAGGACCCGGTGGTGAGCAGCCCCAGCTCCTTCGCCAGCCCCCGCAGCCGCGCCCGGGTCGCCGGGTCGTGCTCCATGTGGTCGACCTCGATGCCGTCCAGTCCGGCGGCGGCCAGCTCGGCGACGGCCGATTCCGGTACGGTCCGACCGCGCTTGGCGGCGGCCGGGTGGGCGAAGACCGCGACACCGCCGGCGCCCTTGATCAGCCGGAGCGCCTCGAAGGGGTCCGTCTCGTGCTTCTGGACGTGGGCACGGCCGCCGTCGGCGAGCCACTGCTCGGTGAAGGCGTCGTTCGCGGTCGGTACGACACCGAGTTCCACCAGGGCGGTGGCCACGTGCGGGCGCCCCACGGAACCGCCGGCGGCGATCCGCGCGACCTGCTCCCAGGTCACCGGCACACCCAGCTCGTTCAGCCTGCCGATCATCGCGCGGGCCCGCGGCACACGGTCGTCCCGGACCAGCTCGCGCTCGGCGAGCAGCTCGGGCTCCTCGGGGTCGAACAGGTAGGCGAGCATATGCATGCTGACGCCGTCGAGGCGGCAGGACAGCTCGGCGCCGGTGACCAGCGTGAGCCCCTCCGGCAGGGCGGCGATCGCCTCGGCGTGCCCGCGCGTGGTGTCGTGGTCGGTCAGCGCGACGACGTCGAGCCCGGCCGCGCGTGCCTTGCCCACCAGCTCGGCGGGGGTGTCCGTGCCGTCGGAGGCCGTGGAGTGGCAGTGCAGATCGATACGCACGACGCGGACTCCTGGCGTGGGGAAACGGAAGCGGACGCTCAAGGATAGCGTTCTCCGCGACCGGTTCTGTCACACCCCAAACCCGGGACTGCCCCCTACAGGGGCGGACCGGAGCACGGCCGGACGGACACTCCCACGACTCGGGGAACGGCCACTCCTACGGCTCCAGGATGCGCGGCGAGAGCGCCCCGCACGGAAGCAGCTCCACCTCCGCCCCCGCGTCCCGCAGGTCCGTCAGCACCAGCTCGTCGTACATCAGGAGCCCGGTCTGTTCGGGCCACACGATCGCCCACAGCCACAGCCCGAGGGCCTCCCCCGCGAAGACGGCACGGTCGTCCGGTGTGCCGGTGACGTGCCACAGCGGTGTGGGGCGGCCGGCGGCGAGCACCTTCGCCTGGGGTGGTTTCTCCACACTCAGATACGGCCCGGGGTCGGGGCCGTCGATGCCCGCGTACCGCGCGCCGAGGCCGACGCCCAGCTCCTCCGCGATGAGGACGAGCTCTCCGACACCGCCGAGCGGGCCGGGGCCCGAACAGGCCACGGCGGTGGCGCGTCCGCCGCTGCGGTCGTCACCGGCGAACGCGGCCCCCGTGAACAGCCAGCCCACGGGCAGCGGCCACGGCATCCAGACGGGCACCTTGGCGCGGTGCACCACGACGCTGAGGGCCTCGACGCTGGGCGGGATCACGGGCTGCAGCGGGTGCACCGTCCCGTGCGCGGCGCACTGCCAGGAGTCGGCAAAGAGGCCGGGAGCCCTGACCCGGCCACCACACTTCGGGCAACTGGGTTCGCCCCTCATAGGGCCCAACGGTCCTCCCCGTGCTTCCCCGCGTCAAGGACGATCACCCGACCGGCGTGTGCGCGTCACATTCCGCACACGACCGCCCGCCTCCGGGCGGCGGCCGGCCCGCCGGACCGGCCGCCGGGATCAACTGCCCACACGACCAAGGGAAGCGGCGGTTTTCGGCCACCCGCCGTGCCGCCTCCGGTCACGTATGGCGTGCCGTCCGTCACACGGGGAAGCCGTACGGGACCGTTCGGTCGGCCCTCGGTCAGTCGAGGGGCACGGAGGCGCGGACCGGATCACGGAGGTCCGTACCGCGGGCGAGCCAGCGCTCCTGGAGGGCCTGGGCGCCGTGCACCCGTTTCCAGGCCGCCTCGTTGGGGGTCATCGGCAGCAGGGGCAGGAACCGTACAGGGTCGGCGGGCGCGTCGAGTTCGAGGTCCTCCACCAGGCCGCCGGACTCGGCGACGAGCACGGAGGTGAAGGGGGCGCCGGGCCACAGCGGACCGCCCACGTCGAGAGAGGCGCCGGGCGCCACGATCACCCCTTCTACCTGCGGTGACGCGGCGAGCACGGCGAGCGGGCGGAGCACCTTGTCGGTGTCGGCGATGCCGCCCCGCACGGACAGGACGAGTTCGGCGCGCGGGCCCTTCACCGGGTCGGCGAGGACCGCGGCGGGGTCGGCCATCGGCTGGCCGGACATGCCGAGCGTGGCGTACCGGACGACGTCGCCGTCGGCGAAACGGAGCACCTCGACACGGTCCGTGCCGAGGAAGGTGACCGCGGCGCGCGCGTCCGGTTCGCCCAGCGCGGTGCGCAAACGGGCCTCCACCAACGGAAGAACATCAGCCATGATGCGAGCATAGAACTCGTCAGGAACCGGCAAACGGGCGCCTTGACACCACAGCCGACTGTTACTCTGGGCCGCCGGTCGGGACAGCATGCGGGCAGCACGCTGCAGCCTCGCGCTCAAGGCTTCTCATGCCTTCGCGTCCCGGGCCGATAGGACTGACTCCCCTACGGGGAACCCCGAACGGGGTATGGAACGTCCCTTACGGGGGACCGGCCGGAGGAGGTGGGGCTGCGATGGACCGAAGTCGACCTGGCAGTACCACCCGCTCTTCCGCTCGCCGAGTTCCGTAGCTCCCGCCGTAGCCGTAGTTCTCGCTCCGTCGGCTACCACCCTCGTTCCGCGTCGTGCCGCTCGCCGGTCGTCGCGCATCGGAAGAGCACTTCTTTCCCGTCTTGATCCGAATCGCCGATCGGACGTCCCCCGCTCTCACCGGCCGGGCGTCGCCCGATCTGAATCAAGCGAAGCTGTCACCGCGACGGTGCGGTGCTCCCCGCTTTGTGGACGTGCGAAACATCCGAAGTCACAACGTCCCCATTCCGGGTAGTTCCAACCGTCGTCGGCGGCCTTTCGTTGCGAAGGAGCCTGCTCATGTCGATGATCCACAACCTGCGTGCCGCGGTCCGCCCGTCCCGCCCCTCGCGCCTGTCGCTGCGCAAGGACGGCGGCGTGTACGACGCCACGCGTCCGGCGGAGGCGGCGACGGCCGTCGTGGACTGCGCCGTCTACCGCGACGGGGCGCGCGTCGCCTTCGAGCGCAACCTGACCCCGCACGAGGCGATCCGTCAGGTGCGCCGCGACGGCGGCTTCGTCTGGATCGGCCTGCACGAGCCGTCCGAGGCCGAATTCTCCGGTATCGCCGCCGAGTTCGGGCTGCACCCGCTGGCCGTCGAGGACGCGGTGCACGCGCACCAGCGGCCGAAGCTGGAGCGCTACGACGACACCCTGTTCACCGTCTTCAAGACCATCCACTACGTCGAGCACGACGAACTCACCGCCACCAGCGAGGTCGTGGAGTCCGGCGAGGTCATGTGCTTCACCGGGCGGGACTTCTTCATCACGGTGCGGCACGGCGGGCAGGGCTCGCTCCGGGCGCTGCGTCACCGGCTGCAGGACGACCCGGAGTTGCTCGGCAAGGGCCCCTCGGCCGTGCTGCACGCCATCGCCGACCATGTCGTCGACGGGTACGTGGCCGTCGCCGACGCCGTGCAGGACGACATCGACGAGGTGGAGACGGAGGTGTTCTCCCCCGGGCGCAAGGGCACGCCCCGGGGTACCGACGCCGGCCGGATCTACCAACTCAAGCGCGAGGTCATGGAGTTCAAGCGCGCGGTGCTGCCGCTGGTGCGGCCCATGCAGCTGCTGAGCGAGCGGCCGATGCGGCTGATCGACCCCGACATCCAGAAGTACTTCCGTGACGTCGCCGACCACCTCGCCCGCGTGCAGGAGCAGGTCGTCGGCTTCGACGAACTGCTCAACTCGATCCTCCAGGCGAACCTGGCCCAGGCGTCCGTCGCGCAGAACGAGGACATGCGCAAGATCACGTCGTGGGCGGCCATCATCGCCGTCCCGACGATGGTGTGCGGGGTCTACGGCATGAACTTCGACTACATGCCGGAGACGCACTGGAAGTTCGGCTATCCGGTCGTCCTCGGCGTGACGGTGGCGCTCTGCCTCGGCATCCACCGCACGCTGAAGCGCAACGGCTGGCTGTAGACGGCGCGGGGCCGGGTGGGCCGGCCGGCACCGGTGGCGGGGGCCGGGGCGTCCGGCGGGGGCACGGTTAGGCTGCCCCCATGACCTCCGACTCCCCGGCCCCCGGTGCGCCGACCGTCGCCCCGCCGACGGGCGACGCGCTGTTCGATCAGGCCCTCGTCGAAGAGGCCACCAAGAAGTCCGGGCTCGTCTGGGTGCGGGGCGGCGAGGCGCTCCCGGGCCGGGCGGCGCCCTCGCGCGCGCTGTGGCACGTCTGGCACGAGGGGGCGGCGTGTCTGGTCGGTGACGGGCCCGGCGAGCAGCCGTTCCCGGACCTGGTCGACGGGGGTGCGGCCGTGGTGACCGTCCGCAGCAAGGACAAGGGCGGCCGGCTCGTCGCCTGGGCCGCCCGCGTCGTCGAGCTGGCCCCCGGCTCCCCCGCGTGGGAGGCCGCCGTGGCCGAGCTCAAGGGCAAGCGCCTCAACGCCCCCGACGGCGAGGCGATGCCGGCCCGCTGGGCCCGCGAGTGCCGGGTGCTCCGCCTGGAGCCGACGGGAACGACCATCCCGGCCCCCGACGGCGACCAGGCGCAGCCTCCGCTACCGACCTCGGCGACGACGCGCGCACCGATCCCGGCGGCGGTACCCCGCCTGCTCTTCGGCCGCCGCAAGCGAGGCTGAGGCGACGGGCACCGGGGTGCGGGCCGGCGGCCCGAGGGGTGCGGGCCGAGGATGCGCGCCGACGGCAATCAGTGGTCCGGGCCTACGGCCCCGACCGGAGAGATCCCGCACACGTCCCGAGAGACCCGGCCCATGACCGGAGGGTGCCGGCCTACGACGTCGGCAGTTGTCGGCCGTAGTCCACGACCGACTTCGCGTCCGGCTCCTTCAGGGTGAAGTCCTTGCCCCAGTCGGTGAGGAGGATGGTTCCGGCGTCGCCCGCGCGGACGAGGCGCAGGGGGTAGGGGGTGCCCTCCAGGGAGACGTCCAGGGTGCCGCCGGAGCCCTTGTCGCCGCTGATGCGGATCGTGCGGGTGCCGGACTGTTCGTGGTGGCCGTCCTTGGAGAGCGAGCCGTGCAGGGTGAGCAGGCTGCCGAGGAGGACGTTCTTGTCGGTGAAGCCGCTGAAGCGCTTGTAGGCGGGGTCCCCGGTCGGCACCTTCACGTACATGCCGTCCAGCTTGTCCGCCGCGTCCGTCTCGCCCCCGTCGTGGCCTGCGCCGTTCTTCCCCGAGTCCTGGTGGTCCCAGAAGTCCTTGTCGGCCTTGAGGAAGAGGTGTTCGCCGACCTTCAGCAGCCGGAACGTGGACCCCTCGGACGTCACCGAACCCGTGCCGCCGTCCTCCTTCAGGCGCATGTCCAGCCGGTAGGTCTTGCCGCTGGTCACCACCGCGCCGGACAGCCGGACCGTGTCCGCCGCCGCGGCCGCCGCCCGGGTCGTGCTCTGGATCTTCGCCGGCTCCAGTCTGCCGACCCCGTTCGTGCCCTCGTCGGGGTCCTCACCGCATCCGGTCAGCCCCAGCCCGCAGGCCACCAGGGTGCAGACGGCGCTCACCAGTGCGGCCCTTCGGGTACGGGGAATCACAGTCACAGGCGATGCACCTCTTCGTGGGGAGTCCAGGCGTACCGCAGAGTACCGGGGCTCCGGGGGCACTCAGGAGCCAGTCCGGCCGCACCGCTCACCAGGGCATATCCGATCGGGACGGGCTAGCCTGAAGCCCTCCTCGGCGGACATTCCCCTCGCGACGGGAAGGAAAGGGGCGGCTCATGGCGGCGGTCGCGCCCCGGATCTTCGTCTCCCATCTCTCCGGCGTCGCCGTCTTCGATCCGAACGGCGATCAGGTGGGCCGCGTCCGCGATCTCGTCGCCATCCTGCGGGTGGGCCGGAAGCCGCCGCGGCTGCTCGGTCTGGTCGTCGAACTGTCCACCCGCCGCCGGATCTTCCTGCCCATGACCCGGGTCACCGGCATCGAGTCCGGCCAGGTCATCACCACGGGTGTGCTGAACGTGCGCCGGTTCGAACAGCGCCCCACCGAACGTCTCGTCGTCGGGGAACTGCTGGACCGCCGGGTCCAGCTCGTGGACACGGGCGAGGAGGTGACGGTGCTCGACATCTCGGTGCAGCAGCTGCCGGCCCGCCGGGACTGGGAGATCGACCGGGTCTTCGTCCGCAAGGGCAAGGGCGGCGCGTTCCGGCGCCACAAGGGCGAGACGCTGACCGTGGAGTGGTCGGCGGTCACCGGGTTCTCGCTGGAGGAGCACGGGCAGGGCGCCGAGAACCTTCTCGCGACCTTCGAACAGCTCCGCCCGGCCGACCTGGCCAACGTGTTGCACCACCTCTCCCCCAAGCGCCGGGCCGAGGTCGCCGCCGCCCTCGACGACGACCGGCTCGCCGACGTCCTGGAGGAGCTGCCCGAGGACGACCAGATCGAGATCCTCGGCAAGCTGAAGGAGGAGCGCGCCGCCGACGTCCTGGAGGCCATGGACCCGGACGACGCCGCCGACCTCCTCGCCGAGCTCCCGGAGGAGGAGCAGGAACGGCTGCTGACCCTGATGCAGCCGGAGGACGCGGCGGACGTACGACGGCTCATGGCGTACGAGGAGAAGACCGCCGGCGGTCTGATGACCACCGAGCCGATCGTGCTGCGCCCGGACGCGACCGTCGCGGACGCCCTCGCGCGGGTCCGCAACGCCGACCTGTCCCCCGCGCTGGCCGCTCAGGTGTACGTGTGCCGGCCGCCGGACGAGACCCCGACCGGCAAGTACCTCGGCACGGTCCACTTCCAGCGGCTGCTGCGGGACCCGCCGTACACCCTGGTCAGTTCGATCCTCGACGACGGTCTCCAGCCGCTGGACCCGGAGGCCGCGCTGCGGGCCGTCGCCGGATTCTTCGCCACGTACGACATGGTCGCGGCGCCCGTGGTGGACGAGAGCGGCTCGCTGCTGGGCGCGGTGACCGTGGACGACGTGCTGGACCACATGCTGCCCGAGGACTGGCGGGAGACGGAGTTCCATCTGCACGAGGACGACTCCGTGACGGTCGCGCCCGAGGAGGCTTCCGATGGCTCCTGACCGGGACGGGCGCGAGGGGCGGCACACGGGCCGTGAGCGGGCGCACGCCGGCGTGGGCGGACGGGAGCGCGTGTCGTCCTCCGGAGGCCCTCAGCGGGAGCGCACGCTCTCCGGCGCCACCGCCCGCCCCCGGACGCGTCTGGACCAGCCGCTGCCGCGCCGGGCCAAACTGCTGCCCGAGTGGGATCCGGAGGCGTTCGGACGGCTCTCGGAGCGGATCGCGCGCTTCCTGGGCACGGGCACGTTCCTCGTCTGGATGACCGTCGTGATCATCCTGTGGGTGGTGTGGAACGTCTCCGCCCCGCGCGAGCTGCGCTTCGACAACTACCCCTTCATCTTCCTGACCCTGATGCTCTCGCTGCAGGCTTCCTATGCCGCCCCGCTGATCCTGCTCGCGCAGAACCGCCAGGACGACCGCGACCGGGTCAACCTGGAGCAGGACCGCAAGCAGAACGAGCGCTCGATCGCCGACACCGAGTATCTGACCAGGGAGATCGCCGCCCTGCGCATCGGCCTCGGCGAGGTCGCCACCCGCGACTGGCTGCGTTCGGAGCTCCACGACCTGGTCAGGGAGCTGCAGGAGCACGACGCCGACGGGCCGCGCGGCGCCCGGACGGTATTCCCGCCGGAACACCCGCGCGGACGTGACAAGGGCGACCGCTGACGGGGCTCCCAGGGGCCGCGCGGGTCGCCGTACCATCGACCCTATGGCTACGGAAGACGCGGTGCGCGAGGCACTGTCGACGGTGAACGACCCCGAGATCAACCGTCCCATCACCGAACTGGGGATGGTCAAGTCGGTGGAGATCGGCGCGGACGGAGCGGTCGCGGTCGCCGTGTACCTGACGGTCTCGGGCTGCCCCATGCGCGACACGATCACCCAGCGGGTGACGGACGCCGTCGCGGCGGTCGAGGGCGTCACCGGCGTCACCGTCGAGCTGGACGTCATGAGCGACGAGCAGCGCAAGGAACTGGCGGGGGCCCTGCGCGGCGGCCAGGCCGAGCGCGAGGTCCCGTTCGCCAAGCCGGGCTCCCTCACGCGCGTGTACGCCGTCGCCTCCGGCAAGGGCGGCGTCGGCAAGTCCTCGGTGACCGTGAACCTGGCGGCCGCCATGGCCGCCGACGGCCTCAAGGTCGGTGTCGTCGACGCCGACATCTACGGCCACTCGGTGCCCCGCATGCTGGGCGCCGACGGCAGTCCCACACAGGTCGAGAACATGATCATGCCGCCGTCCGCGCACGGCGTGAAGGTCATCTCGATCGGCATGTTCACCCCGGGCAACACCCCGGTCGTCTGGCGCGGCCCGATGCTGCACCGGGCGCTGCAGCAGTTCCTCGCGGACGTCTACTGGGGCGACCTGGACGTGCTGCTCCTGGACCTCCCGCCGGGCACCGGCGACATCGCGATCTCGGTGGCCCAGCTGGTCCCGAACGCCGAGATCCTGGTCGTCACCACGCCCCAGCAGGCGGCGGCCGAGGTGGCCGAGCGCGCCGGGTCCATCGCCGTGCAGACCCACCAGAAGATCGTCGGCGTCGTCGAGAACATGGCGGGCCTGCCCTGCCCGCACTGCGACGAGATGGTCGACGTCTTCGGCACCGGCGGCGGCCAGACCGTCGCCGACGGCCTCACCCGCACCACCGGCGCCACCGTCCCGGTCCTGGGCAGCATCCCGATCGACGTCCGTCTCCGTGAGGGCGGCGACGACGGCCGTCCGGTCGTCCTCTCCGACCCCGACTCCCCCGCCGGCGCGGCCCTGCGGGCCATCGCGGGCAAGCTGGGCGGCCGCCAGAGGGGCCTGTCGGGCATGAGCCTGGGCATCACCCCGCGGAACAAGTTCTAGGCCGGTCCGGGGGCACCGGGCGCCTGTCGAAGCCACGACGGCACCCACCGCTCCCGGACCACCACACCCCGAGGGAGACGAAGGGCACCCCCGCATCACCCGGCGGTGCCCTTCGACGCCCTACGCGTACCCCTCGATGTCCTTGATCGCGGCGAAGCCGAGCCCGTACGCGCTCATCCCCCGCCCGTACGCCCCCACGTGCACCCCCTGCGAGGTCGAACCGGCCAGCACCCAGCCGAACTCGGACTCGCGGTAGTGGAACGGCGTCGGCACCCCGTCCACGGGCAGGGACAGGGTCGACCAGTCCGGCCCGGCCAGGTCGTCCGCGAGGACCCACGCCGTCTCGGTCTGCTGGTCCAGCCAGTCGTCCCGCCGGATGTGGTCCAGCTGTCCCGGCCAGGTGAAGGACAGCAGCCCCACGCCCGCCAGCCACGCCGCGGAGGAGACCGACGTGGCCTCCAGGACACCCGTGCCGTCCGCGCTGCGCCGCACGTCGTTCGCGGCGACGGTCACCACGACCGCGAACCGCTCCTTGACCTCGTCGTCCGCCGCGGCGGTGTACTCGTTGCGCACCGAGGGCTCGTCGCCGTGTCCGATCGAACCGTGCTCGACGGCTCCCTCCGCCGACATACCCACCTGCATCAGCCAGCGCGGTCCCGTGAAGGCCTCGTCGAGGCCGTACCAGGGGAAGGTCGCCAGCAGGTAACCATCGACCGTGCGGCGGGCGGAGGGGACCTGTTGTCCGCCCTCCGCGGCCGACGCCTGCGCGCCTACCCGACTCGTCGTCTCCATGCCGGACGCCTCCTAGCTCTCGACGGACCGGAGCGGCCCGCCCCCCACGGGCGCGTCGTCGCTCGCTCTCCTTACGGTCCGCACAACAACTGGGCAGCATAGCCACAGCTCTCCGAGCAGCAGGGAAAGCGCCCGGCGCGTAGGACGGCGTACGGGCGGCTTCGGCCCGTACGGGGGTGCGCGGCGGTATGAATCGCGTCACGTCAGGGGGCGCGCCGGAGCAGGCTCGGGAGCCTGGCCTGCGGGCGCGAGAGCGAACGGGTGTGACCCGTACGGCTCAGGTGGCGTCCAGGTCGTACGGGGGACGCTCGGCCGCCTCGGGCTTCTTCGTCATGTCGACCGTTCCGCCGGACGAGGAGGACGAGGACGACGAGGAGCCGTCCGAGCCGGAGCCGATGGCGGCGGCGGAAGAGGTGGACGACGACTCCGCCTCGCGGCCGTGGACCGCGTCCGTCAGCTCGGCCATCTCCTTCTTCAGGTCGAAGCCGTTGCGGATCTCCTTGAGCCCCAGTTCGTCGTTGTCCAACTGCTTGCGCAGGAACGTCTTGGGGTTGAGGTCCTCGAACTCGAAGTCCTTGAACTCCGGACCGAGTTCGTTGCGGATGTCCGCCTTGGCGCTGTCCGAGAACTCGCGGATCTTCCGGATGGTCCGCGTGACGTCCTGGATCACCTTCGGGAGCTTGTCCGGGCCGAAGACGAGCACGGCGAGGACGACGAGCGTCACCACCTCGAGCGCACCTATGTCATTGAACACCTGAAGCTCCTTGCGATGTCCTCGGTCCCGATCCGCGGGCCTCGGCAGGTCTTCCGTGGTCCGGGCCGGATCCACGGTACCCGGCCATCCCCGCGATCCGGTACCGCTGCACGGCTTCGGACCACGCCCGGACGACCGGTTTTCCCAGCTGTTTGCCTGGCGGGAGGCCGCGCGGCGCTCCCGCCTGTGAGGTTGCTGTCAGTGCGGCCCGCCGACGTGGCCGCCCGCTGACGGTCAGTCGTCTGCGGACGAACCGAGAGTGAGTGTGACCGTCCGCTCGTCGCCGCCCCTGAGGAGGGTCAGCTCCAGCCGGTCGCCGGGCCGGTGGGCACGGACCTTGACGATCAGCTCGTCGCCGGAGTGGACGCGCTGGCCGTCGACCTCGGTGATGACGTCGCCCGAGCGGATGCCCGCCCGGTCGGCGGGGCCGCCCGCGGTGACCCCGGCCGCGCCTCCGTCGCCCTTGTCGCCGATACGGGCGCCGTCGCCGGAGTAGTCCATGTCGAGGGTGACACCGATCACCGGGTGGCTCGCCCTGCCGGTGTTGATCAGCTCCTCCGCGACACGCTTGCCCTGGTTGATGGGGATCGCGAAGCCGAGCCCGATCGAACCGGCCTGGCCGCCGTCGGACTCGGAGCCGCCGCCCGCGGACCGGATGGCGCTGTTGATGCCGATCACCCGGCCCTTGCCGTCGAGCAGCGGGCCTCCGGAGTTGCCGGGGTTGATCGGCGCGTCCGTCTGCAGGGCGTCCACGTACGACACGTCGCTCACGTCGCCGCTCTCGCCCCCGGCGGTGATGGGCCGCTCCTTGGCGCTGATGATGCCGGAGGTGACCGTGTTGGCCAGGTCGAAGGGGGCGCCGATGGCGACCACCGGGTCGCCGACCCGGACCTCCTCGGAGTTGCCGAGGGGTAGCGGCTTGAGGCCGCTGACGCCGGACACCTTGACGACGGCCAGGTCGTAGCCGGTGTCCCGGCCGACGACGGTGGCCTTGGCCGTCTCGCCGCCGCTGAAGGTCACCGATATGTCGCCGTCCGTACCGGCGGGGTCGACGACGTGGTTGTTGGTGAGGATGTGCCCCCGCCCGTCGAGCACGAAGCCGGTGCCGGTGCCCTGTGCGCTCGATCCGCTCACGTGGAGGGTGACGACGCTGGGCAGCGCGTCGGCGGCGATGGCGGCGACGCTGCCGGGCGCCCGCCCGGTCACGCCGTCGCTGCTCTGCGGCAGTTCGACCGCACCGACCCCGCCGTTGCGTTCCAGGTACGCGCCCACGGCCCCGCCGAAGCCCCCGGCCACGAGGGCGATCAGCACGGCCCCGACCAGCAGGCCCCGCCTCCCGCGCCGGCGCCGCCGCGTCAGGTCGTCCACCGCGGCCCCGTTCTGCTGCAGCGACCCCGAGCCGGCCCACGGGTCGTAGGTGCGCCAGGGGCCCCGCGGTTCGGCCGGGTGCGGCCGGGCGGGTTCGGGGTAGGCGGCCGGCGCGGGCTGCGGCCCTCCCGCGTAGGGCGGCGGCGGCACGGCCTGCGCGGAGTCCCCGAAGGCCGGCGGTCCCGGCTGCGAGGGATACGCGTAGGAGGCCCCCGGCGGCTGGGTGGAATCGAGGTAGGGCGCCGGGGCGGGCCCGGACGCCTGCGCGTACGGCGCCGTGACGGGCGAGGCGGCCTCGGGATGCACGGCCGTTCCGGGCGCGGGCGCGTCCGCGTGCGGGGCCGCCGGCGCGGGCGGGGGTGTCGCCGAGGCTGCCACCGCCGCGCCGGTGTGTGTCACGGCCGCGGGCGGTGCCGTCTCGTCGTGTCCCGGCGTGGGGGCGGCGTGCGCCGGGGTCACCGTCCCGACGGCGGTCCCGTGGGCGTCAGTCGCCGCCGGGTGCTGGACCGGCGGAGCGGGCGCCCAGGGGCCGGGCTCGCCGTAGGGAGGGGTGCTGTAGGGATCGGGGTCGTGCAGCGGCCTGGGGCGCTCCGAGAGTGTTCCGGGGGCGCTCCTGGCACCCGCCGCTGCGCCCGGCTCGTCCGGCACCCGGGCGGCGGCGACGGCGGTGGCCGGTCGCTCCAACTCGAAGTCGCCGGACGGGTCGTGCCCCTGGCCGGAGGCCGACGCGGAGGCCGACACGGAGACCGGCCGGGGCGTGGCCCCGGCGGCGGGACTGGCCAGCTCGAAGTCACCCTCGGTGTTCTGCTCGCGGACCGCGTCCACGGATGCCCCGGCGGACGAACCAGCGGTCCTCACCGCCCCGTCGGCTCCTGCGGCCCCCTCGGCCCCACCGAGCCCTACGGCTTCGGACCTCTCCCCCGCGCCGCCGGTCCCCATGAGCCCGTCGGGCCCTTCGGTGCCGCTGTGGTCCCCCGCCGTGTCGGCCCCAGGGCCGTGCGCTCGGGGGCGGCTCCACCACTTCGCCTTCGTGGGCTTCCCCTCGTTCATGTTCTCCCCACACCTAGGGCCCGTCCCAAGGACCGGCCCGCCGCCCACCGTTCACCGAGTGCCGCGGGCCACAACCGGCCCGAGCGGGACACGGCCCACTCCGGATTCAACCAGGTTCGGGAGCCGGTGGGCAGAACTCGGGGTCAGCGGAGGACAGGAGAGAGGGGTGGGGAGGACGAGGCGGGGTCGGGTGCCGTCAGCAGGCCCGGGCCCGTCAGCTCGGGCGCCGGGGACCAGTCGGTCAGCTGCAGCTCCAGCGGGGGTGCGGCGGTGAGCGTGCCTATGAGCGGGGACACGGCGGCCGCGCCGACCGTGCCGGGTGCCGTCAGCGGGTGCGGGGCCCCACGGTCCTGGCCGGCCGGGGCGGGGACCCCGGGCAGCAGGGGCGCGGAGATCTCCGTCGGTGCGGTGGGGGCCTCGCCCAGGGAGGGGCGGCCCTGCCCGAGCAGCGGCACGACGGTTCCCCGGCGGCGCTGCGACTCGGGAGCGGGGACCGTGCCCGCGGCCTGCGTCCGCAGCGGGGTGACGTTGCTGCCGGATCCGGGACCGCCGCGGGCGTCGGCCGTCTCGACGGGAGTCACGTTGGTCACACCGCCGAGGGCGATCGCGGCCAGCGACACCGCGCCGGCGGCCACGAAGGCGAACCGCATGCCGCGGGAGGCCGAGCGCTCGGACTCCGGCCTGCTCACGGCGTGGATCCGGAAACCGCGGTCGCCCGTGCCCCGGGTGTCGTCGGAGGCGGTGTCCTTCCGGCCGGCCCGGCCGTCCGTCCCCGCGTCCTCGTCACGGTCACCGGCACCGGACAGGTCGCGTCCGCCGCCCGGGAAACCGCGGTCGGTGCCGAGGAAGCCGCGCCCGCTCAGGAAGCCGCGGTCACCGAGGAAACCGCGGCCGCCCAGCACTCCACGGCCCTCCGACGGCGTCAGCGCGCCGCCGTGCGGTCCCGACGGGACGTATCCGAAGGTGTCGCCGCCGGTTCCGAAGACACCGAAGTCGGCGAAGTCACGGGAGTCGGAGGAGCCGGGCAGTCCGGGCCCGCCGGCCGCGCTCCCGAGTCTTCCTCCGAAGCCACCGGACAGCGGCGAACCGTCGCCGTCGCCGCCCGCCGGGAGCATCTGGAGCCGGGCCAGAAAGCTCTCCGAGGGGGGCGGCGGGGCGGCCTCCGCGAAGACGTTCTTCAGGCGGCGCTGCTCGTCCGCCTCCGTCTTGCACTTCCCGCAGGTGGCGAGATGTGCCAGGACGCGGTCACGCGCCTCATGACCTAGCTCTCCGTCCACGAGGGCGGAGAGACGGTCTCCCAGGTGCTGCTCGGCAGACGTAGGACGGGATCCACTCACGCGGGCGCGCCCCCTCCTCCCAGCACGGGCACCCGCGGCACCGTGAACCCGCGGCGCTGCTCGGCCCGGGCCTCCGGGGAGCGGTGCGCGAGGGCCTTGCGGAGCTGGGAGCGGCCGCGGTGGATACGCGAGCGGACCGTGCCGAGCTTGACGCCCAGGGTCGCGGCGATCTCCTCGTACGACAGTCCCTCGATGTCGCACAGGACGACGGCGGCGCGGAACTCGGGCGCCAGGGTGTCGAGGGCCTGCTGGACGTCGGCGTCGAAGTGCGCGTCGTTGAAGATCTGCTGCGGGGTGGGCTCACGGCTGGGCAGGCGCTCGGCGGCGTCGTCCCCGAGGGCGTCGAAGCGGATGCGCTGCTTGCGCCGGACCATGTCCAGGAAGAGGTTGGTGGTGATGCGGTGCAGCCAGCCCTCGAAGGTGCCGGGCGTGTACGTCGACAGGGAGCGGAAGACGCGGACGAAGACCTCCTGCGTGAGGTCCTCGGCGTCGTGCTGGTTGCCGGTCAGACGGTAGGCGAGCCGGTAGACGCGGCCGCTGTGGGTGCTGACGATCTCCTCCCAGGTGGGCGGAGTCCACGCCTGCGCGTGCGCGTCCGTGGTGAAGGTCGCGGTCTGTGCGACGGCGGCGTGGCTGTGGTCAGCGGTGTCGTTCACGGATTTCGGCTTGCCCGCCGATCCGAGAAAGCGCCGTAGCACTCCTCCCCGATCCACAGGCGCGGCCGCACCTCCCCTGTCGGCTCTGGTGGTGTCCAGTGGAGCCCCTACCATAGCCACCTCGCCCGTTAGCTCCGGATAAGCGGTTTTATAGGAAATTGATGTGCGCCGATGTGGCGCATTCGGCTGATGCGGCCCATATGACTCGGTCAGCACCTGCCCCGAACCGCTCGCCCGCTCGTCGGCCCCGTCCATCCCGTGCCCCCCGTCGCGGCCCCCGTCACTCACTCATCCCTTTAAACGACCGGTCCCATCAGGAGGTTCCCGACGGCAACGGATACAGTCACGCCCAGGCAACCACGGGGACATAAGGAGAGGGTCATTACCGGCAACCGGCTGACGAGCTGGGCGTTCGCCGACGCCTTTGTCGCCGAGGACGAGGCGCTGCGCTGGGCCCGCGACCGGGCCCGCGAGGCAGGGCTGCGCTCGGTGTCGCCCGGCACGGGCGCCGCGCTGCGGGTGCTCGCCGCCACCGTGGACGCGAAAGCGGTGGCGGAGATCGGGACCGGGACCGGCGTCTCCGGGATCCACCTGCTGCACGGTATGCGGCCGGACGGGGTGCTGACCACCGTGGATCCGGAGCCGGACCACCAGCAGTTCGCCCGGCAGGCGTTCCGCGCGGCCGGGTTCGCCGGCAACCGCGCGCGCTTCATCCCCGGCCACGCGCTGGACGTGCTGCCGCGGCTCGCGGACGCGGGGTACGACCTGGTCTTCTGCGACGGCGACCGGCTGGAGTGCCTCGACTACCTCGCTGAATCGTTGCGGCTTCTGAGACCCGGCGGGCTGGTCGCCTTCGAGGGTGTCTTCGCCAGCGGCCGCACCGTGGACTCCAACCCGCAGCCGACCGAGGTCATACGGCTGCGGGAGCTGCTGCGCACGGTCCGCGAGAGCCCCGAACTCGTGCCGTCCCTGCTCCCGGTGGGCGACGGCCTGCTGTGCGCGGTCAAACGCTGAGGGACGGCTCCCGGGGCCCGTCCGGCCCCCGCGGCACCCCCGGTACGACAGCGCCCCGGCACCGCCGGGTGCGGCGGTGCCGGGGCAACTGAAAGGGTATGGTCGCTACGCGCGTCAGCCGACGACCTTCTTGAGGGCGTCTCCGAGGGCGTCTGCCTCGTCCGGGGTCAGCTCGACGACGAGACGACCGCCGCCTTCGAGCGGAACTCGCATGACGATGCCCCGCCCCTCCTTGGTCACCTCGAGCGGGCCATCGCCCGTCCGCGGCTTCATGGCCGCCATGCTCGTACCCCTTCCTGAAACCAGCTCATCGCCTAAGCCGACGGCCCGGGAGGGCAGGCGCGGGCCCACCTGGGGACACGCGACACCGGCATCGAACACATTGCTTCCAGGCCATTATCCCGCATCTCATGACCCGATGACCAACATCGGTCGGCATCGCTTGGGCAACGCGCGCGAGCAAAACCACCCAATTCGGCGGTGTGACTGCGATACTGCGCCACCGCACGGTCCCGGGCCGGTGCTCGGCCATTGGTGATTCTTTGACGCAGGTCACACGTCCGGCCCCCGCCGCCACCCGTGATCTCCGCCATGCTGTGCTGTGACGAGGGCGTACTCACCGGTACGCCGCCTGCCGCGACACCGGAGGGGAACCGCCATGGCCGACACCGTGCTCTACGAGGTGCGCGACGGACTCGCGACGATCACGCTGAACCGCCCCGAGGCGATGAACGCGCTGAACATCGCGGCGAAGGTCGCGCTCCGCGAGGCCGTGGAGGCGGCCGCCGGGGACGCGGCGGTGCGGGCGGTGCTGCTGACCGCCGCCGGGGAGCGGGCGTTCTGCGTGGGCCAGGACCTCAAGGAGCACATCGGGCTGCTGGTCGAGGGCTCGGGGGAGGTCATGAGCACGGTCAGGGAGCACTACAACCCGGTGGTGAAGGCCCTCACCGAGATGCCGAAGCCCGTGGTGGCCGGGGTCAACGGGGTGGCCGCCGGCGCGGGCCTGGGCTTCGCGCTCGCGGCGGACTACCGCGTGGTCGCCGAGACGGCGTCCTTCAACACCTCCTTCGCCGGGGTCGCGCTCACCGCCGACTCCGGGGTGTCCTGGACCCTGCCCCGGGTGATCGGCCCCGGTCGCGCGGCCGACCTGCTGCTGTTCCCGCGCAGCATCAAGGCCCAGGAGGCGTACGAGCTGGGGATCGCGAACAAGCTCGTTCCGGCGTCCTCACTGCACGCCGCCGCCGAGCAGGTGGCGCGGATGCTGGCCGAGGGGCCGACGGTGGCGTACGCGGCGATCAAGGAGTCGATGGCGTACGGGTTCTCCCACTCGCTGGCGGAGACGCTGGAGAAGGAGGACGAGCTGCAGACCCGCGCCGGGGCCTCGGAGGACCACCGGATCGCGGTGCGGGCGTTCGTGGACAAGGAGGAGCCCAAGTACCTGGGCCGGTGACGGTTCGGGGAGCCCTCACGCCCCTAGGGGGCGCTCCTGGCCACGCAGGTCTCAAGGTGGTCGTCGACCAGGCCGCACGCCTGCATCAGGGCGTACGCGGTCGTCGGGCCCACGAAGCGGATGCCGCGTTTCTTGAGGGCCTTGGACAGGGCCGTGGACTCGGGGGTGACCGCCGGGACGTCCGCGAGGGTGCGGGGGACCGGGCGGTCCGCCGGGTCCGGGGCGTGGGACCAGATCAGCTCGTCCAGCTCGCCGGGGGCCCAGGTGGACAGCTCGCGGGCGTTGGCGACGGTCGCCTCGATCTTGGCGCGGTTGCGGATGATGCCGGGGTCGCCGAGGAGGCGCTCCTGGTCGGCTTCCGTGAACACGGCGACCGAGGCGATCTTGAAGTCGGCGAAGGCGGCGCGGAAGCCCTCGCGGCGGCGCAGGATGGTGATCCAGGAGAGGCCGGACTGGAACGCCTCCAGGCAGAGCCGTTCGTACAGCGCGTCGTCGCCGTGGACCGGGCGGCCCCACTCCTCGTCGTGGTAGGCGATGTAGTCCTCGGTGGACAGGGCCCAGGGGCAGCGCGGCGCGCCGTCGGGGCCGGCCAGGGCGGTGCCGTCGGTCACGGGTGTTCACCCTCCTCCGGCTTGCGCAGCGAGGTGACGGACGGCGCGTGGGCGCCGGCAAGGGCGGACTCCAGGTCGGCGATCCGGGCGTCCCGCTCGGCCAGCTCGGCGCTGAGGCGGCCGAGGGCGTCGTCCACGTCCGCCATGCGGTACCCGCGGACGGCGACCGGGAAGCGGAGTCCCTCGACGTCCGCGCGGTTGACCGGGCGGTCCGCCGGCAGCGGATCGTGGAGCCGCTCGCCCTCGGCCTCCGGCAGTACCGCGTTGTCGCCGCCTCCCACAACGGCGAGCGTCACCGCGGCGACCACCACGGCGAGCGCGACGACCAGGAACAAGAACATGAACATCGCTGGGTCCCCTCGACTGTGTTCGGCTCCGATCGTGCCATGCGAGTCTGACAGTTAAGGTCGCAGGCGGTTGTGCAAGGCCGTCGATCGGCGGGACGTACTGGGAGAGGGCGCGGCGGATGCTCAGGCTGGGCAAGCGGGAATTCGGCCCCCACGAGCCGGTGATCATGGCGATCGTGAACCGGACCCCGGACTCGTTCTACGACCAGGGGGCCACCTTCCAGGACGAGCCGGCGCTCGCGCGCGTGGAGCAGGCGGTCGCCGAGGGCGCGGCCATCATCGACATCGGCGGGGTCAAGGCCGGGCCCGGGGAGGACGTGAGCGCGGCGGAGGAGGCGCGGCGGACCGTGGGGTTCGTCGCCGAGGTGCGGCGGCGGTTCCCCGACGTCGTCATCAGCGTCGACACCTGGCGGCACGATGTCGGCGAGGCCGTGTGCGAGGCCGGGGCGGACGTGCTCAACGACGCGTGGGGCGGGGTCGATCCCCGGCTCGCGGAGGTGGCGGGGCGGTACCGGGTGGGGCTGGTGTGCACGCACGCGGGAGGGGCGGAGCCTCGTACGCGGCCGCACCGGGTCGAGTACGACGACGTGATGGCCGACATCCTCCGGGTGACCGTGGGGCTGGCGGAGCGGGCGGTGGCGCTGGGGGTGCCCCGGGAGTCGGTGATGATCGATCCCGGGCACGACTTCGGGAAGAACACGCGGCACAGCCTGGAGGCGACCCGGCGGCTCGGGGAGATGGTCGCGACGGGGTGGCCGGTGCTGGTGTCGCTGTCCAACAAGGACTTCGTGGGCGAGACGCTCGACCGGCCGGTGAAGGAGCGGGTGGTGGGGACCTTGGCCACCACCGCCGTCTCCGCCTGGCTGGGGGCCCAGGTGTACCGGGTGCACGAGGTGGCGGAGACCCGGCAGGTGGTGGACATGGTGGCGTCGATCGCGGGGCACCGGGTGCCCGCGGTGGCCCGGCGGGGGCTGGCCTAGTTTTTCTCGCCCCCGCCGCCCCTACCCGTCCCATCCTCAAGGGGCTGGGCGCCCCTTCGACCCCCGCGTCAAAGCCTCGGGGCTCCGCCCCGGACCCCGTTCGCGCAGTTCCCCGCGCCCCTTGTCAGCGGCCCGCCTCCTTCGAGACCAGTGCCACCGCCTCGTCCACGTCGTCCGTGACGTGGAAGAGGGTCAGGTCCTTCTCCGCTGCCTTGCCCTGGGCGATCAGGGTGTTCGTGAGCCAGTCGACGAGGCCGCCCCAGTAGGACTCGCCGAACAGGACGATGGGGAAGCGGGTGACCTTCTGGGTCTGGACGAGGGTGAGGGCCTCGAAGAGTTCGTCCAGGGTGCCCAGTCCGCCGGGCAACACCACGAACCCTTGCGCGTACTTCACGAACATCATTTTTCGGACGAAGAAGTACCGGAAGTTGAGGCCGATGTCGACGTAGGGGTTGAGGCCCTGTTCGAAGGGCAGCTCGATGCCGAGGCCGACGGAGGTGCCGCCCGCTTCGACGGCGCCCTTGTTGGCCGCCTCCATCGCGCCCGGGCCGCCGCCGGTGATGACGGCGAAGCCGGCCTCCACCAGGCCGCGGCCGAGCCGGACGCCCGCCTCGTACTCGGGTGAGTCGGCCGGGGTGCGGGCCGAGCCGAAGACGCTGATCGCGGGCGGGAGTTCGGCCAGGGTGCCGAAGCCCTCGATGAACTCGGACTGGATGCGCAGGACCCGCCAGGGATCCGTGTGGACCCAGTCCGAGGGGCCGCCCGCGTCCAGCAGCCGCTGGTCCGTGGTGCTCGCCTGGACCTGGCCCCGCCTGCGCAGCACCGGCCCCAGCCGCTGCTCCGTGGGTGGCTGCTCCTTGCCCTCGGGGTTGCCGGTCGCCATGTCCGCTCCCTCCGCCGTGCTGGTGGTTCACCTCAGCGTAGATCCATACGGGTTACGGGCGGGGGACGTGGGCGTGTCCGCCCGCGATCCGCCGCCCGGGGCGCCTCATGCCGTCAGCCAGGACCTCAGGCGCTCCTCGCCCGCCAGGATCAGCGCCGGGTCCACGCGTTCGTCGCGGCGGTGCGCCAAGTGGGGGTTGCCGGGGCCGTAGTTGACGGCCGGGACGCCGAGCGCGCTGAAGCGGGAGACGTCCGTCCAGCCGTACTTGGGCTGGGCCGTGCCGCCGACCGCCTCGATGAAGGCGGCGGCCGCCGGGTGGGACAGACCCGGCAGCGCGCCGGGGCTGTGGTCGTCGACGGTGAACGTCTCGACCCCGCAGTCGGCGAAGACCTCGAGGACGTGGGCGATGGCCTCGTGCTCCGTGCGGTCGGGCGCGTAGCGGAAGTTGACCGTCACCACGCACGCGTCGGGGATGACGTTGCCGGCGACACCGCCGGAGATGCCGACCGCGTTGAGGCCCTCGCGGTACTCCAGGCCGTCGATGACCGGGTACCGCGGCTCGTACGACGCGAGCCGCGCCAGGATCGGGGCGGCCGCGTGGATGGCGTTGGAGCCCATCCAGCCGCGGGCGGAGTGGGCGCGCTCGCCGCGGGTCGTCAGCAGGACCCGCAGCGTGCCCTGGCAGCCGCCCTCGACCTCGCCGTTCGTGGGCTCCAGGAGGACCGCGAAGTCGCCCTCCAGCCACTCGGGGTGGGCCTCGGAGATGTGCTTCAGGCCGTTCAGGTCGGCGGCGACCTCCTCGTTGTCGTAGAACACGAAGGTCAGGTCGCGGTTGGGGGCCGGGACCGTGGCCGCGATGCGCAGCTGGACCGCGACGCCGGACTTCATGTCGCAGGTGCCGCAGCCCCACAGGACGCCGTCCTCGTCGAGGCGGGAGGGGACGTTGTCCGCGATGGGGACCGTGTCGATGTGGCCGGCCAGGACCACGCGCTCCGCGCGGCCCAGGTTCGTGCGGGCGACGACGTTGTTGCCGTACCGGTCGACCGTGAGGTGCGGCAGGGCGCGCAGGGCGGTCTCGATCGCGTCCGCGAGGGGCTTCTCGGTGCCGCTCTCGGAGGGGAGGTCGACGAGCTGCGCGGTGAGCCGCGCGGCGTCCAGCGTGAGGTCAATGGGGGTCTCGGCCATGTCCCCGACCCTAACGCGCCGCCGGGGCGGGCCGCCCGGGCGAGCGGAACCGGTCACTCACGCCCCGCTGTTCACATCACTGTTCACAAGACCTGCACGTGTGCCATTACCGTCCAGTACCTTGGACCGCGTGTCGGAGCCGTACCCCTTCCCCCCAGGTCCTCGTCCCCGCCGTCGCGGCCGTCGCGTGCTGCGGTTCATGGCGGCGTTCGTCGTGCTCGCCGCGATCGGGGCGTATCTCACCGTGCAGTATCTGACCGGAGGGAACGGCACACCGCGGTGTGTGGTCGTGTCCGGCAAGGACGACGGCCAGTCGTACGACTTCACGCCGGAGCAGGCGGCCAATGCCGCGACGATCTCGGCGGTCGGCACCTCGCGCGACCTGCCCGAGCGGGCCGTGACGATAGCGCTGGCGACCGCGCTGCAGGAGTCGGGCCTGCGCAACATCGCGCACGGCGACCGGGACTCCCTCGGCCTCTTCCAGCAGCGGCCCTCGCAGGGCTGGGGCACCGAGCAGCAGATCCAGGACCCGGTGTACGCGGCGGGCGAGTTCTACGAGCACCTCGTCAAGGTCGCCGACTACGAGCGGCTGCCGCTGACGGTCGCCGCGCAGAAGGTGCAGCGCAGCGGCTACCCGGAGGCGTACGCCAAGCACGAGCCCGACGCCACGCTGCTCGCCGCCGCGCTGACCGGGCGGTCGGCGGCCTCGCTGACCTGCGAGGGACGCCGGGACGTGGCAGCCGGGACGGGCACCGCCGTCGCGGGCGGACCGGCCGCGGTGCGCGGGGCGCTCGCGCGGGACTTCGGGGACGACGCGTTCGAGTCGGCGGCGGCGGTGGTCGGCTCCGGGGGCGGCGCCTCCGCGCAGGCGAGCCCGTCGCCGAGTCCGAGCGCCTCCCCGGCCGCCGGGGCGGTCACCATTCCCCTCAAGGACGCCGGTGACGCCGAGCAGGTCCGGCGGCGCGGCTGGGAGCTGGCGCACTGGGCCGTGGCCAACTCCTCCCGTCTGGGCGTCGAGCGCGTCACGTTCGCGGGCCGGGAGTGGGTCGCCGAGGGCCGGGCCGGTGCGTGGCGCAAGGCCCGCGCCACGGCGGACGGCGGGGCGGACAGCGGGACGGACTCCACCGCCGAGGTCCGAATCGTCACTGGACAGTAGGCCGCGGGCCTCACCCGCGCGGGGGACGCGCGGCGCGCGGTGTGGACGGGGTGCGCGGCTTCGCGGCCGCTCACCCCGATGTCGCGGGATGCCTTGGGAGCGGGGAGCCGTAAGGATTCGGCAGACGGTCGGACCGGGTGTCGATTGTCCGATTGCATCCCCATTTGATCATGCGACGCATTGCCAACTCTTTACGTCGGGTCGCCGCAACCTTCAGCGGCTTCGGACGGTAGTCACTGCGTCCGCGCCCGGATCGGTCAACTCCCGGGCACGGACGGACACTTCACCGTTCTCTTCCGTCAAAGGAGCACCATGTCCCTCCCCCTGACCCGCCGGATCGCCCGTGCCGCGCTGCTGACCGCAGCGGGAGCGGCCTCCGTGGTCGGTGCGGCCGGCTCCGCGAGTGCGGCGCCCGAACTCCCGGCCGCCCCGAACCTCGGCGGCCTGTCCGCCGTGGACGGGGCCAACGCCGGCTCCACCGTGGACGGCGCGACGCAGAACGTCACCGGTGTCGCCAGCGAGACCGGCACCAAGGCGTCCAAGCAGACCGTGCCGACCGTGAGCAAGACCGGCGGGAAGGCCGTCAAGACGACCACGCCCGTCGCGCAGAAGGCCGCCGGGGAGGCCGCCGGGTCCGCCGGCACCGTCCTGGGGGACACGACGAAGACCGCGACCAAGGGCGGGCTGCCCACGGGACAGCTCCCGGCCCAGAGCCCGCTCGGCTGACGTCCGGTCCGACCGCGGCGAAACCGCGGCGAAGGGGCCCGGGGTTCTCCCCGGGCCCCTTCGGGCTCTGGTGCCGCCTCCGCGCGGTCGTGCGGCGGCGGGCGCGCTACGCCTTGGTCAGGCGCTCCACCGCCGCCGCCACGCGTTCGTCCGTCGCCGTGAAGGCCACGCGGACGTGATGGTCGCCCGCCGAGCCGTAGAAGTCGCCGGGGGCCACCAGGATGCCGAGGTCGGCCAGGTGGGCCACGGTGGTCCAGCAGGACTCGTCCCGGGTGGCCCAGAGGTAGAGGCTGGCCTCGCTGTGCTCGATGCGGAAGCCGTGCGCCCGCAGGGCATCGCGCAGGGCCTCCCGGCGGGCCGCGTAGCGGGCGCGCTGGTCGTGGACGTGCGTGTCGTCCCCGAGGGCGGCGACGACGGCGGCCTGGGTCGGGGCCGAGGTCATCATGCCGCCGTGCTTGCGGATCTGCAGGAGCGGGCCGAGGACGGCCGGGTCGCCGGCGAGGAAGGCCGCGCGGTAGCCCGCCAGGTTGGAGCGCTTGGACAGGGAGTGGACGGCGACGATGCCCTCGTACGAGCCGCCGTTGACGTCCGGGTGGAGGACCGAGACCGGGTCGGCGTCCCAGCCCAACTCCAGGTAGCACTCGTCGGAGAAGAGCAGGACGCCGTGCTCGCGGGCCCAGGCGACGGTCCGGGTCAGCTCGTCCTGGGAGAGGACCCTGCCGGTGGGGTTGGACGGCGAGTTCAGCCAGAGGAGCTTGAGGCCGGCCGGGTCCAGCGCCGTCGGGTCGTCGTAGACCTCGTGGTCGGCGCGGGCGAGACGGGCACCCACCTCGTACGTCGGGTAGGCCAGGCGCGGGTACGCGACCCGGTCGCCGGGGCCGAGGCCCAGCTGGGTGGGGAGCCAGGCGACGAGTTCCTTGGAGCCCACGATCGGCAGGACGTGGTGGTGGGTGACGCCGCGGGCGCCGAGACGGCGCTCCAGCCAGCCCGTGATCGCGTCGCGCGACTCGACGGTGCCCCAGACGGTCGGATAGCCCGGCGAGTCCGCCGCGGCGACCAGCGCCTTCTGGATCAGCTCGGGCACCGGGTCGACCGGCGTCCCGACGGAGAGGTCGACGATGCCACCGGGGTGCGCGGCGGCCGTCGCCTTGTAGGGCTCCAGCCTGTCCCAGGGAAAAGTGGGGAGACGGTCGCTGACTACGGACACGGGATCGGGCTCGCTTTCTCGTACGGCGAACGCCCCGGTCCCGTACGGCGATCATGGTGATCGGGCCGTACGGGACCGAGGCGGCGCGGCTGCGGGGCCGCCGGGGCGTCACCCCGGCGGGGTCCGCGGTGTCGCTCTCAGGCCTGCGGCGGGAGTGCGGCGACGAAGGGGTGGTCGCGCTCGATCAGGCCGAGCTTGCTGGCGCCACCGGGCGAGCCGAGCTCGTCGAAGAACTCGACGTTCGCCTTGTAGTAGTCCTTCCACTCCTCCGGGGTGTCGTCCTCGTAGAAGATCGCCTCGACCGGGCACACCGGCTCGCAGGCACCGCAGTCGACGCATTCATCCGGGTGGATGTAGAGGGACCGCTGGCCCTCGTAGATGCAGTCGACCGGGCACTCCTCGATGCACGCCTTGTCCTTGACGTCGACACAAGGCTGCGCGATGACGTAGGTCACGCTGTCGTTCCTCCTCCATAGGGCGCTGGCGGGCCTCCTCAGGCTCCGCCGCCTGGCGCGCGGGAGCGCGGCGTCGTCGATGCCCGCACCTAGTATCTCCGTTCCTGGGCATGATCCGAACAGGAGGGGTGGACGGACCTGTGGAATTCTCTGCCGGTGGACGTCTCGCGATCCGTGTCTCCGCCGCTGACGTGGGCAAACGCGTATCCGTGCGGCGCGTCGTCGACGGCGGCCCGGAGGGCGGGAAATTCACCGACACGGTCGGTGTTCTCACATCATGGGACGACGGCGCGCTGCTGATCACCCGGCGGGACGGGGAGCGGGTGCGGATCGAGGAGTCCTCGCTGGTGGCCGGGAAGGTGGTCCCCGCCGCGCCCGTCCGCCGGCGCGGACCCGCCGCCTCCTTCGCGGAACTGGCGCGGGTCGCGGCGCGGGCCTGGCAGCCGGTCGAGCGCGAACCGCTCGGTGAGTGGGAGCTGCGGGCCGCCGGGGGATTCACCCGGCGCGCCAACTCGGTGCTGCCCCTCGGCGACCCCGGGATGCCCCTGGACGAGGCGCTGGCGGCCGTACGCCGCTGGTACGCGGCCCGGGGGCTGCCCGCGTTCCTCCAGCTGGCCACGGGCGCCGAGGGCACCCATGAGCTGCTCTGCGCCGAGGTGGCGGAGCGCGGCTGGGTCGACGTCGTCACCGCCGAGGTGTGGACCGGGGCGCTCGCGCCGGTCGCGGACGGGGAGGCGGGCGGGGTGGAGCTGTCCCGGAGCGCGGACGCGGCCTGGCTCGGCCGTTATCAGCGCAAGGGCCTCGGCGAGGTCGCGCTGAAGGTGCTCGGGAGCGGGCCCTCGGTGTGGTTCGCGACCGTGCCGGGGGCGGAGGGCGCGGGGCCGGCGGCCATCGGGCGGTGCGTCGTGGACGGCCGGTGGGCCGGGTTCTCGGCCGTCGAGGTCGATCCCGCCCAGCGACGGCGGGGGCTCGCGACGGCCGTGATGGCGGCGCTGGCCCGGCGGGCCCTGGACGAGGGCGCCTCGGCGGGCTGGCTGCAGGTGGAGACGGACAACGCGGGTGCGCGGGCGCTGTACGCCGGGATGGGGTTCGCGGCGCATCACGCGTACCACCACTACCGGGAGCCGGAACCCGGCCCCACGGCACAGGGCCGGGGCCCGGACTCGGCCTCCGCGCCGGACGGGTCGCCGTGAGCGGGCACCGGCCGTCCGCGCCGCGGCCCCCGGAGCCGGAGCGGGCCGACGAGGTGCGGCGGCGGTTCGCCGAGGAGGCCCGGGCCGAGCGGCCCGACCTGGCGCTGCTCTGCCTGCTGGTGGGGGCGGCGGGCGACGGGGCGCTCGGCGAGGCGGGGCTCGACGCCGCCGGGATCGAACTCGACCGGCTGGCCGGGCTGATGCCCTACCGGCCGGGCGGGCCGCGCGCGTGGGCGGAGGCGACGGCCGCGCTGCTCGGGGAGCGCCAAGGGTTCCGGGGCTCGCCGGGCGACTACCAGCGGCTGGAGTCGTCGCTGCTGCACCAGGTGCTCGAACGGCGGCGCGGGCTGCCGATCCTGCTGTCGGTGGTGTGGATGGAGGTGGCCCGGCGGGCGGGTGCACCGGTCCACGGGGTCGCGCTGCCGGGGCACTTCGTGGTGGGGTTCGGGCCGCCCGAGGAGCAGGTGCTCGCCGATCCGTTCGACGGGGGGCGGGTGCTGACCGGAGGCGACGCGGAGCTGCTGGTCGCGGGGGCGACGGGCGCCCCGTTGAATCCCGCGATGCTCACGCCGGCCGACCCGCTGGACGTGGTGGTCCGCGTCCTCAACAACGTGCGCGCGTGGGCGGCGGCCCGGCCGGAGCGGACGGATGTCGCGCTGTGGGCGCTGGAGCTGTCGCTGGCGATGCCCTCGCATCCGGCGCGGCTGCGGTACGAGTGGGCGCGGCTGCTCGTGCAGCGGGGGGAGTACGTGCGGGGGGCCGCCGCGCTGGAGGAGTACGCCGAGGTGGTGGGCGGGGTGGACGAGGGAGCCGCGGAGAAGGTGCGCAGGCAGGCGGGGGCGGCCTGGGCTCTGTTGAACTGAGGGCGCCCCGGACGCAGTGGGGTGGTCGCCACCGGGGTCTCGCGCCGGCCCGGGGGGCGCCCGCCCCGGCGGTCACAGCCAGCCCTTCTCCCGCGCCGTCCGGACCGCCTCCGTCCTGTTGCGCACCGCCAGCTTCTGGATCGCCGTCGACAGGTAGTTGCGGACCGTGCCCGGGGAGAGGTGCAGGGCCTCGGCCAGCTCCGCGTTGGTGGAGCCGTCGGCCGCCGCGCGCAGCACCTCGCGCTCCCGGTCCGTCAGCGGGTTCGCTCCCCCGGCCAGGGCCGCCGCCGCGAGCGTCGGGTCGATGACCCGCTCGCCGGCCAGCACCCTGCGTACGGCGTCGGCGAGCCGGGCGGCGGGGGCGTCCTTGACCAGGAAGGCGTCGGCGCCGGCCTCCATGGCGCTGCGCAGGTACCCGGGGCGGCCGAAGGTGGTGAGGACGACCAGTTTCACGGCCGGGAGGGCCCGGTGCAGCTCGGCGGCGGCCTCGATGCCCGTCGCGCCCGGCATCTCGATGTCGAGGAGGGCCACGTCGACGTCGTGGGCGCGGGCGGCGGCCAGGACCTCGTCGCCGCGGGCCACCTGGACCACGACCTCGATGTCGTCCTCCAGGCCGAGCAGGGCCGCCAGGGCCTCGCGGACCATGGACTGGTCCTCGGCGAGCAGGACCTTGATCGTGCGCGTCATGCGCCGGATCCTACGTCCGGGCCCGGGGGCGTGGCGGGGGCCCTGGCGACCAGCCGGAAGCCGTGCCGGGAGCGGCCCGCCTCCAGGGTGCCGCCCACTTTCTCCAGCCGCTCGGCGAGGCCCGCCAGACCGCTGCCGGGGGTGTCCGCCGGGGCGCCCGCCGGGCCGGCCGGAGCGCCCGTCCCGTCGTCGTCCACGGTCAGTTCGAGGAGCGGGCCGTCGAGGGTCTGGCGGCGGACGAGGTCCACCGTGCAGCGGCGGGCGCCGCTGTGCCGTACGACGTTGGTGACGGCCTCGCGCAGGGCCCAGGCGAGGGCGGACTCGCTGTCCTCGGAGGCGTCGGTGAGGGGAGATCCGGGGTCGGCGGGCAGGTCGGCGGCGATACCGGCCGCCGTCAACGCGTCCCGGGCGCCCGCGAGTTCCGCGCCGAGGCGGGGGCGCCGGTAGCCGGTGACGGCCTCGCGGACGTCGACCAGGGCCTGACGGCTGACCTGTTCGATGTCGGCGACCTGCTGGGCGGCCTTCTCGGGGTGACCGGGGAGCATCCGGCCCGCCAGCTCGCTCTTGAGCGTGATCAGCGAGAGGGAGTGGCCGAGCAGGTCGTGCAGGTCGCGGGCGAGCCGCAGCCGCTCCTCGTTCGCGGCCAGCTGGGCGACGGTGGCCCTGGCCTCGCGCAGTTCCTGTGTGGTGCGGATGAGTTCGCGGACCCCGGTCATCGAGAAGCCACCGAGGAGGGCCGGCAGGAGCAGGGAGGCGAGATAGGCATCGCCTCCCGGCACGGCGAAGGCGATGGCCGTGAGCAGGGCCGACACCGCCGGGATCGTGAAGCGGGCGAGCCGCAGCGGGAGGGCGGCGCCGGAGGCGACCGACACGTAGACGAAGAGGACGAGCCACTCGCGGCCCAGGCTGAGGGAGAGCAGCGCGGACTGGGCGGCGAGGACGATGAGCGCGCCGAGCACCGTCCGGGTGGTGTCCCGGCGGCCGGTGCGGAAGATCAGCAGGAAGTACCAGGCGACGAAGGCCACCAGGCCGATCCAGCCGAGGACGACGACTCCGTCGCTGTGGCCCCCGTGCAGCAGGTCGCTGACGGGGGCGCTCAGATAGGCGAGCCAGATCCCGGTCCAGAGGAACTTGATCGCCCGCTGTCTGAGGTTCTGCGGGCGCTGCCCGATACCGACGCCGCTCACGCCTTCCGCGTGTCCTTCCGGTACAGCCAGGCCGCGCCGCCCGCGAACAGGGTGAAGTAGGCGACCAGGAGGGCGACGTCCCCGGCGTGCGGGGCCCGGCTCTGTTCGACGGCCTGCCCCAGCGCGGCGTACGCGTGCGTCGGCACCCACTTCGCGATCTCCTGCAGCCACTCGGGGAAGGTCGTCGTCGGCATCCACAGGCCGCCGAGCATCGACAGGCCGAAGTACACGATCATCGTGATCGGGCGGACCGCGTCGCCGGTCGCGAGGTAGCCGATGGCGACGCCGAGCGCGGCGAAGACGAGGCTGCCGGCCCAGATCGCCCCGGTGAGGGCGAGCCACTGCCAGGCGTCCAGGCGTACGCCCTTCACGGTGGCGGCGACCAGGAAGACGATCACGATGGACGGCAGGCTGACCACGGCCGCGCCGGCGGTCTTGGCGAACACGTAGCCGCGCCCCGGCAGCGGGGTGAGCCGCAGCTGCCGTACCCAGCCGCCCTCGCGTTCCTTGGCGATGCGTTCGCTGTTGCCCATCAGGACGGCCGTCAGGGCGCCGAAGGAGGCCATGGAGACCATCATGTACGTCGGCAGGGTCAGACCGGTGTCGCCGAGCTTCTCGGTGCTGCTCGCGTTGCCCGCGATCAGCAGGAACAGCAGCGAGGGGTAGAGCACCGAGAAGAACATGGACTTGCGGTTGCGCAGGGCGCGGGTGAGTTCCAGCTTGATCAGGCTGTTCACTTCGACTTCGCCTCCTCGGCGGCGGTGATCGCGACGAAGGCCTGCTCCAGACCGAGGCCGGTGACTTCGAGGTTGCGGGGGAAGACGCCGAGGCCGTAGAGGGCGTGGACGGTCGCGTCGGCGTCGGTGGACTGGATGCGGACGGTACGGCCGGATCCCTCGGCGGAGCCGCTGTGGGAGACGGTGATCGTGGTGAGGAAGGGCAGGGCCCGCAGCGCGGACTCGTCGGCCCCGCCGTCCGGGAGGTCGAAGGAGATCCTGCGGGCTCCGGCCTTGGCCTTGATCTCGGCGGCCGTGCCGTCGGCCAGCAGACGGCCCCGGTGCAGGACGAGCACCCGGTCGGCGACGGCGTCGGCCTCTTCGAGGTAGTGGGTGGCGAACAGGACGGTGCGGCCCTGGTCGGCCTGTTCGCGCATGGTGGCCCAGAACGCCTGGCGGGCGGTGACGTCCATGCCGGTGGTGGGCTCGTCCAGGACGATGAGGTCGCTGTCGCCGGCCGTGGCGAGGGCGAAGCGGACGCGCTGGGCCTGGCCGCCGGAGAGCTTGTGGACCTTGCGGTCGGCGATCTGGGTGATGCCGGAGCGGGCGAGGACCTCGGAGACCGGGTACGGCCTCGGGTGCAGGTCGCAGGCGAGCCGGACCAGTTCGGCGACCGTCACCTCGTCCATCAGTCCGCCGCTCTGCAGCATGGCGCCCACGCGTCCGGCGACGATCGCCTCGCGCGGGGTGGTGCCGAAGACGTCGATCGTGCCGCTGTCGGCGTTCCTCAGGCCGAGCAGCAGGTCCAGGGTGGTGGACTTGCCGGCGCCGTTCGGGCCCAGCAGGGCCACGGTCTCCCCCGGGTGCAGGGCGAGCGTGAGGCCGTCCACGGCCCGTACGTCGCCGAACGCCTTCGTCACCTTCTCGAATCCCACCACCGTGGTGTCGGTGGCCCTCGTCGTGGTCGTCATGGACACCATCGTCGTCGGGAGAGGGGTACGTCCGGCAGTGTCGGCGGTCCTGACCCCGGCATGACAGAAGTCATACCGGAGGGGGTGACGGGGGCGGCACCGGAGGACGACGAGGGGGCACCCGGCGTGGGCCGGGTGCCCCCTGCGTGTCGTGCTCGAAGCCGCTAGCTCGGGTTCGTCTCGATGGTGGCCGTGCGGTTCGTCGTGCTCTTCAGGGCCTGGCGGAGGGCGCCGTAGACGTCCTCGACGGTGACCGGGGTCTTCTCGCCGTTGGCCCGGGTGATGAGGACGCCGTCGAAGGTGCCGCCGTACAGCTCCTTGAGGGCCGTCTCGTCGTAGGAGTCGGCGAGCTTGCCGTCGACGGCCTTGACGGTGAGGAACTTCCACAGGGAGTTCTGCGGGCTGAGCACGACGGCGTGCGCGGCGTCCGTCTGGACGGTGACGCTCGCCGACATGGCCGGCTGCGCGAACTCCTTCATGAACCGGTCGACCTCGGCCTTGCCGACGGAGGGCTCCTGCTCCGTGGTCGGGAGCCGGACGGGCGTGGTGCCGCCGGTCTCGACCTGGGTGCGGTACGCCTCCTCGACGGCGGTGGTGGACTCGCCGACGGCGATGCCCTTGCCCGCCTTGCCGTAGACGGGGACGGCCTTGCCGGCCTGGTACTTGACGGTGCCGTCGCTCGCCGAGCCGGCGCCGCCCGCCGCGCGCTCCAGGGCGGCCCGCAGCTTCTCCTCGTCGACGGGCATGACGGGTGCGACGACCCGCTGCTGACCGAAGAGCGAGCCGATCACCGAGACGGGGTTGTAGTCGCTGACGGCGGCGGCGCTGACCGTGGCCTGCTTGTCGAACTGGAGTCCGGCCTGGTCGGGCGTGAGGGAGACCGTGTCGCCGTCGACCGAGAGCTTCAGCGGCTGGGTGGTGCGCTTGCCGAAGGCCGCGTCGAGCTTGTTCACGGCCTCGTCGCGGGTGCCGCCGCCGATGTCGACGCCGAGGACGGTGGTGCCCTTGGGGACGTCGGAGTGGTTCATCAGCAGACCGGCGCCGTAGACACCGCCGCCGAGGACGACCACGCCGCCGAGGAGCAGTCCGAGCTTGCTGCGGCCCTTCTTCTTGGCCGGCTTGGCGGACTTGGTGTTCTTCGCCGGGGCGGCCTTCTGCTGCGGGCCGGGGTCGGGCAGCTTCGGCGGGGTGTGCCGCACCGCGCCGTCGGGGCCGCCCGCGCCGAACGGCGTGCCCTGGGTGCCGGGGGGCACGACCGGGATGCCGCTGGTCAGGGTGTGCCCGGAGGGGTTGTCGACCACGGGGCCGGAGCCGCCGTAGCCCGGCTCGGGGGTCTGGCGCTGAGGAGTGAGGACCGCGGTGTCGTCGCTGATGCCGCCGCCGGGGCGAGCGTAGGCACCGGCGGCTCCGGGCGAGGAGAAGTCGGCGTCGGGGCCGCCGAAGGGGTTGCCCTGGTAGCCGGGGCCGCCGGGACCGCCCTGGACCGGCGGCGGGCCGAGCGGGCTGTCGCCGGTGACGGGGCCGCCGGTGGGGCCCGCCGGACCGGAGCGTCCGCCGTTGTCGGAGAAGTACGGCAGGTCGTCGCGCTCGGGCTTGGCGCCGGCCAGCGCGGCCGAGACGTCGAAGGAGCCGGTGCCGCCGCCGTGGCCGGGAGCGACGGGCTGGCCGCCGGTGGCCCCGGGCAGGCCGGCGCCGTTGGTCCCGCCGGGCCGGGGGCCGGCGGTCGCGCCGGGGCGCGGGCCCGCGGGGCCGCCGGACTGCGGACCGGTGCCGCCCGTGCCGCCGGGGCGGGGGCCCGTGGCGGGGACTCCCGGCGCGGGGGCGCCCTGGCCGCCGAGCGTCCCGACGGAGAACCCGGCGCCGTTGGTGCCGCCGGTGCTCGTGCCCTTGGCCGGGGTGGCGCCCTTGCGGGGCGCGAACCAGTCGCTGGTGGGCTTGTCCTCGCCCGGCGCGGCCGGTTCCGGCGCGGGCGCCGGGGTGTCCGTGAACACGGGCATGGCGGTGGTGCCGGTGGTCTCCGACTCGGACCCGGTGTCGTCCGCGGCGCCCTCGCCGTCGGCGACCGGCTTGCGGACGACGACCGGCGGGATCGGGCGCGAGCCGGGGATGTTGATCCGGACCCGTGTGGTCAGCGTGGTCTCGGTCCTCGGTCCGTCCGCGCGCTCGGCGGCGGCCGAGCGGGCCGCCTCGGCACCGGCCTCGGTGGCCATGGGCGTGCCGTACGGCGGTGTCCCCGACGGGTACGCGGTGCTGCCGCGCCCATTGGCCCCGGAGGACGAAGTGTCAGTTTCACGACTCAAGGCAGGTTCTCCCGGTTTGCTCCGCCGCCCGTCACGACCTCAACTCAGCGGGCAGCTCGGCGGCGCGCACCACCATACTGGCCACTTCCGGCGCGTATCCCACGACCGTGTGGGAAACCCACACCGGACCCGCACCCCCGTACCGCGGCGAAGCGGTGGTCACTTCCCAAGTCGGGCGTCGGGCCCGGTCGGTTGCCGCCCCCACCCAAGGGTGGCGCACATCACAGCAACAGCCATGCCACCGAGCAGGAAGAGGTAGGAGCCGACTCCCACGCCGAACAGGAAGTCCCCCTCCGGCCGCGTGGACGTCAACAGGACGACGGAGATCATCCAGCCGGCGGCCGGCGCAACGGCCCCCGCCCGGCTCCCCGTCGCCCGCGAGCCGCCCAGGAAGAGCCCGGCCGCGGCCAGCAGCGCGAGCAGCAATCCGCCGGGGAACCAGGCCGCTTGGAGCAGCCCTCCGGCCACCCCGACCACCGCTCCCAGCACGAAGAGCCCCAGGTGGGCGGCGGCGCGCGCCGGCGTGGGGAACGTCAACGGCTGGGCGAGCGCGCCGCCTTCCCCGCCGGTCGGCCGGTCCGTCCGCTTCATCGCAGGACCGCCCCTCGGTGGCCGTGCGCGCACACGACGTGTCTGTCATACCCATGCGTACGCATCACAGGGCCGTTCCGTTCTGCCGTTCCTCGAAAGAAATACCGGGAATCCCCTCGAACAAGTCGCTCTCCCGGCTCCCCCCTTCACGTCTGCCGCGCACCAACTCGTAGTACTCGGTGCTCAGCAGGGGCTGGGCCAGCGCGTTGGAGAGCGCGAAGTACGGTTCGGCGACCTCGACCTGGGTGGCGTGCGCGCGCATCGCGGCGGCCTTCGCCGCCGCGAAGCCGGTGCCGTCGATCTCGGTGGTGACGATGTGGTCGTCCACCACTCCCGGCACATCGGTGACGCTCGCGGCCTGCCGGAACGGCAGCCGTCCGGGCTCGGCGAGAGCGCGGCGGAGGCGTTCGAAGCCCTCCAGGACCACTCCGCGCGGCACCCGGTTCCAGTACACCTTGGCGATGTCCCAGGGCTCGCCGAGGTCCGGGCGGAAGGCCGGGTCGGCGGACAGGTCGGCGGCGCGCATGGCCACGCGGTGGGCCTGGATGTGGTCGGGGTGGCCGTACCCGCCGTCGGGGTCGTAGGTGACGAGGACCTGGGGGCGGACCTCGCGGACCACACGGACCAGGTGGGCGGCGGCCTCGTCGACGTCGGCGGACCAGAAGGCGCCGGGGCGCTCGTTCTGTTCGACGCCCATCATCCCGGAGTCGCGGTAGCGGCCCGGGCCGCCGAGGAAGCGGTGGTCGGTGACGCCGAGTTCCTTCATGGCCCCGGCCAGTTCGTCCACCCGGTACGGGCCCAGCGTGTCGTCACGGTCGGGCGCGAGGTGCGCGAGAGAGGGCGGGATGACCTCGCCCTCCTCGCCGAGGGTGCAGGTCACCAGCGTCACCCGGGCTCCCTCGGCCGCGTACCTGGCCATGGTCGCGCCGTTGTTGATCGACTCGTCGTCCGGGTGCGCGTGCACCAGGAGCAGTCGGTGACCGACGCGGGAGAGGGGTTCCCCCGGCCGGGGGCCGGAGGAGGGCAGATCCGTCATGGGGCAAGCCTACGAGGCGCCCGGAGCCGGCCCGTGCCGGGCGCGGTCGTCCGCGGGAACGGTCGGCCGCGGGGTTCCGGGGGCCCGGGGACGGGCCCGGGCGGAGCCCGGCGGCCGGAGGCTCAGAACTTGATACTGCCGATCATGCCCGCGATGTTGGTCGTCAGCTCGCTGATCGTCGGCGCGATGGTCGAGGACGCGAGGTAGAAGCCGAGCAGGATGCAGATGATCGCGTGTGGTGCCTTCAGCCCTGACTTCTTGATCAGGATGAAGACGATGATCGCCAGCAGCACCACCGCCGAAATCGAGAGTGCCACGGCGGCTCACCTCCAAAAGTTCCCTGGGACCTGGGGAGCGAAGCAGTTGTCGTGGGCTGACGGCGGAGCCGTCGTCAACCGGTGACGTGGGTGACGCAGTTGTGAATCCGTACAGCGGCCAGCAGGTTCATACCCACCCAGCGGTAGTGATCATAACTATCCATACGCGCGCATCGATCGGCGCACGGCCGCACAAGGGGGCGCATGGCCAATATGGTCGGAGCATGACGACCCAGCCCGAGTCCTTTCCCCGCCGACACGCCCGGACACAACGTTTCACCCTCGGCGCGCCGCGGGCCTTCTCCGTCGCGCCGGACGGCTCCCGTGTCGTGTTCCTGCGCTCCTCGTCCGGTACCGAGCGGGCCGGCAAGCTGTGGGTTCTGGACCTCCCGGGCGGCGGCGAACGCGTGGCGGCCGACCCGGGTCTGCTGCTCGCCGGCTCCACGGAGGAGTTGTCGGCCGAGGAGCGCGCCCGCCGTGAGCGGCTGCGCGAGGGCGGCGCCGGGATCGTCGGCTACGCCACCGACGCGGCCGTGGAGTTGGCCTCCTTCGCCTTGTCGGGGCGGCTTTTCGTGGCCGAGCTGCGGGCCGGTACGGCTCGTGAACTGCCCGTTCCCGGCCCGGTGATCGATCCCCGCCCCTCCCCCGACGGCCGGTACGTCGCGTATGCCGCCCGGGGCGCGCTGCGGGTCGTCGGCGTGGAGGCCGGGGACGACGTGGCGCTCACCGAGGAGGAGTCGGAGAACGTCACCCACGGCCTGGCGGAGTTCATCGCGGCCGAGGAGATGGGCCGGTCGCGCGGCTTCTGGTGGTCGCCGGAGTCGGACCGCCTGCTGGTGGCGCGCGTGGACGACACGCCGGTGCGCCGCTGGTGGATCTCGGACCCCGCGCAGCCGGAACGGGACCCGCAGCGGGTGGCGTACCCGGCCGCCGGGACCGCCAACGCGGACGTACGCCTCTTCGTGATCGACCTCTCCGGGACCCGCACGGAGGTCGTCTGGGACCGGGCGCGCTACCCGTATCTGGCGCATGTGCACTGGTCAGCGGCGGGTGCCCCGCTGATCCTGGTGCAGGCGCGGGACCAGCGCAGCCAGGTGTTCCTGGCCGTCGACCCGGACACGGGGGCGACCCGGATGGTGCACGCCGACGAAGATCCACATTGGCTTGATCTTTTCCCCGGGGTGCCCTCGTGGAGTCCGTCGGGACAGCTCGTGCGTGTCGCGGACGAGGGCGGCGCGCGGGTGCTGGCGGTCGGCGAACGACCCCTGACGGGACCGCAGTTGCACGTCCGCGCGGTGCTGGACGTGGCCGACGCCGATGTCCTGGTCTCGGCGTCGGCGGGCGCGTCGGCGGCCGATCCGGAGACCGGGGAGATCCACGTCTACCGCGTGAACGAGCTGGGCACGGAGCGTGTCTCGCAGGAGCCCGGCGTGCACTCCGCCGTGCGCGCCGGGGGTGTGACCGTGCTGGTCTCGGCCGTTCCGGAACGGGCGGGCACCCGTGTCCAGGTGCTGCGGGACGGGAAGCAGGTGGCGACCGTGGCGTCCTATGCGGAAGACCCCGGTATGTCCCCGCGCGTGCGCTTCACACAGGGGGGCGCACGCCGCGTACCGTGCGCCCTGCTTATGCCGAAGGACTACGACGGGGTCACCCCCCTGCCGGTGCTCATGGACCCCTACGGCGGTCCGCACGGCCCCCGGGTGATCGCCGCCCACAACGCGCACCTCACCTCGCAGTGGTTCGCCGACCAGGGGTTCGCGGTGGTGGTCGCCGACGGACGCGGCACCCCCGGCCGCTCCCCCGCCTGGGAGAAGGCGATCGACGGCGACTTCACGCTCTCCCTCGACGACCAGGTGGACGCGCTGCACGACCTGGCGGCCTCGCATCCGCTGGATCTGTCCCGGGTGGCGATCCGCGGCTGGTCCTACGGCGGCTGGCTGGCGGCCCTCGCGGTGCTGCGCCGCCCGGACGTGTTCCACGCGGGCATCGCGGGCGCCCCGGTCACCGACTGGCGGCTGTACGACACGCACTACACCGAGCGCTATCTGGGCGATCCCACGGCGGACGCCGCCGCGTACGCGCGGAGTTCACTGGTCACGGACGAGGGGCTGTCCGCGCCCGCCGAGCCGCACCGCCCGCTGATGATCGTGCACGGCACCGCCGACGACAACGTGGTTTTCGCCCACGCCCTGCGCCTGTCCTCCGCGCTCCTCGCGGCCGGCCGGCCGCACGAGGTCCTGCCGCTCTCCGGGGTCACCCACATGACCCCCCAGGAGCAGGTGGCGGAGAACCTGCTGCTGCTCCAGGTGGACTTCCTGAGGCGTTCGCTGGGACCGGCCTAGGCACCACGGCCCGGTCCGGCGGCCGGGCACGGCAACGGGCCGGGGCTACATGGCGAGCCCCGGCCCGTTTACGGCACCCGCACGGCCGTACGCGTAGTAGATTCCCGCGTCCGTATATCGGAACGGGGTCGGTCGAGTTGCCTGCGTGTTAACGCGGTTGGTACTGATTTGTAGGCTTATTCCGCCTCATCCGTGTGATCGTCCGTCGGATTCTCCACCGCTTCTTTCACCGGTCCCTCCGGCGGGACCACCTGCTTCTCCTCCGCGAAGTGGCAGGCCGAGTCGTGGGCCGCCGGGCCGCTGGTGAGCCGGAACTCGGCCGGGACCGCGAGCAGCGGCACCTCCAGCGCGCACCGCTCCCGCGCCTTCCAGCAGCGGGTGCGGAAACGGCAGCCGGAGGGGATGTTCGTCGGCGAGGGCACGTCCCCGAAGAGGATGATCCGCTCCCGGTGCTCACGGGCCTCGGGGTCCGGGACGGGCACGGCGGACAGCAGCGCCTGGGTGTAGGGGTGCGTCGGGTGGTCGTAGATCTCGGCGTCGCGGCCGATCTCGACGATCCGCCCGAGGTACATCACGCCGACCCGGTCGGAGATGTGCCGCACGATCGACAGGTCGTGCGCGATGAAGACGTAGCTCAGTCCGAACTCGCCCTGGAGCCGGTCCAGCAGGTTGACGACCTGGGCCTGGACGGAGACGTCGAGGGCGGAGACGGGTTCGTCGGCGACGATGACCTCGGGGCGCAGCGCCAGCCCGCGGGCGATGCCGATGCGCTGGCGCTGGCCGCCGGAGAACTGGTGCGGATAGCGGTTGATGTACTCGGGGTTGAGACCGACCACGTCGAGGAGTTCCTGCACCCGGCGCCGGCGGTCGCCCTTGGGCGCGACCTCGGGGTGGATGTCGTACGGCTCCCCGATGATGTCGCCCACGGTCATCCGGGGGTTGAGGGAGGTGTACGGGTCCTGGAACACCATCTGGATGTTGCGGCGGACGGTCTTGAGGGCCTTGCCGGACAGCTGGGTGACGTCCTCGCCCTTGTAGCGGATCGAGCCGTCGGTCGGCCGTTCCAGGTGGACCAGCATCTTGGCGACCGTGGACTTGCCGCAGCCGGACTCGCCGACGATGCCGAGGGTCTCGCCCCGGCCGAGGGCGAAGTCGACTCCGTCGACGGCCTTCACGGCGCCGACCTGCTTCTTGAAGAGGATGCCCTCGGTGAGCGGGTAGTGCTTGACCAGGCCGCTGACCTCCAGGATCGGTTCGGCCTCAGCCGTGGTGGTGGTCATCGAGGCACTCCCTCCAGAAGTGGCAGGCACTCGTCCGGATGCCGTCCGCCGGCTCGACGTCGTACAGCGGGGGCACGTCGGTGCGGCACACGTCGCGGGCCATCGGGCAGCGGGGGTTGAAGGCGCAGCCGGGCGGAATGTTCATCAGGTTGGGCGGCAGGCCCTTGATCGCGTACAGCTCCTGGCCCTTCTGGTCCAGGCGCGGGATGGAGTCGAGCAGGCCCCGGGTGTACGGGTGGGCCGGGGCCTTGTAGATGTCGTGGACCGGGGCGGACTCCACGATGCGGCCCGCGTACATCACGGCGATGCGGTCGGCGACGTCGGCGACGACGCCGAGGTCGTGGGTGATGAGGACGAGACCCATCCGCAGTTCGCGCTGCAGTTCGGCGAGCAGGTCCATGACCTGCGCCTGGACGGTGACGTCGAGTGCGGTCGTCGGTTCGTCGGCGATGATCAGCGCGGGTTCGAGGGCCAGCGCCATGGCGATCATGATGCGCTGGCGCATACCGCCGGAGAACTGGTGCGGGTAGTCCCGTACCCGTTCCTTGGCGGCCGGGATGCGGACGCGGTCCATCAGCTCCACGGCCCTGGCACGGGCGTCCTTCTTCGACATGCCCCGGTGGACGACGAACATCTCGCCGAGCTGGTCGCCGACGGAGAGGACGGGGTTGAGGGAGGACAGCGCGTCCTGGAAGATCATCGCCATCTCGGCGCCCCGGATCTTCCGGCGCTCGTCCTCCTTGAGCTTCAGCAGGTCCTGGCCCTTGAAGAGGATCTCGCCGCCGGTGATCCGGCCCGGCGGCATGTCGAGGATGCCCATGATCGCCTGCGCGGTGACCGACTTCCCCGAGCCGGACTCCCCGAGCACGGCCAGCGTCTGCCCCTCGTCCACCCCGTAGTCGACCCCGTTGACCGCCTTGGCGACCCCGTCCCGCGTCCGGAACTCCACGTGCAGATCACGCACTTCGAGCAGCATGACGGCGGTTCACCTCAGCTTCGGGTCGAGGGCGTCGCGGACCGCGTCGCCGAGCATGATGAACGCCAGGACGGTGATCGCCAGCGCTCCCGAGGGCCACAGCAGCGCGTGCGGGGCGTTGCGGATGTACGGGGAGGCGGCGGAGATGTCGATGCCCCAGGAGACACTCGGCGGTTTCAGGCCGACGCCCAGGTAGGAGAGGGTCGCCTCCAGGGCGATGTAGGTGCCCAGCGCGATGGTGGCCACGACGATGACCGGGGCGACCGCGTTCGGGGTGATGTGCCGCAGCAGCATGCGGGAGTTGGAGGCGCCGAGGGCGCGGGCGGCCTGGACGTAGTCGTTCTGTTTGGCGGTGATGACCGAGCCGCGGGCGATGCGGGAGATCTGCGGCCAGCCCAGCAGCACCATGAAGCCGATCACCGGCCAGATGGAGTTGCTGGTGACCACGGAGAGCAGCACCAGGCCGCCGAGCACCACCGGGATCGCGAAGAAGACGTCGGTGATCCGGGACAGGAACGAGTCCGAGTAGCCGCCGAAGAACCCGGCGAGCCCGCCGAGCACCGACCCGAGCAGCGCGACCCCGAGCGTCGCGCAGACGCCGACGGAGATGGAGATCCGCGCCCCGTAGACGGTCCGGGTGTACACGTCGCAACCCTGGCCGTCGTACCCGAAGGGGTGGCCGGGCTGCGCGCCCTCCTGGGCCTTGGAGAGGTCGCACTTGAGCGGGTTGCCGGAGGCGATCAGCGACGGCCACAGCGAGATGACGACCAGGAAGAGGATCACCAGGGCCGAGATGATGAAGACGGGGTTGCGGCGCAGGTCGCGCCAGGCGTCGGACCAGAGGCTGCGGGCCTTGTCGTCCGGGCCGCCGGCCGGACCGTCGCCCAGTCGCTTCTCCAGGGTCTCCCCCTCGGTGGTGGCCAGGTCCATGGTGCCGTCCTGCCCGGTCGCGGCGATCGCCCCGCCCTCGGGGGCGCGCTGGCCGCCCGACACGTGCGGCTCCTCCGGCAGCGGCTCAGGCATAGCGGATCCTCGGGTCGAGTACGGCGTAGAGGAGGTCGACGAGCAGATTGGCGAGCAGGAACACCAGGACGAGGACGGTCACGAAGCCGACGACGGTCTGGGTGTTCTGGCGGAGGATGCCCTGGTAGAGCTGGTAGCCGACGCCGTGGATGTTGAAGATCCGCTCGGTGACGATCGCACCGCCCATGAGGGCCCCGATGTCCGTGCCGATGAAGGTGACCACGGGGATCAGGGAGTTGCGCAGCAGGTGCTTGCGGATCACCCGGTGCCGGGGCAGTCCCTTGGCGACGGCGGTGCGGACGTAGTCGGCGCGGGCGTTCTCCGCGATGGACGTCCGGGTCAGCCGGGTGACGTACGCCAGGGAGACCGAGGCGAGGACCAGCCCGGGAACGATCAGCTCGTCGAAGGGCGCGTCGGAGGAGACCGAGGGGCTGATCCAGCCCCACTCCACCCCGAGCAGCAGCTGCAGCAGCAGACCGGTGACGAAGGTGGGGACGGAGATCACGACCAGGGTGACCACCAGCGCCCCGGTGTCGACGGGACGCCCGCGCCGCAGACCCGTGACCACGCCGAGGGAGACCCCGACGACGATCTCGAAGAGGATCGCGACGATCGTCAGCCGGATGGTGACCGGGAAGGCGGAGGCCATCAGCTCGGTGACCTCCTGCCCGTTGAACGCGGTGCCGAAGTCGCCGGTGAAGACGTTCCCCATGTACGTCAGGTATTGCTGCCAGACGGGCTTGTCGAGGCCGAACTCGCGGCGCAGCTGGGCGGCCGTCGCCGGATCGCACTCCCGGTCGCCGCAGAGGCCCGCGATGGGGTCGCCCATCACGTTGACCATGAGGAAGATCAGGAGGGTGGCGCCCACGAAGACCGGGATCATCTGGAGCAGGCGCCGGACGACGTACCGTCCCACGGAGGATCAGCCGACCTTGATCTGGTCGTAGACCGGCACGCTGAACGGGTTCAGGGAGACGTCGGAGAGGCGTGCCGAGTAGCCCGCGCTGCCGTTCTGGTACCAGAGCGGGATGGCGGCCATGTTGTCCCGCACGACCTCCTCGGCCTTCTGGAACGTCTCCACCGCCTTCGCCGTGTCCGACTCGGCGTTGGCCTGGTCGACGAGCTTGTCGAAGTCGGCGTTGGACCACTTGCCGTCGTTGGAGGAGGCGTTGGTGTAGTACAGCGGCTGCAGGAAGTTCTGGATGAGCGGGTAGTCCATCTGCCAGCCCGCGCGGAACGGGCCGCTCATCTTCCGCTGGGTGATCTGGTTGCGGTAGTCGGCGAAGGTGCCGACCGGGTTGCCGACGCACGCCTTGTCGTTGTCGAGGGCGTTGTTGATGGAGTTGCAGACGGCGTCGACCCACTGCTTGTGGGAGCCGGTGTCCGCGTTGTACGTGATCTTGACCTGGCCGCCGGGGAGGCCCCCGCCCTCCTTGATCAGCTTCTTGGCCGCGTCCGCGTCGTACTCGCAGGCGTCACCGCACAGCCCCTTCTTGTAGCCGCCCTCCTCGCCGAGGACCGGGGAGGTCCAGTCGGTGGCGGGGGTGCGGGTCTTCTGGAAGATGGTGTCGGTGATCTGGTCGCGGTCGATGGCCCGGGAGAGCCCCTGACGGACCTTCTCCGAGCCCTCCTTGTTCCAGTCCGCGTCGTAGAACGGGAAGGACAGGGTCTGGATGATGCCGGCCGGGGTGTTGATGTACCGGTCGCCGAGGTCGGCCTTGACGTTCTTCAGCTGGGCGGCGGGGACGTCGTCGACGAGGTCGAGGTTGCCGGCCATCAGGTCGGTGTAGGCGGTGTTGTTGTCGGTGTAGACCTTCAGGTCCACACCGCCGTTCTGGGCCTTGTCCTCGCCGGGGTAGTCGTCCCACTTGCGCACCGACAGCTGGGAGCCCTTGGTGTACGAGTCGACGGCGTACGGGCCGTTGCCGACGGGCTTGGCGAGCCAGGCGTCGTGGTCGGTGAAGAACGACTGCGGCAGCGGCGCGTAGGCGTTGTAGCCGAGGGTGTCGGGGAAGGTCGAGAACTTCTGGGTGAGCGCGACCGTGAAGGTGTTCTCGTCGGTGACCTTCAGCCCGGAGAGCGTGTCGGCGGTCTGCTTGCTGCCGTCGTCGGGGTGCGTCTTGTCGTAGCCCTGGATGTACTCGAAGAAGTACGCGTTCTTCTGGTTGTTCTTCAGGCTCGCCCCGTAGTTCCAGGCGTCCACGAAGGACTTGGCGGTCACCTTCTCGCCGTTGCTGAAGGTCCAGCCGTCCTTGACCGTGATGGTGAAGTTCTGCGAGTCGGTCGTCTCGATCTTCTCGGCGAGCATGTCCTCGGCCTCGCCGGTCTTGGGGTCGTACTGCTTCAGCCCGCGGAAGATCATCGACAGCACCTTGCCGCCCTGCACCTCGTTGGTGTTGGCCGGCTCCAGCGGGTTCTGCGGGTCGCCCCACGAGGAGCTGAGCACGGCACCGGAGTCGCCGCTTCCGCTGCTGCCGCCGCTGTCGTCCCCGCCCCCGCAGGCGGTCGCGGCGAGAGCCACCGCCGCCGCGCCGGCGATCCATCGAGCGTGCGTGGCTCCGCGCATGGGTGCCTCCTCGTCCTACGTGCGCGATCTTCTTGTTACCGGACAATATCGACGCGTTTCACGCATACCGCACATTTGGGGGGCCGTATGGGTGCGCTGCCGGGTGCGGGCGGGTGGGGGGCTGGTCGCGCAGTTCCCCGCGCCCCTGAAAAGCAGGGGCTGCGCCCCGTGCTTTTCAGGCCCGCAGGCCGTCGCTTTCAGGCCCGCGGGGCCGTCGCTTTTCAGGCCCGCAGGGGCCTGGGCTTTCAGGGGCGCGGGGAACGGCGCGAGAAGCCCCACCGGACCCGCACCCGCCGACGCACCGCAGACACCCACCCCCTCCCGCGCCTTACAGAACCCCGAAGAACCGGTAAGAGAACGGTTCGCCCCCGTAAGAGCGCGTTCGGCAATCCCCCTCCCCCCGGTCAAGCCTCCCCGCAACGCATTGACCCGCCCCATGAGCCGGTTGAAAGGTCACGTCATGGGGACCTCGCCACCACTCACCGCCGCCCCCTTCGAGACGGCATCCACCCCGCCCGGAACCGGAGCCACCCGCTCCCCCGGCCGCATCGCCTGGCGCCGCTTCCGCAGGGACCGCGCCGGCACCGTCTCGGCGTACATCGTGCTGCTGTTCTTCGCCGCCTCGATCGCCGCCCCGCTGATCGCCAGGCTCTACGGCAAGAACCCGTACACGACGTACGGCCAGAACCAGCCCGGCCTGCTGAACCAGTTCGGCTTCCCCGTCGCGCCCAACGGCGGGGTCAGCGGCGACTTCTGGTTCGGCATCGAACCGCAGCTCGGGCGGGACGTCTTCACCCTCCTCCTCTACGGCATCCGCAACTCGCTGCTGATCGCCACGGTGACGACCCTGCTGGTCACCGGCCTCGGCATCGTGGTGGGCGTGACGGCCGGCTATCTCGGCGGCCGCGTCGACAACCTGGTGGGCCGGATCGTGGACATCCTGCTGGCCTTCCCCTCCACCCTCTTCTTCATCGCGATGTGGCCGGTGCTGATCTCGATCCTGGTCTCGCCGGACGAGAACACCCCGACCTGGCTGACGGTCGTGAGCCTGATCTCGGTGATGACCGCGTTCGGCTGGGCCCCGATCGCCCGGCTGCTGCGCGGCGAGGTACTGGCCCTGCGCGAGCGGGAGTTCGTGGAGGCGGCCAAGGTCACCGGCGCCTCGGCGGCCCGGATCGTCTTCCGGGAACTGCTCCCCAACCTGTGGACCCCGGTGCTCATCCAGGCGACCCTCGCGCTGCCCATGTACGTCACCACGGAGGCGGCGCTCGCCTTCCTCGGCGTCGGCCTCAGCGACCCCACCCCCGACTGGGGCGTGATGATCCAGCGCGGCGCGCAGGTCTACCAGAGCGACATCACGTACATGCTCTTCCCCGGCCTCTCGATGGTGATCTTCGTGATCGCCTTCAACCTCCTCGGCGACTCGGTCCGCGACGCGCTCGACCCGAAGACCAGACGCTGAGCCCCCTTCGCAGCACACTCCTTCTCCCTGATTCAGGCAGGACACCCATGTCGATCTCCCGCAGGAACTTCGTCATCGCAAGCTCGGTCGCGACGGCCGGCGGCGCCCTCGTCCTCAGTGCGTGCAGCAGCGGAGGCGGGGGCGGTACGGCGGGCGGCGGCGCGGCCTCCGGCTCCGCCGCCACGTACGCCAAGGTCACCGTGGGCACCGCGGCGGACTCCACCGGCCCCGCGCCCGCGGTCCCGGGCGCGCGCAAGGGCGGCACGATCCGCCCGATCGGCCCGGACGACTTCTCCCACCTGGACCCGCAGCGGATCTACTTCGCCTGGAACTCCACGGTCGCGAACCTCTACGTCCGCTGTCTCACCGGCTACAAGATCGCCGCGAACGGCTCGATGAAACTCGTCGGCGACCTCGCCACGGACACCGGCACCATGACGGACGGCGGGAAGACCTGGACGTTCACCCTCAAGGACGGCCTGAAGTGGGAGGACGGCAGCGAGCTGACCGTCGACGACGTCCGCCACGGCATCGAACGCGGCTTCGCGAGCTTCACCACCGAGGGCGCGACCTACGTCCAGACCTGGCTCACCGGTTCGAACGACTTCCGGTCGGTCTACAAGGGCCCGTACAGCGGAAAGCACCTCTCCTCGGTCGTCACGGACACCGCGAAGAGGACCATCACCTTCCATCTCAAGACGGCCCGTCCCGACCTCAACTGGGCGCTGGCGATGCACTCCTACGGCGCGGTGCCGGTCGCGCACGACAGCAAGGAGAAGTACGACAAGGACCCCGTCTCCTGCGGCCCGTACCGCATCAGGCAGCACTCCGTGGACAAGTCCATGACCCTGGTGCGCAACACCCACTGGGACCCGGCGACGGACCCGATCCGCAACGCCTACCCGGACTCCGTCGTCTTCGAGTTCGGCCCCGAGGCCCTGCCCGCCACCGACCGGCTGATCGCGGACTCGGGGACCGATCGGTACGCGGTCATGGCCTACAGCGGCGTGCCGGCCGAGCGCATCCAGAAGGTGATCAGCGACTCCGCCCTGGAGTCCCGCACCATCGACGGCCTGCTGACCGGCCTGTACTACTACGCCATCAACTGCCACCGCATCAAGGACGTCCGGGTCCGTCAGGCCCTCAACTACGCCTGGCCGCTGGAGCAGATCCGCTCCATCTACGGCGGCCCCTCGGCCGGCGACTACGCGACCACCATCCTCAGCCCGGACATCGCCGGGCGGGTGAAGTTCGACGTCTACGGGAAGCTGAAGAACCCCCGCGGTGACACGGCGAAGGCGAAGTCCCTGCTGAAGGAGGCCGGCAAGCTCGGCCAGAAGATCGTCTACACCTATCCGCAGGGCGGCAACGACGCCTACGAGAAGACCAAGGTCGTTATCGCGAACGCCCTGAAGGAAGCGGGCTTCGACCCGGTCGTCAAGCCCGTGGAGTCGACGAGCTACTACGACCAGGTCGGCCAGATCGACAACCAGTTCGACGTGATGTGGTACGGCTGGTCGCCGGACTGGCCTGCCGCCTACACCCTCATCCAGCCGCTCTTCGACGGCACCACCATCGCCAACAACGCCCCCAACGTCTCCCAGCTGAACGTGGGCTGGGTCAACGCGGCCATCAAGAAGGACGCGACCATCACCGACACCACGAAGGAGAACGCGGCCTGGGCGGCGCTGGACAAGTCGATCATGGCCAAGGAGGCGCCGATCATCCCGGAGACCTACCAGCGGCGCTACTACCTGTACGGCTCCAAGGTGGGCGGCGCCCAGTTCGACCCGCTGTTCTCGGCGTTCCTCCTCCACAAGCTGTACGCCAAGGCCTGAGCCGGACCGGGACCCGAACCGCCATGCTCCGCTTCGTCGCCCGCAGGACACTGAGCGCGCTGCTGATCCTCCTGATCATCAGCGCCATCACCTTCCTCCTCTTCTACGTCGCCCCGCGCGACCCCGCCCGCGCCGCCTGCGGCAAGCTGTGCACCCCGCAGACGCTCGCCCTGGTCCGGCACAACCTCGGCATCGCCGATCCGCTGCCCGTCCAGTACTGGCACTGGCTCGTGGGGGTGTTCGCCGGCCGGGACTACGCCGGGCTCGGCCGCTGCCCGGCCCCCTGCCTGGGCTACTCCTTCACCAACCACGAGCCGGTCCTCGGCCTGATCACCGACCGCTTCCCCACCACGCTCTCGCTCGCGCTCGGCAGCACGGTCGTGTTCGTCGTCTTCGGCGTGGGCACGGGCATGATCGCGGCGGTGGCGCAGGGCCGCGCCCTGGACAAGATCGCGTCCTCGGCGTCCCTGGTGGGCTCCTCGCTCCAGATCTACATCGTCGGGGTGGTGGCGATGTACTACCTCTCCGACCAGTGGGGCCTGCTGCCCCGCCCCTCGGACGCCGTCGGCTTCTCGCAGGACCCGCTGAGCTGGTTCAAGGGCCTGCTCCTCCCCTGGCTGGTCCTGGCGATCATCTTCACCGCCAACTACACGCGGATGACCCGCTCCCAGCTGGTCGAGACCCTCGCCGAGGACTACGTCCGCACGGCCCGCGCCAAGGGCATGCCCCGGTCCACGGTCTTCTTCCGCTACGCCTGGCGCGGCGCCATGGGCCCCATCGTCACCATCCTCGGCCTCGACATCGGCTACCTGCTCGGCGGCGCGATCATCACCGAGGAGACCTTCGGCCTGCACGGCATCGGCGCCCTCTCCATCAAGGCGGTCCGCGACAACGACCTCCCCCTGCTCCTCGGAGTGGTCCTGGTCGCCGCGGCCGCGATCGTGGTCGCGAACATCGTGGTGGACGCGGTGTACGCGCTGATCGATCCGCGGGTGCGGCTGGCGTAGGCCGGAGCGGGCCGGGCCGGGCCGGGCCGGGCTCGGCGCGAGCCGGCCCGGCCTGCCCCGTCAGCCCAACTCCCCCCGCTCCACGCAGAACTCGTTGCCCTCGGGGTCGGCCATGAGCACCCAGCCGCCGCCGTCGGGGCGGGTGTGGTCGGCGATCACCCGGGCGCCCAGCCCGAGCGCCCGCTCGACCTCCTCGGCGCGGGTGCGGCCGTGGGGCTTGAGGTCGAAGTGGATTCGGTTCTTCGCCGACTTGCCCTCGGGCACCCGCACGAACAGCAACCGCGGCCCACCGGCCGGATCGGCGATCAGCGCCTCCGGGTCACCGGGCTTGTCGTCGTCGGCGAGGGGTCGGCCGAGCAGTTCGCTCCAGAAGAGGGCGACGTCGTAGGGGTCGCCGGTGCAGTCGAAGGTGACGCTGTGGATGCTGGGATGACTCTGGCTCAACTGATGTCTCCATGACGTCGAGTGGGTCGTACGTTCCCGGTGTGCCGTGCGCGCGGCGTATGCCGCGGCACCGCCCGTTGCTCCAACCACGGTTATACGCACCAGAGTTCACTCGGGCCGAGAGGAGGGCACCTGCAGCAGGCACGCCGAGGAGGGATGGCGGTCAGGACAGCCCTCGGGCGACAGTACCCGCGGAGACGTCGTCCGACGAGACGTACAGATCACGACGAGTGGAAACCCGCCGAACTGGACGGTGGGCGGTCCGATGATGACGGCAGACGCCGGCCAGGCCCGGATTCCAGCGTCCGCGTCCAGGGCCGCCCTTGCGCGTCGACGGTATCGATCAGCACTCAGTCCACGCTGGAGAGAACGGCATGCGCCGACACATGTCCAGCCATCTTGCACCCGTTCGCCAGCTTTCAGGAATCCCGACTCGGGCTCCCGGGGTACCTGATCCGCGACGCAGCAAGGCTATGGCGCCGAACCTCAGATGTTGCTCAGAACTCAGAGTAATACCGTGCTTACCACTCAACTGACTGACATGCTCAGCACAGTTGAGCCGAGCATCGGACAGTCAGCCGACCAACATTCGCCACCCGCCAAGGAGTTTCACCATGCGCACTTCCAAAGTCGTATCGCTGCTACTCGCCCCGGCCCTCGCTGTCGGCGTGCTGGGCGGGGCCAGTCCCGCGGCAGCGAAGGACCATGGGCCCTTCGCCAAACCGTGCGAGCCGGGCTACCGGTACGTAGCCACTTCTACGAAGAAGTCCGTGAGAGCACAGGGGAAGGGAATCCACAAGGGCATCGGAGTCACATTGGCCAACTACAACGGCGGTGCGAAGACCATGACTTCGGTCTTCACTTCTGAGACGGAAGGCGAAGTCGGCATCACCGTGAGCGGCAAGCTCAAGGCCAAGGCCTCCGCAGTAGTGGCCGAGGTGGAGCATGAATACGGCGTAGAAGTTTCCGCCAAGCTCAGGGTCAGGATCGGAAACCAGATCAGGGTGAAGACGCCGCCCAAAAAGACCAGCTATGCGCGCTACGGAGCCTATCGCCTGAAGATCAAGGGCTACAGCCAGTACATCTACGCGAACTGCACCAAGGGAACGAAGGTCAAGTCGACGGTACTCACACCGCGTCTCGTCGGCTGGTACACGTACAACCGCTGATTAAGTTCAGGTTGATGCAGACAGCTCCTCACTGGCTTCCCAAATAAATCGACCGCGCCAAATCCCTGTCGGCGGCACCACCCCGATGAAGAGCAAATGGTGCATCGAAGCCCTCGATGCCGTAGAGAGATGACAGCTTCAGAGCGTCGGGGACATTGGGCCTATTCAAGACTAGGGGTGATCCCAGGGGTGCAGGCCCTTACCTGCACCCCTGGGATCACCCAGCATCCCGCCCATCAGTCCTTACGGACATCCCTCTCGGTCTCAGCGTCCTTCTCCAACGCCTTCAGCGCCGGGTCCAGCACGACGTCCTCGCCGCGTGCCTCCGTCGTCGGCTCCTCCGGGAAGTGGCAGGCCGTCAGGTGGCCATCGCGGTTGCCGGAGATCTGGACCAGCGGGGGCTCCTCGCTGGCGCACTTGTCCTGCGCCTTCCAGCAACGCGTGCGGAAGCGGCAGCCGGACGGAGGCGAGATCGGCGAGGGCACGTCCCCGAAGAGCCGGATCCGCTCCTTGTCCTGGCCCTCCTCGGCGATCTCGACCTCGGGGACAGCGGAGAGGAGTGCGTGGGTGTAGGGGTGGCGGGGCCGGTTGTAGATCGAGTCCCGGTCGCCGACCTCGACGATCTTGCCGAGGTACATCACGGCCACCCGCTGCGAGAAGTGCCGGACGATGGCGAGGTCGTGGGCGATGAACAGGAATGCGATGCCCAGTTCGTCCTGGACCTTCTGGAGCAGGTTCACGACCTGCGCCTGGATCGACACGTCCAGCGCCGAGACCGGCTCGTCCGCCACGATCAGCTTCGGGTTCAGGGCGAGAGCGCGGGCAACCCCGATGCGCTGACGCTGACCGCCGGAGAACTCGTGCGGGAAGCGGTTGTAGTGCTCGGGGTTGAGACCCACCAGCTCCAGCAGCTCGCGGACCTTCTTCTCCTGACCGCCCGCCGGCTCGATCCCGTTGACCTCCATCGGCGACTTGATGATCGTGCCGACCGTCTGGCGCGGGTTGAGCGAGGAGTAGGGGTCCTGGAAGATCATCTGGATCTCGGACCGCACCGGAGCCATCTGCCGGCGCGAGGCGTGCGTGATGTCCTGACCCGCGTACGTGATCTTCCCGGCAGTCGGCTCCAGCAGACGCGTGATCAGCCGGCCCGTCGTGGACTTGCCGCAGCCCGACTCGCCCACCAGGCCGACACTCTCGCCGACGCCGACGGTCAGATCTACGCCGTCGACCGCCTGTACGGCGCCCACCTTGCGTTTGATCGGGAAGCCGCCGTAGATGGGAAAGTGCTTGGTCAGGCCCTGTACCTCCAGGAGGGTTTCCCTCACGGAGTCGGTGGAGCCCTGCTGTGCGGGGAGGGTGAGGTTGTCGCTCATGATCTCGGTTCTCCCTAGCGCAGCCGGGGCTGGATCTTGTCGATGAAGATGGTCTGCTTCTGTTCCGCGGTCAGGTGGCACGCGGATGCGCGACCCTCGCCCAGCGGGGGCCGTGCGTCGGTGCACTGTGTGCCGGTGACCTCGCCGGTGAACGCGCACCGCGGATGGAAGGGGCAGCCGGTGGGCGGGTTGAGCAGCGAGGGCGGAGAGCCGGGGATCGGCGTCAGCATCTCGTGGATGTCACCGTCGAGGCGCGGCATCGAGCTCAGCAGACCCCACGTGTACGGATGCTTGGGCGTACGCAGCACTTCCTTGACGCTGCCCCGCTCCACGGCTCGGCCCGCATACATCACCAGCAGGTCGTCGGCCATGTTTGAGATGACACCGAGGTCGTGGGTGATAAAGATGATCGCGGAGCCGAACTCCTGCTGGAGGTCCTTGAGGAGGTCCAGGATCTGCGCCTGCACAGTCACGTCGAGGGCCGTCGTCGGCTCATCGGCGATCAGCAGGTCTGGGTCGCACATCAGCGCCATCGCGATCATCGCGCGCTGGCGCATACCGCCGGAGAACTGGTGCGGGTAGTCGTCGAAGCGCACCTTGGGCTGCGGGATGCCGACCTTCTCCAGCATCTGGACGGCCCGGTCCTTGGCCTCCTTCTTGGAGGCACCGCGGTGCTTCATGAACGGCTCGGACAGCTGCCGGCCCACCGTGTAGTACGGCGACAGGGCCGTCAGCGGGTCCTGGAAGATCATCGCCATCTTGTTGCCGCGGAGCTGCTCCAGCTCCTTCTCGGTGGCGGTGACGAGTTCCTTGCCGTCGAAGAGGATCTCACCGTCGACGGTGCTGGTGCGTGGGTTGTGCAGACCCAGGATCGTCAGGTTGGTGACGGACTTGCCGGAGCCGGACTCACCCACGATGCCCAGGGTCTTGCCGCGTTCGACGTCGAAGGAGAGGCCGTCGACGGCCTTGACGATGCCGTCCTCGGTGGAGAACTGCACCCGCAGGTCACGGACCGAGAGGAAGCTCTCGGGCCCGGTCGGGGCCGGTGCGTCCTCGGTCTTGGTCAGTGTGGTCACGGTGGTTCGTTCTTCCTAGGAGAGCCGGACGCGCGGGTCGATCCAGGCGTACGCGATGTCGGTGAGGATGTTCACGATGAGGATGAAGAAGGCACCGAACATCATGACGCCCATCGTCAGGGGAAGGTCCTTGGTCTGGGCACCGTTCACTGCCAGACGGCCGATGCCCTGGAGGGAGAAGGTGATCTCCGTGACGACGGCGCCGCCGAGCATGGCGCTGATGTCGATGCCCAGGACAGTGACGATCGGGATGAGCGAACCGCGCCAGGCGTAGCGGAAGAAGACGAACTTCTTCGACATGCCCTTGGCCCGGGCGGTGCGGACATGCTCCTCCGCGAGCTGCTCGATCATCGAAGCGCGAGCCATACGTGTGTATTGCGCGGTGAAGATGGTGGCCATCACGACGACCGGAATGGACATGCCGACGAACCAGGCGACCGGGTCCTCAGAGATCGGGACGTACTTCGGGTCCTCCATCCAGCCCGTGCTGTAGACGAGCACCGTCAGCGCGATCGGGCCGAGAAAGTAGATCTGGAAGGAGCTGAGCACCATCGATGTGCCCGTGGCGAACTTGTCGAGCGTCGAGCCGCGCCGGTAGGCGGAGATCATGCCGGCGCCCACGCCGAAGATCAGGAAGCAGATCGCGCCACCCGCGGTCAGCGTCAGGGTCGTCGGGAAACGGTCCATGATCGTGTCCCAGACCATGTCGCCCGAGTAAAACGACTGACCGAGGCAGGGGGCGGCGCAGTGACCGTCCGGGAAGTCACGGCCCATCACGATGCCGGACATGAACTGCCAGAACTGGGTCGCGACCGGCAGATTGAGGCCAAGTGCCTCGCGGATGTCCGCGATTCTCGTCGGGGAGCAGTCCCTGCCACAGGCCAGAGAGGCGTAGTCGGACGGCCCGGCGACGAAGAGGAAGAACGTGACGGCGCCGATGAGGAACAAGGTGACGACGGCACCGGCCAGGCGCCGGATGATGAACTGAAGCATGGCGGGGAGGCTGCTCTCTTCAGAGAGGGTGGACGGTTTCACGGAACCGCGGGAGTGCGCTCCGCCTGGTGCGCACCCCCGCGATCAGCCGTAGAGAGTTACGACTTCAGGAACAGGTTGTTGACGTCGATGTAGCTCGACTCGGTGCTGTAGCGGGCACCGCCGATGTTCGAACCGTAGAGCTGGAACTGCTTGGCGTACCACAGCGGAGCAGCCGGGTTGATCTTCTCCAGGATGTAGTGGTGCGCCTCCTGCCAGGTCTTCTGGGCCGCGGTCGGCTCCTCGCTGAGAGCCTTCTTGATCAGCTCCTGGACCTTCGGGTCGTTCACGTGCGAGTAGTTCGGCGAACCGTCGGCGATCTGGTCACCGTCGTAGATCGGCGTGACGACGGTGCCCGCGGACGGCCAGTCCTGGCCCCACCCGGTCACGTAGATGTCGTACGGGTTCTTGATCTTGCCGATCTGCTCGTAGAAGCTCGCGGCGTCGATCTCCTTGCCGACGACCTCGATGCCTACCTTGGACAGCGCGTCCTCAAGAGCAACCTTGCGCTTCTGCTCGTTCTCGGTGTTGCGGTAGGCGAAGACCAGCTTCTTCTCGGAGGCCGGGACGTCCTTCAGGAGTTCCTTGGCCTTCTCGATGTTGCCGGACGGCGTCTTCAGACGGCCGTACGGGTCGTACTTGGCCTCGTAGCCCGGCAGGGTCGGGGCGAACAGGTTCGGGGCCGGGTCGCCACCGTAGGCGCCGCCCTCACCCGCGATCAGCGACTTGGAGTTCACTGCGTAGGTGACCGCGTCACGGACCTTCTTGTTCTTGACCCGATCCAGGTTGAAGTTCAGCACCATGACGTAGGGCTGGTAGCCCTTGATCGTCCGCTTGTTGACGGCCGGGTCGGTGATGACGTCCTGGATCTGGGTGGACTCGACACTGCCGGTGAACTGGATGGCGTTCTTAGACGCACCCTGGTCGGCGATCAGACGCTTGGTCTGGGTCGACTCGGTGACACCGAAGTCGAAGTTCCAGCCGTCCACGTACTGGTGGCGCACCGGGTCGGTCTTCTCGTCCCACTGGTCGTTCTTGACCAGCTTGAGGGTCTTGCCGACCTTGTACTCGGAGATCTTGTACGGGCCGAGAGAGACCGGGGCCTTGTCGTACTTCTCCTTCGTGTCGGTCTTCTCCGGGACGATGGAGTAGCCCGACATGGCCAGCGTCTGCGGCAGGTCCGGACGCGCCGTGTCGAAGTGGAAGATGACCGTCTTGTCGTCCGGGGTCTCAAGGACGGAGTCCGGCAGGTGCTTCTTGCCGAAGCCACCGTCCGGCAGCGCCTCGCGGTACTTCGGGCCACTCAGCCAGGTCTGGAGGTAGTTCGGGCCGTCGAAGATGAACTCGGCGTACATGCGCTCGACGGTGTGGCGGACGTCGGCCGAGGTGATCTCGTTGCCGTTCTGGTCCTTGATGCCGTCCTTGAGCTTGTACGTCCAGGTCTTGCCGCCGTCGGAGGACTGACCGGAGTCGGTGGCGATGTCACCGACGACGGACATGTTGCCCTTGTCGTCCTCCTGGAAGTTGGTCAGCCCGCGATAGATCAGGTTGGCGACCTGACCACCGTCGGAGACGTAGATCTGCCCCGAGTCCAGGTGCGAGAGGCCCGCCTCCTGGTACACCTCGACCGTGCCGCCGCTCTTCGCGCCGGCCACCGGAGCGGCGGGACCCTCCGACGCGGCCGCGTCGGCGTAGGTGACGGCCTTCGACTGAACAGCCGCCTCCTTCTGGTCCTTCTTGGAGTCGTTCCCCGAGTTGTTGCCCTTGTTCTCAGAGCACGCCGTGAGCACAAGGGAGCCGGCCGCGAGGGCGACCACTATGGCGCGAGCTCTGCGCGAGTTGAAGGACTTCATGTGGCGTAAGCACCTACCTGTCGGTTGTTATCCATGAGTACTGCCTGACGCGGCTGGTAGGCCGACGCGGGGGCGGCAGTCACCCCCCACCAATGGACGTTCAGCGCCCGGACTTGGGGTCGAAGGCATCCCGGACGGAGTCGCCGAGAAGGTTGAAGCAGAGGATGAAGATCACAAGCGCCACACCCGGGAAGAACATGAACGCCGGGTCCTGCTCGGCGTACTTGGCACCGGCGGCGAAGAGCCGTCCCCAGTCCGGGGTGGGCTCGACGAAGCCGACGCCGGCGAAGGAGAGGAACGCGATGGTGAGGATCGTGCTGGGCAGTTGATACGTGAACTGCACCAAGATCGGCGAAACCACGTTCGGCAGGATCTCCTTGCGGACGATCCGCCAGGGCGAGGCGCCGGAGACCTTCGCGGCCTCCACGAACTCCCGCTCACGCAGTGACAGCACCGTCGAACGGACCAGTCGAGCCATACCCATCCAGCCCAGCAGCCAGAGCACGATCAGGATCGCCACGGCCCGGAAGTAGGTGGGGGTCTCTTCCTGCGGGTCCACGAAGAACGCGGTCACCACGGGCATGAAGGCGATGAAGAACAGCTGTTGCGGGAAGGCGAGGAAGAAATCCGTGACGCGCCCGATCCAGTAGTCCGTGCGACCACCGAAGTAGCCACCGATCAGACCGATGACGACACCCGTGATCATCAGCAGCACGGTGACACCAAGCGCCATGTACAGCGAGGTACGCATGCCGTACATCAGCATGGCGAACAGGTCACGGCCGTACTGCGGCTCGACACCAAACCAGTGGTCCCCGGAGAGGCCGCCGAAGTAGCCGAGCGGCAGGCCGAAGTCGTCGAGCACCGGGTTGACATCCACGTACGTGGGGTCCTGCCCGTACAGCGTGTACGGGTTCGTGCCGCTGAGCATGGTGACGAGCGGCGCGAGCAGCGCGAGCACGAAGTAGAAAATCACTACCCCGGCGCAGATCATGCCGGTACGGTCGCGCCGGAAGCGCTGCCACATCAGCTGGCCGGGGGAACGGCCTTCGAGCTTCTTGGGCTCGACCTTCTCGCTGGTCGGTGCCAGCTCGGGGTCCAAGGCGACCGCGGACCCGGAGCCCTCGGCCTTGGTTGGACTGGTCATGTCTGTTCTTCCCCCGGGGGGTTGGAGAGTTGAGCGCAGCACAGATACCGGCAGGTTCTGTGGTTTGGGGGAACTTTCGCCAAACGGGTCAACGCGCGTCAAGGGCGGAAGGCATAGGGATCTCCCTACCGTCCATATTTTGAGCAAAAATTGCAAAGATTGACACCTGGTCGCGCTTGACAGCTCACAACGGAAAACGGCGAAGCGGACATTCAGGGTACGATTTTTGTTTACATGTCCGAAACTTGATCGCTGCAACACCGATATCCGAACAGCGGTTCACAGCTCTCAGACAGCCGATCGGACATCCGGCGACGAACCGCCGGCCTCCCCCACAGGCCCTTCACACGCTTCCCGGAAGCCCCGGTATCCCCACGACACCTGCCCGCCGTGCGGGCAGGCCGGAAGCCCGGTTCTCCAGAAGAAGGAGAACCGGGGCTTCACAGACGGAAAGTGACGGAACGTCAGCCGTGCTTGGCGCGGCTCGCGGCGCGGGCGCGCTCGCGGGCGTCCAGGTTGACCTTGCGGATGCGCACGGCCTCCGGGGTCACCTCGACGCACTCGTCGTCGCGGCAGAACTCCAGGGACTGCTCCAGGGAGAGCTTGCGCGGCGGGACGATGGCCTCGAACGAGTCGGCCGACGAGGACCGCATGTTCGTGAGCTTCTTCTCCTTGGTGATGTTCACGTCCATGTCGTCGGAGCGCGAGTTCTCACCGACGATCATGCCCTCGTAGACCTCGGTGCCGGGGTCGGTGAAGAGCACACCGCGCTCCTGGAGGTTCGTCATCGCGAACGCGGTGACGGCACCGGAGCGGTCGGCGACCAGCGAGCCGTTGTTACGGGTCTGGAGCGCGCCGAACCAGGGCTCGTGGCCCTCGTGGATGGAGTGCCCGATGCCCGTGCCGCGGGTCTGCGTCAGGAACTCGGTCCGGAAGCCGATGAGGCCGCGGGACGGGACGACGAACTCCATGCGGACCCAGCCGGAGCCGTGGTTCGACATGTTGTCCATCCGGCCCTTGCGGACACCCATGAGCTGCGTGACCGCGCCCATGTGCTCCTCGGGCACGTCGATCGTCATGCGCTCGACGGGCTCGTAGACCTTGCCGTCGACCTCCTTGGTGACGACCTGGGGCTTGCCGATGGTCAGCTCGAAGCCCTCGCGGCGCATCTGCTCGACCAGGATGGCGAGCGCCAGCTCACCACGGCCCTGGACCTCCCAGGCGTCCGGGCGCTCGGTGTCGAGCACGCGGAGGGAGACGTTACCGACCAGCTCGCGGTCGAGGCGGTCCTTGACCTGGCGGGCGGTCACCTTGCGGTCCTTGACCGCGGCCTTGTTGTCGGCGCCCTTGCCGGTGCCGCCGCGGCCGACCAGCGGCGAGGTGTTCGTGCCGATGGTCATGGAGATCGCCGGCTCGTCGACCGTGATCAGCGGCAGCGGGATCGGGTTCTCGGGGTCGGCGAGGGTCTCGCCGATCATGATGTCCGAGATACCGGCGACGGCGCAGATGTCGCCCGGGCCGGCCACCTCGGCGGGCTTGCGGGTGAGCGCCTCGGTCATCAGCAGCTCGGTGATGCGCACGTTGGACATGGAACCGTCGCGCTTGATCCACGTGACGGTCTGGCCCTTGCGCAGCTCGCCCTGCTCGACGCGGAGCAGCGCGATACGGCCGAGGAAGTTGTCGGCGTCCAGGTTGGTGACGTGCGCCTGGAGGGGGGCCTCCTCGTCGTACGACGGGGCCGGGACGTGCGACAGGATCGTGGAGAAGAACGGCTCCAGGCTGTTGCTGTCGGCCGGGACGGTGCCGTCCTCCGGCTTGGTCAGCGAGGCGACACCGTCACGCGCACACGCGTAGACGATGGGGAACTCGATCTGGTCCTCGTCGGCGTCGAGGTCGAGGAAGAGGTCGTAGGTCTCGTTGACGACCTCGTCGATGCGCGAGTCCGCGCGGTCCGTCTTGTTGATGCACAGGATGACCGGCAGGCGCTGCTGGAGCGCCTTGCGGAGCACGAAGCGGGTCTGCGGCAGCGGGCCCTCGGAGGCGTCGACGAGCAGGACCACCGCGTCGACCATCGACAGACCGCGCTCGACCTCGCCGCCGAAGTCGGCGTGGCCGGGGGTGTCGATGATGTTGATGGTGATGACGTCGCCGCCATCCTTCGGGTGGTACTTCACCGCCGTGTTCTTGGCGAGGATCGTGATGCCCTTCTCACGCTCCAGGTCGTTCGAGTCCATCATGCGGTCGTCGAGCGACTCGGCGGCGTGCGCGGCGAAGGCACCGGCCTGCTTGAGCATGGCGTCGACCAGAGTGGTCTTGCCATGGTCGACGTGGGCGACGATGGCAACGTTGCGGATGTCGTGGCGCGTGGCCATAGTGAGGCGCTTCTCCCGGAGTGTGAGGACGGCCTGCGCCGACATCTGTGCTGACATCTGTCGCGCGGACCCTGCCGGGCTGGACACGCCACGGCCTCACCCCATGGTACGGGGCCGTCGGGGTGGGGGGCTCGCTGGGTCGCACCGAAGGCCGCCTTTCCCTCAGATCTACCTCAATTCAATTCGGTCCCCGATGACATCTGTGTAATTTGACGATTCCCCGTCAACGAGACGGGGACAACCAGCAGACGGGGGTACCTGTGAGCAGGAAAATGATGTCGATGGCCGTGGCCACTGGTATTGCAGCGGCCACCGTCGTGCTCGGACCGGTATCGACGGCTGGCGCAGCGCCCACCAAGTGTGAACCCGGACACAAGAGCGCCAAGTGGATCCAGTTGAGCAAGAGGTGGGTGGTCACCCATGCGAAGCAGATCAACATCGCCAAGGACTCCACGGGCTCCTACACAAAGTCCGCCGTCTACCGCAATACGGTCAGTTCAGGCCGCTCGGTCACGGCCGGTGCCAACTACTCGGCGAGCTGGGTGATCTCCAGCATGGACGCCCATGTCGAGGGGACGCTCAGCAAGGCGGGCGAGAAGACCAGCGAGAAGAGCGAGTCGGTCACCTTCAACTTCAAGAAGCCGGGGACGTATGTCGTCTTCAGCGGGGTCAAGAAGGCCTCCGGCTACTGGGAGGCCAAGACCTGCAACGCGCGCGGCACCGGGTTCGGAAAGAAGGGCAGCGGCAAAGCCACGAGCTGGAGCGTCCAGGCCGAGGGCGCCGTCAAGTGCACCGAGAAGCCGAAGGCGGGCACCATCAAGCGAGCCGCTAAGAACGGGTACTGCTAATCCTGCGTGCCCATGCGCCATGGATGGCGAGGACGGCCGGACTCTTCTGGGGTCCGGCCGTCGCAGTTTTCGCGCGCCGTCAGCGCGACGCCGGACTCGCCGACACCTTCACCCCCTTCGCACCCTTCGTGCCCGCCTTCAGGAAGCCCATGTCCTCGTAGACCGGGGTCTGGAAGCCGAAGGCTCCCGCGTTCGCGAGGGTGGTGCGGGCGGCGACGAGCTGGGGGCGCTGGTAGAGGGGGATGGACCCGGCGGCGGCCCAGATCCGGGCGTCCGCCTTGCGGATCAGCGAGCGCGTCCTGGACTCGTCGAGCGTGGACACCGCCTGGTCGAACAACTGGTCGACCCGGTCCGTGCCGACCCGGGTGTAGTTCTGCTCGACGTTCAGCGAGCCATCGGCCGCCGGCACCGGCTTGGCGTAGATCGGCCGGGCGTCGGTCGCGGGGTACGCGGAGGTCGGCCAGGAGTACAGCGCGAGGTCGTACTGCCCGTTCGCGATGTGGTCCTTGAAATAGCTCTCGTCGGCGACCTTCGTGATCTCCGTCCGGATCCCGACGCGCTCCAGCATCACCGCGATCCGCCCGCCGACGGCCCGCAGCGACTCCGTCCCCGGTCCCGACGGCAGCACGAACCGCAGCGTCAGCAGCTTGCCGTTCTTGGCGAGCGGCCCGCGCGCGGCCGCGGCGGGCGCCCGGGTGCCCTGCGGGGCGTACGCGCCGGGCGCGCCCCCCGGCTTGAACTGCTTGCCGTCCTGGGCGAGGTTCTGGTTCCCGTCGGCGTCGTACGGCTTGTCGTCCCCGCCGACGACGTATGTGCTCTCGTCCCGGTCGGAGCGGGGCTTGCCGGAGTCGGAGGCGTCCTTCCTGCCGGGCTTGTCGGAGCCGGAGGCGTCCTTCTTGCCGGTCTTCTCCCCTTCCGCACCGGCCGCCTTCTTGCTCTCCCGAAGGGGCTCGGCTGGTTCGAGGGGGCCGCCCTGTTCCCAGCCGGCGTCGGCGAGGAGGGCCCGTGCCTCGTCGGCGTCCTGGTCGCCGAGGGCGCCGCTGTTGTCGGCGTAGGCGGCCTGGCCGGCGAGGGCGAGGTGGCTGCCGACGGGCTCGGCGGGCAGGCCGAGCGGTTCCAGGACGAGGGCGGCGAGCTTCTCGCGGTCGATCGCGCGGGCCACGGCGCGGCGGACCCGCTCGTCGGCGAGAGGGCCCTCGGAGCCGTTCAGCGCGAGCTGGGTGAAGGCGGGCTCCAGGGAGCGGCGGACCGCGAAGCCGCGCAGGGCGGACTGCTGGGCGGTGTACTCGGCGATCTCCGCGCGCCGCTTCTTGCGGGCACCGATCTCGTCGTCCGCGGCCTTCTCGTCCGAGCCGTGGGCGACGGCCCAGGACCGCAGCGACTTCGCGGGGGTCAGCCCGGACTCGGGGCCGAGGGCGCCCTCCCGGCTCAGGGTGCCGCTGCCCGAGAGCGGCGGCCCGGCACCCTGCGCCTTCTTCTTCCGGTCACGGGAGGCGAGCGTGATCCGCTCGGCCTGCGCCGAGTCGATCTCGGCGATGTCGACCTTGTCCTCGGCCAGCGCCTCGGCGCGCTCGGCCCGCGGTACGGCGCGCAGGACCAGTTCGGAGAGCTTGGGCGTCCGTCCCCACCAGCGGGGGTTGCGGACGAGCGTGACCTCGCCGCCCTTGCGGTCGACCTCCTTCAGCGCGAACGGCCCGGCGGTGACCTTGAGCTTCTTGCGGGCGCCGTCGTTGAAGGAGTCGGGGGCGCCCATCACCTGCTTCGGGTACAGCGGCGAGAACAGCGACTTCCAGTCGGCGTACGGGCGGGCGAAGGTGACGCGGACCTCCAGGTCGTTGTCCCCGCGTTCGATCTTCTCGATCCGTTCGTAGCCGGCGTTCCTGGCGGTCCAGTAGGCGGCGTCCTTGCCGGACAGGGCCCGCCACTGCGCGGCGAAGTCGGCGGCCCCGATCTCCCGGCCGTCGCTCCACACCGCCTCCTGGTGGAGCTTGTAGAGGACGACCTGCCGGGGCTCGCGTGCGACGACCTTCGCGGACTCCAGGTAGTCGCCGTTGAGCTGGGGGCGGCCGCTGGCGTCGAGGCGGTACATCGACGGCAGGACTGCGCCGGCGACACGGGCCGTGGTCGGGTCGGCGTCCGACTGGAAGGTGTTCAGGGTCTCCGGTACGGCGTCCACGGCCCAGCGCAGGCTGCCGCCGTCGGCGACGAGGTCGCGCGCGGCGGGCGCGATGTCCTGTCCGGCGACGGGTCTGCCGGCCGGGTCCTCCTCGCTGCAGCCGCTCAGTACGGGCACCGTGAGCACGCCCGCGGCCAGGAACGCCAGGGTGCGGCGCAGGGCGCGCGGTCGAACGCGGTCGTGGGGAATCGGCATCACTGCGACCTCCTCGCTCCGCGGTGGGAGAACGGGGACGGGGGCGGCTCTGATCACGTTCGGCGGTATATGGAGCTGATCAGACGGATGCGGCCCACTGAAGAGGACGGGGTCCCGGCGGGGCTGCCGACACGACGAAGGGCGCCGCGGAACCCACCCGTTCGGCCGCGCGGTCCCTCCGGGTGGGCGCGGGTGGGTCGCAGGTCGGGTGCGGGTGCGTGGGGGCTGGTCGCGCAGTTCCCCGCGCCCCTGAAAAGCAGGGGCTGCGCCCCATGCTTTTCAGGCCCGCGGGGCCGTTGGCTTTCAGGCCCGCAGGGCCTGGTCTTTCAGGGGCGCGGGGAACTGCGCGAGAAGCCCCACCGAACCCGCACCCGCCGACGAAACCCGCACCCCCGAGCTCCCCCGCCCAAAAGAACACCGCACACCGCTTCCCACCGGCCCGTGTGACGCGCGACACTCGCAGGCGCATGAACATTGCCGCCTTGGGGTCACCACCCCCTGAAAGCGAGGGCAAGTCATGTCCGTGCAAGACGACTTGACGGCAGTCCGGCGCTGCCTGGACGAACTGACCAGGTCCGTGCGCCGCCTGGAGCAGCAACTCGGCGGCAGCGGCCTGGAGATACGCCGCGTGCGCACCGACGCCGACCACCTGCGCGAGAGCGTCGCGCTGCTCGGCGAGGCCGTTCCCGCCCTGACGAAGCCGCGCCGCCCCGACCTCGTCCCCATCCCCGACACCCCGTACGACAGCTCCCTGTGGACGGACTCGGACGACGAGGGCCTCGGCTCCCGCGACCGCCGCGCCCCCTGACCGCCGTCACCGACCACCCCGCAACCCCAGCCCCCTCGACGCCAAGAACCCGACCGGGAGTCCCCCGTTGGCCACTGGTACGGAACCACCGGCAACAGAACACCGTCCCCGACGCGGCGGCGTACGGACCCGTACACGCGCCGCGATCTCCGCCCCGCACCTGCGCACCGACCGCTGGTGGCTGGCCCCGGCCGCCACGGCCGCCGGGCTGCTGGCCTTCATCGTGTACTCGACGTGGCGGGCCTTCGCCGACGCGCACTACTACGCGGCCCCCTACGTCTCGCCGTTCTACTCGCCCTGTCTGGCGGAGCGCTGCGCGCCCATGCGCGGCGGCCCCAACTGGGAGCTGCTCGGCGGCTGGTGGGGCATCTCGCCGGCGATCATCATCCTGATCTTCCCGCTCGGCTTCCGCCTGACCTGCTACTACTACCGCAAGGCCTACTACCGGGGCTTCTGGGCGTCCCCGCCCGCCTGCGCCGTGGCCGAGCCGCACCAGCAGTACACGGGCGAGACCCGGTTCCCGCTGATCCTGCAGAACCTGCACCGGTACTTCTTCTACGCGGCCCTGCTGGTCGCCGGCATCCTCACCTACGACACGGTGCTGGCCTTCCGCAACGAGCACTACGAGTGGGGCCACATGGGCCTCGGCACCCTCGTGTTCCTCGTCAACATCGTGCTGATCTGGGCGTACACCCTCTCCTGCCACTCGTGTCGGCACATCGTCGGCGGCAAGCTCAAGCACTTCTCGAAGCACCCCGTGCGCTACCGGATGTGGCAGTGGGTGGGGAAGCTCAACGCCCGCCACATGCAGCTGGCCTGGGCGTCGCTGGTGAGTGTGGCGCTCGCCGATTTCTACGTGTACCTGGTCGCGTCCGGCGTCTTCGACGATCCGGTCCTCTTCTAACAGACAAAGGGTGCTTCTGATGTCCGTGGTCGAACGACAGGAGTGGGACGTCGTCGTGATCGGCGCCGGCGGGGCCGGGCTGCGCGCCGCGATCGAGGCCCGCGAGCGGGGCGCCCGTACTGCCGTGATCTGCAAGTCCCTGTTCGGCAAGGCGCACACGGTGATGGCGGAGGGCGGCATCGCGGCCGCCATGGGCAACGTCAACTCCGGTGACGGCTGGCAGGTCCACTTCCGCGACACCATGCGCGGCGGCAAGTTCCTCAACCAGTGGCGGATGGCCGAGCTGCACGCGCGCGAGGCCCCCGACCGGGTGTGGGAGCTGGAGACCTGGGGCGCCCTCTTCGACCGTACGAAGGACGGCCGGATCTCCCAGCGCAACTTCGGCGGCCACGAGTACCCGCGCCTCGCCCACGTCGGCGACCGTACGGGACTGGAGCTGATCCGCACGCTCCAGCAGAAGATCGTCGCGCTCCAGCAGGACGACCACAAGGAGACCGGCGACTACGAGTCCCGGCTGAAGGTCTTCCAGGAGTGCACGGTCACCCGGGTGCTGAAGGACGGCGGCCGCGTCTCCGGCGTCTTCGGTTACGAGCGCGAGTCCGGGCGTTTCTTCGTCCTCGAAGCGCCCGCGGTCGTCGTCGCCACCGGGGGCATCGGCAAGTCGTTCAAGGTGACGTCGAACTCGTGGGAGTATACGGGCGACGGCCACGCGCTGGCGCTGCTCGCGGGGGCGCCGCTGCTGAACATGGAGTTCGTGCAGTTCCACCCGACGGGCATGGTCTGGCCGCCGTCGGTGAAGGGCATCCTCGTCACGGAGTCGGTGCGCGGGGACGGCGGTGTCCTGCGCAACTCCGAGGGCAAGCGGTTCATGTTCGACTACGTCCCGGACGTGTTCAAGGAGAAGTACGCGGAGTCCGAGGCGGAGGGCGACCGCTGGTACGAGGACCCGGACCACAACCGGCGCCCGCCCGAGCTGCTGCCGCGCGACGAGGTGGCGCGGGCCATCAACGCCGAGGTGAAGGCGGGCCGGGGCTCCCCGCACGGCGGTGTCTTCCTGGACGTGTCCACGCGGATGCCGGCGGAGACGATCCGGCGCCGACTCCCCTCCATGTACCACCAGTTCAAGGAGCTGGCGGACGTCGACATCACGGCGGAGGCCATGGAGGTCGGGCCCACCTGCCACTACGTGATGGGCGGGATCGCGGTCGAGTCGGACACGGCGGCGGCCCGCGGGGTGCCGGGCCTGTTCGCGGCCGGGGAGGTGGCCGGCGGGATGCACGGCTCCAACCGGCTGGGCGGCAACTCCCTCTCCGACCTGCTGGTGTTCGGCCGCCGGGCGGGACAGCACGCGGCCGCGTACACGGCGGGACTGAGCGGCACCCGGCCCCCGGTGCACGACACGGAGGTCGACACGGCCGCCGCCGAGGCACTGCGGCCGTTCTCCGCCGAGGGTCCGGAGCCGGGCCTGGAGGCGGGCCGGCCGCCGGAGAACCCGTACACGCTCCACCAGGAACTGCAGCAGGCCATGAACGACCTGGTCGGCATCATCCGCCGGGAGGGCGAGATGGAGCAGGCCCTGGAGAAGCTGGCCGACCTGCGGGTGCGGGCGCGCCGGGCGGGTGTGGAGGGGCACCGGCAGTTCAACCCGGGCTGGCACCTCGCCCTCGACCTGCGGAACATGCTGCTGGTCAGCGAGTGTGTCGCGCGGGCCGCGCTGGAGCGTACCGAGTCGCGCGGCGGCCACACCCGCGAGGACCGTCCGACGATGGACCGCGCCTGGCGCCGGATCAACCTGCTGTGCCGGCTGTCGGACCCGGCCGGCGGTCCGGAGACCTGGGATCCCGCCGTCGGCCAGATCGCCCTCACCCGGGAGACCACCGAAGCCATCCGTCCCGACCTGCTCGCCCTCTTCGACAAGGAGGAGCTGGTCAAGTACCTCGCCGAAGAGGAGCTGTACGAATGAGCGGCTACGCGGCCCACTTCAAGGTCTGGCGGGGTGACGTCGAGGGCGGCGGCCTGGAGGACTTCGAGGTCGACGTCAACGACGGCGAGGTGGTGCTCGACATCATCCACCGCCTGCAGGCGACCCAGGCGCCCGATCTCGCGGTCCGCTGGAACTGCAAGGCGGGAAAGTGCGGTTCGTGCTCGGCGGAGATCAACGGACGTCCTCGGCTGCTGTGCATGACCAGGATGTCGGTGTTCACCCGGGAGGAGACGATCACCGTCACTCCGCTGCGGGCCTTCCCGGTCATCCGGGACCTGGTCACGGACGTGGGGTTCAACTACACCAAGGCGCGCGAGGTCCCGGCGTTCGTCGCCCCCGAGGGTGTCGGCCCCGGCGAGTACCGCATGATGCAGGAGGACGTGGACCGTCCACAGGAGTTCCGGAAGTGCATCGAGTGCTTCCTGTGCCAGGACACCTGCCATGTCGTACGCGACCACGAGGAGAACAAGCCGGCCTTCGCGGGTCCGCGTTTCCTCATGCGGGTCGCGGAACTGGACATGCACCCGCTGGACGCGGCCGAGGACACCGGCCTGGACCGCAAGAGAACGGCTCAGGACGACCACGGTCTCGGCTACTGCAACATCACCAAGTGCTGCACCGAGGTCTGCCCCGAGGGCATCAGGATCACGGACAACGCGCTGATCCCGCTGAAGGAGCGCGCCGTCGACCGCAAGTACGACCCGCTGGTGTGGCTGGGGTCGAAGATCAGGAGGCGGTCCTCGGCGGGGTGAGGGGAGCGCGCGCACCCGCCTGAGCACCACGGTCGCCGCATCCCGCTCGCGACCGCGCGGGGAGGGCCATACGCTCCCAAATGTGACGTCGCGTCTGAGAAGGAACCGACCGCGGGGCGCCACGTCGCACATAGCCGTGCGTCTGGCCCACACCCTCTTCGGAGTGCTCGCAGCCATGGCCTGGCTTCTGCTGCCCACGGCGACGGAGCCGGCCGAACGGCGGCCCGCGGGCCGCCACGCCGACACGGCTCCCGCCACGGGCGGACGACTCGCCGCCCGGGACCGCGACGAGCCGTCCGGGCCGCCCGCGCGGGCCGTGACGACCGTGGGACACGGGCCCCCGGTGCGTCCGGCCGGTCCGGCGCGGTCCGCGCCCCCGGGCACCGACGGGCGCCCGGTGAGCGCCGCCGACGCGGCGCCCGTGGACGACGGGTCGTCCGGGACGGACCTGATCCTGCCTGTGGCCGCCGCGGGTGCGGCTGTCGCCGTGGCCACGTACTCGCTCGTACGACGCCGACGCCGCGCCCGAACGGGGACGACGCCGACCGGCGGCTTCGAACCGCCGGCCGGCCCGCTGCCCGACCTCCACCACCGGGCCCTGCGGCTCGTCGTGGAGACCGACGACAGCGTCCGCACCAGCGCCGAGGAACTCCGTTACGCGGCGGCCCGCCCGGGTCACACCGCCGAGCCGTCCCTGGACCGGCCCGGGGACCGGGACACGGACGCCCCGGCGAGCCCGGGTGCCGACGAGAGCGAATCCCGTCCGCACCCGGAGACCGGACCACCACGGCAGCCGGACGAGGAGCAGCGCTCCGCCGCGGACACCGAGCCGTCGGGCACCGCACCGGCCGCCGCGGACACCGAACCATCGGACGCCGACCCGCACCCCCAGGGCCCTGCGGAGGCCGGGTCCCCCCAGCCGCAGCCGCAGCCGCAACCGCGGCCGGAGCCCGCGATCGTGCTCAACCCGGCGATGGCCTTCGCCGAGACCCCCGCGGGGCGGGACGCGGTGCAGCCGTTCGTGGAGGCGTTGGCGGACGCCCGGCGGGAGCTGCTGGGTGCCTGCCGGGCGGGTCTGCGGCTGGAGGAGGAGCGCGGCGCCCTGCCGCCCGACGAGGAACGCGCGCTGCTGGAGGAGATCCTCACCCGCTGCACGACCGCACAGCGGCGGCTGGACACGGCGACGCCCGCCTTCGACCAACTCCGGGCTCTGGAGTGGGACATCACGCCCGCTCTGGAGTGCGCGGAGGCCCGCTTCCGCGAGCTGGCCGCCCGTACGGCGGCAGCGGCCACCACGCTCACCGAGCTGCGGGAGGCGTACGTCCCCGCCGTCTCGCTCCCCGTCACCGGCCATGTCGAACAGGCCAAGGACCGCCTGGTCTTCGCCACCACCGAGCTGAACCGGGCCCGCCAGGCCGCCTACCCGGGCGACCTGCGGATCGCCGCCGTCCATCTGCGGGCGGCCGAGGGCGCCATCGACCAGGCGGACCTGTTCGTGACCGGGGTGGAGCGGCTCGCCGCCGAGCTGGCGCACGCCGCGGTGACCGCCGCGCAGGGCGCCCGCTCCGGCGGCCCGCACGACGACCCCTTCGACGTGCTCGGGAGCCAGGGCCTCTGGTTTCTCCCGGCCCACAGCGCGGTCGCGGCGGCGGCCGACTTCATCACCACGCACCGGGCGGCGGTCGGGGCCCCGGCCAGGATCAGACTGTCGGAGGCGGAACGGCATCTGACGGGGGTGGCGCCGAAGGATCCGGCCGGGCCGGAGGAGGGCGCCGACGCCACCGAGGACGCCCGGCGGGCCCACGCCCTCGCCCAGGAGGCCCGGCTCCTCGCCGAGCAGGACGTCCGGGCGTACGGCAACCCGTACGGCGGCCCGGGCGGCGACGGCCTGGCCGGTGCCCTGCTGGGCGGCATCGTGCTCGGCGAGCCGCCCGACGAGAACGGCCGGACCGAGCCGAAGGGCCCCGCCTGCTACGGCGGAACGGCGACCCGCGCCCGCAGAGCGGAGGGCGGCCTGTTCTGACCGGGGCGAGGCGCCCGGCATCTCGCCCTAGAACAGGCTCAGCAGCGCCTCCGCCGGATCGGTCAGCCCGTGTTCCCCGCCCGGCAGCGGCAGTTCGAACCACACGGTCTTGCCGCGGGGCGTACGGCGGGACCCCCACGCGGCGGACAGCAGGCCGACGAGTTGCAGCCCGCGCCCGCCCTCGTCGGTGTCACGGGCCCGGCGCCGCCGGGGCTGCACCAGCCCCGCGTCCCACACCTCGCAGACCAGCGTCCGGTCGAGGAGGAGCCGGAGCCGTATCTCCCCCTCGCCGTACCGCAGCGCGTTGGTCACCAGCTCGCTGACCAGCAGTTCCGCGGTGTCGATGAGGGGTTCCAGGTCCCATGCCTGCAGCCGGCCGCGGGCGTACTCGCGGGCGCGGCCCACGCTGCGCGGCTCACGCGGCAGGGTCCAGTCGCCGACGGAGTCCTCCGGCAGCCCCTGGACACGGGCCATCAGCAGCGCGATGTCGTCCTCGCCGTGGTGGGTGTCGAGGGTGTTGAGGACGTGGTCGCAGACGTCCTCCAGGGACCGGGGCGTGTCGGCGCGCAGTGAGGTGGGCGGCTGGTCGGGGTCCGTGAGCGCGCCGACGAACGCCTGGAGGCCCTCGTCGAGGGGGTGGTCGCGCGATTCGACCAGTCCATCCGTGTAGAGCGCCAACAGTGCGCCTTCGGGTAGTTCGACCTCCACCTCCTCGAACGGCTCGCCCCCGACGCCCAGCGGCATGCCGGGCGGCACGTCGAGCATCAGCGCGCTCTCGCCGGGCTCGACCAGGACCGGCGGCAGATGCCCCGCGTTGGCGAAGGTGCAGCGGCGGGTGACCGAGTCGTAGACGGCGTAGACGCAGGTGGCGAGGTAGACCTCGGAGAGGTCCTTGTCGCTGGGGCGGCTGGCGGAGGTACGGGAGGCCGACTGGCCGCCGCCGGGGGTGCCGAGGCCACGGGCGATCTCGTCGAGTGCCGAGAGGACCTCGGCGGGTTCGAGGTCCAGCAGGGCCAGCGTGCGCACAGCCGTACGGAGTTCACCCATCGCCACCGCGGCCCGCAGTCCGCGGCCCATCACGTCGCCGACGACGAGGGCCGTGCGGTGTCCGGGGAGTTCGATGACGTCGAACCAGTCCCCGCCGACCTCGGTGGCCGCGTTGCCCGGCAGATAACGGCAGGCGATGTCGAGACCGGAAGCCTCGGGGTCGCCCGGCGGCAGCAGGGAGCGCTGCAGGATGAGGGCGCGCTCGTGCTCACGGCGGTAGAGGCGCGCGTTGTCGATACAGACGGCGGCGCGCGCCGCCAGCTCGACGGCCAGGCCACGGTCGCGTTCGCCGAACGGCTCGCTGCCCTTCGTGCGGGAGAACTGCACGAGTCCGACGACGGTGTCGTGCGCCACCATCGGCACGGCGAGCGTCGACTGGATGAGGTTGCCCTCCTCCGGCACCTCCTGCGGACGGGCGGTGCGCAGGGCGTCGGCGCAGGGCGAGTTGAACGGGTAGTGGTGGACCGCGCCGACTCGTACGGGGGCGGGGCCGCCGACGAAGGGCGCGTCGGAGACGGCGCTGGCGAAGGCGACCCGGCGCAGTTCGGCGCTGCCGTCGGCGAGTCCGGGCGGGGTCTCGTCGCCCACCAGGAGGCCCTGGTAGAGGTCGACGGCGGCCAGGTCGCAGAAGCCGGGGACGACGACGTCGAGAAGTTCGCGGGCGGTCGTCTCCAGGTCGAGGGAGTTGCCGATGCGTGAGCCGGCCTCGTTGAGGAGGGCGAGGTTGCGCCGGGCGGCCGCGGCCTCGCGGGCCGCGGAGCGGCGGGCCGTGATGTCCGTGCCGAGCCAGGCGATGCCGATGGGGCGGCCGGTGCCGCTGTGCACGCGGTAGAGGTTGATGGACCAGTGGCGGCGCTCGTCGGAGCCGGGCACGAAGCCCGTGATGTGCATGTCGGTGATCGAGTCGCCGGTCTCCAGGACGCGGCGCAGGGTGGCCTCGACCCGCTCGGCCTCCGGGGACTGCAGATAGTCGTGGACGCCCCGGCCGCGGTGGTCGTCGACGTCGCCGCCGTAGATGGAGGCGAAACGCTGGTTGGCGCGCCGCACGTGAAGATCGGTGTCTATCAGCAGGAAACCGAACGGGGATTGGCCGAAAATCGCCTGCGAGGCGGCAAGGTCGGTCTCTATCCGGCGCAGGGTCCGGACGTCCACGACGATGCACACGGCGGCCCGTTCACCGCCCTCGACGGTGGTGGGCATCACGTAGACCTCGGCGAGCCCTTCCGTTCCGCCGGGACCCGGCACCCGGAAGGGGACCACACCGGTCCACTCCCGGCCGTCGAGGACCTCGGCCATTTTCCGCTGGCCCTCTTCGCGCCGGTCGGGGTCGATGAACGCCTCGATGGGGTCCATCCCCACGGCCCGCTCGGCGGGTATGTCGAACAACTGCTCGGCGCGCAGGCTCCACTGGTCGACGAGTCCGTCGGGCCCGATCGAGAACGAGGCGACCTTGATGTAGTCGTAGATGGAACCCGGTGCGCTGGTCTGCCACATCGAGTCCCCGGTGCCGTGACCACCCAGGACACCCGCGCCGACCTGGGCACCACCGGACCCGCCGGTGTCACCGGTCCGCGCGTCGGACGGTCCCCCCGAACCCGCGCGCCCCCCGGACGGCCGCCTTTCGGGCCCACGATTCCCGGCCACGCGGCCCTGACGGCCGGCGCCCGCCTCGTCGCGTCCGGGCCCGCCGTCACGCGAGGCTCCGCCCAGGCCGGAATCCTCTGCGGCCTCGGGCCTCGCGCGGTCCGACGGATTCCGGGAACCCGTGGACTTCGTGGCCTTCGCTGGTATCTCGCTCACGCGAACCGTCCCCTCCAGCTCACCGCGTCCGGCTTCGGTCACCAGGGGCGGCTGCCCGCAGTATCCAGCACTACGGCGCCGCGCAACACGGTGTTCACGATCACAGCACGGTCCCGATCGTTTTTGGACCGGCCGGAACATAGTCCCAAGTCTTCTAACCAGGCGGTGCCCTCTCGAACCAAAGACTCCGGCCAGCCCTACTGGCCGGAACCAGTCGGTCGCACGCGCGCCCCGGGGAGCCGCCCCTCCCCCGGACCGTACGCCGTGGACTCCCGTCGTGCACCGGGTTCTTCACTCCGTACACCGATGTACACCGCTACGCACCGCCGCACTTCGACACACTCCGACACACACCGACGCACACCGACCGGACCGCTCAGCCGGGAACCGCGAGTTCGAACCAGACCGTCTTGCCCGCTTCCCCGGGACGGGTACCCCAGGCCCTCGACGAACAGGCCACCAGCCGCAGGCCCCGGCCGCTCTCGTCGTCGACGTCGGCCGCGCGTTCGCGGGGCGGATCGGGCAGTGGATCGGACACCTCGACCAGGAGGGCATCCGAGGGACCGGAGGGACGCACGAGCCGCACCCCGATGGGTCCCGTCGCGTGCCGCAGCGCGTTGGTCACCAACTCGCTCACCAACAGGACGGTGATGTCCACGAGCGCGTCGAGATCCCATGCGTGCAACTGCCTCCGCACCACCGCGCGAGCGTCGCGCACCGCACCCGGTTCCGCGGGAAAGGTCCACTCGGCGCAGCCGTCTCCGCTGTCGATCACGCCGATCACTTCCCAGTCCAGAAGCAGGCCTTGTCCGGTTTCATGGGGTTAAGGGGCACATACCCGATATCCCTCCCGAAGTACCGCGCACGAGGGCGCACTGTGGCACGAACGGCGTAGGGAACACACCCACGACGGGCCCGCGAGAAGCGCGGAGCACCCGGCGACCGGCCGCCCTGGACCCGCAGCCACGATACTCACCCACGGGGAGGGGCACCCGGGATCCCGGCGACGGCACTCCCGGAAACGGACCGGCACGGGCGGCGAGGGGTCGCGCGGCCCAACGGACCGGCACGGGCGGCGAGGGGTCGCGCGGCCCAACGGACCGGCACGGGCGGCGAGGGGTCGCACGGCTCAACGGACCGGCACGGGCGGCGAGGGGTCGCGCGGCTCACGGAAGGCGGCGCGGCCGGGGCCGGTCGCTCAGCCTCCGTCGCCCCAGGCCACCCGCGCCACCTGCATCACGGCCGGCACGTCCTGGTCCAGCCAGTCGACGTCCCACACCTCGTCCAGGGTCAGCCAGCGCAGTTCGTCGTGGTCCTCCAGCGGGCGGGGCTCGCCGGACAGCAGATGCGCGATCCAGACCCGCAGCACATACCCCGGCCGTACCGTCCACTCGCCGGGCACCCGCTCCGCGGACTTGGCCTCGACGCCGAGTTCCTCACGCAGCTCACGTACGAGCGCCTGCTCGGGCGACTCGCCGGGCTCCACCTTGCCGCCCGGCAGTTCCCAACGTCCGGCCAGCTCAGGCGGTGCGCTGCGGCGTGCGGCGAGCAGCCGCCCGTCACTCAGCAGCGCGGCTCCCACCACCACGATCGGTTCGGTCATGCGCGGAGCCTACGGGAGCGGACACGGGCTCCGGGCGGGGTGAATCAGTTGCTCCCGCCGTGCCCGTTCTGGGCCTGGCCGTTCTGCCCGATACGTTCGACCCAGTAGAGCTGCTTGTGGCCGCGGCTGTCGAGACTGTCCGCGATCTGCTGGGCCTCGGCACGCGTCGCGTACCTGCCCACCCGGTAGCGATTGCCGTTGTCGTCCTGCCGTACGACGAGCCAGGGAAGCGTGATCGTGCCGTCGTTCATCGACCCCCACCGCTCCTTCCCGCCCCGGCCCGCCCAGGTCCCGCCCCCGGCTGCCGCCGTGCCCCGTCACCTAAGGAAACCGCAATCCGCATATGCCCGAGCGTACGCCTAACCTTCACGCAGCGAATCTGTCTTTTCACAAAGAGGTACGCAACCAGCCAAGGCGAGGCAGTCGCACCCCGTCGAACGCGCCGTCGATCACCACTCGCGCGCCCCCCGGCGCTCCGGCGAGCAGCGGCCCCGTGCCGTGCGCGTCAAACGGGCCGGTACCGGGCGTCTTCGGGAACCGGCGGCAAGAACGACCGAATTCGAACTACGTTCGGTGCGCGGTCCCCGAGGTTCCGGCGCCCCAACTACCCACCCCCAAGCGTCACTTCACCGGCAGGTGATACGCGACCTGGTAGCGGTCCGCCGGGACCACCACGTCCGCCGTCTCCACCGGTCGGCCGGAGGCGAAGTAGGTGCGCTGGACGACCAGGACGACATGCCCGGGCACACCGCCGAGGGCGAGCAACTCCTCGGCCAGGCCGGGACGGGCGCCGACCTCCTCGGTGACGTTGTCGACGACGACGTCGATCGCCGCCATGCGCTCGACGACCCCCATGCCGCCGAGGGGGCCCTCCTCCGGCAGCATCACGGGCGTGCGGCCCGTGAGGGCGAGGGGCTCCCAGGAGGTGGAGAGCATCATGATCTCCCCCGCGTCCCGGAACGTGTACCGCGTGCACATCACGCGGTCGCCGACCGGGATCGCGAGCCGCTCGGCGATCGCCCGGCCCGCCTCGACCTGCTCGCTGCGCGACTCCCAGGTGCCCCGCGCCGCATGGTCGGCCTGCTCCTGCCGGAAGGGTGTGGCGCCGCCCGCGGGCCGGAAGCCGGAGCGGGCGACCCGGCGCGGCACCGGCCGCTCGCGCACATACGTCCCCGACCCGGAGCGGCCCTCCACGAGCCCCTCCGCCATGAGCACCTTCCGGGCCTCCAGCGCCACCGTGTCCGACACGCCGTACTCCTCGCGGATACGGGCCTGGGAGGGAAGGCGGGTGTGCGGCGGCAGCGATCCGTTCACGATCTTCCTGCGGAGATCACCCGCGACACGCAAATAGGCCGGCTGCTCACCGAAAGTCACTGGCCACTCCCATCAGGTTGTACAGACAGCAACAGCGTGGCAACCGTGGGTTCGACCATGCAAGCAAAGGCCAGAGAATCACTCGATGTGATGACATGTGTGCCGCGAGGGCCCTGTGCAGGCATTTCCTCCCCACACTGAGGGCCGTCACACCTGTGCGTCGGCCCTGCCCTCGTCGCCGCCCCCGTCGGCCTCCTCGCCGTCGTAGTCCGGTGGCTCGGTGGCCAGCCCCAGAGCCTCGCGGGCGGTGACCACCTTCGGGCCGTCGGTCAGCCGGTACGCCTTGTCCCAGTGGTCGGTGAACTCGTCGGCGTCCTTCGCCCTCTTCGCCGCCTCCCACTGCCCCCGGGCCCGGTCCAGGACCTCGGCGTAGTCGGTGACCGCCCGCGCGGCCTCCGGCGCCCAGTCGTGGGCGCGCAAGGCCGTCGTCTGCCGTTTCAGGGCGCGGACCACCTGCGAGGCCCACGCCTTGTGCCCCGCCAGGTCGTCCTCGACGTACTCCGTGTCGGGCACGCCGTCGAAGGCGTCGTCCAGGATCGCGCCGGCCTTCAGGAAGGCGAGCTGGTCGTCGTCGAGGGTCGTCTCGTCCTGCCGCAGCGAGCCGGTCAGGCTGCCCTCGGGGTCCGTGTTCCCGAACATGCAGGTGATCTCGCGGTCGCCGTACCGCCAGCTCTGCCGGGTCGGCGTGAAGTAGTAGACGTCGACGTCGGCCGGCAACGCCCAGGGGTCCCTCGCATAGGACTCCGAGCGGGCGTAGCACCGGTCGTCGGCGGCCTCCGTGACCGCGTCGTCGCCCGGGTAGGGGCCGTCCGGCAGCGAGAAGCCGGCGAACACCTCGGCGTCGTGCTCCCCGTCGCACGGCACGACGTCGACGTCGGCCGTGTAGCCCTCCAGAGTGCCGGTCGGCGTGTCGAAGCACTCGCCCTCGGCCACCGAGAAGGTGCCGCCGAGACCGCTCGCCGCGTCACGCAGGCCGTCCCACGCGTCGCGCGCGCCGCCGGTGGTGAACGCGAGCGTCATCAGCAGCGCGCCGACCGTCGAGAGCACGGTTCCGGCCACCGCCATGCCCTTGCCGCGCTCCCCCTTCCTGCGGATCTGCACCAGCGCGGCAACGCCCAGGAGCAGTCCGACGCCCGGCAGGAAGCACAGCACCCCGAGCACGAGCGCGGCGATCGCGAGCCCGTTGACGGGCGGGGCGGGCGGCGGCGCCGGGTACGCCCGCCCCCATGCCTGACCCCACGCCTGCCCCGGGCCCCGGGGAGGCACCGGGTACGCGTACGGCTGCCCCGGCTGCGGGAACGGGCCACCGCCCTGTGGTGGCTGGGGGCCGAGGGGCGGGGGTGTGGCCACGGGTACCGGTGCTCCTTGCGCCGAGCGGGTGGGAACTGACGTACGACTTGGCGCATGGTAAGCGGCCGACGGGGGTGGGCGGTACGGAGGGCGGAGTGATACGGGGGCGGCATCGCGGGGCGGGGCGGCATCGCGGGGCCGGGCGGCCCGTGGGGGGGGCGGGTGTCCATCCAATGAGCGGCGCCGGCCCGCATCACCATGACGCACCGTCACCGATCATCCCGGCCCCCCCGGCCGACGCCACTACCCTTCGCCCATGACCCCTCTGCCGGATCGCTTCTGCCCGACGGACGGCACGCGCGTCCCCGCCGCCTCCCTCGCCTGGTGCTGCCCGGCCTGCCGCGGCCCCCTGGATCTGGACTTCGCCCCCACACCCGCACCCCTCAAGTCCCTGGCCGGGCGCGTGAACTCGCTCTGGCGCTACGCGGAATGCCTCCCCCTGGCCTCCCCCACGGTCTCTCTCGGCGAGGGCCGGACACCGCTCGTCGAGCTGAAGGACGGCATCCGGGCCAAGCTCGACTTCCTGATGCCGACGCTCTCCTTCAAGGACCGGGGCGCGGTGCTCCTCGCCGAACTGGCACTGCGGCTCGGTCCCCGACGGGTGATCGCCGACAGCAGCGGCAACGCGGGCACGGCGGTCGCCGCGTACTGCGCCCGGGCCGCGCTGCCCTGCACGGTGTACGTCCCGGCCGGCACGTCGGACAAGAAGCTGGAGCAGATCGGGGCGCACGGCGCGCAGGTCCATCTCGTCGACGGCGGCCGCGAGGCCGCGGCCCGCGCGGCTCGGGAGGCGGCGGACGCGGAGGGCGTCTTCTACGCCTCGCACGTCTACAACCCGTACTTCCTGCACGGCACCAAGACCTACGTCCACGAACTGTGGGAGGACCTCGGCGGCCGGCTCCCCGAGGTCATCGTCGTCCCCGTCGGCAACGGCACGCTGCTGCTGGGCGCGGCCCTCGCCGTGACCGAACTGCACGCGGCGGGCCTCATCGACCGCCGCCCGGCGCTCTGCGCGGTGCAGTCGGCCGCCGTGGCGCCGCTGGCCCACGCCTGGACCGAGGGCGCCGACGACCTGGTCGGGAACACCGCCACGGCCCCCACCCTCGCCGAGGGCATCGCCATCCCCCGCCCGCCCCGGGCCCGCCAGATCCTCCGCGCGGTCCGCGACTCCGGCGGCACCTTCCTCACCGTGACCGAGGACCAGCTCCGCCACGCGCAGCGCGACCTGGCCTCCCGCGGCCTGTACGTCGAGTCCACGGGCGTGGCCTGCTGGGCGGCCGTACGGGAGGGGGCGCTGGGGGCGCGCACGGCGGTGGTGCCGCTGTGCGGCGCCGGGTTGAAGACGGGCCTGGCGGGGGGTCAGTAGGCCGCGTACAGCATCAGCGCGAGGAAGCCCGCGCCGACCGCCGTCAGCAGCATGTTGCTCCGCTTGTGGCCGACCCACAGCAGGAGCGCCCCCGCGGCGACCGCCAGCACACGGAACTCACCGTTGAACACCACGAGCACGCCAAGTATCGCCAGTGCCACCCACATGGGGTCCCCTCCCGGCCCGGACCGACTGCCTGAGAAAGACCTGCCCGGCCGGGGAGATCGACACCCCCGCCCCACCCCTCCGAACGGCGAAATCCCTGGCACCCCGGCGGGGCCTGCGGCGAGACTGCGCAGGTGAGCGACTTTTGTCCCTGCCCGTACCCGGAAAGGTGACCGATGCCGTCCCAGCATCCCGCGGAAGTCGGCTACGGCCACGTGGTCGAGAGCTATGTGACGAGGATGTACGGCCGCCTCCCGCGCTATCTCGTACTGAACGGCGGGCGGTTCCTGGGCCCCCGGTGGTGGCACACCACACGCTTTACCCGGCACCTGATCGCTGACGCCGCCGCGATCGACGACGAGGAGCTGGAAGCCCTCCTCGGGTACGAATGGCGCTCACGTCTCACCGCCGGCTGGCTGATCGGCGTCGACCGTCGCGAACGGTTCCGAGCTCGCATCGGCGACCTGCTCCTGGCCAGCGAGGTCTGCTATTCCGGCAACGCCTACTGCTTCGCCCTGGCCCGCTTCGGCACCCACGCCGACGCCGAGATCCTCACCGCCTACCTCGACCGCTACCTCCCCCGGACCGACCTCCACTACGACCAGCCCGCCGCCCTGGGCGCCCTCCTCCGCCTCGACGCCGGCCTCGGCACCCACCGCGCCGACCGCTTCACGGAGCCCGACGGCCTCTGGGACGAGTGGGTCGAGGGCGTGGGTCGCCTCGGCTATCCCAGCCCCACCCTCGCCGAACAGCGCCACCGGACAGACCTCCAATGCGACTTCGCCCACTGCTGGTCACGGGGCTAGGCATCACCACCCGGACCTCATGCCTCAGCCATCGAAGCGAGACCAGCGAAACCCCTGTTCCCACAGCGGCGTCAACGTGGCGCGGTGGAGCGCGGCGAAGGCCACGGCGGCCTCGTTCTCGTCGCTGCTGATCCTCGTGAGCAGTCCCGGGGCGACAAAGAACTTCTCGGCGGTGTATTCCGGCAGGAACGGGCTCAGGGGCACGGGGCGCAGCCTGCTCCACAACGGGGCGAGGCGCGCAGTCGGCATGCAGTAGGTCGACGCCTGGTAGAGGGCGGCGTTCATGGCCTCGTAGAGGGTGTACTGGAGGAGAAAGCGGCTGAGCGGTTCCTCTTCGAGGATCGTCTCCGGGTCCGCCACGAAGGGGTCCTCGGTGAGCCATACGCGGGGATCGACTTCGCCCGGTTCTTGCGGTGGCCACGGGATGGACCAATCCCGGGTGCCCTCGCCGTCCACGGCGAAGACCAGCCGACCACCGAGCGGCCCGGAAGCCCGCCGGGGCTGTTTCAGCACCGGGTTGCGGAACCGGTGGACAGCGGGGCGGCGACGGGCCAGGCAGTGGAAGGCGGCCAACGCCTCCGGCAAGTCGTCCGGTGCGCCCGCCGTGCTCCCTTTCCCGGCCGGCTCCGCCTCCTCCGCGGGAAACCAGCCGAGGACGAACGACTCCAGGGCCCGGATCGGATCCGTCTCCACGTGGTCGACCCAGTCCACCCCCGGCACCGGCCCGGGAGCCGGGACGGGTCGGACCGCGTCCAGCATCTCGCGGGTCAGCGGTTGGTCGAACTCCAATTCGGCATGGTCGAAGTCGGCGGGTGCCGACGGCCTTCCCCTGCAGCGCGCCGTGCCCAGGGGAAGACAGCCCCGGTCCAGGCGGGCGTAGAGGTGAAGGGGCAAGGCTTCCCAGTCGAACCGTGAATGGAGCGCGGGGACCGCGTCGCCGCGCAGGAGCACCGCGGTGGAGTTCTGGACACCGCTGATCTCCGGGGTGTCCCCGGGCTCGAGGATGACGACGGTCGCGTCAGCCCCCGCCCCGATCAGGGCCGAGCCCATCTCGTACCGGCGGAGCCCGGCTCCGGCGACGGACAGTGCCGCCACCTCGGTGATCAGGGACGGGAGCGTTTGCGTCACTTGGTCACCCTATTCGGGAGGCCGGGCCGGGGCTGATCGATCGTGACTCGATACGCGCCCTGGGCCGCAGTGGCCGACTCTACTCGGCACCTCCCTACGGCCCGCGAGTCTTTGTGTACACATGAGACACTCGGTACACTTAAGCGCATGACACAGCCGCTGCCCATAGAGTCCATCCGCGATGTCCGGGCCCATCTGGCCGAGGTCGTGGAGAGGGCCGACCGGGACGACGTGCCCACCGTGATCACCCGGCGCGGCAAGCAGGTCGCCGCAGTGGTGTCCATCGAGGTGCTGCGCAAGTACCAGGAATGGGAAGAGCGCGAGATCAACCGGATCATCGACGAGCGCATGACCAACCCGGCACCCGGCATCCCGATCGAGGACATCATGAGGGAGACGCTGGCGCGCGGTGAGTGAGTATCGCACCGTCTTCCGGCCCGAGGCACAGGCCGAGCTCCGCAAGGTTCCGCGCGACATGGCGCTGCGCATTCTGGCCAAGCTGACCGAGCTGGAGAGCGACCCACTGGGGTACAACACCACCGCCCTCGTCTCGCAACCCGACCGCCGCCGTCTACGGGTAGGTGACTACCGTGTGCTCTACACGATCGACAACGGCGAGCTGGTGGTGTGGGTCGTACACGTGGGGCATCGCTCCACCGTCTACGACTCCTGAACGCCCCTGACACCAGGTCAGAACATCCAGCACCGATCCAGCGCAGGACCGACGAAGGGGCCGGGCTCTTGAGAGCCCGGCCCCTTCTGATCCATGTGTTGGCCACGTCGGCGACGGGGTGCCGTTTCATCCGCTCACACGTTGAACCGGAACTCGACCACGTCCCCGTCCTGCATCACGTAGTCCTTGCCCTCCATGCGGGCCTTGCCCTTGGCGCGGGCCTCGGCGACCGAGCCCGTTTCGACCAGGTCGGCGAAGGAGATGACCTCGGCCTTGATGAAGCCCTTCTGGAAGTCGGTGTGGATGACACCGGCGGCCTCGGGGGCGGTGGCGCCCTTCTTGATGGTCCAGGCGCGGGATTCCTTGGGGCCGGCCGTGAGGTAGGTCTGCAGGCCCAGGGTGTCGAAGCCGACGCGGGCGAGGGTGGCGAGGCCCGGCTCCTCGGCGCCGACGGACTCCAGCAGCTCCATCGCGTCGGCCTCGTCCAGCTCGGCGAGGTCCTGCTCCAGCTTGGCGTTGAGGAAGATCGCCTCGGCGGGGGCCACCAGCGCGCGCTGCTCGTTCTTGAAGTCCTCGTCGGTCAGCTCGTCCTCGTCGACGTTGAAGACGTACAGGAACGGCTTGGTGGTGAGCAGGTGCAGGTCGTGGAGGAGTTCCTCGTTGCCGGAGCCCTGCACGATGCCCTGCGAGAAGAGGGTGTCGCCCTTCTCCAGGATCTCCTTGGCGGCCTCGACCGCGGCGACCTTCGGGGCGATGTCCTTCTTGATGCGGGACTCCTTCGCCAGACGCGGCAGGACCTTCTCGATGGTCTGCAGGTCGGCGAGGATCAGCTCGGTGTTGATCGTCTCGATGTCGTCCTTGGGCGAGACCTTGCCGTCGACGTGCACGACGTTCTCGTCCTGGAAGGCACGGATGACCTGGCAGATCGCGTCCGACTCGCGGATGTTCGCGAGGAACTTGTTGCCGAGGCCCTCGCCCTCGCTGGCGCCGCGCACGATGCCCGCGATGTCGACGAAGTCGACGGTCGCCGGGAGGACGCGCTGCGAGCTGAAGATCTCGGCCAGCTTGGTCAGACGCTCGTCCGGGACGCCCACCACGCCCACGTTCGGCTCGATCGTGGCGAACGGGTAGTTGGCCGCCAGCACGTCGTTCTTGGTCAGGGCGTTGAACAGGGTCGACTTGCCGACGTTGGGCAGACCGACGATTCCGATCGTGAGCGACACGTTTACGACTTCCCGTACGTAGGAGGGCCAGGCGGCCGAGGGCTGGAGCGGCGGGGCCTGGGGCCTGAGGCCAGTCCGGCGGATCGTGCCCCAGCGGCCGGAGGGCCGGCCGATCCCCCAGTTTACGGCGTGCCGACACCCGGTCCGGCGAGGTATCGAACGCTTGGCCAAGGTCCGCTCAACGGCGTGTCTGTGAACCCATTCGGCACATTAACCGACCTAAGTTGGACGAGTGGAGCAGCAGCAGAGGACGCAGTCCCCGCACACCCCTCGCACCGGGCCGCGGCCGGGCGTCCCGCCCCTTCCCCCGCAGGCCGGGAGAGCGGGACGGGTCCCCGGCGCGGGCGTGCCGGCTCGCGCTCCGGTCGCGCGCGGGCCCGTACCACCACCGGTCCAAGCCGTGCGGAGCGTGGCGCGGGCCGTGCGCCGGATGCCGAATCCGCGCCTCACCGATCTGGGCTGCGGGCTGTTCTGCGGGCTGGCGATGTTCGTGCTCGCCGGCCTCGACCGGTTGCTGTTCGGTGCGTCGACGGCCCTGTACGGCGTTCTGTTCCTGCTGGTCAGCGCGTTCACGGCGGTGTGGGTGCGGCGCGGTGACCTGGCGAGCGCCCCCGTCGTCGTACCGATCGCCTTCGCGGCCGGTCTGCCGCTGCTGGCCGAGGGCGAGGGCGGCCTCGGCGGGCATCTGATGGCCCTGGTCACCGCCCTCGCCATGCAGGCGGGCTGGCTGTACGGCGGCACGCTGGTCGCCGGGGTCATCGTGACCGTGCGCAAACTCCGGCTGATGGCCCGGCGGGCCGCCGAGCGGGAGAGGGAGCGGGAGCGGGGGCGCGAGCGGCAAGGCCGGGAGGGCCGGGCGCGGGTCGGGGGGCAGGGCGGGCCGGCCCGGGACGGGGACGTCGGGGGCCGGGCGGCCGCCGGTGTCCGTCCCCGGGCCTCGTACGACCGCGGGCCGGCCGGGCCGCGGGCGCCGAGGCCCCCGGCCCAGCCGCACGGCTCCGTCTCCCGGGGACGCTGACCGGCGCGGCGGCAGGCGGGCGGGAGCCCCGGTCGCCGGTCGGCGCCCGATGACCGCTCGGGCGCCTGCGCGCCCGTCGTCGTCCTAGCCGGCCTTCGCCGCCCGCATCGCCGCGCCCACGATGCCCGCGTTGTTCTGCAGCTGCGCCGGGACGATCTCCGCCCTGATGCCCTCGATGAGGTGCAGGAACTTCGCCGACTTGCGGCTGACACCGCCGCCGATGATGAACAGCTCGGGCGAGAAGAGCATCTCGACGTGCGCGAGGTACTTGGTGACCCGCTTGGCCCAGTGCTCCCAGGTCAGCTCGTGGTCCTCCTTGGCCTTGGTGGAGGCGCGGGTCTCGGCGTCGTGGCCGTGCAGCTCCAGGTGGCCCAGCTCCGTGTTGGGGACGAGGACGCCGTCGGAGAAGACGGCGCTGCCGATGCCCGTGCCGAAGGTGAGCAGGATGACCGTGCCCTGCCGGTCCCGCCCGGCGCCGAACTGGACCTCGGCCACGCCCGCCGCGTCCGCGTCGTTCACCACGGTCACGGGCAGGCCGCCGATCCGCTCGCTCAGCAGGGCGCGCGCGTCGACGTCGATCCAGCTCTTGTCGACGTTGGCCGCCGTACGGATCGTGGCGCCGCCGGTGACCACGCCGGGGAAGGTGATGCCGACGGGGCCGGTCCAGCCGAAGTGGTCGACGACCTCCTTGACCCCGTCGGCGACCGCGTCGGGCGTCGCCGGGTGCGGGGTCAGCACCTTGTGTCGCTCGTCCGCCAGGTCGCCCAGGTCCAGGTCCACGGGAGCGCCCTTGATCCCGGAACCACCGATGTCCACGCCGAAGATGTGCATGGCCCTACGTTACGTCGTACGACTGTCCGTCACGTTGCCGAGGTGCCCCGGCCGCCGTGAGCCGTCGGATCCTCACGTCCCGATACGCGTACGGCCCCGGAACCTTCACGTTCCGGGGCCGTACGGCGGGTGTTCCGGCGGTCAGGCGCCCTGTCCGGTGCGCTCGGCGACCAGGGCCGCGGCCTCTTCGCGCAGGTCACGGCGGAGTTCCTTGGGCAGGGAGAAGGTGATCGACTCCTCGGCCGCCTTGACCAGCTCGACGTCCCCGTAGCCGCGCTGGGCCAGCCATTCGAGGACCTCTTCGACGAGGATCTCCGGCACGGAGGCGCCCGAGGTGACGCCGACGGTCTCCACGCCCTCCAGCCAGGCCTCGTCGATCTCGCTCGCGAAGTCCACGAGGTACGCCTCGCGGGAGCCGGCGAGCTTGGCGACCTCGACGAGGCGGACCGAGTTGGAGGAGTTGCGGGAGCCGACCACGATGACCAGCTCCGCCTGGGCGCCCATCTGCTTCACGGCGAGCTGGCGGTTCTGGGTGGCGTAGCAGATGTCGTCGCTGGGCGGCGAGACGAGCAGCGGGAACTTCTCCTTGAGCGCGCCGACCGTCTCCATCGTCTCGTCGACGGAGAGGGTGGTCTGCGAGAGCCAGACGATCTTCGACGGGTCGCGGACCTCGACCTTGGCGACGTCCTCGGGGCCGTCGACCAGCTGGATGTGGTCCGGTGCCTCGCCCGACGTGCCGATGACCTCCTCGTGGCCCTCGTGCCCGATCAGGAGGATGTCGAAGTCGTCGTTGGCGTACCGGATCGCTTCCTTGTGGACCTTGGTGACCAGCGGGCAGGTCGCGTCGATGGTGGCGAGCTTGCCGCGCGCTGCCTCGTCGTGGACGGTCGGGGCGACGCCGTGCGCCGAGAACATGACGATGTTCCCCTCGGGGACCTCCTCCGTCTGCTCGACGAAGATGGCGCCCTTCCGCTCCAGCGTCTGCACGACGTACTTGTTGTGGACGATCTCGTGGCGGACGTAGATCGGGGCCCCGTACTGCTCCAGGGCCTTCTCGACGGCGATCACCGCGCGGTCGACACCCGCGCAGTAGCCGCGCGGGGCGGCGAGGAGGACACGGCGGCGGCCAGGCGAAGCGGTCATGTCTCCATCGTAGGGGGTTCCCTGGCGGGGCCTTGGCCGATGGGGGGTGGGGGGTTCGGTGCGTGGGCGGGTGCCGGTCCGGTGGGGCTTCTCGCGCAGTTCCCCGCGCCCCTGAAAAGCAGGGGCTACGCCCCGTGCTTCTCAGGCCCGCAGGACCGTTGGCTTCCAGGCCCGCAGGGCCTGATGCTTTTAGGGGCGCGGGGAACTGCGCGAGCAACCACGAACGACCCGCAGCCGCCGACGCACCCGCCACCCCCACCCCCTCCCGCGCAGCTAGGCAACCATGTCCGTACCCCCCGCTACGCTCGGCCACATGGCACTCAACACGTCCGCCGAGTCCCCCCTCCCCGTCGGCGAGGTCTCACGCCTCATCGGCGGCTGGATCGACCGGCTCGGCGCGGTGTGGGTCGAGGGGCAGATCACCCAGCTGTCGCGGCGTCCGGGCGCGGGCGTCGTGTTCCTCACGCTGCGGGACCCGTCGCACGACATCTCCGTGGGGGTGACCTGCTACCGCCAGGTGTTCGACACGGTGGCCGACGTGGTCGGCGAGGGCGCCCGGGTCGTCGTCCTGGCGAAGCCCGAGTGGTACGCGCCGCGCGGACAGCTGTCGCTGCGGGCCACGGAGATAAAGCCGGTCGGCGTCGGTGAACTGCTGGCCCGGCTGGAACAGTTGAAGAAGTCGCTGGCCGCGGAGGGGCTGTTCGCGCCGGAGCGGAAGAAGGCGCTGCCCTTTCTGCCGCAGCTGATCGGGCTGGTGTGCGGCCGGGCCTCCGCGGCCGAGCGGGACGTGCTGGAGAACGCCCGGCGGCGCTGGCCGGCCGTCCGCTTCGAGGTGCGCAACGTCGCGGTGCAGGGGGTGCACGCGGTGCCGCAGGTGGTGCGGGCCGTGAAGGAGCTGGACGCGCTGGACGACGTGGACGTCATCGTCGTGGCGCGCGGCGGCGGCAGCGTGGAGGACCTCCTGCCGTTCTCCGACGAGCAGCTCGTACGGGCGGTCGCGTCCTGTCGTACGCCGGTCGTGTCGGCGATCGGGCACGAGCCGGACACCCCGCTGCTGGACTACGTGGCGGACCTGCGCGCGTCCACGCCGACCGACGCGGCCAAGAAGGTCGTGCCGGACGTGGGCGAGGAGTACGAGCGGGTGCGGTGGCTGCGGGACCGGGCGCGCCGCTGTGTGGAGGCGTTCGTGGAGCGGGAGGAGCGGGGGCTCGCGCACGCCCTCGCGCGCCCCTCGATGGAGGATCCGCACCGCATGATCGACGAGCGGGCCGACCACGTGGCCTCGCTGCTCGACCGGGGCCGCCGCTGCCTCGGGCACCATCTGGACCGTGCCGTCTCGGAGTTGATGCACACGCACGCGCGCGTGGTGGCGCTGTCCCCGGCGGCGACGCTCCAGCGGGGGTACGCGGTGCTGCAGCGGGCCGACGGCCATGTGGTCCGCGCGCCGGACGAGGCCGGGCCGGACGAGCCGTTGCGGGCACGGGTGGCGGGGGGTGAGTTCGTCGTCCGGGTCGACGGAACGGGGACGGTCGTCGACGGAACGGGCACGGTCGACGGCGGAGCGGGGACGGTCGGCGGCGGAACAGGGACTGTCGGCGGCGGAACAGGGACTGTCGGCGGCGGAACAGGGACTGTCGGAGGGGACGCATAAGGTGGGCCGCATGACCAGCAATGTGAGCGAGGCCGACGGGACGACCCGGGCGGCCGGGGCCTCGGAGACCGAGCGCGCCCTGGGGTACGAGCAGGCGCGGGACGAGCTGATCGACGTCGTCCGCCGTCTGGAGGCGGGCGGTACGACGCTGGAGGAGTCCCTCGCACTCTGGGAGCGGGGCGAGGAGCTGGCCAAGGTCTGCCGCCGCTGGCTGGACGGGGCGCGGGAGCGGCTGGACGCGGCGCTGGCGGAGGACGGCGAGGGCGGCGCGGAGGACGACGGCCGGGCCGGGTGACTCCCGCCCCGTCGAGCGGGGTCCATCGCGGCGATGAGGTGTGAAGCGGATCACCATGAGGCGCTTTGGTTGAAACTTGAACTTCCTTCGCGTAAGGTCGAGGCCGTACACCCCACATCGCACGAAGGTTGACTGATGTCCCTCGTTCTCGACCCCGCCGCCCAGGACCTGCTGTTCCGTGAGGCCCACACCGCGAACACGTTCACCGACGAGCCGGTGACCGAGGAGCAGGTGCAGGCGATCTACGACCTGGTCAAGTACGGTCCGACCGCGTTCAACCAGACGCCGCTGCGCATCGTGCTGGTCCGCTCCGCCGAGGCCCGTGAGCGTCTGGTGCCGCACATGGCCGAGGGCAACCAGGCCAAGACGGCCACCGCCCCGCTGGTCGCCATCCTCGCCGCGGACAACGAGTTCCACGAGGAACTGCCGACGCTGTTCCCGGCGTTCCCGCAGGCCAAGGACCTCTTTTTCGCCGAGCGCGCGGCCCGCGAGTCGGCCGCCGGCATGAACGCCGCCCTCCAGGCCGCGTACTTCATCATCGGCGTCCGCGCCGCCGGCCTGGCCGCCGGCCCGATGACCGGCTTCGACTTCGCCGGCGTCCAGAAGGAGTTCCTGGACGACGACCACACCCCGCTGATGGTGGTCAACATCGGCAGGCCCGGCGAGGGCGCGTCCTACCCGCGCTCCCCGCGCCTCGACTTCGACCACGTCGTCACCACGGTCTGAGTCCCGGCACCACCGCGTGACGACGAAGGGCCCCGGCGAGAGGCGAATTCCAGGGGTCGTTGCAACACCGCGGTGAGTTGATCAAGCCGCGAGCAGTTTAGACAGACGCTCGGCTGGGGTTTCCCAGCCGAGCGTTTTGCGTGGGCGGCTGTTGAGTTCGGCGGCGACGGCGTCCAGGTCCTCGCGGGTGTGGACGGACAGGTCGGTGCCCTTGGGGAAGTACTGCCTCAGCAGGCCGTTGGTGTTCTCGTTGGAGCCGCGTTGCCAGGGGCTGGCCGGGTCGCAGAAGTAGACCGGGACGTCGGTGGTGACGGTGAAGTTGTGGTGGTAGGCCATCTCCGTGCCCTGGTCCCAGGTCAGAGATCGTTTCAGGTGGGGTGGGAGGGTCTGGACGGTGTCGACCAGCGCGGTGCGGACGGCGGCGGCGCTGTGGCCGTGGGGAAGGTGGAGGAGCATCAGGTAGCGGGTGCTGCGTTCGACCAGGGTGGCGATGGCGGAGCGGGTGTTGGCGCCGATGATGAGGTCGCCTTCCCAGTGGCCGGGAACGGCGCGGTCGGCGGCTTCGGCGGGCCGTTCGCTGATCATGACCATCGGGTGCGGGAACCGCTGCCTGCGGCTCGCAGCCTGACGGCGGGGCCGTCGCATGGCGCGTCCGGTCCGCAGGGCTCGTGTCAGTTCCCGCTTCAGCTCACCGCGGCTCTGGACGTAGAGGGCCTGGTAGATCGTCTCGTGGACCACGTGCATCTCCGGCCGGTCGGGAAAGCGCCTGCGCAGAGCGTGGCAGATCTGCTCCGGACTCCACCGTTTGGTGAGGTGGTCCTGGATGAAGTCCCGCAGCTCGGGGTTCTGCCCGATCTTGCCGGGCTTGGGACGGGGGCGTCGCCGTTCGGCGCGACGGTGGGCGTGGAATGGCTGGTAGGCCCAGCCGCCCCTGGGCATGGGCCGCCGGTTGCGGCGTATCTCCCGGCTGATGGTGGAGGGGCTGCGGCCCAGCTCGGCCGCGATCGTGCGGATGGACGCCTTCTCCCGCAGCCGGTCGGCGAGGTGGATGCGCTCGGCCTCGCCCAGGTACCGGGACGGGCCAGCCGCTTCGGGCTCTGCCGCCGATCGGGCAGGCACCTCATGGGGCTCCCACGGAATCCCGGTGTCGGCGATGGGCGCGTACGCCCTCTTCTTCCCGGATGCCTGCCGGCCGTAACGCCATCGTGTGCCGGTGCGGCGGTTGATGCCGACGATCCGGCAGGCTTCCGTGTTGCTTATCCCAAGATCCACAAGCCGAAGGTATTCCTCCCGCTCCCGGACCAGAGGCTTGGCGCCGTAGTTGCCCCGTTCCTCACGAACCTCGAAGTCCATCGCACCCCTTGAACTGGGGTGTTGCGACGACCACTAGAACCCGGGGATCGCCGGGGCCCTTCGTCGTGCTCGTGTCCGCCCGCACCTGGCGGGGTCACCCTTCGCGCCGCCCGCAGCGGGCCCACCATGCGCGGCGTCACTCCGTCCGCAGCGCCTCGGCCATCTTGGTCAGCCGGTCGAACGACGCGGAGCCCGTGACGACGGTCGTGGAGCCCTCGCCGCGTAGCACGAGGGCGTCGTAACGGTCGCCCTCGTACCGGGTCCAGGTCCGGTCGCCGATCTCCTGCGTGGTGCCGGTCTTCCGCGCGTCCTGGGTGGCGTCCTCGATGAACCGGGAGGGTTTCTCGGCCGACTGTTCGACCGCCACGTACTCGCCGTCGGGGTCGTGGAAGCCGAGGTGCCAGCGGTCCGACTCGTCGCCCCGGAAGCGGACGGAGGTCGCCTTCCAGGTCTGCGGCAGCCCTTCGGGCGCGGCCACCGGGTAGGAGGCCGCGCGACGCGCCGTCAGCAGTTCGACGCGGTAGTCGACGCGCTTCGGTTCCCGCTCGGTCTCGTCGTGCGGGATGAAGAGATAGATGACCCATGCCGCCAGCACGATGAGCCCCAGGGAGAGGACCATGTCGCGAACGGTCTGCTTGCCTTTCGTACCTGCCACGTCCTCATCGTCGCAGGTGCACCGGCCCGCTCATCCGTGGGGTCCCCTGCTCATTTTGTCGGACTGACGATAGAGTCGAGCGGAACCCTCGTCCGGCCGTCGTCGTATCAGAAAGGTGCGCTCCGATGACCGAGAATCATCAGCTGCCGTCCGAACTGGAAGTCCCCTCCGAGGCTCCCGACCGCAACCTCGCCCTGGAGCTGGTCCGGGTGACCGAGGCGGCCGCGATGGCGGCGGGCCGCTGGGTCGGCCGCGGAGACAAGAACGGGGCGGACGGAGCCGCCGTGCGCGCGATGCGCACCCTCGTCTCCACCGTGTCGATGAACGGCGTCGTCGTGATCGGGGAGGGCGAGAAGGACGAGGCCCCGATGCTCTTCAACGGCGAGCGCGTCGGTGACGGCACCGGCCCGGAGTGCGACATCGCCGTCGACCCGATCGACGGGACGACGCTCACGGCCAAGGGCATGACCAACGCGATCGCCGTGCTCGCGGCCGCCGACCGGGGCACGATGTTCGACCCCTCGGCCGTCTTCTACATGGACAAGCTGGTCACCGGGCCCGAGGCGGCCGACTTCGTCGACATCGACGCGCCGATCTCCGTGAACATCCGCCGGGTCGCCAAGGCCAAGCGGTCGGCGCCGGACGACGTGACCGTGGTCATCCTGGACCGGCCCCGGCACGAAGGGATCATCAAGGAGATCCGCGAGGCCGGAGCACGGATCAAGCTGATCTCCGACGGTGACGTCGCGGGTTCGATCCTGGCGCTGCGGGAGGGCACCGGTGTCGATCTGCTGCTCGGGGTGGGCGGCACGCCCGAGGGCATCATCTCCGCCTGTGCGGTGAAGTGCCTCGGCGGCACGATCCAGGGCAAGCTGTGGCCGAAGGACGACGCGGAGCGGCAGCGGGCGATCGACGCGGGCCATGACCTCGACCGGGTGCTGACCACCGATGACCTGGTCTCCGGCGAGAACGTGTTCTTCGTGGCGACCGGCATCACGGACGGGGAACTGCTGCGGGGCGTGCGGTACCGGTCGGAGACGGCGACGACCGACTCGATCGTGATGCGGTCGAAGTCGGGGACGGTGCGGCGGATCGACTCGACGCACCGGCTGAGCAAGCTGCGGGCCTACAGCTCGATCGACTTCGAGAAGGCCAAGTAGCTCCGCCGGTCCGGCAGGGGGTGGCCGGGGCCGCGGTCGGTTGTGAACTGCGGGTACGTCGTGGCTGGTCGCGCAGTTCCCCGCGCCCCTGACGGGGCGCGCCGCCCCTCGACAATCAGCAGGGCGCCCTCTTGTGCGGAGAGGGCGCCCTTGCCGGACGTACGGAGCGGGGTCAGCCCGCCGCGGCTATCGTCCCGTTCGCGCGCGCGGCCTTCTGCAGTTCCACGTCCCGGCGGCGCCTGCGGGCCAGGACGACCCGGCGTTCGGCCGCGGTCAGGCCGCCCCAGACTCCGTAGGGCTCGGGTTGCAGGAGTGCGTGTTCCCGGCACTCGACCATGACGGGACAGCGGGCGCAGACGCGCTTGGCGGCTTCCTCGCGGGAGAGCCGGGACGCGGTGGGTTCCTTGGAGGGGGCGAAGAACAGCCCGGCCTCGTCACGCCGGCACACGGCCTCCGTGTGCCACGGGGCGTCCTGGTCCCTGTCTCGCACTGGCACCCGCTGGGGCGGAACAGCAGCGACCTGCAGAGACGAATGCGGCGGATGCAGCACGGTCTACTCCTGACGACGGCTTCGCGAGCGAGAGACGATGCAGCAAGGCCTACCCGCTGTGCGCGGGCCTATGCACTGAGTCCCGTTCCGCTGGAATTCGCCGTCCACACCGCACCGCCACAACCGGACCCGCCCCCTCGGGTGTCGGCCGGGAGGGCCGGATTCACACCCGTCAACGGTCCTGGTGCCTGCGCAAATGATCGTCCACGCGGCGGGCGAGATGGTTCCCGACCCGGCCGAGGAGGTCGGCGATCACCTTCCCCCGCTTCGGCCTCGCCTCGATGTTCCCGAGGACGGCCAGTCCGTCCACGTAGACCACCGGGGCGTCGGTCTCGTCCGAATCCAGCGCGTGCACCTCGAAGTTGCCGAGGATGCCGCCGCCGCTGCCGCGCAGCGAGACGTTCTCCGGGACGCGGACCTCGACGTTGCCGAAGACCGAGATCGCCTTGATCATCACCTGCCGGTGCTCGAACATCGCCTCGCTGAGGTCTATCTCGACGCTGCCGAATATCGCGTACGCGTGGATGCGGCGGCCCGCCCGGAAGCGGCCCTTGCGCATCGAAGAGCTGAAGACGGCCACCAGGCGGTCGTCGGGGTCGAGCGGGATGGCGCCGGGCGTCGGGCGGTTGGGCACGGAGGAGACCGGCGGCACGTACGCGCGCGCCGGCCCGCGGGCCGTCTGGCCGGCCGGCAGGTCCCGTACGAAGACGTCCAGCTCGCCCACCGTCCTGGCGGCGAGCACGCCCTCGACCCGCTCGGAGTGCTCATCGGCGGTGAGGCGGCCCTCGGCGAGGGCCTCGCGCAGGAGGTCGGCGATCCGGTCGCGGTCGGCGTCGGAGGCGCGCAGCTCGGCGGACGGCAACGGCGGGTGCTGGGTGGGGCGCTTCTGAAGGTCCACGACAGCAGATTACCCACTCGCGATAGATCGCGACCAGGGGTGTGGACAACTCCGGGCCGTCGAACTGAGCCTTACCTCACAAGCCCGCCCTCCCGGCCAGGTTCTACGCTGGTGGACGCTGCCAACGGAGGTCAGCGCGCTGTTCTGTCGAGTGAGGAATGGGCGACATGCCTGAGTTCGAGTACACCGATCTGCTCCCCATGGGAGAGGACACCACCCCGTACCGGCTGGTGACCTCCGAGGGTGTCTCCACCTTCGAGGCCGACGGACGCACGTTCCTCAAGGTGGAGCCGGAGGCGCTGCGCAAGCTGGCCGCCGAGGCCATCCACGACATCCAGCACTATCTGCGGCCGGCGCACCTCGCGCAGCTCCGCCGGATCATCGACGACCCCGAGGCGTCCGGCAACGACAAGTTCGTCGCCCTGGACCTGCTGAAGAACGCGAACATCGCTGCCGCCGGTGTGCTGCCCATGTGCCAGGACACCGGTACGGCGATCGTGATGGGCAAGCGCGGGCAGAACGTGCTCACCGAGGGCGCGGACGAGCGGGCCCTGTCCCAGGGCATCTACGACGCCTACCTGAACCTGAACCTGCGCTACTCGCAGATGGCTCCGCTCACCATGTGGGAGGAGAAGAACACCGGGTCGAACCTGCCGGCGCAGATCGAGCTGTACGCCACCGACGGCGGCGCGTACAAGTTCCTGTTCATGGCCAAGGGCGGCGGGTCCGCCAACAAGTCGTTCCTGTACCAGGAGACGAAGGCCGTCCTGAACGAGTCCTCCATGATGAAGTTCCTGGAGGAGAAGATCCGTTCGCTGGGCACGGCCGCGTGCCCGCCGTACCACCTGGCGATCGTGGTCGGCGGTACGAGCGCCGAGTACGCCCTGAAGACGGCGAAGTACGCCTCCGCGCACTACCTGGACGAGATCCCCGCCGAGGGGTCGCCGCTCGGGCACGGCTTCCGCGACAAGGAGCTGGAGGAGAAGGTCTTCGAGCTGACGCAGAAGATCGGGATCGGCGCGCAGTTCGGCGGCAAGTACTTCTGCCACGACGTGCGCGTGGTCCGCCTCCCCCGCCACGGCGCGTCCTGCCCGGTGGCCATCGCCGTGTCCTGCTCGGCCGACCGGCAGGCCGTCGCGAAGATCACCGCCGAGGGTGTCTTCCTGGAGCAGCTGGAGACGGACCCGGCGCGGTTCCTGCCGGACACCACGGACGAGCACCTCGACGAGGCCGGCGACGTCGTGCGGATCGACCTCAACCAGCCGATGGACGACATCCTCGCGGAGCTGACCAAGTACCCGGTCAAGACCCGGCTGTCCCTCTCCGGTCCGCTGGTCGTGGCCCGTGACATCGCGCACGCCAAGATCAAGGAGCGGCTGGACGCGGGCGAGGAGATGCCGCAGTACCTGAAGGACCACCCGGTGTACTACGCGGGACCGGCGAAGACCCCCGAGGGGTACGCCTCCGGTTCCTTCGGTCCGACGACGGCCGGACGCATGGACTCGTACGTGGAGCAGTTCCAGGCGGCGGGCGGCTCCAAGGTGATGCTGGCGAAGGGCAACCGCTCGCAGCAGGTCACGGACGCGTGTGGCGCGCACGGCGGCTTCTACCTGGGCTCCATCGGCGGCCCGGCGGCCCGTCTCGCCCAGGACTGCATCAAGAAGGTCGAGGTCGTCGAGTACGAGGAACTCGGCATGGAGGCCGTCTGGAAGATCGAGGTCGAGGACTTCCCGGCGTTCATCGTCGTCGACGACAAGGGCAACGACTTCTTCAAGGACCCGGCCCCGGCCCCGACCTTCACGACCATCCCGGTACGGGGGCCCGGCCTGGCGTAGCGGAGGGCCGACGATGTGCCGGGGCGGCCGGGGGCGGATGTCACGCCCCGGCCCCCTGCCCGTCGCCGTGCCTTGGGCTGTCGCCCCTCCGACCCCGGCACGCCCGGGAGCGTAGGGCCGGCTGACGGCAACCACCCGACGGACGGAGTCCGGCGCGGCTGCCCGAAGCCTGCGAGGCCCCCCCAGGGCCGAGCGGTGCGAGGGCCGCCATCGAGGATCGTGCCAAGGGCAACGACTTCTTCAAGGACCCGGCCCCGGCCCCGACCTTCACGTCCATCCCGGTACGGGGGCCCGGCCTGGCATAGCGGAGGGCCGACGGCGTGCCGGGGCGGCCGGGGGCGGATGTCACGCCCCCGGCCCCTGTCCCTCGCCGTGCCCGGGGCTGTCGCCCCTCCGACCCCGGCGCGCCCGGGAGCGTAGGGCCGGCTGACGGCAACCACCCGACGGACGGAGTCCGGCGCGGCTGCCCGAAGCCTGTGAGGCCGAGCGGTGCGAGGGCCGGCGTCCGGGATCGCGCCAAGGGCAACGACTTCTTCAGGCCGGGGGCGGATGTCACACCCCCGGCCGCCCCTGCCCGTCGCCGTGCCCGGGGCTGTCGGCCCTCCGGTCCCGGTGGGCCTACGCCAGCTTCTTCACCTGTGCGTCCACGACCTCCGCCGGGAAGTCGAAGTCCTTGCCCGTGGCGGCCGAGGCCAGGTTGAGGGCGGTGACGTAGCCGACGGTGGCGCCCTGGCGGAAGACGACCACCTTCATCGGGACCTTCGTGCCCTCCGCCTCGCTGAGGAACGTGAGGGCGATCGCCTCGTCCGCGCCCTCGGGCGCGGGGTCCGTGGTGACCTTGGTGACCTGCTGGGAGGTGCCGTCGGCCGTGACCTCGAAGCCGTCCGCGCAGTCCTTGGCCGAGGCGGTGAGGGACTTCATCACGGCCTCGGCGGCCTCGCCGTCGTAGGCGGACAGACGCAGCAGGGTGCGGGTGGCGTCGAGGCCCGAGGCGTCACCGCTCTTGGCGGCCTCCACGGGGTCGATCTTCTTCTGGGTCTCGCGCTGCACGGTCGCGGCCGGTTCGTCGACCACGGAGCCGAGCATGGCGTACGCGACGGGCGCGCACGCGTCGCTGCCGGGCTCGATCGTCTTCCGGTCCACCGTGCCGTTGGGCTCGCTGACCTTGTGCCCCTTGACGTCCCCGTCCTTCAGGACGACCTTCTCCAGGTCCGCGGCGGAGAGGGCAGGCTTCCCGCCGCCCGATCCGCCCTTCTCCCCGCTCTCACCGGAGTCCGAGCACGCGGCGAGCAGGGTGAGGGACAGGACGGCGGCACCGGCCGCGCAGGACCGGCGTATGACAGCGCTTCTCAATGCTTGTTCTTTCTGCGACATTTCATCCGACATATCTGACGTTGCGTCCGATGCCGCGTCCGATGCTGTATTCGACACCGCGTTCGACGATCGGTTCGTCGGGCCGACGCTACTGCACGCCCACCGGTGCCGGCGTACGGAATGTCTCCCTCACCCTCACGGGGGACGGCCGGGAACACCGCGACCGGTCCGGACGCTGTACCCGGCATGAGTGACTACCGCGTCGAACACGACTCCATGGGCGAGGTCCGCGTACCGGCCGAGGCCAAGTGGCGGGCCCAGACACAGCGGGCGGTCGAGAACTTCCCGGTCTCGGGGCAGCGCATCGAGCGCGCCCACATCGAGGCCCTGGCCCGGATCAAGGGCGCCGCCGCGACGGTCAACGCCGAGCTGGGAGTGCTCGACAAGGACATCGCCGAGGCCGTCCGGGAGGCGGCCGAGGAGGTGGCCGAGGGGCGCTGGGACGACCACTTCCCGGTGGACGTGTTCCAGACCGGGTCCGGAACCTCGTCGAACATGAACACCAACGAGGTCATCGCCACGCTGGCGAGCGAGCGGCTCGGCCGGGACGTGCACCCGAACGACCACGTCAACGCCTCGCAGTCGTCCAACGACGTCTTCCCCTCCTCGATCCACATCGCCGCCACCGCCGCCGTCACCGGTGACCTGATCCCGGCCCTGGAGCATCTGGCGGCCGCGCTGGAGCGGAAGTCCGCGGAGTTCTCCGACGTGGTGAAGTCCGGTCGTACGCACCTGATGGACGCGACACCGGTGACGCTCGGCCAGGAGTTCGGCGGCTACGCGGCCCAGGTGCGGTACGGCGTGGAGCGGCTGCGGGCCTCGCTCCCCCGGCTCGCCGAACTCCCGCTGGGCGGAACGGCCGTGGGGACCGGCATCAACACGCCGCCCGGGTTCTCCGCCGCCGTCATCGCGGAGGTCGCCCGGGTCACCGGACTGCCGCTCACCGAGGCGCGCGACCACTTCGAGGCGCAGGGGGCGCGGGACGGGCTCGTGGAGACGTCCGGGCAGCTCCGTACGGTCGCGGTCTCCCTCACCAAGATCGCCAACGACCTGCGGTGGATGGCCTCGGGGCCGAGGACCGGTCTCGCGGAGATCTCCCTGCCCGACCTCCAGCCCGGTTCCTCGATCATGCCCGGCAAGGTCAACCCGGTGATCCCGGAGGCCGTGCTCATGGTCGCCGCGCAGGTCACGGGCAACGACCTCACGGTCACCACGGCGGGCGCGTCCGGCAACTTCGAGCTGAACGTCATGCTGCCGGTGATCGCCAAGAACGTGCTGGAGTCCGTCCGGCTGCTGGCGAACGTCTCCCGGCTGCTCGCCGACCGGACCGTGGACGGGATCGTCGCGCACCGGGAGCGGGCCCGCGAGTACGCCGAGTCGTCCCCGTCCGTGGTGACCCCGCTCAACAGGTACATCGGGTACGAGGAGGCCGCGAAGGTCGCCAAGAGGGCGCTCGCGGAACGGAAGACCATCCGGGAGGCCGTCCTGGAGGGCGGGTACGTGGAACGCGGCGACCTGACCCGGGAGCAGCTCGACGAGGCGCTGGATGTCCTGCGGATGACACGGCCGTGACCGCACGGCGAGTTCCGGCCGTTCCGGGTGTCGCCCGGGTTACCGATTCCCGCCCAGGCGTGAACCGTGGGCGGTACCGCAGCGTCATATGCGCATGACACCTAATATCTGCGCATGGGAGACGACGGAGTGGTGAGACGAGTGGAAGCGGGCGGGTCGACGGCGTTCTGGGAGCCGGGGAGTCAGATCCTGTGGCGCTACCGGGAGAACGGCGGCGACCGCTTCCATATCGCGCGCCCCGTGACGGTCGTACGCGACGACGCCGAGCTGCTGGCCGTGTGGCTGGCGCCGGGCACCGAGTGCGTACGGCCCGTGCTGGCGGACGGCACCTCGCCGAACTCCGAACCCCTCGCGTCCCGTTACACCAAGCCGCGCAGCGTGCGGCTCGGCCGCTGGTCCGGCACCGGGGTGCTGAAGCTGGCGCGGCCGGGCGAGCCGTGGTCGGTGTGGCTTTTCTGGGAGCAGGGTTGGCGTTTCAAGAACTGGTACGTCAACCTGGAGACGCCGCAGGCCCGTTGGGACGGCGGTGTGGACTCCGAGGACCACTTCCTGGACATCTGCGTCTTCCCGGACCGGACTTGGACCTGGCTCGACGAGGACGAGTTCGCGCAGGCCCAGCAGGACGGGCTGATGGACGCGTCGGCGGCCGAGCGGGTGCGGGAGGCGGGCCGTTCGGCGGTGGAGGTGATCCGCGCGTGGGGCCCTCCGTTCGCGGACGGCTGGCAGCACTGGCGCCCGAATCCGGCATGGGGAGTACCGTCTCTCCCGGACGACTGGGACCGTACACCCGCGCACTTGTCCTCATGAGACCCTTGATACGCCCCGGGTCCGCAACCGTAGGATCGTCCTCCGCAAGAGTTCACAGGGGCAACTCCCGCAGTTCGGGCAGGGCTTGACCGTACGTCACCGAGGGGCGGCAAGACGTGATCAAGGGGTACGAGGGTTACACCGGGACGAGCCGGAGACGGCCCGGCGGACGGGCTGTACTGTCGTTCGTCGTGCCCGCCGGTACCGTGTGTGGCACAGGAACTGCCTCTGACCACGCGGGAATTCCGTTCCCAGGACACGTAATCCGGGTATCGGCCTTTCTGCGGGACGAAGTATCGGGTTTGCGGGACGCACTGCGCACACGACGCGCAGTCCCGGACGGATGGATTCGACACGCGTGACGGAGCACCCCACCTCCCACGAGCGCCCTCAGGGCGGCGCCGGCCCCACGGACCCCCGCGGGGCGCTTCTGCGTACCCAGGAGCCGATGCGTACCGCGCCCGCCGCGGCTTTACCCGCTCAGGCACGCATGGGTGACGCGCCGGCCGAGCCGGGCACCACGGCCGCCTGCGCCAAGAGCGGGCAGGCCCCCTCGGAGCACGCCCAGCCGGCGCTCTCCGAGCACTCCCAGCCCGCGGCCACCGAGCCCGACCCGCACCGCCCGCGGCCCGCGCCGGAGACCATCCCGGCCCAGCCCGGCGGCGAGCCGGAACGGTCCGGCGGAGCCGTCGGCGGCCTGGAGCGGCGCAGCGGGCAGGGTGTGGCGCCGGGCGCCCCCATGCCCATGCGGCGGGACGGCGACCGGCTGCGGTTCGTCGGCGCCGCGACCCGCCGGATCGCCCGCGGCATAGACCTGGACGAGATCGTGATGGGTCTGTGCCGGGCCACCGTGCCGACGTTCTCGGACGCGATCCTCGTGTATCTGCGCGAGCCGCTGCCGGTCGGTGACGAGCGGCCCACCGGGCCCATGGTGCTGCGGCTGCGCCGCACCGACCGGATCCCCGAGGAGCGGGACACCGAGGGCGGCTTCATGCCCTCGTCGCTCCAGCCGGAGCAGCCCGTCGATCTGGCCGTCGTCACCGCCGAGCAGTGCGAGGTACGGCCCGGCGGGGCACTGGCCGAGGTGCTGCGGGGGGTGCGCCCCGTCTTCGCGGACGCCCCGGCCGCGCACGACGCGCTGCCCGAACTGCTGGGCCCGGACGCCGAGCTGACGGTGCCGACCGGCCAGCGGGCGATCCTCGCCCCGCTGCGCGGCCGGCGCCGGGTGATCGGCGCGGCGGTCTTCCTGCGCCGCCCCGAGCGGATGGCGTTCGAGCAGGACGACCTGCTGGTCGCCGCCCAGCTCGCCACGCACAGCGCGCTCGGCATCGACAAGGCCGTGCTGTACGGCCGCGAGGCGTACATCGCCGACGAGCTGCAGCGCACGATGCTGCCGGAGGCGCTCCCGAAGTGCACCGGCGTACGGCTCGCGCACCGGTATCTGCCGGCCGCCGAGACCGCGCGGGTCGGCGGCGACTGGTACGACGCGATTCCCCTGCCGGGGAGCCGGGTCGCGCTGGTCGTGGGCGATGTGATGGGTCATTCGATGACCTCGGCCGCGATCATGGGGCAGTTGCGGACCACCGCGCAGACGCTGGCGGGTCTCGATCTGCCGCCGCAGGAGGTGCTGCACCACCTCGACGAGCAGGCGCAGCGACTCGGTACGGACCGTATGGCGACCTGTCTGTACGCGGTGTACGACCCGGTCTCGCACCGGATCACCATCGCCAACGCGGGGCATCCGCCGCCGGTGCTGCTGCATCTGGGCGGGCGTGCCGAGGTGCTGCGGGTGCCGCCGGGCGCGCCGATCGGTGTGGGCGGGGTGGACTTCGAGGCGGTGGAGCTGGACGCGCCGGCCGGGGGCACGCTGCTGCTGTACACCGACGGGCTCGTGGAGTCCCGGCTGCGGGACGTCTGGACCGGCATAGAGCAGTTGCGGGAGAAGCTGGCCGCGACCGCGCAGCTGACCGGGCCGGACCATCCGCCGCCGCTGGAGGCCCTCTGCGACGAGGTGCTCGACATGCTCGGCCCGGGGGACCGGGACGACGACATCGCGCTGCTCGCCGCGCGGTTCGATGGGATCGCTCCCAGCGATGTCGCGTACTGGTTCCTGGAGCCGGAGGAGATGGCTCCGGGGCGGGCGCGCCGGCTGGCCCGGCACGCGTTGTCCCGCTGGGGGCTGGAGGAGCTGACCGACTCGGTCGAGCTGCTGATCAGCGAGGTCGTGACGAACGCGGTGCGGTACGCGACGCGGCCGGTCACCCTGCGGCTGCTGCGGACCGACGTACTGCGGTGCGAGGTGACCGACGACGTGCCGCAGCTGCCCCGGCTGCGGCAGGCCCGGGCGACGGACGAGGGGGGCCGCGGGCTCTACCTGGTCAACCGGCTGGCGAAGCGCTGGGGGGCCACCCGGCTGAGCGCGGGGAAGGTCGTCTGGTTCGAGCTCAACCCGGCCTGACGCGTGCGACGGAGGGGGCGCCCGGTGATCACCGGGCGCCCCCTCCGTCGTACGCCGATCCCGCGCTAGTCGTCCACTTGTGGGTCCTTGGGATCCGGTGGGAACTCGATGCCGCCGTCGTCCGACGGTGTCCCGGACGGGGTCTCCTCCGGGGTCGTCTCCGGAGTGGTCTCCGGGGTCGTCTCCGGGGCCGAAGGCGACTCGGACTTCGGGGGCTCGCTGGAGGGCGACTCGGACGGGGTCTCGCTCGGGGTCTCGCTCGGGGTCTGCGAGGGGGTCGCCGACTCGGTGGGCGCGACCGCGGCACCCTGCTTGGTGTCGAGGTCGAACTTGGTGGGCTTGCCCATCACACCGAAGGTGTAGCTGGCCCAGATCTGGGCGGGGAAGCCACCGCCGTTGACCCGAGGGACGCCGACGGCGTTGTACATCGAGACGTGCTTGCCGCTCTTGCTCATGTCCTCGCCGAAGAGGCCGACGGAGGTCACGAGGTTCGGGGTGTAGCCGGTGAACCAGGCGGAGCGGTTCTCGTCGGAGGTACCCGTCTTGCCGGCGACCTGCTGGCCGTTGCGGGACGGGTTGTCGCGGACGGACGTCTTGGCCGTACCGTCGTCGACCACGCCGGTGAGGACCGAGGTGACCGTGTCGGCGGCCTGCTCGCTGATGACCTGCTCGCCGATCGGGTCGGGGAAGGTGACCTTGCCGTCCCGGTGCGTGGCCGAGGCGAGGAGGGTCGGGGTGACCTTCTTGCCGTGGTTGTCGAGGGTGGCGTAGATGCCGGCCATCTCCAGCGGGCTGGCGCCCATGGAGCCCAGGGTCTGGGCGGGCACGGCCTGCATGCCCTCGGTGTCCATGCCGAGCTTCCCGGCGACCTCCATGACCTTCTCCATGCCCACGTCCACGCCCATCTGCGCGAAGACGGAGTTGATGGACTTGTTCATGGCGGTCTGGACGGTCACGTCGCCGTAGTCGACGTTGTCCTCGTTCGGCGGGTTGAAGCCGACCGCGGTGCCGTTGTCCATGACCTTGTGCCGGCTGTCACCGTCGTAGACCGTGCTGGCGGTGATCGGGTCGCCGTCCTGCGTCTCGGCGGCCTCGTCGACAGCGGCGGCGAGGATGACCGGCTTGAAGGTGGAGGCGGGCTGGTAGTCCCGGCGGGTCGCGTTGTTCGTGAAGTGCTTGACGTAGTCGACGCCGCCGTACATGGCGACGATCTTTCCGGTCTTCGGGTCGACGGAGACGGCACCGGCCTGGATGTACTTGTCGACCTTGCGCTTCTTGGTGTCGAGCTTGCTGGTGAGGCGCTGCTTGACGGCCTTCTCCAGCGCGGCCTGCTTCTTCGGGTTGATGTTCAGCTTGAGGGTCCAGCCGCCCGCCTCGATCTTCGTCCTGGCCTCTTCGATGTCGGCCGCTTTGCCGTCGGTCACGAGCTGCTTGGCCAGTTGGTCGTTGGCGGCCTTCACCAGGTAGCCGTTCTGGCCCTCCAGATCAGGGGCGGCCTGCGGCGGCTTCAGCTTGGGCATCTTCATGCCCGCGCGCTCCGAGGTGGTCAGCTTCTTCATCTTGACCATGTTGTCCAGGACGTAGTTCCAGCGGTTCGTGACCAGCTTCCGGCCCGTGGGGGTGGCGGTGGCCAGGTCGTACTGGCTGGGGGCCTGGAGCAGCGCGGCGAGGTAGGCGCCCTGTTCGACGCTGAGCTTGTCGGCGTCCTTGCGGAAGTACGCCTGCGCGGCGGCCTGGATGCCCCAGGAGCTGCGGCCGTAGAAGCTGGTGTTGATGTAGCCGGCGAGGATGTAGTCCTTGGTCTCGTTGCGCTCCAGCTTCAGGGAGATGACCAGTTCGTTGAGCTTGCGGGTCACCGTCTGGTCGGACGTCAGGTAGTAGTTCTTGACGTACTGCTGGGTGATGGTCGAGCCGCCCTGCTTACCCTTGCCGGACAGGGTGTTGATCAGACCGCGGGCCATGCCCTTGAAGTCGACGCCGGGGTCCGAGTAGAAGCTCATGTTCTCGGCGGCGACGAAGGTCTGCTGGACCTTCTTGGGGACCTTGTCGAGGTCGACGATCTCGCGGTTGGTGTTGCCGGTGCGGGCGAGGATCTTGCCGTTGGAGAACTCGTAGACGTTGCTCTCCTGGGTGGCCTGCGGGTTGCCGTCCTTGGGAACGTCGATCGACATGTAGAGCGCCACGAAGGCGGCCATGCCGAGCAGGCAGACGCCGAAGAACGTGCCGAGGACCTTCTTCCAGGTGAACATGCGGCGCAGGAAGGACTTCTGCTTCTTCTTGCCGGCTCCCTTGGCCGCCGCTCTGGCCGCCGCCCGGCCACCGCCCTCGGGCGCGCCTATCACGGTCGTCGTGCCGGCCGCTTCGCCCCCGGACGAGCGCTGGGGCGCCGCGCGGCGACCGCCGCGCTGCCGCGCTCGTCTTTCTTCCGCTCGTCCCATGGCTCCGGTCCGCTCCGACTTCTGCTCGGTCTCATACGTCACTCGGGTGTTGTCAGCTCAGCAAGCTAACACCGAGGACTGGGGCAAGAGGGAGTCGGTCCGCTCTGTGACGGCGTGACAATGCGCACGCGAGCACGCGTGTCGCAGACGTCATCCCACCGGAACGGACGTTTCAACAGGCCGGATGGTTGCCCCACCAGGCTCACGCGTTGGAGACGCCCCCGGTGACAGAACCGTGACAATCGGCTCTGACCTGCGCCCCCTCGGGCCCTCGTGGACCTCTATACACGGCAGGTATACGTGCCGTGTATACCCACTGTGTACAGTCGTGCTCATGTCCATCGGTCACACTCTCCTGGGACTCCTGGAGTCCGGGCCCCGACACGGTTACGACCTGAAGCGGGCCTTCGACGAGAAGTTCGGTCACGACCGGCCGCTGCACTACGGCCAGGTCTACTCGACGATGTCGCGCCTGCTGAAGAACGGCCTCGTCGAGGTCGACGGCGTCGAGCCCGGCGACGGCCCCGAACGCAAGCGGTACGCCATCACCCAGGCCGGCATCACGGATGTCCAGCGGTGGCTCGCGACCCCCGAGAAGCCCGAGCCGTATCTGCAGTCGACCCTCTACACGAAGGTCGTCCTCGCCCTGCTCACCGACCGCGACGCGGCCGACATCCTCGACACCCAGCGTTCCGAGCACCTGCGCATGATGCGCATCCTCACCGACCGCAAGCGCAAGGGCGACCTGGCCGATCAGCTGATCTGCGACCACGCCCTGTTCCATCTGGAGGCCGACCTGCGATGGCTGGAGCTGACCGCCGCCCGACTGGGCAGACTGGCCGAGGCGGTGGTCCGCCGATGACCCCCGCCGGCTCCCTGCTCGTCGCGACCGACGTGCGCAAGGCGTACGGGCCGACCAACGCCCTGGACGGCGCCGCGTTCTCCATCCACCCCGGCGAGGTCGTCGCGGTGATGGGCCCCTCCGGCTCCGGCAAGTCGACGCTGCTGCACTGCCTCGCCGGGATCGTGCCGCCCGACTCGGGCTCGATCACGTACAACGGCCGCGAGATGTCCACCATGAACGACAGCGAGCGCAGCGCGCTGCGGCGCAGCGAGTTCGGGTTCGTCTTCCAGTTCGGCCAGCTCGTGCCGGAGCTGACGTGCGTGGAGAACGTGGCGCTGCCGCTGCGGCTGAACGGCGGCTCCCGCAAGGAGTCCGAGCGGACCGCCCTCGGCTGGATGGAGCGCCTGGAGGTCGACGACCTCGCCCGCAAGCGTCCCGGTGAGGTCTCCGGCGGCCAGGGCCAGCGGGTCGCCGTGGCGCGGGCGCTGGTCACCGGTCCCCGGGTGCTGTTCGCGGACGAGCCCACCGGCGCGCTCGACTCGCTCAACGGCGAGCGCGTGATGGAACTGCTCACCGAGGCCGCCCGGTCCACCAACGCCGCCGTCGTCCTCGTCACCCACGAGGCGCGGGTGGCCGCGTACTCGGACCGGGAGATCGTCGTACGGGACGGGAAGTCCCGGGACATGGAGCGCGTCGTATGAGCGCCACCGTGCGCCAGTGGTACCGGGACCTGGCCATGGGGGCCAGGTTCGCCTTCACCGGGGGCCGCGAGGGCTGGGTGCGTGCCCTGCTCACGGCGGTCGGCGTGGGACTCGGCGTGGCGCTGCTGCTGCTCACCACGGCGATACCGAACGCCCTGGAGACCCGGGGGGACCGTGAGGACGCCCGGCAGGACCGGGGCATCGGCTATCTGGAGGACAACACCCGCTCCAAGCCGACCGACCGGAGCCTGATCGTCGCCGACACCGACACCGAGTACCGGCACCAGGAGATCAGGGGACGGCTCCTCGAACAGGAGGGCGCGGACGCGCCGCCGCCGCCGGGACTCACGACGTTCCCCGCCGTGGGCGAGATGGTCGTCTCCCCGGCCCTCGCCGACCTGCTGTCGTCGGACGCCGGGGAGCTCCTGCGCGACCGGCTGCCGTACCGGACGGCGGGCACCATCGGCGAGACCGGACTGATCGGCCCGGGTGAACTCGCCTACTACGCCGGAGCCGAGGGACTCGCGCAACGGCTCGACGGCTCCGTGGTGGCACGGATCGACCGGTTCGGTACGACCGACCAGCCGCAGGATCAGCAGGAGGAGATGGACCCGATCCTGGTGCTGCTCACGCTGGTCGTCTTCGTGGTGCTGCTGATGCCGGTCGCCGTCTTCATCGCCACGGCCGTACGGTTCGGCGGCGACCGGCGCGACCGCAGGCTGGCGGCGCTGCGGCTGGTGGGCTCCGACGGACGGATGACGCGGCGGATCGCGGCGGGCGAGGCGCTCTCGGGTGCCGTGCTGGGGCTGTTCTTCGGTACCTGCTTCTTCCTGGCCGGCCGCGCGGTCGTCGGCTCGGTCGAGGTGTTCGACGTCAGTGTGTTCCCGAGCTACCTCGACCCCTCCCCCGCGCTGGCCCTGCTGGTGGCGCTCGCGGTGCCCGCCGCCGCCGTCCTCGTCACCCTGTTCGCGCTGCGCGGTGTCGTCATCGAACCGCTCGGTGTGGTCCGCACGGCCAGGCCCGCGCGCCGCAGGCTCTGGTGGCGGCTGCTGCTGCCGCTCGGCGGTCTCGCCCTGCTCTACCCGATGATCGGCCAGGGCGCGGAGGGCGGGGCGTTCAACGAGTACCTGGTGACCGGCGGTGTCGTGCTGCTGCTGTTCGGCATCACCGCGCTGCTGCCGTGGGTGGTCGAGGCGTTCGTCGCCCGGCTCGGCTCCGGCGGCCTCTCCTGGCAGCTGGCGGTCCGCAGGCTCCAGCTGAGCAGCGGCTCGGCGGCCCGCATGGTCAACGGCATCGCCGTGGCGGTGGCCGGCGCGATCGCCCTGCAGATGCTGTTCGCCGGCGCCGAGGGCAGGTACACCGAGTCGACCGGCCAGGACGTCACCCGGACCCAGATGGAGCTGACGCTGCCGGACGACCTCCCGGTGGGCGTCGCCGCCAAGGAGCTGAAGCGGGCCAAGGGGGCCCGGGCCATCGCCGTGCTCTCCAGCGCGGAGGCGTCCCCCACCACCAAGGACCCCGAGGCGTGGGTGGGGGTGACCGTCGGCGACTGCGCCGCGCTGCGCGAACTGGCCGCCCTCCCCTCGTGCCGGGACGGTGACGTCTTCCTGCTGAAGACCCCCGAGCGCGTCCGGGAGGCCGATCCCGCGAAGCTGGGCGCCCCGGGGAAGACGCTGTACTTCGACCCGTCGTTCAGCGGGGAGGAGCCGGGGGCCGAGACCGCCTGGAAGCTGCCGGGCGAGGTGAAGCCGGTGCAGCAGCGGGCCGACCCGCTGCGGACGGGCGGGGAAGGGCTGTTGGCCACCCCGGGCGCCCTGCCCGCGAAGGCGGGAGAGGAACTCTCCAGCACCGTCTACGTCCGCACCGATCCCGCGGTCCCGAACGCGCTCGACGAGGTGCGCAACGCCGCCGTTGCCGTCGATCCGCTGATCCGGACCTGGGAGTGGACCTCGACCCGCCGGCAGGACCAGTTCACGGAGATCCGCACCGGTCTGCTGGTCGGCGCGTCCGCCGTGCTCGTCCTCATCGGCGCGAGCCTCCTGGTCTCCCAGCTGGAGCAGTTGCGCGAGCGCCGGAAGCTGCTGTCGGCCCTGGTCGCCTTCGGCACCCGGCGACGCACGCTCGGTCTGTCCGTGCTGTGGCAGACGGCGATCCCGATCACGCTGGGCCTTTTCCTCGCCTCGTCGTTCGGGCTGGCCCTGGGAGCGGTACTGATGAAGATGACGGGCTTCACGGTCGCCGTCGACTGGCCGGGGGTGCTGTCGATGGCGGGCATCGGCGCGGGCGTCGTCCTGCTGGTCACGGCGCTGAGCATGCCGCCGCTGCTGCGGCTCGTGCGGCCGGAGGGCCTGCGTACGGAGTAGGCCGGTGCCGCGTCGGAGCGGCGGCACCGCCACACTGGATCCCCGCCCCCGTCTGCCGCCCGCCCGGAGTGAGGACGCCATGCCGCTCGACACCTTGAGGTCCGCGATCCCCGACTACGCCGGGGAGCTGCGGCGGAACCTGGACTCCGTCCTCGGTGACTCCGGGCTGTCGGAGCAGCGGCTGTGGGGAACGGTGCTGGCCGCGGCGATCGCCTCGCGCTCGGCCCCGGTGCTGCGCGAGCTGGCGCCGGAGGCCCGGGACCGGCTGTCGCCCGAGGCGTACACCGCGGCCAAGTCGGCGGCCGCGGCGATGGCGTTGAGCAACGTCTTCTTCCGTACCCGGCACCTGCTGTCCGACCACGCGTACGGCGAGCTGCGGACCGGGCTGCGGACGAAGGTGCTCGGCGATCCGGGGGTGGACCGGGTCGACTACGAGTTGTGGGCGCTCGCCGTGTCCGCGATCAACGCGTGCGGGGCGTGTCTGGACTCGCACGAGCAGGCGCTGCGCAGGGCGGGGGTCGGGCGGGAGACCGTGCAGGAGGCGTTCCGGATCGCGTCGGTGATCCAGGCGGTCGGGGTCACGCTGGAGGCGGAGGCGGTGCTCTCCGAGTGAGCGCGGGTGGGGTGGGGTCGGGGGGCGCCTGAGAGTTCGGGGGGTGCGGTGGTGGGGCGGCTGCGGGCCGGTTGGGGCTGGTCGCGCGGTTCCCCGCGCCGCTGAAGGGCCTCCGGCCCTTCGGAAAACAACTCGCGGCCCTGTTTCCGTCCTTGGCAGGATCGGTCCCCATGGCCTCCCTCTCCCCCCACTCCTCCCACTCCTCCCTCTCCTTCGACGATCTCGTCGCCGAAGCCGATGCCGTGCCCACCGACGGGTGGGACTTCTCCTGGTTCGAGGGGCGGGCCACGGAGGCCCGGCCGTCGTGGGGGTACGCGCGGGCCATGGGTGAGCGGCTGGGGCGGGCTGCGGCGGCCCTGGACCTCGACACCGGGGGTGGCGAGGTGCTCGCCTCCGCTCCCCGGCTCCCGGCGGTGACCGTGGCCACGGAGGGGTGGCCGCCGAACGTCGCCAGGGCGACGGCTCTGCTGCACCCGCGGGGCGCCGTGGTGGTGGCCGTGCCGCAGGACGCGCCGCTGCCGTTCGCGGACGGGGCGTTCGACCTGGTCACCAGCAGGCATCCGGTGCGCGCGCACTGGTCGGAGATCGCCCGGGTGCTCGCCCCCGGCGGCACGTACTTCGCCCAGCACGTGGGTCCGGCCAGCGTCTTCGAGCTGGTCGAGCACTTCACCGGGCCGCTGCCGGAGGAGACCCGGCGCGGCCGCCACCCGGACGACGAGCGCGCCGACGCCGAGGCGGCCGGGCTGGAGATCGTGGATCTGCGGGCCGAGCGGCTCCGGATGGAGTTCCACGACATCGGCGCGGTCGTGCACTTCCTGAAGAAGGTCGTCTGGATGGTGCCCGGTTTCACCGTCGAGGCGTACCTGCCTCAGCTGCGTTCCCTGCACGAGCGGATCCGGCGGGAGGGCCCGTTCGTCGCGCACAGCGCCCGCCACCTCTTCGAGGCCCGCAAGCCGGCCGGATGACGGACGCTCTCAGGCGTGCGGTCCGACCGTGACCTTCCCGATCGCCAACTCGGGCCGCGCCTGCAGCACTTCACCCACCCGCTCGGCCCACTCCCCCACCTCCTTCTCCTGCTCCGCGTCCAGTCGGCCCAGCGGCTCCACCGTGACCGTCGTACGCCGCCCCTGCCGCCGCTGGTGCCAGACGCCCGCGACCACGCCGTCGACCAGCAGCAGCGGGTGGTTGCCCGCCTGCCCACGGGCGAGGGCGCGTTCGTACGCCGCCCCGGGGAACAGCCGCTCGCGGGGCTGCGCGGCGATGCCGTACGCGTCGAAGTAGGGCAGCAGCCGGACGCCCCGCAGGACGCCGGCGGGGTCCTCGGGGAAGCAGGTGTCGCCCGCGGCCACCCAGGCCGGCTCGCCCTCGAAGTCGACCCGTTCGATCTCGCCGGCCAGGTCCAGCGAGGCGAAGAGCCGGTCGGACCAGGCGCCGGGGGCCGCCGCCCACCGGGCGAAGTGGCGCGGGGAGGCGGGGCCGTAGGCGCGCAGATAGTGCCGTACGAGCAGGGGCAGGCCGTCTTCCGGCGAGGTCAGGGGTGTGAAGCGCGGGGGCCGGGTGTAGGTCGCCCTGCGGCCGCGGTCGGGGGCGAAGCACAGGGCGCCGGACTGGCCGGCGCGGTGCAGCACCTGGCGCCAGCGGGGCCACAGGCCCTGGAAGGCGGGCATGACGAGGTCCCCGGCCCAGGGTCCGGTCCGTGCGACGACCTCCTCGCCCAGCTCGTCGACGGTCAGCGTGGCCCCGTCGAGGGCGGCGCCGACGGCGGCCACCACCTGGGCCGCCTGCTCCTCGTCGAGCCGTACGTCCGGGGCGAAGGGGCTCGGCCCGGACGGGATCGCGGTGAGCGCGGCCGTCCACAGGGGCAGTTCGGCGGTGGGCAGCAGATGCACGGTGCCGCGGGGCCCGAACGTCTTCACCAGCGTCCGGTCCTCCCACAGCGCGGCCCGTACGTCCGCCCGTGTGACCCCCTCCATGCGCAGGCCCAGCGACAGCTCGGCCGCCGACAGCACCTGGGCGTGGGCGCCGAGCAGCGCGGCCGCCACCTCGGCGACCGGTGTGCCGGCCGGTGCCGGTGACCCCAGGAACAGCCGTTCCGTCCGCCGCGCGCTCGCCTGCTCCCAGGTGACCCGCACGGCCGGTCCGCCCTGTGCGGTCCGCCCGCTCTTCCTTGTCCGCCCCGCACCCGTGGCCGTCATCGCGTGTACACCCCTCGCGCTCGTCGCCGTCATCGCCCTCATGGCCGTCGTGGCCGTCATGGCCGTCATGGCCGTCATGGCCGTCATGGCCGTCATGGCCGTCATGGACGTCGTGGGAGCGACGTTAGGTCCGATCGAGGTCGGATCCTGACCTATATCGGGGTGTCCACATCGTTATCGCCTGCGGCTTGGCTTCCCCGACCCCTCTCACGTAGGTTCAGACCAAGGGAATTCGCGTGAGCAAAGCTGCGCGGTACGGCGTCGCGCAGTGGAGGGGGCTGCGCGAAGCCGTGCGCCCCGCCCTGGCCGTCAAGCGCGCGTTCCTCCCGCGCTTCACCCGTACGGGGACGCCACGCCCGATCTCCCCGGAAGCCGCACAACGGCGCGCAAACCTCACATTCCCTGCGGGAAACCGCCTTTCCCCCTTCGAATCCGCCGGGATTCAGCCATGATCACCCCTGGATCCCGCCCTGAAGGAACGCTTCCGCATTCACCGTCACGCTGTCGTCCGGCTCCGGAGAGTAGTTGTGGCCCGCCGATGCACGCAGCATCACTCACGAAGGGTTATGGTGGAAACCCCCCCCTCGGGCCGGTCCGTCTCCCCCCCACGGACCGGCCCGTTTTTTCTGCCCGCACGACCTCCCGCCCGAGGGACACAGCCGCAGGCCGGGCCGCGGTACTCCCCCCGGCAGGGGCCCCAAGTCCCCCAACCCCGGGCCTCCCAAGGGCTCCGGCACCGGTAGGCTTCGGCTCTCCAAGGGGACCGTCACCGCACCGGAGGGGCTGGAACACGTGAACCTGCGCGACACACTGCGCGGCCTGTTGGTCAAGGTCTACGCACGCAGGGTCGAGGGCCACCTCGACCACGCCCAGGTGCCCGAGCACATCGGCGTGATCGTGGACGGCAGCCGGCGCTGGGCGAAGGCCGCGGGCTCCACCACGATGCAGGGCCACCAGGCCGGCGCCCACAAGATCGAGGAGTTCCTCGGCTGGTGCACCGAGACGGACGTCAAGGTCGTCACCCTGTGGCTGTTGTCCACCGACAACTTCAACCGGCCCAAGGAGGAGCTCGTCCCGCTCCTCGGCATCATCGAGGACACCGTCCGCTCCCTCGCCGCCGACGGCCGCTGGCGCGTGCACCACGTGGGGGCGCTGGACCTGCTGTCCCCCGGGATGCAGCGGGCGCTCAAGGAGGCCGAGGAGTCCACCTCGGACATCGACGGGATACTGGTCAACGTCGCCATCGGCTACGGCGGCCGCCAGGAGATCGCCGACGCGGTGCGCTCGATGCTCCTGGAGGCGCACGACAAGGGCACCTCGATGGAGGAGCTGGCCGAGTCCGTCGACATCGACATGATCGGCAGGCACCTCTACACCGTCGACCAGCCCGACCCGGATCTGGTGATCCGTACGAGCGGCGAGCAGCGGCTGTCCGGATTCATGCTCTGGCAGACGGCCCACTCCGAGTACTACTTCTGCGACGTCTTCTGGCCGGCCTTCCGGAAGGTGGACTTCCTGCGCGCCCTGCGCGACTACGCGGTGCGCGGCCGTCGTTTCGGAGGCTGAAACTCCGTATTGCGGACGAGGGGCGTACCAGTGCGTCCGGGACAGAAGTAACGAGGAGTTCACCGGGACGCCGTCGTACCGCTTGGCATGGCGGCGCATGTTCGAGGGCATAAGCCAGTCAGGTCGACACCCGAACCACGGGTGTCGGATCTCAGCGGGCGGCTCGGGGCCGTCCGCCCGGGAGGCCCTTTGCACCAGCCCGATCGTGCGGTCACAGCACGGACGAAGCAGCGGAGGGCCGGTTTCCGGCCCGTGCAACGGCGCCGTCGACCGGCCCAGTTCGAACCCGTCGCTCCCCGACCTCATCCGAGGGGGTACGTCCTTCCGTGGTGACCAGCACAAAGCGCCGTATGCCAGACCGGCGCACCTACGTCCTCGACACCAGCGTCCTGCTGGCCGACCCGAACGCCCTGAGCCGCTTCGACGAGCACGAAGTCGTGCTGCCGATCGTCGTGGTGACGGAGCTGGAGGCCAAGAGGCACCACCCCGAGCTCGGCTACTTCGCCCGGCAGGCCCTGCGCCTGCTCGACGAGTTCCGGGTCCGGCACGGCCGCCTCGACGCCCCCATCCCGATCGGGGAGCTCGGCGGGACCGTGAGGGTCGAGCTCAACCACTCGGATCCCAGCGTGCTGCCGAGCGGCTACCGCCTGGGGGACAACGACTCCCGCATCCTCGCGGTCGCCCGCAATCTGCAGGCCGAGGGCTTCGACGTCACCGTGGTGTCGAAAGACCTGCCGCTCAGGATCAAGGCGTCGTCCGTGGGGCTCCTCGCCGAGGAGTACCGCGCGGAGCTCGCCATCACGGACGCCTCCGGGTGGACCGGGATGTCCGAGCTGACCCTGGCCGGCGAACAGGTCGACATCCTCTTCGAGGAAGGGTCGATCTACGTTCCCGAGGCGAGCACCCTGCCCGTGCACACCGGCCTGACGATCCAGTCGGAGCGCGGCAAGGCACTGGGCCGGGTGACACCCGACGGCAACATCCGGCTCGTGCGGGGCGACCGGGAGGCGTTCGGCATCAAGGGCCGCAGCGCGGAGCAGCGCATCGCGCTGGATCTGCTGCTCGACCCGGACGTAGGCATCCTGTCGATGGGCGGCCGGGCCGGCACCGGCAAGTCCGCGCTCGCGCTGTGCGCGGGACTGGAGGCCGTGCTCGAACGGCGCCAGCACCAGAAGGTGATGGTCTTCCGGCCGCTGTACGCGGTGGGCGGGCAGGAGCTCGGCTATCTGCCCGGCTCCGAGTCCGAGAAGATGAGCCCCTGGGCGCAGGCGGTCTTCGACACGCTGTCCGCCGTCACCAGCCGCGAGGTCATCGAGGAGGTCACCGCACGCGGGATGCTGGAGGTCCTGCCGCTCACGCACATCCGCGGCCGTTCGCTGCACGACGCGTTCGTGATCGTGGACGAGGCGCAGTCGCTGGAGCGGAACGTCCTGCTGACCGTCCTGTCCCGGATCGGGGCGAACTCCCGTGTCGTCCTGACCCATGACGTGGCCCAGCGCGACAACCTGCGCGTCGGCCGCTACGACGGTGTCGTCGCCGTGGTCGAGAAGCTGAAGGGCCACCCGCTCTTCGCGCACGTCACGTTGACGAGGTCCGAACGGTCCCAGATCGCGGCCCTTGTGACCGAAATGCTGGAGGACGGGCAGATTTAGTACCGACCTCCCGGAATAGGTCCCAACCCCTGGGCGCCGCCCGGCAAAAGGCTCAGCAGCCTAGCCGGGCGGCGCCTTGGCGTGTGCGGCTTTCCGTGAATCTCCGGCGTCAAACGAGGTGTGAGCTTTCACACTCACCACTGAATTGCCTCCCGGTGTCTGGTTACGGCAGAGTCTCATTTCTGTCAGGCCCCGCATACGACACACCTGTACCCCCAGCGGTACGGCACCACAGCAGCACCAGGTCAACTCCATAGCCTTCGTCGTATGCCGCCCGAGCACCACGCGGCGCTCCCGCAAGGGAGTTGCCCACCGGGCCCGCGCCTCCGTGACCCCGCAGTTGGAGGCCAGCGTCAGGGGCACGATTGCGTCCGCCAGGGTCACCGAGGCGGGCGATGCTGGAAGGAAACCGTGTGAGCCGGATTTCGGTCCGGGGATTCGCAGTGGCCTCGGCCACCGCGGTCACCGCAGTCGGCAGTGTCGTCGGAGTTGCCTCGGGCAGCACCGCCCAGACGACCACTGACGACGCCGAGGCGGTCGCGAACGACACCACGTTGCTCGCCGACATACCCGTGGGTCAGCAGGCCCAGGTGCAGACCGCGTCCCTGACTGCTCAGGCCGACGCCCAGGCCATCGCCGCCGACGCGAGCGCCCGCAAGGACGCCGAGGAGACCGCCCGTAAGAAGGCGGCCCAGGACGCGATCGACAAGCAGAAGGCGGCGGAGAAGGCCGAGCAGGAGCGCAAGGCGAAGGAAGCTGCGGCGGCCGAGGTCAAGGCCAAGTCCGCTGCTGCCGGTTCGCTCGGTGACATCCCCACGCAGAGCTCGTACACCGTCGCCGAGATCCAGGCGATGGCGAAGGCCGTCGTGGCCAGCGACCAGTGGACGTGCTTCAGCAACATCGTGAACCACGAGTCCACCTGGAACTACAAGGCCGTCAACCCGTCCTCGGGCGCCTACGGTCTCTTCCAGGCGCTGCCCGGCTCCAAGATGTCGTCCGCCGGTTCCGACTGGCAGACGAACCCGGCCACGCAGATCAAGTGGGGCCTGAACTACATGGAATCGCGCTACGGCAGCCCGTGTGAAGCCTGGACGTTTTGGCAGGCCAACAACTGGTACTAGGCCCGTAGGCCGCCGAGGGCCGATGGCCCGCCGCTCAACCTTCCGAAGCCCTCCACCGTCCTTTGGTGGAGGGCTTCGGCCATGTACGGTCGATTCGCCGGGCGGGATCGCGGCCTCCGGGAGGAGTGATGACCAGCAAGGATGACGGGGGAAGAGGGCGGATGATGTCGCGGGTGCCCGGGTGGCTCGGCAGAGTCGGCACCGGGTTGAGCGGATGGGCCGACCGGCTGGAGCGACGCCGGGCGGAGATCGAGTCGGAGTCGGAGGGCCCGGACGACGGCCCCGGCGCCCCGGCCGGGCGGCGACGCGACAGCCGGGCGGACGGCGACGGTGACGGCGACGGTGACAGCGGCCTCGGCTCCGGTGCGGGGCCCGCCTCCGACGCCGGGTCCGCGTCCGGTGTCCCCGGGACCCCTGCCGATGCCCGGACCGCGGAGGAGCCCGGGACGGGCGCCCCGGTCCTCCACCGTCGGCCCGATCCCGCCTCCGCGGTGCCCTGGGGCATGCGGGTGGCGGCCGAGGCGGGCTGGCGGCTGCTCGTCCTCGCGGGCACCGTCTGGGTCCTGATGCGGATCATCAGCTCCGTACAGCTGCTGGTGCTGTCCTTCACCACCGCGCTGCTCGTCACCGCCCTGCTCCAGCCGACCGTGGCACGGCTGACCCGGCACGGCGTACCGCGCGGACTCGCCACCGCCCTGACCGCCGCCCTCGGCTTCGTCGTCATGGGGCTGATCGGCTGGTTCGTCACCTGGCAGGTCATGGAGAACGTCGACGACCTCTCCCACCAGGTCCAGGACGGCATCGACGAGTTGCAACGCTGGCTGCTCGACAGCCCGTTCCACGTCACCGAGAACCAGATCAACGACATCGCCAAGAACCTCCGCGAGGCCATCAGCGACAACACGGACACCATCACCTCGGCGGGCCTGGAGGGCGTGACCGTCCTCGTCGAGGCACTCACCGGCATCCTGCTGACGATGTTCTCCACGCTCTTCCTCCTCTACGACGGCAAGAGGATCTGGCAGTGGACGCTGAAGCTGGTGCCGGCGGCGGCCCGGCCGGGTGTCGCCGACGCGGGGCCGCGCGCCTGGCGGACGCTGACGGCGTACGTGCGCGGCACGGTGATCGTGGCGCTGATCGACGCGATCTTCATCGGCCTGGGGATCTACTTCCTCGACGTGCCGATGGCGGTCCCGCTGGCCGTCTTCATCTTCCTGTTCGCCTTCATCCCGCTGGTGGGTGCCGTCGTCTCGGGCGCGCTGGCGGTGGTGGTGGCGCTGGTGACGCAGGGCGTCTTCACGGCCGTGATGACCCTGGTCGTCGTGCTCGCCGTGCAGCAGATCGAGGGGCACATCCTGCAGCCGTTCATCCTCGGCCGGGCCGTACGGGTGCACCCGCTGGCCGTCGTGCTGGCGGTCGCCGCCGGGGGCATGATCGCGGGCATCGGCGGCGCGGTGGTGGCCGTGCCGCTGGTCGCGGTCACGAACACGGTGGTGGGGTCGTTGCGGGCGTACGCCGAGCGGACCGGGGGCGGGGGTTAACCGTTCGGGCGGCGGTCGGTGACTTCGCCGAACGCGTCCGTCGGCGGCGGGTAGTGCGCGGCGCACTCCGCGCAGGCGTAGACGTTGAAGCCGGGGCCGGTGGCCGCGTGGTGCTCGTGGACCGGTACGGGGTTCTCCGCGACACCCTCGCACCGGGCGCACATGCGGACCGGCAGGCGGCGCGGGGTGCGGTGCTCCCGACGCGTCATCGGACCGCCCCCGCCAGGCCGACGGGAACCCGTGTCTCACGGGGTACGGGCGGCTCGGCGTCCAGACCGAGTGACGCGAGGTAGAGGGCTCGGCGGCGCTCACGGAGACCCCGGGTGGCGCGCCGGCGGATGCGGTCGTCCAGGGAGCGGGCGTCCGGGCCGAGGCGCGGATGCCGTGGGCGGGGCGGGGCGGGGATCGCCGGGGTCGGGGGTGCGGGCGGAAACGCGGGCGGAAGTGGCTCGGCTCGGTGTCGGCCGCGGGGATGGGGCAGGCAGGTGTGCAGCATCCGGACCAGGATGCGGAGGATGTGGTCGAGCATGACCAGCACGCTACTGGGTAGCACTGCGCGGTGTATAGCGGTTATGCGCGCCTCATTGATTCGCACAGCTGACCGCAGCCGTACGTTGTTTGAATGACCTCGGATCCAGAGCAGTCACCGATCGACCCGCACAAGATCGCGTACGTCTACATGCAGATGGCCGATCACATTGCTGACCGCATCGCCAAGGGTGAGCTGCGACCCGGCGCTCGCCTTCCCGGCGAACGTGATCTCGCCGTCGAGTACGGAGTGGCCCACCTGACCGCCCGCCGGGCCACCCGCGAGCTGCGGGAGCGTGGTCTCGTCGTCACCCTCCCCGCCAAGGGGACGTTCGTCGCGTACCCGGAAGCCGAGACCGGCCCGTAGCCGGCCTCGCCGGTCAGCCGTCGGTCGTCGTTCCGCCGGTCCTCGGGAACGAGACCTCGACCCGGCGGTTCTTCTTGCGGCCCTCTTCCGTGGCGTTGTCGGCGATGGGGTAGTCCTCGCTGTAGCCGCGCACCTCGAAGGTGACGTTGCCGTCCAGGTCGGTGGCGAGGAGGTCGTGCACGGCCTCCGCGCGCTTCTTGGAGAGGGTCAGGCCGTGGGCGTACGAGCCGAGGTTGTCCGTGAAGCCGAAGACGCGGACCTTGACCGCGTCCTGCTTCTTGATCTCCTCCGCGATCGTCTGGATGCGGGAGCGGGCCTGGGGGTTGAGCTTCGCGCTGTTCTTCGGGAAGAGGACCTCCGCCTGGAGCGCGAACGTCACGTTCTCGTTCGTGTCCTCCCGGCGCTCCTCGCCGCCCAGGTCCTCCACGACCGACTTGATGTCCAGCACCTTCGCGGGCGCGAGCGTGGCCCCCTGGGCGAGCTTCAGGTCCGGGCTGTTGGCGTCGACCTCCGGGGGCGGGGAGGTGGTGACGGTGCCCGGGGGTTCACTCGGGTCGTCGTCGGCGTGGGCCGGCACGGCGAGGGTGAGAGCGGCCAGCACGGCCACGGCTCCGGCCAGCACGGTGGTGCGGGGGGTGGGGGCGGTCATCGTCACGTCACTCGCCCTCGGAGAGTTCGATCGTGGCGGGGGGCATGGAGCCGACCTGGAAGTCCACGGAGGTGGTGGATTCTGGGGGGGCGGGGAACTGGGCGAACCATTCCGTGGTCGCCCCGGTCAGGACACCGCCGGTGAACCTCGTGCACAGGCAACGTCCTTCTGTGTCACGCAGGACGAGGTACTTCTTCTTGCCCGCCTGATCGGTCAGGTTCGCGCCGGCGATCGATCCGCCGTTCTTGACCAGTTCACTCTCGTCACCCCGCCAGTCCGCGCCGACCCATGGCTTGCCGGTGCCATTGGTCACCGTGCCCTCGACCGTGACGAAGCCACCTCCGTCGCGCGCCGCCGATGTGACCTTGAGCGTCAGGCCACCGGCCTTGACCTCGGCAAGCACCGAATCCGCGGCGGGAGCTTCGGACTCCTGCTTCTCGTCATCTCCGTTGGCCTTGGAGGGCGTGGACGAGGATTTCGTGTCCGACGACTTGTCGTCGTCGCCTCCCCCACCACAGCCGGCCACCGTGAGAACCAGCCCGGTGGCAATCGTCACCGTGGACAGAGTCCTGCGGCCCTTCAGGGTGTACCGGAACTTCATGGACACAGCTTCCTCTCACTCGGCCAGACGCACAGAGAACATCACAGACGCGTCGGGAAGGTCGTCCGGATCGAAATTTCCGGGGTCGATGTCCACAGGCTGACCGTCACAGTCCAGGGTCACGGGCTTGGTGGGATCCGCGTCCAGAGCGAAATCGCAGCGTGGCTGAATGACCGCAGTGGCCGCAGCCGTGGCGGTCATGCTTTCGGTGCCAGGAACAATGGACTCGCCGACGGTGTAGTCGGTCTGGACCTCGACCGTGAAACCCGGATACCCGTTCACCTCGGTCGCCGCAGCGCCGCCGAGGACGGTCGACTCGTTCGCGGCAGCCAGTTGCTGCGCGGCGGCCGTGGCCCCTTCGCCGGCGAGTTCTCCGCCGGAGAGGTCCAGCCAGTCCAGCCAGTCGTCGCCCGCCTCGACGGCGTCCCCGAGGTCCAGCAACAGGTCGTCCCGCGCCTGTTGGGCCGCTGCCAGGGCCGCGGCGTCCGCGGCGGACTGGGCACCGCTACGGGCGGACGCCGCCTGGGCGAACGCGAAGAAGGCCAACGCCGCGAACAGCAGAATCGCCGTCAGCCAGATGTAGAGGGGCAGGGTGGACCCACGGTCGTCGAACGGCTGTAGGGTCGTCAGCCGCCGATGACGTTGCTCACGGCGGCCAGGATCGCGCTCGAGATCAGCCCGTCCAACCCCAACCCGTCGATCATCACGAAGATCCCCGCGACGATGATCATGATGCCCGCGTACTCCACGAACCCCGCGCCCGCGTCCCGCCCCTTCCCCCGCATGCGGGAGACGGCGGTGGTCCTCCAGGACTCGAAACGGTGCTTCACCTTCATGGCGGTTGCCTTCCCGCGCGATGCCGACACCAACCGGATCACCGTACGGGAGACCGCGTGTACCGGGAGTGGGTCCGGGGGCCCAACTTTGGCGGGTGGGTGGGGTCATCGGGGCCACCCCCCGGGGGTCGTGCCCAGCCAGTGGGCTATCGCTTCGCTGCGCGTCGCGCTGTGCAGTTTCGCGAAGATGCGGTTGATGTGGTTCTTGACGGTCTTCTCGCTGATGAAGCAGGTGGCGGCGATCTGACGGTTGTTCATGCCGGACGCGATGAGGTCCATCACCTCCACCTCCCTTGAACTCAGGCCGAAGGAGCGCCGGTCGAACTGTTTCACAGATGGTTGCAGATGCGAAGAGTGGTCGTGACTTTCGTGTGAAGGTTCGTAGGAATCGCCGAGCGAGGATGAGACAGTCGCGGAGATGGTCGCGCGGCCCTCCCTCATGTCCCGTACCGCCGCGATCAGTTCGGCGGCGGTGAACTCCCCGTGGACCAGGTAGCCGACCGCTCCCCGGCGCAGCGCCTCGGCCACGACCTCGGGTTCCGTGCTGTACGTCAGCATCATCACGGGGCAGAGCGCGGTGAGTTCGGGGAGGGCGGTGAGGCCGTCCGTGCCGGGCATGCGGACGTCGAGGAGGGCGACGTCCGGCCGGTGGCGGCGGGCTCGGGCCACCGCCTCCTCGCCGTTCACGGCCTGGGCGACCACCTCCAGGTCGGGGTGCGCGTCCAGAAGGGCCGTGAGGCCGGCGCGGACCACCGGGTTGTCGTCCGCGACGAGGACGCGCAGGGGCGGGCCGGGACGGGCCTGCGGCTGGTCAGGCATGTGCGGCCTCCTGTCGGGGCGGGCCGGGGGTGGACGGTTCGCCGTCCGGGGGCGCGGGGAGCGGGAGGGTCAGGGTCACGGCCGTACCGGTGCCGTCCGAGCCCAGGTGCAGGACGGCGCCCACGCGGTCCGCGCGTTCCGCCATGCCCAGGAGGCCGAAGTGGCCGGATTCCTGCGCCTCTTCGAGGGTGAGGGCGGGCGGGAGGCCCACGCCGTCGTCCGCGATCGTGAGGTGGAGGGTGTCCGGGGTGACCCTCAGGGACACCTCCGCCGCTGTCGCCGTCGCGTGGCGGTGGATGTTCTCCAGGGCCTCGGACGTGATCGCCAGGAGGTGGTGGGTCGTCTCCGGCGGGAGCGGCGGGGGCGTCCCGCCCGTGTGGGCCAGGCGGGCGGGCAGGCCGGTACGGGACGCGAAGTCCGCCGTCCGGGCGGCCAGTTCGGTGGGCAGGTCCGCCGGCGGGGTCGTGGTCAGGTCGGTGTGGCGGCGCAGGTCGGTGAGGAGGTCCCGGGACTCGGCGGCGGCGCGGCGGGCCGCCGAGGCGACGAGGCCGGCCTGGCGCCGCAGCTGGGCGGGGTCGGGGGCCGGGCGGTCCGCCGAGGCGGCCAGGGCGTCCGCGGCGAGGGCCAGGCCGTGCAGGGTCTTGGCCACCGAGTCGTGGAGTTCGCGGGCCAGGCGGGCGCGTTCCGACTCCACGGCCTCCGCGACGGCCAGCCGGGACGTCGCTTCGGAGAGCGCCTGGGTGGCGGTGCCGAAGCGGAACATCAGGTTGCGCAGGGTGACGCCGATGATGCCGGCCGCGACGCAGAACCCGGCGATGAGGAGGGTGCTGACGCCCGCGCCGGGGTGGTGCTCCCAGGTGCGGTGGACGGTGACGAGGACGGCCAGTTGCAGACCGGTGAGGACGCCGGCGCCGCGCCAGCCGTAGAGGAGGCCGGAGAGGAGGGGGGTGCAGACCGTGGCGTAGGCGAGGGGGGAGGCCGGGGAGGCGGTGAGGAGGAGGACCGCGCCGAAGAGAAGGTCCAGGGCCATGAGGGTGGGGTGGGCGAGGAGGCGGGGGGCGAAGCGGTCCCAGTCCCTGAGCATGGCGTACGAGACGGTGATGCCGAGGACGGCGGCGAGGAGCACGGCGTGGTTCTGCGGGCCGTCCGTGGTGTTGGCCATCGCGAACGGCGTGCCGATGGTGAGGGTGACCAGGCGGACGGCGAAGGTCTGGCGGGAGAGGGACTGCAGAGCGTTGAGCTGGAGCCGGAGGGTGGCGGGGGGTGTGGCGTCGTCGGCGAGGTAGCCGGTGCCGGGGGTGTGGCCCGGTGGGGGCGGGGTGCGTCGGCGTCTCATCAGCGGCCCAGGATGTCGCCGAAGTCGGTGCCCGAGCCGAGGAACATGCCCGTGGCGATGAGGATCATCGTGGCCGGGAGCATGAAGACCAGGGTGACCAGCGTGGCCTTGGGGATGGTGCGGGCGGCCCGGCGGCGGGCGTTCTGGGCGTCGGTGCGGCGCATGTCGGCGGCGAGCTGGATCAGGGTCTCGGCGATCGGGGAGCCCAGTTCCTCGCCCTGCTGGAGCGCGGAGACGAACTGGGCGACCTGCTCGGAGGTGTTGCGCCGGCGGAGTTCGTCGAAAGCCTGGCGGCGGCTGACGCCCATGTCCATCTGGCGCAGGGTGATGCGCAGTTCGTCCGCCCAGGGGCCCTCGTACTTCTCGGCGACCCGGTCGAGGGCCTGGCGGAAGCCCAGGCCCGCCGAGACCACGACCGCGAGGACGTCGAGGAAGTCGGGCAGGGTGCGGTCGATGACGTCCTTGCGTTCGCGGACGGCCTGCCAGATGGCCGCGTCGGCGGCGAGGAGGCCGAAGGCGAAGGTGAAGGCGGCGAAGAGGGGGCGGTCACTGGTCAGGAAGACCAGGCCCATGAAAGCGCCGAAGAAGCCGTAGACGGCCCGGCGGGCGGCGTAGCGGTTGAGGGTGAGGCCGCCGGGGTTGCCCGCCATGTCGATGCGGCGGCGCTTGGCCTCGACCCGGCGGGGGCCCATGAGGCGCAGGACGAGCGGGGCGAAGCGCATGCCGAGGCGGTCGACGGCCGAGCCGGTCTTCGAGACGCGGGTGGCGCCGACCTCCAGGGCGAGGGCCAGGTCGCTGGGGAGTTTCGCGTCGGCGCGGATCATCCGGATGCCGAGGAGGGCGCCCGCGACGGCGAGGGCCGTCAGCAGCGCCAGCAGCAGGGGGAGCGTCGATGTCGTCATGGTCGTGTCACCATCTCCCGCTCAGACTTCGATCTTGCCGAGGCGGCGGATGACGAAGAAGCCGACCGTGTAGAGGCCGATCGAGATCAGCACCAGGAGCTGGCCGAGGGGCGAGCCGGTCACCCGGGCGAGGGCTCCGTCGTTCGAGGAGTTGATCAGGAGGAGGGAGCCGAGGCCCAGGAGGGGGACGGTGAAGGCGGTCGCGTTGACCTCCGAGAGCATCGTGCGGACCTCGCGGCGGGTCTCCTTGCGGTCCTCCAGGGTCTGGGTCAGGTTGCGGAGGGAGCTGACCACCGTGCCGCCCGCCTTGTTGGACAGCACGAGGGTGGTGACGAGGACGATCAGTTCGCGGGAGGGGAGGCGTTCGGCGAGTTCACCGAGGGCGTCGTCGACGGAGCGGCCGAGGGCCAGCTGGTCGGCGACCCGGGCCAGTTCCTCCCCGGCGGGGGCTTCCAGTTCCTCCGCCGCCATCGCCAGGGCCGTGCGCAGGGCGAGGCCGGCGGCGGTGGCGTTGGCGAGGAGGCGGGCGACGTCGGGGAGTTGGTTGATGAACGCCTCGATGCGTTTCTGGCGTTGCCAGTTGAGGAAGATCGCCGCCGCCCAGACGCCGATGGCGCCCGCGATGGGGCCGAAGAAGGGGGCCAGGGTGGCGGCCGCGATCAGCCACAGGGCGACGACGGCCATGACGACGTACGCGGCGAACTCGCCGGCCGTCAGGTCGAGGCCCGTCGTCGTCAGGCGGAGGTGGATCGCCCGGCCGAGGCGGGTGCGGCGCAGTCTGCGGTCGACCGCCGTGAAGCGCCGGACGCGGCCGGACGCCGTCCGCGTCGGGCCGCCGCCCCGGCCGCCCGCGAGACGGTCGGCCAGGGCCTGGCGCTGGGCACGGCCGGAGACGTACGCGTGCGCGCCCGCGACGGCGAGGGTGCCGCACAGGACGGTGGCGCCGAGGGCCAGCAGGGTGGTGTTGTCCAGGTTGAGGGGGGCCTGGGCCAGGGTTGCCAAGGGCGTGTGCGGTATCTGGGGGCCCTGGAGCGCTAGGGGTGCCTGGGGGCCCTGGAGGGCCAGGAGTGCCTGGGCTGTCGCCATGTTCGGTCCTACCTCCTCGGGGCTATCCGATGGCCTGGCGGGTGTGGAGCGGGTCGATGGCCTCGGCCACGCCGTACGCGGGAGGCAGCGGCTCGTTGGCCACGTACAGCTTCTCGGCGACCGGGCGCGGTATCGGCAGGTGCTCGAAGCGGCCGTGGACGACCCGGTCGGAGCCGAGGGGGTCCGGGGCGTAGCGGGAGACCGTGGCGATGCGGAACTGTTCGCGGCCGTGGGAGACGAGCAGGGCGATCTCGGTGACCTTGCGGGAGCCGTCGGCGAAGCGGGTGAGCTGGACGACGACGTCGACCGCGGAGTTGATCTGGTCCTTGAGTGCCTCGAAGGGGATGAGGACCTCGGACATCGAGCCGAGGGTCTGGAGCCTCATGAGGGCGTCCTCGGCGGAGTTGGCGTGGACCGTGGCGAGGGAGCCGTCGTGGCCGGTGGACATGGCCTGGAGCATGTCGAGGGTCTCGCCGCCGCGGACCTCGCCGACGATGATGCGGTCGGGGCGCATGCGCAGGGAGTTGCGGACCAGGTCGCGGATGGTGATCTGGCCCTTGCCCTCGATGTTGGCGGGCCTCGATTCCAGGCGGATGACGTGCTCCTGCTGGAGCTGGAGTTCCGCCGAGTCCTCGATGGTGATGATGCGTTCGTGGGGTGGGATGAGGCCGGAGAGGGCGTTGAGGAGCGTGGTCTTTCCGGTGCCGGTGCCGCCGCTGACGATCACGTTGAAGCGGGCGCGGACGAAGGCGGCGAGCAGCATCAGCATCTGCTCGTCTAGGGAGCCCAGGTCGATGAGTTCGGGGAGGGTGTACGCGCGGGGGAAGCGGCGGATCGTGAGGGTCGGGCCGGTGAGGGAGAGCGGGGGGATGATCACGTTGACGCGTTCGCCGGTGGGGAGGCGGGCGTCGACCATGGGGTTCGACTCGTCCACGCGGCGGTTGACCGTGGAGACGATGCGTTCGATGGTCTGCATGAGCTGGTCGGTGGAGGCGAAGCGGAGGGGGAGTTGTTCTACGCGGCCCCCTCGTTCCACGAAGATCGAGTCCGGGCCGTTGACCATGATCTCGGTGACGGAGGCGTCGGCGAGGAGGGGTTCGAGGACGCCCAGGCCGAGGGCCTCGTCGACGACCCTGCGGATCAGCTGGGAGCGTTCGGCCGAGGAGAGGACCGGGCCCTCTCGGCTGATGATGTGGCCGAGTACGCGTTCGAGGCGGGCGCGGCGGTCGGTGGCGGTGAGGGCCGACATCTCGGCCAGGTCGATCTCTTCGAGGAGCTTGGCGCGGTAGACGGCCACGAGGTGTCCGTCCTCGCGTCCGGTTGCCCCCTCGTCGGGGGTGGCGATACGGGATCGCAGGCTCATCTTCTGGTCAACTCCTCTCGGGGTGGGGGTGGGGGTGGGTGGACGGTGGGTGCGGGTGGAGGGTGGAGGGTGGAGGGTGGGTGGGTGCGGTGGGGGTCAGTCGTCGGTGTCGTTGGGCATGGTGGCGGTGCGTTCCACCGGGAGCGGGTCGAAGAGGGGGATCACGGAGGGGACGGTGACGGTGACCGTGGCGGTGGTGGTGTCGGTGCCGGGGGCCACGGCGGGGGCCGGGTTCAGCCATGCGCTGGCTGCGGCGACGCCTGCGGCCTGGCCGGCCCCGGGTTGCAGTGACTCGGCTCTGGCCGCCGCGCGGGCCGCTGAGCCCGCCTGGCTGATCCCGTAGCCGATCAGGCCGAGTTGGATCGCGGCCATGCCCACGAGGAGCAGGATCGGGAGGAAGCCGGCGAACTCCAGGATGGAGGAGCCCCGGTCGTTCCAGCGGCTTTCTGTGGGTGGGGGGTTCGCCTGGGGGCGGTGGGTGGGTCGGGGGTGCGCCGGGGGGTGTCCGTCCTCGGAACGGCGCGGAATCGGCTTGCTGGGAGGCGCGGGGCGTTGACGCGCCAACCGCTGCGGGCGGACACCCCCCGGCACACCCCCTTCTCGCCGTACGCGACCGGCCCGGCGCGGGGGCCCCGCCTCGTACGGTTCGGCAGGCACCACCGCTGCAGGCCGACGCCCCGCCGGGACAGCCTCTTCTCGCCGTACGCGACCGGCCCCGCGTTCACCGTCCGGTCGTTGGTTCGGCGTCCGTCCCGGGTTCACCGTCCGGCGTGCATGGGTCGGGCGGGCCGGGTTCGGTCGGGGGGTGTGGTGTGTGCTTCCTGGTTGGGTCATTGGGGGGCTGCCTCCAGGGCCGCGCCCGCCTCGCCGTCCACGGTCCAGCCTGCGTCGAAGCCGGGGAAGAAGAGGGGGACGGTGGCCTGGACCTCGGCTCGCATGACGGTGCCGGCGGGGGCGCAGTCGATGGCGGTGTCGGACCAGGCGCTCGGGAGGTGCCGGCTGCCGGCGCTCTCGCAGGCGGCGGCCACGTCGCCGTCGATCGCGTAGGCGGCGGTGGCGGCTCGGGCGGCCTCGTCGGCGGCGTTGCCGGCGAGGGTGTAGGTGTAGCCGTAGAGGGCGGCCTGCCAGAGGATGGTCATGGTGACCAGGAGCAGGGGGAACATCCCGGCGAATTCGAGGGTCACCGAGCCGCGGTCGCCGCCCTTGCGGCGCAGGACGAGGGCGCGGTCGGAGGTGGACCTGCGGCGGCGGCCGCCGTGGCCGTGTTCCGGGGCGGCGACCAGTTCCAGTTCTCCGGCGAGGGCCCAGAGGGCCTGTTTGACGGTCGAGCGGGCGTCGAGGTCCTGGAGGCGGCCCGCGTCGACGACGGACTGGAGTTCCTTGAAGGCGGCGGGCACGGCGGCGCGGGCCACCTTCGTGCCGGTGACCTTCTCGACCAGGGAGGGCTGGATCTCCGTGGCGCGGGACAGGCGGTTGACGACCGTCAGGGTCTCCTCGGCCTTGCGGATCTGGAGGCGGTCCCAGAGGCGGACCATGCGTTTGGCGGCGCGTACCGCGATCACGTCCGGGGTGACCAGCAGGAGGGCGTGGTCGGCCATCTCCACGGCCGCCGCCGTGGCCGCGGTCATCTGCGAACCGCAGTCGACGATCACCACGTCGTGCCGGGAGCGGAGGGTGGCCACCACCTGGCGGGCCACCCGGTCCGTGACCTCCTCGCCGCGCTCGCCCTCGGCGGGGGCGAGGAGGAGGGCGATGCCGGTGTCGTGGGCGTAGACCGCCTCCTGCAGGACGCGGGGGTTGAGGTCCGTGATGCCGGCCAGGTCGGCGACCGAGCGGCGGAACTGGACGTCCAGGTACGAGGCCACGTCCCCCGACTGGAGGTCGAGGTCGAGGAGGGCGACCGTACGGCCGGACGCGCGGGCGGCGAGCGCGAGCTGGACGGCGGTGACCGTGGCGCCGACTCCGCCCTTGGCGCCGCTGACGCTGACGACGGTGCCGCCGGGGCCGGTGTACAGCTCCGGCGCGGGGCTGCCGAGGTGCCGGCGCATACCGGCCGACCAGGCGGCGGCGGCCTGGACGCGTTCGGCCAGGGACTCGTAGGACAGGGGCAGGTTGACGATGCCGCGGGCCCCGGAGTCCATGGCGGCGGTGAGCACGCCGGTGCTGGTGTCGGAGGTGACGAGGACGACGCCGACGGCCGGGAAGCGCAGGACGAGATCGCGGACCAGGTCCAACGCCGGTACGGGGCCGATGCGTTCGTGGACGATCACCACTTCGGGGAGTTCGTCCAGCGAGTCGGCGGCCAGCCGCGCCAGGGTGTCCAGCAGGGCCGTGGAGTCGGACACGTGGGGTGCCGGTTCGGCGTCGGCCAGCTGGCCGAGCAGGGTGGTGAGGGCGCGGGCCGAGTCGAGGTCCCCGGCGGCGGGGAGGATGCGGATGGTCATCGGCGGATCCCCGTTCCGTTCGCGGACGTGCGGGGCTCGGCCGCCCCGCACCGGCAGGGTGCGCTCGTTCGCCGTGCCCCCGGGAGCATGCCCACCCTCGGCACTCGCACCCTCGTTCGAGGCGTCGCCGTGCGGACGTTCCGGACCGACCTCATCGCGGGGCCTCCTACTTGTCCTCGTCGAGGGTGTACGAACGGTCGTCCGGTACGACGACGGTGGCCTCGCCGCCCCCGACGAGGGCGAGCCGCACGTGCTCGGCGAACGACTCGGCGAACGCGACGCGCTGGGCGTCGGCGGTGTCGAGCGCGAAGGTGATCGGGACGGCCTCGGTGGCCGTGCGCCGGCGGTCGCTGCTGGACTGGCCGGACTCCAGGGGGGTCAGCTTGCCGACGTCGATCACCCGGGCGTCGGTGACCATCAGCTTGGACGTGTCCTTCTTGGAGTCGCTGTCCTTCTGCTCGAAGGTGGCGTAGATGTTGACCCGCGACCCCGGGTTGATCTTCCCCGCCACACCGGTGGAGGCGTCGATCAGGATCGCGATCTCCTGCTGTCCGGCTTCGAGTTCCGGCCGGTCGACGATCATGTCGGACTGGAGCAGGGAGCCCTTGCGCAGCTGGTTGACGGCGATCTTGCCGCGGATCTCGGAGAGATCGGTGACGGCGGTGCCGGACAGCCACCGCTCGGGCATCGAGATCCTCTCGAACTGGTCCGCCGTCAGCTCCTTGTAGGGCGCGATGTCGCCCTTGAGCCGGTACGCGGTCACCTCGGGCCCGACCTTGGCGTTCACGTCACGGATCACCGAGAGCACCCCGGCGAAGGCGGCCAGGGCGCACAGGGCCGAGAGGACCAGCAGGACGACGCCGCGGCGCTGGCGTGAGTTCACTACTTCTCACCTCGTGGGGATGTGCCGGGCAGTCGAGCGGGCCTGCCGTCTGCGCCTGCTCGTGGGCTGTGGAGTTGTCGTACGGCTGTCATGCGGCCCCTCGGGGAAGGGCCGTGCGCGCCTCGTCGGCGGGGGGTTCCGGCTCCCGCAACGGGGCCGCGCAGAATCCGCAGCGGTCGCCGATGAGTTCGAGGCCGCACCAGTGGCACGTCTCGCGGCGTACGGACGACACGAGCTGGTAGAGCACGGAGACGTCCGAGAGCCCGGCGGCGAACTCGACGAGCTTGCCGGTCCCCCACCAGCGCACGGACTCCTCGGGCAGCGGCACCGGCAGGGACCCCTGGACCTGCCACTGCGGGGCGAGCGTCGCGGTGACCCAGTCGGACGGCGGCTGCGGCCCCTGCGCGACGAGCAGCCGGGTGCCGAACTCGGGCCCGGCGAGGGGCTCCTGACCGGCGGCGTCGAGGCGGACGAGCTGGGGCCTGGGGTTGGCGAGGACGGCGAACCGGGCGCCCGGCAGCCAGGACTTGGCGTGCGACTTCAGCGAGACCGGCACCCGGTCCAGCTTGGCGACGGAGCCGAGGAGGGCACCGGCGTAGATGTAGTGCGCGAGGAGACGTACGGAGGAGGCGAGCACGCCCGGGCTGAAGTCGCACGCGGAGAGCTGCCGCAACTGCTGGGCGAGCAGGGCGAGTCCGAGCGGGGGCAGGTCCACGCCGAGCAGGGCGATGCGGTCGCTCTCCAGCACGGAACGAACCGTGTGCAGCCGCCGGGTGAGGGCGGACGGGCCGGAGGCCGAGTGCAGGGCGATGACATAGCCGTGCTGCTCGATCAGCGCGTGCATGCCGACCAGGGAGGCTTCGAGGGTGTCCTGCGGCTGGACTGCCGCGGGCGGGGTCTGCCGGTCGAGCGGGGGGAGCACCAGGCCGGAACTGGTGACGGCTATCGCGGTCGGCACGCTGCACACCACCCCGTTCGCTGGGGCGGGGTGGTCGCCCACCGCCTCAGCTGGCCCCTGTGAGCAACGGCGTTCCGCCCGCCGTCCCTCCTGCGTCCTCTTGCATCAGCACCATATCCACGGCATGGCCAGATCAACACCGGATCTTCTTGATCAACTCACCGAAGGTACGGGCCGTATCCACACAGAGTGAGACGCATATGCCTCAACTCGGCAGGGTGTCGCGGCGGTTGAGACCCCCCGGACGGGTGAACGGCGTCCGCGCGGGGAGTATTGACAACTCTATTGGTCTGGACCAGCGTACCGGGCATGTTCAGACACGGAAGACGCATACATATGCGGACAGAAGCGCGAGGGCGGACACGCCTGCGGCCGGGAGCCGTCGCCACCGCCCTCGCCCTCGCTCTCTCGCTCGTCGGCGCCGGACAGGCGTCCGCCGCCGACATCAACAACGTCAGGAACGCCGGATTCGAGTCGGGGCTCAGCGACTGGAACTGTTCGGCGGGCAGCGGCGCCACCGTCTCCTCCCCCGTGCACGGCGGTACGGCCGCGCTGCGGGCGACCCCGGCCGGGCAGGACAACGCCCGCTGCACCCAGTCGGTGGCCGTCCGGCCCAACGCGACGTACACGCTCAGCGCCTGGGTGCGCGGCGGGTACGCCTACCTGGGCGCGACCGGCACCGGCACGACCGACGTCTCGACGTGGACGCCGGACTCGGCGGCCTGGACACAGCTGTCGACGACCTTCACCACCGGCCCCACGACGACCTCGGTGACGGTCCACACGCACGGCTGGTACGGGCAGGCCGCGTACTACGCCGACGACGTGTCCCTCTTCGGCCCCGACGGCGGCGGGGGCGGCGACCAGCCGCCCACCGTCCCGTCGGTCCCGTCCGGGGTGACGGTGTCGGGCTCGACGTCCTCCTCGGTGTCCCTGGCCTGGAACGCGGTCACCGGCGCCACGGGCTACCACGTCTACCGGGGCGGCACCAAGGTCCAGTCGGTGACCGGCACGTCGGCGACCGTGACGGGGCTGGCGGCCTCCACCTCGTACACCTTCCAGGTCACGGCGGCGAACTCGGCCGGTGAGTCGGCGCGTTCGGCGACCGTGACCGGGACGACGACGGCGACCCCGGGCGGCGGCACGGGGGTCCCGAAGCACGCCGTGACCGGGTACTGGCAGAACTTCGACAACGGGGCCGCCGTCCAGAAGCTGTCGGACGTGCAGTCTCCGTACGACATCATCGCCGTGGCCTTCGCGGACGCCACCGCCACGCCGGGGGCGGTGACCTTCAACCTGGACACGGCCGGGCTCGGCGGCTACACCGTCGACCGGTTCAAGGCGGACGTCCGGGCCAAACAGGCGGCCGGCAAGAAGGTCGTCGTCTCGGTCGGCGGCGAGCGCGGCACGGTGGCGGTGAACGACTCCGCCTCCGCGACGAACTTCGCGAACTCCGTGTACGCACTGATGGGGACGTACGGCTTCGACGGCGTCGACATCGACCTGGAGAACGGGCTGAACGCGACCTGGATGACCCAGGCGCTGCGGTCGCTGTCCGCGAAGGCGGGCCCGTCGCTGGTCATCACGATGGCGCCGCAGACCATCGACATGCAGTCGACGTCCAACGCGTACTTCCGGACCGCGCTGAACATCAAGGACATCCTGACCGTCGTCAACACGCAGTACTACAACAGCGGTTCCATGCTCGGCTGCGACGGCAAGGTCTACAGCCAGGGGTCGGTGGACTTCCTCACCGCCCTCGCCTGCGTCCAGCTGGAGAACGGGCTCGCGCCCTCGCAGGTGGGGCTGGGTGTACCGGCCTCGACGCGGGGCGCGGGCAGCGGGTACGTCTCACCGGCCGTGGTGAACGACGCCCTCGACTGTCTGACCCGCGCCACGCGCTGCGGCTCCTTCAAGCCGCCGCGGACGTACCCCGATCTGCGGGGTGCGATGACCTGGTCGACCAACTGGGACGCCACGGCGGGCAACGCGTGGTCGAACGCGGTGGGGCAGCACGTGCACGGGCTGCCGTAGGCCGCACGGGGTGACCCGCGCCCGGCTGTGGCGCGGGTCACCGGAACCTCTCCCGCCTCACGGAGAGACAGGGGTGTGAGGTGGGAGAGGTGCATACGAGATGAGTGACCCCGAGCGGGCAGGGGCGGAGGCGGAGACCTCGGTCCGGGCGCGGATCCGGGCGGGCGACCGGGAGACCTTCGCGGAGGTCTACGACGCGTACGCGCGGGCCGTCTACAACCATGCCTACCGGCTGACCGGCGACTGGTCGACGGCCGAGGAGGTGATGGCGGACACCTTCCTCGACGCCTGGCGCACCCGGCGGCGACTGGAGCCGGACGGCGGCTCGTTGAAGCCGTGGCTGCTGGGCATGGCGACCAACAAGGCCCGCAACGCCAACCGCGGTCTCGGCCGCCGGCTGGCGTTCCTGGCCCGCCGGCCCGCCCCGGACCCGGTGCCCGACTTCGCCGACGAGACCGCCGGGCGACTGGACGACGCCCGCCGCCTCGCCGCCGTGCGCCAGGTGTACGGCCGGCTGCGGCGCGGGGAGCGGGAGGTGCTGGCGCTGTGCGTGTGGGCCGGCCTCGACTACGGGCAGGCGGCCGAGGCGCTGGGCGTGCCCGTGGGGACCGTGCGGTCGCGGCTCTCGCGGGCCCGCGCGCGGCTGGCCCGTCTCACCGACGAGCGGCTGCGGGCGGAGCGCGCGGAGGACCCCGAAGACGCCGAGAGCGTCGATGTCACGGAACCGGGGCGCGGTCGCGGAGAGGTACGGGGCGAGGCCGTGTTCGCGGCCCGCCCGCTCAAGGAGATCCAGGAGGGAACCCGATGAACGAGGTGCCGGCCCGGCTGCTGCCGCCCCCGCCCGAACGGGACGTCCCGCCCGATCGCCTTGCTCACCACAAGGACCGTCTGATGCGACTCATCGACGACGACCGGGCCACGGCGCCCGCCGTTCCCGCCCCGCCGGCTCCCCGCTCCCGCCCGCGGCTGCCCCGCCCGGCGCTGTGGCTGCCCGCCGCCGCGCTGGCCCTGGCCGGGGCGCTGACCGCCGGTCTGGTCACGGCCACGGACTCCGGCGACGGTCCGCGGCGCTCCGACGGCGGGAGCGCCGTCGTCCTGCTCGACCGGATCGCCGACGTCGCCGCGCGGACGGAGGTGGAGCCGGTCCGCGACGACCAACTGGTGTACGTCAAGAGCCTGACGGGCGGGGCGGAGGCCGTGGAGGACGGCCCGTTCAGGCCGGGGAAGCTGCACCGGCGGGAGGTGTGGGTGTCGCAGGAGCCGGGCCCGGTGAAGCAGCAGGCCCTGCACTACGAGGACGGTGTCTACTACCCGCTGCGGGAACTGCTGCCGGCGGGGTCGCCCGGCGTCCCCGCCGGGATCGACCGTCCCACCTACCGGTGGCTGGCCTCGCTGCCCACCGACCCCGACGACCTGCTGGCCGAGCTGTACCGCCTGACCAGGACGTGGAAGGGCGAGGAGAAGGCGCAGGCCGTCTTCGACAGGATCGGCTCGCTGCTCGGCACGACGGTCATGCCGGCCAGAACCGCCGCCGCGTTCTACGAGGCCGCCGCGAGGATCCCCGGGGTGACCCGCACCGACGACGCGGTCGACCCCGCCGGACGCCACGGCCTCGGCATCCGCCGGGTCGACGCACGCGCCAAGTGGGCCACGGAGTGGGTCTTCGACCGGGACACCCTCGCGTTCCTCGGCGCACGCAGCCGGCTCACGGCGGACGGCCCGATGGGCCCCGAGGGTACGGTCCTGAGCGAGACCGCCGTCCTGGAGCGGGCCGTCGTCGACGACTACCGGGAGCGGCCGGGTTCGTAGGTCAGCCCAGGGGGCGGTAGTGGCCGAGGACCTGTGCCAGGTGGGCGAACCACTGGTGGAGGCGTTCGCGGGGCCTGGCCTCGACCGAGCACTCGAAGAAGGTGCCGTCGACGTGGATCACGGCCACCATCAGGGCCTTGCCGTTGCCGCTCGCCTTGTAGTGGACGCTGCGGATCTCGGGCCAGGGGAAGTCGACGGAGACGCCGTGGTCCTCGAAGGCGACACCGCCGCCGTCGACGACCACGGAGTTGTGGCGGTCGACCGCCATGAACTCCGGCCCCTGGAGCGGCACTTGGCCCGCGGGCGGCTGCTGGGGGTAGGGCTGCCCGTACGGCTGCGGCGGGTGCCCGTACGGCTGCTGCGGCGGGGCGTAGGGCGGGGGCGCGTACGGCTGTGGGGGGCCGGGCGGCGCGGCCGGGGGTGTGTACGGCGGGGGCGGCGGGCCGAAGCCCGGCCGCTCCCCCGGCGGCGTCCACGGCTGTCCCGGCGCCGGCGGCCGGTCACCCTGCTCGGGCTGCTCCACCATGGCTGTTCGTCCCCCTGCCCCGTGATGATGCTCGTACGGCACCGTATCCCTCACCCGTAGGTGAAACATTCCCCGGGGGTCACCGCATCAAGGAAGTGAGAAGCGGCGGGGAGCAGGGCCCCCGGCCACATCAGCTCGTTCAGGGGGAGCCGGAGATGAGACAGGTCCGCGCGGACGGATACCAGGAGTTCGCGGCGGCCCGCGCGGGTCATCTGTACCGGTCCGCGTGTCTTCTCACGGGCGGTGACACGCACCTCGCCGAGGACCTCGTCCAGGAGACGCTCGGGCGGCTGTACGTGAAGTGGGGACGGGTACGGCGGGCGGAGAACCCGGTCGGGTACGCGCAGACCGTGCTGACCAGGACCTTCCTCGCGCACCGGAGGCGGCGCAGCAGTGGGGAACGGGCCACCGACGTCCTCCCGGACGTGCCCGCCGCACCCGGCTCCGACTCGTCGCTGCGGCTCACCCTCGTCGAGGCGCTGGCCCAACTGCCGCCCAAGGACCGGGCGGTGGTCGTCCTGCGGTACTGGGAGGACCGGTCCGTCGAGGAGACCGCGACGGCGATGAACACCAGCTCGGCGGCGGTACGCACCCGGTGCGTCCGCGCCCTCGCCCGGCTGCGCGCCCTGCTCGGGAACACGATCGGTGAGTACGCCACCCCCTGAGCGCCCCGCCGGATGCCGGCGGCCCGCACGCCCACAGTCCCACCCACTCCGAGAACTGGTGGTTCGTCATGCCCCTTGACCCGCCCGCAGACCCCTTCGAGGAAAGCCTCGCCGACGCCCTGCGCCGGGCCGGCGACGGCTTCGATTCCGAGGGACACACCCTGGTCGACGGCGGAGCCGCACGCGGCCGCCGGCGGCTGTTCCGCCGCCGGGCGGCGATGCTGGGGGGCGTCGCCGGGATCGCGCTGGTCGCCGTGGGCGGGACGGTGCTCCTCCCGGGCGCCGGGAGCGGGGGCGGGAAGCAGTCCGTGGCGGCGGAACGGTCCGGCGGGCCGGACGTCAGGGACGACGACGGCAAGGTGTCCGGCGCCCAGCTCGTCGAGCGGCTCAGGGATCTGCTGCCGGCGGGGAAGGTCGGCGGGGAGTCCGCACGCGGCACGGGCGCGGGGCCGGGGCCGTACGCACGGCTGGTGTACGACGACGGGGAGGGCGCGGCGACGGTGGAGCTGACACTCGGGCGGGTCGACCCCGACAGCGAGCAGGCCCGGCAGCTGACGGCCTGCCCCGCCGAGGCGGCCGTCAGGTACGACTCCTGCACGGAGAGCACCCGGCCGGACGGCTCGCGCCTGACGCTCTTCCAGGGGTACGAGTACCCCGACCGCCGCGCGGACACCAAGCTCTGGTACGCGCAACTGGTCCACCCGGACGGGTACGAGGTCGGCGTCATGGAGTGGAACGCCAAGGCGCAGAAGGACGCGCCGGTCACCCGTGCCGAACCCCCGCTGCCCCTGTCCTCTCTGCGGTCGATCGTGACGGAGCCGCAGTGGGGCGAGGTCGTCGGCGCCATCCCGAAGGACGCGGGCCGGAAGCCCTCGTCGACGGAGAGGCCGCGGACCGATCCCGTCGACGCTCCGACCGTGGACGGCCTCGCCATCCGCAAGACGCTCCTCGGGCTCCTCCCGGAAGGTGTCGACACCGTCGAGGAGGGCAACCAGGAGTCGGACTCCGCGTACGTCGTCGTCGACGACGGCAAGGGAAAGAGCCTGGTGCAGGTCAATGTGCAGCCGGGCATGACGGACGTCGGGCACTCGCTGTTCGGCGCCGACGCCGAGACCCTGCCCGACGGCACGAAGGTCGCCACCCGGCAGGGGCCCGGCGAGAAGGGCGGCGAGGGGGTCGTGATGTGGACCGTGGACACGCTCCGCACCGATGGGCTGCGGGTCGTGATCAGCGCCTTCAACTCCGGCGCCCAGCACACGGCCGCGACCCGGAAGACCCCCGCGCTCACCCTGGCTCAGCTGAAGGAGATCGCCACCGCCGAGCGATGGAGGTCGCTCGGCTGACGGCCCGGCTTCAGAAGAAGTCCGCCCACGGCTGGTCGCCGATCTGTTTCACGGCCAGGACCAGGAACAGCAGGCCCGCGAGGGCCAGCATCGTGTTGCTGAGGGCGCCGTTGCGCCATTCCCTCGGGGTGCGGGAGGAGTTGAGGAGCCACAGGAGGGTGGCGGCGAGGAAGGGCAGGAAGGCCGCGCCGAGGACGCCGTAGAGGATGATCAGGCGGAACGGCTGGCCCTGGAAGAGCAGGACGACGGGCGGGAAGGTCAGCCAGAGCAGATAGGCGCGGAACGGCCAGGACTTCTCGCGCCGGCCGGAGGCGACCTCCTCGCCCGTCACCGCCCCCTTGCGGCGGAAGCGCTCCACGAAGTCCGCGAACATCAGGCTCACGCCGTGCCAGACGCCGATGAGGGAGGTGTACGAGGTGGCGAAGAAGCCGATCAGGAAGAACTTGGCGGTGGCCGTGCCGTACTCCTCGGCCAGGATGTCGCCGAGCTGGATGAGGCCCTTGTCGCCGGAGGCGATGGCGATGTTCGCGGAGTGCAGCAGTTCGGCGCCGACGAAGAGCATCGAGATCACGAAGATGCCGGTGGTGAGGTAGGCGACCCGGTTGTCGAGCCGCATGATCTTCATCCAGCCGGTGTTCGTCCAGCCCTTGGCGTTGACCCAGTAGCCGTACGCGGCGAGCGTGATCGTGCCGCCGACGCCGCCGATCAGACCGAGGGTGTTGAGGATCGAGTCCTTCTCGTCGGGCAGCACGGGCAGCAGTCCGGCGAAGGCGTCCGCGAGGTTGGGGGTGACCCTGATCGCCAGGTAGACGGTGACGACGAACATGACGCCCACGAGGACGGTCATGACCTTCTCGAAGACCTCGTACTTGTTGAACCAGACGAAGACCAGACCGCTCAGGCCGCACAGGACGGCCCACCACTTCAGGTCCATGACGTCCGGGAACAGCGCCTGCAGGGGCAGGGCGCTGGAGGACATCGCGGCCGCGCCGTAGACGAAGCCCCAGATCACGACGTAGACGACGAAGAACCACGTCGTCCAGCGGCCGAGGCTCGCCCAGCCGTCGAAGAGGGTGCGGCCGGTGGACAGGTGCCAGCGGCCGGCCGCCTCGGCGAGGGAGATCTTGACGAGGCAGCCGACGACGGCCGCCCACAGCAGGGTGTAACCGAAGTTGCTGCCCGCGATCAGTGTCGCGACGAGGTCACCGGCGCCGACACCGGTCGCGGCGACGACGATGCCGGGGCCGATGTACTTCCAACTGGATGCGCGGGGTGGGGGGTTGGGGCCGGATGATGCGGGTGTTTCTGTGGGGTTTCCCGTGGTGTCCGCCATGCAGGCCAAGAAACCCCAAACCCCCCACCCGAACAAGAGGGCCTCCCACCCCCGCCAGGGGACCGCACCCCGCCAGGGGACCGCACCCCGCCAGGGGACCGCACCCCGCCAGGGGGCCGCGCCCCGTCAGGGGCGCGGGGAACTGCGCGACCGGCCACGACGGACCGGCGGACGAACGACAACCGGAGCCCCACCGAACGGCGGCCCCGAGCAACCCATAGCCACCGAAGCCACCAGACCCGCCGAACCCAGCGGAGCGCTACCCGCAGCCGTCCGCCCCGCACGTGCCCAGCTCGAACCACACGGTCTTGCCCGGCCCGTCCTGGTGGCAGCCCCAGCGCCCGGCCAGCGCGTCCACCAGGAACATCCCCCTGCCGCTCTCCGATATCTCCGTGGTCGCCGGGCGCACCCGGGGCGGGCGGCCGTCCGTGTCCGACACCTCGCAGCGCAGCACGCCGTGCGCGGCCGTCAGCGTCAACTTCAGCCGGCTCTCCGCGTGCACGAGCGCGTTGGTGACCAGCTCGCTCACCAGCAGCTCCGCCGTGTCGGTCTGGTCGAGCAGTCCCCATCCCTCCAGCTGCCGGCGCACCTGTGCGCGGGCCTGTGCGGCGGCGGTGGGACGGGGGTCGTACTCGACGCTCAAGTGGCCCGCGCCCATGGGTGGTTGAGGGTACGAGGCGAAATGGGGGCCGGAATCCGGAAGGAGACCCCCGGAGCGATGCAGCATGCTTCCAGGGTTGCCGCCGTCCGTACGCGGCACACGGGGAGGATTACCCGTTTCCGGCCGTGCATATACCTGTTTCCTGCCTGGTTACGTCCACAATCAGGGGATTATGACACCTATTCACCCCTACGCGGTTGTGCGCGGCTTACGCACCCGTCGGCCACCCTCCCACTCTTGACCTGGTCATGCCAGACCTCCACCATGAGCGCCACACCCGCACGAGGGCCCGCCGGACGCCCGCAGGTCGTCCGCAGGGCCCCAGGCACGTCGCAAGGATCCACCCCCCGCTCCACTCCCCACTTCCGGAGACCCCGGAATTCCTGGAGAACAGAGGAGACTTCATGCGACTCCGCATACGCGGCAGGTCGGCCACGCCCGAGGGCACGGGCAGAAGATCGGGCCGCCGCACCGCCGGCCTCGCCACCCTGCTGGCCCTCGCCCTCGCCGCCCCGGTCGCCGCGACGACCACGGACGCGACGGCGACCAGCGCCGAACGGCCCAGGGCCTCGGCGGACGACATCCGCCAGTACGAGGTCCACATGCACTCGGACAGCAAGTCCCGCACGGCGCTGCAGCAGGCCGGCGTGACGGTGGACGACGCCGACGACCACTCGGTCTTCGTCTCCGGACGCGCGGACCAGATCAAGAAGCTCCGGAAACAGGGCTACGAGATCACCAAGCTGGGCGCGGCGCCGGACCGCTCGAACGGCGAGGGTGACGTACGGCTGTTCGACTTCCCGTCGGCCGACTCCCGCTACCACAACTACGCGGAGATGACGAACGAGATCAACTCCGTGGTCGCGGCGAACAGTTCGATCGCCAGCCAGCGGGTGATCGGCACGACGTACCAGGGCCGGAACATCGTCGCCATCAAGATCAGCGACAACGTCGGCACGGACGAGGCCGAGCCCGAGGTGCTGTTCACCCACCACCAGCACGCCCGTGAGCACCTCACCGTGGAGATGGCGCTCTACCTGCTCAACGAGCTGACCTCCGACTACGGGACCGACTCCCGGGTCACGAACATGGTGAACAACCGCGAGATCTGGATCATCCCGGACGTCAACCCCGACGGCGGCGAGTACGACGTCGCCACGGGCTCGTACCGCTCGTGGCGCAAGAACCGGCAGCCCAACAGCGGCTCGTCGGCCGTCGGCACCGACCTCAACCGCAACTGGAACTACCGCTGGGGCTGCTGCGGCGGCTCGTCCGGGTCGACGTCCTCGGACACCTACCGGGGTACGGCCGCCGAGTCGGCGCCCGAGGTGAAGGTCGTCGCGAACTTCGTGCGCGGCCGGGTCGTGGGCGGGGTCCAGCAGATCAAGTCCGCGATCGACTTCCACACGTACAGCGAGCTGGTGCTCTGGCCGTTCGGGTACACCACTGCCAACACGACGACCGGGATGACGGCGGACGACCGCAACGCCTTCGCGACGGTCGGCGAGAAGATGGCCGCGAGCAACGGGTACACGCCCGAGCAGTCCAGTGACCTGTACATCACGGACGGGTCGATAGACGACTGGCTGTGGGGCAACCAGAAGATCTTCGGCTACACGTTCGAGATGTATCCGGGATCGGCCGGGGGCGGCGGGTTCTACCCGCCCGACGAGGTGATCGCCCGGGAGACGTCGCGCAACCGTGACGCGGTGCTGCAGCTGCTGGAGAACTCTGACTGCATGTACCGGTCGATCGGCAAGGAGGCGCAGTACTGCGCCTGAGCTGCGCCGCCTGAGCTGCGCCGCTTGAGCCGGCGAGAGCCGGGCACCGCTGAGAGCGGGGAACTGCGGGACCGTTGAGGCTGGTCGCGCAGTTCCCCGCGCCCCTTACGGGGCGTCGTCCTCGGGCTTCTCCTCGTCGTCGTGGTCGCCCTCGCCGTCGTCGAAGTACGCGTCCAGGACCTCGTCGATCTGCTTCTCCCAGACCGCGTGCTCCGACTTGGCCTTGGCCTCGATCTCCAGGAAGTACCAGCGGCGGTCCGGGGTGTGGACCGTGATCGTGAAACGCTTGCCGAAGCGGGGGGACTCCGTCTCGATCGCGCCGATCTCGTCCCAGCCGAAGTCGCACTCCTGGTCGTCCAGGCGCAGCCGCACGCCACGGCTGTCGGCGGTGATCCTCGCGCGGCGGTCGGCGGCCTCGAAGACGGGGCCGTCGGCCGGCTCGTCCGTGCCGTCCGTGTCGTCCTCTGCGTCCCGCGTCTCTTCCGCGTCTTCCGCGGCCGTCGGTGCCGCTTCCGCGGGTGCCTTGGCGAGGGACTTCGACGCCTCGGCGGCGGCCGGCTCGTTCCGCTCCGGGGCAGCCTCGTCCGGCTCGACGGGCTCCGTCGGCTTGATGTCCTCCGGCTCCTCCTGCTTCTCCTTCGTCACGGACACCGGTGCCGTGAGTCCGGGGATGTGCGACGGGTCGACCGCGGCGGCGGCCAGGGGCTGGTTGTTCGAACCGATGCGCTGCTCCACAGCGGGCAGTATGGTCGACGATCCTGTGCCGGGGACAGTCGGGCCGGGCATATGTCCGTATCTGGATTTCAGGACCTCGTCGCGCCGCGCCAGGCCATCCGGACACGTCCGTACGAACGGGCTCAGGACGGGTCCAGGACCGCCAGGGCGTCGATCTCGATCAGCAGGCCGGCCGGGAGGCCGACGTACACCGTCGTGCGGGCCGCCGGGGCCGTGGTGAGGTGTTCTTCGAAGTACGCGTTGTAGAGCGCGTTCATCTCGGCGAAGTGGTCCACGTCGGTGAGGTAGACGCGGATCATCATCACGTCGTCCCAGGTGGCGCCGCCCTCCTCCAGGATCGCCTTGACGTTGGCGAGGGTCTGGAGGGTCTGTTCGCGCAGGGTGGGGCCGGCGGGGGTGGGCGGCCGGCCCTCGACGGCCGGGAGGAAGCCGACCTGGCCGGCGACCTGGAGGATGTTGCCCTTGCGCACGCCGTGGGAGAACTTCGCGGGGGGTGCGGTGTGGGTCGCGGGGGTGAGGGCGATCTTGTCGGTCATCGGGGATCCTTGTCCGTCATACAGGGTCTGACGTGGGGGTTCTGCCGGAGTACTCGCCGCTGATCGCGTCCGCGGCGCGGCGGACCAGCGGGAGCAGGGTGAGGAGTTCGTCGGCGGTGACGACGACGTTCGGCGCGGAGACCGACATCGCCGCGACGACCCGGCCGTCGACGCCCCGGACGGGTGCGGCGACGCAGTTGATGGACTCCTCGTGGCCGCCGAGGTCGGTGGCCCAGCCCTGCTCGCGGACCCGTGCCAGCTCCTTGAGGAAGGCGGGGGCGTCGGGAGTCGAACGGGGCGTGTACAGGGGGTAGTCGAGCCGTGCGGCGAGGGCGCGGCGCTCGGGCTCGGGGAGGTCGGCGAGGAGCAGCTTGGCGACGGCGGCGACCGTGAGGGCGACCGGCTTGCCGATGCGGGAGTACATGCGGACCGGGTAGCGGCTCTCCACCTTGTCGATGTAGATGACCTCGTTGTCCTCCAGGACCGCGAGGTGGACGGTGTGGCCGCAGCGCTCGTTGAGGCGGACGAGGTGGGGGTGGGCGATCTCGCGGATGTCGAGGTTCTCGACGGCCTCCTGGGCGAGGGCGAAGAGGCGGGCGCCGAGGCGGTAGCGCTGGTCGGACTGGCGGTAGACGAGGCCGTGTTCGTGCAGGGTCCGCAGGAGGCGCAGGGCCGTGGACTTGTGGACGCCGAGGCGGTCGGCGACCCGGCCGAGGTCGGCGGGCCCCTCGGCGAGCAGCGGCAGGATGCTCAGCGCGCGGTCGACGGTCTGGCTCATGGGGTGCGTACCTCCTCGGGGCCCTGAACGGCCTGTGTCCAGCCGGGGGCGAGTCGCAGTCTCCCCCACGTGGCGTCGTCCAGGGCCGCCAGCCGGTCGGCGTGGTCGCGGGACGGCGGGGTGGCGAGGTCTCCGGGGGCGGTGAGGGCGGCGGCGGCCATGAGGTGGCCGTGGCGGAGGCGGGCGCGGGCGGGGAGGGCGCGCAGGGTGGCGGAGAGGAAGCCGGCGGCGAAGGCGTCTCCGGCGCCGGTCGCCGCCGTGATCCGGACCGTGGGGGCGGGGACGAAGGTGGTCGTGTCGACGGGGGCGGCCCCTGAGGTGGTGGGCGTGGCCGGTCCGGTGCGCGTCGGCGTGGGGGCGCCCGCGGAGGGGGTGGGGTCGGGGACGCGCCGGGGGGTGTCCGTCCTCGGTCCGGCGGGCGCCGTCGGAGGGAGGGGTGCTCGGTGGTGGACGCCGGCCGCTGCGGGCGGACACCCCCCGGCACGCCCCCTTGCCGCCGTACGCGGCCGGTCCGTGGGGGCGGGCGCGCGTTCGAAGAGGGTGGCTCCGTGGGCTCCCTGTTTCACCACCAGGGTCGCCGGCTCCGGGAGGAGGGCGCGGATCGCCCGGGGGCCGCCCGTGACGCCCCAGGCTTCCTCGGCCTCGTCCTCGCCCACGAGGACGAGGTCGGCGGCGCGGGCCAGTTCCAGGAGGACGCGGGGGCCGTCGGGGGTGCGCCACAGGGTGGGGCGGTGGTTGACGTCGAAGGAGATCAGCGGGCGGCCGGGGTGCGGGGCCGTCAGGGCGCGCAGCAGGGTCAGGCAGTCGTCGGACAGGGCCGCGGTGATGCCGGAGAGGTGCAGGACGCGTCCGGCGCGTACGGCCGCGAGGTCCACGGTGGCGGGCGACATCGCCGAGGCGGCCGAACCGGCCCGGTAGTAGGCGACCTCGTGCGTGCCGGCGGTCCGGTCCTCCGCCGTGCGGAAGTACACGCCGGTCGGCCGGAAGGGGTCCCGTCGTACGGAGGTCACGTCCACGCCGTGGCCGCCGATCGTCTCGACCAGGTGGTCCCCGAACCCGTCGGCCCCCACCCGGCTCACCCAGCGGACGGTGTGCCCGGCCGCCGCCAGCGCGCACGCGAGGTTGGACTCGGCACCGCCGATGGCCCGGTCGAAGGAGGGGACGTCGGCGAGGCGTCCGGGGCGGGCGGGGAGAAAGGTCACCATGGACTCGCCGAGCGCGACGACGTCGACGCGGGCGGGAGCGGCGTCGGGGTGGCGGAGTCCGTCGGTGGTCACGATGGGGCTCCTCGTCGCGGTTTCGGCACCGTTGACCCGGTGTCGGCTGGGATGTTAGACAGCTGTCAACGGTATGTGCAATGGGCGTTGCAGTGGATGCAACGCACCCGTCAGGGAGGACCCCCATGGGCGTCGAGAGTGCCGAAGCGCTGGCCCGGCTGGCCGCGGAACGCGTCGACCACCGCTTCAAGGGTCTTCCGCCGGACGCCGACGGCAGCACCGTGGCCGAGCTGGCGGACCGCCGCCTCAACCTGTTCACCGACGGTTTCACCACGCCCGTGCTCGCGCTGTCCGCCGAGCGCCTGGAGCACAACCTGGCACTGATGGAGACCTACTCCGCCCGCCACGGCCTCGCCTTCGCCCCGCACGGCAAGACGTCCATGGCACCGCGGCTGTTCTGGCGGCAGATCGAGCGCGGTGCCTGGGGCATCACGCTGGCCGTTCCCCATCAGGTGCGGGTGGCACGGGAGTTCGGGATCGAGCGGGTCTTCCTGGCGAACGAGGTCGTCGACCCGGCCGCCCTGCGGTGGATCGCCGGCGAGCTGGCCGCCGACCCCGCCTTCCGGTTCGTCTGTTACGTCGACTCCGTGCGCGGTGTCGAGCTGATGGACGCGGCGCTGCGGGCCGCCGGGCCCTCGGTCCGCCCGGTCGACGTGGTCGTGGAGCTGGGCGCGGGCGAGGGCGCGCGCACCGGGGTCCGTACGGAGGCGGAGTGCGCGGCCGTGGCGGACGCGGTGGCCGCCACCGGGACGCTGCGGCTCGTGGGGGTCGCCGGATACGAGGGCGAGGTGCCCCGGGCCGACCCCGGACGGGTGGGCGCGTGGCTGCGCCGGCTGACCGCGCTGGCCGTCGAGTTCGACAAGGCGGGGCGGTTCGCGGGCCTGGAGGAGGTGATCGTCAGCGCGGGTGGCAGCGCCTGGTTCGACACGGTCGCCGAGGTCTTCGCGGAGCTGCCCGAACTGTCGGTGCCCGTACTGAAGTTGCTGCGGTCGGGGGCGTACGTCTCGCACGACTCCGGTCATTACCGCCGGCTCACCCCCTTCAACCGTGTCCCCGAGGAGGGCGCCCTGGAGCCCGCGTTCCGGCTCTGGGCGCAGGTCGTGTCCCGGCCCGCCCCGGACCAGGCGTTCGCCAACGCGGGCAAGCGGGACGCCGCGCACGACCTGGACCTGCCCTCCGCCGAGGTGGTGCGGGACGCGGGCACGGGCGCGGTCCGCGACGCCTCCGGGATCACCGTCACGGGGCTGTCCGACCAGCACGCGTGGCTGCGCACCGAGGACGGGGCCGCGCTGGAGGTGGGCGACTGGGTGGGGCTGGGGCTCTCGCATCCCTGCACGTCGTTCGACAAGTGGCAGCTGATCCCGGTGGTGGAGGCGGACGGCACCGTCGTGGACTACGTCCGCACGTTCTTCTGAGCCCGCGGCGACCGCTGCCCGTCCCGGCACAGCCCGAGAGGTGAGGTACATGGACCTGGTCTTCCGTGACGCCGAGGTCGTCGACGGTTCCGGCGAGCCCTCCTACCGGGCCGACGTGGTCGTGGCGGGCGGCAGGATCACCACGATCGTCAAGGAGGCGGCCGCCGCCGGGTGCCAGCGGCCGACGGCCCGGCGGGAGATCGACGCCGAGGGCCTGGTCCTGTCCCCCGGTTTCATCGACATGCACGCCCACAGCGACCTCGCGCTCCTGCGGGACCCCGAGCACACCGCGAAGGCGGCGCAGGGGGTGACCCTGGAGGTCCTGGGTCAGGACGGGCTGTCGTACGCGCCGGTCGACGACCGCACCCTCGAAGAGGTCCGCCGCGCGATCACCGGCTGGAACGGCTACGGCGAGGACGTCGACTTCAGCTGGCGTTCGGTCGGCGAGTACCTGGACCGCCTCGACCACGGCTTCGGGGGTGAGGGCATCGCCGTGAACGCCGCGTACCTCGTGCCGCAGGGGACGGTCCGGATGCTCGTCATGGGCTGGGAGGACCGGGAGGCGACACCCGAAGAGCTGGACCGTATGCGGGAGTTGGTGGCGGCCGGGCTCAGGGAGGGCGCGGTCGGGATGTCGTCGGGGCTCACCTACACCCCCGGCATGTACGCCGGCGACGCCGAACTCACCGAGCTGTGCCGGGTGGTGGCCTCGTACGGCGGCTACTACTGCCCGCACCACCGCTCCTACGGGGCGGGCGCGCTGCGGGCGTACGAGGAGATGGTCGCCCTGACCCGGGAGGCCGGCTGCGCCCTGCATCTGGCCCACGCCACCATGAACTTCGGGGTGAACGAGGGGCGGGCACCCGAGCTGCTGGCGCTCCTGGACGACGCGCTGGCCGCCGGCGCGGACATCACGCTCGACACCTACCCCTACACCGCCGGCTGCACGACGCTCGTGGCGCTGCTGCCGAGCTGGGCGGGTGAGGGCGGCCCGGAGGCGGTGCTCGCCCGGCTGAGGGACGACGGGACGGCCGAACGGGTCCGGTACGACCTGGAGGTCACCGGTGCCGACGGCTGCCACGGCGTGCCCGTCGACTGGGACACCGTCGAGATCTCGGGCGTCGCCGACCCGGCACTGTCGTCGTACGTGGGCCGGACGGTCGCACGGTCGGCCGAGGCGCGGGACGAGGAGCCGTGGGTGACCGCCCGCCGGCTGCTCGTCGAGGACCGGCTCGGCTCCACGGTGCTCCAGCACGTCGGGCACGAGGAGAACGTGCGGGCCGTCATGCGCCACCGCGCGCACACCGGCGGTTCGGACGGCATCCTGCGCGGCGACAAGCCGCATCCGCGCGCGTACGGGACGTTCCCGCACTACCTCGGCCGGTACGTGAGGGAGCTGGGCGTGCTCTCCCTGGAGAGTTGCGTCGCCCACCTCACCTCACGGCCCGCCGCGCGGCTCGGCCTCGCGGACCGGGGACTCGTCCGCGAGGGGTACCGCGCCGACCTGGTGCTGTTCGACCCGGCGACCGTGGCCGCCGGGTCGACGTACGAGGCACCGCGCACGCTGCCGACCGGCATCCCGTACGTCCTGGTCGACGGCCGCCCGGTCATCGAGGACGGCCGGCGCACGGACGTGCTGGCGGGCCGGGCGATCCGGCGGGGCGCCTGACGGGTTCCGCTACGGCCTGGGCAGGATGCAGCCGCTGCGGGTGAGGTCGAGCTTGTTGTCCACGCCGAAGCAGGCGGGGACGTGCCAGGTCTGCTGGCCGTAGTTGATGCCCGGGCGGACGGTCACGGTGCCGTTCGCGTCGACCTCGCAGGGGTTGTTGTCGGTGCAGCGCCCGCCGTCCTCGTTGCCGGTGTTGTTGACGCCGACGACCTTGCCGGTGGCGTTGTTCAGGACCGGGGAGCCGGAGGTGCCGCCGATGGTCTGGCAGGCGGAGGTGTACCGGATGGAGTCCTTCCAGGTCCAGGTGCCCTCCTTCAGGCGGTACGCGTATCCGTCGACGGCGCAGCTGTAGGTCCGCTTCCAGTACCCCGAGACGACGGTGATGGGGGTGGCGACGGTCGGGCGGGCGGTGTCGTAGACGAGGGCGTCGATGCCGTACGTGCTCTTGATCTGCGCGTACGTGGTGGTGAGCCGGTACAGCGCCATGTCCGTGTCGGTCATCGTGCCGTACACGATCCTGTTGGCGCGCAGGGTGCCGACGCGGGTGCCGGCGGAGTTGAGCAGGCCGAAGCTGCGGGTGGAGGCCCGGTCGACGAGGACCTGGCCAGCGGCCGGGAAGCCGGTCTCCAGGCAGTGGCCGTTGGTCATGACCAGCGCCGGGTCGTCGTCCTCGGAGGCGGGCATCCGCACGACCGAGCCGGAACAGTTGCTGAGCGAGACGGTGCCGGCGAAGTTGACGGCCTTGGCCGCCGGGGCCGGGGCCGCGAGGCCGGCCACGGCCTTGTTCGCCGTGTCGACGACGGTGCCGACCGCCGACGTCACGGGAGCCGCCGCGGGCGCCGGTGCGGCGATCGCGGGTGCCGCGCCCGACCCGGCGATCACCAGGGCGAACAGCGAGGCGACGAGAGGCTTTCTCATGTGGGGGTCCCCTCTTGCTACGTGGTGGGCCACGTGGGTGACTGAAGATCTTTCGGCCACCGCAGTTTGTCATGCGCATTGTGAAGGCCGGGTGATGACCGAGCAAGGAGTTGGTTCCAGCCGCACGATCTTCGGCCAAGGACGAGGGGCGCCGGGTGGCGACGGAGGCACCCAAGGGCGCGACGAGGTGCCCGGCGGACGGGGTGTGCCGGTGCGTCAGCCGGGCGAGGCAGGTCCCCCGACCGACCCCCTGGAGGGGCCGCTCACGTCGGCTGCTTGGGGCCCTTCGTCACCCCTTGGCCCCGGCCCTGCTTGCCGTTCCCGTTGCCCCGGCGGGAGGAGGTCGGCGAGGCGGACGGCGAGGTGGACGGGGTGACGGAGGCCGGGGCCGAGGAGGCGGAGCCGGAGGGCCCGGTGGTCGCGGACGGGGTGGTGGAGGTATCCGGAGAGGGGGTGCCGGCCGCCGCCGGGCCGCTGGTCCCACCGTCCGACGGAGCATCCGCCTCCCCGTCGCCGGACCGGTCTCCGACAGGGGCGGACACGGTGGGAGCCGGGACGCCCGGGGCCTCCTGATCGCCGGAGCCGAGACCGGCCAGTCCCGCCGCCGCGCCGCCCACGAGCAGCGCGGCGCCGACACCGCCCGCGACCAGCGCGCCGCGCCGCCGGGCCCGACGCCGCCCGAGCGTGGCACGCCGCCCGCCCACGGGCCGCGCACGGCGCCCGCCCGCGCCCCGGGCGTCCGGGGAACCGACCCGCCCGTCCGCCGCCCGCTCACCGAACTCGGGCGACTCGTGCGACTCGTACGACTCGTACGACTCGTGCGGCCACCCTGCCTCGGCGCCGCCGTACGCCGCGCCCAGCTCCCCCGTACCGCCCGTCGCCGAGTGACCCGCCCCGGGGCCCGGCCCGTCCGCCACGACCTCGTCCAGCTGGACGGTGTCGTCGTAGGCGTTCTGCCAGCCGTGGGCGGCGGCCGGGTCCCTGAAGGCGTGGTAGTCGGGTGCGGCACGGGGGTCGCCGACGGGGCGGTAGACCCTCGACGTCGTCCGAGCCCCGGCATCGCCCTCTTCCGGCCCGTACTCGACGCCGTCCACGCCGTCCACCCCGTTCATCTCGTCGCGCCGCCTTCGTCTCGCGTGCCCTACGGCCGTGTCCCTGCGGATGCCGGCCATGGGTGGGGGTGCCGACTCTGCTGGCGGATTCTAGATTCCCGGGGGACCGAGAGGACAGTAGAGGGGCAATACGGGGCATACGCACCGTCTCGCGTGTTGGAAAACACGACCCGGATCGCATTACCGGGCCGTAAGCTCACGGCATGCAGGTGATTCAGTCGACGAAACTTGCCAACGTCTGTTACGAGATCCGGGGCCCGGTGCTCGAGGAGGCGATGCGACTAGAGGCGGCGGGGCATCGGATCCTCAAGCTGAACACCGGCAATCCGGCCGCGTTCGGTTTCGAATGCCCGCCCGAGATCCTGGAGGACATCCTCCGCAACGTCTCGTCGGCCCACGGCTACGGCGACGCGAAGGGCCTGCTCGCGGCGCGCCGCGCGGTGGTCATGCACAACCAGACCCTCGGCATCGAGACGGACGTCGAGCACGTCTTCATCGGCAACGGCGTCTCCGAGCTGATCGTGATGGCCATGCAGGGGCTGCTCGACGACGGCGACGAGGTTCTCGTCCCGTCCCCGGACTACCCGCTGTGGACGGCGGCGGTCTCCCTGTCGGGCGGCACGGCCGTGCACTACCGCTGCGACGAGCAGTCCGACTGGATGCCGGACCTCGCGGACGTCGAGCGGAAGGTCACCGACCGCACCAAGGCGATCGTCATCATCAACCCGAACAACCCGACGGGCGCGGTGTACGACGAGGCGATGCTGCGCGGCCTCACGGACATCGCGCGCCGCCACAACCTCCTGGTCTGCTCGGACGAGATCTACGACAAGATCCTCTACGACGACGCCACGCACACCCCGACGGCCTCGGTCGCCCCCGACCTGCTGACCCTCACGTTCAACGGCATGTCGAAGGCGTACCGGGTGGCCGGCTACCGGGTGGGCTGGATGTCGATCTCCGGTCCCCGCGCGCACGCCGACTCCTACATCGAGGGCCTGACGATCCTCGCGAACATGCGGTTGTGCGCGAACATGCCGGGGCAGCACGGGGTGGTCGCCGCGCTCAGCGGACGCCAGACGATCAACGACCTGGTGCTGCCGGGCGGGCGGCTCAAGGAGCAGCGGGACGTCGCGTACGAGATGCTCACGCAGATCCCGGGCGTCACGTGCGTGAAGCCGAAGGGGGCGCTGTATCTCTTCCCGCGCCTCGACCCGGACGTCTTCAAGATCAAAGACGACCGGCGGATGGTCCTCGACCTGCTGCGGCAGGAAAAGATCATGGTGGTCCAGGGCACGGGGTTCAACTGGGCCGAGCCCGACCACTTCCGGGTGGTCACCCTGCCGACGGTGGGCGACCTGCGGGCCGCGATCACGCGGATCGGGAACTTCCTGGACGGGTACGCGCAGGCGTGACGGCGGGCGTGACGCGGGCGTGACGGCGGGCGGGACGGCGCGCCGGGGAGGAAGGCCAGAGCTTTCGGACCTCACTCAACTTTAGACGAGATCTAAGGTAGAGTGGGCGTCCGAGAGCTTGGAGGCCATCCCATGTACGAGCCGATCCGCACGAAGTCGGTCCACACGATGGCCGGCACGACCTCCTCCGACTTCCCTCACCGTTCGCGTGAGGAGGAGCTGGACATCCAGCTCGCGGGTCATCTGGCGGCGCTGCTGGCGGCCACCGACGAGCTCCGCGCGCTGACGCCCTCCGCCGACCTCGACGTGGCCGCGGAGGCGCTGGCCGCGCGGGTCGCGTGGCTGCGGGGCGGACTGCCCGCGGTCCGGTCCGCCTCTGCCTCTGTCTCTGGCGGGGGCGAGGGAGACGTGGCCGCGCTCCACCGCCGTGCCCACGCGCTCGCGGGGCGGGCGCTGGTGGTCGCGGCGTCGCGGGCGGACACGGGTTCGGCGATCCTGGCGGCGGAACGGATGGACGCGCACGCGCACGCGGCGGTACCGCTGGGCGCCTGACAGCTCGGGGGTACGGGTGCGTCGGCGAGCGCCGGCCCGGTGGGGCTCCTCGCGCAGTTCCCCGCGCCCCTGAAAAGCCGGGGCTACGCCCCATGCTTTTCAGACCCGCAGAGCCTGGCGCTTTCAGACCCGCAGGGGCCTGGCGCTTTCAGGCCCGCAGGGGCCTGATGCTTTTAGGGGCGCGGGGGCCTGGCGCTTTCACCTCTGCGGAGCCTGGCGCTTCAGGCCCGCAGGGGCCTGATGCTTTTAGGGGCGCGGGGAACTGCGCGACCAGCCCCCACCGAACCCGCACCCGACAACTTGAGGGGCGCGGGGAACTGCGCGAGAAGACCCACCGGGCCGGCAGCCGAGCACGAACCCCCGGCGCACCCCCGGCGGTAGCCGCCCGTTGCGTTCCGGGACCACCGGTTCACTCCCCGTTCACCCGGTACGCCGAGGAACGTTGGGTTCCGGGAGCACCCTCCCCATGTGAGACGAATCGCAGGAATCGTCCTCGCGGTCCTGCTGATCGGCGGCGTGGTGGCAGCCGTCGTGGCGGGCCGGGACACCGGGGACACGAGCACGGCAACGAAGACCGTGCGAGGAGTGATCGGGTCGGAGAAGGCGGAGTTCTTCGCCGACCCGCAGGTGGTGAAGGCCCTGGCCGCCAAGGGCTACACCGTGAGGACGGAGACGTCGGGATCCTGGGCCATGGACGGCCTGGATCTGAAGGGGTACGACTTCGCGTTCCCGTCCAGCAAGGCACCCGCCGACGAACTGGCCGCGAAGTACAAGGTCCGCGAGCCCCTCCCCCGCCCCTTCTACTCCCCCCTCGTCGTGGTCGCCCACCGGGACGCCGCCGAGGTGCTGCGCGGAAACGGGCTCGCCACGCTCGACAAGGACCGGGGCGTCCTCGACATGGCCGCCTATCTGAAGTCCGCCGAGAAGGGCCGGACGTGGCAGGACCTCAAGGGGTCCGAGAAGTACGGCGAGTTGATGGGGCTGCTCTACATCGCCACCACCGACCCGACCACCTCCAGCTCGGGCGCGCTGTACCTCGCCGCCGCCTCCAACGTCGCCAACGGCGGCCGCGTGGTCGCGAGCAAGGCGGACCTGGACCGGACCGCACCGCTGATGCGGGAGCTGATCAGGGTCCAGGGCGCCCAGCAGCCCAGCACCGACGCGGCGTTCCGTGACTTCGTCAGCGGCGTCGGCAGCCCGCTCGTGCTCGTCTACGAGTCACAGGTGGCCGCCCTGCTCGCCGCGGGCCAGGACATCGACGACCTGGTCGTCCTCTACCCGGACACCACCGTCTTCAGCGACCACACCGTCGTGCCGGTCACCGAGGAGGGCCGCGCGCTCGGCGAACTCCTCGGCACCGACCCGGCGTTGCGCGAACTGGCCGCCCGGCACGGCTTCCGGCCGCAGGGCGCGGCCACCGAGTTCACGGCGGCGATCGCCGGCCGCACCACACATCTGATGCAGAGGCTGACCGTCCGGCAGGCGCCCGTGCCCACCTCCGAGGTGCTGCACGAGATGGCGCGCCGGGCCAGGGGCCGGTAGGACGGGGGAAGACGACACATGACCATCGAAGACGGCAACGACGACAGCACGTTCACCCTCACCCCTCCCGCGCCGGTCGCCGCCGTGCCCCGGGAGAAGGCCGGCGGACTCGTGCCGGTCGAGGAGTCCGTACGGACGGACATGGCCCGCAAGGCCGAGGAGTACGTGCGCGGGCTCACCGCCCTCGACGCGCGCTCCCCGGAGTTCGCCGGCCGGGTCGGGGAGATCACCGCGCTCGGCGCGGGCGAGATGCGCGCCGCCGCCGCGCAGTCCAACCGGATGCTGGAGCGGACCGTACGCAGTCTGCCGAGCAAGGGCGGGGACGCGCAGTCGCAGGTCGCGGGCTCGCTCGTCGAACTCCGGCGCGTGGTGGAGGACCTGGACCCGCGTGAACTGCCAGCGAACAGGGGCCGCAGGTTCCTGTCCCGGCTGCCGGGCGGCAACAAGCTGCGCGACCACGTCGCCAAGTACGCCTCCGCGCAGGGGACGTTGAACAGGATCGTGGGCTCGCTGCGCGGCGGGCAGGACGAACTGCGGCGCGACAGTGCCGCGTTGCAGACCGAACGGGTCCGGCTGTGGGAGACCATGGGCAAGCTCCAGGAGTACGTCGTGCTGACGGAGGCCCTGGACACGGCCGTCGAGGCCCACATCCGGACGCACGTCGACGGGGCCGACCCGCAAGCGGGCGACACCCTGCGCGCCGACGTCCTCTTCCCCGTCCGGCAGAAGCACCAGGACCTGCTCACCCAGCTGGCCGTCTGCGCCCAGGGCTATCTGGCCATGGACGTCGTACGGCGCAACAACGAGGAGCTGATCAAGGGCGTCGACCGGGCCGCCACGACCACGGTGTCGGCGCTGCGCATCTCCGTGATGCTCGCCTCCGCCCTCGACCACCAGAAGAAGGTCGTCGACCAGGTCAACGCCCTGCGCGGCACCACCGAGGACCTGATCCGGGGCAACGCCGAGATGCTGGCCACCCAGAGCGGCGAGATCCAGCGCATCGCCGCCGACCCCGCCGTCGGCGCGGAGACGCTCCGCTCGGCCTTCCAGCAGATCTACCGCACCCTCGACGCCATCGACACCTACAAGGCGCAGGCCACGGAGACCATGGCCGCGACCGTCGAGTCCCTGACCTCCGAACTCCAGAACGCGAGCCGGTACCTGGAGCGCAGCCGGAACCAGGGCGCGCTGGAAGGGGGCCTCGGATGAGGACACCGACGAGAGCGGGCACGGCGTCCCGCTCACGGACACGGACGACTGCGGCCGTCGCCGCGGGGGCCGCGCTCGTGCTCCTGGCCACCGCCGCCTGCACCGGCGCGGACCGGGCGGCGCCCGGACCCGACCCGGCGAAGACCACCCCGTACGTCCCCGGCACCCTGCGCGTCCTCGCCTCCAGTGAACTCGCCGACATGAAGCCGGTGCTGGAGCGGGTCGAGAAGGACACCGGTATCAAGGTCCGGCCCACCTACATGGGCACGCTCGACGCGGTGGACCTGCTCGCGCGGCGGGGGGCCAAGGACACGTACGACGCCGTCTGGCTCTCCTCCAACGACTACCTGCGGCTCCGCCCGGACGCGGCACGGCAGATCGTGTCGCAGACGCCGGTGATGTCCAGCCCCGTCGCGATCGGCGTGAAGAAGGAGACCGTCGGGAAGCTGGGGTGGAAGCCGGACACCGTCACCTGGTCGGACATCGAGAACGCGGTGGCGGACGGGAAGCTGACGTACGGCATGACCGACCCGTCCCGCTCCCACTCGGGTTTCTCGACGCTGATCTCGGTGGCCTCGGGACTCTCCGGCGCCCAGTCCGCCCTCACGGACGCGGACGTGGCGCGGGCGACGCCCCGGCTGAAGCGGTTCTTCGCGGGGCAGAAGCTGACGTCGGGGTCGTCGGGCTGGCTGGCGACGGCGTACGACCGGCGCGGTGACGTCGACGCGCTCCTCAACTACGAGTCGGTGCTGAAGTCGCGGCCGGACCTGACGGTGATCCGGCCGCGCGACGGGGTCGTCACCGCCGACTACCCGCTCTCGTCGCTGGCCTCCACGGGCACGGACGTCCGCGACGACGTCCGCCGGCTCACGGACGCCCTGCGCACGCCGGACGTCCAGCGGCTCATCACCGAGCGGACGCTGCGCCGCCCGGTCGTCGCCTCCGTCCCGCCCGCGGCCGGTCTCGACACCACCCGCCGCCGCGAACTCCCCTTCCCCGGCAGCCGGTCCGTCGCCGACGGCCTTCTCGACGCGTACGAGAACGACCTGCGCCGCCCGTCGCGGACCGTGTACGTCCTGGACACCTCGGGTTCGATGGAGGGCGACCGGCTCGACCGGCTGAAGACCGCGCTCACCGAGCTGACCGGCGACTTCCGGGACCGGGAGGAGGTCACCCTGATGCCGTTCGGATCGGACGTGAAGAGCGTACGGACGCATGTCGTGCGGTCCGAAAACCCGAAGGCCGGGCTCGACGGCATCCGCGCCGACACCCGGAAGCTGTCCGCCGCCGGTGAGACCGCCATCTACACCTCGCTGCGCAGGGCGTACGAGCATCTCGGCGCCGTGGACCGGGACACCTTCACCTCGATCGTGCTGATGACGGACGGCGAGAACACCCAGGGGGCGAGCCCGGCCGACTTCGACGACTTCTACGGGCGGCTGCCCGCCGCCGCCCGGCACATCCCCGTCTTCCCCATCCTCTTCGGCGACTCCGACCGGGACGAACTGGAGCATATCGCCGAGGTGACCGGCGGCCGCCTCTTCGACGCCACACGGGGCTCGCTGGACGGCGCCTTCGAGGAGATCCGTGGCTACCAGTAGATTCATGACGTACGTCGAGTCCCGCAAGAACCTCACCGGCAGCGCGCTCGGGGTCGCCGGGCTCGGACTGACCTTCGCCGGGGTCGCGGGAGCGTACTGGCCGGTCGTGGTCGTCGGGCTGTACGGGGCGGGCGCGCTGCTCGCCCCGCCGGAGCGGCCCCCGCTGCCGGACTTCCCCGACGCGTCCGCCCAACTCGACGCGTTGCGGGGCGACTTCGGCACGCTGCGGGAGTATCTGGCCGGCATCGAGCTGCCGCCGGCCGCGTCCGGCCGCCTCACCGAGCTGACCGAACTCCTGACGGCCCTCCTCGACCCCGGCTGGGTCGCCGAGATCCTCGCCCGCGATCCCGAGGGCGTGCACGCCCTCTCCCGGGCCGTACGGCAGGACGTCCCCGAGGCGGTCGACACGTTCGTCCGCACCCGCTGGTGGACCCGGCTGACCCCGGGAGCGGATCCCCCGGAACGCCATCTTGAACGTCAACTGGGTCTGTTGCAGGAGGAGTTGGGTCGCCTGGCGGCGGCACTGCGCGATGCGGAGGCTCGCCGCCAGGAGTCACACACACGGTATCTGGAGGACCGGTCGGGGTGAGGGGGTGCCTTCGGCGCGTTCCCGGGTGCGGGTGGGTGGGGCCTGGTGCTTTTAGGGGCGCGGGGAACTGCGCGAGAAGCCCCACCGGGCCCGCACCCGACGACGCACCCCACACCACCCCCAACAGCCAACAGCCAACAGCCACCGTCAGCCCAGGTTCGCCAGGAGCACGATCAGGACCACCACCCCCACCACCACCGCCAACACCTTCAACACCGCGTAGGGAGACGCCGGCTGATCCGGCGGAACCCCCGGAGGGACCGGTACCGACGCGGCCCCGGGCCCGTTGAACACATCGTGACCGGTGACCGCCGCCCGCGTGCACCAGGGGCAGGTCGGCAGATGGGAGCCGTACGTGTGCAGGGGCCGTACCGTGCAGGCGCGCACCTCACCGCGCTCCTTGTCCAGGGCCCGGAGCCACGCCTCGGCCTTGGGCCGGGCGTCCGGATTCTCCACGCCCGCACCGAAGGCGGCCTTGGCGAGGGTGAGCAGTTCGGTCGGCAGGACGGAGGGGTCGATCGTGCCGCGCGGAATGGTGACCCGTTCGGGACGGACGACGTAACTGCAGCTCGCGGCGATGTTGTCCTTGACGGTCGACTCGGAGGCACTCTCGTGCGGGACCCCGCCGAAGGGGTGGTTGCCGGCGGTGAGCAGCTGGTAGACGAGGACGGCGAGGGCGAAGTCGTCGCTCTGCCGGGTCGCGGGCCCGCCCGCCTGGCGCTCGGGGGACGAGTAGTCGGTGGTGTGCATCAGGCACGGGAAGAGTTCGCCGGTGACCGGGTCGGTGAAGGCGATCGAGTCGCAGTCGAGGAAGGTGACGAAGCCGTTGGCGTCGACGACGACGTTGCTGCTGGAGAAGTCGCCGATGACGAGGTCGTCGTAGTGCATCCGGGCCGTCATGAAGGCGAGGTTCCAGGCGACGCCCAGCAGGAACCGCCAGTCGGCCCGGTCCGGGAAGAGCTTCAGGCGCTGGACCCGGGTGAACAGTCCGACGAGCTGGACGTGCTGGGGTTCGCCGAACCGCCGCATCGCGTAGCCGAGGAACTCCCCGTTCGTCCCCCGGGCGATCGCGGTGGGCCAGGCCAGTTCGGGCGGCTGGCTGGCGTCGGTCGGGCGGGCGGCCAGCGGGGACATCGTGAGCATGCGCGCCAGTCGCCGTTCCTGGTCCGGCCCGGGGGTGTCCCGGTAGATCTTGACGACGATCCCGGTGTCCCCCTCCACGGGGTACACCGCCGCCTGCCCGCCGCCCTTCAGCGGCAACTCGGCCAGCGTGACCCGCTTGCCGTCGAGAAAGACCGTGCGGCCGCTCATGGCCGTACCTCCGAGTGTCATGGGGCTGGTCGCCGTCGCGCGGACGCGTCGTCCTGGAGCCGTGACCGGCAGGGTCGTCCGCCCTGCGGAGCGGTCACCGCCGGTGCGTACGGACGGCCCGCAGCAGGGTCTTGTCGTCCGCGTTGAGCGCGGTCAGACGGTCCGAGCGCAGCAGGGCGGCCAGGTTGGGGTCGCGGTCGTCCTCGGCGGCGGCGTCCAGGGAGCGGAACACGGCCTCGGCGAACGAGGTGTTCGGCGACGAGGCGCCGTCGGCGGACCGGTTGAGCATGGCCTGGGCCAGCCCGTCCGTGGACAGGAGCACCCCGTCGACGCCGTCGTCCGCGACGCACTCGGTGTGGGTCCAGCGCCCCACGTCCGGCGAGGTCAGGAACACCGTCTCGTTGCTGTACTCGCTCACCGCCGCGGCCTGCGGCAGCAGATGGAACTGCCGCTCCCCGTCCTCCGTCCCGGACCGTACGACGACGAACCCGTCCCCGACGGTGACATGGCCGATCCAGCCCGGGGCGAGCACCACCACGGTGAGCGTCGTGGCGAAGTCCTGCGCGTCGGCCCCGGTCCGGTCGAGGAACTCGTCGCTCACGTCGTGCAGGGCGTCGCGCAGCAGTTCGTGCACGGCCTCGCCCGGCGGCACCTCCACGGCCGCGTCGGCCCGCCGGGTGAAGTGCTCGGTCGCGAGCCGCACCGCGAGCCGCGAGCCCTCCTCCGACCGGGGCCGGCTGCCGGCCCCGTCGGCGACGGCGAGCACGGCGACGGCGGAGGTGGCGGTGGCGGCGCACGCGTCCTGGCAGGGCAGGCCCTGGCGCCGGTGCCGGTAGCCCTCGACGCTCAGCCCGTGGATCCGCCAGGGCGCGGCGTTCACCTCACGCCTCCCAGGCCGGGCGCTGTGTCTTGAACTGGCTGAAGATCTTCTCGAACACCTCGTCCCCCGCCCCCTTCTGTTCGGCGTTGGCGCTGGCGGACATCATCTGGAGCAGTTCCCGGAAGGGGAATCCCTGGATCCGGGCGTTGAACTTCGGGGCGAACGCCTTCAGTACCTGCTCGCCCCGGTCCGTGATCCCGCCGACGCCGATCGCGTACAGCCGGAACCGGCGGGCGCTCTGCTCCTCGGCGAGGACGGGGACCAGCCGGTGCCAGGAGTCGGTGAGATGACCGGTCGGGTCGGTGGGCAGGCCGTCGGTGACGAGACAGATCTGCGGCCGGTAGTACTGCAGTCCCGAGGCCCGCAGTTCGCTCTTGCGGGCGGCGACGATGTGCATCGCCAGCTCCAGCGCCTCGGTCATCAGGGTGACGCCGGCGGCCGTGAGCTGCGGCGCCTGGAAGGCGTGCGCGGGTATGAAGGGGCTGGTGCGGGTGCGCGGGTCGAGGAGCTGGGGTCCGCGCCAGGCGCCGACGCCCTGTCCGCCGAAGGTGACGACGGCGACCTCCACGCTGTAGCTGAGGCTGACGTCGTCGTGGAGTTCGCGGGTCCACTCGGCGAGCGCGTTGTTCAGTGTCTGGATCGGCGGGCCGGCCATGGAGCTGGACGTGTCGAGGCAGAGCACGAGCGGCATGCGCTGGGCGTTGTTCTCGAACTCGATGTCGGCGTACTCCGCCGGCAGCGTGGGCGGGTATTCGCGGTGCATGGTTCTTCCCCCTGTGCCTGTGTGGTGCTGATGCCTCTGGTGGCGCGGGTACCGCTGGTGGTGCGGGAATCCTTGGTGGTGCGGGTACCTCTGGTGGTGCCGCCGGGGTCACCTGGGCGTGCCCTTCGCGTGCCGGGCGGCGGTGGCCGGGAAGGCGTACAGGACGTCGGAGTCCCGTTCCCGCGCGTCGGTGACGTCGACGAGCCCGCCGGGCGCGGGCGGTGGCCGCCCCGGCTCGGCCCACACGGCCCGGCGCAGCACCCGGTCCAGCTCGACATAGCCCTGCGGGTGGAGTTCGGTCCGTACGACGGCGGTGCGGGAGTGCGCCGGGCGGGGCCCCACCTGACGCCCGTACCGGGGCGTGGGCGAGGCGCGCAGCCGAGTGGTGGCCTCGTCACCGCCGTCGGCCCCGGCACCGCCGCCGAGGGCAGGGCCGCCGCCGAGGACTGTGCTCCCACCGGCCGCACCAGCCCCAGCGGCCCCACTGACCGCAGCGGCCCCACCGACTCCGCCGGTCGCGCCGCCGCTACCGGGCCCGCCGCCGCGGGTGCCGTTGCCGCCGCCGAGTGCGCCGCGCGCCGCGTGCGCCGGTGCCGTCCGCGTGGGTCCGCCGGCGGTCCGTCCGGGAGGGATCGCCCGGTGGCCCACGGCCACCGGGCCCCTGGACCGCCGGATCACGATCACGAAGGCGAGCAGCAGCAGGGCGAGGAGGAGACACATCCAGAACGCGGTCCAGGTGGCACTGCTGTACCCGGCGGGTTCGCCGTCGGTGGTGCCGGCCTGGTCGCCGCCCTGCTTCTCGCCTCCCTGCTGGGCGTTGGCGCCCGGTGAGGCCGTGGCGGAGGGCTTCTCCTTGTCCTGCGCCGGGCCGATGGCGTCGACATGGGTGCGGAGGTCGGCGGCCAGACCCTCGTCGATGAGCGTTCTGCCGTCCAGGGGGGCGGGCTTGTCGTCCTTGCTCTCGATCAGCTCGCACATCAGGGTGCGGTCGACGCAGAGGCCCGCCTCCCTGAGCGCGCGCATCGGGCCGGGTCGCAGCCGGTCGATGCGGGCGTCGGGGTGGACGAGCCGCCCCTCGGCCAGGACCAGCAGCGCCGTACCGCCCTCTCCGGTGGACCCGTCCTTCGGTACCCGGACCACGAGCGGGTACGGGTCCCGGCGCAGCGTCACGATGTCCTGGCGCCGGCCCTCCTCGACCTTTTCGTACGCCAGGGGCTCGTCCAGCGTGATCACGACGGGACCGTCCTTGATCACGCCGGCCCAGCACTTCAACTGCTCGGTGAGCCGGTCGGCACACGCGTCGGGGACCGCTACGGCCGGACCGCCCGGCACGAGCGCGACCAGCGACCCCACCAGCACACCGACGAACGGCGAACGCCTGATCGCACCCATCGCAGAAACCCCCCGTGGCCTGAAAGGCACGCCCCCGCGGCCCTGAAAAAGCCCATCCCATAGTGGAGCAGGTGACCGGGCGGCCGGAAGGGTTTGGTGAATTCCGCCGGTGGATTTTCGGCGACTTTCGTCAACTTACGATCAGTACGCTTTTCACTTCTACAACTTGAACACCTGGTGGCACCGGCTGAACATCTGTCGCGCCCGGTCCACCCAGTCATGGGCCAGCGCGTCGAAGTCCGCCTGGGTGATACGGCACGTCAGCGGCAGGTCGCACACACCGGCGAGACAGGGGCGCGGCCCGCGCACGTCCCACACGGAAAGCATGGGGATCAATTGTTCTGTATTCCACGCGTTCGATGCGGCCGCCGCGATGGCGAGCTGGTCCTGCCGGAGGAAATGCCCGTCCGTCGCGAAGGCCACGAGAAGTCTTTTCGTGGTCATGAATCTCACCGTGACGATCCGCCCCGTCTCCTGGAGAGAGAATCTCAGGGACACGGAAACGGTGTCGTGGACCGTGTGGTAATTCCGCCGGGCGACCCAGTTCTGCACCAACTGCCGCCAGTGCGTGCCGAGGTCGTATATCTCGCCGTTCACCGAGGAATGAATGTCGCGTCCCACGGAGGAGCCACTGCCCGGGTAGGAGTCGCGGCCCGGATGGGAGTCCCTGTCCGGGAAGAAGTCAGGCACCGTCACGGACCACCGCCCCGGCGACCATGACGTCGGTCAGACCGGCGTCGAGCAGTGCCTGCGCGTGGAGCAGCAGACAGGACGGGACGGACTCGCTCGTCGTACGGCGCAGATGACGCTCCTTCAGCTCCTCGTACCGCACCTCGATGGTCCGGGCCACCTGCGGTGGCGGCCACACCTCGGCGCTCGCGTCCTCCTCCACCAGCTCGGCCAGGATCTCGGCGAGCGGCGGCCGGTCCTCGGGCCGCTTGGCCAGGCAGCGGGCGATGAGGGGCCGCAGCCCCGCCGGTACGCCGTCGAGCCGGGGCTCTCCTCGTACGACCTCCACGCGCACGCCTTCGCCGCTGCCGTGCGGCGAGCGGCCGGTGAGCGCGTAGACCAGGACCCCGCCGAGCGAGAACACGTCGCTCGCCGGGCCGACGCGGGCGCCGCGGATCTGCTCGGGCGACATGAACGGCGGGGTGCCGACGACGACACCGACGCGGGTGAGACCGGGGGCGCCGTCGACGCGGGAGATGCCGAAGTCGATGACGCGGGGGCCGTCCTGGGCGAGCAGGACGTTGGCCGGCTTGAGGTCCCGGTGGACCACATGGGCCGCGTGGATGGCCTGCAACGCCTCCACGAGTCCGGCGCCGAGCGGGCGGACCTGGGATTCGGGGAGGGGGCCGTCGGCGCGGACGGCTTCCGCGAGGGAGGGGCCGGGGACGTACAGGGTGGCCAGCCAGGGGAGTTCGGCCGTGGGGTCGGCGTCGACGACGGCGGCGGTGTAGGCGCCGCTGACCACGCGGGCGGCGGCGACCTCGCGGGCGAAGCGTTCGCGGAACTCGGGTTCGGCGGCGAGTTCGGGGCGGGCGACCTTGACGGCGACCTCGCGGCCGGCGGGTGAGCGGCCCAGGTAGACCCAGCCCATGCCGCCCGATCCCAGGCGGCCGACTATCTTGTACGGGCCGATCTTCAGGGGGTCACTTACGGGTGTACGCACCCCGCTCACCTCATTTCGGGGTTCGGTGCGGATGTCCCGAGTGTCCCGCGAAATCCGGTGCGCGGCAGTGCTTTTCGCCCCCTCCGCCCCTACCCGTCCCTCCCCCACTCTCGGCTTCGCTCGAGCGGGAGGTGCCCCCATCAAGGGGCTGCGCCCCTTCGACCCCCAGCCGTCCGCCCGGTGAGGGCTGGTCGCGCAGTTCCCCGCGCCCCTGAAAAGCAGGGGCTGCGCCCCGAGCTTTCCAGGCCCGCAGGACCGTTGACTTTCAGGCCCGCAGGGGCCTGGTGCTTTTAGGGGCGCGGGGAACTGCGCGAGAAGCCCCACCGGAGCCGCACCCGCCGACGAAACCCGCACCCCCGAGCCCCTGGGCGCCCAACCAACCCGGCGCACAAAGAATCCGCGACCGGCCGAGGAGACGTCGCTGGTCAGGGCAACCCATATCCGGCCGGCCGCGGAGCGCAGGGGGCGTCAGCCCAGTCGGCTCACCAACGCCCGGTACTCGTCCCACAGCTCCTTCGGCGTGTGGTCACCGAAGGTGTTGAGGTGCTCGGGCACGAGCGCCGCCTCCTCCCGCCACACCTCCTTGTCGACGGTCAGCAGGAAGTCGAGGTCGGACGCGGAGAGGTCCAGCCCGTCCGTGTCGAGCGCCTCCGGCGTCGGGAGGATGCCGATCGGCGTCTCCACACCCTCCGCCTTGCCGTCCAGCCGGTCCACGATCCACTTCAGGACGCGGCTGTTCTCGCCGAACCCGGGCCACACGAACTTGCCCGCGTCGTTCTTGCGGAACCAGTTGACGTAGTAGATCTTCGGGAGCTTCGCCTGGTCCTTGCCCTTGGCGACATCGACCCAGTGGCCCATGTAGTCGCCCATGTTGTAGCCGCAGAAGGGCAGCATCGCGAACGGGTCGCGGCGCAGTTCGCCGACCTTGCCCTCGGCCGCCGCGGTCTTCTCGGACGCCACGTTCGCGCCCAGGAACACCCCGTGGTTCCAGTCGAAGGACTCCGTCACCAGCGGCACCGCCGTGGCCCGGCGGCCGCCGAAGAGGATCGCCGAGATCGGCACGCCCTTGGGGCTCTCCCACTCGGGCGCGATGATCGGGCACTGCGAGGCCGGCACCGTGAACCGGGCGTTCGGGTGGGCGGCGGGCGCCTCGGCGTCCGGCGTCCAGTCGTTGCCCTTCCAGTCGGTGAGGTGGGCGGGAGTCTCCTCCGTCATCCCCTCCCACCACACGTCGCCGTCGTCGGTGAGCGCCACGTTGGTGAAGACCGAGTTGCCCCACAGCGTCTTCATCGCGTTGGCGTTGGTGTGCTCACCGGTGCCGGGCGCGACGCCGAAGAAGCCGGCCTCGGGGTTGATGGCGTAGAGCTGCCCGTCCTCACCGAACCGCATCCACGCGATGTCGTCGCCGATGGTCTCGACGGTCCAGCCCTTGACGGTGGGCTCCAGCATCGCCAGGTTCGTCTTGCCGCACGCCGACGGGAACGCGGCGGCGACGTACTTCGACTCGCCCTGCGGCGGGGTCAGTTTGAGGATCAGCATGTGCTCGGCCAGCCAGCCCTCGTCACGTGCCATGACCGAGGCGATGCGCAGGGCGTAGCACTTCTTGCCGAGCAGCGCGTTGCCGCCGTACCCGGAGCCGTAGGACCAGATCTCGCGGGTCTCGGGGAAGTGGGAGATGTACTTGGTGCTGTTGCAGGGCCACGGCACGTCGGCCTGGCCGGGCTCCAGCGGGGCGCCGAGGGTGTGCACGGCCTTCACGAAGAAGCCCTCGGAACCCAGCTCGTCCAGCACCGGCTGTCCCATACGGGTCATGGTGCGCATGGAGACGGCGACGTACGCGGAGTCGGTGATCTCCACGCCGAGCGCGGAGAGCGGGGAGCCCAGCGGGCCCATGCAGAACGGGACGACGTACATCGTGCGTCCGCGCATCGACCCGCGGAACAGGCCCTTCTCACCGTTCTCGCCCTGGAAGATCTTCCGCATCTCGGCGGGGGCCTTCCAGTGGTTGGTCGGGCCCGCGTCCGCCTCCTTCTCCGAGCAGATGAAGGTGCGGTCCTCGACCCGGGCGACATCGGTCGGGTCGGACGCGGCGTAGTAGGAGTTCGGGCGCTTGATCGGGTCCAGCCGGCGGAAGGTGCCCTTCTCGACGAGCTCCCCGCACAGGCGCTCGTACTCGGCCTCGGATCCATCGCACCAGACGACATTGTCCGGCTCGGTCAGTTCGGCGATCTCGTTCACCCACGCCACGAGTTCTCGGTGGGTGGTCGGGACGGTTGAAGGGGGAGCCGCGATGTCGCGCGCCACGATTGCTCCTAAATGAGGGATTTGTGTTGGAGGCCCCGTGGGGGCTGCGGCCCGGATGCTTCATCAGTGATGCCCTTGGCGCTCATCCGGTGCCGACCGCACTCATTTGATCATCCGACGGGAGCGCCCATATGTCCAGAGGGCCGCCCACGTGAGCATGGTGACCATCACCACTCGCCCGATTTCACCCAGGAGGTTTCCCTGTGTCACCGCCGCTTCACCAGGGGTGCCCAGTGGCGGCCCGGGCTGTCGCCCGTACGTCCCCCGCGTGAGACGATGGCCACTTAACGAGGTACGAACGGCCCGCACGCTCCCGTAAGTTACGGTTCCGTAGGTACGATGCAGGGCATGACAGCGTCCGTCCCCGATGCGCAAGCGGAGACGTCGGCCGACAGCCGCGATCCCGACGCGCGATCCCTGCCGCAACAGATCGCCCACACGATCACCGACGAGATCCAACAGATCACCGGTGAGATCAAGCCCAGACTCCGGGGCTGGCTCCACCTCGGGATGTTCCCGGCCGCGCTCGTCGCCGGCCTGGTGCTCACCGCCCTCGCGGGTTCCACGCGCGGACGCATCGCCTGCGGGATCTTCACCCTCACGGCCTGCCTGCTGTTCGGCGTGAGCGCGCTGTACCACCGGGGCAACTGGAGCCCGCGCATGGACGGCATCCTGCGCAGACTGGATCACGCCAACATCTTCCTGATCATCGCGGGCACGTACACCCCGCTGACGATGCTGCTCCTGCCGGGCGCCAAGGGGCAGTGGCTGCTGTGGGGCATCTGGGCGGCGGCGCTGGCCGGCATCATCTTCCGCGTCTTCTGGGTGGGCGCCCCGCGCTGGCTCTACACCCCCTGCTACATCGCGATGGGCTGGGCGGCCGTCTTCTTCCTGCCCGACTTCATGCGCACCGGCGGCATCGCCGTCCTCGTCCTGGTGATCGTCGGCGGCGTCCTCTACAGCGTCGGCGGCGTCATCTACGGCCTCAAGCGCCCGGACCCGTCACCGCGCTGGTTCGGCTTCCACGAGGTCTTCCACTCCCTGACGCTGGCGGCGTTCATCACGCACTACGTGGGAATCTCCCTGGTGGCGTACCAGCACGCCTAGCGCGCGAACCCGCGTTCTCCCTGGCCACGGCTTTCAGCCGTGGCCATTTTTCGTGCGCCCGGACGACCTGAAGGCATGCCCGGAAGGCGCGCACGCATTGACAGTCACTACATTTTGAGAGTTACTCTCAATTCATGGCTACTGTCACTGAGCACCTCCCTTCCCGGCCCGACCCCCGTCGCTGGTGGGCCCTCGGCGCCCTCGTCGCGAGCATGCTGGTGCTCGGTTTCGACATGACGATCCTGAACGTGGCGCTGCCGACCATGGCCGGAGAGCTGGGCGCGACCACTGGTGAACAGCAGTGGATGGCGGACGCGTACATCGTCGTGTTCGCGGCCCTGATGCTCCCGGCCGGACTCCTCGGCGACCGGTTCGGACGGCGGCGCATGCTGATCACCGGGCTCGGCGTCTTCCTCGCCGGATCGGTCGTGGGCGCGCTGGCCCAGGACGTGAACGCGGTCGTGGCGGCCCGTGCCGTCATGGGGATCGGCGCCGCCCTGGTCACCCCGCTCGCCCTGTCGGTCCTGCCCTCGCTCTTCGCCCCCGACGAGCGCACCAAGGCCGTCGGCATCGTCTCGGCGGGCTCCACGCTGGGCCTGCCGCTCGGACCGATCATCGGCGGCTGGCTGCTCGACCACTACTGGTGGGGCTCGGTGTTCCTGATCAACATCCCGATGGCGGCGATCGGCGTGGCCGCCTGCGTCCTGCTGCTGCCCGAGACCCGGGACCCCGCCTCGCCCAGGGTCGACCCGCTCTCCACCGCGCTCACCGCGGCCGGGCTCGGCTCGCTCGTCTACGCGATCATCGAGGCACCCACCCGCGGCTGGACCGACCCGCTGGTCCTGGGCGTGTTCGCGGTGGCGGCCGTGCTGATCACCGCGCTCGTCCTGCGCGAACGGCGGGCCGTGCGCCCCATGCTCGACATGGGACTGCTCGCCCACCGCGGCTTCCTCTTCAACGCCCTCGCCGCGACCCTCGTCATGTTCGTACTGTCCGGACTGATGTTCGTCCTGCCGCCGTACCTCCAGGCAGTCCTCGGCAACGACGCCCTGGGCACCGGCGTACGGCTGCTGCCCCTGATGGGCGGCCTGCTGGTCGGCGCGCGGCTCGCGCAGCCGGTCGTGGTCCGCTTCGGGTCCCGGTCCGTGGTCGGCGCGGGCCTGGTGGTGCTGGCCTTCGCCGCCCTCCTCGGCAGCCGTACGACGACCGGTTCCGGATACGGCTTCACCGCACTGTGGCTGTCGATCGCCGGAGCGGGCTTCGGGCTCTCGATCGTGCCCGCGATGTCCGGCGCGCTCGGCACCCTGCCCGCCGACCGGGCCGGCTCCGGCTCCGGGCTGCTGATGACCTTGCGTCAGGTGGGCGGCGCGATCGGTATCGCCCTGCTCGGCAGCCTGCTCGCGGGCGTCTTCCGGGACCGGCTCGACACCGCCGGGCTGCCCGCGTCGGCCGCCGAGACGGCCGGTGACTCGGTGGTGGCGGCCCACGCGGTCGCCGAACGGGCGGGGGCGGCCGATCTCCTCACGTCCGCGAACGACTCGTACGTCCACGGCATGGGCCTCGTCCTGCTGGTGTGCGGCGGCGCGGCCCTGGTCGCCGCGCTGCTGGCCGTCACCCTCCTGCCGAGCACGCCGGCGGCGCAGGAGAGCGGGGAAGGCGGGGAGGCCGGCGGCGAGGTCCCCGGGTCCGACCTGGCCGACGCGCGGGCCGATACCCGACAATGACCGCATGACGGCCGCACGCCCCAGCACCCCCACCAGCACGCCCTCCGGCACCCCCACCGCCACGCCCACCGACCGGCCCCCGCTCGGCCTTCGTGAGCGGAAGAAGATCAAGACCCGCGAGGCGATCCGCACCGCGACCTACGCGCTGGTCGAGGAGCAGGGCTACGACGCCACGACGATCGAGCAGATCGCCGACCGGGCGGAGGTGTCGCCGTCGACCGTCTTCCGCTACTTCCCCACCAAGGAGGACATCGTCCTCACCGACGAGTTCGACCCGGTCCTCATGGAGGAACTGCGGGCCCGGCCGGCGGACGAACCCTGGACGGACAGCATCCGGCACCTGATGCGCGAGGCGATCCGCACGGGCGTCGAGGAGGACGCGGCGGTGGCGCGGCTGCGCACGCGCCTGATGGTCCAGGTCCCCGCGGTGCGCTCGCGCATGATGGAGAGCATGTCGGTGACGGGCCGCATGCTCTGCACCGCCATCGGCGAACGCACCGGCCGGGACCCGGACAGCCTGGAGGTACGGGTCTACGCGATGTCCCTGATCGGCGGCCTGCTGGAGACCTCCCTCTACTGGGCCGAGAACGGCCACCGCGACGACTTCGCCGAACTCGTCGACCGCACCCTGACCACGCTGCACCACGGCCTGCAGCGGGAAATTCCCTGAACCCGCGCCTCTCCCCCGTGCCATCCTGACCAGGTGAAAGCCGCCGAGATCCATATCGAAGTCGCCCCCGAGCTGGCCCTGTTCGTCCCGCACGGCCGCCGCGCGGGCGCGACCCCGCTGGCCACGGACGGCGTCTCGACCCTGGGCCACGTGGTCGAGTCCCTCGGCGTCCCGCTGACGGAGGTGGGCGCGCTGGTCGTCGACGGCCGCGAAGTCCCGGCCTCCCACATCCCGGCACAGGGCGAGTCGGTGACCGTACGCCCGGTGGAACGCCCCCAGCGCGTCCCCGGCGCCCCGCTCCGCTTCCTCCTCGACGTCCACCTCGGCACCCTCGCCCGGCGCCTGCGCCTCCTGGGCGTGGACACGGCCTACGAGTCCACGGACATCGGCGACCCCGCCCTGGCCACCCGCTCCGCCGCCGAACAGCGGGTCCTGCTCAGCCGCGACCGCGGCCTGCTGCGCCGCCGCGAACTGTGGGCCGGCGCGTACGTCTACAGCACGCACCCGGAGGAGCAACTGGCCGACATCCTGGCCCGTTTCGCCCCCGACCTGCACCCCTGGACCCGGTGCACGGCCTGCAACGGCCTCCTGAAACCGGCGACGAAGGAACAGGTAGCCGACCGCCTGGAGGGCGGCACCCACAAGTCCTACGACGTCTTCGCCCAGTGCGACACCTGCGGCCGCCCGTACTGGAAGGGCGCGCACCACGAGCAGTTGGAGGCGATCGTGCGGGGGGCGTTGCGGGGGCGGGCGGGGTGAGTGGAGGCGCGCGGTAGGGCACGGTGGCGGGTCAGCGCCTTGGTGCGCTGCCCCTTGTAAGCCTGGGTGCCACCTCGGAACTCGTGGCGACGCTGGGTCAACACCAGGCAGTGCCGTCATGGCTGGCTGTGACTTCCAAGCCGTGGTCGTGGGGGCGCTGTCCCCGAGATCACCGGGGAACCACACAGCGCGTTGGGCGGTAGTGCCTGCGGCGAACTTCTCAAAGCAGAGCGCTGAAGTGTCGGTCGCCAGGCTGTCCGGTGAAGGGTTGACGCCCTTGAGTCGCCAACTGTCTTCTGTGGCGGCCTTGCGATAGATGTCCAGCACGCTGGCCCAAGATGTCGTGAGTCCGTAGTACTGCCCGGCGTAGGCGAATCCATCATCCTCATCGCATCCGGAGTACCGCTCGGCTTGGGGCTGCGTCTGGCTCGGGTGCGCGTCGAGGATGGACAAGGACACCAGTGTGGGGACGAGGTCTTCGTCAGCCCTGGTACAACCGTAGAGCCCACCCAACAGCGCCCACACTCCCGTTGCCGCAATGACGGCTATGCTGCTCGCGCTGACGAGAATCAGCATTGTCGCTGCCTTCAGCTTCGTGGCGCGGAGCGCAGCGCGAGCCATCAAGTCCGGCTTCTCGTTGATCAGCGACGCCAGCGCCAGACAGGGTCAGCGGGCCACCTCTCCTGCATCCTGCGCCGACACCGGCTGCAGCAGGGTCGGTCCCCCCACGGCATCAAGGACTGCCTGCCCTTGCCGGTCGACGAGCCTTGTAAAAATCTGCTGCGCGTAACCGAAAATGATCGCCCACCCGATAATCTGCGCTGATGAATCGAGAGCCGATAGCCCAGGGACAAATGCACCCCGCATCAGAATAAGCCCGAGTACGGCAGTCAGCGCGCCAGTAGGCAACTTGAGAAGCGCAAGAGCTACAGGCACGTTATATGGAGTCGCAGTTCCTCTAATTCGTCGGATCGTCACGGCCGCAGCAACCGCAGCGGCCCCAATTCCAGCGAGTTCAATAACAAGGTAGTCACGCGACTTCGCAACGTCGCCGTAAGCCTTGTCCAGGTCTTCCATGCCTGGATCAAACTGAGGAACTGAACTATCCGCTGTGGGGCATACGATGCCGACGTCCATGGGACCAAAGCAGAGGGGCACCACATCAGGAAAGAGAGCCCCCAGCACAGCAACCACAATCACGATAAGCGTCAGCGCGGCAAACACTCCGTACACGATTGCTACGAAGTTGCGCACACGCAGATTCTCGCGGAGCAGCGCTTGTCGGGCAACGCCTACCGCATCAATAAGCAACTCCCGATGCCGAGCATCCAGAGGTTTTCCCGCTTCAACGCGCTGCTCGATCTCTTCGACTTGCGACCTTCGCAAGTCGGTGACACAGAGGTGCTCACGCACGATGGAAACCAGTCCGGGCAATAGTGCCCTCACGATTTCCAATGGCGCCAATCGCAGCATTAGAGAGTGCGCCATATCAAGATGAGCCTGCGCGACAGAGAGGCTCGACCCAGAGATTCGCCCACGGTCACTGAGCTGGTCAAGGGTCTTGTCGGCCTTTCTTAGCTCCTCCAGCGCCGCATCCGAGATGAGCAATTTCACCTCTGGGTCAATATCCGGATCCGCTCGAGCAGAAACGAGGACACGCATTTCAGCCACCCGAGAGCGGATCACCTCCCTTAGCTCCCGCTGCCCCCTTCCGTACGGGAGCCAGTGCCAATGCGATGAAGAGAGTTCGCGATCTTCCACGGACCTAAATGTATCTATGCGTGATCAGCGACAGAAAGACGGCGCGCCAAATTTTCCCCATCCGGCGCAAGACAGGGCCCTCTCGCACCAGTAGGGAACGTTTGAATCACACCCTACTAACAACGGCTAACACAATGAGCCGAGCTGTCGGTGTGCGATGAGGCAGCAGGCGAGTTTGAGGAAAGCTTCGTGGATGTCGGCTCGCCGTTCCCATCGGATGCGCAGGCGTCGGAAGCCGTGCAGCCACGCAAAACTTCGCTCGACCACCCAGCGATAGGTGCCCAGTCCGGTGCCGTGCAGGGTGCCGCGGCGGGCGATCACGGGCACGGTGCCGCGGGCGCGGACCTGGTCGCGGTAGATGTGGTGGTTGTAGCCGCGGTCGGCATACAGCGAGTCCGGCTTGCGGCGGGGCCGTCCGACCCGGTCTCGGACCGGGGGGATCGCATCAAGTACAAGTAAGGGCAGGAGTTGGGTGACGTCATTGCGGTTGCCGCCGGTCAGCAGGACCGCGAGCGGGGTGCCCTGCCCGTCGGTGAGTAGGTGGTGTTTCGAGTCGGCCCTGCCTCGGTCGACCGGCGTTGTCCGATCGCCGGTGATGCTTGCTAGTTCGATCCCAGCTGATGGTTGGCGGCGGCTATGGTCGCCCTTCTTGGCACATCGTTGTCGCGCGTCGCCAGCCGGTCACTCCGCCCGTCGGCCCACCACCAGCAGATGTGAACTCGCCGCCAGCAGCTCCGGGTAGGGCTCTGCCATGCGGGCCGCGGTCAGGGTTGATTCGAAGAGGGGGGAGTCGGTGAGGGGCTGTCCCGTGTGGCGTTCCGTGGCGGCCAGGAGGGACCAGGCGGGGCCTTCGATGCCGTAGATCTCCGTGGAGGTGAACCCGGCGGTGGTCACCTCGTCGAGGAGTTGGGCGCCCGTGTGGAAGTACGCCTTCGTGAACGCCTTCCTTCCGTCGTGGATCTGGGTGGCGAGGATGGTGGAGATGCCGCCTCGCAGGGGCTCCTCGTGGAGGTGGGCGAAAGCGGTGTGTTCGAAGAGGGAGGCGTAGCGGTTGATGCCTGCCGCTGCGAGGAGGCCGCCCGGCTTGAGGACGCGGTGCGCCTCCGCGAGGGCCCGGTCTCGGTCCGCGCGGTCGGGGAGATGGTAGAGCGGGCCGAGCAACAGGACCACGTCGTACGAGGCGTCCTCGGCCGCGAGGTGGCGGGCGTCGCCCAACTCCGCCGTGGCACCGACCTCTTCGGCCCGGGTCAGGTGGCGAGGGATCGGATCGACGACATGGACCTCGTAGCCGTCCGCCACCAGCCACCGTGCGTGCGCGCCCGGGCCGCCGCCCACATCGAGGATGCGGGCGGGCGGGGGCGGAAGGTGACGGCGCAGCAACTCCTGGGTCCGGATCAGCTCCAGGTGCCCTTCCGCAGTCCTGGACAGCCGGTCGGCCTCGTCGATGGTCTCGGAGTAGAACCTCACGATCTCCGGCGCTACCTCAGGGCTCGTCATACGGGCATTCTGGAGGCGCACCGGTGGACCAGTCCAGTGATCGGAAATGAGACCCATGCCGCAGCTGAAGTACGAGCAGATCGCCGAGGATCTGCGCAGTCGGGTCGCGAACGGCGAGTTCGGACCGGGCGATCTGCTTCCCTCCGGCCGTGATCTGGCGGAGCAGTGGGACGTGTCCAGGGCCACGGTCGTCAAGGCCTACGACGTCCTGCGCCACGACGGCCTGGTCTCCGCTCGACAGGGCTCCGGCTTCGTCGTCGTCGAGAACCCTGTCGCCCGGTCGGCTGGTGCCCGCCGCGCGGGTTCCTCCAGGGTGACGGGCGGCGCCCCGTATCGACGCATCGGCGTTCCCGACCGTACGGTCCCACCACCGCACGTGGCGGCAGCACTGGCGTTGGAGGCCGGCGAGAAAGCTCTGCGGAGGATCCGTCTGGTGCTGCTCGACGATGGCTCGCCTCACACGCTGGTGACTGCCTGGTTCCCGCCCACCGTCGCGGACGCGGCCCCGCGCCTGGCCCAGAAGGGCCCTATCGCGGAGGGCACCACGCACTACGTGAGGCGCGAGACGGGGCGCTCGCCCGTGGAAGGGGCGGATGTCACGACGGTACGGCTGGCCGACGGTGAAGAGGCCCGCTTGCTGGAGGTGGAAATGCCGGCGGCGGTGGCTGTACTGCTGCATGTGGCGTTCGACCGTGACCACCAGCCGCTCGTCTGCGAAGAGGGCGTGACGGCGTCGCACGTGTTCGAACTATCCGACAACTACCCCATGCAGTAGGCGAACTGACGTTCCGATTGACTGGACCGGTCCACCGGTCCAGTCTCTTTTTTGGCGCCACACGTGGAGCCCTCTGCTTCGGTCCCGCCACGTCCGTTGCAGGGACACGGATGACCCCGGCGACTCTTTCGCGACGGCTCCGGGGCATCGCCGATCCGACAAGGAGACCGCCGATGCATCTTCTTTCACGCGCACTTGTACGAGTGAAGGCGACGCTCCTCGGGACGCCCGCCTCCGACCGCGCGGCACAGGAGGCGGACACCGGGCCGGTCAGCGTCGAGGAGCTGTCACTCCCCCACCCTTCTCCCGAGATGTGGGCCGCCTTCCTCGCGAGCTCCCGGCGTCGTAGAGCCCGATGCCCGTGGGCGCGCGGGGCAGACCTGCCCGGCATCACGGCCGAGGAGATCAGCAGCACTCTCGTCGGTGCCTACCTCCTCACCCCCGAGGTCCGTCGACAGAGGCGACAGGCACAGCAGTTCATGGAGGTCTCCTGATGCCGGACGAGCGGGTGGCGGCTGCCGTGCGGCGGGGTGAGATGCCCATGTTGCGTGCCTACCGGCTGTGGTTCGAGCACACCCGGAAGTGCGGGGACGGGTGCATGGGCACGCCCAAGGCTCAGGACGGCTGTGAGGACGGGCGGCGGCTCTGGGGGACGTACCGTCTCACGCGGATCGGGAAGAGCGGGGCCGCGTCATGAGGTGGTTCGTCGAGCGTCCGCCCGGACGGCCCGTGCGCAGGACCGACGACGACCGCCTCGCCGTCCCGCTGCGTATTGCCCGTGCCGACGGTCACTCCACGGACACCGAGTTGGCCCTCACGCTCACCGAAGCCGAACACCTCCACGCCGCTCTGTGCCGGGCCCTCGACGGACAGCCCGTGCCGCCGACCGCACCGGACTGCCGGCAGGCCGTCCAGACCTCGCGGGGCACCACGTACCCCAGAGGCCGCACCTAGTGCAGCGCCGTAGACACCCGGCCAAGGTTGGGGCGCCTGGGTGAAGAAAACCTTCCCGGCGGTGTCGAGGTCCGCGCCCGCCCAGAGGTACGCCGGGCCGCCCCCGGCCACGGCGGCGGTCGCCGGTATCCCGAGCAGGCCCAGCTTCAGCAGCCGCCGCCGGTCGACGCGTCGCGCGGTCATCGGACGGCCACCGGGCGGTCCCAGTCGATGTGGTGGTCGTACATCCAGGCGTGCGCTTGCGGGTTGGCGAAGTACCGCAGCGCGAGGGGCATCATCAGGTCCCGGAGGACGCGGGCGACCGGACCTGCGGTCTTGCTGTCCGACAGTGTCCGGGAGTAGGCCACCACCTTCTCCACGCGTGGGCGGCGCAGACGTTCGTACGTGGTGAACGCGGTGGCGGTGTCGGGGGCGTCGCGCAGGCACTGGGCCAGTACGACGGCGTCCTCGACGGCCATCGAGGCGCCCTGACCCGCGGACGGGGAGGTGGCGTGCACCGCGTCGCCGATCAGCGCGGCCGGTCCCCGGTGCCAGACCGGGCTGGTCGGGATGTCGTACACCGGGTAGGCGCCGACCTCGCCGACGAGGTGGTCGAGGATGTGCGCGATGACGGGCGTGTCGTCGGCGAAGAGGTCGGCGAGATGGCGCCGCCACCGGTCAGGCGTCATGGCGGTCAGGTCCCGCCGGTCCGGTTCGTCGGGGCGGTGGAGGTTGGCGAACCAGTAGATCTCGCCGGACTCGCGGACCAGGTAGCCGAAGAACGCCCGCTTGCCGAAGACCAGGTGCTGGACGCCGGTGGTGGGGGCCAGCCCGGCGCCCTCGCTGTAGCCGCCGACGCTGAGCAGACCGGTGAAGCGGGGCGCCGGCGCGTCCGGGTCGAGGAGCGCGCGGGTGCGGGAGTGGATGCCGTCGGCGCCGACGAGGAGGTCACCCGCGACCTCGGTGCCGTCGGTGAACCGTGCGACCACCCCGGTGGGCAGGGTTCGGTAGGTGTCGAGGCGCTTGCCGTACGCGAGAGGGATGCCGGCCTCGCGGACCTGCGCGCGCAGCGCCCGCTGCAGCTCGCCGCGCCGGACGCAGACGCTCACGGAGCCGTCCGGCAGCCGGGTGCCGTTCGCGACCTCGCCGAGCCGCCTTCCCGAGCCGCTCGACAGGACCATACGGGGGATCGGCACCCCGTCCACGTGGCGGGTGAGGTCGACGCCGATGGCGCGGAACGCGTCGAGCCCGTTCGAGGCCGTGTTCAGGAACAACCCCACGTAGTCGTCGGGCCGGTCGTACGCCTCGTGGACCAGCGGGTCGATACCCGCGCGGCGCAGCGCCAGGGCCGTGGTCAGGCCGCCGATCCCCCCGCCGATGATCAATGCCGTCGTCATTGTGACGCCGCCCCCTCGGGTGCTATTCTGATAACACACAGTTATTTAGTTCGTACGAACGAAATTTATGGGGAGGGTGGCACGGGTGTCAAGCGACGCGGATCGACGCGGCGAACTGCTCGCCGCGCTGCATCAGGCCGGCCGCGAGCACAGCAACGCGGCGGTGATGTTCCACGCCGCGGTCGGCGCCCGCATGGGCCTGGGCATGACGGAGGAGAAGACCCTCGACCTGCTGGAGCGGGAGGGGCCGTTGACCTCGGGGGAGATCGTCGCGCGCACCGGTCTGGCGCCCGCGTCGGTGAGCGGGCTGGTCGACCGGCTGGAGCGCAAGGGCTTCGTCCGCCGGACACGCGACCGGGCGGACGGCCGCCGGGTGATCGTCGAGATCGACCGGGACCACGTGGCGAGTTTCGGTGCCCTGTTCGCCGACTTCGTCACCGGTCTGGAGGCGCTGTACGCCGGTTACACCGAGGAGCAACTCGACGTGATCCTCGACTTCCTGCGCCGCTCGGCCGCCGTCCAGCAGCAGGCCACGGGGAAGCTGACCGGGCAGACCGGCTGAGGACGCCCGCGACCGCCCCCGCGCACGACAAGGCCCCACACACGAAAGGGCCCCGCACCCGGCGGATGTCCGCCGGGTGCGGGGCCCTGTGCCCTGTGCCCTGGAAAGGCCACGTCAGCTGCGGCGGACGTCTCCCTTCCCGCACGCCACACCGTCCCGGTTCCGGTCCAGCTTCAGCGGATCGTCCCCGCCGTTGACCTTCAGGCGGCCGTAGTCGTTCTTCTTCAGCCACGCGCAGCGGGCGGCCGTCGTCCTGTCGACCTCCGCCGGGAACGCCGTCGGGACGCAGACGTTCGCCGATCCGTAGTGGCGGTCGCAGCCGGAGATCGTCGGGCTGACCTTCTTGGACCTGGTCTTCTTCCCCGGGCCCGTGACCTTGCCCTTCGGGGCGTCCGCGAAGTCGTGGACGTGGGCCGAGGGGGCGTCACCGGAGGCGAGGGCCAGGGCGGACGGGCCCTGGAGGTGGACCCATTCCGCGACCGACGGGACGCCGTTCGCGTCGACCGCGAAGAGCATGTACCAGCCGGGCGGGGCCAGGTTGGGGTTGCTCGTCACGTTCAGGTCGATGTTGTTGCCGTCGACGGACAGCGGCAGGTCCACGAACCGCTGGTTGGGGTCCGAGGAGTGCGTGACCGCGGCGGGGCGGATCAGTTCCGCCTTCACGACGGGCCGGTCCACCGTGATCCGCTGGGTGTCGCCGTACACCCACTCCTTGTCGATCACCGAGGTGATCTTCGGGCGGGGGCCCTTCAGCAGGTACGGCGGGGTGTAGACGGACACGTCGTGGTTCCAGGAACCGTTGCCCGGGTTGTCACCGGTCGCCATGACCCGGCCGTCGGGGAGCAGGAACGCCGAGGAGTGGTAGCCACGCTCCTCCGGGTCCGCCGCCACCGGGTCGAAGGTGTTGGTCGCCGGGTCGTAGAGCGAGGACTCGTAGACCGGGTCGGCGCGGTTGTGCAGGGCGCCGCCCGTCTCCAGGACCTTGCCGTCGGGCAGCAGCACCGCGGAGACGTACATCTTGCCCTGGCCGCCCGTCTGGGCGACCTTGCCGTTGCCGAGGTCCACCGTGCCTTGCGGGATCGGCGGGCCGGCGACGTACGCGGGGTTCGCGGCCTTCAGGTCGATGACGTCCGTCAGACGGTTCGCGTCGGGGTTGGACTCGATGTTGCCGCCGCCGAGGGTGAGGACCTTCTGGTCCTGGGCCGGGGGCAGCAGCACGCTCGCGGACTGGTCGCGCTGGTCCTTGTTCTGCAGGCCGGGGACGGACGTGATCGTGTTGGCGCCGTAGTCGTACAGGGCGCTGCCCGTGCCGGGGATGTTGTTGCCGAAGACATGGCTGCCGGAGTAGAAGAGGCGGCCGTCCTGCATGAGGATCATCGACGGGTACAGGCCCCAGTACGACCAGGTCTGGTTGACCTTCCAGAGTTCGAGCCACTTCTGCTCGGCGTCCGACCACAGCTCGGCCGTCACCGACCCCGTGGAGTCCTCGCGCAGACCGCCGAAGGAGATGACGTCACCGTTGCCGAGGACGGTCGCCGACGGGTACCAGTGGCCGTCGTTCATGTCGTTGGTCTTGCTGTAGGTCTCGGTGACCGGGTCGAAGATGTACGAGTCCTTGTAGCCCTCGTAGCCGTGCCCGCCCGCCACCGGGTACGCCTTGTTGCCGCTCATCACGAGGACCCGCCCGTCGTCGAGCTGCACATGGCCCGCGCAGAACATGTCGTCCGGGGTCGGGATCTGCTTGTACGTGCCGTTCTTCGGGTCGTAGACCGCGGACGTGAACGTGCCCGCCTCGAACATCTGCTCGCTGTTGCCGGAGCCGGCGATCAGCAGCACCTTGCCGTTGTTGAGGACGACGGAGTGCATGGAGCGCACGGGGTTCTGCGTGGGCAGCACGTCCCAGCGGCCGTTCAGGCACTCGTCCGGCGTGCCCGTGCACTGCGGCTGGGGGACGGGGTCGGCGACCTGGTCCATCGTGTAGTCGTCGGTGGTGACGGAGCCGGTGCCGTAGACGGAGACGCCCCAGGTGATCCGGTCGGTGCCCGCCGGGATCTGGGGGGTGCGGACGGTCGCCTCGGTCCAGCTCGCGGCCATGTCCAGCGTCTTGAGGTCGGTCCAGTACTGCCAGCCGGCGGTGGTGTCGTGCCGGAACAGGGTGACGGACGTGTCCGGGGTCGTCGACTTGTACCAGAGGGCCAGGTCGTACTGCTTGCCCACCGTGACCGGGGGCGCGCAGGCCGCCGACTCGGTGATGAGGGCCTTGCGGTCGCCGGAGACCCGGCGGGTCAGCTCGACCTTCATGGCCTTGGTGCCGGAGTGGGCGCCCGAGACCGTGGTGAAGGTGAAGTCGTTGTCGCCCCAGCCGGACTTCTCCCAGCAGTACGGCATCCCGTCGCCGCCGGCGGTCTCGAACCCGGGGTTCTGGACGAGGTTGGCGGCGGACGCGGACTGCGGCGAGACCAGCAGGAGGCCGGCGGCGAGGGCGCCGACCGCCAGCAGGGCCGTGCTGCGTCTGGTCCTGGGCAGGGGCCCCGGTCTGCGGCGGAGGCCGAAGCGGCCCCGCGGGTGGCTCATCGGACGGTTCTTCACACGGCTCTCCTTGCCGGCTCGGCCTGCTCACGCTCGGCCTGCTCACGCTCGGCCTGCTCCTGCTCGGCCTGCTTCTGCTCGCCGTGCTCCCCACGGCGAGACGTCTTTCGCGGCGGACGGCGGGTCGTCTTCCGCGGCAGATAGACCAGCGCCTCGGTCGCCACGAAGCGCAGGACGAACGTCGTCACCAGGGCGAGCGCGGTCGCGGACAGCGCCCCCATCCCGAACCGGGCGACGAACAGGGCGATCAGCGGGATGCGCAGCACCAGATCGGCGTTGGCGAGCACCGCGAACCGGCCCAGGCGGTCCCACCCCCGGCGGTGCCTGCGCCGCTCGCGGAAGCACAGGTGCTCGATAAGGAGGAAGTTCCAGAGGACCCCGAGCTGGTTGGCGAGGATCTCGGCGGGGACGTAGTGCATGCCGGCCGAGGTGAGGGCGTGCAGGGCGGCCAGGTTCGGCAGGAACCCGGTGACGCCGATCAGTCCGAAGACCAGCATGCGGGCCACGGGCGAGGCGGTGCGCAATCCGACGAGGTGGCGCAGGAAGCGGAAGCCCTCCCGCGCGGTGGACTTGGACTCGCCGGCGTACCGGTCCTGGAAGACGAACGGCACCTCGGTGACCTTGCGCGGGCGGCTGCGCACGGCGAGTTCGAGGAGGATCTTGTAGCCGAGCGGCTGGAGGACGTCGGCGGTGACCGCGCTGCGGCGGATCGCGAAGAAGCCGCTCATCGGGTCGCTGATGCCGTGCAGCCGGCGCGGGAAGAGGGACTTGGTGAGCCAGGTCGCTCCCCGGGACACGGCCACGCGGTAGCTGCCCGCGAGCCCGGCCCGGCTGCCGCCCGCGATGTACCGGGAGGCGACCACCAGATCCGCCGACGCCCGCTCCCCGGTCGCCACCAACTCCGGTACCAGTGACGGCGGGTGCTGCAGGTCGCCGTCCATGACGACGATCCAGTCGCAGCCGGCCGCCCTGATGCCCTCGACCACCGCGCCGCCGAGTCCGCCGGCCGGTTCGTCGCGGTGCAGCACGGTCACCGGGAACGGGCAGTCCTGCGCGGCCCGGTCGATCACCGCGGGGGTGTCGTCGGTGGAGTCGTCCACGAAGACGACCTCGCAGGGCAGCCGTCCGGGGACGGAGTCCGTGATGCGGTGCAGCAACTCCCGTACGTTGGCGGACTCGTTGTAGGTCGGTACGACGATGGTGACGGCGCCGGGCTCGGGGACCTCGGCGCCGCGTACGGCCGGGTCGCCGAGGTGCCCGGGGGCGGTGGACTCATGGCTTCCGCCGGTCATCGGCCACCTCCGGTCGTCTCGGTGCCGTGGGCGCGGTCGTTCTCCGCCTCGCCGGAGCCGCGGACACGTTCGTCCTCCGCCTCGCCGGTCCCGCGCGCGCGGTCGTCGCCGCCGGTCTCGATCCTGCGGATCTCGATCCGGTCCTCGCCGGTGCCGAAGGTGGCGACCGGTGTCGAGTTCTCCATCGCGCGCCGGACGTTGGGCAGGTCGGCCGCGTCGCGCCGGACGGTCGGGGAGGCGACCACGTAGTCGAGGTCGCGCCAGCCGCGCGGCATCGTCCTGGTCACCGCCGGGTCGAGGTCGGCCTTGTAGAACCAGATGACGCCGAGGCCGGGCTCGTACCCCTCGTGGACGAGGTCGAGCCAGAGCGCGTCGTCCACGAGGACTCGGGTGCCGCCGGGATCCTCGACCTCGCGTCCGAGCCACGCGGCGGCCTTCTGGTAGGGCGCGTTGGCGTTGAACGTCATCGCGGTGCGGTTGCCGTCGTACCAGCGGGGGGCCACGTACGCCGTCGCCAGGGCGGCCAGGGCGACGGCGACCGTGCAGCGCGCCCAGACGAGGGGACGCGGCTCCGTCGCGCCGCGGCCTCGGCGCAGGACGCCGTGGGCGACGCTCGCCGTGCCGCCCGCGAGGACGAGGGCCAGGAAGGGCAGGGCCTGCAGGACGTACATCGCGGGCAGATAGCCGGGGCGCAGGGCCATGCCGGCGAGGATCGCGACGGCGAGCGCGGGTCCGGCCAGGGCGCGCGCGGTCACCGACCAGCGCCAGGTGACCAGGAGCAGCAGCGCGCCGGCGAGTCCGCCGAGGGGCAGGACCCGGTCGTAGTACAGCCAGGACCGCAGGACGCCGTGACTGCCCGTGCCCTCGGTGAGGATGAAGCCGGAGCCGGGGCGGCTCATCTGGTAGACGATGCCGTCCCACAGCGAGACATGGCCGGCGCCGGGGAACAACTCGCCCTTGAGCAGGGCGAACAGCGGGTACGAGGCGCCGATCAGGACGCAGGCGGTGATGGCGCCGGTGAGGGCGAACTTCCGGGTGTCGCGATGGCTGTGCCGCCACATGGTGAGCAGCACGGCGGGCAGGACCAGGAGCATCGTCTCCTTGGTGAGGACGGCCGCGGCGGCGGCCAGCCCCGCACCGAAGTGGTGCCAGAGGTGACGGCTCGGTGAGGCGGCGAGGCAGAACGCCAGCAGCGTCCACATCACCGCGATGTTGTCGAGGAAGATCTCCCGCTGGAGCACCACGGACAGCGGGGACAGCCCGAAGAGGACCATGCCGAGCCCGGCGGCCCAGCGGGGCAGCGAGAGGCGGCGGCCGAGGACGTAGACGAGGACCGCGCTGGCGGCGCTGATCAGCAGCATCACCCCGCGCATCGAGCCGACGGTCATCGACTCGGGGGCGAGCTGGGCGGGGATCCAGGTCAGGACGGCGAGCTGGATCCAGCCGAGCGGCGGGTGGTCGTACCAGTAGGTGTAGTGGGCGAGGCCCCTGCCCTCCTGCACGGCCCAGGCCTGCGCGAGGTAGGTGCCCTCGTCGTCGCTGAGGGCGGGGTAGTCGGCGATGTTCCACCCCTGCACGATCATGATCGCGACGAGGAGGAGTCCGCAGAGGATGAGGTCGGGGCGCGAGTCGCGCAGCCGTTTCGGGGCGGGCGGAGTGGCGACGGACGCGGCCGTTCGACCGGTCGAACCGGTGGCGGGCGCAGCTGTCCGCTGCGCGGGGACCTTGACCTCGGTCTCGGTCGCCGCGGGAAGTATGGAGGTCACGCAGGAACGTCCTCTCGGTCCACGTGCGCGAGATGTGCGCCGACGTGACTGGTCAACTCCCAGTCGGTGCGGCCGCGTTGCTCACGCCACACCGCGCGTACGGCGGCGAGGGCGAGGAGCAGCTGGTAGAAGGGGCCGCCCACGATCAGCTTGACGTAGTGGGTGAAGCGGACGCGCAGGCCGTACTGGCGGCCGAAGTCGTGCAGTCCGACGACCTCGAACACGAAGGTGACGAGGGCGGTGACGGCCGGCAGGAAGGTGATGAAGGCGACGCCGACGGGAACGTCGAGGAAGAGCGCGACGGCCACGTTGAGCGGGATGATCACCCCGGAGACGGCCTGGAGGTACGGCGTCATCAGCGTGTAGCGGGCCAGCAACCGCTGCCGGAAGCCGGGCAGTTGCTTCCAGTCCCGCTTCCGGTAGACCTGGAGGAAACCCTGGTTCCAGCGGGTGCGCTGCTTCATCAGCGACACCAGGCTGCCGGGGGTCTCCTCCCGGGTCACCATGTCGCTGTCGTAGGCGACGACGACCTTCTTGCCGACGCTCGACAGCCGTACGCCCAGGTCGCAGTCCTCGGCGAGACAGTCGGGGTCCCAGCCGCCGGCTTCCCGCAGGACCGCGGTCCGGACGAAGACGGTGTTGCCGCCGAGCGGGATGAACCCTTTCTGCGCGTGCAGATGCAGCCGGGACCGGAACCAGAAGAAGTACTCCAGGCAGTTGCGCAGGCTGTACCAGCTGGAGTGGAAGTTGATGAGCTGCACCCCGCCCTGCACGACGTCGGCGCCCGTGGTGCGGAAGGCGTGGTCGACGTGGGAGAGCAGTTCGGGATGGACCTGGTCCTCGGCGTCGAAGACTCCGACGACGTCGCCGCGGCAGTGCGGCAGGGCCGTGTTCATGGCCCTGGGCTTGTTCTTCCTCTCGTGGTGGTCGACGACCACGCGGACCCGGGGGTCGCGGCCCTCGGCCGCCCGGGCCACCGCGGTGGTCTCCGGGTCGTCGTGTCCGACGATCACGATGATCTCGAAGTCGTCGTGGCTCGATTCGAGCAGTCGTTGGATGGTGTGGTCCAGCACGGCCTGTTCATGGCGTGCCGGCAGCAGCAGGGAGAACGAGACATGTTCGTCGCCGTCCGGTCTGCTGAACCGGGTGGAGGCGAGCACTTCGGGCGTACGCCACGCGTGCATCTGCCACCAGAGAGTGAAAGCCGCCATCCAGAACAAGGCAAGCGAGACGACGGCTATAAGGACAGACGTCAGCAAGAGAGATCCCCCCGGATCTGAAAACCCCCTGCCACGAAGGGAGTTATCCCTCCGCGACACTGTGAGGAGACTAGGGGGAAACTGTGAACCCGGGGAGCCCTTCAGGATAAAAACGTGTTTCCGTTCGAGGGAACATGTAGTCGGATGTGTCCGCACAACTACCCGTTTCCCGGTAGTTGTTCGATCTCGCCCCGGTCTCCGACCGGCGGGTTTCAGCCGGTCGGGGCCGCTCCGAGGACCTCCCGCAACCGGTCCGCGTCGGTCGTGGGGGCGTCACAGGTGAAATGACGGCAGACATATGCCGCCGGTTCACCCCCGACGAGCGGACGGTCGGCCAGCAGCGGCAGCTCGTCGCCGTCCGGCACCCCGACGGCGACCACCGCACCCGGCGCCGTCCCCAGCAGCGCCGCCCGGTGCAGTTCCCGCCTCGCCGGATGCCCCTGCGGCCCCACCACCGCGATCTCACGCGGCCCGTCGAGCAGCGCCTCCGCGGTCGCCAGACCCCACCCGATGAACCTCGGAGCCCGCGGCCCCAGCGCCTTCACCACACCCAACGCCCGCTCGGCGGCCCTGCGGTGGGGCTCCGAGCCGGTGTGCGCCGCATAGCCCAGCAGCGCCCCGGCCGCCGCGCTCCACCCGGACGGCGTGGCGTTGTCGGTCGGGTCCTGCGGCCGGCGGATCAGCTTCTCCGCGTCACTGGCGGTGTCGTAGAGCGCCCCCGACTCCTCGTCGACGAAGCGCGCGAGCACATGGTCGAGCAGGAACCCCGCGAACTCCAGCCACACCCCCTCCCCCGTGACCGACGCGAGCGCCAGGAACCCCTCCGCGACGTCCGCGTAGTCCTCCAGCACGCCCGCGTTGGCCCCCGCCTGCCCGTCCTTGCTGGTCCGCGTGAGGCGCGCCCGCTCGTCCAGGTGCAGACGCACGAGGAGGTCGGCGGCGGTGATCGCGGCGTCCACCAGGTCGGGGCGGTCGAAGTAGGCGCCGGTCTCGGCGAGCGCGGCGACGGCGAGCCCGTTCCAGGCGGCGACCACCTTGTCGTCCCGGCCGGGTGCGGGGCGCCGCGACCGTGCCGCGAGCAGCCGCTCCCGCACCGACTCGATCCTCTCGGCATCGAACACGCCCTCGTGCTGCGGGAGTTGCAGCACGGACGCGCCCTCCTCGAAGGTGCCCTCCTGGGTGACCCCGAAGTACTGCGCGGCGAGCGCCGCGTCCTCCTCGCCGAGCACCTCGGTCAGCTGCTCGGGCGTCCAGACGTAGTAGGCGCCCTCGACATGCTTCCCGGAACCGGTGCCGTCGTCGCTGTCGGCGTCCAGCGCCGAGGCGAACCCGCCCTCGTTCGTCCTGAGTTCCCGGACCATGAAGTCGGCCGTCTCCAGCGCGACACGCCGGGCCAGTTCGGAGCCGGTGGCCCGCCAGAGGTGGGCGTAGACGCGGCAGAGCAGGGCGTTGTCGTACAGCATCTTCTCGAAGTGGGGTACCAAAGGCCCATCGGCGTGCGCCAGGAGTACGTAACGGTGAAAGCCACCTCCGACCTGGTCGTAAAGGCTCGACCGCGCCATCGCACCGCACAACCCCTCGGCCATTTCCCGCGCCGCCACGGAACCCGTTCGCGCGTGGTGGCGCAACAGGAATTCGACCACCATCGACGGGGGGAACTTGGTGCTCCCCTTGAACCAGCCACTGGTGGAGTCGACGTCACGAGTCAACTGAAGCAGCGCCTGGGCCTGGGTCTCCCCGGTGGGCAATCCGTCAGACCCGGCGCCCAGCGCCCGCTCGGCAAGATCCCGCGTGATCTTCACCGCCACTTCCGCAACCTCTTGGCGCCGACTCGACCACGCGTGATGGACGCCTTCGAGCACCTGGCGGAAGGACGGCATCCCCTGACGAGGCCCGGGCGGGAAGTATGTGCCGAAGTAGAACGGTTCCGCGGCCGGCGTCATGAACACCGACATGGGCCAGCCACCCTGGCCGGTCGCAGCCTGCACGGCCTCCATATAGACAGCGTCCACATCGGGACGCTCCTCACGGTCGACCTTGACGCTGACGAAGTGCTCGTTCAGATACGCGGCGGTGCCCTTGTCCTCGAAGGACTCCTTGGCCATGACATGACACCAGTGGCAAGCGCTGTATCCCACGCTCAGGAAGACGGGAACATCGCGCCGCCGCGCCTCCTCGAAGGCCGCGGGCTCCCACGGACGCCAATCGACGGGGTTGTCCGCGTGCTGGAGGAGGTACGGGGATGTGGCATGCGCGAGTCGGTTGGGCATGACCCCATCCTTACGCACTCCGCGACCCCCGACCCACCTGCCACGAGGAGGGCTCACAACCGAGCCCTGCCCAGAGCCGCGATCGGCGGACTGCGGCTCAGCCGGCTCAGCCCTGTCCGGTCAGGGCACGACCGTCCACGCCGGATCACTCGCAAAGAGAGCGTTGCGACATGTTCGTACACGAGGTCGCGAACCATCACACCCAGGAGTTGGCGGCGTGGCTCGGCACCCGCGACGACTGGTCCAGGGTGTGAAACCGTTCCTGCACGATCTCGTGGAGAGCTACCGCGCGTTCTCCCCCGACGGCAGCACCCCGGACACCGAGCAGGTGCGCGTTCACACGCACGTCATCCTCACCCCCACGGAGTGAGAGGCCCCCGATGCACCCCGAGCCTCTGTGCCTTCGTGCGCGACTTGGTTGGGCACTCGTGAAGGTCAGCCTGCGCCTGGCAGCGGTACCCAGGCCCCCCGCTCAGCACCCTCGCCGCAGCCGCCACCGCCGACCGGCAGATACTCGGGCACAGCCAGTCCATCAGCGGCGCCACGTGCTGCCGCTATCAGATCCAGTCGAACTCAAGCCGCTCAAGAATGGGCGTGTGATCCCCCTGTCGGGCCGCCGGCCCGACCGTGATGCCCTTCTCCCCGAGAGCGCACTGCAACAGCCTGCGCCTATGCGCCGTGTCCGCCACCTCCCACGCTTCCCGCAGCTTCTCGATGTGCAAGAGCGGAGCGAGATCAGCTCCGGTGTCCAGAGCCTCCAAAGCGGCGGTCATGCTCTCGATGAAGGTACGTTGGCCGTCGCTCAGTACGTCGAAGCGATCTTCGTCCATCTTCCCGTAGACGTAGAAGTCCTCTTCGAGCTTCTTCACACGCACATGAGCAGCCTCAAGCGCCCGCTGCGTCTCTTCCTTCTGTGCCTGCCTCTCCGGATCTGCGAAGGCGAGCCACCGCCGTGCCATCGCGACGACGACCGGGGCATCGGGCGCAAGGGCCGTGACGTGGTTGATCCACGCTTGCCCGACCGCGTGGTCGATGCGGTCCGCGAGGGTCACGACACCTTCACAAACCGACTGACCACGTGTCTGCCGAACCTCGCACCGGTAACGTCCCCCGCGATGGCTCATCGGGCCACCGCACCGCTCCAATTTCCCCGTGCCGTTCTTGTCCCGCATCCGGCCGCACCGGTAGCTCCCCGTCCCCAGATATTTTGCTGCCGGCTTCCCCTTCGCCCAGCGTTCATCGGTCCGCCCGGCAATGAGCGCCTTGATCTTGAACCACTCGTCCGGGGCGACCACACCCGTGCCACACATGACGATCTCGCCCTGCTGATCACGCAGAGGCTCGCCGTACCCCTCCCAGCTGTCCAGAAAGTTACCGGCTTCGTCCGTCCTGCGCCGCCGGACCGGGACCATGCCCGCGAAGAGCGGGGACTGAGCGAGCTTGCTCACCGCGGTGGGCGACCATGTGGCTCCGCTCCGGGTCCGATGCCCTTCCTCATTGAGCCTGTGCGCCGCGTCCTTCGTCGTTTTCATGTCGAGCATCAGGTCCGCGAGTCTGCGAGCCGTGGGGTACTCATCCGGGTGAGGTTCGACCTTGCCGCTTCCCGGCTCACTACGGAGGCCGAAAGGTGGCCTGCCCGTTCCACGTCGGCCTTCCGCCTTGTGCGAGTCATGGCCGCTCTTGACCCGCTTCGCGATGTCCTTCGCTTCCTCCCTGGCTCGTTCGCTCAGGATGGCGAACACAATGCGTCCGCCCTGCGATGAGTCCAGCCCTTCGGAAACCGACACGAGCCTCGCTCGGCGACGGTCGAACTCGTCCAGCATGCGACCCACTGCCCCCATGCCACGTCGGTCGAAACGGTCGGCCTTCCACACGCAGAGCGTCTTGACCTTGCCCTCCATGACCGCCTGCGTGGCGCTCTCGAACTCCTGCCGACGTACATAGGTCTTCGACGCCGAAAGCTGTTCGAACCAGACGCGTCGGATCTGGAGCCCACTCGCCTGCGCCCAGCGCACCATGTCTCGCAAGTGCCCTCGGAGAGTGGTCAGATCCTCCGTCTTGTTGCTGCGTCGCAGGTAGATGTCCATGAGTCCGGCCGGCTCGGCCGTCGCAGGCATGTCCAGTCCCAGACTGACCAGTTCATCTGGGCTGAGCCCCAACCCGACCAGTGTCGTGTGATCCTCGCGCACCGCAACCCCTTCCACTTTCAGGGGAGATGCTACGGAATCAATGGATCTTAGATACCCATTTTCCCAAAGTGCGGCACAATCCCCTGACCGTCGGCCGACCAGCGGGCGGAGCCTCCGACCCGCTGATTCACGCCCTCTCGATTAGTCGCGCCGCGCGCCCCACACTGGCCGGAGGCATGCCGTTTCGGCGAAGGGGGACGTTGTGATGCGGGACAGCCACCGGGGGGAGGCCGAAGGGCTGCTGGTGCGGGCGGTCGAGGAGGAGGTCCGCAGGTCGGGCGGCCGTACCGACGGGGTGGTGCTGCTGAGCCGGGCCCGCGCCGCGCTGGACACGATGGCGCGCAACGCGGCGGAGGAGTACGAGACGTACACCCGTGCGCTGGACGAGTCGCAGGCCGGCCGTCTCACCTTCCGCCAGCGCTACGCGAAGGAGGGCGCCGGCACTCCCCTGCTGGTCGCGGGCGTCGCCGCCGGCACGGCGGTGGTGGCCGACCTCTCCTTCGGCGTCGACGCCGGCACCGCGGTGAGCACCGGACTGATCGTCGGCGTCGCGAGCGCCGTGGCCACCGTGCTGAAGGTGACCGCCTCCCATGTTCCCGCGGCGCACCACCGCGCGGGTGCCCTCGGCCAGCCCGGCGGCCCCGAGCAGCTGCGGCTGCAGTGGCTCACGGCGCTGGAGGTGCGCGGGATACGGCCGTTCCTGGACCAGCAGCGCGTGCTCGCGGCGTCCACGCCGAAGAAGAAGGCCCCTCAGCTGCGGGGCGCCGACAAGAGCGCGGCGGCGCGGCGGCGCAATGTGCTGGAGCAGTCGTTCCTGCAGATCCCGGAGGCGGACGAGAGGTTCGCGGGGCGGCGTACGGAGATGGGCAGGATCCGCCAGTGGGTGCAGGCGGCCCGCGCCGAGACCGAGACGCGGCCCACGGTCGTCGTGCTGCACGGCGCGCCCGGCTCCGGCCGTACCGCCCTCGCCGTGCGCGCGACGCACGAGCTGCGGGACTACTTCCGGGGCGCCTGCGTGGTCGATCTGCGCGCCGACAGCCCGGAGGAGACCCCGCTGTCCACCCGGGACGCGCTGATGCATCTGCTGAATCGTCTCGGCGCCCCCCGCGACCAGCTCCTCTTCCGTGAGCGCACCTCCCAGGACCAGCAGGTCAAGCGGCTCAGTGAGCTGTACCACCAGCATCTGACGGCCGTGCCGGTGACGATCGTCCTGGACGACGCCTCCGACCCCGAGCAGGTCCGCGCCCTCGTCCCCGAGCGCTCCGACAGTCTCGTGCTGGTCACCGCCCGCTCCGCGCTCGACCTGCCCGCCGACCTGCCCGCCTGGGTCCACCAGCTGCCCGTCGAGGCGCTCGACGCCGCCGGTACGCAGGACCTGCTCGGCATGGCGGCGCAGGACGCGTCGGCGCTGCGGGCGGGGGCGGCGGGCACCGGGGCGTCGGCGGACCCGGCCGCGGCCGCGGGCGCGCCGGCGGCGTCCGCCTCGTACGACACGGCGTCCGTCGCCCGTATCCGGCACCTGTGCGGCGGCCTGCCCCTGGCCCTGCGCGTCGCCGGTTCGTCGCTGGGCCCGCGTACGCCGGAGCGGCTGGCCACGGACCTCGGCGCGTACGGCCCGGTCGAGCCGGTGGAGCGCGCCCTGTGGCTGCGCTACACCGACCAGTCGGACCCTTCCCGGCGGTTGCTGCGCCGTCTGGCGCTGGCCGGCCGTGCCTCCCTGGGCGCGGCGGCGGCCGCGTCCCTGCTGGCCACCGACGAGACGGAGGCGACCCGTCACCTCACCGCGCTGGCCCGCGCGGGCCTGATCGACCACGTCCACGGCAACCGCTACCGCCTGCACGACCTGGTCCGCGCCTTCGCGCACGCCCGCCTCCTCGACGAGGAGGAGCCGAGCGAGCGCACGGCCGCGCAGGAGCGCCTGATCGTGACCTACGCCGACCTCGCCGATTCCGTGCTGCGGCTGGTCGACGGCAACATGTCGACCCGCTCGGACCGCTTCGGCCAGCACGGTTTCGTCTCGCTGGACGAGGCGCTGCGCTGGCTGGACGACGAGACCAGCTTCATCACCTCCACGCTGCGGCACGCGGAGGGTGTGAACCAGGCGGCGGTCCTCAGTCTGCTCGGCGCGCTGTGCGACTACTGCCTGCTGCGCGGCGACCTCTACCGCCTGGGTGAGCTGAGCGAGCTGGCCCAGTCGGTGGACCAGGGCCTGCTGACCCGCTCGGTCCAGTGGCGTACGGGTATCGCGGCCCGTCAGCTGGGCGAGCTGGACAAGGCCCGGACGACGCTCGCGTCGGTCGTCGGTCTGTACCGGGAGACCAACCACGACGCGGGGGCCGCCCGTGCCCTGTGCTCGCTGGGCATCACCCTGCACCACCAGGGCAATCTGACCGAGGCGGCGGAGAAGCTGCTGGAGGCGCTGCAGCTCCAGTCGGCCCCGCAGCTGGCGGCGGACCGGGCGTGGACGATGCACGCCCTGGCGGCGGTGGAACGGGACCGCTCGCATCTGGCGGACTCCCTGGACCTGCTGACCCGCGCGCTGGTCGTCCACCGCGAGCAGGAGTCCCTGCACGGCGAGGGCTGGGCGTACTTCCAGCTGGGCCAACTGCTGCTGCGCATGGGCGAGGTGGCGCGCGCGGAGGATGAACTGCGCACCGCCCTGGACCTGTTCGGCCGTACCCGTGACACCCGGGGCCAGGCATGGTCGCTGACCCAGCTCGCCCGCGCGCGTCTCGTCGCCGGTGATCCGTCGGCCGCCGTCGACGGTCTGCGCCAGGCCCTCTCGCGCCACCGGGACAACGAGGACGCCCGCGGCGAGGCGTGGAGCGGCTACTACCTCGGCCAGGCCCTGGAGGAGACCGGCAACCTCGACCAGGCGGTCCGCGAACTGGAACGCTCGCGCACGATGTTCTCCCGGATGCGGGACGTCTACGGCCTGGCCTGCGCGCGGCACCATTCGGCCCGGGTGACCCGCGACCAGCGGGCGGTGCAGACGGGCTCGCTGCGCAACTCCGGCTTCGCCCGCCAGCTCCTCGTCGACGCCCGCGCGGACTTCCAGCGCATCGGCGTCGCGCACGGCGAGGCGTGGACCTGTCTGGAGCTGGCGGTGGTGGACGCGGGCAACGCCCGTACGCCCCAGGCGCTGGACCTCTGCGAGGAGGCGATCCGTCTGTTCACCTCGTACGGCGACCGCCGCGGCGAGGACTGGGCCCGCTTCCTCAAGTGCACCCTGCTGCCGTACGCGGCGCCCGGCGGCGTCGAGATCGGCACCGCGGTCGCCCAGGAGGACCTGGCCCATCTGTCGCGTACCGACCACCCGCTGCGTGACGAGAAACTCACCGAGTACATCGAGGCGTACGCGCTGCTGCTGGAGCGGGGGGTGAACCTGGAGAGCGGCTGGCGTGCCTGGACCCTCGGCATGGTCCCGAACCGGCACGCGCGGGAGGTGATGGGGGTGCCGGTGACGGGCGGGCACGGCTGAGCGACGGACCCGCCCGGGCGATCACCGCGGCGACGCCCCGTGTCCCCGCGGCGACGCCCCGTGCCGCTCGGAGGACGCCGTGTGCCTCCGCGACACCCGGGCGGTGTCACGGAGTCACGCCGTCGGCCGGTGGCCCGGCGGTCAGCCCTTGGCCGGGGTCGTCCTGCCGCTCGCCTCCGTCGCCGTCTCCTCGACGGAGGCGTCCGGGCCGGGCGACTCCTTGAAGTCGACCTTGCCCATGTGCTTGTTCATGGACTTCATCAGGCCCCAGACGGCCAGAGCCATCACCGCGAAGACGATGAAGCCGAGGACGCCGGGGGTGACCTTGTCCTTGTCCAGCTCCTTGGCGAGGGGAACGAGGTGTGTGACTGCCAGGCTTACGCTCATGCCTGGCATTGTCCCCCAGGGCTAGCGGATGCCCGCAAAGAGGTCGTCCTCGGGGAGCGAGGTGTCCACGAGGGACTTCGCCAGCTCGTACTCCTCGGTGGGCCAGACCTCCTTCTGGATCTCCATCGGCACCCGGAACCAGCCCCCGTCGGGGTCGATCTGCGTGGCGTGGGCGATGAGGGCCTTGTCACGGATCTCGAAGAAGTCGGCGCAGGGCACGTGCGTGGTCAGGGTGCGGTCCTTGTGCTCGGACTCGTCCCAGCGCTTGAGCCAGTCGCCGTAGGGGGACTCCATGCCGCGGGCCACGAGGGCGTTGTGCAGCGCCTCGGTGCGGGGGCGGTTGAAGCCCTGGTTGTAGTACAGCTTCTGCGGCCGGTGGGCCGGGCCGTACTCGCCCTCGGGGTACTTCTCGGTGTCCGTGGCGCCCTCGAAGGCCACCATCGAGATCTTGTGGGTCATGATGTGGTCGGGGTGCGGGTAGCCGCCGTTCTCGTCGTAGGTGGTGATCACCTGGGGACGGAACGCGCGGATCTTCCTGACCAGCTCGCCGGCCGCCTTGTCGACGTCCTCCAGGGCGAAGCAGCCGTCGGGGAGGGGCGGCAGGGGGTCGCCCTCCGGGAGGCCGGAGTCGACGAAGCCGAGCCACTCCTGTCCCACGCCGAGGATCTCCCGGGCCTCGTCCATCTCCTTCTTGCGTACCTCGTGAATGTGCTCCTCGATGTACTTGTCGCCCTGCAGCTTCGGATTGAGGATGGAACCGCGCTCCCCGCCCGTGCAGGTCACGACCAGCACGTCCACCCCCTCGGACACATACTTCGCCATGGTGGCCGCACCCTTGCTCGACTCGTCGTCGGGGTGTGCGTGCACGGCCATCAGTCGCAGCTGGTCAGTCAAGACTCATTCCCTCGTCACTCGGCGCCCGGCCTGAACTTCGGTGACTCGGCCCGGCGCGATCCGGTGAGTCCATACTGCCGTCCCGCTCGGACACCCGGTGCGGGGCGGCCGTCAGGCGCTGGGCGGGGGGCTTCTATAGTGACGGCATCGGGGGGCGGGATATTCCCGGTCCGACACGTGGACGCCCCTGCCGGGCGGCACGCTCCCGGCCCCTTTCCGAGAGGACGACCATGACGACGGCGAGCACGCGGCTCCCCGAGGGCCGCTACGGCCGCTCCGCGGACGAGCGCGCCGACCGCAGGCTCAAGGTCATCGGCGGCTTCCTGGGCGCCGCCCTGCTCGTGCTCATCGGCTGGTTCGCCTACCACTACGTGGCCGGCAACAGGATCAGCGTGGAGATCTACACCTTCGATACCTCCGCGCGCGCGGTGAAGGTGCACCTCAGGGGCGACAAGGACGCCGGGGTCGACGGCTACTGCACCGTGCGTTCGCAGGCCGAGGACGGCTCCGAGGTCGGCCGCGCCGACTTCCGCTTCGGTGCCGACGTCACGGAGATCGACACGACCGTGACGCTGAAGACGACCTCGCGCGGCACCACGGCCGAACTCCTGGGCTGCCACGCGGGCTGAACCCCGCCGCGTCCCGGGCCCCGGTCCGCCCCGCCTCTCCGAATCGGCGCGGTGACCTGCGCCGACGTAACGCTTGTGGTTTATGTCCTCCCCCTTCGGCCATCCAATTGTTAGGCTCGTGGTTTCGCCCACTCGAGAAGGAACATTCTTCTGTGTAGGGCGATGCTTTGTATTCCCAGTACCTACGAGGAGCACCTGTGACCCAGACCAGCGAGAACGTCACCTGGCTGACCCAGGAGGCGTACAACCAGCTCAGGGCCGAGCTGGACTACCTGTCTGGTCCCGCGCGCACGGAGATCGCCGCCAAGATCGCGGCCGCGCGCGAGGAGGGCGACCTGCGCGAGAACGGCGGGTACCACGCGGCCAAGGAGGAGCAGGGCAAGCAGGAGCTCCGGGTGCGCCAGCTGACCCAGCTCCTGGAGAACGCCAAGGTCGGCGAGGCGCCGGCGTCGGCGGACGGCGCGGTGGCGCCCGGCATGGTCGTGACGATCGCCTTCGACGGCGACGAGGACGACACGGTGACCTTCCTGCTCGCCTCCCGTGAGTACGCCAGCTCCGACATCGAGACCTACTCGCCGCAGTCCCCGCTCGGTTCGGGCGTGACCGGCAAGAAGGTCGGCCAGGACGCGCAGTACGAGCTGCCGAACGGCAAGTTCGCCTCGGTGAAGATCCTCAAGGCCGTGCCCTACCAGAGCTGATCGCACGCCCCCGCTCCGCCCGTGGCCCCCGGCGCCCCTTCGGCGCCGGGGGCCACGTCGTGCACCGGGCCCTTCGTCGCTCCGCCGGACCGGCGTCGGCGCGTCAGTCGATGACGGTGTATCCCGCCTCGCGCAGGGCGTGGTCGACCTCGGCACAGTGGGTGGGCCCCCTGGTCTCCAGGTGCAGTTCGACCTCGACCTCCGTGAGTCCGAGCCGGGGGTCGGTGCGCACATGGCTGACGTCGAGGACATTGGCGTCGGCCACGGACAGCACCCCGAGGAGGGTCGCGAGGGCACCGGGGCGGTCGGTCAGGCGGAGACGGACCTGCAGGTAGCGGCCGCCGGCGGCCATGCCGTGCCGCAGGATGCGCTGCATCAGCAGCGGGTCGACGTTGCCGCCGGAGAGGACCGCGACGACCGGGCCCTCGAAGGCTCCCGGGTCGCGCAGCAGGGCGGCGACGGGGCTGGCGCCGGCCGGTTCCACGACCAGCTTGGCCCGCTCCAGGCAGAGCAGCAGGGCGCTGGAGAGGTCGTACTCGGAGACCGTGCGGACCTCGTCGACCAGGTCGGCGACGATCGCGAACGGCACGTCGCCGGGCCGTCCGACCTTGATGCCGTCGGCCATCGTCGCCGGGTTCGGCACCGCCAGGGGCAGCCCGGCGGCCAGTGAGGGCGGGTACGCGGCCGCGCCCTCCGCCTGGACTCCGACGACCCGCACGTCCGGGCGCAGTGCCTTCACCGCGACCGCGATGCCGGCGGCGAGCCCGCCGCCGCCGACCCCGACGACGATCGTGCGGACCTCGGGGCACTGCTCAAGGATCTCCAGACCGACCGTGCCCTGCCCCGCGATGACGTCGTGGTGGTCGAAGGGGTGGATGAACACCGCGCCCGTCTCGGCCGCGTACTCCTGGGCGGCGGTCAGCGTCTCGTCGACCACCGTGCCGTGCAGCCGCACCTCGGCGCCGTACTCCTCGGTCGCGCTGATCTTCGGCAGCGGGGCGCCCCGGGGCATGAAGACCGTGGAGTGCACGCCGAGCAGCGAGGAGGCGAGGGCGACGCCCTGGGCGTGGTTGCCGGCGCTCGCGGCGACGACACCGGCGGCCCGCTCCTCGGGCAGCAGGCCCGCGATCCGGACGTACGCGCCCCGCAGCTTGAAGGACCCCGTCCGCTGGAGGTTCTCGCACTTGAGGTGCACCGGCGCGCCGACGAGCTGGGTCAGATGCCTGCTGCCCTCCATGGCGGTGACACGTGAAACACCCGTAAGCATCTTCTGCGCGCCCCGCACGTCGTCGATCGTCACGCGCGGAAAGGAGTCAGCCGTGCTGTAGCTCATGACCTGAGTCTCGCAGTTCACAGGGCCCGAACGCGGGTGTGACCAAGGGGCGGGACCGGGTTTCACCGGGGCCCGTACACCCCACGCCCGGTCCGCGTACTCTGTCCCCCAACCCAGCGCCCCACGCATGAATTGAGCCTTTGGCCATGCCCACAACACCTGAAATGTCGATGGACATGACGACCGTCGGTGACAACGGTCTTCTCGACACGCTGCAGCACGAGGTCGCGGTGTTCGCACGCCGTGCCGAGCAGACCCGGCTCGGCGGTGTCGGGCAGGTGCGCAACTCCATGGACCGTGCCGCGTACCTGCTGCTCAACCGCCTCGACAAGGAGGGGCCGATGGGCGTCAAGGCGCTCGCGGCGAGCATGGGGATCGACTCCTCCACGGTCACCCGGCAGGTGGCGCCGCTCGTGGACACCGGACTGGTCAAGCGGACCTCGCACCCGGAGGACGGCCGGGCGGTGGTGCTGCAGCTGTCGCCGCGCGGGCTGTCCCGCCTTGAGGAGGTACGTTCCTCCAGGCGTCAGCTCATGGCCGAACTCACCCAGGACTGGGCTCCCGAGGAGCGGGTGGCCTTCTGCTCCCTCCTCACCCGTTTCAACTCCGCCCTCTCGTCCCGTATGGCCGCGGCGCCGGAGGCACCGTCGGCCTCCTGACCCTTGACCGCGCCACCGCTCCTGGCCTCATATGAGACCGGGCCCTCGTCCGGGACCGGGCCCGTTCCCCTCAGGGTCGGCCTCAGGCGGGAGGCGTGGTGCGAGATCGGCAGGTTGCCCAGGACGCCCGCCGGGCAAGGGAGTTCGAGGCGTTCGTCGCGGGTGCGGCGGGACGGCTGCTGCGGACCGCGACGCTGCTCACGGCGGAGCCGCCGGACGACAACCCGCGCGCGCGGCGGCTGCTGACGGACGCCCTCGCGCACACCTACGCCGCCTGGGACCGGCTGCGCGGCGAGGACCCCTACGACCTGACGCGGCAGCGGCTGGCGGTCCGCTTCGCGCGCGGGGCATGGCATCACCACGGCCTCTTCCGCCGTCCGCCCGGCGGGGTCCTGTCCGCCCTCGCCCCGCAGGAGCGACTGATCCTCGTCCTGCGGCTGCACGAGGGGGTCGCCGCGGAGCAGACGGCGGCGCTGCTCGGGCTGCCCGTGGAGCGCGTGACGACGATCTGTCTGCGGGCGATGGCGACGGTCCTGCATCCGCCGCGCGAGGCGGCCGCCGGGAAGGTGGTGGAGGTGGCTCCGTCATGAGTCTGCGGGACCGCGAGTCGGCCGTACGGCAGATCCTGGAGCGCGGGCCGGTGCGGGTGCCGCCCGATCTGTGCGCGGTGGCGGTACGGCGCGGCGGGCGCATGCTGCGGCGCCGGACGGCGGCCCGGCACGTGCTGTGGGTGGTGCTGGCGGTCGCCGTGGTCGCGTTCGCCGTGTGGGCGCTGACGGTCCGTCCCTGGGTGGAGCCGCCGTCGACGACGACCCCACCCGTGTCGGGCTGGTGAGCGCCCCTATGGGCGTCTAGCCGAGGGCCTGCTGCAGGTCCTCCAGCAGGTCGTCGACGTTCTCGATGCCCACGGAGAGGCGGACGAGGTCGGCGGGGACCTCCAGGGCCGAACCGGCCACCGAGGCGTGCGTCATGCGTCCCGGGTGCTCGATCAGGGACTCCACGCCGCCCAGGGACTCGCCGAGGGTGAACACCTTGGCGCGGTTGCAGACCTCGACGGCCGCCTCCTCGCCGCCGGTGACCCGGAACGACACCATGCCGCCGAACGCCTTCATCTGCTTGGCGGCGACCTCGTGCCCGGGGTGTTCGGGCAGGCCCGGGTAGAGGACGCTCGACACGCGCGCGTGCCGGGTGAGCATGTCGGCGACCTTGACGGCGTTCTCGCTGTGCCGGTCCATGCGGACGGCGAGGGTCTTGGTGCCGCGCAGCACCAGCCAGGAGTCGAAGGGGCCGGCGACGGCGCCCATCGCGTTCTGGTGGTACGCCAGTTCCTCGCCCAGTTCCTGGTCGCCGACGACCAGCGCGCCGCCGACGACGTCGGAGTGGCCGCCCATGTACTTGGTGAGCGAGTGCACGACGACGTCCGCGCCGAGCGCGAGCGGCTGCTGCAGGTAGGGGGTGGCGAAGGTGTTGTCGACGACCAGTTTCGCGCCGGCCTCGCGGGCGATCTGGGCGACGGCCGGGATGTCGGTGATCCCGAGCAGCGGGTTGGAGGGGGTCTCCACCCAGACGACCTTCGTCTTCGGGGTGAGGGCGGCCCGGACGGCCGCCGGGTCGGAGGTGTCGGCCACCGACCAGTCCACGCCCCAGCGGGAGACGACCTTGGCGAAGAGGCGGAAGGTGCCGCCGTAGGCGTCGTTGGGGATGACCACGTGATCGCCGGGGGTGAGCAGCGTGCGCAGCAGGCAGTCCTCGGCTGCCAGCCCGGACGCGAACGCGAGACCGCGGCGGCCGCCCTCCAGGGCGGCGAGGTTCTCCTCCAGCGCGGTGCGGGTGGGGTTGGCGCTGCGGCTGTACTCGTAGCCGCCGCGCAGGCCCCCCACGCCGTCCTGCTTGTAGGTCGAGACCTGGTAGATCGGCGGGACGACCGCGCCGGTGAGGGGATCCGCGGTGTTGCCCGCGTGGATCGCGAGGGTCTCGAAGTGCTGGCTGGTGTGGCTGTCGCTCATGGGTACCGAGCGTAAGCGGTCGCGGGGGTTCTGGGCGCCTCGTGGGGCGGGGGCACCTGTGCCGTGGCGGGTGGGGCCGCGTCGTGGCTGGTCGCGCGGTTCCCCGCGCCCCCGGCCGTGCCGCGGTCGCGGAGTTGTCCACAGGCCCCCGACCGGGTTGGGCAATTGTCGGCGGCGTCTGGAACCCTTGTGGCATGGAGATTCTCTGGGTCCTGATGGCGATGCTCATGATCGGCTTTGTGGCGTGGCCGGTCCTGGCGCGTCGCAGGGCCGGTATTCAGCAGGTGGAGGCGGGGCACCCGGACGCGGCGGACCCGGCGGACTACGGGTTCGTGCGCCAGGAGCTGCTGGACGTGCGGATGCCGGGCCCCGACCAGGACCTGCTGGACGTGCTGGACGTGGTGCAGCGCTCCCAGGACCACCGGGCGGCCCAGCAGCTGCTGGCCGGTACGGAGGCGGCGGGCGAGGTCCGGTGGCAGCGGGTGCAGGCGTTCGCGGGTGCGGCGGCGCTGGAGCTGGCGCAGCGGCCCGGCGGGGTGGGCGAGACGCCGGGCGGGCAGTGGCTGCGGGTGTGGCGCGCGGAGGCGCCGAAGGACGCGGGCGGTGCGGCGGTGCACGCGGAGTTCCTGGTGCAGCAGGCGTGGCGGACGTCGACGCCGGGCACGGACGACTTCCGGATCATCATGGAGGAGGCGAGGGCGGCGTGCGGGGACGCGGCGCTGCTGGCGCCGGGCGACCCGGTCCCGTACATCATCGAGCTGTCGGTGGCGCGCGGGCTGGGGTACTCCCGGGCGGAGTTCGAGCAGCTGTGGCTGAAGATCCTGGACCGGGCCCCGGACCACATGGGCGCGCACTTCGCGGCCCTGCACTACTGGTGCGAGAAGTGGCACGGCTCGCGGGAGCTGGCGTACTCCTTCGCCGAGTCGGCGGCGGCCCGGGCCCGGCAGGGGTCGTTGCTGGCCGCCATGCCGCTCTTCGCGGTCTTCGAGCACCTGCCCGAGGTGAATCTGGTGCAGGGCTTCTACCAGAGCGAGGTCGTCACCAAGGCGGTGCACGGCGCCCTGTACGCGGTGCACGCGGCGCGGCCGGACGATCCGATGCTGGCCCACGTCCGTCACCTCCTGGTTTTCTTCCTGGTCCGCTCCGAGCGCTGGTCCGAGGCCATGGACCAGCTGGTGCACGTCGACGGTCACGTGGGCGCCCTTCCCTGGACGCTCACCTCCGACCCGGCCTCGGACTACGCGATATACCGGGCCCTGGCGGTGGCGGGATACGAGGCCAACGGAGGCAGTCCCGCGACGCTGCCGCACTGAGGTGACGCCGGCGGGGTCGCGGCCGTCCGGTAAGCCCTTGCGACCCCGCACACCCGTGCGAAATACTCCGCCCCTCACACCTTTTGGTCATGGACACGCCTTAGCTTGTCCACTTCTGGCCAGTTTCACCGCATAACCGATCGTTCGCGATCTTTCCCGTGGGGGGACCTCTGCCCAATGGGCGCGACCCTGCGCGCGCTGCGCGCTCTCGTGCTGCTCGCCGGCTTCCATCTGCTCGGCGTGCTCCTGCTGGCGGCGCTCGCCGGCGCCGACTACCTGCTGTATCTGCACGCCCCGTCCGCCGTCGCCGCCAAGCTCTACGTGATCTCCGTACTGCTGGCGATCCCGCTGGTGCGCGGTCTGTTCATGCTGCGCACACCGAAGGGCGAGGACCCGCCGGGCCTGGCGGTGACGGAGGCCGACGAGCCCGGACTGTGGCGCGCCGTCAGGGACCTGGCCGACGCGGTCGGCACCCGGGCGCCCTCCCGGATCGTCCTGACGGCCGACGTCAACGCCGCCGTCAGCGAGGACGCCCGGCTGCTCGGCCTGCGGGCCGGTCCGCGCCACCTCTACCTCGGGATCCCGCTGGCCCAGGGCCTGACCGAGGCGCAGCTGCGCGCGGTCCTCGCCCACGAGCTGGGGCACTACTCGAACGCGGACACCCGGCTCGCCGCGATCACGGCCCGCGGCCGGGCCCAGGTGCTGCGCACCATCGGGCACTTCGAGGAGCGCGCCGACAGGACGGCGGGCCGCGAGCGGGCCCGGCTGGAGAAGAAGAACGCGAGGGCCGCGGCCAGGGGGAAGAAGACCAAGGAGATCGACACGGCGGGCGCGGGCGTCACCTACCGCGCGATGGCGTGGATCTACACCTGCTACGCCAGGCTGTACATCCGCGCCACGCTCACGGACGCACGCCGCCAGGAGTACGCCGCCGACGCCGCGGCCGCCCGGATCGCCGGCCGCGACGCCACCGCGTCGGCACTGCGCGAGATACCCGCGCTGGACGCCGCGTTCGGCTTCTACATGAACAGCTACGCCACGCTCGGCGCCGAGGCCCGGCTGCTCCCGCCGCGCGGTGAGTTCTTCGGCGGCCACGGGCGGATGCTCTCCGCCCGCCAGCTCGAACTGGTCGGCCTGCGCGCCGAGTTGCCCACCGAACCGGCCTCGCCGTACGACTCGCACCCGCCCATCGCCGACCGCGTCGCACGGATCGAGGCACTGCCCGCCGACGGCCGCGCGGACGAGGCCCGGGGCCCGGCGCTCGGCCTGCTCGCCGACCCCGACCGGACCCTCGCGGCGCTGGAGGACGCGGTCCTCACCGAGGACGTCCTGCGGTTCCGGCGCACCGGCGACTGGCAGGAGCTGCTCGACGGCGCGATGGCCGCGAACCTCGCCGCCCTCGACACCGCGCTGCACCGGGCGCTGGCGATGTACACCCAGGGCCCCCCGTCCCTGGCCGCGCTGCTGAAGGTGATCGACGACGGGCAGCTGTGGCAGCTGGCGCGGCGGCTGCCGCTGTCGGACCAGGCGGCCGAGGCGCGGGGCCGGGCCTTCCGCGAGTTCGTGCGGCCCGCGCTGACGGACGCCCTGCAGGACATGGTGCTGGCCGAGCTGAGCGCCCACTCCCGGCTGAGCTGGGAGTTCTCCTGGTCGGAGCCGGCCGCGGTACGGCTGTCGCCCGCGCCGGACGGCACCGGGACGGACCTCGGCCCGGCGATCGCCGCCGCGGTCGCCGACCACCCCGACACGGGCCCGCTGCGGGCCCTGCTGCCCGCGCCCCAGGGCCCCCCGACCCGCGAAACGGACGCCCCGCGATGACCGTACTGCTGTGGGTACTGGCCGTCCTGGCGGTACCGACCGTGCTCGTCGGCCTCTGGCTGGCCTGGGTCTTCCTGAAGGAGTTCTTCTCCCCCGGCACGGACACCGACACCGGCCGGGAGGCCGCCGAGGCGCTGGGGCTGCTGCCGGCCGAGCGCCAGAACGTCACGCTCGCCGGTCCCCTCCCGCCGGGCCACGAGCCGGCGCTGGCCGCCGTGCGCGGCGGCGACTGGAAGGCGGCCGCCCAGCTGATGCACGACGCCGGCCGGGACTGGGAACGCCGGTCGTTCACCGCCTACCTGCTGGGCGAGATCGCGGCGAAGGAGGACGACTGGCTGCTCGCCTGGGAGGCGGACCGCCCCGACGACCCGGACGCCGCCGTCGTACGGGCCCGCAGCACGGTGGTGCTGGCCTGGGACCTGCGGGGCGGGAAGAAGGCCCAGTACACGACCGGTGAGCAGTTCGGCGGCTTCCACCGGATGCTGGAACGTTCCCGCGAGGAGATCGGCCGGGCGGCGGCGCTGAACCCCGACGACCCGACGCCGTACGTCACCGCGATCTGGGTGGCGCTCGGGCTCGGCCACCCGCACTCCGAGATGGACCGGCTGTGGGCGGAGATCACCGCCCGGGCCCCGCACCACTACGAGGCCCACTTCTCGGCACTGCAGTACTGGTGTGCGAAATGGCGGGGCTCGGAGAGGCTGGCGGCGGAGTTCGCCGAGCGCGCGGCGGCCCAGGCGCCGCTGGGCAGCCTGCTCACCGCGTTCCCGCTGATCGCGCACTTCGAGCACGACACGTCCGACGACAACGACGTCGACCGGACGCCGAGGATGATCGGCCGGGTGGACGCCGGCCTCGCGGACGCCGCCGCGGCCGACCCCGCCCACCCGCGCCTGCCCGAGCTGCGGCACCTGCTCGCGTACTACCTCGCGCTGCAGGACCGCGACGACGCCGCGCTCGAACAGTTCAGGCTGGTCGACGGGTACGTCAACGCCCTGCCGTGGCGCTACCGGGGCGGCGGCGAGGCGATGGCCGCGTTCTACTGCCGCATCCGGAACGCGTCGGCCGGGGCGGTGGCGGGGACGACGACGCCGACGGCGACGGACTGAGCCGACGGGCGGCGACCCGGTCGCCGCCCGTCGCCGGGACCGCCGGAACCCCGGCGCCGTCGGAGGTCAGTCCTGCGCGCGGGCGGGCAGCCGCCATCCCGGGCGCGGGAAGTGGCAGGTGTAGCCGTTCGGGTACCGCTCCAGGTAGTCCTGGTGCTCGGGCTCGGCCTCCCAGAAGGGGCCGACCGGCTCCACCTCGGTGACGACCTTGCCCGGCCACAGTCCGGAGGCGTCCACGTCCGCGATGGTGTCCTCGGCGATCCGCTTCTGCTCGTCGTCCACGTAGTAGATCGCCGAGCGGTAGCTGAGGCCGATGTCGTTGCCCTGGCGGTTCCTGGTGCTCGGGTCGTGGATCTGGAAGAAGAACTCCAGCAGCGCGCGGAAGTCGGTCTGCGCCGGGTCGAAGAGGATCTCGATGCCCTCCGCGTGCGTGCCGTGGTTGCGGTACGTCGCGTTCGGCACGTCCCCGCCGGTGTATCCGACCCGGGTCGCCGTGACGCCCGGGAGCTTGCGGATCAGGTCCTGCATCCCCCAGAAGCATCCACCCGCCAGCACCGCCCTCTGCGTCTGCGCAGTCATCGGAGCCCCTCCACTCATCGTCAGCTCAATCCCTCGGGCCGACCGGTCCGCGAACCGCCGGCCCCTGCCCACCTCCTCAACGCGTGGGGGTCCCGTGCGATTCCACACCCGGCCGGGGGCCCGCCCCGGGCGAGGGGCGGGCCCCCGGCCCGGGGCGGTGCGCTCAGATCGTCGAGGTGTCGATCACGAAGCGGTAGCGGACGTCGCTCGCCAGCACCCGCTCGTACGCCTCGTTGATCTGGTCGGCGCGGATCAGCTCGATCTCGGCGCCGAGGCCGTGCTCGGCGCAGAAGTCGAGCATCTCCTGGGTCTCGCGGATGCCGCCGATACCGGAGCCCGCGAGGGTCTTGCGGCCGGCGATGACCGAGAAGAGGTTGAGGGCGACGGGCTCCTCCGGAGCGCCGACGTTCACGAACGCGCCGTCGGTCTTCAGCAGGGAGAGGTAGGCGTCCAGGTTCAGCGGCGCCGAGACCGTCGACAGGATCAGGTCGAAGGTGCCCGCCAGCTCCTTGAACGTCGCCTCGTCGCTGGTCGCGTAGTAGTGGTCGGCGCCCAGCTTCAGGCCGTCGTCCCTCTTGCGCAGGGACTGCGACAGGACGGTCACCTCGGCGCCGAGCGCGTGCGCGAGCTTGACGCCCATGTGGCCGAGGCCGCCGAGCCCGACGACGGCGACCTTCTTGCCGGGGCCGGCGTTCCAGTGCCTGAGCGGGGAGTAGGTGGTGATGCCGGCGCACAGCAGGGGCGCGGCCTCGTCGAGGGCGATGCCGTCGGGGATGCGTACGGTGAAGGCCTCGTCGACGACGATCTTCTCCGCGTAGCCGCCGTAGGTGGGCTCGCCGTCCTTGCCGATGGCGTTGTACGTGCCGACGTTGCCCTGGAGGCAGTACTGCTCCAGGCCCGCCCGGCAGTTCTCGCACGCGCGGCAGGAGTCGACCATGCAGCCGACGCCGACCTTGTCGCCGACGGCGAACTTGGTGACGCCGGAGCCGACGGCCTCGACGACACCGGCGATCTCGTGGCCGGGGACCATCGGGAAGATCGCCTCGCCCCAGCCCTCGCGGGCCTGGTGGATGTCCGAGTGGCAGATACCGGCGTACTTGATGTCGATCAGCACGTCGTGCTCGCCGACCTCGCGACGCTCGATCGTGGTGCGCTCCAGCGGAGCCTTGGCGGCGGGCGCCGCATAGGCGGCGACAGTGGTGGTCATGCCGGGATTCTCCTGATCGTCGTCCGCATCCGGCCTGCCTTCCGGCCGGGTGCGACTGTCAGCCTGCCCGACATCGCGAGGCTCACCCAGGTCACGGCTTTGCGTACGTCCGCCGGTCCTACCCCTGGCGGGGTCAGGCTGCCAGGCGTACGACCGTGAATACTGGCCGTATGGACGAACAGCCCGAGACCCCGCTGGAACCTTTTCCCGGGGAGGCCGGGACCGCCGGTGCGCTGGACCGGCGCGCCGAGCTGAGCGAGTTCCTGCGCACCCGGCGGGCCCGGCTGAAGCCGGAGGACGTGGGGCTGCCCGCGTTCGGGCGGCACCGGCGGGTCCCCGGACTGCGCCGGGAGGAGCTGGCACAGCTGGCGGGAGTGTCCGTGGCGTACTACACACGCCTGGAGCAGGGCAACGGGCGCAACGTGTCGGCGGAGGTGCTGGACGCCATCGCGCGCGCCCTGCGGCTGACCGACGCCGAGCACGCGCACCTCACCCACCTCGCGAAGCCGAAGGCGCACAAGAAGAAGCGGTCGGCGCGGCCCCAGCAGGTGCGCAGCGCCCTGCGGCAGCTGATCGACACCCTGGACACGGTCCCCGCGTACATCACCGGCCGGCGCGCGGACATCCTCGTCTGGAACCGGATGGCGGCGGCGGTCTTCGGCGACTGGTCGGAGCTGCCCGCGCAGGAGCGGAACTGGGCGCGGATGGTGTTCCTGCGGCCCGACTACCGGAACCTGTACGTCGACTGGGAGCAGAAGGCGGCCGACATCGTCAGCTATCTGCGGATGGACGCGGGCTGTCATCCGGACGATCCACTGCTGTCGGCGCTGGTGGGCGAACTGTCGGTGAAGAGCGAGGAGTTCCGGCGGCTGTGGGCGACGCACGACGTGAAGGAGAAGAGCCACGGCGTGAAGCGGATGTGTCACCCCCTGGTCGGTGAACTCACCCTCTCCTTCGAGACCCTGCACCTGCCCGACGACCACGAGCAGAGCCTGGTCACCTATCACGCCGAACCGGGCTCCCCCTCCGCCGACGCCCTGCGTCTGCTGGCCAGTTGGGGCACGGACGCGACCCGGACGCCGAAGATGACGCCGTAGGCGACGCCGGACGACGCCGTGGCCGGAGCCACGGCGTCATCGCGCGTTCCCCCTGTGGCGGTGCCGCTCACCTGCCGGCGTACGCGTCGTGGATCGTCACCCTCGACGTGTTGCCCTGCTTGTCGGTCACCTCGGCGCGCAGCGACACGCTCTTCCCCGCCGCCGGGGTCCGGTGGGTGAACGCGCCCTTCCGGAGCGCGACCTCGGTCCAGGTCCTGCCGTCGTCCGACACGTGCACGGTCAGCGACCCGAGGTTCCCGCCGGCGGCGGCGCCCTGCACGGTGACGCGGACGGTGGCCCTGCGGCCCGCCGGAGCCGTGCTGTCGAGGCCCAGGAACGGGGCTGCGAAGCGGACCGTGGAGACCGGCAGCTTCGTGTCGCGCGCGGTCTTCTCCGAGATGAACGTCCAGCTCGCGTCGATCCGCGACGAGGCCCCGGCCAGGTCGGCGGACCGGGTGAGGGAGGTCGTCAGCCGATAGGCGGCGCGGCCCGCGGGCACGGTGAACTGGCCCGACCCGTCCAGCGCGTCCTCGCCCGAGGCGAACCTCTCGCCGTCGCGGTACAACGTCGTCGTCACCTTCTCGTAGAAGGACGCCCCCACGTGCCCCCGGCCGTCGGCGAACATCGGCAGCATGCCGTACAGGTACGCGCCGTCCCGTCGGATGCCGTGGGTCCCGTCGATCCGCGGGCCGAAGATCCCGACGTTGAAGGTCTGTGCGTACGTCCGGCCCGCCCGGTAGGCACGGCCGGCGCCGGTCGTGTAGTACGCGTCGAGGAGCGGGAAGCCCTGTTCGTCCTCCGCGCCGTACTGCTCGAAGTCGAGGGTCCACTTCACCCCGTCCGCGGCCGACAGACGCAGCGTGTGCCGCCCCGGCAGCGGCCGTGGGACACCCGCGGCGGGCGCGCCGGAGCCGCCGGGAAGCTCCGCCCAGGCGAAGACCGCGCCCTTCTTGCCGGGGCTGGACGCGCCGAGGCCGGCGCGCACGGTGGCCAGCTCGCCCTTCCTCCAGTGCTTGGTGTACCCGGTGGCGAGCCTCTCGGTCCTGCCTCCGGCGACGGTGGCGTACTGCGCGGTGCCGCCCGTCCACTGGCCGGCCCAGGTCTGGGTGAGCCTGCCGCCGCCGGTCGCGGGGCCGAGGTGCGCGGTGCCGAACCCCGTGTACGAGTCGAGCAGCCAGCCGAAGGAGTAGTCGTTCCCGCCCGCCGTCAGGACGAACCCCGGTGCCGCGAGGAGCGGTTCGGCGGCGCTGTCGGGCACGGTGACGTCCACCGGCCTCGTCGTGCGGGCGTCCAGCGTGAGGGAGGTCCTCCGGTCGACGGTGAGCCTCGGCCGGGACAGCCAGTCCACACCCTTGGTGGCGTCCTCCGGGTCCACGACGATCCCGGCGTCGAGGATGTAGTCGCCGGCGGGCACCCGGAGATCGACCGTGCCGTCCGGGTCGTACGGCGTGAACCACCGGTCCCGGGCGAGCCCGGAGACGCCGGTCAGGTCGAGCGTGTGGTGCAGGGCCGGCCCGCCGTCCCGGCCGACCGTCCTCAGCGTGACGTCGTACGCCTCCGCCTCGCGCTCCACGGCCGCCGCCGTGCGGACGCTCCGGCCGCCGCCCCGGGCGGTGACGTACGCGGTGTAGGAGCCGTCGAGTTTCCCGCCCAGCTGGGTGTCGACGATCAGGCCGACGGTGGCCCGGCCGCGGGCCGCGACGGTGACCTTCCTGGCGCCGAGCCGGAAGAATCCGGCCGGGGCGGGCCTGCCCTTGGGGTCCGTGCCGGTCACCGTGAGGCCGAGGGTGACGGGTGTGGTGCCGAGGTTGCGGTAGGTGAGCTTCCTGAGGACCGGCTTGTCGTCGGTGTGCGGCCACCGGTGGACGCCGAAGTCGACCGAGACGGGCTTGGCGACGACCTTCTGTGCGACCGCCCTGTCGACGCGGATACGGCCCGAGCCCTGCTCGAAGGGTGTGTACGGGCCCCCCTTGGCGGACGCGACCAGGGCGGCCTTGAGTTCGGCGTACGTCCATGTCGGGTGCCGCTGCTTGAGGAGGGCGGCGGCGCCGGCGACGTGCGGGGTCGCCATGGACGTACCGGAGATCGTCAGATGGCCCGGGGGCTTCTGGCCGACCTCCCGCTCGATGACGCTGCCCGGGGCCGCGGCGGCGGTGATGGCGACACCGGGCGCGGTCACGTCGGGTTTGATCCGGCCGTCCTCGGCGGGGCCCCGGCCGGAGAACGGGGCGAGCCGGTCATTGTCGTCGACCGCGCCGACGGTGAGCGCGGCTGCCGCGCTGCCCGGCGAGGCGACCGACCCCGCGCCCCCGTCGCCCTCGTTGCCGGCGGCGACCACGAAGAGGATGCCCTTCTCCGCGGAGAGTCTGCCGATCGCCGCCTCCATCGGATCGATCTCCGGGGTGTCGCCGCCGCCCAGGCTGAGGTTGACGATGTCGGCGCCCTGCGCGGCGGCCCAGTCCATGCCGGCGACGATGCCGGAGTCGTCGCCGTAGCCCTCGTCGCTCAGCACCTTGCCGTTGAGCAGTCGGGCGCGGGGCGCGACGCCCTTGTACGTCCCCTTGGAGCGCGCGCCGGTGCCCGCCGCGATGGAGGCCACGTGGGTGCCGTGGCCGTACCTGTCCGTGGTGTCGGGTGAGGTGGAGAAGTTCTTGGCGGCCTTCACCCGGCCCTTGAGGTCGGGATGGGTCGTGTCGATGCCCGTGTCGAGTACGGCGATGGTGACGCCCTTGCCGTCGTAGCCGGCCTTCCACACCTTCGGGGCGCCGATCTGCGCGACGGACCTGTCGAGGCTGACCTTGCGGACGCCGTCCAGCCAGATGTGGGCGACCCCGGGGGCGGTGGTGCCGTCGGCGTCGGTGACCGCCTTCCACAGCGCGGCCGCGTCGTCCCCGGGGGTGAGCAGTGCCTCGGCGTTCAGCGTCCTCAAGGTGCGGCGGACCGTGGTGCCGCCCGCGTCCCGGACCTCCGCCCGGGCGTCGGCGGCCCTGCCCGTGTAGCCGACGATCAGTTTCAGGCCCTGCTTCTGGGAGGCGCGGGTCGCCGCCCTGTTGAGCAGGGTCACGTCGAACAGCCGCCGGTCGACCCGACCTTCGGAGACGAGCCGGGCCGCGTCGGCCGGCAGCACATAGGTGTGGCCGTCGGCCTCGCGCAGCCGCACCGGGACCCCCGCGCGGCCCTTGGCCCGCTCCAGGCCGAGCACCCGGCCCGCGCGGTCGACGAGGACGCGGTCGCCGGTGACGAGAGTGATACGCCGGCTCACCGCCCTGTCGGCGCCGGTCACGTCGGCCGTGCCGGTCACGCCCGGCATGCCCGTCACGCGCTCGGACATCGCGGACGCCGGGCCGGTCGGGCCCATCGTCAGCGCCACGGCCGACACCGTGGCGATCGCGGCCGAGCACGCGCTCCTGCTGTGTCCGCGCAAGTCTCCCCCTCGTTCCGGTTCATCCGGCCAGGGGACCTTCCGCACACATACGCGTCAATTCCCCCCGGTCTCCGCAGTATGACCGGGGGTCAACTGATGTCACATACCTCCCGAGTGGGCGTAAAGCGGCGAAGACGGACCCGGCCCGGCTCGCACGCGCCCGGCCGGAGCGCCCACGCGCCCCACCGCCCCGGGAACTCGCCGGAGACCCACGGGGCGCACCCCGCCGTCGCTCGCGTTCCGGCGCTCACGCCCCGGCGTTCTCCTTCACCGTGATCCGCCCCTTGCGGATGGTCGCGACCCGCGGGGCCTTGCGCGCCAGCGCCGAATCGTGGGTGACCATGATGAACGTGAGGCCGTGCTCCTTCCACAGCGTCTCCAGCACCTCCATGATCTCGTCGCGCGTGGACTCGTCGAGGTTGCCGGTGGGCTCGTCCGCGAGCAGCACCTTGGGCCGTTTCACCAACGCGCGGGCGATCGCCACGCGTTGCTGCTGGCCGCCCGACAGCTCGGCCGGCAGATGCCCGAGCCGTTCCCCGAGGCCCACCGACTCCAGCGCCTCCGCGGCCCGCTGCCGCCGCTCCTTGGCCCCGGCCCCGAGCGGTACGAGGGCCGTCTCCACGTTCTCCTGCGCGGTGAGCGTCGGGATCAGGTTGAAGCTCTGGAAGACGAACCCGATGTTCTCGCCGCGCACCCGGGTGAGCTTCGTCTCCGACAGCTTCGCCATGTCGGTTCCGTCGAGTTCGACGCTCCCCTCGGAGGGCTTGTCCAGCCCGCCGAGCATCTGCAGCAACGTGGACTTCCCGCCCCCGGTGGGACCCTGGATGACCAGCCGGTCCCCGTCGGGGACGGTGAGATCCACCCCGTCGAGCGCGGTGACGGTGTCCTTGCCGCGCGCGTAGCGCTTGGTGACGCCGGTCAGTACGTACATGTGCGACTCCCTGAAAGTTCGGACGGTCCTGGCTGCGGGCGGCGGTCTGTGGGCCGCGCCGCTGAACTACTCCACGCGGCGCAGCGCGTCGGCCGGCCGCAGCCGGGAGGCCCGCCATCCGCCGAACGCCCCCGCGATCAGCCCGCCGGCGACGGCGAGCCCCACCGCGACGCCGATGGTCGTGACGCTGACGGGTGCCGTGAGCGCCACGTCCAGCGCGTTGGAGGCCGCCTGGCGGCCGCCGCCGGGGAAGCCCCCGCCACCGGGCCCGCCGGCGCCCGGTCCGCCGAACCCGCCGCCCGTCGCCCCGACCTCCGCCTGCAGCGTCGGACTGATCGCCGTGATGACGTACGCCCCGCCGAGGCCCAGCGCGATGCCGAGCGCGCCGCCCACCAGGCCGTTGACGACGGCCTCACCGACGACCTGCCGGGTCACCTGCCCCGACTTCCAGCCCAGCGCCTTGAGCGTGCCGAACTCCCGCACCCGGCGCGACACGGCCGACGAGGTGAGCAGGCCCGCGACCAGGAACGCGGCCACCAGCACCGCGATGGAGAGCCACTTGCCGACGTTGGCGGCGAGGTCCGAGGCCGTCGACAGCGATCCGGAGACCGTGTCGGCGAGGTCGGCGGAGGTGGTGACGGTGGTGCCGTCGATGTTCTTCTGGATGGCGGTCTTGACGCTGTCGATGCGCTGCGAGTCGCTCGCCTGCACATAGATCGTGGTGATCTTGCCTTGGGAGTCGCTGAGCGTCTGCGCCTGCTTCAGCGGCAGGTAGAGGTCGGCCGCCGCGTCCCCGGTGTCGGGCGTGGCGATCCCGATGACCCGGTACTTGACGCTGTTGATGGTGACGCCGTCACCGACCTTCAGCTCCTTCTCCTTGGCGTACGACCTGTCGGCGACGACCACCTTGGCGTTGGTCTCGGAGGTCTTGAACGTACGACCGCTGGTGATCTTGGAGGAGGTGAGCGGGCCCAGCGCGGGCTCGGTGACGTCCGTGCCGTACACGGAGTAGTTGTCGACGTCGAACTGGGCGCCGCCGCCCTCGACCCGGCCCTCGGGCTGCCCGGTGCCGCCGGCGCCCGGACCGCCCCGCTGCTGCCCCTGGGCGCCCTCGTCCTGTTGGAACTCTCCGCGCCGGAACTGCCCGTCGACCTTGATGACCTGGAGGCTGAGACCGCCGACGGCCCGCGCGACGCCCGCCTGTTCGCCGACCTCGGCGACGGTCGAACTCGCCAGCGTCTGGAAGCCCTGGACGCGGACGAGGTCGCTGCTCTGGTTCTCGTCGGAGTCCTCGTCCTGGGCGTCGAACTCGAACCGCGGGCGCTCGCCGCCGTCCTCGCCGGCCGCGGCGGCGGCCTTGGTGACGGTCATGTCCGTGCCCAGGCCGTACAGGGATTCGAGGACCTTGCCCTGTGCCTTCTCCATGCCCGAGGAGACGGAACTGACCACGATGACCAGGGCGATGCCCAGGGCGAGCCCGGAGGCGACGACGAGCGCCGCCTTTCTGCGGCGGCGCAGTTCGCGCCTCAGGTAGGTGAAGAACATGGCGGCAAGCTAGGGACGCCGTGTGATGAAGGGATAAGCCCTCGATAAGAGCCCGATGAGAACCCGGCGCGGCGGCCCCGGGAACACCGATGCCGCCCCTGCGTGTCACAGGGGCGGCATCGGTACCGCACAGCTCCGGGGCGGCTCGGCGTCGGCCGGGCGCGCTACGGCTGACGGCGGATCAGACCGCCGAACCGGCCTTCCACTCGGCCCAGGTCATGTTGTAGCCACTGAAGCCGTTGTCCGGGGCGACCGTCTTGTCACCGGTGTTCCGGATGTCCACGACGTCACCGACGATCGAGTTGTTGTAGAACCAGTAGCCCGCCGTGCCCTTGTCGTTGGCACCCTTGGTGTCGTTCAGACCGACACAGCCGTGACTGGTGTTGACGTTGCCGAAGACGGAGTCGGCGCCCCAGTAGTTGCCGTGGATGAAGGTGCCCGAGGTCGTCAGGCGCATGGCGTGGGGGACGTCCTTGATGTCGTACTCGCCCTTGCCGTCGTCGTCGGTGAAACCGACGGTCGCGCCGTTCATCCGGGTCTCCTTGAACTTCTCGGAGATCACCATCTTGCCCTGGTACGTCTTGTTCTCGGGCGAACCGGCGGAGATCGGAATGGTCTTGACGACCTTCCCGTCCTGCATGACCTTCATCTGCTTGGTCTTGGCGTCGACGACGGAGACCTGGTTGCGGCCGATCTTGAAGGTGACCGTCTTCTGCTGCACACCGTAGACACCGTCGGCGCCCTCGACCCCGTCGAGCGCGAGCTTCAGGGTGACGGTGGAGTCCTCCTGCCAGTAGTCCTCGGGCCGGAAGTCGAGGCGGTTGGCGTTGAACCAGTGCCCGACGACCTCCTGGCCGGAGCTGCTGGAGACGGTGATCCCCTTCTGGACGGCGGCCTTGTCGGTGATCGCCTTGTCGAAGTTGATCGAGACCGGCATGCCCACGCCGACGGTCGAGCCGTCCTCGGGCGTGAAGTTGCCGATGAAGCTGTTGGCGGGCGAGACCGTGGTGAACGCCGCGTTCTCGTGGGCCTCGCGCCCCTCGGAGTCCTCGGCGGCAGCGGTGATCTTGTACCCCGTGGACCGCTCCAGCTGGGTGCTCGGCGCCCAGCTCTTCTTGTCGGCGGATATCTCGCCGTCGACGGCGGTGCCGTCGGAGGTGGTCATCTTCACCTCGGTGAGCGTGCCCTTGCTCACGGTGACCTTGGCCGAGTTGTTGATGGAGGCGTTGTCCGAGCCGTCCTTCGGCGTGATCTTGATGTCGGCCTCGGAGGTCTTCTCGGCCGCCGCCTTGTCGGCCTGGGCCTGGGAGTCGCCGCCGTCGCCCCCGGACCCCTTGTCGCCGCCGCCTCCGCTGCACGCAGAGAGCACCAGCACCCCGCCGAGCAGTGCGGACGCGACCGTCAGGCCCCTGCGCCGCTTACTGTTCGTCATCACACGCTTCTCCATCGTTGCCGAATCCCCAAAACCCCGAAGATCCCCGTTAGCACTTAAACACCACGACGGCGTCGAGCCGTTCCGCTGCTGCGGATATGTGGGATACGCCACTCCACTCGCATCGGGTCGTCGGCGACCCGGCGGTGCGCAAGTGACTGGTGCGTTCCGTGAGACGAAAGAACCCCGGGCGACGGTTGCCGCCCGGGACCATCGATTTCCCGACCGCTCAGCCGCGCGCGTCTTCCTCTTCGTCCTCTCCGTCATCATCCTCGTCGAGACCCCATTCCGGCGAATCGGGGTCGTAGTCGATTGCCTCACTGCTCCAGGAGGCCTGGGCCAGTTCGACCCCGGGGACCTCTCCGACCAGGTCGAACGGGTCGACCAGATAGGCGAGGGCCTCCGCGGTGTCCTCGGTCACCGCGCTCTCGGCGTGTACCCGTTCCTCGGCGGGCATATCGGGATCGTCCGCGATCCGCCGCAGAGCGGCGCCGGTGACGGCCTCCACGTCCTCGACCTCCACCACCAATTCGACGCGTAGCCGGACAAACTGCGATGTCTCCGTTGTGCTCATGCCCCGGAGCGTACGGCTCACCGGGCACGCGACTTTCCCACGACCCGCGCCTTTCATTAGCATCGTCGTCCACGGCCAATTCGCCAGCGTCACAAGGGGATCGATATTCCGTGTCCGTCGCACGTCGCGCGTCGTCCACCGCCCGCCGGTCGTTGGTGACCGCCACCGCCGCGGGCACCCTGCTGTGCGCCCTCTGGTTCGTGCCGTCCGCCAACGCGACCCAGGAGACGGCCGTACGCGAGCAGACGACCACGACGTCCGACACGTCCGCCACCACCGGTGACACCCGCGAACTCGCCGACACCGGCAGCCCGAACACCACGCCCTACGTCATCGGCGGCACCGCGATGCTCGGCCTGGGCGCGGCGTTCGTCGCGTACTCGATCCGCCGCGAGCGGGAGGATCTCGGGCCGGTACGGGGCGTGTAGCCGCCTGTGGTCATCCGCAGGTTCGGTGGGAACTGCGCGAGAAGCCCCGCCGGACCCGCACCCGAAGCGCCCACGGCCCTCAGGCGAGCACCCCGGTGACGGACTCCGCCGCCGCGACCAGCCGCCCGTCCCGCACGAACGCGTCGGCCAACTCCAGGTCGGGCGCGAGGAAACGATCCGGCCCCGGCCCCTCGACCCCGGCCGCCCGCACGGCTTCCACCACGGCCCGCGTGGCGGGCGCGGCCACCAGCCCCTCGCGCAGCTCGACGCCCCGCGTCCCGGCGTACAGCTCCACGGCCAGCACCCGTGTCAGGTTGTCCACGGCGGTCCGCAGCTTGCGCGCCGCCGACCAGCCCATCGACACATGGTCCTCCTGCATCGCGGAGGACGGGATCGAGTCCGCCGACGCCGGTACCGCGAGCCGCTTCAGCTCGCTCACCAGCGCCGCCTGCGTGTACTGCGCGATCATCAGCCCGGAGTCCACCCCGGCGTCGTCCGCGAGGAACGGCGGCAGCCCGTGCGAGCGGTTCTTGTCGAGCAGCCGGTCCGTGCGCCGCTCCGCGATCGAGGCGAGGTCCGCCACCGCGATGGCGAGGAAGTCGAGGACGTAGGCGACCGGCGCCCCGTGGAAGTTGCCGTTGGACTCCACCCTCCCGTCGGGCAGGACCACGGGGTTGTCGACCGAAGCCGCCAGCTCCCGTTCCGCGACGAGCCGCGCGTACGCGACGGTGTCCCGGCCTGCCCCGGCCACCTGGGGGGCGCACCGCACCGAGTACGCGTCCTGCACGCGGGGCGCGTCGTCCTGGTGGTGCCCGGTGAGCCCCGACCCCTTCAGTACGGCGAGCATGTTGGCCGCCGAGGCCGCCTGTCCGGGATGCGGGCGGATGGCGTGCAGTTCGGGGGCGAGGACCCGGTCCGTGCCGAGCAGGGCCTCCAGGGAGATCGCGGCGGTGATGTCCGCGGAGGTGTACAGCCGCTCCAGGTCGGCCAGGGCCATGACCAGCATGCCGAGCATGCCGTCGGTGCCGTTCAGGAGGGCCAGCCCCTCCTTCTCGCGCAGCTCGACGGGGGCGATGCCGTGCTCGGCCAGCAGCTCGTCGGCCGGCCGTACGACCCCGTCGGGGCCTTCGGCGTCGCCTTCGCCCATCAGGGTGAGCGCGCAGTGGGAGAGCGGGGCCAGGTCCCCGGAGCAGCCGAGGGAGCCGTACTCGTGGACGACGGGGGTGATGCCGGCGTTGAGCACGTCGGCCATGGTCTGCGCGACCTCGGGCCGGACGCCGGTACGGCCCGAGCAGACGGTCTTCAGCCGGAGGAACATCAGCGCGCGGACGACCTCGCGCTCCACCCTCGGGCCCATGCCGGCGGCGTGCGAGCGGACGATGTTGCGCTGCAGCCGGGCCCGCAGCTCGGGGCTGATGTGCCGGGTCGCGAGGGCGCCGAAGCCGGTGGAGACGCCGTAGACGGGCTCCGGCTTGGCCGCCAGCGCGTCCACGATCTCGCGGGCCGCCGCGAGCGCGGCCACCGCCTCGTCGGAGAGCTCGATCCGGGCGCCGGCGCGCGCCACGGCGAGGACGTCGGCCGCGGTGACCCCGGACGTCCCGAGGACCACCGTGTCCACAGAGTGCATATCCATATTCAGGATCGTAGGGACTGAATCGCCGAATGTCACGACCGCGGAACGGAAGGGCTCCTTACCCCCGTCGCACGATCTTGCCGAAATCCGGCATTCACCTATCCGCGTAGATCAGAATCCGCTCAGAGAACGATCAGAGAACGCTCCGAGATTGATCAGAATTGGCAGGTCAGAGCGTTGAGGGCGGGCACACGCGCGTAGGGTCGACATACCGGACGACGGCGGGGCCGCGCTCCAGCAGGAGCCGTCCACCCCTGCCACGCCCGTGCCACGCCCCTTCCGGGCCACCGACCGGCCCACGGCTCACTCCCCCCTGGCCGTGGGCAGCCCAGGGCCGCGCGTCGACTCGACCCCGCGCGCGCGGCCCGCCCTAGGTGGACCGGCGCCCTCGAATGCGGCGCCGGTCCCCCGGGTGCGCGGGATCGGCCGGCGCGGGCGGCCGGTCCGCCAGGCTGACGACCGGGTCGTCGGCACCCTCCCCCTCACGCCCCGCGACGACCGGCTCCACGGACCCGGCCGCCTTGGCCCGGTACTGCGCCGCGTCGGCCAGCCGGAACAGCCGCCGGGCCGAGCGCAACGGCCCGATGGGATCCCCGGTGGACGCGACACCGCAGGCGACCCCGTCGCCCGGCTCCAGCTCCCTCGCCCGTACGCAGAGATCAGTGGCGACCCGTACCACCTCGTCCGCCGACGGCCCCACCGCGAGCAGACAGAACTCGTCCCCGCCGAGCCGGGCGGCCAGCACCCGGGGCAGTTCGGCCGCACAGCGCGACAGCACGGACCCGAAGCGCTCCAGCAGCTGGTCCCCCATCGCGTGCCCGTGGGAGTCGTTGACCTTCTTCAGGCCGTTGAGGTCGCAGACGACGAGGCTGATCACCGTGCCGTCGCGCCGGTGCGCCTCCATCGCCTCGTCGAGGCGGAGATCGACCGCGCGCCGGTTGCCGAGCCCGGTGAGCGGGTCGGTGAAGGCCAGCCGCCGGGCCTCCTCCAGCCGCTCGGACTGCGCGAGGCCGGCGGCCACGACCGAGGCCAGCACGGTCGCGAAGGCGGCGTCACCGCCGTGGAAGACGGGCTCCCCGGCGGGCCGGGCCACATACAGCTCGCCCCACGCCCGGCCGTTCAGCACGACGGGGGCCACCACGCAGCAGCCGCGGCCGCGCCGGCGCAGGGCGGCCACCCGCTGGTGGCAGTAGCCGCCGGGGCGCCGCCCGCCGACCGGTCCGGCGGCGGTCTCCACCCAGGCGTTGGGCTCACCGCCCTCCAGCCACCGCTCGTGCAGGAACTCCGCGATCTCCGGGAACTCGTGCACCGGGTACGTCTCCTCCTCGGGGAACTCCTCCTCGTCCGCCGCCCGGTTCCCCACGTTCACGAGCACCCGCAGCAGCCCGCGGTCCCGCTCCCACACGGACAGCGCGGCGAAGCTGCCCGACAGGGCCCGGCACGACCCGTCCGCGGCCGCCCACCACGTCTCCGGCGACGTACGCGCCCCCGCCATCCCACGGGCCAGCGCCACCACGGCCCTCAGCCGCCTGTCCTCTCCCATCTCCCCAGGCTAGGGAGGTTCCAGATGATATGGGACGTTGGTGAAGCGAACAGGGGTACGGCCGACCGCATGACAGCCGACCCCACGGCCACCTCCGTCGGTGCCCCCGCCCGACGGCGACCCTGCCCATCGATGACCCGCCCATCGATGACCCGCCCGACGGCGACCCGTCCGACGGGTCCCGGCCCGACGGCGACCCCGCCCGCCGGTGACCCGCCGCGGCCCACCGGCCACTCTCCCGGCCAGTCCGGCACGGCCACTCCCCCGGCCAGTCCGGCACGGTCACTCCCCCGGCCAGTCCGGCTTCCGCTTCTCGTTGAAGGCGGCCACACCCTCCGCCCGGTCCCCCGAGAACGCCACCGAGCGCCAGGCCGCGTCCTCGACCTCCAGCCCGGCCCGCAGGTCCAGTCCCTGCCCGAGGCGCAGCGCGCGCTTGGCCGCGCGCAGCCCGACCGGCGAGTTCGCGGCGATCCGCTCGGCCAGCGCCAGGGCCTCCGTCCGGTCCCTCCCCTCCTCCACCACCTGGTCGACGAGTCCCAGCTCCCGCGCCTCCCCGGCCTCCAGCCGCCGCGCCGTGAAGATCAGCTCGGCCGCCCGCGCGGCGCCCACCCGGCGCGGCAGCAGCTGCGTGCCCCCGCCTCCCGGGATCACCCCCACCGACACCTCGGGCAGCCCGACGACCGCCGTGGAGTCGGCCACGATCAGGTCGCAGGACAGGGCGAGTTCGAAGCCGCCGCCCAGCGCGAAGCCGTGCACGGCGGCGATCGTGGGCATCGGCAGCTCCAGCACGCCGGTGTACGCCGCCCGCGCGACGGGCCGCTGCCGGAGCAGGTCGGCGTCGCTGAAGGAGTTCCGCTCCTTCAGGTCCGCCCCCACGCAGAACGCCCGCTCGTGCGTGGACGTCACCACGACCACGCGGGCGTCACGGTCGGCGGCGAGCGCCACGCACGCCGCCGAGACGGAACGGGCCATGTCGGTCGACACGGCGTTCATGGCCTTGGGCCGGTCGAGCGCGAGTTCGGCGACGGACCCGTGCCGCCGCACCACGACGAACTCCCCGAACCGCCGCTCCCCCTCCGCCCCTGCCGCCCGCTCCACTGCCGCACCGTCACCCATAGAACCCTCCGGTTAACGCGGGTTAACTCTCCTGTGGCCCCGATCATCGCAGCCGCCCCCGGCCGGCGGAAACCCCGGACGAAGCCGGACCCGGAACGCGACCGCGCCGACGATCCGGAACGGCAGGGCGGCGGCGTCATCCGCGCGCCCGGCGCACACCCCGACGGGAGCCCCCGCGAGGCGTCCCCTTGACGTACCCCGACGATCTTCTCCACGGACGAGTGACATCCCGGCCTTCTCCGGCCGCACCGCCCGTCCCGGCACATAATCTGCGCTCCGCCACAGGCGCACCGGCGGACACGGGCGCGTAGGGGAGGGACGCACCATGACGACGGACACGGCCACCCGGCCGGCATCCACCGCACCACGAGCGCCCCGGGAGGCTCCGGCGCCGCCCGCGGCGTCCCGGACCCCCGAGCCCGAGCCGTCGGCGCCCTGGAGGCCGTCGACGGCACCCCTCCCGCCCCTCGCCTCCGGCACGCCGGACGAGACGGCACCCCGGCCGCGCGGCCGGCACCGGCGGCCCCGGCCCCGCAAGCTGCTGTTCGCGGTGGGCGGCATGGCGCTGGCGGCGGGAGCGCTGAGTCTGCTGCGGGTGACGTCGGACCCCGTCGGCGGCGGCGCGAGTGCGGCGGGCCCGGCGCCGAGCGCGGCGGACGGCTTCACGGACGAGGCCACGACCGAGGCCGGTACGACGGTGGCCGACGAGCCCCCAGCCGACGCGGGAACCCCGACCGCCGACGCCCCCATGGGAGGCGGCACCACGGCCTCACCCCCGCCACGGTCCCCGGGAGCGCCCGCGCCCACGCCGGTCCCCTCCACCCTCCTGCCCGCCCCCGGCATCGGTGTCGAGATCCCCTCCGCCCCCTCCGGCCCGGACGCCCGCGACGAGATCACCGGAAACGCGCCCGCCTCGGACACCGCCCCGGCGGCCCGCGCTCCCGAATCCCCCCGCCCCGCTCCGCCCGCACCCACGCGGCCACCGGAGGCGGCACCCCGCCAGCCGGCCACCCCGGACTCCCCGCCCCCACCGGCCGCCCCCGCCGACACGGCCACCCCCGCGAAGCCGGGCCTGTGCGTCCCGCTGGTCGGCCTCTGCGTCGACGAGGCCCTCGGCGGGTGAGAGGCGGCATCCGGCACTCCGCGGACGGCCACGGCTGCCCCCGGCGCTCAACGGCCCCGACGGGAACGGACGGAAGGCGGCTCAGCCCTTCCCCGGCCTCCGCGTGAGCAGCCACGGCTGGACGACGCCGAGGCCGCGCACCGGGCGCTGCCACATCGGCTGGAGCGCGAAGCGGTACGCCGGAGGCTCCTCACCCTCCTTCTCGGCGGCGGCCGCGGCTTCGGCGGCCTCGGCCTCGGAGGCGGGGGCCTCGCCCGTGCGGGTCAGCTCCTCGGCGAAGGCGCCGTCGACGAGGACCGCGTCCTTCGGCGCTATCGAGGTGAGCCGGCTCGCGAGGTTCACGGTCGAACCGAAGACGTCGCCCATCCGCGTCGTCACCGTGCCGAAGGCCATACCGACGCGCAGCTCGGGCATGGTCTCGTCGTTGGCCATGGTCTCGATCAGGCGCAGCGCGATCTCGGCGGCCACGCCCGCGTCGTCGGTGGCGTACAGGACCTCGTCGCCGAGGGTCTTGATGAGCCGCCCACCGTTCGCCGCCACCAGGTCCGCCGCGGTGGTCTCGAAGGCTTCGACCAGCTCGCCGAGCTCCTCCTCCTCCATCCGCCGGGTCAGCCGGGTGAACCCGACGAGATCGGCGAAGCAGACGGCCAGCCGCCGGTCGACCATCTCCTCGTCGTCCGCGGCCTGCACGACCCGCCCGGTGGCAGCGGCCAGCTGACGGCGCCAGACGTAGACGAGGAACTCCTCCAGCTCCGGCAGCAACAGCTCGATCAGCGGATACGTCACCTCGGTCCGGGTCATCCCCGGCTCCGGGGGCTCGGTCAGCCCCTCCAGGAAGGAGTCGATCTGCCACTCGGCGAGCCGCGCGGTGGTCTGTCCGGTGGACCGGGCCACCTGCACCGCCATGGCCTCACTGAGCAGCCCCGCCTCCACGAGACCGGCGAGCCGCCGCAGCGCGAGGACGTCCGCCTCGGTCAGCGCCTTGGCCTGCCCGATGTCCGCGAAGCCCATGGCCCGCCAGAAACGGGACGCCAGTTCCATGGAGACGCCCGCGCTGCGGGCCGCCTGGAAGGGGGTGTACCGGCGCTCGGCCCCGAGGATCAGCCCCTCGAGCCGCAGCGCCAGCGGGTCCTCCTCATCGGCGTCCACGTCATGGGGCTCCGGCCGCTCGAGCGAGGCCGAGAGCGGGGGCGGCTCCACGCGGTCGTCCGCGTCCGTGCCGGAGCCCGTGTCCTCGACGCTCACTCCTGCTGCCCTTCCGATCTCCCGCGGTCACGTACTCGACCGGCCTCAACTCTACGGCAGGTGTGCGCCAGCTCACTCCGTGAGGTGGGCCGAAGGGTGCTTCCCCCTTCCGGGGGACGGCGCCGGCGCGGGCGTGCGCCCCTCGGAGCACGCGCCCGGCGCCCCACCAGCGCCCTCCGGGCCCGTACGCCGGACACACGCCCCCGGGTGCCCAAGCCCCACCATCCCCACACGTCACACCGCCTCGCCCGTCACGCGGGCCGCAGATGCACGATGTCCCCCGCCCCCACCGGCTCCTGCACCCCGTCCTCCGTGGCGAGCACCAGACGCCCGTCCCCGTCCACCGCCACGGCCTCCCCGACGACCGACCGGTCCCCGGGCAGCTCGGCGCGCACCTTGCGCCCGAGCGTCGAGCACCCGGCGGCGTAGGTCTCCTGCAGACCGCTGACCGACGGGTCGCCGCCGGCGGCCCGCCACCGTCCGTACCACTCCTCCAGCGACCGCAGCACGGCACGCAGCAGCGGATCCCGGTCCGTGGTCACGGCTCCGGCCAGCGCCAGCGACCCCGCCGCGGGCACCGGCAGCTCCTCCTCCCGCAGGCTGACGTTGATGCCGATCCCGATCACCACGCCGTCCGCTCCGGCCCGCTCCGCGAGGATCCCGCCGGCCTTGCGCTCCTCGCCCCCCACGGTCACCAGCAGGTCGTTGGGCCACTTGAGTGCCGTGTCGACGCCGGCGGCCCGGGACAGGCCGGTCGCGACGGCCACCCCGGTCAGGAGCGGCAGCCAGCCCCAGCGCTCCACGGGCACCTCGGCCGGCTTGAGCAGCACGGAGAAGAACAGGCCGGAGCGCGCGGGCGCGGTCCAGATGCGGTCGAGGCGCCCGCGGCCCGCCCGCTGCTCCTCGGCGACGAGCACGGCCCCCTCGGGCAGCCGGTCGGCGCGCCCCGCGAGGTCGGTGTTGGTGGAGTCAACCACCGGCCGCACGTCCAGGGAGCTCCACAGGCCGCCCTCCCGGACCAGCGCCCGGCGCAGGGAGGCGGAGTTGAGGGGCGGCCGGCCGAGGTCGGACCAGCGGTCCGACCTCGGCTCACCCGGTCCGCTGGACGGGTCACCTTGTGCACCTGGCGGGTTCGTCATGCAACCCAGCCTAGGTTTGACATCCTCCGCCCCGCGAGAAGGGGACGGATTCCAGCCCGGACGAGCCGAGGTTCACGGGCGCTCGATCACTCTCGTGATGTCACCCCTCCGACGTGTCCCGCCGCGACGCTCCGATCGCACAAGCGGAAGGGGTCAGCAGTGTGGTAAACGCCGCACTGCCGAACGGTAGGCGCAGCACTACGCTACGGATGAGTAACCCCACACACTTCTGAGCACGAGTCCAGCACCACCGCGTACGCACCGAGTCCCTCACGTCCCCATCAGCAGGCAGGGAGCCGCATCCCGATGTCCGAGCCGGAACAGTCGGCGAGCCCGACGAGCACCGACATTCACACGACCGCGGGGAAGCTCGCGGATCTGCAGCGCCGTATCGGCGAGGCGACGCACGCCGGCTCCGAGCGCGCGGTGGAGAAGCAGCATGCCAAGGGCAAACTGACGGCCCGTGAGCGCATCGAACTCCTCCTCGACGAGGACTCGTTCGTGGAGTTCGACGAGTTCGCCCGCCACCGCTCCACCGACTTCGGCATGGAGCACAACCGCCCCTACGGCGACGGCGTCGTCACCGGCTACGGCACGGTCGACGGCCGCCCGGTAGCCGTCTTCTCCCAGGACTTCACGGTCCTCGGCGGCTCGCTCGGCGAGGTCTTCGGCCAAAAGATCATGAAAGCCATGGACTTCGCCCTCAAGACCGGCTGCCCCGTCATCGGCATCAACGACTCCGGCGGCGCCCGCATCCAGGAGGGCGTCATGGCCCTGGGCATGTACGGCGAGATCTTCCGCCGCAACACCCACGCCAGCGGCGTCATCCCGCAGATCAGCCTCGTCGTCGGCCCCTGCGCGGGCGGCGCGGTCTACTCCCCCGCGATCACCGACTTCACGGTGATGGTCGACCAGACCTCGCACATGTTCATCACCGGCCCGGACGTCATCAAGACGGTCACCGGCGAGGACGTCGGCTTCGAGGAACTGGGCGGCGCCCGCACCCACAACGCCACCTCAGGCGTCGCGCACCACATGGCCGGCGACGAGAAGGACGCCATCGAATACGTCAAGCAGCTCCTCTCCTACCTCCCGTCCAACAACCTCAGCGAGCCCCCGGCCTTCCCCGAGCAGGCGGACCTCACGCTCACCGACGAGGACCGCGAACTGGACACGCTCGTCCCGGACAGCGCGAACCAGCCGTACGACATGCACACGGTGATCGAACACGTCCTGGACGACGCCGAGTTCTTCGAGACCCAGGCCCTCTTCGCCCCGAACATCCTCACCGGCTTCGGCCGTGTCGAGGGCCACCCGGTCGGCATCGTCGCCAACCAGCCCCTGCAGTTCGCCGGTTGCCTGGACATCGACGCCTCCGAGAAGGCCGCCCGCTTCGTGCGCACCTGCGACGCCTTCAACGTCCCCGTCCTGACCTTCGTCGACGTCCCCGGCTTCCTCCCCGGCGTCGGCCAGGAACACGAGGGCATCATCCGCCGGGGCGCGAAGCTCATCTACGCGTACGCCGAGGCCACCGTGCCCCTCATCACGGTCATCACCCGCAAGGCGTTCGGCGGCGCCTACGACGTCATGGGCTCCAAGCACCTGGGCGCCGACCTCAACCTCGCCTGGCCCACGGCCCAGATCGCCGTCATGGGCGCCCAGGGCGCGGTCAACATCCTCCACCGCCGCACCATCGCCGCCGCCCCCGAGGTCGAACGCGAAGAGGTCCGCGCCCGCCTGATCCAGGAGTACGAGGACACCCTCCTCAACCCCTACACGGCGGCCGAACGCGGCTACGTGGACGCCGTCGTCATGCCCTCCGAAACCCGCCGCCACCTCGTCCGCGGTCTTCGCCAACTCCGCACCAAGCGCGAGTCCCTCCCCCCGAAGAAGCACGGAAACATCCCCCTCTGACCCCTCCAGCCGACCGGGAACTGTCATGAACATCAAGGTCGTACGGGGAAACCCGACCCCTGAGGAACTGGCCGCCGCCCTGGCGGTGGTCAGAGCCCGCGCCGCGGCGGCAGCCACCGAACCCCCCACCGCCCCCACCCCCCGCGACGCCTGGTCCGACCCGTCCCGCATCGCCGCCCGCCGCCTCCCGGCCCCGGGCCCGGTCACCTGGAGCCGCACCTATTGGCCCGGCTGAGCGGAATCCGCCCTACCGATTTGAGTACGCGTACTCAGGCGCCCGGCCCCCCGGCCGGGGCACCATCGCAGCATGCTCTGGTCCGACCCTGAGAACGAGCCGCCGAAGGAACTGCGCGACACGCAGGCCATGCTTCGGCGGCTCGGCGTCCTCATGGCCTGCGCCATGCTCCTGGCCATGCTGGTCCTGGGCCTCCGCTGACCGTGCACCCTCCACGGACGGTGAACGAAGGGCCGACCCATGCATGCTGGACGGACGGTGAACGCCGGGTCGGTCGCGTACGGCGAGAAGGGGGTGTGCCGGGGGGTGTCCGCCCGCAGCGGTTGGCGCGTCAACGCCCCGCGCCTCCCAGCAAGCCGATTCCGCGCCGTTCCGAGGACGGACACCCCCCGGCGCGCCCCCGACCCACCCACCGCCCCCAGGCGAACCCCCCACCCACAGCAGCCCACCCCACCCCCAGCCACCGCTGGAAGACCACCCCACCCCCGCCACCCCTGCCCGCCGATACCCTGACGCACATGACCGACCAGCAGCCCCGCCGCCTGATCCTCGCCTCCCAGTCCCCCGCCCGGCTCAACCTGCTCCGCCAGGCCGGCCTCGCCCCCGAGGTGATCGTCAGCGGCGTCGACGAGGACGCCGTCAGCGCCCCCACCCCCGCCGACCTGGCCCTCGCCCTCGCCGAGGCCAAGGCCTCCGTCGTGGCGGCGAAGCCCGAGGCGAAGGACGCCCTGGTGATCGGCTGCGACTCGGTCCTCGACCTGGACGGCCAGGCCCTGGGCAAACCGGCCGACGCCGAGGAGGCCACCGCCCGCTGGAAGTCCATGCGCGGCCGCGCCGGCACACTCCAGACGGGCCACTGCGTCTACGACACGGCCACCGGCCGCCACACGTCCGCGACCGCCTCCACCGTCGTCCACTTCGGCAACCCCACCGACGAGGAGATCGCCGCCTACGTCGCCTCCGGCGAGCCCCTCCACGTGGCGGGCGCGTTCACCCTGGACGGCCGCTCGGCCCCGTTCATCGACGGCATCGAGGGCGACAACGGCAACGTGATCGGCCTCAGCCTCCCCCTGCTCCGCCGTCTGCTCGCCCACCTGGGCGTAGGCATCACGGAGCTGTGGGCGCCCCCCGCGAGGTAGCGAACGCCCCCACCGAACCGGCCCCGTCAGGAGGCGCCGGGAGCGGCCGGAGCGGCCTGCTCCGGCACAGCGCCGGCACCGGCGACCCCGTCCTGCCGGTCGTACGTCATGAGCGTGAGCAGCACGAGCCCGAGCACCACCATCATGAACACGAACGCACCCCACCCGACCAGCCCCACGGTGAGCGCGCCGAGCAACCCGTGCACGACGGCCACGCTGATGAGCAGGATCCTCCCGAGCCCGGCGGCGGGCCGGTTGCGGAGCGCGACGAGCAGGGCGACCACACCGCAGAGGACGAAGTAGAGGCCGAAGACGACACCCCCGGCCTTCGTGGAGAGGGACATCGCGTCCGGATCCAGCCCGGCGAGCGACATCTTCTGCCGGTCGACGACCGTGCCCAGGAACCACTGCAGCCCGGCGATCCCGAGCCCCTCCACGAACAGCACGAACGCCGTGACCACCGCCACCGGTCTGCGGATCACCGGCCCCACCCACTTCCCACTCTCGTCCTGCTGCTCTCAGCGCCTCGCGGGGCCCAGTCGTTACCCCAGGTAGGTGTTCCAGACATCGCGAACGCTACTAACGGGTAAACCCCGGGACAAGGGTTCTCACGAGAGCAAAGAATCGTTGGGCCATTAGTAGGGATTCCACAAAGAAACCCAACCGGCCGCAGCGCGGCCGCACAGAGACCTTGACCACATCAGAGGGCTAGGGTTTCCGCATGGAGACCTGCGCAATGCTGTGCGACAAGGGATTTCGCAGGTTGAGTGAGCCTCGTTTCACGCTCCGTGTGGGCAAGCTCACCATTGTGGACGGGTCGAAACGCCGTGTCGGCAGTCCCTAAACTCGGCTTGTTTCAAGGAGAGGGAGCCATCGTGCGCAAGGTGTTGATCGCCAACCGAGGCGAAATCGCTGTCCGCGTCGCCCGGGCGTGCCGGGACGCCGGGATCGCGAGCGTGGCCGTGTACGCCGATCCGGACCGGGACGCGCTGCATGTGCGGGCCGCGGACGAGGCGTTCGCCCTGGGCGGTGACACTCCGGCGACCAGCTACCTGGACATGGGCAAGGTCCTCCAGGCGGCGAAGGACGCGGACGCCGACGCCGTCCACCCCGGCTACGGCTTCCTCTCGGAGAACGCGGAGTTCGCCCAGGCGGTCCTGGACGCGGGCCTGATCTGGATCGGCCCGCCCCCGCAGGCGATCCGCGATCTGGGCGACAAGGTGGCGGCCCGTCACATCGCCCAGCGCGCCGGCGCGCCGCTCGTCGCGGGCACCCCCGACCCGGTCTCGGGCGCGGACGAGGTCGTGGCGTTCGCGGAGCAGCACGGTCTGCCGATCGCGATCAAGGCGGCGTTCGGCGGCGGCGGCCGCGGCCTGAAGGTCGCCCGCACGCTCGAAGAGGTCCCGGAGCTGTACGACTCGGCCGTCCGCGAGGCGGTCGCGGCGTTCGGCCGGGGCGAGTGCTTCGTGGAGCGCTACCTCGACAAGCCCCGCCACGTGGAGACGCAGTGCCTGGCCGACTCCCACGGCAACGTGGTCGTGGTCTCCACCCGTGACTGCTCCCTGCAGCGCCGCCACCAGAAGCTGGTCGAGGAGGCCCCGGCCCCCTTCCTGTCCGACGCGCAGAACGCCGAGCTGTACGCGGCGTCGAAGGCCATCCTGAAGGAGGCCGGCTACGTCGGCGCCGGCACGGTGGAGTTCCTGGTCGGCCTGGACGGCACGATCTCCTTCCTGGAGGTCAACACCCGCCTCCAGGTGGAGCACCCGGTCACCGAGGAGGTCACCGGCATCGACCTGGTCCGTGAGATGTTCCGGATCGCGGACGGCGAGGAACTCGGCTACGACGACCCGCCGATGCGCGGCCATTCCTTCGAGTTCCGCATCAACGGCGAGGACCCGGGCCGCAACTTCCTCCCGGCCCCCGGCACCGTCACCACGTTCACCCCGCCCACCGGCCCCGGCGTCCGCCTGGACGCGGGCGTGGAGTCCGGCAGCGTGATCGGCCCGGCGTGGGACTCCCTCCTGGCCAAGCTGATCGTCACCGGCGCCACCCGGCAGCAGGCCCTGCAGCGCGCGGCCCGCGCCCTGGACGAGTTCACCGTCGAGGGCATGGCCACGGCGATCCCGTTCCACCGCGCGGTCGTCAAGGACCCGGCGTTCGGCCCCGAGCTGACCGGCTCCAGCGACCCGTTCACGGTCCACACGCGCTGGATCGAGACCGAGTTCGTCAACGACATCAAGCCCTTCGCGGCCCCGGCCGACACCGAGGCCGAGGACGACTCCGACCGCGAGACGATCGTCGTCGAGGTCGGCGGCAAGCGCCTGGAGGTCTCCCTCCCGGCCGCTCTCGGGATGACCCTGGCCCGCACCGGCCTCGCGGCGGGCGCCAAGCCCAAGCGCCGCGCGGCGAAGAAGTCCGGCCCGGCGGCCTCCGGCGACACCCTCGCCTCCCCGATGCAGGGCACGATCGTCAAGGTCGCCGTCGAGGAGGGCCAGGAGGTCAAGGAAGGCGACCTGATCGTCGTCCTGGAGGCCATGAAGATGGAGCAGCCCCTCAACGCCCACCGCTCCGGCACCGTCAAGGGCCTCAGCGCGGAGGTCGGCGCCTCGATCACCTCGGGCGCCCCGATCTGCGAGATCAAGGACTGACCAGCACCTGAAGTCCCCGCGCCCCATCTTCTCGGGGCGCGGGGACTTGCGTCTTCCGGGGCGCGGGGACTTGCGACTTCCGAGGCTTGGGGACTTGCGACTTCCGAGGCGCGGGGACTTGCGTCTCCTGGGGCGCGGGGACGTGCGCGAGAAGCCGTCCCCGGCTCACCCACACCCGCGCACCCACCCGGGGCACCCGAGCTCTTAGGCTGAAGACGCCCCCGGCAGAAGAGAGCAGGTGATCACCGCGGTGAGCCTCACCCCGGCCCAGCCGCCCGCAGGGACCCGGCCCTCCGCAGCCGGCCGGAGGCCCATGCGCGCGGACGCCCGCCGCAACCACGCCCGTCTGCTCACCGAGGCACGCCTCGCGTTCGCGGCCCATGGCACCGGCGCCTCGCTGGAGGACATCGCCCGCCGCGCGGACGTCGGCATCGGTACTCTCTACCGCCACTTCCCCAACCGCCAGGCCCTGCTGAGCGCGGTCTTCGAGGAGGCCGTGGGCGATCTGCTGGCCCGCGCCCGGACACACCTCGAAGCGCCCCAGCCCTGCGCCGCCCTGGTCGCGTGGCTGCGCGACGTCATCACCCGTGCGGGCGAATACCGTGGTCTGGCCCAGGCCCTGATGACGGTCTCGTACGCGGACTCCCGCGCCGCGGACGAGAACATCTCGGACCTGGCCCGGTGCTGCGCGCCGATCCGGGAGGCGGGCACCGCCCTGCTGCGGCGAGCGCAGGACGCCCACGCCGTACGGGACGACGTGGCGATCGGCGACCTGCTCCAGCTCACCCACGCGATCGCGCTGGCGGCCGAGGAGACCCCGGACGATCCGGGGCTGGCCGACCGCCTGCTGACCCTGACCCTGCGCGGCCTGCGCCCGTAGCCGCCGACACGCCTGAGAAGCGACCCGCCGACGTGGACGACCGGTCGGCGTACGGCCACACGGCACGCCCCGCCCGCAGGTCCGCCCACAGCGGCGCGGCTGCTGACGCGGCTACCGGCGCCGCAGGTCCGCGACCCGGGCCGCGCGCTCCCGCTCCCGCTCACCGACCGGCGGCTGGTCCCCCAGGACCGTGGCGGTGCGCAGTTGGGGCGCGGTGCCGTGGACCTGGTTGCGGCGGGGTCCCGGCAGCGGCACGTCACGCCGCGAGGGGCGCGCCGGAACGGGATCGCCTCCCGTGCCGCCGCCGGCCGCCGCCCCGGCCACGGAGATCTGCACGCCCTGGTCCGCCAGGGCCTGCAGTTCGGTGACCGCGCGGTCGTCGTGGCCGGGCGGGTCGTCGGTGACCAGCCTGGTGATCACATCGGTCGGCACCGTCTGGAACATCGTGTCGGTGCCGAGCTTGGTGTGATCGGCGAGGACGACGACCTCGGCGGCGGCCTGGACCAGTGCGCGGTCGACGGACGCCGACAGCATGTTGGACGTGGACAGGCCGCGCTCGGCGGTCAGTCCGCTCCCGGAGAGGAATGCCTTGGAGACGCGCAGCCCCTGGAGGGACTGCTCGGCGCCGGAGCCGACCAGGGCGTAGTTGGAACCGCGCAGGGTCCCGCCGGTCATCACGACCTCCACCCGGTTGGCATGGGCCAGCGCCTGTGCCACCAGCAGGGAGTTGGTGACGACGGTCAGCCCGGGGACCCGCGCGAGCCGGCGTGCCAGCTCCTGCGTGGTGGTCCCCGCCCCGACCACGATGGCCTCGCCCTCTTCGACGAAGCTCGCGGCGAGGTCGGCGATGGCCGTCTTCTCGGCGGTCGCGAGATGAGATTTCTGCGGAAAGCCGGACTCCCGCGTGAACCCGCCCGGCAGTACCGCACCGCCGTGCCGGCGGTCGAGGAGTCCTTCTGCCTCCAGAGCGCGCACGTCCCGCCGTACGGTCACTTCGGAGGTCTGGACGACGCGGGCGAGCTCACGGAGCGACACGGCTCCGTTGGCCCGCACCATTTCGAGGATCAATTGACGACGTTCTGCAGCGAACACGAAACTGACAGTAACGCCAACGACCATCTGCTTTCAGCAGTTTGCGCCGAATAGCAGAAGTTGTTCGCAGGGTGGTGCGAGAAGTGATATAGGGGCCATCCGGGACGGAACAGACCACACGGCCGGTCACGGGACCGGCCCCACGACCCGCCACGCAGCCCGTCACACAGCCCGTCACGCAGCCCGTCACTCAACCGCCGCACCACCGGTGCGACGGACCGTCAGACGCCCTCGCCCGCCTTGCGCGTGTGGAGCTGGCGCGCCACCTCGGCGATCGAACCCGACAGGGACGGGTACACGGTGAACGCGTTCGCGATCTGTTCGACGGTCAGGTTGTTGTCGACCGCGATCGAGATGGGGTGGATCAGCTCGGAGGCGCGCGGGGCGACCACGACACCGCCCACGACGATGCCGGTGCCCGGCCGGCAGAAGATCTTGACGAAGCCGTCCCGGATGCCCTGCATCTTGGCGCGCGGGTTGCGCAGCAGCGGCAGCTTCACCCCGACGGCCTCGATGGCCCCGCTGTCCAGGTCGGCCTGGGTGTAGCCGACGGTGGCGATCTCGGGGTCGGTGAAGACGTTGGACGAGACGGTCTTCAGGTTCAGCGGGGCCACCGCGTCGCCGAGGAAGTGGTACATGGCGATACGGCCCTGCATGGCGGCCACGGAGGCGAGCGCGAAGACGCCGGTCACGTCACCGGCGGCGTACACGCCCGGCGCACTCGTCCGGGAGACCTTGTCGGTCCAGATGTGCCCGGACTCCTTGACCTTGACGCCGGCCTCCTCCAGGCCCATGCCCGCGCTGTTGGGGATGGCGCCGACGGCCATCAGACAGTGCGAGCCGCTGATGACCCGGCCGTCCGCGAGCGTCACCTCGACCCGGTCGCCCACCCGCTTGGCGGACTGGGCCCGGGAGCGCGCCATGACGTTCATACCGCGCCGGCGGAACACGTCCTCCAGGACGGCGGCGGCGTCCGGGTCCTCGCCCGGCAGGACGCGGTCGCGGCTGGAGACGAGGGTGACGCGGGACCCGAGCGCCTGGTAGGCGCCGGCGAACTCGGCACCGGTCACACCGGACCCGACGACGATCAGCTCTTCGGGCAGTTCGTCCAGGTCGTAGACCTGCGTCCAGGTGAGGATGCGCTCGCCGTCGGGCTGGGCGTCGGGCACCTCACGCGGATGGGCGCCGGTGGCGATGAGCACCGCGTCGGCGGTGAGCGTCTCCTCCGACCCGTCGGCGGCGCGCACCACGACCTTGCGCGACCCGTCGAGATCCTGCTGCCCCTGGAGCCGCCCGCGCCCGCGCATCACCCGCGCGCCGGCGCGTGTCACGGAGGCCGTGATGTCGTGCGACTGCGCCAGCGCGAGCCGCTTCACACGCCGGTTGACCTTGCCGAGGTCGACCCCGACGACACGCGCGGGCGTGTCGATGTACGGGGTGTCGTCGGCGACGATGATGCCCAGCTCCTCGTAGGAGGAGTCGAAGGTGGTCATCACCTCGGCCGTCGCGATCAGGGTCTTCGACGGCACGCAGTCGGTCAGCACCGACGCCCCGCCCAGACCGTCGCAGTCAACGACGGTCACCTCCGCGCCGAGCTGCGCGGCCACCAGCGCCGCCTCATAGCCGCCGGGTCCGCCACCGATGATCACGATCCGAGTCACATGCCCCATTCTCCCGCACGAGCACGGGCACCAACGAGTCGGGGTGCGTGCCGCCCCGTAAGGGGTGCGGGGAACTGCGCGACCAGCCACAACGCACCCGCACCCGCGACACAACAGGCACCCCCACCTCAATAGGCGCCCGGCCCCCCAAGCGGAGCGCTCCCGTACCCTCTCCCCCATGTCGCTCTACGCCGCCTACGCCGGCAACCTGGACTCGCGCCTGATGTCCCGCCGGGCACCCCACTCCCCGCTGCGCGCCACCGGCTGGCTGAACGACTGGCGGCTGACCTTCGGCGGCGAGCACATGGGCTGGGAGGGCGCGCTGGCCACGGTCGTGGAGGCACCGCGCTCCCAGGTCTTCGTGGCGCTGTACGACATCGCCCCCATGGACGAGGACGCGATGGACCGCTGGGTCGGCGTCGGCCTGGACATATACCGCCGGATGCGGGTCCGCGTCCACACCCTGGACGGCGAGGAGCCGGCCTGGGTCTACGTCCTCAACGGCTACGAGGGCGGGCTACCCTCGGCCCGCTACCTCGGCGAGGTGGCGGACGCGGCCGAGTCGGCCGGCGCACCCCACGACTACGTGATGGAACTGCGCAAACGCCCCTGCTGAGGGCGCGGGGCGGGGCGTGCGGGGCCGCCGCGCGCCCGGCCGCGCCGTTGGAAACGACAAGGCAACGATCCCGATCCGGTGCGCCTCGTCATCTACGCGCGTAGGCCCAAACCGGATACCCTCGACGCGTGAACGCATCTCTTCTTCCGGACGACATCCAGGGCGACCCGTACGCCGCCGCCGACGCCGCTGCCGCGCGCCTGCGCGAGCTGACGGGCGCCGAGACCCACGACGTCGCGCTTGTGATGGGCTCCGGCTGGGCCCCGGCCGTGGACGCGCTGGGCGCCCCCGAGGCCGAGTTCCAGGTCACCGACCTGCCCGGCTTCCCGCCGCCGGCGGTGGAGGGCCACGGCGGCAAGGTCCGCTCGTACCGGATCGGTGGCAAGCGCGCGCTCGTCTTCCTGGGCCGCACGCACTACTACGAGGGCCGCGGTGTCGCCGCCGTCGCGCACGGCGTCCGTACCGCCGTCGCGGCCGGGGTGAAGACGGTCGTCCTCACCAACGGCTGCGGCGGTCTGCGCGAGGGCATGCGCCCCGGCCAGCCGGTGCTGATCAGCGACCACCTCAACCTGACGGCGACCTCGCCGATCGTCGGCGCGAACTTCGTCGACCTCACGGATCTGTACTCCCCGCGCCTGCGCGCCCTGTGCAAGGAGATCGACCCCTCGCTGGAGGAGGGCGTCTACGCGCAGTTCACGGGCCCGCACTACGAGACCCCGGCGGAGATCCGGATGGCCCGCGTGATCGGCGCGGACCTGGTCGGCATGTCCACGGTCCTGGAGGCCATCGCCGCGCGCGAGGCGGGCGCCGAGATCCTGGGCATCTCCCTGGTGACCAACCTGGCGGCCGGCATGACGGGCGAGCCCCTGAACCACGAGGAGGTCCTCCAGGCGGGCCGCGACTCGGCGACCCGCATGGGCGCGCTGCTGACCCAGGTCCTGAACCGGCTGTAGCGGCAGGGCTCCGCCGGGCGGGGTGTGTTGTCGGGTGCGGGTGAGTGGGGGCTGGTCGCGCAGTTCCCCGCGCCCCTGAAAAGCAAGGGCTGCGCCCCATGCTTTTCAGGCCCGCAGGACCGTGGTCCTTCAAGCCCGCAGGGCCGTGGTCTTTCAGGCCCGCAGGGGCCTGATGCTTTTAGGGGCGCGGGGAACTGCGCGAGAAGCCCCACGCACCCGCACCCGAACACGCACCCCCGCCCCCGCCCCCTCAACACATCTCGACGCATCCACAAACAAAGAACGAGAGGTTGACCCCCGTGCACGACGACCTGATCGCCCGCGCCAAGGCGTGGCTGGCCGAGGACCCCGACCCGGAGACCCGGGCCGAGCTCGGCGCGCTGATCGACGCGGCGGACACGGCGGAGCTGACCGCCCGTTTCTCCGGCACCCTCCAGTTCGGCACCGCCGGCCTCCGCGGCGAACTGGGCGCCGGCCCCATGCGCATGAACCGCTCGGTCGTCATCCGCGCCGCCGCGGGCCTCGCCGCGTACCTGAACCGGCAGGGCGCGGGCGGCGGCCTCGTCGTCATCGGCTACGACGCCCGCCACAAGTCCGCCGACTTCGCCCGCGACACCGCCGCGGTGATGACCGGCGCGGGCCTGCGCGCGGCCGTCCTCCCCCGCCCCCTGCCCACGCCCGTCCTGGCGTTCGCCATAAGGCACCTGGGCGCGGTCGCGGGCGTGGAGGTCACCGCCAGCCACAACCCGCCCCGCGACAACGGCTACAAGGTCTACCTCGGCGACGGTTCCCAGATCGTGCCCCCGGCCGACGCCGGGATCGCGGCCGAGATCGACGCCGTACGCTCCCTCGACGACGTCCCCCGCCCCGACGCGGGCTGGGACACCCTCGACGACGGTGTCCTGGACGCCTATCTGGCCCGTACGGACGCGGTCCTCTCGCCCGGTTCCCCGCGCACCGCCCGCACGGTCTACACGGCCATGCACGGCGTCGGCAAGGACACCCTGCTCGCGGCCTTCGCCCGGGCCGGCTTCCCGGAGCCCGTCCTCGTCGCCGAGCAGGCGGAGCCGGACCCTGACTTCCCGACGGTCGCGTTCCCCAATCCGGAGGAGCCCGGCGCGATGGACCTCGCGTTCGCGAAGGCCCGTGAGACGGACCCCGACCTGATCGTCGCGAACGACCCGGACGCCGACCGCTGCGCCGCGGCGGTGCGGGACGGTGCCGACTGGCGGATGCTGCGCGGCGACGAGGTGGGCGCGCTGCTCGCCGCCCACCTGGTCGCGCGCGGGGTGCGGGGCACGTTCGCCGAGTCGATCGTCTCCTCCTCGCTCCTCGGCCGGATCGCCGAGAAGGCGGGCCTCCCCTACGAGGAGACCCTCACCGGCTTCAAGTGGATCGCCCGCGTCGAGGGCCTGCGCTACGGCTACGAGGAGGCCCTCGGCTACTGCGTCGACCCCGAGGGCGTCCGGGACAAGGACGGCATCACCGCGGCCCTGCTCATCACGGAACTCGCCTCGCGGCTGAAGGAGGAGGGCCGCACCCTCCTCGACCTGCTGGACGACATCGCCGTCGAGCACGGTCTGCACGCCACCGACCAGCTCTCGGTCCGGGTCGAGGACCTGTCGGTCATCGCGCGCGCCATGGAGCGGCTCCGTGAGCGGCCCCCGACGGCCCTGGCGGGCCTGGCCGTCACCACGGCCGAGGACCTCACCCGGGGCACGGACCGGCTCCCGCCCACGGACGGCCTGCGCTACACCCTCGACGGCGCCCGTGTGATCGTCCGCCCGAGCGGCACCGAGCCCAAGCTCAAGTGCTACCTGGAGGTCGTGGTGCCGGTGGCCGACCACGCCGGCCTCCCGGCGGCCCGCGCGAAGGCGGCGGACCTGCTGGCCGGGATCAAGAGGGACCTGTCGGCGGCCGCGGGCATCTGACCGCTCCCCCCTACGGGACCAGCACCAGCACCGCCGCCCACGCCACGGCCAGCGCCAGGCCCAGCGGCCACAGCGGCGTCCCCCGGCGCCGGTACTCACCGTCGGGCCGCAGCGCGGGCTCCTGCCACATGGCGGTGATCTCGGCCGCGGTCCGCTCGTAGGGGTGGACCACGCGCAGTGCTCGCTCCAGCCGGCGCCAGCGTTCCGACCGGACGGACCAGGACGTGAACGACTCGTCGTGGCTGTCGACCGTCAGCACGGCCCCGGCGCACCGGACCGCCGCCAGGTCGTCCCACGCGATGTGCCGGGTCCGGCGCCAGCCGCTCAGCCACAGGCCCGTGCGGTCGGCCCTGATGCGCCAGACCAGCAGCTGCGGCAGCGTCAGGACGCCGACGAGGCCGACCGGACCGCCGACGACGTACCGTGCCGTTCCGTCCGGGTACAGCCCGACGGCGGCGATCACGACGGCCGTCAGGAGGGCGGTGGTCCAGTCGGCCCACCCCGCCCGCCAGCGCCGTACCGGCTGCGGCTCCTCGCGCAGCCGCTCCAGGCTCCGGGTGGCCGCCTCGGCGCGCAGTTCCTCGTGGACCGCGTGCCGCCGCTCCCCGGCCCGCTGCGCGGCGGCCCGGCGCCGTACGGCACGCTCGGTCAGCGGACGTACCGGGCCGCTGGAGGACTCGACGACCAGGTCCGCCGCCGAACCGCCCACTCCCCCGGCCACGTCCACGTCGTCCCGCTCGTCCGGCTTCCGCAGGTCCGGCTGCCCCTGCGACCCGTCCGGCCGCTCCGGCGCGGCGGGCCGCTCCGGCGCGCTGACGATCACGACCTCGGCGCCGTCGTGGGGCGGCCCGTACAGCACGGCCTCCCGCAGGACTCCGGGCTCCTCGTCGTCATCGTCGGCATCGTCGATCGCGTCGAGGAGTTCGTCCCGCGCCTCCCGCCCGACGCGCTCCTCGGACTCGTCGGACTCGTCCGACTCCTCGTCGCTGTCGTCGTACCACTCCTCGGTGGCGACGGTGAACAGCGGGCGCAGCGCCTGCACGTCGTCGGCGGCGAAGACCTCGGCGTCCCCGTCGGCGCCGTCGCGCACCAGCACCCGCAGCACCGGCACGGGGGCGCCCCGCAGCGCGGCGGCCCGGCGGCGCCCCAGCCGGCCGGAGAGCAGCGAGGTGAGCCCCCAGCCGACGACGAACCAGCCGACGAGCGTGACGGCGTCCCGGTCGGTGAGGACCTCCCGGCCGGAGGCGAGGGCGAGCAGCCCCGCCCCGAGGAGGGCCAGCACGAGCCCGAACCCCGTGAGGAACCGGCCGCGGCGCACCGGCCCCGCCCCGTCCGGCACGGTGGCGGACGCTCCCGCGGCGGCAGCCACGGCCCACTGCCGCTGCAGCCGCCCCTTGCTCAGCCGGATCTCGGCCGCGGCCCAGGTGAAGGTCAGGGCGATGAGGCCCAGCAGGGTCGGCACGTCGTGCGTCTCCCCCTCCCAGGCCAGCAGGAGCGTGAGCAGGGGCGCCGAGACCCGTACGACCTCGGGCCTGACCAGGGTCCACACCAGTTGCAGGGGTACCAGTACGGCGAGTGCGGCGGGCACCTCCGCGAAGTTCGCCAGCCAGAAGCCGACGACGAGGCCGCCCGGGACCACGGCGAGCAGGTGCAGGGGGCGGGTCCTGGCCGGCACCCACACGGGCGGCCGGGTCCGCGCCCATGCCTGCAGTTTGTCCCCGCTCCAGGCGACGCAGCCCTCGGGCACGGCGGTCGCGGGCAGCGCGCGCGGCGCTGCGGGCCCGGCCTGCGGCCGGGGCTCAAGGTTCGTGGTCATCGTCTCGTGGACACTCCGCCGCCGTCGTCGATACGCCGTTCGCCGCGCGCGATCCGACGCGATCCAAGCGGACAGGGCTGTGAAGGCGGGACGCACGGGCATGTTCCGGACCAACACACCCGGATCCGCCGGGTGTTGGCCGTCGCATGCTTCCCGGACGTCTGGTCCGGCGCGTTTCCAGCCACCATAGAACAGATGTCTGGGCCTGATCCGGCAAGCGCCCACCCCGGACCCCGGTCACACCCCACGAGCCCGTTCCACGACGAGCACACCGAGCCCCGCCCCGGGCCGGACGACACCGCCCTACGCCCGGGCCGCAACCACCGGCCCCGGCCCACAGTCGCCGTCACCGTCACCGTTGCCGTCAGCCACGGCCGGAAGGCCCGCCGCGCGGCCCCGTCACCCAACCGCGATCAGCACGAGCACCAACCCCTCAGGACGAGTGCACCGAGCCCCGCCTCCGAGGCCGACGACATCGCCGCCCACCCCGCAACCACCGACCCCGGCCCACAGTCGCCGTCACCGTCACGGTCACGGTTGCCGTCAGCCACGGCCGGAAGGCCCGCCGCCCAGTCCCGTCACCCGACCGCGATCAGCACCAGCAGCAGCACGGCACCCGCCACCGCGGGACCCGCGATCTCCCAGGCCCACCGCACGCTCGGCTCCCCCTGGGACCCGAGCGCCTTCGCGCGTGCCTCGCACAGCTCCCGCAGATCGGCCATGACCTGGTCGGTCTCCGCCCGCATCGGCCGCCCGGCCGGGGCGGTGCGCCCCGCGTCAGCGCCCGCGCCCCCACCCCTGGCCCCGCCCTTGGCGGCCCGGTGCGCCTCCCGGGCCTGGTGCCGGGCGGCCTTCTTGCGGCCGCGCAGCGAGACGGGGATCGCCCAGAGCTGGTACTTGGCGCCGCTCGTGTCGATCACCTCGTTGGTGTAGCCGGAGCGCAGGGACACGACACTCGCCCACGGCAGCTCGATCACCCGGAACGGGTTGCGCACCCGCAGCCGGTCGTCGTTGGCGAACACGGCGGGCCGCACCGAGAACGCGACCACCAAGGGGACGGCCACCAGCAGGGACGCCAGCGCCAGCCAGGGCGTACGCCCCTCCCCGGACAGCACCGCGTCCCCGCCGAGCCAGGCCATCAGCCCGAGCAGCAACACCCCGCCCGTCAGTCCGGCGGGCGAGCGGTAGACCCGGTCCCGGTACACGGGCTTGGCGGGCTTCGAGGCGGGCGCCGCCGCCGTCGCCGGAGCCTGCGCGGCCTTCGGGGTCTCCGAGGCCGTGCCGGTCTCCGCGCGCTCACGAGCCGCCGAGGTGCGTTCCGGCTCGGGCGACGATTGATCCGAGGTGCTCATACGTCCGATTCTGCCCGACGCTCCGGAACTGTTCGCAGCCCACCCGGCCCGCGCCGCGCGGGAGGGCGCGGGCGTGCGCGGGAGCACGGAGCAGCGCGCGACCGGGCGGCCGCCGTTCGCACCGGGCTTCGCCACCCGGCGCGGGCGGCGGTCGCCCGGGGTCCCGGGCGCCGGCAATCAATCCGGGGGCTGTACACCTGCTACGCGCGTAGATATGCTCGTCTGGTGACCATGTCCACAGCTGCACCCCACTCCCCCACTGCTGAACGCGTGGGAGGTGCCCCCATCGCCGACGTCACCGCGTCCGACAGCACGCTGCGCCGCTTCCTCCACGGGCTGCCCGGCGTCGACCCGGTCGGCCTGGAGGCGCGTGCCGCCTCCCTCGGCACCCGTTCCATCAAGACGACCGCCAAGGCGTACGCCATCGACCTGGCCATCTCCATGGTCGATCTGACGACCCTGGAAGGCGCGGACACCCCGGGCAAGGTCCGGTCCCTCGGCGCCAAGGCGGTCCTCCCCGACCCGGGCGACCGCACGACCCCCGCCACGGCCGCCGTCTGTGTCTATCCGGACATGGTGCCCACGGCCAAGGCCGCCGTCGCCGGCTCCACCGTCAAGGTCGCCTCCGTCGCCACCGCCTTCCCGGCCGGTCGCGCCGCCCTCGCCGTGAAGCTGGCCGACGTCCACGAGGCCGTCTCCGCCGGGGCCGACGAGATCGACATGGTCATCGACCGGGGCGCGTTCCTCGCCGGGAACTACCTCAAGGTCCACGACGAGATCACCGCCGTGAAGGAGGCCTGCGGCTCCTCGGCCCGGCTCAAGGTCATCTTCGAGACCGGCGAGCTCTCGACCTACGACAACATCCGCCGCGCCAGCTGGCTCGGCATGCTCGCGGGCGCGGACTTCATCAAGACCTCGACCGGCAAGGTCGCGGTGAACGCCACCCCCGCCAACACCCTCCTCATGCTGGAGGCCGTCCGCGACTTCCGCGCCCAGACCGGTGTCCAGGTCGGCGTGAAGCCCGCCGGCGGCATCCGCACCACCAAGGACGCGATCAAGTTCCTCGTCCTGGTCAACGAGACCGCGGGCGAGGACTGGCTGGACAACCACTGGTTCCGCTTCGGCGCGTCCTCGCTCCTCAACGACCTGCTGATGCAGCGCCAGAAGCTGGCCACCGGCCGCTACTCCGGCCCCGACTACGTGACGGTGGACTGATCCCCATGGCTTCCGCATTCGAGTACGCACCGGCCCCCGAGTCCCGGGCGGTCGTCGACATCGCCCCCTCCTACGGCCTGTTCATCGACGGCGAGTTCACCGAGGCCGCCGACGGCAAGGTCTTCAAGACGGTCAGCCCCTCCTCCGAGGAGGTCCTCTCCGAGATCGCCCGCGCGGGCGAGGCGGACGTGGACCGCGCCGTACAGGCCGCCCGCAGAGCCTTCGAGAAGTGGTCGGCCCTCCCCGGCGCGGAGCGCGCGAAGTACCTCTTCCGCATCGCCCGCATCGTCCAGGAGCGCAGCCGCGAACTGGCCGTCCTGGAGACCCTGGACAACGGCAAGCCCATCAAGGAGACGCGGGACGCCGACCTCCCCTTGGTCGCCGCGCACTTCTTCTACTACGCGGGCTGGGCCGACAAGCTCGACCACGCCGGTTACGGCGCGAACCCCCGCCCCCTCGGCGTGGCGGGCCAGGTCATCCCCTGGAACTTCCCGCTGCTGATGCTGGCCTGGAAGATCGCCCCGGCGCTGGCCACCGGCAACACGGTGGTCCTGAAGCCCGCCGAGACGACCCCCCTCTCGGCGCTGTTCTTCGCGGACATCTGCCGCCAGGCGGGCCTGCCCAAGGGTGTCGTCAACATCCTTCCCGGCTACGGCGACACGGGCGCGGCCCTCGTCGCGCACCCGGACGTGAACAAGGTCGCCTTCACCGGCTCCACGGCGGTCGGCAAACAGATCGCGCGGACGGTCGCGGGCACCCGCAAGAAGGTCACGCTCGAACTGGGCGGCAAGGGGGCGAACATCGTCTTCGACGACGCCCCGATCGACCAGGCCGTCGAGGGCATCGTGACCGGCATCTTCTTCAACCAGGGCCAGGTCTGCTGCGCGGGCAGCCGCCTGCTGGTCCAGGAGTCGATCCAGGACGAACTGCTGGACTCCCTCAAGCGCAGGCTCTCCACCCTCCGCCTCGGCGACCCCCTCGACAAGAACACGGACATCGGGGCGATCAACTCCGAGGAGCAGCTCACCCGGATCACCTCGCTCGTCGAGCGCGGCGAGGCCGAGGGCGCCGAGCGCTGGTCCCCGGCCTGCGAACTGCCCTCCGCGGGCTACTGGTTCGCCCCGACGCTGTTCACGAACGTCACCCAGGCGCACACCATCGCGCGGGACGAGATCTTCGGCCCGGTCCTGTCCGTGCTCACCTTCCGCACCCCGGACGAGGCCGTCGCCAAGGCCAACAACACCCAGTACGGCCTCTCGGCGGGCATCTGGACCGAGAAGGGCTCCCGGATCCTGGCCGTCGCGAACAAGCTGCGCGCGGGCGTCGTCTGGTCCAACACGTTCAACAAGTTCGACCCGACGTCGCCGTTCGGCGGCTACAAGGAGTCGGGCTTCGGCCGCGAGGGCGGCCGCCACGGCCTGGAGGCGTACCTCGATGTCTGACCGCCTGTCTGTTTTCAAGACCTACAAGCTGTACGTCGGCGGGAAGTTCCCGCGTTCCGAGAGCGGCCGGGTGTACGAGGTGACCGACGCAAAGGGCAAGTGGCTGGCGAACGCACCGCTCTCCTCCCGCAAGGACGCCCGTGACGCGGTGGTCGCCGCCCGCAAGGCGTTCGGCGGCTGGTCCGGCGCGACGGCGTACAACCGGGGCCAGATCCTCTACCGCGTCGCCGAGATGCTGGAGGGCCGCAAGGGCCAGTTCGTGCACGAGGTCGCCGAAGCCGAGGGCCTGTCGAAGTCGAAGGCCGCCGCCCAGGTGGAGGCGACGATCGACCGCTGGGTCTGGTACGCGGGCTGGACCGACAAGATCGCCCAGGTCGTCGGCGGCGGAAACCCGGTGGCGGGCCCGTACTTCAACCTCTCCTCCCCCGAGCCGACGGGCGTGGTGACGGTCCTGGCACCCCAGGAGTCGAGCTTCCTGGGCCTGGTCTCCGTCCTGGCCCCGGTGATCGCGACCGGCAACACGGCGGTCGTGATCGCGAGCGAGCGGTCCCCCCTCCCGGCGCTGTCGCTCGGCGAGGTGCTGGCCACCTCCGACGTCCCCGGCGGTGTCGTCAACGTCCTCTCCGGCCGTACGGCGGAGATCGCGGCGCCGCTGGCCGCCCATCAGGACGTCAACGCGATCGACCTGGCCGGCGCGGACGAGGTGCTGGCGAAGGAGCTGGAGATCGCGGCGGCCGACAACCTCAAGCGCATCCTGCGTCCACAGCCTGTGGACGACTGGTCGGCCACGCCCGGCCTGGAGCGTATGACGGCGTTCCTGGAGACCAAGACGGTCTGGCACCCGACGGGGTCGCTGGGCGCCTCGGGCTCCGCCTACTGATCCGGGACGCGGGGAACCGCGGGAGCCTCGGGACGGCGCGATCCGTCCGGTCCGGCCCCGCGGTTCCCCGCGCTCGTCACGGGCTGCTCAACGGGCGCTCAGCGCAGCCCGCCCACCACCTGCCCGAGCACCGGAATGCTCCCGATCGACGGCGCCTGCGCCACCGGCCCGGTCAGGGCGGTGGACGTCAGCGGCTGGAAGTCAGCCAACTGCGTGCCCACCCCGTTGTCGAGCGGGTCGACGCCCGTGCCCGCCAGCGGGTTGGGCTTGAGGCCCGCCACCGGGCCGGTGACGTAACCGACGGTCCCGGTGAGGGCCTGCAGGCCCGCCTGCGGGTCGACCTGGCCGAGCGAGGTGGGCCGGGTGCGCAGCACGTCGACGACCGGTGCGGCGCCGTCCGCCGCCGCGGCCGTACCGGCGCCCGCGCCGAGCGCGAGCCCCGCGGTGGTGACGGCCAGCAGCAGGCGCCGGGCGTCGGGGGTCTGGGGAGCCGAGAGTCGAGCCATCAGCGGTGCCACCTTGTCCTGTACGTTTCCGTTTCGGAAAGTAATCATAGAGACACGAACGGTAGTTGAGGTGTGATGTGCGCTCCAAGGGCGACCCGCCGACTCGGCGGGAGCCGCGCGATGCCTCACACTGGACTCTCGTGAGTTCGCATCCTCCGATACCGACCCGGGTCGTCCTGCTGACCGGTCCGTCCGGCTCAGGCAAGTCCCTCCTCGCCGCCCGCTCCGGCCTGCCCGTGCTGCGGCTGGACGACTTCTACAAGGAGGGTGACGACCCGACACTGCCGCAGGTGGCGGGCAGTACGGACATCGACTGGGATCACCCGCTGTCGTGGGACGCGGACGCCGCCGTCGCCGCGATCGAGGAACTGTGCCGCACGGGCCGTACGACCGTGCCGGCGTACGACATCTCGCTCAGCGCGCGGACCGGCGCGGAGGCGCTGAGCATCGGGCCGACGCCGGTGTTCATCGCCGAGGGCATCTTCGCCGCCGAGATCGTCGGGCGCTGCCGTGAACTGGGCCTGCTGGCGGACGCACTGTGCCTGTCCCGCGGCGCGGTGAAGACGTTCCGCCGCCGCTTCCTGCGCGATCTGCGCGAGGGCCGCAAGTCGGTGCCGTTCCTGTTGCGGCGGGGCTGGCGGCTGATGCGTCTGGAGCGCTCGATCGTGGCCCGGCAGACGGAGTTGGGCGCCCATCCCTGCGACCGGGACGAGGCCCTGGGGCGTCTGTCGGCGGCCGCCGCGGGCCGAGGCGCGGCAGCCACGGCCTGAGGCCCGGCCCCCGGTCGCCGGAACCGGGACGGCAGAACCGGGACGGCGGGCCCGAGCAGCGGGCAGCGGGCACACATGAAAACGGGACTGGACGGACCCCCCGGCCCTCCAGTCCCGCCTTCCCCCGTGTTCCCCCGTGCTTCCCCCGTTGCACCGTCGTGGTCCCCCCCCGGACCCCGCCGGTCACCCCCCGGCCGTCACGTCGGCGCTCCCCCCGCGCCTCCGTGACGTCCCTCGTCTCCCCCGTGCTCCCCCCGCTTTTCCCCCGTTACCTACTTCCCCCCGCCGACCTTCAGGCGACAAGCTCCCCGAAGGACTCCTCCTCGTCACGGCCGAAGCTGAGGACCTCGTCCTCGCGCAGCCGGCGGAGCGACCGCCAGATGCTCGACTTCACCGTGCCGACACTGATGTCGAGGATCTCCGCGATCTCCGGGTCGGTGCGGCCCTCGTAGTAGCGCAGGACCAGCATCGTCCGCTGGAGTTCGGGGAGCCGGGCGAGCGCCTGCCACAGGACGGCGCGCAGTTCGGTGCCGCGCATCGCGTCCGTGTCACCGGCGGTCTCCGGCAGTTCCTCGGTCGGGTACTCGTTCAGCTTGCGGCGGCGCCACGCGCTGATGTGCAGATTGGTCATGGTGCGGCGGAGGTATCCCCCGACCGCGGCCTTGTCACTGATCCGGTCCCAGGCCCGGTAGGTCGAGAACAGCGCGCTCTGCAGCAGGTCCTCGGCCTCGTAGCGGTCTCCGGTCAGGTGGTAGGCGGTTGCGTACAGGGAGGCACGACGCTCCTGGACGTAGGCGGTGAACTCCGCCTCCGACACAGACCGGCGCTCCCCCGTGCCCTCCCCGTACGCGGTCCCCGTTCCCCCGTGGGTGACCCCCGTGACCCCCGTGGTGCTTCCCCCCACGTGCGCGTCAACCACCGACATGAACGTGGTGTGCTGACGCCCGGTGCCGCGAGCGCACCCCCGCCCGCTCACGGCACCGGACTTCTCCGTGTTCCGGACGACGTCGTGGAGCCGCGTGACAACTGCGCTAGTGCTGGTGCTGTGCAGCGTGTTCATCTCGCGCCCCCCGTCGTGGACTTCCGGTTGTGATGCTGTGCCGTGGTGCTTCTTCGTACTCCCCGGCTCCGCCCCCCCGTGCTGCCGGGCGGTGTTTCCTTGCCTGTGCCGAAAAGATTGCCCGTCCACCTTCATCGCCGTGTCCGCCGACTGTCACAGAGCTGTCACAGGGGCGGGGCCCAGTCAGGGGACAGGACGATCACAGAAAAGAGTCGTACGGCTACGCGAACGGCACGATCGTGTGCGGGTGTCGGGTGGGAGCGCTCCAACGGTCGATTCGGCGCCATGCCATGGGCCAGAATGAGCCCGTGCCTTCCCTGTTGCTGATCGAGGACGACGACGCCATCCGCACGGCCCTGGAGCTCTCACTGACGCGCCAGGGGCACCGTGTCGCCACCGCCGCCACCGGCGAGGATGGCCTCAAGCTGCTGCGCGAACAGCGGCCTGATCTGATCGTTTTGGACGTGATGCTGCCTGGGATCGACGGCTTCGAGGTGTGCCGGCGCATCCGGCGCACCGACCAGCTGCCAATCATCCTGCTCACGGCGCGCAGCGACGACATCGACGTCGTGGTGGGCCTGGAGTCGGGCGCGGACGACTACGTGGTCAAGCCCGTGCAGGGGCGGGTGCTGGACGCCCGTATCCGCGCGGTGCTGCGGCGCGGCGAGCGCGAGGCCAACGACGCGGCGACCTTCGGCTCCCTCGTGATCGACCGCGCGGCGATGACCGTGACGAAGAACGGCGAGGACCTCCAGCTGACACCCACCGAGCTGCGGCTGCTGCTGGAGCTGAGCCGCCGCCCCGGACAGGCGCTGTCCCGGCAGCAGTTGCTGCGTCTCGTGTGGGAGCACGACTACCTGGGCGACTCGCGTCTGGTGGACGCGTGTGTGCAGCGGCTGCGCGCCAAGGTCGAGGACGTGCCGTCCTCGCCGACGCTGATCCGTACCGTGCGCGGCGTGGGCTACCGGTTGGACACTCCTCAGTGACGAAGGCTTCGGGGGGGATCCGCGGCTGGGCCGCGGCTCGCAGGAAGATGCAGTCCCGGATCCGGTTCACCAGTCTGCGTCTGCGCCTGGTGGTCGTCTTCGGTCTGGTGGCGCTCACGGCCGCCGTGTCGGCGTCCGGCATCGCGTACTGGCTCAACCGCGAGGCCGTGCAGACGCGCGCGCAGGACGCGGCGCTCAACGACTTCGAGCGGGAGATGCAGAGCCATGTGAGCACGCTGCGCCCGAATCCGACGCAGGACCAACTGCGCCTCGCGGCCCGGAGGATGGCGGACGGCGGCGAGCGTTCCAGCGTGCTGCTGGTCGCCGAGGACGCCGACGGCCGGACGGTGACCGGGGCCTCGACCGACAACGCGCTCACCGGTTTCTCGCTGGAGGACGTGCCGGCGTCCCTGCGCAAGGCCGTCGACAAGCGGCAGAAGATCACCTCCGGCAACAAGCACGCGTACCACGTGTACTGGCAGCGGGTCATCGACGGCGACACCCCGTATCTGGTGGGCGGCGCGAAGATGATCGGCGGCGGGCCGACGGGGTACATGCGCAAGTCGCTCGCGGAGGAGGCGAAGGACCTCAACTCGCTGGCCTGGTCGCTCGGGATCGCCACGGGTCTGTCGCTGATCGGTTCGGCGCTGCTCGCGCAGGCCGCCGCGACGACCGTGCTGAAGCCGGTGCAGCGCCTCGGTGTCGCCGCCCGGCGGCTCGGCGAGGGCAAGCTCGACACCCGGCTGCGGGTCTCCGGCACGGACGAACTGGCCGACCTCTCCCGCACGTTCAACCTCGCGGCGGAGTCGCTGGAGAAGAAGGTCGACGACATGAGCGCCCGCGAGGAGGCGTCCCGGCGCTTCGTCGCCGACATGTCCCACGAACTCCGCACACCGCTGACGGCGATCACCGCCGTCACGGAGGTGCTGGAGGAGGAGCTGGACGCCGACACGGGCAGCCTGGACCCCATGATCGAACCGGCGGTACGGCTCGTCGTCAGCGAGACCCAGCGTCTCAACACCCTGGTGGAGAACCTGATGGAGGTCACCCGCTTCGACGCGGGCACGGCCCGTCTCGTCCTCGACGACGTCGACATCGCCGACCAGATCACCGCCTGCATCGACGCCCGCGCCTGGCTGGACGCGGTGGACCTCGACGCCGAGCGCGGCATCATCATCAAGCTCGACCCGCGCCGCCTGGACGTGATCCTGGCGAACCTGATCGGCAACGCGCTCAAGCACGGCGGCTCGCCGGTGCGCGTCCGGGTCCGCGAGGGCGACGCGGACGACGCGGACCTGCTGATCGAGGTACGGGACCACGGCCCGGGCATCCCCGAGGACGTCCTCCCGCACGTCTTCGACCGCTTCTACAAGGCGAGCGCCTCCCGCCCCCGCTCCGAGGGCAGCGGCCTCGGCCTGTCCATCGCCCTGGAGAACGCCCACATCCACGGCGGCGACATCACCGCCGCGAACTCCCCCGAGGGCGGCGCGGTCTTCACCCTGCGCCTGCCCCGCGACGCGGCCTCGCTGCTCGCGGACGAGCGGGACGGCGGCCGGGCCGACGGCGGCCCGCAGGGCCCCGAGGGGGCCGGTCAGTGACGATACGAACGACCCGGCGACGGGAGTACGGGGGAACGCGGGGCGTGCGAGTGCCAGAGGTACGGGGAGGGGCCGCACGCGCGCGCGGCGTACGGGTCCTGGCCGCCACCGGAGCGCTGGCCGGGCTGCTGGCCGGCTGCGGCATCCGGGCCACCCAGGTGCCGACGGACTTCGGCCCGGCGCCCTCGATGGTGCCGTGCGAGCTGTCGGCGACGGACGTCACCACCCAGACGACGCCCTCCGGTCTGCCGGTGGAGGTGTTCCTCCTGTGCTCCGGGGCGCTCGTGCGGGTCAATCGCTCGGTGGAGGTCGCCGGGGGCACGGAGGAGGCCCGGCGGCGCGCCGTCGTCGCCCAGGGCCTGCTGGACGCCCTGTCCGCCGACCCGAGCGCCATAGAGGACGAGGCCGGCTACGGCACCGCCGTCCCGCCCGGTCTCACGGTGTCGGGGCCCGCGCCGGGCGACCCCGAGGACGCCCTGCGGCTGTCCACCGCGCCCGACGCCCTCCCCCGGTTCGCCCTCGCCCAGATCGTCTGCACCTTCGCGGACTCGGCGGCCGCCGGCGACAACGGTTCGGTGGTCCTCGGCAGCACGAGCGCCGAGACGCTGCGCCGCTACGAATGCGCTCCGGAGACCCAGTCGGCCCCGGGAGAGGGCAATCCGCCGTCGACGGAGGTCGGGGGTTCCTGAGCCCCTCGCGAAAGATCCTGCAACCGATCGTGCCGGGGGCCGCGTCTTGGGGGGCGTGCAGCCTCAAGGTACGAACGGCGGTAGCGCCGGGATCCGTGTCCGTGCGGCGGGGGGTGTTCTCCTCGCCGTGCATCTCGCGGTCGTTGCCTGGATCACGCTGCGTCCGCTGGACGTCACCTGGATGAGTCCCGCGAATCTGCGGCCGTTCGCCGGGATCAGAGCCGATCTGGCCCTGGGGTGGCCGGAGGCGGCCCACCGGATCGGTGAAGGGCTGGCCCTCCTCGCTCCCCTGGGCGTCCTGCTGCCGCTGGCGCACGGCAGGCTGGCCGGGTCGCCGCTGGCGTCGCTGGCCCGGTCGGTGGCGGCCGGGGCGCTGTTGTCGCTGGCCATCGAGCTGCTGCAGACCGGGGTGCCGGGGCAGGTCGTCGACATCGACTCGATCCTGCTGAACTCGGTCGGCGTCGGCCTCGCCCATCTCGCGGTGGTTCCGGTGCTCAGGTCGGCGCTGCGGCGCAGGGCACGGACCCGGCTGGGCGAGACGCGGCCGCGCCCCGAGGAGATGCCTCAGGGTCGGACCCCGACGATTCCCAGGGTCGGGATGGCTCCGTAGAGGGACGCTTCGTCCGCTTCGTCACCGTAGCGTCGAAGGTGTGGAGAAGAGAGCGGTGGCCGGTGGAGGCCCCGCCCCACCGCCGGCCCGTGGGCCGGTGTCCTACACCGACGAAGGAGCCCTCATGAGCCGCCTTGCCCGCCCCACCGAAGGCCGCATGATCGGCGGAGTCTGTGCCGCGCTGGCACGGCGCTACGGCACGTCCGCGACCACGATGCGCGTGATCTTCCTGCTGTCGTGCCTGCTTCCGGGCCCGCAGTTCCTTCTCTACATAGCGCTGTGGGTACTCTTCCCCGCGGAGGGCAAGGCGCGCGCGGCCTGGTGACGCGTACGACCGTGAGCCGCCGGGCCGGTGTCGCGGGCGCCGACGGGGCGCACCCCGCAGGGATGCGCCCCGTGCCGGTGCCGTGGTGCGGCTCAGGCGCCGCCGAGGGGCAGTCCGTTGACGCCGAGGCCCTTGGTGGGGAGGGCCTGGCCGACGGGGAGGCCGCCGAGCAGTCCGGCGACGGGGGCGGTGGGACCCTCGGCCAGGACGTTGGCGGCGGCGGGCTGGGCCGCCTCCAGGCCGGCGCCGAGCGCGCTCTGGCCCTGGGCGAGGGCACCGGCGGCGGTCGGCAGCGCCTTCGTGACGTTCTCCACGGGCAGCGCCTGGGTGACGGTACCGAGGGCCTGGGAGGCCTCGGGGGCGACCGGCGCGCTCGGGGCGGCGTTCGCGGCACCCGCGCCCGCAGCGGCGATGGCGGCACCGACGACGGCGACACCGAGGGTCTTGGCAGCAGACTGCTTCATGTTGAATGCGTCCTTGGAATGCGTTTGACGGGTGGTGAGCGGTGCCGAAACGTAAACACCAAAGTCCCGCCGGAGGCAAACATCGGAAAGCGGCCGCGTCGCCGTGGACACGACCGCTCCCCGAAGTCGCCGCTCAGTCCCGTTCTTCGACAGAACCGCTGGTGGAGGCCGTCTGCCGGAACAGCCATTCGGATTTCAACTCGGCGTACCCGGGCTTGATCACGTCATTGATCATGGCTAGTCGTTCATCGAAAGGAATGAATGCTGACTTCATAGCATTGACCGAGAACCACTGCATGTCGTCGAGCGTGTAACCGAATGCGTCGACAAGGTGCTCGAATTCACGGCTCATGCTCGTGAACGACATCAGGCGGTTGTCCGTGTTCACGGTGGCCCGGAAGTGCAGTCGCCGCAGCAGCCCGATGGGGTGCTCGGCGTACGAACGGGCGGCGCCGGTCTGGAGGTTGGAACTGGGGCACAGCTCCAGCGGGATGCGCTTGTCACGGACGTAGGAGGCGAGGCGCCCGAGCTTCACGGAGCCGTCCTCGTGGACCTGGATGTCGTCGATGATGCGGACGCCGTGGCCGAGCCGGTCGGCGCCGCACCACTGCAACGCCTGCCAGATGGAGGGCAGTCCGAACGCCTCACCGGCGTGGATCGTGAAGTGGTTGTTCTCGCGCTTGAGGTACTCGAAGGCGTCGAGGTGCCGGGTGGGCGGGTAGCCGGCCTCGGCGCCCGCGATGTCGAAACCGACCACACCGAGGTCGCGGTAGCGGTTGGCGAGTTCGGCGATCTCCAGGGAGCGGGCCGCGTGGCGCATGGCGGTGAGCAGCGCGCCGACCCGGATGCGCCGGCCGTCGGCCCGGGCCCGGCGCTCGCCCTCGCGGAAGCCCTCGTTGACGGCTTCGACGACCTCTTCGAGACCGAGCCCGGCTTCGAGGTGCTGCTCGGGGGCGTAACGGACCTCGGCGTAGACGACGCCGTCGGCCGCGAGGTCCTCCGCGCACTCGGCGGCGACCCGGACGAGCGCCTCACGGGTCTGCATGACGCCGACCGTGTGGGAGAAGGTCTCCAGGTACCGCTCCAGCGAGCCGGAGTCGGCGGCCTCACGGAACCAGGCGCCGAGCCGGTCGGCGTCGGTCTCGGGGAGGTGGGCGTACCCGCTGTCGCGGGCGAGTTCGACGATGGTTCCGGGGCGCAGGCCGCCGTCGAGGTGGTCGTGCAGCAGAACCTTGGGCGCCCGGCGGATCTGGTCCGGATCCGGGGTGGTACCGGTCGGGTCGTTCTGGTTCGTCATTTTCGTACGATACCTCCTACGCGCGTAGAGCGCCTGTCGGATGATCGCGTCGATACGTAACGGTGACCCACAGGACGGGTGGCGTACACCCTCTCTTCTGACACTGTTCTGTCATGGCGCAGCAAGCAATGCCGGTCCGTACGCCCCGACTTGGGCGGACGATCGGCCCGGAGCCGAGCACGGTCGGCGGGGTGGTCCTCCTTCTCCCGGCCGGTGACGAGGCATCCACCCGCAGACCCTCCCCCGTGCTGGCCACGGCCTCCGTGCGCGCCCTCGGCCGCCGGCTCGCCCGCGCGGGCCGTACGGAGGGGCTGGCGGCCCATGTCGTGCACTACCGCTACCGGGGCTGGAACGGTACGGAGGCGCGGCTCGCGCGGGATGCCGAGTGGGCGGTGGACGAGGTCGTGCGGCGGTACGGGGACGTGCCGGTGTGTCTGGCCGGGCTCCACATGGGGGCGCGGGCGGCACTGCACGCGGGCGGGCACGAGGCCGTCAACTCGGTGCTGGCCATCGCCCCCTGGCTGCCCGAGGAGGACGTGGCGGCACCGCCCGAACCGGTGAAGCAGTTGTCGGGGCGGCGGGTGCTGATCGTGCACGGGACGAACGACGAGCGGGTGGATCCCGAGCTGTCGTTCCGGTTCGCGGCGCGGGCGAAGAAGACGAACCCCGACATCTGCCGGTTCGAAGTGCACGCGGACCGGCACGGGTTGACCCAGTACCGGGACGAGGTGCACGCGCTGGCCGCGGACTTCGTGATGGGGGTGCTGTTCGGGAGGGCGTTCGCCCGGCCGGTGGAGGACGCGCTCGCCGCTCCGCCGCCGCTGGGGCTGCGGATGCCTCTTGCCTCCGGCTTCGGGGGGGCTCGCTCGCACAGGGGTGTCTGAGGTTCGTGGGGCGGCCGCGGGTCCGGTGGGGTTTCTCGCGCCGTTCCCCGCGCCCCTGACTCTGCTGGGGCTCAGCTGGGCAGCAGGTTGCCCCTTCTGGAGAGCAGGAACTTCTTGAAGGCCGCCACCGGGGGTGTATCGGGGTGGCCGTCGAGCCAGGCGACACCGATCTCCCTGGCCGCGCGCGGGGCCGTCACCGTCAGTTCCACCACGCCCGGCCGGGGGACGGCCGGGGGAGGCAGGAGTGCCACGCCCAGGCCCGCCGCCACCAGGCCCCGCAGCGTCTCCGCCTCCTCCCCCTCGAAGGCGATGCGCGGCTTGAAGCCGGCCGCCTCGCAGAGGTCGTCGGTGATGCGGCGCATGCCGTAGCCGGGCTCCAGGGTGACGAAGGTTTCGTCGGCGGCCTCGGAGAGGCGGACGCGTTTGCGGGCAGCGAGGCGGTGGTCGGCCGGGACGACGAGCCGGAGCTTCTGTTCGTCGAGGCGGCGGGCCACCAGGTCGGGAGCGTCCGGGACGGGGGACGTGAGGCAGAGGTCGAGTTCGCCGGCGCGCAGACGTTCGAGCATGGCCTCGCCGTAGTTCTGGACGAGGCTGAAGCGGACGCGGGGGTGCTCGGCGCGGAAGGCCTGCAGCAGGCCGGGGACGGTCTCGGCGCCCATGGTGTGCAGAAAGCCGAAGGCGACCTTGCCGGTGGCGGGGTCGGCGTCCGCGCGGACCTCGTCGGCGGCGCGCTCGATCTCGGCGAGGGCGCGCTCGACGGAGGCGTGGAAGGTGCGCCCGGCGTGGGTGAGGGAGACCGTGCGCCCCCGGCGGGCGAACAGGTCGACGCCCAGGTCCTGTTCGAGGCGGACCATCGCCCGCGACAGCGTCGACTGCGGGACACGCATCTCGCGCGCGGCCCTGGTGACGTGCTCGGTGCGGGCGACTCCGGCGAAGTAGGCGAGCCGGGGGGCGAGCCGCAGGACGATGTCCTCGATGCTCTCGATGTCTTCTGTGTCACCGGACGGTGACAGGCGCGGCTCTGACCTCTGCTGATGCATCACGGGAACGATTATGGCGGTTCCATGCATTGGACGGATGAACGGCGGCGTACGTAGTTTCGAGGCATGCCTTCCGCAAGTACCGGGGCGTCCACCACCGTGGGCGCCGTCTCAGCCGTCGCCCCCGCCGCCTCCTCCCCCACCGCCTCCTCCCCGTCCGCCGTCGACACCCGAGTGGCCCCGGGCGGGCCCGGCTACCGCCGGATGAGCCTGGCGCTGTTCCTCGCGGGCGTCGCGACCTTCGCCCTGCTGTACTCCACGCAGGCTCTGCTGCCGCTGATCTCGGACGGCTTCGCGAGCACGGCGAGCGCGGCGAGCTGGACGGTGTCGGCGGCGACCGGGGCGCTGGCCCTGTTCGTGCTGCCGATGAGCGCGCTGTCCGAGCGGTTCGGGCGGCGCACGGTGATGACGGCCTCGCTGGTGGTCGCGGTGACGGTCGGACTGCTGATCCCCTTCGCGCCCTCGCTCGGCGCCCTGGTGGTGCTGCGGGCCGTGCAGGGCGCGGCGCTGGCCGGGGTGCCGGCCTCCGCGACCGCGTACCTCGCGGAGGAGGTCCGCCCCAAGGCCCTCATCACGGCGATCGGTCTCTTCGTCGCCGGCAACAGCGTCGGCGGGATGAGCGGCCGTGTCGTCACCGGCTGGGTCGCGCAGGAGTGGGGCTGGCGGGTCGCGCTCGGGGTGCTCGGGGTGATCGCCGTGGGCTGCGCGGTGGCCTTCCGGCTGCTGCTCCCGGCGCCGAAGCACTTCGTGGCGGGGTCGCTGCGGCCGGCGGTGCTGGCCCGCACGGTCCGCGCGCACCTCGCGAACCCGCTGCTGCGGCGGCTGTACGCCATCGGTGCCCTGTTCATGACGGTCTTCGGCGGCGTCTACACGGTCATCGGCTACCGCCTCGCCGGGGAACCCTTCTCGCTGCCCCAGGGCGTCATCGGCTCGATCTTCCTGGTCTACCTGGTGGGCACGGTGTCGGCGTCGACCGCCGGGAAGCTGGTCGGCCGGCTGGGCCGGCGCGGCACCCTGTACCTGGCGGGCGCCACGACGGCCGCCGGGCTGCTGGTCTCGCTGTCCGACTCCCTGCCGATGGTGCTGCTGGGGCTGGTCCTCATCACGGCCGGATTCTTCGCGGGCCACGCCGCCGCGTCGTCGGCGGTCAGCCACACCGCGAAGGAGGGCCGCGCCCAGGCGTCGGCGCTGTACCAGTCCGCGTACTACGTGGGCTCCAGCGCGGGCAGCACGCTGGGCGCGATCGCCTTCCACGCGGGGGGCTGGGGCGGCACGGTCGCCCTCGGCCTGCTGGCGGTGCTGGGGGTCGTGGGCATCACGGTGGTGGGCACCCGCGCGGCCCGCGCCCGGCGCGCGCTGACCCCGGCCTGCTGACCCCGGCCCGCTGACCCGACGGGGCCGCGCGACGGTTCCGCGCGGACCCTCGCGAACGGCCCCGCACCCCTGTGACCTGCCCCTTCCTCCCTTCCCCAGGCCATTGTCAGTGGGCTGCGGTAGCTTCCGAGGTGTTGGTACGCACAGGGATGCCACAGGGGTGGGTTGGCCATGGGTGACGGTACGGCGACGGCGACGGCGGAGCTCGATGTCCGGTTGGAGAAGCACCGGGTCGAGCTGACCGGGTACTGCTATCGGATGCTGGGCTCGTCCTTCGAGGCGGAGGACGCCGTGCAGGACACGATGATCCGCGCCTGGCGGAGCTACGAGAAGTTCGAGGGCCGCTCGTCCCTGCGGTCCTGGCTGTACCGGATCGCCACCAACGTGTGCCTGGACATGCTGACCGCGGGGAACAAGAGGGCCCGGCCCATGGATCTCACCGACTCCACGCCCCTGGCCCAGGCCGCCCTCTCCCCCCGCCCCGACAACACCTGGCTGGAGCCGGTGCCGGACGCCCGGGTGCTGCCGACGACCGACGACCCGGCGGAGGCCGCCGTCGCGAAGGAGTCGGTACGGCTGGCGTTCGTCGCCGCACTGCAGAAGCTGCCGTCGAAGCAGCGGGCCGTGCTCATCCTGCGTGAGGTGCTGGCCTGGAAGGCGAGCGAGGTCGCCGAGCTGCTCGACACGTCCGTCGCCTCGGTGAACAGCGCCCTGCAGCGGGCCCGCGCGACCCTCGCCGAGGGCGACGGGCAGGTCGCGGCGGCCGATGTCTCCGACCCGCTGGACGAGGAGCAGCGCAAGCTGCTCGACCGCTATGTGGCCGCCTTCGAGGGGTACGACATGGCGGCGCTGACGGCCCTGCTGCACGAGGACGCGGTCATGACGATGCCGCCGTTCGACCTCTGGCTGACCGGCACGGGCGACATCACCGGGTTCATGACGACGCTCGGCGCGGCCTGCGCCGGCTCGCACCTGGTGCCCGTCGAGGTCAACGGCCTGCCGGGCTTCGCGCAGTACAAGCCGGACCCCGACAGCGGCGGGTACACCGCGTGGGCGGTGCAGGCGCTGGAGATCTCAGAGGGCCGGATCGCCGGATTCCACTGCTTCCTGGACACCGCCCGCTGGTTCCCCCTCTTCGGCCTGCCCCTCCATCTCGAAGGCAAGCCCGACCAGTCGCAGTAGCGCGCCCAGCGCGGGGGCGGGGTCCCGCAGCCGTATCCGGCCCCCGGCCCGCCGTGCGGTGAGCTGCATCCGGGCCAGAACGTCGACGGCGGCCAGGCCCGGCGGGCCGATACCGGCGACGTCGCACACCACGGTCCCGCCCCGGGTCCTCTCCAGTCGTGCGCGTACCTCGGCACAGAGCCGAGGCACCTCGTCCCGGGTGAGAGGGCCTGGCAGTACGAGTACGGCGGGTGTCGTCGCGTCCACGACCGGTAGACCGGGGGGAGTCCCGGAACTCATCGCGGAGGCGACCACACCCGCCGTGGCCTGCCCTGATCCGTGGGGCACGGCCCTCTCAGGCGATGCGGTCCAGCACGATCGGCGTCGGCTCGTAGGCGGTACCGGGGGCGCCGATGTCGTACGAGCCCGCGACGGCCTCCAGGGCGTAGTCGAAGCGCTCGGGCGTGTCGGTGTGCAGGGTCAGCAGGGGCTGGCCCTCGGTGACCGTGTCGCCGGGCTTGGCGTGCAGCTCGACGCCGGCGGCGGCCTGCACCGGGTCCTCCTTGCGGGCGCGTCCGGCACCGAGGCGCCAGGCGGCGATGCCGATGTCGTAGGCGTCGAGGCGGGTCAGGACGCCGGAGGCGGTCGCCTTCACCACGTGCTGCTCGCGCGAGGTCGGGAGCGGGGCGTCGGGGTCGCCGCCCTGGGCCGCGATCATGCGGCGCCAGGCGTCCATCGCCGAGCCGTCGGCCAGCGCCTTCGCCGGGTCGGCGTCCTTCACACCGGCCGCGTCGAGCATCTCGCGGGCCAGGGCGACGGTGAGTTCGACGACGTCCGCCGGGCCGCCGCCCGCGAGGACCTCGACCGACTCGCGGACCTCCAGGGCGTTGCCCGCCGTCAGGCCGAGCGGGGTCGACATGTCCGTCAGCAGCGCGACCGTCTTCACGCCGTGGTCGGTGCCGAGGCCCACCATCGTGGAGGCCAGCTCACGGGCGTCCTCCAGCGTCTTCATGAAGGCTCCCGTGCCCACCTTCACGTCCAGGACCAGCGAGCCGGTGCCCTCGGCGATCTTCTTGGACATGATCGAGGAGGCGATCAGCGGGATGGCCTCGACCGTGCCGGTGACGTCGCGGAGCGCGTAGAGCTTCTTGTCCGCCGGGGCCAGACCGTCGCCCGCGGCGCAGATGACCGCGCCGACCTCGTCCAGGACGTTCAGCATCTCCTCGTTGGACAGCAGGGCGCGCCAGCCGGGGATGGACTCCAGCTTGTCGAGGGTGCCGCCGGTGTGGCCGAGGCCGCGGCCGGAGAGCTGGGGGACGGCCGCGCCGCAGGCCGCCACCAGGGGGGCGAGCGGGAGGGTGATCTTGTCTCCGACGCCGCCCGTGGAGTGCTTGTCGGCGGTGGGGCGGGACAGGGACGAGAAGTCCATGCGCTCGCCGGAGGCGATCATGGCGGCGGTCCAGCGGGCGATCTCCCGGCGGTCCATGCCGTTGAGGAGGATCGCCATGTTGAGGGCGGCCATCTGGTAGTCGGCGACCTCGCCGCGGGTGTACGCGTCGATGACCCAGTCGATCTGCTCGTCGCTGAGTTCGCCGCGGTCCCGCTTGGTGCGGATGACCGAGATGGCGTCCATCGACAACGTGGTCGGCTTCGTCATGGCTTTCCTTCCGAGGTTCTGCAGAAAGTGTGCGGCCCCCCTGAGCAACTCAGGGGGGCCGCACAGGAGTTACTTGGTGAGATGGTCCGGGCCGAAGGCCTGGGGCAGCATCTCCGAGAGCGGCAGGATGCCCGCCGGGGTCTCCAGCAGCAGGTCCGCGCCGCCGAACTCGTAGAGCAGCTGCCGGCAGCGGCCGCACGGGACGAGGATGTCGCCCTTGCCGTCCACGCAGGTGAAGTGGGTGAGCCGGCCGCCGCCGCTGTTCTGCAGCTCGGAGACCAGGCCGCACTCCGCGCACAGACCGAGGCCGTAACTGGCGTTCTCGACGTTGCAGCCGGAGACGATCCGGCCGTCGTCGACGAGGGCGGCCACGCCGACCGGGAAGCCGGAGTACGGGGCGTACGCCCGGGACATGGCGTCCCGGGCCACCGTGCGCAGCCGGGCCCAGTCGACGGCGGTCACTTGCCCTGTCCCTTCCGGTACGGCAGGCCGTCCGCCTTCGGCATCCGCAGCCGCTGGGCCGAGAGCGCGAGGACGATCAGGGTGATGACGTACGGCGTGGCGGCGACGACCTGGTTCGGGACCTCGTTGGTGGTCGCGTACCAGGCGTAGACCAGGGCGCCGATCACGAAGGTGATCGCGGCCGGGACGTACTTCTTGCGGACGGCCTGCCAGATCGCTCCGATGACCAGGAGCAGCGCGCCGAGCAGCAGCAGGGCGTGGACGTTCTCGGAGCCGCCGCGCAGGTTGAGGCTGTCGGTGTAGCCGAAGAGGCCGGCGCCGAGGGCGAGGCCGCCCGGCATCCAGTTGCCGAAGATCATCGCGGCGAGACCGATGTAACCGCGGCCGCTGGTCTGGCCCTCCAGGTAGAACGGGTTGGCGACGATGGAGAGGAAGGCTCCGCCGAGGCCGGCCAGGCCGCCGGAGATGATCACGGCGAGGTACTTGTACTTGTAGACGTTGACGCCGAGGGACTCGGCGGCGATCGGGTTCTCGCCGCAGGAGCGCAGGCGCAGACCGAAGGCGCTGCGCCACAGGATCCACCAGGTGGCGGGGATCAGCGCGACGGCGAGCAGGGTCAGCCAGGAGACGTTGGTGACGAGGCCGCCGAGCAGGCCGGCGAGGTCGGAGACGAAGAACCAGCCCTTCTCGTTGAGGGTCTGGAGCGCGTCGGAGAGTCCGGGCACCGTGAAGTCGCCGAGGGCGTCGACCGGCGGGGACTGCTTGGCGGAGCCGCCCTGGTGGCCCTCGAAGGCGAGGGGCGCGAGGTAGCGGGTGGCGCCGAGGGCGAGGATGTTGATGGCCACACCGGAGACGATGTGGTTGACGTTGAAGGTGACGGTGACGAAGGCGTGCAGCAGACCGCCGACGCAGCCGCCGATGATGCCGACCAGGACACCGGTCCACGGGCCCCACTGGAAGCCGGCCCAGGCACCGAACCAGGTGCCGAGGATCATCATGCCTTCGAGGCCGATGTTGACGACGCCCGCGCGCTCGGCCCACAGGCCGCCGAGACCGGCCAGGCCGATCGGGACGGCCAGCTCCAGCGCGGTGGACATCTGACTGACGTTGGTGATGCCGTCGGCGCCGGTGATGATGCGGACGATCGAGGTGAGTGCCAGGACGCCGGCGATGACCAGCAGCAGCACGGGCAGCGACATCTTGCGCCCGGTGGGGGCGGTCGGCTCCAGCGAGGGCTGGTTGAGGTCGGTCGCGGTGGTGCTCGTGGTCATCGGCCCGACACCTCCTTCTTGACGTTGTGGTTGTCGGAGGCGTCCGCGTCGGGACCGCCGAGGACGTGGCCCGCGGCCAGTTCGGCGCCGACCCGGCGCTGCTGGCGGCGCAGGCCCCACTCGCGCACGGTCTCGTAGGAGACGACGACCGAGAGCACGATCAGGCCCTGCATGATGACCGCGATCTCCTTGTCGTAGCCGTGGAAGTCCAGCTCCGGGGACGCCTTGTCGAGCCAGGCCCACAGCAGGGCGGCGAAGGCGATGCCGACGGGGCTGTTGCGGCCGAGCAGGGCGATGCCGATGCCGAGGAAGCCGATCCCGGTGGGGAAGTTCAGGCTGTACGTGTGGGTGTCGCCGAGCAGGATCGGCAGGCCCGCGAGGCCCGCGACGCCGCCGGAGATCAGCATGGCGGTGAGGACCATGCGCTTGGGGTCGACACCGCTGGCCGCGGCGGCGGACTCCGAGGCGCCGGAGGCGCGCAGGTCGAAGCCGAAGCGGGTGCGGTTGATGACGATCCAGTAGCCGACGCCGAGCAGGACGGCGAGCAGCACCAGGCCGTAGATCTCGCCGGCCGCGCCCATGTCGATGCCGGGGACCCAGCCGGACTCGGCCATCTCGCCGGTGGTGTTGTTGTTGCCGACCTTGACGCCGAAGACGTTCGGCAGCCAGAGGTAGCCGATGACGGAGGTGGCGATCGCGTTCAGCATGATCGACGCGACGACCTCGCTGACGCCGCGGGTGACCTTGAGGACGCCGACGATGCCGGCCCAGAAGGCGCCGGTGAGGATCGCCGTGAGCATCAGCAGCGGGATCTGCAGGGCCGCGGGCAGGTCGACGTGGGCGCCGACGATCGCGGCCATCATGGCGCCGAGCAGGTACTGGCCGTCGACACCGATGTTGAACAGGTTCATCCGGAAGCCGATGGCCACCGCGAGGGCCGCGACGTAGTACAGCGAGGCCTGGTTGATGATCCGGACCTGGATGTCGGAGAACGTGGCCTGCTCGAACATGATCGTGAACGGCTCGACCGGGTTCTTGCCGGAGGCCAGGAGCACGATCGCGGTCAGCACGAAGGCCACGGCCAGCGCGAGGACCGGTCCGGCCACCGCGAGGAGCACGCGCTCCTTGTCGAACTTCTTCATCAGCGGGCCTCGTCTTCCTCAGACTCGGACGTGTCCGCCGAGGTCTCGGGGGTCTCTTCGGATGCGAGGTGGCCGGTGGCGGCACCGGTCATGGCCGAGCCCAGCTCCTCGGGGGTGATGGTGGCGGGGTCGGCGTCGGCGACCAGCTTGCCGTTGTAGATCACCCGGAGCGTGTCGGACAGGCCGATCAGCTCGTCCAGGTCGGCGGAGATCAGCAGGACGGCCAGGCCCTCGCGGCGGGCCTCGCGGATCTGGTCCCAGATCTGGGCCTGCGCGCCGACGTCCACACCGCGGGTGGGGTGGGCGGCGATCAGGAAGCGCGGCTTGTGGCTCATCTCGCGGCCGACGATCAGCTTCTGCTGGTTGCCGCCGGAGAGGGAGGCGGCGGTGACGTCGATGCCGGGGGTGCGGACGTCGTACTCGGTGACGATCCGGCGGGTGTCCTCCTGGGCGGCCTTCGGGTCGAGCCAGACGCCCTTGGCGTTGGGCCGCTCGGTCACATGGCCGAGGATACGGTTCTCCCAGAGGGGGGCCTCCAGCAGCAGACCGTGCCGGTGGCGGTCCTCGGGGATGTAGCCGACGCCCTGCTCACGGCGCCTGCGGGTGGGCCAGGCGGTGATCTCGTCGTCGGCGAGCGAGATCGTGCCCGAGTCGGCGGACTTCAGGCCGATCAGCGCGTCGACCAGTTCGGTCTGGCCGTTGCCCTCGACACCGGCGAGGCCGAGGACCTCGCCCGCGTGGATGGTGAAGGTGATGTCGTCGAGCAGGGCCTTGCCGCCGACGGCCTCCAGGCGGAGGTCCTTGACGGTGAGGACCGGCCGGTCGGTGACCGTGGACTCGGCCGTCTCCGGGGTGGGCAGCTCGCTGCCGACCATCAGCTCGGCGAGCTGGCGCGGGGTGGTCTCGGCGGGGACGGCCGTACCGACGGTCGTACCGCGCCGGATGACGGTGATCTCGTCGGCGACCGACAGCACCTCGCCCAGCTTGTGCGAGATGAAGATGACCGCCAGGCCCTGCGCCTTGAGTTCGCGCAGGTTGGCGAAGAGGGAGTCGACCTCCTGGGGAACCAGGACGGCGGTCGGCTCGTCCAGGATCAGGGTGCGGGCGCCGCGGTAGAGGACCTTGAGGATCTCCACGCGCTGGCGCTCGGCGACGCCCAGCTCCTCGACCAGGACGTCCGGGCGCACGCCGAAGCCGTAGCGCTCGGAGATCTCCTTGATCTTGCGGCGGGCCTTGGCGCCGATGCCGTGGAGCTTCTCGCTGCCGAGGACCACGTTCTCCAGGACCGTGAGGTTGTCGGCGAGCATGAAGTGCTGGTGGACCATGCCGATGCCACGGGCGATGGCGTCGGCCGGGGAGGAGAACGAGACCTGCTCGCCGTCGACCGCGATGGTGCCCTCGTCCGGCTTCTGCATGCCGTAGAGGATCTTCATCAGGGTGGACTTGCCGGCCCCGTTCTCCCCGACGAGGGCGTGGACGGTGCCCTTGCGCACGGTGAGGTGGATGTCGTGGTTGGCCACGACGCCGGGGAATCGCTTGGTGATCCCGGCGAGTTCGACGGCGGTCACCGATTCGTTGACCGCGGCGTCGGCCGGAGGGCTGCTGGACGCGTTGATGGCGCACTCTCCTGGGAAAGGGGGTCGTCTACGCGCGTAGCGCCCCTACGGCATCGGAAGCGGGCGACACGCCCAAGCGGTGCCGGGAGACCCGGGGCGACACCCCGGGGCCCCCGGGGCCGCTTAGACAACGGGGTACAGGGAGCGATACTCCCCGTACCCCGTTGAGCGCGCGTAACCCCGCGGTTACCGGCGACTCCGGAAGTGCCTGAACACCCCGGGGTCGCGCGACTGCTCGTGGTACAGCTGGATCAGCCGGTCTTGACCTTGATCTCGCCGCTGATGATCTTCTCCTTGGCCGTGGTGATGGCCTCCTGGAGCTCGGTGTCGCTCTTGAACTTCGGGTGGGAGTCGGCGAGGCCGACCTCACCGGTCTTCAGATCGCCCCTGACGATACCGGTCCCGGGCTTGCCGTCCTCGACCGACTTCGCCAGGTTGTACACCGCCTTGGCGACGTCCTTCGTCGCCGAGGTCAGGATGGAGTCCTTGTACTTCGCGAGGGCCTCCTGGCGGTACTGGTCGGAGTCGACACCGATCGCCCAGACCTTGTTCGCGGCGGCGGCCTCGATCACGCCCTGGCCGGACAGACCGGCCGCCGCGTAGACGACGTCGGCCTTCTTCTCGATCTGGCCCTCGGCGGCCGTCTTGCCCTTGTCGGGGCTGGAGAAGCCGCCCTCCTCGGCCGTCTGGGTCAGGTACTGGGTGAGCACCTTCGCCTTGGGGTTGGTGTCCTTGACGCCCTGCTCGAAGCCCGCCTGGAACTTGTGGATCAGCGGGATGTCCACCCCGCCCACGAAGCCGACGGTGTTCGTCTTCGTGGACCTGGCCGCCGCGACACCGGCGAGGTACGAGGCCTGCTCCTCGGAGAAGACCAGGTCCGCGACGTTGTCCAGCTGGACCGTGGAGTCGTCCACGATGCCGAAGGTGGTGTCCGGGAACTGCTCGGCGGCGGCCTTCACGGCGGTGGCGTACGCGTAGCCCACACCGACGACCGGGTTGTAGCCCTGCTTGGCCAGGGAGGCAAGGCGCTGCTCCTTGTCCGCGTCCGTCTCGCCCTCGGTGGGCTCGATGTCCTGGGTGTCGTAGCCGAACTCCTTCTTCGCCTTCTCCAGGCCGGCGAACGCGGCGTCGTTGAAGGACTGGTCGCCCTTGCCGCCGACGTCGTAGGCGATCGCGAGGCCCTTGTCGCCCTTGGCGTCGGCGGAGGACGAGGCGTCCGTCGACGTACCGCCGCAGGCGGCCAGGGTGAGAGCGAGGGAGGCGGTCGCTGCGCCTGCGACCGCGAGGCGGGAAACCCGGCGCATGTGTGGTGCTCCTGTCGTACAGCGCCGGGGGGTACTGCTCAGTGGTGCTTCACAGCATCGGCGCCTTATATGGCTTTCGCCGCAGAGTAACGCGCGTAGACCCTTGTGGTGAAGCCTGGGGGACCACGTTGTTATGGGGCCGTGTCGCAACGTGGGCCGGGGCCCGGGGGCGCCAGGTGGAGGGTGGTGCGGAGCAAGCCGCGGCCGCCGGTGCGTAGTGGCTGGTCGCGCAGTTCCCCGCGCCCCTGTGGGGCGCCGCGCGGGACCGGGGACACAAGTGAGGCGGGGTGGGTGTACAGGTACACCCACCCCGCCTGTGCGCACGCGCGGAGAGACGACCGTTACTCGGTCTTCACCTTGATCGAGCCGTCGATGATGCCTTCCTTGGCCTTGGCGACCGCGTCGGTCAGGCCGGCGATCTCCGCCATCTTCGGGTTGGAGTCGGCCAGGCCGACGCCGTCCACCTTCAGGTCGAAGGTCTGGACACCGGTGAGCGGCTTGCCGTCCTCGACGGACTTGGCGAGGGTGTAGACCGCGCCGCCGACGTCCTTCAGGGCGGAGGTGAGGATGTAGTCCTTGTACTTGGCGAGGGCTTCCTGGTTGTACTGGTCGGAGTCCACGCCGATCGCCCAGACCTTCGCCTGCGCGGCGGCCTCGATGACACCCTGGCCGGAGAGACCGGCGGCGGCGTAGAGCACGTCCGCCTTCTTCTCGATCTGGCCCTCGGCGGCGGCCTTGCCCTTGTCGGGGCTGGAGAAGCCGCCCTCTTCGGCCGTCTGGGTCAGGTACTGCGAGAGGACCTTGACCTTCGGGTTGGTGTCCTCGACGCCCTGCTTGTAGCCGGCCTCGAACTTGTGGATCAGCGGGATGTCCACGCCGCCCACGAAGCCCACGGTGTTGGTCTTGGTGGCCTTGGCCGCCGCGACGCCGGCGAGGTACGAGGCCTCCTGCTCGGCGAAGACGAGGGACGCCACGTTGTCACCCTCGACGACCGAGTCGACGATGCCGAAGGTCGTCTTCGGGAACTTCTTGGACGCGGCCTCCATGGCCGGGCCGTAGGCGAAGCCGACACCGATGACCGGGTTGTAGCCCTGCTTGGCCAGGGACTCCAGACGCTGCTGCTTGTCGGCGTCCGTCTCGCCCTCGGTGGGCTCGATGTCCGCGGTCTTGTAACCGAATTCCTTCTGAGCCTTCTCCAGGCCCGCGAAGGCGGCGTCGTTGAAGGACTGGTCGCCCTTGCCGCCGATGTCGTACGCGATCGCGAGACCCTTTTCGCCCTTGCTGGTCTCGCCGCCGCTGCCACTGCTGTCGCTGCTGGTACCGCCACAGGCCGTAGCGGCGAGCGCCAGCGACGCGACCCCCACCGCGACGCGGGTCAGTTTGGAAATCCGACGCATCTTGAAGTTCCCCATCTTCTGCAAAGCCCCGCGACCGGGTGCTCAGTTCGGCGCACATTAACGCGCGTAGACCCTCCTGGGAACGGGGTTTCGACCGGCCGTTATCCATTCGTGCCGGTGGCCGTTACGTCCTCGTGAACCATGGGATCGAAAGGGATCTCACGGACACAGTGCCTCTCCCGCCCCTCGCTGTGCGTGTACGAGGGGTGACGTCAGCGTGAAGGTGCGCGCTCCGCACGGTGATCGCACGGACACGCGCACCAGGCTGCCGCGAGGGTGGGCAGGGCGCAACCGGAGGGGTGGCGGAGGGGTGTCTAGAGACCGGCGGGGTCGAGAGCACGCATGCGGGCGTCCAGGAGGGCGGCCGCGGTGAAGAGTTCCACGCCCACGGTGATGGCGTGCTCGTCGGCGTCGAAGTCACCCTGGTGGAGGTCGCGGACGGTGAGGTCGCCCGGACGGCGGACACCCAGACGGGCCATGGCGCCGGGAACGTGCTCCAGGTACCAGGAGAAGTCCTCGCCGCCGAGACTCTGCTCGGTGTCCTCGACGGACTTGGCGCCGCGGCGGGCGACCATCGAGTCGTGCAGCAGTTCGGTGACGACGGGGTCGTTGACGACCGGCGGGACGCCCCGGATGTAGTTGATCTCGGGCTTGGCGCGGTGCATGACCGCGACCTCCTGGACCGCCTCGTGGATCAGGTCGGGGGCCTGCCGCCAGGCGTTGATGTCCAGGCAGCGGACGGTGCCGGAGAGCTCCGCGTGCTGCGGGATGACGTTCGGCGCGTGGCCCGACTCGATGCGTCCCCAGGTCACGACGAGCCCGGCGCGGGCGTCGAACCGGCGGGCGACCAGCGCGGGGACGTCGGTGACGACCCGGGCGGCGGCGGTGACGAGGTCGGTGGTGAGGTGGGGGCGCGCGGTGTGGCCGCCCGGCCCGTCGAGGGACAGCTCCAGCCGGTCGCAGGCGGAGGTGATGGGGCCGTGGCGCAGGCCGATGAGGCCGGCGTCGACCCTCGGGTCGCAGTGCACGGCGATGATGCGGCCGACGCCGTCGAGCGCGCCGGTCCTGATGACGTCGGCGGCGCCGCCGGGCAGGACCTCCTCGGCGGGCTGGAAGATCAGCCGGACGGGGCGGGGCAGCCGGCCCTTGCGGTGCAGGTCGGCGAGGACGAGGCCGGCGCCGAGGACGACGGTGGTGTGCACGTCGTGGCCGCAGGCGTGGGCGCGGTCGGGGACGGTGGAGCGGTAGTCGCAGTCCACCTTGGTGTCCGGGATGGGGAGGGCGTCGATGTCGGCGCGCAGGGCGAGCGCGGAGCTGTCGGTGCCGTTCCAGTCGCCGATGTCACAGATGAGTCCGGTGCCGCTGTCGAGCACGCGCGGGCTGAGGCCGGCCTTCTCCAGGCGGGCCTTGATCGCGGCGGTCGTGCGGAACTCCTGGTTGCCGAGCTCCGGGTGCATGTGCAAGTCGCGGCGGAAGGCGACGAGTTCGGCACGCAGGGCTTCCGGCAACGTGCCGGGGAGCGATGTTTCGGCTTCCCCCGGCAGATCTGCCTCGGACTCTCGGGACATCAGTTGGTTCACCCTCTGAAGGGTAGGGCGATCGGGCGACCTTCTCACCCTCGATCAACAAAAAATCAGCCCGTGAGGGGAAGATTTCCGGTCGCACGACGCATACGTATTGGCAGGGACGGGTATACCCGGCCGCCTCTTCGCGGGCGGGCTGACCTCGGAGAAGGGAGCGCCGGGGTTGCCCGCGAATCCCATCGTTCAAACGTCCGGGGGTGTCCGGACGATTCCCACACTCCACGGATACCACGTCCGGCCCAGCGCACCGTCCCGGAACCCTCACCGCCGCGTGAGGGTTCCGTTACTACGTGCGTACGGGCGGGTGGACGGGAGGGCGCCCCGGCGGGACCACGAGGGGGCGTTGGCCTGCGGCTGCGGGGGGTGAACCGGGGGCCGGGACCGTGGGGCGCGGGTGGGTGGCGCGGGGGTGGCGGGAGTGACCGGGATCACGGGGGTGACCGGGGGGCGCGAGGGCGACGGGAGGAGGACCGGGCGGGTGACCGGCGAGGGAAAAGCGGGGGTGCGGCCCCGGCTTTTCAGGGGCGCGGGGAACTGCGCGACCAGCCCCCACCGGGCCCGCACCCGCACCCCCGCGCCCAGTCCCGCCGGCCTTCGGGGCCACCGCCGTGGGGGCGCGCGGGTCGAGTGGGTGGCACCACCGAGGGGCCCGGGCCGGGGTCGAGACGGCCGACCGGGGCCGTAGCGGGGTGGGCGCGGCGCGCGTCGGGCCCCCGCGCCCCTGGAGAGCCAGGGCTGCGCCCCCGCTTTTCAGGCTCCCGCCGGCCGGGTGGTGCGGGCGTGGAGGACCAGGACCGTGGTCAGTGTCGCGGTCAGGGCCGTCAGGGCGGCCAGCGCCGGGACGAGGGCGGTCAGGGGGCCTGCCGCCAGGCAGAGGATGCCGCCGGTGAGCAGGGCCGGGGCACGGCGGCCCGTGGTGCGCAGCAGGATCGCGGCGGAGCCGAGCAGGAACAGTCCCGTGCCGCCGGCCAGCGCCCAGGCGGGCATGCCGTGCAGGGGCTCGGACAGGGCGTAGTGGCCCGTGTCGGCGACCTGGTGCAGGGTCGTCTTCACACCGAGGGCGGTGATGACGACACCGGCCACCAGCGGCAGGTGGAGGAAGGTGTACGTGTCGCGGGCCAGGACCGTACGGTCGTCGCCGGTCCGTTCGGCGAGGCGGTGTTCGGCCGGCTCGCTGACGCCGTGGAAGTACAGGCGCCAGAGCCCGGCGGAGACCAGCAGGCCGAGGGCCGCCGCGATCACGACGGGGCCGGAGACGGCGTAGCCGGTCACCCCGACGCCGATCGCGACGATCGACTCGCCCAGCGCGATGATGACGATCAGACCGTGGCGTTCGGAGAAGTGGGCGGGGGACGCCACGCGCCAGCCGGACCGGCCGGTGACGAAGATGCCCGCGTAGTCGATGACCACCGCGGCCAGCCAGATCAGGATCCGCGTCGCGCCGTCGAAGGCCGCGCCCACGAGCAGCAGGGTGAAGGGCGGGAGCACCGAGAGCAGGGCCGTGCGGCGCAGGGTGGCGCGCAGGGCCGTGTCGGCGGGGTCGGAGAGCCAGTAGGTGACCAGGTGGAGGCCGCGGACCGCGCCGTAGCAGGCGACGAACAGCAAGGGGGCGTAGAGGCCGCCCGGGGCGTCGTCGTACACCTCCGGCACCGTCAGGGAGACGATCAGGACGACCGCCATCACCGCCACCAGCACTGCGGACATGGCGCCCGAGTCGGCGCGGACGACGTTGCCGAGCCAGGCGAAGCAGCACCAGCACCACCACAGCAGGGCCAGGACGACCATGCCGCCGAGCAGGCTCAGGGCGGTGGGATCGGCGGCCATCAGGGCCGTGACCTGGGTGATGGCGTAGACGAACACGAGATCGAAGAAGAGTTCGACGGGGGTGACCTTGTGTCCGTCCGCCGTGGGTGTGAGCCGCGCGCGTTCGCCGTGTGTCGTCACCGTTCCCCCTTTCGGGGAGGGCGCTTCGCCTCCCCGGCCAGGCGGCACGATAGGCGGGGACCGGCCGGGGAAGCGACGGCTCCGGATACCCCCGGAGCGAACACGGTGCGGGGCGCCCGTCCGGGGGTGCCGCCGGACGGGTCAGACCGGCACGACCGACGACAGCCGGTGGACGTCCCGCGCCGTGCCCGTGACACCGGACAGGAAGCCCTGGGCGCGCGGGGAGGCGTTCTCCGTCAGCCAGCTCGGGTCGATGTCGCAGACCGCCACGCGCACGTCCGTACCGGCGAGCGCCAGCGGCAGGGTGTGGACCACCGTCGAGGGGAAGCTGAGGATCGTGCGGCCGATGGGGCCCCGGCGGGCGATGAGTTCGAGGGGGAGGTCGGGGCGGACGATCTCCAGGCCGGTCGCGGCGGCGAGGGTGTGGAGCTTCTCGGCGCTCTCGCGGCGGTGGGCGAAGTAGCGGGTGGCACCGTGGGCGGTGGCGAGGGAGCGGACGGCTTCGAGGTAGCGCTCGCCGTCCACCACCCCGGTCTCCACGAGGGACGTGCCCACGAGGTCGGCGCCCTTGGTGAGGCGGGGCGGGCCGAAACGGGCCCGGGTCCAGGAGAAGTCGTTGGCGGTGACGAAGACGCCGTCGGGGGTCTCGTCGATCGGCATGGAGGAGAAGACCTCGACGCGTCTGCCGGCGGTCGGGGTGAGGCGCTTGCGGGCCTTGGAGGAGACCGGGGCGAAGATCAGGTCGCGGGGGCCGGGGCGGCCGCCCTTGCGGTGCCAGCGCACGAGGCGTTCGCCCCGGGCCAGCTGGGAGACGAACTCCATGGTCGCGGTGCCGTCGTCGACGACGACGACGTCCCGGGCCCGGGTGATGGTCAGCAGCAGCTGCACGTACCGGGAGAAGGGGTCGCCCAGGACGATGCGGCGCGCGGCGCGCAGCAGCGGGGCGAGGCCGCCGATGGTGCGGAAGGGGGCGGCGGTGCCGCCGCGCGCCTCCTCCCAGCGCACGTCGTGGCCCTCGTCCCGGGCCAGCTCCGCCATCCGGCGCAGCTGGCCGCGGGTCATGGGGTCGTTGGGCGACAGCACCACGAGGGTGAGTCCCGCGCCGCCCCTGCGGAAGGGCCCCGCGCCGGGGTCCTCGGGTGTGCCGAGGGCGTGGGCGTGCGCCCACTCCAGCACGTTGAGCAGCTGTACCGGGCTCTCGACGAAGGCGAGGGTGTGGGGGCCGGCGGATCCGGCGCGGGGGCTCATCGACGTACGACCGTCCCGTAGTGAGGGAGACCCGTGGTCAGGGATGGAGGGGGGCTCAGACCGCGACCGGCTCGCCCGCCGCCGCCGCGATCTCCGCCTCGGCGACGACGCCGGAGACACGGCGCAGCTTCTTCATGGGGCCCAGCTCGGAGTCGTAGACCTTCTTGACGCCGTCGCCGAGGGAGGCCTCGATGGTGCGGATGTCGCGGACGAGGCGGGTGAGGCCCTGGGGCTCGACGGAGGCGGCCTGGTCGGAGCCCCACATCGCGCGGTCGAGGGTGATGTGGCGCTCGACGAAGGTGGCGCCGAGGGCGACGGCGGCGAGCGTGGTCTGCAGGCCCGTCTCGTGGCCGGAGTAGCCGATCGGGACGTTGGGGTACTCGGCCTGGAGGGTGTTGATGACGCGGAGGTTGAGCTCCTCCGCCTTGGCCGGGTAGGTCGAGGTGGCGTGGCAGAGCAGGATGTTGTCGCTGCCGAGGACCTCGACGGCGTGGCGGATCTGCCGCGGGGTCGACATGCCGGTGGAGAGGATGACCGTGCGGTTCGTGGCGCGCAGGGCGCGCAGCAGCTCGTCGTCGGTGAGGGAGGCGGAGGCCACCTTGTGGGCGGGGACGTCGAACTTCTCCAGGAAGGCGACGGCCTCGGTGTCCCACGGGGAGGCGAACCAGTCGATGCCCTTCTCCTTGGAGTACTCGTCGATCTGGCGGTACTCGTCCTCACCGAACTCCACGCGGTGGCGGTAGTCGATGTAGGTCATGCGGCCCCAGGGGGTGTCGCGCTCGATGTCCCACTGGTCGCGGGGGGTGCAGATCTCGGGGGTGCGCTTCTGGAACTTGACGGCGTCGCAGCCGGCCTCGGCGGCGGCGTCGATCAGCTTGAAGGCGTTCTCCAGCTCACCGTTGTGGTTGATGCCGATCTCACCGACGACGTAGACGGGGTGGCCGGGTCCCGCGGTCTTCGAACCGAAGGTGCGCAGACGGGAGTTGGTGCTCATGACGGAGGGTTCCTTACTTGGTGAGGGAGTCGAGAGAGTCGAGGGAGGGGCCGAGGATCCAGCCGGCGATCTCCCGGATCGCGCCGTCACCGCCGGGGACGGTGGTGACCGCGCGTGCGGCGCCGCGCACGACGTCGTGGGCGCTGCCGACCGCCACGGGCCAGCCCACGAGGGCGAAGCACGGGAGGTCGTTGACGTCGTTGCCGACGTAGAGCACGCGCTCCGGCGCGATGCCCTGCTCCTCGCACCACTGCTTCAGTGCGAGGTCTTTGCGGTCGATACCGTGCAGGACCGGGAGCTTGAGCTTCCGGGCCCGGGCGGCGACGACCGGGTTCTGTTCCGAGGACAGGATCAGCATCTCCAGGCCGCTCCTGCGGAGGGCCGCGATGCCGAGGCCGTCGCCGCGGTGCACGGAGACGAACTCCCGTCCGTCGGAGTCGATCAGCACCCGGTCGTCGGTCTGGGTGCCGTCGAAGTCGAGGACCACGGCGTCGATGTCGTCGTAGGTGGGGAGGGCGCCGGGCCGGTTCGCGTCGAAGAGCGGCGCGAGGGCCTGGGCGCGGGCGAGGTCGTGCGGGTCGTCGATCTCCAGGACCCGCGCGGGGTCGGTGCGCACCAGTTCGGTGCGGCCGAAGAACCGGTGCTGGTACTTGCGCAGCCCGGCCGCGTCCATGGCGTAGGCGGCGCCGGTCTCCAGCAGGTCCTGCGGGCGGTCCTGGCGGCGGGGGCGGAAGGACTTGTCGTGGTTGACGCCGTGGCCTCCGGCGCTGGGGCCGGGGGTGACGCGGGCGTCACCGGACGGGGCGGCGCCCGGCACGGCGGTGGCTTCGCCGAGGCGGTCGGTGCCGTACGCCGGGGGCTCGGGGTCGGCGGCCAGCACTCCGGGGCGGGCCTCACCGGCCGCGCCGGCCTCGCCACCGAACGCGGGCGCGGGCCCTTGGGCGGCGGTCGCGCGCTCCCCGTACCCGCTCGCGCCGTCCGCCGGCTCGTCCGTCGTGTCGCGCCAGACGAAGCCGTGGAACGGGGCGACGGTGAGCGCGGTGTCCGCGCCGTGCTCGACGAGGGCGCGGGCCACGCCGTCGATGTCCTCGCGGAGGATGAAGGGGCTCGTGCACTGGACGAGGAGGACGACGTCGACCGTGGCGCCGTGCAGGGCCTCGTGGGCGTCCAGGGCGTGCAGGACGGCCGCCTCGGAGGTGGCGGTGTCGCCGGCGATCGCGGCGGGGCGGAGCACGACCTCGGCGCCGGACTCACGGGCGGCGGCGGCGATGGCGTGGTCGTCGGTGGAGACGACGACGTGGGTCACCAGCCCGGCGGCGAGGCACTCGCGGACCGCGCGGGTCACCAGCGGCACACCGCCGACGGGGGCGAGGTTCTTCGCGGGGACGCCCTTGGAGCCGCCGCGCGCGGGGATCACGGCGAGGACGCGGCGCGCGGTGGCCGCTCGGTCCGCTTCCGGGTGGGGCATGGGCTGTACTCCTTGCGCAGGGGACGGGTGGCGGCTCACAGCTCCCCCATCCGGCGGATGACGGGCGCCACGCGCTGCACCCCGTGGCGGTAGGCGCCGCGCGCCGCCCGGCGCACGATCTGCCGTACGGGACCGGCCTGCCGGTCGGCGGCGGGTGCCCCGGGCAGCGGTGCGCCGTCGGGTCCGAGGTGGTGGCGGGCGAGGATGCCGGGGAGGTAGCCGGGCGCGGTGACGGGTGTGTAGTACGGCGCGAGCGGCGGCAGTCCGGGCGCGTCGACCAGCTTCGCGACGCGGGCGCGGGCCGCGTCGAAGGCGGTGGCGTACGAGCCCGCCCCGGAGTCCGTGCCGGAGGCTCCCCCGGCCATCACGCCCTGCCGGGCGACCCACCGCGGGTCCGGCGCCGGCTCGTACCCGGCGTCCAGCTGGTCCCAGGAGGCGAGGCAGCCGGAGCCCACGAAGTGGTGGTTGCCGAGGGTCTCGCGGATGCCGAGGTCGGTGAGGACGACGGTGGGGATCCGGCGGTGCAGCGACTCCAGGGCCGCCGTGGAGCTGACGGTGACCAGCAGGTCGGTGGTGTCGAGGACCTCGCCCATGTTCCCGTAGGCGAGACGGAAGTTGGGCGGCAGACCGCCGGGCAGCTTCTCCGCCAGCTTCTGGTAGGGCAGTTCCTCGATGTGCGTGGTGTGCTCGCCCGGCTTGGAGCGCAGCTTCAGCAGCACCTCACGCTCGGGGTGCAGCCGGGCGTGCCCGATCAGCCGGTTCAGCAGGTACGTACGGTCCCTGCGGTTGTCCGGGACGGAAGGCTGTACGGCGAAGACGACCGTGTAGGGCCCGCGTCCCTGCTCCGCGGACGGGTCCCCGGCGCCCGGGTGGGGTGTGCCGCCCAGGAAGGGCAGCGCGACCTCGGTGACCGAGGAGGCGTCGGCGCCCACGCCTTCGTACACCGCCGTGAACCGGTCCGCGTCCTGGCGGGAGTTGGCGAGGACGAGGTCCGCCCCGTGCCGCAGCAGCAGGCCGTCGGCGAGCTTCTCGTAGACGACGCCGACGTACCCGGTGACGACCACCGGCCGCTTCGTCCGCCCGTCCCAGGCCCGGCGCAGGCCGTGCAGCATCGCCTGGACGCCCCCGCCGACGAGGGAGAGCAGGACGATGTCGTACGCGGCCTCCTTCATGGCGCGCAGGAATTCGAGGCCGGTCACCTCGCGCAGGGAGTCGGCGCGGACGCCGACCTCCCGCAGCTGACGGGCCGTGGGAGTGGCCCGGCCGCGCAGGAGGAAGCCGTCCAGGCGGACCTCCGACGCCTCCGGAGCGAGCCGGTGCGCGGTGAGCGCGCCCCATTTCCACCGGGTGTCGGAATCCGCGAGTACGGCGACTCGCAGGGTGTTCGTAGCACTTGCTGGCACATCGAAGACGCTAGGAAGCGATTCCGTTGAACGGCCCAACCCGAATACAACAAAGGGTTAACAGCACGCCGCCGAACGGCGAATCGGGACGCGAATGACGGCGGAATGCGCCTGGTTCACGGTTCCGCCACGCGTCGTTCACCTGACATCAAGCGGGTGGTCAAGACGAATGCCGGAGGGCCACCTAACGTCACGGGGGTGGTCAAGCTCTCCGTCATCGTGCCGTTCTACAACGTGCAGCAATACGCGCCCGACACCCTGAAGAGCCTCGGAGCAAATGCTCGTGAGGACTTCGAATTCATTCTCGTCGACGACTGCTCGCGCGACGAGACACCGGACATTCTCGCGCGCGCGGAGCGCGAGTTGCCGGGGGCGGTGTATGTCAGACATGAAGAGAACGGAGGACTGGCGACCGCGCGCAACACGGGCATCGACAACGCCCGCGGCGAATACCTGACCTTCCTGGACGGGGACGACTGGCTCGCCCCCGGCTACTTCCCCCGGCTGCTGGCCGCCATCGAGGACCTGGGCTGCGACTTCGTGCGCACGGACCACGTCCAGTGCACCGGGCGGGCCCGTTCCGTCCACCGGGTGCCCAACGGGCGCCGGGGCGTGGTGATGAACCCGCGGGACGCGATCCTGCCCGCCGACCGCTCCACCTCCGTCGACTACGCGTTCGCCTGGGCGGGCATCTACCACCGCCGGCTGGTCGACAAGGGCGTCCTGCACTTCACCCACGGGCTGCGCACGGCCGAGGACCGGCCGTGGATCTGGAAGCTCCACCGGGAGGCCGAGTCCTTCGCCACGGTCGGGCTGCTGGGCGTCTTCTACCGACGCGGTGTGGCGTCCTCCCTGACCCAGATCGGCGACGTACGGCAGCTGGACTTCATTCGCGCGTTCGACCAGGTCATCGCGGAGACCGCGAAGGACCGGGACGCGGACAGGCTTCTCCCCAAGGCCGTGCGCACCTATTGCGCGATCATCTCCCACCACTTGGGATCCATCGAAAGGTTCGAGCCGGCGGTGGCACGGAAACTGAAGTCGATGAGCGCCGTCGCGCTGCGCCGTATGCCGCAGGACGTGCTCGACGAGGCGCTCGACTCCATGGACGTCCAGCGCGCCACCCGGCTGCGCCGGCTGCGCCGCCGTCCCGCCGCCACGGGGGTCGCCGCATGACCACGCAGATCTTCATGGCGTCCACGCTGTACGGCACGGCCACGCTGGCCGCCGCCCTGGACACCGAGTGCTTCCGCCCCGCCGCCCGGCGCATCCTGCTGATCTCCAACAACGCGGCGACGCCGGAGACGGCCACCGGCCTGGACGAGATGCCCGGCTTCGAGCGGCTGAGCGGCCGCTTCGACGAGGTGATCTCCTGGAACGAGACCATCTCCCCCTTCCACCCCGGCGGCTGGTCCCCGCGCCAGGACGACGTACCGCTGTGGGAACGGCATCTGCGGCTCCTGTGGAACCTGGGGGACGACGACGTCGAACTGGCCGTGGAGTCCATCCAGGTGCACCCGGCGCTCGGCTTCACCCAGATCTTCACCGGCGCCCCCGTGACCGTGTACGCGGACGGCCTGATGAGCTACGGCCCCACCCGCAACAAGATCGACTCACTGGTCGGCACCCGGATCGACCGTCTCCTCCACCTGGACCTCGTCCCGGACCTCAAGCCCCTGCTGCTCACCGAGTTCGGGGTCGAGCCGGAGATCGTGCCGACGGACGCCTTCGTGAAGGTGCTGGCGGAACTCGTCGACACCGGGGACGCGTTGCCCGCCGTCGAGGAGCCCGCGCTGCTGCTCGGCCAGTACCTCTCCGCGCTCGGCATCCTCACGGCCGAGGAGGAGGAGAACCTCCATGTGCGGATGCTGGCGGGCGCGGTCGCGCTCGGACACACCAGGGTCGTGTTCAAGCCGCACCCCAGTGCCCCGGCGCGCTGGTCGCGCGGTCTGGAGAAGGAGGCGGAGCGGCTCGGGGCCGACCTGACCGTGCTGGACACGCCGGTCCTCGCCGAGGTGCTCTACCAGCGGATGCGTCCGGCCCTCGTCGTCGGCTGCTTCTCCACGGCCCTGCTCACCGCCTCCGCGCTGTACGGTCTGCCGGTCGCCCGCGTCGGCACCGGCACGCTGCTGGACCGGCTCGCCCCGTACGAGAACAGCAACCGGGTGCCCGTCACGATCGTGGACGCGCTGCTGCCGGAGCTGGGCGACCGGGACGCGGTCGCCTCGCAGCGGCCGGGCACGGCCGTCGCCGACCTCGACGGCCTGGTCCGGGCGGTGGGCTTCGCGATGCAGCCGAAGATCTACCCGACGCTGCGCGGCGAGGCCGAGGCGTATCTGACGCGGCATCTGGACGCGCACGTCCTGCGGTACTTCAAGCGGCGCCGGCTGACCTCGCTGGGGCTGCCCGGCGGCATCCCCGTGCAGCTCGCGTTCATCCCGCGCAACGCCACCGTGCGAAGAGTCGCGCGCCGGGCCCGGTCCCTCAAGCGAGCGGCCCTGGGGTGAGCCCCGGGGTGACGTCCGCGACGCGGACGGACGAGCGTGCCGGGTCCCGGGCACGGGTGGACGGGGGCCGGCCGCGCAGTTCCCCGGGCCCCGGCCTGGGTCCGGGGACGGCCCGGCCCCGGCTGTACGCGCTCGACGGGCTGCGGCTGGTCGCCGCTCTCTCCGTCGCCGCCTATCACTACGGCGGGCGCGACGGGGAGATCGGGAAGGCGTGGGGGGCCTCGCCCGCCGTGCAGTTCCCCACCGCCCACGGCTGGTTCGCGTACGGCTGGGCCGGGGTCCAGGCGTTCTTCGTGATCAGCGGGTTCGTGATCTGCGCGAGCGGCTGGGGGCGTTCGCCCCGGTCGTTCCTGGCCTCCCGCGCGGCCCGTCTGCTGCCGGCGTACTGGGCGGCGGTGATCCTGGTCGCGGCCGTCTTCGCCCTCCCCGTCACCGGTTTCGCGCGGGTGTCCGTCAGCGAGTTCCTGGTCAACCTCACGATGCTGCAGATGCCGCTGGGCGCCGACCGGGTCCTGGGCGTGTGCTGGACGCTGTGGGCGGAGGTCCGCTTCTACGTCCTGTTCGCGCTGTGCGTGGTGGTGCCCGGGGTGACCCGTGGACGGGTCCTGTGGTTCTGCGGCGGCTGGACGCTGGCCTCGGTGCTGGCCACGGCCGCGAACGAGCCGTTGCTGGACGTCGTCCTGATGCCGCGGTACGCCTCGCTGTTCATCGGCGGCCTGGGCCTGTATCTGGTGCATCGTGACCGCCGGGACACCGCGGCCTGGCTGGTCGTGGTGTTCAGCCTGCTGCTGAGCCAGTACCGGACGGTCGAGGACCTGTGGCACGCCCCGGACCCGGAGTTCTTCTCCTACCGTTCCCAACTGGGCATCGCCCTCGCCGTCGGCGCCGGCTTCGTGGCCGTGGCGGCGGTCGCGCTGGGACTGCTGCGGCGCTTCGACCGGCCCTGGATGGCCACCGCGGGCGCCCTGACGTATCCGTTCTATCTGGTGCACGAGCACCTGGGCTGGCCCGTGGTCCGGGCCCTGCACCAGGGGCTGGGCGTCGCGTCGTCGGTGACCGTCGCACTGACGGTGGCACTGATGCTGGTGCTCGCCTGGCTGCTGCACCGCTGGGTCGAACGTCCGTTGCAGCCCTGGCTGCGCGATTCACTTCAGGGACGCCGCCGCTGAACCGTCCCTGAACGTGGAATTGGCCGACTGTTCATCCGGCGCGAGGATTCGGCCCGGTCATTCCGGTAAGGCTCCGCAGCATCCTTGAACGGTCCACGGTCACCTCGTCGACGCGAGAGATTCTTCTGTCCTCATGGCCTCTGAAACGACTCCGGAAATGCCCCCGGCAACGACATCCGGAACGCCCTCCGGAACGACATCCGGAACGCCCTCCGGAACGACCTCCGAACACGACACGATCCGGCTCCCCCGTGAACTCGACGACGTTCCCGGCTGGTTTCCGGTGCTCGACCAAATGCTTTTCGACTGGCTTCTCGACCGACAGGAGGAAGCGGGCCAGAAAGGTGACCTCCTGGAGGTCGGCGTCTACATGGGCAAGAGCGCCGTCTTCCTCGGCCGGCACCTCCGGGAGGGCGAGTCCTACACGGTCTGCGACCTCTTCGAGAGCGACGCCCCGGACGACGCCAACGCGGCGGAGGCCACCAAGTCGTACCGCAGCACGCTCACCCGCCGGGCCTTCGAGGCGAACTACCTCTCCTTCCACGACGAGCTGCCCCGCGTCCTGCAGGGCCCCAGCTCGATCGTCCCCGGCGAGGTCGAGCCGCGCTCCTGCCGCTTCGTGCACATCGACGCCTCGCACCTGTACGAGCACGTCGAGGCCGACATCACCGCCGCCCGGGACCTGCTCCTCCCCGGCGGTCTGGTCGTCCTGGACGACTTCCGCTCGGAACACACCCCCGGGGTCTCCGTCGCCGCGTGGGAGGCCGTCCTCAACCGGGGCCTCAACCCGGTCTGCCTCAGCACGCAGAAGCTCTACGGCACGTGGGGCGACCCGGAGCCCGTCCAGGAGGCCCTGCTGGAGATGGTCGCGCGACGCGACGACTGCCACCTCAGCGACCAGCAGGCGGCCGGCCACCGCATCATCCGCCTCAAGTCCAAGGGCATGAAGGCCCCGGCCTTCCCGAAGTCCCGCCACTGGACACCCCCCGGCCCCCCGACGCCGGCCCACCGGCCCCCGACCCGGCCCCGCCCGCCCCGGAGCCCCGCCCGCGCCCTCGCCGTGGACCTCCTGCCCCCGCTGCTGACGAGGACGATCAGAAAGGCGAAGGCAGCAGTCGGCCACACCCGCTAGGCGCTGCTCGCCAGCGACAGCTTGACCGCGAAGCCGAGGAACATCGCCCCCGCCGCCGAGGTGGCGCCCGCCGACAGTGTCCTGCGTCGGCGGAAGGTGGCGGCCAGCCTGGTGCCGCCGAAGATCAGCGCGCTCAGGTAGAGGAAGCTGGCGATCTGGGCGAGCACGCCGAGCACGACGAAGGAGAGGGCCGGGTAGGCGTACGCGGGGTCCACGAACTGCACGAAGAAGGCGACGAAGAACAGGATCGCCTTGGGGTTGAGCAGACTGGTGATCATCGCCCGCCGGAACGGCCGTTCCCCCTCGACGGCCTCGGCGGCGACACCCTCGGCCGACGGCTCGTGACGGCCGCGCCACATCCCCCACGCGGCCCGCAGCATCCCCAGCGCCAGCCACGACAGATATCCGGCACCCGCGTACTTCACGATGCCGAACAGCACGGCGTTGGCCTGCAGCAGCGAGGCCACCCCCGCCGCCGACAGGGTCATCAGCACGGTGTCGCCGACCCACACCCCGGTGGCGGCACGGTACCCGGTCCGTATCCCGCGGCGGGCCGCCACGGACAGCACGTAGAGGGAGTTGGGGCCGGGCAGGAGGACGATCAGGACGAGTCCTGCCAGATAGGTGGGAAGGTCAGTGACACCGAACATGCACAGGAGTGTCGCACGGGGGTATGACACCCGGGTCCGGTGATACCGGTCAGAACGCGTCACTGGGGACGTGCGTGCCCCAGACCTCCCGCAGCGCGCCGCACACCTCGCCCACGGTGGCACGGGCCTTGAGGGCCTCCCGCATCGGGTAGAGGACGTTGTCCTCGCCCCCGGCGGCCTTCCTCAGGGCGGCGAGGGCGGCGTCGACAGCCGCCCGGTCCCGCTCGGCACGCAGCCTCGCCAGCCGCTCCGCCTGCCGGGCCTCGATGGCCGGGTCCACCCGCAGCGGCTCGTAGGGCTCCTCCGCGTCGAGCCGGAACCGGTTGACGCCGACCACGACCCGTTCGCCGGAGTCGGTCTCCTGGGCGATCCGGTAGGCGGAGCGTTCGATCTCGCCCTTCTGGAAGCCCTGCTCGATGGCGGCGACCGCGCCGCCCAGCTCCTCGACCTTCCGCATCAGCTCCACGGCGGCCGCCTCCACGTCGTCGGTCATCCGTTCGATGACGTACGACCCGGCGAAGGGGTCCACCGTGGCCGTCACGTCCGTCTCGTGGGCCAGCACCTGCTGCGTCCGCAGCGCGAGGCGCGCGCTCCTGTCGGTCGGCAGGGCGATCGCCTCGTCGAAGGAGTTGGTGTGCAGGGACTGGGTGCCGCCCAGCACCGCCGCGAGGCCCTGGACGGCCACCCGGACGAGGTTCACCTCGGGCTGCTGGGCGGTCAGCTGCACCCCGGCCGTCTGGGTGTGGAAGCGGAGCATCAGCGACTTCGGGTTCCGCGCGCCGAACTCCTCGCGCATCACCCGGGCCCAGATCCTGCGCGCCGCACGGAACTTGGCGACCTCCTCCAGGATCGTCGTGCGGGCGACGAAGAAGAACGAGAGGCGGGGGGCGAAGTCGTCGACGTCCATCCCCGCCGCGACCGCCGTGCGCACGTACGCGACGGCGTCGGCCAGGGTGAACGCGATCTCCTGCACGGGAGAGGCGCCCGCCTCGGCCATGTGGTAGCCGGAGATCGAGATGGTGTTCCACCGCGGGATCTCGGCCCTGCAGTACCGGAAGGTGTCCGCGATCAGCCGCAGGGAGGGCCCGGGCGGGAAGATGTACGTCCCGCGCGCGATGTACTCCTTCAGCACGTCGTTCTGGATCGTGCCCGTGAGCCGCTCGGCCGGGACCCCCTGTTCCTCGCCGACCAGCTGGTACATCAGCAGCAACAGGGCGGCGGGCGCGTTGATCGTCATCGACGTCGAGACCTCGTCCAGCGGAATGCCGTCGAACAGCACCCGCATGTCCTCGACCGAGTCGATCGCGACGCCGACCTTGCCGACCTCGCCGTGCGCGATCGGGGCGTCGGAGTCGTGGCCCATCTGGGTGGGCAGGTCGAAGGCGACGGACAGCCCCGTCGTGCCGTGGGCGATCAGCTGCCGGTAGCGCGCGTTCGACTCCACCGCCGTCCCGAACCCCGCGTACTGACGCATCGTCCAGGGCCGGCCGGTGTACATCGACGGGTGGATACCGCGGGTGTAGGGGTAGCCGCCCGGTTCACCGAGACGGTCCGCCGGATCCCAGTCCCGCAGCGCCTCGGGCCCGTACACCGGCTCGATGGGCAGTCCGGACTCCGACTCGCGCGCCATGGTGTGCCTCCGTCTCATCGCCGGTTCGGACCCTCGCCCGTTACTCGCCCGGACTGACCCCGGCGGGCACAGCGGCGCGTCAGCACCCGGTGGAGTGCGCCCGGCTGGGACCTTGCTCACCACCATGCCCTTTTGTTCGCGGCGGGTCACGTCCGGGAAACCTGTCCGGGAGAGTGACCGGACGCGGCCGATCATGAGACGACGGGGGCCTCGATGCGTACCAAGGACATGCGGAGATCGATGGCCGCGCTCGCGGCACTCGCCCTGGCCGGCGCCTGCACGGCCACGGGGATCGAGGTGCACGGCGACCAGCGCGGGCCCGTACGCGTCGATGCGACGGGCACAACGAGCGGCACACCGAAGCAAGGCACCGGCGAGACGGCCGCCGCGGGCGGCGGCACGGTCCACGGCGACGGCGGCAACGGCGACGGCGGCACCGACGACAAGGCGGGACGGGGGCAGACCCCACCGCCGAGGGCGTCCCCCTCCCCCACCCCGACCGTCGCCCCCACGGTGCTCTGGGCCAAGGGGGACGAGGGACTGGACGTACGGGAGTTGCAGGCGCGGCTGCGGCAGATCGCGTGGCTCTTCACGGGGCCCACGGGGACGTACGACGACCTGACCGTCCAGGCCGTCAGCGGTTTCCAGGGCAAGCGCGGACTGCCCCGGACCGGAAAGACGGACAGCGTCACCTGGGCCCGGCTGCTGAGCATGACCCGGGAGCCCGGCAAGTGGGACCTGTACGCGTACGGCGGACAGCCGGCCGCGTCGCCCGACCCGCGCTGTCTGACCGGGCGGGCGCTGTGCATCAGCAAGACGAGCCGCACATTGCGCTGGATGGTGGACGGCCGGACCCTGAGGACGGTCGAGGTCCGCTTCGGCTCGGAGTACACACCGACCCGCGAGGGCCTCTTCCACGTCTACTTCAAGTCCCGTGACCACTGGTCGACCCTGTACGACACCCCGATGCCGTACGCGATGTTCTTCAGCGGCGGCCAGGCGGTCCACTACTCGGCCGACTTCGCCGCCCGCGGCTACTACGGGGCCTCGCACGGCTGCGTCAACGTCCGGGACAAGGCGGCGATCGCGCAGCTGTTCGCGCAGGTCAGAAACGGCGACAAGGTCGTCGTGTACTGGTGACGGCAGCGACCGGGGTGACGTGCGTCACAGGATGCATAGCGGGAGGGTGTCCCACGCGTCAGGAGAAGTACGGGGGACACGGGGGAATCACGGGGGTAATGGGGCGCGGGCGGGACCGGGGGAACGTGTCCCGCCCGCGCCGAGGTGCACGAGCCGTAGGTACGGGGGGAACCCCGGCTCTGTGCGACGGCCGATGACCAGTCGGCTCACTCATTACTGCGCCGGGGCGGCCCAAAGTGTTACCCGTTCCGCGAAAGAATTCGTGGCGGATATGAAACCGCAGGTCAGGAAGGGTATGTGCGGATCGTTCGGGTGAGGGCGGGGGCCGCTGCGAAGCCGATCGGGGTCACCGCCGCGAGCTGACCGCGGTGACCGCCGCCACTGCCGCCACCGCCGCCGTTGTTTCCCTTGCCGCCCTGGTGGCCCTTGCTCTCGCCACCCTTGCCGTTCCCGTTCCCGTTCCCGTTTCCGTGCCGGTGGCCGGTGCCGTCGCCCTCGGCCTTCCCGTTTCCGCTGCCGTGCCGGCCCTTGCCGTTCCCGTGGCGGCGACCGTTGCCCTTGCCGTGGTGGGCGTCGTCGTCATCGTCGGAGCCGTTGCCGGTCCGCGCGGCCTTGTCACCGCCACCCGTGCGGCCGCCGCCGTCCGACGTACCGGTCCCGGTGCCCGCTCCCGTGCCGCCCCACCGCTTCGCCTTGCCGGAGCTGCCGGGGTTGCCCGTGCCGCCGGCCAGGACGCCTTCGCAGTACCGCTTCAGCCGCCCCTTGCCCCGGGCGCCCGCCGCGTCCTCCAGACCGCGCCGGCGGTCGGCGTCCAGCTCCTTGCCGTCGCGGACGTCACGGCAGGCGGAGAGCAGGTTCTTCCGCCACTGCCGGGTGGACTCGTCGCCCTGCCCGCCGGCACCGGACCCCTTGTCCTCGTCGGTGCCGCCGGTTCCGTCGCCGGAGGGGGCGCCGCCCTTCGACGTGGCGTGCGGGGACGGGTCGGGCGTCGCCCCGCCCCACGCCCCGCGCCTGTCGTCGCCCTTGCCGGTGTTCGGCGACGGCGACATCAGCGTCCGGTCGGGCGAACCGCCGGCGGAGACGGTGGCGGAGGGTTCCGGTTCCTCGACGTGGAAGGCGCTCAGCGCGCCGCCGGCCATCACCGTGACACCGCCGAGCATCCCGGCGGCCACCGCCGCGACCAGCCCGAACCGCACGGGGCGGCCCCAGCGGCCCCGTCGCCCGCCGGGTCCGGCGGGTCCGGCGGGCGTCCGCACGGGGCGGCCGAGGTGGACGAGACCCGCGTCGGCCGTGGGCGAGGCGGTGGTGTGCGGGCGGCTGCCGCGCCCGTGATCCGCGGCCCCGCCGCTGTCACCGGAGTGGGCCGCCGGACCGGTCCGGGCGATCCGGGCGATCCGGAAGGCGGCCAACGCGGCTTCCTCACCCGGGAGTTCGGGATCCTGCGCGTGCTCGGGCTCGGGCGCGGCCTCGGCGGCCAGGGCTCCGAGCGCCTCGGCGAGCCGGTCGGCACGAGCACGGACGTGGGGGTCGACGGCTTCGAGCGGGTCCCCGCTCAGCAGCCGCTCCGCGGCGTCGCGGTTCAGCCACCTGTACTGCTCGTCGGCCATCACACATCCTTCTGCGTCCGCGAACGCGTATGCGTCACACCGGCGGACGTGGCCGCGCGCACACGCGCGGCTCTCGGTCGGGGCACGGCGTCCAGCGGGTCACCGGATTCCGGGTCGGTCTCCGAAGCCGTCTCCGGATTCTCCCCGATCAGTTCGGCGAGCCGTTTCAGCCCCCGGTGCGCGGCCGTCCGTACGGCGCCCGCGCGCTTGCCCAGGGTCTCCGCGGCGGTCTTCGCGTCGAGGCCGACCACCACACGCAGGACCACCGCCTCCGCCTGGTCCTGGGGCAGCTGGGCGATCAGCGAGAGCGTACGGCCGGTCGCCAGGGCCTCCATCGCCTCGCCGGCCGTGTCGGACTCGGCCGGCTTGGCGGTCAGCTCGGTCTCGTCGCCGCCTATCGCGGGCCTGCGGCCCCGCATGCGTATGTGGTCGAGGGCCCGGTTGCGGGCGATCCGCGCGGCCCAGCCGCGGAACCGGTCGGCGTCTCCGCTGAACCTCTCCAGGTCACGGGCTATCTGCAGCCAGGACTCCGAGGTGACGTCCTCCGCGTCCGGGTCACCGACCAGCGTCCGCACGTACCCGAGCAGCCGCGGGTGCACCGAGCGGTACACAGTCCGGAACGCGGTCTCGTCCCCGTCCTGTGCCGCAAGCACCGCGGCGGTCAGCTCCGCGTCGTCCCCCAGCACCCACGCGCCCCTTCCTCGATCGATGGTCGCGGTCTCGGGACCGCTGTGGTTGCGGTGGTCTTCCGCCATCCACGATCCGGCGCGAAAGGCACGTTACGGCCTGAAACCGCTGACCGTCCATGTCCGTAGAACATGCAACTAACTCGTGATGCGGAGAGGTGTGACAGAAAACGCGGGGGCGGCGCTGTAGGTAGTACGGGTCGCCGCGCGGCCCGTGCCGCGCGACGGTCGGGGCCTCTCCTGTGGGGGGTGGCGGCCCCGGCCGTTGCCATCGGCGGAGTCGGCCGGGTGTCTTGCGAGTACGGGGGTCTTGCGAGCACGCCGGCCTCACTTCGTTTCCGGGGCCCGCACCTCGCCGCGCGGCTTCCGTCCCGTGCCCGCTCGGCCGCGTTCCGCGCCGGGCGGCTTCCGTACCCCGTCCGGCGGACCTGGCTCGTCCGGCACCCCCGTCGCGCCGGGGCGCGAGGACGGCCTGCGCGCATCCCCCTCGCTCGCGCCGTAGCCCTTCCCCTTGTCGTTGTCGTTGTCGTTGTCGTTGCTGTAGCCGTTGCCGTAGCCGTAGCCCTTGCCCTTGCCGCCGGCGTGCGACGGGTCGACGTCGTCGCGCTGCCGGGACGCGGTGGGTTCCCGGTCCCGGTCGGGTCGGCCGGCCGTGGCGGGACCGGGACGGACGGGGGCGCCGTCCGTCGTACGGGGCCGCGGGTCCCCGCCGTGGTCGCCCGTGTGCTCGCGCCCCGCGCCCTCGTCGTCACGTGCGGCCGAGCCGATCGCCGCGACGGCGACCCCGCCGAGGGCGAGCGTGGCCAGCAGTGCGGCCAGGGTGGTGCGGATCGACCGCTGCACGCGACGCCGCGCGTTCGGCCGCCAGTCGTCGCGCCGCCGGGTGCGAGCGGTACGCGCCCCTCTCTCCCACACCGCCCGAAAGGCCGCCACCGCCCGCGCCTCCCCCGCACTGCCGTCCCCCGTACCGGCACGCACGGCTGCGGCGAGGAGGGAGTCGACGGACGGGGTGGGACCGGTACCGGGGGACCCCGGGCCGACGGTGCCGGAGGCGGGGTGGCTGTCGCGAACGGTGTCGGAGGCGGGGCGGCCGTCGCCGACGGCGTCGTCGCTCACGCCCCGGCAGCCGTCGGCCCGGGGCTCGCCGCCTCCGCCCTCAGGGGCCTCGCCCGTGCGTCGTGCGCCGGCCGGATCCGTCCTCCGCGACGGCATCTCGTGCCCTTCCCTGTCGGCGTGCGGGGTGCCGCGGTGGTCGGTGTCCTCGCCGCCGGGACCCTCGTCGCTGTCGGTCATCTCGACTCCCCCAGCGTCCGGGAGCCGTCATCCGTCACACCCTCGGCCCGGAGCAGCTGGGCGAGGCGCTTCAGTCCCCGGTGGGTGGCCGTACGGACCGCGCCGGGGCGTTTGCCCAGCACACGGGCGGCGGCGGGGCCGTCGAGGCCGACGACGACACGCAGCAGGACGGCCTCGGCCTGATCACGTGGCAGGCGGGCGACGAGGGCGAGCGCCTGTTCGGTGGAGAGGGTCTCCAGGGCCTGGTCCTGGGTGCTGTGCGTGCCCGGCAGTTCCAGCAGGTCGTTGTCCAGGGCGGTCGCCCGGGGCCGCACCTTCTGGCGCCGCAGATGGTCCAGGGCCCGGTGCCGGGCGATGGTCGCGCTCCAGCCCCGGAAGCCCGCGCCGTCCCCCTTGAACCGCCCGAGGTCCCGCGCGATCTCCAGCCAGGCGTCCGAGGCCACGTCCTCCGCGTCGTCGCCGACGATCCCGCGCAGGTAGCCCAGCAGTCCGGGATGCACGAGCCGGTACGCCACCGCGAACGCGGCCTCGTCCCCGGCCTGGGCCCGCGCGACGGCCGCGCCCAGCTCCCCGTCGTACGCCTGCACGCGCCGAGGTTCCCCTCCCTGGCCGCAGGCTGCCCGAGCCAGTGCCGCGTCGGTGCCGGGATGGCGTTGCGGGGACCGTCCCGGCCGCCGCCAAGCCCCCATGGTCATCTGCGTCGCGCTGCGCGGAAGTGTCACACCGTCAACCGCCGTCACAGGGCGCCCTCCGGCGGCACGCGGCACCCGTCCGGGGGCGCGGAGGGACACGCGCGGGGTCCCGCTCACCCGCGGCGGCGAACCTTCCCACGTCAGCCGGTCGACATCGCGTCGCCGGTCGGCATCGCGTCGCCGGTCGACATCGCGTCACGGCACAACAACCGCAGCGAACCCTCACCGGCGAAACAGCGCCGGGCCTCGTCCAGCGGGTCCCAGAAGCGGCCGTCCCAGGTCCGCACCCAGAAGTCCCCGCCCGACTGGACCCACTCGCCGCCGGCCCACCGCACGACGACCTCACCGCCGTACGCGCCGAACCCCCGCAGCGCCCGCTCCACGGCGGCGTAGGGCACGCCCTCCCGTCGTATGTCCTCGATCATCCGGTCCACCCGCCACAGGCTCTGTGTCGAGTAGTCGAGACGCACCCGCGCCCCTTCCCGCATCATCGCCACCGCGTCGGCCGCCCACCGGAGGGGCTTCGCCGCGCTCGCGGGCCGGCCGTCGTGGCCGGCCCGCGTGCCGAGGCTCCCCGGTACGCCGGGGGCGCCGCCCGAACTGAATGTCTGCTGTGCGCTCACACTCGGGAAAGCGCCCGCTCCACACGAGACGTTTCGCGATTTCGGCGTGTGCGCGACACCGGCGCAGGACCGCCACACCCGCCCCCAGGACACCCACAGGACCCGCCAGGGAGCCGAGGTTTACCGCCGCGCCCCCCGCGCGCGTCGTGACACGACCGCCCGCAGCACCCGCCGCCCCTCGGTGGCCGCGCCCAGCGCCTGCCGCATCCCCGCCGCCCCGTGCTGGGCGAGGAGTTCGAGCACGACGACCTGCCGGCGCAGCTCGGCGGCGACGAGATGGGAGGCCCCCTCGGTACGGCCCGCACGGCAGTCCGCCACCGAGTCGTCGCCCCCGGCGTCCAGCGGGTCGAGCAGCTGATGGATCCTCAGCGCGGAGACGGAGCAGATGTCCGCCCACGCACGCAGCGCGTCCCCGGACCGCTCGTCCGGAACCGCGTCGAGCATCCGACGGGCCAGCAGGACCGCCTCCTCGTCCGAGGCGGAGCCACTCCCACCAGCGCCGGCACCATCGTCGACGCCGGCATCGGCTTCGGCATCGGTATCGGACAGGGCGAGTTCGCCCCGTGCCTTCGCCAGCTTCTCCCCCCACCCCTCGCCGCCGTCCACCAGCTCCGCCCAGAGCGGACGCAGCACCTCGTCGTCGCCCCCGAGAAGCGGTACGCAACGGTCAAGACAAGCCAGTCCGCTTGCCGCCAGACCGCGTTCGTCGGCCTGGGCCAACAGCTCCACCAGGCTCATCACGCCTCCCCTGTATCCCGCTCGACCACACTCCGGATATACGGAGCTCGCACTTCCCCTTACTGCGTGCGACGGCGCGGGAGTGTCACAGAGGGACGACCCCGAGCCGGTCGAGCAACCGGAACAGAATATTTTCAGCCAAGGGGTCCGCCGGTCCAGGCTCCGAGGTCAACACATCGGCCAGCGCCCGCGCCTCGACGGCCCGCCCGGCCTCCGCGGCCCAGGCGACGGCACGCTCGGCGGCGTCCCCCGGTTCGAGGAAGTAGTCCTCGACGGTGAGCCCCTCACCGTCGCCCAGATACGCGGCCATGGCCCGCCGTGCGAGACACGTGGTCCACGCCCCGCTCTCCGGCCCGGCGGCCTCGACGACCACGCAGTCGCTGTCCATGACGTAGCCGAACAGCGCGGGCGCCCCCGTCTCCCGGGCCAGCGCGTTCATGTTCCCGACGTCACCGGCGCTCGCGGTCCCGCCCTCGGCCCCGGCGCCGGGCGCGCCCGTCGGGTACGCCCACACCTGCCAGTCGCCGGCCGCCGTCGCACACAGCGTCAGCCCCTTGGCCCGGCCCAGCGCGTCCAGCTCGGCGAGGGGCCGAACACTCCTGCCCACGACGTAGTACCCCCAGTACCCCATACCGGGAATAGACCACACATGTACGGCAGTTCGCCCCCGGAATCGGGCAATCCGCTCAGCCGGTGACGGGTTCCGGTTCACGCGGGCCGCGGCGCGCCCGGTCGTCCTGCATCCGTGTGAGCGCGAGGACGAAGAGGGCGGCGAACAGCGCCGCCACGATCTCCAGGGAGTCCGCGAACAGCATCTGCCGGGCGGCCAGCCGGTACTCCTCGATCTCCTCCGCCCTGAGGTACGCCCGGTCCCCGAGCTCTCCCGCGAACAGGCTGATCAGCCACAACGTCCACCAGGTGTTGACGAGCGCGTGCGACCGCGGCTTCTCCCACGGGCTGCTCGCGTCCCAGCAGTCGATCGCGATCCGGCGCGGGAACCACAGGTTCACCACCGGCACGAACCAGGCGCCGATCGCCCAGCCCCGCTTCATCCGGTGCCCGAAGGGGTCGAACACCTCGGCGTTGACCCGTACCCGGTGGAACCAGACGAGGAAGACGACGATCGTGGCGATGAAGGTGACGGTCTGGAGGACGCCCGCGAGCGCGACGAGCCCGTCCGCCCGGTCCGAGTCGTGCTCCAGGGCCGCGCTCCAGTCCCCGCCGGCCAGCCGGTCCGACACGTCGAGGAGGGCGAGGTCGGCCCACACCGCGACCACGTCCGCGACGGCGACCGCCCCGAGCAGGATCGCCACCGTCCGCCCGAGCGCCACGGGCGACCGCAGCCAGGCGGGGCCGTGGGGCGACTGGAGGGGCGGCTCGGCGTACGGGGCGACCGGGTGCACCGGCGGCGGAGCCGTCCCCAGCGGATCAGCCGTCCCGAGCGGATCAGCCTTCCCGAGCGGATCAGCCGTCCCCAGCGGATCAGCCTTCCCGAGCGGATCGGCCGCCTTACGCGGATCGGCGCCCCGGGACGGAACCGCCGCCTCGCACGGCCGGCACAGCTCTCCGCCGGGTGCCGCCGCCTGGTTCCCGCAGCGCGCGCAGTTCATCGTGAAGCCCCCGTGTGATCGAAACGCGCCGACCGCGGTCCTCCCCAGACCCTCACGCTCGGCGATCAGAACACGCGGAACATACGGTCCACCGGCCCCGCCCGTCCACCCGGTTCCGCCCCGTGCGTTCCTAGCGGCCCAGCAGCCACGACGGCCCCCGACTCAACCGCCCGCCTCAGCTCACCTTCCCCGCCAGCTCCCGGAACTGCGCCCAGCTCAGCGCGGGCTTCCCCGGATCCCACAGCTTCTGTGACAGCGCCCGCAGCGGCATCCGCACGCCCGCCGCGACCTGTGCCTCGGTCTGCCGGTTCGCGAGGTCGCACCAGACCGCGAACGAGCCGCCGAGGATCTGGGCGTCGTACCGGGCCGGGACGGCGGTCGTGCCGCGCAGCACCCGCGGCGTCCAGGACTCGTAGATGCGCTGCCCGGTCGGGTAGACGAACTGGTTGGGCTCGCCGAGGACGTAGTACAGGTACTCGTCGTTGTAGTTGATCACCTGCCGCCCGGCGGCGAGGTACTCCACGGGCGGGCGTGCCCCGATCTCCTTGCCCGTCCAGTACGCGACCTGGATCGACTTGTCCGCCTGGACCGAGCCGCCCCGGAAGAACCCGTCGTTCCAGGCCCGCACGGTCCGGCCGTGGCCGCGCATCAGCTTCGCGCGGTCGTTGAGCCAGCCGGTCGCGAGGTCGGCGACGGTCGCGCCGGGACCGTACTTCTGGCGCGCGGCGGCGGCCAGCTGCGGGTAGGACGCCTCGGGGTTCGACGCCATCAGCGCCCGGTACTCGTCCCCGCCGAGATGCCAGTACGCGCCCTTGAACAGACCGGCGTACTCGTCCAGCAGCTCGTCCACCACCACGGCCGACCTCGGGTTCGCGATGTCGACGGCCCCGCTCGCGGCCACGCCCTGGGCGTTCCTGAGCTGCAGCGACGGATTGGCCGCGATCACGGCCCCCAGGTGCCCGGGGGAGTCGATCTCCGGGACGACCTGGATGTGCCGGCTCGCCGCGAGGTCGAGGATCTTCCGCACCTGGGCCTTGCTGAGGTGCTGGCGGGACACCACCTCGGGGTGGCTCGTGGACTCGATCCGGAAGCCCTGGTCGTCGGAGAAGTGCAGTCCGAGCTGGTTGTACTTCAGGTCGCCCAGCTCACGGATGCGGTCCTCGATCCAGCCCGCCGTGAAGTGCTTGCGCGCGATGTCCAGCATGAACCCGCGCTGCGGCTTGGCCGGCTCGTCCCGGACGACACCCTCCGGCGCCGTGCCGCCGCCGCGGACCTCCTGCTTCAGGGTGCGCGTCCCGTAGAAGACGCCCGCCTCGGCGGGCGCGGCGATGCGTACCCGCCGGTTCTTCACGGTCAGCGTGTACGCCTCCGACCTCGGCCGGTCCGCCCCGGTCAGCGCCAGCTCCACGTCCCCGTCGCGGGGCCGCGCCTCCCCCGCGTAGGAGAGCCCCAGCTCCCCGGCGGTCAGCCGCCCCTCGTCGGCCAGCGCGGCGTTGCGCACGACGACCCGGCCCCCCTCGGCGGGCTTCCAGCCGGGGCCGCGGGCCGCCTCGTGCTGCCGTACGGCGGGGATGGTCCGCGGCTTCTGGGACAGCGGGTAGGAGCGCGAGGGCGACGGGGAGGCGGCCGGGGCCTTCTCGGCGGCGTTCACCGACGACCCTGGCCGCGACGGCTCCGAGCCGCCGGGGGTGCGTGTCGCGTCGCCGGGCAGCACGGTGACGGCCACCGCGACCGCGCCGCCCGCCAGGACGGCCCCGGTGGCCAGGAGCAACCCTTTCGACGTGATCGCCGTCTTCCTGCGGGGTGCCCTGCGCCGGCCTCGGTTCACGACGCGCCCCCGGTCCCGATCCCGGTTCCGGTCAGCATCCACGACATCTCACGCACCTCTCGCCCGCACGGTCCCCCGCTCCTCGTCCGGCCCTCGCCCGGGCCGTGTCCGACGTCCCGGCTCTCTCGCGAGCCCTGTCTCCGAACCTACGACGTTCCACTGTCCCATCCGTCCACCACAGGTTCCGAAACTCTCCCGTTCGGGTGAATTTCGGGCATCGAACGGACAGCCCATGACCCGCCTCGGTAACGTGGTGGCACCTTTCGCACAGCCTGCCCAACCCGCCTCATCCGCCCCGTCGGCCCCTACGCACCGCCGAGGAACCACGCTGCCTCCGCACCGTCTCCCCCACCTCCCCGGCCAGGTCGCCCTCCCGCAGCAGGTCCGCGCCCCCGACCCGTCGGACCTCGCGTGGTTCAACCACGCCCCCGCCGACACGGTCCGCCAGGCCCTCCTCACCTGTCTGCGCAGCCTCCGCTGGGCCCACCGCCTCACCGATCACCGCCCCTACCCCGACCTGGACGCCCTGCTCGCCGCGTCGGACGAGGCGGCGTACGACCTCACGGCGGCCGACCTGGCCGAGGCGCTGGCCGGCGAGACCCTCCCGGTCCTCCCCGACGACACCTACGGCGTGGCCCACACCGCCCTGAACGCCGCCCACGCCGCCTACGAGGCCCGCTTCGGCCATGTCTTCGTGATCTCCCAGGCCGCCGCCCGCCCGGACGAACTCCTCGACCGCACCCTGGAGGGCATCCGCTCCCGCCTGACCAACGACCCGGAGGAGGAACGGGTAGTGGTCGCCGAGGAACTGCGCCGCCTGGCACGGGAACGCCTCACCACCCACGTGACCACCCGAAGGAACCGTCTCGAGGCCCCGAGGGCCCCCTAGGGCACGAGTTCCCCGCACGCCTTCCAGGGGCGCGGGGAACTGCGCGACAAGCCCCCACCGACCCCGCACCCGGCACCGCACGGACACCCCACCCCGGATGCCGCCCCGTACTCACCCTTACGTGCCCCTTTGTATGCCAGTTTGATCACACCAACCCTCCCGGCTTAAGCCAAGTGCAACGACGTCGCTACCATGGCCGGGGCCGGTGGACCGTACCCGGCCGGGTCAGACCGACAAGCAAGCCGGCCGGCCCCAATCCCCGCTCCCGGAGGGTTCTTCCGTGCCGGCTGGAACGCTGTACCGCGGCCGGGAAGGAATGTGGTCCTGGGTGGCTCATCGAGTCACCGGCGTCCTCATCTTCTTCTTCCTGTTCGTACACGTGCTGGACACCGCTCTCGTCCGTGTCTCCCCCGACGCCTACGACAAGGTCGTGGCCACGTACAAGACGCCGATCGTCGCGCTGCTGGAGTACGGCCTCGTCGCCGCCATCCTGTTCCACGCGCTGAACGGTCTTCGGGTCATCGCCGTCGACTTCTGGTCGAACGGCCCCCGTCACCAGAAGACGATGCTGTGGTCCGTCGTCGGCATCTGGCTGGTGCTGATGATCGGGGCCCTGTACCCCGTTCTCGGCCACGCCGTCCGTGAAGTCTTCGGGAGCTGAGACAGATGTCCGCCACTGAAACCACCGCATCCGGCATCGGCCCCGTCGAGGGCGCCGGGGAGCTGTCGGGCTACAGCCCCGACAACCCGGCCCCCGTCATCGAGCCGCCCCGCAAGCGCACCAAGAAGACCCCGAGGTCCACCCGCGGCAACTTCGAGATGGCCGCCTGGCTCTTCATGCGGCTGTCCGGCATCGTCCTGGTCGTCCTGGTCATCGGCCACCTGATCATCCAGCTCGTCCTCGACGGCGGCGTCTCCAAGATCGGCTTCGCGTTCGTCGCGGGCCGCTGGGCGTCCCCGTTCTGGCAGACCTGGGACCTGCTGATGCTGTGGCTCGCGATGCTGCACGGCGCGAACGGCCTGCGCACGGTCATCAACGACTACGCGGAGCGCCCGAACACCCGCCTGTGGCTGAAGGGCCTGCTCTACACCGCCACGGTGTTCACCATCCTGCTGGGCACGCTGGTGATCTTCACCTTCGACCCGAACATCCGCTAGGCACGGGGCTGAGGTAACCGATCATGAAGATCCACAAGTACGACACCGTCATCGTCGGCGCCGGCGGCGCCGGAATGCGCGCGGCGATCGAGTCGACGCAGCGCAGCCGTACCGCCGTGCTGACCAAGCTGTACCCCACCCGCTCCCACACGGGCGCCGCGCAGGGCGGCATGGCCGCCGCGCTCGCCAACGTGGAGGAGGACAACTGGGAGTGGCACACCTTCGACACGGTCAAGGGCGGTGACTACCTGGTCGACCAGGACGCCGCCGAGATCCTGGCGAAGGAGGCCATCGACTCCGTCCTCGACCTGGAGAAGATGGGCCTGCCGTTCAACCGGACCCCGAACGGCACGATCGACCAGCGCCGCTTCGGCGGTCACAGCCGCAACCACGGCGAGGCCCCGGTCCGCCGCTCCTGCTACGCGGCCGACCGCACCGGTCACATGATCCTCCAGACGCTGTACCAGAACTGCGTGAAGCACGGCGTGGAGTTCTTCAACGAGTTCTACGTCCTGGACCAGCTGATCACCGAGGTCGACGGCGTCAAGAAGTCCGCCGGTGTCGTGGCCTACGAGCTGGCGACCGGCGAGATCCACGTCTTCCAGGCGAAGTCCGTGATCTACGCGTCCGGCGGCTGCGGCAAGTTCTTCAAGGTGACGTCCAACGCGCACACCCTCACCGGTGACGGCCAGGCGGCCGTGTACCGCCGGGGTCTGCCGCTGGAGGACATGGAGTTCTTCCAGTTCCATCCGACCGGCATCTGGCGCATGGGCATCCTGCTGACGGAGGGCGCCCGCGGTGAGGGCGGCATCCTCCGCAACAAGGACGGCGAGCGCTTCATGGAGAAGTACGCGCCGGTGATGAAGGACCTCGCGTCGCGTGACGTGGTGTCGAGGTCGATCTACACGGAGATCCGCGAGGGCCGGGGCTGTGGCCCCGAGGGTGACCACGTCTACCTGGACCTCACGCACCTCCCGCCGGAGCAGCTGGACGCGAAGCTCCCGGACATCACCGAGTTCGCGCGCACCTACCTGGGCATCGAGCCGTACACGGACCCGATCCCGATCCAGCCCACCGCGCACTACGCGATGGGCGGCATCCCGACGAACGTCGAGGGTGAGGTCCTGATCGACAACACCACCGTCGTCCCGGGCCTGTACGCCGCCGGTGAGGTCGCCTGCGTCTCCGTGCACGGCGCCAACCGTCTCGGCACCAACTCGCTGCTGGACATCAACGTGTTCGGCAAGCGGGCGGGCATCGCGGCCGCCGCCTACGCGCAGACGGCCGACTTCGTCGAGCTGCCGGAGAACCCGGAGTCGCTCGTCGTCGAGCAGATCGAGCGCCTGCGCTCGGCCACCGGCAACGAGCGCGTGGCGGACCTGCGGCGCGAGCTGCAGGAGACCATGGACGCCAACGTCATGGTGTTCCGCACCGAGCAGACGATCAAGACGGCCGTCGAGAAGATCGCCGAGCTGCGGGCGCGGTACAAGAACGTGGCGATCCAGGACAAGGGCCGCCGGTTCAACACCGACCTCCTGGAGGCCATCGAGCTGGGCAACCTGCTCGACCTGGCCGAGGTCATGGCCGTGTCGGCGCTCGCCCGGAAGGAGTCCCGCGGCGGTCACTACCGCGAGGACTACCCCAACCGCGACGACGTCAACTTCATGCGTCACACCATGGCGTACCGCGAGGTCGGCGACGACGGCTCCGAGACCGTCCGCCTCGACTACAAGCCGGTCGTCCAGACCCGCTACCAGCCGATGGAGCGTAAGTACTGATGGCTACCCCTGTTCTGGACAAGGTCGAGGCGGAGTCCGCCGCCTCCCCCTACATCACGGTCACGTTCCGCGTGCGCCGGTTCAACCCCGAGGTCGCGGCCGAGGCGAGCTGGCAGGACTTCGTCCTGGAGATCGACCCCAAGGAGCGCGTCCTCGACGGTCTGCACAAGATCAAGTGGGACGAGGACGGCACCCTCACCTTCCGCCGTTCCTGCGCGCACGGCATCTGCGGGTCGGACGCCATGCGGATCAACGGCAAGAACCGTCTGGCCTGCAAGACGCTGATCAAGGACATCAACCCCGAGAAGCCGATCACGATCGAGCCCATCAAGGGCCTCACGGTCCTCAAGGACCTGGTCGTGGACATGGAGCCGTTCTTCCAGGCGTACCGGGACGTGATGCCCTTCCTGATCACGAAGGACACCAACGAGCCGACGCGCGAGCGCTTCCAGACCGCCGAGGACCGTGAGCGCTTCGACGACACCACGAAGTGCATCCTCTGCGCCGCGTGCACGTCCTCGTGCCCGGTGTTCTGGAACGACGGCCAGTACTTCGGTCCGGCCGCGATCGTCAACGCCCACCGCTTCATCTTCGACTCGCGCGACGAGGCCGGCGAGCAGCGGCTGGAGATCCTCAACGACCGTGACGGCGTGTGGCGTTGCCGTACGACGTTCAACTGCACGGACGCCTGCCCGCGCGGTATCGAGGTCACCAAGGCGATCCAGGAGGTGAAGCGAGCGCTCATCACGCGCCGCTTCTGATCCGCCACCCCGGCGCATGACGGAGGGCCCGCAGGTTCACCTGCGGGCCCTCCGTGCGTCCGGCGGCGGCGTTCGGGTGTCCGGCGGCGGCGTTCGCGCGGCCCACGCACGAGGGCCTCGTCCCCGCACGGAGCTCAGAGGGAAGCTCCGTGGCGGACGAGGCCCTTCGGTCGATCACCCGAGCGGTGATCCGCAGCGCGATCAGCCGCGCAGGACACGGCCCTGGGCGTCGGTGCGGTCGTTGCTCGTGAGGAACAGGATGCCGTCGATCAGGGACCAGAAGCCCAGACCACCGCAGGTGAGGAGCTGGGCGACGCCCACGCCGACGGAACCGACGTAGAAGCGGCCGATGCCGAGGGTGCCGAGGAAGAGCTGCAGAACGCCGGCGACGATCTTCGACTTGTCCGAGTACGGGCGCCCCTGCGGGTCGTGGCCGAAGGGAGCGTCAGGGGTGGGGACGGTCATGGAAATACTCCTGGATGTACTGACTCAAACAACCGAAGCGGATTGCTCCGGGGGGAATCGCAGGAGAGAAGGCGCGGCAAAATACCGGCAGCAATCGGGCACGGCAGATACCGGCCAACGAATGAGCACGACGTAGTCCCCCGTCATCCCCCCTGTCGCGGTTGCAGCGTAGTGAGACGCAAGGGACGGACGGGAGGGGATTCCGGCGATCGTTCCGATTCCGTGATCCGATTCCAGCCAACTTGCGACACCTGGGCAACATAAAGCGGGCGTAAGGGATTTACGGGGGTCGGGAACGGGAAGCCGATACGGTTCGGCCCGTTCGCGCGGAGGCCGCTCAGCGCATGTTGCGGACGATCGTCCACGTCACCGCGACACCCAGGATCAAGACCTGGGTGCGGGGCTTCAGTTCGGGGCGCCAGCGGCGGCCGCGCAGGCCCTCGACGGCCCAGCGGCCGAGCAGGGCGAGCGCGAAGGGCGCGGCGAGCAGCAGGATCCGGTTGTCGTGCCAGGCGGCTTCGAAGCGGCCGTGCATCAGGTCGTACACCATGCGGGTGCCGCCGCAGGCGGGGCAGAGGAGCCCCGTGACATAGCGGAACGGGCACTGGGGCAGTACGTGGCCGGGCTCGTGCGGGTTGGTGCCGTACAGGTAGGCGGCGCCCGCCAGCCCGGCGGCGGCCACCGCGAGGGGGGCCGCCGCCGGATGCCGGAGGGTGGTGAGGCCGCGCTCAGCCACGCAGGACACGCCCGTTGGAGTCGGTGGTGTTGCTGCCGGTGAGCAGGATGATGCCGTCGACCAGCGCCCAGATGCCGAGGCCGCCGCAGGTGAACAGCTGCGCGAGGCCGAGGCCGACGTGACCGATGTAGAAGCGGCCGACACCGAAGGAGCCCAGGAACAGCGAGAGGATGCCCGCGACGATCTTCGACTTGTCCGAGTACGGGCGCCCGTAGGGGTCGTAGCCGTACGGGGCGTGGGGGTCGCCGGTGTACGCGCCGCCCGGCGTGGGAGGCACCTGGTAGCCGCCGCCCTGGGGGTAACCGCCCTGCTGCGGGTAGCCGTAGCCGGGCTGCTGGTAGCCGCCCTGCGAGGCCCCGTACGGGTCGCCGGCCTGCGGAGCCCCGTAGGGGTTGGCGCCCGGCTGGCCGGGGGCCGCGCCCGGGTACCCGTATCCGGGCTGCGGCGGCTGCGGGGGCTGAGCGGGCTGCTGAGGCTGCTCGGTCACGGTACTGACTCCTGCGTGTCGTGTGCTTGAGCGGCCGGAGCGGCTCAATGACTGGATTGCTGAACGGCTGAACGACTGAATGGCTGAACGGCTGACTATGGGCTGTCCGTCATATTGCAGGAGGGAAAGGCCCGGAGAGAAGTTGCCCCCTCGGCCGGACCCTCGGCCCGCTCCCGCGTGTGGGCGGAGTCACATCCCACGGACGCGACCCCCGTGCCCCCGGCGAGCAGCATCGCCTTGCTGAGGATGCCATCGAGCATACGGTCGCCCTGATGGAGGGGACAGCCGGTCTGCGGGGTTCCGTTCCTGTACCGAAGGCGAGTTGCCTCCTCAAGTGACATCGCAGGCAGGGAGAAAGCGTCCCGCGGGAGGTGGCCACTCCATCGGGTGATCCTCGCCGGACTGGCGGGCCGGATGGCGGGCAGTACACCAGGGTACTAGCATGTATGCGTACTACACGGCGATCGCTGATGACCTGGCATCTTGAGATGACCGGGGATGTCCGCGACTGGCTGCACAGACTGCGCAAGGACGACCGCGTCTCAGCACGCCTGGTGGGCCAGGCGATTCAGGCCCTGGTGGAGGAGGGCCCGGACCTCGGGCGCCCCCTGGTGGACCGCATCAAGGGGTCCGCTCTGCACCACCTCAAGGAACTGCGGCCGGGCTCGACCGGAGACAGTGAGATCAGGATCCTCTTCGCCTTCGATCCCGAGCGCAGCGCGGTACTCCTGGTCGCGGGTGACAAGGCGGGGCGATGGACGGCGTGGTACCGCCACGCGATGCCCTTGGCCGAAGAACGCTATACCGAGTGGCTGGACCACCTGGCCCGGCGCCGTCACAAGGAGACTGAGCGATGACCAGCTTTCACTCGTGGGACGAGGTCAAGGAAGAGGTCTACGACACCGAGGACCTCGACGAGATCATGGCGGGTGCCCGGCGCATGGTCGCCGAGGCGCGCGCGCACCGGTTGGCCGAGATGCGCAGGGAACTCGGCCTCACCCAGCGGGAGGTGGCCGACCGCATGCACGTACGACAGGAACGGGTGTCGGCGATCGAGCGCGGGAAGACGGAGTCCGCCGAGGTGGGGACGGTCGCGGCCTACGTAGAGGCACTGGGCGGCGAGTTGGAGATCGTCGCGAACTTCAACGGGACCCGGGTGGTGGTGGCGTAGCCCGGTGCGCGCCTGCCCAGGGCCCCGACTGGCCGGATCGCATCCAACTCCTGTGACGGATGGGGCGGTTGATCACACACTGACCCCATGACCATCCTGAGGAAAGCCGCGGCCACACTGTCGGCCGCGGCCGCGATGCTGATCGCGATACCCCCCACAGCCTCGGCGACGCCCGGCCACGACGCCCCGTACGGCGGCACGCTCGTCCGGGAGAACTTCAACCGTCTCCCGCTCGGCCCGGTGACCAAGGGCCGGGGCTGGACCACCGACGCTTCCGACGGCACGCTGACCGTCGTCCCCGGCACGCGCGGCCACGGCCGGGAGCTCCGCCTCCGCACCGAGGGCAACGGCCGCGCCTTCATGGTGCTGCCCGACCTCGCCCCGCCCGGCAACAGCCTCTGGGCCCGGATGCGGCTGCGGGTGACCGAGTTCCCCACGGCCCCCGACTGGGCGCACTGGACCCTCGCGGAGGCCTCCGGCACCGACTCCCCCACCCTGGTCCGCCCCCTCGGCGGCCAGTACGCCCCCACGGACAAGGGCAACTTCTGGGGCGTGGGCTCCGACCTGGGCCCGACGGGCGACTGGACCAACTGGAAGACCTCGGCACCGGCGGTGGCCGGGAAGTGGCAGTGCGCGGAGTTCCACCTGGACGCCACGGACAACCGCGTCACCGTCTACCTGAACGGCAAACCCCAGCCCGACCTGACCGTCTCCACGAAGCACCACGGCGGCACGACCGACGACTTCACCTTCCCCACCTTCGACAAACTGAAGCTGGGCTGGCAGCTGTACCAGTCGAACCCGTCACCATCGTCGTTCGAGATGCGGATGGACGACATCGCGGTGAGTACGCGGCGGGTGGGGGGTTGCTGAGCCTGACAGAGGGGGGCCGAGCGAGGGCTTCTCCCTGACTCGAAGCTGTAGCTCACAAGGGGGCCGCCCGCGCTTCACGAACGGGCGGCCCCTCACCTATGCGTCCGGGCACACCACTGCGCCCACGTTCCTTCTTGCCACCGCCGCTACGCTCCCCCGTTGACGACGAGGTAATGCCCGCACTCGTCAGTGCGCACCCTCGACAGCCACAGCCCTCCGCCAGGGGACGATGGAATCGGCTCGGTAGCGGGTGAGTGGCTGTGATTGCAAGCGAGAGCCGATACCTTCCACCACCATCAGATAGTGCGCGTTCGGCTACGACCCTCATAACATACAGAATTTACAAGCGCCCGAATATCGGTTTACAAAAGCTCAGATCTTGCAACAGATGCAGCCCAATCAGCGAAGTCTTCATCCACCGACTCATCCAGAATATCTGCGCTAAGTTCTCCACTTGCGTTCACATGAACATGCATGAGCTCACCTGGCCCACCCGGAGTGAGGTCCCAAAATTCCACTACCCGGTCCTCACTCCCTTTCTTGCCGTCACTAAGCACCGCATCCTCGATCAGAGCGCCATCATGGTCGTAAAAGCCCACACCGCCCATCCTTCCGGGGTGAACGAAAGGTACGTGGCGGCCTCCGAGATGAGGCCGCCACACATCTGGAGTTATCTAGTCCCTGAACGAGTGCAGTTGCCAGTCTCCGCTACCGCCAGGCTGTCTAAACTGCACTGCACCCCATGGAGCATGATACTCGATAAGGTTATCTCCAGACCTATTGGTGTAGCACTGTACTGCCACCTTCGGATCGTTGAGAATTCTAGTGAGTGTCTCCTGTCCGAGGTCGTTCCAAGTCCACGGGTTTTGTTTGCCTCCCGGCTTTGGCCATTGGCCAGAATTTGAAGAGCGATTGGCATGTTTCTTCAACTCATGCCCTGCGGCCACCCGACAAGCGCCATGGCGGCCAACGGCGACGGCGACGAACCGCCACCCTGCGCCGCCCTCATCCGCTGACGTTGCCGTCAGCCACTGCCGTCAAACGCCCGATGGGCCCCTTCCGAAGCTTCGGAAGGGGCCCATCAGTCTGCCACGCCAAGCGATCCGGAATTCAGCGCAGAATTCCGTCAGTGAGCGCATCCGCACATTCAGACAAATGAACTCAAGCGAGTTCCTGCGAGACATCAAATCCCGAAGGAGCCTTGTCCCGAACGATCCCCCAAACGGGGTCTCGCTTCACTGATTCAAGCCATTCATCGAACGACGTCCCGCCCTCACGGAACCACCAGGAGTTGTGACTTTGAAGCGATTGCAGGTCGGCATCGGCTCGGTATCTATACTCAAGCTGAACCTGCGAATACCCTTCATGCTCGCCTTCAGCATCAACGATTTCCATTTGACGCACGAAGCCCACCGTGAAAGTAGGCTCTGCAAACCAGTTCACTTCGCCATACTGAAAGAGGAAACCGTCGGAGTCGGCACCGGAGGGCACGTCGAACTCAATCCGCTCGAAGTTGAGGACAGCCGCTACGACCTCCTCGATAGTGGGAACCTCTCGACTCGATCCCACCTGGTCAACGATGTCTTGCACCACGCCTAGCGCAGAGTCGATCGGTCGCCTCATCGCCTACATCCCTTACTCGTTCCAAGATCCCTGCCACCTTGCCGTGGTACGACCGCAGAGGCGCGGCCGCACCACGGCAAGGCTACACACTCGGCTACGGCCAGTACCCGCCTTGCAGCTGCCTTCGCAGATGGCCTAGCACGTCTCGGGCTTCATTGGCGTTTCTCGCACCGCCGATCAGGTCATTGACGTAGGCATAATAGTCATTCGTGTGAATTCGCGAATGAACTGATGCACCTGTCGGGTTCGCGGACGCCGATCCTCGCGGCAAGAACACACCGTTGCTCGCATCGTTGATATCGATTCCGAACTTGGCGAGTTGCTGCCGCGCTGCTACGGCCTTCGGAGAGGTGCTGGCCACGATGTGGTGCGCGGCAGTATCCGCAGGCCGAGCAACCCCGGAGGCCTCCAGATTATCGCCAAGAATCTTGGCATTACTGGAGCAGTTCGAATTGTGGACCAGGACTGGAGTCTTCCCCGCCAGTACATAGTACGTGTGCAGGTCGGCGACAGTGAGGTTGTACGTCCGGGCATGCCGCGTGTAGCCCCGGTTCCCGGTGACGATGACCGTGTCGCCCTCGTCGGTGAGCAGGGTCATGCCCGGCTCGAGGTCGCCGGCCTCGGTCCACTTGTCCTCTGACGGCGACCAGAAGGGGTGCTCATAGGTCGCCGTGAGCTTTTCGATGCCGTCTTCCGTGGCGATGGAGAGTTCGTTGAAGTGCTTGTCGTCCTCCGTGACGATGAGGCGCGTGACTACGCGTGCTCCCGATTCACCGGTCTCCGGGTCAGTGGCCTGGACCTTGTCACCGAGTTCGACATCCTCGATGTTCTTGGTGGTGCCGTCCGCCATGAGGACGTCGGTGCCTGCGAGGAAGCACCTCGTGCATCCTCCGAGCAGCCGACTGCCGCCCAGGAAGAGGCGGCCCTGGCCCATGCTCAGCGCCTCGACGAACTCTTCCCCGAGCTCCATCGTCCGCCCCCAGATACGGGCGTCCTTCTGGCATTTCGCGAAATTGTCGACGCAGTAGTTGGCGGCGATCTCCTTCGCGCCGTCCGCATCATCCGGGTGGTCGAGGGCGTAGGCATACGCCTTGTTGCAGGCGAGGCGCCCGAAGCAGACTGTCTCCGGAGTACCGAACACGTTGGTCTGCGGGTACCAGTAGCCGCTCGCCGTATTGAGGAACTTGTTGGTTCCGTTGAGGTAGTACTGTCCAGCCAGGCGACGCGCGTCGTTCGATGCCGAAGTATGCGCTGTCTTCCATTGCGCCTCCGGAGTCCGGCTCGGCTCGCCGACCCCGCCCCCTCCCTGAGAAGCCCCCTGACGCGCACCCACGTAGCGCTTCTCGGTTCCGTTGTGGCCCGTTCCTCCGATCGGATATCCCTCGCCGCAGGTCAGGCACAGGCCCGTCGGATCGGAATTCGAGACCGGGCCGTTGTTGGAGTACGCGTACCCGTTCATCTGCAGCGGGTCCGCGATGTCGATGATCGGGTCTGCTGAGATGAAGCGGCCCGTGTTCTGGTCGTACTCGCGGGCTCCGATGTGGGTCAGGCCGGTGGTCGTGTCCTCGATGCCGACGCCGATGTAGCCGCGCTTGTTGGGCCATGAGGCCGGCTTCGGGCCGCGGAGTTCGCCATACGGCTTGGCGGCTCGGCGGGTGACCGCCTGGCCGCTCGCCAGGGCGACCGCCGTGTTCGCCGTGCCCAGGTGGTCCGCGAGGAGGGCCGAGAGTTGGTGCCCCGTCGTCGCGCCGCTGGTCGCGGTGCGGGTCACGGTCGGGGCGCCCGGCTGGGCGTAGGACCGGGAGGCACGGGTGATCGCGCCGGCGCTGCCCGTCGTCACCTCCGTCTCGCCCAGGTACAGCGTCGAACCGGACGAGGAGTTCTCCAGGAGGCGGTTGCCGGTGGCGTCGTAGACGTACGTCGTCTTCTTGTTGCCGACCGTGATCGTGTCGAGCTTGTTCTCCGAGGTCCACTTCAGGTCCTGCGCCCCGGCCGGCAGATCACGGAGTTTCGTGTTGCCCACCGCGTCGTACGTGTACGTGCTGCCCTGCCCCGCCGGGCTGGACGCGATCGACGTCATCGTGTGCGGCTGCTTGGCGGTGTTGTAGCCGTACGTGAAGGTGACGTTCTTGGTCGCGTCCGCCGGGTCGGCCTCGGTCAGGGTGACCCGGTTGCCCAACCAGTCGAAGGTGAAGGACTGGTGGTAGGCCGTGGCGCCCGTGGAAACGGTGTTCGCGGCCGGGGCCGTGGCCGCCAGCGTCGACTTGAGCGAGGCGTCCGGGCTGGACGCGTCGCTCGCCGTGTCCGGCGCGTCGGCGACCGGGCCCGACGAGGCCACGTAGTCCGTACGCGGCCCCCACGTCGTACCGTTCGCCGCCTTGCAGCCCGTGCCCTTGCCCGTGGGGGCGATGTTCGACGTCCAGGCGTTGGCCAGCTCCCCCATCACGTCGTACGTGAAGCACTGCATGTCCCAGGTGTCACCGGAAGCGTCCGACAGCTGACGGGCGTTCGACGTGATGACGCCGGACTTGTCGTACGAGTACGAGCTGTCCGAGATGCGGTGCGGGCCGGCGGTCTCGCGGTCCGCGACCGTGCGCTGGAGGCGACCGGTGTAGGGGTCGACGAAGTTGGTCGTCCACACCCGGTTCGGCTGGGAGCCGGACACCGTCCGCAGGGGTTCGCCGTACGGCGAGTAGGTGACGTCGGAGGTGTACCAGGCCAGACCCGAGGTCGACTCGGTCAGGCCGTCGCTGTTGTAGCGGGTGACGACCTTCTCCTGGGCCAGGCCGCCCACCGAGGGCAGCGTGACCGTCTGCGGCTTTCCGGTCTGCGTGTACGTGTACTTGTACGGGTATGTGCCCGCGACGCCCGTCGTCATGGTGTTGGCGGGGATCACGGTCTCGGTGCCCGTCGGCCGGTACTCGGTGTCGTAGCCCGTGACGCGGCTGACGTAGTCGCCGTTCGCGGTGTGCCGGGTGGAGGCGACCGGCTGACCGAGGGCGCCCGACAGGGAGTCGTACGTGAACGACTTGACGGGATTGGCCGTCTCGGAGCCCTCACGGACGAACCTGACCCGGCCCAGCTCGTCGTACTCCGTGTACGTCGTCCGCTTCTCGGCGTCCGTGACCTTGTACGGCCGGTCGGCCTCGTCGTACCAGGTGTCCGTCTTGCCGACGTCCGGGTCGGTCGTGGAGGTGACCCGGCCCCGGGCGTCGTACGTGTACGTCCACTTGTTGCCCGCGGGATCGGTGACGCTGTTGCGCAGGCCGCGGTCGTCGTACCCATAGGTGGTCGTGCGTCCGGCGCTCGTGCTGTCGTCCTTGTGGTGGACGACCGAGGTGACGCGGCCGAGCGCGTCGGTGACGGTCCGGACGCGCGGCGACGTCGAGCCGGGCGGGTCCACGGAGGTGCTGGTGTCGCCGTACTCCGTGCTGGCCGCGTACACCTTCTTCTCGTCGTGGTACGTCGACTGGCTGACCGGCCGCTCCAGACCGTCGTAGAGGTGCTTGATCCGGGTCGGGACGAGCGACTTGGACCTGGGCGAGAAGAGTTCGGCCGCCGGCTCGTTCTTCGCGAGGTAGGCGCTGGTCTGCTCGTCGGCCAGGCCGTGGTCGTTGTAGGTGGTGTCCGTGACGACGCGGCCGGGGCCGTGCGCCTGCGACTGGGTCTGGACCTGGCGCATCAGGCCGTCGTAGATGGTCACCTGACGGCTGTAGGTGCCGTCGTCCTTGAGCGACCTGGTCGTGACGGCGGCGGGCCGGGACTCCTTCGAGGTGGCGATCGCCGGCTGGTACTCGATCTCGACGTTCGGTGTCTTGCCTCCCGAGGAGCGGGACGGGGACCAACCCTTCACGAAGCGGCCGAGGGCGTCGTACTCGCTGCGGGTGACCCGGCCGTTGGCGTCCTTGACCGTCAGCGCCAGGCTGCGGCCCGGATCGAAGGTCGTGGTGACCGTGTGGCCCTTGGCGTTGATCGCCTCCACCGAGGTGACGGGACCACCGGTGTCGCCCGGGGTGTACCGCATCTCCGTCGTACCGGCACCCGGCTTGGCGACGGTACGGACCCGGCCCAGCGGGTCGTACGTCGTCCTCGTGACGACCGAGTACGAGGTTCCGGCGCCGTTCACCCCGGCGGCGGCCGTGACCAGACCCTTCGTCGGGGCATCGCCGTAGGACTGGTTGTCGTAGGTGGTGCGGCTCGCGCTGATCAGCTGCGTGGCGGGGTCGGCACCGTCGTGCTCCGCGCAGGTGGTGCCCGTGGTGCGCTGCTGCTTGGGCAGGCCGATGAGCCAGGCCGACGTGTTGTGCACGTACGACGTCGTGGTGCAGGTCTGGTCGGAGAACTTCTCTCCGGAGCCGTCCGGCTCGACCACCGCCGTCTCGACCTGGACCGGGATGCCGTAGGTGTCGTCGACGGTCGTCAGGGTCCGGACGGCCCGCCAGCTGTCACCGACCCTCTGGATCTCGTCCGTACGCTTCACCCCACTGCGGTGGGCCAGCAGCGGATCCATGTCCGCGCCGTCCTCGGCCTCACGGAACCGGGACGCGGTCTGCTTCGACCAGGGGTAGGTCAGGATGCGCTTCTTCGGCCGGCCCTTGTCCGAGTCGAGGTAGGTGAGGGTCTCCGCCGCCATGCCCGCGTACTGCGGCTCGTCGTCGGCGACGAGTGTGTACGTGCCCGTGGAGTCCTCGACCTTGCCGCCGACGCCCTGGAAGTAGCGCGTCTCGGAGTAGGACTGCGCCTGCGGCACTCCCGGAGAGGTGGTGGTCTTGCTGCCCTTGGTGACCGCCACCTGGCGGTAACCGCGCCAGACGCTGTGCGTGCGCAGAGACGGCCGGGTGAACTCGTCGTCGGTCTTCGCCCAGGCGGGGTCCGAGTAGTCGTACCGGGTGTAGATCGGCTTGCCCCGCGAGGTGACCTTGTCGTTCTCGGTCACGGAGTGCACGACGTACTTGTTGAACCAGGACTTCGCGGGCTTCTTCTCGTCGCCGTCCGGTGACCAGCGGACCGGGTAGCAGGTGCCGTTGTCCCTGCCCTTGTCCTCCGACGGCTCGCTCACGCAGCCGCCCTTGTACTCGATCTCGATGTCACCGCCGTGCTCGGTGGCCACCGTGCCGATGCGGGGGCGGGTGAAGGGCGGACGCTGGTCCTTCGGGCCGCTCGACACCAGGTTGGGGAGCTGGCGGTCCCTCAGCCGCCCCTTCAGCTCGGAGGAGGAGCCGACCGTGTACTCGCCGAAGCTGACGCCGTCCTTGTGCTGGAGCGTGCCGGTGGTGTCGCCCGGGGCGAAGCCGCGGCGGGTGATCGAGTTCAGCCAGAGGCCGGGGGACGTGTAGTACCAGCCCTCGGGGAAGGACTGGTGGAGTTCGTACGTGTCCACCTTGCCCAGGCCGGTCTGGCCGGCGCGGGCCGCCTTCGTCGTCACCGAGTCCAGGCGCATCTGCGTCCAGAAGGAGGGGAAGGCCGGGCAGAGCTTCGACGTCGACTTGCAGTTGAGGTTGCCGGGGGTGTCCCACCAGGGGCGGTACGCGCCCGGGTCGGAGGTCTTGGCGAAGTTCGCCGCGTCGCAGGCCGTCGCCGACTTCAGGCAGCGCTGCGCCACCCCGAACTCGACGGTCGCGGAGGGCTTGGTCAGGTCCCCGCGCATGCCGTACTCGATGGTCTTCGGGTAGGCGAAACGGTCGTACTGCTCGGGGGACTTGAACTTCTTCTTCACCGCGTAGTGGTTCGTCTCCTGCTTCCAGGTGACGACCAGGGTGTTGCCGTGCACGTCGACGACCTTGTCCAGACCCCAGCGCCAGGCCTGCTTCTTGCCGGAGCCGCAGCGGGAGTCGGCGAAGGCCGAGGCGTGGCAGGGCTCACCGGGGTGGTTGCCGAAGACGGGGACGGTGGAGACGGAGTCGGTGTCGGCGTGACCGCCGCCGACCTGGTTGAGCCCGTAGTAGTACTTCGTGCCGTCCGTGGTGGTGACGATCCAGTACTCGCCGTTGTTGTCGCCGTTGGTGCCGCCGACGCGGTGCTCGACGCGGGTGCCGTCGTCGCTCTCGGGGCGGTAGGTCTCGGTGTCCTTCTCGGGGTCGCTGCCGGAAGCGGCGTCCCGCACGAGTTCCGTCGTCCTGCCGCCCAGCGACATCACCGCGTTGTGCGACACCCAGCACAGGTCGGACGTCTTGTCCTTCTTGGCCGTGTTGTTGGCGGTGCCGGACCTCATCTTCTTGCGGTCGTCCTGGCAGGCGCGGTAACGGCGCTCGATGTGACCGGCGTCGTAGTCCCAGCCTTCGCCGATCCAGGAGGACTGGGGAGAGGCGACGGCTGTCCGGCCGTCCACGGTCTGGGAGTTGTAGCTGAACTCGACGTTGGGGGCGGGGCCCGCGGGGGCGGCCGGGACCGTCAGCGGATACGACCAGGTGAACGCGCCGGACGAACCGCCGGCCGACCACTTGCCGCTGGAGGCCAGCGGTGTGGCCTTGAACGTGCCGCCGGCGCCACCGCCGGAGTCGACCGCGCCGACGACGGCCGTGTCACCGGTGGCGGCGACCGGGGTGACCCCGGTCGCCGACGTGCGGTAGGACGCCTGGGCGATCGACGGCCCGCCGGAGGAAGCCGTCCGGGCGGAGGCGGGCGTGACCGTCCCGTCCGCCGCCGTATCGACGGTGGCGGTGATCGACTGGGTCTGGACGTCGTTGCTGGTCTCCAGTTCCTCGTACTCCTGGCAGGCCTCGTCGTCGGGCCTGGTCAGGTAGCACTCGGGGAACTGGACGAAGCGCAGGCGGGAGGCCCAGTCGGCGCCGTAGAGGTTCTTGAACTTCGCGTAGTCGAGCTTGACCGCGATGGGCACGGAGCCGGTCGCGGGAGCCTGGACCTTCACGACGGTTGCGTCGACGCCCTGCGACACGGCGGCCGCGCGGTCGTAGAGCTGGACCTGCCAGGTGCCGGTGGGCGCGGCCTGGTCCGGGGCCTGACCGAGGCTGACGGGGAGACTTCCGGCGGGGGTCATGCCGGCCTGGCGCGCGGTCGCGGTCGTCCGGGCCGACGCGGGACCGGTGCTCACGCCCGAGCCGAAGTCGACCGGCTCCGTGCCGGACACCGGTGTGGTGACCGTGCCCGTCGGGGCCTGCTGCCGGTCCGGAGGGACGTCGACCTTCAGCGTCTCCAGGTCGGGTTCGGCGACCGCTCCGGCGACGATCTCGTCCTCGTCGAGCGTTTCGAGCTTGACGGTCTCGCGGCCCTTCTCGGCCGCGGCCGGGTCGGGCGGCAGCGCGAACGACTGCGCGGGCAGCAGCCCCACGAGCAGCGCCGCCCCGAGCGTGGGCACGACGGCCGCGCGCACCCGGCGCAGCCGACGCGAGCGGACAGGCAAGAAGCGACCGAACACGGCGAGGTCCCCCCGGACCATTCGAGGCGGGACCGAGAAGGGACCACGCGTGATGGCGTATCAGATGGTGCAGATTCTGTGTCGCCCTTGTGGATTTCCGCTAGATCAACTGTGGGGATGTGATGATCACCACGGTGCGTAGCACATGGTAACGGTCAGTAAAGCCCTAAAGCGCGTTTGGCTTCGCTTTACCGGAAGCGGTGACCCGTCCGCAATCAATTGCGCAATTCAGTACGGCCCACCGCGAACGCCCACGAAATCAAGGCAGTTAGCGCCTGGTCTGCAACGCTTCGCCCCAAGATGATTCAGCACCGGGGCAGTTGTCGCCGACCGCTCACAACACTCTTTACGGTTCCCGCAGTTGCCCGACTCATTCGGCGCCCGCATTTCGCGAAGCGTGACGACAGCGCTCTCGTGAGCCATCATCGGCTGGCCCGGCCGAGCCCTGTCCCGCGCCGGTTCCACACGGGGGAAGGGGAACTCGCCCGATGACGCGCAAGGAGCGCGACGGGCGTCGCGTGCCCGGCGGACGGACCACCGCCGCCGTACTCACCGCGGCGCTCGCTGCCACCGGCATCACTTTCATCGGCCTCGGCTTGGACGAGCCGGGTCCGCACGACAGGTCGAGCGGCGACCGGAGGGCGAAGCCGGTCACGGACGCCGCCGCGCTCGCGCGGGCGGCGAGAACCGGGAAGCCCGTCGAGGTCACGGCGCTGCGTACGGCGCGGTCCACCACCTGGGCACGGCCGGACGGCAGGATGGCCAAGAAGCTCTACTCCTCCCCGGTCCGGGCCAAGGTGGGCGGCGAGTGGAAGGACATCGACTACGACCTCCACCGCACGGGGAAGGGCTGGGAGCCGAAGGCCACCAACACCAGAATGGTGTTCTCGGCCGGTTCCGAGGCGACCCGTGACAGAGGGCGTGACGACGAACAGCGCGCGTCCCGGTCCACCGCGCAGCGGGTCTCCCTGCTCAAGAGCCTCAGGACGGCCGCCGCCGACGCGAGCACCCTCGTCACCCTCACCGTCGACGGCCACGACATCCACCTCACCTGGCCCGGTCCGGTCCCCGCTCCGATCGTCGACGGCTCGCGCGCCCTGTACCCGGAGATCTTCCCCGGTGCCGATCTGGTGCTGACGGCCGACGACGACGGCTTCGCGCAGTTGCTGGTCCTGAAGAACCGGCAGGCCGCGGCGGACCCGCGCGCCAGGCAGCTCACCTACGGCATCACCTCGCCGGACCTGTCGTTCCGGCTGAACCCGATCACCGGCGTCCTCGCCGCCGAGGACGCGGACGGTGAAGAGGTCGCCCTGTCGCCGACGCCGCTGATGTGGGACAGCAGCGGCGCCCCTGCGGTCACCGACGGCTCGGTCGGCGCCTCCGCGCAGCCCACCGACGTGGAGAGCCCCGACCCCGTCGACTCGTCCACGCCCACGCCGGACGACGGCGCGAGCCCCACCGAGGAAGAACTCGTCGAGACGGACGAGCAGATCGACCCGGACCCCGAGGAACTCCCGGTGCCCTCGGACGACGACCCCGCGCCCACTCCGTCGGACTCCCCGCCGCCGTCCGCACCGGCCGAGCCGACGCCCGAGCCCTCGCAGTCCGGCTCGGCGGCCACCTTGAGCTTGCCCGGTCTCGACGGCCCCTCCCCCGACTCCCGCGGCGAGCTGGTCGAGACCGACCTCTCCGGAGGGAACTGGCTACTCACTCCCGATCAGGACTTCCTCCGCGACCCGGCCACCACGTACCCGGTCTTCGTCGACCCGTCGGTCAAGAAGCACGTCCAGAACTGGACCACCGCGTACAGCCGGCACCCCAACGCCACGTTCTACAACGGCAAGGGCTTCAACAAGGGCGGTACGCACGAGGCCCGGGTCGGCTTCGAGTCGGACACCTGGGGCACCTCACGCTCGTACTTCAACACCGAATTCGACAAGGACCTCAAGGGCACGAAGATCGTGTCGGCGACGCTGTACATGCTGGAGACGTACTCCTGGTCGTGCAGCGCCCGCTCGATGAGCGTGCATCTCACCGGAAAGGTCAACGGACGGACCAACTGGAGGAACGCGCCCAGGCTGCACGACGGCAACAAGATCACCAGCAAGAGCTTCGCGCACGGCTACAAGTCCGGTTGCCGGGATGCCTGGGAAGGCTTCAACGTCCGTGCGGCCGCCCAGAAGAAGGCCGACGAAGGCCGGGACAGCATCACGTTCGGAATGCGCGCCCGGGACGAGAACTCGCAGTACGCGTGGAAGAAATTCCAGGCCAACGGGGAGAACCCGCCCGTGCTCGACCTGGTCTACAACCGCAAGCCCACCGCTCCCACCTCCCTCGACCTCGGCCCCGACGCCAAATGCACCACCACTCAGCCGTACGTCCGGATGGGATCGGGAAGTCTGACCTTCACCGCGAAGGCGTCCGACAAGGACAAGAATCTCGACTACTTCGACTTCGACCTGTGGCCGCACGGCAAATGGGCGAAGACGGGCGACCTTCTCGGCAAGACCGGCAAAGTCAACGCGCACGACGACGACAAGGGCACCGCGTTGGAGACGACCGACGCATTCCCCACCAGCAAACTGACCAACGGCACCCTCTACTCCTGGCGGGTGCGGGCCCGGGACGACGCGGGATCGTACTCCCGGTTCTCCCCGGCCAAGACGCCGTGCCGTTTCGTCCTCGACACCGCCGCGCCGAAGTTGCCCAAGGTCGGCTCCACCGACTTCCCGAACGCCGACACCGACGAGAACGGCTTCGGCAGCGGCGCCGACGACTCGAAGTGGAGCACGAAGAAGTTCGGCACGGCGGGCACCTTCACCGTGCGCGCCCTCAACACGGACGTCGTGCGGTACGAGTACGGCTTCAACTCGCCCAGCTACCCCTTCCATCTGGACCGGAAGGCCGGCACCGCGACCTCCGTCAGCGCCACCCTGACCAATGCCAAGCCGCCCACCGCCGGGCCCAACGTGCTGTACGTGCGGACCGTGGACGGCGCCGGCAACGTGTCACAGCCGGCGAAGTACTTCTTCTACGTCTCCCCGCGCGACCAGGCCGACTCGCCCGGCGACTTCACCGGGGACAAGCTCCCGGACCTGATGGCCGTCACCGAGGCCGGCAACCTGTCCCTCTACCCCTCCCAGGCCACCAACGACCTCACCAAGGGCTCCGGCGACCTGGACTACTCGATGGCCGGCGCGTACCGGGCCAACCCCGACAAGGATCCGAACGGCGACGACCTGCCGCCGTACGTCGGCGCGCCCTGCGGGCACTTCAAGGGCGCTCTGATCACCCACAACGGGGACATCTACGGCGGTGACGGCCTCCAGGACCTGGTGGTGCGCGTCAGCGGCAGGCTGTGGGTGTATCCCGGCGACGGCTACGGCGCCGTCAACATCGACAAGCGGGTGGAGATCCTGCTGCCCGAGGGGGCTCCCAGCCCGGCCTCGCTGACGCAGATCGTGTCCACGGGTGACGCCACCGGCGACGGCCGTACCGACTTCTTCGCCACCGCGGGCGACGAACTCTGGGCGTTCACCGGCTACCACGGGGCGACCATCGACCAGGCGATCCGGCTGTCGGCCTCGGCCTGGACCGAGCGTGACATCGTCACCGTGCTGGACATCACCGGCGACGGGGTGACGGACATGGTGTACCGCACGGACGAGCACGCCCAGCTGATGCTCCGCAAGGGCAAAGCGGTGAGCGGCGGCGGCACCGACCTGGACTCCCTGTCGTCCGGCGCCGACTCCTCCGGCGGCACCGATCTCGAGTACGGCTCCGCCGACTGGTCCGAGGCCAGTGTTCCGCTGCTCATCGGAACGCCGGACGCCAACGGGGACGGCGTCCCCGACATCTGGGCCGTGCGTGCGGACGGTTCGGTCCGCTTCTACGCCGGCGGCAAGACCGTCCTGTCCGGCTCGGGTACGGAGATCATCGCGCCCGCGAGCTACTGGAAGACCCGGATCGCCATCGGCTGACCGGAGCGAGCCCGGGAGTGGGGCCGGCCGTGGGACACCACGACCGGCCCCTTCCGCATGCCCCGCGTCCCGTCGTCCGCCGACCGTGCGGGCCCGTGCTGTCGTTCCCGTGGTCGTCAGGGCCGACGCTCTAATCTGACGACATGTCAGACAAAGAGTCACATGGGTCATACATGTCGCACGAGTCGCGCGCGTCCCACGAGGCGTGCGGTCTGCTCGGGTTCGACAACGTCCTGCTCCCCGTCGGCGACCTCGGCCAAGCCGTCTCCTTCTACGAGCGGGCCGGTTTCGAGGTGGGGTTCCGGCTGGACGAGGCGGGGATCGCGGGGCTGAAGGTGGGCAAGGAGACGCCCGGGCTGCTGCTGCGGGTGGAGGAGGAGCTGCCACAGCGGCCGCCCGCGTGGGCCTGCGCGCGGGTGTGGCTGGAGGTGCCCGACGCGCGGGCCGCCGCACGGGCCCTCGCGGCGGCGGGGGTCCCGCCCCTCGACGCCCCGTTCTCCGTCGCCACCGGATGGACCGTCGAGTTCGCGGATCCCTGGGGGAACGTCATCGGGCTCACGGACTACGGCAAGCGGCCGGAGCTGGCCCGCACCCCATGACCGGCCCGCACCGGACGACCCATCCGCACCCGATGATCGCTTGAACGTGTTCAAAAAGAGGTCTACAGTCTTCCCCAGGACGCTTTGAACGCGTTCAAGAATGGTGCTGAGGGGTGGGGACATGGATCTCACGGTCGTCGCGTATGTCGTCTATTCGCTGGTCAGCGTGGGGCTGACGGTGTGGGTCGCACGGACGTTGAGCAGGAACGGGCGGATCTTCCTCTCGGACGTCCTGCGGGGGAACGAGAAGCTCGCGGACGCGGTGAACCACCTGCTGGTGGTCGGGTTCTATCTCGTGAACCTGGGCTTCGTGGCGCTGTACCTGAACGCCGACGGCGCCATCACCAGCCCGCGCGAGGTGTTCGAGGCGGTGTCGGCGAAGCTCGGCGTGGTGCTGCTCGTGCTCGGGGCGCTGCACCTGGGGAACGTGTTCGTGCTGAACAGGTTCCGGCGGCGGGGCGTCATGGAGCGGGAGCAGCTGCCGCCGGTCCCGCCGCAGGGCTGGGTCACCCCGACAGGCGCTCCGACGGGGCACGCGTGAGCGCCACGGCCGGGCCGGCCACCGTGGACCGGGGCGCCGAGCGCGTCCCGGTCCGCGGGCTGACCGTGCTGTTCGACGCCGGGTGCGGGCTCTGCGCCTTCCTGCGGGAATGGCTGGGCAGGCAGCGGCAGTTGGTTCCGCTGACGTTCGTGGCGGCGGGGTCGCGGGAGGCGCGGCGGCTGTTTCCGTCGCTCGACCACGGGGCGACGCTGGAGGAGATCACGATCGTGGGGGACGGCGGCCAGGTGTACCGGGGGTCCGCCGCCTGGATCGTGTGTCTGTGGGCGCTGCGCGAGCACCGGCCGCTCGCGCACCGGCTGAGCACCCCGGCGGGGGCCCGGCTGGCGCGCACGGCCGTCCTCGCCGCCGCGAAGTGGCGGGGCGCGCACCGGCAGCCCGGCTCGGGCTGCGGGAGCGGCGGGGCCGAGCTGAACGGATGGGCGTACGACCGGCGGTACGGCTGGGTGTACCGGTCTCCCGGTGACTGTGACACCGGTACCTGCCCGACTCGTTAGGCTCTGCCCGTGCCCGCAGCGAACGACAGCCCCAGCCCAGAGCCCCCCGCCGACCGGCTCGACGCGGAGCCCGACGGCCCCGGGGGCGGCACGGAACCATCCGGCCCCAAGGGCTCCGCGAAGTCCGAGCAGACCCGCGCGCTGATCCTGGAGACCGCGCTGCGGCTCTTCCAGGAGCGCGGGTACGACAAGACGACGATGCGGGCCATCGCGAAGGAGGCCGGGGTCTCCGTAGGGAACGCGTACTACTACTTCGCCGGCAAGGAACACCTGATCCAGGGGTTCTACGACCGGATCGGCGCCGAGCACCTAGTGGCGGTGCGGCCCGTGCTGGAGCGGGAGAAGGACCTGGAGGCGCGGATCGCCGGGGTGCTCACGGCGTGGCTGGACGTGGCGGAGCCGTACCACGAGTTCGCGGCGCAGTTCTTCAAGAACGCGGCCGATCCGCAGAGCCCGCTCAGCCCGTTCTCCCCCGAGTCGGAGGGGCCGCGCGAGGAGTCCATCGCCATCCACCGCGAGGTGCTCGCCGGGTCCCGGGCCAAGGTTCCGGACGAACTCCGGGAGATCCTGCCGGAGTTGATGTGGCTCTCCCTCATGGGGCTCGTCCTGTACTGGGTCTTCGACCGGAGCGAGGGGCGAGCCCGCAGCTACCGGCTCGCCGAGCGCGGCGCCCGGCTGACGACCCGGGGCGTCTCCCTCGCCCGGTTCCGCGCGCTGCGCCCCCTGGTCCGCGAGGTCCACGAGCTGTTCACGGACTTCCTGCCGGGCATGACGAAGGTACTGCCCGATCCGGGGGCGGCAGGGCGGAAGGACTGATCGGGATGGCTGGAAAGCGATGGTCCCGCCGTCGTGGCGGAACGGGAAGCGACGGTCCCGCCGTCGTTCCGGGCCGGGAAGCGACGGTCCCGCCGTCGTTCCGGGCCGGGAAGCGACGGTCACGCCGCCGTGCCGAGCGCGGACACGGGAGCGGCACGGTCACCCCACCAACGCCCAGACGGTCTTCCCGTGCCGTCCCCGGCTCCACACCCCCCACGCCGCCGCGATGTGATCCACCAGCCGCAGCCCCCGCCCCGTCTCGTCCCACTCCCCGACCTCCTGGAGCCGGGGCACGGTCGTCCCCTCGTCCGACACCTCGATGAAGCAGGACCCGTCCGCCAGGGCGGTCACGGCGACCTCGAACTCCCGCTCCAGCAGGGGGCCGTGGCGTACGACGTTGCTGGCGAGCTCGGAGGCGACGAGCACGATGTCGTCCAGGTCCGGGGAGCCTTCACCGTGCCCCCAGTCGGTCAGGTGTTCCCGCACGCGCCGCCGGACGAGGCCCACGGACGCGGGATGGCGGGGCAGCCGGAAGGAGTGGCGTCTCAGCACGTTCGCTCCTCACCCCGAACCCGCCCCCGACACAGAAGATGCGCGGGGCGGGTGCGCCGTGTCACTCCCGCGCGCCCCGGGCCCACGAGATCACGTCACCTGTCACGCGGCGTCTGTCATATCCATTCCAGCCGCCACAGCCGGAACACGCCGGTGTCGTCCGACAGATACTGCGTCCCGCCGACGTCCTCGCTGCTGAGCACGTACTCCTTGCGCTGCCACAGCGGGATCATCGGGACGTCCTGGGCCACAACCTCCTGCAGTTCCTTGAAGTCGGCCACGGCCCGGCTGCGGTCCGCGTAGCGCTGGCTGTCCTTGACGAGACGGTCGACCTGCTCACTGCTGTAGCCGTTGCTCAGTGAGTTGCCGGTGCCGACGAGCGGCCCGCCGAAGGTGTCGGGGTCGGGGTAGTCGGCGACCCAGCCCACCCCGTACGCGTCCAGCTTGCCCTCGGCGTACCGCTTCTGGAAGTCGGTCCACTCGTACGCCTTGGTCGTCACGTAGAACAGGCCGCTCGCCTCCAGCTGCTCCTTCAGTTCGGCGGCCTCGGCGGCGGCCGAGCCCCGGCCCTCGGCATAGCCGTAGGTGAAGCGCACCGGCATGCTGACGCCCGCCTCGTCGAGGAGGCGGCGGGCCCGCTGCGGATCGGGCTGGGGGTTGGCGTCGAAGAACGAGGTGGTGTGACCCGTGATTCCGGCCGGGATGAGCGAGTAGAGCGGGTCGGTGGTGCCCTGGTAGACGTCGGCGACCAGCTTCTCGCGGTTGATCAGCGCGGCCATCGCCTGCCGTACCCGGCGGTCGTGCAGGGGTGAGTCGTCCCGCACGTCGAGCACGAGGTTGCGGGTCTCGGTGCTGTCGGCCTCGGTGACCCGCTGGTCGGGGTCGCTGGGGGACAGCGCGGCGAGGGTCCGCGACGGCAGCGTGCGGGTGACGACGTCGACCCGGCGTGCCTTCCACGCCTTCTGCAGCGTGGCCGAGTCGCCGTAGTAGCGCATGAGGACGGGGCTGCCGGTGAGCGGGGCGACGCCCCGGTAGGCGCGGTTGGGCGTGAGGCGGGCCTGCTCGGCGCTGATCGAGACCAGGGAGTAGGGGCCGGTGCCGTCGACACCGGCCTCGGTGCGCAGCCTGTTCGTCGGGTACTTGGTGCGGTCGACGATCGACCCGGCGCCGGTGGCCACCTTGAACGGGAAGGTGGCGTCCGGCGAGGAGAGGCGGAAGTCGACGGTCAGCCCGTTCGCGGTGACCGACCGCAGGGTGTCGAGCAGGGTGGCGGGGCCGACCTCCGCGTTGATGCGCTTGACCCGGTCGAAGGAGTACTTGACGTCCTTGCCGGTGACCTCGCGGCCGCTGGGGAACTTCAGGTCCGGGCGCAGGGTGCAGCGGTAGACGAGGAGCGCGTTGCCGACGAAGGCGCAGCTCCGCGCGGCGTCCGGCACCGGTGCGGCGCCGCCCGGCTCGAAGGTCAGCAGCGACTGGAACACGTTGCTGTACATGGCCCAGGAGCCGGCGTCGTAGGCGCCGGCCGGGTCGAGCGAGGTGACCGTGTCGGTCGTGCCGACCGTGATCGTCCTGTTCTCGTCCAGCCGGGCCGGCAGCAACTGCCAGCCACCGATGGCCGCGACCGCCAGCACCAGCAGCGACGCGAGAATCCTCAAGCGAACCGACCGCATCCGGCGCCCCTCCCAAGAACCCCACCCGGCCCACTGCGCACAGTGGTTTCGCGGTGGCGCGGATCACCTAACCACAGTCGACTGTGTTGACGGAAGGCAGGTTTTGTTGAGTTGCGAAAGAACTCGGTAAGTGCCTCACCCACACGTGCCGAGAAGCCTTCCGAACAGGTAGGGAAAGGGTCCTGACGCCCCGTCACGCCTGCTTCGACGCCAATTGCACCACCGTGATGTCCGACGGCGCCCCGACCCGGACCGGCGGCCCCCACGCGCCCGCGCCCCGGCTCACGTAGAGCTGGGTGTCGCCGTAGCGCTCCAGACCGGCGAGCGTGGGATTGGCCGCCTGGGCGACGTACGTCATCGGCCACAGCTGGCCCCCGTGCGTGTGGCCGGAGAGCTGCAGGTCGACCCCGTGGTCGACGGCGTCGTGGATCTGGACGGGCTGGTGCGCCATGAGCACGACGGTCCGCGAGGTGTCCCGGTCGCCGAGCGCCTTGGCGAAGTCCGGGCCCTGGCCCTCGTCCTCGCCCGCGATGTCGTTCACCCCGGCGAGATCGAGATACGGCAGCTCGCGGCGGGCGTTCTCCAGCGGGGTGAGGCCCAGCCGGCGCACCTCCTCGACCCACTGTCCGGCCCCGGAGATGTACTCGTGGTTGCCCGTGACGAAGTAGCTGCCGTGCCGCGCCTTCAGTCCGGCGAGCGGCGCCGCGGCCGGGCCGAGGTCGGCCACGTCACCGTCGACCAGGTCGCCGACCACCGCGATCAGGTCGGGCTGGGTCGAGTTGATGGTGTCGACGATCTTCTGCGCGAAGCCCCGGCCCAGCATCGGCGAGAGGTGGATGTCGCTGACCACCGCGATCCGGAACCCGTGGGCCGCGCGCGGCAGTTTGGCCAACGGTACGGTGACCCGCTTGAGCTTGGGGCCCCGGACGACCCCGTAGGTGCCGTAGCCGACCGTGCCGACGGCCGCGGCGGCGACGGCCCCGCCGACGACCCGGGAGACGAAGAGGCGGCGGGACGGGTCGGCGGGGGCCGGGGCGGCGGACGGGGGCTCGGTCGCGGAGGGCGGGGCCGGCGGCCCGGCCTCGGCGGCCGCCGCCGTGTTCGCGGCGGTCGTGGCCTGTGCGTTGCTCGGGGGCGCGGCGGTCGCGGTGGCCGTGGCGTGCGCGGGCGCGGGATCCGTCGCCTCCGTGGGCTGCGCCCCCGCCGGCACCGGCTGGGGCTCGGGCTCACGTTCCGCCGGCTCGGGCCGCGGCGCGGGCGCCGGGGCGCGCCGCGCCACCAGACGGCTCACCAGGGGCCGTAGCAGCTCCCCCGCCAGCAGGGCCAGCAGCAGGTACAGGGAGAGGGCGAGCCACATGAAGCCCGGCCAGGTCAGCGTCCGCTGCAGCCAGAAGGGGGCGTGCGCGCGCTCGGCCGCGAACCCCGCGAACATCAGCGCCGGTCCGAGGACGAACACCACCGTGCCCACCCGTCTGGCGAGGCCCGGCCGTCGGGTCGTGTCGCGCACCAGGCGGCGCCACGCGTACCAGTGCAGGGCCCCGAAGGCGCTCAGCACCAGCAGGGCGACAAGGACGAAGACAATGATCATCACGTCGTACTCCCGGTCACGCGGTCCGGCGAAGGGCGCGCACTCCACGCAACCCGATGACCCCGATGGCCGTCCCAAGAGCAAAGGAGACGACGGCGAGCGTCAGATGCACCCAGAAGTACGCCGTCGGATCGCCCGCGTCGTCGAACGCGAGCCCGCTGCCGTCCTTCCACAGGTTTTTGATGAAAGTGATCCAGATGACCCAGCTCCACACCCCGAAGGCGAGCAGGAACCAGGAGAGGGGGCGGCTGAGCTTCATGCGTTCAGTATCGCCGCCGACCGCGGGGTCTTCGCGCCGGGGTGCGAGCGGGGGCGCTGGCCGACGAGAACGAGCCACGGCGTGCTGCGGTGGGATTTACCGGTCGGAGCCATGTACTTTCTCGATCGTGCCCGCCTCCCAGAAGACCGCCAGGCGCCCCCTGCTGGTCACCTCAGCCACCCTGCTGTCCCTCGCCCTCTCCTCGCTGACCCTGACGGCCGCCCCGGCCTTCGCGGCGAAGCCGTCCCCGAGTTCGAGCGCCTCGCCGTCCGCGACTCCCCCGGCGACCATGTCGACCGTCGGCGGCGAGCAGTTGGGCAGGCCGGGCACCCAGGCGGTCCTCGGCAGCGACGCGCCGGTGCTGCCCAAGGGCATCAGCGCCCGCTCCTGGATCGTCGCGGACGCCGAGTCGGGCGACGTGCTGGCCGCGCACAACGCGCACTGGCGGCTGGCCCCCGCGAGCACGCTGAAGATGCTGTTCGCGGACACGCTGCTGCCGAAGTTCAACAAGGACGACGAGCACAAGGTGGTCCCCGCCGACCTCGCGGGCATCGGCGCGGGCTCCAGCATGGTCGGGATAAAGGAGGACGAGAAGTACACCGTCCACGATCTGTGGCTCGGTGTCTTCCTTCGCTCCGGCAATGACGCGGTCCATGTCCTGTCGGCGATGAACGGCGGTGTGAAACAGACCGTCGCCGACATGAACGAGCACGCCGAGGAGCTCCAGGCCCTCGACACGCACGCCGTCAGCCCCGACGGCTACGACGCCAAGGGGCAGGTCTCCTCGGCGTACGACCTGACCCTGTTCGCAAGGTCGGGGCTGCAGAAGAAGGACTTCCGGGAGTACTGCTCGACCGTGCGGGCGAAATTCCCGGGCGAGACGAAGAAGGGCAAGAACGGCAAGAAGAGCCGGTCGTCCTTCGAGATCCAGAACACCAACCGGCTGCTCACCGGGGACAGTGGTCTCGACTCCTACCAGGGCATCGCGGGTGTGAAGAACGGCAACACCACCAACGCGGGTGCCACCTTCACCGGGGTCGCCGAACGGGACGGCCGGGTTCTCCTCGTCACCGTCATGCACCCGGAGAAGAACGAGCACAACCAGGTCTACAAGGAGACCGCGAGCCTCCTCGACTGGGGGTTCAAGGCTTCGGGCAAGGTGACGCCGGTGGGGGAACTGGTGCCGCCCAAGAGCGCGGATACCTCCGGGGGCAGTGCCGAGCCGACCACCGGGCCCGGGACCACGGCCCCGACGTCCGCCTCCGGTGGTGCGGGTGGCAAGTCCGTGGCGGCGAGCGCCTCCGGCGGGGGCGGCGGCATCGGGGTCGCGCTCGGGATCATGGGCGGTGTGCTGGTGCTGGTGGCCGGTGCGGTGTTCCTGGTGAACCGGAAGTGGCCTCTGCGGGGGCGGAAGTAGAGGGGGCGGGACGCGGTACGCGGGTGCGGGTGCGCTGAGGACGGGTTCGGGGAAGGCACGCGCCCCCGTGCCCTCCGCGCCCCTCAGTCGGCCGGCTCCACCGCCTCCTCGCCGCTCTCCGCCGTCCAGGCCGCGCAGTACAGCAGCAGCTTGGTGGTGAAGTTGATCCAGAGCAGCAGCGCGATGGGGACGCCGAACGCGCCGTACATGCTCTTCGAGGCGATGCCCTGCATATAGCCGCTCAGCAGCAGCTTCAGGAGTTCGAAGCCCACGGCTCCTATGAGGGCGGCCACGACGAGGCGGCGCCGGGGCGGGTGGACGCCGGGGAGCAGGGTGAGGACGTAGAGGAGGAGCAGGAAGTCGGCGAGGACGGCGACGGCGAACGCGGCGACCCGCAGGAGGATGCCGCCCCAGCCGTCGCGGTCGATGCCGAGCTCGTCGGCGAACCGCCCGACGGCCCAGGAGGCGGCGGTGGAGGCGGCCAGGGAGACGAGGACCGCGCCGCCGAGCCCTACCAGGACCCCCGTGTCCTTGGCCTTGGCTAGGACGGGGTTCTCGTCGGGGTCCGGCTTCTCCCAGACCGCGCGCAGACAGCCGCGCATCTCACCGACCCAGCCGATGCCGGTGAACAGCAGCAGCGCGCCGGCGATGACCCCGACCGTGCCGGCGTTCTCGACGAGGCCGGCGATGTCGAGCTGGTCGGAGATGCCGGGCACCTGCTCGGCGAGCCGGTCCTCCAGGTCCTGCTGCCTGTCCTTGCCGAGGGTCGCCGCGGCGATGGCGGCGACCACGGTCAGCAGCGGGAAGAGCGCCAGGAAACTGATGAAGGTCATCGCGGCGGCCAGCCGGGTCCACTTCACCCGGTCCAGCCGCTCGTACGACCGCCACGCGTGCGTGGTCATCAGACGCTCCGCCAGGGGGCCCACCCCGGGGAGCTTTTTCAGCCAGTCCATGATCCGAACTCTGCCCCACTCGTCGCCGACCGATGCCGGGTACCCCCGTACCGGCCCGCTCAGCCGCTCCGGCCGCCACCGCCCCCGGCGCGATCACGGGCCCGGTGGCGGGGCAGGGGCGGTCGCGTCACCAGTCCGCCACCGCCAGCCCGTACATGGTGAGCCACACCGCCGCGATGAGGGTGAGGGCGCGGTCGTGCAGGACGACGTCCTCGGGCTCGCCGGCCGTGCCCCGGTCGGCGAAGACGGCGTAGCGCAGCACGGCCAGGACGAAGGCGACCATGGACAGCTGACGCCAGGGCAGGACGCCGGCGGACGGGACGCCGCCCTCCTCCATGGCCCACAGGCAGTAGCCGAGTACGGCGACCCCGGCGGCCAACTGCCAGACGAAGCGCAGGTATCCGGCCGTGTACTCGGTGAGCAGCGCCCGGGTGGCACCGGGCCGGTCGGCCATCTGCACGGCCTCCGAGTAGCGCTTGGCCGCGACCATGAACAGCGCCCCGAACCCGGTGGTGATCAGGAACCAGCGCGACAGCGGAATGCCCAGCGCCGGCCCGCCGGCCATCGCCCGCATCAGGAACCCGGTCGTGACGACCGCCAGATCGACGACGAGGACGTGCTTGAGGCTGAGGCAGTAGGCGAGTTGGAGGACGAGGTACGCGGTCAGCAGCGCACAGGTGTACGGCGAGCAGAGCCACGCGGCGGCCAGGGGCGCGAGGACGGCCAGGGCGCCGCCGACGCCGTACGCGACCGGTACGGGCACCTGTCCGGCGGCGACCGGGCGGTGGCGCTTGACCGGGTGCGCGCGGTCGGCCTCGGCGTCCCGCGCGTCGTTGATCAGGTACACGGCGGCGGCACAGGCCGTGAAGAGGACGAAGACGAGCGGGAGCCGGGTGAGCGCACGCGGGGTGAACAGTTCCCCGGCGGCCGCGGGCGCCGCGACGACCAGGAGGTTCTTGATCCATTGGCGGGGGCGGGCGGTGCGCAGGAGACCGAGGGCGAGACCGGTCCTCGGAGGCAGCCGCCCCGGTGCCGTCCGCCGTTCCAGGAGCACGGTGCGCTCAGCCACGGCCGTGCACCACCCAGCGTGCGCCCAGTCGCGCGGTGAGCGCCCCGAGGGCGACGCCCGCCGCCACGTCCGACGGGTAGTGCACCCCGGCCACCAGCCGGGACAGGCACATCGCGGCGGCGAGCGGGGCCGCGGCGGCCAGCACGAGACGGGCTCCCGGGGCCCCGTGGGAGACGACGACGACGACCGCCGCTGCCGCCGAACTGGCGTGCGAGCTGGGGAAGGAGTGCCGTCCGGCCGTGCGGACCAGGGGCCGCACGCGCGCGGGGCGGGGCCGTCGGACGACTCTCTTGACCCCCATGCTGGCCAGGTGCGCCCCGGCGGTCAGCGCCGTGCCCCGCAGCCAGACCCCGCGCCGCTCCCGGTCGACGGCGGCGCCCGCCAGCCCGCCCGCGAGCCAGAGCAGGCCGTGTTCCCCGGCCCGGGACAGTCCGCGCGTGGCGGCCGCGACGCGCGGGTCCGCGCCCCGGGCGTGCAGTCCGGAGAGCAACCGCCGGTCCAGGCCGCGCACGCCGTCGACGACGTCAACTTCATCCATGCGAGACCACTCTTCTAGGTGGCCGTCCCGGAGCTGCGGCAATCTAGAACGACATCCCATTAATCACCCATTTCGGTGAGGCGGCAGAGCGGCCCCGCCGACGCGCCCGGTTCCTCCGCGTACACGGCGATACGGTCGCGGGCATGCCAGCCGACGCCACCGGGGCCCCTCCGGCTCCCCCGCCCCCCAGCCCCGGCCGCACCGTCCCCGTCGCCGGCTGGGGCCGCACCGCCCCGACCGTCGCCCGTCTGGTCCGCCCGCGCACGTACGACGAGGCCGTGGCCGCCGTACGGGCGTGCGGGGCGCGCGGGGGGATCGCCCGGGGGCTGGGGCGGGCGTACGGGGACGCGGCGCAGAACGCGGGCGGGACCGTCCTCGACATGACCGGACTCGACCGGGTCCACGCCGTCGACGCGGACGGCGGCACGGTCCTGTGCGACGCGGGCGTCTCGCTGCACCGGCTGATGGAGGTGCTGCTCCCGCTGGGCTGGTTCGTGCCGGTGACCCCCGGGACCCGCCAGGTGACCGTCGGCGGTGCCGTCGCGGCCGACATCCACGGCAAGAACCACCACGTCTCGGGGTCGTTCGCCCGGCACGTGCTGTCGCTGGAGCTGCTGACGGCGGACGGGGAGATCCGCACGGCCGTCCCCGGCACCCCCCTCTTCGACGCCACGGCCGGCGGCATGGGCCTGACCGGTGTCATCCTCACCGCGACCGTACGGCTCCTGCCCGTCGAGACGTCCTGGATGTCCGTCGACACCGAACGCGCCCGCGACCTCGACGACCTGCTCTCCCGCCTGACGGCCGGCGACCACCGCCACCGCTACTCCGTCGCCTGGATCGACCTGCTCGCCCGGGGCGCCTCCACGGGGCGCGCGGTCCTCACCCGCGGCGACCACGCGCCCCTGTCGGCGCTGGAGCAGCCGGGGCCGCGGTCCTCGCGCACGCGTGCGGGGCGGCTGCCGGCCCCGCACGCGCGTACCGGATTCCTCCCCGGCGGGGGCGCTCTCCGGCCGGACGCGTCCACCGGTCCGCTGGAGTTCCGGCCCCGCCGGCTCCCTGCGGCCCCCGCCCATGTTCCGGACGGACTCCTCGGGCGGACGGCGATGAGCCTGTTCAACGACCTCTGGTACCGCCGGGCCCCCCGCTCCCGCACCGGCGAACTCCAGCGCGTCTCCGCCTTCTTCCACCCGCTCGACGGGGTCCCGCACTGGAACCGGCTCTACGGCAGGTCCGGCTTCGTGCAGTACCAGTTCGTCGTCGGACACGGCCACGAGGAGGCACTGCGCCGGATCGTGCGCCGGATCTCGGCGCGCCGCTGCTCCTCCTTCCTCGCCGTGCTGAAGCGGTTCGGCGAGGGCGACCCCGGCTGGCTGTCCTTCCCGATGCCCGGCTGGACCCTCGCCCTGGACATCCCGGCGGGCCTGCCCGGCCTCGGCACCTTCCTGGACACCCTCGACGAGGAGGTCGCGGCCGCCGGCGGCCGTGTCTACCTGGCCAAGGACGCCCGACTGCGCCCCGAACTGCTGGCCGCCATGTACCCCCGGCTGTCCGAATTCCGGGCACTGCGCCGGGAGTTGGACCCGGGCGGGGTCTTCGTCTCGGATCTGGCCCGCCGCCTGGGCCTGTGAGCGCCGAGGACGCCGTGGAAACCCCCTGTCCCCCCACACACCCAGGAGCTGTCATGAAGGACGCCTTCGGCACCCCCCAGTCCCTGCTGATCCTCGGCGGCACGTCGGACATCGCGCTCGCCACGGCCCGCCGGCTGATCGCCCGCCGCACCCGCACGGTGTGGCTGGCGGGACGCCCCTCCCAGGACCTGGAGAACGCGGCAGCCCACCTGCGGGGACTCGGCGCGCAGACGCACACCGTCACCTTCGACGCGCTCGACCCCGAGTCCCACGAGGCGGTCCTCGGCAAGGTCTTCGCCGAGGGCGACATCGACATGGTCCTCCTCGCCTTCGGCGTGCTCGGCGACCAGGCCGACGACGAACGCGACCCGGTGGCCGCCGCGCGGGTCGCCCAGACCAACTACACGGGCGCCGTCTCGTCCGCGCTGGTGTGCGGGCGGGCGCTCCAGGCGCAGGGCCACGGCTCCCTGGTCGTCCTGTCGTCCGTCGCCGCCGAGCGCCCCCGCCGCTCCAACTTCATCTACGGCTCCAGCAAGGCCGGCCTGGACACCTTCACCCAGGGCCTCGGCGACGCGCTGCACGGCACCGGCGCCCACGTCATGCTCGTGCGCCCCGGTTTCGTCCGCACGAGGATGACGGCGGGCCGTCCGGAGTCCCCCCTCGCGACGACCCCGGAGGCGGTCGCCACCGCCATCGAACTCGGTCTGCGCCGACGCTCGGAAACGGTGTGGGTCCCGGGTTCGCTGCGGGTGGTGATGGCGGCCCTGCGGCACCTGCCGAGGACGGTGTTCCGCCGCCTGCCGCTGTAGATCCTGTCCGGGCCGCTTCCCGGCCCCGGACTTCCGGGCCGGGAGACCCGGTCCACCGGGCTAGGGCCGGCCCTGCCCTCCGAGCGGCAGCGTCACCGAGTCGCCCACCGGCGCCCCCGCCTGCGAGGGCACGACGGACCCGCCGAACGCGAACTCCCGCAGCTTGCGCCAGACCCCGTCGGAGCCCTGCTCGTAGAGCGCGAAGCCGGTGCAGGGCCACTGCGCCTCGTACCCTGCGAGTTCCTCGAACGCCCGGTCCATCGCCTCCTCGGCGATGCCGTGCGCCACGGTGACGTGCGGGTGGTAGGGGAAGTTCAGCTCTCGTGCCACCGGCCCCGAGGCGTCCCGGACCTGCTTCTGCAGCCAGGTGCAGGCTTCGGCTCCCTCGACGATCCGCACGAACACGACGGGTGACAGCGGCCGGAACGTCCCCGTGCCGGACAGCCGCATCGGGAAGGGCCGGCCGGCCGCCGCGACCTCGGTGAGATGCGTCTCGATCGCCGGCAGCCTGCCGGCCTCGACCTCGGTCGGCGGCAGCAGCGTGACATGCGTGGGGATGCCGTGAGCCGCGGCGTCGCCGAAGCCCGCGCGCAGCTGCTGGAGCTGGCTGCCGTGGGGCTCCGGGACCGCGATCGACACACCGATCGTTACGGTCCCCACGTCGTCTCCTGTCGTCGTGTCATGCGGGTGGTCGTGTTCCTGCGGGGCGCACTCCGTCGCACCGGCTATCGACTGTACGGCCACGGCGGTGTTCCGGGCAGGCGCAGCGGGAGTGATGTGCGGCGCTGTCGGTGGTGCGACGGGTGGTGCGGTCGGCGCTCGGGGCCGAGGTGGTGCGGCTCAGTGCCGAGGCCCAGTGCTGGGGCTCGGCACTGAGGCTCAGTGCTTGGCGGGCAGGAAGCCGACCCTGTCGTACGCCTGGGCGAGCGTCTCCGCCGCGACCGCGCGCGCCTTCTCGGCTCCCTTGGCCAGGATCGAGTCGAGCGTCTCCGGGTCGTCCAGATACTGCTGGGTGCGCTCCCGGAAGGGCGTCACGAACTCGACCATGACCTCGGCGAGGTCCGTCTTGAGCGCACCGTAGCCCTTCCCGGCGTACTTCTGCTCCAGTTCCGCGATACCCGCCCCGGTGAGGGTCGAGTAGATGCTGAGCAGGTTGCTGACGCCCGGCTTCTCGGCGGCGTCGTAGCGGATCACGGTGTCGGTGTCGGTGACCGCGCTCTTGACCTTCTTGGCGGTGGCCTTCGGGTCGTCGAGCAGGTTGATCAGCCCCTTGGGGGTCGACGCCGACTTGCTCATCTTGATCGCCGGGTCCTGCAGGTCGTAGATCTTCGCCGTCTCCTTCAGGATGTACGGCTTCGGGATCGTGAAGGTCTCGCCGAAGCGGCCGTTGAAGCGCTCGGCGAGGTCACGGGTCAGCTCGATGTGCTGGCGCTGGTCCTCGCCGACCGGCACCTCGTTCGCCTGGTACAGCAGGATGTCCGCGACCTGGAGGATCGGGTACGTGAAGAGGCCGACGCTCGCGCGGTCGGCGCCCTGCTTGGCGGACTTGTCCTTGAACTGGGTCATGCGGGAGGCCTCACCGAAGCCGGTCAGGCAGTTCATGACCCAGGCGAGCTGGGCGTGCTCGGGCACGTGGCTCTGGACGAAGAGGGTGCAGCGCTCCGGGTCGAGGCCGGCGGCGAGCAGCTGCGCGACGGCGAGCCGGGTGTTGGCGCGCAGGTCCGCGGGGTCCTGGGCGATGGTGATCGCGTGCAGGTCGACGACCATGTAGAACGCGTCGTGGGACTCCTGCAGGGCCACCCACTGGCGGACGGCGCCGAGGTAGTTGCCGAGGTGGAACGAGCCGGCGGTGGGCTGGATGCCGGAGAGCACGCGCAAACCAGGCAGCGGCGCGGAGCGCCCCGTCTGAGGGCGGTGGTGGGCGACGGGTGGGCGGTCAGAGGCCATGTGCCCATTCTCTCAGGTGTCGGGGGGCGTTCCGGAACCGACCGGAAACAGATGTGACACGGGTGGGAACCGATCCGGTCCGGGCGGTGTACCCATGATGTGAGAACGCGGGAGGGGGGCCGCATCGTCGATGAGGCCGCGGTCATCGCACGCGTGCGCGCCGGGGAGCCGGAGGCGTATGCGGAGCTGGTGCGCGCCCATACGGGCATCGCGCTGCGGGCGGCCCGGGCGCTCGGCGCCGGTGCGGACGCGGAGGACGTGGTGCAGCAGGCGTTCTTCAAGGCGTACTGCTCCCTGGGCCGCTTCCGGGACGGCTCCGCGTTCCGGCCGTGGCTGCTGTCGATCGTGGCCAATGAGACGAGGAACACAGTGCGGACAGCGGGGCGCCAGCGGTCCCTGGCCGACCGCGAGGCGACGTACGCCGAGGCCGAGCCGCTGATACCGGCCTCGGCCGATCCGGCGGTGGCCGCGCTGGCCATAGAGCGCCGCGTGGCGCTGCTGGGCGCGCTGGAGAAGCTGAGCGAGGAGCACCGGCTGGTCGTCACCTACCGCTATCTGCTGGAGATGGACGAGCCGGAGACGGCGGCGGCCCTCGGCTGGCCCCGGGGCACGGTGAAGTCCCGGCTGAGCCGGGCGCTGCGCAGGCTGGGCCGTCTGCTGCCGGAGTTCGAGCCGGGCGAGGCCCTGGGAAAGGCGGGAGGGGGTGGGGGACGTGAGTGAGCCGGACCGGCCGTCCGGGGGCGAGGAGCGGGAGCGTGAGCGTGGGGGCGGTGGCGCGGAGAGCGGCGGTGGCGTGGGGCGTGGCGGTGGCGCGGACGGTGTGGGGCGTGACGTCCGGCTGCCCGAGGAGTTGCGGGCGCTCGGCAGGGCGCTGGACCGGCCGGGGGCCGACGGGGACGAGACCATGGTCGAGCGGGTGCTGCGGCAGATACTCGCCGAGCAGGTGCCGGCACCGGTGGTCGAGCCACCGGGCGCCGGTGAGCGGCTGCGGGCGGTACGGCGGTGGGCCGGGGCACGCCGGCGCGCGCTGACGGCCGCGCTGTGCGGGCTGCTCACCGTGCTCGTCCTCACCCCGCCGGTGCGGGCGGCGGTGGGTGACTGGTTCGGCTTCGGCGGGGTCGAGGTGCGGTACGACCCGTCGGCGACGCCCGCGCCGGGGGCGGGGCCGCCGGGCTGCCCCGACCCGGTCACGCTCGCCGAGGCAGGGCGGCGGGCGGGGTTCGCCCCGCTGGTGCCGGGTGCGCTGGGCGCCCCGGACGCGATGTCCGTGACGCGTGCGCCGAAGGGCCGCTTCGTGATCAGCCTCTGCTGGCAGGAGCGGGGCCGCACCGTCCGGCTCGACGAGTACGCGGCCCGGCTGGCGCCGGAGTACGGCAAGACCGTGGCGGGCGAGCGGGCCGTCGAGTGGGTCCGGCTGGGCGGGGGCTCCTACGACGCCCTGTGGTTCCCGGACCCGCACCTCCTGCACTTCTGGATGACCTCCGAGGACGGCTCCCGTTTCACCCGTTCCGAGCGCACGGCGGGGCCCACCCTGCTGTGGGTCCACGGCGACGCGTACACGCTGCGGCTGGAGGGCGTGGCGTCGAAGGACCGGGCGCGGGAGATCGCGGAGTCGCTGGACTGATCGGTCCCGCCGAGGTGGGAACCCCGGGGCTTCGAGCGGTGTACCAGGAGTGACACCGCGAGTGCGGACGGACCGCACCGGGATCGATCGGGGGTGTCGGATGCACGGACTGCGACGACTGACGGCGGTGACGGGCGCGTTACTGCTCGCTGTGGCCCTGCTTGTGCTGGGGGCCCCGCCCTCGGTGGCGGGTGGGCCGACCAGCGTGCTGCTGGTCTCACCGACCGGTCAGCGGACGGCCTCGCTGTACGGCACGGAGAAGCGGTACGACCTCCTGGAGCGGCTCCTGGCCCCGGCCGGCTCGGCACTCGAGGGGAGCCGGGAGGAGGCGCCGGACTGGGGACCGGAGGACACCTGGGGAGAGAAGGTGGGCGACATGGTCACCGTGACGTGGATGATCCATGACGTGACGCCCTGGCGGGTGGACCGGCTGTTCCTGTCCGCACCCGACACCAAGGACGTCTGGATCCGGACGGACCTGCAGACGGCGCAGGACACCGCCGCCTCGGGCGACGGTGTCTGGCACAAGGCGAAGGAGTCGGAGGAGCTGCGGGCGCTGTTGCGAGGTCTCGGGGTCCTCGGTGAGACCTCGGACGCGGGACAGGACACAGCTTCGGCCGAGGCGCTCACGGACCCCGGTGCCGGTTCCGGTTCCGGTTCCGGTTCCGGTGGGACGGTCACCGGCACACGGGACGCGGCGGACGCACCGACTGCGGCAGACCGGGCCCACTGGGCGATACCCGCCCTGGCCCTGGGGCTGGTCCTGGGGTCCGGGGGCGCCACGCTCCTGCTGCGCCGCGCGGCGGCCCGGAACGGGTCCGGACCACCGCGGCGGCAGGAGCTGCTGGACGTCTGACCGGTCACGCGGCAGGGGTCAGCCGAGGTCGATCTCCGGGTACAGCGGGAAGCCGGCGACGAGGTCGGTGGCACGGCGGGAGATCTCGTCGGCGACCTTCGCGTCGAGGACGTGCTGGGCCTTGGAGGGGGCGCCCGACTTGGTGGTGCCCGGCTCCGTGGTGGTCAGGACACGGTCGATGAGGCCGGCGACCTCGTCCATCTCGGCGGTGCCCAGACCACGCGTGGTCAGCGCGGGCGTGCCGATGCGGATGCCGGAGGTGTACCAGGCGCCGTTCGGGTCGGCCGGGATGGCGTTGCGGTTGGTGACGATGCCGGAGTCGAGCAGCGCGGCCTCGGCCTGGCGGCCGGTGAGACCGTAGGAGGTGGCGACGTCGATCAGGTTGAGGTGGTTGTCGGTGCCGCCGGTGACCAGGGTGGCGCCCCGGCGCGTCAGGCCCTCGGCGAGGGCGCGGGAGTTGTCGACGATGCGCTGGGCGTAGTCCTGGAAGGCGGGCCGGCGGGCCTCGGCGAGGGCGACGGCCTTGGCGGCCATGACGTGCGGGAGGGGGCCGCCGAGGACCATCGGGCAGCCGCGGTCGACCTGGTCCTTGAGGGAGTCGTCGCACAGGACCATGCCGCCGCGCGGGCCGCGCAGCGACTTGTGGGTGGTCGTGGTGACGATCTGGGCGTGCGGGACGGGGTCGAAGTCGCCGGTGAGGACCTTGCCGGCGACGAGGCCCGCGAAGTGCGCCATGTCCACCATCAGCGTGGCGCCGACCTCGTCGGCGATCTCGCGCATGATCCGGAAGTTCACGAGACGGGGGTAGGCGGAGTAGCCGGCGACGATGATCAGCGGCTTGAAGTCACGGGCGGAGGCGCGCAGGGCCTCGTAGTCGATGAGGCCCGTGGCGGGGTCGGTGCCGTAGGACCGCTGGTCGAACATCTTGCCGGAGATGTTGGGGCGGAAGCCGTGGGTGAGGTGGCCGCCGGCGTCCAGGGACATACCGAGCATGCGCTGGTTGCCGAAGGCCTGGCGGAGTTCGGCCCAGTCGGCCTCGGAGAGGTCGTTGACCTGGCGGGCGCCGGTCTTCTCCAGGAAGGGGGCCTCGACACGGTCGGCGAGGACGGCCCAGAAGGCGACGAGGTTGGCGTCGATGCCGGAGTGCGGCTGGACGTAGGCGTGGCGGGCGCCGAAGAGTTCCCTGGCGTGCTCGGCGGCGAGGGACTCGACGGTGTCGACGTTGCGGCAGCCGGCGTAGAAGCGGCGGCCGACGGTGCCCTCGGCGTACTTGTCGCTGAACCAGTTGCCCATGGCCAGGAGGGTGGCCGGGGAGGCGTAGTTCTCGGAGGCGATCAGCTTGAGCATCTCGCGCTGGTCGCCGACCTCCTGGCCGATGGCGTCGGCCACGCGCGGCTCGACGGCGCGGATCACGTCGAGGGCGGCACGGAAGGCGGTGGATTCGTGGGAGAGGGGCTCGGACGACATGGGGACCTCCGGACGTTGCGTTCAGCGTTCACGGTACGGCCCAGGCGCACGGCACTCATCCTGCCCGGGCCGCTCCCCGATGGTCCGTCCCATCCCAGCGCGCCAGTCACGGCCCGCTGGTCACCCTATCGGGCAAGGTGGACGCCCGGGCCCGGGCGTCCACCATACGAACGACGGCGAAGGCGAGGGGGAACGCGGACGTCAGAGGATCACATGGGGCAGAAAGCGGGCGTACTCGTCGGTGACCAGTCCCGAGGACTCGCGGATGCCGAGGCCCGCCGACGCGTCCTCGACGACCCAGGCACCGAGGACGACATGGTTGCCGTCGAAGTCCGGCAGGGGCGCCAGTTCCTGGTAGCAGCAGGGCTCTTCGCGGAGGGCGGGGGCGCTGCCCGCCGCGTGGACGGTGACGCCGGCGCCCTCGCGGCCCAGGAGGGGTTTGGCGACGTAGCCGGTGGTGGCGGCCAGTTCACGGGGGCCGTCGAGATAGGCGGGGAGGAGGTTCGGATGGCCGGGGTACAGCTCCCACAGGACGGCGAGGAGGGCCTTGTTGCTCAGGAGCATCTTCCAGGCGGGCTCGATCCACATCGTGGTCCCGGTGCCGCCGCCGTTGTCGAGGGTGGCGAGGACGTGGGGGGCGAAGCGGTCGGTGGTGAGCCACTCCCAGGGATAGAGCTTGAAGATGCTGCGGATGAAGCGGAGCTTCTTGTCGACGAAGCGGTCCGCGAGGCGGTCCCAGCCGATGTCCTCCATGGAGATCCAGTCGGTGTCCAGGCCGGCCTGTTCGGCGGTCTCCTTCAGATAGGCGACCGTCATCAGGTCCTCGCCCAGTTCGTCGCCGGCGGAGTGCGCGAAGTACAGGGGGCTGCCGGGCGGGAGGAGGCGGGACTGCTTCTTCCAGGCGTCGACGAGGCGTTCGTGGAGGGAGTTCCACTGGTCGGCGCCCGGGAAGCGTTCCTCCATCCAGAACCACTGGGGACTGGCCGCCTCGACGAGCGAGGTCGGTGTGTCGGCGTTGTACTCCAGCAGCTTGGCGGGGCCGGTCCCGTCGTGGCGGAGGTCGAAGCGGCCGTACACGGAGGGCAGTTCGGCCCGGCGGCGCCATGCCTCGGCGACGAGGCCGACGAGGCGCGGGTCGGTGATGCCGAGGTCGGCGAAGCGGTCGTGCTCGACGATGTGCGCGGCCGCCGCCAGGCACATGGCGTGCAGTTCCTCGACGACCTCCTCCAGGGCCTCGATCTCGGGGAGCGAGAAGACGTAGTAGGCGCTCTCGTCCCAGTAGGGGCGCAGGGAGCCGTCGGGGTGGCGGGTCAGGGGGTAGATGAGCCCCTGTTCCTCGACGGTCTCCTGCCAGCCCGGGCGGGGTTCGATGGTGCGGCGTTCCATGGTTCGGTCCCGTCCGCCGGGTCAGCCGCCGCTGGAGCCGGAGCCGTCGCCGTCCCCCGAGCAGCCGAAGCCGTCCCGGTCGACGGCCTCGCTGCGGCTGAAGGTGCCGTCCTCGGCCCGGCCTCGGCTGACGTCCGCGTCGTAGTACCAGGCGGCGTCGGCCGAACCGGCCTGCTTCCGGTTGCCGCTGCTGTTGCTCCTGCTGTTCTTGCCGTAGGACGAGGAGCCGGAACCCGAGTTGCAGTTCCGGTCCGCGATGATCTTGTAGCCGTTGGCGTAGTCGTAGCTGTCGCGGTCCACGCAACGGCGGTCCGGATCGGATCCGCAGGAGGTCAGGGCCGCCGCGACGACTCCCATCCCACCGAGTACGACCGTGCTGGACCGCAGTCGCCTGCGCTGCTCTCCCATGTGTGCTCCCCCGTCGGGCCCGTGGCCCCTGCTGTGTCGCGACCGGCTCGCCCCGCGGTACGCGATGCGGTGCGTGATGCGGTACGTGATGGCCGGTCACATTCTTATGTGCGCTTTATCGGCGCTCACACTAGTGATCGGATCGGCGAAGGGGCCAACCGGGCCCGGCGAAGGCCCGGTGCGGGACTCCGCTCGCCCGGAACCGTCCGTCGCCGGTGCGGGGGCGGCGAGGGTGCGTGCTCAGCCTCGTACGCAGGTCGCGCCCGTCGGGCAGAGGGACGTGGTCACCATGGCGACCGGTTCCCGGAGTTCGTCGAGGGGGGTCGACTCGGGGGCGCTGAGGCGGACTCCGTAGATCTTGTCGTCGGCTGTGCGGAAGCGGTGGTCGATGACCTGACGGGGGCCCAGATCGCCCTCGCCGTCGAAGCGGTAGACCACCTCGGAGTAGCTGTCGTCGTCGGCCGCCGAGCGGTCGAGGGCGCGATAGCCGGGGAGGCGGGCGAACCCGTAGTTCGCGTTCTCCGCCAGGTCCATGGACTCGGCGGGGCCGCCCTCACTGACCAGGAAGAGCTGGAGGATCCGGGTGCCGTCCGGGGAGTCGTAGGTCACGACGGTGGGCTTGTCCGTCGGCGTCTTCGCGGTGCGTTTCCAGCCGGAGGGGACCTCGACGGTGAAGCCGGCCGGGTCGTCGGAACGGACATAGCCGGGGGTGTCCGGAGTGCCGATCGTGTCGGCGTCCGTGTCCGAGCGTTTCGGTGTGGCCGGGCCGTTGTTCCGGTCGTCCTCCGGGCCGGCCGCCGAGGCGGAGGGCGACGGCGTGGACGGGGAACTGCTCGCGGAGGCGGACCGGCTCGGGCCGTCGTCGTCCCGGGACAGGGTCCACACCCCGAAACCGAGACCGCCGCCGAGCAGTGCCGCGAGGGCGACGGCGACGGCCACACGCGGCCCCGGACCACTGCGCCCGGGATCGTCGTCCACCCAGCGCCCTTGGTGCGGATCCCACCTCGTCATGCTGTCCCCCCTGGTCCTGTCGTCACCTTCGCGCGGCAGACGGGAGCGTGCGGAGAGGCCCTGGCCGCCGACGTTCTCACGACATGCGTGCACCGACGATAGCGGCGTACACGACGAACAGGCCCCGTCCTGGTCGAAACCGGGACAGGGCCTGCGAGAGCACGCTATAAGGCGTCGGCTCAGATGAGGCCGAGCGCGCGGACCGCCTCGCGCTCCTCGGCCAGCTCCTGGACCGAGGCGTCGATACGGGCGCGGGAGAACTCGTTGATCTCCAGGCCCTGGACGATCTCGTACTTGCCGTCCTTGACGGTGACGGGGAAGGAGGAGATGAGACCCTCGGCCACACCGTAGGAACCGTCGGACGGGATGCCCATGGAGGCCCAGTCGCCCTCGGCGGTGCCGTTGACCCAGGTGTAGATGTGGTCGATGGCGGCGTTGGCGGCGGACGCGGCCGACGAGGCGCCGCGGGCCTCGATGATGGCGGCGCCGCGCTTGGCGACGGTCGGGATGAAGTCCTCGGCGAGCCACTTCTCGTCGTTGACGACCTCGGCGGCGTTCTTGCCGGCGACGGTGGCGTGGAAGATGTCCGGGTACTGGGTCGCCGAGTGGTTGCCCCAGATCGTGAGCCGCTGGATCTCGGAGACCGGGACGCCGGTCTTCTTCGACAGCTGGGTCAGCGCGCGGTTGTGGTCCAGGCGGGTCATCGCGGTGAAGCGCTCCGCGGGGACGTCCGGCGCGGCGGCCTGGGCGATGAGGGCGTTGGTGTTGGCCGGGTTGCCGACGACGAGGACCTTGATGTCGTCCGCGGCGTTGTCGTTGATGGCCTTGCCCTGCGGCTTGAAGATGCCGCCGTTGGCCTCCAGCAGGTCGCCGCGCTCCATGCCCTTGGTGCGGGGGCGGGCGCCTACGAGCAGGCCGACGTTGGCGCCGTCGAAGGCGACGTTCGGGTCGTCCGTGATGTCGATGCCCTGGAGGAGCGGGAAGGCGCAGTCGTCGAGCTCCATGGCGGTGCCCTCGGCGGCCTTGAGCGCCGGGGTGATCTCCAGCAGGCGGAGCTTGACCGGCACGTCCGCGCCGAGCAGCTGGCCGGAGGCGATGCGGAAGAGCAGGGCGTAACCGATCTGGCCGGCCGCGCCGGTGACGGTGACGTTCACGGGAGTGCGGGTCATGGCGTTCTCCGTATGACAGCTGGCGGTGGGGCGTCCCTGCCCCTGGTGGGACGTACGAATGATCGATCTCTTGGCGTCAAGAGAGATCGGTGGTCAGGCTATCGCGCATCCGGGATCCCGGACGGCCGGGGTTCGTGTGGCCCAGCCCACAAGTCCTTCCGCGCCGCCGCACACGGAGAGGGTGGCATGAAAAGGCGGCCGCCGGTCCGGGGGGAGGGACCAGACGGCCGCCTTTGTGGGGGCGCCGGGCCAGGAGGGGATGGGGGATCCTCTCCCGGGCGGACCGGACTCCCGTGGGGGTACTGTCCGCATGCCCCGGAGTCCGGCGCGCATTCCCTTTACCTCGAAACTACTTTCAGGGCGGATACGGCTACGGTGCGTCACGCCCCCGGCGGCTGGTGGATCCTGCCCCTCCGCCCCGGCCCGGTTGCCCGGGGCCGGGGCGCGCGGAGAGGTCCCCCGCCTCACCACCGCGCCCCTCCGGTCGGCGATCGGGCCCCGCCGCCGGGTGATCGCGCCCCGCCGACCCGCGACCGACCCGTCCGTTGCCGGCCACCGTGCCCCGTCGGCCTCGCGACCGCGCTCTCGGCCCAACTGCCGCGCCCCCGCCGCCTCGCGACCGGACCCCCCGCCCGGTCGCCGCCCCTCCTCCGTCCCGCCACCCGCTTGCCGTTACCCCGTGCAGCCCTTCTGGCCCGACGCCAGCGTCGCGCAGGCCGTGGCGTCGCCCGCGTCCTCCACGTTGATCATCAGGGTGTAGGCGATGTTGTCGCCTGCCGCTTCGATGGCGGCGGTCTGCTTGTTCATGCCCGCCGCGACCTGGACCTCGTCGCCCTGGGCCGCGCCGGTGATGCGGGCCCAGGCGGCCTGGCAGGTCTTGCTGTAGCGGACCTCGACCCGCGCGGTCCCCACGGTGGCCTCGTCGGCGGTCCGCACGAGCTCGCCGATGCAGCCCATGGTCTCCGGGTCCTTGCCCTCGCAGTCCTTGCCACTGCACTTCACACCCGCCGGCAGGTCGGGGTTCGTGCCGGCCGAGGTCGACGCGGAGCTGGGCGGTTTGCCGTCCGCCCGGTCCTTCCCGTCACCGTTGATGAGGTAGAAGGCTCCCGCGATCAGGACGAGACCTCCGACGGCTCCCGCGAGGAACATGGGCACGCGCCGCTTCGGCCGGGCCTCGCCGGCGTCGGGCCGGCCCCCGCCCGGCGGCGGGCCGAAGACACCGGACGGCGCCGAGGCACCACCGGCGACCGCGGCACCGCCCGCACCGCCCGCACCGCGGAGCGGTGACGCCGACGACACCGACGCCGAGCCCGGGACGGGGGAGGCAGTCGAGGACCGCCCCCCGGTCACGCCCGCCCGCGACGCGGCCGTGGGCGAAGGCGAGGACGTCGTCGAGGACGAGGGCGATGTCGAGGGCGATGCCGAGGGCGTGGCACCCCAACTGATGCGCGACGCGCCCGCGGAGGCCGCTCCCCCGCCGTAGGGCGGGCGCGAGGCACGGTCGCCGGCCGAGGAGCGCGGCTGCACCGGCACCGAGGGTGCGACGCCCGCCGGGCCCGCCACGCCCGGAGTCGCGGTCGCGCTCCGGCCTCCCCTGCCGTGTCCCCCGCCCTTGACGGTGGCCTGGCCGCCCGTCTCGCCCAGGGCGGCACGCGCCTGGGAGATACGGATGGCCTCCATGGTCATGTCGTGCCGCATCTCCGAGCGGCTCCAGGCCCGCTCGGCCAGCTCCCACATGGTGGCCAGGTGGACGGGATCGGTTCCGGTCACCTCGGCCAGCGCGACGATCGCGCCCTTCGGCGCGAGCAGCCTTCCGTTGAGATAGCGCTCCCAGGACGTCTTGCTGTAGCCCGTGCGGTCGGCCACCGCTGCGATGCTCAGTCCACCGCGGTCGACGAGCCGGCGCAGCTGACCCGCGAACTCCCTGACCTGTGGATCGAGTTCATCGGGCAAGGCCCTCCAACGAGGCATTTCTTCCCCCCTCTTCCCCCCGTACGGATCTCCGCACGGATCTCCGTACGACTCTGAACTTGCCCCCCGTGCCCGCTGTCCGCGTGCCGCGCATGATGCCCTCGCTGAATCCTGGTCCGGGACCTGGCCGGGGCCCTCCACGAGCCCCGTTCTGGCCTACCCACTGGGATGCGCCCGGTCGAGATGTCAGTTCCCGGGAAAGGGGCGCGCGGGAGCATTTCGGGCAGGAGCGCGCGCCGCGCGCGCCCCCGCACCGTCAGCGATCCAGTGTCCCACCGGCCACCCGGATTTCCGGGCGGAATCACAGGACTGCACACGAGACATCCCGGATCACCTCAAATGCTCACATCACCCCTGTTCTTGAACGCTCCGGTACCGAATTCTTTAACGTGTGCGTCAGTGAACGCGCCGCGCGTCTCCGCTTCCTTCCGGGGCCGGCACCGTCGCCGGGCGCGGACACCTTGGCGGAATGGTCACTTCCGTGCCACAGCGGGCTGACAGGTGTTGAACGAAGCGTTCGCCGGGCGGGAACGTGGAGCGCGACGGCGGTCCGTCCTTGCTCGGGGGAGGGGACGGACCGCCGTCGTACGCGTCGCAGCGGGCGGTGTCTCAGCCTGCCTCGTCGCCCACCGTGAAGTGCAGGGTGTCCTTGAGGAACGGGATCTCCAGCAGCGGCTTCGGCTGGGCCATCAGCGCGAGCAGCACGATGGCGGTGCCCAGGAAGATGTACGTGGCCATGTCCGTGAAGCGGGAGCGGACGGCGAGCATGCCGACGTCCCGGACGGCCCAGCGCAGCACCGCGCCGCCGAGCAGCGCGGCCCCGATCAGGATCGTGCCGGCCCGGAACGCGTCCAGGGCGGTGAGCAGCAGCCCCAGCGCCACGGTGGACAGCACGGCGAGGATCGGCCACTGGCGCACGGGCGCGGGCGCCTCGCGCGGCGCCGCCCGGCCACCGCCCTCGGGCCGTGCGGTGTCCTTGGTGAACATCGGAAAGCGCCGGGTGCCACGGACGGGCCTGCCCTCGGCGTCGGGCACGCTGATGTGATCACGAACCTCGATCTCCTCCGCGGCCTCGGCCGTCCCGGTCGCCTCGGCCGTTCCTGCCGCCCCGCTCGTCCCCGCGGTCTTCGCCATGTGCACCCTCTCCGACGCCGCAGCCCCGTCTGTCGTCGTCCCGGACCGCCCCGCGGCCCTCGGTCCGTCCGCCGTCTCCCCGGACCCGCCGTCGGCCGCGGCCCGCGGCCGTTCGGCCTTGCCCGACGGCCCGTTGGCCGTCTCCGCCACGCCCGCCGCTCGCGCGGCCTCCCCCGTCCCTGCCGGCCCCGAAGCCCGGGAAGCGTCAGCCCGCGCGGGGCTCAACGCCTCCTCGGCCCCACCGGACACGCCGGACGCATCGGACACAACCGCCCCGGCGGCCGTCTCCGTAACTCCAGTCGCCTCCGCAGCTCCCAACGTCTCGGCAGCCCTCGCCGACTTCCCGGCTCCCGGGGCCTCCGGCGCTCCGGCGGTCTTCGCGGGTCCGGCCGACATCACAGGTCCCGCGGTCTTCGCGGCTCGCGCCGACTTCGCGGCTCGCGCCGTCGCCGCGGCTCCGGCGGTCTCCGCGGCTCCGGCCGTCTCTGCCGTTCCCATCGGCTCCGCCGCTCCCGTCGCCCCCGCCGAACGCCCGTCCGGCTCACCCGAACCCGTCGGCTCCGACGACGCCTCGGCCCGCCCCGGGCGGGGCGCCTTCGCGGACGCCGCCGGCTCCCCGGACGTCCCGGAGGACTCCGACGTGACGGACTCCCCAGAGGACCCCGACGTGACGGGCGCCCCGGAGTTCCCAGCCGTGACGGACTCCCCAGAGAACCCCGGCGAGACGGAGCCCTCAGAGGACTCCGACGCCACGGACGCGCCGGAAGACCCCGGCGCGGCGGACCCCGCAGAGGACCCCTGCGTGTCAGAGGACCCCTGCGTGACAGGCGACGCCCCGGACGTCCCCGCCCCCCGCCGCTCCCCGGAAACGCCCTCGGGGCCGCCGTCAGCCGGCACTGCGCTCCGCCGCCTCGACCACGTTGACGAGCAGCTGTGCGCGGGTCATCGGGCCGACGCCGCCAGGGTTCGGGGAGATCCAGCCGGCGACCTCCGCGACGCCGGGGTGGACATCGCCGACGATCTTGCCCTCGGCGGAGCGGGAGACGCCGACGTCGAGGACGGCGGCGCCCGGCTTCACGTCCTCCGGCCGGATCAGGTGGGCGGAGCCGGCCGCCGCGACGATGATGTCGGCCTTCCTCAGGTGCGCGGCCAGGTCACGCGTACCGGTGTGGCACTGGGTCACCGTGGCGTTCTCGCTGCGCCGGGTGAGCAGCAGCGGCATCGGACGCCCGATCGTCACCCCGCGCCCGACGACCACGACCTCGGCGCCCTTGATCTCGACGCCGTACTGCCGGAGGAGGGTGAGCACGCCGTTCGGGGTGCAGGGCAGCGGCGCGGGCTCGTTCAGCACTAGGCGCCCGAGGTTCATCGGGTGCAGACCGTCCGCGTCCTTGTCGGGGTCCATCAGTTCGAGGATGCGGTTCTCGTCGATGCCCTTGGGCAGCGGCAGCTGGACGATGTAACCGGTGCAGGCGGGATCCTCGTTGAGTTCCCGCACCACCACCTCGATCTCCTCCTGGGTGGCGGTCGCGGGCAGTTCCCGCTGGATGGACGCGATGCCGACCTGCGCGCAGTCGCGGTGCTTGCCGGCGACGTACTTCTGACTGCCGGGGTCTTCGCCGACCAGGATCGTGCCGAGTCCGGGCGTGACGCCCTTCTCCTTCAGCACCGCCACGCGGGCGGTCAGATCGGACTTGATCGCGGCTGCGGTGGCCTTGCCATCGAGAATCTGGGCGCTCATGGCCCCAATCTTCGCGGATGACGGGCGCCGGGTTCCAATCCGGTCGCCCTGCGGACGCCCGCCGGGCCCTTTCGCCAAGATCGGATGTGTTGCACTTGCACAACACCCGCCGTATCTCCCTGGACATCCGGGCGGGCATATAAAACGATTGGGACACAGTGCCGCGGGCACTGCCGGGGGGCGTGACCATTTCAAAAAATCCAGGGCATTCCTCCGCACCGTGCCGCGCGTCCCCGCACCAGGCAACGGAGGAAACCCCGCATGAGCTTCGGCGACCCGAACAACCCGTACGGACAGCCCCAGCAGCAGCCACCCGCCCCGGGGTACGGCTACCCGCAGCAGACCCCGCCCCAGCAGCCGGGGTACGGCTACCCGACCGCCCCGCCGGTCTCCCAGGGGTACGGCGGCTACCCGAACGCACCCGAGACCATGCCCAGCTCGGTGAACGCGGCCCGCATCATGCTGTGGGTGATCGTCGGCCTGCAGGTGGTCGGCGTCCTGCTCTACGCCATCGCCGCGATCGCGGTGTCCGCGGCGAGCGACAGCGCCGAGGACCCGGCCCTCGCCGAGGCGCTCGGCAACATTCCCACCGGTCAGATGGTGGCGATCGCCATCTTCGCGGCGGCCTGGCTCGGCTACGCGATCATGATGGCCGTGAAGTTCAAGTCGGGCGGCAACGGCGTACGCGTGGCCACCCTCGTCTTCGGCATCATCACCGCGATCCTCGGCGTCTTCCCGTTCGTGCTGATCGGCCTGGTCCACGTGGTGCTGGGCATCCTGATCGCCGTCTTCGTCGGCAACGCCGCCGGCAAGGCGTGGTTCAACCGCCCGCGCTACTGAGCCGCCGGGCGACGCGAAGGGCCGTACCCCGCAGCCGGGTTGCGGCCCTTCGGCGCGTTCACGCCCGACAGGTCCCGCCGGTCGGACGGGGTATCACGGAACGCACGGCGCTGTCCTGGGTCCGTGTCTCGCCGGGGCGGAGCAGATAGCTGGTGAAGCTGCCGACGACGCAGTAGTCGATACGGGTGTTGTTGGTGGCCTCACGGATACGCGGCGAGGAAGGGAAATGGGCCGCTACTCCTTCCGCGACGCGGTAAAGGACGCCCGCACCTGCGAGATCCGTGGAGAGGCACACGAACCCCGTCGGGCAGGGCACGGCCGCCACGTTCTCGGTGGCGGCGGCGCTGCCGCCCATTCCCGTCCCGAGCGCGACCGCGAGCACCGCGCCGATGACGGCGGCCCGGCCCGGCCGAGTCGAGCGATTCCACCGATTCCATCTGTCGCGCATGACTGCCCCCCTGAGTCCCGGATGGCTGGCCTGGTCCCCCGAGCCTCGCAGCGGAACGCACGCCTCTGCACCGGGATATCGGCCATTCCGCATGCGCCCGCCCCGGCCGGACACGGCGAAGGGTCCGCCGGTGTGCCCGGCGGACCCTTCGTCCTGTGTCCTACGTCCTACGACGCGCGGAGCGGCTCAGTGGAAGAAGTGCCGCGTCCCCGTGAAGTACATCGTCACGCCCGCCTTCCGCGCGGCCTCGACGACCTGCTCGTCACGGACCGAACCGCCCGGCTGCACCACGGCCTTGACGCCGGCCGCGGTCAGGATCTCCAGCCCGTCCGGGAAGGGGAAGAACGCGTCGGAGGCGGCGTACGCGCCCCGCGCGCGCTCGGCACCGGCGCGCTCGACCGCGAGCTTGGCGGAGTCGACACGGTTGACCTGCCCCATTCCGACACCCACCGAGGCGCCGTCCTTGGCCAGCAGGATCGCGTTGGACTTCACCGCGCGGCAGGCCCTCCAGGCGAACGCCAGCTCGGCCAGCTCGTCGGCGGCGAGGGCGTCGCCGGTCGCGAGGGTCCAGCTCGCCGGGTCGTCGCCGTCGGCCTGGAGCCGGTCGGTCACCTGGAGCAGCGCACCGCCGTCGACGGGCTTCAGCTCGACCGGGGCGGCGGGCGCGCCCGGCGCCTTCAGCACCCGGATGTTCTTCTTCTTGGCGAGGGCCTCCAGGGCCCCCTCCTCGTAGTCGGGCGCGACGATGACCTCGGTGAAGATCTCCGCGACCTGCTCGGCCATCTCCTTGGAGACCGGCCGGTTGACGGCGATCACACCGCCGAACGCGGACAGCGGGTCGCAGGCGTGCGCCTTGCGGTGCGCCTCGGCGACATCCGCGCCGACCGCGATCCCGCACGGGTTCGCGTGCTTGATGATCGCGACGGCCGGCGCGTCGTGGTCGTACGCGGCACGGCGCGCGGCGTCCGTGTCCGTGTAGTTGTTGTACGACATCTCCTTGCCGTGCAGCTGCTCGGCCTCGGCGAGACCGCCGGTGCCGGAGACGTACAGCGCGGCCGGCTGGTGCGGGTTCTCGCCGTAGCGCAGGGTGTGCGCCCGCTCCCAGGTGGCCCCGAGGAAGTCGGGGAACTGCGAGTCGTCCGCCGGCGCGTACGAGGACGCGAACCAGGAGGCCACGGCGACGTCGTACGCGGCCGTGTGCTGGAACGCCTCGGCCGCGAGCCGCTTGCGGGTGGCGAGGTCGAAACCGCCGTGCTGGACGGCCGCGAGGACGTCCGCGTACCGGGCGGGGCTGGTGACGACCGCGACGGAGGGGTGGTTCTTGGCGGCGGCGCGGACCATGGAGGGGCCGCCGATGTCGATCTGCTCGACGCACTCGTCGGGGGTGGCGCCGGAGGCGACGGTCTCCCGGAACGGGTAGAGGTTGACGACGACGAGGTCGAACGGCTCGACGCCCAGCTCGGCGAGCTGGTTCCGGTGGTCCTCCAGGCGCAGGTCGGCGAGGATGCCCGCGTGCACCTTGGGGTGAAGGGTCTTGACCCGGCCGTCCAGGCACTCGGGGAAGCCGGTCAGCTCCTCGACCTTGGTGACGGGGACGCCCGCGGCGGCGATCTTCGCGGCCGTGGAGCCGGTGGAGACGAGCTCGACACCGGCCTCGTGCAGCCCGCGGGCCAGCTCCTCCAGCCCGGTCTTGTCGTAGACGCTGACGAGCGCCCGGCGAAGGGGCCGCTTGTTGCTGTCGGCGGTCACTGGATAACTACCTTTCGTCCCTCAATGCGATAGCCGTTGCGGGCGAGCCGCCCCACGACATCGACGAGCAGCCTTCGCTCGACTTCCTTGATGCGCTCGTGCAGAGCGCTCTCGTCGTCCTCGTCCCTGACCTCCACCACGCCCTGCGCGATGATCGGTCCGGTGTCGACGCCGTCGTCGACGAAGTGGACGGTGCAGCCGGTGACCCGGGCGCCGTACGCGAGCGCGTCCCGCACCCCGTGGGCCCCCGGGAAACTGGGGAGGAGCGCCGGGTGGGTGTTGACGAACCGCCCACCGAAGCGCGCCAGGAACCGCTTCCCCACGATCTTCATGAACCCGGCGGAGACGACGAGGTCCGGCTCGTACGCGGCGACGGCGTCGGCGAGTGCCGCGTCCCACTCGTCGCGCGTCGCGTGGTCCTTGACCCGGCACACGAAGGTCGGCAGCCCGGCGCGCTCGGCGCGGGCGAGGCCCTCGATGCCACCGCGGTCGGCTCCGACGGCCACGATCTCGGCGCCGTAGGTCTCGACGCCGGCCGTGGCGATGGCGTCCAGCAGCGCCTGGAGGTTGGTGCCGGATCCGGAGACCAGCACGACGAGGCGCTTGGCCACGGGCTTGGCGGCCACGGTGGGGCCCTTTCTACGGGGGTTCTACGGTTTCTACGGGTTCCGCAGGTTCTGCGGGTTCCGCGGGTTCCGCAGGTTCTGCGGGTTCCGCGGGTTCCGCAGGTTCTGCGGGTTCCGCGGGTTTTACGGGAACCTTCAGGTCTGCCGACCGAGCACTTGTACCTTCGTACGAATGCTTCGGGTCCCCCGATACGGGGAAGTCTACGAAGCGGCCGACCGCCAGCAACGATACCGGCACTCCGGACGGCCCCGTGGGACGGGGGCGTGGCCGGGAGGTAGCGTCTGCCGGGAGTGGGCTCGGGAACGCGGTCGGTGTGCGGAGCGTTCAAGGAGTGACAGCTCATGCGCTACCAGTAGATTTCACCGCCGAGATCACCACTGGAACAGGACAGGTACCACGACCGGGCATCCCCGGGACCACGACCGGACCCACCCGGACCCACCCGGGGCCGGCGGACCACCGCCGGAGGGCGGCCCGGGTCCACCGTCCCGTGCACCCGCCGGGCACCACCGGGCACACCACCGATGTCACGCCGTACTCACCAAGGGGAAGACGCACTCCTGATGCCGGACCGCAGTTTCCGCCTTTCTTCGCTCCTGCTGCGCGAGCGGAGTTCCTCGCCCACGCCTCCGCGCGAGAGCGAGGACACCGACGAGCAGTCCGGGCAGCCCGGGCGGGGCCAGGGCGCAGGCGCTTCGGACGACAACCCGTTCGCCCCGCCGCCCGAGGGCACGCCCGACCGGCCGTGGCAGCCGCGCCGGCCGGACGGCCGCGACACCGACGACGGCACGGGACGCGGCGGCGGTCACACGCCGTGGGGCAGTCAGTGGAGCGACCGGCAGCCCGGCCGCTCCTCCGGCGGACCCTTCGGGCAGCGTCCCGGCGGCCAGGGCGGGCCCGGGCAGGGCCCCGAGGGTGGTCCGGGCGGCGGACTGCGCTGGGACCCGACGGACCCCGCCCAGCGACGCGCGCGGTACTCGCTGCTCTCGGGTATGTGGGCCTTCTTCTTCGCCCTCTTCGCCTGGCCCTACGTCGCCCTGCTGCTCGGCTCCCTGGCCGTGTACTGGGCCGTCAGCGCCCTGCGCGCCAAGCCGGCCGTCCCCGACCCGGACCGGCCGGCGACCCCCGAACCGAGCGGCCGGCCGCAGCGGACCGCAGCCATCAGCGGCCTGGTGACCTCCACGATCGCCCTCGCCATCGTCGCCGTCACCTTCACGGCCCAGTTCGTCTACCGGGACTACTACACCTGCGTCAACGACTCCCTCACCACCACCTCCGCCCAGGCCTGCAAGGACCTCCTGCCGGAGGGGCCGCTGCGGGAGGTGCTGGGCGCGCAGTGACAGCGCGCCCCTGACGGGCGCAGTGACAGCGCGCCCTGACGGCCGAGCAAGATGAAGGCGCGCCGCCGGGTGACCGGCGGCGCGCCTTCGTGCCGTCAGGCGGGGTCCTCGCGGTCAGGGGGCAGGGTGCGATCGGGGAGCGGGGTGCGGTCAAGGGGCGGGGTGCGGTCGGAGTCGTCCCGGTCGGAGGCGGTTCCCTCGCGCAATGCCGCCCGCAGCGCCTCCCAGCGAGCGGCGCGGGCGTCCGGGTCCCAGACGGGTGAGGTTACGGCGGCGGCGGACTCGTAGGCGTACGGGTCGAGGGCGTCGTACGGGGCGTCCACGGGGTCGCCGTGGTCCCCGGTGGTGTCGGGCACGGGGCCCGGAGCGGCCCCGGCGGCGGCCGTGGCGGTTCCGCCGGCCTCGGGAGGGGTGGTGCCGGTGACCGCCTCGGGGGTGTGGGGGCCGGGGGCGCCGACCGTGGCGGGTGAGGAGCCGACCGGGATCGCCGGCGCGGCCGCGGTGCCCCTCGCACCCGGGAACCACGCGGGGAGCCGGGTGCGGGCCCCGGGCGCCCGGAGCCCGCCCGACGGGTCACCGGAAGCCACGGCGCCTCCCCCGCTCGTCTTCGCCCGGCGCCGGAACAGCCGGGCCGCCGACGACCGCTTCCGGCCTCCGGCCCCGCCGCCCTGGGGCTCCCCCTGCGCCCCGCCCTGCCCGGCGCCCCTGGCCACCGGCACCGCGGACCGCCTCGCCCGAGCGGCCCTCTCGGCCTCCTCCGCTCTCCTGCGGGCGCGCATCCGCCACCACCGCGCGGCCAGCGCCACCGGCATCCCCACCGCGCCCACCCAGGCCCCCGCCGCGCCGCCGGCCTGCCACCACACCGGTCCGAACGCGGTCAGCGAGGCGACGCCGAGGCGCCCTCCCGCGAGAAGGGCGAGGAGAGCGAAAGCCGCGGCGGAGAGGAGGGCCGCGAGGAAGGCCGCGACGCCCGTGCGCACCGCGGACCAGGGCGCCGGCCGGGCGGCGGCGGCCCGCGCCGCGATGAACCAGCCGACCGTCACCCCCGCGGCGAGCGGCACCGCCCCCACGGCCCAGTACACCGGCGTGCCCCCGCCCGCCGGGACGGCCGCGAGCAGGGGGAACGGGGGCAGGAGAACGGCCGGAGCGGCGGCTTCCAGCGGGCCGGTGGGGTGTCCGGCGCCCAGCAGGAAGCCGGGGCCGAGGGCATAGGCAGCCGCCCACAGCGCCGCGTTCGGGACGAGGGCGAGGCAGAGCAGCAGAACGGCGAACCGCCCGGAGAGCCCTTCGGTGAGCTGGAGGAAGGAGTCGCGGGTCGCACCGCCGTGCCACACGAGGGAGACGGCCACCAGCAGCGCGCCACCGCCGCCGAGCACGAGAACGCCCGCCCCGGCGGCACGTGAGGCGGCCGCCGCGAGCTGCAGCCGGTCCGCCGTCCCGGGGGCGCCGCCGAGGAGCGCGGGCAGCGGCGGCCGGGGGCACCCGCGCGCCGTCCACACCCCCGTGCCCGCCGCGAGCGCCGCGAGCAGCGGTACGCACAGCGCGGCCCACCACCACGACGGCCGCAGCACTCCGCCCGAGGCGTAGAGGGTGACCACCGCGCCGACGGTCGTGTAGCCGATGACCAGACCGGCCCACGTCGCACGGGCGCTCACCCCGGAACCGTCGCCCGCGTGGTCGCGGGCCGATCGGTGCAGCAGGACCACCGGCAGGGCGAGCAGGAAGAGGGGGACGAGACCGACGGGCGCGGGGCCGCCGGAGAGTGTGTCGGTGCGGACGAGTTCCACGCCGTGGGAGAGCAGCCACAGCGCCGCCGCCACGTGCAGCGCCCCGCCGGGCCCGCTGTCGGGGTACGGCGAACTGATCCACAGCACGGTCACGAGGGCCACGAACGCCCCCAGGCCGAGCCCCGCCGCCAGCGCCCCGCCGAGCACCCCGGCGACGAGCCTGGACGACCGTCGGCGCGCCCGCCTGAGCAGCGGCGACAGCGGCGACCGGGGCGAGGACGCGTACAGGGACGGGGCGGAGGCCACGGGCCTCATCGGCACCCCGGACGCCGTGGCGGGTGCCGACGGGTCGTTCGGATCGGTCGCGTGTGTCACGTCGGCCATGCTCCCAACGACACGCGCTTTACGGGTGTAACGGGGTATTTGTGCACGTGTCGCTCAATATGTGCTTATGTGTTTTTTCGTACGCAGATCGGTCCAACGGAGGTCGCTTCCGGGGGAGGCGATCCGGTGACCCGGCCCGGGACCAGGACGCCCGGCGGGCCGCCCGGCCGGGACGGAACCGAGTGGTACCAGCAGCAGCCGCTCGGCACGGGCGACGCCGCTCCCGACGCCGGCCTCCCGGCGCCGGACCCACCGCGCCTGACACCCGGCCAGGCCTTCGACGCGCTCTACGCGTACTGCGCCCCCGCCCTCGTACAGCAGACCTATCTGCTCACCGGGCAGCGGCGGCTCGCGCGCGAGGCGGTGGAGCGCGCCTTCCAGCTCGCCTGGCACCGCTGGCCGGAGGTGGCCGTGGACCGCGACCCCGCGGGCTGGGTGCGGGCGGCGGCCCACGAGTACGCCCTCTCCCCCTGGCACCGGCTGCGCCCCCGCTCCCGGCAGCACCTCGAACCGCCGCCGGCCGACCCCACCGACCGCGCTCTGCTGAGCGCGCTGCTCGACCTGCCGCCCCCGTACCGCCGCACCCTGCTCCTCTACGACGGCGTCGGGCTCGACCTGCCCGACACCGCCGCCGAGACGGAGTCGAGCACACCCGCCGCGGCGGGCCGGCTGCTCTACGCCCGCGCGAGGGTCACGGAGCGGCTCCCGAAGCCGGTGGCGGCCGACGACCTCGGCCGCCTCCTGGCCGAACTCCCCTCCGGCGTCCGTCCGGGCCCCGTCCGGCCCCCCGCGATCCGGGCCCGGGCCGACCTGCGCGCCCGTCGCTGGATCCACGCCGCCATCGCCTTCACCACGCTGCTCCTCACCACCACCGCCCTCACGCTGCACACGGCCCCCGACCACTACGAGGCCCCCGTTCCCCCGGGCGTCCCGGTGCAGGGTGTCCCGCCGCGAGCGGCCCCCGGCCCTCTCTCCGCCCCTGAGCAGAAGCTGCGGGCCAAGCTCCGGGCGGACAGCGCCGCCGGACCGGAACGGCTGCATCCGGAGGCCCACTGAGCCGCAGACGTCTTGAGCCGGGGGCGTCCTGAGCCGCAGACGTCTTGAGCCGGGGGCGCACGCGTGGCGTCGGTAGCCCCCGGGAACGCCTGCGGGCCCGCACCCCCGGAGGAGGGGTGCGGGCCCGCGAAGGCTCGGCCGAGCCGAAGGTCAGCCGCCGAGGATCTCGCGCGCGAGCTTCGCCGTCTCGGTGGGCGTCTTGCCCACCTTGACGCCGGCGGCCTCCAGGGCCTCCTTCTTCGCGGCGGCCGTACCGGAGGAGCCGGAGACGATGGCGCCGGCGTGGCCCATCGTCTTGCCCTCGGGCGCGGTGAAGCCGGCGACGTAACCGACGACGGGCTTCTTCACGTTCGCCTTGATGTAGTCGGCGGCACGCTCCTCCGCGTCGCCACCGATCTCACCGATCATCACGATGAGGTCGGTGTCGGGGTCGGCCTCGAACGCGGCGAGCGCGTCGATGTGCGTCGTACCGATGACCGGGTCGCCACCGATGCCGACGGCCGAGGAGAAGCCGATGTCACGGAGTTCGTACATCATCTGGTACGTCAGCGTGCCGGACTTCGAGACCAGACCGATGCGGCCCGGCTTGGTGATGTCACCGGGGATGATGCCGGCGTTCGACTGGCCGGGGGTGATCAGACCCGGGCAGTTCGGGCCGATGATCCGGGTCTTGTTGCCCTTGGACCCGGCGTACGCGTAGAACGCGGCCGAGTCGTGGACGGCGATGCCCTCGGTGATGACGACCGCGAGCGGGATCTCGGCGTCGATGGCCTCGACGACGGCGGCCTTGGCGAAGGCCGGCGGCACGAAGAGGACGGACACGTTGGCGCCCGTCTTCTCGATCGCCTCGGCGACGGTGCCGAAGACCGGGATCTCGGTGCCGTCGACGTCGACGGTCGTGCCCGCCTTGCGGGGGTTCACGCCACCGACGATGTTCGTGCCGTCGGCCAGCATGAGCTTGGTGTGCTTCATGCCCGTGGCACCGGTCATGCCCTGGACGATGACCTTGGATTCCTTGTTGAGGAAGATAGCCATGGCTGTTCTGTCCCTCGTCCCTTACTTCGCGGCCGCGAGCTCGGCGGCCTTGTCGGCCGCGCCGTCCATGGTGTCCACGCGCTGGACCAGCGGGTGGTTGGCGTCGGAGAGGATCTTGCGACCCAGCTCGGCGTTGTTGCCGTCCAGACGGACGACGAGGGGCTTGGTGACTTCCTCGCCCTTGTCCTTGAGCAGCTGCAGGGCCTGGACGATGCCGTTGGCGACCTCGTCACAGGCGGTGATGCCACCGAAGACGTTGACGAACACGGACTTGACGTCCGGGTCGCCCAGGATGATCTCCAGGCCGTTCGCCATGACGGCGGCGGAGGCGCCACCGCCGATGTCGAGGAAGTTGGCGGGCTTGACGCCACCGTGGTTCTCACCGGCGTACGCGACGACGTCCAGGGTGCTCATGACGAGACCCGCGCCGTTGCCGATGATGCCGACCTCACCGTCGAGCTTGACGTAGTTGAGGTTCTTCTCCTTGGCCGCGGCCTCCAGGGGGTTCGCGGCCGCGTGGTCGACGAGCTCCTCGTGGTCGGGGTGGCGGAAGTCCGCGTTCTCGTCCAGGGAGACCTTGCCGTCGAGGGCGATGACGTCGCCGGAGGCGACCTTCGCCAGCGGGTTGACCTCGACGAGGAGGGCGTCCTCCTCGATGAAGGTCTTCCACAGCGTCACGAGGACGTCGGCGACCTTGTCGGCCACCTCGGCCGGGAAGTTCGCGGCCTCGACGATCTCGCGGGCCTTCGCGGGGGTCACACCCTCGTTGGCGTCGATCGGCGTCTTGGCGACGGCCTCGGGGCGGGTGGCCGCCACCTCCTCGATCTCCATGCCGCCCTCGACGGAGGCGATGGAGAGGAAGGTGCGGTTGGTGCGGTCGAGGAGGTACGAGACGTAGTACTCCTCGACGATCTCCGGAGCGGTCTCGGCGATCATCACCTTGTGGACCGTGTGGCCCTTGATGTCCATGCCGAGGATGTTGGTCGCGTGCTCGACCGCCTCGTCGGCGGTCGCCGCGAGCTTCACGCCGCCGGCCTTGCCGCGGCCGCCGACCTTCACCTGGGCCTTGACCACGGACTTGCCACCCAGACGCTCGGTGGCTGCGCGAGCCGCCTCAGGCGTGTCGATGACTTCACCGGCCAGCACCGGTACATCGTGCTTGGCGAAGAGGTCCCTCGCCTGGTACTCGAACAGGTCCACGCGCGTCCGTCCCTATCAGTGAGCTAGCGGTTCGTTGGATGCGTGGGCGTGCCGCGAAGGGCAACGTGACGTCCGCCGTGAGTCACAAGGGAGGCGCACACGGTGTCCGAGCGCGCGGCATGTCCGTCTCGCAGGTTATCGCTGCTTCCGGGAGGCCCCTAAATCGCGGGTCACACCTGAGCGGTGATACCTGTCACATGATGCCGCGCTCACTGGCACCCCGTGCCGCGTATGCGGGACCTCACCGGACGGGGGTACGTCCGGTGAGGTCCCTACGAGGCCCTTCACTCGTGTTCGAAGGGCCCCCGGCGGTTGATCTCCTCCCCGATCGGAGACCGTCCGCCACCGTCCCCGACTCCCGCCCGGACCGGGCCGACGGCTTTCGGCCGTCCGGGTGCGAGCCGTGGGTCGGCTGTCTGGGGCCGCCCCCGAAACCGCGGCTACGGGGGCGGGGCGAGGGTCATGTCCCGGGGCGGCGCGGGGGTGTCTCGGCCGGTGCCGGGGCCGCGCCGCGGAGGCGTCGGCCGTGGAGCCGGGGCTCCGCGCGAGAGGGGACGACAGACCGGCGCAGGGCAGGACCGGTGCTAGCCGGGACCGGTCCTAGCCGGGGAACTCGGGGACGTCCCGGTGCCGGTCCCGGACGCCGTCCGGGGCGTCGGTCACGGGAGCGCCGGGTACGACGCCCAGCGGCGCCCGGTCGAGCGAGGTGAGGGTGGACGCCTCCATGTGGCGGGGCCCGCCGTTGTCCACGGCGGAGCGTCCGCCGAGGACGCCGGTCACCGGACCGCCGGGACTCCATCGCGCAGACACCCGCACGAGCGAATCGTCCCCGGCACCGGCACCAGCACCGGCGTCGCGGAGAAGAGCCGACACGACCGTCGCGCCGCCGACCACACCCTTCGGCCCGAACGCGACGGAGGGGGCGACGGCAGCCCGTTCGCCACCGCTTCCGCCGCTCCCGCCGCTCCCGTCGTCATCGTCGACGGCCGGGCCGCGGCTGCCGGCCACCGCCCGGTCCGGCTCCCGCGGCGTCACCGCCACAGGCGGAGCCTCCGCCGGCAGCGTCGTCCCCGCGGACGGCTCCGGGAGCCCCGGCACCTCGGGCAGCGACGGCGTGCCGCCCGCCGGGGGAAGCTGCGGCACCACCCCGGCCGTCACTCCGGTGACCGTCTCGACGAGGTCATCCACCAGCACCGGCACGCTCGCGGTGACGGGCCGTAACACGGGAGGGACGACCGGCGGTACGACCTGCTCGGTCACCGGCCGCAGTACCGGACCGGTCCGCCCGGTGCCGGGAGCGACCCGGTCGGTGGCGGCAGTGGGGACGGCGGCCGAAAGGGAGGACACGGCCGACGTCCCCTCGTCCGCCGCGCTCGCCCGCGCGCCGCACAGGACGCCCAGCGCGAACAGCCCGCCCACCAGCAGCCCCACCCGCACCGCACGACGCCCGGCCGCCCCGCGCGTCACGCGCAGGACGGCACCGGCACCGGGGAGCGGGGCTGCTGCGGTCAAGACGGGGAGGACCCTCCCGTGCGACGGAACGGCGGAGTACGGGGTGAAAGCGCATGAGATGCGAACGCCCGTGTGAAGGCTGTGAAGCGCCGCCGATCCTCGCACGGGACTCCCGCCGTCGCGCAAGCCCCCTGTCACCGACGCAGGGTCATGTCCGCTTTTCAACCTCCCTTGTCCGGTTATCGACTACCGCGTCGGTCACGGCCCACCCGTCTCCGTCCGGTCGTCCGTCCGCGGTCTCCTTCACGCACGGTCCGGGATCGGCAACGGCCGCTTCTCGATCGCCGCCGCCATCACCTCCGGGAAGAGGTCGGGCGTGCAGGCGAACGCGGGTGCGCCGAGCGCCGCGAGGGACGCCGCGTGGTCGCGGTCGTAGGCCGGCGTTCCCTCGTCGGAGAGGGCGAGCAGGGTCACGAACTGCACCCCCGACGCCTTCATCGCCGCCACCCGCTTCAGCATCTCGTCGCGTATCCCGCCCTCGTAGAGGTCGCTGATGAGCACGACCACGGTGTCTGCGGGCCGGGTGATGCGCGACTGGCAGTACGCGAGCGCCCTGTTGATGTCCGTGCCACCCCCGAGCTGGGTGCCGAACAGGACGTCGACCGGATCGTCGAGTTGGTCGGTGAGGTCGACGACCGCCGTGTCGAAGACGACGAGCCGGGTGCTGAGGGACCGCATGGACGCCAGCACCGCCCCGAACACCGACGCGTGGACGACCGAGGCCGCCATCGACCCGGACTGGTCGATGCAGAGGACGACCTCCTTCTTCACCGACCGCGAGGCCCGCCCGTAGCCGATGAGCCGCTCGGGCACGACCGTCCGGTGGTCCGGCAGGTAGTTCTTGAGGTTGGCGGCGATCGTGCGGTTCCAGTCGATGTCGTGGTGGCGCGGCCGGTTGACGCGGGCACTGCGGTCGAGGGCGCCGGTGAGCGTGGCCCGGGTCCGGGTCGCGAGCCGCTTCTCCAGGTCCTCGACGACCTTCCGTACGACGGCCCGCGCGGTCTCCCTGGTCGTCTCGGGCATGGCCTTGTTGAGGGAGAGCAGGGTGCCGACGAGGTGGACGTCCGCCTCCACCGCCTCCAGCATCTCCGGCTCCAGCAGCAGCGCGGCCAGCCCCAGCCGGTCGATGGCGTCCCGCTGCATGACCTGGACGACCGAGGAGGGGAAGTACGTCCGGATGTCCCCCAGCCACCGCGCCACGGACGGCGCCGACGCCCCGAGCCCCGCCGAACGGTCCTGCCCCGCGCGCGGCTTGTCCCCCTTCCCGTACAGCGCGGACAGCGCCTGGTCCATCGCCGCGTCGCGCCCGCCGAGCGTGTGCCCGGTGCCGTCCGCCGCCTCCCCGCCGAGCACGAGCCGCCAGCGCCGCAGCCGTTCGTCGGCCGCGTCCGTCGCCGCCTGGTCCTCCGGCCGCGCTTCCGCCCGGTGCTCCGTCTGTTCCTCCGCCCGTGCCTCCGCCCCTGCCTCCGTCGGCGTCCGCGCCCCGGTCGTCATGGGCGCACCCCCGCCCCGGGCCGGGCCCAGAGCGGCATCACCGTGACGGTCGCCGGACGCCTGCCCGGACGCGTTCCCTGTCCACGCCCGTTCCCGTCTCCGGTGTCCCTCGCTCCGTCCATCGGGCCGTCGCCCCGCCCGGGCTCGCGCAGTCGTTCGGTCGTCATCCCGCCACCCCCACCAGGTCGTCTTCCGTGGTCGCCCGGCCGTCGTCACCGTCGAGACCGAGCAGCAGCCGCAGCACCGGCAGCACCGCGTCCGCCCTGCCGCTGTCCAGGTCGTCGGCGAAGCCGGGTACGCCGCCGCCGGCCGCCGCGCTCGCCCGCCGCCCCGGTCCGCGCCGCACCTGCTCGCCGAGCGTGCGGCGCACCCCCGGCTCGTACGCCGAGAACGTCCGCCGCAGCAACGGCAGTACGTCCGTGAACGCGTCCGCCGGTACCCCGGTGAGCCAGGCGTCCACCAGGGCGAGGAGCCGTTCGTCGTGCACGAGCAGCATTCCGCCGCCGGAGCCGCCGCCGACGAAGCCCTCGATCCACGCCGCCGCATCCGCCGGGGCCGTCCCCGGCGACAGCACGAGCCCCATGAGCCGCGCCGCCTCGTCCTGCGCCAACTCGCCGTCGTCCAGCAGCAGTCGTACGGCGCGCCCGCGGATCGCACCCGGCACCGTGTCCCGTCCGGAGAGGACGTGGAGCACCGCGTGCCAGCGGCCCCGTATCCCGGTCCCGGTCGCGCTCGTGCTGGCGTCGTCCGCCGTCGCGGCGACCGCCGGGGCGGCTTCGCCGAGCAGGCCCACCGCCCCGTGCACGGCGTCGACATGACGGCGCATCTCCTGTGCCGCCTCGGTGTCGAGCGCGGCGCACGCGGGCGGCAGACCGACGAAGACCCGCTCGGCGAGCCCGGCGGCGACCTCGGCCAGCGCCCGGGTGTCGGTGGCGCGGACGTCGCCGTAGCGCAGCGAGCGGACGAGGGCCGGGAGCGCCTGGGCGAGCCGGCCGACGTCGGCGTCGAGGGCGGCACGGTCGGCGAGCACGCGCATCACGACGGGCAGGGCGTCGGGGAGTCCGGCGAGGAGACAGCGCTCGGCGAGGCCGGTGATGCCGGCGAGCGACCCGGCCGCGACGGCGTCCGCCTCGGCCTTGGCGGTCGTCGCCGCGAGCACGGTGGTCCCCCAGACTCCGGCCTCGGCGACGCGCACGGACAGCTCGGGCTCCCAGCGCAGCCGCCAGGTCTCCCGGAACGTGCCCGTGCTGCCGCGCGAGGTCGTCGGCTCCCCCCACTCGACGCCGAGCAGCCGCAGCCGGTGCAGCAGACGGCTGCGCTCGGCGTCGTTCTCCTTGCGCAGGTCGAGCTCCACCTCCCGCTCCAGCGCCTCCGGCTTGAGCCGCAGCCCGCGCTGGAGCCGGGTGAGGTCCCGCTGCAGCGGCACCGCAGGGGCCGTGTCGGGCACCTCCCCGAGGACGTCGCCGACCACCAGCCGGTCCGCCACCAGCGACAGCGGTACGTCCGATCCGTCGCACATCACCGCCCGTACGGCGTCGGTGGTCTCGGTGAGGCCCGGCAGTGGGCGGCCGCGCATCGCGGCGAGCGTCTCGGCCAGCCGTACCGCCTCGATGACGTGGGCGGAGGACACGATCCGGTCCTCCGCGCGCAGCAGCCCCGCCACCCTGGTGAGCCATCGCTCCACGGGGCGGTCGGGTGCGGCGAACAGATGCCCGTACCAGCCCGGGGAGTCGATTCCCGCCCCGTAGCCGCCGGCGCGGGCCAGTCGCCGGTTCGTCCACGGCACCCAGGTCATGTCGGCCCTGACCCTGGGCAGGCCCTTCAAGGCGGCCCGGTCGGCGGCCACGGTCCGCTTCTCCCGCAGTGCGGGCACGTGCCAGGCACCGCACACCACGGCCACGCCGTCGTCCCCGAACTCCGCCCGCGCGGCGCGCAGTTGCAGGCGCATGTACGCCTCGCGCACCGGATCACGGTCGCGCCCCGCGCTGCCGTACACCTCCCGCAGCGCCCCCATGGCCTCCTCCAGCACGGCGAACGGGGCGAACACGTCCCCGCCCGTCCCCCGGTGCTCGACGACGTCCTCCCACCATCGCTCGGCGTCGTCGTACCCGGCGGCCTCGGCGAGTGCGGCGAGCGGATCACCCCGCAGGGCCTCGTCCGGCTCGGCGGGCGGCCCGTCCGGAGCGGCTACCTCCGGTTCCCCTCTCTCCCAGGCCAGCGTGTGTGCGGCCGGGAGGTCGATGAAGCGGGCCGGGACACCGTGGTCCAGGGCCCAGCGCAGGGCGACCCACTCCGGGGAGAACTCGGCGAAGGGCCAGAAGGAGGAGCGGCCCGGCTCGTCGACGGCGTGGGCGAGGAGCGCGACCGGGGGCCGCATGTCCTCGTCGGCCGCGAGCGGAACGAGCGCATCCGCCTCCGGCGGCCCCTCGATCAGCACGACCTCGGGCCGAGCCGCGTCCAGCGCCGCCCGCACGGCCCGTGCCGATCCCGGCCCGTGATGCCGCACGCCGAGCAGCAGCGGCCCGGCCCCCCGCACCCCGCCCGCTCCCCGGGCCCGCACCTCCTCCTGTCCCGTCACGCGCTCACCTCGCGGCACGCGCGGTAGAAGTCGGTCCAGCCGTCGCGCTCGCGGACGACCGCCTCCAGGTACTCCTGCCAGACGACCCGGTCGGCGGCCGGGTCACGGACGACGGCGCCGAGGATGCCGGCGGCCACGTCGGAGGGGCGCAGGACGCCGTCGCCGAAGTGGGCGGCGAGGGCGAGGCCGCCGGTGACGACGGAGATCGCCTCGGCGGTGGACAGCGTGCCGCTGGGCGACTTCAGCTTCGTCCGGCCGTCCGTCGTGATGCCGTCGCGCAGCTCGCGGAAGACCGTGACGACGCGGCGGATCTCGTCGACGCCGTCGGGCACGGCCGGCAGGTCCAGGGAGCGGCCGATCTGGTCGACGCGGCGCGAGACGATGTCGACCTCGGCGTCGGCGCTCTCCGGCAGCGGCAGCACCACGGTGTTGAAACGGCGGCGCAGCGCGCTCGACAGGTCGTTCACCCCGCGGTCGCGGTCGTTGGCCGTGGCGATGAGGTTGAAACCCCGGACGGCCTGCACCTCCTGCCCCAGCTCCGGTATCGGCAGCGTCTTCTCGGACAGGATCGTGATCAGGGTGTCCTGGACGTCGGCCGGGATGCGGGTCAGCTCCTCGACGCGGGCCGTCATGCCCTCCGCCATGGCCCGCATGACGGGGCTGGGCACGAGGGCGTCGCGGCTCGGGCCGTGGGCGAGCAGCTGCGCGTAGTTCCAGCCGTAGCGGATCGCCTCCTCCGGGGTGCCGGCCGTGCCCTGCACGAGCAGCGTGGAGTCGCCGCTGACGGCGGCCGCCAGGTGTTCGGAGACCCAGGTCTTGGCCGTACCGGGCACGCCGAGCAGGAGCAGGGCGCGGTCGGTGGCGAGCGTGGTGACCGCGACCTCGACGATGCGGCGGGGGCCGACGTACTTCGGTGTGATCACTGTGCCGTCGGGGAGCGTCCCGCCGAGCAGATAGGTGGCCACGGCCCACGGGGAGAGCTTCCAGCGGGCCGGCCGGGGCCGGTCGTCGTGGGCGGCCAGCGCAGTCAGTTCCTCGGCGAAGGCGTGCTCGGCGTGCGCCCGCAGCACCTCACCGCCCGTGCGCGTGTTCGCGGGCGCGGACTGGTTGCGGCTCGGGTCGACAGTGGTCGTTCCAATGGACGCAGGCATGGCTGAGTCCCCCTCCAGCTCGGCCGGTTCGGATCTGCTGACCACACTGCACCACGCCACTGACAATCCAGTCTGACCTGCGGAAATTGGATCGCGCAAGCCAATTGTCAGTGGTGGGATCTACCTTCGGAACATGACTCAGCAGGGGGTGCGCTGGACGGCTGAGCAGGTGCTGGCATTGGCACCTGACGCAGCGTCGCGCAAAGCCGGAAGCAAACTCGCCGCGGCAGGGCCGTGGTCGGGTACTGGCAGTTCGGACGAGGGGACGGTGTGGGGACTGTGCAAAGGAAGTGGCAGCAAGCCGTATCAGACGATCATCGACGTGGCGGACTCCGCGGGGCCCGCGTACAAGTGCGGTTGTCCGAGCAGGAAGTTCCCGTGCAAGCATGCGCTGGGGCTGCTCCTGCTCTGGGCGGGCGACGCCGCCGCGGTGCCGTCCGGACAGGCGCCGGACTGGGCGCAGCAGTGGCTGTCCGGCCGCCGTACGCGCACAGCGGCGAGGACGACGAGGACGGGCGCGGCATCTGGGGCCACGTCCGCTGACCCCGAGGCGGCGCGCCGCCGGGCCGAGCGGCGCGCCGACCGTGTCACCGCGGGCGCGACGGAGCTCGAACAGCGACTGACCGACCTGTTCCGCGGCGGCCTGGCCGCCGCGGAACAGGCGGGGTACGGGCTGTGGGAGGAGACGGCGGCCCGCATGGTCGACGCCCAGGCTCCGGGACTGGCCGCACGCGTGCGGGAGTTGGGCGCCGTACCGGGCTCAGGCCCCGGCTGGCCGGCCCGTCTGCTGGAGGAGTGCGCTCTGCTGCACCTTCTCGACCAGGGCTGGCTGCGCCGCGATGCTCTGCCGAAGGGTCTCGCGGCCACGGTCGGCTCCCGGATCGGTCTGACCGGCTCGCCGGACGGCCCGCCGGTCCACGACCGCTGGCTCGTCCTCGCCCAGTACGACACGTCCGACGCCCACGCCTCCCTGACCACCCGTCGCATCTGGTTGCACGGCCTCGGGTCGGGCCGTACGGCGCTGCTGCTCTCCTACGGGGCCGCCGGCCGCGCCCCCGAGCTGTCGCTGCCGGTCGGGCTGGCCTTCGAGGCGGAGGTGTCGGCGTACCCGGGTGCCGGTCAGCTGCGGGCGGCCCTGGGCGAGCGTTTCACCGCGCCCGAACCCTCCGCCGCACGTCCCCCGGGGATCACTCCGTCCGAGGCGGCGGCCCGCTACGGCGCGGCCCTGCGGGACGATCCCTGGCTGGACTCCGTCCCGGTCACCCTCGGTCGCGTGGTCCCCGTCCCGGACGGCGACCGCTGGCAACTGGCGGACGCCGACGGCGATCTCGCCCTCCCCCTCACCTCCTCCGCCCGCTCCCGCCCCGGTCTGTGGCGTCTGCTGTCCCTCTCCGGCGGACTGCCCGTGACGGTCTTCGGCGAGTGCGGCCACCGGGGCTTCACCCCGCTGACGGCGTGGGCGGAGGCCGAGGGCGCGCGCCAGGCGGCCGGACCGGCGGTGACGCTGTGCTGAGCGAAGGCGGGAGCGGCGGCGATGGTGGCGGGCAGTGGTGCGCGGCGGACGGAAGGAACCTCATGAGCAGCGCGTCAGACGCCTCGGCGCGGCCCACATGGGAGGAGCTGGTCACGTCCGCCCTGCTCGGGACGGACCGCCGTACGCCGGCCGGGCCCGCGACGGGGCGCGCCGCGCCCGTGGCGTTGCTGGACGCGGCGGCCGTGGAGACCGTGCGGCGCCGGGCGGGGATACGGCCGGTGCGGGCGGCGGCCGGGCCGGCGCCGGTGGCACCGGACGAGCGGCCGCCGCTGCCGCCCGCCGCGGCGCGAAGGCTGGCCACGCTGCTGGCCGACCGGCCCGGCACCGGTGGCGGACGCCGGGGCACCGCGCCCGACCTGATGGAACTGCTGCCCCAGTGGCTGGCCTCGGCCAACGCGCACGGCTACGCGGCGCCGCCGCAGTCCCTGCCCGCGCTGCTGGACGCGGCGCGCGGCCGTACCGATCTGCGTCCCGCCGTCCTCGCCTTCGCGGGCGAGCGGGCGTTGTGGCTGGCCCGGCTGAACAAGGAGTGGCGTTTCGCGCTGCGCGCCGCACCCGGCGGCGGTGCGGCCCTGCCCGGCCCGGACGAGCCCGAGCGGGTCCGGCGCCTGTGGCGGGAGGGCCTGTTCGCGGAGCGCGTCGCCCTGCTCACGGCGATACGGGCCGAGGACGCCGCCTCGGCCCGCGCGATGCTGTCGGGCACGTGGTCGACGGAGCGGGCCGAGGACCGGCTCCTGTTCCTCGACACGCTGCGCACGGGGCTGGAGGCGGCGGACGAGCCCTTCCTGGAGGCCGCGTTGGCCGACCGCAGCCGCAATGTGCGGGCCACGGCCGCGGAGTTGCTGTCCGCCCTGCCCGGCTCCGCGCTCGCGGGGCGGATGGCGAGACGGGCGACCGCGTGTGTGTCCGTCGACCACACGGGCGGCACGACGGCGACCGCCGGAACCACCGTGCTCGCGGTCGAGGCCCCGCACGAGTGCGATCCCGGTATGGAACGGGACGGCGTGGTGGCCAAGGCTCCGGCCGGGCGAGGTGAACGGTCGTGGTGGCTGGGCCAGTTGGTGGAGGCGACACCGCTCGGGGCGTGGTCACGGCGGTTCGGGGGGCGTACACCGGCGGAGATCGTGGCACTGCCGGTCGCGGACGGCTGGCAGGGCGAGGTGCACGGGGCGTGGTGCCGGGCGGCGGTGCGACAGCGGGATCCCGCCTGGTCGCGGGCGTTGCTGGGATCGCCCTCCACACCGGAGGCCGGCGGGCCGGGAGCGTTGTCGCTGGCCGAGCGGGCGAAGCTGCTGGCGACGCTGGAAAGCGGGGAACGGGCCGAGTGGGTGGCGGGGTTCATCGCCACGCACGGTCTGTCGGAGGCGTTCCAGCTGCTCGGGGTGTGCGCGGTGCCGTGGGCTCCCCCGCTGGGGCGGGCGGTGGTGGACGCGCTCAACATCGCTCGGGACGCGGGGAGTTACCCATGGAGCTTCAGTGGTGTGATGGGGCTGGCCGAGCGGTGCCTGGATCCGGCGGAGGCGGTGCGGCTCCAGCCGCTCACCGCGACGCCGGAGGATGCGGAGGACGCGGCGCCGGGAGCGGGCGGGTACTGGGCGGAGGCGTTCCAGCGGCTCGCGACGACGTTGCGGCTGCGGGCGACGATGCGGGGTGAGCTGGCGGGGACGGACGGCGTCTGAGGGCCGGCCCGGACCGTCCTTCTCGGCGGCGTGCGGGTACCGGCGCGGCCCCTCCCTAAGTCCCCGTCGATTGCCGCGCGTTCGCCCGTACCCACTCCACGATCGACGCCGTCGTCGCCCCGGGCGTGAAGATCTCGGCGACTCCCTTGTCCTTGAGGGGCGCGATGTCCGCCTCGGGGATGATGCCACCGCCGAAGACGAGGATGTCCTCGGCGTCGCGCTCCTTCAACAGGTCGATGACGGCCGCGAAGAGCGTGTTGTGGGCGCCGGAGAGGATGGAGAGGCCGATCGCGTCGGCGTCCTCCTGGATCGCGGTGTCGACGATCTGTTCGGGAGTCTGGTGGAGGCCGGTGTAGATGACCTCCATGCCGGCGTCGCGCAGCGCCCGCGCGATCACCTTGGCTCCCCGGTCGTGGCCGTCGAGCCCCGGCTTGGCGACGACCACGCGGATCGGACCGGCTGCCACACCCATCACTGCCTCCATGAAACGACTGAACCAACCCGTAACAGAACACAGCTACCCATGTCGCGCGAACCGCGCAGAACCGCTCACATCAGGCATCGGTTTCATAAGACACCTACCCGCACCGCGGTTCCCCGGAAGGGAACGCACGTTGACTCCAGCATCCCGTAACCGGCAGTTTCGCGGTCCTGGGCGAGGGGGACATCACACGATGGGACACGTTCGCCGCGCACTGCTCCCGGTTTCCGCGGCTCACGCGTCGCGGGGACCGAGGTGATCACGGAGGTGATCGCGGCATCCGGGCTGCGCCCGGGCCGCACGCCACAGGCTCCCGCGGCGTGCGCGCCACGGGGTAGCGTGCGCACCAGAAGAGTCGTCGGAAGGACGCCGTACCGCCCCACTGCCGCGAAGAGTCACGGTGACGGGACGGACCGGCACCGGCAGACGGCGGAGGACAGGGCAGCGGGGGATCGGGAGCGCCGGACCCCGCCGCGTGATCGGCGCCTCAGGCATCGCACACGCACCGCACGTCACGCGCGCCACACGCATCGCGTCACGCCGCCCCGCACCCGCCACCCGCCGCTCCCGTCCGCGACCCTTCACTAGGGCACACGGGGGGACACAGACGTCCGCCCGTCTGCCGACGGGAGGTCGCATGAAGGTCACCAGGGCGGTCACGCCCCTTCTTCCGCTCTGCGAGCGACTGCTGCCCACGAGCCTCGCGGGCCTCTCCGTGGCACTGCTCAAGGCGACCGCACTGGAACTGGCGATCCTGGCCGGTCACCTGCTGCTCTATCCGTCCGGCATGACCCAGGAGCGCCGGACCGCCCCCGAGATCCCCGCGGCGGACACCCCCAGGCTCCCCACCGAGGAGCGGCCCCCGGTCGTCCTGCTGCACGGGTTCATCGACAACCGCTCGGTCTTCGTCCTGCTGCGCCGCGCCCTCGCCCAGCACGGCGGCCGGCACCTCGAATCGCTCAACTACTCCCCCCTCACCCGTGACATCCGCACCGCCGCCGAACTGCTCGGCCGGCACATCGAGGAGGTCTGCGAGCGCACGGGCCAGGACCGGGTGGACATCGTCGGACACAGCCTCGGCGGACTGATAGCGCGGTACTACGTGCAGCGGCTCGGCGGCGACCTCCGCGTCCGTACGCTCGTCACGCTCGGCACCCCGCACGGCGGGACCCTGGCCGTGCCGCTGGCGGACGCGCACCCCATCGTCCGCCAGATGCGGCCCGGTTCGGCGGTGCTGGAGGAACTGCGGGAGCCCGCTCCCGGCTGCCGTACGCATTTCGTGGCGTTCTGGAGCGATCTGGACCATGTGATGGTCCCGCTGGAGACCGCCGGTATCGACCACCCCGACCTGGTGGCACGGAACATCCGGGTCACCGGCATCGGACACCTCGCGCTGCCCGTGCACCCCACCGTCGTCGGCGAGATACGGCAGGCGCTGGACGACCCGTCGACCGGCGTCCGCAGCACCGCCCGCCCGGGCGGCCTGACCGTCGCGTGAGCCCGCTGCCGCCGAGAGCGGCATGGTGACGCTCGCCACACGGCGGCAGAACAGGGAGGTAAGGCGGTAAACCCGGCGCACATCCACGCGCCCCCACCATGCGCCCGATCCGCGCCACTCCTTCCGACGGCGAGAACGCGCCCCACCTCCGGCCCGCCGTCACCCCGAGAAACGCCTCGACCCCGGCGGCACGGGCGTCCCGTCACCCCCACACGACGACCGACTATCGAACAGCTCTCGAACGCAAGGCCAAGGTCGTCCCCACTGACCGCCGAAAGACGCTCGAATGCCCGTTTCCTGCGCGCACGAAACCCGTTGAAGATTGTCGCGCCCGCATACCGCCGGGTACAGTCGCCGCACTGCTCTGCCAGCCCCTGTCGTCGAGGCGAAAGAGAAGTTGGTGAACGATCGTCATCTGTCGGGGACCGCAACACCCCCGGCTCCGGCTTCCGAAGCCGACCCGGCGCACTACGCGTCGTACGGCCACCAGGAAGCCAGCTATGGCGACTTCACCACGTACGGCGATGTCCCCGCCACCGGTTTCGACTCCGGCAACGGCGCCCCCGCCACCGGTACCTTCGCGACCGACCCCCTCTTCGGTCACCTGCCCGGCCATGACACCGGCACCGGCACCGGCTCCTACGACGCCTCGCAGTGGTCGACGGGCAACCACCAGACGCTGAACTACGACCCGTACGCCGCGCAGCACCACGCCGCGTACGACACGGGCAGTTACGAAACGACGTCCTGGTCCGCCGGTTACGACCACCTCTCCCAGGTCCCGACCCAGCCGTCGGGCCCCGACGCGAGCGGCCAGTGGGACGCGAGCGGCTGGCTGCAGGCCGAAGCGTCCGACGAGACGGGCCTGTCGGGACACTCCGACCAGACCCAGCAGTGGGTCGGCGCCCAGCACTTCGACACGGGCGCGTTCGACGCCACGCAGTGGAACAGCGACGGCACCCCGGCCGGCGACGAGCACGAGGACGCCGCCGCGGAGTCGTACGAACACGGTGGCAGCTCCTCCGAGTCGTACGAGGCCCACGAGCACCCGCAGACCGTGGTGGTGGACCTCTCGGCCGAGGCGGACTTCCACCAGCAGGCGACCGCGACCTTCGAGCAGCTCGCCCCGTTCGACCAGGACGAACACCCCTCCGAGGACGACGAGTTCGAGAGCGAGGACGCGGACCGCGTTGCGCTCCTCGACGGCGAGGAGGAGGTCGCCCCGGCGGAGACCAGGAGCGCCGGCCCCGGCAGGGCGGCCACGCGCGCGGCCTCCCGGTCGCGCCGCAAGCCTCCGGCCAAACGTTCCGCCCTGCTGACCGTGGCCGTTCCCTCGGCCTGTGTCATGGGGGTCGCGGGGATCGCGGCCGCCTCGGTCGGCGCCACGTCGGACGACACGGAGACGACGGCGTCGGTCAAGTCGGACGCCACCGCCGTGAAGCCGTCCACCGCCAACAACCAGCTCGACACCCAGCTGGAGAGCCTCTCCGCCGAGGCCGACGACTTCGCCGACCGGGCGAGCCGGACGCAGGAGCGCATCGACCTCAAGGCGCAGCAGGAGCTGGAGCAGAAGAAGGCGGCGGCCGACGCGGCGCGCAAGGAGCGGCTGCGGCCGAAGTTCGCGCTCCCGGTCTCCCAGCACGGACTGAGCGCCTACTACGGGCAGTCCGGCGTCAACTGGATGTCCCTGCACACCGGCATAGACTTCCCGGTCTCGTACGGCACCCCGGTGATGGCGGCGACCGACGGCACCGTGCGCACCCAGTGGAACTCCGCCTACGGCAACATGGTCATCGTCACCGCCAAGGACGGCACCGAGACCTGGTACTGCCACCTCTCCACGTACAAGGTCGCCTCCGGTACGACCGTGAAGGCCGGCGACACCATCGCCTACTCCGGCAACTCGGGCAACTCGACCGGCCCGCACCTGCACTTCGAGGTCCACCCGGCGGGCGGCTCCGCCATCGACCCCCTGCCGTGGCTGCGCAGCCACGGACTGGACCCGACCTGACGGACGCCGCGGCGGCGGCCACCGTCACGGACAACGGGAACGAAGAGCGAGCAGAACCAAGACGGATCCGAGCGAAGACCGGGCCCCTGCCGACGCAGGGGCCCGACGTGTGTCACGGGACGGCGGACCCGCGCCCTCCGCTACAGCTTCTCCACCGGCGCGTACCGCAGCAGCAGCCGCTTCGGCTTGGCGTCGCCGAAGTCGATCGTCGCCTCCGCGTTGGCGCCCGAGCCCCCGACGCCGACGACCGTGCCGAGACCGAACTGGTCGTGGGTGACGCGGTCGCCCACGGCGAGCGAGACCACCGGCTTCTCGTTGCCGCGGCGGGTCGCGAAGCCGGACGCCCCCGAGGCCGAGGAACGGGACCGGGACGACGACAGCGAGGACGCGATCCCGGAGGCCGGTCCGGAGGACACCGGTGTGGAGGCACCCGTGCGCTTCCACTCCAGATGGGTCGCCGGGATCTCCTCCAGGAAGCGGGACGGCGGGTTGTACGACGGCTGGCCCCAGGCGCTGCGGAGCGAGGAACGGGTGAGGTAGAGCCGTTCCCGCGCGCGGGTGATCCCGACGTACGCGAGACGGCGCTCCTCCTCCAGTTCCTTGGTCTGGCCGAGGGCGCGCATGTGCGGGAAGACGCCGTCCTCCATGCCGGTGAGGAAGACGACCGGGAACTCCAGGCCCTTGGCGGTGTGGAGGGTCATGAGCGTGATGACGCCCGAGCCGTCCTCCTCCTCGTCCGGGATCTGGTCGGAGTCGGCCACCAGCGCCACCCGCTCCAGGAAGGCGGGGAGCCCGGCGGGGTTCGCGGCCGCCGCCTCGCCCTCGGCTTCCGCGGCCCCGGACTCCTGCTCGAACTCCAGGGCGACGGCGGCGAGTTCCTGGAGGTTCTCGATGCGGGTCTCGTCCTGGGGGTCGGTGGACGCCTGCAACTCGGCCAGGTAGCCGGTCCGTTCGAGGACCGCCTCCAGGATGGTCGCGGGTCCGGCGCCGGACTCGACGACCGTGCGCAGGTCGTCCATCAGCGTGTTGAACCGCTTGACCGCGTTGGTCGACCGGGCCGCCATGCCGTAGGCCTCGTCGACACGCTTGAGCGCCTGCGGGAAGCTGATCTTCTCGCGCTGCGACAGGGCGTCGATCATCGCCTCCGCGCGGTCGCCGATGCCGCGCTTGGGCACGTTGAGGATGCGGCGCAGCGGGACGGAGTCCTCCGGGTTGGCGAGGACACGCAGATACGCGAGGACGTCCCGGACCTCCTTGCGCTCGTAGAAGCGGACGCCGCCGACGACCTTGTAGGGCAGGCCGACGCGGATGAACACCTCTTCGAAGACACGGGACTGGGCGTTCGTCCGGTAGAAGACCGCGACGTCCCCGGCCTTCGCGTCGCCCGCGTCCGTCAGCCGGTCTATCTCGTCGGCGACGAACTGGGCCTCGTCGTGCTCGGTGTCGGCGACATAGCCGGTGATCTGCGCGCCCGCGCCCGCGTTGGTCCACAGGTTCTTCGGGCGGCGGGACTCGTTGCGCTCGATGACCGCGTTGGCCGCGCTCAGGATGGTCTGGGTGGAGCGGTAGTTCTGCTCCAGCAGGATCGTCGTCGCGTCCGGGTAGTCCTCCTCGAACTGGAGGATGTTGCGGATGGTCGCGCCGCGGAAGGCGTAGATCGACTGGTCGGCGTCACCCACCACGCAGAGCTCGGCGGGCGGTACGTCCCACTCGTTGGGGGGTACGTCCACGGGGTGCTCGGAGGTGCCGACCAGCTCTCTGACCAGGGCGTACTGCGCGTGGTTGGTGTCCTGGTACTCGTCGACGAGGACATGCCGGAAGCGGCGGCGATAGTGCTCGGCGACGTCCGGGAAGGCGCGCAGCAGATTGACCGTCGTCATGATCAGGTCGTCGAAGTCGAGCGCGTTCGCCTCGCGGAGGCGGGACTGGTAGAGCGCGTACGCCTGGGCGAGGGTCTTCTCGAAGCCGTCGGTGGCCTGGGCGGCGAAGTCCTCCTCGTCGATCAGCTCGTTCTTCAGGTTCGAGATCTTGGCGCTGAAGGACTTGGGCGGGAAGCGCTTCGGGTCGAGGTCCAGATCGCGGCAGACGAGCGCCATCAGGCGCTTGCTGTCGGCGGCGTCGTAGATCGAGAAGGAGGACGTGAAGCCGAGCTTCTTGGACTCGCGCCGCAGGATCCGGACGCACGCGCTGTGGAAGGTCATGACCCACATCGCGTTCGCGCGCGGGCCGACGAGCTGCTCGACGCGCTCCTTCATCTCGCCGGCGGCCTTGTTGGTGAAGGTGATCGCGAGGATCTGCCCCGGGTGGACCCGCCGCTCGCCGAGCAGGTGCGCGATGCGGTGGGTGAGCACCCGGGTCTTGCCGGAGCCGGCGCCGGCGACGATGAGCAGGGGCGAGCCCGCGTGGACCACGGCCGCGCGCTGGTTGTCGTTCAGCCCCTCCAGCAGCGCCGCCGCGTCGATCGCGGGGCGGGGGGCGCCGTCGCGGTAGTACGCGTCCCGGTCCGGAGGCACGTCGAACTTCCCGCCGAACAGATCGTCCGGAAGCGACTCCGGTACGTGATCGTCCTCGGGCGGCGGCGGGGGCTCCTCCGCGTGGCCGCGGGGGGCCTGGAGGTCCGCCAGGAAGCTGTCGTCAAAGAGGCTGCTCATCGCTCTCCGAGTCTAGGCGCCCGCACTGACAGCGGGAGGCCGCCCCGGGAAGTCCGCGTCCGGCCGCGCACCCGCCCCGCCGCGCCACGTACCGCGACCGCGGTGCGACGGTGAGCGATCGAGCGTACCGCCTGTCACGCGGAAGAGGCTAAGGTCACGAAAACGTATCGGGCATATCGAACATCAACCTTCACACGGACCACACGAGTTGGCTAACTTTTTCTTCTGGGCCGTACGACCCAACCGGCGAACGTCGCCGGGCCGCACGACCTCCGCCGAGTCCGGTGCGCCCATCGGGGCAGCCGGAGCCGGGGACCCACCGTTCTCCGGGGTGAATCGGCCCGACCGCCGCACGCGGCAAGGGCCGTAGGGCAAACCTTCCGAAGCATGCGCCCGAACCCGACAGCTAACTCGGTAGGCGGACCACGGAAGGAGACGCCGAACCATGGCGCCGCACCGCAAGCCGCGTCCGGCCGGAACGCGCGCGGGCATACGCACCCCCGCTCTCGCGACCGCAGCCCTCACCTCCGTGGCGCTGCTCTCCCAGACGGGCACGGCCACGGCCACGGCTGCGCCCTCCGCCGACGACAAGCCGAGTCTGGAGGAGGTCGAGAAGAAGGTCGGCGACCTCTACCGCCGGGCCGGTTCGACGACCGAGATCTACAACACGGCCAGGGAGAAGACGCCCAGGCCGAAGAGGCAGGTCGAGACCCTCCTCGAAGCCGTCACCAAGCGCCAGGAGAAGCTCAACGAGACGCGGGAGGAACCGGGTTCCCCCGCCGCGGCCGAGAACCGCACGGGCGCGGCGGCCTCCGACCAGGCGTCCCCGTCGGCGGCGGACGACCTGCGGGCCTACCTCGACCGGAACCAGCGGACGGAACAGCTGGCGGACCGGTCGGCGGGTCAGCCGACGGGTCAGCCGACGGGCCGTCAGAAGGCAGCCGTCGACGAGTCTGCGAGCGACCTGGCCGAGGCGGCTGAGCAGCGCGGGGAGGCGAGCGACAGCCTCGACCAGCTCACCGAGACACAGAACACCCTCAAGGCCCGCAAGGCCACGGTCCAGGCGAAGCTCGCCCGGGCCCGCGAACTGCTGTCCGCCCTCACCGCCGAGGAGAGGACCCGGCTCGGCGCGATCGAGCAGCGCGAGCGGGAGGAGGCCGACCGCGAGGCGGAGGAACTCGCTCGGCAGCAGGCGGCCCGGACGGCGCCCCAGGAGTCCCGGGAAGCCCAGGGCCCCCAGGACGGGCAGGACTCCCAGGCGGGCCAGGGGGGCTCGTGGGCAACCCCGGAGGACGCCTCGACCGGCACGGGGACGTTCACCGACACCACCCCGGGGTCCACCGTCCCGGTGGAGGACTCCGCGTACGCCACGAAGGCCGCCAAGGCCATCGCCTTCGCCCGCGCGCAGATCGGCAAGCCGTACGTCTGGGGCGCCACCGGCCCCGGGTCCTACGACCCCTCCGGCCTCACCCAGGCCGCCTGGAAGGCCGCCGGCGTCGACCTCCCCCGCACCACCCACGACCAGGCCGCCGCCGGCACCACGGTCCCCCTCGCCGACGCCAGGCCGGGCGACCTCGTCCTCTTCCACGACACCGTCGGCCACGTCGGTCTCTACATCGGCAACAGCATGATGATCCACGCCCCGAAGCCGGGCACGTACGTCCGCGAGGAGTCGGTCTTCCACGACGGCGAGTCCTCGGTCCACAGCGTGGTGCGGCCGGCGTAGGCACGGTCGCCGGGAAGCACGGTCGCCGGGAGGCGTGGACCGTCAGGTCCAGAGCACCGCGATGAAGACGTTCGCGACGGTCAGCGCCCCCACCAGGCCGAACAGCGGCTTCGCCACCTTCTCCTCGTCCCGCTTCACATAGACCAGCCCCAGGATCACGATCAGCAGGGCGAGCTTGACGCCGATCTTGATGTTGTTCACGGGCTGGTCGTCGGCCTGGTTGAGGCCGACGAGGAGCACGCCGGTGACGAGCATGGTGAGGGCACCGTGGAGCATGGCGGGCACGAAGCGGGCGGTGCCCTGGCCCATGGCCTTCATCTGGGTGAGGAAACCGCCCAGGAGCGAGGCGATGCCGATGATGTGGAGCGCGACGACGATGTGGATGAGTACGTCCATGCGCGGAGCCTATGAGAGCCCTCGACCGGGCCGGGCGCGGGGGTCGCCGGGACCGCCGGGGCCTCTGGGACTGCCGGAGCCTCTGGGGCTGCCGGGTTCTCCGGAGCCTCTGGGACTGCCGGGGCACGGAACTCGATCTTGCATATATGCGCCACATAGCACCGTCACGCCGCCGAGTGGTCCGAAATGACCGGATCGGTCATCGCTCAGCGTGAAGGCGGCGGCGCCAGGGTGAGATCACGGTCACATACGGTCACCTCACGGTCGGTGCACGCCACTTCCGTACAACGCGTTACCGGGCCCTCACGCCCAGGTTTAGCGTCCTCCCTCAGGTGACCGGCTCCCCACCGCCGCCCGGCCAGGGGCGGCAGTCGGACACCACCGCCGAGAAGGTCCGGCGGCGTCCCGCTCCCCCTGTGCGGGCCGCCGCCGGACGTGCCACCGCTCCCCCCAGGCGGTCCGTACGGGCAGACGCTGCCCGTACCGCGGACGGCGGTCGTACGGAGAGGACGTGGACTCCACGTGGCAGCGCACCGCAAGCCCAGACAGCGCTCACTCGGCGGCCATACGGTCCGCACGGCCGCGACCTTCGCCCTCGCGGGCGCCGCGACGGCGACCGGATTCGACGGCACCGGACACGCCGACCCGCAGCTCACGCCCGAACAGGTCAGGGCCAAAGTGAACAAGCTGTTCCTCGAGGCCGAGGTCGCCACCGAGAAGTACAACGGCGCGAAGGAGAAGGCCGACAAGGCCCAGGAGAACCTGGAGGAGCTGCGCGACCAGGCCGCCCGCCGCACCGAACGGCTCAACTCGGCACGGGACCAGCTGGGTTCACTGGCGGCGGCGCAGTACCGGCGCGGGGGCATGGACCCCGCGTGGCAGCTCGCGCTCTCCGCCGACCCGGACCGGTACCTGGACGGCGCCGCCCTCGCCGAGCGGGTCGGCACCCGGCAGTCGGCGGATGTCGCCAGCGTCCGGAAGCAACTGCTGGAGATCGAACGCCTGCGCGGCGCCGCCCGGGTCGAGCTGGGCACGCTCAAGACGCGCCAGACCGAGCTGAAGCGGCACAAGAAGACCGTCACCTCCAAGCTGTCCGACGCACGGCGGCTGCTCGGCCGGCTCACCACGGAGGACCGGGCACGGTTCGCCACCTCGGGCGGCACCACGGGGCACGCCTCCCGCTCCTCCCTCTCGCCCCGGCGCGACCTCACCGGTCCGGTCTCCCCGGCCTCCGCCACCGCCGACGCCCCCGACTCCCGCGCCGCCGCGGCCGTCTCCTACGCCTTCTCCAAACTCGGCAGCCCCTACGTCTGGGGCGCCACCGGCCCGAACGCCTTCGACTGCTCCGGTCTCACCCTGGCGGCCTACCGCGCCGCGGGCATCTCCCTCCCCCGCACCACCTACTCCCAGATCAACGCTGGCCGCCGTGTCTCCCGTTCCGAACTCCGCCCGGGCGACCTCGTCTTCTACTACTCCGGCATCAGCCATGTCGGCATCTACATCGGCAACGGCCAGATGATCCACGCGCCCAACCCCTCGGCCCCGGTGCGGGTGGCCCCACTCGACGAGATGCCCTTCGCGGGAGCCACGCGGGTGACCTGACCCGTGACCGGACGCCTTCGGTCAGGACACTCGCCTGCCGACCGGGCGCCCCAGCCAGGACGCGTCCGGTTGGCAGGAGGCGGGGCAGACGGGGCGGGAGGCACGCGCAGCGGGGCGGGCCGGGGCTGGGCGGCCCCGGGCCGGGCTGGGCGGGCAAGCCGTCCGGGGCCGGTGAACGGGACCGGGCGGCTCCCGGAAGCCGAGGCCCGAGCGCCGGCCCCGCCGCCCGAAGCACCGGCACCGCCAGCGCCACCGGTCGCCGACACCCGCGGTCAGCTCCTCCAGCTCCTCACACCAGACGTCGTGCCGTCGCCCATCTCGTCAGCTCGTGCCGATTGGAGAGCTGCAACTTCCGCAGCACGGCGGAGACATGGGACTCCACCGTCTTCACCGAGATGTAGAGCTGCTTGGCGATCTCCTTGTACGCGTAACCGCGGGCGATGAGACGCAGCACCTCGCGTTCGCGCTGCGTGAGCCGGTCGAGATCCTCGTCGACGGGCGGGGCGTCGGTGGAGGCGAAGGCGTCGAGAACGAAGCCGGCCAGGCGAGGGGAGAAGACGGCGTCGCCCTCCTGCACCCGGAAGATGGAGTCGACGAGGTCCGAGCCGGTGATCGTCTTGGTGACATAGCCGCGCGCACCTCCCCGGATCACACCGATCACGTCCTCCGCCGCATCAGAGACGGACAGCGCGAGGAACCGGACGGGTTGTTCGGCATCCGCCATCAACGCGGAACAGCGGCGCAGGACTTCGACGCCTCCGCCGCCGGGCAGATGCACGTCGAGGAGCACCACCTCGGGCCGCGTACTGGTGATCACCGAGACCGCCTGGTCGACGTCGGGCGCCTCCCCGACGACCTCCACACCGGTACGGTCCGTCTGCCCGATCTCGGCCTGCACGCCCGTACGGAACATCCGGTGATCGTCCACCAGCACGACCCGGACGTGCCGCCCGGCCCCGGAGACGGCGGCTCCCGCCCCGGCACCGCTTTCGACCGCAGCAGACTGCCCGGTCGGATCGCCGACAGGGGCGACCGCGGCGGTCGTGGAGGGCGAGTCGGGCCGGCCGGACTCGCCGGGCACACCCTCGGCCGCGTCCGTGCCCCGCGCGGTCGCACCGCTCCAGTCCCCGGCCGGGCCCGTGCCCGAACCGCCTGCGGCAAGGTCGTTCGCCCCGTTCGCGTCACTCATGACGTCGTCTCCGCCCTCTCCATCTCCAACTCGACCTCCGTGCCGCCGTCCGGTACGGCGCGGAGCCGTGCCGTACCGCCGTTGCGCTCCATGCGGCCGATGATCGATTCTCTGACCCCCATGCGGTCGGCGGGTATCGCGTCGAGATCGAAGCCCGGACCGCGGTCACGGACGGACACGAAGACCGTCCTTCCCTCGACCTCGGCGAAGACCTGCACGGCACCGCCCTCGCCACCGTACTTGGCCGCGTTCACCATCGCCTCGCGCGCGGCCTGCATCTGTGCGCTCAGTCCTTCGTCGAGCGGGCAGTCACCCACGACCACCACCTCTATGGGAACGCCGTGCTTGTCCTCGACCTCCGCGGCGTTGCGTCGCACGGCCTCCGCGAGGGTGTCCGGCTCGTCGTCCTCGTCCTTCCCCGTGCCCTCGGGCTTGTACAGCCAGTTCCGCAGGTCGCGCTCCTGGGCGCGGGCGAGGCGGCGCACCTCGTTCGGGCTGTCCGCGTTGCGTTGTATCAGGGTCAGCGTGTGCAGCACCGAGTCATGGACGTGGGCCGCGACCTCCGCGCGCTCCTGGGCGCGGATACGCATCAGGCGCTCCTCGGAGAGGTCCTGGGTCATGCGGACGAGATACGGGCCGGCCAGCAGCGTTATACCCACGAGCACCGCGAGCGCGGCCTGCAGCACCGAGCCCAGGTGGGCGGCCGAGCCCTGCAGGACGAATATCCCGGACACGCCCGCGGTGACCAGCAGGACGCCGGCCACGGAACGAAGGAGCGTGATCGTCCGCCGTCGACGGCCGACCTCGGCCCAGCGGGCCCGCCGTGCGTTGTCCGCCTGTCGCCAGACCAGGGCGACGCCGGCCGCGACGAGCACGGTGGGCCAGAGATAGGCCCGGGCGGCTCCGCCGAGGTCGACGTTGCCGACGAAGACCATGGCCACGACGACCATGAGGAGCAGGGCGACTATCTGGCCGCGGTCGGGTTTGCGGGCCACGAGCCTGCGGCGGCCGTCGGGGGAGGTCTCGGTGGCGAGGGCGGGCGGCCGCTGGTTGTCGACGCCGCCCACGCCGAGCGGGACGAAGAACCAGAACGCCGCGTAGACCAGGGCACCGAGGCCGTCCGCGAGGAAGAGGCCGGCGAAGACGAGCCGCACCCAGGTCACGGGCAGACCGAGATGTCCGGCGAGCCCTCGCGCCACGCCTCCGAGCCAGCGTCCGTCGCTGCTGCGGTAGAGCTTGCGCGGGGGCCGCGGAGTATCGACTGGCAGTGCTGCGGCTTCCGGCATGCCATCGATATTCACACGCACGGCGGATCGAGGCATCAGGGTCGATCCCCGAGACGCCCCTGATCTTCGGTCCGGGCGTGATCGAACACATCCCGGGGCGGATATCAGGGTTCGACCAGGGTCGTCCCGACTGCCATCGAGGCGGCTCGACGGTCACGATGGACGCATGACGGATCACCAGCACGCGGCAGCGGAGCCGGGCCCCGGCTCGGGTCCGGACGCCCGGCGGCCCATGAACGAGCCGCAGGACGCCGTGCCCCCCGCGGGCACGGGGGCAGAGGAACCGCGCGCACACGGGAGCACGGACGCGGACCCGGGACGACAGACGGGCTCGGCCGAGCGGGCGAGCGCGGGCGCCCACACGGATCAGGCTGCGAACGCCGGCCGTCCCGGAGCCACCGATCCTGCCTCCTCCGGAGCCACTGGTCGGCCTTCCCCAGGAGCCACCGGTCGTCCCTCCCCAGGAGCCGCCGGCCGCCCCTCCCCCGGGACGGCGGGCCCGTCCGCACCTGGCTCGACGGGGCGTCCCTCCCCCGACGATCCGGCCGGCGGGCCCGCCGCTCCGCACAAGTTCCGCCGCGACCGGCGGTATCAGACGCTGGGCGGTGTCTGCGCCGGACTAGGGCGACAGTGCGACATGGATCCGGTGATCTTCCGGGTGGTGCTGGCAGTGCTCGCCGCGACCGGCGGCTTCGGCCTCATCTTCTACGGCTTCGCCTGGCTGTTCATACCGTATGACGACGAGGAGGAGAACGAGGTACGCAAGCTGCTGACCGGCAGGGTCGACGGCCAGGCCCTCGCGGGTGTGCTCTTCGCGCTGGTCGGCTGCGGCGTCTTCCTTTCCATGCTGAGCAACACCACCGTCCTGACCTTCTCCGTGGTCGTCTCCCTGCTCCTGGCCGGCGCGGGGTACTGGTCTCAGCAGCGCGGCGCCCCCGACCCCGATCCGCTCGCCGCACAGGCCGTCGCCGACGCCCCGCCGGAGGCCCAGGCACCGCCCGTGGCATCCGCCTACCCCTCCTGGTGGCGCGATCCGATCATCAAGGACGGACAGCACGTGGGCGGCACGGGCTATCTGTGGGGGCCGTGGACGTCCGCCGACCGCGACATGGCGGCAGCCGTCAACATCGCCGGGGGTGTCATGCCCCCGCACCGCGGCATCCGCGCCGTGCGACCGCCGAAACCGCGCGGTCCGCGGTGGACGGGCGGCTGGATATTCCTGCTCGCGCTGCTCGCCGGCGGCCTCGGCACCGGTGCTACCTGGGAGGGCCACCCTCTCGCCACCAGCCTGCAGACCGGCCTGGCCTGCGCGCTGACGGTGTTCGGCCTGGGCATAGCCCTGAGCGCCTTTCTCGGCCGTACGGGAGCGGGGTCGATCTTCCTGGCTCTGATCACCGCGGGGCTGCTCGCGTGCACGGCGGCGCTCCCGGCGAACATCACCACCGACTGGGCCCGTACGGAGTGGACACCGCGCAACGCCAAGAGCCTGGAGCCCAGATACGAGCTGGGAACCGGCGTGGGCACGCTGGACCTGACCCGGGTGGACATACCCGAGGGCGAGACCCTGACGACGAGCGTGGAGGTGGGCGCGGGCAAGGTGAGAGTGGTGGTCCCGCGGGACGTCACCGTGCGGCTCGATGTGCAAGTGGGCCTCGGCGACATCCAGTTGCCGGGTGACGACAAGGAGGACGTGGACGTGGCACCGGACAAGAGCGATCGGCTGACGCTCTCCCCCGAGAAGGGCTCGGACGGCGGCGGCACGCTCGCCATCGACCTCGAAGTCGGTGTGGGACAGGCGGAGGTGGCCCGTGCTGCGTCATGAGTTCCGGCCGGGGAAGCTCATAGCCGGCCTCTTCCTCACCACCGCCGGTGTCGTGTATCTGGGCGATGCGAGCGATGCCTGGCAGACCCCTTGGTTCGCGGTGATACCGCTCGTGATCGGAGGGCTGTGTCTGGCGGGGGCGGTGGGCCTCCTGAACCTCGCGATACGCGGGCGCGGGGCGTGCGCACGCAAAGAGCCGTCTGCACCGCCGGGGTTCGAGAGCGGGGCGGCGGCTGGGGCGGCGGGGACGGCCGGGACGGCCGGGACGACAAAGGATGCCGGTACGGCTGGCAGCGCGGGGGCGGCCGGGACGGCGACCGGCGCGGACCCGGGCGGGGCGACAGGGCCGAGCGGTTCCGCTGGATGAGCCTGCCCGGACGGCCGGGAACACGCGGATGCGCTGCCGTGTGGGGTATCGAGGGCTGAGCCCGAATCGGCAGCGAGTTGCGCCGGGAGGAGCAGGGTGGGGTGCGTTCCGGGTGGGGGAGGCCCGGGGCTCAGCGGTAGGCGTGTGCGCGGTGCCTGCTGCCGCCGTGACGGCGGGAGCGGATGGCCGCGTCCACGGACAGTACCGGGGCGCCGGCGAGGATCAGGGGGATCCAGGCCATGAGGTAGGGGAGGTCGTTGCCGTAGTAGTACGGGGATGCCGACCAGCTCACTGTCAGCCAGAGGCTGAGGGAGATCAGGGCGCCGCCGAAGGCGGCGAGACGGGTGAGGAGGCCGAGGAGGGCGCCGATACCGACGGCGAGTTCGCCGATGGCGATGGCGTAGCCGAAGCCGACGGGGTTCTTGAGGGCCATGTCGATCATGGCTGGGATGGCGGCGGAGTCCCTGGTGGCGCTCATCATGTCGCCGATGGAGCCGGAGCCCGAGGCTGCCATGAACGCGCTGTCGGTGAGTTTGTCCAGGCCGGCGTAGATGAAGGTGACGCCGAGGAAGACGCGCAGGGGCAACAGGGCGTAGCGGGTGGCGGTGTCTCGCCAGTCGGGGCCGCCATCGCGATAGGAGGTGTAGGAGTCCGTGCGAATGTCGTGAGTCATGGTCTGCGCCGCCTCTTGTCCGCCGTGCCGTTGACCCCTCAACAGACGATACGTTCGCAGGGGTGGGGGTGCTCAATGGTTCGGGCGTGTTTTTCCGGGTCGGGGATGCTTTTCGGAAGGGGCCCACTACGGCTTCGCCGACGATGTCCGGGCCTGGCTGTCCCTACGCCGAACCGTGTCTGCGCCCCACGCCGAACCGTGTCTGCGCCCCACGCCGAACCGTGTCTGCGCCCCACGCCGACGCCCATGCGCGCCCGAGTCCGCGCCCGCCTCCGGCCTCCCGGCGCCCCGGCCCCCCCGCTGCCCGCCCTCCGGCCCCGCACCCCGCCCTACGCCGCCCCGCCCCCGCGTCTCGCCCCCGTGCAGGCGCCCACGTCCTGCCCCGACGCGATCTTCCCCTTCCCCGACGCGATCCGTCGCCTCCCCGACGCGATCCTCCCCGTCCCCGACGCGGTCGCTCAGTCCGCTGAGACCTCGATCGTGTAGCGGTTGGTCTCCACGCCGGCGGCCGTGACGACCTGGACGTCGACCTTGCCGGGTTCGACGTCGGCGGGGACGGGGGCGGTGAGGACGGCGTCGGTGGGGTTGCTGAAGCCGCCGGCGACGGGGACGAGGGGGACGTGGACGTGGACGGCGCCGATGCGGACGACCATGCGGGAGAGGTGGTCGGCGGTCTGTGCGCCGGGCGGGACGAAACCGGCGCCGCGGATCTCGATGTCGTCGCCGTTGCGGATGGGGGCGTCGAGGTCGCCGGCCTCGCGGGCGCGGACGACGGAGAGGACGACGGGACGGCCGCCCTCGGCGTACTTTCCGGCGACGTAGGTGGCGGCGGAGACCAGGACGAGGAGGGCGAGGCCCCAGGGGAGGTCCGGGAGCTGGTCGGGGCGACGGGCGAGGCGTACCGCCGCGAAGGTGAGGGCGACGGCGCTGACGAGCACGTACTGGATGTCCGTGAAGCTGCCTCGGCCGGAGTCGTCGGTGAGGAGGTCGGCGGCGCGGGGGCGGGCGGCGCGGACCTTCTGCAGGCGCTGGGAGAGGACCCGGAGGCCGACGACGCGGCGGACCAGGACCGCGATGCCGCAGACCACCGCCAGGACGGTCACGATGCCCGCGCCGCGGGTGAGGTCGAGTCCGGCGATGAGGGCGTCGCGTTCCCGGTGGTCGGAGGCGGCGGCCAGTCGGCCGACGAGGACGAGGACCGCGAAGGCGACGAGGAGGACCCAGGCGGCCGCGATCGCGCGGGAGGTGGAGAGACGGTTGTCCTCGCCGATGACGGGGGCGAGGGCGCCGCCGCGTGCCCGGTGCAGATACCCGGCGCCCGTCAGTGCCCCGCCGACCAGCAGGGCGGCGAGCAGACCGGCGGTGCGGGCGGCCGTCCAGCCCGCGCCGATCGCGGTGAGGGACTGGACGAGGAGGAGGGTCACGACGGCGGCCCAGACGACGATCGCCGTGCGCGGCCACAGACGGCCGAGCCATGCCTCGCCCTCGACGCGGCCGCGTTCGGCGACGAGGGCCGCGGACTGGGTGAGTTCGTCGGAGACCCACTGCCGGGAGGCGGACGCGGAGTGCGCGACGGCCGCCGGCAGTCCCTGCCCGGACGCGAACTCCTCCCGCTTCAGCAGGAACTCGGCGACCGCACGCCGGTGTCCCGCACGCGCCCCGTGCGGGCAGTCCCCGCACATGCACCCGCCCTCATGGGCCGCGCCCATGCCCCCTCTGGCCTCCTGCACCGCCACGCCCGAGCCCGCCTTCCCGCACCGCGTCCGCCTGCGCGACCGCGTCCCTCGGCATTCGCCGCCGTTGTCACTGCCGTCTTCTGCACGGCCGTCTTGCACACGACCGTCTTCTACACGGCCGTCATCGTCGTGGCCGCCTCTTCGCGGCCGTCTTCGGCACGGCCGTCAGCAGGACCGTTGTCGTCCGTCGTCAGTACCGTCACCTGGGTTCGGCCGCCGGTGCCGGCACCGGCGGCACCTTCGTGGATGACTCCGGGCCTCGTGGGCCTCGTGGGCCCCGTGGGCCTCGTGGACCCGTATGAACGTCCGCTCCCTGCCACAGCCGTGCGCCCGTACAAGTGCGCCGCGATGACAGCGAATTGTGCCGTACGGGACACGGTTCGCGTCCGGCAGGTCCACTCCGTGCGAGGGAGGGGCGGGGTGACGTCCCGGTGGCCGTGTTGACGCGGCTCCGAGCGTCTCCGTGACCGGCTCGGGCCCCGGGGACAGGGACCCCGGTCAGCTCAGCAGGTCCGGCTCGCTCCTGCTGATGTCCTGCCACAGGGGCTGGTAGTTGATCCACGCCACCAGGTCGCCGCCCGCCTGCTCCCGCGTCGCCGCGGCCAGCCGGTGTTCGATCAGCTGGGGACGCCCCGCCGCCTTGGCCGTGAGCTGCACCTGGGCCGAGCGTTCCATCGACAGGAACCACCACGCCGCCGCGTCGACCGAGTCGCCGACCGTGAGCAGACCGTGGTTGCGCAGCACGAGCGCCTTGCGGCTGCCGAGCACGCCGGCGATGCGGCGGCCCTCCTCCGTGTCGACGGCGACGCCCGTGTAGTGGTCGTAGAGCGCCTGGTCCTCGTAGAACGCGCAGGACTCCTGGGTGATCGGGTCGAGCAGCTCGCCGAGTGCGGCCAGCGCGCGGCCGTGCACGGAGTGACAGTGCGCGACCGCGACGACGTCGGGGCGGGCGGCGTGCACCTGCGCGTGGACCGTGAAGGCGGCCTGGTTCACGTGGTAGCGGCCCTCGATCACCTGTCCGTCCTGGTTGGCGAGGACCAGGTCACTCACGGTGACGTGCTTGAACGGCATCCCGAAGGGATTGACCCAGAAACAGTCGCTGAACTCCGGGTCGCGCGCGGTGATGTGCCCCGAGACGCCCTCCTCGAAGCCCAGACGCCCGAAGATCCGCAGGGCCCCGGCCAGGCGTTCCTTGCGGTGCCGCCGCTCGTCCTCCACCGTCTCGTGCATCGGCGGCATGGCGAACCGCAGCTGGTCGGTGGGTAGGGGCAGGGGCGGTGTGGGCCCGTGCATGTGTCCTCCAGGGTGACTTCCTTGACGATTCGGAAGTTACCGTCGGTGCCCCTGGCAGAACAGGCCCGTCCCGTGAAGAGAGTGCGCAACCGTTACGCAAGTCACGGAAGCGCGCCACACCGCACACCGTTCACCCGGGTCGGACCGCCGCCGTACGTCGCACGGGGTAACCGGACAGTGGGTGTCGGGTATCCGCGCGAGACTCGACGTATGCCGGAGAATCATGCGAACTGGGGCGCGTTCGTCGCCGCCGAACCCGAACTCGCCCAGACGGTCGAGGCACGCTTCGGTGCCTTCACCCATCACATCCTCGCCACCCTCCGCAGGGACGGCTCCCCGCGGACGACCGGGCTGGAGGTCCGGTTCGTGAACGGGGAGCTGTGGCTGGGGATGATGCCCGACTCGCGCAAGGCGCTCGATCTGCGCCGGGACCCGCGGTTCTCGCTGCAGGCCAACCCGGGTCCGGGCACGGAGATGGGCGGCGGTGACGTGCGGGTGAGCGGGCGGGCGGTCGAGGTCGACGATCCCGCCGTCAAGGCGGCGTACGGCGAAGAGGTGGAACCGCCGGAGCCGTTCCACCTCTTCCGCACCGAGCTGACGGAGGTCGTACGGACCTGCGTCGAGGACGACACGTACCTCGTCGTCCAGGTCTGGAAGCCCGGAGAGCCGGTGCGGACCCTCAAACGGACCTGAGCTCCGCCACGCCGAGCGCGGCAGGGCTCACTCCCACTCGATGGTGCCCGGGGGCTTGCTCGTCACGTCGAGGACGACCCGGTTGACGTCCGCGACCTCGTTGGTGATCCGGGTCGAGATCTTCGCGAGGACCTCGTACGGCAGCCGGGACCAGTCGGCGGTCATGGCGTCCTCGCTGGACACCGGGCGCAGGACGATCGGGTGACCGTACGTACGGCCGTCGCCCTGGACGCCTACGGACCGGACGTCCGCCAGCAGCACCACCGGGCACTGCCAGATGTCACGGTCGAGGCCGGCCGCCGTCAGCTCCTCACGGGCGATGGCGTCGGCCTCGCGGAGCAGGTCGAGCCGGTCCTTGGTGACCTCGCCGACGATCCGGATGCCGAGGCCGGGGCCCGGGAACGGCTGGCGCTGGACGATCTCCTCCGGGAGCCCCAGCTCCTGGCCGACCATCCGGACCTCGTCCTTGAACAGCTTGCGGAGCGGCTCGATGAGCTGGAACTCCAGGTCCTCGGGGAGGCCGCCCACGTTGTGGTGGGACTTGATGTTGGCCGTGCCGGTGCCGCCGCCGGACTCAACGACGTCCGGGTAGAGGGTGCCCTGGACCAGGAACGCGACCTCGGGGCCCTCGTCGGCGATGATCTCCGCCTGGGCCTGCTCGAAGACGCGGATGAACTCGCGGCCGATGATCTTCCGCTTCTGCTCGGGGTCGGAGACCCCGGCCAGCGCCTTCAGGAAGCGCTCCTCGGCGTCCACGACCTTCAGCTGGACGCCGGTCGCGGCGACGAAGTCCTTCTCGACCTGCTCGGTCTCGTTCTTGCGCATGAGGCCGTGGTCGACGTACACGCAGGTCAGCTGGGAGCCGATGGCCTTCTGGACGAGGGCCGCGGCGACGGCGGAGTCCACGCCGCCGGACAGGCCGCAGATCGCGCGCTTGTCGCCGACCAGCTCGCGGATGGCCTCGACCTGCTCCTCGATGACGTTGCCGGTGGTCCAGCTGGGGGTGATGCCCGCGCCCCGGTAGAGGAAGTGCTCCAGGACCTGCTGGCCGTGCGTGGAGTGCATGACCTCCGGGTGGTACTGGACGCCGTACAGCTTCTTCTCGTCGTTCTCGAAGGCGGCGACCGGGACGACGTCGGTGGAGGCCGTGACGGAGAAGCCCTCGGGGGCGGCGGAGCAGGCGTCGCCGTGGGACATCCAGACCGACTGCTCGTCGGGGGTGCCCTCGAAGAGGGTGCTGCCGGGCTTGGCGACATGCAGGGGCGTACGGCCGTACTCGCGCGCTCCCGTGTTGTCGACGGTGCCGCCGAGGGTGGTGGCCATCAGCTGGAAGCCGTAGCACATGCCGAAAACGGGGACGCCGGCCTCGAAGATCTCGCGGTCGAGGCGGGGGGCTCCCTCGGCGTAGACCGAGGAGGGGCCGCCGGAGAGGATGATCGCCGCCGGGTTCTTGGCGAGCATCTCCGCGACCGGCATGGTGCTCGGCACGATCTCGCTGTAGACCCGGGCCTCGCGGACCCGTCGGGCGATGAGCTGGGCGTACTGGGCGCCGAAGTCGACGACCAGGACGGTGTCGGGTGCGGCGGCAGCGGGGTTCGCTGATGACACGGGGTGCCTTCCGGCGGTGGGGCGGGGGTCTGTGAGGTCGAGTCTACCGGGGTACGCCCCGGCGGAACGGGCCACCGGCGACTCCGGCCCCGGCCCCGCCCGGGCGCGGACCGGCCCCGCCCGGGAGCGGACCGGGGCGGACCTGGCGCGGACCCGGCGCGGACCCGGTGCGGACGAGGCCGGGACAGGCCGTGGCATACTGGCGCCCATGCTCACGCACCCGACCTTCCTCTTTACCTATGGCATCCGGTCCGCCGGCTGCCATGGTCGTGTTGCTTGAGCTACTGATCAGCGACTTTCCAGGCGCCCCGGACCGACAGGTCCGGGGCGCCTCGCGTTGTCCGGGTCCTGCCGCTCCGGGAAGCCACGTCCGACCTCACCCCCCGGCCAGGAGCTCCCCCAATGACCACCACGACCACGACCACGCCCACGCCCACGCCCGCCGCGACCACCCACGCCACGAAGACGACCACCACCGGCGCCCGCACCGCCGAGGCGGCCGCGGTGATCGCCGACGCCCGTGAACGCATCGACGCGCTCGACGACCGGATCATCGGCCTGATCCAGGAACGGACGGCCGTCTCCACCGTGATCCAGCAGACCCGGATCGAGTCCGGCGGCCGCCGTGTGAACCTCTCGCGCGAGATGGACGTCCTCGCCCACTACCGGGACGCCCTCGGCAGGCCCGGCACCGCGCTCGCCATGACGCTGCTGGAGCTGTGCCGGGGTCGCGTCTGACCGGCGCACGTACGTACGCCTGCCCTCTCACCCGTACGGCGCGTGACCGTCGTACGACGCCCGTCGTTGGTGTCGGTGTCCGTGCCAGCCAGGTCCGGGCCCGAAAGAACCACGCGTGGCTCCGCTGGAGCGATGAGGCGTACGGATCGTGCCGTGCGCCGTGGGACCTCGCTCCAGGGGTGTGACCGGACGGCAGGGGACAGCAGCCCGGTCACGCAAGAGAACGGCCGGCTCCGGGGACGCCCGGGGCCGACCGGCGGAATCCCGCACCGCACCCTGGTCGGCACCAGGCGCACGCCCCAGGTGCGCCGGGCGCCACCGCCCCCACCCTCGTCCACCTTCACGCCAAGCGGCGCACACCCCCCGGCGCCGCTGCCAGGCACCGGCGCGGCCCTGACGTCGGTGCCGACGCGGAAGGGCCCCGCGGTTTCCGTCCCGCGGGGCCCTTCGTCACGTCGTCCGTCCGCTCAGCCGGCGACCTTCTCCACCTTCGCGACCTGCGCGTCGAGGATCGCGGCCGGCACCTCGGCCTTGTCCGCGTCCAGCATGTTCATCGAGTAGAACCCGATGAGCGTCGAACCGCTGCGCACCACCGTGAAGGACATCGGGATCTTGGCCCCCTCGATGTCGGCCTTCAGCTTGTACGCGACGGCCTCGTCGCCCTGCTTCGGGGCGGGGAGGGACTCGACGCCGGTGTATTTGTTGCCGACGTGCTCGTATCCGTCGCAGTTCTCCGTGGCGGTGCGCAGGTCGGCCATGACCTTCTCGGCGTCGCTCTGCTCGTGTGCGGCGAGGGCGAGGGAGACGACACTCGCGGAGAGCTTGTTCTCGGAGGTCACGGTGCGTCCCGCGCGGGCCTTCGGCTGCGGGTCGGAGGTGAAGTTGAACATGTTCGCGAGGGGCTGGCAGGCGGCCGGCTTCGCGGGAACGGGCACGCCGGGCATGTCCTCCGCGGGCATGTCAGCGATCTTGTAGCCCTTCACGTCCCCCTTCGCGAGGGCCGCCTCCTTCAGCTGGGCCTCGGTCAGCGCGGCCTTTCCGCCGCCCTTGCCGTCCTGCCCGTCCTGGCCGTCCCCGGCGGACGCGCTGCCGTTGGCCGACGGCTTCGCCTCCCCGTCCTCGCTCGCGTCGCCGCCCCCGCCGCACGCCGCGGTGAGCCCCAGCACGGCCGCGACCGAGACGGCCACCACCGCCCGCGACACCTTCGACCTCACGTCCCCCACGTTCACGTCCCCCACCTTCGTGTCCCCCACCTTCATGTTCCCCGTCCTCACGGCGTTCTTCACATGCCTCACAGAGGCATCGCAGGGCACATCAGATCATGCGTGCGACCCGACACCACAAACGGTTTCGGGGGTCGCCCCAGGCCCAGTCGGACGTGATCCAGGTCACATAAGAAAACTGTCATCGCGGGGGCAACCCTTCACCCGGCTCATGGGTCACACCTGGCACACGAGAGAAGAACCCGCACTCGGAGGGGGGTGCGGGTCCTTCTCCGCTACTTCTTCTCCTTCTTCGGCGGCACCGTCGGCACCGGCACCAGGGGCAGCCGCAGCGCCCCGAAGGCGTCCGCCGGGACCGCCGGACGCAGCGGCTGCACGGGACCGAGCCGTTCGTAGGCCGCGCCCGGGGCCGGGCGGTGGTCGGGCTCGCCCTTGTTCGGCCAGTGCGCCATGGCGCGCTCGGCCTGGGCCGTGATGGTCAGCGAGGGGTTCACGCCCAGGTTCGCGGAGACGGCGGCGCCGTCGACGACGGAGATGCCGGGGTGGCCGTAGAGGCGGTGGTACGGGTCGATGACGCCGTCGGCCGCGGTGGCGCCGATGGGACAGCCGCCGAGGAAGTGCGCGGTGAGCGGGGTGCCCATCAGCTCGCCCACGTTGCTGCCGGCGAAGCCGTTGATCTCGGCGGCGAGGGTGGAGGCGGCCCGGGAAGCGGCCTCGATCTGCTTGGGGTTGGGCGCGCCATGACCCTGGCGTGCCGTCAACAGGCCCTTGCCGAGCCCCTTCGGCTTGAGGTGCGTCGACAGGGAGTTGTCCAGCGACTGCATCACCAGACCGATGATGGTCCGCTCCGACCAGCGGCGGTTGGAGAGCGAACGGGCCACCAGCAGCGGATGCCTGACCGCGTGTCCCAGCCACCCGAGGACACGGGAGGCGTCCGTCGCGGTGCCGCCCGCGTAGGGGACCTGGAGGATGGACAGGCCGCCCATCGCGTTGGAGCCCTTGCCGTAGCGGACCGGCTCGATGTGGGTGTTCTCGTCGGGGTGGATGGAGGAGGTGATCGCCACGCCCCGCGTGAAGTCGACCTCGGGCACGCCGTGGGCCTTGCGGTAGCGGCGGCTGTCGGTCTGGGCGCCGACCAGGGCCTCCGAGTTGGTGCGGGTCAGCATGCCCAACCGGTCCGAGATGTGCGGCAGTTGCCCGTTCGCCTTCATCCGGTGGAGCAGGGTCTGGGTGCCGTAGGTGCCGGCCGCGAGGACGACGCGGCGGGCCTTCAGGACGCGGCCCGCTCCCTTGCGCCGCCGGTCGGTCGGCAGGGTCGACACGGCGTAGCCGCCCTGCGAGTCCTCCGTCACGGCGACCACCGTGGTCATCGGGTGGACGACCGCGCCCGCCTTCTCGGCGAGGTGGAGGTAGTTCTCGTTGAGGGTGTTCTTGGCGCCGTGGCGGCAGCCGGTCATGCACTCGCCGCACTCGGTGCAGGCCCTGCGGGCAGGACCCGCGCCTCCGAAGTACGGGTCCGCCACCCGCTCACCGGGGGCGGCCTTCGCCGTGCCGTCGGCGTCCTCACCGTCGCCGAAGAAGACACCGACCGGGGCGAGGTGGAAGCTGTCGCCGACACCCATCCGCTCGGCGGTGGCCTTGAGGTGCACGTCCGACGGGGTCATCGTCGGGTTGAGCCGTACGCCGAGCATGCGGCGGGCCTGGTCGTAGTACGGCTTCAGCTCCTCCTGCCAGTCGGTGATGTCCTTCCACTGCGGGTCCTCGAAGAACGGTTTCGGCGGTACGTAGAGCGTGTTGGCGTAGTTGAGGGAACCGCCGCCCACGCCGGCCCCGGCCAGCACCATGACGTTGCCCAGCAGGTGGATGCGCTGCAGGCCGTACAGACCGAGGGCCGGGGCCCAGAGGTAGTTCTTCAGGTCCCAGGAGTTCTTCGGGAGCGAGTCGCGCGTGAAACGGCGGCCCGCTTCGAGCACGCCCACCGTGTAGCCCTTCTCGGTCAGACGCAGGGCGGTGACCGAGCCGCCGAAACCGGATCCGACGACGATGACGTCGTAGTCGTACGACACGTGCTCTCCTCGTTGAGAACGGTGGGCGGGCCCGAAGACCTAGCGGAGCCGGAGCGCCTTCATGGCCCGCAGGCTGCGGCTCATGAACTGGGCGTACTTCTCGTCGTCCATGCCGAAGGAGGGGGCCATGGGCAGCAGGCGCTGCTGGGCGACCGTCTGGGCCTCCGTGTACTTGAGGATGCCCTCGGAGCCGTGGCGGCGGCCGAGTCCGGAGTCCTTCATGCCGCCCATGGGGGACTGGACGCTGCCGTAGGCGGAGGCGTAGCCCTCGTTGACGTTGACCGTGCCGGCGCGGACCCGGGAGGCGACCTCGTGGCCGCGGCGGCCGTCCTTGGTCCAGACGGAGGCGTTGAGGCCGTACGCGGTGGAGTTGGCCTCCTCGATGGCCTCGTCCTCGTCCGTGAAGCGGTAGATCGAGACGACCGGGCCGAAGGTCTCCTCGGTGCAGACGGACATGGGTTCCGTGACGCCGTCGAGGATGGTCGGCTCGTAGAAGTAGGGGCCGATGTCGGGACGGGCCACGCCGCCCGCGACGACCTTGGCGCCCTTCTCCACGGCCTCGTCGACGTGCCGGGTGACGGTCTCCAGCTGGCGTTCGCCGACCAGGGAGCCCATCTCGGCGCCGTACGCGAGGGACTTGCCGAGGCGCATGGCCTTCGTGCGGGCGGCGAAGCGCTCCACGAAGGCGTCGGCGATGGACTCGTGGACGTACAACCGCTCGATGGAGATGCAGAGTTGGCCGGCGGAGCTGAAGCAGGCGCGGACGGCGCCCGCCGCCGCCTTCTCTATGTCGGCGTCGGCGAGGACCAGCATCGCGTTCTTGCCGCCGAGTTCGAGGGAGACGCCGACGAGGCGGGCGGCGGCGCCCTGGGCGACCTCGCGGCCGGTGCGGGTGGAGCCGGTGAAGGAGACGTAGTCGGCGTGCCGGACGACCTCGGGGCCGATGACGGGGCCCTCGCCGAGGACGACCTGGAAGACGTCGGCGGGCAGGCCGGCCTCGATGAGCAGGTCGCGGGCCCACAGGGCGGTCAGGCAGGTCTCCGTGTCGGGCTTCATCACGACCGCGTTGCCCGCGACGAAGGCGGGGATCGCGTCGCCGACCGAGAGTTCGAGCGGGTAGTTCCAGGGGGCGATCTGGCCGATCACACCGCGCGGGTGGCGCAGCTCGGTGACCTTGGTGAGGGTCGGTACGGCGCCGGTGTGCCGCTTGGGCTTCAGGTAGAACGGGGCCTTGCGGCCGTAGTGGCGGGCGGCGACCGCGACGGCCTGGACCTCCTCGTGGGCGTGGAGGCGGGCCTTGCCGGTCTCCAGCTGGATGAGGTCGAGCACCTCGGCCTGACGCTCCAGCACCAGGTCGTGGAAGCGCAGGAGCACGGCGGCGCGCTCGCGCACCGGCCGCTGGGCCCAGACGGCCTGGGCGGCGCGGGCCCGCTCGTAGGCCGTCGCCACGTCCTCGGGGGTGGACTCCGGCAGGTCGGCCAGCTTCTCACCGGTGAACGGGGTGTGGTTGGCGGTCCGGCCGGAGCCGACCACGCCCTTGGTGAGCTGGGCGACCAGTTCGGGGGTGACCACGTCGGCGGCGGTACGGGCGCCCTGGGGCGCTGCCGCGAGGGGATTGGTGCCGGTCGTCCGTGCCGTGCCGGTCGTTCCCGTGGTGGTCGTGCCGGTCTTTTCGGGGGCCTGCGAGTCCGTCATGACGCGCAGGGTATTCCGGACCGGACGACTTTGGGTACCCGGCGGTAACAGGGTTTCACCGGGCGTCCACAACGCGCCAGTGATCGCTGGCAACGAAGTCGCTGATCAGCGCGGCGGGCGGTGCCGTGCGGACGCGAATGCGGCGTCGGTCACCTTGTTCGAAACCGCGGGACGCACCCCCGGGCCGGGGGTCACCGGCGCGGCGAACAGGACGGGAGGGGACGGGGCGGGAGGGGACCGGACGGGAGGAGACCGGACGGGAGGAGACCGGACGGGAGGAGACCGGACGGGAGGAGACCGGACGGGAGGAGACCGGACGGGAGGAGACCGGACGGGAGGAGACCGGACGGGAGGAGACCGGACGGGAGGAGACCGGACGGGAGGAGACCGGACGGGAGGAGACCGGACGGGAGGAGACCGGACGGGAGGAGACCGGACGGGAGGAGACGGGCAGAAGGGGACGGGGCGGTCAACGCCACCGGTCCCACCACCGCTGCGCCCACCCGTACCGTTCCCGGTGCTTGGGCAGGGCCGTGCGGCCGACCGCGGCGGCGAGCTTGCGCAGCCGGCGCCAGTCCAGGGGCGGTTTGGGCTCGGGGACGCCGGGCCGGTCGCGGGGCACGCGGACGCGCAGGGCCTTCGGCGAGACCCGGCAGTGGACGGGGGTGGGCAGCAGCAGGGCCTCGCCGTCGACGCCGACCTCGATCTCGGGCCGGTCGGCCTCGACGACGATCTCGTCCGCGACGAGGAGGCTGAGCCCGGGGGCGTTCGGGCCGAGGACCATCCCGGCTGCCTCGGCGGCGCTGTCGACGCGCACGCCGACGACACCCAGCACGCCGGCGTCCAGCCGTTCGCGGCGGCCGAGGCCGACGAGGTCGTCGCTGCGGTAGACGTTGTTGCTGACGAGGACGGCCTGCGGCGCGTCGATGACGGCGTCCCCGATGCGGGCGGTGAGCCGCGGACCCCGCTGGTGGGTGAGCAGTTCGGGCAGCAGCTCCAGCGTGGTGCGGACCTTGTCGTCGCGGTAGGCGGGGCTCTGCACGACGGCGGCGTACGCGCCGAAGGAGGCGTTGTTGACGAACGGATGACCGCTGGCGTACCCGAGGTCGACGTGGAGTTCCACCCCCTTGTCGGTGAGGGCGTCGAGGCAGGCGGCGGGGTTGTCGCGGTCGAGGCCGAGGTCCATGGCGAAGTGGTTGCGGGTGCCGGCGGAGATGACGAGGAGCGGCACGTCGTACGCCGCCGCGATGGCGGCGACCTGGGCCTGGGTGCCGTCGCCGCCCGCGACACCGAGCAGGTCGGCGCCGTTCCTGACGGCGTCGCGGGCCAGTACGGCGACGTCCTCGTGGTGCGCGGGGTCGAGCAGATGGACCGTGGCGCCGAGCCGTTCGGCGCGCTCCTTCAGCCGGAAGCGCTCGACCTTCCCGCCGCCCGACTTGGGGTTCATGATGAGGAACGGGCGGGTGGGGGCCGGGGTGCGGTGCTCGGGCACATGGACGTGGTGGGACTTGGTGGTCCTGAGGGCGAACTTGCCGGACCAGACGGCCACGGCCCAGAGCCCGGCGGAGACGATCACGACCCACAGCAGGTTCACGGCGGCGAACCACCAGATGACGCCGACCGGCGCGGCCACCGCCAGCACACCCGCGGCAATCCGGATGGCGCCGCGGTGGATCAGGACCCACCACAGCGAGGCCACCGTGAGACCGGCGCCCAGCACGACGCCCGCGACGAGCAGCAGGCTCGCGGCGCGCGCGTAACCGAGCGGCAGCAGGACGGCGAGGGCGGCGCAGGCGAGTGCGCCCCTGGCCGCCCAGCGCTGTCTCGCGTGAGCCCGCACGTCCAGGTGTTCGATGCCCACGCTCGCTCGCCCTTCGCGCCGATCATGCACTTGACACGGCATGTTAGGGGCAAGGGGCCGGACAAGGCGATGCCTCCGGGACACCGGCCGCGTCGCCCTCGCCGGTGCTCGCCCGTGCTCGCCGGTGCCGGGCACGACCGCTTCACCGCCGCGCACGAACACTTCACGGCAACCACCCTGACCCGCTTGGCTTTTGTTCGAGCGGGCCGCCTATAGTCCGGATGCGCACGCGAGCAGGCCGTGTGGGCGCTCCCCCTGTGGACATGACGAGCCACACGCGGTCGCGGACGTGTCGATCGGACCCCGCGCCCCGGGGACAACGGACGCCTGCCGTCGGGTCGTTCTTCGAAGGGCGGGTGGCCGTGCGTCGCCTCTGGGGTTGTCTGGTTCTCTGCGCCGCGGTGGTCGCCGCGCTCCTCGTCGCGGACACGCGCGACAGCACCGCGGCCGACCGCAACGAGGCCACGTACTCCTACGGCTCGCACACCCGGCAGACCCTGGACGCCTACTGGAACGCCGCCGGCGAGGAACGGAACGGGACGCAGCCGGGCCTCGTGATCCTGCACGGCGGCTACTGGCACGAGGACACCGGCTGGGCCACCTGGTCGCGCACCTTCGCCGACGCCGGGTACGCCGTCTTCACCGTGGACTACCGGCTGAACAGCGACGCCGCCTGGCCCGCCCAGCGCACCGACGCCCTGTCCGCGCTCGACTGGATCCGTCGCCACGCCGCCGACTTCGACCTCGACATCCACCGGATGGTGCTCCTGGGCTCCTCCACCGGGGGCCAGATCGCCACCACCGTGGCGACGTACCGCTCCGGCGCCTACGACCTCGACGGCGTGGTGGGCCTGTCCCCCGTCGTCGACCCGTACCGCGCCTGGCGGGACGGCAACGCCGCCACCGCGACGGACCGGCAGCGCAGGCTCCGCGACAACGCCGTCATCCTGGCCCGCTGCTCCCCGGAGACCCGGCCCGGGGCGGCGGAGGAGACACGGAAGAAGGCGGACACGCCCACGCAGGGGGCGAAGGACCCGGCCACCGCGGCCCCCCGCCCGGGCTGCCGGGAGACCTGGAACGACATGGCGGCCGGGAGCCGGGCCTCCGGGGCCGACGACGCGCCCATGTACCTGGTCCACTCCCGGGGCGACGCCGCGCCCGTCCAGCCCTCGCTCGACCTCGAAACGGCCGAGGAGAAGGACCACAACATGCCCGCCAACGGCGTCACGGTGAAGACCGTGCCCGGTTCCGCGCACGGCGCCGCGCTGCTGGACGACCCGAAGGTGGCCGAGCGGGTCATGGCCTGGATCGCCGAGCGGGCGTACTGAGCGCCTGGGTGTGACGGAGCGCCTGGGTGTCACGGAGCGCCCAGGGGTGACGGAGCGCCTAGGTGTGACGGAGCGCCTAGGTGTGCTCCAACCGCAGGTTCGCCAGGGCCGTACGCGCGATCTCGCGGCCCTGCCCGGTGAAGTGTCCCTTGCCCGGATAGTCGATCCAGACCCGGTACACGTCGCCGTTGTCCGCCCGGTAGTACAGGACCCGCGCCTCACGCAGCCGCGGTGCCTGTGTGTCGGTGGTCGTGTACCTGATGGTGTTCTCGGCGGCCTCCTTGCCCTCGAAGGTCGCCTCCTGCGGCTTCCCCTTCGGTGTCGGCGTGTCGGCGATGTCCAGGCTGTACTCGCCGTCCTTCACCACTTCCCAGTCGGCGTACGCCTTGTCCAGCGCGTTGTCCGGGATCTCGCCGTCCTTGTCGTCCTTCTTGACGTCCCGGTCGACGTTGATCCGGATCAGCCCGCTCGGGTCGCTGTACTGCGCGATGGTGCCGTCCGTGGCGTCCGGTTCGATCGTGTCCTTCACGAAGTCCCCGGGCACCCCCACGCTCGCGGCGACCTTCGCACCGAGGTCCCGCTGCTTCCAGCCGTCCGGCAGGGGTCCCGCGAAGGGGTCGGCGACGACCAGGTACGCCGTCACCGCGGCCGCGACGACCACCGCGCCGAGCCCGGCGAGGGTCTTGGGGCCGATCCGGACGCCCCTGTGGTTCGCGGCCGGAGGCCCGGCGATGTGCCGGACCTCCTGGGTGGGGGCGAGCACCGGCGGGTTCGCGGCCGTCTCCAGCAGTTCGCGGACGCGCGCGGCGGCCGGGCGGCGCGCCGGGTCCTTCTGCAGCAGGCCGTTGATGGCCTCGGCGAGCGGGCCCGTGGCCGAGGCGGGCGCCGCCGGCGTGGCGTTGAGGACGGACTGCAGGGTCGCCGGCGTGTTGCTCCGCCGGAACGGCGACACGCCCTCGGTGGCGGCGTACAGGACGACGCCCAGCGACCAGAGGTCCGACGCGGGACCGGGCCGCTGGCCCAGCACCCGCTCGGGGGCGATGTACTCGGGCGAGCCGACGATGCCCCCGGTGTCCGTCAGGTTCGTCTCGCCCTCGATCTGGGCGATGCCGAAGTCGGTGAGAACGACCCGGTCGTGGCGGCCGAGGAGGACGTTGTCCGGCTTGACGTCCCGGTGCAGGATGCCCGCCGCGTGCGCCGCCTCCAGCGCGCCGAGCACGTCGAGGCCGATTCTCGCCGCGTCCCGCACCCCGAGGGTGCCCTCCTGGAGGGTGTCGCCGAGTGAACGTCCCCGGACCAGCTCCATCACGATCCAGGGCTGACCGTCCACGACCGCCACGTCGTGCACGTTCACGACCGAGGGATGGTCGAGCCGGGCCGCCGCACGGGCCTCGCGGCGCATCCGCTCGAAGGCGTTGGCCCGTTCACGCTCGGGAAGATGGTCCGGTACACGCGGCTCCTTGACGGCGACCTCACGGTCCACCGTCTCGTCCTGGGCCCGCCACACCGTGCCCATGCCGCCGTGGCCGAGCTTGGCGAGCAGCCGGTAACGGCCCGCGATCAGGCGGCCGGTGCCGGGGTCCTGCGCGGGTGGCGACGCCTGCGACTGCGCCTGCGACTGCGCCTGTGCCTGCGCCTGTGCCGAGGGAGGCGGCGTCGGCGCCTGCATCGCGGGCGAGGGCGCCTGCACCGCGGGCGACGGCGTCGGCTGAGCCACCGCCGCCGCCGGCTGAGCGTACGGGTTCCCCGGGTACGGCACGCCGGGCTGCGGCGGTTGCAGTCCGAAACTCGTCGGCTCGTCCGGTCCGTAGCCGGATCCGTAGCCGGATCCGTAAGGGGCTCCCCCGTCGCTGCTCATACGCTCATCTGTATCGCGGCGAACCCGCCGACATCCACCCCCGTCGCTTTCCGGTCACAGACCCGTGACGCGGAACGCCGCATATCTCCGCTTTGGTACGAACGCGCAGGCCGGCCGAGGGCACCGGGGAGCGCCGCCGGACCTCTCGCGGAAGCACCTCGCGCGGAAGCGCCGCTCACCCGCGGACGAACGTGTCCACCGCCACGTCGAAGTACTCCTTCGCCTCGCTCACCTTCCCGACGGGCGCCGACACCCACACGTCGTACAGCCGCCCGTCCTGCTCCCAGCACAGGTCGTACGTGTGCCGGGGGCCCTCCGCCGCGCTGAAGCCGTCCCAGGTGAACTCCCAGAGCGCGGCGGGGCGTCCGCCGTGGGTGGTCTCGGTGACCCTGCCGTCGCGGTAGCCCGGGTTCGTCGAGGGCCCCTGCTCATGGGCGCGCCGCATCACGCCGGCCGGCCCGCCCTCCTCCGGGTCGTCGAGCTTGACGCCGATCCGGATCACCTGCCCCGGCGACATGTAGAACACCCGCTTCCCTTGCGGCTCCCGGGTGAAGTCGTCCGGTACGGCGAGGCTGAAGCCCCGGTCGTCCTCGGCCAGCCGGTACCCGGAGGGCGCGGCCGGCGCGGTGGCCGCCCGCGAGCGCGTGACCGTGGGCGTGGCGTCGGCCGACGTACCCGCCGTGCCGTCCGTCGGCGCACCCGGCGTGCCGGACCCGCCACCGGACACGCCGGACCCGCCCGGCGTGGACGGCGCACCCGTGGTCCGCGAGGCGTCCGGTGTCCGCGGTGCCGAGGTGCCCGGCGTGCCGCCGCCTCCGCCGTCGTCCCCCTCCCGCATCAGCAGCGCGGCGGCCGAGACGCCCGCCCCGGCCATCGCCGCCACCAGCGCGGCCGCGACCAGCACGCTGCGGGTGGAGCGCGGCTGCTGCTGCGCGGGCTGCTCCCGCAGGGCCACCTCGGGGCCGCCGGACGCGGGCCCCCCGGACGACGCCTGCCCGCCCCGCGCCTCTCCCTCCGGGGCGGTGCCCCCGGACGCGCCGGCGGCGCGCCGCACGTCCCGCCCCGGGCGCGGCACGTCCCGCCGGGTCGGGGTGTAACCGGCCGACGTCCTCGGGGCCTTGGTCGTCCTCGGTGTCCGGCCGGTCTCCCGGAAGGCCCGCAGCAGCCGCTCCGCCTCCGTCGCGTCGAGCCGGCGGTCCGGATCACGCTCCAGCAGCCCCCGTACGACGGGGAGGAGCGGCGCGGCCTGCGCGGGCGGCCGGATCTCGTCGACGACGACCGCGTGCAGGATGCCGCCCAGCGAGTCGCGCCGGAACGGCGACTCACCGCTGAGCACGGCACACAGCAGCGCGCCCAGCGACCACAGGTCGGACTCCGGCCCGGTGCGGGTCCCGGCCATCCGCTCCGGCGCGGTGTACTCGGGCGAGCCGACGAAGGACCCGCTCTCGGTGAGCGTGGTCGCGCCGGCGACCTGGGCGATGCCGAAGTCGGTGAGGACGACCCGGTCGGTCCCGGTCTCCATCAGGACGTTCGCCGGCTTGAGGTCGCGGTGCAGCACCCCGGCGTCGTGCGCCCGGCGCAGCGCGCCCAGCAGGTCGATCCCGATCCGCGCCGCCTCGCGCGCGTCCATGGGCCCCTCGGCCTCGATGCGCTCGGCGAGCGAGCCGCCGTTGATCAACTCCATGACGATGTAGGGGCGTTCGTCCTGCTCGACGACGTCGTGCACGACGATGATGTGCGGGTGCCCGAGCCGGGCGACCGCGCGCGCCTCCCGCAGGGTGCGCTCGCGGCGCTGCCGGAGCCGCTCCTCGGGCAGGGAGTCGTCGAAGGCCAGCTCCTTGACCGCCACCTGGCGGCCGAGGAGTTCATCGGTGGCGCGCCACACGATGCCCATACCGCCGCGGCCGATCCTGGCCTCCAGCCGGTACCGGCCCGCTATGAGACGGACGTTCTCCCCCTCGGTCCCCATACGCCCCATCATGCCGCACCGGACCGAAACCCTCCGGTGCCGCGGAACGGCCTGGCCGACAAGCGACGTACGCGCGACCCCCGAGCGCCACGCGAGCGCCGTGCGGGAGACCCTCGTGCCGGGTTCGCTCCGCTGCCGGCAGGGCGGCCCCGGCTCATCGCTTCGGCGGCCGCCAACTGCGCAGCACCGCGTAGAACTGCTCCTCCGCCGTCTTCCAGTCGGCCGCGGGGGCGGACATGTAGACCGTGTACTCGACGCCGTCCCGGGAGAGATACATCTGTTCGATCGCCCGGCGCGGCCCGGGAAACTCCGTGTCCTTCGCGGGTGCGGTCCAGGTGAAGTCCCACAGGGCGCCCGGCCGGTCGCGGAAGATGTTCTCCTTCAGAGTCACCCGCTCGTACTCGGGCCGCGCCGTCCGCAACTGCTCCTCAAGGTCGAGCTGGTGGTGGTACGGGCTGTCGAAGTCCGGCGAGTCGTCGACGGCGATCCGGAGGAAGTGCTCACGGTCGTCCGGGGTGTAGTCGATCTGCGTCCCCTTCACCTGCCGCTTCCACCCCCGGGGCAGGGCGAGGCTGAAACCCTCCGGGTCCTCGACGCGCTTCCACCCGCCGGGCACCCCGTCGTCCGCACCGTCCGCCCCGGCCGTGGAGCCTCCGTCCGTGCGCCACGTGTCCGCGTAGTGCATCGCGGCGGCGCCTCCGCCGCCGACGAGCGCGGCCAGCAGGAGCACGGCCACGACCGTACGGCCCCGGCCGCGCCGCCGGGTGGTGGACGACGGAGCCGTCGGAGCGGCCGGAGTACCGAAGGGGCCGGCACCCGGACCGTGGTCCCCGGCGGCGGGCACATCGCCCGTAGCCGTACGGGGCCCGCCCTCCGCATCGTCCCTGCCGGGCCCACCACCCGCGTCCGTACCGGCCGCACCGGCTGTACCGGCCCCACCGGCCCCACCGTTCGGCGCGGCGGCGCCGCCCGTGTCGTCGTCGTCCACGCCCGCCGGATGCTGCAGGGTCGGCACATACGCCTGCGCCACCCGTGGCCGTCTCCCCTCCGCAGCCTCCGCGAGCATCTGCTCGACCTCGGCGGCGGCGGGCCGTACCGCCGGGTCCTTGCAGAGCAGTGCGGTGATGACGGGCCCCAACGGCCCGGCCTGCGCGGGTTCGGCGGCTTCCTCGCCCACCACGGCCTGCATCGTGGTGAGCGGTGTGGTGCGCCGGAAGGGCGACTTGCCCTCGACCGCCGTGTACAGCGTGGCGCCCAGCGACCACAGGTCGGACGCCGGCCCGGGGTCGTGCCCGCGCACGCGTTCGGGGGCGATGTAGTCGACGGACCCGACGATCTCGCCGGTCCGGGTGATGGTGGTGTCGCCCTCGACCTGCGCGATCCCGAAGTCGGTCAGCAGGACCCGGCCGTCCTCGGCGAGCAGGACGTTGCCCGGTTTCACATCGCGGTGCAGGACGCCGGCCCGGTGGGCGGCGCCCAGCGCGCGCAGCACCCACATCCCGATCCGCGCCGCCTCGCGCGCCTCGACGCGCCCCCGTTCCTTGACCGCGTCGGCCAGGGAGACGCCTTCGACCAGCTCCATGACGATCCACGGCCGGCCGTCGTGCTCCAGCACGTCGTGCACGGTGACGACCGCCGAGTGGTTGATCCGTGCCGCCGCGCGCGCCTCCGCCCGGGTCCGTTGCAGGAGGATGCCCTGCTCGCTCTCCGAGACGTAGAGCGCGGCCGTCAGCTCCTTGATCGCGACGGCCCGGTGCAGCACCTCATCGTGCGCACGCCAGACCCGTCCCATGCCTCCGCTGCCGATCGTGTCGGCCAGCCGGTAGCGCCCCGCGAGGAGCAGCCCCTGCATCTGATTCACGTTGCCCCGCAATGTTCTTGACAGGGTCACATTAGGGAGCGGCTCGCGCCCCGGGGAACCGGCCGGGCCGCACGGAGACAGCACTGTGACGGTTCTCGCTTCCACGGCCGGAACGCAACCTTCCGAAGCCCGTCCACCCGCACGCCCGTTGGCCCCGCCGACGCCCTCGCGCGCCCTTCCCGAAGCAGCCGTCGGCCATGTCCGGCTCTCCGCGAGCCACTAGCCACTAGCCACAGGCCGCAAGCCGCTAGCCGCTAGCCGGTCACCTTGTACGTGGCCGCCGCCTGCTCGTACAGCCGGGTGACCTCGTCCCGTTCCGCCTCCGGCCCGCGCACCTGGACGACGTGGTACCGGCCGTCGAGGAGGATCGCGAGGTTCCGTACGTAGACGCCGCGTCCCTCGGAGTCCTGCCAGGTGAACTGCCCCTCGGCCGAGCTCACCCCGCCCACCTCGACCTGCCGCATCCCGGTGGACGTGGCCCAGGACGAGTCGCGGAAGGGCTGCAACTCGCGCTCGCCCTCCCGCTGGTACTTCAGCGGATCGCCGCCGTACGTCGCCCTGCTGTCCCGCCCGGGGACGAGGATCAGCTCGAAGTCGCCCCGGGAGTACACGATCTGACCGCGACCGTTCTTGGCACCGCGGTCCCAGCCGGTGGCCACGGCCACCTGGAACCCCTCGGGGTCCTTGCGCAGGGTGAAGCCCTGGGCGACCTCGGGATCACCGGTCTGCGTCTGCGTCGAACCGGACGACTGCGACGGGCTCGCCTCGTCGTGGTCCTTCTCCCCGCCGTCGGGCGAGTTGGCGTTCTGGTCGGAGCCGGGCGCGTCGCTCGCCGTGGGCGACGGGCTGTGCTGCCCGGCGCCGTCCGTCCGGTTGCCCGTGTCACCGCGCACGTCGCTCGGCGCGGCCTTCGGCATGAACACCACGGCGTACGTGACCGCCGCGACCAGCGCGAGCAGGATCAGCAGGAGCAGGTTCCGGCCCAGTGAGCGCGGCCGCGGGGGCTTCTCCCGGGTGCGCTTGTGGCGGGCGTGCGCGCTGGTCGCGGGCAGCCCGGCCCGGCGCCTGCGCACGAGTTCACCGCGTCGCCGTACGATCGGCAGCCGGCTCGCGTCCACGGGCGGCGCCGGTACGACATGGGTACCGGCCTCGGGTTCGGGTGCCGACCGCACCAGGGAGCGCAGCCAGCCGCGCAGTTCCTCGAAGTCCAGCCGCTCGGTGGGGTCCTGGCGCAGCAGGGACTCCACGACCGGGCGCAGCGGCCCGCACTCCTCGGCGAACGCGGGCGGCTCGGCGCACACCAGCTGCACCAGCTCGGCGGTGTTCTCCTCCGGGTACGGCGCGTGTCCCTGCACGGCCCGGAACAGCAGTGCGCCGAGCGCCCACAGATCCGTCGAGGGCCCGATCGGCGCCGCCAGCTGCCAGTTCTCGTGCACCGGCCCGGCCTGCTCCGGCGCCCACCGTTCCGTGACCGGCCCGATCACGGCCATCCGTGCCTGCCGCGCCCGTTCGGCGGCGAGCGCGGTCGCGGGCCCGCGCCGGGAATCCTGGAGCACCCCGTGTCCGTGTCCCGGGAGCCGGTGTGCGCCGGTGTCGCCGTCGTCGTAGGCGCCGTCGGCCCGGCCGCCGCCCGCCGGGGCGTCGCCGAGCGGATCGGCGGGGTACGGCGAGGCGTTCCCGGACGCCGGGACGCCCCGGCCGCCGGCGGCGGACGCGGTCGTCCCGCCGCGGGGTGCCGCACCGTGCCAGGCGCTGGTGGCGCCGCCGCCCGCGAGGACACCGTAGGGGTCGGCGATCTGGCCGAGCGGCACCGGGCGCGTCCCCTCGCCGGAGGCGGGGTCACCGCCCCGGCCCGGTCCCGTCGCCGGGGTGTCCCGCGGTGCCGGCCGCTGCGCGGGCAGCCCGGTGCCCGGTCCGCCCCGCTGGTCGTCCTGCACCCGGGCGGCGGCGCGCGCGCCCGCCCGGTACGCGGCGATCGCGCCCGCCCTCGCCGCCCGGGCGTCCCCGCCGGCCTCCAGCGCGCGCTGCCCCCCGGAGGGGTCCGCGCCCGGGGCCGTCGTCCGTCCCGCCCGTGCCTCTATCGCCGCCCGCCGCGCGGCCTCGGGGTCCTCGCCCGCGTCCCCGGCGCCGAACGTGCTCCCGCCGGTGCGCCCGGGCGCCGCCCCGCGTGCGGCGGGGAGACCACCGGGCGGTACGGGGTCACGCCGCGCGGCCTGTCCTCCGCCGGGCCCCACGGCAGGCACGACCGCGCCGCCGCCGGGTGCCCCGGGTGGCCGGTCCTCGAACTCCCGTGCGGGCACCGGGTCGTAGCCGCACAGCGCCTCTTCCGCCGCCCCGACGGCCAGCCCGGTCAGCATCACCCGGCCGTCGTCGCAGACCAGCACCGTACGGGCGGTGATGTTCCGGTGGACCCAGCCGTGGGCGTGCAGTGCCCGCAGCGCGGTGAGCACGTCGGAGGCGACCTCGGCCGCCCGGTACGGGGTCAGCGGCTGTTCGGCGAGCAGCGCCGCGAGGGTACGGGCGGGCACCAGTTCGCTCACTATCCACAGCGAGCCGCCCTCGGCGAACACGTCGAAGACCTGGTCGAGCCGCGGATGGTCGGGGATCTGCGCGGCGGCCTGCGCCGCCTCGACGGCCCGGCGTACGGCGGGGTCCGCGGAGCCGCGTGCGGTGCGCCCCGCTCCCCGGTGGCCTGAGCCGTCCCGCGCCACATAGCCTTCGGGCAGCCCGTCCGCGTCGAGCATCTCCGCCTCGACGACCTCGGGCAGCGGCACCTGCCGGACCAGGACCTCCTGACCGCTGTAGGTGTCGAAGGCGCGCAGCTCCGGGGCGAGTTCGTACTCGTCGGAGGGCGGCAGCGGCAGGCGATAGCGGTCGGCGAGCACTCGCCCCGCGTATTCGTCCACGACACCCTCCCCCGACCGCCCGCTTGGTCAATTCCGTTCGCCTTGTGGCCCGTTCCGCTCTTGATGCGTACGGTCCGCAGCCCTTCACGATACGTGCCGGAGGCAACTCACATTGACTCGATGCGATATCTCGTTCGTCTCGAATGTGCTCGAACGCATCCGATCTTCCCCGGAAGGCCCGCCCCCGAACTCACCCGGCGGGCACAAGTACCGAAGCCCGCGCTCACATCGCGGGGGCCGCCCCGCCCCGCGCCCCCGCACGCCCCCTGCGACCCCCGGAACCGAGGCACGAAACCGCACACGGACACGGCCCCGCACGAACCGGCGCACACCACTGACCGATGCGCGCCCCGGGCGCACGCCGTCACGGACGGTGCGCCCTCACCCCGTCACGAACGGGCGCCCGGCACCTCACGACTTCGGCTTGAACGTCTTCGTGAAGGTCCGCCATGTGTCCTTGCGCAGCTCTCCGCTCCACTTGGACGCCTTCGCGGTGTACATCAGCGCGTAGCCCTGCCGGGAGTCGACGACGAAGCCGCGGTCGATCGACCGGTACTTCGTCCCGCTCTCCACGTAGGTGAACTCCCAGTCGGCCGCGTTCCAGCCCCGGTAGTCCACCGCCTCTATTCGGATCCGCTTGTACTGCGAGCGGACCATGTACTGCTCCTGGTTCCGCCAGTCCGCGACCGGGTCTTTCTTCGGCGTGGTCGTCCAGCCGACGAGCAGCCGCTGGCCCTCGGGACCGGAGAAGCGGGCACCGGCGGCGTCCGTCGACCCGTACGTCCATCCGTCGGGCAGCCCGATCGAGAAGCCCTGACCGCTCTTGTACGTCTCGGTCTTGAGGGTCCCCGAGCCGGAGCCGTCACCGCTCACGGAGCCGTCGGACCCGCCCGTGGGGCTCGGCGAGCTGCCGCCGGGACCACCGGCCTCGTCCGTCGTCTCACCGTCCGGGCTGGGATCGGACCCCTGGTCCTTTCCCTTGTCCCCCTCCTTGCCGTCCGAGCCGTCCGAGCCGTCCTTGTCGTCGTCCGCGCCCTTGCTGCCGGCGTCGCTCCCCGACGCCGCCCCGCGGGACGCGGCCGCCTTGGTGTCGGCGCCCTTGCTGTTGTCGGAACTGTCGTCGTTGCCCCGGGTGAGCACCAGGACCGTTCCGAGGACGACCAGGACCACGGCAACGGCGATGGCGGCCAGGGTCCGCCGCGACACCACGTCCGTGATCGGAGCGCGCGGCACCGGCCGCGGCGGCAGGTCCGGCGGCGGCACCTGCGGCCACCCGGAACTCCGCTTCGGCGCACCGGCGTTCCCCGCCCCCGCGCTGTCAGCGGCGCCCGCCGCACGCGGTCCCGGAACCCCGGGCGCCGACGCGTTCGGGGTCTGCCCCGCGGCGCCGCCGGCCTTCGCGGCACCGGTGCCCGAGGCCAGCCCGACCGAGGCGGACCGCGTCGTCACGGCCGCCGAGGACGCGGACGCGCTGTTCGCCCCGCCGGGGGCCTTGCCGGAAGGCCCGGCGGGCGCACCGCCGGAGGCCCCGCCGCCGGCACCCCGCGCCACACCGGCACCGGCCCCGGCGGCCGCCGCCCCGGCCGCGCCCTTGCGCATCGACCACCGAGGCGCACGCGGCCGCTCGCCGCCGCTCTCCTTGGCCCCCGTGCCACCGGAACCGCGCTTCTTCGGGCGCTCCTCCGGCACCGGCGGCAGCGGCACGACCCGGGTCGCGTCCACCGGATCGACGTCCTTCGGTTCGGGCGCGTGGATCACGGTGTTGAGCATCGCCCGCGCCCCGGCGTCGTCGAGCCGCCGCTCGGGATCCTTGGTCAGCAGACCGAAGATGACGTCCCTGAGGGGGCCGGCGCGCTTCGGCTCCGGCACCGGCTCGGTCATCACCGCGGTCAGGGTCGCTATGGCCGACCCCTTGTCGTAGGGCGGCACCCCCTCGACCGCCGCGTAGAGCAGACCGCCGAGCGACCACAGGTCGGCCGCGGGCCCCGGCTTGTGACCGCGGGCGCGCTCCGGCGAGATGTACGAGGGCGCGCCCACGAGCATGCCGGTCGAGGTGATGGAGGGGTCGCCCTCGACCTGGGCGATGCCGAAGTCGGTGAGGACGACCCGGCCGTCGTGCTTGTCGATGAGCACGTTGGACGGCTTCACGTCCCGGTGCAGGATGCCCTCGCGGTGCGCGGCGCGCAGCACGTCGAGGATGGCGAGCCCCACCTCGGCGGCCCGTTTCGGTTCCAGCACGCCGTCCTCGCGGATGGCCTCGGCCAGCGACTTGCCCTCGACGAGTTCCATCACGATCCACGGACGGTCGTCCTCGTGCACGACGTCGAAGACCGTCACCGCGGCGTTGTTGCGGATCCGTGCGATCGCCTTGGCCTCGCGCAGGGTGCGCGTGATCAGGCGCCGTTTCTCGTCCGCGTCGATGCTCGACGGGAACCTCAGCTCCTTGACGGCGACCGTACGGCCCAACGTCTCGTCCTCGGCACGCCACACCGTGCCCATGCCGCCGCGACCGAGCACCCCTCCCAGCCGGTACCGCCCGGCGAGGAGACGTGCGTCCTTGTCCTGACGGGAATCCCCAGCCCGCTCCGCCTCCGACATGCGTCCCCTCATGCAACCCGCCCTGACAGAGCCTCCATTGTCACCCACCCGCCAACCGCCCCACGCCCTGGGCCCCCTCAACCCGCCACGGCGGCGGCCGAGAAGGGCCGGGAGAGACACAGGTGGGGGACGGGCGAGGGCGGGTGGAGGACGGACACCACCCGCCGACACCCGGCGGACCGGGGCGCTCCCGGCTACAGCGGCACGATGTCCGGCGCCCCCAACCGGGCCGCGTCCGCGGTCAGATCGTCCGGCTGACGCTGTGACTCCCGCTCCGCCTCGACCCTCTTCTCGTAGTGCTGCACCTCGCGCTCGATCTGGTCCTTGTCCCAGCCGAGCACCGGCGCCATCAGCTCCGCGGCCTCCCGCGCGCTGCGCGTCCCGCGGTCGAACGTCTCGATGGAGATCCGCGTCCTGCGGGTGAGCACGTCGTCGAGATGCCGGGCGCCCTCGTGCGAGGCCGCGTACACCACCTCGGCCCGCAGATAGTCGTCGGCCGCGTGCAACGGCTCCCCCATCGACGGGTCGGAGGCGATCAGGTCGAGCACCTCCTCGGCCGCCGAGCCGTACCGGTTCAGCAGATGCTCCACCCGCACCACGTGCAGCCCCGTGCTCGCCGCGATCCGCGCCCGCGCGTTCCACAGCGCCCGGTACCCCTCCGCCCCCAGCAGCGGCACGTCCTCGGTGACACACTCCGCGACCCGCTGGTCCAGCCCGTGCACGGCCGCGTCCACCGCGTCCTTGGCCATGACCCGGTACGTCGTGTACTTGCCGCCGGCCACGACCACCAGCCCGGGCACCGGGTGCGCCACGATGTGCTCCCGCGAGAGCTTGCTCGTGGCGTCCGACTCCCCGGCGAGCAGGGGCCGCAGTCCGGCGTAGACCCCTTGCACGTCGTCGCGGCTCAGCGGCACGGCCAGGACCGAGTTCACATGCTCCAGCAGATAGTCGATGTCCGCGCTGGAGGCCGCCGGGTGCGCCTTGTCGAGGTCCCAGTCGGTGTCGGTCGTCCCCACGATCCAGTGCCGCCCCCAGGGGATCACGAACAGCACGGACTTCTCGGTGCGCAGGATCAGACCGGTCGTGGAGTGGATCCGGTCCTTGGGTACGACCAGATGGATGCCCTTGGAGGCGCGTACGTGGAACTGGCCCCGCTCGCCGACCATCGCCTGGGTGTCATCGGTCCACACCCCGGTGGCGTTCACGACCTGCCGGGCGCGGATCTCGTACTCCCCGCCGGCCTCGACGTCCTGCACCCGGGCCCCGACCACCCGCTCGCCCTCCCGCAGGAAGCCGGTCACCCGCGCGCGGTTGGCGACCTTCGCCCCGTACGACGCGGCCGTGCGCACCAGGGTGGCCACATAGCGGGCGTCGTCCATCTGGGCGTCGTAGTACTGCAGGGCCCCGACGAGCGCGTCCTTCTTCAGGCAGGGGGCGACGCGCAGGGCGTGGGCGCGGGTCAGATGGCGGTGGACCGGCAGTCCCCGGCCGTGCCCGCGCGCCATGGACATCCCGTCGTACAGAGCGACGCCCGAGCCCGCGTACCACCGCTCCCAGCCCTTGTGCTGCAAGGGGTAGAGGAACGGCACGGGCTTCACCAGATGCGGCGCCAGCCGCTCCAGGAGCAGCCCGCGCTCCTTCAACGCCTCGCGCACGAGGGCGAAGTCGAGCATCTCCAGATAGCGCAGACCGCCGTGGATCAGTTTGCTGGACCGGCTGGACGTGCCCGACGCCCAGTCACGCGCCTCGACCAGGCCCGTGGACAGACCGCGGGTCACGGCGTCCAGGGCCGTGCCCGCACCGACCACGCCACCACCCACCACCAGCACGTCCAGCTCGCGCTCGGCCATACCCGCCAGTGACTCGGCGCGCTGCGCCGGTCCCAGTGCCGCTGTCCTCACCGCTGCCTCCTGCTGTCGGTCGCGCCGGCCCCGCCGGTACCCGCCCGTCGGACGGGACCCGCTCATGTCCCCCTGCCCAAAATTCTGACCTTCTCGCCCGACTTCGGCCACCACCCGCCCGCAGCCTGTGGATAACTCCGCGGGACGCGCACAGAAAAACAACCCCCCAATCCCGCATATCGGTCATATTTACGCCTAGTGTGACATTGCGCTCGCTCGTCCAGTCCACAGGGCTTGCGCGTCTGTCCCGCTTCGGTTATTGGGAAGGACGGCCCACGCCATGCCCGCAGATCTCGCCGTCATCGGACTCGGCCAGTTGGGGCTGCCGCTGGCCCAGGCCGCCGTCGCCGCCGGCATCGCCACGCTCGGTTACCGCACCGGCCCCGACTCCGGCTCCCTCACCCCCGGCGAACTGCGCCGCATGCTCGCCCGCGGCTTCAAGCCCACCACCAGCCCCGCCGAACTCGGCCGGGTGCGTACGGCGGTCATCTGCGCGCCCACCCCTCCCGGCGCCGACGGCTCGCCCGACCTCACACAGGTCGAGGAGGCCGCCCGCACGCTGGCCGCGCGGCTGCGCCCGCACACCACGGTCATCCTGGAGTCCCCGGTCCCGCCGGGCACCACCGGGGACCTGCTGCGCCCCCTGCTCGAAGAGGGCTCCGGACTCCGCGCGGGCCGCGACTTCCACCTCGCCTACTCCCCGCCCCGCGTCGACCCCGGCAACCGCGCCTTCGGCCCCGCCAACACCCCCAAGGTGATCGGCGGCCTCACCCCCGCCTGCACGGAGTCGGCCGCCGCCTTCTACGGCCGCCTCACCGACAAGGTGGTACGCGCGCGGGGGCTGCGCGAGGCGGAGACGGTCCACCTCCTGGAGACCAACTACCGCCACGTCAACATCGCCCTGGTCAACGAGATGGCCGCGCTCTGCCACGACCTGAACGTCGACCTCTGGGACGTCATCCGCTGCGCCGAGACCAAGCCCTTCGGCTTCCAGGCGTTCCGCCCCGGCCCCGGCGTCGGCGGCCACGCCCTCCCCCAGGACCTCGCGGGCCACGCCCCCCGCTCGCTGCGCATGGTCGAGCTGGCCCAGCGCGTCAACCACCGCATGCCCCAGTACGTCGTCCAGCGCGCCGCGACCCTCCTCAACGAGCACGGCAAGTCGGCCCGGGGCGCCCGCGTCCTCCTCCTGGGGGTCACCTACAAGCCCGACGTCCCCGACCAACAGGGCACCCCCGCCGACGAGATCGCCCGCCGCCTCATCGAACTCGGCGCCCACGTCAGCTACCACGACCCGCACGTCCCCACCTGGAGCGTCCTCGACCGCCCCATCCCCCGCGCCGACTCCCTCTACGAGGCCACCGCCGACGCCGACCTGACGATCCTCCTCCAGCAGCACCGCACCTACGACCTCCAGGGCCTGTCGGTGAAGGCACAACTCCTGCTGGACACCCGGGGGGCCACGCCCACGGGGGCGGCGCACAGGTTGTGAGAGGGGGCGCACGACACGGCCCCGGCCTCCGGGGCTGGTGGCAGACACAGCCCCACCCCGGTACCGTACGAAAACAGGTGAAGCCCACCGCAGTGGCTTCTGCGGCAGGCTCCTGGATGGTTCACGGAGTGTCCGCCCCTAGTTCGTGCGGGGGCGGCCGCTCACCATCTCACCAACAAGGTGGAGCCCACCGCAGCGGCTACTGCGGCAGGCTCCTGGATGGTTCACGGAGTGTCCGCCCCTATTCCGCGTGGGGGCGGCCGCTCACCATCCGAAAATCCGCAAGATCCACCTCCTCCGGCACTGCACCATCCGAAGACGGAATCGGTCCCAGCGGGTGGGCTTGCGGTGACGTCCCATGGGCGCCCCCTTCCACGACACCGCCCATCAGCCCGGTGGACGGTCCGTCGGAATCGGGCCGGGCCCCGAGGGCGGGGTCCGGACCAGGTCCTTGGAAGGGGGCTCCCAGCAGAACTGGGGCGCCAGACAGGAACGCTATCGCCCGGCTACGCCCATTCGGCCCACATTCGTCCCCAACACCCCCACGCGCCCCCACCCCACAACTCACGCCCCCGCCACCCCACTTGGGCACACAAAAGGGCCCGGTCACCCGAAGGCGACCGAGCCCCAAGAGCCCCGCTCAAGCCGAGCGCGGCGACACGTCACCGCATGTGCTGCGAGTCCGCGACCGTCACCTCGACCCGCTGGAACTCCTTCAGCTCGCTGTACCCAGTCGTGGCCATCGCCCGGCGCAGCGCGCCGAAGAGGTTCATGGAGCCGTCGGGCGTGTGGGAGGGTCCGGTGAGGACCTCCTCGATCGTGCCGACGGTGCCGAGGTCGACCTTCTTGCCGCGCGGCAGTTCCTCGTTCACCGCCTCCATGCCCCAGTGGTTGCCCTTGCCCGGCGCGTCCGTGGCGCGGGCCAGCGGGGAGCCCATCATCACCGCGTCGGCGCCGCAGGCGATCGCCTTGGGGATGTCGCCGGACCAGCCGACACCGCCGTCGGCGATGACGTGCACGTACCGGCCGCCGGACTCGTCCATGTAGTCCCGGCGGGCGGCGGCGACGTCGGCGACCGCCGTGGCCATCGGGACCCGGATGCCGAGCACGTTGCGCGTGGTGTGCGCGGCGCCGCCGCCGAAGCCGACGAGGACGCCGGCCGCGCCGGTGCGCATCAGGTGCAGGGCTGCCGTGTAGGTGGCGCAGCCGCCGACGATCACGGGGACGTCCAGCTCGTAGATGAACTGCTTCAGGTTCAGCGGCTCGTGCGAGCCGGAGACGTGCTCCGCGGACACGGTCGTGCCGCGGATGACGAAGATGTCGACGCCCGCGTCCACGACGGCCTTGGAGAACTGGGCGGTGCGCTGCGGGGAGAGCGCGGCGGCGGTCACGACACCCGAGTCGCGGACCTCCTTGATGCGCTGCCCGATCAGCTCCTCCTTGATGGGGGCGGCGTAGATCTCCTGGAGGCGGCGGGTCGCGGCCTCGTCGGGCAGGCCGGTGACCTCGTCGAGCAGCGGCTGCGGGTCCTCGTACCGCGTCCAGAGCCCTTCGAGGTTCAGGACGCCGAGGCCGCCCAGCTCGCCGATGCGGATGGCGGTGGCCGGGGAGACGACCGAGTCCATGGGGGCGGCCAGGAACGGCAGCTCGAAGCGGTAGGCGTCGATCTGCCAGGCGATCGAGACCTCCTTCGGGTCCCGCGTACGGCGGCTGGGGACGACGGCGATGTCGTCGAAGGCGTACGCCCGGCGGCCGCGCTTGCCGCGCCCGATCTCGATCTCAGTCACGTCTGTGGCCTTTCCCTGATGCGTTCAGCGTCTACCAGTATCGCCGACGGGCACGCCGAGGGCGGTTCCGGAGTGCCCGGAACCGCCCTGGAGCAGTGTGCCGACTGCCTGCGGCTGTTACTTACGGCTGTAGTTCGGCGCCTCGACCGTCATCTGGATGTCGTGCGGGTGGCTCTCCTTGAGGCCCGCGGAGGTGATCCGGACGAAGCGGCCCTTGGTCTCCATCTCCTCGATGGTGGCCGCGCCCACGTACCCCATGGTCTGGCGCAGTCCGCCGACGAGCTGGTGCAGCACGTTGGCCAGGGGGCCGCGGTAGGGCACCTGGCCCTCGATGCCCTCGGGCACGAGCTTGTCGTCGGCGGCCACCTCGGCCTGGAAGTAGCGGTCCTTCGAGTACGACCGGCCCTGGCCGCGGGACTGCATGGCGCCCAGCGAGCCCATGCCGCGGTACGACTTGAACTGCTTGCCGTTGATGAACTGCAGCTCACCGGGCGACTCCTCGCAGCCGGCGAGGAGGCTGCCCAGCATGACCGTGTCGGCGCCGGCGGCCAGCGCCTTGCCGATGTCGCCGGAGTACTGCAGGCCGCCGTCGCCGATGAGCGGGACGCCGGCCGCGCGGGCGGCGAGGGACGCCTCGTAGATGGCGGTGACCTGCGGGACGCCGATACCGGCGACCACCCGGGTCGTACAGATCGAGCCGGGGCCCACGCCGACCTTGATGCCGTCGACACCGGCGTCGATCAGCGCCTGGGCGCCGTCGCGGGTGGCGACGTTGCCGCCGATCACGTCGACGGGGACGCTCGACTTGATCTTCGACATCCAGCTCAGGGCGTTGCTGTTGTGGCCGTGCGAGGTGTCGACGACGAGGAAGTCCACGCCGGCCTCGGCCAGGGCCTGGGCCCGCTCCAGCGCCTCGGGGCTGGCGCCCACGGCGGCGCCGACGATCAGCCGGCCCTCGGAGTCCTTGGCGGCGTTCGGGTACTGCTCGGCCTTGACGAAGTCCTTGACCGTGATGAGGCCCTTGAGGATGCCCGCGTCGTCGACCAGGGGCAGCTTCTCGATCTTGTGACGGCGCAGCAGCTCCATGGCGTCCGCGCCGGAGATGCCGACCTGGCCCGTGACCAGCGGCATCGGGGTCATGACCTCGCGCACCTGGCGGGAGCGGTCGGTCTCGAAGGCCATGTCGCGGTTGGTGACGATGCCCAGGAGCTTCTTGTTGCCGTCGGTCACCGGGACGCCGCTGATGCGGAACTTGGCGCACAGGGCGTCGGCCTCGGCGAGCGTGGCGTCCGGGTGCACGGTGATCGGGTCGGTGACCATGCCGGACTCGGAGCGCTTCACGAGGTCGACCTGGTTGACCTGGTCCTCGACGGACAGGTTGCGGTGCAGCACGCCGACGCCGCCCTGGCGGGCCATCGCGATCGCCATGCGGGACTCGGTGACCTTGTCCATCGCCGCCGAGAGCAGCGGGATGTTGACACGGACGTTGCGGGAGATGCAGGACGAGGTGTCGACCGCGTTGGGGAGCACCTCGGATGCGCCCGGCAGCAGCAGCACGTCGTCGTAGGTGAGCCCGAGGGTCGCGAATTTTTCGGGCACTCCGTCGACGTTGGCAGTCATGACACCTTCCCCAAATGGCCTTGATCGGTGCGGATGTCCATGCTAACGGGAAGCGCGGGGCACACATTCCACGGTACGAAGTGATACCGGGCTTCGTATGTTCGTACGGAATCCACACCTCCCGTGTTCACGCGAAGGCGTCCGGAAGCCCGTACGGCTACTGCTCGGCGAGCGCCCGGAGCCTGCTGAGGGCGCGGTGCTGGGCCACCCGGACCGCGCCCGGTGACATGCCCAGCATCTGCCCGGTCTCCTCGGCGGTGAGCCCCACCGCGATCCTCAGCAGGAGCAGTTCCCGCTGGTTCTCGGGGAGGTTGGCCAGGAGTTTCTTGGCCCACTCGGCGTCGCTGCTGAGCAGGGCGCGCTCCTCGGGGCCGAGTGAGTCGTCGGGACGCTCGGGCATCTCGTCCGAGGGGACGGCCGTCGATCCGGGGTGGCGCATCGCGGCGCGCTGGAGGTCGGCGACCTTGTGGCCGGCGATGGCGAAGACGAACGCCTCGAACGGCCTGCCGGTGTCCTTGTAGCGCGGCAGCGCGAGAAGGACGGCGACGCAGACCTCCTGCGCCAGGTCCTCCACGAAGTGCCGCGCGTCGCCCGGGAGCCGGGACAGACGGGTCCGGCAGTAGCGCAGCGCCAAGGGGTGGACATGGGCGAGCAGATCGTGCGTGGCCTGCTCGTCCCCGTCGACCGCGCGATGCACGAGCGCACCGATCGCTGTCGTCTCGTCGTCGCGCATCGGTCCATGGTGCCTTGCGGCCGTCCGGTCCGTGGCGCCACGTCCATGGTTGTGCACCGAAGCGTTATGAGCAGGTGCGCCGGAATCCATCTCCTGCGCCCTCCCCTCCCGCTCGTTCGACTGCTCCCCGAGAAGCTCCACACCTCAAGGATGCGGCATCCGCGGCGAAACGAGCAGCGGGCCTCCGCACGACCCCGCTCACCACCGCGCCCACCTCGCGGTAAGCACCCCCGCCCGCCTCGCGGCAGGCGGGGAATCCCGGACCCCCGTCGTGGCTCACCTAGCGAACCAGGCCCCAGCGGAAGCCGAGCGCCACCGCGTGCGCGCGGTCCGAGGCGCCGAGCTTCTTGAACAGGCGCCGGGCGTGGGTCTTGACGGTGTCCTCGGAGAGGAACAGCTCTCGGCCGATCTCCGCGTTGGAGCGGCCGTGGCTCATGCCCTCCAGCACCTGGATCTCACGCGCGGTGAGCGTGGGCGCGGCGCCCATCTCGGCGGAGCGCAGCCGGCGCGGGGCGAGCCGCCAGGTCGGGTCGGCGAGGGCCTGGGTCACCGTGGCGCGCAGCTCCGCGCGGGAGGCGTCCTTGTGCAGATAGCCCCGTGCGCCGGCGGCGACCGCGAGGGCCACCCCGTCCAGGTCCTCGGCGACGGTGAGCATGATGATGCGCGCCCCGGGGTCGGCGGACAGCAGCCGCCGTACGGTCTCGACGCCGCCCAGTCCGGGCATGCGTACGTCCATCAGAATCAGATCCGAGCGGTCGGCCCCCCAGCGGCGGAGGACTTCCTCGCCGTTGGCCGCCGTGGTCACGCGCTCGACGCCGGGCACAGTGGCCACCGCGCGGCGCAGCGCCTCTCGGGCGAGCGGGGAGTCGTCGCAGACGAGGACGGATGTCATGGCCGCCCTCCGCAGCTGATGCGCGTCACCTTGAGCCTCCAGGCTGGTACGAAATCGTCACCTGTGCGGTCGACACTCACGAGCGGACACGAACGCCTGCCCGAGCGCTTGTTCCTTCAACCGCCTCCGCCCGTCTCAACGACGGTCACTCGAAAGAGTTACGGGATGGCCGGCTACCTTCGGCACTCTACGTGAGGGCGCGCACACGGTGCAGACATGCACAACGGACCCTCAATCTTTCACCACAACCTATGCCCCATTCAGCCGTTTTTCTTCCCATTTGTTGGTGTCTGAGGCTAGATTCGCAATGAGTCATATTTTCATCTCCTTAGATAGTCGATGTACGGTCATGGGCAACATCTCCGCCCATAACGGCAACAAGGGGACACGTAATGGCAGATTTCTCCCGCCTTCCCGGACCGAACGCTGACCTGTGGGACTGGCAGCTCCTCGCGGCCTGCCGCGGGGTCGACAGCTCGCTCTTCTTCCACCCCGAAGGAGAACGCGGTGCGGCGCGGAGCGCTCGTGAGAACTCGGCCAAGGAGGTCTGCATGCGATGCCCGGTCCGCGCCCAGTGCGCGGCCCACGCCCTCGCGGTGCGTGAGCCGTACGGCGTGTGGGGCGGGCTGACCGAGGACGAGCGCGAGGAACTCATGGGCAGGGCGCGCCACCGGCTGGTGACGGCGTCCGCGTCCGCGCCGGGGGGCGATAGCGAATCAAACGACTGAACGACTGAAGGAACGTTTCTTTAAGTCTTCGACGGCCCCGAGCCGTCCGGCGCCTCCGCCCGGCGCTAGCGCGCGGCCGCTCCGGCCAGTCGGTCCAGCGTCGCCGCGACCGTGGGCACCTGGGCCAGGTCCGGCAGGGTCAGCGCCACGATCTCCCGGCGCACCACCGGCTCGACCGTCACCATCCGCACACCCTTGGGGCGCACGGACTCGATCGCCAGCTCCGGCAGGACGGCGACCCCGAGGCCCGCGCCCACCAGACCGACCACCGCCGGGTAGTCGTCGGTCGCGAAGTCGATACGGGGCGTGAAGCCCGCGCTCTCGCAGACCCGCACCAGCTGCCCCCGGCAGCGCGGGCAGCCGGCGATCCAGGGCTCCCCGGCGAGTTCCCCGATGCCGATGGACGCCGTACGGGCCAGCCGGTGCCCCTGCGGGACGAGCCCGACGAGCCGGTCCGTGAGCAGGGGCCGGACGACCAGGTCGGCCCACTCCCCTTCCTCCGCGCCCGGCGCCCCCTCGTAGCGGAACGCGAGCGCGATGTCGCAGTCGCCCTCGCGGAGCATCTCGACCGAGCGCGGCGGCTCGGCCTCCTCCAGGGACACCCGGGTGCCGGGGTGGGCGGCGCGCAGGGCCGCCAGGGCGGTGGGCACCAGGGTGGAGCTGCCGCTGGGGAAGGAGACCAGGCGGACCCGGCCGGCGCGCAGCCCGGCGATGGCGGCGACCTCCTCCTCGGCCGCCGTGAGCCCGGCGAGGATGCCGGCCGCGTGCCGCACCAGGGCCTCGCCGGCCTGGGTCAGCCGCGTCTCGCGGCCGGTGCGCACGAGCAGCGGGGTGCCGACGGAGGATTCGAGCGCCTTCATCTGCTGGCTGACGGCGGGCTGGGTGCAGCCGAGCGCGCGTCCGGCCGCCGAGAAGGAGCCGGTGGCGGCGACGGCGCGCAGGACGCGGAGATGACGGGCCTCGATCACGCGGTCGAGCATAAGCGCGGCTTGGGCGGGGCGCCGAATATCGCGTCGACGCTTTGACTCCCGGCCGCCTACCGTGCCCGTATGAGGATTCTGTCGCTGAATGTGGGGCGGCCCAGGGCCGTCGACGTACCGGAGGAGTCGAAGCGCGTCACCGGCATCGACAAGCGCCCGGTGGACGGACCGGTGCGGGTGGCGGCGCCCGGACCCAAGGGGGTCGGCGCCAGCGGGGTGGCCGGGGACGCGGTGTGCAACACCGAGCATCACGGCGGTGACGACCAGGCCGTGTACGCGTTCGCCCGCGAGGACCTGGACGCCTGGGAGCGCGAACTGGGCCGCACCCTGCCCTGCGGGGCCTTCGGCGAGAACCTCACCACCGCGGGCCTCGACATCTCCGGCGCCCTCGTCGGCGAACGCTGGCGGATCGGCCCCGAGCTGGTGCTGGAGATCACGTGCGGCCGTGTCCCCTGTCTGAACTTCCAGCGTCATCTCGGCGAGCGGGGGTGGGTCAAGCGCTTCACGCGGCAGGGCGCGCCCGGCGCGTATCTGCGGGTGATCCGGCCCGGTGAGATCCGTGCGGGGGACCCCGTCGAGATCGTCCACCGGCCCTCCCACGACGTCACCGTGAACCTCGCCTTCCGGGCCACGATGGGCGAACACGACCTGCTGCCACGGCTGTTGGCGGCGGGCGAGGCGCTCCATCCCGAGCTGCTGGAGAGGGCGCGGAAGCACGCGGCGCGGCAGGAGTGACGGGCCGGCGGGCCGCGCGGTGTCCGTGAAGGCGCCCCGCCGGTGCGGATGTTCCGCGGAAGACGGGCGAAACCGCCGCCGGACGTGCGGTGGAGGGGGCGGGGACCGTACGGTTCCGGTCACTACGCTTGCGCCATGACAACGGCTCTGATTACGGGATCGACCGCGGGGATCGGTGCCGCCTTCGCGCGGCGCCTGGCGGCGGACGGGCACAACCTGGTGCTGGTGGCGCGTGACACCAAGCGGCTGCGGGAGCAGGCGACCGAACTGCACGACCGGCACGGCGTCGAGGCGGAGGTGCTGACGGCGGACCTGGCGACGGACGACGGCATCGAGTCGGTGGCGCGGCGCCTGTCGGACCGCAGGAACCCCGTCGACCTGCTGATCAACAACGCCGGCTTCGGCAACAAGGGCCGCTATCTCGACGTCTCCATGGCCGACGAGCTGCGCATGCTCAAGGTCCACTGCGAGGCGGTCCTGCGTCTCACCTCGGCGGCCTGCGAGTCCATGCGCGAGCGCGGCCGGGGCGGAGTGGTGAACGTGGCCTCGGTCGCCGCGTTCGTACCGCGGGGCACCTACGGGGCGTCGAAGGCGTGGGTCGTGCAGTTCACCCAGGGGGCCGCGCGCGACCTGGCCGGGACCGGGGTGCGGCTGATGGCGCTGTGCCCGGGGTTCGTGCGCACCGAGTTCCACGACCGGGCCGGCATGGGCACCGACAGCATCCCGTCCTGGATGTGGCTCGACGCCGACAAGCTGGTCACCGCCGCCCTCGCCGACCTGTCCCGGGGCCGGACGGTCTCCGTCCCCGACCCGCGCTACAAGGCCCTGATGGGTGTGGTGAAGGTGGTGCCGCGGGGGATGCTGGGCGGGATCAGCTCGAAGACGGGACGCAAGTACGGGCCGCAGTAGCCGTCCCCCGAACGGTCCAGCGGGTGGGGGCGGCGGCCCGGCGCGACAATGGAGCTGTTCATCCGGACCCAGGGGGGTCGGAGGCGGTGTGTCATGACATTCGTGCAGCTCATCGACTGCAGGACCAGCCGGTTCGACGAGATGAACCGGCTGATGGACACCTGGGTGGAGCAGACCAAGGGGAAGCGGACCGCGACACACAGTGTGATCGGGAAGGACCGCTCGGACGGCTCGCACTTCGTGGAGATCGTGGAGTTCCCCTCGTACGAGGAGGCGATGCGCAACTCCGGGCTGCCGGAGACGGAGCGGATCTTCCAGGAGATGGTGGCGCTGTGCGACGAGATGCCCACGTTCACCGATCTGGACGTGGTGCGCGACGAGCAGTTGTACACGGCCACCGCACGCAGGTTCTTCGGGACGATCGGAACCGAGGGTGAACTGCCGCCACTGGACGACCTGTTGGTCGAGGACTACCACGACCACGATCCGGCCAACCCGCAGGACGTCATCGGCATGGACGCGGTCAGGCGCGAGGTCGGCATGTGGCGGGCCGCCTTCGACTTCTCGTTCGTGATCGGGGACCAGATCGCCCAGGAGGACCGGGTGTGCACGCGCTGGAGGTGGAACGGCACGCACCGGGGCGACTTCCTCGGGATGGCGGCCACCGGACGGGAGGCCACCATGACCGGCACGACGATCCACCGCTTCTCGTCGGACGGGAAGATCGCCGAGGGCTGGTGGGAGTACGACCGGCTCGGGCTGATGGGGCAGCTGGGCGCGCTCGACGCACTGGAGCGGTAGGCGGTACCGGTAGCGGTGGGCGGCGTGGAACGCGCGAAGGCCCGGCACCCCGAGGGGTGCCGGGCCTTCGCTACGGCTTGCCGACGGAGGACGTCAGTGGGCGTGGCCGTGGCCGCCGTGGCCCGCGTCGGCCGGCTCCTCTTCCTTCTTCTCGACGACCAGGGTCTCGGTCGTCAGGAGGAGGGAGGCGATGGAGGCGGCGTTCTCCAGGGCGGAGCGGGTGACCTTGACCGGGTCGATGACACCGGACTTCACCAGGTCGCCGTACTCGCCGGTGGCGGCGTTGAAGCCCTGGCCCTTGTCCAGCTCGGCGACCTTGGAGGTGATGACGTAACCCTCCAGGCCGGCGTTCTCCGCGATCCAGCGCAGCGGCTCGACGGCGGCCTTGCGGACGACGGCGACACCGGTGGCCTCGTCGCCGGTCTTGCCGAGGTTGCCCTCCAGGACCTTCACGGCGTGGACGAGCGCGGAGCCACCACCGGAGACGATGCCCTCCTCGACCGCGGCGCGGGTCGCGGAGATGGCGTCCTCCAGACGGTGCTTCTTCTCCTTCAGCTCCACCTCGGTGGCGGCGCCGACCTTGATCACGCACACGCCGCCGGCCAGCTTCGCGAGGCGCTCCTGGAGCTTCTCGCGGTCCCAGTCGGAGTCCGTGTTCTCGATCTCGGCCTTGATCTGGGCGACGCGGCCCTGCACGGCACCGGAGTCACCGGCGCCGTCGACGATCGTGGTGTCGTCCTTGGTGACGGTGACGCGGCGGGCGGAGCCGAGCACGTCCAGGCCGACCTGGTCGAGCTTGAGGCCGACCTCCTCGGAGATGACCTCGGCGCCGGTCAGCGTGGCCATGTCCTGCAGCATCGCCTTGCGGCGGTCGCCGAAGCCGGGGGCCTTGACGGCGACCGCGTTGAAGGTGCCGCGGATCTTGTTCACGACCAGGGTCGACAGGGCCTCGCCCTCGACGTCCTCGGCGATGATCAGCAGCGGCTTCGAGGCGTTGGCCTGGATGACCTTCTCCAGCAGGGGCAGCAGGTCGGCGATGGCCGCGATCTTGCCCTGGTGGATGAGGATGTACGGGTCGTCGAGGACGGCCTCCATACGCTCCTGGTCGGTGACGAAGTACGGGGAGAGGTAGCCCTTGTCGAAGGCCATGCCCTCGGTGAAGTCCAGCTCCAGACCGAAGGTGTTGGACTCCTCGACGGTGATGACACCGTCCTTGCCGACCTTGTCCATGGCCTCGGCGATCAGCTCGCCGACCTGCTGGTCCTGGGCGGAGAGACCGGCGACGGCGGCGATGTCCGACTTCTCGTCGATCGGGCGGGCGGTCGCGAGGAGCTCCTCGGACACGGCCTTGACCGCGGCGTCGATGCCCTTCTTCAGGGCGGCCGGGGAGGCACCCGCGGCGACGTTCTTCAGGCCCTCGCGCACGAGCGCCTGGGCGAGCACGGTGGCGGTGGTGGTGCCGTCACCCGCGATGTCGTTGGTCTTGGTCGCCACCTCCTTCACCAGCTGGGCACCGAGGTTCTCGTACGGGTCCTCGACCTCGACCTCACGGGCGATGGTCACGCCGTCGTTGGTGATGGTGGGGGCGCCGAACTTCTTGTCGATGACGACGTTGCGGCCCTTGGGGCCGATCGTCACCTTGACCGTGTCGGCCAGCTTGTTGACGCCGCGCTCGAGGGCGCGACGGGCGTCCTCGTCGAACTTCAGGATCTTCGCCATGGGAGCGGTTCAGCCCTCTCGGAAAATGTGGGTGAAACGAACTGCGCCCCAGACGCCCGGCTTCATAAGGTGGCGGGGGCCCGGGGCGCAGCTCACAAGCAGAATGTGCTTGAGGTGACTTACTTCTCGATGACCGCGAGCACGTCGCGGGACGAGAGGACGAGGTACTCCTCGCCGTTGTACTTCACCTCGGTGCCGCCGTACTTGCTGTACAGCACGATGTCGCCGACCTTGACGTCGAGCGGCAGGCGCTCGCCGTTCTCGAAGCGGCCCGGACCGACGGCGAGGATGACGCCCTCCTGGGGCTTCTCCTTCGCGGTGTCCGGGATGACCAGGCCAGAGGCGGTGGTCTGCTCGGCGTCGAGCGGCTGGACCACGATGCGGTCCTCGAGCGGCTTGATGGCAACCTTGGAGCTGGTGGTCGTCACGATCCGACCTCCCCCTTCGGAGATCTCACGGGGTTAACTGTCTGAGGTGGCGACCAGGTGGATCCGTCGTCGCGGGTGCCGGACCTGCCCGTCGCTGGTTGGCACTCTCCAGGGGGGAGTGCCAGACCTGAGACTATGACTGTGATTAGCACTCGGTCAAGCGGACTGCTAATCGAGTGGGTTGCGGCGGGTCGGCGGGCGGTCGCCGGGGGTCGTTCCGCGGGCCCTGCCGGCGCCGCGGCGCCGCCTCAGAGGTAGTCCTCCAGGCGGCCGACGGTGAGGCCCTGCTCCTGGATCCGGCGCAGCAGCCGCGTCGTCATCTGCGTGAGGGTGGCGCCCTTGAGCTGGTCCGGGCCCCGGAACTGGGCCAGGACGATGTCGCCGGGGCGCAGCCGGTCGCCGACGGCGTAGCGGAGGTCGTGGATCTGCATGGACGCGCGCCACAGGACGACGGCCGCGATGCCGCAGTCGGCGGCGGCGCGCAGCGTGGTGGTGTCGTGGAGGCCGTAGGGCGGGCGGAACAGGGTCGGCCGGGCGCCGAAGCGCTGCCTGAGCTTGTGCTGCTGGCCGCAGATCTCGGCGCGCTGGCCCGCGTACGGCAGGCCGCGCAGGGCGGTGTGGTCCAGGGTGTGGTTCTGCACGGTCGCCCCGACGGCCCGCAGCCGGGCGAAGTGGCCGTACCCCGGCCCCACGACACTGTCCGTCAGGAACATGCTCACCGGCAGCCGCAGCTCACGCACCATGTCGACGAATCTCGGGTCCTTCTCCGCGCCGTCGTCGTACGTCAGGAAGACCACCTTGTCCCGGGTCGGCACGCGGTCCACGACGGGCGGCAGCCCCGGGCCGGACGCGCGGAGCCGGGAGGGCCGGTCGGGCTCGCGGGGCGGGGGAGCGAGGGGGGCGGCGAGGCCCCAGCGGCGGTACGCGGGCGTGTGGGGGTGCGCGGGCGTGTGGGGGTGCGCGTGGGGGTGCGGGTGCTTGTGTCCGGGAGCGCGGGCGCCGCCTTCCGCGCCGGGGGTGTCCGGGACCGGGCGGGGGTCGTGCGCCGTCGCGCCCGCCCCGGGTGCGGCCGGCCGGGCGGCGGGACCGGCCGCGCACCCGGGGAGGAGCAGGGCGGCCAGGGCGAGCAGCGCGGCGAGTGCGACGGGTGCGGTGCGGGCGCGGGAGCCCGGCGTACGCCCGCGCGCCCCGCCGGCCGTCACAGGTAGTCCTCCAGCCTCGCCACCGCGTAGCCCTCGGCGGTGGCCCGGTCCAGGAAGCGGCGGACCATGTCGGGCATGGTGCCCTTCCCGTCGGACCTGCCGCGGAAGTGGCTCAGGACGATGTCGCCGGGGCGGAGCCGGCGGTCCGCCTCGCGGTGCTCCCAGCGGTCGGCGAAGACCTCCTCGTTCCAGAGGGGGACGACCTCGATCCCACAGGACCCGGCGGCGCGCAGGGTGTCCCGGTCGTAGCTCCCGTACGGCGGCCGGAAGAGCCGGGGCCGCTCGCCGTAGCGCTTCTCGATCACGTCCTGCATGCCGCAGATCTCGCGTTCCTGGGCGGCGCGGGAGAGGGAGCGCAGAGGGCGGTGGTGGAGGGTGTGGTTGCCGAGGACCACGCCCTGGTCCCGCATCCGGGCGAAGTAGCCGTAGTCCTCCTTGATCAGGTAGTCGCTGAGGAAGGCGGTGTACGGGACGCGCAGGTCGCTCATCATCCGCAGGAACGCGGGGTCCTTCTCGGCGCCGTCGTCGATCGTGAGGAAGAGGATCCTGTCGCGGGTGGGGACGGTGGTGAGGACCGGGGGGAGTCCGTCCCGCTCGTGGCCGTCGACCTCGAACCCCTCGCGTGTGCGGAGTTCCGGCTTCTCGGCCGGAGGGGGCGGCGCGGGCAGGGGCACCCCGGCCAGTCCCCAGCGCTTCGCCGCGGCGACCCGCGCGGCGTGCGCCCGGCGCAGCTTCCCGGCGTACGTGTCGAGGGCGCGGGCGCCCGGCGCCTGGAGGGGCCGCTGTCCGCGCTCCTGGCCATGGGCGGGCCCCGTGGTGCCCGCCCGTCCGGTCGCACCCTGTCCGACGTCCTCCCCGTCTCCCCTGGCGCACCCGGACACGATGACCGCGGCGGCGAGCACGGCGACACCGCCCCGGAACACGCCGCTCCGTCCCCGTCCCCAGAAACGCGCCCGCTTCGCACTCTTTACATCATTTTGTCGTACGAGTCGCATGGCGCCGCATCCTCGCAGCACGGCCCCGCTCCACGGCCCCGACACCGCCGTCCGGCCCCCACCGTCCACCAAGTGGCCCACGCCCCCTCCCCCTGACCGACAATGGCCCGGTGAACGACCTGGACCCCGCCGCCTTCCTCGCCCCCCTGCTCACCCCCGAGGGCCGCGCGCTCCTCGACGAGGTGCGCGACACCGAACCGGCGCGGGAACTGGCCGTGGCGACCCGGCTGCGCCGGGACCACCCGGCCCCCCTGGTGTCGGCGGCGCTCGCCCAGGCACGGCTGCGGCAGCGCGCGGCGGCGAAGTTCGGCGCGGCGGACGCGGAGCGGATGTTCTTCACGCCGAACGGTGTCGAGCAGTCGACCAGGACGTCCGTGGCGGCCTACCGGGCGGAATGCCTCCGGGCACTCGGCGTGCGGTCGGTCGCCGACCTGTGCTGCGGCATCGGCGGGGACGCGATCGCGATGGCGCGTGCCGGGATCCGGGTGCTGGCCGTCGACCGCGACCCGCTGACGGCGGCGGTCGCCCGCGCCAACGCCGACGCGCTGGGCCTCGCCGAGCTGATCGAGGTGCGCGAGGCGGACGTGACGGAGGTGGACACCGCCGGGTTCGACGCCGTGTTCGTCGACCCGGCCCGGCGCTCCTCCGCGCGCGGCCGGATCTTCGACCCGGAGTCCTACTCCCCGCCCCTGTCCTGGGCCGTGGCGGCCGCGCTGAAGGCCCCGCTGGGCGCGCTGAAGATCGCGCCCGGCATCCCGCACGAGGCGATCCCCCCGGCCGCCGAGGCCGAGTGGATCTCGGACGGCGGCGATGTGAAGGAGGCCGTGCTGTGGTTCCGCGAGGACGGCACCCCGGGGGCGCGGCGCGCGATGCTGCTGCCCGCGGAGGCGGGCATCCGGGCCACTCCCGACACGATGCTGCCCGATCCCCCGGTCCGCCCGGTCGGCCGGTACCTGTACGAGCCCGACGGCGCCGTCATCCGCGCCCATCTGGTCGCCGAGGTCGCGCGGGACCTGGAAGGCGGGCTGATCGACCCCACGATCGCCTACATCACCGCCGACGAGCACCATGTCACCCCGTACGCCACCGCCTACGAGATCACCGACCGACTCCCCTTCGGGGTCAAGAAGTTGAAGGCCCTGCTGCGGGAGCGCGAGGTGGGCATCCTGACCGTGAAGAAGCGTGGGTCGGCCGTGGAGCCGGAGGAACTGCGCAAGAAGGTCAAGCCGCAGGGACGCAACGCGGCGACGGTCTTCCTGACCCGGGTCGCGGGAGCGCCGGCAATGCTGATCGGCCACCCGGTCTGACCCCTACGGCCCCGGGCGGGGCTTCTCACGCCCCCTCATCCGCCCGCGCCAGCAGCAACGCCCGCTCCCGCTCGTTGCGCGCCAGCCCGGCCGCCCGTACGAACTCGGCGCGGGCCTCCTCCGTCCGGCCCAGCCGCCTCAGCAGATCCCCGCGGACGCTGGGCAGCAGGTGGTAGTCGCGCAGGGCCGGTGCGGCGGCGAGGCCGTCCACGATCTCCAGGGCGGGACCGGGGCCCTCGGCCATGGAGACGGCGACCGCGCGGTTCAGCTCCACCACCGGGGACGGGGCCCGGGCGGCCAGCAGGGCGTACAGGGTGACGATCTTCGGCCAGTCCGTCTCCTCGTAGGTGTACGCCTGGGCGTGGCAGGCGGCGATGGCGGCCTGGAGGGCGTACGGGCCCGGGGCGCCCGGCGCGCAGGCGGTGGCGCGGCCGAGCGCGGTGAAGCCCCGGGCGATGAGGGGGCGGTTCCAGCGGCGGCGGTCCTGGTCGGCGAGCAGGACCGGTTCCCCGGAGGGAGCCGTGCGGGCGGCGGCCCGTGACGCCTGGAGTTCCAGCAGGGCCGCCAGGCCGTGCACCTCGGGTTCCTTCGGCATCAGCTGGGCCAGCACCCGGGCCAGCCGGAGGGCGTCCTCGCACAGGGCCGGGCGCAGCAGGTCGTCTCCGGCGGTGGCCGCGTACCCCTCGTTGAAGATCAGGTAGATGACTTCCAGCACGGAGTCGAGGCGGGCCTCGCGGTCGGGGCCGTACGGCACCTCGAAGGCGACGTTCCTCGTGGCGAGCGTGCGCTTGGCGCGGACGACGCGCTGGGCGATGGTCGGCTCGGGGACCAGGAAGGCGCGGGCGATCTCGGGGGTGGTCAGACCGCCGAGGAGGCGCAGGGTGAGGGCGATGCGGGCCTCGGCGGAGAGCACGGGGTGGCAGGCCGTGAAGACGAGGCGGAGGAGGTCGTCGTCGATGTCGTCCGGGTCGGCCGGCCGGTCGAGGTGGGGCCCCGCCGCCTCCAGGTCCCGGCCCACCTCGGCGAGTTTGCTGGCGTACCGCTCCCGGCGGCGGACGAGGTCGATCGCCCGGTGCTTGGCGGTGGTCGTCAGCCAGGCGCCCGGATTGTCCGGCACCCCGTCCCGCGGCCACTGCTCCAGCGCCGCGACCAGCGCGTCCTGCGCCAGTTCCTCCGCGATCCCGACGTCCCGGACGATCCGCGTGACCCCGGCGATGATCCGGGGCGACTCCATGCGGAAGACGGTCTCGACCGTCTCGACGGCCGCGTCGGAGGCGGGCCGGGACGAGGGGGCGTCGGCGGGGGCGGGACCGGACGCGGAGGTGGGCTGTGGGGTCACAGCCCACCATCAGACACCCGGTCGGCGCCCCGGCCAAGCGGACCCGACGGCTCAGGGCTCCATGATCTCCCGCACCTCGCAGGTGACCGTCCAGTGCTCCTCGTGCACCTTCAGGAACCGCTTGGTCCACTCGATCGCCTCGGCCATGTCCTTGGCCTGGACGATGGCGTACCCGCCCACGACCTCCTTGGACTCGGTGAACGGCCCGTCCGTGACGGAGAGCTTCCCGCTCTCCCAGTGCACCCGCGTGCCCTGCGCGGTCGGGGACAGACCGGCGGTGTCCAGCAGGACGCCGGCCTTCGTCATCTCCTCGATCAGGTCCCCCATCCGCTGCATCAGCTCGGGGCTCGGGCCCTCGGCGGGGGCGTTGGTCTCGTCGATCCGGACCATCGACAGATAGCGCGGCATGGTGACTCCAGGTGCGTCGGCGGCCGGGGCTTCTCCCCGACTCTCACCCCTGCGTCGAACGGCCGCACCCCGGATCGACACGGTCGCCGAAATTTCCGGGAGAAGTTTTTCGCCCCCGCTCGCCCCGGCGCGCTGCGGCGGCCGCCCGCTACTTCAGCGACTCCCAGAGCTTTTTCGCCTCGGGTTCCCGTGCCACCACCCGGTTGCTGTCGTACGGGGCGGGCGCGACCGGCATCATCACGGTCGTGGTGGCGGCGGAGGACAGGCCCTCCAGGCTCCGGCCGAGGCGCACCAGGTCGGTGATCGAGGCGAGGCCGGTGTCCGTCGTGAGGCTCGCGGTGACCGCGTCGGCGGCCCGGTAGAGCTGCGCGGGGTTCGTCAGGAGGTCGGTCGAGGAGATCTGGTCCAGCAGGGCCTTCACCAGCTTCTGCTGGAGGCCGATACGGCCGAGGTCGCTGCCGTCGCCGATGCCGTGGCGGGTGCGGGCGAGGGCGAGCGCCTGCTCGCCGTCGAGGTGGTGGGTGCCCGCGGCCAGCTTGAGGTGGCTGTCGGCGTCGTCGATGTCCTCGTCCGTGGTGACCGTGACCCCGCCGAGCGCGTCGACGAGCTTGGCGAAGCCGGCGAAGTCGATCTCCATGTAGTGGTCCATGCGGACGCCCGTCATCGACTCGACCGTCTTCACCGCGCAGACCGGGCCGCCGACCGCGTACGCGCTGTTGAACATCGCGTTGTACGCCACCGCCGTCGAACCGCCCGACTCCAGCGGGCAGGACGGGCGGGTGACCAGGGTGTCGCGGGGGATGCTGACGACGGTCGCCCCGGTCCGGCCCTCGTCGACGTGGACGACCATCGCCGTGTCCGAGCGGGCGCCCGCGCCCTCGTCGCCACCGCCGAGCGCGGCGTTCTCCTTGCCGCTGCGGGAGTCGGAGCCGAGGACGAGGATGTTGAGCGCGCCGCTCGGCAGGGGGTCGGGGGTGGCCGACGCCTCGGGTGCGGCCGTCGTGGTGGTTCTCGCGGGGCGGTCGTCGCCGAGCGCGGTGTTGATGTCGACGCCCTTGATGTTGGCGTTGAGCCGCCAGAACGTCCAGCCCAGCCCGCTCGCGGCGAGCACGAGGACGCCGGCGAGGGCGAAGCCGGCGATCTTCAGCCGGCGCCGCCGTCTGCCCGCGTCCCCGTTGTCCTCGTCCCCGCGCCCGTTTCCTTCACCCGTCACACACATGAACGTACGTCCGAATTGTTACGGCGAGGAACTGCCTGCCGCGTTTCCTTCGGAAATTCTCAGACTTCGCGGGCTTCTCGGCCGAGGGTCACGGTCGGCACCGGGTTGGTGCCGCTCCAGGTGCCGTTGAAGCCGAAGCTCACCGAACCGCCGCTCGGGACGCCGCCGTTCCAGGAGGCGTTGGAGCAGCTGACGGCCGTGCCGGTCTGGGTGCAGGTCGCGTTCCACGCCTGGGAGACCTGCTGGCCCGCGCCGAAGGTCCAGGCGACCCGCCAGGAGGAGAGCGAGGAGCCGGCGGCGCAGCGGATCGTCACGTTGCCGGTGAAGCCGGTGTTCCACTGGCCGGCGACGGTGTACGCCGCCGAGCAGCCGTCCGGGACCGGGGGGTCGGTGACCGTGCCGCCGAGGGCCGTCACGATGCCGTGGTAGGCGGGTTTCGGGGCGTAGTTCTCGTCGTACGGGGTGGCCGCGCCCTCGCCCGGGAAGACGTCCGGGATCCAGGAGTCGGAGTCGGTGAAGCCCCAGACGGTGACGGCGGTGCAGCGGGTCACGGCGACGCACGCCTTCACCACGGCGTCGTACTCGGTGCGCTGCTGGGCCAGTTTGGCCTGGGTGGCCGGGAGTTGCATCCGGATGTCGAGTTCCGTGATGGCGACGTCCACGCCGAGGTCGGCGAAGCGCTGGATGTTCTGCTGGAGGGTGGCGGGGACCTGGCCGAGGATCAGGTGGGCCTGGAGGCCGACGCCGTCGATCGGGACGCCGCGTGCCTTCAGGTCGCGGACCAGGTTGTAGAGGGCCGTGCTCTTGGCGTTGACGCCCTCGACGTTGTAGTCGTTGATGTAGAGCTTGGCGGTGGGGTCCGCGGCTCGGGCGGCGGTGAGGGCCTGGGCGATGTAGTCGGTGCCGAGGCCGTTGTACCAGAGGGTCCGGCGGTAGGTGCCGTCCTCGTTGAAGGGCTCGTTCACCACGTCCCAGGCGGCGAGGCGGCCCTTGTAGCGGCCGACCTCCAGTGCGATGTGGTCCTTCATCAGCTGGCCGAGCTGGGCGGGGGTCCAGGTGCCGTTCTGCAGCCAGTCGGGGTTCTGGCTGTGCCAGACCAGGGTGTGGCCGCGTACGTCCTGGTCGTGGGCCTCGGCGAAGTCGACGATCCGGTCGGCCTCGGTCCAGTCGAAGGTGCCTCGGGTGGGCTCGACGGAGGCCCATTTCATGGCGTTGCCCGGGGTGAGCCAGTTGAACTCCCTCGCCGCGATCTCGCCGTAGGTGCCGGTGAGCTTGGAGCCGGTCACGGCGGTGCCGATGCCTTTGCCCTTGGCTGCGGCGAGGTCCCGTAGGGGCGGGTCGGCGGCGTGGGCGGCGTTCGCGGTGGGGGCGGTGGCGATCAGGGCGGCGGCGAGGGTGGTGAGGGTGGCGAGCAGCGGGGTGATCCGGGCTCGCCTGGGATTTCTGGGGGTTCTCATTGCGGGTGCCTCCGAAAGTTTCGGTTGTGCATCCGATTGACTGCGGAGGAGTGTGGAGGGGGTTGTGCGAGTCGTCAATACATCAACTTTTGGCCATGGCGCTCTGCTTGGGGTGGGGTGGGGGTGTGCGGGGTGCGGTTTGTGGTCGGGTGCCGCGCCGTCGGGGTCTTTCGCGCAGTTCCCCGCGCCCCTGGGAAGAGCGGCAGCGCGGCTGCCTGGTGCGGGCCGTTGCCGGGTCTCCCGCCGTGGGGGTTGATCGCGCAGTTCCCCGCGCCCCTAGAAACCGGCAGCCCACCTGCCTGGTGCGGGCCGTTGCCGGGCCCCCCGCCGTGGGGGTTCTTCGCGCAGTTCCCCGCGCCCCTAGAAACCGGCAGCCCACCTGCCTGGTGCGGACCGTTGCCGGGCCCCCCGCCGTCGGGGTTCTTCGCGCAGTTCCCCGCGCCCCTAGAAACCGGCAGCCCACCTGCCTGGTGCGGACCGTTGCCGGGCCCCCCGCCGTCGGGGTTCTTCGCGCAGTTCCCCGCGCCCCTAGAAACCGGCAGCCCACCTGCCCAGTACGGATCGCTGCCGGGCCCCCCGCCGTCGGGGTTGATCGCGCAGTTCCCCGCGCCCCTGGAAAGATCGCGGCGTTCCCCGCGCCCCCCGGAATCGTGCCCCTTCAGGGCGCCGGGGGTGTGGTCGTGCTGCTTCGGACCACCAAGGTGGTTGCCAGTTCTACTCTTGTCGCCGTGGGTGGGGTGTCCTGGCGGCCCAGGTCCAGGACCAGGCGGGCTGCCGCTTCGGCCATCTTCATCAGGGGCTGGCGGACCGTCGTCAGCGGGGGGCCCACCCAGCGGGCGACCGGCAGGTCGTCGAAGCCGACCACGCTCAGGTCCTCCGGGATGCGCAGGCCCAGTTCGCGGGCGGCCTCGTAGAGACCGAGGGCCTGGAGGTCGTTGCCGGCGAAGACCGCCGTGGGGCGGTCGGGGCGGCGCAGCAGCTCCAGCCCCAGCCGGTAGCCGGTCTCGTGGTGGAAGTCCCCGGCCTTGATCAGGTCGGCCGCGACCGGCAGCCCGGCGGTCTCCAGCGCGGCCCGGTAGCCGTCGACCCGGGCGCGGCTGCAGATCATCCGTGAGGGCCCGCTGATGGCACCGATCCGCCGGTGCCCCAGTTCGACGAGATGGCGGGTCGCGGCGAGGCCCCCCTGCCAGTTGGTGGCGCCGATCGAGGGCACGTCGTCACCGGGGTCGCCCGCGGGGTCCATCACGACGAACGGGATGGAGCGGCTGGTGAGCAGGGCGCGCTGGGACTCGTCCAGCCCCGACAGGACGAGGACGACGCCGTGCGGGCGGCGCGCGGCGACCTGGTCGGCCCAGGTGCGGCCGGGGGTGAGCCTCCCCGCGCTCTCGGAGAGGACCACGCTCAGGCCCTCCTCGCGCGCGACGTTCTCGACTCCCCGGATGACCTCCATCGCCCACGCGCTCTCCAGCTCGTGGAAGACCAGGTCGATGAGGGGTGACCGGCTCGCCTCGGCGCGCCGGCGGCGGTAGCCGTACTCGCGCAGCAGCTCCTCGACACGGGTGCGGGTCGCGGGCGCGACGTCCGCACGGCCGTTGAGCACCTTCGAAACAGTCGGAGCCGAAACGCCGGCCTGCCGGGCGATCTCGGCGAGCGTCGCGGTCTGCGTGGACTGGGACGCACGTGCTCTTGTCTGGATTTCCTCGGGCTTCGCGGGCTTCATGAGCGGGATCGTATCCCTGCGCGACCTCTTGACGAACCCTTTCGGCGGCCATACGTTCCCGGAACATTCGAAGTGTCATCCGAAACATTCGTCTTGTCGAACGGCTGAACATTCGCGAAGGGTGCTGTCATGGAGTCGAGTAGAGGTCAGGCCGCCGGTACGAGCACGGGCGCCCGGCCGTTCAGCAGGCGCTGGTTCCTCGGTGCCGGTTCCGCCTCGTTGCTCACCGCGGGCCTGGGCACCGGCCTCACCGCCTGCGGCTCCGGCGGTGGAGCCGGCGGCGGGGACGGCAAGACGCTCACGGCGTTCGTCTACGGCGACGACGCGGTGAAGGTCCAGCAGGCGAGCGTCGACCGGTTCAACAAGTCGGCCGCGGCGAAGAAGGCCGGCGGCACGGTCAAGCTGCAGAAGGTCCCCGGCTCCGACTACTCCCCCAAGCTCCGCACGGCGATGGGCTCGCCCAGCGCCCCGGACATCTTCTTCAACTGGGGCGGCGGCTCGATCAAGCCGTACGAGGACGCGGGCAAGCTCGTCGACCTCACCGACATCATCGACGACGACCCGGTGCTCAAGAACGGCTTCCTGCCCTCGGTGCTCTCGGCCGGTGACCTCAAGGGCCGCCACTACGGCATCCCGATGCGCGGCATGCAGCCGGTGATCCTCTTCTACAACAAGTCCGTCTTCGCCGAGCACAAGCTCCAGCCGCCCACCACCTGGGACCAGCTGCTCGACAACAACGCGAAGCTGAAGAAGGCCGGGATCACCCCCTTCGCCCTCGGCGGCTCCGACCTGTGGCCCAACCTGATGTGGCTGGAGTACCTGGTCGACCGGCTCGGCGGCCCCCAGGTCTTCAAGCGCATCCAGGACGGCGACTTCGAGGGCTGGGGCGACCCCGCGATGCTCAGGGCCGCCGAACTGGTCAAGGAACTCGTCGACGACGGCGCCTTCGGCTCCAAGTTCACCTCGGTGTCGTACGTCAACGGCGGCGCCCCCGCGGTCTTCGCGCGCGGCAAGGCCGCCATGCACCTGATGGGCTCCTGGGAGTACTCGACGCAGCTCGGCAAGTTCCCGGACTTCGCCAAGAGCAATCTCGGCTGGGCCCCCTTCCCGACCGTCGAGGGCGGCACCGGCGATGTCCGCAACGTCGTCGGCAACCCCACCAACTACTGGTCCATCAACGCCCGGACGAAGAACAAGGACCTGGCCGTCGGCTTCCTCAAGGACTGCGCCTCGGAGGCGTACGCGAAGGCCCTGATCGACAACGGCGACGTGCCGACCACCTCGAACGCGGCCGCCCTCCTCGGCTCCGCGCCGAACCCCGAGTACGCGAAGTTCCAGTACGACATGGTGCAGAAGGCCCCCGCCTTCACGCTCTCCTGGGACCAGGCGCTCGGCGACGGCCTCGGCACCAAGATGCACACGGAGATCGGCAAGCTGTTCGCGGGCAAGTCCTCGCCGAGCGAGTTCGTGACGGCGTGCAAGGGGCTCAAGTGACCGTCACGGTCGAGAAGGCCCCGGCGGCGGGAAAGGGGCCGACGGCGCGGAAGGGGCCGGAGCACCGCGCGAGCCGCGCCGGCCGTCCGCACGCCGCCTGGGCCCTTCCCGGTGTCCTGTTCTTCACGTTCTTCGCGGTCGTCCCGATGGCCCTCGCCCTCTACCTCTCCTTCACCAGCTGGGACGGTCTGGGCGACCCGCGGCCGGTCGGCCTCGACAACTGGCGCAAGCTCCTCGACGACCCGCGGATGACCCAGTCCCTGTGGCTGACCGTCGTCCTGACGGTCGCCAGCTGGGTCTTCCAGACGGTCATCGCCCTGCTGCTCGGCGTCTGGGCGGCGGGCCGGCAGCGCAACCGCGCGATCCTGTCCGCGGTCTTCTTCGTGCCGTTCCTGCTCTCCTCCACGGCGATCGCGATCCTGTTCTACGCCCTGCTCGACCCGAACTTCGGCATCATCCAGGCGGACACCCTGGGCTCGCAGAGCGGCGCGTTCCTCGCGATCGTCTTCGTCGGCGGCTGGCAGTTCATCCCCTTCCACACCCTGATCTACCAGGGCGGGGCCCGCCAGATCCCCGAAGTCCTCTACCAGGCCGCCGCCATCGACGGCGCCGGCCGCTACCGCCAGTTCTTCTCGATCACGCTGCCGCAGCTGCGGCACACGATCACCACGTCCACGGTCCTGATGGTCGTCGGCTCCCTGACGTACTTCGAGACGGTCCTGATCCTCACCAAGGGCGGCCCCGGCACGGACACCGCGATCCTGCCGTACCTGATGTACGAGGCCGGCTTCAAGACGTACGACTTCGGCTACGCGAGCGCCATCGCGTCGTTCCTGGTCATCGCCGCCACGGGCCTCTCGCTGGTCCTGGTCCGGCTGACGGGCTTCGGCGCCATGCGCAGCACCCGCGAAGGGATGTGACGGAGTGTCACACGACACGTTGGCGCGCCCCACGAGGACCCGGCAGCCGGACGGGAGCCCGTCCACGGAGTCGCCCCGGCGCCGCCGGCACTGGACCCGGCGCGCCAACCCGGTCGCGGGCCTGGGCGCGTTCGTCTGGCTGGTCATCGTCCTGATCCCGATCTACGCGATGCTGTCGGCGTCGCTCACGGGCGCGGACAAGGCCCTGACGGGCAACCCCCTCAAGCCTCCCACCGACCCGACCCTCGACAACTACAACACCGTCCTCACCAGCGGCTTCGGTCATCTGATGAGCAACACGGTGATCGTCGCCGTCTCGGTCGTGGGCATCGTCCTGGTGCTGTCTATCCCGCTCGCGTACGTGGCTGTCCGCACCCGGGACCGCTGGTCGAACGCCGCGTTCCGGCTGTTCCTCCTGGGCGTGGCGATCCCGGCGCAGGCGGTGGTCGTGCCGTTGTACCTGCTGATCGCCAAACTCGACCTCTACGACACCCTCCTGGCCGTCATCCTGCCGACGGCCGCCTTCGCGATGCCGGTCTCCGTGCTGGTCCTGGTCGGCACCCTGCGGGACGTCTCGGAGGACCTGTACGAGGCGATGGCCCTGGACGGCGCCTCACCTCTGCGGGTGCTCTTCCAGCTGACGATCCCGCTCGCCAAGGGCGGCATCAGCACGGTCGTCATCTTCTCCGCGCTGCAGGCGTGGAACGGCTTCCTCTTCCCGCTGATCTTCACCCAGTCCGACGGCCCCCGCGTGCTCACCCTCGGACTGTTCAACTACGTCAGCCAGTTCGGCGTCAACATCCCCGCCCTGCTCGCCTCGGTCGTCCTCTCCGGCATCCCGATCTTCGCCGTGTACCTGGTGGCGCGGCGGGCGCTGGTGGGCGGGCTGATGGGCGTGGGCGGCAAGTGACCCCCCTGCTTCGGCACCCGCGACCTTCTGAAACTCGCCGACCCCTGAAGGAGTTTCATGACAACCCCTTGGCGTGACCCGGCCCTGCCCGCAGCGGCCCGGGTCGACGACCTGCTCTCCAGGATGACCCTGGAGGAAAAGACCGCGCAGCTGTACGGCGTGTGGGTGAAGAACGACGCGAACGGTGAGGACATCGCCCCCGACGAGGCGGGCATGACGGAGGCGTTCGACTTCGACGAGCTGATCACCCGGGGCCTCGGCCAGCTGACCCGCGTCTTCGGCACGGCCCCCCTCGACCCGGCCGAGGGCGCCAAGGTGCTGGCCCGCTTCCAGCGCCGCATCATGGCCGCGAACCGCTTCGGCATCCCGGCCGTCGCCCACGAGGAGTGCCTGGCCGGTTTCACCAGCTGGCGCGCCACGGCGTACCCGGTCCCCCTCGCCTGGGGCGCGACCTTCGACCCCTCGCTCGTCGAGGAGATGGCCCGGAACATCGGCCACGACATGGCGTCGGTCGGCGTCCACCAGGGCCTGTCCCCCGTCCTGGACGTCGTCCGCGACCCGCGCTGGGGACGGGTCGAGGAGACCGTGGGCGAGGACCCGTACCTGGTGGGCACCATCGGCTCGGCGTACGTACGGGGCCTGGAGTCGGCCGGGATCGTGGCCACGCTGAAGCACTTCGCCGGGTACGCCGCCTCAGTGGGCGCCCGCAACCACGCGCCCGTGCGCGCGGGCGTCCGCGAGTTCGCCGACGTGGTCCTGCCGCCCTTCGAGATGGCGCTGCGCGAGGGCGGCGCCCGCTCGGTCATGGCCGCGTACACGGAGACCGACGGCGTCCCGGTCTCGGCCGACCGGCGCCTGCTCACCGAAGTCCTGCGCGACGACTGGGGCTTCACCGGCACCGTCGTCTCCGACTACTTCGCCATCGGCTTCCTGGAGACCAACCACCGCGTGGCGGGCAGCCGCGCCGAGGCCGCGCACGCCGCGCTGGCCGCCGGCGTCGACGTGGAGCTGCCGAGCCTGCGCTGCTACGGCGAGCCCCTGATCGAGGCCGTGAAGACGGGCGAGATCCCCGAGTCCCTGGTGGACCTCGCCGCGCGCCGCGTCCTGCTCCAGAAGTGCGAACTGGGCCTCCTGGACGAGGGCTGGACCCCCGAGCCGGCCACCGCCGCCGCGGACCTCGACCCCCCGCGCAACCGCGCCCTGGCCCGCCGCCTGGCCGAGGAGTCGGTGGTCCTGCTGGACAACCCCGGCGGCGTGCTGCCGCTCGCCCCCGACCTGCGGATCGCGGTCGTGGGCCCCCGCGCCGACGACCCGCTCGCCATGCTGGGCTGCTACTCCTTCCCGTCCCACGTCCTGCCCGCCCACCCCGGCACCGCCCTCGGCATCGAGATCCCGACCGTCCTTGCGTCCCTGCGCACGGAACTCCCCGACGCGAAGATCACGTACGCCGCCGGCAGCACGGTCGACGGCACCGACACCGGCGGGTTCCCCGAGGCGGTCGCCCGTGCCTCCGAGGCCGACGTCTGCGTGGCGGTCCTCGGCGACCGCGCCGCACTCTTCGGCCGGGGCACCTCCGGCGAGGGCTGCGATGCGGAGGACCTCCGGCTGCCGGGCGTCCAGGCGAAGCTGCTGGACGCGCTGGTCGCCACGGGCACCCCGGTGGTCCTGCTCCTGCTGACCGGCCGCCCCTACGCGCTGGGCCGCTGGAACGGCCGTCTGGCGGCCACCGTGCAGGCGTTCTTCCCCGGGGAGGAGGGCGGCCCGTCGGTGGCGGGCGTGCTGTCGGGCCGCGTCTCCCCCTCCGGCCGCCTCCCGGTCAGCGTCCCCGACCGCCCCGGCGGCCAGCCGTGGACGTACCTCCAGCCGCCCATGGGCCTGCTCGGCGGCGCGAGCAGCATCGACCCGACCCCGCTGTACCCCTTCGGGCACGGCCTGTCGTACACGACGTTCGCATGGACGGACTTCGAGAACGAGGGGTACGACGTGTCGGTGACCGTCCGCAACACGGGTGAGCGGGCGGGTGCGGAGGTGGTCCAGCTGTACCTGCACGACCCGGTGGCCTCGGTGACGCGCCCCGACACGCGTCTGATCGCCTACCAGCGGCTGGAGTTGGGGCCCGGGGATGCCTCGCGGGTCACGTTCCGCTTCCACCCCGACGTCTCGTGCTTCGCGGACCGCTCGGGACGGCTCGTGGTGGAACCGGGTGCCCTGGAACTGCGCCTGGGCGCGTCCAGCACGGACATCCGCCACCGCGCCGCGCTGACGGTGGAGGGCCCGGTACGGGAGGTCGGCCCGGACCGCCGGCTGCATTGCGAGACGGAGGTCCGGGCCGCAGAGAGCTGAGGTCTGCGGTTCAGTCCGCCTGGGCCGCCGCGTGCACGACGAACGCGGCCCAGGCGGCGGGGCCGAGGCCGAGGTGGGGGCGGGTGGTGTCTTTGGAGTCCCGGATGTGGATGGTGGTGGGGGTGGGGGCGACCTCTATGCAGTTGTCACCCTGGGTGCCACTGTAGGTGGACCTGTGCCACTCCAGGGCGACTTCGATGCAGCTGTCACCCTGGTCCGTGCTGTAGCTGGACTTGAACCAAGCGAGTTCGGCGGTAGTCATAGGGTTCCTCGCAGTCGCTCCAGCAAGCTCACGGAGTCTTCCGGAGTGAGAGCCTGCGACCGCAGTTTCGCATAACGCTGGTTGAGGAGAGCCACGTCCTTCGCGTCAGCGATGAGCCGACCGTTCATGTGCCCTTCGGCATAGGCGAGCCGCCGCCCGTCCGGTGTCTCCACCAGTTGGAGCGGCCCCGACAGACTGGCATGCTGCGTGCGCTTCAACGGCATGATCTGAAGGCTCGCGTTACGCAACGCGGCGCACTCCAGCAAGTAGTCCAAGAGGCAGCGCGTCACTTCCTGGCCACCCAACCCCCGCAGGAGCACGCTCTCTTCGATGATGAAGCTGAACGAGGTGTTGGGGCGCTCCCGCAACAGTTGCTGTCGCTCCATCCGGACAGCCACCTGCGTGTCCAACTCGCCGTCGGTGAGGGGCGGGACCGCGTTCTCGAAGACCGCCCGGACGTACGACTCCGGCTGCAACAGGCCCGGCACAAGCCTGCACTCGTACGTATCCAGAACGGCGGCCTCCTGCTCCAACCTCGCCCACGTCCTGAACCAAGCCGCCAACCCCGGCTGTCGAGCCATGTGTTGGAAAGCGCCCCGCACCGCCCCCGTGCCGCCCGTGGCCTCCTCCGCCAGTTCCACGAACCGCTGGTCCGCGAGCCGTCGCCCCAGCTCGATGGAGGCGACAGAATGCCGGGACAGATGGACGAGCGCCCCGAACTCCTCCCGGCTCACCCCCGCATGCTCGCGCAGCGCCCGCACCACCGCCCCGAACGCCCGCATGCTGTCCGACGACTCGGGCTCACCGCCCGGCCCCTGCGCCGCCCACTCCACACCGTGCACCATCGACCCAGAGTGACCGCACGATCACGGTACTGTCCATCGAACAGCCGCGTACTCCCCGTTCCGTACGCGCGAGGGGCACCCTTACCCCACGTTCACCGAGGGCGGCTATAACGGCGCGGTGGACGACGGCATCGAACGGGAGTACCGAAGACGGCGCAGAGTACCGCCGGCCTTCCTCACCACGCTGGTCGCGGCGGCGCTGATCATCGCGAGCGCGCTGCACGCGATGGCGACGCTCGGCCCGTCGGGCTGGAACGTGCTGGCCGTGGCAGCCTGGGCGGCCACGGTGAGCCGGGTGGTGCTGGAGCAGTGGCGGGCGCGGACGTCGGTCACGGCCGACGGGATCACCGTCCGGGGACCGCTGCGCACGCGCCACTGGGCGTGGCCGGACGTCTACGGCATCCGGGTCGAGGACAACAAGGGCGGCGTCCCCCGCTGGTCGGGGTACCTCTACGCCTTCGACGGGCGCCGGGCCCGCCTCCCCCACCTCGACGAGTACCAGCTGGCCGACCCGATCGCCGAGGTCGCCGACCTGTACGCCACCGCCCTGCGGCTCGGGCTCACCTCGGCCGAGGAGCGGCCGGAGGTGGAGGCGCGCATCGCGCGAGGGGCGCGGCGGCGCACGGCGGCGCGGCGGGCGGTGATCGCGAGCCTGGTCGTCGCGGGCGTCATGCTCGTGGTCGACATGGGGATGGCGTTCACCGACCGGCCGCCCCACACCTGGCTCCTGGTCGGGGGCGTGCCGCTGCTCTGTCTCGCCCTCGGCTTCCCCGCCCTGGACCGGCTCGGTGAACGCCGCTACCGCCGCCTCAGCCGTCCAGCGACTCGAACCGCCACCGGTGGACCGCCCGGCTGACCAACTCCGCGCCGGGCTCGGGCAGTTCGGGCAGCTCGGCGTCGTACTCCGCGTCCCACCAGGTGATGACGAGCACCCGGTCCTGGGGCGCGCGCAGCGTCTCGCGCCGCAGCGGCCGTACGGGAAGCTCCTGGGCCCGCGCCCAGGCGAGCAGTTCGGAGCCCCGGCCCTCCACCGCCCGCGCCTCCCACATCAGCGCGACGGTCACGAGTAGAGGTTCTCCTTGCTCACCTCGTGCACGTGATCGTGGTCGTGGTCGTGGTGGTGTCCCGGCACGTGCGGTTCGGTCACCGGGAGGGAGGAGTCGGCGGAGAGGTCCCAGCTGGAGGCGGGACGGTTGCGGGCGACCATCTCCGCGCCGAGGGCCGCGACCATCGCGCCGTTGTCCGTGCAGAGCTTCGGGCGCGGTACCCGGAGCCGGATGCCCGCCTTCTCGCAGCGCTCCTGCGCCAGCGCCCGCAGCCGGGAGTTGGCGGCCACGCCGCCGCCGATCATCAGGTGGTCGACGCCCTCGTCCTTGCACGCGCGCACGGCCTTGCGGGTCAGCACGTCCACGACGGCCTCCTGGAAGGACGCCGACACGTCCCGCACCGGCACCTCCTCGCCGGCCGCCCGCTTCGCCTCGATCCAGCGGGCCACGGCCGTTTTCAGCCCGGAGAAGGAGAAGTCGTAGGCCGGGTCGCGCGGACCGGTGAGACCGCGCGGGAACGCGATCGCCGTCGGGTCGCCCTCGCGCGCGTACCGGTCGATGACGGGACCGCCCGGGAAGCCCAGGTTCAGCACGCGCGCGATCTTGTCGAAAGCCTCGCCCGCCGCGTCGTCGATGGTCGCGCCCATCGGCCGTACGTCCGAGGTGATGTCCGTGGAGAGCAGCAGCGACGAGTGGCCGCCGGACACCAGCAGCGCCATCGTCGGCTCGGGCAGTGCCCCGTGCTCCAGCTGGTCGACGCAGATGTGGGAGGCGAGGTGGTTGACGCCGTAGAGCGGCTTGCCGAGCGCGTACGCGTACGCCTTGGCCGCCGAGACGCCCACCAGCAGCGCGCCGGCGAGGCCCGGCCCGGCGGTGACGGCGATGCCGTCGAGGTCCTTCGGGCTCACGCCCGCTTCCTTCAGCGCGCGGTCGATGGTCGGCACCATCGCCTCCAGGTGCGCGCGGGAGGCGACCTCGGGGACCACCCCGCCGAAGCGGGCGTGCTCGTCGACACTCGACGCGATCGCGTCGGCCAGCAGGGTCGTGCCGCGCACGACGCCGACACCGGTCTCGTCGCAGGAGGTCTCGATCCCCAGGACCAGCGGTTCGTCAGCCATTGACCTTGCCATCCCTAGCCCTATGCCTAGCCATTGATCTCGGTTCCTTGTACGGATGCGGAAGGGTCGTTGAGGCGCATGACGAGGGCGTCCACGTTCCCCGGCTGGTAGTAGCCGCGGCGGAAGCCGATCGCCTCGAAGCCGAAGCGTTCGTAGAGCTTCTGGGCGCGGACGTTGTCGACCCGGCATTCGAGCATCACCTGGGCGCACTCGAAGGAGGTGGCGGCCCGCAGCAGCTCGGTGAGGATCAGCGCGCCGAGGCCGGTGCCCCAGTGTTCACGGGCGACGGCGATGGTCTGTACGTCGGCGGTGTCCCCGGCGGAGGCCAGGCCCCCGTAGCCGATGATCCGCCTGCCGCCGTCACCTCCGGCCTCCTCGGCGACGTAGTACCGCCGGGTCGCGTGGGGTCCGCGCGCGTGGGCGAGGTCCGACCAGAACATGCCGCGGGACCAGGCGTCCTCCGGGAAGAGGTCCTTCTCCAGCTCCAGGACGGGCTCGATGTCCCACCAGCGCATCTCGCGCAGCACCGGGGTCGTCACTTGGGGGTGACCACCTTGTAGTTCTTGGGCACCTGGGCGTCGGGCCGCCGCAGGTACAGCGGCCGGGGCGCCTCCAGTTCCGCGCCCGAGGCCAGCCGCTCGGCGGCCAGCGCCGCGAGGGCGGCCGCGGAGACGAGCTCGGGCCCGCGGGCGTCCGGGAAGACGTCGGGGTAGAGGACCGCGCCGGCCCCGACGGCGGGCAGTCCGGCCACGGTGTCGGCGATGTCGGCGGGCCGGTCGACGGCGGGTTCGGTGGTTCTCGTCCGCGGGTCCGCGTACCGCGCCCAGTACACCTCCTTGCGCCGGGCGTCGGTGGCCACCACGAACGGCCCCTCGACCGTGCCCTCGGCACCGGCCGCGTACGCGAGTCCGTCGAGGGTGCACAGGCCGTGGACGGGGACCCCGAGGACGAGGCCGAAGGTGTCGGCGGTCATGAGGCCGACGCGCAGCCCGGTGTACGGGCCGGGGCCGATGCCCACGACGATGCCGGTGACGGCGTCGAGGCGGGTGCCCGCCTCGGCGAGAACCCGGTCGACGGCGGGCAGCAGCAGTTCCCCGTGGCGTCGCGCGTCCACCTGGCTCGACGCGGCGACGACGTCCGTCCCGTCGTGCAGCGCGACGGTGACGGCGGGGGTGGCGGTATCCAGAGCGAGCAAGAGCACGCAAACAGCCTACGGCGCTTCGGGCCGGGCCACGGCCGACCCGGTACACGTCCCCTCTGCTGCTACCGTCACAGCACAGACGTGCTTCAAAGGCGTACGTGGGTACGAGAGGTGGACTCAGAAGGTGGCCAGCAGCAGCTCGGTATTCGTGGCCGGGCTCACCGCGGCGGCGGTCGCCGCAGTCGGTTTCCTCGCCTATCAGGCGTCGGCGCACGTGCCCGACGACCTCGGGAAGCCGTCTCCCTCCAAGTCCTCGGCACTTCCGAAGTCCAAGGCTCCCGGTGAGCGGAAGAAGGACACGGAGAAGCTCCTTCCCGAGGGCTCGGGCACCGGCGAACGCGTCGTCTACTCCCTGGACGGCGACCGCGTCTGGCTGGTCGGCGCCAACGAGAAGGTCACCCGCACGTTCGAGGTCACCCCCAGCACGGTCGACCCCACCCCCGCGACCTACACGGTCTCGTCCCGCTCCGCCGCCGTCACCGGCTCCGACGGCACCCCCATCGAGAACGTCGTCCGCTTCGCCACGGTCGACGGCGTCTCCATCGGCTTCAGCGCGGCGGTGGACGGCTCCACCCCCGAACCGGACCCCGCCACCAAGACGGGCGGCATCCGCGAGTCCCGCAAGGACGGCAAGGCGATGTGGCTGTTCGCGGGCATCGGCACAAAGGTGGTCGTGGTCAAGTAGGGGTCCGACGTGGCCGCCGGGGGACTGCTGGTCACCTGGGGTTCCGATGGCAGCCGGGTGCTTTCTTGGTCACCGACCAGCGGAATCGCCGGTCACTTCCAGGGGCGCGGGGAACTGCTGGTGGCCGAGCGCCCTCTTAGTCACCGACCAGGGGCACCGCCGGTCTTTTCAGCGGCGCGGGCAGCCGGGCGCTTTCTTGGTCACCGGCCAGCGGAATCGCCGGTCTTTTCAGGGCGCGGGCAGCCGGGCGCCTTCTTAGCCACCGGCCAGGGGCACCGCCGGTCATTCCAGGGGCGAGGGCAGCCGAGCGCTCTCCTAGTCACCGGCCAGCGGAATCGCCGGTCATTTCAGGGGCGCGGGGAACTGCGCGACCAGCCCCCACCCACCCGCAGCCGCGCACGCACCGAGACCACCCCACCCGGAGCGCTACGCCGCAGCCCTGGGACGCCGCTCACCCACCCCGCGCCGCCCCTCCCCCTTGACCGGCGGAGCCACAGGCGGCGCAGACGGCGGTGTCGAGACAGCCCGCGCCGCCGCACACGAAGCCAGAAGGTCCCGCATCGACACCCCGCCCGCCCCGGAGAAGGACGGCCTCGGCCTGTGTTCCGCTGTCGACATGGACGCCTCCTGGTGCCGGGCGAGCCAGGTTAGGTACACCTAACCAAGAACTGTCCCCATGTGACCACGCCGAGGACACCCCGCGCAACACTTACCGACACCCCGTCGGAACCCCCCGCCCCACCCAGCGGAGCGCAAACGCGGAGCGCAAACGCGGAGCGTCACGCCGAGAGCACACCCAGCTCCACCGACGCCCACCGTTCACCCAGCCCGGTGACGGTCACCAGCCGTACCTCGTCCGTGGTGTCCCCGACGGCCCGGTGGATGACGACGCTCAGCCGGTCGTCCGTCAGCTCCTCGACCTTCCCCTCGCCCCACTCCACCACGATCACCGAATCGGGCAGGGAGACGTCGAGGTCGAGGTCCTCCATCTCGTCGAGCCCGCCGCCCAGGCGGTACGCGTCGACGTGGACGAGCGGCGGCCCCGCCACCAGCGAGGGATGCACCCGGGCGATGACGAAGGTCGGCGAGGTGACCGCTCCCCGCACCTCCAGCCCCTCCCCGAGCCCCCGGGTGAGGGTGGTCTTCCCGGCGCCCAACTCCCCGTTGAGCATCACGAGATCGCCCGCGCGCAGGAGCTTGGCCAGGCGACGGCCCAGCTCCAGCATCTGGTCGGGTGAATGGACGGTGATCCGCAGGGACGGCCCGGACTCACCCGGGGCGTGCGGTGCTGCTGGCGCTTCCATAACCAGTAACGGTAGCCCCCGCCGGCACGGCCCCCGCCCGGGTGAGCAGGTCCGCGAGCCGGTCGGTCACCACCTCGGGGTGCTCCAGCATCACCAGATGCCCGGCGTCCGGCACGAGCACCAGCTCCGCGTCCGGCAGCAGATCGGCGATGGCCTCGCTGTGCTCGCTCGGCGTGACGAGGTCCTTCACCCCGGCCAGCACGAGCACCGGCAGCTCCGCGAAGGCCACGAGCGCCTCGGTCTTGTCGTGCTCGGTGAACGCCGGATAGAACTCGGCGACCACGTCGATGGGCGTGCCCTCGATCATCCGTTCGGCGAACCGCGCGACCGCCGGGTCGACGTCCCGCGAGGCGAACGAGTACCGCTTGATGATCCCGGCGAACAGATCGGCGGTCGCCCGCCGCCCCCGCTCCACCAGCGCCGCCTGCTGCCCCAGCGCCTTCAGCACCCCGGGCAGCACCCGCCGCACCGCGTTGACGCCCGCGACCGGCAGCCCGAAGTTGACCTCGCCGAGCCGCCCCGAGGACGTACCGACCAGAGCGACGGCCACGACCCGCTCGCGGATCAGCTCGGGGCTGTGCGCGGCCAGCGCCATGACGGTCATCCCGCCCATGGAGTGCCCGACGAGCACGATGGGCCCCTCGGGCACGGCCGCGTCGATGACGGCCCGCAGGTCGCGCCCGAGCTGGTCGATGGCGACCGGCTGACCGTCCCTCACCTGGGCCACGCCCCGGCCGGAGCGGCCGTGGCTGCGCTGGTCCCAGTGCACGGTCCGCACGACCCCGCGCAGCGCGGCCCGCTGGAAGTGCCAGGAGTCCTGGTTGAGGCAGTAGCCGTGGCTGAAGACGACGGTGACCGGGGCGGGGGCCTTGCGGCCGAAGAGGCGGCGTCTGCGGGGCGAGAGCCCGGCCTCGGGCTCGACGTCGTCGACCTCGTAGTACAGCTCGGTGCCGTCGTCGGCGTACGCCTTGCCGGGGGTGCCGCGCAGCGTCCCGTACGGGCCGGTGGAGTCGAGCGCGAGCTGGGCCTTGCGGCGCATGCCGCGTCCGACGGTGAGCCGCTCTATGGCGACGCCCGCCGCCGCGCCCGCCGCGACCACGCCTATCGCCGCCCCCGCGACACCCGCTCTGCGCCAGATGCCGTCACCGGACGCGGCCGAGGCGGCGGCCGCGCTCGCGACGGCCTCCACGGCCTCCGCGCTGCTCTCGCTCACGTCCCGCTCCTCTTCGCCGACGTCCGGTCCCGCTGCCGGTCCCGCCACCACTGTCGCTGTCGCTCCGCACATCCGTACGGAGTGTCCAGTCCTGTACGTCTTTCACTTACTCGTGTTCGGGGGCCGCCCGCTCATGCCCGTGCCCGGACGTGCCCCGGATCACACCCCGGTTCACACCCGGCGCGCCCGCGCCGGACACCCGTGATCACATCCTCGGGGGCCGCGCGCGTGGCCGCACGCGCCCGGTCATTCACCCGTATCGACGTAGACGCGCGGGACACGGGTTCCGATGCGCGTCACGATCTCGTACGCGATGGTCCCGGCCGCCTGCGCCCAGTCCTCGGCGGTCGGCTCGCCCCGGTCACCGGCCCCGAACAGCACGACCTCGTCCCCGGCGACGGGTTCGTCCCCGCCGAGGTCGACGACGAACTGGTCCATGGCGACCCGGCCCGCGACCGTCCGCCACTTGCCGCCGACGAGGACGGGCCCGGTGCCGGAGGCGTGCCGGGGGATGCCGTCCGCGTAGCCGACGGGGACCAGGCCGAGGGTGGTGGCGCCGGGCGTGACGTAGTGGTGGCCGTAGCTGACACCGTGGCCGGCGGGGACGTGCTTGACCAGCGCGAGGGAGGCGCTGAGCCGCATGACGGGTCGCAGCCCGAGGTCGGCCGCGCTGCCCAGCTCCGGGCTGGGCGAGACGCCGTAGACCGCGATGCCCGTCCGGACGAGGTCGAAGTGCGCGTCCGGAAGGGTGAGCGTGGCCGGGGAGTTGGCGATGTGCCGCACCTCGGGGCGGACGCCCTGCTCCTCGGCGTGGGCGACCATGTCGCGGAAGCGGGTGAGCTGGGCCTCGATGGAGGGGTGACCGGGCTCGTCGGCGCAGGCGAAGTGCGACCAGAGTCCGGTGACCTTCACCAGCCCCTCGGCCTCGGCCCGCAACGCCTCGGTGACGAGTTCCGGCCAGTCGCCGGGCGCGCAGCCGTTGCGTCCGAGCCCGGTGTCGGCCTTGAGCTGCACCCGCGCGCGCAGTCCGGCGGCGCGGGCGGCCTCGGTGACCTCCCGCAGCGCCCACAGCCCGCTGACCGCGACGTCGATGTCGGCCTCGACCGCCTCGCGCCAGGGTCCGCCCGGCGCCCACAGCCAGCACATCAGCCGCCCGGACAGACCCGCCGCCCGCAGCGCCAGCGCCTCCTCCGGCGTGGCCGTCCCGAGCCAGGTCGCGCCGGCCTCGACGGCGGCCCGGGCACACCGGACGGCCCCGTGGCCGTACGCGTCGGACTTGACGACGGCCATCAGTTCGGCACCCGCCGCCCGCGCGCGCAGGGTCCGCACATTGGCCCGCAGGGCATCCAGATCGATCTCGGCACGGGCCCGCAGGGGCGCGCTCCGCAGAGGTGCTGTCTCACTCATGTCAGCCCCAGTGTCTCAGAGCCACGGACGTCCCCTTCGAACGGGCGCGGCCCCTGACGTACGAACGACCCCGCCCGCGCCCGCCTCACTTCCCCGGCCGCTTCCCCCACACGAAGACCCGGTCCTTCGTCTTCAGCACCCCCCACAGCGTCCGCGCGTCCCCGCAGGTTCACACAGCCCATGGACCCGATCTCCGTGTAGAGGGACCCGTAGACGGCGTGGAACGCCTGTCCGCCGCTGAAGAACTGGCTGTACGGCATAGGCGTGTTGTAGAGCGTCGACCAGTGGTTCTTGTGCTTCCAGTACACCTTGTGCCACCCCGCCCTGGTCGGGTACGCCTTCCGCCCGCTGCGCATCGGCACCGGCCCGAACACCACCTTCTTCCCCTTCTGCACCCAGGTCAGCTGCCGCGACAGATCCACGCACGCCACGCGGTACGTCCGCACCGGGCACTTCCCGGCCGCGTTGGGGTTCTTGCGGGCGGCCAGCAGCTGCATCCGCGCCCAGGTCACCGGCCCCGCGAAGCCGATCGCCGGCTTGATGCGCTGCTTGATCTGGAACGCCCGGATCGCCAGACAGTCGGCCCGCGACTGCTTCCCGTCCACCTTCCGCCGCAGATACCGCTCGACCTGCCGCTGGTAGGGCCCCACCAGCTTCGTACAGGTGACGGCGGCCGCGGCGAACGCCTGGGCCTCGCCGAGCGGCACGTACTCGATGAGGTCGTACGTCCCGGCCGCCGCGCGCCTCGGCTCCACCGCGTCCTCCGCCGCGCCGGGCGCGTACACCCGGGGCGGGAGCGCCTGGTCCGGCGTGTCGATCTGCCAGGGCTGGTGCGGGCCGGGCGGCACACCCGGGACGAGGGGGCCGTCGCCGGACGGAACGGCGGAGCGGAGCGGCACGCGGGGAGCCGCGGCGGCGTTGGCGTCGGCGGGGAGCGCGGTCACCAGGGCGGGGAACAGGGCGAGGCACACGGCCAGGGTCCGCAACCTCGGCCGCCCGCTCGTCATATGTCGGCTCGTCATGTGATCAGCCATACGTGCCGCACTCGCCCGGGTGAGGTCGCCGCGCGTACGGTCACCCGATATGCGCGGAGGAAGTCACCCGATATGCGGGCTCACCGGACACCACCGGCGTCACGTACAGTCACCCTTGGCACACGACAGGTCGCGAGCGGTACGACACAGGGGTTGATATGTGCGGAATCGTGGGATACGTCGGCGCACAGTCCGCGCTCGACGTGGTCCTGGCCGGGCTGAGGCGGCTGGAGTACCGGGGGTACGACTCCGCGGGCGTGGCGGTCCTCGCCGACGGGGGCCTGGCCGCCGCGAAGAAGGCGGGGAAGCTGGTCAACTTGGAGAAGGAGCTGGTCGGCCGCCCGCTGCCGACCGGATCGACCGGCCTCGGCCACACCCGCTGGGCCACCCACGGCGGCCCCACCGACGCCAACGCCCACCCGCACCTGGACAACGCGGGCCGGGTCGCCGTCGTCCACAACGGCATCATCGAGAACTTCGCCGCGCTGCGGGCCGAACTGGCGGGACGCGGCCACGACCTGCTCTCCGAGACGGACACCGAGGTCGTCGCCCATCTGCTCGCCGAGGAGTTCTCCTCGTGCGACGACCTCGCGGAGGCCATGCGCCTGGTGTGCCGCCGGCTGGAGGGGGCGTTCACGCTGGTCGCGGTGCACGCGGACGCGCCGGACGTGGTCGTGGGCGCCCGCCGGAACTCGCCGCTGGTCGTCGGGGTCGGCGAGGGCGAGGCGTTCCTCGCCTCGGACGTGGCCGCGTTCATCGCCCACACCCGCTCGGCGATCGAGCTGGGCCAGGACCAGGTGGTCGAGCTGCGCCGCGACGGCGTCACGGTCACGACGTTCGACGGCCGCCCCGCCGAGGTCCGCTCCTACCACGTCGACTGGGACGCGTCGGCGGCCGAGAAGGGCGGCTACGACTACTTCATGCTCAAGGAGATCGCCGAGCAGCCCAAGGCGGTCGCGGACACCCTCCTCGGCCGTATCGACGCGGCGGGCACCCTGAGCCTGGACGAGGTCCGCATCCGCGACGCGGAGCTGCGCGAGCTGGACAAGGTCGTCATCGTCGCGTGCGGTACGGCCTTCCACGCCGGCCTGATCGCCAAGTACGCCATCGAGCACTGGACGCGGATCCCCTGCGAGGTGGAGCTGGCGAGCGAGTTCCGCTACCGGGACCCGATCCTCGGCCCGCACACCCTGGTCGTCGCCATCTCCCAGTCCGGCGAGACCATGGACACGCTGATGGCCCTGCGGCACGCCCGCGAACAGGGCGCCCGGGTCCTCGCCATCTGCAACACCAACGGCTCGACGATCCCCCGCGAGTCCGACGCGGTCCTCTACACCCACGCGGGCCCCGAGGTGGCCGTCGCCTCCACGAAGGCGTTCCTGACCCAGCTGGTGGCCTGCTACCTCGTCGCCCTCTATCTCGGCCAGGTGCGCGGCACGAAGTGGGGCGACGAGATCCGGGCGGTGGTCCGCGACCTCTCCCGCATCTCCTGCGAGGTGGAGCGGGTCCTGGAGACGATGGAGCCGGTACGGGAGCTGGCGCGCACCCTCGCCGGCAAGGACACGGTCCTGTTCCTGGGCCGGCACGTGGGCTATCCGGTGGCCCTGGAGGGCGCCCTGAAGCTCAAGGAGCTGGCCTACATGCACGCGGAGGGCTTCGCGGCGGGCGAGCTGAAACACGGCCCGATCGCGCTGATCGAGGAGGACCTGCCGGTGGTCGTCGTGGTCCCCTCCCCCGCGGGCCGCTCCCTCCTGCACGACAAGATCGTCTCCAACATCCAGGAGATCCGCGCGCGCGGCGCCCGCACCATCGTCATCGCGGAGGAGGGCGACGAGGCGGTCGTCCCGTACGCCGACCACCTGATCCGCATCCCGGTGACCCCGACCCTGCTGCAACCGCTGGTCGCCACCGTCCCCCTCCAGGTCTTCGCGTGCGAACTGGCCACCGCCCGGGGCAACGAGGTGGACCAGCCGCGGAACCTGGCGAAGTCCGTGACCGTGGAGTGAGAGGCGCCGCGTCCACCGTAGGGTGCGGATCATGCCCATCATCGGAGTCGGCATCGACGTCGCCGAGATCGACCGTTTCCGCGCCTCGCTGGAGCGCACGCCCAGTCTGGCCGACCGTCTCTTCCTCCCGAGCGAACTGCTGCTGCCCAGCGGGGAACGCCGGGGCGTCGCCTCCCTCGCGGCCCGCTTCGCCGCGAAGGAGGCCCTCGCGAAGGCCCTCGGCGCGCCCAGCGGGCTGCGCTGGACCGACGCGGAGGTCTATGTGGAGCCCTCCGGCCAACCGCGCCTGCGGGTGTCCGGCACGGTGGCGTCCCGCGCCTCCGCGCTGGGCGTCACGTCCTGGCACATCTCCCTGAGCCATGACGCGGGGGTGGCGTCGGCGGTGGTGATCGCGGAGGGGTGAGGGGAGGTGGGTGCGCTGTCGGGTGCGGGTGGGTGGGGGCTGGTCGCGCAGTTCCCCGCGCCCCTGAAAAGCCGGGCTGCGCCCCAGGCTTTTCAGGCCCGCAGGGCCTGTGTCTTTCAGGGGCGCGGGGAACTGCGCGAGAAGCCCCACGCACCCGCACCCGACAACGCACCCCACCCGCACCCCACACAAGGCAGACTCGTCCCCATGCGCTCAGCCCACCGCGTAGAAACCGTCCGCACAGCCGAACGCACCCTCATGGCCCGCCTCCCCGACGGCGCCCTGATGCAGCGCGCGGCCGCGGGCCTGGCCGCCGCCTGCGCCGACATCCTCCCCCGCCGCGTCTACGGCAGCCGCGTCGTCGTCCTCACCGGCAGCGGCGACAACGGCGGCGACGCGCTGTACGCCGGCGCCCGCCTGGCACGGCGGGGCGCGGGAGTGACCGCCGTACTCCTCGCCCCCGACCGCACCCACCCGGCCGCCCTGCACGCCCTCCTCCGGGCAGGCGGCACCACCGCCACCCCCACCGCCGCCGACGCCCACATCCGCCGCGCCGGCCTCGTCCTGGACGGCGTCGTCGGCATCGGCGGCAAGGGCGGCCTGCGCCCGGAAGCGGCCCGCCTGGCCGCCCTGGTCGCCGCCTCCCCCGCCACCGTCGTCGCCGTGGACCTCCCGAGCGGCATCGAGGCGGACACCGGCGAGGTGCACGGCGAAGCCGTCCGCGCCGACCTCACCGTCACCTTCGGCACCCACAAGCCGGGCCTCCTCATCGACCCGGCCCGCACGTACGCCGGCTCGGTCCGGCTGGTCGACATCGGCCTCGCGGACACCCTCCCGGACACTCCCGCCCTGGAGTCCCTCCAGCACACCGACGTGGCCGCCCTCCTCCCCCGCCCGTCGCAGGAGAGTGACAAGTACCGCCGGGGGGTCGTGGGCATCGCGGCGGGCTCGGCCCGCTACCCGGGCGCGGCGGTCCTCGCGGTCGCCGGTGCCCTGCGCGGCGGCGCGGGCGCGGTCCGTTACGTCGGCGCGGCCGGCGACGCGGTCCTGGCCCGGTTCCCGGAGACCCTGGTCTCGGACACGGGCCCGAAGAAGGCGGGCCGCGTCCAGGCATGGGTCGCCGGCCCCGGAGCCGGCGACGACCCGGCCCCCGTCGCCGAAGCGCTCTCCACCGACGTCCCCGTCCTCCTCGACGCCGACGGCCTCCGCCTCGCCGACCGCGAGAGCGTACGCACCCGCACGGCCCCGACCCTGCTGACCCCGCACGCGGGCGAGGCCGCGGCCCTGCTCGGCATCTCCCGCGAGGAGGTCGAGGCGTCCCGCCTCACCGCCGTACGCGACCTGGCCCGCGCCTACGACGCGACGGTCCTCCTCAAGGGCTCCACCACCCTGATCGCGACCCCGGACCCCGGCACGCCGGTCCGTGTCAACGCCACCGGCACGCCCTGGCTCGCCACCGCGGGCAGCGGTGACGTCCTCTCGGGCCTGGCGGGCTCGCTCCTCGCCGCGGGGCTCTCCCCTCTGGACGCGGCGAGCGCGGCGGCGTACGTGCACGGTCTGGCGGGCCGCTACGCCGCCGACGGCGCCCCGGCGGGCGCCCATGACGTGGCGGAGTCGATCCCGGCGGCCTGGCGGGACATCACGGCCTGACGCCCACCGCCACCCTTTCCTCGACCGACCCTCTCCTCGACCGACCCTCTCCCCGACCGACCACCCGCCCCACGACCGGTCCGCGCCCCGACCGGCCCGCCCCACGACCGGCTCAGCCCTTCAACTCCCCTCCTCGATCCGCTCGATCGCCTCCCGCACCATCCCCAGGTACTCGGCCTCCTCGCACCGGGGCTTGCTCCCCATCCGGTACATGTCCATCGCGTCGGAGAGACACTCGCCCAGATCCTCGTCCGGCAGATCCACCGAGAGCTCGCTGCACACCTGCCCGGCCAGCTCCGCGTCACCGCGGCCGGCCCTCCGCCGAACGGCGTCCCGCATCCGCAGAGGTACACCAAAAGGCATCAGACAACCTCGATTCCCCCGGGCTCACAGCCCGGGGTCGGCCGGAAGGCGGCTCCCTCCCGGCGGCCCGGACGCTAGTCCCACCCCCACCCCAGGTCCATACCTTCGTCACTTTTCACCCACAGTGAGAGGTGGATGCTCTACCGTGCCCCCCGGCGTGACGGACCCCACCCCGTCACCCTGTTCAAACTCCGTTAACAATGGACTGTGATCTCACCGGTCTCCTCGTTGCCGCGGAGCGCCCACCGGCCCAGGCCGGAGGCGACTCCCTACGTCGACCTCACCCGAGCCGAGTGGAGCGCGCTGCGCGAAAAGACGCCGCTCCCCCTCAACGCCGAGGAGGTCGAAAAGCTGCGCGGCCTGGGCGATGTCATCGACCTCGACGAGGTCCGGGACATCTATCTGCCGCTGTCCCGGCTCCTCAACCTCTACATCGGCGCCACCGACGGCCTGCGCGGTGCCCTCAACACCTTCCTGGGCGAGCAGGGCTCCCAGTCGGGCACCCCGTTCGTCATAGGCGTCGCCGGTTCCGTGGCCGTCGGCAAGTCCACCGTCGCCCGTCTCCTCCAGGCCCTCCTCGCCCGCTGGCCCGAACACCCACGCGTGGAGCTGGTCACCACCGACGGCTTCCTGCTCCCCATGAAGGACCTCCAGGAACGCGGCCTGGTCTCCCGCAAGGGCTTCCCCGAGTCCTACGACCGCCGGGCCCTGACCCGTTTCGTCGCCGACATCAAGGCCGGCAAGGACGAGGTGACGGCCCCCGTCTACTCCCACCTCATCTACGACATCGTCCCCGACCAGCGGCTCACGGTCCGCCGCCCCGACATCCTCATCGTCGAGGGGCTGAACGTCCTGCAGCCCGCCCTGCCCGGCAGCGACGGCCGCACCCGCGTCGGCCTCGCCGACTACTTCGACTTCAGCGTGTACGTCGACGCCGGCGCCGACGACATCGAGCGCTGGTACCTCAACCGCTTCAAGAAGCTCCGCCAGACCGCCTTCCAGAAGCCCGACTCCTACTTCCGCAAGTACACCCAGGTCTCCGAGGACGACGCCCTCGACTACGCCCGCACCCTCTGGCGCACCATCAACAAGCCCAACCTGGTGGAGAACATCGCCCCCACCCGGGGCCGCGCCACCCTCATCATCCGCAAGGGCGCCGACCACAAGGTCCGCCGCCTCAGCCTCCGCAAGCTGTAGCCCGACGGGGCCCGGCTACCCTGCGGGCATGCTGCATCTGCGCCTGATCACCCCGTCCGGCCGGACCGAGGAGGTGGTGCGCCTGATCGAGGACACGGTCGGCACCACCCACCTCGTCGTCATGACGGGTGCCGCCCGCGACCCCGCTGGCGACGTCGTGATGTGCGACGTGGCACGCGAGGCGGGCGACGAACTGATCGGCGCGCTGCGGGCGCTGGACCTCGACAGGACCGGCTCCATCGCCGTGGAGAACATCGACCTGTCCCTCTCCGAGCGGGCCGACCGGGCGGAGAAGGACGCGCCCGGCGAGGGCGCGGACGCGGTCCTGTGGGAGCACCTGACGGACGCCACCCACGAGGAGTCGACGCTCTCCGTCACCTACGTCGCCTTCATCACGCTCGCCACGATGATCGCGGCCTGCGGTGTGGTCCTGGACAACGCGGTCCTGATCGTGGGCGCGATGGCCGTCGGCCCCGAGTTCGGCCCGCTGGCCGGTATCAGCACGTCCATCGTGCAACGCCACCCGCGCCTGGCCCTGCGCTCCCTGATCGCGCTCCTCGTGGGCTTCGCGGCGGCCATGGCGGTGACGGTCGCCTTCAGCCTCTTCATGGACGCGCTCGGCTACTTCACCGAGGCCAAACTGGAGGCGGACCGCCCCAACACGGCCTTCGTCTACGCCCCCGACGCCTTCTCGTTCATCGTGGCGGTCCTGGCCGGCATCGCCGGTACCCTCTCCCTCACCTCGGCGAAGTCCGGGGCTCTGGTGGGCGTGGCCATCTCGGTCACCACGGTCCCGGCGGCCGCGAACGCGGCGGTGGCCCTGGCCTACGGCGACATGAAACAGACGGCCGGCTCGACGGAGCAACTGCTCCTGAACCTCCTGGGCATCATCCTGGCGGGCACCCTGACCCTGCTGCTCCAGAAGTGGCTGTGGTCCAAAACCCGTCAGCCGGCGAACTGAGGAGCAGGGGGGCGCATCCCCCGCGCTTCAGGGGCGCGGGGGTCTGAAACGCAAGGGGCGCAGCCCCAGCGTTTCAGGGGCGCGGGGAACTGCGCGACCAGCCCCCACGCACCCGCAGCCCGCAACGAACCGCACCCCACGCCCCTACCCGGCACGCAAGAACTACCCGAGCGCCGACTTCACCACGTCAGCGAGCCGCCCCGCGACAGAACGCGCCTGCTCGATGTCGGCCGCCTCCACCATCACCCGAACCAACGGCTCGGTCCCGGAAGGCCGCAGCAACACCCGCCCGGTGGAACCCAGTTCCCCCTCGGCCTCGGCAACCGCCGCCGCCAGCTCCGCCGACGTGGACACCCGCGACCGGTCCACGTCCGGCACATTGACGAGCACCTGCGGCAGCCGCTCCATCACGCCCGCGAGCTCCCGCAGCGTACGCCCGGTCTGCGCGACCCGGGCCGCCAGCAGCAGCCCGGTCAGCGTGCCGTCCCCCGTGGTCGCGTGGTCGGAGATGATCACGTGCCCGGACTGCTCGCCCCCGAGCGCGTACCCGTGCTCCTTCATCTCCTCCAGCACATAGCGGTCCCCGACCGCGGCCTGCACGAGCCGCAGCCCCTCCCGCTCCAGCGCCAGCTTGAAGCCGAGGTTGGACATCACGGTCGCGACCACGGTGTCCGAGCGGAGCTCCCCCCGCTCCCGCATGGCCAGCGCGAGCACCGCGAGGATCTGGTCCCCGTCGACCTCGTCGCCCTGGTGGTCCACGGCGAGGCACCGGTCCGCGTCCCCGTCGTGCGCGATGCCGAGATGTGCCCCGTGCTCGACGACGGCCGCCCGCAGCTTCCCGAGGTGCGTCGACCCGCACCCGTCGTTGATGTTGAGCCCGTCCGGCTCGGCCCCGATGGTGACGATCTCGGCACCGGCCCGGGTGAACACCTCCGGCGAGACCCCGGCCGCGGCGCCGTGCGCCTCGTCGAGGACGATCTTCAGGCCGTCCAGGCGGTTGGGGAGCGCGGCCAGCAGATGCGCGACGTACCGCTCGAAGCCCTCGTCGTACGACCGGACGCGCCCGACCCCGGCGCCCGTGGGCCGGTCCCAGGGCGCCCCGGTGCGGTGCTCCTCGTACACGCCCTCGATGCGGTTCTCCAGGTCGTCGGCGAGTTTGTGGCCGCCGCGGGCGAAGAACTTGATGCCGTTGTCGGGCATGGCGTTGTGGCTGGCGGAGAGCATCACGCCGAGGTCGGCGCCCAGCTCCCCGGTGAGGAAGGCCACGGCGGGCGTGGGCAGCACACCGACGCGGAGCACGTCGACGCCCGCGCTGGCGAGGCCGGCCACGACGGCCGCCTCCAGGAACTCTCCGGACGCCCGCGGATCCCGTCCGACCACCGCCACCGGCTTGTGGCCCTCGAACGTTCCCGCCTCGGCGAGTACGTGTGCCGCCGCGACGGAGAGTCCGAGCGCGAGCTCGGCCGTCAGATCCGCGTTGGCGACACCGCGCACGCCGTCCGTGCCGAAGAGTCGTCCCACAGTGGTGTCCTCCGAATTGCTGAGAATGTGCGGCTCGTACCGGGTGTCCACCGAGTGTCCCTCTCGTCCCGGGACCCAGTACATCCCCTGAGACTGTCCTCCCCCTTTCGGGGTTGTACCGACAGTCTGCGTGTACGTCTGCGATGAACCGTCAACCCTGCTACGCAAACCGCCCCGGCGGCACAGGGAGTGTGCCACCGGGGCGAAGCGAGCGGTGCGGCGAAGCGCCGGGATTTAGCGCTTGCTGTACTGCGGGGCCTTGCGGGCCTTCTTCAGACCGGCCTTCTTGCGCTCGACCGCACGGTCGTCGCGGCGGAGGAAGCCGGCCTTCTTGAGGGCGCCACGGTTGTTGTCGACGTCGGCCTCGTTCAGCGCGCGGGCGACACCGAGACGGAGCGCACCGGCCTGGCCGGAGACACCGCCACCGGAGATGCGGGCGATGACGTCGTAACGGCCTTCGAGCTCCAGGACCTTGAAGGGCTCGTTGACTTCCTGCTGGTGCACCTTGTTGGGGAAGTAGTCCTCAAGGGTGCGACCGTTGATCTTCCACTTGCCGGAGCCCGGGACGATCCGGACGCGGGCGATGGCGTTCTTGCGACGGCCCAGGCCGGCGGCCGGCTGCGGGTCGCCGAAGCGGCCGGCGAGCGACTCCGAGGTGTACTCACCCTCGACGGGGACCTCGGACTCGGTGGTGTAGCTCTCGATGTCGACGAGCTCGGTCTCGGTCTCTTCGACCGGCTGCTCAACGGTGGTCTCGGCCACGGTTCTCCTCAGATTCTTTTCTGTTTGGGGTGGCCGGAACTACTGCGCGACCTGGGTGATCTCGAACGGCACCGGCTGCTGGGCAGCGTGCGGGTGCTGGTCGCCCGAGTAGACCTTCAGCTTGCTGATCATCTGACGGCCCAGGGAGTTCTTGGGGATCATGCCCTTGATGGCCTTCTCGACGGCCTTCTCGGGGTTCTTCTCCAGCAGCTCGTCGTAACGGACGGAGCGCAGACCACCCGGGTAGCCGGAGTGGCGGTACGCCAGCTTCTGGGTCTTCTTGTTGCCGGACAGGTGAACCTTGTCGGCGTTGATGATGATGACGAAGTCGCCCATGTCCATGTGCGGGGCATAGGTCGGCTTGTGCTTGCCGCGGAGGAGGTTCGCGGCAGTGGTAGCCAGACGGCCCAGGACGACGTCCTGAGCGTCAATGACGTGCCACTGGCGAGTCACATCGCCGGGCTTAGGGCTGTACGTACGCACTTCGCAGCCTTCTTCTTCAGTGGATGGGTGCTGACACATGGCATCACTGAAGCGATCGTGCAGCTGGGGACGACAGTGCCGGGAACGATGCCCGTATGCCGCCCACTGGTAACTGCTCCAGGGAACCTACGTAGCGGCTTCGCGCCTGAGAACGGCCGAGCCAATACGCATAACAAGCGGCAAGCGTACTCGCGCTGCCCCGGACGGGTCAAAACGGCCCCGGCCACGCCTCTGACCTCCGAGGGAAGAAGGGCACACCCGTAACCGGGTGAGGCATGCCTTCGTCCGTCTAAACTGCGGCCCATGAGCTTTGGGCAGGGGGGGTCTCAGTGGAGCCCCGGGGGTTCCCACAATCCGTGGGACAATCAGTGGGGTTCCACCAATAACCGGACCCCGGACTGGGCGTCACTCGCCGAGCAGTCCGAAACACGCAACAGGCGCCGCAGACTCCTGCTGATCGTCGGCGGCGCCCTCGCCACGGTCGGCATAGGCGTCGCCGTGGCCGTCGCCGTCGTCAACACCGACAGCGGCAACACCACGGCGAACGGCCCGAACAGTCTGCCGACCGCCGGGGACATCCCGAGCGCCAGCGCCAAGGCCGACCCGTCCTTCGCGCCGACCTCGGCGCCGCCGCCGCTGGACCCGAAGGAGTTCATCTCCAGCTCGGGCAAGGACAAGGCGCCGATCAGCCCGAACATCCTCTTCCCGGGCTCCCAGCTGACCAAGCGCGACGACGTCGTCTACCGCAAGGGCGCCACGGCCTCGACGACGAACTGCGCCTCGGCCGTCCAGGGAACCGTGAGCACCCTCCTGAGCAGCAACGACTGCACCCGCTTCATGCGCGTGACCTACTTCCGGGAGAAGATCGCGGTCACCATCGGCGTCGCCCTGTTCGACACCGAGGCGAAGGCGACCAAGGTCAAGGACGACTGGGACAAGAAGAGCACCATCGTCTCCCTCTCCGGCGAGGGCGTCCCCACCTTCTGCCGCACGACGTTCTGCCGGACGACCCTCAACTCCTACGGCCGCTACGCCTACTTCACCCTGTCCGGCTTCACCGACGGCAAGGACGTCACTGAGAAGGACAAGGCGGTCTTCATCGCCGGCGACGACCTCGCCCGGTCCACCTTCGAGCAGATCCGCCGCCGGGGCGAGACCCAGGCGGCCGCCGCCGCGGAGGGATAGCGGCCCCCGCCCGGCCGTCCCGGGGTCAGCAGCAGCCGGCCCCGGGTGCCCCCGGCAGCGTCCGCCGGTTCCGCGCCTCCCTGCTCCGCGCGGCCAGCTGCTCGTCCGCCGGATAGCCGACCTCCTCCAGCGTCAGCCCGTGCGGCCGTACGACGTGCACCGCGGAGTCCCGCACCCCCGCGGCCAGCACCTTCCCCGGCCAGTCGGCGCCCCGGTGCCCGTCCCCCACGAACAGCAGCGCCCCGATCAGCGAGCGCACCATGTTGTGGCAGAAGGCGTCGGCCCGCACGGTCGCGGTGATGATCCCGTCGTCCCCCCGCACCAGGCTCAGCTCCTGGAGCGTACGGATGGTGGTGGCGCCCTCGCGCCGCTTGCAGTAGGCGGCGAAGTCGTGCTCGCCCAGCAGCAGCCGGGCCGCCTCGTTCATCGCGTCCACGTCGAGCGGCCAGTCGTGCCACAGCACGTGGCCGCGCAGCAACGGATCGACACCGCCGGGATTGTCGGTGACCCGGTAGGCGTACCGGCGCCAGATCGCCGAGAACCGCGCGTTGAAGCCGCTGGGCGCCTCTCTGAGGGCCCAGACCCGTACGTCCCTCGGCAGGCGCCCCGCGAGCCGCTTCAACAGCTTCTCGTGGTGCTCACGCCAGACCGCCTCCGGCAGGTCCACGTGCGCCACCTGCCCGCGCGCGTGCACCCCGGCATCGGTCCGCCCGGCCACGGTCAGCTCGTACGTCTCCCCGGACCGCGTCACGGTCCGCAGCGCGTCCTCGATCTCCCCCTGGACGGTCCGCCGCCCCCCGGCCTGCTTGGCCCACCCGGAGAACTCACTCCCGTCGTACGACAGGTCCAGCCGAACACGCACATGACCCGGCGCCGCTTCATCACTCACACGAAGATCCTCTCAGCTACAAAAAAGCGGGCCCGCTCCCGTAACGGGAACGGACCCACTCAGACGCGCCCCGTCTTCCAGGGGCGCGGGGAACTGCGCGATCAACCACGGCGAACCCGCGGCCGACAACGCAGCCCCCGCAGAACGCTTACGCGTCCTTGGACTCCTCGGCAGCCTCGTCCGCGCTGTCGTCGGCCTTGGTGGTGTCCACCGTGGCCTCGGCGGCAGGCGCCTCCGCGTCCTTGGCGGCACGCTTGGTGGCGGCCTCGGCCTCACCGGTGGCCTGCTGCGCGACCGTCAGCGCCTCGACCAGCTCGATGACGGCCATGGGCGCGTTGTCGCCACGGCGGTTACCGATCTTGGTGATACGGGTGTAGCCACCCGGACGGTTCTCGTACCGCGGGCCGATCTCGGTGAAGAGCGTGTGCACGACGCTCTTGTCCGTGATGACCTGGAGCACCTGACGGCGGTTGTGAAGGTCGCCCTTCTTGCCCTTGGTGATCAGACGCTCGGCGTACGGCCGCAGACGGCGGGCCTTCGCCTCGGTGGTGGTGATGCGGCCGTGCTCGAAGAGGCTCTTCGCGAGGTTCGCGAGAAGCAGCTTCTCGTGCGCGGCACTGCCGCCCAGACGGGCACCCTTGGTGGGCTTCGGCATGGTGTTTCTCCTAGGTGTCTGCCCCGGCCGTATCAGGTACCGGGGTCAGTATCTGAGCAGGCGGTCGCCCGTCAGAGATCCAGGCCCCCGAAGGGGCCTGGAAGGGGCGCGGGGAACTGCGCGACAAGCCACAGCGCACCCGCACCCGAGTACGGACCGGATGGCCCGAGCTCTTAGTACTGCTCGGTCTCCACGAAGCCCGCGTCCGCGTCGTCGTCCGCACCGAAGGCGTCCGCGGCAGCGGTCGGGTCGAACCCGGGAGGCGAGTCCTTGAGCGCCAGGCCCATGCCCGCCAGCTTCGCCTTGACCTCGTCGATCGACTTCGCACCGAAGTTGCGGATGTCGAGCAGGTCGGCCTCGGAGCGCGCGACCAGCTCACCCACGGAGTGGATGCCCTCACGCTTGAGGCAGTTGTACGACCGAACGGTGAGCTCCAGCTCCTCGATCGGCAGCGCCAGATCGGCGGCGAGCGCGGCGTCCGTCGGGGACGGACCCATGTCGATGCCCTCGGCGTCGATGTTCAGCTCACGGGCCAGACCGAACAGCTCGACCAGGGTCTTACCGGCCGACGCCATGGCGTCACGGGGACGCATGGCCTGCTTGGTCTCGACGTCGACGATCAGCTTGTCGAAGTCGGTGCGCTGCTCGACACGCGTGGCCTCGACCTTGTACGTGACCTTGAGAACCGGCGAGTAGATCGAGTCGACCGGGATACGGCCGATCTCCTGGCCCACCTGCTTGTTCTGCACGGCGGAGACGTAACCGCGGCCGCGCTCGACCGTCAGCTCCATCTCCAGCTTGCCCTTGCCGTTGAGCGTGGCGAGGACGAGGTCGGGGTTGTGCACCTCGACACCGGCCGGGGGCGCGATGTCGGCGGCGGTGACCAGACCCGGGCCCTGCTTGCGCAGGTACATCACGACCGGCTCGTCGTGCTCCGAGGAGACGACCAGCTGCTTGATGTTGAGGATCAGGTCGGTGACGTCCTCCTTGACGCCCGGCACGGTGGTGAACTCGTGCAGGACACCGTCGATCCGGATGCTGGTGACAGCCGCACCGGGGATCGACGACAGGAGCGTACGACGGAGGCTGTTGCCGAGGGTGTAGCCGAAGCCCGGCTCCAGCGGCTCGATCACGAACCGGGAGCGGAATTCGTCGACGACCTCTTCGGTCAACGAGGGACGCTGAGCGATCAGCATGTGGTGATCCTTCTGTCAGGGGCGCCCACTATTTGACGCCCTTGAGAACTACAAGGGTACGGGCGATATGGCCCCGAAGAGCCATACCGCCCGAAAACCTCAGACCAAGCAGTCCGTGTGTCCGACCCGGAGGGTCAGACGCGGCGGCGCTTGGGGGGACGGCAGCCGTTGTGCGGGGTGGGCGTGACGTCCTGGATGGAGCCGACCTCGAGACCGGTCGCCTGCAGCGAACGGATGGCCGTCTCACGACCCGAGCCCGGGCCCTTGACGAACACGTCGACCTTGCGCATGCCGTGCTCCTGCGCGCGACGGGCGGCCGACTCGGCGGCCATCTGCGCGGCGAACGGCGTGGACTTCCGGGAGCCCTTGAAGCCGACGTGGCCGGCGGAGGCCCAGGAGATCACGTTGCCCGAGGGGTCCGTGATGGAGACGATCGTGTTGTTGAACGTGCTCTTGATGTGCGCGTGGCCGTGAGCGACGTTCTTCTTTTCCTTGCGGCGCACCTTCTTGGCAGCGCCCTGACGACCCTTGGGGGGCATCTACAAACTCCTACGGGGAGGTGGTCGGTCCTACAGCGAAGACCGCTGATGAAGCGTTGTCCGCTGAGGACTACTTCTTGCCCGGCTTCTTCTTACCGGCGATGGCGCGACGCGGGCCCTTGCGGGTGCGGGCGTTGGTGCTGGTGCGCTGACCGCGGACGGGCAGACCACGACGGTGACGGAGACCCTGGTAGCAGCCGATCTCCACCTTGCGGCGGATGTCGGCCTGGATCTCGCGACGGAGGTCACCCTCGGTCTTGATGTTGTTGTCCACGTACTCGCGGATCGCGACGAGCTGCTCCTCGGAGAGGTCGCGAACGCGGGTGTTCGGGTCGACGCCGGTCGCTGCCAGCGTCTCCTGGGAGAGGGTCCGGCCGATGCCGAACACGTAGGTGAGGGCGACCTCCACACGCTTGTCGCGCGGGATGTCAACACCGGAAACGCGTGCCATTCAATGGCTCCTGGTGATTGTCGGAGGTCTTCCACAGAACCGGGCCCCGGCCGCCGGCCTCCTCTTGTAGGGGAGGAGTAGGTACGGCACGGGTCCCCGGCCTCCGAGCCGGGGGTGTCAGACGCTCAGCGCGCCTGGGTCCTGCGTATGAACATATTCAGCTTGCGTCGCGCGAATCTCTGCGAATAGAGCAGAGGGTTCGGTCGTGCGTCAGCCCTGGCGCTGCTTGTGGCGCGGGTTCTCGCAGATGACCATGACCCGACCGTGACGGCGGATCACCCTGCACTTGTCGCAGATCTTCTTGACGCTCGGCTTGACCTTCATGGGGTGAGGTTCTCCGGGTCAGTGCCACCACCCGCGACCCGACGGATCGGGGCACGGAGAGCGGGGGCAAGATCTACTTGTAGCGGTAGACGATCCGGCCACGCGTCAGGTCGTACGGAGACAGCTCCACCACGACCCGGTCGTCAGGGAGGATACGGATGTAGTGCATACGCATCTTGCCGCTGATGTGTGCCAGGACCTGGTGGCCGTTCTGGAGCTCGACCTTGAACATGGCGTTCGGAAGAGACTCGACGACAGTGCCCTCGATCTCGATGGCACCTTGCTTCTTGGCCACGCTTCGCCCTTCGAATCGACTACCTTGATCGACTCGGTGTAACCGGATGCGGACACACGGAAACACGAGAGCCGACGAGTCAGTCTACGCCAGGGCCTCCAGAAACACGAATTCGGGTAAGGATGCCCAAGGTCGAAGATCCTTATGCCGCACGCCCCGGAAGCGGCGCAGCCGCTCTCAGCCCAGCGGATCCGGAGCCGCGACGATCCCGTACTCGGCCAGCTTCGCCTTACCGCCGTCGGGAGCCGTCAGCACCAGCGGCCCCGCCTCCGTCAGCGCGACAGAGTGCTCCCAGTGCGAGGACCAGGTCCCGTCCGTGCTCACGACGGTCCAGTCGTCCGAGAGGACCTCGGTCTTCGGGGTGCCCAGGGACACCATCGGCTCGATCGCCAGGCAGAACCCGGGGACGAGCTTGGGCCCCTTCCCGCGCCGCCGCTCGACGTAGTTCAGCAGATGCGGGTCCATGTGCATCTCGGTGCCGATGCCGTGGCCGCCGTAGTCCTCGACGATGCCGTACTTGCCGCCGCCCGGCTTGGGCTGCCGGCGGATGTACGTCTCGATGGCCCGGGAGACGTCCACCAGCCGGTTGCCCACCTTCATGGCCGCGATCCCGGCCCACATGGACTCCTCGGTCACCCGGGACAGCTCGATCAGCTCCGGGGAGTGACCGGAACCCACGAACGCGGTGTAGGCCGCGTCACCGTGCCAGCCGTCGACGATGGCGCCGCAGTCGATGGAGATGATGTCGCCGTCCTTCAGGACGACCTCGTCGCTGGGGATCCCGTGGACCACGACCTCGTTCACCGAGGTGCAGATCGTCGCCGGGAAACCGCCGTACCCGAGGAAGTTCGACTTGGCGCCGTGCTCCGCGAGCACCTTGCGGGCCACCTCGTCGAGATCCTTCGTGGAGGCACCCGGCACGGCGGCCTCACGGGTGGCCGCGTGGATGGCTGCGACGACCAGCCCCGCCTCGCGCATCTTGGCGATCTGCTCGGGGCTCTTGATCTGCACCATGGGGGCCTGCGCTCTCCGTCTTCCGCGAATGTCGAAACTCTGGGTCGTGCCTACACAACAGTACGGCCGCGACGCCCCTCACGGGCACCGCGGCCGACGTACCGTCCGACGGCCTACTGGCCGTCGTCCTCACGCTTGAGCGCTTCCATGGCGCGCTGGGTGACGTCCTCCACCGGACCGAGCGCCGTGATCGTCACCACGAGGCCCTGGGCCTTGTAGTAGTCGATGATCGGCTCGGTCTGCGTGTGGTAGACCTCCAGGCGCTTGCGGACGGTCTCCTCGGAGTCGTCGTCCCGCTGGTACAGCTCGCCGCCGCAGACGTCGCAGACGCCGTCCTGCTTGGGCTTCTTGTACGTGACGTGGAAGACGTGGGCGGAGTCGTTGCGGCAGATGCGCCGGCCGGCGATCCGCTTGACGACCTCCTCCTCGGGGACCTCCAGGTCCAGCACGGCGTCCAGGTTCATGGACTCGTCCTGGAGCGTCACGTCGAGCGCCTCGGCCTGCGAGACGTTGCGCGGGAAGCCGTCGAGCAGGAAGCCGTTCACGGCGTCCGGCTGCTCCATCCGGTCCTTCGCCATGGCGATGGTGACCTCGTCCGGCACCAGCTCGCCCTTGTCCATGTAGGACTTCGCGAGCTTGCCCAGCTCCGTCTGCTTGCTGATGTTGGCCCGGAACAGGTCGCCCGTGGAGATGTGCGGGATCGACAGGTTCCTGGCCAGGAACGCGGCCTGCGTTCCCTTACCCGCACCAGGCGGCCCGACGAGGACGATTCGCATCAGCGGAGGAACCCTTCGTAATTGCGCTGCTGGAGCTGGCTCTCGATCTGCTTCACGGTCTCCAGACCCACACCCACGATGATCAGGATGCTGGTACCGCCGAACGGGAAGTTCTGGTTTGCCCCGAGGGGTGCCAACGCCATTGTCGGCACGAGAGCGATCAGACCCAGGTACAGCGAACCCGGCCAGGTGATCCGGTTGAGTACGTAGCTCAGGTACTCAGCGGTCGGTCGGCCAGCCCGGATGCCCGGGATGAAGCCACCATACTTCTTCATGTTGTCCGCGACTTCCTCGGGGTTGAACGAGATGGCCACGTAGAAGAACGCGAAGAAGATGATGAGGAAGAAGTAGACCGTGATGTGCGCCGGAGCCGCGGTGTCCGCGAGGTTCTTCGTGATCCAGGCCGCCCAGCCCGCCGTGGAGTTGGAGAACTGCACCACGAGCGCGGGAATGTAGAGCAGCGACGAGGCGAAGATCACGGGGATGATGCCCGCCTGGTTGACCTTCAGCGGAATGTACGTCGACGTGCCGCCGTAGGAGCGACGGCCGATCATGCGCTTCGCGTACTGGACCGGGATCCGGCGCTGGGCCTGCTCGACGAAGACCACCAGCGCGACCATGACCAGACCGACGGCGATGACGATGCCGAACTCGATCCAGCCGCCCGCCAGGTCGCCCTGCTCCTTGATGGACCAGAGAGCGGACGGGAAGGTGGCGGCGATCGAGATGAACATCAGGATCGACATGCCGTTGCCGATGCCGCGGTCGGTGATCAGCTCACCGAGCCACATGACGACGGCCGTACCGGCGGTCATGGTGACGACCATGGTCAGGGTGGTGAAGATCGAGTCGTCGGGAACGATGGCGTTGGCCTGCGGGCACGTGCTGAACAGCGCGCCGCTGCGGGCGGTGGCGACGAGGCCGGTGCCCTGGAGGACGGCGAGGGCGACCGTCAGGTAACGCGTGTACTGCGTGATCTTCGCCGTACCGGACTGCCCCTCCTTCTTCAGGGCTTCCAGACGCGGGATCACCACGGTCAGCAGCTGCAGAATGATGCTCGCCGTGATGTACGGCATGATGCCGAGCGCGAAGATCGTGATCTGCAGCAGCGCGCCACCGCTGAACATGTTGACCAGCCCGAAGAGACCGGAGTTGCTCTTGGTCTGGTCGATGCAGAACTGGACGGCGGTGTAGTCGACACCCGGGATCGGGATGTGCGTGCCGATCCGGTAGATCACGATGATGCCGAGCGTGAAGAGCAGCTTCTTGCGCAGGTCGGGCGTCTTGAACGCCCGGGCGAACGCGGTGAGCACGGTGCCTCCTGCGACCCCCGCGCTACTGCGTCAAGGGTGACGGTTTTGAGATTCTGATGAGGACGACTTACGTAACGTTTAACTGCCGCGGCGAGTGCCCGGTGAGGGGTCCCCTGTGAAAACGGACAGTGCAGGCCACCTTACCGGCGGGACTGCCTCCCTAGGAACGACCAACCGGGGATACCCCATTTGTGGGGTATCCCCGGTCGGGATCGCTCAAGTCATCGAGACGCCTGATGTGTTCAGACGAGCTCGGTGACGGTACCGCCGGCGGCGGTGATCTTCTCCTTGGCGGAGCCGGAGACGGCGTCGACCGTCACCTGCAGCGCCACGGAGATCTCGCCCTGGCCGAGGACCTTGACGAGGCTGTTCTTGCGGACGGCACCCTTGGCGACCAGGTCGGCAACGGTGACCTCCCCACCCTCGGGGTAGAGGGCGGCGAGCTTGTCCAGGTTCACGACCTGGAACTCCGTCTTGAACGGGTTCTTGAAGCCCTTCAGCTTCGGGAGACGCATGTGGAGGGGCATCTGGCCACCCTCGAAGCGCTCCGGAACCTGGTAGCGGGCCTTCGTGCCCTTGGTACCACGACCGGCCGTCTTACCCTTCGACGCCTCACCACGACCGACACGGGTCTTGGCGGTCTTGGCGCCGGGGGCCGGACGGAGGTTGTGGATCTTCAGCGGGTTGTTCTCCGCCATGATCAGACCTCCTCAACCGTCACGAGGTGGCGGACGGTGTGCACCATGCCGCGGAACTCGGGGCGGTCCTCCTTGACGACCTGCGTGTTGATGCCCTTGAGACCAAGGGAACGCAGGGTGTCACGGTGGTTCTGCTTGCTGCCGATGTAGGACTTGACCTGCGTAATCCTGAGCTGCGCCATGATTACGCACCCGCCCCGGCACGCGCACGGAGAAGAGCCGCGGGGGCGACGTCCTCAAGGGGCAGACCGCGGCGGGCCGCGATCTCCTCGGGACGCTGCAGACCCTTCAGGGCCTCCACGGTCGCGTGCACGATGTTGATGGCGTTGTCGGAGCCGAGCGACTTCGACAGCACGTCGTGGATACCGGCGCACTCGAGCACGGCACGCACCGGACCACCGGCGATAACACCGGTACCGGGGGACGCGGGCTTGAGCAGGACGACGCCGGCAGCCTTCTCACCCTGGATGGGGTGGGGGATGGTGCCCTGGATACGGGGGACCTTGAAGAAGTGCTTCTTGGCCTCCTCCACACCCTTGGCGATGGCGGCCGGCACCTCCTTGGCCTTGCCGTAACCGACACCCACGGTGCCGTCACCGTCGCCCACCACGACCAGCGCGGTGAAGCTGAAGCGACGACCACCCTTCACAACCTTGGCGACGCGGTTGATCGCGACAACGCGCTCAACGTACGCGGTCTTCTCGGCGGCAGCTGCGCCGCCGTCACGGCCCTTCCGGTCCCGCCGCTCGCCGCCACCGGCACCGCCACCGCGGCGCTGGGGTCCAGCCATTGGATTTACCTCTCTCTTTCCGCTAGCTACGCAGCGAGCTCAGAACTTGAGCCCGGCCTCGCGGGCGGCGTCGGCCAGGGCCGCGATGCGACCCGCGTACCGGTTACCACCACGGTCGAACACGACGGCCTCGACACCGGCGGCCTTGGCACGCTCGGCGACCAGGGCGCCGACCTTGCCGGCCTGCGCCGACTTGTCCTCCGACGCGCCACGGATCGAGGAGTCCAGGGTGGACGCCGACGCAAGGGTGTGACCCTTGAGGTCGTCGATCACCTGGGCCACGATGTGGCGGTTCGAGCGGGTCACGACCAGGCGGGGACGCTCAGCCGTACCGTTGACCTTCTTACGGATCCGGATGTGGCGCCGCTTGATGGCTGCACGCTTGTAAGCGTCGCCCTTAGCGATCTTCGTACCGTATGCCATGGCTTACTTACCCGCCTTTCCGACCTTGCGGCGGATGACTTCGCCCTCGTACTTGACGCCCTTGGCCTTGTACGGGTCGGGCTTGCGCAGCTTGCGGATGTTGGCCGCAACCTCGCCGACCTTCTGCTTGTCGATGCCCTCGACCGAGAACCGGGTGGGGTTCTCCACCTTGAAGGTGATGCCCTCGGGCGCCTCGACGGTGATCGGGTGGCTGTAGCCGAGCGCGAACTCGAGGTTCGAGCCCTTGGCCTGCACGCGGTAACCGACACCGCTGATTTCGAGCTTCTTCACGTAACCCTGGGTCACGCCGGTGATCATGTTCGCCACCAGCGTGCGGGACAGGCCGTGCAGGGCCTTGCTCTGACGCTCGTCGTTGGGGCGGGTGACGTTCAGAACGCCGTCCTCACCCTTGGCGATCTCGATCGGCGCAACGACGGTGTGGGTCAGCGTGCCCTTGGGGCCCTTGACCGAGACCGTCTGGCCGTCGATGGTGACGTCCACGCCGGCGGGAACCGTGATGGGGAGCTTGCCAATACGCGACATAGCTTTTTCCTCCGATTCCTTTCCGCTACCAGACGTAGGCGAGGACTTCTCCGCCTACGCCCTTCTTGCCGGCCTGCTTGTCGGTGAGGAGCCCGTGGGACGTGGAGATGATCGCCACGCCGAGGCCGCCCAGCACCTTGGGCAGGGAGGTGGACTTCGCGTAAACCCGGAGACCGGGCTTGGAGATCCGCTTGATGCCCGCGATGGAGCGCTCACGGTTGGGGCCGAACTTCAGCTCCAGGACGAGGTTCTTGCCGACCTCGGCGTCCTCGACCTTCCAGCCCGTGATGAAGCCCTCCTGCTGGAGGATCTCCGCGATGTGAGACTTGATCTTCGATGCCGGCATCGTCACGGAGTCGTGGTATGCCGAGTTCGCGTTCCGCAGACGCGTAAGCATGTCTGCGATCGGATCAGTCATGGTCATGAATTGGCCTTCGGCCTCTCTCGCCGGGGTTTCCTGTATGCGCCATCCCTCTCCCCACTCGGTGGCGGGACGGGTGCGGTGCGGGGACCTACGGCGTAGTAAGTCGTACGGGCTACCGTCAGGCGCCCAACCCTCCAAGCCTAAGCCATGGAAGGGTGGGCGCCTGACACGCCCAGTGCTTACCGAGAGCTTCGGGAATCCCTGAAAAGCAGGGACTACCAGGAGCTCTTGGTCACGCCCGGCAGCTCGCCACGGTGAGCCATCTCACGAAGGCACACGCGGCACAGGCCGAACTTGCGGTACACGGAGTGGGGACGGCCGCAGCGCTGGCAGCGCGTGTAGCCACGCACGCCGAACTTGGGCTTGCGAGCAGCCTTCGCGATCAGAGCCTTCTTCGCCATCTCGCTCACGCCTCCTTGAAGGGGAAGCCGAGGTGACGAAGGAGGGCGCGGCCCTCAGCGTCGTTGGTCGCCGTGGTCACCACGGTGATGTCCATACCCCGGGTACGGTCGATCTTGTCCTGGTCGATCTCGTGGAACATGACCTGCTCGGTGAGACCGAAGGTGTAGTTGCCACGGCCGTCGAACTGCTTGGGGGACAGACCACGGAAGTCGCGGATGCGCGGGAGCGCGAGCGACAGGGTGCGGTCCAGGAACTCCCACATGCGGTCGCCACGGAGCGTGACGTGGGCACCGATCGGCTGGCCCTCACGCAGCTTGAACTGCGCGATGGACTTGCGGGCCTTGGTGACGGCCGGCTTCTGCCCGGTGATCGTGGTGAGGTCGCGGATGGCGCCCTCGATCAGCTTGGAGTCGCGGGCGGCGTCGCCCACACCCATGTTGACCACGATCTTGACGAGGCCGGGGATCTGCATGACGTTCTCGTACTTGAACTCGTCACGCAGCTTGCCCGCGATCTCCTCGCGGTACTTCGTCTTGAGACGCGGAGTCGTGGTGGTAGCCATCAGATGTCCTCACCCGTCCGCTTGGCAACGCGAACCTTGTTGCCCTCGTCGTCGAAGCGGTAGCCGACACGCGTGACGACCTTCTTGCCGTCCTTCTCCACGACCAGCTGGACGTTGGAGACGTGGATCGGCGCCTCGACGGTGACGATGCCACCGGCCTGCGAACCCTTGGCGGTCGGGCCGGCCTTGGTGTGCTTCTTGACCCGGTTGACACCCTCGACCAGGACGCGGTCCTCGCGGGGGAAGGCCGCGATGACCTTGCCCTGCTTGCCCTTGTCCTTACCGGTGATGACCTGGACCAGGTCGCCCTTCTTGATCTTCATGCTTACAGCACCTCCGGCGCGAGCGAGATGATCTTCATGAACTTCTTCTCGCGCAGCTCCCGGCCGACCGGGCCGAAGATACGGGTGCCACGAGGGTCGCCGTCGTTCTTGAGAATGACGGCGGCGTTCTCGTCGAAGCGGATGTACGAGCCGTCCGGACGGCGGCGCTCCTTGACGGTGCGAACGATGACCGCCTTGATGACGTCACCCTTCTTCACGTTGCCGCCGGGGATCGCGTCCTTGACGGTGGCGACGATGACGTCACCGATGCCCGCGTAGCGGCGACCGGAGCCACCGAGCACACGGATGCAAAGGATCTCCTTCGCACCAGTGTTGTCGGCGACACGCAGTCGCGACTCCTGCTGGATCACGTCTATCTCCTGATTGTCTGCCGGTTCCCCGGGGGCCGTTCAGGAACGGCCCCCGGAGCCTGGCGGAACTGTCCTGCGAGGAATGCCCCGCAGGAAATTACTTGGCCTTCTCGAGGATCTCGACGACACGCCAGTGCTTCGTGGCGGACAGCGGCCGGGTCTCCATGAGGAGGACACGGTCGCCGACGCCGGCGGCGTTCTGCTCGTCGTGCGCCTTGAGCTTGCTCGTGCTGCGGATGACCTTGCCGTACAGGGCGTGCTTCTTGCGGTCCTCGACGGCGACGACGACGGTCTTGTCCATCTTGTCGCTGACGACGATGCCCTCACGGGTCTTGCGGAATCCGCGCGCCTCGGTGTTCGTCTCAGTCACGTTGTTCTCGCTCATCAGGCGTTCTCCACCGTTTCGATGCCCAGCTCACGCTCGCGCATCAGGGTGTAGATCCGCGCGATGTCCTTGCGGACCGCCTTCAGACGGCCGTGGTTCTCGAGCTGTCCGGTCGCCGCCTGGAAGCGGAGGTTGAACAGTTCTTCCTTGGCCTCGCGGAGCTTGTTCAGCAGCTCCTCGTTGCCCAGCTCGCGCAGCTCGGACGCCTTGGTACCGGCCGACATCACGCTTCACCTGCCTCGCGCTTGACGATCCGGCACTTCATCGGCAGCTTGTGGGCGGCGCGAGTCAGGGCCTCACGGGCGATCTTCTCGTTCGGGTAGGACAGTTCGAACATGACCCGGCCCGGGTGCACGTTCGCGATCCACCACTCCGGCGAACCCTTACCGGAACCCATGCGGGTCTCGGCGGGCTTCTTCGTGAGCGGGCGGTCCGGGTAGATGTTGATCCAGACCTTGCCGCCACGCTTGATGTGGCGGGTCATGGCGATACGGGCCGCCTCGATCTGACGGTTGGTCACGTACGCCGGCGTGAGGGCCTGGATGCCGTACTCGCCGAACGCGACCGTCGTCCCGCCCTTGGCCTGGCCACGACGCTTCGGGTGGTGCTGCTTGCGGTGCTTGACCCTACGGGGGATCAGCATGTCCCTCAGGCCTCCGTTCCGGTGCTCTCAGCCGGAGCGGCGGCAGCGGGAGCCTCGGCCTTGGGGGCCTCGGCGCCGGCAGCCTGCTGCGGCTTACGACCGCGACCGCCACGCTCGCCACCGCGGCCACCACGGCCGGCGGGGCGGTCAGCGCCACCACGGGCCGGGCGGTTGCCGGCGCGGGCAGCGGCGTTCTCGGCGCGGACCTCGGCGATGTTCTTGACGTCGCCCTTGTAGATCCAGACCTTCACACCGATGCGGCCGAAGGTCGTCTTGGCCTCGAAGAAGCCGTAGTCCACGTTCGCGCGGAGCGTGTGCAGGGGCACACGGCCCTCGCGGTAGAACTCCGAGCGGGACATCTCGGCGCCACCGAGGCGGCCACCGCACTGGATCTTGATGCCCTTGGCGCCGGCCTTCATCGCCGACTGCATGCTCTTACGCATGGCGCGGCGGAAGGAGACGCGGGAGGAGAGCTGCTCGGCGACGGCCTGGGCCACCAGCTGAGCGTCCGTCTCCGGGTTCTTGACCTCGAGGATGTTCAGCTGGACCTGCTTGCCGGTCAGCTTCTCCAGGTCGCCGCGGATACGGTCGGCCTCGGCGCCGCGGCGGCCGATGACGATGCCCGGACGCGCGGTGTGGATGTCGACGCGGACGCGGTCACGGGTGCGCTCGATCTCCACCTTCGAGATGCCGGCGCGCTCCATGCCGGACGTCATCATCCGACGGATGGCGACGTCTTCCTTGACGTAGTCCTTGTACAGCTTGTCGGCGTACCAACGCGACTTGAAGTCGGTCGTGACACCGAGCCGGAACCCATGCGGGTTTACCTTCTGGCCCATTACCGGGTTCCTTCCTTGCTGCTGACGACCACGGTGATGTGGCTGGTCCGCTTGCGGATCCGGTAGGCACGGCCCTGGGCACGCGGACGGAACCGCTTCAGGGTCGGGCCCTCGTCGACGTACGCCTCGCTGATGAACAGCGAGGAGGCGTCCGTGTGGTCGTAGTTGTGCGCGGCGTTGGCAATGGCGCTGTCCAGCACCTTGCCGACCGGCACGCTCGCGGCCTGCGGGGCGAAACGCAGGACCGCCTGAGCCTCCGTGGCGTCGAGGCCACGGATGAGGTCCACCACGCGGCGGGCCTTCATGGGCGTGACGCGGATGTACCGCGCCTGGGCCCTGGCTTCCATGGTTGTCCTTCCAGTGTCTGTCATGGTCATTCCACCCCGCTGTTAGCGGCGCTTCGACTTCCGGTCGTCCTTGACGTGACCCCGGAAGGTGCGCGTCGGCGAGAACTCGCCGAGCTTGTGGCCGACCATCGACTCGGTGACGAACACCGGAATGTGGGTCTTGCCGTTGTGCACCGCGATCGTGTGGCCGAGCATGGCCGGGATGATCATCGAGCGACGGGACCAGGTCTTGATGACGTTCTTGGTGCCGGCTTCGTTCTGGGCGTCCACCTTCTTGATGAGGTGTCCGTCGACGAAGGGCCCCTTCTTGAGACTGCGCGGCATCTAAACCCGCTCCTAGCGCTTCTTGTTCGTCTTGCGGCGGCGGACGATGTACTTGTTCGAAGCCTTCTTCGGCGAACGAGTACGACCCTCCTTCTGACCCCAGGGGCTGACCGGGTGGCGACCACCGGAGGTCTTGCCCTCACCACCACCGTGGGGGTGGTCAACCGGGTTCATCGCCACACCGCGGACGGTCGGGCGGACGCCCAGCCAGCGCTTGCGGCCGGCCTTGCCCCAGTTGATGTTGCTCTGCTCGGCGTTGCCGACCTCGCCGACGGTGGCGCGGCAGCGCACGTCGACCAGACGGATCTCACCGGACGGCATGCGGAGGTGGGCGTAGGCGCCCTCCTTCGCGAGCAGCTGCACGGAGGCACCGGCGGAGCGGGCGAACTTGGCGCCGCCACCGGGACGGAGCTCGATCGCGTGGATCGTGGTACCGACCGGGATGTTGCGGAGCGCCAGGTTGTTGCCCGGCTTGATGTCGGCCCCGGGACCGTTCTCCACCCGGTCGCCCTGCTGCAGGTTGCGCGGGGCGAGGATGTAGCGCTTCTCGCCGTCCGCGTAGTGCAGCAGCGCGATGCGCGCGGTGCGGTTGGGGTCGTACTCGATGTGCGCGACCTTCGCCGGCACGCCGTCCTTGTCGTGACGACGGAAGTCGATGACACGGTAGGCGCGCTTGTGTCCGCCACCCTGGTGGCGAACGGTCACACGACCGGCGTTGTTACGGCCGCCCTTGCTGTGCAGCGGGCGGACCAGCGACTTCTCCGGCGTGGACCGCGTGATCTCGACGAAGTCGGCGACGCTGGAACCACGACGGCCCGGCGTAGTCGGCTTGTACTTGCGGATTCCCATTTCTCAGTCCTCGTCCGATATCGGACGATCCGACCCGCTTACGCGGTCGGACCGCCGAAGATGTCGATACGGTCGCCCTCGGCAAGGGTCACGATCGCGCGCTTGCTGTCGGCACGCTTGCCGAAGCCCGTGCGGGTCCGCTTGCGCTTGCCCTGGCGGTTGATCGTGTTGACCCCGGTGACCTTGACCGAGAAGACCGCCTGGACGGCCTGCTTGATCTGGGTCTTGTTGGCGCCGGGCGCGACGATGAAGGTGTACTTGCCCTCGTCGAGCAGCGCGTAGCTCTTCTCCGACACGACCGGCTTCAGCAGCACGTCACGGGGGTCCGTGAACGCCTTGCTGGGCGCGGTGACGACGGTGTTCTTGCCCTCGGTGGCGTGGCGCTTCGCCTTGGCGACGCGCGCGGCCTTGGCCGCCTTGGCCGCCTTGGAGGCGATGGAGGGGTGACGGATAGCCATCAGCCTTCAGTCCCTTCGGTGTCGTTGGCCTTGTTCGGGCCGGACACGAAGGACTCCAGGGCGCCCTGGGTGAAGACCACATCGTCGGAGACGATCACGTCGTACGTGTTCAGCTGGCCCGGCTCCAGGATGTGCACCTGGGGCAGGTTGCGGGCGGAGAGCCACGCGGCCTCGTCGGCGCGCTCGACGACCAGGAGCAGGTTCTTGCGCTCCGAGATCTTGCCGAACAGCGACTTGGCGGCCTTGGTGGAGGGGTTCTCGCCCTCGATCACGCCGGAGACGACGTGGATGCGGTTGTGACGGGCCCGGTCGGTGAGGGCGTGGCGCAGGGCCGCGGCCTTCATCTTCTTCGGGGTCCGCTGCGAGTAGTCACGCGGCTGCGGGCCGTGGACGACGCCACCACCGGCGAACTGGGGCGCGCGGGTCGAGCCCTGACGGGCGCGGCCGGTGCCCTTCTGCCGGTAAGGCTTCTTACCGCCACCACGGACTTCGCCGCGGGTCTTGGTCTTGTGCGTGCCCTGACGGGCAGCCGCGTTCTGCGCGACGACGACCTGGTGGATCAGCGGGATGCTGACCTTCTCCACGCCGAAGATCTCCGCGGGGAGCTCGACGCTTCCGGTCTTCTCGCCGGCAGGCGAAAGGATGTCAACAGTGCTCATCGGTACCTCAGGCCCCCTTGGCCGCGGTGCGGACCAGGACGAGGCCGCCGTTCGGACCGGGGACGGCGCCCTTGATGAGCAGCAGACCCTTCTCCGCGTCAACGGCGTGGACGGTCAGGTTCTGGGTGGTGACCCGCTCGTTGCCCATGCGGCCCGCCATGCGGAGGCCCTTGAACACACGGCCCGGGGTGGCGCAGCCACCGATGGAGCCGGGGGAGCGGTGCTTGCGCTGGGTGCCGTGACCGGCGCCGAGGCCCTTGAAGTTGTGACGCTTCATGACACCGGCGAAGCCCTTGCCCTTGCTCTTGCCGGTCACGTCGACCTTGATGCCGGCCTCGAACACCTCGGCGGTGATCTCCTGGCCGAGGGTGTACTCGCTGGCGTCAGCGGTACGGATCTCGACGAGGTGGCGGCGGGGAGTGACGTCGGCCTTGGCGAAGTGGCCCTTGAGGGGCTTGTTCACCTTGCGCGGGTCGATCTCGCCGAAGGCGATCTGGACCGACTCGTAGCCGTCGACATCGTTCGTACGGACCTGGGTCACGACGTTGGGGCCGGCCTTGACGACGGTGACCGGAACAACACGGTTGTTCTCGTCCCACACCTGCGTCATGCCGAGCTTCTCGCCCAGGATTCCCTTGATCTGCTTAGCCATTCTCAGATCACCGACCCTCAGAGCTTGATCTCGATGTCGACACCGGCCGGGAGGTCGAGTCGCATCAGAGAGTCAACGGTCTTGGGCGTCGGGTCGAGGATGTCGATCAGGCGCTTGTGCGTGCGCATCTCGAAGTGCTCGCGCGAGTCCTTGTACTTGTGCGGCGACTTGATGACGCAGTACACGTTCTTCTCAGTGGGCAGCGGCACCGGGCCCGCGACCGACGCACCAGTGCGGGTCACCGTCTCGACGATCTTCTTCGCCGAGGAGTCGATGACCTCGTGGTCGTAGGCCTTGAGCCGGATGCGGATCTTCTGTCCCGCCATGGCTACTCAGTAGTCCTTTGTCTCGTTTAACGCTCTGGAACCCGGTGTTCCGTCACCCGCTCCGCCGACCCACGCGGTCGGGCGTGTCGCGCTTCCGCTGACACAGATGCCCCTTGTCCGAGCATCCCCTGTCCGGGAAACACGGCCCTACCTACAGCCGTGGGCCGGGGGCAGAAGCCCACCGGGTGCCTGGCCGGCGCCGCACTGACACTTCCCGAAAGATTCCCGTACGTCCGCTCCAGCGCTGCCGTAAGGCAGTTGGGGCGACGAGTACTGTGGGACTCGCTTCCGGTCCTCCCGGCGGGAGGCGCGCAGCATCAACACTCGACCGAGCAACCCCGCTAGTCTGCCATACGGCCCACCGGCTCCGCCAATCGAGCCGGAGAGATTACCCCGAGAGTGACGCAGGTCAAACCCGGGAGGGGTCGGGCCCGTCCGAGGGCTCGGCATCGGCGCCGTGCGAGGCGCCGGCATCGCCGCTCTCCGGGGCGTCGCCCGGGGTGTCCGTCGCGCGGTCGGGATACACCAGACAGGCTCCGAGGGCGATGACTCCCAGGGACGTCAGCCGCAGCGCACCCCCCGCCCACCGCATCCCTCCGGTCCATTCCTGGGGTACGCCGAGGGCCAGCCAGAGGCTGACGGTGATGCCGGCGACTATGAGAGCCGCACCGACGAGACGGCTCACTGAGAAACTCATGCGTCCATGATCCAGAGCCACTTCGCTGGGGCGTCACGATCCGGCCGGGCCGCGCGCCTCCGGCGTACGCCCCCGCCGCTTCGCCCAGTACCCCGCGCCCAGGGCGAGGACCAGCGCGGCGGGGATCAGCAGGACCAACGCCGGGTGCACCCCTGCCCGCAGCAGCAGCCACGCGCCCAGCAGGCCGCCGGCGAACATCGCGGCGACCGAGGCGAGACGGCGGCCCTCGTCCCTGGCGCCCGCCCCGACATGGCCGTCGGGGTGCGGGGGCAGGCCGCTGAGCAGCGCGGTCAGGGCACGGGTGGACACCGTGGTGGGGACGTCCGGGACCCGTGCCCGCAGGGTGGTGATGTTGCGTACGCCCATGGCCACGGCGACCAGGGCGACGACGGTGTAGTGCGGATCGTCCGCCGGACCGCCCGTCACGTCGAGCCCGGTGCGCCAGGCGACCAGTCCGCCGAGCCCCAGCAGCAGTGCCTCGACGAGCAGCGCGGGAACGAACCAGCGGCGGCCGTGGGCGTCCACGCTCGACTCGAACCGGGAGCCGAGCACCGCGCCGACCGTGAACCCCGCGAACGAGACGCCCGCGGCGGCCGGGGACAGACCCGCGGCACCGGTGAGCGCGAAGGAGAGGAAGAGGAGGTTGCCCGTCTGCACCGCCGTGAAGACCGGACCGAGCACGAGGAAGCTGACGGCCTCGATCATGCCGGTCGTCAGCGTCAGCGCCACCATGACCGAGGTGAGCCCGACGCCCGCTCTGGGCTTCATAACCGGACCCTAAGGCGCCGGTAATCCGCTCGCCCGCCCCCCGCCCGCGCTCCTAGGCTGATCAGGTACCTCGGCCGTTGAGGCACACCGGCTGTCACGGGGGAACGTTCACGATGCGTACGCACTATCCGCGGACCCGGCATCTGCCCTGGTCCCCCGGCGCCACCGCCGACGATCTCCGGGTCACCGACCTGTCCGGGCTGCGCGGCCGCGAGGTCGTCGTGACCGAGAAGCTGGACGGCGAGAACACCACGCTGTACGCCGACGGCCTGCACGCCCGCTCACCGGACTCCGCGCACCACCCCTCCCGTACCTGGGTCAAGGCGCTCCAGGCCCGGATCGGGCACGCGATACCCCGGGGCTGGCGGGTGTGCGGCGAGAACATGTTCGCCCGTCACTCCCTCCCCTACGACGACCTGGACAGCTGGTTCTACGGCTTCTCGGTGTGGGACGGGGACGGGCGCTGTCTGGACTGGGACCGGACGGTGGCCTTTCTGCGCGGACTCGGCGTGCCCGTGCCGCGCGTCCTGTGGCGGGGCGCGTTCGACGAGCGGGCGCTGCGCGCGCTGCGGCCGGACCTCGCGCGGCAGGAGGGGTACGTCGTCCGGGTCGTGGACGGCTTCGGGGCGCAGGAGTTCGGCGCCCGCGTCGCGAAGTGGGTGCGGGCCGGGCACGTGACGACGGACACGCACTGGATGCACGCGGCCGTCGTCGAGAACGGTCTGGGGGCGCGGGCGCCGCTGTGGGCGGTGCGCTCCGGCGCGCACGCCGACCCCGACGCGCTGGCGGAGGCGGTCGGACTGCCCGGCGAGGGGGACCGGGAGGCCCTCGCCCGGTTCGACACGGCCGGCGGGCAAACCGGTGACGACCGGCTCGCCGGCGTCCTGGCCGCGCTGCTGCACGCGCACGGCCCCGGCGGTCGCCGTGCGCGGCTGGCGGCCCGGCTGGCCGGGGTCGTGGGCATGCCGCTCGCGCGCCGGGTCGCCGACCTCGTCGGACTGCATCCCGCGCTGCACCGGCCGTACCCGGACGAGGACCGCCGTACGGGCCTGGCCCGGCTGTCCCTCGCCGCCGATCTCGGGCTGCTGCACGCGGTCGCCCGCGCCACGGCGGCGACGGAGACGGCGCGCGAGCTGGTGGAGTGGTCGGCGCTGCACGCCGAGGAGGTGCGGCCGCTGGACGAGGGTGTCCTGCGGGAGGCGTTCGCCGGGCTGTCGCCCGACGCGGCGGTCCGGTGCCGGGCCGAGGCGCGCGAGGCGTACGCGCGGGGGCGCGTCACGGACGGCGAGGGCGCCGTCGCCGCGACCTGGCGCTGGCGGTCGGGGGCCTACCCGAGACTGATCCAGCTGGTCGGGCCGTCGGGCAGCGGCAAGAGCACCTTCGCGCGGGGGCTCGCGGGCGTGGACGCGTACGTCTCGCTGGACGAGCTGCGCGAGGCGTGGGGCGCGCGCGCCGACCAGCGGGCCAACCCGGACGTGCTGCGCGCGGGGCTCGACCGGCTGGACGCGGCGCTGGCCGCCGGCGGGACGGCGGTGTGGGACGCCACCTCGCTCACCCACCCGCAGCGCTCGCTGGTGCACTCGGTCGCGGAGCGCCGCAACGCGCTGGTCACCCATGCCGTGGTCCTGGTCGAGGAGGACGAGCTGATCCGGCGCGACTCCCGCCGCGCCCACCCGGTACCGCCCGGGGTGCTCACCGCCCAGCTCCGCCGCTTCGCCCCGCCCTATCCGGGGGACGCGCACCGCACCTGGTACGTCGGGGCGAGCGGGACCGTAGAGGAAGAGGTCTGAGGAACCGTGCGGACGAGCGAGGAGATCTACCACCGGGTGCGCTGGGACGCGCGCTTCGACCCGGCCCGCTTCGTGTTCGGCGTGCTGCAGCGCGGCGCCGCGCCCAAGCGGGTCCCGCTGCCCGCGTTCGTGCCCGGCGGCGAGATCCCGTGGCACCGGGTGCTGTTCGTCGAGGCGGACGGCGAGGTGGTCTGGGACCGGGCGACGGGTGTGGACCGGATCGACGCGACGGACGCGGGGCGCGTGCGGGAGTCCCGTCTGCTGCGGGCGCCGTTCTTCACGGCGCGCACGCCGCACGCGTGGGACGGGGAACAGTGGGCGCCGCTGCGCGCCCCCCGGGGCGCCGACGGAGCGGCCCGCGGGGACAACGTCCGGGTGCTGACCTGGAACACCCTCTGGGACCGCTACGACGCCGACCTCATCGACAGCGCCGGGCGCAGGCCACTGCTGCTGCGCGCCCTGCGGGACGCCGAGGTCGACGTGATCGCGTTGCAGGAGGTCGAGGCGGCCCTGCTGACGATGCTGCTGCGCGAGCCATGGGTGCGGGCGGAGTGGACGCTGGGGTCCGACCCGCGCGGGCGGGACGTGGCGGAGTGCGGTCTGCTGCTGCTGAGCCGGTTGCCGGTGCGGGAGGCCGCGTTCCACGCGCTGGGCCCGCACAAGGCGGTGGTCTCGGTCGTGGTGGAGGCGGGGCAGCGCCCCCTCGTCGTCGCGGCGACGCATCTGAGCAGCGACCACTCCACCGACGGCGCCGGCCGCCGGACCGCCGAACTGGCCCGGATCGCCGAGGGGTTCGCGGCCCTGGACGCCGGACTCGTCCTGCTGGGCGACTTCAACGACGGCGGCGACACCCCCCAGGTGACGCTCGGGATGCGGGACGCCTGGAGCGAGACGTACGGCGCCGACGACGCGACCCCGACCTTCGACCCGGTCGCCAACCCGCTGGCGGCGGTCTCGTCCCTGACGGGCCGGGCGTCCCGGCTGGACCGGGTGTTGGTGCGCGGGCCGGGGCTCGCCGTGCGCTCGGCCGGGCTGTACGGGGACACGCCCTCGCCGGACGGGCTCTTCGTCTCGGACCACTACGGGGTACGGGCGGAGGTGGGGCCCGGCGCCGCCGACCCCGCCCCCGCGGCGCTGGACGTCCGGCCGACGGCCCGTACGGCTCTGGCGTGGCTCCCTCCGGAGGAGCTGTGGCCGCCGCTGCAGGACATCCGGCGTGCGCACGACCCGCAGATCCACCGCTGGCCTCCCCATGTGAACGTCCTCTTCGGCTTCGTACCGGAACACGCCTTCGAGGAGGCGGCCTCGGTGCTCGCGACATCGATGCGGGCGGCCGTGACGGCTCCGTTCGACATCCGGCTGGAGGGCGTGCACTGGTTCGGCCACCGGGACGACGCGACGGTGTGGCTGGACCCGGCGGCGGCCGGCGAGGGGCCCTGGGCCGAGCTGCACGGCACCCTCGTACGCCACTTCCCGCGCTGCCGGGGCCGTCAGGAGGGCTTCACCCCGCACCTGAGCCTGGGCCGCACCACCGACCCGAACGCCCTGGCCGCCGCGTGCGCGGCCCGGCTCGCCCCCCGGTCGGCCAGGGTGGGCGAGCTGGCGCTGCTGTCGCGGCGCGGGGACGAGCCGATGCGGGTGCGGGCAACGGTGAGCCTGGGGACGGGTGAGGTGCGCTGGGCGGAGGAGGCGGTGCCCCACGCCCCCGAAGGGGGCGGCGAGGCCGGCGTGGTCGACCGGGTCACGCGCCTCGTCGCGGACGCGCTCCCCGGTGGTGTCGTGCATGTGGCCGGTTCCCGGCGCATGGGCTGCGCGCTGCCCGGTGCGGACCTGGACCTGGTGGCGGCGCTCCCCGGCATCGTCGAACTCGGTTCCCTGCGGAGGGAGTTGGGTGGAGCCGAGGATGTGCGCGAGGTGGTCGGGGCGCGGGTCCCCGGGCTGCGGCTGCGGCTCGACGGCCTGGACGTGGACCTGGCCGTCGTGGGCACCGGGACGATGGACCCGGCGGAGGCGGTGGCCCGCCGGGCCGAGCTGGGCGAGGCGGCGGCGCTCGCGCTCAGCGCGGTGAGCGACGCCGAGGCGGTGCTCGCCTCGGTGGGCGGCCACGGTCCGGCGTTCGCGGGGCTCGCCCGTCAGGTCAAGGCGTGGGCGCGGGCCCGGGGCCTGGACTCGGCGCCGTTCGGCGGTTTGCCGGGCCTGGCCTGGTCCGTGCTGGCGGCCCGCACGGCGGTCGAGGCGGGAGATCTGCCGCCCTCCGGCCTCCTGCGGCACTTCTTCGCGACCTGGGCTGCCTGGGACTGGCGCGAGCCGGTCGGCGGCCTCGAAGGGGCCCCGGCCGGGCCCCTCACCGTCGCCACGCCGTCCGCCCCGGTCCGCTCCTGCACGGACCAGGTCACGCCGGACATGCGCGACCTGATCACCCAGGAGCTGTTCCGGGCCTGGGAGTCGCTGGAGGAGGGCGCCTCGTGGGCCGAGGTCCTGGCCCCTCCCCCACTGCACCGCCGCCACGCCGCCTGGGCGGTCGTGACGGCGGGCGCGGGCACGGACGGGCTCGTGGACGAGGGCCGGGTACGGGGCCGGATGCGGGCCCTGATCACCGATCTCGCCGAGCTGGCGCCGGGCTGCCACGCCTGGCCCCGCCCGTTCACCACGGCCCCCGCCCGCTATGCCATCGGCCTCGGCCCGACCCCGCCGGCCGCCGAGGCGCTGGCCGCGGTGGCGGACCGTCGGCTGCGGGGCCTGGCGGGGGTGACGCTCACGAGGGCCGAGGGCGGCGAGGTACCGACGCTCCGCTGAAGCGGGAGGTCAGCGGACGTCGACGTAGACGTTGGCGGTGGTGACGGCGTCGGTCGTCGAGTTGCCGTAGTACACCCAGCGGTAGAAGCCGTCGGCCGAGGCGGTGACCGTGGTGTTCAGGCCGCCGGTGCTGCCGGTCGTGACCTTCTTGACCGTCTTGAAGGAGGTGGCGTCCGAGGCCCGGTACTGGAGGCTGACCGTACGGCCGCTGTAGCCGCCGTACTTCTTGGTGCTCCAGTTCGCGCGGGTGAGCTTGCCCGTGACGGTGATCTTCCTGCCCTTGGTCACGGTCTCCGGCGTGGCGGCGACGGTGGCCCTGGCCGCGCGCTTGAGCTGCACGGTCTGGGACCGGGTCTCGTACTCCTCGGCCTTGAGGCCGCCGCTCGCCTTCCACAGCCGCATGACGACGGCGGTCTTCCACGTCGTGGCGGCCGCGTTGGTGTCGACCTGCTTCCGGCTCCAGTGCGGGTCGATGTGGAACTCGCCCTCGCAGCGGGCGTGCTTGGCGTCGACCTCGAAGCACGTGTAGATACCCGGGCCGATGTAGCCGTCGCCGGTGTCGACGGCCTTGCTCCTGTCACCGCGGTAGATGAAGGGGTGAGCGGTGTAACCGGACGGCTTGTCGGTGCTCTGCCCCGCCGGCAGGGCGATGTTGAAGGAGATCGGTGGCGCCACCTCCTTCGTCGTGCCGACCACGATCGGCTTGCCCTTGTTGATGACGATGTCCGACACGGTGATCCCGGTGTCCGCCGCCTGAGCCGCCGGCGCGTTCAGCACCGAGAACCCGAGCGCCCCCACGAGCGTGGCCACCGCGACGGTTCGTCTGCCTGACTTCATTCACACCTCTTCGAAAGCGTGTTCCTACGGAAGGCGGCAGGGTACCAAGAGTGATCGCGGGGCGATTCCACAGAGCATGCGCAACGCCTGGAAGCGGCGGATTCGGCCAGACCCCCCTGCCGCGACCCCGCTTGATATATGATCGGAGACTGTATATACGACTCGCGCGGGAGGCCCCATGTCCAGGACCCTGGTCGACCTCGACGACGACATGCTGACCTTCGCTCAGCAGCAGCTGGGCACCAAGACCAAGCGGGACACCATCAACCGGGCCTTGGCCATAGCGGCGGCGATCAGCGCCGACGACCGAGCCCGCGCGCTGCGCTGGCTCCAGGCGAACGCCGAGGACTTCCTCGACTTCGACGTACTCGAAGCCAGGGAGCAAGCGGGGCTGTGACCTACCTTGCCGACACTTCCGCCGTCTGGCGGCTCCTGCGCGGCCAACTCGGGGCGCCGTGGCCCGATCGCGTGGCACGCGGCCTGGTGGCCATCTGCCCGCCGGTCGAATCGGAGCTGATGCCCGGCCTGCGCGCGGACCGCGACCACGAACCCTTCTTCACCATGATCGGCCAGACCTTCAGCTGGGTGCCGGTCATCGACGACCCATGGCCGAAGATCATCGCGGTGCAGCGGGACCTGTTGCAGATCGGCCACCACAGAGGGCCCTCACCGATCGACATCCTGATCGCCCTCACCGCCGAGCATCATCGCCTGACCCTGCTCCACGTCGATGACGACTTCGCCGCGATCACCAAGGTCAGACCCGGCCTTTCTGCCGTCCGCGCTCAGCCCCCGGCCGCGTACGACACGAAGTCCGACCAGGCGGATGGTAGGAGGGTGAGCTGAGGGAGCCGTATGTCCTTGGAGTCGCGGACGTGGACAGTGCCGGGGGGTTACGGCGACCTCGACGCAGGAGTTGCCGTCGTTGCCTCCGCTGTGGCTGCTCTTTGCCTGGGCCCGGATCGTGCCATACCGCAGCTCAAGGATGCGCAGGTGCTTGGGTTCGGAGGTCAAGCCACCATTTGCCCCCACGCAAGACGGTCTGGGCCGAGGTCACCGTCCGACAGGCACCGGAACCCGGAAATGCGGACTCCGGCGCGACGGGTGGTCTTTCTTCAAAGCACCCGGGAGAGAAAGAACCCCCACCAAACCCCACCCCTCCTCCCGCCCGGCGGGCGGTCTCACCCTCGCGGGTGAACATCGCCGACTCGGCTGGATTTCGGGCCGGTTGATGCCCTTACGCTCAGCGCAGCAGGACACTGCAACCGCACAACAACCTCAGACATACGACGGCCCCCGCCGGGACTGCAATCCCAGTGCGAGGGCCTGACCACCAAGGAAGACGAGACCTTCCCGATGGATACGCAGAACCCTAGCGCGCCCTCGCGCGCCCAGGCCCGGCTTGCCGACAACAAACACCCGAACCGGCACCCGGCCCCCCGCTCCGGCGGCGGCCTGATTCACGAGCACACCCGCCACACCAGCCGCTTCACCGTGATCGGCAACCACCTCGCCCAGCATCCGGAGCTGTCGCTCCTCGCGATCGGGCTGGGGGCCCACATCCAGTCGCTGCCGAAGGGCGCCCGCGTCGACATCAAGACGCTCGCCGGCCGCTTCACGGAGGGCACGACCCGTATCGCCGCCGCCCTGCGCGAACTCGAAGCCCACGGCTATCTGCGCCGCGAGCGCGAACGCGTTCCCGGTGGCCGCATCGTCACCCGCACGATCTCCTGCAACCAGCCCGGCCGCGGTGACGGCCACGCGGAGGACGAGCCCGTACGCCGCCCGCTCCGGAAGGAGAAGGCGCCCCGCAAGCCCCTCCCCACCGTCCCCCAGCCCGGCTACCCCTCCCCCGCCCTCCTCCAGACCGCCACCGACCTCCTCGCCGACCTGCGCCGCGCGGACCCCCGCCTGCTCCTCTCGGCCTGCGACACCGCCCACCTCGCCCCGGGCGTCGCCGCCTGGCTGGAGCGCGACCTCACCCCCACCGCCGTACGTGACGCCCTGACCGGCGATCTCCCGAACGAACCCCTCCACCGCCCGGCCGCCCTGCTGGCCCACCGCCTCGCGACCCAGCTCCCGCCCCCGCCGCCGTTCCGGGCCCCGGCGTCACCGCCGTCCGTCCACTACGGGATGACGAACTGCGACGGCTGCGACCGCGGCTTCCGGGGACCGGCGGGAAGCCGCTGCCGCGACTGCCGGTCCAGTGTGGCGGGGGTCACGCTCACGAGGGCTGGGGGCGGCGAGGGTCAGCGCACGTCGACGTGGTCCGCCGCACTGGTGGCGACGCCGGTCGTCGAGTTGCCGTAGTACACCCAGCGATAGGAACCGTCGACGGAGGCGGCGACCGTGGCCTTCAACGCACCGGTGCTGCTGGTGGTGGCCTTCTTGACGGTCTTGAAGCCATCGGTGCCCTTGGCACGGAACTGCAGGCTGGCCGTACGCCCGCTGTAGGCGTTGTACTTCTTCGTGCTCCAGTTCGCCCGGGTCAGCTTGCCCGTGACAGTGACCGCCTTGCCCTTGACGACCGGCTCGGGCGAGGCGTCGGCGGTGACCTTGGCCGCGCGCTTGAGCCGGACGGTCTGGGACCGGGTCTCCCTCTCCGCCGCTTTCAGACCGCCGCTGTTCTTGAACAGACGCAGCGACACGGCGACCTTCCACGTGGTGGCGTCACTGTTGGAGTCGACGTTGTCGCGGGTCGGGTGCGGGTCGATGCGGAGCTCACCCTCGCACTCGGCCCTCTTGGAGGTGATCTCGTAGCAGGTGTATCCACCGGGCCCGATGAAGTTCTCTCCGGTTTTGGCCGCCGTCTTCAAGTTGCCGTGGTACAGGAAAGGCTCTGCGTGGTACCTGAACGGATCGTCCGTGCTGTACCCGGGGGGCAGGGAGATGGTGAAGCTGAGGGACGGCTCCACCACCTTCGACGTACCGACCACGATCGGCCTGCCCTTGTTGATGACGATGTCCGACACGGTGATCCCGGTGTCCGCCGCCTGAGCCACCGGCACGTTCAGCACCGAGAACCCGAGCGCCCCCACGAGCGTGGCCACCGCGACGGTCCGTCTGCCTGACTTCATTCACACCTCTTCGAAAGCGCGTTCCTACGGGAGGCGGCAGAGTACCAAGGATGATCACCCGGCCCGACGGATTTGCCGCTCGCCTGGCACCCCGCCCTCACGTCAGCGAGGCGAGGAGCCCGGTCCCTTCCGCCAGCACTCCGGGCTGTCCGAGGGCGTGGAAGTCGGCCTCGACCGCCGCCAGGTCGAGGACCCCGGCGCGCACGGCCTGGTAGCGGACGACCGACCAGAGGAATACGTCGAGGCTGTCGAACTGTGTCTCGGCCTCGATGACCTCCTCCTCGTGGAACCACACCGCGACCCGCCCGTTGGCCAGCATCACGTAGTAGTTGCCTCCCCCGTCGGCGCCGAGGGACCACACGTCGTCGTCCGACAGCTCCGTCTCGTAGTCGGAGTCGAGGATCTGGCAGTCGTTGGCCGCGAAGTCGAAGGCGTACGACCAGTCATATATGTCGAGGAATCCGCCGGGCAGGGTTCCCGAGCGCACCCGGCGGTCGAAGGCGGCCAGCGCGGTGGCGGCGTCGGGCGGGAGCTTGGCGAGGAAGGGTGCGACCGAGCGGGTGGACGCCGGGACGTCGACCCGCGACGCGTCGGGGAACCAGCGCGCCAGATCGGCGTCCAGATCCCGCTCCCCATAACCGGCCAATTGATCAACGGTGAGAGACATGCGGTGAGGTTAGCCGAGGCGAAATGAGCGCCGACGCCCGGTTCACTCTAGGAATATCGTCGGCCTGACGATAGCATCTCGTCATGATGACGATATCGCCGAGAGGGACCCGCATGCCTCCCGCACGCCCCGGACGCGCCCCCGCCACCACCCCCGCCACCGTCACGGTCCTCGTCCCGCAGGACCCCCAGTGGCTGCACGACTTCTACATGACCAACGACCTCCTCCTCGCCCCCTACCACGCGGCCTGGGCCGCGCGGGAGAACGGCGTGGGCGAGCACATCGCGCCCGCCTACCCGCCGGGGCTGGAGCACCTCACCAGCCTGGACGCGCCAAGGGCCCTCGACGCCTGGGGGAACGTCCACCGGGCGTTCCCGCCCGCCCTGCGCAGCCGCCGGTCGTTGAAGGGCGCCACCGCGGACCCCGCCCGAGGCAGCGCGCTGCGCGCCCCGGACGGCACCCCGCTGATACCCCTGCACCCCGTCACCGTGGCCGAGCAGGACCTGCGCGCCCTCAAGCGGGTCCGCCGCGCCCTGCGCGCCGGCGCGAAGGCCAGCCCCTCGCTCCTCGTCACCCACCACCCCGACGGCTCGGCGGACATCGAGAGCGTGCCGAGCCCCGGCGCGTACGTCGGCACCGTCGACCGGACGGTCGCGGTCCTGGCCCTCGCCCCCGACGAGGACGTCACGACCCTGGCCGCCGCGCTCACCCCCGACCGTCACGCCGTCGGCGCGGACGGCGGCCCGGCTGGCGGCCCGGCTGGCGGCCCGGCCGGGGGCGTACGCCGGGTCACGCTCACCGAGAGCGAGTACGCGGCGTACGACCGCTTCGCGGACCGGCTCGCCGCGGCGGCCATGACCGGCGAGTTCATGGGCGACCGGGCCCTGTTCCGCAGCCGCTACTGACCCGCGGAGGCGGCGGTCACCGGCCGCTGCCCACGGCGCCCGTCCGCCAGCCCGTCCCGCAGCGCCCCGTACGCCGCCTTCCGCCCGTACGTCTCGTCCATCGGCGTCGCCGAGCCCTCGCCGTCGAAGACCCCGGGCACCCACGAGTACTTGTCCGTGAACCCCCACACCGTGAACGACGTGCAGCTACGCGCCCCCAGGCAGGCGTCCAGCAGCTGCCGGTAGTAGCTCGCCTGCGTCGCCGCCTTCGTCTCGTCCACCGGCAGGATCATCCGCACGTCCACCTCCGTGAACGCCGTCCGCATCCCCAGCGCCCCGAAGCGCGCGAGGTTCTCCGCGACCCGGCCCGGGAAGCCGTACTGGATCGCCAGGTGCCCCTGGGCGCCGAACCCCTGCACCGGCACGCCCTCGGCCCGCAGCCGCTTCGCCAGTTCGTAGTACGCCGTGGACTTCGCGTTGACGCCCTCCACGTTGTAGTCGTTGAGGAAGAGCTTCGCCTTCGGGTCGGCGGCGTGCGCCCAGCGGAAGGCGTCCGCGATGTACGACGGCCCCAGCTCACGCAGCCAGATCGAGTTCCGCAGGCTGCCGTCCTCCTCGAAGACCTCGTTCACCACGTCCCACTGCTGGATCTTCCCCTTGTACCGCTTCACCTCGGTGGTGATGTGCTTGCGGAGAATGCCGCGCAGCTCCGCCGCGCCGATCGACCCGTCCGTCACGCCGGCCGTCAGCCAGGCCGGCAGCTGGCTGTGCCAGACCAGGGTGTGCCCGCGCACGACCTGCCCGTTCTTGCGGGCGAAGCGCACCAGGTCGTCGGCGGCCTTCCAGTCGTACACCCCCCGCTGCGGCTCCACCGACTCCCACTTCATGGCGTTCTCGGCGGTCACCGAGTCGAACTCCCGGACGGTCGTCCTGCGGTACGTCCGGTCGTCCGCGAGGGCCGCCAGGTCGACGGCCGTCCCGATGCGGACGCCGGCCCGCTCGGCGAGCGCCCGCAGCGGCGGCCCGGGACGAGTCCCGTGCGCCGAGGCCGGCTGCACGGCCACCGCCGTGGACAGCAACGCTCCGGCGACCACCCCGAGCACGGGCAGGCGAAAGCGGTTCAGGTACGTCATCTACGAGTCCCTTCTCAGATCCGGTGGCTCTCCAGCGGCCCCAGATACGTCGGTGTCAGCCCACCCGTGTCGATCACCAGCCGTTGCAGCACCACCGTCGGGTCGACCATCCAGAACGTCAGCCGGTGCACCCCGGGTCCGGCGATCGTGTGCCGGGTCGCCGTCACGTTGACGTTGTCCGAGGTGTGGCGCGCCCACTGCCTGTTCATGAGCCCGTCGTCGGCCCCGGTGACGGCGTGGACGTCGACGACCTGCGGGGCGTCCGCGTCGAAGGAGACGGCGTACCGCAGCCCGCCCGTCGCGAGCGCGGGGTTCCGGGGCGAGAGGTACGCCAGCACCGTCACCTCGTCCACGTCCGACAGCAGACCGACCGTGTACTCCAGCCGCGGCCCGGACCCGCCCGGCGTCTGCCGGGCGGCGGTCACCGGCCACGGCGTCACCCCGGCCCCCGTACGCCCGATCCGCTCGATCCGGCGCCAGCCCACCCGGCCGTCGCGCGACCCCACCGCCCGCGTGTGGTGCTCGGCGTCGATCGCCACGTACCCGCCCGCCTCGACGAACCCCCGCAGCCTGCGCGCCTCACGCGCCGACGGCTTCTCCGCGACGGCCTTCACCACGACGGAGGCCCCGGCCCCGCTCACCGTCAAGGACGCCTGCGCGCCCCCGGCCGGCACCCGCCCCCAGTCCACCCGGACCCCGACCCGCACCTGCTCCTCGACCCGCCCCCGGGTCCGGTCCACCACCAGCCAGGGCGCCGACGACTCGATCCGGTACGAGAAGGGCGTACGCCCCCGGTTGAAGACCTCCACGTACTGCCGGGGCCCGGTCTGGTAGGGGCTGAGCACCGGAAGCACCGCCTCGGCACGGGACCGGGGCCACCACTCCCCCGCGTCGTCGGCCCCGTCGAGCGCCACCCCCAGCTCCGCCGCCTCCGGCACCTCGATCCGCCGCACCTGGGGGAAGATCTCGTCCGGCAGCGCCACGTTGTTCCGCTCCGGCTGCTGCCACCCGGCATTCGGGCCGTAGCGCTCCACGTCCCCGTAGCCGATGTGCGGCTGGGTCTGGAAGCCCCGCCATTTCCCGCCCGCCACCTCGGAGTTGAAGCGGTGGGCCAGCGCGAGATCCTGGGCGAGTCCCGCCTCGGCGGCCTCGGCGCGGCCGTTGGCCGCCGCCCGGCCCTGCCGCGCGTACAGCAGGTTCTGGAATTCCGCCTCCCGCAGCTCGTACAGGTTCGCGGTGGCCGCCACCTCGTAGCCGACCAGTTCGAACCAGGCGTCCCGCAGCGCCGCCGGCAGCCGCCGCCCCACCCGCTCGGCCCGCTTCGCGAGCGCCCGCCACTCCTCCGTGACGCGTTCCAGCTCACGGTGCCCGAAGAAGAACGGTGTCTCCCGGTCGTCGTAGACGATCGCCCGCTCGTCCTTCGTGGGGTCCTTCGCCTCGTCGAGGGTGATCCGGCGGTTCAGCAGCTCCGGCTTACGGCGGGCCTGGAGCTGCCCGTACGCGCCCAGCACCTCGGCGATCTCCGCCGCCGCCTCGGCCCCGAAGTTCTGTCGCGCGAAACCGCGCTCCCACTCCTCCAGCTCCTTCACGCCCCAACGCCCGGGGTTCCAGGCGTAGTTCATGAAAAACTCGGTCGGCAGCTCGTTCCCCTTCAGGTCGCCGACGTTCACCACCCACAGCCCGTGGTTGCCGTACGCGTCCGCCTGGTGCAGCTGCTCCCACAGGTTCGCGAGGTTCGCCGTGTCGACCCACTTGTAGTTCCGTCCGACACCGACGTAGTCGAAGTGGTAGTACAACCCGTAGCCTCCGGGCCGTACGGGTCCCTCCGGGTCCGGATGCTTGCGGATGTTCCCCCAGTTGTCGTCCGTGAGGACGACGGTGACGTCGTCCGGTGCCCGCAGGCCCCGGTCCCAGTACCGCTGGACCTCCTTGTAGAGGGTCCACACCTGCGGGGTCTCCTCCACCGGGCGGCCGGTCACCTCAGCGATGATCCGCCGCTGGGTGTCGATGATCTCCCGCATCAGCTCGATGCCGTCGCCGTCGGGCAGGCTCGTGTCGCCGTTGCCCCGCATCCCCAGCGTGACGACGCCCTCGAAGTCCTCCTCGACCATGCGCCGGATGCCGTCCCGCCAGTACGCCCTGATGGCCTCGGCGTTCCGGCGGTACGACCACTCCCCCGTACCCCCGTAGGGGTCCCGGCCGGGAGTCACCACGTTGCCCGCACTGTCCCGCACGGCGGGCACCGCATGGCGGTTCCACTCCTCGATGCCCCGCATCATGGGCGCCTCATGCGACGTGCCCATGACAACTCCGTACTGCTTCGCCCGCGCGTGGTTCTCCGGGTCGTCCTCGGCGAAGGCCCGCCCCCACACCGCCGGCCAGACGTAGTTCCCCTTCAGCCTCAGCAGCACCTCGAAGACCTTCGCCCAGAAGTCAGCGGTGAAGCCCCCGGGGTGCCCCGGCGCCTTTCCGGGCCCGAAGTACGCCGGCGCCCACGTCCCGAGCGCCGGGTTCTCGTCGTTGATGAAGACGCCGCGGTACTTCACGGCCGGCGTGCCCTGCCCGAACCGGCCCGGCCGCACGTACACCGCGTCCCGGCGCACCGGCGGCACGTCGTCCCACCAGTACCAGGGCGAGACACCGAGGCCGTACGACACGTCGTACGCCCCGAAGATCGTGCCGCGCTGATCGCTGCCGGCGATCACGAAGGCCCGCCGCACCCCGGGCATCGGCCGCTCGACGACCGTCTGCAGAGAGGTCTCCCACCGCCCCCGCACCCCGTCGACGTCCAGCTTCCCGGCCTCGATCAGACCGTCGATCAGCGGACTCCGCCCGATGGTCCCCACCAGCACGACCTCGGCCGCCGTCCCGTCCCCCGGCCGTACCCCGGTCACCCGCTCGATGTCGTCCCGCAGATCCCCCGCGACCCGTACGACCCCGGGGTGATCCTCGGGGCTGACCACCACCGGCGCACCGACCAGCGCGAACGCCCCCGGCACGGGCGTGAAGGAGAGGTACGCGCCGGGGTCGGTGACCTTGGGCCCGCCCGCCGTGAGCCTGGCCCCTGTGAGCCCGCCCCCTGTGGGCCCACCCCCCACGGATGCCTCCTCCGCCCGCGCCACCCCCGGCAGAGCGGGCACCACGGCGAGCCCCGCACCCGCTCCCAGAACCGTTCTCCGACTGACGTCCGCGGACATGCCACACCCCTCGACCGGTCGTCCCGAAGGCTGAATTTGCTCAGCGCCATGACAAATGGTGGAGGGAGTGAAGCGAGGGGACAACGGGTCGTACGCGCCGAATAGTTTCGAAGTGCCGAAGGCCCGGGGCGGCCCGCACGGTCGATGCCGTGCGGGCGGCTCGGTCTACCTCACTTCAAGGACTCCTCAAGCCACTTCGCCCCCTCGTAGGGCACTTCCCTGCAGGGCTTCGCCTTCCCCTTGACGACGTACATGCTCCCTGCCGGGCTGACCGAGTCCTTGATCGGCTCCGGGTTCTCGAAGACCAGGGTGTCGCCAGGACGCAGGGTGTACGTCCACAGAGCGGTCGGATCCGTGACCTTCTCCGGCCCCGGCGTCTCGCCCCGCGGCTGCGCGCAGACGTAACCGCTCCTGGGCCTGTCGAAACTCGTCAGAACGCCCAGGGCGTGCAGTTGCTCCGCCAGCTCTCCCCGGTACTCCCAGGCCGCAAGATCCTCACCGGTCACGGTGACGGTGCCGTCGTCGTTCCGCTCCACCGCGTACGCCTTCGAGCCACCGCTCGACGACGGCAGCCCCACCACCACCCCCGCCGCCGCGACGCACGCCGCGAGGGCGACCAGCGCCCGCCGGGTCGTGACCGTGCGGCGGACCGCGGGCACGGGCGCGGGCTCCGGCACGTCCTCCGCCCGCAGCGCGATCTCCCGCCGGAGCTCGTCCAGCAGCCGGTCCTCGAAGGTCTTCGTCGTCCTCGTGGTCATGCCTCTCCCCCTGCGTAGCTGAGTCCTGCCGGATGGTCACTGCCCACCGCCGCCGAGCGGAGCGCCCGGCGGGCCCGGTGCAGCCGTACGCGCGCCGTGACCTTGCGTATCCCCAGCGCCGTGGCGGCCTCGGAGACGCTCAACTGATCGACGGCGACCAGTTCGACGACCGCGCGCTCGCCCTCGGGGAGCCCGTCCAGCGCGGCCAGTGCCCGCCGTCCGGCCGCCTCCGCGTCGAGCTTGTCCTCCAGCCGGCCGATGTCGTCGGCCTCCAGCAGCCGACGGCCGGCGATCCGGCCGCCGAGCACGCTCTGCCGCGCGCTGCGCCGCGCCTCCGCCGCGACCACGTTGCGCGCGATGCCGTAGAGCCAGGCCGTCTCGCTGCCGAGGTCGGGGCGGTACGCGCGGGCGGAGTCGATCACCGCGAGGAAGGTCTCGGCGGTGAGATCGGCGACGGTGTGCGGATCGGTGACCCGGCGGGCCATGAAGCGGGTGACGGCGTCGACATGACGGCGGTAGAAGACCTCGAAGGCCGCCGGATCGTACATGTCGCCTCCCGGCGGACCGCCGGGGCCTCTGCTGTCCGGTGCCAAGGTACGTACCTCCCGTGGTCGGTCGTGCTGTCACCTGTACTTGGACGGGGGAGGGAAAGGCGTTACAGGAAAGGCGTGACAGAGAGGGACCGAGGGCCCCCACCGGCCGGCGCGCGTCGGGGAAACAGTCGGGGAAACAGAAGAGGCCCGTACGACCGAAGTCGTACGGGCCTCCCCGGAGAACTACCGAGCCCTCGGACCCAACCGGGTCCTCGGACCTACCGGGTCAGTTCAAGGTCACTTCGTGATCTTGATGACCTGGCCGGCGCCCACGGTCCGGCCACCCTCACGGATGGCGAACTTCAGGCCCTCTTCCATGGCGATGGGCTGAATGAGCTCAACCTTCATCTCCGTGTTGTCGCCGGGCATGACCATCTCGGTGCCCTCGGGGAGGGTCACGACGCCGGTCACGTCCGTCGTACGGAAGTAGAACTGCGGGCGGTAGTTGTTGAAGAACGGCGTGTGGCGGCCACCCTCGTCCTTGGACAGGATGTAGGCCTGGGCCTCGAACTCGGTGTGCGGCGTGACCGAACCGGGCTTGATGATGACCTGGCCGCGCTCGACGTCCTCGCGCTTGATGCCACGGAGGAGCAGACCGACGTTCTCACCGGCCTGGCCCTCGTCGAGCAGCTTGCGGAACATCTCGATGCCGGTGACCGTGGTGGTGGTCTTCTCCTGCTTGATACCGACGATGTCGACGGTCTCGTTGACCTTGAGGACACCACGCTCGATACGGCCGGTGACGACGGTGCCACGACCGGTGATCGTGAAGACGTCCTCGATCGGCATCAGGAACGGCTTGTCGACGTCACGCTCGGGCTGCGGGATGTTCTCGTCGACGGCCTTCATCAGCTCGAGGACGGAGTTGCCCCACTCCTTGTCGCCCTCGAGCGCCTTGAGCGCCGAGACCTTGACGACCGGCAGGTCGTCGCCCGGGAACTCGTACTCGGAGAGCAGCTCACGGACCTCGAGCTCGACGAGCTCCAGGATCTCCTCGTCGTCCACCATGTCGGCCTTGTTCAGGGCGACGACGATGTACGGAACGCCGACCTGGCGGGCCAGGAGCACGTGCTCCTTGGTCTGCGGCATCGGGCCGTCGGTGGCGGCGACGACGAGGATGGCGCCGTCCATCTGCGCCGCACCCGTGATCATGTTCTTGATGTAGTCCGCGTGACCGGGGCAGTCGACGTGGGCGTAGTGACGGGTCTCCGTCTGGTACTCGACGTGCGCGATGGAGATGGTGATACCGCGCTGGCGCTCCTCGGGAGCCTTGTCGATCTGGTCGAACGCCGAGGCCTCGTTCAGGTCCGGGAACGCGTCGTGCAGCACCTTGGTAATGGCGGCCGTGAGGGTCGTCTTACCGTGGTCGATGTGACCGATGGTGCCGATGTTGACGTGCGGCTTAGTCCGCTCGAACTTCGCCTTCGCCACTGGGGTCCTCCTGTGGAGTGGTTCTGAACGCCTTGCTTCATCGGCGCCAGGTGATCTTTGCTGGAAAGTCCGGGTCCCGGGGCAAACAACCGTGTTTGCGGCTGTTTGCCCCACGAGGCTCCGGAGTCAAGCCTAAAGCGTGTCTACGCGGTGCGTGGAACGCGGTGGTTCAACGCAGTGCGTTACTCGCCCTTGGCCTTCGCGATGATCTCCTCGGCGACGTTCCGCGGAACCTCGGCGTAGGAGTCGAACTGCATCGAGTAGCTTGCGCGACCCGAGGTCTTGCTGCGGAGGTCTCCGACGTAGCCGAACATCTCCGAGAGGGGCACGAGGCCCTTCACGACGCGGGCACCGGCCCGCTCCTCCATGGCCTGGATCTGACCACGGCGGGAGTTGATGTCGCCGATGACCTCACCCATGTAGTCCTCGGGCGTGGTGACCTCGACGGCCATCATCGGCTCGAGCAGCACGGGGGACGCCTTGCGCGCGGCCTCCTTGAAGGCCTGCGAACCGGCGATCTTGAAGGCGAGCTCGGAGGAGTCGACCTCGTGGTAGCCACCGTCGATGAGCGTGACGCGGACGCCCGTCATCTCGTAGCCCGCGAGGATGCCGAACTGCATGGCCTCCTGCGCACCGGCGTCCACCGAAGGGATGTACTCCTTCGGGATACGGCCACCGGTGACCTTGTTCACGAACTCGTACGAGGCGTCGCCGCCCTCGATCGGCTCGATCGCGATCTGCACCTTGGCGAACTGGCCGGTACCACCAGTCTGCTTCTTGTGCGTGTAGTCGACGCGCTCGACGGCCTTGCGGATCGTCTCGCGGTAGGCGACCTGCGGCTTGCCGACGTTGGCCTCGACCTTGAACTCACGGCGCATACGGTCGACCAGCACCTCGAGGTGCAGCTCGCCCATACCACCGATGATGGTCTGGCCGGTCTCCTCGTCCGAGTGAACCTGGAAGGAGGGGTCCTCCTCCGCGAGACGCTGGATGGCGACACCCAGCTTCTCCTGGTCACCCTTGGACTTGGGCTCGATGGCGACCTGGATGACCGGCGCCGGGAAGTCCATGGACTCCAGGATCACCGGCTGCTTGTCGTCGCACAGCGTCTCACCGGTCGTGGTCTGCTTCAGACCCATGACGGCGATGATGTCGCCGGCGCCCACCGACTCGATCTCCTCACGCTTGTTCGCGTGCATACGGTAGATCTTGCCGATGCGCTCCTTCTTGCCCTTGACGGAGTTCAGCACGGCGGTGCCGGACTCCAGGCGGCCCGAGTAGACCCGGACGAAGGTGAGCTTGCCGAGGTGCGGGTCGCTCATGATCTTGAACGCCAGCGCGGACAGCGGCTCGTCGTCGGACGGCTTGCGCTTGACGACCTCCTCCGGGTCGTTCACGGCGTGGCCCTCGATGGCCTCGACGTCGAGCGGGGTGGGGAGGTAGCGCACGACCGCGTCGAGCAGGGGCTGGACGCCCTTGTTCTTGAACGCGGTGCCACAGAACACCGGGGTGACGGTGACGCCGTCGGACTTGCCGGACGCGATGGTGATGCGACGGATCGCGGCGTACAGCTGCTCCTCGGTGGGCTCCTGGCCCTCCAGGAACAGCTCCATGATCTCGTCGTCGTTCTCCGCGACGGCCTCGACCAGCTTGCCGCGGTACTCCTCGGCAGCCTCGGTGTGCGTGGCCGGGATGTCGACGACGTCGTACATCTCGCCCTTGGCGGCCTCGGCGGACCACACGAGCGCCTTCATGCGGACCAGGTCCACGACGCCCTTGAAGTCGGCCTCGGCGCCGATCGGCAGCTGCATGACGAGCGGGACGGCGCCCAGGCGGCTGGAGATCATGTCCACACAGCGGTGGAACTCCGCGCCCGTACGGTCCAGCTTGTTCACGAAGCAGATGCGCGGCACGCCGTAGCGGTCGGCCTGACGCCACACGGTCTCGGACTGCGGCTCGACACCGGCGACACCGTCGAACACCGTGACGGCACCGTCGAGCACGCGGAGCGAACGCTCCACCTCGACCGTGAAGTCGACGTGACCCGGGGTGTCGATGATGTTGATCGTGTAGTCGTTGTCCTCGAGCGGCCAGTGACAGGTGGTGGCAGCAGAGGTGATCGTGATGCCACGCTCCTGCTCCTGCTCCATCCAGTCCATGGTGGCAGCGCCGTCGTGGACCTCACCGATCTTGTAGCTGACGCCGGTGTAGAAGAGGATCCGCTCGGTGGTGGTCGTCTTGCCCGCGTCGATGTGGGCCATGATCCCGATGTTGCGGACCCTGGCCAGGTCAAGTGAAGTGGTAGCCATAAGGCTTCGGTCTTCTCTCGGTCTCGATGGGGGGAGCGACTACCAGCGGTAGTGCGCGAAGGCCTTGTTGGACTCGGCCATCTTGTGGGTGTCCTCGCGCTTCTTCACAGCGGCACCGAGGCCGTTGGACGCGTCGAGAAGCTCGTTGAGCAGACGCTCGGTCATGGTCTTCTCGCGACGGGCGCGGGAGTAACCGACCAGCCAGCGCAGCGCGAGCGTGTTGGCACGACCGGGCTTGACCTCGATCGGAACCTGGTACGTCGCACCACCGACACGGCGGGACTTGACCTCGAGGGTCGGCTTGATGTTCTCCAGGGCGCGCTTCAGCGTGATGACCGGGTCGTTGCTGGTCTTCTCGCGCAGGCCCTCCATGGCGCCGTACACGATGCGCTCGGCGGTGGAGCGCTTGCCGTTCAGCAGCACCTTGTTGATCAGCGACGTGACAAGAGGAGAACCGTAGACCGGGTCGATGATGACCGGGCGCTTCGGGGCGGGGCCCTTACGAGGCATTCTTACTTCTCCTTCTTGGCGCCGTAGCGGCTGCGGGCCTGCTTGCGGTTCTTGACACCCTGGGTGTCGAGCGAACCGCGGATGATCTTGTAGCGAACACCGGGCAGGTCCTTCACACGGCCGCCGCGCACGAGCACGATGGAGTGCTCCTGCAGGTTGTGTCCCTCACCCGGAATGTAAGCGGTGACCTCGATCCCGCTGGTCAGACGCACACGCGCGACCTTACGCAGGGCCGAGTTCGGCTTCTTCGGGGTGGTCGTGAACACACGCGTGCAGACGCCGCGACGCTGGGGCGAACCCTCGAGTGCGGGCGTCTTGTTCTTCTCGACCTTGTCCTGCCGGCCCTTACGGACCAGCTGCTGGATCGTAGGCACTACTTCTCCGGTTTCTGTGTGCCGAATGGTGAAGCTAACCTGGAACATTCGCCGACCCACGCGGTCGGGTGTGTCGAAACTGCAGACTCCCGCCGCAAGGCAGAAAGGGCGCAGAGTACGGCGGCCGCTTACGGCTCCCCCTGTGCGGTTGAAGGCACGCACGAGAGCCAGGGCACACCCCAGGCACAAGGTCTGAGCGTACCTACCTCATTCGCTACGGTCAAAACAAATGGGCGGGCGGTGGTTTGAGCAGGGGGCGCCCGCACGGCGGAACCGGCGGCCGGCACGGTCCCGCGCCCCCCGAACTCCTGGACGCGGCACCGGATCAGGGGGTCGCGGACGTCTCCAGAATGGCGATGAGGAGGAGGAAGAAGGCCCAGCCGGCCACGGAGAGCCAGCCGAGGATGATCCCGGCCAGCGCGAAGCCGTCGCCCCCCTCGCCCGTACGCCTGATCTCGGCGCGGGCGGTGTGGCCGAGAATGACCGCGGGAATGCCGGTGAGCCCCATCGTCATGGTGGTGAGCACCCCGCACACCATGGAGCCCACGGCCTTGCCGTTGGTCGCCGGCAGCGGCAGGGGCGCCGGCATGAACGTCCTGGGCACCGGGGCGCCCATCGCGGTCGGCTGCATCCCCGAGGGGCCCTGGGGCAGATCGGCGACCAGCAGGGACAGCTCCCCCACGGTGCGCGCCTTGTAGGCCCGCTCCACGCGCCGCTCGTACTCGTCCTGCGGCAGGCGGCCCTCGCTGAACCCCGCCTTCAGGACATCCACGGCACGCTCACGGTCGGCGTGTGCGGCGAGCATCGAAGGGCTGCTGCCCTGCGGCTGCTGCCAAGGAATCGGCTGCCACGACGGGTTCGACACGAGAAACACTCCCCCGGACTGGTTGTTCCTCCATGATGCTGCAACGCGCAAGCCACAGCACCGGTTCCCTTGCCCCTGTTGTGTCACGGTTCGACGATCTTCCGTCGCGGTTCCGTGACCCGGCCCCGTCCGCGGAACGGGACTTCTAGGCTGAGCCGTCATGGACACCGGCAACGGCAGCGGCGGGCACACCGGAACCAGACTCTCGCTCGACGCGATGACCGCGGACTTCGTCGTCGACGTCGCGAACGTGGTGCGGGAACAGGGCCTGATCAACGAACGCCCCGCCGACCTGTCCCGGCTCACCCGGCTCGCCGACGCACTGGCCGTCTTCGCCCGCGACGACTCCGTCCGGATCTACGGCGTGTGCGACCGGTCCCTGCTCCACGACACCCACCTGACCGCGGCGGAACGCGCACTGCTGGCCCGGTGGGCCGCCGAAGGGCTCCTGGAGGTACGGCCGGTGGCGGATCCGCGGCTGCTGGAACTGGTCGAGGCCCTGGACATGCCCGCGGTCACCTGCGACAACTTCGCCGACCGGATTCCCGACCACCCTTGGATCGCCGGGAACACCGACAGTTTCCTGCGCCCCGTACCGGACACGTCGGGCCTGGGCATCGCGGTGCTCCCGCGTGTGATGCCCACACCTCAGGAGTGGCAGATCTCCCGCAAGCGGGAGGAGTCCGACCTGCTTGCCTACGGGCTCTACGACCGCCGGGGCCCCGGTGTGCGCCGGGATCTGCTCGCCACGGTCTGGCGGTGCCCCGAAGCCGGCTGTCCCCTGTTCGGCACCGGCCGGACCACCGACCAGCCCCTGCCGCGCCGACGACAGGGCAGGGTCTGGTGCCCCACCCACGAACTCGAACTCGACCCGGTGGGAACCACGCGGGACCGGGTCCAGCTGAAGGTGCGGGTCGACGAGACCGTACGCACGCGGTTCGTGGTGCCGCTCGGCGCGGAGGTCGCCGTCGGCCGGGCGCCCGCACGGCAGGACGGAGTCGCCCTGGCACCCTGGCTCGGCTTCGCCGCCCGTACCTGGATGAGCCGCGGCCACATCACGGTCGCGTTCACGGACGGCCGCGTCCGGGTCCGGGACACCAGTTCCAACGGCACCGTGATCAGCCGGACGGGCGACGACGACGTACGACTGCGCCGGGACGGCACCTGGATCCTGCGTCCCGGGCAGTTGGTACGCCTGCACGAGACGGTCGCCCTGGAACTGAGCGGCCGGCAGTACGTCTTCGACAGCACGCCCGCCGAGCCGCCCCGTCCGCTGACTCCCGCCGACACGGGCCCGACGATGCTGCGGGCGCGTCCCCCGCGTGGCCGTGGGGGACGCGGATGAGCGGCGCACACGCGTCGGCGGAGGGCGCCCTCCTGTCGGACCGCTACCGGCTGGAGCGACTCCTCGGCGCGGGCGGCCAGGGCCAGGTCTACGCCGGCGTCGACGAGCAACTGGGACGGCGCGTGGCGGTCAAGGTGCTCCTGCCGCTCGCCGAACTCTCCGGCGACCTGCGGCAGGAAGCACTGGCCCGCTTCGACCGGGAGGTCCGCGCGCTGGCCAGGCTGGCGCACGACCACATCGTCACGATCTTCGACCGGGGAACCCACCAGGGCACCCCCTTCTCCGTGATGGAGTTCCTGGACGGCCCGAGCCTGGCGCAGAAGCTGCGGGAGAGCGGCCCCTTGCCGGTGGCGCAGGCCGTGGACGTCTGTGCCCGGTCCGCCGGGGCACTGTCGGCGGCGCACCGCCTGCGGATCTGGCACCGGGACGTCAAGCCCGCCAACATCCTGCTGACGGGAACGGGCCGTCCCAAGCTCTGCGACTTCGGTCTGGTCTCGGCACTCACCCCGGCCGCCCCGCTGCTGACGCGCAGGGGTACGACCCCTGGCTGCACACCCGGCTACGCCTCACCGGAGCAGGCACGCGGCGCCACGGCGGCAGGCCCGTCGGACGTGTTCTCGCTGGGCGTGACCCTGTACGCCCTCCTGGCCGGAGGCACGCCCTTCGGGGACGCGAACGGGGACGTGGCACTGCTCAAGGTGCTGAACGAGGAGCCGCCCCCGCTCCCCGTACCGGCCGACCTGGCCGCGCTGATCACGGCCATGCTCGACAAGGACCCCAAGGCCCGCCCCACCGCCTTCAGCTCGGCGGTCCGGCTCCGGACGATCCTGGACCGGCTGGAGGCGGCCGGCCGACCGCGGCTCGCCTACACGCCCACGCAGCGGGGAGGCGGGCCGAAGGAGACGGTCGAGCAGCCCGTGGTCCACGACCCGGCGCCGTCGGCCGGCGCCGCGGTCGATCTGGCGGCGGAACGCGAGATCGAGACAGGTGTCGCGCCCCCACCACCGGACGACGATCTGTGGCAGGCCCTGGAGGACGCCGAACACCACCTGACCACCGGCCGGTTCCACGCCGCGGACGCCGCGTTCGCCGATATCGCGGAGCGTCTGCACACCGCGGACCGTTACACCGATCCCGCCCTGATGGCCGCCCAATTGGGCCGCGTCCGGTCCCTCGACGGTCTGGGCCGGCACGAGGACGCCGAGGCCACACTGCACCGCCTGCGCGACCAGGTCGCCCGCGACCTGCCGCCGCACCACCGACTGCGCCGCGTGATCGAGCGGCTGCGCCTGCCCGGTTGACCGGCCAAGTCCGAACCGGCTCCTCGACGCCTCCCCCGCTCCCGGCTGACGCCGAAGCCGCCGGCCAGCGGCTCGGGCAGGGCGTACCCGTCGGGTCTCATGCGTCGTCCCCCTCCACGGCACGGACGAGAACCCACAGGTCGGCCGCGAGCCTGAGCCGGTCTCCGACGGCCAGGGGCACCCACTCCCCCGACACGATCCTGCGTTCCTCGACGTAGGTGCCGTTCAACGAGCCCTCGTCGCGGATCCAGGCACGGCCGTCCGGGTCGACCCGTACGGAGGCGTGCCGACGCGAGAGGTTGCCGTACGGTTCGACCAGCCGGGCCGCGACCGCGTCGGCCTCTCTGCCCAGCACGAGCGGCCGGCCGGGGGAGACCGTCAACACCCCGGTGGGGAAAGCGAGTTCGACTCCGGTGGAGGCGTCGAGGGAGTACGGCGCGAAGCACGCCCGGCACACCAGTTGATCGGACCGCACGGCCACGACTCCGCACGGGCATCGGCGCATACGCCCCCCACGCCTTCGTCCTTCGCCCTCCGCGGAGGGCGTCGCAACGGAACGCCGTTGCCGCCAAGGCAGTCCCACATTCTAGGGGATCAGCGGCACACGGCCCCGCGCACGCCGAAGGGCGGCCACCCCCACAGGGTGACCGCCCTTCGGTGCTTCAGACGTACGCCTTACTGGTTGTACGGACCGTAGTCGTAGTCCTCCAGCGGAACGGCCTGGCCGGAGCCCGTGCCGAACGGCGAGTAGTCGATGTCGTCGTAGCCGACGGCCGAGTACATCGCGGCCTTGGCCTCCTCGGTCGGCTCGACCCGGATGTTGCGGTAGCGGGACAGACCCGTACCGGCCGGGATGAGCTTACCGATGATGACGTTCTCCTTGAGGCCGATGAGGCTGTCGGACTTGGCGTTGATCGCCGCGTCCGTCAGGACTCGGGTCGTCTCCTGGAAGGAGGCGGCCGACAGCCAGGATTCCGTCGCCAGCGAGGCCTTGGTGATACCCATCAGCTGCGGACGACCGGAGGCCGGGTGACCGCCCTCCTGGACCACACGACGGTTCTCGGTCTCGAACTTCGAGCGCTCGACCAGCTCACCGGGCAGCAGCTCGGCGTCGCCGGACTCGATGATCGTCACGCGGCGCAGCATCTGCCGGATGATGATCTCGATGTGCTTGTCGTGGATCGACACACCCTGCGAGTTGTAGACCTTCTGGACCTCGCCGACCAGGTGGACCTGGACGGCACGCTGACCCAGGATGCGCAGCACGTCGTGCGGGTTGGTGGCACCCACGGTGAGCTTCTGGCCCACCTCGACGTGCTCGCCCTCGCTCACCAGCAGACGGGCGCGCTTCGAGATCGGGAACGCCGTCTCGTCGCTGCCGTCGTCCGGCGTGATGACGATCTTCTTGGTCTTCTCCGTCTCCTCGATGCGGACGCGACCGGCCGCCTCGGAGATCGGCGCGACACCCTTGGGCGTACGGGCCTCGAAGAGCTCGACGACACGCGGCAGACCCTGCGTGATGTCGTCACCGGCCACACCACCGGTGTGGAAGGTACGCATCGTCAGCTGGGTACCGGGCTCACCGATGGACTGGGCGGCGATGATGCCGACCGCCTCACCGATGTCGACCAGCTTGCCGGTGGCCAGGGAGCGGCCGTAGCACATGGCACACGTGCCGACCTTGGACTCACAGGTCAGGATCGAACGGGTCTTGACCTCCTCGACACCGTGGTGCACGAGCTGGTCGATGAGCACGTCGCCCAGGTCCACGTTGGCCGGCGCGATCACCTTGCCGTCGATGACGACGTCCTCGGCGAGCATGCGGGCGTAGACGCTGGTCTCGACGTCCTCGGCCTTGCGCAGGATGCCGGCCTCGTCCTTCGAGGCGATCCGCAGCTTCAGACCGCGCTCGGTGCCGCAGTCCTCCTCGCGGATGATGACGTCCTGCGAGACGTCCACCAGACGACGGGTCAGGTAACCCGAGTCGGCGGTACGCAGGGCGGTGTCCGCCAGACCCTTACGGGCACCGTGCGTGGAGATGAAGTACTCAAGGACGGAGAGGCCTTCACGGAAGCTCGCCTTGATGGGACGCGGGATCGTCTCGTTCTTGGCGTTCGACACCAGACCACGCATACCGGCGATCTGACGCATCTGCATCATGTTTCCGCGGGCACCCGAGTCGACCATCATGAAGATGGGGTTCGTCTTCGGGAAGTTCGCGTTCATCGCCTCGGCGACCTCGTTGGTCGCCTTGGTCCAGATCGCGATGAGCTCCTGCGTGCGCTCTTCCTTGGTGATCAGACCGCGCTCGTACTGCTTCTGGACCTTCTCGTCCTGCGCCTCGTACCCGCGGACGATCTCCTTCTTCGCCTCGGGGACGACGACGTCGGAGATGGCCACGGTGACACCGGAACGGGTCGCCCAGAAGAAGCCGGCCGCCTTCAGGTTGTCGAGCGTCGCCGCCACGATGACCTTGGGGTAGCGCTCGGCCAGGTCGTTGACGATCTCGGAGAGCTGCTTCTTGCCCACCGAGTAGTCGACGAACGGGTAGTCCTCGGGCAGCAGCTCGTTGAAGAGGGCACGGCCGAGCGTGGTCTTCAGACGGAAGCTGTCACCCTGCTGCCACTCCGGCTCGCCCTCCTCGCGCTCCGGCGGGGTCCAGCCGCGCGGCGGGATGGTGCCCACCGGGAAGCGGATGTCCACCGCGGACTGCAGCGCCAGCTCGCCGGCGTCGAACGCCATGATCGCCTCGGCCGTGGAGGCGAACGAACGCCCCTCGCCCTTGGTGTCACGCAGTTCGCCGTCGGTGGTGAGGAAGAACAGACCGAGGACCATGTCCTGGGTCGGCATCGTCACCGGACGGCCGTCGGCGGGCTTGAGGATGTTGTTCGAGGACAGCATCAGGATGCGGGCCTCGGCCTGCGCCTCCGCGGAGAGCGGCAGGTGCACGGCCATCTGGTCACCGTCGAAGTCCGCGTTGAACGCGGTGCAGACGAGCGGGTGGATCTGGATGGCCTTGCCCTCGACCAGCTGCGGCTCGAAGGCCTGGATGCCGAGACGGTGCAGGGTGGGCGCACGGTTCAGCAGCACCGGGTGCTCGGCGATGACCTCTTCGAGGACGTCGTACACGACGGTGCGGCCGCGCTCCACCATGCGCTTGGCGCTCTTGATGTTCTGCGCGTGGTTGAGGTCCACGAGCCGCTTCATCACGAACGGCTTGAAGAGCTCCAGCGCCATCGCCTTCGGCAGACCGCACTGGTGCAGCTTCAGCTGCGGGCCGACGACGATCACGGAACGCGCGGAGTAGTCCACACGCTTGCCGAGCAGGTTCTGACGGAAACGGCCCTGCTTGCCCTTCAGCATGTCGCTGAGGGACTTCAGGGGGCGGTTGCCGGGACCGGTGACCGGGCGACCACGACGACCGTTGTCGAAGAGGGCGTCCACGGCCTCCTGGAGCATGCGCTTCTCGTTGTTCACGATGATCTCGGGCGCGCCGAGGTCGAGAAGCCGCTTCAGTCGGTTGTTCCGGTTGATCACACGGCGGTACAGGTCGTTCAGGTCGGAGGTCGCGAAGCGGCCACCGTCCAGCTGCACCATCGGGCGGAGGTCCGGCGGGATGACCGGCACGCAGTCGAGCACCATGCCCTTGGGGCTGTTGCTGGTCTGCAGGAACGCGGAGACGACCTTGAGGCGCTTGAGCGCACGGGTCTTCTTCTGGCCCTTGCCGGTACGGATGATCTCGCGGAGGCGCTCGGCCTCCTCGTCGAGGTCGAAGGACTCCAGGCGCTTCTGCAGCGCCGCGGCACCCATCGAGCCGTCGAAGTACGTGCCGAAGCGGTCACGCAGCTCGCGGTAGAGGAGCTCGTCGCCCTCCAGGTCCTGGACCTTGAGGTTCTTGAACCGGGTCCACACCTCGTCGAGACGGTCGATCTCGCGCTGCGTACGGTCGCGCAGCTGCTTCATCTCACGCTCGGCGCCCTCGCGCACCTTGCGGCGCACGTCGGCCTTGGCGCCCTCGGCCTCCAGCTCGGCCAGGTCGGTCTCGAGCTTCTTGGCGCGGGCCTCCAGGTCGGCGTCCCGGCGGTTCTCGACCTGCTGGCGCTCGACGGAGACGTGGGCCTCCAGCGAGGGCAGGTCGCGGGTGCGGCGCTCCTCGTCGACGTACGTGATCATGTACGCCGCGAAGTAGATGACCTTCTCCAGGTCCTTCGGGGCGAGGTCGAGCAGGTAGCCCAGCCGCGACGGGACGCCCTTGAAGTACCAGATGTGGGTGACGGGAGCGGCCAGCTCGATGTGGCCCATCCGCTCACGGCGCACCTTGGCGCGAGTGACCTCGACACCACAGCGCTCACAGATGATGCCCTTGAAGCGGACACGCTTGTACTTGCCGCAGTAGCACTCCCAGTCCCGGGTCGGACCGAAGATCTTCTCGCAGAAGAGTCCGTCCTTTTCGGGCTTGAGCGTGCGGTAGTTGATCGTCTCGGGCTTCTTGACCTCGCCGTGGCTCCACTGACGGATGTCGTCAGCGGTGGCCAGACCGATCCGGAGCTCGTCGAAGAAGTTGACGTCGAGCACTATGCGTCAATCCCTCTCAGGGTTGTAAGTCATGGGGTCTGATACGGGGGTCCTGGGGCCGGCGGCCTTCATGCTTCTCGCGGTGAAGGCCGCCGAACTCCCGTCAGACCTCTTCGACGCTGCTCGGCTCGCGCCGGGACAGGTCGATGCCAAGCTCCTCCGCAGCGCGGAAGACGTCCTCGTCGGTGTCGCGCATCTCGATGGACATGCCGTCCGAGGACAGCACCTCCACGTTGAGGCACAGGGACTGCATCTCCTTGATGAGCACCTTGAAGGACTCGGGGATGCCGGGCTCGGGGATGTTCTCGCCCTTGACGATGGCCTCGTAGACCTTCACGCGGCCGGTCACGTCGTCGGACTTGATGGTCAGCAGCTCCTGGAGGGCGTACGCGGCGCCGTAAGCCTCCAGCGCCCACACCTCCATCTCACCGAAGCGCTGGCCACCGAACTGAGCCTTACCACCCAGCGGCTGCTGGGTGATCATCGAGTACGGACCGGTCGACCGGGCGTGCAGCTTGTCGTCGACCAGGTGGTGCAGCTTGAGGATGTACATGTACCCGATGGAGATCGGGTCCGGGAACGGCTCACCGGAGCGGCCGTCGAACAGCCTCGCCTTGCCGGTCGGCTGCACCATGCGCTCGCCGTCCCGGTTCGGGATGGTGTGCTGGAGCAGACCGGCCAGCTCGTCCTCGCGGGCACCGTCGAAGACCGGGGTCGCGACGTTGGTGCCGGGGGCGACGGAGTCGGCGCCGATGACCTGCAGACGCTTCGCCCAGTCGTCGGCCAGACCGGAGACGTCCCAGCCGCGGCTGGCGAGCCAGCCGAGGTGGATCTCCAGGACCTGTCCCGGGTTCATGCGGGACGGCACGCCGAGCGGGTTGAGGATGATGTCGACCGGGGTGCCGTCCTCCAGGAACGGCATGTCCTCGATCGGCAGGATCTTGGAGATGACACCCTTGTTGCCGTGACGGCCGGCGAGCTTGTCACCGTCGGTGATCTTGCGCTTCTGGGCGACGTACACCCGGACCAGCTGGTTGACGCCGGGCGGCAGCTCGTCGCCCTCCTCGCGGTCGAAGACGCGGACGCCGATGACCTTGCCGATCTCGCCGTGCGGCACCTTCAGCGAGGTGTCACGGACCTCACGGGCCTTCTCACCGAAGATCGCGCGGAGCAGGCGCTCCTCGGGGGTCAGCTCGGTCTCACCCTTGGGCGTGACCTTGCCGACGAGGATGTCGCCGGCGACGACCTCGGCACCGATGCGGATGATGCCGCGCTCGTCGAGGTCGGCGAGGACCTCCTCGGAGACGTTCGGGATGTCCCGGGTGATCTCCTCGGGGCCGAGCTTGGTGTCACGGGCGTCGACCTCGTGCTCCTCGATGTGGATCGAGGAGAGGACGTCGTCCTGCACGAGGCGCTGCGACAGGATGATCGCGTCCTCGTAGTTGTGACCCTCCCACGGCATGAACGCCACGAGCAGGTTCTTGCCCAGCGCCATCTCGCCGTTCTCGGTGGCCGGACCGTCGGCCAGGACCTGGCCCTCGATGATCCGGTCGCCCTCGTTGACGATGACCTTCTGGTTGACCGAGGTGCCCTGGTTGGAGCGGGCGAACTTGGCCAGGCGGTACGTGATGTACGTGCCGTCGTCGTTGGTGGTGGTGATGTAGTCGGCGGAGACCTCCTGGACCACACCCGCCTTCTCGGCCTTGACCACGTCGCCGGCGTCGACGGCGGAGCGGTACTCCATGCCGGTGCCGACGAGCGGGGACTCGCTCTTGATGAGCGGCACGGCCTGACGCATCATGTTCGCGCCCATGAGGGCACGGTTGGCGTCGTCGTGCTCCAGGAAGGGGATCATGGCGGTCGCGACCGACACCATCTGGCGCGGCGAGACGTCCATGTAGTCGACGTCATCACCGGGGACGTAGTCGACCTCGCCGCCACGGCGGCGGACCAGGACGCGGTTCTCGGTGAAGCGCATGCCGTCGTCGAGCGTGGCGTTGGCCTGCGCGATGACGAACCGGTCCTCTTCGTCGGCCGTCAGGTAGTCGACCTCGTCGGTGACGACACCGTCGGTGACCCGGCGGTACGGCGTCTCCACGAAACCGAACGCGTTGACGCGGCCGTAGGAGGCGAGCGAGCCGATCAGACCGATGTTCGGGCCTTCGGGCGTCTCGATCGGGCACATGCGGCCGTAGTGCGAGGGGTGCACGTCACGGACCTCGAAGCCGGCCCGCTCACGGGACAGACCACCGGGACCCAGCGCCGAGAGACGACGCTTGTGCGTCAGACCCGACAGCGGGTTGTTCTGGTCCATGAACTGCGACAGCTGGCTGGTGCCGAAGAACTCCTTGATGGAGGCGACGACCGGCCGGATGTTGATCAGGGTCTGGGGCGTGATCGCCTCGACGTCCTGGGTCGTCATGCGCTCGCGGACGACACGCTCCATACGCGCCAGACCCGTACGGACCTGGTTCTGGATGAGCTCGCCGACGCTGCGCAGACGACGGTTGCCGAAGTGGTCGATGTCGTCGGTCTCGACGACGATCGTCTGGCCGTTGTCGGCGGCCGTCTCGGTCTCGCCCGCGTGCAGCTTCACCAGGTACTTGATCGTCGAGATGACGTCCTCGACGGTCAGGACGCCCGCGTCGAGGGGAGCCTCCGCACCCAGCTTCTTGTTGACCTTGTAGCGGCCGACCTTCGCGAGGTCGTAGCGCTTGGGGTTGAAGTACAGGTTCTCCAGCAGCGTCTGCGCGGCCTCACGCGTGGGGGGCTCGCCCGGACGCAGCTTGCGGTAGATGTCGAGCAGCGCGTCGTCCTGACCCTGGGTGTGGTCCTTCTCCAGGGTGGCGCGCATGGACTCGTACTCGCCGAACTCCTCCAGGATCTGCTCGGTGGTCCAGCCGAGGGCCTTGAGGAGGACGGTCACGGACTGCTTGCGCTTGCGGTCGATACGCACACCGACCATGTCGCGCTTGTCGATCTCCATCTCCAGCCAGGCACCCCGGGACGGGATGATCTTGGCGGAGAAGATGTCCTTGTCGGACGTCTTGTCGATGGAGGAGTCGAAGTAGACACCCGGCGAACGGACCAGCTGCGACACGACGACACGCTCGGTGCCGTTGATGACGAAGGTGCCCTTGTGGGTCATGAGCGGGAAGTCGCCCATGAAGACCGTCTGGGACTTGATCTCGCCGGTCTCGTTGTTGGTGAACTCGGCGGTGACGAAGAGCGGGGCCGCGTACGTGAAGTCGCGGTCCTTGCACTCGTCGATGCTGTTCTTCGGCGGCTCGAAACGGTGGTCGCGGAACGTCAGCGACATCGACCCGGAGAAGTCCTCGATCGGGGAGATCTCCTCGAAGATCTCCTCCAGACCGGACTTGGTGGGGACGTCCTGTCCGTTCTCCAGAGCCTCCTCGACCCGACTCTGCCAGGCGGTGTTGCCGAGCAGCCAGTCAAAGCTCTCGGTCTGCAGCGCGAGCAGGTTGGGAACCTCGAGAGGCTCCTTGATCTTTGCAAAAGAGATGCGCAGCGGGGCAGTGCTGGCGGCGGGGTTCGTATTCGCGGTCGAGGCGTTGCGCGAGGCGGCCAAGAGGGGGTCCTTCCGAGGGCTCGGACTCACTACGCGCGTACCGGCCCCTCTTATGCGCAAAGAGAGCAGGCTGTTCCTGATCTGACCAAAAGGCCAGGTCGGGAATGGTCTGTTCGTCGATGCTCAAGCGAGGGCATGCCCCTGGTGACGGGCAGGGGACAGCTAACAGGCAGCGCAAAGGGTCAGTGTAGCCACTTGGCACACTGATGTCCAGTGCGGGTTTTTTGAGACCCTCGTTGTTCTCGACACCTACGCAAGCCCACGCCCTCAACGCACGTTGATACTGCCCTCTTCGCCGTCGATCCATGCCTCGGAGTTCGGATCGGTGTGACGACGCGTCCTGAGAATTGCGCGCTGCGTGCCGTTCGTCAAGGCCCCTCATGCCCGACCCCGGTGCCGCGATCGTCACTCGCGGCTCGTCACCTGGGGTGTCGGAGGCACGACGAAGATCACCATACTCGCCGCCACCGACAGTGCAAGGCAGCCGTCCGCCGACGTTCCGGAACACCGAAAGGCGACCACCCAGTTGGGTGATCGCCCTTCGGTACGTTCGCGTTACAGCATCGAACAAGTTTTCTAGGCTTGTCTCGAAACCGCCCCGCACGGATCCTCGCGGATCCAGGAGAACCGGCGAACCGGTACGTCCTTACTTGACCTCGACGGAGGCGCCGGCGGCCTTGAGGGACTCGGCAGCCTTCTCGGCGGCCTCCTTGGCGACCTTCTCGAGAACGGGCTTCGGGGCGCCGTCCACGAGGTCCTTGGCCTCCTTCAGGCCCAGCGAGGTCAGCTCACGCACGACCTTGATGACCTGGATCTTCTTCTCGCCGGCGCCGGTGAGGACGACGTCGAACTCGTCCTGCTCCTCAGCGGCCTCGGCCGGGGTGCCGGGGACGGCGGGGCCGGCAACGGCGACGGCCGCGGCGGCGGTGACGTCGAACTTCTCCTCGAACGCCTTCACGAACTCGGAGAGCTGGATGAGGGTCATGCCCTCGAACTCGGCGAGCAGTTCGTCCTGGGTGAGAGCCATGATGGCTTCCTTCCACTTAATTCGGCAGGTGCCGGATGTACATGTCTGGCGGGCGTACGACGGCCCGCTACGACCGCTTCCCGAGGCGGACTGCCTCAGGCGGCGGTCATTTCGCGAGCCGAGTTACTCGGCACCGCCCTGCTCTTCTTGCTTGGCACGGAGCGCGTCCACGGTGCGGACGAGCTTCGAGGGAAGCGCCTGGAAGAGCTGCGCAGCCTGGGACTGCTTGCCCTTGAAGGCACCCGCCAGCTTGGAGAGCAGAACCTCGCGGGACTCGAGGTCCGCGAGCTTCTTGATCTCGTCGGCGGACAGCGCCTTGCCGTCAAGGACACCGCCCTTGATGACGAGGTTCGGGTTGTCCTTGGCGAAGTCACGAAGACCCTTCGCCGACGTCACCGGGTCACCGGTGATGAAGGCGACCGCCGTCGGACCGTTGAACAGGTCGTCGAGCGTCGAGATCCCGGCCTCGTTGGCCGCAATCTTGGTCAGCGTGTTCTTCACCACGGCGTACTGGGCGTCTTCACCGAGCGAACGACGCAGCGTCTTGAGCTGCGCCACGGAGAGACCCCGGTACTCGGTCAGCACGGCGGCGTTCGAGCTACGGAACTGCTCCGTGAGCTCGGCCACCGCGGCAGCCTTGTCGGGCCTTGCCATAGAGCGTCGGCCTCCTTCCGGGTGATGAGGACCGCTCAGAAGGGGCTGGGGAAAACGAAACGCCCCGGCGCAGGCGCACGGGGCGTGGCTCGACCGGACGAATCCCGCACAAGACGGAACCGGACCAGGAGCAACTTCCACAGTCACCTGCGCGGGTCGTCCGCGGTTCAGCGGATCCTTCGGCCACCGCGCCCTCTCACGAGCACACGGCAACGACCAGCGGTCTTTGGCTTCCTCGGAAGAGTACGGGACCGTGTCCCTCTCGGGCAAATCCGCCCCCGGAGGCCCCCGCTCAGCCCTCCGTGGCCCCGTCCACCCGCTCGGCGAGGTCGACCGTGTCCTCGGCCGGCGGGGTCTCGACGGTCACCGGCCGGCCGACGTCCAGGAGGGTGACGGTCAGGTCGAGCGGGCCCCCGTCGACCATGCGCCCCTCCTTCAGGACGCGGGTCTCGCCCCGGAGCCGGTAGCGCTCGGCCCGGCCGTCCCCGCCGACCCACAGGTCCACGGTGAGCGTCTTCTCGATGCCCAGCATCATGAACTGGTCCAGGCTGGTCGTCCGCAGCTCCCGGGTCGCCTTGTCCTTGGCGGCCGCCTGGGCGGCCCGCAGGCTCTTGAAGGTGACGGTGCCCCGGTAGTGCGTGGCCCCGCCGCCCTCGACCGTCTCGGCGCCGACCTCGGCGACCTTGCTCGCGCCGGTGAGGAGCGTGGACTGCGCGAGCGGGCTGGCCTCCAGCGGAGCGGGCAGCACGCGGTACGTGTTGTTGTCCGCTCCGCCGCGTCCCCACACGGCCGGCCCGGCGCTGATCCACTGCTTGTCCGGGGCGCCGACGGCGGCCGTGTCCCCCTCGGCGTAGATGACCCCGTCGGCGAACCGCACCTCCAGGGCCTTGCCCTCGGTCGGGCCCCACCCGGTCAGGTCCATCCGCATCGCGGTCGGCCGCGCGGTCATCGCCGCCTCCGCCCGTATCTTCCCGTGTTCCGGCAGGGTCCCGGTGACCCGGTAGCGCAGCGACGCGATGTCCGTCGTCCGCTCCGCGGCCCGGGCCACGGCCTCGGCGGGCGTCGCGGGCTTGGTCTCGGCCTCCGCGGGCGTCTTCGGCTTCGTCCCGGTCTCCGCCCCCGGCTCCGCGCCGCAGGCGGTGGCTGCGCCCAGCAGCGCGGCCACGACGGCGATGCCGACGGCTCTGTGACGACGTACGGAGCCGTGTCCGGCCAACCTCATCTGTCCCCCTGGAACCTCACGCCCCACCCGTGTGGGACGGCAGGGACACTAGCGCCGCCGGACGGCGGCTGTCGTGGGCATTACGACTCCCCCGCGGACGCACGGACGCACGGAGAGACGCGCGGACAGCCGTACAGGTACACGGCGGCGAACGACACGAGCCCCGCCGCCTCGAAAGGCTGCGGGGCTCGTGCCAGGGCTGTGCGACCGCGACGCGGCTGCCGTGAGCGTCAGGCTCAGACGGCGGCCGGGTCCTCCTCGACGAGGAGGTTGCGGGTGCGGTTGGAGTCGACCGGAATGCCGGGGCCGATCGTGGTGCTGATCGCGGCCTTCTTGATGTAGCGACCCTTGGCGGCCGACGGCTTCAGACGGAGGATCTCCTCCAGCGCCGCGGCGTAGTTCTCCACCAGCTTGGTGTCGTCGAACGACGTCTTGCCGATGATGAAGTGCAGGTTCGAGTGCTTGTCGACGCGGAACTCGATCTTGCCGCCCTTGATGTCGTTGACGGCCTTCACGACGTCCGGGGTCACGGTGCCGGTCTTGGGGTTCGGCATGAGACCACGGGGACCGAGCACGCGGCCGAGGCGGCCGACCTTGCCCATGAGGTCCGGGGTGGCGACGACGGCGTCGAAGTCCAGACGGCCCTTCGCCACCTCGTCGATCAGTTCGTCGGAGCCGACGATGTCGGCGCCGGCGGCGGTCGCGGCCTCGGCACGGTCACCGGTCGCGAAGACCAGGACCCGGGCGGTCTTACCGGTGCCGTGCGGGAGGTTCACGGTGCCACGGACCATCTGGTCGGCCTTGCGCGGGTCGACACCCAGACGGAAGGCGACCTCGACGGTGCCGTCGAACTTGGACGTGGAGGTCTCCTTGGCGAGACGGACGGCCTCGAGCGGGGCGTAGAGCTTGTCCCGGTCGACCTTGGCGTCCGCAGCGCGGAGAGCCTTGCTGCGCTTGCTCACAACTGCTCCTGTGTGTTCTTGAAAGGAGTCGTGGTACGGGCCGAGCAGGCCCTGCCACGCGCGGCCGCCGTCGACGGCTGCCGCGAGGTTCTACGAAGGGGGAACTCAGCCCTCGACCGTGATGCCCATGGAACGGGCGGTGCCGGCGATGATCTTGGACGCCGCGTCCAGGTCGTTGGCGTTGAGGTCGGGGAGCTTGGTCGTGGCGATCTCGCGGACCTGCGCCTCGGTGATCTTGGCGACCTTGGTCTTGTGCGGCTCGCCGGAGCCCTTCTCGACACCCGCGGCCTTGAGGATCATCTTCGCGGCCGGCGGCGTCTTGGTGACGAAGGTGAAGGAGCGGTCCTCGTAGACCGTGATCTCCACCGGGATCACCCAGCCACGCTGCGACTCGGTCGCGGCGTTGTAGGCCTTGCAGAACTCCATGATGTTGACGCCGTGCTGACCGAGCGCGGGGCCGACCGGCGGGGCGGGGTTCGCCGCACCGGCGTTGATCTGGAGCTTGATGAGCCCCGTGACCTTCTTCTTCTTGGGAGGCATTGCTCTCCGGGTCCTTTCGATTCGAGTGCGCCCTCATCCGGTTCGCGGCCAGATGAAGGCATACCGCACAACGATAGCGGGTATAGATGCGCGGCCAAAAACCGAGCAGGTCAGACAGGCTTTGACAGCCCGTCTGACCTGCTCGGAAGCGGCGGTCCAGGAAGGAGCCGGTGACCGGCTAGTTCTTCTGGATCTGGTCGAACGACAGCTCGACCGGCGTCTCGCGGCCGAAGATCTCCACGAGGCCCTTGACCTTCTTCGAGTCCGCGTTGATCTCGTTGATGGTCGCCTGCAGCGTGGCGAACGGGCCGTCCGTGACGGTGACCGAGTCGCCGACCTCGAAGTCCAGCACCTGGACCTCGACCTTGCGGGCGGGAGCCGGCTTGCCCTCGGCCTCGGCGGCCTCGCGGGCGGCCTTCTCCTCGGCCTCCGGAGCGAGCATCTTGACGATCTCGTCCAGGGTCAGCGGGTACGGGTCGTAGGCGTTGCCCACGAAGCCGGTGACGCCGGGGGTGTTGCGGACGACGCCCCAGGACTCGTTCGTCAGGTCCATGCGGACGAGGACGTAGCCGGGCAGCTTGTTCTGGCGGATCGTCTTGCGCTCGCCGTTCTTGATCTGCGCGACCTCTTCCTGCGGCACTTCGGCCTGGAAGATGAAGTCCTCGACGTTCAGCGAGACGGCACGCTGTTCGAGGTTGGTCTTCACGCGGTTCTCGTAGCCGGCGTACGTGTGGATGACGTACCACTCACCCGGCAGGGTCCGCAGTTCCTCACGCAGGGCCTCGACGGGGTCGACCGGCTCGGTCTCCTCCTCGACGGCCTCTTCGGCGTCCTCGTCCTCGGAGTCCTCGACGTCGGTGTCGTCCTCGACGTGCACGGCTTCTTCCTCGGCCGGCTCCCCCGCCTCGGCCTCGGCAGTCTCGAACTCGTCGACGCCGTCCTCGGAGTCCGCTCCCTCGACGATGTCGAGTTCGTCGTCCACGGACTCGGCACCTTCACCGCGAGGCTCCATGGCGTCCTTCAGGTTCGGGTCAGACACGTGGCTGCTTCTTCCTGGATCATGGGGGTGGAACATGCGAAAAGGGGCGCCAAGTCGCGGCGCCCTTCGCTTTCGGCTCAGCCGCCGAAGACGTACTTGGCGGCCTTGTCTAGGCCGAAGTCAATCACAGTGACAAGGCCGATCATGATGACGACGAAGACGATGACCACGGAGGTGTACGTCGTCAGCTGGGCGCGGGTCGGCCAGACGACCTTCCGCAGCTCCGCGATGATCTGGCGGTAGAAGAGCGCGAGGCGCTTCAGCGGGCCCTTCTTGGCACGCTTGCCGCCCTTGCGGGTCTTCTTCTTGTCCTCGGGCACCTCGTCCTGGGCATCAGGCGTGTCGATGGAGCCCACGGCGTCCGTCATTCATCCTCACCTGATTCCGGTCCGGGTCGTGGCCGTGCCGCGCCCGGTCTGAGCCGCACGGCGGAACATTGCTGTACGTACATGCGCACACATCCTGGCGTGAGGAGTGTGTAGCAGGGCCGGAGGGACTTGAACCCCCAACCGCTGGTTTTGGAGACCAGTGCTCTACCAATTGAGCTACGACCCTTTGCGGTTCTCCACCAACGTACCGCATCCGACCGAGTGCACGGTGTGCACCTGACGGGCGCGGCCGGTGAAGACCAACGAGGACAGAGCATACGTGGTCCGAGGGCTGTCGTCGAACAGAAAGCGTCCGCAGGGGCGTTGCCCGCCGAAGATCGACCGTTTCCGGCCGCGGATACGGACGGTTGTTCCGTCGCTGTTCAGTCTGTGAAACCCGCGTGTGCGGCGCGTTTCCGGTCTGGAACGATGGGGCCCATGAGCGCTGCAACCCCTCCCACCGAGCGCCGGGTCTCCGCGCGCATCGGCGCGATCTCCGAGTCCGCCACCCTCGCCGTGGACGCCAAGGCCAAGGCCCTCAAGGCCGCCGGGCGTCCGGTGATCGGCTTCGGCGCCGGCGAGCCCGACTTCCCGACCCCCGACTACATCGTCGAGGCGGCCGTCGAGGCCTGCAAGAACCCGAAGTACCACCGGTACACGCCGGCCGGCGGTCTGCCCGAGCTGAAGGCCGCGATCGCCGCCAAGACCCTGCGCGACTCCGGTTACGAGGTCGACGCCTCGCAGGTCCTCGTGACCAACGGCGGCAAGCAGGCCATCTACGAGGCCTTCGCCGCGATCCTCGACCCGGGCGACGAGGTCATCGTCCCGGCGCCGTACTGGACGACGTACCCGGAGTCGATCCGTCTCGCCGGCGGTGTCCCGGTCGACGTGGTCGCCGACGAGACCACCGGCTACCGGGTCTCCGTGGAGCAGCTGGAGGCGGCCCGCACCGAGAACACGAAGGTGCTGCTGTTCGTCTCCCCCTCCAACCCGACCGGCGCGGTCTACACCCGCGCGCAGATCGAGGAGATCGGCCGCTGGGCCGCCGAGAAGGGCCTGTGGGTCCTGACCGACGAGATCTACGAGCACCTGGTCTACGGCGACGCGGAGTTCCACTCGCTGCCGGTGGTCGTGCCCGAGCTGGCCGACAAGACCATCGTCGTCAACGGTGTCGCGAAGACGTACGCGATGACGGGCTGGCGTGTGGGCTGGGTCATCGGCCCGAAGGACGTCGTGAAGGCCGCGACCAACCTGCAGTCGCACGCCACGTCGAACGTCTCCAACGTGGCCCAGGTCGCCGCGCTGGCCGCCGTCTCCGGCGACCTGGCGGCCGTCGAGGAGATGAAGCTGGCGTTCGACCGCCGCCGCCGGACGATCGTGCGGATGCTCAACGAGATCGACGGCGTGTTCTGCCCGGAGCCCGAGGGCGCGTTCTACGCCTACCCCTCGGTGAAGGACCTGGTCGGCAAGGAGATCCGGGGCAGGCGCCCGCAGGACACGGTCGAGCTGGCCGCGCTGATCCTGGAGGAGGCCGAGGTGGCGGTCGTCCCGGGCGAGGCCTTCGGCACCCCCGGCTATCTGCGGCTGTCGTACGCCCTGGGTGACGAGGATCTCGTCGAGGGTGTCTCCCGCATCCAGAAGCTCCTGGCGGAGGCCCGGGACTGAGGTGTGTCGACAGGGGGCCGTCCACCGATTCCGGTGGGCGGCCCCCTGTCGTTCGTGCGAGCCGGACCACGTTCGGGGATTCCGCTACCGGGACGGCGGGGGCGTGCGGCAGGATCGGGCGATGGAGCGTGTACGTGATCTCTCTGAACTGCCCAAGGCCCATCTGCATCTGCACTTCACCGGGTCGATGCGGCCCACGACCGTGCTGGAACTGGCCGACAAGTACGGGGTGCGGCTGCCCGAGGCGCTCGCCGAGGCGCTGACCGGCGGGGAGCCGCCGAAGCTGCGGGCCACGGACGAGCGGGGGTGGTTCCGGTTCCAGCGGCTGTACGACGCGGCCCGCTCGTGCGTCCGAGGGCCCGAGGACATCCAGCGGCTGGTGCGGGAGGCCGCGGAGGAGGACGTGCGGGACGGCTCGGGCTGGCTGGAGATCCAGGTGGACCCGACGTCGTACGCGCCGCGGCTGGGCGGGCTGATCCCGGCGCTGGAGGTCATCCTGGACGCGGTGGACACCACCGTGCGGGAGACCGGGCTCGGGATGCGGGTGGTGGTGGCCGCGAACCGGATGAAGCACCCGCTGGACGCGCGCACGCTGGCCCGGCTGGCGGTGCGGTACGCGGACCGGGGCGTGGTCGGTTTCGGGCTCTCCAACGACGAACGCCGGGGCATGGCGAGGGACTTCGACCGGGCCTTCGCGATCGCGCGCGAGGGGGGTCTGCTGTCGGCGCCGCACGGCGGTGAGCTGACCGGCCCGTCCTCGGTGCGGGACTGCCTGGACGATCTGCACGCCTCACGGATCGGGCACGGCGTGCGCGCGGCGGAGGACCCGCGGCTGCTGAAGCGGCTCGCGGACCGGGGCGTGACGTGCGAGGTCTGCCCCGCCTCGAACGTGGCGCTCGGTGTCTACGAGAAGCCCCAGGACGTCCCCCTGCGCACGCTGTTCGAGGCCGGGGTGCCGATGGCGCTCGGCGCGGACGACCCGCTGCTGTTCGGCTCCCGCCTCGCGGCCCAGTACGAGATCGCCCGGCATCACCACGGTTTCACGGACGCGGAACTGGCCGAGCTGGCCCGGCAGTCGATCCGGGCGTCGGCGGCGCCGGAGGCCGAGCGGGCGAAGTTGCTGTCCGGGGTGGACGACTGGCTGGCCGGCCCTGCGGGTGAAGGGGCCTAGAGGCTGACGCCGACCGTCACCGGCTCGTTGACCAGGGTGATGCCGAAGGCGTCCCGGACTCCGCCCACGACCTCGCGGGCCAGCGCCAGCAGGTCCTCGGTGGTGGCCGCGCCCCGGTTGGTGAGGGCCAGGGTGTGCTTGGTGGAGATCCGGGCGGGGCCGGTGCCGTACCCCTTGGTGAAGCCCGCCTTGTCGATCAGCCAGGCGGCGGAGGTCTTGGTGTGGCCGTCCCCGGCGGCGTACGCGGGCGGGGTGACGTCCGCACCGAGCCGCTCCCGCACGCGCGCGTGGAACGCGGCGAACTGCTCGTCGTCGAGGATCGGGTTGGTGAAGAACGACCCGGCGGACCAGGTGTCGTGGTCCTCGGGGTCGAGGACCATGCCCTTCCCGGCGCGCAGCTTCAGCACGGTCTCGCGGGCCCGGGCCAGGGGCACCCGGTCGCCGGGATCGACGCCGAGCGTGCGGGCCGTCTCGGCGTACTTGACCGGTCCCGACAGGCCGCCGGCGTCCTCCAGTTCGAACCGGACCCGCAGGACGACGTACCGCTCGGGCTCGTCCTTGAAGCGGCTGTGGCGGTACGAGAAGGCGCACTCGGCGTTCGGGACGGTGACCGTCTCGCGGGTGCGGCGGTCGTAGGCGACGACCTCGGTGATGGTGGAGGCGACCTCCTGGCCGTACGCCCCGACGTTCTGGATCGGGGTGGCGCCGGCCGAGCCGGGGATGCCGGCCAGGCACTCGATGCCGGCGAGTCCGGCCTCGACGGTCCGGGCGACCGCGTCGGTCCACACCTCGCCGGCGGCCAGTTCCAGTCGTGTCCCGTCGAGCGCGAAGCCCTTCGTGGCGACGACCAGCGCGGTCCCGGCGAAGCCCTGGTCCCCGATCACCAGGTTGGAGCCGCCGCCGATGAGCAGCAGCGGCGTACCGGTGTCGTCGGCCTCGCGGACGGCGGCGATCACCTCGTCGTCGGTGGTCGCGGTGATCAGCCGGCGCGCGGGCCCGCCCAGCCGGAAGGTGGTCAGCGGGGCGAGGGGGGCGTCGTGGAGTTCCTGCACGGGCTCAAGAGTACGAGACCCCCGCACCCGGGAGGGGCGGGGGACCGTGGGGTGCGGCCGGGCCGCGTGGGCGGTCAGGGCAGGCGTACGACGGCCCGGGACATGCCGAGGACCTTCTGCCCGGCACTCATGGCCGTGAGGTCGACGCGGACGGTGTTGTCGTCGAGCTTGGCGCCGATCTTGGCGCTGACCTCGATGCTCGCGCCCTCGTCGTCGTCGGGGACGACCACGGGCTTGGTGAAGCGGACGCCGTACTCGACGACCGCGCCCGGGTCGCCGGTCCAGTCGGTGACGACACGGATCGCCTCGGCCATGGTGAACATGCCGTGCGCGATGACGTCCGGGAGGCCCACCTCCTTGGCGAACCGCTCGTTCCAGTGGATCGGGTTGAAGTCGCCGGAGGCGCCCGCGTACCGGACCAGGGTGGCGCGGGTCACGCCGAAGGTCTGCGGCGGCAGTTCGGTGCCGACCTCGACGTCGTCGTAGGAGATCTTGGCGGTCATCGGATCCTCACGCCCCCTCGGCCGCACGGGCCACGAGCTTGGTCCAGGCGGTCACGACGTGCTCGCCGGACTCGTCGTGGACCTCGCCGCGGATGTCCAGGATGTCGTTGCCCGCCAGGGACTTGATCGCCTCGATGGTCGAGGTGACCGTGAGGCGGTCGCCGGCGCGCACCGGGCGCTTGTGGGCGAACTTCTGGTCGCCGTGCACCACCCGGCTGTAGTCGAGGCCCAGCTGGGGGTCCTGGACGACCTGTCCGGCCGCCTTGAAGGTGATCGAGAACACGAAGGTCGGCGGGGCGATCACATCGGCGTACCCGAGCGCCTTGGCGGCCTCCGGGTCGGTGTAGACGGGGTTGGTGTCCCCCACGGCCTCAGCGAACTCGCGGATCTTCTCCCGGCCGACCTCGTAGGGGTCGGTGGGCGGGTAGGAACGCCCCACGAAGGACTGGTCGAGCGCCATCGACTCGGCACCTCCTGCTTGCTCGGCGGACAGGGCGGGCGGTACGCGGCCCTGATACGGCTGATACGGCGGTACTGACCGGTACGGGTCGTGCAACGACGCGAGGCCGCCCCCGATCTCTCGGGGACGGCCTCGCGTACGAGCCTGATTTATCGCGTCTCGCGGTGCGCGGTGTGCGCGTTGCAACGCGGGCAGTGCTTCTTCATCTCCAGTCGGTCCGGGTTGTTACGCCGGTTCTTCTTGGTGATGTAGTTCCGCTCCTTGCACTCCACGCAGGCCAGCGTGATCTTCGGGCGGACGTCGGTGGCAGCCACGTGAGTGCTCCTTGACGAACGGATGGGACAGGGTTTAACGCATAGAAGAGTAGCCGATCGAAGGACCGACCCCGCAATCGGCTACTGTCAGTAGCGGTGACCGGACTTGAACCGGTGACACAGCGATTATGAGCCGCTTGCTCTACCGACTGAGCTACACCGCTGTGATGCGATCAGTTCCCGCCTTGCGACGGGAACCCTTCACACCAGAGCCCCAATACGGAATCGAACCGTAGACCTTCTCCTTACCATGGAGACGCTCTGCCGACTGAGCTATTGGGGCGAGCGATGAAGACATTACACGCCCCACCGCCGATCGCCCAAATCCGTTTCCCGGCCCGCATCCATGGGCCGCCCGGCGGTCCTCCGGCCGTCCTCCGGAGCGGTCGGCCGGGCCGCTCCCGCGCCGTTCCCGAGCCGTTCACCCAGGCCACGCGGGCCCCACGCGCCCCTTCGGCACCGGCCCTCCCCGGCGCGTCGCGGCGCGCCTCCGGCAGGAAAGGCACACCGGTACGACTATTGCGCTCCTCCGCGACGGGGAGGTGCCGCCCGCCTAGGCTCGACTCACTCTGCGTGATCTTGTGTCCCCCGGGGAGTGCGATGCCCGACAGCCAGCCGCAGCCGTCCCCCTCCTCCTCCGGCCCGCCGTCCGGCCCGGACGAGGCAGGCGCCCTGCTGCTGTGCGGGGCGCGGCTGACCGACGGCCGGGTGGTGGACGTACGGCTGGGCGGCGGGCGGATCGAGGCGGTCGGCACGGCGGGCAGCCTGGGCGCGGGACCCGCCGCGTCCGGGACACCCGCCACCCGGGTGGACCTCGGCGGCCATCTGCTCCTGCCGGCCCCCGCGGAGCCGCACGCCCACGGCGACACGGCCCTGTCGGCCGACGTCGAGGGCCCGGTCCCCCACGACGGCCAGGACGTCCAGCGCCGGGCCACGGAGGCCGCGCTGCTGCAGCTCGGGCACGGCGCCACGGCCGTCCGCTCGCATGTGCGCGTGGGCGACGTCCAGGGTCTGGAGGCGCTGGCGGCGGTGCTCCGGGCGCGGCAGACCCTGCGCGGGCTCGCGGAGCTGACGACGGTGGCGATGCCCCGGGTACTGACCGGGGTGGCCGGGGCGGACGGGCTCGCGATCCTGCGGGACGCGGTGAAGATGGGCGCCTCGGTGGTCGGCGGCTGCCCGGACCTGGACCCCGATCCCACGGGGTACGTGGAGGCGGTCCTGGAGATCGCCTCCGAGCACGGCTGCCCGGTCGACCTGCACACCGACGGCGACGACCCGGCCCGCCTCGCCCGGCTCACGGCCATGGCGGGGGGCCTGCGGCCGGGCGTCACGCTGGGCCCGTGCGGCGGTCTGAGCCGTCTTCCCGCGCAGGCCGCCGCACGGGCCGCCGACCAGCTCGCGGCGGCCGGCGTGACCGTCGTCTGCCTCCCGCAGGGCGGCTGCGGGACCGTGGACGGCCGGGAGACCGCCCCCGTACGGCTCCTGCGGGCGGCCGGGGTGCGCGTCGCGGCGGGCAGCGGGGCGCTGCGGGACGTGTCGAACCCCGTCGGGCGCGGGGACCCCCTGGAGGCCGCGTTCCTGCTCGCCTCCCGGTACGGGCTGCGGCCCGAGGAGGCGTACGACGCCGTCAGCGGGGTGGCGCGCGCGGGGCTCGGTCTGCCCGAGGTGCGCGTCGAGGCCGGCTTCCCCGCCGAACTCCTCGCCGTGCGCGGCACCCGGCTCGCGGGCGTGCTCTCGCTCGGGTACAGCCGCGTCGTCGTGCACCGGGGGCGCGTGGTGGCGCGGACCAGCGCGGTACGGGAGTACTGCGGCTCGGCGGCGGGCGGGGCGGGGGCGGCGGTGGATCTGCCGCGGCAGGGGCGGGGGTGAAGGGCCGTACCCGCGCCCCGTACCCGGGCGGGCGGCACGCGCGCGTGGAGGTTCTCCGGCCTCCTTGCGCGCGTGCCCGCGAGGGCGGGTGCCCGCTCCCCCGTGCTGCGGGCCCGCCGGTGTGTCAGACGCCGAACAGCGCGCCGCCGAAGGGGCCGCCGAACTCGTCGAGGGGGAGCTCGGAAGCGCCCTTGGGTGCCTTGATGTCACCGGCCTTGCCGAAGGTGAGGACCAGGGGGGCCTTGGCGCCCTCGGGGTCGTCGGCGAGGACGGCGAGGTCGGTCTCGATCCGGGTCAGGTCGCCGTTCTTGAGGGTGAAGTCGACCGCGACGTTCTTGTTCGGCGCGTCCTTCATGTCCTTGGCCGTGGGGAGTTCGGCTCCCGGCGGCAGCTCGCCCTCCAGCGGCTGGAGCTTGTCGACGATGCCGGTGAGCAGGTCGCGGAAGTTGGCCTTGGCCGTGACGACCTCGGTGCCGTCGCCGCTGTCCTTGGTCTTGAAGCCGACCTCGCGGGCGACGACGCCACGGACGGCGTCCAGCATCTTCTTCTGGGTCTTGGCGTCAACCTCGTCGGAGCCGCCCGGGCCGGCACCGGCCCCCGCGTCCTTGCGCAGCTCGGCGTTGTTCACCTTGACCCAGTCGCCTTCGAGGACGGGCCGCAAGTGCTGCTCGCTCTCGGGCAGTTCGTCGGCGCTCGGGAACGGAAGGCCGATCGCTTCGCCCATGGCCTCCATGTCGGCGCGGTAGTACGTGTAGTCGCCGACGACCCGGTACTCGACGAGCACACCGTCGTGGCCGGAGACCTTCATGCCCATTCCGGCGATGTCCTTCTCACCGGACTCGGCCAGCGGCTTCTTCGACGTGACCGACACGTCGACGCGCAGGCCGGTGAGGAACTTCGTCATCCCCGGCGGCATCTCCTCGCCGTCCTCGCCCATCAGCGCGGTGAGGTCCTTCGGGTCGGCGTCGAGCCGCATCCCGAAGGCCAGCGACTTCTGCTCGCCCAGCCGTTCGACGGCGCCGTCGACCTTCTGACCCGCGGTGAGGTTCTGGACGGTGCCGCACGCGGCCACCGTGACGAGCACGGCCGCCGCGCAGCCGGCACCGGTGAAGGCACGGCGTACGACGTTCTTGTTGCGCGTGGCTGTACGCATGGCGGTGATGTTTCCCCCCGTGGTTCCGTTGTCCGCCGGCACGGCGAACACGGGTGAGACGCCCGGGACGGCCGGATGGTTGTGCGGCGGTCGCGTCCGTTCGGGCGTACGGTCGGAGTCATGCGCATTGTCATCGCCGGAGGTCATGGTCAGATCGCGCTGCGGCTGGAGCGACTGCTCGCCGCACGGGGTCACGAGGTCGCGGGGATCATCCGCCGCGCCGAGCAGTCGGACGATCTGCGCGCGGCCGGTGCCGAACCGGTGCTGTGCGATCTGGAGTCGGCGTCGGTCGAGGAGGTCGCCGCGCATCTGCGGGGCGCGGACGCCGCCGTGTTCGCGGCGGGCGCCGGACCGGGCAGCGGGGCGGGCCGCAAGGACACGGTCGACCGCGGCGCCGCGGTCCTGTTCGCCGACGCCGCGGTACGCGCGGGCGTGCGCCGTCATCTCGTCGTCTCGTCCATGGGCGCGGACCCGGCGCACGAGGGCGACGAGATCTTCGACGTCTACCAGCGGGCCAAGGGCGAGGCCGACGCGTACGTACGCGGTCTGGACGCGCTGGACTGGACGATCCTGCGCCCGGGGATGCTGACGGACGACGCCGGCACGGGCCTCGTCCGTCTGGAGGCGTCCACGGGCCGGGGCCCCGTCCCGCGCGACGACGTGGCCGCCACCCTCGCCGAACTCCTGGAGACCCCGGCGACCGCCGGTCTGACCCTGGAACTCGTCAGCGGCTCGACGCCCGTGTCCGTGGCCGTGAAGTCGGTGGCGGGCAACTGAGACACCGGAGGGTGTCCCCCGGTCTTCAGAACAGCGGCAGCTGACCGGGGAATTCGGGCACGACGTACCCGTCGAGCGCGGGCTGGGCCGCTCCGATCAGGGCCTGCCTGCGCGACCCGGGGCACGACACCAGCTCCCCGGCGGCTCCGGGCGGATCGTGCCGCGCGAACCGCCCCGCCACGACGGCGATCTCACGACGGCACTCGGGGCAGTTCCTGCGACGCGATGACATGCGGTCAGTGTGCCCGGCCGTACTGACACTCCCGGACACCCACGCACACGAAGAAGCCCCTCCGGACTGCTTGCACAGTCCGGAGGGGCTTCCCTCCACGTGGCGGCGCCAGGATTCGAACCTGGGTAGGCATAGCCGACGGATTTACAGTCCGTTCCCATTGGCCACTCGGGCACACCGCCTGGGATGCTGCCCTTCGAACCGCTTTTCGGCGGTGCTCTGTGGCAACGACGTAAACGATACCTGATGCCCGGGGGTGCTCCGCCACCTGATTGATCAGTACTCGCGGCGGCCGGGGTGGCTAGGCTTGTCGCCCCCCGACACCTCGAATTCAAGGAGCCACAGGACATGGCCGACTCCAGTTTCGACATCGTCTCGAAGGTCGAGCGGCAGGAGGTCGACAACGCCCTCAACCAGGCCGCCAAGGAGATCTCGCAGCGCTACGACTTCAAGGGCGTCGGCGCCTCGATCTCGTGGTCCGGCGAGAAGATCCTGATGGAGGCGAACTCCGAGGACCGGGTCAAGGCCATCCTCGACGTCTTCCAGTCCAAGCTGATCAAGCGCGGGATCTCCCTGAAGTCGCTGGACGCGGGTGAGCCCCAGCTGTCCGGCAAGGAGTACAAGCTCTTCGCGTCGATCGAGGAGGGCATCTCCCAGGAGAACGCCAAGAAGGTGGCGAAGATCATCCGCGACGAGGGCCCCAAGGGCGTCAAGGCCCAGGTCCAGGGCGACGAGCTGCGCGTCAGCTCCAAGAGCCGGGACGACCTGCAGGCCGTGATCAGCCTCCTCAAGGGCAAGGACTTCGACTTCGCGGTGCAGTTCGTCAACTACCGGTGACCGTCCGCACGCGGACCCGGGCCGGACCCGGGTTCGCGTGCGACGGACGTGCTCAGCGGCGCGAGTGGCCGAACAGGATGCGGTAGGCGATCAGCAGGACCAGGGAGCCGCCGATCGCGGCCGCCCAGGTGGCGCCGTCGTAGAAGTCCTCGGAGATCGGGCGGTCCAGCCAGCGGGCGGAGATCCAGCCGCCGATGAACGCGCCCGCGACCCCGATGAGGGTCGTGCCGATGAAGCCGCCCGGGTCCCGGCCCGGCAGCAGGAGTTTGGCGATGGCGCCGGCCAACAGCCCCAGAACGATCCAGCCGATGATGCTCATGCCGTGAACCTGCCCTTTCGTGCCGTACAGCCGCGCCGGCCGTGCTGTGTTTCCCCCCACACGGAGACCGGGCACCATGCCGTTCTTCCCTGTTGTCCGGGAGGACGCCGACGCGACATCCGACGGTTGCGGTGGTCAGTAGGGTGCGGCGCATGACACAGGCCGGATCGGGCGCCGAGCTGCGCCGCACGCTCGGGGTGGGGGACGCGGTGGTCGTCGGCCTCGGGTCGATGGTCGGCGCGGGGATCTTCGCCGCGCTGGGGCCCGCCGCGCGCGCTGCCGGGTCGGGACTGTTGTTCGGACTCGCGGCCGCCGCCGTCGTGGCGTACTGCAACGCGATGTCGTCGGCGCGGCTGGCGGCCCGGTACCCGGCGTCGGGCGGCACGTACGTGTACGGGCGTGAGCGGCTCGGCGCGTTCTGGGGGTATCTGGCCGGCTGGGCGTTCGTCGTCGGCAAGACGGCCTCGTGCGCGGCGATGGCGCTCACCGTGGGGACGTACGTGTGGCCGGGGCAGGCGCACGCCGTGGCGGTGGCGGCCGTGGTGGCGCTGACAGCCGTGAACTACGGCGGCGTCCAGAAGTCGGCGTGGCTGACGCGGGTGATCGTGGCGGTGGTGCTCGCGGTCCTCGCGGCCGTGGTGGTCGTGTGCCTGGGCTCCGGGGAGGCCGACGCGGGACGGCTGGGCGGCGGTGCGTCGGGGGGCGTGGGCGGGGTGCTGGAGGCGGCCGGGCTGCTGTTCTTCGCGTTCGCCGGGTACGCGCGGATCGCGACCCTGGGCGAGGAGGTGCGGGATCCGGCGCGCACCATCCCGCGCGCGATCCCGCTCGCGCTGGGCATCGCGCTGGTCGTGTACGCGGCTGTCGCCGTCGCGGTTCTCGCGGTGCTGGGCTCCGGCGGACTGGGACACGCCACCGCGCCGCTGGCCGACGCGGTGCGGGCGGCCGGGGTGCCAGGTCTGGTGCCCGTGGTGCGGGCGGGGGCCGCGGTGGCCGCGCTGGGGTCGCTGCTGGCGCTCATCCTGGGCGTCTCCCGCACCACCCTCGCCATGGCCCGTGACCGGCATCTGCCGGGCGCCCTGGCCGCCGTGCACCCGCGCTTCCAGGTGCCGCACCGGGCGGAGCTGGCCGTGGGCGCGGTGGTCGCCGTGCTGGCCGCCACGGCCGACGTCCGGGGCGCGATCGGGTTCTCCTCCTTCGGCGTCCTGGCGTACTACGCGATCGCCAACGCGTCCGCCTGGACGCTGGGTTCGGCGCCCCTCGCGCGCGTGGTGCCGGTGATCGGGCTGGTCGGGTGCGCCGTGCTGGCGTTCGCGCTGCCGGCGGCGTCGGTGGGCGCGGGCGCCGCCGTCCTGGGCGTGGGGGCGGCGGCGTACGGCGTACGGCGGTGGTGGGCCGGACGCAGCGGGTAGGGCCGCTGCGGTGGACCCCCCGCGGCCGGGCGACAGGTGCTAGAAGCGCTGCTGGGCGAAGGGCTGGTCGGAGCGGACGATCTCGCGGCCCAGCGGCATCAGGGAGACCGGCACGAGCTTGAAGTTGGCGATGCCGAAGGGGATGCCGATGATCGTGACGCAGAGCACCAGGCCCGTGACGATGTGGGTCAGTGCCAGCCACCAGCCCGCCAGGAGCAGCCACAGGATGTTGCCGACGCAGGACGGCGCGCCCGCGTCACGGCGTTCGACGGCGCTGTACCCGAAGGGCCACAGGGCGTAGACGCCGATGCGGAACGAGGCGATGCCGAACGGGATGCCGATGATCGTGATGCACAGGAGCAACCCTGCGAACAGGTAGCCGACGAAGAGCCAGAAGCCGCTGAGGATCAGCCAGATGATGTTCAGAATGGTCTTCACTGGGGGCGACCTGCCATCTTCTCGAGTCGGGCGATGCGTTCCGCCATCGGCGGATGTGTCGAGAACATCTTGGAGAATCCCTGGCCGGGCCGGAAGGGGTTCGCGATCATCATGTGGCTCGCGGTCTCGATCCGGGGCTCCGGGGGCAGCGGCAGCTGCTTGGTCCCTGTTTCCAGTTTGCGAAGGGCGCTGGCGAGAGCAAGTGGATCACCGGTGAGGTGGGCGCCGGAGGCGTCGGCCTCGTACTCCCGGGAGCGGCTGATGGCGAGCTGGATGAGGGACGCGGCCAGCGGGCCCAGCAGCATGATCAGCAGCATGCCGAGGAGGCCGGGGCCGTCGTCGTCGTCCGAGCGGCCGATGGGGATCAGCCAGGCGAAGTTCACCAGGAACATGATCACGGAGGCGAGGGCACCGGCCACCGACGAGATGAGGATGTCCCGGTTGTGGACGTGGCTCAGCTCATGGCCGATCACGCCGCGCAGCTCGCGTTCGTCGAGCAGGCGCAGGATGCCGTCCGTGCAGCACACGGCCGCGTTGCGCGGGTTGCGGCCGGTCGCGAAGGCGTTCGGGGCGTCCGTCGGGGAGATGTACAGGCGGGGCATGGGCTGCCGGGCCTGCATGGAGAGTTCGCGGACCATGCGGTAGAGCGCCGGGGCCTCGAACTCGCTGACCGGGCGGGCACGCATCGCGCGTAGAGCCAGTTTGTCGCTGTTCCAGTACGCGTACGCGTTCGTGCCGAGGGCGACGACGACCGCGATGACGAGGCCCACACGGCCGAACAGGCTTCCGATGACGATGATGAGTGCGGACAGTCCCCCGAGGAGTACGGCGGTCCTGAGCCCGTTGTGCCGGCGGTGCACGGTACGCCCTCCAAGTCGTGCGGCAGGGGAACCCCTTGCTTGCTGGTCGCTGTCGACTCCACCTCTCAGTGGACCTTCCCGTACTGGTCAACGCCAGGCGGGAGGCACTAGTTCCCTTGTGCGCGCGGCCCTGCCGGTGGGCCGTCCGGGTGGGGCGGGCCGGCCGCCCGGGTCCTAGAAGAGACCGATGCCCGCGAAACGCAGGACGAGCTGGGGTGCGCCGGACAGGGCGATGCCGACGATGCCGGTCAGGGCGAGGGCGGCGGTCAGGGGCGCCGGGACGCGGTGGTGAACCTGGGCGCCTTCGCCCGTGGTCGCGCCCTCGGCGTCCTCCTCGCGGGCGCGGAACAGCAGCGCCGTCCACCGGAGGTAGTAGAAGAGGGCGATCACCACGTTGACGGCCATCACGACGGCCAGCCAGCCGAGGCCCGCGTCGACGGCCGCCGAGAAGACGGTGACCTTGGCGAACAGGCCGATGACGCCCGGCGGCAGTCCCGCGAGGCAGAGCAGGAAGAAGGCCAGGAGCAGGGCGGACAGGGGACGGGAGGCGTGCAGGCCGCGGTAGTCGTCGAGACGGTTCAGGGTCTTCGTACGGCCGACCAGGGCGGCCACGGCGAAGGCGCCCAGGTTCACCACCGCGTACATCAGGGCGTACGCGACCGTGGAGCCGACGGCCTTCCGGGCGTCCTCGGTGTTGTCGGCGTACGCGGCCGCCGCGATCGGGACGAGCAGGTAGCCGGCCTGGCCGACGGAGGACCAGGCGAGCAGCCGGACCGCGCTGTACGCGCGCGTGGAGCGCTGCGCGAGCGCGCCCAGGTTGCCGACGGTCATGGTGAGCGCGGCCAGGGCGACGAGGGCGGGGCCCCAGACGTCGGCGTACGACGGGAGGGCGACGACGGTGATGAGGATCAGCCCGGAGAAGCCGACCGCCTTGCCGACGACCGACAGGTAGGCGGCCACGGGCAGGGGGGCGCCGACGTAGGTGTCGGGGACCCAGAAGTGGAAGGGGACGGCGGCGGTCTTGAAGGCGAAGCCGATGAGGGTGAGGACGACGCCGGCCTGGGTGAGGGTGTGGAACTGGCCGTCGACGTCCTGGACGCGGTCGGCGATCTCGGTGAGGTAGAGGGTGCCGGTCGTGGCGTAGACGAAGCTGATGCCGAGCAGGCTGACGGCGGTGGCGGTGACGGACGACAGGAAGAACTTCAGGGCGGCCTCGGAGGACCGCCTGTCGCCGAGCCGGATGCCGACGAGGGCGAAGGCGGGCAGCGAGGCGACCTCCAGCGCGACGACGAGGGTCGCGAGGTCGCGGGAGGCGGGCAGCAGCGCCGCACCGGCCGCGGAGGACAGCAGCAGGAACCAGAACTCCCCCGCGGGCAGGGTCTTCTTCTCGTCCGTCAGGGCCGTCAGCGACAGCAGGGCGGCGAGGAGGGCGCCGCCGAGGACCAGGAACTGCACGACCAGGGTGAAGCGGTCGGCGGTGTAGCTGCAGACGTCCGGGGAGCCGGTCAGGCAGAAGGTGGCGCGGTCGCCGTCCAGGAGGGGCAGCAGGGCCAGCAGGGAGACGACGAGGCCCGCGACGGAGGTCCAGCCGAGGACCGCCTGCTTCGTCTCGCCGGTGAACAGGTCGGCGACGAGGACGGCGAGGCCGACGACCGCGGCGATGGTGGGCGGCGCGACGGCGAGCCAGTCGACGGACTGGACCACCGACTGGGCGACGGACTCGGCCAGGTAGCTCAACGGGTGCCTCCTGCGAGGAGCTGCTGCACGGCCGGGTCGGTCAGACCGAGGAGGGCCGCGGGCCAGAGGCCGGCGAGGACGGTGAGGGCGACGAGCGGGGTCCAGGCCGCGAACTCGTACGGCTGTACGTCCGCGAGCCGGGGGGCGTCCGGGTGCGGGGCGGCGCCCATGCAGACGCGGCGGACCACGATCAGCAGGTACGCGGCGGTGAGGAGGGTGCCGAACGCGGCGATCGTCATGAAGGTGAGGAAGGCCGAGCGGCTGAGGCCCTCGGCGGGCTCGAACGCGCCGAACAGCGCCAGCATCTCGCCCCAGAACCCGGCGAGTCCCGGCAGTCCGAGGGAGGCGACGGCGGCGAAGGCGAGCAGGCCGCCGAGGCGTGGGGCCCTGCCGTAGAGGGCGGCGCCGGTCTCCTGGGCGAGGGTGTCCAGGTCGGTGGTGCCGGTGCGGTCCTTGAGGGCGCCGACCAGGAAGAACAGCAGGCCGGTGATGAGGCCGTGGGCGATGTTGGCGAACAGGGCGCCGTTCACGCCGGTCGGGGTCATCGTGGCGATGCCGAGCAGCACGAAGCCCATGTGGCCGACGGAGGAGTACGCGATGAGGCGCTTGAGGTCGCCCTTCGCGCCCTGTTTGGCGAGGGCGAGGCAGGCGAGGGAGCCGTAGACGATGCCGACGACCGCGAAGGCGCCGAGGTAGGGCGCGAAGGTGCGGAACCCGTCCGGGGTGATCGGCAGCAGGATGCGGACGAACCCGTAGGTGCCCATCTTCAGCAGGACGCCGGCCAGCAGGACCGAGCCGACGGTCGGGGCGGCGGTGTGGGCGTCCGGCAGCCAGCTGTGCAGCGGCCACATCGGGGTCTTGACCGCTAGTCCGATCCCGATGGACAGAGCGGCGACGACCTGCACGGTGGTGGTCAGTCCGGGGTGACTGTCAGTGGCGAGTGCCACCATGTCGAATGTGCCCGCCTTGATTCCGATCAGGAGCAGGCCCAGCAGCATGACCACGGAACCGAGCAGGGTGTAGAGGATGAACTTCCAGGCGGCCTGTGTGCGTTGCTCACCGCCCCAGCGGGCGATGAGGAAGTACATCGGGATGAGCACCGTCTCGAACGCGAGGAAGAACAGCAGCAGATCGAGGACGGCGAAGGTCGCGAGGGTGCCGGACTCCAGGACGAGGACCAGGGCGACGAACGCCTTCGGGGACGGGCCCGTGGGCGGCTTGGAGGAGGAGTAGAGGGCGCAGAGGAAGGCCAGCAGCGCGGTCAGGACCACCAGGGGGAGGGAGATGCCGTCGATGCCGAGGTGGATGCGTACGTCGAGTGCCGGGATCCAGCTGATGTCCGTACTGGCCTGGATCTTCGACGGCTGGTCGTGGTCGAAGCCGAGCGCGAGGACGATCGCGGCGATGAGGACCGCGCCGGTCACGGTGACGCCGTGCCGGAGCACGGCCTGCTCGGGTGACTTCCCCTTCAGCCCCGGCGGGGCCGGCAGGAGAGCGGCGGCGGCGCCGATGAGCGGGCCGACGACGATCAACGCCAGAAGGACCTGCATCACGGACTCGTTGATATCGATCACGCCTGCTCACGCTCCCGTGGCGACGACGAGGGCGGCGACCACCAGGACGACGGTGCCGGCGAGCAGCGCGCTCACATAGGTCTGGACGTTGCCGGTCTGGGCCCGGCGGACGGCCGCGCCCAGCAGGCGGGACAGGGTGCCCGCGCCGTTCACATAGGTGTCGACGACCTCGCGGTCGAGGAACCGGACGAGACGTGCGCCGGCCTCGACCGGGCGGACGAAGAGGGCCGCGTAGAGGGCGTCCAGGTGGAAGCCGGCGGCGGCGTGGCGGTGCAGCGGGCCGAGCAGCCGGCGGCCCGGGTCCGCCGGGTCGGGTGCCGAGGCCACGTCCCCGTAGGCGGGGGTGTGACCGGCGATGGCCTCCGCCTCGACCGTGCCGGCGTCCGCCTCCGGGTGGGCGGCGACGGCTCCCAGGGGGACGCGGGCCGCCTCGGCCCGGGTGGACCGCCAGGCCGCGTACGTCAGCAGGGCGCCGATCAGGGCGGCGCCCGTGCCGAGGACGGACGTGGTCAGGGTGGGGGCCAGGTCGTCGCCGTCGAACCAGTCGGGGAGCCTGCCGTAGGCGAGCGCGCCGAAGGCGAGGGAGGGGACGGCGAGCACCCAGAGCACGACGGTCATCGTGAGGGGCTGGCGGCCGTGGTCCGGGGCCTCGGTGCCCTTGCCGTGGAAGGTGAGCAGCCACAGCCGGGTGGCGTAGGCGGCGGTGAGCAGGGCGGTGAGGACGCCGGCGACGAGGACGGTCCAGCCGGCGGCGCCGGGGACGGGTTCGGCATGGCCGGCGGCGGCGTGCTCGGCGGCTCCGAGGACGGACTCCTTGGAGAAGAAGCCGCTGAAGGGCGGGATCGCGGCGAGCGCGAGCAGCGCCACGGTCATCGTCCAGAAGGCGTCGGGGACGCGGGCGCGCAGGTGGCCCATGCGGGACATGGCGGCCAGGGAGTTGGTGCCGGCGGCGTGGATGATCACGCCGGCCGCGAGGAACAGCAGCGCCTTGAAGGCGCCGTGGGAGATGAGGTGGAAGACGGCGGCACCGCGGTCGCCGACGGCGAGGGCGCCGGTCATGTAGCCGAGCTGGCCGATCGTCGAATAGGCGAGGACGCGCTTGATGTCGTCCTGGGCGAGCGCGGCGAGGGCCGAGCCGGTCATGGTGACGGCCGCCATGATGGCGAGGACGAGCAGGGCCGCCGAGGAGGCGGCGAACACGGGGAGGAGGCGGGCGACGAAGTAGACACCGGCGGCGACCATCGTCGCGGCGTGGATCAGCGCGGAGACGGGGGTCGGGCCCGCCATCGCGTCGGGGAGCCAGGTGTGGAGGGGGAACTGCGCCGACTTGCCCGCGACGCCGGCCAGGAGCAGCAGGGCGATGGGCGTCGGGTGGTCGAGGCCGCCGTCGGCGACGGTGGCCAGGATCCGGGTGATCCGGAACGACCCGGCGTCGGTGGCGAGGGCGAACAGACCGATCAGGAAGGGGACGTCGCCGAGTTTGGTGACCAGGAATGCCTTGAGGGAGGCGGCGCGGGCCTCCGGGGTCTCCCAGTAGTGGCCGACCAGGAAGTAGGAGCAGATGCCCATGATCTCCCAGCCGACCAGGAGCACCATCAGGTCGCCCGAGTAGACGACGAGGAGCATCGCGGAGGTGAAGAGGGAGACGAGGGCGGCGTAGGAGGGGTAGCGCGGGTCGTCGCGGAGGTAGCCCGTCGAGTAGATCTGCACGCAGGTGGCGACGAGGCCGACCAGGACGGCGACGAGGGCGGCGAAGCCGTCGATGTGCAGGGCGAGGTCGATGGGGACCGAGCCGGTCGGGGTGAGCTGGGTGGCCGCGTCGACCGCCCGGTCGCCGCCCTGGCGTACGGCGACCAGCGCGGCCAGGACGAAGGCCGTGAGGGTGGGCAGTACGGCGAGGGGGCGGACGAAGCCGGGGGCGGTGCGGCCGAGGAGCAGACCGGCGGCGGCACCGAGGAACGGGAGGAGGGGGACGAGGACGGCGAGGGTGGTCGTGCTCACGTGGTGGCCTCAGCCTTCTCGCTCCGCCCGGGGCGGCCGGGTTCTCCGGCTTCGGCGGGGTCTTCGGGGCCGTCGGGGTTCTCGGGGCCGTCGGGTTCGTGGCCCTCGGCGGTGTCGCGGAGCTTGTCGATGTCGGCGGTGCCCCGGTTGCGGTGGACGGCGAGCACGATCGCCAGGCCGATGCCGATCTCGGCGGCGGCGATGGTGATCGTGAACAGGGTCAGGGCCTGGCCGGAGTGAAGGGTCTCCTCGGCGGCCTTGCTCAGCCAGACGTCGAAGGCGACGAGGTTGAGGTTGACGGCGTTGAGCATCAGCTCGACCGACATCAGGACGAGGATCGCGTTGCGGCGGGCGAGGACGCCGTAGAGCCCGGTGCAGAAGAGGAGGGCGGAGAGGACGGCCGGGTAGGCGAGGTGCATCAGCGGGCACCTCCGTCGGCGGACCCGGGGATCTTGGCGGTCTTCGGGGTCGTGGGAGGCGGGTCGGCCTTCGCCTTGCGGGAGAGGACGATCGCGCCGACCAGGGCGGCCAGGAGGAGGACGGAGAGGGCCTCGAAGGGGAGGACCCAGTTCTGGAAGAGGCTCTCTCCGGTGGCCTCGGTGGAGCCGGCGGCCGGGCCGTCGAGGTCGATCCAGGTGGTGCGGAAGGCGTCGACGACGACCCAGACAAGGGCGGCGGCCGCGGCGACGGCCACGGTGAGGGCGGCCCAGCGGTTGCCGGAGTCGGCGTCCGGGGAGCGGCCGATGGGGGCCTTGGTGAGCATCAGTCCGAAGAGGAGGAGGACGACGACGGAACCCACGTAGATGAGGACCTGCACCCAGGCGATGAACTCGGCGGTGAGCAGGAGGTACTCGACGGCGAGCCCGCCGAGCGCCACCACCAGCCACAGGGCGGCGTGCACGAGCTGCCGGGTGGTGACGGTGACGATCGCGGCGCCGAAGGTGACCAGGCCCACGAGGAGGAAGGCGATCTCGACGCCGGTCGGGGAGAGGAAACCGCGGGTCTCGACGGCGGCCAGGGCGGAGGCGGCCAGGGCGGGGTCCGTCGTGGTGACGGCGGCGGCTGCGACGAGGCTCACGCGTCTCCCTCCGGTGGCTCGGTCAGGGCGGCTTGTTCCGTCTCGGCGACCCGGGTGGCCGCCAGTTTCTCCGCGGTCTTGCGGGCGGCGGCCAGTTCCTTGGGTTCCTCGGCCGCGGGGTCCAGGGGCGGTGGGGAGGGGACGGTCCACATCCACTCGCGGAGCTTGTCGCGCTCGTGGGTCAGCTCGTGGATGTCGGTCTCGGCGTACTCGAACTCCGGGGACCAGAAGAGGGCGTCGAAGGGGCAGACCTCGATGCAGATACCGCAGTACATGCAGAGGGAGAAGTCGATGGCGAAGCGGTCGAGGACGTTGCGGCTGCGCTCGCGGCCGCCGGGGGCGGCGGGCGGGACCGTCTCCTTGTGGGAGTCGATGTAGATGCACCAGTCCGGGCACTCGCGGGCGCACAGCATGCAGACCGTGCAGTTCTCCTCGAAGAGCCCGATGACGCCGCGGGTGCGGGGCGGGAGTTCGGGCTGGACGTCCGGGTACTGCTCGGTGACCGTCTTCCTCGTCATCGTGCGGAGGGTGACGGCCAGGCCCTTGGCGAGGCCACTGCCGGGGATCGGGGCCATGGCTACCGGATCACCACCTTGACGACGCCGGTGAGGGCGATCTGGGCGAGGGAGAGGGGGACGAGAAGGGTCCAGGAGAGCTTCTGGAGCTGGTCCTCGCGCAGCCGGGGATAGGTCACGCGGAGCCAGATGACCACGAAGGCGAGGACGGCGGTCTTCAGGAGGGTCCAGACCCAGCCGAGGCCCTCGGCGCCCCAGGGGCCGTGCCAGCCGCCGAGGAAGAGGACGGTGGTCAGGCCGCACAGGACGACGATGCCGGCGTACTCGGCGAGGAGGAACAGGGCGAAGCGGAGGCCGGTGTACTCGGTGTAGGCGCCGAAGATGATCTCCGAGTCGGCGACGGGCATGTCGAAGGGCGGGCGCTGGAGTTCGGCGAGGCCGGCGACGAAGAAGACGATCGCGCCGACGATCTGCCAGGGGAGCCACCACCACTCGAAGGCGTCCACGATGCCGACGAGGGAGACCGTGCCGGCCGCCATCGCCACCGAGGCGGCGGTGAGCAGCATCGGGAGTTCGTACGCGAGGAGCTGGGCGGCGGTGCGCAGGCCGCCGAGGAGGGAGAACTTGTTGGCGGAGGCCCACCCGGCCATGAGCGAACCGAGGACGCCGACGCCCATCACCGCGAGGACGAAGAAGACGCCGGCGTCGATGACCTCGCCGACGGCGCCCTCGCCGGGGCCGATCGGGATGGCGAGGAGGACGAGGAGGTACGGCAGGAGGGCCACGGCCGGGGCGAGCTGGAAGACACGGCGGTCGGCGCCGGCCGGGACGATGTCTTCCTTCTGGGCGAACTTCACGCCGTCCGCGACGAGCTGCGCCCAGCCGTGGAAGCCGCCCGCGTACATGGGGCCGAGGCGGCCCTGCATGTGGGCCATCACCTTGTGCTCGGTCTGGCCGATGATCAGCGGGAAGGTGAGGAAGACGACGAAGATGATGAGGAGTCGCAGGGCGACGTCCGATGCGTCGTTCACTGCGAGCCTCCCGTGGGGGGTTCGGGGTCAGGGGTGGCGCGGGGGGTGACGTCGTCCTCGTGGTCCCCGCTGTCGTGGGGCGCGTCGTCGGTCGCGGCACCGGGCGGCTCGGTCTGGGCCTCGGGGTCGTGCTCGGGCTGGGCCTCTGGCTCGGGGTCGCGCTCGGGCTCGGGCTGCCTGGTGGGCTTGGGGTCGTCGAAGGCCGGTCGGGCGTGGTGCCAGGGGGCGTCCGCGCTGCGCGGGGCGGGCCGGGTGGAGCGGGGCGCGGGCCCGACCGGGCCGGGGGCCGCGTCCGGGGCCGCGTCCGGGGCCGCGTCCGGGGCCGCGTCCGGGGCCGCTTCGCGCTGGCTCGCCGAGCCTCCTGCCGCGCTGCGGGCGCGGCGCGGCCCGGCGGGAGACGTCCGCTCGGCGGGGGTGGCCCCGGTACCGGGGGCGGCCTCGGCGCCGGGGGTGGTCTCGGCGCCGGGGGTGGTCTCGCTGCCGGAGGAGGGCTGCGGGCCGGAGGCGGAACGGGACTCGGAGGCGGGACGGGACTCGGGATCGGGCCGGGACTCGGGGGCGGGCCGGGAGGACTCGGGGGCGTCGGGCCCGGCCGGGGAGGGCTGGGTCCCAGGAGACTCGGCGCGCTGCGTGGCCGACCCCTCGCTCGCGCCACGCGTACGGCGCGGGGGCGTGGGGCTGCCGCTCGCGTCCGGAGCCGGTCCGACGGCAGCCCTCTGACCCGCCGAGCCCTCCGCCGCCGAGCGCGTGCGACGCGGTGTGGTCGGCGTACCCGGAGCGTCCGGAGCCGAATCGGCAGCCCTCTGACCCGCCGAGCCCTCAGCCGCCGAACGGGCGCGACGCGGGGTGGCCGGCGAACCCGAAGCGTCCGGAGCCGAATCGGCAGCCCTCTGACCCGCCGAGCCCTCAGCCGCCGAACGGGCGCGACGCGGGGTGGCCGGCGAACCCGGAGCGTCCGGAGCCGAGTCGGCAGCCCTCTGACCCGCCGAGCCCTCCGCCGCCGAACGGGCGCGACGCGGGGTGGCCGGCGAACCCGAAGCGTCCGAAGCCGAATCGGCAGCCCTCTGACCCGCCGAGCCCTCAGCCGCCGAACGGGCGCGACGCGGGGTGGCCGGCGTAACCGGAGCGTCCGGGGCCGGAGCGGCGGTCGCACGGCCTGCTGAGCCCTCGGCCGCGGTGCGGGTGCGTCGGGGCGGGCGGTCGGCGGTGCCGCGGGCCGGGGCCGGGGGGAGCTGGCCCTTGAGGGGGCCCCACTCGTTGGGGTCGGGGACGCCGGGGGGAAGCATCTGGCGGCGTTTCGGCCCACCGTGCGCCGCGCCCGCCGCAGGCTCCCCCGGCTCCTTCGCCCCGGGCCATGCCTTCGCCACGCGGGCGGCGAGGACGAAGTCCTTGCGCAGGGGGTGCCCCTCGAAGTTCTCGGGGAGGAGCAGGTGGTCCAGGGCGGGGTGGCCCTCGAAGCGGACGCCGAACATCTCGTGGGTCTCGCGTTCGTGCCAGGCCGCGCCGGCGTAGATGCCGACGGCGGTCGGCAGGACCGGGGACTCGTGGGGGACCGTGGTGCGCAGGAGCAGGCGGCGGACCGGGGCCAGCGCCACCACGTGCGCCGCGACCCGGAAGCCCGTGCCCGGTTCGTCGACCGCGCTCAGCCAGTCGAAGTAGGTGCAGCCCAGGGTGGAGCGGGCCGTGCGCAGCGCCTCGTTCCAGGAGGCGGACGGGACGTCCACGGTGAGGACGCCGTACGACTCCTCGGCGGTGGCCTCCGGGCCGAAGAGTTCCTCGGCGGGGGCGGGCAGCCAGCCGGTCACTTGTCCCCCACTTCGGTGGTGCCGCCGGTGGCCGTCCCGGCGCCGGTGGCGAGGGCGGGCGGCTTCACCAGGCCGCTCTGCAGGGCCGACGCCGACGGTCCGGCAGCCGTACCGGCACCGCCGGTGCCGTACCGCTCCCCCAGGGACTCCCGGGCGATCTTCTCCTGGAGCTTCAGGATGCCCTGGAGCAGGGCCTCGGGGCGGGGCGGGCAGCCGGGGACGTAGACATCGACGGGGATGATCTGGTCGACGCCCTTGGTGACGGAGTACGAGTCCCAGTAGGGGCCGCCGCAGTTGCTGCAGGCGCCGAAGGAGATGACGTACTTCGGTTCCGGCATCTGTTCGTACAGGCGCTTCACCGCCGGGGCCATCTTGTCCGTGACCGTGCCCGACACCACCATCAGGTCGGCCTGACGCGGGCCCGGTGCGAACGGGATCACGCCGAGGCGGATGAAGTCGTGGCGGGCCATGGACGCGGCGATGAACTCGATCGCGCAGCAGGCGAGGCCGAAGTTGAAGACCCAGAGGGAGTAGCGGCGGCCCCAGTTGAGGATCACCTTCATCGGCTCCGGGGCGAGACGGGCCAGGGCGCCCAGCCGCTTCGGCTCCGGCAGGAGGACGGGCCCCGGGGCGTCCGCCGCCTCCGAGGGGTTCGTTTCTGGGGTCACGTCCACGTCAGGACGCCCTTCTTGTAGGCGTAGAGCAGGCCCACGGCGAGGAAACCGAGGAAGACGAACATCTCGACGAGGGTCGTCGCGCCGTAGCCGGGATCCGCGAAGACCGTCGCCCAGGGGAAGAGGAAGATCGAGTCGATGGCGAAGATGACGTAGAGGAAGGCGTAGACGTAGTAGCGGACCTGGGTGTGGGCCCAGCCCTCGCCGACGGGGTCGACGCCGCACTCGTACGTCAGGAGTTTCTCGCGGGTGGGGACCTCGGGGCGCAGCAGGCGACCCGCGCCGAAGGCGACGGCGACGAAGAGCACGCCCACCGCGGCGAGCAGCCCGACCACCGAGTAGGACTGGAAGTAGTCCGCCGCGACGGCGACGGTCGGCTGCGCCGCTACGGCGACGGTCGGTTCCGGCACGTCCGTCCCTCGCTCCCTGGCCAGGCGATTCGTACGGACGCGCTGCGGACGCCGTACGTGCTTCGCTGTTCGACGATCTGTACGCACGGGAGTCTAGGCCCTGCTAAAGAGACCGTAAGCAGCCCGTCACGGGTCGGTGCTCCCGGGTGTCGGGCCGGGCGGGCGGGACGACGCGTGGGGAGAGAGTGGCGGGATGGGGCAGCACGGGGCGGGGTGGGGTTTTCCCCAGGGCGGCCGGGGCGGTCCGCCTCATGGCGCGGAGCCGGGGCGGGCGGGCAGGGTGGAGGGCATGACCGCATCCCCAACCTCCGGCTCCGGACGGCCGTACGGCCGTCCGCTGCCCTCCAGCCAGACGCCGTCGGAGCCGTTGCCGCCGGCGCGGTTCGCCTTCGGGGGACAGACGTGGCGGGAGATCGCGCATCTGCTGGCGAACCTGCCCTGCGCGCTGCTCGGGTTCGTGTACGTGACGACGGTGCTGTTCACCAGTGCCTTCCTGACGTTGACGGTAATCGGTTTTCCGCTGCTCGCCGCGGCGCTGATGGGGGCCCGGCAGCTGGGACGGCTGGAGCGGATGCGGGCGCGGGGGCTGCTGAAGGTGCGGGTGGACGAGCCGAGTCCGCTGCCGCTGCGGGGCAAGGGCCGGCGGGCGGACGAGGGCTTCGTCGCGCAGGTGTGGATGAGCGTGAAGGATCCCGTCGGCTGGCGTTCGATGCTGTACGAGCTGATCCGGATGCCGTGGGCCGTCACGACGTTCGTCATCACCCTCACGGGGCTGTTCGTGGCGTGGCCGGTGCTGCCGTACATCGTGCGGGGGCTGACGAACGTGGACCGGGCGATGGTGCGGTCGCTGCTGTCGCCGTCCGACGAGCTGGAGCGGCGGATCGCGGAGCTGGAGTCCGACCGGGGGGTGGTGGTCGACACGGCCGCGGCCGACATGCGGCGGATCGAACGGGATCTGCACGACGGGGCGCAGGCCCGGCTGGTGAACCTGGCGATGGGGCTCGGGCTGGCCAAGGAGAAGCTGCTGGAGGACCCGGACGCGGCCGCCTCGATGGTGGAGGAGGCGCACGGGGAGGTGAAGCTGGCGCTGCAGGAGCTGCGGGACCTCGCGCGGGGCATCCATCCGGCCGTGCTGACGGACCGGGGGCTCGACGCGGCGCTCTCCTCGGTCGCCTCGCGCTGTGCCGCGCCGGTGAAGGTGAGCGTCGACCTGGCGGTACGGCCGGCCGCCGCGATCGAGGGCATCGCGTACTTCACGGTGTCCGAGCTGCTGCAGAACATCAGTAAGCACAGCGGGGCGAAGGCCGCCTCGGTGGATGTCTGGCGGTCCGACGACCGGCTGCTGATCCAGGTGTGGGACGACGGGCGAGGGGGCGCGCGGCTCGACGGCGGGAGCGGGATCGCGGGGCTGGCGGAGCGGCTGGACGCGGTCGACGGGGTGTTCGTGATCGAGTCGCCGGTGGGCGGGCCCACGACGGTGACCGCGGAGCTGCCGTGGCGGGGGCGGTGACTCGGACCCACTCGGACCCACTCGAACCCGCTGACGCCGAAGGGGCGCCCACGACCGGTCGTGGGCGCCCCTTCGGCGTCAGCGGGTCCGGGAGGGGTGGGGAAAACCCCCGCAACGAGACGCCGACGCGCTCCATGGTTCCGGCGGGCGGGGGCGAGGAGGGTGGAGGTACGACATCGGGACTGCGGGACCAGCGAAGGCGGGCGACGGTGATGGCCATGGAGTACGGGGACGGGTACGGGAGTTGGGGCGAGGAGCGGCGGCACCGGCTGCCGGCCGGGTTGCGGGCGCCGGTCGAGGCGCGCAGCTGGCGGGAGTTCGGGTACGTGCTGCTGGGCCTGCCGGTCGGGATCCTGCTGTTCACGTACGCGGTGACGATGGTGTCGGTCGGCGCGGGGCTGCTCATCACGTTCCTCGGGGTTCCGGTGCTGGCGGCGGGGCTGGCCGGGTGCCGGGGGTTCGGCGCGCTGGAGCGTGCGCGGGCGCGGGCCCTGCTCGGGGCGGAGGTGTCCGCGCCGGAGCCGCTGCGGCCGAGGGGGCGCGGGGCGATGGCGTGGATGGGTGCCGTGCTGCGCAGCGGGTCGTCGTGGCGGCAGCTGCTGTACGCGGTGATCCAGTTCCCGTGGTCGGTGTTCTCGTTCGTCGTGGCGGTGACCTTCTGGACGTACGGGTGGGCAATGCTGACGTACCCCCTGTGGTTCTGGGTGTTCCCCGTGTGGGCCGGGCAGGACGGGCTGCAGCTGTACGGGGACGAGACGCACTCCGTGTATCTCGACAACCCGTTCGAGGTGACCATGACCGCGCTGGTCGGGCTGCTGTTCACGATGGCCTCGCCGTGGATCGTGCGGGGTCTGACGACGGTCGACCGGGTGATGGTGGGCGCGCTGCTCGGCCCGTCGCGGCTGGGGGCGCGGGTCGTGGAGCTGGAGTCGGACCGGGGCGTCGTGGTCGACACGGCCGCCGCCGATCTGCGGCGGATCGAGCGCGATCTGCACGACGGGGCGCAGGCCCGGCTGGTGGCGCTGGCCATGGATCTGGGGCTGGCGAAGGAGAAGCTGGCGGAGGACCCGCGGGCGGCGGCGGTGATGGTGGACTCGGCACACGGTGAGGTGAAGACGGCGCTCCAGGAGCTGCGGGACCTCGCGCGGGGCATCCATCCCGCCGTGCTGACGGACCGGGGGCTCGACGCGGCGCTCTCCTCGGTGGCGTCGCGGTGCACGGTGCCGGTGGTGGTGGACGTGGACCTGCCGGCGCGGCCGGTGCCGGCGATCGAGGGCATCGCGTACTTCACCGTCTCCGAGCTGCTGCAGAACGTCAGCAAGCACGCGGGGGCCTCGCGGGCGACCGTGGACGTGTGGAAGGTCGAGAACCGGCTGATGCTCCAGGTCGCCGACGACGGCGTGGGCGGCGCCGACACCGGCAGCGGCTCCGGTCTCGCGGGCCTCGCCGAGCGGATCGGTGCGGTCGACGGCATCCTGGTCGTCGACTCCCCGGCCGGCGGCCCGACCCGCGTGACGGCGGAGCTGCCGTGGCGGGCGGTCTGAGGGGGATGGGGGCCTGAGGGGGGTGGGGGCCTGAGGGGAGTGGGGGCGGCCTGACGGAGGCAAGGCGCGACGGCGGCGGGGAAAGCACGGAAGCGCGTCCAGGGGTGTCCGACCCTGGACGCGCTTCCATGTCCTCCCCTCCACGCACTTCCGAGCCCTCCCCTCCACGCACTTCCGAGCCCTCTCCCTCCACGCACTTCCGAGCCCTCTCCCTCCAGGGCGGCGGCATTCGGCCACTTGTCCGGTGTTCCTGACCTGAATCCCCGCTCTCGGCGGAGCCCTGGCGTCCCGATGCTGAAATGCTGGGGGCTGTCGTACGGGGCGGGCCCGGAGCGCACGGGCCGGCCGGGGGCGGGTGTCATGGGGGGACGAGGCGTGGAGGACAGGGTGCGGGTGGTCATCGCCGAGGATTCGGTGCTGTTGCGCGAGGGGCTGACGCGGCTGCTGACCGACCGTGGGCACGACGTGGTGGCGGGGGTCGGGGACGGGAACGCCCTGATCAAGACGATCACGGAGTTCGCGGCGCAGGGAGACCTGCCGGACGTGGTCGTGGCGGACGTACGGATGCCTCCGACGCACACCGACGAAGGTGTACGGGCCGCCGTACAGCTGCGGAAGCAGCATCCGGAGCTGGGGGTGCTCGTCCTGTCCCAGTACGTGGAGGAGCGCTACGCCACCGAACTGCTCGCGGGGTCCAGTCGCGGCGTCGGGTATCTGCTGAAGGACCGGGTGGCCGAGGTCCGGGAGTTCGTGGACGCGGTGGTCCGGGTGGCGCGAGGCGGTACCGCGCTGGACCCGGAGGTGGTCGCGCAGCTGCTGGGGCGGAGCCGGAAGCAGCACGTGCTCGCGGGGCTCACCCCCCGGGAGCGTGAGGTGCTGGGGCTGATGGCGGAGGGGCGGACCAACTCGGCGATCGCCCGGCAGCTGGTCGTGAGCGACGGAGCCGTCGAGAAGCACGTCAGCAACATCTTCCTGAAGCTGGGGCTGTCCCAGAGCGACGGGGACCACCGGCGGGTGCTGGCGGTGCTCACCTACCTCAATTCATGATCCTCTGACACTGTGTCAGACAGGAGAAGTAGGCGGGAGCCGGGGCGGCCACGCGGGACGCGCCCGCGCGAGGTGGTGACGCGGGCCCGTCCCGCTCGCCCGTCGCCGCCCGGGCCGAGAACCGCCGACCGGGCGGTGCGCGTCCTCGAAGGAAGTGACACGGGCGGGTAAACCATGACAAGTCAGGGCGCCGGGCGTGGGCGAAACAACGTCCATCAGGCGAAAGAGTCAGGGAAGGTCACCCTTGCCGACGTAGTGTTGTTCTTGGGAGGGCCGGCGGGACGGTCGTTCCCGGACAGCCGCCCCGAGGGAGGTCCAGTTCAGTGACCAGCCAGGTCAGCAGCCCAGCGGAGCAGGCCGACGAGGCCGCTCTGGGAGAACTGAGAGAACAGCGCAAACCGGCCGGGACGAAGGACGTCCGCCGACTCGATCGGGTGATCATCCGGTTCGCCGGGGATTCCGGTGACGGGATGCAGCTCACGGGTGACCGGTTCACCTCCGAGACGGCGTCGTTCGGGAACGATCTCTCCACCCTGCCGAACTTCCCCGCCGAGATCCGCGCCCCCGCCGGCACCCTGCCCGGCGTCTCCAGCTTCCAGCTGCACTTCGCCGACCACGACATCCTCACCCCCGGCGACGCGCCCAACGTGCTCGTCGCCATGAACCCGGCGGCCCTGAAGGCGAACCTCGGTGACGTGCCGCGCGGCGCGGAGATCATCGTCAACACGGACGAGTTCACCAAGCGGGCGATGCAGAAGGTCGGTTACGCGACCAGCCCCCTGGAGGACGGGTCGCTGGACGGCTACAGCGTCCATCCGGTGCCGCTGACCGCCCTCACCGTCGAGGCGCTCAAGGAGTTCGACCTCAGCCGCAAGGAGGCCGAGCGCAGCAAGAACATGTTCGCGCTCGGTCTGCTGTCCTGGATGTACCACCGGCCGACCGAGGGCACCGAGAAGTTCCTGGCCGCCAAGTTCGCCAAGAAGCCCGAGATCGCGGCGGCCAACCTCGCCGCCTTCCGCGCCGGCTGGAACTTCGGCGAGACCACCGAGGACTTCGCCGTCTCCTACGAGGTCGCGCCGGCCGCCACCGCCTTCCCCGTCGGCACCTACCGGAACATCTCCGGGAACCTGGCACTGTCATACGGACTGATCGCCGCCTCCCGGCAGGCGGATCTGCCGCTCTACCTGGGCTCGTACCCGATCACACCGGCCTCGGACATCCTGCACGAGTTGAGCAGGCACAAGAACTTCGGTGTGCGGACCTTCCAGGCCGAGGACGAGATCGCGGGCATCGGGGCCGCTCTGGGGGCCGCGTTCGGGGGTTCCCTCGCCGTCACCACCACCTCCGGTCCGGGCGTGGCACTGAAGTCGGAGACCATCGGGCTCGCGGTCTCGCTCGAACTGCCGCTGCTCGTCATCGACATCCAGCGCGGCGGGCCGTCCACCGGACTGCCCACCAAGACCGAGCAGGCGGATCTGCTCCAGGCGATGTACGGCAGGAACGGCGAGGCACCGGTACCGGTCGTCGCGCCGCGCACTCCGGCCGACTGTTTCGACGCGGCCATCGAGGCGGCACGGATCGCGCTGACGTACCGTACGCCCGTCTTCCTGCTGTCGGACGGCTACCTGGCCAACGGCAGCGAACCCTGGCGCATCCCGGAGACGGACGAACTGCCGGACCTGACCGTGCAGTTCACCCAGGGGCCCAATCACACCCTCGACGACGGCACCGAGGTGTTCTGGCCCTACAAGCGCGACCCGGAGACCCTCGCTCGCCCCTGGGCGATCCCGGGCACCCCCGGCCTCGAACACCGCATCGGCGGCATCGAGAAGCAGGACGGCACCGGCAACATCTCCTACGACCCCGCCAACCACGACCTCATGGTCCGCACCCGGCAGGCGAAGATCGACGGCATCGACGTCCCCGACGTCGAGGTCGACGACCCGCACGAGGCGCGGACCCTGGTGCTGGGCTGGGGCTCGACGTACGGGCCGATCACGGCGGCGGTACGGCGGCTGCGCACGGCCGGGGAGTCCATCGCCCAGGCCCATCTGCGGCACCTCAACCCCTTCCCGCGGAATCTGGGTGCGGTGCTGAGGCGTTACGACAAGGTGGTGATCCCCGAGATGAACCTCGGCCAGCTCGCCACGCTGATCCGGGCGAAGTACCTGGTCGACGCCCACTCGTACAACCAGGTGAACGGTATGCCGTTCAAGGCGGAGCAGCTCGCCACGGCTCTCAAGGAGGCCATCGATGGCTGACATCGGCAACGAGCTGCTGCAGCTGGTCCCCAAGGCCACGGGGCGGCAGTCCATGAAGGACTTCAAGTCCGACCAGGAGGTGCGCTGGTGCCCCGGCTGCGGTGACTACGCGATCCTCGCCGCCGTCCAGGGCTTCATGCCCGAACTGGGCCTGGCGAAGGAGAACATCGTCTTCGTCTCGGGCATCGGCTGCTCGTCCCGCTTCCCGTACTACATGGACACGTACGGGATGCACTCGATCCACGGGCGGGCGCCGGCCATCGCGACCGGGCTCGCCACCTCGCGGCGCGACCTGTCGGTGTGGGTGGTGACCGGTGACGGCGACGCGCTGTCCATCGGCGGGAACCACCTCATCCACGCCCTGCGGCGCAACGTGAACCTGAAGATCCTGCTCTTCAACAACCGCATCTACGGCCTGACCAAGGGGCAGTACTCCCCCACCTCCGAGGTCGGGAAGGTGACCAAGTCGACGCCGATGGGGTCGCTGGACGCGCCCTTCAACCCGGTGTCGCTGGCGATCGGGGCGGAGGCGTCGTTCGTGGCGCGGACGGTCGACTCCGACCGCAAGCACCTGACGGAGGTGCTGCGGCAGGCCGCGGCGCACCCCGGTACGGCCCTGGTGGAGATCTACCAGAACTGCAACATCTTCAACGACAACGCCTTCGAGGTCCTCAAGGACCGGCAGCAGGCGGAGGAGGCCGTGATCCGGCTGGAGCACGGCGAGCAGATCCGGTTCGGGGCGGAGCGGTCACGAGGGGTCGTCCGGGACGAGGCGACCGGTGACCTGCGGGTCGTCACCGTCACGCCCGAGAACGAGTCGCGGGTCCTGGTCCACGACGCGCACGCGGCGTCCCCGACGACCGCGTTCGCGCTGTCGCGGCTCGCCGATCCGGACACCCTCCACCACACCCCGATCGGGGTCCTGCGGTCCGTCCGGCGGCCCGTCTACGACACCCAGATGGCCGACCAACTCGACTCCGCCGTCGAGCAGTTCGGCAAGGGCGACCTGTCGGTGCTGCTGGCGGGCGGGGACACGTGGACGGTCGTGGGCTGAGGTGAACGACTGCGCGCGCACGCTGACGGCTGACGGCTGAGCGTGGGCGGCTGAGGCGTGGGGCCCGGGGCTGGTTCAGGCCCGGGCCCTGTCGTACGCCTGGCGCGCCTCGTCGTACGTCCGGCGGGCCGCCTGGACCTGGTCCATGCGCTCCTGGGTCCAGCTCGCGAGCGCGCGGACCTGTTCGGCCGCCTCGCGGCCGAGGTCGGTGAGGGAGTAGTCGACGCGGGGCGGGATGACGGGCTTGGCGTCGCGGTGGACGAGACCGTCGCGCTCCAGGGTCTGGAGGGTCTGGGTCAGCATCTTCTCGCTGACCCGGCCGATGGCCCGGCGCAGCTCGCTGAAGCGGTAGGGCCGCTCCAGGAGCGAGATCAGGACGAGGACACCCCAGCGGCTCGTGACGTGCTCCAGGACGAGGCGGTGGGGGCACATCCCCTCGCCGCCGTTCGACCCGTCCGTGATCGCGGGCTGCGTCGACACCTCACTTACTGCCATGTGAGTACCTTACTTCAAAGTGGGTACTTTCGCAGAGTTAGCGCACTCCCTAGGGTTAGTGGCGTACCCGCCCCCCTGGAGGAGTTTCACCATGAGCATCGTCGTCACCGGAGCGACCGGACACCTCGGCAAGTTCGTCGTCGAGGGGCTGCTGGAGAAGGTTCCGGCCGAGCAGATCACGGCCGTCGTCCGCAGCGAGGAGAAGGCCGCCGGGTTCGCGGCACGCGGCGTGAAGATCGCCGTCGCCGACTACAGCACCCCCGAGACCTTCGACGGCGTCTTCGCCGCCGGTGACAAGGTGCTGCTGATCTCCAGCAGCGAGGTCGACAAGGACCGCACCGCCCAGCACCGGGTCGTGATCGACGCCGCCAAGGCGGCCGGGGTCGCGCTCCTCGCCTACACCAGCGCGCCCGGCAGCCTGACGGCCGCCCTCGCGGACGACCACCGGGCCACCGAGGAGGCACTGCTCGCCTCCGGCCTGCCGTACGCCCTGCTGCGCAACGGCTGGTACCACGAGAACTACACCGAGCAGCTCGCGCCGGTGCTGCAGTACAACGCCGTCACGCACGCCGCAGGCGAGGGCCGGGTCTCCTCCGCGCCCCGCGCCGACTACGCCGCCGCCGCGGTCGCCGTACTCACCGGCGAGGGCCACGAGAACCAGACGTACGAGCTGGGCGGCGACATCGCCTGGAGCTTCGCCGAGTACGCGGCCGAGCTGAGCGCGCAGACGGGCAAGGAGATAGCGAACAACCCCGTGCCCGCCGACGCGCTGGTCGGCATCCTCACCGGCGCCGGCCTCCCCGAGGGCTTCGCGGCCGTCCTCGCGGGCGTGGACGCGTCCATCGAGAAGGGTGAGCTGGCCGTTTCCTCCGGCGACCTCTCCCGCCTCATCGGCCGCCCCACCACCCCGCTCGCGGACTCGATCGCGACGGCCCTGAAGGGCTGACCGCCGGCGCGGCGCCACTCCTCCAGGAGCCACCCCCGGCTGTCATGACCGTATGCCGATACGGGCATGACAGCCGGGGGTGCCCGGCGTTACCTTCGTCAGGGCTGGGGTCGCGGTGGTGCGGCCGGTGAGAAGGAGGGGCCGTGGCGGCGCAGTCGAGGGGCGAACACCGGATAGGGCTGCTGAACGGCTTCGCCGCGTACGGAATGTGGGGGATCGTCCCGCTGTTCTGGCCGCTGCTGAAGCCCTCCGGGGCGGTGGAGATACTCGCCCACCGCATGGTCTGGTCCCTCGCGGTCGTCGGTGTCGTCCTGCTGGTGCTGCGGCGCTGGTCCTGGGCCGGTGAGCTGCTGCGGCAGCCGCGCAAGCTGGCCCTGGTCGCCGTCGCGGCGGCGGTGATCACCGTCAACTGGGGCGTGTACATCTGGGCGGTCAACGCCCATCAGGTGGTCGAGGCGTCCCTCGGGTACTTCATCAACCCGCTCGTCACCATCGCCATCGGCGTCCTGCTGCTGAAGGAACGGCTGCGGCCCGTGCAGTGGACGGCGGTCGGTGTCGGCTTCGCGGCCGTCCTCGTGCTCACCGTCGGGTACGGACGGCCGCCGTGGATCTCCCTCTGCCTCGCCTTCTCCTTCGCCACGTACGGGCTGGTGAAGAAGAAGGTCAACCTGGGCGGCGTCGAGTCGCTCGCCGCGGAGACCGCGATCCAGTTCCTGCCCGCGCTGGCCTATCTGCTGTGGCTGGGCTCCCGCCAGGACGCCACCTTCGGCGCGCACGGGACGGGGCACGCCCTGCTCCTGGCCGCGACCGGGCTGGTGACCGCGCTGCCGCTCGTCTGCTTCGGAGCGGCCGCGATCCGGGTGCCGCTGTCCACGCTGGGACTGCTGCAGTACCTGGCGCCGGTGTTCCAGTTCCTGCTGGGCGTTGTCTACTTCCGCGAGGCGATGCCGCCCGAGCGGTGGGCCGGTTTCGCGCTGGTGTGGCTGGCGCTGTCGCTGCTGACCTGGGACGCGCTGCGGACGGCACGGGCGGCGCGGCGGCGGCTGGAGGAGCTGACCGCCGTCGCCGAGGTGGCCGAGGCGCGAACCCCGCTGGCCAAATAGCACCCTTGACGGAGAGTCAGTCCCGCCCGCACCATCCAGGCACCTCATTCACCGGTTTCGCCATGGACACATCAACAGTGCGTCCAGGGTGATCCCATGGAATCCGGAGCCCCCACTATGAAGCTCTCCGTTCCAGCCGCACGCCGCGCCACCCTCGCCGCCGCCGTCGCGGTGGCCACGCTGTTCACCACCGGGTCCATAGCCGGGGCGGCGCCCGTGCCCGCCCCCGGCGCGGCGCTCGCCGCGCCCGACCTCCCCCTGGCCAACGTCAAGGCCCACCTCACCCAGTTCCAGTCCATCGCCACGGCCAACGGCGGCAACAGAGCCCACGGCCGCGCCGGTTACACGGCGTCGCTGAACTACGTGAAGGGCAAGCTCGACGCGGCGGGCTTCGTCACCACCACGCAGTCCTTCACGTCCGGCGGCCGCACCGGCTACAACCTGATCGCGGACTGGCCCGGCGGCGACACGAATCAGGTTGTCATGGCCGGTTCACACCTGGACAGCGTCACGTCGGGTGCCGGTATCAACGACAACGGCTCGGGCTCCGCCGCCGTGCTGGAGACCGCGCTGGCCGTGGCCCGCGCGAACTACCAGCCCACGAAGCACCTGCGGTTCGCCTGGTGGGGCGCGGAGGAGCTGGGCCTCGTCGGCTCCCGCTACTACGTCAACAACCTGTCCTCGGCGAACCGGGCCCGCATCAGCGGCTACCTCAACTTCGACATGATCGGCTCGCCGAACCCCGGGTACTTCGTCTACGACGACGACCGTGTCATCGAGCAGACCTTCAAGGACTACTTCACCGGGATCGGCGTCCCGACCGAGATCGAGACCGAGGGCGACGGCCGCTCCGACCACGCGCCGTTCAAGAGCGCGGGCGTCCCCGTCGGCGGCCTCTTCACCGGAGCCAGCCGCACGAAGACCGCCGCGCAGGCCACCAAGTGGGGCGGTACGTCCGGCCAGGCGTTCGACCGCTGCTACCACTCGTCCTGCGACAACACGTCGAACATCAACGACACGGCGCTCGACCGGAACAGCGACGCGGCGGCGTACGCGGTGTGGGAGCTGTCGGAGTAGGCAGAGCCTGGAGTCCTGGGGTCCTGGGGTCCTGGATTCCCGGTGGTGCGTGCCCGGGGTCGGCCGGTCGGCGGGGAGCGCCGTGGCCGGTCCCGGGCGTGCGCGCGTTGGGCGTGCGCGCGTTGGGTGGGTCAGCGTCCCGGCCGGTGCGCGGGGGCGTCGGGGGTTCGCGGTCGCACGGGCGCGGCGGCCGGCGGGCGGGTCGCGGCGGAGGCGTGGCGGGCCGTGAGGGCGTGGGTCTGGGCCGGGGTCGCGCTCGTCGACCGGAGGCGGGACGCGACCGCCGCGGGCATCCCCGCGCCGTGGGCGAGTCCGGCCGCCTCCTCGGACCGCAGGGCACCGAGCCGGGCCAGATGGCTCCGCCCGGCCTCGGGGGTGAGCGCGGCCACGTCGACCCTCAGGGCGGACCGTACGGCGGCGGGGTGCGTCGGGATCGGAGCGGCACCGGTGGCGGGAGCCCGGGACGGGTCCACACCGGCGGAACGCAGGGCCGCGGCACGGGCGCTCCAGGGAGCGGTCCCGGACGCACGGCGGTGCGGGGTGCGCCCGGTGCCGTCCCGGGCGCCGGACGCGGGCGCCGCCCGGTCGAGGGTGCGCCAGCTCATGGTGCCGGTCAGCTCGTTGAAGGTGACCTCGACCCGGGGGCGGGGGGCCGGGGGTGCGGAGGACGACCGGTACGGGGAGCGCAGGCGTGCCGCCCGGGCGCCCCGGCCGGCGGCCGGGGCGCCCGGCGTGTCCGGGGCGGGGGCGGGGACGGCGCGTCGCGAGCGGGCGCCGGCCTCGACCGATGCCCGGGCCGGTCCACCGGCCGGCCCTCCGGCCGGTCCGCCTTCCGGACGATGTCCTCCCAGGTCACTGGCCATGGACGTACGGGGCGGAGTCGAGGGCGCGGGCCCGTTCGGTGAGGCGGGTCATCCGGGTGCGGGCCTTCTCCAGCTGTTCCAGGTCGTCGGCGGCGGGCCCCTCGTCGGCGGCGAGGTCGGTCCAGACGGCGATCAGGTCCCGGCCCAGGTGCAGTCCCTGGAGCGGATCACGGACCGCGCGCCAGGCGGCCGCGGCGCTCTGGATGTTGCCGTAGGCGGCCCGCTCGTCGCGCAGACGGTGGCGCACACCCGCCAGGTCGAGCGAGACGTGGAAGGAGCGGAGGGCGTCACCGGCCAGGTAGGCGATGTAGGCGGTCAGCTCACGGAGCTTCAGCACCTCGGGGTGGAGCGGGCCCAGCGCGGCGGTCGCCTGGGCGACGGTCTGCTCGGCCATCTCCGCGGCCTCCTGGATCCGGCCCAGCTTCACCGCCTCGTTGATGCGGGACATGGGCTCGGCGAACGGTGACGCCGCACCGCCGTCCTCCTCCGGCGTGTCCAGCACCGCCTCGGCCACGGCGTCGAACTCCCGGACCGGCGCGGGCTTCGGGTCGCTGTCCTCCTCCAGCACCGCCCACTCGGGAGCGGAGTAGGCGTCCGTCGCGGACTCCTCCGGCAGGAGCGGCGCGGGAGGCGCGGGCTCCGGGTCGGGCGCGGGCGCCGTCGCGCGGGGCGGCAGCGGAGGCGGAGTCGGCGGCCAGGGCTGGGGCTCCAGCGAGGCAGGCCCGGCGTCCGGCACGGAGTCCACGGGCATGGAGTCGGCGGGCACGGAGTCGGCGGGCACGACCGGGTCGTAGGTCTGCTCCGGGAAGGGTTCGCCGGCCGGGGCCGGCGGCCAGGGCTGCGGCTCCAGGGAGGCCGGAGTCGGCGGGACGAGAGACATCTCCACGTCCAGGAGCGGGCCGAACTCGCCCGTCGGCGGCGAGACGGTCCCGGTGGCCGGGGCGGGGGCGTGGGTGGGCCCGGGTGCCTGCGGAGTGCCGTCCGGGTCCGACGCGCCGCCCGGCGGGGTCGGCGGGAGGTCCGGCGTGCGGGGTGGCCCGGCCTGCGGGCGGGCCAGGGGGCCCTCCGTCGGTTCCGGTACCGCGCGCAGCACGAACGTCGACGGCGCGACCCTGCCCGGCGCGGGCTGCGCCGGCCCTTCCCGCTTCTCCTTCGCCGCCGTGAGCGGCATCGTCCGGGGCTCCCGCTTCGCCTGCGGAGCCATGGGCTGTGCCGGGGCCCCCTCCGACGTCAACTCGGCGGCGACCGGCTCCGGCGCGTGCGAGGGCGCGGGGGCAGGAGTAGGGGCGGGGGCGGACTTCGCCGCCGCGAGCGGGAGCGTTCTGGGTTCCCGCTTCGGCTGCGCGGGGACCGACGGCCGCGCCTCCGGACCGGGGTATCCCGACGGCTCCGGGCCGGCCTGAGCCTGCCACTGCGGCGGGGCCGCGGCCTGCGGCGGAGCCTGGGCCTCCGGCCGTACGTCCGGGTGCTGCTGCCACTCGGCTCGCGCCTCCGGCCGTACCTCGTGACGCTGCCGGCTCTCGGCCTGTGCCTGCGGTGGGACCTGGGGGTGTGCCTGTGCCTGGGGCTGGGGCTGAACCTGTGGCTGTGCCTGGCCGTCCGGTGTCGGCTCCGGCTGCCGGCGCGGCTCCGGCGGGAGGTGGTGCGCGGGGACCGGCGGCCGCGGCTCGGCGGCTGCCGACTCGGGCACCGCGCGCAGGACATGGGTCGACCTGTCGCGACGAGGGCCCTGCGCGGGGACCGGCTGCTCGGCCGCGGCCGCTCCCGCGAACCCCCGTGGCTCGCCCACCCGCACGGGTTCTCCGGCGTAGTGGCTGGAGCCGTCGACCTGGACCTGGAGGGGGACGACGTAGCCGATGCGTTCGTCGTGGACCGTGGCGAGGACGGGGTGGCCGGTGGCGAGGGCCAGGCGGTGGAGGTAGTCGAGGGCGGCGTGCTGCAGGCTCTCCCCCGCGGCCGACGGCACCGGCATGCCGCCGACCGTCGCACCGGTCTCGGCGGAGACGCGTACGTCGATCGGGGTGAGCCCGGCCGGCGCGCGTCCCGTGCGCTTGAGTTCCCGCTTCTGTTCGCGGCTGAGTCGAGTCATCGTTCCCTCACTCGGGTCGGGCAGAAGGAGAAGTCGTGGACGGGGCTGCGGAGTCGGAGCCGGACGGGTCCGGTGCCGACACCGCTGCCTCCACCGTACGCACCCCGTCCACCCGCCATGGCTCGCCCTTGCCCGGGCGGACCAGCTTCACGTACACCGTGGCCTGCGGCCCGGTTCCCGTCCAGCCGTCACGGCCGTGTGCCGTGCCGTCGACGAAGAGCGCGCGGTAGGCGTCCCGGGCCGAGTCGGCGGGCGCGTCGCCGTCGTCGTCCGCCTCCACGTCGACGGTCGTCCACGCCTCGTGCGCGGCCCAGGAGTTCCACTGCTCACCGGCACCGCTCGCGGGCCGGTACGAGCGCTCGGCCTTCGCCCTGGCGGCGGTGAACCAGCGGGCGGAGCGCAGGACGGCGTCGTGCGGGCCGGTGTCGTACTTCGTGTCGTGGCCGTACGCGACCTGCACCCATGCCTCCGCGACGGCGGTCGCGTCGGTGCCGTCGACCCCGGTGGGGCTCGGGACGTGCGCGTCCGGGCCGAGCGGCCGGCCGGAGGGCAGGGGCGCCTTGGGGGTGAAGGGCGGGGCGGACGTGGCCGTGCCGCCGCCCGCCGTCTCGCGGTGGTCCTCCAGGCCGCAGGCGGCGAGGACCGCCACACCGGTCACCGTCGCGAGCACCGCCGCGCACGCCCTGCGCGCGCCGCCGCGTCCCCCGGTCACGGGCGCGGTCGCGTGCCACCCGGTGCGCTCGTCACGCCCCGCGCGCCCGCCGCGCGCCTCGTGCTTCGCGTTCACCCTCGTCCCCCTCCTCACCTCAGTGTCCTTCCTCGCCGATCGCGTCGTCCACCACGAGCGCCGTGCTCGCGTGGCCCGTGTCCCCCGGGTGTCCCGCGTCTCCCGCATCTGCCGCGTCTCCCGCGTCTCCCGCGTCTCCCGCGTACGCACTACAGCCCCAGCCAGGGCGCCGGATCCACGTACGCGTCGTTCCGCATCACCTCGAAGTGGAGGTGGGCGCCCGTGGAGTAACCCGTCGAGCCGACCAGGCCGACCCGTTGGCCGACCTTCACCTTGTCGCCGGCGCTGACGCCGAGGCCGCCGAGCATGTGGTTGTAGGTCGTGGAGATGCGGTCGCCGTCGATGGTTCCGTGGGAGATGACGACGCGGTTGCCGTAACCGTTGGTCCAGCCCGCGAAGGTGACCACGCCGTCGCGGGCGGCGAGGACCGGCTTGCCCTCGGCGACGCCGAAGTCGGTGCCGGTGTGCAGCTTGCGGACCCCGAGGATGGGGTGCATGCGCCAGCCGTACGGGGAGGTCACGGGCGGGTTGCCGGCGACCGGCATGGCCATCTTCCTGCCGTCCGGGAGCTTGCCCGGCGGGTCGTCCACCGACTCGTACTTGGAGATCAGCGACTTGATGCGGACGACGTAGTTGCGGGTCTCGGTGTAGGGCGGGATGCCGCCGTACTTCTGGACGGCGCCCGGCCCGGCGTTGTACGCGGCGAGCGCCAGGTCGAGGGTCTCGCCGGTCGCCTGGCCGCTGTCCTTGTAGCCCTGGACCTGCCGGGCGAGGGCGCAGTCGTAGCGGCCCTGCGCCATGATCGCGTCACCGGGGTCGTACGGGGAGACCCGGCCGTTGCCGTCGTCGTCCTTGCCCCAGCTCGGCCAGGTGCCGGGCATGAACTGGCTCAGTCCCTCGGCGCCGACCGGGGACCTGGCGTTCGGGTTCCACCCCGACTCGGCCTCGATCTGCGCGGCGATCACGGCCGGCTTGATGACGTCGCACATGGCACCCGCCTTGAGCACCCAGGGCACGTACTCCGCCGGAACCTGACCGGCCTTGAGGCCGCCGCCGACGCCCTGCTCCTCGGCCTCGGCCTCACCGCCCCCGCTCACCGCGACCATCATCACCACCGGCATCAGCACGGCCGCCACGCAGCCGCCGACGACCCAGGTCGTGACGGACCCTCCCCCGTTGGACATCTGCTCCCCTCAGCGCCACAGTGGCGAAGTCCAGTCATGCTCCTGCCACTTGAGTCCCTGTCGACGAGTCTCGCCGCTCCCTCTCGTTCCGCGCGTCACCGGTGCGTCACAGGCTCGTCGCAGGAACTCACGCCCCGATTCCCAAGCCGTCCGTACGCCGTGAAGATCGGTGGTGGGCGGCTCGCCGGACAGGGAACCGGCGGCGGGCACCGCGCCGGGGTGCGACGGGCACGCCGGGACTCAGGAAGACTGCTGGGATCAGCGGTGGAAACGGGGAGTGGTGGAGAGCGGTGATGCGGTGATGCAGCCGGGCACGGGACAGGCGGCCGGGCCGGAGATCTGGGTGCGCGGGCCGGTCGGGGAACCGGCGGCGCAACCGCAGGACCCGCCGTCCCGGGCGGCCGCGAGCACGCGGCGGTTCTCCTGGGTCGCCACGCACGGGGGTGCCGGGTCCACCACCCTCGCGGCGGTCTTCGGCGGCCATGACACGGGGCGCAACTGGCCGCGCCCCGAACAGGGCGAGCCGGCGTCGGTCCTGCTGGTGGGGCGTACGCACGCGGCCGGGCTCGACGCGGTCTCGCACACCCTGGACATCTTCCGGCGGGGCGACGCACCGCCCGGACTGGACCTGGACGCGATCGTGCTGGTCGCGGACGCGCCCGGCCGGCTGCCCCGGCAGCTCGTGCAGCGGATGAAGGTGATCGGTTCCGTCATCGACGTCTACCGCGTGCCCTGGGTGCCCGCCTGGCGCACCGGCGATCTCACCGGCCCCCCGCCGCGGGAGAGCGCGGCACTGGCCCGACTGACCGGGAGGACCCCATGAGCAGCACCGTGCACGACGTCGCCACCACCCTGGCCGGGCCTCCGGCGGCGGTCACCAACCAGCTGAACTACGTGCTGAGCATCCTCGCCTGGCTGGTGACCGCGGCCGGGGTGTGCGGGCTGCTGCTCGTCGGGTCGCGGATGGCGATCTCCCTGAGGTCCGGGGAGGGCGACGAGCACCTCAGCCAGTTCGCCATGGTGCTGGGCGCCTGCGTCATCGGGGCGACGGCGGGCCCGATCGTGGCGTTCGTGCTGTAGACGACGCACGGACACCACGCGACCGGCCCGCCCGGGCAGACCACGAAGGGGGCGCCCGGCAGACCACGGCGAGACGCCGGGCGAACCGTGAACAAGGCGCCCGGCAGACCGCGGTGAGACGCCGGGCAGACCGTGGCAGGACGCCTGGCCCGGCCCGCGGTCAGGGCGCACCCGACGGACCGTGAGCAGGTCGCCCGACAAGCCGCCCAGCCGTGCAGCCGTGCAGCCGTGCAGCCGTGCAAGCGGACAGCACGCCCGACAAACCATGGGCGCCCGCCCGGCACGCGGAATGCGCGCCTGATGGACCGTGAGCGGGTCGCCCGCCGGACCGCGGACAAGCCGCCGGGCGACCACGCGGACGTACGCCCGACGGACCGTGAACGCCCGCCCGGCAGACCGCGGACAAGGCACCCGGCAGACCGTGGCGGAACACCCCCAGGCAACGGCAGGACGCGCGGCACGCAGAGAGCGCAAGCCTGATGGACCGTGAGCAGGTCGCCCGCCGGACCGCGAGCGCGCACCCGGCAGACACGCGGCCAAGGCACCCGGCGGCACACGGACGCACGCCCGACGGGCTGCGGGCAAGGCGTACAGCACACCCGACGGCCCCGCGAGCAGGTTGCCCAGCAGGCCGTGGACACGCCGCCCGGCGGCACGCGAACGCACGCCCAGCAGACCGTGGACAAGGCCCCCGGCGGCAGGCGCACAGCAAGCCCGACGGACCGCGTACGCAGACCCGACAGACCCGCCAACGCACACTCGACAGACCCGCGAGCGCACGCCCGACAGACCCGCCGTCAGGCAGGGGCGACGGTCCGTCGGTTCCTCGGGAACCGGTGGGTCGTTGCCGTATGTGAAGCGCGTCGAAGGCGAACGCCGGTGCGAAGCGCTCCGCTTCTCCGCAGGTCCGGCCCTTTCTGACGGCACGTCACTGTCCCGGACATGACGAGAGCTTCCCGTCTGTCACGAGCACGTCACCGGCTAGTGCTGGATCACTACATCGCTTGGTTTCGCCCCACGGGAGTCGCCAAGCTCACAGGGCGGCCGGGAACCCGGGCACGTCGTGCCGGCCCCGGAAGCACCCAATGTCCCATCCGCTCACATCAGTCGACGTCGGACCGCCACCCACGACGGACCGATCGAGACCACGGGGAGAAACCACATGCTGCACGCGATAGCCGCCAAAGCGCATCAGTCCCTCTACCTGGCCGACGGCACGGTGCCCAACCCCAACCGCGACGCCCCCGCCGAACTCACCGGCAAGGTCGACACCGTGCTCGGCATCGTGGCCTGGGCCGGCACCGCCGCGGGCGTCGCGGGGGTGCTGATCACCGGCGCGATGATGGCGATCTCCATGCGCCGCGGCGAGGGCTCGGAGCACATGGGCCGGCTGGGCATGGTCCTCGGCGGCTGTGTCCTGGTCGCCACCGCCGGCCCGCTCGTGAACTTCGTCTTCTAGCCGTCCGAGCACGTCGAAAGGGGGAGCGACGATGCTGAACTCCGGCCGGGCCCACGGGGGCAGCGGAGAGTGGGAGCAGCCGTTCTGGCAGCAGCGGGGCTGGATCCTGTCGGCCGGGTTCCTGGTGGTGCTGCTCGTCCTCGCGGTCCTCTTCGCGGTGACGGGCGACGGCGGGAAGGGACCGGCCGGCGCGTCCGGCGACCCGGACCCGGCGCCGACCTCGACCTCGTCCCCGGACGACAAGTCCGGTTCGAAGGGCAGCGGTTCGGACACGCGGCCCGCCGGCTGCCGCACCGACGACCGCGACCAGGCCAAGCCCACCGAGGCGCCGGGCGACTTCCGCTGGAAGGCCAACGGCACCGGTCTGGTCCCGGTCTCGAAGGCGGCGGGCCCGCTGAAGTACGACGGGCCGGTCTGGTTCTGCTTCGCGCACACCCCGATGGGCGCCGTCATGGCGGCCCACTCCATCACCGACCACCTCAGCTACGACGGCTGGCGCAAGGTCGTGAAGCGGCAGGTCGTACCGGGAGCGGGCCGCGACGCGCTGATCGCGAGCCGCTCCCAGGAGGCCGACAAGTCCACCACGGGCTCGCCGGACGCCGGTGGCTACGCCGGCTTCACCGTCCTGTCGTACGACGAGACGCGGGCGACCGTGATGGTCCTGGTGCGCGGCATGGGCGACGGCGGCTTCGGCTCCGCCTCGGTGACCATGCGCTGGCAGGACGGCGACTGGAAGCTCAGCCCCGACCCCGACGGCACGGTCTACAGCGGGGTGTCGCAGGTCAGCGGCACCGACGGCTTCGTCACCTGGGAGGCGTGAGATGGCCTGCTCCTGGAAGCTCTACGACTGCGTGATCGAAGAGGGCGGCAAGCAGTTCACCGAGGGTGCCGTGGTCGTCTTCGCCAAGGCGATCGGCGACGGCGCGGCGGAAGTGCTCAAGGCCCTCAACGGCGTCTGGCTGAGCGTCGACGTGCAGGACCCGGCGGGCAACGGCGGAGGCCACGGCCAGGCGGCCGCGGGCAGTCCCATCGGCCAGATCACCGCCGAGGTCAACTGGATCGTCGCCTATGTGGCGGTGGCCTCGCTGTTGATCGCCGCGATCCGCATGGCGGTGGACCGCAAGGGCCAGTCCATGAAGCAGGCGTTCATGGGGATGTGGAAGGTCATCCTCGTCGGCGCGGCCTCGGTCCCCGTGGTCACGGCCCTGATGGCGGCGTCGGACGCGTACGCCAAGGACGTGTACGCGCGGTCCGACCTCGGTGACAACGCCTCCACGATGCTGGGCGTGCTGACGCTCAACCAGCCGGGTCTGGTCCTGATCTTCGGCCTGCTGGTGATGCTGTCGAGCTTCGTGCAGATCGTGCTGATGTACATCCGCATCGGCGTCCTGATCATGCTGGTCGGCACGCTGCCGCTGGCCGCCGTCTCCTCGATGACCGGGTGGGGCGAGGGCTGGTGGAAGAAGCACATCGGCTGGCTCGCGGCCTGGCTGCTGTACAAGCCGGCGGCGGCCCTGATCATCTACTCGGCCACCGCGATGACCAAGGGCACCAAGGACCTGAACTCGATCATCGCGGGCATGGGCATGCTGATCATGGCGGTGTTCGCACTGCCCGCCCTCCTCAAGCTGATCGTCCCCGCCACGGCCGCTCTCGGCGGCACCTCCGGCGGCACGGTCGCCATGGGCGCCGCCAACAACATGGCCTCGGGCGCGGTCAGCATCGCGGGCGCCTCCGTGGCCGGTGGAGGCGGCGGGGGTGGCGGGGCCGGCGGCTCCGCGGGCCCCCAGGGCTCGCCCTCGGCGGGAGCGGGCTCCTCGGCGGGCGGTGCCGGTGGCGCCGCCGGAGGCGCCGGAGCGGCCGCCGGCACCGCGGCCGCGGGCGCGGCCACGGCGGGCGCGGCCGTCGCGGTGCAGGCCGCCGCGGTCGTCGTCCAGACCGGGATGCAGGCGGCGTCCGAGGTCGCCGGTTCCCTCGACGACAACGACGGGATGAAGGGCCACAACCAGTAGGCCGGGCCCCGCGCCCCCGACGGGGCGCGGGGCGGCCCGCGGCCCCGACCGACACAGAGACCGACACAGAGACCGACACAGATCCACCCGAGCTCGTAGGCACTCGACCCAGCGACCTCAGCCGGAAGAAGGAAACCCCATGTCCACCGACGCCCTCACGCGTCCCACCTACGGAAACTGGCGCAGGCCCCGCCGCCCCGGCCTCGGCCCACTCGGCCTCCTCGGCACCGTCGTCGCCTTCGGCGGACTCCTGGTCGCACTCCTCGCCTCGCTGGTCTCGCTGTCGGCCGCGATCCTCGTCCTCATCCCCCTCGGCCTCTTCCTCGCGCCGCTCGCGCTGCGCACGGTGGACGGCCGCAACATCTACCAGGTGGTCGCGGTGCGTATCGGTTGGCTCAGGCGCAAGGCGAACGGCTCGACCACCTACGTCTCCGGCCCGCTCTCCAAGAGGCCCGGCGGCCGCCACCACCCGCCCGGCCTGCTGGCCCGCACCAAGATGTACGAGGGCCGGGACGCCTACAACCGTGCCTTCGGGGTGCTCCACCACCCCGGCCGCAACCTCTGCACGGTGGTCCTGGCCTGCGAGCCGGACGGCGGTTCGCTGGTCGACCCCGAGCAGGTCGACATCTGGGTGGCGTCCTGGGGCGACTGGCTCGCCCGGCTCTCCCACGAGCCCGGCCTGCGCGGTGCCCAGGTCGTGGTGGAGACGGCGCCCGACACCGGGACCCGGCTGGCCGCCGAGGTCCTGCCGCGCATCGCGCCGGACGCCCCGGCGGCGGCCCGCGCGGTGATGGAGGAGGTCGTCGCGCGCTACCCCTCCGCCTCCTCGGAGATGCACACGTACATCGCCCTCACCTACGGCCCCACCGGCGGCCCCAAGCGGGACGTCCAGGACGTCATCACCGACCTGTCCATGCGGCTGCCGGGTCTGCTGTCCGGCCTGGTCGCGGCCGGCGGCGGCTCCGCGTACCCCTTGTCCGCCGAGCGGCTCTCGGAGATCGTCCGCGTGGCGTACGACCCCGCGGTCGCCCCGGACGTGCTGAGCGCGCGGGCCGAGCAGTCCACGACCGGCCTCGACTGGGCGGACGCGGGCCCGGCGGCCGCCGTGGAGTCGGTGCAGGCGTACAAGCACGACTCGGGTGTCTCGCGGACCTGGATGCTGACGCTGGCGCCGCGCGGGACGGTCCGGTCGAGCGTGCTGCGGGGCCTGCTGGAGCCCGCCTCCGGCACGCGCCGCAAGCGGGTCTCGCTCGTCTACCGGCCGATCGACCCGGCGACCTCCGCCCGCATCGTCGAGGCCGACCGGCGTACCGCGCACTTCATGGCGGGCTCCAAGCGGGGACTGGTCCAGGCCCGGGCCAGCTCCGAGATGCAGGCGGCCGAACAGACGGCCGCCGAGGAGGCGGCGGGTGCCGGGCTCGTGGAGTTCTCGCTGATGGTGACGGTCACCGTGGACGGCGAGGAGCAGCTGCCGGACGCGGCGGTCACCGTACGCAACCTCCAGGCGTCGTCCCGCATCCTGATGCGCCCCGCCGACCGTATGCAGGCATCGGCGTTCACCTGCACCCTCCCCGTCGGCCTGCTGCCGTGGGAGCACACCCTCGTTCCGTACCAGCTCCGGGAGGCGCTGTGAGCAAGCGCGCTGCTGTACGTCCCGTACGTCCTCAGACCGCGCCCCCGCGCGGGTGGTTCGGCCCCGGCGGTGGCCAGGTCGGCCATGTCGACCCGCCCGCGATGTGGCGTGCCACGACGGTCCAGGCGTGCGGTCTGTGGCCGTTCGCCGCGGGCTCCGGCGCCCCCATGACCGGAGTGCCGCTGGGCCAGCACCTGCACACGGGTGCCACGGTCTGCGGCGACCCCATCTCCTGGTTCACCCGCGCCCGTTACATCTCCAACCCGTCCCTCTTCATGCTCGGCATGCCGGGCCTCGGCAAGTCCACCCTGGTCAACCGCATGCTGATCGGCATGGCGGCGACGGGCGTCACGCCGCTGGTCCTCGGCGACCTCAAGCCGGACTACGCCGACACCGTACGGGCACTCGGCGGCCAGGTGATCTCCATCGGGCGCGGGGTGGGCGGCATCAACGTCCTCGACCCCGGTGCGATGGGCGAGGCGGCGCTGCGCATCGGAGGGGAACGGGGCCGGGTGCTGGCGGCGGAGGCGCACGGGCGTGTCCTGAACATGGTCGCGGCGCTGATCACGATCGTCCGGGGCCGTCCCATGGACGACCACGAGCAGTCCGTCCTCTCGGCCTGTCTGCACCATCTGACCGAGCGGGCCAAGCCGGGGCGCGCCCCGCTCCTGCCCGACCTGCTGAAGGTCCTGGACGAGGGCCCGGACCGGGTCCGCGCGGTCACCCTGGACCGCGGGAACATGACCCGCTACCAGGAGGCGGTGGACCCGCTGCACCGCTCGCTGCTGGGCGTGCTGGACGGCCCTCTCGGCGACACCTTCGCCTCGGCGACCTCCACCCGTATCGACCCGGCCTCGCCGGCCGTGTGCGTGGACATCTCCCGCATCGGTGAGGCGGACACGCAGCTCACGGCCGCGGCGATGCTGGCGGCCTGGTCGGACGGTCTCGGCACGGTCGCCGCGGCCCATGCCCTCGCGGACGCGGGACTGGCTCCGCAGCGCTGGTTCTTCACGGTGCTGGACGAGCTGTGGCGCCCCCTGCGGGCCGCCTCCGGCATCGTGGAACGCATCGACGCCCTCACCCGCCTGAACCGCTCCCTCGGTCTCGGCGACGCGAAGATCACCCACACCCTCAAGGACGCGGAGGCGCTGGGCAGCGCGGCCGACCGGGCGAAGGCGCGCGGCTTCGTGGAGCGGGCCGGGATGGTGGTGTGCGCCGGCCTTCCCCGTACGGAGATGAGGGAACTCGGCGAGATCGTCGGCCTGTCGGAGCGGGAGATCGACCTCGTGTCGTCGTGGTCCTCGCCGCCGGGCTGGGCGAGCACCGGCGGCAACGAGGAGCCGCCCGGGCGTGGGCGCTTCCTGATCAAGGTGGGCGGGCGGCCGGGCATCCCGATCAAGGTGTCGATCACGGACACGGAGAGGGAGCTGCACAACACGAACACGCGGTGGACTCCGTCGCTGGTGAAGGGCGCCTGATGGGGTGGGGGGTGCCGGTTCATGGGCGGGTGCGGGTGCGTGGGGCTTCTCGCGCAGTTCCCCGCGCCCCTCAAAAAGCAGGGGCTGCGCCCCGTGCTTTTTGCCCCTGAGGTGGCCGTAGGCCCTCAAGGGGCGCGGGGAACTGCGCGACCAGCCCCCACCGGACGGACGGGTAGGGGCGGCGGGGGCGAAGAAAAGTCCGATCAGCTGACGGGGGAACAGAGATGACCACACGCAAACACCAGCACACCACCACCGACGACCTCCTGCCCTGGCTCATCCCCGTCACCGCCCTGCTCGTCGGCACCCTCTTCCTCGGCGCCTGGCTCGGCGGCACCCTCGCCGCAGCCCTCACCGGAGCCGGCTGGGACCCGCCCCCCTTCACCCCGGCCACGATGAAGACCCTCGTCACGGAGGGCCCCGTCGCCCTCTGGCCGACGACCTCCTCCGGCACGCTCGCCGCCGGCATGGGCACCGTCTTCGGCGCCACGCTCACCCTGCTCATCGCCCCGGTCGTCCTCCTGCGGCGCCGCGGCGGAAAGCCCACCGGCCTCGCTGGGCGCCGCGAACTGGCCGGGCTCCTGCCGAAGGGCGCCGCCGCCCGGGCCCGCCAACTCCGCCCGTCCCTGCCGGCGTCGGGCCGGCTCGCCCCGGACGACACGGGCAACCTCCTCGGCGACTTGGACCCCGGCGGTCCCGAACTGCGCAGCAGCTACGAGGACGTGGAGCTGGACCTGATGGCGCCGAGGGCCGGCAAGTCCACCGGCATCGCCGTCCCGCGCGTGCTGCGCGCCCGTGGCAGCGTGCTGCTGACCTCGAACAAGGCGGACGTGTACAGCGTGACCCGCGCGGAGCGCGAACGCGTCGGCACGGTGTGGACGTTCGACCCGCAGGGCATCGCGCACACCCCGCGCGGCCTGTGGTGGGACATGCTCGCCGACGCGGGCACCATCGAGGGTGCCCGCCGTCTCGCCGGCCACTTCGTGGGCGCGGTCAACGACGACGCGACGAAGCGCGACTTCTGGATCTCCGCCGCCCAGAACACCCTCACGGCCCTGTTCCACGCGGCGAACCGGGGTGAGCGGCAGGTGGGCGAGGTGCTGGCCTGGCTGGCGGACCCGGCCGACCGTACGCCGGTCGACCTGCTCCGCGACGCCGGTATGACCGCTCTCGCCGACCAGCTCCAGGGCACCGTCCTGGGCGCGGTGGAGACCCGCGACGGCATCTACGAGACGGCCCGGCAGTGCGTGGCCTGCCTGCTGGACCCGGCGATCGCGGCCTGGGTGAGCCCGGACCCGGGCCTGCCCCGGTTCCTGCCCGAACGGCACGCACTGTCGTCCGACACCCTTTACCTCCTGTCCAAGGACGGCGGCGGCTCGGCGGCCGGTGTCATCGCCGCGTGCGCGGACTCCGTACTGCGCGCGGGCGTGGTGGCCGCCGAACGGATGGGCGGCCGCCTGGACCCGCCGATGACGGCCGTGCTCGACGAGGCGGCCAACGTCTGCCGCATCTCCGACCTGCCCGACCTCTACTCCCACTTCGGCTCGCGCGGCATCAACGTCGTGACGCTGCTGCAGAGTTACCGCCAGGGCACACGGGTCTGGGGCGAGGCGGGCATGGACGCGCTCTGGAGCGCCGCCACCATCAAGCTGCTCGGCGCGGGTCTGGACGACGCCGACTTCGTGGAGAAGGTGTCCCGGCTGGTCGGCGAGCACGACGTGTCGACGGTCAGCTACTCCAGGAGCAAGGACGGCCGTTCCCGCTCCACCTCCTACCGCCTGGAACGCATTCTGCCCGCCGACCGCATCCGCGCCCTCCCGAAGGGCACCGCCCTGCTCCTGGCCACCGGCGTCAGGCCCGCCCTCGTCCGCCTGCGCCCCTGGTACGCCGAACCCGGCGCCGACCGTATCGCCCTCGCCGCGCGGGCCGAGGTCAAGGCGATCACCGCGCGGGCGGCGGAGGCGATCGTCAGATGAGAACGCGTCCGTCCCCGCGGCGGCCGGAAGAACTCTTCGAAGGGAGCACCCGATGACCACCACCGTCGACCAGCACGGCCTCGCCCAGCCGGCCGCCGCGGCCCCGCCGTTCGTCCTCTACCTCGACGGCGAGGCGTACGCACAGGAGATGAGTGCCCTGGCCGTCTGGGTCGGGGACCTGCTCCTCCCGGTCTACGGCCGCGAGGTCACCTCGCAGCAGCCGTGGTGCCCGCGCTGGTGGGAGCACCTGGAGGCGGTGGCGCGGCTGCACGCCCTGTGGCTGGCCTGGCAGGAACTCACCGACCCCACGGCCGGCCTGTCGGGCCCGTCGGTCTGGCACCGTGACCACCTCGGTCCCGCCATGGCCGAACTCCGTTCCCCCGCAGGGCCGTTCGCGGGCTGCAAGGCGGGCGCCCACCGGGCGAAACAAGCGGTGCCCGTGGAGCCGTACGGAACCGAGGAACCGTACGCGGCCGAGGAGCCGTACGGGCCGGGGGCCTGAACCGTGGCCCGGACGGATCACCCCCCTACCCTGAACCGATGCGCGCGGCCGAGCACGGGGCGGCCACCGGCGGAACCGGATCGACCATCGCGGCCGCGGCCGACAGGAGAGACATTCATGGACAACTCGACCCTCCGGTACTTCGAGGACGTCGTCGACTGGCGCCACCGCCGGGCGGGCCGGGCGCACACCCTGGTACGGGCCGTGCACTCGACCGTCACCGGCCGGGCGGTCGCCGTCGTGTCCGAGCTGGCGAGCAACCCCGACGACCGCGGCATCACGGACGACTTCGGCAGCGTCGCCGACGCCGTCCTGCCCGCCCTGCGCCGGGCGTTCGGCACCGAGCCGGTCGAGGTCTTCTGGATCGCCCACTTCGGCGCGTTCTCGTACCACGACCCGACCGGCCCGGAGTCCTTCACCCTGATCACCCTCACGGCGGGCCCGGAGGGATACACCGACGATCTCGCGGGCGACCGGACCTTCACCGCCCAGGACGTGGAGGAACTCCTCGGCCACCGGCTCGAACCGGTCGGCCAGGTGCTGGCCAGGATCGACCACGAAGCGACACGGAGGTGAGCCGCGGATGACCGAGCAGGTGTCGGGGCGCGACGTACTGCGCCGGGCCAAGGAGTTGTACGCCCCCTACCGGGACGCCGTGGCCGCGACGGAACAGCGGGTGACGATCATCCGCTTCCAGGCGGCGGAGAACGATCCGCCGGAGTGGAAGGCCAAGCTGGAGGCGTCGAAGGTCTCCGCCGAGCAGAAGGTGAAGAGCTTCGAGCACCTGGGATTCCGGGCGGACCATGTGGTGATGCCGCCGGGCACCACGCGTGCGCAGTTCGCCGAGACGCTGGAGCGCGCCAACCAGGATCACGCGACCCGGGCGATCATCGTGCAGTTCCCGCCGCCGGCCCACCTCCAGCCGCTCGTGCAGCGGATGGACCCGGCCAAGGACATCGACGCGCTCACCAAGGACCGCTCCCCGTACCGCGCGTGCGCGACGGCCGAGGGCATCTGCCGGGTCGTGGAACCCTTCGCCCAGGACGACCCGCTGATCGCGGTCGTGGGGAGCAAGGGGTTCGTCGGGCAGGGTGTCGTCACCACCCTGCGCGAACAGGGCCACCGGCTGATGGAACTGGACGCCGGCGACGACCTGCGGCGGGTACGGGACGCCGACATCGTCGTCTCCGTCACCGGCAGCCCCGGCATCCTCGGCCCCGACCACCTCCGCCCCCATCACCGGCTCGTCGTCGACTCCGGGTTCGTACCGCAGGCCGACGGCAGTGTGCGGGGTGACGTCCAGCGGGCGGCGTACGACATCCCCCAGCACCTCACCCCCGTGCCCGGCGGCATCGGCCCCGTGGAGATGGCCACCCTCATGGAACGCGTCGTCCGCCGCGAGGTGGACCAGGCCGCCCCCGCCTGGAAGGTCGAACCGCGCCCGTACCTGACCAAGGAGCAGGCGGTCGGCGGCGCGCAGGAGCAGCAGGCCAGGACCCCGGTCGCGGCGGGACAGCAGGCACCCGGACAGCAGACGCCCGAACGGCAGACGCCCGGACAGCATGCACCCGGACCGCAGACCCCCGGACCGCAGCCGCCCGGCAACCCGATCGCGCAGGCGGCCAGACTCCGTACCGGGGCCGGGAACGGGGGTGTCGGCCCCGGTACGGTCAACCCCGCGGCCGGGCCCTCCGCCCAGGCCCGTGCCCAGCTCCCCCACCCGCCGAAGCCGCCCACGCAGGCCGGACCGGGCCGGTGACCGCGCCCGTGACCGCGCACGACGGCGTCCCGCCGCTCTCGGCCGTACGGACCGCCGAAGGGGTGCGCGCCCGCGAGCTGCGCGCCGTCGATGTCGTCGCGGACGCGCTCACCCGGATCGCGCGGGCCGAGCCGACGCTCTGCTCCTTCGTCGAGGTGTGGGCCGAGGACGCGCTGCGGTGGGCTGCCGAGGTGGACGTGCGGGTCGCTCGTGGGGAGTGGTTGCCGTTGGCCGGGGTGCCGATCGGGGTGAAGGGGCGGGGCGGGCTGCGGAGCGCGGCGGCGCGGGCGCTGGTCGCGGCCGGGTGTGTGCCCGTGGGGGCGACCTCCGTGCCCGGCCCCGGCACCCCCTGGCAGACCTGGGGGCTCGGGGCGGGTGGCCGGACCGTCAACCCCTGGCGGGCCGACCGGACGCCGGGCGGCTCCTCCGCCGGGTCCGCGGCGGCGGTGGCCGCGGGCCTGGTCCCGATGGCGACCGGCACGGACGGCGCCGGGTCGGTCCGTATCCCGGCGGCCTGGTGCGGCGTCGTCGGCCTGAAGGCCACCAACGGCCGCCTCCCCTCCCCCGACCGCACCGGCCTCGCGGCTCCCGGCGTCCTCGCCCGCCACGCCTCGGACGCGGCGGCGTACTGGCGGTGCGTGGCGGGCGAGACCGCCGAGGGCGCGTACGGGCCGCCGCCCACCGCCGTCTGGTCGGCCGACCTCGGGTTCGCCGACACCGATACCGAACCCGCCGCCGTCGCCCACCGCGCCGCGCTCCGCCTCGCGGACGCCGGCCTCGTCCGGCTCGTACGCCCGAGCGCGCCACCGCGCCTGGCGGACCCCGTCTCCGCCTGGTCGGCCCTGCGCTCCGCGCCGGCGTCCGACGCCGGAACCGCCCCCCTCGGGGCCGCCCGGGAACTCCGTGCCGAGAACGACCGGCGGCTCGCCGCGCTCCTCACCGAGGCCGACCTGATCCTCACCCCCACCACACCCAACGCGCCCCACGGCCACGAGGGCCCCGGTGACCGCTACTCCACGGCCCTGACCTGGGCGTTCAACCTCAGCGGGCACCCCGCCACCAGCATTCCCGCCGGGTTCGGCGCCGACGGCTGCCCGCTCGGACTGCACCTGGTGGCGCGGCACGGCGAAGAGGCACTGCTGCTGCGGGTGGCGCAGGCCGCCGAAGCAGTCCGGGACCACCCCGGACCGAGAGCGGGGGACCCGGCATGAGATGGACCGTCCACGGTGAGCACGTGATCCACGACACCCCCTGGGTGCGGTTGCGCTCGCTGGACGTCGAGCAGCCCGACGGCACCCGCGGCGACTACCACGTGGTCCGGCTGCGGGACCTCGCCGTCACCGCGGCCGTCGACGCCCGGCAGCGGGTCCTGATGATGTGGCGCCACCGATTCGTCACGGACACCTGGGCCTGGGAGCTGCCCATGGGCCTGGTCGAGGACGGCGAACGCCCCGAGGAGGCGGCGGCGCGGGAGCTGGAGGAGGAAACCGGCTGGCGGCCGGGGTCACTGCGGGAACTGGTCTACGCCGAGCCGGCGGCCGGGGTCACCGACACCCGGCACTTCGTGTTCCGCACGGACGACGCCCGGCGCGTCGGCGAGCCCACGGAACGCAACGAGTCCGATCGCCTGGAGTGGATCCCCCTGACCGACGTGCCGGGCCTCATCACCCGCCGGGAGATCGTCAGCAGCGCCACGCTCGTCGGTGTCATGGCCCTGCTGCTGGCACGCTCCGACGAGCCGTCGTCCGTACCGGACCGGTGACTGACTGTCAGAGCCTTGGTCTAGGGTGATCAATCGCCAGGGCTTACGGGCTACTTGTGTACGGGGATACGTGCGCGCGGAGAACGTGGCACGGGGAGACGGGGAACGGGGACGATGGACACGACAGGGACGGGGAGCCCCGTCGACTGGGCGGCCTCCGGCGCGGTCGGCGCGAACGTGGCGTACCGCAATCAGACGCTGCAGTACCGGGACGTCGAGCTGAGCTTCGACGAGTCCGTGGAGTTCAGGACCGTCAGACAGCTGTGGTTCCAGGCGGCCGTGGCGTCGTTCCTGGTCTTCTTCGTCGTCGGTCTGCTGCCGGCCCTCCTGACGGCCGACGTCGACGCCCTCGGCCCCGGTCTGATTCTCTCGATCATCATGTTCTGGGTGGTCTTCCTGCTGGTCCGGCAGAACGAGCCGATCTCGGAATGGAAGACACTCCTGGAGGACAAGGCCGCGGCCTCCTCCTCCGCGTACGCGACGATCTACGCCGCGCTGACCGGCCGCCGGATCCCCGTCACCGCCGTTCCCGCCCGGATCCGCAGCGACATCGCGCCGGAGGTCGTGCACAACCGACTGGTCGTCACCAGCGGCCGGTACGTGGCCTATGTGACCGTCTTCGCCTACGGCACCAGCCTCTACGTCGGCTGGACGATGTGGCGCAGCCGCTCCGGCGCCGTCGTGATCGGGCACTTCGTGAAGGATGTCGTCGCGTCGATGCTGAACCGCGCGGGCAGCCTCAACCAGATGCTGCGCACCGACCGGCCGCGCGCCATGCGGGAAGCGGTGCACTCGGCAGCCCGTGAAGGTGTGGAGATCGCGATCAAGGGCATCGAGGTGCCCCTCGCCTCGGCCTTCGGCCAGGAGCCACCGGTCCGGTCGGCCCCGGCCCCGGCCGCCCCGCCCGGACCTCCTGCCCCGCCGGTGTACCCGGCCGGGCAGCCGACGCCCGGATACCCGGCGGCGGGTCCGACGGGTCACATACCCATGGCACCGCCGGCACCGCCCGTCGCCCCGCACGCCCCGATGGACACGAACGGGCAGCACTGGAACGGGAGTTGAGCGCCACCGACCGGACGGCGGCCGGCGTGCCGACCGTGTCCGACGGGACGACCGTCTGGGCCTGGACGGCGGTACGCGTCGATGCCGCGGCCGATCTCACCGAGACCCGGGAGTACGCGGATCTCGCGGAGGACGACCGCCGGATCAAGGCGGTCGCCGCCGAGACGGCCTGGCTGACCGGCCAGTGGGGCACGGCACACGGCGAGCGCGTCGAGTTGCGCTACCTCACCGATCCAGCGGAGCGGGGCATGACCTGCGCCCTGCTCGGCCGTGTGTCGGCGGCCACGCCCGACCGGGCGGAGGCGGCCGCGCTCGCGCTGCGCGCCCGGCTGGCCGCACTGCCCCGCCATGTGCTCGCGAGCCCGGTCGAGGACCCGGCCGAGGTGACACGACTGCTGACCCCGTTCACGCCCGAGCCCGTCGCGGGTGTGGCCGAGATCCGCAAGCGGTACCGAGCCGGGGTGCCCAACCGTCCCGACGCGGGAGTGCGGTACTACCTCTCTCCCCAGCCGTTCACCGCGTCGGCGCCACCGTGGGACGCGCTGTGGCGGGCGCTGGCCGAGCACCCGTACCCGGTGATGCTCACGATCGGCCTGGAACCGTACGTCGTACCGGACGACCTCGGACCGCTGCTGCACCGCGTCGCCACGCAGTACGGCCGGCTCGGCACCCAGGGCCAGGTGCCGGACGGTCTGTGGTCGCCGGGCGCCCAGCTCGCCCCGGACGCCTTCGCCGTGGACGCCTCCCGGGTGTACGCCGACGCCGCGCGCCGCTACACCGGCCGCGCCTTCCGCATCCGGATCGCCCTGGCCTCACCCGCGAGGATCCCGGAGTCGCTGGCCGAGCTGGCCGGCGCGACGGTGTCCCCGCAGGAACGGGCACGTGAGCAGGGAGTGCTCACGGAGACGTTCAGCGGCCCGGCGCACAGCGTGGCCTGGCCCGGCCCCGGTGAACTCCCGGCCGCCTGGCAGGGGCTGACCACCCTGGAGCACGGGCGCTGGGGCGGCGACCACTGGTGGCGGCTGCCCGAACCGCTCTCGCCGCAGTTGCGGCTCCTCGCGGAGCTGGTGGACGCCCGCGAAGCGGGAGCTGCGTTCCGGCTGCCCCTGGCGGTGAACGGCCACATGACCGGTTTCCCGGTGCGCCGCCCCGGTCTCGCCGGTGAGACGGCCTACCGCGCGGACGGCCCCGCGATCACCCTGGGCCGCCAGCTCGTCCACGACACCCCGGCCGGGCCTCTGGGCATCGGACTGGACGACCTCACTCGGCACGCCCTGTTCGTCGGGACCACCGGTTCGGGCAAGACGAACACGACCCTGGCGTTCTGCGAGCAGCTGTGGCGCGACCACCGGGTTCCGTTCCTCGTCATCGAGCCGGTCAACTCCGAGCTGGACGACTACCGCTGGCTCGCCACACGTCCCGGGTTCGAGGACCTCGTGGTGCTCACCGTGGGGGACGAGACGACGGCTCCCCTGCGCCTGAACCCGTTCGAGGTGCCGGCCGGGGTGCGCATCAGCACCCATGTGGCCGGGCTGCTGGCCTGCTTCGACGCGGCGTTCGGCCTGTGGGACCCGCTGCCGGGCATCTACAACCGGGCGCTGCGGGCCACGTACGCGCGCAAGGGCGTCGTACCGACCGACATCGCGGGCCCCGACCACGAGTGGCCCACGTTGCGTGACTTCATCGCCGAGATGCGCCGGGAGTGCGAGCGGCTGGACTACTCCGGCGAGGTGCGGGACAACATCGTGGCCGCGTCCCGGCTGCGGGCCGAGTCGCTGGCCGAGGGCGCCTGCGGCAGCACGCTGGACGTGGCACGTTCCTACCCGGTGGCGGAACTGCTGCGCCGCCCGGTGGTTCTGGAGCTGGCGGCGATCGGCGACAACGAGAAGGAACAGTCGCTCGTGACCGCCCTGATCCTCCAGACGATGACCGAGCACTACAAGGCGAACCGCCCCGGCGGCTCGCTCTCCCACGTCACCGTGATCGAGGAGGCACACCGTCTGCTCGGCCGGCCCCTCGCCCAGTCCGGTGACGCGAAGGAGGGCAACGCCCAGGCGCGGGCGGCGCAGGCCTTCGCCAACACCCTCGCCGAGAACCGGAAGTACGGCGAGGGGGTGGTCATCGTCGAGCAGGTTCCCGGCAAGCTCGTGGAGGACGCGTACAAGAACACGAACCTCAAGGTCATGCACCGGCTGCCCGCCGTCGCCGATCGTGAGCTGATCGGCGGCACCATGCGCTTCTCCCCGGACCAGGAGCGCTACGCGGCCACCCTGGAGCCCTTTCACGCCTTCGCCCACCACGACCGCCTCGACCGCCCGGCTCTGATCACGGTGCCCGACGTCCGCGCGGCGGCGGCGCGGCAGGCGGGCGTGCACCGGGCTCCTTTGGCCACCTCCCCTGAACTGGCCTCCCGCTTCCGTGATTTCGCGGCGGAGGTGACGCCGGTGTCCGACGCCCTGTCCCCCTTTCCCGAGTGCGACGGCTGTGCCCACCGCTGTGCGTTCCGCTCCCGCGCGAGTACTGCCGTCTGGCCCGAGAACGCGAAGGATCTCAAGGAGCGGGTCGCTCGGTACCCCAAGTCCAAGCCGGAGCAGTCGGCCTGGTGGAGCGACACGACGGAGTGGGTCGCCGAGCTGGCGGACACGGTCCCCCTCCGGGACTCCGCCCCGGACGCCCTGCGCGACTACCGGGCCTGCGTCTTCATCCACCTTGCCCGCGCCGCCTGGCAGCGCAAGACCCTCCCGTGGGTCCGCCTCTACCGCGCCCACACCACCCCCGGACCCTCCACATGAGCGACCGCCCCACGGAACAGCCACCACCCCCGGAGACAGCACCGGACCCGACGGACGCACCGGACCCGACGGGCGAGCCGACAGAGGCCCCGGAACCGACGGAGCCCCCGGACCAGCTGGAAGCACCAGCGCCGGCGGCAGCCCGGGAGGACCTGGAAGCTCCGGAACCCACGGAGGCACCGACTCCGGCAGAGACACCGGCCCCTGCGGAGCACGGGGAACCCCACCCGCCCGAGGCACCGAGGGAACCCAGCGATCCGACGGAACCAGCCGGGCGGGCGGAGAACCTGGAGCCGACAGAGCCCCCGGACCCGCTGGAGGCACCGCAGCCGACGACAGCCCGGGAGGACCTGGAAGCTCCGGAACCCACGGAGTCTGCGGAGCCCGTGGCTCCCAGGGCTCCCGTGGACGCATCTGCCCCGGTGGAGCCGACGGACCTGCCACCACCGATCGAGGCCACGGAGGATCTCGACGAAACCGCCACCCCGGAGACCCCGGATGCGGCCGTCCCCAGGGACGCCCCGGATCCTTCAGAGGCACCGGCCGCCGCCTCCGGCGACATGACGCCCGCCCCGCCGGAGGCGTCCGCGCCCGGACCCGCGACGACCGAGTCGGACTCGGCACCCGAACCGCACCCCGTCGACAGCGAGGTGCCGACGGAACCGGCAATGGTCGAGCAGCCGACCCGGACGGACATGACGCAGGCCGCCCTGTCGGAGGCCCCCGATCCCTTCGAGGCCGAGGAGCCGGACGACACGGCGGAGGGCGGCTTCCTCGACTGGGCGCACGACGTGTTCTCGCACGTGGGGAAACCGGCCGATGTACCGGTGCCGAAGGAAGCGACGATCGACAGACCGGACTTCAACAATGTGGACCTGCCGGGGATAGGGCCACTGATCGAGTACGGCACCCCTCTCGACCGCCCCGACGGCACACGCCTCCCCCTCTTCGACGGCCCACCGGCCCGGGAGCAGACGCAGCAGGGCATGCTCAACGACTGCGGGGTCATCGCGACCATGGGTGCGGTCGCCGGGCATCGCCCAGAGCTGATTTCACAATGCGTTCGCGAGAACGACGACGGAACATACGAAGTGACGCTCCACCAGACCACATACGCTCCCAATGCAGACAGCTGGCGTCTTTATCAACCGACGGGTGCCGTCACCACCCTGAGTGTCACACCAGATCTGCCCACGCTGACCATGAGTTCAGAAAGCCCCGTGTTCGCCACTTCAGGAAACAGCGAGGTGGCCTGGCCCTCCATCCTGGAGAAAGCCATCGCGGGAGTCGATCAGACATGGAGCGAGGACCGGGCCAAGCCGAGTTCGGGATACGCAAGGCTGGACCGAGGCAGCAACCCCAACGTTCGGGCCGAGCTGCTCACCCAGCTCACCGGCGAGCCCGCCTACACCCAAGACTTCCCCACCCGGTACGACCCGCAAGGCCGCAGCCCGGACCGACAGCTCTTGGACACATTCCGAGAGAAGCTGGTCGATGGACATCCGATACTCGTGGGAACCATTGCGATCCAGAAAGACTCCCGACCCCTGCCGCATGGGCTCATCGAGAAACATGCGTATGAGCTGACCGAGGTAGACGACAGAGGGCTGATACACCTACGAGACCCGCACAACGGGGCGGACCCGGACCCGCTTTCTGTCAAGGAGTTCAGAAAGCACCTGAAGAACCGCTACACAACCACGGAGTGACACTGTGATCAACCAACTGGCGCTGCGCAGCGGTACGCAAGGACGAACCGAAGGCGCACGGTTCATCGTGCGTCACGTACAAGTCCCCGACGACAGCCCCGCCACCGTCTACCTCATCGTCATCACCGACGAGAACCGGGAATTCGAGCTGGGCATCGGCGACACCTTCCCCGTCCGGGACCAGACCTGGACCTTCGAGCGGATCGAGAAGCCGGCCACCGGCGACGACCAGTACGTGGTCCTGCGCAAGGTCGAGTCCACGCCCGACACGGACTGAGGGAATCGCCGTACGGCACGGCAGGCGTCCCCCGGAGTTTCCCCTTGGCAGACTCATGCATGCGCATATATTGTTCATGCATGTAGTCGTCGTGCGCCGCCGATCCACGCACCGCCCCAGGGGGAGCCCATGACCCGACGTTTCCTGTTCGTCCTCGGCAGCAGCCGGTCGGACGGCAATTCCGAGATGCTGGCCCGCGCGGCCGCCGAGCAGCTGCCCGAGGGGGTCGAGCAGCGCTGGCTGGACCTCGCGGCGCACCCGCTGCCCGACTTCGCCGATCTGCGGCACGACACTGATCACGTACGGCCGCGGGGCGACAGCAGGGCACTGCTGCTGGACACCACGCTCGCCGCCACGGACCTCGTGATCGTGTCGCCGCTGTACTGGTACTCCGTGTCCGCCCAGGTCAAGCGGTACCTCGACCACTGGTCGGGGTGGCTGCGCACGCCCGGGGTCGACTTCAAGGCGACGATGGCCGGCCGCACCCTGTGGGGCGTCACCGCGCTCGCGCACGAAGAGGAGGAGGTCGCCGAGCCGCTCATCGGCACGCTCAATCACTCCGCCGCGTACCTGGGCATGCGGTTCGGCGGAGTCCTGCTGGGCAACGGCAGCAAGCCCGGTGACGTGCTCCGCGACACGGCGGCCCTCACCCGCGCGAAGACGTTCTTCGCCGGGCCCGACGAGCCGCCGTACGCACGCTTCCCCTACGACACGGAAGCCGTCGTCGCCTGAGGCGGTGTCAGGCGGTGATGTCCTTCGCCGTGAACCTCGCCCACGCCGCCGAGCCGAACACCGCCGCGTACAGGGCCTGGAGGCCGAGGTTGCGCTGGAGGTCGTCCCAGTAGACCGGCTCGCGCATGAGGTCGGCGAAGGAGAGCCAGTAGTGGGAGAAGAAGTACGGGTGGAGGGCGTCGAGCTGGGGGATCTGGTCGAGGATCTGGACGGTGATGAGGAGCCCGACCGTGGTGGCCATCGCGGCGATACCGCTGTTGGTGAGGGTGGAGACGAACAGGCCGAGGGCCGCCACCCCGGTCAGCGAGGCGGCCACCGCCAGGGCGATCAGCAGCGCGCGCAGCAGGCCCTCGGAGAAGCTGATGCTCGTGCCGGAGATCGTCGCCAGGTCCCCGAGCGGGAACAGCAGTGCCCCGACCGCCAGCGCGGAGACGGCCACGACCAGGGTCGCGACCAGGCAGAACGTCATGACCGTCGCGTACTTGGTGAGCAGCAGCCGGGTACGGCCGGCCGGTGAGACCAGCAGATAGCGCAGGGTGCCCGCGTTCGCCTCGCCCGCGATCGTGTCCCCGGCGATCACGCCCACGGCCATCGGCAGGAAGAAGGGGAGGGTCGCGGCCAGGGCCGTGAACACCAGGAACAGCCCGTTGTTGGTGATCTGCGCGATGAACGCGGGCCCGCCACCGCCGTCCGGGCCGCCGCCCGCCGAGGACCCGTCCCCCGTCTCGATCCGCACCGCGATGCCGACCAGGACCGGCACCGCCGCGAGCACACCCAGCAGCGCGATCGTCCGCCACCGGCGGAAGGTGGTCAGCAGCTCGCTGCGGAAAAGGCCGAGGGTCCACAGGAGGCTGGGCTTGCGGGCTGCGGCAGCCAGAGGGACGGCTGCGGCGGTGGCCGTGGCGGCCGGTTCCGGCGTGTCAACCCGCGACATCGAAGCCCTCCCCCGTGAGTGCCACGAACGCGTCCTCCAGGGAGGCGCGTTCGAGGGCGAAGCCGCGGACGCGGACGCCCGCGGCGACCAGTGCGGCGTTCAGTTCGGCCAGGTCGCGCTCGGGGGCCGGCGGTTCCGCCGTCACCCGGCCGCCCCCGGCTCCCTCGTCCTCCGTCACGACCACGTCCCCGACGCCCTGTTCCTTCAGCACCCGGGCCGCGTCCGCCGTATCGGGGGTGAGGACGACGAGACGGCCGCGCGCGCCCGCGGCCAGTTCGGTCACCGGGCCCTGGACGACGAGCCGGCCGCGGGCCATGACGGCGGCGTGGGTGCACACCTGCTCGATCTCGTCGAGCAGGTGGGAGGAGAGGAAGACGGTGGTGCCGTCGGACGCCAGTTCCCGTACCAGTGAGCGGATCTCGCGCATCCCCTGCGGGTCGAGGCCGTTGGTCGGCTCGTCCAGGACGAGGAGGCGGCGCGGCTGGAGCAGCGCCGCCGCGAGGCCGAGGCGTTGCTTCATGCCCAGCGAGTACGCCTTCGCCTTCTTGCCGGCGGCGGCCGCGAGCCCCACCCGGTCGAGCGCGGCGGCGACCCGTGCGCTCCGGGTGCACGGGTCGGCGGTGGGGTCGGCGGAGTCGTAGCGCAGCAGGTTGTCGCGGCCGGAGAGGAAGCCGTAGAGCGCGGGGCCCTCGATGAGGGCGCCCACGTGCGGGAGCACCGTCCGGGTGGAGCGGGGCATGGGCAGGCCGAGGACCCGGGCGGTGCCGGAGGTCGGCTCGATCAGGCCCATCAGCATGCGGATGGTGGTGGTCTTGCCCGAGCCGTTCGGGCCGAGGAAGCCGAAGACGCTGCCGCCGGGCACCGTCAGTTCCAGGTGGTCCACGGCCACCTGGCCGCCGCGGAAGGTCTTGGTCAGCCCCTGGGTGTGGATGGCTGCGTCGGTCATGGCTCCCCTCGGGTACGGCCGGTGGGCCGGGGCGGCGGTGTCGCCGCCCCGGCCCACCGGCCGACATCGCTACTTCGCCGCGTCGGCCGCCTTCACCAGCGCGTCCTTGGTGACGGCGCCCGCGTACACCGCGCCGTCGTCGGTGAACAGGACGTTGATCAGCCGGGTCTTGAAGACCGTACCCGAGCCGAACTCGCCCTTGACCGGGTCGCCGAGGGAGTTCATGAAGCCGTCGACCCGGGCGTCGCCGGAGGACTCGCCGCCGGTGGGCAGGCCGCCGCCCTCGGCGCCGTCGTCGAACACGGCGATGGTGCTCCAGCCCTTGCCGATCGTCTTGAACCCGTCGCGCCCGCTCGCGAACTCGTCCTCGGACCCCTTCCCGGAGTCACGGGGGCCCTTGCTCTCCTTGCGGGACTCGGTGTTCTTCCCGTCCTTGAACCCCTCGCCCTTGCCGGGCTCCCCGAACAGGGAGTCGCCGAAGCCGGACTCGTGGTCGCCCTGCCTGCCCGCCTCGTCCGCCTCGGTGACCTTGGCGCCCTTCGGCGGGGTGAAGTCGAACGTCGAGGCGCTCGGCCTGCCGAAGTCGACCTTCGTGAAGCCCGCGTCCACGACGGCCGAGCCGCCGCTCGCCGGGGTGAGCGTGAACTTCAGCGGCAGCCCCGTCTTCGCGTCGACCGCGATCGAGATCGCCCCGACCGTCGAACCGGACTGCTTCGGCTCGATCACCAGCTTGTACGCGTCCCGTCCGGCGACCCGCGCGGTCCCGTCGACGGTCACGGACGTGGTGTCGTCCACGGCCTTCAGGGCTTCCTCGGCGAGCTGCTGCGGCGTGCCCGACACGTCCTCGGACCCGTCGGGGGCGCCCTTGGGCCCGCGCTGGTCCTTGCCCGCGCCGGCGTCGGTCGCGTGGTAGACCTCGTTCGAGGCGCTGTCGTACGCCCACAGGTCGTCGCCGTTGTGGATGACGCTGTACTCGGCGGCGTCGTCCAGCAGCGACAGCTTCTGCTTGTCGGGACCGTCGGTGGCGACCCGCAACGTGTGGGTGCCGGCGGCGAGTTCGAGGAGCTTGGCGGAGGGGTCGGCGGCCGAGCCGCCGTCCGCGCCGTCCCCGCCGGAGGGGGCGGCCTGCGAGACGAGGCCCTCCGCGAGGCCGCCCAGGTCGGGGAGGCCGAGGTCCGTGGTGATCTTCACCGTGCCGGACACCTGCTCCACGTCCGACGCTGCGATCTTCTCGATGAGTTCCTGCGCGCTGATCTTCGGCAGATCGGGGTCACCGGAGCCGGCGAAGGCCGGGACGAGCCCGATGGTCGCGGCGGCGACGCCCAGCACGGTGACCGGGACGACGTACCGCGCGGCCTTGCGTCGCCGTGCCGAGCGCGTCTCCTCGGCCTCGGCCGCGAGCACGGCGGCGTCGCCGGACCGGGCGCTGTCGTCGGTTTCGTACGGTGCCATGTGTGCCTTACCTCCGTCGTCGGCGGCGGCATCTTCTAGGAGCCGCCATTCTCACCCGAATCGGTGAGGAGTGGTGATACCCATCTGACCAAATCGGCCGGGGAGAAGCGTCAGACTCCGGGCTCAACTCGGCGTACTGCTACGGGATGACACAACGCGTCCGAACGTCCACCCGACCCGTAGGGGTCGTGCGGGACGGACGGCCGCCGGGGGTGTGGTCGGAGTACCCCGACACCACCGGCCCACGCCTGCCGCCCCGCACGGGCGCGGGCGCCCGGGGGACAACAGCGGGCCCGTACCGGTCAGGGGCACCGCCGGGCCTACGACGGGTGCGGGGCCCGTTGGGGGGTGGGGTGCCGAGGACGGGCCGGGCAGCGCAGGACAGGACAGGGCGGGGCAGGGCAGGGCAGGGCAGGGCAGCGCAGGGCAGCGCAGGACAGGGCAGCCGGGAGGTGTACGCGATGTAGTCCTGCGGGACGAGGCAGGACCGGGCCCGGCAGCCGGGCGGCCAGGGGCCCGAGGTGGTCGACCGCGCACGTCTCTCACGCCCGTCGGCGGCCAGCGGCCGACCGGCATGGGTCCAGGAGCCCGGCCACCGACCCCACCCCGCACCCCGCGCACCGCGAACCGGCGACGACCGCCGCACCCCACCGGGGCCGGCCCCGACAGGCCCCGCCCTCGCGCAGGCCGGCAGCGAAGCCAACCGACCCGGTGGCCCGCAGCGAAGCCAACCGACCCGGCAGCCCGCAGCACAGCCAACCGACCCCGTGGCCCGCAGCGAGGCAAACCGCCCCGGTAGCCCGCAGCACAGCCAACCGACCCCGTGGCCCGCGGCGGGGCTAACCGGCCCGGTGCACCACCGCGTCGCACAGTTCCACCAGGGCCGCCTTCGCGTCGCACTCCGGGAGCGGTGCCAGGGCGGACCGGGCCTCCTCGGCGTAGCGGACCGTGTCGCGGCGGGCCTGCTCCAGCGCGGGGTGGACGCGGAGGCGGGACAGGGCCTCGGCGAGGCGGGCGTCGTCGGTCAGGTCGGAGTCGAGCAGCTCGCACAGGGCGATGTCGTCCGGCAGCCCCAGCCGCCCCGCCCGCTCGCGCAGCCGCAGCACCGGCATGGTCGGCACGTGCTCGCGGAGGTCCGTGCCGGGCGTCTTGCCGGACTCGTGGGAGTCGGAGGCGACGTCGAGGACGTCGTCCGCGAGCTGGAAGGCCACCCCGAGGCGCTCCCCGTACTGGGTCAGCACGTCGACCACGGTCTCGTCGGCGCCCGCCATCAGCGCGCCGAGCCGTCCGGCGACCGCGACCAGCGAGCCGGTCTTGCCGCCGAGCACGTCGAGGTAGTGGTCGATCGGGTCGCGCCCGTCGCGCGGCCCGGCGGTCTCCAGGATCTGCCCGGTGACCAGCCGCTCGAACGCCTCGGCCTGGATGCGGACGGCATCGGGACCGAGGTCGGCGAGGACGTGCGAGGCGCGGGCGAAGAGGAAGTCGCCGGTGAGGACGGCGAGGGAGTTGTCCCAGCGGGCGTTGGCGCTCGGCACGCCCCGGCGCACCTCGGCCTCGTCCATCACGTCGTCGTGGTACAGCGTGGCGAGATGGGTCAGCTCGACCACCACCGCCGAGGGCACGACACCCGGCGCGTAGGGGTCGCCGAACTGCGCCGCGAGCATCACCAGCAGCGGGCGGAACCGCTTGCCCCCCGCGCGCAGCAGATGCTGGGCGGCCTCCTGGATGAACGGGACCTCGCTCTTGGTCGCCTCCAGCAGACCCTCCTCGACGGCCGCCATTCCGGCCTGGACATCGGCTTCGAGAGCCTGGTCCCGCGCGCTCAGCCCGAACGGCTCGACGACGGTCACGAGGGTTCTCCTGTCTGCTGACGTCTGATGACGGTCACACGGTCGGTCTAGGTCGCTCTCACGGTCGATGACACGGTTTGTCGATCTGTCGCTGTCATCACCCGAGTCAGCGTATCCGGTCACCTTTCGATCACCGCGAGCGCCCACGGCTTCGCCTGGAGTGGTATGGGACCGCACTCCTCCCATTCTTGATCAACTCATACACGCCGATATCCATCGACGCGCGTGCCGCACCCGTCCGCGCCCACCCGCGCGCCCGCCCACGCCCGGGCCCGCACCCCTGCCCGCGCCCACCCGCGACGCGTACCCGTTCTCCCCCGCGGAAACGCCTCCGCGCCCCGACCGCACCTCCAGCCACACCTCCAGCCACACCTCCGGCCGGCACCCCCGCCGCCCCCGGCCCGCCCCGGACCCACCATCCCCTTCACCACACGTCCCGATTTCGCCCCTTTTGAACCTGCCCCTCCAGGTCCGAGTTGACCGATTTACCACTTACCGTCATTTCACCCGACTCCTCCCGTGAGTTGAGTCACCAGCCCTCTCCGGCCCGCCACGCGACGCCCGCCCGCCATGCCGTCGACTTTCCCTTTGCGGTAGGCAAGTTGAGCCAGGAGACGAAGAGCCGATCTTGGGTCGAATCGCAGCAAACTCAAGGTCAACTGGACCAAAGCGCCAAACCAGGACTTGTTCCGATCGTGTGCTCTCGCATACGTTCACACCTCGTCCGGACGGACCGCCGAATCCTGCCGCCGCCCCGGACTCCCCACCCATCACCACTCATCCACGCACGGCAGGAGCGGGGGACCCAGGTAAGCCGTCGGTCCGAAGAACCCCCTTCGGACCGGCTAGGGGTGAAGCCACGCGCAGTACGCCCAGCGGACGCCGCACGCACAGCGGCCGCCGGGACGACGTGCGAGGCCGGGCATCTCCAGCCCGAACCCGACAGCTCACCTCGCAGGCGACGGAGAGGAATTCAGCATGCCCGCACAAGGCAAACACCGTCGTCCCAGAAGCAACGCGCTGACCCGTGGCCTCCTCGCCGCCGGCACCGGCGGGGCCGCGCTGGCCCTTCCGCTCACGGTCGCCACGACCGCGAACGCCGCCGCCCCGGCCCAGGCCGCCGCCTCCGTGCAGTCGGCCCCGCAGGCCGCGCCCGCCGCGGTGGTGCCCAAGGCCACGACGTACACCGTGGTCTCCGGCGACACGCTCTCCTCCATCGCCCGCAAGCACCACACCAAGGGCGGCTGGCAGCAGCTGTACAAGAACAACCGCGCGGCCATCGGCGACAACCCGGCGCTGATCCGCCCGGGCCTGAAGCTGAAGCTGAACGGCACCAAGCCGGCCGCGGCCAAGAAGGCGTCGACCGCGTCCAAGACGTCCACGGCCACGCAGGCGTCGGCCAAGACCTACGCGAACAACCTCGACGGCTGGATCCGCGAGTCGCTGGACATCATGGCGCAGAAGGGGATCCCCGGCACGTACAACGGGATCTACCGCAACGTCATGCGCGAGTCCTCGGGCAACCCGCTGGCCATCAACAACTGGGACTCCAACGCCGCCGCGGGCACCCCGTCGAAGGGCCTCCTCCAGGTCATCGACCCGACGTTCGCCGCGTACCACGTGTCCGGCACCCCGTACGACCCGTACGACCCGGTCGCGAACATCACGGCGGCGTGCAACTACGCCGCCGACCGGTACGGCTCGATCGACAACGTCTTCGGCGCCTACTGAGCCCTGCGGCTCATCCGCTCCATCTGCTCCATCTGCTCCATCTGCTCCATCTGCTCCATCTGCTCCATCTGCTCCATCTGCTCCCCTGGGCCGGCGGGCCCAGGGGAACAGCCCGTTCACGGGAAGAGCCGCTCCAGCACCACCGCGATGCCGTCGTCCTCGTTGGAGAGGGTCACCTCGTCGGCGACGGCCTTGAGTTCGGGGTGGGCGTTGGCCATGGCGACCCCGTACGCGGCCCAGTCGAACATCGGGATGTCGTTGGGCATGTCGCCGAAGGCGATGGTCCGGTCCGCGGTCAGCCCGAGATGGTCGGCGGCCAGGGCGAGGCCCGTCGCCTTCGTGATGCCGCACGGCTGGAGTTCGACGGTGCCGGGCCCCGACATGGTGACCGTCGCCAGCGAGCCGACCGCCATCCGCGCCGCCGACGCCAACTCGTCGTCCGACAGATAGGGATGCCGCAGCAGCACCTTGCTGATCGGCTCGCACCACAGGTCGTCCCGGCGCGGCACCTGCACCGCGGGCAGCGTGGGGTGGGGCATGAGGTAGCCGGGCTCGATCAGGGTGAGGCCGTCGACGCCGTCCTGGTCGACGGCGGCGTACACCTGCCCGACCTCGGCCTCGATCTTGCCGAGCGCGGTCTCGGCGAGCTCGCGGTCCAGGGTGACGGACCAGAGCAGCCGGTCCGCGCCGTGGTCGTACAACTGCGCGCCCTGTCCGCACACCGCGAGCCCCCTGCCGCCGAGATCCTCCAGCAGTGGGCGCACTCTGGGCGCCGGCCGTCCTGTCACCACGAGGTGCCTGGCACCCGCCCCCGTGGCCCGCGCCAGCGCGGCGAGGGACCGGTCGGAGAGCGTGTCGTCATTGCGCAGGAGCGTTCCGTCCAGGTCAGTGGCGATGAGTGAATATGCGGTGGGAGCGGCCATGATCAGAGAATACGGATGCCACACCCCATCGGTTCGACGGTCGCCGGACGACGTCCGGCATCCCGGCCACCGCGACCGCCCCTCGCGTCAACACCCTTTGCCCGAACGGTAGTTCAGCCGACCTGTCTCGGCCTGCGGGTCCGGGCGCCGCCCGTCCGCCGATCCCGCGCACGCACCCCGCGACCGGCCCGCCGCACCCCCGCCGCCGGCGACCTCGCGCAGTTCCGTACGTCCGTACGTCCGTCCGTCGAGCCCTCGCGCCACGACCGGGCCGTTCCGGACGGCGGGCCGGGGCGTCGCCGTGGCCGGTTCCACGGGGGCGCGCCGACGGCCGCCACACCCCGGCCACGCGCCACCACACGCACCCGCGCGCCGGCCCCCCACCCCCGGATCTCGGCCCGCCCGAGTCCCCCGGGGGCCATCAAGGCGGAACCTTTCTCCCCTTCCACTCCCTTACCGGCACATTGCGCACTCTTCAGACACTCCCCGATCTTCGCACCGCCCCGTAACGTGTGCCGCGACCAGAGGAACGACGGAAAGCACGAGAGCGAGGCAGCACCCGATGCCCCCCTTCGATGTCCCCGAAGGCGATCCCTTCGACGTCCCCGAGGGCCACCCCTTCGGGCCGCACAACCTCCCCTACGGCGTCTTCTCCCCCGCCGGCTCCGACGCCCGTACGGTCGGCGTCCGCCTCGGCGACCACGTCCTGGACGCCGCCGCCGCGGCCCACGCCCTCGGCTCCCCGTACGCGGCGCTCCTGGCCCACCCCACGCTCAACCCCCTGCTGGCGGCGGGGCGCACCGCCTGGTCGGACCTCCGCCGGGCGCTGACCGCGTGGCTCACGGTGCCCTCGCACCGGGAGACGATCGCGCCGCACTTCCACGCGCTGTCCGGCGTACGTCTGCATCTGCCGTTCGAGGTGGCCGACTACGTCGACTTCTACGCCTCGGAGAACCACGCGCGGAACGTGGGCCGGATCTTCCGTCCCGACTCCCCGGACCCGCTGACCCCCAACTGGAAGCATCTGCCGATCGGTTACCACGGCCGGTCCGGCACGGTGGTCGTCTCCGGCACGGAGGTGGTACGGCCGTCCGGGCAGCGCAAGGCGCCCGCCGATCCGGCGCCCGTGTTCGGCCCGTCCGTACGCCTGGACATCGAGGCGGAGGTCGGGTTCGTGGTGGGCGTCCCCTCGGAGATGGGGCGGCCGGTGGGCCTGCGGGACTACCGCGACCACGTGTTCGGGCTCTGCCTGCTCAACGACTGGTCCGCCCGTGACCTGCAGGCGTGGGAGTACGTTCCGCTCGGTCCGTTCCTCGGCAAGTCCTTCGCGACGTCCGTCTCGGCGTGGATCACTCCGCTGGAGGCCCTGGACGAGGCGCGGGTGGCGCCGCCGGAGCGCACGCATCCGCTGCTGCCCTATCTGGACGACTCCGGGCCGGACGTCGACCTCGGGGGGTACGACCTGCGGATCAGCGTCGCGATCAACGGGCAGGTCGTCTCGGAGCCGCCGTTCTCCACGATGTACTGGACGGCCGCGCAGCAGCTGGCGCACATGACCGTCAACGGCGCGTCCCTGCGTACGGGCGACCTCTACGGGTCCGGCACGGTCAGCGGGGCGGAGGCGGGTGAGCGGGGTTCGCTGCTGGAGCTCACCTGGAACGGGCGGGACGTCCTCGATCTCCCCGACGGCAAGCGGACGTTCCTGGAGGACGGCGACGAGGTGACCCTCACGGGCTGGGCCCCCGGGCCCGGGGGGACGCGGGTGGAACTGGGCGAGGTGAGGGGGCGGGTGCGGGCGCGGGACTAGTCGCCTGCGGTGGGGTGTTGGGCGGGTCGGGTGTACCCGGCGCTCGGTCGCCGGGCGGCGCCTCTTCGCCGTGAGGGCGGCGGTTCGCCGGCGGCGCGTGCGTGCGTCGTGGTTGCTCGCGCCGTTCCCCGCGCCCCTTCGGACCAGCGGGGGCGGCTCCAGTGCGCCCCGCACTCGGTCACCGGGCGGCGCCTCTTCGCCGTGACGGCCGCGGTACGTCGGCGGCGCCCGCGTGCATCGTGGTTGCTCGCGCCGTTCCCCGCGCCCCTTGTCGGGGCGCGGCAGCAGATCAGCTGCGCCTCGCACTTGCGCGCCGACGGGCGCTTCCTCGCCGTAACGGCCGGGGCTCGTCGGCGGCGCCCGCGTGCGTCGTGGTTGCTCGCGCCGTTCCCCGCGCCCCTTCGGGGGCGCGGGGTGTGGGGAGAGGGTGTCCCAGTTGGCGGCCTTCCTGTCCCACTTGCTGGACGGGGCGGTGGCAGATCTTCGTCACGCCGTCGCATAACCGCTGCTCAGAACCGCCGGGCCGGGGTGGCGACGTGGCGCAATACTTCGGCAACAATTCCTTCCCCACCATTTCGGTATGGTTCGAAACATGCCACCCACCGACCGCGTCCGAGAGCACGCCGGCCAGGGCGCGACCACCGTCGCCGCCCACCGCGCGCGCCGCCGGCTGCGTGCGGACCAGGCGCGACAGCTCGCCGACCTCCTGCGCCGCCAGCTCCTCACCGGCGGCTTCGGGGACGGCACCCTCCCCCACGAGTCCGTCCTCGCCACCGACTACCGCGCGACCCGCAACACGGTCCGCGAGGCCCTGGACCTGCTGCGCGCCGAGGGTCTGGTGGAACGTTTCCCCGGTGTCGGCACCGTCGTCGTCGCCCGGAAGTACCCCCACGGGCTCGACCATCTGAAAGGGCTCGCGGAGACCCTCCGCGAACACGGCACGGTCACCAACGAGGTCCGCACCATGGGCCCCGCACCGGCCCCCGCCCCCGTGGCCGACCGCCTCCGGCTCACGCCCGGCACCGACGTCCTCTACATCGAGCGCCTGCGCCGCCTGAACGGCCTCCCCCTCTCCCTCGACCTCACCTACATCCCCCTAGCCCTCGGCTCCCTGGACCTCGGCACGGCACTGCTCGGCGCCGACCTGGAGAACACCGACGTCTTCCGCCTGCTGGAGACGATCACCGGCCACCGCCTCGGCCACGCGGAGATCACCCTGGAGGCGGTGAACGCGGACACCCACTCCGCCGCCGTCCTCGAAGCCCCGCGCGGCTCGGCCGTCCTGATGCTGGAACGGCTCACCCACCTCGCCGACGGCCGCCCCGTCGACCTGGAGTTCATCCGCTTCCGCGGCGACCGCATCTCGATGAGCGGTCTGCTGCACCGCTCCCTGTAACAGCCCCTGTTCCACCCCTCCCTGGAGACAGCCATGCCTGTGGCGCCCCAGCGGGCCGACGTGCCCGTGACCATCGACGAGTCGAAGTGCATCGACGGCTGCACCCTCTGCGTGGACATGTGCCCGCTGGACTCCCTGGCCATCGACGAGAGCAACGGCAAGGCGTACATGCACGTCGACGAGTGCTGGTACTGCGGCCCGTGCGCGGCCCGCTGTCCCACCGGCGCCGTCACGGTCAACATGCCCTACCTGCTCCGCTGAACGCTCCGCTCCGGTGAGAGGCCCGAACTCCCATGAAGACCACCACAGCCACCACAGCAGTCACCCTGGCCACAGCCCTCCTGCTGCCCCTGACGCTGACCGCCTGCGGCAACGGCAGTGACACCGCGGCGGACGGCGGGACGGTCACCGTCACCGTCGGCTACCAGTCCAAGACCATCAACACCGTCACCGCGGGCACCCTCCTGCGCTCCCTCGGCTACTTCGAGGACGAGCTGAACGCGCTGGGCGGGAAGACCACGTACAAGGTCGACTGGCAGGACTACGCCACCGGCGCCCCCATCACCGCCCAGATGACCGCCGGGAAGATCGACATCGGCTCGATGGGCGACTTCCCGCTGCTGCTCAACGCGGCCCGCGGCAAGCAGCTCGGCAAGCCCACCCGGCTCGTCGCGGCCACCGGCTACAACCTCCGGGGCGGCCTCAACACCATCGTCACGGCGCCCGGTTCGAAGCTGGGCACGCTCAAGGACCTGAAGGGCAGGAAGGTCTCGACGAGCATCGGGTCGGCGGCCGACGGCACCCTCGTACGGGCGCTGCGCGAGGCTGGCCTCGACCCCGACAAGGACATCGAGAAGCTCAACCAGCAGCCGGCCGTCGGCGCCTCCGCCCTCTCCGCCGGCAGCACCGACGCGCTGTCGCAGTTCGTGGCCTGGCCCGGACTGCTGACGTACCAGGGCAAGGCGAAGGCCCTGTACGACGGGGCCCAACTGGACCTGCCGACCTTCCACGGCGTGACCGCCCGCGAGGACTTCGCGCGACAGCGGCCGGTCGTCCTGGAAGCCTTCCTCAAGGCCCAGGCCAAGGCCACGGACTACCTCCACGAGCACCCCGTCGAGGCCGCCGAGAAGGTCGCCGACGCCACCGGTCTGCCCGCCGAGGTCGTCTACCTCTACAACGGCGCCCACGGCATCGCGACCTTCGACCCCGCGCTCAAGCCCGCACTGATCGCCGCCCTGAAGAAGGACGTGCCGGTCCTCAAGGCCGCGAAGCTGACGGGCGACGTGGACGTGGACGCCTTCGTCGACGACCGGTACGTCCGCAAGGCCCTCGGCGCCTCCTACGCGCAGCAGCTCGCGGCGGAACCGGCCCCGGCCGCGAGCGAGGTCTGGCCGAAGAACGCCGACGGGACCAAGTCCTTCGAGACCCCCGGCGAACTCCTCGCCTACGTCGCCGGACACAAGGACGGCATCCGCGCCGCGTACGTCCCGGACGCCACCACCGGCACCCAGTGGTTCGCCGACAAGGCGGTGTGGGTGGCCGACGGCGACCGGCTGCTGCCCTTCGTCGCCCCGGCCACGGCGAAGGCGTACGTCGCCGGACACGACGACGCCGAGGTCATCACCTACGCCGCCGCCCTGGAACGGGCCTCGTGAGCCGCCCCGCGAAAACCGGCGCCCGGCGCGTGCGGACGCCCGGCCCCCGCCCCCGTCCCGCCGCCCGCTACGGCCTGCGCGCCCTGTCCCTGGTCGCGGCCCTCGCCCTGTGGCAGTTGCTGACCAGCCTGGACGTCGACGTATGGCTGCGTTTCTCGCAGTTCCCCACCGTCACCGACGTGGCGCACGCCTTCGCGGACCGGGTGACCGGTCCGGACTACTGGACCGACCTGGCCGACAGCCTCACCCGCATCCTCACCGGCTTCCTGCTGGCCGCGGTGCTGGGGGTGGCGGTGGGCATCCTCGTGGCCCGGTCCCGCCTCGCCGAGGACCTGCTCGGGCCGGTCCTGGAGGTGATCCGCCCGATCCCCGCGATCGCCCTCGTCCCGGTGGCGATCCTGCTGTTCCCCTCCAACGAGCAGGGCATCGTCTTCATCACCTTCACCGCCGCGTTCTTCCCGGTGCTGGTCTCCACCCGGCACGCGGTACGGGCCCTGACCCCGGTGTGGGAGGAGGCGGTCCGCACGATGGGCGGCGGCCGCGGGCGGATCCTCGCCTCGGTCGTCCTGCCGGGCGCGCTGCCGGGCATCTTCGGCGGACTGTCGGTCGGCATCGGGGTGTCATGGATCTGTGTGATCTCCGCCGAGATGATCTCCGGGCAGTACGGCGTCGGCTACCGCACCTGGCAGGACTACACGGTCGTCAACTACCCCGGCGTCTTCGTCGGCATGGCCACGATCGGGGTGCTGGGCTGGCTGACGTCGACCGCCGTGGAGCTGATCGGCCGCCGGCTGACCCACTGGCTGCCCCGCACGTCCACCGCTCCCGCCGCCCGTCCCCGGGGGCCGCGCACCACCGCGCCCCGCGCCGCAGGACCGCAGACCGCCCCCGCGACCGCCGACGCCGTGACCACCACCAACGCCGTGGCCACCACCCCCGCCGCGACCGATCCCGCCGCGACCGGTCCCGCCGCGACCGATCCCGAGGAGGCACGTGATGAGCACCTCGTCTGAGACCCCGGCCCAGGTCCGTACGCGGCCACCGGCGACGGCCGTCGAGGAGGGGACGGGGACACCGGCCCCGGCCCCGGCCGCCGGGGAGAGCGCGGGGACACCGGCACCGCCCGCCGAGGGGCGGCGGGCGACCGCCGCCGGGCGCGGCACCCGGCTCGCTCTCCACCGCGCCGACCTCGGCCGTCCCGACGCCGTCGCCCTGACGGACGTGGGCCTGGACATCGCCCCCGGCGAGATCCTCACCGTCGTCGGCCCCTCCGGCTGCGGCAAGTCGACCCTCCTGCGCACCCTGGCGGGCCTGCTGCCACCGCTCGCCGGAGAGATCACCCAGGACGGGGCCCCGCTGACCGGCCCGGGGGCCGAACGCGCCCTCGTCTTCCAGGAGGACGCTCTCCTGCCCTGGCGCACCCTGCGCGCCAACGTCGAACTCCCGCTCGCCGTCCGGGGCGTGCCCCGCGCCGAACGCCGCGCCCAGGCCGAGGCGTGGCTGGCCCGGGTCGGGCTCGCCGAGTACTCCCGGCAGCTCCCGCACCGCGTCTCCGGCGGACAGCGCCAGCGCGCGCAGCTGGCCCGCGCGCTCGCCGGGCTCCCCCGCGCCGTCCTGATGGACGAGCCGTTCGGCGCGCTCGACGCACAGACCCGCGCCGGGATGCAGGACCTGCTGGTGGAGGTGTTGCGGGGCACGGGCGCCACGGTCGTCTTCGTCACCCACGACGTGGACGAGGCCCTGTTCCTCGGCGACCGCGTCGCCCTCCTCGGCTCCGGCCGGCTCACCGCCGTACGGGAGGTTCCGCGCCCCCGCGACCGCGCCGCCCACGACGACCCGGCGCGCGCGGCCCTGCGCCGCGACGTCCTGACCTCGCTCAGCGGCTGAGCGAGCGCGCACCCAGGCATCCGAGCACCCCAGAATCCGCGCACCCAGGTACCCGAGCACCCAGGCATCCGAGCCACTCAGGCATCCGAGCACTCAGGTACCGGAACACCCGAAAGGCATCCCGGTGGACACGGTGGAGACCTCCCTCACGATCCCGGCGCTCGCCGACGCCGAGGAGCTGACCTGCGACGTCCTCGTCATCGGCGGGGGCACCGCCGGCACCATGGCGGCCCTGACCGCCGCCGAGCACGGCGCGGACGTCCTGCTCCTGGAGAAGGCGCACGTGCGCCACTCCGGCGCCCTCGCCATGGGCATGGACGGCGTCAACAACGCCGTCATCCCGGGCCGCGCCGAGCCGGACGACTACGTCGCCGAGATCACCCGCGCCAACGACGGCATCGTCGACCAGTCCACCGTCCGCCAGACCGCCACCCGCGGCTTCGACATGGTGCGCCGGCTGGAGTCGTACGGGGTGAAGTTCGAGAAGGACGAGCACAACGAGTACGCGGTCCGCCAGGTGCACCGCTCCGGGTCGTACGTGCTGCCGATGCCGGAGGGCAAGGACGTCAAGAAGGTCCTGTACCGGCAGCTGCGGCGCCGGGAGATGCGGGAGAGGATCCGCATCGAGAACCGGGTCATGCCGGTGCGTGTGCTGACGGCCGGCCAGGGCGAGGACCGGCGGGCGGTGGGGGCCGTCGGCTTCCACACCCGTACCGGCGCGTTCGTCACCGTGCGCGCCGGAGCCGTGATCCTCGCGACCGGCGCCTGCGGCCGCCTCGGCCTGCCCGCCTCCGGCTACCTCTACGGCACCTACGAGAACCCCACCAACGCGGGCGACGGCTACGCCATGGCCTACCACGCGGGCGCCGAACTGACCGGCATCGAGTGCTTCCAGATCAACCCGCTGATCAAGGACTACAACGGCCCCGCCTGCGCCTACGTCGCCAACCCCTTCGGGGGCTACCAGGTCAACCGGCACGGCGAACGCTTCGTCGACTCCGACTACTGGTCCGGCCAGATGATGGCCGAGTTCGCCGCCGAGATCGCCTCCGACCGCGCCCCCGTCTATCTGAAGCTGAGCCACCTCCCGGAGGAGTCCGTCTCCGCCCTGGAGTCGATCCTGCACACGACGGAACGCCCCACGCGCGGGACCTTCCACGCGGGCCGCGGCCACGACTACCGCACCCACGACATCGAGATGCACATCTCGGAGATCGGCCTGTGCGGCGGCCACTCCGCCTCGGGCGTACGCGTCGACGACCAGGCCCGTACGACCGTCCCCCGCCTGTACGCGGCCGGTGACCTCGCCTGCGTCCCGCACAACTACATGATCGGCGCCTTCGTCTTCGGCGATCTCGCGGGCGCGGACGCCTCCCGGTACACCCCGTACGAGGGCGAGCTGCCCGCCGACCAGCTCCGCGCGGCGCACGACCTGATCTACCGTCCGCTGCGCCACCCGGACGGCCCTCCGCAGCCCCAGGTCGAGTACAAGCTCCGCCGTTTCGTCAACGACTACGTGGCGCCGCCGAAGTCCGGCGCCCGCCTGTCCCTGGCGCTGGAGTCCTTCGAGCGGATGCGGGACGACATCGCCGGGATGGGCGCCCGCACCCCGCACGAACTCATGCGCTGCGCCGAGGTCTCCTTCATCCGTGACTGCGCCGAGATGGCCGCCCGCGCCTCCCTGGCCCGCACCGAGTCCCGCTGGGGCCTCTACCACGACCGCCTCGACCACCCCCACCGCGACGACGCCTCCTGGTTCCACCACCTCGACCTGCGCAAGTCCGCCTCCGGTGCCATGGAGTTCACCGCCCGCCCCGTCGCCCCCTACCTCGTGCCCGTCGAGGAGTTCACCCCGGTCGGCGGCCCCTCCCGCCACCTCGGCGAGGTCCACGCGGAGAACGTGGCGACGGCGGGGTCCCGGGAGGTGGCGCCGGTGGCCGCGGGGGTTCCGGGGGTTCCGGGGGCGGCGAGTGCCGGGTCGGGGGAGGGGGCCCTCCCCCTCCCCTCCCACCCCACCCCCGAGACCTCCTCCCCCCGCCTCCTCGAACTGCTCGCCCTCGCCGAGGAGCAGCCCGAACTCGCCGCGCTGCGGCCCTATCTGGCCGACCCGGCGCCCGCCGTCCGCCGTGAGGCGGTCGCCGTCCTCACCGAGACGGTCCCGCCCGGCACCGGCCGCGCCCTCGCCGGGGCGCTCCGCGACTCCGCCGCCGAGGTCCGCGCCGCCGCGGCGGCCTCGCTCCGGGAACTCGTCGAGACGCTCCCGCCCGAGCCCGCCCTCCGCGACGGCCTCGCCGCCGCGCTGGCCGAGCCCGACCCTGTCGTCCGGGCCGTCGCCCTGGACGTGCTGCGCGCCCTGAGCCTCGGCGACACCGCCCTGTACGCGGCCTCCCTGACGGACTCCGACATCGCCGTCCGCATCGAGGCCGTACGCGCCCTCGTCTCGGTCGACGCCGCCACCGAACTGGCCGGGGCCGCGGCCACCGACCCCTCCCGCGAGGTCCGCGTCACGATCGCCAAGGCGCTGGCCACGGTCGCGGCGGACGCCGCGCACCCCCTGCCCCCGGCCGTCCTCCCCGCCCTGACGGCCCTGGCCTCCGACCCCGACCCCCTGGTCCGCGCCGCCGCCTACGCCGCTCTCGGCACCGTCGGCTGCCCGCCGCCGCTCGCCGCCCGAGCGGTGACCGCCCTCACCGACCCCGCCTGGCAGGTCCGCGCCGGCGCCGCCACGGCCCTGTCCACCGCTCCCTCCCCCGTGGCCGTGCCCGCCCTGACCGCCACCCTCACCGACCCCAACGCCGACGTCCGCAAGGCCACGGTCCTCTCCCTCACCCACCACACCACCACCGAGGAGGCCCGCGCCGCCCTCACCACCGCCACAAAGGATTCCGACGCCGACGTGAGGGCGTACGCGTCCCGCGCGCTGTCGGCCCGGTCGGACCGCCTCGCGTAGGTCACGTGCGGGAACACCACGAGAACGGAGTCAGCCCGGCGGGAGCGGCCACGCCTTCCGGACCCGGTCGAGTCTCAGACGCTCGGCGTGGACCCAGTCGTCCGGCAGCCGCACCAGCACACGGACCGAGGTGAGCGACACCACGGGGTCCCTCACCGTGACCTCGACGGCTTCGAGGTCACGACCTCGGGAGTGGTACGGCCCCGTCGGTGTGATCCGGACCTCCGGATTACGGCCGTCGTCCATCCACACCACCGGTCGGCCCTCGGCGAGCAGGTCGAGCGCGTCCGCCCAGTCCTCCAGGTCTTCCGGCAGCAGATACACCTCCTTGAGATGCCCGTTGGCGAATGCGCTGGTCACCGTGATCTCGACGTCGAGGCAACCGTCCCGCGGCGGGCACCCGGCATCCGGTCCCACCACGCGGACGACGACGCTGTTCTCGTCGTCCGCAAGGCGTATGAGTTCCACCGCTGTCTCCTTCGCGACGGTGGCCGTTCCGTCCTCACCGTCCTAGGCCCAGTCGTCGTGCTCGGGCTCCGGCTCCACGTCGGGCCAGTCGTAGTCGTGTCGTCCCCTGTCGGTGGCGCCCCGCGAGGCCGAACCCGGCGCGTTCCCGTCCGCCGGGGCCGCCTCCGGAGCCGGGGCCGGAGCCCCGTCGGCGTCCCCGCCCAGCGAACCCAGCACCCCCAGCACCCCCTCCCCGTACGTGGCCAGTTTCTTCTCGCCGATTCCGCTGATCGTGCCGAGTTCGGCGACGGACGTGGGGGCCGTGGCCGCGATCTCGCGGAGGGTGGCGTCGTGGAAGATGACGTAGGCCGGGACGCCCTGTTCGCGGGCCTGGTCGGCGCGCCAGGCGCGCAGGGCCTCGAAGACGGGGAGCAGTTCGTCGGGGAGTTCGACCGCCGCCTTCGGCTTGCGGTCGCCCCGGCCGGAGCCGGAAGAGCCCGAGCCGGAGGACGACGAGCGCGGGGCCGCCGGCTTCTTCGGTTCCTTGCGCAGCGGCACGTCCCGCTCCCGCCGCAGCACCGCCCCGCTCTCCTCGGTGAGCACGAGCGTGCCGTACTCGCCCTCGACCGCGAGGATGCCCTCCGCGAGCAGCTGCCGGACGACACCCCGCCACTCCCCCTCGGAGAGTTCCTCGCCGATGCCGAAGACGGAGAGCTGGTCGTGGTCGAACTGGATGACCTTCGCGGTCCGCCGCCCCAGCAGGATGTCGACGATCTGCACGGCGCCGAACTTCTGCCCGCGCTCCCGCTGCAGCCGCACCACCGTGGAGAGCACCTTCTGCGCGGCGACCGTGCCGTCCCAGGTCTCCGGCGGCACCAGGCAGGTGTCGCAGTTGCCGCAGCCCTCGGCCTGCGGTTCCTGGCCGAAGTACTGCAGCAGCTGGCCCCGGCGGCACTGGGCGGTCTCGCACAGCCCCAGCATCGCGTCGAGATGGCTTGCGGCCCGGCGACGGAACGCCTCGTCGCCCTCGCCGCTCTGGATCATCTTCCGCTGCTGGATGACGTCGTTGAGGCCGTACGCCATCCATGCCGTGGACGGCAGTCCGTCGCGTCCGGCGCGGCCGGTCTCCTGGTAGTAGCCCTCCACCGACTTCGGCAGGTCCAGGTGGGCGACGAACCGGACGTCGGGCTTGTCGATGCCCATGCCGAACGCGATCGTGGCGACGACCACGAGCCCTTCCTCGCGCAGGAACCGCGACTGGTGTGCGGCGCGGGTCCCCGCGTCGAGGCCGGCGTGGTACGGCACCGCCTCGACGCCGTTCTTGCTCAGGAACTCCGCCGTGCGCTCCACCGAGTTCCTGGACAGGCAGTAGACGATGCCCGCGTCGCCCGCGTGTTCCTGGCGCAGGAAGGACAGGAGCTGCTTCTTCGGGTCGGCCTTGGGGACGATCCGGTACTGGATGTTGGGCCGGTCGAAGCTGGCCTCGAAGTGGCGGGCCCGGGGCATGGCCAGCCGCTCGGTGATCTCGCGGTGCGTCGCGCGGGTGGCGGTCGCGGTGAGCGCGATGCGCGGCACGTCCGGCCAGCGCTCGCCGAGCAGGGAGAGGGACAGGTAGTCGGGCCGGAAGTCGTGGCCCCACTGGGAGACGCAGTGCGCCTCGTCGATCGCGAACACCGCGACCTTGCCGCGCCCGAGCAGGTCGAGGGTGGCGTCGAGCCGCAGCCGCTCCGGCGCGAGGTACAGCAGGTCCAGCTCCCCCGCGAGGAACTCGGCCTCCACCAGGCGCCGCTCGTCGAAGTCCTGGGTGGAGTTGATGAACCCGGCACGCACGCCCAGCGCCCGCAGGGCGTCCACCTGGTCCTGCATCAGTGCGATGAGCGGGGAGACCACGATGCCCGTACCGGGTCTGACCAGGGACGGGATCTGGTAGCAGAGGGACTTGCCGCCGCCGGTCGGCATGAGCACGACCGCGTCGCCGCCCGCGATCACATGCTCGATGACCGCCGCCTGCTCGCCCCGGAAGGCGTCGTACCCGAAGACCCGGTGGAGTACGGCCAGCGCCTCGCTGTCCGTCCCGGTGGTCCTGCCTTCGTCCGCCATCACACTCGTCCCGCCCGTTCCGATCATCGCCCGTCCCCCGCGCCCTTGCGTCCCTGCGCCCTGTGCCCTTGCGCCCTGTGCCCTTGCGTCCCTGCGTCTTCGCGGCCCGCGTTCTCGCGGCCCGAGCCTTCGTGGCCGGGCCGTCCGTGCTTCCTCCAGCCCTTGCCACCATAGGCGCCCGCACCGACAGCCTCAGAGTTATCCACAGGCTCCACCCGTGCGGGGCGGTCCCGGCCGGGTGGCGACAGCGGGACCCGGCCCCGTACGAACAGCGGGACCCGGCCCCTGAAGGAGCCGGGTCCCGCGACGTCCGCACCGCCCGAGCGGAGCGCTACCGCACGAACACCCCCGCCTGGCCCGCGAGGTCCAGGAAGTACTGCGGGGCGATGCCGAGCACCAGCGTGACGGCGACACCGACCGCGATCGCGGTCATGGTCAGCGGCGACGGCACGGCGACGGTCGGCCCCTCGGGCCGCGGCTCGCTGAAGAACATCAGCACGATGACGCGGATGTAGAAGAACGCGGCGATGGCCGAGGAGATCACACCGACCACGACGATCGCGCCCGCGCCGCCCTCCGCCGCCGCCTTGAACACGGCGAACTTGCCCGCGAACCCGGAGGTCAGCGGAATGCCCGCGAAGGCGAGCAGGAAGACCGCGAACACGGCCGCCACCAGGGGCGATCTGCGGCCGAGCCCGGCCCACTTGGAGAGGTGGGTGGCCTCGCCGCCCGCGTCGCGCACCAGGGTCACCACGGCGAACGCGCCGATCGTGACGAACGAGTAGGCGCCCAGGTAGAACAGCACGGACGAGACGCCGTCGGGCGAGGCCGCGATGACACCGGCGAGGATGAACCCGGCGTGGGCGATCGACGAGTAGGCGAGCAGTCGCTTGATGTCGGTCTGGGTGATGGCGACGATCGCGCCGCCCAGCATGGTGACGACGGCGACGGCCCACATGACCGGCCGCCAGTCCCAGCGCAGGCCGGGCAGGACGACGTACAGGAGCCGGAGCAGCGCGCCGAAGGCGGCCACCTTGGTCGCGGCGGCCATGAAGCCGGTGACCGGGGTGGGCGCGCCCTGGTAGACGTCGGGCGTCCACATGTGGAACGGCACCGCGCCGACCTTGAACAGCAGGCCCATGACGATCATGGCGGAGCCGATGAGCAGCAGCGCGTCGTTGCCCATGGTGTCGGCGAGGGCGGGGTTGATGTCGCCGATGGTGCCGTCGACGACCTGGGCGATCGTGGCGTAGTTCACCGAGCCGGCGTAGCCGTACAGCAGGGCGATGCCGAAGAGGGTGAAGGCGGAGGCGAAGGCGCCGAGCAGGAAGTACTTGACCGCGGCCTCCTGCGACATGAGCCGCTTGCGGCGGGCCACGGCGCACAGCAGGTACAGCGGGAGGGAGAAGACCTCCAGGGCGATGAACAGGGTCAGCAGGTCGTTGGCCGCCGGGAAGATCAGCATGCCGCCGATGGCGAACAGCAGCAGCGGGAACACCTCGGTGGTGGTGAAGCCGGCCTTGACGGCCGCCTTCTCGCTGTCGCTTCCGGGTACGGAGGCGGCCTGCGCGGCGAAGGAGTCGACCTTGTTGCCGTGCGTCTCGGGGTCGAGGCGCCGTTCGGCGAAGGTGAAGACGCCGAGGATGCCGGCCAGCAGGATCGTGCCCTGGAGGAACAGGGCCGGTCCGTCCACGGCGACGGCGCCCATGGCGGCGATGCCCGCCTTGGTGGTGCCGTAGCCGCGGGCCGCGAGGGCGACGACCGCGGCGAAGGACGCGGCGAGGGCGACGACGGAGAGGAACACCTGCGCGTAGTAGCGGGACTTGCGGGGGACGAAGGCCTCGATCAGCACCCCGAGGATCGCCGCTCCGATGACGATCAGGGTGGGCGACAGCTGCCCGTATTCGATCTTCGGCGCGTCGATCTTGGTGATCGGGTCGGCCGCGGTTGTCCACAGGCTGTGGACGGCTGATGCGCTCACTTGGCCGCCTCCACCTCGGGCTGGGGGTCCTTCTTCTGGACGTCGGACATGGTGTGCTCCACCGCCGGGTTGACGATGTCGGTGAGCGGCTTCGGGTAGACGCCGAGGAAGAGCAGCAGGACGATCAGCGGGGTGACCACCACGAGCTCCCGTGCCCGCAGATCGGGCATGCCCTCGACCTCGGCCTTCACCGGGCCGGTCATCGTCCGCTGGTAGAGGACGAGGACGTAGAGCGCGGCGAGGACGATGCCGACGGTGGCGATGATCCCGATCACCGGATAGCGCGCGAAGGTGCCGACCAGGACCAGGAACTCGCTGACGAACGGGGCGAGTCCGGGCAGCGACAGGGTCGCGAGGCCGCCGATCAGGAAGGTGCCGGCGAGCACCGGGGCGACCTTCTGCACGCCGCCGTAGTCGGCGATGAGCCGGGACCCGCGCCGGGAGATCAGGAAGCCCGCCACCAGCATGAGCGCGGCGGTCGAGATGCCGTGGTTGACCATGTAGAGCGTCGCGCCGGACTGGCCCTGGCTGGTCATCGCGAAGATGCCCAGGATGATGAACCCGAAGTGCGAGATCGACGCGTAGGCCACCAGCCGCTTGATGTCGCGCTGGCCGACCGCGAGCAGCGCCCCGTAGATGATGCTGATCAGCGCGAGGACCAGGATCACGGGCGTCGCCCACTCGCTGGCCTCGGGGAACAGCCCCAGGCAGAAGCGGAGCATCGCGAAGGTGCCGACCTTGTCGACGACCGCCGTGATGAGGACGGCGACCGGGGCGGTGGACTCCTGCATGGCGTTGGGCAGCCAGGTGTGCAGCGGCCACAGCGGGGCCTTCACCGCGAAGGCGAAGAAGAAGCCGAGGAACAGCCACCGCTCGGTGCTGGTGGCCATCTCCAGTGTGCCGTTGGCGCGGGCCTCGGCGATCTCCGGGAGCGAGAAGTTCCCGGCGACCACGTACAGGCCGATCACCGCGGCCAGCATGATCAGACCGCCGACCAGGTTGTAGAGGAGGAACTTCACCGCGGCGTACGAGCGCTGCGTGGACGCCGTCTCCTCGCCGTGCTGGTGGGCACGGTCGCCGAAGCCGCCGATGAGGAAGTACATCGGGATGAGCATGGCTTCGAAGAAGATGTAGAAGAGGAAGACGTCGGTGGCCTCGAAGGAGATGATCACCATCGCCTCGACGGCCAGGACGAGGGCGAAGTAGCCCTGGGTGGGCCGCCACCGCTTGCTGCCGGTCTCCACGGGGTCGGCGTCGTGCCAGCCCGCGAGGATGATGAACGGGATCAGCAGGGCGGTGAGCGCGATCAGCGCCACCGCGATGCCGTCCACGCCCAGCTCGTAGCGCACCCCGAAGTCCGCGATCCAGGCGTGGGACTCGGTGAGCTGGTAGCGGTCGCCGTCCGGGTCGAAGCGGAACAGGACGATCGCGGCGAGCACGAGCGTGGCCAGCGAGACGATCAGCGCCAGCAGTTTCGCGGCGTTGCGCCGCTGGGCCGGTACCGCGGCCGTGGCGATCGCCCCGAGGGCTGGGAGCGCCGCCGTCGCTGTCAGCAGAGGAAAGGACATCGGTATCAGACCGCCCTCATCAGCAGGGTCGCGGCGATGAGGATCGCAGCACCGCCGAACATCGAGACCGCGTACGACCGGGCATAGCCGTTCTGGATCCGGCGCAGCCGCCCGGAGAGGCCGCCCATCGAGGCCGCCGTGCCGTTGACGACACCGTCGACCAGGGTGTGGTCGACGTAGACGAGGGAGCGCGTGAGGTGCTCCCCGCCGCGGACGAGGACGACGTGGTTGAAGTCGTCCTGGTAGAGGTCGCGCCGGGCGGCCCGGGTGAGCAGCGATCCGCGCGGGGCGACGACGGGGACGGGCCTGCGCCCGTACTGGAGCCAGGCGAGGCCGACGCCGATGACCATCACGGCGACCGTGGCCGTGGTGACCGCGGCGGCGCCGATCGGCGGGTTTCCGTGCTGGTGGCCGGTGACGGGCTCCAGCCAGTGGAGGAACCGGTCGCCGATGCTGAAGTACGCGCCGCCGAAGACCGATCCGACGGCCAGGACGATCATCGGGATCGTCATGACCTTGGGCGACTCGTGCGGGTGCGGCTCGTGGCCGTGCTCGTCGGGCTGCCAGCGCTTCTCGCCGAAGAAGGTCATCAGCATCACGCGGGTCATGTAGAACGCGGTGATGGCCGCGCCCAGCAGGGCCACGCCGCCGAGGATCCAGCCCTCGGTGCCGCCCTTGGCGAACGCCGCCTCGATGATCTTGTCCTTGGAGAAGAAGCCGGACAGGCCGGGGAAGCCGATGATCGCGAGGTAGCCGAGGCCGAAGGTGACGAAGGTGACCGGCATGTACTTCCGCAGGCCGCCGTACTTGCGCATGTCGACCTCGTCGTTCATGCCGTGCATGACCGAGCCGGCGCCGAGGAAGAGCCCGGCCTTGAAGAAGCCGTGCGTCACCAGGTGCATGATCGCGAAGACGTAGCCGATGGGGCCGAGGCCCGCGGCGAGCACCATGTACCCGATCTGCGACATCGTCGAGCCGGCGAGGGCCTTCTTGATGTCGTCCTTCGCGCAACCGACGATCGCACCGAAGAGGAGCGTGACCGCGCCGACGACGGTGGTGACGAGCTGCGCGTCCGGGGCCGCGTTGAAGATGTCCGCGGACCGCACGATCAGGTAGACGCCCGCGGTGACCATGGTCGCGGCGTGGATGAGGGCCGAGACCGGGGTCGGGCCCTCCATCGCGTCCCCGAGCCAGGACTGCAGCGGCACCTGGGCGGACTTGCCGCAGGCGGCCAGCAGCAGCATCAGCGCGATGGCGGTGAGCGTGCCCTCGCCGGTGTCACCGGTGGCCTTCAGGACCGGCCCGAAGGCGAAGGTCCCGAAGGTGGTGAACATCAGCATGATGGCGATGGACAGGCCCACGTCACCGACGCGGTTGACCAGGAACGCCTTCTTCGCGGCGGTCGCGGCGCTGGGCTTGTGCTGCCAGAAGCCGATCAGCAGGTACGAGGCGAGGCCGACGCCCTCCCAGCCGACGTACAGCAGCAGGTAGTTGTCGGCGAGGACGAGCAGCAGCATCGCCGCGAGGAACAGGTTCAGATAGCCGAAGAAGCGGCGGCGCTCGTCGTGCTCCATGTACCCGATGGAGTACACGTGGATGAGCGAGCCGACTCCGGTGATCAGCAGGACGAACGTCATCGACAGCTGGTCGAGCTGGAAGGCGACGTCCGCCTGGAAGCCCTCGACGGGGATCCAGCTGAACAGGAACTGGCTCATCGCGCGGTGTTCGGCCTCCTTGCCGAGCATGTCGGCGAAGAGGACGACACCGATGACGAAGGAGGCGGCGGCCAGCGCCGTGCCGATCCAGTGGCCGACGGCGTCGAACCGCCGGCCGCCGCACAGCAGGACCGCGGCTCCGAGCAGGGGCGCCGCGATCAGCAGCGCAATCAGGTTCTCCACGATTCTTCCGACCCCTTACAGCTTCATCAGGCTGGCGTCGTCGACCGAGGCCGAGTGGCGGGACCGGAACAGCGACACGATGATCGCGAGTCCGACCACGACCTCCGCGGCGGCGACGACCATCGTGAAGAAGGCGATGATCTGGCCGTCGAGATTGCCGTGCATCCGGGAGAAGGCGACCAGGGTGAGGTTGCAGGCGTTGAGCATCAGCTCCACGCACATGAACACCACGATCGCGTTCCGCCTGATCAGGACGCCGGTGGCGCCGATCGTGAACAGCAGGGCGGCGAGATACAGGTAGTTGACGGGATTCACTTCGATGCCTCCCCGCTCTTGCCGCCGTTTCCGCCCGGGGTGCGCTCCAGGCGGTCCTCGGCGCGCTGTTCCAGGGCCTTGAGGTCGTTGAGCGCCTCGGTCGACACGTCACGGACCTGGCCCCGGTCCCGCAGCGTCTTGCTGACGGTCAGCTCCGAGGGGGTGCCGTCGGGCAGCAGGCCCGGGATGTCGACCGCGTTGTGCCGGGCGTAGACGCCCGGGGCCGGCAGCGGCGGGAGGTGCTTGCCCTCGCGGACGCGCTGTTCGGCCAGCTCGCGCTGGGTCTTGGCGCGCTCGGTGCGCTCCCGGTGGGTGAGGACCATGGCGCCCACCGCGGCCGTGATGAGCAGGGCGCCGGTCAGCTCGAAGGCGAACACGTAGTCGGTGAAGATCAGGGCCGCGAGGCCCTCCACGTTGCCGCCCGCGTTCGCGGTGCCCAGGCCGTTGAACTCCGTCAGGGAGGCGTTGCCGATGCCCGCGATCAGCAGGATGCCGAAGCCGGCGCCGCACAGCAGGGCCAGCCAGCGCTGACCCTTGATGGTCTCCTTCAGGGAGTCCGCCGCGGTGACGCCGACGAGCATCACCACGAACAGGAACAGCATCATGATCGCGCCGGTGTAGACGACGATCTGCACGATGCCCAGGAAGTAGGCGCCGTTGGCGAGGTAGAACACCGCCAGGATCACCATCGTGCCCGCGAGGCAGAGCGCGCTGTGCACGGCCCGCTTCATGAAGACGGTGCACAGGGCGCCGATGACGGCGACCGTGCCGAGCACCCAGAACTGGACGGCCTCACCGGTGGACGTGGTGTAGGCGGCGAGTTGCGCGCTCACGCGTCCACCTCCTCGTCCTCTGGCTTCTCGCCCTTGGAGACGGCGACCTGCCGCACCGTGCCGGGCGCGGCCTCGGTGACCAGACCCCGGTAGTAGTCCTGCTCGTCGGTGCCCGGGAAGATCGAGTGGGGCGAGTCGACCATGCCCTCCTCCAGCCCGGCGAGCAGCTGCTCCTTGGTGTAGATGAGGTTGGCTCGGCTGCTGTCCGCCAGCTCGAACTCGTTGGTCATCGTGAGCGCGCGCGTGGGGCACGCCTCGATGCACAGGCCGCACAGGATGCAGCGGGCGTAGTTGATCTGGTAGACGGCGCCGTACCTCTCGCCCGGCGAGTAGCGCTCCTCGTCGGTGTTGTCGGCGCCCTCCACGTAGATGGCGTCGGCGGGACACGCCCAGGCGCACAGCTCGCAGCCGACGCACTTCTCCAGGCCGTCCGGATGGCGGTTGAGCTGGTGCCGGCCGTGGAACCGCGGGGCCGTGGTCTTCTGCTGCTCCGGGTACTGCTCGGTCAGCCGCTTCTTGAACATGGCCTTGAAGGTCACGCCGAAGCCGGCGACGGGGTTCTGGAACCCCTGCTTGTTCTCTTTCGGTTCCTCAGCCATCGGACGCCTCCCTCCCATTCGAAGATCCGTCACTGTCAGTATCGGACCCGCCACTGACAATCAGCTCCCGTTCCCGGCGCGGACGCCTGCGCGGCACCGGCGGGAGGGTCTGTCCGGGCAGGGGCGGTACGGGGAACCCGCCGGCCATCGGGTCGAAGGCGGCCGGTTCGGCGGGCAGGTCCTGGGCCTCGCGCCGGTCGCGGAACATGTCGGCGACGACGGAGAGCAGGAACAGCACGATGACGGCGCCGGCCACGTACAGGGCGATCTCGGCGAAGTCGTAGTTCTCGTTGCGCAGGGTCCGCACCGTGGCGACGAGCATCAGCCAGACCACGGAGACCGGCAGCAGGACCTTCCAGCCGAGCTTCATCAGCTGGTCGTAGCGGACGCGCGGGAGGGTGCCGCGCAGCCAGATGAAGAAGAACAGCAGCAGCTGCACCTTCACCACGAACCAGAGCATCGGCCACCAGCCGTGGTTGGCGCCCTCCCAGAAGGTGCTGACGGGCCAGGGGGCCCGCCAGCCGCCGAGGAAGAGCGTCACCGACACGGCGGAGACGGTGACCATGTTGACGTACTCGGCGAGCATGAACATCGCGAACTTGATCGACGAGTACTCGGTGTTGAAGCCGCCGACCAGGTCGCCCTCGGACTCCGGCATGTCGAACGGGGCCCGGTTGGTCTCGCCGACCATGGTCACGATGTAGATCAGGAACGAGACCGGCAGCAGCACGATGTACCAGCGGTCCTGCTGCGCCTCCACGATCGCGGAGGTCGACATCGACCCCGAGTAGAGGAAGACGGAGGCGAACGCGGCGCCCATGGCGATCTCGTACGAGATCATCTGGGCGGCGGACCGCAGGCCGCCGAGCAGCGGGTAGGTGGAGCCGGAGCTCCAGCCCGCCAGCACGATGCCGTAGATGCCGACCGAGGCGACCGCGAGGACGTAGAGCATCGCGATCGGCAGGTCGGTCAGCTGCATCGTGGTGCGCTGGCCGAAGATCGAGACCTCGTTGCCGGCCGGGCCGAAGGGGATCACCGCGATCGCCATGAAGGCCGGGATGGCCGCGACGATCGGTGCGAGGACGTAGACGACCTTGTCCGCGCGTTTGACGATGACGTCTTCCTTCAGCATCAGCTTGATGCCGTCGGCGAGGGACTGGAGCATGCCCCAGGGGCCGTGCCGGTTGGGGCCGATGCGCAGCTGCATCCAGGCGACGACCTTGCGCTCCCACACGATGGAGAAGAGCACGGTGATCATCAGGAAGGCGAAGCAGAACACCGCCTTGACGACGACCAGCCACCAGGGGTCGCGGCCGAACATCGAGAGGTCTTCCGCGGCGAGGGAGTACGCGGTCATGCCTCCACCTCCTCGGGGGCCTCGGCGGCGAGCGTCGCGGGGCCGATACGGACGAGTGCGCCGGGCTGCGCCCCGGTGTCGGAGGCGACGCCCGAGCCGGTGGAGTTCAGCGGCAGCCAGACGACACGGTCGGGCATCTCGGTGATCTGCAGCGGGAGTTCGACGGCTCCGGCGGGGCCGCTGACCGCGAGGACGTCGCCGTTCTTGACGCCCGCCTCGGCGGCGGTGGCGGCGGACACGCGCGCGTGCGCGGCGTGCCGTGTGCCGGCGAGGGCATCGTCGCCGTCCTGGAGGCGGCCCTGGTCGAGCAGCAGCCGGTGTCCGGCGAGGACGGCCTCCCCGGCGGCCGGGCGCGGCAGTCCGGCCGCGACCTCCACCGGCTCGTGGGCCCGCGCGCCGTCCCAGCCGCCGAGGCGGTCCAGCTCCGCGCGCGTGGTGGCCAGGTCCGGCAGCCCCAGGTGGACGTCCATGGCGTCGGCCAGCATCTGCAGGACCCGTCCGTCGGTGGGTGCCACCCGGCGGGTCATCTGGTCGGGCTTCAGCGCGGCCTCGAACATCCGGGCGCGGCCCTCCCAGTTGAGGAAGGTGCCCGCCTTCTCGGCGACGGCGGCGACCGGAAGGACGACGTCCGCCCGGTCGGTGACCTCGCTGGGCCGCAGTTCCAGCGACACCAGGAAGCCCACCGCGGTGAGCGCCTCACGCGCGCGCGGCGGGTCGGGCAGGTCGGCTACCTCGACACCCGCCACCACCAGGGCCCCGAGCTCTCCGGTGGCGGCGGCCTCGACGATCTGTCCGGTGTCCCGGCCGTAGCGCGTCGGGAGTTCGGCGACACCCCAGGCTGCGGCGACCTCGGCCCGCGCGCGCGGGTCGGTCGCGGGGCGTCCGCCCGGCAGCGCCGACGGCAGCGCGCCCGCCTCGACGGCGGCCCGCTCCCCGGCCCGGCGCGGGATCCACGCCAGCTTCGCACCGGTGAGGGACGCGGCCCGGACGGCGGCGGTGAGACCGCCCGCCACGGCCGCGAACCGCTCCCCGACGACGATCACGGCGCCCTCGGTGCGCAGCGCCTCGGCCGCCCGGGTGCCGTCCTCGTCCAGCCCGAAGCCGCTCGCGAGGGCGTCCAGCCACTCGGTCTCGGTGCCGGGCGCGGCGGGCAGCAGCGTGCCGCCGGCCTTCGCAAGGCCCCGGGTGGCGTGGGTGGCCAGCGCGTACACCTGCTGCTTGTGCTTGCGCCACGCCTTGCGCAGCCTCAGGAAGACGCCGGGCGCCTCCTCCTCGGCCTCGAACCCGACCAGCAGGATCGCGGGGGCCTTCTCCAGGGCGGCGTACGTGACGCCGCTGCCGTCGAGGTCCCGGCCCCGGCCGGCGACGCGGGCGGCCAGGAAGTCGGCCTCCTCGCCGCTGTGCACGCGCGCGCGGAAGTCGATGTCGTTGGTGTCGAGGGCCACGCGCGCGAACTTGCTGTACGCGTAGGCGTCCTCGACGGTGAGCCGGCCGCCGGTGAGGACACCGGCCCGGCCGCGGGCGGCGAGGAGTCCGCGGGCGGCGGCCTCCAGGGCCTCCGGCCAGGACGCCGGCTCCAGGACGCCCTCGGCGTTGCGGACGAGGGGGGTGGTGAGCCGGTCCGGGCGCTGCGCGTAGCGGAACGCGAACCGTCCCTTGTCGCAGATCCACTCCTCGTTGACCTCGGGGTCGTTGGCCGCGAGGCGCCGCATGACCTTGCCGCGCCGGTGGTCGGTGCGGGTGGCGCAGCCGCCGGAGCAGTGCTCGCAGACCGACGGCGAGGAGACGAGGTCGAAGGGGCGGGAGCGGAACCGGTACGCCGCCGAGGTCAGCGCGCCGACGGGGCAGATCTGGATGGTGTTGCCGGAGAAGTACGACTCGAAGGGGTCGCCCTCTCCGGTGCCGACCTGCTGCAGCGCGCCCCGCTCGACCAGTTCGATCATCGGGTCGCCGGCGACCTGGTTGGAGAACCGGGTGCAGCGGGCGCACAGCACGCACCGCTCACGGTCGAGCAGTACCTGCGTGGAGATCGGTACGGGCTTCTCGTAGGTGCGCTTCCTGCCCTCGAAGCGGGACTCGGCCTGTCCGTGCGAGACGGCCTGGTTCTGCAGGGGGCACTCGCCGCCCTTGTCGCAGACCGGGCAGTCCAGGGGGTGGTTGATGAGCAGGAGCTCCATCACCCCCTTCTGGGCCTTCTCCGCGACCGGGGAGGTCAGGTGCGTCTTGACGACCATCCCGTCCGTACAGGTGATCGTGCAGGACGCCATGGGCTTGCGCTGGCCCTCGACCTCGACGATGCACTGGCGGCAGGCGCCGACCGGGTCGAGGAGGGGGTGGTCGCAGAAGCGGGGGATCTCGACGCCGAGTTGTTCGGCGGCCCGGATGACCAGGGTGCCCTTGGGCACGCTGATGTCGATGCCGTCGATGGTCAGCGAGACCAGGTCCTCCGGCGGGACCGCCGCCTCGCCGCCCCCGGAGGGAGCGCTCGTGGTCACGGTCATGCGTTCACCTCCGCGTGCTTGTCCTTGTCGGCCCAGACCGTCGACCTGGCCGGGTCGAACGGGCAGCCACGGCCCGTGATGTGGTCCTCGTACTCCGCGCGGAAGTACTTGAGGGAGGAGAAGATCGGCGAGGCGGCGCCGTCGCCGAGGGCGCAGAAGGACTTGCCGTTGATGTTGTCGGCGATGTCGTTCAGCTTGTCGAGGTCGCTCATGACGCCCTTGCCGGCCTCGATGTCACGCAGCAACTGGACCAGCCAGTAGGTGCCTTCGCGACAGGGGGTGCACTTGCCGCAGGACTCGTGGGCGTAGAACTCGGTCCAGCGGGTGACGGCCCGCACCACGCAGGTGGTCTCGTCGAAGCACTGCAGTGCCTTGGTGCCGAGCATGGAACCGGCGGCGCCCACGCCCTCGTAGTCGAGGGGCACGTCGAGGTGCTCGTCGGTGAACATGGGGGTCGAGGAGCCGCCCGGGGTCCAGAACTTGAGGCGGTGTCCGGGGCGCATCCCGCCGCTCATCTCCAGGAGCTGGCGCAGCGTGATGCCGAGCGGCGCCTCGTACTGGCCGGGGCTCGCGACATGGCCGCTGAGCGAGTAGAGCGTGAAGCCGGGGGACTTCTCGCTGCCCATCGACCGGAACCATTCCTTGCCCTTGTGCAGGATGGCGGGAACCGACGCGATGGACTCGACGTTGTTCACGACAGTGGGGCACGCGTAGAGGCCCTCGACGGCGGGGAAGGGAGGGCGCAGTCGCGGCTGGCCACGGCGGCCTTCGAGCGAGTCGAGCAGCGCGGTCTCCTCACCGCAGATGTACGCGCCGGCGCCCGCGTGCACGGTGATGTCGAGGTCGAGTCCGCTGCCCAGGATGTTCTCGCCGAGGAAGCCGGCCTCGTAGGCCTCACGGACGGCCTCGTGCAGCCGTCGCAGGACCGGGACGACCTCACCGCGCAGATAGATGAAGGCGTGCGCGGACCGGATGGCGTAGCACGCGATGATCATGCCCTCGATGAGGCTGTGCGGGTTCGCGAAGAGGAGCGGGATGTCCTTGCACGTCCCGGGCTCCGACTCGTCGGCGTTGACGACCAGGTAGTGCGGCTTTCCGTCCCCCTGCGGGATGAACTGCCACTTCATCCCGGTCGGGAAACCGGCGCCGCCCCGGCCGCGCAGCCCGGACTCCTTGACGTACGCGATGACGTCGTCCGGGGACATGGCCAGTGCCTTGCGCAGACCTTCGTAGCCGTCGTGTCTGCGGTAGACGTCGAGGGACCAGGCCCGGTCCTCGTCCCAGAAGGCCGACAGCACGGGTGCGAGCAGCTTGTCCGGGCTGGTGCCCTTGATCTCGGGTGCCAACGTCATCACTCCCCCTCCTCGGCTGCAGGCCCGGCCGGGTGGGCAGGGTCCGAGGCCGACGTGTCCTGCGGCGCGTCGTGCGAACTGAGGTGCTCGGTGGGTGACGGCTCGTGCACCTTGCCGCGCGGCTCGTCCTGCGGACCGCCGTCCCGTGGGTGGACCACGCGCGCGGGTCCGGTCTCGCCCTTGGCCAGGCGGAGGCCGACCAGCGAGGCGGGGCCCGCGCCGCCGCTCGCCTCGACGGCCCCGGGCCGCTCGTCGGGGAAGCCGGCGAGGATCCGCGCGGTCTCCTTGAAGGTGCACAGCGGGGCCCCGCGCGTGGGCGCGACCTCGGCCCCGTCGCGCAGGTCGTCGACGAGGCGCTTGGCGCTGTCGACGGTCTGGTTGTCGAAGAACTCCCAGTTGACCATCACGACCGGCGCGAAGTCGCAGGCCGCGTTGCACTCGATGTGCTCCAGCGTGACCTTGCCGTCGTCGGTGGTCTCGCCGTTGCCGACGCCCAGGTGGTCCTGGAGCGCCTCGAAGATCGCGTCGCCGCCCATCACCGCGCACAGGGTGTTGGTGCAGACGCCCACCTGGTAGTCGCCGGACGGCTTGCGCCGGTACATGGAGTAGAAGGTGGCGACGGCGGTGACCTCGGCGGTGGTCAGGCCGAGCACGTCGGCGCAGAACCGCACGCCGGTGCGCGTGACATGTCCCTCCTCGGCCTGCATGAGGTGCAGCAGCGGCAGGAGGGCGGACCGGGAGTCCGGGTAGCGGGCGACGACCTCGGCGGCGTCCCGCTCCAGCCGTGCTCGAACGTCGTCCGGGAAGTCGGGCGCGGGCAGTTGGGGCATGCCCAGGCTGACGCCCTCGGGGGTGGTGGTCACCGGTCGACGCCTCCCATCACGGGGTCGATGGACGCGACGGCGACGATGACGTCGGCGACCTGGCCGCCCTCGCACATCGCCGCCATGGCCTGCAGATTGGTGAAGGACGGGTCCCGGAAGTGGACCCGGAAGGGGCGGGTGCCGCCGTCGGAGACGACGTGCACCCCGAGTTCGCCCTTGGGCGACTCGACCGCCGCGTACGCCTGTCCCGGCGGGACGCGGAAGCCCTCGGTCACCAGCTTGAAGTGGTGGATCAGGGCCTCCATGGAGGTGCCCATGATCTTCTTGATGTGGTCCAGGGAGTTGCCGAGTCCGTCCGGCCCCAGGGCGAGCTGGGCGGGCCAGGCGATCTTCTTGTCGCCGACCATGACGGGGCCGGGCTGCAGCCGGTCCAGGCACTGCTCGACGATCCGGAGGGACTGGCGCATCTCCTCCAGCCGGATCAGGAAGCGGCCGTAGGAGTCGCAGGTGTCGGCGGTCGGGACGTCGAAGTCGTACGTCTCGTACCCGCAGTACGGCTGCGCCTTGCGCAGGTCGTGCGGGAGGCCGGCGGAGCGCAGGATCGGGCCGGTCGCGCCGAGGGCCATGCAGCCGGACAGGTCGAGGTGGCCGATGTCCTGCATCCGGGCCTTGAAGATGGGGTTCCCGGTGGCGAGCTTGTCGTACTCGGGGAGGTTCTTCTCCATCTTCTTCACGAACTCGCGGATCTGGTCCACCGCGCCGGGCGGCAGGTCCTGGGCGAGTCCGCCGGGCCGGATGTACGCGTGGTTCATGCGCAGGCCGGTGATCAGCTCGTAGATGTCGAGAATGAGTTCACGATCACGGAAGCCGTAGATCATGATCGTGGTGGCGCCCAGCTCCATGCCGCCGGTGGCGATGCACACCAGGTGGGAGGAGAGCCGGTTCAGCTCCATCAGGAGCACGCGGATGATCGAGGCGCGGTCGGGGATCTCGTCCTCGATGCCGAGGAGCTTCTCGACCGCGAGGCAGTACGCCGTCTCGTTGAAGAACGGCGTCAGGTAGTCCATGCGCGTCACGAACGTGGTGCCCTGGGTCCACGTGCGGTATTCGAGGTTCTTCTCGATGCCGGTGTGGAGGTAGCCGATGCCGCAGCGGGCCTCGGTGACGGTCTCGCCGTCGATCTCCAGGATCAGCCGGAGCACCCCGTGGGTGGAGGGGTGCTGGGGACCCATGTTGACGATGATGCGTTCGTCGTCGGACCGGGCCGCGGTCTGGGCGACCTCGTCCCAGTCGCCGCCGGTGACCGTGTAGACGGTGCCCTCGGTGGTCTCGCGCGCCGAGGCGGCGGACTCCGCCGATGCGTGCTGCGTGCTCATGAGTACGACCTCCGCTGGTCCGGAGCCGGGATCTGGGCGCCCTTGTACTCGACGGGGATGCCGCCGAGGGGGTAGTCCTTGCGCTGCGGGAAGCCCTGCCAGTCGTCCGGCATCATGATCCGCGTCAGCGCGGGGTGGCCGTCGAAGACGATGCCGAAGAAGTCGTACGTCTCGCGCTCGTGCCAGTCATTGGTGGGATAGACGGGGACGAGCGACGGGATGTGCGGGTCGGCGTCGGGGGCGGAGACCTCCAGGCGGATCAGCCGGTTGTGGGTGATCGAGCGCAGGTGGTAGACGGCGTGCAGCTCGCGGCCCTTGTCGCCGGGGTAGTGGACGCCGGAGACGCCGGTGCACAGTTCGAAGCGCAGGGCCGGGTCGTCGCGCAGGGTCCGGGCGACGGTCGGCAGGTGCTCGCGCTCGATGTGGAAGGTGATCTCGCCGCGGTCGACGACCGTCTTGTCGATCACGTTCTCCGGGACCAGGCCCTGTTCCTCCAGGGCGCCCTCCAGCTCGTCGGCGACCTCGTCGAACCAGCCGCCGTACGGGCGGTTCGCCTCACCGGGGAGCCGGACGGAGCGGACCAGGCCGCCGTAGCCGGAGGTGTCGCCGCCGTTGTTCGCGCCGAACATGCCGCGCTGGACGCGGATCTCCTCACCGCCGTCGCCGCGCTGGCCGGGGAGGTTGGAGGCGGCGAGATCCTTCTCGGGGTTCACCCCGTTCGACCCGTTCGCGTCGCTCATCGCAGCAGCCCCTTCATCTCGATGGTGGGGAGCGCCTTGAGTGCCGCTTCCTCCGCCTCGCGGGCCGCTTCCTCGGCGTTCACGCCCAGCTTGGACGTCTGGATCTTCTGGTGGAGCTTGAGGATCGCGTCCATCAGCATCTCGGGCCGCGGCGGGCAGCCCGGCAGGTAGATGTCGACGGGGACGATGTGGTCGACGCCCTGGACGATCGCGTAGTTGTTGAACATGCCGCCCGACGACGCGCAGACCCCCATGGAGATCACCCACTTGGGATTGGGCATCTGGTCGTAGACCTGCCGCAGCACCGGCGCCATCTTCTGGCTGACCCGGCCGGCCACGATCATCAGGTCCGCCTGGCGCGGCGACCCCCGGAACACCTCCATTCCGAAGCGCGCCAGGTCGTAGCGTCCCGCGCCCGTGGTCATCATCTCGATGGCACAACAGGCGAGGCCGAAGGTGGCGGGGAAGACGGACGCCTTGCGTACCCAGCCCGCGGCCTGCTCGACGGTGGTCAGCAGGAAACCACTCGGCAGTTTTTCTTCGAGTCCCATGGCTTAAAGGCCCCTCAGTCCCATTCCAGGCCGCCGCGGCGCCAGACGTACGCGTAGGCGACGAAGACGGTGAGCACGAAGAGCAGCATCTCCACGAGCCCGAAAACACCCAGGGCGTCGAAGGTGACGGCCCAGGGGTAGAGGAAGACGATCTCGATGTCGAAGACGATGAAGAGCATCGCCGTCAGGTAGTACTTGATGGGGAAACGCCCTCCGCCGGCCGGCGTGGGGGTGGGCTCGATCCCGCACTCGTAAGCCTCGAGCTTGGCCCGGTTGTAGCGCTTCGGGCCGATCAGCGAGGCCATGATCACGGAGAAGATCGCAAAGCCTGCCCCGAGGGCTCCCAGTACGAGGATGGGCGCATAGGCGTTCACCGCTCCTCGCTCCTCTCAGTCGGCACTGACTGCTGGCGGATTGCGTCGGCCCTGATCACCGCCCCACCGGTCCCACGAACTCCGCCCGTCCCGACGAAGATCGCGAACATGTGAAGCAGGTCACAAGCCCAACTGCCCCGCATCCTATGCCTGCCGGTCTGTGATCTGCGACACGGGGTACAGCACCGAGTTTGTGATCTCCACCACCTGACGGTGGATCATGGAGTCGGAGGGCCGTCGATCTTCATACCGGAAGCGCCAGACTGATCACCAGAAGTGACATTTTCGTTCGTTACCGCTGGTCACGAGGGTCGTCTCCATATCAAGAGATTTCCGCTGCATGCAAATTGGTGCTGGACGGGGTCGCTTGGTAGAGCGCGGCGTTCACACCCCGGAGGGAGTCCCGGGCACGGATGTGGACGCGTGCACGCGTTCACGAGCGCCGGGGGCGGACGCCCTGCGCGCGGGACGCCGCGTCGGCGGTGACAGTTCTGTGACCTGTGCCACATCACGGCGAGATCAAATCAACGAGCCTTGGCCACTCGCTGCGATCGATGGTAAGCGCAGGGCAATTCGGACGTATTCACGAAAGTGCATGATCACAGGCATGATGGCCGGTGTCCGCTATGCCCGTTACGGCGTCAATAAAGAGTGACGCACAGGGAATTTGGGGCCTCCGTTGAACAACTGTGGCGCAGCACACGTTTCTTGAAGGTATGGAGGAGTCGCTGGTACCGCTTGTACCCATGTCCCACACCGCTCACATACGCAGCCACCGGAAACCCCGCCGCAACGCGTCCTCGATCGCGATGCGCGCCGGAGTCGCCGGTGGCGTTCTCAGCACCGTGGCAGTGGCCGGCGCGTCCACGTCGGCTTTCGCGGCGGAGCCGGTGACGCAGACGCTCGAACTGCCCACCCTCACGGCCGACCTGGCCACGCAGGCGGCGCAGTCCGCGGACGCCACGCAGGCGATGGCGGCCGACTACCAGCTGCAGGCCGAGCGTGACACGGCCGCCGAACAGGCTGCCAAGCAGGCCGAGAAGGACCTGGTCAAGGCGAAGAAGGAAGAGGCCCGCAAGAAGGCCGCCGCCGAGGCCGAGCGCAAGGCCGAGGCCGAGCGTGCCGCGCGCGACAGCGAGCGGACCACCCTGACGACCAACTCGTCGACCACCACCACGACGACGACGGCGCCCGCCAGTGGCAGCGTCGGCACGGTCATCGCCTTCCTCAAGGCGCAGCTCGGCGACGCCTACGTCATGGGCGCCACCGGGCCCAACGCGTGGGACTGCTCCTCGCTGGTGCAGGCCGCCTTCAAGCAGGTCGGCGTGTCCCTTCCCCGGGTCTCGCAGGACCAGTCGATGCAGGGCACCGAGGTCTCGCTGTCCAACCTGCAGGTCGGCGACATCCTGTACTGGGGCGCCAAGGGCTCCGCGTACCACGTGGGCGTCTACATCGGGAACGGCCAGTACCTGGACGCGGCGAACCCCTCCAAGGGCGTCGTCATCCAGGACCTCTCCGGCTACCCGGCCACGGGCGCGGTGCGCGTGCTCTGAGGCACCGCCCGCACGCGGTCGCCCCGACGTTTTTCGAGAGGGCCGCTCCCCCCGAGGGGAAGCGGCCCTCCGGGCTGCCCTCGGAAAGGCCCCAGGAGCCCCACAGGGCCGCCGCCGCCCCGCACGGGAGTACGGGACGGCTCCCGCCGCCACGGGGCCCTCTCGTCGCGCCTGACGGGTTCCCGCGTCCGGGGCCGGTACACCTCCGCACGCGCGTGTACGTGACCGGGCGCCGGCCGACGGGTGACACCGTCCCGACCGGGGTGCTCCGGGACGGCCCGGCACACCCCGGTCGGGACGGACCGGGCGTCACGCCTTCGGGGCCACCTTGCTCAGGCCGTTGATGATGCGGTCCATCGCGTCACCGCCGGTGGGGTCGGTGAGGTTGGCCAGCATCTTCAGGGTGAACTTCATCAGCAGCGGGTGGGTGAGACCCCGCTGCGTCGCGAGCTTCATGATCTTCGGGTTGCCGATGAGCTTCACGAAGGCGCGGCCCATAGTGTAGTAGCCGCCGAAGGTGTCCTTGAGGACCTGCGGGTAGCGCTGCAGGGCGAGTTCGCGCTGCCCGGGGGTGGCACGGGCGTGGGCCTGCACGATGACGTCGGCGGCGATCTGCCCCGACTCCATGGCGTAGGCGATGCCCTCGCCGTTGAACGGGTTCACCATGCCCCCGGCGTCGCCGACCAGCAGCAGGCCCTTGGTGTAGTGGGGCTGGCGGTTGAAGGCCATCGGGAGGGCGGCGCCGCGGATGGGCCCGGTCATGTTGTCGGGGGTGTAGCCCCACTCCTCGGGCATGGACGCGCACCACGCCTTCAGCACGTCGCGCCAGTCCAGCTCCTTGAAGGCGGCGGAGGTGTTGAGGACGCCCAGACCGACGTTGGACGTGCCGTCGCCCATGCCGAAGATCCAGCCGTAACCGGGCAGGAGACGGTCCTCGCCCGGCCCGCGCTTGTCCCACAGTTCCAGCCAGGACTCCAGGTAGTCGTCGTCGTGGCGCGGGGAGGTGAAGTACGTGCGGACGGCGACGCCCATCGGGCGGTCCTCGCGGCGGTGCAGGCCCATCGCGAGGGAGAGGCGGGTGGAGTTGCCGTCGGCCGCGACCACCAGGGGGGCGTGGAAGGTGACTTCCCGCTTCTCCTCGCCGAGCTTGGCGTGCACGCCGGTGATCCGGCCGGTGCGGTCGTCGATGACCGGTGCGCCCACGTTGCAGCGCTCGTACAGCCGGGCGCCCGCCTTCTGCGCCTGGCGGGCGAGCTGCTCGTCGAAGTCGTCGCGCTTGCGGACCAGTCCGTAGTCCGGGTAGGAGGCGAGATCCGGCCAGTCGAGCTGGAGGCGGACGCCGCCGCCGATGATCCGCAGACCCTTGTTGCGGAGCCAGCCGGCCTCCTCGGAGATGTCGATGCCCATCGACACCAGCTGCTTGGTGGCGCGCGGGGTGAGGCCGTCGCCGCAGACCTTCTCCCTCGGGAAGCTGGTCTTCTCCAGCAGCAGTACGTCCAGGCCGGCCTTGGCCAGGTAGTACGCGGTGGTGGAACCGGCTGGCCCGGCCCCGACGACGATCACATCGGCGGTGTGTTCGGTAAGGGGCTGGGGCTCGGTCACGACGGGTTCTCCCCAAGAAGTAGACGGTGCGGAGCGAAGCCTGCCGGCCGCCGGCGGAACCGGACGGCCGGAAAACATGTGCCGACCGGGGTCGGACATGGGCAGTCTATTCAGCGGTACCGATCATCGGCTGAAGGGCTGCCCCTGTGAACCGAGCTCTGCCCGACGTACGGCTGCGCGTCCCCACCGACGAGGACGCCTTGGCCTGGCACCGGATCTTCGACGATCCCGAGGTCATGGAGTTCCACGGCGGCCGTGGCGCCGAGCTGTCCGTCTACGAGGAGCTCACCGCGCGCCAGCGCCGCCATGACGCCGAACACGGCTTCTGCCTGTGGACGATGCTCGACGAGGAGGGCCGGGCCATCGGCTTCACCGGCGCCCAGCCGTGGCCCCGGGAGTGGGGCCCGACCGGGGAGATAGAGATCGGCTGGCGGCTCGCGCGGGGCCACTGGGGCAAGGGGTATGTGACCGCCGCCGCCACGCAGACCCTGGAGCGGGTGCGCGCGGCGGGCGTCGGCAGCGTCGTCGCGATGGTCAACGCCCGCAACGAGCGGTCGATAGCGGTGACCCGGCGGCTGGGCATGGAGCTGGCGGAGACGTACACGACACCGGTCACCCGGCAGGAGGGGCACTGCTACCGGCTGGCGTTGTGAGGGGAGCCGTCTGAGGGGCTCCCTGTTCGGGATTTCGTCAACTCGTCACCCAGCGTAGCGATTTACCACGGATTGCCACGCAGCGCTTCCGGTCGGGCCCGCTCGGCGGCTACTCTGCCGGTACCGCTGGGGGTGAACATCTGTGCGCATAACACCCAAGTCATTCGAAGTGCGTGTGCCACGGTTCGTCGGCCTGATGGCCGTGGACGCGCGCGAGACGGCCGAGGCGGACGGGCTGACCCTCGTCGCGCCCGACCGGCCCGACCTCCGACTCGCCGCCGTGGACCACGTCGTACGGCAGTACCCGCCGCCGGGCGTGAAGGTGCCGCGCGGGGCCGCGGTGACCGTGTGGTTCGAGTCGGGCGACGACGGCGGCGGGGTGCGCGAACCCCGGCACGGCGGGCCGCCGCCGGGGTTGCGCAGGGCGCTGGACGAGCCGGGGGACCCCTTCGCGGCACGTCGGTAGCCCGGCGTGCGCCTCCGGGGCCCGGGGCGGCCCCCGCGCCCCCGCAGGGCGCGGGTCGCCGCCACTTCCCTCCGGGCCCCTCCACCTCTGCGCTACCTCTGCCAGAGCAGGATCGCCGCCGCCCCTCCCCCGCCGATCACGAGGGCCGCGACGATCGTGACGATCCAGACGAGCGCCCGGCCGCGGGGCCCGGCCGGGGCCGCGGGCGGCTGCTGGTACCGGTGGCCGAGTTCGACGAGCGGCGGCTCGTACGCCGCCGCGACCGGGGCCGTGACCTGGGTCGAGGCCGGCACGGAGGGCTGGTGCGGGACCCCGGGGACCGTCGGACCGCCGCCGGGCACGGCCGGGACCGGCGGGGCGGGGACCGCCGTGCGCGCTCCCGTCATCCGGAGCAGATGGGGCGCGAGGAAGGCCGCGCCGAAGACCCACAGGAGACCGAACAACAGCGCCTCGGCGAGATCGAGACCCACGTCCACCTGGCCCGCGGCCGAGAACTCGCTGCTGAACTCCGCCCTGGCGGAACCGGACGCCTCCATGCCGAAGCCGCTGACCCCGGCGAGCAGGAGGAACAGCCCGAAGAAGACACCGGCGGCGAGGAGTTGCTCGCCGCGCCCCGAGGAGCGGCGGGCCGCGACGATCCCGAGGGTCAGGGCGCAGACCGCGCCCAGCGTCAACGCGCCCACGACCGCCCAGGAGTTCACGACGTCACCCAGTTCGGAGAGCCCGAACGCCCGGTGCTCGTAGCCACCGCCGTAGGGGCTCGACTCGGCGAATCCGTAGTCCCCGGAGGAGTCGCCGTCGTACGACGAGCCGCCCCCGAGACCCGTACGGCCCGCCTCGCCCTGGACGGACGCACCCCAGGAGAGCCCGAGGAGGTGGACGGCGAGATTGGGCAGGACGAGCAGGACGAGCAGGAGCGGGCTGAGGTCCTCGTCCCATTCGGCCTGCCACTCGTCGTTCGCCGCGAGGACGACGAACGCGACGAGCGAGCAGAGGGCGAGGACGATCCCCATGGCCCGTACGGCCGTTCCGGTCGCCCGGAACAGGGCCCGGGCGCCGGGGCGGACGGCCAGCCAGGCCGCCAGGTCGTCGCGCTGCAGCAGACCGACGCAGACGGCGGCGGTGAGCAGCAGCGCGCCGAGGGTCGCGCGCCAGACCGACGTCGAGACCTCGACGACCGCGATCTCGGGCTGCCCGAACAGGGCGAGCACGAGAACGGCGGCCGTCACCAGCACCGTGACCCGCACGGCCGCTTCGAGCCCGGCGGTACGGCCGCCGGCGGGCGCCGCCCCGGGCACCCCGGCGTACGTGCCGCCGTACCCGCCGGGGTACGTGCCGCCGCCCGGCACACCCCCATAAGCGCTCCCGTACGCGCTCCCGTGAGCGCTCGCGTACGCGCCTCCGTACGCGCCCCGGGTCGCCAGCCGCGTGCGGAGCAGCCGTACGCCGATGCAGAGGGCCCCGACGAAGAGGGCGGTGACCGTGAGCGGGACCAGGGACACGGCGAGGGCGCCCTCGGTGGAGGGGTAGTCGCCCGCGTAGTCGCCGCCGCCGGACTCGGAGATGGTGAAGCCGCCGCCGAGGCCCTGGAGGAGGCCGGCGAGGGCGAGGGCGAGACGGTCGCCGAAGCCGACGAAGTCCTCCTCGCCCCCGCCGTCGCCCTGGCCGTACGACGGGACGGCCAGGGCGACGGCCGTGACCAGGAGAAGCCCGACCGGCCAGAGCGCGGCCAGGGCCGAACCTGCCCAGTCGCCCCGGAAGGCCCGGCCGAGGAAGGCGCCGAGGGGCGAGGGTCGGGCGGGGACGGGGGCGTACTCGGGCGGAGGCGGAGGCGGTGGCGGGCCGAGCGGTGGGGCGCCCGGCGGAACCGAGGGCGGCCCCGCCGTCGGAGGGACCACCGGGGGAACCGTCGGAGGAACCGTCGGCGGGGCGGCCGGTGGGGCCGGAGTCGCGCCGCTGCCCGTGCCGGGCGCCGCCGCCGGGACCGGAGGGCGTTCCCGGCCGCACGTCATGCAGAAGCGCGCCTCGTCGGGGCCGGGTGTTCCGCAGTGCGGGCAGTAGGACGTCATGGAACGCTCCGTCATCCAGAGAACTCGGGCCGTGATGCGCCGTGGTCGGGAAAGCGCCGGTGCGTCGGGGGACATCACCGGCGCGTGCCGACGTATCAACGGACGGTAGTTTCTGTTGACCGGTTCCCGTCAACAGGATTCCCTCGCGGGCATCCCTCGTACGGGTGAAACGGGAGTGCGGCGGGCGCCCCGCGGCCCTAGGAGAGGGCCTTGAACCCCCGGTGCAGCGCGACGATCCCGCCCGACAGATTGCGCCACGCCACCTTGTCCCAGCCGGCCTTGAGGAGCCGCTCGGCGAGGCCCGCCTGGTCGGGCCAGGCACGGATGGACTCGGCGAGGTAGACGTACGCGTCCGGGTTGGAGGACACCGCGCGGGCGACCGGCGGCAGCGCGCGCATCAGGTACTCGGTGTAGACGGTCCGGAACGGTGTCCAGGTCGGGTGGGAGAACTCGCAGATCACGACGCGCCCGCCGGGCTTGGTCACCCGGTGCAGCTCGCGCAGCGCGGTGTCGGTGTCCTGCACGTTCCGCAGGCCGAAGGAGATCGTCACCGCGTCGAAGGTGTCGTCCTTGAACGGCAGTTTCGTGGCGTCGCCCGCGGTGAACGGCAGCCAGGGGGTGCGTTCCTTGCCGACCCGGAGCATGCCGAGGGAGAAGTCGCACGGGACCACGTACGCGCCGGTCCGTGCGAAGGGCTGGGACGAGGTGCCCGTGCCGGCCGCGAGGTCCAGGATCTTCTGGGCGGGGCGGGCGTCGACCGCCTGCGCGACCTCCTTGCGCCAGCGCCGGTCCTGTCCGAGGGACAGCACGTCGTTGGTCAGGTCGTACCGTTTCGCCACGCGGTCGAACATCGAGGCGACTTCGTGCGGCTGCTTGTCCAGAGATGCGCGGGTCACGGGCCCCATTGTGGCAGTACGGCCCGGACTCCCCCGCGGCACCCGGCCCTGTCGCGCGCTGACGGGGGCCGGGATTTTCACCGACGGACCTATCCCGCTTTCTTCCGGACGGCGAGCGGTCATGGGTCGGGCAATTCCCGACTTCTCCCGCGGGATTCCGGAAGGAGACGCCTCGGCCCGTCCGCTTTCCCGGAGAATCCATGAACGACTGCGAAGCACGAGAGGTTTGCTTTCAGGGCCGGGCACGCCACCGGTAAGGCCGTGTTTGCCCTACTGGAAAACCCTTTGCCGGTCACCGTTCCGTGACCTGGCTTCGGTTCCGCAATTCCGCGGAAGCACGGTTGCAGCGCGGCCGGGTGTGCTTCATTTCCCTCGTGAGTACCGTGAGGAATTCCCTGGGAACCGCCGCCGGACTGCTCTGTCTGGCGGTCCTGGCCTGCGCGGGCTGCACCGCGAGCACCGACGGCTCCCGGTCCGCACGCGGGGGCCCTGCCGGTTCGGCCACGGGCCCGTCGGCCCCAGGGCCGGTCACGGAGTACGCCCCGTACGTGAGCGCCACCGACGCCTCACGCCTCGACGACGCCGGGTCGGCCGCCGCCTACCACCTGGCGTTCGTGATCGCCGACGGCCACGCGTGCACGCCCGCGTGGAACGGCACGAAGGCCGTCGACGACCCGGCGGTCAGGTCCCGGATCACGGCGCTCACCGCCTCCGGGGCCTCGGCGCGGGTCTCCTTCGGCGGCGCCTCGGGGCCGGAGCTGGCCGAGGTCTGCGACAGCGCGCCCGAGCTGGCCGCGGCGTACGGCGCGGCCCTGGACGCGGCCGGGTCGACCGCGGCGGACTTCGACGTCGAGGGCGACGCGCTGCGGGACACCGCCTCCGTCGACCTGCGCTCCGAGGCGATCGCGCTGCTCCAGCGGGACCGCCCCGGCCTCTCCGTCACCTTCACCCTCCCCGTCATGCCGTCCGGCCTCGACGACCACGGCATGGCCCTGCTCGACTCGGCCGCCGCCGAGGACGTGGAGGTCACCACGGTCAACATCATGACGATGAACTACGCCCGTTCGTACGACGGTGACATGGGCGACTACGCGCAGCGGGCGGCCGAGTCGGCGCACCGGCAGCTGCGCGCGGTCCTCGGCATGAGCGAGTCGACGGCGTGGAGGGCGCTGGCGCTGACCCCGATGCCGGGCGTCAACGACGTCGACAACGAGACGTTCACCCTGGAGGACGCGGCGCAGGTACGGGAGTTCGCGGAGGAGAAGGGAGTGGCCTGGGTGTCGATGTGGGCGACGTTCCGCGATCGGGAGTGCGGGGGCGCGGCACGTGACGCGCTGGTCGACTGCAGTGGGGTCGACCAGGAGGACGGGGCGTTCGGGAAGGCGTTCTCCCCGCGCCCCTGACGGCGGGAACGGAGCTGCCCGTCACCGGCTCAGCGGCTCACCGGCTCAGCGGCTCAGCGGCTCAGCGGCGGCGGTGGACCAGGCGCCCCGCGCACACCGTGGCCACGCAGGCGCCGGAGTCGTCGAAGGCCACCAGGTCCGCGCGGCCCAGTTCGACGATCGCCGGGGCGTGCGGGCGGGGCAGTACGGCCAGGTGGTTGCGCTCGGCGGCCGCACGGAGTTCCGGGGTGCCGGCGTGCTGGTCCAGGACCGCCGTCGCGCCCGACTTCAGTACCTCGTGGATGCGTTCGCGGGGCGACGGGGCCTGCGGGAGCGGGCCCTCGTGCACCCGGCCGGGCCCGAGGACACCGGGCCACCGCCGCACCCGGGCGTCCGGGAACCGCTGCCGGACGGCGTCCGCCGCCCCCACGGCCCGGACCACGGCGCCGTCCACCACGACGGCGCCGTCCTTGATCGGCTCCGGGTCGTCCCAGGTGCGCCGCACCTCGTCGGCGGCGTGAATCGTCAGCACAGGAGCCCTAGTTGGCGTTGAGCAGCTTCAGCTCGGGGTGGGCCGTGCCGCCCTCGATGGCCGTGGAGGAGATGTGGGACATGACGCGCTCGTCGACCGGGTCGTTCGCCGGGTCCTCGTGGACCACGATGTGCTCGTAGGTCGTGGTCCGCTGGGCCGGGACGCGGCCTGCCTTGCGGATCAGGTCGATGATCTCCATGCGGTTGGAGCGGTGCTTGGCACCGGCGGAGGAGACCACGTTCTCCTCCAGCATGATCGAACCGAGGTCGTCCGCCCCGTAGTGCAGGGAGAGCTGGCCGACCTCCTTGCCGGTGGTGAGCCAGGAGCCCTGGATGTGGGCGACGTTGTCCATGAACAGCCGGGCGATGGCGATCATGCGCAGGTACTCGAAGAGCGTGGCCTGCGTACGGCCCTTGAGGTGGTTGTTCTCGGGCTGGTAGGTGTACGGGATGAAGGCCCGGAAGCCGCCCGTCCGGTCCTGTACGTCTCGGATCATCCGCAGGTGCTCGATGCGCTCGGCGTTGGTCTCGCCGGTGCCCATGAGCATCGTGGACGTGGACTCGACGCCCAGCTTGTGTGCGATCTCCATGATCTCCAGCCAGCGCTCGCCGCTCTCCTTCAGCGGGGCGATGGCCTTGCGGGGACGCTCGGGAAGCAGTTCCGCGCCGGCGCCGGCGAAGGAGTCGAGACCGGCCGCGTGGATCCGCGTGATCGCCTCCTCCACGCCGACCTTCGAGATCCGGGCCATGTGCTCGACCTCGGACGCGCCGAGGGAGTGGATGACCAGCTGCGGGAAGGCCTTCTTGATGGCGGCGAAGTGCGTCTCGTAGTACTCCACCCCGTAGTCCGGGTGGTGTCCGCCCTGGAACATGATCTGGGTGCCGCCCAGCTCGACGGTCTCCGCGCAGCGGCGCAGGATGTCGTCGAGGTCGCGCGTCCAGCCCTTGTCCTTGGCCTTCGGCGGGGCGTAGAACGCACAGAACTTGCACGCCGTCACGCAGACGTTCGTGTAGTTGATGTTCCGCTCGATGATGTACGTCGCGATGTGCTCCGTGCCCGCGTACCGCCGTCGGCGGACGGCGTCGGCGGCGGCGCCCAGCGCGTGCAGCGGGGCGTCGCGGTAGAGGTCGAGCGCCTCCTCTGGCGTGATCCGCCCGCCCACGGCGGCACGGTCGAGAACGGACTGGAGGTCGGCCTTCTCGGTCACCGGGAGCGTCCCTTTCGTAAGGGTTGAACAGACCAAGCCAGCCTACGCCAGGGCCGGGCCTCACCCGACGTCAGCCCGTCCGCCTGTGGACGACCCGGGAACGGGGGCCCGTTCAGGCCGCGTACGCCTCCAGCAGGAGCGCGACGTACACCCCGGCGATCATGAACGGCCCCAGCGCCACCAGCTGCCCGCGCACCGCACGGCCCCGGACCGCCACGACCACGGTGAACGCGCTGCCGATGAGCGCGCCGGCGAACGTGCCCAGGTACAGCGCGCCCCAGCCGTACCAGCCGAGGACGGCGCCGAGGCCCACGGCCAGTTTCACGTCGCCGAAGCCGAGGGCGACGGGTCGGATGAGGAAGAAGAGGAAGTAGAAGCCGCCGAGGGCGAGGGCGCCGTAGGCCGCCGTCCGCCACTCCCCCGCGTGCTCGGGGACGAACGCGGCCCCGCCCAGCAGGGTGAGCGCCAGGCCCGCGAAGGGGAGGGTGAGGGGGTCGGGGAGGCGTTGCGCGCCGAGGTCCACGAGGGCGAGCAGGACGCCCAGGGGCGCGAGGAGCAGCCATACGGCGAGTTCGGGGCGGAGGCCGGTGGCGAGGGCGAGGGAGGCGCAGACGAGGGCGGTCAGGGTCGCGACGGCGGGGGTGCGGGGGCCGTAGGCGCAGGTGGGGGGTCGGGGTGTCGCGGGTGGTGCGGTGGGGGTGACTGCGGCGGTGGGGACGGTGGTGCAGCGTGCGGGGCCCAGCCAGCCGCCGGCCGGGCCGGTGAGGGGGTGACCGGCGGGGCATGCGTGGTGCCAGGGGGTGTCCTCGTCGGCCGTGAAGCGGTAGGCGGGGCGGGGGAGCAGGGTGCCCGCGGCCGCGCCCCAGAGGGTGGCGGCCAGGGTGAGTGCGATCAGCCAGGGGTCCGGATCCACGGGGGCAGCCTATGAGGGGGCGGGGTGGGGGTGAACCGGGGTGTTCTCGCCGTGTTGTCGCCCCCGCCGCCCTTACCCGTCCCATCCTCCAGGGGCTGCGCCCCTTCGACCCCCATACGTCCGCCCGGTGGGGGCTGGTCGCGCAGTTCCCCGCGCCCCTGGACGGCAGGGGCTACGCCCTCTGCCGTCCAGGGGCGCGGACTGCCTTACTCCACCTTCGCCAGGCGGGCCGTCGGTCTGCCCGCGTCCGCGTTGGTCGAGGTGTAGTCGAGTTCCTTGCCGACCGGGGTGAGGGTGATCTCGTGGGTGTTCGTCGTGCAGGTGCCGGGGTTGTTCTCGGTGTCGGCGATGCTCGTGGCGACGATGTTCTTCTCGGTGACCTTCTTGAGCACGAGCTTGTCGTCGCAGGTGCCGCCGAGGAGGTCGACGGAGCGGAACGTGCCCAACGTCCCGCCCACCGCGGCCTGTTCGAGGGTGACGGTGAAGGTGCCGGCGGGGAGGCTACCGGAGAGGGCGTAGCCGTCGCCCTCCCAGGTGCCCAGATACTTCCTGGGCAGCTCGCCGGTTGCGTCCCCCGGCGCCTCCGTGTCCCGGCCGCTGCCGCTCGGACTGGCCTCGGCCGACGGCACCTTGCCCGCCGCGTCGCCCTTCTCCTCCCGGTTCCACAGCGTCCCGGGCCCGACCAGCATGCCCACGCCCACCAGCGCGAAGACTCCCGCGATCGCCAGGGCGACCGAGCAACTCACCCTCCGGCCGCGCCCGTTCGCGGCGGCCGTGGACGTGGCCGCCACGCTCACCGACAGCTTGCCGGGCACCGGGGGCACCGCGTCCGCCACCGCCCCTTCGGTCCGCTGCCCCGGCACATACGTCTCGGGCGAAGCGGGTGCCGCCTGCGACACCTGCGCCACCGGTGATGCCTGTGCCGACATCACCGGTGGCGGACCGAACACCCCGCTCGCGGCGGGCCCGTCACCGGTCGGGCCCCCCGCCACCGACGGGCTGCTGAACCCCACCGGCCCGGACGGGACGTCCGCCGCCGCCTCCAGGTTCAGCACCTGGACGGCGCTGCGGCCGACCTGTTCCACCAGCGGCCCCGGCAGCCAGCCCGCCGACACCAGACGGGCCGCGCCCTCGGGGGCCAGGGTGCGGGCGATCTCGTCGGGGCCCGGGCGGCCGGTGGGGTCCTTGGCCAGACAGCGCTCGACCAGGTCCCGCAGGTCACCCTCCAGACCGTCCAGCAGCGGCGGTTCGTGGACGACCTTGTAGAGGAGGGCGGCGGAGGAGTCGCCGGGGAAGGGGGACTGCCCGGTCGCGGCGTACGCGAGGACCGCGCCCAGGGAGAAGACGTCCGCCGCGCCGGTGATGCCCTTGCCGAGGATCTGTTCGGGGGACATGTAGCCGGGGGAGCCGATGGACACGCCCGTGGAGGTGAGCGAGGCCGTGCCGTCCGTGGCGCGGGCGATGCCGAAGTCGATGAGGAGGGGGCCGTCCACCGTGAGCAGGACGTTCGAGGGCTTCACGTCACGGTGGACCAGGCCCAGCGCGTGCACCGCCGAGAGCGCCTCCGCCAGGCCCGCGCCCAGGACCCGTACCGAGTGCGGCGGCAGGTGCCCGCCGTCCGCGATCGCCGCCGCGAGGGAGGGGCCGGCCGCGTAGCCCGTCGCCACCCAGGGGACGGACGCCTCCGGGTCCGCGTCGAGCACCGGGGCCGTCCAGGAGCCGCCCACGCGGCGGGCCGCGTCGACCTCGCGCCGGAACCGCGCGCGGAACTCCTCGTCCAGGGCGAAGTGCGGATGCACGATCTTGACGGCGACGGTACGGCCGCCCGCGCTGCGCCCCAGATAGACACGGCCCATCCCGCCGGACCCGAGCCGGCCCAGCAGCCGGTAGGGCCCCACGACCGTGGGCTCGCCGGCATCGAGCGGTTGCATGGGCGGCACCTCCCCCGTACGTCTCTCGCGCGCCACCCCGTGGGTTCCCCCGTACGAACTCGTCCCGGCGCACGACTCCCCAGCAGCGTAGTGCCGTACGCCCGAAGGGGAATGCGGGCCGCGGCGGCCGGTCCGCGGGAGATGCCATGGACCGTGGAATTCGTCAAACGAAATTCCCGTAACTTCACCGGGAACTCCGGGGGAAATGTTCAGGAAAGCAGGTCGACCTTCACGTCCGCCGGAAATCCCGTGGTGGGACCGACCCGCCGCGCGAACTCGGCGACCGCGCTCAGCTGGGGCTCGCCGAAGCGGAAGTCCAGGGTGGTGAAGTACCGCTCCAGGACCCGCTCGTCGAAGGACTCCCAGCGGGCGGCCTGCTCGGCGACCTTCGCCACCTCGGTCAGGGACAGGTCGCGGGAGGCGAGGAACGCCTCGTGCACCTTGCGGGTGACCTCGGGCTCCCGCTCCAGGTAGTCCCGCCGCGCCGCCCACACCGCGAAGACGAACGGCAGCCCCGTCCACGCCTTCCACATGGCACCCAGGTCGTGCACCTCCAGGCCGAAGTTCGGCGCGTCGAGGAGATTGGCCCGCAGCGCCGCGTCCCCGATCAGCACCGCCGCCTCCGCCTCCTGCATCATCAGCGGGAGGTCGGGCGGGCAGGTGTAGTACGACGGCCGCACGCCGACGCTCTCGGCCAGCAGCAGCTGCGCCAGGCGTACGGAGGTGCGCGAGGTGGAGCCCAGTGCGACGCGTGCGCCGTCCAGGCGGTCCAGGGGTACCTGGGAGACGATGACGCAGGACATCACCGGCCCGTCGCAGCCGACGGCGATGTCGGGGAAGGCGACCAGGTCGTCCGCGTTGCGCAGGAACTCCACGAGCGTGATGGGCCCGATGTCGAGGTCGCCACGCACCAGCTGCTCGCTGAGCTTCTCGGGGGTGTCCTTGGTCAGCTCGAAGTCGAGGAGCGTGCCCGTTCTCGCGAGCCCCCAGTACAGAGGCAGGCAGTTCAGGAACTGGATGTGGCCGACGCGCGGCCGGTTGCGAGAATTGTCCACATCGCGAGGCTAGCCCTCATGGGGTACGGTGCGGGCTCCGGGGGCCCGGAGGCGCTCCCGACACCGGACGCCCTTCACGTGTCAATGCTTTCGGCGGCGTGTCGCCGGTGGGGCCGGTGGTACGGAAGAGGCGATGCGTCAACCCCCGAGTCGCACCGATCAAACATCCGGGTGACGTGATCTTGCCCTCTATTGCATTCCCCTGCCCGCGTGCTAGGCTCGCCGCAAGTTGCAGTTTGGTTTCCCTTGCAGTACAGAGCCTGCGGAGCATGTAACCGCGGGCTCTCGTCTTTTCAGACGTATGCAGTTGTGCGGCATCTTGTTTTCACACTTGCAGGGTTCTGGAGCAGGGCAACCCTTTGGGCCCAAGGAGGGCTTATGGCTACCGGAACCGTGAAGTGGTTCAACGCCGAAAAGGGCTTTGGCTTCATCGCCCAGGAAGGTGGCGGCCCGGACGTCTTCGTCCACTACTCCGCCATCAACGCGAACGGCTTCCGTTCGCTGGAGGAGAACCAGCAGGTCTCCTTCGACGTGACGCAGGGCCCGAAGGGCCCGCAGGCGGAGAACGTCACGCCCGTCTGATCGAGGGATGCCCCTCTGACGACGTCTGATCGCAGTACCCAAGGAGCCCCTTGCCTTTCGGCGCAGGGGCTCCTGCCTTTTCCCGGTGCCGGGGCTTTCGGGGGCGCGGAGAGTCAGTCGTCCTTCGTATAGGTCAGTCGGGTGACCTTGCCGGCGGAGAAGTCCCCGTCGATCTTCTTCCCGTTCACCACGAGGCGGAGGGCGCTCGCCTCACCGAGGACCAGATCGATCGACTCCTCGGCGGAGAAGGTCCTGGCCTCCCCCCGCCGGAGCAGTCCCTCGTAGAGCAGCTCGCCGGCCGCGTCCTTCGCCGAGACCCAGCTCCCGCCGTCCTCGGCGGTGACACGGACCGTGACCTCGTTCGCCCCGTCTCTCGCGTCGGCGCCGCCCGAGGACCCGTCGGCCGCCGAGGAGGCGGGCCCGTGGCCCGGGGACGCACCGGTCGTCCCGTCCCGGTTCGCGATGTACACCCCGGCGGCGACGAGCACGCCCACGATGAGCAGGGCGATGACGGCCGCGACCGGCCCGCGCGGACGCGGGGGACGGCCCGTGCCCCCGCCCTCCGTACCGGGTCCGCGTTCGCCCGTGGGGGCGCCGCCACGCCCCGGCAGATCAGTCCCCGACTCCACTGCTGTCAGCCTCCCCCGGTGTGACACCGCGCACGTTAGGACGGCACGGGACGAGGGGACGTTCCCGAACCGGGCCGGGGAATCAACGGGCCCCCGTCCCCCGGCCGCCTCCCTCGCGAACCGCCTCCCTCGCGAACCGCCTCCCTCGCGAACCGCCTCCCTCGCGAACCGCCTTCCTCACCGGCCGGTCCGACCGTAGCCTTCCCGCATGATCGATCAAGGCTTGGTGGACGGGATGGGGCGGCGGATCGCCCTGCACGAGGTCGACGACGAGAACTGGCGGGCCGTCGCGGACGTCGCTCCCCTGGACGGCCAGCGGCGATACGTTCCGGCGCTGGCCGCTCGATACCTCCTGCTGTCCCTCCGCGAGGGCGTGTGGAACTCGCTCGCGGTCCGCGCCGACGACACCGTGGTGGGGCACGTCATGTGGGGGCGGGACGAGGACGGCTCGTACTGGGTCGGCGGGATGCTGATCGACGGTGCCGAGCAGGGCAGGGGGGTCGGGCGGGCGGTGGCGCGGACCCTGCTGCACTGGCTGGCGGACCGTCCGGACTGCACGGTCCTGCGCCTGTCGTACCACCCGGAGAACACCGCCGCCGAGCGCCTGTACACCTCGCTGGGGTTCGTTCCGGTGCCCTCCGGTGAGGGGGACGCGGACGACGAGGTGGTCGCCGAGCTGTCCGCGACGTCGGTCGGCCGGGTCAGCGGCGCTCCTTGAAGTGCGTGGCCACGAAGATCGCGGCGGTGGCGCAGGCGACCGTCCCGGCCAGGACGACCAGCTCTCCGTCGTCGCCGGGCGGGAACAGTGGCATGTCCCAGCCGAGCAGCCGCACCCCTACCCCCACGTAGATCCACCCGGCCACGCCGAGCGCGGCGAACGCCAGGGCGACCTTGCCGTTGGCCGAGGTGGGCAGGGAACGGATGCCGTCCAGCACCCGCCGTGCGTCCAGGGCTTCGGCCTCGCCCCGCCGCCTCCGCAGCCGGCGCTCGTGCAGGCCGAGGAACACGAAGCCGGAGAGGCAGACGACCCAGCCGGCGGAGGACAGGTGGTCCGCGAAGGGGTCCCGGTAGCCCGGCTCTCCGAAGGTCCGGACGGCTGACCAGATCCAGAGCGCGGTGGCCAGGAGCGTGGCTGCCGTGTAGAGCCGGCCCCACGGAGAGGAGAACATCCGTGTCATGCGTCTTCGGTCCATGCGACCGCACGGTATCGGCTGTGTCCGCGCGTACGACAGGCCGTTGGCCTGGGCATGCGTCAGGGCCGTACAACCTCCCCCGGCCGGCACGACTCTTAGGGAGGGTCGGCATCGGCCGACTGGTCGGAACGGATCGGAACGGAACGGAACGGGGTGGGTCGTGGGGTCACTGAAGAGGCGGGGCGTGCTGCTGGGCTGGGGTGGGCTGGTCGTCGTGCTCGGGGTCGGGACGGTCGTGTGGGCGAACTGGTTCCGGGCGCCGTACTCGCTCGCCGGGGCGCCGACGGTTGATGTGACCGTGCGGGCCGCCAAGTCCGAGTACCCCGATGTGGCGGAGACGGCCGAGGAGGTCGACACCGTCGTGCGGGCCTATGTGCAGCGGCTCAAGGCCGGTGATGTGGAAGGGCTGACGGAGCTGGCCGGGCCCGCGTACGAGGAGCCCCGGGGCGCCGCCTACGAGCAGGTCCGGGAGTTCGGCGAGGGGGCGCGCGGGCACGTCGACGTCCTGGTGGAGGAGGGGGTCGTGGACTACTTCAATCCCGTCCGGCTCACCTACGACAGGACCGGCCAGAAGCAGGAGCTGCTGCTGGTGAAGGACGACGGGCACTGGTGGGTCGGGCTGGGGGAGGGTGACCCGGCCGCCGGGATGTAGGTCCGTCCCGCGGGCGTCGCCCCCGGCGCGGACTACTTCTCGTACAGCCCCTCGATCTCGTCCGCGAAGGAGCGCTCCACGACCTCCCGGCGCAGTTTCATCGACGGGGTGAGGTGGCCCTCCTCCTCCGTGAAGCCGCCGGGGACGATCGTGAACCTGCGGATGGACTCGGGGCGTGAGACGAGGCGGTTGGCCTCGTCCACCGCGCGCTGCAGGACGGCTCGCAGGTCCGGGTCCGTGGCGAGGTGGTCGAGGGGGAGGTCCTGCTTGGCGTTCATCAGGGCCCAGTGGGTGATGCCCTCGGGGTCGAGCGTCAGCAGGGCGGTGACGTAGGGGCGGCGGTCGCCGATCACCATGGCCTGGGCGATCAGGGGGTGGGAGCGGAGCCAGTTCTCCAGCGGGGCCGGGGCCACGTTCTTGCCGCTGTCCGTGACGAGGATCTCCTTCTTGCGGCCGGTGATCGTGAGGTACCCCTCGTCGTCGAGCCGCCCGATGTCGCCGGTGGCGAACCAGCCGTCGGGGCCGGCGGGGACGACTCCGCCGGCCTGGGGGTCCCAGTAGCCGCGGAAGATCTGGCCGCCGTGCAGGAGGATCTCGCCGTCGGCGGCTATCCGGACGCGCGTGCCGGGGAGGGGGCGGCCGACCGTGCCCAGGCGGGGCAGATTGGGCGGGGTGACCGTCACGGCCGCCGTCGTCTCCGTCATGCCGTAGCCCTCGAAGACGTCGATGCCCGCGCCGGCGTAGAAGGCGGCCAGGCGGCGGCCGAGGGGGCTGCCTCCGCAGATGACGTAACGGACCCTGCCGCCCAGCGCCTTGCGGATGCGCCGGTAGACCAGGGGGTCGTAGAAGGTGCGGGCCGTTCTGAGGAAGGCGGAGGGGCCGGGGCCGGTGCCGTGCTGCTCGGCCTCCAGGGCCTCGCCGTAACGGCGGGCCACGGCGGCGGCCCTGTCGTACGAGGAGGCGCGGCCCATGCGTTCGGCGGAGGCGCGGGCCGTGTTGAAGACCTTCTCCAGGACGTAGGGGATGACCAGGAGGAAGGTCGGGCGGAAGGACTTGAGGTCGGCGAGCAGGTCCTCGGTGCGGAAGCTCGGCGAGTGGCCGAGGCGCACCCTCGCCCGCATACAGCCGATCGCCACCATGCGGCCGAACACATGGGCGAGGGGGAGGAAGAGGAGGGTGGACGCCTCCTCGTCCGTCTTCGCGCGGAAGATCGGGTAGAGGAGGTCGATCGCGTTGTCGACCTCGGCGCAGAAGTTGCCGTGGGTGAGGGCGCAGCCCTTGGGGCGGCCGGTGGTGCCCGAGGTGTAGATGAGGGTCGCGAGGGTGTCGGGGCCCAGCACCCCGCGCCGTACGGCGACTTCCTGGTCGGACACGTCCCGGCCCCGCTCGGCCAGCCGGCCGAGGTGGCCCTTGTCGAAGACCCACATGTGGCGCAGGTCGGGGATGCGGTCCAGTTCGGGGCCGAGGGCGGCGGCCTGGCCCGTCGTCTCCACGGCCAGCGCGACCGCGCCCGAGTCCTGGAGGATCCAGCGGGTCTGGAAGACGGAGGAGGTCGGGTAGACGGGGACCGTCACCAGGCCCGCCGCCCAGGCCGCGAAGTCCAGCAGCGTCCACTCGTACGTCGTCCGCGCCATGATCGCGATACGGTCGCCCGGCATCAGCCCCTCGGCGATCAGGCCCTTCGCGAGCGCCAGCACCTCGGCGGCGAACTCGGCCGCCGTCACGTCCCGCCACTCGCCGTCGCCCGCGTCGGCACCCCGCTCCCGGTCCGGGTCCCCGTCGGCGTTCCCGTCCGCCGGCCCGCCGCCGCGCTTGCGGCTGAGGACGACCGAGTCGGGCGCGTGGGTCGCGTTGTCGAACGGGATGTCCGCGAGGGAGCCGTAGGCCGCCGATTCGGCGAGCGCGGGTACGTACGCCTCCCGCACGGTCCCGTCCAGCCGCTTCAACTCGGGCTCCACCGGCGCGGGTTCGGTGTGTTCGAGGCTGGACACGGGCGGCTCCTGGGCGTTCGTTGTGCCCGGATCGTACGGGGTTGGTGTGTGAGGTGCGTGTGAGTGTAGCGATGGTCCGGAGGTGGAACGGGGCCGGGGATGTGCAGTGTCACGGACCGCCGACGCGCGGTACCTGTGCAGGTCAAGGGGGTGCCAAGTTACCTGAGGGTCGTTCATGTCCACCGGGCCCGGAGAGGTCTGCCCAGCTCTTACCTCGGGTAACCTGACTGATGAGTAAGAAGCGGGTCCGGCGCGGGGAGCGGAGCCCGGCGCGAGGAAGGGGAGACCGTCCGATGCAGCCGACGCACGTCCTCGCCGCCCCACCGGCCCTCGGCCCCGCGCTGGCCAGGGGCGCCCTCCGCTCACCGCGCAAGAGCCGCGCGCTCGCGGGCGCGGACTCCCCGGCCGGGACCGCCGACGGGTTCCCGCGGCTCCTCCTGCCCGGCGTCCGGATCGACCTCGCGCGTCTCGCCGCGTACGAGCGCGTCTGCGGGTTCCCCACCGGGGAGGACGCCGTCCCGCTGACGTACCCGCACGTCCTCGGCTTTCCGCTGGCCATGCGCATCATGTCCGGCCGCGCCTTCCCGCTGCCCCTGCTCGGACTCGTGCACACGTCGATCGAGATCACCCGACGCCGACGGCTGCCCGCCCACGGGGAGTACGAGATCACCGTGTACGTCGACGGGCTGACACCCCACCGCCGGGGCACCGAGGCGACGGTGGTGACCGAGGTGCGCGACGGCAACGAGGAGGAGGGCGGCTTCGGGGTGGGGGTGGGAGTCGCCTGGGAGTCCCGGAGCACGTATCTCGCCCGGCACGGACGGGGGGACGGGGCGGCGCCCGGGCGGGAGCGTGGGTCGGAGGGGGAGCCGGTGCTGCCCGGGGTGGTCGAGTGGCGGTGGGGCGGGGACGTCGGGCGGCGGTACGGGGCGGTGTCCGGGGACCGCAACCCGATCCATCTGCATCCGCTCGGCGCCCGCCTGTTCGGGTTCCCCCGGGCCATCGCGCACGGCATGTGGACCGTGGCCCGCTGCCTCGCCGAGCACGGCACGCCCCCGGCGACCCTGGTCCGCGCGGAGTTCCGGGCCCCGGTGTCCCTGCCGGGCACGGTGACGTACGCGGCCGACGGAGAGACCTGGGGCGGCTTCGAGCTGCGCGGCGGCGACGCCACGGCGCCGGGCCGACCGGGGGTCCGGCCGCGGGTCCATGTGAGCGGTCATGTGTACCCGCTCGTTGTCTGAGCACACGTGAACATCGCTCGAACTCTTCTTGACGCCGAGGCGACGCGGATCGGTGCTCTCTTTCGTCAACTGCCCGACAAACCGGGGCAGTTGCGGCGCCCGGCGCGGCGGACGCACGGCTTCCGCACCGGCCGGGCCCCTCCACGGCGGGAAATCGCTCATCCGACGCTCAGGATTTCTTCTTAATCTCTCCGCACCGCGCGAACATGCCGAACCGGGGCGCGCGCCGGACGATTCACGCCAGGAAGGGCCCTGAGCCATGCCTCCCAGACGCATCGCCGTTCTCGCCGACTCCGACACCCGCTGGAAGTGGGGTGCGGCCGTGGCTCGGCAGCTCGCGCCCGGGCACGCGCTCGACGCGTACTTCCTGAGCGGCCGGTCGACCCCGACCGAGCGGCAGCTCGCCGAGATCGGGATCGTGCCGGACACCCGGCGGGAGGTGTCCGCCGCCGAGCTGGTCGGCGACGAGGAGCTGGCCGCCGCCGACATCGTCGTGATGGCGCTGCTGGGCGGCACGGTCCTCACGCTCACGCACAGCCTGGGGCTCGCGTGGGACGGGCGGGAGCGACGGCCCCTCACGGTCACCGGGTACGTCGGTGTCGTCTACGAGAAGATGGTCGACGGCCTGCTGACCCGCGCCGGCAGCGACCTCGTCCTCGCCAACTCGGCCTACGACGCGGCCCGCTTCCGGAAGGCGTTCACGAGCGTGGGCGTCGACCCGGACACGGTCGTGGAGTGCGCGCTGCCGTTCCTCGGGGGCGACCCGTACCTGCCGTCGGCCGCCGGCGAGCGGCCGTTCACGCTGACCTTCGCGGTGCAGCCGTCCGTGCCGAAGGGCAAGGCCGCGCGGCTGGCGCTCCTCGAACGGGCCGCCGCGCACGCCCGTCTGCACCCCGACCGGGAGGTGCTGATCAAGCTGCGCAGCATGCCGGGGGAGGCGACCACCCACGTCGAGGCCGACCCGTACCAGCTCCTCGTCGAGGAGCTGGCCGACACCGTGCCGCCCAACCTGCGGCTCGTCTACGGCAACATGGGCGAGGTTCTGGACCGTACGGATCTGCTGGTGACGGTCAGCTCGACGGCCGCGCTGGAGTCGATGCACCGGGGCATCCCCACCGCGATCCTCACCGACTTCGGTGTCCGGGAGGCGCACGGCAACCACTACTTCCTGCACTCCGGCTGCCTGGCCTCCTGGGACGACATCGACGCGGGGGCGCTGCCGCAGCCCGACCCGGCCTGGTCGGGGGCGCAGGGCATCGGCAAGTCCGAGCCGTACGCCGCCGCGCGCGCCCGTGTCGCCGCGCTGCGCGCCGGTGCCGTTCTGCCGCCGCTGCGGCCCTACTACACGCCCCAGCGCGCGGGGCTCTACCTGGGCGACCTCCTCGTGCGGCACGGCTTGGACGAGCAGGGGCGGCCGCTGCCGGGGACGTTCGCCGCGGGTGACGCGGGGCGGGTCAAGGCCGTGGTCCGGCGGGTGGCCCGCAGCGGGGCGAAGTCGCTGTACCGGGTGGGGCGGCAGCGGGTGGCACCCACGCTGCGGAAGTGGGGGGCGGCGTAGGAGGTCGCTGTTCGGCCGCGGCCCGGTGGGGGCTTCTCGCGCAGTTCCCCGCGCCCCTGAAAAGCAGGGGCTGCGCCCTGTGCTTTTCAGGCCCGCAGGGCCTGTGTCTTCAGGGGCGCGGGGAACTGCGCGACCAGCCCCCACCGGGCCGCGGGTGACGATGGTCGCTACTCCCCGGGCTCCCCCTCGGGCGGCGGAGCCCAGGGGCGGCCCTCCATCAGGTCGCCCAGGCCCGCCCACGCGAAGTTCATCAGGGTCGCGGCGGCCTGCCGGGCGGTGATGCCGGGGGTCGCGTTGGCCCAGGCCGCCAGGGCCTCGGCGGCGCCCACGAGGCCCTCGGCGAGGCCCGCCACCTCCCGCTCGGGCAGCGAGGGATCGCGCCGGGCCTCGCGGGCCGCGACCAGGATCAGCCCGGTCACGAACGCCACCATCTCCTCCCGCATCGCCGCCACTTCGGCGGCGAACGGCTCGCCGTGCGTACGCGCCTGCAGATGCAGCACGGCCCAGGCGTCCGGGTTGCGGGCGGTGTGCGTGAAGAACGCGCGCAGCCCTTCCCAGAGTTGACGGTCGGCGGGCAGCTCGGGATCGACGCCGGCGCGTACGGCGGTGGTGAGCGCGGTGACCTCGCGGCGGATGCAGGCGGTGAAGAGGTCTTCCTTGGAGTTCAGGTACAGATACACCAACGGCTTGGACACGCCCGCCAGTTCGGCGATCTCGTCCATCGACGCGGCCCGGTAGCCGCGCTGCCCGAAGGTCCGCACCGCCGCGTCCAGCATCTGCTGTTCGCGTACCGCGCGGGGCATCCGTTTGCTCTTCACAGCACCCATGCGGGCAAGCGTACGGTCCGGGCGGCGGGGAGGGACTCTACGAAGCCTGGCCCGACGCCGGCTCGGCCGTCTTGGCGGGCTCGGCGGTCTTGGCGGGCTCGGCCGTCTTGGCGGGCCCGGCGGTCTCGGCCGCCACCGGCGTCCGCGCGTCGTCGTCGGCCTCGTCCTCCTGGCTGCGGTTGGCCGCGAGGTTGGACTTGACGCGGTCGATGGAGCGGTCGAGGCGCGGGGCGATCCGCTCGGAGGCCCGGTCGCGCTCCTTGCGCAGGGCGACGAAGCTGATCGGCGCGGAGACGAGCAGGGCGAGGATGATCATCCACATGCCGTTGGAGGAGCCGAGGCCGCGCGGCGCGACGCCGAGGTAGACGAGGCCCCAGACGACCACGAAGCAGCCCGCGAAGATACCGAGGCGCATCAGTGTGTAGCGGAGCATCTCAATCCACTCTTCCGTTTCCGTTCCGGACGTTGCCGAGGGGCGCGTCTGCCGAAGGGCGCCTTCCAGTGAAGCACGGTCGGCGTGCGATCTTGCACGGGGGTTGCCGGGGCTCAGGTCAGGGGCAGGAGCATCGTGATGTCGTCGCGGTGGTCCCCGGGGGCGACACGGATGGCGCCGGGGACCCGGCCGACCTCCTTGTAGCCGCAGGAGGCGTAGAAGTGCTCCAGGCCGTGGCCGCCCCGGCAGGTGAGGCGGATGGCGTCTATGCCGTCGAAGCCGCGGGCCGCGGACTCGGCCGCCGCCATGAGGGCGCGGCCGTAGCCCTTGCCCTGGTGGGCGGGGTGGACCATCACCGTGTAGAGCCAGACCCAGTGGGTCATCAGGCGGTGGGTGTTGAAGGCGAAGAACGCGGTGGCGGCGGGGGTGCCGTGTGCGTCGAGGCCGAGGAGGAGGCGGTGTCTGCCGTCCGCCATCGCGGTGAGGTGCTTGAGGAGTTCCGGGCGGATGTCCTGCGGGGTGACCGGGGGGACGAAGCCCACGGCTCCGCCGGCGTTGGAGACGTCCGACCAGAGGGTGAGGATGTTCTCGTGGAGGGTGGGGGTGAGGGGCGGGTCCAGGTGGAACGTAAGGGGCATGGGGTGACCGTAGTCATTACGTGCGGCTCGCCTCAAGAGGGATTCGCCCCCGCCGCCCCTACCCGTCCCATCCTTGAGGGGCTGCGCCCCTCGCCCCCACACGTCCGCCCGGTGGGGCTTCTCGCGCAGTTCCCCGCGCCCCTGAAAAGCAGGGGCTGCGCCCCGTGCTTTTCAGGGGCGCCTGCGGCCTCTCAGACCCGCATCGGCTGCGGGGACTCCCTGCGGGCCGGGTCCGGGCCCTCGTACTCGCGGATGATCTCGTACCGCGTGTTGCGTTCCACCGGGCGGAAGCCCGCGTCGCGGATGAGGTCCAGCAGGTCCTCGCGGGTCAGCTTGTTCGGCGTGCCGTAGTTGTCCGCGTCGTGGGTGATCTTGTACTCGACGACCGAGCCGTCCATGTCGTCGGCGCCGTGCTGCAGCGCCAGCTGGGCCGTCTGGACGCCGTGCATGACCCAGAAGACCTTGACGTGCGGGACGTTGTCGAAGAGAAGGCGGGAGACCGCGAAGGTCTTCAGGGCCTCGGCACCCGTCGCCATCTGGGTGCGGGCCTGGAGGCGGTTGCGGACCTTGCCGTCCTGCATGTCGACGAAGTCGTGCTGGTACCGCAGGGGGATGAAGACCTGGAAGCCGCCGGTCTCGTCCTGCAGTTCACGCAGGCGCAGCACGTGGTCCACCCGGTGGCGCGGCTCCTCGATGTGACCGTAGAGCATGGTGCAGGGGGTCTTGAGCCCCTTCTCGTGCGCCAGGCGGTGGATCCGCGACCAGTCCTCCCAGTGGGTGCGGTGGTCGACGATGTGCTGCCGGACCTCCCAGTCGAAGATCTCCGCGCCGCCGCCCGTCAGCGACTCCAGGCCCGCGTCGATCAGCTCGTCGAGGATCTCCGAGGCGGTGAGGCCGCTGATCGTCTCGAAGTGGTGGATCTCGGTGGCCGTGAAGGCCTTCAGCGAGACGTTCGGGAGGGCGGCCTTCAGCTCCTTGAGGGAGCGCGGGTAGTAGCGCCACGGCAGGTTCGGGTGCAGCCCGTTGACGATGTGCAGCTCGGTGAGGTTCTCGCCCTCCATCGCCTTGGCGAGCTTCACCGCCTCCTCGATGCGCATCGTGTACGCGTCCTTCTCCCCCGGCTTGCGCTGGAAGGAGCAGTACGCGCACGACGCCGTGCACACGTTGGTCATGTTCAGGTGGCGGTTGACGTTGAAGTGGACGACGTCACCGTTCTTCCGCGTCCGCACCTCGTGCGCCAGACCGCCCAGCCAGGCCAGGTCGTCCGACTCGTACAGCGCGATGCCGTCCTCGCGGGTCAGCCGCTCGCCGGAGCGGACCTTCTCCTCCAGCTCACGCTTGAGCCCGACGTCCATGCCCACACCTTTCACCGACCGACCGTTGGACCGACTTGCCGCTCAACCCTACGTGCACCGCCCTACTGCTCCTCCTCCGGCAGCTCACCGACCCGGTTCTCCCACTTGGTGGAGAGCACGATCGTCGTACGGGTCCGGGAGACGCCCTTCGTGCCGGAGAGCCGGCGGATGGTCTTCTCCAGGCCGTCCACGTCGGGGGCGCGCACCTTGAGCATGAAGGAGTCGTCGCCCGCGATGAACCAGCAGTCCTCGATCTCGGCCAGGTCCCGCAGGCGCGTCGCCACGTCCTCGTGGTCGGCGGCGTCGGAGAGGGAGATGCCGATGAGCGCGGTCACGCCGAGGCCGAGGGAGGCCGCGTTGACGGTGGCGCGATAGCCGGTGATGACCCCGGCCGCCTCCAGCCGGTTGATGCGGTCGGTGACACTGGGTCCCGACAGACCGACGAGGCGTCCCAGCTCCGCGTAGGAGGCCCGGCCGTTCTCCCTCAGGGCCTGGATGAGCTGCCTGTCCACCGCGTCCATGCGATCGGTTGCCTTCCGCTGAAGAGTTGCGTCTGAAGAGTTGCGTGGTGAGTGATGCGTGCGGTCGTGGGTGAGTGATGCGTCTGGTCGTGCGGGTCGTACGGGTCGTGCGTCGCGAGGGGTGAGCGTGCGGGGCGCTCAGGTGGTCGTGTGCGCGGGGCGCGCGCCGCCCACCTCGCCCTCCCAGCGCCGGTACAGGGTGTGGGGGACGCCCGCCGCGTCCAGCACCCGTCCGGCGACGAAGTCCACCAGGTCCTGGATGTGCGTGGCTCCCGCGTAGAAGGCCGGGGACGCGGGCAGTACGGTCGCGCCCGCCTCGTCCAGGGTCACCAGGTGCCGCAGGGTCTGGCCGTTGAGCGGGGTCTCGCGTACGGCGACCACCAGGCGGCGGCCCTCCTTGAGCGTCACGCTCGCCGCCCGCTGCAGCAGGTCCTTGGAGAGCCCCAGGGCCACGCCCGCGACGCACGCGGTCGACGCGGGCACGACCAGCATCCCCTTGACGGGGTACGAGCCCGAGGACGGTCCGGCGGCCAGGTCCCCGGCGCTCCAGTACCGCACGCGCTCGTCGTCGAGATGCACGGCGAACGTGCCGGGCTTGCCGTCGGCGCCGCGGGCCAGCCATTCCCGCAGGTCCTCGCGCCAGTGGGCGTCCCGGAAGGAGATGCCCGTCTCGTCGAGCAGGGTGAGCCGTGAGGCCCGGGACACCACGAGGTCGACGCTCTCGCCGGCGGCGAGGAGCGCGCGCAGCACGGCCGCGGCGTATGGGGTGCCGGATGCGCCGGACACCCCTACGATCCAAGGCGTACGCGGCGTCTTCCCTGGCTTGACTGGGTTCACGACCCCGAGCCTATCCGGCGCCGCGGGCCGGGAACCGGTCAAGGGGGCATGACCGTTTTCCTGGAGGGACGAGTCGAGTCGAGGCGGGGGCCGGACATGGCGGGTGGAATGCGCGGGGCACTGAGTCCCGAGCGGGAGTGGTCGCACGGGGACCGGGCGAAGGCCGCGGCCAAGCTGATGGTGGGCTGGGTGGCGCTGCTGTGGCTGCTCGAAGTGATCGACGTGGCGACGGGTCACGCGCTGGACGACTTCGGGATCGTCCCCCGTTCGGTGCCCGAGCTGGCCGATGTCGTGCCCGCCTCGTTCATCCATTTCGGCTTCGGCCATGTCGCGGCGAACAGCGTGCCGCTGCTGGTGCTGGGGTTCCTCTCGGCGCTCGGGGGTCTGCGGCGCTTCGCCGCCGTCTGCGCGCTGATCATCGTCGCGGACGGGCTGGGCGTCTGGCTCGTGTCCCCCGACAACACGAACACGGCCGGTGCCTCCGGCGTCGTCTTCGGGCTCTTCGGCTTCCTCGTCGTCACCGGCTTCGTCGAGCGCCGGCTGCTGGGAGTCGCGGTGGGTGTCCTGGTCGCGGCCGTCTGGGGCGGCGCGATCTTCGCGGGCATCGCCCCGAACGAGACCGGCATCAGCTGGCAGGGGCACCTGATCGGGCTGGTGGCGGGGGTGGTGGCGGCGTTCGTGTTCCGCCGGCGTGGACCCCGCACGGCGCTCACCGCGTAGGGCGCGCCTTCGGGTCCACGGGGAGCCGGCCGGTGGCGATGGTGAGTTTGCCCAGGGGGGTGTCGAGGGTCAGGTCAGGGCCGTAGGGAATGGTGTCGCGGCCCCGGTAGCCGTCAGGGCCGGGGTTCCACATCGTGACGGCGTGGCCCTGGAGCGGGTCCAGGATCACGTAGTGGGTGACGCCCAGGGCGGCATACCGGCGGGGCTTGATCTCGTAGTCACGGCGAATGCTTTCCGGCGACACCACTTCGGCCACGAACTCGATCAGGTCGGCGGGATACGAGCTGCGGTTCTCCGCCTCCGCCTCCGCCGGGATGACCGCGATGTCCGGGCAGAACTCGTTGGCGTCGTCGAACGGGAACGCCACGTCGCTGACCAGTGCCCAGGTCGGCGGAAGCTGATCCTCCAGGTCCCTTGACACCCTCAGGATCGTCTTCCCGTGGAACGGCCTGACCGGGTTCATCACGATGCTGCCCTCGACAATCTCCGTCAGATAGCCGGGGAACATGTCCTCCAGCCTGCTGAGCTGCGAGTGCAGGCGGTCAATGCCCGAGACGGTCACGCTGGCCTCCCTGGGGTCCTGCCCTCGATGGTAGGCCGACGGTAATCAGAGGGTCAGGCCGCGAACCAACAGATCCAGCAGCGCACACACGAACAGGGCGATCCCGATGAACCCGTTGACCGAGAAGAACGCCCGGTTCAGGCGCGACAGGTCGTGCGGACGCACGATCGTGTGCTCGTACACGAACGCGCCCGCCACGATCGCCAGCCCCAGCCACAGGAACGCACCCGCGTCCGTGAGCACCGCGTACCAGGCGAACAGGGCCGTCGTCAGCACGTGACAGACCCGTGCCGACCAGACCGCCGCCGGGACGCCGAAGGGGGCCGGCACCGACAGCACGCCGGACTCGCGGTCGGAGTCGATGTCCTGGCAGGCGTAGATCAGGTCGAAGCCCCCGATCCAGATGCCGACCGCCAGGCCGAGGACGACCGCCTCCCACGACCACTCCCCCGTGATGGCGAGCCAGCCACCGACGGGCCCCATGGCCTGGGCGAGACCGAGGATGGCCTGGGGGTAGTTCGTGAATCGCTTCCCGTAGGGGTAGACCACCATCGGGATCACGGCGACGGGCGCCAGGGCCAGGCAGAGCGGGTTCAGCAGCGCCGCCGAGCCGAGGAAGATCACGACGGCGATCAGCGCGCCGGTCCACGCGTGCCGGACCGACATCGCCCCGGTCACCAGTTCACGGTGGGCCGTACGCGGGTTACGGGCGTCGATCTCCCGGTCGATGATCCGGTTGACCGCCATCGCGAAGGTGCGCAGCCCCACCATGCAGACGGTGACCAGGAGCAGCCGCACCCAGTGGACGTTGCCGTCCAGCCGGAACATGGCGGTGAGCGCGGCGATGTACGCGAAGGGCAGCGCGAAGATCGAGTGCTCGATCATCACCAGCCGCAGGAACGCCTTGGTGCGCCCCGGCTGCGGGATCGCGGCGGAGGCGCTGGTCACAGGCCGTACTCCTTCCAGCGGCGGTCGACGAGCGCCGCCGTGGCCGGGTCCGACTCGACCATGTCGGGCCAGCCCCCGTCCCGCGTGTACCCCTCCTCGATCCACTTCTTCGTCGCGTCGATGCCCGCCTTACCGCCCCAGAACTGCTGGTAGGAGGCGTGGTCCAGATGGTCCACGGGGCCCTCGACGATCGAGAGGTCGCGGGAGTAGTCCGTGTTGCCCAGCGCCCGCCAGGCGACCTCGTGGAGGTCGTGGACGTCGCAGTCGGAGTCGACGACCACGATCAGCTTGGTCAGGGACATCATGTGGGCGCCCCAGATCGCGTGCATGACCTTCTGCGCGTGCTTGGGGTACTTCTTGTCGATCGAGATGATCGCGCAGTTGTGGAAGCCGCCCGCCTCGGGGAGGTGGTAGTCCACGATGTCCGGGACGATGATCTTCAGGAGCGGGAGGAAGAACCTCTCCGTGGCCCGGCCCAGCGGGCCGTCCTCCGTCGGCGGGCGGCCGACCACGATCGACTGCAGCAGCGGCCGCTTCCGCATCGTCACACAGTCGATCTTCAGTGCGGGGAACGGTTCCTGCGGGGTGTAGAAGCCGGTGTGGTCGCCGAACGGGCCCTCGGGAAGCATCTCGCCGGGCTCCAGCCAGCCCTCGATCACGACCTCAGCCTGCGCCGGCACCTGCAGCGGCACGGTCTTGCAGTCGACCATCTCGATCCGCTTGCCCGAGACGAACCCGGCGAACAGGTACTCGTCGATATCCCCGGGGAGCGGGGCCGTGGAGGCGTACGTCACCGCGGGCGGGCAGCCGAAGGCGATGGCGACCGGCAGCCGCTCGCCCCTCTTCGCCGCCACCTGGTAGTGGTTGCGGCTGTCCTTGTGGATCTGCCAGTGCATGCCGATGGTGCGCTTGTCGTGGCGCTGGAGGCGGTAGAGGCCGAGGTTGCGGACGCCGGTCTCGGGGTGCTTGGTGTGGGTGAGGCCCAGGTTGAAGAAGGAGCCGCCGTCCTTGGGCCAGGTGAAGAGGGCCGGGAGCAGGTCCAGGTCCACGTCCTCGCCCTGGAGGACCACCTCCTGCACGGGGGCGCTGTCCGCCTTCACCTTCTTCGGCGGGACGTGCGTCATCGCGCCGAGCTTTCCGAACGCCTCGCGCACCCCGACGAAGCCCTGCGGCAGCTCGGGCTTGAGCAGACCGCCGATCTTCTCGCTGATCTCGCCGTACGACTTCAGGCCGAGGGCCTTCAGCAGGCGGCGGTCGGTGCCGAAGACGTTCATCGCGAGGGGCATCGAGGAGCCCTTCACGTTCTCGAACAGCAGGGCGGGGCCGCCGGCCTTGTTGACCCGGTCGACGATCTCCCCGACCTCCAGGTAGGGGTCGACTTCGGCCTTGATGCGCTTGAGATCGCCCTCGCGCTCCAGTGCGCGGAGCAGGGAGCGAAGATCGTCGTAAGCCATGCGGTCAAGTATCCCCGAGGGGCTACCCTGACCCCGTCACGGGGCCCCGAGCACTGCCCCGATGTCACCACCACCGCTTCCAGGGGGCCGTTCCATGCTCAGGGTGTTGATGTACCTCGTGCCGCTGGCACTGACGATCTACGCCTTCATCGACTGCCTCAACACCCCCGAGGACGAGGCGAAGCACCTGCCGAAGATCGCCTGGGTCTTCATCATCCTGCTCTTCTGGATCGTCGGCCCCATCGCCTGGCTCGCCGCCGGAAAGCTGCGGGGCGGCCCCGCGGGCGGGCGCACGCCCTCCGAGTGGCACCGCAACCATCGCACCGAGTACGTCGCCCCCGACGACAACCCCGAGTTCCTGAAGTCCCTCGCCGAGGACAACAAGAAGGACGAGTCCCTGCTCAAGAGCTGGGAGGCCGACCTCCGCCGCCGCGAGGAGGAGTTGAGGCGCCAGGAGCAGGAGAAGGGCGAGCAGCGGGACAAGAAGGACAGCGAGGACTGACGTCCGGGAAGAGGGCGGCGAGGACCGGCGTACGACGAGGAAGTCCCGCATGCCGCACCGGCCTCGCCCGCCCCGCCTGCGCCCCGTCGACCTCGCGCGCCTGTGTGGCGTCTCCACCCAGCAGATCCGCAACTACGAGGCGGCCGGTGTGCTCCCGCCGGTCCCGCGCACGGAGTCGGGGTACCGGGTCTTCGGGGACGCGCACCGGCGCGCCCTGCTGACGTACCGGGCCCTGTCGAAGGGGTACGGGGCGGTGGCGGCCACCCGGATCATGCGGACCGTGCACGAGGGGGACGTGCCGGGGGCGCTGGCGCTGGTGGACGAGGCGCACGCGGCGCTGCACACGGAGCGGGTGGCGCTGCGGGCGACCGCCGAGGCGCTGCGGACGTCGGCCGGGGAGCCGCCCGAGGAGGACGTCCCCGGCACCGACCTGCTGATCGGGGAGGTCGCGGCCCTGCTCGGGGTCCGCACCTCGACGCTCCGTGTCTGGGAGGCCGCCGGTCTCCTCGCGCCCCGCCGCGAGCGCGGCACCGGCTACCGCCACTACACCCCCGACGAGGTGCGCGACGCCCGCTTCATCCTCGCCCTGCGCCGCAGCCACTACCTCCTGGACCAGATCCGCCCCGTCCTGGAGGACCTGCGCGACGAGGGCGGCACCGAGGCCCTGCGCACCGCGGTCACGACCCGTCACACCACGTTGACCGCCCGTACGGCGGCCATGCTGGAGGGGGCGGGCCGGCTGCACACGTATCTGACACCGTCCGACGGCTGTCTGACACCGTCCGACGGCTGTCTGGCACCGTCCGACGACGCGACCTCCGGCTGAAAGCACCCGGCTGAAGGCACCCGATGCCCGAGAAATTCACATATGCCGCTTAAAAGGTCGATGATGGGTATACGGACAAGAGGTGACAGTGATGAACGGCCGGGAGTCGGAGAAGCGCCGTTCCTCGTCGGGGCAGTCCGAGCCCGCCGAGGAACGCGTCTCCGCGCCCGAGGCCATGCGGAACGCGGTCGAGCAGCTCGCCGAGCTGCTGGGCCGCGCTCCCGAGTCCGTTTCCGCGCTGAAGCCGACCGAGGAGGGCTGGGAGGCCCAGGTCGAGGTCCTGGAACTGGAGCGCGTCCCGCAGACGACCAGTGTGATGGCCGCCTACCGGGTCGCCCTGGATCCCGCGGGCAAGCTGCTGGCGTACGAGCGCGGCCGGCGGTACACGCGCGCACAGGTCGACCGGGGTTCCCGCTGAGCCGCCGAGGTCGCGGCCACCGCTGACCCGCCTCGCGGAACCCGGTGGCCCTCGACACGGCCGCGCCCCGAAAGCCCTCCGGCGTACGGCTTCCCGTACCGGAAGGGAAGAGATCGTGACTGTGGTGCCGCAGAGCGAGGGCGGCGCCGGTGCCGCCCGCGGCGGTGGCTCCGGGAACCTCTCGACGTGCTGGAGCTGGTCCTCGACCGGGGCCTGGTCATCGACGCGTTCGTGCGGGTGTCCCTGGTGGGCATCGAGATCCTGAAGATCGACGCCCGGGTCGTGGTGGCCAGCGTCGACACCTACCTGCGCTTCGCCGAGGCGTGCAACCGGCTTGACCTGGAAGCGGGACGCAAGGCCCCCTCCCAGCTGACGGACATCGTCGGGGACTCCGTCGAGTCCGGCGCCAAGGGCAAGAGCAAGGGGGCCCTGACGGGCGCGGTGGAGGCCGTCACCGATTCGCTCCACAAGGGGCGCGGCGACGACGACCGCGAGTCCGGCCGCGAGAGGCAGCGGGTGCGCTCCGAGCGCGGCGCGAGCCGCCGTTCCTCCCGAGAGCGTGAGGAGTGAGCGAGCCGATGTCGGTGTACGTCTACGCCATCACCAAGCAGGCGCATCCGCTGGGCCTGGACGACGTCAGGGGCGTCGGCGAGGACCCCGCCGAGCTGCGGACCGTCAGCAGCGCCGGTCTGAGCGCCGTCGTCAGCGAGGCCCCCGAGGTGCTCTCGGTCAGCCGCCGGGACGTGGAGGCCCATCACGAGGTCCAGGAACAGCTCTGGTCCGACGGCACCATCCTCCCGCTGAGCTTCGGGTTCGTCGCCGAGGACGAGTCCGCCGTCGAGGCGCTGCTCCGGGAGCGGGCGGAGATCTACTCCCGGAGCCTGGACGAACTCACCGGGTGCGCGGAGTTCAACGTCAAGGGCGTGGCGGACGAGGACACCCTGCTGCGCGCCATCCTGACGGAGTCCGCGCAGGCCCGGGAGCTGAACGAGACGATCCGCGAGGGCGGCGGTACGTACGAGGACCGCCTCGCCCTCGGTGAACTCGTCGCCGGGGAGGTACAGGCCCGGCAGCAGGCGCTGGGCGAGGAGGCCCTGGCCGCGCTGCGGCCGTACGCCCGTGCCGAGCAGCTCTCGCCGCCGTCCCAGCAGTACTTCGTGAGCGCCTCCTTCCTGGTGGACGGAGAGCGGTCCGAGGAGTTCGCCGAGGCCGGCGGGGAGCTGGCCGAGGCCCTGGGAGAAGGGGTGGAGCTGCGGCTGCGCGGACCGCTGCCGCCGTACAGCTTCGTCTGACGCGTTCCCTGATGAGGAGGCGCTGTGGTGGGACTGGTCGGAACCATTCTGACCTTGCCGTTCGCTCCCGTGCGGGGCGTCGGATGGGTGGTCGACAAGGTGCGGCAGGCCGCCGAGGACGAGTACTACGACCCGGCTCCCGTCCAGGAGGAGCTGGTGCGGCTGGAGCGCGCGCGGAGTGAGGGGCAGGTCGGCGAGGAGGAGTTCGCGCGGCGCGAGGAGGAGTTGCTGCACCGGCTGGAGGAGATCAGCGCCTACCGGCTCCAGCAGCAGAGAGAGGCACAGTCATGAACAACGCCACGATCGGCGCCGCCGTCCTCGGCGGGTACCTGCTGGGGCGGACGAAGAAGGCCAAACTCGCCCTCGGCCTGGGGGCGCTGCTGGCCGGCTCCCAGGTCAGACCCGGACAGCTGGGCAAGGCGATCGACGCCCCGTTCCTCGGCGACCTCACCCGGCAGATCCGCACCGAACTGACGGGCGCGGGCAAGGCCGCGGCGACCTCCGTGCTGTCGTCGAAGGCCGACAGCCTGGCCGGAACCCTGCACGAACGCACCGCGGGCCTGCGGGAACGGGGCGAGGGGAACGGCGCGCAGGACGCGGCGGAGGCGGAAACCGACACGGACACGGACACGGATGCCGACACGGATGCCGACGCCGATCCCGATCCCGAGGCCGAGGCCGAAGACGCCGACGGCGACGGCGACGGCGACGGGAAGGACGAGAAGGCCGGGGAGGACGAGAAGGCCGGGGAGGGCCGGAAGCGGCCAGCCAAGCGGTCCGGCGGCACCACCGCCGCCCGGAGGAGCGGCGGACGTTCGACGACCTCGCGCGGCGGGTCCACGGCCCGCAAGAGCGCACCGCGCGCGACGAAGAAGACCGCCGCCGTGAGCCGCTCCAAGAGCGGCAGCGGCTCACGGTCGAGGAGGCAGGGCGATGGCTGAGGGCAGAACGGCGAAAGGCGGCTCGGCTGGTACCGGCACCCTCAGCAGGAAGGACGAGGAAGCCGGCGGGAACGGGCACGCGAACGGCAACGCGGGCACGAGCCGGCTGAAGGAGGAGCTGGAGGACTACATCCAGGCCCGGCTCTCGGTGATGCTCCAGGGCGTGGGCCACGGCCTCGGCACGGGCGCGCGCAAGCTGGGCGACATGAGCGCGGGAGCGGTGAAATCGACCGCGTCCCATGCCAAGGACGCGCTGGTCGACAAGGCGAAGGGTGTCACGGGCAAGGCGAAGGACACCGTCGGCGAGAAGGCCGGGGAGGTCACCGAGAAGGCGGGGGGCGTCGCCGAGAAGGCGGGGGGCGTCGCCGAGAAGGCCAAGGAGGCCCTCTCCAAGGGTGGCCACGGCAAGGATCCCTCGGGCGGCAGCGGCAAGGGGCACACCATCATCGAGGACATCGACGTGGGCGTTCCGGTGCGTGAGGCGTACGACCAGTGGACGCAGTTCGAGGAGTTCCAGCGGTTCGCCAAGGGTGTGGTCGGCGTCGAGCAGAAGGACGAGGTCGCCACGCAGTGGCACGTCAAGGTCGCCAAGTCGAACCGGCACTGGCACGCCACCATCACGGAGCAGATACCCGACGAACGCATCGCCTGGACCTCCGAGGGCGACAAGGCCACCACCAGGGGCGTCGTCACCTTCCACCCGCTCGGGGACAACCTCACCAAGGTGCTGCTCGTCCTGGAGTACTTCCCGAAGGGGCTCTTCGAGAAGACGGGCGGCCTCTTCCGGGCCCAGGGCCGCCGGGCCCGCCTCGACCTCAAGCTGTACCGCACGTTCGTCATGATGCGCGGCGAGGCCACCGGCGGCTGGCGGGGCGAGATCCGCGACGGAGAGGTCCAGGAGCAGGAGGAGGACGAGGACGAGGACGGCAACGACGCGGCTGACCGGTACGACGAGGACGACGAGGACCGGTACGACGACGACCGGGACGACGAGGACGACGAACCCCGCGCGGAGGACGAGGACGAGGAAGGCGAGTGGGAGGACGACGACGAGGCCGCGGACGACTACGAGGACGAGGGCGGCTACGAGGACGAGAACGAGGAGCCGAGCGGGGACGAGGAGGCTGAGGACGAGGACGACGAGGGCGACGAACCGGTGCGGTCGAGGAGGAGGTCGAGCGAGCCGTGACCCCGTCCGACTCCCCCGTTCCCTCGCCGACGCGGAGCCCGTACCCGTACGGCGGCGGTCAGGGCTCCAGCGCGAACCTCGCCGACATCCTCGAACGCGTGCTCGACAAGGGCATCGTGATCGTCGGGGACATCAAGATCAACCTGCTCGACATCGAGCTGCTCACCATCAAGCTGCGCCTCCTCGTGGCCTCCGTCGACAAGGCCAAGGAGATCGGCATCGACTGGTGGGAGCACGATCCCGCCCTGTCCTCCCGCGCGTCCCGCTCCGACGGCCGGCGCTCGCTCGCCGACGAGAATGAGCGCCTGCGCGCCGAGGTGAGAGAGCTGCGCGAACGCGTCGAGGCGCCGCCGGAGCTGCCCGCGCGGAAGCCGCGACCGGCCGGATCGGCCGAGCGCCGGGCCACGGGCCGTAAGGCGAGCCAGGCGAGCCGGAGCGAGAGCCGCCCGGCCGAGCCCCCGCGCAAGCGGCGCAGGCCGGTGGGCGAGGAGGCCGACGACAGCGACGAGGAGCGGTCCTGAGCATGTACGGCGACCCCGACGGCCCTGATGTGTACGCCGACGACGACCGCCCGATCAGCGGGCGGCAGGTCGCGCTGATCGACCTCCTCGACCGGCTCCTGAGCGGCGGTGTGGTCCTCACCGGGGACCTCGTCCTCAGCGTGGCGGACATCGACCTGGTGCGGGTGTCGCTGCGGGCGGTGATCGTCGCCGTACGCGAACAGATGGACGAGCAGTGGGCGCTGGAGCTGCCCGAGCGGACGTCCCTGGAGTCCCTGGAACCGGGAGGAACATCCCTGGAAGGAGGCGGAACCGATGACGGTCCCGGACCCCCGGTCTGACGGCGCCCCCCACGGCGACCGCCTCCGGGAGGTGGCCGACGCCGCGAGCCGCGCGTTCTCCCTGCTCCCCGCGCGGGCGGAGGACCTGCCCCCGCCGTCCGCCGGGCGGGCCGGCCCGGGAGCCGTCGCCCGGCGGCTGCGCACCGACCCCGACACGGTCGAGCGGGACCTCGTCCGCCTGGTCCTCACCATCGTCGAACTGCTCCGCCAGCTGATGGAACGCCAGGCCCTGCACCGCGTCGACCGGGGCGGCCTCACCGAGGACCAGGAGGAACGGCTCGGCATGACCCTGATGGTCCTGCACGACCGGATGACCGAACTCTGCGACCGCTACGGCCTCACCCTGGACGACCTCAACCTCGACCTCGGCCCTCTCGGCCCCCTGCTCCCGCCGCCCTGATCCGGCGCGGCGCAGGTGAGAGGGGCGTCCCATGGGCAGAGTGGGGTCATGGACCAGGCACAGGCACGCGCATGGCTCGCCACCGCCGTCGAGGAGGCCCGGACCGGGCTGGCGGAGGGCGGCATCCCCATCGGGGCCGCGCTCTACGGGCCGGACGGCACGCTGCTCGGGCGCGGCCACAACCGGCGCGTCCAGGACGGGGACCCCTCCACGCACGCCGAGACGGCGGCGTTCCGCGCGGCGGGCCGGCAGCGGACGTATCGCGGCACGACGATGGTGACCACGCTGTCGCCGTGCTGGTACTGCTCCGGGCTGGTGCGGCAGTTCGGGATCTCGCGGGTGGTCGTCGGGGAGGCCACGACCTTCCACGGCGGGCACGACTGGCTCGCCGAGCACGGCGTGGAGATCGTGCTCCTCGACGACCCGGAGTGCGTGGCCCTGATGCGCGACTTCGTCCGGCAGCGACCGGCCCTATGGAACGAGGACATCGGTGACCCCAGCGACATCGGCGACGGCAGCGGCAGCGGCCGGTAGGCCCCGCATCCCCACCATCGACCTGCGCCCCTGGCGCGACGGCGGCCCCGGGGCCCGCGCCCGGATCGCCCGCACCGTCGACGAGGCGCTGCAGAGCGCCGGGTTCCTGCTCGTCACCGGCCACGGCGTGGACCCGGCCCTGCGCGCCCGTGTCCGGGAGGCCGCCCGCGCCTTCTTCCTGCTGCCCGCCGAGACCAAGCGGGCGTACGAGGTGAAGGTCGGCGGGCGGGGCTGGCTCGGGCCGGGGGCCGAGGCGAACGGGTACGCGGAGGGGACGGAGACCCCGCCGGACCTCAAGGAGTCGCTGACGTTCGCGACGCACGAGCCGTTCGACGACCCGGTCGTGAACGCCGAGTGGTACGCGCCGAACGTCTGGCCGGCCGAGGTGCCGGAACTGCGGGCGCTCTGCGAGGAGTACCTGGCCCGGATGGGCGAGCTGGAGAACCTGCTGCTCACGCTCCTCGGCGAGGCGCTCGGTCTGGAGCCGGACTTCTTCTCCCGGCACATGAGCCACCCCACCTACGGCTTCAACATCAACTGGTACCCGGGCACGGACGTCATCGGCGACCCGGCGCCGGGCCAGTTCCGCATCGGCCCGCACACCGACTTCGGGACGGTCACGATCCTCGACCGGCAGGCCGGGAAGGGCGGTCTGCAGGTGTTCACGGACGAGGGCGGCTGGGAGGACGCCCCGTACGACCCCGCCGCCTTCACCGTCAACGTCGGCGATCTGCTGGCCCGTTGGACCGGGGACCGCTGGCGCTCCGGGCGCCACCGGGTGCTGCCGCCCCCGGCCGACGAACCCACCGAGGAGCTGATGTCGCTGGTGTACTTCGGCGAGTGCACCCCGGGCACGATCGTGAAGTCCGTGCCGCCGCCGGTCGGCCGGGTGACGCACCCGCCGGTGGACTCGCACGTCTACCTGCGGGCGCAGCTGGACTCGATCACGGTCGGCTGACCCCGCCCGCCGCCTCCCCCGGAACCGCACCCGCCCCGGCGACCGTCCCGTCTTGTATCGAGTGTTTGACACAAGATCCCGGCCCACGGCATCTTGTACTCACCGCTTGATACAAGATGATCCGGGGGGATCTCCGCATGCTCGACACCGCCCCGTTCCAGCACCGGCTCCTCGACCATGCCGATCACTACGCCCGCTGGTCCGGACTGGCCATCGGCCTCGTGGCCGCCCAGGCGCTGTCCACGCTGGGGGAGGTCGAGTTCGAGCAGCGCGTGGTGTTCTGCCTCACCGCGTTCGGCCTGTGCGCGGTGGCCGGGGTCCTCCTCGCCGACGCGCTGACCCTGCGCCCCCAGGAGGCGGTCCGCACCGCGAGTCTCGCCCCGCGCCTGGTCAGAGACCATGTCCCTCCGCACATGGGCCCCTTGATCGCCCTCCAGGGAGTCTCCCTGGCCGTCCTGCTCGTGATCACGGCCGCCACGGCGTCCGTCGACCCCGCCCGCATCCTCAGTACGGGCAAGGTCCTCACCCTCACCTGCAACGGGATGCGCGCGACCGCCGGCCCCTGGCCCGGCCTCTACTACACCCTCCCGATGTTCGGCGCGCTCGCCATAGCCACCCCCACCTGCGTCTGGGCGCTGCGCCGGATCGCCCACGGCCCGGGCGGGGAACAGCAGCGCCGGGACCGCGCGTGGGCGGTCACCGGGGCCTGGGGCCTGCTGGTGTCGAGCCAGCAGCTGTACGCCGTGCTGATGGTCTCCCTCGCGCTCACGGAGACGGGCTGCGCCGGTGTGCTGGGCGTGCTCACCTTCTGGGTGTTCTACCCGCTGGCCCTGCTGAACCTGTTCACCGTCGTCTGGTCGCTCGTCACCGTGGTGGCGCCCCGGGCCGTCGACGACGAGGCGGCAGAGGGGCCCTCCGACGATGAGTGAGGCCGCCGTCCGCGTCGACACCACCAGCCAGGTCCCGCCGTACGAGCAGATCCGCGCGCAGCTCGCCGCGCTGATCGTCACCGGGCGGCTGGCCGAGGGCGACCGGCTGCCGACGGTCCGCCAGCTGGCCACGGACCTCGGGCTCGCCCCCGGCACCGTGGCCCGCGCCTACCGCGAACTGGAGGCCGGCGCCCTGATCCGCACCCGCCGAGGCGCGGGCACCCGCGTGGCGGCGCCCCCCACCGGCCCGGCCCGCCCGCACACCGTCCGACTGGCCACGCTCGCCCGCGATTTCACCGCGTCCGCCCGCGCGCTGGGCGCCGACGCCGACGCGATCATGACGGCGGTCCGCGAAGCCCTGGGCCCGGACCGGCCGTGAGGCACCGTCGTGGCGCTCAGGGAACGCCGCGCACTCAGCTCACAACCCCCCGCCCCGGCCCGGTGTCCCCCGAGACCGGCGGCCGAGGCGCTCCGCGTCCCGGCGCGCCGCAGCCCGGGCTTGGGCCACGTCCCGGGCTAGTTCCTGGTCCCGGGCTCGCTCCTCGGCCCGGGCTCGCTCCTCTGCCCGGCGCGCCACGTCCCGGGCTCGCTCCTCGTCCCGGAGGCGGTCCTGTTCAAGCGTCCGGCGCCGCCGTGCGACCACACCGGCCTCCCGCCCCAGGTCGCGTACGAGCTTCCGCCCGTTCACCTCGGCGGTGAGCCGCGACTCGTCGATGGCCCTGCTGTCGCGCCCGACGGTGACGCCGTCGTACCCCTGGAGCGTTCCGGACCGCGACGGCGGGTGGGGCGGGGGCGCGAAGGACGCCGCATCAAAGGCTCGGTGGATCTCGTCCGTGAGTGCGGCGGCCGCCGCCCGGCCGGTCACCACGTCGACCAGCGCCTCCATCAGCCCGGGGCTCTCACGCAGAAGTTGCCGCTCGTCGACCCTGGGGCGCGGGCACACATACGCGAAGTCGTTGTACTGCCGGAGGCGTTGGCCGACCTGCACGCCCCGGCAGTGGCGGATGAACACGAAGGACTGCCCCCGGCCCTCCTCGACCGGGGGCGGCACGGCGGAGGCCCGCGGCACGCTCCGGCTCCCGTCCTCCCGCCGGACGGCACGCAGTTGCACCGCGTCCCGCCGCACGCTCCACGTCCGGGCACCCAGCGCTTCCATGACGGCGGCCCGCTTGTCGTGGTTCTCGGGGTCGAGAGCGAGTGCGGCGAGCCGTTCCCGCACGTCGGGGCGGCGCAGCACGGGGGCGAAGTCCAGGTGCGGGGTGCGCAGGCGGTAGGTGTACTGGTTGTACTGCTCGTTGTGATCGCCGACCTGCACCCCTCGGCACCCCACGATCAGGACCGCGTCGCACAGCAGGCCCCGCCGGACCACCCGCGTCGACCTCCGGACCGCCCTCGGGATCCCCCCGCCGACCGGGGGCGGGGGAGCAGGCGGCAGAGGGCGTGCCGACCGGACTGCGCTCGGGATCCCCCTGCCCACCGGGGGCGGGGGAGCAGGCGGCAGAGGGCGTGCCGACCGGAACGCCATGGCCGGGTCGAGGCCGCCGCCGACGTGACGGCCGGAGTTCCCACCCCTCATACCCGCCCCCCTGGGTGTCGGCGGCCCTGACGCGGCCGCCCGCCGTAGTTGATCTGCGTGCCATTGCCCACCGACACGTTGACGGATTCGCTGATCTGCGTGTGATACGTCGCGCCCCCGCTGGTCGTCGCCGCGTTCGGCCCCACGGGCTCGCTCCCGATGCCCTCTCCCGGACCGGGGTCAGGCCCCGGCGACGCACTCTCCGGAGCCGTCGAGGCATCCTCCGGACCCGGCAACGCCGCGCACTGACGCCTGCGCCTGAACCACTCCACGACCCCCTCGGACACACCTGTCTGGGTGCCCGCCACGACACCGGCCACCACGGCCGTGGCAACCAGAGCAATGATCTCCACCAACGCCGTCCCCCTCCGGCCGACAGTGAGACCGTCCTACCCAGCCCATAAGGCGGTTACCCGATAATCACCTCAAAAGACTGACAAAGACATCACAACGGCACCTCCTCCAGCGGCTCCAGCACCGAGTAGTCGCCGAAGCTCCGCCGGTAGCGCAGGTGCCGGGTCTCCTGCGTGTGTCTGCGCTGCCACTCCTCCACGGCCGCCGCGTCACTCCGTACGCCCGACTCCGCGCCGCACTCCGTCTCGTCCCCCGACACACACCGCGCCTCGTACTCCGGCTCCGCCGTCGCGTCCTGCGCGATGACGTACGGCACGTACCGGAACACCCGGCGCGTACGGCCGCCCCCGGTGTGCTCCCGTCGCTGATGGTGCCGCAGCAGCACGTTCGCGTCGGTCTCCGCGCTCCGGTCGTACCGGGCCCTGGCCTCCCCACGCCGAACGTCCAGCTCGGCGCAGGCCGCACAACCCGGCACCGGAACGGGCGGGCGCTCCAGCTGCTCATCCCGACGCAACGTCACACCCTCCGCTTCGTACGCTGGTTGGCCGCCCTCACCTGCGCCCCGATCCGCTCCGCCGCCGTCGCCGGCCGCAGCGTCCCCGGGTCCGCCTCCCACTCCCGGCCACCGCCCACCGGGCGCAGCATCGCGTACGGCCCGACCCTGTCCCGGTACTCCCCCACGCGCCGCGTCCGCGGATCGTAGACAAGCTGTCCCTCTGGTTCCACGCGCACTCCACAGCCCTGTTCCGTCACTCTGGGTGTACACAGCGTCGCGGAAGGGAACGGTCGCCTTCAATGCGGTACGTGTGGCACTGCGCCTTTGTCACGGGCAGCACGAGGGGGACGTCATGACACGGCGGAACGCGGAAGGGGCGGGCGGGGCGGGGAGTTCGGCCCTGTTCGGCGAGGTGCTGCGGCACTACCGCGAGGCGGCCCTGCTGACGCAGGAGGCACTGGCGAGAGAGGTCCCGTGCGACCGTTCGCAGGTGGCGAAGGTCGAGGCGGGCACGCGGGTACCGAGCGAGCAGTTGGCGAAGCGGTGCGATGAGGTGCTGGACTCGGGTGGGGTGTTGGCCCGTATCTGGGCCAAGGTGGACTGGTATCCGGCCGTCCAGCATCCGGATTGGTTCGAGCGCCGGGTGGAGATGGACTCGGTGGCTGTCGGGCTGCGGGAGTACCAAGAGCAGCTCGTCCCGGGCCTGTTACAGACACCGACATACGCACACGCGCTGTTCTCGCAGGTCCTTACCGGCGACGAGGCGGACGAGCGTGTCCGGGCCAGGATGAGCCGCCAGCCACGCTTTCTGGCCGACGGTGGCCCGCTGTACATCGCGGTTCTGGACGAAAGCTGCCTGCGCAACGCGGTCGGGAGCCCAGAGGTCATGCATGACCAGTGCGCCCATCTGCTCAGCGTCGGACAACGGCCCAACATTCGCATCCAGGTGGTCCCGGCAGATCTCTACGGGCTCACCCGCCCCAAGGTCTCCATGTCGCTGATCGACCTTCCCGGCGAGCGGTGGGTCTACTCGGAGTCGCAGCACAGCGGCCACTTCGCCAATGATCCGGCGACCTACGCGCGTGACAGCCAGACCTATGATGTGCTCAGAGCGGACATCCCGTCAGCCCGCGAGTCCGCCGCTCTGATCAGCGACGTGATGGAGGGGTACGAGCGTCATGGACAGGTACGACCTGAGCACGGCGATCTGGATCAAGAGCAGCCACAGCGGCAACGACGGCGGCAATTGCATCGAAGTTGCCCCCGATATCCCCGGCCTCGTCCCCGTCCGCGACAGCAAGAACCCTGACGGCCCGGTACTGGTCATCAACCGCTCCGCCTGGCTCTCCTTCATAGGCGCCGTGCGGTCAGGTTCGTAAGCGAACGGGCAGGCTTCGCCGTACTCCGAAACAACTGCCCCTCTCTCCGCAGCTGTTGATAACCACAGCAGCTATGACAACGGCAACGGCGACACCGCAGACCCACGCCCTCTCCGGCATACCCACGGCGTACGGGCACTCCGAGGAACTCCCCTTCATCGTGCTGACGGGAGCCCGGGGGCTCGGCAAGAGCACCGCGCTGCGGGAGCTGCGGGAGGCGCACCGGGGCCGTACCCCCGTCGCGCTGATCGACGGCGAGGAGACACGGTTCGACCGGCCTCCGCCGGGCCGGCCCCCGGAGACCTGGTCCCCCGTGTACGAGGCGCTGTCGGCCGTCGCGGAGCAGCTCGGCGAGCCCGTGGCCGGGGCGGGGCGGATCACGTTCCCCCGGCTGGCGTGCGGGCTGCTCGCCGTCGCGGCCGGGGGCTGGGGCGACCGCGGACTGTCGAGGATCTGCGCGGAGGCCGAGCGGGTCCTGCTGCTGAGCGACACGGGCGGCTGGCTGGCGGGACGGTGGGTGGGGAAGGCCGTGGCACGGCTGGTGTCGTCGTTGTCGGCGCAGGGGCGGCCGGCGGTGGAGGCGATCATCGAGGCGGCGCTGGAGGCGTTCAGCGAGGGGATGTCGTCCTCGCACCGGCGGCTGCGCCGGGGCGCGGTCTGGTACCGCGACCACCCGCACGCGGCCGGGAACCCCAAGCGCGGCCTGGTCCTCCTCTCACGGCACTTCAGGGCGGGCGGCGACGCCCGGACCCACGCCGAGCACCATCTCGTACGGGCGCTGCTCGCGGACCTGGACGACGCGTACGCGGGGGTCGTACCGCGCCCGCAGCGGGCGGGGCGGCCGGTGATCCTGCTCGACAACGTGCAGGAGGCGGCGGGACGGCGGCTGCTGGAGTCGGTGCTGCGGGACCGGGCCGACGGACGGGCCGACCAGGTGGCGTTCTTCGCCGGACTGCGGGGGCAGGGCCACCCGGCGCTGCGGAACGCGGCCCGCCGCTCCCTGCCGGAGGCGACCGGTACCAGCGGCTGGACACCGGGCGCCACCCCGTCGTCCCGCGCCCTGCTGATCCCGCTCCCCCCGCTCTCCCGCGAGAACACGCTCCGTGTCCTCGGCGCGGCCTGCCCGGGGGTGCCGGTACCTCCCCGACTCCCCTACGCGACACACCGGTTGACCGGCGGCAGCCCGCTCGGCACGGCGCTGATCGCCGAGTCGGCCCGGCAGAACCTGCCCCGAGGGGTGACCACCCTCACCGGGCTGTTGTCCGCCGTCATGGTCGTGCACGACGAGGACGAGGACCACGGCGAACGCCCCACGTACCGGGTCCTGCTCGACCGTCTCCTCCCGAACGAGCGCCACCTCGACGCGCTGGCCGTTCTCGCCGCCGCCCACGACCGTGACTCCGCGCTCGCCCTCGTCGGGTCCCGGCTCCCGGACGGCTTCGACGAGCCGGCCGTCCTGGCCCTGGAGGACCGTCTTGCCCGGGAGGGCCACGCCCCGACGCCCGGCCACTTCGTGGGCGACCCCTTCCTGCGGACCCTGCTCCTGCTCGGGCTGCGCCGCCGGGACCCGGACCGCAAGAGCAGCCGGGCGGTCCACCGCGCCCTGGCCGACCACTACGGTCCGGCCCGCGCGGCGCACCGGGCCCACCACGAACTCGCCCTGGGAAACGCGGACCTCGCGGTGGCGCACCTCTGCGACACGTTCCCCGGGGCTGACCTCCGCACCTGGCTGACGTCCCTGGCCTTCATCGCGTCGGCCCCGTACGACCACGGCCCGTACGACCACGGCCCGGACGACGACGGCCCGGACGACCGTGGCGCGGTGGCCCTCGGCCGCCCGGACCCGGCCCTGCACGCGCGCGTGCGCCGCGTGCTGCACGCGGTGTGGCAGCTGACGGATCCCCTCGTCCTGCCGGACCCGGAGGTCGCCGAACGCCTGGGCCGGGAGCTGGAACAGCTCTCCGCCGGCCGCCCGGCCGCCGACGTCCTCCTGCGGCGGGCGTCGCGGGACTGGCCGGACGACGCGCTCGCGGGCCGCCCCCTGCGCGTGGGGTGACCCGCGATCCGGCCCGAAGGGGCGGACCTCGCCGGGAGGTTCCGCCCCGCCTTCACCGCTCAGAAGCGGTCCGGGGCACGCTGAGGCAGCGGAGAACCGGGGAGCACGTCCCGCTGCCGGTTCTTCCGGGCCTCCTCGTTCGAGCCCGTCGTCGCCTCGCAGGTCACGTCCTTCGCCGGGAGCTTCCCGGTGAGGAGGTAGCCGTTGACCGCGCCGTCCGAGCACGCGTTGCCGCTCGGATAGACGCCGTGGCCCTCGCCGCCGTGGACGGTGACCATCTTCGAGCCCTTCAGGTCGGCGTGCAGGGCCTGACCGCTGGGCAGCGGGGTCTGCGAGTCCCACTCGTTCTGGACGACCAGGGAGCCGACCTTGTTGTTCACCTTGGTCGCCCGTTCCACGGACTTGTCCCAGAACGCACAGGGTTTGATGCTGGACGCGAAGTCACCGAAGAGGGGGTAGCGGCGCTTGTCCGCGATGGCGTCCCGTCGGTAGCTCTCGGGATCGCGGGACCACGCGGCCGAGTTGTCGCCGCACACCACGGCCCAGAAGCTCGCCATCTCGTTGTCGGCCGGCACCTTGGCGGCAGCGACGGCACCGGCCGTCCGGGACCTCTCGGAGCCGGCGAACACCGCGAGCTTCCTCGTGGAGGCGGGCCGGCCGGCCGCGGCCTTCTTCAGCTCCATCATGATGTCGGAGGCGTAGTCCGGGCTGAAGACCGCCCCGCGCATACCGCTGCGGATGTCGTCATCGGTGACCGCCTGCCCGTCCACCTCGATGGGCTTCCTACCGGCCTGCGCGACCAGGTCCCAGAAGGTCCGGTCGACCTTCTTCGGGGTGTCACCGAGGCCGTAGGTCGCCGACCGCGCGGCGGCCCACTCGGTCCACCGGTCGAACGCGGGCTCGGCGCCCTCTGCCCACCACTGGATCATCCCCCGCCAGGCGCGCGCCGGTTCGACCGCGCTGTCCAGCACGAACCGGTCGGCCCGGCCCGGGAAGAGCTGGGTGTAGACGGCGCCGAGGTAGGTGCCGTACGAGTACCCCAGGTACGAGATCTTCTTCTCACCGAGGATCGCCCGGATCAGATCCATGTCACGCGCGGTGTTGCGCGTGGTGATGTGCCGGAGTGTGGCACCCGCCTTCTTCTCGCACTTGTCCGCGACGGTGCGGGCCCAGGCGACGTCCTTGGCGAACGTCTTCTTCTTGTAGGGCCGCAGCCAGTCCTCCTCCTTCGGCTTCAGACCGCAGGAGACCGGGCTGCTCTGCCCCACACCGCGCGGGTCGAAGCCGATGAGGTCGTACTTGCGCTGTGCGGCCTTGGGGAGGATCTCCTGGACCCCCAGCGGCATGAAGAGCCCCGAGCCCCCGGGGCCGCCGGGGTTGGAGAACAGCACACCGTGGCGCTGGTCGGGGGCGGTGCTCCTCAGCCGGGATATGGCCAGGTCGATCCGCTTGCCGCCGGGGGCCCGGTAGTCCAGCGGGACCTTGATGGTGGCGCACTTGAACTTCGCGGGAGCGTCGGCGTGGCACCGCTTCCACTTCGGCTTCTGCTTCACGTACGGGTCCAGCGCGCCCCCGGCGGTCGCCGCGGAGGCGGTCGACACGGAGGCGGTCGACAGAGACGTGGTCGCCGGGGAGGCCGCCGGAGCGGCGGTGGCGGTGGAGGTGGCGAGTGCGGGAGCCAGCGTCGCCGTGACGCTCACGGCTAACAGGGGCATGAGACGTCTTCTGCGCACGAATTCGATCCTTCCGGTCACACGTTCGGACAGGAAAGATCATTCAAGACGGGGCCACGCCTGCGGATCCCCCACCGGGCCGCCCTTCCCTCCCCCCTGGGAATGACGCGGCGGCGGTGAGTGGTACCGGAGTTGTAGAGGGAACCGGGCCGGGGCGGTCAGGCGCCCACGGACCGGAGCGCCGCCAGGCCCACGTCCGCGTAGGAGTGCTTGCCGCTGACGAAGATGTTCACGCCGTAGTAGTTGAACAGCCAGCAGGCGAAGGCGACGATCGCGATGTACGCGGCCTTGCGGCCCTTCCAGCCGGCCGTGGCACGGGCGTGCAGGTAGCAGGCGTAGGCGACCCAGGTGATGAACGACCAGGTCTCCTTGGGGTCCCAGCCCCAGTAGCGGCCCCACGCGTCGCCCGCCCAGATCGCGCCCGCGATGATCGTGAACGTCCACAGCGGGAAGACGGCCGCGTTGACGCGGTACGAGAACTTGTCGAGGGAGGCCGAGGCGGGCAGCCGCTCCATGACGGAGGTCGCGAACCGGCCGGGCCGCCCGCCGGCCGCGAGCTTGCTCTCGTAGGAGTCCTTGAACAGGTACAGGATCGTGCCGACCGCGCCCACGTAGAAGACCGCGCCGCAGAAGATCGCGGTGGAGACGTGGATGTAGAGCCAGTACGAGTGCAGGGCGGGAACCAACTGGTCACTGGCGGTGTACAAGACAGTGACGGCGAGACCGAGATCGAGGAGGACCGTCGTGATCAGCGGAAGCCCGAGCCAGCGGACGTTCTTCTTCAGCGCGAGCAGCGCGAGGTACACCCCGACGGCCACGGTGGAGAAGGTGATGTTGAACTCGTACATGTTGCCCCAGGGCGCCCGCTGCACCGAGAGGGCCCGGGTGAGCACCCCGCCGAACTCGACGAGGAAGGCCAGCGCGGTGAGGGACACGGCGATACGGCCGTAGAGGTCGCCCTGCTCGTCCCCGCCGTGCGCGCCGGGTCCGTCCGGCACGTCCCGGGCACCGGCGGCGGCCCGCACGACCACCTTCGGCCGCTCCAGGACGCTGGTCCCGCCGGCGGACTGCACCGTCACCGCGGGCGCGTCGGTCTTCTTGGCGTCCTTGGCGTCCTTGGCGTCCTTGGTGCCGGCGGTCAGCGCGGCGGCCGTACGGCCGACCTTGCTCCGGCTCCCGAAGAGCCACTCGGCGATGTAGGCGAAGAAGGCGAGGGTGTAGACGGCCATCGCGGAGTAGATCAGCGTGTTGCTGATGTTCGCGAGGTTTTCGTTGGTGGCGGCGGCGAGAGTCACTGCTCGGCCCCTTCGGACGGTACGGCTGGGGGTTGGGGGGCATCGGGGCCCGCACTACCTGCGGGCAATCGTGCCGCTGGGGCGGCACGGGTGGGCGCAGCGGCACCGTGCAAGCGCCGGTCAGCGTCACCGCCCTCGGCCTCGGCATCAGCGGACGGCTCACCATCAGAACCAGGCTCAGCAAACGTCGGCGCCTGGGCATGCACCACTGCCGCCAAGTCACCCAGCTCCTCCGGCACCTTCGCCGACTCGCTGCGGCCGAGCCCGGCCATCTCGACGACGGTGACCCCGTCGGGACCGGCCACCGCGCGCACCCACACCCGTCGGCGCTGGATGAACAGCGATCCGGCGAGACCGAGGATGGCGGTGATCGCACCGCCGAGGGCCCATCCGCTGCCGGGCTGCTGGGTGATCTGGAAGCCGGCCCACTCCTTGACCCCGTCGAAGGTGATCGTGCCCGCGCCGTTCGGCAGCGTCATGGACTCGCCGATCTTCAGGTTCTCCCGCACCTGCGCGCCCTTGGAGTCCTTGAACCCCTTGAGCTTCGACTTGTCGAGCTGGTACACGCTCTGCGGGATGCCCGCGTTGACCCGGAGGTCACCGTGGTACGGCTCCAGGTTGAGCACGGGGTTCAGCAGCGCGGGGAACTGCGAGACCACGGCGGTGTTCTTGCCCCCGTACGTCGGGAGGAAGAAGGCCTGGATACCGAGCTGGTCCCACTTGCCCGCGGCATCGGTGTAACCGTCCATGACCTTGATCGCACCGGTGGAGGTGACATTGGAGTCCAGCGGCAGCAGCGGCGCGGCGTCCTGGAAGACGACCTTGCCCCGCCCGTCCTTGATGGTGAGGACGGGGGCGTATCCGTGGCTGACGAGGTAGACCTTCGAGTCGCCGATCTCCAGCGGCTTGTTGACCTCGATCCTGGTCGACCGCTCCTTGCCGTCGGCGCCGACCGCGTAGTCGACGGCGGCCTCGAAGACGCGGGGCGTGCCCTTGTTGGGGCCGCTCGTCTCGTACGTGCCCCGGAAGCTCCTGAGGTCGAAGCTGAACGGGTTGAGGTCGTCGGCGGTGAAGAGGTTGCCGGACTTGAAGTCGTCGTACTGGGGGAGGACGTTGGAGAAGCCGTCGCCCTCGACGATCAGCTTGTTGCCCTCGGACCGGTAGAGCTGGCCCCAGGCGAAGGCGACGAGCATCACGATCAGGGCGATGTGGAAGGCGAGGTTGCCCGCCTCCCGCAGATACCCCTTCTCGGCGGCGACGGCGTCCCCGGCGACGTGCGCGCGGAACCGGCGCTTCTTCAACGCCCGCAGCGCGGCCTCCCGCACCTGCTCCGGCGTGGCCTCCGTGCGCCAGGTCGCGTAGGCGGGCAGGCGGGTCAGGCGCCGGGGCGCCCCCGGCGGGCGGCCGCGGAGCTGGCCCACGAACTGCCCGGTGCGGGGCACGATGCAGCCGATGAGCGAGACGAAGAGAAGGATGTAGATCGCCGAGAACCACACCGAGCTGTAGACGTGGAACAGCCCGAGCTTCTCGTAGAGGGGTCCCAGGGTGTCGTGCCGCTGCATGAAGTCGGCGACGCGGGACTCGTCCTGGCCCGACTGCGGGATCAGCGAGCCGGGGATGGCCGCGAGCGACAGCATGAACAGCAGCAGCAGCGCGACCCGCATGGACGTCAGCTGCCGCCAGAACCAGCGGGCCCAGCCGATCACCCCGAGCGAGGGCAGGGTGGGTGCGTCCTCCTCCGGTGCGGTGGACAGCTGCGAGCCGGCGGCACCGAGGTCGTTGTCGTCGGGGGTCCCGCTCGCGGGCCGGGCGGCGTTCTCGCGGTTGCCGGAGTCGGTCGTCGTCATTGGCTCAGGTCCGTCGTCATTGGCTCAGATCCCAGGGGTGAAGCCGGCGGACCAGACCTGCATCTCCTGAATGATGCGGTCCCAGGCGCCGGTCAGCATGAGCAGTCCGATCGTGATCATCATGCCGCCGCCGATGCGCAGCACCCACGCGTAGTGCCGCTTGACCCAGGCGAAGGCGCCGAGCGCCTTGCGGAAGGCCACCGCGGCGAGCACGAAGGGCAGGCCCAGCCCCAGACAGTACGCCACCATCAGCAGGGCCCCGCGCCCGGCGCTGGCCTGTTCGAGGGCGAGGGCGTTGACGGAGGTGAGGGTGGGTCCGATGCAGGGGACCCAGCCGATGCCGAAGAGCGCGCCCAGTATCGGGGCGCCCACGAGCCCGGTGGCCGGCCTGGTGTGGAAGCGGAACTCGCGCTGGGTGAACCAGGGCATCAGCCCCATGAAGAAGAGGCCCATGGCGATCATGAGCACGCCGAGCACCTTGTTGAGCACGTCCTGGTGCTCCAGCAGGGTCCGGCCGAAGTACCCGAACAGCGCGCCGCCGGACACGAACACGAAGGTGAAGCCGAGGACGAACAGTCCGGCCCCGGCCACCATCCGGCCCCGGCGGGCGTCGACCAGGTCGGTGCCGCCGACGCCGGTGACGTACGACAGATAGCCGGGCACGAGCGGCAGGACACAGGGGGAGAAGAAGGAGACGAGCCCGCCGAGGACGGCGATCGGCAGGGCGAGCAGCAGGGCGCCGTTGAAGACGGTGTCGCCCAGCTCGGTGGCGGTCGTGGTCAGCGCGGCGGCCGTGACGGACATTCCGGGCACGTCACTTCTCCGCGAGGATCGGCTTGAGCATCTTGCGCAGCTTCTCCTCGCTGAGCGCCTGCTGCGTGCGTGCGGCGAGCTTGCCCTGCCGGTCGATGACCAGCGTGGAGGGGATCAGCTGCGGGTTGAGCGAGCCCTTCTCGAAGCGCAGCAGCAGCTTGCCGGTGGGGTCGTAGAGGCTCGGGTACGTGACCTTGTACTGCTCCTCGAAGGCGACCGCCGGCCGGGTGCTGGTGTCCCGTGTGTTGATGCCGACGAACTGCACGCCCTGGCCGGCGAGGTCCTCGGAGACCTTCGCCAGGTTGGGCGCCTCGGCCCGGCACGGTGCGCACCAGGAGCCCCACACGTTCAGGACGATGATCTTGCCCTTGTAGGCGGAGAGGTCCAGCTGGTCGCCGTCGATGGTCTTGCCGGAGAGATCGGGCGCGGTGTCCCGGTCCCCCTTCTTCACCGTCGCGATCCCGTCGGAGCCGGTGATGAACCCGGTCTGGCCGCCTCCGCCCTCGATGCCGCCGCCCGCACAGGCGGACAGCGTCAGGACCAGGGCGGCGGCCCCGGCGGAGAGCAAAGCGGCACGACTGCGGCTCGTACGGACACTCATGTGAAAAGTTTCGCATGCCCGTTTCGGGGGCTTCGGGCGGGGTCAGCGGCCCCCGTGTCCGCAGGTCAGGCGGCTGAACCGGCCCCCAGGAACTCCTTCCACCCGCCCGTGGGCCGCTGGCCCACCCCGAGGGTCTGGAGCTTGGCGAGGACCTCCGGGGTCTGGGCGTCCATCCAGTCCACGAACTGCCGGAAGGACACGATCCGTATCTCCCCGTCCTTGGCCTTCTCCTTGGCCCGCGCGATGTGCTTCAGGGCCTCCTCGACGGCGTCCATGTAGACCCCGCCGTTCCACTCCTCGAAGTGGTTGCCTATGAACAGCGGCGCCCGGTTCGTCTCGTACGCGCGCTGGAACCCGGCGACGTACGCGCCGGTCGCCTGGGTGCGGTAGGCCGGGTAGTTCGCGGGCGGGGCCTGGGTGGAGTTCTGCGACTGGTTGAACATGATGTTGTAGTCCATGGACAGCACCTCGAAGCTGCGGCCCGGGAACGGCACGGACTGCAGCGGCAGGTCCCAGATGCCCTGCTTCTTCTTGGGCCACATCTGGAGGCCGCCGGGCGAGGAGGAGTCGTAGCGCCAGCCCAGTTCGCGGGCGGTGGGCAGCAGGTTCTCCTGCCCCAGCAGACAAGGCGTGCGGCCGCCGATCAGCTCCTTGTCGTAGTCGAACGGCAGGGATTCGACGTCCGTCCAGCCGCTGTTGGTCCGCCACTCCTTGACGAAGGACTTCGCCTGCTCGATCTCGCTGCGCCACTGCTTGGGCGTCCAGTTCCCGACCGAGCCGGAACCGCCGCAGAAGTGGCCGTTGAAGTGGGTGCCTATCTCGTGTCCGTCGAGCCATGCGGTCCGCACGTGACCCAGCGTGGACTTGATGTGTTCGTCCGTCAGATAACCGATGTCGGAGGCGCCGGGGGCGTTGTTCGGCGGGAGATACACGCGCTTTTTCGACTCCGGGAGGAGATAGATACCGGAGAGGAAGAACGTCATATGGGCGTCGTGGTCCCGCCCGGCCTTCAGGAACCGCTCGAAAAGCCCGTTCCCGACGTCGCCGGCCCCGTCCCAGGAGAACACCACGAACTGCGGCGGCTTCTCGCCGGGCTCCAGCGGCCGCGGCCTGCCCGGCTGGTTCGGCTGCTTCCCCGTGTACGAGGTCGAGCCGTCACCCAGCGGCTTCGCCTTCTTGCCGGGCCTGCCCTTCTTCCCCGGCTTCTTCCCGTCGCCCCCGGACCCGCCGCCCTCGCCCGGCTTCCCCCCGAGCCCCGTCCCGCACCCGGTCAGCCCCAGCCCCGCGGCCGCCCCCGCCCCGACACCGAGCCCGAGCATCCCCCTCCGCGATATCTCGCGCATTACATCCCCCTCGGTCATTCCACGCACCGTTCACGTGAAGCACACCGACTGAGAGGCACGACAGGACGAACGGGTTCCCATTGATCTCCGAAGAACGAAAATCTTTACGCCCACGAACAACGCACGACCCCCTTTTCCCCCGGGACGACACCGGGGCCTTCAGGGGCCGGGACGACACCAGGGCCTTCAGGGGCGCGGGGAACTGCGCGACGAACCACGACGCACCCGCACCCCGCCACCACCGCAACCACCCAGCCCGCACCCACACCCACACCCGCACCCAGCGGAGCGCTCAGGCTCCGAAGGCCTTGCTCTTGCCCTTCACCGGCTTCGCCCCCGCCAGCAGGTGCGCCGGCACCAGATCACGCGCGGGCTCGCTGTAGCCGACGGAGACGATCTTGTCGCCCTGGTACGTGAACGTCGTCAGGGACGCCAGCGTGCACTGCCGCCGCCGCGGGTCGTGCCACAGCCGACGCCGCTCGACGTACGACCGCACGATCCAGATCGGCAGCTGGTGCGAGACCAGCACCGCCTCGTGCCCCCGCGCCGCGTCCTTCGCCGCGTCGAGCGCCCCCATCATGCGGACGACCTGGTCGACGTACGGCTCCCCCCACGACGGCTTGAAGGGGTTGACCAGGTGCTTCCAGTTCTCCGGCCGCTTCAGCGCACCGTCGCCGACACCGAACGTCTTGCCCTGGAAGACGTTGTCCGCCTCGATGAGCCGCCCGTCGGTCGCGAGGTCCAGCCCGTGCGTCTTGGCGATCGGCGTCGCCGTCTCCTGCGCCCGCTCCAGCGGGGACGCCACGACGTGCGTGACGTCCCGGGACGCCAGATGCTCGGCGACCCGGTCGGCCATCCGCCGCCCGAGGTCGGAGAGGTGGTACCCGCCGAGGCGCCCGTAGAGAATCCCGTCCGGGTTGGCGACCTCGCCGTGCCGCATCAGATGGACGACCGTGATGTCACTCATGCTGCCGAAGCCTCCGCTGCTGCCCGCGCCGCCGCCGGAAGGGCGTCGGCGATCCGCTGAACCGCCCGCTCGTCGTGCGAGGTCGACACGAACCACGACTCGAACGACGACGGCGGCAGATAGACGCCCTGCGACAGCATCGAGTGGAAGAAGGCGTTGAAGCGGAACGACTCCTGCGCCTTGGCCTCCTCGTAGTTCCGCACGGGCGTGTCCGTGAAGAACACGGAGAACATGTTGGAGGCGTTCTGCAGCGTGTGCGCGACACCCTCCTTGGTGAGGGCCTCGGTGACGAGCCCCTGGACCTGCGCGGAGACCGCGTTCACGGTGTCGTACGCCGCCTCGTCCAGCAGCCGCAGCTGCGCGAGGCCGGCGGCGGTCGCGACCGGGTTCCCGGAGAGCGTGCCGGCCTGGTAGACGGGCCCGGCGGGCGCGAGGTGCGCCATCACGTCGGCCCGCCCGCCGAAGGCCGCGGCGGGGAAGCCGCCGCCCATGACCTTGCCGAAGGTCATGAGGTCGGGGACGACCCCGTCGACACCGAACCATCCGGCCCGGCTGGTGCGGAACCCGGTCATGACCTCGTCGGAGACGTACAGCGCGCCGTGCTCGGCACACACGTCCTTCAGGCCCTGGTTGAAGCCCGGCAGCGGCGGTACGACGCCCATGTTGCCGGGGGACGCCTCGGTGATGACGCAGGCGATCTCGCCGGGGTGGGCGGCGAAGGCGGCCCGTACGGCGTCGAGGTCGTTGTAGGGCAGCACGATGGTGTCGCCGGCCTGGGCGCCGGTGACGCCCGGGGTGTCGGGCAGCGCGAAGGTGGCGACCCCGGACCCGGCGGCGGCCAGCAGCGAGTCGACGTGACCGTGGTAACACCCGGCGAACTTCACCACCTTGGTCCGGCCGGTGAAGCCGCGGGCCAGCCGGATCGCGGACATGGTGGCCTCGGTCCCGCTGGACACCAGCCGCACCTGCTCCAGCGGCCCGACCCGGTCCACCATCTCCTCGGCGAGCGCGACCTCGCCCTCGCCGGGCGTACCGAAGGAGGTACCGCGCGAGACGGCCTCCGTCACGGCGGCGACGACCTCGGGACGGGCGTGCCCGAGGATCATGGGACCCCACGAACACACAAGATCCACATATTCACGGCCGTCGGCATCCGTCAGATAGGGACCGGTACCGGACACCATGAACCGGGGCGTACCGCCCACGGCACGGAAGGCGCGCACGGGAGAGTTCACGCCGCCGGGCGTCACGGCCGCCGCGCGCGAGAAAAGAGTCTGCGAAACTGGGGCTTCGTACGGATAGCTCACACAGGCCATGGTGTCAGAGGCTCCGGAGATCCCGCCGACTGGTGTTTGCGCACACGTTTCGGCGAGCGGTCGCGGGGGAGGTCACTGACACGATGATCGGGTTGCGCGGCGGGGGTCACGCGGCCCAGAAATGCGTTCGGGTGGAGATATGCATCGCGGTGGCGGACTGGGCGACGGGACCGGTGACCTCGGTCCTCGTCGTGCCCGGCGGGGCAGGCACCGACGCGAGGCGGAGGAGGCCGCGGAGACCCGTCAGGAGCGCGGCGCGTCCACCGACCGGGGCGCCTCGGCCGACCGCGGCGGCTCCCCGGAGCGGAGCGCGCCGGGCGAGCGGTCCGCGCCGGGCGAGCTGAGCGGAGCGGCGGGTCCCGCCGGTCCGCAGGGGTCGACGCCGGTGCCGCCGCACGTGCCCCCCGCTCCCTCGGCACCTCCCGTACCGCCCGTGCCGCCGCCCCCGGTCGTACCACCGGCGTCAGCGGGGCTGTCGGCATCGGCGGGGTCGACGGGGTCGTCGGGGTCACAGCCCCCGCACACCCCGCAGGCTCGGCCGGGCGTGTACGGTCCGCAGGGTGCACACGGCACACACGACGCACACGGTCCGCGGGGCGACGCCGACCGTACCGACCACACCGGCCACACCGACCGTCCGGAAGCGGGTTCCGGCCGTCCCGAGACCGATGGCGACCGTATACAGAGCGGTTCCGACCGGGTCCCGTCCCATGGTTCCGACCGGATCCAGGGCGCCGGGCCTGAGCGGATCGGGCGCCGCAGCCGTATGGACGGTATGGACCGTATGGATCGTGCCGATCATGTGGATCGCGTCAATCGTGTGGACGGAATGGATCAGACGGACCGGATGGACCGGCCTGACCTGGTGGATCGCAGGAGTCGCGCGGAGCGCAGGAGCCGCGCGGACCGCAAGGACCGTACGGACCGCGTCGAGAGCGCGGACGGCACGGGCCGTGCGGACGGCCTGGACCACGTGGTCAACCGGCTCCGGGCGGGGAGCGGGAATGGTGGTCGGGTGGGGGTGACGTACAAATACTTCGGCGCGCCCGACGGCGCGACCGCGGCCCGTGTCCCGATCTCGATGCGCCCCGAGGAACTCGGCGGCGACGAACTCGGCATGAACGGCATGTTCACCAAGATCAAGCCGGAGACGATGGCCGCGATGGTGCTGACCGGCATCGAAGGCGTCCCCCTGCACAAGGTGCCCCCGCTGGAACTGGTCGTCCTGCACCCCGACTACGCGGTCGTCAAGCTCCCGATGACCGTCGTCGACCCGCTCCGCGGCATCGGCGAGGAGGCGGTCGGCGCGGCCGCGTTCATCTGGTCCACGGTCCCGGACCGCGGCGGCCCCCGCGACGCCTTCAACGTCTACCAACTGCTCCACGAATGGCAGGACTTCAGCCACCGCCTGCACGAGGCGGGACACCAGCCGTACTGCCTGGTCTGGCCGTGAGCTGACCTCCGAGAGGTCCGGGCGGGGTTTCACGACCCCGCCCTCGTCATGTGCCCGCCCGTGCCCCGGATGCGAAACCGGGTGTCCCGGGCGTCGCGTCCTGTGTACCGACAGAGATCATCTTCAGGTACGGAGGAAACCTTGCGGACCGAAAGAACCACAGGAGCACACCCCCGCCGGCGCGCGATGCTCGGCCTGGGTGGTCTGGGCGTGGTGGGTGTTCTCGGGGCGCTCGGCGCCGGGTCGGCGCATGCCGCGGCCTCCGGTGACGCGGGGCTCTCGCGGCGGCTGGGCGAGCTGGAGCGGGAGTACGCCGCGCGGCTGGGGGTCTTCGCCCACGACACGGCGACCGGGCGCACGGTGGCGTACCGGGCGCACGAGCGGTTCCCCCTCTGCTCGGTGTTCAAGAGCCTCGCCGCGGGGGCCGTGTTACGGGACCTCGACCGCGACGGCGCGTACCTCGGCAGGCGGATCTTCTACACGAAGGAGTACGCCTCGGCGGCGGGCTACAGCCCCATCACGAGCACGGACGAGAACGTCGCGGCCGGGATGACCGTCGGGGAGCTGTGCGCCGCCACCGTCTCGCACAGCGACAACGGGGCGGGGAACCTGCTGCTGCGCGAGCTGGGCGGGCCCACCGCGGTCACCCGGTTCTGCCGCTCGCTGGGTGACCGGACGACCCGCCTCGACCGCTGGGAGCCGGAGCTGAACACGGCGGAACCGTGGCGGATCACGGACACCACCACCCCTCGGGCGATCGGCGGGACCTACGCGCGGCTCCTGCTGGGCCGGGCCCTGCCGGACGCGGACCGGGAGCTGCTGACCGGCTGGCTGATCGCCAACTCGACGAACGTGGAGCGGTTCCGGGCCGGCCTGCCCGCCGACTGGACGCTCGCGGACAAGACCGGCGGCGGGTCGGCGTACGGGGTCGCCAACGATGTCGGCGTCGTCTGGCCGCCGGGCCGCCCGCCCCTCGTCCTGTCCGTCCTGTCGACCAAGTACGACCCGAAGGGCCCCACGGACAACGCGCTGGTGGCGAGGGCGGCGGGGCTGGTCGCGGAGACGCTCACGGCGTAGCGGACACCGACCGGGGGCAGGGGCCGGTGCCGTCCGCACGTCGGTCGGCACTGGCCCCGGGCCGCCTCGGGGCCGCAGCATGAGCAACATGAGCGGCATGAGCGGAATGAGTGATGTGAACGGCGTGAGCGGTGTGAGTGGCGTGAGCGGTACGGGTGGCGTGAGCGGTACGGGTGGTCCAGGGGGCGCCGGAGGCGCCGGGGGCGTGCGGGTCTCGCGGCGGGCCCGGGCCGTCGCCCCCTTCTACGCCATGGAGTTCGCCAAGCAGGCCGCCTCGCTGACCGCGCAGGGCCACGACGTCGTCAAACTCAGCCTCGGGGAACCGGACTTCGGCGCTCCCCCGGCCGTCGTGGCGGCGATGCGGGAGGTCATGGACGGGCGGCCGATGACGTACACGGCGGCCCTCGGGCTGCCGGCGCTGCGGGAGGCCATCGCCGGGTTCTACGGCGACCGGCACGGCGTCGAGGTCGACCCGGGGCGGGTCGTCGTCACGGCCGGTGCCTCGGCCGCGCTCGTCCTGGCCACCGCCGCGCTCGTCGACCCGGGGGACCAGGTGCTCATCGGCGACCCCTCCTACCCCTGCAACCGTCAGATCGTGGAGAGCTTCGGCGCCGAGGTGACCCTGGTGCCGACCACCGCCGCGAGCCGGTTCCAGCTGGACGCGGCGGCGGTGCGGGCGCACTGGACCGACCGTACGCGCGGGGTGATGGTCGCCACCCCCTCCAACCCCACCGGCACCTCCGTCCCCGCCGACGAGCTGGCGGCGCTCTGCGACCTCGCCCGCGAGCGCGACGCGTGGCGTCTCGTCGACGAGATCTACCTCGACCTCGGGGACCACGACGAGCGGGGCCGGCCGCCGCGCAGCGCGCTGTCGTACGACCCCGGGGCCGTCGTGATCAACAGCTTCTCGAAGTACTTCGGCATGACCGGCTGGCGGCTCGGCTGGTGCGTCGTCCCCGAGGCGCTGGTCCCGGCGCTGGAACGCCTCGCGCAGAACTACTTCCTCTGCGCCTCCGCCCCCGCGCAGCACGCGGCCCTCGCCTGTTTCACCCCCGAGTCGCTGGCGGTCTGCGAGGCCCGCCGGGTGGAGTTCGGCGAGCGGCGCGCACTCGTGCTGGACGGGCTGGAGCGAATCGGGCTGCCGGTCCCGGTGCCGCCCGACGGGGCGTTCTACGTCTACTTCGACGTCGGCGGGACCGGACTGACGTCGTGGGAGTTCTGCGAGCGGGCGCTGCGGGAGGCGCACGTCGCGCTGACGCCCGGCCGGGACTTCGGCACGCACACCGCCGACACCCACGTCCGCCTCTCGTACGCGGCCTCGGCGGAGGAGCTGCGTGAGGGCATCACCCGGCTGGGGAAGTTCCTGACGACCCTGCGGTGACCGGTGACCCATGACTGGTGACCCATGACCGGTGACCCGTGGCCAGGGACCGGTGACCGGTGGCGGGCGGACGGTCGGGGCCAAGCGGGCTGCCGGGGGCGCATATCTTGGCGCCATGCAGTCCTACACGATCGGTCAGGCCGCGCGGCTGCTCGGGGTCAGTCCCGACACCGCGCGGCGATGGGCGGACGCGGGCCGGGTGGTGACCCGCCGCGACGAGAACGGCCGCCGGCTCATCGACGGCACGGACCTCGCCGCCTTCTCCGTGGAGCTGGCCTCGGCCCCCGCCGACGAGGCCGACGCCCCGTACACCTCGGCCCGCAACGCATTCCCCGGCATCGTCACCGCCGTGAAACTCGGTGACGTGGCGGCCCAGGTCGAGATCCAGGCGGGCCCGCACCGCCTGGTCTCCCTGCTCACCCGGGAGGCGGTGGAGGAACTGGGCCTGGAGGTCGGCATGGAGGCCACGGCCCGCGTGAAGTCGACCAACGTGCACATCGACCGCGCCTGACGGGCCCGGCGGGCGGCCCCACCACGGGTCCCGGCGGGCGGCCTCACCGCGTGCCGGGCGCCCTCAGGTCGAACCAGACCGCCTTGCCGTCGGGCTGGGAGCGCCCGTCGCCCCGGGAGGTCCCCCAGTGACCCTCGGTGAGGGCGTCCACGAGGTGGAGGCCGCGGCCCCCCTCCTCCCAGCCGCCCGCGGTCGGCTCCCGCATGACCGGCGGGTTCTCGTCGCCGTCGTAGACGATCACCCGGACCCGGAAGGACTCGACCGCCAGCCGGAGCACCGACCCTCCGCCCTTGGCGTGCACACAGGCGTTGGTGACCAGCTCGGACGTGCACAGGGCCGCCGCGTCGACGAGGGCGTCGAGGCCGAGGGCGCGCAGGACGGAGGCGACGAAGTCGCGGGCGATGTGCGGGGAGGTGTCGAGGGACGGGCAGGAGAGGGTGTACGTCGTCGTCGCGGGTGAGAGCCAGGGGGCGAGGCCCACGAGCGGGGCCGTGAGGCCGGGGGCGGTTTCGGTCATGGGTGATCAACTCCAGGGGATGGAGTCTGAGTACGGCGCCGGGTGCGGGCGGATGCGCGCGAGTAACCAGATGAGCACTCTCCGTGAGCGCAGGACCGACCGTAGTCGGCGGGTTCGCGCCGCCGCAATGGGGTCGGTGGAAGTACTACGAAAGCGGGGCGGGCCGCCCGGCCGGGGACACCCCGGCCACGGCCCTCGCCGCGAGCGGCCCGGGGCCCGCGGCCCGGCGGGGACGCCGTGTGATGATGGGCGGCGGGCGCCCGTAGGGGACGGGCGGCGCTCCCCCGGGGAGCGGGCATCGCAACGGGTACGGGGAACGGAACTGTCATGACCAGTCGGCTGCTCATGTCGTACAAGGCCCAGGCCGGGCGGGCCGGGGCGCCGGTCCGGGAATCGGCGGGCGTGGCCGGGTCCACGCGGGCCACGGCCATCCTGGACCACGACGACCCGCTGGTCGGGGCCCTCGCACGCCGGGTGCTGAGCGAGGCGACACCGCGGGACGCACTGCGGACCGCGCACCGGATCATCGCGCGGAACGTGCGCCCGGTGTACTCGGTGGAGGACTGCCGGCGCGTGTCGCGGACCCTGCGGCTGCGGCGCGGCTCGTGCAGCCAGCGGATGGCCGCGCTGGAGGCGGTGGCCCGGGCCGTGCGCGTACGGACGCGGGTGCGCGGGCTGCTGGTGGACGGCACCTTCTGGTATCCGAGGTTCCCCAGGCTGAAGCCGTTCGTGCCGGAGCAGGTGCTGCTGGCCTGGCCGGAGTTCAGGATCAGCGGCGCGTGGCTCCCGATCGGCGATCTCTTCGACCCGCCCGGCCGGGGCGGCGACGGCTTCTCCAACAAGGGCGGCGAGACCCTCTTCGACGCGATCGCCCGTACCGGCGTCCGGTGGGACGCCTGCGGTACGGCCCCCGGCGCGGCCTGCGACCTCTCCGCCCAGGTGGTCGCCGACCTCGGCCACTTCGACGACCGCGACGAACTCTTCGCCCGGTACGGCCAGACCCTGTGCCGGACGGCGCGCACCCTCGGCGAGCCGGTGCTCGGCCGCTGGAGCGCGGGAGCGGTCCGCCCGACCGCCTGACGAAGGGCGGAGTACCGACTCACGAAGGGCGGAGGGCGGAGGGCGGACGAGGGGGCCGACGGAGCCCCCGGAGGCCGCCCCACCCCCGCGCCTCACGGACGGAGGGCGCCGGTCAGCCGCCCGCGCCCCGCACCGTGAAGCCGGTCACCAGCCCTCCGCCCTCGCGCCGGAACGCGAAGGGCGCACCGCCGTGGGCGGCCGCGACCGCGCGCACGATCGACAGTCCGAGCCCGGAACCGGGCAGACTGCGGGCGTCCGGGGCACGATAGAAGCGGTCGAAGATGCGTTCGAGGTCGCAGTCCGGGACGCCCGGCCCCCGGTCCAGGACCTCCACGCGGACGACGTCCGGCCCGCCACTCGCCTCCCACAGGCCCCCGACGTCACGCGCACCACCCGACGCACGCGCACCGCCCGTCTCACACGAGCCGCCCGATTCCCGCACGCCGCCCGGCTCGCCGAAGGCCCCCGGCCCCGCCGCGCCCCCGAGCCCCCGCAGGCCCTCCGGCTCGCCGCCCTGCCCCAACTCCTCCAGGCCGCCCAGCTCTCCCAGGCTTCCCGCCGACCCCCGCGCCACGACGACCACGATCGCGCCGGACCCCCCGCGATCGAACTTCGCCGCGTTCTCCACCAGGTTGGAGATGGCCCGCTGGAGAGCCCCGGCCCGTCCCTCGACGGTCGTGTCACCGGCCACGCGGACGACGACCTCGCGGCCGGTACGGCGGCGGGCGGTCCCCGCGACCTCCTCGGCGAGATCGGCCAGTTCGACCCGCTGCACGGGCTCGGTGCCGGACTGTCCGGCCGCGAGGTCCACCAGCTCGTTGACCAGATCGGTCAGTTCGAGCGCCTCCTGGGAGAGGTCGTCGACGAGTTCCGCGCGCACCCGGGGCGGCAGCTCGTCGATGCGCCGGAGCAGCGAGATGTTCGTCCGCAGGGAGGTGAGCGGGGTGCGCAGCTCGTGCCCGGCGTCCTGCACCAGCCGCCGCTGGTCCTCCTCCGACTGCGCGAGGCGGACCAGCATGCGGTCGAAGGACCGGCCGAGCCGCCCCACCTCGTCCCGGCCCGCGACCGGCACCTGGATGCCCAGCTGCCCGGTGCGCGCCACGTCCTCCGCCGCCCCCGCCAGTTGCACGAGCCGCCGGGTCTGCCGCCGGGCCAGCCACCAGCCGAACAGCCCGGCGGAGATGACGATGCCGGACACGAACAGCAGGGTCCGCTGCTGCAGCTCCCGCAGCAGGTCCTCGGTGTCGCTGAACTCCTGGGCGACCTGGACGGCACCCCGGCCGCCGCCCAGCGCGACGGTCACCACCCGGTAGCGGTCGTCGCCGACCTCGACCTCGCCGTGCTCGACCATCACCCCGGGCAGGGCCGCGTCGGCCGTGCGCCGGTCCGCGTCCCGTACGGGCAGGCCGGGGGCGCCCTTCTCCAGGATCTCCCCGTGCGGGCCCAGCACCTGGACGTCCGTGCGGCCGGAGCGGATCAGGTCGTCGCGCGGGCCGCCGCTGCCGCTCGGCGCGAAGTCGTCCGGGGTCAGCCGGTCCTGCTCGACCAGCTCCCGCAGATCACGGACGACCTCGGAGAACACGGTCTGCTCGTCGACCCGCACCAGCCGCGCGGCCGCGCTGTAGCTGAGGATCCCGACGAGGACGGTGACGACACACGCGACCGCCACGAACGACACGGTGAACGTCGCCCGCAGCGAGGGGACCGGCCGCAGCCGGGAGAGCAGCCGGGACAGTGTCCGCACGGGACGCGGCGGCACCGGGCGCGCCCTCAGTCTTCCCGCAGCGCGTACCCCACACCCCGCACGGTGTGGATCAGCGCCGGGGCGCCCGGCTCGTCCAGCTTGCGGCGCAGGTAACCGACGTAGACGGCGAGGTTCTTGGAGCCGGGCCCGAAGTCGTAGCCCCAGATGCGGTCGTAGATCGTCGCGTGGTCGAGGACGATGCCCGCGTTGCGGACGAGGAGTTCCAGGAGGTCGAACTCGGTCCGGGTCAGCTCCAGTTCGCGCGTCCCGCGCCAGGCCCGTCGCGCCTGCACGTCCATCCGCAGCCCGGCGGCGGTGAGCAGCCCGCCGGTCTCCGGGGCCCCGGTGGCGGTGACGGTGGCCGCGCCGGCCGGCGGCGGGAGGGGCCGGGCGAAGCCGTCCGCGTTGCCCGTGCGCCGCAGCAGCGCGCGCAGCCGCGCGAACACCTCCTCGACGTCGAACGGCTTGACGACGTAGTCGTCCGCGCCGGCGTCGAGACCGGCGATCCGGTCGGCGGTCTCCACCAGCGCGGTGAGCATCAGGATCGGTGTCCGGTCGCCCTCGGCGCGCAGCACACGGCAGACCTGGAGCCCGTCTATGCCGGGCATCATCACGTCCAGCACGAGCACGTCGGGCCGGGTGCGGTGGGCCTGGGCGAGCGCCTCGACGCCGTCGGCGACCGCCGTGACCTCGTACCCCTCCAGGGTCAGCGCGCGTTCCAGGGCATGGCGGATGGCGCGGTCGTCCTCGGCGAGCAGCACGTTCTGGGGCACCCCCCCAGTCTGCCAAGGTCACCGGCGCCCACCACCTCGTCAGGGGCGCCGGGCGGCCCTTCTTACCGGCCTCTCACCCCGACCGTTACCGGCCTCTCACTCCGACCGCGTGCCCGGCTTACCCCGCCGGAGCAGCGTCGTCCGTGTGACACCCGCCCGCACGGGAACCCGGCCGGAGCGAACAGATGGAGTACAAAGGGTCGAAGCAGCCAAACCGCCATCATCAGCAACACAATCAGACAAACGTGCCACCTTCGTACAGCCGCACCATCGGACCCCTCACCCGTCGGGAAGGCAGGGCATTGAGCCGCCGCATGAAGATCGTTTTCCTGCTGCACAACGCGTACGCCATCGGCGGCACCGTCCGTACGACGCTGAACCTGGCGTCGGCGCTCGCGGACCACCATGACGTGGAGATCGCCTCGATGGCCCGCCACCTGGACGAACCACGCTTCGCGGTCGACCCCCGGGTCACGCTCGTCCCCCTGGTGGACATCCGCCCCTACAGCCCCGACCTGCGCGATCCGGCGCAGGTGCAGCCCGCCGTGGACTTCCCGACGGCGGACAAGCGGCACCGCCAGTACAGCCGTCTCACCGACCTCCGGGTCCGCGCCTATCTGGCCCGCTGCGGCGCGGACGTGGTCATCGGCACCCGTCCCGGCATCAACGTCTACGTCTCCCGCTTCGCCCCCCGTCGCGCACTGCGGATCGGCCAGGAGCACCTGCGCCACGACGCCCACGGCAAGCAGCTGCGCAAGGTCCTCGCCCGCCACTACCGCACCCTGGACGCGGTGGTGACGACCACGGCGGCGGACGCGGCCGTGTACCGCGCGCGGATGAGACTGCCGGGCGTACGGGTGATGCCGGTGCCCAACATCGTCCCGCCGGCCTCGGTCGCGCCGTCGGACGGCACGGCTCCGGTGATCGCGGCCGCCGGCCGGCTGGCCCGCGGCAAACGCTACGACCTCCTGCTGGAGGCGTTCGCGAAGGTCGCCGCGAAGGAACCGGACTGGCAGCTGCGCATCTACGGCGGCGGCGACCAGAGGGGCCGGCTGGAGGCCCTGGTGGAAGAGCTCCGGCTCACCGACCGGGCCCATCTGATGGGCCCGCACACCCCGATCGAGGAGGAGTTCGCGCGCGCCTCGATCGTCGTCAGCGCCTCGGACGCCGAGTCGTTCGGGATGACCCTCGTCGAGGCCATGCGCTGCGGCGTGCCCGTCGTCAGCACCGACTGCCCGCTCGGCCCCGCCGAGATCGTCACCGACGGCGTCGACGGCCGTCTGGTCCCGGTCGACGACCCCCACGCCCTCGCCGAGGCCCTGCTGGACCTCATCGCCGACCCGGACCTGCGCCGCGCCATGGGCCGGGCCGCCCTCGCGAGCGCCCACCGCTACGACCCGGCCCCGATCGTCGCCGAGTACGAGCGCCTCTTCGCCGACCTGCGCGGGACGCGGGTCCACCGCACCTGGGAACGGGGGGCGACCCGGGTGCGGGCCTGGCTGGGCCGGGGGCTGCGCTCGTGGAGGAGGGCGGCTCCGGCGTACTTCGGGGGCGCGGGGAACTGCGCGAGCAACCACAACCAAAGCGCGGCCTGACCCCGACCGCCCCCGACGGCGCATCTCAGACCCGAAGCGCCGCCAACTGCTCCGCAAAGGGAACAACGACGAACCCCTCGGTGCCGGTCGCGGGAGCAGGGCTGGTCGCGGTAGCGGTGCCGGCCCCGGTCCCGCGCTCGACCGGCGGAGCCACCCGCCGGGAGAGCCCAGCCATCAACCCGGCCAACTCGGCCGCCGCCCGCTCGATCCGCCCGGCCAGCCCCTCCGCCCCCCAGTCCTCGGAGGCGGCGTACACCGCCGTGGGCACCACCACGGCCCGCAGATACGCGAACAGCGGACGCATCGCGTGCTCCAGCACCAGCGAGTGCCGGGCCGACCCGCCGGTGGCGGCGACCAACACCGGCTTGCCCGCCAGCGCGTCACGGTCGAGCACGTCGAAGAAGGACTTGAACAGACCGCTGTACGTGGCGGAGAACACCGGCGTCACCACCACCAGCCCGTCGGCCCCCGCCACCGCGTCCAGCGCGGCGGCGAGCTTGCGGCCCGGGAAGCCGTTGGTGAGGTGGTGGGCGATCTCCACGGCCAGTTCGCGCAGTTCGACGACCTGGACCTCCACCGAGGCGTCCTGTGCAACGACCGCCGCGGCCAGCCGGTCCCCCAGCAGCCGGGTGGACGACGGCACGCTCAGCCCGGCGGAGACGACGACCAGTTTCATGCCACGCGCTCCTTCTTCTCCGTGTCCTTCGACTCCGCGTCCTTCGAGTCGGAGCCCGGCTTCCCCGCGTCCTGCCCGGCCGCGGCCAGCAGCGACGCGTGCGTCGGCGCGTCCGGCACGTCCGCGGGGCGGCCCTTCGCGAACTCCGCGCGCAGCACCGGCACGACCTCCTCGCCGAGCAGGTCCAGCTGTTCCAGGACGGTCTTCAGGGGCAGCCCCGCGTGGTCGAGCAGGAACAGCTGCCGCTGGTAGTCACCGGCGTACTCCCGGAAGGCCAGCGTCTTCTCGATCACCTGCTGCGGCGACCCGACGGTCAGCGGCGTCTGGTCGGTGAAGTCCTCCAGCGACGGCCCGTTGCCGTACACCGGCGCCACGTCGAAGTACGGCCGGAACTCCCGTACCGCGTCCTGCGAGTTCTTCCGCATGAACACCTGGCCGCCGAGTCCCACGATCGCCTGCTCGGGCGTGCCGTGTCCGTAGTGGGCGTACCGCTGCCGGTACAGCTCGACCATCCGCTTGGTGTGGTCGGCCGGCCAGAAGATGTTGTTGTGGAAGAAGCCGTCACCGTAGAAGGCGGCCTGCTCGGCGATCTCGGGCGAGCGGATCGAGCCGTGCCAGACGAACGGCGGCACGTCGTCCAGCGGGCGGGGCGTGGAGGTGAACCCCTGCAGCGGTGTGCGGAACTTGCCCTCCCAGTTCACGACGTTCTCGCGCCACAGGCGGCGCAGCAGGGCGTAGTTCTCGACGGCGAGGTTGATGCCCTGCCGGATGTCCTGCCCGAACCACGGGTAGACGGGTCCGGTGTTGCCGCGCCCCATCATCAGGTCCACCCGGCCGTCGGCCAGGTGCTGGAGCATCGCGAAGTCCTCGGCGATCTTCACCGGGTCGTTGGTGGTGATGAGGGTGGTGGAGGTGGAGAGGACGAGCTTCTCCGTGCGCGCGGCGATGTAGCCGAGCATGGTCGTGGGCGACGACGGCACGAACGGCGGGTTGTGGTGCTCGCCGGTGGCGAAGACGTCGAGGCCGACCTCCTCCGCCTTCAGCGCGATCTCGACCATCGCCTTGATGCGCTCGCGCTCGGTCGGCGTCCGGCCCGTGGTGGGGTCCGGAGTCACGTCTCCGACACTGAAGATCCCGAACTGCATCATCGCTGCCACCCTCCCAGGTTGTTTACGATTCAACTATACCCGTGAACGAGCGCCCCCTCTCCACTATTCCTCTCTTCTTTCGGCGCCCGGGCGCCGCCGCCGGACACAGGGCACTGCGGGACCCGTGCACTGCGGGACCCGTGCACTGCCGGACCCAGGCACTGCCGGACCCAGGCACTGCCGGACCCAGGCACTGCCGGACCCAGGCACTGCCGGACCCGGGCACTGTCAGTGGCCGTCCCTACGCTGTCCCCATGGCCGCCCCACGCCGTGACACCCGAGGCATCGTCGACGCCGGGGAACTCTTCGCCCGGGTCCGCTTCCGCCGCCGCGAACCCGCCGAGCCGCTGCGCCCGTATCTGGAGCACTACTGGCTGATCGACTGGGACCTGTCCGAGCCGTACGTCTCCCAGGTCGTCCCGCACCCCTCGGTGAACATCGTCTTCCAGCGGCACGAGGGACAGGAGCCCTTCGCCGAGATCTCCGGCATCGGCCTCGGTCTCTTCACCCAGAGACTGGAGGGCAGGGGCCGGGTCTGCGGCATCCAGTTCCGCCCCGGCGGCTTCCGCCCCTTCGCCCCGTCCCACCCCGCGACCCACTGGACCGGCCGCCGCGTACACCTGCCCGAGGCGCTGCCGGGCCACGGCATCACCCCGGCCCCGGTCCTCGGCCCCGACGACGAGGACGCCCGCGTCGCCGCCCTCGACGCGTTCCTGACCGGGCTCGCCCCGGCCCCCGACCCCCAGGCGGACCTCGCCATGGCCCTGGTCACCCGTATCCGCGCCGACCGCACGATCCGCCGCGTCACCGACTTCGCCCGCGCCGAGGGCGTCTCCGTACGCGTCCTGCAGCGCCTGTTCTCGGCGTACGTCGGCGTGGGCCCCAAGTGGGTCATCCTGCGCTACCGCATCCACGAGGCCCTGGAACGTGCCGAGACCGACCGGGCCGTCGACTGGGCCGCCCTCGCCGCCGACCTCGGGTACGCCGACCAGGCCCATCTCGTCCGCGACTTCACGGCGACGGTGGGGGTGCCGCCGAGGGCGTACGCGCAGGCGCTGTCCCCGGTCTGAGAGGAGGCCGCCCGGCGGCTACTTCGCGTGCAGGACCGCGTAGATCATCACGAAGGCGACGATGTGGATGCCGAAGAGGAAGTACGCGAGGTACCACCACACGTACCGCTCGTTCCTCTTCTCCTCGGCGAGCCGGCGCTTCTCGGGGGTCAGCCCCTCCTCCGCGCTCACAGCTCCCGGTGGACCTTGGTGTTCGAGGCCTGCGCGCGCGGGCGCAGCACGAGCAGATCGACGTTGACATGGCTGGGCCGGGTGACCGCCCAGGCGATCGTCCCGGCGACGTCGTCGGCGGTCAGGGGCTCGGCGACACCCTCGTAGACGCGCGCCGCCTTCGCCTCGTCGCCGCCGAAGCGGGTCAGGGCGAACTCGTCCGTCTTCACCATGCCGGGCGCGATCTCGATGACCCGGACCGGCGTGCCGACGATCTCCAGCCGCAGCGTCTCGGCGAGGACGTGCGCGCCGTGCTTGGCGGCGACATAGCCCGCGCCTCCCTCGTACGTCCCGTGCCCGGCCGTCGACGACACCACGACCACCGTGCCGTCACCGCTCGCGGTCAGCGCGGGCAGCAGGGCCTGGGTGACATGGAGGGTGCCGATCACGTTCGTCTCGTACATCGTGCGCCAGTCGGCCGGGTCGCCGGTGGCCACCGGGTCGGCACCGAGCGCGCCGCCCGCGTTGTTGACCAGCACGCCGATGGTCCTGAACGCGCTCGCGAACTCGTCGACCGCCGCGCGGTCCGTGACGTCCAGGGGGTACGCGGTGGCCTGGCCGCCCGCCTCGTTGATCTCCTCGGCCAGCGCCTCGATCCGGTCCTTGCGGCGCGCGGTCAGCACGACGCGGTACCCCGCGGCGGCGAGCTGCCGGGCCGTGGCGGCGCCGATCCCGCCGCTCGCACCGGTGACGACGGCGATGCGGGAGGCGGCGGACGGTACGGCGGTGGCCATGAGCTGCTCCTGGACGTGTGCGCGCGGGTGGACGGACCGAACGGGGATCCGCGAAGCCAGGATAGGCGCGCGGTGAGACAATGAGAGGGGTGATCCCCTGCACAGGAGGTGGATCATGGGACAGGCCCGCGAGCTGATGGACCAGCTCACCGAGGCGCTCACCACACACCAGGACCCCAAGACCATCGCGAACCTCTTCGCGGAGGACGCGGTCGCCCACACCCCCGACGGCGGCGAGATCCACGGACGGGACGACATCGCCGAGTACTGGCGCCAGATGACGGACGCCGTGCCCGACGCCACCTTCGAGTCGCTCGCGTCGTTCGAGGTCGGCGACACCGCCGTCGACGAGGGGATCTACAGCGGCAGGAACACCGGCCCGCTGGAGTTCCCCGACGGGACGTCGATCCCCGCGACCCAGCGGAACATCCGGATACGCGGCGTGGACTTCGCCACCGTCCAGGACGGACAGATCACCAGCTACCGGCTCTACTTCGACCAGATGGAGTTCCTGAACCAGCTCGGCCTGCTCCCGGCCGAACCGGCACAGCCGTCGTAGCCCGTGAGGGCTCGGCGGGGCCGTGCCCGTGAAGGGCTCAGCCCTTCACGCACACGACCTGCTTCAGCTTCGCCACCACCTGCACCAGGTCCCGCTGCTGGTCGATGACCTGCTCGATCGGCTTGTAGGCACCCGGGATCTCGTCCACGACACCGGAGTCCTTGCGGCACTCCACACCCCGCGTCTGCTCCTCCAGGTCCTTGGTCGAGAAGCGCCGCTTCGCCGCCGTCCGGCTCATCCGCCGGCCGGCGCCGTGCGAGGCCGAGTTGAACGCCTTCTCGTTGCCGAGGCCCTTCACGATGTACGAACCGGTGCCCATCGAGCCGGGGATGATCCCGTACTCCCCGGAGCCCGCCCGGATCGCGCCCTTACGGGTCACCAGCAGGTCCATGCCGTCATAGCGCTCCTCGGCCACATAGTTGTGGTGGGCGCTGATCTCGGGCTCGAAGACCGGCTTCGCCTTCCTGAACTCCTTGCGGACGACGTCCTTGAGGAGCGCCATCATGATCGAGCGGTTGTACCTCGCGTACTCCTGCGCCCAGAACAGGTCGTTGCGGTAGGCCGCCATCTGCGGAGTGTCCGCGACGAAGACGGCGAGGTCGCGGTCGACCAGGCCCTGGTTGTGCGGGAGTTCCCGGGCGATGCCGATGTGATGCTCCGCCAGCTCCTTGCCGATGTTCCGGGAGCCGGAGTGCAGCATCAGCCAGACAGAACCGGTCGAATCCGTGCAGACCTCGACGAAATGGTTACCTCCGCCGAGCGTTCCCATCTGCTTTCCGGCCCGGTCCTGACGGAACTTGACCGCGTCGGCCACCCCGTCGAACCGCTCCCAGAAGCCGTCCCACCCGCCGGACGCGAATCCGTGCAGCCGGTCCGGATCGACGGGGTCGTCGTGCATGCCCCGGCCCACCGGGATCGCCTGCTCGATCTTCGAGCGCAGCCGGGAGAGGTCGCCGGGCAGGTCGTTGGCCGTCAGGGACGTCTTCACCGCTGACATGCCGCAGCCGATGTCGACCCCCACCGCGGCCGGACAGACCGCTCCCCGCATCGCGATGACCGACCCGACCGTCGCGCCCTTGCCGTAGTGCACGTCCGGCATGACGGCCAGGCCCTTGATCCAGGGGAGGGTGGCGACGTTGCGGAGCTGCTGCAGGGCGCCCTCCTCGACCGACGCCGGGTCGGTCCACAGACGGATGGGTACCTTCGCGCCCGGTATCTCGACGTACGACAAAACGCCCTCATTCCCCCGAAGAACAGATGAAAGTCTCAGAACGCAAAACCGGCGCCAAGGACGGCGAAAAGGGATGCCGGACCGGCGTCCACCGCAGTGCGTGCGATACACATGGTGCCCGGGGGTCACCCCTGGGCGGCAAGTCAATAACCACAGGCAGGACAGCGCAGGCGTCCCGAGGGACCCCGTCGAGAGGAGCCCCACCGTGCAGCGCAAGGCGTACGTACCCGGCGTCGCCGTGCTCCTCGCGGCACTGCTGGCCGCGTGCACGGGTTCCGGCGACGACGGTTCCCCGGACGACCCACGCCCGGGCGACCCCAGCGCGAGCGCCACGGTCGCCCAGCCCGGCCGCTACGACACACTGCCCGAGCCCTGCGGCTCCGTCGACGAGAGCACCCTCGACCTCCTCCTCCCCGGCATCGGGCAACTCCCCGGCGCCACCCAGCGCAAGCAGGCGTACAAGGGCGAGGCCACGCAGACGTACGACACGGACCGCAACGCCGGCTGCCGCTGGAAGGTGCAGTCCGCGGACGCCACCGACTATCTGCTCGTCCGCTTCGAACGCGTCGTGTCCTGGGGCAACGCGGTCAGCGACGACAGCAAGGCGCAGGAGGTGTACGGCGGCAAGGTCGAGGCGGCCGACCTCCCGGAGCCGGCGCCGAGCGACACCGAGGAGGAGACCGGGGCGAGCGACGAGGAGACCGGCGCCCCGGCGGAGACGGGCGCGGGCACCGCCGAGGCGTCGGCGCGTCCCAGCGTCTCCGGGTCGCGCGCGGCCTCCCCGTCCGGCTCCTCCACGTCCACCGCCGGCTCCTCGGGTTCCGCGGGTTCCTCCTCCCCTTCCCCGTCCGGCACCCCCGCCTCCCTCCAGCCCCGCACGCTCGACGGCCTGGGCGACGAGGCGTTCCTCGACGACCAGCTCGGGGCCAGCAAGCAGCGGACGGTGACTGTGGTCTTCCGCACGTCGAACGTGATCGTGACCGTCGAGTACGAGGAGCAGCCGGCGACCACGACGGTGGTGCCGGACAGTGAGGAAATGCAGGACAGGGCCCGGAATCTGGCGGACCTGCTGGCCGCCGCGTTCGACGACTGAGGGACGCTCGGGGGCGTTTCGGGCGCCCGCGTGAACCACCTGAATCAGAACCGCACTTCTTCTTCACCGCGTACGGTGGCCTCTCGGAGACCCGATCCGATTGTGAAGGAACCATGCAACGAGCCGCAGAGTCAGATCAGCATCAGTCGCCGCGCGTCGCGCGTTCGCCGCGGATGACGCGCGTCGGGCACCTCGGGCGTCCGGGCCGGGCCCGGGTTCTCGTCGGCGCGGCGGTCGTGCCGGCGATGCTGCTGGCGGCCGGCTGTTCGTCGGACTCCGGCTCGGACAGCGCCTCCGGTGACCGGACTCCGGCGGCGGCGGACCGGTCGGCGCCGGAGAGCGCCACCCCCGAGGTGGTCGCGGCGAAGTACGCCTCGCTGCCGGACGCCTGCGAGGTGTTCTCCGACAAGACGCTGAAGTCGGTGGTCCCCAAGGGCGTGAAGTCGGGCAAGGCCATCAACAAGGCCGAGGAGAACGTGACCGGCGACTGCCGCTGGATCAGCCTCGACAACAACGGGGTGGACGGCTCCCAGTACCGCTGGCTGAGCGTGTCGCTGCACCTGCTGGCCTCGGACGAGGCGAACGGGCCCGGTGAGGACCGCGCGGCCAAGGCGTACGAGTCGAAGGTGACCGCGGCGAAGGCCGTGGACGGCGCGAAGAGCGTCAAGACGGAGCCGCTGACGGGCACGGGCGACCAGGCGACGGTGGTCAAGTACGACCTGAAGAAGGACGGCGACACCTTCAAGCAGCAGACGCTCGTGGTGCGCACGGCGAACGTGGTCGTCACGCTCGACTACAACGGCGCCGGTCTGGCCGGTGACAAGACCCCGGACGCGGCCGGGCTGCTGAAGTCGGCGAAGTCCGCCGCCGAGGAGGCGGTGAAGGCGATCGAGAAGGCGAACGACGGGACGGACGCCTCGGCGTCCCCGTCGAAGAGTGCTTCCGGGAAGCCGTCGAAGGGCGCTTCCGAGGAGCCGTCGGACAAGGCGACGAAGCCGTCGGAGAAGGAGACGAAGTCGTCGTCGTCCGGTGGTTCCGGCTCGGACATCAGCTCCGACGCGGGCGGTGGCTCGGATTCCGATTCGGACTCGGGTTCGTCCACGTCCGGCAGCCGGAAGACCTCGTCATAGCCCCCCGCCACCTGCGCTTTCACCGGAGCCCGGTCCCCGTGGGGGCCGGGCTCGGTGGCCTCCGTCCGCTCGTTCGCCGTACACATGTGCCACTCTGTTGCGCGCAACAACACGCAAGGGGAGGGGAGTACGGGTGGCCGCGCCAATGCAGCTGACTCGAATGCACCGCGTTCTCATCGGCGTGGTCGTGTTCGGCGCCGTCATCATCGCCGGAATCGGCTTCGCGGGTTCCTACGCGGCGGTGCGTGAGCTGGCCCTCCAGAAGGGCTTCGGCAACTTCAGTTACGTCTTCCCGATCGGCATCGACGCGGGCATCTGCGTCCTGCTGGCCCTGGATCTCCTGCTGACCTGGATCCGCATCCCCTTCCCCCTGCTGCGCCAGACGGCATGGCTGCTCACCGCGGCGACGATCGCGTTCAACGGCGCGGCGGCCTGGCCGGACCCGCTGGGCGTGGGCATGCACTCGGTGATCCCGATCCTGTTCGTCGTCTCGGTCGAGGCGGCCCGGCACGCGGTCGGCCGGATCGCCGACATCACCGCCGACAAGCACATGGAAGGCGTCCGCCTCACCCGGTGGCTGCTCTCGCCCGTGCCGACCTTCCTCCTCTGGCGCCGGATGAAGCTGTGGGAGCTGCGCTCCTACGAGCAGGTCATCAAGCTGGAGCAGGAACGTCTCGTCTACCAGGCCCGCCTGCGCTCCCGCTTCGGCCGGGCCTGGCGCCGCAAGGCCCCGGTGGAGTCCCTGATGCCGTTGCGCCTCGCGCGCTACGGCGTCCCCCTGGCGGAGACGGCCCCCGCGGGCCTGGCGGCGGCGGGCATAGAGCCCGCGGTGCTGCCGCCGGCGGAGATCGCCCCGGCCGCGGACGTCCGCCCCGGTACGGCCCGTCCGGGCACGGCGGCCCCCGCGGCCGAGCAGCGCCCCCAGCTGGAGAGCGCCCCCGCCGGGCAACCCGACCGGGCCGGGCAGCGGGAGGAGGCGTACGCCGAGCAGGAGCCGCCGGTGGACGAGAGCCCCTGGCTGCACGCCCGCCACCCCCAGGAGGTCCCCTACCAGGGTGGCTACGACCCCTCCTACGACCCTTCGTACGACTCCGAGGAGCACTACGAGGAGTGGCACGAGGAGCAGGGCCCGGACCAGTACCGGCAGACCCCGGACCGGTACCGGCAGGACCCGGACCAGTACCGGCAGGACCCGGAGAACCCGCAGAACCAGGAGTTCTCGCAGTTCCAGCGGTTCGAGCCGGACCCCAGGGACCCCCGCTACCGGCAGCAGCGCTTCGAGACCCCCGAGTTCGAGGAGCAGGACCCCCGGGCCCAGGAACCCTCCCCGGAGGAGACCGGCAGCTTCACCGTCCCGGCCGGGCCGGGCCGCACCCGCGAGCTGGGCGACGGCGGCGGCCCCCCGGAGCCGACGGAGGAGGACTACTACCAGGTCTTCCGCGAGAACACCAAGGGCGGGAACGGGGCGCCCACCCCGCGCGGGCTCATGGCCGACATCGAGGCGACGTACGGCGTCACGCTCGACGAGGCCGAGGCCAAGCGCATGGTGAACCGATTCTCCAACCGCCTCAACGCGGAACTGACGGACGAGCACATCGCCTAGGAACGTCCTGGCGGAGGTGCGTCGGGCGGGCTCCAGCGGGGACCCGCGAAGCGGGCCAGAGCCGCCCCGAGATCCGTCGGCACCGAAGGGCTCAGCGACATCAGCGGCAGGACGACGTACCGCCGCTCGCCCACGCGGAGCCTGCGGTGATGCGTGGCGGCGCCCGGGTACACGGTGATCACCACACCGTAGGTGCCGCCCTTCCAGCCCCGGTGCGACAGCCTGGACACCTCGACGCGGGCGATGTCACGCCAGGCGACGGCGGCCTCATGACGGCCCACGGTGTACGCCAGGCCCTCCTGGGTCAGACGGAGATCGAGCACCAGGGGTCTCTTCAGCAGGCCGCTGAACATCACCACCACGCCCACCGCGAGCCAGAAGATCACGAACCCCAGCCCGGTGCGCCAGTCCCCGTACGCGGCGAAGAGGACGAAGTGGAGAGGGGCGGCCAGGGCCACCGTGTTCCAGTGCGCCACCGTGAGACCCCGGTGGCGGCCCCACGCCCGGAACCCGTGCTCGTCCTCGTGCACCGCCCACTTGGGGCGCCCCGCCAGCGGCTCCCGTTCGATGTCGGCGAGCGATTGCCGGGGGGTGCTCCTCACGGATCCGCCGGGCTCGCGCCGGAATGCGGCGAAGACGTCACCGCCGGTCGGCACGGCTTCCCCCCGTGCCGGGAAACCTCCCGTCGAAGCGGGCTGCCCCCGTCCCGAGAAGTGCTCCTGGAGCCGCAGGTTGCGGAACCGGTAGACGCCGCCACCACGTTGCAGCAGACCGGCCCGGTGCGCCTCCCGCAGGAACGTCATCAGCGACCACGGAACCCGGTCCGCCACCGCCAGACACGTCTTGGCCAGCAGCCACCGGGTCCACGGGCTGAACAGCACGATCAACAGGGCCGCGCCCGACCAGCCGAGCAGCGCCCACACCGCCCCGCCGCCCGACACCTCGGGCAGCAGCCAGTCCATCGCGCCCTGCCCCGCGCCGATGAGCGGGGCGATCGTGACCAGCGAGAGGAGAAGGGCCCGGCGTTCGTCCCGCAGCAGTTCGTCGGGGCCGCTCGTGTCCGCGGTGTCCGACGGCGCGGAGATCACCACGAGCAGCAGGGGTGCGAGGAGTGTGGAGCACACGGTCATCGCGATGAGCGGGGCCGCGTACGCGTAGCTGCTCGTCAGCGCCCAGACGGACAGCGCCGCCGTCGGCAGGACCGGAACGGCGGCGGCGGTCAGTGCCTTGCGCAAGGTGGTGGCCCGGCCGGCCGAGCGCAGGGCGGCGCCCAGACGAAAGGGGTTCGTGAGCCGCCGTGGCCGTCCGTCGTCGTAGCGGCGGAACCACAGTCTGCGGAACGCCAGGAGCAGCCCGGTCAGGACCAGGCCCGTCGAGAAGGGGAGTTCCGCCCCGATCCGTAACGCGGACGCCTCGGGTCTGTCGGACGACTCGGCCGCGGCACCGACGAGGAACCCGTCCAGCACCTTGATGCCCCAGGCGCTCAGCGCGCACAGCAGGGGCACCGCGAGCACGGTGACGACGCGTACCGCGGGCACCCGGTGCAGCCGCCACCACGCGAACTCGGTTCTCCCACCGTTCGTCAGATGGGCGGCCAGGAAGGCCAGATGACGTCGGGCGCGGACGGGGTCCCGGTGACCCGGGGCGTGCAACCGGTCCGGGGCGTGCGGCAGCGGGCCGAAGACGGCGGGCACGATGTGTTCCAGCAGGTGTCCCTCGATCGAGGCGGGCGTGGGGAACCGCCTCGGGTCGATCAGCTCCGCGGGGTCGGTGTACGGCGCCGCGTACCCCCGGCGGGCCAGCCAGAGCATCAGCGGGTTCGACAGGGCGAGCGCGATCGGCTCGGGCGGGCTCTCCCGCAGTTCCTCGAAGACCGGCTGCCATCGGTCCAGGTGATGCGGGTGCGTGCCGCTCTCCAGATAGGCGAGCGCGTCCGGGCCGTCGACCGGCAGTGCCTCGACGGCGGCGGCCGAGGAGATGCCGTTCATGTCCCGCACCACGCCGCGGTAGGCGGCGGTGCGTGAGGTGAGGATCAGCGGATCGCCGTCCCCCAGCGCACGGTTGAGGGCCTCGACGACGAAGGACCTCCGGTGCGGGGGGAGTTCGTCCAGTCCGTCGAGCACGGGCAGGATCAGGCCGTCGGAGACCAGGCGTTCCGCCGGGTGCCGGCCGCCGACGCGCGGCAGGGCGGGGTGGTCCTCGGCGATGCGCCGGGCCAGCCAGGTGTGCAGATGGTCGCGTTCGGCGTTCCACGTCTCCAGGGGGAGGAACACCGGCACCGGGCCGCTGCCTGCTCCTCTGAACCGCCGGGCCAGCAGGTCCAGCGTCAACAGGACCGCCAGCGTGGTCTTTCCCGCGCCGGCCTCGCCGAGCACGACCAGGCGCCTCTGGCGGAGCGCCAGGAACGCCTCGGCCATGGTGCCGACCCGGTCGCCCCGTCCCGCCACCTCGCCGCCGACGTTGTACGCGTGATCGGCGTCGGGCCAACTGGCCCTCCACCGCACCCGGATGGGCTCCGGCTTGGCGATGTCCCAGGCGTTCGCCTCCGCACGCCACTGCCGGAGCACGTTCTCGGCGAGGGTCCGGGCGGCCCGTTCCAGCGGATCGGCCGGTAACGGGGCCTGCTGGACGAACTGCAGAACGGCCGGCCCGTTGATCACGCCGATCTGGACCAGGGTCCCGATCGTGCTGTCGACGACGATGTTGTCGCCGAACGAGGGAGCGCTCAACTGCCGGGCCCGTCGGCCGGGGGGTGCTGCGCCGAGTCGATGGTCAGGTTCCCGGTGAACTCACCGATCTGTACGGCGGGTCCGTGCACGACGCTCCCCGTGATGCTGTTGCCGGACGCGGCCGGCCCGCCTCCCGGGGACCCCGCTCCGCCACCGGTCCGGTACGGGGGCGCCGGCGCCCCGGCCGCCGGTGCGCCGCCCAGACCCTCGGTCATCTTCCGCAGCTCCTGGGTCACCTTCCGCCACTCCCTGGCCGCGGCGGTCCCGTACTCCGTGACGGACTTGCCACTGGGAATCCACTGGAGCTGGCGCAGAGGAGATCCCTGGGTGAGGTCGAACGGGGCGACGTTCACCGGGAACAGCCGGCACTCGCCGGCCTGCCACCGTCGCATCGCGCGGGGGAGCTCCACTTCCATGCAGTAGTCGGACGCCACGTAGTGCGACGACAGGAGCAGCACGATGATGTCGGCCCGGTCGAGCCTGTCGAACAGCGTGGTCTCCCACGGGGCGCCCGGCGGGATGTCCTGGTCGTCGAAGAACTCGACGCCGTTGCGCTCCAGGTCCGCCGCGTGACCGCGGAAGGTCTTCCGGTGGTGCTGTTCCACACGGGCGTAGGTGATGACGACCCGGCACAGAGGATCTGACGTGGCAGGCATAGCTTCCCGATGACGTCTGCGGAACGGCACCCGGGGCATCCTGACCGAGAGTGACCGACCCGTGCGGAGGAGTTGCTGCGGAAGGGCATGACGGTACGACCCGGAAGTGACCGCCGATTCGTAGCGTACGGGTGATGCGTGATGATCGTGACCGTTTCTCCGCAGATCGGCCCACCCGCGGACCGGGGTCCTTCGACCGCCCGCGGACCGGGGTCCTTCGACCGCCCCAGGACGGGGGTCCTTCCACCGCCCAGCACGAAGGGGGTGCCCGATGGGCACCCCCTTCACGGCACCGTCGTGCCCGCTACTCCCCCAGCAGGGACCGCACCCGCTCCTGACCCACCGCCAGCAGCAGCGTGGGCAGGCGCGGGCCCGTGTCACGGCCCACGAGCAGGTGGTACAGCAGGGCGAAGAACGTCCGCTGGGCCGTCTTGATCTCCGGGGGCAGCTCCTTGGGCGTGGCGTCCGCCGGGAATCCGGCCTGCACCTTGGGCACGCCGTAGACGAGGTGCGTGAGCCCGTCGAGGGACCAGTGCTCGGCGAGCCCGTCGAGGAGCAGCCGCAGCGACTGCCGGGACGGCTCGTCGAGCGACTTCAGCAGCTCGCCGTCGGCCTCCGCGCGCACGACGGTCCGCTGGTCGGCGGGAACCTGCGTGTTGATCCAGGCCTCGGCCTTGTCCAGTCGCGGCCGTACCTCGTCGAGGCCGGACAGCGGGTCGGTGGGGTCGAGTTCGCTGAGGATGCGCAGGGTCTGGTCCTCGGCGCCCGCGGTGATGTCGGCGACGGACGCGAGCGTCCGGTACGGCATCGGGCGGGGGGTGCGCGGCAGCTCACCGGCGGCGGTGCCCACCGCGCGCGCGTGGGCGGCCACGTCGCCGGGCAGGGCGGACCCGTCCGCGACCTTGGCGTCGAGCTTGTCCCACTCGTCGTAGAGCCGCTGGATCTCCTGGTCGAAGGCGATCTTGAACGACTGGTTGGGCCGGCGACGGGCGTAGAGCCAGCGCAGGAGCTGCGGCTCCATGATCTTCAGCGCGTCGGCGGGGGTCGGCACGCCGCCCTTGGACGACGACATCTTGGCCATGCCGCTGATGCCGACGAACGCGTACATCGGCCCGATGGGCTGCTCGCCGCCGAAGATCCCGACGATCTGGCCGCCGACCTGGAAGCTGGACCCGGGCGAGGAGTGGTCGACCCCGCTCGGCTCGAACACGACGCCCTCGTACGCCCACCGCATCGGCCAGTCGACCTTCCAGACCAGCTTGCCGCGGTTGAACTCGTTCAGCGCGACGGTCTCGGAGAAGCCGCAGGCGGTGCAGGTGTAGGTCAGCTCGGTGGTGTCGTCGTCGTAGGCGGTGACGGTGGTGAGGTCCTTGCCGCAGCTCCCGCAGAAGGGCTTGTACGGGAAATACCCGGCGCTGCCGGAGCTGCCGTCGTCCTCGGCGGCGGCGCCGGAGCCCTCGGCGGCCTCCAGCTCGGCCTCGTCCACCGGCTTCTGCGCCTGCTGCTTCTTCGCCGGCGCCTTCTTGGTGCGGTACTGGTCGAGGATCGCGTCGATGTCCCCGCGGCGCTTCATGGCGTGCAGGATCTGCTCGCGGTACGCGCCGGAGGTGTACTGCTCGGTCTGGCTGATCGCCTCGAACTCGACGCCCATCTCGGCGAGCGCGTCGACCATGGCCGCCTTGAAGTGCTCGGCCCAGTTGGGGTGGGCGGAGCCCCGGGGGGCGGGGACGGCGGTGAGCGGCTTGCCGATGTGCTCGGCCCAGGTGCCGTCGACGCCGTCGACGCCGTTCGGGACCTTGCGGTAGCGGTCGTAGTCGTCCCAGGAGATGAGGTGCCGGACCTGGTGCCCGCGGCGGCGGATCTCGTCGGCGACGAGGTGCGGGGTCATGACCTCGCGGAGGTTGCCGAGGTGGATCGGGCCGGAGGGGGAGAGTCCGGACGCGACGACGACCGGTTTGCCCGGGGCCCGACGCTCCGACTCCTCGATGACCTCATCCGCGAAACGGGAGACCCAGTCGGTGGTCTCGGTGCTCTGAGCCACGATCGGCACGTCCTCTTTTTCCTGGAGTTTCCATGGCCGCCGGGTACGGTCCCGGGCGGCCGCGCCATTCTCCCAGCCTCTCACTCCGTGGGTCGAACCGGGCGCCCAATTACTCGGGGGTGCGGGTGCGTGGGCGGGCGCGGCTCCGGTGGGGCTCCTCGCGCAGTTCCCCGCGCCCCTGAAAAGCCGGGGCTACGCCCCGAGCTTTCCAGACCACAGGACCGTCGGCTTCCAGGCCGCAGGACCATTGGCTTCCAGGCCCGCAGGACCGCCGCTTCTCAGGCACTGCGGGGCCTGGGCTTTCAGACACTGCGGGGCCTGGGCCTTTCAGGCACTGCGGGCCTGGGGCTTTCAGACACGCGGGGCCCGGGCCTTTCAGGCGCGCGGGGCCTGGGCCTTCAGACACGCGGGGCCTGGGCTTTCAGGCCCGCAGGGGCCTGGTGCATTTAGGGGCGCGGGGAACTGCGCGACCAGCCCCCACCGGAGCCGCACCCGCCCACGAACCCTGCTTTCCAGGCCCGCGGGGCCTGGTCCTCAGGGGCGCGGGGAACTGCGCGAGAAGCCCCACCGGGCCCGCACCCGCCCACGCACAGGACCCCCCCACCCCCACCCCGCCACAGAAAAACCCCTTTGCCCAGCGTGGGATACTGAACGGCATCCACCCGTACCCCAAGGAGAACGGCCCCCCTGATGGCTTCGGTCACGTCCCTCACCGCCTCCGTCCACCAGCGCCTCGCAACCGCCCTCTCGGCCACCCTGCCGACCGCGGACGCGGACCCGCTGCTGCGACGCAGCGACCGGGCGGACTACCAGGCGAACGGGATCCTCGCGCTGGCCAAGAAGGCGAAGGCCAACCCCAGGGAACTGGCGACCCAGGTCGTCGCCCGGGTGGAGTCCGGTGAGCTGATCGGCGAGATCGAGGTCTCCGGCCCCGGCTTCCTGAACATCACCCTCACCGACCGCGCGATCACGCAGAACCTCGCCGCGCGCTACACGGACGACACCGGCCGTCTCGGCGTCCCCACGGCGGAGCGCCCGGGGACGACGGTCATCGACTACGCCCAGCCGAACGTGGCGAAGGAGATGCACGTCGGCCACCTCCGCTCCGCCGTGATCGGTGACGCGGTCGTCCAGATCCTGGAGTTCACCGGCGAGAACGTGGTCCGCAGGCACCACATCGGCGACTGGGGCACCCAGTTCGGCATGCTCATCCAGTACCTGGACGAGCACCCGCACGAGCTGGACCACAAGGACGCCCGGGTGAGCGGCGAGGAGGCGATGTCCAACCTCGACCGCCTCTACAAGGCCGCCCGCAAGCTGTTCGACTCCGACGAGGAGTTCAAGACGCGGGCCCGCCGCCGGGTGGTCGACCTCCAGGCGGGCGACCCGCACACCCTCGCCACCTGGCAGAAGTTCGTCGACGAGTCGAAGATCTACTTCTTCTCCGTCTTCGAGAAGCTGGACATGGAGGTCCGGGACGCGGACATCGTCGGCGAGTCGGGGTACAACGACATGCTGGACGAGACCTGCCGCCTCCTGGAGGAGTCGGGGGTCGCGGAACGCTCGGAGGGCGCGCTCTGTGTCTTCTTCGACGACATCAAGGGCCCGGACGGCAACCGGGTGCCCCTGATCGTCAAGAAGTCCGACGGCGGCTACGGCTACGCGGCGACCGACCTCTCCGCGATCAGGGACCGCGTCTTCCACCTCAAGGCGAACTCCCTCCTGTACGTGGTGGACGCCCGCCAGTCCCTGCACTTCAAGATGGTCTTCGAGACCGCGCGCAGGGCGGGCTGGCTGAACGACGACGACGTCAAGGCGTTCCAGCTCGCCTTCGGCACGGTCCTCGGCAAGGACGGCAAGCCGTTCAAGACCCGTGAGGGCGAGACGATCCGGCTGGTCGACCTGCTCGACGAGGCGATCGACCGCGCGACGGCGGTGGTCCGGGAGAAGGCCGAGAAGGTGGGCCTGACCGAGGACGAGATCGTCGAGAACGGCCGGTACGTCGGCATCGGCGCGGTGAAGTACGCCGACCTGTCGACCTCCGCCGTACGGGACTACAAGTTCGACCTGGACCAGATGGTCTCGCTGAACGGCGACACCTCCGTCTACCTCCAGTACGCGTACGCCCGTATCCAGTCGATCCTCCGCAAGGCGGGCGAGGCCGGCCCGGCCGCCCACCCGGAGCTGGAACTGGCCCCGGCGGAGCGCGCGCTGGGGCTGCACCTGGACCAGTTCGGCGAGACGGTGGCCGAGGTGGCGGAGTCGTACGAGCCGCACAAGCTGGCCGCGTACCTGTTCAAGCTGGCGACCCTGCTGACCTCGTTCTACGACCAGTGCCCGGTCCTGAAGGCCGAGTCGCCGGCGCAGGTCGAGAACCGTCTGTTCCTGGTCGACCTGACGGCCCGCACCCTGCACCGGGGCATGGGACTGCTGGGCATCAGGACGCCCGACAAGCTCTGACCGCCCCACGGCGAACGGACTGCCGCGGCCCGGCCGATCGCGCTCAGGCGCGACCGGCCGGGCCGTTGTCAGTGGCTGCCCCTACAGTCGCTCGCATGGCGACCCTTCCCAACCCGCTGCCCCAGCTGGCGGCCGACCCGAGCGGGCGTGTGCTCGGGCTTGAACTCCCGCTTCCGCAGGGGCGGCTGATCGACGCCACGGACGACGGTCCGTGGCACGAACCGCTGCTGTGGTGCGCGGACGAGCCGGCCGCACCCGGTGCCTGGGCGGCGGTCCGGCCCGCACGTCGTACGGCCGGTCTCCTCCCGGTGCTCCTGGACGTCGGCGGCGGCCAGGACGGGCCGGAGGGGTGGGAGCTGATGCCCGGCGAGACGTCCTACCCGGGCGACCACGACGCCGACGAGGTGCTGGCCGAGTTCTGGGACGCGTACGCCGGCACCGACGACCCCGACTGGCCCGGCCTCACCGAAGCCCCGGCCCGGCCCTCGGCCGATCCCGACACCCTCGCCGCCGCCACCGCCGACGCCCTCGTCCAGGACCCCTCCCGGCTGAAGGACCCCCGCCTCGCGCTGGTACCCGCCCGCCGCAGCGCCGACATCCCGGCGGCGATCGGCTGGACGGGCCCGGTCAACCACGAGAACGACGTGGCGAGGCTCTGCGCGGTGCTGCGCTCCTGGGAGGACCGCTTCGGGATACGGGTCGTCGCCCTCACCTTCGACCAGCTCGTCCTCTCCGTCGCCGCCCCGCCCACCACCGGGGCCGAGGCGGAGGCGGTCGCCGCCGAACACTTCGCCTTCTGCCCCGACAACATCCGGCGGGGCACGACCGACGGCACCCGCGGTTCCTACGCCCGCACCCTGCTCGGCGCACCCACCTGGTCCTTCTGGTGGGACTGAGACACCACTGAAGGCCGCCGCCGGGCCCTCACCCCCGCAACCCCACCCCCAGCCTCCGCAGCCCCTCCGCGATCTCCTCCGGCGTCTGTGTCACGAAGCAGAGCCGCAGGGTCGACCGGTCCGGTTCACCGGCGTAGAAGGGCGCGCCGGGCACGTACGCCACGTCCTGCTCGACGACCCGGGGCAGCAGGGCGGTGGTGTCGTAGGCCGCGGGCAGGCGGGCCCAGAGGAACATGCCGCCCTCGGGACGGTTCCAGGCGGAGCCCTCCGGGAGCGCGTCGGCGAGGCCGTCGAGCATGGCGTCGCGGCGTTCCCGGTAGGCCCCGGCGACCCGGGCGACATGGGCGTCCAGGTCGCGGTCGGCGAGATAGCGGGCGGCGGCGAGCTGGTTGACGGTCGGGGTGTGCAGGTCGGCCGCCTGCTTGGCGACCGCGCACGCCCGGCGCAGCCCCGCGGGCGCGCGCAGCCAGCCCAGCCGCATCCCGGGGGCCATCACCTTGGAGAACGAGCCCAGCAGCGCGGTGCGGTCCTCGGCCCCCGGGCAGGAGGCGATCCACGGCACCCGGTCGCCCTCGAAGCGGAGTTCGCCGTACGGGTCGTCCTCGACGATCCACAGCCCGCGCCGCGCGGCGACGGAGGCGACGGCCGCCCGTCGCTCGGCGGGGAGGGTGCGCCCGGTCGGGTTCTGGAAGGTGGGCACGGTGTAGAACAGCTTGGGGCGCAGCCGCGCCACCAGGTCCTCCAGCGCCGCCGGGTCCACCCCGTGCCCGTCGCCGGGCACGGCCACCACCCGCGCCCCCGCGAAGCGGAACGCCTGGAGCGCCGCCAGATAGCAGGGGTCCTCGACCAGGACGACGTCGCCCGGCTCCAGCAGCGCGGTGGCGAGCAGCGACAGCGCCTGCTGCGATCCGGTGGTGACGAGGACCTCGTCCGCGCCGGTCGGCAGTCCGCGCGCCCCGTAGCGCGCCGCGAGCGCCGCCCTGAGCACCGGTTCGCCCTCGGTCGTCGCGTACTGCAGGGCGCGACCCGCGGACTCGGCGAGCACATCGCGGTAGGCGGCCGCTATCCCCTCGGCGTCGAACAGCTCCGGGGCGGGCAACCCGCCCGCGAAGTTGACGACTTCGGGACGCGAGGTGACGGCGAGGATGTCCCGAACGGGGGAACCTCCGACCTCCGCGACCCGTTCGGCCAGGCCGGGCACGGCCGCCGCGCCCCCGCCCCCGGCCGGACCCCCCGGAGCGTCCCCGCCCTCCGTCCGGGCGACAAATCCCACGTCACGCGCGGCCCGCTCGGTTTCCACGGCACCCATTCCACGGCTCCTTCACCCCTCGCGGGCGGCCCGGTCCCGCCCCTGCCCGCACCCTAGACAGGTGCGTGCCCCCTACACCCACCATTTCCGCGATGCGGACCGCGCTCCGGACCCCCTAGGCTGCGCCCATGCTGCCCAGCGTGGACACGAACGACGAGTTGCGCGAAGTCGTCGGTGACGAGGCGCTGCTGCGACCTGCTGCCCAGGATCTCTGTGCTCAGCTCGGTCTCGCAGGCGCGCGAATCGTACGTTTCCCCGAGGGCTCGCTGCCGGTGTACGCCGTCGGCGATGCCCTCGTCCTCAAGCTCTATCCGGGTTTCGAAGCGACGGAAGCCGTCCGCGAGGCCCGCCTGCTGTCGATACTGTGGGGCAAACTCCCCATCCCCACCCCCCGGTTGCACGCGGCCGACCAGTACAAGAACGGCTGGCGCTATGTGCTGATGTCCCGGCTGCCGGGTGAGGACCTCAGCGCGGCGTGGCCCCGGATCCCCCGGCCCGACCAGGAACGTGTCGTCGTCGAGGCCGCCGAGGGTCTCGCCGCCCTGCACGCCCTGGACGCCACCCCGGTCGTCCCGCTCACCGGGCCGCCGGACTGGGGCAGGTTCCTCGCCGCCCAGCGCGCGACGGCGGTCGAACAGCAGGAGCTCGGCGGCCTGTCCGGCCCCTGGCTCGAACAGATCCCGGACTTCCTGCGCTCCGTGCCCCTGACCAGCACGCGCCGCCCGGTTCTGCTGCACACCGAGTACATGCGCGAGCACCTCACCGTCGACCCGCACGACGGCTGGCGCCTCACCGGCCTCTTCGACTTCGAGCCGGCCATGGTCGGCGACCCCGCCTACGACTTCGTCAGCGTCGGCCTGCTCCTGACCCGCGCCGACCCCGCCCTGCTGAAGCTCTTCTACGAGGCGTACGGCCAGGCGCCCTTCGACCCACGCGAGTTGATGGCCTACACCCTCCTGCACGTGTACAGCGACCTGGACTGGTACCTGCGCAGCCTGCCCGCTCCGCCGCGCCAGGACTTCGAGTCACTGGCGCAGACGTGGTTCGGCACCGGGGGGTGAGGCCGACCTGGGGCGAGGGCGCCGGTGGGGCGCCCTCGGGCGGTGAGGACCCCTGTCGTCGGTTCGCTATCCCTTGCGTCCCGTCGCCACGTACACGTTGATGTCCGCGTCCGTCACATCGTTGATGTCCCGGTGCCGGACCTTCTCGATGTCGTCCATCGCGGCCAGCACATGCGGCTCCACCGCCGCCGGCACCGGCGCGCCGTCCTCGAACCGCCAGTGGTGCGCCGGCACCACCCCGGGCTCGTCCACCGTGAGACCGCTCTGCTCGAAGAAGCGCGCGACCTCGTCCCTGGACCGCAGCACGAAGGTGAACCCGCGCTTGGTGTAGGTCTCCTTGACGGCACGGATGCTCGCCGGATTGAGGTCCTCGGTCAGATGGCTGAGGACCAGCCGGCTCCCGGCGGGCAGCGCGTCCACCAGCTCCCGCACGACGGGGTACGCCTCGTCGTCCGCCACGAAGTGCAGGATCGCCACCAGGCACAGCGCGATCGGCCGGTCGAAGTCGAGGGTCTTCGCGGCGGTTTCCAGGATCTGCGCCGGTGACTTCAGGTCGGCGTCGATGTAGTCGGTGACGCCCTCGGGCCCGCTCGTCAGCAGGGCGCGCGCGTGAGCGAGCACCACCGGGTCGTTGTCGACGTACACGACCCGGGAGTCGGGGGCGATGCCCTGGGCGATCTGGTGGACGTTCTCGCCGGTCGGCAGCCCGGTGCCGATGTCCAGGAACTGCCGGACGCCCTCGTCCCGGGCCAGCGAGGTCACGGCGCGGCGCATGAAGTCCCGGTTGTGGCGGACGTCGAGGTAGCCGCGCGGATTGGCCGCCAGCGCGGCGGCGGCCGCGTCCCGGTCCACCGGGTAGTTGTCCTTGCCGCCGAGGAAGACGTCGTAGACCCGTGCCGGGTGCGCCTTGGTGGTGTCGATCCTCCTGCGCAGCTCGGCGGGGTCCTGACTGAGCGCGTCACCGGACATGTGGCTCTCCCTGAGGGGCGGGTCATTGAATGACCAACAACCTAACCCGCGCGGCGAGTTGGTGCCGCCCGGATACGGAAGCCCGCCCCCCGTCCCCCCGCGGGACCGCCGAGGCCGGGACCCTAGCTCCCCGCGTCCTCGCCCAGCGTCGTCCCCTCCTCGACCCACTTCGGTCCGCCGAGCGGGTACTCGTACGCCGGGCGCCCGTTGTTGCCGCTCGTACGGAACGGCCTGCCGCCGTCGTCGACGATCAGCGTGCCGCTGCGGGAGCCGCTGCTCCACTTCAGCTCCAGGTACCAACTGACGTAGTACGCCGAGGCGTCGGCGGTGATGTAGTAGGTCTCCGGGTCGGACTCGCTGACGGAGTACGGGAAGTTCTTGGTGCCCGACTTGGGCTTCACGTCGGGGCGCGCCCCGTCGAGGGCGATCGTGAAGGACCGGGTGGGGACACCGGCCCCGCAGCCGACCCCGGGATAGCCCATCGCGTAGTCGTTCCAGGCCAGGGGCGAGCGCTTGTCGACCGTACGGACCGTGAGACTCCGTACGACCACGGTCTCCTTGCCGGAGCCCTGCAGGGTCAGGGTCAGGAACTGCTCCCCCGAGGACACGGCGCCCGCCGACGACACCCAGGCCCCCGCGTCCTGCTCCAGCGGCGGCGGCCCCACCTCGGCCGGCGGACGGGCGGTCAGATAGCGCTGGGAGCAGGGGCTCTCCCAGGTGTACGGCTCCACCTTCACGGACAGCGGCGCCGACCGGGAGGCGTCCGCGCCCGCCGCGCCGGAGCCGGAGGGTGCCCCACCGGCGGAGGACGCACCGGTTTCGCCGGCGCCCTTCCCCTCCTTCGTGCCCTTGGCGCCCTTGGCGCCCTTCGCGTCCTTGTCACCCGCCCCGCTCGCGGAGCCGGAGGGCGAGGCTCCGGACGACGCCGACGAGCCCGGGCCGCCTGCCTCCTTCCCCGGGAGCTCCCGCTCGCCGACGGTCACGTCCCCGCCCCACCGCGCTCCCGCCCCGTCCCCCTCCGCGTCGGACGGCAGGCTCACGGCGAGCGTGACCGCTCCGATCACGGCGGTCGCGGCCAGACCGGCGACGAGCGCGACCCGCGTACGCCGCCGAGCCGGCAGGCGCACGCCCGCCCTCGCGGAACCGGCACCGCCGTCGTCGCCGCCGCCGCCGCCGACCAGCGTCTCCACGGGGACGTCGTCCGCCTCCGGGACCGCGCTCCTCTCCGGACCCGCGCCCTCCTCCGGGGCCGACGCCCGCTCGGCCTCCGCCGCCGGGGCCGTCTCCTCAGGGGCCTTCTCCTCAGGGGCCGTCGCGTGGGGGGCCGTCGCCGCGCCGCCGGAGTCGCTCCCCTTGCGCCGCCGCATCGCGTCCGCGAGCACCCACGCCCGGTGCAGCTCGACCAGCTCGGCCGGGGCCGCCCTGCAGAGACGGGCCAGCCGCTCGACGGGGGCGTAGTCCGTCGGTACGGCATCCCCGTTGCAGTACCGGTGGAGCGTCGACGTACTCATGTGGAGCCGCTTGGCGAGCACTCCGTAACTCAGCCCGGAGCGGTCCTTCAACTCCCGCAGCAGCTCGGCGAAATCGGCCCCCGGACCGTTCGCGGTACCGCTCCCCGACACGTTCTCCTCCGTCTTCCTCATGCCCGCACGTCCCGTTCCGCGTTCCAACGAAGGAACGTTCCCCCAGTTCAGAGCCGGTGCGGGCATTCCAACGTCCCGGATCGTCCGCCGACCGTGGCGGCCGGGACGCCTCACCCCACAAGCTGTTGGTCATCCAAGCACGCCGCTCCCGGCAGACCGGTCGAGCGGCGCGGCTTCGACCATCTGTTCTCAGCCTGCTCAACCGGCTTTGTCCGAAAGGGATCAGTCATGCGCACGTTCCGTTCCGCCCGCCCCACCCGCTCCGCCCGCCCCGCCCGTCTGCTCGCGGCGACCGGCGTGGCGCTGGCCGCCCTCGCCCTGACGGCGTGCGACAACGGCATGGGGACGAGGGTGGAGGGCCCGGTGAACGGCGACACCTCGGCCGCGCGGACCACCGGGGGCTCGGACGCGGCAACGGGCGGTACGACGGCCACGGGCGGTACGACGACGGGCGGCTCGGACGCCACCACAGGCGGCTCCGCAGCCGGCTCCACCGGCGGTTCCACGACCGACCAGGCGTCCGCCAGGACGGGCAAGGGCACGGGCAAGAGCACGGGCACGGGCACGGGCACGGGCACGGGCACGGGCACGGGCACGGGCACGGGCACGGGCACGGGCACGGGTACCGGCACCGGCACCGGGGGCGGCAGCGCCACCTCCACCGACCCCTGGGACCCCGCCAACCGCGTCACCTGCAACGGCTCCAACACCACGGTGACCGCGAAGCCGGTGACCCGCCCGATCAACCACCTGCTGATCACCGTCAAGAACACCGGCTCGAAGTACTGCGACCTCTACTACTACCCCACGGTGCGCTTCGGCGAGGCCCAGTCCGCCCCGCGGGTGATGGAGGAGTCCCAGCCGCAGGCCGTCGTGACGCTGGCCCCCGGCGAGTCCGGCTACGGGGGCGTCCTCCTCTCCTCCGGCGACGGCAGCGGCGGCCCCGGCGCGACGGAGAAGAAGGTCGTCGTCCGCTTCCAGGGCCGCAAGCCCGGCAGCGACGCCGGTTCCCCCGCCTCCCCCGCCCTCCCGGCCAAGGGCGTCCACGTCGACAACTCCGTCGCCGTCACCTACTGGCAGTCGACGGCGGCGGACGCCCTCCAGTACTGAGGGCGGACCGGACCGCACCTGCCGGCCCGGAGGCGTGGCGAAGGGAAGCGAGGGGGTGCCGGATGCTCAGCGCAGCATCCGGGCCGCCTCGACGGCCCAGTACGTGAGGATGTTCCGGGCCCCGGCCCGCTTGATCCCGGTCAGCGTCTCCAGGATCGCCCGCTCCCGGTCGATCCACCCCTTCTCGGCGGCGGCCTCGACCATCGAGTACTCACCGGAGATCTGGTACGCGGCGACCGGCACGTCCACGGCGTCCGCGACCCGCGCGAGGATGTCGAGGTAGGGGCCGGCCGGCTTGACCATCACCATGTCGGCGCCCTCCTCCAGGTCGAGGGCCAGCTCCCGCAGCGACTCCCGCGTGTTCGCCGGATCCTGCTGGTAGGTCTTGCGGTCCCCCTTCAGCGAGGAGGCGACCGCCTCCCGGAAGGGGCCGTAGAAGGCCGAGGCGTACTTGGCGGTGTAGGCGAGCACGGCGACGTCCTCGCGCCCGATCTGGTCGAGCGCGTCCCGGACGACCCCGATCTGGCCGTCCATCATCCCGCTGGGCCCGACCACGTGCGCACCGGCGTCGGCCTGCACCTGGGCCATCTCGGCGTACCGCTCCAGGGTCGCGTCGTTGTCGACGCGCCCTTCCGCGTCCAGCACCCCGCAGTGCCCGTGGTCGGTGGTCTCGTCGAGACAGAGGTCGGACATGACGAGCAGCTCGTCACCCACCTCGGCCCGCACATCGCGGATGGCGACCTGCAGGATCCCGTCGGGATCCGTCCCCGGCGTGCCGAGCGCGTCCTTCTTGTCGTCCTCCGGCACCCCGAACAGCATGATCCCGGAGACCCCGGCCTCGACGGCCTCCACGGCGGCCTTCCGCAGACTGTCCCGCGTGTGCTGCACGACCCCGGGCATCGCCGAGATCGGCACCGGCGCGCTCACACCCTCCCGCACGAACGCGGGCAGGATGAAGTCCGCGGGATGCAGCCGCGTCTCGGCCACCATGCGCCGCATCACGGGCGTCGTACGCAGCCGGCGGGGCCGCGTACCGGGAAACGATCCGTACTTCGACATACACCTACGCTACGCCCGAGCCGCCCGCCCCTTTGCCGACGGCCCGTCGGCAGCCCCGCACCCGCCCTACGCCCCCTGAACCCCACGCCCTGCATCGCGGGAGCCCCCGTCTTCCCGTACGACCCTCAGCACGGGCTCCGGCAGCGCGAACTCACCCAGATCGAACGCGGCGTCCCGCCAGTGCGCGGCCAAGTCCAGCAACTTCTGCGGGTCGTAGTCGACGGGCGGCCCCGGTTGGCAGGGCAGCAGCGGGTAGAGGACGGCGGCAGCGAACCGGACGCCCCACATGGCGGCCCCGGCGTGCGGTTCCACACCTTCCTCCACCCCTTCCTGCTTCAGGTACTCCAGGGTTGCCGACGCCTCACGCAGGGTGTTGTACACCTGCACATAGGCGGCGTGAATCGTGTGATCGGTCATGCGGCACTCCTCGGGAAGCCGGGTGGATCGAACCGCCCCGAGTCCGGCTCGGGCGGCACGGGCTGTACGGGCTGTACGGACGGGCCGGGCTGGTCCGACAGGCTGGACAGATCCGGGCCCTGCCACCCCGTGGCCCACGCGGCCCCTGCGGCATCCCCAGCCCCCGCACCCACGGCGATACGGCGCTCCCGTTCGGCGCGGCAATCCCGGCACCAGGTCCCCTCGGGCTTGCGGAAGGCCCGGTTGCAGCCGCCCGCGCAGTCCACCATCCGGTACCACGGTTCCGGCTCCCCCTCTGGAGCCTGCCCCTCGGACACTTCCGGCAGGACGGGCAACGGCGGCGGCAGCAGCTCACTCAGCCGGTAGGCAAGGAACCGCGCCGGATTCCTGAGAGGCACGGGAAGATCGGCCGTCATGGCGTGGTGCACCGCCGCCCCACTGGCCCCGTTGTCGAACCAGGCGACGACAGCCGGAGCGAGACGGCGTACATCCTTCTGCGAGAGCGTGAATCGATCATCGGTCCGACGCAGCCCCACGAGCAGCGCGACAGCCTTGGCATAGTGCTCGCCGCGCTCCGACGACTCGTCGTCGACGTCCTCAGCCGTAGGCGCCACGACGGAGTCAAGGGCGCCGGAGTCGGCCGGCGGTCGAGCCGGGCCGCTGGGAGCAGTTCCCCGACCAGGCTCCCCGTCCGCCGCCAGGTCCTCGACGGTTGCCTCCTCGACGACCGGCCCTACGGGCACGGGGTCCACCGGAGCGGCGACAGGGACCGCCGCCGCCTCCCTCTCCCCCGTCGCCCCCCGGGCCCGCGTGAGCGCCGGAGCGTTGTACGCGTAAGTCCGCGTGACCACCCGCCCACCGTCGACCCGCTCCCGCACGCGCTCGACGTAACCGTGCGCCTCCAACTCCCGCAGGGCGAAGGCGATCCGGTCCCGGCCTTCGGCGAACCGCTCGGCAAGGGTACGAATGTCGGCGGACGCGCCCTGGGGCAGCGAGAGGATGTGGGTTCCGAGCCCGATGGCGGTCAGCGACAGCTCACGATGCTGGGCGAGGTGATTGCCGATGATCGTGTACCGGTCGGGCTGGTACTCCTTGACGTGGGTGACACCGGAAGAGACACCGGAACGGGTGGCACTTTGCCGGATACGGGACTGCGGGCGCACGGCGCCACTAGGCTTGGTCTCAGCCATGAGGGAAGCCCTACTTCTCCTCGGTGGTCAGGCCCTCGCACTGGGATGCCAGTCCCGGCGGGGGCCGTCGCATGTCTGCGGTTGTCTCCTGTCTCCGCCGAGCCTGCCCGCCCAACCCACCACCGCGCCAGCCGACTTGGCACAGTTCACTCCCGCGAGTGACGAACACGGGGTTTGGATCGGTTTGGAGGGTTTCTCTCCCAGGAGTTCTTACTCCTTACCGCCCGCACCCCCGACGCACGCCCCACCGGGTCCCGCGTTTCCGGGCTCCGGCGCGAAGCCGCACAACCCCTGCGACATGAGCTTTGGCCAGAAGCGCATGGGATCGCGATCGCAATTTTGGTACAAATGATCGACTGGGTGTCCCTGGGCGTCCGGTTGAGGGAACGTATCTGCGAGGGCGTCCACGGGGGTAGACGTGAGCGAGGACGGGCCTGTCGTCTCGGCCGAGATACCGGAGTTCACGGGCAATCTGGAGCAACTGGAGACGGACGCAGGGGACATCGCCTTCGACGCGATGGCGGTCGGTGCGGCGGGTCTGCTGATCGACGCCAACTTCCAGCTGCTGGAGCCTTTCTACAAAGCCCCCGAGGCCGACCAGCTGTTCGCGACGACCGCTCCGGTCGCTGCGACGGGCCAGGATCTGCAGAACGAGCTGAACACGGTCTCCCGGGCGCTGCTGGACTACGCGGCCGAGGTGCGGCCTCTGGTGGACCGGCTCAACTCGCTGCGCGCGGAGGCGGCGGCGTTCGAACAGCGGGTCGCGGACGACGAGGACTGGGTCGCGGACGGCGACCTCATCGAGGAGAACTCGGCCCGCCGCAGCGCGGTGAACGCCGCCTGGTCCGCCTTCCAGGCCGCCGAGTCGGCCTGCCACAACAAGATCGTCGCGCTGGTCGGCGGGGAACCGCTCGTCGTCAACGACGGTTCGAACAAAGAGAACATGTACGGCTACCGCGCCGAGGACCTCGACATGGCGGGCGGCCTGCCGTGGGGCGACCCGGTCGAGGAGTCCAACCCCTGGTACTACATCCACGAACACGCCTGGGACTTCGCCGTCGGCTTCGTCGTGGACGGCGTCTGGGGCACGATCAAGGGCCTGGGCACGCTGGTCGGCTTCAACGGCTGGGACGCCGCGGGCCAGGCCTGGGTGGGCCTGGGCAAACTGGCCACCGGCATTCTGATCACCGGAACACCGCTGGGCGCCGCGTACTGGCTGACCCCGGCCGACCGGCTCCCCTCCTGGCTGCGGGACTCCCGCACAGCGGTGGTGGAGACCGGCAAGGCACTGATCGCGTACGACGAGTGGGGCAAGAACCCCTCCCGCGCGGCCGGAGCGGTCACCTTCAACGTCCTGACCACCATCTTCACCGGCGGCGCAGGCGGCGCGGTCGCCGCGACCGGCAAAGCGGGAGCCATCGCCAAGGCCATCTCCTTCGCGGGCAAGGCAGGCCGGATCGTCGACCCGATGACCTACATCGCCAAGGGAATCGGCGGCACCGCGGTGAAGATCGGCGACGTCATGGCGAGCCTGCGCGGCATCACCGACGGCACCCACATCCGCCTCGGCGAGGGCACCTACCGAATAACCGACGTACCCAACCTGGCGGACAACCTCCCCGCCGGCCTCACCCCCGACAACACCGTCCGCATGACCACCCCCGAGGGCGAGATCGTCTACCTCGACACCCAAACCCTCGTCATGCACAACGCCGACGGGACGGTACGGGAGTCACTGGACAACATCCGCCACGAGGGGACGGCGGAGCAGCGGGCCGGGGAGAGCGGGGCGCAGAGGGAGCGGGCGTCGCAGGGGACGAGCGGGCGAGAGACCGCGGGGGTTGGAGCACGCGTCGGGGACGGTGGCGGGGTTGCCTCCCGTGGAGGGAACAGTGTCACCGTCGGCGGTGGTCGGGGCGGTGACGGTCTGCCGCCTCGGTCGGGTGGCATGGGCGGGTCCGGCTGGCTCGACGATCTGGGACGGTCCGGTGACGAGGCGGATGGACTCAGTGACGAGGCGGCAGCGGGTGGCCGGGCGGACGAAGGAGCCGGTGGCGGGGGCGAGCCGAATTCGGGACGTTCCGATCAGCCGGACGCGCGCGCCATCATGCAACGGCATGTGGACCTCGCCAACAACGATCCACGCTGGTTCAAGGACCACTACCGGTCCAACGGATTCCGCAGGTCAGCCTCTGCGGAGGTGTTCGGGCAGCGTCTGCCCATTCTGGTCCGGGATCCTGCGGATCCCACCAAGTGGATTTCCAAGAGCGATCTGCCGCCTGCGATCCAAGCGAGGTACATGGATCCCAATCCGCACGGGGCGGGGGGCCGGAAGAGCGTCGAAAGCGGTGTGCTGAAACGTCTCGACGAATGGGCGACGTCGCGCCGGAACGCCATCGTGGCAGACAAGGCAGCGGAGAAGTCGCTGGCTGCTGCCGAGAAGGAGTACCTGAAGCACCGAACCGCCGAAGCAGAGGCGGCGATGGACGCGGCGGAGGTCAAGCACTCGCCTCTGCACGGCACCATGCTCAAGCAGAGCGAACTGTTCGGTGAGCGGGTGGCGGAGCACCACGCCATTCCGGAACGCTATCCGGGGGCGAAGCGGGTCGACGACGGGGCATTCGGCAACAACAGGTTCGACCAGATCTACGAGAAGCCCGGGGGTGGCTACGTCGTCGTCGAGGCCAAGGGGTCGCTGAAGGCAGGGATCGGCGAGCGCACGAGCCATCTCGGAAATCGCGTCGAGCAGGGCACGCGGGAATACTTTGAGACGATCTTGAATGAAATGGACAAGCGGTCCGCCAAGGCCAATGACAGTGCCGAGGCAGAACTGGCGAGCAAACTCCGCAAGGCGTTCGTCAGAGGGAACGTGGACTACGTTCTGATCAAGGCGGACGCCACTCAGGGCGGCAAATATGCTGGCTACGAGATGGAGCAGTTCAACATCGGCAAGCCCAGGAGCCAGTGATGATCACCCGTGTGCCACGCGCCGATACGCCTGCGTCCGGGGATCCGGCCGCCTTCGTCAAGGCGGCCGACCGGCGTCTGCTCGACGACATCTCGGACCTATCGGAGTATCCCGAGGGCTTCGGCCTGACGTTCAGCAGCGCCTTGAGCGCGGCAGAGCTGCATTGCCTCCACGACCCCACCGCCGACAGGTCCGAGACCTGGGAGGCCTGGGTGGTCGCGACGCAGGTCGGCTCGGCCCTGTTCGAGGCGGCCGTCACGACGGAGGAATCCGTGCGGTGCCGGATCGCCCACGAGCCGCGCGTACTGCCGGCCATCGGCGCCCAGCACTTCGCCGACGCCGGGAACTGGATCACCGCGTTCTGGCTGGCCGTCGTCTGCCGTGACCAGGACCGGATGACGAAGCTCTGCGAGGTGCCGGTCGATCTGCTGCGGGCGTCGGGTGCGGTGTACGACGAGTACATCTACGACTGGGTCGACGCGTTGCAGACGTACTGGACGGAACGGCCCGGTCTGGGCGAGAGGTTCACCGCCGCGTTCCAGGGGACCGACCCAGACCGGCTCAGGGTCGCCGACCGGGAGCTGATGTTGAAGATCCTCTATCCGCCGCTCGACCTGTTCCTCCAGTTCCTCAAGCGGGACGAGGCGCAGTTCAACACAGTGCTCCTCCAGTCGCTCCGCCTGCACAAGGAGTACTGGAACGCGGACGAGGACCGGCGGGACTCCATCAGCGGAACCGTCGCTCTCGGCCCGCTCGCCGTCACCTGCCTCGCCCACGACGCGGGCATGGCGATCGAGGTCGAGTCCGAGTACCTGCCCAAGCACCTGCTGGAGCGGTCCTGGGTGGGCGAGTTCGAGACCTGAGCCCTTAGAGGCGAGTTTCGGCTGAGGCGCTGTCGGCGGCCAAGTCCACGCTGAGGGATGAGTCCCTCTTCACGAGATCCAGCTCCGCCCAAACGGTCTTAGACGGCACCGGCCCTTCCGCCACGCCCCACCGATCCGCCAGCTCCTCGACCAGCAACAGCCCGTACCCGCCCTCGGCCGGACCCCCACCGACGACCGGCGCACGGACGGGCAGGCGGTCACCACGGGTGTCGGTCACTTCGATGCGGAGCGTGGTGGACGACGTGACAGCGAGGGTGAGCCGGAAGCCCCGGCCGGGGACCCGGGCGTGGGTGGCAGCGTTGCTGGCGAGTTCGGCGACGATCAGCCGCGCGGGCTCCAACGGCAGCTCCCATGAGCGCAGTTGCTCCGTGGCCAGCAGCCTGGCCAGGCGGGCTGCACGCCGGGTGGCGGACAGCGGTACGGAAAACCGCTGGGGCGGTTCAACAAAGGCGGCGGGCCTGGCGGTCGCGGTAACGGAACTGCTGGTTCGGGTGATTTGCTCGCTCATGTCACACAGAGTGGTTGCGCATGCATAGCTTGTGAAGGGACGGCGCCCGTGCGGAGAGCGCCTGTCCGGGTGCGCACCGGGCGTTGTCCGGGCCGCACCGGGGTGACGCGGCACAAGCCGACGGGGTTGTGCGAGTGGCGACGTGGCGGAAGGCGGCGGACTACGTGGGTGACTGGGACGCGGGACTGGCGGACGACGAGGCCGGGGCGGTGATCAAGACCGTCGCCCGCCAGCTCAAGCTGTGGAGGGAGACGGCCGGACTCACCCAAGCGGAGTTCGGGGCGGCGATCGGGTACGGCGAGGAGCTGGTCTCCTCGGTGGAGCGAGGGCGCCGAATTCCCCGGCCGGAGTACCTGGACCAGGCGGACGAGGTCCTGAACGCGGGCGGCAGGATCGCGGCGATGACGAGGGACTTGGCGGAGGTCCGGTATCCGAAGAAGGTGCGGGACGTGAAGCGGCTGGAGGCCGAGGCGGTCGAGATCTGCAGCTACAACAACTCGGTCTTGGACGGGTTGCTTCAGACCAGGGCGTACGCGGAGGCAGTGTTCACCTCGCGGCGCCCTCCGTTCACAGAAGAGGAGCTAGAGCAGCGGTTGGCCGCACGGATGGCCCGACAGGAAGTTCTCTTCTGTGAGCCAGTCTTCAGTTTTGTGCTGTGCGAGTCGACACTGCGCCGCTTGATCGGGGGCAGGATGGTTATGCGCAGGCAGCTCGAACGACTGTTGGAGACAAGTCAGGATCGGAACGTCGACCTGCAAGTTCTGCCCCTGAGCCTGGGGGAGAACTCAGGCCTCGGTGGCCCCTTCCGGCTACTCAAACTCAAGGACGGAACGATGGTTGGCTTGAATGAAGTGCAACTCACCAACCGCGTGATCACTGACCCCAAGGAGACCACGGTCCTCGACATGCGCTACGGAACAATCCGAGCGCAGGCTCTCACGCCACGGGAGTCGCTGGCCTTCATCGAAAAAGTGCTGGGAGAGTCATGACCCTCAAGCCCTTCGCCGGATCCGAAATCGGACTGGAGTGGATCAAGAGCAGTTACAGCTCGGACGACGGCCCGTCCTGTGTCGAAGTGGCAGTCATACCCGACCGCATCCTCATCCGCGACTCCAAGATCCCTCACGGCCCCCGACTCTCCCTCGCCTCCGTTACTTGGGCAACGTTCCTGCCTTACGCATCTGGGAGTTGACCGAGCGAGACGCGCGGCCCCGCACCCGACTTCACGGATACGGGGCCGCACCCACCGTCAGTCTGAGACCGGAGCTGCTTCCACGGTCTCGCTCCCACCCCTCGCCTGCTGCAACGTCTCCGCGATCGCCCCGAACTCCTCCAGCGCGGCCTGAAGATCCTCGACGACCTCGGCGGCCAGCACCTCCGGCGCGGGCAGGTTGTCGGCGTCGTCGAGGCTGCGGTCGCGCATCCAGGTGATGTCGAGGTTGGCCTTGTCGCGGGAGACCAGCCAGCCATGAGCAAAGCGTTACGGGCTCACATGAACAAGCATGAAGCGCAAGGGATTTACGCGAAGGAATCCAGGGCGTGTGAGATGCACGGGTGCACACGCAGGCAAGCGGGGAGCGGCAGCCCCAAGGGGCCACCGCTCCGACGAACATCCGCTCAGGTCGTGGACCTACGCCGCCGCGCCCCCGGCCGCCGCTCGCTCGGCCGGGTCACGGGGTCGCCCGCCTCGACCGCCGCGGCCCGCCGGCGTACGCCGAAGTCCGCCAGCGCCTCCGCCAGCTTGTGGACGGACGGCTCGGGAGCCATCACGTCCACCCGCAGCCCGTGCTCCTCGGCCGTCTTGGCCGTGGCGGGGCCGATACAGGCGATCACCGTCACGTTGTGCGGCTTGCCGGCGATGCCGACCAGGTTCCGCACCGTGGACGACGAGGTGAACAGCACGGCGTCGAAACCGCCGCCCTTGATCGCCTCGCGGGTCTCCGCCGGCGGCGGCGAGGCCCGCACGGTCCGGTACGCGGTGACGTCGTCGACCTCCCAGCCCAGCTCGATCAGCCCGGCGACCAGCGTCTCCGTGGCGATGTCGGCCCGCGGCAGGAACACCCGGTCGATCGGGTCGAAGACCGGGTCGTACGGCGGCCAGTCCTCCAGCAGCCCGGCGGCCGACTGCTCACCGCTCGGCACCAGGTCCGGCTTCACACCGAACGCGACGAGCGCGTTGGCCGTCTGCTCGCCCACCGCCGCGACCTTGATCCCGGCGAAGGCGCGCGCGTCGAGCCCGTACTCCTCGAACTTCTCCCGCACCGCCTTGACCGCGTTCACCGAGGTGAAGGCGATCCACTCGTAGCGCCCCGTCACGAGCCCCTTCACGGCCCGCTCCATCTGCTGCGGCGTGCGCGGCGGCTCGACCGCGATCGTCGGCACCTCGTGCGGCACGGCCCCGTACGAGCGCAGCTGGTCGGAGAGCGAGGCGGCCTGCTCCTTCGTGCGCGGCACGAGGACCCGCCACCCGAAGAGCGGCTTGTTCTCGAACCACGACAGCTGGTCGCGCTGGGCCGCCGAGGAGCGCTCGCCGACCACCACTATCACCGGCCGGCCGCCCTCCGGCGAGGGCAGCACCTTGGCCTGCTTCAGCGTCTGCGCGATCGTGCCGAGCGTCGCGGTCCAGGTGCGCTGCCGGGTCGTCGTACCGGCGACCGTCACGGTCATCGGCGTATCGGGCTTGCGGCCCGCCGCGACCAGCTCACCGGCGGCCGCGGCCACGGTCTCCAGCGTCGCCGAGACGACCACGGTCCCGTCCGACGCCCCGACCTCCGCCCAGCACCGGTCGGAGGCCGTGCGCGCGTCGACGAACCGCACGTCCGCGCCCTGCGCGTCCCGCAGCGGCACACCGGCGTACGCGGGCACGCCCACGGCGGCGGCCACACCGGGCACCACCTCGAACGGCACACCGGCGGCGGCGCACGCCAGCATCTCCTCGGTGGCGTACGTGTCGAGTCCGGGGTCCCCGGACACCGCACGCACGACCCGCCTGCCGCCCCTCGCGGCCTCCATGACAAGATGTGCCGCATCCCGCACAGCGGGTGTACCAACGGTTGTTGACGCGCCGTCAACAACCGTCAGCTGAGGCGTGCCTGTGCCCGCATACGTATCCGCTGAAGTAGCCGCGGAAGAGGCCGAGGACGCCGCAGCCAGAGCCGACGGCGGGCTCGAGTCGGTGTCCAGTAGGGCGACGCCGGCGCGGGCGTGCGTACGCACCACGTCGAGCACATCGTGCTCGGCGATGAGAACGTCCGCGTTCGCCAGGGCCTCGACGGCGCGCAGTGTCAGCAGTCCCGGATCCCCGGGTCCGGCACCGAGGAAGGTGACGTGACCGTGGTCCGGACCGGCGGGAAGGGTGGTGGGGCTCAATGTGCTCGCTCCCCCATCAGACCGGCCGCGCCCTTAGCGAGCATCTCGGCGGCGAGTTCACGGCCGAGCGCCATTGCTTGGTCGTACGTCTCGGGCACGGGACCGGTGGTGGACAGCTGCACCAGCGTCGAGCCGTCGGTGGTGCCGACGACGCCGCGCAGGCGCATCTCCTTGACAGTCTGCCCGTCGGCCAGAAGGTCGGCGAACGCACCCACAGGTGCGCTGCAACCGGCCTCCAGGGCGGCGAGCAGGGACCGCTCGGCGGTCACGGCGGCCCGGGTTCCCGGGTCGTCGAGTCCGGCGAGCGCGGCGATCAGCTCCGCATCGGCTGCGGCGCATTCGATCGCCAGTGCCCCCTGGCCGGGGGCGGGCAAAACAGTGTCGACCGAGAGGAAGTCGGTCACCTCGTCGATCCGTCCGATCCGGCTCAGTCCGGCGGCGGCCAGGACGACGGCGTCCAGCTCGCCCTTGCGGACGTACCCGATGCGCGTGTCGACGTTCCCGCGGATCGGCACCGTCTCGATCGTGAGCCCGTGACCGCGCGCATAGGCGTTCAGCTGGGCCATCCGGCGCGGCGAACCGGTACCGACCCGGGCGCCCGCGGGGAGCTGCTCGAACGTCAGTCCGTCCCGGGCGACCAGGACGTCCCGCGCGTCCGCGCGCACCGGCACGGCGGCCAGCGTCAGCTCGTCCGGGTAGGTGGTCGGCAGGTCCTTGAGGGAGTGCACGGCGAAGTCGACCTCGCCGCGCAGCAGCGCCTCGCGCAGCGCGGCGACGAACACGCCCGTGCCTCCGATCTGCGCGAGCTGCTCGCGGGAGACGTCGCCGTACGTCGTGATCTCCACGAGTTCGACGGGCCGCCCGGTCAGCCGGCGGACCGCGTCCGCCACCTGCCCGGACTGGGACATGGCGAGGGTGCTTCGCCTGGTCCCGAGCCTCAGGGCCCTGTTGTGCGGCTCACTCATGATCGCCCTCGGTTCTCGGCGTTCGCTCCGACGAACTGGCCGCCGGCTGTGCGCTGGTCGCTGTCCTCGGCCCGGGACACGGCGGCGACCGTCTCCTGGTCCAGGTCGAAGAGGGTCCGCAGCGCGTCCGCGTACCCGGCGCCGCCGGGTTCGGCCGCGAGCTGCTTGACCCGTACGGTCGGCGCGTGCAGCAGCTTGTCCACCACGCGCCGCACGGTCTGGGTGATCTCGCCCCGGTGCTTGTCGTCGAGGCCGGGCAGCCGGCCCTCCAGGCGGGCGATCTCGGTCGCGACGACATCGGCGGCCATGGCGCGCAGGGCCACGACGGTGGGTGTGATGTGCGCGGCACGCTGAGCGGCGCCGAAGGCGGCCACCTCGTCCGAAACGATCCTCCGCACCAGGTCGACGTCGGCGGCCATCGGCGCGTCGGCGGAGACCTCGGCGAGCGACTCGATGTCGACCAGCCGTACCCCGGCGAGCCGGTGCGCGGCCGCGTCGATGTCGCGGGGCATCGCCAGGTCCAGCAGCGCCAGCACGGGCGCGGGCCGGGGCACCTCGACGACCGCCTCGGGACGGCGCAGCTCGGTGATCCGTCCGCTGACGGCGACGGCCGCGACGAGCGCGGTGATCAGCTCGGCGTCGGCGGCGGGCGTACGCGGGGCCTCGCGCTCCGGCGTGCGGCGGCTCGCGCGCCGGTCCACGGTCGCGTTGTCCACCCAGGCCGCGTGCTGCTCCAGGGTGGCCGCGTCCATTCCGGCGACCGCGTCCTCCCCGTGCACGGAGAAGCCGCCGCCCTGGACGGCCGGCAGGTCGAGCGGGCAGTCCTCGTCACTGCCGACGGAGGTCGGCGGCAGGACGGCCCGTATGTCGGTACGGATCTCCGGGCGGGCCGCCGGTCCCGAGAGGGCGCCCTCGGGCACCCGGCCCTCGACGGCCGCCGCGACCATGCCGGCGGTCAGGACCAGGCCCGTGGCCCCCGTACAGGAGACCGCGATGTCAGCACGTGTCAGCTCGCCCGGCACCGACTCCATCGGTACCGCGCGGGCCAGCACGTCCGTTTCGCCCTGCTCGGTGAGGATCTGGGCGAGCCGCTCGGCCCGGTCGTGCGTCCGGTTGGCGATCACGATCTCGCCCACGCCCGCGCGCGCGAGGGTCGCGGCGGCCAGCGAGGACATGGAGCCCGCGCCGATCACGACGGCCCGCTTGCCCCGGGCCCAGCCCGCGACGTCCGCGCCCGCGGTGAACTGCTCCAGACCGAAGGTCACCAGCGACTGCCCGGCCCGGTCGATCCCGGTCTCGGAGTGCGCCCGCTTGCCGACCCGGAGGCTCTGCTGGAACAGGTCGTTGAGCAGCCGCCCGGCGGTGTGCAGCTCCTGGGCGCGGGCCAGCGCGTCCTTGATCTGCCCGAGGATCTGCCCCTCGCCGACGACCATCGAGTCGAGGCCGCAGGCCACGGAGAACAGATGGTGGACGGCCCGGTCCTCGTAGTGCACGTACAGGTACGGCGTGATCTCGTCGAGCCCGACGCCGCTGTGCCGGGCGAGCAGCGTGGACAGCTCGGCGACGCCCGCGTGGAACTTGTCCACGTCCGCGTACAGCTCGATGCGGTTGCACGTGGCGAGCAGAGCGGCCTCGGCGGCCGGCTCCGCGGCGACCGTGTCCTGAAGCAACTTGATCTGCGCGTCCAGGGACAGCGCAGCCCGCTCCAGCACGCTCACCGGAGCGCTGCGGTGACTCAGTCCGACGACCAGGAGACTCATGCCGGCATCACGGCGGGGACATCCCCGTCGGGCCCTTTCCCGGAATCCTGGGGGGCCGGTGCCACGGCGGCGGCCTCGGCCGCGGCCTCCTCGCCGGCCTTGCGCTGCTCGTGGAACGCCAGGATCTGCAGCTCGATGGAGAGGTCCACCTTGCGCACGTCCACGCCGTCCGGCACGGACAGGACGGTGGGCGCGAAGTTCAGGATCGAGGTGATCCCGGCGGCGACCAGCCGGTCGCACACCTGCTGGGCGGCGCCCGCGGGCGTGGCGATCACACCGATCGACACACCGTTGTCGTCGATGATCTTTTCCAGCTCGTCCGTGTGCTGCACCGCGATCCCCGCGACGGGCTTGCCCGCCATCGCCGGGTCGGCGTCGATCAACGCGGCCACCCGGAACCCACGCGAGGCGAACCCGCCGTAATTGGCCAGCGCGGCGCCGAGATTACCGATACCGACGATCACGACCGGCCAGTCCTGGGTCAGCCCCAGCTCACGCGAGATCTGGTAGACGAGATACTCGACGTCGTACCCCACACCCCTGGTCCCGTAGGAACCGAGGTACGAGAAGTCCTTGCGCAGCTTCGCGGAGTTGACCCCCGCCGCGGCCGCGAGTTCCTCGGATGAAACGGTGGGTACCGAACGCTCGGAGAGCGCGGTCAGAGCACGGAGGTACAGCGGAAGCCTGGCGACGGTGGCCTCGGGAATCCCTCGGCTACGGGTCGCCGGTCGGTGAGTTCGGCCAGTTGCCACGGTGCTCCTGCGGGTAGAGCGGGGCTGCGGGCGGTCATGCGTCCCCAGACCGCCCCGTCGACAGCAGGCTATGTCTTTGTGAACGCGTGCACAAAGATGGTGTCCGATTTGCCCGGCCAACGTGACCGGGGTCACGCACACCCGACGCACGCGTACGGAACCGGCGCACACGCACCGTCGTTCCTCACCGGACGCCTTGCACGACAGGGGCAAAACCGCACACTCTCCTCACGAATCCCGCCCCCGAGACCAACCAGCCCATCGATCCTAAGCGACTATTGGGACCACTTGGACTGGTCGGTCAGGTCACATCATCGTCACCTTGGTGCGAGGGCTTTGCGAAGGCGCTCCTCATCGACCCTCCAGAAGGTGTGCTGGGCACCGTCCACCAGCACGACCGGAATCTGCTCCCAGTACTCCCGGTGCAGTTCCGCATCCTCCTCGATGCTCTTCTTCTCCCAGGGAACGCCCAGCTCACCGCAGACCTTCCCGATCACCGCCTCGGCGTCGTCGCAGAGATGACACCCGGATTTCCCGATCAGTGTGACGAGACGCTCACCGGAATTCTTCGGCGTCCGCCGGAACATGGCACTCATGACGGCCATTGTCGCTCCGCGCCCGATGCCCGCGCCCCTCCCTCACCACACCGCACACGACCTGCTCTTTTCCCCACCGGCCGCGGCCCGTTGCGCACCGGGACACGCCGATCGCAGCACTTCTTTAACGACACGGTCGCGGAGAGTTCACAGCACGCGAACCTCCAGGCTCCGGAACCACCGAACAGACTGGCTATGCTCACGACATGGCCGCTCTCGGATGGCTCACTCCCCGTAGGCGCTCCGCCACGGCGCGGAGCGTTTTGGCAGGCGAGGCCTCTGCGGAGGCAGCGCGCAAGTCCTCCCAGGAGTTGGAGGACATCTCCCCCGCACCCGACGCCGTCAAGGAACCGGAATTCCCGGTCCTCGGCGACGACAGGGCCGCCGCGTTCTTCGATCTCGACAACACCGTCATGCAGGGCGCCTCGCTCTTCCACTTCGGCCGCGGCCTGTACAAGCGGAAGTTCTTCGAGACCCGCGACCTCGCCCGATTCGCCTGGCAGCAGGCGTGGTTCAGGCTGGCGGGATCCGAGGACCCCGAGCACATGCAGGACGCCCAGAACTCCGCGCTCTCCATCGTCCAGGGCCACCGCGTCGCCGAACTGACGATCATCGGCGAGGAGATCTACGACGAGTACATGGCCGAGCGCATCTGGCCGGGCACCCGCGCCCTGGCCCAGGCCCACCTCGACGCCGGCCAGAAGGTCTGGCTCGTCACGGCCGCGCCGGTGGAGATCGCCCAGGTGATCGCCCGCCGCCTCGGCCTGACCGGCGCCCTGGGCACGGTCGCCGAGTCCGTCGACGGCGTCTACACCGGCAAGCTGGTCGGCGAACCGCTGCACGGTCCCGCCAAGGCCGAGGCCGTGCGCGCCCTGGCCGTCGCGGAGAGTCTCGACCTCTCCCGCTGCGCCGCGTACAGCGACTCCCACAACGACATCCCGATGCTGTCGCTCGTGGGTCACCCGTACGCCATCAACCCCGACAGCAAACTCCGCAAGCACGCCCGGGACATGGACTGGCGCCTGCGGGACTACCGCACCGCCCGCAAGGCCGCCAAGGTCGGCCTCCCCGCGGCGGCGGGCGTGGGCGCGGTGGCCGGCGGCACGGCGGCCGCGATCGCCCTGCACCGCCGACGCCGCTGAAACTGAACTGCTTGTCGTTCTTCGAACGCCGGAGGGGCCGGGAAACCGGCCCCTCCGGCGTTCGCGCGTCCGGCCCCGCGACCCCGCATTCCAGCGGTCCTACCCCCACGCGGCCCCCCTCAGTCACGCCGTCCGCACCCGACCACAACACGCCCCACAGCCAGACGGAACACGAACCCGATCGATCAACAACCGATCACGGACGCGTACTTGAGCAGCCGTCAATCAGTAACAGAAGCGACGTAATCGATGATTTGAGCAACTGGGTGTAGCAGTGCCTGCACGAAGCGTTATTCTCCTCAAACGCAAACCGGTACCCCTCCGTCGCTACGACGGGTGAAAGGTTCCGCACTGCACGTGATGGAAGCTCTGCCTCTGGGAGTCCCGTGTACCCACATGTCGGGGTTGACGCCTCGGGCCTGGCTACGCTGCGCGCGACGGTCAACCAACTGTTGCGCGGCTTCGTCCCCACCGCGTACGCCGTCCCCGCCCTCGCCACCTCCGCCGCGCCCGTCGGCCCGTGCTACGCACTGGCCGACGGCAGCGCGACGGTCGGCAGACGAGGTCGTTCGGGATCCACCGCCACGACCACCCGCCGTCCCGCCGCGGACAGCGACAGCGCCCGCATGATGGACCTCGTCGAACGCGCCCAGTCCGGCGAGGCCGACGCCTTCGGCCGCCTGTACGACCAGTACAGCGACACGGTCTACCGCTACATCTACTACCGCGTGGGCGGCAAGGCGACGGCCGAGGACCTCACCAGCGAGACGTTCCTGCGTGCCCTGCGGCGCATCGGCACGTTCACCTGGCAGGGCCGCGACTTCGGCGCCTGGCTGGTCACGATCGCCCGCAACCTGGTGGCCGACCACTTCAAGTCCAGCCGCTTCCGGCTGGAGGTCACCACCGGCGAGATGCTCGACGCCAACGAGGTCGAGCGCTCCCCCGAGGACTCCGTCCTGGAGTCCCTCTCCAACGCGGCCCTCCTCGAAGCCGTACGCCGCCTCAACCCCCAGCAGCAGGAGTGCGTCACGCTCCGCTTCCTGCAGGGCCTCTCCGTCGCCGAGACCGCCCGCGTCATGGGCAAGAACGAGGGCGCGATCAAGACCCTCCAGTACCGGGCGGTCCGCACCCTCGCCCGCCTCCTCCCGGACGACGCCCGCTGACCCCGCCGCCCCCGCCGACCCCGCCGACCGGGATCACCGGCCCCGAGCGACACCGCGCCGAGGGCGGCGGCCGGCCACGCTCCGCGATCGTCAACCGACCCTCCGTCTACGTCGGTTGACTTCCTCGCCCAATCACCCGCCGTCCGTAACCCAAGTGCCACACCGCTCGTTGTGCGGGATACAGGCTCCCTGTGGTCGCGCCTGGCCGACACCGATCACTCGATCGTGTGGACCGGCCGCGGACGCGCAACCCTCAGGACCCCCTGGGGAGTCGACCGTCATGACGAGAGGAGGTGCCGCCAGTGATCGCGAACGTATCGGCGCACCGGCGGGCGAACGCCTTCGCCCAGGCCCTGGAGGAGCTGTCCGACCAGGGCACGGCGGCCGAGCGGCCCGAGGGATCGGAACCGGCCCCGGCGGCGCGACAGACCGAGCAGGACCACATGCTGGCCCTCACCACCGGTCTGGACGAGCTGCCCAAGCCGGTGCTCGACCCCGAGGTCAAGGTCGTCCATCGCGCCCAGTTGGTGGCCGCGATGGAAGCCATGCTGCGGGACGGCACGCTGCCGGGGCGCGAGGCGTCGGACCCTTCGGTGCCCGAACAGCGATCGGGCAAGGCGCGGGGCGCGCACCGGGCGAGTCCGCTGGGCAGACTGCGACCACGGTCCCGTCTGACGAAGGGTCTCGCCGCCGGCGGGCTCAGCGTCGGGGTGGCCGCGAGTGCCTTCGGCGGTGTGGCCGCCGCCAGTTCGGACGCCCTGCCCGGTGACTCGCTCTACGGCCTCAAGCGCGGCATCGAGGACGTGAAACTCACCCTGGCCGACGACACCGACGACCGGGGCCGGCTCTATCTGGACCAGGCGTCGACCCGGCTCGGCGAGGCCCGCCGCCTCATGGAGCGCGGCCGGGGCGGCCACCTCGACCACGAGTCCCTCGGCGAGATCCGCCGCGCCCTCACCGGGATGCGGCACGACGCCTCCGAGGGCCACCGCCTGCTCCACGAGGCGTACGAGCGGGACCCGGAGTCCCTCGGCCCCATCCGGGCCCTCTCGGCGTTCTCCCGGTCCCACCGCGAAGCCTGGGGCGTGCTGCGCGACCGGCTGCCGGTGCAGCTCGGAGACGTGAGCCGGCAGGTCTCGTCGGTCTTCGACGCCATAGACGACGAGGTCGCCCCGCACTCGTCGCTGCTGCCCCCACCGCCCGCCCCGGGCGGCGACGGCAGGCAGCGCTCCGCGGGCTCCGGCACCCCCGGCACCACCGACCCCGGCCGCCCGGCCCCGAGCGCCACCGAGGGCTCGACCGGCGGCGGCAGCGAGGACACCACCGGGAAGCCCAAGCCGTCCGCCTCGGCAGGCGGCGGCGAGGGCCTCGTCGGCGGCACCACCGGCGGCCTGCTCGACCCGCCCCAGGAGGACACCGCCCCCACCTCCCCGTCGACCGGCAGGTCCACCTCGGCCGAACAGCCCGACGTCACCCTCCCGCCCCTCCTCCCGGGCCTCCTCCCGGGCCTGGGCATCGACGGCCAGAACAACGACTGACCCCAGACGACGGTGGGGGCGCCCTTCTCGAAGAAGAGCGCCCCCACCGTCGTACGACGTGCGTGTGAAGCGACCGCTAGAACGACCGCCGCTGCGCCAGCAGCAACGGCACAGGCACCCCGAACCCGTACACCTGACCCCTCAGAAGAACACCGACCGCCGCTGCACCAACAACTTGTACAAGGTGTGCTGGATCTGCTCGCGCACCTGGTCCGTCAGGTTGAACATCAGCATCGGGACCCATCCACATTGCCGCCCTCGCGACGCTTCGCGGGCTTCGGACGGCTGCGCCGAACTCCGTCCGACGGCAGCACAGGCACCCCGAACCCGTACACCTGACCCCTCAGAAGAACACCGACCGCCGCTGCACCAGCAGCTTGTACAGGGTGTGCTGGATCTGCTCACGTACCTGGTCCGTCAGGTTGAACATCAGCATGGGGTCCTCGGCCGCCTCCGGTGGGTAGCCGTCCGTGGGGATCGGCTCGCCGAACTGGATCGTCCACTTCGTCGGCAGCGGCACCGCGCCCAGCGGACCGAGCAACGGGAACGTCGGCGTGATCGGGAAGTACGGGAAGCCCAGCAGTCGGGCGATCGTCTTCGAGTTGCCGATCATCGGGTAGATCTCCTCCGCGCCCACGATCGAGCACGGGATGATCGGCGTGCCGGCGCGCAGGGCGGTGGAGACGAAGCCGCCGCGGCCGAAGCGCTGCAGCTTGTAGCGCTCCCCGAAGGGCTTGCCGAGGCCCTTGAAGCCCTCCGGCATGACCCCGACCAGCTCGCCCTGCTGCAGCAGTCGTGAGGCGTCCTCCGCACACGCGAGGGTGTGGCCCAGCTTGCGGGCCAGCTCGTTGACCACCGGCAGCATGAAGACCAGGTCCGCCGCGAGCAGCCGCAGATGCCGCCCGGTGGGGTGGTTGTCGTGCACGGCGACCTGCATCATCAGGCCGTCCAGCGGCAGTGTCCCCGAGTGGTTGGAGACGATCAGGGCGCCGCCGTCCGTCGGGATGTTCTCGATGCCCTTCACCTCGACCCGGAAGTACTTCTCGTACACCGGCCGCAGCAGGGACATCAGCACCTGGTCGGTGAGTTCGGCGTCGTAGCCGAAGTCGTCGACCTCGTAGTCGCCGGTGAGCCGCTTGCGCAGGAACGCGAGACCGCCCGCGATCCGGCGCTCCAGGGCACCGCCGTCGTGTGCCTCGGCGGCCTCCAGGGGCGGCTCCGGCTTCTCCCGTGTCACAGGAACATCATCGGTGCTGGTCGGCCGTCCGGGGAGGGCCTGGACCTCGCCGGATTCACGAACATCACGGACGACCGCGCTGTCGCCCTTGCGCCGGCTCCCCGTACTCCGGCGACGCGGCGGGCGCTGCACGGCGCCGCCGCGCGTCCGGTCGTCGTCGAAGGGAATGACCTTGGCATCCGCCATCGTTGATGCGCTCCTCAGTTGGCGCTCTGCGTCGGGGGGTTGCCGCCGCCCGGCGTGGACACGGGCAGGGCGGCGATCCGGTCGATGGCCCCAGCGAGGGCCTCCGGGGGCAGGAGGCCGGGGCCCCTGCTGCGGGCGAAGTCGGCGAAGGTCTCCGTGGTCGTGTATCTGGCCCGGTAGCCCAGCGTCTCGCGCATCTGGTTCGTCGACACGACCCGCCCATGGGTCAGCAGCCGCAGCTGCTCCGGCGAGAAGTCGGTGAAGCCCAGGGTGCGGACCATCGAGCCGACCCAGCTCACGGCCGGCATCAGCAGCGGCACCGTCGGCCGGCCGAGGCGCCGCGCGCACTGCGAGAGCAGCAGGACACCGTCTCCCGCGATGTTGAAGGTGCCGCTGTTGAGCGTGCCCCGCGCCGGCTCGTGCGAGGCGATCCGCAGCACCTCGATGACGTCGTCCTCGTGCACGAACTGCAGCCGCGGGTCGTAGCCCAGCACGGTCGGCAGCACCGGCAGCGAGAAGTACGAGGCGAGCGGTGAATCCGCGCTCGGCCCGAGGATGTTCGCGAACCGCAGCACGCACACGGCCACGTCGGGCCGCCGCCGGGCGAATCCGCGGACGTACCCCTCGACCTCGACGGTGTCCTTGGCGAAGCCGCCGCTGGGCAGCGACTTGGGCGGCATGGTCTCGGTGAACACGGCCGGGTCGCGCGGCGCGGACCCGTACACGTTCGTACTGGACTTCACGACCAGCCGCTTGACCAGCGGGGACTTCTGGCAGGCACCGAGCAGCTGCATCGTGCCGATGACGTTGGTCTCCTTGAGGGTGGCCCGGCCGCCGCTGCCCAGCGGGGTGCCCGTGACGTCCATGTGCACCACGGTGTCCACGTTGTGCTCGGCCAGCAGGCGGGCTATGGCCGGCTGCCTGATGTCGGCCTGCACGAAGTCCGCGCCGCCCAGATGATGTGCCGGGGGCACCGCGTCGACCGCGATGACCCGGTCGACCTGCGGGTCCCGCTGGATGCGCCGCACGAAACGGCCTCCCAGCTGACGGGCCACCCCGGTGACGAGCACGACCTTCCCCAAGATCAGCGCCTTCCTTCCAGACGTCCGCTCACATAGGCGTAACTCTGCTCGTTCTCTGCCGCGTTCCCCGTGTGCCGCCACGTTAGCGGGTCGATGTTGCGGAGTGGTGACCACGACCCCGTCAATGACCGGCAAAAACAACGAGCGCCGAAAAACACCGTGGCCCCCCACCGCATTCGGTGGAGGGCCACGGCAACGCGCTCTCGACAGCGCTCGCGCAAGAAAGCAAGGCGTGCGGCCCCCTTACGCGAGGGGGACCGGCCAGGACCCCGTCACCAGGGCCGGACCGCCTTACTTCTTGTTGCGACGCTGAACGCGGGTGCGCTTGAGCAGCTTGCGGTGCTTCTTCTTAGCCATCCGCTTGCGCCGCTTCTTGATAACAGAGCCCACGACTACCCTCGCTCACTTCTCATCACTCGGCGTTTGGGCGCCATGGGCCCATACGACCTACGAGGGGCCAGCCTACCCGTCCGAGCGCTGAGGTCGTAATCGAGGGGGAACGGGGGGCTTCCGGAGGTACCGCACGTCCTCCGGGAACCCCTCGGCCCCGGTGGCCGTCAGGCCGTCTCCACCCCCACATAGCTCTCGCGGAGGTACTCGTGGACCGCTTGCTCCGGCACCCGGAAGGACCTGCCCACCCGGATCGCCGGCAGATGACCGCTGTGCACCAGGCGGTACACGGTCATCTTCGACACTCGCATCACCGAGGCGACTTCCGCCACGGTCAGGAACTGAACCTCGTTCAGAGGCCTCTCGCCAGCTGCAGCCATGACACACCTGAACCTTCCGCACTCGACGGCCACCGGCTTCCCCTTCCGGTGACTCTTCGTCGTTGCGTGCTCACTCCCCAATGTAGGGGCGGGTGATGCGAGTGGGGAAGAGGGGATGCCATCGGCGGCCTACTGTGACAGACACGCCCGATTGAGTACGTAGCGGGTCAGTGGTCGGTAGTAATCAGACCGCACACCGTCATCAAGTGGAACGGCGACGGACACCCGCCCCTCCGTCTCGCCCACGAAGAGGGCCGGATCGTCCGTATCGGCGAGTCCGATCGCCTCGAACCCCAGCTGACCTGCCCCGCAGACCCATCCATGGTCGCCGACCACGAGTTCCGGGAGCGGCCCGCCGGCCTCCGCCGCGGCCGCCAGAACCGTCCGAACCGGGAGCGGCGAGTGAGTGTGCACGCCGGTCGCACAACCGGAGCGCAGGGCAGGCGCCTCGCGGACGACGGCGACTCCTCGTACGTAGTCGAGGTTGTGTGTGCGTAGACCGAACCGGGTCGTTATGTCGACACGTCTACCCGTCGCCGGGGTGAGAACGTCACATCCCGCCGTCGACATGGCGTCTGCCAACGCGCCGTAGAAACCGATCAGCCGATGCGGGTGCCCGGTACCGAAGAGCACCGTTCCGCCACGGTGAGCGACCGCCGCGACACGTTCCGCGAAGCGGTCCAGCGCATCCATCGTGCGCTCAGGGTCAATGACATCCTGCCCTGAAGTGCATCCCGGATCGGCGGAAACGCCACACTTCTCCGCCATCAGATCGAGCACATCCCGCTGCCGCCAGGCCAGTTCGGGATCAAGACCGATCAGAAAGCGTGGGTCCCGGGCCGCGAACAACCGATAGCTCCGCAGACTCGCCTCCCGGGCGGTGGCGACCCGCCCGGCCAGCCCGCAGACGACCAGATGCTCCCGCAACGCCGCGCCACTCACCACGCCCCGATGCTGACGCACCCACCACCCCGCCCGAGCACAAATCCCCTGCCGAACCACACAGTTGGCGTAACACGCACTTCAGGCTTCAGGGGCGCGGGGAACTGCGCACATCAGGGGCGCGGGGAACTGCGCGAACGGGGTCCGGGGCGGAGCCCCGAGTCTTTGGCGGGGGGCCGAAGGGGGCACGCAGCCCCCTGGAGGATGGGACGGGTAGGGGCGGCGGGGGCGAGAAACCCCTACGGCAACAACCCCCGCAACGGAAACACAGCCTTCCGCGCCGCAAGAACCGCCTGGTCCAACCGGTCCGCGGGGTCGTACCCCGCCTCCCAGTCCGCCCAGGCCACCGGCCACCGCCCATCGGTCATCCGCGCCGGCGCCAACTGCCGCGTCCGCGCGAACACCGACTGCCGCCACTCCTCGGGAATCACCGTCTCCGGCGCGATCTCCCGCCCCGCCGCGATCGCCACCAGATGCGTCCACGACCGCGGCACCACATCCACCACCGCGTACCCGCCCCCGCCGAGCGCGACCCACCGCCCGTCGGCGTACTCGTGCGCCAGCTCGTGCAGCGCGACCTGCACCGCCCGCTGGGCGTCCAGCGACACCGCCAGATGCGCGAGGGGGTCGTCGAAGTGGGTGTCCGCCCCGTGCTGGGTCACCAGCACCTGCGGCCGGAAGTCCGCGATCAGCTCCGGCACGACCGCGTGGAACGCCCGCACCCACCCCGCGTCCCCGGTCCCCGCCGGCAGCGCCACGTTCACGGCCGACCCCTCCGCGCCCGGCGCGGCCCCCGTCTCCTCCGGCCACCCGGTCTGCGGGAACAGGGTCCGCGGATGCTCGTGCAGCGAGATCGTCAGAACCCGCGGGTCCTCCCAGAACGCCGCCTGCACCCCGTCACCGTGGTGCACGTCCACATCCACGTACGCGACCCGCTCGGCCCCCAGTTCCAGCAGCCGGGCGATGGCGAGCGACGCGTCGTTGTAGATGCAGAACCCCGAGGCGCTCCCGGGCATCGCGTGGTGCAGCCCGCCCGCGAAGTTCACCGCGTGCAGTACGTCCCCGCGCCACACGGCCTCCGCCGCCCCCACCGACTGCCCCGCGATGAGCGCGGACACCTCGTGCATGCCGGCGAAGGCCGGATCGTCCATGGTCCCCAGGCCGTACGTCTCGTCCGCGCTCCGGGGTTCGGCGGAGGCGGCCCTGACCGCCGCCACATAGTCCTCGCGGTGCACGAGCCGCAGGGTCGACTCCCCCGCCGGCTTCGCCGCGACGACGTCCATCCCTCGGTCCAGCCCGAAGGCGCTCACCAGGCTCCGGGTCAACGCCAGCCGGACCGGATCCATCGGATGGTCCGGCCCGAAGTCATAGCCCGTTACTGCCTCGTCCCACATCAGCTGTGCGCGGCCGCTCATGCCCGTCACCGTATCGGTCCGGTTCAGTCTCGAACGACCGGGCGTACACCAACGTCACCAGCACCAGGACCATCGGTACGAGCATCGCCCCGCGATAGCTCCAGAGGTCGCCCAGGGCCCCCACCAACGGAGAACCGATCAGGAAACCGACATAGTTGAAGATGTTCAGTCGCGCGACGGCCGCGTCCGAAGCTCCGGGGAACAGCCGCCCGGCCGCGGCGAACGTCTGCGGCACCAGCACACACAGCCCGAGCCCCAGCAGCGTGAACCCGAGCATCCCCACCCAGGCCCCCAGCGCCCCCGCCACCACGGCGAAGCCGACCGCCGCCACCACCGCTCCGGCCCGCACGACGGCCGCGGCCCCGAACCTCCGCACCCCGAAGTCCCCGATGGAACGCCCGAGCAGCGTGGTGACCATGTAGACGTTGTACGGAACGGTCGACAGCTGGTCGGAGCTGCCGAGCACGTCCTGGAGGTACTTCGCGCTCCAGTTGGAGACGGTCGAGTCGCCGATGTAGGCGAAGCACATCACCAGACAGAGCGGCAGCAGCAGCTTGAAGGCGACGCTCCCGCCCTCCACGGCGGCTGCCGGACTCTTGTCCTCCGGGCCGCTTCCGTCCACGTACCACCGGCTCCCCACCAGAGCGGCCGGCAGCAGTACGGCTCCCACCGGCAGATACAGGGACAGCAGGGCCAGATCCCAGTGCGCCCCCACCCACGCCAGCGAGGCCCCGGCTATCCCGCCCAGGCTGTACACGGCGTGGAAACCGAGCATGATGCTCCGCCCGTACGACCGCTGCAGGCTCACGCCGAGCATGTTCATGGACGCGTCGAGCGCTCCGACCGCCAGCCCGAATGCGGCCAACGACGCGCCCAGAACGACCATCTGGTCACCGGCACCGACGCCGAGCAGCGCCAGGAGCACGACGGGCTGGGACCACCTGAGCACCCGGCTCGGCGGCACTCGCTTCACGAGGTGCTCGGTGCAGACGCTGCCGACGCCGGCGAGGATCGGCACGGCGGCGAGGAAGAGGGGCAACAGGCCGTCGGAGACGCCGTACCGGTCCTGGATGGCCGGAATCCGCGTCACGAGCAGCGCGAAGGCGACACCCTGAGCGAAGAAGCTGAACGCCAACGCGGCCCTACCGCGCCGCAGCACATCTGTCATGGCGGCACAGTAGGGGGCACGGCCTACTCATGGGTAGAGGAAGTTGAATACTGCTCAACTCAGCAGGTCGAGCAGCTTCCCCATGTCCGAAAAGTACTCCCTGGCTCCGGGCATCTTCCCGGCGGGCGTCATCGCCGTATACCCGTACACATCCATCCCGGCCGCGAGTCCCGCCCGCACCCCGAGAGGACTGTCCTCGACGACGGCACACCGCTCGGGAGCGACGCCCATCCGCTCGGCCGCGTGCAGGAAGAGATCCGGCGCCGGCTTGCCCCGCCCGACGTCCTGCGCGCTGAACACGAGGCCCTCCCCGAACCACCGGTCGAGCCCGGTCGTCCGATGCCCCACCCGGATCCGCTCATGGCTCCCGGACGAGGCCACGCAGTACGGCACCCCGTCCGCGACCAGCTTCTCCAGGACGGCGACCACGCCCGGTACCGGCTCCAGATCCCGCGCGAACCCGGCGAACACCCGCTGGTGGAAGACGTCGTCGAAGTCGTCCGGCAGCTTCTTCCCGGTCCGCTCCAGCACGAGTTCGTGAATCCGGTGCATCGCCGACCCCATGTAGTCCCGGATGGAGTCCTCGTACGAGGTCGGGTGCCCGAGTTCGGTGAGGTACTCGGCAAGGAGCCGGTTGGAGATCGGCTCGCTGTCGACGAGAACGCCGTCATTGTCGAAGATCACGAGGTCGTAGCGCATGGTCCGACCCTAAACGAAGCCCCAACGCAGAAAACCCCCGCCGGTTTCCCGGCGGGGGTTTTCGCAATATTTGTTCGGCGGCGTCCTACTCTCCCACAGGGTCCCCCCTGCAGTACCATCGGCGCTGTAAGGCTTAGCTTCCGGGTTCGGAATGTAACCGGGCGTTTCCCTCACGCTATGACCACCGAAACACTATGAAACACTCAACCGCACCACGCTCTGTGAAACGTGGGGTTGTTCGTGGTTTCAGAACCAACACAGTGGACGCGAGCAACTGAGGACAAGCCCTCGGCCTATTAGTACCAGTCAACTCCACCCATTACTGGGCTTCCATATCTGGCCTATCAACCCAGTCGTCTACTGGGAGCCTTACCCCATCAAGTGGGTGGGAATACTCATCTCGAAGCAGGCTTCCCGCTTAGATGCTTTCAGCGGTTATCCCTCCCGAACGTAGCCAACCAGCCATGCCCTTGGCAGAACAACTGGCACACCAGAGGTTCGTCCGTCCCGGTCCTCTCGTACTAGGGACAGCCCTTCTCAATATTCCTACGCGCGCAGCGGATAGGGACCGAACTGTCTCACGACGTTCTAAACCCAGCTCGCGTACCGCTTTAATGGGCGAACAGCCCAACCCTTGGGACCGACTCCAGCCCCAGGATGCGACGAGCCGACATCGAGGTGCCAAACCATCCCGTCGATATGGACTCTTGGGGAAGATCAGCCTGTTATCCCCGGGGTACCTTTTATCCGTTGAGCGACGGCGCTTCCACAAGCCACCGCCGGATCACTAGTCCCGACTTTCGTCCCTGCTCGACCCGTCGGTCTCACAGTCAAGCTCCCTTGTGCACTTACACTCACCACCTGATTGCCAACCAGGCTGAGGGAACCTTTGGGCGCCTCCGTTACCCTTTGGGAGGCAACCGCCCCAGTTAAACTACCCATCAGACACTGTCCCCGATCCGGATCACGGACCCGGGTTAGACATCCAGCACGACCAGACTGGTATTTCAACGACGACTCCACCCGAACTGGCGTCCGAGCTTCACAGTCTCCCAGCTATCCTACACAAGCCGAACCGAACACCAATATCAAACTGTAGTAAAGGTCCCGGGGTCTTTCCGTCCTGCTGCGCGAAACGAGCATCTTTACTCGTAGTGCAATTTCACCGGGCCTATGGTTGAGACAGTCGAGAAGTCGTTACGCCATTCGTGCAGGTCGGAACTTACCCGACAAGGAATTTCGCTACCTTAGGATGGTTATAGTTACCACCGCCGTTTACTGGCGCTTAAGTTCTCAGCTTCGCCAAGACGAATCCTGACTAACCGGTCCCCTTAACGTTCCAGCACCGGGCAGGCGTCAGTCCGTATACATCGCCTTACGGCTTCGCACGGACCTGTGTTTTTAGTAAACAGTCGCTTCTCGCTGGTCTCTGCGGCCACCCCCAGCTCACCGAGTAAATCGGATCACCAGTGATGGCCCCCCTTCTCCCGAAGTTACGGGGGCATTTTGCCGAGTTCCTTAACCATAGTTCACCCGAACGCCTCGGTATTCTCTACCAGACCACCTGAGTCGGTTTAGGGTACGGGCCGCCATGAAACTCGCTAGAGGCTTTTCTCGACAGCATAGGATCATCCACTTCACCACAATCGGCTCGGCATCAGGTCTCAGACTATTGCCAGGCGGATTTACCTACCTGACGTCCTACACCCTTACCCCGGGACAACCACCGCCCGGGATGGACTACCTTCCTGCGTCACCCCATCACTCACCTACTGCAAGTCTGGTTCGTCGGCTCCACCACTCCCCTTTGCCCGAAGGCTCCGGGGCGGCTTCACGGACTTAGCATCGCCTGGTTCGATGTTTGACGCTTCACAGCGGGTACCGGAATATCAACCGGTTATCCATCGACTACGCCTGTCGGCCTCGCCTTAGGTCCCGACTTACCCTGGGCAGATCAGCTTGACCCAGGAACCCTTGGTCAATCGGCGCAAACGTTTCTCACGTTTGTATCGCTACTCATGCCTGCATTCTCACTCGTGAACCGTCCACCACTGCCTTCCGGCGCGGCTTCACCCGGCACACGACGCTCCCCTACCCATCCATACAGGCGTTGGCCCTATTGTATGAATGACACGACTTCGGCGGTACGCTTGAGCCCCGCTACATTGTCGGCGCGGAATCACTAGACCAGTGAGCTATTACGCACTCTTTCAAGGGTGGCTGCTTCTAAGCCAACCTCCTGGTTGTCTCTGCGACTCCACATCCTTTCCCACTTAGCGTACGCTTAGGGGCCTTAGTCGATGCTCTGGGCTGTTTCCCTCTCGACCATGGAGCTTATCCCCCACAGTCTCACTGCCGCGCTCTCACTTACCGGCATTCGGAGTTTGGCTAAGGTCAGTAACCCGGTAGGGCCCATCGCCTATCCAGTGCTCTACCTCCGGCAAGAAACACACGACGCTGCACCTAAATGCATTTCGGGGAGAACCAGCTATCACGGAGTTTGATTGGCCTTTCACCCCTAACCACAGGTCATCCCCCAGGTTTTCAACCCTGGTGGGTTCGGTCCTCCACGAAGTCTTACCTCCGCTTCAACCTGCCCATGGCTAGATCACTCCGCTTCGGGTCTTGAGCGTGCTACTGAATCGCCCTGTTCGGACTCGCTTTCGCTACGGCTACCCCACCCGGGTTAACCTCGCAACACACCGCAAACTCGCAGGCTCATTCTTCAAAAGGCACGCAGTCACGAGACAAGCACAAGTGCTTGCCCGACGCTCCCACGGCTTGTAGGCACACGGTTTCAGGTACTATTTCACTCCGCTCCCGCGGTACTTTTCACCATTCCCTCACGGTACTATCCGCTATCGGTCACCAGGGAATATTTAGGCTTAGCGGGTGGTCCCGCCAGATTCACACGGGATTTCTCGGGCCCCGTGCTACTTGGGTGTCTCTCAAACGAGCCGCTGATGTTTCAGCTACGGGGGTCTTACCCTCTACGCCGGACCTTTCGCATGTCCTTCGCCTACATCAACGGTTTCTGACTCGTCCTGTCGCCGGCAGACGACAGAAGAGAGATCCCACAACCCCGTATACGCAACCCCTGCCGGGTCTCACACGCATACGGTTTGGCCTCATCCAGTTTCGCTCGCCACTACTCCCGGAATCACGGTTGTTTTCTCTTCCTGCGGGTACTGAGATGTTTCACTTCCCCGCGTTCCCTCCACTTGCCCTATGTGTTCAGGCAAGGGTGACAGCCCATGACGACTGCCGGGTTTCCCCATTCGGAAACCCCCGGATCAAAGCCTGGTTGACGACTCCCCGGGGACTATCGTGGCCTCCCACGTCCTTCATCGGTTCCTGGTGCCAAGGCATCCACCGTGCGCCCTTAAAAACTTGGCCACAGATGCTCGCGTCCACTGTGCAGTTCTCAAACAACGACCAACCACCCATCACCCCCGGACAATCACCGGAGTTCACTGGGGCCGGCACTGAAGGCAGCCGTACGGCCATACCCTCAGACACCCAACAGCGTGCCCGACCAGTCTCTCGTCCGGAGATCATGCTTTCCACACCCGCAAGGGGTAGTACTCACAGCCTCCGGCCCGACGAACCGGCCGAATAATCAACGTTCCACCCATGAGCAACCAGCATCAGACGTTCGCTGATGATCTGGCCTCTGACCTCACCCCGAAAGGCTCGGTAGAAGTGCTCCTTAGAAAGGAGGTGATCCAGCCGCACCTTCCGGTACGGCTACCTTGTTACGACTTCGTCCCAATCGCCAGTCCCACCTTCGACAGCTCCCTCCCTTGCGGGTTGGGCCACCGGCTTCGGGTGTTACCGACTTTCGTGACGTGACGGGCGGTGTGTACAAGGCCCGGGAACGTATTCACCGCAGCAATGCTGATCTGCGATTACTAGCAACTCCGACTTCATGGGGTCGAGTTGCAGACCCCAATCCGAACTGAGACAGGCTTTTTGAGATTCGCTCCGCCTCACGGCTTCGCAGCTCATTGTACCTGCCATTGTAGCACGTGTGCAGCCCAAGACATAAGGGGCATGATGACTTGACGTCGTCCCCACCTTCCTCCGAGTTGACCCCGGCAGTCTCCTGTGAGTCCCCATCACCCCGAAGGGCATGCTGGCAACACAGAACAAGGGTTGCGCTCGTTGCGGGACTTAACCCAACATCTCACGACACGAGCTGACGACAGCCATGCACCACCTGTACACCGACCACAAGGGGGCGACCATCTCTGGCCGTTTCCGGTGTATGTCAAGCCTTGGTAAGGTTCTTCGCGTTGCGTCGAATTAAGCCACATGCTCCGCTGCTTGTGCGGGCCCCCGTCAATTCCTTTGAGTTTTAGCCTTGCGGCCGTACTCCCCAGGCGGGGAACTTAATGCGTTAGCTGCGGCACCGACGACGTGGAATGTCGCCAACACCTAGTTCCCACCGTTTACGGCGTGGACTACCAGGGTATCTAATCCTGTTCGCTCCCCACGCTTTCGCTCCTCAGCGTCAGTAATGGCCCAGAGATCCGCCTTCGCCACCGGTGTTCCTCCTGATATCTGCGCATTTCACCGCTACACCAGGAATTCCGATCTCCCCTACCACACTCTAGTCTGCCCGTATCGAATGCAGACCCGGGGTTAAGCCCCGGGCTTTCACATCCGACGCGACAGACCGCCTACGAGCTCTTTACGCCCAATAATTCCGGACAACGCTCGCGCCCTACGTATTACCGCGGCTGCTGGCACGTAGTTAGCCGGCGCTTCTTCTGCAGGTACCGTCACTTTCGCTTCTTCCCTGCTGAAAGAGGTTTACAACCCGAAGGCCGTCATCCCTCACGCGGCGTCGCTGCATCAGGCTTTCGCCCATTGTGCAATATTCCCCACTGCTGCCTCCCGTAGGAGTCTGGGCCGTGTCTCAGTCCCAGTGTGGCCGGTCGCCCTCTCAGGCCGGCTACCCGTCGTCGCCTTGGTGAGCCGTTACCTCACCAACAAGCTGATAGGCCGCGGGCTCATCCTTCACCGCCGGAGCTTTCCACACTCATCGGATGCCCGAGAGTGTCGTATCCGGTATTAGACCCCGTTTCCAGGGCTTGTCCCAGAGTGAAGGGCAGATTGCCCACGTGTTACTCACCCGTTCGCCACTAATCCCCACCGAAGTGGTTCATCGTTCGACTTGCATGTGTTAAGCACGCCGCCAGCGTTCGTCCTGAGCCAGGATCAAACTCTCCGTGAATGTTTACCCGTGATCGGGTCGACACCACGAGAGCGGAACCACCGGAGGAATAGTCCGATGGTTCACAGCGTCCTCGCTGTGTTTTATTTCAAAGGAACCTCGTCCCAGCGAATGCTGGAGACGGGGTATCAACATATCTGGCGTTGATTTTTGGCACGCTGTTGAGTTCTCAAGGAACGGACGCTTCCTTTGTACTCACCCTCTCGGGCTTTCCTCCGGGCTTTTCCCTTCGGTCTTGCTGTCTTGCGTTTCCGACTCTATCAGACCGTTTCCGGTTCCGATTTCCTCGGTGCTTTCCAGGTTTCCGCTTTCGCGTTTCCCTTTCCGGCGAGTCCGACTCTATCAGATCCTTTCGGGCCTGATTCCCAGTCAGCGGGCTTTGTCCTCACGGCTGTTGGGCCGTTCCGACGAGTGAGACTTTAGCGGATTCCTCGCCCCCGAGCTAATCGGGGTCTGCGTCCTTTCGAACGCGGATTCCTCATTTCGCACATACACATGCCAAGGAAACGACGACAGATCGTCGATGCTTGGTGGTTACCTGCGGAATGGCTGTCCGGGGACCGACCGTGGTCGGCGCTCACGTCGGACAACCCGGAGAACACTACGTACCGGCCCGGGGTGTGTCAACTCGCTGCCGCGCGGTCCCGTGAGGCGTAGCCTGGCCCCCATGACTACGCGTACGTGTCACCAGCAGTGGTGGGCCGCCTGAGGGCGGCCGTACACACGTATGTACTCGACGGCCGCCGCCCCCGGCGGCCGTTCTCGTATCTCCCTCCTGAGGGGCGGCCGACCGGTGGCGGCGGTCCTGATCAGGAGGTGGAGAGATGACACGGGTCTTCAGCGGAATCAAGCCGACGGGGCATCTGACGCTGGGGAACTACCTGGGAGCGGTGCGGCGGTGGGCCGAGGTCGACCAGCACCGGACGGACGCGCTGTTCTGTGTGGTGGACCTGCACGCGCTCACCGTGGACCACGATCCGGCGCGGGTGCGCCGGCTCACCCGGCAGGCGGCGACCCTGATGCTGGCCTCGGGACTGGACCCGGAGCTGTGCACCGTCTTCGTACAGAGTCATGTGGATGAGCACGCGCGGCTGTCGTACCTGCTGGAGTGCGTGGCCACGGACGGCGAGATGCGCCGGATGATCCAGTACAAGGAGAAGGCGGCGCGGGAGCGGGACCGGGGAGGCAGTGTCCGGCTGTCGCTGCTCACCTATCCCGTGCTGATGGCGGCCGACATCCTCGCGTACGGGACGGACGAGGTGCCCGTGGGTGATGACCAGACGCAGCACGTGGAGCTGACCCGGGACCTGGCGGTGCGCTTCAACCAGCGGTACGGGCGGACGTTCGTGGTGCCGCGGGCCACGCGTCCGCAGGTGGGGGCCCGGGTGATGAACCTTCAGGACCCGACGTCGAAGATGGGGAAGACCGACGACGTCGGGCCGGGCATCGTCTATCTGCTGGACGAGCCGGACGTGGTGCGGAAGAAGGTCATGCGGGCCGTGACCGACAGCGGCCGGGACGTGGTCTACGACCCGGAGAAGCGGCCGGGGCTCGCCAATCTGCTGGAGATCCTCGCCGCCTGTGAGAGTGGGAACCCCGAGGACCTGAGCGGTGTATATGAATCGTACGGAGCACTGAAGAAGGACACCGCAGAGGCCGTGGTCGAGCTCCTCAGGCCCGTACAGGAGAGGCACAAGGAGTTGTGCGCGAATCCCGCGTATGTGGAGGGGGTGCTGCGGTTGGGTGCAGAGAAGGCCAGAGGGATGGCCCGGCCGAGGGTGGACGAGGCGTACCGGGCGATCGGTCTGCTGGCCGGCTGACCGCGGGGCGTCAGTCCTTCTTGCCGGAGGCCAGTTCGCGGCTGCGGTCGCGGGCGGCCTCCAGCGCGGCGATCAGTGCGGCGCGCACTCCGTGGTTCTCGAGTTCGCGGATGGCGCTGATCGTCGTGCCGGCGGGAGAGGTGACGTTCTCGCGGAGCTTCACGGGGTGTTCGCCGCTGTCGCGGAGCATCGTGGCCGCGCCGATGGCGGACTGGACGATCAGGTCGTGGGCCTTGTCCCGGGGCAGGCCCAGGAGGATGCCCGCGTCGGTCATGGCTTCGACCAGGTAGAAGAAGTACGCCGGGCCGGAGCCGGAGAGGGCGGTGCAGGCGTCCTGCTGGGACTCGGGGACGCGGAGCGTCTTGCCGACGGCGCCGAAGATCTCCTCGGCGTGCGCGAGGTCGGCCTCGCTCGCGTGGCTGCCGGCGGAGATGACGGACATGGCCTCGTCGACGAGGGCGGGGGTGTTCGTCATGACACGGACGACGGGGGTGCCTGCGGCCAGGCGCTCCTCGAAGAAGGAGGTGGGGATGCCCGCGGCGCCGCTGACGACCAGGCGGTCGGCGGGGGTGTGCGGGGCGAGTTCGTCGAGGAGGGTGGCCATGTCCTGGGGCTTGACCGTGAGGATGAGCGTGTCGGCGGTCTTCGCGGCCTCGGCGTTGGTGACCGGTGTGACGCCGTAGCGGGTGCGGAGCTCTTCGGCGCGTTCGGGGCGGCGGGCGGTGACCAGGAGGTCCGCGGGCGCCCAGCCGGCTCGGATCATGCCGCTGAGCAGGGCCTCGCCGATCTTGCCGGTACCGAGGACTGCGACTTTCTGGCTCATGGTGCGGGTGCCCTCCGGGGTGCGTCGTCCTGGGGCCATCCTCGCACCGGGGACGGGGGTTCGGCGGGCGTGTCCGGTGGGCGGGACGTCGGCCGGAACGGGTGGCGGGCGGCCGGCGTGGGACGGCCGGGTGTCAGGTCGTCCGGCGCCTGAGGGTGGCCGCTCCCAGCGTGAGGACCAGCAGGGCGCAGCCGGCGACGATCGCGATGTCGCGGACGAAGGTGGCGGTCATGTCGGTGTGCAGGAGGACTTCGTTCATGCCGTCGACCGCGTAGGACATGGGGAGGACGTCGGAGACCGCCTCCAGGGCGGGGTGCATGGCGGAGCGGGCGGTGAACAGGCCGCAGAGGAGGAGTTGGGGGAAGATCACGGCCGGCATGAACTGGACGGCCTGGTACTCGGAGGAGGCGAAGGCCGAGACGAAGAGGCCGAGGGCGGTGCCCAGCAGGGCGTCGAGGAGGGCGACGACGAGGAGGAGCCAGGGGGAGCCGGTGACGTCCAGGTCGAGGAACCAGACGGCCAGACCCGTGGCGAGGGCGGACTGGATGACCGCCAGGGTGCCGAAGGCGAGGGCGTAGCCGGCGATGAGGTCTCCCTTGCCGAGAGGCATGGAGAGCAGGCGTTCCAGGGTGCCCGAGGTGCGTTCGCGCAGGGTCGCGATCGAGGTCACCAGGAACATCGTGATCAGCGGGAAGATGCCGAGGAGGGAGGCGCCGATGGAGTCGAAGACGCGTGGGCTGCCGTCGAAGACGTAGCGCAGCAGGAACAGCATCACGCACGGGATGAGGATCAGCAGGGCGATCGTGCGGGGGTCGTGGCCGAGCTGGCGGAGGACCCGGGCGGCGGTGGCGGTCGTGCGGGCGTAGCTGAGGGCCCTGGGGCGGGGGGCCGCGGGGGGGCGTGGACGGGGTCGTGGTGGTCATCGCGCCGGCTCCTTGTGGTGGGCGTCGGTCGTGGCGGTGGGCGCGGTCGCGGCGGGCTCGGCTGCCCTGGCCTCGTCGACGAGGCGGAGGAACGCCTCTTCGACCGTGTCCGCGTGGGTGCGGGTGCGGAGGGCTTCGGGGGTGTCGTCGGCGAGGATCCGGCCCTCGCGCATGAGGAGGAGGCGGTGGCAGCGCTCGGCCTCGTCCATGACGTGCGAGGAGATCAGGAGGGTGGTTCGGCGCTCCTCGGCGAGGGTGTGGAAGAGGGCCCACAGTTCGCGCCGCAGGACGGGGTCCAGGCCGACGGTGGGCTCGTCGAGGACGACCAGTTCGGGGGTGCCGAGGAGGGCCACGGCCAGGGAGACGCGGCTGCGCTGGCCGCCGGAGAGGTTGCCGGCGAGGGCGTCGGCGTGGGCGGTGAGGTCGACGTCGGCGATGGCCCGGGTGACGTTCTCGTGGCGGCGGTCGGCGGCGGCGCGGCCGGGGTCGAGGATCGCGGCGAAGTAGGCGAGGTTCTGGGTGACGGTCAGGTCGTCGTAGACGGACGGGGCCTGGGTGACGTAGCCGATGCGGGAGCGGAGGGTGGCGTCGCCCGCGGGGCGGCCGAGGACGTCCAGGGTGCCGGTGACCTTGGCCTGGGTGCCGACGATCGCTCGCATCAGGGTGGATTTGCCGCAGCCGGACGGGCCGAGGAGCCCGGTGATCTGGCCCGGGGGGACGGCGAAGTCGAGGCCGCGGAGCACCGTGCGCGGGCCTCGGGCGACGGTGAGGTTCTGGGCGCGGACGGCCGGGTGTGGGGCGGTGCCCTCGGACGGGGTGGGTGAGGTGCCGGGTCGGGGTGGAGGCTCGCTCGCGGAGTTATTCATCATGTGATGAATATTGCGCAGGGCGGGTGGGCCGTCAAGTCGGTGAGGGGGTGGGTTCTGCGCGGGCGGGGTCCTCGTGGGTTCCGGGCGGGGGCATGCGGAAGCGCGAGCGGGCGCGACGGGGCGCGCGGGCGCTCGGCGGGAGGCGGTCGGGGAGCTGGGGGGAAGCGGGCGGGGAGCTGGGGGTCGGGCGGGGCGAGGGGGTGGTCCGGGGAGGGGCCGGTCAGGGGCGGACGGCGACCAGGAGGTCCACGTCGTAGGTCTCTTCGACGGTCTCGGTGGGGAAGAGTGCGCGCAGGCGGGCCCGTTCCTCGGTGAGGAACGCGGACGTGGCCTCGTCGCCGAGCACCAGGAACCCCGAGTGGCTGGCGATGTTGGCCAGGTGGGTGTCCAGGGGGACCGTGCGGCTCCAGCGGATCTGGCGGCGCGTGAAGTCGAGGCGGCCGGCGGTGTCGGCGAGGGCCGCGGGCGCGCCGGAGGCGCTTTTCTCGATCGGCGTGCCGGGGTCCACACCGAGGAAGCGGTGGATGCGCAGGGTGGCGTCGGCGATCCAGGGGACGTCGACGGCGGCGGTGTTCCACCACAGCGCGAGTGCTCCGCCGGGGCGGAGTACGCGCAGGGCCTCCGGGACCGAGCGGGTGGTGTCGGTCCAGTGCCAGGACTGGGCGTAGGTGAGGAAGTCGGTGGAGGCGGTGGCGACGGGGAGCGCGTTGCCGTCGCCTCGGATAAGGGGGATGCGGGGGTGGGTGCGGCGGAACTGGGCGGCCATGCCCGCGCCGGGTTCCACGGCGAGGACGTCGGCGCGGCGGGCGTGGAGGAGGGCGGTGGCTATGCCGGTGCCCGCTCCGACGTCCACGACGCGGGCTCCGTGGAGGGAGCGTGAGGCCAGGGCTTCGACGGTGTCGAAGAGGGTGGACGGGTAGGAGGGGCGGTTCGCCGCGTACCGGGCCGCGGCGGTGTTGAACGAGTGGGCTCGGACGGTGCGGGAGGCGTGCGGGCGGGAGGTGGTCATGGGGGACATCGTGGCCCGGTGCGGTGGCGTCGGGGAGAGGTTGTCCGGCCGCCTCTTGCCGACAGGTCAGGGGCGGCGGCGCTTCGCCGGGTTCCCCGTGCGCTTGGCCGTGCGGCGCTCGTACCGGCGGCGGGCCGCCGTGTACTCCTCGCGGTGCAGGGACTCGCCCGGGGCCTCTTTGAAGGAGCGGAGGAAGTAGGCGGTCAGGGAGCCGAGGAAGCCGATGGTGAGGAGGCCCCGCAGGGAGGAGTGGCGGGCCGGGTCGGGGCGTTTGCCGAAGGCGCCCCAGGTGTGGCCGAAGGCCAGGGCGCTGCAGACGGCGAACATGAGAACGAGCAGGATGCTGACGAACCCGCCGACCGCCGCCAGCTGCAGGCCGTCGTAGGCCAGGCGCAGCACCAGGCAGGAGACGGCCAGGGCGGCGAGCGAGCCAGCGGTGACGGCCGCCCGGCGTGCCGTGTAGGTGCCGTCGTGGTGCAGCCAGGTCGTCCCGAAGAAGCGGATGGGTTCGGGACGGGGGCCCGTGGGGGTGGCCGAGGACGCGTCGAGGGGCGCCCGGCCGTCCTGCGGCGCCTGCGCTCCGTGCGGCGCCTGCCCTTGCTCCGGCTGCTGCCGCTGTTCCGGATCCCGCAGCTGTTCCGGATCCCGCCGCTGTTCCGTCCCCTGTGCTGCCTGGTCGTTCTTCGGCTTGTCGCTCACGGGGTCGATTATCGCTCCGGGTCGGGAGCAGGCTCAGGGCGCCGGCCGCGAGGGCTGTCACCGTCAGGGCCGGGGACGTGGCGTGGGGCGGTCGGAGCGGCGCCCGGTCGGTTGCCCCGGGCGCCGGGCCGGTCGTCCCGGGTCAGCCGCAGCGGCCGGCCACGTAGCCGTCGCTGCCGGTGTAGACGTAGGAGTCGGAGATGTACTCGCCGTCGCCGATGTTGTCCCAGACGTTCGTGGTGCCGTAGGGGCCGGAGATGGTCTGGCCCGGGGTCTGGCAGTAGATCGGCACCGTGGCGCCCTCGGAGAGGACGCGGACGACGCCGTAGCCGGTGCTCGGGCCGCTGCGGACGTTGAGACGGACGCCCGGCGCGATCGAGTAGCGGCGGACGGCTGCCGTGACCGTCGCGGCGGTGGCCGAAACCCCTGCCGACGCCGTACCGGCCCGCTCCCCCTCGCCGTCCTCCGCGATCTCTTCGACATGGTCGATGGACATGGCTGAACTCCCCCCGTGTGAAACCCCGTTGAAAACCCCGTTCGACCCACGCGCAAGGCGTGGGGTCCCGTTGATACCCCTGATTCAGCCCACGCACACCTGTGCGTTTTTCGCGCGTGCGGGACAGCAGGCCGCCTCTGTCCCGTACGGGTCATCGACTAGGCTCCGAACGTCGCGCGAGCGGCCGAAAGAGCACGGGGGTGGACCCATGGCACCGCAGCGCGGCACCGGGTCGGGAGCGGAACCGGAACTTCCCGAGTACGCCGGCCAGTACCGCCTGGAGTCGTGTCTGGGTTCCGGTGGGATGGGCGTCGTCCACCTGGCCGCCTCCACGTCCGGCCTGCGGCTCGCGGTGAAGGTGGTGCACGCCGAATTCGCGAAGGACCCCGAGTTCAGAGGGCGTTTCCGGCAGGAGGTCGCCGCCGCCCGGCAGGTGAGCGGTGCCTTCACCGCACCGGTCGTGGATGCCGACACCGACAGCGCCCGGCCCTGGATGGCGACCCTCTTCATCCCCGGTCCGACCCTCGCCGAGCACGTGAAGCGGAACGGGCCCATGCCGCCGGGGCAGTTGCGGCGGCTGATGGCCGGGCTCGCGGAGGCCCTGCGGGACATCCACCGCGCCGGTGTCGTGCACCGGGACCTCAAGCCCAGCAACGTCCTGCTCGCCGAGGACGGCCCCAAGGTCATCGACTTCGGCATCTCCCGGCCGAAGGACAGCGAACTGCGCACCGAGACGGGGAAGTTGATCGGCACGCCGCCGTTCATGGCACCCGAGCAGTTCCGGCGGCCGCGGGAGGTCGGGCCCGCCGCCGACATCTTCGCCCTCGGCTCGGTCACCGTGCACGCGGCCACCGGGCGCGGGCCCTTCGACTCCGACAGTCCCTATGTCGTCGCCTACCAGGTGGTCCACGACGAGCCGGATCTCACCGGCGTACCCGAGAACCTCGCGCCCCTCGTCCGAGCCTGTCTGGCCAAGGAGCCCGAGGACCGGCCCACGGCGGACGAGTTGATGCACGCGCTCCGGTCCGTGGCCGCCTCGTACGACACGCAGACCTTCATGACGACCCAGCGGGAGCGGGAAGGCGCGGGCTGGGTGTCGTCGCCGGGCACACCCCGGAACGCGGACGAGGGCAAGGACAAGGACAAAGGCAAGGACGTCAGGGCTGAGGCCGAGGCCGACTCCGGCGGCGGGCGCGGCGCCCCTGCCGAGACCGATGCGACCGAGGAGACCGGCGAGACCCACGCGCCCGACGGGCGGGGGGACTCCGGGCGGCGTGCGGGCCGGTTCGGGGGCCGGCCGCGTACGCGGGCCGTGCTGGTCGCCGCCTCGGTGGTGCTCGTGGCGGGCGGGGGATTCGCGTCCGTGCGGGCCCTGGGAAGCGAGGGCGGGCGGCCGGACGGGGGTACCGCCTCGCCCCGGGCCGGTCGCGCGGCCGCCGCACCCGCGCTCGAAGCCTGGGCCACCAGGCCGGCGGCGAAGAAGAAGAGCGCGCCGCAGTGCTCGTACGGGGCGGGGAAGCTGTTGTGCGCGCAGCCTGGGCTGGTCTCCGCGCTGGATCCGGCGGACGGCAGCGTGCTGTGGCGGCACCCCGTCGACGGGTCGGGTGCGCTCGGCGCGAGCGAGCCGCCGGTCGTGTCGGGCGGGCTCGTGCAGGTGCTGACGGACGAGAACCGCCGGGCCCTGGCGCTGGACCCCGGGACCGGCGAGGTGCGGTGGGAGCGGGACGTCTCCGCGTACGGCGGCAGGCACTACGCGGGCGGCACGCTGCTGCTGACCGCCGCCGACGGGACCGTCACCGGGGTGGACACGGCCACCGGCGACACGCGGTGGAGCGGCCGGATCCCGGGGCAGCCGGAGGCGTACTTCACCTCGTTCGACGGGGACCGGTCGGCGTACCTGGCGTACGTCACCGGCCAGGGGGCGGCGGCGCGGACCCGGATCACCGCGGTGGACCCGGCGTCGGGGGACGTGCGCTGGGACACGCGGCTGAAGGGGCGCCTGGAGGTGACGGGGGCCGCGGACGGCGCCGTCTTCCTCACCTCGGTCGGCGGCGCCTACGAGGACACGGTCGGCGTGGTCCGGTACGACCCCGGCACCGGGAGGACGGTCCGGGTGGCCCTGCCCGTGCCGCTCCAGCAGGCCCGCGGGGTCGTGCGGGGTGACGTCGTGTACCTGCTGAGCGGTGCGGGCGGCGCCCTGGCGGCCGTCGACATGAAGGCCCGTAGGCAGGTGTGGCGGACGGAGACGGGCGTCGCCCGGGGTTCGGCACCGGTCGCCGACGACCGGCATCTGTACTTCACCGCCTCCGACGGGCGGCTCCTCGCGGTGGACCTGCGGAAGGGCCGGATCATCGGGGACACGCCGTCGCGGCTCGGTGACCCGGGCCGGATCACGGCCTCGCTGCCCGAGCCCGTGGTCGTCGACGGGCGGGTCTGCGCGGGCGCGCTCGACGGGACGGTGCTCGGGCTGGACGGGAGCGATCCGGGGAGCTGGTGACCCCGCCCGCCGGGTGACGGCGGGGCGGGCGGCCTCCACGGCCGAGGGCCGTCCCGCAGCGGGACGGCCCTCGACTCGACGGTTCCGCGCCTCGGCGCGGGGTTCCTCAGCCCAGCTTGCTGACGTCGCGGACCGCGCCCTTGTCGGCGCTGGTGGCCATCGCGGCGTAGGCGCGCAGTGCGGCCGACACCTTGCGCTCGCGGTTCTTCGGGGCGTAGACGCCGCCCAGGGCCTGCTCGCGGCGGGTCAGTTCGGCGTCGTCGACCAGCAGCTCGATCGAACGGTTCGGGATGTCGATGCGGATGCGGTCGCCGTCCTCGACGAGGGCGATCGTGCCGCCGCCGGCCGCCTCGGGCGAGGCGTGGCCGATGGAGAGGCCCGAGGTGCCGCCGGAGAAACGGCCGTCGGTGATCAACGCGCAGGACTTGCCCAGGCCGCGGCCCTTCAGGTACGAGGTCGGGTAGAGCATCTCCTGCATGCCGGGGCCGCCCTTGGGGCCCTCGTAGCGGATGACGACGACGTCGCCCTCCTTGATCTCCTTCAGCAGGATCTTCTGGACGGCCTCCTCCTGCGACTCGCAGACGACCGCCGGGCCCTCGAACGTCCAGATCGACTCGTCGACGCCGGCGGTCTTCACCACACAGCCGTCGACGGCGAGGTTGCCCTTGAGGACCGCGAGACCGCCGTCCTTGGAGTAGGCGTGCTCGGCGGAGCGGATGCAGCCGCCCTCGGCGTCCTCGTCCAGGGTGTCCCAGCGCTCGGAGGTGGAGAACGCCTCGGCGGAGCGGACGCAGCCGGGGGCCGCGTGCCACAGCTCGACGGCCTTCGGGGACGGGGAGCCGCCGCGCACGTCCCAGGTCTTCAGCCAGTCGGCGAGGGAGGGGCTGTGGACGGAGTTCACGTCCTCGTTGAGCAGGCCCGCGCGGTGCAGTTCGCCCAGCAGGGCCGGGATGCCGCCGGCGCGGTGCACGTCCTCCATGTAGTACGTACGGTCCTTGGCGACGTTCGGCGCGACCTTGGCCAGGCACGGCACCCGGCGCGAGACGGCGTCGATCTCGTTCAGACCGAACGGGACGCCCGCCTCCTGGGCGGCGGCCAGCAGGTGCAGGATCGTGTTGGTGGAGCCGCCCATGGCGATGTCGAGGGCCATGGCGTTCTCGAAGGCGGCGAACGAGGCGATGGCGCGCGGCAGGACCGTCTCGTCGTCCTGCTCGTAGTAGCGGCGGGTGATGTCCATGACGGTGTGGGCCGCGTCGATGTACAGCTGCTTGCGGGCCGTGTGGGTCGCCAGGACCGAGCCGTTGCCGGGCAGGGAGAGGCCGATGGCCTCGGTCAGGCAGTTCATCGAGTTGGCGGTGAACATGCCGGAACACGAGCCGCAGGTCGGACAGGCGTTCTCCTCGATACGGAGGATGTCCTCGTCCGAGATCTTGTCGTTGACCGCGTCGGAGATCGCGTCGACCAGGTCGAGCGTGCGGACCGTGCCGTCGACGAGGGTGGCCCGGCCGGACTCCATGGGGCCGCCGGAGACGAAGACGGTCGGGATGTTGAGCCGCAGGGCGGCGTTCAGCATGCCCGGGGTGATCTTGTCGCAGTTGGAGATGCAGATCAGGGCGTCGGCGCAGTGGGCCTCGACCATGTACTCCACGCTGTCCGCGATCAGGTCGCGGGAGGGGAGGCTGTACAGCATGCCGCCGTGGCCCATCGCGATGCCGTCGTCGACGGCGATCGTGTTGAACTCGCGCGGGATGCCGCCGGCCTCACGGATCGCCTCGCTGACGATGCGGCCCACCGGCTGGAGGTGGGTGTGGCCCGGCACGAACTCGGTGAAGGAGTTCGCGACCGCGATGATCGGCTTGCGGCCGATGTCCGCGCCCGGTACACCGGAGGCGCGCATAAGGGCGCGGGCGCCCGCCATGTTGCGGCCGTGGGTGACTGTGCGGGACCTCAGCTCGGGCATCGCGGGCGCTCCTTCAGAGACTGCGATCAGAGACTTCTGACTGAGTCGAGCGTACGCCCGTTGCGCCAAGGGTTGGACAGGTTGTCCGGAATGCGGGATGACTGTCTCGGTTTCCGGCTGCCCGCCGGTGGCTTCCCGCGCCCACGCGGCGGGGCCGCACGGGGATACCGCCCGCGCCCCTAGAGGGGCGCGGTCAGGTGGGCCTGGACCACCGGCGCCACCCTCCTGATGATCTGCTCCGGGTCCGCCGAGGCCAACGGCTCGACCTTGATCACGTACCGCAGCATCGCGATGCCCACCAGCTGGGCGGCGGCCAGTTCGGCCCGCAGTTCCGCGTCCGGGCCGTCGATCCGGGCAGCGACGCGGCGCAGCAGCTGGGCCGAGACCAGACGGCGGAAGACGGTGGCCGCGACCTCGTTGTTCACGGCGGAGCGGACGATCGCGAGCAGCGCGGCGCGGGTCGCCGGGTTCTCCCAGACCCCGAAGAAGAAGCGGGCCAGCCGCTCGCCGACCCCGTCGAGGGGGCCCTCGGCGATCGAGCCGGGTGCGTTCAGCAGGGGCCCGAAGGCCACCTCGATGGACGCCTCGAACACCTGCTCCTTCGTGCCGAAGTAGTGGTGCACGAGCGCCGAGTCCACGCCCGCGGCCTTGGCGATGCCGCGTACGGACGTCTTGTCGTAGCCGCGTTCGGAGAACTCCTCCCGGGCGGCGGCGAGGATACGGTCGCGCGCCGCGGGCGTGTCGGCCGACTCCGTGCGGGAGGGCCGGCCCCGGCGGCGGGGGGTGGCCGAGGTCACGGTCGCGGGACCCGCACGGCGGAGGCGAGGTGCAGCCGGGTGAAGGCGAGGGCCTCCGCCAGGTCGGCCTCGCGCTCGGCGGCGGACATCGCGCGGCGGGTGTTGACCTCGATCACGACGTGGCCGTCGAAACCGCGCTGGGCGAGACGTTCCAGCAGTTCGGCGCAGGGCTGGCTGCCGCGGCCCGGGACGAGGTGTTCGTCCTTGGCCGATCCCCTGCCGTCGGCCATGTGCACATGGCCGAGGCGGTCGCCCATGCGGTCGACCATCTCCAGGGCGTCGGTGCGGGAGGTCGCGGAGTGGCTGAGGTCGATCGTGAAGTGCCGGTAGTCGTCCTTCGTCACGTCCCAGTCGGGGGCGTACGCGAGCATCTCGCGGTCGCGGTAGCGCCAGGGGTACATGTTCTCGACGGCGAACCGGACGTCCGTCTCGCCCGCCATCCGCCAGATTCCGGTGACGAAGTCGCGCGCGTACTGGCGCTGCCAGCGGAAGGGGGGATGGACGACGACCGTGCTCGCGCCGAGCTTCTCGGCGGCGGCCTGGGCGCGCTGGAGCTTGACCCACGGGTCGGTGGACCACACCCGCTGGGTGATCAGCAGACACGGGGCGTGGACGGCGAGGATGGGGATCTGGTGGTAGTCGGAGAGGCGGCGCAGGGCCTCCAGGTCCTGGCTGACCGGGTCGGTCCAGACCATGACCTCCACGCCGTCGTAGCCCAGGCGCGCGGCGATCTCGAAGGCCGTGGCCGTCGACTCCGGGTATACGGAGGCCGTGGACAGGGCGACCTTCGCATCCGGGATCCGTACGGGTTCTGCCACGCGGGACAGCCTACGGGGTGGGGCGGGTGAGGTGGGGCGGGGGGCGGTGCGCCCGGGCGCCGCGGGGGTGGAGGTGCGCCGGCGGGTGCGGGTGCGTGGGGGCTGGTCACGCAGTTCCCCGCGCCCCTGAGAAGCAGGGGCTGCGCCCACCGCTTTTCAGCGCCGACACCGGCCCCGCACCCCCCGTCCCCTACGCCGTCCCCATGTGGTCCAGGCGTCGCAGGATCACGCCCTCCCGCAGTGCCCAGGGGCAGATCTCCAGCGTCTCCACCTCGAAGAGGTCCATCGCGGCCTCGGCCACCAGCGCGCCCGCGAGGAGCTGGTTGGCGCGGCCCTCGGAGACGCCGGGGAGCGCGGCGCGCTGGGCCGTGGTCATGCCGGCGAGCTTGGGGACCCAGGACTCCAGGGAGCCGCGCTTGAGGTCGCGCTGGACGTAGAGGCCCTCCGCGGAGCGGGCCGCGCCGCCGATGCGGGCGAGCTGCTTGAAGGTCTTGGAGGTGGCGACCACGTGGTCGGGCGCGCCGAACCGGCTGAACTCCCCGACCGTACGGGCTATCTGGGCCCGGACGTGGCGGCGCAGGGCGCGGACGTCGTCCGGGGTGGCCGGGTCGCCGGGCAGCCAGCCGGCGGTGAGGCGGCCCGCGCCGAGCGGCAGCGAGGCGGCGGCGTCCGGCTCCTCGTCTATGCCGTACGCGATCTCCAGGGAGCCGCCGCCGATGTCGAGGACGAGGAGCTTGCCGGCCGACCAGCCGAACCAGCGGCGGACCGCGAGGAAGGTCAGCCGGGCCTCCTCGGAGCCGGTGAGGACCTGCAGTTCGACGCCGGTCTCGTCCTGGACCCGGGCGAGGACCTCGTCGGCGTTGCTGGCCTCGCGCACGGCGGAGGTCGCGAACGGGAGCAGTTCCTCCACGCCCTTGTCCTCGGCGGCCTGGAGCGCCTCGTGGATGACGGCGATGAGTTTCTCGACCCCTTCGGGACCGATGGCCCCGGCCTCGTCGAGCAGTTGGGCAAGGCGTAGCTCCACCTTGTACGAGTGCGCGGGCAGGGGGCGTGCGCCCGGGTGTGCGTCCACCACCAGCAGATGCACCGTGTTCGATCCCACGTCGAGGACACCGAGTCTCATGGGCGGAACGCTACTGCCAGCCGGGCCGTGCGAGGTCCTCGATGCGGTCTCCGGCGCCGTACCCTGGACGGGTGCCAAAGACGAAAAAGGCAAAGGCCGACAAGTCGGCAGCGCAGGCGGCCGTGACCAGTGGCTCTTCGCGGGCGAGGGCGGCGACCGGACCGGCGAAGTCGGCGAAGGGCCCGGCGGAGCCCGCGGTGCCGGACGAGAAGGGGCTCGATTTCGCGCGCGCGTGGGTGGAGTTCCCTGATCCGGCGGACGACGAGCAGGTCTTCCGCTGCGATCTGACCTGGCTGACCTCGCGCTGGAACTGTGTCTTCGGCAGCGGCTGCCAGGGCATCCAGGCCGGCCGTGCCGCCGACGGGTGCTGCAGCCTGGGCGCCCACTTCTCGGACGAGGACGACGAGAAACGCGTCGCCGGACATGTGGCGAGGCTCACTCCGGAGATCTGGCAGTTCCACGACGTGGGCACGGAGACCGGCTGGGTCTCCAAGGACGAGGACGGCGACCGCCAGACCCGTCCCTACAAGGGGTCGTGCATCTTCCAGAACCGCCCGGGTTTCGCCGGGGGCGCGGGCTGCTCGCTGCACATCCTGGCCCTCCGGGAGGGCCGTGAGCCGCTGGAGACCAAGCCGGACGTCTGCTGGCAGCTGCCGATCCGGCGTACGTACGACTGGATCGACCGGCCCGACGACACGCGGGTGCTGCAGGTGTCGATCGGCGAGTACGACCGCCGGGGCTGGGGTCCGGGCGGTCACGACCTGCACTGGTGGTGCACGTCGGCGACCTCGGCGCACGGCGCGGGCGAGCCGGTGTACGTGTCCTACCGGCCCGAGCTGGTCGAGCTGATGGGCAAGGCGGGCTACGACCGCCTGGTCGAGCTGTGCGAGCAGCGGCTGGCGTCCCACCTGCCCCTGGTGGCACCCCACCCGGCGGACCCTCCGGGCCCCGCTGGACCGTAGCCGGAGCGGGCCGGGCGGGACAGAACCCGCGCTGCAGCGTGCACGCGGGCCGCGCGGCCGGCGACCGCGGATCCGTCACGACGGCTCGCACGGGCCGTCGTACGCCGGCCTCGCCGTACCGCGGTGCGGCGTACCGCGGTGCGGATCGGCCGGGTCGGTCGCACCGTCGCCGGCGTCCGCTGCGCCGGGCTCACCGGCATCCCCTGTGCCGGTCGCGCCCGCGTCGGGGCGACCGCGCGCCGCGCCCGCCCCGCAAGTCCTGCCGCCGGCCCCGCAAGTCCTGCCGCCGGCCCCGCAAGTCCTGCCGCCGGCCCCGCGAGCCGTCTCCCCGTCGTCCCTACGGGGCCGGTGGGGGGTCGCCTCCGCCGTCGTTCGGGGGTGGGGTCGGGCCCGGGGGGTCCGTGGGGGTCTGGTCGGTGGGTGCCGGGGTCGGGCCTGGCTGGGTCGGGCCGGTGGGCGTGGGGTCCGGGTCGGGTGCCGGGGGCGGAGCCGTGGGCTTCGGCGGGCCCGGGTCGGGGTCCGGCGGGGTGGGCCGGGTGTCGACGGGGGGCGTCGGCAGCGGGCCGTAGCCCTCGATCGTCACCACGGCTCCCGACGGGGCGAGCGAGACCTCCGCCGTCCAGTACCCGGCGGGCTCGCTGAGCTGGTCGACGTACACCTTGATCGTCGTGGACGCGCCGGGTTCCAGGGTGCCCGAGGAGCGGCTGAGGTAGAGCCAGTCGGCGCCGGTGCGGGCGGACCAGCGCACGGGTGAGTCGCCGGTGGCCTTGAGGGTGACGAGGGTGGTGTCGCCGTCGTTCGCGGCGGTGACGGAGAGCGCGCCCCGCCCCTTCCCCTGGGTGACCTCCACGGACACGTCGTCCGCGGCTCCCTTGCCGGCGCGGTGGCCGGGCCTGCTGCGGGCGTTGCCGGCGTTCTCGTAGGTGTCGCCGCCGCCCTCGCCGAGGGTGCCGTCGCCGTCGCCCTGCTCCTCGCCCGCGCTGACGGAGCGGCCGTCGGCGCCCTCGCCGATGAGGGGGGCGCCCCGGTAGGCGGCCCAGAGGGCGAAGACGGGCGCGGCGACGACGGTGGCCACGACGGTCGTCGTGACGGCACGCGCGCGCAGCCGGTCCCGGCGGGCGGCGCGGTCCCTCGGGTCCATGGGGAAGCCGCGCCGGTCGAAGCGCGGGGCGCCGCGACGCGCGCGCGTGAGGTGCGCCGTCGCGGGGGCGAGGGCCGCGCGCGGTGCTTCGAGGACGGGCAGCGCGGCGGGTGTGACGCTGGTGCCGGGCCAGTGGCCGGGGACGGCGCGCTCGGCGGCGCGACGGCAGACGGGACAGTCGTCGACGTGCCGGACGAGTTCGCGGCGCAGGGCGGCGCTCAGCACGAAGGGCTGGTCGCCGGCGATGCGGGAGACGCCGGGGCAGGCACCGCTCTCCACGACGGCCAGGGCGGCCCTGGTGCGCTCCACCTCGCAGGCGGCGGAGGCGAGCAACTCCCGCGCGGCGGCCGGTTCCATCCCCAGCACGTCGGCGACCTCGGGCGCGGTGAGCTGGTGCCGGACGGCCAACTCCAGTGCCTCGCGCTGCTCGGGCGTGGTGCCGGCGGCCTCCGGCCAGGCGAGCCGGGCCAGTTCACGCCGGCGCCACCGCTCCTCGTCCTCGGAGAGGGCGGCGGACCCGGCGGCGGCCTGGGGGGCGCGCGGATGCGCGGTCGCGCCTCCGTGTGCGGGCGGACGTCCCGTGGCGTGGGTGCCGGGCCGTTTCTGGCGGACCTCGGTGAGGCCGCGCAGGCAGGCCCATCGGGCCAGCGCGTACAGCCGGGCCCGGCGGCCGTCGGCGTCGTCCGGGCCCCGGCGGCGCCCGGCGAGCGCGAGGACGTCGGCCAGGGCGGCGGTCGCGGCGTCGTGGTCGCACAGCACGGACATGCAGTAGGTGAACAGGCCGTCCAGGTACGGCTCGTAGGGCGCCGGCGTGCGCTGCGCCACCGCCCGCGCGGCCGCCCGATCACGCGCCTCGCCGTACATGCGGTGCGCGCCGGTGGTGCGGGTCGAGGTTTCCGGACTGATGCTCATCATTCATGGACGGTAGGCGCCCGGAAGCGGCCCCTTCTCGCCCCTTCGGCACTTTTACTCCGTACGGGTGAAACGATCCCTCATAAGGGGACAGGAACCCCGGGTTCCGGCGACATCTCGCCAACGTTGTGCACTTTGTTGACCGCAGAAATCAGCACGCCTAAGTTCCCAGGGGTCCAAGTTACTTTCAGGTACGCCGAGTCAGGAGCCCCACTCTCATGACCGCACGCACCCGCCGCACCCGCCTCCCCCACGCACCCGCCGCCCGCGCGGTCACCGCCCTGGCGGCCGCCGTCGTCCTCGCGCTGACCGGCACCTCCGTCTCCACGGCCGCCCCCCGGGCCGCCGCGCCCGCCGCCGAACGCCTCACCGGCACCCTCCCGGACGGCGCCGCCTGGATCGCGGACGTGCCGGAGGACTGGAACGGCACCTTGATCGTGTTCAGCCACGGCTTCGGCGTCACCGTGCCCCAGAACGCGCCGAGCGAGGCGGTACGCCTGCGGCTGCTCGACGAGGGCTACGCGCTCACCGGCTCCTCCTACGACGTGAGCGAGACCCTCTGGGCCCTGGAGAGCGCCGAGCGCGACCAGGTCGCCACCGTCGCGGCCGTCACCGAGAGGATCGGGGAACCCGCCCGCACGCTCTCCGTCGGGCAGTCCATGGGCGGCCTGGTCAACGCCCGGCTCGCCCGCTCCGGCGCCGGCGGGATCGACGGCGCCCTCGGCCTCTGCGGGCTGGTGGCCGGCGCCAACGACCTGCACACCTACCAGCTCGACGCCGAGTACACGATCGCCCGGCTGCTGCTCCCGGACACCCCGGTGAAGCTGGTGGACTTCGCCTCCGAGGCCGAGGGCGCCACGACCGGCCGGCAGCTCACCGACGCCGTCGTCGCCGCGCAGCGCACCCCCGAGGGCCGCGCCCGCGTCGCCCTCGCCGCCGCGTACCTCAACCTACCCGCCTGGGCGCCCGGCAGGCAGCGTCCGGCCGCCGGCGACCGGGAGGAGCAGCAGGCCCAGCAGTACGCGTGGCTCGCGCAGGGCGTCCTCAACCGCGTCGAACCCGCCCGCTACCACCTGGAGAAGGCCCTCGGCGGCAACAACTCCGGGAACAAGGGCGTCGACTACGCGCGCGTGCTCGCCGCCTCCCAGCACGCGCCCCTGGTCAGGGCCCTGTACCGGAAGGCCGGCCTCGACCTGCGCGCCGACCTGCGGAACCTGACCTCCCACGCCGGTATCACCGCCGACCCGTCCGCCGTCGCGGCTGGCGAACGCACCTCCTCCGCCGGCCAGGGCCTCGCGGTCCCGCTCCTGGACGTCCACACCGTCGCCGACGACCTGGTCCCCGTCGAACAGGAATCCCGCTTCGCCGCCCGCGTGCGCGCCTCCGGGGACGCCGCGCTGCTGCGCCAGGCCTACGTCGAACGCCAGGGCCACTGCGCCTTCACCACCGCCGAGACCGTCGCCGCCCTGCACGCCCTGGAGTCCCGCCTGGACGCGGGCCGCTGGGGCGCCTCCGCGACCCCGGGCGCCCTCCAGACCGCCGCACTCGCCCTCGGTCTCGACGGCGCCGCGTACGTCCCGTACCGCCCGGCCGCCCTGACGATCGGCCCCCGCCGCTAGGGCCCCGTCGGTAGGGCCCTGCCCGGGTCACGGCACCGGAACCGGAGTACGGGCATCGATGTCAGTGCCCTCCGTTACGGTTCGTGCATGGCTGCCCGTACGAAAACCGCGAAGGACCGGCCGTCCTACCGCTGCACGGAGTGCGGCTGGCAGACGGCCAAGTGGCTCGGCCGCTGCCCCGAGTGCCAGGCGTGGGGCACGGTCGACGAGTACGGCACGCCGGCCGTCCGTACGACCGCCCCCGGCCGGGTCACCACCTCCGCCGTCCCCATCGGACAGGTCGACGGCCGCCAGGCCACCGCCCGCACCACCGGGGTCCCGGAGCTGGACCGGGTCCTCGGCGGCGGCCTGGTCCCCGGCGCCGTGGTCCTCCTCGCGGGCGAGCCGGGCGTCGGCAAATCCACCCTGCTGCTCGACGTCGCCGCCAAGGCCGCCGACGCCGAGAACCCGACCCTCTACGTCACGGGCGAGGAGTCCGCGAGCCAGGTCCGTCTGCGGGCCGACCGGATCGGCGCCCTGCACGACCACCTCTACCTCGCCGCCGAGACCGACCTCTCCGCCGTGCTGGGCCACTTGGACGCGGTGAAGCCGTCCCTGCTGATCCTCGACTCGGTCCAGACCGTCGCCTCGCCCGAGATCGACGGCGCCCCCGGCGGCATGGCCCAGGTCCGCGAGGTCGCCGGCGCCCTGATCCGCGCGTCCAAGGAGCGCGGCATGTCGACGCTCCTGGTGGGCCATGTCACCAAGGACGGGGCCATCGCCGGACCTCGCCTCCTGGAACACCTCGTCGACGTGGTCCTGCACTTCGAGGGCGACCGGCACGCGCGCCTGCGCCTGGTCCGCGGTGTCAAGAACCGCTACGGCGCCACGGACGAGGTCGGCTGCTTCGAACTGCACGACGAGGGCATCACCGGCCTCACCGACCCCAGCGGTCTCTTCCTCACCCGCCGCGACGAGCCCGTCCCCGGCACCTGCCTGACCGTCACCCTGGAGGGCCGCCGCCCGCTGGTGGCGGAAGTGCAGTCGCTCACAGTCGACTCGCAGCTGCCCTCCCCCCGCCGTACGACCTCCGGCCTGGAGACCTCCCGGGTCTCGATGATGCTCGCGGTCCTGGAGCAGCGCGGCCGGATCAGCGCCCTCGGCAAGCGGGACATCTACTCGGCGACGGTCGGCGGCGTGAAGCTCTCGGAACCCGCCGCGGACCTCGCGATCGCCCTGGCCCTGGCCTCGGCGGCGACCGACACCCCCCTGCCCAAGAACCTCGTGGCGATCGGTGAGGTGGGCCTCGCGGGCGAGGTCAGACGGGTCACGGGCGTCCAGCGCCGGCTGTCCGAAGCCCACCGTCTGGGGTTCACGCACGCGCTCGTTCCGTCCGATCCGGGCAAGGTTCCTCCCGGTATGAAGGTGCTGGAAGTGGCCGACATGGGAGACGCGCTGCGGGTACTGCCGCGATCCCGTCGGCGAGAGGCCCCACGGGACGAGGAGGACCGCCGGTAGACTTTGCCCAGGTCTCGCCCGTCCGTACGAAACCACGCGTGCGCAACGGGAGCGCCCCCAACCCGCGACCGGAGGAGTGCAGTGGCAGCCAACGACCGGGCAGCAGCTCCCGGAAAGTCCGGCGGGAGCTCCGGTGCCGATGGCCTGATGCGCGCCTCGCTGAGCGCCGTGGCACCAGGTACGGCCCTGCGCGACGGGCTGGAGCGGATTCTCCGCGGCAACACCGGCGGGCTCATCGTGCTCGGCTTCGACAAGACCGTCGAGCCGATGTGCACCGGCGGTTTCGTCCTGGACGTCGAGTTCACGGCCACCCGTCTGCGGGAGCTGTGCAAACTCGACGGCGGCATCGTGCTCTCCTCGGACCTCTCCAAGATCCTCCGGGCGGGCGTGCAGCTGGTCCCCGACCCGACGATCCCCACCGAGGAGACCGGCACCCGGCACCGCACGGCCGACCGGGTGAGCAAGCAGGTCGGCTTCCCGGTCGTCTCGGTCTCCCAGTCGATGCGCCTGATCGCGCTGTACGTCGACGGCCACCGGCGGGTCCTGGAGGACTCGGCGGCGATCCTGTCCCGCGCGAACCAGGCCCTGGCGACCCTGGAGCGGTACAAGCTCCGGCTGGACGAGGTGGCGGGCACCCTCTCCGCGCTGGAGATCGAGGACCTGGTCACGGTCCGGGACGTGTCGGCGGTCGCCCAGCGTCTGGAGATGGTCCGCCGCATCGCCACCGAGATCGCCGAGTACGTGGTCGAACTGGGCACGGACGGCCGTCTCCTGGCCCTCCAGCTCGACGAGCTGATCGCGGGCGTCGAGCCGGAGCGTGAACTGGTCGTCCGGGACTACGTCCCCGAGCCGACGGCCAAGCGCTCCCGCACGGTCGACGAGGCCCTGCGCGAACTCGACGCCCTCACCCACGCCGAGCTCCTCGAACTGCCCACCGTGGCCCGCGCCCTCGGCTACACCGGCTCCCCGGAAGGCATGGACTCCGCGGTCTCCCCGCGCGGCTACCGCCTCCTGGCCAAGGTGCCCCGTCTGCCCGGGGCCATCATCGACCGCCTCGTGGAGCACTTCGGCGGTCTCCAGAAGCTCCTGGCCGCCAGCGTCGACGACCTCCAGACGGTCGACGGAGTGGGCGAGGCCCGTGCCCGCAGCGTCCGCGAGGGCCTGTCACGCCTGGCGGAGTCCTCGATCCTGGAGCGGTACGTCTAGGGACGTCCAGGCGGCCTGGACAGCCGCAGCGGTGGCGGCGGCGGGGCGGTACGGCCGACGGTTCGCCCCGGGGCCGGCCGCCCGGCCCCGTCGGTCAGGGCGTCAGTCCTTCAGTCCTTCAGTCCTTCTCCAGTACGAACGACGCCCGGGCCGTGGCCAGTCCCGGCGCCTTCGCCTCCACCAGGTACGTGCCCGCGGTTGCCGAACGCGCCGACGGCGTCGCGCAGTCGGGCGCGCTGGGGTCGCGGTTCCACTCCACGGTGTAGGTGACCCGGTCCCCGGCCGGCACCCGGAACAACAGGCTGCCCGCGGTCTCGTGGCAGTCGTCGGACGCCCAGAACGCGTCGTCCCCGTCGGCCGCGGTGATCGTCACCACCGTGTTGTCCGGCCCGAGATCGAGCTTGCAGTCGCCGCCGGAGGAATTGCGCGCGATCAGCTCGAACGTGGGGTTCACGCCGGGCGCGTAGGCGTTGCGCACACTGCGCACGGTCAACTTCACCGCTCCGGCGGTGCAGTTGGGCAGGCTCGACCCCGCCTCGACCTGCTCCCCGGAACTGCTCCCGTTCTTGCCGCCGTCGTCCGACGTGCCCCCGCCCGTGGCACCGGACCCGTCGTCGGACCCCCCGGAGCCGGAACCGGAACCCGAACCCGAGCCGGACCCCGAACCGGAGCCCGAACCGTCGCCGCCCGCGCTCGACTCGTCGCCCGACTCGTCCCGCCCGCCCGGCGCTTCACTGATCGCGGGACCGGAATCCGACGGGCCGGGGGTGATCGAGGTGACGGGGTTCTTGCCGTCGGGCTCCCCCGCGTTGTTCCCGCCGCCCCCGCCGCCGGTGACGATCCAGACGACCAGGATCGCCAGCAGACCGACGACGGTCAGCAGAACGGCCCTCCGTCGCCAGTAGATGGTGGAGGGAAGCGGCCCGATCGGATTGCGCAGAGATCCCACGGCGCAAACTGTACGAGAGATCGAGCCCTTCACCGGCCCCACCCGCCGCCCGAAACCTCAACTTTTCCGGATCATCATCCCGGTCGTTCCCCTCACCGCCCCGACGGAACGCCACATGATCGCTTTACGTGATCACAAGACCCGTACGGACACCCTCCGTGACCGGTTCGGTGCCTCGCCCGCAGTGTGAACTTCCGCGCCCCACATGTCCGTTCATGGTCCCGCAATCCCCGGCTGACACAATCTCCCCATCACCGCCAAGTGCGTCGAAGTGCTGGGAGAAGACGATGGACGGATCCGTGGAGGACGGCGTCACCGCGTCGGTGTCGAGGCCGTTGCGGAAGCTCGGGTTTCTGACCATCGGGCTGTTCGACGAGGCCGATCCGCGCCGGGGCCACGAGTCGACGCTGGAGATCATCGAGTTGGGTGAGCGGCTCGGCTTCGACAGCGCGTGGCTGCGCCACCGTCATCTTCAGTACGGCATCTCCTCCCCCGTCGCCGTCCTGGCGGCGGCCTCGCAGCGCACGAGCCGTATCGAACTGGGCACCGCCGTCATCCCGTTGGGCTGGGAGAACCCGCTGCGGCTCGCCGAGGACCTGGCCACGGTCGACCTGCTCTCCGGCGGCCGGCTCAACCCGGGGATCAGCGTCGGCCCCCCGATGCACTACGACAGCGTCAAGGAGGCGCTCTACCCGGACACCGCCGACGCGGAGGACTTCGGCTTCGAACGGGTCCGGCGGCTCCTGGGGTTCGTTCGGGGCGAGAAGGCCGGCGAGTTCAGCGGCACCGAGGGGTTCGAGGTCTTCTCCGACCGGGTGCAGCCGCAGTCCCCCGGGCTGGGCGGCCGTATGTGGTACGGCGGCGGCAGCCTCCGGTCGGCGCGGTGGGCCGGTGAGAACCGGATGAACTTCCTGACCAGCAGCGTGGTGAAGGCCGAGGGGGAGACGACCGGGGCGGTGGACTTCGCCGCCGTCCAGCTCTCCCACATCCGGGAGTTCCGGGCGCACCACCCGGACGGGGAGGCGGCCCGGGTGTCGCAGGGGCTCGTCGTCATCCCCACCGACTCGGCGACGCCGGAGCAGCGGGCCAGGTACGAGGCGTACGCGGCGACGCGGCTGCCCCGGACCGCCGCGCCGCAGGGGGAGGCACGGTTGCTGTTCGCGCCGGACCTGGTGGGCACGTCGGCGGAGATCGCCGAGCGGTTGCGGGCCCATGTCGCCTTCCGGGAGGTCGACGAGGTCGCGTTCGCGCTGCCGTTCACCTTCGAGCACGAGGACTACGTCCAGATCCTGACGGACATCGCGACGAAGCTGGGGCCGGAGCTGGGGTGGCGTCCCGCCGGGTGAACCGGGCGCCCCCTGGCCCGGCCGGACGGGGATCACGGTTCGTCCGCGGGCCCGGTGGGGCTTCTCGCGCAGTTCCCCGCGCCCCTGAAAAGCAGGGGCTGCGCCCCGCGCTGTTCAGGCCCGCAGGGCCGATGGCTTTCAGGCCCGCAGGGCCTGGGCTTTCAGGGGCGCGGGGAACTGCGCGGCCAGCCCCCACGCACCCGCACCCGCCGACGAACCCCAGACACCCCCCACCAGAAGCCACCGCCACCGGAACCCGCATGGCAGGATCGACCGTGCCATGACTGCACCCACGAAGCCCCAGAGCAGCCCAGCCACCGCAACCCCCACCCCGGCCCCCTCGGCCGCACCCACCACACTCCACACCCCGGTGATCGCCTGGTTCGAGACGCACGCCCGTGACCTGCCCTGGCGGCGCCCGGAGGCCGGCCCCTGGGGGGTGATGGTCAGCGAGTTCATGCTCCAGCAGACGCCGGTCAACCGCGTACTGCCCGTCTACGAACAGTGGTTGGCGCGCTGGCCGCGCCCCGCGGACCTCGCGAAGGAACCGCCGGGCGAGGCGGTCCGTGCCTGGGGCCGGCTCGGATACCCGCGCCGCGCCCTGCGGTTGCACGGCGCCGCGGTGGCCATAACGGAACGGCACGGCGGGGACGTACCGCGCGACCACGCGCAGTTGCTCGCGCTGCCGGGGATCGGCGAGTACACGGCCGCGGCGGTGGCGTCCTTCGCCTACGGCCAGCGGCACGCCGTGCTCGACACGAACGTGCGGCGGGTCTTCGCCCGCGCGGTCAGCGGCACGCAGTACCCGCCGAACGCGACCACGGCCGCCGAACGGAAGCTGGCCCGCGCGCTGCTGCCCGAGGACGACGGTACGGCGTCCCGCTGGGCGGCCGCGTCGATGGAACTGGGCGCGCTGGTCTGCACGGCGAAGAACGAGACGTGCGGGCGCTGCCCCATCGCCGGGCAGTGCGCGTGGCGGCTGGCCGGGAAGCCCGCGCACGAGGGGCCGGCGCGGCGCGGTCAGACGTACGCCGGTACCGACCGGCAGGTCCGCGGCAAGCTCCTCGCCGTCCTGCGGGACGCGATCGCGCCCGTACCGCAGGCGGTCCTCGACCGGGTGTGGGACGAGCCGGTGCAGCGCGCCCGCGCGCTCGACGGGCTGGTCTCCGACGGTCTGGTGGAGCCCCTGCCGGACGGGCTCTACCGGCTGCCCCTGACCTGACGGCCGGCCCGCCGTACGTCACGGGCCACGCACGGCCGGGGCCCGACCGCGACACGGACCGCTCGCGCGCCGCACGGGGCGAAACGGCACATCACCGCCCCAAAGCGTGGAGCGCTTTACCCCGTTCCTCCTTCTGTTACACAACCGACGGACAGCCGAGCGTTCACCGCAGGCTGGTTCGGACGTCCTCGTGACAACCCCTCCGTAGCTTCATTGGCGTACCGCAGGAACCCGCGAAACGTACCGGCGGGCCGGGCGGCACGAGCGGATCGCACCAGCGAGACGAAGCGGCGGACACCCGGCGCCGCGCGCCAGCGCGGAGCCGGAAACGGGGAACGGAGGCGGTTGATCATGGCGCACGGCGAGGTGCTCGAATTCGAGGAGTACGTCCGCACCCGGCAGGACGCGCTGCTGCGCAGCGCCCGTCGGCTCGTGCCGGACCCGGTCGACGCCCAGGACCTGCTGCAGACCGCGCTGGCGCGGACGTACGGCCGCTGGGAGGGCATCGCGGACAAGCGGCTGGCGGACGCCTATCTGCGCCGGGTCATGATCAACACGCGGACGGAGTGGTGGCGGGCCCGGAAGCTGGAGGAGGTTCCGACCGAGCAGCTGCCGGACGCGCGCATCGAGGACTCCACCGAGCAGCACGCGGACCGCGCCCTGCTCATGGACATCCTGAAGGTGCTGGCGCCCAAGCAGCGCAGTGTCGTGGTGCTGCGACACTGGGAGCAGATGTCCACGGAGGAGACGGCCGCCGCGCTCGGCATGTCGGCCGGCACCGTCAAGAGCACGCTCCACCGTGCGCTGGCCCGGCTCCGCGAGGAGCTGGAGTCGCGGGACATCGACGAGCGTGCCGCCCGCGCGTTCGAAGCGAGCGAGGAGCAGGAGCGTTGCGCGGCCTGAGTACAGCGGCCGGCCCCGGACCAGGGGTCCGGCAGGCGTCGAAGGCGGTGATCACGGCGGTGACCGTGCTCGCCGCCCTCGGCCTTTTCGTCTCCGCCTGCGGCACGGGCGGCACCGGTGCCCGGGACGAGGGACCGGCGGACAACGACTCCCTCGCGGCGGGCGCGGCCTCGCCGTCGCTGTCCCCGTCGGTCGACAGCGACAGCGACAGCGACGGCGACCACCCGAGTGTCGACGACGTCGTCCGCATGGTCCGCGCCGACCCGGAGGTCAGCCGGACCGTCAAGAGCGATCTGAAGCCGTGCGTGGCCGACGAGTACCCGGTGGACGTGACCTACGGGAACCTGACCGGCGGCTCCGGCGACGACCTCGTGGTCAATGTGATGACCTGCGCGGACGCCGTCGGGGTCGCGTCGTACGTGTACCGCTCGGAGAAGGGGACGTACCGGAGCGTGTTCCTCTCCGAACAGCCGCCCGTCTACGCGGAGATCGACCGGGGAGACCTCATGGTCACCCGGCAGCTGTACGAGAATGGCGACCCGTCGTCCTACCCGTCCAGCGAGGAGGTCACGACCTACCGCTGGATCAAGGACGGCTTCGTCCAGCGCTCCAGCACGCGTACCGAGTACAGCAGCGCGGTGGGCGGCGCGGAGACGGCGACCCCCGAGACGGGCTGAGCGAGGCGCCGGGGACCGGTGCCGCGCACGCACGACCCGACCGACCCGACCGACCCGACCGACCCGACCGGTTCTGTTCCACCCCGACCGAGAGCGAGCGAGATCACCGGATGGCAGAGCAGACCCATGTCCTGTTCGTCGAGGACGACGACGTGATCCGCGAGGCCACCCAGCTCGCACTGGAACGCGACGGCTTCGCGGTCACGGCCATGCCCGACGGGCTGTCGGGGCTGGAGGCGTTCCGCGCGGACCGGCCCGACATCGCGCTGCTGGACGTCATGGTGCCGGGCCTGGACGGGGTCTCCCTGTGCCGCCGCATCCGTGACGAGTCGACCGTGCCCGTGATCATGCTCTCGGCGCGCGCCGACTCCATCGACGTGGTGCTGGGTCTGGAGGCGGGCGCCGACGACTACGTGACCAAGCCGTTCGACGGTGCCGTCCTGGTCGCCCGGATCCGTGCGGTGCTGCGCCGCTTCGGGCACGCGAGCGGCGGTGACGCCAAGGCCGAGGAGGCCGGGGCCGCGAGCACCGGCGGGGTGCTCACCTTCGGCGAACTGGTCATCGACACCGAGGGCATGGAGGTCCTGAAGTCCGGAGTGCCGGTGGCGCTGACGCCGACCGAGATGCGGCTCCTGCTGGAGTTCTCGTCGGCCCCCGGCACGGTCCTCTCCCGCGACAAGCTGCTCGAACGCGTGTGGGACTACGGCTGGGGCGGCGACACCCGGGTCGTCGACGTCCACGTCCAGCGGCTCCGCGCGAAGATCGGCCAGGACCGTATCGAGACGGTCCGCGGCTTCGGCTACAAGCTCAAGGCCTGAGCGGGGCGGGGCGCGATGAACACGAGGGGGATACGAGGAGGGCCGGAGCCGGAGCCCGCGGGCGCCGCCGGCCGCCGGGCCGGTACGGGGCTCGCCTCGGGCATCCGCACCGGACTGCGGTGGCAGCTGAGCGCGGCGATCGCGCTGGTGGGGGCGCTGGTGGCGATCGCGCTGAGCCTGGTCGTGCACAACGCGGCGCGGGTGTCGATGCTCGACAACTCGCGCGACCTCGCCGACGAGCGCATCCAGGTCGCCCAGCGGATGTACGAGTCCGGCCGCCCGCTCAAGTCCGGCGCCTTCGGCGTGAAGCTCGACGACCCGGACATCCCCAAGGACCTGCTGGCCAAGGTCGCGGAGGGCCGCCGCGCCACCTATGTGTCCGAGGGCCGCAACGGCGTGCCCGACATCTGGGCGGCCGTTCCGCTGAAGGACAAGCGGGTCCTGTCCCTGCACACCGACTTCACCGATCACAGCTCCGCGGTGCTGCGCGACCTCGACCAGGCGCTGCTCATCGGTTCGATCGCGGTCGTCTTCGGCGGCTCGGCCCTCGGGGTGCTCATCGGCGGTCAGATGTCCCGCCGGCTGCGCAAGGCGGCCGCCGCAGCGCACCAGGTGGCCAAGGGCGAGTCGGACGTACGGGTGCGGGACGCGATCGGCGGTCTCGTACGCGACGAGACGGCCGAGCTGGCGAGGGCCGTGGACGCCATGGCCGACACCCTGCGCCAGCGCATCGAGGCGGAGCGGCGGGTGACGGCGGATATCGCGCACGAGCTGCGCACGCCGGTGACCGGTCTGCTCACGGCCGCGGAGCTGCTGCCGCCGGGCCGCCCCTCCGAGCTGGTCCGCGACCGGGCGCAGGCGATGCGCACCCTCGTCGAGGACGTGCTGGAGGTGGCCCGCCTCGACGGGGCCTCCGAGCGGGCCGAGCTGCAGGACATCATGCTGGGCGAGTTCGTGGCCCGGCGGGTGGCGGCGAAGGACGCGGACGTGCGGGTGCGGATCGTGCACGAGTCGGAGGTGACGACGGACCCCCGCCGCCTCGAACGCGTCCTGCTGAACCTGCTGGCGAACGCGGCGAAGCACGGCAGGCCGCCGATCGAGGTGTCCGTCGAGGGCCGGGTCATCCGGGTCCGCGACCACGGGCCCGGCTTCCCCGAGGACCTGCTCGCGGACGGCCCGCGCCGTTTCCGGACCGGCGCCTCCGACCGTGCGGGGCAGGGGCACGGCCTCGGGCTCACCATCGCCGCCGGGCAGGCCCGTGTTCTCGGTGCCCGGCTCACCTTCCGCAACGTCCGCCCGCCGGGTTCCCCGGAGGGCGTCCCGGCCGAGGGCGCGGTCGCGGTGCTGTGGCTCCCGGAACACGCCCCCACGAACACGGGCAGCTACCCGATGCTGCCGGCTTCCCTGGACGGGGCGGGCTGAACCGGGGCCGTCTCCCTCCGGGGTGCGCGGGAGAGCTCGGGGGTTCCGGTGTGGTGGCGGGTGCGGGCTCGGTGGGGCTTCTCGCGCAGTTCCCCGCGCCCCTGAAAAGCAGGGGCTGCGCCCCAAGCTTTTCAGGCCCGCAGGGGCCGTTGGCTTTCAGGCCCGCGGGGCCTGGGCTTTCAGGCCCCGCGGGGCCTGGGCTTTTAGGGGCGCGGGGAACTGCGCGAGAAGCCCCCACCCACCCGCACCCGCCACCGCACCGAACCCCCCGAGCTCTCCCGCGCCGGCCCCGGGGGGGGCGGCCCATCAGACCCCCGCCGCCTCCTTCGCCGCGGCCCCACCGGCGGAGCCCACCGCGGACGACCCCCCGGCCCCCCGCAGCGGCACCTCCTTCACGAACACCGCGGCGACCAGCGCCACCACGGACACGACCGCCCCCAGCAGGAACGCCGAGTGCGTCCCCGAGGCCACCGCGTACTGGTACGCCTCCCGCGCCGCCGCCGGCAGCTTCGCCAGGCTCGCCGCGTCCAGCTGGGCCGACTGCTCGGTCACCTGGGACCCCAGCGCCCCGGCCCGCTCGGCCATCACGTCCTGCACCCGGCTGTTGAACAGCGCCCCCATGATCGCGACGCCGAACGAGGACCCGAGCGTCCGGGCCAGCGTGGTGGTGGAGGAGGCGACGCCCATGTCCTTCATCTCCACACTGTTCTGCGCGACCAGCATGGTGATCTGCATCAGACAGCCCATACCGGCGCCCAGCACGGCCATGAACACCCCGGACGTCAGCCGGCTCGTACCGGTGTCCATCTGGGCCAGCAGGAACAGGCCCACCATCATCAGGACGCTGCCGACGACCGGGAACACCTTGTAGCGGCCGCTTCCCGTGGTCACCCGTCCGGCCACCATCGACACCGCGAGCATCGCGCCCAGCATCGGCAGCAGCAGCAGCCCGGAGTTGGTCGCGGACGCGCCCTGCACGGACTGCTGGAACAGCGGCAGGAACAGCACCGCGCCGAACATCACGAAGCCGGTGAAGAAACCGATCAGGGACATCAGCGTGAAGTTCCGGCTGCGGAAGATGTGCAGCGGGATCACCGGCTCGGCCACCCGCTTCTGCACGAACAGGAAGCCGACCAGCGAGGCCACACCCAGCGCGATCAGCTCCATGACGACGGCCGACCCCCAGGCGTACTCGGTTCCGCCCCACGTCGTGACCAGCACGATCGCCGTGATGCCGACGGTCAGCAGGGCCGCGCCCAGGTAGTCGATGTCCCGCGCCGACCGCCCGTCCCGCGACGGCTTCGGCAGGTGCAGTACGGCGCTGATGGCGACCAGTGCCACGACCCCGAGCGGCAGGTTGATGTAGAAGGACCAGCGCCAGCCCCAGTGGTCGGTGATGGACCCGCCCACCAGCGGTCCGGCGATCATGGCCAGGGCCATGACACCGGCCATCATCCCCTGGTACTTGCCGCGCTCACGCGGGGGTATCAGGTCGCCGATGATCGCCATGACGCCGACCATCAGCCCGCCGGCGCCCAGTCCCTGCACCGCGCGGAACGCGATCAGCTGGCCCATGTCCTGGGCCATACCGCTCAGCGCCGAACCGATCAGGAAGATCACGATCGAGGTCATGAAGATGAGCTTGCGGCCGTAGAGGTCGCCGAGCTTGCCCCAGATCGGGGTGGAGGCGGCGGTCGCCAGCGTGTAGGCGGTCACGACCCAGGAGAGGTGTTCCAGGCCCCCCAGCTCGCCCACGATCGTCGGCATCGCGGTACCGATGATCATGTTGTCGAGCATCGCCAGCAGCATGGCGATCATCAGCGCGAGCAGGACCACCCGCACACTGCGCGGCTGCGGTCCGTCCTTGCCGGGTCCACCGCTCACGTCGTTCTTCGTCTCCGCATCCATCGCGGTCCTCCACTCCCCCCGGAGCCACCGAGTACTTACTTGCCGACCGGCTAGTTGTCTACACTAAGGGAAGCTAGGCCCCTAACTAGCCGGGCGTCAAGTAAGTTCGACCGGCTTGGTCGAGGCTTGACCGGTGCAGGACCTTCCGTGACGGCGAGGAGTACGACGATGAGCGACCCGACAGCGGACGCGACGGGCGCGACGGACGTGGCGAGCGCGACGGACGTGACCCACGGAGCGCCCGCGCCGGCGGCGAAACGGCAGCGCCGAGGCGACACCCGGCAGCGCATCCAGGACGTCGCCCTCGAACTCTTCGCCGAGCAGGGCTACGAGAAGACCTCACTGCGGGAGATCGCCGAACGCCTCGACGTGACGAAGGCGGCGCTGTACTACCACTTCAAGACCAAGGAAGACATCCTCATCAGCCTCTTCCAGGATCTGCAGCGGCCGATCGACGAGCTGATCGACTGGGCCGGCACCCAGCCGCGCACCCTCGACACCAAGCGCGAGATCCTGCGCCGCTACAGCGTGGCCCTCGTCGACGTCGCCCCCCTGTTCCGCTTCATGCAGGAGAACCAGGCGACGGTGCGCGAGCTGAGCGTCGGCGAGACGTTCAAGGACCGCATGCTCCGGCTGATCGACTCCATCAAGGAGCCCGACGCCGCCCTGACCGACCAGGTCCGCTGCACGAGCGCCCTGTTCACCATGCACGCCGGCATGTTCGTCCTCCGGGACGTCGAGGGCGACCCCGAGGAGAAGCGCAAGGCCGTCCTGGAGGTCGCGATCGACCTGGTGACCCAGGCGCACCGGGGCACCGGGGACGCCTGAAGCCCGTCACATCCGAGGGCGCGAGCGACTCAGACCTTGACGCCCTTGGTCCGCAGGAAGGCGACCGGGTCGATGGCGGAGCCGTAGTTCGGAGTCGTACGGATCTCGAAGTGCAGGTGCGGCCCGCTGGAGTTACCGGTGTTGCCGGAGAAGGCTATGCGCTGCCCGGTCTTGACGACCTGCCCGACCTTCACGCCGACCTTGGACAGGTGGGCGTACTGCGAGAACGTGCCGTTGCCGTGCTTGATGACGACGGCGTTGCCGTACGCGGGACCGTCACCGGCGCCGTTGCCGCCGGCCTTCACGACGGTGCCGCCGTGCGCGGCGGCGACGGCCGTGCCGCTCTTGACGGCGAAGTCCTGACCGCTGTGCTTCGCGGACCACATGGTGCCGGCCTGCGCGAAGCGCGCGCTCAGCTTGTAGCCCTTGACGGGGCTCACCCAGGAGGCCGCCTTCTTGGCGGCGGCGGCCTGGACGGTGGCGGTGCCGGCGCTCGTGGCCTGGGCACCACCGGCGGCGGCCGCGACCCCGGCTCCCAGCACACCCGAGACACCCACACCCACGGCCATCACGGCGGCGCGGACACGGAGCTGGGACATACCGGAACGGGGAGTGCGAACACGCTGCGACATGGAGTACCTCACGGGGGACGGAGACAGGGGAACGTGCCTCGACGGACACGCGTCCCACCCGGCGCACTTCTGCGTCCGCCGAACGGGACACCCCTTGGTACCCCGACGCCCCGAAACGCCTCAAACATGTGACCTACGACAGAAAGTCGTAGATATCCCGCAATCACACCTCACATTGACATCACCTCCCAAACAGCCCCTCACCTGCACAGCACGAACCGAATCCCCCACCCCGAGACCCGAATGTCCGTTTTGCCCGCCACCCTCTCGCCACTATTCCGCCTAGTACCGGACAAAAGACCTGTGCGGCTCGTCACCGATAACGGCCGGAAAGCACGCCCGCATGTGACGGCGGCTACGAGGTCCGCGTCACTCATTTCCCCGCCGACACCCCGGCACGACAGCCGGGAGCCCTCGGCACGGCAAAGGACAAAGGGGCTGCCCCGGGACCGAAGTCCCGGGGCAGCCCCTTGTCGCTCGCTCAGGCCGAGCGCAGCGGTTACGCGTCCTTGCTCAGGTTCGGGCCCGCACCGCCGGCCGCCTGCTCGATCGGCGGGACGTCCGGCAGCGCCGACTTCTCCTCACCCCGGAAGGTGAAGGTGGCCGCGTCGCCCTCGCCCTCGGTGTCCACGACCACGATGTGGCCGGGGCGCAGCTCGCCGAAGAGGATCTTCTCGGAGAGGGTGTCCTCGACCTCGCGCTGGATGGTGCGACGCAGCGGACGCGCACCCAGCACCGGGTCGTAGCCCTTCTTGGACAGCAGCTCCTTGGCGGACTGGGAGAGCTCGATGCCCATGTCCCGGTCCTTCAGGCGCTCGTCGACCTTGCCGATCATCAGGTCGACGATCCGCAGGATGTCCTCCTGCGTGAGCTGCGGGAAGACGACGACGTCGTCGACACGGTTGAGGAACTCGGGCCGGAAGTGCTGCTTCAGCTCGTCCGAGACCTTGTTCTTCATGCGCTCGTAGTTGGTCTTCTTGTCGCCCGAGGCCGCGAAGCCCAGGTTGAAGCCCTTGGAGATGTCCCGGGTGCCGAGGTTGGTCGTCATGATGATGACCGTGTTCTTGAAGTCCACGACCCGGCCCTGGGAGTCGGTCAGACGACCGTCCTCCAGGATCTGCAGCAGCGAGTTGAAGATGTCCGGGTGGGCCTTCTCGACCTCGTCGAAGAGGACGACGGAGAACGGCTTGCGGCGCACCTTCTCGGTCAGCTGGCCGCCCTCTTCGTAGCCCACGTAGCCGGGGGGCGAACCGAAGAGACGGGAGACCGTGTGCTTCTCGCTGAACTCCGACATGTCGAGGGAGATCAGCGCGTCCTCGTCACCGAAGAGGAACTCGGCGAGCGCCTTGGACAGCTCGGTCTTACCGACACCGGACGGGCCGGCGAAGATGAACGAACCACCGGGACGCTTCGGGTCCTTGAGGCCCGCACGCGTACGACGGATCGCCTTCGACAGCGCCTTGACGGCGTCGACCTGGCCGATGACCCGCTTGTGGAGCTCGTCCTCCATGCGCAGCAGACGCGAGGACTCCTCCTCGGTCAGCTTGAAGACCGGGATGCCGGTGGCGGTCGCGAGGACCTCGGCGATCAGCTCGCCGTCGACCTCGGCGACGACGTCCATGTCGCCGGCCTTCCACTCCTTCTCCCGCTTGGCCTTGGCGGCCAGGAGCTGCTTCTCCTTGTCGCGCAGGGAGGCGGCCTTCTCGAAGTCCTGCGAGTCGATCGCGGACTCCTTGTCCCGGCGGACACCGGCGATCTTCTCGTCGAACTCGCGGAGGTCCGGCGGCGCGGTCATCCGGCGGATGCGCATCCTCGATCCGGCCTCGTCGATCAGGTCGATCGCCTTGTCGGGGAGGAAGCGGTCCGAGATGTACCGGTCGGCGAGCGTCGCCGCCTGCACCAGGGCCTCGTCCGTGATGGAGACGCGGTGGTGCGCCTCGTACCGGTCGCGCAGACCCTTGAGGATCTCGATGGTGTGCGGGAGCGAGGGCTCGGCGACCTGGATGGGCTGGAAGCGGCGCTCCAGGGCCGCGTCCTTCTCCAGGTGCTTGCGGTACTCGTCCAGCGTGGTGGCGCCGATGGTCTGCAGCTCACCGCGGGCCAGCATCGGCTTCAGGATGGAGGCGGCGTCGATGGCGCCCTCGGCGGCACCCGCACCGACCAGCGTGTGCAGCTCGTCGATGAACAGGATGATGTCGCCGCGGGTGCGGATCTCCTTGAGGACCTTCTTCAGGCGCTCCTCGAAGTCACCGCGGTAGCGGGAGCCGGCGACCAGCGCGCCGAGGTCGAGGGTGTAGAGGTGCTTGTCCTTGAGGGTCTCGGGCACCTCGCCCTTGACGATGGCCTGGGCGAGGCCCTCGACGACGGCAGTCTTGCCGACGCCGGGCTCACCGATCAGCACCGGGTTGTTCTTGGTGCGGCGGGACAGCACCTGCATGACCCGCTCGATCTCCTTCTCGCGCCCGATGACCGGGTCGAGCTTGGACTCACGAGCGGCCTGGGTGAGGTTCCGGCCGAACTGGTCGAGGACCAGGGACGTCGAGGGGGTGCCCTCGGCGGGGCCGCCGGCGGTGGCGGTCTCCTTGCCCTGGTAACCGGAGAGCAGCTGGATGACCTGCTGCCGCACCCGGTTGAGATCTGCGCCCAGCTTGACCAGGACCTGGGCGGCGACGCCCTCGCCCTCACGGATCAGGCCGAGCAGGATGTGCTCCGTGCCGATGTAGTTGTGGCCCAGCTGAAGGGCCTCGCGGAGCGACAGCTCCAGGACCTTCTTGGCACGGGGGGTGAAGGGGATGTGGCCGGACGGAGCCTGCTGCCCCTGCCCGATGATCTCCTCCACCTGCTGGCGGACCGCCTCGAGCGAAATCCCGAGGCTCTCCAGGGCCTTAGCGGCGACACCCTCACCCTCGTGGATCAGGCCCAGGAGGATGTGCTCGGTGCCGATGTAGTTGTGGTTGAGCATCCGGGCTTCTTCCTGAGCCAGGACGACAACCCGCCGCGCGCGGTCGGTGAACCTCTCGAACATCGTTAATCGCTCCTCAGAGCGGTCAGGCAGTGAGGGGACGCTCCCCTCTCTGTCCTTCCGCAGCTTAGTCCCGCAAGCGGGGACCGCTCATTCCAACTGCCGACACCGTCCGGTTCACCTCCGCTCTCGCGGAGACAGAAGTTGCTGCCTCCTGGGTCCCGAACGCCGACATCTGCTCCAACCCGATGGTGCGAGACGATGTTCCCGCAGGCCAGGCAGTTACCCCCACCATCAGTACGCCGATGGCGAACGTGAGACGGCCTTTCCTGCGTGTCGCCCCCTCCCACTAGGGATGTCTTACCCGTAGGGACTGACACTCCATGCCGGATGCACCGGTTCCCTCCGCTAAGGGCGAACATCCTTGCGCCGTCACCCACCGCTGAACGCCCCCTTTCCCGGTACTCCTCGCATCCGAACGGACACCCAGCGTAACTCCGGGCCTCTTCGCACGGTTGCTCCTGACATGGCCATCGTCCCCCTTCCCCGCCGACCGCTCGACCCGAGCGGCGTCCCGGGTGCCGTCGCCCGCGATGTCGCGGGTGATCCCGCGTGCGACGCGGTGCGGCGGTGGTACGAGAACGACCTCGGCTGGGCGACCGTGCCCGGGACGCCCGTACACCTCATTACGGGCCTGCGCTTCGATGTGCTCGACGCACCGGAGGAAGCGGGTGTCGCGGCGCTCAGGCATCTGGGTCCGGTGCCCGGTCCGGGCTCACCGGTGGCGCTGCGCGGCGGGCGGATGCTGCTGCTGGTCGCGGCGGGCTGCGCGGAGGAACTGCCGGGCCTGCTGGAGTGGCTGGACTGGGGCGGCCTCGCCCTGGACCTCACTGCCGTCGGAACGGGCGGTCACCTGGTGGCGCCGGCGCCACCGGGCGGGGCCGTGAGGCCGGTGGGCGGGCATGGGGAGGCCGGTTCACAGGGGGCCGCCGTGTGGCTGCGGCCCCCCGAGCCGGGGTGCGAGGTGGAACCCTCGCTGCCGAGCTTGTCGGCCTTGGGGGGCGGTGGGGTCGCCCCTGACCTCGTGCGGGTGGTGGACACGGTGGCGACGCACTGCCACCGCGTCCGGCTGCGGCGCGCGAGCACCGGGCCGTCGGAATCTCAGCCGTTGGCCTTCTCGTAGGCCTCGCGGATGGAGGCGGGGACGCGGCCGCGGTCGTTGACCTCGTAGCCGTTCTCCTTCGCCCAGGCGCGGATGGCCGCGGTGTCCTGGCTGCCGCCGGCGGCGGCACGGGCCTTGCCCCGTCCCCCCGCAGCACGGCCTCCGGTACGACGGCCACCCTTGACGTAGGGGTCGAGAAGGCCACGGAGCTTGTCCGCGTTGGCGGTCGTGAGGTCGATCTCGTACGTCTTGCCGTCCAGCGCGAACGTCACGGTCTCGTCCGCCTCGCCGCCGTCGAGGTCGTCGACAAGAAGGACCTGAACCTTCTGTGCCACCGGATTTCCTTTCATCGATAACTTCAGGGCCGAGGGCCTGCGGCGTGCGCCGCTGTTTCGCGTCCCCTGTTATATGCAGTACTGCAGTACGTCGGAAAGCAAACCGCTTTTCCAGGAAAAACACAAACCCCTGGGAGAGACCAGGGAGAGACCGGGGAGAGGCGGCGGAGAGGGCGGGGAGCCCGGGGAAGACCGGAAACATGCGCGTTTCGGACATAGGGCACCTGGGCAAGGAGCCCCGGTGGAATAGGGGCCGGGGTTCCCCGATGAACGTCTGCCTTCCTTGCGGATCGGCCGGCGATCACAGATGCAGAAGCATCCGGCTGTTGCCCAAGGTGTTCGGTTTCACCCGTTCGAGACCGAGGAACTCCGCGACGCCCTCGTCATAGGAACGCAGCAGCTCGGCGTAGACATCGGTGTCGACCGGAGTCTCAC